>NZ_CM166495.1:12812500-13034887 GCF_056858435.1 Pyxidicoccus sp. M15 | reverse complement strand
CCGAGCCCAGATAATTCCGGCACTTGGAAGGGGGGAAGCGGCGTGAGCGAGGGCGTTCAAGTATGTCTCAAGCGTGCAAAAGCGGAGGGCCTGCGGGCGTCCGGCCGTGCTAACAGACGCTTCCTGGTGGATCAAGGAACCGGCCCAACGCGGCGGATCTCCACGTGCTTTTCCGGACGCGGCGGATCGGCAACGGGCATGCCGACCCGGCACGCTGGTAGCCGCCCCCGGCACCCTCCCCAAGCGCTGGGGGGCGGATCCGCAGGCTAGGACTGCCAGTACGTCCTGCAAAGGCCCGGAGGTGTGCACGCCCGCCTGCCCGGTCTCCAGATGGGAAACCCTGGACGGTGACAAGGTGCTTTCACCCCGAGGCGTGTTCCCTTACACGTACCCGGCACCGGGGCCCGTTTCGGCCCGGCCAATACCCGGGTAAGTGTGATCCAACGTTGACTTACCCTGGAAAGAGGGTTACGGACCCGCCCCTTTCCCCAGTTCAGGTCGCGCCGGAGCGGTAGGGGAGGCGCCGCCGTCATCATCAAGGAGTTAGAGCCGTGTCCAAGCGCACGTACCAGCCGTCGAAGGTCCGCCGCAATCGCGCCCACGGGTTCCGCAAGCGGAACGCCACCAAGGGCGGCCGTGACGTCCTCAAGCGCCGCCGCGCCAAGGGCCGTAAGCGGCTCGTTGTTTCCGCCGCGAAGAAGTAAGCGAGTTCGAGTGTGAGGGCCGAGGGTGCGACGCCGGGCCAGTCAGGCCCGGCAGACCAGCGCTTCCCCAAGGCCCTGCGCCTGCTTCAGCGGCGCGAATTCCTGGAGGTTCAGGAAGGCGGGCAGAAGGTTCCTTCCGACTGCCTCCTGGCCCTCATCAAGCGCAATGGCCGGACGTACTCCCGTGTTGGCCTCACCGTGTCGAGCAAGGTGGGCAACGCGGTGGTGCGGGCGCGCTTGAGGCGCGTGCTGCGCGAGCTGTTCCGCAAGCGCCGCACGCAATGGCCGTCGGGCCTGGACGTGGTGCTGGTGGTGCGCTCGTCCGGAAAGGACGCGTCCTTCCCGGAGCTGTCGCGTGCCTTCGACGGTGTCACCCGTAAGCTGCAGCGGCTCGCGCCGGCCGCGGAGACGAAGCCGAAGGAGCCGCCCAGATGAGCCCGCTCGCCTTCGTCATCTCCCTGCCCATCCGCTTCTACCGGAAGTTCCTCGGCCCCCTGCTGCCGAAGGTCTGCCGGTTCCACCCGTCGTGCTCGACCTACGCCATGGAAGCGCTGGAGAAGCACGGCGGTTTCAAGGGCTCCTGGCTCACCGCGTGGCGGCTCATGCGTTGCCAGCCCTTCCACCCCGGCGGCATCGACCCGGTGCCGTGACGGGGCCCTCCACCCCTTGCAGCCCTCTCCCTCTCGGAGGGGGGAGTCTATGAACGATCCGCTCTCGCCCCAGTCGAACGATTCGCAGAAGCGACTGCTGGCCGCATTGGCCCTCTCGTTCGTGGCCACCGCCTTCTACACCTTCTTCCTCGCCCCCAAGCCGCCGGAGCCCGGCGCCGAGGGCGCGGACGCGGGTGTGGTGGTCGCCGCCCCCGCCGATGCCGGCACCGCCCCCGTCGCCGCGCCCCCCGCGCCCGGTGATGGAAGCGGCACCGCCGTCGCCGCCAATGACGCCCCGGCGCTCCCCGAGCGCAAGGTGGACCTGGCCCGCCAGGAGGTCCACTACGGCTTCAGCTCGGAGGGCGGTGGCCTCACCGCGGCCGTGCTCCAGGGCTCGAAGATGCGTGAGCAGCAGGAGCTCACCGTCTCGCAGGGCTTCCAGAAGCTCTTCGGCAAGGAGATTCCCCCGCCGCCGCAGATGAACGTGGCGCAGCCGGTGCCGGGCCAGCCGCTGCCCCTGGCCGTGTCCATCACGGGCAACAGCCCCCTGCCCGCGGGCCTGCGCTACGCGGTGACGGAGGGCGCGGGCGGCAACGCCAACGGCCTCACCTTCACCGGCCGCCAGGGCCCGTGGGAGGTGGTGAAGACGCTGCAGTGGCCCACCCAGGGCTTCGAGCTCGTGTACGCCGTGCAGGTGCGCAACACCTCCGGCCAGCCGCAGAACGGCGAGCTGCAGGTGCACTACGGCCGCGCGGTGGACCCCAACTTCGAGCACGCGCCGTCCTTCTTCGGCGGCGTGGGCAACCTGAGCCGGTCGGCCTGCTACGTGGGCGAGACGCTCCACAAGATGAACCCGGGCGACGACGCGCCCGCGGCCGAGGACACGCGGGGCGAGCTGCACTTCTTCGGCATCGACCAGCAGTACTTCGTGTCCGCGCTCTACCCGCTGGACGGGCCGCGCGCCGGCCACTGCACGCTCAACGCGTCGCCCACCGCGCGCGAGGTGACGGCGTCCTTCCCGCTCAGCGTGGCCGCGGGCGAGACGGTGACGCTGCGCTTCGGCGGCTACCTGGGCCCCAAGGACCCGGACCTGCTCGCCGTGGTGCCCGGCCCCGCGCTGCGCCAGGCCGCCTCGCTGGGTGACACCGTGTTCCACCCCAAGCTGGAGGACACGGTCGACTTCGGCATCTGGGCCGTCATCTGCAAGGTGCTGCTGGCGGTGATGAAGTTCTTCCACGGCATCACCGGCAACTGGGGCGTGGCCATCATCCTGCTCACCGTGGTGGTGAAGATGGTGCTGCTGCCGCTCACCTACCGCTCCATGGTCAGCATGGAAGAGGTGAAGAAGCTCCAGCCGCGCATGGAGGAGATTCGCAAGAAGCACGCGGACAACCGTGAGCAGCAGAACCTGGAAATCATGAAGCTGTACCAGGAGGCGAAGGTGAACCCGCTGGGCGGGTGCCTCCCGCTGCTCATCCAGATGCCGGTGTGGATTGCGCTCTTCACGGCGCTGCGCAACAGCTTCGACATCTACGGCGAGCCCTTCATCGGGCCCATCTGGCGCGACCTGACGTACAAGGACCCCACGTACCTGCTGCCGCTGGCGCTGGGCGTGTCCATGGTCATCACCCAGAAGATGCAGCCGCAGATGATGGATGCGGCCCAGGCGAAGATGATGACCTGGTTCATGCCCATCATCTTCACGGCCACGCTGCTCCAGTACCCCGCGGGCCTGTCGCTCTACATCTTCACCAACAACCTGCTGTCGATTGGCCAGCAGTACGGGCTGCGCAAGTGGCTGGACCGGAAGAAGTCGAATACGGGCGGCGGGACGCCGGCGGTGGTGACGGCGGGAGGCAGACGCAAGTGAGTGAGCAGCAGGTTCCGCAGCAGGCACCGGGGGCTCCGGCCTCCGGGGGCGCTGCTTCTGGTGACTTCCGGGCGCGCGTGGAGAAGCTCCTCGGCGACATCCTCGGGCTGATGGGCTTCCCGGCGCGCCTGGACATGCAGGACGCCGCGGACGGCAGCCTCTCCGTGGCGCTCCACTTCGAGGCGGGCCCTCCTCCTGGCGTGGAGAACGGGCGGCGCAGCCAGGTGGTGGACTCGCTCCAGTTCCTGCTCAACAAGATGATGCACCGGCCCGGGGTGGAGCGGCGCTGGGTGGTGCTCGGCGCGGGCGCCCACCCGGAGCCGCGGCAGCGTCGTGAGCCGCAGGCGGCACAGGCCGCGGCGCCTGCTCCGGCTTCGGCTCCGGCGGCTCCGGCACCCGCCGCGCCCCGGCCTCCTCCGCAGGCGGCGGCTCCGGCGCAGGCTCCCGCGAAGGCTCCTCGGGGGGGCGCGCAGGCGCCTGCCGCACGGGCTGCTCCGGCGCCTCGTGCCGACACCGACGAGCGCACGGTGACGGTGGAAGAGGATGCGGCACTGCGGGAGGCCGCCCGCCAGCTCGCGGTGAAGTCAGCCAGCCTGGGGCGCTTCTACGCGCTGGCCGCGATGAAGCTGGAAGACCGCGCGCGCGTCGTCAGGGCAGTAGAAGGAGTGGGAGGGACGAAAATCACGGTGGAGGGCGAAGGCCGCAACCGCCGTGTGGTGTTCACTCCGGACAAGCCGGCTCCGCTGCCCAAGAAGAGCCTGCTGCCGGACGACGACGAGGACGACTTCGACGAGTGAGCGCGGCTCGCGTCACGGTCTTCCGGAAGAGAGAAGAGGGATGGGCAAGGCGAAAGCTCTCAAGGACAAGCTGTACGGCGCGGCGGTGCTGAAGATGAGCTTCCGCCTGCGAGGGGACGAGGACTCCCCCGCCTTCCGGTTCGTCTATCCGGGCGTGCTGCGAGATTTGGAGCTCGAGGACGACGCGGTGGAGCGCTACATCGACGAGAACCGCGAGGCCGTGGAGAAGGCCGCCCGCGGTTCCACGCCGCCGATGGGGCCTCGCTGAGCTGAGGGGTTGGAGGCCGCTCGGGACGCGGGCCGCCCCACCGTTGCGCCGCCGTGCCGACATGACGTCCGACTCCCCCACCATCGCCGCCCTGGCCACCGCGCCCACCGCCGGGGCCGTGGGCATCCTCCGGCTCTCCGGCCCCGCCGCCCTGGACGTCGGCCGACTGCTGGCTCCGGGCGTGCCCGCGCAGCCGACTCCGCGTCACGCGTACCTCGCGACCTTCGTCGACGGAGCGGGCCGCGCCCTGGATGAAGGCCTGTTCCTCTACTTCCGCGCGCCGGCCTCGTTCACGGGCGAGGACGTGGTGGAGCTGCAGGCGCACGGAAGCCCGCGCCTCCTGAGCCTGCTGCTGGCGCGAGCGCTGGAAGACGAGCGCGTGCGCCCGGCCGCTCCGGGGGAGTTCACCCGCCGCGCCTTCCTCAACGGGAGGCTGGACCTCACCCGCGCGGAAGCGGTGGCGGACCTGGTGGCGGCGGACTCCGAGGCGGCGGTGCGCGCGGCGGCGGCGGGGTTGTCCGGCGTGCTGGCCTCCCGCGTGCGCGCGCTGGAGGAGCCGCTGCGCGAGCTCCATGCGGACCTCGAAGGCGTCCTCAACTTCCCCGACGAGGCGGAAGGCGCGGACGCGGCCGCGGGCGAGCGTGTCGCCGCGCTGCGCGCTCAGGCGGAGGCGCTGCTCGCGGAGGCGGGACGGGGCCGGCTGGTGCGACGGGGCGCGCGCGTGGCGCTGTTCGGCCCCGTCAACGCGGGCAAGTCCACCCTCTTCAACCGGCTGGTGGGCGAGGCGCGCGCGCTCGTGGACGACGAGCCCGGGACGACGCGTGACGCGCTGGAGGCCCGAGTCGAATGGGACGGGCTGGGCGTGACGTTGTTCGACACCGCCGGGCTGCGCGAGGCGCCGGGACGGGTGGAGGCGCTCGGCATCGCCCGTACGCGCGAGCTGCTCGCGGGCGTGGACCTGGCCGTGCTCGTCCTGCCGCCGGATGCCACGGAGACGGAGGCCGAGGCGTGGCTTCGCGACGCCGGTGCCACGCCCGTGCTGGCGGTGGATGGCAAGTGCGACGTGGCGGCGCGCGCCGAGGGTGGGAGTGCTCACCCGAGCGCGGCGCCGAAGGCACCTCCGCCCGCGGCGAGCTCTCGTCCGGGCCTCGCGGCAGCGGATGTGCCCCGGGTGACTTCCGGAGTCCGGCCGACGCCGCGCCCGCGGGTCAGCGGGCTCACGGGTGAAGGCGTGGAGTCGCTCCGCGCCGACATGCTCGGCCAGCTCTGGGGCGGCGGCACACCCTCCGCGGTGGCCCTCGTCTCCGAGCGCCACGCCGATGCCCTGCGTCGTGCCGCCGAGGCGCTGGCCCGCGCCGGGGCCGCGTCACACGCCTCCACGCTGGAGGTCGTCTCCGGCGAGGTCGGCCTCGCGCTCGAGGCCCTCGGCGAAGTCTCGGGCACCACCGTTTCCGAAGCGCTCCTGGACGCAATCTTCCAGCGTTTCTGCATCGGGAAATGACACGCCGTCGGCACGCGGGGGAGTGTCAGACCGCTCCCTAGAATGCCCGCCCTGACCCGGTGATTCTCGGAGGCGTTGTGACGGAAGGCATCATCCCCCTGGCGCGGTACTCCATGCTCTCGGCCCTGCCCTCGGGCTGGGTGGGGGAGATTCTGGACGAGGAACTGGTGGCGTCTCCCCGCCCCACCGCCGCGCAGACGCGCGCGGCCTTCATGCTGGGCGTGGAGCTGGGAGAGCAGCTCGACAGGCGCCGCGGTGGCAGCGGCCGCTGGTGCTTCCTGCGCGCGCCCGAGCTGCACCTGGGTCAGGACATGCTCGTCCCCGACGTGGCCGGCTGGCGCCGCGAGCGCGTGGCCTCCCCGCCGGACCCGGACGTGCCCTTCCTCACGGTGGCGCCGGACTGGGTGTGTGAGGTGCTCGCGCCCTCCACCGCCGCGCTGGACCGCACGCGCAAGCTGCCCCTCTACGCTCGCGCGGGCGTCTCCCACGTCTGGCTGGTGGACCCCGCCGCGCGCACGCTGGAGGTGTACCAGCGCGTCAAGCGCGGCTGGCTCCTCACCGGCAGCTACGACTCGGACTCGGTGGTGCGCGCCGAGCCCTTTCCGTCCTCGTCACTGGAGCTTGCTTCGCTCTGGCTGCCAGAGGGCTCGGACAAGCCCGCGCTGCTGGCGGCCGTACCCTGAGGGTCGCGCCGGTCAGCCGGCGCGCTTGAGAAAGGTGCCGTCGGTGGGCCGGGCCAGCCGGCGCACCGCGCGCAGCAGCAGGTCCGGGTCCACCGGCGCCGCGAGGAAGCCCCTCGCGCCCACCGCCTGGGCCCGGGGCAGGTCCAGCTCCGGCACCTTGCCGGCCACCAGCACCTGCGCCAGCACCTTGCGGCCCAGCGCCTCCATGGACGGCAGCGGCGCCACCACCACCTGCGCCTCGTTCGCCGCCAGCAGCTCCTCGGTGCTGGCCACCTGGGCCTTCAGCCCGGAGGCCTCCAGCAGGCGCACCAGCCCCGCCGAGGCCTCCACGCCCCAGCCGTACACCAGCACCTGCGCCACCTGCTCCGGCCGGGCCGGCGTCAGCGTGGGAATCTTCACCTGCGTGGGCGTGGGCCGCCGCGGGGGCACCGCCGCCACCGGCGCGGGGGTGGGCTTCACGGGCGCGGGCGTGGGCCGCGTGGCCTCCTCCAGCGAGGAGAGCATGGGCAGCCCGTCCTTCGAGGAGGGGGCTTCCATGTTCGTCAGGTCCGCCATGGTGCCGCCCAGCAGCATGGGCATGCTGTCGTCCGCCTCGGGGAGGGAGAAGCCCTCCATGCCGGGACGGCGCGGCACGGCCTCACCCGTCTCGCCGCGGTACATGCGGCCGATGGCGCGGCGGATGGCCGCGTCCGTGGCCAGCATCGCCACCACGCGCGACTTGCCGGAAACGCTCTTCACCGCATCCAGCGACGCCAGGCTGGCCGGCGCGGCGATGGCCACCACCAGCACCGAGTCCCGGCCGCCCTTGCCCTCCAGCCGCAGCGGCACCACCCGGTGCGCCTCCGCCACCTTCTCCGGAATCAGGTACGCGAGGTTGGAGTCCGGCCGCTGCGCATCCAGCTCCACCGTCTGCATCCCCACCTGCGTCGCCAGCGCCTCCAGGACCTGCTGCGCGGTGCAGAAGCGCTGATCCACCACCACCTGCCCCAGCGGCACCCCCCACTTGCGCTGATACGCCAGCGCGGAATGGAGCTGCAGCGCATCAATCACACCGCGCTCCACGAGGATGTCACCCAGTCGCTTCTTCATGTTCGGTTCCTCGGCCCCCACCTTGGCGGCTCCTCGACAACAGGAACGGCTTCGGTCCAGGAAATTGACTGTCTCTGTACGCTTCCCACCGGCTCGCGGCTTCCTCGCGCGCGCCAGATGGTTCCGTGTCCGCGACACGATGCAAACCCGGGGCCGCCCTTGCATGGAGGCGTGCCCAGAGTGGAGGATGTCCTCTATTCGATGGGGTGCCTGTCCTCAAGTGCGCGCCGTGCGCCCGTCCGTCCCCCATCCAACACGCTAATAGGCACCGTGTCGGTGCCTTACCTAGGTTTTCCCCCATGGGCGTCATGACCCTCGAGGCGTTGGTGGGGCTCCTTCGGGAGGAAGCGGGCGGGCAGCCGGGTCTGCTGGCCGTGGGCGCGCGGCTGGCGGGGCTCGTGGTGGAGCCGTCCAGCCTGCAGCCGTACCTGCATTTCAGCCGGGGCCGGTACACGCGCAACCTCGTCTACAGGGATGCGCGGCTGGAGGTGCTGCTCAACTGCTGGGAGGCGGGCGCCTGCTCGCCCGTGCATGACCACGACGGGCAGGAGTGCTGGTTCAGCATCCAGTCCGGCAGCTTCCTCCTGGAGAACTACGCCCTGGTGTCGGGCGGGCGGGAGCCGGGGCCGGCGCGGCTGGGGCCTCCGGAGGTGGTGGGGCCGGTGGGCGCGGGCTACGTGGACTTCCGCTGCCCCACGGCGCCCATCCACCGCGTCATCAACCAGCAGGGCCCCGGCGTCTCGCTGCACGTGTACGCGGGGCCGGTGGAGCGCTGTCTCGTGTTCGACTCGAAGCGCCAGCGGTGCGCCCTGCAGCAGCTCCGCTACCACTCCGTGTTCGGCCGCCTGCTGTCGCACCCGGAGCCCGCGCACCCGCGGATCCGCGTCTGAGGCATTCGCAGCCTTTTCCGTGGAGCCGCGTCCGGGGCGCCCGAGCCGGCCTGGAAACCCGGGGCCCGGCGTCCGGTGAAGACGCTCCTGCGTCCCGGGGCGACGCGAGCGGCCGGGCGCCCTACCCTCGAGGCCCGCCCGGGCGTCCTGAGGCGCCCGGGCGAGGGGTGCGTCACTCCCAGCTGGCCCGGGGCATGGGGGCGTAGAGCGAGCCGCGCGCGGGCTCGAACAGGCCCATCCTCGCGCCGAGCGCGTACACCCCGCGCACGCCCTCCATCAGGGGGGCCCACGGGGCCAGGGCGCTCACGGTGGTGGCGTCGTCCTCGCTGTTGTCGCCCGTCTGCCCGAGCAGCTCGGACAGCACCTCGGACGTGGCCTTCTTGCGCGGGTACACCTCCACATTCACGCGGGCGTCGGCGGGCAGCTTCGCCAGCTCCTTCGCAATCTCGAGCGCCTTCGGGAAGCCGCCCAGCGCGTCCACCAGGCCGTTGGCCAGCGCGTCCTCGCCCGTCCACACGCGGCCCTTCGCCAGGCCCTGGAGCTTCTCCAGCGGCATCTTCCGACCGGCCGCCGCGCGCCGCGTGAAGTCCGAGTAGATGGCGTCCATCTCCGCCTCCGCGCGAGCGTCCTGCTCCGGCGTGAAGTCCTCATCCGTGCCGTACATGGCGGCGTTGCGGCCCGCGGCAATCGTCTCGAAGTTGACCCCCAGCTTCTCCCAGAAGGCCTGCGTCACGAACTTGCCCGCGTACACGCCGATGCTGCCGGTGAGCGTGCCCGGCTGCGCGACGATGCGGTCCGCGTCCATGGCGACGAAGTAGCCGCCGCTCGCGGCGTAGGTGCCCATGGTGACGATGACGGGCTTGCCCGCCTCCCGCGCGCGCTGCACCTCGCGGCGCACGGTGTCGCTGGCCACGTAGCTGCCGCCGGGGCTGTCCACGCGGAAGACAATCGCCTTCACCCGCGGGTCCTCGGAGGCCTTGCGCAGCGCCGCCGCCACGCTGTCACCGCCCATGACCTGCCCGCCGCCCAGCGGGCTGTCCTGGCTCTTCCCGCGCGACACGCCGCCCACGCCATAGACGAGGGCGATGGTGTCCCCGGACGTGTTCGGCCGGCCGGCGCGCTCCAGGTACTTGTGCACGTAGAGCAGCTCGGCGCCGTCGCCCGCGTCCTTCTTCACCTCGGACATGACCTCGTCGCGGTAGCGCAGCCCGTCCACCAGCTTCGCGTCCACCGCGTCCTGGCCGAACAGCGGCGCCTTGTCGATGAGGCCGCGCACCACGTCCTCGGTCAGCTTCCGGTCCTCGGCGATGCCGCGCACCACCTGGCCGAAGAGACTCTGCGTGAAGCGCTCGGTGGCCTCGCGGTGGGGCGCGTTGTAGCCCTGCTCCGTGTACGTGTTGACCGCGTTCTTGTACTCGGCGCGCTTGTGGTAGCGCGGCGTCACGCCCAGCTTGGCGAAGGCGTCGCGCGCGAAGGGTGTCTCGAAGGACAGGCCGGTGACGCTCACGTCGCCGGAGGGCTGGATGTAGACCTCGTCGAAGGCGGACGCGACGTAGTAGCCCATGGTGCCGTTGCCCTCCTCCCCGAAGGTGTCCGTGTAGGCCACGGCCTTCTTTCCCTTGGCGCGGAAGGCCTTCACCGCGTCGCGCAGCTCCTGGGCCGCGGCGGCGCTGCCGGGGTTGCCCACGCGCGCCACCAGCGACTTCACGCGCGAGTCATTGCCGGCCTTCTCCAGCGCGTCCACCACGTCGCGCACCGTGGTCGGGTCCTCGCCGAAGGCGCCGCTGAGCGAGTTGCTCAGCACGTACTCGGGCAGCGGGCCCTCCAGGTCCAGCTCCAGCACGAGGTTGGACGGCACCGTCGGGGCGCTCGCCGACGCGAGCACCATCAGGCCGATGAGGCCCACGAAGAAGAGGATGGACATCGCGCCGATGAAGGCCAGCGCGCCGATGATGAATCGTTTCATCCGAAGGGACTCCTGGTACGCGCGAAACGGGGCACGGCCCTGCGCACGCGGTGCTTACTACTAACGCGCGGTGGCGACGATGCTTGCACGTAGTTCCCTATGCAGCGGTGTCCGGGCGGCCACGTGTCCACGGGCCCCAGGCTCCTCGCAGGGTGGAAGGGCGGGCATGAGCGTCTCCCTTCCCGGCCGGTGGAAGAGCGGGCGCGAGGGGCACCGGGCTCACGTCACGGAGGCGCCACCCTGCCCCGGGCCTCCGAGGGGCTCCAGCTCCAACACGACGGGCGGGCGGACGCCGAAGGGCAGCAGGCGGCAGTTGGAGACATTGAGGAAGCGCGTGGCGAGGCCGGGCAGCGTGTACTCGCCATGCGCTTCGTGGATGTGGCCGAAGACGTGGAGGCGGGGGCGGACCTGGCGCACGCGGGCCAGCAGGTCCTCGCAGCCCGCGGAGATGCCGGACCAGGTCCGGTCTCCCAGCCCGCTCGGAGGGCCGTGGGTGATGAGGATGTCGAGGCCCTCGGGGATGCGCGCCCAGTGGGCGGCGAGGTCCGGGCCCCTGTCCCGGTTGAAGGCCCAGCGTCCGAACCGGGGCGTCATGGGAGAGCCCCAGAGGCGCAGCCCCGCGACGTGGGCTTCCTCGTCCTGGAGGTAGCGCACGCCGGCGTCCCGGATGAGCGCGCGGGCCAGGTCGGGGGCCTCCTCGCAGAGGAAGTCGTGGTTGCCGGCGATGAGCACCTTCTCGCGCGCCTCGCAGAGGGAGAACCAGCGGAGGAACTCCTCGACCTCCTGTCGCCGTCCACGACCGGTGAAGTCCCCTGCGTGGATGAGCACGTCGCACGCGGGCACCGTCAGTGCGTCATGGTGCATGTGCGTATCGGAGAGGAGCACCAGTCGCATCCCGTGTCCCTTCGCTTCCGGCCGTGGCGACCTGGCCGAGGAGTCACGCTAACAGGTCGGCGCTCAATCCCTGACGCGCGGGACGACCTGGCCTCGGGTGTGTCTCGTTTCAAGCTGCTCGTGGGTGAGGGGGGCGTCCTGGAGGTTGGAGGGCGACTTCAGGGGAGCCGCCCTCCCCTGCTGCGCACGTGAGCGCTCAGGCCTGTTCGAGCAGGCTCAGACGGCGCTCGTGGTCGCCGAGCCTGAGCCGGTCCTGATGCTGCTGCTCGAGGAGCGTGTTCAGTGTGCGGCCCAGCTTCTCGAAGTAGCCCTCGTGGGTGGTCTTGGTGGAGCGGAAGGCGTGAGTGAGGCCGGTGAGACCTTCTCCGAGGACTTCGACGGTCTTTCCCTGCGAATTCATCTTCTGGTCCAGCACGTTCACGGTCTGACCCATCCCGCCGACCGTTTCGCTGAGCGAGTCCACCCGTTGATTCACGCCTCTGAAGGAGTCGCTGACGGAGTCCACCCGCTGCCCCAGTGCGTCGACTGTCTTGCTGAGCGAGTCCACCCGGTGGTCCACGGTTTTGACGGAGTCACTGAGAGAGTCCATCCGCTGACCCAGCACGCCGACCGTCTCGCTGACGGAATCCACGCGCTGACCCAGCACACCGACCGTCTCGCTGACGGAATCCACGCGCTGACCCAGCACACCGACCGTCTCGCTGACGGAATCCACGCGCTGACCCAGCACGCCGACCGTCTCGTTGACGGAATCCACGCGCTGACCCAGCACACCGACCGTCTCGCTGACGGAATCCATCCGCTGACCCAGCACACCGACCGTTTCGCTGAGCGAGCCCACCTGCTGGTTCACGACCTTGACGGAGTCACTGAGCGAGTCCACCCGCTGGCCCAGCACATCGACCGTTTCGCCGAGTGAGCCCACCCGCTGGTTCGCCTCCTTGACGGAGTCGCTGAGCGAGGCCACCCCCTGCCCCAGCTTCACCACGTCCTGTCTCACCGTCCCCACGGCCTGTTTCATCTCGCCCAGGCCATGCAGTGCCTGATTCACGTGCTCCGCGACCTCGTCGAGCTTCGCATCCACGCGCGCATTCGCGGCCAGCACCTCCTGATGCGCCTCGTTCAGCTCCCGCATGCTCTGCTTGATGAGCAGGTCCCCACCTGTCGCCATCGCCATCGACTCCTCCCTCCCGCCGAAGTCCATTCTCCGGTTGGATGTCATGCACCCTACCAAGCACATCTGACACGGCAGACGACCCCTGGAGAACCTGTGAGGTCGTACGCCCTGGCCCCCGCCGAACCGCACACGCCGGCCCATCGGGTCGCCGCCCGCGGATCCACGAGGCAGCACCCGTTCGCCAGTACACCCGGCCCGGTGCAACACCCATGGTACGTCGGTCCTGCCCGCAGTCAACCTTGCAGGGCGTCACCCGAACGCGAGACCTGACAGGTCATCCCCGCATCCCCGCCGTGCTCCCGGATGTCGCGCCTCGGACGCCCGGCCGGCCGGAGTGGCGCCGTTCGGGATGGCGGGCGGGGCATGCCGGGTTAGAAGCCGGTGCACTTCCAGACGACTCGCGAGGACCGCATGAAGCGTCGTACCCCGCTCACCCTGCTGGCCGCCGTGCTGCTGGCCGCCACCCCGGTATGGGCCCAGGCCCCTGCTCCCACCGCGAAGCCCGCGGCCACCTCCAAGGTCGGTTCCGCGAAGGCGCTCGCCCCGGTGACGAGCGTGGAGGGCATCACCGAGTACCGCCTGCCCAACGGCCTGCGCGTGCTCCTCTTCCCGGACCCCACCAAGCCCAACGTCACCGTCAACGTGACGTACTTCGTCGGCAGCAAGCACGAGGGCTATGGCGAGACGGGCATGGCCCACCTGCTCGAGCACCTGATGTTCAAGGGCACGCCCACCACGAAGAACGTCCCCCAGGCCCTCACCGAGCGCGGCGCCCGTCCCAACGGCACCACCTGGCTGGACCGCACCAATTACTACGAGACGCTCCCCGCCTCGGACGACAACCTGCGCTGGGCCCTCTCCTTCGAGGCCGACCGCATGGTCAACAGCTTCATCGCTCGCAAGGACCTCGACAGCGAGATGACCGTCGTCCGCAACGAGTTCGAGTCCGGGGAGAACGACCCGCGCGGCATCCTCTTCGAGCGCGTCATGTCCGCCGCGTTCATCTGGCACAGCTACGGCAAGGCCACCATCGGCGCGCGCTCGGACCTGGAGAACGTGCCCATCGACCGGCTCCAGGAGTTCTACCGGAAGTACTACCGCCCGGATAACGCCATGCTCGTCGTCGCCGGACGCTTCGACGAGCGCAAGGCCCTGTCCATGATTCAGGACACCTTCGGCCGGCTGAAGAAGCCCGCGAAGCCCGTGCCCGCCACGTACACCGCCGAGCCCGTCCAGGACGGCGAGCGCGAAGTCACCCTGCGCCGCGTGGGCGACACCTCCGTCCTCACCAGCCTCTACCACGTGCCCGAGGGCGCCCACCCCGACTTCGCCGCCATCGACGTGCTCACGCTCATCATGGGCAACAACCCGTCCGGCCGCCTCTACAAGGCCCTCGTCGAAACGAAGAAGGCCGCGCGCGCCGGCGCCTCCAACCTGCAGCTCAGAGACCCTGGCGTCCTCACCTTCTCCGTGGAGCTGCGCGAGGGCCAGCCCGTGGCCACCGCCCGCGAGACGTTCCTCAAGACGGTGGAGGACTCCGCCAGGACGCCCTTCACCGAGGAGGAGGTCACCCGCGCGAAGACGCAGCTCATCAAGTCGATGGAGCTGACGCTCAACAACTCCGAGCGCGCCGCCATCCAGCTCTCCGAGTGGGCTGCCACCGGCGACTGGCGCCTGTTCTTCATGCACAGAGACCGCATCGAGGCGGTGAAGCCCGAGGACGTCACGCGCGTGGCGGCCACGTACCTCAAGGCCTCCAATCGCACCCTGGGCACCTTCATCCCCACGGCGAAGCCGGAGCGCTCGGAGATGCCGCCGCCGGTGGACATGGCGAAGATGATGGACGGCTACAAGGGCCGCGAGGCGGTGGCGCAGGGCGAGGTCTTCGACCCGTCTCCCGCCAACGTCGAGGCGCGCGTGCAGCGCGGCGAGCTGCCGGGCGGCATGAAGTACGCGCTGCTCCCCAAGAAGACGCGCGGGGAGATGGTCAACGTGGCCATCAACCTGCGCTGGGGCACCGAGGACGCGCTGCGCGGGAAGACGGACGCGGCCCAGTACGCGGGCCGCATGCTGATGCGCGGCACCGCGAAGCGCAGCCGGCAGCAGCTCCAGGACGCGTTCGACAAGCTCAAGGTGCGCGTGGGCGTGGACGGCGGCCTCACCGGAGCCACCGTCTCCATTGAATGCCCGCGCGCCAGCCTGCCCGAGGCGCTGAAGCTGGTGGCCGAGGTGCTGCGCGAGCCCGCCTTCGACGCCAACGAGTTCGCCCTGCTGAAGCAGGAGCGGCTGGCCTCGCTGGAGTCGCAGCGCAGCGAGCCGGAGACCCAGGGCAGCATCGCCTTCTGGCGCACCCTGTCCGCGCAGTACCCGAAGGGGCACCCGTACTACGTGCCCACGCTGGAGGAGCGCCTGGCCGGCGTGAAGGACACCGCGCTGGAGGACGTGCGCGCCTTCCACAAGGCCTTCTACGGCGCGTCCAACGGCGAGCTGGCCGTGGTGGGCGACTTCGAGGCGAAGGACGTGGTGGCGCTCGCCGGGGACTTGTTCGGCGGCTGGAAGAGCCCGGCCCCCTTCAAGCGCGTCCCGCAGGTCTTCACCGAGGGTGGCCCGAAGGTGGTGGCGCTGGAAACGCCGGACAAGGCGAACGCGTACTACCTGGCGGGCCAGTCGCTGAAGCTGCGCAAGGACGACGCGGACTGGCCGGCGCTGCTGCTCGGCAACTTCGTGCTGGGCGGCGGCTTCCTCAACTCGCGGCTGGCCACGCGCATCCGCCAGCAGGACGGCCTGTCCTACGGCGTGGGCAGCAGCCTGGACGCGGGCGACATCGACACGGTGGGCAACTTCGTCACCTACGCCATCTACGCGCCGGAGAACGCGGCGAGGCTGGAGGCGGCGATGAGCCAGGAGGTGTCGCGCGCGGTGAAGCAGGGCTTCACGGCGGAGGAGCTGGAGAAGGCGCGCGCGGGCCTGCTCGAGTACCGCCAGGCGGCGCGCTCGCAGGACGGGGGCCTGGCGCGGCAGCTCGCCGGGTACCTGTACCTGGGGCGCACGCTGGCCTTCGACGCGACGATTGAGGAGAAGCTCGCGAAGCTGAAGCCCGAGGACGTGCGCAAGGCCATGGAGAAGCACCTGGACTGGGCGAAGGTGCTGCAGGTGAAGGCGGGTGACTTCGCCAACGCGGAGAAGAAGGCCAAGGCCCCCGTCAAGGCGCCCGCCGCACCGTGACGCGATAGCGCCTCGCGCGCGGACGTGAAGCTCCGAGCCCCGCGGTGCCCTGCTGGCGCCGCGGGGCTCTGTCTTTTCCCGAGCCGCCCGCACAGTGTCCACGGTGTGACGCAACCGGTGTCCCCCAGGTGTGGGGCGGGCACCCGGGGGTGAGCGATGCCCGCGCGTCCCTCAGTGGCTACCTTCCTGCACGGAGAGGAGGGGGAATGCGGAGAGGGGGCGGACAGCTCTCACGTTTGCTGCCATGGCTGCTCGCCCTGTGCGCGGCGGCTCCGGCCTGCGCGCCGCAGAGCGGCTGGAGCGTGCCCCCTCCGGAGTGTGCGGGCGCGGACAGTGCCTCGTTCGTCCAGGGCTTCGAGGCGCGGGGTGCCAGCGCTCCCGACCCCTTCTCGTACCAGGAGGAGGACGGGCTGCCCGTCTTCCACCTCTTCATGTCGTCCTCGCTGCCGGACGACGACGGCTACCGTCCGGCGCGCTTCGTCTACCGCGGGCGCTGCTATACCGGGGAGACGCGCTACCGCGGGGACACCTCGCTGCGCTTTCCCAAGCGCAGCCTGACGGTGGAGCTCGACGACGGGCAGCGCTTCGACGAGCCCGAGCACGCCGGCGGCTTCATGGGCCGCGGCAAGCTGGTGCTCATCAGCCCCTTCAATGACAACTCATACATCCGCGCCCGGCTTGCCTTCGAGGTGTGGAATCGCATGTCGCCGGACCACCTGCAGATGAAGGCCTACAGCGCGGTGGTGTACGTGAATGGCGAGTACTTCGGCCTGTATACGGTGACGGACCATATCAATCGCCACTTCCTCTCCGAGCGGGGCCTGGACGCGGGCGGAGACCTCTTCAAGGCGGTGGGCGGTGACGCGAACTTCTCGCGGCTGGACGCCATGGGCCTGCCCAAGGTGAAGCTGCGCCAGGGCTACGAGAAGAAGGAGGGCGAGCCCGAGGACGGTGATGACGCGTTCCACACCATCGACGCGCTCACCGCCTTCGTGGCGGACGCCAGCCCGGAGCGGTTCGCCGCCGAGCGGGAAGCGTGGCTGGCGCCGCGCGACTACGAGGACTGGTGGATTCTGTCCAACCTCGCGTACACGCGGGACTCGGTGGCGAAGAATGCCTACCACTTCCGGGCGCGTGGGCCGGGGAGCCGCTTCCGCTTCATTCCCTGGGACTTGGACGCCAGCTTCGGACAGGACTGGAACACGCTGCGCCTGGCGCCGGAGGACCTGTACCCCTTCACGCGGGAGAACCTCATCTTCTCGCGCATGCTGGAGGACCCGGTCATCGCGGGCTCCCTGCGCGAGCGCTACCGCGAGCTGCTCCAGGGGCCGCTGCAGCGGGACGTGGTGCTGGGACTCGTCGACGGGTACGCGCGCGAAGTGGGCCCCGCGGCGCTCAAGGACGAGGCGCGTTGGGGCGCGCAGTACAGGGACTTCCCCCGCTGGCGCGGACGCACGGACATGAACGACTTCGTCGGGGAGGTGGCGTACCTGCGCGCCTGGGTGGATGCGCGCTGGCGGACCGTGGAGGAGTCGCTGCGCTGAAGACGCGGCGCGGGCGCGGGGGCCCCGTTATGAGGCGCACCCATGATTGACCTCTATACGTGGACGACGCCCAACGGCTACAAGGTCTCGATAGCGCTGGAGGAGCTGGGCCTGCCCTACACGGTGCACGGGGTGGACCTCGGCAAGGGTGTGCAGAAGCAGCCGGAGTTCCTGCGCATCAACCCCAACGGGCGCATCCCCGCCATCGTCGACCGGGCGGAGGGTGACTTCGCCGTGTTCGAGTCGGGCGCCATCCTGCTCTACCTCGCGGAGAAGACGGGCCGGCTGATGCCCACGGACGCGAAGGGCCGCTCCCGCGTCACCCAGTGGCTGATGTTCCAGATGGGCGGCGTGGGCCCCATGCAGGGACAGGCCAACGTCTTCTTCCGCTACTTCCCGGAGAAGCTCCAGCCCGCCATCGACCGCTACCAGAACGAGACGCGGCGGCTGTACACGGTGCTCGACACGCGGCTGAAGGAGAGCGAGTACCTCGCGGGGGACTACAGCATCGCGGACATCGCGACGTGGCCGTGGGTGCGCATCCACGACTGGTCCGGAGTGTCGGTGGACGGGCTGCCCCACCTGCAACGGTGGATGAAGGCGATTGCGGAGCGGCCCGCCGTGAAGCGCGGCGTCGACGTGCCCTTCCCGCTGAAGACCGACACGACCGACGAGGAGCGTGCGAAGTCGGTCCAGTCGATTCTGCAGCGGTAGCGCGGTTGGACACGTGGGCGATGGTTTGTGTCGCCGTCGCCCCGTGTCTCGGCTTCACGACGCAAGTCCCGCCCTCCCCTCCCCTGCCCGTTACTTTCCCGGCAGCGTGGCGAGGAACGTGTCGAGGGCGGCGTTGAACTTCTCGGGCGCGTCCATCATCAGCCAGTGGCTCACGCCGGTGAACACCGTGTGCGGAACGCCCGGGTAGAGCAGGTGATAGGCATTGGGCTGGATGAAGGCATCCACGACGAGCGTCTGGACGGGGCCCTTGTAGCGCTCGAAGACCCGGTCCGAGTCGTACGTGAGGATGCTCTTCAGCGCGCCGTGGACGACCTCGCGCGGCGTGGCATGCAGCCAGCGCATCACCGCCTCGCGCGTGTGCGGCTTCCCGTTGTTCAAGATGGGCGCGAACCAGCCGTCCATGAAGTCGCGGTACTTCTCCGGGCGAAAGCCTTCCTGGAACCAGGCGACCTGCTCGGGTGGCAGCGGCGGCATGGTGCCCGCCGAGTCCACGAAGACGAGCCCGGCGAGCCGCTCCGGCCAGCGACTGGCGTACTCGCCCGCGACGGTGCCGCCGAAGCTGTGCCCCACGAGCACGAAGCGCTCCAGCCCCAGCGCGTCCGCCACCGCATTCACGTCCTCGGCCATGTCCGGGGCGCCGTAGCGGCCCTGTGAATCCAGGTCCGACTCGCCCATGCCGCGCAGGTCGAAGGACACGGAGCGCGTCCGGAGGTGCGCCTGCTGCGCGGCCCACTGCTCGCGGCGGCCGGCGTTGCTGTTGACGAAGAGGACGGGGAGCCCGCCCGCACCGGAGTCGGTGACGGCGAGCCGGCCCGCGGGGCCTTGGATGGTGCGGGAGGTGGATGCCATGGCCGGGGACGATGCCATGACTCCGTGCTCCGTTTCCCGGGACGCAGCCACCGCGCCACCCTCCCCTGCCCTACCTGGGAGACGGTCCGAAGCCGCATCCGCCGGTTGCGGAACATGGAACGCCCCGGCTGTCCGGACACCCCACCGGGCACCGGCCCTGCGCCAGCCGGCATGTCAGACCCCTCGGCTATTCATATCCCCGTCGCGCACACGGAGGCGTCGGACCCTAGAGGCCCGAGCTCGCGTCCACCCTTGCGCCCTCACCGCACGGACTGGTCCGCCTTCCGTGTCGCGCGACACCAGACTCTCGCCGCGCGGGCCGGGGATGCCTCGCGCGGAGACGGCGCACGACTTCTTCCGGTCCTTGGGGGGACTCCGGAGGAGCGTGCGCCAGCGCGGGCGGACCCTCGGGGCCGCATTGACGGCAGGTGTGTCGCCCACCGGGGGAGGGCGCCGCCGCATCCGGACCGTCCCGCGAGGACATTTCAAGACGCCGTCCAGGCCGGGGGGCCGAAGCCAGCAGGTCTGGCTCGGCCTTCCGGAGGGTGGCCGGTGCGCGCGAGGCAGGCAGGCCTCAACCCCTCCCACTGCCTGCCTCGTGCGCTCCCGTAAAATCTCGGAGGAAGGGGGCGCTCGTCCCGTCGGACGCCCTGCCGCGTAGGGCCTTTGCTTGCCAAGGGCTCGCGCCGGAGACATACGGAGGCGCGGAAAGGTCGCGGCGCGCGGAGCCAGGGTGCCCGGGTGCCATGACGGACGCCGGGGCGCTGTCAGGTGCCGGTGTCCCTCGGCGACCCTCGTGAGCGATGGGACTCCGATACGACGTCATCGTGGTGGGCCTGGGCCATGCGGGCTGCGAGGCGGCGCTTGCCTGCGCGCGGATGGGACTGGCCACGCTGGGCCTCACCCTCAAGAAGGACCGCGCGGCGGTGATGAGCTGCAACCCCGCCGTGGGGGGCACCGCCAAGGGCCACCTGGTGCGCGAGCTGGACGCGCTCGGCGGCGAGATGGGCCGCGCGGCGGACTCGGCTGGCACGCACTTCAAGACGCTGAATGCCTCCAAGGGCCCCGCCGTCCAGGCCACGCGCGTGCTGTGCGACCGCGAGGCGTACTCGGCGGGGATGCGGACCGTCCTCTTCTCGCAGCCGAACCTCACCGTGCGCGAGGGCGAGGTGTCCGCCATCGTCGCCGAGGGCGGCCGGGTGGCGGGCGTGGTGCTGGGGGACGGCACGCAGGTGTCGGCCTCGGCGGTGCTGCTCACCACGGGGACGTTCCTCCAGGCGCTGATGCACGTGGGCGAGAAGAAGGAGGTCGGCGGGCGCCTGGGTGACGACGCCGCGCGCGGCCTGTCCGACTCGCTGCGCGCGCTGGGCTTCACGCTGGGCCGCTTCAAGACGGGCACGCCGGCGCGGCTGGCTCGCGAGAGCATCGACTGGGACGCGGTGGAGCCGCAGCCCGGCGACTTCCCGCCGCGCCCGTTCTCCTGGCGCACGAAGGGGGAGGTCGCTGGCGGTGCGCCCTTCCCGAGGCAGCCCGACGTCGTCTGCGGAATCACTTCGACGACGCTGCAGACGCACCAGGTGCTGCGCGACAACCTGCACCGCTCGCCGCTGTACCAGGGGGAGATTGTCGGCCGGGGCCCGCGCTACTGCCCGTCGCTGGAGGACAAGGTGGTGCGCTTCGCCGCGCGCGAGCGTCACCAGGTCTTCCTGGAGCCGGAGGGCCCCACGTCGCCGCTGGTGTATCCCGCGGGCCTGTCCACGAGCCTGCCGGCGGACGTGCAGCTCACCTTCCTGCGCACCATTCCAGGGCTGGAGCGGGTGGAGGTGGTCCGCTACGGCTACGCGGTGGAGTACGACTACGCGCCGCCCACGCAGCTCAAGTCCACGCTGGAGACGAAGGCCGTGGCGGGCCTGTACTTCGCGGGGCAGCTCAACGGCACCTCGGGCTACGAGGAGGCCGCCTTCCAGGGACTGTGGGCCGGCATCAACGCGGCGCTCGCGGTGAAGGGGGAGCCGCCGCTTGTGCTCGGCCGCGACGAGGCGCACGGCGCGGTGCTGGTGGACGACCTGGTGACGAAGGGCGTGGACGAGCCGTTCCGCATGTTCACCAGCCGCTCGGAGCACCGGCTGAAGCTGCGCGAGGGCAACGCGGACCTGCGGCTCGCGCGGCACGGGCACCGGGTGGGGTTGCTCCCCCGCGAGGCGCTGGAGCGGGCCGAGGCGCGGGGCCGCGCGGTGGCGGACGAGGTGGCGCGGCTGAAGCGCTCGGGCCTGGCGGCGCGGCTGAAGCGGCCGGAGGTGACGTACGCGCAACTGGGGGAGGGGAGGGCGGACTGGCCGGCGCTGCCGGAGGACGTGGCCGAGGAGGTGGAGGTGGAGGTGAAGTACGAGGGCTACATCGCCCAGGCGGCGAGGGCGGCGGCGCGCGAGGCGGAGTCGACGGACCGGTGGCGGATTCCGGAGGGCTTCGCCTTCCGCGAGGTGCGCGGGTTGAGCTCGGAGGCGGTGGAGAAGCTCACGGCGCACCGGCCGGGGACGGTGGGGCAGGCGCGGCGGATTCCGGGGCTGACACCGGCCGCGGTGTCGCTGCTGCTGGTGGCGCTGAAGCGGGGCAGCGGGGCGGCGGGAGGCTGTGGACAGCCGGTGGAGTGATCAGGAACCGGGCTGTGGATAACGTGTGGGAAACTTTGAGGGCCTTCACCACCTGAGTGATTCCGGGGGGTTGTGGGCCTGTTTGCTGTGGAGGCGTTGTGGATAACGCGCGGTTCGTAGATCTGCTGGCATCCGGGAGCCGGGCGCTGGGCGTGGTGGTGCCGGAGGGCGTGGGGCCCCAGCTGCAGCGGCTGATGGCCGAGCTGCTGAAGTGGAACGCGAAGGTGAACCTCACGGCGATTACCGCGCCGGAGGAGGTGCTGGAGAAGCACTTCCTGGACTCGCTGGCGGTGCTGCCGGAGGTGACGGGCGCGGCGACGCTGCTGGATTTGGGCGCGGGCGCGGGCTTCCCGGGGCTGCCGCTGAAGCTGGCGCTGCCGGTGCTGGGCGTGACGTTGGTGGACGCGGTGGGGAAGAAGGTGGCGTTCATCAAGGCTGCGGCGGCGAGCCTGGGGTTGCAGGGCGTGCGCGGGCTGCACGCGCGCGCGGAGGGCAAGCCGGAGGCGGAGGGGATTCCGCGCGCGGAGGTGCTGATTGCGCGCGCGTTCATGGACCTGCCGGACTGGCTCGCGCTGGCGCCGGGGTACGTGGCGCCAGGTGGGCGCGTGGTGGCGATGCTCGGCAAGGCGCAGACGGACGCGGAGCTGGCGGCGCGCGCGGCGGAGCGGCAATTGCGCGTCGTGTCCGCGCGGGCGTACCGGTTGCCGTTCTCCGGAGCCGAGCGGCAGGTCGCGGTGTTCGCGAAGGAGTAGGGCAGGGCGGTGCCGTCGCGGAAGGAACGTTCCTTCCGGCGCCCACGCCGGAACAGGGACGCGCGGTGGCCGTCGTGGAAGGAACGTTCCTTAGGATTCAACAGAACGCGAGACGGGTTGCGCATAGATGCTCTTGCGCAAGAAGCCTGCTGCGGCCAGTGTGCCTGCCTGTTCTTCAGCCCGGCTGCCTCCGCTTCCAGAGGAGTATGAGTCAGCGCAGTTGGGGGACACCCGTCGCACCCAGAGGTTGGTGGCCATTGCCGAGCGGCTCGCGCCTGCGCCCGGCACTAGCTTTCCGGAAGCCTGCCGAGGCGCGGCGGAGCTGGAGGGGTGCTACCGCTTGCTGAGCAATAAGAAGGTGGAGTGGGCGGACGTGCTGGCGCCCCATATCGCGCAGAGTCTTGCGCGCTGCCAGGCCGCGGCAGCGCAGGGCCGCCCCGTGGTCGTCGCTCACGACACCACCAACGTGCGGTTTGTGGGCAGTGAGGCGGGCGTGCGCGAGGGGGTGGGGACGCTCAACCGAGGCGAATCCGGCTTCGAGGCCCACCTGGCGCTCGCCTGCAGTCTACCGTCGCCTGAGCACGTGCTGGCGCACCCGTTGGGCGTTGTCGGACTGCACCCCCACGTGCGTCCTGTGCGCCCCAAGCGCACCACTGCGCAGCAGAAGAAGGAGAGCCAGGCACGCCCGCAGGCAGAGCGTGAGTCGCAGATGTGGCAGACGCTGGCGCACACCGTGCAGCAGCGGTGCACCCAGGCCAGCGTGCCCCAGGTGGTGCACGTCATGGACCAGGAGGCCGACAGCTTCCGTCTCTTCTACGAGCTGACCCAGCATGACTGCGCCTTCGTCATCCGCACTCGCTTCAACCGGCTGGTGGACGCACTGGGCTCTGAGACGGACCCGGCCCGCCACCTACACGCCGCACTCGAAACCGCACCGACACTGCTCACCCGAGAGGTGTCGCTCGGGGCGGTCAAGGCCCGGTGGAAGGGCCGCAATGGGGGCGCGCCCGCCAAAAAGCAGCCCGCACGGCAGGCGCGCACCGCGCACCTTGAGGTGCGTGCCCGAAGCGGGTTGGTCCTGCACGCCAGCGAGTACTCCCAACGCGATGCGGACGTGCCCTCCACCCTGACTCTCAATGCGGTGGAGGTGGTGGAGCCGCGGCCTGCCGAGGGCCAGCAACCGGTGCGCTGGGTGCTGCTGACGACGCTGCCGGTGGACACCCCGGAGGCTGTCGCGCACGTGGTGGATTGCTACCGGGCACGCTGGAGTGTGGAGGAACTCTTCAAGGCCCTCAAGACAGGCTGTGCCTTGGAGAAGCGTCAGTTGATGAGTTTGCACGCGCTGCTCAACGCCCTCGCACTCCTGCTTCCGCTGGCCTGGCGCCTGCTGGCCCTCAGAACCTTGGCGCACCAGTCCCCCACCACTCTCGCTACGGACCTCTTCAGCCCCGACGAGCTCGCGTTGCTGCGCCATCTCTCGGTGCGCGTGCACCTCGGCCCCAAACCCACCTGCGGTGAGGCACTCCTCGCCCTGGGCGGGCTGGGCGGCCACCTCAAACACAACGGACGCCCCGGGTGGCAGACGCTCGCGCGCGGCCAGGACAGGCTCACCACGGCTCTAGAGGGATGGCTGGCTGCTCGGGCCGCTCCAGAGTTCTGTTGAATCCTAAGGAACGTTCCTTCCGGCGCTCACTCCGGAGCAGGGGAGCGCGGTGGCCGTCGCGGAAGGAACGTTCCTTCCGGTGCCCACGCCGGAGCAGGGGAGGGTGGTCGCCACCCGTGAAGCACGCCCCTGGCTCGCGGATGCCCGCGCCGTGGAACACTCCCGGGCCCTCGCCTGGCAGCGAAGACCCGGGACGTCTGGCTCAGTGCCTGCGCCTTCCCTCGGGATGCTCGGTCCAGGCCTCGTTCCCGTCGCGAGGCGTGACGAACAGGAGGTGGACCTCGGGCGTGTGCAGCCGCGCCGAGTGGGCCACGCCTCTCGGTATCAGCAGCGCGTCTCCCGCACCAAGGTCATGCGCATGGTCCGGTCCACTCGCCGGACGCAGCGTCATCGTCATGCGCCCGGAGACGAGGACGAGCAGCTCGTCGCCTCCGTCATGGCGCTCCCAGAAGCCCTCCGTTCCCTCCACGCCAATCCGGATGACTCCGAGCATCGCATCGCGCTGCACGGTGAAGTCACCGAGCATCCTGGCATGTCGAGGGTCGCCAATCGCGGCGAGCTCCATGGCGATGGTGAAGGACAGGCCCGTCATCGTCGCCTCCTCAGGCCGCGGCGGTGTCGGCGTCGAGCTGGAGCGCGGCGGCCAGCAGCCTGCCGAACTCCGCCTCGGGCAGGGTGCGGCGGGCCTCGATGAGCCGCTTCGCACCCTCGCCGATGGCGATGCGCAGGGGTGGCGCGCTGTCCTCGATGACCTGTTCCACGACTGCGGCCAGCAGGTCGGGGTCATTGCCTTCCTCGCGCGTGGCCCGCTCCAGCAATGACACCAGTCGCTTGCGCCGGGGTGCCAGCTCCGGATGCTCGACGCGAGGATGATGGAAGCCGATGCGCGTGCGCATGCCGTCGGGCTCGAGGAGCGTGACGCGGAGTGGCGTATCGCGTAGCTCGTGCGCGAGCGCCTCCGACATGGCTTCCAGCGCGTGCTTGCTCGCCGCATACGCCCCGAGGAACGGCACCGCCACCGCGCCCGACAGCGAGCTGATGTTGACGATGTGCCCCGCGCCGCGTGCGCGCATGGTCGGCAGCACCGCCAGCATCATCCGCAGCGCGCCGAAGAAGTTCGTCTCCAGCTGTGCGCGTGCCTCCTCCAGGTGCGTCTCCTCCACCGCGCCGATGAAGGCGTAGCCGGCGTTGTTGACCAGGGCATCGATGCGCCCCTCGCGAGCGAGCACCTCGCCGATGCACGCCGTGACTGAGCTGTCGGAGCACACGTCGAGCGTGAGCATGGGCCAGTCCGCCGCATGTACCGGCTGACGGCTGGTGCCGTAGACGCGGTGGCCACGCTGGACGAGCCGTGCCGCCGTGGCCCGGCCGAGGCCCGAGGATGCGCCCGTCACCAGGACGACCTTGCCGTTGCTGTTCCGAGCTCCCGAAGTGCTTCGACCTTCCATGCGTGCCTCCGTTGTTGATGCAGAGGCAATATGCGAATGTTTCGTCACATTCGGTATTCGCATTCAGGAGCGCCCGGGACGCATGACTTCCGTCGAGACAAACCCTCGGAAACTGCCGCGTCAGGCGCGCTCACGGGCGACGGTGGACGCGCTGCTCGAAGCGGCGGCTCAGGTTCTGGTGGAACACGGTTACGAAAAGGCGACCACCGCACGAGTCGCCGAGCGGGCCGGTGTGAGCGTGGGCTCGCTCTACCAATACTTCCCGAGCAAGGAGGCCCTGGTCGCCGCGCTCATCGAGCGTCACGCCGGAGAGATGGTCCAGGTCGCGGAGGAGGCCTTCGCCGGGTTGGGGAGCGCATCGCTCGAGGACGGCTTGAGGGCCATCATCCGCGTCGGCGTGGATACGCACCGCATCTCTCCCGAGCTCCACAAAATCCTCTTCGAGCAGGTGCCGCGCGTGGGGCGCATCGCGGAGGTGATGGACACGAACGGGCGCATCACCGAGCTGATTGAGCGGTTCCTGCGCACCCATGCGCGGCGCCTGCCCAGGGGCATGCAGCCCGCGGTCGCCGCGGTGGTCCTCGAGACGGCACTCGAAGCGCTGACCCACAAGGCCGTCACCGAGCGTCCCGAGTTGCTCGAGGGCGGACTGCTGGAGCGGGAGCTGTACCAGCTCGCGGTCGGCTATCTGCTCCACGCGGGGAGGTAACCCACCGCCGTGCGCCCCGAGCTGCGCGGGCTGCGGGAGCGGAAGCGGTACCTGCTCGCGGCGCGCTCGCTGTTCCACGCGGAGCAGTCCCAGGGCGGCGCGCTGTGCTGGGCACTGCGCGGAGCTGAGCGGATGTGCCCGTACGCGGAACTGCTGGCTCGTTTCAGGGGAGGGCGTGACGAAGCGCCGCGTCGGTGGCGCGGCCCGGGTGCGCCGTTAACTTCGTGGCGGGGGTGCCACGGATGAAGCCGCTGCGCACGGAAGGGCCACTCGTCTGGATGTATGACCGCAACCACGATGTGCTCGCGCGCGAGTCTCGTGCCGGTTTCGAGCGACGGCTCGGGCCGCCGCACGGAAGGGACGCGCAGGGGGATGGGCTCGGGCCGACAGAGTCCTGGGTCTGGCGAGCGGACTGTGGACTGACGGTGGTGGCCCTCTACCGCGAGCGCACCGACTGCTTCGAGGTCTTCACGGACGCGGAGGAAATCGACCATGCGCTTGCGCACCTTGGCTGGTGGAGCGCGGAGGTGGAGTGGCGCGCGGACGAAGGAAGGCCTCGCGCGAGGAACGGCTGGGCCGTGTACCGGCAGGACGACACGGGAAATCGCCATGACGTCTGCGTGATGCAGGTCCGCGCGCGTGCCGAGTGCCTCGCGAGGCTGATGGAGGCCCGAGCCCACAAGCAGTGGTACGCCGTCGAGGCGCGTGGAACACCGCCGCCGTTGTCGCAGACGAAGCCGCCGCGAAGTGGCTGGGCCGTCATCCGCCAGGATGAGCACGGCAACCGCGTTGAAGTCGCCGTGCATCCGAGCGAGGAAGTCGCCCGGAAGCTCGCCGCGGCGTACGACGCCGAGCCCCGGCACAAGCAGGCCTACTTCGTGGAACCTGTGTCGCCGCGCTCGTGAGTCGACGAGGCGGAGTCTGGAGTTCCGGTACCAGCAGGCAGGGTTCGAGGTGCCCGTGACGCTGCGCGCGTGAGCCTGCACCTCGACGTTCGGCGCTGCCTCACGAGGATGTCTCTACTGCGTGGAGTCAGTGGCGCTGTGTGCGTGATGCGGCGTTTCGATGTTCGGTGCTGCCACATGAGGAGGCTTGGTTCGCGGAGTCCTTGGCGCTGCGTGCGTGAAGCGGCGCCTCGATGTTCGGCGCTGTCGCAGGAGCTGGCCTGGTTCGCGGAGTCCTTGGCGCTGCGTGCGTGAGGCGTCACCTCGATGTTCGGTGCTGCCACATGAGGAGGCTTGGTTCGCGGAGTCCGTGGCGCCGCACGCGTGCGAGCCAGCATCTCGGCATCCGGCGCCATGGCACGAGCAGGCCTGCGTCATGGAGTCCGTGACGCCGCGCTCCTGAATCAGAGCCGCCGCGTCGGAGGAGGGCCCGGCGACAGGAGGCTCGACGATGAATGCCGCGCCGCCGCCGAGGCGGTGCTCACGCGCAACCTGCCTTCATGTGCCTCGACGATGTGCCGGGCGATGTGCAGTCCCAGGCCGAGCCCGCTGACCTCGTTCGCGCTGACGCGCCGCTCGAAGGGCACTTCCTGCGTCTTGCGCTCATCGATGCTGGCAACGTTGCCGGCCATGCGCGTGGGGTTTCCCATCATCGCGCCGTAGTGCGCGCGGCCGATGGCCTGGTCCCAGTGGATGCCGCCTTCGCGCCAGATGGGGCGGTACTCGGAGCGGTAGGCGTGCTCGCGGATGCGGACATCGGCATGCGCGATGACGCGGGCGCGGTCCTCGGGGTGAAGGCGCTGCATGACGTCCGTGGTGACGCTGCCGCGAAACGAGCCTGGCTCCGGACCGAAGACCTGTTCGCAGCGCGGGTCGAAGCGCAGCGTGTCGCTGGCGATGTCCCAGTTCCAGGTGCCCAGGTGCGAGGACGCGAGCACCATGTTCAGCCGCTGTTCTCTCTCTCTCTCTCTTCGAGCCGGCTGCCTGTGCGCCGTTGCTCATGGAGACCGATGACGGTGCCGGCAGGAAGCGGACGGAGCCGTCCGGGTTCTTCATCGGCATGGACTGGGGGCCAGCGTCAGGTGCCATCCGCGTGAGGCAGGCACATGTCGATGGAGAAGAGTGGGCCGGTGACTTCGGCCTGCTGGCAGTTGGTCACCGCGGAGCTGCGCGCCTCCGGATGGCGCGCGGCATCCCAGGTGGCCGCGCCGAGCAGGCGCATGGGCAGTCCGATGAGGGCGTGCCAGGCGCGGTTGAAGGAGTTCGTTTCGCCGGTGGCCGTGGTGGCGCAGACAAGCTGAGGCATGGCCGCGGCGAAGGTGTGGATGTGCCGGTCGCCTCGCGGTTGGGCGCTCAGTCATCGGGCAGCGAGGTGATTCGATGCGAGCGACTCCTTCAACGACGGGCACGGGCGCTCTCGCCGGGGAGCCGACGGTGGCGCGGCGGGGGAGGGGAGTGGTGGTGCCGGAGATGGCTCATCAGTACGGCGGGGTGGAGAGGGCGTCACTCGGAACGAAGTGCCACCGGGCTGTGCCTTCGTCTTCGCGGCAGTGGGCTCGTTCGCGGTGACTGCGCCAGACCGTGTTCCTTGTTCCACGTGGAACGGGGCGCGGGCCTGTCATCCGTTGATGCACGGGGCCCGCGCTGGTTCCGGCGCGCTGGCGGAGGATTCCGGGTCGTTGCCCGCCTGAGGTCTGCTGCACGCACCGGCTCGCTTCGCCCGGTCAGCCGTGAGTCTTCGTCAGTTCGGCCGAGCCGGCGACGTGCTGCGCGTTCCACGTGGACGACAGCAGCGGGCCGTCGAGGTTCGAAGCACAGCTGCGCGGACCACTGCGGCGCCGGGCTCCACGTGGAACGTGAATGACGGCAGCGGGCCATCAGCCGCATGGCTGTGAAGCGCAGCTGCGCTGACCACCGTGGCACCGCGCTCCACGTGGAACGTGGGCGACAGCAGCAGGACTTCACCCGCACGGATGCGAAGCGCGGCAGAGCTGACCATCGTGGCGTCGCGTTCCACGTGGAACGTGGGCGGCGGCAGCGGGCCTTCGAGTGCACGGATGCGAAGCGCAGCTGAGCTGACCACCGCAGTGCCGCGTTCCACGTGGAACGTGGGCGACAGCAGCGGGCCGTCAGGTGCACGGGTTCGACGCGCAGCTGTGCTGACCACCGCAGTGCCGCGTTCCACGTGGAACGTGGGCGACAGCAGCGGGCCGTCAGGTGCACGGGTTCGACGCGCAGCTGTGCTGACCACCGCAGTGCCGGGTTCCACGTGGAACGTGGGCGACAGCAGCGGGCCTTCAACCGCACGAGTTTGAAGTGCGGCTGAGCTGGCCACTGCGGCGCCGCGTTCCACGTGGAACGTGGCTGGAGTCATCCAGTCCTTCAGGCGTAGCGGTGCGCGCTGCGGCTGCGTGAGACGTCACGTTCCAAGTGGAGGGCGCGCGGCCCGTCGTTCAGGCACATCAGGTCTCGCCGCCGTTGCGCGCGACTGCTTGGACTCGTGTGAGTCGTGATGCCGCATCTGGTGCTTCACGGGCATCAGTCAGAACCGGGTCGGAGTCGGCTTGCGCGGCACCGAACTCCACGTGGAGAGCAGTCGACTCCATCCACTGCCCCAGCTCCCGCTCATGGGCGCTCACGCGCGAGTGCCGGCGCGTTCCACGTGGAACGCATCGGCGCGTCTGGTGCTCCAGGCACGTGGGTTGGAACTGAGTTCGCGAGGACATGAGAGACCTCGTGTTCCACGTGGAACTCGAACGGCGCATTCAGTCCTTCATGCATCCACGGCGAACAGCGGTGCCCGCACATGCACGGGGTCGCCCTTGCCCGGTGCTGCGCTGCAGGCGGTCGGACCTGTCGCTCACCGGTTCGGGGGCCGAGGCACCAGCGCGCGGCATCACGTTCCACGTGGAACGCGGGCGCACGCAGCGGGTGCTGCATGTGCGTCGCGCCATGCCGTCACTCCGCCAACTCACACGACAGCTCGCTCCGCGCGCAGCACGGCCACCTTCGCTGAAGAGCGTCCTGCGCACCGGTTCGGCCACCCGCACGGCCAAGCCGCACGGCATCCGTCGCCACGTGCAGGTGGCCAGCTCCAGGGTGTGCTCCTCGCGCTGTTTCGAACCTCCGCTGAGCTGAGCAGCGCAACAGCACGCGCGACATGGAGCGTGGCCAGCTTCAGCCGGTGCTTCATGTGCACCGGTTCAGCCACTCGCAGACCCGCGCTACGCGACATCGCGTTCCACGTGGGACGTGGCCTTCGCCATCAGGTGCCTCATGCGCGCGGGCGCAGACCGCTGGCGGCCGAGTCGACCCGTGCAGCGGTGCGGCTCCATCCATGTGGAGCATGTGCGGCGCGATGAGTCCCTTCAGGGATGCCACTTCGAGCCGTCGCTGAATCGACGCGCACGGCATCACGTTCCACGTGGAACGTGAGCGGCCTTGTCCAGCGCGTCAGGCGCACCGCCATCGACGTTCTCCTCGCGGACTTCCGGAGGCGTGTTCGCGTTCCACGTGGAACGCGACTCGTCGTCATGCACTCATGCCTGGGCCCAGTGGTCGCGGCTCATGGTGGCGAACGCAGGGCCTGTTCCACGTGGAACGTGGACTGCGCTTCGTGAGCCTCATCGTCATGCCCTCGCGAGTGGTCGCGGCTCATGGCGGGGAAGACGGGGCCTGTTCCACGTGGAACGCGAACAGCGCTTCATGACCCTCATCGTCGTGTACTCAGGCACGGGTTCAGTGGTCGCGGCTGATGGTGGCGAACTCGGGGCGTGTTCCACGTGGAACCGCGATGCGTGGCGGTCGTGTCTTGCCACGGACCTGTCGGCGCCCGTTCCACGTGGCACCGCGGTGCATGGTCGTTCCGGCTTCGTGCCGACCTGTCGAACCCGTGCTGCGGACCTGGAGGAGGGCATGGGTGCGTTCCACGTGGAACGCGAAGGCGCATCGGAGGCATCGCCGTGAAGCCGGGCCGTACCCGATGCCAGGCAGGGCGATGAGCCCGGCGTCTGGTTCCACGTGGAACAGGCCGCTCACGCGTCGTCGGCCCACGCACCGGGACTGCATGCGGAGACCCGGCTGGGGCGCGATTCAGGTGGAGCGCGGAGGCGCATCACCGTCTCTTCGTGCGGAGACATCGTGCGATGGCGAAGGTGCAGGGTGTGCTCCACGTGGAGCATGCATGCCTGTTGTCCACGCGTTGAGCGGAGGCGTCATGCGGAGGCGAGAGGTGCGGTGCGCGTGCCACGCCGAACGTGGATGCAGGCCGGTGGCTGATGCCTCGCGTAGGCGACGAGGGGGGCGTGGCGCGTGCTGAAGCGGGCGCGGATGCAGACCGGCGGCTGATGCGTCGGGTAGGCGGCGAGAGGTGCGGGCCACATGCCGCGTCGAACGTGGATGCAGACCGGCGACTGGTGCTTCGCGTAGGCGGCGAGAGGTGAGGGCCACGAGCTGAGTCGACAGTGGATGCAGGCCGGCGACTGGTGCTTCACGTCGAGGCCCCATGTGGTGGCGAGAGGTCGAGGCACGTTCCACGTGGAACGTGGAGGTCATCGGCTGTCGCGTCGCGCGTAGGGACTGTGCGGTGTCGAGAGGTCAGGGGGCGTTCCACGTGGAACGTGGATGCCGCCTGTTGGCACGTCGAGCAGAGGCTCCGCGCTGGGGCAGAGGTCACGGCGCGTTCCACGTGGAACCTGGCCACCTGTCGCTACGGCCTCGCGCTGAGAAGCGGTGTGGTGCTGACGGGGCACGGCACGGTCCGCATAAGCTTGGTGAAGCTCCTCAGGTGTCTGCGCGCGAAGTCCTGGGCCGGAGTCTTCGCGCGGGCGCGGGGCCTGGCGCTGAACTCCAGGTGGAGCGTGGAGTCTCATCCGCCTTCACGTGTCGCCGCATCCGCGTGGCGAGGTCGCGCCCACCGTGATGCGCGAGGTGGCGCGTACTGCCTGGGGCTGAATCCGCTCATCGGTGGCTGTCGGCATTGCCGCCGGTGGTCCCCTCTCTGGGCTCGTGTCGAACAGGCGCGACGGCACATGGGCAGGGGCAGTCCGCCAACCCGTCACCGCAATGAGACCGCCGAAGCCGCTGTTTCGGGGGCTCCCTTGAGGACGCTTCCCCGCGCGGTGACACGGAGGCCTCCACTTCTGAGACCTGCACGTGGTCCAGGTTCGCCGCATCCGGCGCAGAAGCGAGCGCAGAAACGAACGACGTACCGGGCATGAAGCACCGATGCGTCAGCGGCCCGGCCGCATGCCCAAGCCTCCGGCGGAAACACCCCAAGTGTCGGCGTGCACCAACTCGGGCACGGGAGGAGGAACAGACATGCCCATTCGCTCAGGCCACGCGGCACTTCGCGAGTCACCACGCCCGTGATGGCAACAGGCCCGTTCCACGTGGAACGCGGGTCCAGCGCATGCCCGGGAGGCGATAGGTCCCTGACCGCGGAGCCACTGCATGCCGCAGCTCGGGCAGACGGGGCCGGCCACACCGTGAAGCCCCGAGTCCCGAGCCCTGAATTCCGAGTTCGAGAGCCAGCGTCGCCGGGGTCCCCATGATGCGGTGGGCACCGCCGCGCGGATGACAGCACCAGGGAGCGCAACCCGGCGTTGAGCGAGCCCCCGGTTTCCGGAGGGGCTCGACGAACACGAAGACGTGCCGAGAGCTGTCCTCAGAAAGAGGCCGCGACCCACGGTGGCACCGTGCCGCGAAGTGCAGGCGTGGGCGCTGCGTTCATCCACGAGCGCGGAGGGGCAACGATGAGCCCTTCGTAACGCGAGCATCGTGCGTGCGGTCATCGCGGTGCTGGAGAGCGGTGACTCGGGTCCTCGGTCTGCGCTCAATTCCGCGGTACTCGGCTACGGGCTCACGGTGGGAAGGCGGCTCGGGGTCGAGGCTTGCGGTGGAAGCCCGCTTCTCGTCGAGCCCGGAGCATGGACCTCGAGCCTGCGCCCACCCTGAACGCGCCTCCGTCGCGCTTGCGTCCGCGGACGTGGTGACTCGGTCCGGGGAGCAGAGATGTCTCCCGCGTCCCTCAGGTCCGCGCGGCGTCACCAATGGTCGGCCTCAATCCGCGCGGTGGTTCGGTCCGGAAGGTGAACTCGTTCCACATGGAGCAGGGATGCGGTCTCCTCGGCGCTGCGTGGCGCGAAGCTCGCGCATGAGCAGGGCGCTGGAGGTCGGAGCGCTCGGCTCATGCTCAGCCAGTGCTCCGGGCGGGCACGAGCGGAAGCGAATCGGGCGGGATGCGCAGTGACTTCCTGCCCGAAGACCCGCAGCGCATGCCGATGGACAGGGATGGGAACCGCCGTACTGGCGTCATCAGCGAGGCCGCATGCCCACGGTCGGACGCGGCTCACGGTGCCATCACCGGCACTCACCTTGCGCCACGGCGGTGACCTGGTGCGCGGGCTTCACCCCAGCTCCAGTGCAGTGCCATCCCAACCGCGTCCGCCCATGCGGCTTGCGGCACACGAAAGGGGAGGGCCGGTGCTGTCCCGCCTGCGCACCCCGCCTGCTGACCTGGGCCCGGGGTTGCCCGGCACTGGCCAACGTCACCGCGTTCGAGCTCGCACATGGGAGTCGCTCCCGATGAACCGGGACGCGCGTGCTTCATCGGCGCTCGTCACGCGAGCACACCCCGCGCCACCACCGCTGCCATGCGCGGAGCCACGGCTTCACCGCGCTCGCTCCAGCTCAAGGCGTCACACGTCCGACCAGCGCAGTCGAGAGGCTGAAAAAAGCCCAGAAGGGCAGCCACGCCTCGACTCCGAAGGATTCCCTGCCGACGAGCCAACCGAAGGGCTGCCACCCCCGCAACAGACCGCACGGTCGTATCCTTATATAGGGGCCTGACATGGGACCCCTCCCGGTCCAGGCAGGCAGGCGGGCACATGGGGACGGAGCCATCGATTCCCGGCTCAACTGCCCCCGGCTCCCCGGCAGCCGAGCCAGCGACCCGTGGAACCCCGCCTCCCGCCACGAGGCTGGAGCCGGGCGCCACCTCCTTTATATAGGGAGCGGGATTCGGCCCTCATCGGCACCCACCGCGGGCCTTCGCTTCGGCACCGCACGCCCGTGGGCCCAGCGCGCTCAACCCGAGTCGGCCACCTTGCGCGTGCGCACGGAGCCCCACGATGCCGCGGACACCTTCACCCCACCGACTCCCGTGTGGCGACGCCGTCACCGAATCGCCCTCCAGCCCCACCCATCCACGGTGCCCCAGTCACCCCCGCACCGTCCGCGTCCACCGTCGCGGAAACACGGCGAAGAGAGCAGGGAGGCGAGGCTCGCTGACAATTTGATCCTCCCCCGAAGCGGGTGCTAGGAGCGTGGATCAGCGCGCAACCGTGCACGGCTTCACGCGCGGGGCCCTGGCACCGGCCGGGGTAGAGAGAGGATGGGCCACGTGGGTCGTATCATCTGCATCTCCAACCAGAAGGGCGGCGTGGGGAAGACCACCACCGCCATCAACCTCGCCGCGAGCCTCGCCTCCGCCGAGCGTCGCACGCTCCTGGTGGACATGGACCCGCAGGGCAACGCGGGCAGCGGGCTCGGCCTCAAGCGCGACAACCTCCACGGCACCATCTACGAAGCGCTCCTCAATGGCCGCCCCATGAAGGAGCTGCTCCACCCCACCGAGCTGCGCTACCTCCAGGTCATCCCCGCCACGCCGGACCTCACCGGCGCGGAAGTCGAGCTCGTCAACCAGGAGCACCGCGAGTTCCGCCTCCGCGACGCCCTGCGCCCCCTGGCCGCCGAGTACGACTACGTCATCATCGACTGCCCGCCGTCGCTCGGCCTGCTCACGCTCAACGCGCTCGCCGCCGCGGACACCGTCCTCATCCCCCTGCAGTGCGAGTACTACGCGCTCGAGGGCCTCTCGCAGCTCACGCACACCATCGACCTGGTGAAGCAGGGCCTCAACCCGGACCTGAAGATGGAGGGCATCCTCCTCACCATGTTCGACTCGCGCGCGAACATCGCCCACCAGGTCGTCGACGAGGTGCGCGGCTACTTCAAGAAGCAGGTCTTCGAGGTGGTCGTCCCGCGCAACGTGCGCCTGTCCGAGTGCCCGTCCTTCGGCAAGCCCATCATCCTGTACGACATCAAGTCGAAGGGCTGCGAGAGCTACCTGGCGCTCGGCCGCGAGCTCATGAAGCGCGACGCCCCCAAGTCGCCGCGCCGCCGCGTGGCCTGAAGTGAGCCGAAGTCTTCCGGAAGCAGCGGGGGCTCTCCGAGGTTGCCGGGGAGCCTTTGTCGTTCATGGCCGCCGTGAAAGTCGCCGCGGCGCTGGAGTCACGACGTGGTGAAAGCAGACATGCAGAAGCGGGCGCTCGGCCGTGGGCTCTCCGCCCTCATCCCCCAGGCCGCTCCCTCGGCCGGCGGCAAGGCCAACGAGCAGGCCGTCAACAAGGCCGGCGTCCTCAAGCTGCCCATCGAGTCCATCCACCGCGACAAGGAGCAGCCGCGCCAGCACTTCGACGAGGTGAAGCTCAAGGAGCTCTCCGAGTCCATCAAGGCGCAGGGCGTGCTCCAGCCCATCCTCGTCCGCAAGGACGGAGACGGCTACCGCATCATCGCCGGCGAGCGCCGCTGGCGCGCCTCCCAGGCCGCGGGCCTCAAGGAAGTGCCCGCAATCGTCAAGGATGTGACGGAGGTCCAGGCCTTCGAGCTGGCGCTGGTGGAGAACCTCCAGCGCGCGGACCTGAACCCGATTGAAGAGGCCGAGGGCTACAAGCGGCTCGTCGAGGAGTTCAAGCTCACGCAGGAGCAGGTCAGCCAGCGCGTGGGCAAGGAGCGCTCGACGGTGGCCAACGCCCTGCGGCTGCTCGCGCTGCCCGAGGACGTGAAGGTCATGGTGGCGGACGGCGCGCTGAGCATGGGCCATGCGCGGGCGCTGCTCGGGGTGCCACGCCTGCCGGAGCTGCAGAACCTGGCCAAACAGGTGGCGGACAAGAAGCTCTCCGTGCGTGACACGGAGCGGCTCGTCCAGCAGAGTCGCTCTTCGGGCAAGAAGGATGCGGGCAAGTCGCCGCCCAAGCAGAGCCCGCAGGTGAAGTCACTGGTGGAGGAGCTTCAGCGGCGACTGGGGACGAAGGTTCGGCTCACTGAACGCAGCCCAGGAAAGGGCACCATCGAGGTGGACTTCTTTTCGTACGATGACCTCGACCGGCTCTTGAAGCTTCTCAGGAAGGAGTAGGACGTGGCGCTCCTTGGCGGGAAAAAAGACGAAGCACCCAGCAAGCCTCTGTTCAGGCGGGAGGAGGATTCCGTGTCGCAGCGTTCCGGTGAGGTGCATACGCTCCTGGGCAAGGGGAGCGAGTTCGAGGGGAAGCTCACGTTCGAGGGACAGGTCCGCATCGACGGAAAGTTCAACGGGCAGATTGTCACCAAGGACGTGCTCGTCATCGGTGACGGCGCGAAGGTGAACGCTGAAATCCAGGCCGGCACCGTCATCATCAACGGCCAGGTCGAAGGCAACGTGAAGGCCACCCAGGTCATCGAGCTGAAGACGCCCGGCCGCGTGAAGGGCAACCTCGAGACGCCGTCGCTGTCCATGGACCGCGGCGTCATCTTCGAGGGCTCGCTGAAGATGGAGAACATCGGCGGTGGCGGAAAGCCGCCTCCCCCTGGTGGCGAAAAGAAGTAGTGCGCTCCCGGAAGCACATCGCGGTGGTGCTGGCGCTCGGCCTCCTGCCCGGCTGCAAGGGCTGCAAGCAGGAGGACGCGGCGCCGGACGCCGCTGCTTCGGACGCCTCGGCGCGGGGCACGTCCATCCGCTCGGGCATCAAGGTGCCGCTGCCCGACGGTTGGTCCGCGCAGGTGGCGCCCGATGACAGCTTCCAGGCGGGCCCGCCCGGCCGCCCGGTGCTGCGGGTGGACCTGCGGCGCGGGCAGGGCACGCAGAAGCCCTCGGCGGATGACCTGGCGGACCGCGTTCGCGGCGAGCTGAAGGGCTACGAGCTGTCGCTGGACCAGGAGGAGGAGACGGAGGCCTACACCCTCCTGCGCATCACCCTGGCGCCGAAGCTGGCGGATGGGGGCCTGGGGCTCCACGCGCCCGGCTTCTTCGGGGCGCGGCGGTTGGGGGATGACCTGTTCCTCTGCGCCAGCCTGCCCGGTGCCTCGCCGGAGGACGTGCTCGAGGCCACCGAGGCGTGCCGCAAAATCGAGGTCCAGGCCGCGCCGAAGTAGGGCACGGACGACGTGCTCCCTCGCCGCCGGGCCCGGCAGTGGCAACCTTCCGTCGCAGGAGGCAGCCATGGACTGGAAGGACAACCTCGTCGAGGACGATGCCGGTGTGCAGGAGGTCCTCGCGAGCAGCCGGCGCGTGGCGGTGCTGGGCATCCGCTCGGAGAGTCAGGCGCACAAGCCCGCGTACGCGGTGCCGCACCATCTGCAGGCGCACGGCTACGACATCGTCCCGGTGTCGGTGCACGGGGAGAAGGGGCCCATCCTCGGCCAGCCCGTGTACTCGGCGGTGGCGGACGTGCCCGGGGTGGTGGACGTGGTGGAGGTGTTCCGCAAGCCCGAGGACATCGACGGGCACGTGGAGGACCTGCTGAAGAAGAAGCCGCGCGCCGTGTGGTTCCAGCTCGGCATCCGCAACGACGCGGCCGCGGAGAAGCTGGCCCGCGCCGGCATCCGCGTGGTGCAGGACCGGTGCATGAAGGTGGAGCTCATGAAGCGCGAGCAGGCGCGGGAGGAGTCCGAGGGCTCGGGCGCGCAGGCCTGACTCAGGGCTCGGGTGGGGCGTTGCCGCTGCTTGAAAGGTGCACTGGCGCGTCCTCCGGCACTCACACCTGTCGCTGGGGCGTGTGCGGGAGCTCGCGGGTGTAGACGCCCGCGCGCGCCGTCAGTGCCTGCTGCGCCCGAAGAGCGTGGCGAGCGAGAGCTTGAGCTTCGGCAGGGCCGGGGTGGTCAGTGTGTCCTCCACGCCGAGCAGGTGGACCGTCCGGTAGCGCGCCTCGCGCCGGGCGGTGGGCTCGCTGTGGACCTCGACCGTGCGTGCGGCCACGTCCACCAGCCAGTACTCGGGGATGCCTGCCTTGGCGTAGATGGCCGACTTGAGCCTGTCGCGCGCGAGCGAGCTGTCCGCGACCTCCACCACCAGGAGCGCCTTGCGCGGCAGCCGGTCCTCCCGGTCCTCCGAGAGGGGAAGGATGGCGAGGTCCGGCTGCGGGCGGCTGTCACCACAAGCCAGCGGGCTTTGCGGACTCACCAGGGCCTTGCCCTGGGCGGCCACGGCCAGCGCCATGGTCAACCGCGCGATGAGGTTGGTGTGGGCGGGGCCGGGCGGCGTCATCGGAACCAGGACTCCTTCGAGCAACTCGACACGTTCGTCCTCCGCGAGGATGCCGGAGCGGACGAGCGCGTCGTACTCCTCGGGGGTCCAGCGCCTGCCGGGGAAGGTCAGAAACGCGCTCGCGAGGTCGGACGGCATGAGGCTCAGGATAGGCCGGCGACGCGAAGCGCGCGAGAGAGGAACCAGGCAGGCGTGGCCCCCGCGTGAACATCCGGCGTGCGCCGCGTGTCCAACCGATTATGAAATCCGTGACGGGGAGGAGGCCCTGGAGGACAGGACGCGGGGTGCACTTCCGTGCACGCCACGTCGTCATCGTCGCTGAGGGACTTCCACATTCTGTCACGGTTACTTAACCTGCACTTCCCCGGCCCGCGTTGGGTGCCCTTGCTGGACCCATCAGGACCTCCCACGCAGTGCCTTGCCAGGAGTCCCCGCATGTCGTTCTCCGGAATGCTCCCCCTCCCACTCGCCACCGTGGACCTTGGACCTCTGGGGGAGCAGGTGATTGTCGCGGGCGGCGTCATCGCCACCGTCGTCGCCGGACTCTGGGCCGCATGGACGCGTCCCACCGCGCAGCCCGTGCCGGTGCCCGTGCGCGCACCGTCCCGCCGCAACCCGCCGCGTCGCTAGTCGCCAGTCGCAGGTCCGTTGTCCCCGGCGCAGCCCGCGCTTCCGCGTGAGTCCTTCCGTGGAGCGCGGGCGCGTGCTGTCCCGCAAGACATCGGGCGTGGCGGCGGGTTGAACCCCAGCCACCCGCCCGATGCATCCCCCCGGCGGGATGTGTTGGCCCTTCCGTCCTTCCGTGGTGCGCGAGCGGGTCGAGAAGACCCCGGGAGCCTCCGTTGCCAGGAGGCGAAGACGTCAGGCTCCCGATGCTCCCTCTCCGGCAGGAGGAAGGAGTGTCACCCCGACGCGCGAACCCACTTCAGGACGGCGACCAGAAGGGTCCCCGGCCCTGGACCCCGATTGCCGGCCACACCCGTCCGGCATCAGACGATTCTCGGCCCGAGCGTCGCCGGGTTGCGCCGCCCGAGCGAGGATTTTCTCCAAGCTCAACGTTTGAGCGCCAAGGACAGCGCGAAGTCGCCCGCGGTGTCCGTCCACCACTCGGTGAGGGTGAGTCCGGCCTCCGCCAGCTCCGCCTCCACCTGGCGCTGCTCGAACTTGCAGCTCACCTCGGTGCGCAGCACCTCGCCCTCGGCGAAGTCCACGCGCCGCCGCAGCGTGGACAGCCACACCGCCTGCGCGCGCTTGGACACCAGGCGCATTTCGATCCACGCGTTCTTCTCGTCGAAGGGCGCGAAGTGCTCGAAGGCCTCCGGCTCGAAGTCCGCGCCCAGCTCGCGGTTGAGCACCCGGAGCACGTTGCGGTTGAACTCGGCGGTGACGCCCGCGCTGTCGTTGTAGGCGGCGTACAGCCGCTCGCGGTCCTTGATGAGGTCCGTGCCCAAAAGGAGCCCGTCCCCCGGCTGCAGGCCCGCGGACAGCTCGCGCAGGAAGAGCGCGCGCTGCGCCGGCTTGAAGTTGCCGATGGTGCCGCCCAGGAAGGCCACGAGCCGCCGCCCGCCGCCGGGCAATTGGCCCAGGTGCCGCTCGAAGTCGCCCACCACCGCGTGCACGCTGATGCCCGGGTACTCGCGCGCCAGCGAGTCCGCCGCGCGCCGCAGGAAGCCCTCGCTCACGTCGAAGGGGACGAAGCGCGACAGCGCACCCGCCTCTTCCATGGCGTCCAGCAGCAGGCGCGTCTTCTCGCTGGTGCCGCTGCCCAGCTCAATCAGCGTGTCCGCGCCGCTCAGCCGTGCCACGTCGCCGGCGTGGGCGAGCAGGATTTCGCGCTCGCGCCGCGTCGGGTAGTACTCCGGCAGCCGGGTGATGTCGTCGAAGAGCTGGCTGCCGCGCTCGTCATAGAGCCACTTCGGAGACAGCTCCTTGGGATTGCCGCACAGCCCCTGGAGCGCTTCCGCCCGGAGCGCGCGCTTCGCGTCGCCCGGCCGCACGTACACGTCCACCCTCACCCCCGGGGCGCCCTGCGTGCCGCCGCCCGGAGTCCCCGTCGTCTGCGCTGCCGTTCTCACCCGCATCGCCTCACCTCACGTCACGTGCACAGCGAAAGCCGGCGAAAATCTGCCGGCGGTGGGGGAAGTCCCAGTTGCGGAAGCCATTGCGCACCGCCACCGGCGCACTGGCCCACGCTCCTCCCCTCAAGACCTTGTAGTCCTCTCCGAAGAACACCTCGGAGTACTCGCGGTAGGGGAAGGCGGCGAAGCCCGCGTACGGGCGGAAGTCGCTCGCCGTCCATTCCCACACGTCGCCCAGCAGGCCCCAGACGCCGTCGTGGCTGACGCCCGCGGGGTAGCTGCCCACCGGCGCCGGGCCCCACGTGTCCCCGCCCAGGTTGGCGTGCGCCTCGGTGGGCGCCGCGTCTCCCCACGGGTGCTCGCGCGGCGTGCCGTCGCTGCCGCGCGCGGCCTTCTCCCACTCGGCCTCCGTGGGCAGGCGCTTGCCCGCCCAGCGCGCGTACGCGTCCGCCTCGTACCAGCACACGTGCTGCACCGGCTCGTCCTTGGGCAGCGGCTCCACCAGGCCGAAGCGCCGCCGCAGCCAGACATGGTGGCCCTGCGGCAGCCAGAACTGCGGGTGGCGCAGCCCTTCCTTCTGGACGAAGTCCCAGCCCTTCGGGTGCCACCAGCGTGCGTCCTCGTAGCCGCCGGACTCGACGAAGACGAGGTAGTCGCCATTCGTCACCGGGTGCGCGTCCAGCAGGAAGGGCCGCACGTCGGTGACGAAGGCGGGGCGCTCGTTGTCGTAGGCCCACGGGTGCTCACTGCCCAGGCGCACCGGGCCGCCGGGGATGAGCACCTCCGACAGCGCCGCCGCCCCGGGACGCGGGCGCGCGCGGGGCGACGGCAGGCGGTACTCCACCGTCGTCATCAGCTGCAGGGTGGCGGCGAGCGTCTCCGCGTGCTGCTGCTCGTGCTGCGCCACCATGCCGAAGACGTAGCCGCCCACCAGCAGCGGCTCCGTGCTGGTGTCGGGCAGCGAGTCCAGGTGCTCGCGCACCGCCTCGCGCACGCGCGCGGCGTAGGCGAAGGCGGACCCGGGCCCCATCAGCGGCAACTCCGAGCGTGTGGCGCGGGGATGACGGAAGGCGTCGTAGATGGCGTCGAAGGCGGGGTCCGTGAGGGCCGGCGCCCCGAGCGCGCGTAGCAGCCACTGCTCCTCGTAGTTGGCCACGTGGGCCACGTCCCAGACGAGCGGCGACATGAGCGGCGAGTGCTGGCGCAGCAGCTCCGCTTCCGGCAGCCCGGCGAGCATGCGCAGCACGCGCGCTCGGGCGGCCTCCAGCTCCGCCCACGCCCGTGCCTTCCACGGCCGTGCCTCGCCGCCTCCCTGCCCTCGGACCCTGGTGGTGCCCTCTGCCATACGGGACATGACCGCTCCAAGGTAGGGAGGCGCCCCACGCGCAGGTAACCCCTGGCCTCCTGCCGCCCGAGCCTCCCGTGAGGGAATGCACGCTCCTCGGGCCCGGCCGTGGCCTTCTGGATGAACAAGCCCCACTTGCGTTTCGAGCTCAAACTAAAAATGCGTCGATTCGAAGCTCAGCGGAAATGTCTGTTGGGGAGGCTGCGCTTCGAGCCCGGAGGGTGGATTTCTGTCCACTAATGCTGGCTCGGGGGGCGTCCCCGGTCGCGGTGCGGCTTGCGGGGCTTCTATGCTTTCGCACATGGCCACCGCTGCGCCGCGCAGGTCCGTGCTCGTCGTGGAGGATGACGAGGACATCCGGGCCGCCATCGCGGAAATCCTGGAGGGGGAGGGCTACGACGTCACCATCGCCGCCAATGGCAGCGAGGCGCTCGACGAGCTCCAGCACCTGCGCCGGCCGTGCCTCATCCTGCTGGATTTGATGATGCCGGTGATGAACGGCCACGAGTTCCTCGCGCGCATCCGCGAGACGCCGAAGTGGCAGGGCGTGCCGGTGCTGGTGCTGACCGCCGTCTCCACGGAGGCACCGCCGGGCGCGCGGGGCCTGTTGCGCAAGCCCTTCATCGTCGAGGAGCTGCTGGACGCGGTTCAGACGCTCTGCGGCACGGTGGCCTGAAGGCCGGCGTCGCTCACGGCTTGCGCGGCACGCGCACGAGCGACAGCAGCGTGAGGGTGCGCGAGCGCTCATCCCAGGTGTACTCGAGCTCCAGCCCGTGCTGCGGCAGGGCATGCCGGGCGAGGCCGTTGGTGGCCTCCGGGGCACGCCCGCTGTCGTCGCCGAGCTCCTCCAGCACCGCCTGGAGCGCGAGGAAGGTCTCCGCCGACATGCGCCCCACCTCGCGCCAGGCCTGGGGCGCGTAGTGCACGCGGTACGGACCCTGGCTGTGGTGGCGAAGCTGCGGCATACCCGGTTTCGTCGTCCTTTCCCGGGTTCGCTCCTTGCCAATGGCGTGCCTGCCCGCTCCCGCTGGGAGTCCGGGTAGATGCCCAGGTGTACGGCGACTCAGGGTGAAGGAGTTACAGGGCGGGGCGCGGCAACGCGGAAGAAACGACAGGAGCGGCCGTCCGGGTGGGGTGGCCTGCCCCGGGGTGTGGGGGCGAGGCCACGCTTCGCACGGCGTGAGGCGATGGGGCCGCATGGGAAGGGAGGCGCCACGCCCCGTGGAGGGGCATGGCGTGAGGCGATGCGGCCCCCATGCGTGGGGGCGAGGCCACGCTTCGCACGGCGGGGGTGTGGCGGGCGGGCGCGGCCGGGGGCGTCACGGCGCGCCGCAGGCGAGCCACTCGGAGAGCTGGCGGCGCTCGTCGTCGGACGGGCGCGGGTCGTTGGGGGGCATCTCGCGATTCACGCTGCCGTCCGCGTCGGTGCCCGCCTCATCGTTCATCTCCGCCGCGTGCTCACGCACGGAGGCGATGACGTCCCAGTCGAGGCCCACGGGTGCCCCGTTGCGCGCGGCGCCGGTGAGCGTGGAGCGGTGGCAGCGCGTGCAGTAGGCGTCCAGGAAGGCCCGGCCGAAGTTCTGCTCGGTGAGCTGCGTGCCTCCCGTCGGGCACTCCACCGTGTCGTCATCACCGCCGCCGTCATCGTCGTCGTCATCGTCTCCGCAGCCGGGCACGAGGGTGAGGCAGGCCAGCACGGCCATGCAGCCAATCAGGCGTGACATAGGGGCTCCCCTGGCGGGCACTCGGCACCCGGAAGCGGGGGAGGGCTCGCCTGCCTTCCGGATAGCGGAGCGGGGGCGCGGGCCGTCACTGGCCGCCGGTGTCGTCCCGCGTCCGGCAGCGGACTGCCCGCGCGGCCGCTGGGGAAGCGGAGCCCCGAGCACCCGCCGCGCTCCGGCTGCCCGCTCGCGCGCCGCATGCCCACGTTGACGCCTGGGGCCGAGCGTGCGGCCCCGACAAGGAGGCGTGATGGCTCGGCGGAGGTACACCCCGTGGTCGGCGACGAATGGACTGCTCTTCGGCGTCGCCGCGGGCGTGGTGCTGGCGCTGGCGGAGGTGGTGCTGGCCGTGGCGTCGGGTGACAGCGCCATGCGGCCCGTGCGCATGTCCGCGGGCGTGGTGCTGGGGCCAACCGCCTTCAGCCCGCAGGTCTCCGCCGGCACGGCGCTGCTCGTGGGGTTCGGCGTCCACGTGGTGCTGTCCGCCCTCTCCGGGCTGCTCTACTCCCTGCTGGACGCGATGCTCACGCCGGACGGGCGGGGCCGCTGGGAGTTCCAGGCCGCGGTGGGGATGCTCTTCGGCATGTTCATCTGGCTGGTGAGCTTCCAGTTCGTCGGGCGTGGCTACTACCCGTGGTTCCTCGACGTGCCGCAGTTCCCCCAGGTGGTGCTGCACGCCGTCTTCCTCGGCCTGCCACTGGCCATGCTCTTCACCGCGGCCGAGCGCAGGCGCGCGCTGCTGGACGCGGAGGACACGGCCACGGCCGAGGCCCGCGGCGTGGACACCTGAAGCGGCGCGCCGGGCGTCACTCCGAGAAGGCGATGGTCGTCATCAGCGCGTTCTCCGCCTGGCGCGAGTCCAGCCGCGTGTGCTGCACGACGATGGGCACGTCGGAGAGGATGACGCTGGCGTAGTCGGTGTCGCGGGGCACGGGCGCCGGGTCCTTCAAGTCGTTGAAGCGCAGGTGGAGCGTGCGGCGCGCGGGCACGGTGACGCGGTACGGCCCCACGGGCTCGCGGTCCTTGAAGAACAGCGTCAGCTCCACCTGGGCGTCGCGGTCTCCCGTGTTGAGGAGGCAGGCCGTCTCGTGGCTCGTCATCGTCGGGGCGGGCCCCGTGCTCTGGCTGGGAATCCAGCCCTCGGCGATGGCCCACCTGCGGCGTCCGATGGAATCCATATGCGTGCGGCTCCGTGCGTGAGAAGTGGAAGGTGCCGCGAGCGTGGACACGCGGCGCTCCACGCGGAAGCGCGCGCTGCGCCGTCCGTGGGAAAGGCGACGGGCGGAGGCTGCAATCGCGTGACTCCGCACAACGCACGCAGCGCCCGCAACGGGCCGTGGTGCGGGGCCGAGCCTTGTTTGAAAAAACGCTGAAGGTATGGTGAAAGTACCCGACCTTGAGGGTTATCTATGGGCCTCCGAGGCGCCTGGAGCGGGGCCCCTCCTTTCGTGGACTGACACACGCATGGACACAGAATTGGCGAGCATGCTGGGAGCCGCGTCGAGGGCCGCCCGGGTGCGCATGGGACTGACGCAGGCCGATGTCGCGGAGCGGATTGGCATGGCGTCGGAGGTGTACGGGCGGCTGGAGCGCGGGCACATGCTGCCCAGCGTGCAGAACCTGCGTCGGCTGTGCGTGGTGCTCCACGTGCCACCGCACGAGCTGCTCGGCCTGGGCGAGGACCTGTCCGCCCCGCCGCCCGTGAAGGACAAGGCGGCGCCGAACGTCGCCAAGACGCGTGAGGACGACACGCCCGAGATGCGCCGGCTGATGCGCAACCTGCGCAAGCTGTCGCCCGTGCAGCTCAAGCTGATGAACCTGGTGGCCTCGGCCATGCACCAGAAGAAGAAGTAGGGGCGCGCCCCTGTCGGTGAAGGGCGCGGTGCGGGCCGCGGTGGCGGCTCGCGAGGGCTGGCGACTCACCACCGGTTCACCACCACGTATTCGTCGGTCCTCACCCAGATGGGTTTCTTCGGAGTGGAGCCCGGTGCGTGACGCACCGTCCGGCGCTCCGCGTTCCCCACGCGGGCGCAGATGGTGATGCGGGTGGCGGGCTGCTTCCCGAACCGGGGGATGACGGCCTCGAACCATTGGATTTCCGCGTCCTCTCCATCCACCCACGCCCAGCCATGCAGCACGGTGTTGGAGGGAAACGCGCCGGGGTTGCGGACGATGCTGCTGATGGCGCCTGTGCGCAGACCGCCGATGAGCACGTCGCCATCGACATAGTCCTGGTGGTAGTCGAGCTGGGTGCTGCCTGTCAGTGGAAGGCGATACTCGCCCCTGAACCTCCGCAGCGCCGCATCCATGTCGTGCAGGGCATTGGGAGAGCAGGGCTCGTTCCGGCGAGGCCGCTCGCCCACGGGCGTCGCATAGGTGGTGCTCGCGCAGTGGAGGCTGGCGACCGCGGCGACTCCCGCGATGCAGACGGGCAGTGCGCGCTTCAATGCTCCGGGTGCGGAAGGCTTGAGGGGTCCAGGCGTCGTCGGATTCGTCACAGGCTCGTCTCTCGTGGTGGGGGAGGGCTCCAGCAGTCCCTCTTCCATACCCGCATCCGCCAGTGGTGGTGGCGACTCCTCGGCGGAGTGGCTCACTCCAGGATGCGCGGTGGGCGTCAGGGCCCGGAGCCCTCCCGAGACGTGAGGCACTTCCGCGCTCTTCCAGCCGAGCGTGGCCAGCAGCCCGAGCAGGACCCCCGCTGCCAGCAGGTGCCAGGAAGCAGGACGCCGGGGAGCGGTGGAGTCCTCATGCACGTCGGGAACAGGGGCTGGCCCGGAAACGTGGGCGGACACTGTCGCGGTGGAGGGCGCTCCGGGAGGCGGGGCCGGTGGGCTGCCCCTCGCGCCGCCGCGCGCCGATGTCGTCGGGGGTGGTGCCTCCCCAGGGAACAGGGGCGCGTCCCACTCGGGCCCGGCGGAGCGCAGTGCTTCCTCGAGGGCCGCGAGCAGGGCCTCGCCGTGAGCGAACCGCTCCCGGGCCCGCTTGCGCAGCAGCCGCAGGGTGATGGCCTCCATCGCGGCTGGAACCCGGGGATTCACTCCGGACGGAAGGGGTGGCAGGCGCTCCTCGATGTGCTCGGTGAGGACCTCCCGAGGCAGGCTCGGTGAGAACGCGGGCGTGCCCGTCAGCACCTCGTAGAGCGTCACGCCCAGGGCGTAGAGGTCATCCGTCGCGCGGAAGGGGTAGCGCGCGTCGGCCCGGTCGTAGTGCTCGCGGTGGAAGCGGAGCGCCTCCGGGCTGCGGTACCGCGTCGTGCCGGGAGGGAGCGTGCCCTCGGTCAGCGGGAGCGCCTCGGCGTGGTCCGCACTGCCGAAGTCCACCAGCACGGGCTCATCGTCGTCGGCGCGCACGAGGATGTTGGAAGGCTTGAGGTCGCGATGGAAGACGTCGCGCGCGTGCAGCTCGCCCAGGGCTCGCGCCAGCCGGGCGAAGAGGTGTGCCACCCGGCGGGCCGAGGGGCGCGCTCGCTTCACCCAGCCGTCCAGCGTGGAGCCTTCCACGAAGTCCATGACGACGTAGTGGTAGCCCGTCCTCGAATCCGGCCACCGGCCATGGGCCCAGACCCGCGCCACGTTGGGATGGACGGCCTGGAGCAGGCAGGCCAATTCCTTCGCCGCGCGAGCGTCGGTGTGGTTGAGGTCGTCGCTGCCGGGGCCGCGGAGGGCGAACTTGAGCGCATGGCGCTGCCCGGACTGCTCGACCTGGAACACGATGCCGAAGGCGCCCGAGCCCAGCTGAGCGAGGATGCGCCAGGGGCCCACCGTCATGCCCGGGCGGAGCGTGAGCGGGTGCGCCACCGTCATTGCGCCACCCCGGGCCGTGGACGTGGAAGGCTCACGCCCGGCACATCCAGGGTGCGTGAGCCGCCCTGCTCATGGACGTTGATTCGCACCCGCTCGACAGTCGAGCTGGGGTTCGTGCGGAACTCCAGGACGAGTCTCCCCGCGACTCCGGGCCGGAGTGCCTGCACATCCAGGTCCGCCGCGCGAACCGGAACCCGTTCCTCGGTCTTCTCGTCGAGCACCACCACCCGGCCGGGCCGCCAGTGGGGTTGACCCTCGGCGAGGGCGAGGGTGACCTGGAGGGCCATCAGGCCCTGGGCGACGAACGCGCGCAGGTCGACCACGCGGAGCAGTGGCGAGTCCTCCTCGCCCGTGACGCGGGAGCTCAACTGCTCCGCGACGATGCCGTTCCCCAGGTTCCGGGAGAAGAGCAGGTTGGAGAAGCGTCCCGAGTCCTCGCAGCGAGCCTGCACGGCGCCCAGGTGTTCCACGAGCGCCTCGGGTTCGAGCGCGGTGCGGAAGACGCGGACCTGGAGGTCCACTTCTCCCGGCTCGGTCATGAGGGCGAAGGTCGCCCGGTTGGGGAAGTGGCCGTCCGCGAAGCGCACCGTGAGGGGAATGCGCTCGTGGGGCGTGAGCTCCATGCGGGGCAGGAGGATGAGGGCGCGCTCGGTGATGTCGATGCGCTCGAAGCGCTCACGCGACGCGCCCAGCTCCACGCTGGCGGGGAGCACGGGCGAGTCGAACAGCAGCACCGTGGCGGTGCCGGCGGCGACGTGCACCCCGTGCGTCGTCGCCGGGTTCTCCGCGGAGAGGGTGATGTGCCGCTGACGCATCTGCCTCTCCACACCTGTTTCTCCCGCGACCGCCGTCATACCTGCCAAGGTGGTAAGCACCAGCATGACCCGAGGAAATGGTTGGAGCAAGCCCTGACTACCTCCTGGGTCTCTACCCTAACAGGGAGGGACGACACGCGGGGACCCGCGAGGTTGGGGCCCGGAACGGCCGCTGGAGGCCCGCAAGCACGGAGAAAGAGGCTGGGATTTCCGGTGATTGGGTGGGGTCCGGGCCATGTGCGGCCCCAGGAGCCGGGCTTCCGGCCACACGTGCTGTTCGTCCCGGGAATCATCCCCGCGCGAGTCTCCTCGGGCGCGGCGAGCGGCTCCGCTGTAACCGGAGCCGGGCTCGCTGCGTAACGGGTACAGCCGCCATCGAAGGCGTGCTCCCTGCCTGCTCCGTCACGAGGTCCCTTCCATGCGACTGTCGCCCGTTGCCTTCACCATGCTGCTCGCGGCCTGTGGTCCATCGTCCTCGGTCGATGAGCACCTGGGCGTGGTGGGGGACCTGGACACGTCGGAGGCGGGCATCACCGCCTTCGTGCGCGACGGGCGCTACACGACATGGCTCGCCGAGCCCGCGCCAAGGAACTCGGTGCGCTCACATGGCCCGAAGGTCCGCGTGTTCTTCAATGACGTGCTGGCGGAGTCGATGCGCGCGGGCAACGCCACGCATCCTCCGGGCAGCATCACCGTGAAGGAGCTGTACGACTCGGAGGGGAAGACGCTGCGGGGCCATGCGCTCGACGTGAAGGTGGCCGAGGGGGCGGGGAAGGACACCTGGATTTTCTTCGAGGGGCTGGGGCCGGACTACGGCGACAACTACTACGGCCGGGGCCACTCGACGTGCCATGGCTGTCATGAGGACAATGGCCGGGACTACGTCGCCACGCCGCTGCCGGAGTGAAGCGGGAGGCGCGTACACTGCGCGGCCATGGTCGATGAGCTCGTGCGCAGGCTGGGACTGGTGCCGCATCCCGAGGGTGGCTTCTACAAGGAAACGTACCGCGCGGCGCTGGCGGTGGAGACGCCGCGAGGCGTGCGCTCGGCGGGCACGGCCATCTACTACCTGCTGCCGCGGGGCTCGTTCGCGGCGTGGCACCGGGTGACCTCGGACGAGGTGTGGCACTTCTACGACGGGCATCCCCTGGAGCTGCTCCTCGTGGGAGCGAGTGGCCGGGTGGAGAAGGTGATGCTCGGGAGGGACGTGACGAAGGGCGAGCAGCCGCAGGTGGTGGTGCACGCGGGCGTCCTGCAGGCGGCGGTGCCGCGTGGCGAGTACACGCTGGCGGGCTGCACCGTGGCGCCGGGCTTCGACTTCTCGGACTGGGAGATGCCGTCCGCGGAGTCCCTGGTGAAGCTGTACCCGGAGCAGGCGGAGCTGATGCGGCAGCTCGCGAAGGCCGGGTAGGGACGCGTCGGCTCTTCGCGGTACTCGAAATTTCCGGAGGCCGTGGGCATCACCGGCACGAAGTTCGAGCCGGTGTAGCCCACCGCCTCCGCGCTACGGCCGGTTCCTCGTGGAGAACGGGAACGACTGGATGACGAAGTTCCCCGCGTCGTCCGTCATCCACACCTCCACCGTGTGCTCCCCGTCCACCAGTTCGCGCGTATCCAGCACCGCGGTCCACGTGCCATCCGGTTGCAGCTCCGCCCCACGGATGCCCGAGCCGTCCCGCGTGTACGCCACGCTCCGCACCCCGGTCAGCGAGTCCGTCACCCGCGCGGTGAGCGTCACCGGCCCGCTGTACGTCCCGCCCGGCAACGGCATCAGCATCTCCGCCTCCGGAGGCGAGTTGTCGTAGCGAATGGTGCGCGTGAGCGAGGTCCTCAGTCCCGTCTCGCCCGTCACGTCAATCGTGAAGGTATTGACGCCCGGCACCAGGGGAAGCGCCGCGTTCACTCCGCCACCGCCGCGAGGCAGGGTGTACGTCTCGCCCGGCGACACCACCACCCGCGTCGCGGACGCCGCGTACACGCCGATGCTGTACCAGAGCGAATCCCCCGGCTGCGGCCCCACGAGCCACCCGTCCGGAAGCCCCGTGCCCACGAATGGCGCCTGGGCATCCACCCACACCGTCACTTCCTTCTCCGTGGTGTGCCCCACCGAGTCCGTCGCCCGCACCAGGATGACGTTGTCCCCCGGGCCCAGCCACACCGTGTGCGTCACCTCGCCGCCGCCCGCGGGCACCTCGCTGACGTGCACCCAGTTCGTCTCCACGCGCACCGGCGACCAGTCCCGCACCACCGTCCGCACGTCCACGGTGTACCCCGTCAGCCCCAACCCCTCCGTGGGCGAGGCGATGGTCAGCTCCGGCGCGGTGCTGTCCACCATCACCGTCGCCTCTTCGCTGGCGATGCCACCGAACGTGTCCACGGCCACCAGCTGGATGACGTTGGGCCCGTCCGTCAGCGGAAGGTTCTCCGTCACCAGCCCGCCGTTGGCGTCCGGCACCACGGGGTAGCGCTGCCCGTGGAGGATGAAGGCGGCGGACTCGATGCCCGCCCCCGAGGCAGGCGTCGTCGCGTAGCCGCAGACCTCGATGGACGTCTCCTCCGTGAAGCCCGGCAGCCCGCACAGCGTCACCGACGGGTTGGGGAACGGCGAGGGCAGCACCTCCACCTGTCGCGAGTCCGTGCTGCCCAGCCGGTTGTCCCGCTCCGGCTGCAGCGTCACGCCCGAGTACACCGCGCGCACGTCCTGGAGGCCCACGTCGTCCCACGTCGCCGTCGTGGGCCGCCACACCATCGAATAGACGCCGTCCCCGTCCGCGTCGTTGTCCGCGCCCACCGTGACACCCGCCACCACGAAGGTGACGACGCCCATGCCGGGGCCCCGGGCCTGCCAGCCCCGGTCATCCACCACGCGCGCGGACAGCGGGTTGTTCAGCGCCACCGTGAGCTGCGCGCCGTCCTCGGGCGACAGCAGCGTCGTCGTCGTCGCCACGCCCTCGGTGGGCGGCGGCGGGGTGGTGTACGTCGTCAGGCGCACCGAGCCCTTCACCCCGGCCGCGCCGGCCGACGCCGCCACCACCATGACGTCCGACGACAGCGAGGCCGCCAGCCCCGCGGGCGCGGTGACGGTGAGGGTGACGGTGGCCGACGCGTCCGGGCCCAGCTCCAGCGTCGTCCTGTCCAGCGCCGCCGTCCACCCGGGCAGCCCACCCTGCGTCGTCAGCGTGTACGCGTCCGTCTTGTATCCGTTGTTGCGCACGGTGAGCACGTACGTGGTGCTCTGCGGGCGCGGCAGGTCGTGCTCGAACGGCCTGCGCGCGGCCCCCGCCACCGACACGCCGACGCTGAAGTCGCCGAAGCACGCCAGCCCCATGGCCGCGAAGGTGGTGGGGATGTCCGGGTAGCGCGTGCCCACGCCCCAGCTCCCGTTGGCGGCCTGGCGCGACTTGAGCCAGTCGATGGCCCCCGCCATGCGCCCGTCCGCGCCGGGCTTCCGGCCCGCGACGCACAGCGCGTACAGGGTGACGCTGGTGGCGTACTCGTCCGGGGCCTCGCCCGCGAGCCCGCCCCAGCCCGGCGCGTCCCCGAGCGCGCGCGTGGCCAGCAGCCGCGCGGCCATCGTGTTCATGGCCGTGGTGTTCTGCCCGCTCGCGCCCGGCCCCGCGGCCTTCAGCCCGACGATGGCCCACGCCACCTGGTGCGTGTAGCGCTGCCCGTCCTTGTCCGCGCCGTCCGTCAGGTCATTCATGTGCGCGATGACGTAGGCGGCGGCCTGGTCCAGCGCGGCCTGGTACTGCGCGGCCTTCGCCGGGTCCACGCGCTGCTTCGCCTGGGCAATGGCCGTCATCAGCCGCGCGGTGGTGCCCACGTTGCCGTAGCCCACCGGGTAGAAGGGAAAGTCCTCCTTCCAGCGGCCACCCGTCTGGGTGCTCACCGCCCAGTCCGCGGCGCGCACCAGCGCGTCCGAGTACTGCGTGCCCACGTTCGCGTCGTAGCCCGCGAACCCGAAGGCGGAGTAGCTCGTCTTGGCGCCGGGGTACCAGTTTCCCAGGTGAATCCACGAGCCGTCCGCGCGCTGCTCGGACTGCATGCGCGCGGCGATGGCCTCCAGGTTCTGCCGGTTGGTGCGCTTGTTGTATGTCAGCGCATCCAGGTCGTAGCCGTTGGCGCGCGCCGTCGAGAGCGCGAACATCGTCGCGCCGTGACGGTGGCACGACGTGCAGCCGAACTGTGTCGCCCAGTGGGCGGCGTCCGCGCTGAGGAAGTTGATGGCCCGCTGCGCGGCCTCGGCGTTGGTGGCTGCCTGGGCGGGCGGCGCGATGAGCAGCACCAGCAGCGCGGCAATGAAGCACCTGGCCCGCGTGAGCAGGGCGCGATGGAAGGGCAATGACTCGACGCTTGAGGGCATGGGGGCACGGTGGCGTTGGCGTCCCGTGCGCGCCCCCCGCGCTCAAGAGACGGACCGCCTGGAGTGGGAGGATACCGCCGCGAGTACAGACACAGGCAAAGGGCTACGAAGAAATGTGCATGCCTGCCGGTCTGTGCACCTGCCGCCCAGGCGAGCCTCGCGAGTCCATGTCCACCCCAAGGCACTCGCGACACGAACCTGGGCAGGGATGACCCGCGCTCTCCTCGGTAGCACGCGGGGCGTGACTGTCCACTGTCTGGCCTGGGAGCGCTCGCGTCATGCCGCGCCAGAGCAGGGATGTCTGTGTTTACCCTGCGGGCAAGACAGGCATTCGCGGAGGTGCGGTCCTTGCTCGGCTGCAAGGCTTGTCCGTCTTCACATGCCTTCGGCGGGTGTGCCGGTGCATTCGGACCCACCCCGGGCGAATGCCACTCATGCGGAAAAGGCAGACACGATTCCACGTTGCCGCGAGCCGTCAAGAAGGGGCGGAGCCTGCCTCAGGGAGGCGGGTCGGCGTCGCGAGGCACCTGGCCGGAGTCGCGCTGTCCCGTGCCCGCGGGCGGTTGCGGCAGCGGCCAGCCCTGGAACAGGGGCCAGGCGCGGTACATCGCGCGGCGCTGCTCGTCGGTGAGGGGCGTGGAGGTGTCCGGTGCGTCGGGGACGTCGGGCGGCGGCGGCTCGGTCTCCACGGTGTGGAGCCGGAGCGCCCACGAGGTCCCCTGAAACGCGGAACGGGACGCCGCGAGCTTCCGCGGCGTCTCGTCCCCACCTCACCCGCGCAAGGCGGGGCTCACGTCAGTTGTCGACGTTGAAGTTGAAGCGCTGGATGACGAAGTTGCCGACGGAGTCGTTCAGCCCCTCAGGCTTCTTCGTCGGGGAGGAGTGTGCGAAGCCGCTCGTCATCGGGACTGAGCGGACGCCAGCCGGGAGGCGGTGGATTCGCGAGGAGCGCATCTCCGACCTGCCTTGCTCGCTCCTCGTGCGTTTCTGGGGTGAAGCTAAGCCACAGGGCGATTGCCTTGGCGATGGTGAACCGGGTTTCACGGGTCATCACGGGCGGCCAACCGTTGGGAAGACTCTCGGACATCTCGCGAACGAACTGTCCGCGAACGAGGCGAGTGACCCGGTGGCCCCGCTCTGCTTCCTCAACCAGCCCGCTGAATAGCTGCGCCGCGCTCAAGTCATCCCCGCCAAGCTCTTCGGCCAACTCAACCAGCGAGGTGGTAGGGCGTGCCTCCGCGAAGGCGGTGAGCGAATCGTGACCGCGTTCGCGGACCCGCTCATACATGCGGGCCAGCCAGTTGCCCTGCCACGAGCGTCCCTCACTCATCGCCCTGTCCCGGGAGTGAAGTTCATCGGGAGGTTATAGCGCCGCATCTCGATTGCGACGATGTCCAGGACCTCATTCCGCGTCAACATCTCACCAAGCTTGAGCTCGGCGTCACGCAGCGCCTTCATGACCATCTGGTTCCATTCCCTGGGCCATGTTCGCCCCAGGCGCCAGTTGCCACCGCCGTGGATGGCCTGATGGTGTGCCTGCTCCAATCTGACGCAGAACTGGTCGATGTCCATGTCACCCGTGAAGCCACGCTGCTCGAACCACTCGCGGTGCTCCCGCGGCAGGACATGGTGCTTCGGTGCCTCGGACATGCCCGCACCCGCTCTACCAGTCTCATGCATGCCTCGCACCTCGGGGCCATCGCCCAGGGCATCGCGCACCCCTTGCGGCAGGTCCCCGTGCGCCTGCGCCATCATCATCCCACCCGCGTGGATGCGGATGGCGGCGCTGACAGCGGGAAGGGAGATGACACCCGCTTTCACGAGGCGGCGAACCATCTCCATCCACTCAGCGGAAACGACGAGCCGGGAACCCGCCATCACTCCGCCCGAGCCCATGACGAGGCCCACGCCGACCGTGGCGGGAGCGGCCGGCGGCAGCCGTGGCAGCGATAGCTTCAGCGTCGAGACCAGGGGGAGCATCTCGATGAATTGAGCTGTTGCCATGGCCTGCCCCCCGCGCTCGGTTGCCACGCGCACGCCTTCATGCATGGAAAGGAACTCGCGGCGGAGCTGCTCCATCACCTCGGCCATCACGCTCGCCGCGGCCTCGACCCTCTCCGGGTCCAGGGAGGCGAGCTCCACCAGGGTGGGCTCCATCGTCCGCTGCACGCGGCTCATGTCCATGAAGAGCCGTTCGGCGCTGTAGGCGGGACACTGCTGGAGCACTGCATCCGCGAGGGTGAGGAAATCGAACCACGCGGCGAGCAGCATGGTGCCGAACATGGAGGCCTGGAGCCGGGGCCCGGTGAGGCGGAGGAGGCCCAGTGCCATGTCCGTGTCAGCGACCTCCCGGGCAGCATCCGCCAGTGTGGTAGCGCCACCGAGCGCGCCGTGAAGCCAGGGAAGTTGCTGGGAGCCGTAGTCGACGTAGCGGTGGAAGACGCCGTTGGCCCCGCCGATACCCGCCCGATGCGCTGCGAGTCTGGGGAGCGAGCTGGCGATATCGGCCGTGGTGTCCTTCGCCTCTTTCACGGCATCAAGGACCGCCTGGCGGGCGAGTGCCGCGCTCTGCTGGCCACCCCCCACCGCTCCCGCCACGCGACGCGGGCCCGCTTCAGTCATGTCCGTCAGGGAACCCGGGCGGCGTAACAGCCGCTCACTCCTGGCGCTGTCAGCGGCGCGCGGTGTGTAACCCAGGCGCTGTTCCCGACCGGGCGACGGTGTCAGTGATGCACAGCCAGTGGCAAGGAGGGCCACGCTCAACAACAGGGCCTCAGCGCGCATGGTCCACTCCCAGCCCCACGGAAGCGAAGACGCCCGGGCGTAGCGTCCCGTCTCCTTGCGGGAACAGCAGCGTGCCGCCCATGCCGAGCGCGTAGACCTGTCCCCCGAGGAACCGCCAGCGCATCTCCGCCGCACCGAGGTAGCGCGCCCCGGGCCGCCCCATGCCCACGCCCAGCCCCCTGGCCACCACCTCCAGGCTGCGGCTGAAGAGCTGCACCACGACGCGCCCGTCCACGTCGAGGCGACCCCAGGTGAAGGCTTCCGCGCCCAGCGACAGCTTCAAGTGCTTCTGGAGTCCGCCATAGCCGACGGCATCCCAGCCCACCTCTGCCTCACCGGAAACGGAGTAGCCATCCGGAAAGGGCGCGTCAGCCACCGGCTCGCCGTCGGGGCCCGCTGCCCGGAAGCGCGCCAGCTCGTAGTCCGGGCCGAAGAAGCCCTGCCGGAAACCGCCATGCTGTCGGCGCACCTCCAATCGCAGCTTCATGTCCAGCGTGGAGGTCAACGCGTCGGCGCCCACGCCCGCGACCGCACCCCAGGCACCACCCTTGCCCGGTCGGCCACCCCAACCTGCTATCAGGTGCGCTTCAAAGTCCGGGCGCACCACCACCACTGCCGTTGCGTCCAGGTGCGCCAGCGTCACCGGGGGCGTGCGTCCTCCCGCCCTTCCCCAGTCATGCGCGGCGGACAGCGCCAGCGTGTAGCGCCCCGGCTCAGGGGGCTGGCCGAAGAGGACATGCTGCATGTCCAGCGCGACTTCCGCCCCCAGCAGCCGCGCGCCCAGCACGTCCGAAACGAAGGCCTGCATATAGAGGGGCCCCAGCGTGCCAGAGAGGAGTCCTCCCGCCGGGTGGTAGTCGGGATTGAGGCGGTTGGAGTAGCGACGCACGAGGTGCGCGGAAAGCAGGCTGTAGCTCTCCAATGCACCCAACCACAGGCGCAGAGGCGCTTCGCCCGAGCCCAGCTTGAAGCCACGAACCCACTGCCCCCAGTCGGAAAGGGTGTCCCAGTCCTCCTTCCGCACGAGCCCCGAGCTCTCGCCACCGCCCCAAAGCCGCAGCCGCACCGGGGCACCGATGTTGACGCCAAATCCGGAGCCGCCGTCGATGATGAGTGTGGGCTCGACCTGCACGAAGCCTTGAGCCGCGTCCACGCCCGCCCGTGGTAGCAGCGCCAGTGTCGTCCCTCCAGCCGCCTGAGGGAGTACCACCTGCGCGCAACGGCTTCCGGAGGCTTCGAAGCAGGGGCTTCCCGCGGCTCGGTGGTGGGAGATGGCTCGCCGGCCTCTTCCGTCCACGCGACTCCTGGCAACAGCATCAGTGCCAACGCGGCCCAGCGTCGTTTCAGTTGCATCGGTGTCTCCTGAAGGCGTCTTCGACAGGAGAGAAGACGCAGCCCTCCCGGCCGGCGCGGCATCGGCGCATCCAGGTCAGCAACGTTCACCGTCTACGTGGCGGTCGCTACATGCGACGCATGCTCGGAAGTGGCAGCGTCAAGGCAGATGGAAAGCTACCCGAGGCCCCATTCAAGCTGAAGGACGCGTCAGGTCCGGCCGTGTGCTGAACGTGGACCCTGAAACGCGGAACGGGACGCCGCGAGCTTCCGCGGCGTCCCGTCCCCACCTCACCCGCGCAAGGCGGGGCTCACGTCAGTTGTCGACGTTGAAGTTGAAGCGCTGGATGACGAAGTTGCCGACGGAGTCGTTCAGCCAGAGGTCCACGGTGTGCTCGCCGTCCACCAGCTCGCGCGTGTCGAGCTCGGCGGTCCACGTGCCGTCCGGCTGCAGCGTGCCGGAGCGGATGCCGGACATGTCGCGGCTGAAGCCCACGTTGCTCACCGGCCCGTAGTTGTCGGTGACGCGGGCGCGCAGGGTGATGGTGCCGCTGACCGTGCTCCCCACGCCGGGGCTGAGCAGCGTGGCCTGGGGCGCCGCCACGTCGTAGTTCACCCGGCGGGTGGTGGTCGTGGTGACGCCCGTCTCGCTCGTCACGGTGATGCTGAGCGTGTTGACGCCCGGCTGCAGCGCGGCCGTCGTCTGGACCTGGCCGCCGCCGCGGGGCAGCGACATCACCGGCCCGCCGTTGACGCGCACGTTGGTGGCGGAGAGCGTCTGCACGTTGATGGCGTACTGGAACGTATTGTTCGGCATCGGGCCGTAGAGCTGGCCGTCCGCGAAGTTGGTGCTCACCACCGGCGTGCCGGGGTCCGACCAGATGATGATGAACTTCTCGGTCACGTTGCCCGCGCTGTCCGTGGCGCGCACCATGATGCCCTGGTCGCCGTAGTTCACCGTCACGTTGTGGGTGACGGAGCCGTTGCCGAACTCGAGCAGCGACACGTTGGCCCACTGCGTCTCCACGCGCACCGGCGTCTGGTCCTGCACCGACGACGTCACCGCAATCACCGACGAGCCGATGGCCGCGCCATGCGCCGGCGACTGGATGGTGAGGATGGGGGCGACGCGGTCCACCGTGAGGTTGACCTGCTTGGTGGTGACGCCGCCGAAGCTGTCGCGCGCCGTCATGGTGATGATGTTCGGGCCTTCCACCAGGGTGATGGTGGTGAAGATGAGGCCGCCGTTGCCCGGCGTGAGGACGATGGGCGCGCCGCCATTCACGATGAAGGCCGCGTAGGTGACGTAGGCGCCGGGGGCGCGCGGCGTGGCGTAGCCCCAGATGTCCAGGGTCGTTTCACGGGTGAAGGCCGGCGGGTTGCCGATGGTGACCGACGGCGTCTCGTGGGGGAACGGGTCGATGATGAGCGTGCGCGAGGCGGTGCTGCCCAGCAGGTTGGCCAGGGGCGCCTGCAGCTCCACGCCGGAGTACACCGCGCGGTAGTCCTGCGTGCCCGTCACCGTCCAGCTGTCCACGGCGGGATTCCACGGGGTGGTGAACAGGCCGTCGCCGTCCGTGTCCTGGTCCGCGCCGACGGGCACGCCCGCGACGTAGAAGGTGACGACGCCGCGGCCCGGGCCGACGACGGGTGCGCCCGAGTCCGTCACGCGCGCGGACAGCGTGGCGCCCTGGCCGATGATGACGTGGGCGTTGGTGGCGGGCGTCTGGATGGTGGTGACGGTGGGACGGCCCGTCACGGGAGGCAGCGGCGGGGTGTACGCGTTGACGCGGGCCTGACCGGACACGCCCGGCGCGCCACCCGAGGCGGCGATGAGGGTGAACTCGTTGGTGAGCGCGGGGAACAGCATCGGCGGCGCGGTGACGGTGATGCTGACGGTGCCCTCGTCACCCGCGGCGAGGAACAGCGTGGGCTGGCTCACCACGGCGGACCACCCGGGCAGGCCGGCCGGGGGAACGCTCAGCGTGTACGTGTCCGCCTGGTAGCCGTGGTTCTTCACGCGGAACGTGAAGGTGGCCGTCTGCGGAGCATTGTGGTCGATGAGCAGCTCCTTCCGGTCCGAGCCCACCACGGAGACCTTCACGCTGAAGTCGCCGAAGCAGGACAGGCCCAGGGCCGCGAAGGTGGTGGGGATGTCGAACGTCGCGGAGCCGGTGCGCCAGCTGCCGTCGGCGGACTGGCGCGTCTTCAGCCACTCAATCGCGCTGCGCAGGCGCGGGTCCGTGGCGGGCTCGCGGCCAGCGAGGCACAGGCCGTAGATGGCGCTGCCGGTGGCGAAGTCGTTGGCGGCCTCGTTGGCCAGGTTGCCCCAGCCCGGGACGCCGGCGGTGGAGGCGCGGGCGCTGAGGCGGTCGGCCAGCGTGTTGATGGCGGCGGTGTTCTCTCCATTGAGGCCGGGGCCCGCGGCCTTCAGGCCGACGATGGTCCACGCCACCTGGAAGGTGTAGGGCATGCCGTTGCCGGTGGCGGAGGTGTCACCGTTGTTGAGGTTGGCGCGCAGGTAGCTGGCGGCCCGGTCCAGCGCCGCCTGGTACTGCGCGGCCTTCGCGGGGGCCTCGCGCTGCTTCGCCTGGGCCAGGCCCGTCATGAGGCGCGCGGTGGTGGGCACGCTGCCGTAGTCCACCGGGAAGAGGGCGTGGTCCGACGGCCACCGGCCGCTGACCTCCTGCGAGGTGAGCGCCCAGTTGGCCGCGGCGACGAGCCCCGCGCTGTACTGGGTGGAGACGTTCTGGTCGTACCCGGCCAGGCCGAAGGTGGAGAAGGACGTCTTCTCGTTGCGGAACGACGTGCCCTCGTGAAGCCACGAGCCGTTCGCCAGCTGGTCCGTCTTGAGGCGCTGGGCGAAGAGCTCCAGGTTCTGGGTGTTGGTGCGCCCGTTGGCGACGACGACGCCCATGTCGTAGCCGTTGGCCTTGGCGTTGGCCATGCCGTACACCACCGCGCCCTGGCGGTGGCAGGCCACGCAGTTGTTCTCGGCGGTCCAGTGCGCCACGTCCGCGCTGAGGAAGTTGATGGCGCGCTGCGTGGCCTGGGTGTTGGTCTGCGTCTGGGCGGACGCGGGAAGGGCGAGGACGGACACCACCAGCGCCACCAGTCCGAGCAGACCGGTGCGACGCGCGGCGGGCCGCGGTGAGGAATTGGGATGCATGACGCTCCAAGGGGACGGCGGGTGTCAGGAATTGACACCACGCGCCAATCCTCCGGAGCGGTCAGCAAGACGCAGCGCGGCCCTCGCGGGGGAGATGCGCTCTCCCTCCGACGGGTGCTGTCTCTGCGAAATGGAAGGACGTCCCCCTCAGTTCAGCGCGTGGCTGCGGAATACTCTAGATTCACTGGAAGTGTCCAGTAGCCGGCTTTCGGACACTTCCCTGTATGCCTGGGGGTTGGGATTGACCCCGGTATTCCGAGACGCGTCTGTGACAGGGACTGGGGCGGGCTTTCAGCCTCCGACGATGTCGAGCTGCTGGCCGACGCCGCGCTTCAGGGCGACGTCGTAGAGGGCGCGGGCGAGGGCCACGTCCTGGAGCGCGAGGCCGGTGGAGTCGAAGACGGTGATTTCGTCCCCGGAGCGGCCGGGTTTCCTGCCGGCGACGACTTCTCCGAGGGTGCCGGCAATCTGCTCCTCCTTGAAGAGGCCATCGTGGAGGGGGACGTTGACCTCGCCGGAGTGGGTGGCCTGCTCGGTGTCGTCGATGAAGACGCGGCCGTCGGTGAGGATGCGCGCGTCCAGCTCCTGCTTGCCGGGGGCGTCGGCGCCCATGGCGTTGATGTGGGTGCCGGGGCGGATCCACTCGCGCTTCACGATGGGGGCGCGCACGGGGGTGGAGGTGCAGACGATGTCGGCGCCGCAGGCCTCCTGGAGGCTGACGATGCGGCCGCCCTTCTCGGCCTGGAGGGCCTTGGCGGCGGCCTCGGACGCGTCCGCGAGGAGCAACTCCAGCTCGCCGTAGATGGCGCGGTGGGCGTCGATGAAGACGCGGGCCTGCACGCCGCAGCCGACGAGGCCGAGGGTGCGCGGGGCCTTCTTCGCGAGGAACTTGGACGCGACGCCGCCCGCGGCGCCGGTGCGCCAGGCGGTGAGCAGGGTGCCGTCGAGGATGGCGAGCGGGGAGGCGGTGTCCGGGTCGCTGAGGATGTAGAGGGCGCGGACGGTGGGGAGGTTGTGCTTCTCGGGGTTGCGCGGATGGGCGTTGACCCACTTCACGCCGGCGGAGCCGTCGAGGAACGCGGGCATGGCGCGGAAGTCGCCGTCGTACTTCGGCAGGGAGAGGTAGACCTTGGGAGGCATGAGCGCCTCGCCGAGGCCGTGGGCGCGGAAGGCGCGCTCGACGGCGGAGAGGCCGAGCTCGACGGTGTAGAGGCTGCGCAGGTCCTTCGCACTGAGGATGAGGGTGGACATGGCGCGGCTATATAGCGTGCGCGCTGGGGCTGGAGAGGCCCGGATGCGCCGTGTCCGGTTCACCGCTGTTCATCCGGACGCGTATCCGCTTCGGCCGGGGCGGTCTTCGACGGGCAGAGTGCGCTCCAGTACGCTCGGCAGTGGAGGCCCCATCCACCCGTGAGTGAGCAATACGAAGCAGAGCTGCGCCATGCGCTCGCGGAAGGCGTGCTGTCCCGCGACGAGGTGGAGGCCCTGCGTACGGAGGCCGCGCGCAGGGGACTGGGCCCGCTGGAGTTGCTGCGGGAACAGGGCCGCATCTCCGAGGACTCGCTCATCCTGCTGCGCCACGAAGCCCGGGCGGATGCAAGCAAGGCCTCTGGAACCGTGGGCGCGGACACGCTCGCGCCCGCCGCCGGCCCACCCATGCCGTGCGCGGTAGGCGCTGCGGAACTTCGCACTGACGACACGCAGGCTCCGGGTATCGCCGCCGTGAAGCCCGCGTCACGCTCGGATCCACGCTCTAGCGACACGCTTCCTCCAGGCACCGCCGCGGTGAGCCCCGCGCCCCCACCCGCCGCGACCACCGGCCGAGAGCCCGAGGCCGCCCTCCGCGCCGACGAACCCGCGTTCCCCGTCCCCGGCTGGGACCGCTACCAACCCGTGCGCTTCCTCGGGCAGGGAGGCATGGGGCGCGTGTTCCTCGCGTGGGATCCGCGCCTGCGCCGCCACGTCGCGCTCAAGTTCGTCCGCGACGATGACGCCGAGCTCTCCCGCCGCTTCGTCTCCGAGGCCCGCGCCCAGGCCCGCGTGGACCACGCACACGTGTGCCGCGTGTACGAGGTCGGCGAAGTCCAGGGCCGCGTCTACATCGCCATGCAGTACGTGGACGGGCAGCCGCTCAACGTGCTCGTGGGCGCGCTCACCGTGGAGCAGAAGGCCATGCTCCTCCGCGACGCCGCCGAGGGTGTCCACGCCGCCCACCGCGCGGGCCTCATCCACCGCGACCTCAAGCCCTCCAACGTCCTCGTCGAGCGCAGCCCCGAAGGTGGCCTCAAGCCCTACGTCATGGACTTCGGCCTCGCCCGCGACTGGAAGGACGGCGCCACCGCCACCGGCACGGTGCTCGGCACGCCGCACTACATGTCCCCCGAGCAGGCCCGGGGTGAAGTCACGCGGCTGGACCGCCGTGCCGACGTCTACAGCCTTGGCGCCACCCTCTACGCGCTGCTCACCGGACAATCTCCTGTCCCCGGCGACAACGGATTGGAGGTGCTCAGCAACATCGCCACCGCCGAGCCCCGCCCGCCGCGCGCGCTCGACAGGGACATCCCCGCGGACCTGGAGGCCATCACCCTCAAGTGCCTGGAGAAGGACCGCTCCGCCCGCTACGGCTCCGCGCGCGAGCTGGCCGAGGACCTGGGCCGCTTCCTCGACGGCGCGCCCGTCCTCGCGCGCACCGGCCCCGGCTACCGCGCGCGCAAGTGGCTGCGCAGGCACCGCCGCGCCGTGGCCACCGCGTCCGTCGCGCTGCTCGCCGTGTCGCTCGCGCTGGGGCAGGCCGTGCTCGCCCGCCGTGAAGTCACACAGCGCGAGGCGCTGGCCCGCCGCTTCACGGAGGGCGTGGAGCGAATCGAAGCGCAGGCCCGCTACTCCGGCACCGCGCCGCTGCACGACACGCGCGCCGACCGCGAGGCCCTCCGCGCGCGGATGCGCGACATCGAGTCCGCCATGCGCGACGCGGGCCCCGTGGCGGAAGGGCCGGGGCACTACGCGCTGGGACGCGGCTTCCTCGCGCTCGGAGACGAGGCCCGCGCCCGAGAGCACCTGGAGGCCGCATGGGCGCGGGGCTACCAGGAGCCGCGCGTGGCGTACGCGCTGGCGCTCGTCTTCGGCCACCTCTACCAGGCGCAGCGGTTGGAGGCGGAGCGGCTGCGGGACGCCGCGCGTCGCGAGGCCCGCCTGCGCGAGGTGGAGGCCCGCTACCGCGCTCCCACGCTGGACTTCCTCCGTCGCAGCGAGGGCGCGGAGGTGCCCGCCCCCGAGTACGTCGAGGCTCTGCGCGCCTCGCACGAGGACCGCCCCGACGACGCGCTCGCGAAACTGGCCGCGCTCGGCACGCGGCTGCCAGGGTTCCACGAGGCGCCGCTGTTGCGCGGTGACATCCACCTCGCGCGGGCCCTGCGGCGCTGGAACGCGGGAGACCGCGAGGGCGCGCGCGTCGACTTCGACGCCGGTCGCCGCGCCTATGCCGAGGCCGCGGACATCGGCCGCAGCGTGCCCGCCGTCCACCGGGCGCTGACGCTGCTCGAGTACGAGTCGCTCGTCGTGGAGGTGTACGGGCAGGGCGACGTGCTGCCTCCGTACACGCGCGGCGTGGAGGCGGTGGGACGCGCGCTCACGGCGGCTCGCGACGATGCGATGAGCCACGTGCTGGAGTCCGCGCTCCACCGCCGCCTCGCCGAGCAGCACTCCCGGCAGGGCAAGGAGGTGGAGCCCCTGTTGGACAAGGCGCTGGCGGCGGCACGGGAGGCCGTGTTGCTCGCACCGACGGAGCCGAAGGCGCTGACGGAACTGGCGCTGGACTCGTGGCAGCGCGCCAACTACCGCCAGGAGCAGGGGCAGGACGTGCGCGAATTGCTCCGCGAAGCCGTCGCCACCTTCGAGCGCATTCCCACGGAAGCGCGCGACTTCGACTTCCACATCAACCTGGGTCTCGTCTTCAAGGTGTGGGCCGACTCCGAGGACGGCGCGGGCGGAGACGCGCTCCCGTACCGAGACCGCAGCGTGGACGCCTTCCGCACCGCCGTGGACCTGGACGCGCGCCGCGCCGAGGCGTGGACCAACCTGGGGCAGGCGTACGTGTCCCGTGCCTCGCACCCGCGCGCGCAGGACGCGGACGGCGACCTGGCCCGCGCAGCGGAGGCGATGGAGCGCGCGTGCACCCTCAACCCGAGCCTCCTCGCCTCCTGGTTCTACGCGGGCGAGGTGTACGAGGCGCGGGCCCGGCGCCTGCGGGACTCGGGAAGGGACGCGGAGCCGGAGTGGGCGCGAGCCCTGGAGGCCTACCGCCGGGGCGTCTCCATCAACGCGAAGCTGCCGCCGCTGCACAACGGCGTGGGCACCATCCTCTTCGAGCAGGCGAAGGACGCCTGGGACCGGGGCGACGACGCGCAGTCCCTGCTGCGCCAGTCCGTGGAGGCCTTCGAGCAGGCCATCGCCGTGGCACCTGGCCAGGGCTTCGCCCACAACAACCTCGGCGAGGTCCACGCGTGGCACGCGGAAGTCCTGCTCGCTGGCACCGACTCTCCGCTGCCCGCCGTGCGCGCGGCGGAGGCGGCGCTCCAGCGGGCCGTGACGCTGCTGCCGGACGTGCCACAGCCGTGGATGTGGCTGGGCGCGGTGCACCGGGTGGAGGCAGCCCACGCGCTGCGACGCGATGCCGACACGGCTCGCCCCCTGAAGCAGGCGACAGAGGCGCTGCGCCGTGCGCTCGCGCTCAACCCGGGGCTGGCCCAGGCGTGGCTGCTGCTGGGCGAGACGCAGGCCGTGGAGGCGCACGCGCGGGCGTGCAAGGGGCAGGGCCGCGACGAGGACTTCGACGCCGCGGCCCGGTCCTTCCAGAAGGCCGTGGACCTGGAGCCCGCGCGTCCGGAGTCACGCACGGCCTTCGCCCGGTTCTGCCTCACGTGGAGCGAGTGGCGCTCGCGTGCCGGCAAGGACGCGACGCCCGCGCTGGAGCGGGGCCTGACCCTGGCGGAGGCGGCGGTGGCGGCGCGGCCCACGTGGGCGGAGGCGCTGGCCGTGCGCGGTGCCCTGCTGGCCGAGCGGGTGAAGCTGCCCGACGCGGCGGCGCCCCGCCGTCAGGAGCAGTGGCGCGTGGCCCGTGAGGAGCTCACGCGCGTGCTGTCGGGGGACGACGCACGGAAGCGGGTCCTGGCGCGAGAGCAGGCCCGCCTGACGCGCGCTACCCCGAGGTGACGACGCTGAGGTTGCCCTTGATGGTGTCGGTGACGCCCTCGCCCTCACCGGTGCTCGTCAGGTTGTTACAGCCGCTGGTGCAGTTGCCGCCCTTCTGCTGGCAGACGCCGAGCTTGTAGTCGCCATCCGCGGGCGCGCCGATGTCCACCTTCCCCCCGGAGGCCGACACGCTCTTCGGCGTCACGGCGTTCTTGCCCTCGGAATCGACGATGACGACGCAGGCCGTGTACGACAGGTCGTTCGTCAGGGTCAGCGTGCCGGCGTTGCACAGCCGCCAATCGGAGCCGGGCGACGGGTCGAACTTCTTCTTCCCCGAGTCGTCCAGCTTCACGGTGATGGGCAGGCTGCTACTGCAGAGCCCCCCGTCCCGTGCTCCAGCGCCCGGGGATTCCAGGGTGACGGTCTCCGGCTCGCCGGCCTCCGCGCCCTTCGAGCGCGTCGCGCAGGCGCTTCCCCAGACCACTGCCACCACTGCCACCACGGCGTATCGCTTGTGCATGTCGGTTCCCTCCCGTTTCACGACGCGGCGCCAGCGTACAGGGCCCGGCATGAGCCCCGCGCGAAAGTCGTGCGACCCGTCCGGTGCACCCGCGTCCGGGATGTGTCCGTGCACTTCCCGCGCCGTCCACGCACCGGATGGTTCGTTGATTGCGGCGAGAGTGGGGGATAGGGAAGGGCGGACATGGCCTCTTCCCTGAACCGGACCTTCAACTGTCCCGTCGAGCTCGCGCTGGAGGTGCTCGGGGGCAAGTGGAAGGTCGTGATGCTCGCGCGGCTGAAGGAAGCGCCGCTGCGGTACGCGGAGCTGCGGCGGCTGACACCGCGCATGAGCGAGAAGATGCTCACCCAGCGGCTGCGCGAGCTGGAGGAGCAGGGGCTCATCCAGCGCGTCACCCGGCCCGGCGCGGGGAAGCAGGTCTTCTACACGCTGACACCCCGGGGCGAGTCCGCGCGCCCCACGCTCCAGGCGCTCTACGACTGGGGCCTGCGCCTGGCGGACGAAGTCGGCGCCCGCATCGAAGCACCCCGACCGGCAGCCCGGAGGAACACCGCATGATTGTCGAATACATCCGCTACACCATTCCCGAGTCCGACGCGGAAGCGTTCATCGCCAGCTACACCCGCGCGCAGGGCGCGCTCCTCGAGTCGTCCCACTGCCTGGGCTGGGAGCTGTCGCGCTGCACGGAGGACGCCACGCGCTTCATCCTCCGCATCCAGTGGGACTCGGCCGAGGGCCACATGCAGGGCTTCCGCAAGAGCCCGGAGTTCACGCGCTTCTTCGCGGAGATTCGCCCCTACATCGGCCGCATCGAGGAGATGCGCCACTACGCGCTCACGCCTGTCGCCGGTGTGAAGCGCTGACGGGGACGCGTCATGTGTTCCGCGGCGTGAGGCCCAGCTCCTTCAAGCGCCGGCCCAGCGCGCGGCGGGACACCTCCAGCCGGCGCACCATGGCGTCCAGGTCGCCGTCGCACTCCTGGAAGCAGCGGGTGATTTCCTCCGTGCTCAAGTCCCCGGCGGTGCGCAGGTTCGGGCTCTTGTCGATGAGGTCGTACAGCGAGGGCCTCGCAATCCCGAGCGCCTCCGCCGTGGCCTTGAGGTCCCAGTCGTTCTCCCGCAGCGCGGTGAGCAACTCCTGCTCGGTGAGCTGCGACGCCTTCCGTCGCGGCGCGGTCTTCTCGGGGGCGGGCTCGGAGGAGGCCGCCCCGGGGCTCGGGGACAGCGCCACCCTGTCCGCCAGTGGCGCCATGACGGGCGTCGGTGCGCCGCCGGACAGCGCATTGGCCGGAGCCTTCCGGGCCGCGGCCTCCAGCTCCTGCTCCAGCCGGGGCTCCACCAGCAGCCGAGGCTGACCCCGGCTGCCGATGACGAGCTGCCGCGCCAGGTTGCGAAGCTGGCGGATGTTGCCGGGCCACGCGAAGCGCACCAGTCGCACCGCGAGCGGCGCGGGCAGCCACGGCTCCGCGTACGCGTCGTCGTTGTCCAGCCGGTGCGCCTCGCCAATCGCCTCCAGCTCCTCGCGGGCGAAGTGGAGGAACAGCCGGCCGATGTCCTCGCGCCGCTCGCGCAGTGGCGGCACGTGGATGTCATAGCCGGCGAGCCGGTGCAGCAGCGGCGCCTTGAAGCGGCCGTCGCGAATCTGCTCCTCCAGGTTCGCATCCGTGGCGGCGAGCAGGCGCACGTCCACGGTGACGGGGGTGCTGCCGCCGACGGGGTACAGCTCGCCCGTCTCCAGCACGCGCAGCAGCATCACCTGCACCTCGGGCGGAGCCTCGCCCACCTCGTCGAGGAACAGCGTGCCGCCGTGCGCGGCGCGGAAGAAACCGTCGCGGCCCTGGGTGGCGCCCGTGTACGCGCCCTTCTGCGTGCCGAACAGCTCGGCGGCGGCCAGCTCCTTGGGGATGGCGCCCAGGTTGACGCTGAGGAACGTCCCGTCCCGGCGCTGGCTGCGCTGGTGGATGGCCTGGGCCACGCGCTCCTTGCCCGTGCCCGTCTCGCCGCGAATCAGCACCGGCACGTCCAGGTCCGCCACGCGCTCGATGTGCCGGCGCAGCCGCCGCACGCCGGTGCTCTCGCCCACCATGCCCAGCGTGTCGGCGGCGGGCGCTTCCTCGGTGAGGTCCGTCAGGTGCAGCAGCACCACCACGTGCCCGCCCAGCTCCAGCGGCACACCGTCGGTCAGCTCCTCGCGGGACAGCTCCCACGTCCCCTGCATCGGCGTGCCGGCGATGCTCACCTGCGTGCCGCCGTCGCTGTTGGTCAGCCGCACGCTGCCGGGCAGCGAGCCCGGGCCCAGGTGCAGCGGCTTGCGGCTGACGAACGGGTCCAGCAGCGGCTCGCCGAGCGCGGAGCCGGGACGCGTGAAGTCCGGGCCATTGCGAGACAGCTCCACGCCCCTGCCGGCGGTGAGGGCGTCGAGCAGCACCTGCTCGCCGACACGCCGGGACAGGGGATGCGACACGACGGTCAGCGCCGGGACGGTGCGGGGCTCCTTCGAGCCACCACTCCGTTGCGGGCGGGCGGCGGTGGAGACATCGGCGAGCGAGCGGGACATGGGGGCCTCGGGGCCAGGCGGCTCACTCTACTCCAGCACCGAGCGCAGGCCCGGTGGCGCTCAGGAGATGAACCACGCGGCCGACACGTTCCAGCCGTCCAGCGAGCCGCTCTCCTGCGCGGACAGGCCGCCCTCGGTCTGCCAGGTGACGCTGTTCTTGCCGACGGAGGGGATGGCCCACTCCAGGGTGAACGTCGCGCCGTTCGCCGCCTGGTAGACGACGTAGCCGTTGGCGGCGTTGGAGAAGTCTCCCGGGCTGACGAACTGCCCGGACTGGCCGGCCGCGATGGTGCCCGGCGGAGACTGCACCCACGGCAGGGCCGTGGCCGACCTCACGAGGGTGAGGACCCCCGAGGTCTGGTTCATGAGCGTGGCCTTGAGGCTCTCCGTCGTCTGCGGCGAGGGCTGCTCGTTCGTGGGCTTGGGGACGGACACGGTGGGCATGACACGGCTCCTTCTCGCCGGGAGGCGGAGGTGGGTGGGAGCGCGTCGGGAGCCGCGAGGCCCTTCGTTCGCGCCTGCCCTTCTCCCAGTGCAGCGCATGTGCCATGGCCCGCCGCCGCGCCTCCTCCTCTGGCGCCGCGTGCCTCCGTCCGTCCCGCCAATGTCGAAAGCATGCGTGCGACGTGTCGGAAGCCGCGTGCCGACATGTCGGAAGCGCTACCTGCGCACCCTGGGCCGGAGGACTTCGTAGACGGGCACGGCGGTGAGGCTGGCGCGGTCGGCCTTCACCAGCCGGCGCTGCTCGAGCCGGCGCAGCGCAGCCTGCACCGCGCTCCAGGACAGGCAGCCCTGGGGACCTGTCTGAAGTTCAAGGAACCGGACGGCAACCCGTTCGTCCTCTCGTCGCGCTGAAGCGAAGCTACTCGGCGCAGGGGAAGGACGTGTCCAGCGTCTTGCTGTCCTTGATGCCGGGCCCCGTCAGCGTGACGGTGAGCTTCACCTTCGAGGCGCACGCGTAGGGAATCAGGAAGGGCACCTGGGTGACGCCCTTCTCCGCGAGCGAGTGCAGTTCGCGCGTCTGCGTCACCTTGAAGCCGGGGCTCTCCCCGGCCTCGGAGGACTCCTTCGGCGCGGTGGCCTGGAGCTTGAGCTTCAGCGGCGCGCTCCCGTCGTGGGTGCCCTGCAGCATCACGACGATGAAGGCATCCACGTTCATCCCGTACGGGTCGGACGCGGAGTCCATGTCCACGACGGCGCCCTGCTGCCGGTCATAGACCTGTGCATGGATGTCGATGATGGAGACACGCGGCTCGGCGGGCTTCGAGGCGGCGGGAGCGCTCCCTGCGGCGGGGGCGAGGAGCAGGGAGCAGCCCAGGGCAAAGGCGCGCAGGTGGAGTCGAGCGGTCATGCCCGCAGTGTAGCGCTACCGGCGAGCCTTCTTCGCGGGCTGTGCATCCACCCACTTGGAGAGGACGTCCGCGTGGCAGGGGCCGGGCTTGCAGAAGCAGCCCAGGCGCTTGCCACGCAGGCCCAGCACGGCGGCGCGGTAGTCCGCGTCGTGCTTCGCGCGCAGCTCCAAGTACCAGCGGAAGGACTCGAAGGCGTCCGCGTCGGGGCCCATGCGGTGCAGGGCCTCCTCGCGGATGCGTGCCTGTTCGTCCTCCGGCAGCGCGGCGAGCCACGGGGCGAAGTAGGTGCGGAACATCGCGCCCGGAGTGCGCACGCCTCCGGGCTTGAAGGGATTGCCGAAGCGGCCGGGCACCGGGTTGATGGGGCTCGGCTTCGCGTAGGCGCGGAAGGCCCGGCCCACGTACACGTCACAGCCGTCGTGCACGTGGACCGCGATGGTGCGCTGTGTCCCGCTCATTCCCAGGGCTTCCTCGCGCCTACTTCTTGCGCTTCTTGCCGGAGGCCGGCACGGCGGCCGGGCTGGCGGCCTGCTCGGCGGCGACCTTCAGCTCGTCGCGCTCCTTCGTCAGCGACGCGACTTCACCCTCCAGCTCGGTGACCTTTTCCTGGAGCGCCTTGTTCTCCGCGCGCAGCGAGTCCGCGTCCTTGCGCGCCGTGTTCGCCTCGATGCGGGCCTTGTTCAGCTCGCGCGAGGAACCGCACCCGACGAGGGGAACCACCGCCAGCGCCACCACAGCCATCCATGCCTTCATTTGGTTTGTGCTCCTGGTTGTCTCGGGCCCACGGTGCCTCGGCCCGGAAGTCTTGCGTCACTCAGTGACGGGAGTGACCTGGTCAGCCACGGTACTCGTGAATCCACACGGATTCGAGTCCCCACGTGAAGAGCATCCGGTGGCGGGAGAGGACGGTGAATCCTTGGCACTCCACCGGTCGCGTCACGGTGAGGATGCGCGTGCCGGGGCGGCAGGTGCGCAAGCGCTCCACGAGTCGGGCGCGCGTCTCCGGGGTGAGGGCCGTCCAGTTGGTGAAGACGTGGGTGGCGTCCTGCAGGTCCGCGAGCGTCGCGTCACCGACGACGAGCTGTGCGCCCGCGCGCTGCAGCGGCCCGGCGGCGAGGGCGACATGGCCCGGGAGCAGCTCCACACCGCGAGCCTGCGCACCCAGCCACCGAGCGGCGAGCAGCGTGCGCCCGCGCCCCGCGCCCAGGTCCACCAGGAGGCCGTCCTTCCCGAGCCCGGCCTTGCGGAAAAGCGACAGCGCGGTGTGCACGGGCGTCTCGCCGTACATCAGCTCGTTGAAGGTCTGCCCGCTGGCCTGGAGCAGGCGCGTCAGCTCGAAGGAGCGGCGCACCCGGTAGGGAGACACGAGCGCCTCGCGCAGCCACAGGCCCAGGTAGGGCCCGAGCAGCCGGGGACGCCATATCAGCACCGCGAGGTCCCCGAGCCGCGTGAGCAGCTCGAGGACCATGGACCACAGGCGGATGAGGATGAGCCGGGGCAGGGACACGGCGAAGTCGTCGTCGTGAGGCGCCTTCACCGGCGGGCTGGAGGGCTCCTGGGCCATGGGCTTGGAGCCCTCCAGGATAGCACCTGCGCGCCGCCGCTCACCGCAGGCGCAGCAGGGTGGAGCCGGCCTCGACGCCACTGCCGAGCACCTCGGGGAAGCCGTCGTGCTCGACGTCCAGCAGGGCCACGTCGGTGGCCAGGATCCACAGGTGGGGCAGGGTCCCGAAGCACGCCGGGGGCTTGTAGCTGGTGAACCCTTCGAACGTCAGGACGCAGAGGGCCTCGTTTGACGAGGCGGCGGCGATGAGCTCCCGTGCTCCGTCTCCGTCCAGGTCCCCCGCGGTGAGCCCGTACACGTCCCCGTAGATGGGGAGGTAGGTGCCGTTCCAGAACGAGAACCCGCCCTGGTTCCACAGCGGAAGCACGCCGCCCTGGGGGCCCTGACAGCCGACGATGATGTCCTTGTCCCCGTCCTGGTCGAGGTCGTCGAGGAGCGGGTAGGCCGACCCCTGGCAGCTGAAGTTGGGCACGTGCGGGGCGTACTCCGCGACCTTGACCATCGTGCCGTTCGCCCGCCCTTCGTAGAGGGACAGGTCGTAGGCGCTGCGGACCGTCAGCAGGTCCGCCCTGCCATCGGCGTTCAGGTCCCCCAGGGTCAGCCCGGTGATGTTGGAATGGGTGACAATCTGGGCGCCGGGCTCGAAGGTGCCATCTCCCTGGCCACGCAACAGCCTCACGTCGTAAGCGCTCTGGAGGTAGTGGAGCCACACCAGGTCCTGCTTCCCATCCCCATCCACGTCTCCGGCGGCCATGCCGACGGGACTGCCTCCGGTGGGAATCTCCTCGGCGCTGGAGAACGTGCCCGTGCCCGAGCCCCGCAGCAGGAAGAGCTTCCGGACCCCGATGCCCCCGGAGAGCTCGGTGTAGGTCATCGCGACCAGGTCCACCGTGGCGTCCGCGTCGAAGCGGCCAGCCAGCAGCCGCCAGGTGCCCTCGGGGGTGGGCGAGGCGCCTCCCGCCACGAGTCCTTCTCCCGCCCGGGTGAGGTGCACCTGGAGCGCGTTGCCCACCAGTGAGACTGCGTCGTTCCAACCGTCCCCGTCGAAGTCCGCGGTGACGGCGGAGGCGCCGATGACCGGCCGCGAGGGAACCTCCAGGTCGCGCAGCACGCGCACGTCATCCCGCTTGGAGAGCACGGCCAGGTCATTCCTGCCGTTGGCGTCGAAGTCCGCCACCGCGATGCGCGTGGGATACCGCTGCGCCGCGAGGTCCTGGCGCTCGAAGGTGCCATCGCCCTTTCCGCGGAGCACGGTGACGACGTCATGGAAACCACTCACGTAGGCCACGTCCAGGTGTCCGTCCGCATCCACGTCGCTGGCGACGAGCGAGGCGGCGTCTTCCAGCGTGCTCAGGTTGTCACGCTCGAGCAGCGGTACGGGCTCGAGGAAATGGCCAGCACCGTCTCCCGGCAGCAGCTGGAGGACCGTCTTCTTCGATTCCCAGCCCGAGTTCGAGCCCCGCACGAGCGCGACGAGGTCCAGATGGCCGTCGCCGTTGAAGTCCCCGGACGCGGCGGACGGGACGCGGCCTCCCAGCACGCCGACGTACTCCGGGGTGAAGGCGAGCTGGCCCCGGCCCCTCAGGGCGTGGAAGGTGTCACCCACCACCAGCACGTCCTGGACGCCGTTCTCGTCGAAGTCTCCCACGACGACGGAGCCCTGGGGAATGACGGGCGCCGTGAAGGCCACGGCGAGGCGGCCTCCCCCCGTGTGGCGCAACACGAACAGGGTGTTGGTGTCGGACACGACGACTTCCGGCGTGCCATCGCCGTCCAGGTCTCGCACCACGGGGGCGGTGGGCTTGAAGTTGCCCGTGACCCCCAGCGAGAGGGAGACCGGCGCCATGAAGAACCCGGACCCATCCGCGCCGAGCGCCACCCTCACGCTCGTTGAGTAGTGGATGTCGCCGTCGACGACAATCAGGTCCAGCCGCCCGTCTCCGTTCAGGTCCGCGGCGGCCAGCGTGTCACCGGTCAGCGGGGAGAGGTTGGGGATGGGGCGCCCGAGGCGTCCGTTGCCCTGTCCCGCCAGGAAGCTGATGCCGGCGTCGCCGTCGTGGAGGACGACCAGGTCCGGCTTGCCGTCACGGTCGAAGTCGCCGAGCGCCAGGTCCTTCGCGCCATAGCCGGGGCTCACGGGCGCCTGCTTCGTGGGGCTGGAGTCCAGGTCCAGCTCGCAGCGCCGGCTCGCGGCCTCCAGTGACACGGGCAGCGTCTGGCTCACGGACGGGGTGCCGGGCACGGCGGCGGTGACTCGCACCCGGGCGGTCGCCGCGGCACCGGGGATGTCGCGTGAGCGGTTCCAGTGGAAGGTATGCGCGCGGCCCTGGGCCGTGGTCTCCAGCGCCACCAGGCCCGACATCCGCTCCAGCGTGTCGCCGCCCGCCTGGATGGCGCGGGTGAACGTCCCGTCTCCGTCGGCGTCCACCTCCACGAGCACGTCGGCCCGCTCGCCATCGACCTGGCGCAGCTCGTAGGACACGGAGCGGCAGCCGCTCGCTTCCGGGGAGACTCCCAGCTTCGCCAGCGCCACGGGCGCGGGCAACGGGCGCGCCCGCATGGACGCCCCGACGGAGCCGCTCCCCACCGCGTTGTTCGCGGTGATGGTGATGGACTGCTCCTGCGTGCTGGGCATGTTCTCCAGCAGGACCTCGCGCGCGTCGGGGCCCACCTCCACGTGCGCGAGCGAAGGCAGGGCCGTCACCGTGAAGCCGGTGAGGGGGGAGCGCCCGTCGGACTCCGGCGGCGCCCAGGTCAGCGTGATGGAGCGCACCCCCGGCTTTGTCTCCACGCGCAGGGGCTCACCGGGAATCGTGGGCGTGAACACCAGCTCGGAGTCCGTGGTGCCCCCCGGGCCGACCTCGTTCACCGCGGCCACGATGACGCGGTAGGCGGAGTCGTCCTCCAGGCCCGTGAAGGACGCGGTGGTGGTGGCGCTGTCGAGCTGCTGGCTGGCGCCGCCGGGGATGAGCGTCGCCACGTAGCCGGTGACGGGCAGTCCGCCCGTTTCCGTGGGCGCCTGCCAGGAGAAGGACACCCTGCGCACGCCCGGCACGGCGTGCACGGACGCGGGCTCGCGGGGCCTGCGGGCCGGCACCACGGGCGCGGAGGGCTCGGACGCGGGTCCCGCGCCCACGTCATTGACGGCGAGCACGGTGAAGGTGGTGGCCTCGCCGTTGGGCAGGCCGTCCACCACGGCCGTCAGCTCCGAGCCGCTCGTCTCGACGCTCGAGCCCCGGGGGTGCGCCGTCACCACGTAGCGCAGGATGCCCAGTCCGCCGTCGGAGGGAGGGCGCGCCCAGGTGACGCGGGCCTGTCCATCGCCGCGCTCCACGACGAGGCCCACGGGCGCCTCCGGCACATCCGACAGCCGCCGGGCCTGCGAAGTCGTGGCCGGGCCCACGCCCTCCGCGTTGCGCGCGGCCACGGTGAAGCGGTACGTCGCGCCCGCGCGAAGTCCCGTCACCCGCGCGGTGCGTCCCTCCACCGTCACCGCCATTCCTTCTTCAGCCGGGTCGGCCCGCACGTCGTAGCCGGTGATGGGGCTGCCGCCGTTCGTCTCGGGCTCGAACCAGGCGAGCTCCGCCGCGCGGACCTTCGGGACGACGGCGAGCTGGCGCGGAGCGGAGGGCGCGGTCCGCGAGGGCGGCGGCCGCAGCCGCTCGCACTGGGTGGCGTCCGCGACGCAGAGCTGGGCATCGGCGCAGCACGTCCAGCCCTCGGCGCAGGGGCAGGGCCGCTCTTCCTCCTTCACGAGGTCGATGCAGCCGGTGGTCAGGAAGGCACCGAGCAGCAGCAGCAGGGGTAGGGCGCGCGAAGAGCGCTTCGTGGGTGTCTTCAAGTTCAGCCTCCGCCGCTTCAACGTCGCGGCAGGGTGCGCCGGACGAATCAGAACTCGCCCGCCAGGCCAAGGGTGGCGCCCGAGGGGCTCAGGTCGGCCATGGGCAGCGTCTCCGCCTCCGGCCACAGCAGCAGCAGCGTTCCGCCGAGCACCGCCGTCGCGCCCAGTCCGTAGAGGAGTCCGCTCCGGGAGTTGAGGCTCCGGATGCGGCTGTTGCGCGTGGCCGCTTCGGCCTGGGACACGTCCGGGGTGATGCCGTCCCGGAGGTCTCGCGCCTTCAGCGTGGACCACAGGCCCACGCCGGAGGACGCCACGCCGAGCGCCACGCCGCTCCAGCCCAGCCGCGTGCGCGTGAGCCACGGGCCCGACGCCGACGGAGGGGGCGAGATGACAGAGGGGAACTGGAAGCCGGTGACGGACGCGTGGCTGAAGGGGAGGGTGAAGATGTGCTGGAAGGCCGCGTGCGCGGAGCCGCGCGAGGCCACCCGCACGGGCTCGGCGGAGAGCGACTCCAGGCTCACCACGTCGGGCGCGGAGGGCAGGGGGTACTCCGTCTCGTCGCCCACGCGCCACAGGAAGACGGGGCCGCGAGGCGGAGGCCGCAGCAGTCGCAGGGACTGGCCGGGCGCGTTGTGGAACTCGGCCAGGCGCACGCCGTTGGCGTCCTCGAGGACGTAGTGCGCGCCCTTCGAGCCCTCGACTTCCAGACGGCGTTGGAGGCCGGGGCGCAGGTCCACGAGCTGCTCGGAGTCCCTGGGCGGGCGCGCGTGGACCTGGGGGCGGAAGCGGTCATTGGGGATGGCGGCGTTGGCGCGCTCCACGAAGGCGGCGATTTCGCGGTAGCTCACCTGGCCGTCGCCGTCCGCGTCCGCCGCGCCGAACAGGCCCGAGCGCACCTCGTGGTTGAAGACGCCGGCCTGGAAGGCCTCCCACTCGTGGCTCTCGCGCGCGGAGGAGGTGGACAAGAGCAGGCCCACGTTGTCCGCCTGCGCGAGGCCCACCGCACGGGTGAAGCCCTCCGGCAGCGGCCGCCGCTGCCCACCGGGGCCCCGGCTGTACGCGAGGAAGTACGAGTAGCACGCGTCGACGATGAGGTGGACGCGGTCCGCGCCGAGCGCGCCCACCACCTGGTCGGACAGCATGGGCGCGGTGAGGGGGCCGTCCTCGAGGCTCACGTAGCCCTCGCCGTTGCGCACGTTGCCGTGGCCCGCGTAGACGACGTAGGCGACGGTTTGCACGCCGCGGCTGCGAGCCAGGGTGATGTCCTCGGAGAGCCGCTTCACGGCGGTGGTCAGCTCGGCGCGCTTCGGGTCCAGCGCCTCGGCGGCGGCCTGCGGGTGCAGCCGGCGCGTGTTGTCGTCCAGGCGCGCGAGCAGGTACGTGCGCGCGCCGAGCAGGCGGAACAGGTCCAGGTAGCGCGCGGCATCGTCATCCGCGTAGCGCAGCACGGGCTGGTCCGGCTCGCTGCCACGGTTGACGCCGATGATGAGCGCGAAGGAGGCGGTGCGGGGTGTGGCGGGGCCGGCTTCGGGAGTCGGAGCGCCCGCGAGGCCCGAGGCGAGCAGGGCGAGGAGCGGGAGGGCGGAGCTCATGGGAGGACCTGAAGCTGCAGCGACGTGACGTCCGCGCCCGGTGGGAGCACGGACTGGAGGGAGTCGTCCTTCGCAAGCAGCGCCTCCATGTCGCGCACGGTCAGGGGCGTGTCCAGGAACACCGCGTGGAGTGAGAGTGGCCCGGATGCTAGCGGGTGGGAGATGGCCTCGGGCAGCTCGCGAGCTGCCTCACCGGGAGGGATGGAGAGGGCCGAGGGGTTGCCCGCCGGGTCGGTCCAGCTCGGGTGGTACCAGTAGACGCGGCCGGCGGAGTCGCGCGCGAAGACCATGAGGAAGCGGTGGGCGTCCGGGTTGCGGAAGGCGAAGGCCAGCTCCTGGTCCGGCCGCAGCGTGGAGCCGAGCAGGGTGGTGTGCCCGCCGGGCTCCACCGCGTAGACGCGCAGCCGCGCCTCCGCCACGGCGTTCCCGGCGCCGCGGGGGGTGAACCCGTCATCGCCTGTGTTGGTGCCGCTCCAGGGGATGCGGACCATGAGGAGCGCCAGGCACGCCACGGCCAGAGGGACGAGCGCGAGGCGCCAGGGCGAGGCGGGCTCGCGGGCGTCGAGGCCCAGGCCCCGGGCCAGCCGGGTGCGGGCGTCGGGGGCGCGCGGGTCCAGGCGGGCGAGGAGGAGGTGACGCTCGTAGCGCTCGCGGCAGGAGGTGCAGCCGGGGAGGTGGGTGCGCAGGCGTTGCTCGTCGCCCGGATGGATGCGGCCGGAGAAGTGGCGGTCGACGAGGGGGGATTCGGCGCAGGCGGGAGTCATCGACCCTCCGGGGGGAGGAGGAACTTCTTGAGGAGCTGGCGGACGCGCAGCTCCTGGTAGGCGAGGGTGGTGCGGTGCATGCCGAGGGCGGTGGCGGCCTCGCGCTGGCTGAGCTGACGGAGGAAGCGGGCCTCGAAGACGGGGACCCACTTGGGCGGGAGGCGCTCGTGGCGGAAGCGCTCCAGCAAGTCGCTGGCGTCGATCAAGGGCTCCGGGGGCGCGGGGGTGTCGTCCCACCGGGGCTCCTCTGCGAGCCGGTCCAGGGCGCTCTGCTCGCGCTGGCGCTTGCGCACGGTGTCCACGGCGAGGTTGCGCGCGAGGGTGTGCAGCCAGGCGGAGAGAGAGCCTCCCCGGAAGGAGCGGCGCGCGGCTTCATCGGAGACGAGGCGCAGGAAGACGTCGTGGACGACGGTCTCCGCGTCCGCGCCGGAGAGGACGCGAGTGGCGGCGCGGTACACGGTGTCGAAGTGTTCGCGGTAGCAGGCATTGAGCACGTGCGCCTCCCCCGCATGGAAGCGGGCGAGCCACGAGTCCTCCCCGGCCGAGGCGTCGTCACTGCTCATGCACACATGCCCTGGGAGGCCACCGGGTCCACGCATGAATCATCCACCGCATCTGCCCCTCAACGTGTGGGGTGGGGGAAGTGGACGAATCTTTTTTCGCGGGGTTTCTACGTAGAGCGTGGCGGGTGCCGCCCCGAGCGCAGGAAGGCGAGGATGGCGGCCTTGTCGCCGGTGGCCAGCGTGTAGGGGATGCCCGGGGCGATGACGCCCGGACGCGCGGCGAGGGCGTCCACGGCCTGCTGTGCCTGGGTGAGCTGGATGCCGGCCCCGCCACCGCCAAGCACGAGCGGTGCACCCAACTTGAGGTCCAGGACGACGACCCAGCGCCGCGCCGGGCGAGGCTCGGACATGTCCACGACGATGAAGTCTCCCGCGAAGCGGCGTTGGTCACACCGGAAGACCCACATGTTCCGCTTGCGGCTGAGCAGCTCGCGGACGAAGGGCTTCTCGTCACTCTTCAGGGCATAGCGCTCGGAGAGGAGCGAGGCGGTGGCGAGGGAGTGGCCCTCCTCCTTCGCGAGGAGCAGCGCCCACGGGTTGGCGTGCCCGAGCAACGGCAGGGTGACGGGCAGGACGATGGGAGGCTCGCGAGGCATGCGTGGGGCGGGTTTCGCCGACGGCGATCCACGATTGTGCTGCGTGACTGTGTCCACGACAATTTGCTCATGGTCGGTTTGAGAACGGAGCCGTTTCCCTCAACGCAACCGTTCACCTCATGGCGCCAGCCTCGCTGGTCGGACGAGGGCGTGTCGGCTGCTCTTCTGCGGAGCTTCCCTATGCGCCGGTCCTTCCCCTGTCGGGTGCCGGATGCGATAAGCGGTGCCGGATGCCCCACCCGTCTGCCTCCTTCCTGCCAGGGGCTGTCGCAGCACCGCATCGACTCCGGGAGTGAGTCCGGCATGGCCCAACTCGAGAAGCTGACCATTGAAGGCTTCAAGTCGATCCGGTCGCTGAAGCACCTGGAGCTTCGGCGGCTCAATGTCCTCATTGGCGCGAACAGCGCGGGGAAGAGCAACTTCATCGCGTTCTTCCGGCTCTTGAATGAGTTGATTGAGGGGCGGCTTCAACTCCACGTCGCGCAGCGCGGGGGGCCGGATGCGCTACTCCACTATGGGCGCCGGACGACGCCCGAACTGAAGGCCGAGTTCGTCTTCGGTCAGAATGAGTATTTCCTCAGCCTTGTTCCCACCGTGGATAATCGGCTGATCTTTTCCGAGGAGTCGTACTGGCTTGCTGGGAGCCAACATCCCTATGACGGCCATGGAATGGGGCACGCGGAGAGCATCGTTTCGAACGCTGAAGGCCCTCTACCCGTGCACTCTGCTACGGTTGCTTCATCGATTCAGTCTTGGCGCGTTTACCACTTCCACGACACGAGCGACGCGGCGAACGTCAAGCGCGTGGGCGCCATCAACGACAACCTCTTCTTGAGGCCTGACGCGGGAAATCTAGCGGCCTTCCTCTATCGAATGCAGGTGCAGCACCGTGCCGATTACGAGCGCATCCGCGATGCGGTCCGGCTGGTGATGCCCACGTTCGATGACTTCCTGCTTCGCCCGTCGCCGCTCTCGCCGAACTCCATCGAACTGGAGTGGCGAGAGCAGGGCTCCGACTTTCCGTTCCTGGCGCATCAGCTCTCGGATGGCACGCTGCGCTTCATCTGCCTCGCAACGTTGCTGCTCCAGCCAGCGCTGCCCTCCACCATCCTCATCGACGAGCCAGAGCTGGGGCTGCACCCCTACGCCATCAACGTCCTGGCTTCCCTGCTTCGGAGCGCTTCGACCCGAACTCAGCTCATCCTCGCCACCCAGTCCGTCACGCTCATCGATCTGCTGGAGTTGGAGGATCTGATCGTCGTGGAGCGCCGTGACGGACAGTCGGTGTTCAAGCGGCTTGCCCCCACTGAGTTCGCGCAGTGGATGGAGGAGTACAGCCTGGGCGAGCTGTGGATGAAGAATGTCCTGGGTGGGAGGCCCTCCAGGTGAATCGGCTGAACATCATCGTCGAGGGACAGACCGAGGAAACCTTCGTGCGGGATCTGCTGGCGCCCCATCTGGGCCAGCATCAGGTCTTCGTGGTCGCTCGGTGCGTCGAAACGGGACGGCGCAAGCAACACATCCACCGTGGAGGACTGGTTCGCTACGCAAAGGCAAAGCAGGACATCCAGCGCTGGTTGGCGCAGGACAGACAGGCGCTGGTCTCCACCATGTTCGACTACTACGCCCTGCCCGAGGACTTTCCCCGGCCCGCGGCACAGCGTGGGAGTCTGGGCATCCAGGAGTGGATATCGAGGCTGGAAGCAGCCCTTGCCGCCGACATCGGTGACGCCCGTTTCGTGCCGTACCTCCAGATGCACGAGTTCGAGGGGCTCCTCTTCAGCGATGTGACCTCAACCGGTACCGTCCTTGGCGCGACTCCGCAGCAGCTTCAGCAGCTCCAGAAGATTCGTGATGCCTTCGAGACGCCCGAGCACATCAACGACTCACCGGAGACCGCTCCCTCGAAGCGGCTCATCCAGCTCTTCCCCAGGTACGACAAGACATTCTATGGCCCGGCGGCGTTGGCGCGAATCGGCCTGGATGCCGTCCGGCGAGCGTGCCCCCACTTCGCGAGCTGGCTGACGATGCTGGAGCGGCTGGGAGCTCGAGCCAACAGCGGCGGAGCGGCCGGGGCATAAGCGGCCCCAGCTCTCAACCGTTCACCCATGGCGCCAGCCGGCCCAGGTCGATGGGCGCAGCGAGGCAGGTGTCCGGAGTCCCGAACGCGTCCACCAGCGCCACCGCGTTCGGGCTGACCTCCGCGCACAGCTCCTCCACCGCCTCCTTGCGGATGGCCAGCGCCTTCGTGCCCTCCAGCAGCCCGTTCTCCAGAAACCAGCCCCTCGCCGATTCCAGGCACGACAGGCCGTAGATGTCACACAGCCGCCCCAGCACCGTCTTCGGCCCCGGTGCGCCGCTCCACCGATGCCGAATACAAGCGGCTGCTCGCGACGTGGCAGGAGCTGAGGAGCAGGGGCGAAGAGGGCCGTGCGGCACTCCTGCGGTTGATGGAGGGCGGTAGCCCGCCCGTGCAGGTCTGGGCCGCGTCGCATGTCCTGGAGTTCGCCCCCGCAGCCGCGGAAGCCATGCTGGAGCGGCTCGCCAGGGGCGCCCCCGGCATCGCGAGACTTGATGCCGAGATGACGCTCAAGGAGTGGCGGGCCGGCAACCTGACGTTTCCGGCAGGGTGAGATGCTCTCCCGGCCTACTCCGCCTTCCCACCCGTCCGCTGCCAGAACTCCCTCAGCAGAATCGTGGCGAAGCGCGAGTCATTCAGGATGTACCGGCGCCACAGCCGCTTCGGCTCATTGACCAGCCGGTACAGCCACTCGAACCCCGCCTTCGCAATCCACTGCGGCGCGCGCTTCGCCGTGCCGGCGATGAAGTCGAACCCCGCGCCCACGCCAATCGCCACGGTGGGCCCCAGCTTGTGCGCCACCTGCGAAATCCACACCTCCTGCTTCGGGCTGCCCAGCGCCACGAAGAGCAGGTGCGGGTCCTTCTCGCGAATCTTCGCCACAATCGGGTCGTTCTGCGCGTCGCCCGCGTCCAGCCTCACCATGGGCGAGTCCCAGCCCACCACCTCAATCCCGTACTTCTCGCGGACGATGTTCGCCACCTTCTCCGCCACGCCCGGGCCCGCGCCCATCAGGTACACGCGCCACTTGCGCTCCGCCCCCGCCTGCATCAGCGGCAGGATGAGGTCCGAGCCCGCAATCCGCTCCGGCAGCGACACGTCCATCGCCTTGGACGCCCAGACAATCGGCATCCCATCCACCACCGAAATCGTGGCGCGCGAGTACGCCTCGCGGAACTGCACGTTGTCCTCGGCCAGCACCACGTGGTCCACGTTGGCCGTGAAGACGTAGCCGCCCTGGTGCAAATCCACCAGGCGGCCAATCTCGCGGATGGCGTCCTCGAAGGTGAGCTGGTCGATGGCCAGCTGGCCAATGCGCAGCCGCGGCCGGCCGGTGGAGAACGAGGACGTCGGAGGGGAGGCGGCGTTCATGGCTTCTTCACCGTCAGGTCGAGCACCGTCATGGAATAGGGCGGCAGCCGCTGCGTCAGCGAGCCCTCCGCCTTCGCACCGGGAGTCTGCTCGGCGAAGCCCCCCGGCGCGCCCGAGTAACCCAGCACGCGCACGCTGTCGAGCGTACCGCAGCCCTTCAGCTCAATCTGGGCCTGCGCGGCCTCGTCCGGGTTGAAGTTGAGGACCACCGCCACCAGCTTCTTCCCCGCGTCGTCTCGCGAGACGAACAGGCTGGTGCCGTCCGCCGCCTTCGCCGGCACCCAGTGGTCCTGGAAGCGGCCGCCCTTGCCGTCGAAGTCGCGGAACGCGCGGAACGCCCAGAACACCGGCGAGCCGTCGGGCGGGTACTGCCAGAAGTACGCGGAGAGGATGTTCTCCTGCGCGAAGCGGCCCAGGGCCTCGGCCTGCGCCAGGCCGCCGCTCATGTGCTTGAAGGCGCCGAAGTTGTACTCGCCGATGGAGATGCCCCGGCCCGGGTAGTTCTGCGCAATCCACTCCTTCATCCGGGGGATGAGGCGCACGGGCTCGGCAATCCAGGACTCGTCCTTGTAGGTCGGGTCCCACAGCCCGCGCACGCTGCGGATGCGGCGCGCGTTGGTCTCCTTGTCCGTGTTGCCATCCAGCCCCACGCCCACGTTGCTCTGCGGGTAGAAGTGCAGGTCCACCACGTCGAGGATGCGCGTGCCCGTCTTCTTCTCGTGCTCGCGCAACTGCTGCAGGTACCAGGGCAGGAGCGGCACGTTGCCGTGCGCGAGCCGGTCCGAGTGGTTCATCTTCCCCGGCGCGAAGTCGGCCGCGGACCAGAGGTAGTTCGTCCAGCCCCACTCGGCCGGGCCGGCGATGACGGCCTCGGGGTCCGCCTTTCGCACCGCGGTGCCGTACGCAATCGTCCGCTTGAGCAGCTCGTCGTAGCCGAGCGGCTCCGGGAAGACGTCGCGGTGCGTGGAGTTCCAGAGCATCGGCTCGTTGTCCAGGATGTACATCTGGACGCCGCGCGCGCCACGGGCCTTGTCCTTCGCTCGGATGGCCGTCACCCACTCGCCGATGAACTCGGGCGGGGCCTCCACGCTGGTGAGCGTGGGCTCGCCGGGCTTCAGCGGGGTGCCCTCGCGGCTGTTGCCATTCCCGTTGCCGTTGTCATCCCGTTGCTGCGGGCCGAAGCGGGACACGGGGAAGCCGGCGGACTTCGTGTCCTTGGCCACCCAGCCCAGCATGGGCACGGTGAGGGCGGACTGGATTCCGCGCTTGCGGTTGGTCTCCAGGAAGTCGTCGTAGGAGACGCCGATGTCGACGTTCTCGTAGAACCAGTCGTTGGCGGTGTTCCACGCGCCGCCCAGCTTCCAGTTGTAGCGGGACGTGGGGTTGCCGCCCCAGCGGCGGGCGCTGGCGCCCATGCGGAACTGGTGCGTGTCCGTCTTCTCGTGCAGGCCGTCGAAGGCGATGCCGTAGATGAGCGGGCTGATGCGGTGGCTCGGCGCGGTGCAGTCGATGGACATGCGCGCCTCGCGGCCGCTGCCCTTGCCCGTCTTGCCGCCTCCCGCGGCGAGCGCGGCGGCCAGCTCCGGCGGCAGCGGGACGAGCGCCACCTTGTCGAAGAGCACCCAGTCGCGGCCCACGTCCTTGGACGCGCGCAGCACCACGCGGTCGAACGTCTCGCCGCGCGGGTTGAGCAGGTCCATGGGGATGACGACCTCCGTCCACTCGCCGTCCTTCTTGACCTTGAGCTCCGGAGTCACCGGGACGCGCGGGAAGACGACGGCGCCGGGGGCGTCGAGGCGCGCCTCCAGGAACTCGCCGTAGGACTCCGGGGCGCTGAAGCGGAACGAGAGCGCGCCAAAGCCGCCCTCCAGCTTCGGCCGGTAGAGAATCCACCCGCCGTAGTTGAACAGGCGCATGCGCGCCGGAGCGCCCTTCGGCAGCTCGCGGGGCGACCAGCCGATGTCACTCCACCCGGTGGCCAGGCCGCCGTCGTAGACCATGACGGGCGCGGTGGAAGGGGCCGCCGGGGCAGGCGCGGGGGCCGTTGCTCCCGCCGGGGTCTCCGTCGCCGGTGCCCGGGCGTCCGCGCCCGAGCCCCCCGTACCCGCCGCGTCCGTGCCCATCGCCCGTGCCACCGCCACCGTCCCGCCCGCGAGCAGGGCGCACGACAGCACGGCCGCGCCAGCCTTCATCCGCGCACGCTTCACACCGACCTCCATGAGCTTCTGTCCCCCGGATGCACGCAGCGGCGCCTTCAGAGCGCGACGTCGTCCGGGTCCTTGCGCGGGAAGATGCGGGCAGGGATGCCCACGGCCACGCTGTCGGGAGGAACGTCCTGGAGCACCACCGCATTCGCGCCAATCCGCGAGCGCGCGCCGATGCGCACCGGCCCGAGGATGCGCGCCCCGGCGCCAATCCACACGTCATCCTCGATGACGGGGTAGCCGTTGTCCTTGGCGGTGCCCACGGTGTTGTTGCCGTAGAAGCGCACCCGGTCGCCAATCCTCGCGTCGCCGCCGATGACGACGCCCAGGCTGTGCACGAAGTACACGCCGCTGCCGAGCGTGACGTCCTTGCCGATTTCAATCCCCATCACCGCCGTCTGCGTCACGCGCAGCACGTGGTTGACCAGGGGAATCCGGTACGCGAGCGCCGCCTCGCGGGCGCGGTTGAGCGCCGTAATCCGGTACGAGTCGCTGGTCAGCACCACCTTGGCGATGGACTTCGCGTCCGTGGTGCCGTTGGCGGCCTTCGCCAACTCCAGCGCGTCCGTGACGAGCGAGCCAATCATCGAAGTCTTGAGCCTCATGGTGCCCACTCAGTCCTCTCGCCCCTGCAGGTAGCGGGCGACCTCGCGGGCGACGCCCGTCCAGCCGCCGGCCTCGTTGCGGGCGCCGCGCAGGTACTCCATGCCGTACACCACCGAGGTGCCGGCGAAGGCGGCCTTCTCCAGCCCCAGCTTGTCCGCCGTCTTCGCCACGTTCATCACCGTGTTCGTCAGCACGCGCGTGGCCTCGGGGGCGACGACGGTGGCGGCGAGCAGCGGGCGGGCCAGCGGGTTGGTCTCGAAGAGCAGGCGCCACGGGTTGAGGCCGCGCACGTCCGGGTGCTTGCGCGCCACCTGCGTGTCGAACATGCCGTAGCGGTTGGCGCGCTTGAGCCAGCGCTCGAAGGACACGTGGTCGCTGCCGTGCAGCACGTACGCGTCGCGGGCGAAGACGAAGGTGCAGCCGGCCTTCTCCAGGCGCACGCCCAGCTCCACGTCCTCGGACTGGCCCAGGGACTTGTCGAAGCCGCCCACGCCCACGTAGTCCGCGCGGTGGAAGGACACGTTGCCGGTGTACAGGTTGGTGCCGCGGGCGCGCGCGCCGGGGGCGGACAATTCGTCGGCCATGCGGCCGTTGAGGTACGCGTACCAGCGCTCGAACAGCGGCATGTCGCCAATGGACGGGTCCGGGCGGATGCGGCCGAGCACCACGTGGCGCGAGCCGGGCGGGTGGTGCGCCAGGTGCTTCTCGAGGAAGTCCGGGGCCACCTGCATGTCGTCATCGGTGACGAGGACGACCTCACCGCGCGAGGCGATGACGCCCCGGTGGCGCGCGGCGGCGGCGCCGGCGTTCTGCTGCACCTCCACGCGCAGGCTGTACGGGAGCTTCTGCTCGAGCAGCGGCTCGCGCACGGGCTCCTTCGAGCCGTCGTCCACGACCACGACTTCGAACTGCTCGGGCGCAAGCGTCTGGCCGGCGAGCTGCCACAACAGGCGGGTGATGAGCGGCAGCCGGTTGTAGGTGGCGATGACGACGCTGAGGCGGGGCGTGGACGCGGTGCTCATGGCTTCTTCTTCTTGTCCTGCGCGGTCTTGGCCTTCTTCTTCTTGGACCGGGGGAAGATGACGCTGCCCACGAAGCGCTCGGCGCCCACGTACTCCATCGTCTTCCGGGCGGCGCTGAACTCCGTGTCCCCGAGCCCGACGCAGAGCAGGACGCCGTCGGCGGCGAGCGCCAGGGGCAGGCTGGCGGGGTGGGTGAGGAGCGAGTCGAGGACGACGACGACGCGCTCACCCTGGGCGACGCGCTCGCGCAACTGCAAGACGAGGCGCGGGGCGTCGGCGGGGGAGATGCCGGTGGCGTCCTGGAGGTGGATTTTCTGCGAGTACGCGTAGGGAGCGCCGGCCTCGAGGATGGCGGTGGCGGCCTCGAGCGCGGGCCCGCCGGGTTGGGCGGGGACGACGGTCAGGTAGGACCAGGCGCGGCGCTCGAGCGCGAACCACAGCCGCTGCAGCTCCGGAGAGGGCACGGAGCTGTCGGGCGGAGCGGCATCCGCGGGACTGGAGGGTGCGCTGGAGTCGGCGGCCATGGAGAGGCGCCCGGTATAGCGCAACGCGTGGCGGCGGCCCAACGACCTGCCCGGGCGGGCAGGGGGGCGGGTGCCGGTTGCCCTGCTTCCAGGGATTTCGAGGGGTTCTCGTGGGGGAAGGGGCCGGCCGGGCGCCGCGAGGGCGCCCGGCACCCCCTGACTTCAGCCCGCGGAATAGAGGTCCGGGGACTGGGAGATGAACGAGTGGTCGCGGGGCGGCTGGTCCTCTTGCGCCGGCGCATACAGCCCGTCGGTGCTGCCGGGGTTGTTGATGAGCGAGAGGAAGTTGTCGGCAATCTCCCGGTATATCTGGTCGGCCGTGCGGGTGCCGTTGTTGAACGCGCGGGACTGGGCCTCCGTCCAGCCCTTGTTGAAGGCCACCATCAGTGCCCAGTCGGGCTGGGCGGCGTCCAGCCCGGGCCACGAGGTCAGCATGGGGCCGAAGGGCGTCTGCTGCGTGCCCACGCCCTGCGCGGCGTCCTCCGCCGAGGGCATGGCGTCCGGGTAGACCTGCTGCGCCTTGTAGAGCGTGAGGTTCGCGAAGACCATCAGGTTGTAATACGGGTCCTGCACCACGCGGGCCATGTCGATGTCCGGCATCTGCAGCGTGAGGTTGGCGTCCGCCAGGAAGGGGTCCGCGGCGGTGCCCTGGATGCGCTGGCCGTTCTGGTAGACCTCCACGGACGCGGCGATGGTGGACGTGGGGAAGGTGAGCTGCGTGAGCCCCAGCCCCAGCGTGTCGCCCGTGGTGCGCTCTCCCTGCGCGACGCCCGCGTCCCAGCCGATGTTGACGGGCACCTGCTGGCCGTTGACCTGGATGGTGGGCCAGCCGTTCCCGCCCTGGGCCTGGGTCCACAGCTGCGGGTAGCCGTCTCCGTTCATGTTCCGGTACTGGTCCTCCGGCTCCAGGAACTGACGCGGGTAGGGGTCCTGGTAGTAGCGCGCCTGGGCCTCGCCGAAGGTGTAGGCCTTGAGGATGTCGGCGGGGACGCCCGTGCGCAGCTCCACGGCCTCGAAGAGGATGAGGTACTCGTTGCGGGAGAAGTCCGTCACGCCCGACATGGCGCGCTCGGAGATGAGGTCGGCGCGGGTGAGGACGGCGGCGCGGCGCGCGCGCTCGTCGGACGGGCGGTCCGCGGGCTGGGCCGCGAGGTAGGCGTCGTACTTCGCGAGGGCGGCATTGGCGGCTTCCTCGCGGAGGGCGTTCGCCTCGGCGGTGTTCGCGCCCTGCGGAATGACCGCGTTGTCGCGCGCGGACGTGCGGATGGCGGACCGGGCGCGGTCTCCGCTGAAGCCGTCCGCCACGGACATGGAGACCAGCGCCGGGTCGATGTTCGAGCGTGAGATGGCGGCGTCCCGCTCGGGGCCCGGCGACGCGGAGAGGATGTCATGGACGGCCTGCCCGGAGGCGGTGCCGGCGACCTGGTAATGGCGGTTCTGCTGGAGGAAGTCGCCCACGGAGGACCACTGGCCGGTGGCCGGGTCCCACAGTTGGTCTCCCTGGCGGATGACGACATGGCCGGAGTCGCCCTCGGCGCCGGACCGGGTGTCGCGCAGGAAGACCACCTCGCCCTCGGCGAGCAGCCCGGGGTCGGCGGCGAGCTGCTCTCCCACCAGGTCCAGGCAGTTGGCCTGCGAGTCGCGGGTGTTCTCCGAGCGCAGCGTGGTGGCGGCGGGCTCCGAGCCCAGGTCGGGCGCTCGGGACGCGGGACGTCGCGAAGTGAAGGTGTCCTGGGGCCGGGCCGTCTTCCGGGCGGCTTCCTCGGCGGCGCGCCGGACGGCCTCCTCCGCGGCACGTCGAGCTGCTTCCGCCGCCGCGCGCCGGGCGGCTTCCTCGGCCGCGCGCCGGGCCACGTCCCCCAACGTGGATGGCGGGACCTGCGGTCCATTGATGGTGCTTCCCATGGCTGTTCCCCCTCATTGGCGTCACCCCGGCAATGGAGTGACACCTGAATCATCGAGAGCACGGCGAGGAAGGTTCATCGGGCAAGTGGCCGTGGCGGGAAACCCACCCGGCCCGGCGCGGTCCGGACGCCTCCCCGCACGGTGCGTGCATCCCTTCCGCGGGGTGTTCGCTCGGGAAGGGCTCTCATTCCCGGGGAGCCTTCCTGCTCCCGGTGTACGACAGGTCCTGGAGGGACTGCCGGGATGCGGTCATGGACTGGCCCGGGCCGCGGCTCGGCGTCATGATTGGGGAACCTGACCGGGCAGTCCTTCCCGTCTCGTCCGCCACCGGGCCGGAGTCTCGGGGGCCCGTTGTCGGGACGACGGGTGCTGATTACCGCGAGGGTTCACGGCGAGAAGGGAGGCACCGGCGTTGGAAGGCTCCCATCAGCTCATCGCGAATGCCTCCGTCAAGGCCGCGCCCGCCCCCACGAGCATCCTCATGGTGGACGACCACGAGGCGAACCTGCTCGCCCTGGAGGCCATCCTGGAGCCGCTCGGTCAGCGGCTGGTGAAGGCGTCCTCGGGGCCCGAGGCCCTGCGGTGGCTCTTGCGCGAGGACTTCGCCCTCCTGCTGCTCGACGTGCAGATGCCGGGGATGGACGGCTTCGAGACGGCGCGCCTCATCCGCCAGCGGCAGCGCACGCGCTACACGCCCATCATCTTCCTCACCGCGCACAGCCGCGACGAGGCGCACCTGGTGCACGGCTACGCGACGGGCGCGGCGGACTACGTGGTGAAGCCGTTCAACCCGGACGTGCTGCGCTGGAAGGTGGAGGCCTTCGTCGCGCTGTACCGCCAGCAGCAGCGCCTGCAGGCGCAGGAGGCGGCGCTCTGGGAGCGCGAGCGGCACATCCTGGAGCGGCAGAGCGAGCTGCGCTTCCGGCGGCTGGTGGACTCGATGCCGCAGTTCGTCTGGGCGCTCCTGGTGGATGGCACCATCAGCTACGCCAACCGGGGGTGGCTGGAGTACGCGGGGCTGACCCCGCAGCAGGCGCGGCGCGGCGAGGAGGCGCGGCGCTTCATGCACCCGGAGGACCAGCCGCGTGTCCAGGACGCCTGGCTGGCGTCGCTGCGTACGGGACAGCCGCTGGAGCAGGAGTACCGGCTGCGGCGGGCGAAGGACGGCGAGTACCGCTGGTTCCTGGGCCGCACGTTGCCCGAGCGGGACGAGGAGGGCCAGCTCGTCGGCTGGATTGCCACGGCGACGGACATCGACGACGCGCGCCGGGCGGTGGAGGTGCTGAAGGCGGCCAGCGAGGCCAAGGACATGTTCCTCACCATGGCGGCACACGAGCTGCGCACGCCGCTGCAGGCGGCGCGCAGCTACGCGCACCTGGCGAAGGTGAAGGCGGGGGCGGGGGTGGACCCGGGGGTGGACAAGGCGCTGCGGGGCATCCACCGCAGCGTGAATCGCATGGCGAGCCTGGTGGAGAACCTGCTCGACGTGGGGCGGCTCCAGCGGGGCGAGCTACCCCTGCAGCCGGGCGAGGTAGACCTGGGCGTGCTGCTGCGCGAGGTGGTGGAGCACTTCCAGCCGCTGCCGGAGGAGTACCGCATCCACCTGGAGGCGCCGGAGTCGCTGGTGCTGCGGGGAGACCGGGAGCGGCTGGAGCAGGTGTTCACCAACCTGGTGGCCAATGCGCTGCGCTACTCACCCGGGGGCGGGCCGGTGCGGCTCACGGTGCGCGAGGAGCCGGGGCAGGTGCACGTGGAGGTGACGGACCGGGGGCTGGGGATTCCGCCGGGGCAGCTGGAGCACATCTTCGAGCGCTTCAGCCGCGCGCACGGAATCTCCTACGGCGGGCTGGGGTTGGGGCTGGCGATTTCGCGAGGCATCGTCGCGAGCCACGGCGGGCGCATCTGGGCGGAGTCCTCCGGCCGCGAGGGCGAGGGCAGCACGTTCCACGTCGTGCTGCCGAGGGGCTGAGCGCGAGGGCGCCCTGCTCCAGCGCTCAGGACGCCTTCCTGTCGCCAGCCGTCGCCGCGGCCCCCTCCTGATTCGGGAAGGAGATGGCACCGGGCGGCGGGACGGGCGCGGACGGCGACAGCGAGAGCAGCGTGCTGTTCGGCATGGGCCACGCTCCCGAGTACACGGCCAGCTTGCCCGCCATGGCCACGCACACGGAGATGTGGAACGTGCAGATGTACGAGATGATGCCCATGTCCCCGAACACCTGATTGATGTACGCCGCCACGATGCCCACGATGATGAGCGCGCAGGCGCGGTCCTCGGAGACGGGACTCCGGTGGTACGCGCGCACCGCCATGAACACGGTGACCACCAGGTACAGCCACACGCCCGTGTAGCCGAGCACCCCTCCGAAGGCGAACAACCCCAGCAGCGAGTCGTGCGGGTGGAAGCGGTACTGGGGGAAGACGAAGGCGATGTCCGGCAGGGGGATGGGCAGCAGGAACTCGTGCCCGTACCCCGTGCCGAGGATGGGGAACTGGGCCCACGTCGCAATCAGGTCCAGGTTCTCGATGTCCCGGTAGTCCAGGTTGCCCTCGCCGCCCTGGCCCTCGACGAGCGACTTGATGGTGTCCACCGGCGAGAAGATGCCCGTGGGCCGGTTCCACCCCACCGCGATGTAGACGGCGATGAACGGAGCGACGAACGGCAACGTCCGCACGAGGAAGCGCTTGAGCGGCGTCCACGGGTTGATGAGGAAGGCGGCCAGCAGGCAGCCCCCGAAGCTGACGTAGGCCAGTCGCCGGTCGTTGAAAATCATCCCCGTGACGATGATGGCGAGGACGGCCAGGCCCCGGATGAGGTGCGCCGCCTTCGGCTGCTCGATGAAGCGGATGAACACCACTAGGAGGCAGAAGATGAACGTCATCGAGTCCGAGTGGGACGTCGTGTACTCCACGAAGACGCCCAGGGCGGGGACGATGGCGAGCGCGAAGTAGCTGCCGACCAGGGCCTTGGTGATGCCGGCGGCGACGATGATTTTCGCGACGATGGGCCAGTCCTGCGGCCCGCGCAGGGCGTAGTGATACATGGCCACGATGAACGGCATCATCGCGGCCTGGTGCCACTGCCAGAGCGACTGCTTGAAGTCCCCGCCCCGGGCGACGCCACGCACCTCCATCCACAAGAGGGCGATGAGCGACAGCGCCGTCACCAGGATGAGCGGCCGGGGCATGGGCGGCGTCGGCGGGTCGATTGTGGACCCCACCACCCGCCGGTACATGGCCAGCCCCATCAGCCCGACGATGATGACGTCGATGAGGGGGAAGCGCAGCGCTCCAATCTTGGTGATGTAGCTGAGCTGGGCGAACAGCAACTCCCCGATGGGGTACAGCGGGGACTCCCAGAGGCCGGACTGGGGGCGCTCGGCCACGTAGTCCACGGCCAGCGTCAGGTACGTCACCACGAAGACGGGGTAGCGGACGGGCACCTTGAGGATGACCCACACCACGGCGACGCCCAGCACGGGGGCCAGGGCGACGATGGGGTGGATGATGCCCCCTCCCACGGTGGCCAGCACCAGGAAGCCGAGGAGCGCGAGGTAGCGCAGGTAGGGTGGGCGCTCGGGGGAGTACATCGTGGGCGGGAGGAGGCTACATCTGGAGGCTGGGTTGGGATAGATGGAGCGGCACGCATGCCTGCTTCCCGCCCTCGTGTCCTCCTGATTGCCGAGCTGTGCAACCCCGACTGGGTGAGCGTCCCGCTGGAAGGGTGGTCGCTCTACCGCGCGCTGACCGAGGTGGCGGACGTCCACCTCGTCACCCACGTGCGCAACCGGGAGAACATCCTGAAGCAGGGCGTGCAGGAGGGCGCGGGCTTTACGGCATTGGACTCGACGCCGGTGGAGAAGCCGCTCGACAAGGTGGGGCAGCTCTTGCGCGGCAGCGCGGGCGTGGGCTGGACGACGGCCACGGCGCTGAGCGCGCTGCCGTACTACTACTTCGAGGAGGTGCTCTGGCAGCGCTTCGGCGCGCGCATCCAGGCGAAGGAGTTCGACCTGGTGCACCGCTACACGCCCATCAGCCCCACCACGCCGAGCACGCTGGCGGCGCGCTGCAAGGCGGCCGGGGTGCCCTTCCTGATGGGGCCGCTGAACGGCGGCCTGCCGTGGCCCAAGGGCTTCGGCGGTGCGCGGCGGCGGGAGAAGGAGTGGCTCAGCTACGTGCGTGACGTCTACAAGCTGATGCCCTTCTACAAGTCCACGCGGGAGAACGCGTCGGCCATCCTCACGGGCTCGCGGGCGACGCGGGGGCAGGTGGCCCAGAAGTGGCAGTCGAAGACGGTGTACATCCCGGAGAACGCCATCGACACGCGGCGCTTCGGCTCGGCGAAGTCGGAGGGCCCGGTGGAGTTGCCGCTGCGGGTGGCCTTCGTGGGGCGCTTCGTGCCGTACAAGGGCATGGCCATGCTGATGGAGGCGGCGGCGCCGCTCATCCGCGAGGGCAAGGTGGTGCTGGAGTACATCGGGGATGGGCAGGAGATGCCGAACCTGCGGGCGCAGGCGGCGCGGGAGGGGATTGAGGCGGGGGTGACGTTCGCCGGGTGGGTGAAGCACCAGGAGCTGCAAGGAAGGCTGGCGAAGAACCACGTCTTCGGCTTCCCGAGCGTGCGCGAGTTCGGCGGCGCGGTGGTGTGCGAGGCGATGGCGCTGGGGCTGGTACCGATTGTGATGGACTACGGCGGGCCGGGAGAAATCGTGAGCCCGGCGACGGGCTTCGCGATTCCGATGGGGACGCCGGAGGAAATCGTGGTGCGGGTGCGCGAGGTGCTGGCGAAGCTGGCGGCGGACCCGTCCGTCATCCGTCCCATGGGCGAGCGTGCCCGGGAGCGCGTCTTCAAGTACTTCACGTGGCAGGCGAAGGCCGGGCAGGTGCTGGAGGTGTACCGCTGGCTGCTCGGCGAGCGCGGGCAGCCCGACTGGGGCATGCCGCTGGCGGACTGACGGCCGCGCTCAGGGCCTTCACGCACGAAACCAAAACTCCATTTTAGTTTCGTGCACGCCCACCTGCTCCCACCTCAAGGCACCGTGGGCACGCGGTCGAAGTCCATGGTGCTCACCGGGGCGAAGCGCTCGAACCGGTCCTCTCGCTGGTCCAGGGCTCGCGCCTTGCGGATCAGCTCCCCCAACTCCGTCACATCCGCCCGGCCCTTCAGCGGCTGGCCAACCTCTTCCCACAGCGACACCAGCCCGTCGTACGTCAGCGGCCGCGTCCAGTACGAGCCGCGGAGCTTCTCCGCGAACGCCGCCGCCACGTACGACAGCCGCGTGGGCGGCGCGGCCCGGCCATACGCCGTGCGCACCAGCGACGACGGCAGCGGCTTCTCCAGCAGCTTCGACTCCCCACCCTCCGGCGCCTTGTAGCGGATGCGCAGCGTGCCGAAGGACGCGGCGGGCTCGCGCAGCTTCACCTCGTACAGCGCGGTGACGGCGTGTCCCGCGCCCACCTCGCCCGCGTCCACGCGGTCATCCGCGAACTGCTCCTTCGTCAGCAGCCGGTTCTCGTAGCCAATCAGCCGGTAGCGCACGACGGCCTTCGGGTCGAACTCCACCTGCAGCTTCACGTCCTTCGCCACCACCTGCAGCGTCCCCGTGAGGTTCTGCACGAAGATGCGCCGCGCCTCCTCCAGCCGGTCCACGTACGCGTAGTTCCCCTCGCCCACGTGCGACAGCCGCTCCATCAGCACGTCGTTGTAGTTCCCCATCCCGAAGCCCACCGTGGACAGGGTGATGCCCCGCGACGCGTGCTCCTTCACCCGCGCCCAGATGCCGTCCGCGTCGGTGATGCCGTTGTTCGCCACCCCGTCCGAGCAAAGGATGACGCGGTTGATGCCCCCCTCCACCACGTGCTTCGCCGCGAGCGCGTAGCCCATCTCCAGCCCCTCCTGCGCATTCGTGGAGCCCTCGCTCGACACGCTGTTGATGGCGCTCAAGAGCTTCTGCTTCTGCGTCGCGTTCGTCGGCCCGAGCACCAGCCGGGCCCGCGAGCCGTAGACGACGATGGACACCCGGTCCCGCTCGTCCAGCGCGTCCACCAGCAGCCGCAGCGCGCGCTTCACCAGCCCGAGCCGCTCCTCGCCCTCCATGGAGCCGGACACGTCGATGACGAAGACGAGGTGGCTCGGCTTGCGCTCCTCCGCGCTCACCTCGTGCGCCTTCACGCCGATGTGCACCACCTGGTAGCCCTTGCGCGCCGGAGAGGGAAAGCCCTCCACGTGGACGCTGAAGGGCGCATCCGGCTCCGCCGCGTAGCCGTAGTCGAAGCTGTTGACGAACTCCTCCACGCGCACGGCCTGCTCGTCCGGCAGCGCCCCGCGCTCCAGGTACGCGCGCGTCAGCGTGTACGCGGCCGTGTCCGTGTCCACGGAGAACGTGGAGAAGCGCTCCTCCTCCGTCGTCACCGTCGGATTCACCCCGTGCCCCTTGAAGTACATGTCGAGGAAGGAGCCCTCCCTGGCCGGCACGGCACGCTCGGACGACACGCGAACCCGGGTCGCGGGTGCGGCGGGAGTCCCCGTCACCTGGGGGCTCGCGTTGATGCCGTAGGCGGGCTCGGACGAGGACAGTCCATCCACCACCCAGCCGTTTTCCGGCTCCGTCGAGCCGTTGAGGGACACACCGAAGGTGTCCGCCTGGGCGGCAGGCGCCAGTTCGGCCAGGGTGTCGAAGGAGTGGGCCGCGCCGGCCTTGCCACCCGGCTGGGCCACGGCGATGCGCCGGATGAACTCCTGGTCCACCCGGACGCCCGTCGTCGTGGAGCCCACGTCGATGGTCGGCGGGGTGCCGACAATCTCCGCCATCTCACCGAGCGACGCGGGAAGCAGCTCCACGTTCACTCGGATGGTGCGGTTGGGACGCAGCTGGATGTCTGCGCGCGCGTATGGCTTGTGGTCTTCCGTCTCGAACCGGAGCGTGTAGACGCCCGGCGGAAGCTGGGGAATCCGGTAGTGGCCCTGCGCGTCGGTGACCACGACCTGGTCGCCCGGGCCCGGGAGCTTGGGAGAAATCGCGCTGACGACGACGTCGGGAAGGGGCTGCCGTGTCTGCGCGTCGATGACGGTGCCGATGATGATGCTGGTACCCGTACCGGCATCCGGCTGTGCCACGGCGGGGGCGGCCATCATCAGGAGACCGCAGACCAGGCTGCGAGTGAGGGAGTGCATCGGTGCCACCTCGGTGAATCGGGAGGTGGCCATCTTCCGGACGACGCGCGCCGCGTTCCGCACGGGGGGCTCAGCGCTTCATCACGGTTCCCTCATGGCGGGTAGTCCGCGAATTACAGGGCACAGCACCTGGCCTCGCGGGGAGGGGGGCTCCTCAAGAGGGCCTGCTTTGTGGGTAGTCTGTCGTTGGGTGCCGGCGGCGCCGTAAGCGCGCCAGGGAATCAGCAGACAGCGAGTGTCAGTGATGATGATTGAAGACCCGTCGGGGCTGCTCCAGCGCATTCCGGAGCTGCGGGCGTTGTGTGAGGACTCGAAGGTGCGCCGGGCGGTGGAGCGCGGCGACCCGTTCAAGGTGTACCGGGCACTCATGTGGGCGCGGTGGCTCGGCAGGCTGCGCTCGCACCGCGAGGTGCTCGACACGCTGCTGCGCCGTCGCCGTCTCTTCGCCCGGCCGCTCAAGGACAAGAGCCTCTTTCTCGGCACCCTCAACGGCTTCGGCGCCACCCTGCTGGGCGACGCGGAGCCGGACCCGCACGACGGCACCTCCATCGCGACGCATGCGCTGGTCGCGCTCTTCGTGCTCCCGCTCCTTCCCCTGGGCGCCTACGTGGTGCGCCCGGGCGAGGGCAGCGGCCCGATGAGCCGCTCCTGGACGTTCTTCGCGCGCGTGCCGCTGGGGACGCTGCCGTGGATGTGGAGCCGGGCGGTGGCGCTCTCCGTCATCGCCCTGGTGGCCACCGGCGCGGCGCGGGCCTTCCATGCCTCGCGCTACCGCGACGTGTACGTGGCCAACGGCTTCGAGGAGCCGTTGAACGTCACGCTGGGTGGCTCGACGCAGGAGGTGCCCGCGCGCCAGGTGGTCTCCATCACCGTGCCCATGGGCACGCAGCCGGTGCGCGCCGTCACGAGCGGCGGCGCGGAAGTGGACGCGACGGAGCTGAACGTCACGTCACATCCAGGCGTGCTGGCGTGGAACATCGCGGGCGCCATGCCGCTCTACCTGGCGCGGGTCGTCTACACCGAGCGCCCCAACCCCGATGGGAACGGGGAGAAGCCGACGGTGTTCTGCGGGCAGCGCATCGTCGAGCTGGGTGAGGTGGACTACGTCCTCACCGACCCGCCCGAGTCGCTCAGCATCCCGAAGGGCAGCAGCCACGTCGCGCGCAGCCACCTGGGCATCGCGGTGCCGGCGGAGCCCCCGCTCCAGGTGTGCTTCAGCTACCTGGCGGCGAATGACAAGCTGGGCCAGGCGGTGCCCTTCACCGAGGCGGCGGCCCGGGTGTCGGGGTGGACCAGGGAAGAGGCCGCGCGTGCATTCCAGGCGGCGATGGCCGCGGGCCCGGCGGAGGCGGCACGGGTCTCCAAGGCGTGGCGGGAGGCGCGCCCGGACGACTCCGACGCCCACCGCACGTACCAGTGGGCCGCCCAGCGCAATGGCCAGCTCGAGGCCATCACCGCCGAGTACGCCGAGCGCGCCCGGGCGGCGCCGGACTCGTCGACCGCCCAGTACCTCCATGCCCGCCTGCTGCGCGGGCCCGAGGCCACGCGCGCCATGGAGCAGCACGCCGCGCGCTTCCCGAAGGACGCCAACCTCCTGCGGGCGTTGACCCATGGCCGCTACCTCGCCGGGGACTGGGAGGGAACGACGCGAAGCTTCTCGCAGCTGCGTGCCGAGAACGAGAAGGAGGCGGCGGAGGTCCTCGAGGCGCAGACGACCGCGCTCGTGGCGCTCGGCCGTCCGGCGGAGGCGCTCGAGCTGCTGAAGCACTTCTTCGAGTCCGACAATCCGCGCACGCGGGCCCGGAGCGCCGAGCTCTACGCGCTCGTCACGGCGCACACGGGCCAGGGCCAGCCGGACGCGCTCGTCGCCGCGCTCGAGAGTGAGGGCAAAAGCGAAGGCGAGATGTTCACCTGGCTGCGGGTGCGTGCCCGGCTGCCGGTGAAGGAGGAGTCCGAACAGCCCGGCACCCGGTTGATGCAGCTGATTGGGAAGGACCCGAAGGCGGCGCTGGCGGTGGCTCCGCGCGTGGCGATGTACGAGCTCGTCAGGCTCTCCGCGGAGGCCTGGGCGCTGGCCTATGGCGAGGCGGTGCGCACCGGGGCGGCGGAGAGCGAGCGCGCCCTCGCCGGCGCCCCGTTCCTCCAGCCCGAGGACCTGGACGGGTTCCGGCGCTTCATCCGCGGGGAGAGCGGCTCGCTGGACACGAGCGAGCTGACGCCGGACATCCGCGCGGCGGCGTACTTCCTCCGCTCGCGCAACGCGGCGCTGCCGGAGCGCGAGCGCAAGCGGCTGGTGGAGCAGGCCCGACAGGAGGACTGGCTCCACGGGCCGGTCAGCGAGGCGATTGCGTCATGGAGTCCGTGAATCCTCCGGGCATGGCCCGGCGCGCGGCGCTGACGGTGGTCCTCTGGGCGGGCTTCTGGCTGCTGGGGCTCGCCGTCGCGGGGGCCCTGCTCTGGGTGCCCGTGGCCGAGGCGCGCTACACCGGCTCCATGGGGCTCGCCGGAATCATGGCGGCGCTGGGCGCGGCGACGGTGCTGTGGGCGCTGCGCCCGCGAGGCTGGTTCACCCGCCAGAGCAACGACGCGAAGCCCCTGTCGCGCGAGGAGTTCCCCGAGCTGTTCAAGCTGCTGGACCAGGTGGCCACGCGGGCGGGCACGGCCGCGCCGCGCAAGGTGTACCTGTCCGGTGAGGCCACGGCCTTCATCGGCATGGAGCGGCGCTGGCTGGGCCTGAAGCGCGAGCCGGTGGTGGGCATCGGCCTGCCGCTGTTCGCCTTCCTGGACCGCGAGGAGCTGGCCTCCGTCCTGGCGCACGAGTACGGCCACCAGACGGGCGGCGACCTCTCGCTGGGGCCGTGGGTGTACCGCACGCGCAGGTCCATCGCCCTGGCGGTGGACTCGCTGGAGGACTCGGCCTTCTTCCTGGACGTGCCCTTCCAGCTCTACGGGCGGTTCTTCCTGCGCATGTCGGGCACGGTGTCCCGGCAGCAGGAGCTGGCGGCGGATGCGCTCGCGGCGTCGGTCTGCGGGCCCCGTCCCACGGCCGAGGCCCTGCGCAAGGTGCACGCGCTGGCACCCCTGTGGGGCGCGTACTTCGCGCATGAGCTGGTGCCGCTCTTCGAGCAGCGCGTGCGCGTGCCGATGCTGGAGGGGTTTCGCCGCTTCGTGGCCGAGGAGCGCCGCCGCCGCGACGTGGAGGAGGGCCTGCGCGAGGTGCTGGAGCGGCCGCCCTCTCCGTGGGACTCGCACCCTCCGCTGGAGGAGCGGCTGCGCGGGCTGGGGCGCTCCGGGGACTCCGGAGCCGCGGCGGCCTCGCAGCCGCTGACGGGGTGCCTGGAGCTGCTCGGCGGCGAGCAGGCGGCGGAGGAGGCGTGGTTCGAGCGCGCCGTCATCGAGGGACTGGTGTCGCTGCGGTGGGAGGAGCTGCCGGAGAAGGTCCTCGTGCCGGACATGCAGAAGCAGTGGGCGGGCTCGGCCATCGACCCGAGCCGCATGTCGCTGCGAGAGCTGCCGGGGCTGCTGAAGGAGGGCGAGGCGCTGTGGCAGCGCATCCGTCCTCCGGGCATCGAGCTGCTGTCACCGGAGGGGCAGCGGCAGCGCGTGCGGCAGCTGCTGGTGGGGTGGCTCGGCTCGGCGCTGGCGCACCGGGGCTTCACTCCCGAGCTGCGTCCCGGTGCCTACTTGCGGATGACCTGCGATGACGTCTCGGTGGAGCCGCAGGCCATCGTCGAGCGGCTGACGACGGGGGCGCTCACCGAGGCGCAGTACCTGGAGGCGTGCGAGGTGCTGGAGTCGGCCGCGCTGCAGCGGACGGCGGCGGCGGGGTAGAGGGACCGCGCCGCCGCCCTTCCTTCAGGGCCTCTCGGCCTCGCGCGTGGTGCGCACCCACTCGCCGCGCTTCTCCGCGCCGGGGCCGCGCAGCATGAGGCCCACCTTCCACACCACGTAGACGGGCGCCCAGGCCAAATCCAACAGGCCGCGAGGGCCCACGCCGGACACCCACCAGCCGCGCAGCACGTACGCGCCCAGCGACGCCAGGCCGAAGCCCGCCACGCTCGACGCCAGCACCGCCGTGCCCCCGGACAGCCACGCCACCACCGCCGCCGCCACCGCGCCGCCTACCACGGCCAGCACCAGCTGGCTCAGCGGCGGCACCAGCACGTCCATGGACAGGTCCAGCAAGAGCCCGCTGCGCTCACGCAGCGCCGTGCTCAACAGCGGCCACCCGTGCAGCTTGCGCATCTGCTTGCGCCCGCCCTCCCAGCGCTGGCGCTGCGAGCGGCTCTGCTTCTCGCCGGACACCATCTCCCCGAGCACCTCCGCCTCCCAGGCGTAGTGCACGCGGTGGCCCTTCTTGCCCAGGCGGATGCCGTACTCCAGGTCCTCCACCACGCTGAAGGCGTCGTGCGGCACCTCGCGCAGCACCGCGTGCGTGAAGCACATGCCGTTGCCGCGCAGGCCGCAGGACACGCCCAGCGCCTCGCGGCCCAGCGAGCGCACCTTGTGGAACATGCCCAGCGCAATCGTAATCAGCCGCGTGCGCCACGACGCCGTCGGGTTCATCACGCCGTAGTGCGCCTGCACCGCGTGCGCGCCCTGCTCCAGCCGGGCCGCGTACGCGTGCAGCAGGTTGGGGGACACCACCGTGTCCGCGTCCACCACCACCACCGCGTCGGCGAAGCCGTCCTTCTGGCTGAACTCGAAGGCGTACGCCAGGGCGTAGCCCTTGCCGCGCTTCTCCGTGTCGTGCCGCTCCAGCACCGTGGCGCCCGCCTCGCGCGCCTTCTGTGCCGTCGCGTCCGAGCAGTTGTCCGCCACCACGAGGATGCGCCGCAGCGCGCCCGGGTAGTCCACCGCGGACAGGTTCGCCACCGTCCGGGCGATGCCCAGCTCCTCGTTGTGCGACGGAATCACCACGTCGAACTTCCGCGTGGGCGCCGGAGGCACCGGTGCCGTCCGCCGCCACGACAGCAACGTCAACAGCAGCAGATAGCCGCAGGCCGCCGCCACCGGCAGCAGCCCCACACACAGCGCCAGGTCCACCCAGGTCCACACCGTCACGACTGTCTCCCCCGCTGGCGCGTCAGCGCCGCTCAGGCTTTCCCTAGCGCCGCTCCAACTGTGCGAGCACCGGCAGCTTCAGCAACCGCTCCACCTGCCACCGCTCCAGAATCCGACGACGGATGATGTCCAGCGCCACCGCCGCGAAGATGCCCATGGCGATGCCACCCACCACGCCCGCGGCGACGATGAGCTGCACCTTCGGCTTGGACGGCTTCTCCGGGAAGGTGGGCGGCGCCAGCACGCTGAAGCGGTGCTTCATGGACGCGCGCGAAATCTCCAGCTCCGTCCGCGACTGGTCCAGCCGCCGCATCTTCTCCCCGTACCGGGCCACCAGCATGCGGATGCGGTCCGTCGCCACCGACACCTCCGGGTTGTCCCCGATGGACGGGCCCATCGGCCCCGCGGCCAGCCCCGTCGTGGTGAGGCCGGACTCCAGCTCCGCCGGGTTGCCGCCGTTGCGCATGTACTCGTTGATGAGCTCCGTCAGCTCCGAGCGCAGCGCCACCAGCTGCGGCGAGTCCTCCGTGAGCGCGGCGATGCGCTGCTCGATGTCCGTAATCTGCGGGTGCTGCGGCGAGTACATGACGCGCGCCTCGGAGAGCTGGTTGCGCAGCTCCGTCAGCCGCCGCGCGCGGAACTCCTCCACGTCGCTGATGGCCCGGCGCTTCGTCTGAATCATGAAGCGCATCTGCGCCAGCATGTGGTCGGTGTTGATGAGCCCGCCGCCCACCGTCTGGATGCTCTTCTTGCCGGACTTCTCCTCCTCCTTGCGGCGCCTGGCCTCCAGGCGCTTCACCGTCGCCTCCCAGTCCGCGACGGCCTTCTTCACCCCTTCGGCTTCCTCCACCACCTGCTTCTCCAGGATGGTGATGGCCTCCTGCACCGCGCCCATCTCCGCCGACTGGCGCATGTCGAGGAAGTTCTTCTGCGCCGCCTCCACGATGTTCAGCGCCAGCTGCGGGTCCGCCCAGTCCACGCCGATGGTGACGGTGCCGCTGCCGCCCTCCACCATGACAATCAGCGACTGCTCCAGCATGGCGACGAGCGCCTCTTCCTTGGCCTTGTCCTCCATGGGCGCCGGCGGCTTCTTCGTCACCTTCTCCTTCAGCTTGGAGATGGGCGAGCGCATCAGCTCCCAGTACTCGACGAGCTTCGCCTCGTGGACGATGGTCTTCAGGCTGTCGTACTTCATGATCATCTCCCACGCGGAGCGCGTGGGCTGGTCCGCGTCCACGGGGATGGAGCGCCCGGGGTTGGCCAGCGAGGCGATGATGAAGTTGCGCTGCGTCAGCAGCCGTGTTTCCACGTGGTACTTGCGCGGCATGATCTTGCTCACGCCCACGCCCATCGCGGACACCAGCCCCATCACCACCAGGGCGAGGAACCAGTGCCGCAGGATGGAGTTCTTCAGGTAGCCCACCGAGTCGATGAGCAATCCCCAGTCGATGAGGTCCGCGGGCGCGTACGTCTCCGGGCGCTCCGGAACGAACATCGGGTGGGGATGCGGCACCGCCTGCGGCTGCGGGCGCGGCCCGGAAGGCCCGGGCGCGGGCATCGTCACGACTTCCTCCTCGGCCCGTAGCCCTTCATCACCTGCTGCACCCGCCGGGTGAACTCCTCCTGGGTGAAGGGCTTGCCCAGGTAGCCGTTGGCACCCGCCTCCTCGGCGTGGGCCTTGTCCTCGGGCAAGTCCCGCGCGCTCACCACCAGCACCGGCACGTCCTTCATCGCCGGGGTGCGGCGGATGACTTCACACAGGTCGTAGCCGGAGATGTCCGGCAGCGTCAGGTCCAGGCACACCAGGTCCGGACACGAGGCGGTCTCCAGGTGCTTGAGCGCCGCGCGGCCGCTGGGCAGCTCCACCACCTCCTCGAAACCCATGTCCCGCAGGTAGTCGCCCAGCATCTTCCGGAAGAAGGGGGCGTCCTCCACCAGGAAAACGGTCTGCAGTTGAGGCTCCATCCGTCGTCAGCCTTTCTTCGGAAAGCGTGCTCAGCCGAACCCGAGCCTCGGCACCCAGACGAGGACGCCGTACGTGTATGCCGCGTTGAAGAGGACGATCCACAGGATGGCCTTCTTCAACCCCCGCACGGGGTGCGGGTCCCTGGCCGCCATCGCGGGCAGGACGATGGTCATGAAGAGCACGGACATCAGGATGAGCTTCGCCATGTCTAGCGCCCTTAGAGGATACCAGTTTGCCGCACGGACAGGCCCAGCGAGGCGGCCCAGGTCAGGCGGGCCGCTGGCAGCTCGGGCGAGCGGCTCCACGTGCTCCGCGTGTCGACATCCACTGAGACCCAACGTGTAAGAAACCACGAAGCCGACGCGCCTCCGTTGATGATGCGGTCCCCGGTGGCCCCGCCCACGGCGAAGGCGGTGCCGGCCGTGCTGGACAGCCGCACGCGCGGGCTCAAGGCCCAGCTGCCCGTCAGGGTGAGGTCGGCCCTCGGGTACACCCTACCTGTCAGGCGGTCCACGAAGGGCGTCACGCGCACGCCGACGCTGCCGTTGAAGTCCGCCGTGCGAGAGGGGATGTGGTGGCCCACCGAGAAGGTGAGGTTGGGCAGCAGCTCAAGGCGGGGGGCGTCCGCGGCGGGCCCACCCACCGGGTCCTCCGGCGGGTCTTCTGGCGGGTCCTCGGCGTCGTCCGGGGCCTCCAGGGAGTTCACCACGCTCACGCCCGCGCCCGCCTGCAGGGCCGTGCGCCGGCTCACCCGCCGGCCCCAGCCCTCCGTCAGCGTCACCACCGTGTTGTTGGCCCCGGTGGAGAAGCGGGAGTGGTTCACCGAGACGGACGTGGTGATGGCGCTCAGCGGAGTCAGCGCGCGGCTCAGCGACACGTCGAAGCGCGGGCCGTACTGCATGGGCACCGCCTCGCGCGCGGGCCCGTCCAGGCCGCCGCTGATGGAGAAGCCGGTGGAGCCGCCCAGCTGCCAGCCCGGGCCCAGCCAGCTCGTGCTGGCCGTCAGCGTCGTGGCGGAGGACAGGAAGTAGACGGTGTCGGCCTCCGGCAGGGGCTGCAGCGGGCCGCCGCCCTCGGGCGGCCTGAGCGGCCCGTCCGGGTCCGAGCCGTCGGTGTCCGGCAGCGGCAGCGCGTCCGTGGTGAAGAGGTTGACGGCGCCCAGCGTGAGCTCCTGGCCCAGGCGCAGGGACAGGCCGCGCTCCGGGCGCCAGTCCGCCGCGAGCCGGCCGCTGTGCTGGATTTCGGTGCGCGGCCGCGCGGTGATTTCGCGCAGGCTGATGCGCGGGACATAGTCCAGCAGCAGGGCCACGTTGCCGTCGCGCACCGCCAGGCCCAGGACGGGGACGATGTCCGTGTCCCCGGCGATGCCGGGGGCGTCCTCGGCCGGGTCCTCGTTGGAGCGCACCCGCGAGTCGGTCCGCAACGTCACGTCGTAGGTGACGGAGGCGGCGGACACCTCCAGCAGCGCGGCGGTGAGCGCGGCTCCCAGCACGGGCTACTCCACCACGACGACGTCGCCGGGACGCAGGCGGAAGGTCGGGGCCTTGCCCTCGGCGCGGATGAGGTCCTCGTAGCGGAAGCGGATGCGCACCGGGACGCCGTCCTCCTGCCGCATGACGAAGACGCGGTCCTTGTGGGCGTACTCGGTGAAGCCGCCCGCGCCGGCCAGCGCCTGGAGGAGGCTCGAGCCCGTCTCGATTTCCAGCGGGCCGACGTTGTTGATTTCCCCCACCATCGTCACCTTGATGGGGCGCGCCTGCTCCAGCGCCACCGTGACGACGGGGTGGTTGATGTAGTCCTTCAGGCGCGTGGAGATTTGCTGCGACAGCATGGCCGGCGAGTGCCCGGCCGCCTCCACGTCGTCCAGGAAGAGCAGGCTGATGCGCCCGTCGTCCCGCACGCGGGCCTGCGTGGTGAGCGCCTCCTGGTTCCACACGCGGATGTTGAGCAAATCCCCCGCGGCGATGCGGTAGCTCGCGTCCAGCGGGGGCGGCTTCTCCTGGTACTCGTCCACCCAGGTGTACTTGCCCAGGCCGCTGCAGCCGGCGGCCATGAGCAGCAGCGCGGCGCAGGCGAGCGCGCGAAGCGGGAGGCACGAGGAGGGCGGGGACTGGCGGGGCGCGGACGACATATGCGGCGAAGGTCTCCTCTAGGGGGCCGGTGAGATGGACACGGCGGGGACCGCTTCCGCACCCGGCGCGGGGTTGCCACGGCGGCGCGCCACGCGCACCACCTCGATGACTTCGGCGGGGCGCACCGCGCCGGTGGCGAGCACGCCAACCACGTAGAGCACCGCCTCGATTCCCAACCGCACCCACGGATTGAGCGGGGCGAGGACGGTCTGGTCCGCCACGGCGATGGCGATGCACACCGCCGCCGTCTTCCCAATCATGGTGAGCAGGCGGGCGTCGAAGGCCGCGCTCTTCATGCGGCCCATCAGGCTGAAGGTGACGAGCACCTCCATCAGCAGAATCGCCAGCGCGGTGCCCGCGGCGGCGCCGCCGGCGCCCAGCGCCGAGTGCATCACCGGTATCAGCACCAGGTTGAGCACGGGGATGATGAGCAGGCTGCCGATGACGTTGGTGATGGTCACCCACCACTCGCGGTTCGTCATGGTGAGCCACATGCCCGCGTTCATCGTCACGAAGGCGAGCACGAACAGCGGCGACATCAGCCGCAGCGCGGTGGCGGACGGGCCGAACTTGCCGCCCAGCAGGCCCACCCACAGCGGCGCGCCCAGGACGATGAGCATCATCAGGGGCACGGTGATGACGAGGGTGCCCTCCAGCGCGCGGCGGATGAGCCGGGTGAGCTCCGCCTCGGAGCGCTCGGCCGCGCGCGACGCCAGCGGCATCAGCACCCAGCTGAAGACGGGGTTGAGGAAGAAGGTGAGGCCCGCGATGTTCCACGCGGCGCCGTAGTAGCCCACCTCTTCGTAGGAGGCCTTCAGGCCCAGAATCATCACGTCCAGGCGCCCGTTGGTCGCCAGCGCCGCGCCGGTGATGAAGAAGGGCAGGCTCTTGCGCAGCACCGTCCACGTGGCGGGCAGGTCCACCTTGAAGGTGAGCCCCATGTGCTGCTTCGCCAGGTACCAGCCCACGCCCAGCTTCACGGCCTCCGACGCCACCAGCGACGCCGCGAACCACGGCAGCGAAGCCTCCAGCACCACGGCCAGGAACAGGCCGCCGCCCCACACCAGCTTGGTGACGACGTTGGAGATGGACAGCCCCGCCACCTTGCCCTTGGCGTGCAGCAGCGCCGCCATGGAAGAGTTCATCATGACGAGCGACTGCGCCACCGCGGAGACGTAGACGAGCTGCCGCACCTCCTGCGAGTGGCTGTCGTGCGACATGACGAACGCGAGCGCGCCCATCAGCACCGCGGTGAGGGCCAGGCGGATGAGCAGCGTGGCGCCGAAGAAGTCGCTGGCGTGCTCCGGCCTGCGCGTGACTTCCTTGCGGATGTACATCTCCAGGCCCAGGTGCGTGGCCACGAAGAAGACGGCGGAGAAGCTGTCAGCCCAGTTGAAGCTGCCGAAGCGCTCCACGCCCATCTGCTTGGGCAGCAGGAAGCGCACGCCCATGGCGATGACGTACGTCACCAGCAGCGAGCCGCCGAGCTGCAGCCCGTTGCGGATCGCGCCCATCGCCTCGTGCGAGGACGCGGAGTCACGCCCCTGGGCGTCCTGCGGAATGGATTGGCTGGGACTGTTCACGGTGGATTCTCGGGCCCCCCGGCCCTGAGCCGGTCCTACCCGGGTGCATAGAAGACGAGCGGGGGCGGCACGTCAATGCCGCCCCCGCGTGAGACTGGTTGCCTGGAAGCCGCCCGAGTCGCGTCTAGCTGGCCCCTCGACCGGTGAGCACCACCGGCACCGTCTGGAGCAGCAGCGTCAGGTCGCTGGTGAGGCTCCAGTGGTCGATGTACTGCATGTCCAGGTACATCCACTCCTCGAAGGAAATCTGGTTGCGGCCGGAGACCTGCCAGATGCAGGTGAGGCCCGGGCGCACGGACAGGCGGCGGCGCTGCCACGTCTCGTACTTGGCGACTTCGCTGGGCACCGGCGGGCGCGGCCCGACGATGCTCATCTCACCGCGCAGCACGTTGATGAACTGGGGCAGCTCGTCGATGGAGAACTTGCGGATGAACCGGCCGATGCCGGTGATGCGCGGGTCGTTCTTCATCTTGAAGACCGGGCCCGTCTGCTCGTTCATCGCCGCCAGCTTCTCCTTCAGCTCCTCGGCGTTCACCACCATGGAGCGGAACTTCAGCATGTAGAACGGCTTGCCGTTCTGCCCCACGCGCATCTGCTTGAAGAAGATGGGCCCCTTGGAGGTGAGCTTCACCACCGCCGCGACGACGGCGAGCAGGGGCAGGAGCATCCACAGCGCGACGGCCGACACGCAGATGTCGAACAGGCGCTTCATGGCCATCTGGTGCGGCTTGGGGCTCACCGCCGCGAAGTGCAGGAAGCCGTCGGACACCGCGCGGCGCTCAATGGGGCGGGCGCGGTCCAGGCGGAAGCTGTGCGCCGGCAGCGCGAAGGGCACGCCGAAGCGCTCGGCCAGCTTGATGGCCGCCTGCATGGACTCGCCCTGCTTCAGCGTGTTGCCCGCGATGTAGACCTCGTCCACCGCCGTGTTGCGGAGGATGCGCTCCAGGTCCTCCAGGGAGCCCATGATGCGCGCGGGCAGCTCACCGGAGCCGTTGTCCTCCGGGAAGCGCACGTAGCCCAGCACCTGGCGGCGGCCGCGGCCCACCAGGTCCTCACCCGTGTAGCGGCCCATCGCGCCGGTGCCGACGATGAGCACCGAGTCCATGGGGCGCTCCTGCGCGGCCACCGGACGGAAGACGAACAGCCGGAGCAGCAGCGCCACCGGCCAGAAGATGACCAGCAGCGGCGCCACGCCCGTCATCGTCACGCGGTCCGGCATCGCCAGGCCCACCAGCGCCAGCACCGTCACCACCGCCAGCGTCGTGACGGACACGAGCGCCACGTGGTCCAGCTTGCTGCGCTCGGCGAAGCGCGAGTCGTACAGGCACAGCGCGGTGCCGGTGATGATCCACGTCATCAGCGACGACACCATCAACCCGGTCACCACCCAGCCGAACTCCGGGGTGAGCAGGCCGCCCAGCCACGAGGCCACGGCCAGCACCGCCGTCATCAAAACCAGGTCCACCGTGAGGTTCAGCTTCGCCGCGAAACCCGGAGCCAGCTTCGGCCCCTGGACCTCCGCCAAGCCCTCGCCCTGAGAGGATGCCGTCCCAGGAGCCCCGACCGCCGCACTTGCCGTTGCGCTGCTCATCGTCTCCACCCCCCTCTGCGCTGAGTGCATTCTTTCGTTCAGTTCAGGCAGAGGATGCCGTTGAGGCTAAAAATCTTCAAGTCGGAAAGAACTACTTATCACCGATACTGCGACGCGTTGCAACCGCCGCTCTGCAAGTAAGACGTGACAGGAGGTGAATTCTTGGGATCGTCCCGACCTCAGTCCCGGGTCGATTGAGCCCCATGAATTCGCATCCCGGACGCGCACGCCTCCCCGAAGCATTCGTGGCGCCGCGCCGGAAGAGTGCATCTACGGTGCCGGTCTGACTCTGGATGTCGCGGGGGGCTGGAACGCGGGGCGTCATGATCGGCGCGGACGGGGATTCGCGGGGTTACGGAAGGCGGAGACGCTCGGGTGCGGTGTAGATGTTGAAGCGCCCGTCCCGGACGAACGTCGCCAGCGTCATCCCGGAACGCAGGGCCAGTTCAATTGCCAGGGAGCTGGCTGCAGAAACTCCTGCGACCACGGGGATGTGGGCCACCGCTGCCTTCTGGATGATTTCGAAGCTGACGCGTCCGCTCACGGCGAGGACCGCCGCTTGACGTGTCAGTGGGGTGCGAGGGACTCGCACGCTGTGTATGGCTCCGGCGAGGACGAGGGCGCCCACCACCTTGTCCACGGCGTTGTGGCGGCCGACGTCCTCGAAGGCGGCGAGGACGTGGCCGTCGGCGTCGAGCGCGGCGGCGGCGTGGACCCCGCCGGTGCGGGCGAAGTTGCGCTGCACGTCGCGCAGGCGCTCGGTGGCGCGGGCCACGGCCTCGGGCGCGAGCTGGGGACCGGGCGGCAGGGGCGGGCAGACGGCGAGCAGGTCCTCCACGCTGCGGCGGCCGCACACCCCACATGCGGAGGTGGTGAGGGTGCCACGGCGAGCGGCACGCACACGCTCCACGTCGAGCACGGCGCCGGAGGCGGGCGTGACGTCGAGCACGTTGCCCCAGCCCTCTTCACCGGGCCGGCCGCAGTGGGCGAGGGTGCCCAGGTCGTCCACGCTCTGGAGGATGCCCTCGGAGAAGAGGAAGCCCGTGGCCAGCTCGCGGTCATGGCCGGGGGTGCGCATGGTGATGGCGACGGAGTCTCCGCTGACGCGAATCTCCAGCGGCTCCTCCACGGCGACGTCGTCCTCCTCGGGGCGGGAGAGGGCGGCGCCGTCCCACCGCTGCACGAGGCGCCGCGTCACGCCGCGCGAGTCCGCGGCGGGCAGGGGGCCGCGCCGGCCCGGGCGCAGGTGCATCAGGACGAGGTCCGCCACGGCGCGCACGTCGTCGCGGTGGAGCACCCGCATGTCCTGGGAGACGCCCGCGGGCCGGGTGGAGGACTCCGTGAGGAGGGCGAGGACCTCCGGGCGCGACGGGGCGAGGGGCGGGCCGAGGCCCTCGCGCCACAGCTCCAGCTTGGGCAGCGGGCCGTCCTTCCAGCCCTCCACGAGGATCAGGTCCACCGTGCCGGAGAAGCGGCGGAACAGGTGAGGCAGTGCGTCAGCGGGGGCGTCGCTGGTGGTGAGCTGTACGCCGGAGGGGGTGGCGAAGCCGGTGAGCACGGCGCCGGCTTCCTGGAAGCGCGCGGTGTCGCTGCCCGGGCGGTGCAGCGGGTGCGCGTCCGAGGAGTGCTTCACCACGGCGACGCGCAGGCCGCGCGCGGACAGCTCCGGTACGAGCTTCGTGAGCAGCGTCGTCTTCCCGGTGCCGGACCAGCCGACGATGCTGAGCGCGGGTGCGGGGCTCATGCGGTGGCTTCCGGAGCCGGGTCCGCCGCGCCGTAGGCGGCGTCGTGGAACAGCTCCACGTCGACGGAGTCGCCCTCGGCGAAGTCGGCGCGGCCGGCGGGGAGGACGGCCCAGCCCTCGCCGTGGACGTTCTGCAGAATCTGCCCGGCGCCCTGGGGGCGCAGACGCGCGAGGGGCTCGCCGCCGCCGGAGTGCTCCAGCGCGGCGGTGATGAGGTACGTGAGCCCGGCCTGCTTGTGGCGCGGCTCGGAGAGGCGGGCGCGGACGCGGCGGCGCGTCTCGAGGACGCCCTGGCGCTTGAGGAGCAGCGGACGCGCGAGCTGGTCGAACGCGACGGTGGCCGCGCCGGGGTTGCCGGGCAGCACGACGACGGTGGTGTCACCGAGGCGCGCCACGGCCACGGGCTTGCCGGGCTTGAGGGCCACGCCGTCCACATGGAAGCGGGCGCCGAGCGCGGTCAGCACGCGCTTCACGTGGTCCTTGTCGCCCACGGAGGCGCCGCCGGTGGTGATGAGCACGTCGACCTGGGGCGCGAGGCGGCGAAGTGCGTCGCGCAGTGCGCCCTCGTCGTCGCGAGCGCGGTCGAGGTGGCGCACGTCGGCGCCGGCCTCGCGGGCGAGCGCGGCCACGAGGATGAGGTTGCTCTCGTAGACCTGGTGGGGAAGCGCGGGCGCGCCGGGCGAGACGAGCTCGTCACCGGTGGCGAGCACCGCCACGCGTGGCGCGGGGCGCACCCAGGCGGCTGTCTCTCCCATGGACGCGAGCACGCCGAGCACCGCGGCACCGACGCGCTGGCCGGGGGCGAAGAGGGGCGTGCCGGCGACCACCTCTTCGCCCGTGCGACGGATGTCGTGGCCGGGCGGGACGGTGATGAAGACGTCGACGTGGCGCCCGTCGTCACTGGCGCGCGCGGCCTCCTGGCGGATGACGGCGTCGGCGCCGGAGGGGAGCGGGGCACCGGTGAAGATGCGTGCGGCCTCGCCGGGCTGGAGCGGGCGCGAGGGGAGGGCGCCCGCGTAGATGGCGTCGACGATGCGCAGGCGCGCGGGGCGGTCGCGGTTGGCGCCCCGGGTCTCCTCGGCGCGCACGGCCCACCCGTCCATGGCGGAGTTGTCGCAGCCGGGCAGCGAGCGCGCCGCGGTGACGGCGGCCGCGAGGAAGCGGCCGTGAGCGTCGAGCAGGGACACACGCTCCGGTGCCGCCGGGACCACGGCGTCGAGCGCGACCTGTCGGGCGGTGGGGAGCGGCGTGAGCGGCATGCGGGGCGGCACAGCCTACGCCGTGGGCCCTGGCCGTTGTCCACGGGCCCCCTCCGTCCGTCCGCCTGCTGCCCTCGCGAGGAAGCGACAGGCCGTCAGGCGCTCCTGTGCTCTCCGCGAAGCCCCATGACGAGCAGGGCCACGCCGCCCGCCACGGGCCCGGTGAACAGGCCGAGGAAGAAGCCCAGGTAGGACAGGCGAATCTGGACCCAGCCTGCCGGCGAGGCTCCAAAGAGGAGGTCGAGCACGAATCCCGCCAGGGGAGGAAGCAGCAGGCCGACGAGGATGGCGATGAAGCCGACACGAGCGGCCGTGAGAGGAGGCGAGCGGCGGGGCTTGGACGGTTTGCTCATGGTGGACCGTGTCATGGCAACCCGCGTGCCCGCGGGGACGCGCCGGCATGCGGAGCGGAGGTGGACGGACTCTGGCACAGGAGGTGTGTGTCCGGGCTCATGACACCACGGCGTCCCGGAAGAGGGTACGGTACCCACTTCACGAACAGGAGCGCGCGCGATGGACGCAGCCGGACCTGGGTTCCCCGACGTGACGCTGGCCATCATCGCGGGAGGCCAGGGGCGCAGGCTGTCCGGCGTGCCGAAGGGGCTGCTGACGGTGCAGGGCCGCACGGTGCTGGAGCGGTTGCTGTCGCAGGCGCCGCACTTCGGGGACGTGCTGCTGGTGGCGAACGTGCCGGAGCCCTATGCGCGCTTCGGGCTGCGCACGGTGGCGGACGTGGTACCGGGCAAGGGCGCGCCAGGGGGCGTCCACGCGGCGCTGGTGGCGGCGCGCACGCCGTGGGTGATGGCGGTGGCGTGTGACATGCCCTTCGTCTCGATGGAGGTGCTGCGCGTGCTGCTGGAAGCGCGGGATGAAGCGGTGGACGCGGTGTGCTTCGAGGTCGTGGGCCGGCTGGAGCCGTTGCTCGCGGCCTACCGGACGACGCTTGCGGCCGGGTGGGGTGAGTCGCTGCGGGAGGACCCGTCGCTGCGGCAGCTCCTGTTCCATGCCCGCGCGCGGCTGTTGCCCGAGGAGGCACTGCGCGTGGTGGACCCGAGGCTGCGCTCCCTCGTGAATGTGAACACGCCGGAGGACCTGGCGCGGCACGGTGTCACGCTGCCTCGGGGGTGACGCGATTCAGGGCATGTACGGATAGCGCTCCAGGCGGCCATCTGGGGAGTAGGCGTAGAGCTCGAACCAGTCGAATTCCGCTGTGAAGCCAGGCCCGAACCCAGGGCACTTGTCCACGTGGTGGTTGACCCGGATGAAGTACCACCCAGCCTGGTAGCCGATGATGAGCTCCAGGGCTTTGGGAGAGAAGGCGCACTGTCGCGTGTACTCCTTGGGAAAGCGCTTCATTACCTGCTGTAGCGCGGCGTGTGCGGCGAGGATGGCGGGCCCATCCAGTGTGGCCAGCGGAGCGAACTCCTCTTCCGGCCATGGGACTGCTGATGAGGTACTGGGTTTGGGTGCAGCAGTTCCCGCGTCCGGCGCCTTGCTGCTGGAGGGGAGCGCCGCGGTTCCCGCGTCAGGGCTGGTGGGGCTGCGCTGGACAGGAACGGTGCCGCCATCGGCCATCAGAGCTACGAGAAGGAGCAAGGGGTGCGGACTCAGCATGAGTACTTGACGCCTCTCATTGAAATGACTCTGGGGCACATTTCGGCGGGGACCCCTGAGGCCTGAAAACACTGGGCGACCCGGGGCGGCAGGTTGCCGTGAACCTCCAATGCTGCCTGACGGCATCCCACTTGAATACTTCACCCGCCCGGTTCCATTTGTAGAACCGGGGTGCGCTTCGCTGCCCCGTGGCAAGCCAGCCCCAGGCTGGGACCAACGCACCTTGGGAGTCCCGGGCCAGGCGTCCGCCGGGAGTTGCTCCGTATGTGACCATCACCCAGGCCCCTTCACCCGTTTTCACCGCGGGCCACGCAGTCAGGTCCTTGCTGCTGAGATTGCCAGCGCAGGGGTGATTGTGGGCAAAGCCGAATACAGGCAGGTCCCTCCCGAAGTCCGCATCATCCACGCCGCCATAGGGGGGCCAGCACGAAGCGGATGCACCGGCCACGTTGCGAATGGGCCAGGACACTCGCCAATCCTCGGGCGTTCGATAAACAGCAACGCAGTATTCAGCAGCATCCGGGCGAGGGCGACCGGTGTTCGGGTCGCATGCCTCTGATGCACCGGGGAGGTCCATCAAGGCCGTGAGGGTGGGCAGCACCAGGTCGTCCGGCATGCTGGCCGCATCCGCAATGACAGCGGGCACCTGCGGCCACGGCCCGGGGGCCACGGCCAGAAGCGAGTTGTCCTCCAGGCTCAGCAACTCCGCATGAGCGTAGTATCGGCGGGGGCCCGAGCACGCGAGGGCAAGACCCAATGTGAACAGGTACAACCGGCCACACTTCATCAGTCCCCCCGCGGAGAAGGTGGCACCGGATGGAGGCGTTTCTCTCCACCGACGAGCACTCCGCAGGGCCGAAACGCTATAGGCCGTGCTCGGGACACGTCTACCTGTTGTGTGAAGGGTCAGGAGCCCGCGGCGCCTGAAGGAACCCGCACCGGAACCCGCCGTGCCCCGAACGCTCCCGGCGCCGCGTCGAACCGTCCGGGCACCTCCGCTCCACAGTCCGGACACCGTCCCTCCGGCGTCACGCGGTAGGACAGCAACCGGTACCAGTCCCGGACGATGAGCGCCGTGCCACACCCGGCGCACAGCGTGGTGTCGCCCTCCGCATCGTGCACGTTGCCCGTGTACACGTGGTGCAGCCCCGTGCGTCGCGCAATCCCCCGCGCGCGGCTCAGCGTCTGGGGCGGCGTCGGCGGCACGTCGAGCATCTTGAAGTCCGGATGGAACGCGGTGAAGTGCAGCGGCACGTCCGGGCCCAGGTGCTCCAGCATCCACTCCGACAGCCGTGCCACCTCCGCCTCCGAGTCGTTCTGCCCCGGAATCAGCAGCGTCGTCACCTCGAACCAGACGCGCGTCTCGTGCTTCAGGTACTCCAGCGTCTCCAGCACCGGCTGCAGGTGCGCGAAGGTGACGCGCCGGTAGAAGTCCTCCGTGAAGGCCTTCAGGTCCACGTTGGCCGCGTCCATCTTCGCGTAGAACTCCCGCCGCGGCTCCGCGTGGATGTACCCCGCCGTGACGGCCACCGTCTCCACCCCGAGCGCATGGCACGCATCCGCCACGTCCATGGCGTACTCGGCGAAGATGACCGGGTCGTTGTACGTGAAGGCCACGCTCCGGCAGCCCAGCCGCGCCGCGTACTTCGCAATCGCTTCCGGCGAGGCCTCGTCCGCCAGCGTGTCCTGCTCGCGCGACTTGGAGATGTCCCAGTTCTGGCAGAAGCGGCAGCCCAGGTTGCAGCCAGCCGTGCCGAAAGACAGCACGCTGCTCCCCGGGTGGAAGTGGTTGAGCGGCTTCTTCTCAATCGGGTCCACGCAGAAGCCCGACGAGCGTCCGTACGTGTCCAGCACCATCCCCTCGCCCACGCGCTGGCGCACGAAGCAGAAGCCGCGCTGTCCCTCGTTCAGCTTGCAGTCGCGCGGGCACAAATCACACTGCACACGCCCGTCCTCCAGCCTGTGCCACCAGCGAGCGGGAAACGCGGTGCTCATGGTGATGTCCTCCCCCCGGCCCCCGGCGGGGCCTCGAAGGACAATCGCTAACGCACGTTGCCCCATCGCGCCCGAGCGGCCCGGCCGGCCGCGCGGCGAGCGGACGGGTCACCCCGGCGGCTTCGGCAGCGGCTGGAGCAGCGTCGGCAGGTCAGCGAAGTTCACCGTGAGGCTCGGGTGTATCTGGCCCAGCGCATCGCTCAGGTCCTCTCCGGTGCCCTGCACTCCGAGCCCCACCGTCCAGTTGTCCGCCAGCACGATTCGCGTGGCCGCGATGACGCTCGCGCGCTTCGTGTCCGTGTCCTCCAGCTTCGCGAAGGACTGCGTCGCCTCCACTCGCAGCAGGAAGCGCGGTGAGGCGATGCCCACCGAGAAGCCCACGTCCAGCCACTTGCTCATCGGCACTCCAGGGCTCTGCCGCTCGTACAGCGCTCGCAATTGGAGCGCCGCCTCCACGCTGGCGTCGCCGCTGGACAGCAGCTCCAGCGTGGCCGCGCCGAAGCCGCGCTGGATGGCCACGCCGTCGCCCTCCTGCGCCTTGAGCCCCGGTGTCACCCACCTGCCACCCACCGAGAGGAACAGGGCGCTCGAGGACGCGCGCGCCTGCTTCGTGCACGCGCTCAGGCCCTGTCGAATCTTCTGGATGCCCGCCTGTTTCACGCGCTCCATCTCCGCAGCGGCTTCCACTTTTGCCTTCTGGAACGCCTCGTCGCTGCTGAACTCGGCTGGCAGCGGTTCGTCGGGGAGTTCTTGAGAGATGGAATCATCATTGAGCACCTTGTAGAGGCACTTGCTGTACGCCTCGCCGTAGATGCTCCGCTCGCCGAAGACGTCCACGGACGCGCCGGCCATTACCGTGGCGAAGCGGCCCTCGTCGAAGGTGAGCCCCTCGTACGGCGTCCCGTCCGCAATCGCGAGGGTGAGGGCGCTGTCCTGCAGGTACCGGTTGAGGCGCTGCTTCCGCGCCTCGAGCGCCTCGTTGTAGAGCTGCTCGTAGCCCTTCGTGAGGAGATAGGGATTGAACTGCACCACGAAGGACGTCTGCGTGCCCTCCAGCACGGCGCCCGCGTTGCGCAGGCTGGCCACCAGCGCGGCGGGGTTGGATGGGTGCACCACCTCGCCGGCGGTGGCGATGTCCAGGCCCGCGGCGGCCTCAGAGCCGCCGCGCAAGAAGCTGGGGAAGTCCAGCTCGGCCGTGCCAGCGTCGGGAGTCGTCGTGCTGGGCGTCTTGGGGCCGGGAGTCCCAGAGTTGGGAGTCCCCGCGTCCTGTGCCCGCGCCGCTGTGCAGCAGAGAAGAAGTAGGACCGCGAGCGCTGCTCTCATTCGATTACCGTCCAGGCCAGGTTGATGTAGTCCACCTGCGCGCCCGCGGGCAGGTTGAACTCGTCCCAGAGCTGCTCCTGCTGCCCGTTGGGAAGCACCAGCGTGCCCTTCTGCACGAACGTCGCGCCCAGGCCCGTTGGGTCCGCCACGGTGAAGGTAGCCCGCACCCAGCCCTGCTCGGCGGTGGGCAGGAAGTCGTCGGGCAGCGTGACGGTCTCTTGTTGGCCCGAAAAGATGGCGCTGTGGAACTGCCGACGCGTCTGGCCCAACATCTTCCCGCTCACCGCCAATCGTATGGCGGCGGTGTTGAGCGTCCCCTGCGGCCGTTCCAGCACCAGCTTCGCGCCCTTCCGGTCCGCCCGGGCCACCTTGAGAGTCACCGCCAGCTTGTCGTTGTCCGCCATTGTGTTCCCCCCTCCGTGAGTGGAGTCGCGGGCTTCACTGTCCGCGTGGGCCCAGCATACCGTGAGCGGACACGCATGCCCGAAGAGCATTCGAGCCGGCGGGTGCGTCACCCTGACGCATGGACCCCGGACGCCAGGGGTGAGAAGCAGGGTGGGGAGAGCCCATGCTCAAGACACCCCTTGGACGTTTCCGTGCGGTGGCCCTGCTGGAGGGCCTGTCCTTCCTCCTCCTCCTCTTCGTCGCGATGCCGCTGAAGTACCTCGCGGGCATGCCCCTGGCGGTGCGGGTGGTGGGGATGGCGCACGGGCTGCTCTTCGTGCTGTTCCTCTTCGCGCTCATGGAGGTGGCCATCGCGTACCGCTGGTCGCTCGTGCGCGTGGTGGGCGCGTTCGTCTCGTCGCTGGTGCCCTTCGGCACCTTCGTGCTGGACGCACGGCTCAAGCGCGAGGAGGCCGAGGCCTCCGTCCAGGCCGCGCCCTGAAACACCAGACGTGCTGCATCGGGCCCACCCGGGCGGACCTGTCGGGCCAGGGCCCGCCAGGAGTTCGCACGGGCACGGAAGCCGTGCGAGATTCCGCCCCCGGACATCGCACCGGGGGCTGACGACCATGGAGCGCGGAAGGTGGGAAACGCCGGAGGACGTGGAGCGTGAGCTGAGCTCGCGGCTGGGCCTCGTGGAGCCCACGGAGGGCATTCGCGGCATGCACTTCGCGGCGGTGCTCGACACCGTCCGGTTCCTCGGCGGCGAGCAGGCGGTGGCGCGCATCGTCGAGGGCGGTGACTTCCCGGCCGACATGGACGTCACCGAGCTGTACCCGGTGCCGCCCTTCATGCGCCTGTTCTTCGCGGCGGCGCGGCACCTGGCGCCGCAGCTCGGAGGCTTCGAGGAGGCGATGCGGCAGCTGGGCGTGCAGGGCACGCTGGCCTTCATCAACTCCATGTTCGGCGCCGAGGTGCGGCAGCAGGTGGGCGGAGAGCCGAAGCGGCTCGTGGAGATGCTGCCCGAGGCGTACCGCATGGCCATCAACTTCGGCGAGCTGCAGGTGGCGTGGACCGGCCCGCGCGCCGGCCGCATCCACATGCGGCGCATCTTCACCCCCGTCGCCTACAACGAGGGCATGCTCGAGGGCGCCCTGCAGGCCGTGGGCGCCCAGGACATCCAGGTGCGCGGGTGGCAGACGTCGCTGCTCGACAGCGAGTACACGCTGGCCTGGGACAGCTGAGGCTCGCGCGGGCTACTTCGCGTCGTGGCGCACGCGGTAGATGCGCCCGTTGCCGTCCTCCGTCACGAGCAGGCTCCCGTCCGGCAGCTCCAGCAGGCCCACGGGCCGGCCCCACGTCGTGGGCCCCTTGGGGTCCGAGAGGAAGCCGGTGAGGAAGTCCTCGTAGCTACCCGTCGGCCGGCCCTGCGCGTCGAAGGGGACGAAGACGATTTTGTAGCCGGTGCCCTCGGAGCGGTTCCAGCTGCCGCGCAGGGCCACGAAGGCGCCGGTGCGGTAGCGCTCGGGGAAGGCCGAGCCCCGGTAGAAGGTGACGCCCAGCGCGGCCGAGTGCGAGGTGAAGAGCACGTCCGGCGTCACCGTCTTCGCGGCGAGCTCGGGCGCCTCGCTCTTCCCGTTCTTCAGGCGGCGCGGGTCCAGGTTCTTGGGCGACAGGTACGCGTAGGGCCAGCCGTAGAAGGCACCCTGCTGCACGCGGGTGAAGTAGTCCGGCACCAGGTCGTCCCCCAGGCCGTCGCGCTCGTTGATGGCGGAGTAGGGCTCGCCGGTGCGCGGGTGGAAGTCCAGGCCCACCGGGTTGCGCAGGCCGCTGGCGAAGACCTGCCGCCCGGAGCCGTCCAGCCCCATGACGAGCACCGAGGCGCGCGGTGACTCCTCCACATTCACGTTGCTCTCGCTGCCCACGGTGACGAAGAGGCGCTTGCCGTCCGGCGCCACGCGCACGTTGCGCGTCCAGTGCTGGTTGTAGCCGAGCCCCGGCAGCTTCGTGACTTCCTCGCCCTTGCCGGTGAGCCGGCCCTGCCCGCGCTGGTACGGGTAGCGGCGCACGCCGTTGGTGTTGCCCACGAAGAAGTGCGTGGTGCTGAAGGCCATGCCGAAGGGGAGGTTGAGGGCGTTGGACGTGTCGGCGAAGACTTCACGCGACTCGGCGACGCCGTCACCGTCCGCGTCGCGCAGGCGGTGGATGCGGTTGGCGCGGCTCTCCACGACGAGCACGTCGCCCTCGGGGGTGAGCGTCATCCACCGGGGCTCCTCCAGGCTGTCCGCGTAGAGGTTGACGGCGAAGCCGTCGGGCACGCGCAGGGTGGCGTCCGCGGGCACGGGGATGACGTCCGGGCTCTTGCTCGCGCTCCGCGTGGCGAAGGGCTTCGGCAGGGCGCTCAGCTTGAGGTGGATGGGCGTGGGCTTCAGCGGCTCGGTGCGCAGGCGCGACGCGGGGGGCGGCTCGCGCGAGGCCGTGGGCTGCGGCGTCGACGGCGCGGAGGTACGTGCCGGCGTCGCGGGGGCGGACCGCGCCAGCATCATCGACGGAGGCGCATGCGGTGCGGCCGATGGCTCGGACGCGTGTGCCGGCGCTGTGGGGGCGGACCGCGCCAGCATCATCGACGGAGGCGCATGCGGTGCGGTCGATGGCTCGGATGCGTGTGCCGGCGTCGCGGGGGCGGGCTGCGACGCCTGGGCGAAGGTGGCGCCAGGAAGAATGACGGTGAGGAGCAGGGCGGGCAGCGTCGCGCGGCGGAGCAAGCAGGGCGTCCTTTCAGCACTGGCGGCGGAAGCCGCCAGGGTGGGCGCCCTCGTCATGCGAGGGATGCACCCGGCTCGCAATGACTTGCGTGGCGGAGTGCCCGGGTGTGCACATCTCCCGGAAGGCTCAGGACGGCGCGCCGGAGGAGCCCTCGCCGGGCGGATAGAACGCGAACGCGCCGTAGCCCACCACCTCGTCCTGTCGGCCGGCCGTGTCGCCCGAGCTGCGCAAATCCAGCAGCCGGGGACGGAGGCCACGCTTGCGCGCCGCCAGCATCAACCCGCTGATGGCCGCCGCGCCGCAGGCGCTCCCCGCGTCCAGCGGCCCGTCGAGCGTGAGCACGCGCTCGGCCGTCTCGAGGTCCGCCTCCCGAGCGTCCTGGTAGGGCAGGTAGTGCGACAGGTCCGAGCTGACGACGGGCAACACGTCGGCGTCCCAGAGCGCATCGAGCACCTCCTGCACCTCCTCGCCCCGCGCGCTGCCCACCACCAGGGGAAGCACCCGGAAGCGCCCCAGCACGCGCTGCAGGAAGGGAAGCTGCACCTCCAGCGAGTGCTCCGTCTCATGGGCCTCCGTGGAGGCCGTCACCTGCCGGAGCGCCGCCGCGCGCCGCCGCAGGTCCTCGTCCACCGGCACCTCGCCCAGCGGCGTACACAACACGTCCACGTCTGGATATGCGAGCCCTCGCAGCGGGAGGAAGTGACACGGCCCCAGCAGCAGCACGCGCGGCACCCGGCCCTGATACGCGCGCAGCGTGGCATAGGCGGTCGCCGCCACCGGGCCCGAGTACACATAGCCCGCATGCGGAACCACGAGCGCCGAGGGCCGCTCCGGCGCGGCGACGGCGGCCTGCTCCAGCCACCCGTCCACCTCGGTGGCCAGGGCGGAGGGATTGGCGGGATAGAAGGAGCCCGCCGCGGCGGGAAGTCGCACACGAGACATGGTCCTCCAACCGGTCTGTCCGCTGATGCCTTTTGCCAAGGATGACATGCGGGAGCCCCGCCCTCCCAGCCGGGGCACCACCGGGCGGGCGGGGGTCTGATTGGAATTGCACGAATGTGTGTCTGGGAATGGAACCGACGCCTGTGCCGGACGCATTTCCGCGCGCGCCTCGTGTCTCGCGAGGGCGCCTGACGATGCTGTCCGCTGCTGGGACGTCCGGGTCCCAAACCCGGGAACCAGTGGGCTTCCAGGAAGCGCTAGAACTCCTGAAAATGGCCTCTTCCACGAAGAACTTGCCGTGGCGCGGTGTTTGCTTCATGACATCCCGTGTCACGGAATACGCCCCGAGCACTCCTCCCCGGCGGCAAGCGCCCGTCGGGAGCGCGGGGCGAGCGGGCAGGGGGTCGGCCGGTTTGCTACTCCTCCACCGGCCGTCCCCCTTGTCCGTGTCCTTGAGCCCGCTGCCGGGCACGCCCTCCCCGTGTGGGGCAGGCAGGCGAACGGGCTTGCAGGCGCGGGCCGGTTACCGCCCCGGGCGGTCCGCCGCATCGTCCCAGGAGTCTGACGGAAGAGGGGACGTGCGCACATGGCTCGCCGCGAGCAACTGAAGGGGAAGGTCGCCATCGTCACCGGAGCCTCCAGCGGGGTGGGCTGGCAGTCCGCGGTGCGCCTGGCGGAGCAGGGCGTGAGGCTGTGTGTCACCGCGCGCCGGAGCGAGGCGCTGGAGTCGCTCCGGCAGGGGGTGGAGGCCGTGGGCGGCGAGTGCCTCGCGGTGCCCGGTGACGTGACGGTGGCCGAGGACGTGGACCGCGTGGTGCGCGAGTGCCTGGCGCGCTACGGCCGCATCGACATCCTGGTGAACGCCGCGGCGGTGCAGACCTACGGCTACTTCGACCAGCTCCCGTGGGAGCACGTCCAGCGCACGGTGGACGTCACCTGCCTGGGCTTCCTGCGCTTCGCCCACGCGGTGCTGCCGCACTTCCGGAAGCAGGGCAGCGGCCACGTCCTCAACGTCCAGTCCATGCTGTCCAAGGGCGCCGCGCCGCTCTTGTCCGTGTACACGGCGTCGAAGCACGCGACGCTGGGCTGGGCGAAGGCGCTGACGCTCGAGCTGCACGGCACCGGCATCCAGGTGTCCAACGTGCTGGTGCCCTCGGTGTCCACGCCGATGTTCGACCACGCGCCCACCCAGTTCGACAAGAAGCCCGTGCCGGTGCCGCCCACGTACGACGTGGACCTCGTCGCGCGCGCGGTGGTGAAGTGCGCGCTCAGGCCGGGGCGCACGGAGGTGCCCGCCTTCCTCCAGGGCAAGCTGATGCTGTGGATGGACCGGGTGGCGCCCTTCGTGGGCGACTTCGTCCTGGGCCGCTTCGGCCCGCGGATGCAGATGGAGCAGCAGCCCGTGCACCGTCGCCAGGGCAACCTCTTCCAGCCCGTGCCGCAGGGCGTGGGGGCCTACGGCAGCGTGCCGCCAACGCCCAGGTGGAAGCGCTTCACGGTCGCCGCGGGGCTCGCGGCGCTGGCCGGCGGGGTGCTGGGTGGAGCGGCCCTGGGCGCGCGCGGGCTCGCCCGGGTCGTCCATTGATACGGTATTGCTCACACGGCTGACGAAAAAACAGGTGTTCCTCCGTGTCCTTTCGCTAGAAGGGCCGCCGAGCGCCCGGGATGTATCGGCCGGGCTCACGAAACGGAGGGACGCTTCATGATGACGAACAAGTGGCAGACCCTGGCCGCGGTGGCCGGGCTGATGGTGTCGGTGACGGCGGGCGCGCAGGAGTCCACGTCGATGAGCAGCGGCAGCTTCGGCAATGCCGGGCAGCTGGTCATCAGCACGGACGCTTCCGGCAGCCTCGGCTATTCCACGCAGGGCAGCGGCGCGGGCTTCATCTTCCTGGAGCCGGGCGCGGACTACTTCATCAAGCCGAACCTGTCGGTCGGCAGCGGCCTGCAGCTGCGGGCGATTTTCAGCGATGGCGAGGACCCGGTCGCTTTCGGGCTCAACGTGCGCGCCGGCTACAACATCCCGCTCACCGACAGGGTGTCGGTGTGGCCCAAGGGCATCATCTCCCTGCAGCTGGGCGACCCCCTCCTCCCCTTCGCGAACCCGTATCTCCCCGCCGACGTCACCGTCGTCCTGGAGGGGTACTCGCCCTTCCTGTTCCACGTGACGGACCACTTCTTCGTGGGCGGTGGCCCGCGCCTGGCCTTCGGCCTGGGCGATGACGTGGAAGTGGCGTTCAGCGTCGCCACCACGCTGGGTGGTTACTTCTAGGCCGGACGCAGTCCACGGCCGTGAAGCGCAAGGGCCCCGGGCGTGACGGAAGGACTCCTTCCGCCGCGCGCCGGGGCTCGTCATGTCCGGGGGATTCCAGGAGCACCGGCGGCCGGGCCCCTCCGCGCGCGACTCCGTGCAGGTGCCAGAGCGGAGGCGCGGGCGGGACTCAGCGATGCGGGGCCGTGAGCCCGCCCTACTCCAGCGGCAGGGCCTGGTCCACGCGCGTCTCCTCCACGCCTCCGCTCGCGACGGAGGCGTTGCCCCGGTGGGACAGCCGCACGCCCAGGTGGACGACGCGCTGGCCGGTGCAGGGGGCGTAGAGGAGGATGAGGCGAGCCACTTCGGTGGCGACCTCCGCGGACACCGCGCGCGCCTTTCCGCCCCGGCCGGAGAGGCTGACGTGAGAGCTCGCCAGCTCCACCCCCACCATGCGCCCGTTGCGCACGCGGGCATTGAAGCCCACGCTCACCGTGCCGTCCGCGGGCACCTGCACGGACTTGAGCAGCTCGCGGACGGCCGCGGCCACGTCGTTGGCGTTCTGCTCGGAAGACGGGGCTCCCTGGCGGCCGGGCAGCGTCCGGGCTCCGGCGGGACGGAAGGACTGGACGAAGTCGGTCGCCTCGACGCGCCAGGAGGACTCGCTCCGGCGCAGCGTCAGCGACACCTCACGGCCGGAATGCTTCATCGCCGCCACGAGCGCGTCCGTCACCCGCCGCTGCGTGCCCTCGGCATCCGTCGCGGGCTTCCCCTGACGCCCGCCCCGGTTCTCCGCCACGTAGCCCAGCAGCGTGAGCGCGCCCTGCTCGGACCAGAAGGTGAACTTGAGGTCGGAGTCCACGTCGCGCACGCCGCTGGCCACGGCCCACACGCGCGCGGCGACCTGGGCGGCCTCCTCACGCCCCGCCTTCGTATTCAGGAGCGGCGGACGCACCGGGTCCATGTCGCCCGTCCCCGAGCCGCCCGTGCCCGGAGGGGTGCTCGCGCAGCCCGCAGTCAGGGCGAGCAGCAGCACCGCGCATGCAAGGAATCGAGCCGTGGAAGGACAGCCGACGAAACGCAGCGACATGCCACACCCCCTCCGGGCGAGCCGTGCCCGGGTGACATGAGCCCAATGTCTCAGAGTGGTCTGACAGGGCTCCGTAGAGGTACGGACGCTCACGCAGGTGCCGCACTGACAGTCAGCGACGCGGGTCCCGGGTGATTGTCCATTCCGTCACGCCCGTCCGTGGATGCCGCCGTGGTTGATAGGGATTCGCGGGCGCAAGCGAGGCGCACGGCCGGGAAGCTGTTTGATGATCTTGCGACAACCCACGTCCCTGGAGGACGAGCGGGGCCCCCGAGTAGCCGGCGACTCCCGCCCTTGAAGGGCTTCACCCCGTGCGCCGGAACACCGGGTCCGGCGGGACGTCCCGGCGGCAGCAGGCCATTGCACGCGGCATCGTCGGCCGCGGGGTGCGCGGAAGCGGTCCGGGCCTCGCCCGGCAGCGTCCTGTTCGGAAATGTCGGGACATTTCGCCGCGCAAACCCCCCGACATTTCCGAACAGGACGGGTCAGGCGCCGTCCCGGGGCCCGGCGAAGTCCGAGGTGACGTGCGCCTGGGTCAGCGCAGGAGCGCGGAGAGCGTGGCCTCGGTGGCGAGGCCATAGACGGCGGTCTGCGCCACGAGCCAGACATGCTCCGCGGCGCTCCAGCTCTGGAGTGACTCCGTCGCGCGCAGCAGCGGGAAGCTCGCGAGCTCGAAGCCGAGCACGCCCACGCCGAGCAGCAATCCAGGAGGCAGGGCGCTCCCGGACGCGGTCTCCCGGACGAGCGTCCACGCGACTCCCAGCAGCGGGCCATACCCGGCGCGCAGGGCGTCACCCCAGCGGCGGGCCTGCACGGGAGACAACTCCCGGTGGAGCACGGAGCGCGCGAGCCGCGCGGCGATGTGGCGCGCGGCATACGGCGGCGCCCGTCCGAGCACCCGGTTGCGCAGCGCGACGAAGGCCCGCAGCGCCACGGTGCCAGCGGCTCCAGCAACCAGGGCCTGGGAAAGCGTTGCGCGCATGTTCATGTCCGCGGGGACGAGCCCGGGAGGCTCTCCGTGCGTGGGCTGGTCACACCAACAAGGTGCGGCGTGGGTACGCTCTTCCTCAAGCGAGGACAGGCGGCGAGGCAAGCCTCTGGCACCTCGCTTCCAGTCTCACGCGTCCGGATGACACGACCCGCGAGGTCCGTCTGGCGTTACAGGTCCCCCGTGACGAGCGCCATCGCGAAGCCGTCATACCCCTTGCTGCCCACCGTCTGGACCGCCGTGGTGCTGACGCGCGGCTCGGCGGCGAGCATTTCATACAGCCTGCGCACGCCCTGGATGTTGGGGTCCGTGCTGTTGGCGTCCACCACCGCGCCGTTGCGCACGACGTTGTCGATGATGATGAGGCTGCCCTTGCGCGTGAGCTTCAGCGCCCACTGGAAGTAGTCCGGGTTGCTGCGCTTGTCGGCGTCGATGAAGACGACGTCGAACGGCCCCCGCTTCTCGGCGGCGATGAGCGGCAAGGTATCCAGTGCCTTCCCGACGCGCAGGTCGACCACGTCGGACAGGCCGGCGCGAGCGAAGTTGGCGCGGGCCACTTCGGCGTGTTTCGGGTCCAGCTCCAGCGTCACCAGCCGGCCGCCCGGAGGCAGGGCCCGCGCGAGCCAGAGGGTGCTGTAGCCGCCCAGCGTGCCCACCTCGAGGATGGTGAGAGCGCCCTGGAGCCGCGCCAGCAGGTGCAGGAACTTGCCCTGGTTCGGAGCGACGTGGATGGCAGGTAGCCCGGCCGCGTCGCTGGCCCGGAGCGCCTCCTCCAGCGCCTCGTCATGCGGCGCGAGCTGGTCGGTGATGTAGCGGTCAACCGCCGTCCACTGTTGCTGAGACATGGCGCTCCTCCGGGCGGCGCCGACGCGGCGCACGCGGAGGCAACAGTAACGACGGCCCGAGGCGCCAGGGACCGGAACGAGGACGCTCCGGAGCGCACCTGCTGCCTGCCAACACGCCCGGCGGGGGGCGCGTCACCCGCCGAACACCGTCTCCGCGGTGAGCCCGAGCAGCCCCGGGTAGGTGAGCTGTCCGTGGTGGCCGATGATGTGCTGGTACACGGGCACGCGCACCGTCAGCCCCAGTTGCACGCGGCCCACGGGGTACGTCAGCCCGCCGCCCACGAGGACATCCGTGCGGCCCAGGTTGCCGTCCTGCTGCACGCGCCCGTCCCACCGCTCCGGCTGCTCGTTGGCCACGTCCGCGCCCGCGCTCAGCCGCAGCGCCCCCACCACCGGCACCTCGCCGGACAGGCCCGCCGCGAAGCGATGCCCGCTGCGGTACCCGTGGTGGTTCTCCAGCAGCGACAGCTGCGCCTGGCCCCAGGCCCGCGCGCTCCAGCCGCTGTCCCACCGCCGCTCCGCCTCCAGCGCGAGCAGCGGCTGCACCGTCCCCGCGCCGAACTGGACGTGCTGGTGCGCCTGCCCGGCCTCGCCCAGGGCGAACGGGTTCTCCACCGTCCCACCGAGCGGCACCGAGAAGCCCGCCCGCGCCACCAGGGCCACCTCGCCGAGCCCGAACGCATACCGCGCCCGCACCCACGGGTCCGCGAGGCCGAACAGCGTCTCGTCGCGGTGGTGGATGTTCACGTAGTCGAGCGACACCGGCGTGCCGTCCAGCCGGCGGAACTGCACCGTCGTCGCGTTCAGCCGCACCGGCAGCTGCAGCTCCAGCCCCCATGAGTCCGTGAGCCCGTACTCCACCCGTGCGCGCAGCTCGCCCAGGGAGAAGCGCTGGTCATGCAGCTGCGGCGGCTCGTCGCGCTCCCCGCAGATGGGGCCGATGTCCGGACAGTACGACTCGTGCACCACGCGCACGGAGGTGGCCAGCAGCGCCAGCGACACCGCCGTCTGCCCCGCCTTCAAGCCCGTCTGTGCATTCCCCCCGACCGGGAGGTTGGGATTGCTTCAACCCGCGCACGCGGCGGCCCGGCCCGGCACCGCCAGCGCGAGCAACCCCGCCGCCACCGCCAGCCACTTCATCGCGAGGCCCCCTCGGAAATCGCCTTGTCCAGCGCGTCCAGGTTCAACCCCGTCACCCGCGCCACCTCGCGCCCGTCCTTCCCGTAGACGATGAGGAACGGCAGGTTGGGCACACCGCCCAGGTAGCGCTTCGCCACCGGCGTGTCCCACGAGACGACATTCAGCTTCCGGTACGCCACGTCCGGGCGCCCGTTGAGCAACCCATACATGTGCGCGTCCACCTTGCGGCACGGGGCGCACCACTCCGCGTAGAAGTCGAACACCGTCACCTTGCCCCGCACCGCGTGCGCGCCCAGCTCCGGCACGTCCTCGCCGGCCTCGGACAGCCTGCGCAGGTCCGCGCCTTCCGCGAGCACCGGCAGCGGGTCGAAGGACAGGTCCGGGTGGCAGATGTAGCACTGGGACTCGGGCACGCCGTGCTCGCCGCACCAGTCCTTCGCCGCCTTGAACTTCTCCACGAGGTGCGGGTTGCACCGGGTGCACGTCTCGCGGGGCACGCGGTGCTCGCACAGCTCCGCGTCCGGGCTCGACGCCACGCTCAGCGAGCTGAGCTGCCCGTGCGCGGGCTCCGCCGGCGCCGCGGGGCGGGACGACGCGCACCCGGACGCCATCAGCACCGCGCCACTGATGAAGAGTGATTTCGTGAAGGTCATGGGCGGAGCGGAGGATACCCGCCCCGCGCCCTGGCGCTACCCTCGAACGAGGTTGCGCATGACGAACCAGAGGTTGGCCGGCCGCTCGGCCAGCCGGCGCATGAAATACGGGTACCAGTGCCGCCCATACGGAACGTAGATGCGCACCGGGTGCCCGTCCTTCACCAGCCGCTCCTGCAAGTCGCGCCGGATGCCATAGAGCATCTGGAACTCATACGCGCCGCGCGGCAGGTGCTGCTTCGCCGCGTACTCCAGTGTGGCGTCCACCATGCGCTCATCATGCGTGGCGATGCCATGGTACACGCCGCTGTCGAGCAGCACCTTCATGCAGCGCACGAAGTTGGCGTCCACGTCCGCCTTGTCGGGGAAGGCCACGTCCGGGCCCTCCAGGTACGCGCCCTTGCACAGGCGGATGCGCACCCGCTCCTTGCACAGGGCCTTCGCGTCCGCCTCCGTGCGCCGCAGGTAGCTCTGCAGCACCGCGCCGACCTGCGGCTCGCCGAACTCCGCGTGCAGCTCGCGCACGATGTCCAGCGTCACCTGCGTCACCGCGCTGTGCTCCATGTCGATGCGCACGAACGAGGCGCGCTTCGTCGCGTCCGCCACCACCGAGCGCGCGTTCTCCAGCGCCAGCGCCTTGTCGAACAGCAGGCCGCACTGGGTCAGCTTCAGCGACACGTTGGCCTTCGCGCCCGTCTGGTCGATGCGGGCCAGCAGGCGCTGGTACTGGCGCACCTCGTCGCGCGTCTCCTCCGGCGTCTTCACCGCCTCGTTGAGGTGGTCGAACGACGCCGTCATCCCCCTTTCGTTGAGGGACTTCACCGCGTCCACCGCCTCCTCCAGCGTGTCGCCGGCGATGAAGCGGGACGCCATCTCCCGGAAGGGGCGCAGGCGCGTGGCCAGGTCCTTCAGGTTCTCCTGTTTGGAGAGGTACAGCAGCGCGGAGCGGGACAGGTGGGCGGCGGCGGTGGTCATGGGTGTCTGGCGATGTGGCGGCTTTCAGTCCGCGTGGCTCAGGAGGAAGTCTCCGACGAAGTTGTTGAAGGCCTGCGCGTGGCTCATGTACGGCAGGTGGCTGGCCTCCCGGAGGACCTGCATGCGGGCCCCGGGGATGTGCTCGGCCACGTCCCGCGCGGCGCGCGTGGGCACCAGCAAGTCGCGGCCGCCCTGGATGATGAGCGTGGGCACCCGGATTTCATGGAGCCTGGGCATGAAGTCCGCCGCCAGCACGTCTCGCAGGCGGCGCAGCAACTCCATGGATGACAGCCGCCGCGCCTCGCGGACGATTTCCGCGCGTCCCTCCGGCGGCAGGTGCATGCCGCCCAGCACCCGCGCCACCGTGGGGGCCATGAGGTACGCCAGCGGCTTGGGCGAGCGCACCAGCGTGGACAGCGTCAGCGCCAGCCGGCGGATGCGGTGCACGCTGGCCACCGGCGACACCAGCACCAGCGCCTTCACCCGCTCCGGGTGCGCCAGCGTATAGGCAATGGACAGCAGGCTCCCGTACGAGGAGCCCACCAGCGCGAAGCGCTCGGGCAGCCCCGCCTCGGCATGGTCCAGCACGGCCAGGTTCCACTGGAGCGGCGTGTGCGTGGCCGGGGTGCGCAGGGGCGGCGTCCACAAGAGCAGCCGCAGCTCGTCCGCCAGCGGGCCCATGGGCGCGAAGGAGCGGCCGCTGGCGCCCAGCCCCGGCAGGCACACCACGGTGTGATTCGCGCTCAGGCTGCCGCCGGGAAAGGTGAACAGGCGCACCGGAGTGCCGCGCACCAGGCGCTCCTCGTGGAGCAGGTGCTCGTAGCCGGACTGGATGTCCTCCACGTCCGGGACGAGCGGCGGGGTGCGGTGACTGACGGGGGGAAGCGACGAGGCATCAAGCATGACAGGCCCTCACGAGCAGCCGCCGGACGCTCGCGGCAACGCGGTCCCTGAAGTGGCGCAGGCGGTGCTCGGGCGCGTCCGGAGGGGGCGGCTCGAGCGGCTCTCCCACCGCGAAGGTGAGCTGCACGGGCAGGGGCAGCGGCCCCAGGCCCATCACCAGCGGCATCCGGTACTTGTCTCCCGCCGCCAGCCGCAGGCACAGCCGCTCCTCGCCCGGTGGCCAGAAGAAGGTGTCGTCCACGCCGAAGCCCGCGAAGGGCACCACCGGCACGCCCGCGTGCGCGGCGAGCCGCACGAAGCCCAGCGCCCGCTCCCAGCGCAGCAGGTAGCGCCCCTGGCTGCGCTTGAAGGTCTCATGTGCGCCGCCGGGGTAGCAGACGACCAGCTCCCCCGACTCCAGCGCCGCCAGCGCCTTCTCCCGCGTGCCCTCCACGCCCCCCAGCCAGGGCAGCACCGTGCGCACCAGGGGGATGCGGAAGAAGCCCCGCTCGGCCAGCCCCAGCGGATAGCGACCGGTGGCTTTGTGCAGGAGATGGAAGAAGGCAGGCGTCTCGTAGCCCCACACGCCGTGGTTGCCCACCAGCAGCACCGGCCCGTCCAGCGGCAGGTGCTCGGTGCCCAGGAGCCTGGCGCGGTGGTACAGCGCGGACAGCGCCGCGCCTCTCTCGGCGAAGCGGAACACGGCCTGGCGCAGGCTGGCGAGCGAGGCTTCCACGGGGAAGAAAGATGGCGACGCCCCCGCGCCGCGCCACCCGGGCGCCTCCCGCCGGGCAGCCTGACGGGCGGGCGCCTGCCTCCCGAGACACCACCTGCCAGGGCGGTGTGCATTGCGTGAGCGGTATTAATGGCAGGCTGAAGCCCTGCTCCCGGTTGTCTGCTTCCTCTACAATGTCGAACGTTGGGACATGAGCAACCCGTTCGACATCCTCATCGACCAGCACCGCGAGCTGGAGGAATGCTTCGAGCGGCTGGTCTCTGGAGGGGATTCCGAGGACCTGCGCTCCCAAGTGGCTGAATTATTGGAGCTGCTCCGGCTCCACTCCCGTCTGGAAGAGCGCTGCTTCTATCCGCTGCTCATGCAGGTGGAGGGCCGCTCCCGGGCCCGCGAGGAGGCCGAAGACCACCTCGCCATGCGGGAGCTGATGGACGAATTGGAAGAGCTTCCCCCCGGCCATCCCGAGTGGCAGGCACGCCTTTTCGCCCTCGAAGACCTGGTCGTGGCTCATTTCCAAGAAGAAGAGAGCGCCATGTTGCCAAGGCTGCGGATGGCGCTGGATGCGCAGCAACAGGATGACTTGAGGCGTGATTTATCGGCCACTCGCGAGGAGCTGCTCGCGCGGGCCCACGCCTTCCACGTCCCGGGGCGTGGCCCCCTGCTGGAGACCCTCCGCTGGGATGGCTGACCCCCGGGGTTCGAGCGCCGGGAAACAGGCGAGACCTGCGACAAAGGGGCCGGCCTCCGTTACTCAGTCACAACTTTTATCACTTCCTTTAGACAAATCCTAAATTGGAAGGTAAGGGTATGCCTGCATCACAAGACACCCCTCGTCTTCCATCAGCAACCCCCCTTCGTTTCCCAGGTGAGGATTCAACGAATGTCCGTGGATAAAGCGTTTCGGGACATGATCCGCAACGAGATTGACGCGCAGCTCAAGCCCCTTCGCGACGTGGTGTCGCGCCTGGAGGCGGGCACGGCGGATCTGGACGCGCTTCGCAACGTGGCGGAGCGGCTGGCCCCCCTCGCAGAGGTGGTGGGCCCCCTGTTCGGAGCGCAGGCTCCGGCTGGCAAGGCGGGCCGTCGTGGCCCTGGCCGTCCTCCCTCGCGCGCCGTGGTGGCCGCGCCGGCGGCGGGTGGCAAGCGCCGGGGCCGCAAGCCCGCGGCGGGCAACGAAGGCGCTCGCGAGTGCGCCATCCGCAACTGCGGCAAGCCCAGCCGCACCAAGGGCTACTGCGCGGCCCACTACCAGAAGCTGCGGATGCTGGAGAAGACCAACCGCCGCCCGTCGCAGTGGAAGGACTACGCCGAGCCCAACAGCGTCGAGGACATCAAGCTGCCCCGTGGACGCGCCGCGTCCAAGGCGCTGGCAGCGGCCGCCCAGGCTGGAAACGCAGGCTAGCCTAGCGGCACGCTGCCCCGGCCCGGGCAGAATGTGACCGCGCCCCCGTCTACCGTGCTCCCGTGCCGTCGGGAGGAGGTTCGGGGTATGCCCGTGCGAGAGAGACTTGCTCGCGGGGGCTCGCAGGAGCATGTATGCCCGGGCCCATGAACAAACGAGACCTGGAGCCTGGAATCATCACCGACCTGGCCGGAAGGACCACGTACGGTGACTATCTTCAGCTCGACCGGCTGCTGTCTGCGCAGGTGACGCGCTCGCAGCCTCCCCACCACGACGAGCTACTGTTCATCATCCAGCACCAGACGAGCGAGCTGTGGATGAAGCTGCTCATCCACGAGCTGGGCGCGTGCATCCGCTATGTGCAGGCGGACCGGCTGGAGCCGTCGTTCAAGATTTTCGCGCGCGTGGCGCACATCCAGCGGATGCTCTTCGAGCAGTGGAGCGTGCTGGAGACGCTCACGCCGAACGAGTACCTGGAGTTCCGGGACACGCTCGGCAGCGCGTCGGGGTTCCAGAGCTTCCAGTACCGCCAGGTGGAGTTCCTGCTCGGCAACAAGGACCCGAACGCGCTGGGGCCCTTCAAGCACGTGCCCGCCGTCCATGCGGAGCTGGAGCGGCTGCTGGAGTCGCCCGGCCTCTACGACGAGTTCCTGCGGCACCTGGCGCGCATGGGGCACAAGGTGCCGCAGAGCCACGTGCAGCGCGACTGGCGCCAGCCGTACGAGAAGAGCCCGGAGGTGGTGGAGGTGTTCCGCCGCATCTACGAGGACACCGAGGCGCACTGGGACGCGTATGAGATGTGCGAGAAGCTGGTGGACACGGAGGAGCGGTTCCAGCTCTGGCGCTACCGTCACATGATGACGGTGATGCGCATCATCGGCTTCAAGCAGGGCACGGGGGGCTCGTCGGGCGTGGGCTTCCTGCGCAAGGCGTTGGACCTGCGTTTCTTCCCGGAGCTGTGGGACGTGCGCACGGAGCTGGCGCCGCCGTCGGCGCGGCACCGCGGGCCGTGAGGGGCTGGCTGGAGAGGGGGCTCGGGCGGTGCCCGGGCCCCTGGGAGTGGGATAGAAGGAGTGCCCAATGCTCAGCTCCCTCGGCATCCAGAACTTCAAGGCGTGGAGGGACACGGGGACTGTCCGTCTCGCGCCGCTCACCGTCTTCTTCGGGACGAACAGCTCCGGGAAGACGAGCTTCCACCAGCTCCTGTTGATGTTGAAGCAGACGGCCCAATCCCGCGACAGGCGGCGCGTGCTTCACTTTGGCGACGCGGACTCGCTGGTGGACCTGGGCGTCTGGCCGGAGATGGTGTTCAACCACGACCCGGCGGCGGTGCTCCGCTTCATGGTTGGGTGGAACCACCGGCTGGGCTGGAACGAGAACCTTCTCAAGCTCGGCTACAAGGCGGCCCCGTTCCTCCATTTTGCCGCGGAGGTAGGGCTTGGAAAGGGGCCTCGGGAGAGTCTTGAAGTGAAGCGGTTCGGATACCGTCTCGAGGTCGGTGGCGAGGAAGTGATTCTGGGGATGGCGCGCTCTTCCGAGGGGGAGGGGTATGAAGTGACGGCACAGCCGTCCGAGCTGCTTGGACCCACGGGCTCCGGGAAGGTGCCCGTGCCCGCGCCGATCCACTTCTATGGCTTCCCGGATGAGGTCGGCCCGCACTACCTGCGACCCGGATTGCTGCGTGACCTCGTCTATGACTTCGAGCGGCAGTTGAACGCGTTGGAGTACCTGGGGCCTCTGCGTCAGAAGCCTTCGCGCTCCTACTCGTGGTCAGGTGAGGCTCCGCAGGGAGTAGGGGAAGAGGGCGAGCGGACGGTCGCGGCGTTACTCGCAGCGCAGGACCGGAGGATTGCCTTGCGCGGCAGGCCCGCGCAGCCCTTCATGGCGGTCATCGCCACCTACCTCCTCGAGCTGGGCTTGCTCGAGTCATTCGAGGCCCGGCTCGTCGCGAGGCACCGCAAGGAGTACGAACTGCTCGTGCGGACGCCGGGCAACCCCCGGCAGGTCAGCCTGGCGGACGTGGGGTTTGGTATCTCCCAGGTGCTGCCCGTGCTGGTGCAGTGCTTCTACGCGGACGCAGGCTCCACGCTCATCTTCGAGCAGCCGGAGCTCCACCTCCATCCGCGTGCGCAAAGCGAGCTGGGAGACCTCTTCATCGAGGCGATTCAGGCGGAGGAGGGGGGACGGCCGCGCGGCATCCAGGTGCTCGTAGAAAGCCACTCCGAGCACCTGCTGCGGCGCATCCAGCGGCGCATCGCGGAAGGGAAGCTGAATCGCGAGGACACGGCGCTCTACTTCTGCTCGCCCGGTCCGGAGGGTTCGCGCATCGAGGAGCTGAAGCTCGACGAGGACGGCAACATCACCAACTGGCCGGAGAACTTCTTCGGCGATGAGATGGGAGACCTCGTCGCGATGACCGAGGCCACGATGAAGCGACAGATGGAGCAGGGGAAGAAATGAGGGCGTCAGTTCCTCCCTCCGTCGTCGATACCAACGTCCCGCTCACGGCCAACAAGAAGGACAACCCGAGTCCCAGTCCAGCTTGCGTGCTTGCCTGCATCCAGGCTCTCCAGGCGGTGATGACGACGGGGCACCTCGTGCTGGACGAGCACTGGCACATCATCAACGAGTACAAGCACAAGCTGTCACCCGACGGCCAGCCGGGAATCGGAGACCGCTTCCTCAAGTGGGTGCTGACGAACCACGCCAACACCCAGCGCTGCTCGAAGGTCCGGCTGACGCCGCGCCAGGAAGACCCACGTGACTTCGACGAATTCCCCCGTGACGAAGCGCTCTCCAGCTTCGACCCGATGGACCGTAAGTTCGTCGCGGTGAGCTGCGCCCACCCTCAGCGCCCCGTCATCCTCCAGGCCACGGACAGCAAGTGGTGGGGACTGCGGAAGGCCCTTCAGGATTGCGGTGTTCAGGTCCAGTTCCTCTGCCCGAAGGACATCGAGGAAATCCACGAGCGCAAGGGCGGCCAGTGATGACGGACGGCTTCTTCAAGTTTCCGCACACCCCACACCTCGCCTGGCTCTCGTCCGCGCCCGTGCGCCACGACAAGGTGTTCTCCCCGCCAGAGGCCCGTGAGTTCCTCGGCGGAGAGGTGCTCGTCGAGGAGAAGGTGGATGGCGCCAACCTCGGCATCTCCGTGGGGCCGGGCGGGGAGCTGCGCGCGCAGAACCGCGGCTCCTATCTGGGCACTCGCGCCTCGCCCCAGTTCCAGCCGCTCTGGCCATGGCTGGAGGCCCGGCGCCAGCAGCTTGTCGACGCCCTGGGCGAGCACCTGATGCTCTTCGGCGAGTGGTGCTTCGCCGTCCATAGTGTCCGCTACGACGCACTGCCCGACTGGTTCCTCGCCTTCGACGTCTACGACAAGAGAGAGGGGCGCTTCTGGTCCTCCGCGCGGCGGGATGCGCTGACGGAGTCGCTGGGGCTCGCGCGGGTGCCCGTGGTCGCGAAGGGGCACTTCACGGTGGACGAAGTGATGAAGCTGTTCGGGCGCTCCACCTTCGGCCCCTCGCCCATGGAAGGCGTGTACCTGCGGCGCGACGAAGGGGATTTCCTGCTCGCTCGTGCGAAGCTCGTGCGGTCCGAGTTCGTCCAGTCCATCGAGGAGCACTGGTCCTCCCGGCCGCTGGAGCGCAACACGCTGGCTCCTGGCAGGCCCACCTGAAGGGCTCGCGGCTGGCCGGACGGCAGCCCTGCGTCCGGCTCGTGACGCCTGCCCGTGGCCGTGCCGCTCCCTAGCTTGAAGGGACTGAACCCACCTTCATTCCCTCACGGAAGGAGCGAACCATGGCCGAGCGCGAGACTCCCAAGAAGGACCCACGGCTTCCCCAGGACGAGACGCCTCTCAAGCGCGAGGCGGGAGACCGTCCCCTCCCCACGCCAGGGCATATCGGAAACCTGCCGGATGACAGCCCCGGCCCCGGCAAGCCCGTGGTGTTTCCGCCGCATGAGCCCATCGACTGACAGGCAATGGGCATGAGTGGAGGGCCCGGTTTCCGCCGGCCCCCCGCTCCTGTTACATCGGTTGGCCATGTCGGACCCGCGTGAGAGGGTCCGAGCATGAGCCTACCCCACAGGTTGTATACTCCGTCAATGACCCGGAAGCCCGCCACCTACGCCGATTTGGAAGCGCTCCCGCCCGACAAGATTGGGGAGCTCATTGGCGGCGTGTTGTATGCGAGCCCACGGCCGACGGGACGGCATGGCAGGGCCGCCAGCAGGCTTCACGGCGAGCTGTACAGCCCCTACGAATGGGGGCGCGGCGGAGGCCCGGGAGGGTGGCTCATTCGCTTCGAGCCCGAGCTGCACCTGGGCGATGACGTTCTGGTCCCGGATGTGACGGGTTGGCGGCGCGAGCGGGTTCCAAGTCTTGCGGATGGCCCCTTCATCGAGATTGCCCCCGACTGGGTCTGCGAGGTGCTCTCCCCGTCCACCGCCGCGCTGGACCGTGACAAGAAGCTCACGGTCTACGCGCGTGAGGGTGTCCGCCACGTCTGGCTCGTGGACCCTCGGCCTCGCACCCTGGAGGTCCTGCGGCTCGAAGGGGCGCACTACCTGCGGCTCGCCACGTGGACGGGCGAGGCCACCGTCCGTGCCGAACCCTTCGACGCGCTCGCGCTGGAACTTCGCGTCCTCTGGGAGGACTAGCGGGTTAGGCTTGCCACACCATGGCTGCCGAAGTCCCCCTGCTCTTCGACAAGGCCCACGTCCTCTGCTACCGCACCTTCGACATCGCCGAGGAAATCGACCTCGAGCGTGCGCGCAAGGCCCTCACCGAGGACTCGCGCCGGTTGAAGCTGTCGCGCGAGAACAGTCAGTACATCCAGCTCCCCAACCCGCCCCTGGCCTATGAGCTGGGCCGCAGGCCGCTGGCCCTGCGTGACGGCCCCGTCACCGTGGATGCCACCGCGCGCCTGTTCGACCACGGCGCCGCCTCCATCATCCTCCGCGTCCCCGTCGTCCCCGGAACCACGCTGGAGCACCTCACCCGCGTGGCCGACGAGCTCTATGACAGCCAGGCGCTGGAGGACCTGGCGCTGGAGCTCGTCGAGGGCGTGCGCCGCACCATTGCCCGCGCCGTGCAGGAGCCGCACCTGTGGGACCAGAACGAGAGCTACACCGTCATCTTCGCGGAGAGCATCCGCGGCAACCCCAGCGCGGATGAGCTGTTCGCCCGCATGGACCTCGCCCGGCTGCTCCTGGGGGAGAATGGCGCCGTGCCGCTGTCCTCCGGCGAGAGCGAGTCCGTGACGAAGGCGCGCTTCAGCTACACCGTCAACGACCTGGTCGTCATCGACTGGAACAGCGCCTTCGTCTACGAGCCGTCCGGCTCGGGGGACATCCCGGACCTGCTCGAAATCGCCAACGCGCAGCTCTTGGAGTTCCGCTACTACGACGAGCGGCTGGACGAGCACATCGCCCGCATCCACGACGAGGTGCAGGCCAAGCGCCACCAATGGACGCGGCTGTTCCGCAGCCCGTATCGCAACCTGACGCGGCAGACGCTCGGCACGCTGGTGGACCTCAACGAGTTCATCGAGCGCGTGGAGAACAGCCTCAAGGTCATCGGCGACTTCTACCTGGCCAAGGTCTACGAGGGCGCGGTGCGCCGCATGCGCATCCCCAACTGGCAGGACTCCGTCACGCGCAAGCAGCAGCTGCTGGCCCAGACGTATGCCCTGCTCAAGGGCGACGTGGACATCGACCGCTCCCACACGCTGGAGGCCATCATCATCCTCCTCATCGTCCTGGAAATCCTCTTCGCCATCTTCCGGGTGTTCGACCCCTGAGGTCGAATCCGCACCCCGTACCCTCGGACAGGGTGCGCCGGGTTTCGCGGATTCACCGGACGTGGGAGACTGAGGTCCGAGGCAGGGTGCGGCAGGCCGTGCCGGGGGGAGTGGGGCATGAAGGTGCCCGAAAGCAGCCTGATGGCCGCGGTGGACCGCATGTCGCGGGCCCTGGAGCGGCTCGCGGCGGCACCGCCCGTGGTGGCGGTGCTGGAGGAACTGCTGCGTCAAGCCGCGGCCACGCTGGGCGCGCCCGGCGCCTTCGTCTGCTGGTGGGGCGACGCGGGGCGGCTGTGCACGCTCGTCACACCCGGGGTGGGCGAGGACGCGGCGGCCATCTGCGCGCAGCGGCTGCTGGCCCAGGCGCCGGGGCCCTCGGAGACGCCGGAGCCGTACCTCGCGGAGGCGCTGGCGCGGGACGCGCTGCTGGCGGACGAGCCGGAGGCGCTGCGGGGGCTGGACGCGGGCTCGCTGCTGTCGTTCCCCATCTTCTTCTCGTCGGGGCGGGGCGCGGCGGGCGTGCTGGCGGTGCTCTTCCGCGAGGCGCGGCGGCCGTCCGAGGAGGACGTGAAGCGCTTCGGCCTCTACGCGCGGCTGGCGGGGCTGGCGCTCGAGCGTGAGCGCATGGCCGAGACGACGCGTCAGTCGGTGCTGCACGCGCGCGCGGAGGTGGAGGAGACGGAGGTGCTGCGCCTCAGTCGCTTCCAGGCGGTGACGGAGGCCTTCGGCCGCGCGCTCACCCGCGACGAGGTGGCGCGCGTGGTGCTCGATTTGGGCCTGCCCGCGGTGGGGGCGGCCAACGGCATGGTGCACCTGGTGGACGCGGGCGGGACGGCGGTGGAGCTGACGGCCTCGGTGGGCATTCCGGAGGAGCTGGTGGCCCCCATGCGCGTGCTGCCCAAGGGGGGAAGGGATTTGCCGGGCTACGAGGCGGTGCGCACGGGCGCGCCGGTGTGGCTGGAGGGGCCGGACGAGGTGCGGACACGCTACCCGCGGCTGTCGGGGCTGGTGGCCTCGGGGCGGGCGGGCTCGCTGGTGCTGCTGCCGCTGTACGTGGAGGGGCGCATCTTCGGGACGCTGGGCTTCGGCTTCGCGGAGGCGAAGCGCTTCTCCGCGCTGGAGCGGACGTCCATTGCCGGGCTGGCGCGGCAGTGCGGGCAGGCGCTGGAGCGCTCCCGGCTGTACGAGCGCGAGCGCTCGGCGCGGCTCCAGGCGGAGGCGGCCGGGCAGCGGCTGCGGCTGCTCGCGGACGCGAGCGCCCTGGTGGCCGGCTCGCTGGAGTGGGAGGAGACGGTGGCGGGGGTGGCGCGGCTCGCGCTGGGCAGCTTCGCGGACGGGTGCACGGTGGACTCGTACGAGGACGGCGTGGTGCGGCGGCTGGCGGTGCTGCCCTCGGAGCCCGTGAAGGCGCCGGAGGCGGAGCGGGGCGCGCCGTGGCATGGGGCGCTGCTCGCGGAGGTGCTGGCCTCGGGACGCTCGCGGATGTGGACGCGCTCGGCGGGGAAGTCCGCGGGCGCGAGGGCGGAGCTGTCCGAGCTCGGGGCCGCGGAGCACCCACGGGCGATGGCCTCGGGGTCGCGCTCCCAGGACGTGTCCCATGATGCGCCGCGAGGTGAGTCGACAGGCGCCCTGGCGAAGGTCCTGGTGATGCACGTGGAGCCCGCGCGACAGACGGAAGGCGCCCAGGCGCCCGAGGTGGGCTCGCTCATCGTCACGCCGCTCGTCGCACGCCAGCGCACGCTCGGCGCGCTCACCTTCGTGCGGCGTGAAGCCCGCGCGCCCTTCGACGATGCGGACCTCGCGCTCGCGGAGGAGCTGGCGGGCCGCGCGGCGCTGGCCATCGACAACGCGCGCCTGCTGCGCAAGGCCCGCGCGGCGGAAGATGAGAGCCGCCGCGGCGCCGCGAGGCTCCACGTGCTGGTGCAGGTCAGCCAGCTCATCGCGGAGGCCGGGCTGGACCTGAACAGCGTGCTCGACGTGCTGGCCCGAAAGGTCTCGGAGGCCATCGGCGACGCGTGCGTGCTCCAGCTCCTCGCCGCGGACAAGGAGCACCTGGACGTGGTGTCCGTCCACCATCCGAATCCGGGGGCCCGCGCGGTGCTGGAGGACTCGCTGCACCGCTTCCCCGCGAGGCTGGGAGAGGGGCTGGCGGGCCGGGTGGCCGCCAGCGGCCAGACGCTCTTCGTGCCCCGGCTGAACGCGGCGGAGCTGCACGGCGAGCAGGTTCCCGAGGGCGTGTCCTTCCTGGAGCGCTACGGCCCGCAGAGCGTCATCGTCGTCCCGCTGGGCGCGCGAGGCCGCGTGCTGGGCACGCTGGGCGTCATGCGCGAGGCCCAGGGCCGCGAGTACACCCTGGAGGAGCGCGCCCTGCTGGAGAGCCTCGCGGCGCGCGCGGCGCTCGCCATCGAGGACGCGCGGCTGTACGGCGCGGCCACGCAGGCGGTGAAGGCGCGCGACGAATTGCTGTCGGTGGCGGGGCATGAGCTGAAGTCCCCGCTCAACGCGCTCCAGCTCCAGATTCACCTGCTCGCGCGCATGGCGAAGGAGGCCATGGCGGCGAGCGGGCTGGCGGAGCGCGCGGAGAAGGCGGCGCGCGCGAGCCAGCGGCTGGGGCTGCTCATCGATGACCTGATGGACGTGTCGCGCATCAGCTCCGGGCGCCTGAATCTGCAGCGCGAGGAGGTGGACCTCGCGGCCCTCACGCGCGAGCTGGTGGCGCGCATGTCCGAGGAGCTGGCCCGCGCCGGCAGCGAGGTGCGGCTGTCGATGGACGCCGCGGTGACAGGCCGGTGGGACCGGCTGCGCCTGGAGCAGGTGCTCGTCAACCTGTTGTCCAACGCGGCCAAGTACGGCGCGGGCCGTCCGGTACAGGTGACGGTGGACGTGCAGGGGCCGGTGGCGCGGCTCGCCGTGAGAGACCAGGGCATCGGCGTCGCGCCCGAGGAGCAGGAGCGCATCTTCGAGCGCTTCGAGCGCTCGGCCTCGGTGCAGCACTTCAAGGGGCTGGGCCTGGGGCTGTGGATTACCCGCCGCATCGTCGAGGCCCACGGCGGCTGCATCCGCCTGGAGAGCAAGCCGGGTGAGGGCTCCACCTTCACCGTGGAGCTGCCGCTCGGCACGTAGGCCCGGGCTTCACGGTTCGTCACACCGCACGGCTCCTGGACAGCCCGCGCCCCCTGCGCTCTGTTGCCGCGGACATGACGCCCGCACGCCTCCGTCTGACGCTGCTCACCCTCGTGCTGGGGGCGCTCACCCTCGGGTGCCGCCACGCTCCCGGGGACAGGCCCGCGGCCGACGATGACCGGGACGGCGTGCTCAACGCGGACGATGCCTGCCCGGACGCGCGGGGCGCTTCCGCGACGCGTGGCTGCCCGCCGAAGGACACGGACGGCGACGGCGTGGACGACTCCGTGGACAGGTGCGCGCGCCTCGCCGGGCCCGCGTCCCGTGAGGGCTGCCCCGTGCGCGACGGGGACGGGGACGGCGTGGAGGACGCGAGGGATGCGTGCCCCCGCGTCCTCGGCGTGCTGGAGCGCCAGGGCTGCCCGGTGGAGGACCTGGACCGGGATGGCCTGGAGGGCGAGGCGGACCGGTGCCCCGAAGAGGCCGGCCCCGCCTCCCGCGACGGCTGCCCCGAGCAGGACGCGGACCACGACGGCGTCCCGGATGAGAGCGACGCCTGCCCCGAGCAGGAGGGCTTCGCCTCGCTGCGCGGCTGCCCCGAGCGCGACGCGGATGGGGACTCCGTGGCGGACCACCGCGACAACTGTCCGCGCGAGCCGGGCCCCGCGGACAACCAGGGCTGCGCGTCCAGGCAGAAGCAGCTCGTCCTCATCCGGCATGACCGGCTGGAGCTGCGCGAGCGCCTCGCCTTCGACTCCGGCACGGCGACCCTCCTGCCACGCTCCCTCCCCGTGCTGGACAACGTGGCCCGCGTGCTCCTGGCGCACCCGGAATTGAGCCCCGTCGTCGTGGCGAGCCACACCGACAACCGCGGCGACCCGGACGTCAGCCGCGCCCTGTCCCAGGCCCGGGCGGAGGCCGTGCGCGACTACCTCGTGGCACAGGGCGTGCCCGCGGACCGGCTCGACGCCCAGGGCCACGGGGCCGACAGGCCCATCGCGTCGAACGAGACGTCCCAGGGACGCGAGGCCAACCGCCGCGTGGAGCTGCTCCTCCCCGCGCCCGGGCCCCGCCCGAAGGCTCCCCGCCGCTGACGGCCCGTGTCAGCCGAAACCCCCCGGATACGCCGCGCGTGCGGTCCGTCCGCCGCTCCGGAATGGTAGGCTTCGCAACCATGAGTGCTTCGAGCCCCCTGTTCGGTGACCTGCTGCTCAAGCTGGGCATCGTCACGCCCAGCCAGGTGCAGGAGGCCCTTGCCCTGCAGGCCCTCACCGGCCAGCGCGTGGGCGAGGCCCTCATCTCCCTCGGCTACGTCACGCGCGAGCAGATTCAGGACGCGCTGGGCGAGGCGCTCGGGCTGCACCAGGACAAGAGCCCCCTCCAGCCCGCGCTGGGCGAGCTGCTCGTGGGGCTCAAGTACGTGACGCTCGCGCAGCTGGAAGAGGCGCTCGCCCGCCAGCGCCGCGACGGCCGCAAGCTGGGCGAAATCCTCGTCGAGCTGGGCCACTGCACGTACAAGCAAATCTACGAGGCGCTCGGCCTGCAGAACCGCATCGCCGGACGGCAGGAGGCGCCGCGCCCCTTCATCGACGGCCGCCGCCGCGTGGTGGTGGTGGATGACAGCCCGCTGGCCTGCGCCTTCGTGCAGGAGGGGCTCGTCGCGCTGAACTATGAAGTCCTCTGCTTCCAGGACCCGTTCGAGGCCCTGGAGGGCATGAGCCGCCTGCAGCCCGCCATCGTCCTCAGTGATTTGGAGATGCCCGGCCTGGACGGCGTGGAGCTGTGCCGGCGGCTGAAGGAGGGGCCCAGCCGCGGCGTGCCGGTCATCATCCTCACCGCGAATGACCGCGAGGCGGAGCGCGTGCGCGGCCTGCGCGCGGGCGCGGACGACTACGTCAACAAGTCCGCCTCCATGGACGAGCTGGCCGCGCGAATCGAGAGCGTGGTGCGGCGCACCGGCGAGACGGAGCGCATGCGCAAGCTGTTCGCGCGCTACACGTCCGACGCGGTGGTGGACGAAATCCTCAAGAGCGCGGACGCGGTGGTGCTCACCGGTGAGAAGCGCGAGGTGACGGTGCTGTTCGCGGACATCCGCAACTTCACCGGGCTGGCGGAGAGCCTGCCGCCAGAGCAGGTGGTGGGGGTGCTCAACCAGGTGCTCGGGCGGATGTCGGACGCCGTGTTCACCTGCGGCGGCACGCTGGACAAGTTCCTCGGCGATGGGCTGATGGCCGTCTTCGGCGCGCCGGTGGCCCGCACGGACGACGCGCTGCGCGCGCTCCAGTGCGCGAAGATGATGATGGACGCCATGGCGGACCTGCGCATCGAAGCGGAGGCGGAGTGGGCCGCCAACGGGCGCGAGGGCCGGCCGCTGGTGCTGGAGCTGGGCATCGGCATCAACTCGGGCGTCGTCGTCGCGGGCAACATCGGCAGCACGGTGCGCGCGGAGTACACCTGCATCGGCGACGCGGTGAATGTGGCCGCGCGGCTGTGCGCGCTGGCCGGCCCGGGGGAAATCCTCGTCGGCGAGCGCACCCGCGAGCTGGTCAACGCCAATGACACCGCCTTCGAGGACCTGCCGCCGGTGCGGCTGAAGGGCAAGCAGCAGCCCGTCCCGCTGTACCGCGCGCTATAAGGGCGCCCATGAGCCCCACCCCGGACACCCTGCCGCCGCCGTCCCGCCGCTCCCCCATCCTCTGGGTGGGCCTGGTGTTCGGGCTCGCGCTCATCGGCACGGTGCTGGGCTCGGCCCTCTTCCGCTCCCGGGCCATCCACTCGGACCGCATCCACCAGGACTTCGCGGTGCTGGAGGACGCGCTGGAGCGCTACCGCGCGGATGGGAACACCCTGCCCGAGGAGGCGGACCTCCAGCAGTTGCTGGTGCCCAAGTACCTCCCGTCCCTGCCGGTGGACCCGTGGGGCCATCCGTACCGCTACACCAGCAATGGCGAGCGGGTGATTCTCATCACCCTGGGCCAGGACGACCTGCGGGGCGGCAAGGGCGAGGAGCAGGACCACACCAACTCCGACGGGCACGGCGCGCCGCGCGCGAAGTGACGCCCCGGTCGTCCCTCGAAGCAGGGGGGCGGGCGAGCGAAGGCATCTGCCTCCCGGCGGCGCCGTGTCCATCTGTTCCCTCACGGGGTGGTTCCCGCAACCCCGATGAAGGAGGGCGGCCATGGCCATCGTTTGTGCGACGAACCTCTCCCCCGAGTCGGCCGAGGCAGCGAATGTGGCGGCGTCCCTGGCGGCCAGGCTTGGCGAGCCCCTGCTGCTGCTCGGCATCCTGGACGGCGAGCCGCCCGGCTCCGGAGGGAGGGATGCGGAGGCCGGTGTCCTCCAGCGACTGGAAGCCGAGAGCGCCCGGCTGAGGCCGGTGGCCGGGGTGGTGCGGCCCGTGGTGCGCTCCAGCACCGTGGCGGAGGAGGTGCTCAGCGACGAGGAGTGCCGGCACGCGCGCTGGGTGGTGGTGGCCTCCGGCGGCTGGCGCACCCCGGCGTGGCGGCGCGCCTCCATGCCCGAGCGGCTGGCGAGGCACGGCTGCGCCCCGGTGCTGGCGGTGCGGCGCGAGGCGGCGCTGGTGGACTGGCTGCGCGGGCGCAGGCGGCTGCTGGTGGTGGCGGGGGTGGACCCGTGCTCGGCCACGTCCGACGCGGCCGTGACGTTCCTCCGCGAGCTGCGCCGGGTGGGCCCGTGCGACGTGCTGGCGACCTACGTGTGCTCGCCGCTGGAGGCGCGCGAGCGGCTGGGCATCCACACGCCCGTGCACGTGGAGGTGCTGGAGCCGACGGTGCGGAACATGGAGGCGCTGGACCCCGCGGTGGAGCGGGTGCTGCAGCGCGACGTCTGCGAGCGGTTGGGGACGCTCGAGGGCGAGGGCCGCGTGGAGGTGGTGCTGGAGCCCGGCTTCGGGCGGCCGGCGGACCACCTGCTGCATGTGGCGCACGCGCGGGGGGCGGACCTGGTGGTGGTGGGCACGCACGCGCGCGGGGCGCTGGGGCGGCTGTGGCACGGCTCGGTGTCCGCGGGGGTGCTGCGGCACGCGGAGCAGTCGGTGGTGTGCGTGCCGCCCTCGCTGCGAGAGCCGCGTCCGGCCGTGGCGCCGCGCAGCGTGCTGGTGCCGGTGGACTTCTCGGAGGCCAGCGCGCGAGCCATCTCCCAGGCGCGCTCGCTGGTGGGGCCCGGAGGCCGCGTCCACCTGCTGCACGTCCACCGCCGGCGCTCGGGGGAGGTGGCCTTCTACGACCACTACGGCGTGCTGCCCGAGCCGCCGCGGGAGAAGGACCGGGTGCTCCAGCGGCTGTGGGGACTGGTGCCGCGCGACGCGGGGGCGCAGGCGGTGAACTGGAGTGTGGAGGGCGTCACCGGGGACGACGTGACGCTGGCCATCTGCCAGGCGACGGAGCGCGAAGGGGTGGACCTGGTGTGCGTGGGCACCTCGCCGGAGCCCTCGCGGGAGCCGGACGCCCTCAAGGGCGCGGTGGCCCGTGAGTTGGTGGCCCGCTGCCGCCGGCCCGTCATGGTGGTGCCCATCGCCTGAGGGGCAATTCCTTGCGGCCTACCTTGTCTCACGTGAAAGGGATTTCAGGTGGGACGCGATGTGACATACCTGTGAAGACGCGTCACCCATTGAACGGAGGACCCGGTAGGGCGTTAGACTCCCTCAGACACGATTTTCCAGACAGCAGGGGGTCATCCGGTGACACCGCGCGGGTATCGTGAAGAGGAACTCGTCTGCAACCGTTCGTCGCTGCTCATCCATGGCGGCACGGAGGAGGAGCGCCGCTCCTGGGCACAGGAGGCCGCGCGCAGCTTCGACGTGGAGCTGGTGGAGGTGAGGCAGGCGGCGGACCTGCCCGGAGCGCTCAAGCAGCCCAACGGGGTGGTGTTCATCCCCGACGTGGCGAAGCTGGGGCGTGACGCGCAGTTCGCGCTGCTGCGCTGCCTGCAGATGCAGGAGGAGCGGCCCAAGGTGGTGGTGGGCCTGTCCGGCACGGCGGACGCGGCGCTGACGCGCGGCACGCTGCGCGAGGACCTGCACTACCGGCTGCACCAGGCGCAGGTGGACCTGCAGAAGGAAGGCCTGCGGGACTTGCTGCGGCAGCGGTGGGCGCGGCAGGCGGAGCAGCTCGCGGCGAAGCTGGCCGCGGCGAAGGCCGCCGAGGAGAAGGCCCGCGCGGCGGCCGACGCACGGCGCCCCGGTACGGTGACGCGCATCGCGCCGAAGCGGAAGGTCGTCGCCTCCGTCACGCGCAAGACGGCTTCGAGGAACGCGGTCCGCTGAAGCGCGGGGCGCGGCTCCTCGAGGCGAGGCGCGCGGTTCGCGGAGGCACGGAGCGCGGCTCCTCGAGGCGAGGCGCGTGGTCCGCTGAAGCGTGGCGCGCAGCTCCTCGAGGCGAGGCGCGTGGTCCGCTGAAGTGCGGCGCGCGGTTCCTTGATGCGAGGCGCGTGGTCCGCTGAAGTGCGGCGCGCGGTTCCTTGATGCGAAGCGCGCGGTCCGCTGAGGAGGGAGCCTGTGCTTCACCAGGATGGCGCCCACCCGTGAGGGGGCCCCACGCGGCATCCCGGCGCCCACCCGTGAGGGCGGGCGCCGCCCCCGCGCGTCTGTTCGCGGCTCGAAGCTCGCGGCGGTGCGTCCCGCCATCGTCTCCCTTCCCGTCAGTCGCTGTGCTGGCGTGCCGTCCCCGGTGCGCCGCCATCCACGCGGGAGGGAACGTGAAGCTGGAGCTCGTGCAGGGAGACATCACGAAGGTCGCCGCGGACGCCATCGTCAACGCCGCCAACAGCTCGTTGCTGGGCGGCGGCGGCGTGGACGGCGCCATCCACCGCGCGGCCGGCCCGGAGCTGCTCGCCGAGTGCCGCACCCTGGGCCGCTGTCCTCCGGGCCAGGCGAAGCTGACGCAGGGCTACCGGCTCCCCGCGCGCCACGTCATCCACACCGTGGGCCCGGTGTGGCGGGGTGGCAACGCGGCCGAGGAGGCGGTGCTCGCGCGCTGCTACAAGAGCGTCTTCGCGCTGGTGGAGCAGCACGGACTGCGCTCGGTGGCGTTCCCCTCCATCTCCACCGGCGCCTACGGCTTCCCGATTGAAAAGGCCGCGCCCATCGCACTGCGGGAGATGCAGGCGGCCCTGGCGCGGCTCCCACTCCTTGAGAAAGTCATCGTGGTTCTCTTCTCGCCGTGGGACCTGGAGGTCTACCAGCGCGCGCTCGCCGCGACGCCGGAGTCCAATCCGGGCGGGAATGTGTGAACCAGGAAAACTGGGCTAAGGTTGACGCACTGCCTCTCCCCACCCCATCCCGGAGCAAGACATGACGCAGGAGAACGCCAACAAGCCGAAGCGGGGTCTCAAGCGGCCCGTCGAGGTGGTCCGTGCCGAGCTGCTCAAGGACCCGGAGACGAAGAAGATCGCCGAAGCCGTGAGCATGAAGCTCGAGGACTACGTGGAGCTGGTCCTCAAGTACGCCCAGGACAAGGACAAGGAGCCCGAGCTCGCCGTCGTCTCCGACGAGGAGCTGAAGAAGAACGGCTTCACCCCCATGACCACCGACGAGGTCGCCACCCTCATCGTCAAGGGCATGAAGGGCGAGCTGCCCGGCTCACCCCCGGACTTCGAGGCGTCCAAGTTCACCCAGGGGAAGGCGACTGCCGGCAAGCCCTCGCTGTCGCCGCAGCAGGATCAGGCCGCCGGTCCGCAGGACCCCGCGGCCCAGAAGGCGCTGCAGGATCAGCTCAAGCGGGGCGGGAGCGGCGGTAACCGCGCGTAATGCCGCGCGGGCAGGACGTGCCGGGGATGAAATTCGGCTGATAAATCACGAGGAAACAATTCGGCCGCGGTCCCGAGAATCCTTTCGAGCTTCATCTCCGGCACAAAAATCCTCCTCAACTTTCAAGAAATCCAAGGGGTACTACCATGGGCGGCATCGGCAAGATCGTCAGCAAGGTCACTGAGACGGTTGGTAAGGTCGCGAGCACGGTCAGCAAGGTTGCCGGCGGCATCGCCGACATCGGTGGCAAGGCGCTCGAGTTCCTGAAGAAGCCGGTGAGCGAGCTGGTGGGCCCCATCGCCAAGAAGATTGGCGAGAAGGTCGGCAACCTCCCGTTCGTGGGCAAGTTCCTCGGCCCCATCGCCGAGGGCCTCGTGAAGAAGGGCGCGACGTCGCTGCTGGGCGAGGGTCCCCTGGGCGGCCTCGGCTTCCTGGCGAAGCTGACCCCCAAGCTGGAGGACCTGACCAAGCTCGCGCAGAACGTGAAGACGGCGGCGGACAAGGTCGGCGCGTTCTCGGACAACCCGTTCGGCCTCCAGAACTTCCAGAACATCATCGCGCAGAACCACGCCCGCTTCGTGGAGTGAGCGCTCGCGCCCCTGGCGCGATGAAGCAAACGAGAGGGCCGGCTTCCCGCGAAGGTGCGGGGCCGGCCCTCCGGCTTTGCGGGGTAGCTGTTTCGTGGGGCCGGCTTCGCACGGAGGTGTCGAGTCAGCCCTCCGGCTCTGCGGAGTGCCGTGTTGCGAGGATCTGGCCTCCAACGAGGGCGGACTGTCTCGCGGAATGAGGGTTCCTTCCGCGTGGGCTCAGCCGCCCGGCGAGGCTTGTCCGCGGAATGAGGGTTCCTTCCGAGTGGGCTCAGCCGCCGGACGGGGCTGTCCGCGGAATGAGGGTTCCTTCCGAGTGGGCCCAGCCGCCGGGCGAGGCTTGCCTGCGGAATGAGGGTTCCTTCCGCGTGGGCCCAGCCGCCGGGTGAGGCTTGCCCGTGGAATGAGGGTTCCTTCCGCGTGGGCTCAGCCGCCGGGCGAGGCTTGCCCGCGGAATGAGGGTTCTTTCCGCGCGGGCTGGCCGCCGGGCGGGGCTGCCCGCGGAATGAGGGTTCCTTCCGCGTCGACGAGGCGTCGGGCGAGGCTTCTCCGCGGAATGAGGGTTCCTTCCGCGCGGGCTGGCCGCCGGGCGGGGCTGCCCGCGGAATGAGGGTTCCTTCCACGTAAGCCGGCTGCGGCGCGAGCCCGCCACGCGAAGGGGCAGGGCATGAGCAGTGAGAGCCCCGTTTCAACGGGGCGCCCTGTCGCTGAGATCGCTGCTCCGTTCAGCGCCCGTCGCGGGTCAGCTGCTCGACGTCGCGGAGGAGGCGCTCGGTGGAGTCGCTGTCCGCGCTGTCGTAGTAGCCGCGAATCTGACCGTCGCGGTCCACGAGGACGAAGTGGGTGCCGTGGAAGATGGAGAGCAGGTCGTCCTCGGGCGCACCGGCCTCTCGGCCCATGCTGATCTTGAATCCGTTGACGATGGTGTCCTTGAGCTGCTCGTAGTCGCCGGTGAGGAAGCTCCACCGAGTGAAGTCGGCGCCGTGGCGCTGGCCGTACTCGGCGAGTCGCTCGGGCGTGTCGTACTTCGGGTCTACGGAGAACGAGACGAGCTGGAGCCCCGTTCCAAGTGACGCGGTGCGCTCCTGCACGCCGACCATCTTCCGCGTGAAGGCGGGGCAGATGGTGGGGCAGCGGGTGAAGATGAAGTTGGCCACGAAGGGCCGTCCCCGGAGCTGCGCGCCGCCGAAGGGCTTGCCGTCGTGTCGGGTGAAGGTGAACTCCGGCATGGCGCCGAGCTGGGGCAGCGGCTCGCTCCGGCCGCGCACCAGGGCGACACCGGCCATGAGCGTGATGCCGAGCGCGACGACGGCGATGCCGGCCCAGAAACCGGGACGCTGGGTGAGGCGGGCTGGAGGGGCCGCGAGGGTGGAGTCGGCGGACATGGGCCTCCCAGGTAACGGAAGCCCGGGGCCGGCACAAGCGCGGGCGGCCCCCCTGCGACATCATGACTTCTCACGGAATGTAGGTGGCGCATGGCCGCCTCGGGGGCAGGCAGGCCCGCGGTGAGCAAGCAGGTCCGGCGCTCCCCTGGCGAAGGCGGGTCCAGGCCGCTCCGCGTACACCGGACCTGGGCTTCCTTCGAAGGAGCCACCGCGGGCTTCCGTCCGATATGCGCCCGGCACCACCCTTCCGACGCGCGGTCCGCCAGGCGGCGAAGCAGGGGGAGGGTGGGAGGCGCCGATGCCTTGAGGGGACCGGTTCCGCGTGCTACCCGAGAGGGAGTGATGCCCGCCGAGTGCTCCACCTCCGGCCGTGACACGACACCCCAGGTGAGGGACAGGGCTCCGTTGTCCAGGGCGGCTTCGTTCTTCGCGCTGCTCCTGGGCGTCTTCCCAGCGGAGGTGCTCGCGTGTCCCTCCTGTACGCTGCGGGCTCCTGAATCGACGATGCGCTCGGTGCTGCTTCTCGGGGCGCTGGTGCTCGCGCCGTTCCTGCTCGTGGGAGTCGGAATCTGGGCCGCACGGCGGGCGATGCGCGAGGAGCGCCTGTGAGGGTGCTTCCCGCTGGCGCAATCGCGGACGCGCTGTTCGCGTCGGTGCCGCCGTCGCCCCGGATGGCCGTTGGCGAGGCGGTCCTGCTTGCCGCGTCGCCATCTTCGAGCCGGGAAGAAGGCTCCGCGTCCCGGTCCGCTCATGCCCTGGTGGTTGCAGCCGCCGGACAAGAGCCCGCCTCACTGACTCCGCCCGCTCATGTCCTGGCGGTTGCTGCCCCCGGACAAGAGCCCACCTCACCGACTTCGCCCGCTCCTGCCCTGGCGGTTGCAGCCGCACCTCCTCCCGGACAGGAGCCCAGCTCACCGACTCCACCCGCGCACGTCCCGGCTGCCGCTCCGGGCACGTCGACCCCGGACGCTCCACGCGCCGCCTTGACGCTGTCGCTCCCCGAGGACGCGAGCACGCACGGGCACCGCATCGACACACTGCTCGCGTGGAGCCACCGCTTCGACGCGGTGCTCATCGCCGTGGCGCTCGGCTGGCTGGTGCTGGCCGTCTGGCGATTCCACCAGGCGAAGCAGGCCGCGTCGGACGGAGGAACGCGCCGCTCGCGGGCCTGGGTGCTGGGACTGGCGCTCGGCGCCTTCGTGGTGGTGGACGGGACGTTGCTGCTCGGCTCGGAGGGCTACCTGCGCGATGTACTGTGGAACTTCCACGTGCCCGCGGCGGACCCGCGCACGGTGCGCATCGAAATCAACGCGCACCAGTGGTCCTGGGAGGCGCGGTACGCCGGCACGGACGGCCGCTTCGGCACTCCCGACGACGTGGTGACGTGGAACGACCTGCGCGTCCCGGTGGGCGCTCCCGTCTGGGTGCAGCTCGTGTCCACGGACGTGGTGCACGGCTTCTCGCTGCCGCACTTCCGCGTGAAGCTGGATGCGATTCCGGGCCGCGTGAATCAGACCTGGTTCCAGGCCGCGCGCGAGGGCGCATGGGAAGCCGCCTGCTACCAGCACTGCGGCACCAGCCACTACCGGATGCGCGGCGTGCTCACGGCCATGTCTCCGGAGTCCTACGCCACCTGGCTGCGCGAGGCCTCGAAGCAGGCCACGCAGGCATATGACGCGGAGGACCTCGCGGCCCACTGGGGCTGGGAGTGGAAGGCGCCATGAGCTTCTTCTCCTCGGACCACAAGGCGGTGGCGCGGCGCTACCTGTGGAGCGGGCTGGGCTTCCTGCTGCTCGGAGGGCTGCTGGCGCTGCTCATCCGCTGGCAGTGGGCGTATCCGGGGCAGCCGGTGCCCGGACTGTCGTGGGCGCTCCCCGAGTCGCGCGGCGCGCTGACTCCGCCGGCATACACGGCCGTGTTCACCATGCACGGCCTCATCATGATTTTCTTCGCGGTGACGCCGCTGCTCTTCGGAGCGCTGGGCCACTTCGTCCTCCCGCTGTCCATCGGTGCGCGGGGGCTCGCGTTCCCCCGGCTGTCGGTGGTGGGCTTCTGGCTCTACGCGCTGGGCGGAGCGCTGGTGCTGGCCTCGTTCGCGGTGCGGCTCGGCCCGGCGAGCGCGGGGTGGACGTCGTATCCACCGCTGTCGACGCCGGCCTTCACTCCGGGCCTGGGGCAGACGCTGGTGACGGTCGCCGTGCTGTGCGCGGCAGCGTCGTCGTTCCTCTACGGGCTCAACTTCGTCGTCACCGTGGTGCGCTGCCGCGCGCCGGGGATGACGTGGGGGCGGCTGACGCTGACGGTGTGGGGGCTGTTCTTCGCCTCGGTGCTGAACGTGCTGTTCGTGCCGGTGCTGGCGGCGGCCACGGCGCTGCTGCTGATGGACCGGCTGCTGGGCACGCAGTTCTTCATCGCGGGAGCGGCGGCGGTGGGCGGTGGCGGCGACCCGGTGGTATACCAGCACCTCTTCTGGCTGTTCGGCCACCCGGAGGTCTACATCCTGATTCTCCCCGCGTGGGGGATGGTGGGTGACTTCGTCGCCTTCTTCAGTCGCAAGCCCGCGCATGGCTACCGGCTGACGGCGGGGGCCATGGGCACGGTGACGGCGCTGAGCGGGCTCGTCTATGCGCACCACCTCTTCACGAGCGGGATGTCGCCGTTGCTCGGGCGCACATTCATGGTGCTGACGCTGCTCATCTCCCTGCCCGCGGAGGTGATGTTCCTCAACTGGCTGATGACGCTGTGGCGGGGCAGCGTGCGGCTGACGGCGCCGATGCTCGCGGCGCTGTCCACGATGATTGTCTTCGGCCTGGGCGGGATTACCGGCCTGGCGCTGGGCGCGGTGGCCACGGACGTGCCGCTGCACGGGACGCTGTGGGTGGTGGGGCACTTCCACCTGACCATGGGCGCGGCGAGCTTCCTCGCCGTCTTCGCGGGGCTCTACTTCTGGTTCCCGAAGATGTTCGGGCGGGCACTGCACGAGGGGCTCGCGAAGGCGCACGTGCTGTCGAGCGCGGTGCTGTTCCTCGGCGTGTTCGGCGGGCAGCTCGCGGCGGGCTACGCGGGCCAGTTGCGGCGGCTGTATGACCCGTACCAGTACACGTACCTGAAGCACCTGCTGCCGCTGAACCAGTGGACGTCGGCGTGCGCGTTCCTGCTCGGCGCGGCGCAGGTGCTGTTCATCGTGAACCTCGTCTGGACGCTGGCGAGGGGCCGGGTGGTGGGGGCGAACCCGTGGAAGGTGGGGACACTCGAGTGGACGTGCACCCCGAGCCCTCCGCCCGCGTGGAACTATGACCCCGTGCCCGAGGTGCTGTGGGGGCCGCATGCGCTGTCCCAGCCGGAGGTGCTCGCGCAGCTGGGGCGGGACTGGATTGGTCAGGCGGAGCGGCTGCCGGACGCCGCCGGGACGGAGCCGGCCCCGGTGGATGCGGAGGGCATGGACCGCGTGTCCACGTCGGGAGGTGCCGCGTGAAGCCCATGATGTCCATGCGTGCGCCGCACGAGGCGGAGGCCTCGCCGGAGGACGTGGCGACGCGGTGGCTCGGCACGGTGCTGGGGCTCGCGGCGTGGACGATGTTCTTCGTCTCGCTGACCTTCGCGGTCGGCTGGTACCGGATGCGCGAGCCGTGGCCGCCGCTGCCCCTGTCTCCGTGGCTGCTCGCGCTGCCGGGCCTGCCGCTCCTCCTGGGGAGCGCGCTGCTCTGGAGACGTCGCGACGACGCACGGCGGCTGTTTCGCACCCTGAAGGCGGCGCTGGTGCTGGGCGCGGTCTTCGTCGCCATGCAGGCGGCGTGGACGCACCTCGCCTGGTGGAACCACCACCTGCGCATTCCCGAGGATGGCGTGTCCGCCTCCGCCTTCTACGGGCTCACGGCGCTGCATGGGCTGCACGTGCTCGCCGTCCTCGCGGGCGTGCTCTTGTGCGCCGTGCGCCTCAAGCGGGGCAGGGACGTGCGGGACTCCGTGCGGCGTCAGGCGCTCGGCTGGCACTTCGTGGCGGTGATGTGGCTGCTCCTCTTCCTGGCGGTGTACCTCCCATGAAGCCTCACGCTCCTCGCGCGGGCCTCGCGGCCCTGCTGCTCACCGTGGCCGCCTGTCGCTCGAAGCCCGCGCCCACCTTCGAGCCGCTGAAGCTCGCCGACGGGCGCACCGTGCCCGCGCAGACGCTGTCTCGTGGGCACGCGGTGTACACGCACTACTGCGCGTCCTGTCACGGCGAGCAGGGTGACGGGCAGGGCCCGGCGGGGCGGGGGATGCGGCCGGTGCCCCGCAGCTTCCGCCAGGGCCTCTTCAAGTTCGGCGGAGTCTCCGCGGGAGAGCTGCCCACCGACGACGCGCTGAAGCGCACGCTGCGCCGCGGGCTGCACGGCACGCCGATGTTCGCGTGGGACGTGCCCGAGTCGGACCTGGACGCGGTGGTGCAGTACCTCAAGACCTTCAGCCCGCGCTGGAAGGACGAGGCGCCGGGGCAGCCGCTCACTCCCTCTCCGGACCCGTGGAAGGGCCGCGAGTCGGAGGCCGTGGCGCGCGGCAGGGTCGCGTACCACGTGGCGGGCTCGGGGAACGCGGGCTGCGCGAGCTGCCATGTGGCGTACCTGCCTCGTGCGGAATTGGCCGTGCTGATGGAGCAGGCGCTGGGCCGCAAGGTGGACCTGTCCCGGATGGACCCGTACACCGCGCAGCCGAGGGACTCCGAGCACCCAGTGACGGTGGACGCGCAGGGCGAGCCCACCCAGACGGAGAAGCTGCTGCCGCCGGACTTCCTCTTCCACCCGCTGCGCACCGTCTGGCAGGAGGGCGACACGGTGGAGGGCACCCCCTACACCGCCGAGCGGCAGCGCGAGGACCTCTACCGCGTCATCGCCGCGGGCGTGGGCGGCGCGGCCATGCCGACGTGGAAGGGCGCCATCCCCGAGGAGAACCTCTGGGCGCTCGCGTACTACGTGCAGACCCTGGTCCGCCTGAGGGACACCGACGAGGCCCGGGCCCTCAAGGAGCGCCTCCGCACCTCCTCCGCGTCCGTCCAGTGAGAACGGACTGATTCGGGAATCAAATAAGTTCGGCCCGGACGAAACACTTTCTCAGCTCCGCCGAAAATGTTGGCACGGTTCATTTCTCCTCCCCCCAGGAGCCCCTTCTCGTGACGACCTACTCCGTTCGCAGCGGCGACACCCTCGGTGCCCTGGCCCGGCGCTTCAACACCACGACGGACAAGCTGGCGAAGGCCAACGGCATCGCCAACCCGAACAAGATCTTCGTCGGCCAGAAGCTCGTGGTGGATGGGTTCGACGCGCCCCGCGCCACGGGTGGGGGCTCGAAGGGCTCCAGCTACACGGTGAAGTCCGGCGACACGCTGAGTGGAATCGCGGGCCGGCACGGCACGACGGTGGGCGCGCTGCAGAAGGCGAACAACATCGCCAACCCGAACAAGATCTACGCCGGCCAGAAGCTCACGATTCCGGGCAGCGGCGGCGCGGCGCCGAGCAAGCCGTCCTCCGGCGGAGGCGGCTCGTACACGGTGAAGTCGGGTGACACGCTGAGCGGAATCGCGGGCCGGCACGGCACGACGGTGGGCGCGCTGCAGAAGGCGAACAACATCTCCAACCCGAACCTCATCCACGTGGGCCAGAAGCTCACGATTCCGGGTGGCGGCGCGGCGCCGGGCAAGCCGTCGAACCCGCCGCCGGTGGGCGGGGTGAACGGGCCGAAGCCGGCGCCGGGCGGGTCTGCCGGGGTGACGGTGGCGCAGCTGCGCGGGGTGATGCCGAACCTGTCGGAGGCGAAGGCCAAGCAGTACCTGCCGTACCTGAACCAGGCGATGGCCGAGGCGAACATCACCACGCCCCAGCGCAAGGCGATGTTCCTGGCGCAGCTGGCGCACGAGAGCGGCCAGCTCCGTTACATGGAGGAGATTGCCTCGGGCGCGGCGTACGAGGGCCGCAAGGACCTGGGCAACACGCAGCCGGGCGACGGCGTGCGCTACAAGGGCCGCGGCCCCATCCAGCTCACCGGCCGCGCCAACTACCGGGCCGCGGGCAAGGCGCTGGGCATCGACCTGGAGGGCAACCCCTCGCGCGCCAAGGACCCGGACGTCGCCTTCCGCATCGCCGGCTGGTACTGGCAGTCGCGCAACCTCAACACCTACGCGGACCAGGGCAACTTCCGCGAGGTCACCCGCCGCATCAACGGCGGCTACAACGGCATGGCGGACCGCGAGGCCTACTACCGCCGCGCGCAGAACGTGTTCTGAGCCGTCCCGCCTGACATGACACGGCAGTGACGCGAGGACCGTGGGCCTGTAGGGCCGCGGTCCTCGTCGCGTTTGCGGGGGCGCGTCGTGGAGCCACGCGCCCAGGGGGGCTCGAGCCGACGACGGCTTCGCGAGCCCGGAGCCGGAAGCCTCCGGCGCATCCTCCCGCGCCTCACCGGGTCTCGCTCGCGGGACGGAGGCGTCCGGTGGATGCGATGCCCCGCCGCCCCGTAGGCCCGGGAAGGCGTTGGTCCGTCCACTGCACCGGGCAGGCGTTCCCACAGGAGCGCGCCCATGTCCCGAATCGACCCGTCCAGCAGCACCCCCGTCCCCATCGACACTCCCACGGAGCCCGGCCCGACGCCGCCCCCGTCGCGAGCGAAGGACACCCCCGCTCCCGCCGCCCGCAACGAGGTGCGCGCCTATGATGGGCCCTCCGCCCGCGCACCCCGGGCCCCGGCCTCCCAGCCGGCACCCGCCTCCTCCGGCCCGGCCATCTCCGCGGGAGAGCTGACGGCACGGGGCGGCAGGATGGGTCCGCCTCCCGCGTCCCCGTCCGAGGTGCCGGACACCGTGTACTCGGACGTCCGCTCGCACCTGACGCGCAACCTCCAGAACTGGTTCATCAACGGGAGCGACGTGAAGGCGGTGCACGCGGCGCTGGGGACGCTGCAGCCGGGGGCTTACCGCGCGGCGCTGGAGCGGATGGAGCGCGATGGCCTGCTCGGCGAGTACGTGAAGGCGCAGGACCCGGCCACGCGGACGGCCTTCCTGGAGCAGGCCGAGTCCAAGGGCATGCTCGAGCGCCGCAAGGGCACGGCGCCCGCGGGCCCGCTGGGCTACCCGGCCGAGCCGGACTTCTTCCGCAACGACGCGAAGCTGCCCCAGTCCCTGCGCGGCGCGGTGAACGAGCACGCCATGGACGTGGGCTCCGCCTTCTACCGGGCCCACACCGAGTACCTCGGCCGCTACGTGGACGCCGTCAACGGGGCGAAGAGTCTCCGGGAGCTGAGGGCGCTCGGGCCGCCCCGGCAGGCGCAGCTCCAGGACAACGTCCTCGGCATCGGCCGGAGGGACGCGGCGGGAGAAGCGTACGCGGCGCAGTGGCGGCGCGCCCTCGGTCCGCCGGACTCGGTGAACCGCGCGTACCAGACGGTCAACGCCCGGATGCGGGAGCTGACCGGTGAGCGGGCTGGAGGAAGCATGCAGCTCCATGGCAAGGGCTCGCTCACGGCCCACGGCGTCAAGCTGAGCGAGGAAGTGCGCGTGGATACCCGGGGGAAGGTGGGCCACAAGGAGGAGGCGGGGGTGGTGCTCAAGGGCGGGGCGCTGAGCCTGGAGCTGATGCAGAGCGCGTCGGGCAAGCAGAAGGTGGAGACGAAGCTGGACCTGGGCGTCCTCAAGCTCGGCGTGGACTCGGACGGGCGGGCGAAGGTGGAGCTGGGCGCGGGGAAGCTCGCCAGGGGGTTCGTGACGCTCAACGAGCAGAAGGCGGAGTTCGGCGGCGGCATCTCCACCGAGCTGAAGTACGGTGACAACAAGCTCGCCGCCGAGTCCGGCTTCAACATGAAGGGCCTGTCAGCCGCCCGGGTGGGCGAGTCCTTCGACAAGGACCACCGCGGCCTCTTCGACCCTCCGCGCGAAATGGAGGCGGGGACGTCCTGGGACGCCCTCACCCCGAAGCAACGCGCGGGCTACGAGGCGCGGGACTGGAGTCGCGAGGAGTGGACGCAGCGCCTGGCCCACGAGCAGCGCAAGTCCCGGTAGCGCGCACCCTCACCGGACGTTCGCGGGCAGCAGCTTCTCCACCACGACGATGTCCTGCCACACGCCCTCGAGCGGGGCGTGCTTCTCATGCAGGCCCACCTCTCGGAAGCCGAGGCTCGCGAGCAGGGCGCGGCTGCGCGTGTTGGTGGCGAAGACGCGCGAGGTGAGCTTGTGGAAACCGGCGGCCTCGACGGCCTCCAGCAGCGCCTCCATGGCGAGCCGTCCGGCCCCGAATCCTCGCGCCTCCGGGGCGACGTAGACGCTGAAGTCGGCGATGCCCGCGTAGCACTCGCGCGGGCTGTACGTGCCGCTGGAGGCGAAGGCGACGACGCGGCCCTCGTCCTCCACCACGATGACGGGGTGGCGTCCTCCCAGCCAGCCGGCGATGTCCCCGGGCGTGCGCGGCCGGGTCTCGAAGGTGGAGCGGCGCTCGGCGATGCCGGCGTTGTAGATGCTCGCGATGGCCGCGCAGTCCTCGCGCGTGGCGGCCCGGGCGTTCAGCCGGGGGCGGCTCATGACGGCTCCGTCGTCGTCGGCGGTGCGAGGGCGGGCGCCTCGTTCCCGGGCTCGGACTTCGCGCGCATGGAGTACGCGGCCGCCAGCGGCAGGTACCAGGGAACCACCAGCAGGGTCAGCAGTCCGCTGGAAGAAGAGGACCCCAGGGCCATGAGCCCGCTGAAGGCCAGCCACGCCAGCCCCTGGAGCGTCATGCCCCGGGCTCCCAGAGAGCGCAGGCCCTTCGAATCCGCCAGCTGTCCGAAGAGGGCCAGCAGCGGCGGGCCGGCCACCAGTCCCAGGCGGACCAGGTGGAACAGCTCCCAGCCCGAGTTGTAGACGCTGGACGAGGAGAGCAACACCATCAGGACGACCTGGACGACCAGGGCCAGCAGCGTGAGGACCACGCCCGCCGTCGAGCCTCCCTCCTTCGCGTCCCGCCTGCGCCCTCCGGCCTGCTGCCGCACGTCCTCCAGCACGTCCGGGTGCACCTCCAGCGCGTACGGGTAGCCCAGCTCCAGCAGGGCCTCCAGCGCCGCGGCGCGCACCGTCTTCCCGTTGCTCCCCGTCCTGTCTCGCGCCTCCTCGGGCAGGTCCATCAGCGCCAGCAGCAGGTCCGCCCGGGCGCGCGGCGTCTCGTCGTCGGCGGGCGGCCGGGCCATCGCCGCGAGGAGCGCATCCACCTCGGCCTGGATGACGCCGGGCGAGCTCATGGCCTCCTTCAGCTCGGCCAGGGACTGCGCGGGCGCCCAGGGGGCAAGCGAGGTTTCTTCCGGCGGGACGGAGGCTGTGGCCGCTGCGGCGGAACGGGTTCGGGATGAGGCCATGGTGGGCGCGGGGTGGTGGAGGACAGTCTACCGCCGGGGCGCCCGGCCGGTGCTCGCTGCCGTCGGCCGTGGGGCAGGGGAGCGGGCTCCCGGAGGAGCAACGCCTGAACCGCATGTGCACCCTACCCCCGTGTAACCCCTTTCATGACGAGCGAGGAAGCGCATGGCGACGGAGCGAGCGCAGCGGTTCGTGGACGCGCTGTTGAAGCTGGAGGAGCACGGCGACCTGGAGGGCATCGTCGCCCTCTTCAGCGACGACGCGCAGGTGAGCAACGCGGCCTCTGCCCGGGTGTTCCGAGGACCGGACGGGGCCCGGCAGTTCTGGAAGGAATACAAGGGCACGCTGTCGCAGGTGCGGTCCACCTTCCGGAACATGATTGAGGCCGGGGACCGCGTGGCCCTCGAGTGGGAGACACAGGGCACCGCGGAAAACGGCGCGGCCGTGTCGTACGAGGGCGTGTCCATCGTCGAGTGGGATGGGGACCGCATCCGCCGGTTCTACGCGTACTTCGACCCGCACGCGCTCGGCCAGGAGCTGTCGCAGAACATCGGGCCCCGCTCGCAGGTGCCCAGCACCACGCCGGCCTGAGCGCGCCTCACGCGGGCGCGCGGGGCAGCTCCACGGTGACGGTGGTGCCCTCGCCGGGCGCGCTCTCCAGGTGGATGCGCCCGCCATGGGCCTCCACCACCTGCCGGGAGAACCACAGCCCCAGCCCGAAGCCGCCGTAGTGGCGCAGGGGCACCGCGCGCCCGAAGCGCTGGAAGAGGTGGGCCTGCTGCTCGGGAGGAATCCCGATGCCCCGGTCCCTCACCACCAGCCGCGCGACGTCCTCCGGCGCGGCCGTCAACTCCAGCTCCACCGGCTGGCCCTGGCCGTACTTCAGCGCGTTGGACACCAGGTGTGTCACCACGCCGTCCACGCGCGCGCGGTCCCACCGGCCGGGCAGGGCGGCGGGGGCGTGCAGGTGGACGGCGGTGCTCGCGCGCAGCATCTCGTGCTCGAAGCGGCCCAGCACCTCGCGGCACAGCTCCACCAGGTCCACCGGCTCGGGGTCCAGGTGCAGCCGGCCCTCGGACAGGCGGGACACCTCCAGCAGCTCGCGCACCAGCCGGCCCAGCCGGTCCACCTGCTGCACCGCGGCCGAGGCGCGCGTGCGCACGTCCGCGTCCGGCACGCCCCGCTGCAGGCACGCGAGCTGGAGCTTGAGGGACGTCAGCGGCGTGTTCAGCTCGTGGCTGGCGACGGAGAGGAAGTCGTCGCGCAGCTGCAGCGCCTGCTGCGTCTGGTGGAAGAGGTGCGCGTTGCGCACCGCCGCGGTGGCGCGCCGGGCCAGCTCCAGGGCCAGCGCCAGGTCCTCCTCCGTGTGGTGGCGGCCGGACAGCGAGTGGCCCAGCGTCAGCGCGCCCAGCACGCCCTCCGGCGTCGCCAGCGGCACGGACAGCCACGAGCACGGCGCCAGCGCCCGCGGCAGCGCGCCCTGGGCCGCGGCGCCCTCCGCCCACGCGGCGTCCACGTGCGGGTGGAAGGCGGGCTGTCCGGAGTCGAGCGCCCAGACGGAAGAATGGGTGGGCTCGGCCGGCTGCCAGCGGCTGGCGGCGAGCAGCGCGGCGGACTCGGGCGCAATCGCGTGGAAGGTGCGGCGCACCTCCAGGTCCGGCCCGCGCACGTCGATGATGCAGAAGTCGCCCAGCGAGGGCACCAGCGCCAGGGCCACGCCGCGCAGGCTCTGCCCCACGTCCAGCGAGGCGGCCAGCATGGCGGTGGCGTGCTGGAGCAGCCCGGCGCGCTCGGCCTGGCGGCGCTCGGCGGCGAGCAGCCGCGCCCGCTCCAGCGCCATGGCGGCCTGCTGCGCCAGCATGTCCATGAAGGCGCGCTCCTCGGTGTCGAAGCCGCGCGACTCCAGCCAGGTGAGCGCGAGCACGCCCACCACGCGCCCTCGCGCCAGCAGCGGCAGGGACGCGGAGGAGTAGCTCCCGGAGTAGACGGTGCGCACGAGGGCCTCCGCCTCGGGGGCCTCCTCCGGTGGCAGGGAGGGCCCGGCCTGCCAGACGGGAGCGCCGGTGCGCGCCGCCTCGGTCACCGGCATGCGCACCGTCAGCGGCACGCGGGCCAGGGCGGGCAGCACGGCGCTGTCGTACCGCACGGTGTGTGCGAGCTCCAGCGTGGAGCCCGTCGCGTCCAGCAGGAAGAGGATGCCGGCATCCGCGGGCAGCGCGCGCACGGCCTCCTCCACCACGGCGCGCGCCACGTCGTCCGCCGTGAGCGCGCCGGACAGCGCGAGCGTCAGGGCCTGGAGGCTCTGCATGCGCGCGGTGGCCAGCTCCGCCCGGGCGCGAGCCCGGCGCTCGTGGGTCGGGAACTCCAACAGCGTGCCCTGCCAGCGCTTCTCCATATGCAGTGCCCACGCCGCGCATGGGGCGGGTGGTCCGAAGACGACTGAAACGCATCCGGAGCCGAATTGCCGGCCCCGGAGGCGACGACTGTCCTGCGCACGTCAGTCCCGGACCGTCAGTGAACAGACCGTTCAGGTGGGGTGGGCGCGCGCGCAGCCCGCTGTGCGACAGAAGGTCGTGACTCGCATGCGGCTTCCGTCCCGCGCTGTGGGGCGCTACCGTCGCTCGACGCGCCCCGGTGCAGGCATGCCGGGCTTCATGGGCAGGAAGGTCATGCGCCGGTCTCCCGAAGCCGCCCTCCGGTGGCTCCATCCATTGCGTTGCGTTTCCGACACCCCCCTGCCCCCCGGGGACGGGGTAGCCTGCGGGACGCCGTGGGATGCGGGGGACGGGATGGGCCCGGAAGCCCGCACCGCCCTGGATGACCTGACCGCCTGGACCCGGATGCCTGCCTCGAGCTCACACGGAAACAACTGATGACCCGCATCGTCGCCCTCACCGTCATCCTGTCCCTGTCGTTCTCCTCCACCGCCTGGGCCCAGCGGAGCACCGAGCCCACGAAGAGGAGCCAGTCCTCCAAGAAGAAGTCCGCGAAGCGCACGAAGGCCGCGCCCGCGGCCCCCGTCCCCTCGGCCGCGGACGAGGAGCAGGTCGCGCCCACGCCCATGCAGGCCGAGCCGGCGCCCGCGCGGGACGCGCCGACGCAGCCGCGGGAGGAGACGCAGTCCACGCCGCCGTCCGCGGGGGACTCCTCGTCGATGGACTTCGACCTGCTGGGGGACGAGGAGTCGGCCCTGGCTCCGCAGGTGAACCCGGAGCTGGAGAAGAAAATCAGCCGCCGCCGCACCATGCTCAAGCTGCACCAGGGGCTGGGCTTCGCGCTGACGGCGAGCCTGCTCACCACCACGGTGGTGGGCCAGTTCCAGTTCAACGACTCGTTCCGGGGCGGCGGAGATGACCGCAACCTGCTGGGGCTGCACCGGGGCCTGGCCATCGGCACCTCGGCGCTCTTCGCCTCCGTGGGCCTGCTGGGCCTGCTGGCGCCCGAGCCCTTCGAGAAGAAGTTCCAATGGGACACCATCACCGTCCACAAGCTGCTGATGTCCGTGGCCACCGTGGGGATGATCGCCCAGGTCATCCTGGGCATCATGTCCACGCACCGGTACGGCCGGCTGTCGGAGCGGGACTACGCCATCGCGCACCAGGTGGTCGGCTACACGACGCTGGGCGCGGTGTCGGCCGGTGTCGTCACCCTGTTCTTCTGAATCTTTTCGCGCCGCCGCCGTTCGGCTCCGCGAGGCCCTGAATCGAAGGTTCCTGGAGGTTGACGTGATTGCTCGACGACTTGCCCTGCTTGCCACCCTGCTGCTCGCGCTGCCCGCCGCCGCGCAGGCCCCGGCGCCCGTCGCGAGGGCCCCGGTGCTTGCCGCCTATTCGGTGAAGAAGGACGCCAGCTCGCTGACCTACAAGTTGATTCACAAGCTGCACGAGGTGGTGGGAACGGCGAAGCCCAGCATCGGCAAGGCCGTGCTGCTGACGGACGGCACGCTGCAGGTGGCGGTGCGCGCCAACGTGAAGGACTTCGACTCGCAGAACTCCAACCGCGACGCGCACATGCAGGAGGTGACGGAGGCAGCGAAGTACCCCATCATCGAATTCAAGGGCATGGCCGACGGTGTGAAGTTGCCGGCGAGCTATCCGGCCACGGTTCCGGTGACGCTCAAGGGGAAGCTCACCTTCCACGGCGTGGCGCAGGACGTGAGCGTGCCCATGAAGGTGACGTTCACCTCCGAGAAGGAGGCCACCGCCGAGGGCGCCTTCGACATCAGCCTGGAGTCGTACAAAATCGAGCGTCCGTCGCTGCTGATGGTGAAGGTGGACGACAAGCTGGTCCTGGAGCCGAAGCTGGTTTTCGTGGTGGAGGGTAAGTGAGCACGTCGCGTCGAGGTTTTCTCAAGGGAGTCCTGGGCACGGGCGCGGCGGGCGCGGCCTCCGCGGCGCTGCCCGCGTGCGCGCCGGACATCAGCCCCGCGCCGGTGACGGACGTGACGGCGAGCGCCGCCGGCACGGTGGACCTGCTGGTGACGCGCTACCCGGACCTGGAGCCGGTGGGCGGCGCCATCACCGTGCGAGTGCCGGGGCAGCCGGTGCCCCTGCTGGTGGTGCACACCAAGAACGAGGGCGGGCGCGACGACTTCTCCACCGTGTCGTCCATCTGCACGCACGTGGGCTGCCCGCTCGGCTTCGACGGCAAGGACGTGGTGTGTCCGTGCCACCTGTCGCGCTTCAACCCGAAGGACGGCGCGGTGCTGCAGCGGCCGGCCACGGTGGGACTGCGCAGCTTCCAGACGGACTACAACCCGGGCACCCGGGTGGTGAGCGTCAACGTGCTGGGCGGTGACATCGACTTCCCGTCGGTGGTGAACGGACAGCTGACGCTGCCCTTCAGCCAGTTCCCGGACCTGCGCAACAACGGGTCCTCGGTGACGGGAGTGCCCTCCGGCTACGGCGAGCGAATCTTCGTCTTCCGGCTGGAGGACGGGACGCTGTCGGCGGTGGACTCCATCTGCACGCACCAGCAGTGCCCGGTGGAGTTCCGCGCGCAGGAGGCGGACCTCTTCTGCCCCTGCCACCAGTCCACCTTCACGCGGCAGGGCGCGGTGACGGTGGGGCCGGCCACGCTGCCCCTCAAGAAGTTCACCGTGTCCGAGACGGCCGACGCCGTCATCGTCAGCGGCGTGCGGTAGGCCCCTCGCGGGACGGGAGGGGCCTCTCGTGAGGGCCCTTCCCTCCGCGGGCGCGCGAGCTAGCCGAGCCGGCTCCAGAAGGAGCGCTTGGACGAAACGCGGTCCAGCGCCTCCTGCAGCTCCTCGTCGTAGTCGGCGCGGTTGGCGATGTCTCCCATGGAGATGATGCCGACGACGCGGTCATCGCGCTCCACCACGGGGATGCGGCGAATCTGCTTGCGGCCCATCAGGGCGATGACGTCGTGGATGTTTTCGTCGGGCGTGACGGCCTCCACGTCGTCCGTCATCACATCCGAGACGCGGAGCTGGTCCGGCGACTTGCCTCCCGTGAAGCCGCGCACCACCAGGTCCCGGTCCGTGACGATGCCCACCAGCGCGCCATGCTCGTTGACCACGGGGACGACGCCGCAGTCCTCGTCCTTCATGATGTGGGCGACGTCGCGCACGGGGCTGTCGAGCCGCGCGGTGCGCACGTTGCGCGTCATCACCTCGCGCGCGATGAGCGGCTCGCGCTGCCAGCGGCGGCGCCCGGTGCCCGTCTCCGTGCCCGCGCGGACGGTGGGGCCGGGCGGGTAGCCCCGTCCGAGGTCCTCGCGGAGGCCGCCGCCCATGCGCTGGCGCTCCTCGCGGTAGTGCTCCCCGCCGCGCGCGCCGCCCTCGTGGTAGCGCTCGCGGTACGGCTCCGTGCGCGGGCCCTGCGCCTCCCGGCGCTCCTCTCCGCCATGGCCGTAGCGGTCCCACGGGCGGTAGTCCGCGCGCTGCGGAGGCAACTCGTTCTCCTGCATGCCCATGTCGCGCCGGTCGCCGCGGCCGGTGGCGCTGCGGCCATCGCGGTTGTCGCGGCCGTAGGGGCCGGTGCCGTACTCGGTGCCCTCCCAGCCGGCGTCGCGGTCATCCATGCCCACCATGCCCGTGCGCCGGGTGCCGAAGCCGGTGTCGTCCACGTTGGTGCGGGGCTGGGCCATGCGCAGGGCCGCGGCACGGTGGAAGCGGCCCTGGCGCACGGCGGGCTCCTCGTCGCGGGCGGGATTCCACCCGGTGAGGTCGGACTCACCGCGCTCGCGCGAGCCGGGCGGAGCCACGTCGGCGCTCCGGTGCGTGCCGGGCTCCGGCGGTGGGGAGCGCTGCGCGGTGCGGTTGTCGTCCTTGCCGTTGTCCAGGGTTCTCTGGGCCATGCCATTGCCTCCGGCGACGTCGGGTTGGGGCGCGAAGGGTGGAGATGTCCCTGGAGGTAACCAAGGGGCCCGGCCGCCAGGCCCGCGGGCACTGTCCTGTCCCGGGCGGGACGAGGCGCCGGCCGCTCGCGAGCGGACACCGGGCGTGCCGCGTGGCCGACACTGCGCGCGGAGCACCGCCTGGAAAAAGACGAAGCGCGTGCTCCCCGGCTGGGAAGCACGCGCCTCGTTCACGCCTGGCTGGCCGGGCGAAGACACCCCTACGTCAGCGCTTTCCCCCGAAGGCGAAGACGGCCCGACCCGCCCCGTGCGTGGACGGAATCAGTCGACCGAGCAGCAGGGGTCGCCGGCCTCCTCGCAGCACGCGAGGGTGGTGTTGGGAGGCATCGGCTTCTGGGGCTCACACGTCTCGGTGGAACCCTCGCCGCCACGAACGCGGGCCAGGTCCTTCACGAACAGCTCCTTGATGGTCTTCGCCTTGGTGGTCTTCATGGTGCTCCCCCTCGTCGGGTGGTGGGTGCCGGCCGACCGCGTGTCGCAGGTCAGCGGTGAGTTGAAACAGATACGTCTGAAGCTGATTTTTCTGGTCGTTTCACTCCACCGGCGCGGGGGCGGTGAGACATGGGGTGTGGGGCGTGAGACATGAAAAAGCGCGCGTCCTCGAGCGAGGACACGCGCCGGTTCAGCCACGGCGTGAGCCGGGACTCAGTAGCAGCAGGTGTCGTTGACCTCCTCGCAGCAGGCCTGCGTGGTGGGAGGAGCGCTACACGTCTGCGTCTCGGGGTTGGTCGTGGTGGTGGTGGGCGTGGTGCCCTCGCCGCCACGAACGCGGGCCAGGTCCTTCACGAACAGCTCCTTGATGGACTTCACCTTGGTGGTCTTCATCGTGCGGCTCCTGTGTGGGGGGAAACCGGTCGCCGATTCGACCGGCACCGAAGAGCGTATGCATTTGTGACAAGCGCGGAAAGGAGGGCGTCATCCCACCGCCAGCGCGTCGCCCAATCGTACGAGCCCGCTGAACTCTTCCAGCTCCGCACCCGCATCCGGCGCTGCAACGGCGATGGCGCCGGTGGGAAGCCCCTCGGTGAGGCGGGCGAGCAGGGCGCGGTGGGACTCGGCGCGTGCGTGCTCGGTGGCGGCGAGGCGGGACAGCGCGGCCACGCCGTGCTCCGCGTGGGCGTCGTCTCGCACATGCTCCAGCAGGGCCTCCGGGTGCGCGAGCGCGTCGTCCTGCGCCCAGCTGCGGTTGAGCACGTAGCCGGCGAAGGGCAGGCCGCGCTCGAGGAGCGTGTCGCGGAAGAAGGCGGCCTCGCGCAGCGCGGCGGACTCGGGTGACGTCACGAGCAGGAAGGCCGCCTCCGGAGAGGCCAGCCGGGCGCGCAGCCGCTCCGTGTGCAGGCGGATGCCGCCGAGCAGTCCGCCGAAGGCGCCGACGAAGCCGCGCATCTCGTGGGTGAAGCCCGCGCCGAAGACGCCGTCCAGCACGCGGCCCACCAGCGCCTGCGCGCCCTTCCACAGCCGGGCGCCGCGCACGGGCTCCTCCGGGCCGAAGAGGGAGACGATGCGCTCGTCGAGGAAGCGCGACAGGCGCCCGGGGGCGTCGAGGAAGTCCAGCGCGTGCCGGCTCGGGGGCGTGTCGAGGACGATGAGCTCGTAGGTGTCATCGTGGAGGAAGCCGTCGAGCGCCTCGGTGGCGGCGTATTCCTGCACGCCGGCGACCAGCTCGGAGAGGAAGCGGTAGATGCGGTGCTCGAGGATGGTGCGCGCGGCTTCGGGCGAGGGCGCGAGGCGGTGAATCATCCGCTCGAAGACGAGGCCCGGCTCCAGCATCCACACGTCCAGCCGGCCGGGGCCGGGCGCGCCGTCCGCGAAGAGGCGCTCGGTGGGGACGGTGGTGGGCTCGGCGCCATTCTCCGGCAGGCCCATGGCCTCGGCGAGGCGGCGCGCGGGGTCGATGGTGAGCACCAGCACGCGGCGCCCCGCCCGCGCGGCCGCGACGCCGAGGGCGGCGGCGGTGGTGGTCTTCCCCACGCCTCCCGCGCCGCACAGCACCAGCACGCGCTTGTCGCGCAGCAGCCGGTGCATGTTGAGGGCGCTCATGGTGTCGCCTCCCGTGCCGCGTTGCCGGCAGTCGATGGGGCGAAGGCGTCCGCGAGGCGCTCCACCAGGTCCGCGCCGGTGGTGGGCAGCTCCGGCAGGGTGAGCAGCGGCACGCGCAGGCCCGCGGCCAGCCGGGCCCGGGCGGTCCGCGCGCGCTCCAACCTCCCGAGCGCGCGCGTGCCCTGGTGCGGTCCATGCGCCGCCAGCAGCCGCCGGAGCGCGGCGTGTGACTCGGGCGTGAAGGGGTCCTCGGGCATGCGGTTGAGGACGGCCGCGGCCAGCGGCAACCCCAGTTGCTCCAGCTCCGAGGCCAGGGAGAGCGCCTCGCTCACGGGCAGCGGCTCCGGGAGGCTCGTGAGGAGGACGGCGGTGCGGGCCGGGTCCTGGAGGAGGTCGAGCCCCTCGCGCACGGAGCGGCCGATGGGCCCGCCCGGCATCAGCGCCAGCACCGTGCGCGGCAGCGAGGCAATGGCCAGCGCGTGGCCGGTGGCGGGCAGGTCGATGATGGACAGCGGGTACTCGAAGCGCCCATCCGGCAGGGTGCGCCGCAGCAGCGCGAGCATCTGATACAGCAGCCCCATCTCCCGCAGCGCCGGGCCCGCCTCCAGGAAGCGGCGCAGCGCGCGGGAGCGCAGCGCCGCGTCGGCCAGCCAGCGCAGGGGCAGGGTGTCCTGGAGGAAGTGCCGGTGTCCCTCCGACGCGGCCAGCCGCACGAAGCGCAGCCCGGGCCGCACCTGCGTCACCCGGGAGTCCACGCCCCGAGCGCCCACCAGCGTGCCCAGGACGGAGGGGCCGCCCTCGTCCGGAGCCATCTCCGCCAGCAGCACGGGCCGGCCGGCGCGCGCGGCGGCCACCGCGAGCGCCGCCGCCAGCGTCGTCTTCCCCACGCCCCCCTTGCCCGACACGAGCAGGGCGCGCTTGTCCCACAGTGCTCCGAGCACCGGTCACCGTCCTGTCGCGCGCCGGAGGGCGCCGTCATCTCACAGTGAGGAAGGTGGCGCGCCGCGACAACCGCCGCCTTCGTGCGCCGTCCGCTGGCGCGCAGCCGCCCGGATGCCCGGCAGGCTGCCTGCAAGAACCGATGCGGGAAGACGCTGACTCACGCCAAACCCTGCAATCCCTGGCGAGGCAATATCATGTATTTGAAACTGGATTGTTGACTGCAACAAAAGGGCAAGAAGGAGTTCGCCAGACGTCTGAACCATCAGACTTTCGTGTGAGCGAAGGTCTCGCCTGGTCCGCCTTCCCGCCCCCACATCCTGACTGTGTCCAGGTGTCTCACCCTCCCCCCCGGAGACACCGATGACAGCACTGCTTCGTTCCACACCGTGGTTGTTACTCCTCCTCGCGACAGGCGCCTCCGCGCAGGTCGTCAACGACGCCGCGCGCCCGGACAACGCAAAGGCGGTGCGTGACGCCGCCTCCGCGTACCAGCGCGGCCGGCCGGTCCCCACGCATGCCAACAACAATGACAGGGCCGACTTCGGCCGCTGGGCCACGTACTCCAAGGGCCTGCCGCACGACTCCTTTGGCGAGCCCAACACCACCCAGTACGACGCGCTGCTGAACGCGCTCATCTCCGGCAGCCCCACGGCGCTGGAGGCGGTGGTGCTCGGCGGGGTGCGCAGGCTGGTCAACCCGCAGGCCGGCTTCGCCTACGTGCTGGAGGGCGCGGACCCGCAGTCGCTCACCATGCGCCCGGCTCCGGACTTCGACAGCGACGAGGCGGCCGGGGAGATGGAGGAGCTCTACTGGATGTCCCTGGTGCGCGACGTGCGCTTCGACCAGTACACCGGCAACTCCACCATCACCAGCGCCGTCAACGCGCTCAACGCCCTGGACGAGTACCGGGGCGCCAAGAACAACAGTGGCCTGGTCTCCACGAGCAACATCTTCCGCGCGGAGCTCAGCGGCGCGGAGCAGGGCCCGTTCATCTCCCAGTTCCTCTACAAGGTGATTCCCTACGGCGGCGGCCCCCTGGCCACCGAGCTGGACCAGAACCCGCCGCCGCCGCCCGACCCGGACGGGGGCACGGACGCGGGCGTGGTGGAGCCCACCGCGCACCAGACCATCGACCAGCGCATCTACACGCGCTTCGCGGGGGATGACCGCGTCACCGCGTATGGCGAGTGGCTCGACATCCAGAACGGCGCGGCGCCCGCGGACCCGGTGGACACGCTGGAGGACATGGACAACACGAAGCGCTACCTGCGCAACGGGCGTGATTTGGCCGAGTGGGTGCACTTCGACTACCCGCTGCAGGCCAGCCTCAACGCCGCGTTCCTCATGGCGCGCCAGGGGGACTTCAACGCGAACGGGACGTACGACTCGGACCCCAAGTCCTCGCCGCGGGCGGTGGACACCAACAACCCCTACCGCAACTACGCGAAGCAGGAGCCCTTCGTCACCTTCGGCAACGGCGACACGCAGTCCTTCGCCGCGCTGGTGACGAGCACGGCGCTGCGCGCGCAGTGGTTCCAGAAGTGGCAGGTGCACCGGCGCCTGCGCCCCGAGGAGTACGGTGGCCGCGTCCACAACACGCTGACGAACACGCGCGTCTACCCGGTGCCGGCGGCGCTGCTCAACTCGGGGGTGATGCCGCTGGTGCTCGCGCGCAACGCGGCCCGCAACGCGGAGCGCGGGCTGGGCACGGCGGGCACGTACCTGCTCAACCAGACCTTCCCCGAGGGCAGCCCGGTGCACCCGGCCTATGCGTCCGGGCACTCCACGTACATGGGCGCGGGCATCACAGTGCTGAAGGCGTTCTACGCGGACTTCCCCGTCATCAACCCGCAGGTGCCCAACTCCTCGGGCACGGGGCTGGTGCCGTACAGCGGCACGCTGACGATGTTCAACGAGCTGGACAAGCTGGCCTCCAACGTCGGCGTGGCGCGCCTCTTCGGGGGCGTGCACTACCGCAGCGACCATGACCACGCGGTGCGCCTGGGCGAGCTGTTCGCACTGCGGGCGCTCCAAGACTGGTCGCGCCTGTACCCCGAGGACGGCTTCCAGGGGCTCCAGGTGCGCACGCTGGGCGGCAACACGCTCATCGTGACGGCCACCACACCGGCGCTGCCCAACCACGTCAGCGTGGTGAGCCACTTCGTCCTCTACAACGCGGACACCGGCCAGCCCGTGCCCGAGGCCAATCCCATTCGCAACGGCCAGGTCATCCGGATGGCGGAGCTGGGGCTCACCCGCATCAACATCCGGGCGACCACGTTCCAGCCCACGGTGGGCAGCGTGAAGTTCACCTACGACTCCGTGAGCTCCACCGACAACACGTCGACGTATGACCTCTTCACCACCGGCCAGGTGCCGACGACGGGCACCCACGTGCTCTCCGCCACGCCATTCAGTGAGACGAACGCGGGCGGCCTGGGTGGCGTGCCGCTCACCCTCCGCTTCAACGTCCAGCCGTAGCGTCGCCGCCGGCCTGGAGCCTCAGGTGCTCCAGGCCGGTGCGGCCGTCAGTGCACGGACCAGCGCTCGGCGATTTCCTCGCAAGCGAGCACCACGTCGCTCAGCCGGCGGATGTGGGCACGGGGCGCGGTGAAGATGGTGCCGGCGAACACGTCCACCACCTGGATGAGCCGGTGGTCACACGGGCCGAGCTGGCACAGGTGCTGCTCCGCAAAGCGCTGGAGCATGGTGCCGATGTACTGGCCCGAGCGCTCGTCGAGCGGGGTGTGCTTGGCGAAGTAGAGCTTCATCAGCCCCACGCGCGCGTTGCCGTGTTTGTCCATGCGCTGGAGCACCACCTCCGGCCGCACGCTGATGGTGACGCCCGCCATCTCCAGCACGGGCGGCTCGGCGCCCACCGCGCTGATGATGGTCTCGTTCAGGTCCAGCCACGGCACCAGGTCCGCGAAGCGCTCGAGCGCCTCCGAGCACAGGTGCAGGCGCTGGGCCTCGAACTCCGTCTGCGGCACGCTGCACGCGAAGCGGCGCTGGTGGTCCCGGAGGATGGACAAGTCGAGCCCGCGACAGAGGAAGTCGGTAATCGCGTGCGACGCCTCCGGATAGCGGAGGTACTGCTGCTCCGGCGGGTGCTTCTGGTCGTAGATGATGCGCTTTCGGCGCGCGGGCGTCGCGGTGAGGTACTCACCCAGCTTGTTTACAGACACGCGCGGCAGCTCACGGATTTCCGCCATGGATTGCTCCCCCTGGGTGCTGTCGATTGGGTTCACAGTACAGAAGGGGTCTGACATTCATGAGACAGCGTGAGTGCTTGAAATCAGGGGGGTGACGGGCCGCGTAGGTCGCGGTTGGGAGACGTGACTTCGCGAGGCGGGCAGCGCCCGGCTGCTTCGAGCAGGGGCGCGGCTCCCGGGAGCGCGCGCGGGGCGCGGTGGGCGCGCGGGGCGGGCTCCCAGAGGGAAACCGGGCGTCGTACCCGGGAGCTCGGGGCTCGGGGTTCAGGGGGAGGCGGAGGACTCGGGAGGTCTCCACGTGAAGCCGCGCGGTACTGGGGGCGGATCAACAGCGGAGGAGCGTGGGTGGGAGAGGCCGTGAGACGTAAGGCAGGCGGGCGCTCCCGGGCTTTCGCCGCGCGTGGAGCGCCCGCCGTGTGAGGACTCAGTCTTCTTCGGGTTTCCGGTCCGGGTATGCGGACCAGTAGACATCGGGCAGCGGGTTGGTGCCGGCGTCGCTGCGCGGGCCGTCACCGTCGGGTATCTCGTCGAGGATGGCACCCGGCGTGCGCTCGGTCGGGTCGATGGCGTGCGCGTGTTTCTCCTGCTCACGCCCTTCGTCGGGAGCCGGCGTCCCGATCCGCTTCTGGCCCTCCTGCTCCTGCGCGTCCCGCCGGGGACCCGTCTCACGCCCGTAGTAGTCCTCCGAGGGCTGGATGCCTGGCTGCTTCTTGTCGCGCTCGCCCATGGTGAAAACCTCCGTCACCCTACGGTCGTGACTGGGAATGAAAGCGGCAATGGGACACGTGGCCCCGCCGTGACGCCCGGAGGGCAGGCGGGCGAGCGGCGCGGACGGAGCTGGGCAGGCGCATTGCTCCGCGGTGGACACTCACGGCGGCGTGGATGGCACGGGCGCCTTTCCGTGCCCGGGGTGTCTGGGATTGCGTCGGCGGGAGGCCCGGGGTGGGTACCCGGCCTGTGTCGACGAAGCGACGGCCATGCTCCGTCCCGAGGTGATATCTGTCCTCCGAGAGCGGGGTCTCCGGCGGAGACTCCAGCTGCCTGGGGGAGCGCGCATGTCCGAGCAGTCGAGGGAGACGATGTCCGCGGTGACAGGGCCCCGGCTCCACCTGGGCTGTCCGTCGTGTGGAGCGCAGCTGGTGGTGGAGGCCTCGCTGCGCACCATGCGGTGCCCGTACTGCGCGGCGCCCAACGTGGTGGAGCGCCCGCCCTCCGCGGGAGTCCCGGAGCCCGTCTTCGCGCTGGGCTTCGCGCTCACCCACGTCGCCGCGAAGGAGCACGTGGCGCGGTGGCTGAAGACGCGCAGCCGCTTCACCCGCTCCGGCATCCGCTCCGCCGCGCCCGGCGAGGTGCGCGGCGTCTACGTGCCCGCGTACCTCTACAGCGTGCTGGCCCACTCGCGCTTCCGCGCGTCCATCGGCGAGGACTACCAGGAGCAGGAGACGTACACGACGACGGAGAACGGGAAGACGGTGACGCGCACCCGCACGGTGACGCGCACCGAGTGGCGCTCGCTGAACGGGGAGCTGAAGGGGTACGTGGCGGACGTGCTCGTCACCGCGTCCACCGGCCTGCGCAACGACGAATTGGAGGCGCTGGAGCCCTTCGACTTGCGCGGACTGGCACGGTACACGCCGGCCCTCATCTCCGGCTGGGTGGCCGAGGAGCCCTCCCTCACCCGCGAGCAGTGCCTCGCGCAGGCGCGCCAGGAGGCGGAGGAGCGGGTGGGAGGACGCCTGGGACAGTTCATGCCGGGGGACTCGCACCGCGAGCTGCAGCACGAGTCGCGCCTGGAGTGGGAAGCGCTGGACGTGTGCCTGCTGCCCGTCTGGGTGCTGGCCGTGCGCTACGCGGAAGGCGAGCCGCCGCTGCGGGTGCTGGTGAATGGCCAGACGGGCGAGGTGCACGGCAAGGCGCCCCTCTCCGTGTGGAAGGTGACGGCCGCCGTGCTGGTGGTGCTCGCGCTGGTGGCGGTGGGGTGGCTGCTGTCGCAGGGAGGTGGACGGTGAGCACGGCCGTGCCTGGGGTGGCGCCGTGCCAGCGCTGTGCGAGCGCGCTGGAGGCGGAAGACTTGCGCTGCCCCATCTGCGGGCTGACGACACCGCCGCCGGTGCACGGGGCGGTGGAGCGCGAGACGGCGCGGGTGGTGCGCTGTGAGAACTGCGGCGCGGCCATGGAGTACTCGGCCGAGGCGAAGGCGCCGAGGTGCGACTTCTGCGGCTCGGTGACGCGCGTGGAGACGACGGCGGACCCGGTGGAGCAGGCGGAGGTGTGGCTGCCCTTCACGGTGGACCCGGCGGCGGCGCGCGCCGCGCTGATGGGCTTCCTGGGGAAGGGGGGCTTCTTCCGCCCGTCCGGGCTGGCCGAGGAAGCCGCGGTGGAGTCGCTGCAGCCGCTGTGGTGGCCGGCGTGGAGCTTCCAGGCGGGCGTGGACGCGAGCTGGACGGCGGACTCGGACGCGGGAGCGGGGCGCTCGAGTTGGGCGCCGCACGCGGGGCGCACGCGCTTCGACTTCGAGCACATCCCCGTGCCGGCCTCGAAGGGCCTGAAGGTGAAGGAGTGCGAGGCGTTGGCACCCCACTACCAGCGCGGCTCGGCGGAGGGCGCGCCACGTGGCCCGGAGGGGGCGCACGTGGAGCGCTTCGAGGCCACGCGCTCGGGGGCGCGGCGCGCGGTGCTGGAGGCGGTGGAGCGGCTGTCGCGCGAGCGGCTCCAGCAGGGCGTCATTCCCGGGCGGCGCTTCCGGAACGTGCATGTCGCCGTGGCCCTCTCCAGCCTGCACACCACGCGGCTCGCGCTGCCCGCGTACGTGCTCGCGTACCGGTACAAGGGCAAGGCGTACCGCGTGGTGGTGCACGGGCAGGACGCCGGAGTCGTCCTCGGCGAGGCCCCCATCTCCGGATGGCGTGTGGCGGCGGTGGTGGCAGCGGTGCTCGTCCTCTTGCTGGGGGTGCTGCTGGTGATGGGACGGTGAGCCGCTCAGGGCTCCGAGTCCTCGGCGTCGGCCTGGGGCTCGTCGGTGTCCGGGCTCCGGGGAGCGCCCGGGGCCTCGTCAGCGGGCTGGTCCGGCGTGGCCGGGGGCCGGACGGCGTTGAGCGGTCCGACTTCGGATGGCCGTGCGTCTGCTTCAGCCTGGGCCGGGGGCGACAGGGCTTCCGGCGTCTGTGCTGCCATGGGCGGCTGTGCCGCGCTCGGGTCTCGGGGCTCCACCGGGGCGCTGCCTGACGGGGGCTCGGGCTCCAGCGAGACGGCGGCCTCCTCGGCCGTGAGCTCCTCCGGGTGGAGTCCGCCTTCGAGCAGCTCCGCCTGGTTGCGCCGGCTCGTGGCCTCCGCCGCGGCGCGGGCGAGCTCCTCCGCTGCCTCGTGCCGCCCGTAGCCCGGTGCGTTTGCGCGCAGCCAGGTGCGCAGCGCGGCCGCCATCTCCGCGCCCGACTGGAAGCGCTCGGCGGGTTCCTGGCGCAGGGCGCGGAGGACCAGGGCGCGCAGGTCCTCGGGGACGCTCGTCGTCAGCCGGGCCACCTTCTCGGAGTCCAGGAGCACCATCCGCGCGGCCACCTCGTTCACCGGCATCCAGGTGGGGCCCTGGGCCTCCAGGGGCCTGGTCTCCGTGGGCACGGGCACGGTGTCCTCCACCATCAGCGGGTGCCGGCTGGTGAGCAGCTCCAGCAGGACCAGCCCCAGCGAGAACAGGTCCGAGCGCGCATCTACCTCCGTGCGCTTCAGGGCCTCTGGAGAGGCATAGGTGATGTCGCCCTTCACCAGCGGGCGGCTGGTCACCTCGCGGCCCGTCATGGAGGATGCGGCCGCGGTGAAGTTCGTCAGCTTCACCTCGCCGTGGATGCCGACCCGGATGTTCCGGGGGCTCACGTCGCGGTGGACGATGTGGAGCGGCCGGTTGAGGTCATCCGTCAGGCCGTGCGCGTGGTGCAGGGCCTCGGCGACCTCGGCCATGACGTACGCGGTGAAGGCCGGGGACATGGGGCTGCGCCGCATGGCGGCCAGGTTCAGCACCGTGTCGAGCGAGCGGCCCTCGACGTATTCCATGACCACATGCGGGGCGCCCCGGTACAGCTTGAGGTGGTGCACCTTGGCGATGCCCGGGTGGTTGAGGCGGAAGGTCAGCTCCACCTCCTCCACCAGGCGGCGGCGCTCCACGAAGCTCGCCGGGTTGCTCAGCCGCTTCACCACCACCGGGCCTCCGAGTCCTCCGCGGTAGCGCCGCCGCGCGAGCATCAGCAGCTCTCCGGTGGAGCGCACCTCCAGCTTGCGGACGAACTCGAATGCGGTGCCGCCCACGGTGAACAGCACCCGTGGCCGGCGAGGAACTCCGGGAACCTCCTCCGTCGTCGTGTCGGGCGTCGTCATCTCCTGCCTCTGGACCTGTGAAGTCGGGTTGGGACTGCTCGACTCCGGAGGTAACACGAATGCAGGCCCGTAGGGAACCTCCTACGTTGGATGAGGCGGAGTGAACCTGGAGGGTTTGAAGTGTACTCAGTGCCGTCCACGTGCGCGGAGCGCGGCCAGTCCCCGCCGCAAGGTGCCCAGCCGCTTGCGCAGCCACACCTGCCACAGCGAGGGCCTCACGGCCCCCACGGCCCCCGGCTCCGTGCGAGGCGTGCGTCGCCGGGACGGCGGCAGCGTGTCCGTGTCCCAGTCCGCACCCGGCCGCTCCGGAGCGCGCATCCAGCGGCGCAGCTCGCGCGCGTCCTCGTCGCCATCGAAGAGCTCGTCGGCCTCCTCGGTGACGGCCTCCTGGAGCGGGCGCGGCGGGAAGAGGGGCTCGTCCCACGACGCATCCGCCGTCTCCAGCGCCGCGCTCAGCGCACCGTACAGCTCCGCGCCCGTGAGGTAGCGGCCGTCGGCGCGCTTGTGCAGCAGTCGCAGGGTGATGGGGTCCAGCGCCGGGGGCACGCGCGGGTTGAGCACCGAAGGCGCCCTCGGCTCCCAGGCCTCGATGCTGGCCAGCAGCGCGGTGGGCGGCAGGTGGGCCGGGTAGGGGAACCCTCCGGTGAGCACCTCATGGAGCACCAGCCCCAGCGAGTAGAGGTCATCGGTGGGCTCGAAGCGGTAGCGCGAGCCCGACACCCGCGGCCCCGTCCAGAAGCGCAGGGCCTCCGGGCTGCGGTAGCTGGGCGTGCCGGGCGGCAGGCTGCTCTCGGTAATCGCGGCCGAGCACGCGTGGTCTCCCGAGCCGAAGTCCACCAGCACCGGCTGCCCGTCCGAGACGCGGATGAGGATGTTGCTGCCCTTGATGTCGCGGTGGAGCACGCCCTCGCGGTGGATGGCGTCCAGTGCGAGCGCCACCTGCGAGAACACCTCCGCCACGCGCCGGGCCGTGGGGCTCGAGCGCCGGGCCCACTCGGACAGCGTGGGGCCCTCCACGTAGCTCAGGATGAGCATCAGGTAGCCGTCGTGCGCGTCCGGCCAGCGGCGGTAGCCCAGCAGCTCCACCACGTTGGGGTGCTCCAGGCGCATGAGGACGTTGGCCTCCTTCATCGTGCGCGCGTCCACGTGGGCCTCGTCTTCCAGGGAGGGCCCCTGCAGCGCGAACTTCAGCGCCACGGGCCGGTGCGTCTCCGACTCGGCGAGGAAGATGGCGCCATAGCCGCCGGTGGCCAGCCTCCGGATGATGCGGAAGGCGCCAATCTCCTCCGAGCCGCGCAACAGCAGCGGGTGCACGTCCTGGGTGGAGTTCATGGCGCGCGCCTCCCGGCCCCCGCGCGCGGGCCTCCCCGGCGGCGTCGGTCCGGAAGCGTTCCTCTCCCCGCACGCGGGGCATCAACGGGAGGATGTTGGAGGTCCTGCATACGTCTGGAGGTCGGGGTGGATGGCATCGTATGTGGCATGGAGATTCAACCTCTGGGGTCCATAGCACGCGGGCCGCCTCTTGGGGTAGTCTCCTGCCTTGGACGGTAGGGTTCCGGACATGGGACGTGACGGTTCCCATCAGGGAGAGGCGCGAGGACGATGAACGAGGAACTGGCCATCACCGTGGGGGCCGCCGCGCGGGCCGCGCGGTTGCGGCTCGGGCTGACCCAGGCGGACGTGGCCGAGCGCGTGGGCATCGCCATGGAGGTCTACAGCCGCATGGAGCGCGGCAAGGTGCTGCCCAGCGTCACCACGCTGCGCAGGCTGTGCCAGGTGCTGCGCATCGGCGCGGACACGCTCCTGGGCCTGGAGGTCGAGGCGCGGGTGGACGCCCCCGTGGAGGAGGCCCCCGTCACCACCGCTCCGGGAGAGGACCCGCCCCGCCTGCGCCGGGTGGTGCGCGCCCTGCGGGCCCTGGACGCCGAGCAGCTGCGCGCCGTGTCCCAGGTCGTCCACGGCGCGCTCGGCCTGCTGCGCAGGTAGGCCCCGCCCCGAGGCCGGGTGGGAAACTTGCGTGGCCCCGGGCCCGTGCGACGCTCGTCCGCCATGCGTGAGCCCGTCGACCACAAGCTCGCGGTCCTCCTGGGAGCGGCCGCTCGCGAGGCCCGCACGCGCCTGGGCCTCACCCAGGGTGACGTGGCCGAGCGCATGGGCATGGCCATGGAGGTCTACAGCCGCATGGAGCGCGGGAAGATGCTCCCCCGCGCGCAGACGCTCCGGCGCCTGTGTGACGTGCTGCAGGTCTCCGCGGACACGCTGCTGGGCGTGGGCCGCTCCGGCGCCCCGGTGCCGCTGGCGCCCCGCAAGTCCCCTCAGGAGGACCCGCTGGAGCTGCGCCGCATGACGCGCAAGCTGCGGGATTTGGAGCCCTCACAGCTCCGCGCGGTGTCCCGGGTGGTGAACGCCGTCGTCACCGTGATGCCCCGGCCCGGGGCCGCGGCCGCCGCGCGCCCCGTCCGCAAGCGCAGGGCGACGGGGTAGGGGCCGCCGGCGGCTCGCGAGCCGCCGCCTCCCATCCCCCCGGCTCCACTCCCGCGGGAGGGAGCCCGGCGGGCGTCGTGGCGCTCAGCCAATCTCGAGCTTGCAGACCGAGCTGCAGCCGTCGCGATTCTGGGTGTTGCCGTCGTCGCACTCCTCGCCGCCCTCGGCCTGGACCGTGTTGTCGCCGCAGCGCGGGCCACGCACGCAGCCGCGGGCGCACTGGCCGTAGCCGCCGTCATTCACCCCGTCGTCGCACTCCTCACCCCTGGTGGCGTCCACGATGCCGTCGCCACAGGTGGCGGAGCACACGGTGCGGCGCGTGGCGAAGTTGTTGAGGGTGAGCTTGTACGAGGAGCCGCTGGTGCGCCGCTCGGCCTGGAACACGGCGACTTCGTAGATGCCGCCCACGGTGAGGTCCAGCGCGGAGGCCCTCTGGGACACGGTGATGCTGCCGTCCAGCGCGCCGTGCACGCCGCCCAGGTCCATCGCCAGCTTCCGGTTGATGAACACCCACACGTCGTCGTCGCCGCGGAAGGTGAGCACCTCGGTGCCCTTGTACTCGAACCAGTAGCGGGCCTCGCTGGTGAAGCTGAAGTTGTGGCCGTTGTCGCGGGTGGGCTCGTCGCCCGAGGCCTGCCAGCCCTGGCCGTCCAGCGGGAAGAAGGCCGGGTTGTCGTACAGATATGCGCCGTCGCTCTGACGGCGGTCCAGCTCCAGTGTCCCGACGAGGGGCTTGTTGACGTTCTCCACGTCCCGGTACCACTGGTCGAAGCTCTCCTTGCCGTGGGTGGTGAGGGAGCTCACGCCCTCTTTCGCGTACACGGGCTTGCCGTCGGCCCCGAGCGTCGTCGTGACGATGCCCGTTTCGATGCCGTTGCCGTTCTCGAAGTCGATGTGGCCGCGCGGCAGGCTGCTCGTCGCCGCCAGGTCATGGCCGCGGAAGTCGCGGTAGACGATGGGGATGGAGAGCTTCGCGGGCGGGGCCTCCGTGACGACGGTGCAGGCGAAGCCCTCCTCCAGGCGGCACGTCGGAGAGCAGCCGTCGTCGGCGCGGGTGTTGCCGTCGTCGCACTCCTCGGCCGTGCTGTTGGGCAGCATCACCCCGTCGCCGCACACGGACTTGCAGACGCCGTTGGTGCACTCCGGCTCCTTCTTGCACTGGGGCGAGCAGCCGTCGCCCATGTCGTGGACCTTGACGGGGCCGTCATCGCACTGCTCGGTGCCCTCGATGACGCCGTCGCCGCAGAGGGTGGCCTGGCAGGTCTGGCCGAGGTCGGGGCACTTGTAGCCCTCCTCCAGGCGGCACTGCGTGCTGCAGCCGTCGTTCGCGGCGGCGTTGCCGTCCTCGCACTCCTCGTCACCGGCGATGATGCCGTCGCCGCATGCCGCCGCGTGGCAGCGACCACCGGACTGCGGGCAGTTGTAGCCGGGCTCCACGGTGCACGTGGCGCTGCAGCCGTCGTTGGAGGCGGTGTTGCGGTCGTCGCACGCCTCGGGCGCCTCGACGCGGCCGTTGCCACATGCGGCCTCGGTGCCCGCATCCGTCCCCGCGTCCGTCCCCGCGTCCGTGCCTGCATCGGTGTCGGGCTCGCTCCCCGCGTCCGTGCCTGCATCGGTGTCGGGCTCGCTCCCCGCGTCCGTGCCTGCATCGGTGTCGGGCTCGCTCCCCGCGTCCAGGCCGGCGTCGGCCCCCGCGTCGTCGCCCGCGTCCGTGCCCGCATCGGTGTCGGGTCGGGTCCCCGCATCGGTGCCGCCATCCCGCGTGGATGCATCCGGGGGGGACCCGCCGTCGGGCTCGCGGGAGTCGTCGTCACCGCACGCCGTCAGGGTGAGAAAGAGGGCGGCGAGCAGGACACCCGCGAGGCGCGCTGGCTGGGTCTTCATATGTGACGGATGGTGAAGTCAGCCTGCTCGGGGTGTCAATCGCAACCTCATGCCGGGTCATTCGTGAGCGCGCGGCTCCGGGCGTCCCACCCTCACGCCCGGCTGCTCGCGGAGCAGGAGTCACCGCGCGAGTTCGACGGGAAGGTACGATTCGCGCCTGCCCGTCCGCCCGACGCCTCTCGGAGCGGGCCGCCGCTGGTCGCCCTCTCCCCATTCGCGGGCATGTGGGTTAGCACTGCGGCGCCCTCCCATGATTCCTCCCTCCCTGCCCCCGGACGAGGCCTGGCGCCTCCAGGCCCTGCGCGGCCTCTGCGTGCTGGACACTCCGTCGGAGGAGCGGTTCGACCGCATCGTCCGCACCGCGGCGAAGCTGTTCCGCGTGCCCACCGCCCTGGTGTCGCTGCTGGACGAGGGCCGGCAGTGGTTCAAGGCCCGCGTCGGCCTGGACGCCTCCGAGACGCCGCGCGACATCTCCTTCTGCGGCCACGCCATCCTCGGCACGAGCACCTTCGTGGTGCCGGATGCCGTGCGAGATTCGCGCTTCCACGACAACCCGCTCGTCGTCGGCGCGCCCTTCATCCGCTTCTACGCGGGCCACCCGGTGCGCGCCCCGGACGGCAGCCGCGTGGGCACCCTCTGCCTCCTCGACTCCACGCCGCGCGACTTTTCCGACGCGGAGCGCGCCGCGCTCGCGGACCTGGCGGCGTGGGTGGAGCTGGAGCTGGACGCCATCACCGTGGCCCTGGCCCGTCAGGCCCTGGAGGAGCAGCAGCGGCTGAAGAACGAGTTCATCTCCACGGTGAGCCATGAGTTGCGCACGCCGCTCACCTCCATCCGCGGCTCGCTGGGGCTGCTGACGGGCGGCGTGGCCGGGCCGCTGCCCGGGCCGGTGGCGGAGATGGTGGACATCGCCCACAAGAACAGTGAGCGGCTCATCCGCCTCATCAACGACATCCTGGACCTGGACAAGGTGGAGGCCGGCAAGCTGGACCTCTACCTGGAGGTGGCGGAGCTGGCGCCGCTGCTCCACTACGCCGCCGAGGCCCACCGGGGCTACGCGGGCGAGTACGGTGTGCGGGTGGAGCTGGTGCTGGAAGCGTCCGGCGCCCGGGCCCGGGTGGACGCGGACCGGCTGGCGCAGGTGCTGGCCAACCTCCTGTCCAACGCCATCAAGTTCTCCCCCCGGGGCGAGGCCGTCACCCTGCGCCTGTCCCGCCACGCCGGCCGGCTGCGCGTCAGCGTGGAGGACCGGGGGCCCGGCGTGCCCGAGGACTTCCGCGCCCGCATCTTCCAGAAGTTCGCCCAGGCGGACGGCTCGGACACGCGGCGGCGCGGCGGCACGGGCCTGGGGCTGAGCATCGCCCGCGCGCTGACGGAGCGGATGGGCGGCGCGCTGGACTTCACCTCCGCCCCGGGCGCCGGCACCACCTTCTGGTTCGACCTGCCCGAGTGCCCTCCGGAGGCGAAATGAATCCGGAATCCCGCCGCATCCGTACCCCGACCCACGCCCCGGACCGAGGCCCGAATCCATGACCACGCTACGCAAGGTGATGCTCGTCGACGACGAGGATGACATCCGCACCATCGGCAACCTGAGCCTGAGCCGGGTGGGCGGGTGGCAGACGGTGCTGGCCGCGTCCGGCGCCGAGGCGCTGGAGAAGGCCGCCGCGGAGAAGCCGGACCTCATCCTGCTGGACGTGATGATGCCCGGCATGGACGGGCCCACGACGTTCGGCAGGCTGCGCGCCCAGGAGGCCACCGCGCACACGCCCATCATCTTCATGACGGCGAAAATCCAGAAGCAGGAGGTGGCGCGCTACCTGGAGCTGGGCGCCCTGGGTGTCATCGGCAAGCCGTTCGACCCCATGACGCTCCCCGCCGAGATTCGCAAGCTGGTGCCGGCGTGAAGAGGGGCTCGCGCCTGTCCAAGCGGTCGGTAGTGCTGGCGGCGGGCGCGCTGCTGCTCCTGTGTGGCCTGTTCATCGTGGGTCGCCCGTGGGAGGTGTCGCAGAACGACCGCTACCGCACTGCCTTGCGGCAGCTGCGCGTGGCCAGCGCCGAGCTGGAGCTGGACGTGCTGCGCTCGCGCCTGGGGCTGCCGGAGGTGCATGGCTCGGCCGCGTCGGACTTCGCCGCGCTGCGGGCCCGCGCGGAGGCGCTGCGTGACTACCCCTCCTTCCTGACGGACGAGGACCGCCAGACGCTCACCGCGTCGCTGGACGCGTACCAGCGTGCGCTCGGGGATGCGGAGGGCCTGCTCACCCGCGCCCGGGACGCGGATGCGCGGGGTGCGCAGCGCGAGGCGAACGCGGCCGTGCAGGCGCTGCTGGAGCACACCGCCAGCGTGCAGGCGGAGCGGCTCATCACCACCTATCTCCAGCTCTACGAGCGGGCGCAGGGGCGCAACGAGCGCTCGCGCGTGGCCTTCTTCGTGGTGTCGCTGGCCCTGGGTGCGTACGTGGTGGTGGTGCTGGTGCGGCTGTCGCGCGCCACCACGGAGCTGGCCGCGTTCAACGAGGGGCTGGAGCGCCGGGTGGAGGAGCGCACCGCCGCGCTGTCCACGGCCAACGCCGAGCTGAGCGCGAGCGAGGCGCGCAAGGCGGCGATTCTGGAGGCCTCGGCGGACGGCATCCTCCTGCTGGACGGGGAGGGGAAGCTGCTGGAGCTGAACCCCTCCGCGGAGCGCACCCTGCGGCTGGCGTCCGGGCAGGGCGTGGGCCGGGACTTCCTGACGCTGGCGCTGCCCGCGTCGCTGCCACCCGGAGAGCGCGAGCGCGTGGCCGCCGCGCTGGACGCACCCGCGGGCGCCTCCACCCGCCTGGAGTCACAGTGCCTGCGCGCGGACGGGGGCGTGTTCCCCGCGGAGCTGACGCTGGCCCGCGTGCCCGGGGACGGGCCGAAGCGCTTCACCGTCTTCGTGCGCGACATCACCGAGCGCAAGGCCGTGGAGCGGATGAAGAACGAGTTCATCTCCACCGTGAGCCACGAGCTGCGCACGCCGCTCACCTCCATCCGCGGCTCGCTGGGCCTTTTGGAGGGCGGCATCATGGGCGAGCTGCCCCCTCAGGCGCTGGACATGGTGCGCATCGCCCGCACCAACACCGAGCGCCTCATCCGGCTCATCAACGACATCCTCGATTTGGAGAAGATGGAGGCCGGCAAGCTGGAGCTGAAGCTGGCGCCGCTGGAGTGCGCGGAGCTGGTGGAGGCCACGCTCGCTGGCGTGCAGGGCATGGCGGACGCGGCCGGGGTGACGCTGCGCTCGGAGGTCGAAGGCGCGCCGCGCGTGCGCGGAGACAGGGACAGGCTCATCCAGGTGCTGACCAACCTGGTGTCCAACGCGGTGAAGTTCTCCCCCCGGGGCTCGCCGGTGGTGGTGCGCGCGCTGGACGTGGAGGGCGGCCGGGTGCGCTTCAGCGTGGTGGACCAGGGGCCGGGGATTCCGCCCGAGCAGCGCAGCCGCCTCTTCGGACGCTTCCAGCAGCTGGACGGCTCGGACACGCGCTCCAAGGGAGGCACGGGGCTGGGGCTGGCGATTTCGCAGGCGATTGTGGACCAGCACGGCGGCCGCATCGAGGTGGAGAGCGAGGAGGGCAAAGGCTCCACCTTCACCTTCGCGCTGGACGCGATGAAGCCCGAGACGCACACGGCGCCCGCGTCGGTGCCGCGCGACGAGTCCCGCCACAACGTGCTGGTGACGACGGCGGACACGGAGCTGTCCACGCTCTTGCGCGGGCTGCTGGCGGCGGAGGGCTACCGCGTGGTGCGCGCCGCGAACCTCGCGGAGGCGGCGAAGGCGCTGGACGAGTCGCTGCCGGACGCGCTGGTGGTGGACACGCAGATGCCGGACGGGCAGGCGCTGGAGTGGGTGCGGGGTCTGCGCGAGCAGCCGCGCACGCGGGAGCTGCCGGTGCTGGTGCTGTCCGGACGCTCCTCCGAGGGCGAGGGCGTGGGCATGCCGATGTGGGTGGACTGGATGGCGAAGCCGCTGGAGGAGACGCGGCTGCTCAAGACGCTGCGCTACGCCATGCGGCAGCCCGGTCAGGCGCGCGTGCTGGTGGTGGATGACGACGCGGCCACCCGGCGCGTGCTGTGCGCGCAGCTGGAGCGGCTGGGCGGCGTGCAGGTCTTCGAGGCGGCGGACGGCGAGAGCGCGGTGGCGCTCGCGCGCGAGACGACGCCGGACCTCATCGTGCTGGACGTGGGCCTGCCGAGGCTGGACGGCTTCGAGGTGGTGGACATCCTGCGCCAGGGCAAGGGGCGCACCACGCCGCTGATTGTATTCACGGGCCGCGAGCTGTCCCGCACGGACCAGCGGCAACTGACGCTGGGAATCACCCGGCACCTCACGAAGGCGCGCTCCTCGGAGGACGAGCTGGTGTCCTCCGTGCGCGAGCTCCTCAACGGCCTGCTGGCGCGGCGAGATGCCGTGACGGCGGCGGCGAGAAAGGTCTGAAGGGTTTTTTATGAGCAGCACTCGGACGCTCCTGTTCCTCGAGGACGACAAGGATTTGCAGTCGCTGGTGTGCACCTTCCTGCGGGAGAAGGGCTACCGCGTGGAGCCCGCGCGCACCGCCGCCGAGGCCATGGCCGTGCTCTCGCGCGTGCCGGTGGACGCGGCGATTGTGGATGGCCTGCTGCCGGGGATGACGGGCGCGGACTTCATCCGCGAGCTACGCAAGACGCAGCCGGAGCTGCCCATCCTCTTCGCGTCGGCCTTCTGGAAGGACCTGAAGAGCCACGAGCTGCTCACGCGGCAACTGCGCGTGGCGCGCATCATCCACAAGCCGTACCGGCCGGAGGAGCTGCTCGTCTGGGTGGCGCAGCTCTTCGCGTCCGTGCCGCCGCCCCCGCCGCCCGAGGCGCTGGAGGAGGTGGAGGCGGTGGTGGGGGACGACCTGGCCGCGAGCCTCGCCGCGCTCAACGCGGAGTACGGCGCGAGGCTGCGGGAGAAGGTGTCCGGGCTGGAGGCGCTGCTGGGCCGGGCGCGCGCGGGGGAGACGGAGGCGTTGGACGAGGCGTACACGGTTGTCCACAAGTTGCACGGCACGGCGGGCAGCTACGGCTACGCGGAGGTGAGCAGCGCGGCGGGCCGGCTGGAGCTGGTGCTGAAGCCGGCGCGCGAGGGTGGGGCGCTGGACGTGGGGGCGATGGAGGAGGCCTTCCGCGAGCTGGCGGCGAAGGCGGCGGTGTCGGTGAAGCCGGCGCCCGCGGCGAAGGCGCCGGGGCCGCTGCTGCCCACGGAGGGCGTGCTGCTGGTGGTGGACGGGGACGCGGCGGTGCTGGCGGAGGCGGAGCGGCTGGGGAAGGCGCACGTGGTGCGGGTGCTGACGGCGCGCACGGCGGACGAGGCGCTCGCGGTGGCGCGGCGGCAGTGGGTGGACGGGGTGCTGGTGCACATGCACCTGGACGGCCCGCTGGGCGGCATCCCGGTGGCGCACGCGCTGCGAGCGGAGGAGGGGCTGGGGATGTTGCCGCTGGCCTTCACGGGGGCGGGCGGGACGCTGGAGGACCGGGTGGCGGCGGCGCACGCAGGGGCGTCGCTGTTCCTGCCGAGACCGTTCACGTCGCAGGACTTCACGGCGGCGGCGGAGCGGATGGTGGCGGCGCGGCGTCCGGAGCGGGCGCGGGTTTTGGTGGTGGACGACGACCCGGAGGCGATTACGGCGCTGACGCACGCGCTGGCGAGCGACCACATCGAGGTGGTGGGGCTGGGGGACGCGCACGGGCTGATGGAGGCGCTGGCGGAGCACCGGCCGGACCTGCTGTTGCTGGACGTGCAGATGCCGGGGCCGAGCGGGTTCGATTTGTGCCGGATTCTGCGCTCGACGCCGGAGTGGCAGGAGCTGCCGGTGCTGCTGATTACGGCGCACGTGGGGCTGGAGTTCCGGCTGGCGGCGTTCCAGGCGGGGGCGGACGACTACCTGTCGAAGCCGGTGCTGCGCGAGGAGCTGCGGGCGCGCGTGCAGGCGAGGCTGGAGCGGGCGCGGCTGTCGAAGGAGCGCGCGGAGCGGGATGCGCTGACGGGGCTGCTCTTGAGGCGGCCGTTCATCGACGGGTTGAGGGCGCGGCTGGCGGAGGCGCAGCGGCTGAGCAAGCCGCTGGCGTTGTGCTTCCTGGACGTGGACCACTTCAAGCAGGTGAACGACAAGTACGGGCACCTGGCGGGAGACCGGGTGCTGACGCGGCTGGGGCGGCTGTTGGGGGCCAGGTTCCGTCGCGAGGACGTGCGGGGACGGTGGGGTGGAGAGGAGTTCGTGGTGGCGCTGCTGGGAGAGACGGCGGCGAGCGCGAAGGAGATTCTGTCGCGCACGGCGGCGGAGCTGGCGGGGATGACGTTCGAGGGCGACGCGGGCGAGTCCTTCCACATCACGTTCAGCGGGGGCATCGCCGTGTCATCGACGGACGGGGCCACGGTGGAGGAGTTGTTGAAGACCGCGGACGCGCGGCTGTACCGCGCCAAGGCGAACGGGCGGAACCGCATCGAGACGTGAGGGGCTTCAAGGTCTCACGATTCTGTGAGGCGCTTGAATGTGTCGATGCGCTCCTGGAGTTCAGGAGGAATCGGGCGCTGAAGGAGTTCATGGAGCTTCTTGACGTGAGCCACCATGAGGCCGGTGTTCTGCTCCAAGGGCTTTGGAAAACGCAGGAAGAATGGCCAGAGCGTCTCGATGGCCTCAATTGCTGCGATAACAGCCTCTCTCTGTCTGCCCAGGGAACTCAGAATGGAACCCAGGTTGTTGAGGTTCGCGGCAAGGAGGGGTTGGAATGCGTCCGAGTTGCGTGCCGCGAGGCCCCGGTAAAGTGACACGGCTTCTTCGGTCGCTATCAGTGCCTCCTGCCGCTGACCCAGGGCACTCAGCCTGTTGCCCAGGTTGCAGAGGCCGATGGCGAGGTCAGGCTGGAAGACGTCTGGTTGGCGTGCCGCGAGGTCCCGGTAGAGTGGAACTGCTTCCTCCGCGGCCGTCAGCGCCTCTTGTCTCCGGCCCAGGTCACTCAGCCTGTTGCCCAGATTGTTGAGGCCGCTGGCGAGGTCAGGCTGGAAGACGTCTGGTTGGCGTGCCGCGAGACCCCGGTAGATGAAAACCGCTTCCTCGGTGGCCACCAGCGCTTCCTGGTGCCAGCCCAGCGCACTCAGCATGCTGCCCAGATTGTTGAGGCTCATGGCGAGGTCGGGCTGGAATGCGTCCGGGCTGTGCGCCACGAGGGCTCGGCGAATGGATACAGCTTCCTCGGTGGCCGTCAGCGCTTCCTGACGCCGGCCCAGGTCACTCAGTACACTGCCCATGTTGTTGAGGCTGGTGGCGAGGTCGGGCTGGAATGCGTCCGGGCTGCGTGCCGCAAGGGTCCGATAGAGTGCCCCGGCTTCCTCGATGGCCGTCAGCGCTTCCAGCCTCCGGCCCAGCGCGCTCAGCATGCTGCCCAGGTTGTTGAGGCTGGTGGCGAGGCTGGGCTGGAAGACGTCCGGATTGCGTGCCGCGAGGCTCCGATAGAGTGAAACCGCTTCCTCAGTGGCCGTAAGCGCCTCCTGCCGCCGGCCCAGGTCTCTCTGCCTGTTGCCTAGGTTGTTGAGGCTCGAGGCTAGGTCTGGCTGGAAGGCGTTCGGGCTGCGTGCCGCGAGGCCTCGGCGGATGGATACGGCTTCCTCGGCGGCAGCCAGCGCTTCCTGCCGCCGACCCAACGCGCTGAGCATGCTGCCCAGGTTGTTGAGGCTCATGGCGAGGTCGGGCTGGAAGACGTCCGGTTGGCGTGCCACGAGGCCTCGGCGGATGGACACGGCTTCCTCGGTAGCTGTCAGCGCCTCCTGCCGCCGGCCCAGCGAGCTGAGCATGTTGCCCAGATTGTTGAGGCAGGAGGCGAGGCCAGGCTGGGAGGCGTCCGGATTGCGTGCCGCGAGGCTCCGGTAGAGCGACACGGCTTCCTTGGTGGTTGCCAGCGCCTCCTGCCGCTGGCCGAGCGCGCGCAGCCTGGTGCCCCAATTACCAAGAAGCCCTGCGCGCTCAGCGACTGCCTCGTCGTCATGCTGATTTGGAAGAACCTGCAGACGCATACGGGTCGTCCATTCGGCAACCCGGTCAAGCGAGACCGTGGGGAAAGGAATCCCCACTGCGTCAAGCCGGCGCGCGTGCTCGATGGTGCCCGCTGCTTCAAGCCTGTCAGCCAGAACATCACCCAGCACGGAGAAGGCGGTGCGCTGCCCAACAGCCAGCGCAGCCTCCAGTGAGAGCACCGCGCGCGCGTCGAGCAGCGAGCCCGCGAGGAGTCGTTCAATCCATGGCCGCGTCAACGCAGGCAATACTGCGGATACCCGCCCCAGCACCCTAAGGCCCGTGCCGACGACCTGCTCCCCCTCGTTCGCTGGAAAGACCCGGTCTATCCAGTCGGAAGGCACTCGCTCGTCAGAAGAGGGGTGGGCGGAAGCGACTCGCAGCACCATCGCTTCGCCGAGAAGGTCTGGTTCCAGAGGGGGCAAGAAGAGAGCAGGACTTCCAGCACTGCGCTGGTAGACCCAGTGGAGCAGTCGCAACAAGATTGCGTCATTCTCGGTCGCGGGACGTCGTAGGAGCCTACCGATCACGAGCTCCGCCCCCTCCTTCTCCGGGAATCCCCCTCGGAGCGTGGCAGCAGCGACCACCTGGCGGGCCAGTGAGCGCTGCACCGCGTGCCCAACGTGCGCCTGTCCAGCACGCACCTCCCAGAAGTGTTCCTCATGGTCGAGGATGACATCCATGAGCGTGTTCGGCTCGAACGCCAATCCTTCTACCGACGCGAGCGCGGCCATGTGTACGTAGAGCACGCGACTGAAGCACTCGTCGCCGAGGAGCGCATCCACGGGCCGCCGCACGTATGTCTTGCTCAGCTTCTCGGCGAACCTCTTCGCCGCTTCGTGGAACACCAGGACACGGTCGGCCAGAGAATTCGAGAGCGACGGCAGCTGGCGAACCGACATCGAGTCAAGCCATGCCGCCAGCATCGAGTCCCGTTCGCGTAGGGACTTCCACCAGTCGCCGTTGTTCCGTGCAAGCAGCAGTAGACGAATCGGGCGCCGCTCGGCGGCACCCTGCTGCTGCGCGTACTGGTGCAACCGCGAGAGCATCTCGTGCAGCCTGGGGTGGCTCTCCGCGTAATCGATCACCACCAGTAACGGCAGGCCAAGTGACCAGAGCCGTTCGAGCCAGTCCTGGGCGGCATCTCTGGAGACGCTCTCCGGCAGAAAGCCAGCGGCCCACCCCAGTTCCCTGCGCCGACGTATCCACTCAATCGCTACTCGTGTCTTACCCGCCCCACCCTCGGCATGAAGCAGTCGAACGGCGACAGAGGGGCCCTCGTCGCACCACTGGTCGAGTTCCGCGAGGAGGGGCTCTCGTCCATGAAACGGTACGACCTCGTGGTGCGCATTGAGGAGCGCCGAGGGAGGAGCGCTCTCCGGAGGCTCACCGATGCTTCCCGTGCTTAGAAGGTCATCAATCCCGGGGACCACCTCCGGGTCCAAGTGCTCGCGGAGAAACGCCATCAAGCATTCGGCTGACACCCGGGCCGCGTACTGCTTGAAGTGGTCATCACGCCCGGAGTTGGCGAAGTCCATCACGCTCTTCATCACCAACGCATCGAGCTTCCGGTGCGGCTGGGTATAGGCCATCGCTCCGACCGCGGCGGCCTCCATCTCCAGGCCCAGCGCCTTGCGCATGTACTCGGTGACTTCGCCCCAATAGGCCACGTCCTCAATGACCTGGCTGCCGCTGCCCATGGGATCGAGATGAACGCGGAAGGGGAACATCTCTCCCGTGGGAGAAAGGTCAGGGAGGCGCCCCTTGTGCCGGAACAGGAGCGCCTTGACCCGCTTGCGTCCCTCGTCGGTGAGCTCCCCGCTGTCGGACACGTCGCCGGACTTCACGAGTGCGTCGACGACCTTCTCCCAGTGCGGGCAGTACTGCTCGCACTCCGGAAGCGTCCATGGCTCCGAAACGCCTTCATGGAGCTTCAGCAGTGCCCAGTTCTCCTGCCACTCGTAGGGCACCGGGCGGTTCTTCCACCACGGCTCGTCCTTGAAGCGCGTCACGAAGTCGAAGTGCTTGAGGTCTTCCTTCCAGTCGTAGCGCAGGTTGTACGTCGTGAGGTCCTGCTGCACGCCCTCGGGGCGCCGCTTGCCCGTGTCGTGGAAGAACAGCCTGTCAGGCGCGATGACATCGCCCAGGTTCGTCTTCCCCGGGCGTCCCGCGCAGACGCCGCACATCGCCACGCACCTCGGCTGGTACTCCTCGACCAACGGCAGTAATGCGGAGGTCGCTTCCACCGCGCCCATGCCGCCCGCCAGCGCCAGCGCGAAACGCAGCGGGCGAGCCCCCTGCTTGCCGTGAAACGAGCGGAACGACACCCGGAGGCCGTTCGGGCGTCGCTCCTCCTCCCACTGACGCCCCTCGACTGCACCCGCGCTCACCTGCAGCGCCGCTTCGTACTCCAGCTGAATCGCCGTCAGGATGACCACATCGACGCGGCGCGAGCGTCCCCCATGCGTTGACATGCCCGGCAGTGTACGGACCTCCATGAAGCCCCGACAATCACGTCAGGACCCAGCGCGGCGTCCATCTCGCCGTGGACTGCCGTCTCCAGTTGGAAACACCCGAACGCCCGGTCTCCGCCGCACTTCACTCGTCACCCAACTCGCACACTTCGGCCCACCTCTTGCTCTGCCTCGTCGCTCCACAAGGACGGGAGCAGGGCGGGAGCGCGCATGGCGGAAGCAAGGTCGGAGGAAGTCGCGGACGAGCAGGTCGAGAGGCAGACAGTCACACGGCAGGCAGTTGACCTCCAGGGTAGGATGCCGCACGCTCACCCCATGAGGCCCAATTCGGGGAAGCGCGGAGACAAGTACCCTCGCGCTCCCTCCCAGGCTGAGTGGGACGCGATGACGCCCGAGGAGCAGGCTCGGGTGTACGCGGCCCTTCCAGGAGAGGTGACGGACGCGGAGATGTCTCCGCCGGAGGGAGACAGGCACTTCCTCCCCAAGGTGCGCGCTCTCGACACGCTCAAGGGGCACTTCGGCCGCGAGCGTCGCCGCGTCTACCTGGCCTGCGAGCTGCCCGTCTACTACCCCGACGAGCGCCGCTTCGCGCCAGACCTCCTGGTCGTGTTGGATGCAGAGCCACACGTGCGCGACAAGTGGGTTGTCAGCGCCGAGGGGAAGGGCCTCGACGTCGTGCTCGAGGTCCACGTCGGCGGCCCCCGCAAGAAGGACGCGGTGCGGAACGTGGCGCGCTATGCCCGTCTGGGCATCCCGGAGTACTTCATCTACGACGGCGGCCGGCAGACGCTGTGGGGCTACCGGCTGGCGGGTCCCAGGTCGCGGAAGTACGTCCCCATCAAGCCGGTGGAGGGACGACTGCCCTCGAAGCGGCTCGGGCTGGAACTCCAGGCGGAGGGGGACCGGCTGCGCTTCTACGAGAACAACGTCCAGCTTCCGGAGTCGGCGGAGCTCATCGACCAGCTGCACAAGCTGGCCGAGGGGCTCCAGCAGCGCGTGAAGAAGCGGGTGCGCAACCTGAAGAAGGAAGCCCGCCTCCGCGAAGAGGCGCAGCACCGACTGGCGGAAGAATCCCGGCGCCGCGAGGAGGAATCCCGACGCCGCGAAGTGGCGGAGCGGCAACTGAAGCAGCTCAAGGCCGAGGTGGCCCGGCTCAAGGCACGGGAATCCCGCCCCGCCCCCCGACGCTGACACCCCCGCCCGCGCTACGGCTCCTTGAAGATGAACAGCCCGCGCGAGGTATCCACGGCGTACACGTACCCATCCCCCGGCACGCGGATGCCGATGGCACCCTCGTACAGGCCCTCGGACCTGCTCGGGTCCGTATCGCGGAACGTATTGAAGTGGGCCACCAGCCGCGGCTGCGTGGGGTTGGACACGTCCAGCACGCGCACGCCCTCGTGATACCAGGCGATGTACAGCCGCTCGTCCTTGAGGAGGATGTTGTGGATGGATGCGACGTCGCGAAGCTTGAGCTCGCCAATCTTCACGATGTTCGCCGGGTCATCCACCTTCAGCACGCGCAGGTGGGCGCCCATCTGCTCTCCGCCCTCGAAGGCAATCGTCTGGCCCGCGATGGTGCCCACCGCGCTGTGGTGGGCGTAGCTGTTCTCGAACGTGTAGCCACCCAGGCGCTTGAAGCGGGTCGGGTCGCTGACGTCCACCACCTGGTACCCACCCTGCGTATGGCTGACATACAGCCGTCCTCCAAAGGCGAACGAGTCATGCGGATAGCCCGGAACCCCGAGCACCTGCCGGCCGAGCAGCCGGGGCTCCAGGGGCGAGGACACATCGAAGACGAGCGTCTCCGCGTTGGGCGACGGTGACATGGCATACAGCCGGTCCCCGTCCACCAGCACCGTGTGCACGTCGATGGCCGGACCGCCCGGAAGGCTGCGCAGGAAGACGGGCGCGCCGGGATTCGAGATGTCGAACATGACGACGCCCGTGTCCGCACTGGCGACGTAGAGCGCATCCCCCTTCGCCCACACCCCGTTCCAGTAGCTGTCCCCCGGCATGCTGATGGACGTCTTGAAGACGGGGTGGGCCCTGTCACTCACGTCGAACACGCTGAGCCCGCCGTCGGTACCGCGCCTGTTGATGGACACCACGTACGCGTGGTCCTTCGCCACGTAGAGGTCCACGGGGAACCCCTGCTCCACCCGTGACTCGGAGACGGGCTTGAGCCCTCCGCCGGACTCACGCTCCGCGCGCCCCCACGTCATCCGCTCCGCGCGGAAGGTGCCGGAGTAGAGGTGCCGGCCGGCGGAGCAGAAGGAGAAGCACCCCGTGAGCACTAGCGGCGTGGGCGCCTCGCAGCCCGCGAGCGTATAGCGCGTGGAGTCCTGCCCGGCCGTCCCCTGCTTGAGCCCCGTGACGACGAACGTCTGGCCATCCAGCCGCGGGTCGACGGCCGGGTACCCCTGCACACTCCAGGGAGCGCCGTCCGCGGTGAACCGGAGGCTCCCGCTCCCGCCGACGCCGATGCTGCTGAGCCCGTCTTCACTGGGGAACTCGTAGCGAAGCTTGGTCCGGTAGATGCCCACGCGGTCCAGCGCGCCGAGCGTGGAGCGCTTGCACGAGGACAGGTTGAAGGACTCCACGGAGGAGGTGCACGGGTCCGTGAAGTTGACGGAGCAGCTCGCGTAGGGGCCCGTGTCCAGCCAGTCCCCCCGCTCCTCCAGCGCCGTATACCGTCCGTCCCACGGCTTCGAAGCCTCGTCGTCCGAAGAACCACAGCCGGTCAGGGCCAGCACGCAGGCGGCCGCGGCCGCACCCATCCCACGCAGAGCTTTCGACACGGTACCCCCCCAATGAAGCGCGTCCCCCGGCCGTGGGCGCGCGAAAGTCCCACCGGTATACCCGCTTCACCCCGGGCGCCGCAAAGCGCCTCACGGCTCCTTGAAGATGAGCAGCCCGCGCGCCGTGTCCACCACGTAGACATACCCGTCCCCGGGGACGCGGATGCCGATGGCGCCCTCGAAGAGCCCATCTTCGCGGCGCGGGTCCGACTCCCGGTAGGTGTTGAAGTACGCCAGCTCGCGCGGCTTCGCCGGGTCCGCCACGTCCAGCACGCGCACGCCCTCGTGGTACCAGGCCACGTACAGGCGCGTGCCCTGCAGCACCATGTTGTGGATGGAGGTGAGGTCTCGGAGCTTGTACTCCCCCACCTTGACGATGTGCGCCGGGTCGGTGACGTCCAGCACGCGCAGGTGCGCACCCGTCTTCTCGCCTCCCTCGAACGCAATCGTGCGGCCGTTGAACGTGCCCACCGCGTTGGTGTGGCTGAAGGCATAGGGGTAGTTGTACCGGCCCAGCAGCGTCGTGTCCGGAGGTGCGCTCACATCCAGCACCGCGAAGCCGTCCGAGAGGTAGTTGACGTAGAGGCGGCCCTGGTACGCGAACATGTCGTGCGGATAGGACTTCCGCGCCGGGCCCAGGCTGGGGTCCCTCGGCTCCGAGGGCGGCTTGAAGCGGGTGAGGAGCCGCGGCTCCAGCGGCGAGGAGACATCGAACATCAGCAGGGCGTTGCTGAAGAGCGCCGTGGCGTAGAGCCGGTCTCCGTCCACGGACACCGTGTGCACTCCGTCCCTCGCGCTGCCCGGCACGTTGCGCACGAAGCGCGGCAAGGCGGGGATGGAGATGTCGAACACCAGCACGCCCCATTCATTGCTGGCGACGTAGAGCGCGTCGCCCTTCGCCCAGACGCCGTTCCAGTAGGAGTCGCCCGCAAAGTTGAAGGACTCTTTCCGCACGGGATGTCGCCGGTCGCTCACGTCGAAGACGGTGAGGCCTCCTTCCCGCGACTGCGCGTCAAGCGAAACGACATACGCATGGTCCTTCGCGACGAAGACATCGACGGGCTTACCGACCTTCACGAGGGACTCGGAGAGGAGCTGGAGTCCTCCGGAGGACTCGGCCTCGCCCGGGCGCCACGTCATGCGCTGGGCGCGGAAGGAGCCGATGTGGCGCAGCTGCCCGTTGATGCAGGAGCTGAAGCAGCCCGTGAACTCGCGCGGGCTGGAGGCCCTGCAGCCGGTAAAGGCATCCAGTTGAGTGGCGGTATGGCCCGCCATGTAGAAGCCCTGGCCGAGGTCTACCGGGAAGGCCGGAAGCCCGTTGACAGAGACCAGCGTCCCGGTGGCATCGAACCGGAAGCCTCCCGCCTCCTGGTAGTAATACGGCTCGGGTCCAGAGGCTCTCTGGAGGGTGCTCTCGATGCGGATCTCCGCGCGGTAGATGGCGCCCTGGGTCTCCAGCCCCGCGAGCGAGGCCAGGTCGCAGGCCGCCGGGTTGGGCGGTGTCGTCTCATTGCAGTAGACGATGGCGCGACCCGCTTCGGCCTCGGAGCACGGCGCGAAGGAGCCGCGGTACTGCCAATCCCCCTCCTCCGGCAGCGGCGTCCAGGGGCCGTCGTAGACGAAGGCCTCCGGCTCGGGCGGAGGCGGAGGGGGCGGCTCACTGCTGGAGCAGGCGGAGAGCGTGGCGGCGAAGGCGAATACCAGCAGCGCCCGTGAGGTCGAACGTTTCATGGATGTTCTCTCGAGGATGAAGGGCGCTGTTGGCTACAGCTCCTCCAGGATGAGCAGCCCGCGCGCCGTGTCTACCACGTAGACGTGCCCGTCCCCCGGCACATGCAGCCCGGTAGCGCCTTCCTCCATCGCGTCACCCCGGCCCGTGTCCGTCTCGCGGTACGTGTTGAACCAGGCCACCTCGCGCACACGGGTGGGGATGGACACGTCCAGCACGCGCAGCCCTTCCTGGTGATACGTCACGTACAGCCGGGTGTCCCGCAGCTCCAGGCTGCGAGGGGACACGACGTGGCGCAGGCCGTACTCGCCAATCTTCTTGATGGAGGACGGCTCGCTGACATCCAGCACGCGCAGCCGCGCGCCCAGGCCCAGGCCCAGCTCGAAGGCGATGGCGCGGTCGGCGAAGGTGCCCACCGCGCTCGCGGCGCTGCTTCCATACGGGTACGTATACTTCCCGAGCAGCGACACATGGTCCGGGTCCCGGATGTCCGCGACCTTGAAGCCCTCCTGCTGCTGATTCACGTAGAGGCGTCCCTCATGCGCGACGGACCCACGGCCCGAATAGAGCCGGGTCGACCCTCCGGCGGACACCATGTCCCTCGCGGCCAGCGTGACGTTCTCCACCAGGCTGGGCGCGTGGGGCGTGGAGACGTCGAACACCAGCGTCCCGCGCTCGGGCGCCTCCACCGTGGCGTAGAGCCGGTTGCCGCCCACGCTCACCCCGCTCACCTGGAAGCGTCCCTCCGGCACGGTGCGCACGAGGGTCGGCCGTGAGGGCTCGGTGATGTCCACCACCGCGATGCCCGCCTCCGCGGTGGCGACGTAGAGCGTGTTCCTCAGGAGCGCGGCGTTCTTCCAGTCCGTGTTCCCCTCGGGGCTCAGGTGCCCCACGGCCACGGGCGCGCGCGGGTCGCTCACGTCGAAGACGGTGAGGCCCCCGGGGCGGCCCGGCCGGCTCTCCGAGACGACGAAGGCATGGCCCTCCGTGACGAGCACGTCCACGGGCCTGCCCAGGTCGACGAAGGACTCGGCCAGGAGGCGCAGCCCGCCTCCGGACTCATCCTCGTCCTGGAAGCGGCTCATGCGCTCCGCGCGGAAGGTGGCGGATGCCTCCAGCCTGCCGTTCCTGCACAGGGAGTAGCAGCCGGTGAGCACGCGCTCGTTCACCGCGTTGCAGCCCGCGAAGGTGGAGAGGGCGTCCCCGTCACGGCTGGAGAAGAAGAGCGTCCGCGCGTTCCACACGCCGGCCGCGGGCGGTGCCCCCATGACGAGCTCCGGCGCTCCATTCACTCCCAGCTTGAAGCCGGCGGGCGCGGCCGGAAGGCGGGACTGCGAGGGGGAGCTCCCCGGCTCGTAGCGCAGCTCCGCCCGGAACACGCCCCGGCGCTCCAGGTCTTCCAGCGAGCGGCGCTTGCACGCCGACAGGTCGAAGGACTCCAGCGAGCCGCACGGCGCGGCCCCGTCCTCCAGCACCCGGCAGGGGGAGAGGGCGCCGGAGTCCACCCAGTCGCCCCGCTCCTCCAGCGCTACGTAGCTTCCATCCCAGGGCTGCTCGACGGAGGGGCTGCATCCGAGCACGGACGCGGCGCACGCAAGCAGGACCGTCCACGCGGCGCGAGCAGGCAGCATCGACACCTCCTCCGGGTAGCGCCCGCGCCGGCCCACGGGCCACCAGGACTCCCAGTGTAGAGAGGACGGTGTGCCGCCGGGAAGCCCGGCTGTCTACGGCTCATCGAAGAGGAGCAGTCCGCGCGACGTATCCACCACGTAGATATGTCCATCACCGGGCACGCGCATGCCAATGGCCCCCTCGAACATGCCGTCCGCGCGTCTCGGGTCCGCCTCGCGGAAGGTGTTGAAGTACGCCACCTCGCGGGGCTGCGTGGGGTCCGCCACGTCGAGCACGCGCACGCCCTCGTGGTAGTACGCGACGTACAGGCGCGTGCCCCGCAGCACCAGGTTGTGAATCGACGTGAGGCCGCGCAGCTTGTACTCGCCCACCTTCGCGATGCCGGCGGGATTCGTGACGTCCAGCACGCGCAGGTGCGCGCCGAGTGTCTCGCCACCCTCGAACGCGACGGTGCGGCCGTTGAATGTCCCCACCGCGTTGGCGTGGCTGTACGAGTACCCGTAGGTGTACTTGCCCAGCAGCGTCGGTGCCGTGCCCGTCACGTCCACGGCGAGGAAGCCGTCCTCGGTGTGGTTGATGTAGAGCCGGCCGTCGTACGCGAAGGCGTCATGCGGGTAGCCCGTCCCTCTGGGGTAGGCGTAGCGCATGACCAGCTGGGGCTCGAGCGGGTTGGCGAGGTCGAAGACGAGCGTCTCGCGAATCGAGGGTGCCATGGCGTAGAGGCGGCTTCCGTCCACGAACACGGTGTGCACGTTGAGCGTGCTGTTGAAGCCGGGAACCCTGGCTCTGCGCACGAAGGCGGGATGGGCCGGGTCGGTGATGTCATAGACGAGCACGCCCGCCACGCCGCTGGCGATGTAGAGCGCGTCGTCCTTCGCCCACACGCCATTCCAGTAATTGTCATTGGGCTGGTCCAGGGACACGCGCTGCACGGGATTGCGCGCGTCACTCACGTCGAAGACGGTGAGGCCGCCGGGCCGCCCCCGGCTGGGAACGGAGACGACGTAGGCATGGCCCTTGGTGACGTACACGTCCACGGGGAGGCCGCGGTCCACGCGGGACTCGGAGACGCGCTGGAGGCCGGAGGACTCTGACTCGCCCTCGCGCCACGTCATGCGCTCGGCGCGGAAGGTGGCGCCGTAGCGCAGCTGGCCGTTGCGGCACCACGCCAGGCAACCGGTGAGTGTGCGCGGCCCCGTCGCCTTGCAGCCTGCGAAGGTGAATCGGTCCGTGGCATTGCCGGCGGCCACCTGCAGGGACGAGACGATGAACGTCCCGGTGTCCACGCGGGACATCAGGGAGCTCGCCTGCCCCATGACGCTCAGGGGCTGCCCGGCTGCGTCGAGCTGGAAGCCGCCGTTGCCCGGGGCGGCACTCACGCCGCCCGTGCTCTTGGGGACCTCGTAGCGAATCTCCGCGCGGTAGATGGCGCCCTCGCGCTCCAGCCCCGCGAGCGAGGCGCTGTCACAGCGCGACAGGTCGAAGGCGGACTGGGTGCCACACTCGGCGGAGGTGCTGGAGCGCACGGAGCAATCGGCGAAGGGGCCGGGGTCCACCCACTCGCCGCTCTCCTGCAGCGGCGTCCAGGGGCCGTCGTAGGGGAGGGCGTCCGGGTCGGGTTGCGGCTGCGGTGTGGCCTCCGGCTCCGTCGAGCAGGCGGACAGCGACGCGACACAGGCGAGCGCGAGCAGCAGTCGCACGGCACGAACAGGCATGGGACAGGTCCTCTTCTCTTCTGCCCACCACCGGCCGGCGGGCGCATGGCGCAGGAGCTTAGGAGCCCTCGGGTGTGCCGGGAAGCGACGCACCGCCCGAGGTGGAAGCGGGCGGACAGGTGCCCGCTTCCACCGCGCGGCTACGGCTCGTTGAAGATGAGCAGGCCGCGCGAGGAGTCCACGAGGTACACGGCCCCGTCACCGGGCACGCGGATGCCGTAGGCGCCCTGGAGGAGGTTGTCCGTCCGTCCGGGGTCGGTTCCCCGGAAGGTGTTGTAGTGGGCGACCTGCCTCGGCTTCGTGGGGTTGGACACGTCCAGCACGCGCAGCCCCTCCAGGTACCAGGCGACGTACAGCCGCGTGCCCCGGAGGAGGAAGTTGTGGATGGAGGTGACGGGCCGGAGGCGGAACTCGCCCATCTTCACGATGTGCGCGGGGTCGGTGACGTCGAGCACCCGCAGGTGGGCGCCGTTCGTCTCGCCGCCTTCGAAGGCAATCGTGCGGCCGGCGAAGGTGCCCACCTCGCTGTGGTGCGCGTAGGCGCCGCCGCCGTGGACGAACTGGCCCAGGTGCCGCACGTTCTCCAGGTCGGTGACGTCCATGACGGACAGGCCGCCAAACCCGTTGCTGACGTAGAGGCGGCCCTCGTACGCGAAGGCGTCATGGGGGCCTCCGGACGAGAGCTCCACGGGTAGGGCGATGCTCTGGAGCAGCACGGGGCTCAGCGGAGTCGTGACGTCGAACACCAGCGTCGAGCTGTCCAGCGACATGGCATAGAGCCGGTTTCCGTCCACGAGCACGGTGTGCACGCCCTCGGGGCCCGCGGCGAAGCTGCGCACGAACTCCGGCTTCCCCGGGTCCGTGATGTCATAGACGAGCAGGCCCGAGTTCAGGCTCGCGATGTAGAGGGCATCCTCCTTCGCCCAGACACCGTTCCAGTAGCTGTCTCCGGGCAGGCTGATGGACGCCTTGAAGATGGGGTGTCGCGGGTCGCTCACGTCGAAGACGGTGAGCCCACCGTCGACGCCGGCCTCGTTGAATGAGACGACATACGCGTGGCGCTTCGCGACGTAGACGTCCGCGGGCAGGCCCAGCGCGACGAAGGACTCGGAGAGGAGCTCGAGTCCGCCGGAGGACTCGGTCTCGCCCGGATGGGCCGCCAGGTTGTGGGCCTCGAAGGTGCCTGTCCCCGAATACGTCCCGTCGACGCAGCGGGTGAAGCAGCCGGTGATGATTCCGGGCGATGGCACCTGGCAGCCCGCGAGCGCCGTCACGATGCCGCTGAAGGGATTCTCTCCGACGACGAAGAACGTCCCGCCATCCGTCTGCCGCCGGGTGAGCGGCGCGCTGGACATCGTGTCGGGGCCTCCATCGGAGCGGAGCTGGAAGCGGGTGAAGGCGGGGCTGATACGGGTGCCGCCGTCAGCCAGGCGCCGCTCCGTGCGCAGGTCGGTCATGTAGATGCCGTGCGGCTCGACGGTGGCGAGCGCATCCGGTGAGCACCGCGACAAGTCATAGCGGGACAGGTCATCGCAGGCGACGGTGCCCGGGGCGCCCACGGCGTCGAAGGCACACGGCGCATACGGGCCGCGGTCCACCCAGTTCCCCGTCTCCGGGAGCACGGTGTAGCCGCCATCCCAGGGCTCCGGGCCCGCGTCGGGAGTGCCGGAGTCCTCCGGACCCGCGTCCCCGGAGCCCGCGTCCTCCGCGGTGCCGGAGTCGGACGTCCCCGCGTCCTTCACGGGGTCCGGGTCGGGTGGGTCATCGGTACAGCCCGAGAGCGCGAACAGGTACAGGGCGCCGGTGCACAGCAGCGCCCACGGCGAGCGTGGAAAAGACGTCATGGATGTGGCCTCGCGAAAGAGGCGTCCCGTCCGAGTCGCGGGTCGCCAGAGCGGATACGTCTTCGCGGGCCCGGCATAGCTGCGTGCCGGTTGGAATATTTGCGCCGTGAGCAGGAACTCCGCCGCGAGCGTGGCCGACGGCGCTTCCGGCCCGGGTTGGTCCTGTCATTGCAACGTGGGCGCCGGGCGTGGGTTGGGGGTCGTCATCACGGCCGGAAGATGCGATGGAGCAGGGCATGCTCTCTCGCGCCTGGCCCATCACGCGCCTGGAAATCGCCGGCTACCGCTCGGTGCGGCGGCTGTCATTGGAGCTGGGGCCGGTGAATGTGATTGTCGGACCCAACGGCAGCGGGAAGACGAACCTGTACCGCGCGCTGTACCTCCTGGTGGCGGCGGCGGAGGGGCGGCTGGCGCGCACGCTGGCGGAGGAGGGCGGCACGCCGAGCGTGCTGTGGGCGGGCCCGCGCGAGGGGAAGAAGCCCGTGCGGATGACGGTGGGCGTGGAGCTGGGGGACGTGGCGTACGAGCTGAGCTGCGGCATCGTCCCGCCAGTGCCGGGGGAAGCGGGGCACTTCGCGCTGGACCCGGAGGTGAAGGAGGAGCACCTGTGGGCCTTCTCGGGAGGGCGCAAGGTGGTGCTGATGGAGCGCAAGGACCGCACGGCCTTCCTGCGGGACGCGGAGGGGACGCGGGTGACGTTCCCCACGCAGCTCTGGAGCGCGGAGTCGGTGATGGACCAGCTCGCCGAGCCGCATCGCTTCCCACGCCTGGCGGAGGTGCAGCGCACGCTGCGAGCGTGGCGCTTCTACCACCAGTTCCGCACGGACCCGGATGCGCCCATGCGGCACCCGCAGGTGGGCGTGCGCACGCCGGTGCTGTCGCATGACGGCAGGGACCTGGCCGCGGCGCTGATGACCATCCTGGAGATTGGCGACTCCCGCGCGCTGGAGCAGGGGCTGGAGGATGCGTTTCCGGGCTCGCGGCTGGAGGTGCGCTCGCCGGAGGGACGCTTCAGCCTGTACCTGCACATGCCGGGGCTGATGCGGCCAATGGGCGCGGCGGAGCTGTCGGACGGGACGTTGCGCTACCTGTGCCTGCTGGCGGCGCTGTTGAGCCCGCGGCCGCCGCCCTTCCTGGCGCTGAACGAGCCGGAGACGAGCCTGCACCCGGACCTGCTGGAGCCGCTGGGCCGGCTCATCACGCGCGCGGCGAAGCACAGCCAGATATGGGTGACGACGCACGCGGAGCCGCTGGCGAGGGTGGTGGCGGAGCGCTCACATTGCGCGCCGGTGCACCTGGTGAAGCCCGGAGGCGCCACGGAGGTGGTGGAGCAGTCGACGGGTGAGGAGGACTGAGGTGGGCGGCGCATGACTCCCGGCATCTATCGGGTCCACAAGCCGGTGGGCCCCACGAGCTTCTCGGTGGTGCAGTCGTTCCTGGAGGAGACGCGGGCGAAGCCGGGCAAGCGTGTGCCGGTGTGTCATGGCGGCACGCTGGACCCGTTCGCGGAAGGGCTGTTGCTCGTGCTGGTGGGCGGGGCCACGCGGCTGTTCGAGCTGCTCCACGCCGTGCCCAAGACGTACGAGGCCGACGTGGTGTGGGGCACGGAAACGGACACTGGAGATCTGCACGGCAAGCCGGTGATGCACGGAGACACGTCCGCGCTCACCCCCGAGTCACTGGACGCGGTGCTCGAGCGCTTCGTGGGCTGGCAGGAGCAGGTGCCCCCGGCGACCAGTGCGAAGAAGGTGGGAGGAGAGCCGGCGTACCGGAAGGCCCACCGGGGCGAGGTGGTGGAGTTGCCCCCGTCCCGCGTGTACCTGCACCAGGCGCGGTGGCTGTCCCACGCGCTGCCGCATTCGAGCCGGCTGCTGCTGACCTGCCGCGGCGGCTACTACGTGCGCTCGCTCGCAAGGGATGTGGGCCGGGTGCTCGGCTGCGGCGCGCACCTGTCGGCCCTGAAGCGCACCGCGATAGGCCCGTGGGAGGACCCGCCGCCGGGGCAGCGAGTCGGACTGCACGGACGCGAGCTGCTCCCCTGGGGCCGCGCACGCCTGCTGACGGACCTGGAGGTCGGCGAACTGCGCCGCGAGCGAGGCATCCCCCTGGGAGCCACCCAGCCTCCGGACTGGAGACCGCCGCCGGGCTTCCCCGACCCGGAGGCCCCGGTGCGAGGCTTCCATCAAGGCCGGCTCACGTTCCTCCTCCGCGAGCGGGGCGGCGCGCTGTGGAGTGAGAGCGAGCTTCGCGGAGGGCTGTGAATGGTGACTGCCGTCACCACCCCCCGACTCCGGGGTGATGACAGGTGTCATCGGTGGTGACTGTTGTCACCACCCCCCTGGGGCCCTCCGGAAGCACCCATATGCGTCCAACCCCTTGAAAAGACGAGGGAGTGAAGGTGAGGCCACGGGGGCAGGTGTGTGGCACGCTGCGCGCAATGGGGATGGTCACCACGCTCCAACACGGAGATCCAAATGACCACCCGAATCCCCACGAACCTCGTCGCCCCGGCCGTCCGCGGCCCCGTCGCCCGCACCACCCCGACGCTCACGAAGCCGACCACCGTGCCGGTGAGGACGGCCCAGCCGGAGCCCCGCCAGAGCATCGTCGCCGGCGGCTGCTTCCCGTCGGACCACGGCCACTTCCCGCACCACCCGTCGCCGTTCCCGCGGCCGTCGCCGTTCCCGCGGCCGTCGCCGTTCCCCTTCCCGCCGCCCTCGCCGTTCCCCGGTGGCCACTGCGGCACGCCGGTGCCGACGAAGCCGGGCGGCTGCTGGCAGCCGCTGGACCTGAGCGCGCTGGTGGAGCTGAACAAGCTGGACCAGTCGAAGGGCCCCGTCAGCGCCGAGGAGATGGCGGACGCCATCAAGAACGGCACGGCGGACCTGGACGGCCAGGCGGCCTCGGGTGAGTACCGCGCCTTCTCCGAGTGGGCGCAGAAGAACGCCGGCCGGATGACGCCCGAGGCGAAGCAGGTGATGGACATCTACTCCAAGTACGCGGCGCAGTCGCAGGCGCGCGGCGAGACGGGCATCTCCCAGGCGGACAGCCAGAAGATGCTCGCGGAGATGGCCAAGGTCGGTGACCAGGGCGCGAAGCGCACGCTTGCGAAGCTGGACAAGCTGCCGGCGCCCATCTCCGGCCGCGACATGGCCCGCGCCATCGAGAGTGGCGTGAAGGACAAGGACGGCAACACCAAGGCCGAGCTCAACGCCTTCCGCGACTGGGCGAAGAACAACAGCGCGAAGCTGTCTCCCGAGGCGAAGGACGTGCTCAAGTCCTTCGAGAAGCACGCGACGAAGTCGCTGGCGACCGGCAGCAAGGACCTCTCCAGCGCCGACTGGGCCGCGATGAAGAAGGAGTTCCGCGAGGTGAGCGGTGACGCCAGCGCGCGCAAGGCCCTGGCGAAGCTGGACAAGGAGCACGGCTCCATCTCCGGCGAGGACATGCTGGACGCCATCAAGGAGGGCGTGTCCGACACGGACGGCCACTCCACCACGTCCGAGCTGCGCGAGTTCCAGAACTGGGCCCGCGAGAACAAGGACCGCCTCACGCCCGAGGCGAAGAAGGTGCTGGCCACCTACGAGAAGTACGCGAAGAGCGCGGGCGCGGCCGGCCTGTCGCAGGGCCAGTTCGACAAGATGGTGAAGGACGCGGGCCAGTTCAAGACGTTCCGCGACGACTCCATGCGCAACGCCCTGGAGAAGCTGGACGTGAAGAACGGCCGCATCTCCGCGAAGGACCTGACGGCGGCCATCAAGTCCGGCGTGGCCGACCACGACGGCCAGGCGGCGGGTGTGGAGTTCGCGGACCTGCAGAAGTGGGTGCGCGACAACTACAGCCGGCTCGGGCCGGACGCGCGCAAGGTGCTCGACATCTACGAGAAGTACGCCACCAAGGCGATGGCCTCGGGCAGCACGGGCATCGCGAACTCGGACTTCCAGCGGATGCTGCGCGAGATGAACAGCGTGGGTGCGCCGCTGCACCGTCCCACGCACATCACGGCCTGAGTTTCCTGGTGGACTCACGTCGCGGGAACCCGGCGGGGGCCGGGATGCGGGGGGCCGCAAGTCCCGCGGCGTGAGCGAGCCAGGAGTTCTTTGTTGGGGGGGATTTCGAAGGGTGCCCGGGTTGCCGGGGGGCGGTCCGGGACACCCTGTTGCTTCAGTCTCACGAAATGCGAGGGCCTCGAACCGTTGGGGGACGGTTCGAGGCCCTGTCTTTTTCAGCGCCTGTCCGCGGAGCGAGCGCCTACTTCTTCGCCTTCGCCAGCGTGTCCTTCGACACCTGCACCACGTTGTCCACGGTGAAGCCGAACTTCTGCTGCAGGGCCTTGATGGGGGCGGACGCGCCGAAGCTGCGCATGGCGATGACGCTGCCGGCGTGGCCCACCCAGCGCTCCCAGCCGAAGGCGGCGGCCTTCTCCACCGCGACGCGGGCCTTCACGCCCGGAGGCAGCACGCTGTCCTGGTACTCCTGGGGCTGCTGCTCGAACAGCTCCCACGACGGCAGGCTCACCACGCGGGACTTGATGCCCTCGGCCTTGAGCTTGTCGTGCGCGTCCAGGACCAGCGACACCTCGCTGCCCGTGCCGATGAGGATGAGCTCCGGCTTGCCGCCCTCCGCGTCCGCCAGAACGTAGCCGCCGCGCTTCACGCCGGACGCCGCGCCGTACTTGCTCCGGTCCAGCGTGGGCACCGGCTGCCGCGTCAGCACGAGCACCACCGGGTGCTTGCGCTGCTCGCCAATCACCCGCCACGCCTCCACCACCTCGTTCGCGTCACCGGGGCGCAGCACGATGATGCCCGGAATCGCGCGCAGGGAGGCCAGCTGCTCCACCGGCTGGTGCGTGGGCCCGTCCTCGCCCAGGCCGATGGAGTCGTGCGTGAAGATGTGCAGCGCGGGCAGCTCCATCAGCGCGGACAGGCGGATGGCGGGGCGCTGGTAGTCACTGAAGATGAGGAACGTGGCGCCGTAGCCGCGCAGCTTGCTCAGGCACAGGCCATTGACGATGGAGCCCATCGCGTGCTCGCGCACGCCGAAGTGGATGTTGCGGCCGGCGTACTCCCCGGGCTTCATCGACTCGGAGCCATTGATGTACGTCTTCGTGGACGGGTTGAGGTCCGCCGAGCCGCCCACCATCCACGGGTAGTGCTTCGCCACGGCGTTGAGCACCTTGCCGCTGGACTCGCGGGTGGCCATGCCCTTGGCGTCGGCGGGGAACGTCGGCAGCTCCGAGTCCCAGCCCTGGGGCATGTCGCGGCGCTGCATCCGCTCCAGCTGGTCGGCCAGGTCGGGGAACTGCTTGCGGTACTCGGCGAAGCGCTGATTCCACGCATCGCGCAGCTGCTTGCCGCGGTTGCCCATGCGCTCCTGGAAGCGCTCGCGCACGCCGTCGGGGACGAGGAACTTCGCGTCCTCGGGCCAGCCGTAGTTGCGCTTGGTGCCCTTGATTTCCTCGTCGCCCAGCGGCTCGCCGTGGGCCTTCGCGGAGCCCTGGAGCTTGGGCGCGCCGAAGGCAATCTGCGTGGTGACGATGATGAGCGTGGGCTTGCCGCGCAACGTCTTGAAGGTGCGCAGGGCCTCGCCCATGGCGTTGAGGTCGTTGGCGTCCGCCACGTGGATGACGCGCCAGCCGTAGCCCTCGAAGCGGCGGCCCACGTCCTCGGTGAAGGCCAGGTCGGTGCTGCCGTCGATGGAGATGTGGTTGGAGTCGTAGATCCAGCAGAGGTTGGGCAGCTGGAGGTGGCCGGCGACGGAGGCCGCCTCGGAGGCGACGCCTTCCATCAGGTCGCCGTCGCCGCAGATGGCGTAGACGTCGTAGCTGAACATCTCGAAGCCGGGGCGGTTGAAGTGCCCGGCGAGCCACCGGCTGGCGATGGCCATGCCCACGCTGTTGGAGACGCCCTGGCCCAGGGGGCCGGTGGTGGTCTCCACGCCGCTGGTCCACCGGTACTCCGGGTGGCCGGGGGTGGACGAGTCGAGCTGGCGGAACTTCTTGATGTCGTCGAGCGAGACGGTGGGGGCGTCCTCGACGGTGTACTCCCGGGTGACGCGCTTCACGCCGGCGAGGTGGAGCAGCGCGTACAGCAGCATGGAGGCATGGCCGTTGGAGAGGATGAACCTGTCGCGGTCCGGCCAGATGGGGTGGGACGGGTCGTAGCGCAGCTCCTGCTGCCAGAGCTGATACGCCACGGGGGCCAGGGACATGGGCGCCCCCGGGTGGCCCGAGTGGGCCTGCTGCACCGCATCCATGGCCAGGGTGCGGATGGTGTTGATGGCCAGCACGTCCTGCTTGTCGGTCGTCATGGGTGTCCTCGCGTTCCCGCTCGCGTGCGGCGCACCATGCCGTAACCTGTGCCGGAACGCCGCACGAAACGCGAGCCCGCCCCCCAGGCCGTCCGGCAGTCCACGGGGCATGGGGAATTCCTGCCCCGTGGGGCAGGGGAATGCGGCCCGCCGCCCTATCTGCGCGCCGCCACGCCCTTCACGGTGCGCCCGCGCGTCAGGTGCGTCACGGCCTCGCCCAGGCCCTCCACGGTGAGGGGGAACATGGGGAAGACGCGGGCCAGGACGGAAATGGTGCCCGAGCGCCACGTGCCCATCGGCTCGGGGTTGAGCCACACGTTGCGCTCGAAGTGCTGGGCCAGCTGCATCATCCACGTCAGCCCTTCCAGCCCGTCCGCCTTGTAGTGCCCGTCCGCGTCGGTGCGGATGGACAGCTCGTACGGGGCCATGGAGGCGTCGCCCACCATGACCAGCTTGTGGTGCCGGCCCACCTGCGCGGTCAGCTCCGGCACCGTCATGCCGCCGGTGAGCTGGGGCGTGGCGTAGAGCTTTCCGTAGACGCAGTTGTGGAAGTAATAGATGCGCAGTTCCTTGAAGTGCGTCGCGTGGCTCGCCGCGCTGAACAGCCGGCTCATCACCGCGGCGTACGGGTCCATGGAGCCGCCCACGTCCATGGCCAGCACCACGCGCGTGTTGGGCCGGCGCGGCGGGCGCACCACCACCTCCAGCTCGCCCGCGTTCTTCGCGGTGGCGGCAATGGACTCGTCCACGTCCAATTCGTCCGGAGCGCCGTCGCGAGCGAAGGCCCGCAGCTTGCGCAGCGCCACCGCGAGCTGCCGCGTGTCCAGCACCAGGTCATCGCGGTAGCCCGCGTACCTGCGCGCGCCCGCCTGCATCAGCGCCGCGCCCTGCCGGCCGCCCTTGCCGCCCACGCGGATGCCCTCGCGAGCGAAGCCGCCGTTGCCGAAGGGAGACGTGCCCCCGGTGCCAATCCACCGGTTGCCGCCGTCGTGACGCTCCTGCTGCTCGCGCAGGCGCTCCTCGAACATCCGGCGAATCTCCTCCGGGTCCAGCTGCTCCAGGAGCGCAATCTCCTCGGGGGACAAATCCCGCCGCTCCCGGGCCTCCTCCAGCCAGGACAAGAGCTCCTGCGTCAGCTCCAGGCCCGCGGTCTCCACGCCCTTGAAGTGCGCGAGGAACGCCTGGTCGAACGTGTCGAGCTGCGTCTCCGAGTGGACGAGGAGCGCGCGCGCCACGTGGTAGAAGCCATCCAGGCTGCTGTCGTGCAGGCCCGCCTGGAGCGCCCCCGCGAGCGCGAGCGCCTCCTGCGCGCCCACCTTCACCCCGCGCCTGCGCAGCTCGTAGAAGAATGGCAGGAACATGGCGCCTTTCCTCTCTAGGCCCGAGGACGCCGGCCGCGCCCGAAGGCCTCCGCCACGGAGACCAGGTCCTGCTCCTTCTTCAGCAGGGCGCCCAGGAAGGGCAGGTTCTCATCCAGCTTCAGGTCGGTGACGCCCTGGGACTTGAGCACCGCAATCCAGTCGATGAGCTCGCTGGTGGAGGGCCGCTTGCGCAGGCGGGTGAAGGCGCGCAGCTCGTAGAAGACCTTCAGCGCCTGCTCCGTGAGCGTGGCCTCCAGCCCGGGGTGGTGCACGGCGACGATGCGGCGCATGAGCTCCGCGTCGGGGAAGTCGATGAAGTGGAAGACGCAGCGGCGCAGGAAGGCGTCCGGCAGCTCCTTCTCGTTGTTGGACGTAATCACCACCACGGGGCGGTGCTTCGCGGCCACCTCGTCGCCCGTCTCGGTGACGCGGAAGCGCATCCGGTCCAGCTCGTGGAGCAAATCGTTGGGGAACTCGAGGTCCGCCTTGTCCACCTCGTCGATGAGGAGGACGACGCGCTCGGGGGCGGAGAACGCCTCGCCCAGCGGGCCCATCTTGATGTAGCGGCGGATGTCGCGCACGTCGCCGTCGCCGAAGCGCGAGTCATACAGGCGCTGCACGGTGTCGTAGACGTAGAGGCCGTCCTGCGCGCGGGTGGTGCTCTTCACGTGCCAGGTGAGCAGCCGGTGGCCCAGGGACTGGGCAATGGCCTCGGCCAGCAGCGTCTTGCCCGTCCCGGGCTCCCCCTTCACGAGCAGCGGGCGTTGCAGCGTCAACGCGCAGTTGACGGCGGCCTGGAGCCCCTCGTTGGTCAGGTAGGAATCGGTGCCTCGGAAGCGGACGGGGGTGGGAACCGGAGTCATGTCCCGCCTCCTTTAACATCCACGCCGCTACCGCGGGGGGCCGCCTGCCACCCGGCCCGGGCGCCGGGCTCCCGAGGGCTTCCCCGCGCCTCGCCAAAGGGACTCCCCGCCCTCTCGGGCACGTCAGACCGGAACCGTAGGCTCGTACGTATGAAGGAAACGGCCTGATGGCGTTTTCCAAGGAAAACCATCGGGCACGTTCTGGAGTCGGGCAGGTTCTTTCCTGGGAGGCGGTCGTGGGTCACCCGTTCGTTCCGACACTGCTGGTCGTGTGGGCACTCTCCATGGCGCTGCGCGCCTGTGGCGTGACGGCGGCCACCCTGCCGCCCGAGCGTCCGGCGACGCACCCCGCGGACTCGATGACGGAGACGCGGCCCGTGGCTCCGAAGGCGCCCAGCGCCCGGGGCTGAAGGGGTTCTCCTCCGGCAGCCCCACCGGGCGGGATGTATGGCTTCGCCCGCTGGCCAACCGTTGGCGTGACGTCTGCAATGGATTTCACGCCCGAGACATGGGTCGGCGTGTATCCTGGGGCCAATGGACCTTGCGAAAGCCCTTGGGGACATCTTCCGGAGCGAGCTTCAGGCGCAGCTGGCCCCGTTGCAGACCGCGGTGCGGCGCCTGGAAGAAGGCCTGGATGCCCTGGAGATGCTGCGCTCGGCGACGTTCCGCCTGGCGCCACTGACCAGCCGTCTTGGCGCGATGGCGGGAGTGCGGACGCCCGTGGCGATTCCGGAGCCCGCGGCGAAGCGGGGCGTGGCGAAGGCGAAGCGGGGCGCGGCGAAGCGCGGCCGGCCGCTGGCCGACGGAGCCGCGGGCCGGGCCACGATGGCGAAGGCGCCGGCGGCGGTGAAGCGCGCGCGAGTGGAGGAGGGCACCCGGGCCTGCGCCGTCATGGGCTGCAAGCGTCCGAGCCGCTCGAAGGGCTACTGCTCGGCGCACTACCAGAAGCTGCGGCTGCTGATGCGCACCAACCGCCGGCCGGCCGAGTGGGTGGACGACGCGAAGCCGCAGTCCGTGCGTGAGGTGAAGCTGCCGCGCGGACGCGCCGCGAGCAAGGCGCTGCGGGAGGCCACGCCGAAGAAGGCGTCCCCGCCCGCTGCGCCGCCCAAGCCCAAGGCGTGGGTGCGCAAGAAGGGCAAGAGCGACAAGGTGTCCCTGCACTGAGGCGCGGCCGTTCCGTGAGCGCTGCCCGCCAACGGTGTGGCGGCGCTCCTGGTGGGCAGTGCAGCTCGGCGGGCGGCGAGTCCCGGCCCCAGCGTGTCCTGGGGGCCGGCGGTTCCCGGTTGCCAGCAGTTCCCAGCTGCGGGTGCGTCCTGGCGGTCGACGCATCCCGGCGACAGCCACATTCCGGCTCCCGCGCGTCCTGGCGCCGGCGGTTCCCTCCCGGTCTTCAGCCCGTCCCGGCCACCGGCACATCCCGGTGCGGATGCTGGACCTGGAGCATCCAGTCCGCACCGTCACCGGAGGGACGGTGTCCCGTCCTGCCGGGCCGCCGGAAGTGGCCTTCCGTGAAGCGGCCGGGGGACACCCGCGTTCCTGTCCAGGCGAGCGGGCCGGATGCCGGACATCGGTGCGCGCGCCGTCGTTGACAGTGCCCGGGCGGAATGGGATTCGGGCCGCATGAGCGAGCAAGGCTATCCGGTCACCGTGGCGGTGCGGCGTCCCGATGGACGTGTGGAACAGGTGCGCGTGGGCACGGCGTTCAAGAACGCCGAGGGCTTCACGCTGAAGCTGGGAGAGATGTCGATTGGCAGCGCGCCGGACGCGGCGTCCGCGGCTCCGCGCCGTGCGGCGGCCCCGGCGGGCGGCGGCGGTGGTGGTGGCGGAGACGGAATGGTCTTCCCCAACTACGGCCGCAGCAAGGGCGCCCCGGTCGTGGGCGCGAGCATGGGAGACCTCGAGTTCTACGCCAATGGCGCGCGGCGCTCGCTGAACGACCCGAGCAAGTCGCGCTGGCACGACAAGGAGCGCCAGCTCCTCGCCGCCATCGAGGCGGAGATGGCGCGTCAGCAGGGCGGCGGTGGTGGCGGCGGTGAGAGCTACGGCGGCGGTGGTGGTGGCGGCCGGGGTGGTAGCGGAGGCTTCGGGGACGACGACATCCCCCCTCCGGGCGACGACGACAACATCCCGTTCTGAGTCACGGAGCGCGACCGGCGCGTCCCCCTTCCGGATGAAGGAGGGGGACGTGCGGTGGCACCGGTCCTCGCCCGGGTGGCGGCCCGCTCCTTCAGGAGTGAGGCGCCCGGGCAGGGCCCCCGAGGGCGAGCAGCCCTCACCCCGGCACGGGCACCTGGCCGGCATACGGCAGCCACACGGTGAAGGTGGTGCCCTGGCCCACGGTGCTGTGGACGGACACCTCGCCATGGTGGCTGTCGACGATGCGCCGGACGATGGCGAGCCCCAGCCCGGTACCGCTGGCGCGCGTGGTGAAGAAGGGCTCGAAGATGCGCGCCCGCACCTCCGGGGCCATGCCGTGCCCGGTATCGGAGATGGTGAGCCGGGCATGCGGCGCGCCCGCGCGCGTGTCGGGCTCGAGCTTCGCGGTGAGGGTGCCGCCGCCGGGCATGGCCTGCATGGCATTGGTGAAGAGGTTGGTGAGCGCCACGTGGAGCAGCTGCGGGTCCACGGCGACGGGCGGCAGGCTCTCGTCCACGGCGCGGGAGACGGTGATGTGCGCGGGGCCGGAGCGCAGGGACGCGCTCAGCGCACCCTCCACCACGGGAGGCAGCGGCTGGGGCTGCAGCCGGGGCTCCATGGGGCGCGCGAAGTCGAGCAAGTCATTGACGATGAGGTCCAGCCGCCGCACCTCCTCGTCCATGATGTCCAGCATGGTGCCCGCGGGGCCGACCATGGCCTTGGGCGCCAGCCGGCGCAGCGCCGCCACGGCGTTGGAGATGGCGCCCAGCGGGTTGCGCACCTCGTGGGCCACGGTGGCGCTCAGCTCTCCGAGCGCGGCCATGCGCTCGCGCCGCACCAGCTCCGCCTGCGTCACCGCCAGCGTGCGCAGCGACTCACGCAGCTCCTGGTTCAGGTGGCTCACCTCGTCCTGAGCGCGGCGCCGCTCGCCGAGCGCGCTGGCCAGCAGCAGGCCGGACATGCTGGCGGCGGCGAGGAATGACTGGAGGTAGGCGAGGCTGAGGTTGTGCCATGCCGCCAGGGCGAAGGGGCCGCAGCCATGGGCGGTGTGCCAGAGGGCCACGGTGGACAGCACCGCGGTGGCCAGCGCGGAGCCGCGGGCCTCGAAGCGCAGCGCGGCCCACAGCAGGAAGGGGAAGGCCAGGTACGTCATCGGGTGGAAGGCGACGACCTCCGGGGCCGCGGGGGGCGGAGTGCGGAACACCAGGTGCGTGGCCACACCCAGGCCCACCAGCAGCGCCGCCAGCTCCCCGCCGCGCCGGGGCGTCCATTGGGCCGTGCTGCCCGACAGCCAGGTGAGCAGCAGCGGCGCCACCACCAGGACGCCCATGGCATCGCCAATCCAGAACACGCGCCAGGTGGGCCAGAAGTCCAGCGTCCCCGGCGGCACGCGCATCATGAGCAGGCCCATGCCCACCGTGGCGCCGAGCGCGCAGCTGCCGAGCGCCGCCAGCCCCACCAGCCCCAGCACGTCCCGCACCCGGTCCATGGAAGGGCGGAAGCGCACCAGCCTGCGCAGGAGGAAGGCCCCCAGCGCCGCCTCCAGGAGGTTGCCTCCGGCGATGCCCAGCACGTTCGGCAGCTTTCCCCAGTCCTCGTGGAAGGCGTAGGTCGCCGCGAGGAGGGACGCCAGCAGCAGGGCCGGCCACTCCCGGTACCGGGTGAGCAGGAGCCCCGCGAGCGCCACGCCGCTGGGGGGCCACATCGCGGAGACATTCTCGGGAGGGAGGACGAGCAGTCCCCCCAGCGTGGCGGACACCCCATAGGCCACCGCGAGGAGCACGAGCCGCGCGAGCGGCCACCACCTGCGCGAATTGAACCTGGATGTGAGCACGCGCGTGGTTCCGCCTGACTCCCGCTCCGGGGGGGCCGTTCCCGGAGCCACTGCCGTGCCGCCGAGCCTTGCACGGCGCTCTCGAGCCAGGAAGCGGACTCGAGGGAGGGGCGGACGTCCTGCGTGGGAAGGAGAGATCCAACCGGGGCCCGTCGCCGCAATCACCCAGGGTAGAGGCCGCCAGCCGGCCACACGCGAAGTCGCCAGGGCTTCAGCGTCACGAATACCCCGGTGTGTCACGGCCTCGCGAGTGTGGGCCGACACCCCGGGTGAATGAGGTGCTCACTGAGAGGGGAAAACCCCTCAGGCTGTGCTTCATTCTCATCCCCTGATACTTCATTCTTGAAGTATAGTGTCCACTTCAGGAAGTCCGGCCACTTACAGGCTCATCCGGACATGGGATGCTTCACGAGTGAATCGCCCGACGGTGCCGAATCAATGTCATTTCAATGACTTCGAAAGTGGCCTGGATCCTGCTCAACCGCATGAAGGCAGGGAAATCCTTCCATCCAGTCTGGCTGTGGAATGACGGGGCCATGAAATGACATCCAATGTCTGTGTTGTCGGTGCCGGTGCCTTCGTTCCTTCACGGATTGTGAGCAACGCGCGCATCGCGAAGGCCATCCCCGGGTGGCCGGCGGAGCGCATCGAAGAGAAGATTGGTGTCCGCGAGCGGCGCTTCCTCTGGGACATCGACGAGGTGACGGGCCGCGCGGTGCCGCCGCCGGAGAACGACGGCCACTTCTACCCGGCGAACAACACGGACATGTGCGAGGTGGCGCTGAAGAAGGCGCTGGCGCAGTCCGGCGTGGCGGCGGGCGAGCTGGACGCGCTCTTCGTCGTCACCTGCACGCCGGACGCGCCGCACTTCAACCACGACGCCATGGAGCTGCACCGGCGGCTGGAGCTGCGCGAGGACGCCTTCGCGCTGCTGATAGACGACGGGTGTGGTGGCACGCCGTACGTGTTGGACCTGGTGAAGAAGATGATGGAGGGCGGGCGCTTCCGCACGGTGGCGGTGGTGGCCTCGGCCTTCACGTCGCCGCTGGTGAACCGGGAGGTGTACACGGACGAGCTGCCGCCCGGCCCCGGGCGCAACCGCGCGCTCCAGGGCTACCTGTCCATGTACGTCTTCGGCGACGGGGCGGGCGCGGTGGTGCTCCAGTCGAAGCCGGGCGAGGCGGGGAGCGAGGGAATCCTCGCCTCCTTCTCGGGCAATGCGCATGGGGACCTGGTCATCCGCAAGGGCGGTGGCGTGCTGAAGCTGCCCTACCAGCCGGGGCGGATGCGGCCGGCGGACATGGCCTTCGTGGTGGACGGCTTCAAGGTGGCCCGCAGTTATCCGGAGTACATGCAGAAGTGCCTCGACACGATTCTGGACCCGCGTCCGGACATGCGCGCCCAGGTGAAGCGCTACTATTTCCACCAGCCGAACAAGCGGGTGATGGACGCCTTCGTCGACCGAGCCGGACTTCCCCCCGAGGCTGTGGCATGCAACGTGGACCGGTACGGCAACACCTCCGCGGCGGGGATGCTCATCCTGATGGCGGAGGACCTGGAAGCGGGGCGGGTGAAGCTGGGCAGTGGTGACCTGGTGGTGGTGGCGGCGGTGGGAGCGAACATCCACTACGGCGCGCAATTGGTGAGGCTATGAGCGACAAGGGCAGACCTGTCGAAGGGCTGGATGCGAGCGTCTCCAAGGATTTGGAGACGCGGCTGGCGCTGGCCACGAAGGACGACACGGCGCGCGGGCTGTTCTTCAACGGCGTGGTGGCGGCGGTGAAGGTGCTGGGCGGAGACGCGGCGGTGGAGCGCTGCCTGGCGGCGAGCGGGGAGAAGAAGTTCATCGACTTCTTCAACTACCCGGTGGCGGCATTCCTCCGGCTGGCCTTCTCGGCGGCGCAGCTGATGGGCCCCAAGTACGGCGGCTTCGACGGGGCGCTGCGGCGCATGGGCGTGGTGGCGACGCAGGACTTCCTGTCGTCGGCGGCGGGCAAGACGCTGCTGCTGCTGGCGTCGGACAGCCCGAAGCGGCTGGTGGGCAACCTGCACGCCGGCTACCGGGCGGCGGTGAGCTACGGCGAGCGCGGGGTGAACTGGACGGGAGACAAGACGGGCGTCTTCTTCATGAAGCGCGACTTCATGCCGCCGGCCTACCACGAGGGCACGCTGCAGGCGGCCATCGAGGCGGTGGGCGGCAAGCAGGTGGAGGTCCACGGCCGGCAGACGGGGCCGCTGGACACCGAGTACACGCTGTCCTGGCAGTAGCGGCCCGCGAGGGTGCGCGGCTCCCGCCCTTCACGGGGCGGAAGGTGGGAAGGGTCTGCCCGGAGCGGTAGGGCGGCCCTGGTGCTCGAAGGATTCAACGTCCCGCTTCCCGAGAAGGGAGGGGCGGGCGCACGGGAGAGGTGTGTCCGTGTGCTGGAGGTGTCGCGGCAGGCGACTGAAACAACCCCGCGGTCCGGATGGAGAACTCCATGTCGCGTATGCAGGGTGGTGCAGTGGTGATGCTGGGGATGCTGGCGCTGGTGTCGGTGGCCTCCGAGGCCCGGGCCGGCGAGGTGGTGTACCAGTTCCGCACGGAGGAGGACCCGGCGTCGCCTCCGGACCCGGCGGTGTGCGCGGAGGCGCCCTTCGCGGTGAACGTGCGGTTGGGCGGGAGTGTCTACGTGCCGCTGCACAGCATCCGGGATGGGCAGGTGGTGTTCGAGGGCCGCAAGCGGGTGGGCTCGGCGACGGCGTGCGTGAGGCTGACGGACTTCACCTTCCCGGCGGGGCAGCAGGTGCCCTTCTACGCGCGCTTCAACCTGCCGGACGGGAAGTTCACGGCGTCGGGCACGTGCACGCTGGTGAGCAACGACGTGCCCGAGGCGGGGCTGGTGCTGGCCGGGTGCGCGCTGAAGTTGGTGGACGTGCCGCGAGGCTTCGAGGGAGGCACGGTGTCCAGCACGAGCGTGTTCAACCCGTTCCAGCTGCCCGGGTATGCGACGGGCTCGTACTACACGCTGTACGCCTTCCGTGACGACCGCCGCCGTGACGCGCGAGAGGAGCGCGAGGAGTGGGAGGAGCGCGAGGCCGCCGAGCTCGCCGCCGCGGCCGAGCCGTAGGCCCGGGCGCTCCGGCTCGCCACGAAGGAAGGCCCGCCTCCGGTCCGCCCGGGGCGGGCAGCGTCGGTGCGAGGGTGCTGGGACGGGCGCACTGTTCTTCTATCGCCCGAGGTGGGCACGGACGGGCGCACCATTCTCCAGTCGCCCGAGCCGGGCACGGATGGGCAGCGTCGGTGCGAGGGTGCTGGGACGGCGCACTGTTCTCCTATCGCCCGAGGTGGGCACGGACGGGCACCGTCGGTGCGACGGGGCGGGCCATCGCCCTGGGACGGGCGCACCATTTCCCCTGTCGGTGGACCGGGGGATGATGCGCGCCATGGACCGCAAGCGGATGGAGCTCTTCACGGCGCTCGGGTATCGGGCGCCAACGGCCTCACGGCACGGGCGCGGCCCGGCATCGCAGCCCGCAGCCGAGGCGGAAGCGCAGGAGCTGTCTCCGCTCGAGCCCGAAGAGCTCGATGCGCTGCGAGCCCGCTTCCTGAGCGAGCCCGAGGAGGTGCTGCACCTGGCGCGAGCGAGCCTGGGCGCGCCGATATCGGAGCTCGACTTCGCGCGAGTGCTCCAGGAAGCAGAGCAGGCGCTGCGCGAGCCGGAGGCGGCGCTTCAGGCGCTGCGGCATCCGCCGTTTCAAGCGAAGGCGTCGGTGCGGCTGCCCCCGGACTTCCGCTTCCCGCTGATGACAGACGAAATCCCCATCGACCCGTCGCGCACGAAGTTCGAGCCGGTGGCGGACCTGCGAGGCTGGCTGCTCTTCACGGGCAAGGCGTGGCTGCGAGGCACCACCGTGCCGAAAGCCCCCTTCCGGAGACACGACAGCGAGCGCCACCCCAGTCGCTTCCGCTATCCACTGCGCGCCCCCGCGCCCGGCAAGCCCGTGGAGGTGGCCCTCTTCTCGGACTTCGGCACGGGGGAGTACCCCGCGCGCTACCTGACCCGGCAGCTCCTCATGCGAGGCGAGCGCCTGGAGTACGCGGTGCACCTGGGCGGCGTGTACTACGCGGGCCGGCAGGGAGAGTTCGACGCGCACGTGGCCGAGCCACTGGAGTCGCTCCTGCCGGTGACGACGCTGCTGACGCTGAACGCGAGCGCGGAGATGCGCTCGGGAGGTTCGCCCTATTTCCGCTACCTGGACGAGCGCCGGGGCGCCGCGAGGACCCGCCAGGTGCAGGAGGGCAGCTACTTCTGTGTCGCCTCGGAGCGTTTCCAGCTCATCGGTCTGGACACGGCGTACTTCGAGCCGGGCCGGCACCGGGATGCGGAGCTGTTGGGCTGGCTGGACACGGTGCTCGCGGAGGGACGCCGGCGGGGAGCGGTGAACATCCTGCTGAGCCACGGAGCCCCGTACCGGTATGGAGTGAAGGGAACCTCACCCCTGCTGGAGGACCTGAAGGCGCTGGTGGTGGACGAGTCCCGGGTGGACCTGTGGTGCTGGGGCAGCACGCCCTACGGAGCGCTCTTCGACCATGGACCGAAGCTGCCCTTCGTCGGAGCGAGCCTCGGACACGGAGGCCTGCCAGTACCCAGGGTGGAGCCGGGAGGCCTCGCCCCCGCGCCCCTGCGCTTCCTGGAGTCCGCCCCCCGCTTCCCGGAGTGGACGGGAGTCCGTCCGGAGCTGGGCAACAACGGCTACGGCTCGCTGCTGCTGCACGAGGATGGAGCGGTGGACCTGCGGTTCCTCGACTGGATGGGGAACCTGCGCTGCAAGGCGAGGCTGGCCCGTGAAGAGGGCCACGGCCCGTTGCGCATCCAGCACCTCGAGCCCACGGACGCGTGAGCACGAAGCACGAAAAAGTCACAGCCGCGCGCGCGTGTACCAGGGAGCCCGAGCGGGCACGGCCATCATCCGCTGCACGTCCCGAGGCACGGGCACGGTGGTGTAGTGGAGCCGGTAGCCGCGAGGCAGCGTCTTCCAGTAGGTGACCTGCCAGGGGACCAGCTCCTCGCCGCGCTTCGACGCGTGAACGGGCTGGTTCCCGTCGCCGAGCGCCTCGTGGAAGCGCACTTCCTCCTCGGCGGCCTCGAGGCTCGCGGCTTCGATGACCCACGCGTCCGGGCCTCCATCGGGAGTGGGCTCCTCCCCTGCGTTGACGTAGCGGCTCCAGTCGGGACGGGCTTGCCGCTCCCACGCGGCGCCACCCTCGGGGGTGAGCGAATAGCCGAAGTAGGAGCGGTTCCGGCGCGCGTCGATGGCACGGGAAATCTGCTCCGGCGAGTACAGCTCCTCCAGTCCATCCGGCATCTCGTGCACGCGGATGAAGCCGCGCTCGGAGAGGAAGGACAGGCGCTCGCACAGCTCCTCGCGGGAGAAGCGCGGGTCATCCGGCATGTGAAGCGCGACGTGGGGACTCGGCTCCGCGAGCATGTGCAGGGGCGTGGGCAGCTCCATGGCGACTTCCAGGAGCCAGAGGTCCAGCACGTCCAGGTTCTCGTTCTCGGGAGGCGTCATGACCCGGAGGATAGAGCATCCAGGCCCGCCGGATGATTATTACGAATTCGGAACTTCCGAAATCGGAGCATGTGTTATGCAAGGGAGCATGAAGCCGCTCCGCCTGGTCCTGGACGTGCACCGCGCCACGCACCGCATCGGTCTGTTCCTCGAAGGGGCCGAGCCCCCGCTGGACGTGTCCCAGGGCGAGGCCCACCTGCTGGCATACCTGCTGGAGGTGGGAGACACCTCGCTGGGCGAGCTGCACGCGGCCTTCGCGCACAAGCGCTCCACGCTCACCAGCTACGTGGACCGGCTGGAGGCGAAGCGGCTGGTGCGCAGGGAGCTGCGGCCCGAGGACCGGCGCTCGTTCCAGGTGTCGCTGACGGCGGCGGGCCGGACGCTGGCGACCCGGGTGCACCGGCACCTGGAGGCGCTGGAGGCGGCGGCGCTGGAGGGGCTGTCGGCGCGGGACGTGGAGGCACTGAAGAAGGGGCTCGCGGCCCTCGCGGAGGCAGGGGAGGCGGCCCTTCCGAAACGGAAGTCACGCACAAAGGGAGGTGGCGGATGAGCGCACCGGCGGCACGCATGCAGCAAGGGCAGATGACGGACGCGGACTTCCTCGCGGCGGTGGAGGCGGCCACCTACCCGGGCGAGGCCTTCCGGCACCGCGAGCACGTGCGGCTGGCCTGGCTGTGCCTGCGCGAGCACGGCTTCGAGTCTGGTCTGGAGCAGGTGCGCGGCCTCATCCAGCGCTACGCGGCGGCGCTCGGAGCGACGGGCAAGTACCACGAGACGCTCACCCGGGCCTGGGCGGAGCTGGTGCAGGCGGGGCTGGACGCGGCCCCGGGCCTCACGTCCTTCGACGCCTTCCTGGAGGCGAGGCCGGAGCTGACCGACTCGCGCCTCCTGGACCGGCACTACCGCAAGGAGACGCTGGACTCGCAGGCGGCGCGAGCCGGCTGGGTGGCGCCGGACGTGGCTCCGCTGCGGTGACTCACGGCCCCTGGACGCCGCGCTCCTTCATGAACTTGTCCAGCGCCCCCCGCGCCTGGGAGCGGACCTTGTTCTTCAGCAGCGGGGTCCATCCGAGCAGCAGTCCCATGGGCCCCAGGGCCTGACGTGCCCACGCATGGAAGTCGAAGCGGTCGAGGTGGCGGACAATCTTCCCGTCGCGGAACTCGAACTCGGCGTCGATGCGGTTGATGACCTTCCGGCCAGTGCCGCTGAAGGTGTAGTGCGCGTCCCAGTGGGCGCGGCCGGTGCGGTCATCGGCCTGGACGTCGCGGAAGGTGAGCTGCAGGTCCTTGCCGCGCTCGCAGAGCATGCTCCACATGGAGGTGACTCCTCCGTGGCGCAGGCCGACGAAGACCTCGTCGGAGAACTCGACGTCCGGGTGGTAGCAGGCGGCCATGGCCTTCGCGTCGCGCCGCTGGAACGCGGTGTAGAAGTCCGTGATGAGCTGGGAGTGCGGGTGCATGCGGCAGGTGTAGCAGACCTGTCAGTGCGCATGCGCCAACTGTCGGGCGTTCACCTGCGGGCGGGAGCCAGCCCCTGGGAACGCTGTCAGGCGGTTGGCACGTCCTTACCTCACCCGACACAGCGCCGCATGGCGCGGCGCCGGGAGGGGTGGGGCACATGGGGAGTCCGAAGCGCGGCGGCACGGTGGGGGCGTTGCTGGCCGCGGCGGTGACGGTGGTGGCGGTGCTGCCCGGAAGCGCGGGGGCACAGGTCTTCTCGCCGGCGCGCAGCCTGACGACGACGGCGGCGGGCTACCAGGAGCCCCAGGTGTCCGCGCTCGGCGCCGACGTGCACGTGGCCTGGGTGGACGCGGCCACGGGGGCCGGGGACGTGTACTACCGGCGCAGCGCGGACGGTGGCGCCACCTTCGGCATGGTGCGCAACCTCAGCCAGGACGGAATCACCCCCGAGGATGAAGCGCGCGACGTGCGCGTGCTCGCGCAGGGCAGTCGCGTCTACCTGACGTGGGTGGAGGGCGGCCTGCGCTTCCGCTCGAGCGACGACGGCGGCGCCACCTTCGGCCCGGTGCTGGAGCTGACGAGCTACTCCGAGGGCGGCCTGCGTCTCGCGGCCAGCGGCGACAACGTCTACATGAACTGGTACCGCTCGGTGGAGGACGAGGTGGGCGACGTCCTCTTCATCCGCAGCCCGGTGGCGGGGCACGTCTTCGCGGACCTCGACGTCCTGAGCGAGAACCGCCGCTATGGCGGCGTGGAGCTGGCGGCGCGCGGGGACAACGTCTACGTGCTGTGGGACGACGGCGGCTCCAACGACGGCTCGGACCTCTTCTTCCGGCGCAGCACGGATGGCGGCGTCACCTTCGGGCCCATCCTCCGCCTCACCGACACGGACGCGGAGTCCGACCAGCAGGAGCTCGCGGTGCTGGGCAACAGCGTCTACGTGGTGTGGAGCGAGTGCGACTTCCCCACGTGCGAGGTGCGGCTTCGCAAGAGCACGGACGCGGGCGCAACGTTCGGCCCGGAGGTGAAGGTGAGCCACGCCCCGGCCACGGCCTTCGACCCGAGAGTCGTGGTGAGGGACTCGCGGGTGTTCGTGTCCTGGGTAGGCCAGACGCCCGAGCGGTACGAGTCGGACGTGTACCTCTCCGTGAGCCTGGACGGGGGCGCCAACTTCGCCGCGCCGGTGAACGTGAGCGCGTCGGCGGCGGACTCGCGGGACGCGCGGCTGATTCCGGCGGGCTCGGGCGTGCGGCTGGTCTGGACGGAGGGCTACTTCGGCGAGCGGGACGTCTACACGCGGGCCACGGCGGGCTTTGGCCTGGCGCTGGGGGCCGCGGAGAACCTGAGCCGCACGGTGGCGGGGGACTCGGGGGAGGCGTCCATCGCCGCCTCAAGGTGCGGAACGCAGGTGCACGTGGTGTGGCTGGAGTGGGCCGACTCGGGCAACTCGGTGCGGTACCGGAGGGCCTCGCTGCCCTTCTCGTCGCTCTACTGCGCGCTGCTCCCGGAGGCCCGCTAGCCCTCCAGGGAAGCCTGGGCCCCCTGGGGAGGGAGTGGGGGCCCGGCGTTCCGGAGGCCCGGGGTGTACGCCGCCGGACCGTCGGTATGCGGAATGGCGCGGCGGCGGCCGGGCGTGCATGGCAGATTCGGGTCCATGGCACGCGACATCGTCATCTGGCCCCACAAGGTACTCACCTCGCCCACGAAGCCCGTGACGGACTTTGGCCCCCCGCTCCAGAAGCTGCTGGAGGAGATGGCCGAGTCGATGAAGGAAGCAGAGGGCATCGGCATCGCCGCCAACCAGGTCGGCGAGCCGCTGCGCGTGGCGTTGGTGGGACGCGAGGACGGTACGTCCTTCGAAATCGTCAACCCGCAGATGTTGGAGAAGAAGGAGCCCGTGACGATGGAGGAGGGCTGCCTCTCCGTCCCCCGGGAGTGGGAGAAGTGCCCGCGCTTCCACCGGGTGAAGGTGCGCTACCAGGACAGGACGGGCGAGTGGCACGAGCTGGAGGCGGAAGGCCGGCTCGCCCACGTGCTGCAGCATGAAATCGACCACCTGGACGGGCACGTCTTCGTGGACCACCTGTCCAGCCTCAAGCGCACGCTCATCCTGGGACGGATGCAGAAGCTCCAGAAGGCGAAGGCCCGGCAGAAGGGCTAGGACCGGGACACCGGGGGGAAGCCATGGCCGCACACACCATTCCCGAGCGGGTGACGACCTTCCGGGAGGAGTACCGCCGGAAGTACGTGGGCCCGCGCTACTCGGGGAGGGCGCACTTCGCCTTCACCAGCGTGGGCGCGCTGGCGGCCATCGGCTTCTCGCTCTCCCGGCTGGACACGGTGCGTCCCCTGGAGTGGCTGACGGTGCCCGCGGTCTTCCTGCTGGGGAACGTCGTGGAGTTCCTTGGCCACCGAGGGCCCATGCACCACCGCCGCCGGGGGCTGGGGCTGCTCTTCCAGCGCCACACCGAGCAGCACCACCGCTTCTTCACTCACGAGGCGCTCGCCTACGAGTCCGCGCGTGACGTGAAGATGGTGCTCTTCCCGCCCGTGCTGCTGCTCTTCTTCCTGGGGGCCATCGCCACGCCGCTGGCGGCGCTGTGCTTCGCGCTCGTCTCACCGAATGTGGGCTGGCTCTTCGCGGCCTCGGCCGTGGGCTACTACCTCACCTACGAGTGGCTCCACTTCTGCCACCACCTGCCGCCCGAGCACCCCGTGGCACGGCTGCCACTGATGGCGCGGCTGCGGCGCCACCACCAGGCGCACCACGACCCCTCGAAGATGCAGCGGTACAACTTCAACATCACCTTCCCGCTCTCGGACTGGCTCTTCGGAACCGCCTGGAGGCCGGGAGCTCCCAGCGGGGCAGATCATCCCGAGCCCTCGAGCCCCCGGGCCTGACGGGACGCCCGTTGCGGCCTGCCCGGTCGCTGTCCGAGCGGCAAGCCGGGGATTTTGCTGGAGGATGCGGCGTCCTGGGGCGGGGGGTTCACACCCATGAAGGGGCTGCATAAATCCCTTTTTGCGACGGTGGGACCTGTACCTTCGATCAAGAGGATTTGACGCCCTCGTCACGAAGCGTTAGTAACTGGACCTCCGCTCGACGCCCTGGTGCCTCTGCCGGGTGGCGAATGGAGGAAGAAAAGGTCAACGAAGCCTGTTGACCCTCAACGCGGTGGTGGTAGAAGCCGCGCCCCTCGAACGAACGGCTGATCTCAGCGTCTCGCCGGGGCGAACAGAAGAAATACGAAGGCTCGACCAAATAGGTTGATCCACGGAGCGGCGGTGGTAGAAGCCGCGCCCCACTCGACGAACCCGCTGGCGGGCAGCAGCAGCCAGGTGGAGTCGCCGGGAGCAGGACGGCAGAAAGAGTCAGCAGGTAGCGGTTGACTCGAAGCGCGGTGGTGGTAGAAGCCGCGCCCCTCGCACCGAAGCCCGCGCACTGGCGCGGAAGGCACTTCGGAGGCGGGACAGCAGCACCGACAGATTGAATACGGCGGTCGACGAAGCGAGTTGACAGAAGATGCGGCGGTGGTAGAAGCCGCTCCCCCGACAGAAGAAAAGCCCGGGAAGAAGTGGAACGGGCGGCTCGGTTGGGGAAGTCAACGAAGCAGCGGTTGACAGGGATGGCGGCGAAGCGGTAGAAGCCGCGCCCCCTCGAAAGAAAACAGCGGAAGCCACTGGGCGGCGCTGAGGACTTCGAGAGGCCACGAGGACGCAAAAGTCGAAGTTGACAACGGATGCGGACTCGAATAAAGAATGCGGCCCCGCCGGTTGGAAACGGCAGGCAGCAAGAGCAGCAACGGTAACAAAAAGTCGCGGATGGTACAAGCGACTCGGTCTTTGAAAACCAA
>NZ_CM166495.1:8302500-12810000 GCF_056858435.1 Pyxidicoccus sp. M15 | reverse complement strand
GCGTTGATCCGGAGATGTCCGAATGGGGAAACCCAGCACTGCGAATAGCGGTGTTACCTCCAACTGAATAAATAGGTTGGATGGAGCTAACCAGGGGAAGTGAAACATCTCAGTACCCTGAGGAAGAGAAAACAACGAGTGATTCCCAAAGTAGCGGCGAGCGAAATGGGAGAAGCCCAAACCGTTGCCACGCAAGTGGCTGCGGGGTAGTGGGTCCACGGTAGGACTTTGACTTGCTAGCGGAAGCCTCTGGAAAGGGGCACCAAAGAGCGTGATAGTCGCGTACGCGAAAGCGAGTTGGAGCTGAGTGGGGTACCCAAGTAAGACGGGACACGTGCAATCCTGTCTGAATCCGCCGGGACCATCCGGTAAGGCTAAATACTCCTTGGCGACCGATAGTGAACTAGTACCGCGAGGGAAAGGTGAAAAGAACCCCGGTAAGGGGAGTCCAAAGAACCTGAAACCGCATGTCTACAAGCAGTCCGAGCACTACGGCGCAAGCCAGTGCGAGGGCGTACCTTTTGCATCATGATTCGGCGACTTAATATACGTAGCGAGGCTAAGCCGTTAGGTGGAGCCGGAGCGAAAGCGAGTCCTAAAAGGGCGATTCAGTTGCGTGTATTATAACCCGAAGCGGGGTGATCTACACATGGCCAGGTTGAAGTGCGGGTAACACCGCATGGAGGACCGAACTCATGAAAGTTGAAAATTTCTGGGATGAGCTGTGTGTAGGGGTGAAAGGCCAATCAAACTCCGTGATAGCTGGTTCTCCCCGAAAGATATTTAGGTATCGGCTCGGGCAATTCAATGCCGGAGGTAGAGCACTGGAACGGCTAGGGGTCTCACCAGATTACCAAACCGTACCAAACTCCGAATGCCGGCAATTGTTATCCCGGGACGCAGTCAGTGGGTGATAACGTCCATTGGCAAGAGGGGAATAACCCAGACCGACAGCTAAGGCCCCCAAATCTAGTCTAAGTGAACACTAGAAAGGATGTGGCAGGTCATTGACAACCAGGAGGTTGGCTTAGAAGCAGCCATCCTTTAAAGAAAGCGTAATAGCTCACTGGTCAAGACAGGCCGCGCCGAAAATGTAACGGGGCTCAAGACTAGTGCCGAAGCTTCGGGTCATGCGCAAAACGCATGGCGGTAGGGGAGCGTCCCAGTTGCAGCGAAGGTCGACTGTAAAGGCGGCTGGAGCGACTGGGAGTGCTGATGCCGAAATGAGTAGCGATAAAGGGGGTGAGAAACCCCCTCGCCGTAAACCCAAGGTTTCCTGGGTCAAGTTAATCTTCCCAGGGTTAGCCGGAACCTAAGCCGAGGCCGAAAGGCGTAGGTGATGGAAAGCAGGTTAATATTCCTGCGCCATCTTGTGAGCGTTGAACTAAGGGAGGACGGAGAAAGCTAGGCGAGCTGACCGGTGGTTGTGTCAGTCTAAAGGCGTAGGGGTGTCGCGTACGATTAAAGGCGCGGCAGCTATCCCCGAGACCCCATGGCGCCCCGTAAGGGGTAAGTCGCTGATGCTCTGCTTCCAAGAAAAGTCCCGTAGGGAGCTCATAGGGTGTCCGTACCGCAAACCGACACAGGTGGGTGAGGAGAAAATCCTAAGGCGCTTGAGAGAACTCTCCTCCAAGGAACTAGGCAAATTTCCACCGTAACTTCGGAAGAAGGTGGGCCTCTGGTAGGTGTAGGCGTACAGCCGAAGCCGAGAGAGGTTGCAGAGAAATGGCGGTAGCGACTGTTTACCAAAAACACAGGACTCTGCGAAGGCGACAAGCCGACGTATAGGGTCTGACTCCTGCCCGGTGCTGGAAGGTTAAGGGGATTCGTCAGCCGCAAGGTGAAGCGATGATCCGAAGCCCCAGTAAACGGCGGCCGTAACTATAACGGTCCTAAGGTAGCGAAATTCCTTGTCGGGTAAGTTCCGACCTGCACGAATGGAGTAACGACTTCCGCGCTGTCTCGGAGAGGGACTCAGCGAAATTGAAATAGCTGTGCCGATGCAGTTTACCCGCAGCAAGACGGAAAGACCCCGTGAACCTTTACTATAACTTGACAGTGACACTAGGGATTGACTGTGTAGGATAGGTGGGAGCCTTTGAAGCCGGGCCGCTAGGTTCGGTGGAGGCAACGGTGAAATACCACCCTGTTGATTTCTGGTGTCTAACCATGTCCCGTCATCCGGGATTGGGACACTGTCTGGTGGGTAGTTTGACTGGGGCGGTCGCCTCCCAAAAAGTAACGGAGGCGCGCGATGGTTCCCTCAGCCCGATTGGAAACCGGGCGGCGAGTGCAATGGCATAAGGGAGCTTGACTGCGAGAGAGACATCTCGAGCAGGTGCGAAAGCAGGTCATAGTGATCCGGTGGTCCTGAATGGAAGGGCCATCGCTCAACGGATAAAAGGTACTCCGGGGATAACAGGCTTATCTCCCCCAAGAGTTCACATCGACGGGGAGGTTTGGCACCTCGATGTCGGCTCATCGCATCCTGGGGCTGGAGCAGGTCCCAAGGGTTTGGCTGTTCGCCAATTAAAGCGGTACGCGAGCTGGGTTCAAAACGTCGTGAGACAGTTTGGTCCCTATCTGCTGTGGGCGTAGGATACTTGAGAGGCTCTGACCTTAGTACGAGAGGACCGGGTTGGAGGCACCGCTGGTGTACCAGTTATCTCGCCAGAGGTATCGCTGGGTAGCCATGTGCCGATTGGATAACCGCTGAAAGCATCTAAGCGGGAAACCGACCTCAAGACCAGGTATCCCGGGCGCAAGCCCCTGAAGACCCGTCGAAGACTACGACGTTGATAGGCCGGGTGTGTAAGCGTGGTAACACGTTGAGCTAACCGGTACTAATGGGTCGAGCGGCTTACTTTCCCCGTTCTCTTCCATGCCTCCTTTTGGGGCGTAAGGGACTCGGGGCCAAGGCCGAGGCTCGAGTGCGAAAGCACTCGCCCGGAAGACGCTTCTAAAATAGGCACGGCGAGACTTTCTTCTCGCAGAGAATTGAAACTTACCCTTTGTATGCACTGTCGCTTGTTTTCCGGTGGCTATGTCGGAGGGGTCCCACCCGTTCCCATCCCGAACACGGAAGTTAAGCCCTCCAGAGCCGATGGTACTTCGCGGGAAACCGCGCGGGAGAGTAGGTCGCTGCCGGATTCTTTTTGAGAACCCCCGTTGCCCTCGTGGCAACGGGGGTTTTCTTTTTTGCGCGTCCGCCTTCGTGGCCCTCTGCTGGCCGGGGGCCCGCAGACCTGGCGCGAAGCCCAATCACCTCGGACAAGGCCTACGGGACGCGCAGCACCACCTTGCCCACCGTGCTCCGGCCTTCCAATTGGCGGTGGGCCTCGGCGGCCTCGGCCAGGTCCAGCACCAGCCCCGCGCGCACCCGCAGCCGGCCTTCCGCCAGCTCCGCCCTCAAAGCCTCACGGGCGTGACGCTGCAGCTCCGGTGGGTGGTTCGTGCGCAGCCAATAAGCGCTCACCTTCAGGGATTTCTCATACAGCGCCTCCACGTCCACCGGCGGTGGCGCGCCGCTCGCGCTGCCGTAGCTCACCAGGTGGCCGAAGACCGCCAACGAATCCAGGCTGCTCCTCCAGGTGCTCGCGCCCACGGAGTCGAGCACCAGCTCCACGCCGCGGCCTCCCGTCAGGGCGCGCACCCGCTCCGCGACATCGCTTTCGCCGTACAGGAGGACTTCGTCGGCTCCGAGCTCCCTTGCGAGCCTCGCCTTCGCCTCCGTCGACACCGTTCCAATCACCCGCGCCCCCACGGCCTTCGCGAGCTGCACCGCGAGCAGGCCGACGCCACCAGCGGCGGCGTGGATGAGCACGGCCTGCCCCTCCGACAGGTGGCCCATCGTGTGGATGAGATGCCACGCCGTCAGTCCCTGCACGAGGAGGCCGGCGCCTTCCTCGAAGGACACGCGCTCGGGAAGCACGAGCAACTCCTGCTCCGACACGGTCACCCGCTCCGCGTAGCTTCTCACCGCCAGGGCCACCACGCGCCGGCCCAGCCAGGCCGCGTCCACTCCCGGGCCCACGGACTCCACCACGCCCGCGGCTTCGCTCCCGAGGATTCGCGGCAGGGGCACCTTCGCGTCGTACAACCCCCGCCGGCGCTCGGTGTCCGCGAAGTTCACGCCCGCCGCGTGGACCCGGATGCGCACTTCCCCGGGGGCTGCCACCGGCTCCGGCACTTCCTCGAGACGAAGGAGTTCGGGCCCGCCGACCTGGTGATAGCGAATGGCTTTCATGCGACGTCTCCTGATGACGTCCCGCTGTCTAACGTCCGACGGTGGCGCTCGCCCTGCCCGTGCGGCACGCGGATGACACCTCGCGAGCCCTCTCGGCTCGCGGCCATACCGTCCGCTGAGAGTGTCCCCCTTCCGCTGCGACTGGGTGTTCGCCGTGGAAGTTCGTGTTTCACGCATGCTGAAGCCACTGTGTGGCTGGCCTCGGTGCTCGTGGCTTGATTGAGTGGCGCTCCCCCCGTCACTCAGGAGCCTCTCGCATGAAGCTGCTTCGTCCCTGTCTCGGCGGCCTGCTCGCGGTCGGCCTGTTCTTCACCCCCGTGACTTCCGAGGCCGCTGCCGTCCGGCTCGGCCTCGGAGCCGACTACTGGATTGATGAGAGCGCCGCCTTCAGCTTCACCCTCGGCGTCGAGGGGCGCATCACGGGCCCGCTCTCCGTGGGCGCGCGGTTTGGCGCGGCGCTCATCACGGACGGCAATGACGTCGGCATTCCGCTCGACCTCTACCTGCGCGCCAACATCGCCAGAAGCGTCTACATCGAGGGCATGGCCGGCCCGTGGATTGTCTTCGGCCGCGGCGACGAGTTCCGCGCCCATGCCGCCTTTGGCTTCGGCCTGCAGGGCAAGGCCGCGAGCATCGGCATCGAGGTCGGCTACCTCGACCCCAATCCCGTCATCGGCTTGCGTCTGGGCTACAAGTTCTAGGCCTCAGTAGTGCGGTGGACGCTCCTGCTGCCGGGCGTCCACCAGCCCCGGGTCGCCCGCCAGCTTCTGCTTGAGCACCTCCACCTCCGCCTTCAGCGCGGAGATGACCTTCTGCTGGTCGTACAGCACGTCGCTCAGCTCCTGCAGCAGGTCCTGCTGCTGCATGTAGCGAAGCTCCAGCTCGGCAATGCGCTTCTCGTCCATGGGTGGCTACCCTTAACCCGGAGCGGCCCCTTGCGTCCCGTCCCCGCCGCCCATCTGTCCGTGCCATGAACGTCCAGGAATACCTCCAGCGTTCGCGTGAGCTCCTCGCCCGGGGACAGCCCGAGCTGGCCGAGTCCGCGCTCAGCGATGCCATCGACGCCGCTGTCTCCGCCGAGGACATCGTCCTCCTCACCCGGGCCCGATTCGCCCTCGGCGAGCTGCTCTTCCAGCAGGGGCGCGACGATGAGGCGCTCCCCTACCTGCAGGCCGTCGTCCGCACCGAGCGTGTGGATGGCTCCGTCGACACCGAGGTGAAGTCCTCCGCGCGGATGCTCCGGCAGATTCGCGGCACCGAGCCCCGGTGAGCCGAGGCTCGGGCCCTCCGAGTCACGGGATGCTGCAGGACTGCCGGATGAGGTCCGTCCTTCCCGAGAAGCGACGCTCCAGGTCCATCCTCGTGAGCCGCGCGTCGTTGATGCGCCGCTGCTCGAGCTGCATCGCGCACAGGGCCGCGAGCGCCTTGGGGTCGCTCAGGTCCAGCCTGTCGGCCTGGCGCAGGGACTCCTCGGCTGCCTCCGTGTTCCCCAGCCGGTACAGCGCGAGCCCCAGCTCGAAGTAGCCGATGCCCAGCCTCGGGTCTTCCTCCACCGCCTTGCGGAAGAGCCGCACCGCGTCCGCGTTTCGCCCCTCGCGCGTCCACACGCGGCCCTGCTCCACCAGCAGCCGGCCTCGCGGGAGCCGTCCCTCGAGCCCCTTCAGCACGGACATCGCCTCGTCTCCGTGCTTCGAGGCACTCAACAACCTCACGTAGCGCAGGCCGATGACAGGGTCCTGCGGAGCCTTGCCGTAGGCCCGTCTCAGCGACTCGGCCGCTCCCGCCAGGTCGCCGTCCTGCTCCTGGAAGTCGGCTCGCAGCAGGTCTGGCCGGGCGTCCTTCGGCGCCACCTGTGTCGCCCGCTCCAGCGAGGTGCTCACGCAGCGCTCCATCCGCTCCACATCACAGATGCGCGCCAGCAACAGCTGCGTCTCCAGGGCGCCCGGGTCCCTGCGCTCCGCTTCCTGCGCCAGCTCGTGGGCCTCGGCCGGCGCTCCGTCCAGCAGCAACTCCGCGGCCTCGCGCAGCTCCGCCGGCGTGGCCTTCGGGTGCTGTCGCAGCGGCATCAGGAACCGCACCCGCTCCTCCGCGCTCGTCGCGGCGCGGGCGATGGCCAGCTCCTGCTCGGGCATGTTCCGGGGCAGGAAGAGCGGGATGAGGTGGATGAGCAGGGCGACGCCGCACACCACCAGGATGCTGCGCATCCCCCGGTCCAGCCTGCGCCGGTGCTGTGGCTCTCCGGCGCCTCGCGGGTCGGCCCCTGTCGTCATCGACGGATTGTCCACGCGCCCCTCCTGCTCCCTCTCTGCCAGAGCCTTTCCATGCCTCACCGAAGCGAACTCCGCCATTGCTTCACGGACGGGCCTACACCGCCCGCAGGCGCGGGCGCAGGCCCGAGGGCAGCTCAAGGCCGCAGCTCCAGCACAGCTCGAAGTTCCCAGGGTTCTCCTCCCGGCACTTCGGGCACTCGACGGAGCGCTCCGACGCCTCCTGGTTCTCCCGCAGCTCGGTGAGCAGCCCGCGTGCCTGCTCCAGCTCGTGCGGCCACAGCCACAGCTCGACCCACGTCTCGCCGCTGGGAATCTCCCCACTCAGCGGAGCGAGCGATTCGCCGCGCACCTCTACCGACACTCCCGCGGCCTCCAGCGCACCCGCCAGCAGCCGCGCTTCTCCCACCGTGCGATGCACGGAGAACTGCACGCGCTTCATCCCCCTCTCTTCACAGAACACCGCGCCCCCGGCAACCCTACCTGGACCTACGTCCAGGCTCGTCCGCCGAGCAGCCTCACGGCTGGGCCAGGGGCCTCGCTACTCCTCCTCGCGCAGCTCATGCGGCCAGACGACGTGTGCGTGCCTGGGCGCCCGCGTGTGGAGCTCCGCCGTCAGCAGCGCGTCCATCTCCGCGAGCAGCGGGTCGTAGACGGGGCCCGCTCCGCGCGCGGGGAGCCGCTCCGTTGCCAGGCGCACGCGGGGGGCCTCCTCGTCCTCGAATGCGAGCGTCACGGCCAACCCATCCGGCCCGCCTCCCTGCGGCACCATGACCGCGGGGACGGGCTCTCTTCCGGCCGCCTCGAGCAGCGGGCCCAGCGTCCGGGCCTCGTCCGCGGTCAGGGCGCGCTCGGTCACCACCTCGCCCTGCTCCAGCACCTTCAGCAGCTTCAGCCCTTCCAGCCGCAGCGCCTGGGCGCCCGTGTTGGTCCGGCCGCTGCGTTCATAGGTCACCATCCTCACGCGTCCATCACCTCCTCGGGCACGAGGTAGGCACCCCGGCTCGCGGCGGCATCCGGGCCCACCTCCGTCACGTCGCGAGCGCACCCTCCGGGCGTGCGTTTCCCGACAAGCGCGCGGGCCCTCCGGCCGAGTGTGCCTCCCGCGCGCGCTCCCTAGTTTGCGGCCCTCCCCTGGCACTCTCGCCAGGGGCTCCCGAGGTAGGTCCATGAGCAAGGACAGCGGCAAGACCCCCAACGATCAGCGTTCCGACACCAAGAACCCCAACAACCCCGCGCAGAAGGCGTCGCAGGACAACCGCTCCAACCAGATGAACCCGAACAACCCCCGCCACTCGGGCAACACGTCCGACGGCGGCGGCAGTGGCGGCAGCGGCGGTGGCTCCGGCTCCACGACGCCGGGCCAGGGCAACAACTGGGGCGGCAACAAGAAGAGCTGAAGTCCGCTTCGTCTCTCCGCAGGAACCCCAGGACCGGGGAGGTCGGCCCCAGGTCCTGGCGCCTGGCGCGGTGAGGCTCGCGGCGCTCCCTGCCGCGCTCACCGCGCCAGCGTGTTTTCTCCCGCCCCCGTCAGTGGCGGCTCAGCGGGTCCGGGGACTGCACTCGCCCTCGCCGCGGAAGTGGCCCACCGTCCGCACCAGCGCCGTCACGAAGTCGCGCAGGTTGCGCACGCTGCCCACGCCGCCGGTGCCGTACTGGCCCGACGGCAGCTCGGTCAGGTCCACCGCCGCCAGCTCCTCCAGCGTGATGTCCCCGTCCGCGCCGACGATGCCCAGCTTGTCCGCGTCGGCCAGCGCCTGGAAGCGCATCTTCGCGGCCGCCGACTGCAGGTCGTCGAAGAAGAGGTGGTCACCGTGCATGGTGAGGTCCACCGTCTCCTCGCCTCCGTCCGGCACGGTGACGCCCTCGCCGATGTCCGGGTTCTCACAGCGCTCGTACAGGGTGTTCGTGGCGAAGCCCCAGGCGAAGCGCTTCGTCGCCGTGCCCTTCGTCGCCGTGCCCTGGACGAAGACGGAGTAGCCGTCCGTCTTCATCATCGCCACGTCCTGCGCGTCCGCGTTGCCCGCCACGGCGTCCGGCCAGGGCGCAATCGCATAGCTGACGTGGTCCCAGTCCTTCGCCGCCAGGTCGGTGAAGGTCTCCACCACCACCGGTCCGGGCTTGTGCAGGTCGAACACCTTCGGCTGGCCCTGCTGCGCGCCCGTCTCATCGTCCGTGGCCACCTTCAGCTCGCCGACCATCACCAGGAACTTGTCGTACTTCACCGTCCAGCCGTCCACGAAGCCGTCCTCGCCTCCCATGGCCGCGGGGATTTCCTTCTCGATGTAGTCCTCGCCGTAGGTGGTGAACGTGACGGTGCCCTTGCCCTCACCACATGCGGCCAGCCCGAGAAACGACAGCCCCAGCATCCAGTTCTTCATTGCGCGGCTCCTTCTTCCCACGTCACGACGTAGGTGGTGGTGTCCTCCACGCCGCGCACCAGCGCGTTCTGCGCCTGGCTGCCAGCGGGGAAGGTGTAGACGCCATCCGCGTCCGGGTCGGTTGCGGTGGCGAAGTCGATGCGGCCCAGCCACGTCCCCAGGGCCACGGCGATGCGCACCCGCCCTGCCTCCATGCCCAGGGACTTCTCGAAGCGCACCCCGGCCACGGGCACCGGCAGGTCCGCCACCGCGTCGAAGCGCACCGCGCCTCCGTCCGCGTTGCGCGCCGTGCCCCGCACCCGCACCGCGTGGCCGCCCAGCACCCCTGTCGCATCCGTCGACGTCGTGGGCGCCGCGAGCGTCAGCTCCAGGGAGCCGTACTCACCCGTCACCGCGCTCGCGTCCCCGAGCGGCGCGCCTGTCAGCAGGTCCACCGTGGTGGTGGTGAGTACCTCGCCCAGCGCGTCTCCCGCCACGTAGTGGCCGGGGTGCGCCTGCGCCGTGCCTCCGATGAGTGAGTACCAGTCGAAGCGCGGCGCGCGCCGGGACAGCAGCACGCGGCCATTGAAGAAGCGCACCGGGCCGACGGACGCGTGTGCGGACTCCAGCGTCACCGTCCAGCCCTTCTCGTTGGCGCCGCTGGGAAGCGTTCCCTTCACCTCGACGGGGAACGCGCGGCGCTCCGCTTCGCTGCCACAGCCGCTCAGGGCCAGGGCGAGCGCGCCCATCAGCACGTGTCTGCGAATCACAGGTGGACCTCCAGGGTGAGCGAGGCCATCCGAGGCGACCCCGCGGTGAAATGTCTCGCCGGCACGAGGCTCGGCACGGACTCCGCGTCGAAGCGGGAGCTGTAGACGAACTCACCGTCGCGCCAGCGCGAGTCGAGTGCGTTCTTCACTTCCAGCCGAAGGCCGAGCTCGCCGCGCCTCACCGCCGTGTACGCGTCCGCGAGGAACACCGTGCGGCTGCGCTCGTCGAAGGGCAGCGGACGCGGGCCGAGGAACGTGAGCCCCGTGCCCACCGAGAAGGTCGCGCCCGTGCCGCCCAGCCAGGCCCACGTCACCGGGCGCTCCCAGCCCACGTCCGCGCGCGCCACCAGCGGCGCGAAGTAGGGGAGCAGCGTGTCCGTCGCCGTGACGTACGCATGCGCCACCGTGGCGCTCAGCGCCGTGACGAGCCCTCGCACCGGCCGCGCCTGCACCGCCGCGGAGACGCCCGAGCGCAGCGTCTCGCCCGTGTACACGGTGCTGCCCACCGCGTGGTCGAAGAAGAAGTCGTTGGCCACCTGCGAGCCGAAGAGGCTGACCTGCGCGGCCCAGCGCTCGCCGTCGCGGCGCGCGCCCAGCTCCGCGCCCTTCACGGACACGAAGGGCGTGCGCTCGCCTTCCGCCAGGCTCCGCGCCTGCGGGGAGCGGAAGCCGTCACCGTAGCTGGCGAACAGGCGCCAGGTGTCCGCGGCGTCTCCGAGCGCGTACTCCACGCCCGCCTTCGCGCCCAGGTGCATGCCGAAGGCGCTGCGTGCGTAGCCACGCCCGTCGTAGTAACGCGGGTCGCTGAAGGCGAGCGCGTCGAAGACCTCCACGCCCAGCGCGTCCGCGCGCCCACCCAGGCGCAGCGCCCAGCGGCCCAGCGCCATGCGCGCCTCCGCCCAGCCCCACACGTCCGTCTGGGTGATGCGCGCGTCCACCTCGTCCGAGAAGAAGGTGCCGTCCGACTCACGGTAACGCCGTTGCGTCTGCTCCACGCCGTCGCGCCGGGCGCCGAGGCCCAGCTCGAGCGCGACGGGGCGGCCGAACGCCGTCACGCTCCGGCGGTGCTCGGCACGCGCGCCCAGGGTGGTGCCATCGTTCGTCTGCTCCAGTCCGTCTCCGCGCTCGTCCACGCGGTAGCCGGTGAAGTTGTTGCGCAGCCGCAGGTCCGACAGGATGCCGAAGACCTCCAGCTTCGTGCGCCCCTTGCCCGTCCGGGGCAGCTCGAAGCCCAGGAGGAGCTGATGCCGCGTCACGGTGCCGCCCTGCCTCGCGGTGGAGGGCGAGAAGAACGTGCGGCGGCCCGCGAGCAGGTCGTCCTCGCGCACCACGCCCGGCGAGTCGAACCGCGTGACGTAGCTGCCGCCGAGCGCCCTCACCGTGAGCCCGTCGCCCAGCTTCGTCGTGGCCTGCGCGAGCAGGGAAGCCCGCCCGTAGCCGCGCTGCGCGCCGTAGCCGTCGCCCTCGCCCAGCTCCACCGCAGCGAAGGTGCCCTCGTCGTCTCCCGGGCGCACGGTGACGACGAGCCGCCGCTGGCCGTACTGCCCCAGCGTGCCCGCGAGGTGGACGCCGGGCTCCTCGACGCCCAGGTCCATGCGCACCGTGCCGGCGACGGCGAAGTCTCCCTGCGACGCGCGGTACGAGCCCTCCGTGACTTCGAGCTCGCGGACGACCTCCGGGATGACGAAGTTGGTGTCCGCGTAGCCGAGCGCGTGGATATGGCTCACCTCGTTCACCGGCAGGCCGCCCACGTCCAACTCCACGTCCTGGCCGTGCAGCGCATCGAAGCCGCGCAGGAAGAGCTGGTGCGCCTTGCCCTCGCCGCTGTGCTGCGAGGCCACGAGGCCCGGCACCGCGCGGAGCAGGTCCACGGCGCTCGTCCTCGGGGCCGCGTCCAGGATGTCCCGGCCGAGCGTCACCTCGGCCGCGCTCTGCGTGGGACGGGTGCCTCGCACCACCGTGGACGGGGCCTCCGGGGACTTCTCGGTGGAGTCCTGGGACGGAGGCCCGGACTTCGCGGCGGTATCCCGGGAGGCAGGCTCGTCGGCCGCGGAGGGCTCCGCGACGCCGGCCTGCTCGGACGTGTGAGGCTCCTCGCCCTGGCCCTGTGCTGGCACGGCCGCGTCGACACCCGGAGCCGCAGTCCCGGGGTTGCTGCCCGGCAGCTCAGCGCCTGGGGGACCGGCGTTGCCGCGGGTCTCCGCGCCGGCAGCCCGCTCGGAAGGCTCCGTTGGCTGGCGGTCGCCGGAGGCCTCGACGCCCGTCGCGCCGGGCGCGGAGGTGGCTGGGGCGCTCGTCCCCGTGCCGGGCCCGGGAGTGGCCTGGCTTCCCATGTCTGCCTTCACGGCTGTGGACGCCACGGCCGGAGGCGGGGCGTCGGACGCACGTCCTCCCTCCGGGGCAACGGCTGGTGACACGGCGAGGACACACGCCGACAACGCGGTAACGAAGAGCACGGGCACGCAATGACAGACAGCGGCGCAAAGACACGTCCCGGGGACTCACGCACCCGTGGACACACCACGGCGCACGCGTCTCCCCGGTGGACGGCTCCACCGGCAGGACGGATACACGGAACGGACGAAGGCACAGGCCCGCAGGCGCCGCTTCGACCGCGCGACACCTACGCACCGGGATGCACTTTGGATGTCCGTCCCCGCGACTACGGGCCCTGCGGCATCGCCGTCAGGCGAGGCGCCGAGCCGGGTGCACGTGACGGCCCTCGCAGGACCTGTGCGAACCACGACACCGCCCGGACTCGCGGCGCTTCCACCACCGTCCAGGAGGCCGCCAGCGCGTGCAGGTGCTCCACCGAGCCCGTCGCATGCTGGTGCCCGCCCGGCCCATGGCCCTTGCCCGGTGCCGCGTCATCCGGCACATCCCGCTTCGGGCCGTGCGAGTGCGCCCGCTCACCCGCGCCATGCGTGTGGGCGGGCGGGACGTGTCCACCCCCACCACCGTGCCCCACCACCGCGTGCACCACCGGCGCGACGGCGAGCCCGTACACCAGGACCATCAGGCCCAGGCACGCCAGGTCTCGTCGGTCGTCACGGTTCAGCACGGGGGCTCGACCCGGGAGGAAAGGGGTGGGGCGGTCGCCTCCTAGCCGTCTTCCCCAGGACACGCAAGGCTGCCTCCCTCGCGCGTTGACCCGTCTTCAACACCCGGAAGCCCTCGCGAGCCATACGCGTTGTATCACTCTTGACGCGTCGCATTGAATTCCACTGCCGTGTCGGTGCCGTGGCATTAAACTCTCTCCGTGCGTTCCGAATCCGCCGCGCTCCGCCAGCCGTCATCCGAGGCTGAAGTCCCACCGCCTCCTCCCCGCGCGGACCGCCTGCGCGCGCTGGCCACGCAGGAGTTCGACCTCCTCATCATCGGCGGAGGCGTCACCGGCTCCGGCTCGGCTCGCGACGCCGCGCTGCGCGGACTCAAGGTCGCCCTCGTCGAGCGCGAGGACTTCGCGAGCGGCACGTCCAGCCGCTCGTCGCGCCTCATCCACGGCGGCCTCCGCTACCTGGAGCACGGCCACCTCGGGCTCGTCTTCGAGTCCAGCATCGAGCGCCGGCGGCTGCTCCAGCTGGCTCCGCACCTGGTGCGGCCCCTGGCCTTCATCTGGCCCGTCTACGAGGGCGCGCGTGTGCCCCGGTGGAAGCTCAACGCGGGCCTCATGCTCTATGACGCCCTGTCGCTCTTCCGGAACGTGAAGGGCTACCAGCGACTCAGCCTGCGCCAGGTGCAGGAGATGGAGCCGGGCCTGCGCGCGGACGGGCTCAAGGGCGGTGCGCGCTATTACGACGCCGCCACCGACGACGCGCGCCTCACCCTGGCCAACGCCGTGGGCGCGTCCGAGGCCGGCGCCACCGTGCTCAACCATGCCGCCGTGCGCAGCCTCGTGCTGCACGAGGGGCAGGCCCGCGGCGCCGTGGTGGTGGACCACCTCACCGGTCAGGAAGTCACCGTGCGCGCCCGCGCCATCGTCAATGCCACCGGACCGTGGAGCGATGAAATCCGCAAGCTCGACGCTCCGGACCACATGAGCTCCGCGGTGCGTGGCAGCAAGGGCGTCCACATCGCCGTGCCGCGCGAGCGCCTGGGCCACCGCGATGCGCTCACGCTGCTGTCCCCCAAGGACGGGCGCGTCATGTTCGTGCTGCCCGCCGAGGGCTTCACCATCATCGGCACCACGGAGACGTCCACGCGCGCCCACCCCGCGGAGGTGCGCGCCAGCGAGGCCGACGTGGCCTACCTCCTGGAGTCCGCCAACGCCTTCTTCCCCGCCGCCCACCTCACCCGCGAGGACGTCGTCAGTGCCTGGGCCGGCATCCGGCCCCTCGTCGCCAGCGGCTATCACCGCGCCCCGACGGACGCGGGCAGCGCGAGCCGCGAGCACGCCATCGACGTGAGCACCTCGGGCGTGCTGGCCATCAGCGGCGGCAAGCTCACCACGTACCGGGTCATGGCCCGCGACGTGGTGGACGCCGTGGAGCGCCACCTGGGACAGGCCCGCCGCAAGTCGCCCACCGAGACGCTGCCCCTGCCCGGCGGAGACATCCCCAGCATGGACGCGGAGTTCGCCGCCGCTCGCGCGGAGGTCGGTGACGACGCCACCGCCGTGCACCTGGTGCGCGCCTACGGCAGCCGCTGGCGCCGCGTGTGGGCCCTCACCCGCGAGGAGCCCGCGCTGGCCCGGCCGCTCGCCCAGGGCCTGCCCTACCGCGCCGCCGAGGCCGCGTGGGGCGTCACCCACGAGCTCGCGCACACCTTGTCCGACCTGCTCGTCCGCCGCCTCAAGGTGGCCTTCGAGACGCGTGATCTGGGCCGCGCCGCCGCCCGCGTGGCCGCCGAGGTGATGGCGCCGCGCCTGGGCTGGGATGCCGCCGAGACGCAGCGCCAGCTCGCCACGTACGACGCTGACGCGCTGCGCATCTTCGGTGTGGACAGCGCGGACGCCTGAAATCCCCTGTTTCGGCGGTCCACAACGTCCGCCGCTCCACGCACGAGCGGTGGCGGACGTCAAAAGCTCGTTGTCCGGCGGACAGCCGCCCGAGCGGCCGGCCGGCATGCGTGCTTAACTTGCGCGCCGGGAACGGGACAGGCTGTCCTCTCGTTCCATCCGGCCCCGGTTGAGCGCCGGAAAGGGAAGCCGCACACGACTCGCTGGCCGGGGCGTGTAAGGAGAACGACATGAAGCGTTGGGTCTGGCTTGGGCTGGTGGGAGGCCTGGTGGCTTGTAGCGAGGAGAAGCCGCCCGAGGTGGAGCCCCAGGCCTGTCCGGGGACCGTCGAGGAGTCGCTGCCGAAGCCGCCCCGGGCCCAGGCGCTGACGTCGGATGATGGGCTGGAGGACGTGCTCATCAAGTTCCGGCCTCGCGTGTCCGCGAGCGCCAAGGCCAGCGCGGACGCGTTCGCCGGCGACGTGGCGCGGGTGGGCGGCCGGGTGAAGCGCCGCTTCCCCGACCTCAACCTCGTGTCCGCGCGGCTGTCGGCCGAGGCGCGCGAGGCGCTCGCGAAGAATCCGGACGTGGTGTCGGTGCGGCCCAACCGCACGGTGCACGCCTTCGGGCTGCCCCGGCTGCCCACCAGCACCTGGCTGCACGCCGCCAACACCGTCGGCTCCGTGGGTGAGTACACCCAGGGCCTGAAGATGATTCAGGCGACCGATGTCTGGGATGCCAACAACGACGGTGTGCTGGACACGGGCAGCGCGTCGGGCACGAACATCAAGGTGTGCGTCATCGACAGCGGCTGGGATGACCGGCACCCCGAGCTGAAGGCGGCCTACATCGGCGGCATGGACTTCATCGACAACGAAGACATCATCCCGGGCGACGGGCCGCTGGACCGCACCCAGCAGGATGGCGTCTACGTGTACGGCGGAGGCCATGGCACGCACACCGCGGCCACCATCGCGGCGCAGCTCGGCGTGGGGGGCAAGGTGCGCCCGGGCAAGGAGCCCAATGGCGTGGCGGGCGTGGCGCCCACCGTGCAGTTGCTGATTGCCCGCGTGCTGGATGTGAAGGGCAGTGGCAAGACGGACGACGTCGTCGCCGCCATCGAATGGTGCAGCTCGCAGGGCGCGGACATCGCCTCGCTGTCGCTGGGCTCGAACTCCCCGGATGAAGACGAGAAGGCGGCCTTCGAGAAGGCCCTGCAGGGCGGCCTGCTGGCCTTCGCGGCCACCGGCAACTCGGGTGCGGACCGGGTCGCGTATCCCGCCGCCTATGATGCCGTGGTGGCCGTGGGCGCGGTGAACTTCAAGGGCGAGTGGGCTCCCTTCTCGCAGTTCGGCAAGCAGGTGTCGCTGGTGGCGCCGGGCGTGGACGTGCTGAGCGCCGGCATCGTCGGCGCCTCCCCGTTCTCGGATGTCGCGGCGGTGGGGACGCACTTCACGTCAGACCCGCTGGAGTACTCGGCCATCAGCTCGTACACGGGCCGGCTGGTCAACTGCGGCCTGGGGGACAGCGTCACCTCGTGCGGCGAGGAGGCCACGTGCTCGGGCTTCGTGGCGTACGTGGACCGCGGCGGCGGCCTCTACTTCGAGGAGAAGGCGCGCAATGCCATCCAGGCGGGTGCCAAGGCCGTCATCATCGGCAACAACGTCACGGAGAACCCGGAAGGCGGCTTCACGCTCGGCGCGTCGTCCGGCATCTGGGTGCCCACGGCGTGGGTGCCCCTGGACGTCGCCAACACCATGAAGGGCGACCTCATCGGGCTGCAGGTGACGGTGGACGTCACCGGCTCGGACTACCTGGTGCAGTCGGGGACCTCCATGGCCACGCCCCACGTGGCGGGCGCGGCCGCCCTCCTGTGGAGCGCGCGCCCGGACCTCACGGCGGCCCAGCTGCGCGACGTGCTGGAGAAGAGCGCCAAGGACCTGGGCCCCGCCGGGCGGGACAGTCAGTACGGCTTCGGCCTGGTGCAGGCCGCCGACGCCCTCGAGTACGCGAACACGAACATCCCGCGCAGCGTGCCGTGAGGCGCGTGCGCGACGCGCTGAAGTGAGAAGACCCCCGGCGCCGCTCAGGCTCCGGGGGTCTTTTCCTGTTCCAGGGCCTGCGAGCCCGTGGCCTTCAGCGGGAGGAGATGATGGGCGAGGCCACGAGGCACGCGCCCAGGGCGGCCTCGAGCGCTGCCACGGCCTCACCCGAGGGGTCCTCGCACGCCTCGCCCATCATGCGCACGTCGCGGCCGCGGGGCTCGTCGCCCAGGGGCGTGGGCCCGCCCGGCATCAGGCTGAGGCCCACGAAGGCCACCGTGGCGGCGGCGGCCATCATCATCTTCCCCCAGTTGGCCCAGCTGCCCGCCAGGGGCACCCAGGGTGGGGGGGCGGGCCGGGCCAGGCGGGCCTCCAGCGCGGAGAAGCTCAGCGCGGGGCGCGCGGGCGTGCGGCGCGCGCGCTGGGCCATCCACCCGCGCTCCAGACGCAGCCACGTCAGGGCGTGCCGGCACGCGGGGCAGGTGTCCACGTGGGCATCCACGCGCGCGGCGTCCTCGGAGGACAGCTCTCCGGCGAGCAGCGCGTCCAGCTCTCCCTCACGGCATGCGCTCACGGCCGGCCTCCCACATGGGCGGCCAGCTGCTCGCGGAGCTGCAGCCGGGCGCGGTGGATTTCGTTCTTCACCTTCTGCAGGGACCAACCCATGACCGACGCAATCTCCTCGTAGGGAAGGCCGTGGTCGATGCGCAGGAGCAGCGCCGAGCGCCGCTCCTCGCGCAGCAGGCCGAGCGCGTCCGCCAGCAGGCCCTCCAGCTCGCGGTCCAGCAGCAGGTCCTCCGGCGTGGGCGTGGGGAGCACGGCCTCCACGCGGCTGGCGTGCTCCTCGTCGTCCACGTCCACGTGCACGCCGCGGCCGCGCCGGGACTCCAGGTACACGTGCCGGGCGATGCCCAGAAGCCACGCGCCCAGCCGGTCCTCGTCGCGCAGCGCGCCGAGCCGCCCGTGGGCGCGGACGAAGGTCTCCTGCGTCGCCTCGTCGGCGGCGGCCTCGTCGCGGAGCAAGTCACGCAGGAAGCGCCACACGGCGGGGGCATGGCGCTCGAACAGCGTCCGGAAGGCGGCGGGGTCGCCGGCACGTGCACGGCGCAGCAGGGCCCGCTCCCGGTCCATGTCGGACGGGGGCGCACCTGCCAGCACCATCTTCACCGCGGAGAGAAAGGCCACGGCCCCTCTGTGTCACGAGCCGTCCGGGAGTTTCACCGGGCCGTGTCTTTTTCCCAAGCCCGCAGGCGGTTGCCGGGCTTCCAAGGCCCGCGCCGTGCGGAGCCGTTCCCTGTCTGCGGCGGGTCTCGAGATCCACTCCGGGCGCGCTGCCGCCACGGTGGCCTCGCGCGTGGCGCCCCGGCCGGATGAAGGGGAGCGCCCGTCCGGCTGGTCGCCCTGTAGCGCGGAGACTCGCGACGCGGCCCGGGCCCAGGTTCCCGGTCTTGTTGGAAATTTCACGCGTTGGTAAGAGTCGGGCCGTCGTGCGCGAGGAGAGGGGCCGTGCACGGAAACCCCGAGGAGAGTCACCGTCATGTCCGCCAACCTCGCCCGCCCGGATGCCGCGGCGGCGCACGCTCCTCGCCTGCAGGGCCACCTGCCCGTGCTCGACGGGGTGCGAGGCCTCGCCGTCCTCATGGTGGTCTTCTTCCACACCACCCACCTGAGCGACCAGAGCGCCGTGGGCCGTGCGACGTGGTGGCTGGCCGGCGCCGGCTGGACGGGCGTGGACCTCTTCTTCGTCCTCTCCGGCTTCCTCATCACCGGAATCCTCTGGGAGGCGAAGGGGCAGCCGTTCTTCTTCCGCAACTTCTACATGCGCCGCTTCCTGCGCATCTTCCCGCTCTACTACCTGGCCCTCGCCGTCTCCTTCCTGGTGCTGCCGTCACTGGCCGGACGCCTCAACCTGGACCAGCGCATCACCACCGAGGGAGCGACGTGGTACCTGCTCTACCTCTCCAACTTCTACCAGCTGTGGGTGGACACCACGCACCCCATCCTGGGCGTGGTGTGGTCGCTGGCGATTGAGGAGCAGTTCTACATCGTCTGGCCCTTCCTCATCGCCGCCGTGTCCTACCGCGGCGCCATCCGCCTGTGCCTCGGCACCATCGCCATGGCCATGCTCGTGCGCGTGGGGCTCACCCTCTACGGTGCCAGCATCGAGAGCACCTACGTGGTGACGTTCTGCCGCGTGGACTCGCTGGCCGTCGGCGCGCTCCTGTCCCTGGCGCTGCGCCACCCGGAGGGCGTGGGGCTGAAGGCGTTCCCCTGGATGCGCTACGCCGTGTGGGCGGCGGTGCCGGTGGTGCTCACCCTCGTCGTGCTGCCCGTCGGCCCGGCCTTCCACACGGTGAACCGGACCGTGGGCTACACCGCCATCGCCGTCCTCTTCGGCGCCGTGGTCCACCGGGCCGTGGCCGTCGCGCCGGGCCACCCGCTCAACCGCTTCTTCTCCTCGAAGCTGCTGCGCACCTACGGCAAGTACAGCTACGCCATCTACCTCATCCACTCGCCGCTGGACGCCATCCTCCGGCGGACGTCCTTCCTGCGCACGCCGCTCAAGCCGGTGTTCGGCTCCGACTTCCCCATGCAGCTGGTCTTCTACGTCGTGGCCGCCGCGCTCTCCCTGGGCATCGCGCTGGTGAGCTGGAACCTCTTCGAGAAGCACCTGCTCAAGCTCAAGGACCGCTTCCCCTACGGCGAGCGCGCCAGGGCCGCCGAGCCCGCGCCGCTGGCGGGGGGCTCCACGGGCGCCGCCCGCTGACCTCTCCCCACGGTGTCTGTCTTTGCGCCGGAAGTGGCCTGAGGTAGGGCGTCAGGCCCCGCCCTCGCGCCACCTTCTTCGGGTGGTGGGCCACGGGGCCCCTCGGCCCTCAGTCCCGCTGCCTGCCGACGGCTTCCGCAACGCGCAGGGCCCAGGCCTCTGCCGAGTCCAGCTCCGCGCGGGCGCTCGCGTAGCGGTCCAGCCCCTCATCGGAGCCGTCGCGCGCGAAGAGGGCGTCATGGAACTCCTTCTGTGCGCGGGTGAGCCACTGGCTCGCCTTCTGCCGCAGTCGCGCCGCGTTCTGCGGCGTGACGGCCACCTGTTCAGGCGCCAGCAGTTCGTGCTCTTCGGGGTACAGCGACGTCATCTTGTTGAAACCGACATGTTCAAGGGTCGTAGTCATGCTTTGAGAATTTGCACCGCAGGGCGAGCGGGCACCTGACCAGTCGGGCATGTCGAAGTGTGATTCCGAGCAGAGCCGTGGGCCCGGGGAGGATGCACGCTCCGGGCCTGGAGCGCCGCGTCAGGCGCTGGGGATGCCCCGGGCCCGCGCCCTGACGCGCGCGGCCTCGTCGGCGTTCCCCGTCTCCTCCAGGAGCGCGGCCGCGCGGTGGTACAGCACGGCGGCCTCCAGGTGGCGCAGGGCTCCAGCCTCCGCGTTGGCGGCGGCCACCAGGAAGGGCGCGGCGCGGCGCGGCTCGTTGCCCTCCAGCCAGTGCTGCGCCACCACCGCCGGCGCGGCCCGGCGCACCTCCAGCGCCGCCGCGAGCCTCCGGTGGAGCAGGGCCGCCAGCGAGCGTGGCACACCCTGGCGCACCACCTCGAAGAGCAAATCGTGGGTGAAGCGCTCACTCCGGAAGATTTGCGCCGCCTCCAGCTCCGCCACGTGCGTGGCGAGCGAGAGGGCCGGCATCTCCAGGACTTCACTGGCCAGCTCCAGCCCGAAGTCCGTGCGCGCCAGCGCCGCCAGCCGCGCCACCTGAAGCGCCGGCGCGGACATCCGCTCCAGGCGCTGCTGGATGAGCTGCCGCAGCCGGACGGAGGGCGTGACGTGCTCGGGCCAGCCGCGCTCCAGCCCGCCCGTCTCCAGCAGGTCCTTGAGCGTCTCGGTGATGAAGAGCGGGTTGCCGCCGGTGTGCCGTGTCACGTCTCGCGTGAGTCGCTCGGCGCCGGGCAAGTCCAGGCTGCCCAGCAGCGCGCCCACCGCGTCCACGCCCAGCGGCTGCAGCTCGATGACGACGGCCAGCCCCGCCACCACCAGCTGCTGCACGCAGACGACGGCCTCGGGGGACAGCTCGTCGCTGCGGTAGGTGTCGATGAAGCGCGGGAAGCGGCCTCCCGGCCCGGGCGGATGGCGGCGCGACAGCATCAGCACCGCGAACTCGGCGGTGGCGGAGTCCATGAACTGCAAGTCGTCCGCGACGAGCGCGTCCACGCCGGAGCAGAGCTGGTAGATGAGCTGGCAGTGCGCCTCGAGGAAGCGGCTGCGGTCCGCCTCGTCCGCCATGGGCGGGGGCGGCCCCTCCGGCCCGGCCAGGTCCGGCAACAGCCGCGCCAGCTCGCGCCGCACCCAGGGCTCCAGCTTCGGGTCCGGCACCCGGGCCAACAGCTGCCGCACCAGCCGCACGTGCGAGGCATAGGGCACGTTCTGCTCGCCGGGCCGCGCCTCCAGCATGAAGTGCGTGCCGCGCGACGCGGCGAAGTCATGCGCTAGGCGCGTCTTGCCCACCCCGGGCTCGCCGGCGAGGAAGATGGTCTGCCCCGCCTCCCACGCCGCCTCCATGCGCGCCCACTCGCGCTCGCGTCCCACCAGCACCGGCGGGCGCAGCACGGACAGCGGCAGCTTCGGCTTCGGCGGCGGGCCGGGCTTGGCCGCCGTCGGGCCGCGCTCGATTTCGCGCGCCAGCGCCACCGTCTCCGGCAGCGGCGTGGTGTCCAATTCCTCACGAAGCAGGCGGCGGCAGCGCTCGAAGGCGTTGAGCGCAGCCATCCGGTCCCCGGACACGTAGTGCAGCCGCATCAGCCGGCGCCACGCCTCTTCCGAGTACGGGTCCATGCCCAGGAGCCGCTCCGCGAGCGTGAGCGCGCCCGACAGGTCTCCCCGGCGCTCGCACGCCTCGGACTCCAGCGCCGCGGCCCGGCGGCGCAGCTTGTCCAGCCGCTCCCGCGCGCCCTCCAGCCACGCCTGGAATTCGGTGCAGTCCTCGTACTCCAGCGCGCCCAGCAACACGCCATCCAGTTGCAGGGCCTGGGCGTGGCGCCCCGCGAGCACGTGCGCCTGCAGCTCCGATGCGTCCGCGATGACGCGCTCGCAGAGCGAGAGCACGTCCACGCCCTGCACCAGCTCCGCGCCACACGCGAGCCGCAGGCGGCGCAAGAGCTGTCGCATGTTGTTGCGCGCCGTCGTCTCGCTGGACTCGGCCCACAGCAGGCCCGCGAGCCGGTACTTGGGGTGCGGCCCTTCGAGCGCGAGCCACGCCAGCACTCCGGCCGTGCGCCGCTCCAGGGGAATGAGTCCCTCGCCGCTCCGAAGCCGGGCTTCGCCCAGCAGCTCCAGGCGGTAGTCGTGCGTGCCTGCCGCGTCGTCTCCTGCCATGTCCTCCCCGGCCCCCCGAGGTTGGGAGGAGCGCCAACCTAGCACGACGGGCCAGGGCCTCCGTCACGGGTAGGGATTGCCCCAGCACTGACAATCCTTGTCATGTGGGTTTCCCGCTATACGGCAGCTCGCCACTCTGGGCGGAAGCCGTGAAAACCTGTGAACGCCGTCACAGCGTGGTCACACCCTTTGGTTAATCAATATGCTTGAGATTACCCCGGGAGGCTCCATGGGTTGCGACAGCCAACAGTCCGACATGCAGGTCGATGTCATCATCAGCGGCTGCGGTCCGGTAGGCGCTCTCACGGGCAACCTGCTCGGACTGATGGGCGTGCGGACGCTGCTGCTGGAGCGGGATGTGGCTCCGCACGGCGAGCCGCGGGCCTTCTCGTGCGACGACGAGGGACTGCGCATCTACCAGGCCACGGGGCTGCTGGAGCTGCTCCAGAAGGACATGCGGGAGACGCGCTTCGCCGAGTACGTGGGCGGCTCCGGCAAGCGCTTCGCCGAGATTCATACGGGCGAGGCGGACTTCGGCTTCGGGCACACGCCGCTGTGGTTCTTCCACCAGCCGCTGCTGGAGGGCGCGCTGCGCGACGGCCTGCGCCGCTTCCCGCACGTGGAGCTGCGCAAGGGCGTGGCCTTCGAGAGCGCGGACCAGCGCCCCGACGGGGTGACGGTGCGCTACCGCGAGGTGGCCAGCGGCGAGGAGCACACGGTGCGCGCGCGCTACCTGCTGGCGTGTGACGGCGCGCGCAGCGCGGTGCGCAAGTCGCTGGGCATCCCCATGGCGGGCAAGGCCTATGGCGAGCCCTGGCTGGCGGTGTCCGGCACCATCAAGGGCGAGGCGCCCGACATCTGCCGCTTCGTGTGCGACCCGAAGCGCCCCGCCTTCGTGGCGACGGGCGCCGTCAATCAGCTCCGCTGGGAGTTCATGATGCTCCCCGGCGAGACGCGCGAGGAGCTGGAGCGGCCGGAGACGATTGCGAAGCTCATCGCGCCGTACATCGACCCGGAGCGCGTCCACATCGAGCGCGCGCAGGTGTACACGTTCCACTGCCTCAGCGCGGCGCGCTGGCGCGAGGGCAACATCTTCCTGCTGGGCGACGCGGCGCACACCATGCCGCCCTTCATGGGCCAGGGCCTGGTGTCGGGCCTGCGCGACGCGGCGAACCTCGCCTGGAAGCTGAAGCGGGTGATTCACGGGCAGGCGCCCGCGGCGCTGCTGGACACCTACGAGGCGGAGCGCCGCCCGCACGTGGCGGAGGTGCAGAAGCTGTGCGTGCGCGTGGGGCACCTGTTCCTGGCGCGCAACCCCGTGCTGGCCGCGGCCCGCGACGCGCTGATGCGCACGGTGCAGCGGATTCCGAGCGTGCGCGACTTCATCCAGGGCTTCAAGTTCAAGCAGCCCCCGATCCACGAGAACGGCTTCTACTTCGGCGGCAAGGGCACGTACTTCATCCAGCCCCGCGTGCGGCTGGAGTCGGGGGAGGAGGTGCTCCTCGACGACGCCCTGGGAAACGACTTCACGGTGATGTGCCGCTGGGACGCGCCCCAGGCGGAGCTGACCGCGGCGCGCGAGCTGGCCGAGTCCCTGGGCGGCCGGCTGGTGACGTTCCGCCCCGAGGCCGCGAAGTCCGAGGCCCCGGCCGTGGTGGACGTCACCGGGAAGCTGACGGAGTGGTTCTCCCGCCAGGCCGCCGACGTGGTGGTGCTGCGGCCGGACCGCTTCGTCTTCGGCGCGGTGAAGGCCGCGCGCCTGCCGGAGCTGCGCGAGGCGCTGGGCGTCTGAGGCCTCCGCGCCGAGACGACCCACGGAGAATCAACTAAGGACTTAGTTGACGAACAACTAAGGACTTAGTAGTTTGCTGGCCACGGAGGAAATCTCGTGGCCAGCAAACCCGAGCCCGAAGCGCCCCGGCCGTTGACGCCGGTGGAGCTCGAGCTGATGCAACTCGTGTGGAAGCAGGGTGAGGTGAGCGTGGCGGACGTGCTCGCCGCGCTGCCGCCGGAGCGCGCGCTCGCGTACACGTCGGTGTCCACCGTCCTGCGCATCCTGGAGCAGAAGGGCGTGGTGCGCAGCCGCAAGCAGGGGCGGGGGCACCTGTACTCGGCGGTGCTGCCGCGCGAGGCGTACGAGGCGCAGAGCGTGCGCCACCTGGTGGACACGCTCTTCTCCGGCACGCCGTCCGCGCTCGTGGCCCGGCTGGTGGAGGCCGTGCCGCTGGCCCCCGACGAGGTCGAGCAGATCCGCAAGCTGCTCAAGGCGAAGGGGGACAAGTCATGAGCGCCGTCCTCCGGGAGCTCGCCTCCCTCTATCTGGCCGTGGCCCTGCTGCTGCCGGTGGCGCTGCTGCTCTCGCGGCTGGCGCTGGCGGTCCTCGCTCGACTGGGGGCGCCGCTGTCCGCGCGCCAGTCTTTGCGCGTGGGACGGGGCGCGCTGCTGCTGGCGCTCGTCCTGCCGCTCGTGGCCACCCTGGCGCATGCGGTGTCCCCGGCCGGACCGCTCTTCACCTTCGAGCGCTCGGTGGCGCGGCATGCGGGACGCCTGCCTGGGCCCGCCTGGGATGCGCCGCCGCCCCGGCCCGCCGCCGCGAGCCCTCGCGAGTCCTTGCCCACGTCCTTGCCCATCCTTCCCGCCGCCGCGCTTGTGATTGCGCTGGGCGCGTCTGTCTTTACCGTCCGGGCGCTCGTGCGCCACCAGCGCCTCTTGCGCCAGCTGGAGTCCTGGCCCCAGGTGCGCGGCGTGGGCCGTGTCCGGGTGGTGCTGGGCGAGGAGGGCACGCCCGCCTTCTCCGCATGGTTCCCGCGCCCGCGCGGCGGGCCGTCCGCGTGGGTGGTGGTGCCTCCGTCCGTGCTCGGTGACGCGGAGTCGCTGCGCCTCACGGTGCTGCACGAGTTGCAGCACCACCGCCAGCGCGACACGCACCTGGCCTTCGCGCGCCTGGTCCTCACCGGCGTCTTCTTCTGGCATCCCGCCGCGCACATGCTGTCGCGCTGGCTCGTCTCGCTGCAGGAGTTGGCGTGTGACGAGGCGCTGGTGGCGGGCGGCCGGGCCCAGGCGCACGCGTATGCCCGCTGTCTGCTGCAAGCGGCGCTCACCCTTCCAGGCACGCCGTCCCTTCCCGCCGGAGCCACCGGCATGTCCCATCCCACCGCGAGGAGAATCGAAATGCTGTTCCAACCCCGTCCCTTCCGCGCCCACGGCGCCGCGGCGCTGCTGTCCGCGCTCTTCCTCGTCCTCCTTCCCCTGGCGACGCTGGCCGAGGGCGCGGCGCGCGGCCGCACGGTGACGCTCGCGGAGGCGAAGGCGCTGGCCGAGTCCAGCCAGCCCGCCGGAGACCTGCCGGTGGTGGTGGACGCGAAGGTGGTGGAGCAGCTCAACCGGCTCATCGGCACGGAGAAGGGCCGCGCCTTCATGAAGCGCGCGCTGGCGAACCTGGGGACGCACCGCGAGGCGCTGCTCACGGGCCTTCGCGCCAAGAGCCTGCCCGAGGGGCTGCTGGCCGTGGCGGTGGTGGAGTCCGCGGTGACGAACATGCCCGAGACGGACGGGCGTCCCTCACTGGCCCCCGGCATGCGCGGCGCGGGCGTGTGGATGTTCATCCCGGAGACGGCGCGCCGCTACGGCCTGGAGGTGAGCGCCACGAAGGACGAGCGGCTGGACGTGACGCGCGAGACGCAGGCCGCCGCCGCCCTGCTGTCAGACCTGCACACGCAGTACGGTGACTGGCGGCTGGCGCTCGCGGCCTACAACCAGGGCGAGAAGAAGGTGGACGAGGCGCTCGCGAAGGGCGGCAGCCGTGACGTGAGCGCGCTCATGGCCGCCGGCCGGCTCAACGACTACACCGCCACCGTGCAGGCGGGCCTGCTCATCGTCCGCAATCCGCACCTGCTGGACTGAAGCAGCGGGTGTCCCCCTGGCCGCCGTGCCGCCGTGCCGCCGTGCCGCCGTGCCGCCGTGCCGCCGTGCGAGTGAATGGTTCTGGACGACAGCCGGCTTCCCGGTGTTGTAGGCCGGCGCCATTCACCGGCAAGGGGACCCCATGCACGAACAGCTTCGACCCAGTGGCCTTGCGGCCGTGGGCTCCCTGCCCTGGGGCGCCCACTTCTGCCAGTTCTACGACGAGCAGGCGGACCTCGTGGACACGCTCGTGCCCTATTTCAAGGCAGGGCTCGACAGCAACGAGAAGTGCCTCTGGGTGACGTCGGAGCCGCTGCCGGCCCGGGACGCGCGGACGGCCCTGCGCAATGCCGTGCCGGACCTCGAGGCGCGCGAGCGCCGCAACCAGATTGAAATCATCGACCACCACGACTGGTACACCGCCACGGGCAAGCCCGACCCGGACTCCACCCTGCGCGGCTGGGTGGAGCGCGAGGAGCAGGCCCTGGCGGCGGGGTTCGCCGGGCTGCGGCTGACGGGCAACACCTACTGGGTGGAGCGCTCGGACTGGAACGGCTTCGTCGACTACGAGTCCCGCGTCACGGGGACCTTCAGGGGCCGGAACATCATCGGCCTCTGCAGCTACTGCCTGGGCAGGTGCCAGCCCCACGACATCCTGGACGTGGTCGCCAACCACCAGTTCGCCCTCACGCGCAGAGGGGGCGACTGGCACCTCATCGAGAGCGCCGCGCTGAGCATGGCGAAGGACGAACTGCACCGGCTCAACACGGAGCTGGAGCAGCGCGTGCTCGAGCGTACCGCCGCGTTGGAGCACGCCGTCCGCGCGCGGGACGAGTTCCTCTCCGTCGCGTCGCATGAGCTGAAGACGCCCATCACCTCGCTCCAGCTCTACGTGCAGGGCCTGGTCCGCGCCCAGTCGAAGGGCACGCTGACGCCGGAGCAGCTCAATGCCCGGCTGAACCGGGTCCAGGTGCAGTGCGGCCGGCTGGAGAAGCTCATCAACAACCTGCTCGACGTCTCCCGTGCGGATGCCCGGGCTCCGGCGCTCCAGCGCGAGTCGTTCGACATGGCGGAGCTCGTCGCGGACGCGGCGGAGCGTTTCGCGGAGGAGTTCGCCCGCGCTGGCTGCGAAGTGACGGTGGATACGCGGGAGCCCGTCGTGGGCTGCTGGGACCGGATGCGGCTGGAGCAGGCTGTCACCAACCTGCTGCAGAACGCGGCCCGCTACGCGCCGGGCGCTCCCGTGCACGTGCGCGTCCAGGGCGAAGGCCCCTGGGCCCGGGTCGTCGTGCGAGACAGCGGCCCGGGCATCCCCGAGAAGGACCACGCCCGCGTCTTCGAGCGCTTCGCCCAGGCGGGCAGCGAGCAGTTCGCGGGCGGCTTCGGCCTGGGGCTCTGGATTGTGAAGCAGGTGGTGGAGGCCCACGAGGGCACCGTCACGCTCACCAGCCGCCCCGGCTCGGGGGCGAGCTTCACGTTGATGCTGCCGTGTGACTAGCGCCGCTCAGCTCCGCGGATACACCCGCGGAGTCGGGTCTCCCCGCCACAGCGTCTCCAGCGCCTTCGGCGTGAATCTCACGCGCAGCCTGTCGGCGCCGTCGACGGCGAACAGCCCGTCCGCCGTCAGCGGTGACAGGCGGCGCGTGGGCCGGTTGGGCCGGGCCAGCCAGAGCGCGCCCTCGCGCACGCTCACCTCGACATCTCCGTAGCGCCCGGCGAGCGACTTCAGCCGGGCCGCCGCGACGGAGACGGGGTGCAGGCGCGCCTCCACCTCCAGCCGCGCCCACTCGTAGTCGGCGCGGGCCTCGGGGGACACCCCGGGCGCCGCCGCCAGGCGCTTCAGGGCCAGCAGCTGGGCGGTCTCCAGTGCCTGGGCGGGCGGGGCCTCCACGGTGGGCGGGACGCCGACGCCCTCCCAGTTGGTGCCGGTGACCGGATGCACCGGGCGGCCGAAGGAGACGCTCAGCATGAAGCCGGGGCGGATGGGGACGAAGCGGTTGTTGTTGGCCGCGCCGGCCGTCTTCGTGCCCACCAGCTCGCCCAGCTTGAACTGCGCCACGTCGTAGGCGAAGGCCTCACCCGCGGAGGCCACGCCGCCGTCGATGAGCACGTACAGGGGCTTGCCCTTGAGTCGTCCCGCCGGGACGTGCTCCAGGGTGCGCGACTGCACCGGTGGATTCGAGCCCGCCAGGAAGGTCATCTCCAGGAGGTCCCCGTCCATGAAGTGGCTGACCAGGTAGCGCACGGCCGCGTGCTCGCCGCCGCCGTTGCCGCGCAGGTCGATGACCACCGCGTCGCCGTCCCGCAGGAAGCGCAGCGCCTCGTCGTAGACGGCGCCCGTCTCGTCGCGGACCCACTCGAAGCCGGTGATGCGCAGGTAGCGGAGGTTGCCGGGCAGGAGCTTCAACTCCGCGAGGCCGTGGTGGCTCCTGCGGGCCTGCCGGCGGATGAGCGCGTCGGTGTCCTCTCCCTCTTCCGGCGGAGCGTGCGCGACCCTGCGCTGCTCGGCGGCGTACTCGGTGGGACTGTAGAGGAGGTAGAGGTGGCCGTCTCCGCTGGCGGCCTTCAGGTCCGTGGTGATGCGCTCGGCCAGCATCGCCGCGTCGTCCAGGGTGTAGCGCCCGGCCTTCCGGGACTGCTCCAGCCGCTCGACGATGGCGGGGACCTTCTCCGGCAGGACGTAGGACTCGCGGATGGCCGCGATGATGGTCGCCAGCGCGGCGTCGCGTTCGGCGGGGGAGAGGGTGCGCGGCGCGGAGCGCTCGGGCGGGGGCGCGACCTGGGCCGACGCGGGGCCGGGGGACAGCGTGAGCAGCAGCGCCGTCAGGGCGGCGGTCAGGCTTCTTTGCGAAGGCATCGAGGGCTCCAGGTATGGGGTCGGGGCGTTGCGCTCAGGACCTGCTCTTGCGTGACGGCTTCAGCTTCGCGGTCGCCTTCTCGAGTCGTGCAGCGAAGGGCTCGCGCTCCAGGGCTTCCAGCGCTTCGGCGAGGACGCGGGACAGCGGCGCGGAGAGCTCCTTGTCGAGCTGGTCCGCCGCCGCGTTGGTCGCCGCCCACTGGCGCTCCAGGGCGGGAAGCATGGCGCGGCCTTGTGGCGTCAGCGCGACGATGCGCTCGCGGGCGTCGGCGCCGGGCTGGAGCTCCACCAGTCCGGCGGTGACCATCTGCGAGACAGTCTGGCTGACGGCGGAGTGGCTGACCTGCGCCTGCTGTGCAATCGCGCGGATGGAGACCGGCCCCTGCGCCATCAGCGTCCGGACGATGGGCGTGTAGCGCGGACGGTAGTCCAGCCCCGCGCGCTCGTAGGCCTGCTCCACGGCGCCGTCGAGGTGCTCGACGAGGTGCCGCAGCAGCGTGCCCAGGGTGGGACCTTTGCCGGTGCTCATGCTGGATATGTATAAGCGCTGTTATATGTCGTCAAGGCGATGTGTCGGGCATGCCCCATGGAAGGCGGGTCTGGCTGACTTGTCGGGAATTTCGTGCTACCTCGCGCGCCTCCACCTGGAGGTGTTCCCATGAGGAAGTCCCCCCGCATCCTGGCCCTCGCGTTCGCGAGCGTCCTGTCGACCTTCGCATCCGGCTGTGGCGACGAGCGCTCCGACCTCGAGGCTCCCGTCGACTCCACCACCGCGGCGCTCGCGTGCAGCACGCGCATCACCTACGGCGACCGGTGGATTCGTCCCTCGGGGCACACGGCGCAGTACGACATCGCGAGCGACCTGGTGACGTGGAACGGCGTCTGCGTCAACGAGGGCACCAACTCGTACGCGGTGCTCTCCAACGGCTGGAAGCCGTACTTCACCGGCAACAACGCGTGCGTGCTGGCGCTCGACACGGACTGCGCCGGGGCCACCGCGTGCAGCACGCGCATCACCTACGCCGCGTCCTGGCTGAGGCCCTCGGGACACACCGCTCAGTATGACGACGTGGGCGGGCGTGTGTTCTGGGGCAGGGGCTGCACGAACGAGGGCACGAATTCGTACGCGGTGCTCTCCAACGGCTGGAAGCCGTACTTCAGCGGCTCGGGCGCGTGCGGCATGTCGTTCCGGTACACGGGCTGCGGCGGGCTGTACCAGAACCCGGTGGTCCCCGTGGACTGCGCGGACCCGGGTGTCATCCATGATGGGACGCGGTACGTCGCCGCCTGCACGTCGGGTGGCGCGGCCAACGCCTTTGGCCTGCGCACGTCGACGGACCTGGTGACGTGGACGGGCGCGGGCCACATCTTCCCCTCCGCGAGCAAGCCCACGTGGGCGACGGGCGACTTCTGGGCGCCGGAAATCCACAAGGTGGGTACGCGCTTCATCGCGTACTACACCGCGCGTCACTCGAACGGGAAGCTGTCCATCGGCGCGGCGACCTCGGCGAGCGCACTCGGGCCCTTCACGGACCTGGGCCGGCCGCTCGTGCACGACACGGGGATGGGCATGATTGACGCCACCTTCTTCAAGGACACGGCCGGGGTGCCGTACCTGGTGTGGAAGGCGGACGGCAACGCGGTGGGGCAGCCGACGCCCATCTACGGGCAGCAATTGTCGGCGGATGGCCTGGCGCTCGTCGGCACGCGCCGCACGCTCATGAGCAACAACCTCGCCTGGGAGGGCGGCGTCGTCGAGGCGCCGTGGGTCGTCGCGCGGGGCGGCTACTACTACCTCTTCTACAGCGGTAACGCGTACTACAACAGCACCTACGCCGTGGGCGTCGCGCGCGCCACCAGCCCGCTGGGGCCGTACACGAAGCTGGGCGCGCCCATCCTCACGACGGGTAGCGGCTGGGTGGGGCCGGGACACAACTCCGTCGTCACCGGGCCGGGCGGCGACACGTACATGGTCTACCACGCGTGGAACAGCGCCCACACCGCGCGGGTGATGCTCGTCGACCAGCTGACCTGGCCCAACGGCTGGCCCGCGGTGCCGTCGGCGCCGTCGACGGGCTCGCGGCCCATGCCGTAGCGGCGCGGAGGGCTTCGAGCGGCGGCGCGCCCTGGTGAAGGCGGGCGCGCCGTCGTGAGGCTCACTGCCGGCGCGCGACGGCCTCATGGGCCACGGCGCGGAAGTGCGCGGCGGCGGAGGAGGGGTGCTGCCCCGCGAAGGCGACCGACAGCTCCGCGTAGCCCGAAGCGTCGCGCAGGGTCCGGAAGACCACGCCCTTCGGACGCAGCGCCCGGGAGGACATCGGGGCGATGGTGAGCCCGAGCCCCGCTTCGACCATGCCGATGACCGAGGTCCACGCGCTGGCCTCCTGGACGATGCGTGGAGAGAAGCCCGCGGTGAGGCACATGCTCGTCACCGTGTCGTGCAGGCCCGGCGCCGAGTTGCGGGGGAACAGGACGAAGGGCTCGTTCGCCAGCGAGGTCAGGGCGACGACCTTCTGACGGGCCCGAGGATGCCGGGCGGGCAGCGCGAGCACGAAGCGCTCCCGCAGCAGCCGCTCCACCGTCACCCCTTCATGCTGGAAGGGCGCTCGCACGATGGCCAGGTCCAGCTCCCCGGTGGTGAGCGCGACGCCGACGTTCAGCGTCCCGCGGTCGTCGAGCTCCAGCTTCACCCCCGGAAACCGCGTCCGGAACCGGAGCACGATGTCGGGCAGCACGCCGAAGGCCGAGGACGCCACGAAGCCGACCCGCAGCGTCCCCGTCTCTCCCCGCGCCGCCTGCCGCACGGTGGTGATGACGTCCGCGCGCTTCGCCAGCAGCGCGCGGGCGTCCACCAGCAGGCGGCTCCCGGCGGGGGTGAGGGCCACACGCCGGCTCGTCCGGGTGAGGAGCTCCACGCCCAGCTCCGACTCCAGCCTGCGAATCTGCTGGCTGAACGGTGGCTGTGCCATGCCCACCCGGGCGGCGGCCCGGCCGAAGTGAAGCTCCTCCGCGACGGCGATGAAGAGCTGGAGTTGGCGGAATTCCATATCCAGACGATATCCGTCTCAATCGACGTCGAAAGAGATATTGGTCTTACAGAATCCGGCTCCGTACGCTCCTGGCATGCGACGCCTCTTGCTTGCTGTTGGAATCCTGATGATGGCCTTCGCGAGCGTGCCCGCCGTGGCGCTGCCGGGCCCGGACGCGAAGCTCCAGGAGCGGCTGGACCTGGCCGACCGGTTCAGCCGGCTTCCGACGTTCATCCGCGACAGCCTCGTCCCCCCGAAATGGCTCCGTGAGGGAGACCGGCTGGTGTTCTGGTCGGAGGATGCGAAGGACGGAGGGACGTGGATGCTCTTCCACGCCCGGACGGGAGTGGCGACGCCGCTGGTGTCCGGCGCCGAGCTGCGGGCCCAGCTCTCTCGGCTGGCAGGCAAGCCCGTCTCCGCGCCGCGGTTCTTCGAGGTCGCCATCACCGCGGACCAGAAGGGCATCGTCTTCCAGCACGAGGGGAAGGTCTTCAGGCTGGGACTGGCGGATGGCCGCGTCACCGCGCTCGCTCCGGAGGACCGGTCCGCGCTGGAGCTGTCGCGGACGCATGTCCTGGCTCCTGCGGGAGGAGGCGTCGCGGAGCAGCGTGACGGCGGTGGCTTCGCCGTGCGCGGTGCGGACGGGAGCCTGGTGGTGGAGCGCGCCGGGGAGGAGCACCTCGGCTGGCGCATCCCGGAGAGTCCCTGGTCGCCGGATGGCCGCTTCCTGGCGGTGCTGCGCGAGGACCTGCGCGGCGTCCACAAGGTGCCGGTGGTGGACTACTCCACCGCGCTGGAGCGGGTGACGTGGGTTGCGTACGCGAAGTCGGGCACGCCGCTGCCGAAGCGGGAGCTCCACCTCGTGGAGCTGGCGACGGGCCGCGTGATGCGCATTGCTCCCGTGGAGGAGGAAACGCATGACTTCTTCATCGGCTGGCGGCCCGATGGGGGCGAGGCGCTGAGCCTCCACCTCTCGCGCGACGGCAAGCGGCTGGACCTGACGGGGGTGGAGCCGGTGTCCGGAAAGCGTCGGCGCGTGCTGCGCGAGGAGCGGCCGGAGACCTTCGTGGCGGGGCTGGACCTGGAGGTGGGTGGCTTTGCGAAGCAGGTCCGGTTCCTGCCGGACAGCAAGGCCTTCCTCTGGATGTCCGAGCGCGACGGCTGGCGGCACGCGTACCTGTATGACGTGTCGGGACGGCTCATCCGCCAGGTGACGCGGGGCGCGTTCCCCGTCCACGAGGTGGTCGGCGTCGCGCCTGGAGGTGACGCAATCTTCGTGGTGGCCTCCGCCGAGAGTGGTGCGCCGTACGAGCAGCTCTTCTACCGGGGCAGCTTGAAGGGTGGGGCGCTGAAGCGGCTGTCGTCGGGCTCGGGGCTGCACCGAATCACCCTGGCGCCGTCGGGGGCGTACTTCGTCGACTCATGGTCCTCGCGGACGCAGCCCCGGTTGAGGGAGGTGGCGTCCACGGATGGCAGGACGCGCGTGCGGCTCACGACGGCGGATGTGAGCGCGGTCGCGGCGATGGGCTACAAGCCCCCGGAGGCGCTCACCGTCATGGCGGCGGATGGCGTGACGCCGCTGCACGGGGTGCTCTATACGCCGCGAGATTTCGACCCGTCGAAGCGCTACCCGGTCATCGCGTACATCTACGCCGGGCCGTTCATGACGTCCGTGCCATGGAGCTACATCGGCACCTCGATGTCGCTCGACTGCGCGGCGATGGCACAGCTGGGCTTCGTTGTGGTGCTGCTGGACCCTCGGGGGACGCCGGGCCGGAGCAAGGCATTCCAGGACGCGAACTACGGACGGGTGGGTCAGACGGAGATTCCCGACTACGTGACGGGCCTGAAGCAGGCCGCCGCCACCCGTCCATGGATGGACCTGGAGCGGGTGGGCATCCATGGCCATTCATGGGGGGGCTACTTCGCGCTGCGCGGCATGCTGACCGCGCCGGAGTTCTTCAAGGCGGGCTACGCGGGGGCTCCGGGGGCGCTGGAAGAGGAGGCCATCATCAACGAGCCCTACCTGGGATTGCCGAGCGTGAATCCCGCTGGCTACCAGGCGGGGTCCAACGTCGCGCTGGCGGGGAAGCTCCAGGGACAGCTCAAGATGATGCACGGGACGAGCGACGTGAATGCCACGCTCTCCACGACGATGCGCATGGCGGAGGCGCTCATCCGGGAGGGGAAGCACTTCGAGCTGCTCCTCATGCCGGGGCAGGGGCACAACCCCGAGGCGGCCATGGGCCGCTACTACACCGAGGATGTGAACCTGTTCTTCGTGCGGACGCTGGGTGGGCCGCGCTGAGCGATGCCTGGGCGTCCATGCTCCTTGGTATGTACCCCAGCGCCGCCTTATGCCGAGAAGTCACGCGTGTGTATTCCCGATGCCCGGGACTGCCCAGGACGACAATGGGCAGCCTGACTTCGTGTCAGGCTCAGCGGCTGTGTTTACAAGAGGAGGCCGTTCTTTCTCAAGGCCTCGTCGCGTTTGCCTGAAAGGAATCAGTCCGCTCGTGGTTGGGATGCAGTGAAGAAATCTGGACGCCCGTTCAGGTTTGGTTACATTCTTCCCAAACTTCGTGGAGGACACATGATTGAGGAGAACTTTGTAGAGAACGGCCGTCAGACCGCCGTGCCTCCCCTGATGCAAAAGATCAATGGGTACCGACGCTCCTGGGAGCGAGTCAAAATCGGTGTGACCGCTGATCCGGAGAGGCGGTGGAACAAACACGTACCCAGCGGATGGGAGAAGATGGTGCTCCTCTATGACGCGTATACGCCGGCAATCGCCAGGGAGATTGAGCGGGAATTGATTGCCAGCGCTCGCGAGCACAACTTCATGTTGGCCATCGAGAACGTCAATCCCGGGGGAGAAGGGATTGGAGACGCGGATCGGTCGAATTACATCTACGTGCTGGTGGCTGGCAGGCGATTCTGACTGGCTTGGTCACGCTCTTCGATAGGAGTGAAACCAGGCCGACCCGGTTACTTGCGCGACGCTGTTTTCGTAGAAGCGCGAGCGCCGATGGGCGCTGTCGGAGCGGGCGGAGGCCATGCGGCGAAGCAATGGAAATTGGCCCCCGACGCACCGCGGCCAGCGTCCAGCGACATTGCCAGGAATCGGCAGCTGTTCACGCCAACCGCTGCCGTGAGCACCGGTGCCGAACGACGGGTGAGTAGCGCTCGCTCGTGCGTACTGGACCTTGAACGCTCATTGGGTTGGATGCCTGTAACACGCCCTGTTAGGTTGTTCGGGTCATGCGAACGCACCTGCCAGTCCGCTATGCCGCACTCTCACTCCTGCTCGCATCCATGGCCCTGGTTAGGGGGCTGGACGACAAGGTCGTCATCAGGGCGCTCGACATTTCGGAGCGGCCGGCTGACGCCACCCACAACATCTACGTTTCCGGGCAGGTAACGACGGTCCTCCGCTTCGAGCACGACATCGACCCGGCCCGTACACAGTTCATGGGCTGGGAAGGTCGGTTCGAGCCCCTTCTCTTGGGCAACAGGAAGGTCGTGCTGGAGCCGCTCCGCGACCTCGGTGAGGAGGTAGGGCTGCCGCTGCTCGTGACGCTCACCGATGGAACCACGATTCCGTTCCTCGTCAGGCCACCGCGTCGTGAGCCGGTTGGGTGGACGGACCATCAGGTGAACGTGTTCAAGAGCGGCAACAGCTACAATGCGGTGCTCTCCTCCCTTCAGGACTCCATCAAACGAGAGCGCGAATTGAGCGAGGAGAATGAGCGGCTCAAGGCGGAAGAAAACTCGGTGGACCACGCCTTGGCGACGCTGCTCGCCAACGGCGAAGCGAAGAAGACACCATTTCGCCGCGTGAAGACCTTCCGTCCGAAGAACCAGGACATGGACATGGTCGTCGAGCTCTTCTCAGGACCGGGGAAGGCGGCGGCGGTGGTTCGCCTGACCAACACGTACTACGGAGGCCCCTGGACCTTCGACGCTGCCTACGTCACCTCCGACCTGACCGTCTACACGAGGCGCTCGTTCGCGCTCCGGATGAACCGGGCAGAAATCGTCCCCGGTCAGTCCGGGAGAATCGCGGTCGTGGTGGACAAGAGCGCCTTTGATTCGCACGAGGGGCTCGTGGACCTCGCGCTACAGATATTCCGTGGGGATGGGCTCCTGCAGGTGGCCGTGAAGATGGAACACACCCTGGTTCAGCAGTAAGCGTACGGCGCATGCATACGGCCAAAGTCCTGTTCCTCGGCGCCTGCGCCCTGCTGGGGGCGTCAGCGGGCTGCACCTCAACCGCAGGCGGAATGGCGCTGCGCCCGGATGGGACGCCGGGCCCACAGGAGTGTTCCGAGGAAGCCAAGCTGGTGATGCGAGCGCTCAAGCTCAGGGTGGGGGATGCCGCGCTGGTGGAACTGGATGCGAACCAGATCAGCGGGAAACGCATCACGCTCTACGATGGGCCGATTGAAAGCATCTTGATTGACGACTTTGGCACGCTGGAAGCGACGACGCGCCTGTACGGGCAGGTCTGGACCGCGGGGCCGCAGGTCGTCATCCGGTACTACGAGGCACACCCTCCAGACAGCGAGAAGCTCTCCATCTGCGCGGTGGCCCGGCTCAGCTACGACCAGATGCGGAAGCTGCCCGAGTCGAAGCCGGGCACGGCCATTCTCGAAGGCTCCGTCGCCTCCGCCTACGTCGTGGACTCCTTCCGGTAGCGTCGTGCAGGCGCCACGAGTCCCCACGTCAGGCCCGTGACACCCACGGCGTCGGAGCCGTGCCGCTGAGGGCAGGGCGGCCCGTACCCGGGGGTGTCTCTTGGACAAGCTTTCGCGGCTGGACCTGGTCTTCTGCGTGGACCTGACCAGCAGCATGACTTCCTTCATCGCGCAGGCGCGCGCGCACGTGCGCCGCATCCTCGATGCGTTGAAGGCCATTCCGGACCTGGACCTGTGCGTGGCGCTCTCCGGCTACCGCGACCACGGCTTCCCGGCGGTGCTCGAGGTCCACCCCTTCACCCGGGACATCTCCGCGCTCGCCAAGGCGCTCGATGCGGCCCGGGTCTTCAGCCACGAGTCGAACGTCGACGCGGCCGAGGCCGTCTTCGCGGGCCTCGACGCGGCGGCGAAGCTTCCCTGGCGCGAGGGCGCCTTCAAGGTGGTCGTGCTCGTGGGTGATGCGCCCCCGCATGCCTGTGGCGGCGATGGCGGCCACGCCCCGGACCGCTTCCGCGAGAAGGACCCCAGCGGCTGGGACCTCGACGGCCTCACCAACCACCTGGAGGCCCAGGGCATCTTCCTGCACGCGCTCGCCATGGTGCCCTCGGTGCATCCGCACTACGACGCCGCGCTGGAGCGTGCCTTCCGCCGCCTGTCCATCTCCACCGGCGGCACCTACCAGTCCGCGCGCGGCCCGAACGCCGCGCTGGCCATCGTGGAGACGCTCGTCCAGCGCACCTCCGTCGAGTTCGCCTTCGACCGCCGCGTGCACGGCGCCATCGAGGCCCTCGCCCTGGACGCGCGCGGCAGCTCCGCGCTCCGTGAGTCCCTGGCGAAGCAGCTCGGTAGCACGGAGGTCATCGTGTCCTCGGCCCTGATGCGCCTGCGCCAGCGGGGGCTCCTGCCCGCGGGCGTGGAGTAGCGCTCCACGCCGATGCCATGCTCCGCTGAGGCGGAGCCGCGTCGCTCCAGTCCGGGTGCGAGCCCCACGCACCCGGAGTCCTTTCACCCTCCGATGTCCCAACTTCCGCCGCCCGCGTGTCCAATCCGGTGAAGATGTCCCAAGGGTTGAGCACGGCGGAGCTCCAGGACCTGTACGACCGGTATGCCCCAGGCATGTACCGGAGGGCCTTCGCCTTGCTCCAGCGCGAGGCGGATGCCTGGGACGCGGTGCAGGAAGCCTGCATCCGCCTCCTCCAGTCCGCGGCCGAGTTCCGGCGCGAGGCCCGGCCGATGACGTTCATCTACCGGGTCACCACCAACGTCTGCCTCAACATGCTCCGCTCCCGAGCCCTGCGCGACGTGGCCCCCGAGGCGGACGGGCCGGAGGGCGCCGTGGACGCGCTCGCCTCCACCGAGTGCAGGGACTTCCTGGTGAAGCTGGCGCGCGAATTGGACGAGCGCGGCCTCACCGTGGCGACGCTGTACTACCTGGACGGGTTGTCCCAGGAGGAGATTGCCCAGGTGCTGGGCCTCTCCAGGAAGACCATCGTGCGCGAGGTGCAGCGCATCAGCGTCCTGGCCCGCTCCCTGGGCGAGCCCGGGGGAGCGCGAGGAGGTGCCGGATGAGTGAACACCTGTCAGACCTCGTCCTGGACGAGGTGATGGCCGGCGGCCCGAAGCCGCCTCACCTGGAGTCCTGTGACACCTGCAACACGCGTGTCACCCAGCTGCGCGCCCACGCGGACGGAGTCCGGGCCCGGCCGGACTTCTCTCGCGTTCGTGCCCGCGTCCTCTCGGAGGCGGCGCGGCGCCCCTCACGGCCCGCGGTCTCACGGTTCGCCGGCTGGTTGCTCGTCCCCGCGCTCGCCACCGTGGCGATGGTGGTGCTCCTCCGTGGCCCGCTGTCGCAAGGCACGCCCGGCCCGGGGACGCTGCCCGTGACGCCGGGCATCCGTGTGAAGGGCCCACCCGGAGTGGAGTTGCTGCGGCTGGTGGATGGCCAGGTGAACCCCACCCTCCGCGAGGGAGACGAGGTGGCGCTGCGGTTGAGGAGCGGAGGTCGCAGGTACGCGCTGGTTGTCTCCGTGGACGTCGGAGGGCAGGTGGAGGCACTGTGGCCCTCCGGGGCCGCGCGCAGCGGCGAGCTGGATGCCGAGCAGCCCGCGCCCCTATTCCAGGTCACCCGGGGAGACTTCGCGGTGCATGCCATCTATTCGGAGACGCCGCTGAGCCTCGACGAGGCTCGCGCCTGGCTGGCCACGCACGGCTCGGAGTGCTCCGGCGTCTCTGACGCGGCCGCATGCCAGGAGCCCGCCGGCCTGCCCTCCGGGGCCGCGCACGCGACGGTGTCGCTCCAGGTCGAGGCCCTCCAATGACGCTCGCGCTGTTGCTCGCGGCCGTGGTGGCGGCACAGTCCGTGGCCCCGGCCGAGACTCCGGAGCTGGAGGGGGCGCCGCGCCGCTTCGCCCTCGCGGTGGGCAACAACCGGGGCACCGGCGCGGACGCTCCGCTGCGGTACGCGGAGCGCGATGCCCGCTCGGTGCTGGGCGTGCTCGAAGAGGTGGGCGGGCTGCGGCGCGAGGATTCCCTGCTGGTGCTCGGCACCGACGCGGACGCTGTGCGCGACGCGCTCGCCCGCTTCGAGCGCCACCTCCAGGCGCAGGCCCGTCCCGGCGACCAGCTCTTCGTCTATGTCTCCAGCCACGCGGATGCGGGCGAGCTGCACCTGGGCGGCACGCGACTGCCCCTGGGCGAGGTGGTGCGCTTCATCGAGAACGCCCCGGTGAGTGTCGCCCTGCTGGTGGTGGACTCCTGCCAGTCCGGCGAGGCCGCGCGCCTCAAGGGACTCAAGCCCCTTCCCGGCGTGCTGGTGAACCTGGAGCGGCCGGAGCTCGCCGGGCGCGTCATCATCACCGCGTCCGCCGCGGACGAGTCCGCGCAGGAGTCCGACGCGCTCGCGGGCTCCATCTTCACGCACCACCTGGTCGCCGCGCTGCGCGGGGCGGCGGACGTGTCCGGAGACGGCCGCGTCACGCTCGCGGAGGCTTATACGTATTCGTATGCGCGCACGGTGGAGTCCTCGCTCCTGTCCCGCGCGGGCACGCAGCACCCCAGCTTCCACTTCGACCTCCAGGGGAAGGGGGACCTCGTCCTCTCCGCGCCCGCTCGCGCGACGTCGCTGTTGACGCTCGCCATCGACGAGCCCGGCGACTGGACGGTGTCCACGCTCGAAGGGGCGCCCTTCCTCGGACACGTGCACAAGGGCGCGGGCACGGCGACACTGGCGCTGCCCGCGGGCAGCTACCTCGTCACCACGCGCGGCGAGCACACCGCGCTGGTGGCGCGCGTGCAGGTGCCCGACTCCGGACGCGCGGAGGTGACGCGCGCCCAGCTCCGTCCCCAGCGGCTGGAGGCGAACGCGCTCAAGGGCTCGCAGGCTCCGACGTGGATGGTCCACCTCGGCCCCAGCGTGGGTGGGCCGCTCGTGGAGTCCTTCGGGACGATGGTGGGCGGCACGCTCGCCGTGCAGCGCGCGTGGACGACGTCCGCGGTGAACCTGGCGACGGCCGTGCTGGACGTGCGCCATGGACGGCACCCCTCCGGTGACCTCGCGCAGAACGACCATGCGCTGCGGCTGGGCGTGGGCCACCTCGTGCGCGGCTGGCACGGGCTGCACCTCCAGCTCGGCGTGGAGGCCGGCGCCACCCTGTCCAGCCAGCGGCAGTACAGCAACGGCGATACGGGGCTCACGCTGCAGCCCTACGTCGGGGCAGCGGGCGGCGTGTGGCTGCACGTGGGCGGGCCGTTCGCGGTGTCCCTGCTCGGCAGCGCGGGGCACACGTTCGTGCGGACCGAGTCCGGCGCTCCAGCCGCGGTGTCCCTGGGTGGAAGCGTCGGCATCGGTTGGCTGCGCTGAAGTCCCAACACTCCGGCCTCGAGTGTCCAAGGGACAGCTCACGTCGCATCCGCTTCGCGAGGTCCCCACGTGCAACCCCGTCCCCCCCGCTCCTGGAAGTCGCTGCTGTTCTGCACGGCCCTGGGGCTCGGTGCCTGTGACTCCTTGAAGTCGGAGCCGGACCCGCGGCCGCCCGTGGGAGAGGAGCCGCCGCCTCCGCCCGAGCTCCGCGTCACCGTGACTCCGGAGGGGCCGGAGCTGTGCCGCGAGGGCACGTGGACGCTCGCCGTCTCCGTCGAGGGCGGCACGCCGGAGCGCGTGGAGGTCGTCGAGAACGGCGGGGCCGCCACGCCGCTCGACAGCCCGTACCGCTACACCATCGACTGCGCCACCCATGCGCAGGGCCGCTTCTCCTTCATCGCGCGCGCTGTGTCGAAGGACCTGCGCGTCGAGAGCCAGGGCGTCTCGATGGTGGTGGACCGGCAGGGGCCCTTCGTCGAGTCCTGGGGCCCGGCGTCGTACTACCCGAGCGTCGCCGCGCCGCTGGAGATTGTCTTCTCCGAGCCGCTGCTGCCCGAGTCTCTCCAGTCCGCACCCACGGTGCTCCGGGATGGCAATGGCTTCTCGGTGGCGCACACGGCGGTGCTCCGGGGGGACGGGCGTGTCCTCCAGCTCACGCCGACGGTGCCGCTCCGTGTGCCCGGCACGCTGCACGCAGAGCTGGTGCAGCAGAACATGACCGACCTCGCCGGGAATCCCTTCACGCAGGAGCTCGGCGTGGAGGTTGGGAGGCGGCTCGAGTACTGGCCCTTCGTCCAGGCGGCACCCCGGCTGACGGACAGTCCCCGGGGGTGGCTCTGTCTCGCCCTGCAGGGCGTCCCGTCGCGGCCCGTCGTCGCCCTGGTCGAGCATGGCTCCGGTGACATGGCGGACAAGGATGTGCTCGTCGTCCAGGTCATGAACGGCGACACGTGGGAGCGCCTGCCTTCACCTCGTGCACCGGGGGCGCGCGCGAACGCCCCGGTGAGCCCGCAGCTCGAGGTCCACGGTGAAAGCCTGGTGCTCGCGTGGGTCGAGCGCTCTCCGCTCCAGGACCTGATTCACGTGTCCCGGTTCGACGGCACGTCGTGGAAGGCCCTGGGCGCGCCGCTCGCCACCGGGGACCTCTACGTCGAATACAAGATGGCGCTGGATGAGCAGGGGGACCCGGTCCTGGTCTACCAGGAGGGACAGGACGGCGGCATCGACCTGCGCGTCGTCCGGTGGGCCGACGACGACTGGCGGCTGCTCGGAGGCTCGCTCAGTGCCTATCCCACGCTCGGGACCCGGGCGGAGCACCCGGCCATCGCCGTGGACAGGGCCCGCGTGGTGGTGGCCTGGTCGGAGCAGTCCGCGGAGGTGGGAGCTTCCTCCGAGGTCATCGTGATGGAGTTCCGGAATGGGGGCTGGAGGCAGCTGGGCTCGCCGCTCCGGGGCGTGCCGGGAGGATGGGGGACGGGGCATGTCGCCATCGCACTGCGCGGCTACCAGGACAGCCCCTTCGTCGCCTGGACGGAGCGCGCGTACTTGTCCGATGACGGGTATGTGTTCACCGCGTACTGGAAGGAAAGTCCTTCGGTGGAGATTCCCGGAAGCTGGACGCGTCCGGAGGAACTGCAGGGCGCAACGGAGTACTTCTTCCTGGACAATCTCCGGGTCCTCCTGGACGCCACGAACGAGCCCTGGGTGGTATGGCAGCGCAGGGAGGGGGATGCGCTCGCGGTCACCTCCTACCGCAAGCACCGCCCCGCGGGCTGGGAGCCGGAGCAACTCGTGGTGGGCACGGAGGTGTTCGACTTCCGGCTGGATGAGAGCTCCTTCCCCTGGGTCGTGGCGGGGTACTGGCCGCAAGACGCCATTCTTCGGCCGCGGTAGCTACGGGCTCCGGCGTCTCCACAACGGCCCGTCGCGGGTGAAGTGCTCCGCCACCCAGCGCTCGCTGGGCGCGGAGAGCTGCCATTCACCCCGTCCGTGCAGGACGAGGACCTCGCAGCGCGCGAGCAGGGGCAGCAGCGTGCGCTGCGAGCGCTCGTCCTCGAAGGCGGCACTTGCATGAGTGAAGCGCTCGGGGCCGCCGAGCGCGTCGTGCAGCATGAGGCCGTAGGAATCCACGAGGGCGGGCGCGCCGCGAGGCACGCCGGGCAGCCGGCCCGCGGCGATGGCCCAGGCGGGCTCGAAGGTGCAGAGCGCCGCGTCCGGAGGGACGGAGGCGCGCAGCGTGCTCCCGAGCGCGAGCAGTCCCCGGTCCTTCTGGCGCGCCGACTCGATGACGGCGGGCAGCGGTGACAGCGCCGCGACGCCCACGGCGAGGGCCACGAGCGCGAAGACCTTGCGCAAGCGTCGCTCCGCCACGCCCAGCACCCACGAGGCCCCCAGCCCGGCGAGCACTGCCTGGGACGCCGCGAGCTGGGCGTTGTACTGGCCCCAGTAGCTCTTCGAGGACAGGAAGGTCGCGAGCGTGAGCAGCCAGGCCACGGCGAAGAGCCGCTCGGCCACGGCCTCGCGCCGACGCATGCGTGTCAGTGCGACGGCGAGTCCCAGCACGCCTGGCAGGGAGATGCCGACATGGTGCTCGCCCACCGCCGCGAGCAGCCGGCGCCACACGTCCAGCTCGCCGTCGGGCGGGCGCAGCAACTGGAAGCGCAGCAGTCCTTCGAACATCGCGTCCGGAGCGAGCGCGAAGAAGGGGCCCAGCCACAGGAGGCCCACCCCCGCGGCCACGCCCACGACGCGCACCACGCGCCGGCCCTCTCCGGCCGCGCCGCGAGCGAGGACGGCCGCCAGCACCCACGCGCCGGCGGTGAGCTTGATGGCGCACGCGGTGGCGAGCAGCGCGCCGGCCCACACGTCCCGCCGCCGCTCCTCCCCGGGACGCAGCCACACCCAGGCCGCTGTCAGGCAGGTGAGGTTGAGCAGCGGCTCCAGGAAGGGGCCCCGCTCGACGGCCGCCGCCTCCGGATAGAGGGCGTACACGAGCGCGGCCACCACGCCCGCCCGTGTGCCCCAGCGCTCCTGGACGATGCGGCCGCTCAGCAAGGCGCTCAGCGCGCCCAGCAAGGGGATGAGCCAGCGCACCACGGTGAAGGCCACGGCCGCGTCGAAGCCGTGCGCGAGCGCGGCCACGGGGGCCAGCAGCACGGCGATGCCGGGCGGGTGGACGAAGAAGTAGTCGCGGTATGGCAATACGCCGTGGGACAGGAGCGCGGCGGCGCTGAAGTAGACGCCCTCGTCGTAGTCCACGGGGTAGCCGAAGGCGCCGCCCCGGTGGAAGAAGCCCGCGATGCGCACGAGCCACGCCACCGCCGCGACGAGCAGCAGCGGCCACCAGGGCGGCGGACGCGGCGTCGCGGCGGTGACGGCAACGGCGTGCAGGGGGCTCGCGGGACGCACCGCCGCCGCGCGTACCAGAGGCCACGCGCGGTGTCGAGGACACCCTACCGGTGCGGCGCCACCACCTGCGTGAGCCCTCCATCCACGGGCAGCTCGGCGCCGGTGGTGAAGGTCGCCTCGAAGGCGAGGAACAGCGCCGCGCGGGCGACCTCCTCCGCCGTGCCGATGCGCCCCATGGGGGTGATGGTGTTCCCCTCCTGCTCGAAGGCGGCCAGCTCTTCCTTCGAGGCCTTGGCGACACCCAGGGTCGGCGTCTTGATGAAGCCGGGGCTCACCGCATTCACGCGGATGCCTCGCGGCAGCAGCTCGGCGGCGAACCCCTGGGCGAACGAGCGGAGCGCGGCCTTCGAGCCCGCGTAGACGCTCATGCCGGGACTGCCCATCACGTTCGCCACCGAGGTGGTGAACACGAACGAGCCCCCTTCACGCACCAGGGGCGCCAGCCGCTGCACCGTGAAGTACGCCCCCTTCGTGTTGACGTCGAAGGTCTGGTCGTACTCCTCCTCGGACACGTGCCCCAGCGGCGTGAGCTGCGCGACGCCGGCGTTGATGAACACGAAATCCACGCGGCCGAGCTTCTCCTCGACGACGCGGGCCAGCGCCTCGATGTCCGCGAGGCTCGACGTGTCCGAGCGCACCACGTGCGCCCGGGGGCCCAGCTCGCGACGTGCCGCTTCGAGGTTCTTCTCGTTCCGCCCCGTGAGCAGCACCTCGGCGCCTCCCGCGAGGAGCGCCTTCACCGTCGCAAGCCCCATCCCAATCGTTCCGCCCGTGACGACGGCCTTCCTGCCTGCATACCTGTCCATGGTGTCTTCCTGTGTGTCGTTCCGCGTGGGTTGCCTGCGAAGCCGTCACTCCGACTTCGGCCGTTTGATGACTTCGATGAGGCTCGCGAGGGAGTGGCCGCCATGCCCCCTTGCGACGGCGCGGTCGAACAGCGCCTTGATGGGGCCCGGCACATCGGCCGTGAGTCCCTGCTCCTCGCTGGCATGCACGAGGTGCCCGAGCCCCACCGCGCTGATGCCGAGGGTGGAGACGTCGGTCTCGTAGTCGCCGCTGTCGACCTGCTCCGCCATGTGAGGCAGGAAGCCCGCCACGGCGGAGAGCCATCCAGTCGCCATCGGCAGGAAGGCCGTGGCGGCGACCTGCTCGGTGCCGACCAGGGCCGCGGCATGGAAGAAGCCGCTCAGCGTCGACCACATGATGCCCAGCAGGGCCAGGTCATACAGCGCCGCGAGCCCGGCATCGGCACCGAGATACGTGCCGCTGCCAAGGCACGACAGCGCCGGCTGCCAGTCCGTGAAGGCCGCCCGCGAGCCGCTGTAGAGCAGCAGGGCCTCCGGCCGGCCCACGCCCTGCGGGATGTCCATGATGGCCCCGTCGAGGTAGTCGATGCCGCGCGCCGCGGCCCAGGCCGCCGTCTCACGGGCCTGCGCCGGAGTCTCCGAGGTGAGGTTCACGAACCCCCGGCCCGTGAAGGCATCGCCGACGTCCCGGAGGACCTCGCGGACCGCGTCGTGGTCCAGCACGCAGACCACCACCAGCGGGCTCGCGCGGATGGCCTCGGTGACGGTGGCCGCGCGAGTCGCGCCGCTCGCGACGAGGTCCTCGGCCTTCTTTGCAGAGCGGTTCCAGACAGTCGTGGGATGGCCGGCCTTCAGGAACGTGCGTGCCAGCGCCGCGCCCATCAGGCCCAGGCCGATGACTGTCACCGGGGCCTTCTTCGGGGTCGTGTTCATGGTGATTCCTCGTGTGAGCCGGTGGTCACCGGGTGCGTTCGAGCCCGCGCACAGTGCCTCCGGCGTCCCGGGCGTTCGCGCACGAACCGATGACCCCCGAGCACGTTCTGCTGCGCTCACTTGGGGGACAGGTGCGTCGACGTCACCCGGGCGTTGGGGGATATTCCCGGTTAGGAGTCCACGTCATGAATCTCCTTCCATCGTCACCGGGGGATGAACCCCGCGCGCGGCTCGGGCTGCGCGTGGACCTGCGCACCACGCCGCCCGGGACGGTCTCCTTCGAGGCCCTGCCGGACCACCGACTCAAGATTCACGCGGGCGCACCCGTCCGGGGGGCGTGCCGCACGCAGCGGTTCGTCTACACGCGCGGCGACATCGACATCTTCCCGGCCGGCCAGTCGGACATCTGGGAGGAGGAGACGGCGAACACGTCCCTCGTCGTGCGGCTCGCTCCCGCGCTCCTGCGCCGCGCCGCCGACGACATGGGACTGAATCCCGACCACGCCGGGGTGGAGCCGCGCTACCACTTCCGGGACGCGCGCATCGAGCACATCGCCTGGGCGCTCGAAGCCGAGCGCGAGGAGGGCCACCCGGCCGGGCTGCTCTACACGGAGAGCCTGGGCCTGGCCCTCGCCTTCCACCTGCTGGGCCGCTACCCGGCGCCCCTCGCGAGCGTGCGCGGCCTGTCCGGGCCGCAATTGAAGCGCGTGACGGAGTACATCGAGGAGCACCTCGACCGGAATCTCTCCCTGACCCGGCTGGCAGGCCTCGCCAGCGTGAGCGAGTCGCACTTCCGCGCCCTGTTCAAGGGCTCCACGGGGCTGCCCGTGCACGAGTACGTCGTGCAGCGCCGCGTGGAGCGCGCCAGGACGCTGCTCCTGCGCGGCGACCTGCCCGCGAGTCAGGTGGCGCTCGAAGCGGGCTTCTCACACCAGAGCCACATGGCCCGGTGCATGCGGCGCGTCCTCGGGGTGACACCGACGTCCCTGGTGCGCGGCGCACGGGCGCGGTGAGCCTCGACGCGTCGACCATCGTCCGGTGCGCCTCAGAACCGCCCTTGCAGCCCGAAGCTTGCTCCACCGGAGCCCACGGAAAGCGTTGGCGTCACTCCGGGCGACCCCGGGGCTGGGGGCGCGGAGTCCGTCAACTCATAGCCCACGATGCTGAGCACCGGAGCGCTGGCGAGCAGCACGGCGCTCACGTTCTTCGACCCACCCAGCAGGCGCACGGCTCCGGCGGAGGCCAGCGACACGCCGAGTCCGCCAAAGGCGCCCAGGCGCCGCCCATTGCCTCCTGCCTTGCGTCCGCCCCACCACACGCCCAGCGGTATGCCCACGGCAAGTCCTGTCGCGCCTCCCACCAGGGCACTGGAGGCGAGGCAGTCCGTCGACACACCCAGGAGGCCCAGGACGGTGCTGCTGTCCGACTCGCACACCGCCAGACTCAGCACGCCCGCGCCAAAGGCGCCCGCGACCCCCAGTGCCACGGCGCCGACCAGGCTGCCTCCCAGCTCCGCTCCCACGCGGGCCACGGTGGGGCTCCGCGCGGGAGAGGGCGCGGACGGCTCGCCGTCAACGGGCGTGGAGGTGCCTGTCGTCACCAGCGGAGGGGGAATGGGCGCCAGGTCCGGCCCCAGGACGGGCGGTGGCTCGGGCTGGGCCGAGGCGGGCAGGGTGAAGAGCAGCAGAAGCAGGACCGCACGTCGTCCCCACGTGCGTGAGACGCCGCGCCGCCGGGTTTCCTGGTCGAGGTACATGCCCGGTGGGCTGCAAGCCGAACGCCATGTCTCCCTTGCCTCTCGCGCCGCTCACCGTGCAACGGGCTGCACGGAGCTGTGAAGCCGCCTGCACAGAGCTGGCTCGTGGAGCACCCGGGGCACTCAGTGCTGGTGTCCCAGCCGCACGTCGACGTTGGGGTGCGCCCGGGCGAAGGCGCGCAGCTTCTTGAAGCTCTCCACGCCGCGCGGCGCGTCGGCGGTGAAGGTGCCGGGCTCCACGTCGTGCTCCCAGCCCCAGCGCGTGTGGCTGGCGTCACCCACCAGCAGCACCGGCCCCTTCGTCGAGCGCACCAGGTACGCGGTGCTGCCGGGCGTGTGGCCGGGCACCCAGAGCGCCCACACCGAGCCGTCCCCGAAGATGTCCACCGCGCCGTCGAAGAGGCTGCTGGCCCCGTCAGGGGCATTGCCCCGGGGCTCGGTGGCGTAGGGCCACTCGGACAGCGCCGGCTTGCCCTCCAGCGATTGGTCGATGCTGCCCTGCGTGGCGACGTTGAGGAGCTGGCGGGCGGACGCCTCGCCGGGGCCGGTGTACACGGGCGTGCCCGCGGGCACGTCCGCCATGCCGGTGAGGTGGTCCAGGTGCAGGTGCGTGAGGAGCACGCCCTTCAGGGGCTGCGCCTGCTTCGCCAGCCACTCGCCCAGCGGCACGTGCACCTTCAGCTTCTCCAGGTGCATGGCGCCACGGACCAGCCCGCTCAGCGCGGACTCCTCCGGCGCGTCGCGCAGCGCCTTCTCCACGCCGGTGTCCACGATGAAGAGCCCCTGCGTCGGGTGGCGGAGCGCGTGGAAGTAGACCTGGATGGGCTCGTCGCCGTCCGTCAGGCCCTCGGACTTCGCGACGGGGTGGCCCAGGTTGATGAGGCCGCCGCGCTCCACCGCCCAGTCGGCGGAGTTGACCGTCTCCAGCTCCACCGGGCCGGGCTGGTCCAGCAGCGCGAGCAGGTCCTTCGTCGAGCGGGCCGCGCCGAGCGAGGACTTCCGCGCCTCATGCGAGCTGGCCGCGAAGCCGACGGTGCCGGCGACGGCGAGGAGACCGCCGAGGGCGGCGACGATGGAGAGGGCGATGGACCTGGGGCGCATGAAGCGGGCTCCGTGACTTCGAGACACGCGAAAGGTAGCGATGCCAGAATGGATGGAAAACGGCGAATACGGCATGGGGTCATGCATTCATGGATATCTCCTGGGATGACGCGCGGCTGTTCCTGGCCATCGCGGAGACGGGCAGCCTGAGCGAGGCGGCGAGGCGGCTGCGCGTGGGGCAGCCCACGGTGAGTCGGCGGCTGGCGGCGCTGGAGTACGCGCTGGGGACGGCGCTGTTCCGCCGCAGCGTGGACGGCGCGGCGCTCACGGCGGCGGGAGAGCGGCTGGTGCTGCCCGCGAAGAAGATGGCGGAGTGGGCCGGAGAGCTGCACCGCGCCGCGGAGTCGGCGGACAACTCGCCCAGGGGCTTGGTGCGCGTGACGGCGAGCCCCTTCGCCAGCTTCGACTTCCTGGCGCCCTTCGCGGCCTTCGTCGCGCAGAAGCACCCGGGCCTGCGGCTGGAGGTGCTGTCGACGGTCCAGTACCTCGACCTGGCACGAGGCGAGGCGGACCTCGCCCTGCGCTCGAAACCGCCGACCAACGCGGACTTGAAGCTCGTGTATACGCTGGAGCTTCACAACGCCGTCATGGTCTCCAGGTCCCTCCGGGCGAAGCTGCCGAGGAAGCCCACGCTCCAGCAGCTCCCCTGGGTGGCGTGGTCGCCGCCATTCGAGTCGGTGACGCCCAACCCGCAGCTCGAGGAGCTCATCCCGGGCTTCGCGCCCGTGTTCACCGCCGACAACTACCTGGTGATGCTGGCCGCGGTGGAGGCGGGCGTGGGGGCGATGGTGCTGGGGAAGCTCTCGCACCGCTTCAGCCGCGACAGGGGACTGGTGCCGCTGGACCTCGACCTGGGGCCGTACGCGACGAGCCACGTCCACCTGGTGTGCGCGAAGTCGGCGCTCGACATTCCCCGCGTGAGGAAGGTGTCGGAGCTGCTGGTGGACGAGCTGGAGCGCTCCAGGCGGAGGTGAGCCCGGCTATTCGTCCGGGTCCTCCAGGTCCTTCTTCAGGCGCGCGAGCAGGTCCACCGCGCCCTGGGCATAGCGGCTGATGTACCGGTCGTGAATCTCCTGGATGGGCAGCGGATTGAAGTAGTTCCAGCGCTGCCGGCCCTGCTTCTTCGCGATGAGCAGCCCCGCCTTCTCCAGCACGCCCAGGTGTTGCATCACCGTGGTGCGGTCCAGCTCCGGGAAGTGCTCGGTCAGCTCGCCCGTCGTCATCGGCCGCGTCTTCAGCAGGTCGAGCATCGCCCGCCGCCGGGCGTCTCCCAGGGCCTTGAAGACCGCGTCGTGGGCGTCACTGCTTGACATGTTATAAATCTATAACATATTGACCTTGAACGCACGAACTTCGGAGGCACACCATGGCGCAGGAGCGAAACGAGAAGCCGTCGTCGGAGGGGGAGCTGGCGCTCAAGTTCCAGGTCCACGCCAAGATTGCGAAGCCCGTCGCGGAGGTCTTCGACGCGGTCTACAACCCGAAGAAGCTGAGCGGCTACTTCACGACCAACGGAGCGAGCGCCCCGCTCGACGAGGGCACCACCGTCACCTGGGACTTCGCGGACTTTCCCGGCGCCTTCCCCGTGTACGTGAAGAAGGTGGAGAAGAACCGCTTCATCGAGCTGGAGTGGAAGGCCGGCGACGGCGACTACAACACGAAGGTCCGCATGGAGTTCGAGCCGCTCGACGGCAACGCGACGCTGGTGCGCATCAGCGAGTCGGGGTGGCAGAAGACGGCGAAGGGGCTGGAGAGCTCCTACGGCAACTGCATGGGCTGGTCGCAGATGCTCCTGTGCATGAAGGTGTTCGTGGAGCAGGGGACGAACCTGCGTAGGTTCCTCTATTAGATAGGGGATGCGCGGAGGGGTCTGCCTGGCGTACATCCGTGTCACCACCGCTCAGGAGACCCCTCTCATGGCCGACCTCAAGGGAAAGACGCTCTTCATCACCGGCGCCAGCCGCGGTATCGGCAAGGCCATCGCGCTGCGGGCCGCGCGGGACGGCGCGAACATCGTCATCGCCGCGAAGACGACGGAGCCGCACCCCAAGCTGCCCGGCACCATCTACACGGCCGCGGAGGAAATCGAGAAGGCCGGTGGCAAGGCGCTGCCCTGCATGGTGGACATCCGCGACGAGCAGCAGATTGCCGCCGCCGTGGCGAAGGCGGTGGAGACGTTCGGCGGCATCGACATCCTGGTGAACAACGCCAGCGCCATCAGCCTCACCGGCACGCTCGACACGCCGATGAAGCGCTATGACCTCATGCACGGCATCAACACACGCGGCACGTTCGCGTGCTCGCAGGCGTGCATCCCGTACCTCAAGAAGTCCAGCAACCCGCACATCCTCAACAACTCGCCGCCGCTCAACATGGAGGCGCGCTGGTTCGCGCCCCACGTCGCGTACACCATGGCGAAGTTCGGGATGAGCATGTGCGTGCTCGGCATGGCGGAGGAGCTGAAGTCGGACGGCATCGCCGTCAACGCCATCTGGCCGCGCACCGTCATCGCCACCGCGGCGGTGCAGAACCTGCTCGGCGGAGATGAGACCATCCGCGGCTGCCGCACGCCGGACATCATGGCCGACGCCGCCTACGCCATCCTCACCAAGCCCAGCCGCGAGTTCACCGGCAACTTCTGCATCGACGAGGAAGTGCTTCGCGGCGTGGGCGTGACGGACTTCGACAAGTACCAGATGGTGCCCGGGGCGGAGCTGCTCCCGGACTACTTCATCTGAGGCGCCAGGCCCTCCGCTCCGGAGGGCTCGCCGAAGACGGACACCTCGCGCAGGCGCGAGAACTGTCCCGGGCCCGACCCTCCGGCCGTGTACTGGACGGTCATCCGCAGCCGGATGCGGCTCACGACGGGCGCATCCGGCGCGAGTGCCACGTCCACGTACTTCTCGTCGACGGTCAGCGTGGCCGGGTCGTCCTCGTAGGGAATGGAGCCGATGCCGTCCGGGAAGGGCGCGCTGTCTCCCAGCGGCAGCCACGTCTTCCCGTCCACGGAGCCCTCCACGTGGAGCACGCCGCCGAAGCCGTCCATGCCCCGCATGAGGACCCGCCGGGGTTGGATGGGCTCCTTCAGCAGGACGATGAGCTCTTGGGGCAGGACGTCCTGGCCAATGGCCACCCGGACCAGCTCCAGCCGGCCGTCGGTGAAGGGACACGGTGAGAAGGTGCCGGACTTCAGCGCGCAGCCAGCGCCCCGGCTGGCGGGCACCACGGGCGCGAAGGGCAGGGACACCGGCGGCGACTCGGAGACGGCGTTGTAATACAGCGAGTTCTTGAACCAGACGCGCGAGCCCTTGGCCACCGCCTGCACGCGGACCCGGGCGTCGAAGTCCTCCGCCATCTCCGGAGCCAACCACGGCTCACCTCTGTCCGCGTGGACCTGCCAGGCGGTGCCGTCCTCGCCGAGCAGCCGCACGAAGTACTCCGGCTCCGGGATATCCGCCGTGGGCACCACTGGCTCCCACTCCACGCGGACACCACCCGCTTCGTCCACGGTGCGCGCGTGGCTCTCCCAGGGGCGCAGCGGCGGCAGGTCCACGTCGCGGCTGAACTGGAACCAGAGGAGGTCCCGCGCCCCGTCCGTGCGCGGAAGGTGGAGCTGGAAGGCGGTGACGTCCGTCCAGGGGTTGGGATGCTCCAGGCCGTCCGCGCCCACGTCGCGCGCGGTGAGCGGGTGGAGGAAGAGTCCCTGCGCGTCGGGCGTCACGTCGGCAAAGCGCTCGTAGCGGGTCGAATAGACTTCGCCGCCGTACTCGTTGACGCGGATGTCCACCTTGCGCGGGCGCATCAGCGTGAGCGGGGCGCCCTGCCAGGGCGTGCCGTCCGCCGCCAGCGCGGTGCCGGACAGGTAGACGGGGTCATCGGGCTCCAGCGCGCAGCCGGCCAGCGTGAGGCAGAGCGGAAGCAGTCGAGACAGTCGCATGGTCAGAAGCTCCCCTTCACGCCGAGGGTGGGCAGAATCACGGGCACGCCCACCGACGTCTTCTTCAGCCCCGTGGGCTGGCCGTAGCCGTACTCGAAGGTGAGGACCTCCTTGCGGGCGGTGATGTTGAAGACGTCCAGGTACGCCTCCAGCACGAAGCGGTCGAACACCCAGCTTCGCGAGGCGCGCACGTCCAGCCGGAAGAAGCCCGGCAGCCGGTCCACCGAGCCGCGGTCCACGGGCATCCACTCGGCGTTGCCGCCCGCGTCGACGCCCTCGCGCCGGGTGCGGTAGCCGAACTGGCCGCTCTCCGGACGGCCGGTGTTGAAGTGCGCCACCGCGCCCACCGTGGCGAAGGCGAAGCGGTAGCTGAGCGCGGCGTTGACCGAGTGCGCCTGCTCGAAGACGTAGGGCAGGTAGCCCTCCGCCAGCCCCAGCTCCTCGCCCTGCGTCCCCAGCCGCGAGTAGCGCTCGAAGCGCCGGCTCTGGTTGAAGCCGTAGGTGAGCCAGCCGAACCATTTGCGGCCGAGCGGCCGGCGCACCATCAGCTCCAGGCCGTAGGTGTGGCCGCGCCCCTGGACGTCCTCGGCCTCCAGGCCTCGGCGGCGCACATTGCTCACCACGTCCTCGAAGTTGAACTCCAGCGTGCGCACGAGCGGGTTGAAGTAGGCCTCGGCGGACAGCTCCCAGTCCTGCGACGGCCGCCACTCCGCGCCGGCGGACAGCTGCACCGCGCGCTGCAGGCCGCGCTCCAGCGCGAGCATCTCCCCCGCAGGGACGGGCAGCAGCACCGTGGCGGGCTGGTGGTAGAGGCCCGCGCCGGCCTTGAGGGTGAGCGCGTCGGTGAGCGCGTGCCGCACCGCGAGCCGGGGCTCCAGCGCGACGGACGTGTCGAGCCCGAAGCCGTGGTAGCTGTCCACGCGCAGCCCCGGCACCAGCGTCCACCGCGCGGTGGGGCGCCACGTGAGCTGCGTGCCCACGCCCGCGAAGGTGGCGAGGATGTCCGGCCGGCTGTACGCGTCGCGGCCGTCGACGGGGCCCACGGGACGGAAGAGGCCCGTGGCCACCAGGCTCGCGCTCCGGCGCTCGAGCTGGCCGAAGGCCTCGAAGGTGAGCGAGCGCGACAGCTCGCGCGTGAAGCCGGTGCGCAGCGTGACGCTGCCCTGCGTGAGCTCGTAGCTGCCGGGAGTGCCGCCGCTTTCGACGAAGTTGAGGCCCAGCCGGTCATACCCGAGCGTCAGCCCCACCTCCGCCTCGCCGCCCGCGAGCGGATGGCGGCCGCGCAGGTCCACGCGGTGGAAGAGCAGCCCCACGCCGCCGCTCTCATGCTCGGGCAGACGCGCGGTGATGCCCACCGCGTCCGACGAGCCCATGACGAGCAGCCGCAGCTGTCCCTCGGCGCCCACGCGCTGCTCCACGCGGGCCTGGTAGTCCCAGTAGTCCGCGTAGAGTTTGGGCTCGCCCCGGTCCTGGTACGGCGTGCCGTCCGGAGCGACGTACGTGTCCGGGGCGGTGATGCTGTTGGCCACGCGCGTGACGATGAGGCCGGTGTAGCTGATGCGCGCGGCGGCGGTGACGGTGGTGCCCGTCTCGGGGAAGGGCACCTCCAGGAAGGCGCCGCTGTTGATGATGTCCAGGTACGCGCTGCCGCGCACGCCGTCCTCGCGCGGGCGGCTGACGTGCGCATCCACCGCGCCGCCGAGCAGGCTGCCATACCGCGCCGAGGGCACTCCCACCTGGAAGTCGAGCGTGTCGATGAAGTCTGGATGGACGACGGCGTTGCCCACGAGCAGGTGGTAGAGGAAGGGCACGCGCACGCCGTCCACGAAGAAGGCGCTCGCGGCGGGCTGCACGCCGCGCACCACGGGGTAGGAGAGGCCCGAGGCCAGCGTCGTCACGCCGGGCATCAGCATGATGACGCGAAACGGGTCGCCCATGGTGCCGGGCACCTCGCGCAGCTCCTGGTCGTGGAGGGTGACGCGGGAGACCTCGGTGCGGGGCCTGTCCGCGCGCACCACCGTTTCATAGGGGTTCACCTCCAGCGGCTCCAGGCCGTAGAGGACCTCCAGGTGCTGGTGTGCCTCCAGCGTCTCGTCGACGTACAGCGGCTGGTGGCCCGGCGCGGAGACCTTGAGCCGCGTGGTGCCGGGGGGCATGTCCAGGCGGAAGAGGCCCTGGGTGTCCGTCTCCGCCGTGGCCTCTCCTGCCTGGACGGAGGCACCTGCAATCGGCTTGCGCGTGCCCTTCTGCCGCACGCGGCCGGTGATGAGGGCGCGCGGGGCCGGGGGCTCGAAGCGGTAGGAGTAGGGCAGGCGCACCGAGACGGGCGTGCCGTTGGAAGTGGCGGGGTGGAAGCGCAGGCGGTGGGCGGCCTCCAGGGCGGCCGTGGCCAGCTCGGGCGGCGCGTCACCGATGACGGTGGCGTCCGTGACGACGCCGGACGCGTCGAGCGTGAGCTCCAGTTGCACCACCACGGGGGCGGTGAGCGGGAAGCCCTCGGGCACGCGGGCGGGAGCGTCCTCGCGCAGGGTGGGCGGGACGAGGGGGGCCTCGTCCGGGCCGGACTGTGGGACTGCGAGCGCCGAAGCGGAGGAGATGCCGAGGGCGAGCGCGAGGAGGAAGGGTCTGAAACGCGTCATCGTCAGGAGCGGGGAAGGCGACTGTGTCTGACGCCCGTCCCCGATGTCCTGATCAAAATCTTCTCGGGCCCCGACCTCGTACGCGCGGTGAAGCGCGAAGGCTCAGGCGTGGCTGCTGCTGAGCCGCCGCGCGCAGAAGGCATCCACCGCGGTGGCCGCGAGGACGTTGCTCAGGGCGAAGCCGACACTGCCCTTCTTCGGGCTGTCCTGGAGGGTCTTGCCCAGGCCCACGAGGTCCAGGACATCTCCGGCCACGCGCGCCCAGACCCACGGCGCGGCCCGGGTCGGCGACATCAGGATGCCGACACCCACGGCGATTTCCCGCAAGCCGGAGATGCGCAGCAGCGCGGGGCGCGCCTCCCTCACCCCCAGGAAGCGGGCGAGCACACGAGGCACCACCAGCTCCGTCAGGCCCACGCCGATGCTGAGCCACCCGAGCCCCCGGGTCAGTTGCTGGATGTTCATCGAAGCCGTCCTCCGTCCAGGTGCGCCTGCCCGCTCTCCCGCGCGGGAGTCCCACCCGGGGAAGGTGGTCACGGAGGCAGGGCGGGGCGAGAGGGCTGCTCCCGGGCAGGCAGGCTGTGCAGTCGGTAGGGCAGGTGAGGTAGGTACGAGAGCTCCATGTCCACGTCGTTCGCCCGAGCCCTCCTGCTGGCGGCCTGTGCCCTGTTCGTCACGGCCTGTCCGCGCCCCACGCGCGCCCCGATTACCCGGCCCGAGGAGGCGCTCGTCCCCGTCTCCCGCGCGCTGGAGTTGCGTGACGACGGCGAGCCCGCGGCGCTCCGGGCCGCCATCGCGCAGAGCGTGCTGTGGCTGCGGATGCGGCCTGAGGTCGAGCGCTTCATCTACGGGGACCGCCGGGTCTCCGCTGGCATGCTCCGGGCCGCGCTGGAGCGCCTGCACTCGCGCATCCGCGACGGCATGTCCCCCGGGGAGCTGTCGGCGCGGGTGCTGGAGGAGTTCGAGCCGCTGGAGGCGGCCGGAGGCGAGGACGGCCAGGTGCTCTTCACCGGCTATTACGAGCCGACGCTCGACGCGAGCCTCACGCAGACGGCCGAGTACTCGGTGCCCATCTACGGGGTGCCCGCGGATTTGATTGAAGTCCCGCTGGAGGCGTTCGCGGAGCGCTTCGCGGCGGAGCGCGTCTTCGGGCGGCTCGACGGGCGGAAGGTGGTGCCCTACTGGACGCGCGGAGAGATTCGCAGCGGGGGGCTGGACGGCCGAGGGCTGGAGTTGGCGTGGGCGAAGGACCCGGTGGCGCTCTTCTTCCTGGAGGTACAGGGCAGCGGCCGGCTGCGGCTGCCGGACGGGAGCGAGCGACGCATCGGCTACGCGGCGTCGAACGGGCGGCCGTACCGGAGCATCGGCACGCTGCTCATCCAGGAGGGCACCATCCCCCGCGAGCAGATGTCGATGCAGGCGCTGCGCTCGTGGCTGGCGGCGAACCCGGAGCAGCGCGAGCGGGTGCTCGACTTCAACGAGTCGTATGTGTTCTTCCGCTACCTGAAGGGGTCCTCGGAGGGCTCACTGGGGAGGCCGGTGACGCCGGGGCGCTCCATCGCCACGGATGCGCGGCTGTTCCCCAAGGGGGGGCTGGCCTTCATCCAGACCGAGCACCCGGTGAAGCGGGCGGATGGGACGGTGGAGTGGAGACCGCTGACGCGCTTCGTGCTCAACCAGGACACGGGCGGCGCCATCCGTGGCGCGGGCCGCGTGGACGTCTACTGGGGCCCCGGTCCCGAGGCCGAGCTGGCCGCGGGGATGATGAAGCAGAAGGGGCGGCTGCTCTTCCTCGTGCCGCGCGGGGCGACGGTGATGCCGGTGGTGCGCTGACCTTCAGGGGGATGTGGATGGGCGTGGAGTGGGCGAGGTTGTCGCCGGCCGGTGGAATCGGGGACACACCCGGCGAGGGGGCGGGCAGGGGAGGGGGCCACGCGTAGGTGGCGGGCACACTCCGAAACCGGGCAGTATTGTCGTCGTCTCCAGAGGCCGGGGTGCCTGGGCACCCCCGGCCCGCGCGTGTGGCGCCGTGAGGGGACAGAGGCCTTCGGGATGAGCAGCGAAGTGGCTGAGACGAAAGACGGAGTGGTCCTCCTCGACTACGCGAAGCTCGCGGCGGGCGTGGACATGTCGGCCGCCATCGAGCGCGCCTATGGGCCGGACGGCATCGGCCTGCTGGTGGTCCGGGGCATCCCGGGGCTGGTGGAGCTGCGCAACGGCCTGCTGCCGCTGGGCTTCCGCTTCGCGGCGCTCCCCAATGAGGTGAAGGACAAGTACGTCCATCAGCGGAGCAGCTACTCGTTTGGCTGGAGCCACGGGAAGGAGCTGCTCAAGCCCGGCCAGTTCGATGAGTTCAAGGGCTCGTACTACAACAACCCCCAGTACGACGTGCCGCAGGCGGACGCGTCGCTGGTGGAGAAGTACCCGGAGAACTACCACCCGAACGTGTGGCCGGACGCGGACTTCCCGGCGCTGCGCCCCGCGTTCATGACGCTGGGCCAGCGGATGGTGGACGTGGGCGTGCTCGTCGCGGAGCAGTGCGACAGGTACGTGCGCTCGCGGCTGGGGGACAGGTTGTCTCCGGACGCGCAGCTGGCGAAGACGATTCGCGAGTCGCGCGCGTGCAAGGCGCGGCTGCTCTACTACTTCGCCATCAACGAGGACGCGACGCCGCGCACGCGCGACTCGTGGTGCGGCTGGCACAGCGACCACGGCTCGCTCACGGCGCTGTGCCCGGCGATGTACTTCGAGGCGGAGCCCGGAGCGCCCGAGCCGGCGAAGGCGGACATCCCGCTGCCGGACCCGGAGGCGGGGCTGTACGTGCGCACCCGCGGCGGCGAGGAGCGCAAGGTGGTCATCCCGAAGGACAGCCTGGCGTTCCAGATTGGCGAGAGCTCGCAGATTGTGACGGGCGGGCTGCTGCGGGCGACGCCGCACGCGGTGCAGGCGCTGGCGCATCCGGCGAGCCGGAACATCTCGCGCTCGACGTTCGCGGTGTTCATGCAGCCGGACAACGACGCGCACCTGCGGGCGCCGGAGGGCACGGACCCGAAGGAGCAGCGGGTAGGGGCGTTCAAGCCGGGGATGACCTTCGGCGACTTCGCCCGGGCGACGTTCGCGAAGTTCTACAATCCGTACGCGTGAATTTCTTCCGGGCTTCTTCGTCGGAGCCCGGACGGAGGAGGTCCGATGCGTACGCTCTTGCTGGCAGTGGCCGTGGCGGTGATGTGGGTCCCCGGCGTTGGACAGGCTGCCTCGATGCGCTGTGGCACGGGGCTGGTGTCGGACGGGGCGTCGAAGTCGGACGTGGTGGCGAAGTGCGGTGAGCCCGTGTCCCGGGAGTCCCGCACGGAGTCGGAAGAGGTGAAAACCCGGGATGGGGACACCTCGACGAAGCGCGTGGTGCAGAAGACGTTCGAGGAGTGGACGTACAACTTCGGGCCGAACCGCCTGATGCAGGTGGTGGTGTTCGAGAACGGCAAGCTCATCGAGGTGAAGAGCGCGGGGTATGGGCGGTAGCTACGGCTTCGGCGGTAGGAGGCCCAGCGGGTCCCAGACGTACTTCTCGATGGGGATGAGAGCCATGTGGCTCATGGCGTGTCGCTCGGCGAAGCGCTTGAAGCGCTCGGAGACGAGGACGACGCCCCACATGCCGCGGGGCCGGAATACGTCCTCCCCGTTCCAGGTGCCTTCCTCCAGGGCGAGGCCGTCGATGGCGTCCGGTCCGGCATAGCGGCACCAGGTGCACTCCGGGGGCTTCTTGCGAAGGATGCGGCTGCGCTCCAGGTCCAGGGCGGCGTGGCCGTAGGCGAGGGTGACGTAGAGATACTTCGGAGGCGGACCGGGCTTGGGGCCACGGCCTCTTCGGCGGACCCGTTTTATCTCGACGGGATGGAAGCCATTGAGGCCCGTGAGTCCCTCTGCCTTGAAGTCCTCGGCGAAGCGCTCGGTGATGAGGAGGCCGCTAGCCCCCGGCATGAGGTCTCCGAAGGCTGTGCCGTAGAGTTCCAGTTCCCCCTGGTATGGCGGCTCCCAGCTCAGTGCTCCGACGGTGTTTCCGCACTGAGGACAGCGCAGCGCGGGTCCGACATTCGCGATTGTGCCGTTGAATTCGGTGTCGTGCTCACCTTCACGCAGCTTTTGCAGGAGGAAGAAACGTGTCGGGTGCGAGGGAGCCTCAGATGCCATTGGGGAACCGCGCTCTCATTGCTGGGCGACTATAGAGCTGTCGCAAGAACGCCTCGAACTGCTGGGGTGTTGCGTTGTCGAAAGACTCAAGCCAAGCGATGACTTCCTCATCCACATCTCTGTGCCACTTCTGGTAGCCGTTGTGGGAAGCCTTGTTGGCGGCTCGCGTAACGAATCGTGGATCTCTCGCGGTGTAGAGACCGCGGAGTGTCGTATGCAGCTTGAGCTTTTCAGCTATCCGCTTGGAAATGACGTGATGCAGCTGTCCGCTCGGAGCTGATGCTGTCGGGCCTCCGCTCATGCCCTGGGCCACCATGGCGATTGCGGTGGCGGGTAGGGAGATGACGACGGTGCCTTCCATGACGGCGACCGCGGTCACCTGCCCCACGTTGGCCAGACTGATGCCCACCTGGGATGCGCCCATCGCCGCCGCCTCGGGGAAGCGAGGCAGCATCGACAGCCGCGAGGCCAGCAACGCGGCCCCTCCGGTCATGCCCTGAGTCACCACCACCGTCACCGCGAGGACGACGACGCGTGCCACCTGCGGGCCTACCCGGTTCGCGAAGCGCTGGCCGGCCTGCTCCAACTCCTGGGGCATGGTGGCCTTGTCAGTGGTCCGCTTCAGCTCCCGGCTCGCCTCCACCACTTCGAGGAAGGTCTCCAGCCCCAGGTAGATGAGCAGGAGCGCCGAGACGATGGCCGCTGCCTTGGTGAAGACGGGCTCGGGGTTGGCCGCCATGACGGCCCAGGTAACGAGGCCCGTCGAGATGACCGCGTAGAAGAGCTGGGGTGCCAGCGTGTGCTCCACGGCCCTGGCGATGCTCTCCTTCATGGGGGCGAGCGACAGGCCCAGGGCCACCCCCAGCTTGTCCCACTCGCTCAGGCCCATCGTGTCATCGAGGAGCGACAGGCAGTCGCCCCGGCGCTGGCCCGCCTTGCAGAGGCCTCCGAAGCTCCTGCCCATGAGGCGCTGCCACGCAGAGGCCCCGTCGTTGGCTGGGTAGGAGACGCGTTGCAGCCACCCCTGCTGGGAGGAGCGAAGCGTCATCGGTGCATTCAGCACCAGTCGCGTCAGTGCGTCCTCGAACGCGTCTGCGTCCACCCTCACGGCCTTGGCGGAAGTGGGCGGCCTGTACTCCAGTGGAGCTCCTTGGCCCGTGTCGAGACGCACGACGCGCGAGGTGGCGCACCCGGTCAACAGCGCCAGCAACAGGAACGCGATGCTCCAACGAGCTGCCATAAGAAGGACTCTGGAGTGAGGGGGCTCCCATCGTACGGGAAGACGATGCCGGCCTGAGCCGGCTGTCGGGATAGAAGGGCCGGGACCTCCTGGAACTGCGCAGGCGGCTGCTACCCACGGTGCCCGAAGCGATGCGCCCGCATCGCATGTGGAGCGCCAGCCCGAAATCGACCGGGTCCAGGCCGGCCAGACGCGCGCGGGGCAGATGGTGCTCAAGCCCCTCGGCGTGCTGCATGTGATGTTCACCCTGCTGGGCGCGGTGATGAAGCTCGCGGGCAAGAGGATGCAGGGCGCGGGCGGAGTCCCCGACGTCGAGCCGCGCTACCTCACGACGCTCACACGCGGAGGCTCAGCCGGATGATCCAGCAGAGGACCTCGGGCCTCTGAGGGGCCGGGCGTCGGCACGGACTCACCTGGCCTTCCTCCACGCACGGAAATCCCCCACGCAATCGTCCGTCGCTGGCTCCGTATTCTACATTGTAGTAACACCCCCGCCAGCAACACGAGGTTCACGTGCCGCCGTTGGAGCCGAGGAGTGGAGGCCCCGAGAAGGTCCCCCGACTGCCTCTGGCCCTGCTGCGGGCGTGGCTTCCGTATGCCGAGCGGGACGAGGTGATTGCCGAGCTCCGCGCCGAGTTCGCTTCCCGCGAGGCCCATGAGGGTCGCCGGGCCGCGAGCGGGTGGTTGTGGCGTCAGGTGCTCGGCTCGGTGCCGCCGCTGGTGCGGCGGACGTTCTTCCGCGGTTGGACCGGCTTCGAGCCGGCCTCCAGCCGCCTGCGCCCCGGAGGCCCCCCGATGGAGAGCTTCATCATGGACCTGCGCTACGCCGCCCGCCGGCTGCGCGCGCGTCCCAGCTATGCACTGCTGGCCATTCTCACCCTCGCCATCGGCGTTGGCGGGACGGCGGCGGCCTTCGGGCTCGTCCGGGGACTGCTCCTCACGCCGCTGCCGTACCCCAATGAAGAGCGGCTCGGCCTCTTCTGGTCCCCGGGTGACTGGTCCGAGCGCGAGTTCCTCCACCTGTCCTCCGACTGGTCCGGCTTCAGCGCCGTCGCCGCCTTCCGCACCAAGGAACTCCCGCTGCGCCGAGGCCCCCAGGCCTCGCCCGAGCTGGTGACGTCGGTCTCCACCACGGCCGGCCTCTTCGACGTGCTCGGCGTCCGCCCCGTGCTGGGGCGCGCCTTCGAGCCCGGCGAGGACCGTCCCGGCGCCGCGCCCGCGGTGGTCATCAGTGACGGGCTCTACGCGGACCTCGGTGGGCAGCCGTCGCTCATCGGCAACACGGTGGAGCTCGACGGGGCGACGCACACGGTGGTGGGCGTCATGCCCAAGGGCTTCTGGTTCCCGGACCCGACGGTGCGCGCCTGGGTGCTGGAGCCGCTCAACCCGGAGGATGGCTCCGGCAACTATGCGCTGGTGGGCCGCCGCGCTCCCGGGACGGACGGGCCCGCGGTGGACCTGGCGCTGAAGCGGTTCGGCGCGCGGCTCAAGGAGCGCTTCCAGTACCCGGCCGCCTGGGACAAGTCCCGCGCACCCGCGCTGACGCCGCTGCGCGAGCACCTGCTCGGACCGCTGCAGGCGCCGCTGCTCGCGACGCTCGCGGCCATGGCGGTGCTGCTGCTCATCGCCTGCGCCAACGTCGCCGCGCTGATGCTCGGACAGGTGGACAGCCGCGCCACCGAGCTCGCCGTCCGCATGGCGCTCGGCGCGGACAGCCGTCGGATGACGCAGCAGTTGCTCGCGGAGGCGCTCCTGCTGGGGCTCGCCGCCGCGGGTGTTGGCGCCGTCATCGCGGCCCAGGGCTTCCGGCTGCTCACCGACGCGCTGCCGCTCGGGCCCCTGGCACCGCGCGGCTCGCTGGACTGGGGCGTGTTCTTCGCGGCGCTCGTGCTGGCGCTCGTCGCGGCCTTCGCGGTGGCGCTGCTGCCGGCGCGCTCGCTGCGCAAGTCGGACCCGCAGCGCGCGCTCTCGAAGTCGCGCACGGGAGGCGTGGGCGCGCGTGGTGGGCGGACGGAAGGCGCGCTGGTGGTGGGGCAGGTGGCGCTCGCGGTGCTGCTGACGGCGGGGGCCGCGCTGCTGGTCCGCTCGGTGACGAACCTGCGCGCCATCGACTCGGGCGTGGACACCGGCCGCGTGGCGGTGCTGGACGTGGTGATGGAGGGCAACGTCGCTCGCGAGGCCCGGCCTCGGGTGATGGCGGACCTGGAGGCCTCGCTCGCCACGCTCCCCGGCGTGCGCTCGGTGGGCGCCACGCAGAAGCTGCCGCTGCGCGGCGCGGGTGAGGACTGGGGGCTCGAAATCGAGGGCAAGCCGGACCTGCCCCGCACCACCACCTTCGTGCGCCTGGTGTCCCCCGGCTACTTCGAGGCCATTGGCATCCAACTGCTCGACGGGCGGCTGCTGCTCGAGAGCGACCGGGCGGACACCGAGCGCGCCGTGGTCATCAACCGCGCGCTCGCGAAGAAGTACTTCCCGGGGGAGAACCCCATCGGCCAGCGCATCGACACGGGGCTCGAGGGGCTGGAGCGCATCGTCGGCGTGGTAGAGGACGTGGCGGAGGCTGGCCTCACCGACGGCTCCGTGCCCGCGCGCTACATGCTCCACGCGCAGGTGGCGGGCATGATGATGACGCGGCAGACGCTGGTGCTGCGCGCGCAGCCGGGGCAGGACCCCGCGGCGCTGGTGGATGCCGCCCGGAAGCAGATTGCCGCCACCTCGCCCTCCGTGGCCGTGCAGCGCGGCTCCACGCTGGAGGCCGTGTTCGCCCAGGCCATCGGTCCCGCGCGGCAGGTGATGTCCGTGCTCACGTTCCTCACGGTGCTCGCGGTGGTGCTGGGCGCGGTGGGGGTGTACGGCGTCACGTCGCACTTCGTCCGGCGGCGGCAGCGGGACTTGGGCATCTGCATCGCGCTCGGGCTGCGTCCGTCGCGCGTGGTGGCGCAGGTGGTGGGGCGGGGTGGGGCGCTGGTGCTGCTCGGGAGCGTGATTGGCACCATCGCGGCGCTGGCCCTGGCGCGGCTGCTCTCTTCGTTCCTGTATGGAGTGAGCGCGGTGGACCCGCTGTCGCTCGCGGGTGCCACGCTGGGGTTGCTGGCGGTGGGGGTCGGCGCGGCGCTGCTGCCCGCCTGGCGCGCCAGCCGGCTGGACCCCGCCGTCGTGTTCCGCGAGGGATAGAGTCCCCCCGTTTCAAGCTGTCGTTTCGAGAGGAGCAGCCCGTGTCGCCCGCTTCCAGTCCGACGTCCGACGCACCCCTCGGCACCTTCGAGGAGCAGGTGCTGCTCGCCGTGGTCCGCACCGCGCGGGACCCCGACACGGGGGGCGCCTACGGAATGGCCGTGCGCCGGGAGCTGGAGGTGGTGGCCGGACGTGAGGTGGCGATTGGCGCGGTGTACGCCACGCTGGACCGGCTCGAAGCGAAGGGGCTGGTGGCGTCCGAGCGGGGTGACAGCAGCGCCCGGCGGGTGTTCGCCGTCACGCCCCGGGGCGCCCGTGCGCTGGTGGACACGCGCGAGATGCGAGAGCGGCTGTGGAGCGGCGTGGACCTGGTGCCGCTGCTGGCGGGTGGAGTGAGACGGCGGGCCACCTGACCTGTGTCAGTGGACGTCCGCGCGCCGCCTGGGTTGACTTGGTGTTTTAGTGACACTAAGTATGCGGAATGAGCGCTCCGCCTCCCGTCTGCCTGCTCCGCCGTGAGTACGAACCCGCTGCCCTGCTCGCCGCGCACCCTCCCGTGCTCCGGCATTCGCACAAGAAGCTGCTGTTCGAGCTGACGTGTCCTCCTGGTGCCACCCACGAGGGGCGCGTCGTGCTGACCCGGTGGCGGGCCCTGTCGCTGCCCGCGACGGTGGAGCTCGCGCCCACCGAGGTTCTCGCGGTGCCCGGCACCTACGACTACAGCGGGGACGACGCCGGCGTCTGGCATGTGAATTTCGCCGACCCGCAGCTCTTCATCGGCTACGGCTCCGCGCTGCTGGCCCAGGATGAGACGCAGGCCGCTGAACACCCGGTGCTCGGCTCCCTGCGCGAGGCGCTGCTCGATGAGGGCCTCCCGGCGACGACGGAGTCCCATGACGAGGCGACGCCCGTCCTCGTCTCCGGTGCCGAGCGTCGGTGCGCCATCTCGACCGAGCCGGACCGCGCTGCTGGACGGCCCCTCGGCCTCTACGGCAACCGGTTCGCCGCGGCGCCCGCCAGCATCATCCGCGATGCGGTGCGCGTGCTGCGTCCTCCCACCCGGACGAACCTCATCGCCATCGCCGCGCCCGCGGGCGGACGTGGGCTGTACTTCCGCCACCAGTTGGAGCGGATTCTCACCACCGCGTACACCGGCTTCCGCGCCGCGGTGGCCGAGTCCCATCGTCAGTGGCCCGGGACGCCCGTCGAGGTCCGCACCGGCTTCTGGGGCTGCGGCGCCTTCGGCGGCAACCGTCAGGCGATGACGCTGCTCCAGTTGCTCGCGGCGCGGCTCGCGGGCGTCGACCGCCTGCGCTTCTACGCTTTCGACGACGCGGGCCAGGCCGACTTCCGCAAGGGCGCCGCGGACTTCGAGCGGGTCCTCGCGGCCGGCACTCCGGGCGAAGCGCTCGCGGAGCTCATCGAGCGCATCGGGGACCTCGACTACGCGTGGGGCGTGAGCGACGGGAACTGAGCGCTCACGGCTTCGCGCCCAGCTTCTCCAGCACCTTCACGGCGTTGGTGTTCTTCGGGTCCAGCTCGAGCGACTTCTTGTAGTGGGTGATGGCCTCCGTATTCTGGCCCGCCTTCAGGTAGCACTCACCGAGGCTGTCATAGGCATTCGAGTCCTCGGGGTAGAGCTCGATGTTCGCTTTGAACACCTTCAGCGCGTCGGCGCTCTGGCCCTCGCCGAGCAGCCGGTAGCCGAGGTTGTTCAGGTCCCCGGGCGTCAGCTTGCCGGACGTGCCCTCTCGCTTCATGGACCGGTACCAGGCGAGCGCCGCATCCGTTCCCTTGAGCCGCGCGAACAGGTCCAGCTGGATGAAGAAACCCTCCGGGCGGGGGACATACGACTTCCAGCCGTACTCGGCGGCCACGCTGGTGGCGATACGCTCTATCAGCAGCCCGCCGCTGTCCGAGTTGGTCATGATGGCGACCCCGCTGCCCGAGTCGGCGAACGCAATCAGGGCGCACTGGAAGCCCTCGTTCGAGCCGCCGTGCCCGAAGCGGTCCTTGTCGCCCTCCAGCTGGAACCCCAGTCCGAAGGCCTCCGACTGCTTCGTGAGCATCTGCTTCGCCATCGCCTGGGACAGCACGCGCGTGGACTTTCCCGCCCGCGCCTTCGACACCTCGATGGCGATGCGTCCCAGGTCGGACGGCGTCGTCCACAGGCCCGCGGCCGCCATCTCCGGGTAGACGTGCCACCGTCCCTCGACGCTCTCTCCGCTGAAGCGCGTCCCGGCGGCGGCCATCGGCGCGAGGGCCGCGGGCAGGGGCTGCTCGTACGTGCTGTTCTTCAAGCCGAGCGGCGCCAGCACCGTCTCCCGCATGATTTGCGGAAACGGCTTCTTCAGCTGGTTCACCAGCATCAACTGCACGAGCGTGGTGCCGCCGCCGCTGTAGCGCGTCTTCGTCCCGGGGACGATGTCCACCCGCACCGGGGCGGTGTTCGCGGGCTTCGCTCCGTCGAGAATCTGCTCCACCGTCGGCAGCGGGTCGGTGACCGCGTAGCCGGGGAAGCCGTGCACCGTGGTGCCCGCGCTGTGGCTGAGCAGGCGTCGCAGCGTCACCTTCTCCGTCTTCGTGAAGTCATTCTCCGGGAGCTTCCAGGCGCCCAGCGCGTCGTTGATGTTCGCGTCGAGCGACCACTTCCTGGCCTCGGCGTGGTGCAGCGCCGCGAGGGCCGTCACCGGCTTGCTGATGGAGGCGGCCTGGAAGAGCGTGTCGGGCGTGACGGGGTCCGCGCCGCCGGCCTGCTTCACGCCATAGCCCTTGGCCCAGACGAGCGCGTTCTTCTCGAACACGGCGACGCTGACGCCGGGAATCTTGTACAGCTCCATCCAGCGCTCGAGCGGCATGCGCATGGGCTGCTCGCCGGGGAGCGTGACGGTGGGCAGGCCCGCCTCCACCCGCGCGATGCGAGCCGCCTCGGATGGGCGGGCCAGCCACTCGGTGGTGGGCTTTCGGGTGTCGGCCCCGGTGAGCAGGGCAACCCCCGTGAATCCAGTGAGGGCAACCAGGGCGAGTCGTTGAAGCGGTGGGCGCATGTCGTTCTCCGGAGGTAGCGGCTCCTACGCCCGCCCCTCGCATCGATTGCATCCCACGGTGTGCGCTGGAAATACAACCGCCGGGCCCCCCTCGCGAGGAGCCCGGCGGAGTGAGCTGTTTTTCGGAGCAGGGCCTACCGCGCCGCCACGCCGGACTTCTTCAGCTCCTCGTCGATGATGCGACGGAACTGGTCGATGGGCAGCGCACCCACCAGCGGGCGGCCATTGATGAAGAACGTGGGCGTCCCTTGCGCGCCCACGCGCGTGCCCTCGCTCATGTCCGCCGTCAGCTGGCTGTCGAACTTCCCGGAGTCCAGCGCCGCCTTGAAGCGCGCTTCATTGAGACCGAGCTGCTTCGCGTAGGCCTCCAGCGAGGCCCGGTCCAGCTGCCGCTGGTTCGCGAAGAGGATGTCGTGGAACTCCCAGAACTTGCCCTGCTCGTGCGCGGCCAGGGACGCGGCGGCGGCCAGCTTCGCGTTCCGGTGCATGGGCAGCGGCTGGTGCTTGAAGGCCACGCGCAGCTTCCCGGCGTACTCCTCCTCCAGCGCCTTCATCGTCGGCACCGCGCGGGCGCAGAACGGGCACTCGAAGTCGGAGAAGGCCACCAGCGTCACCGGCGCGTTCGCCGGGCCGCGCGCGGGCGCGTTGCCCACCTCCACCTTCTGCACCGGCAGCTCCTGCGGCGCGGCCGCCGGCTGCGAGGGCGGCCGGTCCACGCCCTTCTCCAGGACGCGCGCGTACACCTCCGCCGGGCGCACGCCGCCCTTCACCAGCGCCTCCGCCTTGCCCAGCTCCTCGTCCACCACGCCCGTGAAGACCTCCAGCGGCTGCGCGCCGTTGATGAAGCGGCCGTTCACGAAGAAGGCCGGCGTCCCGGTGGCGCCCACCTGCCGCGCCAGCGCCTCGTCCTTGCGGATGCGCTCGGCCAGCCGCGCGTCACCCATGTCCTTCTTCCAGCGTTCCACGTCCAGGCCCAGCCCCTGGGCGTAGCGCTCCAAATCCCCCTCGCCCAGCGCGCGCGCGTTGGAGAAGAGCGTGTCGTGCATCTCCCAGAACTTCCCCTGCTCGCCGGCCGCGAGCGTCGCCAGCGCCGCGGGACGGGCGCGCGAGTGGTTGGGCAGCGGGTGGTGCTTCATCACCACGCGCAGCCTCTTCCCGTACTTCGCCTGGAGCTGCTTCACCGTCCCGTGCGCGCGCGAGCAGAAGGGGCACTCGTAGTCGGAGAACTCCACCAGCGTGACGAGCGCGTCCTCGGGCCCGGCCGCAATCGAGCCGTCCAGCGGCACCTTGTAGACGGTGGGCGAAATCGGAGGACGCTGCCGGGCCGCCGGAGCCTTCGCCGCCGCCGGAGCCCCGCGCGCCTCGACGGCGCCAGCGGACGCGTCAGCGGGACGGCCGACCCGGCCCCCCATGAAACCCAGCACGAGCCCCACTGCGAGGCTCACCCACACGGACGGCTTGGACACGGCGCGACTCCTCGGGAAGAGACACCGGGCTTCCTGGAGGGAGCCCGGTCCCCGCGTAGTGACGCGAGCCCGTCCGGAGTTTCAGCGCCGATTTTCGAAACCGCCCGTCAGCGCGGTGTGAGCGTCACCCGCGTCTCACCCAGCGGCTGTCCCCGGGCGTCGGTGAAGCGCGCGCGCACCTCCAGCGCACCACTGAGCCACCCCTCCTGCACCGGCGTACTGAAGGGCAGGATGACGTCCACCCCCGGGGCCACGTCCGCCGCCGGGCCTTCGCTGGGAAAGAAGCGCAGTGGCTCACCGGAAGGGGACGGCGCTTCGATGGTCAGCCGCGCCGCCTGGGGCGCCGTGTAGCTGAACTGTACCGAGCCCCCTTCCGCGCACGCCAGCGTGCCACCGGGCCGCGCCTCGCCGCGCACCTGCCCGTCCGCGCCGATGCAGAAGGCCCGCACACCCCACGCCGCGCCCGGCTGCCCCGAGCGCGCCTGCCACTCGGAGTCCTTCGTGTCATCAGCCTGCCGCGGGCTCACCACCAGGAGCGCGAGCGCCGCGCTCGCCGCGAGGCCCAGTGGCACGCCCATCCAGGGACGAAAAAAGGAGAAGCGCTCCGCGGGCGGCGTGGCACGCACGGGCGCCTTCACCGGAGCGGCGGCCGTGCGCTCCCCGAGCCGTGAGAACAGCGCCTGCTCCAGCAGGGCCTGGCGGGCTTCGGGCAGCGCGCGCTTCTCCAGCGACGACTCCACGCGCGCGAGCCTGTCGTACGCCTCGCGGCAGCCCGGGCAGGTGGCCGCGTGGGCGCGCAGCCAGGTGAAGCCCTCCGCGTCCAGCTCGCCACGGAAGAGTGCCTCCAGGGCCCGCTTCGCCTTCGTGTCCGCGCACACCCTCATGAATCGCCTCGCCGTCTGAAGAAGCTCCAGCCCCGGGTCTCCAGTCCTTCCAGGTAGCCGCGCGCCTGGAGGAAGCCGAGCAGCCGCGTCTTGATGCCGTGCTCCCGCCGCCGCACCTGGATGCGGGTGAGCCCCATCTGGCTGGCCGCCGTCTCCTGCGCCAGTCCCTCTCCGAAGCGCAGCTCGAACAGGCGCCGCTCCTCCGCGGAGAGTCCTTCCTTGAAGCCCGCCACCAACGCCTCCACCTCCCGGTCCTCCAGCAGCTGTGCCAGCCCGCCGCCGTCTTCCGGTACCTCGCCCTGCGCCTCGAAGGGCTCCAGGCCCACCGCTACCTCGCGGTTGCGCGACTGCTCCAGCAGCACGTTGCGGGCGATGCCCATGAGGAAGTGGGAGTACGGCCGCGTGCCGTCGTAGGCCGCACGCGCCCGGGGCTCGAAGGCCCGGGCGAAGGTCTCCAGGATGAGGTTCTCCAGCTCCATGGCACCCTTCAGGTGGGAGAACACGCCTCCTCGCCAGGCAGCCGCCCTCAGCATGCGAGCGAGCCCCTCCGCGTTCGCGCGGTACACGGCTGCAAGGGCCTCCGGGACACCCTCCCGGAAGCGCCGCAATGTCTGGTCATCCCACTCCATCCCTCACCGGCTTACCGCGCTGTGCGGCTGCCGTCATCTTGTGTTGACGCGAGGGGGCCCGAGTGGATTGCGCAAGTGGACTCGTGGCAGCCTCCAGTGTCGCGCCACCCATCCAACCGAATGAGACTTCTCCTTCGCGCACCTCTTACGGCCCTGTGGGTCGCGCTGCTCTTCTCGGCCTCCGCCCGAGCCGCGTCCACCGACGGCGCCTATGCCGTCATCGTCGCGCACAACGGCGGGCTGGACCGGACCCAGGCCCCCCTGCGCTACGCGGATGATGACGGCGCGCGCTATTACGAATTGCTGGCCCCGCGCGTGCGCGAGGCGGTGCTGCTGAGCGTCCTGGACGACGAGACGCAGGTGCTCCACCCGGGGCTGGCGGCCCGGACGCGTCCGCCCACCCGCGCGGCCCTGAAGGAGTCCCTCGCGCGGCTCAACGCGCGGATGGCGGCGGACCGGGCCCGGGGTGAGAGTCCGGTTCTGTACTTCGTCTTCACCGGCCACGGGAAGCGGGGCGCCGCGGGCGAGGGGACGGTGAGCCTGCTGGACGGCCCCTTCACGCGCACGGACCTTTTCCAGGGCGTGCTCGCGCCCAGCAAGGCGTCGTTCGTCCACCTCATCGTGGACGCGTGTGACTCGTACTACTTCGTGCACTCGCGCGGCGCGCTGCCGGTGGGGCCCGCGCACACGGAGGCGGTGAAGGGCCTGCTGGCCACGCGCGAGCTGGACCGCTACCCGCAGGTGGGCGTGGTGCTGTCCACGTCGACAGAGCAGGAGAGCCACGAGTGGAGCGCCATCCGCTCGGGGGTGTTCAGCCACCTGGTGCGCTCGGCGCTCACCGGCGCGGCGGACGTCAACGCGGACGGGCGCGTGGAGTACTCGGAGCTGCACGCCTTCGTCGCGGCCGCGAGCCAGGGCACGGAGGACGTGCGCGGCCGGCTCGCGGCGTTCGTCCGGCCTCCCGCGCTGGACCGCTCGGCGGTGCTGTCGGACCTGAGCACGCAGGCGACGCTGAGCTACCTGCTGGTGCCTCCGGGCATGGAGGGGCGGCTGTGGGTGGAGGACGCCCGGGGCCTGCGCGTGGCGGAGTTCAACAAGGAGCGCGAGCGCTCGGTGGTGCTGGCGCTGCCTCCGGGCCGCGGCTACTTCCTGCGCACGCACGGTCGTGAAGCGGCGTTCACCTTCGCGAAGCCGGGTGCCGTGGTGGACGCGGGCGGGCTGGGGTGGCACGAGACGGCCTTCGCCGCGCGCGGGGCGTTGCAGGACGCGCTGCGCGACAGGCTCTTCTCGGTGCCCTTCGGCTCGCGCTTCTACCGGGGCTACGTGGCGAACCTCGAGCTGCCGCCGGTGGCGCCCGACGAAGGGCCGGACCTGTCGCCATGAGCGCCCTGTCCGTCGCGCTGCTCCTCTCGCTGTCGCTCGCGCAGTCGGCGGTGGAGTGCGAGGGGCAGAGGGTGGTGCTCATCCCCTTCGACCGGGTGGCGCTGGCGCGCGAGGAGGCACGCGGGCTGGAGGAGGCCGTGCGCCGCGCGGTGGGCTCCTCGCCCGGGGTGTGCCTGGAGTCGCGCGCCGACACGGTGGCTCGGCTGCGCACGCTGGGCCCGGGTGCGACGGCGTGCGAGGGCGCGGCATGCCTGGGCGCGCGGAGCGTGGCGCCGGGCGCGGCGTGGCTGGTGCGCGGCGTGGCGCTGGGCGTGGGGGGCTCGCGCAGCGTGGTGCTCACGCTGGAGGACTCGAAGGACTGGGAGGCGCGGGAGGTGTTCCAGCTGCCCGCGGCGAAGGCGGAGTCCGGCGAGGCCGAGGCCCGGGCCCGTCAGGCGTTCCAGGTGCTGTGGGCGGGGCGTCCCTCGCAGGCCGGTGTGGCCGGGACGTCGGCGAGCGTGGCGCGTCCGACGCGCGTGTGGCCCAAGGTGCTGCTGGCGGCGGGAGGCGCGGCGCTCGCGGCGGGCGTGGGCTTCGGCGTGGCCTCGCGCCGGGCGGAGTCGCGCCTGTCGGCGGGGAACGCGGGCTGCTCGGGTGACGGCGAGGCCTTCCGCGCGTGTCTCGATGACCGGCTGCGCGCTGGCCGCAAGCAGGCGACGACGGCCAACGTGCTGCTGGGGACGGGCGCGCTGCTGGGCGCGGGAGGGGCATTCTTCCTGGTCTGGGAGCTGCCATGAGGCGCGTGCTTCCTCGTCGGGCCGCGCCGGGACACGGGACGGCGCTGCGCCTTCCGGTGTGCGGGGTGACAGGCGGGGACCGTCCGCGGTGCGGGAGGTCGCGATGAGGCGCGTGCTGCCGGGGCTGCTGGCCCTGCTGTGCGGAGTCGCGTGCACCTTCGACCCGGACCTGTCGCGCTATGCCGCCTGTGACGCGCAGGGGGACTGTCCCCTGGGCTCCACGTGCCTGGCGTCGGAGTCGCGCTGCGTGCCGGACTGCGAGGGTGCGCTGGACACGTGCGAGCCCGTGGACCCGGGGCCCGTCGCGGATGCCGGTGACTCGGGAGCCGACGCGGGTGACGACGCCGGTGCCGACGCGGGTGACGACGCGGGGCCCGGCGTGGACGCGGGCGAAGACGGCGGCGTGGACGGGGGCACGGAGGAGGTGGATGCCGGGCCGGTGGTCGCGCTCGCGCTCGACCCGGATGCGCTCGGGACGGGGCAGCAGGGCCGGATGTACAGCAGCCAGCTCCTCGCGCGGGGCGGCACTCCGCCGTACACCTTCACGGCCACGGTGGCGCTGCCGGCGGGGCTCACGCTCGACGGCGAAGGAATGCTCACCGGCACGCCCGCGGTGGCGGGGGACTTCTTCCTGTCCATCAACGTGACGGACCGGAGCACCCCTCCGCAGCAGGCGAGTGGCAGCCTCCGCCTGCGCGTCTATTCCAGGCTGCACCTCGCCGGGCCGGGCGCGCTCGTGGATGCGGTGCAGAACAAGCCCTACTCGGAGCGCCTGTCCGCCATTGGCGGCAAGACGCCCCACCGCTTCACGCTGGCCAGCGGCAGCACCCTGCCCGCGGGGCTGCAGCTCTCTGAGGATGGCAGGGTGACGGGCACCGCCGGGCCGGTGGGGAGCGCCAGCTTCACGGTGGAGGTGACGGACAGCGACTCGCCGCCCCAGGTCTCATCGAAGCAGGTGTCGATGCGGATGGTGAGCGCGGGGGGCCTCAACCTGATTGTGTTGACGCAGGGTCTGCCGGACGGGCGCGTGGGCAGCGAGTACAGCTACGCCCTGCGCTCCTATGGCGGGACGCCGCCCTTCTCGTGGTCGTGGAAGGGCGCCGTGCCTCCCGGCATCTCCGTCGTCAACGGCGCGGAAGGGGGCGTCCTCTCCGGCACGCCCACGCAGGCGGGCACGTACACGGTGACGCTCACCGTCTCGGACTCCCTGATTCAAACCGTGAACAGCGACACGCTGACGCTGAAGGTGGACTGACTGTCCCCCGTGCCTCAGGTCAGGTTCAGCAGCGGGCTGCCGGCGGGGACGAGCGGCGGGGGCAGCGCCCACAGCGCGGCGGGGTGGCGGTAGCCGAGCATGAAGGCGGTGAGGATGGCGGGCCACCGGTCCGCGAAGCCCGCCCAGTTGTACTCGGTGGGCCTGGAGGTGAGCGGGTTGCCGTCGCGGTCTCGCTGGGTGGCGGCGTAGTCGGAGAAGTTCCACGTCACCGTGCCCAGCCGCAGGCACAGCAGCGGGGTGAGGGCCTGCATCAGCTCCGGGCGGGACACCTCGTCCGGCGGCCGCGAGGACGGAGTGAAGGCGGGCTGCACCGCATCATGCTGCTCCCGCCACGCGAGGCAGTTGTTGGCGATGGCGATGAGTGCGTCGCGCGCGGCGTCCCCCGGGGCCTGGCGGGCCGTCTCGAGGAGCGCGAAGCCCGCCACCACCAGGCTGTTGCCCGACACGTCCGGCAGCAGGCGCGCGAAGTCCGACGGGGCCGGCTGCTCGCGGGTGCGGGTGATGAGGGCGTCATACGCGCGCTTCGCCTGCTGGGGCGTGGCGCCGCGCAGGGTGAAGTCGCGCAGCACGCGGTCCGGGGTGATGGCGCCCGCGCCCTGACGCCACGCGAGATACGTCTGCGCCGAGCCACCGATGTCGGTGAAGATGGCGACGTTGCCCTCGTTGAGCATGCGCTCCATGGCGCGGGCCATGGCTTCGGCCTTGTCGAGCGGCAGCATGCCGGGGGCCTGGAAGAAGAGGCGGGCGAGGCGGTGCGCGGTGGACCAGAGCGTGCGCGGGTCGGACAGCGGCTCCAGGTTCATGGCGCCTGCGAGCGCGCCGAGCGCGGCGGCCACGTCCTTCGGCAGGCCATGCCACCCGAGCGCGGTGGAGACCTTCTCCGCGCCCTCGCGCATGGCGCCGGTGAGGCCCACGCGGTCATACGCCTGCGCGGCGCCGGGCAACACCTCCCCCTGGGCGATGTCGATGATGCGCCGGGCGATGGCCGCGCCGAGCATGCCCTTTCCCGCCTCCTGCGAGGCGTGGGGCGTGAAGGCGAACCAGGACGGACGCACGCGGCTGGTGCCGCCCGGCCGGAAGTCCGGGTCCAGCAGCGCCTGGAAGGTCTGCGCGATGCCGATGTAGCCCTGGGTGATGAAGCGGTTCTGCCGCAGGGGCGTACCGGGAGGCACGCCGGTAGGAGCCGCCAGGTCCGGGACGGGCGCGCGGAGCACGTTGAGGTCGCGCAGCACGTTCTGCTCGGCGGCGGGCAGCGCTCCGGGCGCGTGGATGCGCAGCGCGGTGCGCGGGGGCTCGGCGGCCGGGAGGGGTGACGCCGCGGTGGGCGTGGGAGTCGGGCGCTTGGTCGCCATGGGATGACGGCTCCAGGGCAGGAGAAGAGGCCGCACTATCGCTGGAATGCCCCGGGGAATGCTCGCGTGGTGGCTTTGCATGGGAGCCGGAGGGGGCTCGGCGGGTGGCTCGCACTCCAGGCGCTTCGTGGCGCTACGGGTGGTTGTCCATGACCCGGCAGTCCCCAACTTTGGAGTGGAAAGGGAGGGCCGGGACCCATGCTGCGCAAGGTCAGCTGGACGGTGTTGGGCATCGCGGGCCTGTCGCTGCTGATGTGCGGTGGGTGCACGGCGAAGGCGCAGTCGGGTGACGCGGAGGCGGCGCGGCCCGCCGCACCGCAAACGCAGGCGGGCGGACAGGCGCTGCCCGCCGATGAGGCCGCGGACCTCCGGAGAAGCGTGGCCGAGCTGCGCGCGGAGATGTCGCAGCTCCAGCAGGAGGTGATACGCCTGCGCGAGCAGGTGGCGGAGCCGGGCACGGGCGGCTCGGGAGCGGGCACCGGGGAAACGCGGGACGACACGGCGCGAAGTGACGCGGAGCCTGGCACCGGTGGCTCGGGGAGCGCGGGTGTCGCGGACGCGCAGGCTGGGACAGCGAGCCCGGAGCCGGGCACGGGTGGCTCGGGGAGCGCGGGTGTCGCGGACGCGCAGGCTGGGACAGCGAGCCCGGCGCAGGGCACGGGGGGCCAGGGCGAGCAGGCCGGAGCCGCGGGCGCGGGGCAGGGCACCGGCGGCGCGGGCACTCCGCAAGGCACGGGCACCCGGGCCCCCGTGGTGAGTGACGTCCCGCCCGCGGGCTCGAACGTCCCCGCACCGCGAGGCACGGCGGTGGTGAACGCCGTCTACACGGGCAGGTTGATATCGGTCTCGCCGAGACAGGTGGTCATCGACACGGGCTCCGAGGTGTCACTGACGCTGGGAGTGGGCCCGGCCACGCAGGTGCTCCGCGACGGGAAGAGCATCGGAGCGCTCCAGCTCAAGAAGGGGGAGCAGGTCCGGGCGGTGGTGGACATGGTGGGCCAGCACCAGACGCTGGAGATCGCCGTATTGCCGGCGGCGCCGGAGGAATGAGGAGGGAGGGCGAGCCACGCTCCGTCAGTCACATGCCTCGGGCTCGTCCCTGGGGCGGAGGTTTTTCCATCATGACGGCCTATGACCGATACCGCGCGCTCCTGCGCAAGCTCCTGCTCGTGCGTGCGGGACATCCGGAGGGCGACTCCCCCGAGGAGGATGCCCTGCTGGATGCCATGGACGAGGTCTGGTCGGAGATGACCGACGGCGAGCGCTCCGCCATCGCCTCCGAGCGGGCGCGGGCGCTGGGGCTTCCGGAGTCCCACGGCACCGACTCCGCGCCTCCGCCCCAGGGCTGAGGCCCCCTGCCGCGCGCTACTTGCGCGCCGTGGGCATTGAAGACGTAGGCCCCTCGGAGGGGCCGTGGTGTGCGTGGGCCCGCGAGGACCCGGGGCCGCGAGTGCGCGCATGCAGCACCGCGCGCGAGTAGTCCACCACCGAGGCGAGCGACAGCACGCCGATGAGCGCGACGAGCGGAGACACCGCCGGCGGGAAGAGCAGTACGCACAACAGCGCCACCAGCTGCAGCGAGGTGACGACCTTGCCGAGCAGCCGTGCCTTCAATTCCACCGACCGCAAGCCCGGCACCATGCGAGCGACGATGAAGCCGATGGCGGTGCCGATGTCGCGCACCACCAGCAGCAATACCTCGGGCAGGGCGATGAGCCCGTCGAGGTAGCAGACGAGGATGGCCGTCACCATGAAGCCCCGGTCGGCCACCGGGTCGATGAGCGCGCCGATGCGCGTGGCGAGCCCCCGGTGACGGGCAATCCACCCGTCGAGGAAGTCGGTGAACGCCGCCAGCATCACCAGGACCGCGCGCAGCACCGTGTCGGGGATGACGATGAACGCCACCGCCATGGGCAGCCGCGACAGCGACAGGGTGTTGAGCAGCACGAGGTTCGCCCGGCGTTGCATATGCATTGAAAGTGCGTCCTCAACCCCCGCGATGCACGGGGCCCGGCGGATGACCGTTCAGCGGCGGACCCCACCTCAGGCAGGCAGAATGGCGGGAAGGGGAGCCAGGGGGCCGGAGTCCAAGGGGCGACGCCCCCGTGGGACGCGGGTACAGGGCCGCGGGCGGGATTCCAGCAAACAGGGGCCGGAAAGGCCGCGAGGGAACTCCGGGCGGGTGTGAATGTTCCAAGCAAGGGAGCGTCATTTCCTGTGCACCTCATCCCACCCGGAGCCTCCGCGCCGTGCATGAGCCCCACCGTGTCCCCTCCCGCGTATCGCGGGAACCGGAAGTGAATTCCCCTTCACCTCGCGCCCGGGGCGCCGCGGCCCCAGGCCCTGAGGCGCGCCGCCCCGCGCCGTTTGGCGTATCGGGGCTGCTGGTGCTGGCGCTCCTGGCTCCCGGCGCGGCGAAGGCCACGGGCCTGCCGCTGGACTCCAGTGCCCCCCGGGTGAGCCGCTCCCCATCCGCCGAGCACGAGGCCGCCGTCTCCGGCCCGAGGCGCCAGTGGCTCGCGCTCCTGGGGCAGGAATCCTCCGGGGCCATGGCCCCTTCCACCTCGGCGCACGAGGCCGACATCTCCGGCCCGAGGCGCCAGTGGCTCGCGCTCCTGGGCCAGGAATCCTCCGGGGCCATGGCTCCTTCCTCCTCCGCGCACGAGGCCGCCGTCTCCAGCCCGAGGCGCCAGGACTCCTCCGAGGCCATGGCTCCTTCCACCTTGGAGCACGAGGTCGTCTCCGGCCCGAGGCGCCAGTGGCTCGCGCTCCTGGGCCAGGAGTCCTCCGGGGCCACGCCCCCCGACACCTCCGAGCGCGAGGCGGCCCGCGACTCCGTCCTCGGCATGCGGCGCCAGGTGCTCGCGCTCCAGGGGAAGGAGCCCGCGGAGGCCTCCACCACCACCGCCGGGCCCCGGGCCCCCACCCGCGAGGAGCTGGCGCGCTACGCGTGGCTCTCCGCGGAGGCGAGCATCCGTCCGCTGGAGTCCGCCTTCGCGCCCCCGAAGGGCTACACGCGCGTCGCGGTGGAGGCTGGCTCGTTCGGCGCGTGGCTGCGGGGGCTGCCCCTGCGTCCCGAAGGCGCCCCCGTGCGCCACTTCCGGGGCGGCGAGGTGCTGGCCGGTGACGACTCGCGACTGGCGGCGGTGGCGGAAATGGACGTAGGCACGGCGAACCTCCAGCAGTGCGCCGACTCCGTCATCCGCCTCCACGCCGAGTGGCTCTGGTCCAGCAACCAGCGCGAGCACATCGCCTACCGCTTCACCAGCGGAGACGCCGCCGCCTGGCCCCGCTACGCGGCGGGAGACCGGGCGAAAGTCACGGGCTCGAAGGTGGCATGGGTGCGCAGCGCGAAGGCGGATTCCTCCCGCGCCGCGTTCCGCTCCTACCTGGACCTGGTCTTCACCTACGCGGGCACGATGTCGCTGGAGCCCCTCAAGAAGCGCCCCACGCGGGACGACGTGCGTCCCGGGGACTTCTTCGTGCTGGGCGGCAGCCCGGGGCACGCGGTGCTGGTGCTGGACGTGGCGGCCAACCCCGAGGGTCGTCGGGTGGCGCTGCTGGGGCAGGGCTTCATGCCCGCCCAGGACTTCCACGTCCTCTCACCGGGCGGAGACGACGCGCCCTGGTTCCCGCTGGACGGCGACACGTTGGCGACGCCCTTCTGGAGGCCGTTCCCGTGGTCCTCGCTGCGCCGCTTCCCGTGAGGTGAGCCCCGAAGCCGACCTTCCAGCCACCGCAGAAGCCCCCCAGCTCCTTGCGGCGGCCTTGGTGTCGGCCTTCGGCTCACGCGTCCCGGGAAGCGGGCCGCGAGCGGCCGTCACGAGTGCAGCGGCTGGCCCAGCTCCTGCTGCGAGGCAGCCACCGCCATCGAGGCGGAGGGCTCCGGCGTGCGGGTGATGAACTCGCGGATGCTGTTCTTCGCGCCCAGGTACGTGTCGAACATGTTCACCCCGTCCTCCAGCAGCCCAGCCTTCTCCAGCTCCTTGTGCATGACGGGGAGGTTGTAGAAGGGCACGGACGGGAAGGCGTGGTGCGTGAGGTGGTAGTTCACGTTGAGCGGCGCCACGAAGAAGTTCTCCAGCGCGGTGCCCTCCACGTCGCGCGTCTCGCGCGTCTCGTCGCCCTTCGGGTTCGGGTCGATGGGGTGCTCGCCCAGCGCGCGCATCCGGAAGAAGGCCATCATCACCGTCGTCGTGGGCAGCACCCACAGGAACAGCCAGTGCAGCCACGCGCCCGTCGTCACCAGCACGGTGACGAGCGTGGCCACGTACAGCCAGTAGCGCACGTGCTCGAAGGCGGAAATCTTCGGGTTCGCCTTGCCCACCAGGCGGCCCCAGTACGTCCAGGGCAGCACCACCTTCAGGTGGTTGGGGGCGTACAGGCCCAGCGCGTCCGCCATGAAGACGGCCGCCGCGCGCAGCGGCGTGCGCGGGAAGTGCCAGGACGCGTCCACCATCTGCCCCGCCCAGTACGGGTCCTGCGGCGTGTTCACGTAGCGGTGGTGCAGCATGTGCTCGTGCCGGTAGCCCGCCGTCGTCATGTTCAGCGGGAAGGCGCAGAGGAAGTCGCTCACCACGTCGCCCACCGCCCGGTTGGACAGGAAGTGGTAGTGCGCCGCCTCGTGCATCAGCGCCAGCATCGCGTGCTGCCGCGAGGCGATGATCAGCGCGGCGATGGGCCAGGCCCACCAGCGGTCCACCAGGACGACGGCGGTGAAGCATGCGGCGATGACCAGCCACTGGCTCGCGAGCGCCCACAGGGCCCGCACGTTGCTCACCTGCGACATCTCACGCGTCACGGACGCCAGGGCCTTGCGGTCAACCCGGCGGGCGAACTGGACATCCGCCTCGTCCACTACCTCGGCGTACATAGTTGGGGGGCTCCTTCTGCTTCACTGGGAAGCAGGGTGTACCTAGACTCTTTCTCCTGAAATAGGGTGGTCTGGCAAGAATATTCTTTCAGCACCGGAAGCCCTCCAGAGTGAAACTACCCTTTGAAGTCAGGAACTACCCAATGGGGGTTTTTCCTGACTTCGTGATTCACTCGCAGTGCGGTGCGAATCGACCACGGGTTGTGGGCGTCGTCGGTTTCTGGGGCAGGGCTCCAGACATGCGAAGGGCCTGGAGACCGTCTTACGGTCGCCAGGCCCTCGTTACAGCGTTCTACCGGGCTGTGGCTACGCCTCGTGCGTCCATTCCACCTTCAGGTGCTTCATCTGGCGCAGGACGATGCTCTGCCACGTGCCGTAGTCCTGGTGGGGGACGAGCTTGAGCGCCGGCAGGCGGTCCAGCAGGACGTTGGTCGTAATCTGGAACTGGAGGCGCGCCAGCGGGGCGCCCAGGCAGAAGTGGGTGCCGCGGCCGTAGGTGAGGTGCTGGGGAATCTTCTCCCGGGTGATGTCCAGCTTGTTGGAGAAGGGGCAGAGCGACTCGTCCCGGCTGCCGGCGGCGTAGAGCAGCATCAGGCGCGAGCCCGCCGGAATCTTCACGCCGCCCACCATGACGTCCTCGCGCGCGGTGCGGAGCATGGAGTGCTGGACGGAGTCGTAGCGGCTGGCCTCCTCGAGGAACTTCGGCACCAGCTCGCGGTTGGCGCGCAGCTGCTCCCACAGGCCGTGCTCCAGGGCCAGCTTCCAGGTGTTGGCCATCAGCGCGGTGGTGGACTCGTGGCCGGCGGACAGCATGGACGCGCCAATGGCCATGACGAGCTCGTCCATGGTGAGCGCCTCGCCGTCGTCCTCCACGGCCACCAGGTAGCTGGTGAGGTCCTCGCGCGGATTCTTGCGGCGCTCCTCAATCAGCCGGACGCAGTACTGCTGGAACTCGATGACGCCGTTCGCCATCTCCACCTGCTTCTCGGCGGGGATGTGCTCGAAGGTGAGCTGCTGCCAGTCCGCGCTCCAGCGCTTGATCTTCCAGACGTCCTCGGCGGGCACGCCCATGATGCCGAGGATGACGTAGGCGGGCAGGGGATAGGCGAGCTGCTCCACCAGGTCCGCGCGGGTGTCGCCGACGAACTTGTCCACGAGCTGGTGGGCCATCTTCTCGATGAAGGGCGCCATGCCGTTGATGCGCTGGGCGGTGAAGCCGCGGTTCATCAGCCGGCGCAGGCGGGTGTGGTCCGGCGGGTCCATGCCCAGGAGCACGTGCCGCGTGTCATGTCCCTTGGCGAGGATGGCCTTCGCCTCGTCCGTCAGGTGCGTGCCGCTGCCCAGCATGTCCTTGTTGGAGAAGCGCGCCGGGTCCTTGAGGATGGCCGTGATGTCCTCGAAGCGGCTCACCAGCCACATGTTCAGCATGGGGCTGAAGGTGACGGGCTCCTCCTTGCGCAGCTTCTCGAAGAAGGGGTGCGGGTTCTCCACGTGGGGGCCAGCGAACGGGTTGTACTGGGCGCCGAGGTGGGGGCAGCGCGTCGCCGCTGCGGCGTGGGCGGGGACTCCGGTCTCTTCCTGCTTCTGGACTGTCACGGGCATGGCTGACTCATCAGGTCGAGCGCGCCCCCCCGGCTCGCTCTCCCTGGTTGCGGGTTGGCTGGCAATGGAGGGGGCTGGGCCCCTTCACGCGAAACAACAGGGATGTGGGTGAGCCTGGACATGGAACAACCGAGCAGGATGGGGCTCGCCCTGGGGTTCAGCCTATACAACAAATCCCCATTTCTGTACCAGTTAGAGCGAATTTTTCTAGTGACACGGGTTTATGGTGACGCCGTGACATTCTGCCAATGGTAGATAACTGCCCGTGCTTGAAGGGTTTTCCACCCGGAGTGACGGGAGGGTGGCCATCGCGTGCGACCTCCGGGCATGCCTGACTCCGGACGCGCGGGCGGGTCGGCAAGGCACCAGACGTGGCGGGGATGACTTCGGACGCGCGGGTCGCCGGGCCCCGGAATGGGCCCGGCGGGGACCTCCGCGCGGCGGGCTCAGCCGCTCTTCTTGATCTGCTTGAGGCGGTGCTGCTCGACCCAGGCGCGAGCCTCGGGGAGCGTCTTCACGAAGACGGTCTCGAAGCGCGTCTTGCCGGTGAACAGCATGCCCAGGGCAATCACCTTGCCGAAGGTCTGCTGCACCACGTCCGCTCCGACGTAGATGGAGCCCTTGAACCAGTCGGCCTTGCCGTTCTCCGACAGGTACCGCCGCGGCTCCGCTCCCAGCTGGGACTGACCGATTTCGGCGATCATGTAGTACGGGCCGTGCTTCGCGACTTCGCCGTACACCTCCACGGCCCGCTGGATTTCCTCCAGGCTGATGTTCCCGGAGAAGGTCGCCACCACGACGTCCGGTGGCTCGTAGCGCACCTTGTGTGCGCCGATCTTCCACTCCTGTTGCTGCATGTCACTCCCTTCGGAATCCACGCGAGCATAACGCCAGGAATTGTCCTACGCGACATTCCAGACTTTCCCGGAGTGGGGATTTCAGGTTCCGGACGGGGGCCGGAGGCTCAGCCTGCCTTGCGCTGACGGGAGGCGCGGTGCTGGGTCACCCAGGCGCGGGCCTCGTCGACGTTGGCGACGAAGACAGTCTCGAAGCTCGTCTTGCCGGTGTAGAGCATGGCCAGGGCGATGGCCTTGCCGAAGGTGCGCTGCACGACGTCGGCGCCCACGTAGATGACGGCGTGGAACCACTCGGAGCGGCCATTGTCGGAGAGGTACCTGCGGCCGGCGGTGTCAATCTGGGAGCGGCCGATGTCCGCGATGCAGTAGTACTGGCCGTGGCGCTCGAAGGTCTCCTTGTAGAGCTGGGACGTGCGCTTCACCTCGTCCATGTTGATGAGGCCACTGAAGGCGACCACCAGCGTGTCGGGCGGCTCGAAGTGCGAATGGTGCTCGCCGAATTTCAACTCTTCCTGTTGCTTCATGGGGCCCCCTCCCGTCGTTCGGATGACACAATAGCGTCTGGCTTTCCCAAGCGCACGAGGCCCCCCCTGCATTCCCGGGCAGGACGGATGTTGGGGCGCGGACCCTGAGGTGCGCGGGTGCATTGACGAGGCGATGAGCGGCTGGACTCATGCCGCGCGTATGGGTCGACACAACGCCACCTTGCTCGCGCTGGGCCTCGCCGTGCTCGCCGTGACGGCGGGTGGGTGTCGGCATGCGTCAGAGGAGGGCGGCGCGCCGGCGGGGCGCACGCGGCTCGTCTTCAAGTACCAGCCGCTGTGGGGGGCGCCGGAGCCATTCCGCGAATTGCTGGCGCGCTTCGAGCGGGAGAACCCGGGCGTGGAGCTCGTCACCGAGGCGCTGCCCAATTCCTCGGACCTGGCGCACCAGTTCTTCCTGACTTCACTGGAAGGTGGGGCGGATGACTTCGACGTGCTGGTGGCAGACGTCGTCTGGGTTCCCGAGTTTGCGCGTGCTGGATGGATTGCTGATTTGTCTGAGTATTTCCCGCCCGAGCGCCTGCGCGCGGACTTCTTCCCCGGCCCGGTGGAGGCGGTGGTGGTGGAGGGGCGCACGTACGCGGTGCCCTGGTACCTGGACGTGGGCGTCCTCTATTACCGCAAGGATTTGGTGCCGCGAGCGCCGCGCACGTACGAGGAGCTGCGGCGGTACGCGCGCGAGGCGATGGCGAAGGCGCCCGGGGTGCAGGGCTACGTGTGGCAGGGGCGGCAGTACGAGGGGCTGAGCTGCAACGTATACGAGGCGCTCTGGGGGCACGGGGGCGAGGCGCTGGGCGAGGGTGGACGCGTGCTGCTGGACGCGGGGCCCGCGCGCGAGGCGCTCGCGTACCTGCGCGGACTGGTGGAGAGCGGCGTGTCGCCGGAGACGGTGACGGGGTTCTCCGAGGAGGAGGCGCGGCGCGTGTTCCAGGAGGGGCGCGCGGTGTTCATGCGCAACTGGCCGTATGCGTGGAGCGAGGCGCAGAAGCCGGACTCGCCCATTCGCGGGAAGGTGGGGATTGCCCCGCTGCCGACGGTGAGCGGCGAGCCGGGGTGGGGGACGCTGGGCGGGTGGCAGCTCGCGGTGAATGCGCACGTGTCGCCGGAGCGCAGGAGGCTGGCGGCGAAGCTGATTGCGCACCTGACGTCGCCGGAGGCGAACCTGGTGCTGGCGCTGAACTACGCGCGCAACCCGCCGAGGCCGGCCGTGTACGAGGACCCGCGCCTGCGCGCGGCGGACCCGTTCATCGCCAACCTGAAGGAGATGGTGGAGCGCTCGAGGCCGAGGCCGGTGACGCCGTACTACAACCTGATTTCAGACGTGCTGCAGAGCGAGTTCTCCGCGGCGGTGGCGGGGTTGAGGACGCCGGAAGCGGCGCTGAAGCGCGCGCAGAAGCAGGTGGACCACCTGACGGGGGTGGGGGAGTGAGGGGCTCGGGGCGGCGGAGGTTCGCTGAAGCGAGCGTGGCTCATGAATCCGGGCGCCCTCCCTTCCGGGGGAGGACTCGCGGAATGAACATTCCTTCCGCCGCTGCCGGGCGCCGGGTGGGCTGTCCCATCCCGTCATTCCGTGCAGGCCGCGTCCGCTTCCCGAATACGCCGCCAACGCGGACAGGCTCCGCATCCGGCCCACCCGGAGGTGACGCGTGAGCGGCGGAGGCTCGCTGGAGCGGGAGCGGCGGCAGGCGTACCTGCTGGTGGCGCCGGCGGTGGTGGTGCTGGCGGGCGTGGCGCTGTACCCCATCCTGGCGGCGGTGTGGCTGAGCCTGCACCGCTTCATCCTCGTGTTCGGCGAGCGGCGCTTCACGGGGTTGGACAACTATGCCTTCCTGCTGAGCGACGCGCGCTTCTGGTCGGCGCTGGGGAACACGGCGTACTTCACGCTGGTGGCGGTGACGGTGGAGCTGCTGCTGGCGGTGCCTCTGGCGCTGCTGCTCAACCGCTCCTTCCCGGGGCGCGGGCTGCTGCGGGCGTCGGTGCTGGTGCCGTGGGCCATTCCCACCGTGGTGAGCGCGAGGCTCTGGGCGTGGATGTTCAACCCCGAGTACGGCGTCATCAACCGCCTGCTGCCGGGGAGTGACATCAACTGGCTGGGAGCGCCGGGGTACGCGCTGCACGCGGCCATCCTGGTGGACGTGTGGAAGACGACGCCCTTCGTGGCGCTGCTGGTGCTGGCGGGGCTGCAAGGGATTGGCGAGGACCTCTACAAGGCGGCCCGCGTGGATGGCGCGTCGAACTGGCGGATGTTCCGGTCGATTACGCTGCCGCTGCTGAAGCCGGCGCTGCTGCTGGCGCTGCTGTTCCGCTCGCTGGATGCGTTCCGCGTGTTCGACGCGATTTATGTGCTCACGGAAGGCGGGCCGGCGAACACGACGGAGACGCTGAGCATCTACGCGTACAAGACGCTGATGCGCTCGGGAGACTTCGGGTACGGGAGCGCGCTGTCGGTGGCGACGTTCCTGTGCGTGGTGGTGCTGGCGGCGGTGTGGCTGCGGCTGTTGGGGCGAGAGGAGGGCGCACGATGAAGCGGCCGGGGCTGGGCACGGCGCTGGCGGTGGTGGCGTTCCTCACGTTCTTCCTGGGGCCGTTCTTCTGGCAGGTGATGACGAGCCTGTGGCCGGACGGCGAGCTGACCCGGCCGTGGCCCTCGCACCTGACGCTGACGAGCTACGTGAGCGTGCTGTGGGGACGGCCCTTCCTGCGGGTGGTGGCGAACTCGCTGCTGGTGGCGGCGCTGACGACGGCGTTCTGTCTCACCATGGGCGCGGCGGCCGCCTTTGCCCTGGCGAAGCTGGAGTTCCGGGGGAGGGGGCTGCTGCTGAGCGCGGCGCTGGCGGTGAGCATGTTCCCGCCGATTGCGACAGTGAGCCCGCTGTACCTGATTCTTCGCGCGGTGGGGCTGCGGGACAGCCTGATTGGACTGGCGTTGCCGTATGCGACGTTTGCACTGCCATTGACGCTGTGGGTGCTGACGTCGTTCTTCCGGCAGTTGCCAGACGAGCTGTATCGCGCGGCGAGGGTGGACGGGTGCACGCCGTTCCAGGCGTTCCGGAGGGTGCTGCTGCCCCTGGCGGCGCCAGGGCTGGCGACGACGGCGATTCTCGTCTTCATCTTCGCGTGGAACGAGTTCCTCTACGCGCTGACGTTCCTGTCCACGCCGGAGAAGCGCACGGTGCCCGTGGCCATCAGCCTGTTCGCCAGCGAGTACCGTGAGCCGTGGGGAGAGATTGCCGCCGCCTCCGTGGTGGCCACGCTGCCCCTGGTGGTGCTCACCGTGTTGTTCCAGCGGAGGATTGTGTCCGGGCTGACGGCGGGCGCGGTGAAGGAGTAGGGGCGCGAGGCTCAGTGCTCCGGCGGGCGGGTGGCCACGAGGAGCGCTGCAGCCGCCTTGTCCGGCACGGTGACGGCCTGCTGGGTGAGCGCTTCCAATGCGTCAGCATCCAACTGGGCGAGGCGCTGCTCGGCATCGGGCGGGAGTGCAAGTCCCCTTGCCTTCGCGAAGGCCATCAGAATCTCTGCACGAATTCGGGCGCGCTCCAGGGCTCGTTGCTCTTCCCAGAAAGGCGAGTCCCAGAAGGGCGCGTCCGGCATCAGCAATCAAGTCTAGACGCTACTCCCGCGAAAGGCTCGCCTCCTGGCGGTTCCTCTACCGACTCTTCGCTACCTGGGGCCGCGCCCTGGCCGCGGCAAGCTCCTGCTCGGTCATCCGTGCGTTCTTCTCCGGGAACTTGAAGGCGAAGAACCGGAAGTCGTCCTTCGCATCACCAAGCACCTTCGCCGAGATATCCACCAGCGCCTTGTCTCCACCCTGGTTGACGAAGGGCGGAATCAGGTGGGGATACTCGATGGGCTTCTTCTCGTGCAGCGCCTTCTGGGCGGCCGGGCTGTAGAAGTAGGTCGGGTCTCCCCCATCCCCGTCCTGCCGCATGTAGATGGGCGTCACGGCGGTGATGAGCCGCTCCAGCTTCTCCCGGAACTCGAGCGCTGAAGACGCGGGCGACTTCAGGTAGGCACGGGCCGCATCGCAGTTGGGATGCTTCCGCCCGTCGAACCCCGTCTTCACGATGACGTCCGTCGGCGTGAGGCACTCCGTCCACTCCTTGTGTCGCGCCACCCGGTTCATGATGGTGTGCGCCACGCCCTTCCACGCCGCCTCGCTCTGGCCAATCGCCTCGCCGCACACCGTGCCGACGAAGAGCGAGAACTCCTCCTGCAGCTCGGGCGGAACAATCGGCATCGGCGAGGACAGCCGCTCCACCTCGCCCGACAGGTCCACCGTGTTCCCCGTGCACACGCCCGACGCGAATACCCGCGAGACGAACGCGCCGCCCTCGAAGGGCGCGAAGCCGCTGTGGCTCCCAGGCTCGCTCGCCTCGTAGTCCGCGATGGCCCAGAAGGGCACCTCCCGCGTGCCCGCCACCTGCATGGGACTGATGGCCACGAACACCTGCAGCCCCGGCACCTTCTTGAGCACCTGCACGTAGTGTCTCGGCAGTTGCTTCAAGTCGAGGAGCTCGCGCTCGAAGGTGTTCTCCCGGGCCGTCACCGTCACCGTCTGGATTTCCGCCAGCAGCGTCGACACGTCGTCCGGCAGGCAGAGCGTCACGGCCGCGTACTGTTTCTCCGTGTGCTGGATGGGAAGGCTCGTCTCCAGGCGGGTGCTCTCGAGGACGTTCCGGAAGAAGTCATCCAGCTCCTCCACGCGCCACCCCTCTCCCTGCGGCACGCGGACGTACGACTTCACCGTCAGGCCCAATTCCACGGAGTCGCTGAAGTTCTCGAAGGCGCCCCGGATGCCCAGCCTTCCACCGTCCAGCTCCACCTCGAGGGACTTCAGGCGCGGCCTCGGCACTTCGAGCGCAAGCCTCGAGTCCGCGAACACACCCACGACGGGTGGCGGAGGCGGCGGCTTCTTCTTGCTGCCCTTCTTTCCCTCCGGCGCGGGCGGCGCGGGCGGCGGCTTCTTCGTGATTCCCAGCCGGTACTGGAAGCCCAGCTTCGCCGAGGACTCCATGCCGCCGAGCGCCGCGAGCCGGTTGTCGAGCACCTCCGGGCCCTCCCCACGCACCGCCAGGAAGCCTACCTTCCACAGCAGCACCTTCTCCGCGTCCGGGTGGCCCACCTCCCATTCGAGGTGCAGTGTCGCGCCCGGGTCCGGCGCCACGCCCTCCACTGGCGTGGGGAAGATGTCCAGCGTGGCCAGGTGCCCGTTGAAGAGCGCCGTGATGTCCGGCTTCAGCTGGAGGAGCGTTCCCACCCGCGGGCTCCGCACGTGCCGCTCGAAGAAGTCGGGCAGCCAGCCGGACGTCAGCTCCGCGGGCGCGAGGCCGAAGTCGATGCGCGCTCCCAAATCAAACGGAATGGCCGCCGCGTCCCCGGGCTTCACCTCCACGGGCTGGTTGCCGAACAGCAGCGGCTCCAGCTTGAAGCCCAGCCGCCCCGTGCCGATGAGCCCCATTTCGTAGATGGAGAGCCGCAATGGCTGCGTGCCCTCTCCAACCTTCTCGCGCACCACGAAGCCCCTGCCGCTGGGCGACAGGCACGTCTCCCGGCGGTGGGCCAGCCGCTTCTCCGCGAAGCAGTCGCTGGTGACAATCCACTCCAGCCGGCAGGGCACGTTGCCCACCAGGTTCTCGCTGCTGCCGCCCACCATCACCTGCCAGGTGTCCAGGCTCATCTGCGTGGGCTGCGACTGGGGCTCGGGGCGGAGCACCAGGTGTGGCACCGCGCGGATGCGCACGACGCCGTCGTAGCCGAGCGGGAGCTGGCAGTCTCCGTGGGACTCTTGAGCTGTTGCCATGTCTGTCTATTCCTCGTCCCGCGTGCGCGTGAAGGGCTGGCTCTTCTTCTCCGGAATCACCGTCTGCCGCACCGGGCTGCCACCCGCGCGCCGGAGGATGAACGTGTAGGGCACGTCCGGCTCCAGCGCCTTCAGGTCCACGGTGGCGACGAAGTCCCCTTCGACGTCACATCCGCCGCGCTTCCCATCCGGCTTCGGGGTGGCGTACCGGATGTGCTCCGACAGCTTCGGCTTGAGCCCCTCCAGGTGCGGGTCCGCCTTGTCGGGTGTGACGGCGAGCTCGAACTCGCGGGCGACATTCCAGGCGCTCTTGTCCTTCGAGCCCGGCACCGGCACCTCGATGCCCTCGCCATGGCAGCGCACCTCCAGCCGCTCACCCTGCCGCTCCACCGTCAAGTCGCCCACCCAGCGCGGCTTGAAGTCATACGCGCCCGTCGCCTCCAGGTGCCGGGGCTCGCACTCCACGTTGTCCGAGACCAGCTCCAGCTTGAACTCCGTCGCGCCGTCGACGGGCGTCGACGGGTACGGGACGCGCGCCGAGACGCGCCACTCCGCCACGCTGTTGTCCCCTTGCAGGTCGAGCTTCTCCGGCCGCACCTTCGTGAAGCCCTTGAGCGGCTCCCACTTCGTGGCCTTGGGCAGCTTGCGCGAGAACGTCGCGGTGTAGCGGTTCAGGTCCTCCGGCGCCCCGTGGACGCTGGCGAAGACCTCCAGCTCGCACTGGCCCGGACGGGGCGCGGGTTTGAAGGCCAGCTGCCGCGCGGGCTCGGTGGCGGTGGCCGCCACCACGTCGCGCAGGGCCACCTTCCGGTACCGGCCCGGGCCTTCGTGCGTGGCATGGATGGGTTTGGCCGTCTTCGCCTTCAGCGCTTCGAACTCCGCCAGGGTGAGCGAGCCATCGCTCTCACCGGTGTTCTCCCCGGGGCTGCGGTGCAGGAAGGCCTGGCCATTCAGGGCCACGAGCTCGAACCAGTAGAAGAGCTCCATGCCGGGCGGCAGCTCGCTCTGGTTGAGGGTGTCGAAGATGTGCCCGGGGTGGAAGGTGGCCACGGCCTGGCTCTTCGCCGCGGGGTCCACGGTGAGTCGCAGCCGGGACTTCTTCGCCGGGTCGGCCTCCGTCACCTCGAAGCCGCCGGACACGGCCGCCGCGCGCACCCGGTCCACCGCGCCCTTCCCGCTGGCGTCGATGACGCAGCTCATGCCCGAGGCCTCGATTCGCTCGATGACGAGGGGCTGCTTTCCGAGCGCCGTCTCCGCGTGCCACAGCGCCGCGGCGAGCTGGACGTGCAGTGTCACGGAGGAGCCCTGGCGGTACGCGGCCTGGTACTCGCTGAACTTCCTGGAGCCGAGCGCGGTGTCCCTCGCCGCGGGGCTGCTGTTGACGATGAACTGGCGCTCGGCGTCGAAGACCCACGCCCTGGAGACCTTCGGCTCGTCGCAGACGGCCACGTCGAACTCCAGCTCAGCGATGCTCGCCTGGGGCTGCCGCACCTGCTTCGCGCCCGCGGCCTCCAGACGCCGGAGGTCCACGTTGCTTCCCAGCAGTTGGAGCGTGCAGGTCAACCCGTCCGCGCTCAGGGCCGTCAGCTTGAAGGAGACCTTCTTCGCCGCGAGCCTGCCGAGCCCCTTCACCAGCGCCCAGCCCACCCGGATGTCCATGGCCCGGAGGCAGTCCAGGAAGCGGACGTGGTCTCCGATGACGTAGAGCTTCTCCGTGCCCGCGAGCTTCTGCTCGCCCGCCAGCGTCAGGCCGGTGATGACATCCTTCGTGCTGTTCAACACGAAGAGCTTCGGATTGAGCTCGGGCGCCTCCGCCTGGGTGCGCGAGCGCACCGTGACGGGCACTACCCGCTCCGGATAGGGAGTGCCGGGGCCCGTCTCTCGCGTGTCGGTCCGCAGCAGGATGAAGCCCGGCAGCTCCCGGGGCGCCGTCCCAGAGAACTGGAGCCGCCAGCGCCAGCTCCCATCCGCTTGCCGCTGGGGACGCTCGGTGAGGACGGGCTCGCCCTCCACCTGCTCGCCGGCGAGCTTCGGGCGGGGGACGGTCAGCTTCGGGGTGAGGAAGGGCGGCTGGAGCTTGGGCGTCAGCGTCTTCGGAGGGCTGGACGTGTCGGCGAGCTCCAGGGACCAGTCGCCCCAGAAGGCCGTCTGGACCTGCTGCACGATGTTGCCACCCGGGCCGTACTCCCGGGCACCGGACAGCACGAGCTTCCGCCCGTCCTGGGTGGCGAGCAGCGTGACGCGGTTCTCCGGGTCGTAGCCGAAGTCCTCGTCGATGACGACCGCGGTGGCGGTGTCGCCCACGTTGCGCTCACCGCCCTTCGCCACCCAGCCGGCGCACAGCGGGCTCGGGTCCTCCTTCCGGAACGAGGGCACGGTCCACTCGTCCCGGACGCGCGCCTGCTTCTGCTTGTCGAGCACGTTGAGCAGCCACACGCCCGTCACCGGGTGCAGGTTCTCCAGCAGGCTGGCGGGCGCGAGCCACCCTCCGGCGTCGAAGAGCTTCTTGCCCGGCGGCCTGGCGGGTGTCCCCTCGCCCAGGGACGGCACGCGCGCGATGTGCGCCTCCTTCGCCGGGTCGCACCATGCAATCTCGGCCACCGTCTTCTTCGCCGCCTCGTCGGTCTCCACCCCGAGCGCCGCGTTCACCTTGCCCAGCACCGACTGGACGTTCTCGGAGGTCCACTCGTTCTTCTGGACGAGCCGCACATTGCGCCAGCGCCGGGTGATGCCCTGCGCGAGCAGTCGCCCATCCGCGCCCGGCAGCGAGACGGCCTGCTCGATGAAGAAGCCCTCCTTCGCCTTCAGCGTCATCCGCTCCGCCATGGCGGGCACCTTCAGCGACAGCGGCACGACGCCGTCCTTCGCGGCGGCGAGCTTGTTCCCATCCACCTTGAGCACCGCGGGCTTGCAGACCTTCCGGCCCTTTTCCTCGCCGCCGCAGCCGCCCCGGGGGCACTCCAGGCGCAGCCACTCACCGGCGACCTCCTGCTCGAAGCACAGCTCCAGCTCGTAGCAGCCTCCGGTGACCATGGTGTTCTGCTCGGGCTTCGGCAGGAAGCGCGTCTCCACCTCCAGCTTCAGCGGATAGGCGAAGCGGCAGCAGGGGGAGCTCCAGTCGGGCTTCTCGGCCTCGGGCGCGAACGAGGTGTTCTTGTCGAGGAGCGAGGCGACCCGCGCTCCGTACTCCATGCTGCTGCGCTTGATTTTCTCGGCCGCATCGAAGACCTCCGCGGTGGCCTTGCCGAAGGCCTCCCGGTCCTCCGGCGGGAGCGCCGTCTTGAGGTGGTCCTGGATTTCGGACACCTTCAGGAAGTTGTCCGGCTGCTCCTCCTTCACCTCGTGGAGCTCGGCGGGGCTGGCGCCGCCCAGCTCGAGCTTCTTCATCAACTCCTCGAGCAGCTTGATGCCGTTCTCCTTCTCCTCCTGGGGGCAGAACAGCTGGAAGTGGAGGAAGCCCGAGCGCAGGGTGAACTGCTTGCGCCTGCCGGGCACGTCCGGGTCCGCGGGCACCTGGAACGTCGGCGCGGCTGTCGCCCGCTGGCCGGGGAGGGGGCCCGCGAAGCCGAGCACCTCGCCGGTGGCCACCGGGAAGAAGGGCTCCTCGAAGGTGACCACCTTGCCGTCGGCCAGCGCCTCCATCGCCGCCTGGAGGTTTCCGGGGGGCGGCTTGTAGAGCCACTCCACCCGGCCTTCCTTCGTGCGCACGGTGATGGGCTTCAGGGTGCCATCGTCCGCGAGCACCCGGGCCTCGCGGGCGCCGGCCGTGGCGCCCGCCTCCGCGAGCTTCTCGCTCCCCTCGGTGACGGGCGCGCCGGCCCAGGCGAGGGTGCCGGGCGCAACCTTCGGGTCCTCCGCGATGCGCACCCACGCGCCGAAGCGCTGCCGGTACAGCTTCTGGAACCAGGGCACGTCCCGGAAGTACCGGTCCAGCGCCGGGCCCCGCGCCTGCTCCGCGTCGTTCTTCGCCAGGTACACCGGCGAGCGCAGGTGCATGTAGAGCGTGTAGAACGTGCCCCGCTTGCCGACGACGGTGTTGCCGTCTTCCTGCTTCAGCGCCTCCAGCTCGTGGCGGAGGAGGACGAAGCCCGGCCAGTTGCCGAGCGCCTCGACGACGCCCGGCCCGAGGCTGGAGGTGTGCTGGCCGGGGAGCCGCGCCGCCACGACATGGCCCGGGGCCACGGCGCTGACGGGCGCGAGGTCCAGGTGGGCGGGAGGGAAGAGGTGGACGCCGCCGTGCAGGTTCCGCTGCAGGCCGAGCACGTAGTAGCCACCGATGCCCGTGTCGAGCGACTCGTTGTTGTAATAGCACTGCCACGGGTGGCTGGAGGCCGTGGAGCCGCGCAGCGGGAAGCTGTACTTCGGCCGGCTGAAGCTGCTGTCGAGCACCTCGGGGGGCACCTCGGTGCGCTTCTCCCGGTAGAGGTAGCGCCCGCGTTGCCTGTCCGTGTGGTCCAGGAACCGGTCGTAGGGCGTCTCCAGCGCCTGGGGGTTCTTCTCGAAGAAGGCCGTGGCGCGCACCAGGTTGAAGGACGCGAAGCCCTTCATCTTGAAGCCGTCGCTCAGGATGCCGGAGCGCATCCGGAAGAGCGCGTGGTGGGGCTCGAGCCGGTGGCCCAGGTCCACGCGCCCGTCGCTGTTGGGCGAGCGGAGCATCGTCTTCGCGAAGCCGGACTTGGTGGACGGGTCGGCCGTCACGAGCCACAGCTGCCGCGTGCCCCCGAGGTCCAGGATGCAGTAGCCGCAGATGACGATGATGTGGCGCGGGTTGACGTTGTCCTTCTTGTTCCTGAAGCCGATGCCCGTGTAGATGACGACGGGGTTGTTGGCGCGAAGGCAGTCGATGAGGTGGGCGAACCGCTCCCGGGCGCGCTCCTCGCTGTTCTTGATGGCGTCCGCGTCCTGCCGCATGGAGTCCGGCAGCAGGTGGCCGAGCTCCTCGCCGTCCCCCGGGCAGCGATAGCGCAGGATGCGGCCCACGCCCGTCGGGCGAGGCTCCTGCGCCGGGAAGATCTGACTCAAGGGGAGGGGAATCTCTCCCTGCTCCTGGGCCGCGGGCGCGGCGCCGGACTGGATTTCATACGAGTTCGGCCGGGGGATGACCGTCCAGCCCCGCTTGCGCTGGGTGTCGTCGGCGGGGGGGCCGAAGAAGGCCCGCTCACCTGCCGGATATCGGAGGTCGAGCAGGCACTCCGGGTCCCCGGCGCGCGAGTGGGTGATGTAGTGCGGGCGCGGATCTCCACCCTTGATGAGCTGGAAGTAGTTGTAGAGCATCGAGGCGGAGGTCCGCCCGCACCAGTCCGGTGCCTGCTCGGGCTCCAGCAGTTGCTGTCCCAGCAGCGGCACCTTGATGACGTGCCACTCCCGGGCCTGTCGCTTGATTTCCTCGGGGAACTCGTAGAGGTCGACGGGGAAGACGCGCAGGAGCGTGTTTCCCTCCCGCTCGATGATGTTCTCGGAGACGCCCAGCCCGCTGCCGTCTTCCTTCAAATAGAACTGACGCTGAAGCCCCATGAGTCCCTGCTCCCCCTCTGCGGTACCGCACCGGCGGCGCTACTCCGGATGACAGTCGGAGTCGTCGACCGGGATGTTCCTGGCATTCACGACGGCGTAGTGGTGGGTTTCACCAATGGGCCCCACCTCCCAGCGAGACACATTGGCCACGGCCATGGGCCAGGTGATGGCCAGGGTCTCCTGTTGCCCTCTCCGATATCTGAGCTGCAGTTGAAACCCGGTCTCTGTCTTCGAAACACTGACGACGCGGATGACCTTGCTGGTGGCCTCTCCGCCGCCCTCGAACCGGCGCCACCAGATGAACGCCCGGCGGTGGAGGTCCATGCGGAGGTCGACGCCAAAGAGCGCGCAGCTCGCGTCGATGATGAACGTGCCGTCGTGTGTCTTTGAAAGCGTGTACCAGCGCGGGGGCAGCGACAGATAGAGCCGGAGGGAGTCCGCGCTCAGCACCGGCATGTCCGGGGACTCCTGCCAGTCCGGCGAGTACTTCTGCTCGTCCGGCACCGGGGGCCGCGCGCCCTGGCGCAGGGCCCGCTGAAGCACTTCCGGTGCCGGCGAGATGCTCCGCGACTCGATGATGACGCGGAAGTCCTCGTCGCGGTCGTCGAGCGCCGGTGTGTACAGCCCCTTCGTGGACGCGTAGGCGCCCGTGTAGACGGCGAGCGCGCCGCCCCGGGACATGGCGCTGACGAAGGCCGTGCCGCGAAACACGATGCGGTGCCAGTCGAAGTCAATCTTCTCCAGCTCCCGGATGACACCGGCCTCGCCCGCCTCCCGCTTCGCGGGGGGGCCTTCCTGGGTGATCTGCCGGAACACCAGGGACGTCTCGTGGAGGCCGCCCCTGCGCTGGTCCTTCAGGAGCTGCTCGAAGTTGACGTCGAAGAAGCGGTCCGCGACGAGCGTCAGGGCCTGCGCGTTCTCCGGGTCCAGCGTGGCCGCGCGCATGGCGGCGTCCAGCCGCACCTTCGCGGCCCGGGTGGTGTCCTGCGCCTGCGCCAGGAGCGCCTCGACGCTGGGCTTCTCCGCGCCGACGAGGGACTTGAGCGTGAAGCCCTCCACGTCACCGCACTTGAGGCGCACCCACTGCTTCGGGGCGCTCTTCCCCTGCTGGCACTCGGTGCCGATGGCGACCTTCGCCACCACCTTCGCGCTGGTGGCGGGCTTGTCGCGCAGGTTCACCTCGGAGCCCTGGATGTAGACCGGCTTGCCGGCCTGGGCCCACGTCGTCGTGGGGGCCAGCGCCAGCAGGCAGGCGGCCCAGAAGGAGAGGGAGCGGCGGCAAGTCGTCTGCTTCATCGTCCGTTCCTCGGCGCGTGCGCGCATGGGCACACACCCAAGAGGCTGTGCGGCGGTGGCCGCTGAGACGAAGCCTGGGAGGGCTTCATCCTGGGGTCAAGGACGGCCCGGCTCGCTCGGCTATTCATGCGGGGCAGGGTGGACCCGGGGCGGGTGTTGCGGCTCGCGGATGACCCGCCACTCGCGTTGGTCGAACATACCGATGATACGGAGGGGCACTGCTCCATTGGTCGAAAGGGCCCTGAGGTCCGGGCAACGACCAGGAAATTCCGCTGACTCCGTCTTCAAGAGTGGAGCGTCTCCAGCGCGCCCACACCATGCCCCTTCGCCATCGTTTGCGAGACGGCCTGCGCGAGTATGTCATTCTCGAATTGCAGGATTTGATTCCCGAAGACCACGAGCCCGTCGCCGTAGGGCGGGGCTGGACGCTCGAGCACCGCCTGCTCCAGCTCGTCCGGGATGACGCCAACCTCCGCGCGCTGCGGGAGCTGGTCTACACGCACGGGCACACGGCCGCGCGCTCCTCCACGTCGCTGGGCGCGGACGCCGTCGCGCGACACGCGGCCACGCTGTTCTCCTTCGGCCTGCTCCGGCTGGCGCGCGCGCCGCTGCCGCTTCGTACCGCCGCGCCCCCCTTCGCCCAGACGCCCGAGGTGGCGCCTCCCGTGGAGGACGCGGAGCCGCTGTGGCTGCGCCTCCAGGTCGTGGACGACGTCACGGACGTGCCCATCTCTGGAATCCAGCTGTGCATCCAGTTCTCGGACGCGTCGGAGCAGCGGACCACCACCGACTCGGAGGGCCGCATCGACCTGAAGGACGTCCCCGAAGGCTCCGCCAACGTGCTCTCCGTGCTCGACGGCGCCACGCTGGACAACACGCTGGCGCTGGTGCGCACGGGTGGCCCCTGGTCCCAGCAGAAGCCGGCGAAGGCGGGCAGCAAGGGCAAGACGTCCTCGTCCCCGCGAGTGCTCGCGCGCATCGCCGAGCACCAGGTCCGCGACGGCGAGACGCTGGAGAGCGTCGCGGAGATGTATGGGCTCACGGTGGACGCGCTCGCGAAGTTCAACTGGGGGACCACCGACCCGGCCGAAATCCAGCGCTACCTCCTCCTGGAGGTGGGCTGCACGCACAAGGACAGACAGGGCCGGTATGTATTCTCCAGCGAGGACGTCCCCGGCATCCTCCGCATCCCCCGTCCCGTGGCGGTGCCCCGCATGGCCGTGGAGCAGAGCCACATCCTGCGTGTGAAGAAGGTTCCTGAGCCCCGCCCCTACCTGTTCTCGCTGTAGGGCTCGCCGCATGTCGCACACCGTGCAGCCCGGTTGCGTCAGGAGCCGGGTTGCCCCGGGGCCCCATCGCTCGTCGCACAGCGGACAGGGTATAGGGTTGCGGTCGCCCACACATGTCCAGGAGCAGTGACCGATGGAGACTCCCTCGCTGGAGCTGTCGCTGTCGCCCGAGGTGCATGCGGGCCAGGCCGTGTACACGCGGTGGATGCTGCGCTTCCTCTACGACGTGGGCGTGCTGGGGTACTCCAACCGCTTCGTCTGGAAATGCCCCACCCCCATCCAGCTCGACTGGTACGACACCCACGTCTCCGCCAACCACCTCGACGTGGGTGTGGGCACCGGGTACTACACCGCGTACTGCCGCTATCCCTCCCCCACGCCGCGTCTGGCATTGATGGACCTCAATGCCAACAGCCTGGAGTACGCGGCCAGCCGCACCGCGCGTTACTCCCCCGAGCTCTACCGGCGCAACGTGCTCGACCCCATCGACTTCGACGCGCCCCGCTTCGACTCCATCGGCCTCAACAACCTGCTGCACTGCCTGCCCGGCTCCATGGACGAGAAGGCCGTCGCCTTCGACCACCTCCGCCCCCTGCTCAACCCGGGCGGCTGCGTCTTCGGCTCCACCATCCTCCAGGGGGACGTGCCCCGCAGCGCCCAGGCCCGCCTGCTGATGCGCGCCTACAACCGCAGGGGTCTCTTCTCCAACGAGCAGGACACGCGGGAGTCCCTGGAGCGCGCCCTCCGCCGGCGCTTCAAGGAGTCCCAAATCACCCTGCACGGCTGTGTGGCCCTCTTCCAGGCGCGAACCTGACCCGCTTGGAATCCGGCCTCCCGCCAGGGGACACTGCGTGCCATGCACGACGAGCTCCTGGCACCCATCCGCGAGGCCCGCGGCACCCACGGCACCGTGATGACGCCGCTTCCGAGCCGCCGCCGCTCGAACCTCTCGCGGTGAGCGCCGGATGTCCGTCCGCCAGTGGGCCACCCTCGCCGTCGTTCTCGTGCTGGGCTCGTGTCTGGGCTTCGGAGGCCTCCTGTGGGCCTTCGATGACGCCGACATCCTGGGCACCGACAAGGACGAGCGGGACTTCTCGGTGGCGGAGCAGCGCAAGCTCTTCGACACCTTCTTCCCGGTGCCGGTGCCCCCGAGCGCCGCCGACGTGCGCATCCGCTACGAGGGCTTCCAGGACTGGCACCTGGAGCTGTCCTTCACGCTGCCTCCGGGGGAGTTCGAGTCCTTCGTCGCCCAGCTCACCCCGCACCCGGACCAGCCCGGCGTCTACGCGGGGCGCATCCGGCTGGGGGACGGTGGCTTCCTCGCGGACAACAGCTCCATCACCGTGGACCTCGCGGCCCGGCGCGTGACGCTCAAGGCCTTCACGGTGTGACGGGGGGCTTCACGCCCGTGGCCTCCACCTCGGCCCACAGGCTGTCTCCCTCCAGCACCGTGCCCAGCGGGCCCCGCTTCTCCGAGACGCGCAGGAGGACGGCGGCGAGCTGCTCCAGGTGGATGGGCCGCAGCTTCCCCAGCAGCGGCAGCCGGGAGAGGGCGCGGAGGACGGGAATCGGCTCGTGGTACTCGCCCTCGAAGGCCGGGGGCCGCGCAATCGTCCAGGGGATGCCGCTGTCTCGCACCAGCCGCTCGGCCTCCGCCTTGGCCTTGAGGTACGCGCCCACCGGCCGGCCCGCGCCCATGCTGCTGAGCAGCACGAAGTGGTCCACGCCCGCGCGCTTCGCCGCCTCCACGAGCTGCCGCGTGGTGCCGATGTCGCTCGTCTCGTAGGTGTCGCCCGCGCCGAAGCGCTTGCGCATGGTGCCGATGAGCTGCAGCACCGTGGTGTAGCCGCTCATCATTTCAATGAGCGTCTCGCCGTCGGACAGCTCCACCACCGCCTTGCGCGGCCACTCCTTCGCCAGGTCGCTGCCCGCGCTCTTCGGCCGCACGTGCGCAATCACGGGCACGCCGCGCGCGAGCGCCTGGCGCATCAGGGTGCGGCCGGTGGCGCCGGTGGCTCCGGCGACGAACAGGTGACGGGACGGCGTTTCCATGGGCGCTCCGGGGTTGGGGGCGCTTGGAGCCTAGCGCGCGGCCCGCTCGGCGCGGATTTCCTTCGCGCGCTCCAGGTCCTCCAGGAAGAACGCCTCCATGGACCGGGCGGCCGCGTCGTCCTGCAGCACCAGCGAGCCCTCCTCCAGCAGGTTGAAGGAGAGCGGGTCGTAGTTGATGGAGCCCACCAGCACCAGCCGGTCATCCACCAGCATCGTCTTCGCGTGCATCATCGACGGCTGGTACTCCCAGATGCGCACGCCGGCCTCCAGCAGCGTGTCGTACGCCGCGCGCTGGGCCACGGTGATGACCTTCTGGTCGTTGTAGTCCCCCGGCGCCAGCACCCGCACGTCCACGCCCGCGCGGGCCCGCTCCACCAGTTGCTTCGTCAGCGCGCCGTTGGGCGTGAAGTACGCCTGCGCAATCCACAGCCGCTTCTGCGCCGCGCGCACCATGAGCTGGGTGAGCCGCTCGGCGCGGGTCACCTCGGGGTTTGCCGTGCTGCCCACGAAGGCGGCCCAGCCCTCGCCCGCGCCGTCCAGGCCGGGCACCGCGTCCGCCAGGGCGGGGAAGTCGCTCGCGGGCAGCAATTCGCCGCTGGCCTCCTGCCAGTTCTCCGCGAAGGCCTGCTGCATCTGCGACACCACCGGGCCCCGCACCCACGCGTTGGTGTCGCGGTACTCCTTCTCCTTCAGGCCGTCGCCCAGCCATTCGTCCTGGATGGCCAGGCCCCCGGTGATGGCCGTCTGGCCGTCGACGATGAGCAGCTTGCGGTGGTTGCGCGCCAGGTTTTCATCCGCCGGCAGCGGGCGGAACAGGTGCGCGCGGCAGCCGGCCGCCTCCAGCTGGGGCTTCACCTTCGCCTCGAAGTCGGGGCTGCCCAGGGGGTCCACCAGCACGCGGCAGGTGACGCCGTCCTTCGCCCGCGCGGTGAGGGCCTCCAGCACCTGGTCCGACGCGCGCCCCGGCCGCCAGATGAACATGACGATGTTGACGGAGACGCGGGCCTTCTTCACCTCCTCGGCCATGGCGTCGAAGACGGTGCCGTTGTTCGCCCAGCGGATGTGATTGGCCGGCACCATCCGCACGCCGACCGTTTGATACAGCGCCACCGCGAGGTCCGGGCCCTGCGAGCCCACCGGCCCCTTGAGCTGGAACGGCCGTGACTTCTCCTTGGAGCAGCCCGCGGCGCACCCCGTCAACGCCGCCACCGCCATCGCCACCGCCACCCATCGACGCATACGCCGGACGCCCCCCTGGACTCTCGGAGGTAGGGACCCTGGCCGCGTGAGTCATCCTGTAGGACAGGGACTCTGTCGACCGCTGAACCGCTCGCGGCTACCTGTCGGATTGAGACAGCAGGCAGGCGGGCTACCATGTGCGCCCTTGCAAACCCAAGAACCCCTCGTGTTCCAGCAGAGCTTCGAAGGCCTCATCCGCGCGCTGGGCGACCAGCTCGACGAGCGCTGTGCCGGGCGCCTGCGGCAGGTGGGCATCAACGCGAAGGGCTCGCTCGCGCCGGCCTACCCGCTGGACGTGTGGGTGGGGGCCTTACGCGTCGCGGCGGACACGCTCGCGCCCGAAGTCTCGCTGGACGAGGGCGCGGCCGTGGTGGGCCGCCGCTTCGTGCAGGGGTTCAGCTCCACTCTTATCGGCAACGCGCTGCTGGCCACCGTGCGCCTCCTGGGGCCGGAGCGGATGCTGGCGCGGATGACGCGCAACCTCCGTACGGGTACCAACTATCTGGAGGCCCATATGGAGCAGCTCGGGCCCACCCGGTATGCGCTCACCTGCCGGCCCGTGGTGGTGGCCGGCTTCTACGTGGGCCTCTTCCTCGCGGGCCTGGAGGCCAGCGGAGCCAGGCAGCCCACCGTCCGGATTGTCCGGCACGACGGTGAGGAAGCCGTGTACGACATTGCCTGGAACTGAGCAGGGAGACACTCGCGGCGCACGGGGCTCGATACAACCCACGCGGTTTCCCGGGTTGTCTGTATCATGCGGGGTGGGCGGCCCCCCATGCGTCAACTCCCTCTCGATACCCAGCTCCGGCCGGAGGATCCGGCTCGTCGTCCCATGGATGGCGAGGTGGTGGGCGGCCGCTACCGCATCATCGACTTCCTGGGTCGGGGCGGCGCGGGCACCGTGTGGCGGGCGCAGGACCTGCTCTCCGGCCCCGTCGCGGTGAAGCTGCTGCACCGGACGCTGGAGGACCTGGCGCGGCTGCCGCAGAGCCCGGGCACGCCGTCCTCCGCCGCGCGCCATGAGCTGGCGCTGTCGCTGGCGCACGAGTTCCAGACGCTCGCGTCGGTGCGCCACCCGCATGTCATCAGCGTGCTCGACTACGGCTTCGACGCCGAGCGCCGGCCGTACCTGGCCATGGACCTGCTGGAGGACGCGAAGCACCTGGTGGAGGCCGGGGCGGGCCAGCCGCTCGCCGTGCAGGTGGACCTGCTGCTCCAGACGCTGGACGCGCTCGCGTACCTGCACCGGCGCGGCATCATCCACCGGGACTTGAAGCCCGCCAACGTGCTGGTGGCCCACGGGCAGGTGAAGGTGGTGGACTTCGGGCTCGCGGTGGGGCGCGAGCACGTGCACCGCGCGCAGCCCGCGGGGACGCCGGGCTACCTCGCGCCGGAGCTGTTCGAGGACCAGCCGCCCTCGGAGGTGACGGACCTCTTCAGCGTGGGCGCCATGGCGTGCCAGATGATGTTCAACCGGCTCCCGCACGCCGGCCGGGTGGACGCGCCGCCGGGCTTTCCTCCCGCGCTCAAGGCGCTGCTGGCGCGACTGGTGGCGCCGGAGCCGAAGAAGCGTCCGCGCGGCGCGGACGAGGTGATTGCCGCGCTGCGCGCCGCCACCGGCCAGTCCGAGCCGCGCGAGTCCGCCGCCACGCGTGAGAGCTTCCTCCAGGCCGCGCGCTACGTGGGCCGGGCCCGGGAGCAGGTGCGGCTGTCCGGCGTGCTGGAGGAGGCGCGCCGGGGACGTGGCGCCGCGTGGCTCGTGGGCGGTGAGAGCGGCGTGGGCAAGTCGCGGCTCCTGGAGGAATTGCGGGCGCTCGCGCTGGTGCGGGGCATGGCGGTGCTGCGCGGGCAGGCGGTGGCCGCCGGCAGCAGTCCGTACCAGGAGTGGCGCCCGGTGCTGCGCTGGCTGTCCATCCTCACCACGCTGGACGCGCGCGAGGCCAGCGTCCTCAAGCCGCTGGTGCCGGATTTGGAGTCGCTGCTCGGCCGCCCCGTGGAAGACCCCGCGGAGCTGGGCGCGGAGATGGCGCAGGCGCGGCTGATGCAGGTGGTGGAGGACGTCTTCGCCCGGCTGCCCCAGCCCACCGTCGTCATCCTCGAGGACTTGCAGTGGGCCCGCAGCGAGTCGCTGCTGCTATTGGCCCGGCTCGCCACGCGCGCGGGCGGGCAGCGGCTGCTCCTGCTGGGCAGCTTCCGCGACGACGAGGCGCCGGAGTTGCCGTCGCAGCTGCCGGACATGCAGGTGCTGCGGCTGCCCCGGCTGGACGCGCTGGAAATCGCGGTGCTCAGCCAGTCGATGATTGGCGCGCAGGGGGCGCGGCCGCACCTGGTGGACTGGCTGCGCCGCGAGACGGAGGGCAACCCCTTCTTCCTCGTGGAGGTGGTGCGCGCGCTGGCGGAGGAGGCGGGCGGGCTGGACAGGCTGGGGGACATGGCGCTGCCCGAGCGCGTCTTCGCGGGCGGCGTGCGCCGGCTGGTGCAGCGGCGGCTGGAGAAGGTGCCCGCGCCGCGGCGCGAGCTCTTGAAGCTGGCCGCCATCCAGGGCCGCCACGTGGACGTGGCGCTGCTCGAGCGCGCGGCGCCCGGCGAGGACGTGGAGCACTGGCTGAACGCGTGCGCGGGGGCGGCGGTGCTGGACGTGGCGGACGGCCGGTGGCGCTTCGCGCACGACAAGCTGCGCGAGGGCGTGCTGGAGGAGCTGTCCGCCGAGGAGCGGCCCGGGCTGCACCGGCGCGTGGCGGTGGCGCTGGAGGCGGCGCACGGCGACGGCTCGGAGTGGACGGCGGCGCTCTGCTACCACTGGGGCGCGGCGGGAGACCGGGTGCGCGAGGCGCAGTACGCGCGGCGCGCCGGCGAGGACGCGCTGCGGGTGGGCGCGTGCCGCGAGGCGGTGCCCTTCCTGCAGCGCGCGCTGGAGCGCGTGTCCGAGCAGGGCGGTGACGCCATCCGCCTGGGCCACCTGGAGGCGCTGCTGGCCGAGGCCCGCTTCCAGCTCGGGGAGCTGGCGGAGTTCCGCACCCTGGCGGAGCGGGCGCTGAAGCACTTCGGCTGGCCGGTGCCGTCCGGCCGCGTGGGCTGGGTGCTGGGCACGCTGGGGCAGGTGGCGCTGCGGCTGGCGCAGAGCGCGCGGCCGGACGTGTACGACGCGGAGACGGAGGAGAAGCGCCGGGTGCGCCTGGTGGCGGGCCGGTTGCTGATGCGGCTCACCGACGCGTACATCTACGCGCAGGAGGCGCTGCCGGTGCTCTGGTCCGGCCTGCGCATGCTGAACCTGTGCGAGCCCGCGGGCGCGTCGTCGGAGCTGGCGCGCGGCTACACCAACATGGCGGTGGTGGTGGGCACGGTGCCCATCCACCCGGTGGCGGAGGCGTGGGCGGGGCGCGCGCGGGACGTGGCCGAGCGCGTGGGCAGCCCCTCGGACCTGGCCTACGTGCTGGTCCGCAACGCCGTGTACGCCGCGTACGTGGCGCGGTGGGCGGACGTGGAGGAGTGGGTGCGGCGGGCCATCGGCATCGTCGACTCGACGGGAGACCTTCGGCTGGCGGAGGAGTGCCGCTCGTTCCTGAATGTGACGTACCAGTACCAGGGGAGGTTCTCCCAGAGCCTGCCGCTGCTGGCGTGGCTGGAGAGCTCGGCGCGGCGGCGCGACGCCGCGCAGTCGCAGCACTGGGCGCTGCACTACCAGGCGCACATCCACCTGCGGCTGGGCGACTACGTGAAGGCCCGCGCCATGCTGGAGCAGACGCTGGAGTGGACGGAGGCGCACGGCGGCATCACGGACCGCATCATCGTGGAGAGCACGCTGGCGCTGCTGCGGCTGCGCGAGGGCAACCCCGGCGGGGCGCGCGAGGCGGCACAGAAGGCGCTGGCGAAGCTGTCTGCGGGCAAGCCGGTGGCGCACTTCGTCTACTTCGGCGTCATGTCGGTGGCGGAGGTGCTGCTCGCGCTGTGGGCGCAGGACGGCGGCGTGGATGCCTCGCTGGAGGCCAGCGCGAGGGCGGCGTGCAGGGCGGTGGACGCGTTCGCGAAGGTGTTCCCCTTCGGCAAGCCGGCGTCCCTGCTGTGGCGGGGGAGCGAGGCCTGGGTGGCGGGGGACGCGCCGCGCGCGTACGAGTCGTGGCGCCGGTGCATCCAGGCGGCGGAGAAGAAGGGCACGGCCTTCGAGGCGGCGCGCGCGCGGCTGGAGCTGGCGCGCCACCTGCCGTCGGATGACCCCGCGCGGCGGATGCACGCGCAGCGCGCGGCGGAGCTGTTCACGGAGCTGGGCACGCGGGAGGAGCTGGCGTGGGCGCGGGCGGAGTCGCTGCGGCGGGGATGACGGGAGCCTTCGTCCGGGACGTGGAGCGGCTGGTCTGCCCGGCCTGTGGTGGGACGCTGGTGTTCCACGGGCAGGAGCGGGACGGGCGCCTCTTCCACGGTTGGCTGCGCTGCGGCGGCTGCGGCGAGGCCTGGGCGGTGGAGCGGGGCCTGGCCCGGCTGTACCGCGAGGACGCGGTGCGTGGCACGGACCGGCTGATGCGCGTCATCTATGACGGGCTGCCCGTGCTGCATGACCCGCTGACGGCGGTGCTGACGCCGCTGCTCCAGTCCGTCACCGAGTCGCGGATGCGCGAGCGGTACATGCGCCGGCTGGAATTGGAGACGTTGCGGCCGCGCGAGGACGGGCAGCCGATGCGGGTGCTGGAGGTGGGCGTGGGCTCGGGGGCGAACCTGCCGCTGATTCGCGGGGCGCTGCCCCACGGGCTGGCCGTGGAGGTGTGGGGCGTGGACCTGAGCGAGGGCATGCTGAAGCACTGCCAGCGGCGGCTCGTGCGCGGCGGGTACGAGTCCGTGCGGCTGATGATGGCGGATGCGCATGCGCTGCCGTTTCCGGATGGAATGTTCGACCGGGTGCTGCACGTGGGAGGGATTGGCGGGTACCGGGAGCCGGCGACGGCGCTGGCGGAGATGGCGCGCGTGGCGAGGCGCGGAACGCCGCTGGTGGTGGTGGACGAGCAGCTGGACCCGGCCTTCCGGCCGTCGCTGCTCCAGCGCGCGGCGTTCCGGGCGATTACGTTCTACTCGAAGGACCCGCACTGTCCCCGGGAGCTGCTGCCCCGGGGCGCCGTGTCTGTGATTGAGGAACAGGTGGCGCCGTTCTACTACTGCCTGTCGTTCCGGATGGCGGATGGGCGCAGCAGCGCCGCGGCGAGCACGACGCCGTAGACCACGGCGCTTCCGTGGACCGAGAGGGCCAGGGCCAGCGAGGCACCGGCCTTCAGGACGGTCAGCGCGTCCACCACGGGCATCACGATACTGGTGAGCACGAAGAGTCCCGCCGCGAGCCGCTGCCGGGTCACCACCAGGGCCACGATGGCCAGCCCGATGCCGAGGTCTCTGCCGGACTTCACGCTCATCCAGGGGAGGGCCTCGGAGCCGGAGAGGGGCAGCCCGAAGCCCCGTGCCGCGCTCACCGGGTCCACCCTGCTGTTGATGCTGAGGAAGAGCATGAAGGCCCCCAGCAGCAGGGTGAACACGGCGGTGGGGGAAGTGAGCTTCCAGGACAAGGTGTTCCGATGCGTTTCCATGGTGCCTCCGGGTGCGTCGTGGCGCGCTTTACGAGATGGAATGTGGCCGGGGCGGGCTCCGCGTGCCATTCGCGGACGGCTCAATGTTTTGCCCGAAGCGCTCATGGCCCGGGCAGGCCGGGCGGGCTGTTGGTAACTTGAGGAGATGGACGGCTCTCGTGCTTCCGACCTCCTCGGGCAGATTCTCGAACGCACCCGGCTGCGGGGGCAGCTCTACTGCCGCACCGTGGCGCGCGCGCCCTGGGGCCTGCGCTTCCCGCCGACAGCCGTGGCGACCATGCACCTCGTGGCTTCGGGGAGCGGCCATCTGGTGCAGGGACGTGAGGTGATTGCCCTGGGAACGGGGGATGTCGTGCTGCTGCCTCGCGGGGACGGGCATGCCATGGCGGACGCTCCGCGCACTCCGAAGGTGCCGCTGGAGCAGTGGCTGGCGGAGCGGGGGGACGGGCCCACGCACGTGCTGGGCGGCAGTGGCGTGGAGTCGCGGTTTCTCTGTGGCCACTTCGCGTTCGACGAGCCCGGTGCGCACCCGGTGCTGCGCCTGCTGCCCGAGCGGGTGCACCTGCGCGGCGACTCGGAGCCCGCACGCGCGATGTTGCCCACGGTGGCCCTGCTGGAGGGGGAGTACGAGCGTGGCGAGCGTGGGGCCTCGGTGGTCATCTCGCGGCTGCTCGATGTCCTGCTGGTGCAGGTGCTTCGCGCCTGGGCCGATGCGCAGCCACCGGGTGGAGCGGGGTGGCTGGGCGCGCTCGGAGACAGGACGCTCGCCAGCGCGCTGGGGTGGATGCACTCCGAGCCCGGACGGGACTGGGACGTGAGCGAGCTGGCGCGTCGCTCGGGCACGTCGAGGGCGACGCTCGCACGCCGCTTCGCGTCCGAAGTGGGAATGGCGCCGCACGCGTACCTCACGCGGCTGCGAATGCAGGAGGCCGCCGTCCTGCTACGCGAGGGCGAAGACGGGCTCGCGGCGATTGCGGCGCGCGTCGGCTACGACTCCGAGTTCGCGTTCAACCGGGCGTTCCGCCGGGTCATGGGCGTGCCTCCCGGGCTGTACCGGCGGCAGGCGCGCTCCTGAATCCACCCCGCTTGTATCTGACCGGTACGGCTTCGATAATGTGCACACGCCAAAGGGAGATAAAGGCTGTTCCCTCGCGTGCTTTCGCCGCAACTCCTCGTGAGGATGTGGATGCGTCAGCTCCCGTGGCGCGTGATGGTGGGCCAGCCAATGCGCCTGACCCGAGAGGAGCAGGCGTCGCCGTTCTACGGCTGCGTGTCGTTCTGGATGGCGGAGGCGATGCCGCCGGGAAACCGAGTCTTGGAGGAGCGAGCTTTTGGAGATTCCGGAGAACGTTCAGATAGACGCTATTCTGTCCGACAAGACGTGGGACGTGGCCCTGCGCTACGTGGACGGAAAATGGGGTTCACTCAAGTGGACGGTGACCTTCGACCAGGTCGTCCAGGAGGCCAGGCGTAGAGGTCTGGAATCATTTGTCACCTCGTATGGGCTGACAGAGGGCTTCTTTCTGTGTGCGACCGAGAATGGCTATGTGGTGTTCTTTCTGGAGCGAGGAGTTCGAGACGACTGCCGGGAGTTCGCCGAGCTGGAACCTGCGTTCGTTCATTGGCTTGCCCAGAATTTGAGGGCGAGCAGGCTGCGCCTGGCTGGCATGCCTGAACCCTGATGCTCACGCCACGCTCTGGGCGGCGGCAGCTCCCACTCCTGCTGCTGCGCCGCATCGGCTATGGCCCTTTGTGCCTGCCCACCGCGAGCACGTTCTCCTTCACAGCCGAGGCGCTGGTGTAGTCAACGAAGACGTCCAAGGGGACCGCCAGCGCTTCGTCGACCGAACCGCTGATGGGTGGCGCCGTTCTGCCAGAGCCTGTCGTTCCAGGTGGCGGGCGCGTCCGACACCTGCTGCAGTGGTGTCATGCGTTTCTCCTTCATGCTCCTCCTGCTCTGCCTTGCCGCCCACTCCGCACACGCGGGGGAGGAGACCTCCGTCGTGGTGGCGGCCAGGGCGCTCCCTGCTGGAGCGGTGGTGACGCCCGAGCTCATCTCCGAGCGGCCCCTGCCTTCCGCCCTCGTGACGAAGTCCATGGTGCTCAAGAAGGACGCGCCCTTCGTGGTCGACCAGCGTCTGCTCGAGCCCCTGTCGCAGGGCGAGCCGCTCCAGTGGTCGCAGATGGCCACCGTCTACAACAAGCCCTCGGACTACCGGCCCTACTGTGACTGGATGAAGGCCGCGGGGAAGCGGAAGCGCGCCTACCCAGGCGTCCCGAGCGCCACGAACGAGCTCCCCGTGATGACCGCCGCGCGCGCCCTGCCGGCGGGAACGGTGCTGACGCGGGACATGCTGGTGCCCCTGCGTATGCCCAGCTCGTTCGTCAGCGGCTATTGGGTGCTGCAGAGCGCGATGGGGGCGGTGGTGGGACAGCGGTTGCTGACCCAGCTCGAACAGGGCGACGTGCTCCGCTACCCCCAGCTCGCCACCTATGCGAGCGAGCCCCGATGTGACTGGCTCTTCGAAGTGGCGGGCAATGCCTACGAGGAGAAGGGGCCTTCGGAGGCAGGAGGCTTTGCATGTCCGGATGGAACGAGCCGCGTCCAGGGCGTGCCCGGAGGCGCGAAGTGGACGAACCTGCTCCCGGGCTGGGTGGCGTTCTGCCAGAAGCCGGACGGCGCGCGCCACGGTCCATTGAAGGCCTGGCACCGCATGCGGCGCGGGCTCGTCGAGGAGGGGCAGTACGAGGACGGCAAGCGCACTGGCGCATGGAAGCATTGGGATGCGGGGCAGTCCCTGCCCTATGTCGAGGCGGGCTACCTGAAGGGCAGGCCCCATGGACCCTGGGTGCTGCGGAGCGCGGGGAAGGTGGTGGCCGAGGGGAACTACCAGGAGGGACTCCGCGAGGGGCTGTGGCGGATTCCCGGTGGCATGGAGTCCGCGGAGCTCCAGGCCATGTTCACCGCCGGCCTGCCGGATGGAACCTGGCGCTGGGTGAAGGCGGATGGCTCCGTGGTGCGGCAGCTCGACTTCGAGAAGGGCCAGCTGAAGAAGCCCTTTCCGAAGGGCCCGGCCATTGCCCTCGCCGTCCGGGACCTTCCTCCTGGCACCGTGCTGCAGCCCGCACTGCTGAAGAAGCTCGTGCTCCCCGAGCAGTTCTGGCCTCCCGCGTTCGTCGGCGAGGATTCGGCCTCGTACGTCCTCAACCGGCCCGTGGCGTACGGCCTGCTCGCTGGCGCCCCGCTCATGTGGATGGACATTGATGCGCCTCATGAACTGCCAGCGCCAGGCCGGATGGGCGACAAGTAGGAGGGCAGGCCCGCGGCTTTCTCCCAGGTCCGAGGTGAGGTTCACCGCAACTACCGGGTCGCCTCCGGTAGGCGGATGCGGCATCTCCCGACATGGGACACGGCGACGAGGGAATGCGCCGAGCCCGAGAGGGAGCGTCGTCATGGATTCCGAAGCAACGAGGGATGGGGCGGCACGGTGGAAGGCTCGTGGCGAGGTGTCGCCATGACCGCTGCGCTTCGCCGAAGGAAGCTTCCCACCCTCACGGAGCGCGTGGCCGCGCTCGACTGGGAGCGCATCACCCAGGACCTCGACACCCATGGCTGCGCCACCGTGAGTGCGCTGCTCTCTTCGGCCGAGTGCGCGGCGCTCGCGGAGACCTACGCTTCGGACACCGCGTTCCGCAGCCGGGTCGTCATGGCGCGGTATGGCTTCGGGCGCGGTGAGTACAAGTACTTCGCCCACCCGCTCCCGGACACGGTGTCCACGCTTCGCACCGCGCTGTACCCGCCGCTCTCGCGCATCGCCAACCGGTGGAACGAGGCGATGGGCGTCGACGTGCGCTACCCGGACGCGCATGCGGACTTCCTCACTCGCTGCCATGAAGCCGGGCAGACGCGGCCCACGCCGCTGCTCCTCCAGTACGGCGAGGGTGACTACAACTGCCTCCACCAGGACCTCTACGGCGAGCACGTCTTCCCGCTCCAGGTCGCCTTCCTCCTCTCCGCGCCAGGGCAGGACTTCACCGGCGGCGAGTTCGTGCTCACCGAGCAACGCCCCCGCATGCAGTCCCGCGCGGAGGTGGTGCCCCTGTCGCAGGGGGACGGGGTCATCTTCGCGGTGCATCACCGGCCCGTGAAGGGCACGCGTGGGTACTACCGCGTCAACCTCCGCCACGGTGTGAGCCGGCTCCGCTCCGGACAGCGGCACACGCTCGGCGTCATCTTCCACGACGCGCACTGAGGAGACCGCACGTGCCGGCGTCACGCGTGTCCGGCTTCGTGCTTCGGCTGCGCAAGTCTCTTGTCGCTTCGGCGTCACTCACGTCGTGGTCTGACTGCCGTCGCGGCTATCATGCGCCCCCAAGGGGGACGGGCGCGCAATGGACTACCAGGCGATTCTCGACGAAGTGATGACGGCGGTCCGACCCGTGGTCGGCCAGGGACGCGTCGCCAACTACATCCCCGCGCTCGCGGCGGTGGACCCGGGCCGCTTCGGCATGGCGCTGGCCACCCTGGACGGCGACGTCTACGGCGTCGGTGACTGGCGCGTCCCCTTCTCCGTCCAGAGCATCTCCAAGGTCTTCACCCTCGCCCTCACGCTGGCCCGCGACGGTGACGCCGTCTGGCGGCGCGTGGGCAAGGAGCCCTCGGGCAATCCCTTCAACTCCCTCGTCCAGCTCGAATACGAGCAGGGCATCCCCCGCAACCCGTTCATCAACGCGGGCGCGCTCGTCATCACCGACAGGCTGCTCCGCCTCACCGGCGACGCCCGGGGCGTGCTGCGCGACTTCCTCCGCGCGGAGAGCGGCAACCCCACGCTCGACTTCGACCCCGTCGTCGCTGCCTCCGAGGCCGAGCACGGCCATCGCAACTCCGCCCTGGCCCACTTCATGGCCAGCTACGGCAACATCGAGAACCCCGTGCCCCAGGTGCTGGAGCACTACTTCTGGCAGTGCTCCCTCTCCGCGAGCTGCGCGGACCTCGCCCGCGCCTGTGGCTTCCTCGCGCGCCACGGTGAGCGTGCCAGCGGGCAGAGACTGCTCACCCGCAGCCAGGCCAAGCAGGTCAACGCCGTCATGCTCACCTGCGGCACCTACGATGCCGCGGGCGAGTTCGCCTACCGCGTCGGCCTGCCCGGCAAGAGCGGCGTGGGCGGCGGCATCATCGCCGTCATCCCCAACCGCTGCGGCCTCTGCGTGTGGAGCCCCGGGCTGGATGCCCGGGGCAACTCCGTGGCCGGTGTGGAGGCGCTGGACCGCTTCACCACCCTCACCGGCCTCTCGGTGTTCTGACGCCCGGACTCACGCCATCCGCGCCGGGTACGGATAGAAGAAGTGCGGCGTGACGTCTCCCCGGTGCCGGATGAAGAGCGGGCCCCACGCCGGGTTCTGGTCGTGCATCTGCTTCAGCAGCCGAATCATCCGGTCGAAGATTCTGCGCACGTCGGCCTCTCCGGCCAGCGCGGCCGTGACGCCCGCCGCCACCAGGTGCGCGGCGTAGATGCCCTCGCTGACGCGCTCGGAGAGCGTCCCCACGCCGGTGACGAGCAGGCGGCGCATGTCCTCCACCTTCAGCTCGTCCCGGTTGCGCCAGTTCTGGATGCCCCCCAGCGCATGCCCTTCGAGCGCCTGCAGCTTGTGCATGACAATCGTGTCCGCGACCAGCCGGGCGGACTTGCGCGCATCGTCGGGGGACACCTTCTGCCCCGCCAGCACGAGCTCCGCGGGAATCAGGTCCTTCTCCGTCTCCGCGAGGATGGCTTGGGACCACGCCCCCGCCCGGTCGAAGCGCAGGCGCGCGACGGCGTAGCCCGCCAGGAAGCCCCGGAGGATGTCGGCGGGATGCGGGTCCCCCGCGGGCCCCCGGTTGCGCAGCTTCCCCGGCCCACCGAAGGCGAGATTCAGCCCCCGGAAGTAGCCGATGAGGCCGATGCCCGCCGCGGGCCCCATGTTGAGGATGCCGAGGACGTCGGACGCCGTCTCGTCGATGCGCTCGCTCCAGTAGTTCCCCAGCGCGGCGAGCCCCTCCGCCTCGAGGCGCTCGGACACCGCGTCGGAGAGCTCCTCGGGCAGCCCCACGTCGGCGTGCAGGATGTCGTGCCCGCCCACCTCGTGCCCGAGCGCGGACCAGGCCAGCAGCCCCGCCCGCGCGTGCGCTGGCGGAAGGTTGACGATGCCGGCGTCCATCTCCAGCACGGCGGCCGTCACGTCCACCGGCCACGTGTACGGCCCGAAGTGGGGGTTGCCCCACTTCACCAGCGGGGGGATGACGCCCAGGTCGGGCGGCTCCACGCCCCGGCGGTCCTCGGCGCTGAGGAAGCCGTCGTACAAGTCACTCACCACCTCCTCGAAGGCGTCCGTCGCGACGAGCAGGTAGTTCTCCCCGTTCTGGAGGATGGTGTGCGCCACGTCGATGAGCAGCCCCGCCTCGCGCTCGCGGTTGGGGTCCCTGAGCAGCACCTCCGCGTAACCCTGGGGCCCGAGCTGGTCCAGGATGCTCAGGAACGGCACGAGGACCGCTTCGCGATAGAGCGGCGGCAGGGTGACCCGGGACGCTTCGATGCGGCCCCGGAGCTGGTGGAAGTCGAGTGGCTCCGGTGGACCCGGGTCGGTGTCCTGGGCGGCCACCACGACGTCCTGGATGCAGGCGGGCAGGTTCCGGAGGTCCACGACGGGGGGCTCGCTGACGCTGCGGGCCTCGGCCCGCGAGCGAGCGGTGGATACCGGACGCGTGGAGATGTTCCCACCGAGGAGCTTGTTGGGCTTCACCGCGGTACGCCCCGCCGGGGAGACACTTCGCATGCTCTTGCGACCCTTGTCCTGCCTTGCCATGACCACCTCCGAGCTCGCGCGAAGGTGGGACCCTGGGGGGCCCCGGTACACTGGCTCGCGGGGCACCCGGAGTGCCTGGGTCCACACGGCTTCCAGCCCGGTGGGGCGTGAAGCGCGCCCCCGCGCGCCGGCGGAGGAAGGCCGTGGGGGCAGTCACGTATTCAGCACCAGGTCCATCAGCCGCAGCGTCATGCCGCCGGTGAAGTCGATGGTGGCGCCGTTGAACCACGCGGCGTCATCCCCCACGAGCACGCTGACGAAGCGGGCCACCTCCTCCACCGTGCACATGCGCCCGGCCGGGTGCATCCGCGCGTGCGCGGCCTCCAGCCGCACCAGCGCCTCCGGCGAGTACACGTGCTTCAGCGCGGGCGTCATCACCGTGGCGAACTTGAGCAGGTTGACGCGGTGCCCGAGCGGCCCCAATTCCATCGCCAGGTGCTGCACGTACATCTCCAGCGCCGCCTTGGACGCGCTGATGAGCCCGGTGTTGTGCAGGTGGGTCACGTCCAGCGGGTTCTGCAGGCCGAGCAGCCGGGCCTCCGGTGCCAGCATGTCCGCCGCCACCAGCGCCTGCGCCCAGTAGACGAAGGAGTGCGCCATGGTGTCGAAGGTGCGCCGGATGCGGCGCGCGTGCAGCCGGTCCTCGCCCTCCGCCAGGAAGTGCCCCACCGAGGCACCTGCAATCGAGTGGACGAAGAGCTTCACGCTGCGAGTGCCGGCCTCACGCCGCAGGGCCTCCACTCCGGCCTCGGCCGCCTCCGGCGTGGACGCGTCCGCCTGCCAGAGCACCGCACGGCGCCCCGCCCCGCGTACCTCCTGCTCCATCCGCGCGCCGCTGTCCGGGTACCGCCCGCGGTGGACGCCGAAGACGTCCATCCCGGGCCTGCGCGCCACGGCCTCCGCGATGGCGGCGCCCGTGCCCGATGAGGCTCCCAGGACGAGCGCCCACCGCGAGGCGCCCGCGCCCTCATCCTCCTCCATGCCGCTCATACCCCTCTACCTTCCCAGGCCCCAGTCGCGCTCCGCCGGCCGCTCGCGCGCCCTGTCCAGCAATGACTGCACCGCACCCGCCACCTCGTGGTGGGCCGCCAGCATGGCGGCCCTGTCGCCCGCGTCGAAGCCGGGCTCCAGGTGGCGCGTCAGCGGCTCGCCCACCCACTGCGTCATCTTCACGGGGAAGGGAAGGGAGAAGGGCCACACGCCCGTCGCTCCCACGCCCAGCCACAGCGGCAGCCTCGCCGGCATTCCCACCCGCCGTCCCAGCGCGTAGCCGTCGTTGAGGCCCACGTACGCATCGTCCATGCCGCTTCCACCCACGGGGACAATCGGCAGCCGGTAGCGCACCGCCAGCCGCAGGTAGCCCAGCCGCTCTCCCCAGTCCACGCGGTAGCGCTGGCGGAAGCTCCGGCAGCCCTCGCGCGTGCCGCCGGGCTGCAGCAGCACATGCTCGCCGCGCGCCACCGCGTCCGCCAGGCGGGCATCATCCCCGGTGACGAAGCCCAGGCCGTCCGCCACCGCGCGCATGCCGGGAAGCCGGTCGAAGGCGCCGTGGGCCACGCCGTGCGGCAGGTAGCCCAGGCGCTCGTGCAGCGTCACCGTCAGCATGCACAGGTCCACCGCCAGGGGTCGCCCGTGGTAGCCGACGATGAGCTTCGCGCCGGGGCGCAACAGCGGCTCCAGGTTCACCACCTCGTAGCGGTGGTAGCGGCGCAGCAGCCGGAACGTGGCCAGCCACGCCGCCAGCGGCAGCCCGCCCGCGCGCCTCATCCCCCCACCCGGTACAGCACCGCGCCGTGTGCCACGCCCGCGCCCACGCCCACCAGCAGAATCCTGTCTCCGGGCTTCACCGGCCGCGTGCGCAGCAGCCGGTCCAGCCCCACGCCCAGCGACGCCGAGCCCACGCTGCCCACCGTGTCCACCACGCGCACGCCGCGCTCCGGCGCCACGCCCATGGCCCCGAGGATGGCCTCCAGCATGCTCCCGTTGGGCTGGTGCGTGAGCACCCACTCCACGTCACCCAAGGAGACGCGGGCCTCGCTCAGCACCGAGCGCGCGGCCCCCAGCAGCGCGTCCAGCGCCACGCGCGTCATGTCCTTGCTGGGGGTGAGGAAGCGCATCCGCTCCAGCTTCCCGGTGGCATGCGGGTTCTCCAGCACCACGTCCGTGGGCAGCGTGCCGTCGTTGCCCAGGGCCACGCCCAGCACGCCCTCGCCGGGCCGCCCCGCGCCCAGCACCGCCGCCGCGGACGCGTCACCCAGCACCAGGTACGGGCGCGGGTCCTCCGGCGTCGTCGTGCGCGACAGCAGCTCCACCGAGACGATGCCCACCGGCCCCCAGCCCGTCGCCACCGAGCGCGCCGCCAGGTCGAAGGCGCTGAGGAAGCCCATGCACGCGTTGCTCACGTCCATGGCGTCACAGGTGCCGGAGAGCCCCAGCGCCGCCGCCACGCGGTTGGCCGTGGCGGGCGTGGTGACGTCGCCGCCCATGGAGGTGACGCAGAGGATGCGGCGCAGCGCCCGGGCCTCCAGCCCCGCGACTTCCAGCGCGCCTCGCAGCGCGGCGGCCGCCACGTCCGCGGCCCGGGTGCCCGGCGGCGCGAAGTGCCGGGTGTGGATGCCCGTCTTCTGCTCCACCTCCGCGGCGTCGCGCCCCACGCGCGCGCACAGCTCCGCCGTCGTCACGGCGCGGCCGGGGAGGACGCTCGCGGTGCCGAGGATGCGGACGGGAATCATGCCGCCCGCCTTCCGCCGGGGTGGGGCTCCTGGGGACAGGCGCGCGTCTTCACCCGGTACCAGAGCGCCTTCAATTCCTCCAGCTTCTCCGCCAGCGCGCCGTCCGCGGCCGCCCGGTCGAGGATGTCCCGCGCGCGGGCGAAGTCCATGGCGGTGAGCAGCGGCAACTGCGCCGAGGGGATGTCGTAGCTGACGTCCGCCAGCAGCGACTCCGAGTCTCCGCTGCGGTGAAGCAGCAGCACGCCGCTGGCCACCAGGTCCAGCGCCCGCGACACCGGGTTGAGGCCCGCGAGGAAGCGGCCCAGCCCCGTGCGCGGCATGAAGGCCGAGTCGCGGACTCCGAAGGGGAAGATGTTGCTGGAGAAGATGAGGTCCGCGCCCGCGCCCAGCAGCACGTTGGCCGGCACCATGCTGGTGAAGGCGCCGTCCACGTACCGCGCGGGCGGCACCAGCGTGGGCGCGAAGACGCCGGGCGCCGAGCCGCTGGCGCGCACGCCCATGGCCACCGGCCCGTGCTCCAGCGCCACGCAGTGCCCGCTCGCCAGGTCCGTCGCCACCGGCAGGAAGCGGATGGACAGCTCCTCCAGCGAGGTGTCTCCCAGGTCCTTGCGCACGAAGCGCTCCAGGGCGTACGACGTCACCACCGCGCCCGTGGCCGCCAGCGAGAGCTGGCGATTCACCGCGCGCTCCTCCAGGCGCAACAGTCCCTCGAGCCCGCTCTTGCCGTCCAGCGCGCTGCCGCAGAAGTACGCGCCCACCAGCGAGCCCATGCTGGCGCTGCTGACCAGGTCGATGGGGATGCCCTGGCCCACCAGCCAGCGCAGGATGAACACGTGGTAGAAGCCCCACACGCCGCCGCCGCTGAGCGCCAGCCCCACGCGCCGGTGGCTGATGGCCCGGGCCCAGCGCGACAGTGCGTCCTGCTCCGCGTCGCTCAATTCCACGTTCTCCAGAGGCTGCTCATCCACGGGCAGCCGCGCCAGCCGCTTCAGTCCCAGCCGAAGCCAGCACGCCGGCAGCACCCGCGTGTCCACGGACAGCGCCTCGTCCCGCGGCAGCCCGCCCAGCGCCGCGCCCCGGGAAGGCTGCTCGGGGTCGATGACCACCGTGGGCAGCACGCGGTGCCCGGGCGTGAGCGGAGGCCGCGCGTGCAGCGGACCGGGGACCAGCCGCACCGTCTTCCCTGGCAGGGACGTGTCCGTGACACGGCAGCCCTCCAGGAAGACGTAGTGCGCGTCATGCTCTCGCGCAACCCGCCGGAGCACTTCCGGGTCCACGCTGCCCGGCGCTCCGGGTGCGGGTGCGCACGCACGGAGGACGCCGTCCGCGCCTTCCGACACCCCGGTGGCCGGGCCGTCCACGCGCAGCAGCAGCACCCGGTCTCCGAAGTCTCGCACGAGCACCTTCGCCACCAGGGAGATGAGCGAGGACAGCGGCGCGCCCGGCACGTCGCTCTCGAAGGAGACCACCTCCGCGCTGGCGCGCAGGGGCTCCCGCCGGGCCAGGGCCGCCGCGCGGGAGCCCACGTCCTGGCGCAGCTCCGCGCGGGCCCGCACCAATTCCCAGACGGTGTCCCGAGGGAAGAAGAGGCCGCGCGAGTCGGCCGTCGCCCGCGCGGTGACGGCGTTCTTCCCGCCCACCAGCGCCTCCACGCCCAGCGGCGTGCCCGGCCGCAGCGTCAGCAGGTGCTCCCCGCCCCGGCGCACGTCCAGCTCCCCGTCCAGCAGCAGGAAGAAGCCCTCCGCGTCCCGGTCCTCCTCGCACACCACCGCGTCCTTCGCCCACCGGACCTCCTGGCCCCGCTCCAGCAACTGCAGCAGCACGGTGTTGCTGGCGTGCCGGAGTGCTGGCGCACGCTTCAGGGCGTAGAGCCTTCGGCGTTGCACATCGAGGCGCGTGGAGTTTGCCATTGAGGCTTCAAAGAATAACAAAGCCTCTCTGGTCGCGGGACGGGTCGGAAAGACCCCGTGTCTATTTTTGTGTGGGTATTGCTTGGTTTGCTTGTTTCACGTGGTCTGTGCCGGCGGACTTTCCGCTGGGGGCGGAGCGCGCGGCGGTTGGTGCCCGCGCACACGCGCGCGCGCGGCCTCCACCAGCACGTACAGCACGGGGATGAAGATGAGGTTGACGAAGGTGGAGAGCAACATGCCTCCGAAGACGGTGGTGCCCAATGACTTGCGCGCGGAGGCGCCCGCGCCGGAGGCGAGCATCAGCGGCACCACGCCCATGAGGAAGGCGAAGGACGTCATCAGGATGGGGCGCAGGCGCGTCTGCGCGGCGTGGATGGCGGCGTCCACCACGCCGCGGCCCTCGCCGCGCAGTTGCTCCGCGAACTCGACGATGAGGATGGCGTTCTTGCTGGCCAGGCCCACCAGCATGACGAGCCCCACCTGGCAGAACACGTCGTTCTGCAGGCCGCGCAGGTTCTGCAGGCCCAGCGCGCCCAGCATGGCCACCGGCACGCCGAGGAGGATGACGGCGGGCAGGGCGAAGCTCTCGTACTGCGCCGACAGCACCAGGAACACGAAGACGACGCCCAGGCCGAAGATGAGCAGCACGCTGCTGCCCGCCTGCCTTTGCTCCTGGGACAGGCCCGTCCACTCGAAGGTGTAGCCCGCGGGCAGGGACTGGCGCGCCACCTGCTCCATGTCGTCCAGCGCCTGCCCGGTGCTGCGGCCCGGCGCCGCCTGGCCATTCAGGCCCGCCGAGCGGAAGAGGTTGTAGTGCTGGATGTTCTGCGCGCTGGTGATGGGCTTCACGCGGACGAGCGACTCCAGCGGCACCATCTGCCCCGACGCCGAGCGCACGTAGAGCGCGTTGATGTCCCTGGGCTCGTTGCGGAACGGCATGGCCGCCTGCACGTAGACGCGGTACACGCGGCTGGCGAAGGTGAAGTCATTCACGTACTGGCTGCCCAGGTACACCTGCAGGGTGGAGAAGACGGCGTCCAGCGGCACGCCCAGGGCCAGCGCCTTCTCGCGGTCCACCTGCACGTCCAAGAGCGGCGTGCTGGCGGTGTACGAGGAGAAGACGCCCCGCAGGCCCGGGTCCTGACTGGCGCGCGCCACCAGCGCGTCCGTCGTCTGGGACAGGTCCGCCAGCGAGCGGCCGCCCTGCTGGTCCTCGAGGACGAACTCGAAGCCGCCCACGCTGCCCACGCCGCGGATGGCGGGGGGCTCGAAGGGCAGCACGCGCGCGCCGCCAATGCCCATGAACGGGCCGCGCAGCCGCTCCACGATGCCGGCCACGCTCTGCTCCCGCTTCGTGCGCTCTTCCCAGGGGTGCAGGTTGACGAAGAGGGTGCCGTAGTTGGCGCCGGTGCCCAGCAGCGAGAAGCCGCCCACGGTGAAGATGTCCTCCACCTCCGGCTGCTTGCGCAGCACGTCCTCCGCCTGGAGGAGCACCTGGCGCGTGTAGTCCAGCGACGTGCCCTCCGGGCCCTGCACCGCGACGATGAGGTAGCCCTGGTCCTCGCCGGGGATGAAGCCGGCGGGCGTGAGGCGGTAGACGAACAGCGTGCCGGCGAGGCACACGACGAAGGCGATGGCCACCGGCCACTTCAGCGGCCCGGTGAGCCGCACGAGCAGCCGCCCGTACGCGTCGCGGAACCGCTCCAGCACCCTGTCGAACGCGCGGAACACCTTCCACTTCTGGCCCTCGTGCGCCTTGAGCAGCAGCGCGCACAGCGCGGGGGACAGCGTGAGGGCCACCAGCGCGGAGAGGCTGATGGAGAAGGCGAGGGTGAGGGCGAACTGCCGGTAGATGATGCCCGTGGTGCCCGGGAAGAAGGACACGGGGACGAACACGGCGGACAGCACGAGGGCAATGGCCACCAGCGCGCCGGCCACCTGCTTCATGCCCCGGTGGGTGGCCTCGCGCGCGTCCACGTTGTCCTGCTCCATGGTGCGCTCGACGTTCTCGATGACGATGATGGCGTCGTCCACCACCAGGCCGGTGGCCAGGGTGAGGCCGAAGAGCGTCAGCGTGTTGATGGAGAAGCCGAACGCGCTGATGAAGAGGAAGGTGCCCACCAGTGACACCGGCAGCGTGGTGGCCACCACCAGCACGCTGCGCCAGCCGTGCAGGAAGATGAACACCACCAGCACCACCAGGAGGATGGCCTCGCCCAGGGTGACGAGCACCTCCTCGATTGACGCCTGCACCGCGGCGGTGGTGTCGAAGGCGCGCTCGTACTCCAGGCCCGGCGGGAAGTTGCCCTTGAGCCGCTCCAGCTCCTGGATGACGCCGTCGCGCACCTCCAGCGCGTTGGAGCCGGGGAGCTGGAAGATGCCCAGGCCCACGGCGTCGCGGCCGTTGAAGCGCAGGAGCTGCCCGTAGTTCTCCGCCCCCAGCTCCGCGCGGCCCACGTCCTTGAGCCGCACCAGCGCGCCGTCCTGCCCGCGCTGCACGACGATGTCCCCGAACTGCTCCGCCGTGCTGAGCTGTCCCAGCACGCGCACGGTGAACTGGAACGTCTGGCCCGCGGGCGCGGGCGCCTGGCCCACCTGGCCCGCGCCCACCTGCACGTTCTGCGAGCGCAGCGCATTGACGACATCCGTCGCCGCCAGCCCGCGCCGGGCCAGCTCCGTGGGGTCCAGCCACAGGCGCATGGCGAAGCGGCGCTCACCGAAGATGCGCACGTCACCCACGCCCCTCACGCGCAGGAGCGCGTCGCGGATGAAGACGTCCGCGTAGTTGCTGAGGAAGCCCGCGTCGTAGCGGCTCTCCTTGTCGAACAGGCCGAAGGCCATGAGCAGCTGCGTCTGCGACTTGTTGACGGTGATGCCCAGCGCGTTGACCTCCGCGGGCAGCTGCGCGGACGCGGTGGCCACGCGGTTCTGCACGTCCACCGCGGCGAGGTCCAAATCTCGCCCCGGCTCGAAGGTGACGGTGATGCTGCTCTGCCCGGTGTTGCTGCTGGTGGAGGAGATGTAGCGCATCCCCTGCACGCCGTTGAGCTGGCGCTCCAGCACGGTGGTGACGGCGCTCTCCACCGTCTCCGCGGACGCGCCGATGTACGTCGCCGACACCTGCACCACGGGCAGCGACAGGTCCGGGTACTGCTCGACGGGGAGCGAGGGGATGGAGATGGCCCCCACCAGCGTGATGATGATGGACAGCACGCTGGAGAAGACGGGCCGGCGGATGAAGAAGTCCGTGAACATGCCGTCCCCTCACTGAGCCGGTGTCGAGCCGCCGCCCGCGCCCGTGCGCTGGGACTCGCCGTCGCCGCTGCCGCCCACGCCCTGGGAGTCACCCCGGGCCCCGGGCTTCACCGGCGTGGGTTGAATGGGCTGGCCGTCGCGCAGCAGCTGGATGCCGCTGACCACCACCTGGGTTCCGGCGTCCAGGCCGCCCAGGACTTCGTAGGCGTTGCCGGAGACCTGGCCCAGCTTCACCGGGGCGCGCTCGGCCACCGTGCCGCCGTCGCCCTGGCCCACCACGAAGACGAAGGTCTGGCTGCTGACGCGTGTCACCGCGAAGGTGGGGACCCGCAAGGCGTCACGCGTCTCGTACACCACCTGCGCGCGCACCAGCTGCCCGGCCCGCAGGCCCACCGTGTTGTCGAAGGCGGCCTGCACCTCCACGAGCTGCGTGGCGGGGGAGGGCGTCGGCGCGACGAAGAGGACGGGCGCGGTCACCACCACCTTGCCGTCCGCGTCGAGCACCTCCACCGGCGTGCTCCCCACCTTGATTTCGCGGGCCCGCTCGACGGGCACCGACACGGACACCTCCAGCGCGCGGCTCTGGTCCAGCTGGGTGAGCAGCGTCTGCTGCGTGACGAAGTCGCCCACCTTCACCGGGTAGTCCCCCACCACGCCGGCGAAGGGCGCGCTCACCTTGTAGAAGCCGAGCTGCACCTCCTGCGCCTGGATTTGCGCCTCCATGGCCCGCGCGCTGGCCTCGGCCTGCTCGGCCTGCGCCACCGTCTGGTCATAGTCCTGCCGGCTCTGCAGGCCTTCCTTCAGGAGCTGCGCGCTGCGCCTGCGGGTGCTCTCGGCGAACTCGCGCTGGGCCTCGGCGGCGGACTTCTGGGCCTGGGTGGCGCGCAGGCCGGCCTTCTGCTGGCGCGGGTCCACCACCAGCAGCACGTCACCCTGCTTCACCTGTGCGCCGGGGCTGACGGGAATCTCCTGCACGTAGCCTGCGACCTGGGGATAGACGGTGATGCTGCTGCGGGAGATGAGCGTGGCCAGGTACTCGCTGGTGTCGCGCACCTGTCCCGGGGCCAGCGCCTGCACCTGGACGGGCATGGCCTTGTTCGCGCCGGCCTGGCCGCCCTGGGGGCCGTCCTCCTGTCCTCCCTTGCACGCCGCCAGCGCCAGGAACATGAGCCCCGCGCTCCACGTCCTCACCACTCGCATGCCGCCTCCGCCAGGAATGCCTCGACTCGCGCCTGCTCCAGCTCGAACTCGCGGACCACCAGCGCCAGCTCCGCCTGGCGCAGCGCCGCCGCGGCGTCGATGAGCTCCAGGCTGGTGCCCGTCCCCACCTCGAAGCTGCGCCGGGTGAGCCGGTCGTTCTCCTCGGCCAGCGCGCGCTCGCGCGAGGCGATGTCGCGGGACGCCGTCGCCACGTCCACCCCGCGCCGCGCCTGCGCCACCTCCACCGAGACGTTGCGCTCCAGCTCCACCACGTCCTGCCGGGCCACCTCCGCCTCGGCGCGCGTCTGCCGCAGCCGGCCCTCGCGCGCGCCGCCCTCCCAGAAGGGCAGCACGAGGCTGGCGCCGATGTTCCACGCCGGCACCTGCGCGAAGCCGTCCTCAACCGTCAGGGCCACCGCCGTGCTGTCCAGCGTCAGCGTGGGCAGGTAGCTGCGCTTCACCTCCGTTATCTGCAGCTCGGCCACGGTGAGCCGCGAGCGCGCCGCCGCGAGGTCGGGCCGGCTGTCCAGCTCCGTCAGGCGCTGGCAGTCGTTGCGCGCGCTCAGGAGCAGCCCCTCCAACTGGACGCCGCGCGCCAGCCCCACCGCGCTCGGAGTGCCCAGCGTCAGGCCGAGCGCCTCACGCGCCTGCCGCAGCTGCTCGTCCCCCGTCACCACCAGCGTGCGAGCGGACTCCGCGTCCTGCTGCGCGCGGACCACGTCGAGCCGGGTGCCCGCGCCCAGCTCCAGCCGGCGCCGGGTCAGGGCCAGCCGCTCCAGGGCGTTGCGCAGGTTGACGCGGTTGACCTCGGCCAGCCGCTCCCGGGCGGACACCAGGACCAGCGCCTGCGCGAGCGCGCCGGTGAGCTGGCGCCGCGTCTCCGCCAGCGACAGCGCGGCGGTGCGTCGTCCCTCGTCCGCGGTGCGCAGCACGGCGAGGGCCTGGAGGTCGAGCAGCGGCATGGATGCGCTCAGCGTGCCGATGAAGGGCGGCGAGGTGGGACGCAGCGAGTCCGTTCCACCGCCGCCCACCCCTCCGCCGCCGAGGCCCCCGCCTCCGCCGCCGAGGAACGTCGTCGCGTCGGGGTTGAGCAGGTTGTACTGGGTGGACACGACGCCGGTGAGGCTCGGCAGCAGGCCCGCGAGGGCGATGCGCCGCAGTCCCGCCGCGGACTCCACCTGGGCCAGCGCGGTGCGCAGGTCCGTGGAGCGCTGGCGCAGCAGGTCCAGCGCCTCCCGCCATGACGACACCTGCGTGGGCGCGGGCGGTAGGGGCTCCAGCATCGGGTCCGACACCTGGAACTGCGCGGGTGGCGGGATGGCGTCGGCCTCTCCCTCCGGGGCCGTGGGGGGAGTGCCGGCGGGAGGAGGCGCCGCGGGCGCACCGGAGGTCGGCTGCCGCACGGTGCCGGGGTCCGCCTGTGCGAGCAGCAGGCCGGACAGTACGCCGGAGCAGGAGAGCAGGACTGCGAGCGGCAGGGCATTCATGGGGGCGCGCCCAGAGGTACGAGGCGCGCATGCCGGGAACCACGTCCCCGTGGGCAGCCCCGCGTCTAATGGACAAATGAAGCGCGCGGGGTGCTCAGCAGTGGATGAAGCAATGGCTGGCAGGAGTCATGCCAGGGGACGGACTCGCGACTGTGTTGCGAATGCAACGTCGCATCCCGGAGCGTCGGGATTCGTTCCGCCCGCGCCCGGCAGGGAGCTGCTCACCGCCGCTGGCGGAGCATGTTGAGCCGCTGCTTCGCGGCCTTGCTCTGCGGGTCGAAGCGCAGGGCCTCCTCCAGCCGCTCCTGTCCCTTCTTCGCCTGGCCCTGGACGACGTACAGGTCGGCGAGCCACACGAGGGCCTCGGCGTTGTAGGGCTGGAGGTCCAGCGCGCGCTCGAACTCGCGGGTGGCGGTGGTCAGGTCCTTGCGACGCATGGCGAGCTGGCCGAGCATGAGGTGTGGCGGCACCAGCCCGGACGTCTCCGGCCGCGTGGCCATGGCCTCCAGCGTGGAGACGCCGCGCGGGTCTCCGATGCCCGCCAGCGTCATCGCGGCGGCCTGTCGCACCCACAGGGAGCCATCCGCGAGCAGCGGCACCAGGTCATTCGCGGCCGTGCGCACGCCCGCCGTTCCGAGCCCTTCGATGACGTCCGAGCGCAGCAGGCTGTCCGTGGTGCCGTTGAGCGCCGCGCGCAGGGCGGGCACGGCGTCATGCTTGAAGCGGCGGGCCAGCAGCTTCGCGGCGACCCCGCGCAGCGACGGCGCCTCCGTCGCGTCCGCGAGCACGGCCTCCAGCGCGGGGCGACTGGCGGCGGCCGTCTTCTCGTCGAAGGCCTCGGCCAGCCTCAGGCGGCGCTGCTGGCGCGTGGCGGCCTGGGGCCACCACTTCGTGAGCGCCTGGGACATGGCCGTGGGCGTCTCCTTGGCGTGGCAGGTGTTGCAGGCGTTGGGGATGGCGTGGCGGGTGGTGTTGTCCGGGACGGGCACGTCGATGGCGTGGTCGGCGAACTTGTCGAGCACGCCGGAGACGACGGGCGGCATGTGGCAGGACAGGCAGTCATTCGCGGCGCGGGCGGTGTGGTGCGTGTGGGCCTTGCCCTGCGCGAAGACGTCCTCGTGGCACTGCTGGCAGGTGGAGGCACCGACGGAGACGTGGGTGGCGGTCTTCGCCGGCTTCGGCGGCACGAGCTCGTTGGCGCCATGTGGCTCGTGGGGGGCGGTGTGGCAGGTGAGGCAGGTGGCGCCGCCCTGGAGGTGGCAGCGGGACTGGATGAGGGCCTGGTACTCGAAGCTGGAGGTGCTGGGCCGGCCGTCGGTGAAGTAGTCGCCGGAGCGCTCGTTGCCGACGAGGACGACGATGGGCTGGTAGTGGTCCTCGTAGCGCTGGCCGGGCTGGAAGCGGTGGGCGGCGTCGAGGATGGGGAACAGTGGGCGGCGCGGGCCGTGGCACTGCGCGCACACGGCCATGGCCTGCGCGTTGTCGAGCTTCGCGGGCTGGACGATGTCCTTCGGGTCCTGCGTGTCGGCGTGGCGGGCGCCGGGGCCGTGGCAGCTCTCGCAGGCGACGCCCGCGTCGGTGAACTTCGTCTCCCAGGTGTGCGAGGCGCGGTCATAGCTCGCGTCCAGCCCGGTGACGTGACAGTCGAGACAGGCGTGCTGGGCGCTGCGGCGGAAGTTGGTCCAGAAGAAGGGATGGTCCGGGGTGAGGGCGCCCTGCTTCGTTTCCGAGTAGTCCACCCACTCGCCCTTGCCGGTGACGTGGAAGTAGACGGGCAGCACCTGCCAGCGACCGTCGGGGCGGATGGTGACGGGGTCCTGCATGCGCTTGCCCCCGATGACCCACTGCACGGGGAACTCGGCGAGCGCGCCGTCCGCGCCGCGGGTGCGCATGTGGTGCGTCTCGCCGTCGCGGCGCATCCACGCCTCGCTGGAGTCGCCCTTGAAGTGCGTGTTGCGGAAGTTGCCGACGACGAACTTCGACGTGGCCGGGGAGAGGGCGCGCGCGTGCCAGTCCTTGCCCCACGCGGCATGCTCGTCCTCGTGGCACTCACCGCAGGCCGCGGAGCCGGCGTAGGCGCCCGCGGGAGGGTGCGAGTCCTTCACCGCGGTGGGCGCGGGGCTCGCGGGGGCGCTTGCCGTCACGGTGGGCGCGGGGGCGGGCGCGGCGGTGGCGGCGGGCTGGGAGCGAGGCTCGGGCTCCGGGGATGAGCGCAGCGCGAAGGTGATTCCCGCGGTCGCACCGAGCACGGCGAGGACCACGAGGGCGAGCAGGGCGGGGCGAGGGGCGCGCATCGGAGTTGTAACTGTGATGCTGCACCGGGGGGCGACGCGACACAAGCGGGGCTCTGGCCACGCCCGATAGATCTGGCACTGCGGGTTGGGCGGCGGCTGCGTACCCCGTCCACGCTTCAGGACGTGAGTCCCTCAGGCTGGACGAGTGTCTTGAGCCCTGTGGCAGTGGAGGCGCGAGCAGTACAAGCCGCACTACTACTACGGATTGTGGGTGGTCGGCTCTTTGCACTAGGGATCCCTGCTCGTGTCCAGACCGCAGTTGGTCCTCTTCTTCCATTCTCTTTCGCAGCCCGACCCTCATGCTCCTGCTTCGCTTGTGCGAGCGTTATGCGCTCGTCCTCATATGTTGTCTGACATTTCTGGCGATAGAAGAAACTCATGCAGCTTGTATCGACGGGGAGGTGATGGCCTGCTCGTCAAACGGATGCACGGCCTGGAAGATTTGTGAAGGGACGGCCTGGGGACCGTGCACGTTCACTGGTGAGTCCACCGTCTACTGTGCGGTCTGCGGGCGCGGCGGGACCCTCAGCTGTACTGACTCCGGAAGCACCATCCCCGGCTCCTGCTCCGCCAAGCGGTCGGAAATCTGCAATAGCTGTGACGACGACGGCAACGGCGTCGTGGACGACGGACTCTCCGGTCTGCCATGCATCATGGGCAGCGGCTGTAGTGGCACCAGCCTGTGTACGAACGGTGTGGCTTCATGTGCCTGGGGGCAGGGGAGCACCAAACCCTGCGACCAGTGCGGAAACGGCGGCAGCTCCGCCTGTCAGCAGAACGGTTCCATCGGGCCGTGTCAGCCCGTGACTCTCTCTCGCGAGGTCGAGTGCAACGCCTGTGATGACAACCGCGACGGCGTCTCCGACGGAGCCCCGGGCGCGTCCGAGTCCTGCAATGGACGGGACGACGACTGCGACGGTGCCATCGATGAGGGAGCTTCGGGTTGGGAGGGCGAGGTCTGCCAAGTGGATGTAGTGCAGGCCTGCTGCCAGCCCACCACCTGTCAGGCCCAGGGAAAGAATTGCGGCACCATCCTCGATGGATGTGGCGGAACACTTCCCTGCGGCACCTGTTCCAGTGGCCAAAGCTGTGGCGCGGGAGGCACTCCCAATGTCTGTGCCTGCACGCCCATTCCCCAGGCCACGGTTTGCAGCGGCAAGTGCGGCCAGTTGCCCAACGGCTGCCCTGGCGGCTACTGGAATTGTGGTGGCTGCGCCAGCCCTCAGTCCTGTGGTGGTGGTGGCACGCCCAACGTCTGCGGATGCACCCTCACTCCGCATGCCACCGCCTGTGCTGGGAAGAACTGCGGGACGGTGTCCAACGGCTGTGGCGGCACCTACTCCTGCGGCGGCGCGTGCTCTGGCCATGACACCTGTGGCGGCGGCGGGACGCCCAATATCTGCGGCTGCACGCGGAACGTTGATGCCTGCAGCGGTGTGGAGTGTGGAAGCGTCAGCGATGGCTGCGGTGGGACCATCAAGTGCGGCACCTGCTTCGGGGGCGCCTATTGCCGGTCCGGCGTCTGCACGGGCGGCAGCAACCCCCTGAAGGAGGAGGTCTCGCAATGACGCGCACGACGGCTGAAGCGGTGCCTCATGACATCCAGGACATTCACATGACGTCGGAGACTCTTCGGAAGAAGAACGGCAGGATGAAGCGCGTCCTCTCGCTGTGCATGCTGGGTCTCTATGGCGCTCAGTTCCTCAGTTCGTGCGGCCCCATTCCGGACGGCGACGGCACGGAGCTGGAAGAGGTCTCGGCGAACCGGCTGAGCGGTGATGCCCGGCTCCTGGCCCCGGTCGGGACGGTGATGGATACGAACGTCCAGTCCGGCCTCGCAGCAGGTGTCACCGAGGGGACCTTCTCCGTTACCGCGGACGGTGCGGCTGCCTACCGCCTGCCGTTGTGGGTTCCTCCAGGGCGGGCGGGTATCCAGCCCGAGCTCGCGCTCAGCTACAACAGCCGTTCCGGCGCTGGCCTGGCCGGGATGGGCTTCACACTGAGCGGGACGCCTTCCCGCATCACCCGCTGCCGGAAGACGATTGCCCAGGACGGCGCTGTGGCCCAGGTGCGCTTCGACAGGACGGATGCCCTGTGTCTGGACGGCGCCCGGCTCATCCACATCAATCCCGAGACGACGCAGTACGGCGCCCACGGGAGCATGTACCGCACCGAGGTCGATACCTTTGCCCGGGTGTATCTCTCCGGCGGACCCCCGACTGGCGACTCTCCCGACTACTTCGAGGTGCGTGGGAAGGACGGACGCATCTCCATCTACAACAACGTGTTGGAGGGCGCTCGCGTCATCCCCACGCAGGTGCTGCCCACGGGCGTCAGCGCCGCGAGCACCCAGCAGGTTCGCTACTCCTGGGCCCTGTCGGAGGTGATGGACCGGCACGGCAACTACATGGTGCTCAACTATGACCTGCTGGGCGGGCATGAGTCGGGCTACGAGCACCGGTTGAAGAGCATCGAGTACACCGGCTCCTATACGGATGACTCCGTCGAGCAGCCCCTTCGTCGCGTGGAGTTCCTCTACGAGCCCGGAGATGTGGACGAGTCCTACGTGGCGGGCTTGAAGCTGCGCTCGGCCTCGCGCCTGGTTCAGATCGACATGTTCGCGCCGGACGTGCCGGTCTCCGACTGGGAGCTGGGCCCGAGCACTCGCTGGCGCACGTATGCGCTCGCGTACCGGAACGACAGCATCTCCGGGAGGAGCCTGCTCGAGTCCGTGCAGGAGTGCGACAACGGCAACGTGTGCAAGGTAGGCACCACGTTCGATTGGGAGATGGGCTCCGAGCAGTTCAATACCGTCAACACCGGCATCACGGATGTCGCGGCCAACGGCTACGTCACCAACACCTCGGGCGCCCTCCAGTACAAGGCTCGCGATTTCTGGAGTCTACAGCTCGCGGATGTCAACGGAGACGGCAGGGACGACCTCCTCTACCGCTTCATGCGCTTTTCCTCCACCGGCGGCTACTCCCCCGCCGAGTGGCGCGTGCGATTGAGCACCGGCACGGGCTTCGGTCCCCCTACCACGGTCAACCTGCCCAGCGCGCAGGTGGGCGATTCGCTGGATGACCTGTTGACTGTCGACATGGACATGGATGGCAAGACGGACATCGTCGCCGTCAACCGGGCCGACTGCGACCGCAACATCAGTGGCCACTATCAAGTCTACCGCTACAGCGGCTCCAGCTTCACCACCGCCCTCAACGACGGCAGCGAGACCTATGGCGTCTGCGGCACGACGACGGCGGGCGTGAATCCTCCGGGCATGCAGGTGGCGGACCTCAGCGGAGATGGTCTGCCTGACCTCCTTCGTTCCTGGCGGCCCGCCAATGCGAGCTCGAGTGTTGCCACGGAGTGGGCTTGGCGCCTGAACCAGCTGGGCACCACGGGCAGCCTGGGCTTCCCGGGCTATACCAACCTCGGCTTCCGCTCCGGCGTGGACCACGCCGGCTTCGTGGCCGACCTGGATGGCGACGGCGCCTCCGAGGTGCTGCTGCGCAAGCCGGACATGCTGCCCTACACCCAGTCGCGCAGCCCGGATGGCTTCGCTGGCTACTACACTGCGGTGGGCATCAACCCGGATGGCAGCCGGCGTGAGACGGAGACGACGCTGTCGGCCCTGCCCTGGGACTACGAATTCGGCGGGCCCTACCACTATCGCAACATGTGGCTCATGGACGTGACGGGGGACGGGCTGCCGGATGCGCTCACCCTGCACAAGGAGCGCGAGCCGCATGATGGCGTCCCCCGCCAGCTCCGGCTGTCCATCAACACCGGCAATGGCTTCCTGCCCCCGCGGACGCTCTCCATCCCCGCGGGAGCCATGCCGGGACCGTCGCAGTGGCGGGAGACGGGCCGCTTCGTCGACAACGGCATGCGCGTCCTCGACTACAACATGGATGGGCGGCAGGACCTGCTGCTCACGGACATCTACAACGACCGCGGCGCCATCCGAACCCACCTCACCGTGCTGCTGTCGACCGGCTCCGGCTTCACCGCGAAGGTGCTCACCGCACTTCCGGTGGGAATGACCACGGGGAACGGCGATGTTGGCCCCACTGGCTCGTATGTGAACCTGGAGGGCTCGGGCTGGGGCCAGAAGCTCACGCGGCTGGGAGACATCAACGGTGACGGCCTCCAGGACATCGTCCAGGTGGTCGGGAATGTCTCGGGCAATCAGGTCGTCGTGCACCTGCGCCAGGCGGTCAAGCCGGACCTGCTCAGCCGCGTCACGGATGGCAATGGCCGGTGGGTCTCCTTCGCGCACCGCTCGCTGGGGAACACGCAGGGCATCTACACGCCCGGCTCATGCACCTATCCCCAGTACTGCGGGGTGCGGGGCATGTGGGCTGTCAACGCGTACATGACGGACAACGGGCTCGAAGGCCCCGATGCCTTCTTCCACTGGTACGTGCTCGCCTACGAGGGGGCGCGGACGGACCTTCGTGGCCGCGGATGGCTGGGCTTCTCCCGCCGCACCGTCACCAGCCAGATGACGAGCGCGGTGACGACGACCCTCTATGACAACACCACCCGGACCGGCACGCTGTACCTGCATGCGGGGCTTCCCAAGGAGGAGGAGGTCGCCACGCCGCTGACAGGACGCACGCATACCCGCACCTCCAGTTTCACCCGCGTGCCACGCACCGCTCCGGAAGGCCGCACCCGGTTCCTCTGTCCGTCGGAGACGACGGTTGCCGAGAAGGACGGTTACTTCGGCTCCGTCTCGTGGACCCTCACCCACCAGGAGTGCGACGGCTACGGCAATGCGACGCGGCTCTTCACCAGCGTGCGCGCCGCGGAGTCTGACGTCACCAGCACCTGGATGGAGCGCATCATCCAGGTCGAGAACCAGCCCGACGCCTGGATCATGGGCCTCGCCCGGCGGGTGACGGATACAGCCTACACGCCTGCTTCAGACCGTCATCCGGGCGGTCAGCAGCGCACCCGCACCACGACGTACCAGTACTGCCCCGCCACCTCGTGCCCGGAGTACGACCTCTTGTGGCGTGTGACCACGGAGCCGGAGGGCAGCGCGGACCTGCGTCTGTTCACCACCTACGAGCGCGATGACACCGGCCAGGTGACGTCCGTCGAGGTGGCCGATTCGGCAGCCGGGCTTCCTCGCGTGGAGCGGGTCTACTACGACGCCTTCGAGAAGATATTCCCCTCGGTCATCGTCAACGCGGCCGGTCATCGCACCGACGTGGCCCATCACCCGGGACTGGGCGTGGTTGCGCTCACCGAGGACCCCAACGGACTTCGGGTGCGGACCGCGTATGACGGCTTCGGCCGCCCCCGCATGGAGACGGCACCGTACCGCGAAGGTGGCGCTTCATCCGGCGCCACCCTCTGGATGGAGTACCAGCGCGAAACCCGGGGCACTCGCATCACTGCCCAACAGGACGGCAGTCCCACCATGGTCCTGCACCTGGACCGGTGGGACCGGGAGGCTTCCCGCAGCACCCAAGCCGCCGACGGCACCTGGATCCACACCTCCATCGCCTATGACTTCTTCGGGCGCACCGCGCGCACCACGCTGCCCCGCTACGACAACGAGCCCGAGAAGGCCACCACGTTCACCTACGACAACCTGGGCCGGATGCTGAAGCAGACGAATCCGGATGGCACCTTCCGGGAGTGGGCTCACCAAGGGCGCACGACGTCCTTCGATAACGAGAAGAGCTTCAGGACGTACTTCAACCACAACCCGCTGGGGCAGATGGTGCGGGTGGATGAGGAGCGGGAGCCCCCGTCCAACTGGCTCACGACCCAGTACTTCTACGGTCCATTTGGCGTGCTGGACTCGATGAAGGACCCGAGCGGCGCCGTCACCGCCATGGAGTACGACGTGCTCGGTCGCCGCACGAAGCTCCTCGAGCCCAAGCTGGGGGCGCTCGTCACCTTCTACAATGCCTACGGCGACATCCGGGAGGAGACGGACGCAGCCGGCGTCCTGACGTCCTACGGAAGCGACACACTGGGCCGTGAGGTCTTCGTCGCCAGTCAGAACCGCCAGACGCGGTTCATCTGGGACACCGCTCCCAATGGCATCGGTGCCCTGGCCAGGGCGGTGGATGAGCGAGGCATCGACACGACCGCCCATGACGTCGTCACGGCCTACACGTATGACTCGCTGGGCCGCATCTCGCAGGAGGCGCTCACGTTCAATGGCGTCACCCATGCCGTAGACCAGACCTATGACGGCCTGGGACGTCCGGACACCCTCTGGTACCCGGCCGGACCCAACGGGACGCGGCTGACCACCCAGCAGCGCTACACGGCCACGGGATACCTCGAGGCCGTGCGCAACCCCTCCACGGGCGCCGAGTACTGGCGTGCACAGGACCGCGATGCCTCGGGCCGCCTGCGGGTCGAGACGCGGGGAGGAAACGTCCTCACGACCTGGAATCGCCATGACGGTCGGGGGCGCCTGCGCTTCATCGAGTCTCGCAAGGGCACATCGGGGCTCCAGGTCCAGGCACTGGCCTACAGCTACCACGCCGATGACAACCTGCGGACGCGCCATGACGGTCTGGCCCAGGTCACCGAGTCCTTCCAGTACGATGCCGTGGACCGCCTCACGCGCTGGACGGTGCAGGCAGGCTGCAACAACACCGTCACCGACTTTGGCTACGACAACCTGGGCAACTTCATCTCCAAGCGGGTGGCCCGCAATGGCACGCAGGTGGAGCAGCTCTACTACCAGTACGGTGCCTTCACTGCGCCGCGGCATGCCATTACGGGCGTGAGTACGGACGCCGCATTTGGCACGCTGGCGGAGACGTTCTCCTACGACAGCGTGGGGAATCAGACGCAGGCGAGCGAGGCCGCGACGGGACGCTTCCGCCGCATCACCTATACCCCCTTCAACCTGCCGGCGACCCTGGAGACCCCGCAGGGCACGCTGACGTTCACCTATGACGCGCACCAGCGCCGTGTGCTCAAGCAGCACAGCAACGGGGACTCCACCGTCTACGTGGGGGGCATCTACGAAAAGCGCACCCAGGGCGGCGCTGTGTCCCATGTCTACTCCGTGCTGGCCGAGGGGCGTGTGGTCGCCCAGGTGGTCCTGGCGGGGAGCAGCGGCGCCACTCCGACGACCCAGTACCTGCTGTATGACCACCTGGGCTCGGTGGAGACGGTGACGGACGCGGCGGGCACCGTGCTGGAGCACCGCAAATACCAGCCCTTCGGTGCACGCGGACGGGCGGATGACCCGACACTGGCCCCGGCGTCCACGGTGGGCGGCGTGCGCCTGGGCTTCACCGGTCACGAGTGGGATGACGAGGCGGGGCTCATCAACATGAAGGGGCGGGTCTATGACCCGAAGGTGGGGCGCTTCCTGTCTCCCGACCCGGTGGTCCAGGCCCCCTTCTCCAGCCAGTCGTTCAATCGCTACAGCTACGTCCTGAACAACCCCCTGCGCTACACCGACCCCTCCGGCTTCACGGCCGAGCACACGTCGAGCCTACTGGGGACATGGAGGACCGCGGATGGTGAGGGCGCGGAGATCTGCGGCTCGACGAATACCGGTGACTGCGGTGGCCCTATCGTCTGGACATCTGGAACCAGCAAGCCGTCCTCCATCGCGGGGGGCGCCGACCAGAACGGCAGCGTGGAGTCGGGCTATGTCGAGTCCTCCTGCAAGTTCTGCGTAGGAGATGGCCGTGGCCTGTTCGCGATGAGCGACCAGCAACTGGGCGACTTCCAGGGCTGGTTGCGGGAGACAAAGTGGTCCTACGTCCCCTTCGTGGGTCTCGGCACGACCTCGCTCAACCTGATGCTGTCGGTGATGCGGGGCAACACCGATGACCTGGTCAATGACACGGCACAGGTGGCACTCTCCTTCGTCTCCGCGAAGGTCGTGGGACTCGCGTTCAAGGCCGCAGCACCCATCGTCGCCTCTGCGACTCGCGGTATGATTGGCAGGGCTGGACGGTTCATCGCCGCAAAGGTGGTGTTGGGCGGTTGCTTCGTTGCTGGAACTCCGGTTCTCACGGCTGATGGACAGCGGCCCATCGAGGAAGTCGCAACTGGGGACTGGGTGTGGGCCTGGGACGAAGAGACGAAGGAGCCTGGCTGGCACCGAGTGGCACGAACCTTCGTCAAGTACGACAGGGTTGTTCTCCGTGTCGTGCTGGAGGCGCCCGACGGAACTCGCGAAGAGCTTGGTGTGACTGCAGAGCACCCGTTCGGGGTGGCGGGGAAGGGCTGGAAGGAAGCGCAAGACCTCGCGTCGGGGGATGCAGTCGAAACTGCTTCTGGACAGTTGTCACGAGTGGTATCAGTCCAGACGGTTGCCGAGTTGCAGACGGTTTTCAACTTCGAGGTGGATGACGCCCACACCTACTTTGTTGGGAGACATTCCTCGTGGGTCCACAACAATTCATTGAGCGGGTTGGCCGCCAAGGGAGTGGTGAAGTCGGGAGCTGAGGTCACTGATGATTTAATTCGTTCTGTAATGGCCGATGCTCCACTCAAAACTCATCAGGGCGCGGTCTCCGTGCCGGCGATCCGCCGGTATGTTGAGCGCCTCGCAGCGGGCGGAAAGCCACCCCCCATCAAAGTGGAAAACGGAATAATAGTTGATGGGAACCACAGGTACATTGCCGGGCGGCTGTTTGGGATGGATCCACCACAAACAAACTGGAGACTCCCTGACCATTTGCGTTCGGAACCACCGCGGAATTGGCTTGATGTGTTTCTCGACCCGGTCGACTGGGGGAACAGGTGATTCGAATCTCATGTGAGACGGGTGACTTCCTGGATGTTTCTGGTGACACCCTGGAAGGGGCAAATTTGTGCGGGGCGGCGCTTCACCGTGCCATCTTGGGCGGGGCGAACCTTCGCCGTGCGGACCTGCGCGATGCGAATCTCAGGTCCGCATTCCTTGATGGAGCTGTCCTCTCCGGCGCAAATCTGGACGGGGGCAGGCTCATGGCAGCGAGCCTGCGACAATCCCGTCTAATTGGATGCAGCCTTCGGGGCGCGTGGCTCAATGGGGCGAATCTAGAGGGAGCTGAACTCCAGGGCGCAGTACTCGTTGATGCAGATCTCGGAGGGGCGAATCTCGAGGAGGCCAATCTCAGTGGTGCCGATGTACGGGCACTCAGGTTGTCCCTGGCCAAGCTTCGAGGTGCTCGAGCGAGCAGGGAGACAATTTGGCCTGACAACTTCGATCCCATTCAAGCTGGGGTTGTCTTCGAGTAGCCCTTGAAGTGCGCGTTGCGGAAGTTGCCGACGACGAACTTCGATGTGGCCGAGGGGAGCCCGCGCGAGTGCCAGTCCTTGCCCCACGCGGGTGCTCGTCCTCGTCCTTGTGGTACTCACCGCAGGTTGCGGAGCTGGCATAGGCGCCCGTGGGAGAGTGGGCGTCCTTCACCGGCACGGGTGCGCTCGCCGTGACGGTGGACGTGGGTGCGGCCACGGGTGCGGCGGTGACGGGCGGGGAGGGAGGCACGGGCTCCGAGGAGGAGCGCAGGGCGAAGGTGATTCCCGCAGCCGCGCCGAGCACGGCGAGGACCACGAGGGCGGGCAGGGTGGGGCGAGGGCGGGCGCATCGGAGTTGTAACGGGATGCTGCCCCGGGGGCGACGCGATACAAGGATGGCTACCAGCTACTCCTGAGAGGCGAGCCTCATCCGGGGGAAGAGGCCCGTTCCAAGGCGTTAGAAGCTCTGACAACGCGAGGTATTCCAGGTTCGCCAGTAGCTGAGACAAGATGCGCGCCAGCTGCGCTTGAGGAAATCGGCCAGGTTGTGAAGTGGACTGGAGTGACGCGTCAGGGGGACCTCAATGGGAGCTGATTACGATGACGCGGTCAGGAGCATCATCAAGGTGCGGTTCCCGGAGGCGAAGCAGCTCCCAGACGGTGGGTGGGACAGAGATGGCGCATTGAAACGGGTGTGGATGTCCCCGTGACAGGCGATGCGCTTGGGGCGGCCGAGAAGGCCATGGCCCAGGAAGATTTTGAGGTGAGGATTGACAGGGTCGGCCACCGGACCGTGGACCTGCTGGTGACGACCCGCGAAGACCCGAAGCAGGGTCGATTCCTGTTTGCAACCTACAATGCCTTGCGCATCTTTGATCAGGGTGTGGCCTATATTCTTTCAGTTGAAGGGCAGCCACGTGAGCACTGGACACCGCTTCGCGACTGGTCAGCTTCACGGCTGGGAGGACCTCCAGATTGAGCAGCAAGCGCATTGCGCTGGATGATGAGCAACTGGGGCACCTCATGGAGTGCCTGCTCATCCACTACAAGCTCCATCCCGAGTCCGGTGCGTTTGTCATCGTTTCGGACCATTGGGAGAAGCCGGGGGAGGGCTACCGCGCCTTCATCCGTATCCGACTCTCCGGGGTCGAGGAGTTTGCACGAGAGCGTGGTGTCAACCGCGCTGCGCAGGTATTCATGGAGGCGTATCGACTGCAAGAGGCTGCGCCGCCCGTCGTATTTCAAGCCGTGGACTCCTTCTCGGAAGGAGAGGGAAGGACTCGGGTGAACTTCTGGTTCGGACCGGCGTTCGGCGGGGTTTCCTTCACGTGCCGTGAGTACTCCGCATGGCTTCGAGTCGCCCGCGTCAGGCAGACGGGCTCCAAGTGGGAGTACCGTGATGCGACGACGGAGGACGTGATGGATTTCTACGACCCCTTCGGGGAATGGCACTGAAGGGACAGGGATGGCGACATTGGGGATGACGCAACAAATCGCCGATGAGTTCCTCGGTTGGTGGATCGACCCAGCGAGCAACCCAGGTTTCCCGAGGCGCTTTGCCCATGGGTTTACCTACCGGAAGGAGCCGGTAGGACTGTCGGATTCAGCCGCGGTTTGGTTCATCGAACAGAAACTGCCGTGGTCCAAGGTGGACGTGAGATCTCAAGTAGTCGAGGGCGCCACGGCTCTCATCGTTATCGAGGGGGTAGACCCGGTGACGGAGCTTCGCCATGAATTCAGATGGGAGCTTGTCGTCCGGGGGGAGCGAATCGTGTCCGTACTTGAGCGTGTTGACACTCTTTAGCCACTGGCAGTCGGTCGAAGTTTGTCTGGGGGACAGGCTTGCTGAGGCGATTCGTCGCGGTGGTCCTCCTGTCTGGTGGGATGGCGATGCTCTCGAGCGTCATGTACTTCGAGTGCTTTCGAGGCCATTCGCTCCATGAGTTCAAGGTCCCGTGGGGAGCCCGGGACTTCTCATGCGCCGGAGTCCCTCGCCGCGCACGGTGAGGTGGCGGCCGGGCTCATCCTGGTGGTCCGGGTCATGGGATGAGTTCACGCCATTTTTCCGGCCGTCACGGGCCGCTAGTCATGGGCCATGACCACGAAACAAGAGCCCCTGAATTCTGGCTATGGCGCGCGGACCACGGCGCATGAGGTGATGGGCAACGGCAGCCTTGATGGAGCCTCCGCCGTTGTGACAGGCGGGTATGCGGGCGTCGGGCTGGAGACCCCGCGCGCGCTCGCGGCCGCCGGTGCGACGGTGGTCGTCCCCGCGCGAACGCCCGACAAGGCACGTGCGGCATTGGCCGGCCTGGAGCGCGTGGAACTGGGGCACCTGGACCTGAGCGAGCCGGCGTCGATTGACGCGTTCGCCGCGCGCCTCCTGGCGTCCGGGCGCCCCCTCCACATGCTCTTGAACAACGCGGGCATCATGGCGACGCCGCTCCTGAGGGATTCGCGCGGGTTCGAGTCGCAGCTCGCCACCAACCACCTCGGCCACTTCCAGCTCACGGCGCGGCTCTGGCCCGCGCTGCGCAGGGCCCACGGTGCCCGCGTGGTCTCCCTGTCGTCACGGGGGCACCGGCGCGCCGCCATCGACTTCGAGGACCCTCACTTCGAGCGGCGCCCCTACGACAAGTGGGTGGCCTACGGCCAGTCGAAGACGGCGAACGCGCTCTTCGCACTCGCACTCGACGCACGGGGCGAGCCCCAACGCATCCGTGCGTTCTCCGTCCATCGCGTGACGCGAAGCTGGTGGCCGTCGGGCTCCGAGTGCGTGAGCGCGACGTGCTCGAACTCGATGACGCCCAGGCCTGGATGGTCGATGACCTTCAGGCCCTCGGGCCGCTCGACCACGTCGTGCTCGCCCGAGAAGCGCGCGAACTCCGGACTGACGCTCGCCAGCTCCTCGACGAGCGCATCGAACTCCGTCCGGTCGGCGGCGCGAGCGGCATCGAGGCGGAAGCCCGCCACGGCCCCGCGCGCATCGGCTTCCCAGCCCGGCATGCGTGCGCGCCGGTCCGGGTTCATGAACAGCGACCACAGCCCGTTGCGCCGCTCCGGGGGCAGGAGGCCGAAGTCTCCGTAGAGGATGACCGCCAGTGCGTTCCAGGCGAGCACGTCCCACCGCCGCGTCGAGACCAGCGCTGGAAACGGGTAGTCGTCGATGACGCGCTGGAGCGCTTCACTGATTCTGGCGGGTGCGATGGCGGGCCGCGCCGCCGGCCGCCCGTGCGCCAGCTCGAACAGGTGTGCCCGCTCCGTCGGCGTCAGGCGGAGTGCCCGCGCGAGACGCTCGAGCAGCGGCTCCGAGACGTGGATGTCCCGCCCCTGCTCCAACCACGTGTACCAGCTCACCCCTACGTCCGCGAGCCGGGCGACCTCCTCACGGCGAAGCCCCGGCGTGCGCCGCCGGGTGCCGGCGGGCAGGCCCACCTCCGCCGGACGCACGCGCGCACGACGGGTGCGGAGGAACTGCGCGAGCTCGGCGCGCCGGGGCATGCGTGGCGTACTCGTCACGAAGCAACACGTTACGCGAGCGTCGAAGGGGGCACCACGGTTGCCGGGACCATGCCGAAGCAGCGGTGAGCTCTTTCCGCATCCCTGGCGCCCGGCGGCCGGGCGAACCCATCCGCCCGAGGGCGGAGGCCGCGTCCCCCGGCTCCGAAAAGACAACCGGCGCGGCCGCCAGGAGTGGCAGCCGCGCCGGCAGGTGAAGCACAGCTACCGCGGACTACTGACCGGAGCTCACCGTGTAGGTGACGCCGGAGTAGGCCGTGTAGCCCTTGATGAGGACGTAGTAGGTGCCCTGCTTCGCGCCGTTGATGGTGCAGGTCTCCGTGGAGGTGGCGCCCGCCGAGATGCAGTCGTAGCTGGTGGTGGTCGGGGCGCTGCCGAACTTCACGTACATGTCCGCGTCACCCGTGCCGCCCGTCGTCGCGAACTTCATCGACGTCGCGCCGGCCGGCGTCACGTGCGTGTAGCTCTTGTTGCTGCTCTTCGCGCCGGACAGGTTGCTCACCGTGGAGATGACCGTCCACGTCGGAGGAGCCGCCACGCCCACCGCCGTCCAGCCCGCGTTCACCGCGGCCGCCTCGGTCGCGCCGTACAGGTCCTGCGCCGCCTGCGCCGTGGCGCCGCGCGCCTCGGAGAAGGTGCTGCCCGGCGTCAGGTACACCGTGTTGGCACGGTAGAAGATGGCCGCGCCCTTCATGATGCTCGTGAAGGCGTCCGCGTCGAGCGGGGGCACCACGGTGGTCGTCTTGCCGCGCGGGTGCGAGCCACCCGTCACCATCAGCTTGAACGCCAGGTTGGCGATGCCCGAGTTCCAGTGCACGCCACCGTTGTCCGAGGTGCCGGTGTACCGCGTGGGGTAGTAGTCGAAGTCACCCGCGATGGCCGGGTCGTTCATGTAGCGGAGCGCGTCGCCCGCGGTCCCCGGCGTCCAGCACTCCTCGCCAATCTTCCAGGTGTTGGCCGTGACGGCCCCATCCCGGAACGCCTCGATGGCGGCGCCGAAGACGTCGGACATCGCCTCGTTGAGGGCGCCGGACTCACCCTGGTAGATGAGCTCGGACGACGTGTCGGTGACGGCGTGGGTCAGCTCGTGGCCCACCACGTCCAGCACCGTCAGCGGGCCGGACTGCGAGCCGTCGCCGTCGCCGTACACCATCTGCGTCCCGTTCCAGAACGCGTTCACGTAGTTGCGGCTGTAGTGCACCGACGAGATGAGGTTCGTCCCCAGGCCGTCGTAGCTGTCACGCCCGAACTTGCTGAAGTAGAAGTCGTACGTGAAGCCCGCGTTGTCGTGCGCCGCGTTCAGCGTCGCGTCGCTCGTGGGGGCCGTGGTCTCGCTGCGCACCAGCGTGCCGGGCAGCGTCGTCCGGTTGTTGGCCGTGTACGTCCTGCGGTTGCGCTGCGTCTTGATGTTGTCGAACGACAGCGCCGTCTCGCCGTTGTGTGCGTCGACGAACACGTTCGGCATCGCCGGCTCGCCCTCGGCCGACACCGTCTCCAGCTGCACCCGCCACGTCAGCCGGCCGCCCTTGCCGGTGGTGTTGGGGAGGATCTGGAGGTCCACCTTCGGCGCGCCCACCAGGACGCTGCCGGCGGGCATCTGGGCGATGGCCGCCTGGAGGGCCCGGTCCGAACCGAGGCTCGGACGGGTGTCCACCTTCAAGTCACGCGCCAGCTTGTCGGTGATGGAGCCGAGGGTGCCGTCCGCCTTCAGGTGGACGATGGCCTGGGCGCCGAACACCGGCACGCCGTTGACGCTCTGCGCCACCCGCTCGTGCGCCTTGCCGCCGCGCTCGGACAGGGTGCGCTTCGCGGTCAGCTCGCCAGTACCACCAAGGAATTCAGGCTGTTGCGCCTGAACCTGACGCAGGCCCTGGCCCGTCTGGCCAAGGGTCTGCAGGTCCTGCGGAGACTGCGTGTCGGCGTCCAACGTCTCGACGCCGCATGCAGTTCCGAGGAGCAGGGGGAGGATGGAAACAAAACGAGTCATGCGCATGAGGGGCTTCCTCCAGATCGGCCAGGTGGCCGAGCGCAGTCTTTCTCACGAAATGAAAAGTTTAGTCAAACTGTATAAGTGCAACTCACTTGCATCTGTGGAACCTGAGTGATTCCGGATATTTACGTTCGGAATGTTTGTTTCCCAAGTAATTCCGGTTTGTGAGGTGTAGGTCCGGGCAGGCGTGGAAGGAAGGTCCGCGGGCCGGCGCTCGTGGCCTCGGGTTGACGCTGGCGGCGGGCGAGAGGAGCCTCCGGGCCGATGCTCAAGCTCCAGTGGCTCCAGGTCCACGAGTACCGCTCCGTGCAGCCCGGGACGCGGCTGTCGTTCAGCCCGTCCCTCAACGTGCTCCTCGGAGAGAACGGCACCGGGAAGACGATGCTGCTGGAGCTGGTCGCCGCCGTGGCCAGCTCCGACTTCAGCGCCCTCAAGGCCGAGGCGTTCGACCTCGAGTACGAGCTGACCTCCGACACCGGCCGCATCACCGTGCGCGTGCGCAACGAGACGGTGGAGGGCGGCACGGGGCTCGTCATGGACCTGGTCGTCGCGCCGGGGGACATGGCGTGGCCGCTCGTCATCCACCGCGAGGGACAGCAGGTGACGGTCTCCCGCCAGGACGACACCTCGGACGTCGTCCACGAGCGCATCGCCCCCGAGGTGGGGGGGCGGCTGTGGCTCGTCCTCATGTCCGGCGGCATCGCCTGGGTGGAGAAGACGGGCGAGGGCGCCGCCGCCGTGGAGCCGCTGCTCGCCATGGCCCGCGAGGTGTCCGCCCAGGCGGGCCTGGGCCGCTTCGACGAGGGGCTCGGCTACTTCGACCAGCTCTACCAGGTGGAGCTGCGCCTCTCGCGCCGCGCCGAGGGCGTGCTCGCCACCGGCACCGGCCTCGCGTCGGAGGACCTGCTGGATGGGCTGCGCAAGGTGGCCGCCGCGCAGTGGGGCTCCGCCCGGTACGTGCTCCCCGCCGAGGGCATCCCCTTCCTCCGCGACGCCGCGCGGCTGCTCGGCTTCGTCTCCGCCGAGGCGCTCCTGGCCCCGCTGGAGTCCCAGCCGCAGGGCCGGTACGAGACGCTGTCGCTCGGCCACCTGGAGCTGGTCTTCACCGGGCCCGGTGGGAAGCGCGTCTCCGCGCGGGAGCTGGGCTACGGCCAGAAGCGCCTCGTGGCCCTGTTGCACTACCTCGCCCATGCGCGCGCCGTGGTGGTGGCCGACGAGCTGGCCCACGCCCTCCACCCCCGGCAGCTGCGCGCCGGCCTCGAGCAGCTCGGCGCCCGGCAGGCCTTCCTCACCAGCCAGAGCCCGCTCCTGCTCGACAGCCTCACCTTCGACTCGGCCGAGCACGTGCGTGGCTCCTTCGTGCGCTGCCGCCGCGAGGACGGCACCGGCATGCTCGTCTGGGAGGACCTGTCCCCCGAAGTCGCAGAGGACTTCTTCACCGCCTGGCGCGCCGCCCCCCAGCGCGTGGGCGAGCTGCTCCAGGCGCGGGGACTCTGGTAGCGCCCAGAGGCGCGGGGCTCCGGTAGCGCCCAGAGGAGCGGGGCTCCGGTATCGCCCAGAGGCGCGTCCGTCACCCGGATGACGCCTCATGCCACCGCAGGGTGGGACGCCGCGTCATGGCATGGCCTATCCTTCCGGGCGGGGAGGGAACCGCCAATGCCGATGCTGTCCGTGAATGGAACCGAGCTCCACTACGAGGATACGGGGGGCTCCGGGCCGCCCATCATCTTCAGCCATGGGCTGCTGTGGAATACCCGGCTGTATGACCCGCAGGTGGATGCGCTGCGAGGCCGCTACCGCTGCATCGCGTATGACCACCGGGGGCAGGGCCGCAGCGCGGTGCCGCCGGAGAGCGTCATCGACATGGAGACGCTGTACCTGGACGCGATTGGCCTCATCGAGAAGCTCGGCGTGAAGCCGTGCCACTTCGTGGGCCTGTCCATGGGAGGTTTCATCGGCATGCGGCTGGCGGCGCGCAGGCCGGACCTGCTGCGCTCGCTGGTGCTGATGGAGACGTCCGCCGACCCCGAGCCCCTGGCCAACGTGCCCCGCTACACGCTGCTCAACCTCATCGCCCGGCTCGCGGGCGTGCGGCCAGTGGCGGACCCGGTGATGCGCATCATGTTCGGCAAGGGCTTCCTGACCGACCCGAACCGCGCCGAGGAGCGAGCCCTGTGGCGCGCGCGGCTGCTGGAGAACCGCAAGGACATCTGGCGCGCCGTCAACGGCGTCATCAAGCGCCGCGCGGTGAGCGCCGAGCTGCCCAGCATCAAGGTGCCCACGCTCGTCGTGGTGGGCGAGGAGGACGTGGCCACCGTCCCCGCGAAGGCCGAGCGCCTGCACCAGCTCATCCCCGGCTCGCGCCTGGTGCGGCTGCCGCGCGGAGGACACTCCGTCACCGTGGAGGAGCCCGCGCTCGTCAACGCCACCCTGGGCACCTTCCTCGACGCGCAGTCCGAGCAGTCCGCGGCGCAGGCGGGCTGAACCGGAGGCATGGGGTGCCCGCGTCCACGCGGGCCGTGGAGCACCTGACAGGACGAGCGGCGGGCGTGCTTCCGTGAGTGCGCCCCCGCCCGTCCGCCGTTATGCCCGACCTTCGAACCGGAGGAGCACCGTCATGCCAGTGGCGAAGTGGAATGGAGTGGTGATTGCGGAGAGCCCGCACTGCGAGAAGGTGGAGGGCAACTGCTACTTCCCGGCCGAGGCCATCCGCCGTGAGTACTTCCGCCCGAGCGACACGCACACCGTCTGCCCGTGGAAGGGGACGGCGAGCTACTACGACGTCGTCGTCGACGGGCAGGTGAACAAGGACGCCGCCTGGTACTACCCGGAGCCGAAGGCCGCCGCGTCCAACATCACCGGACACGTGGCCTTCTGGCGTGGCGTCACCGTGGAGGGCTGAGCGCCTACGCCTTCACGCCCAGCATCCTTTTCGCCGTGCGGGACAGCGCCTTGTCCGCGGCCACCGCGGGCATGCCCAGCAGCACCTGGGCCACCGGCTTGCCGGCGCCGTGCGCGTTCTCCCCCGCGAGCTTGAGGTACACCGCGCACCGGGCGAGGAACTCCGGGTGCTCGCGCGAGGCCTTCGCCCGCTGGAGCAGCTCCTCCGCCAGCGCGTCGGCGGGGAACTTCTCGAACAGGTTGCGCAGCGCCTGGCGCTCCACCGCCTCCGGGCGGACCTCCGCCAGCCGCACCGCGGGCGCGAGCATGGCGAGGCCGAACGTCTTCAGCGACTCGGACACCACGCCCGGCTTCCAGCCGTCCACGAAGGCCGCCAGCAGCGTCTCCGCCCCACGCACGTCGCCCAGCACCCCGAGGGCATACGTCGCCGTCTTCGCCTCCTCGTCGTCCCCGCCGCGCGCCTCCACGCTGGCGACGAAGCGCTCCAGCACCTCCGCGTCCCCCAGCCACGCCAGCGCCATGGCCGCGCGGTTGCGCACCTCGCGCGACGGGTCCCCGTACAGCACCTGCCGCAGCACCGGCCACGCCACGGTGAGCCCCACGCCCTCGAGCTGGTCCACCGCGCCCCGGCGGGCCTCCTTCGTCGGCTCCGTCAGCGCCCGCTGCGCATACGCGTGGATGCGCTCGCGCCGCGTCTTCAGCAGCGCCGCCGCGGCCTCCGGGCCCGCCTCGCGCGCCCGCACGTCGTCCAGCACCTCGCGCGCGAACAGCCGCAGGCCCGCGTCGTGTCCCTTGCGCGTGAGCGCATCCAGGAGCTGCCGCGCCTCGGTGCCGCCCAGCATTCCCAGCACGCGAATCGCCGTGCGGCGCACCATGCGGCTGTGGTGCTCGGCCAGCGCCGTCTTCGCCACCACCAGCGCCTGGTCCCGCGAGCCCTGGGCCACCGCGCGCGCCACGAAGGCACTGGCCGCGCCGTCGCTCCAGGCCGGGTACAGCTCGCCCAGCAGCGCTTCCGGCTTCATGCTCGCGTAGTAGTGCGCCGCGTGGGCCGCCGCCTCGTAGCGCGTCAGCTCGCCGCGCGCCCGCTTCAGCAGCGCCTCGCCCGGAGGCAGCGGCACCTCGGGCCTGCGCACGTGGATGCTCGGGTGCGTGGGCACCGGCTGCAGCGCGCCGCCGTCCACCTGCACCGCGCCCGCCAGCCGCACCAGGGCGATGCCGAGCACCTGATACACCTTGATGAAGTCGTCCAGCCGCTCCCCCGCGTCGGGTCTTCCGGCCAGCGCCTCCAGCAGCGCCCCCGGCTTCTCCAGCCCCAGCTCCCGCAGCCGCGCCACCAGCGGCTCCACCGCGCGCGTGGACAGCGCGGGCAGCCCGTTGGCGAACTTCTCCGCCAGCTCGTCCCGCACCTCCGCCAGGGCAATGGCCGCGCGAGATGCGCCCGCCGCCCGCGCCGCGTCCGACCACCCGCTCCGGGGCACCGCCACCGGCGCCGCCGCCGGCCTCGAGCCGCCCCGCCGGCGCGACGCGAAGGCCTCGCCCTCCAGCCGGCCCAGGCCGCGCAACTCCAGCCCCTCCGGCGTCTCCACCACCACCGCCAGGGGGAACAGCGTGGGCAGCGCCGCCTCCAGGCCCACGTCTCCCAGCACCACCTTCAGCTTCGCGCCCTCCAGCGCCGCGGCCAGGGGCTCCTCCAGCGCCGCGTCTGCCGGGAGGAACAGGCCCCGGTCCCCCGAGTCCACCAGCTGCGAGCGCTGCCCGCTGGCCAGCAGCGTCTCCACCCGGAGCGTCACCGGAAGCAGGTCCGGCGCGAAGACGTCCTTGCGGTGTTCCTGGAAGGCCGTCAGCGCCGCGCCCACGTCCGGCAGCGCCACCTCCACCAGGCGCCGCAGCGCCGCCCCGTCCAGCGGCAGCTTCCGCGCCTCCGCGTCCAAATCCAGCCGGTGCGGCGCGAAGCCCGGGTACTGGCCGCCCTTCGCCTCTTCCAGCACCAGCCCCGCGTGGCTCTTCTTCGGCTCCACGCTCTTGAGGAACGCGGGGAGAATCTGCTTCTCCGCGTAGTGCTTCCCGGACGCCAGGTCCACGAAGCGGCTCTCGCGCACGAGGAAGTTGTCCGGCGTGGTGCGCGTGGTGAAGGCGTACTCCACCAACGTCAGCCCCTCCACCGGCGCGCGGTCCTTCTTCGTCCACGTCTTGCCAATCAGCTCCTCGACGTAGCGGTCCTCCAGCGCCTCGCCGCCCAGGTGCTTCTCCACCTTGCGCACGGTGAGCAGCATGTCCGCCACCAGGTCCGCGTACACCGGCGCCTCGAAGGTGCCCGTGCGCGCCACCGCGAGGTCCAGGAGCCCCGCCACCTCCACCGTGCGCGCCGCCAGCCGGCGCAGGCCATTGGCCCGCAGCACCTCTCCGAGCTGGCGCACCTGCTCCGGCCGGTCCGCGCCCAGCGACACCACGCCCGACAGGCCCAGCTCCCGCACCAGCGTGGACACCTGCGCCACGCCGGCCTTCATCAAATCAGCCGTCTCGGCCTTGCCCTTCTTGACGCTCTTCTTCTTCGCCCCATCCGAGCCGCCCGAGGGCGCCGCGTCCGTGGTGACGAACGCCTCCGGCGCGCGGGCCCACGCCACCAGCAGCGCCGCCGCGTGCTTGCAGAAGGGCCGCGAGCGCGCCGCCATGCACGAGCAGCGCCCCTTCACCTCGCGCCCGTCGCCGAACACCAGCGACACCTTGTAGGGCGACGCCCCCGAGCCCAGCGCGTCCGCGAAGAGCCGGTTCTCGTACCGGGACAGGTTGGAGAGCTGCTTGCCGTCGAAGAGCTGCGCGCCCTTCGTCAGCTCCGCCCGGTCGCTGATGATTTCCGTCAGCGCCCCGAGTCCCCCCGTCAGCTTCCGCACCTCAGCCATGGCGCGCCTCCTTGTCGGCCGACACGAGCGGCCCCAGGTCCTGGTTGCGCATCACCCGCTCCACCACGTCCACCAGCTTGCGCGGCGTGCACCCGAAGCACGGAATGCCCAGCGCGGTGAGCTTCTCCGCCATCGCATGGTCGTACGAAGGCTTGCCCCCGTCCGACAGCGCCAGCAGACACAGCACCTTCGCCCGCGAGTCCACGAGCTGCCGCAGCCGCGCCACCAGTTCCTCGGCGTTGCCGCCCTCGTACAAGTCCGTAATCAGGATGAAGAGCGTCTTCTCCGGCCGCTGCACGTGGTTGGCCTGCGCGTACGCCACCGCGCGGTTGATGTCCGTGCCGCCGCCGAGCTGCGCCGTGAAGAGCACCTCCACCGGGTCCGCCAGCATGGGCGTCATGTCCACCACCTCGGTGTCGAACAGGACGAGGCTCGTGCGCAGCACGTCCAGCGACGCGAAGATGGCCGCCATGACGGAGCTGTACACGACGCTCTCCGCCATGGAGCCGGACTGGTCCACCACCAGCGTCACGTCCCACTCATGGTGCCGCCGCTGGTTGGGCCAGAAGTAGAAGCGCTCCGGAATCAGCCGCTTGCGCTCCGCGTCCCAGCCCTTCAGGTTCTGCCGAATCGTGCGCTTCCAGTCCATGTTGCGCGCAATCGGCAGCGGGCTCGTCCTGTCCCGCTTCAGCGCGCCGAACACGGCCGTGCGGATGGGCGACTCCAGCTTCCTGCGCAGCTCATCGACGACTTCACGGACGATTTGCCGGGCGATGTCCTTCGCCTGGTCCGGAATCAGCCCGCGCGCGCTGACCAGCGTGGTGACAAGCTCCACGTTCTTGTCCAGGAAGGGCAGCGTCTCCGGCTCGAAGAGGAGCTGCGTCAGCCCCTTCTTCTCAATCGCATCCTTCTGGACGAGCGCAATCACGTCGTCGCGGAAGAAGCCTCGCAGCGCGCCCAGCCACTTGGGGATGTACGGCCGCGAGCCCGCCGCGCTCGCGCTCCGCTCGCCGTAGACGAAGGAGAGCGCGTCATCCAGCTCCTCCAGGTCCGACTCGCCCACGCCCACCGCGCCGGCGCCGGCGGCCAGTCCTCGCAGCGAGGGGCAGGAGCCCGTCTTCTCCGCCGCCGGGCCCAGCGCCAGCCGCCAGCGCAGGAGCGCATCCCGGTCCTTCTCCGATAGGTCCTTGGGGTCCACGCTCATAGCAGGTCGTCCAGGTCATCGAGCGCCTTGCCCAGCTCCGCGCTCATGTCCTTGAGCTTCTCCTTGTCCTTCTCTTCGAGGACGCCCTTCACCGCCTGCCCCTTCGTCCCGAGCTGTCGCAGCGCCACCACGTTCTCCATCAGGTAGCGGCGCTCCGTGGGACCCAGCGCGCCCAGTGCTCTCCTCAATACCGGCAGGGTCTGACGGAAGCGCTCCGCCTCCACGCTGGAGAGGAAGTCGTCCAGCGCCTTCACCACCTCGCGGCTCTTCACCAGCACCAGCGCATTCACCTGGAGGAAGCCCTCCAGGTACGCGGCGCCCGCCTCCGGCTCCACCGCCAGCGACAGCCGCCGCCCCACCTCCAGCGCCACGTCCGACTCGGCCAGCTCCTGCGCGAGGTACAACAGCCCCGTGGCCAGGCCCGACGTCGACGGGTGCACGGCGTGGCTCTCCATCAGCCCGCGCGCCTCCGCCAGCCACCCGGCCCTGTCCGCGCGAGGCTGCGCCAGCGCCACCTCGTGCAGCGTGCGCAGCGCCTCCAGCACCGCTCCCACCGCGTCCGGCGCGCAGGCGCTGGCCTCACGCACGCGCAGCAGCGCGCGGCCGAAGGTCTTCTCGCACAGCACCGCCACCGCCTCGTCGCCCACGTCCGCATGCGCCCGGGACGTGCCGTACGCCACCAGCCCGGACAGGGCCCGCGCGGCGGAGGCGAGCGACGGCAAATCCGAGTCCGTGGCCGCGTGCGCGTCACAGGCCCGCAGGGCCGCCGCCACCGTCTGCGAGCAGCCCGTAATCACGGACTCCAGCAGCACGTCCGCCGCGTCGGCGGTGGACTTCGCGCCGGTCAGCCGCTCCTGGAGGATGCGCGTCGTCACCGCCTCCAGCGTGTCGCCGAGGACGATTTTCTCCACCAGCGCCACGTCCGTGGACGGCGTCCACTGCGCCTGCCAGGACTCGCGCACGCGGGTGAGCGCGGCGTAGCCCCCGGCCTCCTGGGGCGGCGCTCCTCGCTGCTGCCCCGCGCCCTGGAGCGCCGCGTACGGAATCCCCGCCACGCGCAGCCGGTGCAGGAAGACGGAGGAGCCCACCTCCACGTCGTTGTTCAGCCGCAGGGAGAACGTCTCCGGACTGTCCGAGCGCGGCAGGCGGCGCGCGTCCACCTCGCGCCAGAACTCCGCCTGCAAGGAGTTCTGACCGATGCGGCTCGCCACCCGGCCCACCTGGTGGCCGATGACGCTCTTCCACAGGAAGCCGTCCACGTGCGTCGCGTCCCCGCGGCACAGCGTGGCCACCGTGGCCTCACGCAATTCGTCCAGGCCCGGCGCGCTCTTCTCCCGCAGGTCCGTCAGCGTCAGCGCCAGCCGGTACGCCTCCAGCACGTCCGACAGCGACGCGGTGAAGCCTCGCGTGCGCAGGTGCCCCGCGAAGTCGATGAGCACCTCCAGCGTCGCGCGCCGGAAGTCGCACTTCGCCTCGTGCGCCTTCTGGTAGAAGTGCGGCGCCCGGTTGCCCGCGCCATACCCGAGCTGCTCCGCCAGCCGGGGGAAGCTGTACGGAATCACCGTCACCGCGCAGGGCACGCCCTTCGGCAGCTTCGCCTCCAGCGCCGCGTCCACGTCGCCCGCGATGAAGGCCGCCACGTGCGCGGCGCCCGCCACCACCGCCACCTTCTCCGGCGGCACGCCGCTCGCCACCACCTCCAGCACCTTGCGCGCCATGAAGGCGTCGCGCCAGCGGTGGTAGTCATTCCTCGGGCCCGCGTTCAGCACGTCCGCCCAGGCCAGCAGCACCGGCCGGAAGCCCTCGGGCGTCCAGTCCGGCGCCTCGAACAGGGCCTCCCACAGCTCCTCGAAGGAACGGTAGCCACGCTCCTTCGCGAAGCGCTCGGAGAGGGGCTCCTCGGGCTCGTGGGTGACGGCCGTGGCGGCGGACTCCGTCTCGACGCCGGGCTCGGTGCCGGGCTCCTCTCCGTCCTCGCGGTCCACCTCCAGGCTGACGCCGACCGGGATGTCGATGAACTCCGCGCGGGCCTTGTGCGCCTTCGCCCAGCGCAGCGCCGCGTACTCGGGCGAGTACTCCGCGAAGGGCCACAGCGCCGAGCGCGGCGTGCCGTCCGTCCGGTAGCCCAGAATCGCCACCGGGGGCTTCGTCGCCTCGTCGCACAGCACGTCCACGAGGCCCGTCGCGTCACACGGGCCTTCCACCAGGATGACTTCCGGCCGGACACGTGCCAGCCACTTGCCCAGCACCGCCGTGGTGCGCGGTGAGTGGTGGCGCACCGGGAACAGGTGCACCTTGGAGAGCAGGGCGAGGTCCATCAGCCCCTCAGGAGCTTCTTGCTCGCGGTGTACAGCTCCTTCCACGCGCCCGTGCGGCCCTTGGCCACCGTCTCCATGTACTCGCGCAGGGCCTTCACGTCGTCCTCCTGCTCCTTCACCACCGCGCCCACCAGCGACGCCGCCAGCTCGTGCGGCGTCACCTTCCCGCCGCCGAACTGCTCCGCGAGGATGGAGCTGTTGAACAGCACGCTGATGGCCTCCGCCGTGGACAGCACCGCGCCCGGCGTGCGCACCTTCGTCTTCCCGTCCTTCGTCACGCCCTTGCGCAGTTCCTGGAAGAGCGTCAGCAGCAGCCGGGACAGCTCCTCCGGCGGCGGCACGCCCACCTGGTAGTCATTGCGCAGCTCGGCCTCGCGCTTGGTGACGATTTGAATCTCCTGCTCCAAATCCTCCACCACCGGCACGGTGACGAAGTTGAAGCGGCGCTTGAGCGCGGCGCTCATCTCGTTCACCCCGCGGTCTCTCGTGTTCGCGGTGGCGATGAGGTTGAAGCCCCGCTGCGCGCTCACCACGTCGCCCAGCTCCGGAATGGAGACCTGCTTCTCCGAGAGGATGGAGATGAGCGCGTCTTGAATCTCCGGCGACGTGCGCGTCACCTCCTCGAAGCGGGCGAACTTGCCCGTCTTCATCGCGCGCAGCACGGGGGAGGGGACCAGCGCCTCCGGGGACGGACCCTGCGCCAGCAGCAGCGCGTAGTTCCACGAGTACTTGAGGTGGTCCTCGCTGGTGCCCGCCGTGCCCTGGACGATGAGGGCCGAGGTGCCGCTGACGGCGGCGGAGAGGTGCTCGGACAGCCAGCTCTTCGCGGTGCCCGGCTCGCCCACCAGCATCAGCGCGCGGTCCGAGGCGAGCGTGGCGATGCACACCTGGATGAGGCCCTTGTCACCGACGTACTTGGGTGTAATCGGCACGCCTCCGACGGGCTTGGGGCTCCCGAGGATGTACGTCTCCACCGCGCGCGGCGAGAGCGACCAACCCGGTGGGCGGGGCTTGTCGTCATGGGCGGCGAGGGCTTCGAGCTCGGTCTTGTACTTCGCTTCGGCGGGCAGGCGGATGTCCGGCATGCGGAGAAAGCTATCTTCATGGTCTGACACACGGCAATCCGTGGGGTGGCCCCGCGGGTGGGACTCGGGACAACCCGTGGGGTGACGTCACGGGTGGTGGACCTCGCGGCTCCACACCGCGCGTGCAGGCCCATTCCGGCACGCTGTCATCCTGAAGAATCAACCGTGGCGCACGAGGGCGCCCCCGCGCAGATTACCCATCATGATTCTGACCTACCCGCGCACGACGACCACCGAGCGGCTGCTGCTCCGTCCCTTCCGGGAGAGCGAGGTGGAGGTGATGCTCGCCCTCCACGGGGACCCGGAGACGAACCGCTTCAACCCCAACGGGCCCATGCGCACCCTGGACGACGCGCGGGAGCGGCTGGCGCTGTGGCTCGGTGACTGGGCGCACCAGGGCGTGGGGTACTGGGCGGTGGAGCGGCTCGGCGTCCCCGGCGTGGTCGTGGGCGTCGGTGGCGTGCGCCACAAGGAGCTCCAGGGGCAGACGGTGCTCAACCTCGCCTACCGCTTCGCTCCCGAGGCGTGGGGCACGGGGTATGCGACGGAGGTGTCCCGCGTCGCGCTGGAGCAGGCGCGCAAGCACATCCCCGCCGTCCCCGTGGTGGCCATCATCAACCAGGTGAATGCGCCGTCCATCCGCGTCGCGGAGCGGCTCGGGATGCGGCTGGACAGGGTCATCGACTACGAAGGCGTCCCGAGCCGGGTGTACATGCCCGGCTGAGCCGCACGGTGCTTCACGGGTGCGGCGAGGCGATGCCGAAGCGCGCCGAGAGCCACCGGGCGATGGCCTCCTTGCCGGAGATGAACCGCCGCCCCTCGTAGGTGCCCGTCGCGCAGCCGTGGTTGTTCGAGCCCTCGCCGAGCACCAGCAGCGGGAGCCACTGGTTGTGCTCGCCCACCAGCTCCACCACCGCGGTGCGGGGCCGGGGCCAGGGGATGCGGCGCACGTCCAGCGCGCTCGCGGCCTGGGGGTAGTAGCTCAGCACGCCCTCCAGCTGCGCGCAGTGCTCGCAGTAGAAGCGCACGCCGGGATATGCCGGGTCCTCGAAGCCGGGAGACAACAGAAACAGGATGTCGGATGGCATGGTCACCGAGCTAATCCTCGTTCCACCCGGGAGACAGGGCAAATCGACACCCGGCCCCCTTCAATGAACAGCGAGCAGTCGCCGCACCGCCGCGACGATGGCATCCGGACGGTCCCTGGGAATGTGGTGGCCCGTGCGCTCGACGACCTCGACTTCGCCGGGCGCGCCACCCGCGACGAGCTTGCCTTGTGAAGTCAGGTTCTGCTCCCAGCCCTCCTCGCCGCGGTGGTCCGCGACGAGCGCGAGTACCGGCACGCCGTGCGGAACTCCCGCGGCCGTGGCGTCGCGGAAGCTGGGCACCCAGTCGATGTGCTGCTTCTCCGTCACCGGCCAGGCCTGCGCCGGGTCGAACCCGTCTTCCTGCACGGAGTCGACGAACAGGGCGGCCGCCAGGGATTCGGGCGCGGCGGCCGAAGCCACGCGCACCACGAGCCCGCCATAGGAATGCCCCACCAGCACCCAGCGCCTGGCCTGTCCCTTCAGGGCGTCGAGCAGCAGTCGCGTGTCGCTCCCAGCGGTGCGAGGCCCCGAGTGGGGTGGCTCCCACGCGCACGTCCTCACGTCCGGGTCCATGGCCGCGCGCACGGTGTCCCAGTCCGCCGCGCCCCGCGACGCGCCCGGGATGAAGACCACCGCGGGCTCCCCCGTGTTGCGGCAGTCCAGCCGCCCCACGTCGGCGGCGGGGGCCGGGCGGACCGAGGAGCAGGCGGGGAGCACGAGCAGGGCGAGGAGGCAGCGGCGCATCGGGTGAGTCTACTGGTTCGGCTCCGCTGAGCTTGTGACGGACATTCACGCCACGCCAGGTCGTGACGATGCGGCCGCGGGCGTGCCCCGGCGGCTGTTCTGGTATGTCTTGGAAGGCGCGGATTCCTGCTTTGGAGTCCCCGGCTGACCCGACATTCCCGAGAGGCGGACGCACGCGATGAAACGCACGACGCGCTGGAAGTGGACCCTGCTGCTGCTCGCCTTCACGGGGAGCGCCCACGCGGTGACGCCGACGGGGGTGACGAAGGTGTCGCGCGTCACCGGCGCGACGCCCGCCGGGGAGCTCATTCCGAACCCCAACCAGACGCATACGAACTACGAGGTGTACGGGACGGACCTCGGCATCATCTGGGACAAGGGAGGCGGTGAGGTCTTCCTGGCGTTCGGAGACACGTTCGGCGCGGGGTGGTGCGGCAACGGGGGCTGCGGAGGCGGCTGGCGCAGCAACGTGCTCGCCCGGTCCTCGGATACGACGCTGGCGAACGGGCTCACGTTCACCACGATGATTCAGGATTACACGCGGCACGCGAAGGAAATCCTCCCGTCGAAGAAGGTGAACAACGACGAGATGACGGTCATCCCCACGGCCGGCGTCACCGTGGGCTCGCGGCACTACATCCATTATATGTCCGTGAACCACTGGGGAGAGGCGGGGCTCTGGTACACGAACTACTCGGGCATCGCGTACTCGGACGACAACGGGCAGAACTGGGTGAAGCACCCGAGCGCGCGGTGGCAGAACAACGCCTCGTGGACGAACAACTTCCAGATGGCCGCCTTCGTGAAGAATGGCGGCTTCGTCTACATGTACGCGACGCCGAACGGCCGCCGCGGCAACGTGCACCTGGCGCGGGTTCCCCAGGGCTCGCTGCTGGATATCAGCGCGTATCGCTACTGGGATGGGAATGGCTGGTCCACGTCCCAGGCGGCGGCGCGGCCCGTCGCCATCGGCATCGCGAGTGAGCTGTCCGTCTCGTACAACGCGGCGCTCGGCCGCTTCCTGATGACGTACCTGAACGAGCACCGGCAGGCCATCGTCCTCCGTGACGCCGGCACACCCACGGGCCCGTGGAGCGGGGAGAAGGTGCTCGCCAGTGGCAGCGCGTACCCCGGGCTCTACAACGCGTTCATCCACCCGTGGGGAAACACCGCCACCGAGCTGTACTTCGTCATGTCCCAGTGGACGCCGTACAACACGTTCCTGATGCGGGCGACGCTGACGGGCGACACGGAGGGGGACAACCTGCTCTCCGAGCCGGGCTTCGAGACGCAGGCGGCGACGCCGGTGATGACGCCCTGGTGGGTGGAGGGCGGCGGCGGTGTGGACCGCAACCTGGGCGGCGCGCGCACGGGGCAGGACAACGGCTTCGTGCGGAGCAGCAGCGGCTGGAATGTGCTGAAGCAGAGCGTGGTGGTGCAGCCGTACACGGACTACACGTTGCGGGGCTGGGTGCGCACGTCCGCGAACAACACGGAGGGGTACTTCGGGGTGCGGGGACCGGGCAACGGGCCCATCCTGGTCGAGCGGCTCTTCGGCTCGTTGCCGGGGTACACGGAGCAGGTCGTGAGCTTCAACTCGGGAGCGAGCTCCGTGGTGGATGTGTACAGCGGCCTGTGGGCGAACGGGGACACGTGGCTCCAGCTGGATGACGTGAGCCTGCGCAAGGGGGCCAACCTCGTCGGCCACGCGGGCTTCGAGCAGCAGACGTCCTCGAGCGCGAGCTCCCCCTGGTACGTCGAGGGCATCGCGGGCATCGACCGGGGTGTTGGGTTCGCGAGGACGGGAGCGAACAACGCGTGGGCGCGGAGCTCGGAGGGGTGGAACGCCATCAAGCAGGAGGTCGGCGTGACGCCGAACACGAGCTACACGCTCACCGGCTGGGTGAGGACGGCGGGGGCGCACACCGACGGCTACTTCGGTGCGCGGGTGCTCGGAGGTGGCCCCATCCTGAACGAGGTCCCCTTCACGCAGCCGCTGGGCAGCTACACGCGGCTGACGGTGACGTTCAACTCCGGGGCGAACCACAGCGTGGAGCTGTTCGCGGGGATGTGGGGCCACGGCACGGACACCTGGATTCAGGTGGATGACGTGAGCCTGACGCGGAACTGAGGTCAGTACACGCGCGGGGCCTTCTTCGCCCAGGAGCTCTTCTTGTAGTGCTCGTGCAGGTAGCGGAAGGCCTCCCTGGCTTCCGCCGTGCCCTGTCGGCAGCCGCGCCGGCTGGCCCTCACGACGCGGAAGAGCGCCTTGGGCGAGCGCGGGTCCTCGGGATGCGCCTTCGCCCAGTCGAGCGCCACGCGCGCGAAGTACGGCACCGAGTCCCCCGCGTCGATGAGCGCCTTCCACTCGGCGGCGGAGGTCTTCTGCTCCGCCTCGCTCGCGAAGGGGAACGGCTGCACGGGCTCGCCGGCCTTGGGCGCGCACCACCAGTTCGTTCCGGACACGTCCACCGTCAGGTCGAACTTCGGGTCTTCCGTTGCGAGCCGGGGCACCCAGGGCCCCAGCCGCGCCGACACCGCGGGCAGGCCCATGAGCAACACCTGCGCCTCGAACCGGCGCTCCTCGGGCGTCGGCTTCGCGTCGATGGCGAGCAGCTCCGCCTTCGCCGCCGGCTCCTTCGCGGCGAGCGACTTCGCCGTGGCCCGCATCGTCTCGTCGTCGCCCACCACGGTGGCTCGGGCGAAGGCCGTCCAGCCCACCCACCGGCGCAGGGCCGGGGACAGGGCGTCGCTCGCGGCCAGCTCGGCCATCCGCCGCGCCGTCAGCCGGGGCTCCAGGATGGGAAGGACCTCCTCACCGAAGGACACCGGCCGCGCGTCGGGCGGCGCGTCCACCGCGTCGCTGTAGCTCTCCGTGGACTGGATGCCCGCGAGCCGGCGCGTCGAGTTGCGGAACAGCTCCTCCCAGCTCCGCGCCATCGCGAAGCGCTCCTGGCGCAGCAGGTTGTCGGTGGAGACCTGTTCCCGCGTCAGCTCCAGCGGCACCGTCGCGAGCCGCGCCTGCGCTGCCTTGATGTCCTCCCGCTCGCGCAGCAGGTGCGCGGAGCGGTATGCCAGCGTCACGCCCGCCGGTGAGGCGACAGGCACCTTCGCGGCGTCCGCCAGCAGCGCCGCGAGCCCCGCGGAGTCCGGCCGCGCCTTGAGCAGCGCGGTGACGAGCCAGGGCACGTGCGCCGACTTCTTCCAGCGGGCCACGGCCGTGTCGTACGCCTGGAGGCGTGCTTCCTCCTCCGACTGCCCGGGCTTCGTGATTCCCCGCGTGGCGGTGAGCCACTCGGCCAGCTCCGCCGCGGGAGCCGGGAGCCCCGTGCAGCGCTCCGCCTGCCAGCCCACGAGGTCCAGGTCGCCCAGCTCCGCGCCGAGCGACGAGCCCGTGCCCGGCTGGAGCACGCGCGAGAGCAGCTCGCATCCCCAGCTCTCCGGCCGCAGGCGGACGCGCACCAGGCTCTGCAGACGACGCGCGGGCCCATGCATCTGCGCCCACTTCGGCGTGGCGAGCACGTGGTCGATGACCTTGTCCGCCTCGGTGAGCCGCGCGACGAACTCGGGGGCCGTGGCCGGGTCGCCGAGGAAGGAATCTTCCTTCCGCCCGAAGAGCGCCTGGCGCACGCGGCTGCGCGCCACGAGGTACGCACCGAGCGCTTGATACGGCGAGTCCGCTGACTGGGAGATGCCTTGGAAGGCGTCGGCCGCGCCGTCGTAGTTGCCGCAGTAGAAGGCGGCGGCGGCCTGCTGGTAGTCGTGCTCGGCCTTGCGGCGGGACTTCTGCGCGGGCTTCAGGCCGTCGTCGAGCTTCGGCTCCAGTTCCTGCACGATGCCGCACGCGCTGAAGACGGCGTCCTGGTTGCGCACCCACTCCTCCACCAGCGCCGGGTGCTCCTTCCACTCGCGCGCGAGCGTGCGCGCGGTGTCCGCGGCCTTGCGGAGGGCATCACCCTGGATGCGCGCGTACTGCGCATAGTTGGTCTCCGCCACGGCCTGCGGCACGGAGGGTGGCAGCGCGGGCGCCACCTCCGCCCGGACGGCGAGCCAGTGCTTCTGCGCCTCCTCCGTGCCGGGAAGGGACACGTCGCCCTGCTTGCGCGACCACATGTCCACGAGGTGCCGCTGCTCGTCCTCCGTGGTGGGCACCCGCATCATCGAGCGCCAGGCATAGGCGAGGTACATGTGCCGGTACGTCTCGCGCAGCACGCCCAGTCGTCCCGCGGCGAAGGTCGTGAAGGGCCGGTCGGGGTGGGTGCGGTGGACGTGGATGGGCGAGCCCTCGTCGACGGCACAGGCCTCCGCCGTGGACGGAGGCACGAGGAGCGCGAGGCCGACGACAGCCGGGAGCAGGATCTTCATGGCTTCATTCCCGCCACCGCGCGTGAGAACGCCTCGGGCGTCCACGGGCGGGGGCTGAAGAGATAGAGGGTGGAGACGCCGGGCGGCACGGGCTGCCACTCGTCGAGCGCGAGCCCCACGCTGCCCTTGCACGGCGGCGGCAGCCCGCGTGCGAAGCGGGCGCGGAAGGCGGGGGCTTCGGCGCCCATGCGGAAGAGCTGGGGTACGACTTCGTCCACCGGCGCGCGCGTGAGCCAGCTTCCCGGCACGCACCAGGAGGCCAGCCCGGTGATGGACAGGAGCAGGGCCGGAGGCAGCAGCCGACGTGTCTCCTGGAGCAGCGCGACGTAGGCGTCCTGCTCCGACTCGCGCGCGTCGAAGTCGAGCTGCAGCGCCGTCACGTCGGACCGGTCCGCGAGGGTGGCGAGGCGCTCGGCGAGGCCGCGAAGGCGCTCAGGGGAGAAGTCCGCGAGCGAGGCCCCCGGGCGCATCTCCAGGCGCACGGTGGCCTTCAGCGAGACTCCCGGAGGCAGGCGCAGCGGCTGGCGGCGCGGGTGCACGAGCACGTCCGTCGCGGTCAGCTCCAGCGTCGCCAGCAGGAAGGCCACGTCTGCCACGTGGCCCGCGAGGAAGCGGAGGTCCTCCGGCCGCTCCCAGGCCCAGAGGACGACGCGCGGAGGCTCGGCGGCGGGCGTGCATGACACGAGGGCGCACAGCAGCAGCGCGGCCACGGGGCCACCTCGCGGCGGGGAGACCGTGGAACGCTGCTCGGCGAGAGCCCGGGCTGCACGGCGCGGCAGGGTGGTCGTGGAACCCCGCGGGGGCAGCGCGACTGTCACGCGACCGTCGCCGCGAGCCCGGGCTGTACGGCGCTTCAGGCTGGCCTCATGCGGCAAGGGACATGGCTTGGACATCGCGGGTGTCAGGCCACGCCCCGGTGGGAGGCATGGCTGCGTGGCGGCATTGTGCAATGCCGGCGCCGGGGATTCATCCCGGTGGGATTCCGGAGGCCCCGGCGTATGCGTGCCCCGGCCTCGCGGTGCGGGTCCTGACGGTGGTGCGGAGGAGCCAGGACCCTGCGCCCGGAATAGAATCCCGCGCATGAGCGACGATGATTCCCGGAGGCACCTGTTCGCCCGTGTCGAGTCCGCGGTGCGCGGCGGCTTCGAGGACGAGGAGGAGCTCCTCGAGAGCCTGGAGCAGTGGGTGGAGGACGAGCTGGGGGAGAGCAGCAGCGCGCTGTACGAGCAGCTGGATGCCCACGCCCGGAAGCTGCTCCAGGAGCAGCGCGTCCGGGAGGCGGGCTGGAGCGAGCCGACGCTGAATGACGCCATCGACAGCGCCTTCGACGAGCTGAACCAGCGCGGCATCGTCGCGCTGGAGAACGCGGGCTACACGATGTCCGACGGCTGGTCCGACGTGAACGAGGTCGCCAGCTACCAGGACACTCCGCCGCGCGGGGCGGTCTTCTACCACGGGCAGGATTTGGAGCGCGGCGTCGCGGGCGAGGGCCTGATGCTGGCCTTCGGTGCCTACGAGAGCAACCCCGCGAAGCACGCGGAGGCGAGCCTCGCCATCGGTCGCGAGGTGTGTGAGGTGCTCGGGCGCCATGGAGTGAAGACGGAGTGGAACGGCTCCGTGGAGGCGCGCATCCAGATTCCCCCCTTCGAGTGGCGCAAGCGCCGGTGGACCGAGGTGGCCCGGGCGTAGCTCAGCCCTGGGCCTTGCTCTTCGCGCGGCGCTGCAGCCAGTTCTTGATGAAGGCCTTCACCTCGGGGTGCTGGGACTGGCGGAACTGGTCCGGGGGCCCGTACTCGACGATGAGACCCTCGTGCATGAGGGCGAGGGCGTCGGCCATGCCGAAGGCGGACGCCACGTCCGGCGTAATCACCAGCGAGGTGGCGCCGAGCTGCTGCTTGCCGGTGAAGATGATTTCGTTGACGGCGGCGGTGGTGAGCGGGTCCAGGCCGGCCGTGGGGTCGTCGTAGAGGAGGATTTTCGGCTGGAGGATGGTGGCGCGCGCGAAGCCCACGCGCTTCTGCATGCCGCCGGACAGCTCGCCCGGGAAGCGCGTGGTTGCGTGGGACAGGCCCACCTTGGCCAGCGTCTTGTCCACCGTCTCCTTGATTTCCGCCTCGGACATCTTCGTGCGCTCGCGCAGCGGGAACGCCACGTTGTCGTAGACGTTGAGCGAGTCGAAGAGGGCGTTGGCCTGGAAGAGGATGCCCTGCTTGCGGCGCATGTTGTTCATCGCCGCCTCATCCATCTTCGCCAGGTCCTGGCCCTCCACCAGCACCTCGCCCTTGTCCGGCTTGAGCAGGCCCATGATGTGCTTCATCAGCACCGTCTTGCCCGAGCCGGACACGCCCATCAGCACGCAGGTGGTGCCCTCGGGGACGACGAGGCTGACGCCTCGCAGGGCCTCGGTGGCGCCGAAGGACTTGTGGATGTCCCGGACCTCGATGGCCGGGGGACGCGCCGGCTCGCCGCTCGTGTCGCTCATGGCCGCTCCACCATAGTGCGCGGGGCGTCCCTCCGCTGCCCCAATCCCTTCGCTCTCGGGAGGACGTACCCGGGGTGCGCGGCGCTTCGGCTTCGAAGTGAGGACGCGCTTCGTCTGGCCGCCCGGTGGGTGTCTCCGGGCATGGCCGTGGGGGGCGCGGGATGTCCGCGGGTGCACGGCGGCGTGACGGAGTGCTTGCCGTACAGGCAGGGGAAGGGATGCTCCGAGCTCATGTGGACGGTGAGACGGTGTGACGCGCGGTGGGCCCGGGGCATGGGCAGCGGGGAGGTGTAGCCGCGTGGCGACGGTGTCCCTGCAGGACGTGCGCAAGGTGTACCGGGGCGGGGTGGCCGCGGTGAAGGGCGTGACGCTGGACATCGCGGACGGCGAGTTCGTATCGCTGGTGGGGCCGTCGGGCTGCGGCAAGTCCACGACGCTGAACCTCATCGCCGGGCTGGAGGAGTTGTCGGGCGGGACGCTGCGCATCGACGGCGCGGTGGTGAATGGGATGTCGCCGCGCGAGCGGGACATCGCCATGGTGTTCCAGAGCTACGCGCTCTATCCGCACATGGATGTGGCGAAGAACCTGGCCTTCCCGCTGGAGGTGGCGGGGCTGGGGCGCGCGGACATCGACGCGCGGGTGCGCGAGGTGGCGGCGGTGCTGGGGCTGGAGGCGCTGCTGGCGCGGAGGCCGAAGGAGCTGTCGGGTGGGCAGCGGCAGCGCGTGGCGCTGGGGCGTGCGCTGGTGCGCAGGCCGAAGGTGTTCCTGTTCGACGAGCCGCTGTCCAACCTGGACGCGGCGCTGCGCGCGCAGATGCGCGGGGAAATCAAGAAGCTGCACGAGCAGCTCAAGGCGACGTTCATCTACGTCACGCATGACCAGGCCGAGGCGATGACGCTGTCGGACCGGGTGGTGGTGATGCACCAGGGAGAGGTGCAGCAGGTGGCGCCGCCGCGAGAGCTGTATGACGCGCCGGGGAACCTGTTCGTGGCGGGCTTCTTCGGCTCGCCGCGCATCAACCTGGTGAAGCCGGGCACGCTGGGCCGGCCGGACGTGGACGTGGTGCTGGGGCTGCGCCCCGAGCACCTGGAGGTGGGGCAGGGCGCGGTGCCGTCCGGAGCCCTGGAGGGCCGCGTGTACCTGGTGGAGCCGATGGGCGCGGAGAGCTGGGTGACGGTGGAGGTGGCCGGCGAGCGCATGGTGGCGCGCGCGGCCGGAGACTTCCGTGCGCCCACCGGCAGTCCCGTGTGGCTGCGCTACGACGCGGCGAAGCTGCGGCGGTTCGAGGCGGGGTCGGGCCGGGCGGTGTGAGCGGGAGGGTCCGTCTCATGTTCGGCACCGAGCGGCGGCGAGCCCACGCCGCCAAGGCCTCGCCGTACGGCGACGATGTCGACGTCATCATCCAATGCGGGAGCCATGAGCGGCCTCCTTTCCAGCCTGGCCGACGCCGGTGCTGAGCAATGCCCTCGTTCCGTACGGCACTCGCTGCCAGGGGGCATCAAGACCCGCCAGCTCGAACAGCTTCCGGAACTCTGCCTCCGTGCGTTCTCGTCCTCCCGTGGTCACGAGCATGTGCAAATCGAGCAGGCCGCCGTTCACACCTTCGAGGACCATCTCGATGACATGGACCCGGCCTCCGGGCCGTAGCGCCTCGCGAGCACGTTGCAGGATGCGCAGCGCATCCGCGTCATCCCAGTCGTGCAGCACACGGGCGAGGATGACCGCATCCGCCTGGACTTCCCACGGTGCGAAGAAGTCCCCCGCGCGCACCGTGAGCTGCTCACGCAGGTCCGGCGGCACCTCCACGCTTCGCGCCACCTCCGGCCGCTCCAACAGTACGCCCTGTAGCCCCGGTCTCCGCCGCAGCAACTCACACAGCAGTGTCCCGGAGCCGCCACCCGCATCGAGCACCACCCCCCGGGTGAGCTCAGGCAGGTGCTCGGCGAGGCCCGTGTAGTCGTGCCGTGCGTACGTCGCCATCGCACGGTGGTAGCTCGCGACGCGCTCCGGAGCCTTCGCCAGTGCTTCGAAGAAGCGGGGCGGCTCCCAGCGCGTGTCCTGCCGCAGCGCCGCGGGCAGTTCCTCCCAGAGCCCGTAGCAGTCCCGTCCCCAGTGGAGCGCGGCGTCGTGCAGGCTCAGCGGGTGCATGGGTGTGAGCAGGGCACCACGCCGGGTTGCCTTCCAGGTGTCACCCTCCCGCTCGACGAGCCCCAGCTCTCCCAGGGCTCGCAGCAGGCGGGCGCAGCGGTCCGGGCGCAGTGCGCGCTGCTCGGCGACGTGGGCCACCGTGGCCGGAAGCGCTTCCAGGATGCGCAGCTCCGCCGCTGCGCACAGCGTCTGCGTCCTCCAGAAGCCCACCATGTCCCCGGACAGCCCCTCCAGCTCCGTTCGTGAGGGCGGCCGGAGCTCGCACACCGTTTCGCCTCGCTCGTCGATGACGGCGAGTGCGCCATCCTCACGCTCCACCCGTGACTGTCCGTTGTAGAAGGGCTCCACCGCCGCGAAGCGGTGCGGATACAGCGGGGCACCGTCCCGGTCCACGTGGTGCCAGCCACGCGCGTCTCTCGCCCGCGCGTAGCCCTTGTGGAACACGTCCAGGTCCAGGAACCGCCGGTCATTCAGCGGGCGCCCGTCCCGGTCGATGTGCAGGTGGAGTCCGGAGCCCTCCTGCACCACCGCGCAGCCCTCCCGGTAGTCTCCGGCGTACGCGTACCGCTCGCCGTACACGGCGCCACCCTCCCGGTCGATGTGGAAGTAGCGCCCGTCCCCGCCGCGCACCGTGCAGCGCCCGTCCTGGAAGTTCCCGCACCACGCGTGCCGCACCCCCGCCAGCTCCGAGCCGTCCGGCCGCACGTGGAATGCTCCATCCTCCGTCTCCACGGTGGCCAGCCCCTCATAGAAGCCGAAGGTCCGCCGGAAGCGGCGTGAGTAGGCGGGACGCGCCGCCGTGTCGATGTGGAAGGCGCCTGAAGCGTCCAGTGCCGCCGCCAGTCCAGGCGCGTGGAAGGAGAGCACCTCGGTGAAGCGCGCCGGGTACAGCGGCGCTCCGTCCAGCAGGTGGTGCGTCCGGTCCGACGCCACTCGCGTCTTTGCCCAGTCGCTCATCGCGCCACCTCCGCGGGCTGGCGCATGTTGCAGCCCTTGCACAGCGGATGCTCGGGGTACGTCTCCCGCAGTCGCAGGTACTTCTCGCCGTTCCACACCTCCTGGATGCCCACGTGGTTCAGGTCGCCGAACTCGCCGAGCGTCCGCCGCTCCTTGTCCGGCGCGCAGCATGGGTCGAAGCGCCCGAGCGCGCTCACCCAGGCCTCCTTCCCGAGGAACGGGCACCGCGCACCGGGAGCCAGGTCCGCCACGGCCTCCTCCCCGAGCACGTGGAGGTTCTCCAGCAGCACCGAGCGTCCACCCGGCGGGGGATGCGCCGCCGCCTCACGCGCCTCGCGGACGGCCGCGTTCCAGCGGGCCAGGGACTCGGGGCTGCGGCGCATCGACAGCGGCTGTATCTGCTCGAAGTGCGCCCACAGGTGGTGGCCCTTCACCCGGTCCACTCCGAGGCTCGCGGCCAGCCGCACGATGTCCGCGAGCTCCGCTACGTTTGACTCCAGGAAGGTGAGCTGGAGCGTCACGCGGCAGCGGTGTCCGCCCGCGCGGGCGTGGGCATCTCTTTCGGAGATGAAGGTGCGGAGGTTCGCCAGCACCCGCTCCCACCGCGTGCCGAGCATCACCGCCTCCTGGGTCTGCTTCGTCGCTCCGTTCCAGGAAATCTTCACGTCGGAGGTGATGGGCACCAGCCGCCGGGCCCACTCGCGCGCGCCCCTTCGGGGGAAGGTGCCGTTGGTGGTGAGATTCATCAGCACGCCGTGCTCCATGCACAGGTCGATGATGTCGTCGAAGTGGGCGTAGAGCAGCGGCTCGCCCATGGTGGAGGGGATGATTTCGCGCAGCGGCGTGTCGCGGCTGTCCTCCATCACCCGGCGCAGCAGGGAGAGCGGCATCCTCCGCTTCGCAACACCGGCGGCTTCGCGCTCGCGCTGAGTGTGGCTGTAGGGCGAGTGCTCCTCGCACATGATGCACTTGAGGTTGCAGTCGTCCGGGTTGGTGTCGAAGGTGATGCGCCAGGGCCCCGGGCGCGCGGGCTGCCGCGCCTCGCGCCTGCTCCGGATGACGCGGGCGTAGAGCGCCTCCACGTGCTGCACATGCTCCGTCATGCCGGGGACGTCGCCGCTCTCCGCCTGGAGGTACCCGCGAGCCCCGAGGCGTGCCGCGAGCCCGGGCTCATCGACCAGTCGCTGCATGGCTCGCGCGAGCGACGCGGGCTCCCGGTGCGTGAAGAGCAATCCATTCACGCTGTCCTGGACGTACTCGCGCATGCCGCCCGCGTCAGCGGTGATGACGGGGACGCGGGCCTGGAGGGCCTCGTGGATGACGAGCGGCGAGTTCTCCACCCAGACCGACGGCACCACGATGGCGTCCACGTGGTTGAACACGTCACGGACGATGTCCGCGTTGCGGTACTCGGGACGCCACTCGACGCGGGCAGCGGCGTCACCTGGGAGGGCGCGGGCCATGGCCTGGAGTGCCTCCGTGTCCGCGCCGCGGGGGCGGCCCCAGATGCGCAGCCTCGCGTTGCCCTTCACCTGGCCGAAGGCCTGGAGGAGGTGGTGGATGCCCTTGGCGGGGATGTGCGTGCCGATGTAGCCGAAGACGGGCTCCGGCTCGGGTTGGCGCTGCCGGCCGCCCAGGCGTGCGAGGTCGAAGCCGTAGTCGAGGTACACCAACTTCGAGGCAGGCAGGCCGAAGTCGTCGCGGAAGCGCTCGAGCAGGTAGCGCGATGGAGCGATGAAGAGGTCCACCCGCTCGGCCATCCGCCGCACATGCTCCATGCGGCGGCGCACCCAGCCCTGCCAGTGGGCGATGTCCTCCTCTCGCTCTTCGGGAGCGCCGGAGAAGTAGCGCGCGTAGCAGCGCTCGGCGCACTTGCGGTCCTCCTGTCCGCCGCAGGCGGCCCAGAGGTTGTTGGGGGCCTCCGGGTGCATCTGCATGAACTGACCGCGTGGGCACATCAGCCAGTAATCGTGGAGGGTGAAGACGATGGGGAGCTGGCGGGACGAGGCCACCTCGAGGAGTGAGGTGGAGAGGTGGTTGAGATGGCCCACGTGCACGATGTGCGGCTGGAACGCGTCGACGACTTCCGCGAAGCGCTGGTCCACGCCTTCGTGGCGGTAGCGGTCCCGGCTGTTGGGGAGGTTGACGAGGTGCAGCTGGACGCGAGGGTCGTCCGGGTCCGCTTCGTGCCGCATGGTGTAGTCCGGCGCGAAGGGGTCCTCCTGCCGGGTGAAGACCTGGACCTGATGGCGCCCCGCGAGCGCCTGGGACAAGCCCTGGGTGTAGACCTCGGACCCGGCGTTGAAGCGCATCGGGTAGCCGTGGATGAGTTGAAGGATTCGCATGGACGCAGGTTTCCTGTTCCGGCCCCGCGCGAGGCGTGCCGGGAGGAGAGGGGTAGAGCGAGCCGTTTGGGGCTTCACGTCTGGCAGGCGCATCTCGGGGCAGCGCAGCGGTTGCCAATCCGAGAGGGCGCGAAGCCGTCAGGGCTCTGTTGCTAGTTCATGAGAGGGAATGAAGGGCCGCCTGCCGAGTCCATCCGCACCTCCGAGTGAATCCGGTGCGTGAAGACACCGGCCTGGTCGATCAAGCAGGTGCGGTAGCCCTCGGGATGAGGAGCTCCGTCTGCCTGAACGGGGGTCGCCGCCGTGAGCGAGGTTTCCCCCTCGTACTTCTCCACTGGGACGTGCTGCCCATCCTGCGGGACCCGACAGGCCAAGGAGAGTAGAGGCTCGCTTTCAATTGACGTTAGAGAGCTGCCCGATTCCGCGCAAGGCCATCCACGGGGAGGGTTCAATGCCTTGCGAAGTGCTTCGTGAGGCGCCTTCCGAGTGAGCGCACGAGGTGCCGCTGCCGCTCGCTACGCGCATGGCTTCGCCGGTGCGTACGCCCGCTCGCTCGGCCGGCCCGTGACGATGTGCCCGGGCAGCGGCTCCTTCAGTTGGGAAAGTCCTCGAAGCGCAGCTCGAGGGCCGCGGCGGGCGTGCGCGCGCAACCGCGGCCGCCCGGTGTGGTGCTGGAGATGCTCGACGCCGGACTCAGGCGTAGACTTGGTTCCCTTCGAGCGTCATCTCCAGGCGCCGCGTGAGCTGTTCCATCCGGTCGTACCGCTCGCGCAGCATGTCGCGATACGCGCGCTGGTCGGCATGGGCAATCTCGTCCAGGAGCACGCGCAGCGCCGAGTCCAGCGCCTGCTTCAGCTCGCGCGCCTCTACCGCGGACAGTTCCAACAGCATGAAGCACCTCCTGCGGCGAACGTTAGGCACCGACGCGAGTCCCGGCCCCCCGTGCCCGCCCGGAGCCCGCGTTGCCCATCCGCCTGACGCCGCGTCCCTCTGCGCTTCCCCCTTGGAGCAGTGGAGGGCTCCTCCGGCCGGCTCCCCCGTGATGCCGTCCGGCGCACGAGCCCTCACTGTTCTTCTCATGCGGGCCCGGAGGGTCCGGGCGCCACGAGCACGGGGAGGTCCAGATGGTTCAGGTCGGGGAAGTACGCGAGGGGATGACGGTGCGGACCGCGGACGGGCGCGTCGTGGGACGTGTGGCCGCGGTGGGAGACATCCACTTCGAGCTGGAGCAGGGGCTCGTGCCCATTCCGCGGCGCGACTACCTCGTGGAGTACGGCGACGTGGACTTCATCCGCGACCAGGACGTGTACCTGGCGAACGCGGACCACCCGCTGCTCACGCTGGAGGAGGATGACGACGGCGGAGCCCTGCCACCCCGCCACAGCCGGGGCATGGACGCCGAGCCTGTGAATGCCGCCCCCGACATGGAGGTGGAGCCCGTCCGCCACTGACTGATGCGCTGCGCCAGCGCTCCTGGCGCGCGCCCACGCCACGCCCCCGCTTTGCTGGAATTCCGACCCGCGGGGCGGTGTAAGCGTCGGGAATCATTCAGGTGGGATAGCCCTGGAATGTCAGACCGTCAGGCTAAACGAGCCCTCTCCGACCAGCCATCCGGGTGGGTTCATGCGACGGTTCTCGACATCCTGCGTCACCGCGGTGCTCTTCGCGTTGGTGTTCTCGTGCAGCTCCGATCCACGTGCGGAAGAGGGGCACGTGGACGCGGCCGCGCGGCCGCTGGCGTTGGCCACGCCGCGCAAGCTGCTGCCCTTCGTCTCGCTGGCGGATGGGCGGGTGCTGGCCGTGGGAGGGCATGACGGCCACCGGACGCTCGCGAGCTGCGAGGTGTTCGAGCCGGCGTCGGGCACGTGGCACGTGACGGGTTCCATGCGCGCGGCGCGGCGAAACCACGCGGCGGTGCGGCTGGCGGACGGGCGCGTGCTGGTGGTGGGGGGCACGCACGGCGCGGCGATGGGGGCGCTCGCGAGCGCCGAGGTGTACGACCCGGCCACGGGTGCGTGGACGGACACGGCGTCGATGGCCGAGGCGCGCAATGACCCGGCGATGGTGCTGTTGCCGGACGGGCGCGTGCTGGTGGCGGGCGGCACGGACGTGGACCGGAGGCCGCTGCGCTCGGCGGAGCTGTACGACGCGGCGACGGGCACGTGGAGCGCGGCGGAGGCGTCCGGCTTCGCGCGCGGGGGAGCGCGGACGGCGGTGATGCTGGCCAACGGCAAGGCGCTCTTCGCGAGCGGCCTGCAGGCGGAGCTGTACGACGCGGCGACGGGCCACTGGGAGAAGGCGGGGCCGGCGGGGGGCGCGGCGGGGACGCACCGGCTGGCGCACACGGTGACGCCGCTTCCGGACGGGCGCGTGCTGGTGGTGGGCGGAACGACGGCGCGCGCGGCGGGCACGGCGGAGGTGTACGCGCCGGACACGGGCGAGTGGACGCTGGTGGCGGCACCGGCGGTGCCTCGCGAGCACCACGCGGCGGTGGTGCTGCCGGACGGCGCGGTGTGGGTGCTGGGAGGCGAGCACTCGACGACGGGAGCGCTCGCGTCGGTGGAGCGCTTCGAGCCGGCGACGGGGACGTGGGCGTCGGTGCCGGCGCTGGCGGAGCCGCGCGGGAAGCTGGCCGCGGCGGTGCTGTCGGACGGCGCGGTGCTGGTGATGGGCGGTGGGAACGAGGTGGAGGGGATGCTGTCCATGAGCGAGCGGTACGTGCCCGGCGGGTGCGTGCCGACCGTGTGCTCGGCGCGGGCGGGGATGTGCGGGCCGATGGCGGATGGTTGCGGCGGGACGCTCGACTGCGGGCCATGTGGCGCGGAGGTCTGCGCAGCGGGTGAGTGCCGCGCCGAGGGACCGGGCGTGCCGTGAGCGGGCGGGCATGCGGCGCCGTGGATGACGGCGGCGCCGCGCCCGGGTGAGATGCGGGCATGAGGCGATTCCTGGTGATGGGCGCGCTGCTCGCGGGCTGCGGAGGTTCGGAGGAGCCGCAACTCAGTTACACCGAAGTGGCGGAGCGCACGGCCGCGGCGATGTGCACGTACGCGGGGCGGTGTGACGGGAGTACGGCGTCGTACGAGCAGTGCGTGGCGGATGTGCTCGCGGCGTACGCGGCGGTGGAGCCGGAGCTGAACGGGGCTGTCTCGGGCGCGAAGTCGGGCTGCGTGCAGTGCATGCGCATCCGCACGGAGGAGCTGGAGTCGGCGCTGGAGAGCGAGTGCCAGCGGGCTCCGGACGCGGCGAGGGTGAGCGCGGCGTGCGGCGTGGATGACGCGGCGTGCGCGGGGGCTCCTTGAGGTCCGAAGTCAGGACAAAGGTGTTCAGTCAGGATGCGGGGCGGAGTCGCAACACCGTCCCGCGCGTCACAGCGGCGCACCGTCCCCGCCCGTGACAGACTGCGCGCCCATGCGCATCCGGACCCTGTTCGTCGCTCCGCTGCTCCTGTCCACCGCCTGTGCCACCGCCCCCGCCGCATCACCGGGTGAGCCGCTGGCCGTCACCGCCGCCCGCGCCCCCGCGCCCGAGCGCCCCTTCGGCACCCTGCGCGAGCAGGCCCAGCGCCAGCAGGCCTGGCTCAACGAGCGCATGGAGAAGGCCCTCCCCCAGCTCATGCGCCAGTACGGCATCGAGATGTGGGTCGTCCCCATGCGCGAGTACAACGAGGACCCCGTCTTCACCGCGCTGTCCGCCCCCACCACCTTCGCCGCCCGCCGCCGCACCATCTACGTCTTCCACGACCGCGGCCCGGAGAAGGGCGTGGAGCGGCTCGCCCTCGGCGGCGGCTCGCAGGGCGGTGTCTTCACCCCGCGCCGCGCCCAGCGTCAGGTGGACGGCGGCGGCGTCAGCCGCGAGGCCGAGCTGTGGGGCCCCGAGCAGTGGCAGGTCCTCAAGCAGGTCCTCCAGGAGCGCAACCCGAAGGTCATCGGCATCAACGTGTCCCGCACCTTCGCCTTCGCCGACGGCCTCACCCACGGCGAATACGAGGGCATGGCCGAGGCCCTCGGCCCCGACTGGGTCAAGCGCTTCAAGCCCGCCGAAGGGCTCGCCGTGGACCTCATCGCCTGGCGCTCCGCCGACGAGGCCCGCTTCTACGAGGACATGACGAAGCTCGCCTGGAACATCATCGAGCGCGCCTTCTCCAGCGACGTCATCACCCCCGGCACCACGCGCACGAAAGACGTGGAGTGGTGGATGCGCCAGCGGCTCACCGACCTGGGCCTGGACACCTGGTTCCACCCCTCCGTGGACGTGCAGCGCCAGGGCGCCACCGAGCAGCAGCTCGGCGAGGACCCCGTCATCCAGCGCGGCGACGTGCTCCACTGCGACTTCGGCCTCACCGCGCTGCGCCTGAACACGGACACGCAGCACATGGGCTACGTGCTGCGAGAGGGGGAGCAGGACGCCCCCGAGGGCCTCAAGGCCGCCCTCAAGGCGTCCAACCGCCTCCAGGACATCGTCTTCGAGGAGCTGCGCCCCGGCCGCACCGGCAATGAAATCCTCCGCGTCGCGCGCGAGCGGATGAAGGGCGAGGGCCTCGACGGCACCATCTACTCGCACCCCATTGGCCTGCACGGCCACGGCGCGGGGCCCTTCGTCGGCCTGTGGGACCGTCAGGAGGGCGTGCCTGGCAACGGCGACCACAAGGTCATCGCCAACCAGTGGTTCTCCATCGAGCTCCAGGCGACGAGCGCCGTGCCCGAGTGGAACGGGCAGCGCGTCCGCTCCGCGCAGGAGGAGGACATCACCATCGACGCCCAGGGCAAGGTGCACTGGGGCTGGCAGCGCCAGACGTCGTTCCACCTGGTGCGCTGAGCGTGCCGCCGCGGGGCTCCCGTCCACCGGGAGGGAGCCCCACCGCCGCCGTCAGCGCGCCACGCCGGTCATCGACTTCAAGAGCGCCACCAGCGCCTGCTTCTCCGCGTCGGTCAGGTCCAGCTTCACGATGGTGTCCGTCCTGCGCCCCGTGAAGGAGCCCGCTGGGTCCCCGCCCTCGTTGTAGAAGTCGATGACCTCTTCCAGGGTGGCCTGCGCGCCGGTGTGCATGTACGGCGCCGTCAGCGCCACGTTGCGCAGCGACGGCGTGCGGAACGCCCCCTCCATCTCCTGCTGGTTCGCCTGTGTGCGCAGCGTCTTCAGCCGCACGGCGTCCGTGCCCGCCGGCGCGTCGCTGAAGGCGCTCGCGGCGTTGAACTCCCAGTCCAGCAGCGGCTCCAGCGCCGTCCACTGTCCACCCGCGCCGCTTCCCGTGTCCTCCACGCCGATGTTGTGGAACAGGTCGTCGCTCAGCGACGGGCCCTTGTGGCACACCACGCACTGGCCCTTGCGCACGAAGGTCTTCAGCGCGAGGTACGACGGGTCGTCCTCCGCCGTCCCGGCTTCCGCCGCGGCGATGAAGCGCTTCACGTCCTCGTCGAAGGGCGCGTCGTTTCGCACCAGCGTCCGCTCGTACGCCGCCAGCACCTTGCCCACGTTGGCCATCAGCATCGGGCCCGTCTCGTCCTCGGGAAACCTCCCGAAGAGGGCCTGGTACTCACCCCGGTACTCCGCCGCCGCCAGCCGCGCGCCCACCACCGTCGCGTCCGAGTCCATCTCGTCCGGGTTCGTCAGCGGCAGCACCGCCTGGCTCCAGAGCCGGTCCGCGCGCCCATCCCACATGAACCAGCGGCTGTAGGCCACGTTCAGCACCGTGGGCGGGTTGCGCAGCGTGCGCTTGCCGCCGCAGCCCTCCGCCGTCGCCGTGTCCACCGTGCGCCCGTCGCCGCCGTGGCAGCTCTGGCACGACACCGTCCCGCAGCGCGACAGCTTCGGGTCGTGGAAGAGCAAATCGCCCAGCCGCTCCGCCCGCGCCACGCCGTCCACCCGGTTGGTGCCGTCCTTCGGGGGCTGCCGCGACAGGGTGTGGAGGCTTCGGAGCTGGTCCAGCTCGTCGACGTTGGGAAACGCCTCCTCGGAGTCACAAGCCAGCCCCAGCCCGCCCAGGGCCAGGGCGAGCGCGGCGGCGCGCAAGCGGTACGGGGTCTTCACCGGGTCGTCCTTCTTCACGTCCATGGCGGCCTGGGGCCCTTGCGGTGCCTCGGGCCACCCGTGGACTTCGAGCCGGCAGCTTCGCGTTCCCTCCCGCGCGAATCAATCCCCGCGCCCCTCCCCGAGTGGAGAGGGGGCGCGGACCCGGCGTCTTCAGGCGCCGCAGCTCAGCGTGAAGTCCCGGTTCGCGGTGCCGTAGTCCTTCAGCTTCACCGCCGACGGGGCGGGCGTAATCGTCGGCGTGGCCCCGCTCTCACACTTCAGGCCCGAGTCCACCGCCAGACCTACCTGCAGGTCCATCTCGCTGGGCAGGCTCGACACCGTGAACGAGCAGCGACCATTGCGGCTGGTCTTCACCATCGCCCGGCCCAGCGCGTCCGCCGGCGTGGAAGGCGAGGAGACCACCACCTGCAGCTGGTCGCACGCGCCGTCCGTCTTCATCCCGCTCTGCGGCAGGCTCACCACCCCCGCGACGGTGGCGTTGCCCTCGCGGCTGCCTCCGCCACCCATGGTGGCGCAACCGGTGGTGGCAAGGACGAGGGCGGCAACGGCAATCCGATACATAAATCCTCACTTCATGGGGTAACGAGAAGGCGGCTCGGCCGCGGTACAGGCGACCTACGGCGCGGCCACCCATACAATTGCGTCGGGAATTCATTCCATGTTTCTTCGCCACCCCACCGGTACGGGGTTTCTGGAATTCTCCAGGAATTCCGACCGGTTCCGGACGCTGTGTCCCTCTTCTGGACACGCGCTGTACCGGAGAATCAGCCGGCGTCATCGCTGCAATCAAAGACAGACATGGCACGGCCGGGACGTCCCGGGAATGGACACACGCGTCCCATTTCCGCGCAGCCGCGAGGGGCCCTGGTTTCCCTGAAACGCTCGGGTGACGCGGAGCAAACGGCCGGGACGATGGCCCTCCGCCTGCTGCCAGCCGCTGCCGCCGCCCCCACGGTGAAGGCCAGGAGAGGAGACGCGCATGTCGATGCAGAAGCAGGATCAGACGCAGTCATGGTCGGGGCTGGGGGTGGGGACGGACCGGAAGTCCTTCCTCGACAAGGTGTCGGCGCAGATTCCGGACTACGAGGCGGAGCGCGCCGCGGAGGCGGTGTTCTGTGCGCTGTCGGAGCGGCTACCCGGGGGCCTGGTGCGGCAGCTGCGCGAGCAGCTCTCGCCGGACGTCCGGGAGATGATGAGCGCCTGCCACCGGCACCGCGGCGAGGAGCCCGCCCACCTGGACCGCGACGACTTCTACCTCATGGTGGCCAACCACCTGAACGCCGAGCCGGAGAACGTGCGCCTCGTGCTCCACGGCGTGTTCGCCGCGCTGCACACGCAGATTGTGGAGGCCGAGGCGCAGAAAATCGAGGGCCAGCTCCCCAGGTGGCTCCAGGGGACGTGGGCCGCGGCGCGCCTGCAGATTGACCGCCCGGCCTGAGCCGTCACGTATCCGCCCGGGCGGGAGGGCCGGTGTCCTCCCGCCCGGCCCCCCCTGGCATGCGGCCCCCGGTGGAGCGGGCGCTCAGTAGGTCCCACCCAGCGACAGCGTCGCCGAGTAGCGGCCGTCCCCCACGCCCGGGTCCAGCGTGCTGGGGGCGAAGTCCTGGTCGAACAGGATGTTGTAGGCGACGCGCGCGTCGGCGGTGATGAGGCCGCCCAGCTGGTAGCGCAGCCCCAGGCCCGCCGGGACGTAGCCGCTGGTGTCGTCGCTGAAGCCGAGCGAGTCGCCCCGCACGTCGCTGCGGACGTTGAAGGTCTCCACGCCGATGCCGCTCACGACGTACGGCTGCAGCTTCGTGTCCGTCATGTGGCCCAGGAGGAGGGCCTGGCCGCCGTTGCGGACGAGGTCCGGCCCGTTGGCGATGCCGCCGCCGCCCGCCCGGTTGAAGTCGACGTCATTCACGCCGCCGCTGTAGCCCAGCTCGATGCCGAAATAGGGCGAGGGGCGGTAGCCCAGCGTGGCGCCATAGGACAGGCCGGGGTTGACGTTCGGCGCCAGCTGTCCTGTGTAGCCCTCCGCGCCACCGCCCAGCAGGGCGTAGATGCCGGTGTCTGCCCGGTTCGTCCGGGTGTCCATCTCCACGGTCTCCAGCTCGACGCTCTGCACGGGCGGCGGGTAATCCTCCTGGGCCCGCGCCACGCCTCCCCAGAGCGCCGCAGCGCACAACCCGCTCAGCACGAATGCCTTCATCGCTCGGACTCCTTTTTCCTTCGTCCGAAAGGCAACGTGCTCCGCGGGGGTAGTCCCGGCAACGTCCCGGCGACGGGGGGGCGCCGCTCCTTCCTCCGGGTGGCGGCCCCTCGGGCACTCCATGCGCCCGGCCTTCCCACCCCGCGGGGCGGGGCGGTCCTCATTCCGGAGGCCGGAGCGCCCGGCTCACGGCTGCTGCGACACGGCGTCCAGCGCGTCCAGCGCGGCCTTCGCCTGGACCAGCCCGCGGCCGTACTCCGTGGGCGCGCCCAGGCCCTTCGCGGTGCTCAGCAGGGCCTGCTTCACCTGGTCCGGCGTGGCGGCCGGGTGGGCGCTGAAGAGCAGCGCGGCGACGCCGCTCACGTGCGGCGCGGCCATGGACGTGCCGGACATGTACGTGTAGTCCGCCGTGTCCACGTCGATGCGCACGGGGTAGTCGAACAGCCGGTGCAGCAGGGTGCTGCCCCCATGGTTGATGGAGACCGCCGGCACCCACGTGCCGCCCTGGGGCACCGAGAGAATCTGGGCGCCTCCCTCCACTTCATCGGTGGAGAAGATGACGGCGCTCGCGCCCTGCATCATCACGTTGACCATGGCCTGCTCCACGGAGACGTGGCCGGGGCGCACGTAGGCGATGAAGCCGCTGCACACGCTGCCGGCGCACGAGTCCATGGTCTCCGCCCCGCCGCAGTCCACCAGCTTCTGGTTGGACCTGCCCGGGGGCGCGTACAGCAGCGCGCGGGACAGCAGGGACGTGTCGTCCGCCTTGATGCTGGCCAGGGTGCCCCAGCCGCTGGGGAAGGTGGACAGCACGTCCACGCCCGGCGCCATCAGCGCCAGGCCCTCGCCGCCGGTGGAGAAGAGCGCCCGCCGCCCGTGCGAGTCCACCGCGCCCACCGCCAGCACGGACGGGTCCGACGCGGGGTAGGACACCACCCGGCCGCCGTCGTTGCCGGACGCGGCCACCACCAGCATGCCGCCGGCGTATGCCGCCTTGAAGGCCTGCAGCGTGGTGCGCGAGGCGAAGCCGCCGCCCAGCGACAGCGAGGCCACCTTCGCCCCCTGGCTCGAGCAGTACTCCAGCGCCTCCAGCACGTAGCTCATCTGCGTGCTGCCGTAGACGTCCAGCACCCGGGCAATGACCAGCTCCACCTCCGGCGCCACGCCCATGAGGCCGCGGCCCTGCGGCAGCTCCTTGCCGGCCTCGGCGCCACTGCCCGCCCGCGCGGCGATGATGCCCGCCACGTGCGTGCCATGGCCGGTGCCCCACTGGCGGGGCCGGCCGTCCGAGGGCTCGTCGTCACCGTCCAGGAAGTCGTGCCCCGCCACCACCGCGCCCCGCAGCTCCGGGTGTCCCAGGTCCAGCCCGCTGTCGATGATGCACACCCGCACGCCCCGGCCCGTGGGCCGCCCCGGGTCCGGCTGGCCGTTTCCGTCCACGTCCCACACCTGGGGGGCCTGCACCTGGCGCAGCCCTTCCGTGTACTCGCTGGAGATGCCGCCCTTCACCGCCGCGGAGGCGAGGGCCCGCGCCGGCACGGTGGCCGGACCCAGCGAGTGCCAGACCTGGTCCGGCTCGATGCTTTCCACCCGCGAGTCCCTCGCTAGGTCGTCGCGCTCCTGCTCCGTCAGGCGCGCGGCCACGGCGGGCACGCTGCGGTACGTGGACGTCACCCGGCCGCTCAGCTGGCGCACGGCGGCGGCCGCCGACACGCCGCCGTCCCGGAAGCGGACGATGTACGACTGGCGGCCGTCATCCCTGGGCGTGTCCGGGCCGCCCGCCTGGCGCGGCGGTGCCACCTCCAGCGCGCCCGCCGAGACATTCGGGCAGACCCCGCCCTGGGCGTCCCTGAAAGAAGTGTCCTCCGGTGCGCATGCCACCATCGCCACGAGCCCGACGAGTCCCCAGCGCTTCATGAGCCACTCCTTCCGTCACCGCCACCCGGCGAGACACCCACACGCCGCGGTCCGGATGCCTCCGGCCGATCGCGCATGCCTCCAGGGAGTGCATCGCCTCGCGCCTCCGCAATGGTTGCGGGAGGCCGGGGCAACGGGAGGTGTGGAGGTTCACATCCCGTGTGTTGGGGGCCGGAACCGCTTCCGAACCCTGCACGCCCCTGGAGCCGCGCCTACGGCGTCGCGCTCCAGTCGCCCACCCCGACCGACGGGTGGGCCCCGGACTCACTCGTGAAAAGTCTCAACGACGCGGAGCCAGGGACGTATTGGCGGTTTCACGGACAGTCTTGCCGGAAGGGTCTGACACCTCCCCGGGGGAGGGGCTTTCCGTTCAGCGCGCCAGGGGTGTCCATTTCATGGGAAGTCCCCCCGCCTGCTTGATTCGTCCAGGGCCGGGTGCTTCGCTGCCGGGAGAAGCCATGAGCACCGCACCTACAGAGTCCCCCCGCTTCCTCGGGCGTTACGAGCTCGTCCACCCCCTGGGCCAGGGCGGCATGGGCGAGGTCTTCCTGGCGAAGATCAGCGGCGCGGCCGGCTTCGAGAAGCCGTGCATCGTCAAGACGATTCTGCCGACGCTGCTGAAGGACCGGCAGTTCCTGGACCGCTTCCACCACGAGGCCAAGGTGCTGGTGCACCTCGTGCACTCGTCGATTGCCCAGGTGTACGACATGGGCGAGGCGGACGGCACCTACTTCATGGCGCTGGAGTACGTGGCCGGCGTGGACCTGGCGTACCTGCTGGAGCAGGCGCGGGCGCAGAACGTCCAGGTGCCGGTGCCGGTGGCGCTCTTCATCGGCCAGCGCATGGCGGAGGGCCTGGGCTACGCGCACCGCAAGGCGGGGCCGGACGGCACGCCGCTGGGCATCGTCCACCGCGACGTGTCCCCGCACAACGTCATGGTGTCGTACGAGGGCGAGGTGAAGGTCATCGACTTCGGCCTCGCCAAGTCCGCGGCGCGCAGCAAGTACACGCTGCCGGCCACGGTGATGGGGAAGCTGGGGTACATGTCCCCGGAGCAGGTGCGCGCGGAAGGCCTGGACCACCGCAGCGACATCTACTCGTCCGGCGTGGTGGTGTGGGAGATGCTCGCGGGCCGCTCGCTGATTCCCCACGGGACGGTGGGGGAGATGATGGCGGCCATGTCGCAGCCGGTGGTGCCCTCGCTGACCGAGGCCCGGCCGGACGTGGACGCCGGGCTGGACGCCGTCGTGCGGCGCGCGCTGGAGGCGAAGCAGGACGCGCGCTACGGGCGCTCGGATGAATGGGCCCGCGCGCTCAACGGGGAGCTGGTCCGCACGGGCGCGGCGGTGGGCGCGGAGGAGGTGGGCCAGTTCGTCCGCGCGCTGTGCCCGGAGGCCTTCGCCTCGCAGCGCAAGCTCATCTCCAAGGTCAGCTCGTCCTCCGGCCACCACCGGACCCCCGCGCCGGGCACGGGCACGGGCACGTTCGGCACCGGCCCGCAGCCGACGGCGGAGGAGGATGCCTCCGGCTACGAGTCCACCATGGTGCGCAGCGGGAGCCGCGGCGCGCCGTCCAAGCCCCGCTCGGGAGGCGTGGCCCGGCCCGACGCCGTGTATGCCGACGGTGACGACGCGGACCTGGGCGCCACCACGGTGCGCCAGCCCTCCGGCCCCGCGCCCGCTCCGGTTCGCGCGCCGAGTGGAGGCCAGGCCGTGCGCAAGCCGTCGCGCCCGGTGCCCGCGGTGGAGGTGGACGCGGCCGCCGCCGAGGAGGCGCTGGAGGAGCGCGCGGCCCGGAGGCGCCCGACGGGGCTCTACGCCGCCATCGCCGTGCTGCTGGTGATTGCCACCGCCGCCACCACCGCGCTGTTCGTTCGCCGGCCGGGGGCGCAGGTCCCGGCGCAGCCTCCGGCCACCGCGGCGAAGGACACGCCGGCCTCCCCGACGAACACCGGGAAGGGGCCCGAGGCGGCTGGCACGGTGGCCGCGGGGACCTCGGGCACGGCTTCCAACCCGGGAGCCGCGACGACGGGAACTCCGACGGCTGGCACCGGGGACGCAGGGACCGTGGTCGCTGCCGCGGGCCAGGGCGCTCCGGCGGCGACGGCCGTGCCGTCCTCGGCGAGCGTCACCGCCGGCAATGTGACGACGCCGGGCAAGCCGGAGCCGGTGGAACCCGTGGCGTCCACGACGACAGCGAAGGGTTCCGGGAAGAAGAAGCCCACCTCCGCTGCCACCCCTGCTCCCACGACCACGCCGACCGTGAAGTACGTCACCCCGGCGAAGGTCCTCCCTGTCATGCGCGACAACGGCAGGTTCTACGTCACGCGGGCAGGTGCGGCGGGCCTCGCTCTGGACGTCGAGGTGGACGTGGTGGGCCCCTCGCTGAAGCACAAGCGGGAATGGCTCGGCAAGGCCCGGGTGGTGGAGCCGTCTGCCAGGGCGAAGAGGCTGCATCCCATGCGAGTCTTCCTCGAGCTCGAAGAGAAGCTGCTGACCGCCGACGGTGACCTCTTCATCGACGTGTCCAGGTTCGTGGCGGCTGCCGACAAGGCCGAGCCGGCCACCGACACCGAGGAGCCGGCCACCGTCGAGGAGCCCGTGAAGCCCGAGAAGAAGGCCCTCTATGCGGAGATGTCGCTGCCGAACATGATTGAGAACCTCAACAACTCGGCCATCAAGATCCGCAACCTGGGCACCACGCCATGGACCGGATGCTCGGTGGTGATGCCCGTGCGCAGAGTGGCCCTGGTGGGCAACGTCGCGGCCAACGAGGAGCGGTCGGTTCCCGAGAGGCAATTCAGGTCCAACCCGGACGCGAAATTCGACCTGGGCTCCAGCAAGCTGGGCATCTTCTGCAACGAAGGCGAATACACCGTGGAGAAGAGGAGGCTGAAGTAGCCAGCCTCCCGCGGAGCGGGCCGGGGCCCGCGCCCCTCACTCGTTCAGCCGGTCCAGGGCCACGGGGCAGTCGGCCACCAGCGCCTTCGCCTCCGCATCCCCGCCGCGCGCGTTGCGCACCAGCCGGTCCAGTGAGCGCCGGCACTCCCACGTCGAGTCCCGCGTGCCGTGGCAGCAGTGCCAGCCGGTCAGCGTCTTCCCCAGGTACTTCAGCGTCTCCGCCTTCGTCGGCGTGAGGAGCAGCCACACCGCGCCGGCCAGCACCCCCAGCCACGGCAATTGCACGGCCACGCCCTTCAGCCGCGGGCCCGCGCCTGGCGCCACCGGCTCGGCGTGCACGCCCAGCTTCGCGTCCAGCGGACGCCGGTGCAGCACGCCCGACAGCAGCAACTCCAGGGGCGCGGTGGCGGCCCGCGCCAGCCCCAGCGGCAGCCCCGGCGCCACGTCTCCCCGCACCAGCCGCACGCCGGCCACCTGACGCCACAGCGTCCGGCCGGTGAGCCCGCCCACCGCGGACGCGACGAGCCACGCCAGTGCCACGGCGAGCAGCATCGTCCCCGCCGTGCGCTCCACCTCCAGCAGGCGCAGCGCGGCCCAGCCGACCAGCGCCGCCGTCGCCAGGTCCAGCAGGTCCGCCAGCCAGAGGTGCCACTGGTACCGGGACTCGGGCCTCACCGAGTCCATCGAGAACAACGCCCCGTCGCTCATCCACCCTCTTTTCGGGAGGCAGGAGCATAGACTGGCCCGGGACTCCGGGTGGCACGGACATTCCGCCGTGACAGCCGGGGAACACCTCGCGTGCCGCCGTGTCCCGGACGCGCCGCGCCCCGTGCGCGAGCCGCGCGGAAGCTCGGGATTCCCGCGACTTCCGGACGATGCCGGCCCGCCGCCGCGTGTCCACCTTCCCGCCCTCCCCGGATGACGGCCTCCCCGGGCCGCGAATGGAGGCGGGCGAGGCGGACGGCGCCCGGTGTGCCGGCCTGGTTCGACCGGAGGACGTGCCTCCTGTCGCCTTCTCGCAGTGGCGTCAGAGGGGAACGGCTCTCATCTTCAGTCCAGCGCGATGCGGCGAAGCCTCCACCACCACCGGGGCTTCGTGTCGGCGAGCGCGGTCGTCGAGGCCAGATGGACGCCGGGAAGGCTCCGGCGTGGTGGTCGGTGGCGGGCGGGGCGGCAGCGGCGGGAGCGGTGGGGGGCTGTACAGGGGATGGAGGTCGCGCCCCCGCCGCTGCCGCCGAGGCTGGCCCACTCAACGTTCCACCTGGGGTGACACGTACCTCGTTTGGCCTCCCGACCCGTTCTGCCGGACACTAGGGGCCTCATGTGCATTCCGGGGTACAGGCCCCACGCCGGGTGGCGTGGGCTCATCGGGCTCTTCTTCCTCGCAGGGCTCCTCCTCGCGAGGCCGGGCATGGCCCTGGACCCGGAGCGCCGCGTCTCGCAGTTCAGCCAGGACTCCTGGCGCAGCGACGACGGGCTGCCGCAGAACAGCCTCTTGTCGCTGGCGCAGACGCGCGACGGCTACCTGTGGCTGGGCACGTGGGAAGGGCTGGTGCGCTTCGACGGGGCGCGCTTCGTCGTCTTCGACAAGCGCAACACGGAGGAGCTGCGCAACCACACCATCAAGGCGCTCGCGGAGGACGCGTCGGGCACGCTGTGGGTGGGCACCCAGCAGGGCCTGGTGTCGTACCGCGACGGCCGCTTCGAGCGCGCCCGGGGCGCGGCCGCGCCGCTGGACGGCGTGAAGGTGGAGGAGCTGCTGGTGGGCGAGGGCGTGCTCTGGGTGGGCACGACGGTGGGGCTGTGGCAGGTGCCGCTGGGAGACGGGGCGGCGCGCCAGTTCACCATGGAGCAGGGGCTGCCGTCCTCGTACGTCACCGCGCTGACGCGGGGCGAGGGCGGCTCGGTGTGGGTGGGCACGAAGAACGGGCTGGCGCGGGTGGTGGGCGGCGAGGTGGAGCAAGGCGCCTTCGCCCTTCCGGTGCCGAAGGCGCGGCCGGAGATTCATGCGCTGAGCCGGGACTCGTCGGGCGTGCTGTGGGTGGGCACCAGCTCGGGGCTCGTCTCCTGGGACGGGACGGTGGCCCGGCGCTACACCGCTGACGAGGGACTGCCGGCGACCTCCGTCACCGCGCTGTTCACGGACACGCACGGGACGCTCTGGGTGGGCACGCGCCGCGGCGGCCTGGTGCGGCACACCGCGGACGGCTTCAGCGCGCCCGTGCCCGGCACCGGGCTGGTGGAGGCCGAGGTGCTGTCCCTGCTGGAGGACCGGGACGGGCACCTGTGGGTGGGCACGTATTCGGGGCTGTTCCGCCTGCGTGACGGCTCGTTCTCCACCTACGGCCTGCCCGAGGGGCTGGACCCGGAGGGCACGGTCAGCGCCGTGCTGGAGGACCGGCGGGGGACCATGTGGATTGCCACCGTGGGCGCCGGCCTGTACCGCCTGGAGAACGGCGTCTTCCGCCACGTGGGCGCGGAGGAGGGGCTGGCGGAGAAGGTCATCCCCGCGATTCACGAGGCGGCCGACGGGACGCTCTGGGTGGGCACCGTCGGAGGCCTGTACCGGTATGACGGCAAGCGCTTCACGAAGCTTGCTCGCGAGCAGGGGGGCCCCCAGGACGTGGTGACGGCCATCCTGGTGGACTCGCGGGGCGACATCTGGGTGGGCACGCAGTCGGGGCTGGTGCGCATCCACGAGGGCGACGCCACGCTGTTCGCCGCGAAGCAGGGCTTCACCCACCCGGTCATCGTCATCACCGAGGACTCGCGGGGGCAGGTGTGGTTCGGCTCGGAGGCGGGGCTCATGCTCTGGGAGGGGGACAAGAAGGGCTTCCGCCACTACACGCAGAAGGACGGGCTGCCGGGAGACCTGGTGCTGGCGCTGCTGGCGGACGAGGACGGCACGCTGTGGGTGGGCACGGAGACGGGGCTGGGGCGGTGGCGCGAGGAGAAGTGGGCGCGCTTCACCGTGCAGCAGGGGCTGTACGACGACGCGGTGTTCAGCCTGGTGCCGGACGGGGACGGGCACCTGTGGATGAGCAGCAACAAGGGCGTGTCCCGCGTGTCGCGGCGCGAGCTGGAGGAGGTGGCGGACAAGAAGCGCCCGCGCGTGTCCTCGCTGGACTTCGACCAGCGCGACGGCATGCGCAGCGCCGAGTGCAACGGCAACACGCAGCCGTCCGGCTGGAGGGCGAAGGACGGGCGGCTGTGGTTCACCAACCTGAGCGGCGCGATTTCGGTGGACCCGGTGCAGGTGCACGCGAGCCGTCAGCCGCCCGAGGTGCGGATTGAAGAGGTGCGGGTGCAGGGACAGCCGGTGCCGGTGGCGGGGCGGGTGGAGCTGCCGCCGGGAGGCTCGCGGCTGGAGATTCGCTTCACGGCCTTCTCACCGGTGGACGCGGCGCGGCTGCGCTTCCGCTACCAGCTGAAGGGGCACGACGACGGCTGGGTGAACGCGGAAGCCCGCATGGCCACGTACACGGGGCTGCGCCCGGGCAGCTACCGCTTCGAGGTGCAGGCGGAGGGCCGCGACGGCGCCTGGTCCGCGCCGGTGGTGCTGGACGTGGCGCTGGAGCCCAGGCTCTGGCAGCGCACGGGGTTCTGGCTCTTGTGCGTGCTGGGGGCGGGGCTTCTGGGCGTGAGCGTGTACCTCTTGCGCGTGGGGCAGCTGAAGGCGCGCGAGCGGTGGCTGGCGGAGCGGGTGCAGGACCGCACGCGGGCGCTGGCGCGGGCGAACGAGGAGCTGGAAGCGCACATGCGCACGCTGCGGCAGACGCAGGCGCAGCTCGTCCAGGCGGGGAGGATGGCGGCGGTGGGGCAGCTGGCGGCGGGGGTGGGGCACGAAATCAACAACCCGTTGGCGTACATCGTGTCGAACCTGGAGCACGCGAGCGAGGAGGCGGAAGCGCTCGCGCGCGAGCTGGGGGAGATGCGGGGCGCGGGGTTGAGGCTGCGCGAGGTGAGCCAGGCGCTGCGCGAGGCGCTGCATGGCGCGGACCGGGTGCGGCGCATCGTCCGGGACTTGAAGACCTTCTCGCGGCCGGACGACGAGAAGCAGGGGCCGGTGGAGTTGCACGCGGTGCTGGACTCGGCGGTGAAGATTGCGATGGCCGAGCTGCGCCCCCGCGCGAAGCTGGCGCGGGACTACGGTGACGTGCCGAGGGTGGAGGGCAACGAGGCGCGGCTGGCGCAGGTGTTCCTGAACCTGCTCATCAACGCGGCGCAGGCGCTGCCGGAGGGGCGGGCGGAGGAGAACGAGGTCCGGCTCGTCACGCGGCTGGCGCCGAATGGGATGGTGGTCGCGGAGGTGCGCGACACGGGCATGGGCATCGCCCCGGAGGCGCTCGGGCGCATCTTCGACCCGTTCTACACGACGAAGCCGCCGGGCGTGGGCACGGGGCTGGGGTTGTCGCTGTGCCACGCGTACGTGTCGGCGATGGGGGGCACCATCTCCGTGGAGAGCGAGCCGGGCCGGGGCGCGGTGTTCCGCGTGACGCTCAGGCGCGCGCCCCCCGAGTCCACTGCGGTGCCGGCGGCGCCCCGCGTCGCCCGTGAGTCCGGAGTGGTGCCGGCGGTGCAGGTGCAGGGCACCGCGCAGGAGTCGAAGCCGGCCTCGGCGGCGCAGGTGCGTGACGCGGGAGCGGCGCCCGCGGTGCAGGTGCAGGGCAGCGCGCTGGAATCGAAGCCGGCCTCGGCGGCGCAGGTGCAGCGCGAGGTGCGTGAAGCGGGAGTATCGGCGGCGCAGGTGCAGCGCGAGGTGCGTGAAGCGGGCGCGGTGCCAGCGGTGAAGGTGCAGGGCACCGCGCAGGAGTCGAAGCCGGCCTCGGCGGCGCAGGTGCAACGCGAGGTGCGTGAAGCGGGCGCGGTGCCAGCGGTGAAGGTGCAGGGCGCCGCGCGCGAGTCGCCGTCCGTGCCCGCGGTGCAGGGCTGGAGCACCGCGCGCGAGCCGCAGTCGGTGGCCCCCGCGCCGGGGCGGGGCTCCGCGCGGGATTCGCTGTCGTCGCCCGCCGTGCCGGTGCAGGCACGGGGCACTCTGTCGGGAACAGGCTCGGAGGCAGCCACTCCCCCCGCCCCCCTCACGCCGAACGGGGATGCCGGAGCCACCGCGTCGCGGGCTTCGACCTCGGGTGTCGAGCCCACCTCCTCCGCGAGAGCCCTCCACGAAGTGGCGCGAGCGCAGGCTCCGGACGCGCAGGGCGCTTCCCGCGAGCCCCGCACGGACATCCCGTCGCCGGAGTCAGCCGAGGGGCAGGTGCCTGGCGAGGGCCCCGTGCCGGCGCGTGGCCGCGTGCTGGTGGTGGACGACGATGCGCTGGTGAGCGGTGCCATCCGCCGCACGCTGTCGCGGGAGAACGACGTCGAGGTGCTGGTGAGCGCGAGGCAGGCCCTGGCGCAGCTGACGGCGCCGGAGCTGCGCTACGACATCGTGCTCTGTGACTTGATGATGCCGGAGATGACGGGCATGGACCTGTTCGAGGCACTGCAGCGGACCGCACCGCGCGTCGCCGAGCGGGTGGTCTTCATCACCGGCGGGGCCTTCACGCCGGCCGCGCGCACGTTCCTGGAGCGGGTGGAGAACCCCCGGGTGGAGAAGCCCTTCGACCCCGAGGCCCTGCGCAAGCTCATCCGCACCGAGGTCGCGCGCGTCCGCCGCGCGGCCTCCGAGCGGGCCGCGTAGCCCCGAGGCTACAAGTCCAACACCAGCCGCTTGGAGCGGGCGCGAGACACGCAGACGAGCATGCGCTTGTCGCCCGCGGGCTCCTGCTGGAAGAACGTGTCGCGGTGCTCGGGCTGGCCTTCGCAGACGCGGGTGACGCACGTGCCGCACGAGCCGGCCTCGCAGTCACTCTGCACGCGCACGCCGTTGCGGCGCAGCACGTTGAGCACGGACTGCCCGGCGGGCACGTTGAGCACCTGGCCGGTGCTGCGGATGGACACCTCGAAGTCGGAGTCCACCTGTCCGGAGGCGGCGCCGGTGCCCTCGGCGGTGAAGGACTCGAAGTGCACCTTCTCCCAGGGCCAGCGGTGGTGCGTGGCGGCGTCGCGCACGGCCTTCATCAGGCCCGCGGGGCCGCAGCAGTACAGGCGCGCCCCCGGCCCGCGGGTGGCCAGCAGCGCCTTCACGTCCAGGCCCTTCGACGGGTCTCCGCCGTCGAAGTAGAAGCGCACGCGGTCCGCGAAGGGCGCGGTGGAGAGCAGCTCGCGGAAGGCGGTGCGCTCGGGCGTGCGGGAGCAGTAGTGCAGCGTGTAGTTCGCCCCGGTGCGCTCGAGCATCCGCACCATGGCCAGCATCGGGGTGATGCCGATGCCGCCCGCCACCAGCACGTAGCTGCGCGCGAAGAGCAGGGGGAAGTTGTTGGTGGGCGCGCCCACTTCCAGCACGTCACCCACGTGGACGCGCTCGTGCATGGCGCGCGAGCCACCGCGCCCCTTGCCGTCCAGGTGCACGGCGATGACGTAGCGGTGCGTCTCGTCCGGGTCATTGCAGAGCGAGTACGAGCGCACGAAGTCCCCCGGCCCCGGGACTCGCACCTGGAGGTGGGCACCGGGCTCGAAGCCGGGCAGCGCGCCTCCGTCCTCGGCGACCAGCTCGTACGACAGGATGTCCTCGGCCTCGCGAGTGATGCTCGCGACCCGCACCCGCAGGGTGTCATTCACCACGGTGTCTCCCCTTCCCCTTGCTCGCCGCCGGCGGGACGCCGCCACCCGGTCAGGGCGCCCCGGACATTGGGCAGCGACCGTCCGAGCGGTGATTGCACCGGAGTACAGGGTGTTCGTCCGCTTCAAGTCGGTGCAAGTCCTTGAGGCCCCGTGAAACGGGCTGAAGCCCCGCCGCTCGCGGCTGCCGGAGCCGAGCGCGGCACGTCTTCGTGACACCCGCACCCCTTGAAAGGACACACGGCGCGTTCTGGCGGAGTGGAGATCGGAAGAAGTCGCCCGGCTGCCTGCCGGGCATGCGGGGCAGCGGGCCATCCCCGAGCCACCCCGGCATGCGGGAGGCACCATCCCCACCATCCACTACGTGCCGCGCTGCGCCAGGAGTTCTGCGCTCGGCGGGGGATGCGCGGCCTCACGACTTCAAGGAGGTTTTCATGGATGCCATCGCGTTGCTGAAGGCGGACCACAAGACGGTGGAGCAGCTCTTCCGGAAGTACGAGAAGGCGGGCCCCAACGCCCACAAGCTGAAGCGCAAGCTGGTGGACCAGTTGGTGCACGAGCTGTCCGTGCATGCCGCCATCGAGGAGCAGGTCTTCTACCCGGCGGTGCGCGCGCGTGCGGAGGAGCTGGGCAGCGACGTGCTGAACGCGCTGGAGGAGCACCACGTGGTGAAGCTGGTGCTCGCGGAGCTGGACGCGATGCCGCCCGAGGCGGAGCGCTTCGACGCGAAGGTGCACGTGCTGATGGAGAGCGTGCGTGCGCACGTGCTGGAGGAGGAGAGCGAGCTCTTCCCGGCCGTGAAGAAGGCCTTCCGCCCGCAGGAGCTGCGGACGATGGCGGACGTGCTGGAGATGGCGAAGAAGGCGGCGCCCACGCGGCCGCACCCGCTGGCGCCGGACACGCCGCCGGGCAACCTGGTGGCGGGCGCGGTGTCTGCGGTGATGGACATCGGCCGGGACGCGCTGCGGGCCGCGCGCCGCAAGGCGACCACGAAGGTGCGCTCGGTGGCGGGGCTCGGTCCGAGCTCGAAGCCGCAGCCCCGCCCGGCGGCGTACGAGGCGGGCGGCGACGCGGCGAGCCCGTGAGCCTGGGCCGGGCGGAGGGCTGAGACGCGCGCCAGGGGCCCGCGGTTCCAGCTCGTGGCACGCGCCCGAGGCAGGGAGATGAAGAAGGCAGGGCACCGAGGCGGAGTGAATGCCGCGCGGTGCCCTGCCGTCATTTGGGGGGACGACGTCGCATCACGACCCCGCACGCCCGAGGAGGCGCCATGCTCCCTGCCCGACCTGTCCGTTCCCTGTTGCTCGCCGCGCTGCTGCTCACCGGCCTGGTGGCCTCCGCGCAGCCCGAGCCCGTGTCCCAGCCGCGCCCGCCGGTGGACCCCGCCGTGCGGACGATTCGCGTGGAGGGCACGGGCGAGGTGAAGGCGCAGCCGGACGAGGCCTTCATCGACCTGGCGGTGGAGACGGTGGCGCCGAACGCGAAGGTGGCGGGCGAGCAGAACGCGAAGCGGATGGAGAAGGTGATTGCGGCGCTGACGTCCGCGGGGATTGCGCGGCGGGACATCCAGACGCGCAACTACTCGGTGTACCCGGAGTACGCGCCGCCCGCGCCCAACGAGCAGGAGCCGAAGCTCAAGGGCTACCGGGTGAGCAACGTGGTCAGCGTGCACGTGAAGGAGCTGTCGCGGGTGGGAAGCCTGCTGGACCAGGCGCTCGCGGCGGGAGCCAACCGGGTGGACCAGGTGCGCTTCGGGCTGAGCCGTGAGGACGCGGTGCAGGGCGAGGCGCTGCGCCAGGCCGTGGCCCGGGCGCGCAAGTCGGCGGAGGTGCTGGCGGCGGCGCTGAACGTGAAGCTGGGCGCGGTGCTGGACGCGAGCACGGTGACGGAGCCCCCGAGGCTGTACGCGGCGCGGCTGGCGATGGCGGAGATGGCGGACACCCGCGCGGCCACGACGCCCATCCAGCCGGAGGAGCAGACGGTGCAGGCGAAGGTGACGCTCATCTACGTCATCGAGTCCGCGAAGTAGCCGCGCTCGTCCGGGCAGGCGGCACGGTGCTCTGCCGCCTGCCCGCCCTCCCTGGGGTCCGGGAGGTTGGAGCCGCTGGGTTCTCGGCCGCCTGGACCGTTCGCATCTTGATGGGAGGGGAGGGAAACCGGGGCTGCGGGCCCGGGCCCTCGGACTTCTTGCACGGGCAGGAGGGCAGGGGACGATGACCAGCAGACGCGGCTGGACATGTGTGGCGCTCGTGGTGGGCAGCCTGGCGCTGGGGTGCCGGAACGAGGCCGAGGGGCCGTCGAATCCCTCGGCGGGCGAGCGAGAAGGACGCTCCGATGTCCTGCGGGGGCTCATGGCCTCGAAGGAGCGGGCACCGGAGCCGGAGAACCTGAAGGGGCCCTCCGAGCTGACACCGCAGCCCGAGCCCGAGCCGGGACAGGGCGGCTCTGGTCGTCCCGAGTCCGCGCGGAGCGTGCTGGGCCAGGTGTCCTGGGTCGGAGACGATGAGCTCCTCATCCGCGACGCGGAAGGCACCGAGCACGAGTTCGAGGTGAGCCCGGACACGCGGCTTGTGGTGGGCAAGGACGTCGTGCCGCTGAGGGCGATGCAGAAGGACGACGAGGTCCGGGTGCACTACGACGAGGGCGCGGGAGGGCTGGTGGCGCGCCAGGTGGAAGTGCTGCCCGGCCGGGACACGCGTCCCGGCCCGCGGGGCGAAGAAGCCCCGCGGCTGCGCTGAGCCCGTGTCCCCCGCGCGGGCTGGCGTGTCAGAACGCGCCGCCGTCCGCGCGCCGGCCCGCGGAGGAGCCGAGTCCCGGATTGAGCGTGGTGTGGGGGACCCAGCCCGCGTCGGGCACGGCGTCCGGCATCCGGTTGATGGACACGTTGTCGATGGTGCTGCCGTAGCCCACCATGTCCACGATGCCGCCGTCGGGAGCGCGGAGGCTGGGGACGTCGCCATCGTTGTTGAGACCGAGCTGTCCGGTGGACGCGGCCAGCGTGTTGGGCGTGCCGGCCTCGAAGCCCCGAGGCCCGCCGTACACGACGAAGGCGCGGCCCGGCGCGAGCGTCGTCCCCGAGGGGAAGACGTGCCGCGCGACGGCCGAGTCCCACAGGCTCCAGCCGGAGAGGTCCGCGTTGGAGTCGCCGAAGTTGAGCACCTCGATGAACTCGAAGTGGGGGTCGCCCACGCCACCATCTCCGGCGGGCTCGTTGGCGAGGATTTCGTTGATGAACAGCCTGGGCGGGGACGAGGGCTCCGAGTTGCCTCCGCCGCCCAGGGCGTACTGGCTGACGACGGGGTAGTGGTCGCTGACGACGTTGCCGTAGTTGGGAATCCAGCTGTCGGGGCGCAGCACGCGGACGGAGCCGGACAGGTAGTCCACCGCCAGCTCGTTGGTGGCGAGCGTGTGGTCGATGGCCTCGCGGTACGAGACGGTGGTGCGCTCCCCGGCGAGCGACAGCGGCCGGGTGATGAAGGTGTAGCGGGACGTGTCGAGCACGAAGGGCTCGAAGGGGCTGGCGAGGTACAGGCCGTCATTGCCGCGGCTGATGGAGCGGTCGACGTCATCGTTCCAGTCGCCGATGACGAGCACGCGCTCGGAGGGCATGGTGGTGTCGAGGTAGCTCTTGAGCGCGGCGCTGGAGCGCTGCCGCTGCCCGTAGGAGACCTCGTCTTCGAACGCCTTCATGTGGACGACGATGACGACGAGGGACACGTCCGCGCCGCCGACGCGCAGGGTGAAGTCCACGCGAAGGGGTGGGCGGCCACCGAAGTCGGCGGCCTGCGCCGTGAGGATGAGCTGGGCGCTGCGCCAGGTGAGGGAGCTGTCGTAGAGGATGCCGGGCTTCTGCTCACCGGAGCTGTACCAGGACGAGCCGCCAGGGACGAAGGACAGGTCGTTGGCGAGGAAGCCGCTGTACCCGGGAAGCTGGGCCTTGAGGGTGGCGAAGTCCGCCGAGTCCACCATCTCCACGAAGCCCCACACGTTGACGCCCGCGTCGCCGATGACGTCGCGCGCGTAGGCAATCTGCAGGTCGTCGGGAGTGCCACCGTCGGAGGTGGAGTTCGGAGGCCCCTGGTTGGGGGCGCCGAACCACTCGAGGTTCCAATGGCCCACGGTGAGCGGGGCGCCCGTGCCGCGCACGTTGAGCGACAGCGTGCGGAAGTCCTCGTTGTCTTCGGCGTCGAGCACGGTGACGGTGAAGCTCGCGGAGCCGCTCGCCGTGGGCGTGCCGGAGATGACGCCCGAGGAGGACAGCGAGAGTCCCGCGGGCAGCGCGCCGGTGTGGCTCCAGACCAGCGGGGCCCGGCCATTGGAGGCGGTGAGCGTGGCGCTGTAGGGCTGGCCCCGGACGGCGTCGGGGAGTGAGGCCGTCGTCACGAGGGGCGGGACGTAGACAGGCAGCGTGAGGGTGCGCAGCGCGGCGCGGCCGTTGGCGTCGGTGACGCGCGCGGTGAACGAAGTGGTGCCGCTGATGGGCGTGCCGCTGATGCTTCCCGTGCTGGACAGGGTGAGGCCCGCCGGCAGCGAGCCCGAGGCGATGCTCCAGGTGAGCGGGGCCTTGCCGCCGGAGGCGACCAGCGAGGTGGTGGGGTAGGGCTCACCACCGCGGCCCTCGGGGAGCGAGCTGGTGACGACAGCGGGGAGCAGGTAGGTGGTGAGCGCGAAGGCCCGCGAGTGGGTGCGGCCATTGGCGTCGGAGATGCCGACCTGTCCGGAGGTGGTGCTCGCGGCGAAGGGCGTGCCGGTCAGCTCGCCGCCGCTGGTGAGGACGAGCCACGTGGGCAGGGGATTCGGGGTGAAGAAGGTGTGCGGCGGCTTCCCGTCGCTGACGAGGTACGTGACGCTGAAGGGCTCGGAGACATAGCCGTCGAGCTGGAGGGGCGGGCCGGAGAGGGACGGCGGCCGGTACATGACGAGCGCCAGCGTGCGAGAGGAGGTGCGCCCTCCGCTGTCGGTGACGCGGACGGTGAGGGAGAAGGTGCCGGTGCTCGCGCCGGGAGTCCCGGTGATGGCGCCGCTGCTCGACGTGAGGGCGAGGCCCTGGGGCAGGGAGCCCGAGTCGATGGACCACGAGTGCGGCGCGCGTCCACCGGCAGCGGTGAGGCTGGCGGTGTACGTGCCGCCCACGTACCCGTCGGGGAGCGAGCTGGTGGTGACGATGGGCGGAGCGTAGACGGTGAGGGACAGCACGCGGCTGTCGGTGCGACCGCCGTCATCGGTGACGCGCACGGTGAAGGACGAGGCGCCAGTGCCGAAAGGCGTCCCGCTCAGCGTGCCGTCGGAAGCGAGCGACAGGCCCGAGGGCAGGGAGCCGGAGGCGAGGGACCAGGTGAGCGGAGCCCGGCCACCCGAGGCGGCGAGGCGGGTGGAGTACGCCTTGCCCGGGTCACCATCCGGAAGCGTGGTGGTGGTGATGGATGGGAGCGCGTGGACGGTGAACGAGACGGGGCGCGAGGCGGTGCGGCCGTTGGCGTCACGCGCGCTGACATTGAAGTTGAAGACACCGGCCTGGGCGGGCTTGCCATGGAGGAGCCCCTCTCCCGCGAGCGCGAGCCAGGGAGGGAGCACGCCCGAAGCGGTGAAGAGGTACGGAGCCTTGCCGGCGGAAGCGGAGAAGGGCAGCGCGACGCTGTCACCGACGTAGGCGCTCTGGGCGGGCACGGCGGCGAGCGAGGGAGGCGGATACGTGGTGAGGGACACCTGGCGCTCATCGGTGGCGCTCAGCGCGTCGGTGACGCGGACGGTGAAGGAGGTGGTGCCGGCGGCGGACGCGGTGCCGTCGAGGGCGCCCGAGTCGAGCAGTCGCAGGCCCGCGGGCAGCGAGCCCTGCGTGAGGGCCCAGGTGTACGGAGGCTGGCCGCCTGCTGCGGCGAGGCCCTGGCCGTAGGGGGCATCGGTGTACGCGTCGGGCAGGGTGGTGGGGGTGACGGTGAGGCCGCCGCGGACGGTGAGCTGGAAGGCGGCGGACGCGGCGCGGTCATTGATGTCCTGGACCTCGACGGTGAAGGACGTGGCACCCGGGGTGGTGGGGGTGCCGAGCACGGAGCCGCCCTCCAGCCGAAGTCCTTCCGGAAGTGAGCCCGAGGCGATGCGGAAGGAGAGTGGAGCCTTGCCGCCGCTGGCGTTCAGGGAGGCGGAGTAGGGAGCGCCGACCACGGCGAGGTCGAGCGTGGCGCCGGAGATGGACGGGGGCGCGAAGACGGACAGCGTGAGGTCTCTCTGGGCGGAGAGGCCGGATGCGTCCTGGACGCTGAGGGTGACAGCGAAGGTCCCGGAGCCCACGGGGGTGCCAGCGAAGCGGCCATTCGCGCCCAGGCGCAGGCCCGAGGGCAGCGAGCCGCCCGCGAGGACCCAGATGTACGGGGCCGTGCCGCCGGAGGCGGAGAGCAGGGGCGTGTACTCACTGCCGAGATACGCGTCTGGAAGCGAGGCGGTGGCGACCTCGAAGCTGGAGCCGCGGACGTCGATGCCAAGCATCCTGCGCGCGAACCGGCCGGCCGAGTCGCGGACCTCGACGGTGAAGGAGGTGGAGCCCGGCGCGGAGGGGGTGCCGGCGATTTCGCCTGCAATGGAGAGGGACAGGCCCGCGGGCAGGGCGCCCTGGATGAGCTGCCACGAGTACGCGGGCGAGCCGCCGGAGGCGGCGAGGGTGACGCGGTAGGGCTGGGAGACGGTGGCGGCCGGGAGCTCTTCGGTGGTGAGCGTGAGGGACGAATCACCCCCGTCACCCGTGTTCGAACCCGCGTCCGTGAGGGGAACGAAGGGGACGATGGGCTCGGAGCCGGGGCACGCGGTGAGGATCAGGGAGAGCAGCAGCGACAGGGCGCGCGGGAACCGCATGGAAGCTCCGGCCCGGCACAGCAGGGCCCACGGAAGAAAAGGGCGTCACTGTACTGTGTTGGACGGATAGGGGCCCCGGGTCGTCGCACACCCACCTGAAAAGAAAAGGGCCGCGGCTCTCGAAGGAGCCGCGGCCCGGGTGTTTCAGTCCTGAGGACTCAGGTTACGGATTGGCAGCGCCCCACGACGGCGCACCCACCGCCCAGTCAGCCGCGGTGTTGTTGTCCGTGGCGCTGATCCGGCGAACCGAGTTGGACGCAGGCGTGGCGCTGTTCGGGATGCCCGTCCAGTCAGCTGTGATTCCTACCGCAGTCGGGTTGGAAGTGGTCGAACAGAGTTCGCCGCCGCAGTCCGCAGGCAGCCACTGGCCCGCGGCCTGGATCGCCTGGAGCTGGCCGGGGAACGCCCCCGGAGGGTTGTTCGCGGTGTTCTTGAAGGGCACCGCATCCTGAATCTGCCCGGCCACATCCTTCACCAAGATGACGCGGGTGGAATAGGTGATGCCTGCGGTGCCGCCCCTGAAGTCCCACGCGTTGTCGTAGTTGCTCGCAGTACCGCTCGCGGGGAACTGGTTCTTCGCGGTCCTCTCATCATTCTGAGCCGTGCCATTGATGTGCACCACGATGATGTCACCCTGTGCGACGTCCACATCCGGAAGGGTAGCCAGCACAACAGGCGAGTTCACATCCTGCTGCACCACGAGCCCGTCCGTCGTGCCGGCGCTGAGTACCTGCAGCTCGACAAGGTCGAGGTTGGTGGCGGAGGCCGTATTCGGCTGCACTTCGGTGATACGAAGAACCGCAGGGACGCGGAAGCCCTTGAAGGTCTTCGTGTTGGCCGAGCCCGAGGTGGACACGGAACCTCCAGCCTGGTCCTTCACGGAAGAGGCCACCGTGACCGAGTAGCTCGTTCCCGCCGTCTGCTCGTTGGTGGTCACGAAGACCTGCTTGCCGCTCACACGGGCGGATGAAGCCGTCAGTCCGCCGGTGAAGGTGAACTGCTCCGCGGGGTTGGTGATGCTCGCCGGGGCGATGCTGCGGTCGAAGGTCAGCCCAACCTCGGTCAACGAGGTCGCCGCCGCGTTGACGAACTTCGGCGCGGGGCAGTTCGTCAGCTGGATTTCAGAGGCGTTGAAGACCGACGGCTGGGTCACCAGGTTGAACCGCCACACCGGCCCCACCGAAATCGTGAAGGCGCAGGTGGGGACGATATCAACCTCATTGACCAGCGTCGCAGGCACGCGGAACCGGATGTTAGGGTCCTGCTGGGTCTCTTCCTCAGTGGTGATGGGGTAGGCCGTGAAGCCGCCGCCACTGGACGTTCCCGCATCGGCAATGGTGCCGCTGAGAGTAATGATCCGGCTCTCGTAGATGTCCGCCGTATCCAGATTGGAAGCAGTAGAGGCGTTGGTCTTGAGGCCGGCGGGAGTCGCACCGGACAGGTTCTGGACCGGATGGCCCCTGCTGACGACCGTCAGGTTGCTCACGGTGAGCGCGATACGCATGCCCGTGGTGATAACGCCAGCGTCGCCGGAGGGTGCGGAGTTGCTACGCTCTGTGACGGTGAAGCTCACCCGGTCACCAACAGCGACCTGGCCGAGCGCCGTCGCGTCAGAGACGAACATCGCAGGGCCCGCCGCCTCGGCCTGGACGAAGAATCCCGGCTTGTCGGTGGTGCCACTGCCCGCGACCGCAGGCTTGATGTAGGTGACGAACGCGCCCGTGATGGGCAGGTCGACGGTCCCGAACGCGGCCGACAGGAAGGCCGTAATCTGCGCGCTTGTCTCCGCCGGAGTCGTGGTGACGGTCGAGTTCTCGCAAGTACCCGAGGCATTGCACACCTGGGTCAGCGAGCAGTTCGCGTTGGTGAGGCACTGCACGCAAGCCGTCCGGTTGTTGCAGATGGGCCGGGTCGCGTCCACGGAGGCGCAGTTGGCGTCCGTGATGCACACCTCACAAACGCCGCGGTTGTTGTTGGCCGTGGTGTCGCAGAAGTCGCGGTTGCTATCCGGCGCGTCCGAGCACTGCGTATCCGAAGAGCAGCCGCAGAAATTGCTGTTGCACGACGGCTTGCTCGCATCGCAACGGGCACGGCTGTCAGTAGTGCACTCGACGCAGGTGGTCGGCTGCGTATCCGTGCGGCAGACCGGGGTCTCCGTGGCGCACGAAGTGTCATCAGCGCAGCCCTCGCAGGCCGTGCCCGCCGCATTGCAGGTCTGGGTGCCCTGGCAGCCGACAGTGGTTCCGCTGGTCGTCACGCAGACCTTGCACTCACCGGCGCCACCGGCCGCGGTGGTATCGCAGATGTTGGTGGGTGAGTTGCAGCCCTGGTCCGCCGCGTTGCCCTGCGCCGAGTCGAGGCACACCTTGCACACGCCCGCGCCGCTGGCTGCGGTGGTGTCACAGATGGGCGCCGTGGCCGCGCAGCCCGTGTCCTGGGCACCAGCCTGAGCCGAGTCGAGGCACGCCACGCACTTGTCGTTCGCCGTATCGCAGACAGGAGTCGCGGCGGTGCAGCCCAGGTCCTGGCCCGCGCCTTCGACCGTGTCGGTGCACGTCTTCACGCCCGCGTCGGTGCCGGCATCCGTGCCCGCGTCAGTTCCCGCGTCGGTGCCCGCATCCGTCCCGGCATCCGTGCCCGCATCCGTCCCGGCATCCGTGCCCGCGTCGGTGCCCGCATCCGCGGGAGGCGGCTGGGTGATGTCACGCTGCCCGCACGTGCCGTCGTTGCAGGTCCATTCCCTGCCCGGGTCCGGCTGCCCGTTGTCGTTACGACAGTCGAACGCGTCGGTACACTCGTCTCCACAGCCCGTGCCCACCGTGACCAGCACGGCGGTCAAAAGAGCCGGAAGCCAATTCCGTCTCAGCATGCGTTCCCCTCCCAGGGATACAAGGTCTTCGCCCCCCTTACACCCGAACCCGGAGAGGGTCCATTGTCCGACCCCCGAGTCACGGGCATTTCACTCGGGGAACGCTTGAATTGTCAGGTGTTCAAGGACTGGCGCGCGGAGCCTTCGCCGCCGGCCCCGCGTACAGGTCGATGACCTCCGTGATTGCGCTCTGACACACCGCGCAGAACGGCACCCTGTCCCGGGTGAACATCACGCAGTCGAGCTGGGGTCGGAAATACCCCCTTGGCTCGTACATGGCGCCCTCGAAGGCACCCACGCGGCCCGAGAACTTCTGAGAGGACAGGAACTTCTCCTCCCAGTCCCGCTGGGCCACGAAGAGGGCGTCCATCTCCGTCTCCGGCTTGCGCTGGGCGCGAATCTGGCGCCGCTGCTTCTGCACGGTGTTGGAGTGGTTTTCGTAGCCCTCCTTGTTCCAGGGCGTGGGGAGCGGCGTGCCCGGCGCCACCAGGTGCTTCCACTTCAACTGCTCCGGGTCATGGAGCGCGGTGACGTTCTTCTCCCAGGGCTCCAGGCGCTCTTCGGTGGGGACGTAGACGGACTCGGAGGTGTAGTACTCGTCGGCCAGTCCGGCGAAGTGGTGGCCGAACTCGTGGACGAAGACGTACGGCGCCCACAGGCTGTCGGCGGCCACGGTGCCGTAGAGGCCGAAGATGCCTCCGCCGCCGTAGGTATTGCCATTGGCCAGGATTTCCACGAACTCGTAGGGCGCGAAGGCGGCCGTCTCCCGGAACGCCTTGTTGTCGAAGGTGAGGACGTACCGCTCGCTGCCGAAGGCGTCGTAGGTGGTGCCCACGGGCGAGCGCCGGTGGATGCCGGTGGACGGCCGGGAGATGCCGGACTGCGCGGCGGCGGGCATCAATCCCCAGACGTTGAAGTCCCCCTTGCGCTCCTTGAAGGGCGAGAAGGTGAAGAGGATGTCCGCCATGCGGCGGGCGTCCTTCTCGAACTTGGGGCGCTCTGCCTCGGTGTAGCCGTCGCCGAGGATGAGCAGGTCCACCTTCTGTTCCGACGGCCCGTTCTCCACCAGCTTCAGCAGCGGGCCTGGGGCCGGCGGAGAGGACGGGTCCACGAACATGTCCTTCGGGTCCACGACGAGCGACCAGATTTCGCGAAAGGCGTTCTGCGCGTCACGCTTCTTGAGGAGCACCTGGACGGGGCCTTCCGGCGCGGGAAAGCGCAGCGACTCGTGGAAGGTGCGGTGCATGCTCTTCGCTTCGGTCGTGATTTCCCACTCGCCGTAGATGGAGGCGAAGCCGCGCGAGAACAGGAGCCGGTTGGTCTTCCTGTCACGTACCTCGAAGAGGTACTTGCCGAGGTTCGTTTCGTCGATGGCGCGCGCGGGGTGCCCGGGCCAGGGCAGCGGCTCGATGACCGCCTTATCGAGGCTGAAGCGCTCCTCGGTGGCGTTGCCGGTGTGGAAGTAGTCGACGCGGAAGGTGCGAGGGGCCGCGGCGGAGGCGCTCGTGGCCAACAGCAGGACGAGGAGGGCACGCATCATGCGCGCACTCTACGCGCCCGGTGAGTCGCACGCTGTCGTTCCGTGAGTTGGCCCGGCCCACGGGCGTCCTGGCGCAATGGCCAGGACACGCCATGACGGCAGCCTCAGAAGGAGCCGGACAGTGTGGCCGACGCGCCCTCTCCGTCCATGGCGACGCCCACGGACACAGGAGGAGGCGTTGCCGAGGACGGCGACAGCAGGAAGAGCACGGCGCCGGTCGCCACCGCGGCTCCTCCACCAACGAGCAGCCCGGTCAGGACATTGCCCTTCTGGGCCAGCGAGTCACGGAGCACCAGGGACTCCTTGTCGGTCGAGAGGATGCGGCCGTTGTCGAGCCGCTTCTCCAGCGCATCCAGGTCCTTCTGCGCGAGGAGTCGCACCACGCCCGCGCCGCCCAGTGCCGCCGCGCCCACTCCGAGCGCCACATAGGACGCGGTGCGCAGACCGGAGGTGGAGCGGGGGACCGCCGTGTCCTCCACGCCCTCCGAGAGGAGACTGGGCGCGTTGAGGTCCATCCCCGCTTGTGAGCCGCCCGACTTGTCCGCGCTGCCCGGCTGCTCCCACGGCGCCTTGCCGTTGGCGTTCATCACCACGAGGTTGGAGGGGGAGCGGCCGGTGGTGACGAAGTCCACCAGGGCCGAGAGGGCCTCCGCCGGAGCATCGAGACCCTGCGTCTTGAAACCACCCTCGCGCAGCTTCTGGCCGCCCTCGACGTTGAGCACGGTGGCGGCGAACCACTTCGGCCCGCTGCTCGGGCGCTCCAGACGGACGACGATGACCTCCTCCACGCCGAGCGTGCCGCCCAGCCGGACGGAGTGGCTGAGCGTCCGTTCGTCATTGCCGTCCCGGGACGCGAGGCACGGAAAAGGACTGGTGGAGACGGAGCCTTCGTAGGCCACGTCGATGAGCAGGGGCATGTCCGCGCCCTGCACCTGGACCTGGCGCGGGAAGCTGGTGGTGGTGCCTTTCACCAGGGTGATGTCGTAGGTGCCTGCGGCCACCTCCAGCGTCACGGGCGTCTGTCCGACCTTGAGTCCATCCAGGTACACGTCCGAGGCCGGCTGCGTGGACTTCACGGACAGCCTTACCTTGCGAGTCTTGGCGAGTTCACGCCGGAGCTTGTCGAAGCCCTGGCGGACGGAGGGGGCGAACAGGTCCGGGTCGAGCTCGTAGTCGGGCTGGAGCCGGAGGACGTTGCGGAACGCGGCGTCGCTCTCCTTGGGCTTGCCCAGGGCGCGGTAGTTCAGGCCGTGGAGGAGCTGGGCATCCACGTAGAGCTTCCAGCGCGGCTCGCCCACGGGGAGTCGGGTGATTTGCTGGAGGGCCTCGTCGAGGGACTGGGCGGCCTTGCTGTTGCGCCCCTCGTAGAAGTGGTCCTGGGCGGCTTCGAGCTGGCGCTGCAGGTCTTCGAAGCTCTTGGAGGACTGGGGGAAGAGCCGCTCACCGAACTCGGTGGCGCTCAGCACGTCCTGCTCGGGGCGGGACGTGAGCGTGTCCAGGAACGCCTTGGTCTGGCCGCCCAGCTCCGCGTCCGTGCAGTCGCCGCTGGCGACGACCATGCGCCGCGGTGCCGCTGACGAAAGGACTGGTAACAAACATGCTGTAGCTATGAGTAGGAATTTCATTCGTGCTTTGCCTCGATGAAGGGCCAGGGAATTCCTTCGAGGATGCAGTTAATGATTGAGACGGTATGCGACGGGTTCCAAATAGTTGGAGCGCGACGGGTAGGATCTAAACCCCGTAATTACTGTGTTTTCGTGTGTGTCGCTGTCGAGCGACGAGGGAGAGAAACGGTATGGATTTGCGCTCTCCATTTCGAGGGGATGGGTGATGAGGTCCCATGTCTCGCCCGCCTGCCGATAGATGTTGATGCGTAATTCTGTTTCGATGAGTTCGCTCCAAGAGGCTTGTAGCTGGCTGCTGGAGCTTTTTTGAAAGACCGGGAAGCTTGAATCGACACCAGGTGAAGTATCGAGAGGGATTTCTAGTGTCAGCCATTCATTGTTGTGCCATTGGCTGAGTATGGTTTCTGTTTTGGTGCTGGAGTTCTCTCGGAGCATCCAGAACGCGAAGAGTTTGTTGCTGCTGTTGACGGCAATTTCGGCGTTACTGACATAGTGGTGGTCGTAGGCAGCAACGTAGTGAGCCATTTCCTCCCACACGCTTCCGGTCCAGCGTCGAACGTAGAGTTTCTGGCCGTCGGTAAACGCAACGGAAGGGTTGTCAGCGGAATCCAGTGACAAGGTGGGCCGTTGTGAGTTCGAGCTTGTGTCGCCGTAGAGAGGAGTGCCTACGGGGGCCCAGCCCGCTTCGGACCACTGATACACGTGGATTGCGGCGCCTTCGACATCCTCGGGATCCATGTTGAAAGCAATTGTAGGGATTCCCTTTGAAGTGAGTTGGAGCGAGATGCCCAATGCATGTGTGCGTTGGGGCAGGATGCCAATGGGATCGCCAAATTGCTCCCAAGACGTGCCCGTCCACCGCGCTACGTGGAGATGGTTCTCTGACTCATAGCCCATTCCCTCGTGCCAGGCGACGATCGGTCGACCATCTGGATCGATCTGGATTGATGGCGAATCCGCGAAGAAATCCGAGGTGGGCCTCGTTTTCAGCCCATCGCCAAGCTTTTCCCACGCACTCCCCGTCCATCGAACAACGAGAATGTTCATGCTCTTGCCGTCAAATTCCTCACGGACGACAACAGGATTCCCATTCCTGTCGAGTCGGACGATTGGCGCATTCATGAGTGATGGGTCTGGATATGATGCCGAAAGCGGTGGGTAGAGGAGGAGCCGTGGCAGGGCCCAGGTCCAATTGCCTGAGGGCAGCGATGCCTTGTTTCCCGCCAGATCCGTGACGCCCTCCGAAATGGCCAGCGCCACTGTGTTCGGCGTTGCCACCGTCGTCGTCGGCACCACCGTCACCGTCCTCCCATCCCCCGAAACCGACACCGTCCGGGCCACCTCCACCCCACCCACCGTCAGCCGCACGGACTCATTCGTCAGCGTGCCCACCTTCACCGGCTCGGAGAACACGGCCTGGATGGGGCTCTTCACCCAGACATCCTGGGCCCCCGGTTCCGGAGTCCGAGACACCACCGTCGGCGGCGTCCGGTCCACCACCACCTCCCGCGCCTCGCTGGCGAACGTCACCTCCCCGAACACCGCCCGCGCCACCAACAGGTGCGTCCCCTCCGCCACCTCCGCCGTGTCCCACGCATACACGTACGGCGCCGCCACCTCCGCCAACACCTCCCCGTCCTTCAGCAGCTCGACGCGCTCGGGCGTATGCCCCGTCACCTCCAGCCGGACCTCCAGCACACCCTTCGTGTAGGCCAGCCCCTCCGGCGAGGTGATGCGCACCTCCGCCTTCGCGGGTTCGATATCCGGCACGCTGATGCACGCCGGTGAAGACAGCAGGACGACAGCCACCCAGGGCAGCAGGAAGAAAGGTCTTGGGGAGTTCATGGCTCGGGGCCGGTGCAGGGAGCGTTCCGTCGGTTACCCGACAGTCGGGCGCACATACCAAGCCTGCCCGCCTTCCTCAAAACCGCCCCGCTCCCCAGAAACCCAAGTCATTTCCGACCCTTGCCGGCCCCCAGTCCCTATCCATCCAGACCGAACCCCCAAGGGAGTATGGACGGCCCCCGTCCCGACCGTGGACCCCCGTCCGCTCCGCCGCCTGCCCCCCAAGAGGGCTTGCGATGGCCGGGTGCGTCGCAACGTGCCATCCCCATCTTGGCGGAGGGGTTGGGACCATGGGGGCAGGGGCTCGGCCCGGCAAGGAGACCGTGGCTTATGAAGCGTGCCTGGAAGGAAAGAGTCATCGTCATCACCGGCGCATCCAGTGGCATCGGCCGCGCCACCGCGCTCGCCCTGGCGAAGAAGGGCGCCCACGTCGTCCTCGCCGCCCGCCGCGAGGAGCCACTGGATGACCTCGCCCGCGAGTGCGAGTCCCACGGCGTCCGCGCCCTCGTCGTCCCCACGGACGTGTCGGACTCCGCCGCCGTGCGCCACCTCGCCGACGAGGCCCTCAACGCCTTCGGCCACTTCGACGCGTGGATCAACAACGCGGGCGTCTACCTCATGGGCAGCCTCGAGGAGACGCCCGACGACGCCTTCCGCCAGCTCATGGAGACCAACTTCTTCGGCACCGTCACCGGCACCCGCGTCGCCGTGACGCAGTTCCGCCACCAGGGCTACGGCACCCTCGTCAACGTCTCCTCCACCTTCGGCACCGTCGCCGCGCCGTACGTCAGCGCCTACGTCGCCTCCAAGCACGCCGTGCGGGGCTTCTCCTCCTCCGTCCGCCAGGAATTGCTCAACACCGGCATCGACGTGTGCACCGTGCTCCCCGCCGCCATCGACACGCCGCTGTGGCAGCACACCGCCAACTACACCGGCTGGCGTATCCGCCCCGTGGAGCCCGTGTACACGCCGGAGCGCGTCGCCCGCGCCATCCTCCGCGTCCTGCGCAGCCCCAAGCACGAAATCATGGTCGGCCCCGCCGCCCGCAGCTTCGCCGCCATGCACGGCCTCATGCCGGCCACCTTCGAGCGCACCATGCGCGGCGTCACCGAGTCCCAGCACTTCGAGAAGGTGCGCCAGGGACACACCTCCGGCAGCCTCTTCCGGCCCATGGCCGAGGGCACCGGCACCTCCGGTGGCTACCACTCGGCCGGCAAGCAGTGGCTGCGCCGCCTGCTGTGGGCCGGAGGACTGGCGGTAGCGGCCGCCTCCTTCCGCAGGGGAGGGGCGGGACGAAGACTCGGAGTGCGTGTGGCCCACGCGCTGGCCAGCTGAGGGTCATCTTTGCGTCACGAGCCGCCCCGGGTTGCGGCGCTGTGACCGGGCCATGACACAGCCTGGGGAGAGTCCGCCCGCCATGACCGACATCGCCGTACTCGTGAACCTGCGCGCCCGCCGAGGCACCGAAGGAGTCGGAGGCCTCGTGGAGCGCTTCCTCCCCCGGGCGCGCGTGGCGCTCACCCGCTCCCTCGAGGAGGCACGGACCTGGATTTCCGACACACTCCGGCCCAACCCTCCCAGGCTGCTGCTCGCCGGTGGAGGGGACGGCACGATTACCGGGCTCCTCAATGAATTGCGCATGGCGGGCGTGGCGCTGCCGGCCATCGGCGTGCTGCCGCTGGGCACCGGCAACGCCTGGGCCCGCGTCACCGGCGCGCCCCGGGCCGCGGTGGCGCTGAAGCAGATTGCCGCGGTGGGCGAGCGTCTGCCGCCCCTGCGTCCCTTCTCCCTGGTGCGCGTGGAGGGCAAGGTCGCCCCCTTCGCCGGCACCGGCTGGGACGCGGAGATGATTCAGGACTTCAAGAACCAGCTCGCCGTGTCCGGGCCGCTGCGCGGCACCCAGGCGGGCCTGCGCGGCTACCTGGGGGCCATGTTCACCCGCACGGTGCCCCGCCACGTCTTCGGCGACGGCAACCCCCAGGTGTCCGTCTACAACATGGGCGACACCGCGCTCACCCTGGACGCACGCGGCGCGGTGCAGCCGGTGTCCCACGGGGACAAGGGCGCGCTCCTGTACCAGGGGCCCGCGGGCGTCGCCGGCGCGGCCACCACGCCCGAGTGGGGCTTCGGCTTCAAGGCCTTCCCCTTCGCGCAGGCGGTACCCCACCGGCTGTCCGTGCGCGTCTACGGCGCCACCGTGCTGGAGGCCACGCGCAACATGTTCAAGCTGTGGCGCGGCGAGCACCCCCTGCCTCGCATGCATGACTGGTTCGTCCAGCGCGTGCGCATGGACTTCGACCGCGAGGTGCCCTTCCAGATGGGCGGCGACGTCATCGGCATGCGCCGCTCGCTGGAGTTCGACCTGGCCGAGGAGAGCGTCCAGCTCGTCGACTGGCGCCAGCTGTCGCGCATGGTGCGGGTGTAGTCGCGGGCCCGGCTTGACCGGGGTGTGCGTTGGACACTATGGCTGCATCCAGTCCAGCGCCCGCGAACGGATGGAGCCGTGAGCCACACCTACGAGTACCCCAGGCCCGCCTTGACGGTGGACTGCGTCGTCTTCGGCCAGGATGAAGACGACCTGAAGGTGCTGCTCATCCGGCGGGGCGTGGAGCCCTACGCGGGGCGCTGGGCGCTGCCCGGCGGCTTCGTGCGCATGGAGGAGTCCCTGGACGCCGCCGCGCGCCGCGAGCTGGAGGAAGAGGCCGGCATCCGCCCCGGGCACATGGAGCAGCTCTACACCTTCGGCGACCCGGGGAGGGACCCACGCGGGCGCGTCGTCACGGTGGCGTACTTCGCGCTGGTGAAGCTCAGTGACCACACGCTGCACGCGGCCACGGACGCGCGCGAGGCGGCGTGGTTCTCCGTGTGGGACGCGCCGAAGCTGGCGTTCGACCACGCGGACGTCCTCGCCACCGCGCTGCAGCGGCTCAAGGGCAAGGTCCGCTACCAGCCCATCGGCTTCGAGCTGCTGCCGCCCAAGTTCACCCTCACGCAGCTGCAGCGGCTGTACGAGGTCATCCTGGAGCGGCCGCTCGACAAGCGGAACTTCCGCAAGAAGATTCTCGCCATGGACCTGCTGGAGGAGCTGGACGAGGTGGAGCAGGACGTCTCCCACCGCGCCGCGCGCCTCTACCGGTTCGACCACAAGAAATACAAACAGCTGGAGAAGGCGGGCTTCAACTTCGAGCTGTGAGGCCTTGAAGCGCAAGGCCCCGGAGGCTCAGCCCTGCTCATTCACGAGCACCCACGCGTCCTCGGCGGGGACCTGGACTTCGTGCGAGGGCGCGCTCTCGCCGGGCTTGATGTCGAGGGGATGAACCTCCCAGGCCGTCGTGGTGAAGCCGGGCAGCCGCACGCGCCGCGCGAGCCCGTGAAGGGGAAGCTCCACTTCGTCCGCACCGCCGGCCATGCGGGCCGCCGCCTCGGCTCCGGCCTGGGCGATGTCGTCCGGGACGAGGTTCTGCGGGCCCTTGTGCGCGTAGGCGAGCAGGAGCGCGGCCTCGGTCACCTCGCCGCCGCTCAGCGCTCGGAGCACGCGGTCCGCCCAGCGGACGCGCCACAAGTCGGTCCAGTCCTCCTGCGACAGCCAGTCCGGCCGTGCCGGCGCTTCGTCCTCGCGCACCGCCTGCCGCCAGTTGACCCAGGACTTGAACGGGGCGTCGCCGCCCTCCCGGTGGACCCAGAGCGTGTCCGAGTGCCGCGTGAAGCCGGCCACCCAGTACGCCAGCCCGTGGCTTTCGAGGAAGTGGCGCGTCTGCGCATCCAGGGACGTCAGCCGCGCGAGCTGGTCGAGCGTCATCGACTCGAACTCGCGCATGTCGGGCGCGAACTCGGCGTTCAGCTCCGCCATCTCCCAGAGGTACACCTCGAGCCCGGCGCGCTCTTCCTCGGGGAGCCGGAGGTCGGCCTGCTTGCGCAGCTTGGGCGGAAGCGCGCGCGCATCGACCAGGGCCACGTCGCTCTTCCACTGCGCCAGCGGAAACGCCTCGGGAAAGCCCGCGTCGGGGCCGAGGAGCACGTGCACCTTCGTTCCGAAGGACAGGCTGTCGGTAGGGCGCACGCCGATGATTCCGGGCACGGCCAGGCGGCTCTCAGCAAGACGAAAGGGTCGGATGGCGGGCTCCTGTAGAGGGGCTCCCTTCATCCTACGCGAGCGTCCGGGTGCCGGGCCGCTCCAGCGACGGAATCAGCGCAGGTCTTTCGAGAGTACCCAGGTATCCTCGGCGGGGACCTGGAGGTCGTGCAGGGGCGCGGGCTCGTCGCTTGTCCTGGCTTCGAACGGGCTGCGCCTCCAGACCTTCATCGTGAACGCGGGCATCCGCACCCGCAGCGCCGGGCCGTGGAGGGGAATCATCACCTCGTCCGCACCGGCGGCCATGCGGGCCGCCGCCTCGGCTCCGGCCTGTGCGACGTCGTCCTCGACCAGGTTGAAGATGGCCTGGCGCACCCGCGCGAAGAGGAGCCCCGTCTCCGTCACCGCGCCAGCGCTCATCACGCGCAGCATCCGGTCCGCCCAGCGCGACCGCGCGAGCTGCTCGTACGCCTCTGGCTTCAGCCATCCCGGGGGCCCCTCGGCATCCGGCTCATGGCGGGAAGGCAGCCAGTAGCTGGTCCAGGCCTCGGACGGAGTGCTGCCGCCCATGCGCCGGACCCAGAGCGTGTCCGAGTTCCGCGTGAAGCCGGCCAGCCAATAGGAGGCCCCGTGGGCCGTGAGGACGCCACAGGCCCGCTCCTCCAGGGGCGTCAGGCGCGCGCGCTCCAGGATGCGCAGGTCCGTGCGCCGACGCTCTTCCAGGTCGAAGAGCTCCGGGAACTCCTCTCGGAGGGCTTCGAAGTCGGCGATTCCCTCCTCGGGCAGCTCGAGGCCGGCTTCCTTCCGCAGCGCGGGTGGAAGCGCGCGTGCATCGACCAGGGCCACCTCGCTCTTCCACTCGTCCAGTGGCTGGAATTCAGGAAACCCCGCGTCGGGTCCGGTGAGCACGTGTACCTGGTGGCCAAAGGACAGGCTGCGCGGTCCGCGCACACCGATGACCCCGGGCACGGCCAGGCGGCTGTCGTCGAGTCGGAAGGGACGGATGGCGGGCTCCTCGCGGTGGCGTTTCGTCATCCTACGCGAGCGCCTCCTGCCGCCTGACTGTCCGCAAGCCCGCGAAAGCCCTGTCCTCCGGTGCGAACGGCCCCGATGGGTTTGACAAGGTGTCGCTTGGACACTATGTTGGTGTTGTAGAAACACGAACCTGGAGACGAGGCACCGCCCGCCGCGCCACGAGAGGAGAGGCGCGCTCGCGGCGCCCGCTTCCAGGGACGTGAGGAGACCGCCGTCCGTGGGGAGTCCACGGACGAGGCGCGTTCGCCCTGTGCGTCGTCCCGCTGTCCGTGCCCGCGTCAGGGCCACGGGAGAGTCATGTCCGCGCTGCCCTTCGACATCGCCGCCGCCTCGGTGCAGGGCCGGGAGCACGCCCGGGCGGGGCGCAACAACCAGGATGCGCTGTGCATCCGCGCCAGCGAGCACGGGCTGGTGGCCGTCGTCGCGGACGGGTGCGGCAGCCAGCCGTGCAGCGAATTGGGCGCGCAGCTCGGCGTGCGGCGGCTGGTGCAGGCGGCGCAGCAGCGGCTCGCGGAGGGCGAGCGCGTGGACTCGGCCTCCTTCCTTCCGGGACTGCGCGAGGACCTGCTGTGCCTCCTGGGCGAGCTCCGGGGCGAACTGGGCCGCGAGGCGCTGGCGGACTTCCTCTTCACCGTGGTGGGCGCGGTGGTGACGCCCGCGAAGACGCTCATCTTCTCCGCGGGGGACGGGGTGTGGGCGCTCAACGGCGAGGTGCATCCGCTCGGGCCCTTCCCGGGGAATGCGCCGCCGTACCTCGCCTATGCGCTGAGCGGCGACGACGTGCCGCTGTCCACGCAGGCGCTGATTCCCACCGAGGATGTGCACGCGCTGCTGCTGGGGACGGACGGGGTGGCGGACCTGGAGCGGCTCGCCTCGGCGCGAGTCCCCGAGAAGGACGAGCCGGTGGGCCCGCTGTCGCGGCTGTGGACGGAGGACCGGTACTTCGCCAACCCGGATGCGCTGCGGCGCCGGCTGGCGCTGCTCAACCGCGAGTCCGTGCGCGCCGACTTCGACGCCCGCCGCGTGGTGCGCACGCCGGGGCTGCTGCCGGACGACACGACGCTCGTGGTGCTGCGGCGCCGCATGGGGAGGGCGTGACGCCATGGACGTGTGGCTCGAGGGGAAGAAGGTCCGGCTGAATCCGGCGAACGCGCTGGGCAAGGGCGGCGAGGCGGACGTCTTCGACTTGGGCGACGGCCGCGCCCTCAAGGTGTTCAAGCCGCCCGAGCACCCCGACTACACGGGGCTGCCCGCGGAGCAGGACGCCGCGCGAGTCCGCCTGAACGAGCACCAGCGCAAGCTGCGCGTCTTCCCGACGGGGTTGCCCGGGCGCGTGGTGGTGCCGCAGGTGCTCGCCACGGACAAGAAGGGGCAGACGGTGCTGGGCTATGCGATGCGCAAGCTCGACGCGGTGGAGCCGCTGCGCCGCTTCGGTGAGCCGTCGTTCCGCCGCGCCGGCGCCACGTCCGCGCGCGTGGCGGAGGTGCTGCGCGGGCTGCACCGGACGCTCGACGCGGTGCATGCGTCGGGGGTGGTGGTGGGGGACTTCAACGACCTCAACGTGCTCGTGTCCGGAGTCTCGGACGCGTACTTCATCGACGCGGACAGCTTCCAGTTCGGTGCGTTCCTCTGCCCGGTGTTCACCGAGCGGTTCCTGGACCCGCTGCGAATCGGCACCGCCGGCGGCCTGGTGCCCGCGCGGCCCGCGTCGTCGGAGAGCGACTGGTACGCCTTCGCGGTGACGGTGATGCAAAGCCTCTTGTGCGTGGGGCCGCATGGCGGCGTGCACCGGCCGAAGACTCCGGCGGGGCGCACGACGCCCGCGGGCCGGGTGCTCCAGCGCGTCACCATCTTCCACCCGGAGGTGCAGTACCCGAAGCCCGCGCTGCCGCTGGCCACGCTGCCGGACGACGTGCTGCACCACCTGCACCGTGTCTTCGTGGAGGATTTGCGCGGCGTCTTTCCGCTGCCGCTGCTGGAGGGCCTGCGCTTCACCGCGTGCGCTTCCTGCGGCGTGGAGCATGCGCGCGGGGCGTGCCCCACGTGCCAGCCGAACGCCACGGCCTCGGTGACACCTGTCACCTCGGCACGCGGGCAGGTGACGGCGACGCGCCTGTTCTCCACGCGGGGAGTGCTGGTGCACGCCAGCGCCGAGGACGGCGTCCTGCGCTGGCTGTACCACGCGGAAGGGGCGTACCGGCGCGAGGACGGGCGCGTGGTGCTTCGCGGTCCGTTGGATCCGTCGCTGCGGTGGGGGCCGCAAGGCGACGTGACGTTGGTGGGGCGGGCGGGGGAGGTGGCGGTGCTGGCGCCGGGGAAGTCACCGGAGCGCGTGGGGGTGGACGCGCCCGAGGGCCAGCCGGCCTTCGCCGCCAATGCGCGCCACCGCTACTGGGCCGTGGGGGGCGGCCTGTGGCGGGACGGGGCGTACGGCGCCGAGCGCATCGGTGACGTGCTGGAGGGACAGACACGCCTCTTCGTGGGGCCTCGCTTCGGGCTGGGCTTCCACCGGGCGGGTGGGCTGCGCGGGGCGTTCGTCTTCGACGCGGGGCGCACCGGGTTGAAGGACGGGCTCGCGCTGCCGTGGCCCTCGGGCCAGCTGGTGGACGTGGAGTGCATCTTCGACGGGCCGAACGCGTGGCTGTTCCTGGTGGAGCAGGCGGGGGGGCGCACGGTGCACCACTGCGTGGTGGTGGGCTCGGACGGGGCGGTGCGCGCGAGCGCGGTGGCCGGGGCCGGGGACGGCTCGTGGCTGGGCGGTAGCCCGCGAGGACGGTGCGCGGCGGGGGACGCGCTGTTCTGTGCGACGGACGCGGGGCTCGTCCGGGTGGAGCTGCGGCAGGGCCGGCTGGAGGCCGTGCGCGAGTTCCCGGATGCCGAGCCCTTCGTGGACTCGGGCAGCCAGCTCTTCCTCGTGAAGCAGGGGCTGGCGGTGGTGGGCCGGCAGGACATCTCCGCGCTGCGGATGTCCTGAGCGGAAGGAACGTTCCTTTCAATCAACGCGCGCGGGCCGGGGGCCCTCGCGCCACACAGGGGGTAGGACGATGAAGACGCAAATCAAGGAGCTGCCGTTGCCGGGGTTCTACCGGGCGTCCAATGCGGGGGAGTACGGCTACGGGCCGAACGCCGGGAAGCTCCAGGAGGCCGCCGTCACCTGGCGGACGGCGAATGACCTCTCCGTGGCGGCGACGGACAAGTTCAACCTGCACCTGCTGCTCATCGACGTGCAGAAGGACTTCTGCTTCCCGGAGGGCTCGCTCTACGTGGCGGGGCGCAGCGGGCGCGGCGCGGTGGATGACAGCCGCCGCATCGCGGAGTTCATCTACCGCAACCTCGGCGCGCTCACGAATGTGACGGCGACGCTCGACACCCACTTCGCGTACCAGATTTTCTTCCCGTCCTTCTGGGTGGACCAGGACGACAAGCCGCTCACGGCGTACCGCGAGGTGACGCGCGAGCAGATTGAGCGCGGGCAGGCGCGGCCGAATCCCGCGATGGCGAAGTGGCTGTGCGGGGGCAACTACCCGTGGCTGCTCAAGCAGGTGAAGTACTACTGCGAGGAATTGGAGCGGGCGGGGAAGTACACGCTGTACCTGTGGCCGCCGCACTGCCTGCTGGGCAGCGACGGGCATGCGCTGGCGGGCGTGGTGCAGGAGGCGCGGCTGTTCCACTCCTTCGCGCGCGGCATGCAGTCGTGGGCAGAGGTGAAGGGCGGCAACCCGCTGACGGAGAACTACTCGGTGATGCGGCCGGAGGTGCTGTCGCGGCATGACGGGCAGCCGCTGGCGCAGCGGAACACGCAGTTCCTCAAGACGCTGCTCACGGCGGACGCGGTGGTGATTGGCGGCCAGGCCGCGAGCCACTGCGTGAAGAGCTCCATCGACGACCTGCTGGGGGAGATTGTCGCGCAGGACGCGGCGCTGGCTCGCAAGGTGTACCTGCTCACCGACTGCATGTCGGCGGTGACGGTGCCGGACGGGAAGGGCGGCTTCGCGGCGGACTTCACGCCGCAGGCGGATGCGGCGCTGAAGCGCTTCGCGGACGCGGGCATGCACCTGGTGAAGTCCACGGACCCGCTGGCGAGCTGGCCGGACCTGCGCATCGCCTGAGCGGCACCTGACGGCAGTCGAGTGAATGCGGGACCTGCTCCCTCGCGGGAGCGGGAACGGCGGAGCCATGCCCTCGGGAGAGGGCGAAGGAGCAGGGGATATGACCAGCAAGACGAGTGGTGGGAACGGCAGTGGCATCCAGCAACTCTTCAGCACCGCGCACGCGGAGGGCCTGCTGAGCCCGGCGGGGTTGCAGGCGCTGACGGTGGTGGACCTGGGGGCGCAGATTCAGGCCGGGCTCGGCGTGTGCGTGGAGGACGTGCAGGCCAGCGAGGTGGTGCTGGTGACGGTGATGCCGGATGACTCGGGGAGCATCTCCGGCGCGGGGCACGAGAAGCTGGTGTGCGACGGGCACAACCTGGTGCTCGACGCGCTCCTGGCGAGCAAGCAGAAGGACGGGGTGCTGTTCCACACGCGGTATCTGAATGGGAATGTGCTGAACCCGTTCCGGCCGCTGGAGGACGTGGTGCGGATGCACTCGGGGAACTACCGGGCGGACCAGGGGACTCCGCTGTATGACCAGTCGGTGGTGCTGCTGGGCACGGTGCTGGCGAAGTCGCAGGAGTTCAGCGGGAACGGCGTGCCGGTGCGGACGGTGACGCTGTTGATTACGGACGGCGCGGACATGCACTCGCAGAAGGCGAAGGCGAGGGATGTGGCGGCGCTGGTGAAGGACCTGCAGCGGGCGGAGAATCACATCATCGCTGCGATGGGGATTGATGACGGGAGCACCGACTTCCGCCGCGTATTCCGGGACATGGGCATCGAGGACAAGTGGATTCTGACGCCGGGACAGAAGGCCCAGGAGATTCGCGCCGCGTTCCAGGTGTTCAGCCAGAGCGCCGTGAAGGTGAGCCAGGGGGCCGCGAGCTTCAGCCGGACGGCGCTGGGTGGATTCGGGCGGTGACAGGAGGTTGAGATGGACGAGGTGTTGAAGAGGAGCGCGGAGTTGCTCAGGGATCGCATCGCGAAGAGCACCCCCGCGCTCCGGGCGTCCGCGTTGACACGGCGCCACGAGCAACAGGAAGCCCATAACGGTGGGTTGTACGGCGGCCTGAGAGTCCACACGGAGTCCTTCGAGGAGCGCGGGTTCGTGCTCGTGGACCGCTACACGCAGACCCGGGGCGAGAACCCGAACTTCGAGTTCTTCAGCGGAACCTGCCTCGTGCTGTTGACGGATGGAAGGTTGGCCGAGCTGGAGCGGTCAGGCTCCACCGGGTGTGACACCGGAGAGTGGAACGCCACAATGCGGTTCGTTTCCCCGGAAGAGGCGGTGCGCCGGTACGGCTTCGATGATTGCGTCGCGAAGCTTTAGCAGCAGAGCAGGCGAACATCATTGAGGCGCTGCCTGCATTGGACTGGGCGCACATGGCACACTGGGCTCAGGACCTGGGAATCGAGACCCTGTTGGCGAAGGTGAAGCGATGAACGACACCCTTCCACGTGCCGAAGCGCTCGTTCGGACCTTGCTGCTTCGGCGCTCCGGGGAAGAGCGCCTCAAGATGGGGGCGGACATGTTCTCCGCCTCCCGTGCACTCATGGCTGCATCCCTGCGGGAAGAAGGACTGGTGCCCGGGTCGGTCGAATGGAAGCTCCGGCTGCTGGACCGGACCTACGGTTCGGAGATTTCGCCTGCGCACCGGCAACGTCTTCTGGCGCGCTGGCGCTCTGAATCGGGAGGCTGAGTTACTCAGGCCGGTAGACGTTCGCGACGGCTCCCTTGTCGAACCGCGTCGAGCTCACCAGCCGCAGGTTCATGGGCTGCTCGCGCTCCGGGAACAGCCGCAGCCCTCGTCCCAGCACCACCGGGTGGATGAGGAGCCGATACTCATCGATGAGCCCGTGCTTCACGAGGGACTGCACGAACCTCGCGCCTCCGTGGGCCAGGAGGTCCTTGCCCGGCTCCCGCTTCAGGCGCGCAATCTCCTCGACCAGGTCGCCGCTCGCGACCCTCGAATCCGTCCAGGTCGCCTGCTTCAGCGTCTTGGAGAACACCACCTTCGGAATCTCGTTCATCGGCGCGGCGTACGGCTCGGTGGACGTCGGCCAGTGCGCGGCCATGTCCCCGTAGGTCACGCTGCCCATCAGGTGCGCGCCCGCGCTCCAGAGCGTATCCATGAGCCACGGGTTCACTCCGTCGTCGAAGGAGGGGAAGAGCCACTCCACCTCGCCGTTCGGTCCACCCACGAAGCCATCCAGCGACATCGACATCTTCAGCAGGAGCTTCCTCATGTCACCCAACTCCCTTCAGCCGCAGGGCGCCAGGCGGAGTACCCAGCGTCACACCCTGCTCATGAAGTGGCGACGAATGAGGCCGCGGTGAATCGACATTCCGGGCACCTGTTCAACAAGTGCCCGGAATCACGACCTTCTCAGTGCACGCGAGCAGTCGGCAGGTTGGACGGCGCCAGCTCTCCCGACTTGAGCTGCGTGGCAGAGGGGCAGACCAGCGCCTTCAGGTCCTCCGCGCGCCGGCCCAGGTCGTCGAACACGCGCGTCGTGTGCGTCACCGGGTCCGTCACCGTCGTCCCCTTCAGGTAGGGCGACAGCACCGACGCCTTGCCCGCCACTCGCGGCGCCACGTGGACGAACTCCGTCTGCGTCTCCCCCGTGTGGCACCCGCTGCACGTGTTCATGGAGAACTTGTGCCGCGCCTCCGTGCTCACGCCCGGCGCCCTCCAGAAGAAGTCCAGCGGCGCCCTCGCCATGGCCCCCAGGAACGGCTTGCCATTCATGCTGTCCGGCACCGAGTGCCGCTCCGCGACGATGTCCGCCTGGTTCTGCTGGATGTAGCTCGCCAGCGTCGCCGTGTTCTCGAAGCCCATCGAGGGCGTCAGCTTCACCGTCGCCGGCACCAGCCCCTGCGACGTGAGGTTGAACTCACGCATCTCCCACGGCTCGGCCAACGTAATCTCGTTGGTCCGAATCTGGTTCAGCGCGCTGCCCGCCTGGCGGCCCGTCATCACCCCCGCCTTCGCGAACCGGTCCGTCAGCGCCTGGAGCTTCGCGTTGTAGCCCGAGCTCCCCACCTTCACCCTGCCCAGGTCGTGCCAGTCATTGGCCCAGGTCTGGATGTCCGCCGCCGTGCCGCCCGGCAGCGCGTACTCCAGGATGATGGTGAACTCGAGCGGCGCTCCATTCGCATCCAGCACGCCGAAGACGAAGCGGCCCTCTCCCGCCTGGACTCCCGGGTTGCGCAGGTCCATGCGGTTGACGATGGCCAGCAGCCGGAACGGCGCCTTGCTGAAGTCCAGCGGCCTGGACGCCCCACCGCTGCGCTGCTCCCACGGGCCCAGCACCTTCGTCTGCATCTCCTGCCGCGCCGGCAACTCGAGCCCGTTCACCACCTGCTTCGTCGTCCACGTCTTCAGCCACGCGCGCACCATGGGCGACGGGTCCTGCCCGTTCGCCATGGCCTTCATCAGCGTGCCGAAGTGCCATGCACCGCCCGGCGCCGTGCGCACCGGGTCCTCCACCACGGACAGCGCCGTCACCATCAGCTCGCTCGGGCGGTCGATGGTGCACGCCGTCGCCTGGCACGCGTACGAGGACTCGCAGCCGTTGGCCACGTTGCCGTCGCAGTCATACCAGCCCGGCTCGCAGGTGTTGCCGCACGTCGCCGCCTTGCACACACCTTCCGCGTACTCATTGTCCTGGCACGTGGTGCCGCAGGCGCCGCAGTGGTCCTCGTCCGTCATCAGGTCCACCTCGCAGCCGTTGCTGGAGTCGCCGTCGCAGTCCGCCGTGCCCGCGGGGCAGCGCACTTCGTACGCCGGCCCTTCCGTGCACGTGGACTCGTTGCCCAGCGCGTCCTTCGCCGAGACGAAGACGCGGTGGCTGTTGCCCGCGCTGAACGGCACCGTCGCGCTGAAGCGCCCCTGCGCGTCCGCCACCACCGTCTTCACCGGCGTCCCCGTGCACGCGACGTCCACGAAGATGCCCACCGTGGTGCCCGGCTCGGCCGTGCCCGTCACCGTGAGCTGGCGGCCCGTGTTCGTGTACTGCCACTTCGTGTCGATGATGACCGGCCCCGGGGGCGGCGTGCTGTCGTTCTGGTACTCTAGGTCATTGGAGCACGCGGACGGCTCGCCGTAGCCGCCGCCCGCGTCCTTCAGTCGCGCGGACACCGTCAGCTTCCCGTTCTTCTCCACCGTCCCCTGGAAGCTGAAGGCACCGGTGGCCTCCGCCGTCACCACCGCGTCCACCGGGCCCTCGCAGTCGGCACGCTGGAAGAGCTCCACCATGGCGCGCGGCTTCGTACGCCCGTCGAACCAGGGCTGCAGGCTGAGCCCCGGCGAGCCGGGCCGCGTGGCCAACAGCACCGGCGCCGTCCCATCCGTGCCGCTGCCCGGGCCCTCCACCGTGGGGCTGCAGCTGGACCGGTTGCCGGCCGCGTCATACGCGCGCACGGAGAAGGTCCTGAACGCCGGCAGGACGAGGGGCACCTCGCAGGACGTGCCCGAGGTGACCTCCATCCTGCCCACCTCGGTGCCGGTGCAGTCCGGGCCGTCGTAGACGCGTACCGTAGCGCCGAGCTCGGTCTCGACGATGAGCGAGCGGCCCTCGGTCGTGCTCTCCGGGGCCCAGGCCGAGACGGGCGTCGCCGGCGCGGTGTGGTCCACGGTGACGAGGCCACCCGAGCGCTCGTTGTTGTCCTCGTTGCTCTCGCTCACCCGGAAGGCCGGGTCCACCTCCGCGAGCAGCGTGTACCGGCCCTCGGGCACGGACGGTGCGGCGACCCAGACCCACACGTCCGCGCACTCGCCCTGATCGAGCCCGCCCCGGGAGCTCGTCATCAGCAGCCGGTCCGTCGGGTCCACCGAGCTGTCCTTGGAGAGGTAGAAGGACACCTCCGTCATCTGGAAGTCCGTGCCTCGGTTGCACACGCGGGCCAGGAACTTCTGCTCGTCCGCGCCGAGGGCCGAGGGGCCCGTCACGGAGGTGATGTGGAAGTCCACCTCGCCGGAGTCCGTGTCCGGGTCCGAGGTGTCGGGCCATTCGGAGTCGTCGTCCCAGTCCGAGTAGTCGTCGGAGGGAGGCTCAATCACACAGCCTACGAGGGTTCCCGCGAGCGCGAGTGCCCACCAGCGCCTTGCTTGCATGACAGTTGCCTTGGGGAGCCAGGGGAGGTCCGGCCTTGGGGGTGCTGCGGTGGCTCCGCCGTGTGCCTGGACGGCTGTTCGCACCGTTTATTCACGGAATTGAATCGGCACGGGCCGGGGTAGGTTTCGGGGCCCATGTCCACCCACCCGCGCGTCCTCCTCCTGGCCGAACGATTTCCTCCGGATATCGGGGGGCTGGCGCGCAGCGGGGCGCGGACGGCGGGCTCGCTGGTGAAGCTGGGGGCGCAGGTGGACGTGCTGGCGTGGACCCGGACCGAGGCGCCCGGCTCGCTCCAGACGGTGGAGGACGCGGGCTCCGTCACGCCCTTCGCGCGGGGCGTCACGCTGCACCGGCTGGGCCTGTTCGGCAGCACGGACCTGTCCATGCAGCACACGCTGGATGTGCTCGGGTACCTCCATGCGAAGCGGCGGTATGACCTGGTGTGGGGCCACTACCTGTCGCCGCCCGGGTTCCTCGCCGTCGTGTTCGCGGAGTCTGTCGGCATTGCGTCCACCGTCAGTGCCCGGGGCAACGACGTGGACCAGCTCATGTTCCCTCCCGGTGACTTCGCCCGGTTGCTGTGGACGCTCCAGCGCGCGGATGTGCTCACCGCGGCCTCGGCGGACCTCGGGCGGAAGATGGGCATGCTGCTGGGGAAGGACCCGGGGGTGGAGGTCATCCCCAACGCGGTGGACACCGAGGTGTTCTCTCCCGGCCCCGCGGACCCGGCGCTCCGTGCGCGGCTGGGGATTGCTCCGGATGAGGCGGTGCTGGGGTTCTCGGGGGAGCTGCGCCACAAGAAGGGGCTGCCGTTCCTGCTGTCCGCGCTCACGGAGGTGCGGCGCTCACGGCCCGCGTGTCTGCTCATCATCGGTGAGGTGCGGCCTCGCGACGCCGAGCACCTCGTCGCCTTCCGCGCGGAGCACCCCGAGGATGCGGCGCGGTTGCTCATCTCCGGGCCGCTCGACACGCCGGAGGCCATTGCCGCGCACCTGCGTGTCTGTGATGTGTATTTGCAGCCGTCGCTCTGGGAGGGCATGCCCAATGCGTTGCTGGAGGCCATGGCGTGTGCCCGCCCCGTCGTCGCCAGTGACGCAGGCGGAATCCCCGAGGCCGTGGACCATGGACGCAATGGCTTCATCGTGCCCAAGGCGCTGCTCAATCACCTGGGGCAGGCGTGTCTCGACGTGCTCTCGTTGCCTCCCGAGCACCGGGCCGCGCTCGGTACCGCCGCGCGCCAGCGCATCGAGGCGGGCTTTCAGGCCGAGGCGGAGGCAGAGGTGCTGCGACGCGTGCTGGCCCGTGCCATTCCGTAGAGGCTACGCCGCTGACGGAGTGCTCCTCCGCGCCAGCCCGAAGGACTCCTCGTAGGCCTCCACCAGCGACGCCTGCGCCCGGCCCCACGGGAAGTCCCGCTCCACCCGCGCTCTCGCCTTCACACTCAGCGCCGGCCCCAGCGCCGCATCCGCTCGCAGCGCCTTCACCGCCTCGGCAATCGCCTTCGCCGAGCCCGGCCGGATGAGCAGGACCTCCTCCGGCCCGGCCAGGGTGCGCACCACGGGGAGGTTGCTCGCCACCACCGGCGTGCCCGTGGCCATCGCCTCCAGCAGCTTCAGCGGGCAGCAGCCCTGCACGCAGTTGCGGTCGTTCACCGGCAGCGGCACCAGCACCACGTCACACGCATGGTGCAGCCGCGCCAGCTCCGCCTGCGGCAGCGGCTCCAGCAGCTCCACCGCCCCTTCCAGCAGCAAGTCCCCACACCGGTCCATCAGCGCCCGCCGCCCGTTTCTCCTCAGTGGCCCCACCAGCGTCAGCACCGTGGGCACCTCCCGCCGCAGCAGTCGGCACGCCTCGATGGCGTGGTGCACGCCCTGCCAGGACGTCATCGTCCCGCTGTACAGCAGCCGCACCGGCCGGCCCGGCTCCACCGCCCGCGGCGGCGCGTACCGGAACACCTCCAGGTCCACGCCGTTCGGAATCACCTTCACGCGGCCCGCATCCGCACCGCGCTGCACCAGGTACTCCGCCGTCACCTCGCTCGGTGTCACCAGCAGGTCCGCGCGGGAGATGCACAGGTCCTCCTGCGCCACCAGCTTGCGCAGCAACTCCTCGTCGTCCGCCACGTCCGGGTGGTGGTACTTCAGCTCGATGGACGGCAGCCCGTTCACCTCGAACACCAGCGCGTCCGTCAGCGCCTCCTTCCTCCGGGCCACCGGGTAGCCCTCGAAGATGGAGCGCACGTGCACCACCGCCGCTCTCGGCCTCCCGCTCCACCACGCCGCCAGGTGCGAGCGGAACGACAGCGCCTGCTCCACCAAATCCCGGCCCCGCGCCTCCAGCGGGTGATACGTGACGCCCTCCGCGAGTGCGTGCGGGCCCGTGCTCACCGTGCTGCCATCCCGGAGCGCCAGCAGGTCCACCTCGCCAAACGCCGCCCCCAGCGCCTCCACGAAGGCCCGGATGTGCACCGCCGCCCCCTTGGGCGCGGGGAAGCGGTCGAACGACGCGTAGACGATGCCGGTGCCGGACGGGGAGGCCACGCCGCTGTTGCTACCGCGCCCTGGCCATGGCCGGCAAATGAGGGCGTTTGACCCTCGCGGCAACGGACCCGTACGCTTCCCCTCCTTCCGCCGCTCCGAGGGGGAGCTTCCCGCCGTGGCCATCGACTTCGACCGTTTCCGCTCCGAGCGGGTCTACCGCACGACCGCCCCGGCGCCCGTGGTGATGGCCGACCTCGGCGGGCTGCGGACCTTCGACGCGGAGATGGACCTGCGGCAGAAGACCTGGCGCCGGCGCGCGCGCATCTGCGGCTACTCGGCGCTCCTGGCCGTCATCGCGTCACTCCCGGTCATGACGTCCACGGACTTCGGTGGCGTGGCCTTCCTCGGGGTCGCCGTGCTGTTCATCGCGATGCTCGCCTTCAACGGCATCGCCTCCCAGTACCTCAAGCTGGACCTCCAGGACCGGCGCTATGAGCTGGTGTCGCGCATCCTCCAGCGGCTGCGCAAGGACATCGCCCCGGACGAGCCCGTGACGGTGGAATTGGACTTCCGCCCCACCACGGACCCGGAGAACCTCGCGGACCGCGGCAGCGCGGGCGAGTGGAAGACGGAGTCCTTCGTCCAGCGCTGGCTCTCGCTCCAGGTGCGGCTGATGGACGGCACGCAGCTGCGGCTGGGCATGGAGGAGCGGCTCCAGCTGCGGCGCCGCACCCGAATCAATCCCCGGGGCAAGTACAAGACCAAGAACAAGCAGAAGGGCACCGCGCTCCTGCACGTCCAGCTGCGCGTGAAGCCGGAGCGCCACCCCCACCTCGTCCGGCTCGAGTCGCGGGCGCGGCGGGCGGTGCGGCTGCCGGATTCCGTCTCGCTCGTGAAGCTGGAGGTGGCGGAGGACCGTCTTTCCATGCGCTCCGGGCTGCCGCTCGACTGGGAGGCCGCGGACCGCGTGGCGCCCGTGTCGTGTGACGCGCCCAGGGCCGCCATGATGTCCCTGCTGAGTCTCTACCAGGTGCTCAACTACTCCACCGCGCTGCGCAAGCAGGTGCCGGCGAGGGCCTCCTCATGATGCGCCGTGTCCTCCTCCTCTCCCTGCTCGTGCTCACCGGCTGCTCGCGCCAGGAGAGCACCGACGCGCGGTCGCCCCAGGCCCCGCAACAGAGCGCCACCGCCACCGGTGCCGAGGCTGCCGCCCCGGACAAGCTCAAGTTCAAGGACGCCGACGACCGCGAGCGCTTCTCGCTCAAGCCCAAGGACGACGGCGCCAAGCTGGTGGACGGCGAGGACCGCGAGCTGGCGCGGTACAAGTGGAAGGGCACGTCGCTCAAGGTCTCCGGCCCGGATGATGCCGTGCTCGGCCATGTCGTCGGCTCGGCGGGCGGGGCGCTCACCGTGCGCGACGCCGCGCAGCAGCAGATTCTCTTCACCCTCGCGCGCCAGGGGCCGGGCTGGCGGCTCAATGACGTGAAGGGCACGCTCCTCTACACGGTGTCCCCCGAGGACGAGGGCGCCACCATCCAGGATGCCTCCGGCACCGAGGTGGCCCGCGTGAAGGTGCGCGAGGGCAAGGTGTCCCTGCGCGATGCGACGGGGCGCACGCTGCTGGCGACGAAGTCCCTGGTGCGCGCCGAGGCCGCCGCGTGCCTCGCCTTCGAGCGGATGGAGCTGCCGCTGCGCATGGCGCTGCTCTTCCACCTCCAGTCTCCCCAGGAGGCCCGCACCCCATGAGCCCCCTGTTCGAGGGCCCCTGCCAGCAGAGCACCGGGTTCCTCTTCTCGCACGACTGCGGCCGGCCCGCGGCGGCGTCGTGCATGCAGTGCGGCAAGCGCGTCTGTGACATGCACCTCACCGCGTTGGGCGCGGAGCTGGTCTGCTCCACGTGCGCCGAGGACGACGACGGCGAGGATGGCGACACCGACTCCGGCGACTCGGGCTCCGACTCGGCGCCCGACGAGGACGACCCCAGCTACTACTACGAGGGCTACGGCTACTACGGCCAGGGCTCGGCCTGGGGGCAGGGCCGGGATTCGAACGACTTCACCGAGGCCGACGGTGAGAGCCTCCGCCACGAGGAGGACGCCTCGTTCGAGGAGGACCTGGGCGGAAGCTGATGGGCGCGCTTCGTTGGCTCATCTATGCGCTCGGCGGTGGGATGGGGCACCTCACCCGCGCCAGCGCGCTCGCGCGGGCGGCTGCGCGCCACGGCCACTCCGTCACCCTGCTCATCAACAGCCCCTTCGCTCCGGGCGTGCCGCTGGAGGCGGTGCTGGAGACCGGCGTGGAGGTGCTGCGGCTGGACGCGGCGCTGGACAAGCGCGCGGTGCGCGAGGTGGTGGAGTGCTGCCTCCAGGACGTGCGCCCGGACGTGTTCATCGTGGACACCTTCCCCCGGGGGTTGGGCGGGGAGCTGGTGTCGCTGATGCCGGGGCTGCGGGCTCGGAAGGTGCTCGTCCACCGGGACTTGAACCCCGCCTATGTGGAGCGGTTCAACGTGGCGCGCGCGGTGGACGCGTACGACCTGCTGCTCGTCCCGGGTGAGGACGCGCCCCTCGCGCGGCATCCTCGCGCCGTGCGCACCTCGCCGTGGCTGCTGCTGGAGGCCGGGGAGTTGCTGCCGCGCGCCGAGGCGCGGGCGCGGCTCGGGGTGGGGGCCGGGGATGCGCGGCCGGTGGTGGCGGTGATGGGGTGTGGCACCCACTCCGAGGTGGATGAGGCGGGGGCGCTCGCCACGCGGCTGCACGCGCTGCTGGGCGAGGCGGCCCGGGTGCGGTGGCTGGTGCCGCCGGGACAGGCGACCGCGCTTCCCGCGGCGGCCCGGCCGCTCCACGTGCCGGTGTGGCCCGCGCTGGCGGTGCTGCCGGGCGTGGACGTGCTGGTGGGGGCGGGCGGGTACAACACCGTCCACGAGGCGCGGGCGACGGGCACGCCCTTCGTGGCCCTGGCGCGGCCCCGGCTCTACGACAGGCAGGCGCTCCGGCTCCGCGTGGAGGAGCTCGCGGGCTCCGTGGAGGCGCTGCTGGAGAAGGCCGTCCTGCTCGCCCGCAGTCCCCCGGCCAGGGGGCCCGGGCGGTATGCGAGCGGCACCGGCGACGCGGTGGCGCTCATCGAGCGCCTGCGGCTCAGTGCTTGAGGTCCTTGTGGCCCGGCGCCGGGTCGATGCCGTGCGCCATGACGAAGTGGTAGAGCACCTGGGGGTCCTCCTTCGGGCCGCCCATCAGCTCCACCAGGATGTGGCCCTGGGTGCCCGTGTCCGGGTCCGGCGCCACGTTCACCTCCGTGACTTCACGGCCCGCCATCACCAGCTCACCCACCAGCACCTTGCCCTTGAGCACCTGCACCACGTGCTGGCGGTCCTCTTCGAGCAGCGCCCAGTGGAAGTCGTCGTGGTCGTAGAGCATCGCGTCGACGGAGCCACACCGCAGGATGCAGTGCGTGTGTTCCTGGAGCCAGCGCCAGAAGCCATCGAATTTCAGGGTGCGTACCGGCTGGGAGAGACTGTCCATGGAGACCTCGCACGTGGCCCGGCGCTCGCCTGCCACGTCCGTGCTCCCTAGCACGGCCGGGGCTGCTCGGCTCTGGCGGCGTGCAGGGAACCTCATTCCGCGCCCGCCTGCTGCCGGGTCCGCGAATCCCTCCCGCGCCAGGCTTGTTCCTCCACTCAGGAGGGGGGCGCGCGCTCACGAAAGCCCCGGCTCCGGGAGGGCGGCACGTGGGATTCCCGTCGGATGGTCCGGTGTCGCGCGAGGCCCCCGGCCCCGCCCTGGAGGTTGCATGAGTCTGCGCGCCTGGCTCGCGGCGACGATGGGTGCGCTGGCCCTGCTCACGCTGGCGGCCGCCGTCTCGCTCGTCGTCCTGACGACCGTGCTGGACCGCTCCGCCAGCACGCTGGGCAACTCCGTGGAGGGCGTCCGGCTCGCCGAGGAGGTGGAGGTGGGCCTGCTCTCTCATGAGCGGCTGGTGAGGGAGCGGCTGAGCACCGTGCCGCTCGACTCGGGCCGGGTCTCGCGCGAGGGGCTGGAGGCGTCCCTGCGCCCGCAGCTCGACGAGCTCCATCGCATCGCCGCCACCGACGCGGAGCGGGCGCTGCTGGACGAGGTGCGCCGGAACGTGGAGGTCTACCTCTCGCAGCAGCGGGACCGGCTCAGGACGCGTGTCGAGGAGGCGGGGCCTCCGCTCGACCGGGCGTTGAACGGGCTGGAGCAGGTCATCGAAATCAACGTGGCCGAGGCCCGCGCCGCGCGCGAGGAGGCGGCGCGGCTCAACGGCCTCGCCGACATGGTGGCGCTGGTGCTCAGCGTGCTGCTGCTGGCCGGCGTGGTGGCCGTCACCTTCCTGCTGCGGAGCATCGCCCTGCAGCCGCTGCGCGACATCAGCCAGGCCATGCGCCGCTTCGGCTCCGGCCGCAAGCGCACCCGCGCGCCCGAGGCGGGGCCCACGGAGCTGCGCGACATGGCGCGCACCTTCAACGAGATGGCCAACAGCCTGGCGCACCAGCAGGAGCAGCAACTCGCCTTCCTCGCCGGGGTGGCCCACGAGCTGCGCAACCCGCTGTCCGCCCTCAAGCTGTCCACGGCCCTGTCGGGCCGGGGCGGCGCCCCGCTGACGCCCGAGCGCATGGAGCGCACCCTGGCGCTGGTGGGCCGGCAGGTGGAGCGGCTGGACCGGATGGTGGGGGATTTGCTCGACTCCACGCGAATCGAGGCCGGCAAGCTGGAGCTGCGGCCGGAGGTGCGCGACGCGAGGGAGCTGGCCCGCGAGGTGGTGGAGCTCTACCGCTCCGGGGACAGCGGGCATGTCCTCCAGCTGTCGATGTCGGAGACCTCCGTGCTGGTGCGCGTGGACCCGGCCCGGCTGGAGCAGGTGGTGCACAACCTGGTCAGCAACGCGCTGAAGTACTCGCCGGCCGGCAGCCGCGTGGACGTGGCGGTGCGCCGCGTGGACGAGGAGGCCGTGCTGTCGGTGACGGACCAGGGCATCGGCATCTCCGAGGACGAGAAGCGCCTGCTCTTCGCGCCCTTCCAGCGCGCCGGCAATGCCCGGCAGCGGGCTCCGGGCGTGGGACTGGGACTGTCGGTGGCCCGCCGCATCGTGGAGGCGCACGGGGGGCGCATCGAGGTGGAGAGCCAGCCCGGCACCGGCTCCGTCTTCCGGGTGTGCCTGCCGCTCGCCTCCATGTCGGTCCGGCTCCCCGAGGCCGGGCCGTCCAGCCCGCTGCCCCCCGCGGAGGGGACGCTGCACTGAGGCGGCGGCCCGGTGTTGCCTGACGCGCGTCGGCCCGGGAATGCAGGATGCACCCTTGCGGACCCGGACGTACCTTGCGGTCCACACCATGGGAGTTGCCCGGAATATGAAGACCCTGCGCCGAGTCGCACCGCTCGCCGCCCTGCTGGCCCTCGGAGGCCTGTGTGCGTGTGCCTCCCAGAAGCAGGGACCGGCCGCCTCCACCCCGCCCGCGCCGAAGCAGGATGCGGCCACTGTCATCCAGTCCACGGAGGGCGGCTTCGCCGTCGCCATCCCCGGCCCGGTGAGCGAGGAGCGCCGCTCGCAGACCACCGAGGTCGGCGAGGTGACACTCCACACCTTCATCGCCGTACGCCCGGAGGCGGACACCGCCTACTACGTGTCCTACACGGACTTCCCGGCCGCCGCGGTGGCTCAGGCGGACCCGCGCGACGTGGTGGCCCGCGCCAGCCACGGGGCCCTGGAGGCGCTGGGCGCCACCGGGCTGGCCTCGCGGCCGCTGATGATGGACGGCTTCCCCGGCTGGGAGGTGGAGGGCGTGTCCGGCCCGCGTCACCTGCGCGGCCGCTTCTTCCTCGTGGGCCCGCGCCTGTACCAGCAGCTCCTGCTGCACCCGGATGGCAAGCCGCCCCACGACGCGGACCGCTTCTTCGAGTCCTTCAAGCTGGACCCGCAGGTGACGGCGATGCTCACGGGCTCGCGCCGCTCCTGAAGCCGCGCCCGGCGCGCCGCTACCGCGAGGGCGGGTGCAGCGGCAGTCGGACGGTGAACGTCGTCCCATCCTCTTCCTCGGAGTGCACGGCGAGGCCACCGCCGTGCGCGCGCACGATTTCGTGCGCGATGTAGAGGCCGAGGCCCAGGCCCCTCCGGCCCGGGGTGTGCGCGCCCCGGCGGAAGGGCTCGAAGAGGTGCGCGCGCAGCTCGGGCGGAATGGCGGCGCCCTGGTTGTGGACCTCCAGCACGGCGATGGTGCCGTCGACGCGCGTGGTGACTGTCACCGGCGTGCCCTCCGGGCTGTGCTGGAGCGCGTTGCCCACCAGGTTGGAGACCACCTGGGTGAGCCGGTTCCGGTCCCATCTTCCCCGGGGGATGGGGACGAGCAGGCTGCGCAGCTCGCGCGCGGGCCAGGCGACCTCCAGCTCCTCCAGCACCTCCTGGCAGAGCGCGTCCAGGTGCATGGGCACGGGCTCCAGGGGGAAGCCGTCGCCCAGGCGGACGCGGGTGAAGTCGAGCAGGTCGCCAATCATGCGCTCCATGCCGGCGGCGCTCCGGGCGATGCGGGCCACCACGCGGCCCTGGCGCTCGTCCAGCGTGCCGGCGTGGAGCAGGGCATTGGCCCCGGCGAGGATGGCGCTGAGCGGGTTGCGCAGGTCGTGGCTCACCACGCCGAGGAAGTGCTCGCGGAAGCGGGAGGTGCGCTCGCGTTCCTCCTCGGCGCGGTGGCGCTCGGTGACGTCGAGCACGGTGCTGACGTAGCCGGCGACGGAGCCGTCCGGCTGCACGTGCGGCACGTAGGTGGCGTTGATGCTGCGGGTGCCGCCGCTGTAGGGCACGGGGCGCTCGAAGTGGACGCGCTGGCCGGCCAGGGCCACGCGGACGGCGGGGCGGAGCAGCTCGTAGGCCGCGTCTCCCACCACCTCGCGCACGGTGCGGCCGAGCATCGCCTCGCGGGGGTGGTTGAACCACGCGGCGTAGGTGGTGTTGGCGAAGAGGTAGCGCTCCCGCGCGTCCACGTACGCGAGCATGACGGGCGCCGCGTCCGCGACCACGCGCAGCCGCTGCGCGAAGGTCTCCAGGTCCTCGGCGGGATGAGGTGGGAAGGGAGGGCGCAACACATACAGGCCGTAGCACGGCCCCACGGCCATTGCTCGCGACCGGCCCCCGGGCGTCCAAATCCAGACGCTCCGCTCGCCTGCCGGGGCCAATCCCAGCTCAATGACTCAATGCTTCATGCGGGGCGGGCGCGTCCACGCCGCTACCGGGTGACGTAGAGGTACGCGAGGCACATCTCGTCCTGGGTGCCCTCGCCCCACCGCACCGTGCGCGGCGTGGGGTTGTCCCAGATGCAGCTCAATTGCAGCCGTGAGCGGGCCGCGCGGAACTCCACCGGCTCCTCGTAGAAGTACATCTGCTGCCAGTGGAAGTCCCACGCGGGAATGTCGATGAGCGTGCCGGCCTCGCGCTGCAGCACGATGCGCCGCCCCAGCGTGTGCATGTGCGGAATGACGCCCCACAGCCTCCCCGCCGGGACGGCCTGCTGGAACGTGTACCGGTAGCCCTGCTCACCCGCTGGAATCGCGAAGCCGTCGCTCGCCACCAGCATCAGCGCGGCGGGGTTCGCCACCGGCTCGCGCGCGAACTGCAAATCCACCCCCGTGCGGTCCGCGACGCGGGGGCCGTTGTTCAGGTTGTAGTGGACCTGCATCACAACCACCGTGCCCGGCTGCACGCGCAACCCCGTGCCCTCCGGGTAGCGGGTGGCCGGCGTGCCCGGCGCCCACGCGCCCAGCACGGACTCGTTCCCCACACCCGAGTCTCCGAAGCACGTCCACCCCGGCCCCGGCTCGTTCGCGTCGGCCTGACGCGCGGCCGCCTCGGGCACGTTGAAGAGCAGCACGTGGTGCACCTGGTGCCGCGCCCCCGGCCGCACCTCGAAGCCGATGACGTCCCGCGCCTCGGGGAAGCCGGGCTCCAGCAGGAAGCAGTGGTAGTCGTCCGCCTGGGTGCCGTTGGGCACGTACGCCTCGGCGGGCTCCATGCGCGTGTCCACCCAGCCCAGGCCCTGGGGCGCGGGCTCGGGAGGCGGCGCGGTGGCCGGGTCTCCCTCCGGCGCGCCCTGCGTGGACCAGGCGGAGAGGATGGCCACCTCACCGCGCGTCAGCCGGCGCGAGTCCTTGAAGCGGAGCTCCCCCGGCGCGGGCATCCACGGTGGCATCCGCAGATGGGTGACGGCGGTGGCCATGGCCGCGTGCCGGGCGGACGCCTGCGAGTACGTCTTCATCGCGAAGGGCGCCATGCCGCCCTCGGCGTGGCAGCCCTGGCAGCGGCGCTGGACGATGGGCGCCACGTCGCGGTGCCACGTCACCGGGCCGCCGCTGTACGCGGGGCCTCCCTCCTCGGGCTCGGCCGTCCGTATCTCCGGAAGCGGGAAGCCCTCGTCGTCGTCCGCGGGGTCCTCCTTCGCGCAGCCCACGGCCCCCAGCAGTCCGGCGCCCGCCAGCAGGGTCAGCAGCAGTCGATTCATTCTTGAATCCTCCTCGTTCGACGTCCGGCCACGCGTGTCACATCACCCTGCCAGTGAAGCGCGCCGTGCACATCCGTCCCCGGGTGGAGGCCCGCCCGGGTCTGGAGGCGGAGCCCGGGAGGGCAGGGCGTGGGACTCCGTCTGGAGGCGGAGGCCGCGCTCCTCCTCCAGGCGGTGGAGCTGCGGGAGGGGGCGTGCCAACCTCGGCGGCCTCCATGCGTCCCTTGCGTCCCTGGCAGCGGTTGCAGTGGCGGCTCACGCTGGCCTGTGTGGGCGCCACGCTGGGCCTCGCGTTGCTGCTCGTCGTGGTGCTGCTGGCGCTGGCCGGCAACTACCTGCTCCGCTCGCAGGGCATGGCGGTGGACGTGGCGGCGGAGGCGCTCGGCAAGGCCGGGAGCCTCGCGCCCTCGCTGGCGGCGCGGCCTCCGGACGTGGACGCGATGGAGCGCATCCTCTCGCGGGAGCTGGGACAGGCGGAGGCGCCGCCGCCGTCACAGGAGAACGCGCTGGAGGTGGAGATTCGCCTGGGGGGCCCGGGCGCGGGCACGGTGGGGGTGCTCGACGCGAAGGGCACGCCCCTGCTGGCGGTGGACTTCTCCGGCGCGGGCGTGTCGCGCGCCCAGGGCTTCAGTCCCTCGGCGGAGGAGGCCGTGCTCATCACCCGGGCGCTGTCGGGTGTGACGGCGCCGGAGTCACTGGGCCTGCGCGGCGACAACGGCGGCCTGGTGGCGGCGGTGCCGGTGAGAGATGCCGCCGGGCACGTGCTGGGGGCGGTGGTGGCGCGGATGACGCCGCCCATGCGGCCGAGGGACTTCGTGGGCTCGGTGCTCGGGTTCGTCCTGGCGCTGGGCGTGCCGCTGGTGCTGCTGGGCACGGCGGTGGGGCTGGTGGTGGGAGCGCTCAGCGCGCGGCGGTTGCTCGCGGGGCTGCGGCCGCTCACCTCCGCCGCGGATGCGTGGTCCAGGGGAGAGCTGGACGTGGTGGCGTCCGTGCCGCCCGGGGACGAGCTGGCCGTGCTCGCCGACCGGCTCAACCAGATGGCCGGGCAGCTGCGCGGCGTGGTGGGACTGCGGCAGGAGCTGGCCGCCCGCGAGGAGCGGGACCGGCTGGCGAGGGACCTGCACGACACGGTGAAGCAGCACCTCTTCGCGGCGGCGATGCAGCTGGGCGCGGCGAAGGCCCACCTGCAGCGCCAGCCCGAGCGCGCCGAGGCGTGCCTCACCGAGGCGAGCGAGCTGGTGGGCACCTCGCAGCGCGAGCTGGTGTCACTGCTCCAGGAGCTGCGGCCGCGCGCCCTGGGCGGCCCGTGGCCCGAGCCGCTGCGCCAGCAGGTGGAGTCGTGGTCGGCGCGCACCGGCATCTCCGCCGAGGTGCGGCTGGACGCGGGGCCGATGTCGCCCTCTACCGCCGAGGCGCTCCTGCGCATCCTCCAGGAGGCCCTGGCCAACGTTGCGCGGCACAGCGGTGCGAGCCGGGTGCGCGTGTGGCTGGGAAGCACCGGACCCGAGCGCCAGGCCCTGGTGGTGGAGGATGACGGCGCCGGGCTGCCGACAGAGCGTCGTGGCGGCATGGGCCTGGACATCATGCGCGAGCGCACGGAAGCGCTGCCGGGGGGCCACTTCCGCCTGGCTCCGGGCGACGCACTGCCGGGCCTGCGCGTCGAGGCCGCCTTCAGTTCCAGCCCGTCCGAATCGGCGTCTCATCATCTGAGTCCCGAGCCCCGGGACAGGCCTTGAGTCTTGCGACTGTGGTTTTACTACGAGTGTGGGTGCTTCAGGGTACAAGGTGGAGCGCGCCACGGTAGGGGCGCGTACCGCCTCCTTCAGGAGGCAGAACCAGGGGTACTCCATGTTCACGATGCGTACGCAGTGGAAGGTCGGGCTGGCGGCGATGCTCGCGGTGGCGGTCCTCGCGGTTCCAGGCGCCGTCGTGGCGAAGGGCCCGCACGGCTCCATCGCCCAGGCACGCCAGCAGCCGCTGGGCAGCACGGTGACGGTGGTGGGCGTGGCGACGTCGTTCACCGGAGGGTTCTTCCCCAACGACAACGGCTTCGCCATCCAGGACAAGAAGGTCGGCATCTACATCCTCGACTCGCTCGCCGCGGACATCCAGGTGGGCCAGGTGGTGCGGGTGACGGGCACGCTGACCAACTCCTTCGGACAGGTGCTCAGCGTCGCGCCGACGTCCATCGAGGTGCTGGGCGAGGCGAACGTGCCCCCGCCCCACCCCCTGAAGACGGGCGACGTGAGCGAGGCGACCGAGGGCCGCCTCGTGCGCATCAAGGGCACCATCGTCAGCGACATCGAGGATGACGGCCCCTACGGGTTCAAGTTCGAGGTGGATGACGGCACCGGCCACACCGTCGTGTTCGTCAACGCCGGCACGGACATTGACGTGAGCGGGCTGGAGCAGGGCCAGCGCGTCGTCATCGAGGGCTTCAGCGGAGAGTTCCTCGGGGAGTACGAAGTGGACCCCGTGTTCCAGGAGGACATCCGCGTCCTTCCGTCACACTGAGGGTTCTCGCGAGACGACATGCCACCACTCACCGTTCTCATCACCGACGACCACACGCTGGTGCGCCAGGGCATCCGCGCGCTGCTGGCGGCGCAGCCCGACATCGAGGTGGTGGGGGATGCGGCCACGGGCGAGGCCGCCGTGGAGCTGGCGCGTGAGCACGCTCCCGACGTCGCCCTCGTGGACGTGCTGATGCCGGGCCTGGGTGGCATCGAGACGGCGCGGCGGTTGAAGGAAGCCAGCCCGCGCACGCAGGTGCTGATGCTCACCTCCTCGCACGAGGAGGAGCACATCGTTCCCGCCCTGCGCGCGGGCGCGCTCTCCTACCTCCTCAAGGACGCGAGCGCCGAGGAGCTGGTGCAGGCCGTGCGCCGGGCGGCGGCGGGTGAGGCCACGCTGCACCCGCGCGTCGCCAGCCAGGTGGTGCGCCTGCTGCGCGAGCCCTCACGAGAGCGACCTCCCGCGCACGCCGAGCTGAGCGAGCGTGAGCGGGAGGTGCTGCTGCTCATCGCCGATGGCTCCTCCAACGCGGACATCGCCGAGCGGCTCGGCGTGTCCGAGAAGACGGTGAAGTCCCACGTGAGCAACATCCTCGGGAAGCTCCACCTGGAGGACCGCACGCAGGCCGCCGTCTTCGCCTGGCGCGAGGGCCTCAAGCAGCGCTGAGCCTCAGTGGCTGGCCGCGGCGGGTTGGGCCGCCCCGTTCGCGAGCAGCGCGTCCAGCGCGAGGTAGCTCTGCTCCAGGCCCTCCGTCATGCCGGAGTGGAGCATCCCGTCGCGCTCTTCCGTGGTGTGGAACAGCGACGTCGTCACGAGCTTCGTCCGGCCGTCCCCCAGGTCCTCCAGCGTCATGCTGCTGATGACGACGTAGCCGGGCATCCCATCCCACTCGAACGTCTGCACGAGCCGCTCGGGAGGCGTGACTTCCCGGAACCGTCCCTCGAAGCCGTGGACGCCGTCGGCGGCGTGCTCGACGAAGCGCCAGTGTCCGCCGCGCTGGACCTCCAGGCGCTCGATGACGAGCTTGTTGCCGCGTCCCCACCACTGCGCGACGAGGCTCGGGTCGGTCATCGCCTGCCAGACGCGCTCCCTGGAGGCGTTGAAGATGCGCTCGGTGCGGACCTCGCGGTCCGAGGGCGTGGCGACGGTGACGGTGTTGGGGGACTTCGTGGCTGCGCTGTTCATGGCTTCTTCTCCTTCGTGCGTTCGAGGAATTCACCGAGGCTGTCGAGCCGCGCTTCCAGCATCTGGCGGTAGGAGGCCACCCAGGCCGCCACGTCCTCCAGCTGGCGGGGGCCGAGCCGGCATGTCCTCACGCGGCCCACCTTCTCCGTCGTCACCAGTCGGGCGTCTTCGAGCACCTGCACGTGCTTCTTCATGCCCGTCAGGGTCATGTCGAAGGTGCCCGCGAGCTCGCTGATGGACGCGTCGCCACGCCCGAGCCGCTCGAGGATGCCCCGGCGGGTGGTGTCCGACAGCGCGCCGAAAGCGGCGTCGAGCTGGGTGTTAAACTGAACCATGTGGTTCAGTTTAGGGATTTCGCGTCCGGGCGCAAGCCCCCGGCGTCACTTCTTCGCGGGCGGGACGCCTGGCGGAGGGGCAGGCGAGGCGCGTGCCGTGGGAATCAGGCCCGTGAGGCGCGGACGCGCGTGCGGGCGGGTGGGGAGGCGCGCTTGCCGGTGGTCGGGCCGGGGCCCTGCGCGGGGCTCAGCTCGCGCAGGCGTGTGAGCAGCTCGGTGACGGCGGGACGCACGGGCGCGCGGGTGCGCTGGACCGAATAGATGGTGTTGGTGAGCGCTGGCTTGCCCCAATCCATCGCGCGCAGGCGTCGTTCCCTGCCGAGGCAGAAGTCCGGGACGACGGCGACGCCTTCATCGTGGGCCACCAGCTCCAGCACCTCCTCCAGCTCCTCGAAGTGGGCCACGGAGTGCCAGCGCGGCTGGCGCCTTCCGAAGTGGTGACCGAGCCAGCGGCCGATGACGTAGTCGCCCTCGTCGTACGTCACCAGGGGAACGTCCTGGAAGTCCTCCTGCACGTTCAGCCGCCGCGCCCACTTCGGGCCCGCGGCCAGCACCAGCCCCTCCTCGTATACGGGCTCCAGCGTCAGGCGCGGGTGCACCGTGGGCTGGTAGGTGAAGCCCACGTCCACCTGGCCTTCGAGCACGCGCTGGAAGACGCCCTCGGCTGGGGGGTAGCGCAGCGTGAGCCCCTTGCGCAGCCGCGCGGACTCCAGCACCGCGGGGAAGAGGACATAGCGGCCGAAGCCCGCCACCGCCGCCACTTCCAGCGGCCGGTCCTCCTCCACTCCCGAGAGGACGGAGTGCACGTCGCGCGCGAAGCCGCCGAGGAACCGGAAGAGCCGGTCCGCCAGCGCCGTGGGAAACAGGCGCGCCGAGCGCCGCTCGAAGAGGGGCGCGCCCAGGGCCTCCTCGAGGCGCTGGAGCTGGTAGCTCACGGTGGGCTGCGTGCGGTGCAGGCGCCTCGCGGCCGTGGTGATGCTGCCTGTCTCGTAGACCTTCACGAAGGTGCCCAGGAAGGGGAGGTCTGGAAAGTCCATGGAGGATTTCTATGGTTTGTGCCGCGCACTATCAATTGGCGCGTGAGGGCCGGGTGGGCGCACTTTCACCGCATGTCGAAGCTCCTGCCCCTCCTCGCCGTCCTCGCGGCGCTCTGCGCCTGCGCCCATGTCCCCACCATGCCCACCCAGACTTCCGTCCACCCGCGGCACGCCACTCCCGAGGACGCGGTGCGGGCGTACTTCCGCGCTTCTGACACCGGCTCCAGCGGCACCCTGCGCTCGGCGTTCCACCCCAGTGCCCTCATGCGCCACGTGGAGCCCGACAGCGGCGCGCTGCGCACGGTGACGCAGTTGGAGTGGTGGCAGCGGCTGGACTCGAGCGCGTCCCCGCCCCAGCCCGCCACCGAGCGGCAGTTGAAGGTGTTGGACCGGGAGGGCCCGCTCGCGCTGGTGGAGGCGGTGTCCCGCTGGCCGAGCCACACCTTCAATGACCTGATGCTCGTGGTGGAGACACCCGAGGGCTGGCGCATCGTCGGCAAGGCCTTCGAGCGCATCAATGCGGGAGCACGGCTCCCCGAGGTTCCGTCCGCGGAGGCGGACATCCGCGCGGTGCTCGCCGGGAAGATTGAAGCCCACGCCGCCTACAGCCCGGCGCTGCTGCACCAGACGCACACGCCCGACTGCCCGTATTACCGCGTCCACGTGAAGGGCGTCCCCTTCGCCCTCGTCACCCTCTCCGAGGCGGCGGCGGGCTACGCCGACCATCAGTCGCGCGGCGAGACGGACCGCGAGAGCCCCTGGCGCATCCTCGCCGTCGAGGTCCGGGGCAACATCGCGGCGGCGAAGCTGGACGTGGTGTTCGAGGGCGTGCGCTACATCGACCACCTGCTCCTGGTGCGTGAGCGCGGCGTCTGGCGCATCGCCGAGGCGGCCTGGGGCGCGCCCGGTGACAAGCCCTGAAGCCTCGCCTGCCGCCGTTCCAGGGGGGACCCGCTCGCGCGGCGGCCGTTCATCCGTGCCCTGGTTCATGCAGTTCCAGTTACGGGTGCAGCACCGTTGGCGACGGTGATGTTTCATGGAGTATGGAATCACTCCCATGAATCTCTCGGCGGTGGACCTCAACCTCTTCCTCGTCCTCCACGCGGTGCTGGAGACGGGCAGCGCCACGGGGGCGGCGCGGCAGCTCCATGTCACGCAGTCGGCGGTGAGCAACGCGCTGGCGAGGCTGCGGGACGTGCTCGGGGACCCGCTGCTGGTGCGCAGCGGGCGTGGGCTCGTCGCCACGCCCCGGTGCGAGGCGCTGCGGCCGCTCATCACCTCCGCGGTGGCCCAGCTCCAGGCGGCCGTGGACGGCAACCCGTTCGACCCCGCGCAGAGCACGCGCCAGTTCACCGTGGGCTGCGGCGACAACCAGCACCTGTGTGACCTGCCGCTCGTCGTCGAGGCGTTCGCCCGGCGCATGCCCCGGGCGAAGCTGCGCGTGGTGAGCATTGACTACCTCATCGCGAGTGACGGCCTGGCCACCGGTGACGTGGACATCGCCCTGGGGCCCGTGCAGGTGGCCTCCCGGGAGGGCCTCTTCGCCGAGCCCCTCTACCTGGAGGACGTGACGTTCATCGCCCGGAAGGACCATCCGCGCCTGCGCGGGACGGTGCTGACGAAGGAGGCCTTCAATGCGTCACAGCAGGTGGACATGCACATCTCCCACGGCCGCCCGGGAGTCGGCCACCGCCTCTTCGAGCAGCTGATGAAGGAGCATGGCCTCACCCAGAACGTGGCGCTCACGGTGTCCACCTTCATCGCCGCGGCCGTGGCCGTCAGCCGGACGGACTACGTGGTGGGAATGCCGGCGCGGGCCGCACAGGCCCTGTGCGGCATGCTGCCGCTGAAGCAGCTCACACTCGAGCTGAACCCCAGGCCCCCGCCGATGACCATGGCGCTCATCTGGCACACGCGCACGCACGCGGACCCGGGCTCGCGCGCCTTCCGGGAGCTGGTCATCGACGCGCTCAGGGACGGCAGTGTGCCGAGACGGCCGCCAGCAGCTCGTCCATCTCGAAGGGCTTCTTGATGATGGCCTTGATGCCCGGGAACATGCCCCGCCCGCTGGCCGTCACCAGGATGACGGGCAGTGCGGCCAGGGCCGGCACCTTCTGGAGGTGCCCGACGAGCTCCTCCCCGTCCATGACGGGCATCATCAGGTCCAACAGGATGATGCACGGGCGCAGCGCGGGCTCTCGGCTCAAGAGCTCCAGCGCCTCCCGGCCATTGTCCGCCTGCACCACCCTGTAGCCCTCGAACGAGAGGATGTCCTGGACGGCTTCCCGGATGTCGGGGTCGTCGTCCACCACCAGGACGGGGTTCGATGCGGGGCTCACGCCTGCATTGTGGTGGGAACGCCGCGAATGGGAAGGGGGAATACCGGCGAATGTCTCAAGGCACGCGGTGCTCCCGGAAGGTGACACGCAGCGTGTAGCCGCCTGGACTCGTTTCCACCCGAACGAAGTCGCGAGGCTGCGGCGTCTCCAGGCGCAGGGTGCCTCCCTGGCCGTCGCGCTCCCACGCCACCACCGCCAGGTCGTCCACCGCGAGCAGGCCCGACCCCTTGGCGGGTGGTGCCTCGCGCAGCGCGAGCTGGAGGGCCCAGGGCGCGTTGTAGAGGTCCGGCTGGGGCGGCGAGCGCGGGAAGCTCAGGTCCGTCGTCACCATCGTCCAGTCGAACGTGCCGCCCGGGTGGCGCAGGACGTCCTGCTCGCCGAATACGTTATGGAACTGGATGGGTTGATACTGGACGACGACGCGGAATGCGCCGGCGCCGCGGCCCCTGAGCCAGCCCACCACCGTCAGGTCCTGGCGGGGCTGGCCCTCCGCGAAGCCCGGCAGGCGGAGCCGGTTGTGCAGGTCCACCACCGCGTCCTTCCTGTCGCTCGCACTGCGCGCCTGGCAGAGCGCCGCGGCGCCCCGGTGCGGCGCGTCCTGGCACACGAAGCCCGCTCCGCCGTCCAGCTCCCAGCGCGCGGCCTCGCTGGCGTCGCCGTCCACGTCGTGGTCCTCGAAGTCGCCGTGCAGCAGCACGTCCCGCCCGGCGCGCAGCCGCCGCGCCGTCACCCCCTGGCCATTGGCGCCCAGCAGCTGCGCGACGGCCATGGACTCACCCTCGCGGCGCAGGGGGCGCAGGTCCACCGTCGCCGCGCCGCTCGCATCCACCGTCACCGGCACGTCCACCGTGCGCTCGGCCACCGCGGCGGACTGGCCTTCGGGCAGCAGCTCTCCCGACGACAGCTGCGGCACCAGCGCCACGCCGCCCTCGCGCGACAGCTCGGAGAGGTTGCGCAGGGTGAGCTCCGCCAGCTCGCCCGCGACGGGGCGGGGGCGGTAGTCCTCGATGTAGACGGGCAGGGCGCGCGCGCGGGACACGGTGGCGCCGCGCAGCTCCACCTCCGTCATCATGCCCACCATCGTCTCCAGCCGGTCCTGGTCGAAGGCGAGGTTGCCGAGCGACTGCGCCACCAGCACGCCCCGGTAGCGCAGGAAGCCCTGGGGCGTGTGTGGGTGGTGCGCGATGACGAGCGCCGCGCCCTGGTCCACCGCGTTGCGCATCTGCTGTTCGGCGAACGCCGCGGGCCGCTCGCTGTACTCGGCGCCCGTGTGCAGCATGGCGATGGGCACCCGCTGCGCGCTCTTCTCACCGCCAAGCACCGCCGCCACGCGCGCGGTGTCCCGCAGGTCCGCCGCGCCGCCCTGGGTGGGACCGGCGACGTAGTCATGCTCCTCGCCGGCGCCGCTGATGGCGCACATGGAGATGAAGCTGTAGGGCGAGCCCGCCAGCTCCGTGCGCCACGGGCGGAAGGCCTCGTCCGGAGTGCGCCCCGCGCCGCTGTACGAGAGCCCCACCGAGGAGACGTGGCGGAGCGTGTCCTGCAGGCCCGCCTCCAGGTAGTCGTAGACGTGGTTGTTGCCCAGGCTCACGTAGTCCACGCCCAGCCAGGGCAGCGCGGGCAGCGAGCCGGGGAGGGTGAAGAAGGCGAAGTCCTTCGAGCCGTGCGGCGTGGCCGGCGTGTCCGTCACCGGCGTCTCCAGGTTCACCACGCGGAACTCCGCCGCCTGGAAGAAGGGCCGGATGTGCGTGAAGACCGCCTTCGTGCCGGGCAGCGGGTCCGACACGCGGATGAGCGCGTCGGGGTGGTCCTTGGGGACGCGGTCTCTCGGCGTCTGGTCCGTCGGGTCCAGGAAGCGTCGCCCCAGCGACACGTCTCCGCCGAAGAGCATCCGCACGCCGCCGTCCTTCGGCGTCAGCCGCAGCGGGGGCAGGTCCACCCGCGTCTCGGACAGGCCGCGCCGCAACTCCACCGCGGCGAGGGACGGGCGGAAGCCCTCCGCCTCCACGTGAAGGAGCGCGTTGTGCCGGGCGAGCACGGGGAAGCGGAAGCGTCCGTCCGCGCCGGTGCGCTGGGTGGCCTCGCCCAGCTTCACCGTCGCGCCGGCCACGGGTGCGCCCGAGGTGGAGAGCACGGTGCCCTCCAGCGCGATGCCGGTGCAGGCGTAGTCCTTGCGGGCCTTGCGCTCGGCCTCGGGCACCGGGCCGGTGTCACCGGCGGGCTCGGGGGCGCAGGTCGTCAGCACCGGAGGGTCCTCGGGCGGAGGCGGGTCGTCCGGAGTCGGGTCCGGCGTCGGCTCGGGGACGGGGTTGGGGGCAGGCAGCGGGCCGGGGGTCGGAGCAGGGGAGACGCCCGCGTCGGGCTCCTCCACGGCCGGTTCCTTCGCGCCCGGGTCCTGCCGCGACTGAGGCTCGCTCGAGCAGGCAACCAGACACAGCGCCAGACCTCCGGCGGGCAGCCACCGATGCCACATCTCCGTCCCCTCCCTCGCACGCCTGTCTGTGTTCGAGGGTGGAAGCGGTGTCAGGCGGGCGCCAGGAACGTTCACTGCTCGGAGCCTGGTCGCCTGCCCTCCGTTCGTCCGGGAGCCGACATGAAACAGTCATGAATTACAACAGCTTGCTGGGTTCCGGGTTGGTCTGAGTTTGCCCAATCTTGAAGCAAATCTCATAAATCAAGAATCATCCGGCCTCCTCTTGAAAGGAGCCGCATGAGACAACACCCGCTCGTTGCATGGCTGTGCCTGGCTTCGCTGCCCGTGGTCGCCGCGCAGGACGTTGCTCCCGCACCCGAGTCCTTCTCACCGCTCCAGCTCTCGCGTGACTCGGCGGCGTTCGCCTCGCGCGGGCGGGACATCGAGGGTGGCCGGCTGTACGTGGACTCACGGACGGAGCAGCAGGAGGGACGGCTGCTGAAGACCTTCATCCTCGAGGTGGAGCGGGCCGGCGACTACTTCATCGCGGCGCACGCCCAGGCGGTGAATGCCGTCCCCGCGGATGCCCGTGAGGCGAAGGCGAAGGCGTACCCGCTTCAGCGCATCTCCGTGTCGCTGGACGGCAAGGCCCTGGGGGACCTGGACCTGAAGAAGAACGGCTGGCAGCCGTCGCGCATCCAGGGCCAGGGGCGCGTCTACTTCTCCGCCGGCCGCCACACGCTCACCTTCGAGAGCGCGGCCCCGCACTTCCCGGATGTCGACGCGGTGAAGCTCGTGGCCAACGAGGGCCAGGCCACCTTCGACATGGGCGTCTTCGACGAGTACGTCTCCGGCCTGAAGCGCGGCGCGGACCTGCGCGTGGGCCGCCAGGACAAGGTGGAGCCCGTCGCGCCGCCGCAGGGGCCACCGCCTTCGACAGGCCCCATCCAGGGCGCGGCCTCCACGGGCTCGTACACGTGGCAGGTGACGCCGTACACGCTGGGCAACCCGAACGGCAACTACGCGCACTTGATGACGGTGCCAGTGGTCTACACGTACTACCGCAAGCTCACGCTCAACGCGGGCACCAACGTGACGTTCAACACGGCGCCCATCGCGGGGCAGGACTACTACGCGGTGGACCCGGTGATGTACCTGTTCTGCTCCACCGACAACACGGTGGCCTGGTCCAACGACGACGACATCGGCCGGCACCCGAAGATTTCGGTCAACATCCCCAAGACGTGTGAATACAACCTCGTGCTGCGCGCCTACAGCAGCTACTACGCGGGCACGTCCACGGGCTCCGCGGGCACCGTCAACGTCTACCAGAACGGCGTGCTGCTGCAGGAGAACGCGGTGGTGTCCGGCTACATGGTGAGCGTGGGCACGTCCAACACGGGCACGCTCAACTACTTCACCGGCTACTCCACCGGCCTGCCCATGCTGTGGCTCGCGCCGGAGGGCAACCTGACGCCGATGCGCTTCGCGGGAGGCCGGTACTGGTACCTGCCGCCCATGGACTACAACTGGTACGACGACGCGCGCTTCCGCATCGTGAAGAACACGACCTCGTACATGAACATGTACATGCTCGTGTCCGCCGAGGGCGCCTGGTACGTCTACTGGGGCAACGCGGACGTGTACGGCTCGGTGAAGCACCCCAGCGGCTCTCCGTTCAACTCCTTCCCGAACCTGAAGCAGGCGGACGCGATGCAGACCGCGCCCTCCACCAATACGTACAACTGCGCGTCGTGGGCCGGCGGCCTGACGAACGGGTGGTACTGGTCCTGCCTCACGTCCGAGTACAGCAGCTCCACCTGCATCAACGGCACCGTGTGGAGCAATCCCTACTCCTGGTACTCGTGGGACAACTACTTCGGCAACAACCCGCCGCGCTACACGGGCGCCACCACGTATACGCGGGTCGACGCCAACTCCAGCAACGCCGAGGTCGCCGTCTGGTCCAAGAGCAGCACCATCTACGACGTGACGCACTTCTCCGTGCGCCGCGAGGGCAACCGCCACCCGCACGGGTATGACTGGGAGAGCAAGCCGGGTGGCCTGGAGCGCATCTTCCATCCGATGAACGCGCTCAACGGCACCAGCTACGGCAGCATCATCGGCTACTACCGCGACGCGGCGAGGGACCCGTACAACCCCTGGCCCTTCGCGCCCGGCGTCCTGGGCGTGGAGAAGGTCAGCACGCCGTCCCTCACCTTCGAGGAGTCCGTGGCCACGGGCCTCACCGTGGTGCCCCGCGTGGAGCTGACGCGCTCCGAGGCGGGCAGGCTCGCGGAGCTGCGCGCGAGCGCCGGCAAGTCGCGGCCCCAGCTGGACCGGCTCTACAACGACTGGCTGGCCCGCGTCGCTTCCGAGGACCTGCGCAGGTTCAGCGACCCGGCCGTGTTCTTCGCGCAGCCGGAGTTCAAGAAGCTGGAGCGCTGGTTGCGCAACCACGAGGACGTGGCGGTGCCCTTCCTGATGGAGAAGGTGGTGGCCAGCGAGGAGGACGGCCTGGACTCCTCGCTCGCCTCCATGGCGCTGGCCCGGCTCACCTTCGAGCGTGACGGTGCGCTGATGGACGAGGTGCTGAAGGAGTGGCGGCGCGACAGCTACACGGCGGATGGCGCGTACGTGGCCCCGTCGGCGCTGGCGAACTCGAAGAACTTCGTGCGCAAGCTCCTCCAGCGGCGGTACGGCGTGGCGGATGAGCGCGCGTCGCTCGCGCCCCGCGCGGAGAACAGCCACGAGCGGCTCAGCGTGTCGCCCAACCCGCTGGTGGAAGCGGCGAGCGTGCGGTTCCGCGTGGACTCCGCCGCCACCGTGTCGGCGGCCCTGTACGACGCGAAGGGCACGCTCGTGCGCGAGCTGGCCTCCGGCGCGTACCCGACCGGCACCCACGACCTGGCGCTGGACCGCGGCGCGCTGACGCCCGGCATCTACTCGCTGCGGCTGACGGTGGGCGACGACGTGCTCACCCGCAAGGTGGCCATCCAGTAGCCGCTGGCATGCGAGCGCTGCCCCGTGCCCCCAGGGGTGGCGCTCGCGTGCCGGGGGTGTCAGGGCCGGCGGGGATACTTCTTCTGGAAAGAGCGTTCTGGAGGAGGCAGCCCATGACGAGCCCGATGACCGGTGTCCCCGCCGCGCAGCCCATGCCCTCGCAGCAGCAGGGCGTGGCGCAGGCGGCGCCCATGGACAAGCAGGGGGAGTCGCGGTTCGACGGAGCCCTCGCGGACAAGGCCCGCGTCTCCGGCACGCCCGCGGTTCAAGGTGTGCACGCGGTGGAGGAGGTCGCCCGCACGGAGCGGCCCGTGCTCAACGCCGTCTCCAGCGTCGTGCGTGCGCTGGAGCAGGGGCAGCTCGACATGGACCGCATCATCCGGGAGGCCAGCTCCGGCAAGCCGTTCTCCAACGCGGAGCTGCTATCGCTCCAGGCCTCCATGTACCGCTACACGCAGGAGCTGGACCTGGTGAGTCGCGTGGTGGAGAAGGCCACCACGGGTCTGAAGGACGTGGTCAAGACGCAGGTGTAGCCGCGCGCAGGCGCAGGGCGGCGCTCATGCCGAGCCCCGCCAGCACGCCGGCCGTGTAGCAGACGAGGTCGCTCCACAAGAAGCCCGCGCCCAGCACCAGCCGGCCCGGCAGCGTCCTGCGCACCGCGTTCAGCCAGGGGGCCTGGTAGAGCTGGCTGAACTCCACCGCGAAGGAGAAGGCCAGGGCCGCGGCCGCCACGTGGAGGGCCGGGCGCGTGGGGGCGACGAAGCGCAGCAGCAGGAATACCAGCAGCGCCCACAGCGTGTCCCCTGCGTACTCGGCGAAGAACGGCGGCCACGCCACCGACTTCGAGCGCGAGGCCAGACCCAGCGCCAGCACGAGCACCGCCAGCACCAGCGAAGTGAGGCGCACCCGGCGCGGCGACGGGCGTGGGGCGGAAGGAATGTTCATTCCGCCCCGGTCTACTCGGCGGAGGGCCCTGAGCGGAATGAGTGTTCCTTCCGGCCGGGTGCCCGCGAGGGGGCGTGGCCGCATCCGGAATGAGGGTTCCTTCCGGCCCGGTCTGCGCGGCGGAGGGCCAGAGCGGAATGAGTGTTCCTTCCGTCCGGGGGCCCACGAGGGGGGCGCGGCCGCATCCGGAATGCGGGTGCCTTACGGACCTGGGGCGGAGGGCCCTGAGCGGAATGAGGGTTCCTTTCGGCCAGGTGCCCGCGGGGAGCGCAGCCGCATCCGGAATGAACGTTCCTTCCGGCCCTGGGGCGGAGGGCCCTGAGCGGAATGACGGTTCCTTCCGCGTGGGTGGCGGCCCGCCTCCGCCCCAGGGTGATAGGGTACCCACCCGTTCCACTCCGGAGGTGCCGCATGGGAGGCCCGTCCCTGCAGCTGGACGCCCACGAGCAGGGGCTCGTGCTGGAGCTGGTGGAGACCCTGGGCAGCTCGCTCCACCTCTCGGAGGTGCTGGACGGGGCATACGGGCTGCTCGCGCGACTGCTGCCGGCGGACTGCGCGGCCATGTGCGTGTCCCAGCCCGAGCTTCCCGGCGGTTACGACTGGGTGGTGACGCGGATGCCGGAGGCCTTCGTCACCCACTACGCCGAGCTGTCCGCCGTGGACTTCGTGCGCGACGCCGTCGTCCACCAGCCCAACGTCGTGCTGCGCGACGCGGAGATGGTGACGCCCCTGGAGCTGGAGCGCACGGCGCTGTACCAGCGCTGTCACGACATTGGCTTCCCCATGCGCCACGTGATGTCGGTGCTGCTGGACGTGCGCGGCGACTGGCACGGTGGCCTCACGCTGTACCGCGAGCGTCAGCGGCCCTTCTCGGACAAGGACCGCGCCCTGTTGCAGCGGCTCACGCCGATGCTCGTCAGCACGGTGCGCAACTGCCGGCTGCTGGGCCAGCAGTCGCGTCGTGCCGCCCTGCTGGACACCCTCTTCCACCACCAGGGGGCCGAGTGCGTGGTGCTGGCGCCCTCCGGCCGCGAGGTGATGCGCACCGCGCACGCCACCGCGTTGCTGGAGCAGTGGTTCTCTCCGCTGGAGCGTGGGCCCGGAGGGCTGCCGCGGGCCCTGCTGGCGCCGCTGGCCCGGCTGTCCGGCGCGAGAGGACTGGAGGTGCCGCCCCCGGACGAATGGCGGCGCGAGGGGCCGCTGATGGACCTGCGCGTCACCTACGTGCCGCTGCCCCCGGACGGCACGGGCCCGCGCGAGTGGGCGCTGCTGCTGCGGGAGACGCCGCATGGCACGCCGCTGCCCGAGGCGTGGCGCGAGCGGCTCACACCGCGCGAGGTGGAGGTGGTGTCAGGCGTGCTGCGCGGCTGGGACAACCAGCTCATCGCGGAGGACTTGAAGTGCTCGCTGGGCACGGTGAAGAAGCACCTCCAGCGCGTCTTCGACAAGCTGGGGGTGTCCAGCCGCGCCGCGCTCCTGCACCGTGCGGCGCGGAGGCGGTGAGCGTCAGACGCGTCAGTGTTCCTCGAACAGGGCCTGGATGACGCGCCAGGCCCGCTGCACTTCCCGGCCCGAGCGGTGGGCGAGGAAGTCGCAGATCTCCGCCACGGCATCGGTGCGCTCGCGCTCGAAGCCCTGGAAGAGCGTCTTCAGCGACACGTCCAGGCCCACCGACAGCTTGCCCAGCGTGTCCAGAGAAGGAGAGAACGAGCCGCGCTCGATACGGCGGATGGCGTCGACGGAAAGGTCACTGCGTTCGGCCAGGGTCTCCTGTGTCAGCTCGCGAGAGTTCCTCAGTTTGCGTACGTGGTCGCCGAACCGTCGGTGCAGCCGCGTCCAGTTGGCTACCCTGTTTTTTGGTTTCTCCATAAGCAGCGGCGGATAATTTGGGGCATTGGTGCCCCAAGTGAAGTGAGGATGTTCGAGGTTTGACTGTGCAGGTTTGCAGGGCCCGTTCTCGTGGGTTGGGGTGTCGGAGACAAAGCGAACCGCCAGCGGCTGACCGGGATTCGGGTTGCGAGGCTGGATGATTCCAGCGGGCAGGGAAGCATCGCGCCCGGCCGGGAACATGCGTGTGCGGAGGCTTTCGTCTACGCTCCCCGGCGCATGATGCATTCGGAAGTTCGCTGGGGACGGGTCTGGCTCCCTGTCCTGGCCTGTGGCCTGCTGGCCGCCTGTGAAATCGGGTCGGAGCCGCGACGCCTCACGCCCACATCCGTCCTGCCCGTCGCGCCTGAGGGGTCTCCCGTACCCCAACCCGCGCCAGCACCCATCGCCGTGCGCGAGCCGCCGTCCGCGCCCGCGCGGGTGATGCCTGCCCGCCCGGCACGCGTGCAGGCGCTCCAGGAACTGGCGGAGCGGCTCGGCGCGCCCGGCGCGAAGGTGGATGACCCGTGCGTGAGTCCGGACGGCACGGCCTGTGCGCGCACCGCGCTGGCGCCCTTCTTCGCGTCGCTGGATGCGCTGGCGGTGGGCAGGGCCTCCGGCCCCACCGTCATCGAGGCCTTCGGCAACTCGCTGATCGCGGGAGACCGCATCGTGGACATCCTCCGCGAGGATCTGTCCACGGCCTTCGGAGCTTCCGGACGGGGGCTGCTGCTGGTGGACCGGATGGCGCCCTACGGAGGCAGGAGCCGCGCCAGCCACAGCGCCAGCGGGTGGCAGCCGCGCACGCTGGGCGAGCTGCGCGCGCCGCCGCTGCCCTTCGGAATCACCGGCGTGTACCACGTGGCCACCACCGCGAAGGCGCGAGCGCGCTTCAAGCTGGAGGGTGAGTCCCGGGGCACGCTGTGGTGGCTGGACGTGCCGAAGGGCGGGGCGCTCACCGTGTCCAGCGGCGGCCAGGTGCTCGCGAAGACGGAGCCCGTGGGCGACGGCGCGGCGCACGCCACCCGCTTCGAGCTTCCCGAGGGCGCCACGTCGGTGGACGTGGTGGCGGAGGGCAAGGGCGCGGTGGTGCAGGGCGTGGTGCTCCAGCACGCGCGCCCCGGCATCGTCCTGGACATGCTGGGTGTGCCCTCCGCGGACGCGGGGCTCTACGCGCGCGTGGACGACGCCATGCTCCGGGCGCAGCTCGCCGAGCGCGAGCCGAAGCTGATGCTCTTCTTCCTCGGCGGCAACGAGTCCAAGCGGCTGGAGTGGAAGCGCATGGACTTGCAGAAGCTGCGCGCGGACCTCCAGACGCTGCTGCGGCGCGCGCGCGCGGCGGCCCCGGCCAGCGCCTGCATGGTGGTGGGGCCCATGGACGCCGTGAGCGACTCGCGCGGAAAGGCGCAGACCTTCAAGCAGCGCCCGTTCCTGGAGTCCGTGGTGGGCGCCGAGCGCGAAATCGCCCTGGCCGAGGGCTGCGCCTTCTTCGACACCTTCACCGCCATGGGCGGCGCGGGCTCGCTGGCGCGCTTCTACAAGGCGGGCTTCATGCACGAGGACCTCGTGCACCCGAAAGGCCGGGGGCTGGACCTCCTCGGCCACCTCGTCACGGACGCGCTGCTGCGCGCCTGGGTGGAGACTCCGCCCGGCGCCGACAGGGTGGCCACTTCCACGCCCGCGCCCACCGCGGAGGCCGCGCCATGAGCTCCCCGTTCCTGAAGTCCCTGGTCGCCGCCGTCCTGCTGCTCGTCGGGCCCGCCACGTCGTGGGCGGCGCCGCGCGGCGCGCCGGTGTGCGAGCCCGTCGACGCCGAGGGCTCGCCGCGTGCCTTCCCGCCCGAGGCGCAGCGCGCGCTGGACGCCATCGTCCGCTCCGAATTGTCGCAGGGGCCCGTGGCGGGCATGTCCGTGGGCGTCACGCGGGGAGCGCAGCGCTGGGTGTGCGCGTACGGCCAGCGTGACCTGGCCCGCCGCCTGCCCGCGACGCCGCGCACCACGTACCGCATGGCGTCCGTCACCAAGTCCTTCACCGCGGTGGCGGTGCTCCAGCTGGTGGAGCAGGGGAAGCTGAGCCTGGACGCGGACCTCACCACCGTGGTGCCGTCCTGGCCCCAGAAACAGTGGCCCGTCACGGTGCATGACTTGCTGGGCCACCTGAGCGGCGTGCCGACCTATGACGGCCTGGCCTCCAGCAACAACGTGAAGGCGGTGAGCACGCAGGAGGCCCTCGCGATGTTCGCGGACAAGCCGCTCGTCTTCGAGCCGCGCAGCCGCTACCTCTACAGCACGTGGGGCTTCAACCTGCTGGGCGCCGCGGTGGAGGCGGCCTCCGGCCAGTCCTACCGCGACTACCTGCGCGAGCACGTCTTCCAGCCCGCGGGCATGGAGCACGCCGACCTGGACATCACCGCCACGCGCGACGAGCACCAGGCGGTGGGCTACCGGGTGGTGGGCGGCGTGCTGAAGCCGTCGCGCTTCCTGGACGTGTCCAGCCGCTTCGGCGGCGGCGGCACCCGCGCCACGGTGGGGGACATGCTCGGCTTCGGCCGCGCGGTGCTGGCGAACACGCTGGTGTCTCGCGACACGATGGGCCGCATGCAGGCGTCCATGGCCACCGCGGACGGGCGCCTCACCGACTACGGCATGGGCTTCGCCACCTACCCGCTGCGCGGCCACTACCTGGTGGCGCACGCGGGCGGCCAGCCGGAGACGACGACGCTGCTGGTGATGTTCCCCGCCGAGGACACGGTGATTGCCCTGGCCACCAACGTGGAGGGCGAGGCGAAGCGGCTGCGGCGCCTGTCCATCCGGCTGATGGAGCAGGTGCTGGAGGACGGCGTCACGCGGCGCGACGCGCACCTGGCGGACGCGGTGGACGCGGTGGTGTACGAGGGCCTGGGCCGCATCGCCAGCTACGGGCTGGCGTACCACCAGTGGGCCACGCGCGGGCCGGGCACGCTGCCGCCGGACGAGGATGTGCCCGGCGCCTTCGCCCGCGTCTCCGACTTGCTGGACCGCAAGGTGATTGCGAAGGACACGCGCACGGCGCTGGAGCGCATCAAGGGGGCGCATGACCCGCGCATGGGCTCCGTCTTCATCCGCGTGGGCACGCACATGGCGCGCACGCTGGAGAAGGCCCACGGCGCCGAGCGGCTGCGCACCTACCCCGCCGAGGGACCGCTGTCCTTCTTCGCGGACTACCTGGCCGCGTGCGACGCGCAGGGCCTGCCCGACACGGAGCGCTTCGGCGGGCCGCTGCGCGAGGACCTGCTGCGCTTCGTCTCGAGCTGGAAGCGCGCCGAGGTGCCGGCACTGCGCCACCAGCGGCTGGATGAAATGAAGGACCCGGAGCGCCACGGACCCGCGCTGCGCGAGGCGGCGGCCCGGGCCCCGGAGGTGCGGCCGGACTACTCGGATGAGCTGCTGCGCATCGCGGAGGGACATGCGCTGCGCAAGCAGACCGCCGCGCGCCTGCGCTGGCTGGAGCTCGCGGTGGAGCTGCAGCCGCGCAGCGTGGACGCGCGGGTGGCGCTGGCCCAGGCGCTGCTGGCGGCGAAGCGGGACGGCGCTGCGCTGCCGCACCTGCGCGAGGCGCTGGCCACGCCGCAGGGCGCGCTGTCGCTGGCTCCCGCCGGGCTGCTCAAGCGCGTGGGCGAGGCGGAGTCGCCCCTGGTGGGCCTGGGCCTGCTGCGCGCGGGCGTGGTGCTGCACCCGGACTCGCCCGAGCTGTGGGAGGCGCTGGCGAAGCGCGAGGGCGCGCAGGGACACAAGGCCCAGGCGAAGGCGGCGCTGCGCCAGGCCCGGCGGGCCCGGGAGGTGGCGCCGGCGCCCTCGACGTCCGCGAGCCGCGCGGGCGCGGAGCGGGGCCCTGGCAGCGGTCCGGTGCCGGACGACCACGGGCTCGTGCGTCCTCGCCAGCAGTAGCCCTGGAGCGCACGCGCGGGCTCGGAGAGTCCGTGGCGCGCGGGCACCACCGTGCGAGGATGGGCGCGCCCATGCGCATCCCCTGTCCCAACTGCCCGGCCGCCATCATCCCGGGCGCCGATTCCTGCGGAATGTGTGGCGCCTCGCTGCTGAAGGAGGCGGTGCCGGGCTCCGGCGAGGCGGTGTGCGCCGTCCACCCGGAGTACCAGAGCCTGAGTGCCTGTGCCCGCTGCGGCAACTTCGCGTGCGCGAAGTGCCTGCGGCAGGGCTCGCGGGGCGAGATTGTCTGCGCCGCGTGCCATGAGCGCCAGCCGGCGGGGCTGCTGGCGTGGGACAGGCGCGAGGAGGTGGGGACGCTCCGGGCCTTCTGGGAGACGTGCCTGGACATCATGTTCCGCCCGGGGCCCACCTTCGAGCGGGTGAAGCCGGAGGGCACGGTGGGCAGCTCGCTCGGCTTCGCGATGCTGTGCAACTTCGTGGGCTACTTCACCACGGCGCTCGTCTACATGGCCTTCATGCTCGTGTTCCCCATGCCGGACGAGACGATGAAGGCCGACAACGTGGACCCGGCGGCGTTCAAGGCGATTGGCGCCGGCATGTTCGCCGCGATGATGGTCCTGGCGCCCCTCATGGGCGTGCTCGTCACGCTGTTCAGCTCCGGCGTGGACCACCTGCTGCTGCGGATGGCGGGCAGCGAGCACCCGTACGCGGTGACGCTGCGGGGCAATGCCCTGTCCCAGGCGCCCTACCTGATTGGACTGATTCCGATGTGCGGCATCTACGTGGCCCCGCTGTGGGCCGTCGGCCTGCGCATCGTCGCCTACCGCCACCTGAACGCGGTGAGCTGGGGCGGGGCGGCGTTCGGCGCGCTCGCGGGGCCCGCGCTCACCTGCTTCCTGTGCGGCGGCAGCTACCTGGCGTTCTTCGCCGTCGTGAGGGCGATTGCGCAGTGAGCGCGGCGACCTGAATGCCTCGCCCGGCGCCCATTTGATGGCCCGTGCTCTTTTCGCGGGCGGCTACTGCGCGGTGGCGGTGGACCCGTCGGAGGGCACCGCCGCGGTGACGGTGCGCGGCTTCGGCCAGAAGCGCGTGGCGTGCACGCCGTCGAGTGCGAAGACGCGCCGCTTCGCCTTCGCGTCGTAGACGCGCACGGCCTTGTCGCCGGAGACGAGCAGCAGCGGCCCGCGCACCCGCAGGTCCACCGCGGACGCGGGCGCCAGGGCGAGCTCCTCGGGCTCCACCAGCCGGTCCTGCACCTCCCAGCGCAGCGGCGGCATCAGCGCGGACAGCTCGCCAGTGGCCCGCCACGCGTAGAGGGGGCCTCCGTCCGTCTCGAGGGAGACCCACTCGCCGAACCTGTCGTGGCCCTTCTCCTGCACCACCGCATCGAGCCGGGCGGCGTCCTCGCTGCCCTCGGGGAACGCGTTCGTCGCGGGCGCGTCCGGGTCCATGCCCGAGGTGGAGGACACGAGCATGCTCACGGTGGTGAGCGCGCCGGTGCCGGCGGCGTCGTCGGACTCGTACACGGTGGCCACCGTCTCGATGCGCTTCCACGCGTCCCCCTCGCGGCGGAAGGCGTGGGCGAGGCCGGAGCCGCCCTCGGCGGGCTCGGTGATGGTGATGCGCTGACCCTCGAAGAGGAAGTACTCGTCGGCGCCTTCCGTCTTGCGGACGAGGTCGTCCACCTGGGACACCAGCGCGACGGGGCGCCCCGCGGCGTCGAAGCCCACGGCCTCCGTGTGGCCCGTCTCCGGCAGCGCGAGCGGAGTGCCCTGGCCCGCCTGGATGTCCACCAGCCAGGCGCGTGGCTTCAGGGAGCCGCTGCCCCGGTCCACCACCGCGCCCTGCCGGCCGTCCGGGCTCCACGCCAGTCCGAGCCGCGTGCACGCCGCGTCCACGGTGAAGAGGGCCTTCTTCGCACCGGCCGTGTCCTGGCGCGTCCAGGTGCAGCCCGAGGGCGAGGCGTCCTGGAGGTAGGAGAGGGTGAACGCGGGCACGGGAGCCACGGCCTTCGCCTCCGCCGGAGCCGGGGAGGGGGCCACGGGGGCGGGGTCCTGGGACTTCTTGCAGCCACCGAGCAGAAGCGCGGAACCGAGGAAGAACGCGGGGCCGAGACGGCGGTCCATGAGGCTCTCCGGGGGAGTGACACCTGCAACATGGCAGAACGGCGGGAGTGGGCGGAAGTCACTCACGGCGTAGCAGGTGGTACACAAAACGTTTGGGCGTGCGGGTTGTGAAACCCGCACGCCTGCCCTGTGTTCCCGTTGCGGACGTTGCTTCCATGGAGCAGGCCTGGAGCTCGCTTGCCGGTACGTGCGCGTTGGCCGGGCGCGTCATGGGCCTGGAGCGCAGGAGGGAGACACCGACACCTGCGAGCGCGACGAGGCGCGGCCAGAGCAGGGTCGGAAACGCCAGTGCGAGGAGGAGGAGCGCGCCCGCGGAGATGGCGAACAGGGCGATCAGCCAGGGGTGACGCGCCCGCGCCACGCGAACGCCCGAGACGACGAGCGCGAGGGCGACGAGCGCGTTTCCCGCGTGGACGACGAGCGGGGCTGCTCCCTGCGCGATGCTCGCCCCGGTGCCGATGGCGGACAGGTAGACGGCGATGCACACCGGGCACTTGGGCAGGAGCACGCCCACGAGCATCGGGAGGAGCGCACCGCGAGGAATGCGCAGGAAGGCGCGGGACGGCTCGGTGCGAGGTCGGGGAGGCGGGGTCCGCATGGGCAATCCATAGTCAGCGGCTCCAGCTCCGGGGAGTAACAAGCGCGGCGCGAATCCGGACCACGGGGAGGGAGCGTGGGGGGCTCCAGTTGGTGATGCGCGGGCGCGGCGTGAAGCTGTTCCACGGGACGAGCTGCTGACAGGGACTGGGCGAATGCGCCTCAAGGTAGCCTGTCGGCATGGACTCCATGATTGCCGCGGCCGCACGAGCGCTCTCCGCCGGTGATGCGCTGGGGGCGCTGAGGCGCGTTGCCCTTCGCGACGACGCCCCGGCGCTCGCCTTGCGCGGTATCGCGATGGCCCAGCTCGGTGAGCATGCGCGGGCGCGTGAGCTCCTGCGGCGCGCCGCCCGTGGCTTCGGCCCCACGGAGGACCTTGCACGCGCACGGTGCCGGGTGGCCGAAGCGGAGATTGCGCTGGCGGTGCGTGACCTGACCTGGTCCCCACGCGCGCTCGACGCCGCACTCGTGACACTCGATGCCCGGGGGGACCGGGCGAACGCACTGCATGCACGCCTCATCGCGATTCGCCGGCTCCTGCTGCTCGGCAGACTCGACGAGGCCGAGGCTGCGCTCGCACACCTGGACGTGCGTGGCATGCCGCCCGCGCTCGTGGCCGTCGCGGAGCTCGTGGCGGCCGACATCGCCTCGAGACGGGTCCGGACACGCCCGGCGCGCGAGGCGCTCGAAAGGGCTCGCGAGGCGGCGATGCGCGCGCGCGTGCCCGCCCTGGTGGCCGAAGTCCAACAGGCCCACGCGGCGCTCGAACGGCCCGTCGCGCGCCAGCTCCGCGCGGGCTCCGAGCGGGCGCTCCTGCTCGAAGACGTGGAGGCCGCCTTCGCCTCGGGCGAGCTGGTCGTCGACGCCTGCCATCGCGTGCTGCGAAGCGGAGCACAGGAGGTCTCCCTCGCCCGGAGACCCGTCCTGTTCGAACTGGCACGCGCGCTGGGGGAGGCCTGGCCGCAAGGCGTCGACCGCGACGTCCTGATTGCCCGCGTCTTCGGTGCGCGCCGCGCGAACGAGTCCCATCGGGTCCGCCTGCGGGTGGAGGTCGGCCGCCTGCGCGCGGTGCTCGCGCCGCTGGCCCGCGTCGACGCCACCCCCGAGGGCTTCGCGCTCACGCCGCGCCCTGCCCGTGAGGTCTCCGTGCTCCTGCCACCCATCGACGGAGACCCGGCGTCGCTGCTCGCGCTGCTCTCCGACGGTGAAGCGTGGTCGACCTCGGCGCTCGCGCTCGCGCTCGGGGAGAGCCAGCGCTCGGTCCAGCGGGCGCTCGCCGAGCTCGAAGCCGCGGGACGGGTGCACTCGGTGGGGCGGGCCCGCGCTCAGCGATGGTTGTCGCCTCCGCTCACGGGATTCACGACGACGTTGTTACTCCCCGCGACGCTGCCGGCTGGGTACTCATTGCATGGAGCGGCGGAGAAGCCGCGAGGAGCCACTTCATGACGCGCACTCAAAGCAAGACAGCCCTGGCGCAACCTCCGGCCCGAGTCCAGGCCGCCGAGGTCGTGCGGGAATACGGCCCGTTCGCGGGCGCCGACCATGTGCACGGTGTCACGCACGACGGGCGCCACGTATGGGCGGCCACCGGCGAGAAGCTCGTCGCCTTCGACCCCGAGAGCGGCAAGCCCGTGCGGACGCTGGACGTCGCGTCGGATGCGGGCACCGCGTTCGACGGCAAGCACCTGTTCCAGATTGCCGAGGCGCGCATCGACAAGATCGACCCGGCGACGGGAAGGGTCCTCGCGTCGATACCGGCGCCCGGAGGCGGCAAGGACTCCGGGCTCGCCTGGGCGGAGGGCACGCTCTGGGTCGGCCAGTACCGGGAGCGCAAGATTCATCAAATCGACCCGGAGACGGGCGCCATCCTGCGCACCATCGAGTCCAACCGCTTCGTGACGGGGGTGACATGGGTCGACGGCGAGCTCTGGCACGCCACCTGGGAAGGCGACGCGAGCGACGTGCGCCGCATCCAGCCGGACACGGGCGAGGTGCTCGAGCGGCTCGAGATGCCTCCTGGAGCCATGGTGTCCGGGCTCGAGTCGGACGGTGGGGCGCTGTTCTTCTGTGGCGGTGGGTCGAGCGGCAAGGTCCGCGCCGTGCGGCGGCCGAAGGGGGCGCGTTCATGAACCCCCACAAGGTCGTGACGCGTGAGGAGTGGCTGGACGCGCGCAAGCGCCTGCTGCTCAAGGAGCGGGAGTTCACCCACGCGAGAGACCGGCTGAGCCAGGAGCGGCGCGAGCTTCCCTGGGTCCGGGTGGACAAGCCGTACGTCTTCCAGGGGCCCGGCGGCGAGGAGACGCTGTCGCAGCTCTTCCAGGGCAGAAGCCAGCTCGTCGTGTACCACTTCATGTTCGCCCCGGAGTGGGAGGCGGGCTGCAAGAGTTGCTCGTTCTGGGCCGACAGCTTCAACGGCGTCGTGCCGCACCTGGCGCAGCGTGACGTGTCCTTCGTCGCGATTTCCCGCGCGCCCTTCGCGAAGCTCCAGGCGTTCGAGCGCCGCATGGGGTGGAGCTTCAAGTGGGTGTCGTCCGCCGGGACGGACTTCAACTTCGACTACGCCGTCTCCTTCACGCCGGAGGACCTCGCCGGGAAGGGGGGGACGTACAACTACGCGCCGCTCGAAATGCAGATGACGGACCTGCCCGGCATCAGCGCGTTCTACAAGGACGAGCGGGGCGACGTCTTCCACACGTACTCCTGCTACGCGCGGGGCATCGACGCGATGAATACGGCGTACCAGTACCTGGACCTGGTGCCGAAGGGCCGCGACGAGCAGGGGCTCCCCAAGCCGATGGCCTGGGTCAAGCACCGGGACGAGTACCGGTGAAGGGACCTGCCCGGGAGGGCATGGACGCGGCGGCGATGAAGTAGCAGCCTCGGGGGCCATGGCTTTCGACCTGACGGCGCCCGTGGTCCCGGAGGAGGTCATCTCCCTGGGCACGCTCATCGTGGACCTGGTGGGCGTGTTCGCGGGCGCGGTGCTGGGGGCGTTGCAGGCCGAGCGCCGGAAGATGGACCTGATGGGGTACCTGGTGCTGGGGCTCGTCTCCGGTGTCGGCGGCGGCATCATCCGCGACACGCTGTTGCAGGCGGGGCCTCCGCTGGCGCTGGTGCGGCCGGGGTATCTGCCCATGGCGCTGCTGGGCGCGCTCGCGGCCTTCCTCTTCGAGCTGAGACATGGGCCGGGCGTGAAGCTGCTCGCGACGCTGGACGCGCTGACGCTGGGCGCGTTCGCGGTGGCGGGGACGCAGCGCACGCTGGAGGTGGGGCTGCACCCTGGCACGGCGTTGATGATGGGCGTCATCACCGCGGCCGGAGGGGGCATCGTCCGCGACGTGCTGAGCCGGCAGACGCCGGCGTTGATGCGGGCGGTGCCGGGCTACTACGCGACGGCGGCGTTGGCGGCGAGCATCGTCTGCCTCGCGTTCTCCCAGGCGGGGCATCCGAAGCTGGCGCTGCTCGCGGGGATGCTGGTGGGTGGGACGCTGCGGCTCGTGTCATTGCGTTTCGGCTGGAGGCTCCCCGTCAAGCGGACGCGCCCGCCGGAGCCGCCGTCGCGGGGGCCTGGGAGTCGAGAAGGGCCTCCGTAAGCGCGCGGGTTGGCGCGGTTCGCGAACGTGGTCATCCCGCTCCCTGCGCTATGTTCGCCCGGAGGGGAATCTCCATCACCTTGTTGTCGACCGCAGCGGTGCTCTTCGTGCTGAAGGCCGGTGGAGCGACGCAACACGTACGCCATCGCGCTGAACGAGAAGTCGCTGTGGCTCCAGGTGAAGGACGCGGCGGGGAAGAAGCGCGTCGTGGACCTCCAGAAGGAGTTTGGCGACGCCGTGAAGCAGTCGAAGTCCGTGTCGCTCGACTTCGTGGGGGACCTCAGTGGCGACGGCGCTCCCGAGGCCATCGTCGCGCTCACCCTGGATGGGTACACGCAAGCGCTCGAGAGCCGGTGGAACGTCCCGGTCGCGGTGATGGTGTCCCTGTCGGACCCGCTGCGGGTCGTGGGCTTCACCTCCGGCTCACCCTTCAAGCTGTACGGTGCCGGGAACTGCGCCGCCGTGGGCTGCGACGTCGTCGACTTCCTCGACAAGCAGGCGTCATGCGACCACTTCTCGGGCGAGGAGCCCTTCCACGAGAAGCGGCGGAGGTTCATCGAGAACGCCATGAAGGGCTGCGACAAGCTGGAGCCCCGGCGCAAGGCCCTGCTCGAGAAGTACCGCTCCAATGCGAGCGTCACGCAGGCGCTCTCGAAAGCGGCGCCTGGAGAGTGAGCTACTTCTCGCTGCCGTGGCGGGCCGCTTGAGCCCGCTCACCCCACCTGCGGCGGCTTGAAGCACAGCCGCACCACGTCACCGCGCTTGAGCGGTGCGAGGTACTCCGGCAGCTCGCCCTGCACGCGGAAGGACTTCACGTAGTAGCTGCCGCCCTCCACCACTGGCAGCCCGTGCTCGGCGAGCCACGCGCCCACCCAGGCGCGTCGCTCGGCGTCCACCGCCTGCATCCGCTCCAGGTCCACCGCGAGGAAGGCCCGCGCCGCCAGCGCGTTGAAGAAGTACGTGTGCCAGTTCCACTGCGTCTCGAAGCGCTTCCGGTACGGGTGGTCCTTGTGCACCAGCGCCACGCCGAGCTGCGACGCCGTCAGCCCGAAGCCCCGGCTGAAGCTGATGGACAGCACCGACTTCGGCAGCAGCGGCAGCAGCTGGCCCGCCACCTCCGTCCGCTCCGTGGCCGACATTGTCGGGTAGAGGTTCAGGTTGAGCAGGCAGTGCGAGGACGCCCCGAGGAAGCCCAGCATCTCCTCCGTCACGTGCCCGTTGCGCACCGAGGGGATGCACAGGCACGCCAGCGCTCCGGGGGACTCCGCGTCCCAGCGGATGCCCTCCTGCTGCGTGCAGCCCACCGAGAAGCCGTGCCAGTCCCCGGGGTACAGGCGCACCGGCTCCCGCGCCGCCACCGCTTCCACCAGGTGGCTCATGAAGTCGCAGTCGCTGCCCGCCGCGAAGGCCACGTAGTCGTCGAGCCGCCACACGCCGCCGCTCAGCGCGCTCAGCCGGGCCTTCACCTTCGGCACCAGCTCGTCGTGGAAGAAGCGCAGGCCCCGCGTGTAGTGCTGGGTCAGGTCGTCCGCCGTCAGCCCTTCCGCCGCGCGGCGGTACGCCTCCGCTCCCGCCGCGTACCCCACGGGCAGCAGCGGGCGGAACGTCTCCACCATGTCCGGAGTCAGCGCCTTCGCTAGCCGCTCAGCCGATACAACAGGCTCCGCGAGTCCTCCAGTGACGCGTACACGCTCCCGTCCGACAACAGATTCAGCGAGCGGCACAGCCCGTTCTCCTGCTCCCATTGCGGCGTCGGCTCCCGGTAGTAACAAACCTGCACCTCCTCGACCTTGCGAATGACGGGGCCCCACGGCAGGCGGCCCACCACCTGCCCCTGGCCCTCGAAGACGTCTTCTTCTACCTGGTGCTCGCGTGCCCACCTGTCGGCGGGGGACTCACGGAACACCGACTGCGCGTAGGCCACGTACGTGTGCTTGAAGGTGAACTCGCGCACCCCCAGCGGCGCCAGCGCGCGGATGTAGCGCCACGCGCCCTCTGGCCCGTCCACGTGCCCTCGCGCCAGGACACAGGTGGCCCGGACCTTGAGCGGCCTCGCGGCCTCCAGGAAGTCCTCGCGCAGCGGGGCCTGCTTCCCCATCAGCGCGCGGTTGTCCGCGTCGTCCACGGCGTGCCGGGACCAGCAGACGTAGGAGAGGCCCGCGTCCGCCAGTTCCTCCGCCAGCGCGCGGGTGAGGAACGTGCCGTTGGTGAAGAGGGCCACCTCGCTGAAGAAGCGGCGGCCCTCGCGCACGAGGTGCACCACCGTCTCAGGGCGCAGGAGCGGCTCGCCGCCGCCGGTGATGACCAGGCGCGTGGCCCCGCGCTCGCGCGCGTCGCGGTAGTAGCGCGCTATGTCCAGGTGCAGGAGGTCCGACGGCTCGTGCTTCAGCGCGCTGATGGACGAGCGCGAGAAACAGAACGGGCAGCGCAGGTTGCACGCGAGCCGCACCGGCAGCACGCTGCACGTCAGCGCGCGGCAGGACTCCCAGGGGATGAGGGTGGGCGCGGCGCCCAGCGCGGCAGGGCTCACAGGCTGCGCGGTGCTCATCGCACCACCCCTCCTTCGACAACCCGCGCCAGCTCCAGCCGGGGCAGGGCCTCCTTCAGGAGCGCACGGCGCTCCCTCGGCAGGTGGTGCCACGCGGCGCACAGGTCATTCTCCTCCACGCCCAGCCGCGCCAGCTCCTCCCGAGCCCGCAGCCGCTCATCGCGCTGGTGCGACTGGAGCGCCCGCCGCAGCGGCTCCGCGCACAGCTCCGTCGCCTCCAGCTCCGCCACCAGCCCATCCAGCGCATTCAGCGCCCCGGCCACCTGCTCGTCGTACTCCCTCCCGCCGAGCGCCTCGCGCAGCTCCGCCGCGTCCGACACCTCGCGCGCCAGCGGCTCCACCGACTCCAGCGGAATGGAGCCTGGGCAGTACGCCACCGAGGACAGGTCCACCGGCCGCGTGGCCCTCGCCACGAACACGCCGGGCACTCCCGAGCGCCACGGTTGCACGTGCAGCGGCCGCAGGAAGACGAGCCGGCCGGTGTTCTCGTAGTCGGTGTACGGCTCGCGAAAGTCCACCGTGCGCATGTAGAGCAGCGGCGTGAGCGGGCCCGCCAGTCTCGGCAGCGTGCCCCGGAGGTGGCGTCGCAGGGCCACCGGGCCCAAGTCCCGATACAGCACCGGGCACGGCTCGTCCGGCCTCAGGGCCGACAGCGGCGCGCCAGTGTGGAACTGGTAGCGGCGCAGGTCCTCGGCCGGGTACGCCGTGCCGGCGCTCGCGGGCGTCTCGAGCATGGCTACCACTTCCCCCGGGGGGAGACCTTCGCGTCCTGCGCCTCGCGCAGCTTCTTCAGCTTCTCCTGTCGCGCCTCCGCCGCCTTCTTCGCCCGCTCCGCCTCCGCCAGCAGCTTCTCGTAGTCCAGCCGCGCCAGCCGCTGCGCGCTCTCCTCGTCCGACTCTCCCTGGAGGCCCGCGCCCAGGGCCGCGGCCCACCGGCGTGCCAGCTCCTCCAGCCGCAGCGGGCTCTGGCCGAGCAGCTCCAGCGTCAGCAGCCGAGCCTCGCGCGCGAAGCCCGCGAAGCCCTCGCGCACCTGCTTCTCCACACCGTGCGCCCGCGCGAGCGACGCCACCGCCGTGCCCACCGGGGCCTCCTCCAGCGCGGACGTCACCAGCGCCAGCCTTCGCCAACCCTCGGCGTCCAGGCCCTCGCACAGCGTGAGGAAGGACTCCGGCGGCAGCGGCTCCAGCCCGTGGTCCCTCTGGAAGTCCGCCAGCCGGGCGCGCATGAGCACCGGCTCCACGTCCTTGCGCTCCAGCGCGGGGCGGCGCCGATTCAAGGCCTCGCACAGCGGGGCCAGGTCCAGCCGGGGCCGCTCGTCGGGGCCGGCGGGTGTGCCGCTCTTGCGGCCGAACAGGCGCTCAAGGCGCGACATGGCGTTCCTCCTGGAAGAGGGCGTGCGCGAGCGCGGCCGCCACCTTGGGGAAATGCTCCAATTCCATCACCTCGGCCACGCGCGCGCCCTGCTGCCGGTAGCGCGACACCCGCGCGGGGTCGGGGTGGTGCAGCAGCAGGACGAGCGGCGCGGAGGTCTCCGCCGCCTCGGCGAAGATGCGCGCGTGGCTCGCGGCCGCGTCGTGGTTGGCGTCGAAGTCCCGGTCGGTGATGACGACGCGGGTGGGCTGACGGCCGCGCTGCTCGCGCACGGACTCCGCCAGCCGCTCGAAGGGAAAGCGTGTCCCTCCACCGATGTAGTGCATGAGGAAGCGCGACATCTCCAGCTCGGAGCGGCACCACGCCCAGTACGCCACGCAGTCCGTCGAGTAGAGCAGCGCCCGCACCCAGCCACCCGCGCGCACGGCCCCTACGCAGAGAATCTGCGCGGCGAGCGTCATCGCGTTGAGCGTGGTGCGCGGGTCCGGCATGGAGCCGGAGACATCCAGGTAGATTTCCACTCGCGGCTGCCACAGCGGCACGTCCATGCCCTCGTAGTCGGCGATGCGCTCGCGCTTGAGCGGCATCACCGCGCCCAGCCTGTCCCCACGCAGGGCCAGCGTGGCCAGCCAGTCCACCGTGGGCAGCGCGTCGCCCAGCTCCCACTCCTCCAGCGTGGTGGGCACCACCGCCTCGCCCAGGTGCAGCCGGTCCGGAGGGCGCAGCAGGTAGCGCTCCGCCTCCTGCCGGTAGTACGCCGCCATGATTTCCGGCACCGCCTCCGCGTTCGCCGTCCCCTGGCCCGGCAGCGAGGCGATGCGCCGCTCGCGGCTCTTGTCACCCACGAGCCGGTCCGCGTTCTCCTTGTCCAGCCACCCTTCCGCGAGCGCGCGGCGCACGGCCTCCTTCTCCCGCGCGCCCGGGGTGAGCGCCTCCGCCCAGTCCTCCGGACGCGGCGCGTCCTTGCAGCAGTCCTGCGGGTCCGTGCTCTTTGGCAGGTCCCCCTTCATCGGCTGCACGTAGCGCGCGCAGATGGAGAGGAAGTAGAGGAACTGTGTGTAGACGTTGGGGCCCAGGTGGAAGAGGTTCTGCGCCATCAGCTGCGCATCCGCGCGCGCGGCGGGGAACTGCTTCGCGAAGGCCTCGTGCTCCGGCCCCATCAGGTGGCCCGGCTCCAGCTGCCACAGCTCCTCGTAGACGGAGAGGTAGAAGAAGAAGGCCGGGTCCTGCTTCCAGCGGTAGTCCTTCTGGAAGGCGCGGTAGATGGCGATGAGCTGGGGACGGAGCGCTTCGTCCGCGCCGAGCTGCTCGTTGATGAGCAGGTCGCAGAAGACGTTGATGAGCGAGTAGTCCTCCAGTGGCAGCAGCGTCTTCTCCATCATCCGCATGCGCGCGGAGACACCCAGGCTGCCCGGGTAGCGCACGTGGTGCCCCACCTCGTGCGCGAGCACCGCCTCCAGGCTGTCCTCCAGCTTCCGGGCGCGCAGCTCGCGGGCGTTGAACCAGACCTGCCGGCTGATGAGGTTGATGTGCGCGAGCGGGGCGCTCTGCTTCGCCGCGCGCGGCTCGCCGAGCAGCAGGAAGTGGGACCAGTGCCGCTGCGCGCGCTGCCAGCACGCGTCCACGTGCCGCTGCAGCTCCGGCTCCAGCACCTCGACCTCGGGTGCCAGTTGCTTGACGAACCCTTGCGTCATGGCGTGTCCAGCACCCACAGCCGCTGCGAGTCCACCGCGCTGGCCACCACGTACCCGCTCCGCGCGGCGAGCATCTGGTGGGGCATGCCCAGCAGCGGCAGCGTGGCCACCCGCTTGTTCACCCGCACCGCGCCCGGCCTCACCTCCAGCGGTGGTGGTGCTCCCTCCGACCAGGTTCCCAGGCACGGCAGGAGCCCGAGGAAGCGCGCCTTCCCCTCGGGCGCGAGGAAGAGGCCCACCTTCACGTCCACCGCGCGCCGGTCGTGCACGCACAGGACACAGGGCGCCGCGAGGTGCATGTCCCCGGGGAGGAACTCGTCCATCACCTTGCGCGTGTCGAGCGTCGCCAGCGTGAAGGGCCCGGAGAATGTGGACTCCCGCGCCGGCGCGAGGGCCGGGGCCAGCGTGGTGACGAGGAACTCGTCCAGCTTCTCCAGCGCCGGGGCTTCCGCCGCCGCCGCGGTGACATAGCGGTTGAGCCACAGGGGCTGCGCGGCGAGGCCCTCGCAGAGGTTCCAGGTGCGCGCGAGCAGCGCCACGGCCCTGTCCGCGGGGTACGCGGGGAGCTGCGCGGGCGCGAGTTGCAGGAGGCAGCGCCCCATCAGCGTCACCGACTCCGGCACCTTGCCCCGGCCGGTGAGGAGGTAGCGCGCGCTGGCGCGGTCCACCTGGCCCAGGCCCACCGCCTCGGCGGCGAGCTTCAGCCATGCGCCCGCCACCGCGTCCCGGCGCGGCTCGGCGTGGAGCGCGGCCCGCAGCGTCGCGCCGGTGTCATGGACGAGCGTCTCGAAGAGGGCCGCGTCCCAGTCCGAGTGCCGGCGCGGGCCCTGGGTGGTCAGCTCGCGCACGAGGGCTTCCCAGGCGTCGCTCATGTGCCTTCCGCCCTGCCACGCCGCTCCAGGCTGCGCAGGTAGACGCCGTAGCGGCCGTGCAGGTTCTTGAGGAGGACGAGGTCCTCGTGGACGGGGCCGTTGAGCTCCTGCTTCTGGAGCACCTTCTCCATCACCTGCTGGATGTCGCTCATGCGCCGGCGGACCTCGCCCGCGTCGAGCCCGGCGGGGCCCGCCTCGGCCTGGGCCTTCAGCTTCGCCACCGGCTCACGCACCTTCGCGTAGGCGGCCTGCTGCACCACCGCCGCGTCGAAGAGCTGGCGCACCCAGCCGATGCGGTCGAGCAGGTGCACCGCGTGCTCGGGCTTCTGGAAGAAGGCGCTCTGCGGGTTGGGCTTGAGCTTCTCGTGCAGCGCCCAGGGGAGCACCTGGCGCAAATCCTCCACCGTGACTTCGGTCGCGCCCCGGAAGTACGCCAGCGCCTTGGTGAAGAGGAGCACCGCCTGGTACGCGCGGGCGGAGACGCCGTTCTCCGTCTGGGTGCAGAGGTTGACGCTCTTGTCGAGCGGGCAGTCCTCCGTGCACACGTGCCCCACGCGGCGGCCGGCGAGGTGCAGCGTGTCCTTCAGCATGTACTCGAGCTGTCCGGACGCGCGCTGGCAGAACTCGAGCTGCCCGGCGAAGAAGCCCAGCAGCTCCAGCACCGTGGACGGCACCGGCACGGCGCGCACCTCCTGCTCCAGCGCGTCCAGTTCCTCGGTGGTGAAGACGAGGTCCGCGGGGACGAACTGGCCCGGCACCGTGCCCTCGGCCACGCGCTTCGCGAGCGTCTCCAGGTGGTGCGAGTGGAAGGGCATGCTGCGCACCACGAGGTCGATGCGGTCCTTCAGCGCCTCGATGACGGGGAAGGTGCCGCCGCCCTGGTCGTCGTTGGCGGTGAGGAACCACGCGGAGCGGCCGCACTCCACCACCTGCTCGAACATCTCCGCGTAGCCCTCGGCCATGAGGGACAGGAGCGCGGACTGCGTCTTGGTGGGGATGCGGTTGTACTCGTCGACAATCTTCACGCGCTGGGTGAGCCAGCGGCGCCAGGCGACGCGGATGTGGCTGGCGTCCTCGGCGCGGATGAGCTCGCTGGGCAGCGGGCTGCCGAGCAAGTCCGTCAGCGTCAGCTGCGGGTGGCCGTGCTGCACGCTGCGGCGCACCTCGTCCGGGGCGCCTCCGGCGATGAGGGCCACCAGCGTGGCCATGGTCGTTTTCCCGCGCCCGGGCGCGCCGACGAAGAGCAGGCGCTGCGAGGTGGCGAGGTTGAGCAGCGGCAGGAGCACGTAGGCGGAGTAGCCCACCGGGCCCAGCTCCACGCGCGTGCTCGCGCCGGTGAGGACGACGGGGTCACCGAACTGCACGTCCTGGTAGGGGCTGACGAGCGCCTGGGTGGCAATCCACGTGTACGCGCGCCGCAGCTTGGCGGCGAGGGTGGACACCGTGCGGGGCGCGAGCCGGAGCTCCAGGTCCGGACCGAGGGTGGCACGGCCCTGGAGCCACGAGGCGACGAGCTGGGAGGATTCCATGTGGGACGCGCCCGAGTAGAGCACGCGTCCCCGGGGTGGAACCAGATGGCCTCCCCGCCGTCCGCACACCCGGCGTGCGGGTGCGCGGGGCGGGAGGTCAGCGGGGGCTCACGGCTCCCAGAAAATCTCGGCGGAGGAGTACCACTCGGGCTCCTCCTGGCTGGTGCCTCCCACGACGAGCACGCCGCCCGAGGGCAGCAGCGTCGCCGTGTGGCCGGTGGTGGCCGCGTCCGTGCCCACGACGTACAGGGACCAGGAGTCGGGGTCGAACAGCTCCACGCTGCCGCCAATCTGGTTGCGCGTACCCCGCGCGACGAGCACCTGGCCCGAGGGCAGCAGCGTCAGCGTGTGGCCCCGGCGACGCGTCTCGTTGGCGTAGGAGACGTACTCCCAATAGTCGTCCTCCGGGAAGTACAGCCACGCGCCGCTGTCGTACCAGTACTGCTCCTGGCCCGTGGCCAGCACCGCGCCCGAGTCCAGCCGCACCGCCGCGTGCCCGTAGAAGGCCGGCGGGTCCGACACGCGCGTCCAGGTGCCGGTGGCCGGGGTGTAGACCTCGGCGGCGGCCACCAAGCCGTCGTCATTGATGGCGAGCACCCGCCCGTCCGCGAGCAGCGTGGCGGTGACGCTGCCCTCCGCCGTGGACAGCGAGCCCGTGGCCGTCCACCGGCCCGTGGACGGGTTGTAGAGCTCCGCGCTGCGCAGCGCGCTGTTGTACGAGGTGGTGCCGAAGCCGCCGACGACGAGCACCTGGCCGGAGGGCAGCAGCACCGCCTTGTGGTTGCGGCGCGCCGTCACCATGGCGCCGGTAGCGGTGAAGGTGTTGGTGGTGGCGTTGTACAGCTCCGCGCTCGCGTGGACGGCCGTGCTGTGGTGGCCGCCGACGATGAGCACCCGGCCCGAGGGCAGCCGCGTGGCGGTGTGGCCCGAGCGGGCCACGCCCAGGTTCGCGGAAGCGGCCCACGTGTTGGTGGCGGGGTTGTACGTCTCGGTGGTGGCGGTGACACCGCCCGAGCTGCCTCCGCCCGTGACGAGCACGCGGCCCGAGGGCAGCAGCGTGGCGGTGTGGGAGAAGCGGTAGCGGCTCATCGACGCCGCCTGGGTCCACGGCGAGACGAGGCTTGTCTGGGGGGGCGGCGTTTCGGGCAGTCCCGACGCGGCGGCGAGGGTGCTCCACAGTCCGAGCAAGAGCCACGCCTTCGTTGCGGATACTCGTGTCATACGGTCCTCGTGGTTCGGGGGGCCAGCATTGTGGCGGCAAGGACTGACGAAGCGCGCGTACTTCACGTCAACACCGCGTGACGGTGTGGGTGTCAGGTGTCGTATTTGCAGCCACGTTGCGGTTGTGACGCTGGGGGTGCGTGGCCACGAAGGGGGGCGCCAGCCTTCATCGGCCTCGCGCCGCCGTGGCAGTCTGCGCTGGTGGGCGAACCCCTCTTCGATGACCTGCTCGGCCTCGCGTGCTTCGCGCGCGTCGTGGAGCACCGCTCCTTCACGCAGGCGGCCACGGCGCTCGGTGTGTCGAAGTCCGTCGTCAGCGCGCGCGTGTCGCGGCTGGAGTCCCGCGTGGGCGAGCGGCTGCTCATCCGCACCACGCGCAAGCTCACCGTCACCGACGCGGGCCTGGGCGTGTATGCGCACTGCGCGCGGATGCTCCAGGAGGCGGGCGCCGCCACGCGCGGTGCGTCCGACGCGGGCCGGGGCACGCTGCGCCTCAACGTGCCCGTCAGCTTCGCGCAGCTGTACCTCGCCGCCCCCCTGGCACGGTTCCTCGCCGCGCACCCGGACACCACCGTGGACGTCGTGCTGAGCGACAGGCTCGTGGACCTCGTCGAGGAGCGCGTGGACGTGGCGCTCCGGATTACCCGCCTGCGCGACTCCAGCCTCGTGGCCCGCAAGCTGGCCACCACGTCGCTGCACGTGTGCGCGGCTCCCGCGTACCTGAAGCGGCGGGGGACTCCCGAGCGGCCCGAGGACCTCATCCACCACGACTGCCTGCGCTACACGCACCTGCGCACCGAGGACGAGTGGCGCTTCTACGGCCCGGAAGGGCGCATCCGCGTGCCCGTGTCCGGCTCGCTGGCCACGGGCAACGGCACCCTGCTCCGCGAGGCCGCGGCCCAGGGCATCGGCCTCGCCATGCTGCCGCGCTTCATGGTGGACGAGGACCTGCGCTCCGGCAGGCTCGTCACGGTGCTGGACGCCTTCGCGCCTCGCCCCCTGGGCATCTACGCCGTCCATGCGTCCGGCCGGACTCCCGCCCCGCGCCTGCGCGCCCTGCTCGACGTGCTGGCCGCGGAGTTCCGCTCCCCCCGGTGGGGATGATTGTTCTCGTGGGAGAACGATTCGTTCGCGAGCAGCGCCTTCCGCCGTGAAGGCGACGACGGCATTGCATGGAGCGTCCGGGGGGAATTCCTCCCCTCCCGCTTCGAGGAGTCGCCGTCATGAGCCGCATCGAGTCCTTCCTGTCCTCTCCTTCCGCGCGCGACGCGGGCGCCACCGTGCTCCGCATCGCCCTGGGCGCGGTGTTCCTCGCGCACGCGGGGGCCAAGGCGTTCATCTTCACCTTCGCGGGCACGGCGCAGTTCTTCGAGGCCCACGGCTTCCCCGGGTGGACCGCCTGGCCCGTGTTCCTGGCGGAGCTGCTCGGCGGGCTGGCGCTGGTGGCGGGGTTTCGCACGCGCCTCGTGGCGCTCGGGCTGGTGCCGGTGATGCTCGGTGCGCTCAAGCCGCATGTCGCCAACGGGTGGATGTTCACCAACTCTGGCGGCGGCTGGGAGTACGTCGCCTTCCTCATCCTCGCGCTGGTGACGCAGGCGTTGGTGGGCAGCGGAGCGTTCGCGGTCGACGGCGTGCGGGAGCGGCGCACGGTGTCGTCCGGACGCACGGCCAGCGTGATGGGTTGAGAGGCGCTCACTCCTGAGAGGAACCGACTTGCAGGGCGCTTCGGATTCCGCGGAGGATGCCGGCGGGGCCGCCAAAGCAAAGTAGGGACGCAGATGCGCAAGCTGACAGTGTTGCTGCTGTGGGCGGTATGGCTGGGCTGCAGTGCCGGTGGAGCTGATTCCAGGGAGGGCACGGCCCAGGACCCGGGGCCGGGCGACGGCTCGACGACGGCGGCGGGGTGCGTGGTAGCCGACACGCCCACCTGCTGTGAGGGATGCGGCGACGTCCTCCTGCAGCCCGTGTGCACCGCTGGGAGCTGGAGCTGCCCGGCGGGCTCGACGGACGAACGGCAGTGTCCGAGCACTCCCGGCCAGCCTGCCTGCTGGCTGCCCCGCCACCCGCAGGAGACGTACACGTACCCGGGCTGCGCCCACGAGGACTACCACTGCCCGCGCTTGAAGACGGTGTACTGCGCGCTGGAGAGCCTGCGCGCGGAGCACTCCGCGTGCGAGCAGGACGAGGACTGCGTGGCGGTCACCGTCAACGGCCGCTGCACGGGCTATGGGACGTGCCCTCCGGCCATGGTGAACGCCGCCGGTCGCGCGGACTTCGCGGCCCGGGCCGCCGCGGAGGTGTCGCGCTACTGCTCCGAGTCCCCCATCTGCACCAGCATCGGCTCGTGTGCCTACCCGGCCTTTGTGCCCCGCTGCCAGCAGGGGCGCTGCGTGGCGGAGGTGCCCTGAGCTTCGCCTCCGTGAAGGCCCGTCGGCTTCGTGCCTTCATCTTGATGTGAACGTGATGGAACCGTGAGGAACGGGCGGGCGCGGCGTGGGACAGTCCTCCCATGCTCGCGCTCTTCCCGATGGGGGTCGGGAGGCGGTCTCGCGGGCACTGCTGTCTCACGACAGTGCCCGCGCCGCGCCCCAGGACCTTGGAGCTGGGGCCCGCTGGCCAGGCAGGCCCTGGAAGTGAGCAGCAGTGCCCGCGTGTCCCGTCAGGGCGCCGCACCCGAGGTGTGTCCGGAGAGGGGCATCGGAGCAGGGCCCCGCCAGGCCGCTCCCTCTTCGTGACGCAATGACAGACACGCGAACGAACCGTGAATGTGTTCCTTCGAGGGGGGGCGCTTGTCAGGCTGACAGGGATTCGCATAGAAGGCCGCGCATGCTTCGCAATCCTGTGCTGTCGCTCCTGCTGCTCCTCGGTGCCTCCGCGCTCCTCGGCGCGTGCTCCGACTCCGATGACGAGAAGTCCGCGTCGGCCGCGCTCATCATCGACCGGGAGTCGCTCGACTACGGTGAGCTGGAGATAGGGCAGACCTCGCCCGAGCAGCTCTTCACCATCCGTAATGCCTCGCCGTCCGCCGTGGAGTCGGTGTCGGTGTCCGTCGACGGCGCTGGCTTCACCATCACCTCCAACACCTGCGAGCGGTACCTCGACGCGGGCATGGAGTGCGAGGTGCGCGTGAAGTTCACGCCCCCGCTGGCGGGTTCGTACGAAGCCCGCCTCAAGGTGGAGGGGGCTCCCTCCGTGGACCAGACGGTCCTCAAGGGTGCGGCCGTCAGCTGGGTGGAGGTGGCCTCGATGCCCGCGGGCGTGCGAGTCGTTGCCGGCGACAACGAGTGGTCCTGCGACCAGCCGTGCCGGATGCTCGTGCGAAAGGGGGAGCTGACCCTGCGGAGCTCACCCGAGGGGTTTCCCACCTGGGAGGGAGATTGCGAGGCGACGGCCCAGAATGGCTGTCTGCTCCGCATGAACGGGCCGAAGCGCGTCGTCATGAGGGCGCTCAGCCCGCTCTTCCAGTGGGAGGTGAAGCGGAACATCGTGCCCACGGGCGTGGTGGCCGCGCCCAACGGCGACGTCCTCGTCGTGGACAACACGGGCCTGACGCGGCTGAGCGGCACGGGGCAGGTGCTCTGGACGCGTGCCGCGTCGGACTCGTTGAGGCTGGGCCTGGATGCCGGGGGCAACATCTACGTGATGGACTACTCCGGCCGGGTGACGAGGTACGACGCGGAGGGGAATGTGCTGTGGCGCCACACTCCGGGCGGCACCTCCCCGAGCGGGGATCGCCTCGCGGTGAGCGCCAGCGGGCACGTCTACGTGCTGGTGGCGCAGGGCAACTTCGAGACCGAGCGGCAGTTCAAGCTCATCTCGCTCACGGCCGACGGGAACGAGCGCTGGAGCGTGCTCTTCAATGATGGCCACTTCAACTACCCCTCCGGCATGGGCGTGGATGCGGAGGGGCGGGTCTATCTGTCCGGCAACGCGTTCAATCGCGGTGAGACGTCCGGGCAGACCGTGTTCGTGAAGAGCTACTACCTGAAGTTCAGTCCCGAGGGGACGCGGCTGTGGGAGAAGGACTCCGCCTGGTACGACTTCGTCATCGGCCCCACGGGGGAGATGAGCTCCATCTCCATCTCCATCAGCTCGGCTCCGGGGGGCTTCTCGCAGTTCTGGGTGGACGCGGATGGGAGGATGGTGTGGAGCGCCTCGTCCACGAATGGGCCGGGAGTGGTCATCGCGCAGGCCTTCTCGTCCGCGGGCGCGCTGCTCGTCGGCGGCCATGAGCTGCTTCCCGGCACCCAGGCGCCGGGCCGGGGCTGGTTCTCGTTGATGAACCTGCAGACGCGGACTCCGGGCCCCGTCACCCATGTCAGCTCGTCCGCGAGCACTGGAACCCGGGTCACCATCCTGGGCTTCACCCCGGCCGGGAATGTCCTGGTGGGCGGCGGCCATGGCACCGCCCCGGTGAGCGGCGGGGGCTTCGTCCGCCAGTACGAAGCCCGCGTGCTCGCGGGCAACTGAGGTTCAGGGCGCCGCGGACCACGCCTCCACCTGTGCCGCGCGCGCCCGCTCCAGCTCCGTGCCCACCCTCACCGGGTATGGGGGCCTCGCGGGCTCCAGCGCGCGCACCTCGCGCGGGAGCCGTGACACCTCGCGCCTCGCGCAGGCCCGCACGTCCGCCAGCGGCGGCGAGGCTCCGGGCAGCCGCTTCCCCGTGCGCATCACCGGCCGCAGCAGCGGCCTGCCCTGCACCACGTCCCCGCGCCGGGTGAGGACGTCCCCGCGCGCCACGCCGTCCTCCTCCTGCCGGTACACCTGCTTCGCGCCCGGCAGGAGCACCTTCCCCTCGGACAGCTTCACGCGCGCGCGGCCCGCGTACTCCACCAGCTTGTACGCCATGTCCAGCGAGGGCGCGTCCGCGGACACGCCCATCGCCGTCCCCACGCCGAAGGCGTCGATGGGCGCGCCATGCGCCACGAGCCTCGCGACGGAGTCCTCATCCAGCCCGCCGCTGGCGACCAGCCGCACCCGGTGCAGCCCCGCCTCGTCCAGCATCTCCCGCGCCGCGCGTGACAGCGCCAGCAGGTCTCCCGAGTCCAGCCGCAGCGAGCGCACCTGGAAGTCCTCGCCCCGCTCGCGCGCGAGGCGGATGGCGTGCTGCACCCCGTGCAGCGTGTCGTACGTGTCCACCAGCAGCGTCGCGTCCGGGTACACGCGCGTGAAGGCGCGGAAGGCCTCCAGCTCGTCGTCGTGCGCCTGCACGTAGCTGTGCGCCATGGTGCCGGACACCGGGATGCCGTAGCGCTTCCCCGCGAGCACGTTGGACGTGGAGTCCACTCCCGCGACGTACGCGGCGCGCGCCACCTTCAGCCCCGCGTCCGCGCCGTGGATGCGCCGCAGGCCGAACTCCATCACCGGGCGCCCCGCCGCCGCCTCCACCACCCGTGTCGCCTTCGACGCCGCGAGCGTCTGGAGGTGGACCTGGTTGAGCAGGTACGTCTCCACCAGCTGCGCCTCCGGCAGCGGCGCGCGCACCTCCAGCACCGGCTCCTGGGCGAACACCGGCGTGCCCTCCGGCACCGCATCCACGTCCCCGCTGAAGCGGAAGCGCTCCAGCCAGCCGAGCAGTCGGTCCGAGAAGCGCCCCAGCGAGGCCAGCCAGTCCAGGTCCTCCGCGCGGAAGCGCAGGCGCTCCAGCATGTCGAGCGCGTCCTCCAGCCCCGCCGCGAGCAGGTAGTTGCGGTGCGCCGGGAGGCGCCGGACGAAGAGGCTGAACACCGCCTCGTCCCACAGCCCCTCGTCGAGGTACGCCTCCGCCATCGTCAATTGGTAGAGGTCCGTCAGCAGCGCGGCGCCATCCTCCATGACGTGCCTCCTTGTGCGTGGGGGCTCAGGCGGTGGCGTTCGCGCCACCCTGCGCCACCGACGCCATCACCCACCGCTCCAGCTCCGCGCGGGGCATCACCCCGCTGCGCCGCGCCACCTCGCGCCCGCCCGCGAACACCACGAAGGTGGGGATGCCCTGCACCCGCAGCGTGCTGGCCGCATGGGGGTGCTGCTCGGTGTTCAGCTTCAGCACCAGCAGCCGTCCCGCCTGGGCCCGGCCCACCGCTTCCACGATGGGGGTCGCCGCGCGGCACGGCGCGCACCAGGGGGCCCACAAGTCGAGCAGCACCGGCACTGGCGAGCCGAGGACGGCGCGGTCCAGCCCCTCGCCATCCACCTCCTGCGGTGCACCGGTGACGTCCAGCGCGGAATGACAGCGGCCGCACTCGGGCGCGCCCGGCGGACGGGGCTCGCGTACGCGGTTGAACGCCCCACAGGCCTTACAGCGGAACATGATTCCTCCCGACGCGAGCTCTTCCCACCAAGGTAGGCCTCGCCCCCTCCGCGCGCCCTGAAATGTGGGCCGAAAGCGCGCTGCCGGGCCCACCGCCGCTCGCCTGGTGCGCAGCTTTTGCAGCGTCCCCCCGGCGTGCGCAGCTTTTGCGCTGCCCGTATGGGTACAGCGCGGGGACGTGGACGGGTGCGGGCATTGCACTGAGACCAGGGCGACACGCCGGGCATGCAGTCCAGCCGGGCAGGGGAGCAGACATGCGGCTGGCCGTCTTCGACACCCACCGTTATGACCGTGACGCGCTGGAGAGGGCCAACGCGCGCTTCGGCCATGCGCTCACCTTCTTCGAGCCGCGGCTCACGCTGCAGACGGCGAAGCTGGCGGACGGCTTTCCCGCGGTGTGCTCCTTCGTCAATGACAAGCTGGACGCGGCGACGCTGGCGGCGCTGCACGGGGGCGGGGTGCGGCTCGTGGCGGCGCGCTCGGCGGGCTACAACCACGTGGACCTGGAGGCGGCGCGGCGGCTGGGCATCCGCGTGACGCGCGTTCCGGAGTACTCACCGCACGCGGTGGCCGAGCACGCGGTGGCGCTGGTGCTGTCCCTCAACCGCCACATCCCCCGCGCCTCCGCGCGCGTGCGCGACTGGAACTTCTCCCTCGACGGGCTGGTGGGCTTCGACCTCGCCGGCAAGACGGTGGGCGTGGTGGGCACGGGCCGCATCGGCCGCGTGGCGGCCCGCATCTTCCGGGGCTTCGGCTGCCAGGTGCTCTGCTACGACGTGGCGCCCGACGCCGGCTTCGAGCGCGAGGCGGGGGTGCGCTTCGTCCCGCTGGACGCGCTGTTCGCCGCGTCGGACGTCATCTCCCTCCATGTGCCGCTGACACCCGGCACGCGCCACATGGTGGACGCGGCGGCGCTGGCGCGGATGAAGAAGGGCGTGGTGCTCATCAACACCGGCCGCGGCGCGCTCATCGACAGCCGGGCCCTGCTCGACGCGCTGAAGGCGGGCCACATCGGCGGCGCGGGGCTGGACGTCTACGAGGAGGAAGAGGGCATCTTCTTCCAGGACCTCTCCGGGCAGGTGCTCCACGACGACGTGCTGGCGCGGCTGCTCACCTTCCCCAACGTCCTCGTCACCTCGCACCAGGCCTTCCTCACCCACGAGGCCCTGGCCAACATCGCCGAGACGACGCTGGCCAGCGTGAAGGCCTTCGAGCAGGGCGAGCCCCTGGTGAACGAGGTGCGCGCCGAGCAGGTGCTCCGCGCGCCGCCGGCCGCGACGAGCTGAGCCGTGGCACGGAAGGTGAAAGGTCCTCACCTCGAACCGGGCCGTACAACCGAAGCTGGGAGAAAGAGCGACATGTCCATCGTCTGCGCCACGAACTTCTCTGACGCCGCGCTGCGCGCGTCGGCACTGGCCGCGGAGCTCGCCCGGAAGACGGGGGAGCCGCTGCGCCTGGTGCACGTGCTGAACCCCAACTCCGCGCGCGCCTTCGGGCGGGCGCTGGCCGACGCGGCCGAGGCCGCCCTGGCGGACCAGGTGAAGCGCCTGGAGAAGACGGGCGCGAAGGTGGAGCGCGTGCTGCTCACCGGTGAGCCGGCGGAGGCGTTGGACGCCTACGCGCGGGAGCAGAAGGCCTCGCTCGTGGTGACGGCGGAGCCCAGCGACGGGGCGCTCTTCCTGAGCGTGGGGGGCACCGTGGACCGGCTGGCGCAGACGCTGGTCGTCCCGCTGCTGGTGGTGCGCGACGCGGCGCCCCTGGAGGCGTGGGCCAGGGGCGAGCGGCCGCTGAAGGTGATGCTGGGCGTGGACCGCTCGCGGACCTTCGAGGTGGCGCGCGAGTGGGTGAAGGGTCTGCGCCGCTGGGGCGAGGTGGAGGTGATGGGCGGGCGCGTGTACTGGCCGGAGGAGGAGTACCCGCGCCTGGGGCTGCCGCTCCCCCCCACCTTCGGCGACGTCACCGCGGAGTTGCGGCATGCGGTGGAGCAGGAGGCCGTCTCGCTGATGGCGCCGCTGGCTTCAGGGGGACAGGCGCCCCGCATCGTGGCGCACGCGGGCGTGGGGCGCATCGCCGACCACCTGGTGGAGCTGGCCGCGCGCGAGGGCGCGGACCTGCTGGTGGTGGGCACGCACCACCGCCGCGCCCTGGGCCGGCTGTGGAGCGTGTCGCACCACGCGGTGCGGCTGGCGCGCATGTCCGTGGCATGCGTGCCCACCATGGTGGCGCCGTCGGTCTCGGACGCGCCGCTGCCCGTCTACCGCGAGGTGCTCGTGGCCACCGACTTCTCGGACACGGGCAACCGCGCGGTGGCCCACGCCTGCGGGCTGGTGGCGGAGGGCGGCACGGTGCACCTCGTCCACGTGCTGGAGGGGCGCGTGAAGCCCGGCCATGAGGAGGAGCTGAAGCAGCAGCTCCTCGCGGTGGTGCCGAAGGCGGCGCAGGCCGGTGGGCGGCGCGTGCAGGTGGACGTGCTTCCCCAGGGCCGGGACGTGGTGACGACGCTGGTGCAGACCGCCGAGCGGCTCTGCGTGGATGCGCTCGTCATGGGCACGCACGGGCGCTCGGGGCTGAAGCGCGCGGTGCTGGGCTCGGTGACGCAGGAGGTGCTGCTGCGCACGGACCGGCCCGTGCTGGTGGTGCGCCCGCCGAGGGGGTGAAGCCGGGCCTCACGGGGTACACTGCCGGCCTGTGAGTGACACCCTGAGAGACCTCCTCGGACGCGCGCTGGAGGCCTTCGAGCGCCACTCCGAGGAGGAGGCCCTGGGCCGCCTGCTGGAGGCCTGGCGGCAGGCACGTGACGCGCGTATCGCCGCGCTCGTGGAGCGGCTGTCGGAGCGGCTCACGCGGGGACTGTCGGCGCTCGACTGCGAGCCCGGCTCGTCCACCATGGTGGAGTGCCGGCCGTTGGACCTTCCCCGGCTGCTCGTCACCGTCCGGGAGGGGGCGGACCGGGGCTTTCCCGGCTCGCTGCGCAAGTCGCTCCGGGCCTTCCGCAACTGGCCCGCGGACCCGCGCTTCACTTCCGTGCTGCTGGACATCTCGCGGATGCCCGTGGCCAGCGACCTCGGTGTGCCCGACGTGTTCTGTGGACTGCTGGAGGCGGTGAGGGACCCACGCGCGCTGGAGCCGCTGCGGACGCTGCGCGCGGGCCTGCCTCCGGGCTCCGATTACTCGACGCGACTGGAGGCCGTCATCCAGCGCCTCCTCGCGAAGCCGGGCCTGCCGCTGGGGGAGGACGCCTCGCGCCTGTGCGGGGAGCTGGAGGAGGCGCTCTGTGAGCGCGAGGCCGCCGAGGTCCGGAGCGCGCCCCTTCGCGAGTCGCTGGTGGCGCGCGTGTACGCGGACCCGGACGACCTGGAGGCGCGGATGGTGCTGGCGGACCTCCTGCTGGAGCAGGGCGACCCGCTGGGCGAGCTCATCACCTTGCAGTGCAATCCCCAGCCCGACGAAGTTCGCATCGAGGAGCTGCTGGCGGCGCACCACCTTCGCTGGGAGGCGCCGCTCGGTCCGGCCATCGTGCGCGGCGCCACGCGCTTCGAGCGGGGCTTCCCGATGGCCGTGCAGATGAACCCCTGGTGGGGCGCGCCGCTGCCAGAGGCGGGGGCTGGCTGGGCCACGGTGCGGGAGATTCACTGGGGCCGCGCGATGCTGCCGGACCTGGTGGCGTGGCTCGCGCAGCCGCCCCTGCGCAACGTGCGGGTGCTGCGACACGTGGAGGCGGAGCTGGCGCGCGGACTGGGGGAGCGCGGGCTGGGGATACGGCAGTTGGGTGTCACGGGCTCCGTCGTGGACAACGCGCCGGAGCTGTTCACCTGCCTGGACGGGCTGCCCCAGCTCACGCGCCTGCTGTTGGAAGACGCGGACCCGGAGGACGTGCGCCTGTGCGTGAAGTCCCGGCTGGCGTCGCGACTGGAGCGCTTCGAGGCACGGGGCGCCGTGGGGTGGGCGCTGGTGGTGATGCTCCGGAAGGACCTGCCCGTGCTGGCGAAGCTCCTGGGCGAGGAAGGGGTCCGGCCGCTCGCCCGTGCCATCAAGGACGCGGCGGGATTCGGCGTCCGGGGGCTCCACGTCCGGGTGGAGTGTCGCCTGACGACGCCGGACCGGAAGCTCCTGGAGGAGGCGGCGTCTGTCCATGCGCGGGTGGAGTGGAGCTGAGATGTGGGTCCTCACCCCGACGCGTCGACGTCCACGTACGCGCGCCTGGCCAGCACCGACACGAGCCGCCCCTCCGGCAGCACGTACGCGGACAGCCGGCCGCCGTACACGCAGCCCGAGTCCAGCCCGAGCGCGTACGGGTGCCGCTGAATCCCACGCATGGCGTCGTGCCCGAAGATGACCAGCTCCGGCCCCTTCCAGCAGCTGCCCCACGGCTCGCCGCCGTCCACGCGCTTCGACGGCGTGCCGTCCGAGGCGATGCTGCGCAGGTTGAGCAGCTCGTCCTCCTTCTGCTGCTCCAGCGCCACGCCCGGCACCAGCCCGCCGTGCACCGCCACCACGTTCAGCTCCGGGAAGCGGCGGTAGAGCGGCTGGGCCGCCAGCCACGCCCAGTCCTCGGTGGACAGCGTGTCCAGCACGAGCTGGTGCTCGGGCTTGAGCTTCTTGCCCTTGGGCCCCCGGCCCGCGTGCCAGCGCAGCACGTGCGCGTCGTGGTTGCCGCGCACCGCGAGGAAGCCGCGCTCGCGGGCCCGGCGCACCACGCCCGCCGAGTCCGGCCCCTTCGCCACCAGGTCTCCCACCAGCACCACGCGGTCGTCCGGCCGCCAGCCGCACTCGGCCAGCAGCGCGTCCAGTTCCTCCGCGCAACCGTGCACGTCCCCGATGAAGAGCGTTCGCATCCCGCTCCTCCTTTAATGCGCTTCGCGCGGGGACGGGAGCCCCATGCGCTCCTTTCGTCGCCCGCCGTGCTTCCGACAGACGCTAGCGCGTGTCGGCCGCTGGCACCCGGGCCGGCCGGGGCAGGCTGGCGCGCCACGCGTCCATCTCCACCACCACCTTCGTGTACCGCCCGCCCAGGCCCGCGAACAGCTCCCGCGCCTCCTCGGCCAGCCGCAGGGCGCGGGGCCGGTCCAGGTTCCCCTCCCACAGCGCCTTGGCCAGGGTGTAGCGCGCGAAGGCCCGCCCCCCTGCGGTCTGCTTCGAGCCGGAGCGGTTCGCCACCGCCAGCTCCAGCACCTCGGCGGCCTTGCGCGGCTGCTTCAAGTCCAGCCAGTTGCGGCCCAGGTCAATCCACGTGCCCGTCAGGTAGCCATACGGGTCATCCTGGCGTGACTCGAGGATGGCCCGGGCGCGCAGCAGGTAGGGGTGGGCCTCCTTGTAGCGCTTCATGTCGCGGTAGTTGTTGCCGCAGGCCCGGTAGGCCCTGGCCAGGAAGGGGTGCTGGGGCCCGAGCCGCTGCTCCAGCGGGGCGATGGTGGCCATGTGGCGCGCCAGGGCCTCCTCGTGGCGCCCCATCCGCGCCAGCAGGTTGGCCAGGTTGCTCATGACCATCTGCGTGCCGGAGCTCTCCAGGCCCTCCACCTGGAGGGTGATGTCCAGCGCGCGCTCCTGGAGGCGCAGGGCCTCGTCGCCCCGGCCCCGGTTCTCCACGACGGCCGCCAGCATCTCGAGCGCGGTCGCCACGTCGCGGTGCCCGGGGCCGAGCCCGCGCTCGAACACCGCGAGCGCCGTGCGCGACAGCTCCTCCACGCGCGCCAGGTTGGCCTGCCGCCAGTAGACCTCGGCCAGCTCCATCTGGGCGCGCGCCACGTCGGGGTGGTCCGGGCCCAGGGCCTTGCGCCGCGTCTCCAGCGCCTGCTCGATGAGCTTCAGCGCGTCATCCACGCGGTGCTGGGCGATGCGCGTGGCGCCCAGCCCCAGCCGGACGTCCGCGGCCTCCAGGCTGTCCGGGCCATACGTCTGCTCCAGCCGGGCGAGCGCCGCCTCCTGCTGCTCGGAGGCCTCCGTGTAGCGGCCCTGCACGAAGTGCAGCGCGCCCGTGCGGACCTGGAGCTGCGCGGTCAGCACCGCGTCGCCGCCCATCCGTTCGATGGCGGCCTCGGCGCGCTCCTTCCAGCGCCAGGCCAGGGCGTGCTGCTCCAGCACCTTTCCGGAGGTGTGCACCAGCGACGTCCAGGCCCGCGCGGCCACCACGTCGTTGCGTCCGGCCTCGGCGGCCCACACCGCCTCGAAGAGCGTGGCCTCCGCCTTGCGCGGGTCGCCCAGCTCCTGCTGCAGCTCGCCCAGGGGCAGCAGCAGGTCCGCGGCACCGTAGCGGTCCCCCGCGTCCTTCGCGGACTTCGCCGCCGGCTCCAGCAGCGCCACCGCCTCCGCGTACTTGCCGGCCGCCCTCAGCGCGCGGGCCCGCACCAGCGTCTGGCGCAGCGCCTCCGCCCGGGCGCGCGCCACGTCGTCCACGGGCTCGGGCGCGCGCGCGGCCAGGGCCGCGAGGTCCGAGCAGCGCTGCAGCGGGGGCAGCGCCTCCGCGGCGCGCGCGGCCAGCTCCACCGTGCCCGCGTCCGCGCGGGCGAAGAGCTGCGTGAGGGCGGCGACCTCCGCCAGCCGGCCGTCGAGGCAGTGCATGCGCCGGGCGAGCACCTCCTCGGGCTGCTCGCGGCGCACGCGCGTGGCCTCGCAGGCGGTGGTGCGCGTCGTCACCCACTCGGCGGTGTACACGTCCAGCGTGCGCCGCACGCGCTGCCACGCCGCGGCCGCGTAGGGCTTGCCGGTGGCGAGGAAGGCGGACTGGATGGCCGCCTGCTGCGACGGCCCCCACACCGTGGCGAGCTCCTTGCCCGCGCCCGCGCACGCCCGCTCGCGGCGCGAGCCCACCGCGTGGGTGATGCCCACCGCCGTCAACAGCAGCGCCGCGCCGCCCGCCACCTGGAGGCGGCGTGCCTGGCGCGCCGCCGGGTTGTGCTGGAGCGCGGCCAGCAGCGCGTCCATGGAGCCATACCGGTCCATGGGGTCCACGCACAGGCCCCGCACCACCACGCGCCGCAGCCACAGCGGCACCGGCGCGCCCCGGGGCGCGGGCTTCACCCGCCCGTTGCGAATCTCCGCCAGCAGCTCGCGCACCGTGGCGGCCGCGAAGGGGCGCTCGCCGTAGAGGGCCTCGTACAGCGCCACGCAGAAGGCGAACTGGTCGCTGCGCGCGTCGGGGTGCGCGTTCGGGTCCAGCTGCTCCGGCGACATGTACGCGGGCGTGCCGCCGGCCACGGGCGTGCCCGGCGCGGCCTCGTCCTGGGGGTTGGCGCTGCGGGCGAGGCCGAAGTCGGTGACGCGCACGCGGCCGTCGCGGCCGACGAGGAGGTTCTCCGGCTTGATGTCGCCGTGCACCACCCCCGCCGCGTGCGCCGCCGAGAGGCCCCGGCCCGCGTCCACGAAGAGGGCCAGCACCTGCCGCCACGGGCGCGCCGCGGCCTTCAGCCACTGGCGCAGCGTCTGGGCCTCCACCAGCTCCATGGCGAGGAAGACGCTCTGGCCGAACGTCCCCACGTCGTAGACGGGCACCACGTGCGGGTGGGAGACGCGGGCCATGGCCTGCGCCTCGTGCAGCAGGTGGGCGCGGCCTTCCTCCACCTCCAGGCCCAGCACGCCCACGCGCAGCAGCTTGAGGGCCACGCGCCGGTCCAGTTCCGGGTCATACGCGCTGTAGACGACGCCCATGCCGCCGGCGCCCAGCCGCTCCAGCACGAGGTAGCGGCCCACCGCGGTGCCCTTGTCCAGGGGCGCGTCCTCGCCGCGCGCGGGGCGGGGCGGCGTCAGCGCGGTGGCCTCGCCGGGCGGCCCCTCGTCGGGCGTCTGCGCGCGCAGCCCCTGGGCCACCATGCGCCGGCACGAGGCGCACGTGTCCAGGTGCGCGTCCACCTCCGCCGCGCGGGCCGGAGGCAGGCTGCCCATCAGCAGCTCGACGAAGGTGCTCTCGTCCAGACAGGCCACGGCGCGAAGGCTTTCGTTCAGTCGAGCCGCGAGCGCAGCAGGCGGCTGAGGCTCACGTCGAGCTGGCTGGAGATGAGGCGCAGCACGCTGTCGAGCTGCGAGCGGGTGAGGCGCAGGCGCTCGGTGAGCAGGCGCCGCGTCTCCTGGAGCAGGGCCTCCTGCGCGCCCACCACCCAGCGCGCCGCGGTGGAGCGGTGCACGCCGTACAGCGCGCCGAGCTGGTCGATGCTCAGCCCGTCCAGGTACTTCAGGCGCAGGAAGTTGCGCTGGCGCGGCTCCAGGGCCGCGAGCGCCGCCGCGAAGGACGCGTTGAACTCCGCCCGGTACGTCGTCTTGAGGTACGCCAGCTCCGGGTCATCACCGGGCGCCATCAGCACGGAGAGGTCCCCGTCCTCCGCCTGGGCCTGACCGCTGCGCTGGCGCTGCCAGTCCAGGGCGAGCCACAGCGCCGCCGCGCGCACCCACCCGCTCAGCGGGCCGGTGCCGGGGTAGGCGGCCAGCCGGGCGGGCGCCTCCGCGCTGCCCACCAGCATGCGCTGGCGCAGCAGCTGGCGGACCTCATCCAGGCCCGTGGGTGGGAGCTTCAGGCGCGCCACCGCCGCGTCGACCTCCGGGAGGAAGCGCGCCTCGAAGGCCTTGAGCGCGGCGGGCAGCCCGTCCGCCGCCGCGCGGGCGAGGTACACGTCCGGCAGGTTCAGCTTCTCCACGTCCTCGGCGGGCGCCTCTCCCGCGAGCAGCCGTGCCAGGTGGCCGACGTAGCGCGTGCCGTCCAGCGCCACGCCGGGCCACGCCGAGCGCGCCTGGTCCAGCACGCGCGCCAGCCGCTCCTGCAAGGAGGGAAGCGACTCCGGGGAAGCGGTGCCGCCGCGCGCCGCGACGAAGGCCTGGGCCAGGGAAACGTCCGGTGTGGACACGCCAGGGACGATAACACCGCCTCCCGTAATCCGGTTTCGACTGTTTCCCTGGTGAAGTGCTTGCACGCCTGCTCCATGGATTCCAGAAGGGCGGTGTGGGGCACGGGCGCAGTGCAGCCCACGCGGGCTCCCGTCCGCCTGCCCCGCGCGCGGGCACGGGTGTGGCCGGGGTGCCGCACACCCCATGGCCCGCGCATTGCTGGTATGGGGCGCTGAGTCGAGGTGGAGGTGCAAGTGGAGTCGATTGGGAGTGGCCCTGGAGACGCGGTCCATGCCTCGTGGCTGGAGCTGAGCGCGTCCGCGCTGCGGCACAACGTGGCGGTGTTCCGGGCGCTGGAGGGGAAGGGCGCTCCGCCGCGCGCGCTGGGCGTGGTGCTGAAGGGCAATGCGTACGGGCACGGGCTGGCGCAGGTGCTGCCGCTGGTGCACGGGCACGTGGACGTCCTCTACTTCATCGCCCCGCAGGACGCGCTGAAGGTGCGCGAGCACGAGCGGGCCCACGGGCTGCCGCCGCGGCAGGTGCTGGTGCTGGGCGCGGTGGCGCCGGCGGAGGCGGTGGTGCTGGCGCGCGAGGGCATCGACGTGGTGGTGGCGGACCGCGCCTGGGCGGACGCGGTGCCGGTGCTGCGCGCGGCGAAGCTGGAGCGGCCGCTGCGGGTGCACGTGCACATCGACACGGGGCTGGGGCGCGAGGGCTTCACGCTGGACGGGCTGCCGCGCGAGTCGCACTTCCTGCTGGAGGCGCGGGACGTGCTGGAGGTGGTGGGGGCGCTGAGCCACTTCGCGAACACGGAGGACGTGACGGAGCAGGGGTACGCGCTGGCGCAGGTGGACGCCTTCGAGACGGGGATGGCGTTCCTGGAGTCGCAGCTGAAGCCGGCCAGGCCGCTGCAGCGGCACATCGCCGCGAGCGCCGCGACGCTGGTGCTGCCGAAGGCGCGCTACGAGGCGCTGCGGGTGGGCATTTCGCTGTACGGGCTGTGGCCCTCGCCGGAGACGCGGCTGTCGGCGCGGCTGGTGCTGGGAGAGGTGCCGGTGCTCAAGCCGGTGCTGACGTGGAAGTGCCGCAGCCAGGTGGTGAAGTGGCTGCCGGCGGGCAGCTACGTGGGCTACGGCTGCACGTACCGGTGCCCGGAGCCCACGCGCATCGCCGTGCTGCCGGTGGGGTACTACGACGGCTACCCGAGGCTGGCGTCGGGCAAGGCCCACGTGCTCGTCAATGGGCGCCGGTGCCCGGTGCTGGGGCGCGTGATGATGAACCACCTCATCGTGGACGTGACGCGGGCCGCGTCCGACGAGCGGCCCGTGACGGCGACGCTGATGGGGAAGGACGGCGAGGAGGCCGTGTCCGCGGAGTCACTCGCGAGCTGGGCGCAGACGATTCACTACGAAGTCGTCACGCGGCTGGGCGCGCACCTGAAGCGGGTGGTGGTGGAGTAGGGCGCGCTTTTCAGCCTCAGTCCTTCGCCTCGAGCGCCGCCACCGCCTTGCCGGCGGCCGCCGGCTCCGGCTGGTACTTCCACCGCCGGTGCAGCCACATCCACTGGTCCGGGTACTTGCGGATGCAGCGCTCCAGCGCGGCCGTCACACGCGCCGTGTGCTCGGTCAGCGGGTCCTCCGACTCACCCGGCGCGGGCGGGAGGATGGGGCCCTCCACCTCCAGCCGCAGCCGCGCGCCGCCGCGCCCGTTGCGCACGCCCATCACCACGAACACCGGCGCGCCCGTGCGCCTGGCCGCCACCGCCATGGCCGGTGTCGTGGACGCCAGCTTCCCGAAGAAGGGCACGAACACGGCCGCCTTCGCCGGCAGCGCCTGGTCCAGCAGCATGAATGGGGACTCGCCCCGGTTCACCGCGGCGATGATTTCCTGGATGGCGCCCTTCGGGTAGATGAGCCCCGCGCCGCAGCCCACCCGGTTCTCCGCGATGCGCGTGTTGAGCGCGCCCTTCAGCGGGCGCACCAGCGCATCCAGCGGCACGCCCCAGCGGATGAGCATGTTCCCCAGCAACTCCCAGTTGCCGAAGTGCGCCGTCACCATCAGCACGCCCTTGCCCGCGGCCACGTGTGCCTTGAGCGCCTCCCAGGCCTCTACGCCCTCCACGCCCTGCTCGGCCCAGTCCGGCGGCAGCCGCTCCCCGCCCGGCAGCGACTCAATCACCACGCGCGACATGTTGATGTACGCCCCGCGCGCAATCTCCCGCCGCTCCGCCTCGCTCTTCTCCGGCATCGCCATGGCCAGGTTGTCCAGCGCGACGCGGCGGCGGATGCCCAGCGTGTAGGCCAGGTTGCCCACGAAGCGGGCGAGCGCGTCACGCGACTCGGGCGACAGCCACGTGATGAACGCCCACACGAAGCGCGTGAGGAAGCCCACCACCCGGCCCGGCGGCGTGCCGACGATGCGGCGCAGGTGCTCGGCCGAGTGCTTCGGTTTGACCGGTTGTGGGATTTGGGCAGAGGGTGTGGAGGCGATCTGGGACACGGCGGCACTCCACCCCGAACCCGCCGTGACGGCAAGGCCACACACACTCGCTCGGCGCTACCCTGCCTGCTTTCCATGGGCCACTATGCGCGCCATGCCCAACCTGCTCCGTCCGGCGGCCCTGGTCGCCGTCACCCTCCTGAGCGCGTGCGGTGCCCGGCAGAATCCCCCCACCGAGCCACCCTCCGCCTCCGCCCAGGCCTCGCAGCCCGCCACTGCCGAGGCTTCCACTCCCACCCCGCCCGAGCTGCGCCTGCCCGGCGACGTGCGCCCCACCGCCTACACGGTGGAGCTCACCATGGACCCGAAGGCCACCACCTTCCAGGGCACGGCCGTCCTCGACCTGGAGGTGGCGAAGCCCACCTCCGTCGTGTGGCTGCACGGCAAGTCGCTCGTCGTGAAGCAGGCCACGCTCACCCAGGACGGCGCGGCCATCGACGTGAAGCCCGTGACGGGCGGCACCGACTTCCTCGGCTTCTCGCTGGCGAAGCCGCTGGAGAAGGGCGCCGCGAAGCTGCGCGTGGTGTACGAGGGCCTCGCCTCCGAGAAGGACACGGACGGCGCCTTCCGCGTCAACGAGGGCGGTGACTGGTACATCTACACCCAGTTCGAGCCCATCGACGCGCGCCGCGTCTTCCCCTCCTTCGACGAGCCCGGCTTCAAGGTGCCCTGGCAGCTCACCTTCCACGTGCCCGCCGGCAACGTGGCCGTCACCAACACGCCGCAGGTGAGCGAGGAGGCGGGCCCGAATGGCAGCCGCACCTTCCGCTTCGCGCGCACCCAGCCGCTGCCCAGCTACCTCATCGCCTTCGGCGTGGGCCCCTTCGACTTCCACCCCGCCGCGCCCGCCGGCAAGAAGAAGGTGAAGACGCGCATCATCACCCCGAAGGGGCGCGCGGTGGAGGCCACCTACGCCGCCGAGGTGACGCCGCAAATCCTCGGCGCGCTGGAGGAGTACTTCGGCATCCCCTACGCCTACGAGAAGCTGGACGTGCTCGCGGTGCCGCTGCTCGGCGGCGCCATGGAGCACCCGGGCCTGGTGACGTTCAACTCGCGCCTCATCCTCTCCAGGCCGGACGAGGACACCCCCGGCCGCCAGCGCGCCTTCTCCAACGTGCAGGTGCACGAATTGGCGCACCAGTGGTTCGGCGACCTCGTCACCATGGCGTGGTGGGATGACCTGTGGCTCAACGAGGCCTTCGCCACGTGGATGACCCCGCGCATCATCGAGACGTGGCGCCCCACGTGGGACGCCCCGGTGGAGCGGGTGACCGAGCGCAGCGACGCGCTGGACTCCGACAGCCTCCTGTCCGCGCGCCGCATCCGCCAGCCGATTGAGAGCCAGAACGACATCCTCAACGCCTTCGACGGGATTACCTACGGCAAGGGCGCCGCGGTGCTCTCCATGACGGAGGAGTGGCTGGGCCGCGACGTGTTCCGCCGCGGCATCCAGCGCCACCTCAAGGCGCACGCGCATGGCAACGCCACCGCGAAGGACTTCCTCACCGCCCTGGACGCCGAGTCCGGCAAGGACGTGACGGGGATGATGAGCACCTTCCTGGACCAGGGCGGCGCGCCGCTCGTCACCGCGTCGCTGGAGTGCGGCGCGGATGGCTCCAAGGTCGTGCTCACCCAGAAGCGCTACCTGCCGCTGGGCTCCAAGGCGCCGGGCCCGCAGTCCTGGCGGGTGCCGGTGTGCGTGGAGTACTCGGCCGACAAGAAGGAGGGCCGCACGTGCACGCTGCTGGAGGGTGAGCGCACGGAGCTGGCGCTGACCGACGCGAAGACGTGCCCGACCTGGGTGTTCCCCAACGCGGAGGGCGCGGGCTACTACCGCATGCAGCTGTCGGGTGAGGCGGCGGCGAAGCTCACGAAGGTGGGCATGGACTCGCTGTCGCGCGCCGAGCGCGTGGCCTTCCTGGGCGACGTGCGCGCGCTGGCCATGGCCGGCTCGCTGCCCGCGTCCGAGGCGCTGGCGCTGGCGGCCCGCACCGCCAATGACAAGGACCGCGTCGTCACCGAGGCCTCGCTGGAGCTGCTGGACCTGGCCGGCATGCGGCTGATTCCGGAGGCGAAGGAGGCGGAGCGCGCCCGCTTCCTGCGCGAGACGTACGGCCCGCGCGCGCGTCAGCTCGGCTTCACCCCGAAGAAGGGCGAGAGCGAGGACACGCGCCTGCTGCGCGGGAAGCTGGTGCGACTGGCGGGCCGCGAGGGCGGCGACCCGAAGCTCGTCGCCGAGGCGCGCACGCTCGCGGACGCGTGGCTGAAGGACAAGCGCGCGGTGGCCCCGGAGATGGTGGACACGGTGCTCGCCATCGCCGCCGGCCACGGTGACGCGGCCTTCCAGCAGAAGCTCATCACCGCGGTGCGCACGGAGAAGGACCGCAAGACGCGGCAGCAGATGCTCCAGGCGCTGGGCGGCTTCTCGGACCCGGAGCTGGCGAAGAAGAGCTTCGCGCTGATTCTCGAGAAGGACCTGGACCCTCGCGAGTCGATTGGCATGTTCTTCGGCCCGCGCAACCCGCGCACCGCGGGCGTCGTCTATGACTTCGTGACGCAGAACTACGACAAGCTCGTGGGGGACTCGCCGGACGCGCTGCTGCCCAAGGACTGGGCGGGGCGCATGGCCTTCGTGGGCTTCGGCGCCTGCGACGCGGACACGCGCAAGCAGGTGGCCGACTTCTTCACCGAGCGCAACGCGCGCGCTCCGGGCGGCCCCCGGGTGCTGGCCCAGGTGCTGGAGTCGGTGGACCAGTGCACCGCGCTGAAGGAGGCGCAGGGCAAGAGCATCGAGAGCTTCCTCGACCAGCGCTCCGCGCCGAAGCCGCCGCAGGCGCCGCAGGCGCGCTGACCTCCGGCTGAAGCCAGGGGCCCGGATGCCGTCACCGGCGTCCGGGCCCTTTTCATTTGCCGTCTACTTCTTGGAGCCGCGGGCCATGAAGGCCATGAAGGCCTCCTGCGCCTCGGTGGACTGGAGGCGCTGGACGAACTCGGCGCCCTCGCGCGCCAGCGTGGCGCGGACCTCGGCGCGCAGCGGCTCGCGAATCAGGCGCTTCGTCACGCGCACCGCCTCGGCGGGGCGGGAGGCCAGGACGCTCGCGCGCTCGGCGGCCACCTCCTGGAGGTTGGCGGCCGGCACCACCTTGTTGACCAGGCCCGCGCGCTGCGCGGTGGCCGCGTCGAAGGGCTCGCCGAACAGGAGCAGCTCGCTCGCCAGCGCGAAGCCCGCCGTCCTCGGCAGCAGCAGGCTGCTGGCGCCTTCCGCGCACAGCCCCAGCTGCACGAAGGGCATGTTGAAGCGCGCGCGCTCGCTGGCCACGACGTAGTCACAGTGCAGCAACATCGTCGTGCCGATGCCCACCGCCGGCCCGTCCACCGCCGCGAGCACCGGCCTGGACGCGTCCACCAGCGCGTGCAGGAAGCGGAACACCGCGCTGTCCTCACCGGAGGGCGGGTGCTCCATGAAGTCGCCAATGTCATTGCCCGCGGTGAAGACGCCGCCCGCGCCGGTGAGCAGCACCACGCGGACGTCGGCGTTGGCCTCCGCCTGTCGCAGCGCGTCGGTGGCCGCCTCGTACATGGCATGCGTGAAGGCGTTCTTCTTCTCGGGGCGGTTGAAGGTGAGGGTGAGGACCCCGGACTCCAGCTTCGTCAGCAGCGTGTCGGACATGACCCGGCAGCCTAGCCGAGTCCCCGGGGCGGGGAGGGCGAATGGCAACTTCGGCGCACAGCCTGCGACAATCCCACCAGAACGTTGCCTTATCCGAGGAAGACCATGACTGTCCGCAGCGCCACCGCCAGTGCCCAGAACTTCCGCACGGCCAGCGCCCCGCAGCGCTACGACGGCAGCAAGCCCGCGCCCGGCACCACCAACACCAACGCCGCGCAGCTGACGAACCCGCCGCTGCGGGGGGACCCGAAGAACCGCAACGCGGACACGTACAACCAGGTCCTCAACCAGTTCGCGGTGGGCAACAACCCGCGCTACACGCCGCGCGACTCCAACGGCGACGGCACGCGCGACACCTTCTGCAACATCTTCCTGTGGGACGCGACGCGCGCGATGGGCGCGGAGATTCCCCACTGGGTGGATGGCAAGGGCAACTCCGTGGCCCCGGGCAAGGGCCGGGAGATGAACGCCAACTCCACCGTGGACTGGATGCACACCCACGGCGAGAGCAAGGGCTGGCGGAAGGTGACGGCGGAGGAGGCGCAGAAGATGGCCAACGAGGGCCACCCCACCGTCGCGCTGTGGAAGAACCCGGGCGGCATCGGCCACGTGGCGATGGTGCGCCCCGGTGAAGTCACCGCGCAGGGCCCGGCCTCCGCGCAGGCCGGCGGGAAGAACTTCAACAACAAGCACATCAAGGACGGCTTCGGCAACGCGAAGCCCGAGTACTGGGTGAACGACAGCGGCAAGGCCACCGGCAAGCCGCCCTCCGAGCCCACGAAGCCGCCGCCCACCACGCCCACGAAGCCGCCGCCCACCACGACGCCTCCCACCAGCGGTGGGGTGAGCGTGCCGAAGACGGACCTCAAGCGCGGCGCGGAAGGCCCGGAGGTGCTCAAGCTGCAGAAGGCGCTCGTCAGCCTGGGCTACATGACGCAGGCGCAGGTGAACACCGGCCCGGGGATGTTCGGCCCGAAGACGGAAGCGGCGGTGGCGAAGTTCCAGAAGGACAAGGGCATCAGCCCCAACTCCGGCATCTTCGGCCCGAAGACGCGCGCGGCGATGACGGAGGCGCTCAAGGGCAATGGCGGCACGCAGGGCCCGGGCCCCACGGGCCCCGTGACGGGTCCGACGGCGCCCACGGGCACGGACGCGGCGAAGGCGGCGAAGATCGACCAGATTCTGAAGGGCACGGGCCTGGCGGGCCAGGGCGCGCACATCGTGGCGATGTCCAAGAAGTACAACGTGCCGCCGGAGCTGGCGCTGGCGATGTTCCGCAAGGAAGCGTCGTTCATGACGGCGGGCTCGGCCGTGAAGAACAACAACCCGGGCAACCTGCGCTTCGCGCAGTGGGAGACGCAGTTCGGCGGCAGGCCCAACGGCAGCTTCGCGCACTTCCCCGACGTGAAGAGCGGCGTGGAGGCCTACTTCAAGCTGCTCGGCGGACCCGCGTACCGCGACTTCATCGACCGCGGCGACTACAAGGGGCTCATCAACAAGTACGCGCCCCCGACGGAGAACGACAGCGGGCTGTACCTCAAGCAGGTCACTCAGTGGATGCAGGAGTACAAGGCGAAGATTGGCTAGCGCTCGCCGGGTCGACGTCTGGAAGTGACGAAGGGGTGGAGGGCGCTTCGGGTGCCTTCCGCCCCTTGTTGTTGGGTGCGGCTGAAGTCAGCACCTCAGGGCAGTGAGGCGCCTCCATCGAGCGATGGCGTGTGTTTCGGGTCGCTCGGTGTTTCGGAGGACTGGGAGGACACACCGGGGGCTGCGGGCACTCCCACGTCGCCCGCATCCGGGCTTTCTGGAGGGAGGATTCCGTCGGGCTGTCCATCCACGAGACTCCGGAGGATGCGCCCATCCACGCTGATGGCATAGCTGGCGCCCGAGTGCAGCGCGGGAGCCTGCTGGCCACAGGCTTTGGGGTCTTCGTCGATCCGAACGAAGATGACCTCCGCCTGACGGATGACCCGGTAGCGATGGGACTCCTGTCGGTCCCAGCACGCGGGCCGCTTCACATTCGGAGGAAGGAAGTCATTCGAGGCAAGGGTGAGGGCCCGCAGGGTGGCGCCATCCAGCTCGTACGTTCCTCCCTGCGCTCCGACTTCTGCAGCGGTCTGCTCGAAGAACTGGGGGAAGACGATGGACGGGTCCTCTTCCCGTGCGACGGGGCGTGGACCGCGCACACAGCTGGCGAGCGGGAGGGCGAGCACGAGGAGGGGGATGTGCTTTTTCATGATGAGCTCTCGGGAGTGGATGTCCCGCCACGGGCTGCCTGCTTCCTATCGATGCGGTAGCTCGTCTCGCTGGTCCAGGTCACTGCCGCAGTCTGCTTTCTCTGTCATCGACCAGGCCCGGTCGTCGTCCACTTGAGCACCTCAATTGTCCTCGGGATGTACTGGAAGAAGCCACCACACCGAGAGCTGAAGATGAGGTCACCCCGCGAGTTCCGTATTGCTAACTCTCAACTTTGAGCTGTCCGATTTGACGGGGGCAACTCCACTCCCGTTCCAACACCGAGAGGAGACTGAGGCTTGCCGTGGAGGTGGCGAGCAAAACGTGCCCGACATTGGTAGGCCGCAAGGTGAGCCCCCCACCACCGCCATGCACCTGCACCAATCCGGGGTGAGCATCACGGAGATTGCATTGTGGCTCGGCCACGAGGGCATCAAGACGACGCACCGCTACTTCGAGTCGGACCTCAATTCGAACGAGCACACCCTCGTGCGACTGCACGGGCCTGGGGTGAAGCCGCTGCGCTACAAGGCCGAGGAGGATCTTGAGGCGCTCCTTGCGAGCCTCTATCTAATAGGTCTTCAGTTCCTGGCGATTGCTACGCTACGCCCTGTCCCAAACGCCTCCCAGCGCAGAGAAGTCCGTCTAGTCAGTACTCCCTGCCTGACACCCACTGATACGCCAGCCACAAAATTGACATTTTGCGGGAGCGGCTCGTTGATCGCTTCATGGACCTTGACTCGAAGAGTTCCAGCCTTCCGCCGACCTCCCAGCACCTTGGGGCGATCATTCCTCCTGAAGGTAGTTGGAAAGTCAATTACACGAAAGGCGAGCTTGTCGGACAGGGAGGCTTTGGCGCGGTTTACAAGGCCTGCGACAATCGGGACGGTTCACCCGTTGCACTGAAGATTTCCGACAATTCGAGCGATATACTTCGGCGGTTCCGCCGCGAGGTTGAGACGCTCCAGCGGATCCGTCATCGGAACGTCATCGAGATTCTCGATTTCGGTGACGACTGGTACGCGATGACGCTTGCGGATGGCAGTTTGACGGACTTTGCACCTGAATTGGGCGACGACGAGCGGATTGAAGTAGTGACTCAGGCCGCGCAGGGCTTGGCTGCGGTCCATGCCGCCTATCCGGCTCATCGAGACGTAACGCCGAACAACATCCTTCGCATCGGCGACCGTTGGGTCGTAAGCGACTTCGGATTGGTGCGGAAGCCACAGGGGATGTCGAGCTCTCCAAAGACCCAGGGGCAGGTCGGCACCCGCGGTTACATCGCACCTGAGATCCTCTCTGTGGGCGCTCACGAAGCCGATTCTCGTGCCGATGTGTATAGCTTAGGCCAAGTAGTCCGGTTCATCACGACGGCCAAACACCCTCAGGACCAAGCTCCGACTTCGGTGTCGCCGGTCTGGGGACCCCTCATAGCGAAGATGACTATGACGGCAAGGAGCGAGCGCTTCCAGACGATGCAGGAAGTTGTCGCAGCGCTCCATGACGTCCGGAGTCGTCTCAAAGCACAGCGGAAGGCTGATTGGGTAGCTGCCCAGAAGATAGAATCGGGAATACCAGCAGACGAAGTCATTGCGCTCAAGTTGATCCTCCAGGAGTTTGACGAAGATTTTCGCGAGCAAAGCCTTCTCTCGCTGCTACCGCAGGACAAGCGCGCTGACTTCCGCCTCACTATCCGCGGCCTTCAGCGCCGGAAGTTTCTTGAAGCTGCCGTTAACGAGAATGGGGAGTCCTGGGGATTGCGCCTGACAGCGACCGCCGTCGACTGGCTCATGGCAAACCGAGGACTGATCAATGCCTGCGCTCTTCCCACGAACCAAGTGCAGCAGGGCGCTAGCGACGACAATATTCCCTTTTGATAGGCCTGCCTTCTCGTACGCCAGCAGTGGGAGTTCAAGGCGTTTGGCCACTCGACAAGCTAGGGGTCTAGCGGGTGTGGCTCTCATCCTGAGCACGCTCCGAAGGGAGCTGGATGCTCGCCCAGCGGCCAAGCTCCGCATAAGGGGCTGAAATCAGGAGGGGGCTGCTGGCTGCTCAGGATGAGAGCCACACCCGGGCAGTTTGCCGCCTAAGATTCCCTCTGGGACTCGGAATACTTGAGGTCGCAATGTCACTGAATGCTGGGGTCAAGCGCACTACCAAGCAATGCGCCTACTGCGGAAAGAGCGAGCACTCGGCAACTAAGGAGCACATAATCCCCAACGCGATCGCCAGAACAATTTCCTCTCCAAGGACCTTCCACGTAAATAAAGAGATATTCTTCGATGGCGACGCGACAATAAAGGACACGTGCAGCCTCTGTAATAATGTGAAGCTAGGAGAGCTGGACAATCGACTCACTACCGCCGCGAAGCCTTGGTTTGGCAAATGGCTACGCGACGCGGACTTCAGCGTCACGCTTCATGTGGATTGGCAGACGCTTGCGCGTTGGCTGCTGAAGGTGTCATTCAATTCGGCACGCGTAGCCAAAGCGCACGACCTTGCCGCCCTCACCGCACAGCGAAAGTTCATTCTCGGTGAAGGTGAAGCGCCTCCTAAGTTGCTCATTCTCGGTGGCCTAATTCGAAGTCACCGGCTCACACCTCACGAGAAACAATTGATCCGCACTGAGCAGGACTGGCTTGACCCGGAGATGAACCGAACCGCTCATACAGTCTTGCCGAGACTCCCAGAGAAACTTTCGATTTCACGGGCGGTCCTAATCCAGCACCTAGCCTTCATGATCCTCAAGCCAGTGCGAGGATACAGTCTGGGGGTGAGCCTACGACGACTTGAGCAAGCGACCGGCTTCAGGGTCGTCGAGCGCAAAGTCGACAACGTGACGCTAGGCCCTACCAAAGACGATGCATTGGAAGTCGTTGAGGCTAGCATACGGGCCAAGTTTGACGCTTACAGAAAGGAGTACGGGGCCCAGTAGGCGCCAACGGTACTCAAGTGAGTGTGCCGGACTGTGATCGCTCAGTCGCATCGGGTATGAGGGTGTAGGTGGCTGGGGCTCTCATTCTGAGCGTGCCCCGAGGGAAGCCTCGGAGCCCTGCGGGAGACCAGCCTGCCGTTCAGGCAGATGTTGCGCAAATGTCTGATACTACAGCGCAGTTGAGAGAACGCGGCCTGTGCTCAGGATGAGAGCCAGCCCCGGTCTAGCTGGCTAGGTCTGCTGGTCGACTGCCTGCGTGCTACGTTGCCTCCATGAGCAAGAACAGCCTCAAAGGGCACTTCAGGGATCTCTTGCGCGAGTTTAAGCGCCAGCACACTGAAATCGCGACGCGGACGAAGACGCAGCGTGAGCAGGGCCTCCCCTACTCCCCAGAGGACGTTAAGCGACTTGTTGAACTCAATGCTCTGATCAACCCGCTTGGACGGGCGTTGGAGGTCATCAACCGCGCCGTTGAACCGAACCTTGCCGACTTGGAGAAGATCTCCGAGAACGTGAGTAAAGAGTTGGAGCGCTTGGCGGTCGAGGCGGAAAACCGGCAGAGCGACGACGAGTAACTGCCGACTCACAGCACCCGTCCGTCCTCAAGCGGTCCGGCACGTCATCCGCCGTACGGATGCGCCGACACGTCCCGCAGATCTCCGCATCTCTCCTTTGGGTGCTGTGCGGCGACCTACGAAGTGGACCGTGCGCTGCGAGCGGCATGGTCTGTCGGCGCTGACGCTTGAATCTGTTCGCCAGCAACTCGGATCTAACCTAATGTCGGCTGAGTCGAAGAAGCTGGGTTGATTTCCAAGTAGGGGTTCAGGGACAGCTTCTAGGCTCGCTGTCAGAGTTCATGAGGTCGGAATCCTAAAGGCCTCCGGACACTATTCCGCGCGGAATCCAGCCATACCGAAGGAGCCCCTCTTCAATGCTGCATATGCCATGGCTCTGCATAACTTCGAACGGATGGCTGTGCAGCACGAAGACGTAGCCAAGGCTGTCCGGCGGGTAGCGCGGGTCGTCCACGGTCGCGGGTAGCGCACAGCTTCGCTTGCGAGAGTCATCCTGGACGACGTTCGTCGCCAGCATGCTCATCTCGTATTGATGGGCCGGCGTGTAATAGAGCCACGCGCAGTACTCCTTCGAGAGCTGCCAGCGCAGCTGGAAGTCTTGAGCAGCAGGGCGCCCCGCGGTCGCGTGTGGCTTCTCCAGAATCACCGGGCACGCGGCAATCAAGGCATCCGAGAAGGACTTGTACGGGCCGAAGCCCGGCATCGGGCCTGGAACGCGCGTCAACCGCTCACCCGGAGGCGGCTGGACGACACCTGGGATGGCGCGAGGAGGCGCACACGCCAATCCCATGACGACCCATGCCAGGGCTGTAATGCGGACACGCCTCAAGGCCGCAGCGCGCGAGCCACCAGCGGCGCCAGCGTCACCACCTCATGGGGGAACGGCAGCCCTGTCGGCGGCTCCACGCTGTCCGTGCTCACCAGCCGCGTCAGCGGCAGCGTGCGCAGCCGTTCAATCGCGGGGCCCACCAGCAGCGCGTGCGTCGTCACCACCGTGAAGTCCTCCGCGCAGCCCGCCTCGCGCAGCGTGCCGGCCGCCGCCGCGAGCGTGCCGCCCGTGGACACCATGTCGTCCACGAGAATCGGACGCCGCCCGCGCACCTCGCCCATCAGCCCGCTGGCGTGGACCTCCTCGCCGCTCAGCCGCACCTTGTGAATCACCGCCCACGGGCGCCCCAACAGCCGCGCCAGCGCCTCCGCGCGCTTCACCGCGCCCAGGTCCGGCGCCACCACCACCGACGTGTCCGTCACGTTCGGCCGCAGCGCCTCCGCCAGCAGCGGCAGCGCGGTGAGGTGCTCCAGCGGCGCCCCGAAGCACCCCTCCAGCGCGGGACTGTGCAGGTCCACCACCAGCACCCGGGCGAACCGCCCCTGCGACAGCATGTCCGCTATCAGCCGGCCACCCAGGGGCTCGCCTGGCCGGGCGCGCCGGTCCTGCCGGGCGTAGCCCAGGTATGGCACCACCGCCTCCAGCCGGGCCGCGCCCGCCCGCCAGCACGCATCCGCCATGAGCAGCAGCTCCAGCAGGTGCTCGCCCGTCGGCGGGGTCGTCGCCTGCACGATGACGGCGGTGCGGCCGCGTACCGTGGCGGGCACCTCCACGTGCATCTCCCCATCCGGGAAGCGCTCGAAGTGACAGTCGGAAGGGGCCACACCCAGGGCGGCGCCGAGGGCTCGCCCCAGGTGGGGGCTGGCAGTGCCAACGAGGAGGACGGGGTCCATGGCCTCCACCCTAGCGCGCCTTCCGGGCCGGGGGCGCGGGGCCCCGTGCTCCCCCCGGCAGCAATCCAACAGGAGGGCCTCTGCCCGAATCGCCGCCGCCGTCCGCGCCCGCCGTGCCTCACCTTGCGGGGTGGAGGACGGTGATGCGCTATCAGGACCGGGCAGAGGGAGGCCGCCAGCTGGCGACCCGGCTGTTGTCCTACCGGGGCATGAACGTGGGCGTGCTGGGACTGGCACGCGGCGGCATGCGTGTGGCCTACGAGGTGGCGCGGGCCCTGGAGGTCCCCCTCCAGGTCTGGGTGGCGCGGAAGGTGGACATCCCGGGACGGCGGACGACGCTGGGCGCCGTGTCCGAGGGCGGCGGCCTGTACCTGGACCGTGAGGCGCTGCGGCTGTCGCCCATCGCCGAGCGGGCCTTCAACAACCTCGCGAGCGACGCGGCGGCCGAGGTGGACTCCGAGGCGCAGCTCTTGCGCGGGCGCAGCTTCCTGTCCCTGGGCGGCGCCACGGTGCTGCTCGTGGACGACGGGCTGGTGACGGGCGCCACCGCCGCCGCGGCGCTGCAGGCCCTGCGCAGGCTGGGCGTCGCGCGGCTGGTGCTGGCCGCGCCGGTGGCCACTCCGCATGCGCTGGACGTGGTGCGCCCCCTGGCGGACGCAGTGCACTGCTTGCGGACGGTGGAGGCCCTGCACTCGGTGTCCGAGGCCTACGTCGACTCCCGCCCCGTGCCGGACGTGGAGGTGCGGCAGTTGCTGGAGCGCTCGCGCCAGCCGCCCTACCCCCGCGAGGTGCTGGAGTCCACGGACCCCGGAGGCTTCTGGATGTGAAACGAGGAGGCATGACGGAATGAGATACGGGAGGAGCACGGACCCGGACGTACGAGAGGTGAAGGTGGTGGCGGGCGGCGTGGAGCTGGGCGGAAGCCTGGGGCTCCCCGACGGGACGCACGGGCTGGTCATCTTCGCGCACGGCAGCGGCAGCAGCCGCTTCAGCCCGCGCAACCGCGCCGTGGCGCGCGCGCTGCGTGACGCCGGGCTGGGCACGCTGCTGTTCGATTTGCTGAGCGAAGAGGAGGAGGCGCGCGACGCGCACTCCGGCGAGCTGCGCTTCGACATCCCCTTCCTCGCGCGGCGGCTGGCGGCGGTGACGGAGTGGGCGCGGGCACAGCCGGAGCTGGCGCCGCTGCGCTTCGGCTACTTCGGCTCCAGCACCGGCGCGGCGGCGGCGCTGGTGGCGGCGGCGCTGCACCCGGACCTCGTCCACGCGGTGGTGTCGCGCGGCGGGAGGCCGGACCTCGCCGGGCCGATTCTGGCCCGCGTGCAGGCGCCCACGCTACTGCTCGTCGGTGGGCGGGACATCGGCGTGCTGGAGCTGAACGAGGAGGCGCTGGCGCGGCTGGAGGGCCTGAAGGACATCCGCATCATCCCCAACGCCACGCACCTCTTCGAGGAGCCCGGCACGCTGGAGGAGGTGTCGCGCCTGGCGGCGGAGTGGTTCTCGCGCTACCTCGGCGCGGCCCGGCCGGAGGCGCGGGCATGAGCCTGGACACGCAGGGGAGCCTCGACTTCTTCAGGGGCTCCGAAGGAGGCACCATGGACGCTGGACCCGTGCCCGAAGCGGGTGCCGTGCAGGCCCGGGGAGAACACCCCGCCCAGGGCCTGACGCGGACGGTGCGCGGCGTGGGCCGCTCACCGGAGGAGGCGCTGGAGCAGGCCGCGGTGGCGCTGTCCGCGCTGGTGGCGGACCCGGCCACGGTGGAGGTGCGCGAGGAGGTGTCGCTGGAGTGCGACGCCAGGGATTTGGACCACCTGCTCGCGGACTGGCTGGGCGCCATCATCCACAACATGGCCGCGCGGCGGCTGCGCTTCCGGTGCTTCGCGGTGCGCCTGGACGGGCGGCGCCTGTTCGGCAATGCCTTCGGCGAGCACGTGGACCCGGCGCGGCACCACGGGGCCCTGGGGCTGCGCCGCGTGTCGCTCGCGAGGCCCTCCGTGCGGCGGAGCGCGGACGGGCGGTGGACGGCCGAGTGCGAGGTGCAGGGCTGAGCCGCACGAGAGGAGGCGCGGATGGGCAGCCGGGCGGTGGAGCTGCGCGGCGCGGGCGGTGTCCCGGTGACGGCGGTGCTGGAGCTGCCACCCGGCAGGCCCGCCGCCAGCGCGGTGCTGGTGTCGTGCTTCGCATGCCTGGGCCAGTCCCCCGGGCCGGCGCGGCTGTGCCATGCGCTGGTGTCCCGCGGCTTCGCGGTGCTGCGGCTCGACTTCACCGCGCCGCCCGTCGGTAGCGACGGCGTCCAGACGAAGCCGGACACGGTGCCCTCGGTGGACGCGGTGGTGGAGGCGGCGGCGTGGCTGCGCGAGCGCTACCCTCCGGCCCGCCTGCTGGTGGGCCACAGCCTGGGAGGCACCGCGGCGGCGGCGTCGCTGCCCCGCCTGCCGGAGGTCGCCGCGCTGGCCCTGGTGAACGCGCCGTCCGGAGCCGCGCCCGTCCTCGAGTGGCTGACGGCCCCGGAGCGCGAGGCCCAGGAGGGCGAAGTCACCCTGGGCCCCGGACGGCTGCGCCTGGGTCGGGGCTTTCTCCACGACATCGCCGCGGCGCGGGTGGCCGGGGCGCTGGGCGCCTTCCCGGGCGCGGTGCTGGTGCTGCACGCGCCCGAAGACAGGTACGTGGCGCTGGAGCACGCGCGGCGCCTGGTGGCGGCGGCGAGGCGTCCGGGCAGCCTGTTCCTCCTGGACGGCGCGGACCACTTCCTCTCGCGCGAGGCGGACGCGGCGCTCGCCGCGGACGTGCTGGGCCCGTGGGCCGCGCGGCACGTGACGCCGGTGACGGAGCGCGAGGCCCCGCTGGCGCCGGGCGTGGTGGAGGTCCACGAGGCGGGGGCGGGGAGCTTCGCCCAGGACATCCGCACCGGCCGGCACCGGCTGCGCGCGGACGAGCCGCTGAGCGTGGGCGGCGAGGACTCGGGCCCCACGCCCTATGGCCTGCTGCTGGCCGCACTGGGCGCGTGTACGGCCATGACGCTGCGCATGTACGCGGCCCGCAAGGACTGGCCGCTGGAGCACGTCCACGTGCGGCTCAGCCACGACAAGGTGCACGCGAAGGACTGCGAGGACTGCGAGACGAAGACGCGGAAGGTGGACCGGCTCCAGCGCTCGGTGAAGCTGGTGGGCCCGCTCTCGGAGGAGCAGCGCGCGAAGCTCACGGCCATGGCGGACCGCTGCCCGGTGCACCAGACGCTGGAGTCGGAAGTGGATGTCCTGACGGTGCTGGAGGATTGAGCGTCGCGCCCCGTCCCGGGGCTGGTAGGGTGGCCGCATGATTTCGCGTGAGCAGCGCTTCGTCTGGTTGGACCTGGAGATGACGGGCTTGGACCCGGAAACGTGCGCCATCATCGAGATAGGCGTCATCATCACCGGGCCGGACCTCCGCCCCCTGGCGGAGATGGAGCGCGTCATCTGGCAGCCGGAAGAGGTGCTCCTGCGCATGGAGCCGGTGGTGAAGGAGATGCACACCCGCAACGGGCTGCTGGACAAGGTGCGCGCCTCCACCACGGCGCTGCGCGTGGCGGAGCGCGACGTGACGGCCCTCATCTCCGAGCACTGCGCGCTGGGCGAGGGCGTGCTCGCCGGCAACTCCATCCACACGGACCGGCGCTTCCTGTTCCGCTACATGCCGCTGCTGGAGCGCTACCTGCACTACCGCATGGTGGATGTGACGAGCCTCAAGGTGCTGACGCGCGCCTGGTACCCGAACCTCGTGGAGCCCCGCAAGCCGCCCAGCGGGCACACCGCGCTGGCGGACGTGCGCTCCAGCATCGCGGAGCTGCAGTACTACCGGGACGTCCTCTTCCGCGGCACGCCGGGCTGAGCCCCCGGCCTCAGTTGCCGAGCAGCTCGGAGATGGTGTCGAGCAGCAAATCCAGCTCGAAGGGCTTGGCGAGGAAGCGCGCGCTGGAGCGGCGCTCCTCGTCGGAGATGCGGCCGGCGCTCATCACCACCACGGGGACGTCGCGCAGCGCGGCGTCCTCGCGCATGCGGCGCAGCATCTCCCGGCCGTCCATGACGGGCATCATCAAGTCCAGCAGCACCAGGTCCGGCTTGCCGGCCGTCATGCGCTGCAGCCCTTCCGCGCCGTTGAAGGCGGTGACGACGTCGTAGCCCTCCACGGAGAGGATGTCCTGGAGCGCCTCGACGATGGCGAGCTCGTCGTCGACGATGAGGAGCCGCTTCATTCGCCCCCCTTCCTGCGCCGCAACAGGCCCCTGCGCTTGCCGGGCTTCTCCGGCTTCTTCGTCACGCCGGGGGGCAGGGGCCGCGCCTGGCCGGTGAGGATGGCCTCGGCGCTCTCGAAGGTCTCCGCCACGTCGATGCCCTCGTCGGTGATGGAGAACAGCCGGAGGGCCGGGTCATTGTCGCTCTCGCGCATCTTCAGCACGGACAGCATGCGGTACAGCTGCGAGCGCAGCTCCACGAAACGCAGGAGGAGGATGTTGTCGATGATGGCCTCCACCCGCTCCAGCGGCGCGTGCAGCACCGGGCCGAAGAGGGTGTTGGTCTGCTGGGTCGCCAGCGTGGTGACGCCCAGGGCGCGCAGCTGGTTGGTCATCGCGGTGAGGAAGCGCGGGGTGCGGTGGGGGTCCGTGGACTCCTGGATGAAGGGCTCCAGCCCGTCCAGCACCAGGCGCTTGATGCCGTGCTTCTTCACCAGGCCGAACAGCTCCTGCACCAGCGCGTCCGGCAGCGACTCCACCGCCACGCGCGACTGCAGCCTCAACAGACCCGAGCGCTCGTACTTGCGCAGGTCCAGGCTCACCATGTCCGCCTTGTTGAGGATGCGGGCGGCGGTCTCCACGAAGCCGAAGTAGAGGCCCGGCTCCCCCAGGCGCGCGCCTTCCGCCAGGAAGTGCAGGCACATCAGCGTCTTGCCGCTGCCGGGCGAGCCGAAGACGAGCGTGGACGAGTAGCGCACCAGCCCGCCGTGCAGCATCTCGTCGAGCCGGGGGATGCCGAAGGCCAGCCGCTGCTGCAGCTCCGGCACGCGCTCCACCTGCTCCGAGTAGACGGCCTCGGTGCGCGGGTAGACGGTGAGCCCGGCGTCAGAGATGTCGAAGCTGTGCTTGCCGGCCAGCTGCCCGGTGCCGCGGAGCTTCGCCACCTCCACGCTGCGCACGGACTTGACGCCCTGGGGCTCCATGGCGAGGAGGATGACGCCGTCCACCATGGCGAACTGCGGGTCGGCCGCGTTGTTGCTCTGGCCGGTGAGCAAGAGCGTGGTGCAGCCCGCGAGCGCGTTGTGCACGCACAGGCCATGGAGGAACTCGCGGAAGGCCAGGCGCGACTCGGCGCGCTCCTCCACCGCGGACAGCCCGTCCACCACCAGCGCGGTGGCGCCGTGCTCGCGTACCGCGCGGAAGATGAGCCGGCTCAGGCCCGCGAGCCCCTCCGACTTGAGGGGGGCGTAGCCGCTCTCGTAGTTCAGCGTCCGGCCCACCGCCTCCTTGCGGAAGAAGCTCATGCCCTGCAGGTGCAGCACCATGCGCGCGTGCGACTCGGCGAGCACGGTGAGGTAGATGGCCTTTCCTCCGTGGGCGACGGTGGAGAAGCAGAACTGGTTGCCGAGGATGGTCTTCCCCGTGCCCGGCACGCCGGTGACGATGTATGTGCCACCGCGCAGCCAGCCGCCGCGCAGCAGGGTGTCCAGCCCTGGCACGCCGCTGGGGACCCGCGCGTCGCTCGTGCCCGCCAGGTCAGAGGTGTCCGTCACAGGTGCTCCTTCCTCCCTCGGGGCGCGAAGGTAGGCCACCGGGGGACGCGGGCCACGGAATTGAATTCGCTGTGTTCGGAATGCAGCGATGGACTCGCGCGCTCCCACGGGGGTGGGCCAGAACGCGCAGGTGTCGACAGATGTGTCATTCCCCGTTGACCCCCATTTCTCCATACCCGTTACTCCGGCTCCGACGCGGGGGCGGCGCCGCCACGCCCGCTGACCGGTCCAGGGAGCGCCGGGCTGGGCACCATCGGGCCTCGGCCCCAGGTTGTTGCATCCTCGAACGGGGGTTCCCTCCATGAGAAGCGCACGTGTGCCGGGTCTCGCTCTGCTCTCCTGTCTCGTCCTGGCCCCGCTGGCGGAGGCGAAGAGCGTCACCTTCTCCGGCTATCAGTGGGACGTGCGCAGTGGACAGGGGGGCCCCGGTCCCAACACCTGGGATGACCGCAACGTCTGGGTGGATGCGAACGGCTGGCTCCACCTGAAGATTGCCTGGCGTGACGGCCGCTGGACGACGGCGGAGGTGTACATGCCGCAGCAGCGGCTGGGGTTCGGCACCTACCAGTTCAAGGTGGTGGGCCGGCCGGACCTCTTCGACGACAACGTGGTGCTGGGCCTGTTCAACTACACGCGCTCCGACGTGGGGCCGGACGGCACGAACGAAATCGACCTCGAGTTCGCGAAGTGGGGCAACAGCCAGTCGCAGGCGGGCAACTGGGCCGTGTACCCCGCGGTGACGGGCGTCACCTATTCCCATCAGACCTACCCCATCAGCCTCGGCGGGACGTACTCCACCCACCGCTTCCAGTGGTCGTCGAATCAGGTCTTCTTCCAGGCCCTGCACGGCCACCAGAATGGCAACACCAACCAGTTCGCGAGCTGGCTCTTCAGTCCGACCAACTACTTGCAGCGCATTCCGCAGAACCCGCTGCCCGTCCACATGAACCTCTGGCTCTTCCAGGGGCAGGCGCCCAAGAACGGCCAGGAGGTCGAGGTCGTCATCGCGGAGTTCAAGTTCACTCCCGCGCCGTAGGGTGGGGCTGGATTGAATTTCCAGCGGGCTCCGTCGTCAGCGGTTTCAGCCCCCCGCACCGTGGAGCCCCTCCATGTCCCGCAACCTCGCCCGCTTCCTCCCCCTCTGCTTCCTCATCGCCGCGTGTGGGACGTCCGCGCGGCAGCAGGCGCTCCTCGAGCGACGGGAGGCCATCCGCACCTCGAATGCGGAGCACCAGGCGGAGTTCATCCAGACCTACCGCGGCAGCGAGGGGTTCCAGGACACGCTGTGGGGGATGTCCTCCGAGGAGGTGAAGGCGCTGTACCCCAAGGCGCGGATGACCAGCACCGAGGGGGATTTGCGCGCCACCGCCACCGTCGCGGACCGCGACGCCACCGTGGACTTCTTCTTCGCCATGGACAAGCTCGCGGCCGTCGTCGTCCAGTTCGAGGAGCCGGACCCGCTCCGGGAGGAGTTCGACTCGCTCTCGGAGTTGCTGCGGATGAAGTACGGCCAGCCGGAGGCCGAGCGGGACACCTCCGCGGAGGCGGAGCGGAAGCTGTGGAACATCGAGTCGGACAATGACCGCACGGAGCGCACCGCGAGGATGCGCGAGATTGGCTCGGGGCGCCGTTCCACGAAGGACCCGGTGGATGCCGAGTCCCGGCAGTGGGAGGAGGAAAAGCGGCTCGAGGCCATCCACGCCCGGAACGACTTCGCCCTCCGGAGCGAGTGGAAGAACGGCGAGACGCAGCTCGCCCTCACCGGACGCCAGACGCCCGCGACGAGCATGCTCCTGCTCCAGTACGAGAGCCGCCACCTGAAGCTCTACCTGCAGCGGTCCGTCGAAAGCTCCGAGGAGGAGCGCAAGCGCGAAGAGGCCCGGGACCTGTAGTCCCTCCGTGCGTGAGGCCAGGACGCGGCGTCCCGTGCTTCAGCGGATGAGGCCGGGACGCGGCGTCCCGTGCTTCAGCGGATGAGGCCGGGACGCGGCGTCACGTGTTTGAGCGAATGAGGCCGGGACGCGGTGCCCCGTGCTTCAGCGGATGACGCCGGGACGCGGCGTCACGTGTTTGAGCGAATGATGCCGGGACGCGGTGTCGCGCTTCTCACCGCGCCCCTTGCAGCCTGTCGCGCAGCAGGTGCTTCTGCACCTTGCCGAGCGCATTGCGAGGCAGCGCGTCCACGAAGACCACGCGGCGCGGCTTCTTGAAGCTGGCGAGCCGGTCCTTGCACCAGTCCACCAGCGCCTGCGCCTCTGGCGCGGGCGCACCAGCGGGCGGCACCACCACCGCCACCACCTGCTCGCCGAAGTCCGCGTCCGGCATGCCGAGCACCGCCACCTCCGCGACGCCCGGGTGCGAGGCAAGCACCTCCTCCACCTCGCGCGGGTACACGTTGAAGCCGCCGCTGATGATGAGCTCCCGCGCGCGGCCGGTAATCTTCAGATAGCCGTCCGCGTCGTGCTCGCCGAGGTCGCCGGTGCGGAACCACCCTTCCGCGTCGAAGGACTCGGCGGTGGCATCCGGGCGGCGCCAGTAGCCGGCGAAGACGTGGGGCCCGCGCACTTCAATCTCGCCCGTCTCGCCGCGAGCCAGCGGCTTACGCGTGCGCACGTCCACCACGCGCGCTTCCTGGCCGGGGTAGGGGAAGCCCACCGTACCGGGGCGGCGCTCGCCGTCGTACGGGTTGGTGGTGTTCATGATGGTCTCCGTCATCCCGTACCGCTCCAGGATGCGCGCGCCGAGCTCCGCCTCGATGTCGCCGAAGAGCTGCGGGCTCAGCGGCGCCGAGCCGGACACCCACAGCCTCAGCTTGCGCGGCTTCATGCCCGTGCGCCGCGCCTCCTCCAGCAGGCGCCCGTACATGGTGGGCACGCCGAAGAACATCGTGAGCGAGGCGTCGTCACGCAGCGCCTCCAGCGCCTCCGTCGCGACGAAGCGGCGGCGCAGGTCCGCGCTGGCACCGGTGTAGAGCGTGCCGTGCAGGCCCACCATGAGGCCGTGCGTGTGGAACAGCGGCAGCGCGAGCAGCAGCCTGTCCGCTTCCGTCCACCGCCACGCCTCGGTGACGGCCTTCACGTTGGCCAGCAGGTTGCGGTGCAGCAGCATGGCGCCCTTGGAGCGGCCCGTGGTGCCGGAGGTGTAGCCCAGCACCGCCAGCTCGTCCGGGCGCGGCAGCTCCAGCGGCGTGGAGGCCGCGGCGGTGCCCTGCGCGAGCAGCGTGTCGAAGGGCACCACCGTGAGGGACGCGGGCAGCGCGGCGGCCACGGGCTCCACGGTGACGAGCCACTGGAGCGAGGGGAGCTGCTCCCGCAGCGGTGCCAGCTCCGCCGCACCGGACGCGCCGGTGACGCACGCGCGCACCTCCGCGTCGGAGAGGATGTGGGCCAGCTCCACCTGCTTGTACGCGGTGTTGACGAGCACCACCACGCCGCCCGCCTGCTGCACGCCGAGGTAGGCGATGGCGAACTGGGGGCTGTTCTCCAGGAACAGCGCCACGCGCTCCCCGCGCTGCAGCCCGAGTGCCTTCAGGCCCCGGGCGAAGTCCGTGACGCGTCCGGCGAGCGCGCCGTAGGTGTACGCCTCGCCCTCGAAGGTGAGCAGCGGGCGCGACGGAGTGCGGTGGGCGTGGTCCAGGAAGGCTTCGAGCAGGGAGGACGGCATGGCGGCGCAGCCTACCGCCAGGGACGCGGCCGGGTGCTCGGACAATCACACTCGGGTAATAAATGAATAAACTGAATAGACGGTTCCTGGCTAGGGTGGCCCATTCCTCTTCTCCAGGAGCCATCCATGACGTGTGAGTTCCGCCGTTGGAGCCGGGTTCTCGCGGTGCTGCTGACGGGACTGGTGGTGCCCACGGTGGCGTCGGCGCAGCTGCCGTATCCCACGCGCAGCGCGTACCGCATCAAGGGCGTGCAGCCCGACTTCTGGCCCAGCTACGACGAGCTCGCGGGCAACAACACGGGCGGCGTGGCGATGAACCTGGTGTGGGCCCAGTGGGAGCCGTCGGTGCAGGCGCCGCCGTGCGCGGCGGGACGGGTGGAGTACAGCGGGCGCTGCTACGTGGTGGACGCGGGTGTGGACGCGGCCATCCGCGAGTGGACGGCGCGCGGCCTGGTGGTGACGGCGGTTGTGTACGGCGTGCCCGCCTGGGCGCGCGCGGGGCGGGTGTGTACGCCCGCGGCGCCGGGCTTCGAAATCTTCTGCGCGCCCAACAACGCGGCGGACTACGGGCGCTTCGCCGGCATGCTGTCGTGGCTCTACAACGGGCAGAACGGCCATGGCCGCATCGCGGACTTCGTCATCCACAACGAGGTCAACTCCAACGACTGGTTCGACATCGGCTGCGGGCAGGGGGCGGGGGCGTGCAACGTCACGTCGTGGCTGGACACGTACGCGGCCAACTACAACGCGGCCTATGACCAGGTGGTGTCGTGGCAGCCGGCGGCGAAGGTGCTCATCTCGCTGACGCACCACTTCGGCACGGAGTTCGACCAGCCCTCGGCCACGAGCCCGCTGCTGTCCGGCATCACCGTCATCAACGGCATCGCCGCGCGGGCGGGCTCGCGCGCGTGGCGCGTGGCGTACCACCCGTACGCGCCGGACCTGCTGCGGCCGCAGTTCTCCGCGGATGACTACCCGCGCGTGACGTACGGCAACCTGGGCGTGCTCGCGGGCTGGCTGCGCAAGACGTACCCGGGCCGACCGCACGCGTGGGAAATCCAGCTCACGGAGAGCGGCATCCACTCGGGCAGCCCGCAGTCCTCCGAGGCCGCGCAGCAGGCCGCGGTGTGCGACACGTTCCGCAACGTGCTCGGGACGCCGGGCATCGAGAGCTACATCTATCACCGCATGCAGGACAACGCGGCGGAGGGCGGGCTGGCGCTCGGGCTGCGCCGCCAGGACGGCAGCGCGAAGCCGGCGTGGTCCACGTGGGCGCTGGCGAACCGCAACGACTTGAATCCGCCCCAGCTCTCCTGCGGCTTCGAGGACCTGCCGTACACGCGCCTGCGCCGGGCCTACCACTCCACGAAGGGCCACTGGGCGTCGTCGCGGCTGCCGCCTCCGGGCTTCGGGGTGGAGCGCTCGTGGCGGCTGCTGCGCGACGCGGCCCCGAACACGCGGCTGTTGTACGAGTGCCGCGTGGGCAACCACAACCTGCTCTCGCCGGATGTGAACTGCGAGGGCCAGTTCGCGATGGGGCCGGTGGGCTACATCTACACCTCGCAGGTGACGGGCACGGTGCCGCTGTACCGCTGCCGCGTGGGCCAGGGACAGGACCACTTCATCTCCGGCGCCTCCAACTGCGAGGGGCACGTGACGGAGCAGCTCCTCGGCTACGCGGTGCCGTAGTCGGCACCGAGCTACGCGCTCAGGGAAGGGACGCCGTCGCGTTTCTTCCCGTCAGCCCGCCACGGCCCGGGGCAGGGGGCTCGTGGCGTGGCGCTGGAAGTCGGTGGGGCAGTGCGCGCAGAAGACGCTCACTTCGCTCGAGTGGTCGCGCACCAGTTCCCGCAGGCGCGCCTGGTTCGCCACGCGCGCCCTGTTGTCCGTCGAGCGCAGCCACTGGAAGAGGGCCAGGCCCGGCGGGCTGCGCGGGGACACCGGGTGGATTTCGCGGTGGCTGAAGTACGCGTCTCCCGCGTGGAGCAGCCAGCCGTCGGGCGTCTTCACCGCGATGCCGCAGTGGCCCTCCGAGTGGCCCACGAGCGGGACGATGAGCACCTCGTCGGAGAGGCCGGGGATGGGGCGCACGGCCTCGAAGCCGAACCAGCGCTCGCCGTCCACCGCGTGCAGGTTCCACCGGGGCCCGTGGGCCCACTGCCGGGGCCGGTAGCCGAACTTCTTGCTGCGGTCCACGGGCTTCATCGCGGCGGCGTGCTCGTCGCGGAAGACGTGCACCTGGGCGGTGGGGAAGTCCGACAGTCCGCCCGCGTGGTCCAGGTCCAGGTGTGTGGGGAGGATGTGGCGCACGTCCTCGCGCTTGAAGCCGAGCTGCTCGACACGGGCGACGGCGGTCTCACGCGGGTCCAGCCGGGGGGCGTTGCGCTTCACGAAGCGCTGGCCCAGGCGCGAGGGGTCCTGGATGTCCTGCATGCCCAGGCCCGTGTCGACGAGCGCGAGGCCCTGACGTGTCTCCAGCACGAGGCAGTGGCAGACCAGCTGCGCGCGGGAGAAGAAGCTGCCCTCGCCCAGCACGAAGCGGGCGCTGGCGGGGCAGAGGGTTCCGCAGTTGATGTGGTGGACTCGCATGGTCCGCATCGAATAGGGGCGACGGCCTTGGAGGCGATTGGAGGAAACGGCCATTCCTCCCGGCATGGGTTGAAGGCGGTGGGACGGTGGCCCATGCTTGGGGCGTGACTGTCTCGGTCCTTCCCGTTGCGCCCGCGAGCGTGCTGTCGCGCTTCGTGAAGTGCTTCCGCGTCATCTCTGGCGGAGACGACGAGGGCTCCTTCATCCGGCTGCCGGATGGCGAGGCGGACCTGGTGGTGCGCTTCACGGCTTCCTACGGTGGGGTACACGCCATCGGCACGCGCTTGAGCGTGCTGCGCAAGCCGGTGGACGTGGTGCCGCCGCGGACGCTGGTGGTGCGCTTCAAGCCCGGGGGCGCCTACCCCTTCTTCGGCGTGCCCATGTCCGAGCTCACCAACCGCATCGTGTCCATCGACACGCTCTGGGGCGCGGATGGCGTGCGCCTGCGCGAGAGGCTCGGGGACGCGGCCTCGGTGACGGAGCGGCTGCACGTGCTGGAGGGGGCGCTCACGGAGCGCGTCCAGCGCGGGGACGTGTTCGAGCCCGCCGGAGCGTACGTCGTGCGGCGCGCCGTGCGGCTCATCACCGAGTCCACCGAGTTGCCACGCGTCGAGGGACTGGCACGCGAATTGGGCATCAGCCCGCGACACCTGCGGCGCGCCTTCGAGGACGTGGTGGGCGTGAGCCCGAAGGAGTTCGCGCGCGTCGTGCGGTTCCAGCGCGCGGTGCGCGCCTCACAGCGCGCCACCGTGCCGGACTGGGGCGCCATCGCCGCGGCGACGGGCTACTACGACCAGTCCCACCTCATCACCGAGTTCAAGGCGCTGACGGGCGTCACGCCTCGCGTGCTCCTGCGCCCGCTCAGCGCGTCTCCTGCTGGAACGTCTTCACCAGCGCGTTGATGCGCCGCCCGGTGGGGTCTTCCTTCCGGGGGTCGGCGATGACGAGCACGAGCTTGCCGGAGACCACCGTGGAACCGACGGTGTTGCCGACGAGGTTCCAGCCAGCGTCCTCGGCCTGCTTCGCCTTCTCGGCGTCGTCGAAGACGCACACCGTGGTGTCCAGGCCGCTCACCTTGCCGGCCTGGCACTTGCCACCGGGCAGCTTCTCGCCGGCATCGGTGAACGCGGAGGGGGACTCTCCGGCTGCCTTCCACGCATCAATCACGTCGTCCGCGCCGCTGGAGCAGCCCGTCATCAGCAGGGCCATCAGCGGGAATGCCACGCGCCGCATGCTCAGTGCCGATCCTTGTGCTTCTTGTGCTTGTGCTTCTTGTGCTTCTTGTGACGCCTGTGGTCGTCGTGGCCGCAGTGGTCGTCATGGTGGTGCTCATGCACGACGCGCTCCTCGCGGATGATGACCACCTCGCGCTCGGGCGGAGGAGGCCGCGGCGGAGTGCCCACCCGCACCTCGACGCTCGGCACCGGGAGGTTGAGGCCCACCTGGATGATGGGGCCGTGGTACTCGGGCGGCGGGGCCACCCGCACCACCGGGCGCGGGGCGCTCCAGGGGCGGTAGACCGCGTTGACGCGCAACAGCTTCGGGCTCGCCAGCTTGTACTCCTCGGGGTACTCGCCCGCGTAGTAGGAGACGTCCTCCTTCTCCACGAACTTGTGCCGCGGCGGCGGCTCATAGGCGTGGTAGTGCGGCCCGTCCTGGTAGCAGTACTCCACGTCGTCCTCATCCACGTCGATGTTGATGATGACGTTGATGACCACCGGGTGGTGCCCATAGTAGGCGTGCCGCGGGCCCTCGTAGCCGAAGGGCGTCGGGTCTCCGATGAAGACATACACGTTGTCGCGCGTGCGGTAGAGCGTGTCGGCGTGCAGCGGCGAGGCGGTGTGCACGTGCATCATCTCGATGTGGCACAGCCCGTCCGCGGGCTGCCCGGTGCGCGGGTGCAGGCCCGCGTACTTCCACTGCTTCGCCTCGGCCACGCCGGCGGCGGTGAACAGCAGCACCGCGGACAGGCCGGCCAGATTCAGTCGTGACATGGTGGGGGTTCTTCCTCGGGGGACGGACGTCATACCAGACCCGGCGGGTGTGAGGCCGAGCACACTCGGGACCGCGACTCTCACCCGGGGTGTCTGCCTGCCTGCTCCGCGAGCGCTCAGCGGACAGCCAGCGCGAAACATTTCCACCTCGCGCCACGCCGAACCAGGATGCGCGCCCCGGAGTAACCTCCGCGCCTCGCCTCCCGATGCTCCTCTCCCCCCACACGCTCCGCCGCTGGCTGCTCGTGACCGCGGGAGCGCTGACCGCCCTGGGGGCGGGCGTGGAGGTGGCGTACTACGCGCTGGGCGCGCGGACGCTCGAGCCCCTCGTCGCGTTCCTCTCCCTCAGCTACGAGCGCAACCTGCCCACCTGGTACGCCTCGGGGCTGCTGCTGGCGTGTGCGTTCCTGCTGGCGGCCATCGCCCGGGCCGCGACGCTCGCGCGAGCCCCGGGGAGGCATCACTGGTGGGCGCTGGCGGTGGCCTTCGCCTACATCTCGCTGGACGAGAGCGTGGGCCTTCACGAGAACCTCGGGGACCTGCTCTCGCTGGGCGGCGTGCTGTTCTTCACGTGGGTGGTGCCGGCGGCCGTCGTGGTGGTGCTGGGCGGGCTCGCCTTCCTGCCCTTCCTCGCGAAGCTCCCGCCGCGCCGGCGGTGGCAGTTCATCCTGGCCGGCGTGTTGTACGTGGGCGGCGCGCTGGCCATGGAGCTGCCGCTGGGGTGGTGGACGGAGCGGCACGGCAACGACAACCTCGTGTACGCGCTCATCGACCACGTGGAGGAGGCGCTGGAGCTGGTGGGCGCCAGCCTCTTCCTCGCGGCGCTGGCGGAGGAGCTGGGCGAGCGGGTGGTGCTGACGGCGCGACAGGAGGCGGAGCATGGGGCTTCCCCAGACGGCTCCCGCTGAAGCCGCGCGCCCGGAGCTCGCGCTCGTGCGCGAGGTGCCCGCGCGCTCGCCCTACATCGTCGGGCCCGTCTTCGACTGGGCCTTCTTCCTGCTGCCTCCCGTGCTGGCGCTCGGGCTGGGCATCGCCATCTCCGGCACGGCCTTCAGCGACACGCCGGTCCGCTTCTTCGGCCAGGAGAAGACCCGGGCCGGGCTGATGGTGGGCAGCCTCATCCATGCGCACCTGGTGGCGGTGTTCTTCCGCAGCCACGGCAACCCCGCCATCTTCCGGCTCTACCCGCTGCGCTTCGTGGCGGTGCCCGTGCTGGCGTGGGCGGCCATCCGCGGCTCGGCGGTGGTGGCGGTGGCCGCCACGGTGCTCGCGACGTTCTGGGACGTGTGGCACTCGGGCTTGCAGACCTTCGGCCTCGCGCGCATCTACGACCGCAACCGGGGCAACCCTCCCACGGCGGGGCGACGGCTCGACCTCTGGCTGAACCACCTGCTGTACGCGGGCCCCATCCTCGCGGGCGCCACGATGCTGGACCACTTCGTGAGCTTCGAGGCCTTCGACGAGGTGGGAATGCCGTGGCTCGCCTCGGTGCCCGCGCGCATGACGGCCACACATGCGCTGTGGACGCGGGGCGTGCTCGCGGTGGGCGGCGTCTTCCTCGTCCTCTACGTGGCGGCCTCGGTGCGCCTGCTGCGGCGGGGCCACCGGCCCTCCTTCCACAAGGCGTTCCTGCTCGTGAGCACGGGGGCCTGCTCCATCTACACCTGGGGCTTCAACTCGTGGGGCGAGGCGTTCTTCATCATGAACCTGCTCCACGCCGTGCAGTACCTGGCGCTGGTGTGGGCCACGGAGGGCGAGCGCCTGCGGGAGCGGTTGCGGCTGAAGTGGCGCGGGCTGGCGCTGTCGCTCTTCCTGGGCACCGTGCTCGCGTACGGCGTGGGGGCCGAGCTGCTGGCCCCGGACCTGGAGAGCCTGTGGGCCTTCACGCTCGTCGTGTCACTGATGCACTTCTGGTACGACGGCTTCATCTGGTCCGTGGCACGCAAGCAGGTGTGAGGCTCGCGCTTCGACCCCATGACCTACATGTGGCTCCAGACCCGGGGGCTGCTTCCCCTTCCGTCCTGGCCCCGCTGGAATCCGCACGCCGGGCTGTAAGCGCGTGGCGCGTCAGCCTGGAAATCGTGTCGGAGCCGTGGCCATCCGGAAGTGAAGGAAGTCCCTTCGCGGGAGGTCTTCAGCGATGGTGCGTGAGTGTGTCGCTGTTCTGTTGGGGCTGGTCCTGGTGGGCTGCGGAGAGGACGACCCGCCCCCTTCGACGGGGCGCTTCGGTGAGGTGACGAGCGCGGTGGTGCTGGTCAACCCGGTCATCAACCAGGGGTCCACCACGTCGGTGGTGCCCGGCGGTGAGCGCTCGGGCGTGGAGTTCCAGGTCGAGGACCTGCCTGTCGCGCGGACGGACTCCACCGGACTGGCGCTGTTGGAGGACCTGCCCACGGGCACGGTGACGCTGGACTTCGACCCGGGCACGTACTCCTTCCAGGTGGTCGAGGAGAAGGAGCTGTACGACGTGGTGCTGTCGTACCGGGACGGCACGGTGCAGCCGCTGTTCCCGCCGGTGCGCTACCCCATTGGCGGCGAGGTGGTGGAGGTGGAGCCGGGCGAGAGCATCGCCCAGGCCGCGGCGTCCGATGACACCGTCATCGTGCTGAAGGAGGGCACGTACCCGGGCAACTTCGAGCTGCGCGCGGAAGGGGTGCTCATCTTCGGCGCCTGGTCTCCGACGCGCGGTCCCCTGTCCGTCATCGAGGGCAATGTGACGGTGCTCGGTGGCGCCAACCGCATGCGGGGCGTGAAGGTCACCGGCAGGCTGAGCAGCAACGCGAACAACTTCTCCGCGGCGTTCTCGGACCTCGCCAGCGCCACCATCACCGGCAACGGGGTGACGCTGCTGCGCAACCGCTTCACGGCCGGACAGGCCACGGTGCCCAGCTCCAACGCGGTGCTGGTGGACAACACGGGTATCCCCTGAGGCGTCGGCTCACATTCTCACTGGGGCTCATGCTGGTGGCCTCGGGCTGTGCCGTCCACCTGCGGAACCTGCCGGGCTACTCCCAGCCCGCATCATCCGGGGGCCGCCCTGCGGTGGGGATTGGGGTGGCTCCGAATTGAAGACCTGTAACGTCTCCGCTGACGTCATCTACACCAAGGAAATCCACGCCAAGGTCTACTCGTTCAACCAGAAGATCTGATTCCCGCTGCGGAGCGCCCGTTCCAGGAACTCGCCGAACGTCGCTGCAATCTGGCGCACCTCGCGCGGGTATGTCTCATGGTAGGCGTCGAGAAGAGGGTAGGGGCTTCCCGGCCGGGAGGTGTCGACGAGGACGAAGTCCGAGTCCTGGCAGTCCACCAGCGGGAACCACGAGGCGGCAGGCGGAGCACCTTTGTCCCTGAAGCGGACGCGCTCCGTCTGCCGCTGGATGTTCGCGAGCGAGAGGATGTTGTAGCTCGCGTCAGGCAAGGGGCGGAACAGCTCGGCGCCGTTGCAATGCAGGTAGAATGCGCGGAGCTCCGCGTCGAGCCGCCAACCCGCCTGCGCCTCGAACGCGGCAATCTGCTCCGGCGTAGCTGGCGGGCGCGGGAAGTGGGCGCGAGAGATTTCGGCCAGCAGCTGTTCCATTGTCATGGCGACTCGACGTAGGGCTTGTCCGGCCCCACTGGGCCCCGCGCGTGTAGCACGCGGGGTAGGCGAGATTGATGACGTCGTGCACCGCGGGCGGTAGCGGCAGCACATTGCCCGGAGCCGTCGGGTCTCCGCCGTGCAGCAAGTCGAAGATGTGGTGACCGGGCCAGTTGTTTCCGCCCGCCTGCGGCCACGCTCCGAACTCGCGGCCCCACTGATTTCGAAAGCCCTCCCGCGCGTTGTTCCATGTACGCCGCCGCGACGGGAGGTCGCTGACTGTGGGGTACTCACAGCAGCAGTGGGTGAGCGCCAGGTATCCGCCTGCCTCCGCGGGCAGGAACACGAAGCGCCCCTGCCAGTCGCCCTTGATGTCCGCGAGCCAGATGCAGCCCAGAAGCGCGTACCCCTCGGAAGCGCAGCGTCGCTGGCACTGGCCCATGTACCGGGCATTGCACTGCCAGGGGCCGTAGTAGATGACCGTCCTGACGGTGCCTCCACCGGGCCCCGGCATGACTGGGCCCACCCACTTCGCTGAGGCGGGCTTGCCGCTACTGCTCACCGTGGCCGAGCCGCAGCCCGCGCCGCCCACCAGCACCAGTAGAAGCGCGCAGGCCAGCTTCGACATGCCCAACTCAATAACACGGCAACCGGAGGTGCCTGATGGAGCCCGGCCCCACGGCACTGCCCGCTGCTGGACGCGACTCACATTCATGGGCTCACGTCGCACGCGGGACTCAAGGCATCCTCCGTCCGTGGTCCCTCCTTCCTCTCCGCCCACCTCCGACCTCGCCGAGCGCGCCTTCACCCGCGCCTCCAACGCCCTGCTGGTTCCGGGCAACGCCGTCCGGGTCCTCCTCGATGCCGGAGAGAACTATCCCGCGTGGCTCGAGGCCATCCGCTCCGCGCAGCGGTCCATCTTCTTCGAGAACTACATCATCGAAGAGGACGAGGTCGGCCTCGCCTTCGCGGAGGCGCTCGCGGACCGTGCGCGCGCCGGAGTGAAGGTCCGCTTGATTCGCGACTGGATGGGCTCTCGCGCGGGCGCATCGCGCCGCTTCTGGCGCACCCTGGAAGAAGCCGGCGTCGAGCTCCGCGTCTTCAACCCGCCCAGCCTCACGAGCCCCCTGGGCTGGGTCAGTCGAGATCACCGCAAGATGATTGCCGTGGATGGCCACACGGGCTTCGTCACCGGCCTCTGTGTCAGCAAGCGGTGGCTGGGCGACCCCGCGCGCGGCATCGCTCCCTGGCGCGACACCGGCGTGGAGCTGCGCGGCCCCGCCGTCGCCTGGGTGGAGCGCGCCTTCAAGGAGGTCTGGGACGCCACTGGCGCACCCCTGCCCATGGAAGCGCTCTCGGCCCCCGACGCCATCGCACTCGCCGGAGATGTCTCCGTGCGCATCGTCGCGGGACAGCCGTCCTCCACGGACCTGTTCCGGCTGGACCAGCTCATCGCCGCCGCCGCCCAGCGCACGCTGTGGCTCACCGATGCGTACTTCGTCGGCTTCATCCCCTACGTCCAGGCGCTCCGCGGCGCCGCGAGAGATGGCGTCGACGTCCGGCTCCTCGTCCCGTCCACCACCGACATTACCGTCATCAGCCCCCTGTCACGCGCCGGCTACCGGCCGCTGCTCGAAGCGGGCGTGCGCGTCTTCGAGTGGAACGGCTCGATGATTCACGCGAAGACAGCCGTCGCAGATGGCCGCTGGGCCCGCGTCGGGTCCTCCAACCTCAACATCGCCAGCTTCATCGGTAACTACGAGCTGGACGTGGCCATCGAGGACGCGTCGGTCGCCAGGTACCTCGAAGACGTCTACCTGCGCGACCTGGCCAACAGCACCGAGATTGTCCTGAGCAGCCATCGCCGCGTCCGGCCTGTCGCTCCAAGGGCCCCGGCGGCGCCAAAGGGCTCGGGTCGCCCGCGCGTGGGCGCGGTCCGGTTCGCCACCGCTGTAGGAGCGGCGGCGGCCTCGGGCACCCGGGCGCTCGGCGCGGTGGAGGGCGGAATCGAGCTGGCCCTGGCCGGCGGTCTGCTCGCGCTGGCCGTGGTGGGCTTCCTGTGGCCGGCCCTGCTCGCGTACCCCCTGGCGGTGCTCGGCGTCTGGCTCTCCCTCGCGCTGATGCTTCGCGCGCGAAGGAATGCCCAGCAACGCAAGGCCGACCACGCCGGGCCGAGCGCGCTCCAGACCCCATCGAAGAGCGCGTAGCGCCCGCGGACCCCAGCCCGCCCGCCCAGCACCCCGGGTGACGGGCGCCCGTTGATCCGCTCCCAAACCCTGTCCGCTTATGGGACGGCACTTTCCGCAACCGGGCACCGGAGCTGGGACGCCCCCCTCCATCCCGAACAAATCCAGGCATTTGAGCGGCGAAAAGCAATTGGCACGAGCCTCGCTCTTAGAGAGGCCGTGGACATCCCCAAAGCCAAGAAGAAGACCCGCAAGCCCTGGGTCCTCGCCATCGCCGGAGCCTGCGCGCTCATCGCCGTGACAGTGGGCCTGTCCAAGCTGCGCCCCGCGGCGCCCTCGGTGGAGCGGGCGTCGGTGTGGCTGGACACGGTGAAGCGCGGCCCCATGGTCCGCCAGGTGAAGGGCGCCGGAACGCTCGTCCCCGAGTACATCCGCTGGCTCACCGCCGACACCGCCGGCCGCGTGGAGCGCATCCACGTGCGCCCCGGCGCCATCGTGAAGGCCGACACGCTCCTCATGGAGCTGGCCAACCCGGACGTGCAGCTGCAGGCGCTCGAGGCCGAGCGCCAGCTCGCCAGCGCCCAGGCGGAGCTCATCCGCATGCGCACGGAGCTGGAGACCATGCGCCTCGCACAGGAGGCCACCGTGGCCTCCATGACCGCCGAGTCCGCCGACGCCTCCCGCCGCGCCGAGGCCAGCGACGCCCTCTTCCAGAAGGAGCTCATCGGCAACCTGGAGGTGAAGCAGACCACCGAGAAGGCCGGAGAGCTGTCCCGCCGCCTGGACCTGGAGCGCAAGAAGCTCCAGGTGGTGGCCGTGAACATGAAGGACCAGCTCGCCGCCCAGCAGGGCCAGGTGGAGCGCCTGAAAGCGGTGGCCCAGTTCCGCCGTACACAGGTGGAGTCCATGAAAGTCGTGGCCGGGGAGGACGGGGTGCTGCAGGAGCTGCCGCTGGAGCTGGGTCAGTGGGTGACGCCGGGCGTGCTGCTCGCCAAGGTGGTGAAGCCCGAGCGGCTGAAGGCGGAGCTGCGCATCGCGGAGACGCAGGCGCGAGACATCCAGCCCGGCCAGAAGGCCCTGGTGGACACGCGCAACGGGGTGGTGGAGGGCACGGTGGCGCGGGTGGCGCCGGCGGCGAGCCAGGGCACGGTGCGCGTGGAGGTGTCGCTGCCCGAAGAGCTGCCCCGGGGCGCGCGGCCCGACCTCACGGTGGAGGGGACGGTGGAGCTGGAGCGGCTGGGCAACGTGCTCTCCGTGGGCCGGCCCGCGGGCGCGCAGCCCAACGGAACGATGTCCCTCTTCCGGCTGATGCCGGGGAGCGACGAGGCGATTCGCGTGCCGGTGCAGCTGGGCCGGGGCTCGGTGAATGCCGTGGAAGTGGTGCAGGGCCTCCAGGAAGGCGACCAGGTGGTGCTGTCTGACATGGCCGCGTGGGATGCGGTCGAGCGGGTGAGATTGCGATGATGACGACGAATGACGTGAAGGCGCCCGCTTCGACGGAAGAGGCGGTGCTGGCGGGTGGACCGAAGACGGACGCGGGCAAGTCCCTCATCCAGCTGGAGGGGCTCACCAAGGTCTTCGAGACGGAAGAAGTCGAGACGCACGCCCTCTCCAACATCCACCTCACCATCCGCCAGGGCGAGTGGGTGGCGATTGTCGGCCCCTCGGGCTCCGGCAAGTCCACGCTGCTCGCGGTGCTGGGCCTGCTCGACACGGCCTCGCGCGGCGCGTACCTGCTGGACGGGCGCAGCGTGCTGGAGCTGTCGCCGTCGGACCGGGCGCTGGTGCGCAACCGGCACATCGGCTTCATCTTCCAGAGCTTCAACCTCATCGGAGACCTGACGGTCTTCGAGAACGTGGAGCTGCCCCTGACGTACCGGGGCATGCCCGCGGCCGAGCGCAAGCAGCGCACGGAGCGCGCGCTGGAGAAGGTGGGCATGGCGCACCGGGCGCGGCACATGCCGGGCCAGCTCTCCGGCGGTCAGCAGCAGCGCGTCGCCGTGGCGCGCGCGGTGGCCGGAGACCCGCTCATCCTCCTGGCCGACGAGCCCACCGGTAACCTCGACTCGAAGAATGGCGAGGCGGTGATGCAGCTGCTCTCCGAGCTGCACAAGGGCGGCGCCACCATCTGCATGGTGACGCACGACCCGGCGCACGCGCGCACCGCCACGCGCACGGTGAGCCTCTTCGACGGCCGCATCGTCCAGGACGAGCAGCGCCGCTAGTCCCCGACTTCACCTGCCGTCCTGCTCCGCACCCCAAAAGGGCGGAGACCGGGCGGCGTGTGCCCGCGCTCCTTACTCCCCGTGGTTCCGGAAACCCCGAATGGAAACCCTCCTTCAAGACGTCCGTTACGCGCTGCGCACGCTGGGCCGCAGCCCCGGCTTCACGCTGGTGGCGGTGCTCGCGCTGGCGCTGGGCATCGGCGCCAACAGCGCGGTGTTCAGCGTGGTGAACGGCGTGCTGCTCAAGCCGCCGCCCTTCGCGGAGCCGGAGCAGCTGGTCCACGTCCGGGGCAACTTCCTCAAGGCGGACCTCAAGGACATCTCGGTGTCGGTGCCGGAGTACCGGGACTACCGCACGCTGCCCCGGGCCTTCGCGTCGGTGGCGGCGTTCAACGTCAACGACGTCACGCTCACCGGCGGGGACGTGCCGGAGCGGCTCAGCGTCACCGCGTCCACGGCCTCGCTCTTCGCCACGCTGGGGGTGTCGCCCGTGCGCGGCCGGGCCTTCACCGAGGAGGAGGAGACGCCGGGCCGTGAGCGGGTGCTGGTGCTCACGGACAAGGCCTGGCGCACGCGCTTCGCGGAGGACGAGGGCGTGCTGGGCCGCACGCTGCAGCTCGATGGGGACTCGTACACGGTGGTGGGCGTGCTGCCGCCCGGGGTGGAGTACCCGGCGGGCACGGACGTGTACGCGCCCTTCGCGCCCACGCCGGAGCAGACGTCGGAGGAGCGCCGTGGCAGCCGCTACCTCGACGTGATTGCGCGGCTGAAGCCGGGGATGACGCTGGAGGCGGCGCGCGCGGACCTGACGCGGGTGGCGGGGGAGCAGGAGCGCCTGTACGAGAAGAACTACAAGGGCGGCGGCTGGGGCATCAGCGTGAACTCGCTGGAGGACACGGTGGTGGGCGACGTGAAGGGCACGCTGTGGCTGCTCCTGGGCGCGGTGGGCTTCGTGCTGCTGGTGGCGTGCAGCAGCGTGGCCAACCTCCTGCTGGCGCGGGCGGCGGCGCGAGGCCGTGAGGTGTCCATCCGCGCGGCGCTGGGCGCGGGCCGTCAGCGTCTGGTGGCGCAGTTCCTCACCGAGAGCCTGGTGCTGTCCGTGGCGGGTGGGGCGCTGGGCCTGCTGCTGGCGGTGTGGGGCACGGACGTGTTGCTGGCGGTGGTGGGTGAGGGACTGCCGCGCGCGGCGGAGGTGCGGCTGGACGTGGCGTCGGTGTTCTTCACGGCGGGCGTGTCGCTGCTCACGGGGCTGGGGTTCGGCCTGGTGCCGGCGCTCCAGGCCAGCCGGGCGGACCTGAACAGCGCGCTGCGCGAGGGCACGCGCGGCACGGACGGACGGAAGGCGGGCCGGCTGCGCGCGGGGCTGGTGGTGGGGCAGGTGGCGCTCGCGCTGGTGCTGCTGGTGGGCGCGGGCCTCTTCGCGAAGAGCTTCCACGCGCTGAGCGAGGTGGAGGCGGGCTTCACCCCGGAGGGCGTGCTCACCGGACGCGTCGCGCTGCCGCAGACGGCCTACGCGGACCCTGCGCGACGGTCGTCCTTCATGGGGGAGCTGCTCACCCGCGTCCAGGCGCTGCCCGGCGTGGAGTCCGCGGGCATCTCCAACATGCTGCCTCTGGGTGGGCGCACCGACAACAGCTTCGACATCGAGGGACGGACGAAGGCGCCGGACGAGATGTGGCCCGCCGTGGAGACGCGCTTCGCCAGCGCGAGCTACCTGAGCGCGCTGCGGGTGAAGCTGCGCGAGGGCCGCATGCTGGCGGAGACCGACAATCTGGACGCGCCCGGCGCGGTGGTCATCAACAAGACCTTCGCGGACCTCTACTGGCCGAAGGGCGACGCGCTGGGGCAGCGGCTGAGGCTGCACCGCGGGGAGACGCGGTGGGCCACCGTGGTGGGCATCGTCGACGACCTGCGCGAGTGGGGCCTGGACAAGCCCTCGCGCCCGGCGGCGTATTACTCGGCGGCGCAGTTCCCCCTCTACAACCTCAACCTGGTGGTGCGCGCGAAGGCGGGCAACCCGGAGGCGCTGCGCACGGCGATTGAAGCCGAGGTCCGCGCGCTCGACGGCAACCTGCCCCTGTTCAGCGTGGCCCCCATGGTGCGACTGGTGGATGACTCCATCGGCTCGCGGCGGCTGTCCGCCCTGCTGATGGGGCTCTTCGCGGGCACGGCGCTGCTGCTGGCGGCGCTGGGCATCTCCGGCGTCATCGGCTACTCGGTGGCGCAGCGCACGCGGGAGATGGGCATTCGCATGGCACTGGGCGCGGCGCGGCGGGACGTGCTGGCACTGGTGCTGGGCCAGGGCCTGAAGCTCGCGGGCCTGGGCGTGGCGGTGGGCCTGGTGCTGTCGCTGGGGCTGGCGCAGTTGTTGAGCGCGCTGCTGTACGGCGTGACTGCGTATGACCCGTGGACCTTCGTGGGCGTCGCCGCGCTGCTGGCGGGCGTGGCGCTGCTGGCCACCTGGCTGCCCGCGCGCCGTGCCACGCGCGTGGACCCCATCATTGCCCTGAAGGCGGAGTAGGAGCGCACGTCGATGGACACCCTGCTCCAGGACTTGCGGTACGCGGTGCGCGGGCTGCTGAGAGACCGCGCCTTCACGCTGGCGGCGGTGCTCGCGCTGGCGCTGGGCATCGGCGCCAACAGCGCGGTGTTCAGCGTGGTGAACGGCGTGCTGCTCAAGGCGCCGCCCTTCGCGGAGCCGGAGCGGCTGGTGGACGTCTCGAACACCTTCGCGAGGGTGGGGCGGACGGGGCTCACCTCCTCGGTGGTGGAGTACCGGGAGTACCGCGAGCTGCCCCGGGTCTTCGCGTCGGTGGCGGCCTTCACGGACGATGACGTGACGCTCACGGGCGTGGACACCCCGCGGCACCTCCACATGGTGGAGGCCACGGCCTCGTTCCTGCCGACGCTGGGCGTGACGCCTGTCCTCGGACGGGGCTTCACCGAGGCCGAGGAGACGCCGGGGCAGGACCGGGTGGTGGTGCTCACGCACAAGACGTGGCGGACGCACTTCGCGGAGGCCCCGGGCGTGCTCGGCCGCACGCTCCAACTGGACGGGGTGCCGTACACGGTGGTGGGGGTGTTGCCGCGGAGCGTGGAGTATCCGGCGGGCTCGGACCTCTACCGGCCCTTCGCGCCCGACCCGGAGCTGGTGTCGGAGGAGAAGCGGGACACCCGCTTCCTGGAGGTGCTGGCGCGGCTGAAGCCCGGGGTGACGATGGAGGACGCGGCGAAGGACCTGTCGCGCGTCTCCCTGGCGCTGGCGGAGGCCCACCCGAAGTACCAGACCGGCAAGCGCTCCATCGCGCTGAAGTCGCTGGAGGACGAGGTGGTGGGCGACGTGAAGGGCACGCTGTGGCTGCTCTTGGGCGCGGTGGGCTTCGTGCTGCTGGTGGCATGCGGCAGCGTGGCCAACCTCCTGCTGGCGCGGGCGGCGGCGCGTGGGCGCGAGGTGTCCATCCGCGCGGCACTGGGCGCGGGCCGGCGGCGGCTGGTGGCGCAGTTCCTCACGGAGAGCCTGGTGCTGTCCGTGGCGGGCGGGGCGCTGGGGTTGCTGCTGGCGATGTGGGGCATGGACGTGCTGCTGGCGGTGGTGGGGGAGGGCCTTCCCCGCGCGGCGGACGTGCGGCTGGACGCGCGCACGGTGCTGTTCACCACCGGGGTGAGCCTGCTGACGGGGCTGGTGTTCGGCCTGGTGCCGGCGCTCCAGTCGAGCCGCGCGGACCTGAGCGCCACGATGCGCGAGGGCGTGCGGGGCACGGCGGGGGGGCGCTCGGGCCGGCTTCGCTCGACGCTGGTGGTGACGCAGGTGTCGCTGGCGCTGGTGCTGCTGGTGGGCGCGGGGCTGTTCGGGAAGAGCCTCCTCGCGTTGCTCTCCGTGGACACGGGCTTCACGCCCGAGGGCGTGCTCACCGGGCAGCTCTCGCTCCCGGGCGCGAGCTACGAGTCGCCGGAGCGGCAGGTGGCCTTCTCACGCGAGCTGCTGGGGCGCATCCAGGGCCTGCCGGGCGTGGAGACCGCGGGGCTGACCAACGCGCTGCCCCTGGGCATGTTCATCACCTTCGGCTTCGCCATCGACGGGCGGACGAAGGGGCCGGACGAGGTATGGCCGGCCGTGCAGTTGCGCACCGTCAGCCCCGACTACCACCGCGCGCTGCGCGTCCGCCTGCACGAGGGACGCCTGTTGCAGGAGACGGACGGCCCGGACGCGCCGTGGGCGGTGGTCATCAACAAGGCGTTCGCGGACGCGTACTGGCCGAAGGGCGACGCACTGGGCCAGCGGCTGAAGCTGAAGCGCCCCGACGCGCAGTGGACCACGGTGGTGGGCATCGTGGACGACGTGCGCGAGTGGGCGCTGGACCGGCCGACCCCGCCAATGGCGTACTACTCGCTGTACCAGGTGCCCTCCACGGGCCTGGCGCTCGCCGTCCGGACGAAGGCCGGCAACCCGGAGTCGCTGCGCTCCTCCATCGAAGCGGAGCTCCGCGCGGTGGATCGGAACGTGCCCCTGTTCAACGTGGCCCCACTGATGCGGCTGGTGGACGACTCCATCGGCTCGCGCCGGCTGTCCGCCCTGCTGATGGGCCTGTTCGCGGGCACGGCGCTGCTGCTGGCGGCGCTGGGCATCTCCGGCGTCATCGGCTACTCGGTGGCGCAGCGCACGCGGGAGATGGGCATTCGCATGGCACTGGGCGCGGCGCGGCGGGACGTGCTGGCGCTGGTGCTGGGCCAGGGCCTGAAGCTGGCGGGCCTGGGCGTGGCGGTGGGGCTGCTGCTCTCGCTCGCCCTGGCGCGACTGTTGAACACGCTGTTGTATGGCGTGACTGCGTATGACCCGTGGACCTTCGTGGGCGTCGCCGCGCTGCTGGCGGGCGTGGCGCTGCTGGCCACCTGGCTGCCCGCGCGCCGTGCCACGCGCGTGGACCCCATCATTGCCCTGCGCTCCGAGTGAGCGCCCGAGAGACTCATGTCCCAGCCCCTCATTTCGCTGCGTAACGTCGAGAAGTCCTACCCCCTGGCGGGCGGCCGCGCCTGGGTGCTGCGCCGCATCGACCTGGACATCCAGCCCGGCGAGTTCGTCACGCTGATGGGCCCGTCCGGCGCGGGCAAGTCCACGCTGCTGTCCATTCTGGGCATGCTCGACGCGGAGTGGACGGGCGAGTACACGCTGGACGGCCAGGGCGTGCACGCGATGAAGCCGAAGGAGCGCGCGGAGCTGTCGCGGCGCACCATCGGCTTCGTTTTCCAGCAGTACCACCTGCTGGACAACCTCACGGTGGCGGAGAACCTGGAGGTGCCGCTGTCCTACCGCAACCTCAAGCGCGGCGAGCGCGAGGCGCTGGTGGGCGACATGCTGGACCGCTTCAGCCTGGTGGGGAAGAAGGACCTGTTCCCCTCGCAGCTCTCCGGCGGCCAGCAGCAATTGGTGGGCATCGCCCGCGCGCTCATCGCCAACCCCAAGGTGCTGCTCGCGGACGAGCCCACGGGCAACCTCCACTCCGCGCAGGCCAAACACATCATGGAGGTCTTCCAGGGCCTCAACCGGGACGGCACCACCATCGTCCAGGTGACGCACTCGGATGCCAACGCCGCGTATGGCCACCGGGTGGTGCAGCTCGCGGACGGCTGGCTGCAGAAGCCCTGAACACCTTCGTCGTGAGCCGGGAGGCTCGGTCATGTTGAGCGACGTGAAGATGGACCTTCGGTACGCGCTGCGCACGATGCGCCAGTCGCCCGTGTTCACCGTGGCGGCGGTGCTGGTGCTGTCCCTGGGCATCGGCGCGACGACGGCGCTCTTCAGCGTGGTGGACGCGGTGCTGCTGCGGCCCTTGCCCTTCCCGGAGCCGGACCGGGTGGTGATGCTCGGCTCGGAGAAGCCGCAGCGGACGCCTCCGCGCTACAGCCTGATGACCTTCGACGACGTGGCGCGCCAGTCCACGCAGCTGCGGAATCTCACCGCGTACTCCAACAACCTCTTCAACCTCACCGGTGACGGGGACGCGCAGCAGCTGCGCGGCACGGTGGTGGCGGGCGACTTCTTCGGCGCCTTCGGCGTGCAGCCGCTGCTCGGGCGTGCCTTCACGCCCCAGGAGCTGCGCACGCCGGTGGCGGTGCTGTCCTACGGGCAGTGGCAGGCCATGGGAGGCGGGACGGACATCCTCGGCCGCTCGCTGACCCTGAGCGGCCAGCCCTACACGGTGGTGGGGGTGATGCCGCCCTCCTTCCAGGTGCCGCAGGCGAACATCGCGGCGTGGGTGCCGTACGACAGCCAGCCGGGCGCGGCCACGTCCGAGGCGCGCACGCAGCGCGGCTACCGCGCGTTCAACGTCACCGGGCGGCTGGCGCCCGGCGCCACGCTGGAGTCCGCGCGGCAGGAGCTGGCGGCGCTCGCCCCGGCCCTCCTGAAGGAGGACGCCGCCCAGGAGTTCGGCGTGGTGAGCTACGCGGAGCAGCTCACCCGCGAGGTGCGGCTGGCGCTGTGGGTGCTGCTGGGCGCGGTGGCGCTGGTGCTGCTCCTGGCGGCGGCCAACGTGGCCCATCTGCAGCTGGCGCGCGCGGCGTCGCGGCAGCGGGAGCTGGGCATCCGCGTGGCGCTCGGCGCGGGGCGGGGGCGGCTGGTGCGGCAGCTCCTCACGGAGAGCTTGATGCTGGCGCTGCTGGGCGGCGTGGGCGGCGTGCTGCTGGCCCTGTGGGGCACGGACCTCCTGCTCGTCCTGGGCGCCAACGCCCTGCCGCGCGGCGACGAGGTGGCGGTGCAGGGGCGGGTGCTCCTCTTCTCGCTGGCGGTGACGCTGCTGACGGGCGTGGGCGTGGGGCTCGTCCCCGCGCTGCAGCGCAGCCAGCTCAACCCGGGGACGGTGCTGGGCCGGGGCTCCACGGAGGCGACGCGGGGGCGGGCGCACGCGGTGCTGGTGGTGGCGGAGGTGGCGCTGGCGCTGGTGCTCATCACCGGCGCGGGGCTGATGCTCAAGAGCTTCTGGCGGCTGAGCCAGGTGGACCCGGGGCTGGACCCGGAGGGCGTCTTCGTCGCGCGGCTGTCGCTGTCGAGGGACCGCTACCAGGAGCCGGGACGGTCGGCGGCCTTCCACCGCGACTTCATGGCCCGGCTCGCCGCGCGCCCGGAGGTGGCCGCCGCGGGCGTGGGCCAGAGCCTGCCGGGCGGCTGGGACATCCGCCGCTCGGGCTACTGGGTGGAGGGGACGCCGGACGTGGACAACCGGCCCAATGCCCTCATCAACACGTCCACACCGGGCTTCCTGGAGGCGCTGCGCGTGCCGCTGCTCGCGGGCCGCCGGCTCGCCGACTCGGACAGGGCGGACGCGTCGCGGGTGATGGTGGTGAGCGAGCGCTTCGCCCGCGAAGTCTTCCCGGGGCAGGACCCGCTGGGCCGCCGGGTGACGTTCGGCGGCGACGACGCGCAGGGCAACCCCCTGTGGCTGACGGTGGTGGGCGTGGTGGGGGACGTGCCGTACGCCGGGGTGGAGTCCGGCCAGGAGCCCACGGCGTACGTGCCCATGGACCAGGGCGGGCAGGGGTACTTCGCGGGCGGGCAGCTCGCGGTGCGGGCCGCTCCGGGCCTGGCGCCCCTGGCGCTGGAGGCCGTGGTGCGCGAGGAATTGCGCGCGGTGGACTCGACGGTGGCGCTCGCGCAGCCCACCACGCTGGAGGACCGGCTGGCGACGGACCTGTCCCGGCCCCGCTTCCGCACGGTGCTGCTGGGCGCCTTCGGCGTGCTGGCGCTGGTGCTGGCCGCGGTGGGCATCTACGGCGTGATGTCCTACGCGGTGGCGCAGCGCTCGCACGAGATGGGCGTGCGGATGGCGCTCGGCGCCCAGCGCGCGGACGTGCTGCGGCTGGTGGTGGGGCAGGCCCTGCGGCGGGTGGGGCTGGGGCTCGGGCTGGGCCTGAGCGGGGCGCTGGCGGTGCACCGGGTGATGGAGGGGCTGCTGTACGGCGTGGGCTCGCTCGACCTCTCCGTGCTCTCCGCCGTGGCGCTGCTGCTGTTGGCCACCGCCTGGCTGGCGAGCTGGCTGCCGGCACGTCGGGCGGCCAGCGTGGACCCGGCCTCCGTCCTTCGTCGCGGCTGACGCCGCCCGTTTTCTGGCGCATTCTTGCCCTGGGTATCCTCCGTGTCCGAGCCTCTTCCCCAAGTCCCGAACCTTCCCTCCCCCGTGCCGGCGTCCACCGCCCGGCCTGCCCGCATCCTCGTCGCCGACGACCAGGCCGACGTGCTGGAGGCGCTGCGGCTGCTCCTCAAGCGCGACGGGTACTCCGTCGTCACCTCCCAGTCGCCCCAGGGCGCGCTGGCCACGCTGGAGTCGGAGGACGTGGACCTGGTCCTCATGGACCTGAACTACGCGCGCGACACCACGTCCGGGCGTGAGGGCATGGACCTGCTCGGCCGCATCCGCGCGCAGGACGCGGCGCTGCCGGTGGTGGTGATGACGGCCTGGGGAAGCGTGGAGGGCGCGGTGGAGGCCATGCGCGGCGGCGCGCGCGACTACGTGCAGAAGCCGTGGGACAACACGCGCCTTCTGGCCACGCTGCGCACGCAGCTGGAGCTGGGCCGGGCGCTGAAGCGCAGCCGGCGGCTGGAGGAGGAGAACCAGCACCTGCGCCGCGGCCAGGGCGGCCTGCCCACCATGGTGTCCGAGTCGCGCGCCATGCAGCCCATCCGCCGCCTCATCGAGCGCGTCGCGCCTTCCGGCGCCAACGTGCTGGTGACGGGAGAGCACGGCACCGGCAAGGAGGTGGTGGCGCGGCTGCTCCACGCGTCCTCGACGCGGGCGGACCGGCCCTTCGTGGCGGTGAACTCGGGCGGCCTGTCCGAGGGCGTCTTCGAGAGCGAGCTGTTCGGCCACGTGAAGGGCGCCTTCACCGACGCGAAGACGGACCGCATCGGCTGCTTCGAGCTGGCGGACGGCGGCACGCTCTTCCTGGATGAGATTGGCAACATGCCGCTGTCGCAGCAGGCCAAGCTGCTGCGCGTCTTGCAGACGGGCGAGCTGCACCCGGTGGGCTCGTCGAAGACGCGCCGGGTGGACGTGCGCGTGGTGAGCGCCACCAACGTGGACCTGTCGAAGGCGGTGACGGAGGGACGCTTCCGAGAGGACCTGCTCTACCGCCTCAACACGGTGGAGCTGCAGCTGCCGGCGCTGCGCGAGCGGCGCGAGGACATTCCCCTGCTGGCGGCGCACTTCCTGGCGGAGCACGGCCGGCGCTACGGGCGGCCCACGCTGCGGCTGTCTCCGGGGGCGCTGGAGGCCCTGCTGTCGTACGCGTGGCCGGGCAACGTGCGCGAGCTGGAGCACGCGGTGGAGCGTGCGCTCTTGATGTCGGCGGGCGACGAGGTGACGGCGGAGGACCTGTTGCTCAAGCGGGCGACGCGTGAGGGTGCGTCGCGGCTGGAGGAGATGACGCTGGAAGAGGTGGAGCGCTACCTCATCGAGCGCGCGCTGGCGCGGCACGAGGGCAACGTGAGCGAGGCGGCCAAGGGGCTGGGCCTGTCGCGCAGCGCGCTGTACCGGCGGCTGCAGCACTACGGAATCAAGGGAGCTCGGTGAAGCAGAAGCGCGGGCCGCCGCAGCATGACTTGCAGGTGCTCGGCCTCGCGTGGCTCGCGGGCCTGCCGGGCTCGGTGGCGTCGCTCGTGCTGGTGTGGGTGGGGGACTTCTCCGCCAAGGTGCAGTGGACGCTGACCACGCTGGTGGTGGGCATGTTCCTGGGCGTGGGGCTGCTGGTGCGCGAGCGGGTGATGCGGCCGCTGCACGCGGTGGCCAACCTCCTCGCAGCGCTGCGCGAGGGCGACTACTCCGTGCGAGGCCGCGGCGCGCGAGGCGGCGACGCGCTGGGCGAGGTGCTGCTGGAGGTCAACGCGCTGGGCGACACGCTGCGCGAGCAGCGCCTGGGCGCGCTGGAGGCGGGCGCGCTCCTGGAAGCGGTGATGGAGGAAATCGACGTCGGCGTGCTGGCCTTCGACGGCGAGGGCACGCTGAAGCTCGTGAATCGCGCGGGGGAGCGGCTCCTGGGGCAGTCGCGCCAGCAGTTGATGGGGAAGGGCGCGGGCGCGCTGAACCTGGAGGACCTGCTGGAGGGCCCGGCGCCCCGGCGGCTGACGCGCACCTTCGCGGAGGAGGGCGGCCCGTACGAATTGCGGCGCGGCGCGTTCCGCCAGGGCGGCCTGCCGCACACGCTGGTGGTGCTGGCGGACCTGCGGCTGGCGCTGCGCGAGCAGGAGCGCGAGGCGTGGCGCCGGCTGGTGCGGGTGCTGAGCCACGAAATCAACAACTCGCTGGCGCCGATTGGCTCCATCGCGGAAGCGCTGCGGGACACGCTGCTGATGCAGCCGCGTCCTTCGGACTGGGAGGACGACGCGAAGAGCGGGCTGGGCATCATCGCCCGGCGCTCGGAGTCGCTGGGGCGCTTCATGTCGGCGTACGCGCGGCTGGCGCGGCTGCCGCCTCCGTCGCTGGCGGACGTGGAGGTGGACGGCTGGGTGCGGCGGGTGGCGGCGCTGGAGAAGCGCCGGCCGGTGGGCGTGCGCGCGGGGCCGGCGCTCGTGCTGCGGGGGGATGCGGACCAACTGGAGCAGCTCCTCATCAACCTGGTGCGCAACGCGGTGGACGCGGTGCAGTCCGTGCCGGACGGGGGCGAGGTCTGGGTGTCCTGGGCCGTGCTGTCCCCGGGCGCGGTGGAGGTGTGGGTGGAGGACGAGGGCCCGGGCCTCGTGGACTCCGGCAACCTCTTCGTGCCGTTCTTCACCACGAAGCCGCAGGGCAGCGGCATCGGGCTCGCGCTGAGCCGGCAGATTGCGGAAGCGCACGGCGGCGGCCTGCGGCTGGAGAACCGGCCCGAGGGGCGCGGGTGCCGCGCGCGGCTGAAGCTGCCGCTGGACACGCCGGGCATGCTGGCGAGCCAGGGCTGAGCCGCCAGTCTGGCTGGAGCCCCGTGGCCGGCAATTTGGTGCCCTGCAGAGGCCGTCCCTAGGATGGCGTCCTGTGGCGGGCCGTGGCCGGGAACTTCCGGGGCGGCGTCCGTTCTCTCGGGGTGAACGTCATGAACGCAGGACGGATGGCCGTGCTCCTCGTCTGGGGACTGATGGGGACGGCGCTGGCGGCGGACTCCGCGCCCGAGGCGGATGAGGACCTGTCGAAGCAGTCCACGGGGCTCGTCCAGTCCAGGATGTCCTCGGAGCAGAAGCGGCTGGAGGCAGCGGAGGCCGAGCTCACCGTCCTCCGTCACGAGCTCCAGAAGGCGCGGGCCCGGCAGGCGGATGTCCGGGCGCGGAAGTTCGACTCCGCGAAGCTCGCGCCCATGCTCACCCGCTTCCAGAGGGACTTCACGGCGGTGAGCGACGTGACGGCGAGAGGCGCCCTGCCGACGAAGGACGCCTACTCACGGCTGGAGCGCTCCGCGAACGAGCTGGCGGATGCGATGGCTTTCGAGCTGGCGGACTTCCTGCCTCGCCTCGGCGGCACCGAGCAGCGCAGCCCTAGCATCGACGAGCTGTATGGCGAGCCCCGCCAGACGCAGCTGCCGAGCTGGACGGAGCTTCAAGTATTGCGCTTCCCGCAGACGGGCCGCGACGGCGGGATGACGCCGGACGTGTTCCAGGAGCAGATGAGGGAGGCACTCACGGGCGCCAGCGACCGCGCCAGGACGCTGTCCCTCGCCGAGCTGGAGCGGCTGTTCGGCCAGGACCAGGAGGCGGTGGCGAAGGCGTGGCAGGGCATCATCGACCGTGCGCAGGCCACCATCGACCTGCACAACAGGCAGGTGAAGGACTCGCAGGCCGCCATCGACAAGCTGAGCGGGGAGCTGGACGCGCGTCAGGTGCAGAAGTTCGAGACGGACGGGCGGCTGACCTGGGCCATCATCATCATGGTCGTGGTGCTGCTGCTGCTCTACCTCGCCACGCTCCTGTTCAAGCCCGAGGTGCAGCAGACCATCTTCAACCAGCGCATCCTCGTCGAGATGATTGGCATGGCCTTCCTGCTGCTGACCATCATCATCCTCGGCACCGGCGAGAAGATTGACCGCGCGGTGCTCGGGACGCTGCTGGGCACGGTGGGCGGCTACATCTTCGGCCAGCAGCAGGCCCGCAGAGGTGGCTCGGAGACCCAGGCCGCCGCGCAGCCCGCGGCGACGGCGCCGCCTCCGCAGCCGATGGCGGCCGCGCCCGTGAGTGCGCAGCCCGTGCAGCCCATGGCGGCCGCCCCCGCGACTGCGCAGCCCGTGCCTCCGGCCCCGAGCGCCGTGGCGGCCCCGGCCGCCGTGCTGTTGCAGCAGGCCGCGCAGGAGGCACCCGCTCTCGCTCCGGCACCAGAGCCCACCGCATCGGCCGCCATGAGTGACGACGTCCGAGCGCCGGCTCCCGCCGGGAAGTAGCCGTCACACCCAGCCACCCGGGGCCGTATGCCCGGGGGGCGGCGGCCACATCCCGCCCGTTCCCAATCCGCGGTGGGTTGCTCCTGCCGCCCGCCGCCCCGGTGGCTCAGCCCTCCGCGAGCCGCGCGGTGTACTCCGCCTCCATCCGCGCGTGTGTGGACCAGAAGCCCGCGGGCTCCACGCCCCGCAGCCGGTCCCCGAGGATGCCCAGGTGCGTGTGCCAGCCGCTGGCCACCCCCACGAGGTGCCTCGGCTCCAGCCGCCGGTGAATCAGCACCAGCCGCACGTCCTCGCCCCGGGGCGTCAGCTCGAACGACACCTCTCCATCCGCGCCCCACGTGTAGCTCAACAGGCGCGGCGGCTCGCAGCGGGTGACGCGGCCTTCGAGGCTGCACCCGTTCTCGAACTGCTTGAAGCGCGCGGGCGGCCGCTCGAAGTGCGACGACAGCGAGGACTGGAGGAAGTGCAGCTCCACCCGCCCGCCGACGTGCAAGTCCATGGGCCCGGAGGCCAGCCACTTCCCGCGCAGCTCCGGCACCGTGAGGTACTCCCAGACGCGCTCCAGCGGGCCGGGCAGGACGCGCTCGAAGCGAATCATGTCCGTGACGACGACCCCGTGCTCACTCATGGGCGGCTCCGCGCTTGCGAGGGGAGGCGGGCTTGCGCAGCTCCTGCTCCAGCGCGTCCAGGCTGTCCGTCCAGAACCGCTCGTAGAAGCGCAGCCAGTCGAGCGCGCCCGCCAGGGGCGCGGGCGCCAGCCGGCAGCGGTGCGTGCGTCCCTCCACCGTCCGGTGCACCAGCCCGGCGCGCTCCAGCACCTTCACGTGCTTGGAGGCCCCCGCGAAGGACATGCGGAACGGCGCGGCCAGCTCACCGATGCTTCGCTCACCGTCCGCCAGGCGGTGCAGCATCCCCCGCCGCGTCGGGTCCGCGAGCGCATGGAACACGGCGTCGAGCCGCTCTTCATGACGTTGAACCATCTGGTTTAACTTAGGGGCGCACCGGTGAGCGGTCAACGGGGCCCAGGAAACGTCACGGGCCGCCCGCGGACCGTGGTGCAGGTCCGGGAGCGGCCCAGGGGCTTCGGCGTGTCGGGAGGCTCAGGCCGTCTGCGCGGCGGGGGCCTCGTCGGGCGGCGCGTCGTAGGCGGGGGTGAGGTCCACCACGTTGACGGTGACCAGATGGTAGACGATGCAGTTGCTCATCCAGAAGAAGATGGCGCACCAGTGCACGTAGACGAGCGGCGAGCCGGGCCACACCTGGAGCGGGTGGCCGAAGACGTTGGCCGCCATGTACCCGCCGAACCACTCACCGGCAAAGGTGAACACGGTGCCGATGGCGATGCGCGTCCAGACCTTCACGCGGCGCGGGTAGAACCAGAAGAAGTGCAGGCTCCACAGCATGGCCACGCAGCCGGCCCAGAGGATGAGGCTCCCGAAGGAGAACCAGTGGTAGGGCGACTCGGGAAACACCCAGCCCCAGTCACCGTTGACCTGCCGCCACGCCATGTTCTGCGCCAGCTCCATGAACCAGAAGAGGGGCGCGATGTAGAGCACCTGGGTCATCAGGATGCGCAGCCAGGTCGCGGCCTTCTTCCAGAAGAAACCCATGGGCAAGGCGAGCGAGAGCATTCGTTCCCCTCCGGCCGCGGCGGGTGTGGACAGACGCCGCGCAGAAGTAAGAACGGAGTAAGTCTCATTTCTTGGCAATTTCCGACGTCAACGCATTGCGTATGGGCGCCACACGCTCCGCGCCTGCCTGAACGGTGATTCAGGTCCTACGCGCCGCGCCGTGAAACAAAGCCGAGGAGTCCCGGAGGGTTGGCCCGCCTCGCGGCGCCAGGGGCGCCAGAAAAATGCCGGTAGCTCGAGACACTGTGCCTCGAGCTACCGGCTGTGCGGGTCGCCATGGTGCGAACGGCCCGCACGAATCCTGGGGCTAATTGCTGGCCGGGTCGTCCGGCCGGGTGCCCTGGTCGAGCTCGTCCCGGTCCAGCGCGCCGTCCAAATCCCTGTCGATGCCGATGCGAACCTCCGAGCCCTTGGGCACCACCGTGTAGGTCAGCTCACTGCCCGTGCGTCCCAGGGTCCGCAGCACCGAAGCCGTCACCGCCTCAGAGACCCGGTCTGACTGAAACTGGCCACTTCCCATGTACGTGTAGCCCCTGGCCAGGCCGCCCTGGCTCCCCTTCACCACCAGTCCCACCTTCCCGCCGTCCGCGAGTGACACGAACGAGGCCACGGTGGCGAGCTGCGCCGCCGTGGGAGTCGCCGACGTCAGCGTCACCTGCCGGCCCACCGCCGCGTGCGTGTCCTTGCTGTTGGGGCCGAGCGGCTCCTGGATGGCGGTGGTCGAGCCCTGCGGCAAATCGGAGCCGGAGAAGGCGAGCATGAACGCCACCATGTCCGCGACCTCCTGGTCGCTGTTCAGGTTGAACACGGGCTCGGTGATGAAGCGGGCAATGGAGTCCACGGCGCCGTCGTGCGCGAAGCCGAAGCCCGCGAGGTTCGACGTCTGCGTGAAGTCCATGCCCACCTTCTCGTAGAGGTTTCGCAGCTGCGAAATCTTCATCGTCACGTTGGTGAAGCCATCCACGGCGACGAGCGCGGTGTGGTGCTCTCCATTGGCGCCCACGGGGAAGGGGACGAACTGGCCGTTGCTCAGCGTCATGTCCGTGCCCATGCCAGTGGGCAGCGTGTGGCACGCGGAGCAGGCGAGCCTCCCGGAGTCCAGCAACCGGGGCGGCCGGTACATGTTCAGCCCGCGCTCCGCGTTGCCGTTGGGCAGCGGTTGCCCGGCCGCGCCGAAGCGCCCCGTCGTGAAGTGGCCCGTCAGCGACAGGTTCGTGGGTAGCGAGTTGTCCGTGTTGCGGAACGGGTTGGGCGGGAAGGTGAGCGTGGCGAGGAAGCTCTCGAACTGCTGCATCTCCACCACGGTGAGCTGCGCGTCGTCGCCTTGCAGGCTGACGAAGGCGCCGTTGAACTCCTCCAGGCCCGCCTTGTCGCCGCGCCAGTGCAGCGGCTCCTGGCCGACGATGTCCTGGAGCGTCTGCGTCGTCATCGGCCCCTTCATCGTGTGCCACGGCTGGAAGCCCGTGGTGAGGGCGGGCACGCCCATGCCCAGGTTCTGCCCCGTGACGGCCTTCATGTCGCCAGCGGGGTTGCCCAGGTCCCACGCGAGCCGGTCCATGCGCCCGTCGATGTGGCACGAGCCGCAAGCGATGTGCCCCAGGCCGGAGCCCTTGTGCGTGTCATACAGGTGCTTGCGGCCCGCCTTGATGGTGCCGGGGGACGGGTCGAAGAAGGGCACCCGCGCCACCTCGGTGTTGGACGCCGTGTCCACCACGGACACGCTCGCCGCGAACTTGTTGAGCACGTAGAGCCGCGTGCCGGAGTGCACCACGCCGGTGGGGCCCTCGCCCACGCTCACCTGCGCCACGCGGGCGCCCGTGGTGTCCGCCACGATGACGTTGTTGGAGCCCATGCCCGTCACGTAGGCGCGCGTGCCGGCCACGTTCCACGCCACGCCGCGCGGGTCTCCCAGCGACAGGTTGCGCGTGGCCTGCGCCACGGTGCTGGAGGTGTACGTGAGGTGCGGGTTGAGGTCGAACCGGCTCACCGACGCCGGCGCGGCCGGGTCCACGGACGCGGCCAGCACGCGCAGGAAGCGGCCCTTGAGGTTGGGCTCGAAGCGCACCTCGTTGATGGCGTCCGTGCCCACCACGGTGACGCGGCCGCCCGGGTGGACGGCCAGCGCCATGTTCAGGTTCATCAGCCCGGAGGCGTACGTCACCGCCAGCGTGGACGCGTTGATGATGGCCAGGTCGCGGTCCACCAGGTCCCACCCGGGCTTGCGCCCCGAGGACGCGGCATTGGCACCGGAGACGAGCGCCGTCCAGTCATGCGCGTTGTCGTCCATCCACTGGCCGCTCGCGTTCTTCCTCACGATGAGGCTCACCGGCGGCGGCGTGGGGTTGCCGGACTTCTGCGCCGGGTTGAAGAAGTTGCCCGAGTTGGGCGGAGGGTTGACGCCGCTGTAGGGGCCGGCGCTGCTGCTCACCACGTTGGGAGGAAAGCCGCCGCCCGCCATGGCGTTGCCGCCGCCGAGCACCGTGGTGCGGTTGCCGGACTCGAACAGTGCCACGTACACCTGCGTGCCCGCGGCGTTGACGGCCAGGGCGCGCGGCTCCTCGCCGCCGAGCTGCACGCGCGTGGGCGCGCCGAGCGGGCTGGCCGGGTCCACCACCAGCACGCGGTTGACCTGCGAGCAGGAGATGAAGGCGCGCTGCGGGCTGCCGGCGAAGACGACGTCGGCGGGCTCGTCGTCGGTGGGCACCGTCGTCCGCACGTTGAGCGTGGTGAGGTCCACGATGCTGACGCTGTCGGAGACGTGGTTGACGACCCACGCCTCGGTGTTGCCGCGCGCGCGCACGGACACCGGGTCCAGCCCCACGGGGATGGACGCGGTCAGCACCGGCGTCCCGCCCGCCACGCTGAACACCAGCAGCCGGTTGTCCGCCGTGTTGACGGCCAGCAGCTTCGAGCCGTCCGGCGTCAGCTCCAGCGGGTGCACGTGCGGGTGCTCCCAGTTGACGAAGGCGCCAGGGGCCTGCGCGAGCGCGGGCCCTCCCGGCAGCGCAAGGCACGGCAGTAGGACTGCGAGGACCCGGTGCACCAGACGCATGAGACGCTCCCAGCGACGCCGGGCGCGCTCCCACCCCATACCGCCAGCGCGACCGGCTTCTCATAAAATACCGGAATATCCAGTAATTATGGACCTCGAACACGGGACGCCGGCCACGGTTGCGGGGGAGGGGCGAAGAAGCGCGTGGGGTCGGTGTCACCCCGCGTCGGGGGCCTGCCTCTGGGTAGCCGTTGGCCCCGGGGCCGGAAGCACTCCAGAATCCGCGCCATGCAACCCGTCTCCAGCCCGTACCGCCGCGCGGTACCCCTCTTCCTCGCCCTTCTCTGTGCCGTGGCGCCGCCGGGCGCCCGCGCCGAGGTCGCCGTCCAGCGCACCTTCCTGCGCCTGCCGTCGTCCAACGGCCACGGCGCCGTCATGCTGGACCTGGAGCAGAAGAAGGTGTCGCACTTCCGCGAGCACCTCTTCGCCACCGAGGAGCCCGTCATCGACACGGTGGGCGCGGACGTCTTCGAGAAGGGCCAGCCGAAGGTGGTGCACACGCGCGACCTGCTCTTCGACGCCTTCTTCGGGCTGCGCTCGGGCGGCACGCAGCGCTGGCTGCCGACGCAGGACGCCAACCTGGACGCCAGCGGCTACGCGCCCTGGGAGCCGGGGAAGACGGCGGGCACGGGCGTGACGATGCTGGTGCAGAAGGTGGGCACGCTGGAGGTGACGACGTACGTCTTCGCGCCCCAGCGCCTGCCGCACGCGGCCTTCGTCATGGCGCTGCGGGTGCGCAACACGGGCACGGCGGCGGTGACGGGGGTGAGCGCCTTCTCGCTCCACAACTTCCACCTGGGCTTCGGCCGGCCGGGCGTCATGGCGGAGACGGACGAGAATGGCGAGACGGTGGAGCTCACCGGTGACGTCTTCTCGGAGAAGGGCTTCGCGGGCGCGCTGGTGGCGCGGCCGCTGGGCGCGGTAGCGAAGAAGGCGGCGTGGCTGTCGAGCGCGACGGGCTCGCAGAACGGCTTCAACGTGGTGAACAACGGCGGCTCGCAGGACCTGCAGGACTTCACGGCGCAGCCGTCCGCGGGCACCGGCTGGGCGACGGCGTACCAGTTCAACCTCGGGGACCTCGCGGCGGGCGCGGAGAAGTGGGCGGGCGTGGCCTTCGCGCACCACGCGAATCCGGAGTCCGGGAACGCGGCGCGGGAGTGGCTGGAGGAGTACGCGGGCGCCTCCGACGCGAAGGCGCTGGTGGAGGCGGAGCTGGCGCGCTGGGGGACCCTCCAGCGCGACCTCGTGAAGGTGCCCGCGGGCCTGGCGGAGGACGAGGAGTCGCTGGTGCGCCAGTCCGCGGTGGTGCTGGCGATGGCGCAGGTGCGCGAGAGCGACGCCTTCCTGCGCGAGTGGCTGACGAAGGACGGCGAGGTGCGCCGCACGCGCTTCAAGGACACCGAAGGCGCGACGGCGAAGCTGCCCACGCGGGTGCAGCACGCGGGCCAGGGCGCGGTGCTGGCCAGCCTTCCGCCGGGACAGTGGACCTACGCGTGGATTCGGGACGGCGCCTACGCGGCGTCGGCGCTGGCGACACTGGGGATGACCAACAGCGCGCGCGCGGCGCTGGCGTACTACCTCCAGGCGGACAGCGGCCGGTTCCGCGACTGGCGCGAGCTGCAGTCGTACAACATGCCGCCGTACATCATCACCCTCACGCGCTACCACGGCTTCGGCGTGGAGGAGACGGACTTCAACGAGTCCGGCCCCAACCTGGAGTTCGACGGCTTCGGCCTCTTCCTCTGGTCGCTGCGGCACTACGAGCAGGTGACGGGGGACGAGTCGCTGGTGGATGAGCACTGGGACACGGTGTCCACCAAGGTGGCGGACGCGCTGGTGGCGCTCATCGACCCGGAGACGGGGCTCATCCGTCCGGACTCGTCCATCTGGGAGACGCACTGGAACGGGCGGCAGCGCGCGTGGGCGTACACCAGCCTCACGGCGGCGCGCGGCCTGTGTGACGCGGCGGCGCTGGCCGAGCGCAAGGGCGACGCGGACCGGGCGCTGCGCTACCGCAACGCGGGCAATGGCATCCGCCGCGCGATGGCGGAGAAGCTGACGGACGCCAACTTCGCGCTGGCCTCGAACCTGGAGGAGCTGAAGACGGGCCGGGGCTACTGGGACGCGGCGGTGTTCGACGCGTTCGCCTTCGGCCTGTTCGACCCGAAGGGGAAGATTGCGAAGGCCACGATGCGCGGGCTGGACCTGCGCCTGTCCTCTCCGGCGGGCGCGGGCTGGCAGCGCAACGACGACCGGTATGACCACTCGGGCGGCGCGGACATGAGCCCGTGGGGCAGCGAGTACGACAGCGCGGAGTGGGTCATCGTCAGCCTGCGCGGCGCGGTGGCCAAGCGCCTGGCGGGGGACACGGCGCGGGCGGACCGGGTGCTGAACTGGGTGAAGGACCAGTCGCTGAAGAACTACCTCGCGGTGGCGGAGACGTACGACGAGAACAACGGCACGCACAAGTTCAACATCCCCATGGTGGGCTTCGGCGCGGGCGCCTACGTGCTGGCCCTGGCGCAGCGCGCGGAAGCGACGGAGGACCCGGCGTGCGGTGCGTACCTCGACGAGAGCACGCTGACGAAGGAGCCGGACGCGGGCACGCCGGACGCGGGCACGCAGGAGCCGGACGCGGGGACGCAGCAGCCGGACGCGGGCACGTCGAATGACGGTGACGTGGGCGGCGGAGGCTGCAACGCGACGGGCCCGGGGGCCCTGGCGATGTGGCTGGTGGTGGCGCTCGTGGGCGCCGTGCTGGCCCTGCGCCGCCGCGGGGCCTGAGCACCGCGATGCGACAGCCCGGCCTCCCAGTGAGGAGAGGCCGGGCCCGGTGGAGCGTGGAAGCGCGCTACTGCTGCCAGGCGTGCCCGGCCGGCGACTCCCCCGGCCGGACGCCGGGGCGGTCGGGCCAGCCTTCAACGCCGGATGCGGAGTAGCGGATGGTGTACCAGCCGCCCCAATTCATGTTGCTGGCGCGGCGCTTGTAGACGGCGACATCCGTGAGTCCGTCCCCGTCATAGTCACCCGTGACGGGGACGTCGTCGGGCTCGCCGATGGTGACGGAGTACGTGGTCCCGTTCGAGCTGCGGCGCAGGGTGTAGTGGCCACCGCCGTCATTCGCCGGCCAGCGTGGGGTGTAGACACCGAAGTCGCTGGTGCCATCCCCGTCGTAGTCGCCGATGACGGGCACGTCCCCCTCCTGTCCCATCGTCACCCACTGCCACGCCTGGGTCGCGCTGTGCCAGAGGGTGAACCACCCACCCCAGTTGATGGAGCTGGTGCGGCGCTTGTACAGCGTGAAGTCGTCCTTGCCGTCTCCGTCGAAGTCCCCCACCACGGGACTGTCGTCGGGCTCGCCCATGGGGAAGGTCCGCAGGTCTCCGTGGAGGCTCGACTTCCACTGGAACTCTCCGTAGACGAGCCCCGCCGCGCGGCTGTCGTACACGGGGCTGGTGTACCGGTGATAGACGGCGAAGTCGGTGGTGCCGTCGCCGTCGTAGTCCGCGGCGACCGGCACGTCTCCCGGCTGCCCGAGCGTGAACCAGCGCCACTGCTGGGAGTCGCTCAACCAGACGGAGAACCAGCCACCCCAGTTCATGGTGCTGGAGCGCGCCTTGTGCAGCGCGAAGTCGGTGATGCCGTCACCGTCGTAGTCGCCCGTCAGGGGGACGTCATCGTTCTCCCCCGCGGGAAAGCGCATCAGCCTCGGCATGGAGCTGGCCTGGACCGTGAACAGGCCCGGCTCCGGCAGCGCGGGCGAGGTCCAGTACCAGGAGGGGTCCGAGATGCCGTCACCATCGAAGTCGTCCTTCTGATGGGACAGCGGCGAGTCCGTGTAGACGTGGACCGCCCAGGGCGCGAAGGCATCCGTCCATCCGCCCAGCGAGGGGATATAGGCGAGCGTCCTCGGTCCCTCGAACAGGACGCGCACGCCCAGCGACGCGCGCCAGGTGCTGGGACGGATGAGGCCGGAGACAGGCTGCGCGGTCCGGTTGGCGACGATGAAGTAGTTCCGCGCGCCGACGCGCCGGTGCAGGCCCTCGAGGCCGGCCGGCAGCGTGAAGTTGCCTTGCTGGTCGGTGGAGCTCAGCGCCGGCTCCAGATAGCGCAGCTGGCTGGCCACCCGCTTGATGTCATGCCAGGCCGTCGAGGACAGCTCGATGTCCTCCGTCCCCCACCAGGTGACGCCGCGCGCCCCGTGGATGACCGAGCTGAAGGCCATGAAGCGCTGCTCCGCGTACTCCGGGCGGCGGCCGCGACGGCTGTCCTTCCCCCACGTGTAGCAGCACTCGTTGTAGCCCTGCCCCTGCAGCACCATGAAGATGGGGCCCGTGGGCGAGTGGGGCGCCAGGTCATCGTCGTCGTAGATGAACTCCATGGCGCCGACGGTGGTGCCCACGGGGTTGAGGTCCACGGTGGGAAAGGGCGGCGTCACGCCATCCTCACCGACGAAGTAGATGGGGTAGGTGTCCTGGGCCCAGGCATTCGAACCGGCCTGCCACGCGCGGTACCGCGCCCGGGTGAAGTCAGGTCGGCCGCTCGAACCGCTGGCACCGGGCTCCGTGGCGACGACGTGGTGGGCCGGGTCGCGCGAGTTGACGAAGGCGCGGAAGCTCACCGCCTGCTCGAGGCTGGGGATGCGCGCGCGCTGACGATTCGTCGTCGGCCAGTCGATGCTGCCGTCCGGGAACAGCGCAATCTGCCCCGGCCCCTCCTTGTTCCACCCCATCTCATCGTGGGTGTCGTACGCGAGGAGGGCCTCCTTCCCCTTGACCTCTTGAATCTTCAGGTCCAGCGCGCTGCCCACGACATGCTGGGACGTCTCGCGCACCCAGTGCAGCTCGTGGCCCGGCTCGTCGGTGAACTTCCAGTTCCAGGCCTCGGCGATGGCGTGCACGCCGTAGCGCCCCATGCGGTCGAGGTCCGGACCCGTGAGCGTCTGGAGGTCTGTCTTCACGGTGTTGATGCCAGACCCCGCGAGCTCAGCCAGGGCCTTGTCCGAGCGCTCCTGGTTGGGATTCTCGGGGGCGCCAGGACTGGCGTACTTGGGGTAGTCGAACAGGCCGATGACAAAGAATGGCTTGCCCTCGTGCATCCAGCGGGGGCCTCGCGCCGGGTCTGTCGCGCCGGGCTCCGGGTCCGGGAGCAGGTCACAGGTCGGAGGCGGCTCCGGCAGGGAGCAACGGGAGTCCGCGAGGGCGAGGCCGGGCTGGAGGAGGCAGAACAGGGTCATGACTCCGGCCATGACCCTCGAGTCGTTTCTCTTCACGTCGTTGCATCCAGTCGAGTGGGGCCATCGGGTGATGGCCGACTGCATGCTAGTGCGCCCGGGGCTCCGTCGTGGGTGCCGACGTCGCTCATGAAGTCCTTGCCTGGCAGTGCCGGGCCCGGGTGACACCCGGGCCCGGCGTGCAGATGCTACCGGGTCCGTTTCAGGGCATCGAAACGGCCCGCCCGGCTCAGGGGTGACTGAGAGGGTTCGACGCGTCGGTGGCCGCCGCCAGCTCGTCTCCGTCCAGGTGCCCGTCCAGGTCCCGGTCCAGACCGATGCGCGAGCCCGAGCCCGGGGGCACGCAGGTGTACGTCAGCACCCCGTTGCCCAGGACGACGCCCAGCCGCAGGTCCGAGTCGGACACGAGCGGCCAGGCCTGCCGGTCGCCCTTGAACTTCCCATTCCCGGCGTAGAGGAAGCCCATGTCCTGCCCGGCGACCCGGCCCTTCGCCACCAGGTCGCACTCACTGGCATCCGCGCGCTGCCGCAGCAGGTTGATGCGCGGGCTCGTCACGGACACGTTGCCCGAGGTGAGCGTCACCTGCTGCCCGACGATGGGCGCCAGGTTGCTCTCGAAGGCGAGCATGTACTGCTCCATGTTCTTCTTCGCCGTGGTGCCCTCCGGCGTGAGCGGAATGCCGACGGGGTTGAGCAGGCTCAGGTCGAAGTCGCTCCCGAAGCGGAACAGCGTGGGAATGGTGCCGTCGCTGTTGAAGCCGAAGCCGCGCACCTGGTCACCGAGGAAGGCATCCTCCGGCACCGTGCTGCCCGAAGTGAACGCCACGCCGAACATGCCCACCTTCTGGTACTGGTTGCGCAGGTGCGGCACCTTGGGGAACTGCCTGCCGGCGTCGAAGCCGGAGCGGCCGTCCGCTCCGAAGAAGCCCTTGGCGAGGCCCTCGCCCGGGTTGGCATTCAACTCCACCATGTGGCAGGAGCTGCACGCGCCCTGGAAGTCGGTGGTGACGTTGAAGAAGAAGTCCCGGCCCGCCTGCTGCTCCGGCGTGAGCGAGTTGTCCAGCTTGCGGATGGGGTTGGGCGGGTACATCACCTGGAGGATGAAGGTGGTGAACTTCTGCATCTCCGCCGGGGTGAGCTGCGCGCTGCGCCCGAGCAGGTCCTTGAAGGCGGGGTTGAACTGCTTGAAGGCCTCGTCCTCGTTGAAGGAGCCGCTGGCCGGCTGCGAGCTGGGCGCGGTGTCGCCTCCGTTCCGGTCTCCGCGCCAGTGCATGGGGCCGTGGTTGGCCATGCCGCGCAGGCTCTGCGTCACCATGGGGCCCTTGAGCGGGTGGAAGGACGTGTCCTGCCCCAGCGTCGGGTCATCACCGAACTCGGGCAGCACCGGGATGATGGGGCTCGGGTTGAGCTTCACGGTGCCGTCCGGGTTGCCCAAATCCCAGGCCAGGCTGTCGAAGTCACCGAAGATGTGGCAGCTCGCGCAGGACGAGTCGCCGTGGCTGGAGCTGCGCCGGGCGTCGTAGAGGAACGGGCGCCCCTCCACCACGCTCGCCGGCTCCGGGTTGAACATGGGCAGGTGGGCCACCTCCTGCTTCGTGGTGGTGTTGACCACGGAGATGGCGTTGTCGAAGCGGGTGAGCACGTAGAGGCGCCCGCGCGCCTCGTCCAGCACGATGCCCGTGGGGCCGCCGCCGGTGAGCTGAATCTGGTTGGCCGCGTTCGGCACGAAGGTGTCCGCCTCCAGCGCGGCGGTGGAGTACACGCCCAGCTTGGAGGAACCGAAGGCCGCGACGTACAGCGTGGCGCCGTTGGACGTCACCGCCATGCCCAGCGGCTGCGCGAGGCTCTTCTCGCTCTCCGCGTTGGGCACCGGCGCGCAGCAGGCGGCGTAGTTGATGTGCTTGTTGAGGTGCCGGGGCGTGACGCCGCCCGCGCCCAGCACGGTGATGCGGCTCTCGTGCAGGTGCCCGCGGAGGCTGGTGCCGGCGAAGGTGCCGGGGCCCTCGAAGCGCAAGTCGTTCCGGGCCTCGGTGTTGCTGACGTAGACCTTCCCGCTCACGGGGTTGACGGCCATGTTGAACAGGATGGTGCCCACGCCCTTGTAGAAGCCCGCGGAGCCCTGCAGCTGCACGGGCGGGTTGGCGTTGGCGGAGATGGCGAACACGTCCTTGTCCGGCAGCGAGAAGCGCACCTTGTCCGTCCACGGGCGTCCCACCACGTCCAGCCAGTCCTGGCCGTTGTGCTTGAGAATCATGGCGACCTCGGGTGCGGGGACGCCCTGGAAGTTGGTGTTGGGGGCGGGGTTGCCGCCCGCCGCCTCGCCGCCGTCGGGGATGATGCGCTCGGCGACCACGGTGGTGCGGTTGCCGGAGTGGAACACCGCCGCGTAGACGCGCGAGCCGTCCGGCGTCACCGCGAGCGCGCGGGGCGTGTCGCCGAAGAGGGAGATGATGGTGAGCGGGTTGCCGCCCAGCGTGCCGCCCAGGTTCTCCGAGTCGAACACCCAGACGTCGGCCCGGCCGACGCCCGGCGTGGTGAGCTGCGGGTCGAACGGGGCATTCTGTCCCCGGTGCGCAGCGGTGATGAAGGCGCGCTTGCGGCCCGGGCCGGCGAAGACGATGTCGCGAGGCTCGTCACCCACGAGCAGCGTGCGCGTCACCGTGCCGCTGCCTCCGCCCGAGTCGATGCGCACGACGCTGACGCTGTCGGACAGGTGGTTGACGACCCAGACCTCGTCATTGGTGCGCGCCGCGACGGCGACCGGCTCCAGGCCCACGGGCACCGAGCCCTGGTGGACGAGGCCGCTATTCTCCACCCGGTATATCTCCAGCCGGTTGTCCGGCGTGTTGGCGGCGAAGAGCAGCTTTCCGTTGGGAGAGAGTGCGAGGGGGCGAACCTGACCGCTCTCGAAGAGGGCGAACGGTGCCGCTGACGCGGAGGTTCCTACCAGGACGACTGAAAGCAACAGCCCTACGAGAACCGCACGACAGCTGTCTCGACGAGTAACACAACTGGATTGCATGATTCCCCCTGAGGTGTCTGCCCCCGTACTCGTGAATGGGCGCGAGGATAGGGGGCTGTGGGGAATCAAACGCCTGTGCGGCAGTCCCTGTAAATGGGCGATAGCCAACAATGAAGTGTCAAGACCGCATACAATTTGCACATGACACGCAGTATCAACTGGCGGTGGTGGTTGGCCGCGTTCGCCTGGTGGGCCCTGTCGGGTCTGGCGGCCGCGAGCGAAGCCCACGACGTGGGAGGTGCCACCTGGGAGCACGCCCTGCGCACCTGGGGAAGCTCCAACCTCCTGTGGACGCCCATTACGATTGCCGTCCTGTGGTTCGGGCTGCGCTTTCCGCTGGAGCGGCGGCACCTGACCTCACGCGTCATGCTCCACGTGGCCGGTGCGCTCGCGGTGTCACTGTTCCGCGCGACGGTCATCTTCCTGACGGAGCCGTGGGTGGGTTGGTACAGCCAGCCGCCCGCGTTCCTCGACGTGCTCGCGCACGCGCTGCTCTACAACCCCTTCATCTACCTCACGATTCTCGGGGTGGCGCACGCCGTCTACTACGCCGACCAGGTCCGGCTGCGGGACACCCAGCTCGCCCGCGCGCAGCTGCACGTGCTCAAGGCGCAGCTCCATCCGCACTTCCTCTTCAACGCGCTCAACTCCATCTCCGCCCTGGTGCATCGGGACCCGCGCGGCAGTGAGCGGATGATTGCGCGGCTGAGCGCGCTGCTGCGCGGCACGCTCGACGCGGCCACCCGGGAGGAAGTCACCCTGCAGGAGGAGCTGCGCACCCTGCAGCTCTACCTGGACATCCAGGGGGTGCGCTTCGCAGACCGGCTGACGGTGACCCAGGACATCGCACCGGAGACGCTCGGTGCGCATGTGCCCCACCTTGTCCTCCAGCCCCTGGTGGAGAACGCCATCCAGCACGGCATCGCCCCGCGCTCCGCCCCGGGGACGGTGACGGTGGCCGCGCGCCGCGAGGGCCCCGCGCTCCTCCTGGAGGTGAGGGACGATGGCGTGGGCCTGAACGCCGCCCCTGCTCCCGCTCCCGCGCACGCGAGCAGCGGGAAGGGGCTGTGGATTACCCGCGAGCGCCTGCAGCAGCTCTACGGCACCGACCACCGGCTGGAGCTGCGGGGCGCGGCCGGCGGCGGCGCCTCGGTGACGCTCGCCATTCCCTTCCGCACGGTGCCATCCCCATGACGCCTCGGACGCGGGTGTTGATTGTCGATGACGAGCCGCTCGCCCGCGAGCGCCTCAAGGACCTCCTGTCCGAGGAAGCCGACATGGAAGTCATTGGCGAGTGCCGGGACGGCCGCGAGGCCATCGCGTCCATCGAGACGGCGCGTCCGGACCTCGTCTTCCTGGACGTGCAGATGCCCGCGCCCGACGGCTTCGGCGTCCTCCGCGCGGTGGCGCCCGAGAAGCTGCCCACCGTCGTCTTCGTCACGGCCCACCGCGACTTCGCGGTGCAGGCATTCGAGGCCAACGCGCTCGACTATCTGCTCAAGCCGTTCGACCAGGAGCGCTTCCGCGTGAGCCTCTCCCGGGCGCGGGAGCGGCGCCGCTCCCCGGCCACGGACTTGCTGGAGCGGCTCGAGTCACTCGCGCTCCCCCGGCCCCCGGCACAGGAGCGCTATGCGACGCGGCTCATCACCAAGGTGGGCTGGCGCATGCGCTTCCTCCGCGTCGAGGACATCGACTACCTGGAGGCGGAGGGCAACTACGTCTCCGTGCACATGGGGAAGCAGTCGTACCTCGCCCGGGAGACGATGAGCGCGCTGGAGGAGAAGCTGGACCCCGCGAAGTTCATGCGGGTCCACCGCTCGTTCATCGTGCGCCTGGACCGCATCGACGAGGTGGAGCCGCTTCCTCCGGGCGAGTACGTGCTGCTGCTGCGCGACGGCACGAAGCTCACCACCGGCCGGAGCTATCGCGCGCGGCTTCAACAGGCGCTCGACCTGCCCTCGTGAGGCGGGGCCGCATGCGCGGCTCCACCGTTCGTCCCCGGACCTCCACCGTTCGTCACATCGGCGTCGACCCCTGAGCGGGGCGGGGCGACTGTCTCCTCACAACCCAGGAGGCAGCGCATGCATCCGTCGCTCAAGCAGTGGTCCCTGTCCCTCATCCTCGCCACGTCGTCGGCCACCGTGGCGTGCAATCCCCCTGAGCCCGTCGTGGCGGACGAGGCGTGGCAACTGGACGAAGCCGCCGAGCCGCTGGGGCATGCGGCCTGCGAGCCGGGGGGCAGCCTCTTCGCGCCCGGGGAGATTTCCCTGCCGGAGCGCTCGGAGTACCGGCTCTCCATCTCCGCGGACGGGCGGACGGCGTACTACCACGTCGACCACGAGGCGCCGCCGTACCAGACCATCTACGTGACGCGCCTGGTGAATGGACACTGGACCCCTGGCGAGGTGGCGCCGTTCTCGGGGACGTACCAGGACTCGGACCCGTTCATCTCCCCGGACGGCCGGTCGCTCTACTTCTCGTCCATACGCCCGGTGAATGGCGTGCTGCGCGACGACACCGACCTCTACGTCGTGCGCCGCGTCGGGAGCGGGTGGGGGCCGGCCGAGCACCTGGGGCCCAACGTCAACTCCGTGCGGCAGGAGCTCTACGTGAGCGTGACGAACGACGGGACGCTGTACTACGCGAGCGGCACGTTCGACTCGGACTTCGAAATCTACCGCTCCGTGCGCACGAGGACGGGTTACGCGCTGCCGGAGAACCTGGGCCCTGGCGTGAACAGCCCGGACACGTGGGAGTACAACCCGTGGGTGTCTCCGGATGGGCGGCTGATGGTCTTCGCCACGCTCAACCGGCCGGACGGGTACGGGCTGGGCGACCTCTACGTGAGCTACAACCGCGGCGGCACCTGGTCCCAGGCCATCAACCTGGGCCCGGCGGTGAACACGGAGAAGGACGAGTTCCACCCCCTGGTGAGCCGTGACCTGCGCCAGCTCTACTTCGTGCGGCAGACGTGGAACCCGTTCGTTCCGTCCGACTTCTACCGGCTCGATACGCGCTGCCTGTTCCGCTGAGCCGTGACGGTGGGCGCCCACGCCCGCGGAGGTGTGGGCGCCTTCCCTTCGTTACCGGGCGACGCTGCACGGGAGCGTCTTGTACACCACGGCGGAGGCGACGCCGTTGGCGTCCACCGCGTAGGCCTCCACCTTGAGCGACCAGAGGTACTCGTCGCCGCGGTTGGGCGCGCGCGGGCAGTAGAAGAACTCGGTGCTGCCGCCCTGGTGCCAGCCGGTCACCCAGGTGCTGCCGTCCCAGTGGTGATACTCGGTGCTGTTCCAGTAGTACGTGTAGGGCCCGGGGCCGCTGCTGACGTTGTTCGTGAAGTCGGTGTCCCCCGAGCCGATGTCGCGGGTGAACGTCAGATAGGACGTGAGCGACTGCTCGCTGCTGCCGAGCTCGGGTGCCGTGCCCTCCTCCAGCGGCGGTGCGCCGCACGCGTACAGCGAGGCACTGACCACGACGAGGAGCGCCTGACGGGACAGAAGCTTCAGCATGGTGGGTTCTCCTGATGCACTTCGGAACCATGGACGGCAGGGAGGATGCGTCCGCCCGTTTCAGTCGAGGCGGTCCCAGGTGTCGTCGTCCTTCAAGACAAACACACCTCCACTCTGGAGGGAACACAGCCCCAGGTTCGCGGCGGAGAGGCGCACGCGGCAGGACGTGTCAGGCAATCGGCATGGCCCCTGGACTCCGGCACTGAGGGGCTACGCCTCGGGGTCGACCCGCTCCTGGCCGCGGCGCCGGCTCGCATCGCGGCGAAGTCGCCCTCGGTCATGACCGGCTCCGCTGGGGAACGCTCAGCCTGGCCGGTTGGCGGGAGCAGGCATGGCGGCTCGTGCGGGAGCCAGCGGTGGGCGCGGGTGGTGGGGACGTGGTTCGTCCTTCCACCTTCGGGAGGTGTCGAGGGACGTCAGATGGCGTCGCGCGTCCAGTCCTCGCGGCCGTAGCGCTCCGCGACGAGCACCTCCGCGCGGGCGCGCACGTGCGGCGCAATCGAGACGGAGGTCCATTGCGCGCCGAGGCTCTCGGTGAAGCCCTGCTTGAGAGCCTCCGCGGCCTCGGCGTGGCTGACTTCGCGGCCGGCGGCCTCCTTCAGGTCCATCATCGCTCCGCGAAGGCGCTCGGGCTCCAGGCCGAAGAGGCGTGCGTGCAGCGCGTAGTCCGTCACGAGCGGGAGCGCGCCGTGCTGCATGAATGCCCCGCGTTGCCGCCGCTGCGCGCTGCCCACGAGCTTGCGCCCGTTCACCTTCAGTTCCTTGAGGGCAGGGGTGAGGAAGCACGCGCCGCTGGCCAGGCTGCGCTCGGGCCGCGAGGGCTCCAGGTCGGCTCGGACGCCGAAGCGGCTCGCGAGGCCGGTGGCGATGGCCTCCGACAGCAGGGTGTAGTTCTGCTCGATGCTGTCGGTGAACGGCGCGCCGACGCGGGCGATGAAGCTGTAGGTCAGCTCTCCGTGGTGCAGCACGCCCGAGCCGCCTGTCACCCGGCGTACCAGCTCGAGCCCCTGCTCCTGCGCCGCGGCCGCATCGACGCTCGCATAGGACTGCGTTCGGCCGAGGCTGAGGCAGCCGGGACGGAAGACATAGAGGCGCAGGGTGGGGACGAAGTCTGCCCGCGCGCAGGCGTCATCGAGCAGCGCCTCGTCGAGCGCCATCTGCCAGGAGCCCGGGGACTCCTCGAGAGGCTCGATGACGTTCCATGCGTGGGGCGCTTCGGCGGGGATGGACGGAGACATGGGGGCATCCTCTCCACTTCGGTCGGGAACGCAATGCCAGCGGCGGGACGCTCCCGGTGGGGCTTCCCCGGGATGCCAGGTGGCCGGAAGGAACGTTCCTTCCACCGGGGGCGGTGCCGACGCTGGGGCTGGATGGAATGCTCATTTCCGTCGAGCGAGCCGCGCCAGCGCCGGGTGACAGGGAGGAACGTTCGTTCCGCGCGACAGGCCGCCGCCCGGACACCGGAGGCTTGGAAGGAACGCTCATTCCGTCCGGCAGGCCGCTGCCCGGACACCGGAGGCTTGGAAGGAACGCTCATTCCGCGCGACAGGCCGCCGCCCGGACACCGGTGGCTTGGAAGGAACGCTCATTCCGCCAGGGACTGTGCCGAGGTCGGGCGGCAGGAAGGAACGTTCCTTCCCCGCTGCGGGCCGGGTGGCAGGTGACGGCGCGCTCACAGCGCCGCAGCGAACCTCGCGGCGATGGGGGCGGCGACCCGGCCGCCCACGCCTCCGCCCTCCACCAGGACGGCGAAGGCGATGCCATTGCGGAAGCCGATGAACCACGCGTGCGTGGGCAGCGGGGGGACCGTGCCGAACTCCGCGGTGCCCGTCTTGCCGGCGAGCTCCGGTACTCCCGCAGCCGACCGGCCCGTGCCCTCGGTGACGACGGACCGCATCAGCAGATTCAGCGCTCCCCGGGTGCCGTCCGCCAGCGACGCGCTCGGCCCGTCGTCCAGGTCCGTGACGAGGTAGGGCGCGCGCCACCGGCCCGACTCGGCCGCCGCGGCGACGGAGGCCAGGTGCAGCGGCGTGGCCAGCACCCGTCCCTGGCCGATGGCCGCGGCGGCCAGTTCGACGGCGTCGCGCGGCGCGGGGAAGGTGCCGCCGGAGGAGGGAAGCCCCGGGTGGTACTCCACGTCGAAGCCGAAGCGACGGGCCGCCTCGCCGAGCGCCCCACCGCCGAGGCTCGTGGACAGCAGCACGAAGGCGGTGTTGCACGAGTGCGCGAAGGCTCCGCGCAGCGTGGTGGCTCCAAGCGCCTCGCCCTCGAAGTTGCGGAAGGACTTCCCATTCACCGCCACCGTGGGCGGGCAGGGGGCCGGAGCATTCACATCCATGCCCCGCGCGAGCAGTGCCTCCGTGGTGACGACCTTGAAGGTGGAGCCCGGCGGGTAGCGGCCGGTGAGCGCCCGGTGCAGCGGCTGTGAGAGCGGACGGCTGGCGATGGCCAGGACCGCGCCCGTCTCGCTGTCCACCGCGACCAGCGCCGCCGGCTGCGCCACGCCTTCGAGCGCAGCCTCCGCGGCCGTCTGCAGCGCGGGGCGCAGCGTGGTGGTCAGCGGCGTGCCCTGCTTCCCCTCGAAGCGGTAGAGGACCTGCGCCTCTCCCGACGGGCGCGTGAGGAGCACCTCGCCCGAGGGCGTTCCCGCGAGCTGCGGCTCGAAGGCCCGCTCCAGCCCGGACAGGCCCACGATGTCTCCGGGCTGGTACAGCGGGCCCAGCTGCGCGAGCAGCTCGGCCGTCACCTCGCCCACGCGGCCAAGGGTGTGAGACGCGAAGCCCTCCGACGGAGACAGCCGGGCCGTCTTCTTGCGGAAGAAGATGCCGGGCACGGGCGCCAGCGCGGGGCGCACGAGCTGGTAGCGCTCGGGGCGCACGTCGATGAGGGGCACGAAGCGCTCGGCCGGGCCCGCTGCGTTCAGGACCTTCTCCACGCGCGCCGGGTCCACCTCGAGCTGCGCCTGGAGCGCGGAGGTGACGTCGGCGCGGTCGCGCACGCGCGACGGGTCCACGCCGATGGTGATGACCTCTCCGACGTGGGTGAGCGGCTCGCCGTACGCGTCCAGCAGGGGGGCCCGCTCCAACCACGTCCGGGTGCGCGAGAAGCGGTCGCCCTCGCGCGCCTGCGGGTGGAGCACCGCGGGAGTCCACCGTACCAGCCAGCGCCCCTCGCGGCGCACGAAGGGCAGTGTGCCCTCCAGCTCCCACTCACCGAGCCCGCGCAGCACGTGGACGGCGCGGAAGGTGGCCGTCGCGCTCTCTCCGTCGCGCTCGACGCGGCCGAGCTCGAAGCGGGAGGAGACGACGCGCAGCCCGTCGCGGAAGCGCTGGTGTTGCTCCTCGAAGTTCGCCGGCGGCCCGGCCACCGCGCGCTTCAAGGCGGCCATGTCGCTCGACGTCCACGCCCGCAGGTACGCCTCGGCCTCGTCCACCGGCCCGTCCGCGGGCCTGCCGCGCACGGTGGCGCAGGCCGACAGCAGCAGGGACAGCGCGACGCCGACTCCAACCCTCCACCCTCGCCAGGACATGCGGCGCACTCTGCTGCGCGGAAGTCACGGCGTCACGCACGAAGGAGGCACCGCCGCCGCCATGGCACACGCGGTGTGTCTCCCTCCTCACGGAGGGAGACAGCGCTGCGCGCCTCAGTTCGCGGTGAAGGTCGTGTCGTTCCGGTAGAGCAGCGTCTGTGACCAGTCGGCCGTGTAGACCAGCGTGTCCACGCGGTACGTCCCGGCGGGGCTGGACGTGGGAATGGTGAAGGCCGTGCTGTACGTGCGCGTCTGCCCCGCGGTGAAGGCCTGGGCCGTGTAGCTCTGCGACGTGATGAGCGCGGAGTTGGAGGCGGAGCGAATCTCGTACTTCACCACCAGCGTCCGGGCGGTGGAGGAGGAGACGGACGCGACCACCTGGAAGCCCTGGCCGCGCGTCACCGTCGCCGGGCTCACCGTGGCCCGCGTCGTCGAGACGACGGGAGTCTGGCTGGCGAAGTGGTTCTTGAACACGGCCGCGGCGTTGGGGAACTCGGTCTGGAACGTGTGGCCGCCGCTGCTGTCCACGTTGGAGAGCTGGTGGTGCCCGTCGCCCGCCTGGACGTCGAAGTAGGAGTGGTAGCCCACGTTGTTGGCCGTGTTGAAGATGAAGGCTAGCATCTGCTGGACGTAGTACGTGTTGTCGCCGCCGCCCGTGGTCGCCGCGTCATTCACGCCCCACTCGGGGACGGAGAGCCGCTTGCCGTGGGACTGGGCGAAGGTGCGGAACTTCGTCAGCGCCGGAGCGAACTGGATGTCCCAGTTCTGCTTCCACCGGTCCAGCTGGCACGTGCCCGTGCAGCCGGCCGGAATCGGGTAGCGCCCATTCCAGCCCTGGTCGTACAGGTCGAACCCGATGTAGTCGACGTACGCGTCACCCGGGTACGTCGCGGCCAGGTCGCCCGAGGCGATGTCGTAGTTGGGGTTCCAGTCGAACTCGAACCCGGCGGACGGCTGCGCGGCGCGCATGGCCGTCACGATGTTGCGGAAGCACGCGGCGAAGTTCGCCTGCTGCCCGTTGCCCGAGTACCACGGCATCCAGCTCCCGCTGAACTCCCAGCCCAGGCGGAGGATGCTTCGCTGGAGCCCATTGGCCACCAGGTTGTTGGCCAGGTTCCGGAAGCGGAAGTCGTAGAGCCCCTGCGCGCACTGGGCCAGCGAGCCCTGCCCGGTGGGGAACATGGCCACCGAGTAGTTGAGCCGCCGCCCCGCCTTCGCGCGCACCCAGGCGCCCCAGGACTGGAGCTGCCAGGTGGGGTTCTCGATGTTGGCCCAGCCGTCCTTCGCCTGGTGGCCCTGGCCCAGGGTGACGTCGTAGCCGAGCCAGCTCGAGTAGGCGTTGACGGCGTTCGGCTGGGAGTAGACCTCGCCACGGTAGACACCTGTCAGCGGCGCGGCCGGGGCGCCAAGGGCCACCAGCGAGGTGACGACGAAGGCGAGGACGTTTCTGGAGTGCGGGCTCATGGCGGTGCGGGTCTTCCGGAAGAGGTGAAGTCCTGCGACGCGCGAAGACGCGGCGACTCCGGGCGTGGCGCGCTTCACGCCCGGAGCCTCCGTGCGGCGTGCTAGTTCGGGGTCCAGCACCTGTAGCTCTTCGTCACCTCGTTCGACACGTAGCTGTTCGCGTCGACGATGCGGAACCGGATGTACTTCGTCCAGTACGTCCCGTACGTGTAGAGGCCGAACTGGCAGTAGTCGTTGTACGAGGTGGTGCCGTTGTACCAGTAGGGGCTCGTCGAGCCGCCTCCGAAGTCATCCACCACCTGCCACTGGTACGTGTACGGCGTCACCCCGTTGGCGCCGCTGCCGGAGCACGAGACGTTCGTCCCCACCTTCGTGCAACCCATCGTCGCCGTCGGGGGAAGAATGTCGAAGGCGGCGACGGTGTCGCCCGTACCGGCCGCCTCCTGTCCGGCCTCCTCACCGGCGAGGGGCTCGCCACAGGCACCGAGCAGGGCTGCCGCCGACACGAGCACGGCCCCGAACTGAAGGTGCTTCACGACACGCTGGATGGACATGGGTTTCTCCTGCGGATGCGGTTGGTGCGGCGAACCCAGTATCCCCGAGATACAGGTAAAACAGAACTACCTGTAAAAGTACGCTCCTGGTGGCTGAAGCGCGCGATGAAGACGTCGTACGCGCCGAATCCGCCCTGCGCGGTGAGGGACACGCCGGTGACGTGGGACTCCGCGTGAGTGCCGCAACCGCGTCACCGGGCGCAGATGCAATCCAGTGGCGCGAGAATGCGACACCCATGTCCGGAGGGCCGTCCCCACCTGTGCAGCGCGGTGCACGACCCACGCGTGGAGCGCGTGGGTTGCACCCGGAGCGCGGAAGGCACGTGGCTTGCTCTTCCCGCTCGCGGTGGTCGGCCGAGCCCACCGTGTAGGAGCTGTCGCATGAAGAGGCGTGTCGCTGCGTTCACCTTGCTCTGGCTGTCGTTGCTGGCTCCGGGCGTCGTCTGGGCAGAAGGCCGCGCGTTTGATTTCACCGGGGCCTCGCGGTCCGCGCGCCTGCTGGACACGCGCACGCCGTGGGCGGGGAGCGGCCACGTCCGCGCGCTCTCACCGGTGGACGTCACCGTCACCACGACGAGCCCGGACGTCCCCATGCACCTCTGGCTGGTGCCCCTCATCCTCACCGGGACGGGATTCCTCGGAGGCGTCGCGCTCTGTATCTATGGAAGCATGGACTCGTCGAGGAGCGTGGGCTGCGGCCGCGTCCTGCTGATGGGGACGGGCCTGGGCCTCCTGCTCGGCATGGGCTACCTCGAGGCGGTCGGCTGCTCCGAGGAGGGGGCGGACTGCTCCTCCACGTGCACCGAGGACGGTGCGGACTGTAGCGGGGACGAGGCCGTGAAGGGCTCCCGGGCACGCGCGGCCCTGAGCGGCGCGCGCCGCAAGCTCACGCAGGGCGCGCCGCGGGGCCTGCCGCTGGGGCTCGCTCCGACGATGGGGTTCGTCAACGACAGGGCCGTCTTCGGGCTGGGCGGCCGCTTCTGACGGGAGCGGCCTACTCGAACAGGGAGACCTCTCCCAGCTTCCACAGCCGGCCCTTCCACGTCCCGTCCCCGTCCTCCGGCATGACGTACAGCCGCACGTAGCGCACCGGCAGCTCCCCGGTGAGGGGCGCGTCGAGGAAGACGGGCGGCGTCCAGAGGTCCATCGGCCTGTCGAAGGGGCTGTCGGTGGCGGTGTCCCGCAGGCCGAAGTCCAGGAGTTGCCGGTGCGGGTTCTCCACGTGATTCACCTGGACGAAGCTCCCCAGCTGCGTCCACGTCCCGCCGTCCACGCTGCCCTCCAGCACCAGCCGCATGCGGGCCATGTCGTCGAGCGTCGTCTCCAGGTCGCGCACCACCAGCCTGCGCAGGCGCGTGGGGGCGTCCAGGGTGAAGGTCAGCACCTCCACGCCGCCATCGAAGATGCTCTCGTCGCTCGACGGGCGCGTCACCACGCTCTCGAGCTTCCCATCCGTGTAGGGACACGGGCGGTCCACGGGGCCCGCGTTGCACGGCCTGCCCCGGCTCACGGGCCGCAGGGCGCCTGCAGGCAGGGCGACGCGCGGGCTTCGCCACTCCAGGCGGAACGTCAGCGAGCTGGGCTCGGCGAGCAGCGGCTCGAAGTACCACTGGCCCGCGCTGGCCGCGCGGACCTGGGCCTCCACTCCGTCGAAGTCCTCCAGCACGTAGGGGCTGGGAGTCCAGGGAGAGGTGGCCGCCACCTGCTGCCACACCAGCCCGTCACCGCCCACGAGCTGCACCACCGGCTCGGGGGTGCTGGGAAGGGCGGTGATGGGGTCCTCGGGGCTGCCCACGAAGACCTGCGGCAGCGTTGCGGAGGGAGGCAGCTCCGGCACGGGCGGCGCCGCGGCGAAGGTCAGCGAGGGCCCGTCGCCCACCGCGACGCCCGAGGCCCACGGCTGGAGCGGTGGCAGCTCCACGTCATCGTCGGCGACGAAGGCGACGAAGACGCCGCTGCCGTCCGCTTCGAGGGGCGGGTACACGCGGAAGCGGTGCCACAGGGTGCCGTAGTAGCCGCTCTCCTCCACATAGGCCTCCGAGGTGAGGTCCTGGGACAGGGCCTCCAGCGTGAAGCGTCCCGAGGCCTCCGTGGTGCCCTCCGAGAACGGCTCGTACTTCCACACGCGGCCCTCCACGTAGCTGGGGCCTCCGGGCAGGTGGTCGAAGCTGTCCAGCGCGCGCTCCAGGCGCAGCGGCGTGCCGCCGGCCGGTGAGCCGTCCGGGTGCTTCACCTGGCCGTACATGAAGATGGGGTCCTCCGGCATCCGATTACAGCCGGTGACGAGGAGCGCAATCAGGGGCAGGGACGAAGCGCGCATGTCAGTAGGTCCCCTTCAGGCCGAGCATGGGAAGGATGACGGGCAGGCGCAGCGGCTCGCGCACCGGGCCCGAGGTGTCCAGGCGGTAGTCGTAGCCGAACGTCTCCCACTGGGCGGAGATGTTGAGCACATCCAGGTACGCGTCGAGCGTGAAGTCCTCCATGGCCCACGACTTCGCGGCGCGGAAGTCCACGCGGAAGAAGCTGCCCAGCCGCTCGACGCGGTCCTCGTCCACGCGCACCCACCGCGGGTTTCCGGCGGGGTCCGTCACCAGGCGGTGCGTCTGCGTGGACACCTGCCCGGACTCGGGCCGGCCGGTGTTGAAGTGCACCACCGTGCCGAACGTCCACGTGTCGAACTTGTAGCTGAGCGCGGCGTTGAGGACGTGCGCCTGCTCGAAGGCGAAGGGCAGGGTGCCCTCCACCGTCTCGATGACGCGGTTGTCATCCCCGTACCGTTCGATGCGCACGCGGCGCCGGCTCTGGAGGAAGCTGTACGAGGCCCAGCCGAACCAGTTGCCGCCCAGCGGGTGGCGCGCCATCAGCTCGAAGCCGTAGGCGTAGCCGGTGGTGGCGGGGTCCTCGCCCAGGCTGCCCCGGCGTCGGTTCTCCGCGACCTCCAGGACATCGAACTCCACCGCGCGCGACAGTGGGTTGTAGAAGACGTCGCCGCTCACCTCCAGCCCCTCCCTGGCCTTCCACTCGGCGCCCACGTCGAACTGCGCGCCGGCCTGGAGGCCGTAGCGCAGGCCGGCGGTGTCCAGCGCGGGCACGTGCAGCAGCACGGTGGGCGGCTGGTGGAAGAGGCCCGCGCCGCCCTTGAGGACCAGGGCGTCCGTGAGCTGGTGGCGCACGGTGAGGCGCGGCTCCACGGTGGTGTGGGTGATGCCGGGCACCAGGTGGTACGCGTCCACGCGCACGCCGGGCTGCACGAGCCAGGTCTCCGCGGGTCGCCATGTGGCCGTCGCGTACGCGCCGGAGAAGGTGGCCAGCGACGAGGGACTCTTCAGCGGGTCTCCCGTCACGCCGGGCTGCTGGCCGGGGGCCACGGCGGTGCCGGTGATGACGGTGGCGGCACGCCGGTGCTCCACGTCGCCGCCCACGGCCACCTCCAGCGTGTCGGAGAGGTGGCGCTTCCAGCCCGCGCGCACGGAGTACGTCGTCTGGGCCAGCCCGTACTCGCCCGCGTCCCTCACCCCCAGCGCGCCGCCCGCGTCGAGCACCGTCTCCTGGCCGGCGAAGGCCATCGTGTCCCAGCCCACCGTGAAGCCCACCTCCGCCTCGCCTCCCGCCCACGGGTGCGTGCCGCGCAGGTCCACCCGGTGGAAGCGGGACACGATGCTCCCACCCGTGTTGCCCTCCCACTCCATGGACGGGCTCGAGCCCACGTCATCCGAGCTTCCCAGGGCGAAGAGCCGCACCCGCCCCTCGCCCACCTTCTGCTCCACGCGCGCCTGGTAGTCGTAGAAGGTGGCGTGCAGCTTCTCCGACTGCGCATGGGAGACCAGCCGCTGGCCCAGTCCAATCAGGAGTCCCGTGTAGCTGACGCGACCCGCGACGCTGACGGAGGTGCCCGTCTTCTCGAAGGGGTACTCGATGAAGCCGCCGCTGTTGATGAGGTCCGCGTACGCGGTGAAGTGCAGCCGGTCCTCGCGGGGCCGTGAGAGGCGTCCCTCCACCGCGCCCCCCAGGAGGCGGCCGAACTGCACCGGCGGCGTGCCCGGGTAGAAGTCCACGGTGTCGATGAAGTCCGGGTGCACCACGGCCGGCCCCAGCAGCAGGTGGTACAGCATGGGGATGCGCACGCCATCGAGGAAGAAGCCGGTGGCCGCCGGCTGGCTGCCGCGCACCACCGGGTAGCTCACGCCCGAGGCGATGCTGCCCACGCCCGGCATCAGCATGACGACGCGGAACGGGTCTCCCAGCGTGCCGGGCACCTCGCGAAGCTCCTGCTCGTGCAGGCTGATGCGGGTGACTTCCGTGCGCGGCCGCTCGTCGCGCACCACCGTCTCGTAGGGATTCACGCGGCCGGGTTGCAGGCGGTAGACGACCTGCACGGACTGGCCCTGCGTCACCGTCTCCTCGAACGTCGCCGACTGGTGGCCGGGCGCGCGCACCTCCACGCGGTGGGAGCCGGGAGGGACTTCCAGCGTGAAGCGCCCCCGCGCGTCCACGGTGCCCGCGGGCTCGGTGCTGCCGTCGAGGAAGAGGGTGGCGTCGGCGAGGGGCCGGCGCGTGCCCCGGGCGCGCACCTCGCCCGTCAGGTGCGCGGTGGCCGCGGGCACCTGGACGGGCGGCGCGAAGCGGTAGACGAAGGGCAGGCGCACCGCCACCGATGTGCCGCCCAGCGTGGCCGGGGTGAAGCGCAGGCCGGGCGCGGCCTTCAGCGCGGCCTCGGTGAGGCGAGGCTCGTCCGGGGCCCGCACCACCTTCACCTCTGCCACCGCGCCCTGCGCGTCCACGAGCAATTCCAGCGTCACCTCGCCGGGCGTGCCCTCCAGCCCTTCGGGCCACGCGGCGGGGGACTCCGTCACCAGCGTGGGCGGCACCAGCTCGCCGGAGGTGAGGCCCAGGTGCTCGGCGTCCTCGGCGGACACGGACGTACCCGCGTCGGTGGCCTGGACGTCCACCTCCACCGCGCGGTGCTCGCTGGCGGGAGAGGGCACGCCCTGGGCACCCGCGACGCCGGGCCCCCGCGCCACGAGGAGCAGGACGAGAAGGCAGAAGCGTTGCGGTCGCATCACACGCACCAACACCGAAGCTCGCGAAACAGACACTCCGGCCGGTGCGGTTCGCGGACGCCGCCGATATCAGCCAGGGGGACTCTCCTCAAGACCCCCCACCCGGCTGGCGCGGTCAGAGACTCCGCGATTTTTTCCACGGGGTGTCGTCCGCGGGCCCTGGCGGCGCCCTTCCCCGGCAGGCGCGGTCAGCGACACGTGCGACTTCTTCCTACGGCCCGTCGTCCGGAGCCACCGGCGTCTGCTCGTGCGCGGTGCGCGGAGGCAGCGGAGGTGGGGCGAGGTAGTTGGTGTTGCTCACGAAGAGTCCCCGCCGGGGAAGCTCGTGGGCGCGGGGGCCCTTGTAGCGCAGCACGTAGAGGCCGCTGTTCTCGTCGGTGATGTAGATGAGGCCGTTGTAGAGGATGGGGTGCGGCCACATCCACACGTCGGGGCTGTCGCGGAAGCGCTCCACCACGCGGGAGGCGGGCCTCGGCACGTAGACGCCCACCTCCATCGGCAGCACCGGGTTGGCGATGTCCCACACGCGCAGCCCCGCCGAGTACCAGGAGACGAAGAAGAGGTTGGGGAAGACGAGCTGCTGGTGCGGGGAGAACTCGCGCAGGAGCGACGGGTCTCCCGGTCCGCCGGGCACGCAGTTGGGCTCCAGGTTCTCCGGCAGCATGTAGCGCGCCACGACCTGCGGCCGCCGCTCGTTGGAGATGTCCAGGATGTGCCCCCAGCTCCACGGGCACGTCTCCGTGCCATTGCGCTCGCCGGAGATGACCAGGTACGGCCGGCCCGGCACCGGGTACACCGAGTGCTCCGTCCACGCGTACGGCGGCGTGAAGTCCACACGCGCGTCCGGGTCTGGGTTCAGCTTGCGCAGGCACAGGTTGGGGTCCGTGTTGCTCGTCTCGTCCACGGTGACGGTGTCGCGGGTGCACGGCTCCCGGTTCGCCAGCCGCGAGCTGTCCAGCACGTAGTAGCCACCGTGGATGTTGGCCACGTACACGCGCGTGCCGTCCGGCGAAACGGACATCGAGTGCACGTTGTTGCGCTGCACGGGAGGCTTCTCCGTGTCGAAGACGAAGTGGTCGTCGCGCCACTCGAAGGGTGGCACCGGCTGCACGCGGGGGACGGCGGGCGTGAGGGTGAAGGTGGCCACCGGCTCGGGGCTGATGGGGCCGTCCGGGGGCGCCATCAGCTCGAAGACGCGCAGCGAAGGCTCGCGCACGTCACCCAGGTGGATGGAGGAATAGAGGAGGAAGCGCGCCGGCTCGCGCGGGTCTCTCCACAGGAAGAACTCGTGTGGCCGGTCGACGCCGAGCGAAAGCGTCTGCCGCAGCACCGGACGGCGGCAGTCGGTGATGTCATAGATTTGGTAGTTGTTCACCGCGCCGCTGTCCTCGCCCGTCTCCCGGAAGTTCATGATGATGAGCGTGTGCGCGTCGGGGATGGTGCGCAGCTCGCGCGAGGTGGCGTTGAGAATCGTCGGGAGCGCGCCCACGGGCTTCGGCCGGCGCGGGTTGGAGATGTCGACGATGAGCACCTCGGGCGGCAGCGGCGGGGTGCCGAACAGCGGGCCGGTGCCAGGTCTCCGACCGATGCGGCTGCCCACGTAGAGACAGTCGCCGGAGATGCCGGTGGGCCCGTTGCGGCCCCGGGCGATGGTGTCTCCCGGGTTGGGCAGCGGGTGGTAGCCGACGAGCTCGAAGTTGTCGTTCTGCGGCAACTCGTGCAGCGGCTGGCGCAGGGCACCGATGATGGGGCGCGGCACCTTCTTGAAGGGCGTGTCCACCACGGGAGGAAAGCGCGGGTGCTTCCAGCTGGAGTCCTGCGCCCGGGCCACGCTCCCCCAGGCCCCGGCCAGCGCCAACAGCCCCGCGAGCATCCGCCACGTCCTCGTCGCTCCAGCCATGCGTCCTCCGTGCATCCGGTTCCTCGAAGGGGGCGCACGGTAGGGATGGCCTCCGAGCGCGACGATGGGCCGGGGGTGGGGCCTGGCGAGCGGCGGAGGACAACTTTCCTGACTCACGGGGTGGACGGAGTGAGCGGACCTTCAGCGCGCGTCCACGGTGGGACATGTGTGCGCCTTCCGAGGCATGGGACGTGGGGGCAGGCCATGGGTGGACGGCCGCACACGCTTCGGCCTCGCGGGGCATGAAGCATGTGGGCCAGCCCACGGAGGGAGGGGCAGGCGGCGCGCGCACCTGGAGGCACGTGCGCGTGCGTCATTACTCTTTTTCAAACTCAATGAACGCACGCGGTGTGGGAACGGAGGGCAGGCCCATGCGCACGCCGAAGGATGAGCTGCTGCTCCAGGGGTTGGAGCATGCGCTGGCGGGCCGGTCCACACAGGCGGCGGAGGCGCTCCTCGCCCTGTACGCGCTGCTGGACGTGCAGGGCGTCTCGGAGGATTTGCACTACCTCCTCTTCGCCACGGCGCTCTCACGGCGGCTGGAGGGCGCGAGCGCGGTACCGCGCAACCCGTACCTGCAACCGGAGCCGGAAGCCGAGCCGCGGCAGATTGATTTGTTCCGCCTGCTGATGGCGCACATGCCGCTGGCGTCGGCGGCGGACGCGGTGGCCAACGCGGTGCTGGTGGGCCTGCTGCGTGGGCACGGCGAGGCCACGCTGCTGGACGTGGGCATCGGCCAGGGGCGGCAGGAGCGGGGGCTGCTACGCGAGCTGGCGCGGGCGGGCGCGCTGCCGAAGCGGCTGACGCTGGTGGGCGTGGACCCGAGCGGCGCCAGCCTGCGCCAGGCGGAGGCCACGGTGGCGGAGGTGGCGCGTGAGGTGGGCGCGACCGTGCGCTTCGTGGGGCTGGAGGCGCCAGTGGAGGCGCTGGCGGACGCGACGTGGGCGGCGCTGCGCGGGGTGCCCCGGCCGCTGGTGGTGAACGCGGCCTTCGCGCTGCACCACGTGGCCGAGGCGCCCGACAGCGGGGGCACGGCGCGCGACGCGGTGCTGCGACGCCTGCGCGCGCTGGAGCCGACGGGGCTGGTGCTGTGCGAGCCCAACGTGGACCACCACCGCGCGCCGGTGCGTGAGCGCTTCCGCAACGCGTGGAACCACTTCACGCGGGTGTTCGAGTTGCTGGACACGCTGGACGTGCCGAGGGCGGAGCGCGCGGCGATAAAGCGGTTCTTCGGCCGCGAGGTGGATGACGTGGTGGGCACGGTGGACGAGTCCGCCCGCTGTGAGCGCCACGAGACGGCGCAGTCGTGGATGGACCGGCTGCGCCGCGCGGGCTTCGAGGCGCTGGAGGGACTGGAGCGGGTGAGGCCCGCGGACATCCACCCGGCGGTGACGCTGCGACGGGAGCGCGGCTTCGTGGGAATCTCCTACCGGGAAGACACGCTGGTGGCGGTGCTGGGCGCACGGCCGGCGGAGGGACGCGGATGACGAGCGAGACACCGGACGTGCTGGCGGCGAAGGTCTTGCGGCGCTGCCGTGAGACGGGCGTGCGGTTGGTGCTGGTGGAGGCGTGCACGGGCGGCCTCGTGTGCGCGCGGCTGACGGACGTGCCGGGCGCGTCGGCGGTGGTGGAGCGCGGCTTCATTCCGTACTCGAACGAGTCCAAGGTGGAGCAGCTCGGTGTGCCGCTGGAGTTGCTCCAGGCGCATGGCTCGGTGAGCGCGGAGGCGGTGGAGGCGCTGGCCCACGCGGCGCTGGAGCGCTCGCGCGCGGACTGGGCGGTGGCGGAGACGGGCATCGCCGGGCCGACGGGAGGCACGCCGCACAAGCCGGTGGGGCTGGCCTTCGTCGCGGTGCTGCGCCGGGGCGGGAAGGCCACGGTGGAGCGCCACGTCTTCACCGGAGACCGGAGCGCGGTGCGTCGTGCCATCGCGGAGCGCACGCTGGAGCTGCTGCTCGACAGGCTGGGGTCGCAATCATGAATTGAACGCTGCTCCCGCCCTGCTGGACGCCTATCGGCAGGTGTCTCGCTTCTCTACTCTCCTAATCACGCCAGAGCGGCTCACCCCGTAATTCCCTGCGCAAGAAGGAGAGCCCGGTGTTCCAGATAGAGGTCGACCGGCAGCACGGCATCGTGGACTTCATCCTCGACGGCTACATCCGCGTGGAGGAGATGCAGCGCTTCGTGGCGGAGCTGCGTGGCGCCACCGACTCGCTGTCGGGGAAGGACATCAAAATCAAGGCGGACGTGCGCACGTTCAAGCCCGCGTCACCGGAAGCCGCGGACATGATTCGCCGCGTGCAGGAGTACGGGCTGCGCTCGGGCGTGGTGCGGGTGGCGGAGCTGGTGGAGAGCCAGATTGTGGCGCTGCAGCTCAACCGGATTGCCCGCGAGAGCCACACGGACCGGATTCTGCGGCGCTTCTGGCAGGAGTCCTCCGCACGCCAGTGGCTCATCCACGGCGACGAGGACATGGGGATGCATCCGGGAGTGTGAGCGGCGCGGGGCCTACTCCAGCAGCTCCCCGAGCGCGATGCCGCGCAGGCCTTCCATGCCCGCGGCCTGGAGCTTCTCGAGCAGGTCCGTGCGGATGAGCGTGGTGTCGGTGTCTTCCGCGAGGCGGAAGAGCTTCGCGTCCCCGGGGACCTTCTCGGGATGGATGTGGAGCCGCCGGATTCCAGCAAGGCGCCCCGGTGTCTCGATGGAGTGCCGTCTATACACGGACTTCTCGGAGTCGAAACAGGGCACCTTCAGCAGCGGATTGACGAAGCCGTACTTCTCGGGCCGGGGCTTCCCCTTCCGGTCCTTGAGGATGAAGGGCAGGTACTCGGCCTGCTCCTCTTTGACGCCTTCGACTCGCATCAGGTCCCAGGCTCGCTCAGAAGCCAGGATGACGCGGGCAATCGTGTAGATGAAGTCCGTGAAGCGGCTGCCGGACTTGGTCGACAGGGTGATTTCCGTCGTGGGAGGGAAATGGGCCGCCAGCGGCACGCCCCGGAAGGACAGGGCGGGGGGAATGGAGTCGTCGACGGGCTCGGTCGCGGCAATCTCCGGCCCAGGGAAGAAGGGGACCACGACATAGGAAAAGCGTGTCTGGGGCATCTTGCTATTCCAGCAGCTCGCCGAGGGCGATGCCGCGCAGGCCTTCCATGCCCGCCGCCTGGAGCTTCTCCAGCAGGTCCGTGCGGATGAGCGTGGTGTTCGTGTTCTCCGCAAGGCGGAACAGCTTTACGTCCTCGGGGATCTTCTCAGGGAGGATGTGAAGCCGAGAGATTCCAGCTAGGCGTCCCGGTGTATTGGTGGGAAGTGGTGCGTAATCGGACTTCTCGAAGTCGAAGCAGGGCACCTTCAGCAGCGGATTGACGAAACCGTACTTCTCCGGCCGCACGCGCCCCTTCCGGTCTTTGAGGATGAAGGGCAGGTACTCGGCCTGCTCCTCCTTCACGCCTTCAGCTCGCATCAGGTCCCAGGCTCGCTCAGAAGCCAGGATGAGGCGTGCAATCGTATAGATGAAGTCCGTGAAGCGGCCGCCAGACTTCGTGGACAGGGTGACTTCCGTCGTCGGGGGGAACTTGGAGGCCAGCGGCACGCCCCGGCGGGCGAGGACTGGAAGAGGAAGGACGTCGTTGACGGGCTCGGTCGCGGCGATCTCTCTGGCCCAGGGAAGAAGGGCACCACGACATAGGAAAAGCGTGACTGGGTCATGTGGGGCTCGCCTGAAGGCCCTCACATGGTAGGCCAGTAGACGCTGGACCTGAAGGGTTGTCGTGCTCAGCGACCGGAGTTCGGATTCGCCTTCGCGCGGGTGATGAGCGCCGAGGCCACCTCGCCCGTGTCCGAGCTGGACCACACCAGGATTTCATCTCCCAACGCATAGCCGCGAACCAGCGAGCGCACGGCGGCGGCGATGGAGATGGCGCCGCTCGCGGCCCCCGTGTCACCCAGGGAAATGGCGGGACAGTGGATGCTCGTGGGGAGTTCGTGGGTCGAAGACAGGCGAACCAGCGCGGTTCCCCACTCGTAGGCCCGTGCCTCTTCGCCATTCAGGTCGGCATAGATGTCGGCAACCTGCTGGCGGCCTTTCAGCGTCCGGGCCACGACGCCGGCCACGCCGGCTCCGGAGCCCCGCTGCCGCTGGGCGCGGCTCTGCGCTTCCTTGTCGAGCTGAACGCCTTCAATGAGCGCCTCCACCCGGGCCTGGCGGCGTTTGGCCTCTGGCTCGTGCTCCACGAGCACCGCCGCGCTCGCCTGTCCCGGCATGAGCCCCACGACCTGTCCCCCCACCTTGAGCCGGCCTTGCTGGGAAAACCAAGCCAGGTCGTCGTCTCCCACGAGGCTGTCCACGCCGAGGATGATGGCTCGTGCGATGCGCCCCGCCTCGACTTCCGCGCCCACGGCGTGGATGGCCGTGAGGACCGAAGCATGCCCCAGCGTGACCAGGTGCGCGTTCGCCAGGGAGATGGGCAGCTCGACCTCATCCAGGATGGAGGGGATGAGGCGCTCGGAGAAGAGCTCCTCGATGATGGGAGCCAGTTCGTCATTACGCGGCGGAGAAAGGCAGACGTAGAGCGCGGTGGAGCGCCAGAAGGCGGAGTCGCCGGGCGTCAGGCCCGCGTACCGCACCAGATCCTGGAGCGCCTGCGCCGCCAGTCGCGTGTAGAGGCCCACTCCCTCGTACCCGTCCGCGACACCCTTCAGCGGATGTCCCATGACGGGGGCCGAGCCCTCCTCCTCGTCTTCGGAGAACACCTCGAAGGGAAGGGGCGCTGGACGCGAGAGCCCGGCTCGAAGGGAGGCACACGCCGTGACGACGTCTTCCCCGATGGTGCTGAGCATTCCCAGACCGGTGATGGCGAGTCTCACGTGGCGTGTCCGAACATGAATCGAGGAGGGAACGCGCCCCGGCTAGCGCGTGCTCCTCCGGGAAAAGACGCTCTTGGAGGGCCGGAGGAGCGTCGCGGGGATGAAGGGGTACTGCTGCGCGGTCTTGATTCCCCGCTGCCGGGCGACCCGCACGAGCGCGGTGCCCTCGATGAACACGTGCGCCTCCGTCCGGTCATGGAAGGGGTCCACCGGGCCTGAGTCGCGCGCGTTCTCGATGCCTTCTCGCCACTCCGCTGTCACCGCCGCCAGCGCATCCTCGAAGTCGCGCTCGTGGTTGCGCAGCAGTGCGTCCAGGGCCTTCAGGCGAGGGGTGTCGAGCTCCGCAAGCAGTCGCGCCAGCCGCTGGGTGTCTTCCGCCGGTGGCGACTCCGGGCCCGCGCCGGGCATGAGCGCGGGCAGGAGCTTGAGGTATAGGAAGTCCTCTTCGTTTTCCGAGTCGGGCATCCATGCCGCAGGCAGGGCTTCATTGAGTTCGCGGGTGAGCTCCACGTCACCGGCGCAGAGCGCATCCAGCAGGAACTCTCCCCGGCCACGGGCCAGGTAGTACCGGGTCTTGGTGTCCACCTCGGAAAGGGGCTGGTGGGCCTGCAGGAACATCAGGAACAGCCGAGCGGCTTCGGAGAGCCGCTCTCGGCAGGTGTCTGCGTCGTGGCTTGCCAGCAGGACACCCAGGCCACTGCGGCGATAGAGGCTGCAGGTCTCGAGCGTGAGCCCGGGCTCGGGCCCCTCCTCGGAGAGGCGCCCCAGGTTGTCCACGAGGCGCAACTCCATGCTGTGGATGAGGAGCTCTAGTTTCTTGAGGCCCATGCGCGTTACTCCAGCAATGCGCCGAGGGCGATGCCGCGGAGCCCTTCCATGCCCGCCGCCTGGAGCTTCTCCAACAGGTCCGTGCGGATGAGCGTGGTGCTGGTGTTCTCCGCGAGGCGGAACAGCTTCACATCCGCGGGGACCTTCTCAGGGTGGATGTGGAGTCGCCGGATTCCAGCAAGGCGCCCCGGTGTCTCTTCGTCGTGTCGTGCATACGCGGACTTCTCGAAGTCGAAGCAGGGCACCTTCAGCAGCGGATTGACGAAACCGTACTTCTCCGGGCGGACGCGCCCCTTCCGGTCCTTGAGGATGAAGGGCAGGTACTCGGCCTGCTCTTCCTTCACGCCTTCGGCTCGCATCAGGTCCCAGGCTCGCTCAGAAGCCAGAATGAGGCGGGCAATTGTGTAGATGAAGTCCGTAAATCGGCTACCGGACTTGGTCGACAGGGTGATTTCCGTCGTTGGAGGGAATTGGGCAGCCAACGGCACGCCCCGGCGGGCCATGGCTGCAAGGGGAAGGACGTCGTTGACGGGCTCGGTCGCGGCGATCTCCGGCCCCGGGAAGAAGGGCACCACGACATAGGAAAACCGCGTCTGGATCATCTGGGGTTCGTTCATGAAGCGGTAGGGCCTGAATCAGGAGAGGAAGACTTGATTCTCTTGGGTCTGCTCGAACAGAAGCAGCGACAGGTCGTCCAGGCTCTTATGGAGTTTTTTTCCAGCGCTCTTCTCCACCTCGTGGGGCTCTCCATCCTCGCTCAAGTTCGCTTCCATCTCTTCGGCGATTTCTCGAAGTTTGCCTTCGACCATGTCGGAGTAGAGCTTGTGCCCCTTCATTCCCCACGGGCAGTGAGGGGGCAGGTTGAGGATTCTCGCCACGACCGGGTTGTCGGGCAGCAGGATGATGTTGTCCGGGTTGTGCATGTTCCACTTCGACTCCCAGAGGGTCGAGACCCGGCGCTCGAAGGGAACGCTCTTCGCATTTCGCAGGAGCGCGGACTTGAGCGCATCGCGCGGGATGATGTGGTGGTGCTCGTGATCATACGGGTACCACGCGCCCACATTCTGACCATGCTTGTCCGGAACGAAGTTCATGGGCTGGCTGACGCCCTTCTTCTTCGTATGCACGTAGCCATGGCTACCGAGGTACTCCCTCGTGACCAGCGACTTATCGAGGGCGTGCCCCACGTTCCATGCTTTTTCGTTGAGGGAGAGCCGGTGTAGGGGCTCGCCATAGCCAGCGATGTGCTTCTTGAAGAAGTTACGCGCCGTGAGGACTTTCAATCGGTCTACGGCCCTGAAAATAGTCTGTGTGTCCAGCCAGCCGAGCTTCTCTCCGCTGGCCCGGCGCTCCTGCTGCCGAGTCGCCTCTTCGCGGGCCTTGTTGACCTCTTCCCGGTGCTGATTCGCAGCCTCCTCGCGAATCTTCTTCCTCTCGCGATTGACTTCGTCGACCTTGTCCTGAGGCGGGACGTACATGGCGGAGCGCGATCCCTCCGACACCTTGAAGCCGTTATTCGGGTAGTAGCAGGGGTGCGTTTCCCAGCTCCCTTTCTGCCTGCCGTATGCCGTGTGATTCCAGATACAGCCGGTTTCCTTGGGCTCCTTCTCGTGGTCCTTGAGCCGATCCTTCAGTGACTTGTAGTGCTTCTTCTTGGCCATGGAGCACCCCTTGCACTACCCGAGATTGTACCTCAGCCTCGAAGCCCCTCGGCGAAGGGCCGGCTGAACGAGGTGGCTGGCGCCCCGCGGGCGGCCCTCCACCCGGCAAGCTGCTGTTCCACGAACGCACGTGTCGGAACCTGGAGCGCCCCCCGGCTGCGCAGCGCCAGCTCCAGGGCCAGCGCATGGCGGCGCCGCATGGACGCGCTGACGAGCGCTTCAACCAGCACCTGCGGCGTGTAGGGCTGACCCGCGAGGTAGCGCTGCTTCCCGTCCAGCCGGGGCCGCGCCTCCTTCCACCACGACGCCACCTGCTCGGCTTGGGGCTTCGGCAGTGAGTGCTCCGGCCTGGGCGTGAGGTCCGCGTCGAGGTCGTCGTCCTTCGGCTCCTCTTTCACGGCGGCATGCGCGCCTTCGATGCGCAGCCCGGTGATGGCGCTGAAGGCCTCACCCGCGAGCGCCGCGACGGGCTCCTCCCGCATCATCGCCACGCAGGCGTCGGCCGCGGCCAGTCGCCCGGAGAAGCCCAGCGCCCACAGCGCATCCCCGCGCAGCTTCGTGTCCGGGAGCAGCTCCAGCAGCCGCTTCACGTCCTGCTCCTCACCGCCCAGCCCCAGCAGCAGCATGGGAAACCTTCCACCGGGCGCGCGGGCATCCACCAGCGCCCTGCAGGCCGCCCAGGCCCCGTGAGCGCCCCCCATCAGCCCCGCCTGGAGGGCGGCGTCACGCAGGTCAGGCACCTGCGAGTCCAGTGCACGCTGGAGCAGCGCCGTCTCCAGCGGCAACCGCGCCCGGCTGGCGGCGCGCAGCGCGGCGGCGGCCACCTCCGGCGCGGGGTGGGAGAGGAACGGCGCGCACAGCGCCGCCGTGAGCTTCCCGTGCGTGCCCAGGGTGTCGAGCACGAGGGCCCTCAGCCCGGGAGCCGCGTCCTCCTTCTCCAGGAGCGCCGGAAGCGCCGTGGGAATGACGGCGGAGGGGGCCAGCGCGAGCGCGCGACGGAGGCCGGCCAGCGCGGGGGGCTCGGCCACGGGCAGCGCGGCGAGCACGGCGGCGGGCCCGGGAGGCTCTTCTCCGCGCAGCAGGGCCAGCGCGGCGGCGACGAGGCGCTCGGGCTCCTCCGAGGCCAGCGCGGGCTCCAGCAGGCGATGGGCCACGGGAGTGCCTCCGAGCACCAGGCCGTCCAGGTGCGCGGAGAACCGCTCCTCGACTTCCGCGACCTCCCCCAGGGTGAAGTCGGGTGCGTCGAGCGCGCTCTCCCACTGACTCCAGCGGAAGGCCGCCTCGTCGAGGTACGTCTCGTAGATGTCCCACCGCAGTGGGCGCCCGGCGTGCTCGGCCATCGTGTCAGTTGATTTCCACCGAGCCACCCTTGATGCGGTGGATGCCGGTGGCCTTCGATTCGAGGTTCGTGCCCTTCACGATGACCTTGCCGTTGCGGCGCAGGGTGATGCTGGCCTCCCCGCACTTGAGGACGATTTCGTCCTGGCCCTCGATGAGCACGCGCTTGCCATCCACCTTGGCTTCCATGGACGGCCGGGACTCCACGGGAGGGCTCTCCAGCAGCGCGTCCAGGAGCGGCGTGGCGGTGGGCTCCTGGATGAGCCCCATGATGAACGGCAGCCGCGGGTCGCCGTTCTCGAAGAGGAGGACCACCTTCTGCCGCTGGGCCACGGCGGACTGGAGCGTCTTCGCATCCACCGCCACCGCGAGCCGGGCGGGCAGCGGGCCCGCGGTGTTGCCCGGGTAGTCCACCAGCAGCGTCTGGGAGGCGTCGAGCCCCACGAGCTGGCCGGCGCGGCTGCCCAGGATGGGCTCCTGCGCGGGAGGGAGGGCGGAGAAGGGAAGCCTGTCGGAAGAGGAGCTCATGTGTGGGGACCCGGGAGCGGCGTCACTCCTCGAAGTGCTCCTTGCAGGTGGTGCACTTGGGCTTCTCGGGAGGGCCGCCCATGGCCACGATGGGCCCCTGCATGACGGGGAAGGGGGGCGTGTTCTTGTCGTTGTGGAGCATCAGGTCGAAGGCGCGCGCCACGTTCTTCCCCTCGAACTTCACGTCGAAGGAGAAGTTGACGAACTCCGCCTTGCCCTTCGTCTTGCTGGAGGCCACGCCGCCGCCCGCGGTGCCCGCCTCGTCGCCGGTGCTCGTCTTGAAGTTGGAGTCCTTCACGCACACCGGGTTGCCGGCCACGGACACCTTCTTGGTGCCTTTGTCGGTGTCCGAGGACTGGGCGATGTTGGGGTACGGAATGGGCACCGGGCCGGCGGGGCTCGGCGTCTTGCACACGTCCGGGAAGGCCGAGGTGACACCGCCGCTGTCCTTGGTCACCACGGACATCTTGTTCACACCGGTATTGACGGGCATCGCGTCCACCTCCAGGAAGGGACACGTTACCCCCTCGGGGCGACGCGGCGCGAGCACCCGCCTGAACATCCTCAGGCCTTGCGACGCCGGGACACACCCTCGGCGGTCACCCGCAGCTCCTCCACGTCATGGATGCCCTCACCGAGGACTACATGCCCCCGCCACAGCAGCAGGACCTGCTCCGCGTCCGTGTCGAGGATGACGGTGTCCAGGCGCATCTCCGGCTTCGAGTCCCCGCCGCCGGTCAGCGCCGCGGTGACGACCGGAGCCACCTGCCCTGGCAGCGAGAAGGCGAGCCGGCCCTTCGGTGACGCCCCCGCGATGACGACGGGCTCATCCCCCTTCAGGTAGCCGGGAGCGACGAGCCCCGGCGCGGCGGCGTTGAAGAAGCGCCGGTCGAAGTCCTTGGGCAGCAGCGGCTTGCGCGCCTTGTTCCAGGCTTCGTCATATGTGCCCGCGAGCTTCGCGCGCGGCTGCCAGTGCGGCGAGGTGAAGCCGAAGCCCACGGGGGTGACCCTCTGTCCGAATTCGCGCAGCGGCTCCGCCGGGTCCTCCAGGTTGGGCAGCTTCAGCCCCTCCTCGAAGTGACGCGGGCTGGCGCGAAAGCCGGTGCCCACGGGGTTGCGCGGTTCGAAGGCGGGCTTCCCCGCGTCCGTCTTGTCCCACCCTCCGAAGGCGCGCTCCCAGGTCAGGGGCAGCTTGTCGAGGGGCAGCGGCTTCGTCGCGGCGACGTGGCCCATGCTCCGGAACCACGTCCGCTCACCCAGCACGCGCACGGCCTTCTTCAGCGGGCCCACCTGCAGGGCCACCAGTGTCTCGGTGGCGCCCTTCTGCGGCGGGTAGGCGTGGCCGATGAGCGCCACGTCCGTGGCGCTCTTGAAGAAGGCCCCTTCCGGCTCGTATTTGTCGCTGGACTCGCCGGGCGAGCCCCAGGCCTCGCCGCGCCACTTCACCGGCACCTGGGTGTCCGCGAGCTTCAGCCCGGCGTCGCCGAGGGCGTAGGTGGCCTTCACCACGAGCAGCAGCAATGGCCGCCCCTCCTCGTCGGCGAGGCCCATCATGTCGAAGGCGAAGGGGGTCTCGTTCTCGAGGGTCGGATGTCCCATGGCGCTCACGGCCGCCGTGCCGGAGGTGCGGGCTGCTCGGGCGGAGGCGCCAGTGTAACAGCCCTCCCCGAAGTCAGTGCGCCATCACCAGCAGCACCGCCAGCCCCGCGTACAGCGGCACGTTGAGCGCCAGCGTCAGCCGGTTGATGCGGCGAAAGCGCGCCTGCTCCTCGTCCGCGAACCAGATGCCCTCATCGCCCGTGGTGCGCCCCTCCACCGCGTGGAAGAAGAGCGCCGCGTACGCCACCTCGACGAACAGGCTCACCAGCACCAGTCCCACGAAGGCCAGCGCCCACACGTCCGGTGCCCCCAGCGTCCCCAGCCACCGGGCGCGGCCCCAGAACAGCCCGCCGAGCACCAGCGCGATGCACGCCACGTCGTGCGCCACGCCGTACGGGGGCCGCCAGCTCTTCGTCACGTAGAGCAGGTACAACTCCGCCGCGCCGCGCAGCCACATGAAGCCGGCGAACGCGCCGAGCACCGCACGTGCCTCCACGGGGACGTTTACGTCCAGCGCCACCAGCGGGCAGACGAGGAACCAGAGGAACACCGCGTAGAAGAGCCACGCCACCTTGGGCCCGGAGATGCGGCCGCCTCGCGCGCCCTTCGCGTTCTGCGCGCGGCGGAAGAACAGCGCGACGCCGGCGCAGAGGAGCGCGAGCACGACGAGCAGGGCGCGGGTGTGCGGGGAGAGCATCAGAAGCGCCGGGGCGGAGGGTAGTGCGTGGGAAAGCGCGCCACGTACCACGCGCGCAGCCGGGGCAGGTGCTCCAGTGAGACTTGCGGGTGCAGGTGGTGCACCACGTGGCAGCCCACGTTGCGCGGCGCCAGCCACAGCCGGCCCGGCCACCCGAGCCCGTGGTCCATCGTCACCGCGAGCACGTCCCGCAGCGTGCGCCCGCGCGCCTGCGCCGGCGTGTGCTCGGCCAGCAGCCGGTGCGCGTTGAAGCCCGAGGCCACCAGCAGCGGCAGCCCGTAGCCCCAGGCCACCGCCTGGGGCCAGCGCCACGCCAGCGCCAGCACGCCGAGGTGGAAGAGTACCTGTCCCGCCTCCGAGCGCGCGCAGGCCCGCACCTCGTCCGAGTCCCCGAGCCCCGGGGACGGTGGGGCCTGGAGGAACAGCCGCGCATAGGGGCCGCGCAGCGCGGGTACCGCCCACGCGAGCAGCCCCACCGGCCCGCGCAGCACCCAGAAGGGCACCACGCCCACCAGGAGCAGCCACGCGCGCGCCAGGCGCCAGCCGTGCAGCGGCCTGCGGCGGTAAGGGTCCGACGGCAGGCCCGCGTCGTGGTGGTGGCGCAGGTGGTGGTAGCGCGTGGACTCCCAGGTGCTGGCGACAGGGTAGCCCGCGAGCGCCTCCACGAGTCGCAGCCCCATGCCCTTGCGCCGCACGCCCAGGTGGACCGCGTCGTGGAAGATGACCCCCAGTGCGTGCAGCCGCCCGGCGAGGACGACCACCGCGAGCGGCGCCGCCCACGGCCACCGCGCCAGCGCGAGCCAGCACGCGCCCATCCAGGCCCACTCGACGGCGGCCAGGCGCAGCAGGCCCGGCACGGTGGCACGCACCAGCAGCGCGGATGGCACCGCGGCGCGTCGGGGAAGGGGCTCGGGCGCCGTGCTCGCGGCTTGCATGGAGGCACTCATGACATGGACCGGATGCACGAAGTGAGCACAGGCGGGGAGGGCGGATGCAAGCCCCGATGCTGATTGGACAGCCCGCGAGCGGCGGGGCACGCTCGGCGGACCTGCCCGGTCTGGTGCCGAGGCGTGAGTCGCACAGGGCCGGAGGCGGTGAATCATGAGCGCTGGACCCGGGGCGAACCTGGCTGCACAGGTGTACGCCCCGCTGCACACGACACCACGCGTCGAGCGCTGGGGCTGGACGTGGCCCCGGTGGAACGACCCGCGCCTGCCCTTCGCGGCGCTCCTCACGCTCTACGGCGTGCTGGGCTTCACCTTCTTCGGCTTCAACCGCAGCCCGTGGCAGATGGCCACGATTGTCATCACCGGCAGCGCGCTGGACGTGGCGCTCGGGTGGCTGCTGGCGCGGCGGAAGGTGGTGCCGCTGAGCGCGTACATCTCCTGCTGCTCGCTGGCGCTGCTGCTCAACTACTCGCACTCGAGCTGGCTGCTCTTCCTCCCGGTGTGGCTGGCCATCGGCTCCAAGTACGTGCTCACGGTGGAGGGGCGGCACGTCTTCAACCCATCCATGTTCGGCGTGGCGCTGTCGCTGCTCCTGACGCGCGAGCTCATCACCGCGGCGCCCGCGTACCAGTGGGCCAACGGCAACGTGGCGCTGTCCGCCTTCATCCTCATGGCGGCGCTGGTGCTCTTCTTCTTCCGCGTGGGCCGGGGCTGGCTGGTGGTCAGCTTCCTCGGCTTCTACGCGCTGCAGACGGCGCTGCGCGCGTACATCATGCGGCACCACCTGCCGCCGGAGGTCCTCTTCCTCGGCACGCTGGGCGCGCCGTCCTTCTTCATCTTCGTCTTCTACATGCTCACCGACCCGGCCACCTCGCCCGGCACGCGGCGGGGGCAGATTCTATTGGCCCTGGCGGTGACGCTGGTGGACCTGGTGCTGCACCTGAAGGAGAGCGTCTACACCTTCTTCTACGCGGCCCTCACCTGCGCGGCGGCGCGCTTCCTCTTCCTCCACGCGCGCGCGGCGTGGAGGCGCGGGGCGGGTGCGTCGCTCAGGGCCCTGCTGTCCCCCGCGTACCTGAAGCGCGCGGGCCTGGTGGGCGGGCTCGGCGCCGTCATGGCCGTGGGCTTCACCGTGGCCGCCGCGCCCGGTGTCCGCGCGAAGCCGCTGTCCTTCCACATGGACCGCGTGGACGTGGCGGCGGCGGGGCTGGGCTCCACGATGGGTCACACGCTGGAGGAACTGGACCCGCGACTGGCGCACGTGGCGAAGTGGCTGGTGGCGGTGGGCGACGCGGTGGCCACGGGGGACTACGACGGGGACGGGAAGCTGGACCTGTTCCTCTCGCACCCGCTGGCCACGCCCGAGCACCACGCCGGCCTCTACCGCAACCTCGGCGACTTCCGCTTCGAGCGCGTGCCGGTGCCCGCGCTGGAGCGCTTCGCCACCCGCTACAAGGAAGAGGGACTGGCGGGCGGCGGCACCTTCGTGGACTGGGATGGGGATGGGGACGCGGACCTCGCGGTGGCGGTGGCCTTCGGGCCGGTGCGGCTGTTGCGCAACACGCTGCGCGAGACGAGCTTCGCCGGCTTCGAGGACGTGACGGAGGCCGCGGGCGTGGCGGACCACGCGGTGAGCCTGGGGCTCACCTTCCTCGACTATGACCGTGACGGGCACCTGGACCTCTTCGTCCTCAACGCACTGACGACCCACCTGCCGGACTACGCGCCGCCGGTGCCGCTCAACCTCTTCCGACTGCCCCAGCCGGAGACTCCGGACGACCGACGCATGTTCCGCTTCATGCACGACGGCTGGCACGACGCCACCAACGGCGGCCTCAACGCGCTGTACCGGGGCAGAGGCGACGGCACCTTCGCGAAGGTGGACGTGAAGGCGCTGGGGCTGACGGACACGCACTGGTCGCTCGCGGTGAGCACGGTGGACCTCGACCACGACGGCTGGACGGACCTGTACGTGGCCAACGACTTCGGCCCGGATGACGTCTACCTCAACGAGCAGGGACGCCACTTCCGCCGCGTCGCCGGCCGGCTCTTCGGTGAGATTGGGAAGGACACGTACAAGGGCATGAACGCGTCCGTGGCGGACTTCGACCGCAACGGATGGCTGGACGTGTACGTCTCCAACGTGCACCACTCACTGCAGGCGGAGGGCAGCCTGCTGTGGATGGTGGGGCCGGGCGAGGACGCCCGCACTCCGACGTTCCGCGACGAGGCCACCTTCCGTGGCGCGCTCAACGAGCGGCGCTTTGGCTGGGGCGCGGCGGCCGGTGATTTGGACAACGACGGCTGGCCGGACCTGGTGCAGACCAATGGGATGGTGGACGACCGGCTGGACGGGCCGCGGTGGCGCATCCCCGACGGCCAGCGCAAGGACTACTGGTACGTCAACCACAAGCTGATGCAGTCCGGGCCGGAGATGCACACGTACGCGGACAAGTGGGGCGACATCCGCGGGCGCACCATCTACCCGAACGAGGCGCGGCGTGTGTACCTCAACCTGGGCGACGAGAAGCCCGGGCACTTCGTGGACCTGGCGCGTGAGCTGGGCATGGAGGACCCGGACAACTCGCGCGGCGTGCTGCTGGCGGACCTGGATGATGACGGGGACCTGGATGCGCTCGTCACCAACCAGCACGCGCCCCTGTCGCTGTACCGCAACACGCTGCGCGGGGCGGCGGCTCCGGAGGCGCACTTCGTGGGGCTGACGCTGGTGGGCAACGGCACGGGCACGCACCGGAGCGCGGTGGGCACGCGCGTCGTCGTCTCCTATGTGGAGGACGGGCGGCGCGTGGAGCAGGTGCGTGAGATGGGGTTGATGGGCGGCTTCTCCGCTTCGTCGGACCCCCGGCTGCACTTCGGCCTGGGGCGTCACTCCGGGCCGGTGAAGGCGGAGGTGCACTGGTACGGCGGCGCGGTGCAGGAGGTGACGCTGGAGCCGGACCGCTACCACGAGCTGCGGCAGCCGACGAAGGCCGCCGCGCTGCGCGGGAGCGTCACGCCATGATGTCTCCGCTCAAGGGCTCCACGGTGCGGCGCGAGTCGCTCACGGAGGCACAGCGCGCGCAGATGCTGGCGCTGATGCAGCTCTGCTACGCGGGCGTGTCGCCGGAGCGGTTCGCCCAGGACCTGGAGGAAAAGCAGTACGTCATCCTGCTGCACGCGCGGCGCGGCGCGGAGTTGGTGGGCTTCAGCACCCTGCGTGTCTCGGAGGAGTACGCGGCGGGACGCGTGGTGGAGGTGGTGTACTCGGGTGACACCGTCATCCATCCGGACTGGTGGGGACACAAGGTGTTGCAGGTGTGCTTCGGGCGCTTCCTGCTGTCGCGCAAGCTGCGCAAGCCGCTGCGCCCGCTGCACTGGCTGCTGCTGAGCGCCGGGTTCAAGACGTACCTGCTCGCGGTGAACTACTTCGGCAGGACGGTGCCCCGGCGCGACTGGACACCGCCGCCCGGACGGGAGGACTTCCTCCGCGAGCTGGCCACGCGCTGGTTCGGCGCGCAGTACGACGCGGGGCGGGGCACGCTGCGCTTCCACGGCGCGCACTACCGCGTGCGGGATGGCATTGCCCCCATCGACCGTGCCGCGGCGGCGCACCCGCACATCGCCTTCTTCGCCGAGCGCAACCCCGGCCACGCGGACGGCGAGGAGCTGGTGTGCCTGGTGGAGATTCGCTGGTGGGACCTCGCGCGGGCACTGGGGCGCAGCGTGTGGGGGCAGCTCCGGGGCTGGGCGCGGCGCGGGCTGCGGCAGGTGGGCGTCCGCGTGGGGACGTGAGGAGGCGCGTCGTGGCTGCATGCATGCGGGCATCCTCCCACCGGACCGTGACTGCTTCGTCCGCACTTCCAGTCGGGCCCGGACGCAGGGCGCACCGGCTCGCGGGAGGCGCGCGGTGAAGGCCTCTTCCGTGCTGCTGGGCGGGCTGCGGGCCGCGCTCGCGCCTTCCGCGCTGCGCTTCCACCGTGCCCTGCGAGCGCCCGAGGCGGCGCAGGCGGAGTGTCTGGCCCGGGTGCTGAGAGCCGCCTCGGGAAGCCAGCAGGCCGCGCGCATCCCGGGCTTCGCGCGGGTGCGCAGCGCACGGGACTTCCAGGATGCGGTGCCGATGGTGACGCCGGATGGCCTCGCTCCGGACGTGGCGCGCATCGCCGCCGGGGAGGCCCGCGTGCTCACTCGCGAGCCGGTGCCGCGCTTCGAGCCGTCGGGCGGCTCCTCCGGTGCCAGCAAGCTGGTGCCGGTGACGGCGGGGCTGCTGGACGAGTTCCAGCGTGCCCTGTCCCCCATGCTGTTCGAGTTGCTCCACCACCGGCCCGTGCTCCGCACCGGACCGAGCTACTGGTCCATCTCCCCCATGGGTCGCAAGCAGGATAGGACGTCCGGAGGACTCGCGGTGGGAAGCGTGGAGGACAGCGCCTACTTCTCCCGCGCGCTGCGGCCATTGCTCTCGCGGGTGTTCGCGGTGCCGGGAGCCGTGGGCGCGCTGCCGGATGTGGAGTGCTGCCGCTATGTGACGCTGTGGCACCTCGTCGCCCGTGAGGACCTGGCCCTCATCAGCGTGTGGAACCCGAGCTTCCTTACGCTGCTCATGGACGCGCTGGAGCGGCACGGGGAGCGGCTCGCGGAGGACCTGGAGCGGGGCACCTGCCGCCCGCCGGAGCCCGGGGCCGGTGCGGGGGGCCCGCCTCACTCCCCCTCGCTGGAGTCGACGGATGCGGTCCGCTCGGTCCTCTCCCGCATGCACTTCCCCCCGCGTCCGGAGCGTGCCGCCGCGCTTCGCTCCGCCCTGCGCCACGGCCTCCAGGCGCGCGCGCTGTGGCCGCGCCTCTCCCTGCTCAGCATGTGGACGGACGCGCAGGCCGCGCACGCGGTGCCCGCCGCGTGCCGCCGCTTCGAGGGCGTGGAGGTGCAGGGCAAGGGCCTGCTGGCCACGGAGGGAGTCGTCACCGTGCCCCTCTTCGACGCGCCCGCGCCCGTGCTCGCCGTCCGCAGCCACTTCTTCGAGTTCCTCGACGCCGAGCGTCCCGAGGCGCGCCCGCGCCTCGCGCACGAGCTGGAGCGGGGCCGCACGTACACGGTGCTCCTCTCCACCTCCGGCGGACTGCTGCGCTACCGGCTGGGAGACCTCGTGCGCGTGGAGGGCTTCCGGTACGCCACGCCCTGCCTGCGCTTCCTCGGCCGCGCGGACTCCGTCTGCGACCTCGTGGGGGAGAAGCTCGCCGCCACGCGCGTCGCCGCCGTGCTGGACGCCGAGCTCCCGGCCCTCTTCGGCGGCGCACGTCCCGCCTTCGCCATGCTCGCCCCCGAGTGGCACGCGGCGCCGGAGCCTCCCGCCTACCGGCTCTTCCTGGACACGGCCGCGCCCGACGCGCGCCTCGCCGAGGCGGCCGCCGCCGTGGAACGCGCGCTCCACGAGGGCCACCACTACCGCTACGCGCGCGAGCTGGGACAGCTCGGCCCGGTGCGCGCCGTGCGCGTCTCGGAAGGGGCCCGCCGCTACGAGGCCCGCTGTATCGCGCTCGGCCAGCGCGCCGGCGACATCAAGCCCATGGACCTGCACCGCCAGCCTGGCTGGTCCGCCCACTTCTCCGAGGCCCGCGCATGAGACAGCTCCCGTCCATGGACCTGCACCGCCAGCCCGGCGGGTCCGACCACCTCTCCGAGGTCCGCGTATGAGACAGCCCCTGCACCTGCAACCCGTCGAGGCGCTCCGCGCGCCCAACGTGGACCTCGAGGCGGAGGCCGACCTGGCCCGCTGTGGCGCGCTGAAGGACTACTGGTACGTGGCCTGTCTCTCCACGGAGCTGAAGGCGGGCACGCCGCTCGCGCGCACCCTCTTCGGCACGGGCGTGGTCCTCTTCCGCGACGCGCACGGCCGGCCCGCCGCCCTGCGCGACAGGTGCCTGCATCGCAACGCGCGGCTGTCACGCGGGGCCGTGTTCGACGGGCGCCTCGGCTGCCCGTACCACGGCTGGGTCTACGACGCGTCCGGCGCGGTGGTGGAGGTGCCCTCGCTCGGCCCCTCGCAGCGGAGTGAGCTGCTGGACGCGGACGCCTGCGCGCGCGAGGGACTCCAGTCCGAGCCCTGCAAGCTGGGCCAACTCCAGCGCTTCCCGACGGTGGAGCAGGATGGGCTCGTCTTCGTCTTCATGGGGGGCCCCGACGCCTCGCGCGCCCGGGCCGGGCCGTTCCGCGTCCCGTACTGGGGACAGCCCGGATGGACCGTCTACTTCATGGTGACGCGCTTCCCGAACGGGGTGACCAACCTCGTCGAGAACTTCATGGACGTGCCGCATACGCTCTTCGTCCACCCGGGCTGGTTCCGGAAGCCGGCGAGCAGGCGCGTCCCCGCCACGGTGCGGCGCACCGCGGGCAGCGTGCTGGTGACGTACAAGCAGGAGCAGGACACCGTCACCGGGCTCGGCCGCCTCTTCAACCCGAGCGGCCTGCCGCTGCTCCACACGGACAAGTACTACGTCCCCAACGTCACCCGCGTGGACTACCTCTGGGGAGACCACGGCTTCGTCATCAACTCGCAGTGCACCCCCGTCGGCGCCACGGACAGCCTCGTCTACACGGCCATCAGCTACCGGCTGCCAGTGGACGTGCCGGGGGCGCTGGTGGGACGGGCGCTGAAGCCGCTGGTGCGCTGGTACACGCGGCAGGTCATCCAGCAGGACGTGGTCATCATGGGCATCCAGCGTGAGGCGCTGCTCGACGGGCCCGGTGGTGGCGTCTACTCCGGCACCGAGGCGGACCTGCACCACGCCGACATCGAGGCGTATCGCCGCTGGCTGCGCGAGGGCGGCCATGGCGCCGGCCCCGAGGAGGCCGAGCGCGACATGGCCTTCTGGATTTGAGCCACGGGCCGCGCTCGGCGGCCCGCGGTCCTCCTACCGCCGCTCATCCGCGCCGCGAGCCGTAGGCCGTGCCCCCACGCGTCGAGTGGCCGTGCTCCCGCTCCCAGCGCTCCCGCTCGATGCGGGCCAGCCGCTCACGCTCCAGGCGCTCCTTGCGCTCCCACTCGATGCGGGCGAGCCGCTCGCGCTCCACCCGCTCCCGCTCGAGGCGGGCGAGCCGTTCGCGCTCCACCCGCTCCCGCTCGATACGGGCCAGCCGCTCCCGCTCGCGTTCTGCCCGCTCCCGCTCGATGCGGGCCAGTCGCTCGCGCTCGCGTTCCGCCCGTTCGCGCTCGATGCGGGCCATCCGCTCCCGCTCCAGGCGCTCCTTGCGCTCGCGCTCGATGCGAGCCACCCGCTCCCGCTCCAGCCGCTCGCGCTCGAGGCGGGCGAGCCGCTCGCGCTCGGCGCGGTTGTTCTCCACCCGCCCGTACGGCTCTCCGACGCGGATGCTGGAAGCGCCGTGCACGTCGGCGAGAACCGGACTCCCGACGGACATCGCGAGGACCACGAGCACTCGAATCATCTTCCCGTTCATGACGGCCTCCAGTCGCGGCGGGTTGCGCCGCGTTCTGTCCCTTCTGACGGGGGCCCCCGGGGACGATTCTTCCGCCGTCCATTTCGGTTCATTACGCGACGCTGCCCCTGCCACACCCAATCCCTTTCACGGGAAGTATTGTGGTCTTCAGGCCACACATCGACTGGAGCATTCTTGTTCCACAGGGAAAATAGCGTAAATAAAATTTACGAAATGGGGTCCCCACCCCTCGGAAAACAAGCCTCCGCAAGTAACGAAACACTTTGAAACAGAAATCACGCACTGGGGGTTTGAAATTCATATTCCAGGTGTGTCAGGAATAGCGGGCCTTTCTCCCTGGAGGTATTTCGTTGGCTATTCGAGTCTTGAAGAAGTTTGGAGCGGCATGGCTGGGCCTGGCTCTCACTGCGTGCGGCGCGGCGGTCGACCCCGCGGCGGGTGACGAGTCCGGGCAGGGGAAGGGAGGGGAGGACATCCAGGCTTCGCTGGGTGCCCTCGACAACGCCGGTGTCATCGGCGTTCACGAGGACGGCATCCCGTCCACCATCCGCGGTGAGCTCGGCAAGGTGGAGCGCTCGCTGACGGCGATGGGTGTCGGTCAGGCCGCCATCGCGGCGGCTCCGACGCTGGCGGCCGTGGCGCCGGTGTTCCGCCTGAGCCCGGAGGACATGTACCTGCGCAGCGCGCGCACGGACGAGCTGGGCAACCAGCACCTGCGCTACTCGCAGACCAAGAACGGCCTGCCCGTGGTGAACGGCGAGCTCCTCGTCCACGTTCGCCCCAACGGCACCGTGTACCTGGCCAACGGCTCCGCCCGTGACGGCGTGGCGCTGCCCGCGAAGGCCACCGTGGCCGCCGCCGCCGCCGCGCAGGCCGCCGTGAAGGCGACCGCCGGCACCGGCATCGGCGCCACCGGCACCCCCCGCCTGGTGTACGTGCGCGACGAGGCCGAGAAGCTGCACCTGGCCTGGGAAGTCCGCGTGTCCGGCGCGCAGCTGGACGGCATGCCGCTTGTCGACCTGGTCTATGTGGATGCCCGCGACGGCCAGATTGCCGCGCGCTTCCCGCAGATCCACTCGGCGCTCAACCGTCGGGTGCACTCGGCCAACAACGGCACGAGCACCCCGGGCACCCTGCGCCGCAGCGAGGGCCAGGCCGCCACGGGCGACTCGCACATCGACATGAATTACGACATGCTCGGTTACACGTACAACTGCTACAAGTCGTTGTTCAACCGCGACTCCTTCAACAACGCGGGCGCGGCGCTCACCAGCACCGTGCACTACAGCACCAACTACGTGAACGCCTACTGGGACGGCACGCAGATGGTGTACGGCGACGGCGATGGCGTGAACTCCATCGAGCTGGGCAAGGACGCGGACGTCACCGTCCACGAGCTGACCCACGCCGTGACGGAGTACGAGTCCAACCTCACCTACTCCGGTCAGTCCGGTGGCCTGAACGAGGCCATGTCCGACACCTTCGCCGCCGTCTGCGAGAGCCAGGCCTCGGGCACCTGGAGCACCGCCGCCGCCATCTGGATGGTTGGCGAGGACGTGTGGACCCCGGGCACCGCGAACGACGCGCTCCGCTACATGGATGACCCGGCCAAGGACGGCGTGTCCAAGGACTGGGCGGCCAACGTGACGTCGTCCACCGACGTGCACTACAGCTCCGGCGTGCCCAACCTGGCCTTCGCGCTGCTGTCCAAGGGGGGTCTGCACCCGCGCGGCCGCTCCACCATCAACGTGCCGGCCATCGGCGTCGAGAAGGCCGCCCGCATCTGGTACAAGGCCAACAGCGACATCTACACGGCCTCCACCAACTTCGCGAACGCGAAGACCTGGACCATCCAGGCCGCCGCGGACCTGGGCTATGACCAGGCCACGCAGGATGCCGTGAAGGCCGCCTGGGAAGCGGTGGGCGTGGGCGTCACCACCCCGCCCCCGACCAGCACCCCGCTGACCAACAACGTCGCGGTGACGGGCATCGGCGACAGCGCGGGCAACAACAAGTACTACACCCTGGTCGTCCCCACGGGCGCCACCAGCCTGAAGTTCACCATCTCCGGTGGCACGGGTGACGCGGACCTGTACGTGCGCTTCGGCGCCGCGCCGGACTCCGCCACGTACGACTGCCGCCCGTACCAGGGTGGCAACGCGGAGACGTGCACCATCACCAACATCCAGGCGGGCACCTACCACGTCATGCTCAACGCGTACTCGACCTACTCGGGCGTGACGCTGCTGGGCGCGTACACCACGGGCACGCCTCCGACGGGCAACGTGCTGACGCGCGGCGTTCCGAAGACGGGCCTGTCCGGCGCCTCCGGCTCCGTGTCGGCCAACTACACCCTGGCCGTGCCGGCCAACACCGCCGCCACCATCTCCATCTCCGGTGGCACGGGTGACGCGGACCTGTACGTGCGCTTCAACTCCGCCCCGACGTCCACCGTGTACGACTGCCGTCCGTACAAGTCTGGCAACGCCGAGTCGTGCAGCCTGGCGGCGAAGACCACGTCGGGCACGTACTACGTGAACATCCGCGGCTACACGGCCTACTCGGGCGTGTCGCTGCTGGGCAACTACTAGTCCCAAGCGCTGAATGAAGCACCGGCACCCGGGCGGCCTCTCAGGCCTCCCGGGTGCTGTCGTTTCAGGGGACGGGCGTGGCGGCCGCCGGAGCCTCGGGGAGCGTCCGGCGGCCCTGCAGCGCCACGCCCACCGCGGCGATGATGAGCCCGAAGAGGAAGTACCAGGGGCCGCCGCCCTCGCTCACGTGGCCGCTGCTGCCCTCGAAGCCCTTCATGATGCGGTGGTTCTCGAGGATGTGGGAGAGGGCCCAGAGCCCCAGGGGCGCGAGGACGGCGAGCGGCGCGGCGCGCGCCAGCAGCGGATGTCCCGGCCCCTTCCACGCGAGCAGGGCCAGCACGGCCAGCAGCCCGAGCGCGGGCAGCCCGTTGGCGTAGTCCCACGCGGTGGTGTCACCGCCGAAGTTGCTGCCCGGCACCCACTCGCGCGTGGTGACGGTGCGCTCCATCAGGTCACCCTGGGAGTTGTAGTACGTGCTGGAAGACGAGCTGCTGTGGGAGTAGCCGGGCGTGGAGTAGCTGTTGTCCCAGTCCTCGGCCATGCACATGGCGGCGAAGCACACGCCCACCACCGCCACGCGCCGGCCCCAGCCGCGCCACAGCAGCCGCGGCTCGAAGGGGCCCAGCTCTCTTCGCAGCGCCGCGTCGCGCAGGAAGACGGCGGTGGCCGCCACCCACAGCAGGAACCCCGGCGTGAAGCTGCCGATGGACACCGCCACGAGCAGGAACACGACGCACGCGGCCGCGCCCAGCGTGGGGCGGCGCAGCCACGCGGGCAGGCGCGCGGCCAGGTCCGGACGGAAGGTCTGCGCCACCAGCAGCGCGATGACGGCCAGCCACACCAGCCCCAGCCGCGGCGCGCCGGGCATGTTGCCGTACCCCGACAGGAGGAAGGCCCCGGCGAACAGCCCCAACGTGAGGAGGACGCGCTTGCTGGAGCCCGCGGCCTCGCTTCCCGCCGGGAGCACCTCGGAGGGCCCGGACGCCTCGGCCGCGCGCTTCAGGGCTGCGCCCAGGTGCCGCGGCTCGCCGCGCTTCCACGCGTCGTGCAGGAAGACGCCCGCGCCCGCCAGCCACAGCACCTGGCCAAAGGTCCACGCGCCGAAGCCCAGCGCGGCGAGGCCGAGCACCGCGCCGCCGATGATGCCGAGCCACGGCCGCGCCAGCCACCGAGGCGCCCGCGCGACATAGGCGGAGGGCTTCAGCTCATCGAGCGCGAGCACCGCCAGCGTGAGGGCCAGCAGCCACGAGGGCCACAGCCCTCCCCGGAACGGTGCGCCGAGGACGAAGAGGGCCAGCGAGAGGAGGACGGGGCGGCGGAGGACGAGCATGGCGTGGGCGTGCCACCACGCGCCGCGAAGGCTCCCTGTCGCGGGGCCGGCGCGCGCGGTGCCTGGGCGGCGCATTGGAACAGTCCCCACCGGCGAGCGTCGAGGCCCCGGGTCCGCGCCGCACTCCCGGGGGCCCGGGCGACCCGGTGGCGGAGCGTGTCCCGCGAGGACGCCCGCCTGCCTGGCGGGCGGACCCGGGGCGGGGGGCTCCAGCGCCCGTCCGTCTGCTCAGCCGGGCGCCAGCCCCGCCACGTCCGCGGGCTCCGACGCCTCCTGGGGCGGCCCGGCGCACGGCAGCTCCACGGTGAAGGAGGTACCGACGCCGAGGGTGCTCTCCACCTGGATGCTCCCGCCGAGCGCGGTGAGGATTTCGCGCACCAGGTGCAGGCCCAGTCCCAGGCCGCCATAGGCGCGCACGGACACGGCGCGCTCGAAGCGGTCGAAGATGTGCGGCAGCCGGTCCGGCGCGATGCCGATGCCGTGGTCCCTCACGCGCAGCCACGCCGTGCCGTGCTCCACGCCGGCCTCGACGAGGATGGGCTTGCCGGCGCCGAACTTGATGGCGTTGGAGAGCAGGTTGAGCAGCACCTGCCCCAGGCGCATGGCGTCCCAGCGCCCGGGGATGGGGCCCTCGACGCGCACCTCCAGCGCGCAGCCCGCCCGCTCCAGCGGCTCGCGCAGGCGCGTGGCCACGTGGTGGATGACGTCCCGCAGGTCCACCCGCTCCAGGTCCAGGTCCAGCCGGCCGGCGTGCAGGCGCGAGACGTCGAGCAGCTCCTCGATGAGCGTGGCCAGCCGCAGCGACTGGCCGTCCACCGTGCGCAGGGCGCGCGCCGCGGCCTCCGGCATGTCCCGGGGGGCGTGGCGCAAGAGCGACTGCACCATCAGCCGCAGCGACGTGAGGGGCGTGTTGAGCTCGTGCGAGGCGACGCTGAGGAACTCGTCGCGCAGCCGGATGGCGTCCTGGGAGGCGCGGTACAGGCGCGCGTTGTCGATGCAGACGGCGACGCGCCGGGCCAGCTCCTGCGCCAGGTCCAGGTCCGCCTCGCTGTAGCGGCGGCCGGCCGCGCCCGTGGCGAGGGTGATGACCCCCAGCGTCTTGCCCCGTGAGGTCAGCGGCACGTGCATGGCCGTGCGCGAGCCCAGCGCCAGGATGCCCTTCACGTACTCCGGCCCCTGCCCCGCCTCCGCCAGCACCTCGGCGGTGAGCTCGGCGCGCAGCAGGGGGCGGCCCGTCCGCAGCACGCCCATGATGGAGGCCGGCGAGTTCCAGTCGGGCGGGTACTTCTCCAGCAGCGCGCGCATGCCGGCCTCCTTCTGGGGGTCCGCATGCGCGGAGGCGGCCACCCGCACGCGCTCGCCGTCCTCGGCGACGATGAACATGCACCAGTCCGCCAGGAAGGGGACGACCATGCGGGTGGCCTTCGCCAGCGTCAGCTCCAAGTCCAGCGACTCGGCCAGCGCCAGCCCCGACTCCGCCAGGAAGCGCACGGTGGCCTCCGCCTTGCGGCGCTCCCGCACCTCCACGTTGAGCCGCTCGAAGAGCTGGCTGTTCTCCAGGGAGATGGCGAGCTGCGAGGACAGCGCTCGCAGCACGCCCACGCGCTCGGAAGGGAAGGCGTGCGTGGCCAGGTCGTTCTCCAGGTAGAGCACGCCCACCGTCCGCGCCTGCCGCTGGATGGGCACGGCCAGGGCGGACTTCACGGCGCGCTGGACGACGCGCGGGTCGTTGACGAAGCGGCCCTGGTGCGCCGCGTCCCCCAGCACGAGCGTCTCTCCCGTCAGCCACGCGTGCTCCACCAGCGTGGCGGGGACGGTGCTCGCGGAGACCAGGGGCGTGTGCTCCAGGCTGACGGGCTCCGCCACGGTGCCCAGCGCGCGGACCACCAGGGTGCCCGCCTCGTCCAGCACCAGCGCGCCCCGCGTCGCGCCCGCGGACTCCAGGCACACCGCCATCAGCTTCTCCAGCAGCCGGTCCAGCACCACCTCGCCCACCAGCGTCGCGGAGGCCTTGAGCAGGCTGCGCAAATCCAGCGCCGGGCCCTGCGGCCCCGCGTCCTCCGAAGGGGTGCCGGGGACGCTCCAGGCCCTCCCGCCCGGGGACTTCAGGTCCGGGAACTCCTCTTCCAGCAGCGCCACCTTGGCCCATGCGCCCCAGCGGGCGAACCCCTCCAGGGCGGTGCGCAGGTGGAGCGCCGCGAAGCGCCTGCGGCCCAGCGCGTGGTAGTAGCGCCCCGCCAGCTCGTTCGCCAGGGCCTCGTCCTGGAGGAAGCCCTCGGCGTGGGCCCCGTCGATGGCGGCGTCGTAGAGGGCCATCGCCTCCACGTGCCGCCCCTCGAGCCGGGCCACCTCCGCGGCCACGAGCTGGTGCTTGTGGCGGAAGTTCTCCGGGCACGCTTCCGCCCACGCGCCCAGCTGGCGCTGGTTGTCGGCGATGCGCGCCAGGGCCTCCTCCCGGCCCGTCGGCGATTCGTCACACCGGGCCACCAGCAGCAGCGACGTCACGACGTTGAACTCGGGGATGCGGTGCGAGCCCTGGACGTGCACCGCGAGGGGGCCCGCCAGCTCGGCCAGCCTCCGGGCCTCCTCGAAGTCGCCCAGCAGGTATGCGACGAGCAGGCGCAGCATGGCGTGGAAGCCGCGGTTGAGGGACGCCAGCTCCTTCCTGGCGAGGAAGGACGCCTCGTCGAAGTCGTCGTCATCGAAGCGGGCCGGCTGGCGGGTATGGCCCTGGAGGGCGCGGATGGTCTGGCGGATGAGGGTGGCACTGTCCTGCATGGGCAGCTCGCCGCACTTGCGGAAGAAGGACAGGCACGACTCGATGGAGACGAGCACCCGGGGCAGCTCGATGCCCAGGGTCAGCTCGGTGGATGCGCCGCTGATGAGCGCATAGCCCGCGAAGTGCAGGTCCCCCCCGGCGAGCCCCACCGCGAAGGCGCGGCGCACCAGGGGGAGGTTGGTGCGCAGCGGCCTCCTCCAGTAGTTGAGTTGCAGGAGCGAGATGAGCGCGCGGCACTCCTGGCGGGGGTCTCCCTGCCTCCGGCCCAATTCCGCCGCCATGGTCGCGAAGGCATGGCCGGATACCAGGTCGCCCCCGCGCAGGGTCATCATCAGCCCGTGCCCTCCGTACACCACGGGCGCCCAGGGGGAGTTGCCGTGCTCCAGCGTGAGGTTGAGGGCGCGGGTGTTGACGAGGCCGAACAGCTCCGGGTGGATGTAGAAGGCCGCGTTGTCCAGCTCCGCCAGCAGCCGCACACAGGCCAGCAGCTCCGGGTCCTCCATGCGCGGGGCGTCCAGCAGCTCCTCCACCGTGCGGCCCCGCATGTGGATGGCCACCCGGTCCAGCTCCGCCGTGAGCGCCTGGGTGTAGTCGCGCTCCGGCAGCTCCATGCCGAACAGCCGCAGCCCCTCGAGCCCCCACCGGAGCGCCTCGTCGAAGCGGGCGTTGATGGCATTGGCGAGCACGAGGAGGCAGTGCAGGTTCGCCTTCTCCAGCCGCGAGGGCGCATGCTCCAGCGCGGTGCGCATCAGCTCCCCGGCCAGGGTGACGTCCCCCGAGAAGTAGGCGCACTCCGCCGCCTCCTTGTGCAGGCGGAAGACCTGCTCCTGACGCGAGCCCCACTGCTCGCGGGGCAGCAGCTGGATGCCGCGCAGCAGGTACACCAGCGCCGCGCCGAACGCCGACGTCCCCTTGGCCTTGAGGCCCGCGCGCAGGTTGAGCTCGGCCAGCTCCATCCCGTCCACCGTCCCGCCCGGCCGCTCCAGGCCCAGGTGGAAGTGGTCCGCCGCCGCGAAGAGCCGGTCGTCGAGCAGGTCTCCGCGGATTTCCCGCAGCAGCAGGCGCCCGGCCTCGTGGTGCAGGCGCCGCCGCTCGTCCTCGGAGAGCAGGGCGTACGCCGCCTGGCGGACCCGGTCATGCGCGAAGACGTACGTCGCCTCCCGGGCCTGCACGTCGGCCGTCCCGAGCCCGTTGCCGCGCGGCAGCCTGCCGGCTTCGCGCTCCGGGACGAGCAGCCCCTCGCGCAACAGGCACCAGAGCGCCGAGGCCGCGTCGCCCTCACGGTCCTCCATCAGCGCGGACAGGAGCCACAGCTGCACCCGGTCTCCCAGGCAGGCGGAGACCGTCAGCGCGCGCTGGGCCCGCTCCGGCAGCCGGCGGATGGTGGCCATCATCAGCTCCACCACGTTCTCCGTCACCTGCACCCGCTCCAGCCGGTCCAGATCCCACCGCCACTCGCCGCGCTCCAGGTCGAAGGCCAGCAGGCCGGAGTGGTGGAGCAGCCGCATCAGCCGGGTGAGGAAGAGCGGGTTGCCGGCCGTCTTGCGCAACAGGCAGTCCGCCAGCGGGCGCGCCCGCGAGGGGGGGCAGCGGAAGGTGTCGGCGCACAGCGCGGTGACGGCGGGCAAATCCAGCGGGGCCAACTCGAGCGTCCGGAAGGGCATGGCCTTCTCCTCGCGCAGGGACGCCAGCAGCCGGGACAGCGGGTGGGCCTCGTCCACCTCGCGCGGCCGGTACGCGCCCACCACCAGCACGTGGCACGAGTCCGGGTCCATGGCCAGGTGGTGGAGGAGCTGGAGCGAGCCGGGGTCCGCCCACTGGAGGTCCTCCAGGAACAGCACGAGCACGTGCTCGGCGGACGCGAGCGCCTGGACGAAGGACTGGAAGACGAGCTGCAGCCGCGCCGCGGCCTCCACCGGCTCCAGCGCGAGGGGCGTGGGCTGGGGGCCCAGCAGCGCGTCCAGCTCCGGGATGATGTCGCTGATGACGCGGCTGTTGGGGCCCATCGCGGCGAGCAGCCGGTGCCGCCAGCCCTCGCGCACCTCCGGGGGCTGCTCCTCCAGCTGGTGCATCAGGGACTGGAAGGCCTCCACGAAGGCCGGGTAGGGCACATTGCCCTGGATGATGGCGAACTTGCCGCTCAGCACGTGGTCTCCCGGCGCGGCGCGGCGGCCCAGCTCGCGGATGAGCTCCGACTTGCCGATGCCCGCCTCGCCCGCGAGCAGGACGCCCTCGCTGCGGCCGTGGCGCACGCGCTCCAGCGCCTCGCGCAGCCGCGCCAGCTCGCGTCCCCGGCCGTACAGGCGCCGGGGGAAGGTGAGCTGCCGGGCCAGGTCCACGCGGCCCAGCTCGAACGAGCCCACGGGCCCCGAGGCCTGCCGGCGCCGCGCCTCCAGCAGGTCCGCGAGGAGCGCCTCGGCGCTCTGGTAGCGCCCCTCCGGCATCTTCGCGAGCAGCTTCAGCACCAGGTCCGAGAGGATTTTCGGGACGGCGGGGTTGGCGAAGGCGGGTGGCACGGGCGGCTTCGCCAGGTGGGCATGCACCAGCTCGGCCGGGTCCATGGACACGAAGGGCGGCAGCCCGGTGAGCAGCTCGTAGAAGGTGGCGCCCAGCGAGTAGAGGTCCGCGCGGTGGTCGATGGGCCGGTTCATCCGCCCGGTCTGCTCGGGGGCTACGTAGGGCAGGGCCCACTGCAGCTCCCCCGGCATCTCGTGGCTGGGGGGCAGGCCGGCCACGCGCGTGGCGAGGTCGAAGTCGACGACGGTGACGTGCCGGCTGCCGGCGCCCACCACCATGTTGGTGGGGTTGAGGTCGCGGTGGATGACGTGCTGCTGGTGCAGGCTGGCGATGATGCCGGCCAGCTGGAGGGCCAGCTCCAGGAAGGCGTCCATGGCCACCGGGCGGCGCCCCAGCCACTCCTGGAGGTTCTGCGGGCCGGCGTCCTCCAGGATGAGGGAGGGCACGCTCGCCGCGTCCTCTTCCAGCGTCACCGGGCGCGAGACGCCGGGCACCTCGCCATTGAGGGAGCGCAGGAGCGAGTACTCGTGGCGCAGCATGGCCATGCTGCCGGCGGCGAGCGGGCCGGACAGCACGCGCTTGACGACCAGGGGCTCGCCGTCCTGTTTGAAACCGCGCAGCACCACGTAGCGGCGCCCGCGGTGGATTTCACGCAACCCCTCGTCACCGAGCGCCTGGAGCATCGCGCGACTCTCCACCTCCATTCATTCTCCTCCTTGAGGATTTGGATGGTGGGGCGCCGGAGCACTCCCGGGAGCCGTTGCCTGGGCGCTCGCCAGCGCTGCCGCGGACGTCGTTGCCAGCGGGGCGCTGGCTTCCCACCTTCCCCTCATGACGGTGCTGCCGGAAGGACTGCGCTACCTGCCCGACTTCCTCTCGGAGGAGGAGGAGCGCGCGCTCGCGGACGCGTGTGCGGCGCTCGACTTCAAGGAGATTCATATGCACGGCGTGGTGGCCCGGCGCACGGTGGCGCACTACGGCTGGGACTACGGCTACGAGTCCTGGCGGATTTCTCCCGCGGCCCCCATTCCGCGCTTCCTCCTTCCCTTGAGGGACCGCTGTGCCAGCGTGGCGGGGGTGGAGCCCCATGCGCTCGAGGAGGTCCTCGTCTCCCGCTACCCTCCGGGCGCGAGCATCGGCTGGCACCGGGACGCGCCCATGTTCGGCCCCTGCGTCATCGGCGTGTCCCTGCTGGGCGCGGCGCGGATGCGCTTCCGGCGCAAGGTGGGCGAGGCGTACGAGACGGCCGCCCTGGAGCTGGCGCCGCGCTCCGCCTACGTGCTGGCCGGGGAGGCGCGCTCGGTGTGGCAGCACACGCTGTCCCCGGTGAAGCACCTGCGCTACTCGCTGAGCTTCCGCACCGTGCTGCCCTTGCCGGCCCGCCGTGCGGCCTCGCGGGCGGGCGGTGCGCCGCCGTCGGTGTGAAGCGCGGCCCCGTAGACCGGAAGGGGCAGGGAGCCCACCTTCTCTTCCGTGAGTGACGGAACCTCCCAGACCCAGGGTGAACGCAGGGACCGCCTGCTCCATGCGCTGGAGAGCCTGCTCGCGCTCCCGGCGGCCGAGCTGCGGCCGACGATGAACAGGGCCAGCCTGGTCATCTCGGACCTGCTCCGGGCGGACAAGGTCGACATCTTCTTCCTCGACGTGTCCACGCAGACGCTGGTGGCGGCGGGGACGAGTGACACGCCCATGGGGCGCAAGCAGAAGGCGCTCGGGTTGGACCGGCTGCCGCTGGCCAACGGGGGCCGCGCCGTGCAGGCGTACGAGTCCGAGCAGCCCTTCCTGAACAACCGCGCGGACGAGGACCCGGAGGAGCTGCCCGGCATCAAGCACCGGTTGGGGATAAAGTCCTCGCTGATGGTGCCGCTGCCCATCGGCGGCGAGACGCGGGGCGTGCTGGGCGTGTCCTCGGCGGAGCCGGACTTCTTCGTCCCGGACGACATGCGCTTCCTGGTGGCGGTGGCCCGCTGGGTGGGGACGGTGGCGCACCGGGTGGAGCTGGTGCAGGAGCTGACGAAGCTGGCCACGCGGAGCGCGCGGCGCGCGGCGGCCGAGGAGCTCGTCACGGTGCTCGCCCATGACATGGCCAACCACCTCATGCCGCTGCGCGCGCGCATCGAGCTCATCCAGCGGCGCGCCACGCGCGACCACGCCGCGGACTACCAGCGGGACGCGGACGGCGCGCTCGCCTCGCTCAAGGCGCTCTCGCGGCTCGTCTCGGACCTGCTGGACGTCAGCCGCCTGGACCAGGGCCTCTTCACCCTGCGCCCGGGGCCGGTGGACGTGGTGGCCCTGGCGAAAGAGGTGGCCGCCGCCATGCGCGGCCCCGGGCGCGTGGTGGAGTACCGGGGGCCGGACGAGCTGGTCGTCGTCGCCGACGCGGACCGCCTGCGGCAGGTGCTGGAGAACCTCACCGCGAACGCGCTGAAGCACTCGCCCGCGGGCCTGCCCGTGGGCCTGGACGTCCAGTGGCAGGTGCGCCCCGAGGGCCGTCAGGCGCGCATCGCCGTCACCGACCAGGGCCCGGGCATTGCCCCCGACATGCTCGACACCCTCTTCGAGCGCTTCGCGCGAGGCCCCGGCTCCACCGGGCTGGGCCTGGGCCTGTACCTGGCGCGGCAGGTGGCCCTCGCCCACGGCGGCACCCTGGAGGTGACGTCGAAGCCGGGCGACGGGACGCGCTTCGAGCTCACCCTGCCCGAGGCCCCGAGCCCCGCCACCTGAGGCCCGCCCGGCGGCGCGCGGAGGGCTAGCCCACGCGCCGCAGGCTCGCCAGGTCCTCGGGCCGCAGGGCCCAGCGCGGCGGAGGCGGCGGCGTGGAGAGCGTGCCCGTCTGCACCGCCGGGAAGCCCTCCACCCGCGCGCCGTCCTGGAAGCTGGAGAGCGGCTTCACCAGGCTGCCCGCGCCCACGAGGCAGCCTCTGCCCAGGCGGCTGCCGTCGCAGAGGATGACGCCCGGCTCCACCACGGTGCCCGCGCCCACGTGGCAGCCGTGCACCGTGCAGCCCGGGCCGATGATGACGCCGTCCTCCAGCACCAGTCCGCTGTCCTGTGGCAGGTGCAACACGGTGTTGGCGAGCACCTGCACGCCCGCGCCCAGGCGCACGGGCCCCTCGGAGTCGCCGACAATCTTCACCCCGGGACCGATGATGCAGCCGGGGCCGATGACGACGTCGCCGGACACCTCGGCGGTGGAGAAGAGGGTGGCCGTCGGGTGGACGAGCGGGTGCTTGTCCCGAAACGTGTAGAGCTGTCCCATGGGGGCATCCTCGGCGCGGTCTCTCGCGGAAAAGGAGGTGAGGGGCTGACCGGGCAGTGAGAGGTTGCCGCCGCGCAGCCGGCGCAGGCGCTCCAGGTCCTCGGCGGTGGCGCGGCGGAGGAGCTGGCCGGGGCGGCCCTCCACCACCGACTCGTCCGGCACCACCATGCCGGAGGGGATGACGGTGCCCTCGGCCACGAGGCAGCGCGCGCCCACCCGGGCGAAGGGCATGAGGATGGAGCCGCTGCCCACCTCGGACAGGGCTCCCACCTCCGCGCCCAGCACGACGCACCGGTGGCCCAGCACCGCCCGCTCGCCCACGAGGACGGGGTGCTCGGACGTGCCGGTGACGCTGGCGTTCTCCAGCACGGCCGCGCCCGCCCCCAGCCGCACAGCACCCCCCTGGGAGCGGATGACCGCGCCCTGGGCGATGACGGCGCCAGGGCCCAGGTGGAGCGTCCCCAGGACCCGGGCGCTGCTGGCCAGACTGAAATGCGCGGCCCCCCCGGTGGGCGCCCCGGTCGGACTCACGGGTGGCAGGCTGATTCCCATTGTGCGGGCACCCTACACCCGGCCCTCCGACTTAAGGACGGCCCCGCGGCGCAGGTAGGTTGTCGACCCTCCGACGCTTGGGCGGGCGGCATCGTCTCCAGGTCCCATTCCACCGTTCGGTGGTCCGGAAATCGGGCGGTGGGCCATCGTGGTTTCCCCTCGGGAAGGGGGCGGGCAGCGGCCGGGGCCCACTCCGGGTCCGGGTCACACGCGCCGGGTCAGGTGACGGCGTCGGTTCCGTCCCTGGACGCGGTCGCACCTTCCTGACACAAGGGCGGCACGGAGGCATGCAATGTCGTCGGAATCATCTCCCGCCGGTGCGGACTCATCACCGGTGGTCGAGGCCGGAGGACTGCCCGAGGCGGCGTCCCCCGGGCTGTGGACGTCCTTGAAGGAGGCGGTCCACGGGACGCGGCAGGACCTCACGCGGCTGCCCATCCGGCGGGCCATCTTCCTGCTCTCCGTGCCCATGGTGCTGGAGATGGTGATGGAGTCCGTCTTCGCCGTGGTGGACGTGTTCTTCGTCGGCCGCCTGGGGGCGGACGCGGTGGCGACGGTGGGGCTGACGGAGTCGCTGCTCACCATCATCTACGCGGCGGCCATGGGGCTGAGCATCGGCGCCACGGCCCTGGTGTCCCGGCGCATCGGCGAGGGAGACCCGGAGCGGGCCGCGCGCACCGCGGTGCAGGCCATTGGCCTGGGCCTGGCGCTCTCGGCCCCCATCTCGGTGGCGGGCGTCGTCTTCGCGCGGCCGCTGATGGCGCTGATGGGCGGCTCGCCGTGGGTGCTGGAGCATGGCGTGCGCTACACGCAGGTGATGCTGGGCGGCATGGGCAGCGTGCTGCTGCTCTTCCTCATCAACGCCATCTTCCGCGGCGCCGGGGACGCGGCCATCTCCATGCGCGTGTTGTGGCTGGCCAATGCCATCAACATCGTCCTCGCCCCCATGCTCATCTTCGGCGTGGGCCCCTTCCCGGAGCTGGGCGTCATGGGCGCGGCGGTGGCCACGACGTTCGGCCGCAGCTGCGGCGTGGTGTACCAGCTCTACCGGCTGGTGCGCGGCGACGGGCGGCTGAAGCTGCGGCGCGAGCACCTGAAGCTGGAGCCGGGGACGATGCTGTCCATGCTGAAGCTGTCCGGCGCGGGCACCGCGCAGGCGCTGGTGAACACCACCAGCTGGGTGGTGCTGGCGCGCATCGTCGCGACGTTCGGCAGCGCGGCGGTGGCGGGCTACACCATCGCCCTGCGCATCGTCCTCTTCGCGCTCCTGCCCTCGTGGGGCTTGAGCAACGCGGCCACCACGCTGGTGGGGCAGAGCCTGGGCGCGCGCAGGCCGGAGCGGGGGGAGCAGGCGGTGTGGACGGCGGCCCGCATCAACGCCATCTTCCTGGGCACGGTGGGGGTGGTGTTCTTCGTCACCGCCGAGCCGCTGGTGGCGGCCTTCTCCCGCGAGCCGGAGGTCATCTCCCACGCGGCCCACGCGCTGCGCATCGTCAGCAGCGGCTTCCTCTTCTATGCGTTCGGCATGGTGCTGTCGCAGGCCTTCAACGGCGCGGGCGACACCACCACGCCCACCGTCCTCAACATCTGCTGCTTCTGGCTGCTGGAGGTGCCCCTGGCCTGGGTGCTCGCCGGGCCGGTGGGGATGGGGCCCTCGGGTGTCTTCCTGTCCATCGCCGTCGCCTTCTCCGTGCTGGCGGTGGCGGCGGTCATCCTCTTCCGGCGCGGCACCTGGAAGCATCGCGAGGTCTAGCGTCCCATGTCCCTCCGGCTCCTCCTGCCGAGCATCCTGGCGTGCGGGCTCGTCCTGGCCGCGTGTGGTTCCACCGTGGAGCTGCCGGGCGACGCCGAGGCGTGCGCCGGCATCCGGTGCACCGCGGGTGAGTGCATCTCCAACGGCGGTCAGCCCCTGTGCCGCTGCGACGCGTGGGCGTCCACCGCCGGGGTGGCCTGCGAGGTCGGCGCCTTCGAGACGCCGGACGACCACGGGGGCTCGCCCGCGGACGCCACCGTGCTGACGCTGCCCATGGCCCCGCGGACGGCGGAGCTCCAGAAGGGCCTGCGCCCGGAGCTGAGGGACAAGGACCTCTTCGCCTTCACCGCGCAGGCGGACCACGCGTACGCCTTCCGCTGCGGGAAGGTGACGCTGGACGACTGTACGCCGCGCCTGCTGGACGCGGAGGGCCGCCAGGCCCCGCTCGTCGTGAGCCGGTTGCTGGAGGACGGCAGGGCCCTGTGGGTGGGCGTGGCCCGGACGAAGACGGCGGGCACCTGGTACGTGGAGGTGGGCAATGACACGTTCGAGGGGACGTACACGTACCAGCTGCTGGACCTGGGCGAGGATGACCATGGCGACAGCCGCGGGGACGCCACGCGGCTCCAGGCCCTCCGCGAGCCCATCTCCTTCCCGGTGACGCACAGCACGCCGGAGGACCGGGACGTGTTCACCTTCCGCGCCGTCGCGGGCCAGGGCTACCGCTTCAGCTGCGAGCAGACGACCACCATCTACCAGGAGCTGCGGCTGACGACGGCGGGCGGGCGGGTGCTGGAGGTCCTCCCGCAGTTCGCGGTGGGCAGGGCCGCCGTGGGAGCCATGGCGACGCAGACGGAGGACTGGGTCGTGGAGCTGCGCGTCTCGTCCGGCACGTTCCCGGTGACGTCCTCCTGCCGGCTCGACGACCTGGGCCCCGACGAGCACGCGGACGGACCGCAGGGCGCCACGCCGGTGATGCCGGGCTTCCCGGTGTCCGTCACCTTCCAGTCGAAGGCCGACACGGACGTGCTCTCCTTCACCGGTGTGCCCGGCCACGTCTTCGTGCTGCGGTCGGGAGGGTCCGAGGCGTGCGGGGCGCGAGTGATGGACTCCGCGGGAGTGCAGCTGGCCCAGGGGACCTCCGGCGCGCTGGGCTTCGAGCCGGATGTGGAGGGGACGTACTACCTCGTCCTGACGCGGGGCTCCGCCTGGCTGCCTTCCTGCTTCTTCACGTTGGTGGACCTGGGGCCGGACGACCACGGCGACACGCCGGAGACCGCCACCTTCATCGGACAGGCGGCCGTCGCCACCGGCCGGTTCGAGTCGCCGCTGGACACGGACGCCATCGCCTTCTCCTCCGAGGTGGGGGGCATCTACCGCGTCGACTGCGAGCCCGCGTGCGACGTGGCCCTGGTAACGGAGGGCCACTTCCCGAACGGCTTCGCCCAGCTGGGGCCCGGACGGTACCTCGTCCACTCGTCATGGATGGAGCGCCGCACGCTCCTGCTCCGCTCCATGCCCGGCGTCGAGAGCTTCACCCTGCGGCTGGCGAAGGTGGCCACCGACGACCACGGCGACAATGCCCTCAACGCGACACCGCTGACCCTGCCGGTCACCGTGTCCGGAATCCTCCAGACAGTCGTGGACGAGGACGTCTTCGCGGTGCAGTTGGTGGCGCGGCGCCGGTACCGGTTGTTCATGACGGTGAGCGGGCTTCCGGTACAGGTGACCGACCCGAACGGCTCCCTGATGGGGTTCTTCGGTGATGGTTTCACCGCGAATGGCTCCGGCACGTACCTCATCCTGGTCCACGGGGGCGCGGGCCTGACGCAGCAACCGTGGCGCTTCACGCTGACCGAGCAGTGAGCGCGGGCCATCACTCCGGACGCCACTGCCCTCCGGCCGACGGGCGGCGTGTGCGCTGGGGAACATGCGCCGGCGCCGCGCGGGGGCGGTGCGTTGGCGGGGCGGTGCGCCGTTCATAGCTCCAGTGCGCGCCGTCGACCCGAGGTCCGCACTTGCTTCGCTTTTCGCTCCGAGGGGGAGCCGCTCCCCTGGTCATCACCGTGCTGCTCGCGCTCGCCGGCTGTGGCCCCACATTCGAGACGACGGCGGACGACGAGGTCGCCTGCGCGGGCGTGCGGTGCACGGCGGGCACGTGCTTCTCCAACGCGGGCCAGCCCAGTTGCCGCTGCGGCCCCTGGGAGGACTCCGCCGGGCTGCTGTGCCAGGTCGCCGCCTTCGTGACGCCGGACGACCACGCGGGCTCGCCCGAGGAGGCCACCCCGCTGGACGAGGGCCGTCCGCAGGAGGGCCGCATCAGCGCCAGCACGCGCGGCCAGTCGGACCGGGACCTCTTCTCCTTCACCGCGAAGCCCGGCCACACCTACTTCTTCTACTGCGGCGCGCAGTCGGACTCGCTGCCCCGCTGCCAGCCGCGGCTGCTGGACGGCTCCGGCCGGCAGGTGAGCAGCTTCCTCCTCGATGCCCGGCGGAGCTCGTGGATTTTCACGGGGCTGGAGGAGGGCACCTGGTTCGTCGAGGTGTCCGGCGACGGCGGCGCGACGGGGACGTACACGTACCAGTTCGTGGACATGGGGCTGGATGACTTTGGCGACCAGCCGTCGGGGGCCTCGGGGAGGGACCCGTCCGACGCGCCCTTCAAGGTGACGAGCACCTTCCTGGGGGACGCGGACGTCGTGCGCTTCCAGGCCGTGGCGGGGCATGCCTACCGCTTCAGCTGCACGCTGCCGACGCTGGACTCCGGCGTGGTGCTGCGGCTGCTGGATGGCTCGGGCCGGGTGGTGGATTCCGCCGAGGGGCTCGGGGTGCGCAACCAGCCCCGGCTGGACATGAAGGCCACCACGTCCGGGACGTGGTTCATGCAGGTGAGCCCGACGCTGGGCGAGCCGCCGCTGACCTTCGACTGCAAGCTGACGGACCTGGGGCTGGATGACCATGGGGACACGTCGGCCACCGCCACGCGGCTGACCGTTGGCGTGCCGCTCTCCGTGCGGATGCACTCGAGCAAGGACGTGGATGAGCTGGTCTTCACGGCCGTGGCGGGCCACGCCTATGCGCTGCGGCAGCAGCCCGTGCTCCCCCTGGACATCCAGCTCTTCGAAAGCGGTGGGAAGCGGCTGGGGCCGGTTGCCGCCAACACCTGGCTGCCCATTCCCACCGGCGGGGCGGGCGCGTATCACCTCCGGCTCACGCCCTCCCGCAGCGGCCTGACGGACGAGCCCTTCCAGCTCGTGCTGGAGGACCTGGGCCCGGATGACCACCCCACCTACGTCGCGGAGGCGGCTCGCTCTCCGCTGGGGGTGCCCATCCCGGTGCGCGCCCACTCCAGCTCGGACTTCGACGCCCTCGCCTTCGAGACCGACCGGGACGGCGTCTACGTGGTGAGCTGCGAGCCCGAGTGCCGGATGAGCATCAACGCCTACGGCTCGCGGAGCGGCTCGGAGACGGAGCGCGTGAGCTCCAAGCACGTCAACGTCAATGGCGTCCCGTCGCTCAGCCTCACCGTGCTGTCGGCCTCGTTCATGGAAGCCCGCACGCTGAAGGTGGAGCGGGTGGGCACCGATGACTTCACGGGCCTCACGAGCCAGGCCGCCCCGCTGGCGCTGCCCGCGTCGGGCAACTTCGAGGCGGAGAACGACCTGGATGTCTTCACCGTCACGCTGGAGGCGGGCCGGACGTACCGGGTCGACACGTCACCGTCCGCGCTCGTGTCCTTCGCGCTGCCCGGGGACGTGTCGCGTGCGCCGGTGGAGGGCCGGCTCACCGTGTGGCAGTCGGGCACGTACGTGGTGACGCTCTTGCTGGCGCACGGCGGCTACCCGGGGGCCTGGAGCCTGTCGCTGACGCCGGAGTGAGGTGGCTTGACTCGGGTGTGCCAGTAGGAGGCGAATGCGTCCCATGCGACGCTCGCTCCTGCTGGCCTCCCTGGTCCTGTCCTCTGTCGCTTCCGCGGCGGAGGCTCCTCCGAAGTCCTACGTCCTCAAGGCCGCGCGCCTGTTCGACGCGAAGGCGGGGAAGCTCGTCACGCCGGGCGTGGTGGTGGTGCAGGACGGGAAGGTGACGGCGGTGGGAGCGGGCGCGGCCGTCCCCGCAGGCGCGCGCGTGGTGGAGTTGGGTGACGCCACGCTGCTGCCGGGCTTCATGGACGCGCACACGCACCTGACGGGCGAGCCGGGCGCGGACTGGCGCCAGGACGTCATCGACGACCTGCAGCGCACCATCCCCGAGCAGACGCTGGAGTCGCTGCCGAAGGTGCGCGCGACGCTGATGGCGGGCTTCACCACGGTGCGCAACCTGGGGGCGCCGGACTTCATCGACGTGGGGCTGCGCAACTCCATCCGCCGGGGCACGGTGGTGGGGCCGCGCATCATCACCGCCACGGTGGGGCTGGGCAGCACGGGTGGGCACTGCGACGGGGGCAACTCCTTCCGCAAGGGCGTGCTCGCGGAGGAGTCCACGCGCGGCGTGGCGAACGGCCCGGAGGCGCTGCGCGCCATGGTGCGGGAGAACCTCAAGTTCGGCGCGGACCTCATCAAGGTGTGCGCCACGGGCGGGGTGCTGAGCCTGAACTCGGACGTGGACTCGCCGCAGCTCACCCAGGCGGAGCTGGACGCCATCGTCGACGAGGCGCACGCACGCAAGCGCAAGGTGGCCGCGCACGCGCACGGCGCGGAAGGGGTGAAGCGGGCCGTCCGCGCGGGCGTGGACTCCATCGAGCACGGCTCGCTGCTGGATGACGAGGCGCTGGAGTTGATGAAGAAGAAGGGCACCTGGTACGTGCCCACGGCCATGGCCTTCCAGGGCGTGCGCGAGCGTGCGGACAAGGGGATGCTGCCGGAGGAGAACATCCGCAAGGTGCGCGCGGTGGACGAGGCGCGGAAGCAGGCGCTGCGCAAGGCGATTGCGAAGGGCGTGCGGATTGCCTTCGGCACGGACGCGGGCGTCTTCGCGCACGGACGCAACGCGGGCGAGTTCGCGCTGATGGTGGAGGCGGGCATGCCGCCCGTGGAGGCGCTGCGCACGGCCACCGTCCACGCGGCGGAGCTGCTGGGCGTGTCCGCGACGCTGGGCACGCTGGAGCCGGGGAAGCTGGCGGACGTGGTGGCGGTGCCGGGCAACCCGCTCCAGGACATCCGCAAGACGGAGGGCGTCTTCTTCGTGATGAAGGAAGGTGTCGTCTACCGGCACGACACGGAGTCGCAGGCGTCGAGCGCGGCACGGTGAGCGTGGGAGGCCGAGGCCCGAGCCGCGGAGCGGGTGGCACCCGGCGCCGCACGGTGGGCGCGGGCGCTGCCTACGGCAGGCAGATTTCGAAGCCGGTGCGCCCGGGCGGGAAGGTGTCGCGCGGGCGCGAGGCGGGGGTGACGGCGTAGAGGTGGAAGTCGAGCCGGCGCTGGAGGAAGCCCTTGAGCGCCGGGGCCAGCGCGTCGTCCTCGCCCTGGTAGAGGGTGAAGAAGTGGAAGCCCTGGCCGTGGAAGTCCGCGTACACGCGGTCCAGCAGGGCGCGGAAGATGGCGGGGTCCTCGCCGCGCACGCTCGTGTTGCAGAGGTAGAAGTAGCGGAAGTCGCTGCCCGGCGCGGGCAGGCGCGGCGCCCGGACGACGGACGCCATGGCATTCCACCCGAGCTGCACCCAGCGCATGCCGCCCCGGTACGCGTGGACGCGGTAGCGCTTCACGGCCTCGGGGTTCCACGCGGAGGTGCAGCCCACCAGCCGCCCACCCGCGTCGAAGGCGAGGTACGTGTCCTCCACGCGCAGCCCCGGCCAGCGGGCGAAGCGGTGCTCCAATTCGCCGGTGTCGAAGCGGTAGCCGAAGGGGCGCGCGCGGTGGTCCGCGTCGAGGAGCGCGGCCATGGCGGGCACGTCCGCGGGCGTGGCGCGGCGCACGGTGAAGGCGCTGGGGCGGGGCCGGCGGCGGAGGAGGAACTGGATGGAGACGGCGGAGAAGCGGCGGAGCAGGGCGTAGTGGGGCTGGGCCTCGCGGCCGGGCTTGCGGCGCACCAGGGCCTGGAGGGCGGTGGCGTTGGAGGCCATGACGGCGGTGAGGAAGGTGTCCACGCCCAGGCGCTCGGCGGTCTCCTCCAGCACGGGGCCGAAGTGGCGGGCGAGGCCGCGGGCCCGGCGCGCGGCGAAGCGGGTGCGCAGGTCTCCGAGGTAGCCCACGCGGCACGGGCGGCCGTCCAGCCAGCCGTCGCGCACGTGGATGGCGCCCATGCCGTCGAGCCGGTGTGCCTCTTCGCCCTGGTGGACCCAGACCTCGGCGTCCCCGCGCTGCATGTCGAAGAGGGCGAAGTAGTCCGGGGAGCGCTGGGTGGAGAGGACGAGCTCGCCCTGCATCGGCACCGCGCCGAACAGGTCGAGCAGCGTCGGGTTGTCGTCACGGGTGGCGCGTCGGAGGAGGCTCATGCGGCGGCGGTGAGCCTACCCGGTGCGGGCCGCGCGTTGGCGCCGGGCACGGCGCCGTGCTCACATCCGGGCCTGTTCGCCGGAAGGAAGGGCCATGCGGGAGCTGTTGCTGCGCCTCAACCGTCGCTTCGCCGGCCGCCTGGCCACCACGGTGGTCGTCCTCTTGGGCACCTTCCAGTGCTACTGGTGGCTCAACGCGCACCTGCCGCCGCGCTTCGACCTGTCGCTGCCGGTGGACGCGGCCATTCCCTTCCTCCCGTGGACGTACGCCGTCTACACGTCCTTCTTCGTCTTCCCGCTCGTGGCGGCGTGGGCGCTGGACGCGGAGGAGTACGTGCGCATGCTGGGCGCGGTGCTGGCGGTGAATGCGCTGTGCTACCTGGGCTTCTTCCTCTTCACGTCGCACTTCCCGCGCCCGCCGGTGGAGTCGATTGCGTCCCCGTACTGGCGCGAGCAGTTCCGGGTGATGTGGTCGCAGGACTTGCCGGGCAACACGTTCCCGAGCCTCCATGTCGCCGTCACCGTGCTCGGAGCGCTGCGGCTGCGGCACCGGCGCGCGGGGGGACTGTGGCTCGTGTGGGCCGCGCTCATCTCCGTGTCCACGCTCACCGTGAAGCAGCACTTCGTGGTGGATGTGCTGGGCGGCGTGGCGGTGGCGCTCGCGGCGCATGCGGTGTTCTTCCGGCGGTGGAGAGGCGTGGAGGCGGGGCGCGGTGCCGTGACGCCTGTCATTGCGGGAAGGGCTTCGGAGGAGGTGCGCACGTGAGCCATGTCACCGCGCGGCGCCGTAACGCCCAGGGGCTCGGGGAAATTGCATCCGTGAGCCAGGTCACCGCGTGGTGGCGGAACGTACGTCCTCACGGGCAGGGCCTCGGGGAGGTGCGTCCGTGAGCTTCGCACCTGCGCGCAGTGGGCCGCTGTCCAGCGCGGGAAGGCACGAGCGATGAGCGGCGCGTCCGTGGATATCCCCGCGCCACCGGGACGGCTCAACGTGGCGCTGGCGCTCGGCATCATCTCCGGGGGCGTGGCCTTGCAGTGGGCCGCCTCTCGCGCGGAAGGGTGGCCCGGCGTGCTGGGCGCGGGTGTGGCCTTTTCGTTCCTCTTCCTGCCGCTGTACTCGCTGCTGCACGAGTCGGAGCACCGCGTCTTCCACGCGCGCCCGGCGGTCAACGAGGGCTTCGGCCTGTTGCTCGCGGCCTTCTTCCCGGGGCCCTTCTCGTTCCTGCGCGCATGTCACCTGGGGCACCACCGCCGCAACCGCAGCGACGCGGAGATGTTCGACCTGTACTACCCGGGCGACGACGTGCGGCGGAAGCGCGTCACCTTCTACGCGCTCTACCTGGGAGGCTTCTGGCTGCTGGTGCCCCTGGCGATGGCGGTGGTGCTGGTGGCTCCCGGAGCCCTGCGAGGCCGGCTCGTGAAGGACCCGTCCGCCGTGGCCATGGTGGAGGGCATCCCCGAGTCCTTCATGCGGCGCATCCGCCTGGAGTGCGCCGGCGTGGTGCTGCTGCACGTGGGGCTGGTGCTCGCGCTGGACCTGTCTCCCGCGCGCTACCTGCTGCTGTACGCGCTGTACGGGCTCAACTGGTCGGCGCAGCAGTACGTCACCCACGCGCACAGCCCCCGGCACGTGCTGGACGGGGCGCACAACCTGCGAGCCCATCCGCTGTACGAGTCGCTGCTGCTGCACTTCAACTGGCACCTGGCCCACCACCAGCACCCGCGCGTGCCGTGGCTGTACCTGCCGCGCCATGACGACATGACGCGCGAGCGGCCGGGCTACCTCACAGCCTTCGTGCGCTTCTGGCGCGGGCCCCGCATGGTGACTCCGGAGCCCGCACCGGTGGCAGGGCGCCCGACGAGTGCGGGTGGGTGAGCCCACCCGCGCGTCAGCGGGCTACTTCGTCTGCCAGCGCTGTGTGCCGCGGCCGTTGCACTTGCGCGCCACCAGCTTCGTCTCCTTGCCCTTCTGCTCGCTGTCGAGGCAGAGGGGAACCTTGTCCGGCGTGGGCAGGAGGCTCTGAATCTGCCCGTCCCTCACCACCCACCGCTGGTTCGGCCCGTTGTGGCACTCCCACAGCAGCACGCGCGCGGTGCCCTGCGTCTTGCCGCCCTCGATGTCCAGGCAGAGCGCTCCGTTCATCACGCTGAACTGGCCACCGGTGTAGTCGAACTTCTGATTCACGCCGGAGTGGCACTTCCACAGGATGGCCTGCACGCCGTTGCTGAAGTTCCCGTTGGGGATGTCCACGCACTGGTCGACGCCCGCCATCTTGATGCCCGTCGGCTTCGCGTCCGCCTCCGTGGTCCCCAGGACCGCCAGGATGCACGCCGCTGCCGCCACGCTGTTGCGAATGAATTCCTTCATGGTGATACCCCCTCGAGATGAATGGAGCTGCACTCCCTTCGGAGCGGGGGGGATGTTTGTCTTTTCTTGAAAGTTACAAAATGGTTCAAACACAACCCGGCTCGGGTCGGAGCGCACACCTCGCGCGCTTTTTGCGGGGAGTGATGGCGCGTCCGCACGCGCGGTTGCCTGTGACGCACCGCCAGCGCCAGCTTGCACCTTTTCGTGCGACCGCGAGTGCGGGCTGTAACGGGAAGGTGGTAGCCCTGCCTCCCTCAATGGGGTGACGGCTCACGGAGACTCACGGCGCAGAGCCAGCGTCGCGTGCCGGAGAAGTACGCGCAGGTCTGCCGTGGGCCGCAGGACCGGGCGTCTTTCGCGTCACAGGGACGCCGGCACTCCTTCTGCTCGCAGACTGTCCCGGTAGGGCAGGGAGGCTGGCTTGCACCGCAGCGCCGGGTGCACTCCATTTCAACTTCACCCGGACGGCTGGGGTGAGAACTCACGCTACAGGCCGTGCCTTCGGGACAGCGCTGGCGCTGGCAGTTCTCCCCCCAGACGCGAGCACATACCGAAACGCCCTTCTTGAAGGATACGCATTCCTGTCCCTCAGGGCAGGAGCGTCCATCACAGGTCGGCATGCAAGAGGGCCCGTTTCTTCCCTCCAGGCAGGTGGTGCCTTCAGGGCAGGTTCCCAGTTCTCCAAGCTCGCACGGGCGACCGCAGTAGCCGTTGCAGAGAAGCCCTGGGCGGCAGACCATTTCGCGGGTGTACGTGAACGAGGACGCGCAGGGCGCACCTTCATCCGCCAGTCCCTGGACGACACAAAGGCGTACCCACGGCCCCTGGCCCCGGCTCCGCAACGCGTTGCAGGTGAAGCCCTCGTCACATTGAAGGTCCGTCTGACACTCGCTGGACATGCAGAGGGCCTTGCCGCTCGAGAATGAGAGGCATCCGAGCGGGGGCTCACAGTCCTCCGCCTTCTCACACGGCCGCTCATGAGTCAGCAGTGCCCGGCGCTCATCGAGGGTCAGGACGGGGCTTGCCGTCTCCAGGTTCCTCCGAGGCTCCTGCGCTGGGGGCCTGCTCGCTGGCCAGTCCCGCCCGGCGGCGACGACGAAAACAACGGGAAGCGGAAGTAGGAGTCCCGCGAGAGCCGCTAGCAAGGGCCGCCACTTCACTTGCATCTCCAGGCGCACTCTTCGGTGCCACCCTCATGCTGGGGGCAGTCCCACTTCCAGGTTTCCCCTGGAGGGCACTCCTGTTCTTGAGCCGCCTTCGTGTCCTTGCGCGCGGCGCGGTCGACGAAGCCATCCCGCATGTGGTCATGCAGGCAGCCCGCTCCAGTCACGAGGAAGACGGCGGAAACGACACCGTAGCGCCAGCGCATGACTCCCCCCGAGGGCAGCGACAGCCTGCTCAGGGTAGCGCCAACGAAAGACAGGTCGCGCTCAACGCCTCGTGCGAGTGCTCAGCACCCGACTGCCACCGTCACCGTTGCTCCGCCTTCTTGAAGCGCAGTCGCTTCAGCTCCTCGAACCGCGCCCGGTTGCGAGGCGGCGTCGTCGCCACCAGCCCGTCGAGCATCCGCTTGGAGCTCTGGTAGATCTCCTCCACGGCCACGTCGAACGCATCGCTGTTCTGCTTCGACGGCTTGCGCGTGCCGGCAATCTTGCGGACGAACTGCAGCGCCGCCGCGCGGATGTCGTCGTCGGTGGCGGGCGGCTCGAAGTTGAACAGGGGCTTGATGTTCCGGCACATGCCCCAAGGCTAGGAGCGTGCAGGCCGTACGGGCAAGGCCGCTCAGGCCGGCCGGTCGGCGGTGGCGACAAGCCGCTCGTGGAGCACGAACAGCACCAGCGCAAAGCAGGCAATCAGCGGTGCGATGGCACGCAGGCCGGCGTATTCGCTCACGAGGCCCGCGATGTTCGGGAGCACCGCGATGCCCAGCGTCGCCATGCTCACCTGGAAGCCCACCGCGTGCGGCGCCATGTGCACCCCGACGCGCCGGGGCGTCTCGGCCATGAGCCCCGGGTAGATGGACGCGAGCGAGAACGAGAGCAGCGGCAGCGCGATGGCCCCCAGCGCCAGCCCGGGGATGGCGAACAGCGCGGCGGAGAGCACCACCCCCACGGTGGCCATCCGGAGCATCCGGACCTGCCCCAGCCGCTCCACCACCATTCCCAGCACGAGCCGCCCCACGAAGAGCCCACCCCAGTAGGCCGACACCCAGGCCCCCGCCGCCGTCCCTGAGAGGCCGCGCTCCTCCGTGAGCAGCGTATAGCTCCACTGCCCGGCGCAGACCTCGATGCCCGTGTAGAAGAAGAAGATGGCCAGCTGCAGCCACACCGTGCCGCTGCGCAGCGCCATGCGCCCGCTGACCCGCGGCTCCTCCTCCGGCACCGGGCCGATGCCGCCAGGCGCGTCCAGCACCACCGGCGCCTCGGAGGGTGGGGTGTCCCAGCGCCTGCGCGACACGGTGAAGGCGATGACCATGGCGGCGAGCAGCCCGCCAATCACCGCGTAGCCGACCCGCCAGGAGCCACCCCGGACGAGCACGGCGGTCATGATGGCCGGCCCCACCGTGGCGCCGGCCGCGTACGCGGCATGGAGCCAGGACATGTGCTTGGGCCCGAAGTTCCGGGCCGCGTAGGTATTCAGCGCGGCGTCGATGGCGCCGGAGCCGAAGCCCATCAGGAGCGACGCCAGCAGGATGAGCGCGAAGGCGGGAGCGGCGGAGATGCCCAGCACGCTCGAGGCGACGAGCGCCGTGCTCCCCGTCAGCAGCAGGCCGATGCCCAGGCCCTGGATGAGCCTGCCGGCGAGCATGCCGGAGAGGAAATACGAAATCGCCGCGGCCGCGACGGGCGCACCGAGGAGCGCCTGTTGGAGGCCCATTCCGTCCCGCATCGACGGCCATGCCACTCCGAGCAGCGCGTCGGGCAGCCCCAGGCTGATGAAGGCGAGATAGGCGAGGGCCAGGATGGACCCGGAGGCGCGGGAGGTCGGACGTTGCATGTCGGTGGGGCCGTGGATGCCATGGGAAGCGGATGGGGGGCCAGCGACAGTTTCCGGGAGAGCGGAGTGGGCGACGCACGCCTGCCCGGGGGCGGACGGCCCGAGCCGACCGGCACACCTGGGGCCCCTTTCGAACCGCGACTGTGTCTTCACGGAGGCGGTGGATGCCCGTTAGAACGAGCGGACCATGGCTCCCCAGACCTGTCTCGTCACGCGGCGCGAGGAGCTGGAGCAGATACTCCAGCTCCAGGCCGCCAACCTGAAGCAGCACGTGTCCCCCGAGCAGGCCGCGCGTGAGGGCTTCCTGACGGTGGCGCACACGCTGGACGTGCTGGAGCGGATGCACGCGCTCGCGCCGAGCGTCATCGCGAAGGACGGCGGCACGCTCGCGGGTTACGCGCTGGTGATGCCGGTGGAGGCGCGCGCCTTCGTCCCCCTCCTGGAGCCCATGTTCCAGCTCTTCGAGACGCTGAGCTGGCGCGGGCGCCCGCTGGGCGACTACCGCTACTACGTCATGGGCCAGGTGTGCGTGGCCGAGGCGTACCGGGGCCAGGGCATCTTCGACGCGCTCTACCTCGGGCACCGCGAAAGCTACGGGGCGCGCTTCGACTGCACGGTAACGGAGGTGGCCACGCGCAACACGCGTTCGATGCGCGCCCACACCCGCGTCGGCTTCGAGCCGCTGAAGACGTACCGGGACGCCTCGGACGAGTGGGCCGTCGTCGCAATGCCGCTCCACGGGTGACTGTCGGGGAATGGGCGGGCCTGTTCAGCGTTGCATGGCCCCGGAAGAGACGGGGGTGCCCCCGGCTGGCCGGATGGTACGGTCCGGCGCTGCTTCCGCCCTTCCTTCACGACAGAGGAGCCCACCCATGACGCACCGCCGACCCATGCTGAGCATTCCGACCCTGGCCGCGCTCGTCTTCCTCGCCGCCACGCCCGCGCTGGCGCAGAAGACCATTGCCCCCGAGAAGGCGCCCGTCAGCCCGCTGCAGATGACGGCGAAGAAGCTGGACGACAAGACGTACGTGAAGGTGACGTACAGCTCGCCCCGCATGCAGGACCCGAAGACGGGCGAGAAGCGCGTCATCTTCGGCAAGCTGGTCCCCTACGGAGAGGTGTGGCGCCTGGGCGCGAATGCCTCCACGGAGCTGACCACCACCGCGGACCTCGAAGTCGCGGGCAAGAAGCTCGCGGCCGGCACCTACGCGGTCTACGCCATTCCGCAGGCCGACAAGTGGACGCTCATCTTCAGCAAGGACGTCGGCGAGTGGGGCGCCTACAAGTACAACAAGGACCGCGACGCCCTGCGCGTGGACGTGCCGGCGAAGAAGAGCGCCGACACCTACGAGGCCCTCACCATCGCCTTCGATGACAAGGGCACCGCGCTGAACCTCTCGTGGGAGAACACGCAGGTCTCCGTCCCCGTGAAGCCGGCGAAGAAGGGCTGAGCCACCCGGCCTTGGCTCACCGGGAGGCGAACCGCTTCGCCTTCCAGATGCGCACGGCCAGCAGTTCCCCCGCGCGGGCGTCGCGCGGGGGGCCCACCACGCGCAGCAGCGTGCCGCCCACCGGGAAGCGGTACTCCGCCGCGTGCCCGAGGAACAGCCGCGCGGAGAGCGGCAGCAGCGTGCCCTCTCCGCCCAGCTCCAGGTCCTCCGGGCGGACCACCAGCGTGCACGGGCCGTCCGGCGCCACCAGGCCCGCGGGCAGGGGAAACTTCGCGTCCCCCTGCGCGGTGTGGAACTCCCCGTCGCGCACGTGGCCCACGAGGACATTCGCGCCTCCGACGAAGCCCGCGACGAACGGTGTCGCGGGCTCGCGGTAGAGCCGCTCGGGCGTGTCCACCTGCTCGATGACGCCCTGGTTCATCACCGCGATGCGGTCCGACAGCGCGAGCGCCTCGTCCTGGTCGTGCGTGACGAAGACCATGGTGGTGCCCAGCCTCGCGCGCAGGGCGGCGATTTCCGCGCGCAGCTCCTCGCGCAGCGCCGCGTCCAGGTTGGACAGCGGCTCGTCCAGCAGCAGCACGCGCGGGCCCGCCACCAGCGCCCTCGCGAGCGCCACGCGCTGGAGCTGTCCGCCCGACAGCTCGTGCGGCCTCCGCTTCGCGAGCGCCTCCAGCCGCACCCAGCGCAGCGCCTCCTTCACGCGCGACGCCACCTCCGCCTTGGGCATGCGCCGCAGCGTCAGCGGGTACGCGACGTTCTCCTCCACGGAGCGGTGCGGCCACACGGCATAGCTCTGGAACACCATGCCCAGTCCGCGCCGCTCGGGCGGGACGCGGACGCCGGGTCCGGCCACCGTCTCCCCTCCGATGCGGATGACGCCCGTGTCCGGATGCTCCAGCCCCGCGAGCATGCGCAGCGTCGTCGTCTTGCCGCAGCCGGAAGGGCCGAGGAGCGACACCAGCTCTCCCTCGCGCACGTCCAGACTGAGGCCGCGCACCACGGGCGTGGTGCCGTACGACTTGAACAGGCCCTCCAGCGCGAGCGCCGCCATCACCGCACCTCCACCGCGCGCCGGCCCAGCCGCGCGAGCACCGCCTGTCCCATCACCACCAGCGCGACGAAGGCACATGCCAGCACCGCCGCCGCCGCCGGGTCTGCGTAGCTCTGCAGCTCGAACAGCAGCGTGCCCAGCACCTCCGTGCCCGCCGGCACCAGCAGCACGGACATGGTGATTTCCGTCGCGCACGCGAGGAACGCGAGCACGAAGGCCACCACGAGCGCCGGCCGGAGCAGCGGCAGCGGCGCGTCCACGAAGGCCCGCAGCGGGCCCGCGCCGCTCACCCGCGCGGCCTCCGCCAGCGACGGGTCTATCTGCGCCAGCGCCTCCGCGCTGTTCCGCGCCCCGAGCGCCAGGTACTTCGCCGCGTAGGCGATGAGCAGCAGCCACGGCGTGTGCGCCAGCGCGAGCACGAAGGCCACGCGGCCCAGCAGGATGAAGCGCAAGTCACGCGAGAAGGCGAGGAGCAGCGCCAGCGCGAGCACCGTGCCCGGCACGGCGTAGGGCCACACCGCGAGCGCCTCCACTCCCGCCCCCGCGCGGCGGAAGCCCCGCTGGAGCACCGCCGCCGCGAGCCCCAGGGCGCACACCAGTCCGCCCGCGCCCGCCGCCAGCAAGAGGCTGCGTCCGGTGGCGCGCAGCGTGCGCGGCTCCAGCAGCACGCCGGACCAGTGCGCCAGCGTCAACTCCCGCCACGCCAGGTCCGCGCCGAAGCTGCGCTGCAGGGACGTGAGGAGGATGGCCGCCAGCGGGAGCAGCACCCACACCGCGCAGGTGATGCCCACCGCCACCGTGGCCGGCCCCCGCGCCCGGCCCAGCGGGAAGAGGCGCGAGGACACTCCCTTTCCGGCGCTCAGGCGCACCCGGCCCGAGCGCCCCAGCGCCCACGTCGCCACGAGCGCCAGGGGCACGAGCAGCAGCAGCCCGGTGGCCAGCACCGACGCGCGCGCCAGCCCCACGTCTCCGCCCAGCAGCACCAGTTCATAGATGCGCGTGGTGAGCACGCGCGTGGGCGGCGACGCCGACACGCCCAGGAGGTACGGCACGCCGAAGGACGACGCCGCCATGAGGAACACCATCACCGCGCCGGACAGCAGCGACGGCAGGGCCAGGGGCAGCGTCGTCGTCAGCAGCGCGCGCACCGGCGAGGCGCCACACACGCGCGCGGCCTCCTCCAGTGCCGGGTCCACCCGCCGGAACGCCGCCGCCCCGGCCAGCAGCACCAGCGGCAGGCCCGAGAGTCCCTCCACGAAGGCGATGCCCGCCGGGCCGTAGATGTCGAAGGTGCCCTCGCCCAGCAGCCGGTTGAGGTAGCCCGCCCGGGGGCTCGCGAGCGACAGCCACCCCATGCCCCAGATGAACGCGGGGATGGCGGAGGGCAGGGTGAACAGCACCGTGAAGGCCCCGCGCAGCGGCAGGTCCGTGCGGAACAGCAGCAGCGCCAGCGGCGTGCCCAGCAGCAGCGCCAGCAGCGCGGCCCCCGTGGACACCGTCAGCGTGTTCCCCAGCGCCCCGCCCTCCGAGGCCAGCCACGACAGGTCCCCAGGCGTCCCCGCTCCGCGCAGGAGCAGCAGGACGACGGGCCCGACGGCGAAGAACAGGACGGGCAAGAGCCACGCGCCCAGCCCGAGCCACCGCCCCGGCGCCACGTGCGTGCTCATCGGGAGAAGGCCCGGGTGAAGGACTCCTTGACGTCCCCACCGCGCGAGAGGCCCCGCTCCACGAGCGCGGGCGTCCACGGCTGCGCGCGCTCCAGCAGCACGTCCACACCGGGCTCGCCGCGCGGCCCTCCGAGCCTGGGGTCCACCGCGTGCATGTCGCCCTTGTCGACGATGAGGCGCTGGCCCTCGGGGGACAGGAGCACGTCCAGCACGGCCTTCGCCGCCACCGGGTTGGGCGTCGTCGCGAAGAGGCCCACCGGGCCGGGGATGACCACGGCGCCGTCGGTGGGCCACACCACCTGGATGGGACTGCCGCGCGCGCGGGCCGCCAGCGCGTTCTCCAGCAGCAGCACGCCCGCGTCCGCCTCGCCGCTCTCCACCTTCTGGAGCACCGCCGCGTTGCCTCCGGCGACGAGGGCGCCGCGCTCGCGCAGGCCGGTGAAGTACGCGTCGCCGTACCTCGCCTGGCAGAACACCGCCCAGGTGAAGGCGGTGCCCGACGTCAGCGGGTCACCAATGGCCACGCGCCCCTTCCAGCGTCCGTCCGCCAACTCCGCGAAGGACGACGGCACGGGCGTGGTGCCCTGGCGGTGCACCAGCACCATGGTGGACAGGCGGATGGCCGCATAGCGCGCGTCCAGGTCCACCAGCGAGCGGGGCACCCGGAGCACGTTGGGCGAGGCGTAGCGCGCGAAGGCGCCCTCGCGCGCGAGCCGCTCGTAGAGGAACGGGTCCGACGTGGCGAGCAGGTCCGCGCGCACGGCGCCCGCGGCGCGCTCGGCTTCGAGCCGGCTGGCCACCTTCTCGCTGCCGGCCTGGTACCAGTGGACCTGCACGCCAGGGAGCTTCTCCTTCAACAGCGGGTCCAGCGCGTCCAGCACGTGCCGGTACATGGACGTGTAGACCCACACGTCGCCGGACGGTGCGCCCTCGCGCGCGGCCACGGGACCGGACGCGGGCGCGGCGGACTCGATGCGGCACGCGGCGAGCAGGGCGAGCACGGCGGCCAGGCCGGCGCCCCGGACCAGGGCTGGAGAGGGCATTCGCCGGGGATTATGCGGAACGGGCGCGGAAAGTCACCGCTGCGTCGGGTTGCCTCGGGGAGGCATGGGGTTCGGCCAACGCGACTCCCGATGTTCGGGAGTCGTCGGGCAACGTCCGCGGCGACGCTCAGAACGGCTCGAAGCAGTCGTAGTTGCGCTGCGAGAGGATGCGTCCGTCCTTGAAGGTGAGGAACATGCCGCACGCGGCGCGCAGCTCCGCTCCCGCGGGCAGCGTGCGCAGCGGCACCGCGAGCGTGCCCGTCCAGTCCACCTCCAGCGCCACGGTGTCGCCCTGCTCCAGGGTGCCGCGCACGGCGTAGCGCTGCGACGACAGCAGCGTCTTCGCGCGCTCCGAGTCCGCGAGCAGCTTCTTCAGCTCCCGCGTCTGGCCGCTGCGGGTGAGCAGGTTGGGGTACTCGCGCTGTACCGCGTCCGGGTGGAAGAAGGGCGCCAGCGCTTCGCCCGCCGCTCCGCTCTCCAGGGCCTGGAGGTAGCGCAGCGCGGTGTCGAGGTTCGTCGTGGACATGGACTCCTCCGGGAAATGACACAACTCATGGGACGGCGCGACAAGGCCCCTCCGTGCGGCGTGCACGGAGGGGCCTGTCTTCGATTCGAGATGGGCTCCCGCCTACTTGCAGGAGCGCGACGGCATGCCGTCAATCCAGTCGGCGACGAGCTGCGAGCCCTGGTCGTGCCGGAGGGCGCGGCCAAGCTGCGGCATCATCTTCCCGGACTCCTCGGTGTGGAGCCGGTACCAGAGGATGGACACCGAGTGGTCGCCGGGGACGATGTCGAACTCCCCACCCACGCCGCTGCCCGCAGAGCCCGGCCGCTTGCAGACGCCCATGTTCAGGTTGAGCGTCTCCGTGCTGTCGAGGTCGAGGAACAGCTGGCTGGTATCCCCCGCCGTCGCATTGCGCCGGTGGCAGTGCGCGCAGTTGATGTCCAGATAGGTCCGCGCCCGGAGGTCCAGGTTCGCCTCCGCCGGGTTGAACGCATCCGGCGCGCTCGGCAGCTGGATGGCGGGAGGCACCCCCGTCAGCTTCCCCAGCTCCGACAGGTGCTGGAGCTGGTTGACCTGCACCCCACCGTAGTCGTGGTTCCGGTTGAGGTAGCGGGCCTTCACGCCGATGGGCAGCAGCACCTGATTCTGTGACGCGTCCAGGACGTGGTGGCACGTGAGGCACTGGTTCCGGCTGGGCACCAGGTAGTCGAACGTCCGCGACACGCCGTCCGCGCCGATGAACGTGAGGTTGCGCACCACGCGCCCACCGTTGGCCAGCGTGGCCTCCGTCTGGGCGTCGTTCCAGAAGTACGGGTACGCCTCCCAGCCGCCGGGCTGCCGCACCAGCACGCGCGTCTCGATGACGCGCACGTTCTTCTCCGGCTCGCGCAGGTCCGCGGGGAAGGAGAACGTCTTGGTGATGAGCGTGCCCACCGGCAAATCCAGCACGTCCTTGGGCTGATACGCCCCCGTCTTCCCCGGGGGGATGTAGAGCGTGCGGGACTTGAGGGCGTAGTCGGAGAAGAGCGCCGTGGTCAGCTCGTAGGGGACGTTGCCCTCCACCGGCACGAGCCCGCCCGTCGCGGGGCTGCCGGTGAAGAGGCCCAGGTCCGACAGGTTCGTGGGGATGACCACCGAGCCGTCCGGCAGCCCCGGACCGGCGTCCGGTGTCCCCGCGTCCCCGCCGCCATCCGGAGTCCCGCTGTCCTCGCCCGCGTCCGTGCCGGCATCCACCCCGGCGTCCGCGGTGCCGCTGTCCACCGGCGGCGTGCCGGAGTCCTCCTGCGAGGTCCCCGCGTCGGGCCCCGTCCCGGGCGGGTCATCACCGCCAGAGCATGACGCCACCGCCGCGGTCAGCAGCACCGCGGCGAGGCCCCACCCGAGTCCGGAGCTGAACGGCTTGCGCATGCGACGCTTCTCCTCCGACACCCGCATCGACGACGACCTCAGGGAAGCGCCAGCGCCGGGGCGAAGCCGGAGCAGTTGAACGGCGCCGCGCCCTGCGCGTAGCGGCGCGTCTCCGCGAAGGCGCCGGGCAGGTCGGGCGTCGCGCTCATGAGCTTGCCGGCGACGGCCTGCAGGTCGAAGTCCACGATGGATTCCTTCGTCGTGTCCGGCAGCTTGTTGCCGGTGAAGCAGATGTTGATGGGGTTCTTCAGCGTCTCATTGCGCGGGGCCGGGTCGATGCCGTCCCAGAGCAGGTGCTCCACGCGCGGGGTGACCTGCGTCGCCGCGCCGTAGGCGTACACCGCGCTCACCAGCGCGCCCAGCGGGCGGCGCGACGCGTCCGGCTTGCCGTTGTCCACCGCCTCGCCGCTGCCACCCGTGAAGGTGTTGCCGTGGATGGACACGTCCGCGCTGGTGAAGTTGAAGAACCCGGCGCTCCACTGGCTCAGGTCGTCCTCGATGGCGAGGCCGCTGAGCACGGCGATGTCCACCGTGTGGTTGTCACCCCAGGTGTTGCCGACGAACTCCACCCGGCGCGACGCGAGGATGAACGTGCCGGTGCCGGCGGGCACCTGCGACACCGTGCTGCTGCTGGCCGTCACGGAGGCGAAGTTGTCGCGGTTGTTCCCCGTAATCGTGTTGCCGGTGACGAGGATGTCCGTGCCCTGGATGGGGTTGCCGGGCAAGTCGAACACCACGAGGCCCGTGGTGTTGTCCTGCGCGATGTTGCCCTGCACGTAGGCGTACTTCGTGTTCTCGATTTCGATGCCCGCCACGTTCTGCTTGGCGATGTTGCGGCGGACGATGGCGTAGCGCGTCTGCCCCACGTAGATGCCGGCGTCGGCCGCGTTGTAGGCCTCGCAGTCCTCAATCGTGACGTAGGACGACTTCACCGGGTAGATGCCGTACTTGCCGTTGTTCTCGTCGTTGACCTTCTCCCACTCGGTGCGGATGCGCTGGACGAAGACGTTGGCGGAGTTCTCCACGCGCAGCGCGTCCTTGCGGGCGTTCCAGATGGCCAGGTCCTTCACGGTGAACAGCTTGCCCACCACGTCGATGCCGTTGGTGTTGCTGGCGGCGCCGGTGAAGTCGAGCACCGTGCTGGCGCTGCCGCCCGTGCCCTCGCCCTTGGCTCCCTTGCCCGCGCCGACGATGGTGATGCCGTTCTTGCGGATGGTGAGGGCGTTGTCGAAGACGAACGTGCCCGCGCCGAGCTGAATCGTGGTGCACTCGGCCAGGTCGTTCACCGCGTCCTGGAGCTCCTGCACCTGGTTGGCGTTGAAGGTCCGCGTCGCCTGCGTCTTGCCCTCGCAGGAGAACTCCTGGGGCCACGCCTGGGTGGTGGTGCCGCCGTCCGTTCCGGCATCGATGCCGGCGTCCGTGCCCGCGTCAATCTGCGTGCCCGCGTCGGTCTGCGTGCCCGCGTCCGTCCCCGGGTTGCCGGCATCCGGAGTACCGGTGCCGTCATCATCCGAGCATGCGGGAAGGGCGAGCAGGCCCACGAGGGCCAGGAGCACGGTACGGGGCGCGCGCGACAGCGGCAGACGGTGCATCAGGTTTCTCCTGCGGAAAGCGCCGCGCCTCTTCACTCCCGAGCGTGGGGCTCCAGGGCGCAAGCAAGACCGAGCGAATCCTCCTCGTGAAGGTGGTCAACCTCAAGGGTTCGGTGACGAATTCATGACCGCACTACCGTGACGCGGTGCGTTCTGTAACCGGGTTGAGATAAGGCGCATGCGGCCTGTGTCACCGCGACGTCCGCTGCATGCGGATTCGTGCCGTGGAGGCACCCTGCACCGGGCCTCGCCGGGCTCCACCCCGGCCGGCCGGGCGCCCCTCCGGGTCCAGGTAGAGAAAGCTCCTACCCGGGCCCCCGGGAGGCCCTGTGGAAGCCGGGCTCCCCTCTGGGAGTTGCAGGCGGGAAATGACCCGGGGGCCCTGAAAGGGCCGGAAACGCCGTCAAGCGGACGACAGACCGTTCCTGTAGTAAGTCGCCCCCGGAACCGATTGTGGCGGCGGTGTCTCACCGGCCGCGCAAGGCGAAGGAAGGGCAACGACATGCGGAAGACGTGGCTGGTCGCGGTGATGCTGGTGCTGGCGGGCTGCCCGCAGCCGGCGAAGACGGATTCGGCGTCCGGCGGGGGCGCGACGGGGAGCGGCAGCGCCGCCAACCCGCAGACGGAGGAGCAGAAGACGCTGTACGCGCTCGGCCTGTCCATTGGCCGGAGCATCAGCGTGTTCGACATGACTCCGGAGGAGCTCGAGTACGTCAAGGCCGGCATCACCACCCAGGTGAAGGGTGAGAAGTCGCCGGTGGACATGGAGACGTACGGTCCGAAGCTGCAGGAGCTGGCGCGCTCGCGCAGCACGCGCAAGGCGGAGAAGGAGAAGGAGGCCTCGAAGAAGTTCCTCGAGGAGGCCGCCAAGGAGTCCGGCGCCAAGAAGACCGAGTCCGGCCTCGTCTACAAGGAGCTGACCGCCGGCAGCGGTGAGTCGCCCAAGGCGTCCGACATCGTGAAGGTGCACTACAAGGGCACGCTGACCAACGGCACGGAGTTCGACAGCTCCTACAAGCGCGGCGAGCCCACGCAGTTCCCGCTCCAGGGCGTCATCAAGTGCTGGACCGAGGGCGTGCAGCTGATGAAGGTCGGCGGCAAGGCGAAGCTGACCTGCCCGTCGGACATCGCCTACGGCGACCGCGGCGCCCCGCCGAACATCCCCGGTGGCGCGGCCCTGGTGTTCGAGGTGGAGCTGCTGGAGATCGTGAAGGCCCCCGAGGGCCAGCCGGGCATGCCGGGCATGCCGGGTGGCGCGCCGCCGACGGGCGCTCCCCAGGGCAAGCCGACGACGCCTCCGGCGCCGACGAAGTAGTCGCACCGCTGCTCCACGGGAGCGGCACCTGAAAGAGGGCTGGTGGGGGATGTCTCCCTCCCAGCCCTCTTCCTGTTTGCGGGGCTCCAGTCCGCGCGCGCGAGCCGGTGGCGCGCGGCGGTCGTCCCGGGGTACGCCACGGGCCCTGCACTGGAAGAAGGAGCACGCCATGCGCCAAAGCCTGCTGCTGTTCTTGGGAGCGCTGTTGCTGGGGGGCTGTGTCGCCGGTCGCACCGTGGAGGTGGGGCGCGAGCCGTCGCCGACGGGGGCGGTGTCGGAGGCGGAGTTCAAGGCGATGCACACGCTGCGCCCGGACGCGGCGCCGCCGCGCAAGGGGCAGGAGGTGGAGGTGGCGGGGGCGAAGATGTACCTGAGCCTCCCCGAGGGCGCGAAGGGGCCGCTGCCGGCCGTGCTCGTCATCCACGAGTGGTGGGGGCTCAACGAGCACATCCAGCACTGGACGGACCGGCTGGCGGCGAACGGGTACGCGGCGCTGGCGGTGGACCTGTACGGCGGCAAGGTGGCCACCACGCGGGAAGAGGCGCTGGCGCTGGTGAAGTCGGTGGACGCGGCGCGCGCGCAGGAGGTGCTGAAGGCCGCGCACGCCTTCCTCCAGACGGACGAGCGCATCCGGGCGGAGCGCACGGGGAGCCTCGGCTGGTGCTTCGGGGGCGGCTGGTCGCTGCGGGCGGCCATGGCCCTGCCGGAACTGGACGCGGCGGTCCTCTACTACGGCAACCCGGTGACGGACCCGGACGCGCTGTCCACCATCCGCGCGGCGGTGCTGGGCATCTTCGGGACGAAGGACGCGTCCATCCCTCCGGAGAAGGTGGCGGAGCTGCGGCAGGCGCTGGACCTGGCGGGCGTGCGGCACCGCATCCTGGAGTTCGACGCGGACCACGCCTTCGCCAACCCGTCGGGTGAGCGCTACAACGAGCACGCCGCGTCCACGGCCTGGCACGAGACGTCCGCGTTCCTGGAGCAGCACCTGAAGCGCTGAGGCGCGCGGGCGGGGGACGAGGTGTTGGCCACCCGTCCCAATGGAGCCGTGCCGCTCGGCCGGCTGTTGCTCCCGGCCCCCAGGTCGGCTTGAAGGGCGGGCTCATCTTGGAGGGCATGGTGCTGAGGACTGGAGCGCGCGTCGCGGTGGGGCTGTGCCTGCTGCTGGGCGGTGGGTTGGGGCGGGCGGCGGACGGAGGTGTGGCGGCGCCGCACGCGGACGCGGGGGCTCGCGGCGCGGCCGTGCGTGCGGAGGCCGGTGAGGCGATGCCTCGCGGCGACGCGGGACTCCGGCCTCCATCGGTGCCGCAGCCGCCGCGTGCCGAGGAAGTCTCCTTTCGAAGCGGGGACGTCACCCTCGCAGGGACGCTGTGGCTGCCGTCGGGCGCGGCGCCGCGCGCGGCGGTGGTGCTGCTGCACGACGAGGACTCCGGGGCGCGGCTGTCTCCGGAGCCGTACCCGGCCTTCCTCGTCCAGCAGGGGCTCGCGGTGCTCTCGTATGACCGGCGGGGCGCGGGGCGCTCCTCGGGGGACGGGCAGCCATGGGTGGCCGGCCTCGACGCGTGGGCGGATGACGGGCTCGCGGCCGCACGGCTGCTCCGCGAGCGCACGGGCGTGCGTGACGTGGGGCTGATGGGCTTCGGCCAGGGCGCCTGGGTGGCCATCCACGCGGCGGCGCGCGCGCCCGACATCGGCTTCCTGGTGCTGGTGTCCGGCGGCGGCGGTCCACTGTGGAAGCAGCAGGAGCACCGCCTGCGCAACGAGGCCCGCAGGAAGGGGCTCACCGGCCCGGAGGTGGTGGACCTGCTGGAGCACGTGGGCACGCTCCACGACGCGCGCCTCTATGCCCCCGAGCGTGAGGCGAAGGCGCTGAAGACGCTCGACTTCCAGCTCAAGCGCGCGAAGCGGCGCAGGTGGTACGCGGTGTCGCCGCTGTCCCGCTTCGGGGACATGCCGGTGCCGCGCCTCCTGGAGGTGCAGCGCGGCGTGTGGGCCAACGTGTTGTCCTACGACTCCACGGAGGACCTGGGCCGCGTGCGCGTCCCGGTGCTCGCGCTGCTCGGAGAGGTGGACGAGGTGACACCCACGCAGACCGTGGCCCGCGCGCTGTCCCAGGGCCCTGCGCGAGATGCCGGGAGCGAGGCCTCGCGGGTGACGGTGAAGGTGCTGCGCGGCGCGGACCACCGGCTCGTCCTGCCCGCCGACGCGAAGCGGCCAGGCACGGAGGCGATGGCGGAGGAAGCCTTCCCCACGCTGGAAGCGTGGCTGCGTGAGCGGAGCCCGGCCGCGCCGTGAGTCAGTACGGCCGCTGGCCGGTGTAGTTGCCGGGCGGCGCGTAGTTGCACACCCAGAACTGCCACTGCGTCACCTGCGAGCCGAAGGGCGAGTTCTTCGTGCACACCTGCGTGGCGCAGCCCACGCGCTTCGTGTCCCGCCACACCACCTGCGTGTAGTGGCCGCACTGCTTGCCCGCCGCGCAGGTGTTGCGCGTGTAGTCGTAGTCCACCGCCTCATCCGCCCACGCCTTCACCACGCCCCGGGTATCCCAGTAGTCGAGGGTGGCCGCGGCGATGTTCTCGCCCAGGTTGCCGCGGTTGGGGTTGTGCTTGAACTCGCACTTCGCCGCGTGGTCCGTCGCGGTGGTCGCCGCGCGGGTGTCCCAGCCCAGCGGCTCCAGCGCCGGGTTGGGGGTGGGCGTCTTCACCGCCGCCCGCGCCGCGTTGTGCGCGTCCAGCATGTCGCGGGCGAACAGGGGCAGCGTGCTCGGGTCCGGAGGGGTGTCTTCGTCGTCCGGAGGGGACTCTCCGGAGTCACAGCCGGTGGCGAGCCATGGCACCAGGAACCCGAGTGCCAGCAGATGTCGGAAGGAGGGGCGGGACATGGCCTGGATTATCCGTGCCCGCGCGCGCCCATGCACCCCGCGAGCGTCCTCCCCCAGAGGTATTGAACCGGACGGAAAGTTCCAGGACCCGGGCCGGGGCCGCGTCGGGAATCACACGGCGGGGAGGGGGAGGGGCGCGTGCGCCGGGAGCCTGTTAGACTTACCCTTCCGTACCGGAGACCCCTCATGAGCAAAGACCCCCCACAGAGCCGCGCGAGCAAGGTCTTCACCTCGCTCGAGGGCCTGGACGAGTTCAGCGTCATGTCCATCGACCCGGATGCCCGGAAGCTGAAGGTCGAGCTGGAGGGCAAGCGGGTGGCCTCGGAGGGTCGGCCGGAGCCCGTCTCGGTCGGAGTCTTCTCGCGGCTGTTCCGCCGCCTCTTCCGCGGCTGAAGCCCCGCGGGAGGGCCCCGCTTCAGTAGGGGCGCTTGCCCACCCAGTTGCCGGGCGGCGTGTAGTTGCACACCCAGTTCTGCCACGTGGGGAACTGCGAGCCGAAGGGCGAGTTCTTGTTGCACATCACCGTGGCGCACCCCACCGCGCCCGTCGTCCTCCACACCACCTGCGTGTAGTGGCCGCACACCTTGCCCTTCTTGCAGGTGTTGCGCGTGAAGTCGTAGTCCACCGCCTCGTCCGCCCAGCTCTTCACCACGTCGGTCGTGGTCCACGCGTTGGGCGTGGCGGCGGCGAGGTTCTCCCCGAAGTCACCCCGCTCGGGGTTGTGCTCGAACCTGCACTGCTTCGCCCAGGATGCGGCCTTCTTCGCGGCCTCGTCGGACCAGGTGAGGGGCGACAGCGCGGGCTTCGGCGCGGGCTTCGCCTGCGCGCGCGCCTGGTTGTGCGCCGCCACCATGTCCCGCGCGAAGTCCTTCGCCGAGGGCACTCCGGTGCGAGCCTTCTCCTTCGCGCCCGCCGCTGGCGCCTTCTCCCGCGAGGCCGTCGCCGTCTGCCTTGGCGTCACCTGTCGCTGGGTGCTCCGGCCCGTCGGGCCACAGCCGAGCAGCGGGGTGAGCAGGAGCAGGGCGGACCAGCGGAAGCAGCGCGAAGACGGAGCCATGGGGCGCAATGATGCGCCAGGAGGCGCCGCGCTCGCATGAGAACCGTACGCTGCGGGCAGGACGTGCGGGGGCCGGCCGCACGCCTGCTCTCTCTTTCGACACCGCCCCGCTGACTACGCCGCCGTGAGGCCCGGCAGCGGACCGGTGCCGTTGTCCCCGAAGGTGGTGATGTTGGGAACGCCCATGGCCTGCATCAGGGAGATGTACAGGTTGGCGAGCGGCGCGGCGTTGTAGCGGATGTGCCGGCCCGAGGTGAGGGCGCCGCCGCCGCTGCCGCCGATGAGGATGGGCAGGTTCTTGTGCTCGTGCGAGTTGCCGTCCGCGATTTCGCTGGAGAAGTACACCATCGAGTTGTCGAGCAGCGTCCGCCCGTTCCCCTCCTGGATGCCCTTCATGCGCTCCAGGAGGTACGCGTACTGCTCCACCTCCCACCGGTCGATGGTGGCGAGCGCGTCGTAGTTGGCCTGCACCTTCTGGTGGTGCGAGTACGTGTGGTGCCCGCCGCTCAGGCCCAGGAAGCCGTACACCTTGGGGCTGCGCGCATTGGCCAGCATGAAGGTGGCCACGCGGGTGAGGTCGCACTGGAAGGCGAGGACGATGAGGTCCATCATCGCCTTCGTCTTCACGCGCGGGTCCTCGTTGTCCTCCGGCGCGGTGCCCGGGTTGCAGGACGGGCCGTCCGCCTCCAGCGCCTCCACCTGCTTCTCCAAGTCCCGCACGCTGGTGAAGTACTCGTCCAGCTTGCGCAGGTCCGACGCGCCCAGCTGTGTCTTCAGCGTGGTGGCGTCGTCGCGCACGAAGTCGATGATGCTCTTGCCGTACGCGCGGCGCTTCTCCACGGTGGCTTGGGAGGCGTTCGGGTCGAAGCCCGCGAAGAGCCGGTCGAACACCGCCTTGGGGCGCGTCTCCTTGGCCACCGGCGTGGTGGGGCCGGCCCAGGCGATGTTGTTGGCGTACGGGCAGGCATAGCCGGAGTCGCAGTTGCCAATGCCCTTGCCGGCGTCGTTGCCCAATTCCAGCGAGGCGAAGCGGGTGGCCTTCTGCGCCGCCAGGTGGTTGGCGATGACCTGGTCCATGGAGATGCCCGCGCGGAAGTCGGTGCCCTCCGTCTTGAAGGCCTTCGAGCAGCTCAGGAAGGCGGCGGTGGCGGCGGCGTGGTGGCCGTCCCCGTCCGGGTACGCGGGCAGGTTGGCCAGGCCGCTGAGGACGAGCACGTCGTTCTTCACCGCGGCCAGCGGCTGCAGCGTGGGCGTCAGCTCCCAGTTGGCGCCAAGGCCGGTGGGCGTCCACTTCGGCATGTGGATGCCATTGGGCGTGTAGAAGACGGCCAGGCGCCGGGGCGCGGGGCCGGTGGCCGCGCGGGCCGTCGCGGGCACCATCTGTTCCAGGACGGGGAGCGCCATCAGCGCCCCCGCGCCGCGCAGGAAAGTCCTCCGGGAGAGTTGGAACTTCTTGCTCATGGCTGCTTCGCCTCCGTCTCGCCGCGACGCATGGTGAAGTGCTCGCTGAGGACGATGCTGAGGATGTAGTCACTGAGTCGGCCGCCGCTGGCCTCCGCCGTGGCGGCGATTTCCCTCACCGCGCACTCGTCTTCCGGCTTCATGCCGCGGCCGAGCGCGTAGGTGAGCAGGTGCTCGGTGAGGCACGAGGACAGCTTCGGGTCCTCCTTCACGAACCGCCGCATGTCCTCGGCGCCAGCCAGGATGGTGCCGTTGGGCAGCTCGCCCGTGGGGTCCACCGGCGCGCCGCTGACCTCCTTCAGCCGCCAGCGGCCGATGGGGTCATAGTTCTCCAGCGCCAGGCCCAGCGGGTCCATCAGCCGGTGGCAGCCCTGGCACTGCGGCTGGCTGCGGTGCTGCGCCATGCGCTCGCGCATCGTCTGGTTCGGGTCCACCGCGGGCGGCAGGTTCTCCACGTCGGGCGGCGGCGGCGGCGGCGCGGCGCACAAGAGCTGCTCCAGCACCCAGACGCCGCGCTGCACCGGCGAGGTGCGGTCCGGGTTGGAGGTGACGGTGAGCAGCGAGCCCTGGCCGAAGATGCCCCGGCGCTCCGGGTGGCTGGCGAGGTCCACGCGCACGGGCGTGCTGCTGCCCGGCCGCGGCAGGCCGTAGTGCTCGGCCAGCGTGTCATTCACGTACGTGAAGGGCGCGTCCACCAGGTCCTTCAGCTTGTAGTCGCCGGTGATGAAGTCGCGGAAGACGAGCTGCGTCTCCTGGCGCATGGCCGTGCGCAGCTCCTCGTTGAAGGCGCCGTAGAGCGTCCGGTCCGGCTCCGCGGAGTCCAGCGCGCGCGTGTAGAGCCACTGGCCCGCGAAGTTCTCCACCAGGGCGCTGGACCTCGGGTCCGCGAGCATGCGGCGCACCTGGGCCTCGATTTCCTCGGGCGTGCCCAGCTTCCCCGCCTCGGCGGCGGCGAGGAGCTGCTCGTCCGGCATGCTGCTCCACAGGAAGTAGGAGAGGCGGCTGGCGAGCTCCACGTCGCTGAGCCGGCGCGGTTTGGAGTCGCCGCCCGGCGGGTCCTTCTCCACGCGGAAGAGGAAGTGGGGCGACACCAGCACCGAGCGCAGCGCCAGCTTCACGCCCGCCTCCGGGCCGTCACCGTGCTTCTTCGCCAGCGTGACGAAGCCCACCAGCCGGTCCACCTCCTCGGGCGCCACCGGCCGGCGCCAGGCGCGGCGGGCGAAGCGGGAGAGGATGTCCCGGGCGCAGGGCTCGGGGTTGGTCGCCGTCAGTGAGCAGGTGCCGAAGACGCCCTTCTTCCAGGCCGCCTCCACCAGCTTCTCCGCCGCGGTGGCGTACTTCTCCATCAGCAGCGGGGACATGCTGAGCACGTCCGCGTTGTTGTCGAAGCCGTAGCCGTGGTCGTCCGTCGGGAAGTCGCGGGCCGGCCGGGTGGTGTCGCCCAGCAAGTCCCGCACGGTGGCGTCGTACTCGGCGCGGTTGAGGCGGTGCAGGGTGATGCGGCCCGGGTCCTTCGGGACGTCCTTGCACTCGTCGTTCTGCTGATGGGTACCGCCGTCGGGCGTTGGAGTTTCCAGGCCCGGGATGTCCTCGCCGGGGAGGACCCGTGCCTGGGGAAGACTGTCGCCATTGCAGCCGGCGAGCAGCAGCGCGCATCCCGCGCCCGCCAGCAGTCGCCAGCTCCGTCCTCTTGGAAGCCTGGGTGTCACGTCCCTACCCCCTCCACACTCGCCACGCGCCCCCATGCCGCGGCGCCGCCCTGAGGTAAGCAAGACGCTCACCAACGCCATGTGCGCGGTGGTGGACGGCTCCCCGCGGGCGGGGGCAGGCTCCCGTCCGGAATCCACCAGCGGCCGGGTGGCTCCGAGGGAGGGGATGGGAAAGGGTTTTCCCCTGGTGGGAAGCCTCCGTGAGGGGATGGGCTCCGCACGGCTGGTGCCCTCCCGACCGGGTGGGGCCCGTGCAGGGCGGGCGGGGAAGACACACCGTTGATGAGGAGCGCAGAGGGACAGGACATGACGCCGCGTGCCGATGCCGTCGCTGACGACTTCCAGTTGCTGGTGAGCGTGCTCCCCGGCCCCCTGCAGGCGGCGGTGCGAGCGCTGCCGCCCCAGCAGGTGCTCGAGGTGGTGATGGACCTGGGCCGCCCGCCCGAGGCGCGGCTGGTGGACCGGGTGGAGCGGCTGCGCGAGGAGCCGGTGCTCCGGGAGGACCTGGAGCACGTGCTGGCGCAGGTGGGCCCGCCGGGGGACGACAACCGCGCGGGGATTGAACGGACGCTGCACCGTGTCTCCGCCATCCGCAACCGCAAGGGCAAGGTGGTGGGGCTGACGCTGCGGGTGGGGCGCGCCATCTACGGCACCATCGACATGCTGAAGGACCTCATCGGCTCCGGGCGCAACATCCTGCTGCTGGGGCGGCCGGGCGTGGGCAAGACGACGAAGCTGCGCGAGGTGGCGCGCGTGCTGGCGGATGACCTGCGCAAGCGGGTCATGGTGGTGGACACGTCGAACGAGATTGGCGGGGACGGGGACGTGCCGCACCCGGGCATCGGCACCGCGCGGCGGATGCAGGTGTCGCGGCCGGACCGGCAGCACGACGTGATGATCGAGGCCGTGGAGAACCACATGCCGGAGGCCATCATCGTCGACGAGATTGGCACGTCGGCGGAGGCCGCGGCGGCGCGGACGATTGCCGAGCGCGGCGTGCAGCTGGTGGCCACGGCGCACGGCAACACGCTGGAGAACCTGGTGCTCAACCCCACGCTGTCGGACCTCGTGGGCGGCGTGCACACGGTGACGCTGAGCGACGAGGAGGCCCGGCGGCGCCACACGCAGAAGACCATCAGCGAGCGCAAGGCGCCGCCGACGTTCGACATCGTGGTGGAGATGGTGAGCCGGGACGAGGTGCTGGTGCACCCGGACACGGCGGAGTCGGTGGACCGGCTGCTGGCGGGACAGGCCGTGGGGGGCGAGCGCCGCAAGCAGGACGCGGACTCGGGGCAGGTGGAGGTGGAGGCGGTGAAGGCGGCGCCGCCGTCACTGCCCGCGCTGCGGCCGGGGCGCACGGCGCCACCCGGCGTGCCCGGGGCGGAGAACATCACCGCGCGGACGCCCGGCCTGGGCGGGACGACGAAGGTGTACGCGCACGCGGTGAGCCGGGACCTGCTGACGAAGGTGCTGCGCGAGCTGGCGGTGGACGTGCGGCTGGTGAGCCGGCTGGACGCGGCGGACCTGGTGGTGACGCTGCGCTCGCGGGCGAATGACCCGAGGCTGCGGCGCACGGCGGAGAAGACGGGGGCGCGGGTGGAGGTGGTGAAGCGCAACAGCTCCTCGGAGCTGCGCCGGGTGCTGAAGACGGCCTTCCACGTGGTGGAGGGCGTGGACGAGGACCAGGTCCGCGAGGCCGTGGCCGAGGTGGAGCACGCGATTGAGCGGGTGCTCAGCGAGGGCGTGTCGGTGCCGCTGGCGCCGAGGCCGCCGAGGCTGCGCAAGCTGCAGCACCGGCTGGTCAGCCGCTACCACCTGGAGGCGGTGAGCCAGGGCAGCGAGCCGATGCGGCACCTGACCATCTACCCCCTGGGCGCGGAGGTGGACGCCGCGCTCGCGCAGGAGGAGGCCGAGGGGACGGCGTGAAGCACCGTCCCCTCAGGTAGAGACACGCGTCAGTTCCGGTCGAGGTACGCCTTGTACGCGTCGAAGCCGTAGTCGCGGCCGAGGAAGTCCTTCACCAGCTCGGACGCGGGCTTGGAGCCGCCGGGCTCCAGCACGGTGCGGCGGTACTTCATCGCCGTGTCCCGGTCCAGGTAGCCGTGCTGCTCGAACTGCGTCTCCAGGTCCTTCGCGATGACCGAAGACCACAGGTACGTGTAGTACGCGGCCGAGTACCCATCCAGGTGCCCGAAGGCGAGCTCGAAGTGGGTGCCGTCGCGGTACTCGTGCTTGAAGGGGCTGAGCTTCTTCTGCAGCACCGCCAGCGCCTCCGTGGTGTCGAAGCCCGGCGGGCGCGAGTAGTAGTCCAGGCTCACCGCGGACAGGAACAGCTGCCGGCGAGACCACAGCCCCTTGCCGAACTCCTTCGACGCGCGCAGCTTCGTCACCAGCTCCGCCGGAATGGGCTCGTTCGTCTGGTGGTGCTTCGCGAACAGCGACAGCACCTGCGCGTTGTTCGCCCACTGCTGGAGCAGCATGGACGGCGTCTCCACGAAGTCCCACTCCACGCGCGTGCCAGCGATGCCGCTCCACTGCAGGTTCCCCGCGAAGACGGCGTGCAGCAGGTGGCCGAACTCGTGGAAGAAGGTCTCCACCTCGTCGTACGTCATCAGCTCGCCGGGGCGGCCGAAGTTGCAGACCAGCGTGGCCTCCGGGTAGCGCTTGCCGGCCTGGCCCGCGACGAGGTCGAACTGCGCCGCGTGCTTGTACTTGTCGTCACGCGGGTGCATGTCCAGGTAGATGCGGCCCAGCAGCTTGCCGCCGTCGAGCACGTCGTACGCCTCCACCTCCGGGTGCCACACCTTCGCGTCGTCCGCCTTGCGCCAGGTGAGGCCCCACAGGCGCGCGGCGACGTCCATGACGCCCGCCTTCACCCGGGCGTACTCGAAGTAGGGACGCACCGCCTGCGAGTCGAAGCCGAAGCGCTCCGCGCGCAGCCGGTCCTCGTAGTAGTCCTGGTCCCACGGCTCCAGCGTCTTCGCGCCGGGCACGTCCTTCTGCTTGCGCGCCAGGAGCTCCGCGAACTCCTTCTTCGCGCGCGACTCGGTGGCCGCCGACAGCTTGTCGATGAAGTCCGCCGCCGCCTTCGGCGTGCGGGTCATCTTCGTCTCGGTGGTGTACGCGGCCCAGGTCTCATAGCCCAGCATCGTGGCCAGCTCGTGGCGCTTGGAGATGAGCTGCGCCAGCACCTGCTGGTTCTTGGGGAAGGCGCGCTGGCGGTAGGCGCGCCACAGCTTCTCGCGGGCGCGGGTGTCCTTCGCGTACGTCATGAAGGGGAAGTAGTCGGGGTAGTTGGAGGTGATGACCACCTTGCCGTCCTTCCCCGCCGGGTGCGCCTTGCGGTAGTCCTCCGGCAGGCCGTCCAGCTCCTTCGGGCTGAAGGCCACGCTGCGCACGTCCTCGGCGATGTTCTTCCCGAACTGCTGGCCCAGCTTGAGGATTTCCTCGTTGAGCGACTTCACCTTCTCGCGCGTGGCGTCGTCCCGGTCCACGCCGGCGCGGCGGAAGTCGAGCAGCGAGCGCTCCATCCAGTACCGCGTGGCCGCGTCCGTCCCGGACAGGTCCACCGCCGCGAGGGCGTCATAGACGCCGCGGTCCTGCGACAGCGCCACGTTGGCCGAGTCCACCCGCTGCTCGCACTCGCGCGCGGCGTCGCGGAAGGCGGCGTTGGGGTGCACCTCGCGAGCGAGGCTGGAGCGGTTGGCGGCGGCCGACAGCGCGCCGGTGGCCTCGTCGTATGCAGCCAGCACGGCCTTGCCGTCCTTGCGCGCGTCCAGCGTCTTGAGCGCGGTGATTTGCGTCCGGGCGCGCTCGAGGTCCGCGTCGCAGGCCGCGGTGAAGGCCTGCGCGGTGCCGGAGAGGATGCTGGCGAAGCGGGGCGGGGGCGGCTCGGCGGGAGCAGGGGCGGGGGCCTGCGCGGGCGCGGGGGCCTGGGCCTGGGGCTGCTGCTGGGGAGCGGGCTCGGTGGCCGCGGTGCCGTGCGAGCAGCCGGCCGCCGCCAGTGCCGCGGAGAGGGTGAGGGCGGTGAGTCTCTTCAAGGGTGGGTTCCTCCGGAGTCCATCGGAAACGCCGAAGCGTCATGCCACATCCCGGAGGCTTCCGCTCGGTGGTGGGGCAGGCGTCCCGGGGGGCGCGTCGCGTGCCGGACCCCGCACCAGCCACGGGGGCGCGTACCCGCGCAAACCCAGACGGGCGCTCCCTCGTCACCCCGGCACGGGGTTTCCCGCCGGCGGCGCTCCCCGCGACGGGAGGCGCCCACCCGGATGACGGGAACACCCGACGTGAGGAGCTTCACGGCATGACGGACCCTGAGTGCGTGGAGTTGCTGCAGTGGGCCGCGCCCTGGCTGCGCCTGCGCTGGGACGGCTTCCGCCGTGTCCGGGGGCAGGTGTGCAAGCGCATCGGCCGCAGGCTCCAGGCGCTGGGGCTCCCGGACGCCGCCGCCTACCGCGCCCGGCTGGAGGCGGACGCGGACGAGTGGGCGGTGCTCGACTCGCTCTGCCGCGTCACCATCTCCCGCTTCTACCGCGACGCGCATGTCTTCGACGTGCTGCGCGACAGCCTGCTGCCAGCCCTGCTGGAGGCGCTGCCCGCGGGGAGCACCTTCCGCGCATGGAGCGCCGGCTGTGCCTCCGGCGAGGAGCCTTCCACGGTGGCCGTCCTCTTCCGGCTCGGCCTGCAGCCCCGCTTCCCGGAGGTTCGCCTGGAGCTGCTCGCCACCGACGCCGACGAGGCGCTGCTCGCCCGCGCGCGCCGGGGCTGCTACCCGCGCGGCTCGCTGCGGGAGTTGCCCCCGGAGTGGGCTGCCCGGGCCTTCCCCGCGTCGGGCCCGGAGCCGTGCATCGCCCCCGCGTACCACGAGGGTGTCACCTTCCTCCGCCAGGACCTGCGCACACAGATGCCGGACGGCCCGTTCCAGCTCGTGCTGTGTCGCAACGTGGCCTTCACCTACTTCGCGCCGCCGCTGCAGCGCGAGGTGCTCGCGCGACTGGTGACACGCCTGGTGCCGGGCGGGCTGCTCGTCATCGGCGGCCATGAGTCGCTTCCCGAGCACGGCGCGGAGCTGGAGCGCCCCGCGGGGCCGCTTCCCGTCTTCCGCAGGACGACGGACTGAGGCGCTTTGGACCCGGTTTCGATACACCCCGTGAAACATGAGTCATGCATCATGCGTGTGACGCGCCCCGCCTTGAGCGCTGCACGGGTGCCCGGTACCACCGTTGCCTCCTTGGGGCCAAACCCCTGGCCGGAGGGAAGGCAACGTTATGCGCAAGGCGCTGTGTGCGGCGGTCGCGTCGTTGATGCTGTCGGCATGTGGAGGTTCTGGCGGTGGTGACACCCCCGCCGAGGTGAAGCAGGACGGGCTGTCCATGTCCGAGGCGGCGGGCCGCACGGACGGCACCTTCATCCACGGCGGCGGCGAGGTGTCGTTCTCCTCGCGCGAGGTGGAGCCCGGCGTGTACCGGCTGGAGGTGCGGCTGCGCGGGATGACGCTCAGCGGGCTGATGGACCCGGCCAGCGGCGTCTCCACGCTGGACGGCTTCGCGGACGGGAGCGCGACGGACACGCAGCTCGGTGACGCGGACCGCGAGCTGCTCGCCGCCCTCTACGGCGCGCTCAACGCGCAGCTCCCCGCGGGCGACGCGGCGGCCCCCGAGGCCATGTACCTGCGCCGCGCGGTGGGCCTGTGGGCACAGAACCCCGGCAGCGTGGAGCTGAAGCGCACGGTGCTGGGCGAGCAGGGCCGCGGCTACACCATGCTGTGCAGCTATACGAAGTGCAACGGCCGCCAGACGGGCAGCTGCGGCGGCGTGTACAACTGGTACTCGTACTCGAAGCATGACTGCAACAAGGGCGGCTTCGACTGGGCGGGCAACCAGCAGATTGCGCAGCTCGGCGACCACACCTCGTGCAGCGGGGACGAGTACTACCTGAGCGGCGGCACGTGGCTGTGCGGCGAGCCGGACCACTGGTCCCGCCCGAAGGTGATGGGCAACTGCTACGGCCGCTGCGGTGGCGGCTGCGGCGGTGATACCCAGTACACGCTGGACGCCACCAACCACGACGGCTGCGTGCGCAACGGCCACATGCTGGCGAGCGGCTACTGCGATGACCAGTTCGTGTCCGCCAGCGACGACGAGCTGTTCGCGCCCAACTGCTACTGAGCGCATGGCGGCTGTCGGGAGGAAGGGGATGCGGACGGGCGCCGGGGCGTGCTGGCTGGTACTGGTCGCCCTCGGGTGCTCGTCCGCGTCGTCCAAGACACAGGCCGCGGAGGCGACGGTGCGCCGCTTCTTCGAGGCGCTGCCCTCGCAGGACTGCGCGGTGCTGGAGCCGCTGCTGGCCACCGGGGGCAGCGCACGCCCCTGCGAGGAGACCGTGCGGGAGCTGAGGGAGCACGGCTTCTCCCTGGTGGCCATCTCCGGGTCGACAGTGGACGGGCGGGACGCGGAGGCCGTCATCGTCCGGGCCCGCGTCGCGCGGGATGGTGAGGAGCGCAAGGAGCCGTGGCTGTTGCGAGTGGAGCGGCAGGCAGGCGCGTGGCGCGTGCGGTTCTGAGAAGTGGAGTACGCTTCACGTCCGGCCTCCTGCACGCGCCTTGCAGAACGGCGGGCGCCAGGGAGGGCAAGCGAGTCATGAGGATTCGATACCGTCTGATGCTGGCCGCCGCCGTGGCGCTCACCGTGTCCCTGCTGGCGGTGGTGCTGTGGCCGGCGTCTTCCGTGCCTCCGGTGGTGCCGGAGACGCCGGTTGCCGCGGTGCCCGTGGCGCCCGTGCCCGAGTCCGTGCCCGTGAAGGCCGCGACGCGGGTGGAGCCGGTGCTCGCGAGCAGCGAGGCGAAGGCCACGGTGGTGGCGCTGGGGCCCGGTGATGTCGCGCCGGAGCCGGAGGTGCTGGGCGCGCCCCCGCAGGAGAATGACGCGATTGCTCCCGAGCTGCCGCAGACGGCGCAGTGGCGGCTGGAGAAGACGGTGCGCATCGCCGTGCTGCTGGGGCGGGACGTGGAGCGGCTGGAGCGCGAGTACGAGCAGGCCGATGCTCGCGGTGACGAGCGGCGCAGCGCGCAGCTGCAGACGCTGCTCGTGCGTCAGCGGGCCCGGCTGCACGAGCTGCGCGAGGAGCTCGAGGAGCTGGGCGAGGCGGCGAGGCAGGAGTCGTCCGCCGAATGAGGCTGGGGTCCGCCTCGGCCTGGAGTGGCGCTGGCGCGAGTGAGGGTGGGAAGGTTCCGTCCGTCGAGTGGCCGCATGCTGTGGCTCCATCGTGTGAGGGCATTCAGCGAGGCCCCACTCCGCATGCGCATGTCGCTGGTGGAGTGAAGACCTCGTGGTGGGTCGGCGGCGCCGTCGTGTTTGGCTCGTGCGAGTGCCGCAGGGGAGCTCAGTCCGCGCTCGGACCCCGTGCAGCGCGGGCCCTGCTCCTGATGACGGCTGTGGCCTCCCTGCTTGCATGCCAGCCCGTGGCGGAGGCGCCGTCCGTGTCCACGCCGCTCACGGACTCGGCGTCCATCGTGGATGGCACGGATGCGCTGGAAGACGCCGCTGCCGTGGCGCTCATCGCCCGCCGCACGCGCTGCGGTGGCGAGCCACCAGTGCTGCTCTGCTCGGGGGCGCTCATTGCGCCGGACGTGGTGCTCACGGCGGCGCACTGTCTGGCCATCTTCGGACCGGACGGGCCGCACGAGGTCTACTTCGGCCAGGTGTTGCTGCCCCAGCCGGAACCCGCTCCACGAGGCCGCTTCGCCCGCGTTTCCCGCGCGGTCATCCATCCGGACTACGACGCCGTCACGCACACGTATGACGCCGCGCTGCTGCGGCTCGCGGTTCCGGTGGACGTGACACCCTTCCCGCTGCCCGAGTCCACGAGCGCCGCGCCCGTCGTCGGTGCCTCCGTGCGGGTGGTGGGCTACGGGGACACGAAGGACGCGCGGGCCCCGTCTGGTCGGAGGCGACAGGGGACGCTCGCGGTGACGCAGGTGGAGCCCGCTGCCTTCCGCGCGGGCCCCTCGCCGAGCATGAGCTGTGTGGGGGACAGCGGTGGGCCAGTGCTCCTGCGCGACGGTGAGCGCGAGGTGCTGGTCGGGCTCACCGCGAGCGGCGACGTGGCCTGCCGGGACGAGGCTCTCAACGTGCGCGTGGATGCGCTGCTCGACGGCTTCATCCGCCCGTTCCTCGCGGAGGCTCCCACGCCCGTCGTGCCCACGCTGGCACCGGAAGCCCTCTGTCGCTCCACGTGCACGAGCGATGCGGAGTGTCCCTCGGGGCTCACCTGTGTCTCCGCTGGAGGTGCTCCCGGCAGGTGCCTGCTGCCCGCGCTCCAGGAAGGGGACTACGGCGCGATGTGCTCGGACGCCGCCGCGTGTGGCGCGGGCGGGCTGTGCGCGCGGCTGGAGCCCGAGGGTGATGCCTCGTGCCGCTGCTTCACGTCCTGCACCGGGCCGCTCCCCGACCCGGTGGACCCTCCCGAGCCCGAAGTCGACTCGGGAGGCTGTGCGAGCGCGCCGGGTCCCGTGCTCCTCGGAATGCTTGTGTTTGCGCTTCGAGCCGCTCGCGGCGTACGTCGGCCCGCTCGGCGCTGAGCGCCGGTTGGAGGACGGTGCGCATGCTGCATCTGCTGGTCCTGCGGTACCTCGTGGCGGCGCGGGAGGCGGAGCCCCACGTCGTGGAGCACGTCCGCTATCTGGAGCGCCACCACCGGGCCGGGACGTTCCTCGTGTCGGGGCAGACGGTTCCGTCGGAGCACGGAGGCGCCATCCTGGCCCGAGGCGTCGACCGCGCCACCGTGGAGCGGTTCACCGACGAGGACCCCTTCGTCCGGGCCGGCGTCGCGGAGTACGCCGTAACGACCATCGCCCCGGGCCTCGTGCACCTTGTCCTCGCGGAGTTGCTTGGCGTGAGTGCGTCGCGCGTGCGTCCCGGCTCTTTGGGCGTCGGCCGCGCGGAATGAAGCTTCCTTCCGCTGTCGCTGGCTGCCGGGGGCGCCGGACGGCGGATGCGTGGAATGAAGCTTCCTTCCGCGTCCGCTGGCTGCCGGGGGGGGCCGGACGTCGGCCGCGTGGGATGAAGCTTCCTTCCGCATCCGATGGCTGCGGGGGGCCGGACGTCGGACGCGCGGCATGAAGCTGCCTTCCGCGTCTGCTGGCCGCCGGGGGGGCGGCGGGCGCCGGACCTGAGGAAGGAAGGTTCCTTCCGCGTCCGATGGCTGCAGGGTGGGGGCGCCTGGCGTCGGACTCTCAGAATGATGGTTTCTTCCGCGCCTGATGGCGGCTGGGTGGGGGCGCCGGACGGCGGACCCGTGGAATGAAGCTTCCTTCCGCGTCCGATGGCTGCCGGGTGAGGGCGGCGGGCGTCGGACCTGTGGAATGAAGCTTCCTTCCGCTTCGGCTCCGGCTGTTTGGAGGGGCCGTCGGGCGATGCACTGCTCAAGGGAATGAGTCTTCCGTCCGCTTCCGCTGGGTGCCGGGCATCGGACGTGCGGAATGAAGAATCTTTCCCCGCCTGATGCGGCCGGGTGGCGCTGCCGGGCGTTGGCCTTGCGGAATGAAGCTTCCTTCCGCGCCCGATGGTGGCTGGGCCGGTGCTGCCGGGCGTTGGCCTTGCGGAATGAAGCTTCCTTCCGCGCCCGATGGTGGCTGGGCGGCGACGTCGGGCGTTGGCCGCGGAATGAAGCTTCCTTCCGCGTCCGATGGTGGCTGGGCGGCGACGTCGGGCGTTGGCCGCGGAATGAAGCTTCCTTCCGCGTCTGATGGCGACCGGACGGGTCCGTCGGGCGGCTGACCGCAGAAGGCAATGAGTCGTCCGACTGCTTCCGCTGAGTGCCGGCGGCGAACGCGCGGAATGCGCCTTCCCTTCGCTATCGCTATCAGGGAGAGGTCGTCGGGCAGCAGCCGCGCGGAATGAAGCTTCCTTCCGCGTCTGATGGCAGCGGGGCAGGGCCGTCGGGCGGCAGCCGCGCGGAATGAAGCTTCCTTCCGCGTCTGACGGCAGCGGGCAGGGCCGTCGGGCGTTGGCCTTGCGGAATGAAGCTTCCTTCCGCGTCTGATGGCAGCCGGGCAGGGCCATCGGGCGGCGCACCGCTGAAGGCGAAGAGTCCTCCAGGTCGCCGAAGTCCCCGGCAGTCACGGCGGCGCGTCGCTCAACCCGTCGTGCCTTCGTCCCCATGCAGCCACACCCGGGCCATGCGGGCCGCACCCACGTCCGGCCGAGCCCGGCGGCGCGCGCCCGGTGCCGGGTCGCGCGGCCCCACGTGACTCAAGCGCGGATGCTCGTCTTGCGCGCGCCCCGGCTCTTGTAGGCCTTGCCCGCCTTCAGCGGCGTCGTGTCCCCGCGTCCGGTGGTGCGCTTGGCGGTGCCTTCCTTCCGGTACGCCACGGCGGCCTCGGACGGCAGCGTCTTGCGCCGCGACGTGCTGCTGCCCAGCTCCGGCACCGGCAGCTTGCGGCCCTTCGCCGTGAGTCCCTTGCCCGGTGCACTGCGAGGGCTGACGTTGCGGTCCTCGAAGTCCGTGCTCCCCAGCGCCCGACGGCCGCTCTTCTTCGCCTTGTGGGTGCTCTCCCCCGCGGCCCGGCCCACGTCCGTGGCCTTGAGGGCCAGCGTCGTGCCCTTCTTCTTCGCGTTCTTCACACGCACCGCTCGCGTCTTCTCTGGCATGGAACCTCCCAGGCACTCAGGTAGGGATGAATCTCCCCGGTTGCCAGGAACGGCGGAGCGGACGGGCCCCGGCACTGCTGTCCGCCGCGAATCTTCCTTCGACGCCACACCCGCGTCGTACCCGGGGACGAGGTTGCGTGCGTGCACGTCGCGGTGCTCCCATGACGCCACCGTGCCCCGCCCACCCTTCATGCCGGACGCGTCCCACCGCGTCTGCCCCGGCTGTGTCCGGGTCGTCCTCCCGGGCCGCGATGCGCGCTGCCGGGAATGTGGCGGCTCCCTGGAGGACGCAGCGCATGTCTCGCGCGGACCTCCGCCCCCACCGCCTCCGCGCCGGCTCACCCGGGCACAGCGGCGCGCAGTCCTCCGTCCGAAGCTGGGCACCCAGTACTGGATGGGCACGTTCTTCCTCGCCCTGGGCGCGCTGATGCTGCCGGTGGCGCTCGCCTTCCTCCGGCCCCTGCTGCTCATGACCGGCATCTTCCTGCTGGTGGGCGTGTTGCTCCGCCGCTCCGGCTGGCCCGCAGCGCTCCGCCGCGAGCAACGCCGCCGCCTCCAGGCCCTGCGCTGGGGCCTGAGCGCCCCGGCGGAGCTCACCCGCGTGGAGCGTCACACCGTCCCCGGGCTCCAGGCGGGGCGCGTGGCGCAGCTCGACTACATCTTCCTCGTCCACGGCCAGCCCGTGCCGGGGAGCGTGCCCTCGTCGCGCCTCGCGGACGCACGGCGGCCCCCGGGGGAGCCCATCTGGGCCGTCTACCTGGCCGACAGTCCAGACGTCAGCGCGCTCTGGCCTCCGCCGGAGTCCTGAGGGATACCCGACCCTGGCCCGGACGTTGCTTTGGTCCGTGGGCACATTCCTTCACGGGCCCCGTGCCGTGTCCTCCGGGCCACGGTGCGCGGCCCGGCTGCCCCACCGCCACCATGTCCCAGACCCAGACTTCGCCTCCCACCCTCCTGTCCGTGCTGCGCCGCCATGGCTTCTGGCCCGCGCTGCTGAGCAGTGCCGCCGCGGTGGGCATGCTGGCCCTCCGGCTCGACTGGAGCGAGCGCGCCAGCTTCGCGTTCCTCTCCTGGAACCTGTTCCTGGCGTGGGTGCCCTACGTCCTGTCGCTGCTGGCGCGCCTGCTGATGGCGCGGGGAAGGGGCCGCGGGTGGCTGCTGGCGCCGCTGGCGCTGGGGTGGCTCGCGCTGTTCCCCAACGCGCCGTACCTCCTCACGGACTTCATCCACCTGCGTCAGCGGCCCGTGGTGCCGCTCTGGTTCGACGCGGCGCTGCTCGCGCTCTTCGCCGCGACGGGCTGGCTGATGGGGCTGCTCTCGCTGGAGGTGTGGAAGGAGTGGCTGGAGCAGCGCTGGGGCCGGGCCCGCGCCTGGGTCTTCGTCGCGGCCACGTCGCTTTTGTGTGGCTATGGCATCTACCTGGGCCGCGTGGAGCGGTGGAACAGCTGGGACGTGCTCGCCGAGCCGGGGCGCCTGCTGTCCGCCATGGCCGCGCACCTGCGCGAGCCCGGCGCCTTCCCGCACCTGACGCGCCTCACCGTCCTCTTCGCGGGACTGCTGCTGCTCTCCTACGCCCTCTTCGAGACGCTGATGGCGCGCCTGCGCTGCCGCCGCGCCACGTAGCGGGCGGGACGTCTGCCGCCGGAGCGCCCCATGGGAAACGAGGACACCGTCCGCACCCGGACGTCCGGGCGGGGACGGTGTCCCACGTGCTTCGAGCTTCCGCTCAGCCGCCGTGCAGGGGCGCCCGCTTCTTGGGCCCACCCCCGTGCTTCACGTTCATCTCGCTGGGGGCCTTCTTGCGGCCCTTGAGCGTCGTCACGCGGCGCCGGTTGCTCTTGGGCTCGTGCAACTCGGCGGCGGGCCCGAGCGTCACCCGCTCCAGCGTCTTCTGACGGCGCAGCGCCGCGGCGTCGTCCCGAGGCAGCGTCTTGCGCCCCTTGCTGGCCTGCACACTGGGCTGGGCCGCGTGTGCATCCACCCGCCGCTTGTTCTTGATTCCTGCCACTTTCGTCCGCACGGCCATGATGCCCTCCTTCCGTGGAGAGGTAAGGACGGCGCCCCGGCTTTTCCATCCCCCTCCGGGGGAAGGGACGGGGGCCACGCCGCGTGCCTGCGTGCTCTCCAGCCGCTCCTCCCTCCCCGCGGGGCCGGGCACTTCCCTCCGGGCCGACGTCGGGCCCGCGGGCCCGGCGGCTCCTGGCGGGGAGCCGCTACGTCGACGAGCGCTTCCCCTTCTTGGGCGGCCGGGTGCTGGTGGTGCTCTCGGGCGGGAAGAGCCAGCCCTCGGCGGCGCGGGAGGAGGTGGTGTTCTGCGTGGCCTCGGAGGGCTCCAGGTGGAGGCCGCGGCAGCCGCGGCACCAGGACTGGGGCCGGCGCCCGCTCTTCATGATGCGGTAGCCGAAGTCCTGCTCGGTGGGGCCCACGTGGCCGCAGCGCGGGCACCGGCTCAGGGACGTGGTGCCAATCTCCTTGGCCTTCTGGCGGCCGTGCTCCACCACCAGGGCCAGGGCCGCCGCGAAGCCAATCCGTCCCGTCGAGGCGACGTGGAAGCTGCGGCCGCGCTTGCGGTTGCCGCGGCCCAGTACGGGCCGGAGGTCCATCCCCCCGAGCAGGTTGCGCTGCTCGAGGACACGCGACGGCGAATTGTCCGGGGTCGAGTGGCTCACGGGACAACTCATACTGTGGCGGTCTGACATGCCCTGCCCGAGGGCCCTGGCCCCCTGGCCGCCTTCCGGGTGGGGACTGAACGAAAGTCCAGTAATGTCGCGGATCTACACGCATCCCACCCCGGAAGTGGGGTGGCTCGGGAGGCCGCATGACTGGCTGGAAGGCCCGGCGGAGGCGGGGGCGTGCGCAGCTTGTCGGGGGCGAACGGAGGCCCCCCACATGACGCGCCCCACCAATGAGACGGAGCTGATGCAGCGCCGCGTGCAGCGGCACGAGTCCCACACCCGCTCCACCTATGCGGCCTTCATCCGCCACCTGTGCGAGGTGGGGAAGCTGGAGCCGTCGCTGGCCGAGTGCGCGGCGGTGGCGGTGCTCCGGGCGCTGGAGCGGCGCATCCTCCCGGCCGAGGCGAAGGACTTGGAGGCCCAGCTGCCGCGCCGGCTGGTGGAGTTCCTCCCCCCGCTGGAGCAGCGCCCGCAGCGGCCCCGGCGCTTCGGCAAGGAGGAGTTCCTGCAGACGGTGGCGGATGATTTGGAGAAGCCGGTGGAGGAGATGGAGCCCCTGGTGCGCGCGGTGTTCCGCGCCATGAGGGACCTCATCTCCGAGGGCGAGGCGAACGACGTGGCCAGCAACCTGCCCCCGGACCTGCAGGCGCTCTGGCGGCTCACGCAGTAGGCGCCAGGCGCCGTGACTCGCCGGCGTCCCGGGCCCTGGCCCCGGGAGCCTGCCCCGGGAGCCTGCCCCGGGAGCCTGCCCGATGACGGGCGGGCTCGCGCGGGGGCCTGGGGGCAGGTGGTCGCTACTCCCCGGCGTCCGGGCCCAGCAGTCCTCCGCCGCCCCCGTCCGAGGAGGGGAACACGGGCGTGCCGCCGGGCAGGCTCGGGTCGTGCGGCAGGCTGCCGCGCGGGCTGCGCAGGTACACGAAGGGCGTGGCGAAGAGGAAGTTGGACACGCGCGACGTGTAGATGTCCGCGTAGCGCTCCATCTGCCGCGCCAGGTGGCTCTTGTCGTTGCCCGCGCGCGTGAGCAGGCCCCAGACGGGGTTGGACAGCTCGGTGGCGGCGCGCGCCATGGGCCCCAGCTCCGCGTCCAGCGCCTCCAGCTCCGCGCGCAGCTCGGCCTGCCGTGCCACCAGCTCCGTCTCGGAAGGGGTGTCCGAGCGCGGACCGTACTGGAAGCGGCGCCGCTGCTGCTCCAGCCGCAGCTGGCAGCTCTCCGCCTCCAGCCGCTCCTTGTGCTCCATGCGCTCGCCCAGCCGGGCCTCGGTGGCGCGGAAGCCGGCGATGGCGCGCACCTCGTCCTCCAGCTCTCGGAGGATGAGCGCCGTGCGCCAGCGCAGCACGTCCTTCGTCACGTGCACGTCGCCGAACATGTGGTCGCCCACGTAGAGAATCTGGTCTCCGCTCAGCCCCAGGTGCCGCTCCAGCTCCACCGCGCTGCCGCCGAAGTAGGGCGTGCCGGGCTTGAGCGGCCCCGAGTGCTGCCGCAGGAGCGCCTCGCCGCCGGCCTCCACCACCTCATAGAGCGCCGAGCGCGTGGTGAAGAACTCCGGCTTGCGCGCGGACACAATCACCACGTCGAACAGCTGCCGCCACGTCATGCCCTCTGGCAGGTGCCGGTCGAAGGCGAAGTGCATCATGGGCTCGGTGTAGGCCCACTCGCTGTTGGTAATCAGCAAGAGCTTCTTGCCGGCGTGGCGCTGGTCCAGCAGCGCCAGCGGCGTCTCCGGGTCGTCGAGGACGTAGCGCTCCGGGTCGGCGATGATTTCCGCCTTCAGCCGCCCCTGCATGTGCGTGGCGTCCAGATTCTTGCGCACGTGCTCGTAGAGGTCCGTGTACCCCATGGGCGTCGAGCCCGGGAGCTGGCCGGCGTCCAGCCGGTCCACCAGCTGCGCGAAGATGCACGCCTCGGACAGCGAGAAGAGCGTGTTGAGGAACACCCAGCGCCGCTCGTGCAGGTCAATGAGGGTGCTGGCGTACTCGTCGCGCTGGGCCTCGAAGTCCATGGGCCGGGTGCCATGCAGGGCCTTCTTCACGATTCCGAAGCGGTTGGCCTTGAGCAGGTTGCCCTTCTCCGTGTCGATGATGAGCCCGCGGATGGCGAGCCCCGGGTCGAACGTCAAATCCCCCACCGGCCAGCCCTGCGCCACCAGCCGGTCTCGGATGTGTTCATACGCACGGCGCTCCCACGCTTCCACGCGGTAGTGGATGAGCGTGTAGTCCATGTCGTAGCCCACGGCCTTGATGGCGCGCAGGTTGAGGGTGCGGTTGCAGAAGAGGCCCCGCTCGGGCGGGGGACCGGAAGGATGCGAGCGCATAGACACCCTGGCTTTGCCCCGCCCGGAGGCAAAAGTCGATGCCCACGTGGTCCGTCGTTTGCTGGAGGGCACATGCCCGGCCCGACCCCCGGGGGCCGGACGCGTGGAAAATGACGGGACGAGGGTTGCCACCCGAGAGGCGCGCTCATACCGTGCGAGGGACTCTCGGAGCCCCATGCTCGGTGCCTCCCGCCGCGTTACCATCAGCGCTGTCGTGCTTGCCGTCCTGGTGGGCACCGCCGTCGGCGCGGGTGGGTACACCTTCGTCTATGCGAAGGGCGCCTCGTACCTCACCGACGACCCGGCCGCGTGTGCCAACTGCCACGTGATGAACGAGCAGTACGCGGGCTGGGTGAAGAGCAGCCACCACACCGTGGCGGTCTGCAATGACTGTCACACCCCGCATGACTTCTTCGGGAAGTACTTCACCAAGGCGCTCAATGGCTGGCATCACTCGGTGGCCTTCACGTCCGGGGACTTCCACGAGCCCATCCACATCAATGAGCGCAACCTCCAGGTGACGGAGGCGGCGTGCCGCTCCTGTCACCAGGACATCGTCCACGCGATTGAGCCGGGGCTGCTGGTGCGGGTGTCCGCGCGGGCCCCGGCAGACACCCGGAAGGACGCCAACCCGCATGGCAGCCTGCACCCTCCTCCCGAGGACGGGACGCTGAGCTGCCTGCGCTGCCACCACTCGGTGGGACACCAGGAGCTGGACTGATATGGCGAACCCGAATGCTCCCGTGAAGCGCCGGCCCCTGCTGCTCCTGGTGGCCGTGGGCGGGGTGTCGGCCCTGGCCGCGGCGGCCGCCGTCGCGCTGGCCACCAACATCTTCGAGCGCAAGCAGGAGGCCCGAAACCCCTTCTTCCGCGTGGTGGAGCTCACCGACGACACGGTGGACCCCGCCGTGTGGGGCAAGAACTTCCCCCTCCAGTACGACATGTACCTGCGCACCGTGGACCAGACGCGCACGCGGTACGGCGGCAGCGAGGCGGTGCCGCACGCGCCCACGCAGGCGGACCCGCGCTCGGTGGTGGCGCAGAGCCGGCTGGAGGAGGACCCACGCCTGAAGCGCATGTGGGCCGGCTATGCCTTCAGCAAGGACTTCCGCGAGGAGCGCGGCCACGCGTACATGCTGACGGACCAGACCTTCACCGAGCGCCAGCAGGTGACGCAGCAGCCGGGCGCGTGCCTGCACTGCCACGCCAGCACGTACACGCTCTACAAGAAGCTGGGCGAGGGGGACCTCTTCAAGGGCTTCGACGCCGTCAACCACCTGCCGTACTTCGAGGCGCGCAAGCAGGTGGAGCACCCGGTGAGCTGCATCGACTGTCACGACAGCCAGACGCTGCAGCTGCGGGTGACGCGGCCGGCCTTCATGCTGGGCATGCAGCGGATGAAGGCCGCGCAGGGGGTGCTGGACTACGACGTCAACCGGGACGCCACGCGCCAGGAGATGCGCAGCTACGTCTGCGGCCAGTGCCATGTGGAGTACTACTTCAAGGGCCCGGAGAAGACGCTCACCTTCCCGTGGGACAAGGGGCTGAAGATTGAGAACATCCTCGAGTACTACGAGGAGAACCCGCACAAGGACTGGACGCACGCGGAGACGGGCGCGCCGGTGCTGAAGGCGCAGCACCCCGAGTTCGAGATGTGGAACCAGGGTATCCACGCGCGCTCGGGCGTGGCGTGCTCGGACTGCCACATGCCGTACACGCGGGTGGGGGCGCAGAAAATCAGCGACCACCACGTGCGCAGCCCGCTGCTCAACATCAACCGCGCGTGCCAGACGTGCCACCACTTCTCCGAGGCCGAGCTGCGCGCCCGCGCCGAGGCGCTCCAGGAGCGCACCTTCCGGCTGCGCAACCAGGGGCTGGATGCGCTGGTGGGACTGCTCAACGACGTCAAGGCCGCGAAGGCGGCGGGGAAGACGGACGCGGAGCTGGCCGGGGTGTACGCGCTGCAGCGGCGCGGGCAGTTCATGCTCGACTTCATCGAGGCGGAGAACTCGATGGGCTTCCATGCGCCGGAGGAGGCGGCCCGCATCCTCGGGCAGGCCACCAACATCATCCGCCAGGCACAGGTGCTGGTGAGGGACCCCACCTTCAAGCCGGAGATTCCCGACATGCTGCCCGCCGCCGAGGGAGATGCCCATCCCGGGCCCGGCGTCCGGGGCAAGACGGTGGGTGCCCCCATGGGGGGCGCGGGCGGTGGAGGGGAGCCCCGCGATGCGGGGGGCGCGGCCGCTGCTCCGGCGGGTGCTGGCGGTGCGGTCGAAGGTGGCAAACCGACCCGGTGATGAGTCGGCCGGTGCGTAAGGTCCCGGTGCTGAGGGTGGCACTTCGCGCGAGCCCGGCGGTGAGGGGGGCACGCCGGCGAGCCCGGTGGCGATGGTGGCAATTCGCGCGAGCTCGGCGGAGCAGGTGGCACTCCGCGCAAGCACGGTGGCGACAACTGCGCTTATTCAAGGCGCGGAACCCCCCTTGGGCGCACATGGCCATTCCATGGAGGTCCGCACCGTGTCCGGCGTCAGGCCGCGGCGGTGAGCTGGTCGGACGCGGAAGGTCATCCAATGGTCGGCCCAGCTCCAGGCAGGTCCGCACCGTGTCAGGCCGCGGCGGTGAGCTGGCCGGACGCGGAAGGTCATCCAAGGGTCGTCCCGGCTCCACGCAGGTCCGCACCGTGTCAGGCCGCGGCGGCGAGCTGGCGGGATGTGAAAGGTCATCCCATGACCGGTCCAGGTCGTCGTGGCTCGGCTGGGTATGACGGCACCGCGGTGGATGGCGGCCTCCTCGGGAGAAGCGGCTGCCCGGCCGGTGGTGGAGCGGGCTCTCGCTGTCGTCTTTCGGGAGGTCTCCTTCCCGGAAGGTGGAGAAGAGGCGCTGGGCCCTGGTGGGCTGAATGCCCGGTAGAGTTTGTCCGTTGGAAGGTGGGTAGAGGGCGAAGCACACCGGGCCGGAACTCAAGGGAAGGTCGCATGAAGATGCCATGGAGTTCGGGAGCCATCGCCGCCGCGCTGGTGCTCTCCGCCGGGATGTCGCGCGCGGAAGAGGCATGGGAGACGGTGGCGGAGAAGCCGTACCTGGTGAAGGTGCGGCCCCGCCCCGGCACCGGGGCGAAGGACGTGTGGGCCGAGGGGCAGCTCGCCGCTAGCGCGGCCGACGTGCAGGCAGTGCTGACGGACGTGGACTCGTATCGGCTGTGGATGCCGTACGTGAAGGAGTCGCGCACCATCAAAGAACTGCCAGACGGTGCTCGGCTGACGTACACGCGGCTGGACCTGCCCGTGGTTTCCTCGCGCGACTACGTGAGCCATGTGGTGCAGGAATCGAAGCTGGCCGAGGACGGCACGGGCGTCTTCGCCCAGCGCTGGAAGGCGGAACCGGACGCCATCCCCCAGCGCCGCGACACGGTGCGGCTGCGGCTCAATGAGGGGAGTTGGCGCGTGGAGCCTCGCGGCGAGGGGAAGGCCCAGGTCGTGTACAGATTCACCGTGGACCCCGCCGGCTCCATCCCCGGCTTCCTGGCCAACATGGGTCAGAAGGACGGTGTGGTGGATACCTTCCGCGCGGTGGAGAAGCGGGCCCGGCAGCATGCGGAGGCTCGACAGAAGCCGAAGTGACGAGGACCGGTTCCTCCGCGTCGGCGCCTCGTCGGTGTGTGGCGAGGACGGTGGACTGTGGAACTCGACGTCCATCGCGCGCGGCGCGGAGGCACACGGCTCGGGGCGGTTGTGGACGTACAGTTATCAGCCTCGGGGTCGGGGCAAGCGGGGCTCGAAGCTGAGAAGCCGATTCGACTCTGCAGTGTACGGTTTGCGGGAGCAGGCTCGAAGTTGAGAAGCCAATTCGACTTCAGGCTGCACGGTCGGAGCACGCGGAACTCGAAACTGACACGCCGGTCTGACTCCAGGCTGCGCAGTCGGAGCAGGCGAGGCTCAATGCTGACACGCCGCTCCGACTCCGGGCTGCGCAGTCGGAGCAGGCGGGGCTCAGCGCGGACACGCCGGGCTGCGCAGTCAAAGCCGGCGGGGCTCGACGCTGACACGCCGGTCTGACTCCGGGCTTGCGCAGTTGGACCAGGCGAGGCTCAACGCTGAAGCGCCGGTCTGACTCCGGGCTGCGCAGTCAAAGCAGGCGGGGCTCAGCGCGGACACGCCGGGCTGCGCAGTCAAAGCCGGCGGGGCTCGACGCTGACACGCCGGTCTGACTCCGGGCTTGCGCAGTTGGACCAGGCGAGGCTCAACGCTGAAGCGCCGGTCTGACTCCGGGCTGCGCAGTCAAAGCTGGCGGGGCTCGACGCTGACACGCCACCTCGACTCCGTGTTGCACGGTCGAGGCGCCCAGGCTCGACGCTGACACGCCATGCCCTGACTCCAGGCTGCACGGCCGGGCGGATGCCCATTGAAGCCGACTTCCGGGGGCGTGTGAGCGCGCGGCGTGGGTAACGGGAGAGTTTCCTCGATGAACGCCCGCCCTACCCCCTGGAGAGGTAGGCCCACCCTACCTGACCCATGTCAGCCCCCTCCGGTAGAAGGTATCGGCGGAAGAAACATTCCTTCCGCGCGAGGGTCCGCCCGGCGGGGTGGGGAAGGGGACGGGGTATGGGGCTGCTGGAGATCTACCACCACGGGACGATGCGCGACGCGGCGGAGGTGCTGGGACTGCGCGGCTATGACCATGTGTCGGCGGAGGAGCTGGCCCGGGTGGCGCGTATGTCGGTGGGCTCGTTGTACCGGCGCTACGGCAGCAAGGCGTCCTTCGCCCAGGTGGTGCGGGCCTACCTGGAGGACGACTTCTGCCGCTCGGCGGATTGGACTCCCAACGCGCGGCTGCGCGCGGCCGCGGAGATGGACTTCCGCGAGGCGTTCTTCACCTTCTGGTACAGTCTGGTGGACTGGGCATTGGAGCTGCGGGGGCCCTTCTCCTTCACCTTCCTGCACCGGCACCCGGAGGCCCCCGGGCAGCAGTCGTCTGGAAGTGCCGCGCGGGCCCTGGTGCGCGACGTCCTCCTGCAGGGTGAGCAGGAGGGAGCGCTGGTTCCGGGCTGCACCCGGGCAGGGGAGGTGCTCATCTGGGGGACGCTGACCGAAGTGGCGCGCGCGTGGGCCGAGCGACATGAGCCGGTGTCCAAGGAGGACATCCTCGCCTCCGCACAGACCCTCTGGCGCGCGCTGGCGAAGACGGAAGACTCTGGCGGGCCTCGCGGAGCCGGCACTCCTCCTGCCGGGGCCGCGCGGCCCGAACCCGCGATGCTCGGAACGCTCGCCTCGTTTCTAGAGCCCGCCCTGCCAGAGGCCGCGCGGGATGCGGCGCAGGCTCCGGATGCGATTCAGTCGGAGGCCGTGCGGGATGCGGCGCGGGCTCCGGATGCCATTCAGTCGGAGTCCGCGAGGGATGCGGCGCGGGCTCCGGATGCCGTTCAGTCGGAGTCCATGCGGGATGCGGCGCGGGCTCTGGATGCCATTCAGTCTCCAGTCGCGGAGCCGGAGAGCCTCGTCACGGTTCTCTCCGCTGCACCGTTGGATTCATTCATCGCCAGCTTCAGCCTGACATGTCGGCACCGCGTGCCTCGGATACGGAGCTCACGCCAGGCCCACTCCGAGGAGCACGGCGGTGGCGAGGCCCGCGACCGCGAAGCTCCAGCCCAGTCGCTCGAGATGTCGCGGCGTGGGCAGCAGGGCGAAGGTCCCGAGCGCCACCAGCGCGGTCGGCAACAACGCCATCACTCGCCACGGCGACACGCCCGTGGACATCGTCCACAGGAGGGCTCCCGCGACTCCGAACCCACTGACGGCAAGGCCCGCGAGGCGCGGCAGGGCGCGGTCCTCGCCGGGCTTGTGGGCCCGGATGACGACGTGCACCGCCACCGTGGCCAGCGCGAACCCGAGCGCGAACGTGCCCCACAGCGACAGGGCCGCACCCGGTGCCAGGCCTCCCGCGATGCCCACCGGTACCGCCCACGCTCCGAGCGCCAGGGACGCGAGCAGCTCGCCCGAGAGCGTGCGCTCCTGCCGTCCCCACGTCAGCAACAGCACCTCCGCGCCCAGGATGCCGGGAAGCGCGAGGTAGGGCCGGGCGGGGGCCTCGAGGTCCTGAAGGGCGAGCAGCAGGGACGTTGCTCCCAATACGACGAGGATGGCCGTCCGACTCCGGGCCAGGTGCCGCTCCTCCTCGTAACGGCGCGCACCCCGGTGGCCGAGCAGGACGAGCAGCGGCTCGTGCGCGAGGAAACTGGCGACCGCCGCGGCGGCGAGCCACAGCGCGGTGGCGCTCGGACCGGTGACGGCGAGCGCCGTCGCCAATGGCAGACCGAGCTGGAAGTACGCGCCGTGCTCCCGGGGCAGGAGCGCCTGGCGGGAGAGGGAAACCCGCGGTCGGGCAGAGAGGGTCAGCATGGGACGGCGTGGAGCAAGCGGCGTTCCGCTCCTGTGTCCAGGGGACGCGACGGGAGGACGGCGCAACGGGTGCGGAGGCATGGCGGGCTTGCGCAAGCCTTGCGCCGGGGCTCCGTCCGGGACGCTTGGGACGGAGAGGCACGGTTCCTGAATTGTCTCCATCCCGCCCTGGAGCACTGGACTCCGGGAGTGGCCATGGTCTTGAAGCCGCCAGGGGGCCGCTGTGGGAGGCGAACATGGACGTGCTGGCCCGTGAGGCCCAAGAAGCGCTGCTGCAGCGCAGCCAACGCCTGCGGGCTCGCGCCCGAGCGTCCTCGGACGAGCGGGCGGCAGAGGCGGCCGGGCTTTCCGACTCGGAGCGACAGGAGCTGGATGCCATCGAGGAGGCGCTCGCCCGCATTGATGGCGGGGAGTTTGGCTGCTGTGCGCGGTGTGGCGGCGCCATCGGCCGGCACCGGCTTCGCGCCGTCCCCGAGGCGCGTCACTGCATGACGTGCTCCGCTGCGGAGCGGTGAGCGGCTTCCGACGTGGACCCGTCTTGCGCATCGGTTCAGCGCTGCCCACCCCGGATGGAGCTCACAGGCCGGGAGCGTCACCGGGCTGCGCCTGCCTCGCCCCGGATGGAGCTCACAGGTCGGGAGCGTCACCGGACTGCGCCCGCCTCGCCCCGGATGGAGCTCACAGGTCGGGAGCGTCACCGGGCTGCGCCTGCCTCACCCCGGATGGAACTCACAGGCCGGGAGCGTCACCGGGCTGCGCCTGCCTCGCCCCGGATGGAGCTCACAGGTCGGGAGCGTCACCGGGCTGCGCCTGCCTCACCCCGGGCGGAACTCACAGGTCGGGGAACGTCACCGCGTCGAGCCTGAGGGTGCGGTCTCCTTCAGCTTCCCGCAACTCCAGGGTGTAGGGGCCGAGGGCTCCACTCTTTTCGGCCTCCGCTTCCACGACGATGAGGACCTCGGCAGCGTCCCCTTCCGTGGGCTTCGATTGTCACACCTGGACGATGCGCAGCCGTTGGCCATCCGTGCCGATGAGTGACGCGCTCCCAGTCGACCAGGGCCGCTCGCTTCGGGAAGACGTCACCGTCAGCTTCACCGCGACCCATTTCACCGTACGGAAGCACCGGCCGTCAGTCAGCTTGAGGTCCGCTCCCGTGAAACGTGGAAGGGGCTTCTTCAGCCCGCAGGCGTGGACGGCCACCACGTGCGGGTGGCCGGCCTTGTCCAGCAGCAGGGTCAGCTCGCGCATCGCGCGAGGCTCGAAGGGCTGCCGCGCCAGCTTCAGCGCGAAGTAGCGCCCCGGGTCCTGGGGGGCCTCCACCTTGTAGGCCGCGCCGTAGCCGCCCGCTCCCAGCCGCTCGAGGAGGCGCCAGCAGCCACCCACCACCGTGCCGGGTGGCCGCGTCTCCGGGTTCACCTGGGAGATGTTCGTGGATATGACCTTGGGAGTCCCCTGTGAGGCAGTCAATCTGTCAGGTTGATGAACCCTCAGGGAGCCTTGCCGGATGTGGCCGGGCCCGGAGGCCCTGGCGACCCTCGCCGGAGGCACGCTTCGGGGCGCAAGACGCGGGGCCCTCCCCGGGCGTCCGGACGGGCCGTCCCCGAGGGGGCTGCCCCCGAGGGCGGGCGTCCGTCCGAGGGCCCGGCTCCGCCGGTGTCCTCCAGGAGGCGCCCGCCGGCGGGCTCCCGGAAAGAAGCCGTGCATGCGGAGATGTCTATGGGTATAGACAGGCCCACATGTGTCCCATGGTGAAGACCGAAGACCTCATCGACGCCCAGGGAGTGGCCGGGTTGCTGCGCCTAAGCCACGCCAACAGCGTCAGCACCTACCTGCGCCGCTACCCGGACATGCCGCGGCCGGTGCTGGACCTGGGCGCCGGCCGCCCCCGGCTCTGGCTTCGTCCCCAGGTGGTGCGCTGGATGCGCGCCCGCCAATCCGAGCAGCTCAGCGTTGGAGGTGAATCATGACCACCGCCGTTCCCCGTACCGCCCCCGCCGTCCTGCCCGGCCCCAATGACACCTGCTGGTGCGGCAGTGGCTCCAAGTACAAGAAGTGCCACCGTGGCGCCGACGCCGTCGAGGCTCGCAAGAAGGGGCCCGACGCCGCTCGCAAGGGCGTGCGTCCCGGCCTCGTCAGCCCGCGCCGCGACGTGCCCCTGCACATCCCCCGTCCGGACTACGCGGCGACGGGCCGGCCCGGGCGCCGCGCCAATGCCTCGGAAATCAACACGCCGGACGTCATCGCCCGCATGCGCCGCGCCTGCAAGGCCGCCGCCGAGGTGCTCCAGGAGGTGGCCTCCCACGTGCGCCCGGGCATCACCACCGACGAGCTGGATGCGATTACGCACGAGGCGTACATCAAGCGCGGCGGCTACCCGAGCACGCTGAACTACCACAACTTCCCCAAGTCGCTGTGCACCTCGGTCAACGAGGTCGTCTGCCACGGCATCCCCGACAGCCGCGCGCTGGAGGACGGCGACATCATCAACCTGGACATCACCATCTACCTGGATGGCGTCCACGGTGACTGCTCGGCCACCTACTTCGTCGGCAACGTGGACGCGGAGAGCCAGCGGCTGGTGAAGGTGACGCGCGAGTGCCTGGACATCGGCATCGCCGCGGTGAAGCCGGGCCGGCCCATCAGCGACATCGGCCGGGCCATTGAAGACCACGCCACGAAGAATGGCATGAGCGTGGTGCGCGCCTACTGCGGCCACGGCATCGGCGAGACGTTCCACACGTCCCTGCAGATTCCCCACTACTACGAGCCCGAGTCCAACACCGTCATGGAGCCCGGGATGATTTTCACCGTGGAGCCGATGATAAACCTGGGCGGGTGGGGCAGCCGGACGTGGGACGACGGGTGGACCGCCGTCACCTCCGACGGCAGCCGCAGCGCCCAGTTCGAGCACACCCTGCTCGTCACCGAGAAGGGCGCCGAAATCCTCACGGTGCCCTGAGCGGGGCTCCGGGCGCGGGCAGCCGCTGGATGCGGCTGCGCGCGCTCGCGAGCACGCAGCCCACCACGAGCAGCGCGGCGCCCAGCGTGCCGCGCCCCACCTCCTCGCCGAGCAGCAGCGCGGACCAGCCCAGCGTGAGCAGTGGCTGCAGGAGCTGAATCTGGCTGACGCGGGCCACGCCTCCCAGGGCGAGGCCCCGGTACCAGGCGAAGAAGCCGAGGAACATGCTCACGCCCGAGAGGTAGGCGAAGCCGGCCCAGGCCCGGGGGCTGGCGTGCAGCAGGCGCGCGTCGAGGTCGAGCACGACGAAGGGCAGCAGCACCGGCGCGGACAGCACCAGCGCCCAGCACAGCACCCGCCAGCCGCCGAGCTCCCGGGACAGCGCGCCGCCCTCGGCGTAGCCCACCGCGGCGGCCGCCACCGCGAGGAGTACGAGCCCATGCCCCGACATGGACCCGCCCGCGCCCTGCGCCGCCGCGAAGGCCAGCACGGCGGCGAGCCCCGCCGCGCTCACCAGCCAGAAGGTGAGGGAGGGGCGCTCGCGGGCGCGGAACACCGCCGCGACGGCGGTGGCCGCGGGCAGCAGGCCCACCATCACCGCGCCGTGGGCGGCGGGCATGTCGCGCATGGCCAGCGCGGAGAGCAGCGGGAAGCCCACCACCACCCCGGCCGCGATGAGCGCGAGCCGGGGCCAGTGGCGCCGCTCGGGGAGCCGCTCGCGACGCACGGCCAGCAGGATGCCCGCCAGCACCGCCGCCACCAGCGCGCGCCCGAGTCCCACCACCATGCCGCCGAGCTCCGGCACGGCGGCGCGGGTCGCGGGCAGCGTCAGGCTGAAGGCGAGGACTCCGAGCCCGCCGAGCAGGAGCCCCTCGCGGGTCCTCGATTGTTCCGTCATGGCGCGCAGGCCTCCGGTGCGTGAGGCCGCGCCGCCCGCGCGCCCCCCGCCAGCCACCGCGAGAGGCACAGGCTCGCGGGCCGCAGCGCCTGCACCACCACGTGCCCGGGCGCGTCCACCTGCACGGTGTCTCCGGGGCCGAGCACGTAGTCCGTCGCGTCCCCCTCACACGTGAGCCACAGCTGCCCACCCGCGCAGGTGAGCGCCAGGTGCTCGCCGCCGTGCAGGTGCGCGCTCCAGATGGCGCCGCGCTTCAGGCACAGCGTCCCCGCGCTCCCGTCCCCGCGCGCCCCGCGCCCCAGCCGCTCCGCCAGGGCCCGCATCCAGTCGTGAATCGTGAAGGTGGGAGTCACCGTCATCGCCGCCTCCTCCTGTGGCTCGCAACATGCGCCCGGCGGGAAGAACGGAACAGATTCAGTGGATTGAGATTGTGACCGGTACAGTAGAAGGTGGGAGAACTGTATCGGTCACTGTGCCGGTGAGCTGTGTCTGTTACGCGGGACGCGGGCCGGGTACCGATGACAGCCGGGAAGCGACACACCCGGGGAGGACACATGGGCGCGCTGGCACATCGACCGAAGCTGTACGAGCAGGTGGCCGAGCGGCTGGGAGAGGCCATCGCCGCTGGCACGCTGCGGGCGGGGGACCGGCTGCCGTCGGTGCGGCAGCTCAGCCTCCGCGAGCGCGTGAGCATCTCCACCGTGCTCCAGGCGTACCTGCACCTGGAGTCCGTCGGCCTCATCGAGACGCGCCCGCAGTCCGGCCACTACGTGCGCCGCCGCGAGCGCCCCCGGCTCGCCGAGCCGCTGGTGTCCCGGCCCGTCGCCGCCGCCACGCCCGTCACCGTCAGCGCGCTGGTGGCCCGCGTGTACCGCTCCGCGCGCGATTCACGCCTCGTGCAGTTCGGCACCGCGTCGCCCGCCCCCGAGCTTTTGCCCACCCGGCGGCTGTACCGCGAGCTCAACGCCCTCACCCGCGAGGCGGGCGACACCGGCATCCTCTATGACCTGCCCCCCGGCTGCCCGGAGCTGCGCCAGCAGCTCGCCCGGCGCTCGCTCGACTGGGGCTGCGCGCTGTCTCCCGAGGACTTCATCACCACGTGCGGCGCGTCCGAGGCCATCAACCTGTGTCTGCTCGCCGTGGCGCGTACCGGCGACACCATCGCGATTGAGTCCCCCGCGTACTACGGCACGCTGCAGGCGATTGAAGCGCTGGGGCTGCGCGCGCTGGAGATTCCCAGCAGCCCCCGCACCGGCATGGAGCTGGACGCGCTGCAGGCCGCGCTGGAGCGGCGGCGCGTGGCCGCGGTGCTGGTGGTGCCCAGCTTCAGCAACCCGGTGGGCAGCTGCATGCCGGAGGAGCACCGCAAGCGGCTGGTGGCCCTGCTCGCCGAGCGCGACGTGCCCCTCATCGAGGACGACATCTACGGCGATCTGCACTTCGGCCCGGAGCGCCCGCGCACGTGCAAGGCGTTCGACACGACGGGCAACGTGCTGCTGTGCGGCTCGTTCTCCAAGACGCTCGCCCCGGGCTTCCGTGTGGGCTTCGTGGCCCCGGGCCGCTTCCGCGAGCGCGTGGAGTTGCTCAAGTTCTCCCACACCGTGGCCACCGCCACGCTGCCGCAGTTGACGATTGCGCGCTTCCTCCAGGAGGGCGGCTACGACAGGCACCTGCGTGCCCTGCGCCGCCGGCTCGCCGCCCAGGTGGAGCGCATGGCCGAGGCCGTGGCCGAGCACTTCCCCGAGGGCACCCGCGTGGCTCGACCCCTGGGCAGCTCGCTGCTCTGGGTGGAGATGCCTCCGCGCGTGGACGCGTTGGAGTTGCACGCGAAGGCGCTGGAGGCGGGCGTCAGCATCGCACCCGGGCCCATCTTCTCCGCGCGGCCGGACTCGTACCGAAACTTCATCCGGCTGAGCTGCGGCCACCCGTGGACGCCCCGAATCGAGGGCGCCGTGTCCACGCTGGGAAGCCTCGCGCGCAGCCTCGCGTGATGCCGCCGTCCGTGCCTGCTGCGGCCGCATCCGCTGTGCCTGCTGCGGACGTATCCGCTGTGCCTGCTGCGGACGTACCCACTGCGCCTACTGCGGACGTAGCCACTGTGCCTGCTGCGGACGTACCCATTGCGCCTACTGCGGACGTAGCCACTGCGCCTGCTGCGGACGCATCCGCTCTGCCTGCCGCGGACGTAGCCACTGCGCCTGCTGCGGACGCATCCGCTGCGCCTGCCGTGGCCGCATCCGCTGGGTCTACTGCGGACGCATCCGGAAGGACGACAGCCGGTCGTCCGACGCGAGGCTCACTCCGAAGCGGAAGGTCTTCTCCCCGAAGGTCACCAGGTACGTGTACACGCGGTCATCGCCCAGCGTGCTCCGCTCGACCAGCACCAGCCGCCCCGGAGGCCCCAGCTCGCTCAGCAGGCCCTGGTACAGCTTCGCGCCTTCCGGAAAGAAGCCCGCGCGGACGTACGCGAAGTCGGCCGGCGCGAGCTTTCCTTCACGGGCCTTCTCCAGCAACGCCGTGATTCGCGCCGTGATTTGCGGCTCGCGGTCCTCGATGGGAGCCAGGGCCGGCGGGGCGAGCGCGGGATGGATGAGGGCGACAAGGCCCTCCGCGAAGCGCGAGGGGCTCGCCATCGCGGAGTTGGTCAGCACGACGACGGAGAAGCCCTCCCCCGGGTAGCGGCCGAAGTAGCTGGTGAAGCCCTGCCAGGCGCCGGTGTGCTGGTGCAGCGGCTTCCCGCCGCGCTCGTCGAGCTGCCAGCCAAAGCCATACGGAAACGTGGCGCCGCTGGTGAGGGGCGCGGGCGTGAGGATTTCCCGCCAGCTCTCGGGCTTGAGGATGGCGCGCGCCTGGACGGCCGCGTCCCACGCGAGCATGTCCCGCACGGACACATACATGGAGCCGTCCGCCGTGGTGTTGAGCGCGGGCGCCACCCACTCCTGGTTCTTCAGCGTCCCTTTGACGAGGCGGTAGCCGGCCGCGCGGTGGGGGATGATGTCCTCCTCGCTGATGATGCGCGCCGTCGTCATGCCGGCGGGCTTGAAGACCTTCTCCCGCAGCACGTCGCCGTAGAACGTGCCGGAGACGCGGTTCACGATGATGCCCAGCAGGACGTAGCCGGTGTTGCTGTAGCTCCAGCGCGAGCCGGGGGCGAACTCGAGCGTCAGTGCCTGGGCGAAGCGCGCGAGCTCCTCGTCGGTGTAGTCCTTCCGGTAGTCGAGCGTGCCCTCCAGGTCCGGCAGGCCGGAGGTGTGGTTCAGCAGGTGCCGCACGGTGATGCCGCCCCACGACGCGGGGGCCCCGGGGAAGTACTTCGTCAGCGGGTCCGAGAGCTGGAGCTTCCCTGCCTCCACCTGGAGCATCACCGCCATCGCGGTGAACTGCTTTCCGAGCGAGCCCGCCTGGAAGAGGGTTTGCGGCCCGGCCGGCACCTGATGCTCCAGGTTGGAGAAGCCATACCCCTTCGCCACCAGGATTTTGCCGTTCTTCACGATGCCGATGCCGACGCCAGGAACGTTCTGCCGCGCCAGCTCCGCGCGCACGAAGGCATCGATGCGCTCGCGGAGCGGGGCCGGTGCGGCGGCGGAGCGGCTCGCGGTGAGGCCGAGCAGGAGGACGGAGAGCAGGGCGAGACGGTGCACACGGACTCCTTCAGGAAACGGGCAGCGGAATGGGAAGAGGGTGTCAGCGGGCGAAGAGGAGGCCCGCGCCCTCTCGGGCCGCGCGGTCCACCGCGTGTGTCACCGCGTCCAGGGCGACGGCGGGTCGTCCCCGGCTCGCGAGCGACAGCCCCCGCTGGAGCATGGAGGTGAAGCGGGCCATGCCTCGCACGGGCGTGTAGCCCGGTGGCCCGCCCAGGTGCTCGCGCAGGTCCTCGCGCACCTGCTTCACCTCGGTGGCCGTCCAGTACCCCAGCGAGGGAACCTTGCGCTTGAGGCCGATGCCCTCGCCCACCGCCATGCCCGGCGCTCGTCCCCAGACGAGGTGCCGCCAGAGCTGGCGCGTCCGTTCCGGACAGGCCGAGCCGATGACGGCCTCCGCCGCCTGGAGGTCCCGGTCATCCGGCTTCCGGTCCGTGGCGGGGAGGAGCGCGTCGGCTGGCCCAGGCTCGGCCCGGACCAGGAAGTCGGACAGGTCATCGAGCAGGTCCACCACCGCGTCCTGGAAGCGCGAGGGAAGCCGGGCCAGCGTCGGCGCCCCGTGCTGGAGGAGGTGGTCCACCAGGTCCACCACGGGCTGGAGGTCCTCATCCAGCTCCTGCTCGTCCGCGGGCGCATTCGACGTCCACTCGTGGATGAACCATGCGCGGAATGCCGTGAGCCGCTCTGGGGTGAGCAGGCCGGTGAGGCCCTCGGGCGGGGTGAGGAAGAAGCAGACGTCCATGGCCTCCTTCTACTCCGGACGCGGAAGGCCGGGGACGTCCGGGCTTCAGGCCGACCTCATCCGAGACGCGGCCGGTCCCCGCGCCCGGTTCCCCGGAAGGCCGGGCACGCTCGGACCTCACGCCGGTCCCATCCGAGACGCGGCCGGTCCCCGGCGGAAGCGGAAGGAACGTTCCTTCCGCCGATATGCCGCTCGGGGGCCCGGAAGGAGCGTTCCTTTCGCGGGCATGCCACGCGGGAGCGCGGAAGGAGCGTTCCTTCCGCGGGCATCCCGCTCGGGCACGGAAGGAGCGTTCCTTCCGCGGGCATCCCGCTCGGGCACGGAAGGAGTGTTCCTTCTGCGGGCATGCCGCTCGGGAGCGCGGAAGGAGCGTTCCTTCCGCGGACATCCCGCTCGGGCCCGGAAGGAGCGTTCCTTCCGCCGACATGCCGCTCGGGAGCGCGGAAGGAGCGTTCCTTCCGCGGACATCCCGCTCGGGAGCGCGCGGTGGCGCATCAGCCCGCGCGGGTCGCCTGGGGCATGTCGATGTGCAGCTCGACGCGGCGGTTGGCGGTGCGGCCCTCGTCGGTGGTGTTGGGGGCGACGGGCTCCGTCTCGCCCTGGCCGAGCACCACCATCTGCCGCTCCTCGACGCCGCGCCCCTTGAGCACGCGTGCCACCGCGTCCGCGCGGCGCAGGGACAGCGACTCGTTGAAGGGCTCCGTGCCCCGGCTGTCCGTGTGGCCTTCGATGGTGAGGCGGTCATCCGGGTACTTCGCGAGGATGTCGCCAATCTGCGTCAGCTGCGCCACCGCGGCCGGGGTGAGCACGGCGCTGTTCGTCTCGAAGAGCAGCTCGCTCTGGAGGTTCAGCAGCAGGCCGTGGTCCGTCTTGCGCGTCTCCGCGACCTTCTCCAGTTCCTGCGCGCGCTTGTCGAGGTAGTTGCCCACACCGCCGCCCACGGCCGCGCCCGCCGCGGCGCCCACGGCCGCGCCCTTCCAGCCACCGGCGATGGCGCCCGCGCCCGCGCCCGCGATTCCGCCCACGGCCGCGCCCGTCGCCGTCCGCTTCCCCGGGGTGGCGCAGCCCGCACCCAGCAGCGCCGTGGAGAGGAGCACCGCCGTCGCCGTCTTCCGAACCGTCGCGTTCTTTCGAGTCGTCACGTGAAGCCTCCTTGTCTCTGGGTTGGAAGGTCCCAAACGGTGGAGATTCACGTGACACATGGGGAGCCCCGGACGGCTGCCTGCTATCCAGGCATCGCCTGCCCCTCCGGCCGTGGGGCAGGCAGCCCGGCTTCGGCTACACGCGGATGGGCGGCTCGATGAGCACCGGCGCCGTGGCCTTCGCGTCATCCGGGTCGAAGGCGGGCGCGTAGGGGCCCGCGTGCGTCGCCTTCCACTGGCGCGGCACGCGCTCCACGCCCACCGGGTACACCATGAGGTGCCCGTCCTCGTTGATGTGCAGGCGCAGGAAGTTCTTCCAGTCCGGCAGCGCCAGCGAGATGAACGCCTCGTTGGAGTGGGCCCCGAAGAAGTTGACGCTCAGCCACAGGTACAGCCCCATGACGAACGGGCCCACCAGGAAGCCGAACAGGAAGGTGAAGCCCGAGGACAGGAGGAACTTGCCCGCCAGGTGCGCCCAGCCCGCCGTGCAGTGGAGCCCGTCCGCCGTCAGGTCCGGACACACGCCCAGCACGCTCACCGTGAAGTACGTGGCCGCCCACGCCGTGAAGAACGCACCGAAGATGTGGCCCAGTCCGTGGAGCGTCCCCGCCAGCGTCCGCCACTTGCCGAAGTGCGAGTCCGCGAAGCCGATGAGCCCGCCGATGGTCGCCAGCCCCAGCACCAGCGTCCATGGCCGGCTCACCATGCTGTTGGCCACCGCCATCACCACCTTCGGCAACTGCGTCAGCCCCAGCGAGCCCACCTCCGCGTACGCCGCGAGCGCGAGCAGCAGGTAGAGCCCCCCCGTTAGCAACCCGAAGAGCGGGCTGTAGCGGATGAGCAGCAGGTTCTTCCGCGCCAGCTTCCGCGAGGTGCGCTCGTCCGGGAAGCTCTTCTGGAGCGTGTAGCCGTCGCGCAGCACGTGCGCCGCCGGAGCGTGCGTGGGGTGCAGGAAGGCGCCGCCTCCGCCCGCCGTGATTTTCTGCCGGCCCGCGGCGTCCTCGTGCCGGCGGTAGTGGTGCAGGTCCCCGGCGAGGAAGATGCTGATGCGCCGGCCCAGCACCTTCTCCTGGAGGTACTCCAGGTTGTTCTCCAGGTAGCTGCCCTTGCGCCGCGCGGCCGCCGCGAGAATCCACGCGGGCTCCGCGTTGCAGAGGATGACGCGGTCTTCCGGCCCCATGTGCTGGGCCACCTCGCGGAAGTACTCCACCTGGGGCACGTCGATGTCGCTGTTGAGCTGCACGTCCGTGCCGATGAGCCACCAGCGGTGCGGCAGCTTCAGCGCGAAGTAGCTGCGGCTCTGCCGCGTGCGCCGGCCCGCAATCCACCGGTTGGCGCAGAACAGCCGCATGAAGGCGGACAGCCCGTCGTACCAGTCGTGGTTGCCCGGAATGACGAACAGGTCCGGGTTGGGCGCCTGCGAGCGGCGCATGGCCGCCTCGTAGGGCTGCACCAGTCGCTCCTCGTAGACCTCGCGGCTGGCCCCCGGGTACACGCCGTCCCCGCCGAACACGAGCACCCGCCCGCGCTTCGTCTCGTATGGCTCGCCCCGGTTGATGCCGCGCACGGGCAGCGTCAGCCGGGGCAGCGCGAGCAGCCGCGCCATGGTGTACGTGGAGTTCCACCCGTCACCCGTGTCCGCCACGTAGTCGAGCCAGAAGTCGCCCTCGGGCAGCGTCTCCTGTGAGTAGTCGAAGTAGGGGGCCTGCGGCCGCACCACGGCCTCGATGAGGCGGTGGTCCGCTCGCGCGCCGAACACCGCCGCCACCAGCGCGTCCAGGCCCGTGCGCAGCAGCTGCGCCGGGTGCAGCCAGCGCACCATGTCCGCGCGGTGGCGCGGATGCGTGGCCATGCCGCTGTCGGAGATGGGCAGGCCCTCGCGCGGCGACACCGGCTGCAGGCGCTCGGCCACGGGGAGGGCGGGTGAGGAGCCGGTGGGCTCGTCCTTGCGCGCGGCCGCCGTGTTCCGCTCACCGGCCATGGGGGGCGTTCTCCCGGGGGCCCTGCGTGAAGCGCTGCTCGGGGCCGGGGCCGGCGTACACCTGCACGGCCCTGAACGTCGGACCCGGCGACACGCGCGCCGAGTGCTTCGCTCCGGCGGGGATGTAGACGGCGTCACCCTTGCCGACGCGCAGCTTCTCTCCGGAGACGGTCATCTCCGCGGTGCCTTCCTCGATGTAGAGAATCTCGACGCTCGTGTCGTGGATGTGCTCGGGGACCTCGCCGCCGGGCTGCAGCTCCAGCAGCGTGACGGATGCGGCGGTGGCGCCCGTGGACGGGTTGAGGAGCAGCGTCGCGCGGCCCTTGCCCCCGGCGATGATGTGGCGCGGGGCCTCCGAGGTGGGCACGCGGTAGCGCACGGTGGGGGTGGCGGGGTTCGCGGGTGCGCCCGGCGCGGGAGCCTGCGTGGCGGGGTTCGCGGGCGCGGGGGCAGACGACGCGGCGGTTGCGCTCGTGGGGGCTGACGCGGGTCCGCCCGGGCTCGCGGGTGACATCGCCTGGGGGGGCGCTGCCGTGGACGCGGAGGCGGGCGCGGGGGCCATGGTCGACTGAGGCGCCGTCGCGGTGGGCTTCACGGCCGCGGGGGCCGGCTGGGGCACCTGTGCGGCGGGCTTCGCGGACGTGGGCGCCGGCTCGCGGGCCCAGGACAGCGCGGCGGTGCCGGTGACGGCGAGCACGGGAATCAGGAGGCGGGAGCGCATGACCCCCGTGAATTATCACGACGGTGCCCCTTGTCTGGAGGGCAGGCAGGCGCGGTTCTCCGTTCCCTGGACGCCCGGCCTGGGGCACCCTGGCCGGCATGTCGCACGCCCCCCTCAAGGACTTCCCCGTGGTCGTCCCCTTCACGCTCCACTGGAGCGAGATGGACGCCTTCGGCCACGCCAACAACGCCCGCACCTTCACCTGGTTCGAGTCCTCCCGCATCGCCTACTTCGCCCGCGTCGGCCTCACCGGGCCCTCGGGCGCGGGGGAGGACCGGACCCCGGGCGGCATCGGTCCCATCCTCGCCGCGACGAATGCGGAGTACCTGCGCCCCGTCGTCTTCCCCGCGCGCCTGCTCGCCGGCACCCGCGTCAGCCGCATCGGCACCTCGTCCATCACGATTGAGCACGCGGTGGCGGGCGAGGAGGACGGCATTCTCTACACCCGGGGTGGCTGCGTCATCGTCACCTTGAAGTACGGCACCCACGAGAAGGTCCCCGTCCCTGCGTCCATCCGCGCCGCCATCGAGGCGCTGGAGGGGCGCTCCTTCGGACCGTGAAGCCCGGGCTCCACCGCGAAACGCCCGGGCCCGCGAGGGACGACGCTGGCCCGGACGTGAAGCCCACGGTCCACCGCGAAACGCCCGCGTGCATGTGGCAGGTGCGCGCCCGGCCATGAGTGGTAGGACACGCCGCAATGAGTGACGCGGTGCTGGGGTTCTACGAGGGGCTGGCGGAGGAGTACCACCTGCTCTTCGCCAACTGGGCGCAGTCGGTGGAGCGGCAGGGCGCCGCGCTGGATGCCCTGCTGCGCCGCTGCGGCGCGCCTCCGCCCCGGCGCGTGCTGGACTGCGCGTGTGGCATCGGCACCCAGGCGCTGGGCCTGGCGGCCCGCGGCTACATCGTCCATGCCACGGACTTGAGCCCCGCCGCCGTGGCCCGCGCCGAGCGCGAGGCCCGTGCCATGAACGTCACCCTCACCACCGGCGTGGCCGACATGCGCACGCTGGACACGCAGGTGGCCGGCACCTTCCCCGTGGTGCTCGCCTTCGACAACGCGGTGCCGCACCTGCTGACGGACGAGGACCTCGACGCGGCCGCGCACGCGATGGCGGCGAAGCTGGCCCCCGGGGGCCTCCTGGCGCTGAGCATCCGCGACTACGACACGCTGGTGGCGGAGCAGCCGCGCTTCACCTCGGAGCGCGTGCTCGACGCCCCCGAGGGACGCCGCATCCTCTTCCAGCTCTGGGACTGGTCCGCCGACGGGCGGACGTACACGGTGCACCAGTTCATCCTGCGCCCCGAGGGCAGCGGGTGGCAGACCACCGAGCACACCGGCGTGTACCGCGCCCTCCACCGCGTGGAGCTGGAGCGGGCCCTGACGCGGGCCGGCCTCATGGACACGCGGTGGTACCTGCCCGAGGAGACGGGCTTCTACCAGCCCATCCTCACGGCCCGGAGGCCGTGACGCGCCGGGCCCTGGGCTCGCTGGCGTTCTTCCGGGGAGTCTTCGCCTGCCGGGCCCGCGCCTCCAGGACGCGGGGCAGGCTCTCCTCAATCCAGTCGGTGAGCGCCTCGACGTGCCCGGCGACCTCCTCACCGAGGGGCGTGAGGGTGTAGTCCACGTGCGGCGGAATCACCGGGTGGACCTCGCGCAGCACGAAGCCGTCCTCCTCCAGGGCGTGCAGCGTCTGGGCGAGCATCTTCTCGCTCACCCCGGCCACCTTGCGCCGCAGCTCGCTGAAGCGGTGCGTGCCGTCCACCAGGGCGACCAGCACCAACACCCCCCAGCGGCTGGTGACGTGCTCCAGGACGCCACGGGAGGGGCACTCCGCCGCGTGCACGTCGCCTCGCTGCTCGGCCCGCTTCGTCATCATCCGGCTCAGGTGCCGGGGCCCCTTCGTCGTCGCCATGCCAGTAGCTTACCTCAAGGTAGGTACTTACGAATAGTTAGTACGGCCGTTACGGTGAGTCTCGCGTTTCAACGAAGCCTTCACGCCAGGAGATTCACCCCATGATTCTCGTCACCGCCGCCACCGGGAAGCTCGGTCGTCTCGTCGTCGAGGAATTGCTCAAGAAGGTCCCCGCCAGCCAGGTCGCCGTGGCGGTGAGAAACCCCGCGAAGGCGGCGGACTTCGCCGCGCGTGGCGTCCAGGTGCGCCAGGCGGACTACAGCCGGCCGGAGACGCTCGGGGCGGCGCTGGCCGGGGTGGAGAAGGTGCTGCTCATCTCCTCCAATGAGGTGGGCCAGCGGACCACGCAGCATCAGGCGGTGATTGCGGCGGCGAAGAAGGCCGGAGTCCGCCTGCTGGCATACACGAGCATCCTGCACGCGGACCACACGCGCATGATGCTGGCCGGGGAGCACAAGGCCACCGAGGAGGCCATCCGCGCTTCGGGCCTGCCCTTCGTGTTCCTGCGCAATGGCTGGTACTTCGAGAACTACACGGAGAATCTGGGGCCCGCGCTGGCGCACGGCGCGCTCGTGGGCAGCGCGGGCGAGGGGCGCGTCGCGGCGGCCACCCGGGCGGACTTCGCGGCGGCCGCGGCGGCGGTGCTCACCACGCCGGGGCAGGAGAACACGGTGTACGAGCTGGCGGGTGACGTCCCGTTCACCATGGCCGAGCTCGCCGCCGAGGTGTCTCGCCAGGCCGGCAAGCCCATTGCCTACAACGACCTGCCGGCGCAGCAGTACCAGGGCGTGCTCACGGGCGTGGGCGTGCCGGGGCCGTTCGCGGAGATTCTGGCGGACTCCGACGTGGGCATCTCCCGCGGCGAGCTGAATGACAGCTCCGGTGATTTGCGTCGGCTCATCGGCCGGGCGACGACTCCGCTCGAGGACGCGGTGGCGGTGGCGTTCAATCGCTGAGGCTCACAGGGGCGCCCGGGCGGAGGCCGCCGCGAGGAAGGCCTGGATGAGCGGGTGGGGCTGGCCCGTGCTCGCGCTGAGCTCGGGCTGGAACAGCGTGGCCAGGAAGAAGGGGTGCTCCGCGAGCTCCACCACGCGCACGGCGCCCTCTTCGTCCTCGCCGGTGATTCGCAGCGCGGCGCGGTCGAGCACGTGCCGGTAGCGTGCATTGAGGCCGTAGTTGCAGTGGTAGGCCTCGGTGGACTCGATGCGGCCGAAGGCCCGGGCCGCGTGGGAGCCCGCCTTCAGTGTCACCTTGCCCCGTTCGCCGACCAGTGAGCAGGAGAGGGCGCCGACCAGCGGCATGGCGGCGTCCGGGTTGGACTCGGCGTGGTCCGCCTCGCGCAGTCCGAGCACGTGGCGCGCGAACTCGATGAGCACGTGCTGGAAGCCGCCGCAGGTGCCGAGGAAGGGGATGCCCTGCTCGCGTGCGACGCGAATCGCGGCGAGCGCTCCGGCCATGCTCTCGTAGGGGCTGCCGGGGACGCACCAGATTCCGGCGAACGGGGTGAGCGTGTCCTCGCGCACTCCGTCCAGCTGGCGCGTGCTCAACCAGGTCAGCTCGGGGGGCGGCACACCGAGCGCCCGGCTCGCGAGCTCCAGCGCCATGGGGATGGCGCCGTGCGCGCGCACGGCGGGACTGCGGTCTCCCACGAGACCGATACGGATGACGGGGTGGCTCACGGTTCCTCCTGACGGTTCGACCGCTCCGGGTACGCGACAGCAGCGCGAGCGGGATGCGCCAGGGAGTTCGCGGATAGCAGCCCGGCCTGCATGCGACAAGGACTCAGTGCCTTGCGGCCATGAGCCTCGACCCCGGCTCCGCTTCGATGTCGGGCAGCGTCTTCCCGGGAGGGTGGGGTCGGCTGGACGTGATGGACGCCTCGCGTGCGGTGGCTTCCTGCGGCTCGACCGCTCCGGAGTGCCCAGGCACTCGTGGCGCGCGAGGTCCTCCCGGACCGTCCGGGACGGGGCCCGAGGCGTCCTGTTCGGAAATGTCGGGGGTTTTGTGTCGCGAAATGTCCCGACATTTCCGAACAGGACGGTGCTGGGAGCGTCCGGGCCGCTGCCTGGCGGTCTCGTCGTCGCGCGGAACGTCGCTTCCAGCTTCGCTCGCGACTGCTCGCTCAGCGGTGGCCCTGTCGTGCCCGGGCAATGGCGACGTCTTCCGCGCCCTGGGTCAGGTGCCGCGCTTCGCGTCCGCAGGGGCGTTGGGGTGGCGGGTGAGGAGCGTGCGCAGCTGCGGCTGGCGGCGGACCGCCTCCTGCCGCAGGAGGTGCGCGATGAGGGCCGGCGGCGCCGCGCTCCAACGCGCGATGTTCTGGATGAGCATGGGCGAGCGGTACGTGCGCCCGCACAGCAGCGACGCCGTCTTTCCGTCCACCGGCAGGCCGATGAGCGCCGCCAGCGAGCGGCCCTCGGTGTTGATGATGAGCTCCACCTTCTCCTCGGCGGGACCGGTGGCGAAGCGCTGGCGGAGCACTTCACGCGCCGAGCGCCGCGTGCCCTCGGGGATGTCGCGGTCGTTCGTCACCTTGTGCAGCTCCATGAGGCGTCTCGCGCCCCACAGCCGGCGGAAGAGTCCCGCCGGAAGCTGCGGGTTGCGCACCAGCCACCGCCGCACACCCAGGTCCGCCGTGAAGGCCGCCCGCCCGCACAGCGCCTCCAGCCCCACCGGGTTGCGGTGGTAGCGCGCCACCAGTCGCGCATGCGCCAGCCCCGTGCGCGCGTTCTCCAGCACCGCCTTGATGACCGCCGGCACCGGGTCGAAGCACAGCGCCGACAGCACCGGGTCCTCCGCCGCGTGCGCGTGCGCCACGCGCTGGTCCTCGGGCAGCGGATGCAGCCGTGTCTCGAAGAGCTGGCGGTAGTTGCCCAGCGCCACCTCCGGCTCGTCCTCCGCGGGCTCCGAGTCGTCTGGAGCGTCGCCAGCTTCCGGAGGCACATCAGCCTCATGGGCCGTCAGGTCCAGCGTGGGGAGATCCTCCTCTGCTTCACCGGCAGGACCCGGCTGGGGGCGTGCACCCTGCGCCGGAGCCGTGTGGCCGTGGAGGGGGTTCGCTCCCTGTGCCGTGGACGTGTGTCCGGTGGGCCCGGGGCCTGCGCCCTGCGCCGGAGCCGTGTGGCCGTGAAGAGGGCTCGAGCTTCGTGCCGGAGCCGTGTGGCCATGAAGGGGGCTCGCGTCGTGTGCCGGAGTCGCGGTGGCGACTGTCGGCCGGGCCGCCTGCGCCACCGGTGCTGGCGCCGCACCCGGGCTCGCGGCCGCGACGGCGGGGAGCAGGGCGCCCTCGGAGACGAGCCGCGTGAGGATGGTCCTCAGCCGCTCCACGGGAAGCCCCGTCAGGGCGGGGAGGTTCCTCGCCGGCGTGGCGCCGTCCAGCCGCGAGAGCACGAAGCCCTCCTCGGCACTGAGCACCAGCTTCCGCAGGTCCACCGTGGGATTCAGCTTGGGAATCCAGTCCGCCATTGCCCGGCAGTCTCCCACGACCCACGCGCCTCGCGGAGTGCCTCACTTCCCCCCGTGGGGGCCCTGTCGCAAATTGCGCGTGAGACTGAAAGTGTGTCCCACGGACGGTCGGCCGGCGGGCACCCGGGCGTGTCCATGCCTACACGCTACGACCTGGGGCAGGTTGACGCGGGGCACCCCCCTGGACACAACTTCACCCTATGTCCGACCGCATCCAGACCTATGCCGAGTTCTGGCCGTTCTACCTGCGGGAGCACGCGTTGCCCTCCACGCGCTGGCTCCACTTCATGGGCACCAGCCTGGGCACGGGCATCGGAATCACCGCCGCCGTGACGGGGCGCGGACTGCTCGTGCCGGCCGCGCTCGTCGCCGCGTACGGCTTCGCGTGGTTCAGCCACTTCGTCATCGAGCGCAACAAGCCGGCCTCGTTCAAGTACCCGCTCTGGTCGCTCATCTCCGACTACCGCATGGCGGGGCTCATGGCCGTGGGCAAGCTCAACCCGCACATGGACCAGGCCCTCGCGGGCGGCGCGGGCTCTGGCGCCGCGAACCGGCTGTCCGCGGCGCAGCAGGCCCGGTAGTCCCGAGGCCGCTTCGCTCCTCCGCGCCGGAGCTGCTTCGGCGCTTCCGCCGAGGCAGTGCCTCCCCAGTCGCCCGAGGCCGCTTCGGCCCCCTGCCGGAAGCGAGCCCGCGCCGGCTCAGCCCTCTTCTCGCGGTGGCGGCCCGCGGAACGCATCGAGCTTCTTCGGCGCCTCCAGCTTCACCGGCTTGCCCTCGCGCGCGGAGCGGTAGAGCGCCTCGATGATGCGGACGTCCGCGAGCCCCTCCTCGCCCGGCGTGTGCACCGCGCGGTTCTCCTGCACGCACTGCGAGAAGTGGTCCATCTCCCGCGCGAACTGGCTCGGCTGCGGGTAGCTGCGCTCGGTGGTGTCCTCCGCCTTCGGCGACGCCGGGGACTTGCGGCCGATGCGCATGCGCAGCCCCCGGTACGCGAAGGCGTTGTCCATCTCCACCGACGCCTCCGTGCCCATCAGCCGCAGACGCCGCACCTCGTGCGTGCTGTAGCCCGTGGTGCAGTTGGCCATGAACCCCGAGGGGAAGCGCAGCTGGAACGTGAAGCTCTCCTCCACCTCCTTGAAGCGCGCGTCCCCCGGCGTGCTGTACATGGAGCCCATCACCTCCACCGGCTCCTCGCCGCTCAGGTAGCGCGCCGCGCTCAGGCAGTAGATGCCCACGTCCGGCAGCGGCCCGCCTCCCGCCAGCGCGCGCTTCAGCCGCCAGTGGTTCGGGTCTCCCTGCGCCTGGCCGTTGTCCGCGGAGAAGAGCCTCAGCGCTCCCAGCTCCTTCTTGCGCGCCATGTCGATGAGCGCGCGGTGGTGCGGCTCGTACTGGAGCCGGTACGCCACGCCCAGCTTGCGGCCCGCCTTGTTGCACGCGTCAATCATCTGCTGGCACTCGGCGGGCGTGTTCGCCATGGGCTTCTCGCAGAACACGTGCTTGCCCGCCTGCGCCGCGCGCACCGTGTACTCGGCGTGCATGTGGTTGGGCAGCACGATGTAGACGACCTGCACGTCCGGGTTGTCCTTCAGCGTGTCGAAGGACTTGTAGTCGTACAGGTGCTTCTCCGGCACGCCGTACTGCCGCGCCACCGTCCGCGCCTTCGCGGTGTCGCCGCTCACCAGCGCCACCAGGCGGCTGTGCTTCGACTCCGCGAAGGCGGGGAGCAACTCCTCCAGCGACAGCCGCCCCAGCCCGACGATGGCCCACCCCACGCGCTGGTCCGGCGGCCGGGGATTGGGCAGCGCGTGCTCCCGCTCGGAGGGCGCGGAGATGGGCGGCAGCTTCACCTCCTGCCCCGGTGCCGCCGCGGCCGCGGCCAGCACCTCCGGCGTCCACGCGCCCACCGCCACCAGCCCACCCGCGGCGCCGAGCACCCGCCTGCGCGTCCACTGCTGGTCCGTCTCGTGCTTCATCGTCCGTGTCTCCTCGCAATCCGGTTGCACGCGCGCAGCCAACCCCGGCCAGCCCGGTGCGAGGGGCCCCAACGGACGCGTGGGGCCGGAGGCTGTGGGCCGGAGGACAGGCACCGCGGGGTGGGGTGTTGGGGCACCAACACCTGGGGGCCCGCCCGCCGTGCGGCCCGTCAAGCCGCCCGCCCCGACGCAGTGGGCCACGGCGTCCCTCCACCCCGGCCCGTGCCCCAGGTGAAGTGGCGTAGGAGTAGCCACGCGGAAGGGCGCCGACCTATACATCCCCTCCCATGGGACGCATTTTCGAGACACGCAAGGCCACGATGATGGCCCGCTGGAACAAGATGGCGAAGGTGTTCACGCGCATCAGCAAGGACATCGCCATCTCCGTGAAGTCGGGTGGGCCCAATCCCGATTCGAATTCCTCGCTGCGCCGCATCCTCCAGAACGCCCGCGCCGCGAACATGCCGAAGGACAAGGTCGACGCCGCCATCAAGCGCGCCAGCGGCCAGACGGCGGCCGACTACGAAATCGTGCTCTACGAGGGCTACGCCCCCCACGGCATCGCCCTGCTGGTGGAGACCGCCACCGACAACGTGGTGCGCACCGTGGCCAACGTGCGCATGCACTTCAACAAGTACGGCGGCAACCTGGGCACCACCGGCAGCGTGGCCTTCATGTTCCAGCGCATGGGCGTCTTCCGCCTCAACCCCGAGGGCATCAACCCGGACGAGCTGGAGCTGGAGCTCATCGACCACGGCCTCGTGGACATGGGCGAGGGCAAGGGGGAGAAGGGCGAGAAGCAGCTCATCCTCCACTGCGCCTTCACCGACTTCGGCCAGCTGCAGCACGCGATTGAAGCCAAGGGCCTGACGCCCATCTCCGCCGAGTCCGAGTACGTGCCCCAGAACCTCATCGAGCTGCCCGAGGACAAGGCCACCGAGGTGCTGGAATTGGTGGACTCGCTGGAGCAGGACGAAGACGTGCAGCGCGTCTTCCACAACCTGGGCTGAGCGTCCGGCGCCCGTCTGCTTGCCTGGTAAAGCTCTCTTGGGTGGCCCTCCTTCCCTCATGCGATGCTCCGCGGCGTGAGAAAGCGTCTTCCAGCGTTCTGCGCCGCGCTCCTGCTGGCGGGCGCGGGCTGTGACGAGTCCGACGAGGACCCGCCGCAGCCCGTCGTCGCCACGGACCAGGACGCGGCGCCCGCCCCGCCGCGCAATGCGTGGCGCGAGGCGCGCGTCGGAGACTCGGTGGAGTACGAGTACACGTACGAGCACGGCTCCTTCAAACGCCCCGAGTCCCGGAGGAAGCTCGACGCCACCGCGAAGCTGGAGGTCATCTCCATCCAGCCGCCCTGGGTCTGGGTCCAGGCCACGGTGAAGGTGGCGCACGCCGCCACGCCCCAGCGGCGCTTCCTCATCCCCGTGGACTGGGAGCGCGTGCCACCACCGTCGCCGCGCCCCATTCCGCCGCCCGGCGTGGACGACCCGCGCGTGACGACGCAGGTGGGCGGCACGCCCATCACCTGCGTGGAGGGCGGGGCCGATGACCGCACCGCCGACGGGCCCGTCAGCTCCTGGTGCGACACGGAGGCGCCGGAGCTCTACCTCGCCCGGCGCATCTGGGAGAAGACCACCGGCGCGCTCACCGCGGGCGGCTTCTACACCTGGAAGCTCCAGGCCACGCGCATCCGGCGCGGGGCGAAGAGCCAGCCGGTGCCGCCGCCCTCGGACGTGCCCCGGCTCTTCCTGCCGGAGGCGTGGTGCCGGCGCATCCCCGTCTCCGGCCACCATGGCGCGGTGGGCGCGGAGCAGCAGGAGCGCTTCATCGGCGGGTGGGGCCTGTCGCGCCGCCGCACGCTCTCGCGCGTGCTGCGCACGACGGAAGACTTGCGGCGCGGTGACCTCGTGAAGGCCGCGGACGGCTGGTACGAGGCGGGCGAGTGGCATGAGGAGCCCACCGGCTCGCTCCTCGACGCGGTGCTGACCATCAGCCGCATGGAGGGCCAGCGGCCGGGGCACGCCGGGAAGGCCACGCCCGGACGCGTGCGCCTGGGCTCGGGCGTGGAGGTGGAGAGCCGCACCTTCGAGGACCGCCTGTTCCGCAGGGAGTATGCGAAGGACCCCTGGGACCCGGCCTTCGACGGGCTCCCCTGGTTCCCCCGCTGGGAGCCGCTCGTCGAGGTGGAGTTGCCGGACGGCCGCGTGCGCGGAGACCGGCTGTGGGAGTGTGGCCCGGGGCCGCTGGCGCCCTCGCCCATTCCCCCGGAAGACCTGCCGGACCGCGTCAGTCCGCACGAAGTCTCACGGCTCGCCAACGCGCCGGAGCTGCACGAGGCGTGCGGGCAGACCCAGCCCGCGAGCAGGTCCGCGGCCTACACGCTCAAGGTGCAGGTGGAGCCGGATGGCAGCGTCCGGTCCGCCTCGCTGAGCGTCGCCAGCCGCGAGCTGCCCAGGGAGGGCGTCGTCCCGTCCCGGCGCCTGCGGTGTCTGGAGGGCAAGTTCCGGCAGCTCCGTTTCCCGGCGCACAGGCTGCGCATGCCCCCGGTGGAGACCGTCCTCTTCCTCCGTTACTGAGCTACACCTGTCCTCCGGATGAGGCGGGCGGAAGACGCGCCCGCGGAAGGGAGCAGGTGATGAGCTCGGGAGGCTGGTCCAGGGCGCGGCTCGGCCGCATGCACGACGTCATGGCCCGTCACGTGGAGCAGGGCCACATGCCCGGCTTCGTCACCCTGCTGTGCCGGCGGGGTGAGGTGCACGTGGACGTGCTCGGCGACAAGGCGCTCGGCGGCGGCGAGCCGATGCGGCGCGACACGCTGTTTCGCATCACCTCCATGACGAAGCCCGTCACCGCCGTGGCGGCGATGATGCTGGTGGAGGAGTGCCGGCTGCGGCTGGACGAGCCGGTGGACCGGTGGCTGCCCGAGCTGGCAGACCGCAAGGTGCTGAAGCGGCTCGACGGGCCGCTCGACGACACCGTGCCCGCGCACCGGCCGATAACACTGCGCGACCTGCTCACCTTCCGCCTGGGCCTGGGCCTCATCTTCCAGCCGTCGGGCGGCTTTCCCATCCAGCAGGCCATCAACGGGCTGCAGCTCTCCCTGGGGCCGCCGAAGCCGGCGACGCCGCACTCGCCGGACGAGTGGATGCGCCGGCTGGGGACGCTGCCGCTGATGCACCAGCCGGGCGCGCGGTGGATGTACAACACGGGCTCGCACGTGCTGGGCGTGCTGATTGCGCGCGCGTCCGGCCAGTCGCTGGAGACGTTCTTCCGCGAGCGCATCTTCGAGCCGCTCGGCATGAAGGACACCGGGTTCACCGTGCCCCCCGAGAAGCTGGACCGGCTGGCGAGCTCCTACTGGGTCGACGACGCGACGGGCGGGCTGATGCTGCACGACGGCGTCCACGACAGCCAGTGGAGCCGCCCGCCCGCGTTCCCGGATGGCGCGGCGGGGCTGGTGTCCACCGCCGATGACTTCCTGGCCTTCGCGCGGATGCTGTCGAGCGGGGGGAAGCTCGGGCGCGAGCGCATCCTGTCGCGTCCCTCCGTGGAGTTGATGACGACCGACCAGCTCACGCCCGAGCAGCGGGTCGTGGCCGCCGATGACCTTGGCGCCAACTGTGGCTGGGGCTTCGGCGTGGCCGTCATCCACATGCGCGACGGGGTGGCGGCGGTGCCGGGGCGCTACGGCTGGGACGGCGGCTATGGCACCTCCTGGGCGAATGACCCGAGGGAGGACCTCATCGCCATCATGATGACCCAGCGCGCGGGCAATCCCGCGTACTCGCCCGTGTTCCAGGACTTCTGGACCCTGGCGTACCAGGCCATCGACGACTGAGTCGCGGAGGGCGGCCGCTCTCCGTGTCCGCGTGACTGCGTCGTGAAGGGCGGTCGCCACCGTGGCGACCGCCCCCCGTGTCACGGCTACTTCGTGAAGGTGATGGGCCCGTTGGACTGCGTGCTGTTGCCCGCACCGTCCACCGCGCGCACCCGCCACGTGTGGCTGCCGGCGTTCAGCCCGGTAATCGAGAGCTGCTCCGTGCCCACGCCGTACACCTCGAGCTCCCACAGCGAGTAGCCGTAGCCCGTCGCGCGCTGCACGCCGCGCATGCGCACGTAGCGTCCGACGCCGCTCAGGCCGGTGAGGTCGTCCTCGCCGCCGTCACCGGCCGTCACGCTGCGCAGCGTCTGCCAGCCCGTGGCGCCGTCGAGCGACGTCTCCACGACGTACTGGCGGCCGTACGCGGCCTCCCAGCTCAGCCTCACGCGCTTGATGGAGTAGACGCCGCCCAGGTCCACGGTGATGGACTCCGTGTCCGGGTTGGCCACGTCGGTGCGGCTGGACCAGCGCGTGGCGGGGTTGCCGTCCACCGCGTCGTTGGGGCTGCCGAACTCGTTGGACGTGGCGGCCACGTTGCGGCCGAGCGCGAGGTTGACGCCCGTCCCCACGTAGGCGCGCGGCGTCGCCGTGGGCGAGCGGTCCAGGCCGTCCACGTTGAGCACGTACTGCGACACGCCCGCGCCCACGTCCGTCGTCTGCTCCCAGATGAACGTCGTAATCGCCCCCGGCGCCGTCGAGTCCGCCGCCGGCACCAGCGCCGCGAAGGCCGAGGGCGGCGCGGTGTCGTTCATCGTGAAGGTGGCCGTGGCCGAGGTGGTGACGCCCCCCGCCCAGTTGTAGGCCTTCACGAACCACGTGTGCGCCCCGTTGCTGATGGCCGTGCTGGTGAGCGAGGCGGACGGCGTCTTCGTCGTCGCCACGGGGAACGGGTTCCCGTCGAGGAAGACCTCGTAGCGGTGGATGCCCGTCTGCGGGTCGCTGCTCGCCGTCCAGGTGAAGGTCGGCTTGGTGGTGATGGTGGAGCCCGGCGTCGGCGTGGTGAGCGAGAAGGCCGTGGGCGGCGTGCTGTCGCTCAAGCCGAAGCCCTGGATGCCCGCGCCGTACTGGAACAGCGGGTTGCCGTAGATGGGCAGCACCGGCAGGCCCTGAGCGATTCGCGAGCGAATCTCCGTGCGCTGCGCGGCGGTGGCGCCCAGGTCGAAGGGCAAGTCCCACTGATCGAGCTGGCCCGTCTCCACGTCGGTGCCCACCTGGCTCATGTCGCGCGGGAGCTGCCAGGGCAGCATGCCGCGCGGGAAGACGTCGCCGAAGAGGATGTCCGCGACGGCGGGGCCTCCGGAGTCACCCGGCCGGTACGCAATCAGCAGCGCATTGGTTTGCGGCACCACGTTGGTGAGGACGTAGGGGCGCGGCAGGATGACCACCGTCGTCGTGGGGATGTTCCGCGACTTGAAGCCGGTGATGATTCCGTACTGGTTGCCCCACTTCGCGTCGTGCGCCGGGCCAATGGGGTCGCCCGGCAGGTAGGGCTTCTCCTTGTCCCACTCGGTGCCGTGGGTGAAGTAGCTCTCGCCCACCACGACGATGGCCGCGTTGGGCGTCACGCCCGCGGGCGCGTTGTCCTTGTAGACGGTGATGCCCGCCGCTTCCGCGCGCTGCTTGATGGCCTGGTAGATGGTGAGGTCGCCGAACTCCGTCCCGTGGAAGTCGGAGCGCCACGTCACCATGCAGGACGGGTCATCCGCGCGCGGACCGGCGACGACGATGGAGGCGCCGGGGGACAGGCGCAGCGGCAGGGCGCCGTCGTTCTTGAGCAGCGTCATCGCGTTGGCCGCCGCACGGCGCACCAGCGCCTTGTGGTCCGCCGTGTGCCACTGCGAGGTGCCCGCGGGGCCGCCGCGGTACGGGTCCTCGAAGATGCCCAGGCGGAACTTCAGGTCCAGGATGCGGCGCACGGCGGCGTCAATCTTGGACGCGGGGACTTCGCTCTCGAAGGCGCCCATCTGCTGCGGGTTGGCGCCGCCCATGACGTCCGAGCCCGCGTTGGCCGAGCGAGACCACGCGCCCGACGGCAGCCAGTCCGAGCAGATGACGCCCGTGTAGCCGAGCTGCTGGCGCAGGTAGTTGAGGATGCCCGGGTTGTCACCGGCGCCGTAGCCCTCCGGCCCCAGCAGCCAGCTGCCCGCGTAGCCCGGCATGATGCCGCTGGTGCCGGCCTCAATCGCCGCGTGCCACGGACGCATGTGGTAGTGGATGGTGGTGCCGTCGTAGGTGATGCCGGCCTCACCGCCCGCGCCCTGGCCCGGCCAGTGCTTCGTCGTCACCCAGATGGAGTGCGGGTTCACCTCGGGGCCACCCTGGAGGCCCGCGATGATGGCGCGGGTGATGCCGGCGGCCAGGTCGGCGTCCTCGCCGCTGCCCTCCTGGATGCGCGGGTAGAGCACCTTGGTGCCGACTTCGGCCAGCGGCGACAGCGTGCCGCGGCTGCCCACCGCGAGCTGCTCGCGGCGCTGCATGTCGCCCACCTCGTAGACGGTGTCCAGGTCCCTCGCGGCGGCGAGCGCGGGCTGCGTGGGCCAGCTCGTCTTGTAGCCGTGGATGGTGTCGCCCGCGTCGATGTGGGGGATGCCCAGGCGCGTGGCGGCGGAGGCCCGCTGGAAGCTGACGATGTCCTGCGGGCTCAGCGGGCCCATGGTGAAGCCGGCCTCGGGCACCGTCTTCGCCTCGTAGAACATCTGCAGGGCCTTCTCGTGCAGCGTCATGCGCGACATCAGGTCGTTGACGCGCGTGGTGATGGGGTTGTGCCAGTCCTCGTACGGCTCAATCTGGCCGTTCTTGTTGAGGTCTCGCATGCCGTTGATGAGCGGCACCGCGTCCGCCGCCGTCTCCACCACCGGGAGGTACACGGAGAAGGTGCGCAGGTCCGAGCGGCTGGTGTTGCCGCTGGGGAAGCTGGCCACGACGTACCACTTGTATGTCCAGCGGTCGGGCAGGTCCGTGGTCAGCGTCCACGAGGTGCCCGTGGTGGTGGTCATCAGCGTGTAGCGGTCCAGCAGGCTGCCCGGCGCCATCCAGTCGTAATCGTCGCGGCTGATGTTGAGGTAGACCTTGTAGTTCGTCGCGCCGGTGACGGCGGCCCACTGGAGCGTGGGGCGGCGGGTGTTGGTAATCATCGCGGCGTTGGCGGGCGCGGTGACGGCGAAGGCTCCGGCGACGGGGGGCGGCGGCGGCGCCACGTACGGGTCGGGGATGATGGTGCGGTCTCTCCCGTCGGGGCCCGTGCCCGTCGAATAGATTTCCACCCTCCACTCGGCGCCCTGCACCGCGAGCGCGGAGACGGACTGGCCGCGCTGCACCACGCCGTTGGCGTCCGTCACGACGAGCCGGATGTCCGTGTTGGGCTGGGTGGGGGAGAACTGGTTCTTCGACATCGTCACCGTCGTGTTGGGCGCGAAGGTGATTTCGTAGGTGAAGGGCCCGGGCGGGTTGCGCACGGAGGGCGTGGTGTTGCCCTCCTCGGGCGTGGGCGTGACGCTGACGGGCGCGGGCGAGACGTTGATTTTCGCGTAGGCCAGCTCGGGGAACATCAGCTTCACCGTCTGGTTCGTCGTCTGCGGGGGCGGCTCGTTCGGTCCGCCGCCGGGCGCGTACACCTCGAAGGACCAGAGCGAGTAGCCGTAGCCGGTGCCGCGCTCGATGCCACGCATGCGCACGTAGCGGGCGCTGCCCGTCACGGTGATGGTGCGCACACCCGCCGTGCCGTTGGTGATGGTGGGCGCGAGCGCCGTCCAGTTCGTGTCGTCGTTGGAGCCTTCAATCGCGTACTGCTTGCCGTACGCGCCCTCCCAGTTGAGCACCACCTTGCCCAGCGTCTGCGAGGAGCCGAGGTCCACGCGAATCCACTGCGCCTCGAGGGAGGCGGAGGACCAGCGCGTGCCGACGTCACCGTCGAACGCGTACTGCGGCGCGAGGTGGGCGGCGTTGACCTCCACGCTGGACGCGGTGGCGGGCCGGCCCTTCGCCAGGTCGCCCGTCGCGCCGGTGCCGCCGTAGACGGCGAGCTCCCACAGCGAGTAGCCGTAGTCCACCGCGCCGCGCACCTGGCCGAGGATGCGCACGTAGCGGCCGGTGGCCGTCAGCGCGAGGTCATCCGTGCCGCCGTCGCCGTCGGTGACGACGCGCGCGTTCTGCCAGGTGGCCCCGTCCGTGGAGACCTGCACGGTGTAGCCCCTGCCGTAGGCCGTCTCCCAGGTGAGCACCACGCGGCCGATGGCCGTGCTCGCGCCGAGGTCGACCTGAATCCACTCGTTGGTGGTGAAGGCGCTGCCCCACCGCGTGGTGGCGATGCCGTCCACCGCGTAGCTGCCGGGAAGGCCCGCCTCGGCGGAGGACGTCGTCACCGGCCTGTTGAGGGCCAGGTTCACCGTCCCCACCTGGGCCTCGGCGGAGGAGGCGAAGGCCACGACACCCACGATTGCGAATACCGCGCACGCCCGGGCCAACCACGAGCCGGGGCCTTGCTCGCCCTGCACACGTCGCGTCAGCACACTCATAGGGGAAAAGCGGACCACTGGAGAAAGTGGGGGAGGGGGGCTGCGGACACCATTCGAGGAGGGGCTGCGTCCGAGCGGTCCATTCCTTTCTGGTCGGGATTTTAATTGTTCGGACTGCGAACAAAGTCAAACCGGGTCCAGATAACGCAGTAAGTCGGGGTTTCCGTGTGAGTGCGGGCGCACGAAAACCACAGCCCCGGCGGACGGCTACCGGGCTGCTACTGCTTTCGGGTTGCAACGGGAGGAGGTGGCGGCGGACGCCCTCGCGGAGAGGGCGCCACGGGCACGCCGGGGAGGGGCGGGGGCACCCGTCGAGACGGATGCCCGCCGCGTCACGACAGGGGACTCAGGCGCTGACGCCCACGCCCACCGGGCACGTCACGCCGGTGCCGCCGATGCCGCAGTAGCCACCCGGGTTCTTCTCCAGGTACTGCTGGTGGTAGTCCTCGGCGTAATAGAAGGCCGGCGCGGGGATGATTTCCGTCGTAATCGCGCCGAAGCCCCGGGCCTGCAGCGCCTGCTGGTACGCGTCGCGGCTGGCCTCGGCGGCGCGCTTCTGGGCCTCGCTCGTGTAGTAGATGCCGGAGCGGTACTGCGTGCCCGTGTCGTTGCCCTGGCGCATGCCCTGCGTCGGGTCGTGGTTCTCCCAGAACACGCGCAGCAGCTGCTCGAAGGAGACCTTCTTCGGGTCGTACACGACGCGCACCACCTCGTTGTGGCCCGTGAGTCCGGAGCACACCTCGCGGTAGTCGGGGTTGGGCGTCAGTCCACCGGCGTAGCCCGCCGCCGTGCTGTACACGCCGGGCACCTGGTAGAACTTGCGCTCCACGCCCCAGAAGCAGCCCATGCCGAAGATGGCCACCTCGTGGCCCTCCGGAACCGGGCCCTTGAGCGGGGTGCCGAGCACCTCGTGCTTCGCGGGGACGGGCATCTCTTCCGACCGGCCCGGCAGTGCCTCTTCCGGGCTCGGGATACGCAGCTTCTTCGTGGAGTTGAAGAACATGTCCCAGGAATAGCGATGTTGGCGCCCGGTTTCACGCCCAGACGGAGCAGGCGGCCGGGCGGAGGGTGGAAGGCCCGTTCCGCCGGTGGGCCGCCCTGTGTCCCTGGACTACGGTGTCCCCCTCCATGCGCTCAAGACTGACCGCTGCCCTCCTCTGTGTCCTCCCCTCCCTGGCCTTCGCCGCGAAGGACTCGCGCTGCCAGGGCACCCCCAAGGCCCGTGCCGCCCGCTTCTCCGAGGCCGCCATGAAGGGCGCCCCTGCCGCCGAGCGCTACGCCGCCTATGTCCAGGCCTGCGCCCTGGACGAGGTGGTGGAGCTGACGAAGCAGCTCGTGCGCTTCAAGACGGTGAGCAGCGAGGTGCCCGCGGCCAAGAGCCCCGCCATCGCCGACATGGGCCGCTTCCTCCAGAAGTGGGCGAAGGCGCACGGCATGACGTACCGCGCCGTGGGCGCCAACGACGTCTTCGAGCTGGCCTGGGGCGAGGGCGCGCCGAGCCTGGGGCTCGTGTTCCACGGCGACGTGGTGCCCGCCCCCGCGCACGAGTGGAAGAAGCCTCCCTTCGAGCCCTACGTCCAGGACGGCCGCCTCTACGGCCGCGGCGTGGAGGACGACAAGGGGCCCCTGGCCCAGGCGCTGGTGGCGCTCGACTTCGCGCGGCAGCTGGGCCTCAAGCCCCAGGGACGCGTGCTCGTCATCGTCGGCAACGGCGAGGAGAGCGACTGGTCCGGCATGGTGAAGTACGCGGCCTCCGAGCCCAAGGCCACGCACGTCATCTCCGTGGACTCCAACTACCCGGTGGTGGCGGCGCAGTCCGGCTTCGTCGCGTGGAACCTGGAGGCTCCGGTGGGTGAGCCGGTGAAGGCCGCCAACGCCACGCTGCGCGCGGTGGACGTCACCGGCGGCGAGTTCCTCACCCAGGTGCCCGGCGCCGCCACGCTGAAGCTGCTGCCCTCCGCGGGCCGCACCGCCGAGCAGGCCCTGGCGGACGTGCAGGCCGCGGTGACGGCGGAGAAGGGCGCGCGCGCGACGCTCCAGGCCGACGTGAAGCGCGACGGTGACGCCGTGGTGCTCACCACGCACGGCAAGGCGGTGCACGCGTCCATCGCCGACGAGGGCCACAACGCGATGTGGGACCTGGCCGCCGTGGCCGCGCGCCTGCCGCTGGAGGACAACGGCATCGCCGCCATGCTGCGCGTGGTGGCCCGCCGCTTCGACGGCGACCACTTCGGGCAGAAGCTGGGCGTGGCGTACAAGGACGACGGCCTCATGGGCCCGCTCATCTCCGCGCCCACCGTGCTGCGCGTGGCGGACGGCAAGGTGGCGTTGGGCGTCAACATGCGCCGGCCGCAGGGGAAGGACGCCGCGGCCTTCAATGCCACGCTCGACCAGGCGGCGAAGCTGGTGGGCGAGGACACCGGCGGCCGCGTGACGGAGGCCAAGGGGCGCTACGTGGGCGACGCGCACGTGGCGGACACGTCCGGCACGCTCGTCACCACGCTGCTGGACATCTACAAGCGTCACAGGAACGCCCCGGACGTGAAGCCCGGCTCCGTGCGCGGCGGCACCTACGCGCGCCTGTTCCCCAAGGGCGTGGACTTCGGGCCCGGCTTCCCCGGCGAGCTGTACACCGGCCACGCGCCGGACGAGTCCATCTCCCTGGAGAGCCTGGACGCCGGCACCCGCATGCTGGCCGAGGCCGTGCACACGCTGGCCCTGACGCCCCAGGCTCCGGCGCCCGCGCCGGCACCCACGAAGTAGCGCCGGCCCCCACTCACCCGGGCGGGGGCACGCGGGGCCAGTACACGGTGAAGGTGGTGCCGTCCCGTGCCGTGGAGCGCACCTCCACGCGGCCGCCGTGCACCCCCGCAATCTGGCTGACGATGTAGAGCCCCAGTCCCAGGCTGCGCTTCTGCTTCGCGGTGTCCGGCGGGCCGAGGTGCGTCTTGAACGGGTCGAAGATGCGCGCCATCAGCTCGGCGGGAATCGGCTCGCCGATGTTGTGCACCTCCAGCACCACCACGTCGGGCTCGCCGCGAACGCAGGTGCGCACCGGGGCTCCGTCCTGCCCGTGCTGAATCGCGTTGGACACCAGGTTGCCCAGCACCTGGGCCACGCGGTCCGGGTCCCACTCCCCCCACGTGTCGCCATGCGCCTCGAAGTGGAGCTGGCGCTCCGGGTGGCTGACCTGCAGCTCCTCCACCGCGGCCTGGCACACCTCGGCCAGGTTCATCCGCTGGCGCGACACCGGAATCCCGCCGCCCAGCCGGCTGCGCGCGAAGTCGAGGATGTCGTTGATCATCCGCCCCATGCGCGCGGAGGCCTTGCGGATGCGGTCCACCGCGCGTTGCTCCGGCACTCCCAGCGCTTCCGTCCGCGAGAGCTGGAAGGCCGACGCGGTGATGGCGTTGAGCGGGTTGCGCAGGTCATGCCCCAGCACCGCGAGCAGCTGCTCGCGGAAGTCCACCGCCTGCCGGAGCGCGGCCTCCGACTGCTTGTGCTCGGTGATGTCCACCACGGCGCAGCCCAGGCCCAGCACCTCGCCCAGCGCGGTGCGCACCGGGTAGAAGCTGGCCTGCCACATGCGGCCTCCGCCCCTGGGCACCGAAGGGGGCAGGCTGTACTCGAACGAGCGCACCGGCTCGCCCGTCTCGAGCGCGCGGCGGAGGATGGGCTCCACCGCGTCCGCCACCTCGGGCAGGTGGATTTCGCGGAAGGGGCGGCCCTCGTGCCCGTCCAGCGGCATGCCATTGATGTCCGCCATGGCCTGGTTGAGGCGCACGTAGCGCAGCTCCCGGTCCAGGAAGGCGATGCCCATGGGCGTGGCGGACAGCAGCGCGTTCAGTTGCGCGAGCGAGCGCTGCGCCTCCACGCGCGCGGAGCGCTCATCCGCCTGGAGCCGGGCCTGGACGAGGTAGGCGGTGGCCCGCTGGGCGATGCTGCGGAACAGCAGGGTGTCCGGGTCGGAGAAGAGGAAGGCGGTGCGCGAGCCCATGTACGCCACGCCCAGCAGCCGCTCGTCCTCCAGCAGGGGCACGCCATAGATGGCGCGAAGCCCCGGCTCCCGGAGCGAGGGCAGCAGCACGCGCGGGTCCGTGGTGGCCGAGCGCAGCGCCAGCGCCCTGCGCGTGGTGGCCACCTGGCCCATGAAGCCCTCGTCGTACCGCAGGGAGCTGCCGAGGGCCTTGTCCGCCCCCAGCCCCACCGCGGCGCGCACCACCAGCCGCTCTCCCTCCAACATCATCACCGCCGCCGCGTCCACCGCGAGCGCGGACTCCATCAGCACGGTGAGCAGCCGCATCAGGAGCGTGTCCGCGGGGGGGTTGTCCAGCGTGGCCTGCGTCATGCGGTCCAGCGCCTGGAGGATGCGCTGACGGGCCTGCGAGAAGCACGTCATGGTGCGCGTGACGACGCGGTCCAGCGCCTCGTCCAGCCGCTCCAGCTCGCCCGGCGCCAGCCCGCGCGGCTCGGCCTCCAGCCGGCGCAGGATGCACTTGCGCAAAAGCGCGTACTCGGACGCCACCTCGCCCAGGTCGAAGCCCTGGTCCAGCCGTATCACCGCGTGCTCGTCCCAGAGCGCGGTGCCGAGCCCCTCGGGGCCATGCTCGATGACCTCGGCCAGCGCGAGCAGCAGCTCCGGCATGTGGTCCATGAGCCAGGAGTGCCGCTCCGTGCGGTCCGCATGGAGCGCGTGCATCCCCTGCTCCCAGTCGGACAGGAGCGTGGCGCGATGCGCGCGCAGGAAGTCCGCGGCCCGGAGCGTCCTCGCCCCACCGGGCTCGTCTTTATTCACGGGGCGTGAATCCGGCTCCAGCATTGCCGACCTCCCGAGGCCCTGCCCGCCCTCGTCACCTCCGCCTCAATGTTGGGCACGACCCCACGGGCGTGCCTTGCCCTCGCGTCCCGGTGAAGGCGCACTTCCGGGCGCCACGTCGCGCCGCCGCGGTCCGGGCTCGCGGCGTTGCGCCCGCCGGGGCCGGCTGCCGCTCCCCACGGGGCGACGCACCTTCGTACAGAGGCCACTTCGTCCACCGGCGGGCGCTTGCCGTGCGCGGGGTGCACGGGACGCTGGGGGGACGGAGCCACTGGCGTTAGGTTGGATGAAGATGCGCACCCTCCTGCTCAATCGCTCCGACGTGTCCCGCAACCTCCAGGCGCTCACCCTGCTGGAAGACATGCGTGAGGCCTTCCGCACCGACGCCCTCGCCCGCACGGTGGCTCCCCAGCGCGCGCGCGGGCCGCTGCACGCGGAGGGCACCGCGCTGGTGCTCTTCCCCGGCAGCCTGCCCGGCATCCCCGCCTACACGGTGAAGGTGCACGCGAAGTTCCCCGGCCAGACGCCGGCCATCCAGGGCGTGGTGCAGCTGCATGACCTGGCCACGGGCGCGCTGCTGGCCATCATGGACTCCGGGCACCTGACGGCGGTGCGCACGGGCGTGGTGGGTGCGCTCGCGGCGGACGTGCTGGCGCGGCCGGACGCGAGCCGGGTGGCGCTCATCGGCGCGGGGCGGCAGGCGGTGCTCCAGCTCAAGTCGCTGCGGCTGGTGCGCTCGCTGCAGCACGTGCGCGTGCATGACACGGAGATGGAGCGGGCGCTCGCCTTCGCCACGCGCATGTACAACGAGCTGAACCTGCCGGTGCGCATGGAGGAGTCGGTGGCGGACGCGGTGGCGGACGCGGACATCGTCGTGACGTCGACGTGGAGCCGGGAGCCCTTCCTGCACCCCGGCATGCTGCGGCCGGGCACGCACGTCATCACCCTGGGCGCGGACGAGCCGGGCAAGGCGGAGGTGTCCGCGGAGGTGTTGAAGGCCTCGCTCTTCGTGGTGGACCACCGGGGGCTGGCCGTCACGAGCGGCGCGGCGGGCGGGGTGGGGCTGGGCGAGGACGCCATCCACGCGGAGCTGGGGGAAATCATCGCGGGGATGAAGCCGGGGCGCACGTCGCCGGAGCAGGTGACGGTGTTCGGCGCGGTGGGGCTGCCGTTCCAGGACCTGGCGGCCGCGTGGCACGTGTACCAGGCGGCGCAGGGGGACGACGCGGTGCAGGGCGTGGACTTCAGCGCATGAGGGCCTGGGACGCGCTGCTGACGCGCCTGGGGCTCACCCGGCCGGAGCTGCGCGCGTGGGCGCTGTACGACTGGGCCAACTCCGCCTACGTCACCACCGTCATCGCGGTGGTGTTCCCGCTGTACTACGCGTCGGTGGTGTCGGACGGGCTGCCGCGCGAGGTGGCCACCACCCGCTTCGCCACCGCCACCTCCGTGGCGCTGGCCGTGGTGGCGCTGCTGTCGCCGGTATTGGGCGCGTTGAGCGACAGGGCGGGGCGCATCAAGCAGCTCCTGGGCGGGTTCCTGGTGCTGGGCGTGCTGGCCACGCTGGGGCTGGCCACGGTGGGGCGCGGCGACTGGGCCTGGGGGCTGGTGCTCTTCGGCCTGGGCAACGTGGGGGTGACGGGGAGCACCGTCTTCTACGACGCGCTGTTGCGGCACATCGCCCGGGATGACGAGCTGGACCGGGTGTCCACCGCGGGCTACGCGCTGGGCTACCTGGGAGGCGGGCTGCTGCTGGCGGCGCAGTTGGTGCTGCTGCTCCAGCCGCACTGGTTCGGGCTGGCGGACGCGGCGTCGGCGTCGCGCGTGGCCTTCCTGACCGTGGCGGTGTGGTGGGCAGGCTTCTCGGTGCCCCTGTTCCTGCGGATTCCCGAGCCGAGGCCGGTGCACAACGGCCGCGACAGGCGCGTGTCCCTGCGCGGCACGTTCCTCCAGCTGGGCCAGACGCTGAAGGGGCTGCGCGAGCACCGGCAGGCGCTGCTGCTGCTGGTGGCGTACCTGCTCTACAGCGACGGCATCGGCACCATCATCCGGCTGTCCACGCTGTACGGGACGGAGCTGGGCATTGGCCGCGGGGCGCTGATTGGGGCGCTGCTGTTGACGCAGACGGTGGGCGTGCCGTGCGCGGTGCTGTTCGGCCGGGGCGCGGCGCGGGTGGGGGCGAAGCCGGCGCTGATGCTGGCGCTGGCGGTGTACGTGGGGGTGACGTTCCTGGGGTACTTCATGCGCACGGCGGCGCACTTCTTCGCGCTGGCGCTGCTGGTAGGCATGGTGCAGGGCGGCAGCCAGGCGTTGAGCCGCTCGCTGTTCGCGCAGATGGTGCCGCGCGACAGGGCGGCGGAGTTCTTCGGCCTCTTCAGCGTCTTCGAGAAGGTGACGGCGGTGGCGGGCCCGCTGGTGTTCGCGGCCACGGTGGAGCTGACGGGCTCCAGCCGGCAGGCGGTGCTGTCGCTGCTCGTCTTCTTCGCCGCGGGCGCGGCGGTGCTGTGGCGCGTGGACGTGGAGACGGGACGGCGCGCCGCCCGCGAGGCGGAGGCGCGCGCCGGGTGGGGCGAGGCGCCGCTGACGGACGGCGCCCCGGTGGGTGTGCCTGGAGACCGGGCGTAGCCCGGCGTGCTCGGAGACCGGGCGTAGCCCGGCGTGCTCGGAGACCGGGCGTAGCCCGGCGTGCTCGGAGACCGGGTGTAGCCCGGGCGCAGGCGTCACTGGTGGATGGGCGGGACTTCCCTCGGCGCGGCGAAGAGACTGTCGCGGCCGTGGTTGAGCACCACCTCGCCGTGTATCACCTCGCGTACATCCTCGATGGCGACGGCGAAGTCATGGTGGCGGAAGAATCCCTTCTCCACGATGAGCTCCTTGTCGTTCATGTCGATGATGCGGCCGATGGTGTGGCCGTCGTTGCCCCGGACCTTCATCCCCTTGTGGATTTCCGAACGGTTGAACATCGTTGGCTCCCCGGAGCCAGGAAGGGCTGGCCCCTGCGCAAAAGCTGCCGTGTGCTTCCATGCGGCGCAGCGGGCATGCGGCGCATGGCCCCGTTTCTTCCCGGAGCCCCGGACATGCCGGGCGGCGGTGCCCCTCTCGGTTGGCGTTGACGCGCCCTTCCCGTCGAGGAGGCAGGCAGGCGTCCGTCGCGGGGCTCAAAGGGTGGAGAACGAGCAACGTCGCGAGCTCGCTGTCTCATCCGGGTTCGCAGGTTGCGCTGTCCGGACGCTGGCTCCCGATACCCCGGATGCCGCGGCCCGCTGCGGCCCGTTCCTACCGCGACTTCAGGGCGGGCACATCCATGGGCCCTGTCACGAAGAAGGCGGGCGAGTCTCTTGCGGCACGCTCCCCTGCATGTGAGCTTCCGCCCATGTACCTTCGCCACCTCAAGGTCAAGCACCTGAAGCGGCTCGCGGCCTTCGAACTCGACTTCACGCATCGCGGTGCGCCGCGCATGTGGACCGTGATGATTGGCGAGAACGGGACGGCGAAGACGACGCTGTTGCAGGCCATCGCGCTGGCGTCGGTGGGATTCAAGGAGGTCAGCGGCCTGGCGGGGCCGGCCGTGAAGCATCTGCGCGACCGGCGCAGCGAAGAGTTCATGTCCATTGACGCGCTGTTCGCGTTCGGCCCCCAGTCACGCAAGGGCGGCAAGGCGATCCACCCACGCATGGCGGCCGCGGGCGAGCACAAGCCGGCGGAGTTGTTGCTCCGGTCCCAGGTGAGCCTCCAGGCAGGCGCGACGTCGCTCGATGCAGCTGCGTTCTATGGCACTACGCTGAAGGCGCACGCGCCCGACCCGCTCGCGGAGGCCCGGTCCCTGAACACGCCGCTGTGGTTCGTCGCGGGCTACGGCATCTCGCGGGCGCTGCCGGATGCGAACGAGATTCCAGCCCTGGCACGCCCGGCCATCGAACGTCTGGAGCCCCTGTTCCGGCAGCAGCGGCTGGCGTCCACCGGCTTCGCGAACCATTTCCTGGAGAAGGACCGGAGGGAGGGGCGCAGGGCCGGAGAGACCTCCCGGCGTTTCAGCCGGATGCTGAATCAAGCCGTCAAGCTCGGAGGGGACGACCTCTTCCCCGGACTCGCGCGTCTGGAACTGCGCGGGCAGGGCGGGGCCCGCTCGAGCACCGCGCTCATCGAGAGCGACCGCTTCTACCAGGTGATGGCCAGGGGGCAGGAGCCGGTGGCCATCGCGGGAGTCGCACTCTCCCATGGCTACCAGTCCACCTTCGCGTGGATCGCGGACCTGATTGGCCATGTGCTGCTCGAATCGAAGACGGAGGTCACCACGACTGAAATGGAGGGGCTCGTGCTGATTGACGAGATTGACCTCTATCTGCACCCAACCTGGCAGGCGCGCTTCATTCCCGCCCTGCGCCGGGTCTTCCCGCACATGCAGTTCATCGCGACGACGCACTCGCCCGTCGTGCTCTCGACGCTGGCTCCGCACGAGGTCGTCCGGCTCACCATCGATGAGCAGACCGGAGATATCGTTCAGGGAGGTTGGGCGCGCGGTGGCGGGCAGTTCCGTCCCGGCATCCAGGACGCCGAGCATCAGCCCGACCCGCGAATCATGACCGGGGGCGAGCTCTATCGGACCTGGTTCGGGCTCGAAGGCGTCACGCCCAACCCGCTCGGAGAGAAGCTGCGGCGTCTTCAAGTACTCTCGGTGCATCCGGCTCCGACGGCGGCGCAGCGAAGGGAGCTGAAGGAGCTGCGCGGCGCGGTTCGCCGGGAGCTCATCCAACTGCTCGGGCCCACCGAAGGAAGGAAGGCCTACGCGGATATCGAGGCGAGCCGCGAGGGCGCGGGAGGTACCCCATGATTCGTATTGCCCGGGGGGCCGAGCCCAGGGGCTTGAAGACAGCGGCGCGCAGGCGTCTGGCGGCCGCGGTGAAGGGCTTCAACACGCACGGGGCTCCGTCGAAGGCCCTCACGGCGATGCTGGATGGGTACAACACGCATGCGACGAAGCAGGCCCTGTACAAGGCCCAGCACGAGAAGTGTGCCTGGTGCGAGCAGGAGACAGCCTTCAGCAGCTCGCCGGTGGAGCACTATCGCCCCAAGGACGGGGCCTGGAGGCACCTCCCGGGCGAAGCGGAGCGCGTCGACCCGAGCCACTACTGGTGGCTCACCTGGGCATGGTCCAACCTGCTGTTCTCGTGCGTGCGGTGTAACGACGCGGGGCACAAGGCGAACTATTTCCCGCTGCGTGCCGGGACGGCGCCCGCGGCTGCTCCCGTCGCCCCCGTTCCACTTCCTTCTCCGGAGCCACTCGCGGACGTTTCCGCGGAGCACCCGTTGCTCATCGACCCCGCGGGGGGCGAGGACCCGCTCGACCACATCACCTGGGTTCCCACGAGCAAGAGCTTCGACAGGCGCGATTGGATATGGACCCCGCTGGGCCTGACCGATGAGGGCGATGCGACGATTGTCATTCTGAAACTCGAGGAGTTGGCGGATCGCGTTCAGGGACATGTCCGTACAAGGCTGATTCCGAGCATCGAGGAGATGGAGGAGCACCTGGGCGCCGGGCGCGTACAGGCCGGGTACCGCCGCTGGACGCGTCTCCTCGAGGACAACCTCGCGCCTGCGGCGGAGTGGTCCGCCTTCACCTGGCGCGCTTTGGACTATCTGGTGCCCGGGACATACAGGCGGCAGCACGGGCTCGTCGAACCCACGAGGCCAGGGGCTCCTCGCGCCGCCGACATGTGACACCCATTCGGAGGTCTGTGAGAGAGCTGGCAGCCGGCCAGGCAATCCCTCTGTCGAGAGAACCTCCTGCCTCCGTGCCATCGCTTGAGTGCCAGAGTGCTCCCATGGCCTTCGAGCGGCTCGCAACGTCCTGGGGAGGTTTGCCCTGCTCCCGGGTTGCCCCGGTGGCGGGTCGGCCCCATCGGTGAAGGGCGGAGGACCGGGCGAGGCACCGTCGCGTGCCGGGCCTTTCGCCCGTGGGGTGCGGGCGCGGGCCGGCGCCTCCCCCACGGTTCTCTTCGTGGGAGAGGAGTGCGGATGCGCCGCATCGCCGACTACGCGCTCGTGGGGGACTGTCACTCCGCCGCGCTGGTGGGGAAGGACGGCTCCATCGACTGGGCCTGCTTCCCCCGCTTCGACTCGCCCGCGGTGTTCTGCCGCATCCTCGACGCCCGGCGCGGCGGCAGCTTCGGCGTGGCCCCGGAGGGGCGCTTCCAGTCCACGCGCTCCTACCTGGAGGACACCAACGTCCTGGTGACGACCTTCCACACGCCGCGCGGGGTGCTGGAGGTCGTGGACTGCATGCCCGTGTTCCCCGGAGGCGGCGCGCGCGGCACGCACGTGGGCACGCGCCACGCGCTGCTGCGGCGGGTGCGGTGCCTGGCCGGTGACGTCACGGTGCGCGTGGTGCTGACGCCGCGCTTCGAGTACGGCGCCTTCGTCCCCCGCATGCGCCTCACCTCGGGGCGCACCGCGGAGGTGGTGGGCGGCGCCGACGCGCTGTGGGTGACGACGACGCACCCGCTGGTGGCCCGCGAGGACGCGCTGCGCGCCCGGTGGAAGCTGCGCGCGGGCGAGGAGGCCTGGGTGGAGGCGGCGTGGACGCCGTCCTTCGTCGAGCGCTCCCCCTCGGACGCGCCGGACCGCGACGCCTTCCGCCAGCGGCTGGAGGACACGCTCACCTTCTGGCGCACGTGGATTGCCCGCTGCGCATACACCGGCGAGCACGTGCGCGCGGTGCGCCGCTCCGCGCTCACGCTCAAGGCGCTCACGTACGCGCCCACCGGCGCGCTGGTGGCCGCGCCCACCACGTCGCTGCCGGAGGAGCTCGGCGGCGTGCGTAACTGGGACTACCGCTTCACCTGGCTGCGCGACGCGTCGCTCACGCTCATCTCGCTGCTGGTGCTGGGCTACCGCGACGAGGCGGACGCGTTCCGCCACTGGCTGCGCCGCACCAGCGCGGGCCGCGCGGCGGACGTGCAAATCATGTACAGCATCCAGGGCCACCGCCTGCTGCCGGAGGTGGAGCTGGCGCACCTGGCGGGGCACGGCGGCGCGCGGCCGGTGCGCGTGGGCAACGGCGCGGTGAAGCAGCTCCAGCTCGACGTGCCCGGGGAGCTGCTGGAGGCCGCGTGGCTGTACGTGCGCGCGGGCGGGCCGCTGTCGAAGACGAACTGGGCCTTCCTGTCCGGGCTGGTGGAGGAGGTGTGCCTGCGCTGGCGCCTGCCGGACCAGGGGCTGTGGGAGATTCGCGACACGCCCCGGCACTTCGTCCACTCGAAGCTCCTGTGCTGGGTGACGCTGGACAGGGCGCTGCGGCTGGCGCGCGCCCGGAGGCTGCCGGCGCCCCTGTCGCGCTGGGCCCGGGAGCGCGCGGCGCTGCGGCGCTACCTGCTGGAGTGCGCGGAGGACGGCTGGTTCCCGCAGGCGCGGGGCTCGTCCTCGGCGGACGCGTCCACGCTGCTGGTGCCGGCCCTGGGCTTTTTGCCGGTGGCGCACCCGCTGGTGCGGCGCACCGTGCAGGTGGTGCGCGAGCGGCTGGAGTCCCATGGGCTGCTGTACCGCTACCATGCGCCGGACGGGCTCGCGGGCGGGGAGGGGACGTTCCTCCTGTGCTCGTTCTGGCTGGTGGACGTGCTGGCCCACGCGGGTCGTTGGGACGAGGCGGAGGCGGTGCTGGCGCGGCTCCTGGGGCTGGCCAATGACGTGGGGCTCTACGCGGAGGAAGCGGTGCCCGGCACCGGCGAAGCGCTGGGCAACTTCCCCCAGGCCTTCACGCACATGGCCCTGGTGTCCTCGTGCGCGCAGCTGTCCGCCGTGTACGCCGCGGTCCGGCGCCCCTCGCCCGGGAAGGCGTACGACTTCGCCAGCTTCGCGCTGGAGCAGCTGCTCACGCGCAGGCAGACCCGGGTGGCGCGGCCGGATGAGTCCATCGTCCCGCGCGGCTTCCTGCACGACGCCGCGTCGCCGGACTGAGGCCGGGCCGCGTGCCCGGTCGGCTGCCCGCCAGGTCGCCGGACGTGGGGTGTGCTCCCGCTGGTCGGCCGCCGGAGCGTGCCCATCTTCGCCCTGGGGAGGTGTCTATGGTCGTCGGCTTCATGGCGTCGCGGACGGGACGGTGGCTCCGCATCGTGACGGGCGCTGGGCTGGTGCTGGGAGGGCTGACCTCGGGGACGTCGCGCGGCGCGTTCGTGGCGCTCGCCGGGCTGGTGCCGCTCATCACCGGCGCGCTGGACCTGGTGCCCATCGCCCCGTTCTTCGGCCTGCCGATGCGCGGCGAGGAGCTGCGCCGGGCGCTGGGTGTGCCGGAGGACTCCCCGCTGCTGGACGGGCTCCAGCGGCCGTCCACGCGCCCCACGCCCATCACCCTCCACTGAGGGCGGCCTTCCGTCACTCCTTCCGGACCTGGAAGGGGATGTCGAGCGTGCCGAACGGCTCGCCGGTGTTCGCATCCACGAGCCGGGCCTGGAGGACGACCTGGCGCTCGCGCTGGGCCACGCCCTGGAAGTAGAGGAAGCCCTCCACGCGGCCCCCGTTCGCGAGCGTGCCCTCGGGCAGCGCCTGCTCGAGCATGTCCTGGGTGGGCAGCGGCTCCGCGCAGGCGTAGCCGCCGTAGTACGGGTAGTAGGGACTGTACGGGCCGACGAAGGGCCCGGGCGGTCCACCATAGGGGCCGTAGCCGTAGCGGTAGCCATGGTGGCCGTAGCCGTAGAAGCGGCCGTAGCCCCAGTAGGGCCCATACCCCCAGCCCGGCCCGATGCCCAGGTACAGCGACCCGCTCCCCGAGCCACCCTGGCCCTGTTCCTCCCGCGGGGGCCCGCTGTCGCGCAGCTCCAGCGGAGGCACCGCGGCGTAGTGGAAGCGCGACTCACCACCGACAATGGAGAAGTCGCTGTACTGGAGGCGAAGGGGCCGGCCGCTGTGGTTGTCCAGGAGGACGCGCACGGGCGTCAGGCTGCGCTCCAGGTCCGACGGCGTGCCCCTCCACGCGGTGCCGTCCGCCAGCAGCACCACCCCGGACGCCTCCGTCCTGGCGACGTCCGCGTCACCCTGCTGCAGCTGTGCCCCGGTCGACGGACGCAGCTGCGCCTCCGGTACGCAGCCCGACGCGACGAGCAGCGACGCGGCGACGAGCCCGAATCCACGCATGGCGCTCCCTCCTCGTGTGAAAGGTAGGAAGCCACGCTCCGGGCGCGGGCACCGGCGGAGGTGTCCACTCGGGCCGCGAGGGGCCCGGGGGCGGTCTCAGTGGCTGGTCGGAGGGGTGGGCTCCGCGGCCGCGTGGGGCCAGGCGGGCGAGGTGAGCGCGCTCCAGTCCTGACCGCGCGCCCAGTCCTCGAAGGTGTGCCAGCGCACCTCCGGGTACTGGTGCCGCAGGGTGAGGATGTCCGCGTGGTAGCCCACCCGGTCCAGCCATTCCCACATGGCCGCGAGGTCCTCGCTGCGCTCGCGCAGGAAGTCCAGGGGGAGCTGCTCGTAGTGGATGCGGTGGCCGCTCACCATGGAGAGCAGCCCCGCGGCCTGCTGGCCCGTCACCTCGTCCGAGGCCACGTCGATGCGCTCCTCCATGAAGTGGTCCGGCTCCTCCAGCACGCGCACGGTGAAGGCGGCCAGGTCGTCCAGCGCCACCATCTGCAGGCCGCGCGAGGGCGGCAGGCCCGTGGCGAACACGCCCGCCTTCAGCCCCTTCTCGAACATGGGGCTGGTGAGGTTCTCCATGAAGAAGGCGGGGCCCAGGATGGTGTAGGGCAGGCCGCTGCGGCGCACGTGCAGCTCCACCCGGTGCTTGCTGTCGAAGTGAGGGATGCCCGTCTTCCGGTCCGCGCCTGCTACCGACGAGTAGACGTAGTGCCGCACGCCCGCCAGCCGCGCCGCATCCGCCAGGTTGAGGCCGTGGCGGATTTCCGTTTCCACGCCGCCCTCGAAGGGCGTGGCCATGGCGTACATGGCGTCCATGCCCTGCGCCGCGAGGGCGATGGCGTCCACGTTGTCGAAGTCTCCCACGGCGAGCTCGGCGCCCATGGAACGGAGCTCCTCGGCGACGGGGGATTCCGCGCTCCGGACGAAGGCGGTGACGCGGTGGCCGCGCTTCAGGAGCTGGCGGGCCACGGCGCCGCCCTGCTTGCCGGTAGCGCCGGTGACGAGCACGGAGCGGAAGAAAGCCATGGGCATGGTTCGAACCTCGGACGAAGGATGTGGGGAAGTTGGGGACGGAGGGAGCCGCTGGCGAGCACGGGCAGCCGGGTTCCACGGAGCCTGCCCGGGACTGCCGGGCAGCAGGGCAGGCAGGGTGGCTGCCAGGGTGCGGGCAGGCTTCCTCCCGGGTGCGCGCGGGACAGGGAAGGTGCGGCGGCCGTGGCGGCGCGCTCGTGCCCGGGTACGCGGGACAGGGACGGTACGGCGCGGCGGCCGTGGCGGCGCGCTCGAGCCCGGGTGCTCAGGGCATGGGGAGCGGTGGGCGGCGCCACCCCTCAACCCCGGAAGGGGCTCCACCGGTACATGCCGGCGGAGCCCCGTGAAGGACTAGCGCTTCTTGCTCGTGCCGCCGCGCGTGCTTGAGGTGTCCGTCTTCTTCGCGTCCGTCTTCTTCGCGTCCGTCTTCTTCGCGTCCGTCTTGGCGGTCTTCCCCTTGCCGGCGCGGACCTCCTTCGCGAGCGCCGCCGCGCGTACCAGGCCCTTCGAGCCCGTCGCGAGCGCCGTCCTGGTCACCGTGCCCACCACGCGTCCGAGCAGCCCCTGCTTCGAGTCCGCCGCGGCGCGCTTCGCCGGGGCGCTGGTGCGCTCGGCCGCCGGCTCCGCGCGCGTCGCCGTCTTCTTGCGCGCCGTCTTCGCCGTCGTGTGCTCCGCCGAGGCCTTCTTCGCCGTCTTGCTCGCGGGCTTCGCACGGGCCGTCGTCCCCGTGTCCTCACGCGCCGTCTTCGCGGTGCGCGCCGTCTTCGCCCGGGCCGTGCCACTGCCCTTGGCGGCCGCCTTCCGCCCGCCCGCGGGCCGCTTCGTGGCCGCCTTGGCGCGGGCTTCCTTCTTCGCCCGGGCCGCCCGGCGCTCCTGGAGGCGCTTCACCGTCTCCGAGTGCGCCATGCCGTAGTGGATGTCACCCTGGTGCGCGCCGGGGACGGTGTCCGGCTGCATCTCCTGGAACTCGCTCTTGAGCGGCTTCTGCTTGTCCTCGTCGTTGCCGAGCCGGTCCGGCGTGCCGACCACGGCTTGCATCGGCTTCTTGGCTTGGAAATGGTCGAAACTGTAGGTCCTGGGCATCCCACTCTCCTCGTGTGCCGCGCGCGCCCGCGCGCTTTGCTCACAAGGTAGGAACCCTCCGCTCCAGAGGGCAGGTGTCCCACGCATGTTGACTGTCCCCAGCTGCGCGCATGCGGACACTCGGCGCCGCGTGGAGCGGCCCGGACGTGGGCGCTCTGTCCGGAATCAGAAGCGACGGCACCACACCGGCCCTCGTGCATGCCATGTTCCCGCCCACCATGAGCAAGCGCGACAAGCCGCAGGAATCAGAGCTGGTGACCGCCGCACAGGCGCTCTACGAGGGACTGGAGCGCTTCGAGGCCCTGTCCGAGCAGCTCCAGAAGGCCCCCCTCCAGTCGGAGAAGCACCTGGAGCGTGCCTCCGCCACCCTGCAGCAGCTGGCCGACATGGATGACCAGCTCCGCCAGCGCGTCACCGCGCTCGTCGGCGCCATCTCCAAGGTGCGCGACAGGCAGCAGGCCCAGGCCGAGGCCGTCCACCAGCGCGCCCAGGAGCTGCAGTCGCGCACCGAGGTCTTCAAGGACTTGCTCGTGCGCTACGGCAACATGGGCCAGAGCGCGGCCGAGCTGAACGTGCAGATGCAGCAGTTCGCCCAGCAGCGCCAGCAGGCGAAGACGCCCGAGGAGAACGCCGCGCTGGCCACCACCTTCCAGGCGCTCCAGGACCGGATGGCCCAGGTGGCCATCGAGGCGGAGGAGCTGTCCACCGCCGCCGACCAGAAGGAGTTCCACGACATCGCCCGGCAGGCGGACTCGCTGCGCCAGCAGCTGCTGTCCGCGCGCAACAAGATGGGCCTGCTCCAGAAGAGCTTCGGCGGGAGCTGAGGCGTCCTTCAGCTGAGGTACGTGGGGGCGAAGTCGTCCGGACTGTCGATGGGGCGCCGTCCGGCGAAGCCCTCCTGCAGCTCGTGCCAGTGGGTGACGGCGGGCTCGCCGAAGCGCCAGCAGAGGAACACGGGGTCGTCACCCCGGTGCGCGCGGAAGTCCACCAGCCCGTCCGCGCCCTTGATTTCCAGCCCCATCTCCGTGAGCTGGAGCAGCTCGCCGCGGATGCGCTCCAGGAGGGCGTCGCGCTCCTCGCGCAGCGTGTCCAGCTGGACGTCGCGGGTGCTCTCGGACGCGCCGAGGGTGTCCGCGAGCTGCTGCGCCCGCTCCACCCACGGGCGGACGCGCTCGAAGGTGCGGGACAGCAGCGGCACCAGCCGGTTGGCTTCTTCCACGCTGAAGTAGCGCATGGCCCGGGAGCATGCCGCCTCCAGGCCCGCCGCCGCTACTGCCTCCGGGCGACAGGCGTCAGCCGCGCATCAGCGAGGTGAGGTTCTCCGCGAGCCAGCGCTGTGCCGCGTCGCGCAAGGGGAAGGCGGCCTCGCGCTCGCAGAAGGCCGGGGTGTGCTCGGGGGCGCAGCGGCCGTCCGCGTCCAGGGGCGCGTCGTCCGGTCCGGCGAGGTCCGCGTGCAGCATGGCGTGGAAGACGAGGTAGTCGACGACGAAGGCCGGGACGTGCGGGCGGTCCAGGGCGGGGTGGATGCGAATCTCGCGCAGCCGCGCGTCGTAGCCGCCCAGGTGGATGCTGCGGCGCCGGGCCCTGCCGGGCTTGCGCGCCCAGCCCACGTCCACGCGCACGCGGCCGTCGAAGTGGGTGGTATTGAGGCGGGCGGAGAGGGCGCGCAGGTCGAAGCACCTGCCCCGGGTGCGCAGGGGCTTGCCGGGGCGGCGCTCGCGGCGCACGAGGCCGCGGTGGGAGCGGGCGTAGGCCTCCAGGGCTTCACCGGCGTCGGCGTCATTGCGGCCCGCGTAGCGCGCCATGGCGTGGACCACGTCGTCCGGGGCTCCGAGGAACAGGTGGTGCGCGCGCAGGCGGACGCCCTCGGGGCCGCGGCGGAAGCTGACCAGCGTGGCGCGGTTGTCCGTGAGCCGCAGCTGCACGGGGACGCCGAGCAGCGACGACAGCCTGCGGGCCAGGTCCGCGGCCAGCGGGAGCGCATCCTCCCGCACGGGCAGCCGGTGGCGGGTGGCCTCCGTGGCGGGTGGCTCGGGGAGGGCGGTGGCGTCGGAAGGGGTAGCGCCCTCGGAGCGTCCGTGTCGCGCGGCAGCGTTGGAAGAGGCGGCGGCCTCGGAGCGTCCACGTCGCGCGGCGTGTTCGGGGTGTGCAGAACCTTCGGAGCGGGCAGCGCCCCTGGCGGGCTCTGTGTGCTCGGAACGCGCGGCATGCTCGGAACGGGCAGCGCCCTCGGGACGCTCTGGACGCGCGGGGGCCAGAGCGTCGAACAGCGCCAGCTGCGAGGGTGGGTGCGAGGGCATCCGCCGTCAAAGGTAAGCCCCCGCGCGCGAGGTTTCCAGGCGGACGGACGCCCCCCGGGCAGGGGAGCAGGGCTCACTGTTCACAAATGTCGGGGGTTTGGCGACGCGAAATGTCCCGACATTTCCGAACAGCACGCCCCCAACCCCATCCCGGGGGCTCCCCCCAGCGGCGGTCTCGCGGAAGGAATCCTCCTTCCACCCGCGCCCCGGCTCAGGCCGCCCGGGTGCGCAGTGGTCCCCTCGCCTCGAAGGTGACGCCCCACCCGCCCTCGGAGCCTCCCTCCGGGCGGCGGCCGCGCGGAAGGAATCCTCCTTCCACCCGCGTCCCGGCTCAGGCCGCCTGCGCGCGGAACGGGCCCGTCACCTCGAAGGTGACACCCCGCCCGTCGGTGCCGCGCTGGGAGCTGAAGTAGAGGCGCCGGCCATCCGGGCTGAAGGCCGCGCCCGCCAGCTCCGAGCCGGAGTGCCCCACCACCTGGAGGAAGGGCGACACCTTCCGCTCCGTCGAGAGGAGGCACACCTGCATGTCATCCCCGTCCTCGCAGACGAAGACCTCGCGGGCGCGCGACACGGTGACGTTGTCCACGCCCCTCAGCGGCGAGCCCGGATGGCGCGCCGGCTCGTAGAGCACCTCCAGCCGCCCGGTGACGAGCGTGAGCGCCCACACGCGGTTGTCCCGCTTCGTGGTGAAGTAGACGACGCCCCCGTCGTACCAGCAGCCCTCACCGCCGAGGAACACCGTCGTCTCCCGCGCGGCGGGCTGCTCGGAGGCGGGGGCCTCGGGGGACACGGGCACCCACTCCACCTTCGCGCCCTTCCGCACGTCCCCGACGACGCGCGCGGCCTCCAGCGTGCCCGCGTCCAGCGCGGGCCACTTCGCCGGAGTGAAGCGGTAGAAGCGCCCGTCCGACGTGTCCTCGGTGAGGTAGAGGCGCCGTCCCATCGGGTCCACCGCCACGGCCTCGTGCGTGAAGGTGCCAAGCGCGGGCCGCTCCACGCCCTGCCCGGCGCGGGTCGGGTCACACTCCCAGACGTGGCCTCGCGGGTGCTCCTCGCAGGACAGCCACGTGCCCCAGGGTGTGGGGCCACCGGCGCAGTTGATGTCCGTGCCGGAGAGGATGCGGTAGGCGTCCTTCACCTCGCCCCCGGCGCTGAAGCGCACTGCGGACACGCCGCCGTCCGGAGACATCTCGCTGTTGCACGCGTACACCCAGCCGCCGTCCGGCAGCGTGAAGCAGGCGCCGCCGTCCGGAGCCATGTGCCACGCGTAGTTCGTGCCCGGCACCACCTCGCGGCTGCGGGCGATGATGCGCGAGGTGAAGCCGTGGGCCAGCAGCAGTCCATTCGCATCCGGAGCGCTCGCCAGCGGGCCGTAGGGGCCGGGGCCGCCGGGCACGGGCGCCGTGGCGTAGACGTTCCGCCAGAAGCCGAGGCTGCCCAGGGCGAGCGCGCCGCCCCCGAGGGCGGTGAAGCGGAGGAAGTGACGGCGTTCCATGACGCGGTTGTCGCTCAGGTCGTGCCCGCGTGGAAGCCCCCCACGAGGGCAGGGCCGGAGGCGCTGCGGCCTGGAGGGCAGCCGGGCGTCCCGGCTCAGGACTCACGGCACAGCCGGTCCACCCGGTTGAGCAGGGTGGGGATGCGCGAGGGCCCATGCATGCGCCGGATGCATTGCGCGGCGGTGGCCGTGTCCATGCCGACCGCGGTGACGAAGAGGGGGCGCAGGCTCTGGCCGCGCAGCACGGGCACGGAGGGGCCGGTGGTGACGTACGCCGTCTTGGCCACGCCGATGATGGGCACGTCGCGGTTGAGCGCCTCGTACAGGTGCGCGCCCAGGCCGGGCTTGTCCTCGCCGAGCCACACGTAGCCATCCACGACGATGGCCTCCAGCGGCTCCTGCACCATGGCGAGCACGCGCAGCAGGTGGGGCAATTCGCGGCGGTAGAAGTGGCCCGGCTCGTACGGCGCGGCGGGAGGGCCGTGGTCCACCAGGTGCGACGCCTCCGAGCCCGCCGGCCAGTCACGGAAGAGGACACACGCGGCCACGGTGAGCTCGGGGCGGTAGTCCACATCCAGGCAGGCGAGCATCGGTTCCTCCTCGGGGGGCGCGGCCCCACATGCCGGGGCCTGACGCGGGGGGCTCCGGCGAGCTGACCGGAAGGGGGCGCGGCACTTCAGGGGCCGACGTAGTCCTCCAGGTCCACGCGGGCCGCGCGCAGCCGCTCCAGCACGTCCGGCGCGGGCCACGCGGTGGTGCGGTGGCGGGGCGGCCAGGACTCCGGCACGGGCGTGAGGCACCCGGGCGCCAGGCGCTCCACGTCCTCCCACGGCACCATGAAGACGTCCTGGGTGCCGCCCGGGTTCACCGCCACCACGTCCGCGCGCGGCAGCAGCGCGCTCACGTCGTGACTCCAGACGCAGTACATGACGGGGCGCTCGTCCTTCTTCCGGGCGACGGCGGAGAGGCTGGCGACGAAGACGTCCACATCGTTCGCCTCGTGGAGCTTGTCGAGCGACTCCTTCTGCGCGGCGTACTCGGACAGGGCGAGGCGCACGTGGGCCAGCCGCACGCGCTGGGCGAGCGCGTCGTTGCCCGGGCGCAGGTACGGCACCACGCGGCCGGCGTCGTCCACCGTGTAGAGGGCGGGGGTGAGGCGGCGCGACGCGGCCTCGTACTCGCGCTCGCCGCTCTCGCACAGGCGCGCCACGGTGGCGGGGTTCGCATCTCCGGCGATGAGCACGGTGGAGCGCTCGGGGAGGATGGCGATGGGGCGGCCCTCCACGCGCCCGGCGAAGGACGCGAGGAAGCCCGGGTGCAGCAGGCGCGACGTCTCGTACGTGTCGCCGGAGTCGACGGACCAGATGGGGCTCGGCGTGCGGTCGTACAGCTCCACGCCGTCGAGCGGGAGCGCGGCGAGGTTCTCATGCGCCGCGGCGAAGGCGGCTTCCGCGTCCGCGCCCCACTCCTGGAGGTGCCGCCGCTGCACGAACATGGCGGACTCGGGCAGGTCCACCACCAGCAGCTCGCGCAGGAAGGGCAGGGTGCGCTGTCCCACCAGCTCGCGGTCGGACTCGAGCTGGGCGAGCTGCGACAGGCCGAAGGTGGACGCGCGCAGCACGGGCAGCAGGCGCCGCCGCACGTCCTCCCAGGGGAGCGAGTCCGGGCCCTCCTGCCAGAGCGAGCGGAGGAAGCGCTGGATGAGCTGGGTGCGCGCCTCGGGTGGCACCTCGCGGGTGTCCGCGAAGAGGTTGTCGAGGAACACGGTGCCCTGGCGCCCGTCGCGGGTGAAGTGCAGGCCGTAGCTGTCCGGGTGGCGCTCCACCTTCTCCACCTTCGGCTCGGCGCGCAGCAGGGCCTCCACCTGCTTCAGGAGGTACTCGCGCGGGTCCACGGCCTGCACCGTGTTCGCCGCCGAGGCGGCGGGGACGGCGGGTCGCGGCTCCGGAGCCGGAGCCTTCCGTCCGAACAGCCTGTCCCAGAACCCCATGCGTGCTCCCGCGTGCGTGCCGGTGGCGAGGTTACGCCCTGGACGCGGTGGGTGTCACAGGTCCAGGTAGGTGAGCAGCGCGCCGAGGTCCGCGTCGGACAGGGCCTCCAGGCTGTACGGAGGCATGTTGCCGCCGACGCCGAAGAACTGGCCGTGGCGCACCTTCTCGATGACGACCAGCGACGGTGGCACCCCGGGGAACACCTCGCCGTAGTCCGCCGTCACCTCGGGCAGCACCGAGGCCGCCTCCGTCAGCCGGCCCGCACCCGTGTGCAGCTCTCCGTGGCAGCCCTGGCAGGCCGCGCGGTACACCTCCTGCCCGCGCGCCCTGTCTCCGCGAGCCACGTCGGCGGCGTTCTTCACCACCGTCATCGGCAGCGGCGGCGCGTCGCGATTCGGGCTGATGCTCACGAGGTACTCGTAGAGCGCGCGGCTCTGCGGCGAGTCCACGGGCAGCGGCGCCACGCCGCGCATGAAGTTGACGTAGCAGAAGTTCACCGCGTCCAGCAGGCGCGTCTCGTACCCGCCCCACCACGACTCGCGGAAGGCCGAGTCGTACAGCGTGTACCCCGAGTCCATCCGCCCCGCCGGAGCGGTGGGCGTCGTCGCGTGGCACGTGGCGCACGAGAAGCTGTTGAACCGGCTCTCCGACAGCTTCGCGTCGCTGAACAGCCGCTCGCCGTACTCCGCCGCGGGCACCGGCCCCTCATCGCCGCATGCCGCCGCGAGCAGCGCCAGTGCCGCGAGCACCACCCGCCTCGCGCGCCGCATGGCCGCCACCGGAGGATGCTCACCGAGAGCGCCCGCCGCGCGCCTCATGGCCGCCCCCGGAGGACGTTCACCGAGAGCGCCCACCGCTGCCTCACCCGGGGCTCCCACCGCGCGCCTCATGGCTGCCCCCGGAGGATGCTCACCGAGTCCGGGAAGATGCCCACCTGCACCGTGCCCACCACCGTGCCGGCGGCGAGGTCCACCGCGTGCACCGTGCCCGGGCCCTGGTGGTCCCCCTCGCAGACGACGAGCCCGTGCTTCTCGTCCGGCGTCAGCGTCACCTGGTGCACGTTGAGGCAGCCGGCCGACGCGAGGTCCACCTCGTCGCGCACGGTCCCCGTCACCGGGTCGATGACCGCGAGCACGTCCGCGGCCTGATAGGGCAGGTAGAGCGTCTTGCCGTCGGAGGTGAAGGTCCCGAACATGGGCGCGCCGCGCAGCCCCGTCACCGTGCGCGTCGGGTCCATCGCCTTCGTGGTGGGATTGAGCACCTGCACCTGCCGGCTGGACATGGAGCTGACCCACGCCTCGCCTGTGGTGGGCGACAGGGTGAGCGCGTAGGGCTCGTGCTGGGGGCTGACCGCAGTGCCCACGTTGGCCGCCACCTTCACCCGCTGCACCGTGGGCGGGCTCGCGGTGAGGTCCACGATCGCCACCTCGTCCGACCAGCATGCGACGTAGGCCGTGCGCTCGTCGGCGGACAGGCGCACCGCGTGGGGCGCGGGGCACACCTCCACCATGCTCTTCCGCGTCATGGTGGCCGCGTCGATGATGGCCAGCCGCGCGTTCATCTCCGCCTCGGTGCCGCCCCGCCGCGCCACCTCGGTAATCCTCAGGGTGTCGAAGTGCGTCTGGTACAGCGTGCGCCCGTCGCGGCTGACGATGACGTCCCCGGGGTTGGGGTCCACGCGCACCGAGCCCAGCAGCCGGTTGTCGCGCGCGTCGAGCTTGAGGCAGTAGCCGTCCTCGGAGCCCGTGCCGTGCGTGCCATGCGGCCCCGAGCCGCCGCCCGGCACGTAGTTGGAGATGCCGACGTAATAAGCCGAGCCGTCCGGAGCCACCGCCGTGTGGTGCGGCCCCTCCAGCACCACCGGGTTGAGCCCCACCGGCACGCGCGCCAGTTCCTTGAAGCCGGGCGTGCCCACGGTGTCCAGCTCGATGAGGCTCAGCGTGTCATCCAGGCTGTTGGTGATGAGGATGCGCCCGCCGGGCCCGGGCGGCGGAACGACGGTTCCTTCCGCCCACGGGTCCGGGTGCGCGTACTCGAGCTCTTCCGGGGGCGTCACCGCGTCCCCCGGCTCCGGGTCCTCGCTGCACGCGGCCAGCGCGAGCGCGAGCGCCGGCACCCACCGGCGTGCCCCCTTCATCGCGCGCCCACCATCTCGATGGTGCGCGGCGTGGCCAGCTTGTACGGCCCCTCGCGGAGGCGGTTCTCCACGAGGTACGCGCTCGTCACCTGGACGGACAGCTGTTGGCCAATCGCGCCGCGCAGCGTGTCCCACGTGGCCGCGTCGAGCTGCCACTCCAGGTTGGAGGTGAGCATCTCCACCGGGCACGTACGGCCCGGCACCGTCACCTGTACCCAGTAGATGTCGCCGGTGAAGGGCGGCAGGTGCGCCTCGGCCGAGGGCAGAACTAGGTTCCCCAGCCACGCCAGCACGGAGCGGCCTTCCTCGCGCGGGCGCGCATGCGGGGAGGGCGTCAGGGGCGTCGCGCCGGGCGTGAGCGACGCAATCGGCGAGGTCCACCGCCACGTGGGCGGCGCGTCGGTGGAGATGTAGGACTGTCCCTCGGTGGGGGACTCCAGCGTCACCGACTGCGCGCTGGCCGTAGACTTGTCCTTCGCGTCCACCAGTGAGCGCCAGGCCTCGTCGGTGGCGTTGCCGCCGTAGAGCGGCTCGCCGCACTCGTCGGCCTCCGGCTCGTTGCTGTCACAGGCGGGGGCCAGCGCCAGCAGCGCGGCCGACAGGGACGTCCACAAGAGCTTCCGGGAGAGGGTCTTCATGGTGAGGGGCCTACCGGTGGTTCGAGCGCCGCCGGCCGCGGCGCCACAGCGTGAGGGTCGACAGAAGCAGCAGGGCGGGCACCGCATTCCCGGACGCCGCGCCGCAGCCATCGGATTTCGAGGGAGGCGCCGTCCCGGCATCGGCTTCGGGCGTGCCCGCGTCCTGGGGCGGAGGTTCCCCCACGCCACCGTCGGGGTACACCTCCGCGCCGAGCTGGTCCGCCAGCTGCGGCCAGAGGCCCGGGCAGAGCTTCTGCACCGGCGTGCCCGCGGGGCACTGGTCGGGGCCCTTGATTCCGTAGAGGGTGAACAGCGGCTCCCAGGTGTCGCCCTGGTCGTTGCTGCGCGCCAGGGCCCAGTCGTGGAGCCAGGTGGAGCCGCAGGCGTAGAGCGTCTCGCCCGTGCGCAGCGCGCACGAGTTGCCGGTGGGCAGCGGCCGCTTCTCCAGCGGGCCGGAGCGCGGGCCGCGGAAGAAGTAGTTCAGGGTGCCCACCCAGGCGGTGCCGCCGTCGGAGGACAGCTCCATGTTGGTGAAGACGTCGTCCAGCACCTGCACCTGCGTCAGCGTGCGGCCGCCGTCGTCGCTGCGCATCAGGTGCGTGTAGCCCTGCGCGGACACGCGCAGCCACACCCCGTCCGCCTGCACGGGGTCCACCGCCGTCAACACCAGGTCGTACGGCCGCTGCAGCTCCGGCAGCGCGTGGGGGATTTCCTCCCAGGTGTCGCCCGCGTCGTCACTGCGCAACAGGAGCAGCTGGCCGCCCGCGTCGCCGGAGGCATACAGGCGCCGGGGGTCCACCGGCGAGACGCGCACGGCGTTGAGGTTGAGCCCCGTGCGCAAGAGCGGCGTGGGCTCCCACGTCTCGCCGCCGTCGCGGGAGCGGTACACGCCGTTGGGCGTCGTGGGCCGGCCGGTGACGGCATAGAGGATGCGGTCGTCGGTGGGGTGCGCGGCGAGCCCCGTCACCCAGGTGCTCTTGAAGTACGGATGCGTATTCCAGGAGCAGCCGTTGTCGGCCGAGCGCAGGATGGCGCTGCCGGTGGCGGCGATGATGTCCCCGGCCTCGCGCCACAGGAAGGACTCCGGGCGCCAGCCGCCGTAGCCCATGGCGTCCGGGCATATCCACCGCCACGTCTGGCCGCTGTCGCGCGAAATCACCGCGCCGAAGCTGGCGCCCACGAAGAAGTCCTCGGGGTGGCCGCGGCGAATGGTGACGTTGGACGTCTCCGGCAGGCCCGCATGCGCGTGCGCGGCCCCGCCCGTGCCCAGGGTCAGCAGTGTGACGGCCGCTGCCACCGTGTTGCGAGGATTCATCTCCAGGACTCCAGGAACGTGCCGGCCCAGCCTCCACGATAACGCCCGGCGCGCCCGCGCATAGCGGCGGAGCGTGAAACGCCGCGCGATATGCGGGTGCTTCCCCGCTCGTTCAGCAGGCAGAGCGGGACGGAGGGGCTCCGCGGGCCGGGCGGAGTGCTCCGACGCTTTCACTCATCACCCTTGCGGAAGGACGCTTTCGATGAAGCGGTGGACGCGTAGCGCGTTTGGACTGGTCGTGTCCGGCCTGCTGGGAATGACGGTGGGTTGCTCGGGGGAGCTGGTGGACCCGCCCATCGTCAGGCACGAGGTGAAGCCGTGGATGACGGACGCTCCGGACTGGGAGTACACGGGGCCGATGGCCGCCTGCAGGCCGGCCGCGAATGCCGCCGCCCCGTGCGGCGCCTATGAGTCCTTCGACCTGTCCGCCTGCAACCTGGCTTCACTGAAGGGCGCGAAGGCGGGCGGCCTCTACACCACGCACGTCATCCTGGATTCCGTCGAGCCGGTGTTCAGCACGGTCAACTCGCTGCGGGTGGCGACGGATGGGGGCGTCTCCCACCACAGCACCGTCGTCTTCCCCGAGCAGCAGGTGGAGGATGGCCGGTTCTACCTGGGGGTGAAATCGAGCCGTCCGGACGGCGGCTCCTCGGCGGTGGTGATGGTGGGGTGCGAGGCCAGCGAGGACGGGCTCACGCTGAAGGGCTGCTACCAGCAGTGCCGCAACGGGGCGTCGTCCCTCTCCGGCACCTTCGAGGCCTCGCGCGTGGTGCGCCGCCAGGGCGAGTCGGAGGCCTCCGGCCTGTCGCTGCTGTCGGAGGCGGCGGTGGGCGAGGCGATGCCCGTGGACGTGTACGTGACGAAGGGCCATGCGTACGTGGTGTCGGTACCGTTCCTGGGCCGGCCCGGCGGGCTGAGCGTGTTCGACGTGTCGGACGCGCGCGCGCCCGTGCTGAAGAAGTCGATTTCCTACCCCAACGACAACTACTGGAACGGCGTCTGGGCGAAGGACGACGCGCTCTACGTGGCGAGCGCCGACCAGGGCCTGCACGTCTTCGACATCTCCAACCCGGCGGACCCCCAGCTGCTGCGCTCGCTGCCGGGGGACGCGGGCGGCATCGACGTGCACACCGTCATCGTCGACGGCAACCGGCTGTACGCCATGTCGCCGGGGCCCAACGTGGAGACGCTCATCTTCGACGTGAAGGACGCGAGGGCGCCCGTGCTGCTCACCCGCTTCGTGGCGCCGGGTGCGCCCTCGGCGTCGAGAGTCACCTACCCCCACGACGCCTTCCCCTTCGAGAACAGGCTCTACATCAGCCACTGGGCGGGCGGTTACCGCATCGCGGACGTGAGGGACACGGAGGCGGTGGAGATGGTGGGCGAGTACGTCTACCCGAATGCCACCAGCCACACGAGCCGGGTGATGCGCCAGGGGGAGCGGCTCTACGCCTTCGAGGGCGGTGAGCACTGGGGCGCGCACCTGCGCGTGCTGGACGTGTCGGACCCGGCGGCGGTGCGCATCATCGGTGAGTACCGCCTGCGGCCGGGCGTCTCCATCCACAACATGGAGCTGAAGGGCAACCGGCTGTACCTCTCCCACTACCAGGAAGGGGTGCGGGTGCTGGATGTGACGCTGCCCTGGCAGCCGCGCGAGGTGGGCTACTACAACACCTACCAGCCCGAGCACCCCAAGGCGGGCTTCACCTTCTATGACGGCGCCATCGGCATCCGCGTTCCGGGAGACGGGCACGTGTACGTCATCGACACCGCGCGCGGCCTGCTCATCATGAAGGAGGGCTGAGCGGCGCCTTCGTGGCGGGGGGAAGGTTGTCCACCCGTCACAACGCCCCGGGGAAGCGCGCTCCGGAGCGTCGGCGGGAGGTGGGCCCGGTGCGCGGGGCTCGCCTCCCACCCGTCCTGTCTGCTACGGACGCGCGAAGACACCCGTACGAGGGCGGCTCCAGCGCGGGCGGCCCGCGGGTGCCTCAGGGGGAGTGCAAGACATGGCGGGGTCCACGGTGGAGCCCAGGCTCATCGACGACGGCGTGGGGCGGGCTGACGTGCCCGCGGGGGCCGCCACGCGCGCCGTCTGGGAGGCGGTGATGCAGGGAGCGGTGGAGGTGGCCGTCCGGGCCTACGAGGACCTGGCCGCGCCGCAGCGGGAGCGCGTGCTGGACGAGTCCTCCGGAATGCCCGGGCAGACGCGCGCGTCGCTGGTGGAGGTGTTGCGGCGGGCGCGGGACTTCGAGGGTGCCGCGCGCCTCTTGGAGGCGGATGGCGTGCACGCGGCGGCGGCGCCGCTGCATGAGCAGGCCGGCGCCCTGCACAAGGCGGCCGAGGCGTGGCTGCGCGTCGGTGAGCGCGGGCGGGCGGCCGCCGCCTTCGAGCGCGCGGGCAGCCTGGAGCGGGCGCTGGAGCTGTACCGGGCGCTGGATGCGCGCGAGTCCATGGCCCAGTGCCTCACGCGCCTGCACCGGCCCCTGGAGGCCGCGGCGGTGTACCGCGAGCTGGGCAACGCGCACGCGGAGCTGGAGTCGCTGCGCGCGATTGCGCCCGGGCACCCGCGCCGGCGCGAGGCGGTGCTGCGGATGAGCGCGCTCCTGGACGCGCTGGGAGACTCGTGGCGGGCGCTGGTGCTGCTGGCGGACGAGATGCAGGAGTCCGGCGGGGCGCGCGAGGACGGCGCGCTCCAGGCGGAGCATGCGCGGCTCCTGCGGCACCTGGGGCTGGACGCGGCCGTGGCGGAGCCCGAGCGGGCGCCCCCGCCGCCGCCGGACGGCTACGAGTACCTCAAGGCCATCCCCATCTTCGGCGAGCTGCCGATGCAGGACATGAAGGACCTGTTCCGCATGGCGCAGCAGGTGTTCATCCCCGGGGACACCACGGTGCTGGAGAAGGGCGCGCGGGGCACGGGGCTGTTGGTGCTGCTGGACGGGACGGTGGACGTGTACAGCGGCTCGGGGCTGGACGCGCGGCTGCTCAACACGCTGGGGCCGGGGGCGTTCCTGGGAGAAATCTCGCTCATCCTGGACGGGCCCACGTCCGCGCACGTGCGCTCGCGCACCGCGGTGCGGGCGCTGCGGGTGACGCGGGTGGACTTCCAGCACTACCTGGAGACCCACGCGGACGCCGCGCTGCGCATCTACCGGCTCTTCACCGAGAATCTGGCCGAGCGCGTCCGGGCGCTGAGCGCGTAGGCTGGGGCCCGCAATGGCGGACACGCGTGGCGCGAGCAGGGAGCGGGCCGTCCAGCTCGCCGGTGAAGGCAGGCTGGAGGAGGCGCTGGCGGAGTACCAGGGCGTGGCCAGGTCCGCCCCGGACGACGCGGAGGTCCGCCTGAAGGTGGCGGAGCTCCTGGAGTGGCTCGGGCGGCAGGCGGAGGCGGTGACGGCGTACGAGGCCGCCGCGCTCGCGTGGACGCATGCCGGGCAGCCGCTGCGCGCCGTGGCCGCGTGCCTGGCGCTGGCCCGGCTGGGCGCGCCCCCCGCCGTGAGGACGCGCACCGCGCGCGTGCTGGCCGAGCGCTTCGCCCTGGCGCCGGGGGCCGTGGCGCCGGCGGCGTCCCCGGGGACGATGGCCCCGGTGCCCGGGCCCGAGGCGCCGGGCGCGATGCCCATCCTCTCGCACCTGGACCGCGAGGCCTTCATCGCCCTGCTGGAGGCGCTGGAGGTGCGCGCCTTCTTCCCCGGGCAGGCGGTGGTGGAGGAGGGCAGCGCCGGCGCGTCCATGTTCGCGCTGGTGGAGGGCCGGGCGGACGTGCTGCGCACGCTGGAGGGCGGCGAGCGCAAGTCGGCGGGCACCGTGCTGCCGGGGGACTTCTTCGGGGAGCTGGCGCTCGTCTCCGAGGGGCCCCGGCTGGCCACGGTGGTGGCCACCGAGCGCTCCGTGCTCCTGGAGCTGACGCGCGGGCGCATGGAGGCGGTGGCCGCGCGCCACCCCACGGTGGCCGTCGCGGTGGAGGCCTTCTACCGGCGGCGCATGGTGGAGAACCTGCTGCGCAGCAACCCGCTGCTCAGCAAGCTGACGCCGGAGCAGAAGGCGGCCGTGTCTCGCGACTTCCAGCTGCGTACGGTGAGCGCGGGCGAGGCGCTGCTGACGCAGGGGCAGACGGGAGACGCCTTCTACGTGCTGCTGCGCGGCCGCTGCACGCCGTGGCTGGAGCAGCTCCACGGCCGGCGCGTGGCGCTGGCGGAGCTGCGCGAGGGCGACGTCTTCGGCGAAATCTCCCTGCTGCTGGACAAGCCCGTGTCCGCCACGGTGCGCGCGGACGTGGCGGGCGTGGTGCTGCGCCTGGAGCGAGCCGCCTTCGAGAAGCACCTGCTCAGCCAGCCCGGCCTCAAGGGCATGCTGATGCGCATGGGCACCGAGCGCCTGCAGCGCACCGCCCAGGCCCTGGCCTCCGGCCGCGTGCTGCACGACGGAGACCTGCGCGTCTGACGCGGGGCGCGGGCCCTCCTTGGAAAAACGAAACGCCCGGGCCCCCATGAGGGAGACCCGGGCGTCGGTACCGCCCCGGCTCGAGGAGCCGGGGCAGGCGGCCAGCTACATGGAGTAGCCGAGCGTCAGGCCGAACACGTGCGCGGTGCCGTTGTACGTGCCGGGGACGCCCGGCGCGGTGCTCACCTTGTCGGACAGCGTGACGTACTGGTAGGCGAGGTCGGCGCGCAGCCCGCCGAAGCCGTAGCCCAGGCCACCCGACACGGCGATGCGGTCCGCGTCCGGCAGGTCCGGCGTCAGCGTGTCATCCGGGCTCGGGGACGGGTCGATGACGAAGCCCGCGCGCACGCGCAGCGCCTCCGTCACGCCGTACTCGGCGCCGAGGTGGAAGTTCCACGTCGCCTTCCAGCGCTTGGGCAGCGGGTTGTTGATGGCCGGGTTCTCCGGGAACTCAATCGCCAGCTGCTCGAAGTCGGACCAGTCCACCCAGTTCGCATCGAAGGCCAGCGTCAGCCGCTCGATGGGCGTGACGGACACGCCCGCCGCGATGGACTGCGGCAGGGTGACGTCACCCTGGACGATGGTGTCCTTCAGGCGGCTCTGGAACTCCGCCGGGACGTCCTGGAAGTCCGCGTCGCCCTTGAAGGTCAGCTTCATGGGGCTGCGGTAGTGCACGCCGGCGCTGAGCAGCTTGGGGACGATGACGCCCTGGACGCCGACGTTGGCGCCGATGCCCCACGCGCTGCCGCCCAGGTGGACGTTGCCCTCGCTCTCGACGAAGTCCAGGCCACGCTTGAGCTCCAGCGTGCCCCGGCCGATGTCGAGCCCGGCGCCCACGCGGATGCGGTCGTGCACCTGGTAGGCCACCGTCGGGTTGATGTTGTAGACGGCCATGGCCGACTCACGGGCGCGGAAGCGGCCCGAGAAGTCATCCACCCAGCGGCTGCGCGCGCCGAAGGGCGTGTAGATGCCCAGGCCCACCGCCAGCTTGTCCATCACCTGGTACGTGGCGAACAGGTGCGGCGGCGGGGACAGCGTCGTCTTCTGGCCCTCCGTCGCCCCGCCCTCCGGGGTGAACTTCAGGCTGGGGAGGATGCCGGTGTCGCCCACCGTCACATCCAGCTTCTTGTCGCTGAGGATGTTCGCCGCGTTCGAATAGACGGCGGACGAGTCATCCAGCCACGCGACGGCCGCGTTGCCCATGCCCGTGGAGCGGGCGCTCTGGGTGTTGATCTGGAAGCCCGCGGCCTGCGAGGTGCCGGCCGCGAACAGCGCTACCAGGGAGAGTGTCTTCTTCATGGTTATTGGGTCTCTCTGGGGGGGCGATTACGGGATGGGCGCGAGGCCGGTCTTCAGGAAGCCGGCCATCTGGTCCTGGGCCGAGTCACGGACGGACTTGAGGAACTGCGCCGTGGGGTCGTCCGCGGCCAGGGAGGGGTCGAAGATGGTGAAGAAGCCATGCTTGACCTCCTTGGGCAGCGGCGCGACGTCGAACATGTACGACTGCACCGAGCGCTCCCCGCCGCGGTTGGCCGCGCCGAGCAGGTAGTCCGTCACCGGGTTGGTGATGACGTCGTCGCCCTTGATGTACTGGATGAACGCGTCGCGGTTGGCCGCCTGGCCGTTCTCCAGGAAGTAGCCGTAGTTGCGCGGGTCCGCCGGGTCCAGGATGGTCCGGGCCAGGGTGATGAACTCGTCGTAGGCCGCCGTGCCGACGGGGCGGCCGGCGCTGGTCAGCAGGGCGTTGAAGCCGTTGCGGCTCGCGACGAAGGTGGCGTTGGTGGACGTCAGCAGCACGTCGACCAGGCCGCCGCCCGCGGCGTTGAGGCCCACGCGGTGGATGCGCGGATTGACGGAGGCGGTCAGGGCGCCCTGGAGGCCGCCGAGGCTCTGGCCCACGTACTCCACCTGCGCGCCGTTGAGGGTGCCGGCGCCGGCCGCGTCGAGGCGGGCGTTGAGGCTGTCGGTGGCGAGCACGCGGGACAGCTGCGCGAAGTCCACCACGGAGTGGCGGAAGTTGTCGCGCGTGGCGAACAGGTTGGTGAGGTTGAGGAAGTTCCAGGCGTTGATGATGGGCGCCGCGCGCGCGTTGTCGTTGCTCTGGCGCAGGAAGTCACCACCCTCGCACTTGCCGGTGGTGGCGGTGGGGCTGGCGCCCACGCAGCGGCCCTGGCGCTGGGAGGCGCAGACCAGGTCGCCGTGCAGGGCGGCCAGGTTCGTCGGGTCCGTGGGGCTCGGATTGCAGTCGATGGCGACGGCGGCGTTCACGCAGCGCCCGAAGGTGGGACTGTTCGGCGTCACGTCGCAGGTGCTGCCGCTGGAGCACGCCTCGTCCGGCGAGTCGATGACCGAGGGGTTGGCCGGGTCACCGTAGAGCACCGGCGTCGCGGCGGAGATGCCCGCGCAGCTGACGCGGTCGCCGTGCTGCACGGTGTCGATGGCGGCCACCGCGAAGCCATGGGCGTTCAGCCTGTTGGCGACGGCCACGACGTTGGTGCGGTTGCCCGTCAGGCCGTGGCCGAAGATGACCACCGGGAAGCCACCCTCGGGCGCCGGCAGCTTCGGCGTGAAGAGGATGAACGGGACGCGGTCGATGCGCGGCGCGGCGCGGTTGAGCGTGCCCTGGTCGTCGCTGAGCAGGTAGGGCGAGGCGAAGGCGCCAACGAAGGCGCGGCCCACGTCGCCGTTGTCCAGCTTGTTGGCCGCCATGGTGGCCTTGAGCACGTCCGTCTGGTCCGTCAGGAAGTACGGGTCCGCCGGCACCTGGGAGGGGGCCGCGTTCAGCGCCTGGAGGATGGAGCGGGTGCTCTGGGTGGTGAAGGCCCACGCCAGGTTCACGTCCTTGCGCTTGATGCCCTGGGCCTCGAGCGCGTCATACAGCGGCTTGAGCGCCAGGCGCGCCGGCTCGAGCTGGGCGGCGAGGAAGCTCGGCACCGCGGCCAGCTGGCTGTTGCCGGCCGAGTCGACCAGCGGCGCCTTGCTGCGCAGCAGGACCTGGGGCGCGGTGGGCGCCACGGCGCGGCCCTTGATGTCCTTCATGCCGCGCAGCATGACCACGGCGTACTGGGTGGCCTCGTCCAGCGGCACCTCGGGGACAATCTGGAGCTGCTGCGGCGTGGTCTGCGCGCTGCCGTCCGGCTTCAGGCTGGACGTGCAGTTGACGCACACCTTGACCTTGGGGAGCGTGCCCTTGTCGGTGTTGGTGGTCTTGATGAAGAGCACCGTCTGGCCCACCTTGACGGTGTTCATGTCCAGCTCGGAGCCCAGGTCGATGGCGCCCGCGCGCACGCCGTTCTCGGAGACGATGGGGGCGGTGGTGGACCAGCCGTCCAGCGTGTTGAGGCCCCTGGAGATGGCGACCTCCAGCGGGTTGGCGTTGGGGGAGGTGTTGACCGGCAGGTTCAGGCGCGCCGGGGCGTTGGCCGTGGCCGGGATGCGCAGCAGGTCATTGGGGAAGGGGATGATGCTGTTGGCCGGGTCGAACGTGGCCTCCGGCATGTTCATCACCGTGAAGGTCCACAGCAGGACGATGTCGTCGCGCTTGAGGTTGAACTTCTCGGCGGTCGCGTCGATGACGGGCGCGTAGCTGCGGCGCAGCTGCTCCAGGCGGAGCGCGGTGGCCGTCTGCTCCGCGATGCGCGTGGCGGGGTCCGTCGAGGTGGCCGGGATGAGCTCCGTGGCCGCGCGGCAGTTGGGGGCCGTCAGGTCCTCACAGGTGACGAGCGGCTCCGTCGAGCTGGCGAAGGCCCACGTGGCCGACGGGATGACCGGCTTGCCGGACGTGGTCTTCAGGCCGTTCTCACCGCCGACGAGCGCCACCGCGTAGCGGCCGCCCTTGGGCCAGCCGGTGGGGGCAATCACGTTGATGCGGTCGGTGTCCTCGTTGTAGCCGACGACGACGTTCGCCGGGACGGGGCGGGACAGCGGCGTGCCCGCGTACAGGTCGAGGATCTTCACCGTGGCCGGCGTCACGGTCTCCGGGTCGAGGTTCTTGACCGTCGTGCTCGCGGAGATGGCCGTGGGGAAGCCGTCCAGCGTGTTCACGTAGTCGCGCGTGAACTCCTGCTCCGCCTCGGGCGCGTTCGGATTGATGGGCGCGGCGACGAGGCCCGTCTTCGGGTCCAGCGCCAGGTCGTTGGGCGACGGGACGATGGCAGGCGAGGCCGCGGGGTCGAACTCAGCGACGACAGCTTCTTCGGCGGGGGGTGCATCCTTCGCGATGTCCGGATCACACGCAGCCGCACCGAGGGCAAGAGCCCCCAGGAACAACACCTTTTTCATGGGTCAGACCCCTCCGCGTCCATAGTTGGACTGCTGGAAACGGTTCCGTGGCGTAGCACGTTGGCTGGTTGACCGGAAGACAGCCGGCTTGACGCGCCGTGTTAGCTATGGCTGGCGGGCGGGCGAGACAGACTGGCTGTCTCAGCGGCTGCGCCGGGGGCATGCGGCGGGTACGTTACGGGCATGAACCGACTGCTGAGTGTGCTGGTGGTGACCGCGGCCGTGGTGGCTCACGCGGAGGATGCCGGAGGGCTGACGTGGACGGCCCCGGCGGAGTGGACGGCGCAGGGCGAGCGGCCGATGCGCGCGGCGACGTACAAGATTCCGGCGGCGAAGGGTGACGCCGAGGGCGGCGAGCTGGCCGTCTTCTACTTCGGCCAGGGCCAGGGCGGCGCGGTGGACGCCAACGTGAAGCGCTGGGTGGGCCAGTTCCAGACGCCGGACGGCAAGCCTGTGGACAAGGCGGCGAAGACGAAGGCGGAGAAGCTCAACGGCATGAGCGTCACCACGGTGGACGTGAAGGGCACGTACGCGGGCGGCGGACCGATGATGGGCCCCGCCACGCCGAAGCCGGGCTACCGCCTGCTGGGCGCGATTGTGGAGGGCCCCGAGGGCGCCGTCTTCTTCAAGCTGACCGCGCCCGAGAAGACGGCGGCCGCCGCGGAGAAGCCCTTCCGCAAGCTGCTGGAGTCGGTGAAGAAGAAGTAGCCGCGGCGCCCGCGGGGACGAAGGGCTACTTCGTCCCCTTGGCGGGCTTCACCGCGTTCTTCGGCGTGGTGGAGTCCGCGAGGGCGCGCTTCACCGCCGCCGTGTTGCGCTGCTTGGGCAGGTCCGGCATGAGCAGCACCTCGATGCGGCGGTTGCGCGCGCGGCCCACCGGGGTGGCGTTGGCGGCCACCGGGCGCATCTCGCCGTAGCCGGCGGCCACCAGCCGGCGCGCGGGCACGCCGCCCTTCTCCTGGAGGAAGCGCACCACGTTGACGGCGCGCGCCACGGACAGCTCCCAGTTGGTGGGGAAGGTGCCCTGCAGCTTCTGGGACGGCGGCGAGTCATCCGTGTGGCCGGACACCTGGATGGACTTGTCCTCCACCTTGGCCAGCACGCCGCCCAGCCGGGTGAGGACCTCCTGGCCGCGCGCGCTGATGCTCGCGTCGCCGGAGTCGAAGAGCACCTTGTCCACCAGGTCCACCTGGATGCGGCCCTCGGCCTGCGACAGCTTGATGGCGCCGTTGGCGATTTCCGCCTTCATCTTGTCCTGCAGGTCGTCGTAGGTGGCCTTGAGCTTCGCCAGCTCCGCCTCCTGCTCCTGCACCGTCTGGCTGAGCTGCTCCTTCTCGCTGCTGAGCTGCTCCTTCTCGGTGGCCAGCTTCGTGCGCTCGGACTCCGCCGCCGCCAGCTTCTCCTCCAGCTGCAGCCGCGCGGCCTCGGCGTCACGGGCGCGGTTGGCGGCCTCCGTGGCGGCGGCGCGCGACTGCTCGGCCAGCGCCTGGGCCTGCTGAGAGCTCCGGTTGGCGAGGAACAGCACGCCGCCCGCCAGCAGCACCACCAGCGCCGTCACCAGCCAGGGGACCCAGGTGCGCTGCTGCTGACGCCCGTGCTCGTGCGGGACTTCCGTCATGTCGTGACCTCCAGTAGGTGGCGCCGGGAGGCGCCACGGTCTCTACGGTCGCGCCGCAAGGCGCCGCCGTCGTCTCAAGCCGGCGCCGGGGGACGCCATCGCCTTCGGTGAAGAAGGGACTCGCGAGCCACGGTAGCGACCACGCCCGGGTGCGCCTCAAGGCGCCCCGGGTGCGTGCAGGTATCTGGAGGTTCAACGTTGCAGCGACGTCAGAACGGGAACCACGAGGGGCGCACGCTGCGTGGATTGCCCAGGGCCTCGGAGAGCTGCGCGTTCAAATCCCCGAAGGCCTGGTTGTCCAGCCACATGGACTCAATCTTCTGCTTCCCGAGCTTCACCTCGTGCGGCTTGCCGTCCGTGCCGGTGGCCGTCACCTTGTCGCCGCCGTTGTACGTGACGCGGAAGGACTCGCCCTTGACGTTCACCGGCACGTCGAACTGGAGGTTGGCGGGCACCTGGGTGGAGAGGTTGGTGCCGCGCGCGCCGGGCTTGCCGAGGTCGTCCATGAACTCGCGCAGGAAGCCCTGCGTCACCTGGCGCGTCTGCTGGTCGAGCGCGGGGTCCACCTTCGCGTCGTAGCCGAAGCCGAGCATGCTGTTGCTCTTCTTGGGGTCGGTGAGGTCCCACGTGGGCACGCTGAGCATGAACTGGTTGGCGCCCGGCTGGGTGCGGTCCTTCCAGTCCTGCGCGTTGGTGGCGTTGTCCTTGAGCATGGAGACGCCGTTGAAGGCGTTCCACAGCACGTCGTCCGTGTCGAGCTGGCCGCCCGGCAGCGGCTTCGCGGTGGCCTGGCCATTCACCGGGTGCGCGTCACCGCGCGAGGAGAGCGACGCGCCAATCTGCGGCAGGTCGTTCTTGTTGTAGCCCATGGGCAGGTTGTCCAGCGTGCCGCCGTCCACCAGGTGCATGTTGCGGCCGGTGACGGGGTCCACCACCTGCACGGGCTCGAAGACGCCCGGAATGGCCATGGAGGCGCGCATGGCGAGCGCCACCGGCGTGTCCGGCGTCGTCTCCTGGCTGAAGACGAAGACGCGGTCCTTGGCGCTCTTGAAGCCCTCCTTGCCCACCGCGCTGTCGTACGCCTTGGCGGCCACGAGCTGCAGCGGCACCTTCAGGTCCGCGAAGGTGACGGGCCGGTCCTTGATGCCCGTCAGTTCGCGCAGCTTCGCGTCGAAGAGGTCATACGCGGCCTGTCCGTCGAGGATGCCGCCGTCCTTCATGTCCAGGTCGAAGTCGTAGAGGTTGCCCAGGCGCGGGTCCTTCGCCACGTCCTCCAGCTGCTTCGGCGTGGCGCCGGTGGCGGCGAAGGCCGCGGCGATGGAGCCGGCCGACGTGCCCGTCAGGCTCACCGGCACCACGCCCATCTCCTGCATCTCCGCCATCATCGCGGCGTAGCGCTTGCCCTTGCCGCCGCCGCCCTGGAGCGACAGGTGCACGCCGATGGGCTCACCGCCCTGCACCGGCATGCCCGCCTCTTCCCGGCGCTTCGCCACGGAGGCGGTGTATTGGGCCTCCTTCGCCTTGTCGCCGCCGAAGAGGAAGTCCAGGGGCTTGGGCGGCTTCGTCACCGGCGTGCCGGTGGGGAACCTGCTGGCGTGGACCTGGCCGTTGGGGAGCTCCTTGGAGAGGAACTGCGGGTCCAGCCACAGCGAGCCGGCGCGGGGCGCGGTGGCGCGGGTGTAGCCCGTCGTCTTCGTCAGCTCGGCCTCGGCCTTCGCCAGCTCCGCCTTCACCTGCGCGTGGCGCGGGTGCGAGGGGGGCAGCAGGTCCAGCTCCAGCCCCAGCGAGCGCACCTTGCCGAGGGTGTCGCGGAAGCCCTGCGTCTGGGAGATGAGCTGCTTGCCCTGCTTGTCGTCAATCTTCTGCGGGACGATGTGCTCCAGGACCTTGCGCAGGTCGCCCAGGTCGACCTGGAGCAGCTTGTCGAAGGGAATCTGGAGCGGCTTGCCGGTGAGGGTGATGCCCTCCCAGGGCTTGCCGGAGATGCCGGGCAGCTTCGGGAGGCCGAGCTTGCCCAAATCAGGCAGGCGGGCCTCGAACCCGTCGACGAGCTGATCCGCCCGGCGGGCGACGTTCTGGAGGCCCTGGCCGAGCTTCGCGATGAGGTTGGGCTCCTCCTTGCGCGGGGCGACGGGGGCGGGAGCGTCAGGGGTACGGCGGGGCGCGACCGGGGTGGGAGACGGGGTGGTCTTGACGGTCATGGACGGGCAGGCTCCGCGGATCAGCCGGGGGGAAGGGCGATTCTAGCGGGATTATCGCGCGTACCTTGTCGCAGGTTGTGTGTCCTTCTCCCGAAGCGAGAATTCGGGGCGGCAAGGCCCTTGCTACGGGGTGATCCACGAGGCGCCCGGCGCCTCGGTATCCGGAGGCATCCGTGACGACGTGCCGCAGTCCCCAGGTCCAGTCCCTCGTTTCACGTGCGGTGACGCTCTTCCCCGAGGACACCGTCCTCTCCGCACTCCAGGTGATGCACCGCCATGGGCTGCACGTGCTCCCGGTGGTGGATGGCCAGGACGGAGAGCTGTTGGGCGAGGTGACGGAGGGGGAGCTGCAGCGGCTCTCCGCCTGCGCTCCGCTGGCGCGGCTGGCTGAAATTCTGACCGCAAAGGCCCTCACGGGCATGGAAGAAACGACGGGCGTTCCCTACGAGGCGCTGGTGGCCGCGCCCGAGCGGCCCTGGCTGCACTGAAGCCCGCGCGCGGCCCGCCACACCGGCGCGAAGCAGGCGCGGAAGGGGCACGGGCGCGGGATGAAGCCGGGGAGGGTGCTCAGGGTGCACTGGTGGACGTTCTACCGGCAGGCAGGCTCCTCCAGCCAACACCCCGCCCGAGTGACTGGCGGCTGGCTGACGGCTCGGACCTGGGGGCGGGCTGCAATCCCGGAAGAAGTCCACAGCCTCTGATGGGTGGCCCCCGGGCCTGCTGGCGTTCAATTCATGGGGGGCGGAGGAGGCGTGGCATGAAGGCGGTCGCAATCATCCTCGCTGCGGGTGAGGCCCGGCGGATGGCCCATCCCAAGGCGCTCATCGAACACGAGGGAGGAAAGAGTTTCCTCCAATCACTGGCATCCACCTTTGGAAAGGCGGGTTGCTCCATCATCGGAGTCGTGGGCAAGGACTCGGAGGCGGTGCGCGAGCAGCATCCGGGGCTGGAGTTGGTGGAAGCGGAGAAGTGGCAGGAGGGGCCGCTGGCCTCGGTGAAGGCGGGGCTCGACGCCGCGCTGGAGTCCGGAGCGGACGTGCTGCTGCTGCAACCGGTGGACATGCCCGCGCTGCGCGCGTCCACGCTCAAGTCCCTGCTCAAGCTGATGGGTGAGGGGGACGAAGTCATGCGGCCGGAGTTCGAGGGCGCGCCAGGCTGGCCGCTGGTGCTCTCACGGGGCGCGGCCGAGCGGCTGCGCGCCGCGGAGGGACTGCAGCTGGAGCCCGCGCTGACGGGCCTCAAGATGCGGCGCGTGCCGGTGAAGGACCCGGGCGTGGTGGTCAACATCAACACGCCGGAGACGTACGAGCGGCTCTTCGGAACGGCGCCGAAGCTGGCGCCTCCGCCGAAGCGGCGCGGCAAGCGCACGGGCACCGGGGCCACCACGGTGGGGGAGCTGGGCGGAAGCCCGACGCCCATGGCCGCCGCGTCCGAAGAGTAGGTCCTCGAGGGCCGGAGCTCCCCTGTATGCGGGTGGCTCCGGCCCGGAAGTGCCGTCAGAACGCCAGGCCCACGCCAAGGTATGGGCCGCCGAAGCCCTCGGCGTGCTGGACGCCGTCCACGTGGCCGGCGTCGTCGAGGTACAGGCCGCGCCAGCCGCCGCGCACGTTGAGGGTGCCCAGGTGCGCCGCGAGGCCGGCCTGCACATCCACCTGGCGGTGCGGGTAGGGCGTGGCGTGCAGGCGCGCCTCCAGGTCCACCGGGGAGCGGCCGATGCACGCCTCCGCCGAGGCGCCGAAGCTGGGCCCCACGAAGATGACGTCCGGTGCGTGGGCACTGGCCACGCCCGCCTCCACGCGCACGCGGCCGCGCGGTCCCGCCCACAGCGCCGCGGTGAGGTGCGCGCTCATCAGGGTGATGCGGTCCACCGTGTCCGAGCCATCATCCGCCGGCAGTGAGATGCCGGTGATGCGCGTGTCCATGCCGAGGCGCCGTCCCTCCATGGCCATGAAGAGGCCCATCGCCCCGCCGTTGCCGAGCAGTCCGCCATCCACGCCCAGCCGCACCCGCAGGGGAACGGGCTCGTGCCGCTCGCGCACCCGGGTGACGGGCGCGAGGGCTCGGGTGCGGGGGCGCGGCGCGGCGATGATGGCGCCGGCGACGATGAGCTCCGGGAGCGGGCGCCGCACGACGGCCCGCCGCCTGCGCCGGGGCGCGTCGTCATTGTTGCCCGACGCCTCCTTGCCGATGGGCGTCGCCTGGTGCGTGCGCGGCCGCTCGTCACGCGGGGGGCGCGAGGGGCGCGAGCCGCCGTCCTTGCCCGGGTTGTTGTTGGACTGCGAGGAGGAGCGTTTGCCGAAGCGGGCCTCGGCGGAAGTGGAGCCCAGGAGGGCACCGGCGGCAAGCGCGGCGCACAGCACGGCCTTGGGGGATGGCACGGTCTCTCCACTCCTCTTCTCGGGGTTCGGAATGCTTTCGGGGAAGGGGATTCAACCGCCTTCGCCGGGGAGGGGCCATGGGCCCCCGGGCGGGGCGTGTCGTTGGCCAACGTCACCTGTGCGGCGGTGGACAGCGCTTGCGCCACGCGCCCGGCGTCATGCGCGTCCGCGGACCTTCAACCCCCGCCCCGGACCGGGGGGCTGACTGTTTCCGGATGCCTGTAATATCTGCCTGTCCTCCCCATGCAGATGCTCATGGTCCGACACTGGGCCGTCTGCGGGATGGCGACGCTTCACGACTCGCGTGTCTCGCGAGGAAGGAGCGGTTAGGGTGTCAGCCGTGACGCACGCTCAAGCGCGGCCCATGGTCCTCCTCGTCGAAGACGACCCGGACGTCCGGGGAGCCATGGCGGAAGCGCTCCACGATGAAGGCTACGAGGTCTTCATGGCCATCAACGGCCATGAGGGGGTGCGCGTGCTGGCGGCCCTGGAGACGCCGTGTCTCGTCCTGCTGGACCTGGAGATTCCCCGGGTGGACGGGCACGCCTTCCTCGAGCGGTTGAGGACGGACGCGCGCTTCGCCGGCACGCAGGTGGTGGGGATGACGGGGGAGCTCGGGCCCGCGCCCCGGGGCGTGGCGGCGCTGCTGCGCAAGCCCGTCAGGCTGGACGCGCTGCTCACCGCGGTGGCACGGCACTGCCCGCGGTGGGCCACCGGGGGCTCGTCGTCGAGCGGCTAGTAGGCGAGGCCCAGGCCGAAGAACGGGCCGTGGAAGGTGTCCACGTGGGTGACGCCGTCCACCTGCCCGGCGTCATCCAGCACCATGCCCCGGTAGCCGCCGCGCAGCACCAGCGCGCCCAGGTGCAGCGCCAGCGCGGCGCTCGCGTCCACCTGGCGGTAGGGGAAGGGCGTCGTCTGCACGCGCGCCTCGAAGTCCAGCGGGCCCGCCATGCACGCCTCGAAGGACATGCCCAGGCTGGGGCCCACGAAGGTGACGTCCGGCGCATTCGCGGTGCTCACGCCGGCCTCCACGCGCAGCCGCGCCCGCTGCAGGGAGATGAGCGCCCAGGTGAGGTGCGCCTCCACCAGCGAAATCGTGTCCGTGTCGTCGGAGCCGTCGTCCGCGCTCAGCCCCATGCCGGTGAGGCGCGCGTCCACGCCGAAGCGCCGCCCCTCCAGGCCGATGAACAGGTCCACCGCCCCGCCATCGGTGACGGGGCCGCCCTGCAGGCCCAGGCGGAAGGACAGCGGCGCCGCGTGACGCACCTCGCGCACCTCGCCGTGAGGGCCCCGCCGGTCATCGACGATGAGCCGGTGGTTGCCGCCGGAGAGGATGAAGGCGAAGAAGCCCACCGTCGCGTCCAGGTCCGAGTAGCTGCGCACGTTGCGGCGGCGGCGCGGACGGTCGTCGTCGTCGTCGTCGTCCGAGTCCTCCTCGCCCACCGCCGTGGCCTCGTGCGGCTTGTCGTCGTCCTTCTTCGGCTCGCTCTGGCTGGGACGCGAGCGCTTGCCGAAGCGGGCCTCGGCCGGCGTCGAGCCGAGGATGAGCCCGAGTGCGAGAAGGGCACACAGCACTGGCCGGAGTGGGGACACGGTTCTGCTCCTCGGTGGGGACCGGGAAAGGGGCCTACCGGAACCGTGGACGGATGCCCGGCTGCTCTATTCATTTCACGGCAATTCTGCACCCCCGCGCCGGAGGGCACCGGGGCGGACCTTCCCGCCCCGGGCCGTGGCACTTCGCACCTGCACCTACTTCTGGGGCGGCGGGGGCGGCGGGGTGTAGCCGTACTTCTGGAGGCACTCGCCCGGCGACATGGGCCGGCACTTGGTGGTGCAGTTCTTGAGCCTGTCGCACGTCGTGGTGCACACCTTCTGCACGCTGGGGGGCAGGAGGTCGCACGGGCTGGTCAGGTAGATGGAGATGGGCTCGGGGTGAAAGGCGCCAATCTCGTCCTGGCAGGACTCGAAGTCGCCGTCGCCCTTCACCTGGTAGCCGTCATTCACCTTGCAGCGGGGCAACCGGAGGCTGGTGCTGCCGGGCTCGCAGGGCCCCGCGGTGCGGGCCACGCAGACGTTGGCGCTCACGCCGGAGACGCTGGTGTTGGCGCAGATGCGCGCGGCCAGGTGGCTGTCGCCGGACACCCAGTCCCGCGAGTAGCAGGCGTGGACGCCGTTGTAGGGGTAGCCCTTGAACTCCTGCTTCGTGACGAGCGTGGGCTTGAAGGTGTCCTTCTCCAGGATGATTTCCGCCAGGAGCGCGCCCGGGTCGAAGAGGTTCCCGTAGAAGGCGCCCTCGCGGAAGGTGTACGCCCCGAAGGGCTCCGCGGGGTACGCGCCCGGCGAGCTGGAGCGCGCCTGCGGCCACACCCACGAGCCGGGCAGCGCGTCGCGGTTGTAGGGCGCGGACATGAGGCTGTAGCTGCCGGAGGCGGGGCAGGTGAAGGTGACGCTCGGGGTGATGCCGCCGCACGAGTTGCGGTCCGTCTCCGCGAGGAGGTCCGTCCGCTCGCAGCCCCGGGGGTCCTTGCACACGCGCAGGACGCGGTCGCCGCTGATTTCGCCCAGCTTGCCCGTGCAGGTGCTGTCGTACGGCGCGCCCGCGGCCACCGTCACGGCGGCGCCCGGGGTGCAGCTGCCCACGCCCTCACCCAGCCAGCCGCACTCGGGCGCCAGGCCGTAGCCGCCGGAGGGGCAGGGCAGGAAAATCGTGCTCCACTCCTCCGTGGCGCCGGACGGGTTGAAGCGCTTGAAGTCGCGCGGGTCCTCGCCGCGCATGGACAGCGGCACCTCGACGCCATAGGCGTTGTTGCGCGCCAGCAGGCAGGCCGACACGTAGCCCAGGCACTCGCGGGACGGCGCGCCGTACTGCCACTCCTTGCACATGCCCAGGGAGCCCTCGAAGTAGTGCGTCACGCCCGCCTGGTTCGTCCACTTCACCCCCTCGCCCGCCGGCAGGGCGCACTCCACCAGGTACTTCATGACGTGGAACGCGGGCGGGTGCTCCAGTTGGTGCTTGAGGCGGTCATCCGCGTAGAAGGCCTTGGAGTCGAGCGGCCCCGTCGTGAGGGCCTCCAGCGAGTCCCGGTTGGTGGTGAGGGCGTTGAGGGCCAGGTCCGACGTGGGGAGTGAATTCAGGATGCGGATGCCCGGCTCGGCCGCGGCCCTGGTCGCTGGAAGCATCAGCGCGAGCAGGCACGCGAGCGCGGCCAGCACGGGTCGCGAGGGAGCACGGAGGACGAAGGGCGACATGTGGAGCGGACCTCGACGGAAAGGTAAGCGACGCGACAATCCGGTTAGCACGAGGCGGGCCGGACCCGGGGCCCCTGTCTTTCCGCGAGGTTGCGCGGGGTGCGCCGCGCTGGTGTGGCCTGCCGGTCCACAGCGTCTCCGGCGGGTGTGGACGCGCGGGCAACGGCGGCGGCCGTCACGTCAGCGCCGGGCCACCTTCTTGCCCCGGACGGAGGCCTTCGCGGCGCGGCGGGGTTCGGGGCGGGCCTGGGCGGAGTCCGGGGGTGGGGTGCAGGTGGCGGGGGTGGCCAGGGCGGCCTGGTGCTGCTGCTCCAGCGTCCGCAGCCGGCGCGACTGGGACTCGCGCAGCGCCTGCAGCTCCGCCACCCGGGCCTCGGACTCGGCGGCCTCGCGCTCCAGCTGGCCGTTGCGCTCCACCAGCGCGGAGATGGAGCGCGAGCCCGCCCAGGCTCCCGACGTGGTGAGCACCACCGCGCCCACCAGCAGGCCCCAGGGCAGCCACGCCCGGCGTCGCCGCGCCGACTCGCTCTTCTGAGTCGCTTCCATGGCCCCAAGGCTAGCGGGCCCACCGGGGTAGGCCTCAAGGCGGCGTGCCTCGCCCCGCGTCCTACCCGTGGACCGGGTTTCGGGGCAGCCGCAGCACGAAGCGGGCCCCGGGGCCCTCGGGCGGGTCCTCCGCGGTGAGGTCTCCGCCGTGGGCGCGGGCAATCTGCCGGGAGATGTAGAGCCCCAGGCCCAGGCTGGCGCGGGCGTGCTCGCCGCTGGCGCGCTCGAAGCGCTCGAAGATGCGCGCCTGCGCGTCGCGGGGGATGCCGGGGCCCCAGTCGCGCACGACGATGACGGCCTCCCCGTCCGTGGCCTCCACGCACAGCTCCACCGGCTGGCCGGGCGCGTACTTCATCGCGTTGGACAGGAGGTTGGTCAGCACCTGCTCCAGCCGCGGCCGGTCCACGCGGGCCTGCACCGGCGCGTCGGTGTGGACGACGGGCGCGCAGCCCGCGGCGGCCAGGGCGTCCTCCATGCGCGCCACCAGCCGGTGTGCCAGCGCGGACAGGTCCACCTCCTCGCGCTCCAGCTCCAGGCGCCCGGTGCTGATGCGCGCCACGTCGAACAGGTGGGTGACCAGGTGGCCCAGCCGCTCCGCCTGCCGCCGCGCGCCGTCCAGCCCCTGCTTCAGCCGCTCCGGCGGAAGCGGCGTGTCGCGCTCCGTCGCGCGCTGGAGCGAGGTGAGCTGCAGCAGCAGCGCGGACAGCGGCGTGCGCAGCTCGTGCGTGGCGATGGCCACGAACTCGTCGCGCGCCTTCACGGCCTCTTCCGCCTCGCGGTACAGCCACGCGTTGTCCACCGCGAGCGCCGCGCGCGACGCCAGGTCCTCCATGAAGGCCAGGTCCCTGGCGCCATAGCGCCGGGACGCGCTCTGGGAGACGACGCTCACCACGCCGAGCGTCCGCCCACGCGCCACCAGCGGGACGAACATCGCCGAGCGCGGGTGCAGTTCCTCCATGTGCAGGCGGTGCTCGGGCGACACGGCGAGGGCGTCCAGCCACGCGGTGTCCATGACCGAGGCCAGCTCCGGCTGCCCCGACTCCAGGACGCGGCGCAGCGGCGTGCGCATGCCGGGGGGCGGAGGGAAGCGCAGCGACTTCTCCAGCAGGCGCTGGGTCCGCGCGTCGCGGGACAGCGCCTCCACGCGCTCCAGCCGCTCGCCGTCCGGGGTGAGCATGTCCACCGTGCAGTAGTCCGCCAGCTGCCCCACCAGGACCTCCGCCACGGTGTGCAGCGTGGTGCGCCAGTCGAGCGAGGTGGACAGGCGCACGGTGGCATTCGCGAGGAAGCGCAGCCGCTCCTCCTCGCGCTTCTGCTCCGTCACCTCCCGCACCGTGGCGCCCACGCCCAGTGGCTCGCCGTTCACTCGCACCGGGAAGTAGGTGGCCAGGTAGTGACGGAGCTCGTCCGGGCGCGGGTCGTCCACCACCTGGTCCACCACCGGCTCCCCGGTGCGCAGCACCTGCCGCAGCATCGCCACCAGGCCTTCCGCACCGGCGCCCAGCACCTCTGTCGGCGTGTGGCCCCGGTGCCCCTCCGGCGACACGCCGTTGATGTCGGCCAGCACCGGGTTGACGTGCACGTAGCGCAGCTCCCGGTCCAGGAAGCCCATGCCCACCGGCGAGGCGGCGAGGAGCGACTCCAGCAGCGCCAGCGACGCGTCCCGCGCCCGCAGCGCCTCCCGCGCCTCGCGGTACAGCCGCGCGCTCTCCACCGCGAGCGCCGCGCGGCGGGCGAACTCCTCCGCGTACGCGAGGTCCCTCGGCGTGTAGCGGCGCGCGAGCGAGGTGGAGATGAGGGTGATGAGGCCGAAGCGCCGCTCGCCCCGCACCAGCGGGAGCGCGAGCATGGAGCGCGGCGCCAGTTCCTCCATCATCTTCAGGTGCTCCGCGTTGCGCGCGTGGCGCTCCAGCCACTCCGGGGTGATGTCCGGCACCAGCATGGAGCGCCCCTCGGCGATGGCCCGCGCCATCACCGTGTCCGAGTCCAGCCGCGCCGGGTAGGGCAGCGCGCGATTGAGCAGCGCCTGGCGCGCCGGGTCCCGGGCGAAGAGGGCGAGCCGGTTCAGGGTGCCGTCCCCGGCCAGCACGTCCAGCAGGCAGTAGTCCGCCCACTCGTGGGTGGCCAGGCGCGCCACCGCCTTGAGCGTCGGCTCCCACTCCAGCGACTCCGCCAGCAGGCGGCTGGCCCCGGAGAGGAAGGCCTCCGCGCGCTCGGCCACCTTGCGCTCGGTGATGTCCACGTTGACGGCCACCGCGCCCAGCAGCGTGCCGTCCGCGCCGAACAGCGGCGTGGCCGAGTTGAGGATGGTGCGCCGCGTCCCGTCGAAGGCGACGATGTCCACCTCCTGGTGGAGCACCGTCTCTCCGTGCTCGAGTGCGCGGGCCAGGCCCCACTCGTGCGCCTCCAGCCGCCGTCCGGTGTCCGGCCACCAGGCGGCGTACTCGCCATACCGGGAGGTGCCCTCCACCAGGGGCGGCTGTCCTCCCCAGATGGCCTTCGCCGCCGCGTTCATCTCCAGCAGCCGCCCCCGCGCGTCGGCGATGAAGACGCCCACCGGCAACAGCCGCAGCACGGCGCGCAGCCGCTCCCGCTCGGCGAAAGGCACGACCTCGGTGGCGGAGGGCGGGAGCTCGGTCATGTGAAGGCTGGGAGCGCTCTGGACACCTACCTTGGGGCCGCCCTCCCGGCCTGACAACCCGCGCCTGCTTGCAACGTCGGCGGCTGGAATTACTCGGACGCCTCAGAATTCTGGATGTGGCCCGGTGAGGCGGACTTGATTCCGGGGCGGGGGCGGGGCGTCATCGGGCCCCTTTCACGAAATGACTTCGGGAGTCGGTGGGCTGATGGCGATTGCGTGCGTGGTGCTGGACTTCGATGGAACCTTCACGGACGTGGCGGCGGAGAGCGCGCCCTTCCTGCGTCACTTCCGCGAGGGGCTGGCGCGGGTGCTGGGGCAGCAGCTGGAGGTGGCGTGGGAGGAGGAAGTCGCCGCGCTGAAGGCGGGGGCGGACTCGCTGGGCTGGGAGCTGGGCGGCAGGGTGGTGGCGCCGGCCACGGCGGACCCGTACCTGACGGCGACGTGCGCGGCGCACCGGCTGCTGCAGCGCTTTGGCATGGGCGCGGACGAGGCGGTGCGCTCGGAGGCGGTGCAGGGGCTGTACCGCGAGGCGTACGCGTACTCGGCCACGGCCTTCAAGCCGGAGGCGAAGGAGGTGCTGGAGGCGCTGCTGGCCACGGGCCTGCCGGTGACGGTGGTGACGAACGCGCACACGGACCTGGTGGAGAAGAAGCTGGACCAGCTCGCGCCGAAGGGGCGGGAGCGGCTGAAGGTGTCCGGGGACGCGCGCAAGTTCCTCCTGGACCCGCCGGACGCGCCCGACGCGCGCTTCGACGCGGTGCCGGAGACGCAGGTGATGGACGGGGCGCTGCGCCGGCCCATCTACCTGCGCCGCGGCCGCTACTTCCAGGCGCTCAAGCACGTCTGGGACTCCACGGGCACGCGGCCCGAGCAGACGCTGGTGGCCGGCGACATCTACGAGCTGGACCTCGCGCTGCCGGCCGCCCTGGGCGCGCACGTGCAGCTGGTGGCCCGCGACAACGTGCTGCCCTACGAGCTGAAGGCGGTGCACGCGCTCGGCATCCGCGGCGGCGTGGACCGCAGCCTGCGCGCCCTGCTGCCGCGCCTGCGCTGACGCCAACGCGCCGATATTCCTCTCCGGGCGGCGCGTTGATTACGACGTCCGTCGTATTTCGCCGCCCCGGACTACGACAGGTGTCGTAGACCTGGAGCCCGGAGAGAGCCATGCCCGTCCACCCCGGTGTCCTCCTGCCCGTCGTCCTGGCCGTGGCCGCGTGCGCGTCACCGCCCGAGGTGAAGGCGCCCGCCGTCCACGCCTTCGAGACGCGGCCGCCCCGGCCGCCGGGCTGCGCCTTTGATTTCTTCGAGGACCGCGCGCCGCCCCGGCCCTACGTGGTGCTGGGCACGTTGCCGGTGCGGACCAACGAGTGGCTGGGCGCGAAGCGCCGCGAGGCGCTCCTGGGGAAGACGGCGTGCGAGTCCGGCGCGGACGCCGTCCTCCTGGAGCGGCCGGAGGAGCGCTCCATGGCCAACGTCCGCCTGCGCGAGTACACGGCCCTCTTCCTCGCCTACACGGACGTGCCCGCGCGGGTGGGCGCGGACGTGGCGCCACCTCCGCCGCCTCCGCCCTCGGATGAGGCCTACAGCGTGCCCATCAGCGAGGACCTGCTCGGGGACACCGAAGGCACCGAGGTGCGCACGCGGGAGGCCCCCGCGCCCGACCGGGAGTCGCCGCGCCCACGCTGAAAACACGAAGCCCCGCGTCCCGGTGAAGGGAGCGGGGCCTGGTGTGTTGCCGGCAGCGACTTCGGGACGCCTTAGACCTTGGCGCCCGGCGTGGGCTGGAACACCTCGTTGAACTCGGTGATGGCCTTGTTCAGCGCCGCCTTGGTGTCGTTGGTCAGCTCGCGCTTGGTCTGGATTTCCTTGGCGATGTTCGGGTGCTTGCCGTCCGCGAACTCCAGGAACTCACGCATCCAGCGCACCATGTCGGCCACCGGGATGTCGCGAATCCAGCCGCGCTTCTTGGGGTCGTCGCGGTTGGTGGCGGCGTACAGCTGCATGACCTGCTTCTCGACGGGGAGCGGCTCGTACTGACCCTGCTTGAGCACCTCCACCATGCGGGCGCCGCGGGCCAGCGTCTCCTGCGTGGCCTTGTCGAGGTCCGAGCCGAACTGGGCGAAGGCCGCGAGCTCGCGGTACTGCGCCAGGTCCAGCTTCATGGTGCCGGCCACCTGCTTCATGGCCTTGATCTGCGCGGCGGAGCCGACGCGCGACACCGAGAGACCGACGTTGATGGCGGGGCGGACGCCGGCGAAGAAGAGGTCCGTCTCGAGGAAGATCTGCCCGTCCGTAATCGAGATGACGTTGGTCGGGATGTACGCGGACACGTCACCGGCCTGCGTCTCGATGATGGGGAGCGCGGTCAGCGAGCCGGCGCCCTCCTCGTCGGACAGCTTGGCGGCGCGCTCCAGCAGGCGGCTGTGCACGTAGAACACGTCGCCCGGGTACGCCTCGCGGCCCGGCGGGCGGCGCAGCAGCAGCGACAGCTGACGGTACGCCACGGCCTGCTTGGACAGGTCGTCGTAGATGATGAGGGCGTGCATCTTGTTGTCGCGGAAGTACTCGCCAATGGCCACGCCGGCGTACGGCGCGAAGAACTGCATCGGCGCCGAGTCGGAGGCGTTGGCGGCCACCACCGTGGTGAACTCCATGGCGCCGAAGCGGTTCAGCTTCTCCACCACCTGGGCCACCGTGGACTGCTTCTGGCCGATGGCGACGTAGATGCAGTAAACGCCCAGGCCCTTCTGGTTGATGATGGTGTCGATGGCGACGGCCGTCTTGCCCGTCTGGCGGTCACCGATGATGAGCTCGCGCTGACCGCGGCCCACCGGCACCAGCGCGTCCAGCGCCTTGATGCCCGTCTGCAGGGGCTCGTGCACGCTCTTGCGCTTCACGATGCCGGGCGCCTTCACCTCGAGGCGGCGCGTCTCGGTGCTCGTGATGGGGCCCTTGCCGTCCAGCGGCTTGCCGAGCGGGTCCACCACGCGGCCCAGCAGGCCCTTGCCCACGGGCACGGAGGCAATCTGCTGGGTGCGCTTGACGGTGTCGCCCTCGCGGATGTGCTGGAAGTCACCCATGATGGCGACGCCGACGTTGTCCTCTTCGAGGTTGAGCACCAGGCCCTGCACCCCGTTGTGGAACTCCACCAGCTCGCCGGCCAGGGCGCCTTCGAGGCCGTAGATGCGGGCGATACCGTCACCGACGGACAGCACGGTGCCAGTCTCCGCGACGGTGACCTTCTTGCCGTAATCCTTGATCTGCTCCCGGATGATTCTGCTGATCTCGTCGGCGCGGATTTCCATGGGCGTTTCGCGTCCTTGCACTGGGCGGCCAACTGGGGGACGGCCGCGTAAAGCTGGAAGTGGGGGCCCCTTACCACGCACACCCCCCCGCTGCAATGCACTCGGCACGCTCGCGCGTGCGGGGAATGATGGGCCCGGTAAGAGGGGGCCTCCTCCCGGGCCGGGAGGGCTGGAAGGCAGGCGGGCAGGGGCCCGGACGCCTCAGGGGCCGGTGGCCTCGCGGGGGAGCCAGACGATGAAGCGCACCCCGCCGCCGGTGCGTGACTCCACCGTGAGCCGGCCACCGTGGGCGAGGGCGATCTGCCGGGCGATGTAGAGCCCCAGCCCCAGCCCGTCCGGGCTCGCCGCGCGGCCCCGGCGGAAGGGCTCGAAGAGGGCGGCGTGCTCCTCGGCGGGCACCACCAGCCCGTCGTTGTGGACGGAGAGGGTGACGCCTCCCACCGCGCCCGACAGTCTCAGCAGGATGTGGGCGTCCTCGGGGCCGTGCTGGAGGACGCTCCCCAGCAGGTTGTCCGCGAGCTGCGCCAGCCGGGGCGCGTCCCACCGCCCGCGCAAGTCGCCCTCGGACTCCAGTTGAATGGTGCGGCCGGGGTGCGCCAGCCGGCGCTCCTCCACCACCCGCTCCACCACCACGTCCAGCACGCCCGGCTCCGGGCGCACCACCAGCCCGCCGGCCAGCCGCTCCCGGGTGAAGTCGAGCAGCTCGTGGATCATCCGCTCCATGCGCCGGGCCGCCTGCGCCATGTGGCCCACCAGCCGGCGCTGGGGCTCCTCCAGCCCGCCCAGGCGCTGCAGGGCGCCGGTGCCCAGCTGGATGGACTGCAGCGGGGTGCGCAGGTCCGTGCCGATGACTCCCAGCAGCTGGTCCCGGAAGTGCTCCGTGCGGGCCACGCGGTCCTCCGCGGCCTTGCGGCTGCTGATGTCCCACACGGCCACCAGCCGCGCCGGCTGGCCCTCCCACGTCACGTCGCGCGCCAGCACTTCCAGGGGGATGCGCTGGCCGTCGGCGCGCACGCAGACGACTTCGTACGGCGTTTCCACCCCGCGGCTCATCGCCCCGAGCACCGTCTGGCGGAACTCCGGCGCCACCCACTCGGCCAGGTTGCGGCCCCGCATCTGCGAGGGGGCGGCGAGCCCCAGCAGGTTCACCATGGCCCGGTTGGCCTCGAGCACCTTGCCGTCGATGTGCAGGAAGTGCCCGTCGCACGCCACGTCCGCGAGGCTGCGCATGTGCACCTCGCGCTCGCGCAGCCGCCGCTCCTCGTGCACGCGCTCCGTCTCGTCGCGCACCCACAGCACCACACCCGCCAGCGCGCCGCCATTCAGCGCGGGGGAGGTGCCCACCCGCAGGTGCCGCTCTCCAGCCGAGGCCGCCAGCGCGCCGTACACCGGCGCCTCCGTCACGTCCTCGCCCGCGAGCGCGCGGGCCAGCAGCGGGGACAGCGCGGGCGCCACCTGGGGCCACAACTCCGCCAGCGGACGGCCCACGTGCGCGCGCGGCTCCTGGCCGGACAGCGCCGCCATGGCCGCATTCACCCAGACCGGACGCAGCTCCCTGTCCAGGAGGGCCACGCCACAACCCGCCGCGTTGAGCAACGCGCTCAGGAAGGGCCTCGACTCCTCGGGCGCGGCCGGCGTGGGCGCGCCATCAGGGAGCGAGTGAAGCAGGGACTGCGGCATGTTCAGGTCGTCCGGATAACGCGGGCTTGTCCCGCGTCGCTCCGAGTATACCCCTTACCAGGGCCCGCTGGAAATACCGGTTTACCCTGGACTGCGGGACGAGAAGCCGACCTGCACAGTTGGCTGCCGGACGGGCAGCCAGACGTCAGTGCTGCTTGAGCTCGCGGCGCATCTGCTCCAGCTGGGTGCGGAGGCTGCCGTCGTACTGGATGCTGCCCACCTGCGCGGACACGCCGCCCAGGAGGGAGGGGTCCACGCGCGTCTCCAGGATGACGTTGCGCTGGGTGAGCTGCTGCAGCTGCTGCTGGATGCGGGCCAGGGCGTCGGCCTGCAGCGGGGCGGCGGTGGTGACGTGGCCCCGGACGCGGCCGGCACGGGCATCCGCCATGTCGCCGAAGAGGCGGGCGATGTCCGTGAGGTAGCTCAGGCGGTTGCGGTCCACCAGCAGGCGCAGGGTGCTGTCCAGGATGGGGTCCGCTCCACCGGGCAGGGCCTTCAGCACGCCCTCCACCACCAGGGTGCGCTGGCTGCGGGAGTAGGCGGGGTTGAGGAGCACGTCCGTCAGCTCCGGGCTCTTCGCGAACACCTGGGCGAAGGCGGTGAGCTGCTCGGCGACGGCATCGGTACGGCCCGCCTCCGAGGCGACATCGAGGAGCGCACGGGCGTAGCGGCGGGCGATGGAGACATTCACCATGACGGGGGCGCCCTTAGCATGGTGCCCGACTCCGAGCAACGGCCGTGCGGCCGCGAGCAACGGCCGTGCGGCCGCGAGCAACGGCCGTGCGGCCGCGGGCCACCGCCGTGCGGCCGCCGCGCCCGCCCTCTCCTTGACAGGACGGACCGCCCGGAGGGCAGGGAAGCGCCGGGTACACCGGGAGTGTGAGGAATAGGGGACTTGGCGAGGTGGCCGGAAGACCCGTAGCGTGGTGTCCTGACCGCCCCCATGCACGACCCCGTCATCGGCATCGACCTGGGTACCACCAACAGCGCCGTGGCGACCGTCGAGGACGGACGCGCGCGCCTCATCCCCTCGCGCGCGGGTGGCCGTCTGACGCCCTCCGTGGTGGGCGTCACGAAGTCGGGTGAGCGTGTGGTGGGCCATGCCGCGCAGGCGCTCGGGGAGGAACATCCCGACGCCGTGGTGTGGGCCACCAAGCGCTTCCTGGGGCGGCGCTACACGCCGGAACTGGTGCAGCAGGCGAAGGCGACGGTGCCCTATCCGCTGGTGGCGGGGCCGTCGGGCGACGTGCGCGTGAAGCTGGGCGGGCGGGTGATGCCCGTCACCCAGGTGTCCGCGATGATTCTGGGCGAGCTGGCGCTGGACGCGCAGGCGCACTTCGGACGTCCCGTCTCCAAGTGCGTGATTACGGTCCCCGCCAACTTCGACGACAACCAGCGCCAGGCCACGCGCGAGGCGGCGACGATTGCCGGGCTGGACGTGGTGCGGCTGGTGAACGAGCCCACCGCGGCGGCGCTGGCCTACGGCCTGTCGCGCGGCTTCGAGGGCAACGCGCTCGTGTTCGATTTGGGCGGCGGCACCTTCGACGTGTCGATTCTGGAGGTGAAGGCCGGCGTCTTCGAGGTGCGCGCCACCGGTGGTGACTCGAGGCTGGGCGGCGAGGACTTCGACCAGCGCATCGTCCAGTGGCTCCTGGCCCAGGTGGACGACGACATGCGCCACCTGGTGTCGCAGGACGCGCAGAGCCTGCGCCGCCTGAAGGTGGCCGCCGAGGCCGCCAAGCGCACCCTCACCGAGTCCGACGAGGCCACCGTCTCCGTGTCCGGGCTGGGCGACCACGCCAGCAGCGGCCGGCGCCTGACGGAGCTGGAGACGGTGCTGACGCGCTCCTTCTTCGAGACGCTCTCCGAGCCGCTGTCGCGCCGCTGCCTGGAGGTGTGCCAGGGCGTCATGCACGAGGCGAAGATGGACCCGCGCTCGGTGGACGTGGTGCTGCTGGTGGGCGGCATGACGCGCGTGCCGCTGATTCGGCGGCTGGTGGCGGACTTCTTCGGCCGCGCGCCGTCCACGGACGTGCACCCGGACGAGGCCGTCGCCCTGGGCGCGGCGGTGCAGGCGGACGAATTGCTGCGCCAGTCCGGACAGGCGCTGCTGTTGGACGTGGCCAGCCAGAGCCTGGGCGTGGGCGTGCTGGGCGGGCGCGTGAAGCGGCTCATCGCGAAGAACACCGGCGTGCCGGTGGTGGCGCGCGACATCTTCTTCCCCGGGACGGCCGGCCAGAACGAGGCGCGCATCCCCGTGTACCAGGGGGAGAGCGACTTCCAGGACGAGAACCACAAGCTGGGCGAGGTGGTGCTGAAGAACCTGCACGTGGCCGCGCGCGGCGACGTGCCCCTGGAGGTCGTCTTCGAGCTGTCCAGCGAGGGCATCCTCGCGGTGAAGGCCACGGACCTGACCACCGGCAACATGGAGCTGGTGCGCCTGGAGGCGCGGCCGGGCATGCCGCAGGGTGAGGCGGAGAAGCTGGGCGCGGAGCAGGCCCACTACGCGCAGAGCCAGGGCGTGGTGGACGCGAAGCGCGCGGAGGAGCTGTTCCGCAAGCTCCTGGAGCGCGGCGACAAGCTGGCGCGGATGCTCCAGAAGAGCGCGCAGGAGAACCCCAGCCCCGAGGCCCAGGCGGCCGTGGGCACCGTGCAGCAGCTGCTGGACGGCGGGCGCAACGCGCTCGAGAGCCGGGATGCCGCGCAGTGCGCCTCGATTGCACGGCAGCTCACGCAGTTGCTGTCCGGCCGGCAGGAGCCCCGCGCCTGAGCGTCCAGACCCGAACGCTGGCCCGAAGGGCCCGTGGTTGTCCCTTCCCTTCCTTCCTATCCGTGAGCCCATGACCGTCCCCCCTTCCGCCGCGCGCGACACCGTGTTCGTGGTGGACGACTCCCGTACCGCCCGGGAGGTGGTGCGCCTGCACCTGGCCCGGCTGGGCTGCGAGGCCGTGGCGATGGAGGGCGGCGAGGCGTGCCTGGCGGAGCTGGCGCGGCGCGCGCCCTCGCTCATCCTCCTGGACCTGCGCATGGAGCGCATGCAGGGCGACGAGGTGTGCCGCCTCGTGAAGGCGCACCCCGCGGGCCGCAACGTGCCCGTCATCATGTTCACCTCCGCGGGCGAGCCGCACGAGGTGATGCACTGCTGGCGCGCGGGCGCGGACGACTTTTTGCCCAAGCCCGTGGCGATGGAGGCGCTGGAGGCGAAGCTGGCCGCGGTGCGCTCGGCGCGCGAGCAGGCGCAGGGCGCGCCTCGCGGGCGCCGCGTGCTGCTGGTGGAGGGCGGGCGCTTTTTGCACACCTTCCTGGGCGGCGCGCTGGAGCAGGAGGGCCTGCACGTGCTCTACGCGCGCGACGCCGAGGACGCCGCGCGCCTGGCCGCGCTGCACGGCGCGCAGCTGGACGGCTTCGTGGTGGACGTGTCCCGCACGCCCCGCGAGGCGCTGGGGCTGGCCGCGAGGCTGCGCGAGGTGCACTCCCGCAAGCCGCTGGTGCTGTTGTCGCGCGCGGAGGAGTCCGCGGAGGTGCTGTCGCGGGCGCAGGCGGTGTCGGGCGCGCCGCTCTTGGAGAAGCGCCACCTGGGCGCGGACGAGCTGCTGGGCAAGGTGCTGGGGCGGCTGGTGCCGGGGCTCGTCCCGCTGCGCGCCGCGGAGCGCGTGCCCTTCTTCACCGTGGTGGAGTTCGCCACGGCGGGCGGCGCGGCCATGTCCGGCTTCAGCCACGACGCCAGCCCGGAGGGCCTCTTCGTGCGCACCCTCACCCCCGCGCGGGAGGGCGCCCGGCTGTCGTTGAAGGTCCTGCTCGCCGGCCAGCGCACGCCCTGCACCGCCGAGGCGACGGTGGCCTGGTCCAACCCGCCGCACCCCCAGGGCCCCTTCCGCGCGCCGGCCGGCATGGGCCTGCGCCTGGAGCGCATGGACGCGTCGCTCACCCAGCAGTTCGTCCGCTTCGTGCCGCGAACCCTCGGTTTTCCGCTCTCGGGTTCCCCGCGCGCCTCAGGTTTCTGAGAGGCCCCCCGGCTCGCAACCCCCTGGAAATCCCGGTGCCCGGGCCTTCGCGCGCCCTGGCATGAGCGTGGCAATGCGTGCGGAGCCGCTGGCGCAGGTGACGGACTTGAGGTCCGCGCCGCCCGGTGGGGCCGATGACGAAGCGGGAGGGTCTGATGCGGCAGTGGAAACGCTATGGATGGGTGGGGCTGGCGTGGGTGGCGGCGGGCTGCAGTGATGGCTCGAAGACTTCCGGGGTGGAGAACGAGCCGGTCCAGACGGCGGCGAAGCTGGAGTCCTTCGTCGGCTGCGAGGACCTGGAGCGGTACATCGAGGACAGCGCGACGAAGCAGATGCGCGCCTCGCTGGAGTCCTTCAAGGGCCAGGGCGGCGGTGGCTGGGGCTGGTACGGGGGGGACATGCCCCGCTCGGGCGGCGACTCGGCGGGACCGCCGACGGGCGCCCCCATGCCGGCGGAGGACGCCGCGGGCGGCGGCAGCTCCGGGCCGGACAACTCCACGGGCACCAACAACCAGGTGGAGGGCGTGCACGAGGCGGACTTCGTGCAGAACGACGGCACGCGCATCTTCGTGCTGTCCGGGCCCCGGCTCTACATCCACCGCTCGTGGCCGGCGGAGCAGCTGGTGCGCACGGCGGCGCTGGAGGTGGAGGGCTGGCCTCGGGAGATGCTCTTCGACAAGGAGCGCAACCGGCTGGTCATCACCTCGCAGGTGTACGAGCAGCGGCCGGGCCGTCCCTCGCTGACGGGCCGCGGCGGCGCGGAGCCCGCCGTGGACTGCGCGGGCTTCGGCTGTGGCTACCACTACGGCGACACGCTGAAGGTGACGGTGGTGGACGTGGCGGACCTCGCCGCGCCGAAGGTGGTGGAGCAGGTGTACCTGCCCGGCTCCTACCTCAACGCGCGGCGCGTGGAGGGCGCGGTGCGGCTGGTGCTGTCGGACCAGTTCCGCTGGCCGGAGGACGTGCGCTTCTACCCCGACTACTCGCGCGAGCTCTACGAGGACAAGGACAAGCTGGCGGACGCGGTGGACGCGCTCATCGCGAAGAACGAGAAGCTCATCCGCGAGCAGGCGCTGGAGGACTGGCTGCCCGGGGGGCGGCGCGTGGACCCGGCGGGGCACACCACGCCGCTGACGTATTCGTGCACGGACTTCTTCCACGCCAACGCGCCCACGGGCCTGGGCTTCGTGACGGTGCTGTCCATGAACCTGGATGCGGACGCGGCCAACGCGGCGCCGCGCCGGACCAGCGTGGTGACGGCGCCGGGTGAGGTCTACGCCTCGAAGGACTCGCTCTACATGGCCACCAGCCACTGGTGGTGGAGGCCGGAGGTGAGGCAGTCGGACTTCACGTACCTGCACAAGTTCGACATCCGCGAGCCGGGCCAGTCCTCCTACGTGGGCAGCGGCACCGTGGAGGGCCACCTGGCCAACCAGTTCTCCATGGACGAGCACGAGGGCGTGCTGCGCGTCGCCACCACCGTGAGCACCCGGGCCGCGGACGTGACGAGCCCGGACTGGTGGCGCTTCGACACCGTCAACCGCGTCGTCACCTTCGGCGAGCGGGACGGGAAGCTGGAGGAGCTGGGGCGCACCGGGGACCTGGCGCCGGGGGAGCGCATCTTCAGCGCGCGCTTCGTGGGCAAGAAGGGCTACGTCGTCACCTTCCGGCAGACGGACCCGCTCTTCACCTTCGACCTGAGCGACCCGGCCCACCCGCGCATGGTGGGCGAGCTCAAGGTGCTGGGCTTCTCCACGTACATCCACCCGGTGGGCGACACGCACCTGCTCACCCTGGGCGAGCAGCGGGACGAGACGGGCAACTGGAACAGCCGCGCCCTGAAGGTGACGCTGTTCGACGTGACGGACCTGGAGCACCCCAAGGAGGCCTTCACGCAGACGGTGGGCACGGCGAGCAGCTACAGCGAGGCGCTCTACGAGCACAAGGCCTTCAACTACTTCGCGGCCAAGGGGCTGCTGGCCATTCCCTTCACCGACTGGAGCTACGACTACACCGACTACTGGTCCGGCTTCCGCAGTGAGCTGCGCGTGTTCCGCGTGGACACCGCCACCGGCATCACCCCGGTGGGCGCGCTGTCGATGAAGGACGTGTACCAGTCGTTCAACCAGCGCGGCTGGTCCTGGTATTGGTCGCCCATGGTGCGCCGCAGCATCATGGCGGATGACTACGTCTACGCCATCACCGACGGCGGCCTGCGCGTGGCGAAGGTGGACGCGCTCCAGACGCCGCTCGCCACGTCGCTGTTCCTGCCTCCGATGGTGCCCTGATGTCGCTCGCGAAGGGGATGCTGACCGCGCTGCTGCTCGCGGGCGTGGTCGGCTGCGGCACCGAGACCCCGTCGGAGCCGGGGCCGCTGCCCGACACGGTGGTCCAGGCGGCCTCGGACGACCCCCGCCTGCCCGAGGGCGCGGTGCGCAGGTTGACGCTCACCGACCTGCCCGGGGGCTGCAAGGTGGCCGCCACCTGTGGGGATTTGGTGGGCGTGGACTGTGGGGCCGAGGTGGACGGGCCCTACTACTACGTGGAGCGGTTCACGGGGCGCATCGTCGAGTACTGCGGCGGGGCGTGCATGAGGGGGCCGTCTCCGGACAGCCCCTACTGCCGGCACTGCCCGCCGCTCGGGTGGACGTGCAGGGACTCCCCGTAGCCGTCCCGTGACGGGACTGGACCCGCCCTCCCCGGTCAGGCTGGGGAGCGGCGGGGCGTCACAAGCGGGGAGCGCATTCCCTGCCGGAAGGCGCTATAGGCGCGCCTGCCATGACCATCGCCGCGACGTCGTCCCAGTCCGTGAAGACCTACCGCACGGAGCTCCGCGAGCTGAGCCGGCTGGCGTTCCCCATTGCCATCGCGCAGGGCGGCCAGGCGCTCATGGGCCTGGTGGACACGCTGGTGGTGGGGCGGGCGGGCACGTCCGCGCTGGCCTCGGTGGGCCTGGGCAACGGCCTGTTCTTCGCCATGAGCGGCTTCGGCATGGGCCTGATGATGGGCTTCGACCCGCTCCTGTCCCAGGCCATTGGCGCCCGGCACTTCGACCGGGCGCGGGCGCTCCTGTGGCAGGGCGGGTGGATGTCGCTGTTCGCGGGGGTGGTGCTCGTCGCGCTGATGATGCTGACGCCGCTGCTGCTGCCGCTGGCGGGAATCGGCGCGACGGAGGTGGCGGGGGCGACGGACTACCTCATCTGGCGCGCGCCCAGCATGCCGCTGATGCTGGCCTTCCTGACGATGCGCTCGTACCTCCAGTCCACGGCCTTCACCCGGCCGCTGGTGGTGGCCACGGTGGCGGCGAACGTCCTCAACCTGTTCGCGGACATCCTGCTGGTGTTCGGCGGAGCGGACCTGCCGGCGTACTTCGGGCCGCTGCGCGCGGTGCCGGCGATGGGCGTGGCGGGCTCGGCGCTGGCGTCCACGCTGTGCACGGGGCTGCAGCTGGGCATCGTGCTCTGGTCGGTGCGGGCGCGGGGGCTGGAGGGCACGGCGCGGCCCACGCGCAGGCCGGTGTGGGCGGACCTGGCGCAGGCGGCGCGGGTGGGCCTTCCCATTGGCCTGCACATCACCGCGGAGATTGGCGTCTTCACCCTGGCGGGCGTGCTCGCGGGAGGCCTGGGCGCGGCGAGCGTGGGCGCGCACCAGATTGCCATCTCCTTCGCGAGCGTGACGTTCACCGTGGCCATGGGCATTGGCAACGCGGGCAGCGTGCGGGTGGGCTGGGCGGTGGGCGCCAACAACACGCCGCAGGCGCGGGTGAGCGGCTTCACCGCCTTCGCGGGCGGCGCGGGCTTCATGGCGCTGGGGGGGCTGGTGTTCGCCCTCTTCCCGCGCGCGCTGGCGGAGCTGGCCGGAGCGCCCGAGGACGTGCTGCCGCTGGTGGTGCCGCTGCTGATGGTGAGCGCCGTGTTCCAGGTGTTCGACGGCGTGCAGGGCGTGGGCGCGGGCGTGCTGCGCGGCGCGGGCGACACGCGCTTCACGTTCCTCGCCAACATGGTGGGGCACTACGTCATCGGCCTGCCGCTGACGCTGCTGCTGGGCTTCGGGCTGGGCCTGGGCGTGGTGGGCATCTGGTGGGGCCTGTGCGCGGGGCTCGTCACCGTGGCGGTGGCGCTCCTGTGGCGCTTCAACCGCCTGAGCGCCGGTACGCTGCGCCCGCTGGAGGGGTAGGCACGTACCGGCGCGCGGCCCGCCGCGCGCTACCAGGGCAGGTACTGTTGAATCATCTGCCGCCACACGGGCCAGTCGTGGGTGCCGCCTTCCCACACGGCCAGGTGGTTGCCGATGCCCTTCTTCCACAGGAGGCTGGAGAGGTGCTCGTTGGAGGGGCGGCAGAAGTCGTGCTCGCCCACCGCCAGCACCATCTCCACGCGCTGCAGCGCGGACAGCTGCGCGGCGTCGTTGAGGCCCGGCAGCCACTGCGTGCAGGAGTGGAAGTAGACGTCCGAGTCGTTGTGGCCGTCGAGGAACTCGTCCGTCTCGAACTTGCCGCCCATGGAGATGAGGCGGCGGAAGACGTGCGGGTGGCGCAGGCCCACGTTGTACGAGTGGAAGCCGCCGAAGCTGCACCCGGCGAGGGTGAGCCGGCCGCCGGTGCTGCGGCGGGTGAGCAGCGGCACCACCTCGTGGAGGAGGTAGTCCTCCCACTGCTGGTGGCGCATGACGCGGTCATGCGGGTGGGCGGACTTGTTGAACCAGGACTCTTCGTCGACGGAGTCCGGACACACCACGATGTAGCGGCCGGACTGGATGCGGTCGGCGATGGCGCCGATGAGGCCGAAGTCCTCGGCCTGGTAGAAGCGGCCCTTGCTCGTGGGCAGCAGCAACACCGGCTCACCCGAGTGGCCGAAGAGGAGCACCTCCATGTCCCGGTGCAGGCGCTCGCTGTACCAGCGGTGGTATTCGCGGTTCATGCGCGGAAACTTAACCGCGTTGCGTCAAAGGCAAGTACGGGAGTGCGCCTTGCGTGCCCGGGGGGCGCGGGAGTGAACATCCGGCACAGGGAGCCCGCTGGAAGTTCGTCACCCGGCGCGTCTCCCACGTCGCGGCAGCCCCGATGGCCGCGCGGAGCCCGTCACTGAAAGGCCTCAAGGGAGGCTCTTTCGGGGGGGCACGGTGTCGAGCGCCCGTCGGACGACTGCCAGCCCGGCGCGGGTGGCGGCGCGGTTGGCGCCCGCGAAGCCGAAGACGAGCCCTCCACGGCCGGTGGCTCCGAACTTCGAGAGCGGTTGGACCTCGATGCCGGCGCGGGCGCACTCCGCGGCCACCGCGCGGTCGTCCGCGTGCGCCTTGAAGATGCCCGCGACGTGCATGCCGGCCCTCGCGGGACCGAAGTCCAGGCTGCCGGTGAGGACCTTCGCTTCCTCCAGGAAGGTCCGGCGCCGCTCGTCGTAGATGGCGCGCGTCTTTCGCAGATGGCGGGCGAGGTGGCCTTCCTGGATGAAGGCGGCGAGCACGCCCTGGGTGAGCAGGGCGGTGTGGCCGTCGGCGACGTGCTTCGCGTCGACGAAGGCGCCGACGAGCGGCTCCGGCACGATGGCGTAGGCAATCCTCAGTCCGGGGAAGAGGATTTTGTTGAAGCTGCCCACGTAGATGACGCGCCCGTCTCCATCCAGGCCTTGCAGTGACGCGAGCGGGCGGCCTTCGTAACGGTAGTCACCGTCGTAGTCGTCCTCGACGATGTACGCGTCCTGCTCGCGGGCCCAGCGGAGCAGCGCCTTCCTGCGCTCGAGCGACATCTCGTAGCCCAGCGGGTACTGGTGCGCCGGGGTGACGTAGGCCAGGCGCGCGCGCGGCGCGAGCCGCAGGCCGGCTTCCACGTCGAGGCCGTGTTCGTCGACGGGCACCTGGACGACTTCCAGTCCCACCGCGCGCAGGCAGTGCTGCACGGGCTGGTAGCCCGGCACCTCGGCCCACGCGCTGTCGCCAGGGTCGGCGAGCGCCTTTCCCGCGAGCTCCACGGCCTGCTGCGTGCTCGTCACCACCACGACTTGTTCGGGAGAACAGGCCACGGCCCGCATGGCGGAGGCGTGCGCGGCGATGGCCTCACGCAGGGCGGGCAGGCCGTTGCTCGCGCCATAGGCCCAGTAGGCGCTGCCGGGCCGGGCCGCCTCACGGTTCAGGAGGCGATTCCAGACGGCGCGCGGAAACAGCTCGACGGGCGGGAGCGAGGGGGTGAACGGCACCGCCTTGAGGGGCTGGTAGTGGCCGGGATAGCTCCGCAGCGCCGTCGCGCGCCGGGACAGGCGCCGCTCCGGTGTCTTGCCCGTCTTCGCCGAGGCCACGCGCTTCGGTGTCAGCGGAGGCGCGTCGTGTTCGGGAAGGCGGTCGGCCACGAAGCTGCCCGCGCCCCGGCGCCGGACGATGTAGCCCTCGGCCACCAGCTGGCCGAGCGCCCAGTCCACGGTGTTCCTCGCCACGCCGAAGTCCTTCGCGAGCGTCCGGCTCGACGGCAGGCGCGCATTCAGGACGAGCGCTCCGCTGCGGATGGCGGTGCGGATGCGGTCGCAGATGCGCGCGTACGCGGGCTGGCCCGGCGCGGCTTCGAGGCCCGCGACATCGACCGAGAAGATGGAAGCGGCGTGTTTGGCCATCAACTCCCGAGGTTAACCCTTCACCCGGGAGTGCTCGACCACCCAGTTCTTCTCCCACGCCTTGCCGTCGAGGGAGAAGGACTGCTCCCAGCGCGCGGCGTCAGGCCCGAGGCGCGTCCAGCGGAACACGACCTTGATGGGCCGGCCGTCGTCCGTGTCGTCGCCGTAGAACTCGCCGTGGTCGCCGGTGAAGCCGCCCACGACGGGAGGGAACAGCTCGCCCGTCCTGCTGTTGATCCAATACAGGGACCACTGGTGCTTCTCGAGGCTGAACGTACGCAAGGTCATCCCGGACCAGCCCTTCGTGGGGAAGACCACCTCGTCGATGTTCACGACGCCGCCCATGCGGCTCTCGCAGCGGACCGTGTTCGGGAAGACGTCCCAGTCGGTGCTGCCGACCCAGCGCTTCTTCAGGCGCCGGTTCACGCTCGACCAGTTGCCGACGAAGAAGTCGAAGTCGTGGATGTCCCCGGTGGGGAGCTTGGGGAGAGGCGTCTTGCCACCGGAAGGAACCTGGGGGCCGGCGGCGCTCGGGAAGGGCAGGAGGGACATGGCGCCGGCACCCGCGAGGGCGTGGGTCAGCAGCTTCCGGCGTGAAGGGGAGATGAGGAGTGGCATGCGGGAACGCTCGCTCGGGAGGAGGTGTGCCCGAGCAAGATGCGCGCAACCCGGTTGCACGAGAAGCGCCACTTAGGCGGAGGGCCCTGGGCCACTTTTCGCGCCTGGGGCTTCGAGCGAAGTGCCTGGCCCGACCTGACGGCGGGGTGGCTGGCAATGGCGCCGCCGCAATGGGCGTATGGCGGGCTCGACGCACGGGCGACCCGCGGGTTTCCGGGTCGCCGTATCACGTCGAGTCAGTTCTTCGCGATTCCGCGCTCAGCTCCCGGCGGGCCTGCCTTCCTTCGGGTCTCGCCGCGCTCGATGCCTCGCGCGATGTGGTCGGCGATGCGTTCCCACAGGCCCGGGGGGATGTTGTGCCCCATGCCTTCGATGAGGACGAGCTCCGCACCCGGGATTGCCGCGGCGGTTGCGCGCCCTCCACTGACGTCGCACAGGGTGTCGTCGGTGCCGTGGATGACCAGTGTGGGAACGTCGAGGGACTTGAGGAGTCGCGTGCGGTCGCCAGACGCGACAGACGCAACGGCCTGGCGGGCGATGGCGAGCTCGTCGTGGTTGCGGTCATAGGCAAGACCCGCGGTTTCGTAGACGTGGGCCGGCTCGGTCGGGTATCCGGGAGAGCCGACGATTCCATGCGCGCGAACAGCGCGGTCGATGACCTCCTGCCGGGTTGTCGCGGGTGGACCGCCGAATACGGCCGCGAGGGTCTCTTGATGGGCCTGTCCGACGGACATGTCGCCCGTCGTGGACATCATCGAGGTGAGCGAGAGCACCCGCTTGGGATACTGGATGGCCATCACCTGCCCGATGGCGCCGCCCATCGATGCGCCGACGACATGCGCGGCCTCGAGCCCCAGTGCATCGAGGAGCCCGACGCTATCGGCTGCCATGTCAGACAGCGTGTACGTTGCCGATGACAGGTCACCGGCGAGCGCCGCTGGCAGATTCGGAGGTGGCGCGGCGTGGAGGTGCGTCGAGCGCCCGGAGTCTCGGTTGTCGAAGCGAATCACCTGCAAGCGGCGGCTCACGAGCGCGTCGAGGAACCCTTCCTCCCAATGGATGAGCTGCGCCGCCAGGCCCATCACGAGCAGCACGGCCGGGTCCGCCGGGTTGCCGCGACGCTCATAGGCGATGTCGAGCTGCGACGGTCCTACGTTCCTTGCGACTTGCTCGTTCAGCATGTGCGTTCTCCTCCGCGTCGAGCGCGCGCAGCGCGCGGTCCAGGTAGCCCATGAGGGCCGGGTTCCAACCGGCAAGGTCGGTGGGCGGGGCGGCCGTTCGTAGGTGGCTGAGCGCATCCAGGAGCGCGGGGTCGCCTTCCGCGAACTGATGGATGAGCTCGCGCGCTTGAATCGCGACCTCGCGGGCGCGCCCGGTTGACGGGTCATCGCCTGCGTCCATGCACGCGCGCAGCTCGCCTGCCAGTGCCCTCCAATGCTGCTCGTTGCTGCCAGCCGTTCGAGCGGTGGTGCTCCGCTGGCGTGCATCGACATGCCGTTCAAGTCGCGACATCGCCTCGATGGTTCGAAGGAGCCCGGCGGTGTCAACGCTCGAATCGGGCTGGCGGCAGATGCGCCGCAAGCGGTCGCGCAGCTGGGTGAGCTCCTCGACCTGCCGTTCAACGTGTTCGAGGTGCCGGTGCAGCACCGACGCAACCGATGCGCCGTCGTCGATGAACCGCCGGATCTCGGTGAGGGGGATACCGAGATTGCGGAGTACGCGGATGCGGTAGAGACGCTGCACGGAAGCTTCGTCGTACAGACGGTGCCCGCCATCGGTACGTTCTGCCGTGACAAGCAGCCCGATCTCCTCGTAGTGATGGAGCGTGCGCACCGTGAGCCCGGTCAACTTGGCGAGCTCACCGACCTTCCAGGCCAGCCGAGGCGGCGAAGGGCGCGATTCCGGTTTCATGAACAGAAGCTACAACCTCACGTGACGTGAGGTTCAAGCCCCTGCCCACTCCTCACGGTCGTAGGAAACCGTCGGACTCGGAGAGGATGCGGGACAGGGAGCCTGGCCAGTCGCTTCCGCGCGCGGTGCCAACCGACCCTCAAGGGGGGGAGCGCCCGCCAATCTCCGGGAAACGCTCGTAGGCCCGCAGAAGCGAGTCGAGGTGAGCGGGGTTGTCGTAGTCGAGCGGCGTATCCGTAAGCCGCACTATCCACCCTCCCGTCGCGGTACGCCGCGAGTGCGAGAGCCATTCCGCGTCGCGGGCCGGGTCCGGAAAGCCGATAGCCTCCGCGGCAGCCTCCGACCAGTAGTTCAGCCAACCCAGGTAATACGGAATCTCCGGTGAACGGAGGTGCCAAGGCATCTCGAGCATCGGAAGCCCACGGGGTGACCGCTCCGGTCCTGGAGTGGCGCGGCGCAGTTGCTGCGAGACCTCCACGCCGAAGCGCTGCGGCGATGCATGCCCCCAGAACGCGCGAGCGCCCTCCGCGATGCCCTCCAGCACATTTGCTGCGCCCGCGATGATGCTCGCGTCCAATGGCAGGTCCGCGTGGACGTCGAGCAGCGGCTGCCCACCCGGCGCCTGGCTCGCGAGTGTTGCCAACCCTTGCACTGTCACGGGGAAGCGCTCATCACCGTTACATAGGAGCGGGAACTTTCTGTGTCTTGCCAGCTCCGCAAGCCATGCGTCGCGTTCCGGCAAAGGGATGGGGTGCCCTTCTTTGGATACCTTCCACTCCAACCGCAAACCGGAGAGAGCCCGTTCCATTCCGTGGACGACAGCGAGTGGACGGCCATCATCGTCCACGAAGGCAGGCGCGTAGACGGCGAACAGGAGGCGGGTTTGTGTGGTCATCGTTCACACCCCGTGACGACGATATCTAGGGAGGGTTCCAGGCCGAGCAGTGCTTCCTTGTGCTCGTCAGTGCTCACACCAACGACGAAGCCATATCCACAGGCTGCCGCGATGTCTCGCTCGCTCCACATCTCCTTCAGTTGAGCGCCGACCACCTGTTTCCGAAGGAAGAGCGAATACGTGTCGAACTGGTCGGTCTTGATCTCCCACAGCACACGCACGCCGACTTGCAGCGCGTCGAAGCGTTTGCCGTCAACGAGCACATCCTTGCCGGGATAGCGGTTGGGCGGAAATCTGTCGGCGCACCTGTCATGCGCGTCATCTCCGCCCCGGTGCGGCACCGGGATGGGTTCGCACCTGGCGTGGCGTTCGCGCGTCAGGGCCCCGGGCGGCACCGGGGGAAGCACGTCCTGCCCTGAGGGTTCCGGTTCGGGCTCTCGGCTTGCTGACGATTCCCTCGGGGCGGTCTTCGTCTGGGGCGCGGGCGCTGCTTCCTCGGCATGACTTCCCCTCAGCTCGTAGGCATCCAGTGCCTCTTTGATGGCTACCGCCACCAACACCACGCCCGTGACTACGACCGCTCCCACGAGGAGCTCCGGTGCAACCAGGACGCAGAGCCCGATTCCCAGGGTGGCCGCTTCCGCCGAGGCGACCGTGCATCTTCCCGTGGGGTCCTTGAACCGGACCCGGTCATGGTCCAGCGCCTGAAAGCACCGCTCCGCCAGCACCGGCCAGGGCTGGGACGCCTCGCGGACGGCGCACCGCCCCTTGTCCTTCCAGGGCAGCGTCGCCGCTCTCTGAAGGTTGGCCCGTCTCAAGTTCCGGGCCGTGGACGCTCTTGGACCGGGCGCCGACGTCGCGCAGGCCGAGAGGAAGAGGAGAAGTGCGATGCTCGCTTGGAACCGCGTGGCCGTGGTGACGCGCCTTCCTGAGAGGACAGGCACGTTACCGGCCCACGCCCCACGGGCGCAGGAAGTCGTCGGACTCGGAGAGGATGCGGGGGAGGGACGCGGTGAGCTCGTGGCCGTCGTCCACCTCCACCAGGCGGACGTGGCGCCGGCCTTCGGCCCACTGGCGTGAATAGTCGATGAGGCAGGTGTCGTCCGTACGCCCGTGGATGATGAGCGTGGGGACTCGCACGTCGGGCCAGCCGCCCGTGCGCGCGTCCACCGCTTCCGCGTCCGGGATGAAGCCGGAGTGGATGCGCACCTTGCGCTTCTCCGCGAAGTCTTCCGTCTCAATCCAGCCGGCCTTGTTCCAGTGCGCCCAGCCCGCGTCTCCCATGCGCCGGTGGAGCTGCTCCACCACCCGGAACGCGGGCGCCAGCAGCACGAGCGCGCACACTCGCGCGTCCTGCTCCGCCGTGCGCGCGGCGACGAGCCCTCCCAGGCTGGAGCCGAAGAGGACCGCGCGCTCCTCGGACCCTCCGAGCGCCGCGCGCACCGTGGCGAGCATGGCGCTCAGGCGCAGCTCTTCCATCGACGGCACGCGCAGGTTGAGGCGCTCCACGTGAAGGCCCTGGCTCGCGTAGTGCCTCGCCACCGCCACGCCTTTTGTCGAATCCGGCCCCGAGGCGAAGCCGTGCAGGTACAGCCAACGAGGACCAATGGGCGCGGGGACGGGAGGCGGCGTGCTCATGGCGGCGCACTGTACCTGTCGGTCGTCACAGGTGTGCGCTGGAATGCCTTCGTGAGTGTCCGGCCGATTCTCGCCAGCAGGTGCTCCGCTTCGGTGACACGGCGGAAACCCCGGGTACACGCGGCCACGATGATGGGGTGCCCCGGTCGGAATTCGAGGATGCCCACGTCACAGGCGCGCCGGTGCTGTGTGCCCGTCTTGTGTGCCCAGGTGGCTGTCGCTGGGAGCCCGGCCCGGATGCGGGCCCGGCCCGTGTCGCAGCTTCGCATCAGGGACTTCGCGTGCTCGCAGCTCGTGGGACTCAAACCCTCGCAGCGGGCCACCTGCTCCAACAGGCGGCCCATTTCGCGCATCGGGGCGGAGTTGGTGCCCTCCGCGTAGTACGCGTCGAAGGCGGACTCCAGCTCGCTGCCGGTCCAGGCGGGCGTGTGGCCCAGGACTTCGGAGAGGGCTCTTGCTCGCGTCCCGAGCGTGTTCTGTCGGCCCAGCGCTCGCACCTGCTCGGGCGTCAGCGCCGCGCCCCTCGGGTCCAGCTTTCCGTAGACCTGGCGCCGGTCCTCCAGCAGCGAGACGAGCGGACCGAAGCGCACGCCCCTGCGCTCCAGCCCCGCGTTCACCTGGTCGATGCCGACCCTTCCGATGAGCAGGTCCGCCGCCGCGTTGTCGCTGTGCACCATCATGTGTTCGAGCAGCGTCGCCACGGTGAGTGACGTGCCCGGGGGCACCTTCGCCATCGGGTGCATTCCGTCGCGGACGTCCTCGGGTTCGAAGACGATGGGCGTGTCGAGCGCGAGCGCTCCCGCGTCCACCTGGCGCAGCACCTCCAGCATCACGGCCACCTTGATGGCCGAGGAGAGGTACATGGGTGTGCTCGCGTCGAGGGCGTACTCCTCGCTTGTGCTCACGTCGCGGACGTAGAGCGCCAGCTCCCCGTCGAAGTCGCGCGCGGCCGCGTCCACGCCTTCGCGCAGGACGGCTCGCCACGGCGGCTCTGAGACAGCGGCCGCCTTCACGCCTTCGCTCAGGGCGGGGCGCCACGGCGGCTCGGGGACGGCGGCCGCCTTCACGCCTTCGCTCAGGACGGGGCGCCTCGACGGCGGCTCGGAGACGGCGGGCGCGGCACGGGCGGCACCGGCCAGCGTTCCGAGCAGCGTCACGAGAAGTGACAGCCACCTGCTTCCGATGCCGCCGCGCAAGGCGTGCGTCTCCGGGCCTTGTCAGGAGGGGCTGTTACCGCTCAGCCCCCACCGCCTCCGGCAAGGCCCGTGTCTTCGCTCGCGGGCGGGGAGGCGGGGGCCTCGGACTGCTGGCCCGCGCCGCCGATACCCGTGGCGTCCTCGTCGGTGTCAGGGGTCGGCGCTGTTTCCGGCTCCGGTGCCGCCTGCTGCTGGGCCGTGGCGCTGGTGTCCGGAGCCGCGGGCGAAGGCGTCGGCGCCGGAGGAGTGGCGGGCTGCCGGGCCGCGCTGCCTACGGCGGTGGCCTCGGTCGACGAGTCCGGAGTCGCGGGCTGCCGGGCCGCGCTGCCTGCGGCGGTGGTCTCGGTCGACGTGTCCGCAGCGGGTGGCGTCGCGGGCTGCCGGGCCGCGATGCCTGCGGCGGTGGTATCGGTCGACGTGTCCGGAGTCGCGGGCTGCCGGGCCGCGCCGCCTATGGCGGTGGTCTCGGTCGACGTGTCCGGAGTCGCGGGCTGCCGGGCCGCGCTACCTACGGCGGTGGTCTCGGTCGACGTGTCCGCAGCGGGCGGAGTCGCGGGCTGCCGGGCCGCGCTGCCAACCGTGGTGGCCGCGCTCTGTGCCGACTGCCGTGCCGCACCGCCGATGGTGGTGGCTTCGCTCTGCTCGGACTGCTTCGCGGCGCTGCCTGCCGTGGTGTCCTCCGACGCGGTGTCGGATGCCAACGGGCTCGTGGACTGCTTCAGCCCCGCGCCTCCCGTGGCCTGCACCTCACAGTCCTCCTGCTTCTGCTTCGGCGCGGCGCTCATGGACTGCTGCCCTGAGCCGCCCGTGCCCACCACCGAGCAGATGTACTCGGGCTGTTGCTCGGGAGTGGGCGCGCTTGCTCGCGGGCCGACGTGCTGTCCCGAGCTGCTCGTCCCCTGCGTGGGTGGGGGTCTGCTCGTCGAATCCGCGGGTCTGCTCTGGTCATGCGCACAGCCGGTGCCGAGCAGCAGCGCCGCCGCGATGGGTCCAATGACTTTCATGGTCAACCCCGTCTGGTCTGGGCCTGATGCCGGGGAAGGTGAGGCGTGCGTCGCGGAACGAACAGTTGGGGGCTAGTCGGGACGCTCCCCCTATGGGAGGGCTGGCGGGGAGGCTGACGCCCGCCGTGCCGCCCGCCCATGAGGGGAAGAGAGCAGGCTCAGAACCGCAACACCGGACCGGCAATCACGGACTGCAGCGGCCGGAAGCACACGTCCTGGATGTCCTCGGGGATTCGCACATCGCAGAACTGGATGGCCGACGCCACCGACACGCCCCAGCGCTCGCTGAACCAGCCGTCGATACCCACCCGGATGGCCATGCTCGTGGTGTCGAACTTCGTGCGCCGCAGCTCGCCGAAGTCATCCGGCGTGAACGGATTGGACCAGCTCTTCGACAGCCGCGCGCCCACCCATGGGTTGATGGGCTTGTCCCGGAAGAAGCGCAGCCGCGCCTCGATGCCCACCGCCTTGTAGTCGAACTGCGAGCGCTCCAGCTGGTTCGGGTCCGCGGCCGTCGGGAACTTCTCGCCCCACATCTCCGCGACCTCCGCCAACAGCCCCAGAGACAGTCCCACCGGCGCCTCCACCCCCAGATAGCCGTGCAACGTCCCGCCCTTGGCGTGGAAGCCGCTCAGGTGGTCCAGCGCGATGCCCGCGCCCAGCGACGTGTAGCCGTGCCACCCGTCCGCCATCGCCTCCGTGCCCAGGCCCAGCACACCCGCCAGTGCCACCCACTTCGACAGCTTTCTCATGCGCTCCAGTGTAGACCCGGGAGTGTGCTCCCCGGGAGCGCTGTCGCCCCGTCCCCGCGCGTCCGTGTCATGAACGCCAGTGGACCCCCGTCACGGAGAGTCACAGGCGAGTCCCACACCGGACGCGCCGCTCTTCGCGCCGGTCGAGTCCGGCGGTTAGGCTCACGTCCCATGTCCGTCTCCTTCGAAGCCGCCGCCTCCGCCGTCCGCGATGCCCTCACCGACGCGGGGCGCGGACTCGTCGAGCGCGAGGCCATGGTGGAGCTCGTCGCCCTGTCCGCCGTGGCCGGCGAGCACCTGCTCGTCATCGGCCCGCCCGGCACCGCGAAGAGCGAGGCCGTGCGCCGCACCGCTCGCGCCCTCGGCGGCTCCTACTTCGAGTACCTCCTGGGCCGCTTCACCGAGCCCTCCGAGCTGTTCGGCCCCGTGGACCTGCGCAAGCTGCGCGAGGGGCTCGTGGAGACGGAGACCTCCGGCATGCTGCCCGAGGCCGAGGTCGCCTTCCTCGACGAGGTCTTCCTCGGCTCCACCGCCATCCTCAACACGCTGCTCGGCATCCTCAACGAGCGCACCTTCCGCCGCGGCCACACGCGCATGCGCTGCCCGCTGCGCGTCTGCGTGGGCGCGTCCAACGCGCTGCCCGAGGACGACTCGCTCGCCGCCTTCGCGGACCGCTTCCTCGCGCGCATCTTCGTCGAGCCCGTGCCCGACCCCCGGCTGGAGGAGTTGCTCGCGGGCGGTGCCTCGCTGTGGGGCGAGGGCGAGGCGCGCTCCACCTCGCTGGAGTCCCTGGACGTGCTCGCCCGGGCGGCGCGCGAGGCGGACCTCTCGTCCGTCCGTCCGCTCCTGGCGCATGCGCTGCGCACGCTGCGCTCGGCCGGCATCGGCCTGTCCGACCGCCGCGCGGTGAAGGTGCAGAAGCTCATCGCCTCCGCCGCGGCCCTCGCCGGACGGCACGTGCCCACGACGGCGGACCTGTGGCCGCTCGTCTACGCCGTGCCCACGAAGGAGGCGCAGGCGCTGGCTCGCGACGTGCTGCGGGATTTGCTCGCGGCGTCGGAGAACCCGGCCCTGGCCGCCGCCGCGCTGGAGGCCAGCGCGGGCCCGCGTGCTCGCGCGCAGCGCATCGCCACGGCGGGACAGGTGCTGCTCTCGGAGCGGCCCGCGAACGGTGACGTGGAGGCGCTCGCCGCGTGGCGGCTGAAGCTGGAGGGCGTGGCGCGGGAGATGGACGCGGGCTTCGCGCCCGAGGCCATGCCCGAGGACCTCAAGGCCCTGCGGGCCCAGGTGTCCGCGGCGCTGGTGTCCGAGGCACCCATTGCCGCGCCGGGCGTGGCGGCCTGAGCGCCGCACGGTCAGTCGGCTTCACGGGCTCGCGTCGCTGCTCCCCGCTGGCAGTCCCGGCGGCGGAGTCGCTGGAGCGTGTCGGCGGGTATGATGAATCAGTGGCCTCTGCCGAGCATGGGCGCGGCATGAGGGGGGACGGGCATGGGTAGCGAAGGAGTACCGGTGCGTTGGGGACCCCGGGCCGAGCCGCTGGAGCCGCTCGCCGTCGCGGGTGAGGGCGCCGTGGCGCTCGCGCTCGCGCGCCGGGTGCTCTCCGAGACGGACGCACGGCTGGCGGAGTGGAGCGGGGTGGCCGGGACGGGGGTGCTCGTCCTGCTGGGCCCCGCGGGCTCGCTGCCGTGGGTGGATGGCGCCGTGTACCTCGGCAGGGACTCCTCCGCGCCGTCGCTGCTGATGCCGTGTGCGCTCGCGCCCGACGTGGCGGCGTCGATGCTGGAGCGCGCGCTGCTCGCCCGTGTGGGGCACGGGGGGCCTCCGGTGGCGGTGCTGCCCGCGTCCGGTCACCTCGTCCCGGTGGGCGCGGCCCGGCCCGTGGCCCGCCTCACGCTCACCGCCTGGCTGGAGCCAGCGCCGGGGACCGCGGGGGTGACGCCATGAGCGCGCTGCCTCCGGCGCTGCGGCCCTGGGCCTCGCAGCTCTCCCTGTTCCCCGATGACCTGGTCCTGCACCTGGGCCCGTACGTGGCGCGGCTGTCCGCGGCGCTCGGCGCGCTGCGCCCCCGGGGCGAGGCTGACGGTGGCGAGCCTCAGGGCTACGACGGCCTCACCCGACGCGGCACCTACGACCGGATGCTGGTGAGCGAGTGGCTGTGGGCCCTCGAGTCTCCGGACGAGCTGGTGCGTCGCGCGGCCTTCGGCGAGCTGTCCTTCCTCAAGCCCGCGTTCCGCCAGCCGCAGGGGGCCCGCCGCACCGTGGCGCTGCTGGACGCGGGGCCGGACCAGCTCGGCGCTCCGCGCATCGCGCACCTCGCGCTCCTCATCGTCCTGTCCCGTCGCGCCGAGGCCGCGGGCGCCGCCTTCACTTGGGCCGTGCTCCAGTCCGACCCCGGCAAGGGCGCCTTCTCCGAGGTGACGGCGAGCACCCTCAATCCCTGGCTCGCCGCGAGAGACCTGGCGCCTTCCACGGATGAGCGGCTCGCCGCGTGGCGGGACGCGCTGTCGCTCGACGCCGCCCCGGAGGATGCGTGGCTCGTGGGCGACGCGCGCCTGTCCCGGCTGCCGAAGGCCACCGGCCTGTCCCGCGTGGAGGTGGCCGAGGTGCTGGTCCCCGGCACCCGTCAGCTCACCGTGGACGTGCGGCCCGCGTCGCGCGCCTCGCGCTCCGTGCTGCTGGACCTGCCGCCGCCCGACACCAGCGTGCGTCTGCTCAGAGCCCCGCTCCAGCAGCCCCGCGTCGCGCCACCGGTGACACCGCGCCCCGCGCAGCCCTCGGCTCCGCTGCGCACGTTCTCCTTCTCCGCGGATGGCAAGCGGCTGCTGCTCTACCGCGAGGACGGCAGCGTGGGCGCCATGGCCATTCCGCACTCCATCCGCGCCACCGTGCCCAAGGCCCGCCGGGTGACGCCGCTTCCGGGGCAGGTGGTGCTGGGCACCGGCTGGCGCCACAACGGAGGCCTCGTCATCCTGTCGATGCGCGAGGGCGAGTACATGCTCCACGGCCAGCTCCGGGGCTCCTCGCGCAGCACGCTGAACACGAACATCTTCCAGTGCGAGCTCACGCCCGTGCAGCTCCCGCCGCCGACGGGTGGCGGGAAGCCGGGCCGGCTGCTGAGCTGCGAGGACTCCAACGGCAACGAGCGCCTGCTGCTGACCGGCGTGGACGAGAACCTCTACCTCGTCGAGGAGGACCGGACCACGCGGCGCATCAGCGTCTTCCTCGTGGCCCAGGGTGTCACCGCCGCGGCCGAGGTGAACCGCAAGGTGGTCTTCGTGGGGCGCCCCCGGATGTCGGAGTCGGAGACGCAGTCGTCTGGCGCCTGGCTCGGCGTCGTGGAGAAGGACCGCGTGCGCCACGTGCTGCTCGGCGGAGAGGACGGTGACGCGTACTTCGGCTACACGGACGAGTCCGCCCACCCCGACGCGGGCCTGCTCGCGGTGCGCGACGAGCCGGGCACCTGGCGGCTGTTCCGCTCGGGTGAGGCACAGGAAATCCACTTCTCCACGGACATGAGCGTGGTCGGCGTGGGCACGTGCCGCGACGCCCCGAAGGACCCCGGGCTGCTGGTGCTCGACGAGGACCGGCGCACGCTGTGGCTCATCAGTCCGCAGGCCCGCTACCGGCTGACGGTGGCCTGGGACGGAGTGATGCACGCGGAGGTCAGCCATGGGCTGCCGGTGCTCGGGTGGATGCTGAGAGGGGGCACGCTGGTGCTGAGCAACCTGCGCGAGGGCGGCATCCTCTACCAGGCGATGCCGAGGGCGGGATGATGGGCACGACCTCCACGCCGCTGCGTCCCCGGAGGCACCTGCACCGGGGCACCGTGCGGGCCTCCGCGCTCTGGTTCGACCCCGCGCTGCTCGGTGAGGGCGAGGCACGGCGCCGCGTGCTCGCCACGTGGACGCCGGGCTCCGCCGTGTTCTCCGTGGCCGGGGGCTACCTGCTGCGCCTGTCGCGGCCGTGCGCCGTCGCCAGTGACTCCGCGCCGGGGTTGCCGCTCACGCTGGAGCAGGGCGTCCTCTCCTCCGCGCCGCTGTCGGCCGCCGAGCGCGGGCACCCGGACCTGCGCGACGGCACGGTGGTGCTGGTGCGCGCGGGCCGGGCCCACGTCCACGTGCTGACGGGCGCTCGCGCGGTGGACCTGTCGGAGTGGCTCGACGTGTCCGCGTGGGTGACGCTGCCCGTGCGCGGACTCGGTGCGCCGCCGCCGCCGGTGCCCGCGCTGGAGCCCCTGCCGCCACCCACGCGCGCGTTCTTCGGTTCCTCCGTGCCTACGCTCGCGCCCGAGGCGCAGGTGATGCTCGCGCGCATGCAGGGCAGGCCTCCTCCGGAAGGCCTCGTGGTGGCGAAGCCGCCGGGCCTGCTGGCGCGGCTGCGCGCGGCGCTCTTCGGTGGCCATGAAGCAGGCCAGGCGGGGGCACCCACCGCCGTGCGTCGCGCCGGCCTGCTGGCGCGGCTGCGCGCGGCGAGGTCGGGGCGGGACGCGGGTGCTGGCTCTCCGGCGGGAGCGTCCGGTCCGGGGTTGCTGGCGCGGCTGCGCGCGGCGTTCCGGTCCGGGACGGCTTCGGGTGCTGCGGCGCCAGCCGGTGTCTCGAGCGTCGCCCGCGGGCCTGGCCTGCTCTCCCGGCTCGCCGCGTGGTTCCAGCGGGGCGCGCCCGCGCAGTCGCTGCCCTCTGGGGCTCGCGGCGCGGCGGGCGGCCCGCGGCGCGGCTCCGCTGCGTCGAAGCCGCGCCGTCCCTCGCTGCTGAGCCGGCTCTGGGCGTACTTCGCCCCCACCGACGAGCACATGGACGGCGCCACCGCCGGCGCCGGTGGCAGGTCCGGCGCCGCGCCCTCCGGCCCTCCGCCGGAACCTTCCGGGCCCGGCATGTTGTCCCGCCTGTCGGAGTGGATGCTGCGCAACACGCCGCTCGGCGAGCTGCTGGGACGGCGCAAGGCGGAGTACGTGCGCCGCCTCTTCGACCTCTTCGAGGAGGGCAACCTCCAGGAGGCGCTGCGCTACGCCATCCCCCTGGGCACCAACGCGCTGACGGAGGACGCGCGCATCGCGCTCGGCGTGCCCGGCCCGCGCGAGTCGCTCTCCATCCAGCCCTCCCGGGGCGGCGCCGCCTCCGTCTTCGCCGGGGGCGAGGCGCTGTTCTCCGCCCTCAAGGAGCGCTACCGCGACGCCTTCCGCCGCTTCGAGCGCGAGGGCCGCATCGACGAGGCGGCCTTCATCCTGGCCGAGCTGCTGGGCGCGCACGAGGAGGCCGTCTCCTTCCTGGAGCGGCACGGTCGTTTCAAGCTGGCCGCCGAGCTGGCCGAGGGCCGCAACCTGTCCCCGGGCCTGGTGGTGCGCCAGTGGTTCCTCGCGAGGGACGTGGCGCGCGCGACGGCCATCGCCCGGCGCGGCGGCGCCTTCGCGGACGCGGTGCTGCGCCTGGAGCGCACGCACCCGGAGGAGGCCCGCGTGCTGCGCCTGCTGTGGGGCGAGACGCTCGCCGAGTCCGGCGACTGGGCCCGTGCGGTGCAGGCGGTGTGGCCCATCACCGACGCCCGCGAGCTGGCGCGCGGCTGGGTGGAGCGCGGCGTCGCGTGCGGCGGCGCGAGCGGCGCGCGGCTGCTCGCGCTGTGGGTCACCGCCTTCCCCGACGGGCTCGCGGCGGCACGGGCCCGGGTGCGCGAATTGCTCGACGACGATGCTCCGGAGCGCGCCCCCGAGCGCTTCGCCTTCGCCCTCACGCTGGCCGGCGAGTCGCCCTCCGTGGGCCGCACCGCGCTGGTGGTGCCCACGGTGCGCGCGCTGCTGCGGGACAGGGCCGCGGGCCGGGCCCGCTTCACCTCCGACTTCCTCAACCGCCTGCTGCGCGACGCCCCCGACGGCACGCTGCGCTCGGACCTGCCCCCGCTGACGGAGCGCTCCCGCACCGAGTGGAGCACCGACGTGTCCCGCCCTCCCGTCCACGCCACCGTCCGCGAGACGGACGACGGCGCCTTCCCCGTCCACGACGCGGTGGCGCTGCCGGACGGCCGGCTCCTGCTCGCGCTGGGGGAGGCGGGCGCGCGGCTGGTGCGCGCGGACGGACAGCCGGTGGCGCACTTCGACGTGCCAGCCTTCGCGCTGGTGCCTTCCGTCCACGGAGACCGGGCCCTGGCGCTCGCGCCGCGCGGCGAGGTGCAGCGCCTGTCGCGCCTGGACCTGGTGGCGCGCCGGGCCACCCCGTGGTGCGACGCGGAGGTGCACGCCTGGGCCCCCACCTACGACGGCAGCGTCTGGTTTGTCTTCTCCCACTGCACGGTGATGATGGTGGACGCGCTCGCCAGGGACTTGCGCGCGCTCTGGCGGGTGCCGGACTTCCAAAGCCGCTCCGTGTTCGCGATGGCCGTGGATGCCGGGCGGCTCAGCTTCGTCGTCAAGGCGCAGGAGCGGTGGACCTACGACTTGCCGCAGGGACCCACGCTGCGCGCCCGTACCTCGCTGACGCCCGACAACCGCTCCTTCGGGAACATCCCCCCGTTCTGCTCGCTGACCGCGGATGGCGAGGCGGCCGTGGTCGCCGACACCCCGGTCCACGACCCACGCTTCACAGAGGCGCCCGACGCGCGCACCCCCCCGCGGTTCGAGCTGCGCACCTTCTGGCTGAAGCCCGCGGGGACCCGCTCGGCGATGCCACCGGAGAGCCACCGCGCCGGACGTCAGCAGCTCCACCTCTCCGAGAACTGGCGGGTGGACGTGCTGCGCTGCACCGGCCACTGGCAGCTCCACCTGACGGACGCACGCGGCACCGAGCGCGCCCTGCTCGTCTTCGAGGGGGACAGCGGGCCCCAGGTGCGCCTCACCACCACCGCGCTGCTGGCCTTCGACGCGCGCGGCCGGGTGCTGTGGCTGGACCTGGAGGAGGGCCTCGCCCGGCACGTGGCCGTGCGGTGACGCTCAGGACAGGCGGAGCAGGTCTGGCGGAAGCTCGATGGAGGAGGCGGTGAGCACGCGCTGCTCGTCGTCCACCTCCAGCACCACCCGCACGCCCCCCACCGTCACCAGCAGCGCGGGAGGCTCGCCCGGCAGCGCCATCAGCCACGTGGACGTCATGGGCAGCTCCGTGCCCACCAGCTCCGCCGCGCGCAGCAGGTGCAGCCGCATCCCATGGCACTGGGCCCGGGGCAGCAGGTCCAGCGAGAGCGCCACGTGCTCCTGGAGTCGCAGCGCATAGGGCCCGCGGGGCTCGCGGAGCTCGGGCTCGGGCAGGTGCCGCAGCCGCGCGCGCAGCTCGTCCAGCATCGCCTCCGGAGCGGCGGGCTTGCGCAGGTAGCCCACCACGCCCCCGAGCGGCGGCTCCTCGCCGTTCAGAGAGCCGGAGAACATCAGCACGTTCAGGTGCCGCAGCCGCTCGTTCGTCCGCAGCTGGCCGTACAGCTCCCAGCCGTCCATCCGCGGCAGCACCAGGTCCAACAGGATGAGGTCCGGGTGCCCGGCGCGCGGGTGGGTCTTCAGCCACTCCAGCGCTTCCACCCCATCCGAGGCGTGGGAGACGTGGATGCCCTCCGCGCGAGCGGCGTCCCCCAGGCGTTGTCGCCAGGTGGAGTCGTCCTCGACGAGGAGCAGATGGTGGGCGGGCCGGGACATGGCGCGAATGCTCGGTCGCGAGCGGAGCATGATTACTCCGGACGAAGACTTTGAGCCAGACAGGAAATGACCCCCCCGTTTCCTGGAGGACAGGGGCGGGATGTCTCGCACCGCACAGCGAAGTGTGGGGGACACCCCCCCGCATGGCCTCGGAAGCCGACGGCCGCATTGGACCCGCGGTACGGCTTGTTCCGCAGGATGGAACTGGTCAGTCTGGACGCACCATGGCCCTCCGCTTCCAGCTCGAGCCCCGGGCACTGCGCACCCTCCGCGGGTGTCCGTCCGCGGTGCGGGAGCAGCTGCAGTCGGAGCTCGGTGCGCTCGCCGCCGGTCTCCCGCTCGACGGGCCGCTCGTCACCGGGCGGGCCGGACTGGTGGTGCTCGACTCGGGCTTCCGCGTCCGCTACCACCTGGAGCTGGGCCACGGCCTGCTGCGCCTGACGCACATGCAGCCTCCACACGGGCACGTGCGCTGAGCGGAGGCCGCCGGGCAGGCGGCCCTCTGGCCGGTGTGGACCGGGGCTCCATGTCAGCCAGGGGTATTACCGTCATGGAATGGAAATCTCCGTCCCTGGTGTCGGCTCGGTCCTCGTGGTGGAGGACGACGCGGACCTGCGCGCCGCCGTCGCCGACATCCTGGAGGACGCGGGCTTCGAGGTGCACGTGGCGGAGAATGGCCAGGACGCCCTGCATGTCTTCGGGGAGCTGGGGCACCAGGGCGCGCGCCCCTGCCTCGTGCTGCTGGACTTGATGATGCCCGTCATGGACGGCTTCGCCTTCATGGAGCACGTGCGCGCGGACCCCGGGCTGAGCCAGGTCCCCGTCGTGGTGTTCTCCGCCTCGGTGAGCGAGCCGCCCGAGGGCGCCCGGGCCATGCTGCGCAAGCCCTTCGAGATTCCCGTCTTGCTGGACACCGTGGCCGGCTTCTGCGCCCAGGGCTGAGGCCCCGCGCTTTCGCTGCACGGCACTCCGCGCGGATTGCGGTTGTCGGCGGGCGCTCCGGGGACTTAATTGCCCGCCACCGTGTCCACCCCCCTGGCCGACTTCCTCCTCCAGCACCGGGACGCCATCATGGAGGCGTGGGAGGCGGAGGTGCGCGCCCTGCCCGCGGCTCGGGCCCTGTCGCGGCTCGCGCTGCGCGACGGCCTGCCCCGGCTGCTGGAAGTCGTCGCCATGCTGATGCGCGAGCGGCCCGAGGGCGGGGTGGCCTCGGGGCTGGGCGCCATTCCGGACCTGCACGCGCTGGAGCGGCTGGGAGAGGGCTTCGACCTGCGGCAGGTGGTGACGGAGTACCGCCTGCTGCGCGGCTGCGTGCTGCGGCTGTGGACGAGCCGGGCCGAGGCCGTCCCCGGCCCCGAGGCGGAGCGCCTCTTCCACGAGGCCATGGACGAGGCGGTGGCCGCCTCCGTCAGCCGCTACACCCGCGCGCGCGAGCGCACGCTGCAGGCCCTGGACCGCATCAGCACCGCCGCCCTGGGCAGCGAGGACGTGGCCGGCTTCCTCCCGCGCCTGCTACGCGTGCTGCGCGAGACGGTGGCCGCGGTGGACGTGGCCGCGGTGCTGCTGCGCGACGGGGACGGGCTGCGCGTGGAGAGCGTGGTGGGCGAGGGCCTGGAGCCCGGCGCCCGGGTGCCGGTGGGCGAGGGCTTCAGCGGCACCATCGCCGCCTCGCGCCAGCCGCTGCTGGTGCACGAGGCGGGCACGGACGCGCGGGTGGGGGAGCGCACGCTGCGCGAGGCGGGCCTGCGCGCGCTGTACGGCGTGCCCCTGGTGCTGGACGCGGAGCTGCTGGGCGTGGCGCTGATGGGCAGCCGCGCCACCAGCGAGCTGTCCGAGGAGGACCTGCTGCTGTTCCGGGCCATGGCGGCGCGCGCCACCGCGCTGTTGTCCCAGGCGCAGGCCCATGCCCGCGAGCGCCAGGCGCGCGCCGAGGCGGAGGCGTCCCTGGCACGGCTGCGCGAGAGCGAGGCCGGCCTGCGGCGCTGGGAGGAGGTCTTCACCCGGCTGGGCGTGGGCGTGGCGCTGGTGAGCGCGGAGGACAACATCCTGCGCGACGTGAATCCCGCCTTCGCGCGCATGCACGGGTACACGCCGGAGGAGCTGAAGGGGCGGTCGCTGGAGGACACCTTCGCGCCCGAGGCGCGAGGCGCGCTGCCCCGGCACGTGTCCGCCGCGCACTCCAAGCTCTCCCACGAGTACGAGTCGCTCCACGTCCGCAAGGACGGCAGCCGCTTCCCCGCCTTCTCCCACGTGACGGCCTTCCGCGACGAGACGGGCCGCGTGGTGCAGCGCGTGGCCACCGTGCTGGACATCACCCAGCGGCGCTCGGTGGAGGTGGACCGGCAGCGGCTCCTGGCGGCGATCGAGGCAGAGCGGGCGCGGCTGGCCTCGGTGCTGGACCAGATGCCCGCCGGCGTCTTCATCGCCGAGGCCCCCGGCGGGCGGCTGTTGATGACCAACCGGCAGGTGGAGGTGCTCACCGGCCAGTCCTTCCACGCGTCCTCCGCGGCGGAGGACGCCACGCGCGGCTACCCCGAGGTGCTGCACCCCGACGGGCGGCCGTACACTCCCGAGGAGCGGCCGCTGATGCGCAGCGTCCTCCACGGCGAGGTGGTGCGCGGCGAGGAGCTGCTCCTGCCGCGCGCGGACGGCCAGCGGTTGACGGTGCTCGTCTCCAGCGCGCCCATCCGCGACAGGGACGGCGCCATCGTCGCCGCCGTGGCCACCATGGTGGACGTCACCGAGCGGCGCCGCGCGCAGGAGGCCGCCCTGCAGGCCGCCCTCTTCGGCGAGCGGCTCATCGCCATCGTCAGCCACGACTTGCGCAACCCCCTCAACGCCATCCAGCTGTCCGCCACGCAGCTGCTGCACAGCGAGACACTGGCCGAGCGCGAGCGGCGGCTCGTCACCCGGCTGGCCCGCTCCGCGGACCGGATGCGGCGCATGATTTCGGAGCTGCTGGACTTCACCCGGGGACGGCTGGGCGGCGGCATCCCGGTTCAACGCGTGGCCGGGGACGTGCGCGCGGTGGTGCGGCAGGGCGTGGAGGAGCTGGAGGCGGCGTGGCCGGAGCGCAGCCTGCGCGTGCAGGTGGAGCCGGGCCGCTACGAGGGCCAGTGGGACGCGGACCGGCTGCTGCAGGTGGTGAGCAACCTGGGCGGCAACGCGCTCCAGTACGGCCCGCCCGAGTCCCCCGTCACCTTCCGCCTGTCGGACGCGGGCGACGCGGTGGTGCTGGAGGTCCACAACGGGGGTGAGCCCATTGCGCCGGAGATGCTGCCGCGCCTTTTCGACCCGTTCCGGCGCGGCGTCTCCGCCGGCCACGCGGGGGGCTCGGGCGCCGGCCTGGGGCTGGGGCTCTACATCGTCGAGCAGGTGGTGAAGGGCCACGGCGGACGCATCGAGGTGCGCTCCGTCTCCGAGGAGGGCACCACCTTCCGGGTGACGCTGCCTCGCGCGCCGCCGGACTGAAGGTCAGCCGCCCGCCCTCAGTTCATCCCCACCACGCGCGTCAGCGTGTCGCGCAGCTCGCCCAGGTCCACCGGCTTGGGCACGGTGGCGCGCACGCCCTCGGGCAGCGGCTGCGAGCTGCCCGCGCCGGACACCACCACCACCGGCAGGGCGCGCAGCCGCGTGTCCTCGCGCACGTGGCGCATCAGCTCCCAGCCGCTCATCACCGGCATCATCAGGTCCAGCAGCACCGCGTCCGGCATGGGCGGGCGGCGCAGGCGCTCCCACGCGGACAGGCCGTTGCCCGCCGTCTCCACCTGGAAGCCCTCCAGCGTGAGGAATTCCTCCAGCAGCTCGCGGCTGTCGGCGTGATCTTCCACCAGGAGGACGAGGCTGGGCGTGGACATGGGCCCCAGCCTTGTACCGGGGTCCACTGGCCGCCAGGGCCGTACTGTGAAGGCGTCCTCCCGCCGACGCCCGGAGTGTCCGGGAGGACACGCTGGGGAGGTGGGGTGTCAGGCGGTGGTGTCGTCTTCCGGGAGGAGCCGGTCTTCCGTGGCTTCCTCGGGGGACTCGCCGCCCTGGACGCGCAGCGCGGCGTAGCGCAGGCCGGCCAGCTCCGCGAGGGCCTCCGCGCGACCGAAGGACTGGCCGGTGCGGCGCAGGTGCTCGCGCAGGGCGCGGGCCAGCTCCGCGGCGGTGGTGAAGCGCTCGGCCCGGTCCGGGGCGAGCGCCTTCTGGACGACGGGCACGAGGGGGGCGGGCACCGCGCGCGTGGCGTCCTCCAGGTCCGCCCGGGAGTAGGCGAGGATGCGTTTCGTCAGCTCGTGCGTGGCGGCGTGGCGGACGGCCTCGTGCATGGCGGCGTCCAGCCCCGGCTGAAGGGAGGCGGAGTCCCGGACGCGCGCGCGCTCGCGGCGGCGGGCTTCGGCGTCGAAGCGGTCCGCGCCCTCGAAGAGGTGGCGGCCGGTGAGCAGTTGGAGCAGGACGATGCCCAGGGCGAACAGGTCCGCGCGCGCGTCCAGGCCCAGCTTGGCCACGTGCTCGGGCGCCGCGTAGGCGAGGCTTCCCGGCAGGTCCGGCCCGTCGGTGGCCACGCGTCCCGGCAGCCGGGACCAGGCGGCGCCGAAGTCCAGCAGCTTCACCGCGCCGTGCTCGGTGACGAGGACATTGTGGGGGCCCACGTCGCGGTGCACCACCTCCAGCGCGCGGCCGTGCTCGTCCATGAGGCCGTGGGCGTGGTGGAGCGCGTCCGCGACTTCCGCGGTGACGTAGAGGGCGAAGCCCTCCGAGAAGGGGAGCCGCGCGCGGGTGGAGGCCTCCAGGAGCGCGTCCAGGCGGTGGCCGGGCGTGTGCTCGAAGACGAGCACCGGCGCGTCGTCGGGGCCCTTGAGGTGGTGCACGGCGACGAGGTTGGGGTGGTGCAGCTGCGCGCTGAGGCGCCCCTCCTCCAGCAGCCGGCGCGGGGCCCCGTCCACCGCGTGCAGCGGGCGCTTGAGGACGGCATAGCCGCCGAAGCCCCGGTCATACAGGCGCCGGGTGAGCACCAGCTCCCCGTGGTGGGCGGGGCCCAGCATGCGGACGAACTCGTAGGTCGTGCGGCCGGAGCGCAGCAGCACCTGTGGCGGCGGGGGGACTTCGGACGGCAGGGACGACATGGCGGCTCTCCTGGGGCCGGCGGACCTCCCACGTCGGCCGGCTCACCTTCCGAGTATGGTCGTCCTGTTTCCGGAAGTCACCCTGTGGGTAGTGCCCCGCCCCGCACCTCCGCCCGGGCCGCGCACCGGGGGCCTGGAATCAATCAATATCAAGACAGACACCCGCCGGACGCCGCCCGGCGTGCGTCCCGTCTGCCGTCCATGACGGGAATGGCTGTCTTTGAGCTGGGAGTGGGTTGGGTTTCAACGATGTCACGCAGTCATGCGCTCCCCGCGCTCGCGGCGCTGTTCCTCCTTGGCGGTCGTGAGGGCGGCCTTCCTCCGGAAGCCTCCTCCGCGCCGGTGGGGCAGCGGGTGGCGCTGGGGGCCTGGACCTGTCCGCGCTGGACGTGGCCGCCTCGTGCGAGGCCACCGCGGCCGGCTCGCTCATCTTGCCGGAGGGCACCACGAAGGTGTTCGTCGTCGCGGACGGGGACGGCATCTTCCGGGAGGACAACTGCGGGGGGACGCTCGACATGCAGCAGGCGGCAACCCTCACCCGCGTCCACTCCGACGAGCAGGACGACGCCCTGTCGCTGCTGCGGGTGCTGGCCTGCGATGACATCCAGCTGAGCCCGGACCGCAAGTCCGCCATGGTCCGCGCCGAGGCCGCGCTGCTGGGCAACGGCCGCGTCTACACCTTCACCTACGAGGTCCGGGACGGCGCCGGCAACGCCGCCACCGGCACGTGCGACGTCCGCGTCCCGGCGCTGCTCGGCCGGCCCGCCGTCGACTCCGGCCCGGCCTTCTGCCAGGGCACCGGCTGCCCGCAGGGCACGACGGACCACGGCCTGCTCTGCTCGCTGCTGTAGCCACCGGCCTGGCGCCGCCCTACCCGGGGAGTGACTCCCCGGGTGGGGTGCGTCGGGGGATTCGAGGGGGAAATCCGGGATGTAGTCCCAGGTGGGATACACGCACTGTCCCAGGCGCGGGGGGACGGGGCGGGTGGGGGCGCGGCGGGGCTCCCCGGGGCGGATACACTACCCGCCATATCGGTATATCGCCTGCTGACTTGCTGGGTTATAAGTCGGGAAGCCCGCGACCGGGGGCGGCTTGTTCCTGCTCAGGCCGTGGCTTCGGTCCGAACTCAGAAGGTTGACGTGGTGAAGACCCACCCTGAAGGTTCCGCTACCCCCCGCAGGCGGCCCCGGCTCCGCAGTGTGACGGACCGCGCGAGGAAGTCGCGTCAGCAACTGGAGCGGCGCCTGGCGGCGAGTGTTGGCGAGGAGGCCCGGATTGCGCGGCTGCGCGCGGGGCTGACGCAGGCGGACGTCGCGGAGCGCATCGGCATCGCGGCGGAGGTGTACGGGCGCATGGAGCGCGGGAAGATGATGCCCAGCGTGCCCACCCTGTTCCGGCTGTGCCTGGCCCTGCGGCTGTCCGCGGACGTGGGCATGGGGCTCGTCACGGCGGCGTCCGTGGGCGCGGCCCTGTGGGAGGACGAGTCCCGGGACAAGGACCACCTGCCGGAGATGCGCCGGCTGCTGCGGACGCTGCGCCGCATGTCGCGCGGCCAGCTCAAGCTGATGAACCAGGTCGCCGCCGCCATCCTCCCCCAGCGGTGAGCCCGGCCCCTGCGGTGCGCCCGGCTCCGGCGGTGCGCCCGGCCCCTGCCCGGAGCAGGCGTTCCGGGCGGGTGTCTGTCTTTCGGCGCGCCCTCAGCGCCAGGACACCGCGTACTCCATTGTGAGCACGCCGGTGTCGCGCCCGTGGACCTCGATGTCCCGCGCGCCCCCCGCCTCCAGCACCGCGGCGAGGACGCCCTCGTGGTACGCGGGCGGCATGAAGTTGCGCTTCATGGTGAAGCTGCCGCTCGTCGGCCCCGTCCACGTCATGCCGCGCTCGCCGTAGCTCACCGACAGGCGGAAGGCCGTGTGGAGCTGCTCGAGGAGCAGCCGGGGTTCGTCGCGGGCGAGCATCCGCAGCGTCCTCCCCGCGACGGACTCGAAGAAGTCGTGCGTGGCCTGCTGGCCCAGGCGGCGGTGGGCCTCCTCGAAGCCCCCGCACGCGTCCGCGAGCACGTGCGCCGCAAGGAAGGAGAGCTGCAGGAAGTGGGTGACGGGGTAGGAGTAGAAGTCGAGGTAGCGCTTCTCCGGCAGCAGCTTCCGGCACTCCGCCTCCAGCGCGGGGCCGCCCAGCCGCCGCACCGTCTCCAGGACGCCCCGGAAGAACATGCCGCGGGTGGTGTCCTCGGGCGTGGCCAGCGCGCACCGCTGCTTCAGCGAGCGCTCCACCTCCGGGGCCATGGGGCGGACCCGGAGGGTTGTCATGACGTCGGGTTCCGGCTTCAGCGAGAGATGCGGTTGCATGGGCGGGGATGGGCAGTCGGGTGCCGCACGCAGCTTGCGCGTGTCCGCACTTGAAGAGGGGAGGGGTGGCGCCGTGTGCGACGGAGCGGCCTCGAATCGGGTTCCCGCGTACGCTGTTTTTCCGCGATTGAGGTAGTGTTCAGTTAACAAATGGTTTCTTGAAAGGCAAATGCAGTCTTTGCGCGTGCTGCATGTCTTTGCCGGCAGTGCGGCCATGCAGGCTCGGGCGGTGTCTCGGTGTAAGGGATTCCCCCGGGGTGCGGTCCGCCTCCCCACTGTATCGGTGTGAGGAATTGCGACTCCGAGAGTCGCAGGGCCTCCCGGCGGGGCGCACCGGGGGCTGGCTGCCGGGTTGGCGCTGGGGGACTCGGTGGATGCCCACACTGTGGGCCGTGCCGTGTCGCTCCCAGCGCCGGGCCTGAGCCGCTCGCCCCCTCCGTTGGCCCCGCTCGGGGTGTCAGTGCCCGCGCCGCCGGCGCAGCGCGAGCACCAGGAGCACCAGCCCCGCGATTGCGCCCGGGGCCGGCGCGCCGGTGCAGCCCATGCCCGCGCCCAGGTAGTCCAGCGCTTCGGCACCCGGCGTGTCGTCCGGAGGCACGGGGTCCGGCCGTCCCCCGTCATCGCCCGCGCCCCCGTCTCCGTCCGCGGTGCCCCCGTCTCCGTCCGCGGTGCCCGCGTCCTCACTACCTCCCGGGTTCGTCCCACCGTCCACGTCGCCTCCCGGGTTCGTCCCCCCATCCACGTCGCCGGAAGGGCCCCCGTCGTGGGCCGCGGGGCCCGCATCGCTTCCGGACGCGCCCCCGTCCGCTCCCGCGTCACCCGCGGGCGTGCCGCCGTCGGTGTCGCCCGTGCCCGCGTCGCCGCCGGACGGGCCGCCATCCGCGCCCGTCCCCGCGTCACCTTCGGGCACGCCGCCATCACCGCCCGGGCTGCCGGCGTCGAGCGGCGGCGGGACTTCCCCCACCGTCCACTCCCAGAGGGCGGGCGACTCGTCCACCTTGTTCGTCCGCCGGTTGAACGCGTACACCCGGAAGGTGTGCAGCCCCAGCGCGAGGCCCTCGCCGTGCCAGGTGCCGTCGTGGCAGGGCACGAACTGCTCCTCTTCATCCAGCATGCACCAGAACTCGGCGTCTTCCGGTTCGTCCGCGTTGGACGTGAAGGTGAAGTCGGCCGTGGTGGACGTCGTGAGCTCATCCGGATGGGTGAGGAGGTAGGTCTCCACTTCATCCCATTCGCCGGCGAAGGCGGCCGGCACGCACAGCAGCGCCATCCCCAGCAGCACGAGCCAGCCGGCCACGCGCGCCACCCCGGCGCGCACCAGGTCGAACGTCGGCGGGGCAATCATGGCGTGGCCTCCCGGGCGCTGCCCGGCATCGCGGTGGCGGGTGGGGTGATGTGGAACTCCACGCGGCGGTTGCGCTCGCGTCCGGCGGTGGTGTCGTTGGTGTCCGCGGGCACGTCCGGGCCCCGGCCCACCGCGCGCAGCCGCGTCCCCTCCACGCCGCGCCGCTCCAGTTGCCGGCACACCGACTCCGCGCGCGCCTGGGACAGGCGCCGGTTGTACGAGGCCGGGCCGATGTTGTCCGTGTGCCCCTCCACCACCACCCGCTCCAGCTCCGGGTGCTCGCGCAGCACCTTCGCCACCTGGTCCATCAGCGGGTAGGAGCGCGGCAGCACCTCCGCGCGGTCGAAGGCGAAGAAGATGCGCTCGGTAATCTCCAGCGTCTTCTCGGTGAGGTAGACCACCTGTCGCACCGACTCCGGGCAGCCCTGGTTGGACGGCGGGCCGGGCTCGCGCGGGCAGTTGTCCATGCCGTCCGCCACGGTGTCCTCGTCCTGGTCCAGCACCTCCTCGACGTCGGGCTCGGGCGGCGCCGCGCCGTCCTCCACCTCGGGCTCCAGCACGGCCAGGGCGTCCTCACCGGGCAGTCCTTCGCGCGCGCCGCCGGGCTCCGGCTCGCGCGCCAGCACGGGCAGCGGGACGGGAGGGGCCTCCTGCTTCACGCGCAGCGGGTCGAAGCCCACGCCCATCAACACGCGGAAGACGGGCACGCCGGGGGCGACGCCCAGGCCGGGGCCTCCCAGGGCGAACACCTCGAAGCGCTCGCTGAAGAGGTAGCGCGCGCCGGCCAGCACCTCGCCGGACCACAGGGCGCCGCCGTTGAGCGGCGCGGCGGCGCGCAGGGTCAGCTCGCCTCGCAGCGTGCCGTCCACGTTCGTCACCCCCAGCGCGAAGGGCAGCTCCGAGCCCACCGCGTGCGTGCCCACCTGCACGCGCTCCCGCAGCCGCGTGCCCGCCTCCACCGACACGCGCATCCGGTCGAACGTCCGGCCCGCCGCGAGGCGCGGCGTCACGCTCCAGCGCCCGTCGCCCATGAGCGCCTCGCGCCGCCCCAGCGGCAGGCCCGCGTCCACCTCCGCCGCCAGGTCCACCAGCGCGCCATCCGCCTCGCGCAGCAGGCCCACGCGCGCGCGCACCAGCGGCGTTCCGATGCCGGAGCGCCGCAGCTCTCCCACGCCCAGCGCCGCCAGCGACATGCCGCCCTGGCCCAGCAGCACCGGCACCGCCGCGCCCACCTCCAGGCGCGGGTGCGGCGCGACGGCCACCGCCAGGTGCAGCAGCGCGCGCTCGCGCACCACCTCACCCACGCGGCGCCCGTCACGCACCATGACGAGCGGGTGGTGCTGGTAGTGCGTCACCACCGCCAGCCGCAGCGCGCCCGGCTCCAGCAGCAGGCCGTCCGAGCCCAGCAGCGCACCGCGCGAGGTGGGCGTCACGGTGAGGCGCTCGAGGTCGAAGGCGGGCAGCGGCTCGGCGGCCACGGCGGCCGTGCCCGAGAGGAGCGACAGCACGGCGCACGCCAGCCGGCTCCAGGTCGAAGGGGATGTGAGTCTCATGGAGGGGGGTTCTCCGGGGTGGAGAAGAAGGTGGGGAGCACCCCCGCCCGCGTCCTCCCGCCCCGGTGGTCGACCCGCGTGTCCTTCCCCCGACGAGGACTCCCACATCGTCCACCCGCTGACGGAAGCGGGGAACTTCGACGGGATGAGAGCAGTCAGGCGTGGGCCTTTGCCCGGGGGCGCTTGTCACCCTGGCCCGTCCCTGGCCTCATGGGGCCAGGGGCCGACTCGAAAAACATCGTGAAGCACATGACTCGTGGACAGAGGCGGAGGGGGCGTCCCCGGATGTGCGCGCTCGTGGTGGCGCTCGCGCTGCTCGTGCCGGCGCTGGCGGCCCGGGCGCAGGACGTCGGCGCGCCCGACGCGGCCGTGGCCGGCCCTCGGGAAGTCGAGCGGGAGCTGTCGCACACGGACGCGGGCTGGGCCGTGGACCCGGGCGCCGCCGCCTCGGGGGCGGAGTCCGCCGCGGACGCGGGCACGCCGCAGCAGGCCTTCGTGCCGCCGGCGCTGGTGGCGGACTCGCCCGCGCCGTACCCGCCGCAGCTCGCGGCGGAGGGCGTGGCGGGCGTGGTGAAGCTGGAGCTGCTCATCGACGAGGCGGGCGAGGTGGAGTCCGCCTCGCTGGTGGACTCGCTGCACCCGCAGCTGGACCGGGCCGCGCTGCATGCCGCGCCCTCGCTGCGCTTCAACCCGGCCACGCTGGACGGGCTGCCGGTGCGCGTGCGCCTGTTCTTCGAGTACCGCTTCGAGGCCCCCGTGCCGCTGGCGGGCGTGGACGGCGGCGTGGCACCCGAAGGGCCCGTCACGCTGCGCGGCCTGGTGCGCACCCGCGGCAACCGCCGTCCCATCGCCGGCGCCACGCTGCTGTCGGATGCGCTGCCGGACGCGCCGGTGCAGGCGGACGAGCATGGCCGCTTCGAGGCGCGCTGGCCCGCGGGCTCGCACAAGGTCCGCGTGGTGGCGCCAGGCCACAAGCCCTTCGTCTTCCGCGAGAAGCTCAACGCGAAGGAGGCGCTGGAAGTGGTGTACGGGCTGGAGCCGCTCGTCATCAATCCCTACGAGACGGTGGTGCGCGGAGACAGGGACCGCACCGAGGTGAGCCGCGTCACGCTGCACGACGCGGAGCTGCGCGAGGTGCCCGGCACCATGGGCGACCCGTTCCGCGTCGTCATGCTGATGCCGGGCGTGGGCAGCATGCTGTCCGGCGTGGCCTACCCGGTGGTGCGCGGCAGCCAGCCCTCGTCCACGGGCTACTTCCTCGACGGCATCCGCGTCCCCATCCTCTTCCACCTGTTCCTCGGCCCCGCCGTCATCCACCCGGACTTCATCGACGCCATCGACTTCTATCCGGGCACGCCGCCGCCGAAGTACGGGCGGCTGATGGGCGGCGCCATCGAAGGGCGCCTGAGCCGCCCGCGCGACGACGGCGTCCACGGCAGCGCCTACGCGGACCTCATCAACGCGGGCTTCTTCATCGAGACGCCCTTCGAGGACACCCGCACCAACGTCAGCCTCGCCGGCCGCTATTCGTACACGCCGTGGATCATCGCGCTCGCGGCCAACAGCCTCCAGGCCCCGCCCGCGCCGGGCCGGGAGAACCCGAAGGTGGTGCTGGACTTCTGGGACTACCAGGGCCGCATCGAGCAGGACATCGGGAAGGGCAAGCTGCGGCTGTTCGCCTTCGGGTCCTCGGACACCTTCGGCAGCGAGGCGCAGGACGACTTCAGCACCACGGCGCTCCAGTCCATCATCTTCCACCGCGTGGACCTGCGCTACCGCCACCCGGTGGGCCCCGGCGAGCTCGAGGTGGGCGCCACGTGGGGGCTGGACCGCTTCTCCATCATCAACGAGGACGTGGCCGACAACGCCAACGCCATCTACATCGACCAGGGCACCCTGTCCGCGCGCCTGGGCTACACGATGACGGTGTCCCCGACGCTCTCGCTGCGCGGCGGCGCGGACATCGACTCCAAGCGCGCCATCGTCGACATCTTCGACGAGACGCGGGACAGCTCCGAGGAGGTGGAGACGGCGCCCGTCGCGCTGGGCACCTTCATGGGCGCGTACGCGGAAGTGGTGTGGCAGCCCGACGACAAGTGGTCCGTGGTGCCCGGCCTGCGCATGGACAACTACCACCTGTCGCCCGGCATCGACCACGCCGCGCTGGAGCCGCGCCTCACCGTGCGCAGGAAGATGTCGGAGACGCTCACCCTCAAGGGCGGCGCGGGCCTCTTCCACCAGCCGCCCACCTCCCTCATCAGCCTGCCCGTGGTGGACGTGGGCAGCCTGCTGCTCGGGCTCCAGGAGGGCATCCAGGTCTCCGCGGGCGCCGAGTGGAAGGCGTGGCGGGGGCTGGAGGTGGGCCTGGACGTCTACGTCAACCCCATGGTGCGCACCATCGAGCTGACGCCCTTCTCCGACGAGGGCCTGGTGGACGACGTGGACCCCGACCTGCCCGACGACGTGGACGTGACGAAGGGGGCCCGCCAGGCGCGCGCCCTGCGCCGCGCCTTCCAGGAGGAGGACGACGACGATGACGGCGGCGGCCTCATCCCGGACCGGGGCGACATCGACTTCCCGGACTTCACCAGCAACGGCCTGGCGTACGGGTTGGAGGTGCTCATCCGCCACCCGCTGGGGAACAACTGGTTCGGGTGGCTCTCCTACACGCTGCAGCGCAGCACCCGCCTCACGCGCTTCTACCGCCACGACGGCGCGGGCAACGTCATTGGCGAGGCCGAGAAGGACCTGCCCTTCGTCTTCGACCAGACGCACATCGTCAACCTGGTGCTCAGCTACAAGTTCTCCAACAGCATCACGGTGGGCGGGGTGGTGCACTTCAACAGCGGCCGCCCGGAGTACGGCGCCCTGGGCACGCAGACGCACCGCCAGGGCGAGGACGACGCGCGCCGGCCCGCGTGGGTGAAGTCGGACCGGGACGAGGTGGACCGGCTGCCGGGCTTCTTCCGCTTCGACCTGCGGCTGTCCAAGGCGTGGGTCTACGACTCCTTCAACCTGGAGGCGTACCTGGACATGCTCAACGTCACCATCAGCCGGGAGACGGTGGGCTTCGAGTACAACGGCGGTGGCGGACGGCCGCTCACCAAGGAGGCCGTCGGGCTGCCCGTCGTCCTGCCCATCCTCGGAGTGAAGGGCCGCTATTGAGCAGGGGGAATGATGGATAGCGCACGCTTACCCGCCCGCCCCGCCGCCGTGCGGGGCACGCGCCCCGCCGCAGCGGTGTAATCGTAAGCTCAGGCTTGTTCCCAGGGGCCCCGCCCTCGGGGAGTCATGGGCCCGGACGCACTCCGGACCGCCGAACACCCAGGTGACCTCTTCATGTTCCAGGACGGGATTCCGACGATGGCCGAGTGGATTGCGCGACTGGGGGTTCCCGCTCGCCGCCATGCGGTGACAGCGCCGAACCTCATGCTGGCGCCAGAGCTGCTGCCGCCCCCCGACGAGTCCTCGCACCACGCCGTCCTGGCGGGAAGCGATGCGCCCGCGGTGCTGATGGTGGATGACAACCCCGCCAACCTGGTGTCGCTGGAGGCCATCCTCGAGCCGCTCGGCGTGCGGATGGACAAGGCGCCCTCCGGTGAGCAGGCGCTGCGCTTCCTGCTGCGCGAGGAGTACGCCGTCATCCTGCTCGACGTGCGCATGGCGGGGCTGAGCGGCTTCGAGACCGCGGCGCTCATCAAGCAGCGCGAGCGCACGCGCAACGTCCCCATCATCTTCCTCACCGCCTACGGCCGGGACGACGTGGAGCTCATCACCGGCTACTCCGCCGGCGCGGTGGACTTCCTGCAGAAGCCCTTCCCGCCGGAGGTGCTGCGCTCGAAGGTGTCCGTCTTCGTAGACCTGTTCCGCGCGCAGCAGCAGGTGCGGCGCCAGTCGGAGCTCCTGAAGCAGAAGGAGGCCGAGGCGCGCGACGCCGCGCTGCGGGCGTCCGGCTACATCGACCGGCTGCGCGACTTCGCCGCCTGCCTGTCCGAGGCGGGGACGGTGGAGGAGGTCTGCCGCGCCCTCTTCGAGCAGGGGTTGGTGGCGGCCGGAGCCAAGGCGGCGGCCGTCAACCTGCTGGACGAGGCCGGCGAGGCGCTCGAAGTCGTGGACTCCATCGGCTACTCGGAAGCGGTGCTGGCGCAGTGGCGCCGGATGCCGCTGTCCTCGCCCATTCCCCTCACCCGGTCGGTGCGGGAGCAGCGGCCCGTGTGGCTGGGCTCGCTGGAGGAGTGGCAGGAGCACTATCCGGACGTGGACGCGCGCGGCGTGCACGAGGCGGCTGTCTCGCTGCCGCTGCTGGTGAAGGGCCGGGCGGTGGGCGCCATCGGTCTGTCCTTTGCCCGCCCGCGCGCCTTCACGGAGATGGACCGGGCCTTCTTCACCGCGCTGGCGCACGCGTGCGCGCAGGCGCTGGAGCGGGTGCGGCTGTCCACCGACGAGCGCCGGGCCCACGAGCAGGCGCGCGCCTCGGCCGCGCGGCTGCGGTTGCTGGGTGAGGCGTCGGACGCGTTCAGCGTCACCAACCGCGACCTGGAAGGACTGCTGGACACCATCGCCCGGTACGTGGCGCGGCAGCTCGCGGAGGCGTGTGCGCTCTACCTCCTGTCCGCTGACGGAGAGCGGCTGGAGCTCCAGACCTTCCACCACGAGAATCCGGAGGCGGAGGCGCTCTACCGCTCGGTGCTCCAGATGCCGCTGCGCTCCGGCGAGGGCTTCAGCGGGCGCGTGCTGGAGTCCGGCCAGTCCCAGCTCATCCCGGTCCTGACGCAGGAGGCGCTGCTGGCCATGCTGCAGCCGGAGCGGCAGGAGGCGGGCCGGCGCTTCCCCATGCACAGCCTGGTGGGCGTGCCGCTGCGCATGCAGGGCCGCGTGGTGGGCGTGCTGACGCTGTGCCGCTTCAGTCCGGGCCGGCCGCCGTTCACACGGGACGACCTGGGGCTGCTGGAGGAGCTGGCGGCGAAGGCGGCCATCTCCATCGAGAACGCGCGCCTGTTCACGGAGCAGCGGCGCGCGCAGGAGGAGCTGCGGCGGCGGGCCGAGTTCGAGCAGCAGCTGGTGGGCATCGTCTCGCATGACCTGCGCAACCCGCTGGCGGCCATCTCCATGTCCGCGGGGCTGATGGAGAAGAAGGGCGAGCTGTCCGACTCGCAGAAGCGCATGGTGGTGCGCATCAACCAGGCCACCGAGCGCGCGGCGCGGATGATTCGCGACCTGCTGGACTTCACCAAGGCGCGGCTGGGCGGCGGAATCGCGCTGCACCGGCAGGCCACGGACCTGAAGGACGTGGTGCACCAGGTGGTGGACGAGGTGCTGGTGGCGCACCCCGGGCGGCACGTGGAGCTGGATGTGGCGTCCGAGCTGAAGGGTGAGTGGGATTCGGACCGCATCTCGCAGGCGCTGACGAACCTCTTGAGCAACGCGCTGACGTACAGCCCTCCCGGCGCGCCGGTGCGGGTGGGCGCGCGGCTGGACGGGGACACGGCGCTGCTGTCCGTCTTCAACGGTGGCACGCCCATTCCCGCGGAGCTGCTGCCGCGCCTGTTCGAGCCGATGACGCGCGGCACGCTGAAGGAGGGCCAGTCCAGCCGGAGCATCGGCCTGGGGCTCTACATCGTCCGCGACATCGTCCGTGGCCACGGCGGCGGCGTGGACGTGGTGTCCTCCGAGGAGCACGGCACCACCTTCACCGTGCGGCTGCCCCGGCACGGCGCCTGAGCCGCGCTTGCCGTGCCGCTGTACCCGCACGGAGCCTGGAGTAGGGTGGGGTCCCAGTGACCCCTCGCAGTCACGGAGCGGCAACCTCTGACACGGGGGGGGCCGACCCCCGCATGCGCTACCTCCTCGCGGCGCTCGTCCTGCTGAGCGCTCCCGTCCTGGCCCAGCCGAAGCCCGCGCCGCCCTCCGCCCCCAAGGAGGATTCCTTCCTCCGGCAGCTGTCCGAGACGCGCAACTTCAACCTCGGGCGTCCCGGCTTCGGCAGCATCACCCCCGACGAGAAGACCGTCTTCTTCCTCCGGGGCCAACCGCCCTCCGGCGCACAGACGCTCTTCGCCTTCGACGTGGCGACGGGCCAGACGCGCGAGGTGCTCACCCCGGAGTCGCTCCTCAAGGGCGCCGAGGAGACGCTCACCTCCGAGGAGAAGGCCCGGCGCGAGCGCATGCGCATGGTGGCCTCCGGCTTCGCCTCCTTCGCGCTGTCCAAGGACGGCGAGCGCCTCCGTCTATCGCTGTCCGGCCGCCTCTACGTCGTCGAGCGCACCTCCGGAAAGGTGACGGAGCTGAAGACGGGCCCGGGCACCATCGACCCGCAGTTCTCCCCCGACGGCCGCCAGGTCGCGTACGTGCGCGACAACGACGTCTACCGCGTCGACCTCGCCTCCAACACCGAGTCCCGCGTGACGCGCGGCGGGACGCCGGAGAAGACGCACGGCCTGGCCGAGTTCCTCGCCCAGGAGGAGATGGGCCGCTTCTCCGGCTTCTGGTGGAGCCCGGACTCGAAGCTCATCGCCTACGCCGAGTCCGACACCTCCGAGGTGGAGCAGTTCACCATCGTCGACGTCATGCACCCCGAGCGCGGCGCCCAGCGCTTCCCCTATCCGCGCGCGGGCAAGGCCAACGCGAAGGTGCGTCTGGGCCTCACGCCCGTGACGGGCGGCAGGACGACGTGGGTGGACTGGGACGCGAAGAAGTACCCGTACCTCGCCTCCGTCGCCTGGCCGGCGAAGGGGCCGCTGACGCTGCTGGTGCAGAACCGCCTGCAGACCGAGGAGCAGGTGCTCGCCGTGGACGTGAAGACGGGCCGCACGCGCGTGCTGCTCACGGAGAAGGACGACGCGTGGCTGGACTTGCACCCACCCTTTCCCGAGTGGCTCCCGGACGGCAGCGGCTTTCTCTGGCTCACCGAGCGCAACGGCGCGCCGGAGCTGGAGCTGCGCGGCGCGGACGGCGCGCTCGTGCGCTCGCTGGTGAAGCCGGACGCCGGCTTCCGCGCCCTGGTGCGCTACCTCCCCCAGGAGGACACGGTGTACTTCCTCGGCGGCCCCAACCCCACCGAGCGCTACCTGTGGCGCATGGTGAAGGGCGGGGCACCCACGCGCGTGACGTCGGGCGGTCCGGCGCTGGAGCACGCGCGCATGAGCGAGAAGGGCAACCTCGCCGTGCTCTTCACCGAGGGGCCCACGAGCCTGCGTCGCGCCCTGGTGCTGAAGGCGGACGGCACGCGCGTGGGGGAGCTGCCCTCCGTGGCGAAGGAGCCGCCCTTCCAGCCCCGCCTCGAGGTCCGCCAGGTGGGCAAGGAGCGCTTCTGGGCGTCCATCGTCCGCCCGCGCGACTTCAAGCCCGGCGTGAAGCTGCCCGTCATCGTCGACGTGTACGGCGGCGCCATCATCACCAGCGTCCACCAGAGCATGGCGCAGAGCCTCATGTCGCAGTGGATGGCGGACCAGGGCTTCCTCGTCGTGAAGTTCGACGGGCGCGGCACCCCGCTGCGGGGCAGCGCGTGGCTGCACGCCGTGAAGTACAACCTGGGGCTGGTGACGCTGGAGGACCAGGTCGCCGCGCTCGAGGCGCTCGCGGCGGAGATGCCCGAGGTGGACCTGCGGCGCGCGGGCATCGTCGGGTGGAGCCACGGCGGCTACATCAGCGCGCTCGCCGCCATGGAGCGGCCGGACGTCTTCAGGGCCGCCGTCGCCGGCGCGCTGGTGGCGGACTGGCGCGACTACGACACGCACGTCTCCGAGCGCCTCCTCGGCATGCCCGACGAGCACCCGGAGGCCTATGAGAAGAGCTCGCTGCTCACCTACGCGAAGCAGGACAAGCCCATCGGCCGGCTGCTGCTCATCCACGGCACCGCGGACGACAACGTCTACTTCTTCCACACGCTGAAGCTGTCGGACGCGCTGTTCCGCGCCGGCAAGCCGCATGAGTTGCTGCCCCTCAGCGGCCACACGCACATGGTGGGCGACCCCCTCGTCAACCAGCGCATGTGGGAGCGGGTGATGCGTCACTTCAAGGAGTCCCTGTCCGCCCTGCCGGGTACGGCGGCCCGCTGAGCGCGCGAAGTGCTCACGGGTGAGCACTGGGCCGGGGGGCCGTACCCCGGGACAGGCTCGCTCCGGTGGGGACATGGCACTCTTTTCCTCCACCGCATGCTTCGTGCCGCGGGTGTGGCGGCGCGCGCTGGGGGAATCGCCGATGGTGGGTCTGTCATCACTCCCAGGGTCCGCCCTGGCATGGACGCCCCATGCCGGGAGCCCGGCGCCCTGCCTCTTCTTCGAGCCGGTACGGAGCCCCTCCGGGGAGGTGCTCGACTTCCAGTGGACGTCGTACAACGCGGCGGCCGGGGACGTGGTGCGCGACTGGGGGCTGGACGCCCACCTGTCGCGCTGGCCCGCCGACGGGGTGAGCGGCCTGGAGGTGGAGGACTGCGTGCGCCTGGGCGCCACCGGCGTGCCGCTGTCCGTCCCGCTGCGGGTGCGCTGCGAGGGCCTGGACGCGCGCTTCCAGGCGGTGGCGGTGAAGGAGGGCGAGGGCTTCTCGCTGTGGCTCCTGCCCCCGGTGGAGGAGGACGCCCAGGCGCTGCGCGAGACGCTGGAGCGCGAGCGCGAGGCGCGGCGCAAGGCGGAGGCCGCGCTGGAGGGCGCGAGCGCGCTGCGGGCCCGCGAGGAATTGCTGCGGCTGGCGCTGGCCACCGCGCGCATGGTGGCGTGGGAGTGGACGGAGGCGCGCCGCGCCGTCACCTGGTCGCAAGAGGCGGACGCCTTCTTCGGGCAGCTCCCCGGCACGCTGGGCAGCTCGCTGCCGGGCTTCCTCTCGTGCGTGGTGGTGGAGGACCGGCCCCGCGTGGCGCGCGCCATTGAACAGGCGCTGGCGGCGGACGGCCCCTACACCCTCAAGTTCCGCTGCCGGCACGCGGACGGCGCCACGCACTGGTACGAGGCGGTGGGGCAGGGCGTGCGCGACGGCGAGCGCGCGCACCGCATGGTGGGCGTCGTCATGGACTGCACCGAGCGCGAGCAGGCGGAGGCCACGCTGCGCGAGGCGGAGGAGCGCTACCGGCTGGCGGCGCGCGCCACCCATGACGTGCTGTGGGACTGGGAGCTGGGCGCCGGCACCGTGCGCTGGGAGGCCAGCCCGGGGGAGTGGTTCGGCTACGGCCAGCAGCCCTCCATCCACGGGCTGGACTGGTGGCAGGCCCGCGTGCACCCCGACGAGCGCGACGCGGTGGCCGCCGGGCTGCGCGCCTTCGTGGCCTCCACGGGCGCCGCGTGGCAGGCCGAGTACCGCTTCCAGCGCGGTGACGGCTCCTGGGCCCACGTGCTGGACCGGGGCGTGCTCGCGCGCGACGCGGCGGGCCGGCCGGTGCGGATGATTGGCTCCATGATGGACATCACCGAGCGCCACCGCGCCCTGGAGCGCCTGTCCGAGGAGGCCCGCTTCCGCGAGCGCTTCATCGGCATCCTCGGCCATGACTTGCGCAACCCGCTCAACGCCATCTCCCTGTCCGCGCGGGCCATGCGGCGTCGCACCCCTCACAATTCCAACCAGCAGCAGCTGGCCCAGCGGATTGAAACGAGCGCGGCGCGGATGGGGACGATGATTTCAGACATCCTCGACCTCACCCGCGCGCGGCTGTCCGGCGGCATCCCCCTGAACCTCGCGCCGGCCAACCTCGCCACCCTGTGCCGTCAGGTGGTGGAGGAGCTGTCCGCCGCGTGGCCGGACCGCCACATCGCCTTCGACGTGGACGGCCGCGCCGACGGCGTCTGGGACGCGGACCGGCTGGCCCAGGTGGTGAGCAACCTCGTCGGCAACGCGCTGGAGCACGGCGCGCAGGACGCCCCGGTGATGCTGCGCTGCGAGGAGCAGGACACCTGGCTCGTCCTGGAGGTCCACAACCCCGGCTCGCCCATCCCCGCCCCGCAGCTCGCCACGCTGTTCGACCCCTTCCGTCAGGCCGCGACTGCGCGCGAGAAGGGCCGGCGTCGGGGTGGTTTGGGACTCGGCCTGTTCATCGTGCGAGAGATTGTCCAGGCCCATGGCGGCAGCGTGCACGTGAGCTCGTCCGAGCGCGACGGCACCACCTTCACCGTGTCACTGCCGCGTGACGCACGGCAGGTGCGCGCGCCCTCGAACGCGGCGCGCGATACATGAATAAAACCTGAGTCATTCCAGACGCGAGCGTCTTCCGTACGTCTGTCCAACGACAGAGCGTCATGCGGCGCACGGAGTACGTGTTTGCCGCAGGACCGAGTTGGTCGATCTGCACGTGGGGACACCTGTCAGTCCGCGCGGGAAGCCTTACCGGTTGTCATGACCGCACGAACCGCGGTCACCCCCAACGCGGAGGCAGTCCCATGCGCCACCTCATCCCGCAGACCTCTTCCCACTCCGAGGTCACCCGCAGCCGGAGCCGCCATCCGCGCGGATGGGGTTGGGTGCCCGTGCTGCTATGCGTCGCGGCCATCGGCTGCGGCCCCGCCGAGCAGGGGATGGAGCTGGAAGGCGAGTCCCTCGGCACCCACGCGGACGGGCTGATGTCCCAGAACGGCCTGTCCACCAACGGCCTGTCCACGAACGGCCTGTCGACGAACGGGCTGTCCACGAACGGCCTGTCCACGAACGGCCTGTCCACGAACGGCCTGTCGACGAACGGCCTGTCCACGAATGGCTTCAGCACCTGGTTCGGGACGAACCCCGCGAAGGCGGACGAGGTGATGCGGTACATCGCGCGGTGCGCGCTGGGCTCGGGGCAGTCGCTCACGTACACGTACGGAGGCACCACGTACACGTGGACGGGCGTGCTGGGGCTGGCGCCGGGCTGGGCGGGCGGCGCGTCGGCGACGCTGGCGGAGCAGCAGGTGGTGTCCGGCTGCCTGGCCGCGCACGTGAACAAGTACGGCGTGCACCTCAACATCTCCGTGCTGGGCCGCGACGCGACGGGGGTGGCCATCCCCATCGGCACCGACGAGCTCACCACCTTCAACCAGCCGGAGGCGGTGTTCTTCGGCAACCTCTTCAACGGCGAGGGGCTCTTCGTGGGCAACGACGCGGACTACCTCTCGTACAACCAGAGCACGGTGCGCGCGTGCGGCCTGTCCCAGTGGGCCGGCGACCCGGACTGCGCCGTGGTCATCGGCCATGTGGGCTCCGCCAGCACGTACTGCCAGCTGGACACGTCGCGCAACTACTACAAGACGTGCACGTACAACGGGAAGGTCTACCGCCCCATCACCACCCGCATCCGCACGCAGGACATCTACACCTGCGGCGACGGCACCTGCCAGCTCTCCGAGCACTGCGGCACCAGCAACACCGCCGCGAGCTGCCAGGCCGACTGCGGCGTCTGCCCCCCGTGAGTGCGGCATCCCGGTGTTGACCGAGGCAGGCCCCGCGGCCGCGTGCGCGTCGATGGCCTCCGCCCGCTGGCGCACCGCCTCGGGAGTGTCGAAGTCCACGCCTGGAGGAGCGCCCTCGCGGGCCCAGTCCGCCACGCCGGCGCTGTGACACGCCAGGCAGTGCGTCCGCGGGAAGGCGCTCCCGAAGTCCGAGGCCCTGGGGCCTCCTTCGGAGGGCCCCCCCGCACCGGACGCCCGCGGGTGCGCCGCGTCATGGCGGGGCGCCTCGGAGTCTCCGCCCCCGCCGCCGCCGCCCTCGCCGTGGCTGCCCCCATGTCCCAGGCTCAGTCGCGCCAGGGCGAGCGGGGGCAGGACACGGGACAGCGTGCGCGCGGACATGTCAGCCTCCAGGAATCGAGAGAATGGGATGGGTAGGGCCGGACGCCCCCGAGGGCCAGCGCACCGGAGGGCAGGGCCGCGTCCGCTTCTTCACGTAAGGGCCGGCGATATGTCCTGAACGCCGCCACGTTCCCGACCCCAGACGCAGAGGGTGTCCCACCGTGGGCGCCGGGCCGTGCCGTGCCCGGCCCGACACACACGGTGGGCGCCGCGACAACATGCCACAGCGGCCGGGCCGGGCCCCTCTGCTACCCATCCCGTCGTCAGGGTGGCCCCCGCCCACCCTTCGTGGAGGTCGTTGAATGAATGCCGTCCTGAAGTCCGCAGGCCTGTGGCTGTTGCCGTCCCTGTTGCTGCTGCAGGGCTGTGCCGAGAAGGAGAAGACGTACCAGGTACGCTTCAGCCCGCAGGTCCGTGAGCAGCCCCTGACGTGCGGGACGAGCTACACGGATATCGGCACCTCGCGCGGCGTCATCGAGCTGCTCGACTTCAAGATGTACGTCCGGGACGTCACCCTGGTGCGCGCCAACGGCGAGCGGCACGCGCTGGCGCTGGAGCAGGACGGCACGTGGCAGCGCGACACCCTGGCCCTGCTGGACTTCGAGGACGGCACCGGCACCTGTGACACCGGCAGCCCGCTGATGCGCCGCGAAGTCGTGGGCACCGCGCCCGAGCACGACGACTACACGGGCCTGGAGTTCAAGGTGGGCCTGCCCCCGGACATGAACCACCTGGACGGCGCCACCGCGCCCGCGCCGCTCAACGCGCCCGGCATGTGGTGGAGCTGGCAGGGCGGCTACAAGTTCCTGCGCCTGGACGTGCGCACCGCCGCCAATGACAGCTACTACTTCCACCTGGGCGCGGCCGGCTGCCGGGGCTCGGTGGCCGAGGGCTTCACCTGCGCCTCCGACAACCAGGCCACGGTGACGCTGGACGGCTTCGACCCGGACTCCAGCACCGTGGTGCTGGACGCGGCCGGCCTCTACTCGGAGCTGGACGTGGAGCGCGTGCCGGACGGGACGTCGGACATGATGGCCGGCTGCATGTCCAGCGCGGCGGACCCGGAGTGCGCGACCTTCTTCAAGCAGGTCGGCCTGTCCGTGGACGGCAGCGCGCTGTCCCGGCCCGACACCTTCTTCCGCGTCCGCTGAAAGCCCGGAGCGCCCCACCAATGTCCGTCCCTGCCTTCCGCCTCTCCGCCGCGCTGCTGCTGGCGCTGGCCGCCGGCTGTGGCTCCGGTGACGGTGACGGCCCTTCGCCGCCGCCCACCGTGCAGCGCCCGCCGGAACTGGACGCCGTGTCGCTGAAGAGCCAGCGCGGCGGCACCAGCCACGAGGCGGGGAACAACTGCATGGCCTGCCACGGGCCCAACGGCACCGCGCCGGGGCGCTTCTCCGTGGCGGGCACCGCCGTCACCTCGAGGCGCGAGCCCAACCCGGACGCCACGCTGACGCTCTCCACCGCGCCCAACGGCGCGGGCACCGTGGTGCTGACGCTGGAGGCGGACGCGAGCGGCAACTTCTACACGACGGAGGCCGCGCCCTTCCCCGGCCAGTCGCTCTATCCTCGGGTGACGAGCCGGGCCACGGCGTCCGTCAACTTCATGCCGTTCCCCATCATGTCGGGCGCCTGCAACGTCTGCCACGTGGGGAGCAACCCCGTCGACCTGGACTGAGGGAGTCTCCACGATGTTCCGCGCATGGAAGGTGAGCGCCGTGCTGGGCGCGCTGCTGGCGGCGGGCTGCGGCGGCGAGCCGCCGCCGGCCCCGACTCCGCCCGGGCCCACGTATGACTGGAAGCTGCCGGCCGGCTTCCCCGAGCCCTTCGTCCCCGAGGACAACCCCATGTCCGAGGAGAAGGTGCAGCTGGGCCGCCACCTCTTCTACGACGCCCGCCTGTCCGGCAACGGCACGCTGGCCTGCGCCAGCTGCCACGAGCAGCAGCGCGCCTTCACCGACGGCAAGGCCACGCCGGTGGGCTCCACGGGGGACCACGTCCCGCGCAACGCGCCGGGGCTGGCCAACGTGGCGTACCTGTCCACGTACACCTGGGCCAACCCCCAGCTGGAGTCGCTGGAGGCGCAGGCCCTGGTGCCCCTCTTCAACGAGGTGCCCACCGAGCTGGGCCTGGCGCCCCGGCTGGACGAGGTGCTCGCGCGGCTGCGCGCCGACGCGCGCTACCCGGAGCTGTTCCGCGCGGCCTTCCCGGACGCGGCCGACCCGGTGGGCAAGGACGCCATCGTCCAGGCGCTGGCGTCCTTCCAGCGCACGCTCTTGTCGGGCGGCTCGCCGTATGACCGCTACCTGCAGGGCGACGACACGGCGATGTCCCGCTCCGCGAAGCGGGGCATGGAGCTGTTCTTCGGCGAGCGGGCGGAGTGCTACCACTGCCACAGCGGTACCAACCTGACGAACTCGTTCCGCGCGAAGGACTCGCGGCTGCCGGAGCGGCAGTTCTTCAACACCGGCCTCTACGACGTGGACGGCAACGGCGCCTACCCGCCGGACAACCCGGGCCTCTTCGAGTTCACCCACAACGCCAGGGACCAGGGCCGCTTCCGCGTGCCGCCGCTGCGCAACGTGGAGCTGACGGCGCCGTACATGCACGACGGCAGCATCCCCACGCTGGAGGCCGTCATCGACCACTACACCTCCGGCGGGCGCAATGTGACGCAGGGCCCCTTCGCCGGGGACGGCCGCGCCAATCCCAACAAGGACCCGCTGGTGCGCCCCTTCACGCTCACCGCCGAGGAACGCGCCGACCTGGTGGCCTTCCTGCAAAGCCTCACGGACACCGCCTTCACCCAGGACGCGCGCTTCTCCAATCCCTGGCAGTAGCCCCCCCCGGACGGCGCAGGCCCCACCTTTCGCGTTGGGGCCGCGCCCACCCACTGGGACTCACAGGACTCTCCGCGAAAAGTCAGCACTCCGCGTCTTTCCTGTGGCCGATTCGCGGACCTAAGGGTCCACCCCCATTTCTTCTGATTTTCGACTGTGTATACTCGTCAAAAGTTACGCTGATGGCGGAACGTCCCGGGGTTGTATGGACTCGTCCACTGTTGGCGTGGCCCTTCCGGAGAAGGCACTCCCCCAAAGGTGCCGTCGACGGGAGTTCCCTCTGACGTAGTACGGCGGAGTCAATTCCATGTCCAAGCCGTGGCCTCGGTGGCCTCTGCTCCTCGCCGGTCTGTTCTCGGCGAGCTCATCCCTCGCGGCTGAGAAACTCACTCCCGTTGCCCAGCCCTCGCTGGCGCAGCTCAGGGCCCAGGAGCCGGCCCGTGTGGCGCAATCCCTGTCAAGCCTGAAAGCCCAGAGTCTGACGCTGGGCCTGAGCTCGAAGGACGACTTCAAGCTGACCAGCGCCAACACGGACCGTTTTGGTCAGACACACGCTCGCTTCGAGCAGGTGTACCAGGGCGTGCCGGTGTGGGGCGCCATGGCCATCACCCACCGGGATGCCTTCGGCCAGGAGCTGCCCCTCACCGCGGACGGCCTGCGCAAGGGCATCCGCATGGGCGTGACGCCGACGCTCAGCACGGCGTCCGCGCTCGCGCGCGCCACCGAGGAGCTGGCGCCCAAGGGCAAGTACAGCGTCAAGCCCACCGCCAGGCTCGTCGTCTATCCGCAGACCCAGCTCGTGAACCGGTACCCCGGCAAGCCGGCCGCGAAGCAGAACGCGGCGGACTTCACGCAGGAAGTCGTCGGCTACAAGCTCGCGTACCACATCCACACCGAGCTGGAGAACCCGAAGGACGGCGTCAAGCACACCGACTTCATGGTCGACGCGCACTCGGGCGAGGTGCTGAAGAAGTGGAACTCGCTGCAGACCATCGCCACCCAGGGCACGGGCCACTCGCAGTACAGCGGCGACGTCAAGCTGGACGTCTGGCAGAACGCGGAAGGCAACTTCGAGCTGCGCGACACCACGCGCACCGGCGGCGAGGGCATCCGCACCTATGACGTCGGCCATGCCGAGGTGCAGGACGGCGAGATTCCCGAGCTGGTCCTCTACACCGACGCCGACAACGACTGGGGCGACGGGCAGAACTACAGCGGCGAGGGTGACACGCAGGACGCCAACGGCCAGACGGCCGCCGTCGACGCGCACTACGGCCTGCTGGCGACGTGGGACCTCTACAAGAAGATTTTCGGCCGCGACGGCATCGATGACCGGGGCACGCCCACGTACAACCGCGTGCACGCCAGCTACTACTACGACAACGCCTTCTGGAGCGACGGCTGCTTCTGCATGAGCTACGGCGACGGCTCGTTCCCCCTGGACCCGAACGGCTTCAAGTCCATGGCGGTGCTGGACGTGACGGCGCACGAGATGAGCCACGGCGTCACCTCGCACACCGCCGGCCTCATCTACGACGGCGAGTCGGGCGGCCTCAACGAGTCCAGCTCCGACATCTTCGGCGCCCTGACGGAGTTCTGGGTGGCCAACGGCCGCGGCAGCACCATTGGTGACGCGCGCGCCAACTGGCTCATCGCCGAGCAGCTCAACGTCTTCCCCCTGCGCGTCATGTACCGCCCGTCGCTGGACGGCCTGAGCGTGGATGCCTGGTACCCCGGCCTGAGCAGCATCGACGTGCACTTCAGCAGCGGCCCGATGAACCGCGCCTTCTTCTTCCTGTCGGCCGGCGCGCAGCCGATGATTGTCAGCACCGACTACTCCAGCACCTACCTGCCGGAGGGCATGACGGGCATCGGCAACGACAAGGCGGGCGCCATCTGGTACCGCGCCCTCACCACGTACCTGTACCCCTCGGCCAACTACCTGGCGGCCCGCACGGCCAGCCTCAAGGCCGCCGCGGACCTCTTCGGCACCCAGTCCAACGAGTACCGCGCGGTGCAGAACGCCTTCGCGGCCATCAACGTGGGCTACACCGCCGAGACGTACGATGACCGCACGGCGCCCACCGTCGTCGCGAGCATCTCCGGCAGCGCCCCCAACCTGCGGATGCAGGCGCAGGCCCAGGACAACGTGGGCGTGGCCCGCGTGGAGCTGTACGTCGACGGCGCGCTGATGGGCACCGTCACCGCGCAGCCCTTCGTGCTGCCCCTGGACGTCACCCAGCTGTCCAACGGCGCGCACGAGCTGGAGGCGGTGGCCTTCGACTCGGCCGGCAACTCCGCCCGCTCCACCCCGGCGAGCTTCACCGTCGCCAACAGCTTCGAGCAGCTGCTCTCCGACCCGGGCTTCGAGAAGGACGGCGAGGGCTGGGTGGCCGACCCCCCCGAGAACATCAACTTCCCCGTCCCCTCCGGCACGCACTCCGGCCAGGGCTACGTGTGGCTCAACGGCTGGGGCACGACGCACGTCGACAGGCTGTACCAGGACGTCGCCATTCCCGCCGGCGTCAGCAAGGCCTCGCTGACCTTCTTCCTCAACCTCACCACCTCCGAGACGACGACCACCGCCGTCCGCGACACGCTGGTGCTGCAGGTGCGCGACACCTCGGGCACGGTGCTGGGCACGCTGGCGACGTGGTCCAACCTGGACACGACGCTGGGCTGGGTGCAGCAGAGCGTGGACCTGACGGACTACGCGGGCCAGACGGTGCGCATCTTCCTGGAGGGCAACGAGAACGCCTCGATTCCCACCAACTTCCAGCTGGATGACTTCGCGCTGCGCGTCACGCACGCCGCGGACGCCGAGACGCCCCGGGTGGCGGCCAACGTGGTCTTCTCCGGCGCGCGCGTGGGCTACGTCGCGGAGGTGTCCGACAACGGCTTCGTCAACGCGGTGGAGTTCCTCATCGACGGCGTGTCCCTGGGCAGCTCGGTCAGGTCGTTCAGCCGGGTCGTCAACCTCTCCACGCTGACGGCCGGCGCGCACACGCTCGTCGCCCGGGCCACGGACGCGGGCGGCAACGTGGGTGAGTCTCCCGCGGTGACGTTCTACGTGGACCCCACCGCCACCCAGGGCGTGCTCAACCCCGGCTTCGAGTCCTCCTCGAGCTGGACGATTGCGACGACGGTGCCCGGCTCGACGGGCATCTTCACCAGCGCGGCCTTCGCGCACACGGGCAGCCGCTTCTACATCTTCTGGACCTCGGGTCCGGTGCGGCACTCCGTCCGTCAGGCCGTCGCGATTCCGGCGACCGCGACCTCGGCCATCTTCAGCTTCTGGCTGCGCATCTACAACGGCGGGTTCACCGACGGGCAGGCGCACCACACCTTCAGCGCGAAGGTGCGGGACTCCGCCGGCACCGAGCTGGCGACGCTGAAGACGCTCTCCAACGCGGATGACACCAACGCGGCGTACTTCCAGCACCGCTTCGACCTGACGCAGTACAAGGGCCAGACGGTGCAGCTGTTCTTCGACGTGGACCAGACGGCGGCCATGCAGATTGAAGACGGCGACGTCCAGTTCTTCCTGGACGACGTCACCCTGGTCACCTCCACCCAGGCGGACGTCCAGCAGCCCACGCTCTCCGCGGCGGTCGAGGGCAGCTACGGGACGGTGCAGCTGACGGCCTCCGTGAGCGACAACGTCTGGACGTCTTCCCTCGAGTTCCTGGTGGACGACGCCCCGGTGACTTCGTTCACGAACGTCCAGGGCATCTACGCGGCGCCGTTCAACACGACGAGCCTGTCCAACGGCCCGCACCAGTTCAAGGCCCGGGCGACGGACTCGGCGGGCAACGTGACGGAGCGCGTGGTGGAGTTCGAGGTCCACAACTCCGAGGTGGAGGACATGGGCCCGCCGACCATCACCGCCAGCCTGGAGGGCATGTACGAGAACTACACCCTGCGGGCCGAGGCCACCGACGACACGGGCGTCGTGTCCGTGGAGTTCTACGTGGACGGCGCCCTCAAGGGGACGGCCACGGAGGCTCCGTACACGCTGCCGCTGTTCCCCATCCCCCTGGCGGCCGGTGAGCACACCCTGGAGGCCATCGCGTACGACGCGTACGGCCATTCCTCCAAGGCGACGACCACCTTCACGCTGGCGCCCGTCACGGTGGAGCTCACGGCCGTGAGCCACGTGGTGGCGGTGGGCGGCACGGCCCAGCTCCAGGCGAGCGTGGCCAACGCGGTGAACACCTCGGTGTCCTGGTCCGTGGCGGAGGGCCGCGTGTGCGGCACCGTCAGCCCGACGGGCCTCTACGCCGCGCCCGCGGTCCGTGGCCTCTGCCACGTGACGGCGGCGAGCGTCGTGGTGCCCGCGGCGAAGGCCGTGGCGACCATTCAGGTCTTCACCGGAGACATCAACGGAGACAGCGTCGTGGACGGAGAGGACATGGGCCTGCTCGCGCAGACCTACGGCTCCAACGGCACCGAGGAGACCAACCTCGATGGCGCCGGCTCCGTGGACGACAACGACATCACCCTCTTCGTCAGCCAGTTCGGACGGTAATCCATGAAAACGCTTGTAAGGCTCATTGTTCCGCTCCTGATTGGAGCGCTCGCCGCCTGCACCGAGCCTGACTCGGGGCCGGTGACGGTGACTCCGAAGTCCGTGACGGTGAAGGTCGGTGAGAAGACGACCTTCAGCGCCACGGTGGAAGACGCCAAGGACCCGCGCGTCCTCTGGTCGGTGGAGGGAGGCGACTCCCACGGCACCATCACCAGCGCGGGCGTCTACACCGCCCCGGCCACGGCCGGCACGTACACCGTGGTGGCCACCAACGCGGTGGACACCGACAAGAAGGACACCGCCACCGTGAAGGTGGAGCCGGTGACGGCTCCGTCGATTGTGGTGAAGGTGACCCCGGAGACGGCGACGATTGCGCAGGGCGCCAGCACCACCCTCACGGCCGAAGTGACGGGCGCCACCCTCACGGCGGTGACCTGGTCCGTGGAGGGCGGTGACGCCAACGGCACCGTCACCAGCACGGGCGTGTACACGGCCCCGGACCACGCGGGCACGTTCACCGTGACGGCCGCCAGCGTGGTGGACCCGACGAAGAAGGCCTCCGCCACCATCACCGTGGAGGCGGTCATCCCCGAGGACGTGGTGGTGAAGGTGACTCCGGAGACGGCGACGATTGCCGAGGGCGTCTCCCTCGCCCTGACGGCGGAAGTCACGGGCACCACCGTCACGGCGGTGCAGTGGGCGGTGGAGGGTGGCGACGACAACGGTATCGTCACCAGCACCGGCCTGTACCGGGCGCCGAACCGCGCCGGCACGTTCACCGTGTCCGCCACCAGCGTGGCGGACCCGACGAAGAAGGCCTCCGCCCTCATCCAGGTGACCCCCGTCGTCATCCCCGAAGTGGCGGTGACGGTGACGCCCGCGACGGCGACGCTCGACCAGGGCGCCACCGTGGCGCTCTCGGCCGAGGTGACGGGCACCAACGTCACGGCGGTGACGTGGGCGGTGGAGGGCGGTGCGGCGAACGGCACCGTCACCAGCTCCGGCGTGTACACCGCGCCGAAGCACCCGGGCACGTTCACCGTGACGGCCACCAGCGTGGCGGACGGGTCGAAGAAGGCCTCCGCCACCCTCACCGTGCCCGTCGCGGGCACCGTCAACTACGTGGACCCGGTGGGCACGGGCTGGCGCCTGGTGAAGAACGCCGCCCAGTCCTCCGGCAACACGCTGGTGCTGGACCTGGTGGGCCCCGCGGGCGAGTCCGGCCGCGGCGCGGACCTGACGCTGGCGCTGGAAGCGGCCACCGCGGCCTGGTCCATGGTGGACGGTGACGAGTACGTGGCCAACCGTGGCTTCGTGCTGGGCACCGCGCCCCACCTGCTCAAGGGCGGCGTCAAGGGGAGCACGCTGAGCGTGGGCGTGTTCCAGAAGGGCGCCCCGGCGCACGAGTACACCGGCGCGCTGCTGTCCGTGGCGCTGACGGTGAAGGCCACCGAGACGACGCCGGCCGGCACCCGCGTGCCGCTGACCGTCATCAAGGCGCACGCGCTGCCGGCCTCCGGCTCGCTGCAGGCCATCGACGTGGCGGTGGGGACCATCACCACCGCGAAGTAACGCGCTGCTCGCTGTAGCAACAACGGCGGCCTCCCTTCCGGGGGGCCGCCGTCTTGTTTTCTGCCGGTGCGGGAAGCGGGGCCCGGGGCTCTCAGCCCCCGGACTGGCGGCCTTCAATCGCGCACAGGAGCACCGCGGCGGCGATGCCCAGGCGGCGGTCCAGCTTGCCTTCCCTGTCCATGGAGTAGTCGAGGTCGACCTTCTGGATGAAGGGGTTGAAGCGCTGGGTGAAGGTCAGCACGGGCGTGCCGCCCACGGCGCCGCTGAAGGTCTGCGGGATGAGGTTGGTGAGGAGGCGGCGCACGAGCGCCATCACCATGCTGTCCTCCTCAATCTTGCCCCGCTCCTGGTCGTTCGCATCGAGGATGAGCCACTCGTCGCGGAGGAGGGAGCGCAGGCCCTTGCGGCGCAGCGCACCCACGCGCTCGCCGGTGGACGCGTCGGTGACGTCGTACGTGGCGCCGAAGTCCAGGATGCTGCGTGCCTTGATGGTGAGCAGCTCGTCCTGCATGTCCTCGCCGCCGTAGATGCGCAGGTCCTCCTTCAGCTTGAAGGCCTTCATCTTCGAGTAGAAGGCGACGTTGCCCGCCTCGTCGTAGATGTGGAACGCGCCGCCGAACAGCTTGAAGAACTGACGGCGAATCATGTAGCGGCTCTGGCCGAAGCGGCCGCGAGCCAATTCACTGCGAGAGCGGGGCGTGAGTGCGGTGGACATCCGCTCCACCTACCGCGAAAGGGGCCCGCGCGAACAGGGTGTGTCCCCACCCGGGGGCCAGGGCTTTAGCGGGAAGGCGGGTATTTCTGCAGCTTCCGCTGCAGGGAGCGCCGGTGGATGCCGAGCTTGCGCGCGGCCTCGGAGATGTTGCCGCCGGAGTCGGCGAGCACGCGGTTGATGTGCTCCCACTCGGCGCGCGCGAGGGAGGGCGCCTCGAAGCTCTCGGGGGCCGCGACGGAGGGCTCACCGGAGGCGCGGGCGAAGGCGGCGAGGAGGTCGTCCACGTCGGCGGGCTTGGGGAGGTAGTTCACCGCGCCCAGGCGGATGGCGTCCACGGTGGTGGCGATGCTGCCGTAGCCCGTGAGGACGACGACGCGCGTGGCGGCGTCCACGGCGAGCAAGTCCCTCACCAGCTCCAGGCCGCTGCGGCCGGGCATGCGCAGGTCCACGATGGCGTACTCGGGCGACTCGCGGCGCGCGGCGGCGAGGGCCGCGTCGTAGTCCCCGGCGGTGGTGACGTCCCAGCCCCGCTCGCGGAAGGCCCGCGCCAGCCGCTCGCGCAGCGTGGCGTCGTCGTCCACGAGGAGCAGGCTGGGGTGGTGCGCTCCGACCGTGCTCATGGCGCCGCCTCCGCGCCCACCGGCAGCGCCAGGCTCGCGGTGGTGCCCTGGCCCGGCGCGGAGCGCAGCTCCAGCGAGCCTCCGAGCTGCTCCGCCAGCGTGCGCGCGAGGAAGAGCCCCAGGCCCATGCCCTCTCCCGGGGCCTTGGTGGTGAAGAACGGCTCGCCCGCCCGCGCGAGCACCTCCGCGGGCATGCCCGGGCCGCCGTCGCGCACCTCGAGCTTCGCGCGGTCCTGCTCCGCCCGCACGCGCAGCTCCACGGGCCTCGCCTCCGGCGTGGCCTGGAGCGCGTTCTTCACCAGCCCCCGCAGCACCCGGGCCAGCGCGCGCGGCGGGCCATGCACCTGCCGGGCGCTCAGCTCGGCCGGGACTTCCACGCGCACCCTCGCGGCGCCGGGCAGCTCCGCGAGCGTGTCCTCCACCAGCCGTCCCAGCGCAATCGCGTGGAAGGGCTCTCCGGTGGTCTGCCCCGCGTCCGCGGACATCTGCACCAGCACGTCGCGGCAGCGGTCCACCTGCTGGCGGATGAGGCGCAAATCCTCGCGCACGCCCTCCGAGGTGCCCGAGGCCGCCAGCGCGCGCTCCACCTCCTTCGTCACCACGGCGATGGTGGACAGCGGCGTGGACAGCTCGTGCGCCGCGCCCGCCGCCAGCGTGGCCAGGGAGGCCACCTTCTCCCGCCGCGCGTGCAGCGCTCGCGCCTGGGCCAGCTCCTGCTCGCGCGCGCCCAGCGCCCGGGTGACGCGCTGGACGAAGTAGACGATGAAGCCCGCGGCCACCGCGAAGGCCACCCACATGCCATTGATGTGCAGCCGCATCAGCTCCGCGTGGTCCGGCCGGGACAGTCCGCTCGGCAGCTCCACGTCCGGAAGCACGAAGAGCGAGCCGAACGCGGCGAGCGTGAAGCCCAGCAGGCTCCACGTCCACCGCGCGGGCAGCAGCACCGTGCCCAGCGCCACATTCACGAGGTACAGCGTGGTGAAGGGGTTGTGGGTGCCGCCACTGAGGGCCAGCAGGCCGGTGAGCACCAGCGTGTCCCACAGCATCAGCTTGCCGATGGTGCCCTCCGTCACCCGCCGCGCCCGGTGCAGCCACGCGCGCACGGACAGGTTGGTGAGCGCCTCCAGCCCCAGCAGCGCCGCGAGCACCGGCACGGGCAGCGCCAGCTCCAACCCGTACGCCGCCACGGCGATGACCACCGCCTGGCCCAGCAGCAGCCCCCACCGCAGCCGCAGCAGCCACTCCAGGTTGATGCGCGCGCGCGAGGAGGGCTCGGGGAGCGCGGTGTCGTCGGGCTCGGTCTTCATGGCACGGCGGAGGAGTACTCCGGATGGAGGCCCCCTGGCGAGGTGTCGGCGGCCACGGGCGTCATGGCGCGGCGGACGACCGGGCCGACGCGGAGCGGGCCACGTTGCCCAGCAGGTCGACGCGCGTGGGCTGCTCCTGGGGCGCCACGCCATCCAGCCATGTGTCCCACGCCAGCGTGAAGACGAGCGTGGCCCGGGGCGCGTCCTCCGACAGCGTCAGCCCGTCGAGCACCACGTCCACGGACGAGCGCCCGGCGCTGGTCGCGTCGAACGACAGGGCCTCGCCGCCCTCCTTCGGGGACAGCGTGCCGCGCACGTGGAGGCTGCGGCCCTCCATGTCCACGGGCTCGGGGCCCTCCGACGCGGAGGTCAGCCCCTGCGCATCCGCGTCGGCCGGCTCGAAGGTGAGCCGCGCGCGGCAGTACCGGCCCGGTGGAGGACGCAGCACGCCCAGTTCCGTGACGTCCCCATCCGCGCCATCCAGGCCCAGCACATGCGGCGTGCCCAGCCGCCGGGGGCTGGAGCTCGAGTGCGCCCAGGCGGTGCCCACGGGCGACAGCCCCCGCAGCAGGCGCCGCCAGCCGGCCTCTTCACACGGCAGCAGCTCCACGCTGCCCAGCGTGACGAGCGCCCGGGTGAACGACGCCCGCGTGCCCTGCGCGTTGACGAGGGTGCGCGGGCCCTGCGCGTCCACGGCGGCGCGGGCGCGCGCGGTGGTGACGCCAAGGGTCAGCGCCATGCCCTCCACGCGGTCTCCGCCCCCACAGGCGGCGAGACACAGGAGGGCGGCGGTGAAGACGGAGGGCTTCATGGGCGGGCGCTCAGAGGTCATACGCGACGGACATCATCGCGATGGGGGTGGGGGCCACGCGGCCATGGAGCCGGTTGAAGAAGGGCACGCGCACGCCGGCCGCCAGGACGATGTCCGTCGCCGGGCTGAAGAGGACATCGGGCGAGGCGTAGCCGATGACGCCGCCACCGTCCTCCTCCTTCACCCCGTGGATGTCCGCGGCCTGCTCCACCCGCCCGTCCAGCCCCAGGCGCACCGCCCAGCGCGGCGCCGGCTGGTACTGCGCGGCGAGCGTGGTGCGCACGGACGCTCCGGCGCGAAAGCCCCGGATGCCGCGCGTGGGGAGGAAGCCGGTGGCGCTGGCGACGAAGGACCACGTGCCCCGGAAGTGCTGGTACGCCACGCCGAACAGCGGGTCCACCGAGCCGCTCCCCAGCTGCGTGTCCAGGTCCAGCTCCGTCCCGTCCTCCGCGTGCAGCACGGGCGCGGTGGGCAGCTTCACGCCGGCCAGCACGCTGAAGAGGTGGTCGGGTGAGAAGTCCTTGTCCTGGAAGATGAAGGCCTTGGCGCTGACCTCCACGTCCCCCACGCCCCAGCCGCGCTCGCGCGCGAGGCTCACGTCGCGCACCTCGCGGGCCTGCAGGGGGAGGGTGGCCGCGAGGAACAGCCACGGCAGCGGCGCGTACGCGGCGGCCACGTCCATGCGGGCCTCGCGCAGGCGCAGCGCATTCACGTTGTCCTGGCCCACGGTGTGGCCCCACGCGCGCAGCGTGGTGGACAGGCGCAGGCGGCCGGAGAACGGCTGCTCCGTGCCCATGGAGGTGAGCGTGGGGTCTCCGCAGGCGCAGGTGGCGCAGGCCCAGGCGGGGGGGCCGGGGACCAGCAGCACCGCGCTGGCGAGGACGAGGGTGGCGGCGAGGGGCTTTCTCACGGCGCCGCGCACCATACGTACCCGGTGGCGGGCGGGCGTGCGGCGAGTTGTCGCAGCGGGGACAACCAGACGGGGACCCTGTCCTATCGTCGCAGGGCGGACGGGCAGCCGGGCGCCCGCTGTCCCGCAGGAATCAATGGCCACCTTGTGAATGACTTCCGCCCACCGGCGTTGAGGGGGTGGGAGGAGGGATACAGGGAGGACGTCATGGGCGTGCTTGCGCCGCTGGGCCGGCTGCTCTTCTCGGCCATCTTCATCACCAGTGGCTTGAACCACTTCTTCCAGCTCCAGGCGCTGACGGCCTATGCCCAGTCCTCGGGCGTGCCGGAGCCGCGCCTGGCGGTGCTGGCCTCCGGCGTGGCGCTGGTGCTGGGCGGCCTCCTGGTGCTGCTGGGCGTGTTCGCCCGCCTGGGGGCGGCGGCCATCGCCGTCTTCCTCGTGGCCGCGGCCTTCATGGTCCACAAGTTCTGGCTCGTCACCGACCCGGTGCAGGCGCAGAACCAGCTCATCCACTTCATGAAGAACCTCTCCATGGCGGGAGGCGCCCTCTTCATCGTCTATTTCGGCTCCGGGCCCTTCAGCCTGCGCAGCCGCAAGCGCGAAGAGGGGCTCGGCGGCGGACGGCTGGGCATGCCGCTGCGGCACTGAGCGGCGGGCTCTGCATTCTCAGCGGGCCGGGGGCGCTTCGGAAGCCGGGGGCGCTTCGGAAGGCGGAGGCGTCTGTCCGGCCGCGTCCTCCGCCCGCTTCGGCACGGAAATCCAGGTGATGTAGCGCGCCGCTTCCAGCAGGTTCTGCTTCAGCTTGTCGCAGGGCACCGCGTTGAGCGTGCCGCCCGCGGCCCAGTGGCGCAGGAAGCAGCTCTGCGAATAGGGGTCGATGATGTAGCTGGCTTCATCGACCCTGATGACGGCGAAGCCGGACCGCGTCTCGCGCGGGTCCGGCTTGGGCGCGTGCCGGGTATCCTGGTGGACACAGCCCGCGAGGGCCAGGGCGGCGGCGAGGAGGAGCGTTGAGCGCATGCGCGCGCACACTACCTCCTCGCTCGACTCCAGGAAGGGCACTTCTCAGCGCGCGACGGCCATCGCTTCGCTGCGCAGCGTGAAGAAGGCCACCTCGGGTTCGGCGCCGCGGCGCAGGTACGGCCCGCCGAAGCCGAAGCCCAGCCCGCGATTCACGTAGAGCTGGTTGCCATTCACGCGGTAGTGGCCGCTGATGTACGGCTGGCCCGCGCGGCGGAAGATGGCCTCGGTGAGGCCGCGCACCACGAACTGGCCGCCGTGCGTGTGACCGGAGAACTGCACCAGCCCGGCATGCGCGGGCAGCTTCTCCACCGTCGGCGGCGCGTGCGTCAGCACCAGCCGCGTGCCGCCTTCCGGTGCCCCGCGAAACGTGGCCTCCACGTCGTCGCGGCCGGTGCGCCCGTCGTCGATGCCCAGCACCGTCACCGGCGCGCCCTTCACGTGCACCAGGCGGTGCTCGTTCTGCAGCACCGTGTAGCCCAGCCGCTCGAAGCCCTCGCGGATGTAGGGCCCGTTCACCCAGTGGTCATGGTTGCCCAGCACCACGTAGACGGGGCCCTCGAGCCCCGCCAGCAGCTCGCGCACGCGCGGCAGCGGCTTGGGGCTGTGCGTCACGTAGTCGCCGGTGAGGAAGACCAGGTCCGGCTTCGCCTCGTTGACCGCCTCCACCGCGCGGCGGATGCGGATGGCGGAGGTCGCCTGCCCCACGTGCACGTCCGACAGCTGGGCGATCCTCAGCCCGTCGTGCTCGGCGTGCATGTGCGGGACGAAGAGGACGTTCTCGGAGAGGGAGAAGTGGTCCCTCCAGCGCAGCCGCCGCTCCTCGCGGAACGGGTCCGCTCCACTCCGGGCCACCAGCTCGTTGCGTCCCCCGTGCGGCAGCTCCCGGTACGCATGGGCGGCCGAGGAAGCATGGGGCGAGGGGCGGCGGGCGAGGCGTCTCAGGCGCATTCGGGTCGATTCCTCCGTGCCGGGGGCTGCATGAGCGGCTCCATTCTACGAGAGCCGGTGGGGGTGGGATGAAGCAGGTGTCCCGCGCACGCCTGCCCTCCATGCGGCCGGCGGCGGGGGTGACGGAGAAACCCCCGCGATTTCAGGAAGATTCCGGGCGGGACTCGGGCATCCTTCCACCACTGGACACACAGTCTACGGGGGCGCGGTGACGTCATCGGGCGGGGTTGGTACACACGCGGGGACGATGACCCCGAGGCTCGGGTCGGCCCAGGACATGGGACCGGACGTGACAACGCCAGCAGGTGGTGGAGGTGACGGGCGCCAGCGTCCCGCTGACGACGCGCGGCCGGTGGCCCTGGCGGAGCTGATGTCCACCGTGCCGCTGGGCATGGCGCTCATCGACCCGGAGCTGCGCTTCGTGGAGGTGAGCGAGGCGATGGCCGTCATGAACGGCGTGCCGCGCGAGTCCCACCTCGGCCGCTCCATGATGGACGTGCTCAAGGGCACGCCTTCCGCCTCCGACGTCATCCGCCGCGTGCGCCGCGTGCTGGAGACGGGCCAGCCGCTGGAGGGCGTGGAAATCGTCCACCGCGAGCACGGCGGCGGCGTGGAGCGCGTGCGCGTGTACCGCGCCAGCTACCACCCGGTGCGCCGCGACGGCGCCGTCGTGGCCGCGTGCATCTACGTGGAGGACATGACGGAGCGCCGCCGCGTGGAGGCCCAGCGCGACGCGGGCGCCGCGCGCGAGCGGGCGGTGCGCGAGCAGGCCCTGCGCGAGACACAGGAAGCCGTGCGCGCGCGCGACGAGTTCCTCAGCGTGGCCGCGCACGAGCTGCGCACGCCGCTCACCAGCATGCGCCTGCACCTGCAGCTCCTGCAGCGCCAGGTGGGCACCGCGCTGCCCGGCCTGTCGGAGGAGCTGGCGCCGCGCGCGCAGGTGCTGGAGCGGCAGCTGTCGCGGCTGGGCAGCCTGGTCAACACGCTGCTGGACGTGTCGCGGCTGGCCGCGGGCAAGCTGAGCCTGGAGCCGCGCGAGCTGGACCTGGCGCAGCTGGTGCGGCAGATGGCGGACGCCTTCGCCGAGGAGTTCAAGAAGGCGGGCAGCACGCTGACGGTGCACCTGGACGGGCCGCTGCAGGGCTCGTGGGACCCGCTGCGCGTGGAGCAGGTGCTCGTCAACCTCCTGTCCAACGCCGCCAAGTACGGCGCGGGCCAGCCGGTGGAGGTGTCGCTGGTGGGCGAGGGCCACACGGCGGTGCTGGCCGTGAAGGACCACGGCATCGGCATCTCCGAGGAAGGCATGGCCCGCCTCTTCGGCAAGTTCGAGCGCGCCGTGTCCGAGCGCCACTACGGCGGCCTGGGCCTGGGGCTCTACATCACCCGTCAAATCGTGGAGGCCATGGGCGGCAGCATCACCGTGCGCTCCGCGCAGGGGCAGGGCTCCACCTTCATCCTCCGGCTGCCCACCCAGCCCCAGCCGCCCGTGCAGGCGCGGGCCGCGCGGTAGACGCGACGAAGCCCCGAGGCGCCAGCGGGCACCCCGGGGCTTCATGTCCCATCAGCGCGCGCCCGCGCTTCGAGGCTTCAGGGGTCGCGCAGCACGGTCAGCCCGTCATCGGTGAGCGCCAGGAGCATGCCCGGCTTCGCGCTCGGGTCATACACGAGCTGCAGCACCTCGGAGCCCTTCACGCCCGTCACCTTCTCCACCGTCTTCTGCGGCGTGAGGCGCCACAGGCCCGCCTTCTTGGTGCCGATGTAGAGCGAGCCGTCGCCCGTGGCCGCCAGCGCGGTGATGTTCTGCAGGGCCGCGGCCTGCTCGTCGTTGGCGCCCTTTAGCTGGGTGCCCACCTGCGCCTGGTCCTTGGGCTTGCCCACGGTCAGCTTCCACAGGCCGTAGTCCTTGCTGCCCAGGTAGTACTCGCCGTCCTTCGTCTGCTGGAACCCGCGCCAGTTGTCGAACTCCTCCAGGCTGTTGACGGCCGGCAGGAAGGCGGACTTCACCTTCGTCTTGACGGGGGAGTTCTCGCTCTGGTTGTCCCAGTCGCCCATGTCGGACGTCGCCGTGGCGATGCCGAACGTCCAGTCATTGGCGATGAGGATGTCGCCGTCCTGGGCAATGCCGAGCCCGTAGGTGTAGCCGGCCCGCTGGCTGCTGCCCACGAACCACACCGGGTGGCGGTGCGCGTTGTACATCAGCCCGCGCACGCGGGTGACGCCGTGGTTGGAGCCCACGTAGACGTCGCCCTTGTCCGGGCCGGTCAGCACCGTCATGCAGCTGTAGATGGCGCGGTCCTCGTCGTAGTGGTGGTCGTTGCTGTTGCGGATGCCGAGGTTGTCCAGGTCGTCAATCTTGCGCGGCCCGTACTGGATGCGCGGGTTGCCCTGGTCGTCCGTCGTGTTCCGCATGGACTGGTGCAGGTGCTCCTCGAGGGTGATCTGCCCGCTGGCGTCCAGGCGGACCACGTCCACGTCGCCGTCCCGGTATATCTGCAGGCGGCGGTGGCTGTAGTTGTAGCACTCGGGCGCGTCCTTGTACGGGTAGTAGCAGGCGTCTCCCTTGCTGATGATGTAGTTGGTGTGGAGCAAGGGAAACTCCGGGTCCACGTCCAGGTCGTCCGCGTAGTAGCCCACGTAGGCGCGGCCCCCGCTGCCACCGCAGATGACGGTGGAGTTGTAGCCCGCCGCGGCCTGGCCCAGGGGCGAGGTCGTCCACGTGACGCGCTTCGTGTCCGCGCGCAGCACGCCGATGGTGGCGCCGTTGAGCAGCCAGATGTTGTGCGCGGTGTCCACGCCCACCGCCTTCACCTTCGAGAGCCCGAACGTCTTCGTGTAGTCCACCACGCTGTCCGTGGGCCACGGGTCCGGGACGGGCCCCGGGTCCGTGCCGCCGTCGGTGCCCCCGTCCGTCCCACCATCCGTGCCGCCGGTGGTGCCACCGTCGGTGCCGGCGTCCGTGCCCGCGTCGGTGCCCGTGCCCGCGTCCGTGCCGGCGTCCGTGCCCGCGTCGGTGTCCGTCCCCGCGTCCGTGCCCGCGTCGCCTCCCGCGTCCGTGCCCGCGTCCGCCCCCGGACTCTCGTCGATGTCCTGCACCGGCGGAGGCGTGGGGACGGGATTGTCCGAGCCACCGCACGCCCACGCCGTCACCACCACCACCCCGATACACGCGCCCAGCAGTCGTCGAATCACCGAATCCTCCTGGGGCTCCGCGCAAAGCAAGCCGCGTACCGGGCCCGCTACGCCTGTCTGGCCGGGTGGAGCGCCCCGGGTGGTGAAAGTTCTTCCCACCGTGGCACCCGCGAGGGCATGGCCTGGGCGGAAGAAACGACAGGGCCCGCCTCCCTGGTGGGAAGCGGGCCCGGTCCGGACGCATTCGGTGTGCGAGCGCGCGAGCTACTTGTTCAGCGTCTCATCCACCTCGTCGTGGACGTCCTCGCCGGCCTTCTCGGCCTTGTCCCCGGCCTTCTTGGCGTCTTCCTTCATCTCCTGCGTGCCGGAGCCGCCGGTGCCCGGCTCCTTCTTCTTCGCGTCCTTCTTCACGCCCTTGGGGCTGGTGGCGCGCAGCTCCAGGGCGACGACTTCCTGGCCCTCGAGCTGGAACTTGGCGCGCACCTGGGCGCCCTCGGGAATCTGGTCGGTCTTCTCCACCTTCTTGCCGTCCAGCATCAGCACCGTCTTGTCACGCACGTCCAGGTCCGCGTCGGGCAGGCCTGCGCGGGCGAGGCTGACGCCGTCCGCGGTGGCGTCCTTCATGGTGCCCGACAGGCTCATGGCCTTGTCCATCTTGAAGGTGCCCTCGTCCTCCGTCTGGGCGCCGACGGCCTTCTTGGCGGTGTTGCCGACGGCGGGCCCCACCTCGGTGGCGTCGACACCGGTGTCCATCTTCTTCTCCACCTCGGGCCCGGGCACCTGCTTCTCGGACGGCGGCTTCGCCTGCTGCGCGAATGCGGCGGTCCCGATACAAAGGGCCAGCGTGGCGATGAGCTTCTTCATGGGTTCCCTCTCCCTTCGGTCAGTTGTTCTGACTTCTGGGAGCAAGGGTGGGGAGGCTCTCTTTCCGCGCCAACCTGCTCGTCCCCGCGCCCGGTCCTCCCGACTGGAGGGCAGGCAGGCAGGAGCGGCAGTCCTCAGGCCGCCTGGCTGAGGCGCTTCACGGCGGACAGCAGCTCGGGCAAATCCAGCGGCTTGCGCAGCCAGCCAGCCACGTTCAGCCCCTCGGCCGCGCCCCGCACGTCCAGGTCCGCGCTGGCCACCAGCACGGGAATGTCGGAGAGGGCCTCGTCGTGGCGCAGCGCCTCGCGGAAGGCGAAGCCGTCCATGCGCGGCATCATCAGGTCCAACAGGATGAGCCCCGGCGGCGTCTCCACCTGGCGCAGCTGGGCCAGCGCTTCCAGGCCGTCCGCGGCGAGCAGGACGGCATAGCCCTCCAGCTCGAAGACGTCCTGGAGCGCATCTCGGATATCCAGGTCGTCGTCCACGACCAGCAGTGTCTGAAGCGGTTGCACCCAGGCCTCCGGTGCGGTCGGGAAGGCAGAACCCGCTCCACACCGCGGACTAGATGCGTCCGCCCCCACTCTGGCGGAAGCGGAGGCCGGAAGACGGCCGGGTGGAGTGCTCAGCAGCCAACGAAAGGGCCCGCGCCGCCCGGGGCCGGCCTGTAGCGGGGTGGATCATCCTGCCCCAGGGGCTCCCCATTCGTGCATACCCGGCGGTTGTTGCATCTGGGTTGCAACAATACCTGGAGCCGGATCTGCCGTCACTTCGTGGATTGGTTGAGTTGCGGATAATTCCTGGTGGGGACAGCATGCGGTCGGCCTCCAGCCCGTCGGGCGGGCGGCCTTCACCCCCAAAAGGAGTGTTCACCCCATGCGACTCCCCCGGCTCTCCCCCCGCAGGACGCTGCTCGGCACGCTGCTGTGTACCCTCTCCGTCGCTGCGTGTGGCCCGGCCCCGGAGGCGGGCACGGCCGACAGCACTCCCACGGGCACGGAGCAGCAGCCCGTCGTCTACGGCACGGACAACCGCACGGACGTGTACGCGCACGCGAATGCCACCCTGCGCGCCCGCGCCCAGCAGGCCACCGTGGCGCTGATGAACCCGTCGGACTTCAACGCGTCCAACCCCAACAACGTCACCTTCAACGCGGCCACGTTGCAGAGCGCGTACGGCCTGTGCAGCACCGAGCGCTTCCTGACGGACCTGACGCCGGCGTTCTGCTCGGGCACGCTCATCGACGATGACCTGGTGCTCACCGCGGGCCACTGCGTCACCAGCGCCTCGGCCTGCACCAGCACGCGGCTGGTCTTCAACTTCTACCGCACGGCCGCCAACGCCATGCAGACGGTGACGACGGCGGACATCTTCTCCTGTACGTCCATCGTCGCGCGCCAGCAGTCCACGGTGAACGGGCGCAACCTGGACTACGCCATCCTCAAGCTGGACCGCCCGGCCACCCCGCGCTTCACGCCGGCCCCCATCCGCGCGGGCAACGCCGCGCTGGCGGTGGGCACCAACGTGACGGTGATTGGCTCGGGCAGCGGCATCCCCTTCAAGATTGACTCGGGCGGCGCGGTGCGCGACGCGCGAGCCAGCACGCTGGACTACTTCGTCGCCACCACGGACACCTTCGGCGGCAACTCCGGCTCGGGCGTGTACGAGAACAGCGGCTACACGGTGGCCGGCATCCTGGTGCGCGGCGAGACGGACTACAGGGCGAACGGGAGCTGCAACGTCGTCAACGTGTGCACGGAGACGGGCTGCCGCGGCGAGGACGTCACCTACGTGCGGCCCGCCATCGACGCGTACTGCGGCGTGGCCACCAGCACGCGCCTGTGCGCCGGCTACCCGCCGCCGCCCACGCCCGTGACGTTCACGTACACGGCCACCAACACCAACAGCGCGCAGCAGAACACCACCAACCGCAACGTCACCCTGGCCGCCGGTCAGACGCTCAACTTCGGCACCTGCACGGTGCCCGGCTCCTCCGGCACCGGTGACACGTACCTGCGCCTGTACAACGGCACCACGCAGGTGGCGTCCAACGACGACGCGTGCGGCGTGCTGTCGTTCGGCAGCTTCAAGGCCACCACGGCGGGCACGTACCAGATTCGCGCCGGCTGCTACTCCAGCGGCAGCTGCAGCGGCACGGTGGCGTACACCGTCCAGTAACACCGGGAAGGCTCGCGCGGGCGGTGGCTCCACCGTCCGCGCGCTTCGCGGCCCGGCGCTTCGCGGCCCCCCTGGGGGCCAGCGTCAGGCGAGCCGGCAGGAGGCGGGCCCGCCCACCCCGCGAGGGGGCGGAGGCGGGCCTCCGCCGTCACTCACACGCAGCGGTCACACAGGCCGCGCAGCTGCACTTCCACCGCGCGCTTGGACACCGCGCGGGGCACGCCCTTGGACGACGCGATGCTGACCGAGTCCTCCGGCAGGCACGCCACGGTGCCGCAGTCGGTGCAGGTGAAGTGAGGATGGCTGCTGCCATGCTCCTCACCCTCGCGCTTCAGCTCGAAGCGCCAGACGTGGTCCCCCAGGTCCGCCCGCACCACCAGCCCGGCCTCCGTCAGGTCCGTCAGGTTGCGGTAGATGGTCACCCGGTCGTAGCCCTCGTCACCGAGCGAGTCCACCAGGTCGGCATGGCTCATCGGCGAGGAGGCGCTCTCCAGCTCCCTCAGTACCGCCACGCGGGGCGCGGTGCTGCGCAGGCCCGCGGCACGGATGCGGTCCTGGAACTCGGTGAGCTTCGGCTGCGCGGCAAGTTTCTTGGCTCCCATGATGTCCTTTCAATTAACGCAACTGCCATGCACTTTCACCTGTGTCACGAAACAACCCGGAGGGTCCGTCCCGACTCTCCGAGGCGTGGGGGCGGATGGGCGCTCGCGACACTGATGCAACTGTCTTGCACAAGAACCTCTGTTGCCCTCGTGGACAAGGAGAAGCCGAGTCGTGAGGCACCCGGGTGGGGTTCCGCGCTCCCGGCGGTGAGGCCTTCTTCCGGAGGCCGCGAGGCAGGTCCCGGGGAGTGACCCCGTGGGTTTCCAGGCGGCCACGGGTTTGTGGACGCTCGGACGGTTGGAGGGAGCCGACCCGCGCTGTCCGTGTTGACGGGGCTACTGGTGCGGCCCTGGATGCATCCGTCACGCGGATGCGTTGTCGCAAAGGCCCCGGGGCGGGCTTCCGGCCGGGGCGGGCTTCCGGCCGGTTTGCACCGGAGAACACTTGCTCCGGGACTGCTTGACTCAGGAGCCCCGCTGCACAGACTGCGACTCTTTCTTCATCGTCAGGGCGGAAGCCGCGCCCTGCCTGCCCGCCCGCCCTGTCGAACCCGACGTGATGAAGCCCACCCTCCTGCTCGTCGAAGAACCCGGCCCCGTACGGGAACTGCAGGTGCTGGCGCTGGAGAGTCAGGGGTGGGGGGTGGCGGCCCTGGCGGACCTTCCGGCGGCCGTCACCCTGCTGCACGCCGAGCCGGCGCACGTGGTGCTGGTGTCGGCGGCGCTGCTGGCGGCGGGCGGGGCGGCAAGGGAGGGGCTGGGGCAGGCCCTGGAGCTGGCGGGCGCGGTGCTGCGCGTCATGGCCTTCCCCGCCGAGCAGGAGGGGCTCAAGGGCCTGGCGTTGCCGGCGCTCGGCTTCCTCGACCGGCCGCTGTCGCTGGGCGCGCTGGTGGAGGGAGTGCGGCAGGCGCTGCCCGCGCGGGCCCTCGAGGCGGACCGTGCGGCGCGGCCCACGGTGCTGGTGGCGGACGACGACCCGGTGTCCCGCAAGCTCCTGCAGCTGCACCTGCTGCCGCTGCGCTTCGAGGTCCTCATGGCCGCCGACGGCGTGACGGCGCTGGAGCTGGCGAGGCGCCGGAGCCCCGACCTGGTGCTGGCGGACGCGCTGATGCCGGGGCTGGACGGCTTCCGGCTGTGCCTGGCGCTGCGGCAGGACTCGCGGCTGTCGCGCGTGCCCGTCATCCTCACGCACACCGTGGTGCCCGACGAGCTGGACTTGCGCATGGCCCACAACGTGGGGGCCAACGGTTTCGTGCGGCGCACGCAGGAGGGGGACGAGCTGGTGGGCGCGCTGCTGCACGAGCTGCGCGCGGGGGCCCCCGCGCACGTGTCGCCGCCCGCGGGGCTGGCCACCGAGGAGCACCTGTACCGGATGGTGCGGCAGCTGGAGCGGCGGGTGGGGCTGCTGGAGCAGGCCGAGCGCACCTCGCGCGAGGGCGAGGCGCGCTTCCGGTTGGTGGTGAACGGCTCCTATGACGGCATCTGGGACTGGGACCTGCGCCGCCAGACGCTCTACTGGAGCCCGCGCCTGCTGGAGATGCTGGGCCTGCGGCCGGAGGACTTCGCGGGCACGTACGAGGCCTTCACGGAGCTGATTCATCCGGAGGACCGGCCGGACGTGCTCGCCGCGCTGGCCGCCCACCTGGAGCGGGGCGTGCCGTATGACGTGTCCTACCGGCTGCGGCACGTCACGGGGGGCTACCGCTCGTGCGTGAGCCGGGGCAAGGCGATGCGCGACGCGCAGGGGCGGGCGGTGCGCATGGCCGGCATCATCGGCGACGTGACGGAGCAGCTGCGCATGTACCGCGAGACGCAGGAGGCGGTGCGCGCGCGCGACGAGTTCCTCAGCGTGGCCGCGCACGAGCTGCGCACGCCGCTGGCGGCGCTGCGCCTGCGCGTGCAGGGCGCCCAGGGCGTCTTGCGCGCGGGCGTGGCGTCCGCGCCCGGGCGGCTGGAGCGTGCGCTGGACGCGGCGGACCGGCAGGTGCAGCGGCTGGCGGACCTGGTGGAGTCGCTGCTGGACGTGTCGCAGCTGCAGGGCGGCGCGCCACGGCTGCACCTGGAAGAGGTGGACCTGGCGTCGGTGGTGCGCGACGTGGTGGCGCGCTCCGAGGAAGCGGCCGCGCGTGTGGGCTGCCAGCTGGTGGTGCGGCCGCTGGTGCCCACGTCGGGCCGGTGGGACGTGGCGCGGCTGTCCCAGGTGGTGACGCACCTGCTGTCCAACGCGATGAAGTTCGGGCCCGGCAAGCCGGTGGAGGTGGCGCTGGAGTCCGGGCCGGACATGGCGACGCTGGTGGTGACGGACCACGGCATCGGCATTGCCCCGGGGCGGGTGGACGGCCTCTTCCGCCGCTTCGAGCGCGCGGTGCCGGTGCGTCACTACGGCGGGCTGGGGCTGGGGCTGTACCGGCTGCGCCGAATCGTGGAGGCGCACGGCGGCGAGGTGTCGGTGAACAGCAGCCCCGGCGAGGGCGCCACCTTCCGCATCCGCCTGCCGCGCGCGGGCCCGCCCGCCGCGCGGGCCTGATTCAGGGCGCGTGAAGGTCCTGCTCATGGCGCTCCAGCCGCCATTCCAGTCAGGGCTCACGGGTTCTGGCGGAGTTTTGGCCGTAGGGTGCCGTCTCCCCTATGCTGCGCGCAGAGGGGGGGCAGCACCATGCATCAGTGGTTGAAGACCGAGGCGCTCGTGTCCTCGCCGGGCCCGTTGCGCCCCTCCTTTGTGCCGGAGTTTCCACCCGTCCAGAGGAGTTCCCATGCAGCGTGTGCTGAGCCTGCTGCTCGTAGTGGCCTCGCTTTGTCTTTCCTTCCCGGCGCACGCACGAGACTGGTTCGTCCGCGCTGGCGCCACCGGGGGTGACGGTTCGCGCGAGAAGCCCTTCGCCGACCCCTGGATGGCGCTCGAGCGCGTCGAGGCGAACGACAAGGTCCACGTCGCCACCGGCACGTACTTCGGCAAGCTCGAGAGGGGCAACTGGGAGATTCAGTTCCCCGGCGTCCAGCTGCTCGGCGGCTACGACTCGGACTTCCGCGAGCGCAACCCGTGGAAGAACCCCACGGAGCTCACCTGGCGGAAGAATTCGGTGAATCGGCCGGATGTCTCGCTCGCGCGCGTCAGCACCGGCACGCAGCGCGACACCGCCGGCGCCACCATCGATGGCTTCCTCCTCAACATGCAGGAGTACTACGAGTACACGAGCGAGGGCGGGAACTTCGACCCGAAGGCGCTCATGCGCAACGGCGCGGTCGACCTCGCCAAGGGCGGCATCCTGCGCAACTGCCTCATCGTCAACTCCATCAACGCGGTGCGGACGTCGCCGGGCGCGGTGGTGGAGAACAACGTCATCGTGAACTCCATCTTCGCCGCCGTGATTTCCAGGGGCGGTGGAGACCATGACGTGCCCGTCACCATCCGCGACAACACCATCGCCTTCGTGTGGGCGACGAAGGCCATCGCCGAGGGCGGCACCGAGGGCGCGGGCGTCGACGTGACGAACAAGGCCATCGTCGAGAACAACCTCATCGTCCACTCCGACAACCACGGCGCGTGGGTGACGGTCCCCGCGAAGGTGACGCTCCAGGGTAACGCCTTCTGGCGCAACCTCTACTCGAACGTCACGTTCTACTTCGAGGGGAAGAAGTCCTCGCTGGACGACTCGGACATCGGGGAGGCCGAGGACGCTGGATTCGCGAAGGCGGGCGGCAACGTGGCCGTGGACCCCGGGCTCCCCTTCGACACGGCGTGGTACGACCCATTCACCCGCCGGACCCTCGTGGGAAGGAAGTTCGACGCGAAGGCCTGGGACGAGACGCGCACGGCCGCGGGCCTCTCCCCGGCGGGTGAGCGCGTGGACGTCTTCGCGCCGGCCTACCCGCCGAAGGCCGTGGCCGCGCTCATCGCGCCGAAGAACACCTCGCTGAAGCAGGGCGCCCGCGTGAAGGACCTGCCGGTGCGCTTCTCGGCGGTGGCGGCGACGGGGCCGGCCAGGGCCTACAAGCGGGTCACCCTCGCCGACCTGAAGGACAATCCGAAGGGCTACGACGGCAAGGAGGTCGAAGTCGTGGTCGGAGCGCAGGGGGTGGCCAACCCGGACCACGGCCCCTCGGGCACGTCGCGCGAGACACACAAGGCCGTCAACCTCGTCGACGCGAAGAACGAGAACCGCACCAGCGGCTGGTTCAAGAAGGGCACGTCGGTGGAGCGCGCCATCGACGCCATCCCCAACTACGGCTCCGGTCCGCCGAGGGACCTCTTCGTCGTGCGCGGCACCTCGCGCGTGCGCGAGAGCCATCCGAAGTATGGCATCGTCATCGACTCCATCGAACCCTTCGAACAGGAGGTCGTCGCCTCCGCGCGCCCGAAGGGGCGGGACTGGTTCGTGCGCGCCGGAGAGAGCGGGGGCGACGGCTCGCGGGAGAAGCCGTTCAGGGACCCGTTCCAGGCCATCGAGAAGGCGGGAAGGGGAGACCGCATCCTGGTGGCCGAGGGGGAGTACGGCGGCAAGTTGAAGAGCGGGAAGTGGGTCGTGGACGGCAAGCAGTACCTCGCGCTGCTCGGCGGGTGGGACCGCGACTTCACCAGGCGCGACCCGTGGAACACGCCGAGCCTCCTGTACTGGCCGCCGGACTCGAAGACGTCGCCGCAGGGCTACCTCTTCGAGGGCAACGGCGACCACACCGGGCTCATCGTGGATGGGTTCGTCTTCGACCGGAAGACGCTGAACACCTACGGCGCGGACGGCTTCATCGACCTGAACACCTCGCCTGACAACGAGCACATCTGGGTGTCGTCACCCGAGGTGGTGATTCGCAACTGCACGTTCATCAACGGCGCGGGCGCGGCGGTCCGGATGAGCAACCTGGTCACCTTCGAGAACAACCTCGTGGCGAACATGTTCACGGACGCCATCCGCGTCACCGGCGGCTTCGGCACGCGGCCGGCCCAGGTGCGCAACAACACCATCCTCTTCGTCTGGAACCGGAACCGTCCGCATGACGGCTCCACCTCGTCGGGCAGCGGTGTCGCCATTGGGGGGAACACGCCCGTGGTGGTGGACGGGAATGTCATCCAGTACGTGGACAACTTCGCGGTGCGGTCCAGCGCCAACCTGAACGAGGTGGTGCTCACGAACAACAGCTTCTTCCGCAACTGGGCGGCGTTCCGCTCCACGCTGGGCACGCCGCCGCCCACGGTGGACGAGAAGTCGATGCACCTGCTGGGCGACCTGCCGTTCAGGAAGGCCGAGGGGAACGTGGTGGCGGACGGGGACTTCGAGCTCGAGCCGGCCTTCTACGCGGCGTGGTTCGCGCGGACCTCGCAGTCCACGAACCGGTTCACCGAGGAGGAGTGGAAGGCCATCGCCCCGCCGCAGGCCGGTGGCGAGCCGGCGAAGCCTGGCATGGGGATGGCGCTCGACTGGCGGAAGGCGGCGAAGCTGTTTCCGAAGAACGCGCGGGTCAAGGGCGCGCGACCGATGACGCTCGAAGGGGGGAACCGGTGATGAAGAAGAAGCTGATGGCGGTGGTGCTGGCAGTCCTTGTCACCTCGCCCGCGTTCGCGGACGAGATCGACGACCGGGTCCGGACGGTTGACGACTCCCTCTCCCGGATCAAGGACAAGCTCGACGGCATCGTCTCGGATTCGAGCTCGAGCGACATCGACCAGGCCCTCGACTACCTGAACACGGTCCGGGAGAACGTCGAGAAGCTCAAGTCGCTCGATGCCCAGAGCGACCCGGGCAAGTACATGGCCTCCTACTATCCGGACTGGATCTCCAAGTTCCGGGAGTCGGCGCAGTACCTGAAGCGGATGAAGGACGCCCAGGTCAAGGCGGACGAGTCGCGACTCCACGAGCGCTGCTCCGAGGCCGACCGGAACCTGAAGTCGTTCATGCAGACGTTCGTCGACAAGAAGGACCCGAACGGGCTCTTCAAGATTCCGGACGAGGCCGAGAAGGTCGGCCGCGCCTACAACGACGAATACCGGAAGCTCCAGGACGTCCACGGCGAGATGGACCGCTGGCGGAGCTACGCGAGGAACTTCTCCGAGTCACACAATCGCTGGTCGGACGTGAAGGGCGAGCTCCACGACGGCGTCAGCGATATCTGGGACCGCTGGACGCGGCGGATGGACGAGACGAAGTCGAAGTGCACCGAGCTCGCGAAGGGCAAGGACTCCGAAGCCGTGAAGGATGCGATGTCGAAGCTCGGCAACTTCGGGCAGGCCCGCACGGTGGTCCGGAAGAAGATTGATGAGCGGCTCCAGACCATCGCCTCGAAGGTCAGGGGCCTGGACTCCCTCAGCGGTGATGCGTCCTCCGAGCTCTCCGAAGCGCTTCGCGCCGTGGACGAGGTGCTCGCCTCCCTGAGCGACCTGAAGGACATCCAGGGCGAGGACCAGGAGGCCCGCCAGCTCGCGGAGCGCTGGCCGTCCCAGGCGCGGTCCCTGAAGGGGGCAATCGAGTCGGTTCGCGGGCTGAAGTCCGCGCAATACACCCTCGACGGGGACGTGCGTGAGTGCACCGCGGACCAGACCCGGCTCCAGGAGACCATCCGTCGCTACGTCGGCAACAAGGACGACCATGAGGAAGGTGTCGTGAAGCTCACCGAGCTGTCCGGCGCGCTCGGGAAGAAGTGGGTGGACAAGAAGACGGAGACCGACCGCAAGAAGGACGCGCTGGAGCGGCACCTGGCGGCCGCCAAGGCCTTCTCCTTCACGGAGGGGACCTGGGCGAGCATCAAGAGCAACCTCGACGCCTCCGCCGACAAGACTCTGGCCTTCTGGAACACCCGGCGCTCGGAGGTCTACGAGAAGGACCCCTGCAAGAACCTCGTTCTCGGGGAGAAGCACCCCGACGTCGAGCGCGCGATGCAGGAGCTCAGCCGCTACAAGGGCGGCATCGCCGAGAACTATCGCTCGCTCAAGAGGGACTTCGACGAGTGGGATCGCGATGTCCGCGAGTTCCGGAAGACCGTGGAGCAGGACTCGAAGGAAATCCGCGAAGCGTTTTGCAGGGAGTACGACTGGGAGCAGAAGGTGAAGGAAATCTCGGACGGCTACGCTTCGAAGCTCAACAATCAGTGGGGTTCAATCACCGGACGCTACGACCGCATGATGAAGGCCGTCGACCTCCTCATCAGTCAGAGAAAGGTGAAGTCCGCTCCAAAGCTCAGGCAGGCGCTCGTCTCGAGGATGACCAGCATCGAGAAGGTCAAGGAGGGACCGTTGCGCGGCTTCAACGACCCGAAGATCCAGGCGCACAAGCGATACGGACAAGAGGAGCACAGGCGCCGGCAGACCTCTTCGAGCTGTTCGCAGGCAGTCGAGCTCTACATCGAGAGCACCTACTGCACCAATCCGAACCCGCGTTACAAGGGCTCCGGGTGCAAGGTCGACTGTATCAATGACTGCCAGGTCATTGAGATCAAGCCCGACAACATCGCCGAGATGAAGAAGGGCGACGAGCAGGGGGAGGCGTACACGGCTGCGTTGCTCAAGATGTACGTGAAGCTCGGCGACGCCATGTTCAAGGAGAGGGGCTACGAGAAACTCGCGACCTGCGAGGACAAGAACAACAAGGTGCTCAAGCTCAAGAACCCCTACGTGCAGCCGTACTCGTTCTGCGCGGACCGCGGCGAGGGCTTCTTCGAACCGCTGGGTTCCATGCCGACCGACCAGCCGCCGGAGGATCCGGACGCCGGCTGATGGCCCGGCGCGCCCAGGCCCAGCTGCCCGCGGTTGTTGCGGCCCCACGCGTGGACGCGCCCGTCTCCTGCCGCCCCGGGAGTGGGGTAGGCAAGGAGGTGGAGGCCCGCTGTCGGTGATTTCCGCTCGGGAATGCGGGAATGCAACCCGGTTGCCGGGGAGCGACAAGGAGCCTGGAGGCTCCGCGCGCCCCGGTACCGGGGTGAGGCTACGCCTTCGGCTTGTCGACGCCGGGGGTGGCGCCGCCGCCCACGCCCACCTTGATGCGCTTGGGCTGGACCTCGGGCTTCTTGGGCAGCGTCAGGTTGAGCACGCCGTCCTTGAGGTCCGCGGCGATGTGCTCCGCGTCCACGCCCTCCGGCAGGGTGAACGCGCGGCTGAACGAGCCGAAGCTGCGCTCGAAGGCGAAGTAGCGCTCGTTCTCCTCGCGCTTCTCGGACTCGCGCCTGCCGCTGACGACCAGGCGGTCGCCGGTCAGCGAGATGTCCAGGTCCTTCTCCTGCACGCCGGGCAGGTCCGCCTTGAAGATGAACGCGTCCTTCGTCTCCTTCACCTCGAAGGCGGGGATGAACGAGGGGCCCGCGCCCCGGCTGCCCAGCAACTGCGTCATCGCCTCGAACGGGTCCCAGTTCATCAGCTCCTGCATCTGGGAGAACGGGTCCCGCTCACGACGGGGAATGCTGCCTTCGCGACGGGTGATGTCGGCCATGGGAAGTCCCTCCTCTTTCTTCCGGTTGAAGGGCCGGCAGCGTCACCCTGGCGCCCCCCGGCCCCTGAATGGACCGTAAAGCAGCGCGAGGACGCCGCAAGGCGGGGCGCGGGAGGGCGCCAGCCTGCACGTCGGGAGCGGTTCCAGAGGCACTTTCCGTCCGGGAGCGCAGGTGTCCCGCCGTACGATTGTCGGCCACTGGTCGCTGCAAAGGCCGTATGTACGGCGTTCTCTTTCATCTTCAAGGAATCGCTCTAGGGTCGGCACTCGTTGCCAGGGGAAGCCATGCCAGAGGTGCTCGTCGTCGATGACAGCAAGGTGATGCGCGACATGGTCGTCGCCTGCCTGCGCCCCTATCCGGGTCTCACCTTCACCCATGCCTCGAGCGGACTCGAAGCCATCGAGCGCCTGTCGCTCCAGCCGTACGATTTGCTCGTGCTCGACCTGAACATGCCGGACATCGGCGGCATCGAGGTGGTGGAGTTCGTGCGGAGCCAGGACCGGTTGCGGCACCTGCCCATCATCATCGTCACCACGCGTGGGGACGAGGCGTCGCGGGCGCGGGCACTGACGGTGGGCGCCAACCGCTTCATGACCAAGCCCTTCACTCCGGACGCCATCCTCGCCGAGGCGCGAGCCCTGCTGGAGGAGAAGCGCGGGTGACGGGCTCCGTGGACCTCGCGGACTTCCTGCCAGCCTACCTGGCGGAAGCCGAGGAACTGCTCGGCGCGGCCCACCGGCACCTGCTCGCCGTGGAGGCCAGCGTGCGGCGGGGGCTGGCCCACCCGCGCGCGGTGCGCGAGCTGTTCCGCGCGCTGCACACCATCAAGGGCCTGTCCGCCATGGTGGACGTGGAGCCCATCGTCTCCATCTCCCACTGGATGGAGACGTCGCTGCGCCACTCGGACCGCGCCGGGGGCCGGCTGCCCGAGGCCAGCGTGGAGCCCCTCATGGAGGGGCTGCGCGAAATCGAGCAGCGCGTGCGGCAGCTCGCCGCCGGCCGGCCCGTCACCCCCGTGCCCGCGGGGCTCCTGGAGCGGCTGGAGGCGCTGGAGGCGGCCGCGCTGGGGACGGCGCCCGCGAAGCCCGCGCCCGTCGCCCTGGCGCTGGACGCGGCGCTCTCCGCGCGCCTGTCCGCCGCGGAGCGTGAGCAGCTCACCGTGGGGGCCGCCGGCAAGCGCGCGGTGCGGCTGGACTTCATCCCCGGCGCGGAGCGCGCCGCCAGCGGCATCACCATCAACAGCGTGCGCGAGCGCGTGGCGAAGCTGGCGGAGGCGGTCAAGGTCCTGCCCCTGTCCGGCCCCGCGGAGGGCGGCGGCTCGCTCACCTTCGCGCTGCTCCTGCTCACCGACGCGACGGACGAGGCGCTGCTGGAGGCCGCCGGAGGCCCGCCCGCCTCGGTGCGCGCGCTGGCCACCGCGCCCGCCGCGCCCGTCGCGCCCGCCGCACCCGTCGCCGAGCCCGAGCTGGAGGCGATGGTGGCGCGGGTGGAGGAGGAGCCCGAGGAGCAGCGCCGGGGCGGGGGCACGCTGCGGGTGGAGGTGTCCCGCCTGGACGAGGCGCTGGAGCGACTGGCGGCGCTCGTCGTCAACCGCTCGCGGCTCACCCGCGCGGTGGCGACGCTGACGGCCGCGGGGGCGCCCACGCGCGAGCTCACCGCCATCCTCCAGGAGAACGGCCGCCAGCTGCGCGACATGCGCGCGGCCATCATCCGCCTGCGCATGGTGAAGGTGGCGGACGTGCTGGAGCGGCTGCCCCTGCTGGTGCGCGGCCTGCGCCGCAGCACCGGCAAGGCGGTGCGCCTGGAGCTGGAGGTGGGCGACGCGGAGCTGGACAAGGCCGTGGCGGACCGGCTGCTGCCCGCGCTGGTGCACCTGGTGCGCAACGCGGTGGACCACGCGCTGGAATTGCCCGAGGAGCGCCGCGCGGCGGGCAAGCCCGAGGAGGGCGTGGTGCGCCTGGTCAGCCAGGGCGGCGCCAGCGGGCTGCTCGAGCTGTGCGTCATCGACGACGGGCGTGGCGTGGACGCCGAGGCGGTGGCCCGCCGCGCGGGCGTGCCCGTCCCCGCCACGTCGGACGGGCTGTTGGACGTGCTCTGCCGCCCCGGCTTCTCCACCCGGGACGCCGCCACCTCCACGAGCGGCCGCGGCATGGGCATGGACATCGTCCGCCGCATCACCGTGGACCAGCTCGGCGGCGAGCTGCGGCTGGAGACGCGGCCCGGCCAGGGCACCACCTTCCGCCTGCGGGTGCCGCTGACGATTACGCTGCTGGACGCGCTCATCTTCGAGTGCGCGGGCCTGCGCTACGCGGTGGCGGTGGGCTCCGTGGAGGAGCTCATCGACGTGGACGTGGCGAGGCTGACGCGGCCCGCGGGCGCCAGCGGCGTGGTGCTGGTGGAGCGGAGGGGCAGCGCGGTGCCGCTCCTGTCGCTGGAGCGGCTGCTGCGCGGTGACTCGGCCGGGCAGGGTGGCACCGGGGCGAAGGCGCTCATCGTGCGCCAGCGCGGTGAGCCGGTGGCCTTCTCGGTCGACCGGCTGCTCGGCCAGCAGGAAATCGTCCTCCGTCCGCTGGAGGACCCGCTGGTGCGGGTGCCCGGGGTGGCCGGGGCCACCGACCTGGGCGACGGCCAGCCCACGCTGGTGCTGGACCTGGCGGCGCTCGGCTCGGCCCGGGGTGGCAACGGGAGAAGGGAGCGCGCGACATGAGCGTGCTGCACGTGGTGTTCAAGGTGGACGGGACCGAGTACGCGTTGCCGGCGGCGGACGTGCTGCAGATGGAGAGCTTCACCGGCGCCACACCGGTGCCGGGCGCTCCGTCTCACGTGGCCGGGCTGGTGCAGGTGCGCGGCCGCGTCATCCCCGTGGTGGACGCGCGGGTGCGCTTCGGGCTGCCGCCCGTGCAGCGCTCGCTGGACACGCGGGTGGTGGTAGGCCAGCTCGGCACGCGGACGGTGGGGTTGCTGGTGGACAGCGCCCGCGAGGTGTTGAAGCTGGACCCGGCGCAGGTCAAGCCGCCCCCTCCGCTGGTCGTGGAGGGAGCGCGCGGGTTCGTGAAGGCCGTGGCCCAGGTGGGGCCGCGGTTGGTGATGCTCATTGATTTCCCCCAGGTCATCGGGGAGGAGGCGCCGGATGGCGACGGACAGCGGTAACGGGGCAGTTGCGCTGGAGGACGCGCGCAACCTGGCCGAGAGCGCGGCGCGCGGCGTGCAGGAGACCACCAGCCTGGTGCAGGCGGCGGAGGCCCTGGCGACGCGGCTGGCGGCGAGCGGCAACGAGCAGGCCGCCGCCTCCGAGCAGGTGCGCTCCGCGATGGAGAACGTCGCCGCCCACGTGGAGGAGACGGGCCTGTCGGTGCACGAGCTGGTGCGGGCCCAGCGCACGGTGAGCGACACCGCGCGCGGCCTGCAGCAGGAGGCCGAGGCCACCGCGGGCGCGCTGCAGGAGGTGAATGCCTCCGTGGCCGGCGTGCGCAAGGACGCCGCGCACCTGGCCGCGTCGTCGGACACCACCGCGGCCACGCTGGAGCAGGCGACGCGCTCGGTGAAGGGCGTGAGCGCCAACTCCGAGGAGCTGGCCGCCTCCAGCGAGGAGCTGCTGGCCTCGATGACGGAGATGAACGCCACGGTGGCGGACCTCGTCGCCCGCAACCAGTCCAGCGCCGCCGCCACCGAGCAGGTGGCCGCCACGGCGGAGGAGATGGCCAAGGGCATCTCCCGCCTGGCCATGGACTCGCAGGCGGTGGGCGAGCGCGTGGCGCAGGTGTCCACCACGGTGGTGAACATCGGCCGGGTGCTGGGCGAGGTGGCGCGCGACGCCACCAGCATGGCCGCCAGCGTGGAGGAGACGGCCTCCACGTCGGAGGAGCTGGCGCGCAGCGTGCGCGGCGTGGCCGAGCATGCGCGCACGCTGGAGACGAGCGCCGCCTCCACCGCGTCCACCGTGGAGGAGGTGGCCGCCAGCGTGGAGGAGGTGGCCGCCACCGCGGAGAAGAACGCCGCCGTGGTGGATGCCAACGCGGCCACCATCGAGCAGCTTGCCCGCTCCGCCCAGTCGGTGGCGAAGGCCGCGGAGAGCATCAACACCCTGGCCTCCAGCAGCGCCACCGCCTCCACGCAGCTGGAGACGTCCACGCGCCGGGTGGCCCAGATGACGGAGGAGGCCCGCGCCAACGCCGAGCGCGTGGGCACCACCGCGCGCGAAGGCGGCGCCACGGTGACGCGCTCCATCGCCGGCTTCACCCGCATCCGCCAGTCCATCGTCGAGTCCTCCAGCGTGATGAAGGAGATGGGCAAGCGGGCGGAGGAGATTGGCGACATCGTCCAGACCATCAACCTCATCGCGGACCGCACCAACCTCCTGTCGCTCAATGCCAGCATCGAGGCGGCGCGCGCGGGCGAGCACGGCCGCGGCTTCGCGGTGGTGGCGGAGGAGATTCGCGCCCTGGCGGACCGCGCGGCGGCGGCCAGCGCGGACGTGGCGAAAATCGTCCGGGGCCTCCAGACGACGGCGCGCGAGGCGGCCACCGCCACCGGCGAGGGCGTGCGCGCGGCGGACGAGAGCGCGGCGCTGGCGTCCGACGCGGAGCGGGCGCTGTCCACCATCCTCAAGGGCGTGGAGGACCTGGGGCAGAACGTGCGGGAGGTGTCGCGCGCGTCCGGCGAGCAGGTGCAGGCGGTGCAGGCCCTCACCCAGGCCACGGCGAAGGTGAGCGAGCAGGGGCGCGTCATCACCACCTCCGCGGCGGAGCAGGCGCAGGCGGCGCAGTCGCTGGCCCAGGGCGGCACGGAGATGCGGCGCATGGCCCGCCAGACGACGCAGGCCACGGCGGACCAGGCGCGCGCGCTGCGCGACGCGGTGCGCTCCAACGGCCAGCTGGCGGAGGTGGCCCAGAAGGTGTCGCGGGCCGTGCAGGAGCAGGCCGCGGCGTCCGCGGAGCTGGCCAAGGCGTCGACGCAGATGCGCCAGCTGGTGCAGACGGTGAGCGGAGCGGTGGCGGCGCAGAGCAAGGAGGTGGCCGCCGTGGGCACGCTGTCGCAGGAGTCGTCCACCGCCACCCAGCGCACGCTGCTGGGGCTGGCCGAGCAGGCCAAGGCCGCCACCGAGGTGACGAAGGCCATGGAGGAGACGCGCAAGCAGGTGGCCCAGTCCGCGCGCGGCATGGCGGAGCAGGCCCGCGCGCTCAAGCAGGGCGAGGTGGCCAGCCGCCAGGTGGCGAAGCTGGCGGCGGAGGTGACGCGCGCCACCGACGAGCAGGCGCAGGCACTCACCGCGCTGGTGAAGGGCGCGGACGAGGTGCGGCGGGTGGCGAAGGGGACGTCGCGGGCGCTGGACGAGCAGACGGAGGCGCTGGCCGCCCTCGCCACCTCCGCCAGCCGCCAGGCCACCGGCGTGGCCTCGATGGCGCGCGCCAGCGGAGAGTCCACCACGGTGACGGAGGGGCTGGCCAAGAGCGTGGAGGAGATGCGCGCGCGCGCCCGGGAGGTGCTCACCACCACCGCGCAGCAGACGCGCACGGCCACCAACACCGCCGCGGAGGTGCGCGAGGTGGCCGGGCGGCTGGCCCAGCTCACGCGGCTCCAGGGTGAGCAGGCGGAGAGCCTGGCGCGGCTGAGCGTCGCGCTCGGCGGCACGCGCACCAGCGAGCGCACCACCGAAGCGGGGGCCACGCGGGCCCGGGAGCAGCAGGCGTGACGACGTCTTCTTCGGCACCCAGCCACCCGCTCGCCCTGTCCGCGGACGACCGCGCGCAGGTGGAGGCGGTGGAGCAGCTGGCCAGGCGCGGCACGGGCAGTCTGGAATTGCTGGTGGCTGGCCTGGACGCGCCGAGCTGGGCGGTGCGCCGCGCGGTGGTGGGCGCCCTGGCGCGGCTGGGCACTCCGGCCGTGGCCCCGCTGCGCGACGTGCTCAGCCACCGTCGCGACAGCGAGGCGCGCCTGGCCGCCGCGGTGGAGGCGCTGGTGGCCTCGTCGGGCGACGTGGAGGGACTGTTGGAGCCGCTCGCGGAGGACCCCAACCCGGCCGTCGTCTGCGACGTCGCCCAGGTGCTGGGCCGCCGCCGCGGCCGCCGCTCGGTGCCGCTGCTGGCCCGGCTCACCGTCCACGCGGACGACAACGTGGCGGTGGCCTCCATCGAGGCGCTGGGCCGCATTGGCGGCGGGGCCGCGGTGGACACGCTGCTGGCGGCGCTGGGCAGCGGCAACTTCTTCCGCATCTTCCCGGCCATCGACGTGCTGGGGCGGTGCGGGGACCCCATCGTCGTGCCGGCGCTGCTGGGCCTCTTGTCGGACCCCTTCTACGCGCTGGAGGCCACGCGCGCGCTGGGCCGCACCGGCCAGGAGGCGGCGGTGCCCGCGCTGGTGGGCCTGTTGCGCCGGGGCAATGACGCGCTGGTGCGCGGGGCCGCGGTGGCGCTGGTGGACATCCACGAGGCGCAGGTGCAGCGCTTCGGCGGCGCGCGCGCGGTGCAGGGCGCGCTGCGCTCCGACGCGGACGTGGCGGTGCTGGGCCGGCGGCTGTCCCAGGCGATTTCGGGCGCGGACTCGGCGGAGAAGGCCGCCCTGGCGCGGCTGCTCGGCTGGGTGGGCGGGCCGGATGCCGCGGCGGGCCTGCTCAAGCTCCTGGACGGGCCGGACCCGACGGTGTCGCGCGCGGCGGCCAGCGCCCTGGCGGACCTGGGCGCGGACGCGGACGAGCAGATTCTGGCGGCGCTGCGCGACGGCGACAGCGCCCGGCGCCGCGTGCTGCTGCCGCTGGTGGGCCGCAAGGCGGTGTCGGTGCCGGACGTCATGGCGTGCCTGGAGGACCGGGACGCCTCGGTGCGCGCGCTGGCGGCGGACACGCTGTCGCGCATCGGCGACGCCACCGCGGTGCCCGCCCTCTTCAGCCGCCTGGTGGACGAGGACCCGCGCGTGGTGCAGGCCACCGTGGGGGCCATCCAGTCGCTGGGCAGCGAGCAGACGGAGGCGCTGGCGTTGCAGGCGGCGCGCTCGCCGGACGCGCGCCTGCGCCGCGCGGCGCTGCGCATCATCGCCTACTTCGGCTACCCGCGCGGGCTGGACGTGCTCCTGCAGGCCATGCGGGACTCGGACGAGCGGCTGCGCGACGCGGCCATCTACGGCCTGCCCTACATCGAGGACCCGCGCGCGGTGGACGCGCTGCTGTCGGCCGCGGCCCACGAGTCCGAGCGCACGCGCGCGGCGGCCATGCGCGCGCTGGGGCAGACGGAGAAGGAGGCCCGCATCACCTCCACGCTGCTGGGCGGCCTCAACGACAGGGACCCGTGGGTGCGCTACTACGCGTGCCAGTCGCTGGGGAAGCTGAACGAGGAGGCGGCGGCGGACGCGATTGTCGCGCTGGCGGACGACGACGCGGGCCAGGTGCGCGTGGCGGTGGTGGACGCGCTGGCGCACATGCACTCGGAAGGGGCCATGGCGGCGCTGCGCCGCGCGGCCAGCAGCCAGGACGCGGACGTGCGCCGCGCGGCGCTGCTGGGCCTGGGCGTGGCCCGGCGCCCGGACGCGCTGCCGGTGCTGCTGGAGGCGGTGGGCTCCGAGGACGCGGCCACGCGGCTGGTCGCCCTGTCCGCGGTGGCCGAGTACGACACCCCGGAGACGCTGCCCGCGCTCCTGCGCGCCGCCAGCGACAGGGATGACAGCGTCCGCAACGCGGCGGTGGGCTTCCTCGCCACGCGCCCCGGCGTGCCCTCCACCCAGGCGCTGGTGACGCTCCTGGGGGACGTGACGCTGCGCGAGCGGGTGGTGAGCGCGCTGGCCTTGCCCATGGAGGGCCGGCTGCCGGGGCTGCTCACCGCGCTGGAGGTGGCGGACGAGGTGACGTCTCCGCTGCTGGTGGCGGCGCTGGCCCGCATGCGCCGGGCGGACGCGCGCGCCACGCTGCTGCAGGCGCTGGTGTCCGCCAGCCCCGCGGGCCGCCGCGCCGCGGCCCCGGCCGTGGCGGCGCTGGGCACCGTGGAGGCCCGCGAGGCGCTGGAGCACTGCTCCACGCACGACGAGGACGCCGACGTGCGGCGTGCCTGCCTCCAGGCGCTGGGGCGGTAGCGGGGAGCCATGTCTTCGCTCCCCATGTCCCCGCAGGTGTTCGCGATTCTGTCCGCGCTGATTGAGCAGCGCGCGGGCCTGCACTACTCGCCGGAGGACCGCGACCTCCTGCAGGAGAAGGTGTCCGCGCGCGCGCTGGACGCCGGCTTCGACTCGCTGCTCGACTACTACTACTTCCTCCGCTACGACCCGGCGGGCCCGGAGACGCTGGACGCGCTGGTGGACTCGCTGCTGGTGCACGAGACGTACTTCTTCCGCGAGGCGCTGCCGCTGACGGTGCTGGTGGAGGACCTGCTGGCGCCCGCGGTGCGCCAGGGCCGCAAGCTCCGGGTGTGGTGCGCCGCGTGCTCCACTGGAGAGGAGCCCCTCACGCTGGCGATGATGCTGGCGGAGCGGGGCCTGCTCTCCGGCGTGGAGCTGGTGGCCAGTGACTTGAGCACCCGCGCGCTGGAGCGGGCCCGCACCGGCGAGCACAACCTGCGCTCGCTGCGCGCGCTGCCGCCGGGCGTGGAGGGGCGCTGGCTGGAGGTGCGCGGCGGGCGGCCGTACGTGAAGCCGGAGCTGGTCGCGGCGGTGGACTGGCGCCGCGTCAACCTGGTGGACGCGGCGGCGGTGGCGGCGCTCGGCACCTTCGACGCCATCCTCTGCCGCAACGTGCTCATCTACTTCCAGGACGACACCGCGCTGCGGGTGGTGGAGTCGCTCGGCAGGGCCCTGGTGCCCGGCGGCCACCTGGTGGTGGGAACCTCCGAGTCACTGATGCGCTTCGGCACCGCGCTCTCCTGCGAGGAGCGGCGCGGCGCCTTCTTCTATACCAAGGTGGCTTCATGACGGCGTCGGCTCCCACGCCCATCCGTGTGCTGGTGGTGGACGACTCCGCCTTCGCGCGCAAGGTGCTGCGGCAGGTCCTCTCCAACGCGCAAGGGCTGGAGGTGGTGGGCACCGCGCGCGACGGCCTGGACGCGCTGGAGAAAATCGCGGAGCTGTCCCCGGACGTGCTCACCCTGGACCTGGTGATGCCCGGCCTGGACGGGCTGGGCGTGCTGCGGGCGCTCGCGTCCAACCCCTCGTCGCCGCGCGTGGTGGTGGTGAGCAGCGCGGGCGAGGAGAGCGAGCTGGCGGTGGCCGCGCTCCAGGCCGGCGCGGTGGAGCTGGTGAACAAGCCCACCGCGCTCGCCACGGACCGGCTCTACGAGCTGGGCGCGGAGTTGGTGGAGGCGGTGCGCACGGCGGCGGCCGCGGTGCCGCACCCCGCTCCGGAAGTCACCGGGGCCCCCGGGCCCTCGCCGGCGGGAGTGCCCGGGCCGGCCCGGAAGCTGGTGGTGGTGGGCACCTCCACCGGAGGCCCGCAGGCCCTCACCCGGTTGCTGTCGGCGCTGCCCGCGGACTTCCCCGCGCCGCTCGCGCTCGCGCTGCACATCCCCGTGGGCTACACGCTCGCGGTGGCCCGGCGCCTGGACGCGCAATGCGCGCTGGAGGTGCTGGAGGCGGAGGACGGCGTGGAGCTGCGCCCGGGGCGCGTGGTGCTGGCACGCGCCGGGCACCACCTCAAGGTGGAGCGGCACGGCGCGGTGTGCCTGGCGCGGCTGGACCGGCAGCCGGTGCGCATGCCACACCACCCCTCGGTGGACGTCCTCTTCGAGAGCGCCGCGAAGACCTGGGGGCCGGACGCGGTGGGCGTGGTGCTCACCGGCATGGGCGAGGACGGCCGGGAGGGCGCGCGCGCCATCCGCGCCGCGGGCGGCACCGTCCTCACCGAGGCCGAGTCCTCCTGCGTGGTGTACGGCATGCCCCGCGCCGTGGCGGAGGCGGGGCTGGCCACCGCCACCGCCCCCCTGGAGAGCATGGTGGCGCTGCTGGGGCACTACCTCCGCTGAGGGCTGTGGCCCGGGTGGGTGGGCGGCGCCTGGGGGCCTACACACCAGGCGTCCGGGCAGCCTCTTCCCCAAGTCGCCAGGATGTTTTGATCCTTGAACTGCGGCTGGGGCAGTATCCGCCCCATGCTTCGATACTCCGCTGACCGCAGGACCATGCTCTGGTGCCTGGCCATGCCCGTGGTCGCCCTTTCGATGTATGCGGCGCCCGAGCTCATCCCCTTCCTCTGCCCGGTGTCCTGCTACCTGGCGCTCTCGGCGGGAGTCATCGCGCACAACCACAACCACAGCCCCACCTTCCGCAACCGGAAGATGAACGAGGCGATGGGCATGTGGCTGTCGCTCTTCTACGGCTACCCGACGTTCGTGTGGATTCCCACGCACAACCTCAACCACCACAAGTTCGTGAACAAGGCGGGCGACGCGACGATTACGTGGCGCTACTCCAAGAAGCACAACTTCCTGGTGGCCTTCCTCTTCCCCTTCGTCTCCACGTACTGGCAGCAGGAGCCGACCAAGGCCTTCATCGAGAAGGCCAAGGAGCGCAACCGCCCGCTGTTCCGCCAGATTGTCCTCCAGTACGTCGTCTGGGGCGGCACGCACGCGGCGCTGCTGGGGCTGGCCATGGTGCTGCACGGCGTGGCCGGCGGCGCGCGCATCTGGGCCTTCGCCTTCCTCGTCCCGGCGTTCTTCTCGCTGTGGACCATCATGTTCTTCAACTACATCCAGCACGTCCACTCGGACCCCTGGAGCGAGCACGACCACAGCCGCAGCTTCACCGGGAAGGCCATCAACTTCTTCCTCTTCAACAACGGGCTGCACGCCGTGCACCACGAGACGCCGGGCCTGCACTGGAGCCTGCTGCCCGAGGCGCACGCGAAGATTGCGGCCTCCATCCACCCGGACCTCAAGCCCGTGAGCTTCTTCGGCTGGTGCTTCCGCGTGTACGTGCTGGCGCCCTTCTTCCCCCGCTTCGGCACGAAGCAGGTGGGCCGCGCGCCCTATGAGCCGCCCACCGGTGAGGCGGTGAATGTCGCCTTCGGCGACGAGTTGCAGGCCGTGGACTCGGGCATCAACGTCGCCCGCGTCTGAAGTCCGCCGTGCGCGTCAGCGCACGAAGTCCGGACGGCTTGGAGCGGGGCCCCGGGAGGCGTTGTCCTCCCGACCCCCGGCTCGCCTCCGTGTCCCCCTCTGTGTCGTGTATTCCCCATCTCTCCCTGGAATCGGCCCAGGGGGAGTATTCGTCGTGTGTCTGTTTCTCATATCTCGGAGCAACTGAGAGACAGTCGGGCGTGCCGGGGGGAAGGAACGACACGGAGGCACCGCATGATGACGGCTTCAGGGCGCATCCGTCCGCCGCCCGGCGTGGTGACTGCTTCGCCGCGCGTGCTGTGGGTGGGCCCCTCGGGTGAGCCGTGGCTGGCGCTGTCGCGGGTGGTGCGGACGCTGGGCGGTGAGCCCGTGCATGTGTCCTCGCTGGACGCGGCCGTCCCGGAGATGGCGCGCGTGCGGCCGGCGCTGGTGCTGGTGCACTGGCGGCTGGTGGCGGACGCGCGAGGCCCGGCGCTGGGCGCGCTGCGCACGCGCTCGGGCGCGGCACCGGTGGCGGTGGTGGCGGAGGCGAACACGCCGGCCGAGGTGCTGGAGGCGGGCGAGTCCGAGGGTGTGGAGGACTGCCTTTTGGCGCCCCTGCGCCTGCACGAGCTGCGGGCGCGGCTGGCGGTGCTCACCGGTGAGCCGGGGGCGGCCCCGGCGCGTCCGGTGGAGCGCTACACCCCCCGGGTGGTGCTGATGGCGGGGGCGAGCGGCCCGCGCGCGTGGGGCGGGCTGGGCGCGCTCTTGGAGGCGTGCGGCCACCACCTCATCTACAGCACCAGCGTGGAGGGCGCGGCGGTGCGGCTGACGGAGGGCGGCGTGGTGCCGCACCTGGTGCTCGTCTCGGGCGAGGGGCCGCTGGCGGCGCTGAAGCTCTTGTCCACGCTGCGCTCGCGGGCGGTGCTGGAGGGCGTGCCGGCGCTCACCGTGGCGGTGGGGCCGGGGACGCGGGCGCCGGGGCTGGCGGCGCTCCTGCCTCGCATCGACGCGCTCCTGGGGCGGGACTCGGGCTCGCTGCACGTGGAGGAGCGGGTGCCCTTCTGCTGCCCGGTGGAGTTCGGCGAGGGCGGCTCGCGCGAGACGGAGTGGACGTCCGGCTTCTCCAGCGCGCTGAGCCCCGGGGGCCTCATCATCCGCACGCTGGTGCCCCCCCGGCCGGGGACGACGGTGCGGCTGCGCATCCTGCTGCCCACCACGCGCGAGCGGCTGGAGACGCACGGCGTGGTGGCGTGGGCCAACCCCTTCGCCCCCAGGACGGGCCTGGCCTTCCCGTATGGCCTGGGCGTGCGCTTCATGGGCATGGGCCCTCCGCGGCTCATGCACCTGCGCCAGCTCTGCCAGCCGGTGGCCTCACTCTGAACCGCGAGCTGCCCGGGGGGGCGCCATGCGACGCAAGAAAGTGCTGCTCGTCGACGACTCGGCCACCGTGTTGCTCCTGCACCAGGGCATGCTGATGGAGCTGGGGTACGAGGCCGTCACCGCGCGCAACGGGCTGGAGGCGCTGGCCCGCGCCGAGGCGGAGCGGCCGGACCTGGTCTTCCTGGACGTCGTCATGCCGCACCTGGACGGCCTGGAGACGTGCCGGGCGCTGCGCACGCGCGAGCCCACCCGCCACACGCCCATCATCCTCTGCAGCACCCGCAGCGAGCCGCGCAGCGTGCAGGCCGGCTTCGACAGCGGCTGCACGGACTACCTCGCCAAGCCCTTCGACGGCTCGGAGCTGACGGCCCTGCTGCGCCGCTACCTGGACTGACGCGCGGGGCTACGGCGGGGGCCGCGGCGGCCCGCTGGGCTTGGTCGGCATCGAGCGGCGCGGCAGCGTCACCAGGAAGCTGGTGCCCTCGTCCTCGCTGGAGGTGACTTCAATGGTGCCCCCGTGCGCCTGGACGATTTCCCGGACGATGTAGAGCCCCAGCCCGTAGCTCATCTTCAGCGTGCGGGCCGTCTGGGGGCCGCGGCGGAAGGGCTCGAAGAGGTGGGGCAGCAGGTTGTCGGGGATGGGGCGGCCGGCGTTGAGCACCTCCAGCACCACCTTGTTGCGCACGCCGCGCACGGACAGGCGCACCGGCGTCTCCGCCGGGCTGTACTTCAGCGCGTTCTCCACCAGGTTGGACGCCACCTGTCCCAGCCGGTCCGGGTCCCACGTGCCCTGCGTGTTGCCCTTGTGCTCCACCTCCACGAGGCGCTGCGGGAAGGCCACGCGGAACTCGTGGGCCACCTTCGCCGCCAAATCCTTCAGGTCCATGGAGCGCGGCTCAATGGCCACGCCGCCCACCAGCCGCGTGCGCGTGAAGTCCAGCAGCAGGCGGGTGAGCCGCTCGATTCGCACCGCCGCGGTGGCGATGCGCTTGCTGGTCTGCTTCGCCTCCTCCGCGGTGCCGCTCTCGGCGAGCACGCGGGACCAGTTCATGATGGCGCCCAGCGGGCTGCGGATGTCATGGCTGACGATGCCCATGAGCTGCTCCTGGAACTCCGCGTGCCGGCGCGACTCCTCCTCGGCCCACTTGCGCTGGGTGATGTCGCGGCTGATGCCGAACAGGCCGGACACCTTGCCCTCCGGGTCTCTCAGCACGCCCTTGGTGGACAGCCACACGCGCGGGCCCTCGGCGCCCGGCTGCGCGTCCTCGTAGGTGACGGTGCGGCCGAAGGCGAACACCTCCCTGTCGTTGGCCGCGTTGGCGCGCGCCACCTCGGGAGTGAAGAGCTCGGCGTCCGTCTTTCCCATCATGGCCTCCACCGAGTAGCCCACCGCCTTCGCGCCCGCGGAGTTGATGAGCTGGTAGCGGCCCTGCAAATCCTTGGTGTAGACGGCGTCCGTCGTCCCCTCGAGGATGGAGCGGAAGATTTCGCTGGTGCGCCGCAGCTCCTCGCGCGCGCGGCGCTCGCCGGTGATGTCGCGGCAGTGCACCAGCAGGCCGCCCTCCACCGGGCGCACGCGGACGTCGAAGCACAGGTCCCGGTCCGGCCAGCCATGCTCGAAGCGCGCGGTGCCCTGCTCGGTGGCGGGGAGGTCGAAGCGCAGGTGGCGGCGCAATTCCAGCAGCTGGGGGCACGCGCGGCGCAGGTCGTCACCGGGGCCGCCGCAGCCGCCCAAGAGCTCCGTCATGCGGGGGCTGACGTAGAGGAAGTGCCACCCGGCATCGAGCATGAAGAAGGCGTCCGGCAGGCCCTCCAGGAGCGCGTGGAGCGGCACGGCGGGCGCCTCGGAGGGGGGCGCGGCCGGGGGGCGCTGGCGCTTCTTGGCGGAGGTGGGAGCCATGCGTCGTCGGTGGGGCGGTGGGCTGGAGGCCCTCAAGGGGTGAACACGGGGTGGGGCATGGCTTCAGGGCACGGGCGTGAGGCCGAGGTTGCGGGCGACGTCCTGGAAGCTCTCCACGGCGGGGGTGGGGACGCGGTTTTTATCCGGACTGGCGAAGTCCACGTGGAAGAGGCCGAAGCGGGGCGTGTAGCCCTCGGCCCACTCGAAGTTGTCCATGAGGCTCCAGTGGAAGTAGCCGCGCACGTCCGCCCCCTCTCTGACTGCCTGCTCCACCGCGTACACATGGCTACGGAAGTACTCCGGCCGCCGGTTTCCTTCGGCGTCCGCCATCCCATTCTCCGTCACGAACAGTGGGATGCCCAGGTCGCGGAAGCGGAGCAGGAAGAGATAGAGCCCCTCGGGATAGATGTCCCAGCCGAGGTCGCTCACCGGACGCCCGGAGGGGACGTACTGGTTGGAAAGCGACGCCTCGCGGAAGTCCTGCCGTACATGGTCTCGCGAATAGTAGTTGAGCCCCAGGTAGTCGCTGGAGCCCTTCAGGTCCGCCACCTCGCGGTCGATGCTGGCGCTGCCGGGCACGGACAGGCGGATGCGGCCGGTGGAGAGGGCCAGGGGGACGCTCTCGTTGAAGAAGGCGTCGGTGAGGCCCGCGGCGGTGATGTCCGCGGTGGAGCCGGTGGCGGGCTGGAAGATGCGCACGTGGTGCGCCAGGCCCACGCGGGTGGCATACCCGTCGCCGTCGGCGTCCACGGTGTCCAGGGCGCGCAGCCGCCGGGCCGCGCGCGCGTGCGCCTCAATGAGGTGCGACAGCGCGGTGGCCATGGCCTTCGCGTCCTTCTTCCCCGGAGGCCACACGCCATCCAGGTAGCCGAACACCGCGAGCACGTTGGGCTCGTTGACGGTGCACCACCAGTCCACCTCGCCGCCCAGCTCCGCGGCAACGCGGGCGGCGTAGGCCTCGAAGTCGTCGAGCGTGGCGGGGTTCTCCCAGCCGCCCGCGTCGGAGACCCACTGCGGCAGGGTGAAGTGGTACAGCGTGACGAGCGGGGTGATGCCCTGCTCGCGAAGGGCGCGGGCCTGCTCGCGGTAGCGCGCCAGGGCGTCCTCGTCCCACGTGCCGCGCGCGGGCTGGAGGCGGCTCCACTCCAGGCTGAAGCGGTAGGCGTTGGCGCCCAATTGCCGCATCAGCGCCACGTCCGTGTCGAAGCGCTCCCACGAGCCGGCCGCGTCGCCGGACACGCTGCCGTCGTGGATGTGGGGCCGGCCGTCGGGGAAGGTGCCCTGCTCCCACGCGCTCCAGTCGTTGGTGGTGCCGCCCTCGATCTGATGGCTGGCGGTGGCGGTGCCCAGCAGGAAGCCCGCGGGCAGGCCGGTGCCGAGCGTGGCGCGGCGGATGTCCTCCGCGTCGAAGGCGGGCCTGTCGCTGCACGCGGCCAGCGCCAGCGGGAGGGCGACGAGGGCGCGGCGCCTCATGAGGCACCTCCGGCGCGCTCGGACGCGGTGGGGCGGCCGACGATGCCCACGGTGACGAGCGAGGTGCGCACGTCGCCGTACTGGAAGACGAACCCCTCCAGGCGCACGCCGGCGCGGGCGGCCAGGGGGATGTCCACGCGCGCGCGGCCGCCCAGGGGGAAGACGTAGGCGAGAGCCACGGGCCCGTAGGAGGCGCCGAGGTGCGCGGGCAGCTGCCCGTTGGCGTCGAAGATGCCGGCCTCCAGGTCCACGCGGCCCACGCGGTAGAGGCCCTTCACGGAAGGCAGCACCTGGAGGAGCGGCCGGGAGGTGTAGCCCAGGCCGACGACGGCGCCGCCCACGGCGCTCCAGCGCTCACCGGTGTAGCCCAGGCGCGCGGTGACGGCGGTGCTGCCGCCGGGACCGCCGCGCTCCAGCGGCAGCAGCGACAAGAGGCCGCCGTCCAGCGTGAAGCCGCCGAGCAGGAAGCGCGCGGAGGAGGTGTTGGCGAGGTACGCGTCCTCCCAGCGTCCGCCCGCGAAGGCGTAGCCGCCGGTGAAGAGCCCGACGCTGGTGCCCAGCTCCGAGGCGAGCGCGCGGGGAGTCTCCACCGCGGACGGAGCCGTGGCCGTCTCGTGCCCGGCAATGGGAGCGCCGGAGAGCGTGAGGGCGAGGAGTGCGGGGAGCGAGAAGCACATCCGGGTCTGAACCATACCCCGCTCCCCGTCCCGCGCGAGGCCGGCCGGCCTCCTGTCCACTGCGCGTCACAGGAGGCAATGCGAGGAGCGGGGCTCCTGCGTCTCGGGGTCCACCCGAGACGGAGGAATGCGGCTGGGTTGAATGCGGGCTGGGGTGAAACAGGGATTTCCTGTGTCTCACGCCTCCCGGCATGGCCACTCACTCCCGGTTGATTCCGAGTTGGGGCGTGACGATGGCGGGCGGGCAGTTGCCGCCGAGCTCCTGGTACTTCGCCAGCTGCGCGCTGACTCCCGAAGTGCCGAGCGGGTCGCTCTTGTTCGCGGCGGAGCAGGGGAACTTGAAGTCGTAGACGCACTGAACGCTGGCCGGGTTGTGCGCGGCATGCAGGACGATGTCGGGCATGAGGGAGTCCTTCCACCGTTGGGTGAGCACGTACCGCGCCGTCGTGGAATCCAGTCCGTAGCGCGGCTCGATGGAGACGTTGTCCGGGAACAGCTTGAGGACTTCACGTCGGACACAGGCAAAGGCCACGTCGTGCTTCATCGTCCCCAGGTCCATCCGACGCAGCACGGGTTTGCCGTTCTCGTAGCGGACCACCCTCTCGCACTCGGCGTCGTCGGGTCTCTTGCCGCGTCCGTATTCCCGCTCATTGACCTCAAGGTCTGCTTCCCTGGCGCATTGCACGAGGAGTTGTTCGATGCGCGCCACCTCCGCGGCCTCCAGCGACTTCACGACGGCAAGGACGGCACCCGTCGCCCTCGCGGCATTCGACAGCCAGGGCAGGACCGCTTCCTCGCCCTGCTGGATGTAGCAGGCAGAACCGCGCAGGCAGCCGCTCGTCGCTGAATCCAGGCTCTGCTCGTACCGACCCGTGTCGCCACGCTCGGCGTGAGTCGTGGCGCAGGCGATTTGGAGCAGCAGGGTTCCGAGGAAGAACGCCCATCTGGAGAGACGGCTCAAGTGCATCCCGGCGAGAGGAATGGAGCGGCTCAATCGAGAAAGCGGCGCCACCAGCGCCTGACTTCCTCTTCCGTGTACCCCGTCCAGGAGCGGGCCAGGCGGGGCTCGAAAGCCTTCAGTCGTGGCTCCAGGGTTCGGGCCAGCTCCCGGTATGCGGGAAGGTGCTCGCCCTGAGCCAGGTCTCCTGCTTCCGGCCATGTTCCCAACGACACCATTGCGCGGCCGTCATTCATCCCCTCGACGCGTGTCTGGGGTGCGCTCAACCGTTCGCGCAGCCCGCCCATGCCGCCCAACGCGTCCAACACGGGCGGACCCAGGAAGTTCAGCCAGTGCACGCCATCGACTCGCGTGCCCAGACTCGAATCCACGCCGACCTGTGGCAGGTCCAGTCCCGGGTGGCGGAAAAGTGTCTCGCGAATCAGCGGCAGCGCACGGCTCCTCCTCCCATACAGCTCGAAGGCCAGCCCGACATGCCCCGTGGAGAAGCTCAGCAGCGAGGCCAGCGTCATCGCCAGCTCCTGCACCCTGCCCGGGCCCTGTTCCTCCAGGTACTCGGAGGGAAGGGTGGTGCTCAGTACGCTCATGCTTCCTTCTGGCGGCGTGCGCCACGGAAGGCGGGCCCGGTAGTTGAACGAGAATCCGTTGGGCTGGGGCTCGAGCCCGATGAGCAGGACGGACGTCTCGTTCTGCGTCTTGAGCTGGGTCCGGAGGAAGGGCGTCGCGTCCTCGCTCTCGAATTCGTCCATGAAGCGATAGCCCCCGAAGGGGCGCAGCAAGCTTCGGACGTGGGCCCACCCTTCCGGGCCCAGCGGGAACCGCTCGCCCTCCAGGTCCTCGCCGTGGGAGAGGATGTCCGGCCCGATGCCAACGGCATCGACGTAGAGGTCGAGCGCGCGGCGGACCTGGGGGGCCAGGTCGTGATGGTCATGCGGCATGTAGAACGCGAGCCGGACGACCTCTCGAACGAGCAGCCCCGCGCCGTCGGCCTCGGATGCGTGGTGGCGGATTCGCGGAACGTGCTCGTTCATGTCGGAGCCCCTCACGCGGACTTGGACTGCTCCTTGTCATCCTGCTCGAAGAGGCTCTCCAGCTCCTTGCGCGCCCTGGCGGCCATCTCGACGAGCTTCGCCTCGTCCGTGTGGAACTTCGCCGTCTCGCGCAGCAGCTCCTCGTCGTGGTCCCTCAGTCGCTCCAGCGCGCGGTGGCTCTCCGAATAGGTGAGCCCCATGACCATGAGCACGTCCTGCGCCATCTCCAGGCTGCCGGCGAACGTCTCGCGCATCACCCGCTGGATGCCCAGGTCCAGCAGCCGGTACGCATGCACGCGGTTGCGCGCGCGGGCGAAGATGGTCAGGTGCGGGAAGTGCTCCTTCACCGCCTGCGCCGTGCGCACCGACGCCTCGATGTCGTCGATGGCGAGCACGAACACCTTCGCCTTGTCCGCGCGCGCCGCCCGCAGCAAATCCAGCCGCGACGCGTCGCCGTAGAAAATCTTGCTCCCGAAGCGCTTCATGAAGTCGATGTGCTCGGGGCTGGCGTCAATCGCCGTGAAGCCGATGCGCTTGACGCGCAACAGGCGCCCCACCACCTGACCCACGCGCCCGAAGCCGGCGATGATGACCGGGTTGTCCTCCTCGGGGGCCACGTCGAACTCGCGCGCCTGCGCCTTCTTCGCGAAGCGCGGCCGCAGCCACCGCTCGTGCGCCGCGTACAACAGCGGCGTGGTCGCCATGGACAGGCCCACCACCACCACCAGCAGGTCCGCGAGCGCGCGGTCCATGACGCGGAACGAGACGGCGAGCGCGAAGAGGACGAAGGCGAACTCGCCGCCCTGGGAGATGACGACGCCCAGGCTGAGCGCGGGCTCGTCCTGCTTCAGGCTGAAGCGGCCCAGCCCGTACAGCACCGCGCCCTTGAGCACCACCAGCCCCACCACCAGCCCGCCCACCAGGAGCGGCTTCTCCACGATGAGCCCCAGGCTCACCGACATGCCCACGGCGATGAAGAACAGGCCCAGGAGCAGGCCCTTGAAGGGCTCGATGTCCGCCTCCAGCTCGTGGCGGTACTCGGACTCGGCCAGCAGCACGCCGGCGAGGAACGCGCCCAGCGCCATGGACAGCCCCACCACGCTGACCAGCGACGCGGTGCCCACCACCACCAGCAGCGCGGTGGCGGTGAACAACTCCTGGCTGTGGAAGGACGCCACCGCGCGGAACACCGGGCGCATGAGGTAGCGGCCCGCCACCACCACGCCCACCAGCACCCCGACGACCTTCAGGCCCGTGAGCCAGCCCGGCTCCGTGGAGACGCTGGGCCCGGTGCCCAGCAGCGGCAGCAGGGCGAGCAGCGGAATCACCGCCAGGTCCTGGAAGAGGAGGATGCCGAAGGCCAGCCGCCCGTACCCCGTGGTGAGCTGGTTGCGCTCGGCGAGCAGCTGGAGCGCGAAGGCGGTGGAGGACAGTGACAGGCCGAAGCCGGCGATGATGGCCGCGCCCGGCCTCAGGCCGAGGGCCAGGGCCACGCCCGCCAGCAGCCCGCCGGTGAGGAGCACCTGGGCGCCGCCCAGGCCGAACACCAGGCGGCGCAGCTCCCACAGGCGCGAGGGCCGCAGCTCCAGGCCGATGACGAACAGCAGCAGCACCACGCCCAGCTCGGACACGTGGAGGATGTTCTCCACGTCGGTGATGAGCTTCGCGCCCCACGGGCCGATGACCGCGCCCGCCGTGAGGTACCCCAGCACGGACCCCAGCCCGAGCTTCTTGAAGAGGGGCACCGCCACCACCGCCGCGGCGAGGAAGACCAGTGCCTGATGCAGGAAGGACATGGCCCTTCCTCGCATGGAGGGCGCGGCGGCGGCAAACCGGTGCGCCCGAGGCCCGGGCGCGGTGCCGGAAGACCTGCCCGTTCAGGCAGGGGCCGACGCGGCGGGCCCCTCCATTCCGGCAGGCTCAGGCGTGCGTGCAGTGGCGCGCCACCGCCTGGAGCAGGTGCGTCATCTCCACGGGCTTGCGCAGGAGCCCCACGGCGCCATTGGGCAGCTCGGTGACGTGGCTGGCCGTCATGATGAGCACCGGCACCAGGGACTGCGCGCCGGTGATGCGCAGGCGCTCCAGGAACTCGTACCCCGTCAGCACCGGCATCATCAAATCGAGCAGGACGAGGCAGGGCTGGCGGAGGGTCGCCAGGGCGTTCAGTCCTTCCTGGCCGTTGCTGGCGCTGGAGACGGAGTAGCCCTCCAGCTCCAGCAGCTCCGCGACGGCTTCACGAATGTCCTGGTCATCCTCCACCACGAGGATGGAGTGCTGGGTGTGCTCGCGGCGCATGTTCCCACCCTAACCGGGCCGAGAGGTTGAGCCCCCGAATGTAGCTCCATTCCGGGGGCTGTGTCCTGCGTAGCACCCTGGTCTGCCGGGCCCGAAGCGCAAGGGCTATTCGTCCTCCTGCTGGCCGAAGAGCAGGCGCAAGAGGGGCAGGTCCTCGGAGTGGCAGAAGACATAGACGTGGTCCCCCGTCTGGAAGACGGTGTCGCCCCGGGGCGCCATCAGCTCCTGGCCCCGCACCAGCAGCATGGCGGCGGAGCCGGGCGGGAAGGGCAAATCAGAGATGCGCTCGCCAGCCACGGCGGAGGCCGAGCCGATGTAGAAGGCGCTCAGCTCGCCATTGAGGAGCTGGGTGGAGGCAATCTCCAGCACGGCGGGGGGCGGCTCGGGCGCGTTGGAGGCCAGCCCCAGCCGGCGCGTCACCCAGGGCACGGTGGCACCGGGGATGAGCCCGTTCACCACCACGATGAAGAAGACGATGGTGAAGACCTCGCGCGCGCCCTGCGTGCCGGACAGCACGGGGAAGGTGGCGAGGATGATGGGCACCGCGCCGCGCAGGCCCACCCAGCCGGTGAAGAGGATTTCCCGCGCGGGGAAGCGGAAGGGCAAGAGGCACAGCAGCACCGCCAGCGGGCGCGCGATGAAGGCCAGCACCAGCGCCAGCCCCAGCCCCTCCCACGCCACGTCGAGCAATTGCTGGGGGAAGACGAGCAGCCCCAGCACGAGGAACATGCCCACCTGGGACAGCCACGCCAGCGCGTCGTGGATGCGCAGCAGGCCCGTGCGGTAGCGGATGGTCTCATTGCCCAGGGCGATGCCCACGATGTACACCGCGAGGAAGCCGCTGCCGTGCAGGAGCGTGGGCAGGCCGTAGGCGAGCAGGGCGAGCGCCAGCGTCATCACCGGGTAGAGGCCGGCGACGCGCAGGCGCAGGCGCTTGAGCAGCATCCGCCCCGCCCACCCGAGGCCCAGGCCGAGCCCCGCGCCCACCACCATCTGCACCACGGCCTCCACCAGCAATTCCCAGCCGGGGGGCTTGCCGCTCGCCATGCTGTGCGTGAGGGCGGTGGTGAGGATGACGGCCATGGGGTCATTGAGGCCGGACTCCAGCTCCAGCGTGGTGCCCACGCGCCGCTTGAGGGTGAGGCCGCTGCCGCGCAGCACGGCGAAGACGGCGGCCGCGTCCGTGGAGGAGACAATGGCGCCCAGCAGCAGGGCCTGCGTCCAGGCGAAGCCGAAGAGCAGGTGCGCGGCCACGCCCACAATGGCCGCGGTGGCCACCACTCCCACCGTAGCCAGCACGGCCGCGGGGCGCAGCGCGTGCTGGATGGCGTGCAGCGGCGTGTTGAGGCCGCCGTCGAAGAGGATGAGGACGAGCGCCACCGTGCCCAGCCGGAAGGCGAAGCCGTAGTCGCTGAACTCGATGCCGCCCGGCCCGTCGGTGCCGGCCGCCATGCCGATGCCGAGGAAGAGCAGCGCCACGGGGATGCCGAAGCGTCCCGTGGCCCGGCTGAACAGCACGCTCAGCCCCAGCAGGAGGCCGACGAGGGTCAACAGGAAGGCGGTGGGGAGCGGCTCCGCGCTGAGCATGACTGCGCGGGACTCTACCGGGCCCGGCGCCGCGCCCGTGGGCTGTTACGGCGCCTTCTCGCGCAGTGTCCGCCACCACATGCGCCACGGGCCCGGCCCGTCGCGCCGGACGCGCGGGCGGAGGACGGCCTCTGCCCACGGGGTGTCGGTGTTGAGTACCGGGCGGCGGCGGCGCTGCGGCCGGGTGGCCGGCGTCACGCGCGTCGGCGTCGGCGCGGACCGCGTCGTTGGCGAAGCCCGGGTGACTCCGCCGTGAGGGGCCGCGCGTGGGCGGAGGCGGAGCGGGCCGTGCCGGTGGCGAAGCCCGGGTGACTCAGTCGTGAGTCGCCACGCGTGCGGTCGGCGTCGACGACACCATGGCGGCGCCGGTGGAGGTGGGCAGCGTGAAGGTGAAGGTGCTGCCCTCGCCCAGGGTGCTCTGCGCCTGGATGGCGCCCCCGTGCGCTTCCACCAGGCCCTTGGCGATGGCGAGCCCCAGGCCGGTGCCCCGGCTGGCCGCGTCGCGCGCCTGCCAGTAGCGGTCGAAGATGTGCGGCAGCGCCTCGGGGGCGATACCGGCGCCGGTGTCGCGCACGTGGAAGGCCACCTCGGGGCCGCGCGTCCGCGCACCCACCGCCAGCTCCCCGCCCGCACCGGTGAACTTCACCGCGTTGCCGAGCAGGTTCCCCAACACCTGGAGCACCCGCACCCGGTCGCACCGCGTGCGCACGTCGCCCGCGGGCAGCTCCATGTTCAGGTGCAGCCCCTTGGCCTCGGCCAGCGGGCGGATGGACTCCACCGCCTCGGAGACGAGCGCCGCCGCGGTGTGCTCGCCCCACTCCAGCGGCAGCCCGCCCGCCTCCAGCCGTCCCCAGTCCAGCAGGTCCGAGATGAGCCGCGACATCCGCTCCGTCGCGTCCTGGATGCGCGTGGCCTGCTTCGCCACCGTCTCCCCGCCGGGCTTGCTTCCCGCGCCGCGCAAGAGCAGCGCCGCACCCAGCTGCACCACGCCCAGCGGGTTCTTCAAGTCGTGGGAGACGACGGCCAGCAGGTCCTCGCGGGCCCGGGCGGCGCGGCGGGACTCGCCCACCAGTCGCGCGTTGTCGATGGCGAGGCTGGCCCGCAGGCACAGGTCCTCCGCCAGCGCCAGGTCGTCCGGCCCGTAGCGGCGCCCGGAGCCGGACGCCACGAAGGTGACGGCGCCCAGCGTGTGCCCGCGCGCGCGCAGCGGGACAATCATGTACGAGCGGGCCTGCAGGGCCCGCAGCAGCGCGGGGTGCGCGGGCTCGGCGGCGGCCGCGCGCAGGAGCGAGTCCGTCACCGCGGGCACCAGCTCCGACTCGCCGGTGCGCAGCACGCGCAACAGGCCCACCGGCGCGTCGTCACGCAGCTCCGTGCGCGTGGGGAGCGCGCCCACGCGCTCCTGCTGCATCGGGTCCAGGCACGCCGCCGCCATGCGCGTCACCCACGGGCCCTGCTCCAGCGCGTCCACCAGGCACCAGTCCGCCAGGTCCGGCACGGCCAGGTGCGCCAGCAGCGTGTACATGCCGTGCGGGTCCGGAGGGTGGGTGAACAGCGTCGTCATCGCCTGGTAGAGGAACGAGCGCCGCCGCTCGGCCTGCTCCACCTCCGAGCGCGCGGCCTGCTCCAGCTCCATCGCGCGCGAGTACACCGCCTCGGCCTCGGTGAGGGGCCGCGCCGTCATCAGCACGGCCGCCGGGTGCCCCCCTTCCGCCGGCAGCGGGGTGAGCACCAGCGCATGCCGGCGCGGGCCCGTGTCCGTGGGCCAGGGCAGCTCCAGCGTGTCCGTGACGCCCGTGCTCAGCACGCGGGCGCGCACCGTCTCCAGCCGGGCCACGTCCTGAGCGGCCACGCCCAGCTCTGTCCACGACCTGCCCGCAAGCTCGGCGGGCAGGCGCTCCAGCGCTCGCGCGCCCGCGACGCTACTGGCGAGCACCCGCCCCGTGCCGTCCAGGACATAGGTGGGCTCGGGCAGAGCCGTGAAGGCAGCGGCGAGGGAGGGAGAGAGGGCTTCCATGCGTAGCTGAGCGGGTCAGCCCCATCATGACATCTGGGGCGCGGCGGACCATTCCTCGAAGGTGGCCCGCCCAGGGAGTTTTCAGTAGCCGATATTGTGGTTCATGCAACGGAGCTACCGTTCCGGACGCTCTGGAGGAGCCGCGAGGCGATGGAGGGCAGGGCCACGACTTCGTGCGCCAGGCCCGCGCCCACCACCACGCCCGGCATGCCGTAGACGACGGAGCTGGGCTCGTCCTGGGCCAGCACGTGGCCGCCCGCCCCGCGCAGCTCGCGCACGCCCTCCAGTCCGTCCTGCCCCATGCCGGTGAGGACGACGGCGAGCGAGCGGGCGCCATGCGCGCGGGCCACCGAGCGGAACAGCCATGTGGCGGACGGCCGGAAGCCATGCACCGGCGCTCCGCGGGACACCTCGGCCCGCCCCTCGCCGTACACGCCCAGGTGGCGATCATCCGGCGCGAGGTACACGTGGCCGGGCAGCAGCGGCTCCCCGTCCTCGGCCACCTTCACCGGCAGGGGACCGGCGGTGCCCAGCCAGGTGGCGAAGCCCTGGCTGAAGCCGAGGGCGATGTGCTGCACCACCAGCAGCGGCACGGGAAAGTCCGCGGGCAGCTCGGACAGCACCCGGTGGAGGGCGGCCGGGCCTCCGGTGGAGGCGGCCAGCGCCACCACCGCCGGGCGCTGGACGACGGGCGCCGGGGCCGGCACGAGCGGCGGCGGCGCGGCCGTGCGCTCCGGCCAGCGGCGCACCACCTTCACCTCCGCCATGGCCTTGAGGGTGTCGCGCAGGCGGCGGCTCTCCGCGTCGAAGTCGGGCGACTCGGGGCCCAGGGGCTTCTGGAGCACCGCGAGCGCCCCGGCGCGCAGCGCGGCCATGGACGTCTGGATGTCGCGCTCCACCAGGGTGGACACGACGACGACGGGCGTGGGCACCTCCGTCATGATGCGGCGGGTGGCGTCCAGGCCGTCCATGCGCGGCATCTGGATGTCCATCGTCACCAGGTCCGGCCGCAGGCGCTGCACCAGCTCCACCGCCTCCACGCCGTCCTTCGCCTCGCCCGCCACCGTCAGGGCGGGGTCGGCGCGCAGGATTTCCACCAGCAGGCGCCGGGCGGTGGGCGAGTCCTCGGCCACCACGATTCGCAACGGGTTGTTCCTCATAGCAGTCGTCTCAGCGTCTCCAGCAGGCTCGTCGGGTCGAACGCGCTCTTCACCAGGTACGCGCTGGCGCCGGCCTGGAGGCCGCGCGCCTTGTCCTCGGGCTTGCCGCGCGCGGTGACGAGCACCACCGGCAGTCGCGAGTAGCGCGGGGAGGCCCGCACGGCCTCGGTGAGCGCGAAGCCATCCATGCGCGGCATCTCCACGTCCAGCACCATCGCGTCCGCGCCGACCGCCTGGAGCCGCTCCCAGGCCTCCGCGCCGTCCGCGCACGCCACCACCTCGTACCCCGCGCCCTCGAGGATGCTCTGCTCCAACGCGCGCGTGGTGGGCGAGTCGTCCGCCAGCACCACGCGGCGCCTGGCCCGCTGGGCCGCCGGAGCGGGGAACAGCGCCGTGGTGGGCCGCCCTCCGGCCGCGCGCACGAGCGACAGGGGATTGAGCAGCAGCGACAGCCGCCCGTCGGGCAGCACCGCCGAGGCGGACACGTGGCGGGCCCGGCGCACGCGCGCGCCCAGCGAGCGCACCAGCGCCTCCTGCTCGGACAGCACCTCGTCCACCACCAGCACGGCGCGCGCGGTACCGGCGGCGAGCACCACCGCGCCCCGCCGCGCCCGCGGAGGCCCGGGGGGCAGGCCCAGCACGTCCGCCAGCGAGGCCAGCGGCACCAGCGCGTCCCCGGAGGCCCAGGTGGGGCGGCCCTCCACCTCGCGCACCTCGCCGGGCGCCAGGCGGACCAGCCGCGCCACGCTCTCACTGGCCAGCGCCAGCGTCTGCCCGCCCGCGGACACCAGCAGCACGCGCAGCGTGCTCAGCGTGAGGGGCACGTCCAGCAGGAAGGAGGTGCCCTGGCCCGGCCGCGTCGACACCTCCACCGTGCCGCGCAGCGCCTCCACCTGCGTGCGCACCACGTCCAGGCCCACGCCGCGGCCCGACACGCGCGTCACCTCCGCCGCCGTGGACAGGCCGGGCAGGAAGGCGAGCCTGGCGGCGTCCGCGTCGTCCTCCGGCTCGTCGAGCCCCCGGGCCCGCGCCTGCGCGCGCAGCGCGTCCAGGTCCAGGCCCCGCCCGTCGTCCTCCACCGTCACCTGCACCCGGCTGCCGCGAAGGCGCGCCGTGAGGACGACGAGCCCCTCCTCCGGCTTGCCCGCGGCGCGGCGGGCCTCCGGGGTCTCCAGCCCGTGCGCCACCGCGTTGCGCACCAGGTGCAGCAGCGGCTCGCGCAAGGCCTGGAGCAGCGAGCGGTCCAGCTCCAGCGCTCCGCCGTGCACCTCCAGCCGCGCCGAGCGGCCCAGGCTGCGCGCCACGTCGCGCGCGGCGCGCTCCAGGCCCTCGCAGCCCTCGAAGAACGACAGGGTGCGCGCGCGGCGGACCTCGTCGTCCAGGCCGGTGGCCACGCCGCCCAGGGCGCGCCGGTCCGAGGCCAGCTCGCGCGCCACGCGCGACAGCTCCGTCTCCGCGCGCCGCAGCGCCGTCTCGCCCGCCGTCCCGCGCACCGCCTCGCGGGCCTGGGCCAGCGACTCGCGCACGGACTCGAGCGCCTCGGCGCGGCCGTCCAGCCGCAGCGTCGCCACCCGCAGCTCGCCGCTGCGCGCCAGGAGCGCGTCCAGCTTCTGCGCGGACACGCGTACCGGCAGCGTGTCGGACATGAGCGGGCCGGGGGACGGAGGCTCCGGTGGCAGGGGCTCCGGGGGGAGCGTGCCGCCGGCCGGCGCGGTGAAGGCCGTGTCGGGGGCCCGCGGAGTCTCGGGGACCGGCCGCCGAGGGGCCGAGGAGCGGCTGGCGGCCTGCTCCAGCTGCGGCAGCAGGGTCTCCAGCGGGGAGCCGGCCAGGTCCTGCTTCGCCGCCAGCCGCCGGCCCGCGTCGTCCAGCGCGTCCACGGTGATGAAGCACAGCTCGAACACCTCGGAGGAGCCCGCGCCCTCGTCGCGCACGCGCTCCAGCACCTCCTCCAGGCGATGGCACGCCGTCTCCACCAGGGTGGCGCTGGCCGCGCGCGCCGCGCCCTTCACGCTGTGCAGCGTGCGCAGCAGCGAGGCCACCAGCTCGGCCACGCGTGCCGGTACCCGCTCGCGCTCCAGGGCGAGCAGCTCGCGGTTGAGCGAGGCCACGTGTCCCTCGAGCTCCTCGAGGAACGTGGCCAGCAGTGCCTGCGCCAGCCTGTCCCGGTCCATCAGCGCCCGTACTCTCCCAGCAGTCCCTTGAGCTTCTGGCCCATGCTGTTGAGGTCCTGCATGGCGCGCTCGGTCTGCCGCGAGGACTGGAGTGCCTGCTGCGTGGCCTGGTTCACGTCATGCATCGCCTGGCGAATCTGGGCGATGCCGGTGGCCTGCTGGTTGGCGGAGGCGGCAATCTGCGCCGCGGTCAGCGACGCCTGGGTCAGCAGGTCCGACAGCGTCTGGATGTTGGCGCCCGCCTCGGACACCACCCGGGTGGCGGTGGCCACGCTCTTGGTGCCCTCCTCGGTGGTCATCACCGCGCCGTGGGTGGCCTTCTGGATTTGCCCCAGAATCTGCCGCACCTGGCCGGTGGCCTTCTTGGACTGGTCCGCCAGCGCCTTCACCTCGGCGGCCACCACCGCGAAGCCGCGTCCCTGCTCGCCGGCGCGGCTGGCCTCGATGGAGGCGTTGAGGGCCAGCATGTGCGTCTGCTCGGAGATGTCGTTGACGGTGGTGATGATGTCGCCAATGGCCTGCGCCTGCTCGGCGAGGGCGAGGATGCGCGAGGCGATGGACTCCACCTGCTCGCGCACGATGCCCATGGAGGACACGGCCTCCTCCACCGCGCGCCGGCCGCCGCGGCCCACCTCCTCGGCGTGGCGGGCGGAGTCGCTCACCGCCCGGGCGCGGCCCGCGGCCTCCTCGGACGTCTTGGTGATTTCCTCGATGGTGCTCACCGTCTCCGTCACCGCGCTGCCCTGCTCCTGCGCGCCGGCCACCTGCTCGGTGGTGCTGGCGAGAATTTCCGAGCTGGCCCCGGCGAGCTGGTTGACGAACTCGGCCACCGTCCGCAGCGTGTGCTCGCGCTGCTCGGACTGCTTGGCCAGCTGGGCCTCCGTCTGCCGGCGGCGCTCGGCCATCTCGTTGAAGGCGCGCGCCAGCTCCGCCGCCTCGTCGCTGCCGCGCACGTCGATGCGGTGGTCCAGCTGGCCCCGGCCGAGCTGCTCGGTGCCGACCATCAGCTTGTGCAGGGGCCCGGTGATGCTCTTGGTGATGATGTAGCTGCCCACCCCGACGATGGCCATGCCCAGCACGGAGCAGATGGCCAGCACCCAGAGGAGGCGCTGGGCCATGGCCCTGGCTTCCTCCGAGATGTCCTCCCAGTGCTGCTGCTCGGCCGCGAGCATCTCGTCAGTGAGTTCCCGTATCTGCCGCATGAGCCGCTCACCCTGGCCCACCTTGATGTAGCTCGAGCCCCCTTCCAGGCCCCGCTCCCGCCGCACGCGGATGCCCTCCGCCAGCCGGTCAATCCGCTCCGTGACGACGGGCTCCAGCTGGTTCAGCCGCGAGCGCTGCTCGGGGCTGGACGCCAGGGACGTGCGCAGCTGGGAGATGCCGTCCTTCAGCGCGGTGACGGACCGTTGATAGGGCTCCAGGTACGGGTCCTCGCCGGTGAGCAGGAAGCCGCGCTGGCTGGACTCCGCTTCCACCAGCTGCGCGCGCGTCGCGCTGATGGAGCGGAAGTTCTCCCGGGCTACCAGCAGCCTGGCGGTCAAATCCGTGAGCTGGTTGGCGCCCTGGAAGGCCACGCCGGCCAGTACCAGCAGCACCAGCAGGGACAGTCCGAAGCCGAGTGCGATGCGGTTCCCGATGCTCATACAGCTCCTTCGTCGGACAAATCGAACACGAGGCGACTGTCACCCAGCAGCGCCTCTCCCTCCAGCACGAGCGTGCCGTCCTCTTCAGCGGCGGACACCAGCGCGGTGTCCACGGTGGAGGGTGGGGGCAGCAACGTGCGCCCCCGCAGCAGGGTGACCTCTTCGACTTCCTCGGTGCGCAGGCCCAGCTCGGGCCGTCCCGCGCCGATGACGAGCAGCGGGCCCGGGGCCTCCGGCGGCGCGCGGCCGAAGAGGGGGGCCAGCTCCACGACGGGGAGCACCTCGCCGTGCAGCAGCGTGAGGCCGCGCAGCGCGGGCGGGGCGCCCGGCAGGAGGACGACCTCGGCGGCGCGCACGACTTCCAGCACGAAGCGCGACTCCAGCGCGTACCGCTGGCCGGCGGTGCGGAAGTGGACGACCTCGCGCAGCGTGCCGGCTTCCGCCTCGGCGACAGGCTCGCGCGCCAGGGCCCGGGCGCGGGCGTCCAGGACGGCCAGGGCCTCGGCGGGCGAGAGGGCCTCCTCCGTCTGCGCGGCGGCCGCCAGCCGGGCGATTCGGGCGCGTGCCGCGTCCCAGTCGATTCCGGAGCCCGGCATCAGGTCGTCTCCTCACCAGCAGCCAGGGCTGCCTCCAGTCGTGTCCGCTCGCCGTGCGCGACGTCCGCCAGCCCGCGCGCGCGCTCGCCGTCCGCGAGTGGAACGGGGGCGTCCGGAGGGAGGACGGCGCACAGCGACTCCGCCTCGCGCCAGGCCTTGAGGGCGCCGGCCGTGTCGCCGCGCCGGCGCAGCACGCGGCCCAGCACCAGCCACGCCACCACCAGCGAGGGCTCCAGGTACAGCGCCTGCCGGGCGGAGCGCTCGGCGTCCGCGAGCCGGCCCTGGCCGAGCAGGAGCAGGGACTCCAGGTAGCGCAGCCCGGCGACGAGCGGATGGCGCGCGGCGGCCTCGGCGCAGGCGTCCACGGCGGCGTGGGCATCCAGGTTGGCGAGGGCGCGCACCGCCTCCAGGGAGATGGCCGGGTCCTCGTCGAGCGTGCCGAGCTGTCGGGCCGCGCCGCGCCAGTCGCCGCGCGCCAGGGCCCGCCGCGCCGTCGCGAGCGCCTCCGCGTCCGGAGCGCGCGCCGCGCTTCGTGACGGAGGGGGCACGGGCGCGACGGTGGAGCGCCCGGAGGAAGCGCCACCGAAGCGTCCCGGCACGGTGCCCGCCATGCCGCCGTCCCGTGCCGTTGTCGTGCCGGTTTCCGTCAGCTCTCCCGGAACGCGGTGCGCACCGCTCGCGGCGCCGGAATATGGCTCCCCCGGGACACGGTACGCACCGCTCGCGGCGCCGGCATACGGCTCGCCCGGGACACGGTACGCACCGCTCGCGGCGCCGGAAGCCGGCTCGTGCGGCGTCGGGCCGGCGTGCGTCCGCGCACCCGGAGCCCAGGCGGTCGCCGCCTCCGGATGCGCGGGGACGGGCCCGTGCGCCTGCGCCGTCACGGACACCCGGGTGCCGGGTGGGGGCCGGCGGTAGATGACGCCCCACTCGGTGAGGACGGGCTCCAGCGGGGCCAGGTCTCCGAGCGGCGGGTCCGACGGGCCCGTGAAGAGGTAGCCCCCTTCGGCGAGCGCGTCATGGAGCCGCTTCGCCACGGCCTCGATGGTGGCGCGGTTGAAGTAGATGAGGACGTTGCGGCAGAAGATGACGTCCAGCTTCCAGATGCCGCTGTCGGGCGACGGCCACGTGTCGAGCGCGAGGTTGAGGTAGCTGAAGCGCACGCGTTGCTGCACGTCCGGGGATAGGACATACCGGCGGCCCTCGACGCGCAGGTGGGGCCGCATGCGGTCCGCCCACGGGCCGCGCAGGGACCACTCGCCATAGGTCGCCTGCCGGGCGCGGGCGAGCGCGCCGCGCGACACGTCGGTGGCGTACACGGTCATGTGCTCGCCCCAACCCTCGGCCTGGAGCAGCACCGCCATGGAGTAGGGCTCCTCGCCGGAGGAACACGCCGCGCTCCACATGCGGACGGTATGGGCGGGCCCGTGCCGCTCGCGCAGCGCGGGCAGCACGACGCGGCGCAGGTGCTCGAAGTGCTCGGGGGTGCGGAAGAAGTACGTCTCGCCCACGGTGAGCTCGATGAGCAGGTCATCGAGCGCGGCCGCGTCCTCGGCGATGCGGGCGCGGTAGGTGTCGAAGTCGGAGAGGCCGGCGCGGTCCATGGCGCGGGAGATGGCCTCCTCGGCGGCGGCGGGGCAGCTGGGCGCGGCGAGCCCGGCGCGCTCCTCCACCAACGCGAGCACGGCAGCGAAGCCGGGGTGGCTCCAGGCGCCCCAGCTCACGGCGTCTCCGGCGACGAGCCCAGCGCGGCGTCCAGCTCCAGGCCTTCCGCCTCGGAGAGGAAGGAGCGCAAGTCGTGGACGAGCACGAGCCCGTCCGACAGCTTCGCGGCGCCGGCCACGTAGCCCACGCCGGGCAGCTCGCGGGGGGTGGCGTCCCACTCCCCGGGAGCGAGCATGCGCAGGCCCTCGGCGCGGTCCACGCGCAGCACGACGTGGCGGGGTCCGGCGCGGGCGACGATGAAGTGGTCCAGGGGCGACAGCGGGCGGGCCGGGTGACGGAAGCGGCGGCGCAGGTCGAGGACGGGGAGCAGCGCGCCGCGAAGGTTGAGAAGCCCCTCCACGACGGCCGGAGCACGTGGCAGGGGTGTCAGGCGCGCGGCCCGTACCAGCTCCCTGACGTCTTCGGCGGGAAGGCCGTAGCGCTGGCCGTCCAGGGTGAACAGCAGCACCTCGCGCGGTGCGGGCTCCATGACGTGGACATAGACACGGACGTGCGGGCTGTCGAACACTCATGTGCATCCGCATGCCGGGTGTCCACCAGTGCCCAGTCACCACGGCGTGTCCCCGCCGGGCTGGGACGCGCGGTATGGCCCGTTGCGACTCAGTGCAGCGGCGCCCCGGGCGGCTCGGGGGCGTCAGCCTTGTCCTCCGCCTCCTCTCCCGGCGCCGTCACCGGCAGGCGCACGGTGAAGGTGGACCCCTGTCCGGGGACGCTCACCACGGCGATGCTCCCGCCAAGCGCCTCCACGAGCTGGCGCGTGATGAACAGCCCCAGCCCCAGCCCTCCGTAGTGCCGGCTCGACACCGCCCGCTCGAAGCGGTCGAAGATGCGCTCCGCGTCCTCCCGCGCAATCCCGATGCCCCGGTCCTGGACCTCCAGGAGCGCCGCGCTCCCGTCACCGCGCACGCGCACCTCCACCGGAGCGCCCTGGCCGTACTTGAGGGCGTTGGAGACCAGGTTCGTCAGCACCTGCTCCAGGCGCAGCCGGTCCCACCGGCCGCGCACCGGCTCCGGCGCGTCCACCGTCAGCCGCACGCCCACCGACTGCGCGTCCGTCTCGAAGCGCCGCACCAGCTCGCGCGTCACCTCGCCCAGCTCCAGCGCCTCCAGCCGCAGCTCCATCCGGCCGTGCATCAGCCGCGACACGTCCAGCAGGCTGTCCACCAGCTGGGACAGCCGCGTCGTCTGCCGCTCGCAGGACTCCAACCCGCGCCCCACCCGCTCCGCGTCCAGCGGCCCCGCCTGGCGCAGCCGCCGGTGCAGCATCTGGAGCTGGAGCTTGAGGGACGTGAGCGGCGTGCGCAGCTCGTGCGCGGCGATGCCGAGGAACTCGTCGCGCACCCGCACCGCCGTCTGCGCCTCGCTCGCCAGCCGCTGCTGCTCCGCGCTGGCGGCCTCGGCCGCGGCCCGGGCGTTGACTTGCGCGCGCGTCATCAGGAACAGCAGCAGCGTCACCAGCAGACCGCTGATGACCACCGTGCCCAGCTGCACCTGGCTGTTGCGCTCGATGAAGGACTCGCGCGCGGTGAACACCAGCGTCCATGGGCGGCCGGCGACGGCCAGGGGCACCTCGCGGTGCAGGCCCAGCCGCAGCCCCTCCTGCCACACGCCCTCGCGGCTCGAGGTGAAGAGCAGCGTGTCCGGGCGTGCCTGCTCGCCGTCGTGAATCCGCAGGTCCATGGTGACCTGGAAGCCCGGGAAGCGCAGGCCCTCCACCAGGTCTCCCATGCGGAACGGCGCGAAGACGAAGCCCCGCAGGTGGGCCCGGTGGTCCTCGGGGGTGGTGGGCCGCGTGCCGTTGTAGACGGGCACGTAGATGAGGAAGCCCGCCTGGGGCCGGGTGTCCTCCTCGTGCTCCTGGACCAGCCGGACCTTCCCGCTGGCGGCCGGCAGCGCCGTCTCCATCGCGCGCCGCATGGCCTCCTGGCGGGTGGGCTCGGAGAACATGTCGAAGCCGATGGCGCGGAGGTTGCGAGCGTCGAGCGGCTCCAGGAAGACGATGGCGGTGTACTCCGCGCGCGCGCCCTCCGGCCACACGTGGTAGTCGGGGAGACCCTCCCGGCGCACCGCGGCCTCGTGCGCCGCCAGCGCTTCGGGCTCCACCCACTGCGTGAAGCCGATGCCCTGGATGCCCGGGTAGCGCCGGTGCAGCTCCAGGCTCTCCACGTACGCGTGGAACTCGTCGCGCTCCACGTGCTGGCTGCTGCTGAACAGCCCCCGGGTGCCGAGCAGCATGGCCTGGTACGTGTCCATGCGCTGCTGGAGGCCCAGCACGCCCTCCCGGATGGCATCGTCGAAGCGCCGGTCGCGCCGCTCGTCGATGCTGCGCTGCACGTACAGCGCGGCCACTCCTGTCACGGCCAGGCCGACCAGCAGCGCGCAATACGCGGAGGCGTGACGGCGCAGGTGGGAAGACGGGAGGGCAGGCACGGTGTCCGCGAAGACCACGAAGCGTGGACCCCTGGATGGGGCCCACCAGGGCGATACACAGGATGCCGGGCCCGGGGAACCCCCACTCCCGTACGGGCAAGTCCGCATGTCCGGCAGGAGAAAGGGCCGAGGGGGTGTCCGTCCGCCCGTGCACCGAGGGGAGTGCAACCTCCCGGGCGTTCAGGCATCAATGCGTCATGGTGCGTCACGTCATCGTCGTGGGAGCAGGGCCTGGAGGGCTGTCGGCCGCCATCAACCTGGCCGGGCAGGGGTTGCGCGTCACCGTGGTGGAGAAGGACGCGGTGCCCGGCGGGCGGATGAAGGGCCTGAAGCTCGGCGCGAATGGCGAGTACGCGCTCGACACCGGGCCGTCCATCCTCCAGCTGCCGGGCGTGCTGGAGCAGATCTTCCGGCGGGCGGGGCGGCGCATCGACGACTACGTGAAGCTGGTCCCCCTGGACATCAACACGCGGGTGCACTTCTGGGACGGCACGCACCTGGACACGTCCAGGGACATGGCGCGCATGGAGACGGAGGTGGCGAAGTACGGCTCGGAGAAGGCCGTGGCGCTGCGCCGGTGGATGGAGGAGGGGCGTGAGAAGTACGCCATCGCCTACGAGAAGTTCATCTGCACCAACGCGGGCAGCCTCGCGTACTACGCGCCGTGGCGGCTGGCGCCCACGCTGCGCTTCAAGCCGTGGCAGACGCTGTACCGGCAGCTGGACTCGTTCTTCCACGATGACCGGATTACGTACGCGCTGGCGTACCCGTCGAAGTACCTGGGGCTGCACCCGACGACGTGCTCGTCGGTGTTCAGCGTGATTCCGTTCCTGGAGCTGGCCTTCGGCGTGTGGCACGTGGAGGGCGGCTTCCGCGAGCTGGCGCGGGGGATGATGCGCTGTGCGCAGGATTTGGGCGCCACCTTCCGCATGGGCACGGCGGTGGAGCAGGTGCGGGTGGAGGCGGGGCGGGCGGTGGGGGTGAAGCTGGCGGGCGGCGAGGTGCTGGACGCGGACGCGGTGGTGGTGAACGCGGACCTGGCGTACGCGGCGACGAAGCTGCTGCCGGCCGAGGCGCGCGAGGGCTCGCGGCTGACGGACGCGGCGCTGGAGAAGGCGAAGTATTCGTGCAGCACGTTCATGGCGTACTACGGGCTGGACACGGTGTACCCGGACCTGCCGCACCACCTCATCTACCTGTCGGAGGCCGCGCGGCGCACGGACCGGGACGCGCTGGAGGACCGGCACGTGGACGTGGACGACCCGCCCTTCTACGTGTGCAACCCGGGGGTGACGGATGCGTCCGGCGCGCCGAAGGGGCACTCCACGCTGTACGTGCTGGTGCCCACGCCGAACACGGCGCGGGACGTGGACTGGGCCGCGACGGAGGCGAAGCTGCGCGAGCGCATCCCGGCCATGCTGGAGAAGGTGGGGCTGAAGGGCGTCAGGCAGCACATCCGCGAGGAGCGCTACTTCACGGCGGAGACGTGGCGGGACGACTTCAACGTGTTCCGCGGCGCGGTGTTCAACCTGTCGCACACGTGGCTGCAACTGGGGCCGCTGCGGCCGAAGGTGAAGAACCGGGATGTGGAGGGGCTGTACTGGGTGGGCGGAGGCACGCACCCGGGCAGCGGGCTGCTGACCATCATGGAGAGCGCCAACATCGCGGCGGACTACCTCACGCGCGAGGCCGGCAAGGGCCCGCTGCCGGGATGGCCGTATGTGCCGCCACTGGACGGGGCGGATGCGGCGCCCAAGGCCCGCGCGGGCTGACGCGGGGCTATTCGTAGTTGATGGAGCCGGGCGGAGCGGCGCGGGAGAGCGGGTAGATGGCGCGGAGGCCGACCTTGTAGTGGTACGCGACGAGGTGGGGCTCGCCGGCAATCGTGATGATGACCTGGCGGGGCGGCTCCGGCTGGCTGTCGACCCAGGCCCTGGCTTCTTCCAGGGTGTCGAACGTGGCCACCGGTGGGGGGAGGCCGTCGTCAATCACAGCTCGGAGGTAGTGCTCGAGCGTCTTGGTGCGGAGCAGATGGCGACGCTTGAGGTCGTCTGAGCAATTGGCGTAGTGGTACTCGCCTGCGACCAATACATCGGCACCGGTTGGAGGGTTGGGGTGGTCCTTCAGCCAGGCTTCGGCGCTCTTCCTCGTGTCGAATGTCGCGATGACGAGGGGAGGCGGGTCGTCCTTGAGGCTCTCACGATAGGCCTCGAAGTCGTGAGACTGACCCGACCGCAAGATGAAGTCGAGCGCGTCCATGGCCGCACCGAGGTACTCCTTGTCTTCCTCGGATGTGGACTCCTCCCGGAGCCGTCCCAGGAGGTTCAGGACGCGAAAAGGAAACTCCCAGTCCTTGCTCATGGTGAGACCTCCGCCATCCAGGGCTCGGTGGCTGTCGCCGGCTCGGCCAGGAGCACGGCGGGTGCGAGGACGAGGAGCCCCGTACCCGCGGAGAGCACCACGAAGGCCACGCCCGCCACGACGACCACGCTTCCCACCAGGACCGCCTTCCGGTTGCGCTTCAGCCAGTCCACCGCGCTGTCGACGGCTGTGAACTCTTGAGGTTTCAAGTCCTGTAGCTCGCTGCAATCCCGATAAGGCTGCCAGCATCTACCCCGGCAGTGCACCTCTTTGCTGGCCTTCCTGGCGTCCTTGGATTTACCGGAGGTGATGTGTCCGAATCCCGGGGCGAGAGGGCGTGATTTGCACTCATCGATACAATCGACGAATTCCTGATGGCAGTCCCTCGGCTGGGCCACCACGGGCAGGAAGTTCCGAAGCCTCTGCCGCGAGCGCGACAGCGCCCTGTACTCAGCGAGGTTCACCTCCTCGGCGCGTTGCCAGGAGTGGGTGACGGTGCCGTCAGGCCGCTCCCGGATGAAGAGCACGAAGCGGGTGAGCTCATCGGCATTGGCTGGAGCGACGTGGCGTGTGGTGCCACAGGCCGTGAGAAGTACGCTGAGGACTGCCGCCGTGACTCTTGCCGGCGTCGTGCTGCTTCGCATGGATGGGGGGCCGTTCCCGGAGGGGTTCACCGCACGCTAGCAGGCGCACGGGACGGCTGGCTGATTGGCGGACAACCAGGTAACGGCCCGGTTGTATCGGGTGGGCAACGCGGGTGCGATGCTGACACCCTTCTCCAGAGGAGAAACACGCATGCCCTTCTTCATCCCCATCGCGATGGGGGGCCTGGTGCTGACAGCGCTGGGGCTCGGCGTGAAGCGGATCCTGGAGGAAGGCGAGCCCCGGACGCCCGAGGAGGCGAGGGTGCGCGACGCACGCGAGCGCCACCGCGAGGCCCTGGCGTCCCTCAAGGCCGCCCGGCTGCGCGTGAGGGACGGCGTCACGGCGTGGGGCGAGCTCCAGTCGCGCGCTCACGTGGAGGGCGTGGCGCCCTTCCGCGCGCTGCTGGAGCGGCTGGAGCGCTGGGAATACGCGCGAGAAGACGACGTCCTCGAGCCCGGAGCGAGAGAGGCACTGCGGGCCCTGCCCCTGGAGCCACTGCCGCGCGCCGCGAGGCGTCCGTGGCCGTTGCTGGGCGCGGGCACGGAGGCACCTCCGGAGCTGGAGCCCGTGCTGACGTGGCTGGACCGTGGCTGGCTGGACGAGGACGCGCCGCCCGTGGTGGTGGACGGCGCATCACTGTTCGAGGCCGCGGCACCCTGGGCCGTCACCATGGCAGCGGGCACGGCGCCGGACGCACGGGTGCGCGCGCTGGATGAAGCCGCGAGCGCGCTGTCCCAGGCGACCCTGTTCCTCGGAGCCCTGCACGCGAAGCTGGAAGCTCGGACGACACGGGTCGCCGGGGTGTACGGACGGGCCTCCGCGCAGCTCGCATACCTGGACCCGGCCAGCTTCGACGAGGGCGGCCCGGAGCCCCGAGAGCGGCTGCGGCGACTGGCCGAGCTGATGGGCGAGGTGGCGGTGCTGCTCCGCGCGCCAGTGCTGACGCCGGACGGGCGCCTCGCTCCCGAGCTGCCCGTCGAGCCGTCCTAGCAGGAGCGACTCATCCCCGCGGCCCGCTCCCGGCGCGCGGGAGCGGACGGTCAGACGTACCGCTCCGCCAGCTGCGACACCTGCCCGGTGGCCTGGGTGACGGCGGTGGCCGCCTGCTGGGTGGTGTCCAGGTGGCGCAGCGTGTCCGTCGTCAGCTCGTCCAATTCGCGCACGGCGGCGAAGAGCTGGTCCACGCCCTGGTGCTGCTGCGACACGGCCTCCGTAATCTGGCGCACCGCCGTCGCGGACTCCTGGGACAGCGCGGCCAGCTCGCGCAGCCGCTCGCCGCTGGTGCGCAGCGGGGTGAGCGCCGTCTCCACTCCGTCCGTGCCCCGGGTCGACATCGCCGTGGCCTGGTGCGTGGCGGCGGCCATGGTCTCCAGCATGCCGCGCACCTGGTTGGTGGCCTGAATCGACTGGTCCGCCAGATCCCGCATCTGCCGCGCCACGACGCCAAAGCCCTTGCCGTGCTCGCCCGCGCGCGTGGCCTCAATCGCCGCGTTGATGGCGAGCATGTGCGACTGGTCCGCCAGCGCCTTCACCACCTCGGACACGCGGCCCACCTCGCGGGCGCGCTGCTCCAAATCGAGCATCTGCTCGTGCAGGCCGGCGGCGATTTCGCGGATGGAGGCGAGCCCCTTCTCGGTGCCGGCCAGCGACTCCTCGCCCAGCTTGCCCACGGCGGCGGCGCGCTCGGCCACGTGGAGGATGCTGGTGGCGCGCGAGGACGTGACGTGGGAGGCCTGCTGGATTTCCTGCGCGGTGGCGCGCGCCTGGTGCAGCGCCGCGGCCTGCCGCGACAGCGTCTGGTTCTGCTGCGTGCTGGCCTGCGACAGCCGGTGCCCGGCCACGGCCAGGTCCCCGGCGGAGGAGCGCAGCGAGCGCGGCAGTTCCTGGAGGCGCTGGTAGAGCTGCCACGTGTTGGCCGCCAGGTCGCCCAGCTCGTCCGAGGACACCCACTGCGGCGGCGCGGCGCGCCCGTCCACCAGCGCCTCCAGCGACGCGCCCACCGCGCGCGAGCCCTTCGCGAGGCGGCGGGCCGCCCAGGCGGCGGTGATGATGGAGCCCAGCGCCGCGTAGCCGCCGAGCATCACCAACGGCAGCACCAGGTCCTCCTGGAGCGGGCGGATGGTGGCCTTCACGCGCTCGGCCGCGACCAGGTCGCCGCGGTCCTTCATGTCGGTCGCGAGCGCGCCCAGCCCGCGCTCCAGCCGCAGGTGCAGCGTGACGATGCTGGTGAGGCAGGTGACGAGCAGCGCGGAGACGACGGTGGCCGGCAGCAGCCAGAGCTGGCGCGCCGCGAAGCCCTCACCCGCGGGCCTCGCGGTGGGCGCCTGCCGGTACGCATCCAGCACCGTGGGCATCATCACCCGCTCGAAGGCCATGAACATCAGCGGGCAGCTGAACAGGCCCGCGCTGACCGCCACCGCCACGCCCACGAAGATGACCGAGGCCGGCCGGCCCAGCAGCAGCACCACCCCGCCGTTGAAGAGGACGCCGCCCACCGCCCAGGACACCATCGCCTCGACGAAGGCCAGCGTCGCGGGGATGCGGATCAACCGCTGCACCCGGAGCGTCCCTTCCGAGTTCAGTGCCCGTCGCAGCAGCCACGGTGTCACCACCAGCGGCTGCGCCACCGCGCACAGCCCCAGCACCAACGGGGTGATGACGCCCAGGAAGATTCGCAGCTCGCGCTCGCCCTCCAGCGCCAGCAGCTGCATGTCCACGTAGAGGGCCGGGGTGAAGGCCACCGTGGTGATGACGGACCGGAGCAGATACAGCCGCCGCAGCAGCGCGCCAGGGGTCGGGAGCGAGGTGGTCGACATCGAAGCTGAGACTCCGGGGTGGCAGTGACCCCAGCGTGCGGCCCGAAGCGCCTTGCGTCAATGTCCGGGTTTACTCCCCGTTAGATGGGCTTCTGCCAGGAGAACCCGCCGCGTCTCGTTTCACCGGGTTTGGATACGAATAAAACATGAATTGCCCGGTTAGCAGGCAGGCGTGCGAGCCCCCGTCGCCTGCACGCCATCGCCTGGGTGCTCACTTTTCTGGAGCTGATGGCTCGAGCGAAAGGAGCCCCGTCATGGGTGAGTGGACCGACAAGGCCAAGGGACGCATCAAGGAAACCGTGGGCGTCGCGAGCGGCGACCGTGAGCTGGAGGCCGAGGGCAAGAAGGACACGGCCAAGGGCGAGCTCAAGGGCAAGGTCGAGGACGCGAAGCGCGTCATCAAGGATGCGCTGGACCCCGACAAGCCGCGCCGTGACGAGCCGTAGCCGCCTGGCGCATTGAAACCGATGTGTGTTGTTGGTGCGGGCCGCGGGGAGAACATCCTCCCGCGGCCCTTGCCGCGTTCTATCGCTTGGTCACCGGAGGGCAGGCCACCTCGAGGAACGTGGTGGACTTGCCGCTCAGCATGACCCACAGACAACGAAAGACGCAGCTGGCACCGAACTCCCGGTAGATGAGCCCCAGGTTGGCGACCACCTCTCGTCCGGTGATGACCCCGCGCATTGGTACTACCCCCTTCGTCCGCTTCCCGTCCGACCCGCCGCCCACTGCACCGAGCGCCGCCGCCGCACCTCTTCTGCAAACCTCCGGCCGTGCTTCGTGTGGCCGTCCGGAGTCGCTCTGTCTCCCTTCGGACGCGCCAAGCACGCCAACCGCCGTTCGCCGATGCACGGCCTGCTGCGCCCAGGTGTGATACGCGCGCCCCCGCGCTGGAGATTTTTCAGGGTGCCCGTCCACCGTATGACGCACGTGGCGGGCTCGCGGTGAATCTCCGCGTCGCGCCCGGACGCACCGCGCCACGTTTTCGGGGTGAGTCGGAAAGTGTTCCCGCGGGCGCGGTCCGCGGACGGGGGAGCAACCTGCCCGGTCGCGCTGTCGCCGGCTCGGCGGGCCCGGTGGCACATCCGCGAGGGCGCCTGAATCTTCTGCCCACGGGGCCCTTCATGTCGGGGGTGCGGCGGCTGCTCGTGGAGCGGCGGCCCGCCCGAGGCCTCTCTCCGCGAGAACCGTTGTCACCCACGCGGGAGCGCGGACACTAAACAATTGAGGAAGGCGGAAGGAGGGACGTGAGATGAGGACCCAGGAACTTTCACAGCGAGCCCTGCCCCTGCTGGCGGCGGGCCATTTTCGCGGCCAGCGCGGCGTGTCGCGGCTCATCGTCGGAACGGACTTCTCCCTGCGCTCCGAGTTCGCGCTCGCGCGGGCGCTGCGTCTGCCCTTGGGCCAGGGCGGTGTCTTCGCGGTGATGCACGCGGGGCCGCCACTGGATGGCCATGACGGGCCCGCGGGCGCGCTGCCCGGAGAGCGCTGCCTGCGCAAGGCGGTGTCCTCCGTGTGCCGGCGGCTGCGGCACCGGGTGGACGTGGAGGTGCAGGAGGTGCTGCGCCTGGGCGACCCGGTGGAGGCGGCGTCCGCCGTGTCGCGCGAGCTGGGGGCGGAGCTGGTGGTGCTGGGCCGGCCGCTGGTGACGTACCCCGTGCGGGAGCTGGCCGAGGACTCCATGGTGCGCCGCATGGTGCTGAGGCTGGGCGCGTCGGTGCTGGTGGTGGTGCCGCACCCGGTGCGGCCGTACGCGCGGCCGCTGGTGGCGGTGGACTTCTCGCGAGAGTCCCGGCGGGCGCTGGAGCTGACGCTGCGGCTGTGCCCGTCGCCCACGCCGGTGGACGTGCTGCACGTGGTGGACACGCGCGCGGAGGAGGAAGCGCTGCGGGCCTCGGGCGCGCCCGCGGAGCGGTGGCTGCTCCTCCGGCAGGAGGCGGAGCGCGGGGCGCGGGTGGCGCTCGGGCGGTTCCTCGCTCCCTACCGGGAGACGGGGCGCGAGCTGGAGGTGCGGGTGCGCAGCGGCGAGCCGGCGGAGGGCATCCTCGGCGAGGCGGCGGAGCGCGGCTCGGACGTGCTGGCGGTGGCCATGTCGGGGGCGGAGGCCCGCACGCCGCTGACGGAGCGGGTGCTGGCGCGGGCGGGCTGCGACGTGCTGGTGGCGAGGCACACGGCGTCCGCCTCCTGAGCGCGGACGGAGGGTCCGCGTTATGAACGCGGACCGTGTCCCCTCGTACGCCCGCTTCCCCCGTCCCGCAGTCCCTCCTGGCCCGCCTGAAGAGCACGGGCAGCCTCGTCCAGCAGCTGCCCGGCACCTTCCGCCTCTTCTGGCAGGCGAGCCCCCGGATGGCGGTGCTGCTGGGGGTGCTGACGCTGGTGGCGGCGGTGCTGCCCGCGGGCATCGCCTGGGTGGGGAAGCTGATTGTGGACTCGGTGGTGGCGGCGGCGCAGGGCTCGCAGGAGGCTCGTGCGCGCGTCTACGGCCTGGTGGGGCTGGAGTTCGGGCTGATGCTGGGCGCGGCGGTGGTGGAGCGCGGGCTGAACCTGACGCGCGAATTGCTCAGGGCCAACCTGGGCAACCTGCTCAACGAGCGGATTCTGCAGAAGGCGCTGGACCTGGAGTTGCGCCACTTCGAGGACTCCGAGACCTACGACAAGATGCAGAACGCGCGGCGCGAGGCGAACAGCCGGCCGCTGTCGCTGGTGATGGGCGCGTTCTCGATTGTGCGCAATGGAATCACCTTGAGCACCTTCGCGGCGCTGCTCGTGGCGCTGTCGCCGTGGAGCGTGGTGGTGCTGGTGGCGGCGTCGATTCCGGCGTTCATCGCCGAGGCGCGGCTGGCGGCGGAGGGCTTCCGGCTGTACTCGTGGCGGGCGCCGGAGGGCCGCAAGCTCAACTACCTGGAGTGGATTCTCACGCGGGACAACCACGTGAAGGAGGTGAAGCTCTTCGGGTTGGGGCCGCTGGTGCTGGGGCGCTACCGGACGCTGTTCCAGAAGTTCTTCAACGAGGACCGGGCGCTGGCCTTCAAGCGGATGGCGTGGGGGTTGGGGCTGGGGTTGTTGTCGCTGGCGGCGTTCTACGCCTGCTACCTGTACGTGGCGGGGCGCGCGGCGACCGGGGCGATTTCGGTGGGCGACATGGTGCTGTACCTGGGCGTGTTCCGTCAGGGGCAGGCGGCGTTCCAGGGCATGCTGACGAGCATCGGCTCCATGTACGAAGACGCGCTCTTCATGAGCAACCTCTTCACGTACCTGAACATCCCCACGGGCGGCGAGACGACGCGGGTGCTGCCGGCGAAGTCACCGCCGCGCGGGCACCGGAATGCGATTGAGCTGCGCGACGTGTCCTTCCGCTATCCGGGGAAGGATGCGTGGGCGCTCAAGGGTGTGAATCTGACGTTGAGGCCAGGGCAGAAGCTGGCGCTGGTGGGGGAGAACGGGGCGGGGAAGAGCACGCTGGTGAAGCTGCTCTTGCGCCTGTACGAGCCGTCGGAGGGGGAGATTCTCTACGGCGGGGTGAATCTGAAGGACATGGACGTGGAGGACCTGCGCAGCCGCTTCGGGGCGGTGTTCCAGGACTTCGTGCGCTACCAGTTCAACGTGGCGGAGAACATTGGATTGGGGCACGTGCCGGCGCTGGAGGACCGGACGCGGATTGTGAAGGCGGCGGAGGAGGGTGGGGCGAGCACGGTGATTGCGGCGCTGCCGAACCAGTACGACACGATGCTGGGGGGCTGGTTCGAGAAGGGGCAGGAGCTGTCGTCGGGGCAGTGGCAGAAGCTGGCGGTGGCGCGAGCGTTCATGCGGGACGACGCGGAGGTGCTGATTCTGGACGAGCCGACGGCGAGCATCGACGCGGAAGCGGAGCATGCGCTGTTCGAGCGCTTCCAGGCGCTGGCGGCGGACCGGATTGCGATTGTGATTTCGCACCGCTTCTCCACGGTGCGCATGGCGGACCAGATTGCCGTGCTCCACAACGGACAGGTGGAGGAGCTGGGGAGCCACGACGAGCTGATGGCGAAGGACGGGCGCTACGCGCACCTGTTCCGGCTGCAGGCGCGGGGGTACAGGGACTGAGCGGTACCGCGGGCGCGCTCCTTGCGCCGGCCCGCTCTCCAGTGCAGGTTGTGTCCATGCCGCGCCGCTTCAACATCGCGGGCCCCTGCCGTCCGGACTGGCACTACATGATTCCCGCCGAGCGCCGGCTCCCCGAGGCGCCGGGGCTGGTCGAGCAGCTCGGCTACTTCATGGTCCGCGCGCCCCGGCAGACAGGGAAGACGACGGCGCTCCGTGCGCTGGCGGAGCAGCTGACGGCCTCCGGCCGCTACGCCGCGCTCTACTTCTCCTGCGAGGTCGGTGAGGCGGCCGGTGACGACTTCGGTGAGGCGCAGCGGGCCATCCTGGGGAACCTGCGGCTCGGTGCGGGGCACTCCCTTCCGCCCGAGCTCCAGCCGCCTCCCTTTCCCGAGGCCCCCGACAGCCTGCTCCTGGGCACGGCGCTGTCCGCCTGGGCGAGCGTCTGCCGACGTCCCCTGGTGCTGTTCCTCGACGAGATTGATGCGCTGCGAGGCCAGAGCCTCATCAGCGTGCTGCGCCAGCTCCGGAGCGGTTTCCTCAACAGACCCCACGCCTTTCCCGCGTCCGTCGTTCTGTGCGGTCTGCGGGACGTGCGCGACTACAAGGCGGCCAGCGGCGGCGACGCCGACCGGCTCGGTACCGCGAGTCCCTTCAACATCAAGCTCGCCTCGCTGAGGCTGGGTGACTTCGACGCGGAGGAGGTGGCGGAGCTGTACCGGCAGCACACCGCCGACACCGGACAGGTCTTCACCGAGCCGGCGATGGCGCGTGCCTTCGAGCTGACGGCCGGTCAGCCCTGGCTCGTCAACGCCCTCGCCCGGGAGGTCATCGAGGAGCTGAAGGTGCCCGCCGGTGAGCCCATCACTGCCGAGCACATCGATGCAGCGAAGGAGCGGCTCATCTACGCGCGCGTTACGCATCTCGACTCGCTGGTGGCACGGCTGCACGAGCCGCGCATCCGCCGCGTGCTCGAGCCCGTGCTCGCGGGCACCCTGACGTCGGGAGATAGCTACCAGGATGACGTGCAGTACGCGCGAGATCTGGGCCTGCTCGCGCCAGACAACCCGGTGCGAGTCGCGAATCCCATCTACCGCGAGGTGATTGCCCGGGTGCTCGCGGGAGACGCCGAGCTCCAGATGCAGGCCGAGCCACGCAGCTTCGTCCTACCGGACGGCCGGCTGGACTTCGACCGCCTGCTGCGCGAGTTCGCCGCCTTCTGGCGCGAGCACGGAGAGGTGCTGACCGCCGGGCTCTCGTACCACGAGGTCGCGCCGCAACTGGTTCTCATGGCCTTTCTCCATCGGGTCGTCAACGGCGGCGGCTTCGTGGACCGGGAGTATGGCGTAGGCCGGGGCCGCATCGACCTGCTGGTGCGCTGGCCCTATACCGAGGTCGCCCAGCGCCGCTGGCAGCGCCAGGCGATGGAGTTGAAGGTGTGGCGGGAAGGGGAGAAGGACCCGCTCGCGAAGGGGCTCACCCAGCTCGACGAGTACCTGGAGCGGCTGAGCCTCGACACGGGCGTGCTCGTCATCTTCGACCGACGCCGGGAAGCCGGTGATGCGGACTCCCGAACGCGCTTCGAGCAGGCGCAGGCGCCCTCGGGCCGGAATGTCACTGTGCTGCGGGCGTGAGTCGCACCTGACTCCATTTCTGGCTGCCCATCGCTGATGCACTGAGTCTGTGCATTCTCGCGTTAGGCTGGCTGCGCCATGTTGGCGGGCCGCCTGGCGCGCTGGGCTTTCTGGGGGTGGACTGTGGGAACGCGAGTACCTGCATGGGAACAGGTCATTGCGATGGAGCAGTGGATCTCTCCAGAGGGAAGGTTGGAGCTTCCCGGTGAGGACCGCGCGCAGGTGCAATCCGTCGCCCTGCAGATGGCGCTTGCCGAGGCGGAGGTCTACACCTCCTTGCGGACGCCCGAGGGTACGGCGTCGCTGGTGAAGGAAGTCCGCCGCCGGGTCAGGGAAGGCGGGAAGCGGTACTCCAGTACGCTCGGCGACGTGCGCGACCTCCAGGAGGTGGGCGACACCGCTGGCGCGCGCAAGGTGCTGGCGGAGTACATCGCGAGCGAGTCCGTTCCGCGCTACCGGGAGTGGGCCGAGACGGAGCTGAAGGATTTGGAGTGAGGGGGGATGTCCATGTTCGACGCGCTCGTCTACGTCAAGGTCATCAGCAAGCTGTTGCAGGCGGGGATGGCCGCATGGGATGCCTTCAAGGAAGAGGGCATCAGCAGCAAGGAAGTCACCGCGATACGGCTGGCGACGGACCTGCTGGGAGACCTGGGAGGAAAGAGCTCCGGGCAGCTCTCGGACATGGCGGCCCTGCACCTTGGCGTCGTCACGCAGTGTTTCGGTCATGCGCTCGGACGGCAGTGGGCGTTCAACAGGAAGTTGGTGCCGCGTGGGTTCCGGCTCTTCATGGACAGGGAGCAACGTGAGCGTGCGGAGGAGATTGACCTCCGAGTAAAGCTCGCCGTCGGTTCGCTTCCGAAGCTCGGGGGCCCCTCTCTGCTGCAGGCGGGAGACCTGCCCGCGAGCGTGGAGGGAGTGAGGGACGCGGCCGTCATCGACGAGCCCCTGGCGACTCCGTACTACCGGGCCCTGTGGAAGGCCTTCTCCAACCCGAAGCTGGACGAAGGGGACGAGGGAAGAATTCCGTTGCTCGACCTGGAGAAGGGGCGACTGGCGTTCGAGCGGGATTTCCTTCTCGCGTACCAACAGGTGTTGGCTGCTCCAGAAGGTCAAAGGCTTCAGCAGTATGTGGCCGGAGTGGCTGGCGACTATCGCGCACGCATGCTGCGCGAACTGCTCCTGCGGGACATGGCCGGATGGGGCGAGCGCCACACCTTCGGCAATGTGGAGTGGCGCGACAGGCCCAAGGATGACCCCATTCCGTTCATGCCGCTCGCGAGGATGTATGTCGAGCCCGATGCCTGCCTCGTTGCAAAGGCGCGGGATGCAGATATGGCAGGGCAGCCCGTGCTTGCCCTGATCGAACATTGGCTTGCTGCTTCGAAGACGAACACCGTCGTCGTCCGTGCGGACTTCGGAATGGGGAAGTCGCTCACTGCGCGGTCGCTGGCGCAGCGGCTCGCTCGGCGGTTCCTGGAAATGCGTACCCCGTCACCAGAGGCGGAGTTGCCGGTCTTCATCCGGTGCGCCGAGGACTTGACCGAGGAGGGGTTCGATCTCGGCGCGTTCGTGCGCAGGGCGTGGAAGCGCGAAGCGGGTGAACTGGATTTGAAGTTGAAGCTCGATGACCCGGCCCTCGAGCCCCCGAAGCGCACGCAGCGAGCCCTCTTCATTCTCGACGGGCTGGACGAGGTCATCCTCGGAGAGCGGCGGCTGGAATCGTTCTTCCAGCGCATCAAGGACGAGGCCTCGGAGTGCCACCGCTTCATCATCTTCTCGCGCCCAGGGGCACTTCCTGCGGAGCAGGGGCTGGAAGGCATCCCGGTGCTCGAAATCCTGCCGTGGGCCGAACCTCAGATTTCCTCCTGGCTCGAAGCATGGAGCGTCTTGAACGGAGGTGCAGGGCCGACGGTTCAGGAACTGGAGTCGAGACACCTGGGCGAGTTGGCCAGGACTCCTATTCTCCTCTTCATGGTCGCGCAGACCTGGAAGGGCCAGTCCCGCGAGGTTGGCGCAAGCCGTGCCGCTCTGTACGAGGAGTTCTTCTGGCAGATCGCGCGGGGAAAACATGAGGCGGACCGGAAGCATCATAAAAACGTCTACGAGGCGTCCGCCGAGCTTCATCGGCACTTGATGAGCAGGGGGATGGTGACGCGGGACACCGAGCCGCCGGATGCCATGCTCTGGCTCATGAGCCGAGTCGCCTGGGAGGCCACAAAGCTCGACCAGCGTCAGATGATTGAGCCCTCACGGAAGCCGGAAGTACTCACGAAGCATGGCATCACGAGCCTGCTCGTCCATGAGTTGCAGGTGGATGGTGGTGCGGCCGAGACCATCGAAGCGATCCAGGTGGGATTGCTCCTGACGCTCCAGGCCCACTTGCGCTCCGGGGCAGCAAGCCAGCTTCTCTTTGGTCACAAGTCCTTCCGCGAGTTCCTGGTGGCGCGCTACTGGGCGGACAGGCTGAAGGCAGTTGCCCGTGCGCCCTCACGGGGCTGGGAGGAGATCGAGGCTCCACTGCTGGGAGGAAGGCTGCTCAGCCGTGAGGACCGAACGTTTGAATTCCTGCTGGAGATGTTGGACGGAGAGCCGCATCCACGACGTACGGCGGCGCCATTCAGCTTGAGCGAATCCGAGCGTCACTCCCTGTTTGACTGGGCGCAGGCACGTTTCGAGACGGAAGAACCCGAGGTGCCGACAGACTCTGCTCGCGGAGGACGTAGTCGTCAGTTGTCACTGCGAGAGGACAGGCGGCCATGGCTGCGCGAAGCGGCGCTAGCCATCGGGAGCTCTCTCCGGGGCAGTCCCGGCATGATGCAGCGCGACAAGCTCACAATGAGGTCGATGCTTGCCTGGTTCTGGCTGATGCGAATCGGCCCCATCATCATGGCGCGCGGTGCGCTCTGCGAAGGAGCAATTCTGTCCGAGCTCAATCTCCGAGGCGCCAATTTCCGAAGAGCCAATCTGCGAGGTGCCATTCTTTCGGGCTCGGCCTTCACGTTGACCCAGACAGGCGTGAGCGCCGACTTCTCGGGAGCCAATCTGGATGGCGCCAGCCTAGTGGGCACGGATCTGGAAGACGCGATTCTCAAGGAAGCGTCACTTCGAGGTGCAAAGCTCACGTACGCCCAGCTCGATGATGCCGACTTGAGAGCAGCGTGCCTTTGCGATGCGGCGCTGGAGCGCGCGCAAATGGAGCATTGCCGCTTGGACAATGCGGACCTCTCAAATGCGAGGCTGGAGAAGGCGTCTCTTCTAATGGCGTCGCTAAAGGGCGCGAATCTGCGGGGCGCCGATCTGCGAGGCGCGTACCTTGCCGCTGCGAATCTGACTGGCGCGTCGTTGGAGGGGGTGCGGCTGAATGATGCCGTCTATAGCGAGGAAACACTCTGGCCCGAGGGATTCGATCCTGTCGCAGCAGGCGCCATGCAACCGCCTCACTGAACCTCCCGACTCACGCCTTCGGCAGGTGGTCCCTCACCACGCCGAGCCAGTACTCCTTCCCATAGTACTGGCTCATCTTCCCGAGCAGCTTCCCGTCGCGGAACAGCAGGAACGTGGGAATCCCGAAGAGGCCAAAGCGCTTCGCCAGGTCCTCGTACTTGTACGCGTTCACCTTCACCACGCGCATCGGCGCACCGTCGAGCTCCGACAGCAGCATGGGCTCCGCGGCCGCGTAGATGTCGCAGTTCGGGCAGCCGTCACCCCAGAAGTCCACCACCACCAGCTCGCCCTTCGGCTCCATGACCAGCTGGTCGAAGTTCTCCGCCGTCCCCTCGTAGCTCACGGGATGTGCCATGGCCTCCTGCCTAACGGTCTCCCCCTCCGTCTTCAACCTGCTCACGGGGCGCGCCGCTCGAAGTCCTCGCTGTTTTCACTGCTCTTGCGACCGTACACCGTGCCAGCAGGCAGCGGCCCGAACCAGACGGCGTCCTCCGGCCCATGGAGCACCGGCCTCCCCGTCATCTCCGAGCGCCGTGCCCCGTCGAACACCCCCACCTCGCCCCCATCGCTCGACAGCGTGAAGGGCAGGTGCAGCGGTCCTCGTGCGGTGTCCCCGCTCGCCAGCAGCCGCACCGCCTGCCCCGGCCCCAGCGTCCCCGCCGCCAGCCGGTACCGCGTCGTGGCCCGCAAATCGTTCGTCACCTCGTAGCTCCCCAGCTCCAGCGCCTGGGGCCCGCGGTTGTACAGCTCCACGTACCCCGAGCCTCCCGTCGTCACCTCGCGGATGACCAGCGGCCCGCTCCCGTGCGCTCTCAGCGCCTCCAGCGCCTTCGTCAGGTACTCACGCCGCCCGCGCACGTAGTCCTGGAGGAACCGCCGCGCGCGCTCCACGTGCTCGGCGGACGCGTGCGGGTCGTCCTTCAGCTCCGGCTCCACCACCGCCCACAACGCGTCGATGTGGGCCAGGGCCTGCTCCTCGGAGAACGGCCCCATGAGCGCCGCTTCCAGCTTCGCGAGCACCCGCGCTCGCAGCGCCGGCCGGTCCCACACCCGCGTGGCGAGCACGCTCCACGTGGGCCGCAGCTCCGGCCGCGCCGTCACGCGTGTCTCGAACAGGTCCTGCACCTCCGGGTCATACAGCGTGAAGGACTGCGGCCACCGGTCCACCACGGGCGCTGCCTCCGGACTCCGCGTGCGCCAGTAGAGCATCCGCGCGTTGTTCAAATCCCACGGCACGTACGTCCACCGGTCCGCGTGCATCGCATGCACCCAGAAGCCGCGCGAGTCCTCGATGAGCGTGTTCGAGATGAGTGCGTCCGCCGCGAGGTTGCCCAGGTACGCCTCCACATCCACCCGGTGCTCCAGCTCCTCCTCGAAGCGCGCATCGTCGCTCCGGTTCACCCACTCCAGGAACGTGGTCAGCTCCTCGCGGCCGGTGTCCTCGTTCGTCTTCTTCTCGAAGTCGCCCTGGTACGGACCGGGCCCGAGTGTCAGCTCGCAGTTGCGATGGCCGCAGCGGTAGATGGACGCATCGCGCTCCTGGCCGTGGTGCTTCAGCCAGTCCTTCCCCACGTGCTCCATGTCCAGGTAGAGCCCCTGGTGCTCGCCATTCACGCGGACGCGCGCATAGCGGGCGCTCGGCACCGGCAGCCCCAGGGCCTGGTACAGGTCCACCGCGAACTTCTCCGTCAGCTTGCCGCCGTCGAGCCAGCTCGCGAGCAGCTCGAAGTGGTCGCGGTCCTCCAGCTCCTGGCCGGGGTCCAGCTCGATTTTGTAGCTCTTCTGCGGCAAGTCCCGCGTGCTCGCGCCCCGGTAGCGCACGCGTCCCGTCGCCCGCACGCCTTCTAGCGTCACCGTGCAGGGAACGGACGCGTCGGAGGTCGGGTCCGCCTCCAGCTTCCGGAGGTCGGCCGGGGCCACCTCCAGCGCGAAGGTCGGCACGGTCGACTGGACCGGTGGATAGGGCCCCACGGGATTCGGCGATGGCGTCGCGGGGGCACCGTGCCCGCATGCCAGCAGGCCCACGAGTCCCGCCACCCACCATCCCGCTCCACGACCCATGCTCCCTCCACGCGTGGAAGTGCCATCGCCCCGGACAGCCCGCGACGTCGGCGGCCCGAAGGGCTGGCGGAGGCTATGCACTGTCCTGGAGATTGCTCGTCCCCTGTTCCGGGCTCGTCCGGAGGCAGGGCGGGCAGCCAGGGGAGGCCCCATTCCCCGCCGCGGTGGATCAGGTGTGTTGCGGGCCCACGGGGCGCCTGGCGGCGTGCCGGGCCCGTGTCCGTCGCACGAAGGCCGAAGCCGGACCCGTCCTCCGTGGGAGGTAGGGATGGGGAGGCCGCGCGCCAGGGGTTTTCCCTATATCCGCTCGGGACGGTTCGCGGTGTCAGCCCGTGGGGGTTGGATCAACTGTGGCGGGCTGTCATCAAAAGCCAACACCCGCACTGCGCAGGAGGGCACACCCGCCGTAAGGTTGTGTCACTGCTGGATGTCGTGGAGGGGTCATGCACGAGTGGTTGGAGGCACTGCGGAAGTCGGCGAAGGCATCGTCACCCGGTGTCCCCGCGGAAGAGGTCCGCCGGGCGGAGACGGAGTGCGGCGTCCCATTCCCCGAGGAGCTGGGTGCTCTCTATCAGGCCCTCAATGGCGGGGAGCTCAACGGTGACGTGCACCTGTTCCAGCTGCACGGGCCGGAAGGGTCCGCGAGTGTCCTGGAGAAGTCCCGGCTCAAGCTGGTGGGCCTGCCGGCGGCGGGCGTGTGGCGCATCGGTCTGAAGGGGCTCCACCGTCACCTGTTCACCGCGCGCAAGGCCGCGATGGTCGAGCAGGGGGACGGGGGAGGGCCGCTGCCCGGCTGGATGGACGCGCTCGGCGACGAGGACTGGGTCTACGGCACGTGGGATGGCGAGAAGCAGGAGCTGCGGCTGTACCGCACGCTGAAGGACATGCTCGACGTGCTCGTGCCGCCCGCGGAGGTGGAGAGCTTCGGTGAGCGCACGTTCGCCCGCGCGATGAACGCCGTGCTTCAGGGCGCGCTGTCCGGCGCGGAGGCCGACGAGGAGGAGGGCAAGGGGGCCGATGGCGCCGCGCTGGAGGCGGAAGTGACCGAGGCGGAAGAAGAGGCCGCCGCCGAAGAGGAGGACCTGGGCGAGGTGCGCGAGCTCGCGTACGAGTACGAGGATGACTCGCGCCGCAGGGGCGACGAGGAGCGGCCCTTCGGTGGGAAGAAGCCCAAGGCGGAGCCCAAGAAGCCGGTACGCCCGGTGGGGATGGGCGATGGACGGGCGGCCAGCAAGGCGAAGCCCGTGGGGCGTGCGGAGCCCCGGTCCCCGGAGACTGGAGGGGCGGGAATCCTGCTCCCTCGAACCTCGAGCGGGACGGGCGAGGCCACGGGGGCCTCAGCGAGTGACGCGGGGGCGACCGGGGGGACGCAGACCGGTGGCGCCGAGACTCCCGCCGCGCCCGCGCCGAAGAAGGCCGCGAAGAAGGCTCGCGCCGAGGCGGCTCCCGCCATGGAGGCGCCTGGCGAACCCGCTGCCGCACCGGCGGCCCCCGAGGTGAAGGGGGCCGAGGTGATTGCCGCCGTGAAGAAGAAGGCGGCGAAGAAGGCGGCCACGGTGCCCACTGTCACCGCGCCTCCCGCCGAGACGCAGGCTCCCCCGGAGCGTGTCGCCGCGAAGAAGGCGGCAGCCGGGAAGCCCGTGGCCGCGAAGAAAGCGGCCGCTGCGCCCGCCACCGCGCCGGCTGCGGCGAAGAAGGCTCCTGCAGCCGCGAAGACGGCGCCGGTGAGCAAGACCACTGCTGCACCTGCCTCCAAGCGGCCCGCTGCGGCGAAGAAGGCTCCAGCGAAGAAGACCGCTGCGGCAACGAAGCCCGCCGCGAAGAAGGGAGCAGCGGCGAAGAAGGCCGCCGCGAAGAAGGCTCCGGCGAAGAAGGCTCCGGCGAAGAAGGCCGCCGCGAAGAAGGGAGCAGCGGCGAAGAAGGCTCCCGCGAAGAAGGCCGCAGCCAAGAAAGCGCCAGCGAAGAAAGCCGCCGCGAAGAAGGCGCCTGTCAGCAAGGGAGCCGCGAAGAAGGCTGCCGCGAAGAAGGGAGCCAAGGGACGCGGTCGTTGAACGAAGTCGCGGAGGCCAGGCGAAACACAGCCGCCCGGCCTCGCCTCACCGCTCCAGCACAGGACGCGAAAGAGGCCGGGCACCCAGCGGTGCTCGGCCTCACCCGAAGCCCTCACGTCACCGGAGCCCGAGCGCTCCACGGCCCGCGCACCGGGACCTCCATTGCACGGACCCGGCGCGACACCGGGCTCCACTCACTTCCACGGCGCCGCGAACCCGTGCCGCTCCCTGGCACGGGCGGCGCGCCCCGTGCCGCTACCCCTCGGGAAGCTGGTCGCGGCGGATGGGGCGGATGCGCTCGTCGGGCTGGGCGGTCAGCTCCGGCCCTTCCTCTTCCTCGTCGCCCCGGCGGAACTCGTGAATCTGGTCCGGGAGGATGTCGCGGAAGTCTGGCTCGTCCTCCAGCGGCGGAGTCGCCGCCATGTCCTGGTCGGAGATGTTGATCTCCTCCTCACCGGTATCCGGGTTCATGTGACGTCGCGAGGTCGACTCGCCCACGTCCTCCGAACCGAGCTTCTTGAATCGCATGGCCTCTCCTTCGAGAAAGCGCGGTGGGTCGGCTGCCTTCGGGTCAACAATGAGAACCGGGCGGGCTCGCCGCAATTCTCGCCGCCCGCCTGCCTGCCCCTGCTCGCTCGGGACTCAGCGCTCCGGGAGCGCCGTGCGGCTGGCGGGGTGGACGGGCTCCACCTCCAGCAGCACCATGGCCAGCGCCAGCACGCGCGACAGCGTCTCGCGCACCGTGTACCGCCAGGGCGTCGAGCGCCCCTCGTCCGCCGCCACGCCCCACGCGTCGATGCCCACCGAGTTGGCGATGAACAACGCCCGCGACAGGTGGAAGCGCTGCGTGACGAGCAGCGCCCGCTTCGCCCCGAACACCGTGTACGCCCGCAGGCAGCTGTCGTACGTGGACAGCCCCGCCTCGTCTCCCTGCACCGCCGCCTCCGGCACCCCGCGCTCCAGCAGGTAGCGCCGCATGGCCCGCGTCTCGTGGTGGAAGGGCTTCGTCTGGTCTCCGCTCACCAGCACCGCCTGCACCTTCCCCTGCTTCCACAGCGCAATCGCCGCATCCAGGCGCTGGGCGAGCACCGGAGACGGCACCGCGCCCGGCGCCAGCCCCGCGCCGAACACCAGCGCCACCGGGGCCTCGGGCGCCGTCGACAGGGGCACGATGCGGTCCTCGTAGCTCACCCGCACGAGGTGCGAGAGGACGAGCAGGCCCAGGCCGACCACGGCCAGCGCGAGGAGGCCTCTGCGCACCCACATCCTTCTCGCACCGCCTGGCTTCATGGACCCCGAGAACACCCGTGGAGGGGCCATTGTGTTCCGGCCGCCTGCCTCCGGAAAGGGCCGTGAAGCCCCGCCGTGTCAGGGAGACGTGCCCGCCTGGGCTCCGGACGACTTCAGCGCGTGGCGCTCGATGACCTCCAGCAGTTGCCGGGGCTCCACCGGCTTCTTCAGGAAGGCCGCCACGTCGTAGTTGGACGCGTACACGGCCCTGTCCCGCGGGTTCATCGCCGCCATGCCCGCGGAGAGGATGATGACGGGCACCTCGGCCAGCGCGCTGCTCGTCTTGCGCGTCGTCAGCACCCGGTGGCCGTCCATGACGGGCAGGGCCATGTCGAGCAGGATGAGGGCGGGGCGGGGCGGCGTCGCCATGTACTCGAGCGCCTCCTTCCCGTTGCTCGCCGCGCGCACCGTGTAGCCCTGCAGCTCCAGGTAGCCCTGGAGGGCCTCACGGATGTCCGCATCGTCCTCGACGATGAGCAGGGGACCGTTGGCAGCTGGCATGGGGTACTCCGCGCGGGGTGTGAGCACCCTTCCAAGGTAAGTCGGCCACCCACCACCGGGAGGCCGCCCGGGATGCCTGCCCGCCTGCTCCACCCGGGTCCGCCCAGGTCCGGACAGGCCGCCGTTGACCGGCCCCCGGCCCGCCTATATAGGGGGCCCCGCCGCCGTCCCCTGCTCTTTCCTACATGGGCGACGCGGGCTGAACGTCCCACAGGAGCTTCCCGGTCCCATGGCGTCCCTTCGTGACATTCGCAAGCGCATCCGCTCGGTGAAGAACACTCGGCAGATCACCAAGGCGATGAAGATGGTGTCCGCCGCGAAGCTCCGGAAGGCGCAGGACGCCATCCTCGCCGCGCGGCCCTACGCGACGATGCTGGACCAGATCATCTCCGACCTGGCGGCGCGCTCCGGCGATGAGAACCTCAGCCACCCGCTGCTCGCGGCCCGCCCGGTGAAGAAGGTGGAGCTGGTGCTCCTCACCTCGGACCGCGGCCTCGCCGGCGGCTTCAACTCCAACGTCATCCGCCGCGCCAACCGGTTCCTCTACGAGAACACCGCGCTGGAGAGCATCCGGCTCGCCACGGTGGGCCGCAAGGGCAACGACTTCTTCCGCAACCGCGGCCAGGCCATCCGCAAGGACTTCGGCGGCCTCTACCAGCGCCTGAGCTACCGCGCCGCCGCGGACGTGGCCGGGGAGCTGGTCGCCAGCTACCTCAATGGCGAGGTGGACGCGGTCCACATCGTCTACAACGAGTTCGTCTCCGCCATCGCCCAGAAGGTCACCGTCACGCAGCTGCTGCCGCTGCAGACGCTCGGCGCCGAGGGCCAGGCCCCCGCCCCCGTCGAGGCCGGCGCCCCCGCCCTGGTGGACTTCAAGTACGAGCCGGACCGCCAGGCGGTGCTGGACCGGCTGGTGCCCCAGGCCGTCAACATCAAGCTCTACCGCGCGCTGCTGGAGAGCGTGGCCAGCGAGCACGGCGCCCGCATGAGCGCCATGGAGAACGCCACCTCCAACGCGTCGGACATGATCGGCAGCCTGACGCTGACCTACAACCGCACCCGCCAGGCGGTCATCACCAAGGAGCTGATGGAAATCGTCTCCGGCGCCGAGGCGCTCAAGTAGTCCTCGCGGCTCCAAGGCGTGTGACTCCCAGCCAGGGCCCGCTCCGTCACCGGAGTGGGCCCTTTGCTTTTTCCGACAGGGCCCTCCGGCAGCCCCCAGGGCGGCCTGCCAGGGGCGGGCGGACGGATGGGCGCCAAGAGGGTGGCGTCCGGGGCTTGGGTCCGCTAAGCCCGACTTACCCCAAAGTGCCCGGGAGGCTTGACCCTACGGGAGGCCCCCGGTAAAGGGGGCCCGCCCTCCCATCCGGGCCGAATTTTAGAAGGGCGCGGCGTCCGGCCGTTCCCCCCGCGAGGCAGACGAATTCCATGAGCGCTCAAGTTCCGACGGCAGGCAAGGTCATCCAGGTCCTCGGCCCCGTGGTCGACGTCGAGTTCCCGCCCGGCGGGCTTCCCGAGGTCTACACGGCCCTGAAGGTCACCAACCCCAACCTGGGCGCCGAGGCGGACAACCTCGTCCTCGAGGTGGCGCAGCACCTGGGCGAGAACACCGTGCGCACCATCGCCATGGACTCCACCGAGGGCCTCGGCCGCGGCATGGCCGTGCGCAACACCGGCTCGCCCATCCAGGTGCCGGTCGGCAAGGCCACCCTGGGCCGCATCCTCAACGTCACCGGTGACCCGGTGGACGAGATGGGCCCGGTGAAGGCGCAGGAGTACTGGTCCATCCACCGCGCGCCCCCGCCCTTCACGGAGCAGGACGTGCGCGTGCAGATGTTCGAGACCGGCATCAAGGTCATCGACCTGCTCGCCCCCTACACCCGTGGCGGCAAGATTGGCCTGTTCGGCGGCGCCGGCGTGGGCAAGACGGTGCTCCTGCAGGAGCTCATCCGCAACGTGGCCGTGGAGCGCGGCGGCTTCTCCGTGTTCGCCGGCGTGGGCGAGCGCACCCGCGAGGGCAACGACCTGTACCACGAGATGCAGGAGACCAAGGTCATCCAGACGGACAACCTGGAGGCCTCGCAGGCCGTCCTCGTGTACGGCCAGATGAACGAGCCGCCCGGTGCCCGCGCCCGCGTGGCCCTCTCCGCCCTGACGATGGCCGAGTACTTCCGCGACGTGGAGGGCCGTGACGTGCTCCTCTTCGTGGACAACATCTTCCGCTTCACCCAGGCCGGCTCGGAAGTGTCCGCCCTCCTGGGCCGCATCCCCAGCGCCGTGGGTTACCAGCCCACGCTGTCCACGGAGATGGGCGGTCTGCAGGAGCGCATCACCTCCACCACGAAGGGCTCCATCACGTCCGTGCAGGCCATCTACGTGCCCGCCGACGACCTGACGGACCCGGCGCCCGCGACGGCCTTCGCCCACCTCGACGCGACGACGGTGCTCAACCGCTCCATCGCCGAGCTCGCCATCTTCCCGGCCGTGGATCCGCTGGACTCCACCAGCCGCATCCTGGACCCGGGCGTCATCGGCCAGGACCACTACGCGGTGGCCCGCAAGGTCCAGGGCGTGCTCCAGCGGTACAAGGAGCTGCAGGACATCATCGCCATCCTCGGCATGGACGAGCTCTCCGAGGAGGACAAGCTGGTGGTGGCCCGCGCCCGCAAGATTCAGCGCTTCCTGTCCCAGCCCTTCTTCGTGGCCAAGGTCTTCACGGGCAAGGACGGCCGCTACGTGAAGCTCGCGGACACCATCCAGGGCTTCAAGGAGATCGTCGAGGGCAAGCACGACGACATCCCCGAGGGCGCCTTCTACATGACGGGCTCCATCGACGAGGTGGTGGAGAACGCCCGGAAGATGGCGGCCTCCTAGTCGTCCCGCTTCGCCTCACCTCCCGAGGTGATTATGCGTTGCCGCGCGCTTGCCCTGGCCCTGCTGTTCCTGGCGCTCCCCGCCCTGGCGGAGGAGCGCAAGGGGAGGACCCGGGTGAGTGCCAACGGGCTCTTCAGCGTGCACCTGGTGGAAGTCTCGCCGGGGCAGTGCCGGCTGGAGGTGACGAAGGAGAGCGGCCCCGTCTGGCAGCTGGCGCAGTGCCTGGGGACGGTGGACGACTTCTTCTTCGTCTCCAACGACGGCGAGCGCGTCTGGGTGCTGTGGCCGCTGGTGGAGAAGGGCAAGCCGCCGCCTCCGCCGCCGCGCGTGAAGGGCAAGAAGCAGAAGCGGCCCAAGGGTCCGCCCGCGTGGGCGAACGTGGCGGTGGCGGCGCAGTACGACAGCAAGGGCAACCGGCTCCAGGAGAAGCGGCTGACGGAGCTGCTCAACACGCGGCAGCTCTCCGAGGTGCGCCAGCTCACCCACCACTTCAAGTGGCTGGAGGGCACGCTCGGCATCCCCGGCAAGGGGCCCCGGCTGACGGATGCCGGGGTGGTGGAGTTCGAGCCCGTGGGTGGAAGCACCCACCGGCTCACGTTCTGATGCGGTAGTGCGAGGAGCCTCATGGCCAAGCTGACTGTGGAGATTGTCACCCCCGAGAAGCGCATCCTGTCGGTGCAGGCCGACGAGGCCGTCGTCCCCGGCGGCCGGGGCCTGTTCGGCGTGCGCCCGGGCCACACCCCGTTCCTGTCGCTGATGGAGCCGGGCCCGCTGACGCTCATCGACGGCGGCCGGCGCGAGTCCTACTTCGTCGCGGGCGGCTTCGTGGAGGTGGGCAACGACAAGGTGCTGGTGCTCGCCGACGCGGCCGAGCCCGTGGCCGGCATCGACGTGGAGGGCGCCCGCCGCCGCATGGCCGAGGCCCAGGAGCGCATGAAGGGCCTGTCCGCCGAGGACGCGCGCTTCGAGCTCGAGCAGGCCACGGTGCGCCGCGAGGCGGCCCGCATCGGCGCCGCCGGCCTGCCGCGCGGCTAGGCCTCCCGCTTCACCTCACGGCCAGGAGCGTCCCCGCTCCTGGCTGAAGCCTCTTTGACGTTCCACGGCGGGCCGCACCTTCGCGGCCCTCCGTCCGGCGTCGCGCCCTGGGCCCCATTCGCGTGGCCCGGCGCTCGCTCCCGTCCCTGCCGTCGCACGGCGAAGGTCCGGCGTCCCCATGACAGGGGGCTCGCTTCCACGCCTGGCCGCCTCGGGGCGGATTCCTCCCTCCAGCACGCGCCTCGGGCGCAACTTTCGCGCGCGGCCCCGGCTCGCGCGCAACTCCTGCGCGTGGCGAGCCTGCCCGCTCCACGCCCGCGCCCGCGTTGCCGGTGCGGCATTTAAACTGCATTCTGAATGCATCATTGAGCGCCCGAGCCGGGCGCGAAGGAGTGAAGGGCATGGACACGGCGACGACGACGACGATGAAGAGCGTCTACGAGCAGATTGGCGGGGAGCCGGCGATGGCGGCGGCGGTGGAGGTCTTCTACCGGAAGGTCCTCTCGGACGAGCGCATCAGCCACTTCTTCGAGGACGTGGACATGGAGCGCCAGGCCGCCAAGCAGAAGGCGTTCCTCACCATGGTGACGGGCGGGCCGTCGAGCTACTCGGGCCGGGACATGCGCGCGGGGCACGCGCACCTCGTGAAGCGCGGGCTGAATGACCTGCACTTCGACGCGGTGGCGGGCCACCTCAAGGAGACGCTGGAGGAGCTGGGCGTCGCGGCGCCGCTGGTGGCGCGGGTGCTGGCCATCGCCGAGAGCGCCCGCGCCGACGTGCTCAACCGCTGAGGCTCAGGAGGCTCGCCATGGCGAAGGTGAAACATGAGTCGCGGTGGTATCCGCTGGAGCCGGGAGAGAGCGTGCTGGACGGGCTGCTGCGGCAGGGCGTGTCCGTCCCCAACTCCTGCCGCGCGGGCGCCTGCCAGTCCTGCCTGATGAAGGCGGAGCGCGGCGCGGTGCCGGAGGCCGCGCGCGTGGGCCTGAAGGACACGCTCGTGGCCCAGGGCTACTTCCTCGCGTGCACCTGCCGGCCTCCGGCGGGCACGGAGCTGGAGGTGGCGGGCGCGGAAGCGCTGCGGGTGCCGGCGCGAATCACCTCGCTGACGCTCCTGTCCGCGGACGTGCTGCGCGTGCGGCTCCTCGCCGACGCGCCCTTCGAGTACCGCGCGGGGCAGTACGTCTCGCTGGTGCGCGGGGACGGGCTCGCCCGCAGCTACTCCCTGGCGAGCCTCCCCCGCGAGGGCGCGCTGGAGCTGCACGTGCGCCTCATCCCAGGCGGAGCGATGAGCGGCTGGCTGGCCGCCGAGGCGCGGCCGGGAGACGCCGTGCACCTCCAGGGCCCCGCGGGCAGCTGCTTCTATGTCCCGGGCCGCCCCTCGCAGCCGCTGCTGCTGGCGGGCACGGGCACCGGCCTGGCGCCGCTCTACGGCATCGTCCGCGACGCGCTGGAGGCGGGCCACTCCGCCCCCATCTGGCTCTTCCACGGGGCGCGCGGGCCGGAGGGGCTGTACCTGCGCGACGCGCTGCGCGAGCTGGCCGAGCGCCACCCGCAGCTGCGCTACCGGCCGGGCGTGCTGGCGGGCGGCAGCCGGGACGTGGCCGAGGGGCCGCTCGACGTGCTCATCCGCGCCGAGTGTCCGAAGCCGGTGGGCTTCCGGGCGTACCTCTGCGGCGACCCCCAGTTGGTGCTATCCCTTCGCAAGAAGCTCTTCCTGTCGGGGCTCTCGCTGAAGGACCTCCACGCGGACTCCTTCCTGCCGAGCGCTCCCAAGGCGGAGGTCGTGACAAACTCCACCGCCGGAGTCCGCTGACCGTGCACCTCACCCTCCACGCCGACTACTCGCTGCGCGTCCTGCTCTACCTCGCCACCCGTCGCGGGAAGCTCTCGTCCACGCAGGAGATGGCGGACGCGTACGGCATCTCCAAGCACCACCTGGTGCGGGTGGTGCAGACGCTGGCGGCGCAGGGCTTCGTGGACGCGCGCGCGGGGCGTTCGGGGGGAGTGACGCTGGGGCGCGAGCCGAAGGACATCAACGTGGGCAGGGTGCTGCGCGCGGCCGAGCCGGACTTCCACCTGGTGGAGTGCTTCGACCGCGAGCGCAACGGCTGCCCCATCACCCCCGCGTGTGGCCTCAAGGGCGTGCTGGCCGAGGCGCGCGAGGCCTTCCTCGCCGTGCTGGACGGGTACACGCTCGCGGACCTGCTGGAGCGCTCGCGCCCGGACCTGGCGGACTTCTTCCTGCCGGCGCGCGCGGGCTGACATGACGTCCGGCACGCTGGAGTTGTTCCACCGCATTGCCGACCCGCCCTCCGCCGAGGTGCGGCGCTACGTCGTCGACTACGCGCTGGAGGACCGTGTGGCCTTCCGCAACGTGGCGTTTCGCGAAGCGGAAGAGGACTGGCTCCGGCGGGGCGGTCACACCACGCCCGCGCTGTGGGACGGCACGCACCTGCACCAGGGCGCGCAGGCGGTGCTGGCGCGTTTGCAGGCCGTCGTCAACCTCGGTCGCGACGACGCGTGACGGCAGCCAGCGCGCGTGTGCCGACATTCGCGCGGTGCTGCCACCTGTGCACCCGTCGTGCGCCACGCGCGTCGTGCGTGAAGCTTCTGGAGTTGGACACGTGTGCAGGTGCGTGGATGCGCGCGTGGCCACGCACTTGCCGCGCGCGTGCTGGTTGCGGTAGTCAGCCCGCCCCCGCACGTGCGTGAGTGCGTCTATCGCGAGGGGGAGGGTGGACGGTGATGACGGCGTGGGTGATGGTGTATGGGGACGGAGCGCCGCTTGCGCGGTGCACCACCTGGCCCGCCGTGCGCGCGTCAAGCCCCGGCATGCTTCTTCCCGCTTCCACGTGCGCGCGTTTCTCGCGCTTCTCGCTGGCCGTCCGGCCCTGAGCCTCGGTTAATCTCCACGCCCCCATGCCGCTGACTCCCGCCGAGCGCCAGGACAGGTTCCATGCGGCGTTCGTGGGGCTCGCCATCGGTGATGCGCTCGGCTTCCCGCTGCGCGGCATCCCGCCGGCGAGTCTCGCGCGGCTGCCCAACCTGGCGGATGACTTCGCGCCCCGTCCGCGCGGCAAGTTCGCCAAGGGCCAGTTCAGCGACGACACGCAGCTCTTGCTCGCCGCCGCGGAGAGCGTCATCCGCGAGGGCAAGGTGGACGGGCGCAGCGCGGCGGCGCACCTGGCGTGGCTGTGGCAGGAGGGCATCATCCTCCAGCCGCCCAGGAGCCTGGCGGACTCGCTGCAGCGGCTGGCCGGAGGCACGCCGTGGATGAGCGCGGGCGCGTCGCTGGGCACGAAGTGCCCGTCGGTGCTCAGCCGCGCGCTGGTGGTGGGCCTGCTGGAGAGCGGCCACCGCGCGCGCCTGCCCCATGACGCGGGCGTGCTCACCGTCATCACCCACAAGGACCCCGTCTGCGCCGCGGCCGCCGCCGCCTTCGCGCAGGCCGCCGCGCTGGGCATGGAGGAGGAGGCGCTGACGCCCGCCGCCTTCTGCGAGGAGCTGGCGCTGGCGGCGGCGGTGCACGACAAGGGCCTGGCCGAGGAGGTGCGCCACCTGCCGCGCCTCCTGACGTGGGACACCGCGCGCGCGCTGGGGCAGCTGCGCAAGGTGGGCGTGCCCCCCAGTGAGCTGAAGGGCGTGGACGGGCTGCCGGCGCACGTGGTGCCGGTGCTGCTCACCTCGCTGTACGCGGCGCTCAAGGTGCCGCACGACTTCCGCGAGGCCGTGGCCCTCACGCTGCGCTGCGGCGGCGAGGCGGACGTGGCCGCGGCCCTCACCGGGGCCCTCATCGGCGCGCACCTGGGCACGCGCGCGATTCCGGCCCGCCTGCGCAAGCAGGTGCTGTACGCGGAGAACCTCGTGGACACCGCGGACCGCCTCTTCCGCGCCCGCCAGGTGCGCGAGACGCTGGCCACCGCGCTGGCCCACCACCGCCGCCGCTGATCCCCGGAAGAGAGGGGTGTCGGCTGGAGGGCAGGCGGGCGGGCGTGGCGCCTGTCAGGGCCGGGACTTCTCCCATGGGTGCCTGCTGCCCACCTTGTGCGAAGGAGCGGGCCGCACGGGTGCCAGACGGGCAGCCGAGCGCACGGCGGTTCCGCGGAGTCATCGCAGGAGGCACGCGTCGTGGACCTCGAATCGGAACGCCTGGAGCGCAGTCAACTGGAGTCGCTCTCCACGGCGGAGCTCATCCGGCATGCCCTGGCGGAGTCCCGCCTGCTGGTGAAGGCCGAGCTGCTGCACGCCAAGAAGGAGCTGCGCGAGGAGCTGAAGGCCGCGCGTACCGCCGGCATCCTCATCGGTGCGGGCGCGGTGCTGGCGCTCATCGCCCTGGCCTGCCTCTTCGTGGGCGCCGGGCTGGCCATTCCGCTGGGCGAGCCCTGGAACGTGCTGGTGATGGGCGTGGCGGTGCTCGCGATTTCGGGCCTCCTGCTGTTCCTGGGCGTCAAGCGGCTGCCCAAGAAGCCGCTGGCGCACACGCAGGAGCGGCTGAAGATGGACTACCAGCTCACGCGGGAGACGCTGCAATGAACGGCAACGGCCGCGACAGTGGGGCCGCCGGCGAGTCGGCGGAGATTGAACGGCACGCCGACCACCACATCACCCGGGGCATGGATGACCGGAAGCAGGTGGAACAGACGGCGGACCGCATCCGCGACGAGCTGCTGCTGACGCTCGAGGAGCTGGACCGCCGGCGCGAGCGCGCGCTCAGCGTGCGCTACCAGGCGGAGCAGCACAAAGACGTCCTCATCGGCGTGGGCGCCGTGGCGATGGTGGGCGTGGGGCTGGGCGTGGGGTACGCCATCTACCGCTCGCGCACCCGCGAGGAGAAGCTGCGCCGAGAGCGCCGCATCGCCGTCAAGCGCGCCTGGGAGCACCCGGAGACCGTGGCCTACGCGGCGAAGCAGCGTCCGCTCGGCGCGGAGCTGGGACGCAAGCTCGTGCTCATCTTCGTCACCGCGCTCGCCACCCGCATCGCACAGAACTCCGTGCGCTCGCTGGTGCCCGTGGGGCAGAAGCCCAACTACGCTGGAGGGTAGAAGTAGAATACGTAATTGCGACAAATCCGCGCATAAAGCAGACTGATGTCCATGACGGACCTGCTCTATGCACGGGCGCAGATGGGCCTGTCGCTCGCGTTCCACATCGTCTTCGCGGCGGCGGGCGTGGCGCTGCCGGTCCTCATGGTGCTGAGTGACTTGAAGGCGCGGCGCACGGGGGATGGCGACTACCGGCTCTTGAGCCAGAAGCTGGCGAAGGGGACGGCCATCCTCTTCGCGGTGGGCGCGGTGAGCGGCACGGTGCTGTCCTTCGAATTGGGCCTCTTGTGGCCCGAGTTCATGGGGCAGTACGGCGAGGTGATTGGGCTGCCCTTCAGCCTGGAGGGCGTGGCCTTCTTCACCGAGGCCATCTTCCTGGGCATCTACCTGTATGGGCGCGAGCGCGTGTCGCCGGGCCTGCACCTGTTCTCCGGCGTCATGGTGGCGGTGAGCGGCGCTGCGAGCGCGTTCTTCGTCACGCTGGTCAACACGTTCATGAACAACCCGTCGGGCTTCACGCCGGGCCCGAGCGGGCCGACGGACGTGGAGCCGCTGGTGGCCATGTTCAGCCCCGGCTGGCAGTACCAGACGGCGCACGTGCTGCTCTCCTGCTACCAGGCGAGCGCCTTCGCCATGGCGGGCATCCACGCCTTCGTGCTGCTGCGCCACCCGGGCGCGGACTTCCACCGCAAGGCGCTCTCCGTGGCGCTGCCGCTCGCGTGCATCACCGCGCTGCTCCAGCCATTGATTGGCGACCTGTCCGCGAAGCACGTGGCGAAGGCGCAGCCGGTGAAGCTGGCCGCCATGGAGGGGCACTTCGAGACGGCGCGCGGCGCGCCCCTGCTGGTGGGCGGCCTGCCCGACGTGGAGACGGGGACGGTGCCCTACGGCATCGAGATTCCGAAGGGGCTGTCCATTCTCGCCTTCGCGGACCCGGATGCGGAGGTGAAGGGGCTCAATGACTTCCCCCGCGACGAGTGGCCGCCGGTGGCGAAGGTGCACGTGGCCTTCCAGGTCATGGTGGGCACGGGCAGCCTCATGGCGCTGCTCGCGCTGGTGACGCTGGTGCACCGGTGGCGCAAGAAGGCGTGGCCGACCGGGCGGTGGATGACGTGGGCGTGGCTGTTGACGGGGCCGCTCGGGGTGGTGGCGATGGAGGCGGGGTGGCTCGTCACCGAGTGGGGGCGGCAGCCGTGGATTCTCCGGGGCGTCATGCGCACGGGGGAGGCGGTGACGCCGGTGCCGCACCTGGCCGCGCCGTTCTGGACCTTCACCGCCGTGTACCTCTTCCTCGGCGTCACCGTGGTGTTCCTGATGGTGCGGCAGGTGGCGGGCACGCTGCCGGGCCGGCACGGCGGAGGCGCGCATGTCCACTGAGCTGATGCTGGGCTTCGCGGTGGCGGGGACGTTCGTCCTCTACGCCCTCTTCGGTGGCGCGGACTTCGGCGGCGGTGTCTGGGACCTGCTCGCCTCCGGCCCGCGCAAGCAGGAGCAGCGCTCGCTCATCGCCCACGCGCTGGGCCCGGTGTGGGAGGTGAATCACATCTGGCTCATCGTCGGCGTGGTGCTGCTGTTCGCCGGCTTCCCGCGCGCCTTCGCGGTGCTCAGCGTGGCGCTGCACGTGCCGCTGACACTGCTGCTCCTGGGCATCGTCTTCCGGGGCGCCGCCTTCACCTTCCGCACGTACGACACGCGCGGGGACGCGGTGCAGCGGCAGTGGGGGCTCGTGTTCAGCATCGCCAGCGTCATCGCGCCGCTGCTCTTGGGGATGTGCGTGGCCGCGGTGGTGGGCGGCGGCATCCGCGTGGAGGGCCGCGCGGTGGTGAGCGGCTTCTTCGGGCCGTGGCTCACCCCCTTCGCGTGGGTGGTGGGCGTGCTGGCGCTGTGCCTCTTCGCCTTCCTGGCGGCGGTGTACCTCACGCACGAGGCACCCACGCCGGAGTTGCGCGAGGACTTCCGCAAGCGCGCATTGGGCGCGGGTGTCGCCGTCTTCCTCGCGGCGCTGGCGGTGCTCGTCTTCGCTCGCGAGGGCGCGCCCCGGGTGTGGCAGGGCCTGCTGCACTCGCCCTTCGCGCTGGCGCTGCACGCGGGCACCGCGCTGTCTGCGGTGGCGGCCTTCGCCCTGCTGTGGACGCGGCGCTTCCGGTGGGCCCGCGTGGCGGCCGCCACCCAGGCGGGGCTCATCGTCCTCGGGTGGGCGGCGTCGCAGCACCCCTACCTCGTGGTGCCGGACGTCACGCTGAGCGGTGCCGCCGCGGGCCCCACCGCGCAGCGCATGCTGCTGGTGGCACTGGTCGTGGGCGCGCTCACCGTGCTGCCCTCGCTCGCGCTCCTCTTCCGCGTCTTCCGGCCGGGGCCCGCGCCCTCCGCCCGCGCGGAGAAGTGAGCTGTTTCACAGGCCCAGCAGGTCTTACGTGATACTCGTGAAAGCCCCGCGACCTTTAACCAGACATGGATTGTCTGGGATGAAGTCGCGGGCGCCCTCGCGGTGTCTCGTTTTCTCATGCTGAGTCAAGCTCCGTAAAAGTTCCGTCCCGCTGGACGACGTGCGCAGGGATTTTCGCCCGTGCGTCGGGGGCTTCGCACCGTGCGCCGCGCCGCGACGGCGTCCTGCGTGAAGATGGGCTCGCTGTAGCTTTCGCGTGTCTGGCTTTGCTTGGGGTGTGACGAGCCGTGACGGCGTCCAGGCCGCGCGTAGCTCTGGCTCCAGAGTGAAACAAACCCATGGCGGCGGATGTGGGTCTTCATTTGTTTCACGCAAGGAGTTGCACTTGCTGCGTAGATAAAGGCAGACAATGGAGAAGCACCGCTACTCCTGACTCGGAGGTCGCCGCATGGGTGTCATCACGCGTGCCGTCGTACTGTTGAGTCTCCTCGCGGTCCTGGCTCCGGTGGCGTCGCTGGCCTCGAGCTCCTCCTTCGTGAACTGGGAGGACCCGCACGTCCACCCGCTGGAGCTGACGCCGGACGGCACGCGCCTGCTGGCGGTCAACACCGCGGACAACCGCCTCATGGTGTTCGACCTGACGTCGAAGCGCGGGCCGGAGCTGGTGGCCTCCATCCCCGTGGGCCTGGACCCGGTGTCCGTGCGTGCGCGGAGCAACTCCGAGGCCTGGGTGGTGAACCACATCTCCGACAGTGTGAGCATCGTCGACCTGCGGCACGGCTACGTGCGCGCCACCCTCCAGACGGACGACGAGCCCGCGGACGTCATCTTCGCGGGCCGCCCCGAGCGGGCCTTCATCACCTGCTCGCAGGTCAACCGCGTGCTGGTGGTGGACCCGCACCGCCTGGACAAGGAGCCCCGGCGCATCACCCTGAAGGGCGAGGACCCGCGCGCCCTCGCCGCGAGCGCCGACGGCCGCTTCGTCTACGCCGCCATCTTCGAGTCTGGCAACGGCAGCACCATCCTCGGCGGCGGCTCGCTGATTCCGGAGGCCTACCCTCCCAACGGCGTGGGCGACGCGCGCGGCCCCTATGGCGGCGTCAACCCGCCGCCCAACGCGGGCACGGCCTTCGTGCCGGCGCTCAACCCGGCCAACCCGCCGCCGCCCGCCGTGGGCCTCATCGTGAAGAAGGACGCCCGGGGCCGGTGGATGGACGACAACCAGGGCGACTGGACGGGCCTGGTGAGCGGCGCGCACGCCTCGGCGTCGGGGCGCGTCACCGGGTGGGACATGCCCGACCGGGACCTGGCCATCATCGACACCGACACCCTGAACGTCACCTACGCCACGCGGCTGATGAACCTCAACATGGCGCTGGCCGTGCACCCCTCGGGCTCCGTCACGGTGGTGGGCACGGACGCCACCAACGAGGTGCGCTTCGAGCCCAACGTCAACGGCCGCTTCCTCCGCGTGCTGATGGCGGTGGTGGACCCGCGGCGGCCGGGCAGCCGCGCGGTGCATGACCTCAACCCGCACCTGGACTACTCGACGCCCACGGTGCCGCAGGCGGTGCGCAACCTGTCCGTCGGTGACCCGCGCGGCGTCACGTGGGACTCCAGCGGCACGCGCGCCTACGTGACGGGCATGGGCTCCAACAACGTGGTGGCCATGGGCCCGGGCGGCTCGCGCCTGGCGCAGGTGTCGGTGGGCGAGGGGCCCACGGGCATCGTCTTCGACGCGCGCCGGCAGCGCCTCTACGTGCTCAACCGCTTCGGCGCCAGCCTCTCCGTGCTGGGCACCGACCGCCTCCGCGAGCTGTCCCGGGTGCCGTTCTTCGACCCGTCGCCCGTCGCCATCAAGGCGGGCCGCAAGCACCTGTACGACACGCACAGGACGTCCGGCCTGGGGCACCTGTCCTGCGCCTCCTGCCACGTGGACGCGCGCATGGACCGGCTGGCGTGGGATTTGGGCGACCCGTCGGGCACGGTGAAGGCGCTGGACGGGCAGAACCTGGGCATGGGCCTGGGGATGCCGCCCTTCGAGTCGTGGCACCCGATGAAGGGCCCCATGACGACGCAGACGCTCCAGGACATCATCGGCAAGGAGCCGCTGCACTGGCGCGGTGACAGGGCGAGCCTGGAGGAGTTCAACCCCGCCTACCAGCACCTGCAGGGCGACGACACCCAGCTCACCCCGAAGGAGATGGCGGAGCTGCGCTCCTACCTCGCGACGCTGACCTTCCCGCCCAACCCGTTCCGCGAGCTGGACAACTCGCTGCCGCGTGACTTGCCGCTGCCGGGGCACTTCACCACCGGCCGCTTCGGCGCCGCGGGCCAGCCGCTGCCCAACGGCAACGCCGTCAACGGCATGGCCATCTTCCGGCCGCCGCGCCTGCTCGCGCAGGGGCTGTTCGCGTGCAACACGTGCCACACGTTCCCCTCGGGCATGGCCACCAACATGCAGTTCAACGGCGCCATGTGGATGGACCTGCCGCGCGGGGAGAAGGGCGAGTTCCACCACGCGCTCGTGTCCACCGACGGCAGCACCAACGTCACGCTCAAGGTGCCGCAATTGCGCAACCTCTACGAGAAGGTGGGCATGGAGCTGACGCAGAAGGAGAGCCTGTCGGGCTTCGGCTTCATCCACGACGGCAGCGTGGACTCGCTGGCGCGCTTCGTCACCGAGCCCACCTTCTTCCCGCTCAATGACCAGGAGGTCGCCGACCTGGTGGCGCTGCTGTTGTCCTTCTCGGGCTCGGACCTGCCGAAGGGCTCGCCCACGGAGTTCTTCCTGCCGCCGGGGCCGGACAGCCAGGACACGCACGCGGCGGTGGGCCAGCAGGTGACGCTGGGCTCCACGGGGTCCACGCCCGCGCAGCTGGGCCGCGTGCTGCTCTTCATGTCCCTGGCGGAGAAGGGCCGGGTGGGCCTGGTGGTGACGGGCCGCCAGAAGGGCCAGGCGCGCGGCTACACCTACGTGGGCAAGGGCGTCTTCCAGTCGGACCGGGCGTCGGAGAAGGTGAACGCCTACGTGCTGATGGCCCGCGCCCGCGAGGGCAGTGAGCTGACGTACACCGTCGTCCCCGCCGGCACCCAGTGGCGCATCGGCGTGGACCATGACGAGAACGGCCTGCTCGACCGCGATGAGGAGGACCGCCGCGCACACGCGGAGCTGTCCTCCGAGCTGTCCCCCGAGCTGTCCTCCGACGACGTGGCCGAGCTGGCGGTGAGCGCCATGGACGCGACGCGGTAGGGCCCCGGCGTCCGCTCCCCGGCCTGAAGGAGGGCAGGGGAGCTCAAGCCCGAAGACTCGGGCCGTCTGGGAAGGCCGCCCCGGCCCGGGGCGGCTTTTCGCTGTCCGGAAATCAGTGTTTACGCACCCTTGCCCGCGCTCGGGCAGGCCGGGGGCGGAGGCCTGGAGTCACCCCTCCCGGACGCGGGGTGCGGGTTCCGGGTTGACACACCGGCGCTCCCTCGCGGCGCGAGGGGTTGCGCGCGCAATCCCAGGGCGATACGTCACCCATGGGTTTCATCCGAGGGTGGAAGACACGTGAACTGCCGCTTCACCATGGCCGCGCACATGCTGGGAATGCTGGCCTGCGCCGAGCGTGAGGCGAAAGGCTCGCTGACGTCCGAGAGCATGGCGCGCAGCATCCAGACGAACCCCGTCGTGGTGCGGCGGCTGCTGCGAGACCTCGCGCGCGCGGGCCTGGTGGAGACGAAGCGCGGCGTGGGCGGCGGCGTGTCCCTGGCGCGCGGCCCGGAGGAAATCACCCTGCGCGACGTGTACGAGGCGGTGGAGGAGGACGCGGAGCTGCTCGGCCGCTACCCCACCGGCCCCAGCCAGTCCTGCGACATGGCCCCCATGGTGGCCGAGTACCTGGAGGGCGTGGTGGGTCGCGCCGAGACGGCCTTCAAGCAGAGCCTGGAGTCCACCACGCTGGCGATGATGTCCCGCGACCTGGCCGCGCGCGCCCGCCGCAAGAGCAGCCCCCGCCGCCGCGCGGCCGGGGCCTGAGTCAGGACGCGGCGGGAGGCCAGACGGCCTTCGGCTCCTCGTCCCCGAGGGCCACGAGGACGCTGGCCCCTTCGAGCAAATCTTCGGAGTCCAGCGCCTCCACCACGGTGCGCACGCCCGCGTCCGGGTCCATGACGCGGCAGTGCACGCTGAGGCGCTGCTCCTTCAGCTCGCCGCCCTCGACTTCGCCATTGCCCGTCCAGCCGAGCGCGTCCGTGAGGAGCTCCTCCACGGCGACGCGCTTCTCCAGGTCATGGCCGGAGCCCTTGCCCTCCACGACGTACTGGACGACGAGGGTGTGCATGGCGTCCGGCTCTGGCTCGTCATAGCCCTCGTCCACCAGCGGGCCGGCGGCCTCGGCGATGGCCATGTCCGGGTCCTCGTCGGCGGGCACGGGCTGCTGCTGCTCCTCGCCCACCTGACCCACCAGGCCCTGGTGCACGGTGAGCACGCCCTCGTGCACCCACGCCTCCCAGTAGCGGAGCGAGTCGCCTTCCTTCTTGTAGAGCTTCAGCACGCGTGCGGCCTCATGCGAGGGGCCCTGCATAACACGGCGCGCGCCGAAGGCCCTCCCTCAGAAGGCACGGCCCTGTCCTCCATCCACCGGGAGCGTGGCCCCCGTCACCCAGCGAGCGCGCTCCGAGCAGAGGAAGGCCACCACGTCCGCCACCTCCTCGGGGGCGCCGAAGCGGCCCCAGGGCAGCTCGTCGCGGACGAGCTTCGCCACCTTCTCCGGGTCCGCCTTCTGGCGTTTGTCCCAGCTGCCGCCGGGGAAGAGGATGGAGCCCGGCGCCACGCCGTTGACGCGGATGCGGTGGCGGGCGAGGTCCACCGCCATCTCCTTGGTGAGCGCGGTGAGGCCCGCCTTGGCGGTGGTGTAGGGCGCACTGGTGGCGTACTCGCGGCCGTAGATGGAGTTGATGTGGATGATGCAGCCGCCGCCCCGCTCGCGCATGACCTCCACCGCGCGCTGGCTGCACCAGACGGCGGCCATGAGGTTGCGGTCCATGACGGAGGCCCACTGCGCCACCGTCGCTGCGTCGAACGCGCCCGCGCCGCCGCTGCCGCCCACGTTGTTGACGAGGATGTCCAGCGTGCCGAAGGTCCGCACCGCCGCGTCCACCGCCGCCACCGCGCCCGTCTGCGTGGCCACGTCCGTCACCACGGTGGTGACGTCCGCGCCCGCGGCGCGCAATTCCGCGGCGGTGGCCTCCAGCGCCTCCGCGCCGCGTGCGGTGAGGCACACCCGCGCCCCCTCCCGTGCGAGCGCGGCGGCGATGGCCCGGCCAATGCCCCGGCTGCTGCCGGTGACGAGGGCCGCCCTTCCTCTGAGCTCCAGGTCCATGGGCGGAGGTTCTACCGCTTCGGCTGGTGGCCGGGGTGCCGCATGGAGGTCCGTGCGTCCAGGAAGGCCGCCGCGCGGAGCCTGGTGGGGCAGGCTCCGTCTCCCGGTGCACACCCGGTGGGATTCAGGTCCGAGGTCCGCTCATTCCGTTCGCCCGGAGGGAGGCTTCAGGCACCGCGCGCGTGCCTCGGGGACAGCGCCTGGTCCGCGAGCCAGTCGGCGGCGTCCGCCCAGAGCGAGCCTCGGAAGGGCTCGCGGAAGAAGCCGAAGTGGCCGATGGGCTGGCCCACGTCCTTCGGGGACAGCAGCCGGTGGTCCACGAGCGCATCCGCGTAGAAGGACAGCAGCGAGCGCACCGCCTCGGGCGAGGCGAAGGGGTCGTCCGTGAAGCTGTAGGCCCTGAGCGGCAGGTACAGCGAGGCGTAGGCCTCGCGGCGCGGCTCGCCGCCTTCGCTCAGGAGGTAGTCCGGGGACAGGCACCAGCGCGCCCACTGCTCGGCCACGCCCGCGGGCAGGTCCTCCGCCGTGCCGGCCCACCCGGGCAGCTTCCCGAAGGCCTTCACCAGCAGGGGCGCCAGCACGCGCCAGTTGAGCTCCATGCGCAGCCGCTGGGGGAACAGCCGGTAGTAGCCGGAGCCGGACGCCACCTTGAGCAGCGCTGTCACCTCGCGCGCGTTGTCCGCCAGTCCGAGCAATTGCCCGCCCGCGCTGTGGCCCACCAGCAGGAGGCGGCGGCCCGGGAAGCGCTCGCGCACGGTGTCGATGGCGCCCGCCAGGTCCAGCGCTCCAAAGTCCTCCATCCGCGCCCCGAAGCCCGAGAGCGACGCCGGACGCGAGCCACCGATGCCCCGGTAGTCATAGGTGACGGTGGGCAGGCCCCGCCCGGCGAGGAACGCGGCGAAGCGCGAGTAGTACCGCTGGCGCACCCCCATGGCGGAGCTGATGAGCACCACGCCGCCCAGCTCCGCGCCCGTGTGGGGGAAGCACGTCCCCGAGAGCGCGTAGCCGTCGCGCGCCCGGATGGGGAAGGCAACTCCCGGGCCGGTGTCCAGGGTGAGGCTCGCGCCGTCCTCCGCCGTGTTCCGCACTGCCGGGCCCACCGATTGCTCCAGCGTCGCCGCGTGAGACATGTCCGTCCTCCTGTTGTCCGCGTGGGGCCGCCGTGCGTGCCCCCGCCTGGCGGGGATAACTCCGGGAGGGCTGCACGGATGCAGCACTTTGCTGCACCATTGCAGGCATGGACATGCGATGGGATGACCTGCGGTACCTGCTGGCGGTGGCGCGCCAGGGCTCGCTCGCGGGCGCGGCGCGCGAGCTTCGCGTGGATGCCACCACGGTGGGCCGGCGGCTGGACGCGCTGGAGAAGTCGCTGGGCACGCGGCTGGTGCTGCGCGGGGCCCGGACGCTGGCGCTCACGGAGGCCGCGGAGGCGGTGGTGGCCCGGGCGCGGGAGATGGAGGACGGGCTGCGCCTGCTGCACGACGCGGTGGCCACGGAGGCCCGCGCCGTGGGCACCGTGCGCCTCACCGCCACCGAGTACCTCGCCCACGCGCTGCTCGCTCCCGGGCTGGGGGCGCTGCATGCGCTGCACCCCGGGCTGGACCTGGAGTTGGTGGCGGGCAGCGAGCTGGTGGACCTGCAGCGCGGCGACGCGGACCTCGCGCTGCGGCTGGCCCCGCCCCGGGGCGACGCGCTGGTGGTGCGCAAGGTGGCGGAGGTGGCCTTCGCCATGTACGCGTCGCGCGGCTACCTGCGCCGGCACGGCGCGCCCCGGCCCGGGGACTTCCACGGGCACAGCGTGCTCGTCTACCGCGCGGCGCTTACTTCTGGCGCGGAGTCCGAGGAGCTGAAGCGACTGACGGTGGGGGCGCGGAGGTTGCTGCAGAGCAACAGCGCCACCGTGCTGCGCGAGGCAGCCGCGGCGGGGCTCGGCGTGGCGCTGCTGCCGTGCCTCAGTGGTGAGCGGGACTCACGGCTGACGCGCGTGGGCGCGGGCGTCCTGGCGAAGCGGCCGCTGTGGCTGGTGTTCCACAAGGACCTGCAGAAGAGCCCTCGCGTGCGCGCCGCCTCCGACTGGCTGGTGGAGCTGTGCCGCAAGGAGCGGGCAGGGCTCGCGGGCCAGGAGCCCGGCGCGCGGTAGGGCGCGGGTTGCGCGCACGGACCGGCGCGTCCCGAAGCCGCGAGCCCTCCGGAACGGGCGGGCTCGCGGGGACGGAGGGCGCCCGGGGAACCGGGCTCCCCTCACTTCACTTCGCGCGGAAGCGCGCCTCGGCCGGCTTCGGTCCGCCGGAGCGCTGCACGCCCCGGTCCGGGTTGGCGGCCAGGTGCTCCAGCACCTTGAACACCGTCTCCACCTCGTCCGGCATGCCGATGTCGGCGGCGAGCTGCTCCGCGGAGCGGGCCTCCGCGCGGGCCTCGCCCAGCCGGGCCGTCAGCTTGCGCTGCAGCTCCAGCACCACGCCCGCGGCCTTCTTGCCCGCCTCCACGCCCGGCTGGTGATACGCGTTGATGTGCACGAGGCTGGCGTAGAAGCCCACCGCGCGCTCATACAGCGCAATCAGCGCGCCCACCGTGCGCGGGCTCACGTCCGGCACCGTGAGGGTGAGCGACTCGCGGCCCTTCTCGAACAGCGCGCGGCGCGTGCCCAGCAGGAAGCCCAGCAGGTAGTCCCCGCTGGTGACGCCGGGCTCCACCTCGAAGGCGGGGCCCTGGCGGTCCTTCAGCACCTCGATGAAGGTGGCGAAGAAGTTGTGCACGCCCTCGCGCAGCTGCTGCACGTACGCGTGCTGGTCCGTGGAGCCCTTGTTCCCGTAGACGGCGATGCCCTGGTTCACCACCTTGCCGTCCAGGTCCAGCTCCTTGCCCAGCGACTCCATGACGAGCTGCTGGAGGTAGCGCGACATCAGGAGCAGCCGGTCCTTGTAGGGCAGGATGACCATGTCCTTCGCGCCGCGCCCCTCGCCCGCCTGGTGCCACATCAGCGCCAGCAGCGCGGCCGGGTTCTTCTGCACGTCCCGCAGCCGCGTCGCCGCGTCCATCTCCCGCGCGCCCGCCAGCATCCCGTCGATGTCCAGCCCCTGCAGCCGCGCCGGCAACAGGCCCACCGCCGACAGCACCGACGTGCGCCCGCCAACCCAGTCCCACATGGGGAAGGTGCGCAGCCAGCCCTGCTTCTTCGCGGTGCCGTCCAGCTCGCTGCCCGCGCCCGTGATGGCCACCGCGTGCTTGCTGAAGTCGAGTCCCTTCGCCTGGTACGCGCGCTCGGCCTCCAGCATGCCGTTGCGCGTCTCCTTGGTGCCGCCCGACTTGCTGACGACCAGGGTCAGCGTCTCGGCCAGCCCGTCACCGAGCTGCTCCACCACCCGGTCCATGCCGTCCGGGTCCGTGTTGTCGAAGAAGGACACCTTCATCGTGTCCCGCGCCGTGCCCAGCGCGTCCGCCACCAGCTGCGGCCCCAGCGCCGAGCCGCCGATGCCCACCACCAGCAGGTGCGTGAAGCGCTGCGCCTTCTGCGGCTTCACCGTGCCGGCGTGCACGTCGCGCGAGAAGGCGTGGATGGCCGTCACCGTGTCGGTGATGTCCTTCTTGAGCCCCGCGTCCGGCGCCAGCTCCGGCGCGCGCAGCCAGTAGTGGCCCACCTTGCGCTTCTCGTCCGGGTTGGCGATGGCGCCCTTCTCCAGCGCCTCCATCTCCGAGAAGGCCTCCTCCATGCGCGGGCGCATCCGCTCCGGGAGGTCCGCCGGGAAGTTCATCCGCGAGATGTCGAGCGAGAACCCCACGGACGGCACGACGCACAGGTAACGCTGGTACCGCTCCCACAGCTCTCGCTCGGTCATGGCTCCTCTTTCGCGCGCAAAGGTGCCGGGTGGCTTAGCGCCTCCGCCTGCGGGTGGGAAGCCGCTCGCGGGGGCTGCGCGACTCGGGGGCACCCCCGGAAGGCCAGTGCTCAACACCTCGCGGGCCGCGTGGGCGGCGCCGGGGCCCGGGGCCCCCTGGGGACCGGGCCCGGCAGCGCAGTAGGATGGAGTCATGGGACCGCTGCTGCTCGTCGTCGCGCTGCTCCTGCTGGTGTTGGTGGCCGGCGGGCTCCTCGTCTGGAAGTGCTACCGGCGCATCGGTCCGCACGAGGCGCTGGTGGTGAACGCACCCCAGGGGCTGCGCGTGCACCTGCGGCAGGGCGCCTTCGTGCTGCCCGTCCTCCACCGGGCCGAGGTGGTGGACCTGTCCACGCGGACGCTGGCGCTGAACCTCGAGGGCGCGCAGTCGCTGTACTGCCAGGACAACCTTCGCGCCGACGTGCGCGCGCGCTTCGTCCTGCGAATCTCGCCCACGGTGGCGGACGTGGAGAAGGTGGTGCTCACGCTGGGCGCCGCGAGGGCGGGCTCGCCCGAGGTGCTGCGGGAGTTGTTCGAGGCCCGCTTCCGCGAGGCCCTCCGGGCGGTGTGCCGGGCCATGGACTTCGAGGACTGGCTCCGGCGTCCGTCCGAGCTCCGCGACGAGGTCCTCAAGTGGCTGGGGCGGGAGCTGTCGGGCTTCACCCTGGACGACCTCCACCTGGATTCGTTCGCGGCGACGCCCGTGTCCTTCTACGACAGCAACAACATCCTCGACGCCCAGGGGCTGCGCCGCATCACCGAGCGCACCACCCAGCAGCACGTGGCGCGGGCCCGGCAGGAGGCGGACGCCCGGATGGAGACGCTGCGCCTCCAGGCGGAGGTGGAGAAGGCTCAGGTCGACGGCCGCGCGGCCTCCGGTGACGGCGGGGGCTCGGGCGGCACGGACGCCGCGGGCTTCCAGGCGGGGTTGCGGAAGATGTAGCCCAGCCGCTGGCTCAGCGGGCCGGGCTTCCTCGCGTCGCGGAGGATGGCCGCCACCTCGTGGGTGGCGATGCGCAGCGGGTTGTACGTCTGCAGGTTCTTCGTCAGCCCGTACACCGGCTTCTCCGTCTCCGGCTCGAAGGTGCCGAAGAGCCTGTCCCACAGCATCAGGATGCCCGCGTAGTTCTTGTCGAGGTAGCGCGGGTTGGCGCCGTGGTGCACGCGGTGGTGCGAGGGCGTGTTGAAGAGCCACTCGAACGGGCGCGGCAGCTTTCCAATCGCCTCGGTGTGAATCCAGTACTGGTAGAGCAGGTTGAGTCCCTGCTGGATGAAAATCATCGCCGGGTGGAAGCCCAGCAGCGCGAGCGGGGCCCAGAACGGCCAGCTCGTCGGGACGAGCCACGGCTGCCGCAGCGCCGTGGAGAGGTTGTAGTGCTCGCTGGAGTGGTGCACCACGTGCGACGCCCAGAAGAAGCGGCTCTCGTGGTGGACGCGGTGGTACCCGTAGTAGCAGAGGTCCTCCGCGAAGAAGAGCAGCACCCAGGCCACCACGCCCGAGCCCATGCGCAAGGGCGTCCACTCGTAGAGCGCGAGGTAGCCGGCGAAGGCGACGAACTTCCACCCCAGCGAGAGGGCCGAGTAGCCCAGGCCCATGGTGAGGCTGGCCACCGTGTCCTTCCAGGTGTGGCCCACCACGGGGCGGCCCGCGTCCTTCAGCTTCTTCACCCAGAACGCCTCGGCGATGACCGTGAGGACGAAGACGGGGATGACGGGGGTGAGCACATCGGGGATGTGAGCCGCGTCCATGACGGGCCTCCTATGGACGGGAGCGGCGGCGAGTCCGCTCCGGGGTGGGTGAGAACGCGGCGCGCATGAAGCGCGTCAGGGTGTCCAGCATGCGGCGGTGCGCCGGGTCATTCGGGCGCGCGCTGCCGCCGACGACGGCGCCCTGCACCGCGTCCAGCGCCAGCTCCACCACGTCGTCGAACTCCGGGTACGTGGCGGCCACCTCGGGGAACAGCTCGCGCGCCACGCGGTGCAGGTTCTCCCGGTGCGGCCCGTCCACCGCCTCCAGCGCCAGCCGCAGCTCCGGGTCCGTGCGCGCCGCCACGTACAGCTCCACCGCCGCCTGCAATTCCGGCCGCTGGTACACGGCCCACAACATGTCTACCGCCGACGCGACGCGGTCTCTTCCCGCCGGCCGCGCCCCCACGCCCGCCAGGTAGTCCTGGATGATGCGCGGGAAGAGGTGCTCCACCGCCGCCGCGAGCAGCTCCTCCTTGGTGTCGAAGTGCGTGAAGAGCGCCCCCTGCGACAGGCCCGCCCGCTTCGCCACCTCCACCGTCGTCAGCCGCGCATGCCCCAGCTCCACCAGCGCGGAGATGGTGGCGTCCAACAGCTTGCGCCGCGTCGTCTCGCGGCGCTCCTGCTGTGTGCGGCGAGGTGGACGTGGCACCTCGGGTGCGGAGTTCTTCGCGGCCATTTCACCGGGAGGATAACTCCGAACTTAACAAGTGACCAGTCACTAAGTTGAGAGCATACGAGAGAGCCAGGGCCGCGCAGGTTGGGTGTAGCATCCGGCCCCCCCCTTACTTTCCGTGATTACAGGACTGAGACCCTGCTCATGCGGTGGCTGACGAAACCCTTCCTGATGTTCTTGAGTGTGATCATGGCGGTCTCCGGCATTGTCCATGCCACGAGCCGCAAGTTGCGGGAGCTGACCCGCTTCTACACGGGCTTCCGACCCCGGCCCGACGACATCTTCATCGCGACGTATCCGAAGTCGGGCACCACCTGGATGCAGATGATCCTGGTGCAGTTGCTCGGCAATGGTGACGTGGAGTTCGACCACATCCTCCAGAAGTCGCCGTACCTGGAGGAGCTCATCCGCCACGGGAACCTCGAGTACATCGAGAAGATGCCGTCGCCGCGCATGTTCAAGACGCACCTGCCGTACAGGGAGCTGCGGCCGGCGAAGAGCTCACGCATCATCTTCGTCACCCGCGATGCGCGAGACACGTTCGTCTCCTGCTACCACCACCACGAGATGCTGCGCCGGTTCCGCTCGCCGTTCGACCGCTTCATGAAGGGCATGGTGAGCGGGCGCGGCTTCTTCGGGAGCTGGTACGGGTACATGCGCTCGTGGATGCCCCACCGGCACGACGCCAACGTGCTGTGGATTCGCTACGAGGACCTGAGCTCGGACCTGGAGGGACAGGTGCGTCGCATCGCCGCCTTCCTCAAGGTCCCCGTGCCGGAGGCGCGCATGGCGGACATCCTGGCGAAGTGCAGCTTCGAGTACATGAAGCAGCACAACGACAAGTTCGACTTCCGCATGGGGATATACGAGGAGAACCCGGGAAGCTTCATCCGCGCAGGTGGCACCAAGCCGCGCCAGCCCATCCGCGAGGAGCACATCGCCGAGCTGGAGGCGAACCTGTCGAAGCTCCGCGGGGACCTGAAGCTGAAGGACACGGAGACCTTCTAGGCGCGCCAGGCGGGCGGGGAGGGAAGCGGCCCTCCCCGTCGCGGGCCGCTCACCAGGGGTTCCCGACCGCTCAGCCATGGGAGCGCCGCCCGGCCCGCGTGGGCCGGCATGCTGGGCGCCATGGCTTCTTCTTCCTCCCTTCCCGTGACGCACGCCGCGGCGCCGCGGCGCGGAGGCGGGCTCGCGTTCCTGCCGGGGCTCGTCGTCGCGCCGGTGGCCGTGCTGCTGATGGCCGCCGCGGCCTTCATCGGCGCCTCGCCTTCGGGCTGGGGCTACGCCGTGGGCTTCGCGCTCGTGTCCGTCGGACTGGTCGCTCCGCCCGGGCGGCGGGGGCTGGCGCGGGCGGGGCTCGGGCTCATGGTGCTGGTGGCGCTGGGGCGGCTGGTCTTCGCGCGGGGCACGCAGGTGGAGACCCTGCGACTGCCGGACGCGGGCCACCGGTGGGTGAACCGGCTCGTCGCCGAGCGGGACGGGACGCTGCTCGCGGGGCATGCGCTGATGCGCTCCGGCCGCCTGCCGCGCTCGGACGCGCGCGACTTCATCCCCGCGCTGGAGTCGGCCTTCGACAGGATGGACGCCGCCGAGGGTGAATTCGCCACGCCCGCCGTCGCCACGTACCTGGGCCTCCAGTCCCCGGAGTCCTTCGACGCGCTCGTCATTCCCCCGAAGGGTGACGCCACGCCCCGCACGGCGGTCGTCTTCCTCCACGGCTTCGCTGGCAACTTCGCGGTGTACTGCTGGCAGATGGCACAGTCGGTCCAGGCCATCTCCGCGCTCACCGTCTGCCCCTCGGTGGGCCCGGCCGGGGACTGGTGGTCACCCCGGGGCGAGCGCACGCTGAAGGCGACGCTCGGGTGGCTCGCGGAGCGGGGCGTCCGCCGCGTCTACCTGGGCGGGCTCTCCAATGGAGGGGTGGGCGCCAGCCTCCTCGTGGGCCGCGTCTCCCATCCGCGCCTCGAGCTGCGCGGCCTGGTGCTCGTGTCCGGCGCTGATTCGCGGGCTCCCGTGTCCGCCGTGCCCACGCTGATGGTGCAGGGGCGGCATGACACCATGATGCCCACCCGCTCCATGCGCGCCTACGCCGAGCGCCTGGGCCAGCGCGCGACGTACGTGGAGGTGGACAGTGGGCACTTCGCCTTCCTCGACCGCCATGAGGCGTGCCAGCGCGCCATCTCCGCGTGGCTCGTCCAGCGCGAGCGGGAGTGAGCGGGGCCGGGGCGCCGTCCCTCGGCGGGCACGGCGCTCAGCGTTTCGGCGGGCACGGCGCTCAGCGCTTCGTCCAGCACGGCGCTCAGCGCCTCGCCGGGCACGGCGCTCAGCGCTTCGGCGGGGCTCCGCTCAAGGCGTCGGCGCCTTCACCGCCGCCTCCACCTCCGCCAGCATCGCGTCCAGCTCCGCGCGCGGCAGCCACCGGCCGCGCAGCACCACGCCGTGCGGAGCCTGCGTGTGGCGCACGTCCTCGCGCGGGTCCGCGTCCAGGAGGAGCAGGTCCGCGCGCTGGCCGACGGCCACCGTGCCCCACTCGGCGGACTCGCCCAGGTACTCCGCCGCGTTGCGCGTGGCCGCCTCCAGCACCGCGCGCGTCGGCAGGCCCGCCGCCGCCAGGGCCTCCATCTCCCGGTGCACCGCGAAGCCCGTCACCATGAAGAACTGCGGCGAGTCCGAGCCCACCAGCAGCCCCGCTCCCGCCGCGTGCAGCCCCCGCACCACCTGCCGGCGCAGCTCCACGAAGCGCTGCCTCCGCGCGGCGGGGGCTCCCGCCAGCTCCGGGTCCGACAAGTCCTTCGTCCACGCCTCCACCGCCGCGGAGGGCACGTAGCGCAGCTCCGGCCGCGCGCGCAGCGTGTCCACCTGGTCCGCGCGGGAGAGCAGCTCGAAGAGGTCCATCGTGGGCGAGCTCCACACGCCCGCCCTCCGCGTCGCCTCCGCCAGCGCGGGGATGCGCGCCGCGTCCATCCGCTCCACCGCGTCGGTGAAGTCGAGCTGGTCCACCACCGCCTTATCACCCGGCGGCAGCAGCGCGGCCAGCCAGCCGTCGAGGTGCTCCAGTTGCTGCCCCGACTCCAGCGCGTGCGCGAGCCCCACGTCCTGCGTCACGTGGCCGCTTACTCGCAGCCCCTGGGCCTTCGCCTCGGCCATCATCGCGTCGTACGTCTCGCGCCCCAGCCCGCCGTGCGTCTTGATCAGGTCGAACCCGGCCGCCTTCTGGTCGCGCACGCGCTGCCGGGCCTGCTCCGGTCCCTGCACCGACTTGCCATGGAAGGACGGGCCGGCCACCAGCAGCCGGGGCCCGAGCACCTCGCCCTTCATCACCCGGGCGCGCAGCTCCAGTCCCGTCGGCGCGGCTCCCAGCGCCCGCGCGGTGGTGACGCCATTGGCGAGCAGCAGCCGCATCTGCCGGCCCGCCGCGTCTCCCGCCTGCCCGGTTCCCGGCTGGAGGTGCAGGTGCATGTCCGCCAGCCCGGGCATGAGCCAGCGTCCGCGCCCGTCCACCCGCGTCGCGCCCTCCGGCACCGGCGTGGAGGCCGACGGCCCCACCGCGACGATGCGCTCGCCGTCCACGAGCACCGTCTGATCCACCAGCGCGTCGGTGCCTGTAGCCATCGAGAGCACCGTCACCCCCACCACGGCCAGGGTGGCGGACGGTGCCCGTAAAGGCCCTTCCGGACCGGAAGTCCCATTCATTTCCGGCCCGCCACGGCAGGACGCCAGGCAGACGAGCAGACAGAGGCTCCAACCCCACCGCTGTGATTTTCCCTCTGAGACCATGCGCGCAGCCCTCCATGGAGGAGAACGGAGCATAGGCCCCCCGGTCGCGAAGCACGCGGGCTTCTGAGAAAATGCACAGGGAAATATCGGGGGCACTTGCCTCCGTTTCCAGCCCGCCCCGATATGAACCTTTCCGCTCTCCTCCTTGGTTCTCTCCTGGCTTCGGCCCCTGCGGTTCCCCCCTCGACTGCCTCCGCGCAGAGCGACATGCCCGAGGTAGGCGTCCCCTTCGCCTGTGGTCGCATCTACACGGTGAGCCAGGGACACGACACCGGCAGCCATCAGCACAACGACACCTACGCCTGGGACTTCCGCATGCCGGATGGCACCCCCATCGTCGCCGCGCGCGACGGGGTGGTGCGGCTGGCTCGCGGTGACAGCTCCACGGGTGGCTGCGACGAGAAGTTCGCGCCGCAGGCCAACTACGTCGTCATCTCCCACGGAGATGGCCTGGAGACGCAGTACCTCCACTTCAGCGCGGTGGTGGTGAAGCCCGGAGAGCGCGTGCGCGAGGGCCAGCTCATCGGCTTCTCCGGCTCCACCGGCTGGGCCTGCGGTGCGCACCTGCACTTCAAGGTGGCGCGTGAGGTGGGCAAGGGCTGGAACAACCCGTCCGTCCCGGCGCGCCTCGCGGGCTTCGGCGACCCGGTGCGCGACACGCGCGTCTCCGCGCCCGTCTGCAAGGACGCGGGCCAGCGGACCCTCATGGCCAACAACGAGGGCACGCACGCGCCGGGCCAGGCCGTGGACTCCATGTCACCTGAGCGCCAGCAGGCGCTTCGCGGCCTCCCGCCCGGGGCGCAGTCCATCATCGACGGCCTCAATCAGCCTCCCGCCCAGGGCGGCCAGGGCCTCGACGAAACGGCTACGCCCCGCCGCACCCGCACGGCGAGCGGCCCCAGCGAGACTCGCTGACGCCAGCAGCGCGCCTGCTCCGGAGAGCAGCGCGAAGAAGGCCCCCGCGTTGAGGAAGTACTCCAACGGCAGCAGGGGGCCTTCCACGTAGGCTCGCACCACGCGGTAGCCCACGTGTCCCAGCAGGCCGAGCAGCGGCAGGTTGATGAGTGGCAGCACCAGCCAGCGCGCGGTGCGCCACCAGCCGGCCACCGCCTCGCCCACGCCGGTGGTCGCCGTGTAGCGCCACGCCCCGGCGCGCGCCGCGCGGACCGCGTCCAGCAGCGCGTCCACGTCCGGTACACCGAGCAGCGCCGGGTCCAGGCCGCCGGCCCGCACCACGCTGCGCGCCTCCGCCAGCGCCGTGCGCGCGGCGGACTCCACGCCGAAGTCGTCCTCGAAGGGCTCCACCACCGCGTTCTCCGCGGCTCGGGCGCGCGTGCGTCCGCGCACCGCGTCCAGCGCGGTGGAGGCCGCCGCGACGGCCAGGCCCGCGGGCAGGCTGGCGCGTCCCACGAGGGCCGCCGCGCCCAGGCCGCTCGCTCCCCACAGGGACAGCCGCAGGCCCCAGGCCGCGGGGCCCCAGAAGCGGCCTCCCGCCTGACGCCGCACCTCCGCCGCGAGGTGCCCGTGCGCGAGCCGCAGCCGGGCGTCGAAGTCCGCGCGCAGGCCGTCCGCCGCCTTCTCCAGGCCGGAGCCCAGCGCGTCGCGGGTGCGTGCGAGCAGCGCGTCCGTCTCCTTCAGCGCCGCCTCCACGCGCGCGTGCACCTCTTCCAGGGCGCCCATGGCGTTGGTGCGCCGCACGCGCGCGGCCACGGCCTGGGTGGCCAGCCCGCGCAGGTGGAAGAGGAGGGCGCCGAATTCGCCGGACACGTCGCGGCCGTCCTTCGCGGCGAGCGCGCTGATGGCGAAGACGGGCACGTCCTGCTGCGCCAGGCCGTACTGCTCGGAGGCCACGCGGCGCACCTGGGCCTTGAGGGACTCGCGCGACTCGGGGGACAGCTCGTCCGCGAAGTTGAGGATGAAGACGAGCGCGCGGCGGCGGGCGAACTCCGCGAGGAACTCCACCTGTGAGGCCTCGGCCACGCTGCTCCTGTGCATGACGACGAGCGCCACGTCCGCGCGCTCCAGCGCGGCGCGGGCCACGTCGCGGTGGGTGGTGGCCACGCTGTTGAGGTCCGGCGTGTCGATGAACACCTGTCCGCCCCAGAGGCCCTGGGGCCCGGGGGCGTACCGGACGACGCGCGCGCCCGTCTGGGCCAGTGTGTCCGTGGAGGCGCCTTCCGGTGCGAACACGGTGGCGGCGGTGCTGGTGGGCCGGTCCACGCCCTCGCGCGACAGGGCCTGTCCGGCCAGCGCGTTGAGGAGGGTGGACTTGCCCGCGCCGGTGGCACCCACCAGTGCCACGCCGAGCGGTGCGTCCTTGCGGGCCACGCCGCGCGCGTAGTCGTCCACGAGCCGCTCCAGCCTGGCCGCGTGCGGTTGCAGCGCGGGCAGCTCCAGGGCGGCCTTCAAGAGGGGGCGAAGGGCTTCGGGGTCGGGGAGGCTCGTCTCGTCCACGTGGGGGGCGAGCCTCTCCCGGCACAGGCCGGGTGACTACGAAGAAGATGCGCCGAGGGTGCGCCAGCGTGCACTTCGCCGGACGGATTCAGGGCGTGGGCGCGGCTGGCACGGAGCCGGGAGTGGCCCGGCGGGAGCCGATGCGAGGCTCCCGCCGGAGTGAAGGACTCAGCGGTCAGCAGCCGGAGCAGCCGTTGGGCTCCTCGCCACAGGCGAGGGTGGTGAACTCCGGGCACTTCGGCCCCTTGTCCTTCGGCTGTTGGCCCGCGCCTCCGTGGATGCGGGCCAGGTCCTGCACGAACAGCTCCTTCACCTTCTTCACCTTCGTCTCGGTGCTCATGCGGTGCTCTCCCTGTCGTGGGGGCGCGTGGAGTGTCGGCCCGTGCGCGCGCCCCGTGAAGTCGCCTCGGGCCGTTTCGGCAAGAGGGAGAACGGTGGATGACGCCGGGCCTTTTCCGCCGGAAGCCTTTACAGGCCGGTGCGCCCGGGCAGGCGCCCTGCGTGGAGGGCTCGTCCGGAAGCCCGCTTCGGGGAATGCGCGCGGGTGGCGGTGCAGAAGGTGGAGGGAGTAGAAGCGACAGCACCATGGACCTCTTCCTCATGTCGCCCCCGGGGCGCGCGTGGGCCCTGCGCGGGCGCAACAACTTCCGCAGCCGCGAGGCCCCGCAGGTGGACGCGCGTCAGGCCCGGCTCGAGTGGCTGGCACTGGCGCGAGAAATCGAAGCGCGCGGCGGCACGGTGGTGGCGCTGCCGTCGCCTTCCGAAGTGCTCACCGGCATGCCCTACGCCGCGGAGTGCGGGCAGGTGGTACCGCGCGAGGGTGCACCACCGCTGTTCCTCCTGCCGCGGATGATGAGCGCGCACCGGCAGGCCGAGCGCGAGCACTGGGCCCCGCTGGCCCGCCGCATGGGCATGGAGGTGGTGGACCCGGGCGTGGGCATCTGGGAGGCGCACGGCGACGTGGCCACCTTCGACGGTGTCACGCTGCTGTTCTGGGGCGGGCGCACCACGCTGGACGGGCTGGAGGCCGCGGCGTCCCACTTCCCCGGCGAGGTGCTGCGCGTGCAGGTCCGCGAGCCCGCCTTCCACGGCAACATGGCCGTGCTGCCGCTGTCCGCCGTGGACCGGCTGATGGTGTGCCCGGACGTCATCGCCCCGGACTCGTACGCGCGCCTGCGCGAGCGGTTCGGTGAGCAGCGCCTGCTCGTGGTGACGGAGGACGAAATCAAGCACTACGCCACCAACGGGCTGCCGCTTGGAAGAGACCTGCTCGCGCCCTCGGTGGTGCAGGACGCGGTGCGCGCGCGGCTGGCCCTGCTGGGCATGCGTGTGGTGCCGCTCACCATGCGCGAGCTGTGCGAGAAGGGCGGCGGCTCCTCGCGCTGCCTCGTGTCCCGCGCGGAGGTGGACGCGGAGGCGGTGCGCATCCCGGACGAGTACCGGCTGGCGGCCGTGGCGAAGGACATCGAAGCCGAGGCGTGACACGCGCGCACGGGTTTGACAGGCGCAAGCGTTGTGCCCACTGGCGGTACTGACAAAGGACGATGAACCCCGATGCGTGACGCGAGCGCACTGACGAGGCAGGCGGAGTCATTTCTCGCCCAGCACCCGGGCGTGTCGATGATGGCACTCGGCTCGGGCGAGCACGCGGACTCGCTGGACCTGTCGCCCCTCGGGGTGCCGGTGCACTACCTGCCCGCCGAGCGGAACCTCGACCTGGCGGCGCAGTACCTCGCGCTGAACCAATTGGCCTTCGGTGGCATCGGCGTGCCGCGCTGGGTGCTGTCCGATTTGTACCTGCTGCCGGGAGCCATCGGCCTGCTGCGGTGCCCGGCGCGTCTGGTGAAGCCCGAGGTGCGCGAGCGACTGGGGCTGGCCGACGAGGACCCGACCATCGGCGCGGCGTACTACGCGGCGCCCTCGGTGACGCCGGGCCTGTTCATCGGCGTGTCGCTCTTGAGCTTCCTGCCGGGCACCGGCGCCGCGCCGTGGGTGAAGGTGCTCACGCTGAGCATGCTGCGCGCGAAGCGGCTGCGCGGCGTGGCCCAGTGGGACAACCCCAGTGTCCGCGTCCACGCGCGGCTCGGCCCGCTGCGCCTCGTGGGCCGCGTGCCCGGAGGCCACGAGTACGGCGAGCGCACCTTCGTCTACGAGTCGGACGTGTCGGACGGCGCGCGCGTGGCGGAGGCACTGGAGCGCAAGTCATCCCTGGCTCCCACGCGGCGGGTGTCCGTCACCGACCTGCCCACGCTGAGCGGACTGCTGGACCGCGCGGAGGCGGGCGAGGTGCTGCACCTCGTCCCGCCCGGCCAGGACGCGGGGCATGTGCTGGTGCGCGAGGGCGTGCTCTGACTCAGGGCGCCGACGCGGTGGGGGACTCCGGGTCCTCCGCCAGCGCGCGGCGCAGCGCCGCGGCGCCCTCGTTGACGATGGGCGCGCCGTGCGCGAAGCACACCGTCTGCACCGGCAGGTGGTCGAGGATGCGCTGCACGCTGTGCCGGGTGCGGAAGGGCTCGTCCTGGTACTCGCCGGGGACGAACTCCGGCGTGCCCCGGCCCTGGTGCGTCAGCAGGTCCGAGATGAAGGCCACGCTGCGCGGGTGCTGCTGAATCCACAGCGTGTACATCGCCTCCGTGGGCCCCGGCGTGTGGAACGAGACGATGCCGGCCGGCAGCGTTTCGCCCGCCACGTAGAAGAAGTCCGGCGCCTCCTCCAGCCCCTGCGCGCCCTCCGGCGCCCACACCGGGGCACCGAAGGCCTTGCGGAAGCGCCACGCCGAGCGCTGGTGGTTGCCCGCCGTCAGGACGATGGCGGTCACCTTGCCCAGCCGGCCCAGCAATTCCTCGTCGATGGGCAGCGGGTCGATGAGGACGACAGCGCCGTCTTCATCCACCACCGCGTACGCGTCACTGCGCGCGCCGCCGATGCGCTCGTCGGACAGGGTCCAATGGTGGACCCCGGGGACCACCTGGACCAGCCGCTTCGCCTTCCCCTTGGGCTCGCTCATGCCGTGAAACGTAGGCACCCCGTTCCCGTGTCACCTGGACCCGAGGACGGTGGAGCCGCGGGCTCGCCGGGCCTCCTGCCCCGGGGGCGGCCAGTCCGGGAGGGGAGGGGCAGCCACCGTCCCACCATGCACACCACCTTCCCTCATGGTGGCGCGACTCCTGCGTGGGACGGCCTCACGGCCGCTCGTACTCTTCGATGGGGACTGTGGCTTCTGTCGCCGCTGGGTGGCGCGGTGGCAGTTGAGCACGCGAGGGCGCGTGCGTTTCGAGGCGGCCCGCGGGTGGCACCGATGGGCGCTCGGCCTGCGCAAGGCGGACCTGAGGCGGGCCATGCAGCTGGTGGAGCCGTCCGGCCGCGTGTCGCAGGGCGCGGAGGCGGTCTTCCGCATGCTCACCTGGTCGCCCCGGAGGGGGACGCGCGTGGCGGCGAAGCTGGGGCTGCTGCCCGGCGTGCTGCACGCGGCGCGTGGCGTCTACGCCGTCATCTCCCGCAACCGGCGCACGGCGGCGCGGGTGGACTCCTGGCTCTTCGGACGCACCGTGGTTGCGCATGAGTACCGGCTGGTGCGCTGGGCCTTCCTCCGGCTGATGGGCGGCACGTTCTTCATCGCCTTCACGTCGCTGGGGCGACAGGTGCTCGGGCTCTACGGCGAGCGCGGCATCCGGCCCCTGCGCGAGCGGCTGGACGCGCACCGCGAGGTGGAGCCCGGGTGGCAGCGGTGGCGGATGACGCCTTCCGTGTTCTGGCTGGACGCGTCCGACGAGGCGCTGGTGCGTGGCTGCCGCGCGGGACAGCTGCTGTCGCTGGCCCTCACCTTCAACATCGCGCCCCGGCGCAGCGCGATGCTGCTGTGGGCGCTGTACCTCTCCTACGTGTCCGCCGGCCGCGAGTTCCTCTCCTTCCAGTGGGACGTGCTGCTGCTGGAGATGGGCCTGCTGTCCGCGCTCACCGCGCCCGGTGGCTTCAGGCCGGGCCTGGGCCGTGACGCGCCCTCCGCGCTGGACGTGTTCCTCTTCCGGCTGCTCGTGTTCCGCCTCTACTTCGGCTCCGGCGTCAGCAAGCTCCAGTCGGGGGACAGGACGTGGCGCGAGCTGACGGCGATGGACCACTATTACGAGACGGCGCCGCTGCCCACGCGCGGCGGCTGGTACGCGCACCACCTGCCGCAATGGGTCCACCGCGCCACCACGGCGGCCACGCTCGGCCTGGAGACGGGGCTGCCGTTCCTCACCTTCGCGCCCCGGAAGGTGCGGCAGCTCGCGTTCTGGGCCTTCGCCGGGTTGCAGGGCAGCATCGCGGCCACGGGCAACTACGGCTTCTTCAACGTCCAGTCGCTGGCGCTCGGGCTGTGGCTGCTGGACGACGCGGCGCTGCGGCGCGTGCTGCCGCTGAAGGCCAGGGTGCCCGCCCGGCCCCGTCCCTGGTGGCGCACGGGGCTGTCCGCGGTGGTGGCCGCGCCGGTGGTGGCGCTCGGCGCGTCCGAGGTGCTCCGCCGCTTCGAATGGTGGCCGCGCCGCTCGGAGCGCGTCCTGGGCGCGCTGGGGTGGCTGGAATCCCAGGCGCGTCCGCTGCGCTCCGTGAATCCGTATGGCCTGTTCAGCGTGATGACGGTGGAGCGGCCGGAAATCCTCATCGAGGGCTCCGACGACGGGGAGCACTGGAAGGAATATCCCTTCCGCTACAAGGTCGGCGCCCTGGAGCGTCCGCCCCGGCAGGTGGCGCCGCATCAGCCGCGATTGGACTGGCAGATGTGGTTCGCGGCGCTCGGCGCGCCCACGGGCTGGTTCCTCGCGTTGATGGGCCGGCTGCTGGAGGGCTCGCCGGAGGTGCTGAAGCTGCTCGCGGGCAATCCCTTTCCGGACAAGCCGCCGCGCATGCTCCGCGCGGTGCTCTACGACTACAAGATGTCGGACCTGGAGGAGCGGCGCCGCACCGGCGCGTGGTGGAAGCGCGAGCGGCTGGGGCTCTACGTCCCGCCGCTGGCCCTGGCCCCGGGACCCACGCCATCGGACCGGGCGCCCCGGCTGCAACGGGATGCGGAGGCCTGAGCACGAAATGATAGCGCGCCGCGCCAGGGTGGGATGTGCAATGCCTGACACGGTGGCTTCCCCCCCAGGCGATGGACGGGGGGGCTGGCGTCCGCGGGGCGCTGCTGGCTAGCGTGCGCGCGCGATGTTGCCCGCGCGCGATTCCGCGTCCCTCATCTTCGGCAGATACGCGGTGCTGAGCCGGCTCGCCGTGGGAGGCATGGGCGAAATCTTCCTCGCGCGCCAGGTGGGCGTGAGCGGCTTCGAGCGGCCCGTCATCCTCAAGAACCTGCTGCCGGACCTGATGGAGCAGGAGGGCTCGCTGGAGATGTTCCTCGACGAGGCGCGCGTGGCCGGCCGCCTCAACCACCCCAACGTCGTCTCCGTCTACGAAGTGGGGGAGTGGCAGGGCATCTTCTACATCGCCATGGAGTACATCGAAGGCGAGAACCTGGGGCGCCTGGCCCGGGCGGCCTCGCGCACCGGCACGCCGCTGCCCATGGCGGTCAGCGTGGAGGTCATCCGCGACGCGGCGCTGGGACTGGACCATGCGCACCACGCCGTGGACGCGCAGGGTGTCCCGCTGGAGCTCGTCCACCGGGACATCAGCCCGCAGAACATCATGGTGCGGCTGGACGGGGTGACGAAGGTGGTGGACTTCGGCGTGGCCAAGGCCTCCAACCGCTCCACCCGCACGCGCACCGGCATCCTCAAGGGCAAGCTGCGCTACATGTCGCCCGAGCAGGTGCGGAACACGCCGCTCGATGGCCGCAGTGACCAGTACGCGCTCGGCGTGGTGCTGTGGGAGCTCATCACCCAGCGGCCGCTCGTGGAGAGCGAGAACCCCGCCGAGGCGATGCGGCGCATCGCCCTGACGCCCGTCCCCCGGCCCTCGTCGCTCGGCATGGAGGTGCCTCCGATGCTGGAGGCCATCATCATGCGCATGCTGGCCAAGCCGCGGGAGCAGCGCTTCGCCCGGTGCGCGGACGTGGCCCGTGCGCTCCAGGCCTGGCTGGACGAGGTGCCCCGCGAGGTGGGCCAGGTCTCCACCACCATCGACCGGCTGGTGGGCGAGTCCGTCCGCGCCCGGCTGAAGGAGCCCGCGGAGGGGCTGGAGGGCGTGCTGCCCCGGGCTCCGGTCTCCAGCCTGTCGTGCCCGCGCTGTGGCCAGTCCACCAGCGGCACCAGCCGCTTCTGTCCCTCCTGTGGCAGTGCGCTCACCCCGCCCGTGGCCCCGTCCGGCACGCAGGCCGTGTCCGAGTCCCAGCTGCTGGGCTCCGGAGGCTCCGGAGAGGAGCTACCCACGGAGCACGTCGCCGGCGCGCGGCCTGCGCCTCCCGCCTTCAAGCACGGCGAGGACACGTCGCCGGTGGACGCCTCCGCCGTCGTGGAGACGCAGACCCTGGGCGACTCGGTGGCCGCGCCCACCGTGCGCATGCGGGGCCGTGAGGACGGGGCCTTCAAGCGCAAGCTCGTCATCGTCACGGTGGGGGTGGAGGGGGCGGAGGCGCTGCGGCGCGACCTGGGCGCGGAGGAGGGACTGGAGGCGGTGGGGCGGCTGATGGACGTGGCGGCGGCCACCGCCGAGCGCCACGAGGCGGAGGTGGTGCAGCTCACCGAGACGCGGTGGAGCTTCGCCTTCGGACTGCCGGCGGCGCGCAAGGACGACCCGCTGCGCGCCGTGCGCTGCGCGCTGGAGCTGCCGCTCGCCATCTCCGGGCTGGGGCTGTCGCCGCCGCCCGTGCTGCGCGTCGGGCTGGAGCTGGACTCGGTGCTGGTGAGCGGGGGGCGGGGACGCTCGCCCTGGCGCGTGGCGGGCTCCGGCCTGGACCGCGCGGCGGAGCTGGCCTTCGCGGCGGAGCCGGGCGAGGTGCTGGCCGGCCCCGCCGTCCGCGCGGTGCTGGACGAGGGCGTGCGCTTCGGCGCGGCACGGGAGCTTGCGTCGGGGACTGCCTGCCGCGTGGAGGGCTTCGGCGGCGTGGTGCGGGCGGTGGCCTTCACCGGGCGCGCGGAGGCGCTGGCGGCCGCGCAGGCGCTGGTGGACTCGGCGCGGGCCGGCGCGGGAGGAGGGTGCCTCTTCGTCGGCGCGGCGGGCATGGGCAAGAGCCGCCTGCTGGAGGCCGTGGCCGAGCGCGCGGCGCGGGCCTCGCCGCTGCGGTGCGTGTACGTCAGCGCGGCGGACCTCCAGGCGGCCGGGGCCATGGGGCTGATGCGCTCGGTGCTCACCGGGCTGGCCCGCGCGCTGGGCCCCGCGCCGGAGGGCGCGCCCCTGCAGCCGCTCACGGCGCTGGGCTTCTTGGCGCAGGAGGTGGCGGCGCTCTGGCGGCGGCTCTTCCACGGCGGCCCCTCCGGTCAGCTCCAGGCGGCGGACGCGGCGGTGGGCGAGGCCCTGCGGCGCGCCGCGCACCCGGCCGGGCTGCTGCTGCTGGTGGATGACGTGCACCGCGCGGATGCCGCCTCCGTGGAGCTGCTGGCGTCGGTGCTGGCGGCGCTGGACTCCGCCGTCGCGCTGGTGGGCACCGTGGTGCCGGAGTCCGTCCCCCCGGCGCTCGCGCCGCTGCCCCTCTTCCTGCTGGAGGGACTGCCCCGGCCCGAGCTGCGCGCGCTGCTGGCCTCGGCCTTCGGGGCCCCTCCGGGCGCGGAGGTGGAGCGCCTCGTCGCCGCTCGCGCCCACGGCAATCCCTCCTTCGCGCTGGAGCTGATGCGGGCCCTCGTGGAGCGCGGCGCCGTGCAGCGGCTGGGCGGCGCGTGGCAGGCCACCGGGCCCCTGGACGAGGCCGTCCTTCCCGACAGCCTGGACCTCGCGCTGGGCGCGCGGCTGGACCTGCTGCCGCCCTTCGCCCAGCGCTTCCTCACGCGGGCCGCGGTGGAGGGCGGCACCTTCTCCTCGCCGCTGGTGCTGGCGTCGCTGGAGGGGGAGGGCATCGGCGCGGACGCGCAGGAGGTGCTCGTCGCGGACGGCTGGCTGGTGCCGGTGCCGGAGCGTCCCGGGAGCTTCCGCTTCGCGCTGGAGCTGGCGCGCCAGGTGCTGCTGGGGCGGCTGCCCGCGAGCGCGCTGCGCCGGGCGCACCTGGAGCTGGCGGAGGCGCTCGGGCGCGAGGCCTTCACCTCCGAGCCCGCGCGCGAGGTGCGCGTGGCGGACCACCTGCTGGCGGCGGGAGCGCCGGGGGCCACCGCCGCGTGTGAGCGGGCCGGTGAGCGGCTCGCGGCGCGAGGCGAGTGGCGTCCGGCCACCGAGTACTTCCGGCGCGCCATGGGCGAGGCCCCCGCGTCCACGCCCACCGCGCGGCTGTGGCAGCTGGGCATGCTGTCGCGCGCGGTGACGTGCCTGTCGCAGGTGGACCCGGCCGCGGTGGAGGCGCTCGCGACGTCCTGGCTGGAGCGCCTGCCCGCCGCGGAGTCCCCCTCGGCCCGCGCCGAGGTGACGCGGCGGGTGGCCGCGGCGGAGCTGAAGCTGGGCCGCGTGGCCGCCGCCGAGGCACGGCTCTCCACGGCGCAGGAAGCGGCGGCGTCCGACGCGGAGGCCGGGGCCTGGGTGCTCGGGGAGCGCGCCCGGGCCCGCGAGGCGCGAGGCGACCTGCCCGGCGCGGTGGAGCTGCTCACGCAGGCCTTCCAGCGCATGGGCGGGCGCCCCGCGCGGGCCCAGGACTTCTACTGGGAGCACCTCAACCTGCTGGGACGCCTGCAGCTGCGGCTCGGGCAGCTGGAGCGCGCGCGCACCGCCTTCACCCGCGCCCAGGAGCAGGCCCGCGCGGTGGGCAGCGGCGTGGGACAGGCGCGCGCCCTCACCAACCTCGCCGGGCTGCGAGCGATGGAGGCGGACTCCGCCGGCGCGCTCGTGGACCTGGAGCGGGCGCTCCTCCTGGCGGAGCAGGGTGGAGACGCGCAGGAGGCGGCGCGCATCCACTACAACGCGGGGCGGCTGCTGGGGGCCTCCGGGCGCCTTCCGGAAGCGCGCGAGCGCCTGGAGCGTGCCCGCGAGCGGGCCCGGGTGGCGGGCTGGCGCGAGGGGGAGGCCCTGGCCACGCAGGCCCTCACCGCGCTCGACGGCCACGAGAGCCGTTCGTGAGCAGACAGTTCGCAACCCGGATGGAGTAGTCACCCGCTTTCAGGTCATGGCAAGAAAGGCGGGAATCCCCGTCATGCCTGCTCCTTCATCCCAGCCCCGCTCCTTCGCCCCCGTCGCGGGTGTTCCACCCACTCTCTCCCCCGAGGACGCGGCGACGGAGGTGGGCCACGCGCTGAGCAAGGCGCTCAACGGGTACCGCTTCTATTCGGAGGGGCACGCCACCCTCGTCGACTTCCAGCAGAAGCTGTTCGACGCGGTGACGCGCTACCACGGGGTGACGGGGCAGCCGGCCGTGCTGCACGTGCGCTCCGCGGCGCTGCTGCTGGGCGAGGCGGTGCTCCTCGAGTCCGCGTCCGCGAAGGACTCGGTGACGCGGCCCCTCTTCCTGGAGGGCGTGCAGGAGGTGCTCCTCCAGCCGGGCGTGACGCTGGAAGAGCTGCGCGACTTCCTGGGCATGTGGCACCGGGCCCTGCAGCGGGCGCTGCCCCCGGAGCATGACTTCTACACGCTGTTCTGGGAGCGCGGCTTCGAGGACATCGAGCTGGTGGTGGCGGAGGTCCCCTCCGCGCAGGATGGGCCCGACAGCGCGAAGGACGAGGCGCTGCTGGCCGAGCGCGAGGAGCAGCTCTTCTCGGAGCTCACCCGGCGGCAGGCGGGCGGAAGCGGGCGGCGGCGGCCTGTGGGGCATGACGAGTGGCTCGCGCGCCTGGAGGCGGAGGTGCTGGCGCCGGTGAGCGCGCAGGACCTGCTGCGCACCGGAGCGCCCGCCTTCGCCGGCACCACCGAGGCGGAGGTGGCGGAGCTGCGCGCGGCGCTGGAGCGCGAGCGCGGCGGGGAGGGCGTGCTGGAGCGCAGCCTGCGCACGGTGTGGGAGCTGCTGGCCGTCTGCCGCGAGGAGGAGCGCCCGGAGCTGCTCGGCTGGGCGGAGGAGCTGCTCACCGGGCTGTCCGCGCAGGGCCGGTGGGGAGAGCTGCTGCAGGCCGTGCAGGAGATGACGCGCGACGCGCGGGCCTCGGGGACTCGCACCCCGGACCTCTACGCCCTCACGCGCCTGTTCCTCCAGCGCGAGAGCCTGCGCCTCACGCTCGCGAGCGCGGCGGAGCGCTCCGGCGAGCTGCCCCGGGTGATGGAGCTGTTGAACGCGCTGCCCCGCGACGCGCTGCTGGCGGGCCCGGAGCTGCTGTTCGCGCTGCAGGCGCCGGCCGCGCGCGCCGCGCTGGCGAAGCTGCTCGTCCGCCGGGGCGTGGCGCTGGGGGCGCTGGTGTCCCGGGCCGCGTCGCTGCGAGAGGTGGACCTGGAGTGGGTGCACCCGCTGCGCGAGTCGGGGCCGGAGGCGCAGCCGCTCACCGCGGCGCTGCTCGCGCACCCCGTGCCGGGCGTGCGCGTGGCGGTGCTGTCCCGGCTGGGCCCCCGGGAGGTGGAGGTGCACAAGGCCGTGCTGCTCAAGGCGCTGGCGGACGCGGCGGCCACGGTGCGCGGCGCGGCGCTCACGGTGCTGGTGAAGCACGGCGTGGAGGCCGCCGTGGGGCCGCTGGTGGCGCGGCTGGACACCGCGCTGGAGTCGAAGGAGCGCATGGCCATGCTGCGCGCCCTGGCCGACCTGGGCGGCCCCGTGGCGGCGGCCGCGCTGCGCGCCACGTTCGAGCGCGAGCAGGACACGGAGCTGAAGGCGCACTGCGCGCGCTGCATCGGCATCCTGGGAGACCCGAGGGCCCGGCCGCTGCTGGAGGCGGTGGCGCAGAAGCTCTTCGCGCCCCGGGCGCTGAGACAGGCCTGCCGGGAGGCGCTCGCGCAGCTGGCCCCGGTGGGGTGAGACGGCAGTCGTGACGCGGGGGGGAAGTCATGGACGCGGTGACGGGACGGAGTGACAAGACGCAGGTGGGGTTGCGGCTGATGAGCGCGCTCGTGCGCTGTCTGCACACGGTGTCGCTGCACGACGTGGACAACGCCGGCGCGAAGGAGGCCATCGAGGAGCTGGGCGCGCTGCTCGACGCGGAGCTGCGCGGGCAGAAGTCGGTGGAGCTGCAGTGCGTGGGCGGCATCCCCTTCCTCGGGGGCACCCGGCTGAAGCTGGGCGAGGAGCACCTGGAGACCGCCGTGGCGCTGCGCCGCTACCTGGAGCCCCTTCAGGTGCAGGAAATCTCCTTCGGCTCGGGGCTGCGCCGGGAGCACCTGCGCGGCCTGCTCGTCGCCTTCCAGAAGCACCGGCGCAGCCCGAAGCCGCAGGCCATCCTCCAGGAGAAGCTGGCCCCGGTGCGGCTGAAGGACGTGCTCTCCGCGTCCCAGGTGCTCACGCCGCGCGAGGTGCTCTTGCGCTACTACGCGCGGCTCGTCGTGCTGCTCAAGCACGTCATCTCCACGCAGACGCCGGTGCGCATCGAGCGCTTCCGCCGCGTCCTCCAGCGGCTGGCCGAGGCCTCCACGGGCCACGAGTCGCTGCTGGTGGGCCTCACGCGCTTTCGCCGCACGGACGTGGACGGCGGGCAGCATGGCGCGGCGGTGGCGGTGCTGAGCCTGTTGATGGCGCGCCGGCTGGGGCTGTCGCGTGCGCAGCAGCTGGACCTGGCCCTCAGTGGACTGTTCCATGATTTGGGGCGGGGGAGCACGCCGCTGGCGCCGGAGCAGGAGTTCGACCAGGCCTCGCACGAGCTGCTGGCGCGGCGGGGGCCGCTGAAGACGGCGCTGCGGCTGTTGCAGCGCCCGTTGGACGCGGGGCGGCTGGAGCGCGTCATGGCCGCGCATGACTGCCTCCAGCCCGCGTGGAGCGGCCCGGTGCGCAGGCCCGGAGGCCTGGCGGGGAGGATGCTCGCGGTGCCGTGCGCCTTCGACCTGCTGACCTTCCCCGCGCCGCCCCACCCGGGGCTCGCGCCCGACGCGGCGCTCCGGCTCATCACCCACCGCGCCGGGACGCGGTTCGACCCGCGGGTGGTGCGCCTCTTCACCACGGTGGCGGGCTTCTATCCCGTGGGGACGCTGGTGCGACTGTCCGGCGGCCAGGTCGGCGTGGTGATGGACGTGCCCTCCGACGCGGCCCAGGCCGCGAAGCCCCGCATCCGGGTCATCCAGGGCGCGGGGCGCACGAAGGCCGACTACGTGGTGGACCTCGCCGAGCCGGGGCAGCGCCTGTCCATCGTCGCGTCGCTCGACTCGACGGAGCACGACTTCAACGTGCCCCACTTCCTGTTCTCATAGGGGCCGGCTGCCCGGACGGTGGGCTTCCGGGCGTCACCCGGGGCGTGGAGCAGGCGTGCGGTCATGGACGGAAGCGGGCCCTTTTCCCACCGGGGCTCGCCCACGGCGTTAGGATGGCCGCTGCTCCAACGCCCCCTTCGTGCCGTGAAGACGCGCCTTCCTCTCCCTTCCGTCCTCGTCCTCGTCCTCGGGCTCCTGAGTGCCTGCGGGCCGACCCCCGACTCCATCACCGTCGAGCCGCTGCCGTCGAAGTACCTGCGGACGCCGGGGCAGAACGTGAAGCTGGAGTACGTGGTCCTCGATACCGAGGGCAACCGGATGTCCGAGCCGAAGCTGCGGTGGACGAGCTCCGCCACGGACGTGGCCCTGGTGCAGGACGGCGTGGTGACGGTGCGCAAGTCCGGCAAGACGACCATCGGCGTCACCGGCGGCAAGATTCGCACGGCCGTTCCGCTGGACCTCACCATCCTCAACTCGCTCGACGTGAGGGCGCCGGGCGCGGACTTCATGGAGGTGGGCCGCGTCATCAAGCTGCGCGTGGTGGCGCGCAACGAGCAGGGCGAGTCGCTCGCCGACGCGGCGCCCGAGTTCCGCTCTTCCGACGAGACGGTGGTGCGCGTGGAGGACGGGCAGCTCGTCGCCGTGCGTCCGGGCACCGCCACCGTCACCGCGCTGCTGGGGCACCTGAGCCGCGCCATCGCGGTGCAGGTGGTGCCCCCGGACTTCGCGCGCCTGGGCCTCAACCTCACCCACCACGCCTTCCAGCGTCGGGGCCAGTCCGTGCTGCTCCAGGCCCGCGCCTACAACCGCAACGGCGCCGTGCTGGAGAGCGTGCCGCTGGAGTGGTTCACCTCGGACGCCGCCGTCGTCACCGTGTCGCCCGACGGCCGCGTGACGGCGGTGGGGACGGGGCGTGCCGTGGTCTCCGTCGTCGCGGGCCGGCGGCGCTCGGCGGCGGAGTTCGTCGTCCCGTAGCGGGCGGCGCGGCGGCAGGGCTGTCGCCGCTCGGGCCGTGCGTTGCCACTGCGGCTGAGAGCCAACCCTGGGGCGCGCGCTCGAGGGAGCGTCGGCGAGCCGCCCCTCGTGTGGAGCAGGCAGGCCGCCGAGGCTGAACCGGGGCGCGCCCATGGAGCGAGCCGGCGAGCCGCGCCGCAGCTCCCTCCAGGCCGCATGGAGGCGCCGGTGCTAGCTTCCCGGCCGTGCCTTCGAAATCAACGGCCCCCGTTCCCGGGCGGCCATCCAGGGTGTGGCTGACGCGCGGCCTCGTCGCCGGCGCGCTCGTGCTGCTCGGCGGGGCCATCGCCTACTCCGTCTCCGGTGACTCCGGCCCCACGTCCCCGCCGCCTCCCACCGAAGCACCCGGTGCCTCCGCCGGAGCGAGCCCGGCCACCGTGGCCCCGCGCCCGCCGGCCGTGACGGTGCCGCGCGCCCAGGCCCCGGCGGATGCGGGGCCCGCGCTCCCGGAGCCCTGGCAGGTGGCTCGAGAGCGTCCGTCCGCGCCGCCCCCGCCGGGCTATGTCCCCGCGTGGAAGGTGCGCCCGCCTCATCCAGAGCAGACGGGCCAGGCGCCGCTCCCGCCCCCCCGCGAGCCGCCGGAGCCGAGCCTCCACCGGCCCCCGGTGGAGAACCCCGGAGGCGTCAACGGGACGCGGCCAGCGCGCCCCACTCCGGGGCTGGAGTAGGCGTCACTGGGTCCAGATGCCGTCGTACACCTTCGACGTGTGGCCGCCCATGTAGAGGAACATCCGCTCCGTCCGCAGCAGCCTCCACTCCCCCCCGCCCAGCGTGGTGGCGATGGCGGAGACGGGGTTGAGGAAGCCCTGCGTCACCGGGTCGTTGAAGCCGGTGATGGTGCGCAGGGTCACCCCGGGAATCCGCCCGTTGACGACGTTGAGCGCGAGGCCCGGCACGGCCCACGCGTTCACCGTGGCGCCGTTCAGGGGGCCTCGGGCCAGCGTCAGCGCGTCCCACGCGCCCAGGCTGTGGCCGTGGAGGGTGATGTCGCGAGGGTCGGTGATGCCCGCGGCCCCGAGAGTGTCCCTCACCGCGACGGCCGTTTCGCTCAGCTTTCCGACGCGGTTGGTGGCGATGTCCTTCAGGTCCTGCATGATGCCTCGCAGGCCGCCCCCGTTGGTCGTCACGCCGGTGATGTACACGTCCGCGGTGCGGTGGCCCAGTCCATCCACCTTGATGTCGACGCGGGCGCGGTTGCCCTTGACGTTCGCCCCCGTGGCCGTGTCCTTGGCGCCGAGCGCGGCGTCCTTGAAGGTCAGGGGGACGAGCGCCGCGACCGCGGTGCCGGCGCCTATCATCCCCGCCTTCCAGATGTCGCCGCCCCGGGCGCCGTAGATGTAGGCCGTCGCCGCCCCTGACACGAAGCCGATGGCGGCATTCGCGGCCACCAGCAGTGGCGCCGCCAGCCCTCCTGTCATCGCCGTGAGCCCGGCGGCCACGAGGTTCACCACGCCAGCGGCAATCATCTTCCCCGCCAGCTCGAAGTCGCCCGTGAGGACGGCCATCGCGGCCAGCGGCGTGGCCAGCAGGCTCCCCACCACCGGGATGCGGGAGATGGTGTGGACGGCCTTGCGCAGCGACTTGACCAGGTTCTTGAAGCCCTTGGACAGGCTGCTGAAGAGCCCCAGTCCGTCCACGTCCGTGTGGTTGACCGGGTCGTTGCTCGCGTAGGCGTAGCGGTTCAGCCCGATGACGCCCTCGCTCGGCACCGTCGGGTCGGGCGACAGGAAGCGGCCCAGGGCCGGGTCGTAGTAGCGGGCGTGGAGGAAGAACAGGCCCGTCTCGTCCTGGCGCTGGCCCGTGTAGCCGCGCGACTCGGCGTGGCCCGTGGCGGTGCCCGTGCGCTCGCCGTAGGGCTTGTAGGTGAGCCGCTGCACCTCGTTGCCGGCCGCGTCGGTGATGGCCTGGACGGAGCCCCGCTCGTCCGTGTGCATCCAGAAGGACGTGGTGCCCACGCGCTTCGCGGTGAGCGCGCCGGCCAGGGAGACGTACTTGGTGGTCACCCCGTTGGAGACCTCGTAGTCGTCCCCGACCGTGAGGGTGGTGACACCGCCCACCACCTTGCGGATGCGGTTGCCGAAGCCGTCGTAGGTGAAGGTGATGCCGTTGATGTCCACCGGCAGGTTGTCGCCGTCGTAGACGATGGTGCGGCCCCCGCCGGACACGAGGTTGCCGTTGGCGTCGTAGCTGTAGCTGTTCGCCCCCGCCGTCAGCACCGCGTGCGGCCGCGCCGCCCCCGCCGCCGGGTAGCTGTAGCCGCCCACGTGCGAGTTGTAGGTCATGTTGCCGAGCGCGTCGTAGGCGAAGGCCTGGTTGTGCGGGCTCCAGACGGTGGACCCGTTCTGGAGCGCCGCCACCGACGTGAGCTGCCCGCGCGTGTCATAGCCGTAGGCCCAGGACTCGTTGGCGAACGGGCTGGTGACGCTCAGCACGTTGCCGGCCGCGTTGCGGGTGAAGCCCAGGTCCTGCACCACGGCGGAGCCCCGGACGGTGCGCAGGCCCAGGCGCCAGCGGCGGCTCGCGTCGTACGTGTGCGTGGTGGTGGTGCCGTTGGCGTTGAGCTGGGTGAGCAGCTGGCCGTCCGGCGCGTAGGTGGCGTCGTTGACGATGCCGGGGATGAAGCGCGTGCGGCCGTTGCCGTCGTAGCGCAGCGGGTTGCCCGCCGTGCCAATGCTGTCGCCGTCCGGGTACTGGGTCCACAAGAGCTGGCCGGAGGCGTCGAAGCCGCGCTGGACGGTGTACGCCACGCCGTCCTGGACGCGGGTGGAGCGCACCTGCTTGCCCGCGGCGTTGTAGTCATACGTCCACTGGCCGGTGGCGTCCCGGAGCGTGGTGAGGTGCCCCAGGTTGTAGAAGCCGGAGCGCGCCTCGTCGTAGGTCCACGTCACCGTCTGCGCCTGGGCCGTGCCCGCGCGGGACGTCCGGGTGAGGACGCGGCCGCTGACGTCGTACGTCCACTCGGTGCGCTGGCCCTTGGCGTCCGTGTGGGACCGCTCGCGGCCGGCGGCGTCGTACTCGTACGTCCAGGCGCCGAGGTCCGGGTCGGACGACGTCAGCTTCCGGTTGAGCGAGTCGTAGCTGAAGCTCCACACGTTGCCCGCCGGGTCGGTGACCCTCAGGAGGTTGCCGCGCGCGTCATACTGGTAGCGGGTGGACAGCCAGCCCGAGCTGGAGCTCTCGAGGCGCTCCACCACGCGGCCGAAGACGTCCAGCACCTCCTGCTGCTGCCGGCCGAGCTCGTCGGTGGTGAGCACGGTGCCCAGCCCGTAGGCGCGCGTGACGGACTGGCCATCCGGGGTGGTGATGCGCACGGGGCGGTCCAGCGCGTCGTAGTCCGTGGTGGTCCACACGGGGCTGGCGTCGGAGAAGTACGTCGAGCTCTCGCGCCACGCCTCGCCGCGCGCATTGAAGTCGGTGTCCTGGCGCACGGAGACGGCGCTGGTGGGGCCGTTGGTCTCCACGCGGCGCACGCGGTCCATGCCGTCGAAGTACTTGCGGGTGTAGGCCGTCGTGACGCCATCCAGGCTGGGCGCCTGCAGCTCCGAGTACTGGTTCCACGGGTCGCCGAGGTTGCCCCAGCTCTGCGTCTGCCAGGCGCCGCCCGGCAAGTCCTTGCGCACCAGCCGGCACAGGCTGTCGTAGGTGAGCCACTCGGACAGGCCCGCCGCGTCCGTCGTCTTCGAGCGCTGGCCGCAGACCGGCTCCCACTCGGTGGTGCTGGTGCGGCCGTTGGGCGTGGTGGTGGAGACGGGGAACTGGCGCGAGGTGGAGTCGATGGCGTACGTGGTGCGCTCGCCGAGCGGGCCCACCTCGGCCACCACGTTGCCCCAGGCGTCGTACTCGGTGCGCAGGGTGACGTACCCGCCGACGTGCCCATTCCACTGCAGCGCGGTGGTCACCCGGCCGCGCGCGGGCACCGCGTCCCAGCTGCCGGCGTCATCGTAGTAGAGCACCGTCTGGTTCTGCAGGGCGCCGCCCGAGCCCACGCCGTTGTACGTCTCGGTGATGGCGGGGCGGGAGACGATGAAGGCGGCGGTGTTGGGACGGTAGGTGTGGAAGAGGGTGCGCTCGTCCCCGGACACGTCGTAGTCGCCGTAGGTCGTCTCCTGCACGGCGTTGCCGTAGGCGTCGTAGGCGTGGGTGATGGCGGTGCGCCGCCCGTACGCGCAGGGCCACGTCGTGCAGTCGTTGCCGGAGCCGTCATAGACATACTCCCACGTGGTGGTCTCCGCGGACGTGTAGGGGACGGTGGCGCCGTTGGTCTGGTACTCGCGGATGGACGCGCTCCACAGCCGGCCGGCGCCGTCGCGGGTGTCCTGGCGCTCCACCTTGGAGACGGAGCCGTAGTCCTGCTTGAACCAGAACTCCTCGTAGGGACAGGCCGCCTCGCCAGCCAGGCACGGCAGGGTGCGCTTCGCGTAGCGGAAGCCGAGGAAGCGCCGCTCGGGGTAGTCGAAGAGGCCGCCGGAGTACTGGAAGGTGGTGCGGCTGGTGGTGCCGCGCCCGTCGGAGATGCTCACCGCGGACACGGTGTGGATGACGGGCGGGGCGTTGGCGCTCGTCCAGGCCGAGGACGGGGCGTACTCCACGGTGGTGGTGGCGCCGAAGCCGTTGACCAGCGACGAGACGAGCTCCGGCCGGGGCGTGCCCGGCCAGCAGATGAGCCCGTAGTCCATGCGCATGCAGGGGTGGCTCTTGCCGTCGCCCTTGATGTCGGCGAACTGGAGCGAGAACCAGTTGTCCGCGTCGAACGTGCCCCAGCCCTGCTGGTAGAAGTTGCGGCTGCCCAGGTACTGGTACGTCCACCCGGTGTCGAAGTCCTGGGCCTGACGCCAGCCGTTGCCGGTGTTGAGGTAGCAGTGCAGGCCGTAGTCCATGCGGGCGCAGGCGTCCGCCAGGCCATCGCCGTTGACGTCGGAGAAGCGCAGCGTGGGCCCGTTGTCCGAATCGAACTTGCCCCAGCCGCGCTGGTCCGCGTTGATGTTGAACAGGCCCGGCCCGGCGGCGGCGGTGTCGAAGGCGCTGTCGTAGACGAAGGTGCGGCCGTTGAAGAGGTAGCAGTGCAGGCCGTAGTCCATGCGGGCGCAGGCGTCCGCCTTGCCGTCACCGTTGACGTCCACCAGCTGGATGCTGGACCAGTTGTCCTCGTCGAAGGTGCCCAGGCCCCGCTGGTAGGTGCCGTTGCCGAAGATGGCGGCCGTGGGCAGGGCGACGAAGCCGCTGCCGGTGGACAGCCACAGCCGCATCCCCTCGTCGCCGCGGACGGCCATGTCCGCCTTGCCGTCCCCGTTCAGGTCCGGGAACTGGAGCGTCCTCCAGTTGTCCGTGTCGAAGTTGCCCCCGTCACCGGCCAGGCCCGTGTCGTAGCCGGCGCTGTACTGGAAGCCGGTGTCCGAGGACAGCACGCACTGCACGCCCCAGTCCCGGCGCACGCACGCGTCCGCGCGGCCGTCGCCGTTGAGGTCCGGGTAGCGCAGCGTGCTCCAGTTGTTCTCGTCGAAATTGGTGAAGTTCGCCCAGTAGGTGGTGGTGTGGCCCGCGCTGTACTGGAAGCCCGCGCCCGTGGACAGGTAGCACTGCAGGCCCGCGTCCCGGCGCATGCACACGTCCGCCTTGCCGTCGGCGTTGACGTCCGGGAACTGGAGCGTGCGCCAGTTGTCCGGGCCGTTGGACAGCGTGTTGTTGAACACGCCGGTGTCCCAGGCGGCGCTGTGCTCGAAGCGGCTGCCGTTGGACGGGAAGCAGTGCACGCCGTAGTCCATGCGGATGCACGCGTCCGCGCGGCCATCGCCGGTGACGTCGGCGAGCTGCAGCGTGCCCCAGTTGTCCTCGTCGAACTTGCCCCAGCCGCGCTGGTAGCTGTTGGTGTTGAAGAGGTTGTCGTTGAGCGACGAGCCGTCTCCGTCCGCGGACGAGTCGTAGCCCGACTCGTAGAGCCACCCGCCGGTGCCGGACTGGTAGCTGAAGACGGTGGCCGGCAGCGCGCTGCCGCCCTGGACGGTGCCGGCGGCGTCCACGGTGGCGTCGCGGCCGAACATCCGCACCTGCGTCAGCCGGGAGCGGCCGTTGACCGCCTGCTCATAGGTGAGCGCGTAGATGCGCAGCCGCTGGCCGCTCACGCGCACGTCCACCGACTTCAGCCGGTGGCCCGCGGACACCACGCCGTCGCCGGTGGCGTACGTGCGCCGGTCCGTGCGCGCCTCGCGGTAGAAGCGCACCGTGGTGACGTTGTAGGAAATCTGGTCCGGGTAGCACTCGCCGCCCGTCTCGCAGGCCCAGGTGTAGCTGGCGGTGTTGCCATTCACGTCCGTGACGGCGCCGAGCGCCCACCGGAAGGGCACGCCCTGGACCCACTGCAGCGGCTGGAAGACGGAGCGCGTCCCGTCCTTCGCCGTCACCGTCCAGGCGCCGCCATACGCCGCGTCCAACGTGAAGCGCTGGTAGCTCTCCAGCTTCGTCACGTGCGTGCCGCCGGTGGTGCAGCTGGGGCTGACGCTGCCCGCGGCGCAGGGGACGAGCTCCTGCCCGTCGAAGAGGAAGATGTCGGTGCTGTTGTAGCGGGGCGCGCCGCCGCCGGGGCTGGCCCGCTCGATGACGGGCAGGCCGGACAGGGACCAGCCCAGGCCCACGAAGCCGTTGCCGCCCAGGGAGCTGTAGTTGAGCGAGAGGGCCGGCTCGATGCCGTGGAAGCCCGGCACGGCCAGCGGCACGGACTCCTGGTAGCTGCCGTAGAAGGCATTCACCGAGTCCGTGCCTGGACTCTGGGGCCCGCTGGCGGCCCGGCCGGGACTGGACAGGCAGAGCAGGAGGACGGCGGCGACGCTGATGAAGGGACGGATGACGGGCCTCGCGGGGGAGGGAAAGGGCGCGCATGCTGCCACAGTCCCGCGGGGAATCAGCGGGGCCCCCCTGGGGGGCCTTCGCGGCTCCGTGCGTCAGAGAATGTTCTGCTCGCGGTGAGGTGGCCCCGCCCTCCGGGCCACCCCGTCGCTGACGGACGGCTACTTCTTCGGCGCCTGGGCGGGCGCCTTGTCCTTGGGCGCCAGCAGCTTCGGGCGGGAGCGCTTGAGCTTCTTGTCCAGCTCGTCCGGGCACGGCGGGCGGGGCCCGTCGCTCGGCGGTTGAATCGTGAACTCGACGCGGCGGTTGAGCGCCATGCCCTCTTCCGTCGCGTTGTCCGCCAGCGGCCTGCTCCGGCCGAAGCCCTGCGAGCACAGCCGCTCCGCCGCCACGCCGCTCTCGATGAGGAAGCGCACGACGCTGGCCGCGCGGCGCTTGGACAGGTCCAGGTTGTACGCGTCGCTCGCGCGCGCGTCGGTGTGGCCTTCCACGAGGATGCGGTCCACCTCCGGGTTCTCGTTCATCACCCGGGCCACCTCCTCCAGGATGGGGAAGGACTCGGAGAGGATGACGTCCTGGTCGGTGGCGAAGTTCACCTGCTCCAGGATGACAATCTTGTTCCCGTCGCGCCGGGCCAGCGGGCACCCGTCGCGTCCGCGGCTGCCGGCCGGCTGGTCCGGGCACTTGTCGAGCCGGTCCACCACGCCGTCGCCGTCCTTGTCCGTGTCCGGGCAGCCCGCGTTCCCCACGGGACCGGCCATGTCCGGGCAGAGGTCTCCCTCGCCAATCACGGAGTCGCCATCCGGGTCCACCGGAGGCGGGGGCGGAGGCGTCGGCTCCGGCGGGTCCTTGAAGCGCTCCAGCGCCTCCCACTCGCGCGTCTTCGCCGGAACCCAGATGATGGACGTGAAGAGGCTGAGCGTGGGCGACGCGAGCGAGCACCCACAGCCCGCACCGCCGCCGAACGTGAAGGTGAGGCCGGTGGAGCTGTACCAGCGCAGGCCGATGAGCAGCTCCGCGGGCACCTGCCGGGGCTCGTCCGGCAGCTTCTCCAGGCCCACCGCGCCGTGCACCATGCCCACGGCGGTGATGCCGCTGCCGCGCAGCAGGGGCACCTCGGTGCCCACGCCGAAGGGCATCATGTCGCCCACCGACACCCCGTTGAAGACGTAGTCCGGCCGCTTCCAGAAGCCGCCGTTGAGCGCGAGGAGGATGCCGTTGCCGAAGCGGTAGTCGAGCACCAGGCCCGGCGCCCACGTCAGCTCCCCGTCGCCGGCGAACGCGTCCTGCGCGCCGGTGGGGAAGCTCACGTTGAGCGTCAGCGCGGCGCCGAAGCCCTTGCCCTCGGCGGGACGGCGCAGGCCGGGGATGGCCACCTTGCCGGTGAGCCGCAAATCACCCAGGACGAAGCTCTCCACGCTCCCCTCGGTGCCGATGACCTCCAGGTTCTGCCCGCCCTGCGCGAGGATGAGCGGCATGTCCACGCCGACCTCGGCCCAGTCGAACAGGCCCACGCTGGCCATGGCGTCCAACTGGAGGCGGTTGCCGACGAGGGAAATCTTCCCCAGGTCGCCGCCCTCGGGGACGAGCGTCAGCGGGTTGAGCGAGTAGCTGAAGTAGGGGCCGCCGGCCACGGACAGGTGGGACAGCGGGCGTGACTGCGTCACGACCACCAGGTCCTGCGGGGCGCCGGAGGGACGGAATATCTGGACGTTGAAGCGCGTGTCCGGCTGGGCGGTGGCGGCGGTGGACAGCCCCAGCGCCAGGAGGAGGAGCGGCAGGTGCGAGGGCTTCATCGGGCGCGGCGCTGGTTCCTGAGGAGCATGAAGCCCGCGGCGAGCAGCACCAGGAAGGTGGTGCTTCCCGCGGGAGTGGCGTCGGCGGTGGTGCCACAGCAGAAGGCGCCACCCTGGGGCTCGGTGCCGGGCTTGCGGCGCCCGCGCTCGCACTCCTGCGTCTTGGCCGAGCAGAACTCCACGCCGAGGCAGTCCCCACTCTCCTCGCAGGCGGTGGAGCAGCTGTTGGTGGCCACGTCGCAGGTGCCGCCGCAGGGGCAGTGCGCGTCGGCGAAGCACTCCACGCAGGTGCTGCCGTTGCAGACGAGCCCCTGCTGGCACGTCACGGCGCACGCGCCGGCGTTGTCACAGGTGCGGGTGGTGGGGTTGCACACGCCGCTGCCGCAGTCCGAGTCCTCGCGGCAGCCCACGCAGGCGCTGCCCTGCACGGAGCCGTCGGAGAGGCAGAAGGGCGTGTCGCCCTCGCAGGCGCCGCAGCGCTCGCCGCAGTGCCGGTCGGTGGTGCAGGCGCTGCACTCGCCGCTGAGACAGAAGCTGCCGTCGCCGCACTCCATGTCGTTGCGGCACTGGACGCAGACCTCGCCGTCCAGGCAGAAGGGGCGCTCGCCGGGGCACTTCGCGCAGCCGGGGCCGCAGGCGTCGGCGGTGTTGCACTCGGGCACCACGTCCACGCAGCGGCCGTTGAGCGCGTCGCACTGCTGGCCGGGGGCGCACTGGCTGTTGCTGGTGCACTCCACGCAGGACGGAGAGGCGCCGGGCGTCAGCGCCGCGCACTGGGTGCCGTTGGGGCAGCAGTTGCAGGAGTTGCCCGCGCACGAGTCATTGGTGGCGCAGGTCGAGCACTGGTGGTTGGAGCAGATTTCTCCGCGCGGGCACTGGTCGTCGGTGTTGCACTCGTTGCACGTGCGGGTGGTGGGGTCGCAGACCTCGTCGCCGGGGCAGTGGTCGTCGGTGGTGCACTCCACGCAGGCGGAGTTGGGCACGTCGCACACGGCGCCGGGGCAGTCGCTGTCGTCGTTGCAGCCGGTGCACTGATTGGTGGCCGTGTCGCAGCGGCCGTTGTCGGGGCAGTCCGCGTCATCGTTGCAGCCGCGGCAGACGTTGTCGGACAGGTCGCAGCGGCCGTTGAGGGGGCAGTCCCCGTCGTCGTTGCAGCCACGGCAGGTGTTGTCCGTCAGGTCGCAGCGGCCGTTGGCGCACTGGCTGTCCTCCGTGCACTGCACGCACTGGGTGCGGCCGTTGAGGTTGGCGCAGTGGGGCGTGGACTGGCCGCAGGGAGAGCAGCTGTCGCCGCACTGGAGGGACGAGTTGCACGGCGCGCACAGCGCAGCGGCGTTGCAGTAGTAGTACGAGCCACAGCCGCCGTTGTTGGGCGCGTTGACGTTGGCGCGGCTGCACTGCTCGCAGCGGTCGAGGTTCTCCGGGTAGGACGGGAGCCCGTTCTCGGTCTGGAAGAACTGCGCGGGCTGCAGCAGCTGGAAGCCGGAGCTGAACAGGTTGACGATGGGGGGCTGGTTCGCGGCCCGCTCGAAGTCCGTGAACGCGCCCGACAGCATGCCCATCTCCAGCGCGGCGTGCTCCGTCACCTGGACATAGAGCATTTCCACGGCGTAGATGCCGGGCTGCATGAAGGTGACCGCGTTGGTCGTTCGCCAGGTTGCTGCGCCCAGCTGGGGAGGGCGGTTGATGACCGTGTATGTCTGGCCCCGGTCGTAGATGACGAAGCTGATGGCGTCGTCTGTATAGAAGCCGAAGTGCAGTGGCTGGCCCTCGAGCCCCGAGGGGATGTTCAGGTAGCCGCGGAAGCGCGAGACGAACGAGGTGAATGCGTCGTTGTCGTTGATGACGTTGTAGCTGCAGCCACCCGTGGAGCAACGAGGCGCGGTGACCTGGCCGACGAAGTCGCCGTAGCTCAGTGTGCGTCCGTCGTTGAGGTTGTTCGACAGGTCGAACGGCGTGCGCAGCACCGTGGTGACACGGCTCTGCTTGCTGGTGGGCTCCTCGATGTATCCGTTGATGCCATCGAGGTACGTGCCGCGTGTCTGCGGGAACTCGTTCAGGGTCCGCGTCCACACGTTGGACGCGACGCACAGGCCGTGACCGCTGCCGCTCAGCGCAGGCGCTATCGGAGGACCTTGAACGGTGACGTCCGCCAGCTTCTGGCCCAGGGCTGGGGAAGCCGTGAGACACACTGTCACCACGGCGAGCGCGATTCGCGCGATGCGGAGCAGGGGGGATTTCAAAGCGGCGTCAGAATGCTCGATTCCTCTGACAAGAGCAAATTCAAGCGCTTACTCCGCGGGTATGAGCGTGCAGGGTGGCTGACACAACTCGGCAGGTCTTCTTCAATTCTCACGACCTGGAGATGTTCGAAGCAGGTCGATGAACTCCTCCACGATGCGTTCGGTGGAGAACCGCCCCCGGACGAAGCGCATCCCCGCCTCGCCCATGGCCCGTCGGCGCTCGGGGGGCATGTCGGCGGCGGTGACGAGCGCGTCACGCCACGCGGCCTCGTCTCCTGGTGGAAGCAGCAGTCCGGTTTCCCCCTCGAGGAGTGTCTCCGGCAGCCCACCAATCCGGCTCGCGAGTACGGGGACTCCGCTGGCCTGGGCCTCGATCGAGACACGTCCGAAGGGCTCCAGCCACTCCGAGGGGACGACCGCTACGTCCATGGCCGCGTAGAGCGGCCGCATGTCCCCCGTCCAACCCCTCAGGACATGTCGCTCCTGGAGCTCAGGGGAGATGGCCTCCCGCAGCCTCGGGTGCGCGGCCTCCTCGCCCACCCAGAGAGCACGCAGTCTCGGACGTTGGGGCATGGCCTGGTTGAAGGCCGCCGCCAGCCGGAAGACTCCCTTCTCTGGCTTCAGCGCTCCGACGAAGCCGACGAGCAGTGCATCCTCATCCACGCCCAGTGCCCGGCGTGACTCCTCCCGGAGTCTTGCGTCCGGGCGGAAGTGCTCCACGTCCAGTGGGTTGTAGAGCAGGCTCACCCGCTCGGATGCAACTCCCTGCTCCACCAGGTTGGAGCGCATGGACTCGGAGACGGCGATGAAGCGGTCCGCCCACCGGGGCAACAGCGCGCGAGACATCGGCTTGAGCCGGCTGTTGAGGTGCCGGAACAGCGCCACGGGCGTCCCGGTGAGCTTGCCCAGCGTGAGCAGCGGCCAGTACTCATGGCCGAAGCTGCCCACCAGCCAGTCCGCCTTCACCTTCCGGAGGGCGCGCAGGACGCCCCGGGCGCCGCGGACATCCGCCGCATTGCGGAAGATGCCGGGCTCGATGGAAAGGCCGCTCGCCGCCAGCTCGCGGGCGATGTAGCCCTCCGGACGGGCCACGGTGAGCACCTCGTGCCCCGCGCGGGCGAGGGCACGCACCAGGCATACGAGGTGGGTCTCCGTGCCTCGCGCCCCAAGGCTGGTGCCGACAAATACGAAGTTCATGGCCTCCAACACACCACGGGTTCCCCTCGTGGACGAGGGGAACCCGGCACTCCAAGCGGCGGATTTCACGCTCCGCCGCGCTCCCGTCTCACTCGTTGATATAGAGACGCGTCACCTGCATGCGGTGGTCCGACAGGTACGGCTCCTGTCCCAGATGCCTGTCGTAGGCCGTGTAGGAGTCCACGAACCCGAATCCGGGCGTGCTCACCCAGACCCAGAGATGGTCGCCATTGAAGCGCGGTGGCGTCTCCGGCGTGACGTGGCAGCCGGTGCTCGGGGGCAGGCAGAAGTGCTTGTACGGGGGCGTGTAATAGATGGACTGGAACTCGACACTGACGGGCGTGCTGTACGGGTCACCTTGGAAGACGCTCGCGTTCATGTCGCCGCCGATGATGGCCGGCATGCCGGGGTTGCGCATGTAGGCCATCACCTCGTCCACTTCCTGCCGCCGGTAGGGGACCTCGGAAATGCCGCGGCTCTTCGCCACGCTTCCCGCGAGGAGGTGGAGGTTGGCGACCTTGACCGGGAAGCCACCCAGGTCCAGGACGACGTAGTGCCAACGGTGGTCGTAGCCTTCGAGCGGCTGTGAGAACTGGACCGGCACGTTCTGGCTGATGGGGAATTTGCTCATGACGGCAAGGTCCCCATTGCCCGAGAACCGGACCTGCCGGGCCAGTTCCTTGATGTACGGGCTCGCGGCGATGTTCCACACCGTGTTCTCGCTCGCCTCCTGGAACATGACCACGTCGATGTCGTTCCTGTCATTCATGTGCTGGGCGAGGCGGTCGAAGCTGCTCACCCCATCGTCGTCGGCACCATTGCGGACGTTGAAGGTCGCGACCTTGAAGGACTGCACGAACACGTAGCGCTTCAGCGGCGTCCTCAGCACGCCGCCGCTCCCATCCGTTGCCTCGGCCACCACGGAGAAGTCCTGCCGGTAGGGCAGGTAGTTGGTCGGGCATCGCGTCTCCTCGGCATACGACTTGAAGTTGATGGAGAGGGAGACGGTGCGCGAGGAGGCCGTGGTCGCGGCGCTGTTCTGGTTGGAGAAGGTGAAGGACTGGGTCGAGAAGCCCTCACGCAGCAGCACGTCGCTGCGCTGTTGCATGCAGACGACGTTGAGCGTTCCCTGGAGCTTGACGGACTTGACTCCGCGGGCCGGGTCTGCCGCCGTTGCGGTGAAGGTGAGGGCCTTCTGGGCCTGCCGGAAGAGGTAGGTTGGGAAGCTGTCCGTGGTGGGCGCGCCGAGGAGGCCCTCCACCTGGAGCTCACGGCTCGCGCCGATACCGCTGGTCACGTAGCTGAGCGTCATGGGAGGCGGCTCGTTGCAGGTGCTCGAGCCATTGCAGTCGCCCCAGTCGTAGCCGTCGCATACCGACGTCCCCGGGCATCCCCAGTCATTGGTGCACGCCTTCTGGGTGCCCGCGACGCATGCGGCGCTGGCGGTTCCCCCCAGGAGCACGAGCATCAGCGCGGCCCAGGCCGCGAGGTTGTCCTGCAGGAATGCGCGTGCACGCACGTGGAGTCTGGATGTCGATGATGGCATTGCAATCAAGTGCGGCAATGTTCCCCCTCTTGTGTGGCCGAGCCACGCTCGCGGCCCGCGTGGCGGCGGTGTTCCGCCCGCCCCGAGACGTTCTATAGCGATATGGTCTGACAGCGACTTGCTGGCTGCTCCACGTGGCCCGGGCCCTTCAACTGGCCCCGTCACTCACGCCCGGCGGCAGCTCACGTCGCCGTCCTGCGAGCGGATGAGCGCGGCGGTCAGCTCATGGCCCAGGGCCGCGCACAGCACCTCGAAGGTCCTCCGCCTCGCGCCTCCGACGACGACGGAGGGCTGGCTGGTGAGCGTCTCCGGGTGTCTCACGAAGATGTTGTAGCCGACGATGCACCCGTCCGCGCGCAGCACCGTGATTCCGTCCGTGGCCATCATCCCCCGGAGCAGCTGCGCGGTGGCGCGCACCGCGGTGGCGGCGGCGTCGGTGGGGTCCGCGTGGTAGCGCTCCAGCAGCGCGACGATGTCCAGCGGGCGCGGCAGGATGATGCCGTCCACGAACAGCATCGAGCCCGCGCGCTCCCGGGGCAGCACCGCCACCAGCGTGCCGTGCGAGCCCTGCATCACCTCGAAGAGGACGCGGCGGAAGAAGCCCCGGGCGCGCTCTCGCGCGGCGGTGGCCACGCCGTCCGTGACGGCCTCGGCCAGCTCGTCCAGCACCTCCGGCGGAGACGCCGCCTCCACGCGCGCGCCGGACAGGTACACGTGCCGGCACAGCCCGCCGCACGCGCGCAGCTCCAGGATGTTGTCCGCCAGCTGGAGCACGCCCACCACGCCCGCGCCTCCGTCGCCCGAGCGGCGCAGCCGCTCCAGCGGGGTCTCCGCCAGGGGGAACGGGTCCGTGCGGAAGACGCCGTACGCGAAGCCCTCCGGCACCCGCAGCAGGTACAGCGCCCACCAGCGGCCCTGGCCCAGCGGCGCGCACTGCTTCAGCGCCCGCTGAATCGTGGCCCGCGAGCGGGGACCGATGCCGATGCCGATGGGGTCGTGCCCGCCGAGCTGCGCCAGCATCTGCCCCAGGTCGTCACAGACGAAGGCCATGGGGAACAGCGGCGCGCCCTCCTCGCGGTAGCGCGACAGCGTGACGATGAGCTCTCCAATGGAGTCCGCCGTCTGCGGACACGTCATGCGGGCTTCGTCCAGGAACGTGCCGACCGCGTCGGTCAGCAGGTGGCGGAAGGAGAGGACGAGAGGTGGCGACCCCGGGGCGGCCGGGTCCGAGCCGTTCATGACGCCCCCAGCATGGCGCATTGCCGCAGCTCACGCACGGACGGAGTTCAGCCGTGCCCGCCTGCCTGCCCTGGGCCGTCAGCGCTCCTGCCGCTTGAGGCTCACCAGGAACTTGCGCAGGGTCCGCCACTCGTCGGGCTCGAAGCCCTGGAGGGTGCGGATGAGGCGGCGCAGCTCGGGCGGGTGCTCGGCGTGGGGCGGGGGTGGCTCGGCGACCTGCCAGGGGCCCGGAGGCAGCGTGCCGGCGGGGAGCCCCAGCATCCGGTCCGCGGACTCCTGCAGCACGTGGCACAGCCGCCAGAAGGTGGGGATGCTGGGGAAGGCGCGGCCCCGCTCGATGCGGCCGTACACCTCGGTGGCCAGGTCGATGCGCTCGGCCACGTCCGCCTGGGTGAGCTCCTGGCGCACGCGTGCCGCCTGAGCGTTCCTGCCCAGCGTCTTCTTCAGTGACGACTTCTCGCGCTCACCGAGCATACCTGCCAACCCATCCTGTAAAGTCCTGGGCCGTAGATACGACTTAATGGATTGGGGGCACAGGACATGCGGAGTGGGGCCGGCGGTAGGACCCGGCAGGTTGCGGTTCCGACCCGATTCCTCCCATCGGAATGCCAGACCCTACCCGTCCAGGAGGCACGGCGTTTCGGGGCCGCTGTCCGCTCAGGCCAGCCCCGTCCGGGCCTCGTCCAGCTTCGCCGCCGTGCGCGTCCAGTCGTCGGCCAGCCCGTCCAGGTGCGCCAGCACGTCGGAGAAGAACCGCGCCTCCAGCGCCCTGGCCAGCGTGGCTCCGTGCGCGTCCGCCCACTGCCGGGTGACGCGGGCGCGCACCTGCGCGCCCAGCAGGTCCACGAAGCGCTCCATCAGCGGCGTGGACAAGAGCGTGCCCGCCCACACCACCGCGTCATGGCCGAAGCCGCCCGTGGCCACCGTCACCACCGCCGCCGCGCCCGACGGCACCGAGTACACCAGCGTCGTCAGCGTCTGGAGCATCTCCTCCCGCATGCCGCCTTGCAGCTCCGCCGCCACCAGGTCCCGGCAGTAGGCGTACAGCGTGGCCCGGTCCGCCGCGTGCGCGTGCAGCGGCTCGAAGCCCAGCGGCTCCTCCAGCTTCGCCAGCGTCACCGGGCCGAAGGCCTCCGCCAGCTTCGCCTTCGTCTCCGCGTCCCCGCGCCACGCGGCCACCTCCGAGGCCAGCGCGTCCACCAGCCTGCGCACGCCGTCCTTCATGGTTTCATCCACCGCGAGCGTGGGCGTCTCCGCGCCCTCCGGCTCCGGCCCGGTGAAGGACTGGCGCACCTTGCGGCTGACGAAGGTGAGCGCGGTGGCCAGCCCCCGGAAGGGCAGCCGCACCCACTTGTGGAAGTTGCTGCGCGCGTCCAGCTCGTCCCGGAAGGCGTCGATGAGCACGTCCGCCGGCACCGCCTTCAGCGCCGCGCTCGCGCCCACGCCGGTCAGCTCATGCCGCAGCCGCTGCCGCAGTCGCTCGGGCTCCTGCGCCGCGCGTGACGCCGCGCGCGCCACCACGTCCAACTCCGCGCGTGCGTCCGCGAGCGACGCCTCCAGCGCCCGGGCCTTCAATTCGCGCGCGTGCTCGGCCTGTCCCAGCAGCGCGGACAGCGCGGGGCGCCCGTCCAGCGGCTCGGTGGCCAGCGGCTTGAGTCCCGCCTCCACCTCCGGCTGGTGCGGCGCCAGGTAGCGCGCCAGCGGCGGGTGGCCCACGTCCGCGGCCAGCTTGTCCAGGTGCCCGCGCGCCACCTCCTCGCGCGTGGCCTCGTTGTAGACGAGGAGGTACGGCCGCCCGTGCCCCACCGCCGCGCGCAGGAAGTCCACCAGCGCGGCGTTCTGGTACGTCTGCCGGCTCACCACGAAGACGAGCACGTCCACGGTGACGAGCAGCGCCTCCGCGCGCTCGCGGTTGTCGCGGTACACGCTGTCGAAGTCCGGCGTGTCCATGACGAGCAGCCCGCGCGGCACCGCGTCCGACAGCACCAGGTACAGCCGCCCCGCCGGGCCCGGCTGGTCCACCGGCGCCACGTCCCCCGACGCCACCGGTACCGTGTCGTAGCGCCGCGTGAGGAAGTCCTTCAGCGCGCCCGTCCACGTCTCCGGGTGCGCCGCCGCGAGGCACTGCTTGGTGAGGCCGCCCTCGGGCCGCGCGGGAGACAGCGCCGCGCCCACCAGCGCGTTGAAGAGGGTGGACTTGCCCACATTGTTGGGGCCGGCGATGGCCACCAGCAGCAGCGGCGCATCCGCGGAGCCCAGCCGGGGGAGCAAGTCCCGGCGCAGGCGCTCGGCGAGGCGGCGCGCGGCGTCCGCGTCCGGCGCCTCCGGGAAGCGCTCGGGGGCGGGGAGGGCGTCGAGTGCGGACGCGAGGAAGGTGCGCAGGGTGTACGGGTCTCTCATCACCGGAAGTCCGCGCGCACCAGAGCATGCACGCGGCGCCGTGCCCAGGAGATGCACTCGCGGGTGTCGGCCGAGGACAGAGGCGGCCATTGGCGCTAGGGTCGCCCCATGCGCCTTCCCGCCACCTGCCTGCTCCTTTTGGGGCTCGTCGCCTGCACCGCCGCCAACACCAACGCCCCCGCGGACGAGTCCCATGCCGGCTCTCCGCTGCCCTTCATCGAGGACGACTACAGCCGCGCGCTCGCCGAGGCGAAGGCGAAGGGGCTGCCCCTCTTCGTCGACGTCTGGGCGCCGTGGTGCCACACCTGCCGCTCCATGAAGGCGTACGTCATGTCCGACAAGGCGCTGGCCCGGCACTCCGGCCGCTTCGTCTGGCTGGAGGTGAACACCGACCTGACGACGAACGCGGCCTTCCAGGAGAAGTACCCGGTGGAGTTCTGGCCCACGCTGTACGTCATCGACCCGCGCCAGGAGAAGCCGCTGCTGCGCTTCGCCGGCAGCGCGACGGTGGACCAGCTGGTGAAGCTCTTCGACGACGGGGAGCGCGCATATAAAGGAGGCGTCACCGGCGCCGAGGCCCTTCTGGCGCGCGGCGACGCGCTGTACGCGGAGGGCCGCGCCGCGGAGTCCGCCGAGACGCTGGCCGAGGCCCTCGCCGAGGCGCCCGCGGACTGGTCCCGCCGGGGCCGCGCGGTGGCGTCGATGCTGACGGCCATGTACGGCGCGAAGCAGTACGAGCCGTGCGCGCGCAAGGCGCTGGAGGAGCTGCCGAAGACGCCGCGCTCCATCTTCTGGGCCAGCGGCGCGTCGCTGGGGCTGTCCTGCTCCCTGGCGCTGGACGAGGCGTCCGCGGCGGCGAAGGAGCTGCGGCCCGCCCTGGAGGCGAAGGTGACGGAGGCCCTGGCGCCTCCGGCCATCGAGATGGCCGCGGATGACCGCTCGGACCTGTACGGCGTGCTCGTGGACGCGCGCGAGGCGGCGAAGGACGAGGCCGGTGCGAAGGTCCTCGCCGAGGAGTGGCTGAAGTACCTGGAGGTCGAGGCCGCGAAGGCGCCCAACCCCGAGGCGCGCACCGTCTTCGACTCGCATCGCATGGGGGCGGCGATGAAGCTGGGCGCGCCCGAGCGCGTGATTCCGGCGCTCGAGCAGAGCGAGCGGGACTTGCCCCAGGACTACAACCCGCCCGCGCGCCTGGCCACGCTGTACCGCATGCAGGGGCGGCTGGACGACGCGCTCGCCGCGAGCGACCGCGCGCTGGCCCGGGTGCAGGGCTCTCGCCGCCTGACGGTGCTCTCCGGCCGCGCGGACATCTTCGTCGCGCGCAAGGACCCGGCTGGCGCCGCGAAGACGCTGGAGGAGGCCATCGCCTTCGCCAAGACGCTGCCCGCCTCGCAGGTGTCTCCGCGCGCGGTGGCGGGCCTGGAGAAGAAGCTCGCCGGGCTCCAGCAGGCCGCGCAGCCCGCGCCGAAGTAGGAAGCCCGCGCGGGCGGCGCGCTCAGCGCGTGGGGGCGCGGGTGTTCAGGTCGAACAGCTCGTACTCCCCGGGCGGGCACTCGCGCATGCCGCCGTCGGTGAAGACGAGCACCGCCGCCTCCGGCCTCGGTGGCGGCGGCGCGCCGTGCGCGTAGTCCACGCGCGTCCCATCCGTGACGAGGTGGCGCACCACCCCGTCGCGCGCCTCCGCGGTGGAGATGCCCAGCAGCTCGCGGCTGCGCTTGTCTCGCGTGTGCCCCACCACCTGCGTCAGCCCGGCGGGGAGCCGCCTCGGGTCGAAGCGCCGGCGAGGTGTCCCCCGCACGCGCTCGGCGTCCTCCGGCTTCAGGCTGGGGCGGTGGTAGAAGATGCCCACGCCTTCCCCGAAGGCCGCGTCGCCGGGACGGTGCAGGCCCGGCACGGACAGCGGCCCTCCCGTCCACGCCTCCACCGCCGCGTCCACCGCCCCGTTCAGCGCGGACGCCACCGCGCCCGCATCCGCCCGTCGCGACGGCGGCAGGCCCGTCACGTCCAGGTCCTCGTGGGTGACGCCCGCGTGCAGCACCAGCAGCCCGGACCCGGCCGCGTACGCCGTGCGGAAGCGCCGCACGCGCAACAGGTGCTCCACCCACGTGCGCTGCGCCTCGCGGAAGTTGCCGAAGTCGCGCGCCACCAGCTCCGCCGTGGGCACCCGCGGCCAGCGGGCGAGGAACTCGCGCTCCGCCGCCTCGTCGGTGTGTCCCGCCTGGTAGACGCGGTCGGCTTGCGCCTGCGCGGCGGCGAACGTCGCGTCCGTGAAGCCCCCCAGCTCCCCCACGCGGCCGAGGTCATGGTTGCCCAGAATCATCACCACCTGGTCCGCCGGGTGCGCGGCCAGCCACGCCACCAGGGACAGGGCGCTGATGGCCCCGGCCTCGCGCTCATACGGCTTGCCCCAGTCGAAGTGGTCGCCCACCGAGACGAGCATCACGTCGGGCCGCAGCCAGCCGTCGGTTCCCAGCGCGTCTTGGTGCGCGAGGATGGCCAGCACGCGCTCCAGGTCCGCCTGCGGGTCCCCCATGACGAGCCTCCGCCTCCGGGGCCGTCCCTCGGCGGGCGTGGAGTGGGGGCCCCGCTCCACGGCTTCCGCGGCTCGGGCGAAGGATGCGTGGATGCGGGCGTCGCGCGTATCGTTCACGGCGCCCATCCTAGGCTTGGAAATGGCAACTCAGGAGGTCTGGAAGAAACGGGCGATGAGGGCCGAACGGCTCTCCACCTGGGCCTTGCTCAGCAGATGCGTCACGTGGACCTCCACCGTGCGCTCCGCGCACCCCAGCCGCCCGGCGATGGACTTGTTCGTCTCGCCCTGGACGATGTGGGTGAGCACCTCCGACTCGCGCGCCGTGAGCGACCAGCGCGCGGACAGCGCCTGCACGCGCGCGGCGGCGCTGGACGCGGTGCCGGTGTCGATGGCCAGGTAGTGCGACGGCAGCCCGGGCGTGCGCAGCGGGGTGAGCGTCAGCGGGCCGGAGCAGGGAACGCCCTGGGCGCCGTGCTTGAGCTGCTCCATCAACTCCGGCTCGCCGCGCTCCAGCCGGATGCGCCCGGCGGCGTTGGCGTGCACCACCCGGCCGCTGGAGCTGACCACCCAGGCCGCGCGCCCGAGCGCCTCCATCGCCACCTCCAGCGCGGTGGACATCAGCCCCGACTCGCGCAGCCGCGCCTCCATCGTCAGCCGCCGCTGCAGGGCCGGCGTCAGCGCCTGGAGCAGCCGCTGCTCGCGCTCGGTGAAGGGCTCCTCGCGGCCCAGGCCCACCCAGCCGAGCAGCGCCGGGCCCTCGCACACCAGCGTGCGCAGCCAGGCCATGTTCTCCACGCCCAGCTGCCGGAACACCGCGCCGGAGCGGGCCAGCGCGCGCTCACGCACCGCCTCCAGCTCGCCCTCGCTCAGGCCCAGCCGGCGCCCCACCTCACCCGCGGGCAGGTCCGGCAGCGGCATCCGCTGCGCCTCCGTCTCCGCCAGCGAGCGGAAGTGCAGCGCGCGGTTGCGCTGCGCCGGCTCGGGGCGGGCGGGATCGAACCAACCCCACGGGTCACCCACCGCGGAGATGGAGCCGTCGAGCACGCCGTGGACCGTCGCCGCCGGGAGGGTGAAGCCCTGGCAATGCGAGTAGCTGGCGTTGTTGCGGCCGGGGCCTACATCCACCCCGTACGCCACCGCGCGCTCGGCCTTCAACACCTCGCGCAGGGCCCCCAGCACCGATGGGAGAGACTCCGCGCTGGGTTCGGCCTCCGCGACCAGGACCTCCAGGTCCGCCAGCAGCCCCTGCTCCTCGGAATTCAAACGGATCAAGATTAACGGAGTATACCCCCAAGGGCAGGGTGGCCGTCACGGGCGGACCCCGAGGTCGCCCAAGCGTCCGGGTCCTGACGTCTGGTGGGTCCATGCCCCCGGGGGGTGGAATCCGACCCGACGGGTTTCCCGTATGGACCTGTGAACACATTGCCCTGAGACTCAGCGAGTCGGCTCCCGGGGGGGAGGGCCGCTACCGTGGTGCGTGAGCGCGCGCCGGGTACTCGACCTCCGGGTGCCCGGCGCGCTGTTCCGTTGCCCGCCGAGCGGTGGCGCGCGTGGCGGCGGGCCTTCCAGCAGTCGGTCGGCGGCATGCGCGGGCCTCCGGGCGCCGCGTCACGTGACGGGACGCAGGAAGCGTGGGAGGCGCTGGGTCGGCACCACCCTCTGGATGAAGTGCAGCGAGCCGAGCCCCAGGTACGCCAGGCCGAACGCGAGCGTCGCCCAGCCAATCCACGCGCTGACGTCAGCGGTCCCCAGGCCGACCAGTGCCCAGATGCAGAGCGCCGCGCCGACAGTCCATGGCGCGGCGGTGCGCAGGTGGGGCCGGCTGAACGCGGCGCCGAGCGAGAAGAGGGCCGCCGCCAGCACCCCGAAGCCGAACCAGCTCGGCTCTCCGGGGGGGAAGAGCACGGCCAGGGCCAGCAGCGCGCTGAAGAGTCCGAGGATGGAGAGTCCCAGGGTCATGACATGACTCCACGAAGTACCTGGAGGAAGGGTGACGTCGCACCCCCCCGAATCCAAGCGCGTGGGTTTTCCTGGCGAAGCGCTCCGCCGACCCCCTGGCGCGTAGCCGGCAACGCACTTCCGACAAGCGGGCTTCGCGCCTTGCCGCGCGGCGTCGTCGTCCAAGGCCGCGAAACCGCTCCCTCCCCGCCTCCGGCACGCGACTGGCTACGGGAGGCGATCCGCAACGAGTGAACAAACGCAATTAGGGAGGACGTGCTCTCGAAGGGAGGTCAGATGGGGAGTGATTGGAATTCCGCCGTCATCGGAGTCGCTCCCCACCTGGCGCGCGCCGCGCGCCTGTCGCATGAGTACCTGCGCCTCCACCTCGGCCGGTTCCGCGAGGACGTGATGCGGGGCATGGGCCCCACGGTGGAGGCGCTGGCCTCGGTGGTGATGCTGCGTCGGGAGCACGTGCCGCTCTTCGGGATGCTGCTGCGGTCCCACCGGGACGAGCTGCTGGCGCTGGCGGATGCACGCACCCTCACTCCGGCGCGCTCGCTGGAGTTGATACAGCGCGTGGGCTCGCTGGTGCGCGAGGACCCACTGCTGCGCAAGGACCTCGAGGCCGCGCTGGAGGCGCACGCGGCGCACTGAGCACGCACCAGGCATGACCGTGCGCCGGCCGGGCCGCGCGGAAACGAACGGACATCCAAAGGGGTGTGGGATGAAGACGAAGAGCTCCGCGAAGTGCGCGCTGTGCATGGCCGTGGTGATGGCGGTCTCCGGCTGCAGGACGCCCGCGGCCATGGGCTCACGGGGCATGAGCGCCTCGGACACGGGCGCCTCGGCTTCCGGCGACTCCAGCCAGGGGTCGGACTCGGGCTCGGGCAACTCGAGCCAGGGTGACTCCAGCAAGTCGGACTCGGGTGGCTCCAGCGACGGCAACAGCTCGGAGTCCGGAGGCTCCAGCGACGGCAACAGCTCGGAGTCGAAGAGCTCGGAGGCGGGCGGCTCCAGCGACGGCAACAGCGCCGACTCGAAGAGCTCGGAGGCGGGCGGCTCCAGTGAGAGCCGCAGTGGCGCCAGTGAGCGGACCTCGCGCAGCTCCGAGGAGGGTGGCTCCAGCGAGGGCTCCAGCGGGACGCAGAAGGCGGAGGGCGAGGCGTCGCGCTCGAACTCCGACAACAGCAGCCAGAGCAACAACGACAACGTGGTGTCGGCGGTGACGGTGGGCGTGGTGGTGGTGGGCCTGGGCGTGGTCATCTGGCAGGCGTACGCGGCGGCGGAGCGCCGTCGGGGCGTGTCGCCGAAGGAGATGGGCCGCACGGCGCAGGTGTACCTGCGCTCGCGCACGCACCAGCTCCGCGAGGACCTGGCGCTGGGGGCGGGTCCCACGGTGGAGGACCTGGCGGCGGCGGCGCACATCCGCCGGGAGAACCTGGGGGCCTTCGGCCGCGTGCTGCGGGCGCACCGGCAGGAGCTGCTGGCGATGGCGGACGCGCGCACCCTCACGCCCGCGCGGGCGCTCGCGTGGATGGAGCGCGTGGGGGAGCTGGCCAGCGCCGACCCGCGGCTGGACGAGGACCGCCGTGCCTTCCTCCTCTCCGCGCCGGGAGGAGCGGAGACGGCGGAGGTGGCGCGTTGAGTCGCCACGCGGCCTGGGTGCTCGGCCTGGTCTGCGCGCTTCCGGTCGCCGCGCCAGGCCTGCCTTCGCCACGGCCGCCCGCTGCCGCGGAGGAGGACCTCCCCGCGCGGGTGCGCGCACTGGAGCGCTCCGGCGTGGTGCTGCGGGACGCGGCGGCCCGGGACGCGGCGCTGGTGACGGAGGTGGAGGCGGGGCTCCAGGCCCTGCCGCCCGCGATGCGCCGCCTCCCCGGCGGCCCGCTGGAGCTGGTGCTGCACGAGGAGCCGGCGCCCCTGGGGCTCGGTGACGGCACCCCGGAGCGGCCCGACTGGACGGAGGGCCGGGCGCGCTTCCACCTCTACCGCTACGCACCGTCCAACGAGCACCGCGCCACGCTGCGGCTGTCCCGGCTGACGGACGCGGAGTCGGAGCAGCTGTGGCGCCGCCGCGCGGTGGTGCACGCGGTGGTGCAGCGCTGGGACGATGACCGCGGCTGGAGCGGCACGCCGCTGTGGCGCCGGCTCTCGGGCTGGCAGAAGCCCTTCGAGCGGCCGCTGGTGTGGAAGGAGGAGGCCCGCCTCACCTACGCGGGCGCCTTCAGCCGCGCCCTGGGACAGCGGAGCGCCTCGCTGGACCTCGTCACCTTCGCGGAGGAGCTGCTCGTCCCCGCCGAGTCCCTGCGCGCTGACGCGCTGCCCGTGGACGACCAGGTCCGCTGCCAGGAGTTCTCCAAGGCCCGCGCGCTGGCGGAGCAGGTCGAGTCCTCCGGCCTCGGCACGCTGCCGGCGCGGGGGAGCTGCCCGACCTTCGAGGCCTGGGCGGAGCTGGAGTCCCTGTCGCACTTCGAGGTGCTGCTGGTGGCCTCCACCGGCCGCCAGCCGGAGTCCCTCTTCGGCCACATGCTGCTGCGCCCGGTGTGGCACGAGGGCGCGGTGCCTCGCGGCCCCACCTTCGAGCGCGTGGTGCAGCTGGTGGCGCTCACCGGCATGGAGTCCAGGGGGCTGGGCTACGTGGTGAAGGGGATGACGGGCGGCTACGACACCGTCTTCCTCACGGGGACGATGGGCGATTTGTCCCACGAGGCGCTGGAGCTGGAGCAGCGCTCCATCCGCCGCTTCCGCCTGCGCCTCACGCGCGGCGAGGAGGCGCGGATGCTGGAGCGCGTCTGGGAGCTCGAGCGCCGCGGCTACATGGGCTACTACTTCTTCACCGACAACTGCGCGAGCGCGCTCATCTTCCTCCTCAACGGAGCGATGGAGGGCGGGCGGCGGGTGCGCACGCCCGGCACGTTCTGGGTGCTGCCCACGGCCACGCTGGACGCCCTGGCCCGGGTGGAGGTGGTGGGCCAGGACGGCCGCGCCGGGCCGCTGCTGGAGCACATCCCGGACGCCTTCGAGTCCACCGGGGACCGCGCGCTGCGCTCGCACGCGGCGCGCGAGGACGCCCTGTCCACCCTGGCCGGGCACGTGGACAGCGCCGGGTACGCGCGGCTCCGGGAGCTTCACGCGAAGCTCCAGTCGCCCGAGCCCGACGTGCGCCGCGAGGCCTGGGACGCGCTGCCGGAGGTGGTGCGGGCCCTGCTCGCCTCCGCGTCGCCCCACGCGCACGCGCCGGTGCGAAACCAGCTGCACGCCTACGTGGCCCACGCGGTGCGCGTGGAGCGCGCGGCCGTGGACCGCGCGGAGGGCGAGCGCCTGGGTATCGAGCGTGAGCAGCTCCTCGCGGTGAGGGTGCCGGTGCCGGGCTCGGCGGCGGCGGGCGTGCGTGAGCGCCAGCGCATCTTCGAGAACGAGGACGCCCTGCAGCGCAAGCTCTCCGTGCTGGACCGCACCACGTTGTTGCAGGAGGCGCTCGCCACCGCGCCGCGCCGCAGGGCCACGCCGGAGGAGCTGCGCATCCTGGTCCGGGCCGAGCGCACCGAGGCCGCCTTCACCCGGGCCACGGAGGTGCAGGGCGCGCTCAACGACGGTGTGCTGGCGGAGGTGGACCCGGTGGCCTTCCTGGGCGAGGACCGCCGTCGCAAGGTGGAAGCGGAGACCGCCTGGGCGGACGGCGCCCTGCGGGACTCGGGCGCGGGGCGCACGGTGGTGAGCCTGGGCGTGGACTTCCCGGACGCCGGGGGCGCCAGGCCGGTGGTGAGCGTGCGCACCGCGGGCATGGCCGAGGCGCTCGGCGACGCGCGCCTCCACGGCTTCCAGCCGAGCAGCGAGCTGCGCGTGCTGGACGGAGAGCTCTCCCTGGAGCCGCGCTGGGGCGTGCCCCGGCTGCTGGCCTCGGAGCTGACGCTGGTGGGCTATCGCACGCTGCTGCGCGAGCTGCCGCAGTTCCGCGATTCCACCTGGGACTCGCTGGGCTGGGGCGCGGAGGCGCGCGTGACGTCGGCCCCGGTGCGCTCGCTGCCGCACCGGGCCTCGGTGCAGGCGGAGGCGCTCATGGTGCTGGATGAGAACGAGCGCTTCTCCAGCTTCACGGCGGTGGGCGTGGGCGCACTGGCCACGATGCACTGGAGCCAGGCCGCGCTGGCTCCGGCGGCGGGACCGCGCCTCTCGGTGGCGCACCGCACGGGGCTGCCCGGCTCGGGGGCCAATGCGGTGCGGCTGGAGGCGGCGTATGCCCCCACCTGGCGCGTGGGCGACGAGCACGTCACGCACGAGGCGGGGGCCTCACTCCAGGTGGAGTGGTGGCTGGGGCGGGCGGGGCCCTTCGGCGTGCTGCTCACTCCCCGCGCCTGGGTCCGCTGGGAGGGCTCAGTCGCGCCTGCGCTTCATCGCGAGTCACTGTCTCCGTCGACCTGGCTGGACGGCTCGTTGGAGCGGCGCCTGGCACTGGGCCTCGAGATGCGCTGACGGCGAGCGGCTCGTGCCGCCGCAGGAGGTCTCCGGTCGCCAGCGGGCGGCTGGCCGCGCCCGCCACCGCGCCGATGAAGGTGCCGATGACGTGGAGCACCACGAAGCCCTGGAAGCCCAGCCCGTAGAAGAAGCGCGACGAGTCCTGGTGGCTGAAGAAGTAGAGGAGGAAGAGCACGCCCGGCACCGCGACGGAGTTCACCGCGGCCGCCGCGAGCGCGCGCTTCAGGCGGCCCGCGTGGTAGCCGCCGAAGGCGCCTCCGAGCAGCCCGTTGAAGAGGGGAATCCAGAAGGTGACGAAGCTGGCGATGAACATCGTCAGGACGCTGCCGACGAAGATGCGCTGCTTGAGGACGACCTGCTCGGGCTTCATGGTGACGCCCGGGGGCAGCTCGGAGCGGACGAACTCGTAGTGGGGGGGCGGCGTCGCGCCCGCGTCGGGCTTGATGAATTCAGGCATGTGCGTCGAAGCTCCCGTGAGACAGGGTGAGGGCAACGCTGGATGCCCTTGAGGTTGGGACGGTGGCGGGAACAAGGAAGGGCTGCCCGGCGCACCGATGGGCGGGCCTCCCTGCGAGCCCTGGTGCACTCTCTCCGGAATACGGCTGCGGTGCCCGCCTCCCGACAGTGCAAGGGGAAGATGGGCATGGTCCTGGCGGGCCGGTGGGTTGCGGATATGCTGCCGCGCCCGGCTGCACCCCCTCCCATCCCGCACGGAAACGCCCATGAGCCTTCGCCGCACGCTGCTGACCGCCGTCCTGGCTTCGACCGCCCTCCTGTCCGCCTGCACCCTGCGCCCCTACTACCGGGACGTGGTCGCGCCGGGCCCCAACGCCAGCGTGGCGGGGCAGACGGTGGCGCTGCGCGTGCTGGACGCGGAGACGAACAGGCCCGTGCCGGGCGCCCGGGTGCTGGCCGGCGACAACCGCACGCGCCTGTCGGCCATCACCGACGCGGAAGGCCTGGTGACGTTCCAGGTGGCGCCGGAGCTGCTGAAGGAGAACCCGCTGATGGAGGTGGTGCTGCCCGCTGGCGTGAGGAGCTACCGCCTGCAGCTCATGCCCTCGGGGCAGTCGCCCGCGCCGGAGGGCATGCCCTCGACGCCGGAAGCGCCCTCCATGCAGGAGACGCCGGCCAACCCTGAGACGCCGACCTCGCCGGAGACGCCTGCCAACCCCGAGACGCCGGGCGCTCCGGCCTCGCCCGCCGCCCCGACGGGGCCCAGCGCCGGTACCTGAGCCGGCGCTGTTTTCCCCTCCACGCGTGTGCTCAGCCGAGCTTCGCGTGGAGGAAGCCCACGGTGCGCTTCCACGCCGTCTCGGCGTTGTCTCGCGAGTAGACCTCCGGGCGCGTGTCGTTGAAGAAGGCGTGGCCGGCGTCATAGCGGTGGATTTCCACCGGGACGTGGGCGCCCTTCAGCGTCTTCTCCAGCGCATCCACGCGCTCCGGCGTGCACCAGTCGTCCTGCCGCGCGAAGTGGCCGAGCACGGGCGCGCGGATGCGGGACACGTCCGCGCCCTGCTCGGGCGGAATGCCGTAGAAGGGCACGGCCGCGTCGAGCCCCGGGTCATTCGCGGCGGCGAGCAACGTCAGCGCGCCGCCCATGCAGAAGCCCATGATGGCCACCTTCGTGCCCGGAGCCCGCTGGCGCAGCGCCTCGGTGGCGGCGCGCAGGTCCGCGGCGGCCCTGCCCCAGTCCAGCGCGTTCATCAGCTGCTCGGCCTCCTTCGCGTCCTTCGCCACGCGGCCGCCGTAGAGGTCCACGGCGAAGACGGTGAAGCCCTCGCGCGACAGCCGGTCCGCGATGCCGCGGATGTGCGCGTTGAGGCCCCACCACTCGTGGATGAGCACCACCGCGCCGCGCGCCCCGCCGCCGGGAGCCTCGCTGAGCTGGCCGGCCAGCTCCTGGCCCCGCGTGTCCGTCAGCTTCGTCTGCCCTGCCATCGCACACCCCTTCGAGGATAACGAAAGGGCGCAGCGTACCCACGGGCTCCGGCCCGGAGCAGGGGAAAGGGCGGCTCAGGTGAACCAGCGCACGAGCCGCTTGCCCTGCATCTTCCGGTACTCCTGGAGGCGGCGGCGGAACTCCTCGGTGACGTGCGTGAAGCGCACGCCGTAGCGGCCCCGCACGCGCTCACCCGCCGCGCGCCGCGTCCACACCACTTCCCCCTGGAAGGGCACCTCCGACTCGCCCACGGCGATGGAGCCTTCTATCGGCGTGCCTGGCTTCAGCGGCTGGAGCATGTCCGCGCAGAAGCCGCCCTCGGACACGTCGTGCGTGTAGACAGGCAACATCCCGCGCAGGCGGACGGTGAGCCGGTGCGCGAATCGGGGGAGATTGCGTGGCAGGGGCATGGCCGTGATTCTGCCATTTTTCACATTAAACGGAAAAGAGGGCCGCCCACTGGACGGGCAGGCGTCCCTGGCAGGGGCTACAAATCCCTGGAAGGACTGAAGAATCTTTCGAGGGTGGAGGCAGGCATGTCGAAGGCATTCACCAAGGAGGACTCGGGCGGGGACGAGGGGCTGGTGCCCGCGCGGCCTCGTCCGGCGTCGGGGGAGAAGCGCTACATCACCCCGGAGGGCTACCGGGCGCTGCAGGCGGAGTTGCTCGCCACGCAGGGGCCGGACCCCGGCGCGCAGGGGCTGACGCCGCTGGAATTGGGCACGCGGCGCAAGGAGCGGGAGCGGCGCGCGCGCGAGCTGGCGGCGGTGCTGGAGGAGGTGCGCGTCGTGGAGCCGGACGGCGCGCAGGAGGGCCGCGTCTTCTTCGGCGCGTGGGTGGAGCTGGAGGACGAGGATGGAAGCTGGGCGCGCTACCGCATCGTCGGGCCGGACGAGGCGGACGTGAAGGCGGGGCGGCTGAGCGTGGAGTCGCCGCTGGCGCGAGCGCTCCTGGGCAAGGAGGTGGGCGAGTCCGTGCTGGTGGAGCGGCCGCGCGGCGCGGTGGAGTACACGGTGACGGGAGTGGACTACGTGACGTGAGCGGGGGCGCACAAAAGCAGGTGGGGTGGCGCGCCTCCGGTTATGTTGCGCGACCGTCGATTCCTGCTTCGTGGAGCCTATAAATGAGAAGTCTCCTGGCCGTCCTGGTGGCGATTCCCTCGGTGGCGCTGGCGCAGCTTCCGGACCCCGCGAAGGCGAACGTGACGAGCGAGCCCGTCGCCGGCAACGTGCACATGCTGACGGGCGCGGGCGGCAACATCGGCGTGTCGGTGGGCCCGGACGGCCTGCTCATCGTCGACGACCAGTTCGAGGTGCTGGCCCCGAAAATCAACAAGGCCCTCGACAAGCTGAGCAAGGCGAAGATTTCGTACGTGCTGAACACGCACTACCACTTCGACCACACGGGCGGTAACGGCGTGTTCGGCCGCGAGGGCCGCATCGTCGCGCAGCGCGAGGTGCGCACGCGCCTGCTTGCCGGCATCGACATGGGGGCGATGGGCAAGATTCCTCCCGCCAGGAAGGAGGCCCTGCCGGTCATCACCTACGACACGGGCATGTCCCTCTACTTCAACGGCGAGGAGATTCGCCTGACGCACCTGCCCGCGGGCCACACGGACGGCGACTCGCTGGTGTACTTCGTGGGCTCCAACGTGCTGCACATGGGCGACCAGTTCTTCGTGGGCGCCTTCCCGTTCATCGACCTGAATGGCGGCGGCTCGGTGGAGGGCTACCTGGCCAACATCGAGAAGGTGCTGGCGACGCTGCCCCAGGGCGCGAAGATCATCCCGGGCCACGGTCCGCTGGCGGGCCGCGCGGAGCTGGAGAGCTTCGTGGCGGCCATCCGCGAGTCCGTGCAGCTGGTGCGCACGAAGCGCGAGGCGGGCAAGACGCTGGCGCAGGTGAAGGCCGAGGGCCTGCCGGAGAAGTTCAAGCCCTGGGGCGCCGGCTACGTCAACCAGGACATGTGGCTGGAGACGGTGTTCACCAGCCTGGAGAAGAGCGCCAAGAAGGTGAGCGCGCCCACGCCGTAGTCGGCGGCGGCGCCTGTTGTGCCCGGGGCCCGGCCGCGACGCGCGGCGGGCCCCGTTTCATTTCCGCGTGGCGATGACGGTGCTGAGCGGCGTGAAGGGCTCGGGGAGGATGCCGTCGCGCACCTCGACGGTGAAGCCCTCCGCCTCCAGCAGGGCGCGGGCGCGCGGCACCAGGAACGTCAGGTAGTACATGACGAACGGTGGCCGCCAGAGCGCGTTGCGCACGCGCATGGCCGCGTTGAAGCCCTTGGCCAGCCAGAAGCCCGGGTGGAGCTTCGAGGGCGGATGGGACGTGACGAAGACGAAGCGGCCGCCGGGGCGCAGTGCCCGGGCGATGCCGCGCACCAGCCGGGGCTCGTCCTCCTCCAGGATGTGGCCGAAGGCGCCGAAGCTGGTGACGACGTCGAACTCGCTGTGGAACGGGAGCTCCAGCGCGTCGCCGCGGATGAACTCGAAGCGCGCGTCACCGGGAGCGCCGGAGAGGCGGCGGCTGGCCTCCTCGAGCATGCCCTGGCTGAGGTCGAAGCCGACGACGCGCTCGCAGGCGAGGGGCCGCAGGAAGCGCATGGCGGCGCCGGTGCCGCAGCACACGTCGAGCGCGCTGCCGACGGAGCCGGGCGGTCCGAGCTGCTCGATGGCGGCCTTGAGCACCGGGTCCGGGGTGCGGAAGGGCGTGTAGTCGAACTTGGGGGCGAGCAGGTCGTACCCGCGCTCGACGGAGGAGAGGGCCTGTTCGGCCAGCTCCCGGAAGGTGGGCCCTTGGCGGTGGAACATGGTGCCCTCGCATGTAGCGCATCCAGGGTGGGAGCAGGGGGGCGCGGTGGTGGAAGTGGAAGGTGGACGACGCGAGCCCGGGCGGGGCGCGAGGCGGGGAGGATGGGCTAGGCTGCACGCCCCATGCGCCGAGCCGTCGTGGTCGCCTTCCTGGCGCTCCTGTCCGTGTCCTGCCGTGACGAGCGGCTCGTGCCGTCGCTGCCGCCGGGCTACCACGTGGACACGTACGCCCAGCGCTCCGCCTCGTCGGTGGACGTGCTGTGGGTGGTGGACGATTCGGGCTCCATGGCGCCGAGGCAGGAGGCGTTGGCGCTCGGCTTCCAGGCGTTCATCTCGCTGTTCCGCGAGGGGCGCATCGACTTCCGGATGGGCGTGGCGACGACGGACATCTTCACGCGTCCGGGAGAGCTGGTGGGCGAGCCGCGCGTATTGGCCCCGGACACGCCGCGGCTGGAGCGGGCCTTTGGGGACAGCGTGAGGGTGGGCACGCAGGGCAGCGCGTACGAGGCGGGCCTGGAGGCGGCGAGCCGCGTGCTGGAGCGCCAGGCGCGGGAGAACGCGCCGGTGCTGGAAGCGCGCGCGGCGTGCGAGTCGGGCTGTGCGTCGGAGGCCTGCCGCGAGGAGTGCGCGACGGCGCACCCGGTGGCCTTCCTGCGTCCGGGGGCGTGGCTGTACCTGGCCTTCGTGACGGACGAGGACGACCGCTCGCCGCACGACGTGCGCACGTACTGGCGGATGTTCGAGCAGGCGAAGGGGATTGGGAATGACGGGACGGTGGTGGCGTCGGCCATCATCGGAGACGTGCCGGCGAACGGGTGCGGCGCGGAGCCGGGGACGCGCTACGCGGAGCTGGCGACGCTGACGGGGGGCGAGGTGGGGAGCATCTGCGACGTGGACTTCACGGACACGCTGCGCACGCTGGCGACGAGCGCGGTGGGCCTGCGGCGCACGTTCGCGCTGGAGCAGGCGCCAAGGGTGGACACGCTCCGGGTGCGCGTGCGCTACCCGTGTGGCACGGCACAGGAGGCACTCCAGGGTTGCGAGTCCGTGGACCGCGCGGCCTGCGAGGCGCAGCCGGCGGAGGCGCTGGACGCGGTGTGTACGCCGGTGCAGGGCGGGGAGGATGGATGGACGTACGAGCCGGCGCGGCGGGTGGTCTTCTTCGCGGGGGATTCCGTTCCGGGGCTCGGCACGAGGGTGGAGCTGGAGTACGTGGAGGAGGACGCGTCGTGAGGTGTTGCTGCGACACGGCTCTGTTGTCGTCGTGCGCTCGCGTTCTCCACAAGTTGTCCATCCTGCTCCTCGCGCTCCTCTGCCTCATGGGAGTCGCCTGCGGAGGCGACGGCGCCGCGCGCCCGGTGCTTCCCCGCTGGGTTGCGCCGGAGCCGACGCTCGACTTCGGCCCGGTGCCCGCGCTGAACGAGCGCACGCTGACGTTGCCACTGGTGAACGCGGGGCGCGCATCGCTGCGAATCCTCGGCGTCACGGTGCGCGAAGCGGACACTCCCTTCCGCGTGGTCTCCTCGCCGGAAGAAGTCGCCGCGCAGAGCGAGGCCCCCGTGACGCTGGCCTTCGTGCCACCGCGCGAGGCGGCCTATACAGCGACGCTGGAGCTGCGCACGGACGACCCCGAGCAGGGCACGACGGAAGTCTCACTCCGCGGAGAGGGCCGCACCGCGGCCGTCATCGAGCTGGACCCACCGCAACTCGACTTCGGCCGAGTATCGGAAGGCAGCGCGGCGGTGCGGTCCTTCACGGTGCGCTCACGAGGCAGCGCCTCCCTGGTGCTGGAGGAACTCGCGCTCACGAGCGACACCCCCGCCACCTTCGAGCTGCTCGGCTCGACGCGAACCCCTGCGGTGCTGGCCACCGGCACCGAGGTCCCCATCACCGTGCGCTACACGGCGACGGTGGGGGCCATGTCCGAGCCCGCGAGCGGCACCCTGCGTCTGCGCACCACGGACCCCGACCACCGCGAGGCCACGGTGTCGCTGCGTGGAGGAGTGAACCGCGCGCCCGTGCCTGAACTGGCACCGCTGGGAGCCAGCGCACCGGGCCAGGAAGTGACGCTCGACGCGACGGGCTCGCGGGACCCGGACGGGGACGCACCGCTCACGTATCAGTGGGCCCTCCGCCATCGGCCCGTGGGAGCCCAGGCCGCCATCGTCCAGGCTGGAGCGGCGAACACCGTGCTGCGGTTGGACCCGGTGGTGCCGGGGGAATACGAGGTGGAACTGCACGTGATGGACGCGGCGGGGGCGCGGAGCCTCCAGCCCGCGACGGCCCGCGTGGTGGCGGTGCCCGCGCAGCGGTTGTTGGTGGAGGTGTCCTGGGACAACGCGCTGACGGACCTGGACCTGCACCTGCTGCGCGGGGCGGACGCGGTGCTGGGCGCCGCGCCGGATGACTGCCACTACGCGAATCCGCGTCCGGACTGGGGAGCCCCCGGCCCGCTGGACGACCCGGCGTTGCTGCGAGACAGGCTGACGGGCTACGGGCCGGAGGTGTTCGGCTACGAGAGCCCCGTGTCCGGGACGTACCGGGTGGCGGTGGTGCTGGCTCGCGAGAACGGGGCCGTGGACCCGCGCAGCGAGGCCACGGTGCGGGTGTATGACCGGGGCGTGCTGAAGGGCGAGTTCCGTCGCACGCTGGCGAAGCAGGGCGATGTATGGACGGTGGCGGACGTGCAGTGGCCCGCGGGCATCGTCACGGAGGTGCCGTGATGGCGCGCGCCAATCGGAGTCTTCCGGTGCTGCCCGCGTTGCTTCTGGGCATGCTCCTCGTGGCCTGTTCCTCCGACCCCGCGAAGCCCGTGCCCGATGCGGGCCCTGACGTCTCAGCCTGCGAGCGCCGCGACGACTGCGAGGGAGGACAGGTCTGCGGGGCGGAGGGCTTCTGCGGCCCGTGTGAGTCCAGTGGCCAGTGCCGGCTGAAGGAGCGCTGCGAAGCGGAAGCGCGGGTCTGCACCCTGCGCGAGGGTTGGGGCACCGACTGCGCGGCCAGCGCGGACTGTGAGTTCGGGAAGTGGTGCCATCAGGGACTCTGTCGCCAGCGCGCGGACGTGGTCCTCTGTCCGTCCGGAGAGCGGGACGAGTGCCCGACAGGCCAGCGCTGCAACACGGCGAGCCTCGTGTGTGAAGAGGACCTGGGCTGCGTGGAGGACGCGGACTGCGGTCCGGAGGAGCGCTGCAACACGGGGCTGCACGCCTGCGTGCCCCGCTGTACCGAGGCCACGGCGTCCCAGGTCTGTGCCTCCGGAGAGCGCTGCGCGGAAGGCCGATGCGTCCAATGCGAGGAGGATGCGGAATGTGGACCCGGACTCCTCTGTGACGCCGCGGGGCGCTGCGCGGCGACACCGCGTTGCTACTCGGACCGGGACTGCACGGTGCCCCTCCAGTGTCACGTGCCGAGCGGAGTGTGTCTGCCCGAGCCGCCGCCCTGCACCTCGGACGACGGGTGCGCGGCCGACCAGCGCTGTGAGGTCGGAACCGGCACCTGCGTTCCGAGGGCCTGTGAGCCGGACACGCTGGAGCCCAACGATACCGGCGCCACGTCATACGAGGTGCGAGCGAGCCGCTACCTCGGCCTCACCCTCTGCCCGGACGACGTGGACCACTTCTCCATCACGCTGGAGCGAGGTGACCAGCTCGGCGTGAACGTGGAAGCGGACGCCTTCGCGGAGTCAGCCTTCTCCACCACGCTCCAGGACGCGAGTGGCAGGGTGCTCGCGTCGGGGCGCTTCCTGGCGACGCACGTCGCGGCGGTGCCCGGCACGTACACCGTGCGCATCGCGGCGCGGGGGAGTGAGCCGCGCGCGTACGACGTGGGCTTCTTCCTCTCGCGGGGAACGCCGTGCGACGACGACGCCCACGAGCCCAATGACACACCCGCCACGGCGACAGCCCTGACCGCGAGCACACCGCTCGAAGGGATGCTGTGTCCGCAAGACCAGGACCACTTCCGTCTCACCGTGCCGGAGGGGCAGGGTGTGCGGGTCTCCCTGTCGAACTACGTCGCCGCGGAAGGGCTGCTGCGCCTGTGTCTCCTTGGAGAAGAGGGCACCCAGGAGCTGGGCTGCTCCATCGATGCGAACGGAGCAACGCTCTCACTGCCCGCCTCCATCGCTGGAGGGAGGACGCTCACCGCGCGAATCACCGGAGAAACGGCGCGCACCGCGAATGGCTACACCCTCCAGGCGGAGTTGCTGCCATGAGCGTGGGCCGCCGCATCCGATGCCCTGTCACCGCCATGGCAGGACACCTGCGTCTGGCGGTGCTGTGCCTCCTGCCCGTGCTCGCCGCCTGTGGTGACACCCCGCGTCCGCCGGCAGTCACCCCCGACGCCGGCCTCACCGACGCGGGGGCCGGAGCCGAAGACGCGGGCCCGGATGCGGGCTCCTGGCCGGACGCGGGCCCGGCGCCCACACTCCTGTCGCTACTGCCAGCAAGGGGCGACAGTGGCGGCGGCGCTTGGGTGCGAGTCACGGGGAGCGGCTTCGTCCAGGGCGTGGCCGCGACTCCCACGGAAGCGGCCCGTCGCACGGTGCTCAAGCTGGGCGAGCGCGAGGTGCGCGACTTCCAGCTCATCGACGACACCTCGCTCGACCTCCGCACGCCGCCGGGGGCCTCCGGGCCCGCGAGCCTCACGCTGGAGAACCCGCGAGGCACGGCCCGCTGCGAAGCCTGCTTCACGTACTTCGAGTCCTTCGACCTGCGAGACCTCTCTCCATCGGAAGGAGCGCTCTCCGGTGGCAACACGGTGACGCTGGTGGGCACGGGCTTCCCCGCGGAGCTCCAGGTCCTCTTCGGAGGCGCAGCAAGCCCCGCCGTCACACGGGTCTCATCCACCGAAGTGCGCGTCATCGTCCCCCGAGCTCTGAGCGAAGGTCCCGTGGACGTAAGGGTCCAAGGGCAGGGAAGCGGAGGCGTGCTGCGGCGCGCGTATCGCTACGGCGACGACCCGCGAATCACGGACGTCGTTCCGCTCACCGGGCCTCAGTCGGGCGGCACGCGGGTGGTGCTCACAGGGAAGGGCTTCGAGGGCACGACCTCCGTCCTCTTCGGAAGCACACCCGCCCCGCTGTTCCAGGTGGACTCACCCACCCGACTCACGGCGACCGCGCCACCAGGCCCGAGCGCTGGAGCCCTGGACGTGACAGTCCTCACCCCACGAGGCGCCTGGACGGTACGAAACGGCTTCACCTACGAGGAGGCCCTCGCGGGCACCCTCACCCTGCGCGGAGTCTTCCCCCACGTCGGCACGAGGGCGGACGGCACGGTGACGCTCACGGGGAGCGGGCTCGACGAGCCCGGCCTCGCGGTGTCCTTCGGGGGCCAGGCCGTTCCGCTCGTCACGACCACGCCGACGACGGCCACCGTCACGGTTCCCGCGCAGGCCTCGCTGCCACGCATCGTCACCGTGAGCGTCACGGCCGGCACCGCGAGCGCCAGCCTTCCGAATGGCTACACCTTCCAACTCGTGCTCTCCCGGGTGGCGCCCGACACGGGGCCCACCGCCGGCGGTATGCCGGTGACGGTGGAAGGAACGTTCATTCCACCGGACGCGGTGGTGCGGGTGGGGGCTCTCGAGGCCACGGCGGTCTCGGCACCCACGCAGGAGCAGTTGCGCTTCACGACACCTCCAGGAGGCGCGGGCGCACAGGCCCTCCACGTCTTCTCCGCGAGCGACCCGGAGAACGAGGTCCTCCTTCCATCCGCCTTCACCTTCGAGGCGCCGCTCGTGCTCGCGCAGGTCGAGCCCGCCCGGGGCGCCATCGCCGGAGGCACCCGCGTGACGGTGCGAGGCGCGGGCTTCGGTGAAGGCACCACCGTCACCTTCGGAGGCGAGCCCGCGACGGACGTGCAGGTGGTGGACGGCCACACGCTGACCTGTCGCACGCCGTCCTCGCGGGTGCTGGCCCCGGTGGAGGTGGTCGTCACGCGAGCAGGCGCCCGCTCCGCGCTGTCCGAGGTCTTCACGTACTTCGACCCGAGGGGCCCCGGAGGGCTCTCCGGTGGACCGCTCACGGGGACGCTGAACGTCACGGTGCTCGATACGTCGTCGGGAGCCTACGGGCAGCCCGTGGTGGGCGCGCGGGTGATGCTCGGCACGGACGCGGCGACACCGCTCCAGGGCGTCACGGATGTGAGGGGCCAGCTCACGCTCTCGGACCCACGGATGGCGGGCGCACAGGTCGCCACGGCCTTCAGGGAAGGCTACGACGCGGTGACGGTGGCGGGCATCCGCGCGGAGAACCTGACGGTGTTCCTGCGCAAGCTCACGAGCGACGGCAACCCGGGCAATCCCCCCGAGCTTCCGCCTGCCGTCATCACCGGCCGGGTGCGAGGCTTCAAGCCACCAAGGCCCCTCGGTCCGAACGAGGTGATGGAGGCCCGCGTCTTCGTCGCGCAGCCGAGCCCCACCGCCGGGCCGCCCTTCGCGGGACCGGGAGACCGGCGCGCGGACACGTGGCGCGTGCGAGAGGATGGAGGCGTGTTCAAGGTCCACGGCCAGCCCGGCCTGCGCGCGGTGTACGCGGTGCTGGGCGTGCTGAAGGACGAGGTGGACTTCGAGCCCTACCTGCTCGGAGTGCGCCGCGGCGTCGCGGCTTCCTCCACGCGAGTCACGGAGGGGCAGGACGTGGTGCTGGACATGCACCTGGACGTCACCGCGCCGCTCACGGTGGACGGCCCCGTCAGCGTGTCGGGACAGCCCGCGCTGCACCAGGTGTACGCCTGGCTGGACCTGGGGGCGGAGGGACTGGTGCCGCACCCGCACAACTGGGGCACGGGGACGCGCTTCTTCTCCATCATCGAAGGTGCGGGTCCACGGCTCACGTTCCCCGACCTGCCACGGCTGGACGGAGCGAGCCTCCTGTTCCTGGATTTGCTGCGAGGCACCACCACGTATCCGCAGAGCCTGCTCTACCACCGCCAGCCGGGAGACCTCGCGCAGGGCCTGACGCTCGGGCCGCTGCTGCCGCTACCCACCTTCACCGCTCCTCCGTCCGGCCAGCGCTTCACCGGCGAGGTGGCGTGGAGCACGGCCTCGTCGTCCACGAAGCCAGACGTGCAGCGGCTCACCGTCACCGCGCTGGGCGAGGGCAGCGGCATTCGCTGGACGGCCATCCTCCCGGCAGGAGAAGGCCGCGTGACGCTTCCCACCCCCGCGCTGGAGGTGCTTCGCGCCGGCCTGCCCGAAGGCACGCGCCTGCGCGCGGACCTGTCCACGGCGCGAGTGCCCCGCTTCGAATACGCGCAGTGGACGTACGACACGCTCTCGCCCGCGACGTGGACAGCCTACGTGCTGAGCCGCTCGGAGGTCTTCGACCCATGAACCGCCGCGGCACCTGGCCCGTCGCCCTGCTGCTGCTCGTGCTCGCCGCCTGCCGCGACGACGCTCCGGAGCCGGGCACGGGCTGCCGAGCGGACGCGGACTGCGGCTCGCCCGCGGAGGCATACCGTTGCGACACGCAGGCACACGTCTGCCGCTGCCGCACGGACACGGCCTGCGGCCCGAGCGAGTCCTGCAACCCGGCGGGCTTCTGTCAGGACCGCGCGGGCTGCGAGTCGAACGCGGACTGCGGCGACACCTCCCTCTTCTGCGACACGGGCACCGGGACCTGCCTCACCCGAGGCCGCTGCACCTCGGACCTGCACTGCCCGCTGGGCGAGGTCTGTGACATCTCGCGCACCACCTGCGTGTCCGGCTGCAGGAGCGAAGGCGACTGCCCGGGCACTGCCTGCCGCTGTGGTGACGCGCCCTGTACCTGCGACGCCACCACGCGCGAGGGCCGCGCCGCCTGTGCGCTGGGCGTCTGCGACGCGACCTTCTGCGCGGAGACCGAGGACTGTGCCTTCGGCGAGCGCTGCGGCGCCTCTCAACGCTGCGACAGCGACTTCGACCCGATGCGCCGCCCCTACTGCGCGAGCTGCACCTACGGAGGCGGTCTCCAGGTCTGCGGTCGCGGCGCGAACTTCTGCCTGCGCGAACCAACGAGTCCGGGCACCGCCTTCTGCGGCGTGGACTGCTCGCAGGGGCAGGGGTGTCCCCACGGCTACCAGTGCGCGGACGTGGTGGTGGCCGCGAGCCGTGCGCGCTGCCGCTCGGATGCGGAGTGCGCACCGTCGCCGTCGCTCCCGTGCCGCGAGGACCCGGACTGCGGGCACGGCGGGCGCTGCGTGAAGTCACCGGGACAGGACACGGGCGCGTGCGCGGGCCGCTGTGCGATTGGAGAGGGCGACGTGGAGGGCTTCTGCACCTGCCAGCAGGACGCGGACTGCGTGCAGGACGCCTGCAGCCAGGGCGCGTGCACGGTGAGTCGCCGGGCCTGTACGGGGGACGCGGACTGCCGGCCCATCCGCTGCGTGGACTCCGGAGGCGTGGGGGGCTGCCTCGTGGGACAGAACTGCGCCCCCGAGGAGGGGCTGACCTGCGCCGAGGTCGCACCCCGCTAACCCCGCAAGCTCCCGAGCCTTTCCAATGTAGGTCCAGGTGGCGCCCGCCCCGGAAGATGCCGGGGCCCCGGGCATTGAATGAACCGCGGGGACCCCCGTCAGAAGGTGCAAGCAGGACGACGGAGGTTGAACGACATGGCTCTCAAGACTGGTATCGCGTCCCTGGTTCTCGGCACCCTTCTCTTCGGCTCCACGGCGGCTCTGGCGGAAGACGGCAGCGTGCGTGACTGGGCCAACCAGGAGGCCTCGCGGCGCACGAACGGCGGTGGCGACAACTACCGCGACGACCGTCGCAACGACCGCCACGACGACCGGCACCATGGTGGCGGCAACGGCTACGTCGAGGTCCACGTCCACGGCAGTGCGTGCAACCACGGCCCGGCGCCGCTGCCGCCTCCGCGGGCCCGCGGCCGCTACGAGCTGCAGACGGTGAACCGCTACGTCGAAGGCCGCCATGACCGCGTGTGGGTCCCCGAGGTCTGCAAGGAGCGCTACAACCGGCGCACGCGCGTCACGAAGTGCACGGGCGGCTACTACGAGAACCGCTGGGTGCCCGGCCACTACCAGGCCGTGCAGGAGTGGGTCTGGGTGTCCTACGGAAATGACGGCGGCTGGCGCACCAACCGCGCCCACGCGGCCAGCTACCACCCGTAGCGAAGACGGAATCAAGCATCAGGGGGAAGCACCGCATCAGGGGAAGCACCGAAGCAGGGAGTACCGCGGGGCGCATCGGACTACGGGGGTAGTCCGGTGCGCCCCGCGCCTTTTCAGGCGCATGGTGCCTTTCCGCGAGCGGCCTGTTACTGAATGCGGCCCATGGGTACCGCATTCGTCACGGGAGCCGGCATCCGCATCGGCAGCGCGGTGGCCCGCGCGCTCGGCCGCGCCGGCTATGACCTGGCGCTCCACGCGAACCGCTCGCTCGACTCGCTGGAGTCGCTGGCGGAAGAGCTCCGGGCGCTCGGCCGCCGCGTCACCCTCCACGCGGGGGACCTGAGCCACCCCGACGCGGTGGACGCGCTCGGCGCCAGCGTGCGCGAGGCGTGCCCCGCGCTGGACGTGGTCGTCCACAACGCGGGCCTCTTCGAGCGGGTGGACTTCGCCTCCGTCTCCCGCGCGCAGTACCGCACGATGCTGGCGGTGAACCTGGACGCGCCCTTCTTCCTCACGCAGGCGCTGCTGCCGTCCCTGCGCTCCGGGAAGGACCCGCTGGTGGTGCACGTCACCGACATCGGCGGCGAGCGGCCGGTGAGTCACTACTCGCACTACTCGGTGAGCAAGGCGGGCCTCATCATGCTCACCCGTGCGCTGGCGGTGGAGCTGGCCCCGCACGTGCGAGTCAACGCCGTGTCCCCGGGCACGGTGGCCTTCCCCGAGGACTTCGACGCGGCGGCGCGCGAGGCGGTGCTGAAGCGGATTCCCATGGGGCGCGAGGGCACCGTCGAGGACATCGCCCGAGTCATCGTCTTCCTCGCCCGCGAGGCGCCGTACCTCACCGGGCAGGTCATCGCCGTGGATGGCGGCAGGAGCGCACAGCTATGAATGGAGAGCCCCCCTTCCATCCCCCGGTCGTCACGACGCCGCAGGGCCGGCCGCTGGACGTCATCGAGCTGCGGGGCCTCACGGTGGACTGCATCGTGGGCGTCTTCAACCGCGAGCGCTTCGCGGCCCAGCCGCTGCGGCTGGACGTGGCGCTCTTCCTGGACACGCGCAGCGCGGCGGCGGGCGGGAAGCTGGCGAACACGGTGAACTATGGCCGGCTGACGGGCGAGCTGCGCTTCCTCCTGGAGGCGTGCCGCTTCGAGTTGCTGGAGTCCGCCGCCGAGGCCGTGTGCCGCTACGTGCTGGCGCCGCCCACCAGCGACGTGCCCCGGGCGCAGGTGTACGCGGCCACGGTGCGCGTCACCAAGCCGCAGGCGCTGGGGGGCATGGCGGTGCCGTCGCTCCAGATTCACCGCACCTCCGAGGAGATGGAGTACGCGCGCGAGGACAAGCCCTTCGGCCGCGTGGACATCATCCACGAGGGCGCGGGTTACGGCGTCTACCGCCTGCGCGTGAAGCCGGGCGGCACCATCCCCACGCACGTGCACCAGCAGATGGAGGAGAGCGAGTTGGTGCTCGGCCCCGGGCTGCTGCTGCAAGGCTCGCCGGTGGAGCGGGGCATGGCCTTCCACTGGCCGCGCGGCTTCCCGCACCGCTACGACAACCCGACGGCCACGGAGCAGACGGTGCTGTGCGTGGACCGGCCGCGCTTCATCCCCACGGACGAGGTGGAGACGGAGCCACCCGCCGAGGGACTGGCTCCCGCCACGGGCTTCTCCTACTACCCGCTCGAGGCCCCCGTGGCCCCGGGCTCACCGGCGGAGCGCAGCCCGTGAGCGCGGCGGGCACCCCCCGGCTCCGGATTCGCTGCGGGAGCGTGGCCGTGAGCGCGGCAGGCACCTGGAAGGTGCTCGTCACTGGCGGAGGCACCTGCTCCGGATTCGCTGCGGGAGCGCGGCCATGAGCGCGACAGGCACCCGGAAGGTGCTCGTCACTGGCGGCGGTACCGGCATCGGTCGCTCGGTGGCGGAGGCGTTGCTGCGCGCGGGCGGGCAGGTGGTGGTGACGGGCCGGCGCGCGGACGTGCTGGAGTCACTCGTGCGCGAGTGGCCGGGGAAGGCCTTCGCCCTGCCGTGTGACCTGGCCTCACCGGAAGCCCGCGACGGGCTGCTGCGTCGGGCGGCCGCGCTGCTGGGCGGTCTGGACGGCTTCGTCCACAGCGCGGGTCAGGTGGTGCACCAGCCGCCGGGCCACATCGGCGAGGACGCCCTGCGCGCGCAGTTGGAGGTCAACCTGGTGGCGCCGCTGCGGCTGGGAGAGCAGGCGCTGGAGGTGCTGGAGCCGGGCGGAGCGCAGGTCTTCGTCGCCTCCACGCTGGCCACGCGTCCCGTCCTCACCAGCGCCGTGTACAGCGCGGCGAAGGCGGGGCTCATCCAGGTGATGAAGGTGCTCGCCCTGGCCGGCGCATCCCGGGGCGTGCGAGCCAGCGCAGTGCTCCCGGGCGTGGTGGAGACGGACATGACGCGCGAGGTGCGGCTCGCACCGGGAGAAGACCCGTTGTCACCCGCGGAGTACGCGCGCAGGCAGCAGGTCCAGCTGGCGGGCCTGCGGGCGCTGCATACGCTCGGTCGCCTCGGAACCCCGGACGAGGTGGGGGAAGCGGTGCGCTACCTCCTGGGTGCCTCCTGGCTCACCGGGTCGGAGCTGGTCCTGGACGGGGGGCTACTGCTCCGGGAGTGAGGCGCGGTATAGACGCGGGCCGATGGTCCTCGACAAGCGGATTCAGCTCTTCGTGGTGCTGGCGGCGGTGTTCGTCATCTCGCTGGTGGTGGGCGACATCATCTCGGTGAAGCTGTTCGAGGTGAAGCTGGGGCCCATCGTCGCGGTGATGTCCATCGGGATGCTGCCGTTCCCGGTGACGTTCCTCCTCACGGACATCCTCAACGAGTTCTACGGGAAGAAGGCCGCCCGCTTCATCACCTGGGTGGGCTTCTTCATGGCCATCTTCGCCTTCGTGGTGATTGGGATTGCCGTGCAGGTGCCCTGGGCCCCGCTGACGCAGGCGCCGGACTGGCAGGGCGCGGTAGAGACCACGTTCAACAACATCTTCGCCGGCTCGCAGCGCATCCTGATGGCGTCGATGGTGGCCTACCTCATCGGCCAGTTCTGCGACATCGCCATCTTCAACCTGCTCAAGCGCGTCACGCAGAACCGCATGCTGTGGCTGCGCGCGACGGGCTCCACGCTGGTGTCGCAGCTCATCGACACGGTGGTGGTGCAGTTCGTCGCGTGGTCGGGCCTGCTGCCCACCGCGACCATCCTGAACATCATCTACACGTCCTACGCGGTGAAGCTGCTGGTGGCGGTGGGCCTGACGCCGTTCATCTACCTGGGCCACGCCTTCGTCGAGCGCAAGCTGGGCATCAAGCCGGTGGTGCTCGGCGAGAATGGCGAGCCCGTGGAAGCGCCCGCGCAGGCCACGCCCCCGGAAGCCACGTCGCGCGCGGCCTGAGTCAGGGCACCAGCCGCTGGAGGAAGACGTCGGTGTCGTCCGCGGCGAAGAAGCGGACGCCGAAGGCGCGCGCGCCGGAGAACATGCCCGCGCCCACCACGTCGCCGCCGGGCAGGAAGGTGACGTCGCGGAGCAGGGGCGTCGCGGAGCAAGGCGTGGTGACGTAGAGGTTCTGCCACAGCACGTCACCGCTGGCCGACAGGCGCGCCAGCTCCGAGCCGCACCCGTGCCGCCACAGCATCACCGCGCTTCCGTCCGTGTCCACCGCGAGGCGAGCGCCCTCCGCGCCGCTCAGGTCCTCGCTGTCCGGCATGCGCCCCCAGAGGGGCTCTCCGTAGGCGTCCGTGGCCAGGGCGAACACGGTGCGCTGGCAGCCGCGCTCCGTGCACGGTGTGCGCAGCGTGGCGCGCCCCCACTCCAGGATGCCGGTGAAGTCACCGGTGAAGAGGAAGCTGCCATCCGGACGGAAGGACACGTCCGTGAAGTCCGGCGCGCCGGGGCCCACCTCGCGCTCCCAGCGCACCTCGCCGTCGGGTGACAGGCGCACGATGAAGCCACGGCTCTCGAAGGGGCCCAGGGGGCGTTGTCCCGCCATGATGAGCCCGCCCTCCACGTCCAGCGCGGCGACGGTGGCCGAGCCCACCGCGGGGACCTCCCGCTTCCAGCGTGAGCCCCCCCGCGCGTCGTGGCGCTCCACCACCAGGCCATGCGCCACCACCAGCTCGCCGTCTCCACCCGGCAGCAGCGCCTTCACGGAGCCCGAGGCCCGGGCCCACTGGAGGCTGCCGTCCGGCGCCAGCTTCACCACGAAGGGGCTGTCGGTGATGACGGTGTCCCCCATGGGGAGCCGGCCCTCCACCCTGCCGGCGACGAAGACGTCGCCCGACGCGGAGACGGCGAGCATCGGCGCATCCACGGCGGCGAGGCCCTTGTCTCCCGGCTCGGGCGTGAAGCTCCGGCTCCAGAGTTGCTGCCCGTTGCCGTCATGGCGCGAGACGGTGAGCGTCGTGCCGGTGGCGCCCTGGGGCGTGCCTCTGGGAGCGGGGGCCTCGCTCGTGCCGAGCACGACGACGCCGCCACTCCCATCCGAGGCGACGGCCGTGACGTCCTGTCTGCCGGCCACTGCGGTGTGGACCGTCCAGCGGGCATCTCCCGGTTCGAGCTCGGAAGGCGCACCCGGCGTGGGGGCCGGCTCCTCGACGGTGGGTTGTGGCGTGGGCCCCGATTTTCCCTGGTCGCAGCCAACTCCGAGCGCAGCCCACACGCCCAGCGCCAACCCCGCCGTGCCTGCTCGCCAACGCACCATGCCCGTCCCCACTCCCGCCCCGGTTTCCGGCCGGTCGCGAAACTGTACAGGCCCGCCCTGGGAGGCAAGGCCAGGGTCCATTACTTCACGGCGCGCGGGACGCGAAGCCTGTTTCATGAGGCCGAAAGGCCACCCGGTGTCGAGCCGTCAACACCGGTCGGCTCGCACCCGCGGGAGAGCGTCCACTCCAGCCAGGCGTCCCGCCCCAGGCCGGAGGAGCCCGGCGAGAAGCCGTCATTCGCCCGCGTGCACCAGCGGGGCGAGGATGTCCCTCCAGTGGGAGTAGATGGAGAAGTGTCCGCCGCCCGGGAGGAAGTGGGGCACGGCGCGCGGAAGCCGCGTGGCCAGGTAGCGCCCCATCTGCGGCGGGACGATGCTGTCCCCCTCCCAGTACCAGAGGTCCACCTCGCAGCGAATCTCCTCCAGCGGCACGTCCCACGGGGACGCGAGGATGTGCGCCTCGCGCCGCATGCCCGCCACTCCGTTGCGCGTGGCCTCGCGGCGCCAGCCCTGCACCTGCGCGGCGATGAGCGGGTCCGCCAGCACGGCGCGGTCATCCGGCGACGCGTGCGCCAGGACTCCCGCGAGCGCCTTCGCCGGATTCGCGCGCACCTGCCGGTCATGCATGGCCATCAGCGGGTGCAGCAGCCACTCCGGCCATGCCGCCATCGAGTACGCGTTTCGGTAGTCCCGGTTCACCCCGTCCATGGCCCCCCGCCGCTTCAGCGGCGACGCCCCGGAGACGATGGCCGCGCGGGTGAGGCGCGCCCCCAGCTTCCACGCGCAGGCGGCGACATACGGCCCGCCCGCGGACACGCCGAAGAGGGCGAAGCGGCCCACCTTCAGCGCGTTGGCGAGCTGCTCGAGGTCGTCCGCGAAGTCCAGCAGCGTGCGTCCGGGCTGGTAGTCCGACAGCCCGTAGCCCGGCCGGTCCGGGGTGATGAGGCGCACGCCCAGCCCGTGCGTGAGCCGGTCATCCGGGTGCCGCATGTAGCGCGAGCCCGGGTTGCCGTGGATGAAGAACACCGGCAGGCCGTCCAGGTCACCGGACTCGACATACGCGAGCCGCCGCCCGTCCCGCAGGCGGATGGAGCCCTCGCGCACCTGCACTCCCGCTCCTGTCGTCTCTGTCCCGGTGGAAATCATGGCTCCATCGTCTTCGAGCGCTCGCCAATCCAGGCGGCGATGGAGGGCCACACCACGGTGGCGCCCTTGCTGGAGGCGGACAGGCCGATGTGGCCCACCGGGTAGCGCCGCGTCTCGACGTCCTTCGACGACACCAGCGACGGCAGCGGCTCGCTCATGGCGGGCAGGGCGATGCTGTCCTGCTCGGCGATGACATTGAGCACCGAGCACTGGATGCGGCCCAGGTCGATGTGCTGCTCGCCCACCTGCATCTGCCCCTTGGGGAAGAGGTTCTGCTGGTAGCAGTCCTTGATGTACTGGCGGTAGACCTCGCCGGGGAAGGGCACGGGGTCGGCGCCCCAGCGCTCCATGGCGAGGAAGGTGGTGACGAAGTCCGGGTCGTCGATGCGGCGGCACACCTCCAGCCAGCGCGTGAGGCGCTGCACCGGTGCGGCCATCATGAAGCCGCTCTCCAGCACCTTGGTGGGCACGTTGCCGTACGCGTCCACCAGCGAGTCCACGTCGAAGTTCTCCGCTGATGTCCACAGCGTGTAGACGCCGCCCTTGCTGAAGTCCACGGGCGTGGCCTGGGCCACCAGGTTGCGCACGCCCTCGGGGTAGAGGGACGTGTACGCCAGCGCCATGGTGCCGCCCATGCAGTAGCCGTAGAGCGTCAGCTCGCGGCTCTTGCTCACGCGCAGCGTCCACTGCACGGCCGTCTGGATGAGGCCGCCCAGCAGCTCCTCCCAGTCGATGTGCTCCTCGTTCTTCCCGGGCACGCCCCAGTCGATGGCGTAGACGTCGTAGCCGGCGCGCGTGAGGTGCTCGATGAGGCTGCGCCCGGGGAGGAAGTCGAGGATGTACCAGCGGTTGATGAGCGAATAGACGAAGAGGATGGGCGTGCGGTAGCGCCGCCGGGGCGCGGCGTAGCGCAACAGGCGCATGCTGCCGCGCGTGTACACGACGGTGTGGGGCGTGGCGCTGATGGGCGGCTCGCGCACGCCGGACGCCTTCTCGATGATGGGCTTGAGGTACGGGTAGGGGTTGAGCGGCCGCGCCTTGAGGACGCTGGCCACGGCGCGCGGGAGGTCGAGCTTGCTCGCGACGAACGAGCGGAGACGCTGGGTGGTGGACGCGGTCATGTCAGGCGCGGCGCGTGGACGAGGCGCGCCCCTTCGGGCGGGGCGCGCGGGTTTCGGAGGCGTCAGCCTCGGAGCTCTCCGGGGTGTGGACGAGGTCCACCATGCTCTCCAGCTGGGTGCCGAGCGCCTCCACCTGGTCATTCATGCGGCGGAGCTGGTCCCTCAGGTCCTCCACCTCGGAGGGCGTGGGCAGGCGGAGGGTGCGCAGCGTGCGCTCCACGAGTCCCCGACGGCGGATGCGGGCATTGAAGCCCTGGCGCATGAGGCCGCCGCTGACCCGCAGGTACGTGGGGCTCTCGGCGACGCGTGCGAGCACGCGGGTGAGACCCTGCTCGGCGCGGGTGAACACCTTGCCGGTGCGTGTCTGTGGGTGGGTGAGCTGCCCCAGCAGCTTCAGGCCGCGGGCGAGGAGCCCCTTGTTGGGAGCCGGTGCTTCCGACTGACTCATGGACGGGACTTTATCCCAAGGCGGGGAGGGGCGCGCCGGGGGGGCCGCAAAAACATGAACCGTGGTTCACTTTTCCCAGAGAAGGGCGAGCTTCAGGGGCAGCGCCTCGAAGGGCTCGGCGTGGACCACGGCGTCGCCCGTGTGTACGCCGAGGCGGAGCCAGTCTCCGCCTTGTAGGCGGTAGACCTCCAGAGTCTGGAGCCGCGGGTCCACGAACCACAGGTGCTTCACGCCCTCGCGCGCGTACACCGCCATCTTCCGGTTCCGGTCCAGCGTCTCCGTGGAGGCAGAGAGCACCTCGCAGACCCAGTCGGGCGCGAGCGTCATGGCGGCGACGGTCGGCAGCTCGGGCATCCGCTCGCGGCGCCATCCACCGAGGTCGGGGACGAGCACATCGGGGCGGTGGCCCACGCGCAGCTCCGGCTCATCGAGGATGATCCACCCGCCAAGGCCCTGGGTTCCCAGGTCGAAGGGGCTGAGGATGGCTCCAAGCCGCGACGCCGACCGGGTATGGGGCGTCGCGGGCCTGGGGCTCACGTACAGCTCGCCATCGATGACCTCACCAACGACGTTGGGCGGGAGTCGCTCCAGCGCCTCGTAGACGTCCTCTGGCCGTGGTGTGTCGCCCATGTCCTCAGGATGCGGCCCCGCCCCGTTCGTCGCAACCTGCCCCTCCCCCTGCACCTGGATGTCTTCGCTCATGTGTCCAGCATGCACCAGACCTCTGACATCCTGTACGCGGGGGACAATCCTCCAGGTAACTCGCGAAAATGCCGGCGCGTCCTCACTTCGCTGAAGCGTAGCGCTCGAACGTGCGCGGAATGCCCTTGTCCTCGTCGACGTCCTGGAAGGTGACGGGGATGCCGTCGCCGTTCTTCTCCACCACGAAGTGGATGTGGCCGGTGAGGCTGTTGCCCACGTTGCCGACCTCCGCCAGCGGGGCTCCCTGCTTGACGGTCTGGCCTTCCGCCACCTTCGCGCTGCCCGTCTTGATGTGCATGTACTTCGCCACGGTGCCGTCGTCGTGTTTCACCGTAATGAAGTTGTTCTTCTTGCCCTTGCCGTTGCCTTCGAAGTCGTGCTCGACACCGAGCACCGTGCCGCCGCGCGCCGCCAGCACCGGGGTGCCGCACTGGCGCCGGAAGTCCCAGGCGAACTCCTCGTCCTCCTGGTGGTTGAAGTGCGAGTTGTTGCCCTGGATGACCCACGAGCGCTCTCCGTCGGGATACGGGAGCTGGTACGGCGAATTGGCCGCCGTCGGATAGGCCCCGGCCTCGATGGAGCCGCGCAGCAGCATCCACGCGACGAGCCACACCACGCCCCACAGCCCGTACACCGCCGTGCCGATGATGGCGAGCCGCCCCCAGCCGGGAAGCTCCACGCGCTGCCCCGCGTCTCCCGCCGTCTCTCGCGCGATGAAGGGCGCGGCGAACCACGCGCCGAAGCACAGCATGCTGCCCACCAGCCCACCCCAGTGGTACAGCCCCGACAGCCACACCGGACCGCACGAAGCGAAGGCGCCGAAGCCGAAGGCGAACGCCGTGATGATGGACAAGCCCGCTCCAATCAATGGAAGCGTCTTCGTCCAGAACACCGTGGCGTCGAACCGGTTTGCCTCGCCCCCGCGGACGGCCAGCGCGCGCCGCAGGCCGTGCAGCGTGAGCACGATGAAGCCGCCCCAGCACAGCAGCGCCACCACCGCGGTGGGCACCATGGGCCCGTCACCCGCGAAGCCCGCGAAGGAGGCGAAGAACATCACCGCCGCGTAGCCCCCCAGGAGGATGAGAAGGACCGCCGCAGCCGTTCCGTAACGAGTCATCGCTGTTCCCCCCGCCCGCGTGGACCTCACGCATGGCTTCTCATGAGGGGAACGACGGACGGGGCAGGGTGTCGTCCGCGAAGCGGGCCCACCGCCGGCCGGGGCCTCCACCGGATGCCGGGCCCGCGGTGAGCGGCTCGGGCGCCTCCTCGCGCGCCCGCGCTCAGCCCCGCTTCACGGGCAGCGGCCCGAAGGCCTGCGCCACCGGCATCAGGGACATGATGTTGATGTTCACGTGCGCGGGGCGCGTGGTCACCCAGTGCACCGCGTCCGCGATGTCCTCGGGCGTCAGCGGCTGGGTATTGGCGTAGAGGGACGCGGCGCGCGCCTCGTCGCCCTTGAAGCGGACGTTGGAGAACTCGGTGCCGCCCACGAGGCCGGGCTCGATGTCCGTCACGCGCACGGCGGTGCCGTGCAGGTCCGCGCGCAGGTTGAGGCTGAACTGGTGCACGAAGGCCTTGGTGGCGCCGTACACGTTGCCGCCGGGGTAGGGGAACTCGGCGGCGATGGAGCCCATGTTGACGATGTGGCCCCGGTTGCGCGCCACCATGCCGGGCAGCACCGCGTGCGTGCAGTACAGGACGCCCTTCACGTTGGTGTCCACCATCACGTCCCAGTCCTCCACGCGCGCCGACTGCGCCAGGTCCAACCCCAGCGCGAGGCCCGCGTTGTTGACCAGCACGTCCACCTCGGCGAAGTCCGCCGGCAGCGAGCGCACCGCGCGCTCCACCGCCTCGCGGTCCGTGATGTCGAGCGTCACGGGAAGCAGTCGCTCTCCCAACTCCGCCCGCATCGCCTCCAGCCGCTCCGTCCGTCGCCCGATGGCGATGACGCGCGCGCCGTCCTGGAGGTAGCGGCGGGTGATGGCCAGCCCGAATCCGGCGGTGGCCCCGGTGATGAGCACGTTCATGTGATTGCCCTCGAACCTCGAAGTCGGTTTCCGGGCGCTACATGCCATGGGCGGGACGGCCGCGCACGGGATTGATGCCGCCCGTCACGGCCCGGCGACACACGAGGTGCGGGCTACCACGACGAGCTGGAGCCACCCCCGCCGAAGTCGCCGCCCCCGCCGCCCCACGAGCTGTCCGAGCTGGAGCTGCTGGACGAGGATGAGGACGAGTCGGAGGAAGACCACGACGAGGACGAGTCGGAGGAAGACCACGACGAGGAGGAAGACCACGACGAGGACGACGAGTCTCCCGAGGCCGAGGAAGCGCCACCCCACGACGAGGAGCCGCTGCCGCTGGTGGCGGCCCGGAAGATGGCCCAGAACATGAAGGTGCCGCCGACGAAGAAGCCGCTGAACATGAGCGTGCTCACGAGCAGGTCCAGCACGTTGGCGGGGTGCTGCCCCATGACGACGAGCCCGCCGCTCCCGAGCACGAACACGGCGGCAAGTACCGCCACGACCCGGGAGACGTGGATGCCGAAGAGGGCTTGCAGGAAGAACACCATCGCGAGGAAGGCGAAGGCCCACAGGAAGTTAGCGGTGGGGAGCTGGCTCGACTGGACGGCGAGGGTGATGACCCCCAGAGGCAGCAACACGAGCGCGCCCACCGTCCCGGCCAGCTTCGCGGCGCCGAGTCGCTTCCTCCAGGGGCCCACGCACAGCCCCAGCAGCATGCCGACGGCGAACCCGCCGAACAGCAACCCCAGGAAGACCGCGCCCACCTGCGCCGCGCCCCACGGAGCCCGGTACGTCACCACGCCACCGACGCCCGGCACCCGCAGTCGCACGCCCCGCACCACCGCCAGCAGTGCGTCCCGGTAGTCACCCTGGCGCAGCAGCGGCCCCTGCGCGTCGAGCAGCGTGCGCACGGCGTCGTCGGGCAGGTACTCCTCCAGCCCGTAGCCCACCTCCAGCCGCTGGCGCCGGTCATTCACCGCGAGCACGAGCAGCAGCCCGTTGTCCTGGCCCTTTCCGCCGCCCTTCCAGGTCTCGGCGACCTGCAGGGCATGGTCCTCGATGGGCACTCCGCCGGTGGTATCCACCATGAGCACCGCCATCTGCACGCCGGTCTCCTCGCGCAGGCGGACGAGCTCGGTGGCCACGGCCTCTTTATCGGAGAGGGACAGCCGCCCGCTCATGTCCACCACGGGCCGGTCCACGACGGGCGTGGCGCCGAGCAGGAACACGGGCAGCAGCAACACCAGGGACTTCAGCATGGGGCCCCCCTCGATGGCCCGCCCGCTCGGGCAGTGACGCCACGGGTGGACCGGGGGCAACGATACGTCAGAACGCCGGGAGCGCGACACGGCCCCGGGGCGTCCTCGTCCTGCTAGTCGTCCTCGCCCTGGTAGATGCATCCACTGGTGCACGTCTCGCGCACGACGACGCGGCTGAGCTGCGGGAGCGTGGGCCGCAGCCGCTTCCAGATCCACCGCGACAGGTTCTCGCTGGTGGGGTTGTCCAGGCCCTCGATTTCGTTGAGGTAGTAGTGGTCCAGCCGCATCCGCACGGGCTCGAAGGCCTCCTTGATGTCGGAGAAGTCCATCACCCAGCCGGTGCGCTCGCCCACGGGACCGCGCACGTGGATTTCCACCCGGTAGCTGTGCCCGTGAAGCCGGCTGCACTTGTGGTTGGGGGGCACATTGGGCAGCCGGTGGGCCGCCTCGAAGGTGAATTCCTTGAAGATGTCCAAGGCGTCTCCTGACCGCGGGTGGGGCGCGCTGATATCCCGCGCGCTCCTCCCCTCGTCAAGGAACGCCGGAGCGCGCCCCGGAGCATGGGCGGACGGCCCGCCCACGCGCACGTCCGCCCGCTCCCGCCCGGGCCGACCTACTCCCAGCGTGAAAAAGAAGAGGCCCGACTCGGGAATATCTCCGCCTCCACGGGCCCACATCCGCATGCCAGCCTGACGAATGTCGGCTCATCGCCGCATCAGCGGGGCTTCTTTCCGCATTCCGCAACCTCGCGGAATCGCGATTCTCGCCTCCTTCCCCTGCGTCCCGGCAGGCATGGGTTGCCGTCGGGTGCGGGAATGAACAGCGCGGGGCCCGGAATTGGCGGCCGTCCTCGCGAGCGCCCCACACGTCGCGACCCACACAAGGAGTCTCACAGGATGCGCCAACGGTTTCCGCTGATACCGGCCCTCTGCTCCGCTGTCCTGCTCTCCTCCGTCGCCTGCAACGGCAAGGGAGAGCTCACTCAAGACACCGGTGCGTACCCGACTCCGGGCGAGGCCCCTTCGGCGGAGACGCCTCCCATCTTCAACCCCGACCTTCCCGGCGGCTCCGATGACGACGAGACGCCGACCCCGTCGGAGGACCCCGACCCGATTCCCGGTCCGCTCCCCATCCCGGACCTGCCGACCGACCCCATCCCGACGCCGACGCCGACCCCCACGCCGACGCCGACTCCCACGCCGACGCCGACGCCCACCCCGACGCCCGCGCCCCAGCCGGAGTTCTCGCGCATCCTCTGGGTGGCCACCAACGGCAGCGACACCGCGTCCGGCACGCAGGGCGCGCCGCTGCGCACGGTGGCCAAGGCGCTGTCGCTGCTCAAGCCGGGCGAGGCCGTGTACCTCAAGGCCGGCACCTGGTCGGAGCGCCTCAAGCTGGAGGAGAAGGGCGGCTCCGAGTCCTCGCCGCTCACCGTGCGGGCCGCGCCCGGCGCCACGGTGGTGCTCAAGCCCTCGGGCAGCGGGTCCGCGCTGGTGGACGTGCGGGGCGCGTACTGGCGAATCGAGGGGATGACGCTGGACCTCGCGGGGGATGCGTCCTTCGCGGTGCTGTGGCGGGGCGTGGGCTCGCACCACGGCGTGCTGCGCGGCTGCACGGTGAAGAACGGCACCGCGGGCGCGGGCGTCAACGTGGGCGAGAAGGCCGCCGACGTGCTCATCGAGAACAACGTCATCAGCAACTTCAGCCGCGGCTCCACCGACAGCCACGGCGTCATCGTGCAGACCACGTCGAAGAACGTGGTGGTGCGCGGCAATGACATCCACCACAACTCCGGGGACGCGGTGCAGTGCATCGGCCCCGAGGGCGGCGCCACCGTCTCCGGCACGCCCTTCGACAACCTCCTGGTGGAGGACAACGAGCTGCACGAGAACCGCGAGAATGGCGTGGACATCAAGACGTGCACGCGCGTCACCCTGCGCGGCAACATCATCTGGGGCCACAAGTCCTCTTCCTCGTCGCGCGGCGAGGGCGTGGTGGTGCACCTGTCCGCCAGGGACGTCACCCTGGAGGACAACGTCCTCTACAACAACGGCCGCGCCATCAGCGTCGGCGGTGTGCGCGTGGACGCGCCTCCCACCAACGTCACCATCCGACGCAACCTCGTCCGCGACGCGCTCGGCGGCAGCGAGGAGGGCAGCGGCATCCGCGTGGACACCTCCATCAACGTGAAGGTGCAGCAGAACACCGTGTGGAACGTGCCCGGCCCGTGCCTCATCTTCGGCCACGGCGACACCGGCCCCAGCGCCACCCTGGACGTGCGCAACAACGTCTTCGCCGGCTGCGGCGTGGCGGCGCGCGGCGGGCCGGAGCGCACCAACACCGTGGTGGACGCCAACCTCTACTTCCGCTCCGGCGGGGCGGCCGTCTTCCGGCTCAATGGCTCGGACATGGACTTCGCGGACTGGAAGGCGGGCAGCGGCCTGGACCGCCGCTCGCTGGAGAAGTCACCGGCCTTCCTCAATATCGACACGGGTGACTTCCGCCTCGCTGCCAGCTCGCCTGCCCGCAACGTGGGGGCCTCGCTGGGGCTGACGTACTGCGGTGCCGCGCCGGACCTGGGGGCCTTCGAGTCGGACTGCCCCTGAGCGGCCGGGCCGTGTAGAGTGGGGCTCCCCGCCTTCCCTGGACCCCACCCTCCACGTGCCGTCCTCGCTGGAATTCGCTCTCGGCATCACTCTGGTGCCTTCCGACTCGCAGGCGCGTGAGGCGCTCGCCGCCTCGGCCGCGCGTGCGGGGCTTCGGGTGGTGGAAGGCCTGGAAGAGGCCTCCCTCGCCCTGGTGGACCTCACCCTGCCCGGCAGTGGCTCCGCGCTGCGGGCCCTGCTCGACGGCCCCCGCGCCTCCAGCCTCACGCTGGTGGTGCTGGTGGAGCCCGGCGAGCGGGGCTTCGCCGCCGCGCAGGCGCTCAAGCCCGCCGACATCCTCACCCTGCCGGTGGCCACGCACGAGCTGGCGTGGCGGCTCCAGTGCGCCGCCGCGCGCCACGTGGAGCGCGGCGAGCAGGAGCGCAGCCAGGAGGACCTGGCCCTCCTGCTGGAATTGACGGCGGAGTACGCGGAGAGCTCCGACGTGGAGGCGCTCCTGCACGGCGTCACCCGCCGGCTGGCGGAGAAGCTGGACATCGCCCGCGCCACGCTGGTGATGCTCGGCCGCAACGCCGACGAGGGCGTCATCGTCGCCGCCAGCGACGACCCGGCCCTCAAGGACTTGCGCATCGAGCTGTCGCGCTACCCCGAGATTCGCGAGGTGATGCGCACCGGCAAGCCGGTGGTGATGCAGGAGGCGTCCACCCACCCGCTCCTGGGCGACGTGGAGCGCCGGGCGGTGGCCGCGCGGGGCATCCACGCCATCGCCGCGCTGCCCCTGCCCGTGCGCGGGCAGGTGCGCGGCGTGCTGCTGGTGCGCGCGGCGGGCACGCGGCGCACCTTCACGCCCCGGGAAATCGACTTCCTCACCACCGTGGCGCACGCCACCGCGGTGGCGCTGCGCAACGCGTCCGTCCTCCAGTCCGTGCGCGGGCAGACGGAGGCGGAGAAGACGGCGCGCCTGGCCGCCGAGGAGCAGGCGGCCTCCTTCAAGCCCTACCAGCTCTTCTTCGCGCACGTCAGTGAAGGCGTCGCCATCCTCGACGACAAGGCCTGCGTGCTGTCGCTCAACCCGTCGGGCGCGCTGATGCTGGACCTGCCGGCGGTGGAGGCGCGGGGCCGCCACCTGCACCAGGTCACCCAGCCGGTGGACGAGTGCGTGCTGATGGAGCTGGTGACGACGGCCTCGCACGGCGAGGCCCGCTCCGGCGTGGACGTGGAGGTGCGCACCGCCGCGGGCCGGCGCCTGACGCTGTCCATGTCCGCGGCGCCCATGCGCGACGAGGACGCGGCCACCATCCTCTCCTTCCGGGACGTCACCGACGCGCGCAAGCTGGAGTACGAGCTGCGCCAGACGAAGGACTTCCTGGAGCGGCTCATCGACTCGTCGGTGGACGCCATCGTCGCGGCGGACGTGAAGGGGCGCATCATCCTCTTCAACAAGGGCGCGGAGGCCATGTGCGGCTACACCGCGCAGGAGGCCATGAGCGGCCTCACCGTCCACCAGCTCTACCCGCCCGGCGTGGCCAAGCGGGTCATGGCCATGCTCCGCAGCCCGGAGCACGGGGGCAAGGGCCGCCTGTCGCTCACCCGCGAGGAGCTGATGCACCGCTCGGGCGAGCGGGTGCCGGTGAACATGACGGCCTCCATCGTCTACGAGGGCGGCCGTGAAGTCTTCAGCGTGGGCATCTTCACGGACATGCGCGCCCGCATGCAGCTGGAGCGCAAGCTGTCCGACGTGGAGACGCGGCTGGAGGAGAGCGAGAAGAGCGCCGTCATCGTCGCGCTCGCCGGCACCGCCGCCCACGAGCTGAACCAGCCGCTCACGTCCGTCATGGGCTACGCGGAGCTGCTCAAGCGCAAGCTGAAGGAGGAGGACTTCGCCTGGAAACCGGTGGACATCATCTACCGCGAGGCGGAGCGCATGGCGGAGATCGTCCGGAAGATTGGGAAGATCACCCGCTACGAGACGAAGTCGTACATGGGGGCGCAACAGATTCTCGACCTGGACAAGGCCACCTCCCATGAAGACTGAGCCCCGCGTCGTGCGCATTCCCGGCGGCCCCTCGGCGGAGTCCTTCCAGGCCTTCTTCGAGGCGCTCGACGCGCCCTCGGCCATGTGTGACCCGGGGCTGCGGCTGGTGGCCGTCAACGAGGCCTTCCGCCGCTTCTGCGCCGAGCACCACGTGTCGGTGGACGACGTGGCGCGCGCGCTGGCCGGCGCCTGCGTGCCCTCGGACGGCGCCAGCTGCGACGTGGAGCTGCTGGACGACCTGGCGGGCGTGGTGCTGACGCTGTCGCGCCGCGGAGACGTGGTGGCGGTGCGCGCGCGCAACGAGCCGGAGCTGGCGCGCAACCGGCTGGTGGTGGCGGAGAAGGCCCTGCTGGAGCAGGCCCGCACGGAGAGCGTCCTGCTGGACTTGGGCCGCAGCGTGGCCGAGGCCGGCGGCGAGGAGGAGCTGGTCGCGGCGGTGGCGCGCGGGGTGAAGGAGCTGTTCCCCGGGCGCTCGTTCTGCATCCGCATCACCGACGCGCGCACCGGCGGGCTGACGTCGCTCTACGCCGAAGGGCGCCTGAAGGAGGGCGCGCACGAGCCGCTGGCGCTGCTCCAGCGCGCGGTGGACAAGACGAACCTGGCGCCCACGTCGCTGCCTCCGGGCCGCGTGGCGGTGCTGACCGAGGTGCCGCTCCTGTTCGAGGGCTGCAGGCACGGGGTGAGCGCGCCGCTGGTGGCCAGCGGGCAGCTCTTCGGCGCCATCAACATGGAGTACCCGGAGGGCTTCGACGCGGACGTGCAGCACGACGAGCGCGTCCTGCTGCAGCTCGCCAACCAGGTGGCGGTGGCGGTGAAGAACGCGAAGCTCATCGACGAGCTGACGTTCGTCCGCAAGTACCTGGAGGACCTGCTGGAGAAGGCCAACGCGCTCATCCTGGTGGCCAGCCGGGACAAGCAGGTGGTGGTCTTCAACCAGGCCATCAGCGCGCTCACCGGCTTCCGCAAGGAGGAGGTGCTGGGCAAGGACCTGTTCTGGCTGGTGCCGGAGAGCGAGCACCTGCGGCTGACACAGGTCATCGCCTCGGCCATGCGCGGCGAGTCGGTGAACAGCTTCGAGACGCGCCTGTTGTCCCGCGACGGCGGCGAGGTGCGCGTGTCCTTCGCCACCTCCTCCATGCTCACCCAGCACGGTGAGGTGGAGGGCGTCATCGCCATCGGTCAGGACATCACGGTGGTGAAGGAGCTGGAGAAGCGCATCATCCACGCGGAGAAGCTGGCCTCCATCGGTCAGCTCGCGGCCAGCGTGGTGCACGAAATCAACAACCCGATGACGGCGGTGGCCACGTACGCGGACGCGCTGCTGCAGCGCTCGCGGCTGTCGCCGGGGGCGAATCCGGCGGACCAGGAGAAGCTGAAGAAAATCCTGGAGAGCAGCCACCGCATCCTGCGCTTCACGCGGGATTTGGTGAGCTACGCGCGGCCGGCGCAGGACAAGCCGGAGCGGGTGCAGCTCAACGCCGTGGTGGACATGGCGGTGGGCTTCTGCGAGCACGTGGTGGCGCAGGCGCGCGTCAGCGTGCACCGCGAGTACTCGGAGCTGCCGCCGCTGTCCGCGGTGCGGGCCAACCTGGTGCAGGTGTTCGTCAACCTCATCACCAACGCGTGCCACGCCATGCAGCCGGGCGGCGCGGTGTACCTGGCCACCGGCCGGGACGGGCAGGACGCGGTGGTGACGGTGCGCGACACGGGCACGGGCATCGACCCCAAGCACCTGCAGCGCATCTTCGAGCCGTTCTTCACCACCAAGCCGGAGGGGAAGGGCACCGGCCTGGGCCTGTCCATCTGCCAGGGGATTGTCGAGAACCATGGCGGCCGGCTCACGGTGGACAGCGCCGTGGGCACGGGGACGACGTTCACCGTGAGGCTGCCGCTGGCGGTGGGGTAGGGGCCCGGGCGGGCCTGCTCATACCGGGCCCGCTCTGGCTGGGATGACCGACGGCGTCCCTCGTGTCGCCGCGTGCGGCCTCCTCGCCTAGCGAGTCATCAGCGCGTTGAGCTCGGGGTAGGAGAGGGCGCCCTCGAACAGCGCGGGCGTGGCCCCGTCTCGCAGGAAGGCGGTGGTGAGCGCCGCCGCCCTTCCGAGGACGGCCGTGGCGATGTTGATGCCCGCGCTCAGGCGGCGCACGCCCATGGCCTCGAGCTCCGAAGGGGAGGGCACGCCCGGCCGTGCCATCACGTTCAGCGGAAGCCCCGCTCCCGAGGCCACGGCCCGGATGTCCGCCGCGTCCACCATCCCCGGGACGAAGAGGCCGTCCGCCCCCGCGGCGCGATAGCGCCTGGCGCGGGCCAGGGTCTCCTCGACGCGCCGCTCCTTGGGGGCCAGTCCCTGCAGGAAGACGTCCGTGCGGGCATTCACGAACACGTCCACGCCGAGCCGTGCTGCCGCGCGCTTCACGTGCTCCAGCTTGGCGCAGAAGAGGTCCGGCGTGCCGGTGCCGTCCTCCAGGTTGATGCCCACGGCGCCGGCCTCCAGCACCGTGGCGACCGTCTCTCCCACGGCGGCGGGGTCATCCGAATAGCCGCCCTCCATGTCCACGGTGAGGGGAACCCGGATGACGCGGGCCATCTCCGCCACCGTCGCGGCCAGCAGCCGCACCGGCAGGTGGTTCCCGTCCGCGTACCCATGGGACCAGGCCACGCCGGCGCTGGTGGTGGCGACGGCCTTCGCGCCCAGGCTCTCCGTCAGCCGCGCGCTGCCCGCGTCCCAGGCATTGGCGAGGAGCAGCAGTCCTTCGGTGTGCAGCCGGCGGAACACCTGGGCATTCGTTGCGTGGGGCGAGGTCATGGCGTGGTTCCTTTCCTTCGGAGGACGCGGTTATGCGTTCGGGCGTGCGGGCGCGCACGAACATCTGCAATCGGGTGGTGTGATGCGTTGCTAGCGGGCGAACGGGAGGAGTGGCTGGGACGCGGCGTGGCCTTCATGGGCGAGCAGCCAGCGCTTTCGTTCGAGGCCGCCGCCATAGCCGGTGAGCGAGCCATTGGAGCCCACCACGCGGTGGCAGGGCACGACGATGCCCACCGGATTCGCTCCGTTCGCGAGCCCCACCGCGCGCACGGCGGCGGGGCGGCCGATGCGGCGCGCGAGCTCCGAGTAGGACACCGTCGAGCCGCACGGGATGTCACGCAAGGCGGCCCAGACCGTGCGCTGGAAGGGCGTGCCGCCGGTTTCCACGGGCAGGCCGGTGATGACGCCGAGGTCTCCCGTGAAGTAGCGGCGCAACATCGTGGTGAGGCCTCCGGCGTTGCGCTCGGGCACGAGCTCGAAGCCGCCCTCGCCGTAGTGCAGACGCAGCAACTGGCGCATGCGCGGCTCGTAGTCCGTCCAGTCGATGGCGCGCAGCCGGCCTTCGCGGTCCGCGACGATGACCAGCTCACCAATCGGTGTCTCGGTCCGGTCGATGAACAGGCGCAGGGGCTCAGCCATGACGGTCCTCCTGGGCGCACTCGCCCGTCCGGCATCGGCGGCGCGGATGGCTGGGTGGGAGGTCTCAGCCATGACGGTCCTCCTGGGCGCACTCGCCCGTCCGGCATCGGCGGCGTGGATGGCAGGGTGGGCGGTCTCAGCCATGCCGGTCCTCCTGGAGCACTCGCCTCGTCCGGCATCGGCGGCGCGGATGGCTGGGTGGGCGGTCTCAGCCATGACGGGCCTCCCGGGCCTGCTGGCTCATCACCGCATCCGCGGCCCACAGGTGCTGCGCGGCATAGGCCCGCCAGGGCCGCCAGGGCTCCGCGCGTTGCAGCAGGTCCTCCGGAGTCGGCCGCTCGCCCGCGTCGTTGGCCGCGCCCCGCAGCAGCGCGACGTCGCTCGCCGGAAACGCGTCCGTCTCCCGCAGGGCGCGCAGCGCGATGTACTGCGCCGTCCACTCCCCCACGCCCCGGATGGAGCGCAGCCGGGCAATCGACTCCTCCACCGTGCCGAAGGGACGGAAGAGGTGCGGGTCCGCCATCGCCGCCTCCGCCAGGGCCTTGAGCGACGCCCGCCGCGCGGAGGGCATGCCCAGCGCACCCAGGTCCACCGAGGCCACGCGCTCCGGCGAGGGGAACGCACGCGTCAGCCCCGCGTGCAGGCTGGCCGCCTCGGGAAGGGCCTCACCGCACAGCGCCACCAGCCGCCCCGCGAGCTGCCGCGCCGCGACCACCGTCACCTGCTGGCCCAGGATGGCCCGCACCGCGAGCTCGAACCCGTCCCACCCGCCCGGCGCGCGCAGGCCCGGCCGCTGCGCCAGCAGCGGCGCCAGGAACGGGTCTCTCGACAGGTGCGCGCCAATGGTCTCGATGTCCGCGCCCACGTCGAACACCCGCCGCACGCGCGCCAGGATGGCGGGAAGCGGGCGCACGTCCGGGAAGCGCACCGTGACGGCCAGGTTGTTGCGTGCCGGCTCGTGCTGGACCTCGACCGTGCCCACCCGGCCGTCCTGCGCCACCGTCCGCCGGTAGCGCCCATCCACCACCTGCTCCACCCCGTCGATGGCGCGCGCCTCCAGGTACGCCAGCATCGCCGCCCAGTCGTACGGCGGCCGGTAGCGGAGCCGGAGCGTCACGCCCGCCTCGCCCACCGAGCCCGCGGGCAGCTCCGTCAATGCCTTGCGTCGCAGCTCGCTCGGCGGCCGGTGATACAAATCATGAAATGTTTCATTGAAGCGCCGGACGCTGCCGAAGCCGGCGGCGAGCGCCACCTCCGCCATTGGCATCCGTGTCTCTTGAATGAGCTGCTTGGCGAAGAGGACCCGCCGCGTCTGGGCCACGGACACCGGTGACGCCCCGAGGTGCTGCTTGAACAGCCGGCGAAGCTGGCGCCCGCCCACCCCCAGGCGCTCGGCCACTTCGTCGACGCCCGCCTCGCCCCCATCCAGTCCGCCGTCCGCGATGATGGCCAGCGCCCGGGACACGGTGTTGGACGTCCCACGCCACGACGCCAGGTCCGGGGCCGTCTCCGGCCGGCAGCGCAGGCACGGCCGGAAGCCCGCCTCCTGCGCGGCGGCGGCCGAGGCATGGAAGGTACAGTTCTTGAGGAGCGGCGTCCGCGCCGGGCAGATGGGGCGGCAGTAGATGCCCGTCGACGTCACCCCGACGAACAGGCGTCCGTCGAACCGGGCATCACGAGACTGGAGGACGCGGTAGCACGCGTCGCGGTCGAGCAGGTCCATGGACGGACCCTTCTCATGTCCGGGTGAAGCGCTCTCGCGGTTTTCGGACATGGACCCCCCGGCCCGTCAGCGCTCGCCCTCGTCGTCCAGCTCGCGGGTGAACTCCTCCTTCGACAGCAATCCCTTGCGCGCCATGATCCGCATCAGCGCCCAGAACTTCCGCTCCAGCTCCTCGATGCGGTCCGGGTCCTCGCGGGCCTGCCCGAAGAGATAATCCAGGTCATCCAGCACGCCTGTCGCGCTCGCCGCCGGCTTCGGCTTCGCTGCCTGGGCCTGCCCGCGACGCTGCTTGCGCTGCTCCTCCCGGTCGCGGATCAGCTCCGCCAGGGACGTGCGCTGGGTCGTCTCTCCCGGCGGCAATTCCTCTCCGACGATGACCTCGTCCTCCTCCTCCTCGGGAGGCGGGGCCGCCTTCGCCACGGGCGCCGCGGGCCTCGCCGGGACAGCCGAGGGCCGGGCCGCCACCGGAGCGCGTGGCGCCGGGGCCGGAGCCGCCGAGCCCTGCCCGGTGGCCACCGCCACCGGCACCTTGTGGTAGTAGCGCAGGATGGCGCTGCGCACCGCCGACAGGGCCGCCACGCGCGTGCTCACCTTCAGGCCGGTGGTGAACTCGATTTCCTCCACCGCCGTCACGTTGAGCGGATCACTCATCGCCACCACGAGCTGCCGCCGCCCACCCACGCTCTCCAGGGCGATGGGGAACAGGTCGTGCTGCTCGCAGAAGCGCGCGCGCAAGAGGTGCACCGCCGCCCACTCGGGGGTGATCGCCGCCAGGTCCACCTGGGGCAGCCCCAGCGCCTGGCTCAGCGCGCCCGCCAGCGTGGCCTCCGTAATCGCGCCCTGCGCGATGAGCGTGGCCCCCAATCGCTGTCCCGACTTGCGGTGCGCGGCCAGCCCCGCCTCGAGCTGCGCGACGCTGATCGCCCGCTGCTCCAAAAGCAGCTCGCCAATGCGCTTCCTCGCCATGAGGCCGCGCTTAGCATGCGTTCGTGGGGCCCGGAAGCGCGCGCGGTGTCACATCCGACGCGTCTTGGGAATCCCCCCGAAAATGCCTGCCCTGCTGCTGGGGAGACCACCTGGCAAGGGGTGGACCGGCGCAAAATTCCTGTGAGATTTCAGCACTTAACGTCGCTGGGCCTGCCTTGACACCCCCGCCTCGCATTCCTAAAGTCGGCACACCGATTTCAACATTCATTCCTGCTGCCCATGAGGGCGGATCATCCGCCCGAGGGGGTGGCAGGCATGTAAGACCCGCCTCAGCGGGTCCAGCCGCCTAGTGGAGGCATCAAGCGATGAACCTGGGGTTTCTGACGAATCTGACCGTACTTGCGAACACCGGCGGCCCCGAGCGCAGCCTCTTCGAGGAAATCGCGCGCCGCTGGGAGGCCGGTCAGTGGGGTATGTACCCCATCGCCGTGTGCCTCGTGATTGCGCTGTCCATCATGGTGGAGCGCGGCATCGTCCTGTTCGGCAAGGCGTCCATCAACAAGGAAGCCTTCCTGCGCGGCCTGAAGAAGCACATCTACGCCGGTGACCTGGACAAGGCCATCAACTACGTGGCCGGCCAGAAGTCCACGCCGCTCACCAACGTCATCAAGGCCGGCCTGATGAACGTTCCCAAGGGCAACGACGAGGTCCAGGCCGCCCTGGACGAGGCCAGCCTGCGCGAGACGCCTCGCCTGGAGGCCCGCACCGGCTACCTCGCCATGCTCGGCAACGCGGCGATGCTCGCCGGTCTGCTCGGCACGGTGTCCGGTCTCATCTCCTGCTTCGAGGCCGTGGCCAACGTGAACCCGGCCGACAAGGCCACCATTCTCGCCAACGGCATCTCGGAAGCCATGAACTGCACGGGCTTCGGGCTCGTGACGGCCATCCCCGCCCTGGTCGCCTTCTCCGTGCTGATGGGCCGCACGCAGGCGCTCATCAACGACATCAACGAGACCAGCGTCTCCGTCCTCAACCTCATCGTGGCCAACAAGGACAAGTTCAAGAACATGAACGTCCCCGCGGCCCGCGACGAGGAGTAGTCGGTCGGGAACCCGGTGCCCGGGCGCGCTGTCCTGTCCCCCTGAGGGACGCACGGCGCGCCCTTTGTAATCTTACCGGCTCCTCACGGAGCCACGGCCGAAGGAGAGAAACGCCATGGCCGGCGGAATGGACACAGGTCAAGGTGGCAAGGGCAAGAAGTCGCTCGACGTCGCCATCAACCTGACCGCATTCATCGACTTGATGGCTGTGACCATCAGCTTCCTCATCATGACGGCCGTCTGGACCCAGATTGGCCGTCTCCAGGTCTCCCAGGCGGGAGGCCCCAGCACCGAGGAGGAGCAGAAGCAGGAGGAGACCAAGACGGTCCAGCTCAACCTGCTGATTACTCCCACGGAGCTGCGGCTGACGGCGGACCAGAGCGCCTTCGACCCCATTCCCCTCACCAAGGATGCCAAGGGCAAGACGGACCTGTCCAAGCTGACTGCGCGCTTCAAGGAGTTGAAGGCGCAGCTGCCGGACCAGTCCGCCATCACCCTGCAGCCCGAGGACAAGGTCCGCTACGAGGACCTGGTTCGCATCATCGACGAGTGCATCGGCTCTGGGCTGCCCCAGGTGTCGGTGTCCGCGGCGATGGGCTAGCCGTACACGGAGCTAACGACACGTCATGGCCATCCAGGTCCCAGGCAAGCGGTACGGCAAGCGTCTCCAGCACTCCAAGGTGTTCGGACACGGCGCGCACGGCAAGAAGAGCGGCTACGCCGACCTCCTCATCACCCCGCTCGTCGACATGTTCGTCATCATCGTGCTCTTCCTCATCGCGAACTTCTCCGCGACGGGCGAGGTGCTGATGATGACCAAGGACATCGAGCTTCCCGAGGCGATCAACGTCAAGGAAGTGGAGATGCACCCTGTCGTCATGGTGTCCAACGACCAGATCAGCGTGTCGGGCACCATCGTCGGTCGCGTCGAAGACTTCTCCAAGGACGAGTACCTCAACATTCCCGCGCTGGAAGAGAAGCTGCGGGACATGAAGAAGCAGTACGAGGACCTCCACGCCATGGCGAAGGACGACGAGGGCGGCTTCAAGGGCGACATCAACATCCAGGCGCACAAGGACGTCGAGTACGCCATCATCAAGCGGGTGATGTTCAGCTGCGCCACGGCCGGCTACCAGAACATCAACTTCGCGGTGATGACCGTCGCTGGCGACGCGCCCCCGGGCCCCACGGCCCAGGTCACGCCGTAGTCAGCGTCTGAAACGCGGGCCCTCGTGCCCCGAACGCCCTGGCCCACCGGCCGGGGCGTTTTCGTTTTTTCTGGAGACTTCAATCCCATGCAGCTTCGCGCCGTTATCTTCGACCTCGATGGGACACTGGTGGACTCGCTGGGGGACATCGCGGACGCGATGAACCACGCGCTCACGCACCACGGTCTGCCCGCGCATCCGGAAGCCGCCTACCTGCGCTTCGTCGGTGAGGGCGTGAAGGAGCTGGTGCGCCGCGCGGTGCCGGCCGGGCGCGAGGACCTGCACGCGCCGGTGCTGGCCACCTGGCGCGGGTACTACGACGCGCACCTGTTGGACAGGACCCGGCCCTATCCCGGCATCCCCGCCATGCTGACGGCACTGGCCCGGACGGGGGCGCGGCTGGCGGTGCTGAGCAACAAGTCGGACGTCTTCGTGAAGCGGTTGGTCGAGGAGCTGCTGCCGGGCGTGCCCTTCGACGCCGTGTATGGCGAGCGGCCGGGCGTGCCGCGCAAGCCGGACCCCACGGGCGCGTTGGCGCTGGCGGCGGAGCTGGGCGTGGTGCCCGGCGCGTGCGGCTTCGTGGGGGACACCTCCGTGGACATGGACACCGCGCGCGCGGCGGGCATGTACGGCGTGGGCGTCACCTGGGGCTTCCGGAGCCATGAGCTTCAGGCGCATGGCGCCCGCGCGGTGAGCAACACCGCGGAGGAACTGCTGGCCGCGCTGCGCGACGCGCGGCCGTGAGCGCGGTGCCGTGGCTCAGGCGCTGAAGGGCAGCAGCCCCTTGCGCGTGGCACCTGGGGTGCGTCCGTAGCGGCGCATGAAGGCATTGCCCAGGTGGCCCTGGTTGGCGAAGCCGGCCTCCAGCGCCACCTCGGCCAGCGGCAGCCGCGTGTCCAGCAGCAGGGCGAGCGCGTGCCGCAGACGGACTTCCTGCTGGTGCTGGTGGATGCCCGTCCCCATCACCCGGCGGAACACCCGGCACGCGTGGAAGACGGACACGCCCGCGCCTTCCGCCAGTTCCTCCAGCGAGAGGCGCTCGTCGAAGCGCAGGGAGACCTCGTGGGCAATCACCCCCGCGATGTTCCTCTCACGCGCATTCGGCGCGCTGCCGACGGCCGTGCGCGGCTCGGAGCGGGACACCGTCAGGCACAGGGCCTCTTCCACCTGGAGGCGCTCCACGGGCTCCTGGCGGGCGACGCGGGCCAGCAGGGCCTGGAGGCGCACGTAGGCCTCGGCGCTGACGGCGAAGGTCGACGTGGCCGGGTCCACGACGCGCCTCACCCAGGGGCCGCGCACGGAGAGACAGGCGTCGCCTCCGCCGTGGGGGTGGCTGATTTGACAGGGGTTGTGCGCGCGCATGAGCAGGCCGGTGCCCGGGCCCACCACGGCGCGCGTCCTCGCGTCGCGGAACTGGAAGCGGCCGTGCAGCGCGAGCACCAGGCTCTCGCTGCTTGAATACTCGTCCTTCAGGCGCGGAGCGTCGTGGCCGTCGCACGTCACGCGGAAGAGCTGGAGGTCCGATTCGCGGAGCAGGGGTGCGGCGTGCAGGCGCGGCATGCCGCCACCATGGCAAGCCGCCCGGGCCGCGGACAAGCGCCGCGAGCGTGCGCTGGGAAACGCTGGGAGCAAGGACGTGTAAGACGGCGCGCGAGGCCTGCGCCTACCGTGCATTCCGTATGACGGCGATGACTCGACGGACCTTTCTCTCCCTCGTGGGGACCTGCTCATGACCGCTCAGCACACCGGGGCTCCCCCTGGCCCCGCCCCCGCGTCGCGGTGCCTCCGCGCGCTCGTCTGGCATCGGATGGAGCAGCCGGGGAGCGAGTACTTCGAGCTTCGGGAGTCCGCCGAGGGCTGGATGCTGGCCGGCTCGGTGGTGCTCGCGGAGGACGGCCTTCCGTACGCGGCGGACTACATCCTCCACTGTGACAAGCAATGGCTGACGCGGGAGGCGCGCATCGTGCTGCGGCGCGGGGGCGTGGAGCAGTCGCTCTCCCTTCGCGTCGATGCGCAGCGGCGTTGGTGGCGGGGGACGGAGGAGGTGCCGCAATTCAGAGGGTGCTCGGACATCGACCTCGCCTTCACGCCCTCGACGAACACGCTGCCCATCCGCAGGCTCGCGCTGGAGGTGGGGCAGGGTGCTGACGTGACGGCCGCGTGGGTCCGCATGCCGGACCTGTCCCTGGTGACGCTGCCCCAGCGGTACACGCGGCTGACGCCGTCGCGCTACCGGTACGAGAGCAACGGCGGCAGCTTCACGGCCGAGGTGGACACGGATGAGCTGGGCCTCGTCCTGAACTATCCGCCCGGCTGGGAGCGCGTCGCCACGACGAAGGGCTGAGCCGCTTCAACCCTGGAGGAAGTCACCATGTCGAGTCATCCCACCCCGCTCTCCGAGCGGGCACTGGCACTGCTGCGCGCGGAAGGCCCCCTGGCCACGCACGCGGACAAGCTGAACCTCTTCGGCCGCTTCGTCGGCGCCTGGGACGCGGAGGTGGTGTTCTACGGTGAGGACGGGAAGGAGGTCTTCCGTCAGCCCGGGGAGTGGTCCTTCACGTGGGCGCTCGACGGGCGCGCCATCCAGGACGTGCTCATCTACCCCAACGCCGAGGCGGGCCTGAGCTCGGCCGTGGGTGAGCGGCGCATCGGCACCACGCTGCGCCACTACGACGCGAAGGCGGACCACTGGCGCGTGGTGTGGCTGGGTGCCACCACGGGGTTCCTCGCCGTCCTGACGGGGAGGCCGGTGGGCGGGGAAATCCACATCGAGGGGCCGGACCCGGAGGGTCACCTCCTGCGCTGGATGTTCACCGCCATCACCGAGGACTCCTTCCTCTGGCGTGGCTTCCTCTCGAAAGACGGCGGCGCCACCTGGCGCGTGACGCAGGAGATGCCCTGCCGCCGTCGCGGGGGCCCGGGCACGACGCGCGCCTGACGTCACGCGGTGCGAGCGAGCGCGCTGGCGGGCAGCTCGATGAGGAACTCCGTCCCCTGGCCCACCTCGCTGTGCACGGTGAGCGTGCCTTCGTGTTTGTGCACCAGCGCGGAGACGATGGCGAGCCCCAGCCCCGTGCCCTGCGTCTTCGTGGTGAAGAGCGGCTCGAAGATTTTCGACAGCACCTCGGCGGGAATCCCTGGCCCGTCGTCCACCACGCGCAGCCGCCAGGGCATCCCCGCGCCGCCCTCGGCGTGGACGCGCACGGTGCCGCCGCTGCCCGGAGGCATCGCCTCCACGGCGTTCTGCACCAGGTTCACCAGCACCATGCGGAACAGCTCCCGGTCCAGCCGTGGCACCGGGAGCGACTCCGGTACCTCGTTGACGAGCCGCACCCCCGCGCGCTGGGGCACCACGCCGAGCACCTCGTCCACCAGCGGGCGCAGCGCGCAGGGCGCGAGCTGGGGCGGCCGCTCGCGCGCGAAGTCCAGCACGTCGGAGATGATGCGCGCGCACACCGCCAGCTCCCGCTCGGTGACGTCGAGGAAGTGGAGGATGCGCGAGTCCGTCAGCGCGTCCTGCAGGTTCGCCACCCGCAGCAGGACGCAGGACAGCGCGGTGCGCGCCGCGGCCAGTGGGTTGCGCAGCTCATGGCTGATGCTCGCGGCCATCTGCCCCATGGTCGCCAGCTTCTCGATGCGCGAGTACTGCTGCTGGAACTCGCGCAGCTGCTGCTCGGCGCGCACCAGCGCCTGCGCTTGCGTCTGGAGCTTCTGCTCGTGCGACAGCTCCGCTTCCGCCCGGCGCTCGGCCGTCTCCCAGGCCTCGCGCTGGAAGACGCGGCACGCCGCGAGGAGCACGGCGTCCGTGATGAGCACCCAGAAGGCCAGCTCCAGGAAGCGCCACCATGCCGAATCCGCCGTGCCGTAGACGGACTGGGGCCACAGCACGCCCCGCGCGAAGTGGTCCAGGATGGTGGTGGCGCTCGCGGACAGCAGCACCCACGGGTCCCTGTAGAAGGCGAGCAGGGCCAGCGACGCGAAGATGTGGAAGTGCGTCTCGCCGCGCCCGGCCGTGAGGTGGATGAGCAGCGCGGACCAGAGCATCTGCGCCACCGCCATGCCCTGCCGCGCGAGCACCGAGCCCGGCCGCCAGCGCGCGAGCACCAGCGGCAGCAGGCTGAGTGCCGCCCCCAGCAGGACGGCGGCCTGCACGTGGGAGGACTCCGTGCGTGCCTTGCCCTCCCAGGCCAGCGGGGAGAAGACCCACGCCACCACCACGCCACACATCCACTGGCCCACCATCATCCGCGCGAACAGCTCATCCACCCGACGCCGCATCTCCTGGAGCTGGGCTGCATGGAGCCGCTTCGCGCGCTCCTGAAGTGACGGTGCGCTGATGTGCATGCGGACTCCTCCAGCGAGCAGGCGAACACAGGGTGGAAATGACCGTGGCCATTGGAATGACCTGCTGGTTCATCGACTCCTTGCGAGGGGTGGCGGGGCCGCACATGACGCCATCGCCAGGTAGTGAGCGAGGCGGGCCCGGGTGGATCTCCCACCCGGAAACGCCGTGTCCCCAGGTCCAACGCCAGTGTTGGGAAGCAGGCGTTCGGGCGTCAGCGGGCCGCGTGTCATTTCCTTGGAAATCCACCCGGAGGTGGGCCGCGTAAGGCTGTCACCGATGCGAGCCCACATACCCCGCTCACGCTTCACCACCCACCTCGCGGTGGGGGTGGCCGCCGTGCTGGCCCTGCGGTGTGGAAGCAATCCTCCCGCCGCCGAGCGGGTGCCCTTCACTCCCGCCTCCGACGGTGTGGTGCTGGAGCAGGTGCCCGCCACCGCGGGAGATGCCCGCGCCCGGGAGCGTGCCGCGCTACGGCGCACCCTGGCCGCTCAGCCCGCGCAGCTCGACCTGGCGCTGCGGCTGGCGAGGCTCGACATCGAGGAGAGCCGGATGCGGGGAGACCCGCGCTACCTCGGCCGGGCGCAGGCGGCGCTCGCTCCCTGGTGGGACGCGGCCACGCCGCCGCCCGGCGTGCGGCTGTTGCGCGCCACCATCCTCCAGGGCCGGCATGAGTTTCCCGCGGCGCTCGCGGACCTCGACGCGGCCGTGAGGGAGGACCCGCGCGACGCACAGGCGTGGCTGACGCGCGCGGTGGTGCTGGGGGTGCGGGGCGAACATGCCGAGGCGGCCAGGAGCTGCGCGCCGCTCGCGGCCCTCGCCGGGCCGCTGACAGCCGCCGTGTGCGAGGCCCAGGTGAAGAGCCTCGCAGGCCGCTCGCGCCAGGCCTTCTCACTGCTCACGGAGGCGCTGGCCCGGGGAACTCCGGGCCCGGAGGCGGAGGCGTGGGCGCTCTCCACGCTGGCCGAGGCCGCCGCGCGCGCGGGGGACACGGCACGCGCGGAGAAGCTCTTCATCCGGACGCTCGCGCTGGACCCCGGTGACGCGTACACGCGCGCCGCCTACGCGGACCTGCTGCTGGACGCGGGGCGTCCGCGCGAGGCCGCCACCCTGGTGCGCGGGCGCACGGAGGACGACAACCAGTTGCTGCGCCTCGTGCTCGCGGAGACGGCGCTCGGCTCGGAGGAGGGCCCCGCGCTCGCCGCCGAGCTGGCCGAGCGCTACGCGGCCAGCCACCTGCGCGGAGACGGCCTGCACGCACGCGAGGAGGCCCGCTTCGCGCTCCACGTGGAGAAGGCGCCGGACAAGGCCCTCACGCTCGCGCGGGCCTCGTGGGACGTGCAGCGCGAGCCGTGGGACGCGCGGCTGTTGCTGGAGGCCGCGCTCGCCGCGGGGAAGCCGGAGGCCGCGGCGCCCGCAGTGGAGTTCCTGAAGGCCGCCGGCTGCGAGGACCCCGGACTGGTGGCGCTCGCCGAGCGCGTGCGGAAGCGCCTGCCTTGAGCCGCCCTGCCACGTTGTTGCTGCTCGCCCCATTGGCCGCACGCGCCGAGTGCGTGCGGAAGCGCCTGCCTTGAGCCGCCCTGCCACGTTGTTGCTGCTCGCCCCACTGGCCGCACGCGCCGAGCGCGTGCGGAGGAGCCTGCCTTGAGCCGCCTTGCCTCGCTGTTGCTGCTGCTCGCCCCGCTGGCCGCGCTGGCTCACAAACCGAGCGACAGCTACCTGCACCTGACGCGCGACGGGAGCGGCTTCTCCGGCCGCTGGGACGTCGCGCTGAAGGACTTGGACGAGGTGCTCACCCTGGACGCGGAAGGAGACGGCGCGATTACGTGGGGCGAGCTGCGCGCGCGCCAGGCGGACGTCGCCGGCTATGTGCTCGCGCGCCTGACGCTGGGCGCGGACGGCGCCCCGTGCACGCTGGAGCCGGGGAGCGCCGCGCGCGTGGTGCGCCACTCGGACGGTGCCTACGCGGTGCTGGACTTCGCCGCGCGCTGCCCGGCGGCGCCCACCGTGCTGGACGTGGACTACTCGCTGCTGTTCGACAGGGATTCGCAGCACCGCGGCATCGTCCGCGTCGCCCACGGGGGCGCGAGCGAGACGCGGGTCCTCTCCGCCTCGAATCACGCGGCCCGCGTGTCGCTGGAGGGCCTGTCCCCCTGGCGCAGCTTCGGGGAGATGGTGGTGGAGGGCGTGAAGCACATCTTCGCGGGGCTGGACCACCTGCTCTTCCTCTTCGCACTGCTGCTGCCGTCGGTGCTGCGCCGGGAGGCGGACGGCCGCTGGGTGCCGGTGCTCGCCTTCGGCCCGGCGGTGAAGGACGTGGTGAAGGTGGTGTCGGCCTTCACGGTGGCCCACTCGCTCACGCTGAGCGCCGCCGTGCTCGGCCTGGTGTCGCTGCCCTCGCGCTTCGTCGAGTCCGCCATTGCCGCGAGCGTCATCGCCGCCGCGCTCAACAACGTCTTCCCGGTGGTGCGCGGCACGCGCTGGGTGGCGGCGCTCGCGCTGGGCCTGCTGCACGGCTTCGGCTTCGCGTCCACGCTGGCCGACCTGGAGCTGCCGGGCGGCAGCCTCGCCGTCACGCTGCTGGGCTTCAACGTGGGCGTGGAGCTGGGACAGCTCGCGTGCGTGGCCGCCTTCCTCCCGCTGGCCTTCGCCCTGCGCGGCTCGGTGCTCTACCGCCGCGCGCTGCTCGTCGGAGGCTCGGCCGCCATTGCCCTGGTGGCCTGTGTCTGGCTCGCCGAGCGCGCGTTCGGCGTGGGCATGTCCTTCACCTGACCCCCGCGAAGCCCGCCGGGACGCAGGAGAGTCCCGGGGGTGCGAGCCGTCCGTCGCGCTCCCTGGTGCAACAGCAGTCCCTACACCTCAACAGGAGAAGCGAATGAGAGCCAAGAAGCTCGCGGCGGCATTGACCGTCGCGACAGCCCTGGGTGCCACCGGCGCCCTGGCGTCCAGTCACCGGGAAGCTCCCTTCATCACGGAGATGCCCAAGGTCGACGGCACCGACTTCTACATGTTCCGCAGCTACGAGCCGGGCCGGGACGCCTACGTCACGCTGATTGCCAACTACCTGCCCCTGCAGGACGCGTACGGCGGTCCCAACTACTTCTCGCTGGACCCGGACGCGCTGTACGAAATCCACGTCGACAACACCGGTGACGCCGTCGAGGACCTCACCTTCCAGTTCCGCTTCAACAACACCCTGGCCGCCAACGGCAACGGCGCCACCCTGGACATCGGCACCGGGGCCAACAAGAAGACGGTGGCGGTGCCCCTCGTCAACGTGGGCCCCATCACCGCGGCGGACCGCAGCAAGCTCAACGTCCAGGAGTCCTTCACCCTGAAGGTCGTCCGGGGCAACCGCCGCACGGGCACCGCCGCGGACGTGACGAACACCAATGGTGGCAGCGCCACGTTCCTCAAGCCGACGGACTACATCGGCACGAAGACGTTCGGTGACTCGGCCGCCTACGCGACCTACGCGGGCCAGCACATCTACTCCGTGAACATCCCCGGCTGCACCGGCGCGGCCAGGGTGTTCGTGGGGCAGCGCAAGGAGGGCTTCGCCGTCAACCTGGGCCCCATCTTCGACCTGGTGAACGCGCCGGCCTCCGTCATCGCCGACGCCGCCAACCGCAACGCGGTGCCCAACCCGCTCGACAGGAAGAACATCACCACGCTGGCGCTGGAGGTCCCCATCTCCTGCCTGAGGACGGCGGAGAAGCCCGTCATCGGCGGGTGGACCACGGCGAGCGTGCGCCAGGCGCGCGCCATCAACCCGAAGGCCACCTACGCCACGCCGGCCCGTGAGGGCGGCGCGTGGACCCAGGTCAGCCGCCTGGGCATGCCGCTGGTCAACGAGGTCGTCATCGGCCTCAAGGACAAGAACCGCTTCAACGCCAGCGAGCCGAAGGACGACACCCAGTTCGCCGACTACGTCACCCACCCCACGCTGCCCGCGCTGCTGGAGAGCCTCTTCACCGAGGCCGGCGTGAGGGCGCCCACCGTGTTCCCTCGCGCGGACCTGGTGGCGGCCTTCCTCACCGGCGTGACGGGCGTGAACGCCAACGGCTCCACCGCGGAGATGCAGCGCCTCAACGTGGAGCTGCCGGTGAAGGCCCGCGCGGACCAGAACAACCTGGGCGCCGCGGGCTGCTTCAAGGACGGCGCGCTCGACACCACCCTCAGCGGGTGTGACCCGGCGGGCTTCCCCAACGGCCGCCGTCCCGGTGACGACGTGGTGGACATCGCCCTGCGCGTGTCCATGGGCTACCTGCTGGCCAATGACACGCAGGCGCCGTCACGCAACATCCCGTTCCACGATGCCGTGCTCCAGGACGCGTCGCAGTTCGACACGACCTTCCCCTACCTGCGCACGCCCAACCCGGGCGCCAACGGCGACGGGACCTGACGTCATGGGTACGCTCAGAGCACTGGGCTGCATCCTGGCCCTGGGGTTGGCCCTGGCCTACACCGGCTGCAGTGACGACATCAACGACAGGCCGGACCCCGGCCCGTTCCCGTCCCCTCCCCGCGACGGCGGCGTGGACGCGGGCACCGATGCCGGCACCGAGTTCACCACCTTCGTGAAGGACCTCATCGAGGACCAGACGACGGCCACCGGCACCCCGGTGGAGGTGGACGACCAGGAGTTCGTCGACACCGAGCCGACGGACGCCTTCCCGGACGCGTTCTTCCAGTAACGCGCCGGGGAGAAAGCACGGAGCCCGGTGCCGGGGACACTCCCCACGGCGCCGGGCTCCCTGTCACTTCGGGGCAAGGCACCCGCCGGCTCCCCAGGGGCCGGCCGGTGCCGTTACACGACGGTGACGCGGTATTTCACCTGGTTCTCCGCCCGGCTGTGCGCCGTGGCGGCCGCGATGATGTGGCACACCCAGCCCAGGCACCCACCGGTGCCGATCCAGAAGCCCGGGGTGATGATGAGCCAGAAGACTCCGCGGAGGATGTCCCCGTTGTAGATCTGGCCCACACCGGGGATCAGGAAGGACAGCAGGGCAGCGATTCCGGGACGCGACATCGTTTCGGTGAACCTCCTTGCCCCTTTCTACGCAAGAGGGCCCCAACCCATTGCATGGCCGGCTATCGGCTCCTGGACGCTTGCCTGCCTGGTCTCCGGGGGACAGGTGCAATACGCGGGGGGACCCGGTTAGCATGGGAGCCGTAGGTACCCGTCGCGTCAGCGGACGGTACCTGGGGGGATGGGTCATCTTCGGGCTGCTCCGAGCCAGCGTTCGCGCGGTCAACGTCAGGTACCTCCTGGAGGTGCTGGCGCTGGCACTCGTGTATTTCGTGGCCGGGAGGCTGGGCCTGCTGGTGGCCACCGTGGGCAGCAGCGTCAGCCCCGTCTGGCCTCCCGCCGGGGTGGCCCTCGCGGGGCTGGTGCTGCGCGGCCCCTCGCGCTGGCCCGCCGTCTTCCTGGGCGCCCTGTGCGTCAACGCAGGGCTGACCGCGGCGCCCCTGCCGTCGAGCCTGGGGGTGGCCACGGCGGCCACGGTGTCGGCGGTGCTGGGCGCGCTGCTGCTGCGGCGGGTGGGGTTCGACGCCCGCCTGGGGCGCATCCGGGACGTGGTGGTGCTGTGCGCGGGCGCGGGCGCGGCCTGCACCGCGGCCAGCGCCACCCTGGGCTCACTGAGCCTGATGCTGGGACAGGTGCTGCCTCGCGCGGAGCTGGCCCGCACCATCTGGGTGTGGTGGGTGGGGGACATGATGGGGGTGCTGGTGATGGCGCCTCCGCTGCTGGCGCTGGGGCAGCTGCGGCGCCCGCGCAGGTGGGGCGAGGCGCTGCTGCTGGCGGGGCTCACCGCCGCGCTGGGCGCGGCCATCTTCATGCTCTCCGACGTGAGCCTGAGCGCGAAGCACGTCGGGGCCTTCCTGCTCTTCCCCATGTCGGCCTGGGCGGCGCTGCGCTTCGGCGCGGGCGGCGCGGCCACCGCCACGCTGTTCATCGCCACGGCCGCCATCGTCGGCACCGCGAGCGGGCAGGGGCCCTTCTCCTCCGGCCACATCACGGACGACCTGCTGGTGCTGCAGCTCTTCGTCGCCGTCACCTCCGTCACCGGGCTGCTGGTGGCGGCGGCGAGCGACGAGCGCAAGCGCGCCGTGGAGCAGCTCCAGTTGCTGGCCACCACCGTGCACGGCGTGCACGAGGGCGTGCTCATCGCGGAGGTGCGCGCCCCGGGCCTGCTGCGCACCGTGTTCGTCAACGAGGCCCTGTGCGCGCTGGTGGGCCACCATCGGGAGGACCTCGTGGGCAAGGACCCGTGCTTCGTCTATGGCGAGCAGGAGCCGGAGCTGACCCGGCGCGTGCGAGGCGCCCTGCTCGCGGGGGAGCCGCTGTGCACGGAGGTGCCGGTGACGCGCAAGGACGGCAGCCCGCTGCGCACCGAGGTGCTCCTGTCCCCGGTGCGCGCCACCGGCGAGGACATCACCCACTTCGTGGCCACCCACCGCGACATCACCGCCACCAAGGAGCTGCAGGCGCGCCTCGTCGCCGCAGAGCGCGTGGCCGCGGTGGGCACGCTCGCGGCCGGCGTGGGACACGAAATCAACAACCCGCTGGCCTACCTGGTGCTCAACCTGGAGGCCGCCGCGCGCATCCTCTCCGAGGGCGGCCTGCCCGCGACGCGCGACGCGCTGTCCGGGGTGCGGGGCGCGCTGGAAGGGGCGGAGCGCATCCGCCTCATCGTGAGGGACCTCCAGGTGTTCAGCCGCCAGGGAGACCAGGAGCGTGGGTTGGTGGACCTCAACGCGCTGGTGCCTCCGGCGGTGCGCATCGTCAGCCATGCGCTGCGCCACCGCGCCCGGGTGGTGGAGGAGTTCGGCCCGGTGCCGCGCGTGCTCGGCAGCGAGGCGCGGCTGGGGCAGGTGCTGCTCAACCTGCTGGTGAATGCCATGCAGGCCATCTCCGAGGGCAGCCCCACGCTGAACGAGGTGCGCGTGCGCACCAGCACGGACGCGTCCGGCCGCGCGCGGGTGGACGTCATGGACACCGGCGCCGGCATCCCCGCCCACGTGCTGCCCCGCATCTTCGAGCCCTTCTTCACCACCAAGCCCACCAGCGAGGGCACGGGCCTGGGGCTCGCCATCTGCCAGCAGGTCGTCCGCGCGCACGGGGGTGAGTTGGAGGTGCGCAGCGAGCCGGGCCGGGGCTCCGTCTTCAGCGTGCTGCTGCCGGCCGCGCCGGTGCAGGTGAGCACGCCCTCCTCGCGGTCCGCGGTGGCCGCCGCGCTGCCCACGTCCCGCAGCCGCCGCGGGCGGGTGCTCGTGGTGGACGACGAGCCGAGGCTGGCGCAGTCCATGCGCCTGCTGCTGGAGCCCTACCACGACATCGTCACCACCACGCGCGGCAGCGAGGCGCTGGCGCTGGTGGCGGCGGGGCACCGCTTCGACGTCATCCTGTGTGACTTGCAGATGCCGGAGACAGACGGCGCCACCGTCTTCCGCCGCCTGTGCGCCACGGCGCCGGACCAGGCCGAGCGCGTGGTGTTCATCTCCGGCGGGGCCTACACCGCGGAGTCGCGCGCGTTCATGGAGTCGGTGACGAACCGCGTGCTGGAGAAGCCCGTCCGCCCGGAGGTGCTGATGGCCACCGTGGACGCCGCGCTGACGGACGGAGGCCCCCTGCTGGAGCCGGAGCCCGTGGCCGCCGTGGGCGGCTCGCGCCACTAGCCGTGCGCTGCGGGCCGCTGCCCCACCGGATGGCGGCGGAGCAGGGGCCCTGGCCGGGTGTGGTGGCCGGCCCTGGCCGGGCGCAGCTTGAGGGCAGGACGGGTTGGCGCGTCTCGCGTCGCCGGGCGGAGGGCCTCGGGCTCGTTCGCCGGGCGGGCCTCGCGGGAGCAGTCACCGGCCGGGAGAGCGCCATGGTGATGGAGAACTGGAGTGAGAACCAGGCCAACGTGGAGCGGATGGTGACCGGCAGAATCGTGGACGCCGGCCCGGACCACCTGACGGTTCACGACCTCGCCGCGGGAGAGGACGTCACGGTGCGCATCGACGACCGCGCCCGCTACAGCTGGACGGACGTCACCGAGGAGGGCCGGTTGACGGACAATGCCCAGATTCGCATCGGCTACTTCATCGCCGGTGGGCTCCACATCGCCACGGAGATTCGCGTGCTCGACCCGGGGGACGGAGAGTCCATCGCCGACGCCATCCCCCGCACCCTCCACTGACACGGCGGCCCGGGGCCTGCCCCTCCGGCCGGAGGCCAGGCGCACGGCGGCATCCCCGCTGCGCACGCGCCGGGGGGACCCCACGATGGCCTCGAGGAGCTCCACCCAGGAGGCAAGGATGTTCGGGAACACCAAGGCGTTCAGCGGTTTCTCGGTGAACGACGTACAGGCGGCCCGGAAGTTCTACGAGGAGACGCTGGGCCTGAAGGTGTCGGTGGAGAACGGCATCCTGTCCCTGCACCTTGCCGGAGGCCGGGACGTGCTGGCCTACCCCAAGGACGACCACGTCCCCGCCACCTTCACCATCCTCAACTTCCCGGTGCCGGACGTGGGCAAGGCCGTGGACCAGCTCTCCGCCCGCGGCGTGCGCTTCGAGCGCTACCCGCAGTTCGAGAAGGACACCGACGCGAAGGGCATCTTCCACGGCGGCGGTCCTCTGATTGCCTGGTTCAAGGACCCCGCAGGCAACGTGCTGTCCGTCATCCAGGAAGGCTAGCCGCGCTTCTTCGCGCCCAGCCGCGCCCCGGGGGAGTCCGGCTCGCGGGGCAGGTGGCGCAGCCCCATCCACCCGAGCGCCGCGACATGCCGTGACACGTGGTCGATGGAGAAGGACTTGCCCTCCGTGGCCCACCACTGGCCCACCTGCGTCACCATCCCCACCAGCGCATTGGCGTAGATGGGGGCCACCTTGGGGTTGAAGCCCGCGCGCTCGAACTCGCTGCGGAAGATGTCGCCCACCCGCTGCGCCAGGTCGTCGATGACGCGCGTCAGGCCGCGCCGCGCGGTGGCCAGCGGCGAGTCGCGCGTCAGCACCGCGAAGCCCGCGGGCTCCTCCTTCGCGTACGTCATGAAGGCCAGCACCGCCGCCTCGAAGCGCTCGCGCGGCGTGCCCTGGGAGATGCTCTCCGACATGCGCGCCACCAGGTCGTCCATCTCCCGGTCCACGATGGCCGCGTAGAGCCCCTCCTTCGCGCCGAAGTGCTCGTAGACGATGGGCTTGGACACGCCTGCCTGCTGGGCCACCTCCTCAATCGAGGTCGCCTCGTAGCCGTGCGAGGCGAAGACCCCCCGGCCGACCTCCATCAGCTGGACCCGGCGGTCGGCGCCCGACAAACGCTTCTTCTTCGCCACGTTGACCTCTAACCTACTCGCGAGTAACTTACTCAACCGGAACCTACTGGCCGGTAACCCATCGGCGGAAGCTGGAGCCCTCCATGTACCTCGCCATCTGCGGAGCCGTCTTCCTGGCGGCGTATCTGCTCAACATCCTCACGATTTCGGTGGGTTACCACCGGGGCCTGGCGCACAAGGCGGTGCGCCTGCACCCGGCGCTGCGCGGGGCGCTCATCACCGGAGGCAACTGGCTCACGGGGCTGGACCCGAAGGCGTGGGTGGTGATGCACCGGCTCCACCACACGCACTCCGACACGCCGTTGGACCCGCACTCGCCGGTCAACGTCGGGCTCCTCGGCATCGGGCTGGAGCAGCTGCGCAACTACAAGCGCGTCATCGTGGGGCTCTTGCGCGAGGAGCCGGAGTACACGCGCCATGCGAGGGACCTGGACTTCCCGCTCAACGCGCTGAACCGCACCGGGCGCTGGTACCTGCCGTACCTCCTGCACGCCGCGGTGGGACTGGCGCTGGGCGTGGGCATCGGCTGGCTCCTGGGCGCCGCGTGGTTCCTGGGGATGATGAGCCACCCGGTGCAGGGGGGCATCGTCAACGCGCTCGGGCACGCGGTGGGCGGGCGCAACTTCGACACGCCGGACAACTCGCGCAACAACCACCTGGCCGCGTGGCTCATCCTCGGCGAGGGCTTCCAGAACAACCACCACCGCCATCCGGCGTCCGCGTCCTTCTCCTACCGGCGGCACGAGGTCGACCTCGGCTATGGTGCCTGCGTGCTCCTCGAAAAGCTGGGCCTCGTCACCATCCAACGCGACTCCCTCATTCCTCGTCCGCCGTCGGAGTCGGCCGTCGAAGCGCGGGCCGCGTCCTGAACGCCCGGGCCGCGGAGAAGCCGAAGCTCCGAGGGGTGCTGCACCAGTTCGCCGCCGCGAGCGCGCTCGGGGCGGGGTGTGTGCTCGTGTCGATGGCGCCCACGCCCCGTGCCGCCGCCGCGGCGGCGCTGTATGCCATCAGCCTGGTGGTGCTGTTCTCGGTCAGCGCGACGTACCACCGGGTGGACTGGTCCCCGCGCGGGCGGGCGTGGATGCGGCGCATGGACCACGCGTCCATCTTCATCCTCATCGCGGGGACCTATACGCCGGTGGCGCTGCTGGGCGTCACCGGAGCGGCGGGTGACAGCCTGCTGCTCGCCATCTGGTGCGGGGCGCTCCTCGGCGTCCTCCAGTCGCTGTTCTGGGTGGGGGCGCCGAAGGTCGTCACGGCGGCGCTCGCCGTCGCCGTCGGCTGGACGCTGGTGCCGTACCTCGGGGATGCACGCCGGGCGCTCGGTGCCGCCGAGCTCGCCCTCATCCTCGCTGGCGGCGTCGCCTACACCACGGGCGCCATCGCGTATGCCCTGAAGCGGCCGGACCTGCGGCCCGGGGTGTTCGGCTACCACGAGCTCTTCCACGCGCTCACGCTGGTGGGCGCCGGGCTGCACTTCGTCGTGGTGCTGCGGCTCGTCCGCGCCGCGAGCGCGTAGCCGGGGCTTCGGAGGCAGGCCGCCGTCAGGCGCGCGGCTGCACCCTCCCGTGGGCCGGGCGCTCAGCTCACGGAGGACCCACCGGCGGCGCGCTGGCCCGGCGCTCCGGGCCCGCCTCCCGCTCGGCGCGCGAGCCCGTGACGAGCCCGTGAGCCGCGGGGCCGGGAGCCCAGCCGGCCAGGGACTCGAGCAGCGCTGCCAGTACGCTCCACGCCGCCGGTGCCTGCTGGAAGCAGGCGCTCTCACGCGCCTGGAGCGCCGCCACCACCCGCACGTGGGACTTCTTCTTCGGGCGCATCGTCGACCAGTACCGGCCCGCGGCGGCGCGGAAGTCGTCCTGGGGGAAGCGCCGCACCAGCGTGTGGAGGACGTGCACGCCGCAGGTGAGCTGCGCGTACGGATTCAGCAGCGAGCGCTCCGGGTGGCTGGAGTGGAACGTGCGGGCCCCCGCGCCCGCCGCCACATCGCTCGTGAAGGCCGCCCGGTCCGCCTCCCAGTCGAACCGGCAGCCCAGCCCCTCCGCCGGGGGATAGCCGGCCATGTCCGCATAGGAGAGCTGGAGCAGCCCCTCGCTGAGGATGGGCCGGCGCGTCACCGGGTCCACGGCCTGCCGCCGCGTGGCCCGGTCGATGATGCCCGTCTCGTTGAACATCACCCGCCGGTCCCACCCGGACTCCGGCCCGGAGATGGCGTACAGCAGGTCCGCGTAGAACTGGAGGCGCGCGTCGGGCGCCAGCTCCGCCCACCGGGGGCAGAAGTCCGCCATCTTCTCCGCGGGCAGCGTCCGCAGCGCCGGCACCTTCGCCGCCTCCGCACGGACGTGCGCGTCGTAGGCCGGCACCCAGCCCCGCACGGGCGCGGGCCGCGACTCCGTGAGCGGCTCCGGCACCTGGGCCCACACGTCGACACCCCAGACGACACTCAGCAGCAACAGCAATCGCTGACGCATGACGGGCCCCGGGTGGAAGGGAAGGACAGTCTGCTCACGCTGGACGTCCCATGCCGCGCTGGGAGCGCTGCCTGCTCACCCGTGGACACCGCCCGGGCCCGCTCGGGTCCACAGCCACACGGGTAGGTAGGGAGTTCAGTAATACCGTAAAATCTCGTGGGTACTTGATAGTCGCGTAAATCACGTGAGACTCTGATTCCAGCCGTACCCATCCCAGTTCGTTTTTCCCCAGGGGGTTTCAGAATGCAGAATCGAGTACGTGGAGCGCTCGGAGTCGCGGCGCTGTCGTTCCTCGTTGGCGCGTGCAACGAGGCAGCTCCGGCGGCGGGCGCGAAGGCTCCGGAGTCCGGGAGCCGCAGCCAGCGGCTGGAGAATGGCGTCAACGTCATCGAGGCAGACGCGTCCGGCGCCCCCAGCTTCATCGGTGGGGACCTGGGCACGCTGCCCGTCATCGACTCGGTGGGCGCGGAGTCGCTGCAGGCCCCGCACCTGGCGTCGGTGATCGCCACCGTGGCGCCGCTGCTGAAGCTGGACCCGGCGGACCTCACCTTCACCAAGTCGTACAAGGACCCCCAGGGCGACGTGCACTACCGCTACGCGGTCACCCGCCAGGGCCTGCCGGTGTTCGGCGGTGAGCTGCGGCTGCACGCGCGTGACGGCAAGGTCTTCGCGGCGAACACCAACGTTCGCAGCGACCTGAAGGCCGCGGAGAAGGCCTCCATCGCCTCCGACGCGGCGGTGGCCGCGGCGGCCGCGGACCGCGACACGCTCGAGGGCTCCGTTACCAGCCCCGAGGCGGAGCTGGTCTACTGGCGTGACGGCGAAGAGCTGCGCCTGATGTACAAGCTCGAGCAGACCGGTGAGAAGCCGGACGGCACCCCGGTGCGCGACATCATCCTGGTCGACGCGCAGAAGGGCGACGTGCAGCTGCGCATTCCGACCATCCACGAGGCGCTCAACCGCCGGATGCACACCGGCAACAACCTCAGCACGCTGCCCGGCCCCGTGGCGCGCACCGAGGGACAGGCCCCCGTGGCCGACGCGGTGGTCAACACCAACTACGACCACCTGGGCACCGTCTACAACTGCTACAGCTCGCTGTTCGGCCGTGACTCCATCAACAACGCGGGCGCGCTGCTCATCAGCACCGTGCACCACCGCGTCAACTACGTGAACGCCTTCTGGAACGGCACCCAGATGGTGTACGGCGATGGCGACGGCGTGAACGCGTCCAACCTGGCCAACTCGCTGGACGTGACGGCGCACGAGCTGACGCACGCCGTGACGGACAACGAGTCGGACCTCATCTACTCGGGTGAGTCCGGCGGTCTGAACGAGTCCATGTCGGACATCTTCGGCGCGGTCTGCGAGTGGTACGGCGACGGTGCGGGTGACGTCACCGCCCGCCACTGGCTCATCGGCGACGACGTCTGGACGCCGAGCATCCCGAACGACGCGCTCCGCTACATGAACAGCCCGACGGTTGACGGCGTCTCGCTGGACTACTACCCGGACTACTCGTCGGGCACGGACGTGCACTACAGCTCCGGCATCTCCAACCTGGCGTTCTACCTGCTGTCGCAGGGTGGCACGCACCCGCGCGGCAAGACGACGCAGGCCGTCGCGGGCATCGGCATCGAGAAGGCCGCGCGCATCTTCTACAAGGCCAACGCGGACCTGCTCCTGCCGTCCTCCAACTTCGAGGCCGCGAAGACGGCCACGGAGCAGGCGGCCGCGCAGCTGGGCTACGACGCCGCCACCGTCACCTCGGTGAGCAACGCGTGGAAGGCCGTCGGCGTGGGCGTGCCGGTGCCTCCTCCGGTCAACACCCCGATGGAGAAGAACGTCCCCGTCACGGGCCTCTCCGGCGCGCGCAGCAGCAAGGTGTACTTCTCCGTGGTGGTGCCCGAGGGCGCGAAGAACCTGAAGTTCACCATGTCCGGTGGCACGGGTGATGCGGACCTGTACGTCCGCTACAACAACGCGCCGACGTCCACCTCGTACGACTGCCGTCCGTACTCCGGCGGCAACAACGAGACGTGCACCTTCGCCGCTCCGGCGCAGGGCACCTGGTACGCGATGCTGAACGGCTTCAGCGCCTACGCCGGCGTGTCGCTGGTGGTGACGTGGGAGGGCGGCTACGTGCCCATCGAGCCGAACGTGCAGATCTCCGGCCTGTCCGGCGCGGCGGGCTCGTCGCAGGTGTTCACCGTGCAGATTCCGGAGCGCACCGACGGTGGCACCCGCAACATCCACGTCCAGCTGCGTGGCACGGGCAACGCGGACCTGTACGTGCAGCGCGCCGCGGTGCCCTCGGCCTCCGCCTACGACTGCCGTGGCGTGAACGAGCACAGCACGGAGAACTGCAACCTGAACGGCTTCGAGCCGGGCAAGTATTACGTGCAGGTCTTCGGCGCGAAGGGCGGCTTCACGGACGGCACGCTCATCGTCAAGTTCAACTGAGCCACGGGCGGAAGGGGCCGTTCCTCCGGCCTCCTTCCGTCTGACGGGAAGCGCCCCGGTTGCCCGCGAGGGTGGCCGGGGCGTTTTTCGTTCCGCTACTTCGGTGGAGCCGCTCCTTGAACCTGGGTTGACACGTGGCGCCGGGGCGTCCGTAGTCTGGCCACATGGCTATCAGAATGGACAACGTCGGAATCGTCGTCGTGGATCTCACCGCGGCGATCGCGTTCTTCACCGAGCTCGGCCTCGAACTCGAAGGACGCGCCATGGTGGAGGGCAAGTGGGCAGGGCGCGTCACCGGCCTGGGCTCCCAGCGCGTCGAGATCGCCATGATGCGCACGCCGGACGGCCACGGAAAGCTCGAGCTCTCACGCTTTCTCGAACCGGATGTGGTCGCCGATCACCGCACCGCACCGGTGAACGCCCTGGGCTACCTCCGCGTCATGTTCGAGGTGGACGACCTCGATGAGACGCTCGAGCGTCTCTACAAACACGGTGCGGAGCTCGTCAGCGATGAAGTGGTGCGGTACGAGGACGTGTACCTGCTCTGCTACATCCGCGGACCCGAGGGCATTCTCATCGGGCTCGCCCAGTCAATCCGCTGAGCCGGCATCCGCCGCACCTGCGGTTCCGCTCCCGTCGAGCCCCGCGAGTGCGGACGCCAGGAAATCATCTTGCTCCGCACCTGCGCAGCGCCAGCAGGGGACTCAGCGTGCTGCTGCTGTGTTCCGTCCCCGCGCTCGTAGAGGAATGGGCGCACGGCCCCAGCCGATTTCGCTAGGCTCCAGCAGCTTTTCCGACAGGAGCCCTCCGATAGAAATGAAGCACTCCCTCCCGGTCGTCGCGACCGTCCTGCTGGTCCTTGGCATCGGCTTCCTCTCCGTCCCGGCCCAGGCTGGCAGCCGCCCCCAGCGCGTGCGCAGCGCGGTGGGCGTCGTGAAGCTGTGGTCCGAGTCGCAGCACCTCTACGTCAAGGGCGACATTGGCGTGTCGGACGAGCGGCTTCGTGAGCTGGAGAAGTGGCTGACGGCGAACGCGCCTCACTGGACCGTGGTGCTGCTGGACAGTGCCAAGGGTGAGCGCTTCGCCGACGCCGAGGGCACCTCCTTCGAGGGAATCGAGGCGGTGAAGCACGCGCTCGGCAAGGGGCTGTCGAATCGCACGCGCTTCGGCGCGCTGAAGCATCCGCGCACGGGCGAGCAGGACGGCGCCATCTTCCTCCTCTCGCTGGAGGAGCGGAACCTGTCCTACTTCGCCTCGGACGCGCAGGACCGGCGCGGGCTGGGCGAGGAGCACTGGGTGGGCACGCTGGATGCGGCCGCCATCGCCGCCATGCGCGACGGTGGCCGCGTCGTCGATGCGGCGCGCGACACCATCACCACCATCGACACCCGGCTGGCCCGCGCCGTGAGCCAGGAGGAGGCTGCGCGGGAGCAGCGGCGCGTCTCGCTGCGCGACCGCCTGCAAGGGCTCCTGGGCACGCTCGACACCATCGCCGCGCTCCGGGACGAGACGTTCCAGGGGCGGGCCGTGCCCCTCGTGCCCCAGGCCAACCCGGACCTCGCGGGGCTTCGCGCGAAGGTGGCCCTCGCGCTGAAGCTGCTGGAGCCCGCGGACAAGGCGCGCTTCGAGGAGGCGGAGGCGGCGCACGAGACGCTGCGGGTCGCCATCGACGAGGCCCGCAAGGGCGTGGAGGAATGTCGCGCGGCCCTCATGAGGCTCCGGCAGGAGGAGACCGCGCTCGCGTCGCTCCTGGCGCATCCCCTCCGTCGCTTCGAGCCACCGGAGGTGGGGGCCGCCCAGGAAGCGCTCGAAGCAGCCCGGTCCGCCGCCCAGGTGCTGTCGGGTGACCGGGAGGCGCGCTTCGGCGAGGCGGTGGCGCGGCGGGAGGCCCTGGGCAAGGTGCTGGAGGACCTGTCCCAGCGCGAGCAGCGGATGAACGCGCTTCCGGGCCTGCTCGACGCCGCGGAGAAGCGGCCCGACGCGCCGCTCGTCCAGTCGCACCTCGTGGCCTCGCGTGAGGCACTGCGGAAGGCGCGTGAGGCGTTCGAGCGCGGAGAGCCTGCGTTCACCGGGTGGGTGCGCGCGAGCGACGAGGCCTACGCGGTGGCCCTCGCGGGCATCCGGAAGGCCGAGGTGGAGCGCGCCCTGCGCGTGTTCGGCGTGTTCATGGGCTCGGTGACGCTGCTCACCGCCCTGGGCATCGCGCGCTTCCGGCGCAACCGGCGCAGGCGCGAGGCCCTGACGCGCTACACGCAGTGGCGCACCGCCATCGACGAGAAGACCCAGGCCCTCTTCGGGTTGCTGGACCGGACCCACGGCGTGGCCGGCCGCTCCCGGGAGGACATCGAGCAGCGCTATGCGGGCGTCTCGCGCGAGCGGGCGCTGAAGCTCGCCTCGGACGTGGACGAGCTGTTCCTGCTGTCCGTCGCCGCGTCGCGCGTGCTGGGCGAGGCCGACACCTGGCTCACGGGAGGAACGGGGGTCCTGAACGGGTTCGGGAAGCACCTGACGACCGGGCGGTACACGCGCGTCACGCACCTGCTGCGCGACCAGCCCATCGTCTTCCACCCCGACGAGGGGGTCGAGCTGGTGCTCCGGGGCGGCCGCACCGACGCGCAGAAGCTCATCGGACCGCTGGCCAGCTACCAGCCGTTCTCCCTGTCCTTCGAGGCACTCGTCGAGGCGTTCAACACGCGCGCCGCGAACGCGCTCGCCGCGCTCGATTCGCTGGAGCATGCGCCGGAGCACGCCCGGGAGCAGATTGCCCGGCTGGTGGACCTGTCCGCCGAGCTGCGCGGCCACGAGGCGGAGGTGGAAGGGCTGCGGGCCCCGGCGCTCGTGGGACGCGTGGCGCCCGCGCTGGAGGCGTGCGTCGAGCGTGCACGGGCGCTGCTGCTCCAGGACCCGCTCGGGGCGCTCGAGGGTCCGCTCCAGGAGGGGCTGCGACAGGGGATGGACACCCGGGCCCTGCGCGCGGTGCTCGGGCGCGGCCGTGCGGAGGTGCTGCCCACGGCGGAGCGCGCGGGCGTCGCGCTCGTCGCCACCGGGCTGCCCCGCCACTGGGTGGACCGGTCCATCGAGCTGCTCACACACGAGGGAAACGCGGTGGCGGAAGCCCTGGTGGAGCGGCCCGTCACGGCCGACCTCCAGTCGCTCACCGAAGGCCTGGAGCTGCTTCGCACGCGCACCTCGGAAGCCGAGGCGCTGGTCACGATGGCCGGAAAGGCTCGCGCCGAGCTGACCCGGGCGGCGGGGGCCATCGACACCGCGAGGACCGAGCTGGGCCAGGCCATGGGCAAGCCGCCCTCGGCGCTGCTGCGCGAGGAGGGCTCCAATCCGTCCCACCTCGCGGGCTCGGGCGAGCAGTCACTCGCGGAGGCCCGCGAGGCGCTGGGGGAGGGGGCTCTGGAACCGGCGTGCACCGGGCTCACCGCTGCGCTGGCGCGGGTGTCCGAGGTGGATGCCGTGCTCGCCCACAGCCGCGAGGCCCTGGCGCGCTTCGCCCCTCGACGCGAGGCCTGTCTGACCGAGGCGCGGCGGCTGGAGCGGCTCGCGGCGGAACGGGAGGCGCTGCTGGGCGAGGTGACGCGGCGCTACCAGCCTTCCGCGCTGCGCCTGCGCGCGGGAGACCCCGTGCACCCGAACGCGAACGGCACCGTGGGGGACAACCTGGGTGAGGCGGCCTCGCACCGGAAGCAGGCGGCGGGGCTGCTCCGCGAGGCGGATGCCGCCTTCGACGCCGCGCGGCTGCTCGCCACCGCGGAGCTGCTGCGCCAGGTGGAGGGACACCACGCCCTCGTCGCTCACCGCCTGGACGAATTGGAGGAGAAGGTCCGCCAGCTCGAGGCCGCCGAGGCGGCGAACGCGCGGACGCTCATGGCCACCGAGCTGCTGGCCACCGCCTGCGCCACCGAGGCCGCCGACCTGCGCACCATGGCGCCCACGCAGGCGGCGCTCGCGGCGGGCGGGCTCCTGCTTCATGCCGCGCGGGAGGCGGTGGCGGCCCGTCCCTCCGAACCCTTCTCCGCGGCCGAGCGACTCACCGCGGCGACCCTGGCGCTCACCCAGGTCCAGCAAGGCGTGGCGAACGACCGCAAGCTGCACGCGAGGGCAGGGGAGCGCATCGCGTCCGCGAAGGCCGAGCTGAAGGAGGCCGAGTCGCTCGCGAAGCGCGCCGCCAGCGACGGAGTGACCGACAGCCAGGAGACGACCCGCGCCCGGCGGGCGGTGGAGGAAATGGGCCGCGCGCTCGCCATGGCGGCACGGAGGCTGGACGCCGCTCACGAGGACTGGAACGCGGTGGACGCGGAGGCCGGGCGCCTCGAGTCGCGGTTGGAGACCGCGGCCTCCTCGCTGAGAGGAGAGCTCGAGGCGGCCGAGCGCGCCGTGGGTGCCATCGAGGAGGCGAGCCGCGCCGTGCAGCGCGCGGACCGCTGGTCGGGTGACTACGGCGTGAGCATCTCCGGGAGGCCCGGGGCGTCGCAGCTCTCCGATGCGCGCGAGGCCTTGCGGCAGGGGCACTACCCGGCGGCGGAGCAGGCCGCGCAATGGGCCGAGCGGTCCGCGCTGGATGCCATCCGGGAAGCCGAGCGAGAGGAGGCCCGACGTCGCCGAGAGGAGGAGGAGCGACGCGAAGCAGAGCGCCGGCGGCGGGAGGAGGAGCGGCGGCGGCGAGAGGAGGAAGAAGAGCGCCGCAGGGAGGCCGCCCGGCCCCGGAGCACCAGCTCGTCCTGGAGCAGCTCGTCCTGGAGCAGCAGCGACGATGGGGGTTCGTCGTCGGGCAGCGGCTCGGGCTTCCGCAGCTCCAGTTGGTGACTCGCGGGGCCCAGCTTCATCTCAGCGCCACTCCACTCGGGCGTACCCGGACACCGACGCCCTTAGCAGTTGCTGCGCCTCGGGGGGGACGCGGGCCGCTCCCTGAACGCGCAGGGCCCGGGTGCTGAAGCCCATGGCGGCGTGCACGGCGGCAGACAGATGGTTCGCGCCCGCACTGCTCACCAGCGTGGCACGAACGGGCACATCCTCCGAAGGCGTCACCACGAGCGCCCACTGGCCCGGGGCGTGTGCTTCAAAGCGCTCCAGCCGCGAGGCCAGTCCCGAGTCCACGCACAGGTACACATCCGTCGAGGTCGCGTTCCGGAGGAACAGGCGCGTCAGCCGGGGCAGCCGCGACAGCTCCTTGAACAGGCTCAAGAATCCCGGAGGGAGGCCCTCCGACAGCCCGAGCTGCCGCACCCCGACCCCGAGGCTCTCGGTGGCCAGCGTCCGCGCGACGAGTGGAACCACGCCCCTCAGTATCGTCACTCCACCCAGGTTTTCGTGCGAGAGCCACTTCGCCGCATCCAAGAACCGCGTCCCGGCCAGGTCCACCTCCCGAACCGTCCTCCAAACCCGTCCGGGCTCGGGCAGCCCGCCGCTCCAGTCGCGACTCAGCCGGACGGCGAAGGGAAAGCCCCGCTCGAAGCGGATGGAGCCCCGCGCCACATGGGGGCCGAGCGGAGCCTCCCATTGCCACGCGTTCGTCTCCAGCAATCGCTCGATGCGAGCCCTGTTCGAGCGCGGCATGCACTGGAGCATGATGAGCTCGCCCCACGGCACCCCGTCCTGCAGCAGGTGGTCGGCCAGCACCATCCGCGCGGACGTGTCCCTGGGGTCCGCGTACACACGCGCCAGGAGGAGCTCGCGGATGGACGCGCTTCGTGCCTCGGAGGTTTCGCGCTCGGAGAGGGCCTGCTCCAGGTCCATGCACCGGGCCAGGGTCGCCGCGTCCAGCGGTGGGGGCACCACGGCGGCGATGGCCTGGAGCACTTCGTCCAGCAACCCGGTCTGGTTGAAGCCAGACGGGAGCGTCAGCCGCAGCGCCCGCAGCGGCTCCAGGGCGCGCGGGTCCTTCGTGGCCTTGAACGCGCGGCAAAGCGCCCTGAACGAGTGCCGGTCGAGCGCGGCAGGCCTGAACACGAGGTCCAGCAACACCGGGGTGAGGCGTGGGTCCGATGACCACTGGGTGAGGATGTGCAGCTCTTTGGGCAGGTGGCCCCAGAACCCGCTGTTCACCGTCGTCATCGAGGTGGCCAGCAGTCCCGGCACGTCCAGCGGGTGATGCTCCTTCATGGTCAGAGACCATTCGCTGTACCGGCGCGGAGTGGGGGGGGCGGTGAGCCGCGACGACAGCCGCTCCACCAGCGCGGCGACACGCGCCTCGCGCCGCTGGCGCCAGGCGTTCAGCAGGAACTGGAAGCTCTCCACCTCCGCGTGGCCTTCGAAGGCCTCGGCCGCGCGGGCAAGGTCATCAAGGGTGTCGCTCACCGCGCCAGTCTATCCCGGCCGGAGCGTATAGCCGTCCGAAGCGCGTGTTCTCGCTGCTGCACGAGGCCCGACGGGTCTTCCTCCCGGAGGTTGCACCCGCGCGCCGCGTCATCACCCGAGGCACATCACACCGAGAGCCCCGGTCCGTCTCTGTGATGCGGTGATGCCGCCCACCGGCGAGGAGTCACTCGCAGGCTGGAAACTCTTCACCATTGTCACCACGGTGCACCATGGGCAAAGCACGTCGCGAACTGAAGACCGACCCCGCTCGCGGGCTCACCGTCGCCGGGCAGAGCGTCTATTACAGCCTCGGCTCGTCGGATTGGACCAACCTGACGAGCGGGCCGTACGCGTCCTCGACCTACAGCTACTCGCCGCCGCCGGGCGGGGGTGGGCCGAACATCGAGCTGGCGACGATGAACATGGCGAACTGGGGCGGGGCGGGCTCCTGGTACTCGGCGAAGATGCGGCTCGGCGTCGCGCTCGGCTTTGGCCAGTACGAGCTGTCCATCAAGGTGGGCGCCGGGAGCGGCGTGACCACGACCTTCTACTTGAGCGAATTCGATCAGGACCAGGAGCAGGAGATCGACTTCGAGTTCTCCGGCCACTGCACCCCCGGGTCCTCGCCGTGTGGCACGCAGAGCGTGTCGACCAACGTCTGGTGGCAGAAAAAGGCGTACGCGAACACCGCGACGCCGCTGTGGACCGGCACCCCGCCGAACCCGCTGCCCGACACGACCTCCGGCTGGGGCGCGTCGGTGTACCGCTACCGCATCGACTGGGAGCCGGACATGGTCACCTGGTCGGTCGACCTCACGGGCACGGGCAACAACTACGTCGTCATCCGGAGCCAGGACATGTCGACGGTCGGCGCTTACGACGAGTCGCTGTGCTACGCCTTCATCAGCTTCTGGCAGGGCTGGACGCCCGACGGCTCGCCGTTCCTGAACGGCGCCGACGCGTCCGGCAACTGCGGCGCCTCTGGCGGTTGCTACCAAGCGTTCTATTTCCAGTCCCTCAAGTTCACCCCCTCGGAGAACAACCAGCTCGTCGCGCTGGTTCCCTGAGGAGCATGGGAAGGACTGGGCCCCTGTTGTGCGGACTTGGGGCTGGCGCCGGAGGGCGGGGTGGCACGCGGTTTCCAGCACCGCCAGTCCCCTCCGGCTCGCGAACAGCACACAAGGTCCAGGCATGCAGCGCGTTCATGAGCTCCACCCCCGAAGCAGTGCTGGCTCACCACCAGCGAAGTTGGGAGCGTTGCTTACTGCGAGAATTGCTTCCGCGTCACACTCTGGCCCAAGGACGCCAACCTGCCGTTCGCGCCCTCTCCGGGTCTGGGGAGCCGGGTCGACACGTACGGCATCATCCAGCTACTTCACCAGGGTCCGTACGCGGGTCAGCAACTCGGCCGTGACGGGTTGGGCTCCGAGCCGCTCTTCGAGGCTGACCAGTCCACCCTGGTCCGTCTTCCCCGTGACAAGGACGAGGAGTTTCGTCCCCGGAGCGAAGAGCTTCGAAGAGAGTCCGGGCACGTCGCCGGGCTGGGCCGTGGGGCTGTGGGCCACCACCACGTGGCGCACCACCACTTCCGGGCCAGAGACGTGTCCCTTGAGGGGCTCATCGAGCCGGTAGCAAACCTCCTGGTACATGGGAATGCGCCCCGCCCATTGAGGCGGCGGTGCGCCCACCGAGACGACCGTGCCCACGAAAGCCACCGTGCTCCGAGCCAAGGCCGCCTCCAAGGGGGGCTGCGCCTGCTGCGTTGGAGCATCGGGTTTGCCGGTAGCCATGGCTGTTTCCATCGAAGTCATCATGAGCGTGAGGGACAAGAGCCGCAGGTTCACGGCCCGCTCGGATTGACACGGGTGATGCCCGTGATGTTGTTACCGCTGACGCGGATCTGCTCCTGGTAGCCGTTGTCGTACTGGAAGATGACCTCTCCACCGGGGCCTCTCGCCGTGTCATTCGGAGGTAGCCGCAACTGCGACGTCTGACCGATGTCCCGCCGATATTGGTTTTCCGCATTGATGGCCGCGGTGTGACTGACCGCATAGCCATTTCCCAGAGCGCCCTGGTACGCCTCCGCCATCGCATGGACCAGATTCTGTCCTCGGGCCATGGCGTCGGGGTTGCCAGCCGGAGGGGTGAGAGGCCACTGCTCGAAGTCGTCCAGATCGATGGTTTGCTGGCCGGCTGAGGGATACTGGAAGCCATCCACGAAGATTCCCGCCTGACCGCGCCCCGTGTTCACCGTGATGGGATGGGCCGAGTCGGCGTTGATGGTGTTCATCAGCGTGCGGAACGAGGGGGAGGTGAGCATCTCCCGGCGCACCATGTGCACATAGCTCGCCTGGTCGGCGTTGCTCCCGCTGACAGTCAGGCCCGCTCCCGGGGTAAAGGTGGCCGAGTCAATGCGGTCCACCTGGGCCTGCTCCGCGCTCGTCAGCCCTTCCGAGGCCATTGCGGAGCGCAGCGCGCGCAGCTTCTCCGCGCCGCCCGGAGCCTCGGCCAGAGTCAGCAGGGCATCGTTGCCGAGCGAGCGGAGGTAGGCCTCCGCGTTGCCGTGGGTCGAGATGCCGCTGAGCACCTCCGTCCGTTGCGCCGCCGTCAATCCCTGGAAGGACGTGTCGCTCGCGAGAGACGACAGCTCTCCGGCCAGCCGGCTGTCTCCTGGCCGCGTCAACTGCGTTCCCACCAGCTGCTCTTGCGTCGCGACCCCGAGGCCAGAGACCCCTGGAGAGGCCACCAGGCGCTGCATGTTGGTCGCGGTCTGGACGGGGTTGGAGCTGGTCGTGATGGCCGTCTCCGTTCGCAGCCGCAGGCCTTCCGGCAGGGCCGAGTAGGCAGGCGTGTTCCGAAGCTGGTCGAGCCTCTGGGGCAGCTCGCCATGACCTCCGCCTCGGCCCGGGACGACGCCGCCGGGGCGGGGCGTCGTCTCGAAGGTAGACTCCTCATTCCTTCGGGCCGGGGGGGGTGGGGGCCGTGGAGTGGACGCTGTTGGCGAGGCCCGGCCCGCGATGGGCGCGGGAGGCTGCGGCGGGCGGCTGAAGACCGGCTTGATGCTCATGTGAGAGTCCCTTCCAACTCGGAGTGTGAGCATGCCAGGGGTTTCACTGAAATTGAAGCCAGACTCCAGGCAGTCGCTTGCACTGGGATGTGCCGAACAGAAGGCAGACTGGCTCACGGGCGCATCAGGCCATTGCTTTATCAGCCGAGGAGGCCGCACTCCTCCCCACGGCGCTTCGTTGTCGAAGAATCCCGGCAATCCCTCACGGACACCGGGCTTCCCACATCGAAGGTGACCTGGACCGAGGCCCTGAAGGGCCTGACAGTTCTTCTGGTAGAGCGCTTCGCAGTTCTTCTGGATCCGCGCGTGGGGGCAGTGACCTATGGCGTCTACGTATAGGTATAGGCGGAATTGGCGGCCACTTTCACCTCGGCGTCTGGTAGCCCCTCAGTGCGCCCTCCTGGGACGCTGGCGGGCCGTGGCCCTCGAGGGGGGCCCTCCGGGGCCCGCCGCAGCCAGGACAGGTGAAGACGTCGAAGTCGAAACTGCGCTTGAGCAGCGTCGCCTGGTCCAACCGCGCAGCACGCTGCTTCCTCCGCACCTGCGCAGCGCCAGCAGGGGCCTCAGCGAAGGCGCCGTGGAACCTCGTGAGGTTTGTCCGCGGTGAAGGCAGCGTTCGTGAAGGGAGCACAAGGGGGACGCGCGATTCGGGAGCCCCTGGGCTTGCCCACGGCAGGTGCGAGCTTGGCCCGGTGCGAGGGTTCCTGCAATGTGTGGGGTGGTGAGGCTCAAGCTGCCACAGCCAAGAGAGTCAAGCTCCTGCCGCACCTCATGGGCAGGCGGCTTGGGCAGGCGTGTACCCAAGGGGGCTGCGCGGCCTCTGCACCGGCCGGGCGCACAGAGCTCAGGCGGCCCCGTCAGCGGTACTCCTCGGCCCCTCGGCGCCTGCCACCTCCCTCAACCAGTCTTCGCCTGATGCGCCTCACTGCATATAGGTCCGGCAGGCTTCGGCGTTTACGCCGAACGTGGCACCTTGCTTGATTTAGGCTCGACAAGCTTCCATCGCTCAAAAGAATCGAGCATAGAAAAATTCCCCATTCGAAACGCGCTAACAATAGCTGTATAGAAGTCCACGTCGTTCTGAGCAAGCAATTGGGAGAACTTCTTTTCTAGAACATCATGCCCCCACGTGTTACGCATTATTCTCTCATCGACCATGGACCTGAGTTCGCCGATGAAGCGACTGTCGTCGCGACCTTCACAGCGTTCCACCAGGGCCCCAAGAAAATTCAGAATTGCGACAACATAGTAGCTCTCGCGCTTTTCATTAAGGGCATTCTGAATGATCGTGCGTGCCTCTCTTGATCGCTGATTGGCGATGAGGAACTCCGCGTAGTTTGCGGCATATGTTTGATCTTTGGGGTCGAGTTCTATCGCTCGAATGAACAGGGGCTCCGCTTTGGATTGGTCGCCATATTCCGAATAGAATACGGCGAGGGCCATGATGATAGGCGCTGTCTCGGGCGCCAAATTCAAGGCCTGTCGATAGGCGAGCTCAGCGGCTGCCACATCACCCCTGCATGCAGCAAGAAACCGACCATAGTTTACATGGCAAATTAGTCTGCCAGGGTTGGTCTCAATGACTTTTTTGAACATCGCCTCCGCTTCATCAAGTTTGCCTCGATAGGTGCTTATCAGATTGGCGTACTTGATGATTGCTTGTAGGTGATCAGGGTCGACTTCTAGGGCTTTTTGGAGCAGGCGCTCAGCCTCGTCTGGATTTCTAAGGGCCTCCAAATAGATGGCTGCTCGCGCTACATAGAGTTGAGCGCTCCTCGGGTTGAGCTCGATTGCTTTGGAAATGATTTTATCAGCTTCGACAGGTTTGCTGCATTTGTCTGACAGGAATTTTGAAAAGCTGAGATGTAGCTCGGCGGATTTGGGGAACTTGTGAAGTCCCTGCCGATAGATTGTTTCTTGCTGTTCGAGGTCCCTTTCCCTCTGTGCACGCGCATCCCACGCCCACCAGCCGCCGGCGCGCTCCAAGGTCGAACTGAGTGCAGCTGTAACTTCTGGGTGGCCTGAGGTGTCAAGCGCCAGAACACGCTCTCGGTAATTCTCTGCACGCTTTTTTGCACGCTCTTCGATAATGGAATCCAGCGGCTCGATTCCAAGCGCGGATCCAAGCAAAATCATTAACAAATCAAAATCTGGCACTGGGACCAGGGTACCTCGGTGGTGCTTGACAAGGTCTTTAATTCGATTGCTCGGAGTGCTCTTCTCGTAGTAGCACCAGATGAGTTGCCCCTTGATGTCTCCCTGATCTAGCGATTCCAAGAGATCCATCAAGCTGTCGTCGTTTCCGCCGTAGCCTACAAAGATGGGCGTGTAGTGAGAAAAGAGAGACCTCAGCGCACCTGCCCAAGTCTCATGCAGGCGCTTCAAGCTTCTGGGGTCGCTCTTGGGGCCCAATAGCAAGTCCCGATGGATTTTACAGACAAGAGGGCGACGCATCGCAGCCCGCACAAACCCTGTGAGGGCCTCGTGCCCCACGACAAAGGGAAATGTGTCCGTGTATATGGCGAGAGCGTCTGCTATTAGATTGTCGAAGTTGGTGGTGACCACGAGGCGATGGCGCGTATTTTCGATGGCCTTCGCGAGAATGGAATATCCCGGGCTTGGGTCTTTGCCCGCCATTAGTTCTTCGAGGTATGCATACCCTTCGTCTGGGTGGTCGCGGAAACGCCGCTCGTAGATCTGAGGATAGAAGGTTGCAGCTTGCTCCAGCAAGAATCCTTCAATCTCAAGATTGCTTGATGTGGCCCATTCCTCAAATGGACGTCCCGACGTGTCCATTCGTTCATGTAACTCATGAAGCCAGTTGTTTACAAGCTCGCCTCCGGTAGGAATTCCCGAAGCGCGCGACGCGCCGGCGCCTAAGACCCAGGCAAATGCATGGTCGTGCATTTTCGTGTGCACGAAGCGAAAATGGTCGCAGAATCCCTTGAGTGTCCAAGTAGTCGGATCGGCCACGTGAGTTCCTGTCAATGTACGATGGGATCGAATATTGGGCGGGTGCCATCACCACGGCTGACTTCCTCGGATTGTGAACGAACGATGCCCCATCAGCAAATTCGATTTGGCAAGTCCAGCGGGGTGGTTTTGACCCTTCTTGAGATTGCGTGTCCACTTAGTCTTTAGGCGCGGCTGCGTACGTATACGTATAGGCGGAATTGGCGGCCACTTTCACCGCGGCGTCGGGTAGCCCCTCTGTGCGCCCCCTTGGGACGCTGACGGGCCGTGGCCCTCAAGGGGGTGCGCGTCCCCCCGCCGCCCGCCTGCGCGCGCACTGCTGGCCTGTCCGGCGGCCTCTGTGTCCCGGCCGGTGGCGCTGAAACCGAGGTGTCGGGGGGGCCTCTGCCCTTGAGTGCAGCCACTGCCCTTGGGGCGGGCCCCGTGCAGAGGCCAGGGGCAAGGGGAGGGTGGGCAACCCCAGGTGCCTCGGTAACGTGTGCCCTGGCGAGGTGGAGCCGGGCAGGGCCCGGTGGAGGCGCGCGGGTGGGCGCACGGGCGGAGGGGCGGTCATGGGCGGGCGCTCCCACCCTTGAGGGCGCGGCGTCGCCGGGAGATGACACCGGGCAGGAGCACCACGGCCACCAGCATCCACGAGGCATCTCCTGGACTCGCCGCGCAGCCGTCACTTCCCTTGGCAGGGGGCTCCTCGGGCGGGGGTTCGCCAGGTGGCGTGTCGACGGGCGGGGGGCCGCTGGTTGGGGTCGTGACGGTGAAGTGCACGGCGCCGCTGGCCGCACTGGTGCCCCCTTCGTCACGGGCCGTGGCGCTCACGGTATGCGGCCCGTTCCCCAGGGCCGAGGTGGGCGTGAAGGACCAGGCTCCCGCCGCATCGGCCAGGGTCGTGCCGGCCACGACGCCGTCCAGGGTGACGGTGACGGTGCTGCCGGGCGGGGCGGTGCCAGAGATGACGGGCGTGGGGTCGTCCAGGGTGGCGCCGTCGGCGGGCGAGGTGAGGTCAGGGGCCGCGGGCTTCATCAGCGCCACCCTCCAGGTGTGAAGGGCCGGGGTGGCGTCCGAGTTGCCGGCGGCATCGCGCGCCCGCACCTGGAAGAAGTGGTCGCCCGCCGCCAGGTGGTCGTAGGTCGCTGGCGAGGTGCAGATGGTGTAGGCCGCGCCGTCCAGGCTGCAGTCCAAGGGAGCCCCCTCCTCGCTGGCGGAGAAGACGAAGGTGGCCGTGCGCTGGGAACTGGGGTTGGTGGGAGCAGAGGTGAGGTGCGTGTCGGGGGCCGTCCGGTCCACCGTCCAGGTGTGAGAGGCCGGGGTGTCGTCTGTGTTGCCGGCCTTGTCCCGTGCGCGCACCTGGAAGCCATGGGACCCCTCGATGAGTCCGGTGGCGGAGACAGGTGAGGTGCAGCGGGTGAAGGCCGCGCCGTCCAGGCTGCACTCGAAGCGGGCGCCCGCGTCATCGGAGCTGAAGACGAAAGTGGCCCGGTTCTGCCGCGTGGGGTGGGCCGGAGCGGAGGTGAGGAGGGTCTCTGGCGCCGTCGAGTCGCGCCGGAGGTGGAGCACCTTGCTGCCGGTGAGGCCGTTGACGGTGGCCCCCAACAGGTACTGCCCGGGAGGCAGCTCGGGCATCTGCGCCGTGACGTGGTCGCTCGAGAAGTCCCGCGGGAGCAGCGGGATCCACCGCTCCCGGGAGAGGTCTCGCAGCATCAGCAGGGGGAAGTCCGTGGGACTCGAGCGGCTGTTGCCACCGCTGGCTTCCGAGACGCCTCGCAGGAACAGGCCACCGACGGTGAAGACCTGCCCGGGCTCCAGCGACGTGCCAGTCGAGAGGGTGGCGAGGGAGGGCCGCCACTCTGGGTGGCTCACCGTCGCTCCGTAGACCTCGGCGCTGGCGAGCACTCCGCTGCTGTTGGACCCACCCACCACGAGCACCCTGCCATCGGGCAGCACCGTGGCCGTGTGGTCGTAGCGCACCTGCGCCGGCCAGGCCGTGAAGGACCAGAATTCGATGTTCGGGTCATACAGCTCCGCGGTCGCGACGCTGAGGCCCTGCCCGCCCGTCGCGAGCACCTTGCCATCGGGCAGCAGCGTTGCCGTATGCCGGGCGCGGCCCACGAAGAGCCAGCCGGCGGAGGACCACCAGTCGAGGACCGGGTCATACAGCGATGCACTGGAATAGACCCTGTCGTCGGTGGCTCCGCCCACGACGAGCACCTCGCCCGTGGGCAGCAGCAGGACCGCGGCGTCCTGGACGTTGCCTGCCGGCTCGGTGGACGACCACGTGCCGGTGTCCGGGTCATACAGCTCGGCGCGGGAGTTGTAGCCGCTGGAGCCCATTCCGCCCACCACGAACACCTTGCCCGAGAGCAGCAGCGTCGCCGTGTGGTGGGTGCGGCCCAGCGCGAGCGAGCCGGTGGAGGACCAGGTGCCGGTGTCCGGGTCATACAGCTCGGCGCTCGCAAGCGGGTGGAGGCTGTCCGTCCCTCCCGCCACCAGCACCTTGCCCGTGGAGAGCAACGTCGCCGTGTGTTGTTGCCGGAGCTGCGCGAGCGAGCCGGTGGAGGACCAGGTGCCGGTGTCCGGGTCATACAGCTCGGCGCTGGCGAGGGGGCCACCAGGGCCCGCCCCTCCCACGACGAGCACCTTGCCCGTGGGCAGCAGCGTCGCCGTGAAGCCATGGCGGGCCTGCGCGAGCGAGCCGGTAGAGGACCAGGTGCCGGTGTCCGGGTCATACAGCTCGGCGCTGGCGAGGGAGCCGCCGGCCCCCATTCCCCCCGTCACGAGCACCTTGCCCGTGGGCAGCGGCGTCGCCGTGTGGCCGCTGCGGGCCTCGGAGAGCGAGCCGGTGGAGGCCCAGGAGGCGGGGGTGGGATCATGGAGTTCGACACTGCTGAGGCTGTCGCTGCCTCCGGCATATCCACCGACGACCAGCACCTTGCCCGTGGGCAGCAGGGTGGCCGTGTGCGCGGCGCGGGCCTGCGAGAGCGAGCCCGCGGAGGACCAGGAGCCGGTGACGGGGTCATACAGCTCGGCGCTGGCGGTGTAGCCGCTGGGGCCCGACCCGCCCACCACGAGCACCTTGCCCGAGGGCATCAGGGTCGCCGTGTGGTCGGAGCGGGCCTCGGAGAGCGAGCCGATGGAGGACCAGGAGCCGTTGGCCGGGTCATACAGCTCGGCGCTGGCGAGAGAGCCGCCGGCCACCGCGCCTCCTGCGATGAGCACCCTGCCCGTGGGCAGCAGCGTGGCCGTGTGGCCGGTGCGGGCCTGCGCGAGCGAGCCGGCGGAGGACCAGGAGCCGGTGGCCGGGTCGTACAGCGCGGCGCTGGCGTGGGAGCCGCCGCCGCCCATTCCCCCCGCGACGAGCACCTTGCCCGAGGGCAGCAGCGTGGCCGTGTGGCCTTCGCGAGCTTGGGGAAGCGAGCCGGTGGAGGACCAGGTGCCGGTGTCCGGGTCATACAGCTCGGCGCTGGCGAGGGGGCCTCCAGGGCCCGCCCCTCCCACGACGAGCACCTTGCCCGAGGGCAGCAGCGTCGCCGTGTGGAGGCCGCGAGCCCCGGAGAGCGAGCCGGTGGGAGACCAGGAGTCGTTGGCCGGGTCATACAGCAGGACATTGTCGATGGAGACGTCGCCACCCCCTCCCCCCGCGACGAGCACCTTGCCCGAGGGCAGCAGCGTCGCCGTGTGGTTGAAGCGGAGCTGAAGGAGCCCGCTGGTGTCGAGCCAGCGGCCGGTGGGGGAATACCGCTCGACGCGGCCAGCGAACCCGCGCTCGAAGCTCAAGCCGCCCGCCACGAGCACCGAGCCATCGGGGAGCAGTGTGGCCGTGTGGTGGCTCTTGCCTTCGAGCAGCGAGTACGCCGTGCTCCAGCCCGAGCTGGCGAGCCGCGAGGGCTGGGTGGACGCCTCCCGAGCCCGTGGGGGCACGGGCTCGGAGCTGGGGGTGCAGGCGGCGAATAGCAGGAGGAGCGCCGCAGTCAGGTTCACGTGGAATCGAGACATGCGCATCCCCCTACTTCAGGTTGACGGCGCCCACGGAGCCGCCGGTATTGATGTACAACACGCCATTGGCGGAGATCGCCAGGGAGCCAGTCTTCCAGTAGGACCACACCGGCGTATGCTTCACGAGGTCAATCGCATACACATGCCTGTCGGTGCTGACGAAGAGCAGGTTGTCGGTGACGAGCAGGTCGCCATACGAGTCGAAAGAGCCCGCGCGGGCCCCTTCATTGCCTGGCGGTGTCCAACTCCAGAGCAGGGCACCGGTTGACTCGCTGCGGGCTTCCAGCTTCATCCGATAGTGCCCATCCGGGACGTTGATGGCGTACACCACGCCATGGGCCAGCACGGGATTGCCCCCATACCGCCCCGTGACGGACCAGCTCAGACGGCGTGCGGTCGTGTTGAAGTTCAGCAGTTGATTGTCATGGAAGATGTTTCCACTGCTTACGGCGATCACCGAGCCCCCGGTGCCGAGGACGGGCGCGCCCATGCTGTACCCATCCCATTCGTATTTCGGGTCGGCGAGGGTGAAGAGCTCCTGGCCGGTGGACTTGTCCCGGGCGCTCAGAACGCCTTCGAGGAAGGTATAGGCATGGGTCCCATCGACCGCGGGCGTCCATGCGAAGGTGGAGCCGTGCGCCATCGTCACGGACCAGTCCTGTGCGCCCGTGGCGGCGTTGAACGCGCACAGCCGGCTGATCTCGCACGCGGCGTAGACGACTCCGCCTTGAATCGTGGGCGCGTTGAACTCCAGTGGTTGTGAATTGAAAGCCGTTTTGGAGAGCAGGTCCCCCGTGGCCGCGTCGAACGACCACATGGAGGTGTCTTCGTAATTGGCGGTTGCGATGAACACCTTTCCACCCGAGACCGCAGGCGGATTGAGCTGCTGGACGAAGCCGAAATCGAAATCCCACTGGAGCTCCTTGTCGCTCTCCCTGAGCGCGAGCAGCCTTCGCGTCGTGGCCTCCGGGAACCATGGGGAGTTGGAGAGATAGACCAGGCCATTGGCGATGACGGGAGGGCTCAGCGAGATCTCGTCCTCCGGCAGCTTCCAGCTCCACCGAGGCGAGAACCGGCTCGCATCCAGGGTGACCGGGATATGGCCTGTATGTGAGGGATTGCCCTGGAACGTCTCCCAGTCGGGGACGGAGGGCCAACGGGTCAGCGGTGTCAGGTTGGTACCCCTGAGGACCTGCAAGTCATACGGCAGGGACACAGGTGAGCCCGGATACTGGGCGTGGCAGGCCCGGTCGCGGCACAGCAGCACGTCGATGGCCCCTTGATGACGCCCCTCCGGGAGCGTGGTGGACGTCTGCACACTCGCGAAGTAGTCGCCGGGTCTGTCATCGGCCTGCACCCAGATGTGCGGATCGATCACCCCGGCCTTGTCGACCACGGCGATATAGATATCGCCGGACACGGGAAGGGTGAGGGTCACCTTGACGCTCAAGTAGATGGAGTCGCCAGCGCCATAGGTGCCCCTCAAGAGGTTCGGCGAAAAAGTCATCGCGGGGGGCTGCGATGGACCGCTCCCCCCATCCCCCGCGCCAGTCCCCCCGTCCCCAGGCTCCGTGCCGCTGTCTCCGTGCCCCGTGCCGCTGTCCCCCGGGTCTGTCGTTCCCCCGTCTCCCGAGTCAGGTCCCCCGTCACCGCGGGTACTACCGCCGCAAGCGGCGAGGAGGCACAGCAAAACGAGTGCCGGAAATTTCCTCTGCGCCCAAGCCATGGCTCGACCTCCAGGAAGCCCCATCCGGAACCCGAGCAAGAGGTCCCCGTCTGGAGAGAGCCGGTCAGTCGAGAAATGATGCAGGAAAATCCGCGGGGGCGGCGGGCACTACTGAGGAGCGGCGGGGTCCTGAGGAGGAACGGGCGCGGCGCGCATCGCCCTCATCACGCCGAGCAGAATTCCCATGAAGACGGAGTACGAGCGTTTGCGTCCCGTGAGGTTGAAGAACAGCATCACCAACCCCGCGCCCATTCGTGAAACATGCTCCGTCCACCGGCCGGACGTTCAGCCCGGGCTCGCCCCGTCAGCGGGCGGGCAGGTCCCTGAACCGCAGCCGCGCGCCGAAGGTGAACCAGTAGTGCATCGCACGGTATCTCAGCGACTCACTGCCCGTTCCCGAGTCCAGCCGCACGTCGAGGGCGCCGTACCGGCCGGCCGACAGCGAGAAGAACAGGCCGCCCCACAGCACGCTGGCGAGGTGGCGGTCGAAGCCTCCCTGGAGGCTGAGCTCGGGGCCCGCGTACGTCATCTCCACCTCCGAGACGCGATAGCGCGTCCACTCATGGCCCAGCCCCAGGCCCAGCCAGGGGTCCGTCGCGCCCCGTGGATTGAAGTGGTAGCTGCCCAGCACGCCCAGCCGCAGGTTGCTGCCCGCGCATTCCTCCGTGTCCGGACAGAGGCCGCGAATCTGCGCACGCGCGAGCTGGACCCACGGCCCCACCTCGATGCCGGACTCGAAGCGGTAGTCCGCGTCGAGCCAGAGCGCGAACAGGCCGCTGTACAGGTCATACAGATAGGGCGCCTCGGGTCCACCTTCCGTCAGTCCCTTGGGCAGCGCGTAGCCCGCGCGCAGCCCCATGCCCAGCCACCGGGGCAGCCCACCCGTGCTCTCGCCCGGGGACGACTCCGCTGCCGCCGCGCGCGGCATGGCGACGAGCAGCGTAACCACCAGGAGGCTGCGAACGGTCAGGCTTTGCATGGGAGGGACGCGACTATTACGGTCCGCTTCGCCACGTCAAATCGAGGTTGGAACTTCATGGACGGCCATTTGCGCTTCCCCGCCCGCTGGCTGCTGCCAGTGGCCCTGCTGTGGGTGCTGGGAGGCTGCGACTCCGCTTCCGTCGAGGAGGACGCCCGGGTCTGTGCGGGCGTGAGGTGCACCGCGGGCGCGTGCATCTCCGAGGGGGGCCAGCCCGTGTGCCGCTGCGGCGCGTGGGAGCAGGCTGCCGGGCTGACGTGTGAGTTCGCCAGCGACGTCCAGACGCCGCGGGATGACCACGGGAACGATTTCGACTCCGCCACGCCGCTCGTCTCGTCCCCCCTGGGGAAGGAGGGCACCATCGACGCGCCCTCCGGCGATGCGCCGGACGTGGACACCTTCACCTTCACCGCCGAAGCCGGGCACACGTACCGCTTCAGCTGCGTCGGCAAGCAGGAATTGGGCACCTGTGACGTGCGCGTGCTGACCGGGCCCGGAGCCCCGAGGCCGGCCCCGCAGAACGGCGTGCGCTGGTTCTACAGGGCCGTCACGACCCGATTGTTCCTGGAGGTCTCCGCGGGCGCCCCGCGGAACTCGGGCACGTATGTGTACCAGTTCGAGGACTTCGGCCCGGATGACCATGCCGACAGCAGACAGGCCGTCACCGCCGTCCAGGCGGCGGGCGTGGAGATTTCGGTGTTGCTCCATCCGGAGGGGGACACGGACGTCGTGGCCTTCCGGCCCACTGCGGGCCACGGCTATCGCCTCACCTGCAACAGCTACCTCTACGAAGGCGTGCGACTGGCGGTGGTGGATGCGGCGGGCGCGACGGTGGCGTCCGGCGACTATTTCTTCGGCATGAAGGCCGGCGAGGGAGCCCGATGGTTCCTGGAGGCGCGCAGTGACGCAGACGACCTGGCGCGGCTCATGTACTGCCGGCTGCACGACCAGGGGCTCGATGACCACGCGGACGAGCCCGCCGGCGCGACCCCGCTGACGGCAGGCGTGCCCATCGCCTGCCGGGGACACTGGGCGAACGACGTGGATGTGTTTTCCTTCACCGGCACGGGTGGGCACGACTACAGCCTCCAGACCGGCATGTTCGCCCGCGTCACGGACGCCTCCGGCAAGGATGTGCTCCTGCTCTCGAGCTCGGAAGGGCCCCCGCGCATGCACCTCTCCGTGTCGGGCACCTATTACGTCCACGTCATGTCCGGCAGCGGCGACCTCACCTTCTGGGTGACGCTGCGGGACCTGGGACCGAAATAGGCGAGCCGGGCCGCACGCGGGCCTCCTGTCAGGAATCGGGGCCGCCGGCCATCGGGGCGCCGCGGCCCCGACATGGATGAGGAACGTCCGTACCAGTCACCCACTCCGGCCCCGAGCAGCAGCAGCCCACCCCCGATGACGAGGAGGCGGTGACGAGCCCCAAGCCCCTTCGAGGGAGCCGTGGCCCCGGGAGCGGCAGGCGCCCGCACACCATCTCATAGAGCACCACGCCGGTGGCCCACACGTCCGTGCGCGCATCCACCTCCTCCCCGCGTGCCTGCTCCGGCGAGAAGAAGAGGTACTTGCCCTTCACGATACCCGGCGCGGTCTCGAAGTTGCGCAGCGAGCGCGCCTTGGCGATACCGAAGTCGACAATCTTGACCTGCCCCTCGTAGCTGACGAGGACATTGTCGGGAGAGATGTCCATGGGCTCTGGGGTTGGTCATGGAGAGCGAGAGGCTGGAAAGCCGCCACACGCTCCGATGGAAGGGTTCGTCAGGAGTTGCTGGGGCTCACCATTCCGCAGCCGCCGGATGACCTCCTGCCGGGCCTCGAACTCAGCCCGCTGCTCCGCCCGGGTGATGTAGCGCGTTTCCTGGGCATACTCTCCGCTCGGAAGCGGTGTCCCCTCTACCCGTGAGCGACCCGGGCTAGCCTCCATCCCTCCGGGTGCCGGCATCCGAGCCGCCATCGCGGGCGCCCGCGTCCTGCGAGCCGCCGGCATCCGCGCCGCCATCGCCGGCCCCCCCATCCGTGCCCCCATCTCCCATGCCGATACAGCCCGTGGCGGTGCCGCCGTCGCCCTTGAAGGTGGGCGGGCACCCGCAGGCCTTGAGCTGGCACAGCTCCCGGTACGTGACGCTCCCGGCGTCTCCCGCCGGAGGGTCCGGCACGTGCTCACTGGGTGAGCCCACCTTGATGTCCTTGCACTGGTTGTCGAGCAGTCCGGCCTGCGCGCACGCGATGAACCGGTCGTTCTCGCCGATGTTCCAGTCCTGGTCCTTCATGTTGAGCGCGATGTAGCCGGGGCAGTTCCGGTACTTGCAGATGTCGGGGAACTCGGCGTTGCACCGGCCGAGGACCACGGTGTTGCACGAGGAGGACGGCGGGGCCGGGCAGTCCGGGCTCGGCGCGCCCGCGCCCGCCGTGTTCCACCAGGAGCCCTTGCAGTCCTCGGGCGACTTGGGCTTCGGGCAGGTGATGCTGGACGGACACGTCGAGAGGTCGATGGGCCACGCGTCCTGCCCCCACGCGTCCTCCTCGGGCACGAGCGCGCCGCTGCAGGCCGACAGCACCGCGGCTCCCAGCAGGACCGCCGGGATGGAGGGGCGCCACCCACTTCCCCGGGTTGGCTTCAAATTCTCTCTATTCATGATAAACTAGTATAACACGTTTATCATGATCAAGGAGCCCCTCGATGATGAAGCGTCTGACGCCCTGGTGTCTGCTGGCGGCCGCCCTGGTCGCGCTGTCCGGCTGTAGCGAGCAGGAGTCCCCCGCCGAGGAAGGAAGCCTCGAGCCGACGTGGACGTGGGAGGAGCTGGAGGGCCGTCGCCTGCGGACGTTCGACGAGTGGCTGGCCAGCTCCGGGACGTCCCTGAGCGTCGAGCAGCAGCGTCAGCTCGAGGCGCAGGGCTACCTCTTCGAGGTCGTCCCGAGGGAGAGCCTCCCTGTTCGCCACCGGGATGGGACGGTCGAGGTCGCGCCGGAAGCCCACCAGCGCATCGCGGCGCTGAACGGGCTCGATTCCCTCAGCCGCTTCGAGGCCCTGTGGCGGCTGGGCCTGTTCGACCCGGCGGACCCGGTCCAGGCCGCGAACGCGAGGGCGTTCCTCGCCGAGCGCGCCGGCATGCGGACCACCCGGGGCGAACTGGCTGGCGACGGCGGCGCGACGGATGCGGGCGCGCGTGACTCCGGCACGGCGGACTCGGGCTCGACGGATGCCGGCACGCCCGACTCCGGCACGCCCGACTCCGGCACGCCGGATGCCGGGGTCTGCCGGGTGACCTGCAACGTCCTGACGAGCCTCTCCGGGGATGCCGGGAGCAACTCCTGCAACTGCACCAACGTGAGCCCCAAGAAGCTGACCGACAGCCAGCCGGCCGTGACGCGGACCGGGACCCTGACGGTGGCCTGCACGTTCGACACGGAGTGCACGTCCGCCGCCAACGCGCACGTCGTGGGGGCGTACGTCCACGGGACGGCGGCCTGCCAGGGCTCTTCGACCGTCGGGAGCATCAGCTCGACGGCCTCCTGGTCGGGTGGAGCCAACGGGAGCGCGAGCAAGACGGGCTCCGAGGAGAAGAGCTTCGCCCAGACCCTGGCCTTCACCGTCGGCTCGGCGGCGTCCGGCACGTCCACCGTGGGCGCGAAGGCCTCCGCCGGTTCGAACATCAAGGTCGAGGTGGACCCGGGGACGCTCAACGTGGGTGGCTCCGCGCAGATGGACCGGCAGGCCTCGGCGGACTTCGCGGTGACGCGGCTCTACGAGAAGAGCTACACGACGACGGCGCACACCATCAACTTCACGGGCAAGGCGGGAGGTGACTTCCAGCTCACCTATGCGGATGGCAGCGCCAACGCCAATGTCAGCGTGACGGCCGGCGGGTGCTCCTGCTCGGTCGTCGATGCCTACTGGGACACCAACAAGGCCTCGGTGTCCGACCAGGCCTCCGTCACGAAGGACACCGGGGCGAAGCAGTGCACCTGCTCGGACTCCAAGCCCTGCCGGTGCACCGTCACGGGTCAATGACGGCAGCCTGCGCCGCGACGTAGGGCCCGGTGGGCGGAGAGCCCGCCCACCGGACCTTGCTCGAGCAGCGTCGCCGGGTCCAACCGCGCAGCGCGCTGCTGGCTCCGCACCTGCGCAGCGCCAGCAGGGGCCTCAACCGGCGCCGCTACGGCACCGGCGTCACCGGGCAGGGCCACCACTCGGGAGGACTCGCGGTCTGGTTCCAGCCTTCGCGGGTGGGGCTCGCCAGCGCGTAGAAGACGGTGTTGGCCGACTGGCAGAAGCGCTCGGGGTGCATGTTCACCGCCAGCACCGTCTGGCCGCGGCGGCGGGTCTGCATGCACTGGGAGGTGGTGGTGGCCGGGTCCGGCGGGGTGGCGGGCGCCGGCTGCCAGTTGGGGTAGTACCAGACGCTGATGTCGGCGGTGCAGGCGAGCTGCCCGGCGTCCGTCTCCGGCAGCCACATGGGCACGGGGACCCGGCCCGAGAAGAGCTGGCACTTCTCGAAGACATAGAGCCGCGAGGCCTCATCCCACTTGAAGTACTGCTTCACCACCGAGTAGCCCTGGGGAGGCTCGGGGCAGTCGATGAAGGCCACCGAGCGCCACAGGGGGTGCAGGTCGCCCTCGCGGTAGACGATGTCCACCAGCGTGCGCTGCACCTCGCGCTTCAGGTCTCCGTTGGAGCCGAGCACGTTGTCGATGCTGGCGAGGTCCTCGGGGGCGACGGGGTCCAGCCGGTGGTTGTCGTTGCGGTCCTCGTAGGCCAGCACGCTGGCCATTCCGAAGGTGGCGCCCTTCCAGTGGTGCAGGGATGCGGGGTCCGGCGCCGCGTACAGGGGCATCTGGAAGACGCCCGGGAAGGCGCCCGTCACGGGCACGTCCTCCACGTACGTCTGGAAGGAGGGGGACCGGGTGTTGAGGCAGTCCAGGTTGCGGCCCTCCTCCACGCACGTCACCGCCTCGTCGGGGTAGAGGTGCCAGACGAGCGCGGCGCGCAGCCGCTCGGGCTTCTGCACCACCAGCGCCTCGCTCGCGGTGTTCAGGGTGCCGTCGAGCAGGACCAGGGGGTCCCCCGAGGAGTCTCCGCCCAGCAGCCCTCCGCACCCCGTGGCCCCTGCCGCCCACAGCGCCGCCACGGCGCCTCGCATGGCTCGTCTCATGTCATGTCCTCGCTTCGTGTTCCGGGTGACGTGCCCGGGACTGTGTCCCGCGCACTGTCCTGGAGACGCCGCACTCGCTCGCCATGGGACAGCTACTTCCCCCACGTGGCGCCCAGCAGCAGCTGGAGGCCGGGCTGCACGTGGAGCGCGCCCAGGTCCTCGCGCAGGACGCTCGCGCGGGCGGACAGCCGGCCCCACAGCCCCAGGCGCGGGCCCAGCGGCAGCTCCGCGCTCGCGGCCAGGGCGGCGCTCCCGCCCAGCGCGAAGTGGTCGAAGACGGGGTTGAAGCCCGTCTGCTCGAGCACGCGCTCGGCCTCGTTGTGCACGGAGTGCTGGTACACGCCGACGAGGCCCAGCGCCGCGTGCGCCCCCACCCGCAGCGCTCCGAGGGGCCGCAGCACCCCGGCGCCTCCCAGGGCCTCCAGCTCCACGGAGCGGAAGCGCAGGTAGGGACCGCGGTGCTGGTTGGCGGCGAGGCCGAGCTGCGCGCCCAGCGACAGGCGGCCTTCCGACTGGCGCTCCAGGAGCAACGCGGCGCCGGGGCCCCAGCCGCCCGCGCTGGTGTGCGAGCGCGCAAGCCCGGCGCCCAGGCTCCAGCGCCAGTCCACCGGTGTGAGCAGCGCGCCCTTGCGCTGGTGCTGCGCGAGGGTGCGCACCTCCAGCTGCTGCACCGCGAGCTTCTGCCGCTCGCCCCAGGGAAGGTAGACGGTGCCGTAGAGGACCTCGGTTCCGCGGCGGACCTGGACGCGGTAGCGGCCGGCAGGCAGGGCGAGGTGCACGGGGCTGGCGCCTCCGGGCTCCACCTCCGCCACCACCTGCTGCGTGCGCTCCTCCACCACCATGACGTTGCCGCGCAGGCCCTCGGGCAGCTCCAGTCGGGACTGGCTGCGCTCCAGGAAGCTGAGAAACAGGTCGCCCTCACCGGCCAGCTGGCTCATCAGCTCCGGGTGCTGCACCGCCGCCGTGCTGCCGTGCGAGGTGGTGAGGGTGCGGTGGTAGACGTAGCGGTAGGCCTCGGCCAGGCTCACCCGGCCGTCCCCATCCGTGTCCGCCGCGCCTCGCAGGCCGCTGACCAGGTGGTGCGTGAAGTACGAGCCCTGCAGCGCGTCCGACTCCTGCGCCACCTCGTGCGCTCCCGCCGAGGCGATGACCACGCGCCCCTCGGGGCCCGTCTGCCGGACGAGGGATACGTCGAAGGCGGGGCCCGAGCCCAGGCCCTTGGCGCGCCCTCGCACCAGCGAGCCGCTGTGACAGGCGTCCAGAATCACGACGGTGGCCGTGGCCGGCACCTCGCGCAGCATCCGCTGGAGCTCCACCAGGGGGAGCCGCTCTCCGGCGAGGCGCAGCGCGGACTCGTCGCCGTGGCCTGAGTAGTAGACGAGGAGCAGCGTACGCTCTCCGTTCCGGCGTGCCTCTTCGATGCGGCCTCGCACCCGCGCGAGCGCGAGCCGCAGGGGGCCGACGCCCTCGCCCAGCAGCCGGATGCGCCGGTCCTCCGTGACGCCGCCCAGCTGTCCCGCCAGGGTGTCGAAGCGCTCGGCGTCGCGCTCCGCCCAGCGCAGGGGCTCGTCTTCTCCGTGGCCCAGATTGTTGCCGATGGACAGCGAGAAGCGGCTCTCCGCACCCGCGGCGCTGGGAAGCACGAGCAACAGCGCGGCGAGAAGGGGCGGCCACTGCCATGCACGCCTCATGGCGCCACCTCCTTGGGCAGCTCCACCACGCTGAAGCGGCTGTCCTCGGGCGCGTCCGGGTGGGGCGGGAAGGTGGCGTCCCCGGTGGCCTCCCGCAGCCACCGCCGCACCTGCTCCTCTTCGAGCGGACGCGGCGCGAGCAGCAGGTAGAGCGCCTCCCGCTCCGGCGCCGCGTCCAGCTCCGTGCTGCCCGGGAGCACCTGCCGGCCGGGCCCCAGCCGCATCGCTCCTCCCGTCGACTCGAAGCCATGCAGCGGCGTCACCGCGCCGCGCTCACTCAGGCCCAGCACATAGAGGTGGCCTCCCTCCACGTCGTCCACCTCGATGCGCAGCCGGTCGCCCGGGCGTAGCACCACGCCCGGTGACAGCTCGAAGAGGGCCTCCTGGCGCTTCACCACCACCCGCGCCGTGACACCGCCGCGCACCCGCACCTTCCCGTCTTCGCCGCCCCAGGGGACCAGCAGGAGCAGCCCCACCGCCAGCGCGGGGAACAGCGCGGCGACACCCCAGCGCGGCAGCCCGGGCAGGCGGCTCCGAGGCGGGCTCGAGCGCTCACGCGGGGGACTGGCCGGGCCCCGGCGCGGCGGCCCGCGCTCCCCGCGCGGAGCCTCCAGCCCCTCACGCAGGACGCTGAAGGGGCGGTGCTGGAGGAAGGCCTCCCGCTCGCGCTGACGGGTCTCGAGGTAGCTCGCCAGCTCCGGCCGTGCCCTCGCGGCGGCCTCCACGCGCGCAGCCTCGGGGGCGGGAAGCTCGCCGCAGAGGTACTGCTCCAGGAGGCGGTCCGGCAGGCCGGGGAAGCGGGGAATGGGAGAGGGACTCATGGGTCGTCCTTTCTCGCGGTCTTCAGGCCGCGCTGGCCTGGAGGAGCCGGCGCGCGGTGTCATGGAAGGTCTGGAGCTTGCGCTGCACCGTCTTGCGCGAAACGCCGAGCAGCGCGGCAATCTGCTCCTGCTCCAGCTCGTCGAGGAAGCGGTGGGTGGCGATGCGCTGCACGTCCTCGGCGCAGTGGGCCAGCACCCGCGTCACGAGGTCCGCCTCGATGAGCATCCGCTCGAGCGCGGCGTCACCGCCGCCAGCAGGCACGCGCAGGAAGTCCTCGGCGGCGAGGGCCACCCTGCGGTGGCGCAGCAACGAGAAGCACTGGCGGTCCGCCACCGTGAGCAGCCAGGAGAGAATCGACGCGGCGGCACGCAGCTCGTGCCGGCGCTGGTGCGCCCGCAGGAACACCTCCTGCGTCACGTCCCAGGCCAGGGCGTCCTCGCCCAGCAGCCGCCGGCAGCGGCGGTGCACCGGCTCGCCATAGCGCCGGTACCAGCCCTCAATCTCGTCGAGCTCGCTCACGTCGCCTCACACCGGCCCAGCCCTCGTGCCAGGAGCAGCACCTGACGCCGAGACGCGCGAGGCGGTCCGCGTGGGACATGGCAGGTGGATTTTCCTCCGGGCCCGGACAGGCCCGACCCGGTCGTTGCGCCGTGAAGGGCTTCTCACGCGCCCCCGGGGCGGAAGCGGGACTTCCGGCGCCTCAGGGCCTCGGGCTTGCAATGCCGGGGGGCGCGGGCGACGGTTGAGCCAGCCGTGGGGCGGCCCATGGCCATGATTCCAGCCCATTGCGCGGAGTTCTTCACCGAGACCGCCGGCTGTCCTCGACCGCGGGTGAGTCCGAGCATCGGCACGTCCTCGTCGTTGACCTTGAGGAGCGCATCCGCCACCAGGTCCGATCCGCGCAGCGACAGCGACGGCTCGCCGGTTGTGCTCAATCCCAGATACAAACGAACCCGGGATGCATCGTCCCAGCTCTGCACGCCGCGGCTCTGCTTCTCACCCTTCGCCCCCGCGCTGACGGCGACCAGCACCTTCCAGGTTCGAAGCTGGCGCTCCAGTTGCTCGACTCACCTGCTGAGACCGGCGGTTGATTCCAGGTCCATGGTGTTTTTTTTCCCCGGAAACGAGCTGCATTTCGCAGTTTCCAGAGAGCGTAGACGTAGAGGCGGAATTGGCGGCCACTTTCACATGGGCGTCCGGTAGCCGCTCCGTGAGCCCTCCTCGGACCTGAGCGCCCGATGTCTCGGAGTCAAAGGTCTTGGATGCGATTGGCTACTCCACCCTCCAGGTGCTTTACTCTGTTATTCAGGACTGATATGGAATTCCAGTCTTCACCGCAGAGGAACTCGTATTCACGCGAGAGGGGATGCACCGTATGCAGAAGTCACTGCGAATCTTCACTGTCTGGATGGTCGCAATTGCAGGGACGCTCACCGCCTGTGGGCCTGTCGAGGAGTCTCCTGAGAGCCAGTTGGAAATGGCTGTACCCGCAGAAGGGCCTGCTGAAATGAAGCCGCTGCCGGACGAAAACAACTTCAGTTGTATGATTGCCACCTGCCAGGTTGGCGCTGCGGGAGATGCATCCTGCACCGACCTCTGCGGTAGTGCGGCCAAGTGCGCTCCTGCTGGCGCACCGGGCTGCGGTTGGCATCAGCCCTGCTGCGTCTACCTGTGAAGCTCCCAGGTGCCAGCGCTGAACACAGTGGACTGACAGTCGTGAAGACGAGCGGGCGGCCAGGGGCGTATCCCTGGCTGCCCGCGGAGCGCACGTCCATGTGACGAGCGAGTCGTTGCTGTTGTCCGGCGCACGTGCCGGGCGGAGCGTCGAGCACGCTCCCCAGTGCCTTCAGGTGGGCCAGCGACTCCTCGGGCTCTCCGGAGCCGTGGAGCCCGGTGGCGAACTCCTGGGCGGAGGCGATTTCGTGCTCGAACGAGAGCTGGCAGTCGGGGGCCGCGGCTTTCAGCGCGGCGGTGTCGATGGATGAAGGCTTTTCATCATGAGTAACCTTGTTGCATGATTCATGGGTTCCCCCGACTCATGGAGCCCCTGATGAACACGTCGCGAATCCTTGTCTCGCTGGCCGCCTGTCTCACCCTGTCTCTCACCGCCTGTGGAGGCACGGAGGAGTCCCTCACGGAGGCGCCGGACACCGGTGACGCGCTCGTGAGCACGGAGCAGGGTATCGGGCTGCCGCCGAACTGCCCGAACGGGGACCTCTTCTACTGGTACGAGAACATCCAGGGGTGCCTGACCTGCGGCACGGTTCGCAACCCGGGGCAGCTCGCCACCCAGTACGCCGCCTGCCAGTCCAACGTGCAAGGGACGAAGAAGCTCATCAACGTGAAGGCCTGCATCACCGGCTGCGACCCCTACTGACACCACTCGGTCAGATGAAACGGGAGCGGCAGCCCCGTGTTGATGGGGCATGCCGCCCGCCCAGTTGCACCAGCTCGACCGAGAGCTGTCCGAGTACCTGGACACGATGACGGGTCGACGAGCCAGTCCTCAGCCTCCTGAAGCAGGCGCCGCTTCAGCCCAGCGTCTTGATGAGCCGCTCGGCCTGCTCGCGCAGCTCCTTCTCGCCGGGGGGCGCCTTCTTGATGACGTCCTTCGCGAGCGCCTGGGCCTTCGCCTTGTCACCCCTGCGCGCCGTGACGAGCGCGAGGTTGAGCAGCGGCTCCACGCGAGACGGCGCCCGGCGCAGGGCCTCCTCCAGAATCTCCGACGCCGCGGTGAGGCGCTCGTCGGCGTTGCCCTCCTCCCAGCGCATCAGCAGGTTGCCCAGGTTGTTCGCCGAGGCCCAGTCATCCGGGTCCAGGTCCATCGCCTCGCGCCAGGCCGTCACCGCGCCCTCGACGTCGGGTGGCTTCATGGACTCGAGCACCATCGCCTCGATGGACTTCGTCTGCGCGGTGGACAGGCCGCGCTGCGCGAGCCGGCGGCACACGTCCAGCGCGTCCTCGCGGTGGCCGGTGGCCATCATCATCCGCGCCAGGTTGCCCTGCACCGACGCGTCATCCGGCAGCTGCACGGCGAGGCGCTTCGCGATGCCGAACGCCTCCGGCACCTTGCCGCGCGCGGCGAGCACGGCGCTCAGCTGGTTGAGCAGCTCCGGGTGGTCCGGAATCAGCTTGAGCCCCTGGCGCAGCAGGTCCTCCGCCGTCTCCAGCTCCCCCAGCTGCTGCAGCACCACGCTCCAGATGACGTACGTGGGCGGGTGCAGCGGGTTGAGCTCCAGCGCCCGCTCCAGCTGCGGCAGCGCGAGCTTCAGCTCCTCCAGCGCGAACAGGATGCGTGCGAGGTGGAAGCGGTACGCGGCGACCTCCGGCTCCAGCTCCACGGCCCGCTGCAGCGACTTGCGGGCACCCGGGAAGTCCTCCTCGGCGGCGAGCAGGAAGCCCAGGCCGAAGTGCGCCTCGCCGCGCGGGTTCTGCGTCGACTCGAGGATGACCTGCGTGTAGAGGGCGCGAGCGCCGTCCAGGTCGCCCTTCTCCGAGGCCAGCGCGGCCCGCACCAGGCGCGAGTCCGTGTCCTCCACGCCGTCCTTCGTGGCGCGGTTGAAGAGCTCCTCGGCGCGCGCCCGGTCGCCGTCCATCAACGCCAGCCTTGCGAGCGTCAGCAGCGCGTCACGATGATTCTTGTTCGTGGTGAGGACGCTCTCCGCGCGCGCCCGGGCCTTGTCGACCTCGCCGGCCCTCAACATCGACTGCATGCTCCTGATGGTCATGGCGGGAGTCTTGTTGATCTCACCCGACGACTGGAAGCCGTTCTCGTAGCGACCGTTCTCGTCGATGTGAGGGCTCTTCGCCTGCGGCTGCGTCGCGACCTGGTTCTGAGGAGGGGCGGGGCTCCCCGCCGCCTGCCTGCGCGCGCACTCCTTGCGTGTCGGGCGGCCTCTGTGGCCCGGCCGGTGGCGCTGAAATGAGGTGTCGTGGGGCCTGTGCCCTTCAGTGCAGCCACTCCCGTTGGGGCGGGCCACGTGTAGAGGCCAGGGGCAAGGGGAGGGTGGGCAACCCCAGGTGCCTCAACACCTCCTTGACGCCGGGGCCTTTGAGCACCGCCACTCCCCTCCGGCGCCCGCCGCAGCCAGGACAGGTGAAGACGTCGAAGTCGAAACTGCGCTTCAGCAGCGTCGTCAGTGGAGTCGCGCAGCCAGGGCTACTTTCTCCGGAAGATGGAGCGGCCTTCGCGGAGGCACGCGATGAGCGCGTCGCGGCGGAGCCCGTTTGCGTCGACGACCGCGTCCACGAGCCACAGCCGCACACGGGCGAGGAGCTCGTCGTTCCGGAAGAAGTCCTCGTCGGAGCCCAGCTCGGTCTCCAGGTCGCCCCCGAAGCGGATGTCGTGGTCCTCGCCGAGGAAGAGTCGCGCGCGGATGCCACCGGAGACCATCAATGACTTGTCATTGCGGAAGCCGTGGATGAGGTCCTTCGCGACGAGGTCCCCGCCGACGAAGAAGGCCCCGTCCGTGACGAGGCTTCCACACCGCAGCGCCCCGGCGATGACGACCCGGGAGTCCGGGTCACAATCCCGGACGAGCCCGGTGACTTCGGCATCCCCCAGCACGAGCAGTGAGCCGATGATGCGCAGGTGGCCTTCGACGCGGAGGTCGCCGGGGATGACACGGACCTCGCCGGACCCCACTTCCATATCGCCGGAAACGACCTCCGTGGGACGTGGGGTTGGAGCCGCTTCGCGCAGCAGCCACGCGGCGGCGTAGAAGCCCCAGGGCTCCACGTTGCGCTTGCGCAGCTCGCGAGCCCACTCCTCGGCGGTGGGCGGGAGTGGCTCCATCCACCTGTCCAGGGCCTCGGCCTTGCCGTCCTCGAAGGCCGTGTCCGACCGCAGCCGCTCCGCGACGCGGGCCTTCACGTCCTGCAACGCCGCCAGGGAGATACTCATCTCGTGCGCCTCCCTGGGCGACTCGTCGGCGAGGGCCTTTGCGACTCCTGTGGGAGGCCTGGTGAGACGGCGGCGTGCGACCAGGAGGTCCACGACCGAGCGCAGTGCGATGCACGTTCGGTCATGCAATGGGTAACGCTCCGTCGCGAGGCGATGGAGGTCCTGCCACGTGAGCTCGGCACCCGTGCCCTCATCACCGAGCCTGGCCACGGACACAGGAGGCGGAGATGTGTACCCGAGGTAGCCATGGAGAAGAGGCGAGGCCCACAGCCGTGCGAGCAACCCGGTGCGCTCGAGCTGCTCGGTGTCGAAGTCGTCGGTCAGCTTTGCCTCGAAGACGAGGAGCTTCGAGGGAAGCACGAGCGCGAGGTCCGGCTTCGCGTTGAACACGCCCTGGAGCGCGCCGTAGACAGCGCGGTTCTGCACGTCCAGCGCACTCCCCGGCAGGGTGCCCTCGGACCCGACCCCGATGGAAAGGCGGTCTGCCTTCGTGAGTACCTGGGCCGGGTGGGTCTGCTTCGTGTCTCGGAGGACTGGCGCCAGCTGCGACCACCGGGTGTGCGGACGTCCCTCGGCAACGAGCCCGACCAGTTCATCCATGCGGCTGGAGACGTCGCCGCCCTTCCACGTCTCGTATGCATCCCGGATGAGGGAGACTTCGGTCAGGACCACGGCGCCAGCGGCCTCGCCGGGAATGTCCATGCCACGCCCACGGAGGACGGCCAGCACCTGTGCCAGCGCGCTCGCCTGCGGCGCGGTGGCAAGCCCCTCATGGAGGAGTCGAAAGAGGTGCGAGCAGGCCGCGCGCTCCTCCCGATTGAAGCTGTCGAAGGGAATCTCCATTCGCGCAATATGCCCACTCCTCCCGCCAGGTGGGACGGGCAACGGCGCTCGTAGGCGCCCGTGAGGGAGGACACGCAGGCCTGGGCCTCCAGGTAGCCGGTCCGCACCGGCACGTCGGACAGCACTCGGGAGAGCCCCGCGGCGACAGCTACCCGCGGGGCGTCTGAGAGGAGGCCGTCACCGAGGCCAGCGCCGCCGTGCTGCCGATGGCGCCGAGCGACAGCGCACGGCGTGACGCGGGTTATCGTCTCACGCTGAGTACCGAGCCTGTGCCCCACGACTGTTCGGCTTGAGCACGGCTGGACGTAACTGCAATCATTGCATACCGCGCAGACTGTTTAAAACAGGACGGCGACATGCCCGAGCGAACCGCTGCTGTCCCGCCGGACCCTCTAACGTCGTCTTGGGCTCGCCCTCGCGCACCGTGGTGGTGCGCGACAGCTGCGAGCTCTTGAGACACTCATGACACGCATCATGGTTGCCGCTGTTCTGGGCTTCGCTGCTGCCTTCGGCGGCGGCGTAACCGTTGGGAGTCAGCAGCCCGCAGAGGCGGAGCAGGTCGTTCTCCCAAGCTGCTACGATGTCTGCGGAACCGATCCCTACTACATCGACCGTGGCCAGTGCGTCTGCATGTAGCCGATGTCCACCGCACGACCCGTCTCGGAGCCTCCCCGAGGCGGGCCGTGTCGTTGCAGGTGCTGCTCAGCGTGCTGAGGACACCAGCCCCGGCACGGTGCAGCGCTCCGCGAAGCGCGCGGTAAGACCGTCCTCCGCGTAGGAGGCGCCCACGGTGAGCGCCCAGCAGCACGGAGGTGAGGCCCAGGGCGAGCTGCGCGTCCCTGTCGTCGCCCACCAGGTTGCTGAGCAGCGCCACCCCACCGCCGGCCGCCCCCAGCGCCCCGGACACCGTGCCCACCACGCCCAGGTGAGGCGCGAGGAGTCCCAGGCGGCGCACTGCGCGTCGGAGGCCACGGGCCGGTAGTCCACTGGGGCTGCAGCGTCGAGCTGCACGGAAACGGAGGGCGGGCGCGCGTGCAGCGGCGTGCAGCCCTGTCCCAGCCCGGCCAGGGGCAGCGCCAGCAGCGCCCTTCCAGGTGCTCAGCTCCAACAGCAACCACTCCAGCATGTGAGACTCCACGGGGACTGCGAGGGGTGCCCGGGTCCGCCCCGGGCAGGAATCCAGACGGGGAAGCGTGGCGGCTCAGTCCAGCGTGCGCGGCAGGCGGCGGAAGTGCCGCATGGACATCCACCCCCAGGACTCGGAGGCGCTCGGTGGCGGGGGGGACCATCGTCCACTCCTCGCCCTTCTCGCCCCCGAAGTTGCCGTCATGGTCCGGCACCCACGAGTAGAGGACGTACTGCTTGCCCACCGTCAGCAGGTCGTCCTTGTCGACGCTGACGCACTCCAGCCTGTCCCCCACACGGTGAATGTCCTCGCTCGCCAAGAGGTGCGTGGCGAAATCCCACTCGCCCGATACGTCACCCAGCCCATCGGCCAGCTTCGCCAGGATGGCGCCTGAGTGGTACTGGCGGAGCGCCTTCACGCGGTAGAGGCGTGTCCGTCCGAGAAACAGGTCCGGGTCCTCCCGGTAGCACTGCACCTCGTCACCAACGGCACACGGCATCGTGGTCTGCATGGCATCTGCTGGGGTTGCGGGTGGTGCCGCGCCAGGCGCGCGGCTGGGAAGCTCAGGTGCCACTGCGGCCGTCCTTGGAGGCCACCACGTTGGCGGCGTCTCGTCGTCGCCGGGCTCCACGGTGACGGTGCTCCGGTCGACTACGATGGCCCCATGGCTCTTGTCGACGCCTGAAGGGAGCTTCCTGGACGCGCTGGAGTTCGAACTCCGCGACGCCATCCTGAAGTCGATGATGAGGGACTCGATGTTCGAGGTCTTCAATGAGATCGACACGAACAAGGACGGCGTCCTGGACGTGTCGGAGGTGATGAGCAAGTTCCGCGAGAAGGGCTACCACGACGACGAAGTCGACGCGTTCTTGCAGATGTGCGACCTCGACAGGAGCGGCACGGTGTCCATCGAAGAGTTCCTGGGCGCGCTCTCGCAGTTCATGGCCAGGTCGAAGCTCGCGAGCGACGTCAGCGCTTGAAGGTGAGGCCTGGTTCACACCCGCCCGACAGGGGCTCGGCCTGCTCCGGAGTCCCGGCCGCTCGCGTCCGTGGGCCCCACGACATGTCCGGCCGTCGGGCGGTCCAGACACCACCGCCCCAGACCGATGCCGGCGAGCCCCGCGAGCACGACTGGGACGAAGTGCCAGAGGAGGAGATGCCGTGGATCATCCTTCGCGCACAGGACCTGGGTGCCGAGCATCGCGAGAGCGCTCGCGGACAAAAGCGCCAGGAAGCCCGTCCAGCCTCGCTTCAGCGGCGCGGCCTTGCGCAGCATGAAGAATGCGGCGAGCGCCGGCGCCGTCGCGAGACAGGTCATCCTCCAGACACAGGTTCCCCCCGCCAGCGGTTCGCTCAGCGCGGACGAACCGTGGGTCGCGATGAGAAGCGCCCACCCCGCCGCTCCGAGGAGCGGATGGACGAGCGTGGCCGGCATGCGTTCCATCCCTGGGACGCTGAGCTGGAAGGCGCTCCGTGCCGAGAGGGCGAAGAGCAGAAGCAGTGAAGCGCTCTCGATGAGATACGAAGGCTCGCGCAGCTTTTCGGAAAGGTCCGGCCTCGCGCCCAGGGCATGGGTTCCCAGCCCCACGCAGGCGAGCGCGAAACCGGCCCAGAGGAGGGCGCGCCAGTCAGTGCTCCAGAGCCGCCGCACCGGCTTCAACTCTTGAACCAGCGAGCGGATGAGCGCGTCACTCATCGCGAGCCGGGTCCATGATGAGCTTGCGGAGGGACTTGTAGCCACGGTGGGCCGTGACCTTGACCGACGACTCGGAGAGCCCGGTCCGGCTGGCAATCTCCGCGACGGAGTATCCTTCGAGCTTGAGCAGGGAGATGATTTCACGCTGCTTCTTTGAAAGCAGCGCCAGCGCCTGCTGCAGAAAGCCGGGTTGCGCTCCAGGCTCGACGCCGGGCCCTGCGTTCGAGTACGCCTCCTCCCATCCCTCCTCCCCCAGTTGCTCATGCTCGTCCCGGCGCCGCTGCTTCGCGACCTGGTCGAGCAGCCGATGCCTCGCGATGGCGTACATCCATGGACCGAATGGGCGTCGCGGATCGTAGGTGTGCCGGTTCCGGTAGATGGCGAGGAGGGTCTCTTGAACGACGTCTTCCCACCCATCCGTGTGCTGAAGGCGCTTGCGCACGAATTCCCTCACGAGTGCAGCGACCTCGTTCAGAAGTGCTTCGCAGGATGCACGATCGCCATCCTGGGTTCTCGCCATGAGCGCCGCGAGCTTCTGATCGAGGTCCGGGTCCAAGTCCGCTCCACTGCCCTGTACGGGCTGGAGGCCGATCCGGTTACACGCAGTCGCAATTATTCGGAGCTCGGGATGTAACCAATGTTCGCGAGCGACCGCATGGGCTGACCGAGGTTGCCAGCACATAGGGGTCGCGATGCCGGTTCCAGAAAAGATAGCAGCGCTGCAGAGAAGACTGTCCGTCGAAGGCTGGGCGCTCCTGCCGATACGCCTCATGGTGGGATACGGCTTCGCCGCCCACGGCTACGCCAAGCTTGCTCGCGGTGTCGAGGGCTTCGCGGGAATCCTCACGGCCATGGGGCTTCCAGCGCCCGGTTTCATGGCCTGGGTGACGTCCCTTCTCGAGCTCCTTGGTGGAATCGCGCTCATGGCGGGAGCGTCGGTCGTATGGCTCAGTCCTCCCCTCGCGGCCATCATGCTGACCGCGCTGTGGAGTGTTCACCTTCGCTACGGGTTTTCCTCGATCAGGTTGAAGGCGCTGGGTCCCTCGGGTGCGGAGTTCGGGCCCGTTGGCTATGAGCTCAATCTCCTCTACATCGCCGCGCTTCTCACGCTGGCGCTGAGCAGGTCGAGCCCTCTCTCCGTAGACCGCTGGCTCGAGCTACGACGAAGCAAGCGAGGATGAGAGCGGCTGACGGGCCCCCGGGCTCATCCGCTTCACCAGGCGTCGGGGTGGAGCGTCAGTTGCCCTTCGAGATACGTGACGGCCTTGCCGGCCAGCAGCACCCGGTCGTTCTGTTGCCGGCAGTGCAGCGTGCCGGTTCGCGGCGACAACTGCATCGCGACCATCGATTCCCTGCCCGGCTTTTCGGCCTGGTAGGGCACGAGCGAACAATGCGCGGAGCCGTGAGGACGTGAGGATTCCGAACGGACGAGGTACCTTGTTGAGTCACAGCTCATCTCGGAAAGCCTCACCCGCCCGGGTTGAGGTACCTGTGTCGAGTGGGGCGCCCCGAGCCCGACGGAGGAGGCTTCATGCAGACGTCCAGCCTGGCAGCGAGCAGCTGGGAACGCACACGGAGGCCGCCGTGTCACACACCGAGCCGGAGGCGCAGGCGGCGTTCGAGTGGCATTGGCGCGCGCGCCCAACTGGGCCTCCATCCTCCTTATGCTCCGACGCGGCGTGCATACCCTTCACGCGGCTCGGTGTGTCGGGCTCCGGCTTCATCCTGGGGAGGGGAGGGCTCATGGGCCGCCCAGCATGCCCCGCCGACAGTGGGCCCGGCCTGAATGGACCGGCTCAACATCCTGGAGCCTTCGCGCAATGACTGTCCTGCCCCGGCGCAATCGATGACAGGCTGCGTCTTGTCAGGACTTGCGGAATTGGCTATTCATCTTCGCGCAGCCAATGTCTGACCAGGGAGTCATCGTGAACCAGACGAAACTGAAGACGTCGCTGTCCGGCCTTGCACTGATGCTGGGACTCACCACGGGGATGGTGCTGGCAGCTGTCCCCATCGCCGCGCCGGAGGTCTCCCCGTCGATGGAGGCCTCCGCCGGGAAGACGGAGCTGGTGGTGGAGGAAGGGGAGGTCGACAACGCCCTTCCCCGACCCAGGATCTGCACTTTTTCGTGCCGGGATTGTACGTTTGACCCGTGCGGCCCTGATGAGGGCACCTGCGCCAATACCCTCTGCGCCAGCGCCAACTGAGCCCTCCCGGAGCCGCGGTGCTGGCGACACGGGCCATGCCGGTCGCCAGCGCCCGCTCAGGGAATGGGCGCGAACTTCACGATGCGCTTGTGGCCGGTCTGCTCCGCTCCCCGGTCGGCCACGTAGATGAACCCATTCGCGTCCACCTCGACATCGACGGGGTCGATGATGTCGCTCGCGGCCGAGCACCCGCCCGTGGTGCTGATCTTCCGCTGGCACCCGTAACCGCTCGCATCGCAGATCCAGACACCCGCGGTGGTGCTGGTGTTGCTCGTGCTGTAGTGCGCCACGTACAGCCGCCCGTCGGGTCCGGTCGACATATAGGCAATGCTCCCCTCCGTTCCGAGCGTCGCGGTGGTGACTCCGCCCGTCCCGGTGAGGGACATGCGGTGGATGCGATTGGAGTTGTTGAAGGCGTAGTACTCGCCCATGAAGAGGTAGGAGCCGTTGGCGGCCACGCTGGCCACTGGCAGGTCGGCGCCCACGTGGAACTGCCAGGTGTTGCTCTGCCGGTAGTAGCGGCCGGTGAAGCTTCCGGCGGAGCTCATCGCCTCCACCCGTCCCGTCATGTAGGTGGCGGAGCAGCCCGGGTTGGACCACGCGGCACTGACGCCGCCCTGGCCGACGTAGAGCGTTCCCGTCGAGGTGATGGCCACGCCCGCCGCACTGCCTCCGGGGAAGTTGCCGAGCGTCGAATGCGCGCTCTTGAAGCGCTGGGTGCCCGTCAAATCCGGGTCATCGTGCCCGGTATAGGGGCAGTCCGTGGCCAGGTTGTAGAAGTCCGTGCTGTCCACGCCGCTGGGCGTGGAGGTCAGGGACGACTTGAGGTTCTTGTTGCTGCCGCGCGCCCAGACTCCGCTCAAGGTGCTGGTCCCGGTATCCCGCACCTTGAAGACCATCCTGTTGGTGCCGCGGGAGAACGACAGGTTCTCCAGATAGTACAGGGTGATGACGCCGCCCTCCTGCGTGGCGGAGATGTCGCCCGCGGAACTCGGGGAGTAGCCCGAGGGCCGGCTCAGGACGAAGTTGGAGGGCAGGGTGCCGTCGGTATTATAGACAAACAGCGTTTGGGCATCCTGCACGTACACCCGCCCGCTCTGCCGCTCCACGGCGAGGGACTCCAGCGGATCGGCGAAGACGTTGGTGGGGTTGTAGATGCCGTAGGTCGTCCACTCGGCCACGTACTGGCCGGGGGTGAAGGTCGCCGGGTCGATGGTGAAGGCGCCGAAGTCCGCCGGGGCGTCACACGCGGTGGAGGTGCCACTGTCGTTGTCGTGGCCCACCACCTTCCAGTACCAGGGGCCCGCGCCCGCCAGCATGGCCGAGTAGGCGGGGGAGGTCACCAGCGCGGCATTGACCACCGGTGATGAGAAGTCGGGCTGGTCATCGATGGTGACGCGGTAGCTCAGCGCCCCGGCGTCGCCCGTCCAGGCCAGGGAGACCTTCTGGCCGCAGTGGGTGTTCACCTGCGGCGCGCTGGGTGGGGCAGGGCAGGTCGACGGCGCCTGTGCGGAGGCCCTCGCTCCGGCCAATGCCATGGACAGACATGCCGCCATCACCGACGTGGGCCAGGGTGCTCGCATGCGTTGCTCCTTCGGGCTTCGATGCCCCGAAAGACAAACATACACGTCCTGGACGCGATTCCGGCAGGCAGCCGTACGACAAGATTCCAATGGAGCGGAGCCTGACGGACGGGCCACTGACACAGCGGAAGCGTCCACGTGTCCGGGCGGGGTCGTGAAGGCAGCCCCCGGTGTCGTCGCGGCACCGACCTCGCGAGGCTCAGCCCCCGCCTTTCGGTGACTCGATGACGACGGCGAACGGGTCTATCTTCACCAGGACGCCGAGCACCTTCGGGTTCTTCTTCGGCTCCGAGGGCTTTCCAAAGTTCGAAGCTCTTGCGCCAGGCCGTCAAGCGTCTAGCGCTTCAGCCATATCGCCGCCCGGGCAACCTGCACTCTGACCCTGACGGAAGCCGCGGCCTTCCGGGTGACGGGAGCGACGCTGCCGCCCATGCTGGCGGCAGCGTCTTCCCCTGCTGGGGCCCCTCATTGGCTGACATTGCAGGGGGGCTTTTCCCCGACTCGAATCAGAGCGTTCTCTCGCCAGAAATCACATTGAAGTAGCCGAAAGAAGGTATCCACTGCGGCGAGTTCACCTGGATGCGTGCCTGCGCGCGATGCCGGTAGATACCCGGCGCGTACGGGACTTCGGACGCTTGACTGACGAAATGCGCGTTCGGCACCTGGCTGCAGCTGCGGACCTGCTCGAGCCAGATGGTCTTGCCGGTGACGTGATCGATGCCGTGTTGCTTCTCGATGACCGAGCAGACCTCGATGATGGGATAGTCCGTGATGCAGCCGGAGACCGAGGCATACCCGCGAATCTCGTCGATGGCGGTGAACGGTATACTCGAATCGAGGATGCACCCCGTAGGCGGAATGGGCTGCGACACCGCAGCCTCGGCCTCGCCAAGCTCCGCGGCTTCGTTATTCGCTTCTGGCTGGGGGCCGCACGCGGCAAGTGCAATGGAAAACACGGCAAGCCCGCTCACGATTGCTCGCTTCATGATGAGGTTCCTTGGAAGAAGGTACTTTCCACACCTCATCGAAAGCGAGCTGCGAGGTCAATCCCACACCGCGGCAGTTCCGGTGTCGAAGGTGAAGCGACCGCCTCGGCCCTATCTCCGAGTCGTCGGGCGCTTCGTGGCGGCCGCGGCCTCGCGGAGCTTGTCCTTCTTGCTCTTCCGCTTCCCCTTCACGCCGCCATTCGCGTCCAGGGGCGGCGTGGGCACGTCGACCGGCTCGAACCCCGCGAGCCGCTCGCGCGTGAGGCTGAGGCCGTGGCGTCGCTCGATGAGTCGGAAGTGGGCCTGCGTGTCCGCGCTGATGAAGCTGATGGCCATGCCCGGCTCACCCGCGCGGCCCGTGCGGCCAATGCGGTGCAGGTAGTCCACGGGCGAGCGCGGCAGGTCGTAGTTCACGACGGCGGGCAATTGCACGATGTCGAGGCCACGTGCGGCGACATCCGTGGCGACGAGGACCTTCACGCGCTTCGCCTTGAAGTCCGCGAGCGCCTGTGTGCGGGCCCCCTGGCTGAGCTCTCCGTGCAGGGCCGCCGCGGTGAGGCCGGCGCGGTTCAGCTTCAGCGCGACGTGGTCCGCGCCATACCGGCTGGCCACGAACGTGAGGACGTGGGACCACGCATGCGTCTCGATGAGGTGGCGCAGCAGCATCGTGCGCTTCCCGGCGTCGACTTCAATGGCACGCTGGACGATGAGGTCCGGGGCGGGCATCGCAGCCGCCCCGATGTCGACCCGCGTGGGCTCATGCAGCAGTTGTCCGGCGAGCGCCCGTACCCCGGGCGGAAATGTGGCGGAGAACAGCAGGTTCTGGCGGCGGGCGGGGAGCAGCGCGAGCAGGCGCGTGAGCTCATCGGCGAAGCCCAGCGACAACAGCTGGTCGGCCTCGTCGAGCACCAACGTTTCCACCGTGGAGAGCCGGAGCGCGTTCTGGTCCACGAGGTCCAGCGCGCGGCCCGGCGTGGCCACGACCAGGTCCGCGCCTCCCCGGAGCGCCATCATCTGCGGGTTCGCCGAGACGCCGCCGACGGCGAGGCAGGTCTTCAGCCTCCGTGGGAGATGGCGGCCGTACTGCTCGATGGCCCGGGCTACCTGCGCGGCGAGCTCGCGCGTGGGCACGACCAGCAGGACCCGCGTCCGACGGGGTGAGCCGCCTGGACTCGCGCCAAGTGCCTCCAGGACTGGCAGGAGGAACGCTGCGGTCTTCCCCGAGCCCGTCGGCGCCGAGGTCCACACGTCACCTCCCCGCAGCACCGCAGGGATGGTGGCCTGCTGCACCGGTGTCGGCTCGACGCAGCCGAGGTCGGTCATGGCGCGGACGAGCGGCTCCGAGAGCCCGAGGGAGGCAAAGGTCATGGGCGGGCACCCTATCCCACCGTCCCGCCCCGCCGACGTATAGGCGGGAATTGGCGGCCACTTTCACCTCGGCGTCCGGTAGCTCCTCTGTGAGCCCCCTCTCGGACGCTGGCGGGCCGTGGCCCTCAAGGGGGGCGGGCCACGTGCAGATGCCAGGGGCAAGGGGAGGGTGGGCAATCCCAGGTGCCTCAACACCTCCTTGATGCCGGGGCCTTTGAGCACCGCCAGTATCGTCCGGCGCCCGCCGCAGCCAGGACAGGTGAAGACGTCGAAGTCGAAACTGCGCTTCAGCAGCGTGGCCCAGTCCAACCGCGCAGCGCGCTGCTTGCTCCGCACCTTCGCAGCGCCAGCAGGGGCCTCAGGGGACTGGCGCCCGGGGGCGAGAAGGGGCTGGAGCGCATCCTGGAGGCGACCCAGCGCGCCACGCGCATGATTCGAGACCTGCTGGACTTCACCCATGCGCGCGCCGGCGAGCGCATCCCCATCCGGCCGTGCACCATGGACCTGCACGTGCTGGCGCGCAACGTGGTGGACGAGGTGCTGCTCGCCCATCCCCAGCGCAACATCCAGGTGGAGCTGCTGGGGGACGGGCGGTTGGAGGCGGACGCGGACCGGCTGGCGCAGGTGGTGAGCAACCTGGTGGGCAACGCGCTCCAGCACAGCGCGGCCGACTCCTGTGTGCGCGTCGCGCTGCCGGAGGCGGAGGGCGGCGTGTCGCTGGAGGTCTTCAACGTGGGCACGCCCATCCCCGCCGCGCTGCTGCCCACGCTCTTCGATCCCTATCGCCGGGGGCCGGAGGCGCGCGCCAGCCAGGGCAGCATCGGCCTGGGGCGCTACATCTCCCGGCAGATCGTCCTGGGCCACGGCTGCAGCATCGACGTGTCGTCGACGGAGGAGGGCACGCGCTTCAAGGTGTGGCTGCCGCGCCACCGCAGGTGGTGACACGCCGAGTGGGCGATGACTGGCATTGATAGGGGTTGGCTTGACACGAGCGGCGGATGCATCTACCTTGCGTGCATCCTCTCGACGTGGCGCCGCAGCGCCTCTCGCGTGACCTCCTCGACAGCCTGAGCAGCAGCCTCCCAGCGCGAGCCCTTGTGGCGGCACTGCGTGAGCGGCTCACGTCCTCTCCTCCCTCTGTGTCGTGTCTTGCGCCGCACCACCGGCAGCATCCCGGCCGGTCAACCCGTCCCTTGGGGATTCAGCCACCCCACGGGCTCGTCGTGCCCTTGGCTGTCGCGATGTATCGCTGTCAGTCGTGTCAGAAGTCCGTCGGTCCCGGTGTGTCCTGTCATCGCGTGACGGTGGCCACCCGGCTCGTCGAGTTCCCCGCGCGTCCGAGCTGCCAACGTGCCTTCGTCGCCGGCCGCATGAAGTGGAATGACGACCCTGGGGGCGTGGGGCCGCAAATCGTGCGGGAGCAGCAGCTGTGCCCGGTTTGTGCTCGGGTCGCGAGGCCCCTGTTGAATTGAGCCGCCTGCGCGCGCGACACGGCTCGCACCCTCGGTTCCTCCGGAGGCGCGAGCCGGCCTTCCTACAGCGCGTGGCTCATGGGCACGGAATGGTGACGCGGCTGCACACCGCCTCGCCGGGACAGCAGCGGTAGTTCGCCCGGCAGGGCGGACACTCGGGCCCCGGGCCGGGGCCGTAGTAGCCCTCGCCGACGACCGTGGCGAAGCCGAGCATCGTGGTGTGCGTCATCTCCGAGTACAGCCTGAACTCGAACGTATTGCCGGCGGTGATCCACGTCGCGTCCGCACAGCCGCTCGGGGCCCGGGCGAAGAGCACCTCGGACTGCCCGTTCAGGCTCAGCCACACCTCCGCCGTCGACGTGCCGGTGGTGTTCCAGCACACCGTCGTCGTCCCCGTGTTCGTCTGGTTCAGGTTGATGAGCACGGTGGAGGGGCTCGCGGTGACGCTGCCTGCGGCCAGCTCACTCGACGTCTGCCCCAGCTCCTCCAGCTCCGGGACTTCCGCGGCCCCCCCGCAGGCCAGCGCGAAGGTGGCGACAATCAATGACAGGATGCGCTTCATGGACAACCTCCCCTTGAATGGGCTGCACCCAGGAGACGACCATGCCCCGCGCCAATTGCCAAAGAAATACGCACGCGCAGTGAATCCTGGCGCGGTGAGCCATCCGCGGGGATGACGCGACACGCCGAAGCGCCGCGAGCGCCCGACTATCACGGTCGGACGCTCGCGCGCGGCTCCGGCGCTGGGGCGATTCCCTGCACGAAGCTGTTATTTCGACGGAGCTGTGGAGCGTGATGCGAGCGGCGTGAGGTGGAGTACGCGGAGCTGCTTTTCAAGGGTGAGCCTGCGGTCGGCGAAGAACGCCACTCCACGACGCACGTCTGCGAGCGCTCCATCGAGGTCGCCCGTCACGTAACGGAGTTGCGCACGCAGGAAGAGCTGGGCGCCATGGTCCAGCGCCTGGTGCCGCAGCAGCTTCGCGGGGCTGTCCACCGCATCGAGGAACGCGGCGGCGCGTGAGAGGTCCGCCGCGAGCGGCGCCGTCAGCTCCGCTTCATCGGTGCTCGCGTCCAGGTTCCACTCGGACGGAGCCCCCGAGACCAGGTCCTCCATCCGTTCGCGGAAGTGACACGCGTGTTCCCTGGGGGCTTCGGGGACGGGCTCGTTCTCCAGGCGTAGAGGGCGTCGAAGGCGATGGCCACATTCACGTAGCACCGGGCCTCGCTCGCGGTGTTGCCGTGCGAGCGCTGCACGTTGAGCACCTGGAGTGTCTCCCCATGACGGCGGCGCCAGGTCAGCTCCTTCTTCTTGAAGCCACCTGCCTTGGCGAGCGGCTTCATCGCGGCGGTGGCGATGGCGGTCAGCGTCTTGATGGCGTCCATGGTCATTCGGACTGTCGTGGGAGAGGCGCTACGCGCGCGAGTGAGTCCCGGACCGCGGCGCACAGCGCCGTCCGCTCGGTGAGGATGGCGGAGACGTGCCCGGCGTTCACCCATCGCAGCTCGCTCTCCTTCCAGTGGCCATGCAGGGTGCGCGTCTCCGCCGCCGGGACGAAGCCGTCCTTCTTGCAGGCGAGGAGGATGGCCGCGCCGGGCTGTCTCGGGGGCGGGAACTTCGTCAGGTTCGCCAGGTCGAAGATACGGCCCAGCCGCTGGCGGGCCTGCTCCGCGTCCCGCCGGGCGCCGTCGAGCTCCGCGAAGGAGATGGACCACGACAGCAGCCCCCGGGTGAACACGGGCACGGGGGACGCGCCCGCGGCCAGCGCCGCCACCGCGAGCGGCCCCGGGAAGAGCACCGCCGTGAGCGCCGCCATGTACCCGCCCATGCTGTAGCCCGCGATGCCCAGCCGCTCGTAGCCGGCGTCGCGCAGCCACGCGAGCAGCGCGCGCGCCTCCTCCACCATGCCCAGGTTCATCAGCACGTGGTCGCTGACGGTGCGCAGCGCGCCGCCCTTCTGTCCGAGCGGACGGCGCACGCCGTAGTACGGATTCTCCAGCAGGAAGAGGTCGATGCCCTCGCGGACGAGCGGCGTGTAGAGGCGCTCGCGCAGCACGTAGCCCTCTTCGCGCGATGCGGCGAGCACCACGCAGGCCGAGCGCCCACGGGGGCTCTCCGCGCTCAACCAGCGGACGTGCGCCGTCTGGATGGGCGGGGCCAGCAGGGGCAGGGGAGAGGTGAAGGTTCCGTCGCGAAGCCACGTACCCCGGTGCGCCCTGGCTTCACCCCAGACGGGTGAGACGCGGGCCGGCTCTGGGAGGAAGGAGGTCCCCACCTCCACCTTCTCCAGCAGTTGCTCGTCACCCCAGCCGTTGGTGAACAGCCGGGCGCGGCGGGCCAGCCCCGCGAAGAGGACATCCACGACGTGCGAACCGAGCGGGGACCAGGACTCCACGCGGCCATCCTAATCGCGCGGCTTTCCCTCCTGACGTGCCCACCGTCGAGTGACGCCCAGGCCCATGCCCCCGCATCGAGCCCCGTGCTGGACCTCTGCGCCGTGTCCTCCACCTCGGCCGGCGCGCTGCTGCTGGCACTGTATCCTGCCCGGCCCGGCGGAACCCACATGTCGGTGTAGCCTGGGAAGAGCGCTCGAAGGGCCGCATGTTTGGAATGCGGCCTGGGGCTGCTGGGCTTATCTCCACAGGGGTGCCCCCAATGACCGCTCAAGAACGTGTCGAGCGCGCCGCCAGCGCGCTGAAGGTCTTCCCGCTGCCCTCGGCGGTGCTCTTCCCGCACACCGTCATCCCCCTCCACATCTTCGAGCCGCGCTACCGCGCCCTGGTGAAGGACGCGCTCGCCGGGGACCGCGTCATGGCGCTGGCCCAGCTCGAGTCCGGCTGGGAGGGCAGCTACGGCGGCAAGCCCCCCATGCAGCCCATGATGTGCGCGGGCATCATCATCTGGGACGAGCAGGTGGAGGAGGGGCGCTACAACATCCTCCTCCAGGGCGTGAGCCGCGTCCGCCTGGCCAGCGAGCTGACGAGCGACAAGCTCTACCGCGAAGTCACCGCCCAGGTGCTGCCAGACCTGCCCTACCAGGGGCCCGAGGAGGAGCAGCTCCGCCAGGCCGTCTTCGAGCTGGCCGGCCGGGTGCCTCCCTCCTTCGCGGAGAACCTGCTGCCGGTGGCCGCGCGCGCCATGGGCGGCACGCTGGCGGACGTGGTGGCTTCCGCCATCGTCCCGGAGGCCGAGCGCCGTCAGGAGCTGCTGGCGGAGCTGGACGTGAAGCGGCGCCTGGGCGCGGTGATGGAGGACATCGGCGAGCTCATCGGCCGCCTCCAGCCCGTGCGGCCCTCCGGGCCGCTGAACTGACCGCGGGGCCCCACCGGCCCGCGGGTTGGGCTTGCCTTGAGGGACGGGTCGGGCATTGCTGGGACCCACACCGGTGCCGGATGGCGAGCCCCTCCCGGGCGCGTCCGGCCGAAAGGGGACTGGAACCACCATGCGGCTCGTGAAGCTTGGGCTTGCCAGCGTCAACACCACCGTGGGCGCCTTCAGCAAGAACACGGACAGGGCCCTGGCGCAGGCGAAGAAGATGGCGGCGGATGGGGTGACGCTCGGGGTCTTCCAGGAGCAGCTCATCGCCGGCTATCCGGTCGAGGACCTGGTGCAGTGGCAGGGCTTCGTCGACCGGCAGTGGCCGGAGCTGGAGCGCTTCGCCCGCGAGACGGCGTCGCTGCCCACCGTCTTCATCCTTGGCGTGAGCATCGCCTGGCAGGGCCTGCGCCTCAACTGCGCGGCGGTGGTGGCGGGCGGGCGCGTGCTGGGGCTCGTGCCCAAGGAGAAGCTGCCCACCTACAGCGTCTTCTACGAGGCGCGGACGTTCGGCCGCGGCCTGCCGGGCATGGCGGAGACCCATCGCGGCGTGCCGCTGGGGGACTACCTCTTCCAGTTCGACTTCGGCCTCGTGGCCCCGGAGGTGTGCGAGGACATCTGGAGCGCGGACGGCCCCATGCGCCGGCGCACCTATTCCGGCGCGGAGCTGGTGGTGAACCTGTCCGCCTCTCCCTTCCGTCTGGGTTTCGTGGAGACGCGGCGCGAGCTCATCGCCACCCGCGCGGCGGACCACCAGTGCACCATCGCCTACTGCAACGGGCTGGGCAGCAACGACGGCCTCATCTTCGACGGCGGCGGCTTCCTCAACCAGAACGGCCGCCACGTCATGGAGACGCCGCGCTTCCAGGAGGGCTACGCCGCGGCGGTGGTGGACCTGGACCGCACCCTGCGCCTGCGCGGCGAGGCCACCACCTGGCGCGTGGACCGCGAGGCCTGGGTGGCCAGCGGGGGCCAGCGCGTGCCCGTGGTGGACTGCACCGCCGCGGTGAAGACGCGCCGCGAGGGGCTCACCTTCCCGGTGCCCCCGCACCGCAGCTTCTTCCTCCCGGGGCCGGACCAGCGCCGGCCCGCCCGGGAGGCCCTGTGCGAGGACCTGCTCGACGCGCTGGCCCTGGGCGTGGGCGACTACTTCGAGAAGACGCGCGCCTTCAAGGTGCTGGGAATCGCCCTGTCGGGCGGGCGTGACTCGCTCCTGACGCTGCTCATCGCCCACCGCTACGCGAAGAAGGCGCGGCCGGAGGACCCGGGCTCGCTCATCCGCGCGTTCTACATGCCCAGCCGTTATTCCAGCGACGCCACCAGCAACGCGGCGGAGACGATTGCGCGCGAGCTGGGCGTGCCCTTCCAGGTGGTCTCCATCGACGAGGCCTTCGAGCGCGAGCGCGCCGTCGCCCAGAAGATGCTGGGGGACAAGCCCGTCACGCCGATTACGGAGCAGAACATCCAGGCCCGCCTGCGCGCCCAGCGCATGTGGAACTGGAGCAACTCCTGCGGCGGCCTGTTCCTGCAGACCGGCAACATGAGCGAGAAGTCGGTGGGCTACACAACCATCGGCGGAGACCTCATGGGCGCTCTGGCCGTCATCGCCAACGTACCGAAGACGGTGGTGATGTACCTGCTCGACTACCTGCAGGAGACGACGGGCTACGAGGGCATCAAGAAGGTGCTCGCCAAGCCCGCCGGGCCGGAGCTGGCGCACAACCAGGTGGGGGAGGAGGAGCTGATGCCCTTCCCCGTGCTCGACGCGTGCTTCTACCTGCACGCGGGCGAGAAGCTCACCCCCGCGGAGATGCTCCAGGCGCTCACCGCCATGTTCCCGGAGGTGGAGGCGGCGCGCCTGAGCGGCTACGTGGAGAAGTTCGTCCGCCTCTTCCACCAGTCCATCTACAAGTGGGTGCAGTCCCCGCTGTCGCTGCACATCGGCAACCTGGACCTGGACCGGGAGCGCGCGCTGCAACTGCCCGTCGTCACCGGCACCGAGTGGATGCGCGAGGGCTGACGCGCAACCCCTGTTGCCTCCATGCCACGCCCGGCCGCCCCACGGACGGCCGGCCCGTGCGGCGATCCGCCCTTGCCGGGTGGCGCCTTGCCGGATGTCACTTCGCAAACAACCTTCAGGTCAGCCACTCGACGATGGAGGGTTGGATGAAAGCGAAGATTCTGGCGGGCGCCATCGCGGCGCTCATGTACGGCACGGCGGCCGTTGCCGCTGATGGTGACTGCCCGCCTTCACAGGCGAGCGCTGACAGGTCCACGCAGGGGATGACGCTGGCCCAGGCGCAGGATGAGATGCCCGTGGAGGGAGACGTCCAGCAGGAAGACACCACAATCATCGAAACGGAGCCGGTGCCCGACACGGGCGTGGCGCAGGACCCGCTGCTCGAAGAGGGCGTGGGCGGCAGCGGCGACGTAGGACAGGAGCCGGGCATCGGCGGCAGCGGCAAGCAGGGCGAGATGATGCTGCGCTGCGAGCCGGTGAACCAGGGCACGGGCGGCAGTGGAACGATGCAGGCCCCGCCGTCCCAGGAAGTGATGCCTCCGTCGTCCCAGGAGCTGGCCCCGCCGCAGACCGAGGAGCTGCCTCCGCCGCAGTCCTCCGAGGTGTACCCGCCGCAGGACGAAGCCACGGGCGGTAGCGGTATCGCCACGCCTCCTCCCGACTACCGGCCCTCGGCCGAGGCGGCGGAGCCCATCGAGCCGCTGGAGGTGGAGGAGAAGGACAAGCACGACCTGACGGGCCTGTCGCTGATGATCGGCGGCGGTGTGGAAGGCTACACCGGTGAGCTGGCGCCGCAGATCAACCCCGGCGCCACGGCGGGTGTGACCGCGGCCATCCGGCCGTCCAAGGTGTTCGGCATCGAGCTGGGCTACAGCGGCGCGGTGAACAACATCGACATCCCGACTGATGGCGGCGCGGTGGATGGCCCGGACCTCGTCCGTAACGGCGGCACGGCCGTGGCGACCCTGGGTCTGTTCGCCACTCCCTGGCAGCCCTACCTGCTCGGCGGCATCGGCATCAACGACTACAACTTCCGCGGTGGTGAGGGGCTCGGCTACTCGGACGACACCGTGGGCAGCGTGCCGGCGGGCGTCGGTCTCCGGGGCGCCATCGGCCGCACCTTCGCCGTGGATGCACGCGTCAACTACAACTTCCTCTTCGACAAGGAGTTCGCTCCGGGTGTTGATTCCGGCGGCGGCGACTTCAACGAGGGCGGCAGCTACCAGGGCACCGTGAGTGTTGGCGGTACCTTCTGAGCAGCCTGTCGTGGAAGTTGATTTCGCGGGATGACCTGGTGGCGCGGTGCCCGGAAGACAACGGGCCCCGCGCCACCGCGCGTTTTACGGTGCGGCGCGTGCGCGCCCGGCGCGTTAAGGTGTCCCACCCCCGCGGCAAGAGGAGAGGTGAATGAGCCTGAAGGTGGAAGACGTGAAGGTGGGAACCGGCACGGAAGCGACGGCCGGCAAGTCGGTGACGGTGCACTACGTGGGCACGCTGACCAGCGGCTCCAAGTTCGACAGCAGCCGGGACCGGGGCCAGGGCTTCACCTTCAAGCTCGGCGCGGGCCAGGTCATCGAGGGCTGGGACAAGGGCGTCGCCGGCATGAAGGTGGGCGGCGTGCGCAAGCTCACCATTCCCCCGGAGATGGGCTACGGCGCGCGCGGCTACCCGCCCGTCATCCCCCCCAACTCCACCCTCCTGTTCGAAGTCGAGCTGCTGGAAGTCCGCTAAAGGAAGCGAGGCGCGTCATGGCGGCGGTGGAAATCACGAAGGACAACTTCAAGGAGACGGTGTCGAAGGAAGGCATCGTCGTCCTGGACTGGTGGGCGGCGTGGTGCGGCCCGTGTCGGGCCTTCGCGCCCACGTTCGAAGCGGCCTCCGGCAAGCACCCGGACATCGTCTTCGGGAAGATTGATACGGACGCCCAGCCGGAGCTGTCCGGCGCGTTCGAGATTCGCTCCATCCCCACGCTGATGGTCTTCCGCGACGGCATCCTCCTGTTCGAGCAGGCCGGAGCGCTTCCGGCCGCCGCGCTGGAGGACCTGGTCAAGCAGGTGCGCGCGCTCGACATGGAGCAGGTGAAGAAGGAAGTCGAAGCGCGCCGCAACGAGCCGCCCCAGGCCTGACACCGGGGCGGGCGTTGAGAAGGCCGGGAGCCCCGCTGGCGGCGTGGCGGGGCTACCAGCTCACGAGCAGCGTGAAGGACGAGTAGGGCGGCTCTCCGGACTCCAGCTCCACCCGGAAGGTGAGCTGGGGGTTGCCCTTGAGCAGCCCGCTGAGCGCCATGCCGCGGCTCCACGCGGGGCCGAAGAACTCGTCCCGGAAGATGAGCCGGGCCGAGCGGTCCGAGACGCGCTCGTACTCGCGCTCGCCGTAGGTGGAGGTGGCGCCGGCCATGCCCTGGGTCACGGACAGGCCCTCGTTCGGGTCCTTGCCCGCGACGGAGAGCACCATCTCCCCCACGGGCGCGGAGAAGATGCGGTTGGCCGCGTGGAAGGACAGCTTCTCCACCGCGTCCGAATACGTCAGGCCCGTGGCCACCAGCGCGGTGGCGCCCTCGTGGAGCAGCTGGAGGTACTCGCGCGCGGAGCGGAACGCCGGGGCGCCCCTGGAGGAGGTGGCGCGCGGAGGCGGGCCCCCTTCTGCGTCCACGGGTTTCCCTGTCAGCTCGGCGATGCTCTGCCGGAGGCTCTGGAGGAAGAGGTCCAGCACGGTGTGCTCGGGCTGGCACAGGGCGAGGCGGGCTTGGAGGAGCTCTGGGGAGTCCATGTCCCCTATCTACCCCAGCGCGCGCTCGTCAGGGGAGCGGGCAGCGGGGCAGGGGGGCCTGCGTTGGCAGGGGAACTCGCACCCGGTGCGATGTGTTCAGGCAAAGGTGCTTCGCAGCGGGCTGGCCCTCAGGGCCCTGCTCCGCTGCTCCCTCCCCTTCTCATACGCGGTGTCACTGCCGCGGACGGACTGAAAGGTGCCTTCCTCGCTCTCTCATCTCCCCTCCGTCCCTTCCGCAGTCTCCTCCGAGCCCTCGCCGCCCCGCGCCCGCATCCTCCTGGTGGACGACGTTCCGGCCAACCTGGTGGCGCTGGAGGCCATCCTGGAAACGCTGGGGCAGGAGCTGGTGACGGTCCGCTCGGGGGAAGAGGCGCTGAGGGAGCTGCTGCGCGGCGACTTCGCCTGCATCCTGATGGACGTGCAGATGCCGGGGCTGGACGGCCTGGAGACGGCCCGGTTGATCCGCTCCCGCGAGCGGACGCGGCACGTGCCGCTCCTCTTCATCACCGCGCTCAGCCGCGAGGCGGCGTACGTCACCCGGGGCTATGCGCAGGGCGCGGTGGACTACCTGCTCAAGCCGGTGGACCCGGACATCCTGCGCGCCAAGGTGCAGGTGTTCGTGGACCTGTACCTGCGCGGCGAGGAAGTGAAGCGCCAGGCGCTGGCCCTGGCGGAGCAGCGGCGCGCGGCGGAGGAGCTGCAGCGCGCGGCGGAGCTGGAGCAGCAGCTGGTGGGTGTCGTCGGCCACGACATCCGCACGCCCCTGTCCGTCATCCTCACCACGGCGAAGGCGCAGCTGGGCTCGCAGGCGCTGCCCGCCGCGCAGCGCAAGGCCTTCGAGCGCGTGGCGCGGGGCGGTGAGCGCATCCAGCGGATTGTCGACCTGCTGCTCGACTTCACGCGCGCCCGCCTGGGCGGCGGCATTCCCGTCGTCCCCCAGGCCGGAGACCTGAACGACTTGTGCATCCGGGTGGTGGACGAGCTGCACGTGACGCGGCCGGGCCGGGTCATCCAGTGCGACTTCGCGCGCGACAGCCTGCACGGCGCGTGGGATTTGGAGCGGATGGCGCAGGTGGTGTCCAACCTGCTGGACAACGCGCTGAAGTACAGCCCGGAGGGCACACCGGTGCGCCTGTCCACGTGGGAGAAGGGCGAGGGCGTCTACCTCGAGGTCCACAACGCGGGCGCGCCCATCCCTCCGGAGCTGCTGCCGCACCTGTTCGTGCCCTTCCGCCGGGGCGAGGGCTCCTCCGGGGCCACGGCCCGCGAGAGCCTGGGCCTGGGCCTCTACATCGCGCAGAGCATCGTCCAGGCGCACCGGGGCACGCTCGGCGTGCGCTCCACGGAAGGAGAGGGCACGGCGTTCCGCATCTGCCTGCCCCGCCGTACGGACGCCTGGCAGTCCGCTCCGTGCGCGGAGGCGCCGGAAGCCCTGTCGATGACCGCCTGACGCCGGCTACTCGGACGAACCGCCGTCCTGGACGTCCACCTGCTGGAGGCGCTGGACGGTGAGCGCCCGGAGGTTGGCGTCCACGGAGAAGAAGACGAGGGCCGCGCCCACGTTCGCGACGAAGCCGTCGTCCTCGCGCTGCAGCCGTGCCAGCAGCTGCTCGGGCGAGCCCTGCTCCAGCGCCGCGGCGAGGTTCTCCAGGTGCGTCTCGATGTGGAGTCGCACGTCCTCCGGGAGTCGCTTGAGCTGGAACTCCGCGGATTGGGAGATGAAGATACGGCCGGGATGCATGTCTGGGGGCTCGGTGGAGGGACCGTTCCAGACTGTGTATCCCGGGGTGGAACGGCCAGTCGCCAACATTCCGGCGCGTTTCACGACTGTTCAGCCGGCTACACATCGTGCGCCCCTTCACACCTCACCTCGCGACGGTGCAGACGCCGCCTCCGTTGAGGTGTGCCTGGTCGACGATGCTCCGGGTGATGAACTCCTGGAGCGTCCTCACGTCATACGCGCCCGGGAGGTAGACGACGGGTTGTCCGCCCGAGTCCCGCAGCTCCCGTCCCTGGCTGTCGCGCAGGTCCGTGAGCTGCTGTGAGGCGAGGCCCTCGGGGGTGATGACGCCGTCCTCTCCGGCGGTGGCGGCGATGGCGTCGAAGCGCAGGCGCACGCCTTTGTGGGTGCCCAGCCGGTCATAGAACATGTGCTCGGCGTGGATGGTGACCTCGGCTTCGGCCACGGAGGCCTCGGGCACGATGATGCCCTGGGTGCCGTCCGCGCCGTTGATGCAGTCCTGCATCTGCGCATCCACGGGGAAGCCCATGCGGAAGGTGAGCACGCCCACGCCGGCCTTCACCGCGCGCCCCTCCACGAAGTAGCTGAAGCCGCGCTCGCGCATCATCGCCGCGTCCTCCGCGGCCACCTGGCCGTCCGCCAGCTCGGTGCCGTCCCGGGGCGGGCTCAGCCGGAAGCCCACGTCCCAGCGGCCCGCGGGCAGGCCCTTGAGCTCCGCCAGGGGCACGTCGCCCTTCTGCACGTCCACCAGCACGTGCCGCGCGCTCGTGTGCACCTCCCCGGAGGCGGAGGTGAGGGTGAAGTCCCCCAGCGACACGAGGTAGCGGGTGAACTGGATGGACCAGCCGTCCTCGAAGAGGGTGTCCGGCAGGCCGCGCTGGGTGCGGTCGCCTCCGCTCATCGTCACCTTCACGTCGCCCGTGGCCACGTTGTCGCAGGCGGCGCCCGCGAGCACCCAGGCCGCCAGCACCGCGCACCACGTCGTCCGGGACCGCCACTGTCGTGCGTTCATGTTCCATGGATGTAAATGCAACTTTGTTGCAAGTCAATCCGGGGCTGGGGTATCTGGGCGTGGAGGTGCCCCGGACGTCTGGCCCGCCCGTCGGGTGGGCGGCTTTCCGGGGGCCGGTGCCATCTGGAGCGAGGTCATCACCCGTGTGGATTCCGACGTTGGTGCTCTGCGTGCTGAGCGCCACGGCCGACGTGGCCGTGACGCCGCCCGTGCCCCTGGAGGCGCCGCCGCCGGTGCTGCCGGTGGGGGTGCCTCCGCCCGAGGTCCCCGCCACGGTGCTCCTGCGCGTCACCATCGATACGGCTGGAGAGGTGTCCCATGTGGAGGTGCGGCAGACGGCGGGTGTGGCGTTCGACCGGGCCGCGATGGCCGCCGCCGTGCGCTGGCGATTCCAGCCGGCGCGACGCGGCGGGGAGCGGATTGAAGTGCGGGCCGACGTGCCCGTTACCTTCGTGCCTCCGGTGCACGGACATCACCTGGAGCCCGTGGACGGCGCGAAGGACGGGGCGGCCACCGGCACGCAGGCGCATGGCCCGGAGATAGCGCAGGAGGCGGAGCTGCCCGAGGCCGGCGCATCGGGCTCCTCCGAGGCCGGCGCATCGGGCTCCTCCGAGGTCGGCGCATCGGGCTCCTCCGAGGCCGGCGCATCGGGCTCCTCCGAGGCCGGCGCATCGGGCTCCTCCGGGGCCGGAGCTTCGGGCTCCTCCGAGGCTGCACGGGAGCCGGCTATCGCGGACGGTGGCGATGCACCGGGTGCCCCGGACGATGCGCCCGCCTTCTCCACCACCGTGCGCGGCACCGCGAGCGCGCCGCCTCCCGTCTCAGTGGGCGACCTCCACATCCCCGTGGGACAGCTGGGGGACGTGCCGCGCCACTCGGCGGCGGACCTGATGCTGCTGGCTCCCGGGGTCATGCTCGCCAACCACGGCGGCGAGGGCCACGCGGAGACCATCTTCATCCGCGGCTTCGACGCGGGCGAGGGCAAGGACGTGGAGCTGCGCCTCAACGGCGTGCCCCTCAACGAGGTCTCCCATGCGCACGGCCACGGCTACGCGGACACGTACTTCATCATCCCGGAGCTGGTCGAAGCCCTGCGCGTCACCGAAGGGCCGTTCGACCCGGCTCAAGGCGACTTCGGCGTGGCGGGCACGGTGGAGTACCAGCTCGGCCTGGAGCGCCGGGGCCTTACCGCCTCCGTCGCCTATGGCAGCTTCGCCTCGCGGCGGCTGGCGCTGGTGTGGGGCCCGCCCGAGTCCAACAGCGCCACCTTCGTGGGCCTGCTGCTGCGCCAGGGCCACGGCTTCGGCCCCAACCGCGCGCACGCCAGCGCGGGTGCCATGGCCCAGGTGGAGCTGCGCCTGGGCGATGAGACACGGCTGCGCCTGTTCGGCACCAGCTACGGCATGCGCTTCTCGTCGGCCGGCGTGGTGCGGGAGACGGACGTGGTGGACGCGCGGCTGCCCTGCGCCTCCGACGAGGACTCGCAGTTCTTCTGCCTCTACGACGCCAACCAGGGCGGCGCGGGCCAGCGCCACCTGCTCTCCGCCGAGCTGTCGTCCCGCCTGAAGCGTGGGGGCCGCTTCGTGCAGCAGGGCTACGTCGTCCTCCGGCAGACGCGCATCCGCGACAACTTCACCGGCTTCCTGCAGGACACGCCGCCCGGAGAGGAGGCCCAGCGGGGGGACAACACCGAGGGCTACTACCAGGGCTCCACCGTGGGCCTGCGCGGGCGCTACACGCCGGGGCTCACGCTGCTCGGGCAGCCCCGGCCGCTGGAGCTGGGCTACGAGGCCCGCTTCGACGACGTGCACACCCGCTCGCGGCGCCTGCGCGACAGCGGCGGCGCGCCCTACACCACGCGCTTCGACAACCGCGTGCGCACCACCCACCTGGCGGCCCATGCCTCGCTGCGAGCCTCGCCGCTGTCCTGGCTCACCCTGCGCGGCGGTGTGCGGCTGGACACCTTCCTCTTCGGCGTGGACGACGAGAACCGGCCCACCGAGGACCGGGACGGCCCGCGCATCCCCGAGGAGTCGCTGGAGGCCTACGGCTTCTTCGCCAGCCCGCGCGGCACCGCCGAGGTGCGGCTGTCTCCGAGACTGAGCTGGCTCACCAGCGTGGGCCTGGGCGCGCGCTCCAGCGACGCGGCCGCCCTGTCCGACGCGGAGCTGGCGCCCTATGCGCGAGTCACCTCCGCCGAGACGGGCCTGGGCTGGCGGCTGGAGGACGCGGGACGGCCCTACGCCCTGGAGGCGCGCGGCGCCGTCTTCGCCACGCGCGTGTCGCAGGACTTCGTCTTCGACGAGAAGGCCGGCCGCAACCAGCCCATCGGCGCGTCGCAGCGGCTGGGGGCCTTCGTCTCCGCGCGGGGGACGTGGCGGGAGCGGGTGGACGTGCAGGCCTCGCTCGCCTGGGCCCGCGCCACGCTGCCGGTGCCGGGCGCCTCCGCGTGGAAGGTGTGGGACGGCACGGTGATGCCATACATCCCCCAGCTGCTGGGCCGGCTGGACGCGTCCGTGCGAGGCACCGCCACCGTGGCGGGCGAGCAGCTGGGGTGGAACGTGGCGGTGGGGCACAGCGCCGTCGGCCCCCGGCCCCTCCCGCTGGACCGCTTCAGCGACTCCGTCTTCCTCTTCGACGTGGCCACGCGCGCGCGGTGGAAGGCGTTCGAGGTGGGGCTCACCGTGGAGAACCTGCTCGACGCGCGCTGGAGGGAGACGGAGTTCAACTACGTCTCCAACTTCCGCGGCCCGGATGCGCCCGCGTCGCTGCTGGCCACGCGGCACTTCTCCGCGGGCGCGCCGCGCACCTTCACGGGCACCTTCACGCTGTACCTGGACCTCCAGGAGGACACGCCATGACGTCCCCGCTGCGCACCACCCGGCGCGCCTTCACGCTGATGCTGGGCTCGGCCCTGGTGGGCGGCGTCGCCGCCTGCGGCCTGTCCGGCACCGGAGGCCGTGGCATCACCTTCCGCATGGGCCTGCGCACCGCGCTCGCGCCCGGTGAGACGGCGCCCGGTGAGTTCACCACCGACACCGGCTGGCACGTGCGACTGTCCTCGGGGCGGATGGTGCTGGGCCCCATCTACCTCTTCGAGAACGCGTCACCCCTCCAGGCCCGGGCCTCGCCGTCGCGCCGGCCGGAGGAGCGGCGGCTGCTCACGGCCCCGGCGCACGACAGGGGACTTTCCTCCCGCCAGGCCCCTGCGCTGCGCCGACTGGGCGAGTGGCTGCTGCCCTCCGCGCGGGCGCACGAGGGGGACTTCTTCTCCGGAGGCCGCGTGCTGGGCGAGTGGGACCGCGAGGTGCTGTTCGACCTGCTGGCGGACGGCGGCGAGGCGCGAGTGCTGGGGCGCTCGCCGGGCATCGCCGGGCTGGCGCGCTCCTTCTCGCTGTTGCTCCAGCCGCCGTCGAAGGCGCTGGGCGCCGAGGGCGCGGCGCTCAACGGCCGCTCGGTGCTGCTGGAGGGCACGGCCTTCCGGCAGGAGCAGCGCGTGCCCTTCCGCGTCGCGCTGGACTTCCCTCCGCCGCTGGAGCTGCAGCGCGTGGACTTCGTGCCCATCGAAGCGGAGCTGGATGACGAGGGGCTCTTCGTCGTGGAGGTGCAGCCGCACCGTTGGTTCGAGGGCGCGCACTTCGACCGGCTGGAGGTGCCCCCCGGAGGCGGCCCCGTGGACCTGACGCCGGAGACCCAGGTGCACCGCGCCCTGTCCGTCAACCTGCGCCGCTACACTGCCTTCGCCGGCTCTTGGGCGCCAGCGTGAGACCTTGGGACGAAGCGGATGGGTAGACGCGTGGGGCCGAGCACGTTGAGCGCCTTGCGCGGCACCCACGGCTCGGTGCTCGCGAGCTGAATGCCGTCCAGCCGCTCCAGCAAATCCGTGAGGGCCACCCGACCCTCCATGCGCGAGAGCGCCGCGCCCAGGCAGAAGTGGATGCCGTGCCCGAAGGCGATGTGTGGATTGGGCTCCCGGGTGATGTCGAAGCGGTCCGCGTCCTGGAACTTCGTGGCATCGCGATTCGCGGAGCCAATCATCACCAGCACCAGCTTCCCCGCGGGGATGACCTGGCCGTGCAGCTCCACGTCCTTCTTCGTAGCGCGGAACACCATCTGCGCCGGCGTGCGGTAGCGCAGCACCTCCTCGATGGCCGACGGCAGCAGCCCCGGCTCCGCCCGGAGGCGCGCGAGCTGGTCCGGGTGCTCGAGCAGGCACAGGAGCGCGTTGTTGATGAGGTTGGTGGTCGTCTCCGTGCCGGCGGACAGCAGCAGCTGGAAGAAGCCCAGGAACTCGCTCGGCGTCAGGTGCTCTCCGTCCACCTCCGCCTCCACGAGCCGGGTGAGGAGGTCGTCCTTCGGTGCCCGCTGCCGCTGCGCGGCCAGGTCCGCGAAGTAGGCCCGCATCTCCTCCTTCACCACGACGTTCTCGCTCAGCGCCCGGGCCGCCTCCTCGCCGCCGGAGACGGTGTAGCTCAGCGTCATGATGACCTCGGCCCAGTGCATGAAGCGCTGGCGGTCCGCGGCCGGGATGCCCAGCAGCTCGGCAATCACAATCATCGGCAGCGGGGCCGAGTAGTCCGCGACGAGGTCCATCTCCCCACGCGCCAGCACGGGCTCCAGCAGCGCGCGTGACAGCTCGCGCACGCGGGGCTCCAGGCTGGCGATGGACTTCGGCGTGAAGGCCCGCATGACGATGGCGCGCAGCTTCGAGTGGCGCGGCGGGTCGGAGAAGACCAGCCAGTCGGGCGCCTTCCCCGTGGGTGTCTCCACCACGGAGCTGAACGCGTCGTGGTCATGGAGGGCCCGCTTCACGCTGTCGTAGTCGAACAGAATCCACATGCCGGAGCTCGGCTCGTGGAGCACGGGGAAGGCGCTCCGCGCCTGGGCGAACAGCGGGTACGGGTCCCGGCGCATCTCGTCGGAGAGAAAGTCCAGCATGGCTCAGGGCCTCCGTGACACGGGTGATGGGGAAAAGGCGCGCAGGACGGCGTCGACGACACCGCGCGAGAGGCGCTCGTCGACGGGGCCGCCGGTGATGAGGAAGCGGTAGAAGAGCGGGCCGCCGAGCAAATCGAGCGCGAGCTCGTAATCGAGTCCCTTCTGCAGCTCGCCCCGCGCCACGCCGCGCTCCAGCACCTGCCGGAGCGCCTCGCGTCGTACGCCGACAAAGCCGGAGCGGACGGCCTGGGCGATGAGCTCGCTGCGGGCCATGGCGGCGACGAAGCCGGACAGCAGCGCGCCCGACGCCGGGTCCCGGTACATGCCCAGGGCGTCGCGCATCATCCGCCGCAGGTCGCCCTCCACGGTCCCGGTGTCGGGGACGGGGATGGCGCGCATGATGCGCTCGATGGCCTCGGCGGCGAGCGTCTCCTTCGTCGACCAGCGGCGGTACACGGTCGCCTTGCCCACCCCGGCGCGTGCGGCGATGGCGTCCATGCTGAGCGCGTCGTAGCCCACCTCGCGGATGAGCTGGATGGCGGCGTCGAGGATGGCCCCGTGCGCCTCTTCGCTCCTCGGACGGCCGGGCCGGCGGCTGACATTGCCCTCCGGGGCTGGAGGCGGCGGGCTCCCGGCGGCGCGGGACGGGCGCTTGGAGACGGTACGGCGTTGTTCCATGAACCCAGGCTAGAGGGAATGGATTACGGAACGCAATCGTATCGAAACACGGCAACAGGCCGGGTGGTATCGTCTGTTCAGGATTGGTCGTGCCCCGGTTCGAGGTCTCCCGATGGTGAAGGCGCTCTGTCTGACGTTGCTGCTGCCGGCCATGCTGCTGGGCGGCATTCCCGACCTGCGCCGGCCCGTCACGGACCCGGACGGGTTCCTGTCCCGCGAGGACACGGGCGCCGTCGCGGACCGCCTGGTGCGCCTGCGCTCGGAGACGGGCGTGCAGATGGCGGTGCTCGTCGTGGCCACGACGGAGGGCGTGCCCATCGAGGACTACTCGATGCAGGCCGCGGAGGCGTGGAAGGGCGGCGAGAAGGGCCGGGACGACGGCGTGCTGCTGGTGGTCGCCGTGAAGGACCGGCGCATGCGGCTGGAGGTGGGCTACGGGGTGGAGGAGCACCTGCCGGATGGGGCCGTGCGGCGCCTGCTCGACGCGCAGGGCCCGCTGATGCGCGTGCGCGACTACCGGGGCGCGCTGCTCGCCATCATCCAGGGTGTGGGAGCGCGGCTGCCGGGGAACGTGTCGGCCGGGGCGGAGGTGGCTCCACGGCCCGACGCCGTGGGCGGGCAGACTCCCGGCCTCCCGACTTCCGACAGTGATTCCGTGGCCACGCCCACGGCCGCGCTTCCGGGCGCGAAGGATGGCGTCCTGGCCGGGACGCCGGCGGACCTTCCGAACGCGGAGCGCGACGCCAGGAGTGAGCCGCCCGCCCTGGAGGAATTCAGCGCGCGGCCTCCGCCCCAAGTCGAGCCGCCTCCCACCCATGAGGGACGCAATGCGTTCCTTGGCCTGGTGCTATCGGCGCTGGTGGTGGTGGGGCTCCTGGTCGCGGTGCCTGGTGCCCTGCGTGAGCGGCTCGGCTCCACGCTCCTGAGCGTCGTGAAGGGCGCGCTCTTCCTCGTGCCGCCCATCCTCCTCTCGCTGCTCAGTCCGGTGTCCGGAGTCGTCATCTTCCTCGGCTACGCGGGGCTGTTCGCGGCGCTCCTCGTGGGCATCCGGTCCTGGCAGCAGGGGCGCGGCACGGGGGCTCGGACCATGGGCGCCATCCTCCTGGGCTGCCTCGTCGTCGGCATCGGGGCCGCGCTGGTGAAGGCCAACCCCGCCAGCCTGCCGTCTTTCTTCGACAAGACGTTCCTCTTCGGCCTCATGGCGATGGTGCCGGTCGCGCTCTCGGTGCTGGGCTTCAACGTCTTCACCGCACCGCCTGCCGGTGGGGAGGACTACTCCGGCACCTCCCCCCGCACGCGCGACCGTGACAACGACTGGATGTCGTCGTCCTCGTCGTCCTTCGGCTCCAGCGACTCGCCGTCGTCCTCGTCGTCCTCGAGCTCCAACTCCGACGACTCGTGGCGTGGCGGAGGCGGCGGCTTCGGCGGAGGCGGGTCCAGCTCATCCTGGTAGCGGGAGTGCGGACCGTGCCCTGCTACCACGGGGCGCAGTTGCTGGAGTTGTCCAGGAGGGTCTTCTCGCTCACCTGAGGGGTCAGCTTCTCATTCTCGATGCGGTACTTCACCCGGACCTGTTTGACGTCCGGTCCGGCCGGGCAGTTGGAGCTGAAGCTGAGGGAGGTGACCGTCGGCCCCGCTCCGTCGAGGGAGGCGCTGAACCCCGGCTCGCTCGTGAAGTCATCCGTGGCGGGGTGTCCGTGGCGCTCGTCCGAGCCGAGCATGCGTCCATCCGGTGCGCGCAGCGTCACGCGCAGGCTCTGCTCGACGGACTGGCCCGGGCCTTCCTTCTTCTCGAAGCTCTCCAGCAGCACGGCCGTCAGCGTGCCCTCCTTCTTCTTCCATGACTTCGACTTGATGACGCGCCACGTGGGCCCGAGCTGGGGACATGCCAGCGGCTCCGCCCACGTCACGTCGCGCGCGTACGCGGCGGCCTCGAAGGCCTTGACGGTCTCCAGCACCTTCGGCCCCGCCGCCGGCTCACAGGCTCCGAGCACCACCACCACGAAGCCCGCCTTGAGTCCCGGCACGCTGTCGCTCGGGACGAGGCGGGGGTAGCCCTCGGCCACCTTCAGCGTTCCGTCCCATTCGTTCTGCTTCGCGCGCTCCTGCCACCTGCCCAGGGACGCCTCGGCCTCGGCCGTGTCCTTGCCTCCACCCCAGATGATGAGCTGGGCCGGACGGGGCTCCGCGGCCGCCACGCCCGTCCACGCCAGTACAGCAGTCATCACGAGCCAGCTCGACGTCATGCAGTCCCCTCGTTGGTCCGACGGCTCGGAATCCTACGCGGGAAGGCCCTCCCGACAGGAGGGCGACTCAGTCCTTCTCCTCCTGCAGCTCGTTCAGGAACGCGACGATGGCGTCCACCTGCGCATCGCTGAGCATCTCGTCGGTGAAGGCGGGCATGGCGCCCACGCCCCGGCGAATCTGCGTGCGCATGGCCACGGACGGCAGGGGCTTGTTGTTGATGCTCGGCCCCAGGCCGCCGGCGCCGCCCGGGTGGCACATGTTGCAGTTGCGCATGAAGAGGACGCGGCCCTCCTGCTGCTGCGCATTGAACTGGCGCGGCGTGCCGAAGGCGGGGCCCCGGCGCGCGGGGCCGCAGGCCGCCACCAGCGCCAGCACGACGAGCAGGGCGGTCCTCATGGCTTCACCTCCGGCGCCGCGCGGGTGATGCGCCACAGCACGCCCGTCTGCTCGAACGGATGGATGACGCCCTTCGCCTTCACCAGCATCACCCCGAAGTCGACGATGTAGAGGGCCCGGCCGCTCGGGTCGAAGCGCGCGTCGATGGGCCGCTCCAGGCCGCCCTTCCCGAGCCGGGTGGCGGGGCCGCCGCTGCCCTTGCTCTTGTTGGCGACGAAGTCCTCGATGACGCCGTTGGACACGTCCACGCGCACCACCTTGAAGCCCACGGGCGCCATCGTCTCGCCCGTGTCCGGGGACTGGTCTCCGAACTGCGCGACGAAGGCCTCGCCCACGTGGCCGAACTCCGCGCTGCGCGAGAAGTCCAGGTGGTTGGAGGACGAGTGCACACCGAACAGCGCCACCGGCCGGGGCGGTGTGCCGGGGGGCTCCTGGAGGACGCGTCTGGGCACGTCGCCGCCGGGCACCTTGAACCACTCCTGGTCCACCGGCTTGCCGCCCGCGAAGTCCGGGAAGCCGTACCACGCGCCCTGCTCCACCTCCCAGAGGTAGTCCGCCACGCCGAACAGCGGCCGGCTGCCGCGCACGTCGTACCCGTTCTCCGTGACGTACAGCCGGCCGTTGGGCGCGAAGGCAAGGCCGAACGGATTGCGGAAGCCCCACGCCACCAGCTCCGGGTCGGTGGAGCCCGGGACGAGGCGGAACACGGCGCCGCTGCACGGCATGGCGCCCTTGATGACCTGGCCCGGCTGGGTCTCCGTGCCGAAGGGGACGAAGGCGCCCGTGCTCACACGCCCCGTCTTCGGCGCGAGCGGGTTGTCGCTGGGGTGGTTGACGCCCGCGAGGGTGATGTCGCGGCAGGGCAGGTCATGGAAGGCCGGGTTGCGCTCCAGCCAGCCCAGGCTCGCGTTGTCCGGGCCCACCACGCCCGAGTTCGTCGCGGTGCCCACGCTGAAGTAGAGCGCGCCGTCCGGCCCCACGGCGGGGCCGTTGGTGTGGTGGTCCCCGAGGCTCGGCAGGTTGGACACGAGCGGGGTGATGCGGCCGTCCGGGGTGATGCGGACGATGCGGCCTCCGCCCTGCACGCCGCCCTCGGCCACGTAGAAGGCGCCCTGGTGCCAGGTGACGCCCGTCCACGGTGGGTGGTCTCCCCGGGCCACCTCGGTGAGGCGGCCGTCCTTCTCCACGCGCACCAGGCGGGACTGGGCGAAGTCCTCGCCGTAGCTGTAGCCGGACTCGGTGACGTAGGGCGTGCCGTCCCCGTCGAAGGTGATGCCGGTGGGGTAGGTGAGGCCGGTGGCGACGACCTCGACGCGGTAGCCCTCCGGCACGGCCACGTCCGCCGGATTCACGCGCCGGGGCGGTCTGAACTCCGTGGAGCCGCCGCCTCCGCCCGCGAACAGGTGGAAGCAGCCGGGGAGCAGCAGCAGCGCACATGCCGCCAGGAGCGGGCGCACGAGGGAGAGCAATCGCATACGCGGTGCGGGGACCTCGGGGTGGGGATGCGTGAGGCCCCCGACGCTAGAAGTCGCCTCCTCGCGCGTACAACGCGGGTCGCGGATGACGGTTGCCTGTGAGACAGACCGCCGGGGGCCCTGGCGCGACACGGCCCGGGCCGTCCTCCCCGTGCTGGGAGGCGCGGCCCGGGCCGGCCCTGCCCGGAAGGCCCTGGCGTTGGCGGGGTGGCCTGGAGCCCTTCCGCTAGTTCTGCACCGTGAAGCGGACCGTGAGCGGCACGCCGCCGATTTCCTGCGCGTCGTGGTTGCTGAAGGGCGTGCCCGTCAGGACGTGCGTGCCCGGGGTGAAGTTGAAGGGGTGGTAGTTGCCCGGCGGGTCGTCCCCGGCGATGGCGTAGGGCGGCACGTTCTCGAGCTGCACCGTGGCGCCGTCGTAGACGAAGCGCACGCTGCCCACGATGTCCCGGAAGGTGTCCGCGCGGATGGAGAGCGGGACGTTGCCCAGGTCGCTCAGGTCGATGACGTCTCCGTTGTAGACGGGACGGATGTCGTGGTTCGTGTCCGCGTTCACCAGGATGAAGCGGTCCACCCGGGTGACGACGCGCGGCAGGATGGGGCCGTTGGCGTCCACGGTGATGGTGTTGCCACCCAGCGTGCGCACCTTGTAGCCCTCGAAGGGCTGTCCGTCCGGCTTCGTCTCCGGATACAGGCGCACCCAGTCCTGCAGCGCGCGCAGCGTGTAGAGCTCGCCCAGGCGGGACGCGTTGTCGTGGTCGCTGCGCCAGTGCACGCCGCCGAAGAGGCGGGCCACGCCCACGTTGGAGGCCAGCTTGTCCAGCTCGTCGAACATCATCAGCGTGCCGCCGTACGGCACCAGCGCCGTGCCGTCCGCGTTGACCACCTGCGGGTTGATGATGGGGAAGTCCCCGTAGAGGGCCTTGATGGCGGTGACGCCCGCGCCGATGTACGTGGAGTGGCCGGAGGCGTACGCCGGGTGGGTGGGGCTTCCCTCCGGGAAGGCCTGGTTGAGCAGGTACGTCCCCTGCGTTCCCAGCCCGCGCTCCAGGTTGCGCTGCGCGTTGCGCGCGAACACCAGCGGCAGCACGGCCGAGCTGAGCAGCTCCGAGGGCAGCGGGTAGACGCGTGCGCCGGTGAGGGTGTTGTGCACGCGACCGCCGTACTCCTCCGGGCGGATGCGCCGGTGCACCTGCCACTTCTGGAACCACTGCCCGCGCAGCGACGTGGTGCTGCTCACCAGCGCCGTGAAGGCCTGGGCGTCGCCGTTGCCGAAGGTAACGAAGGGCTCCTGGTTGTTGTAGAGGCGGTAGGGACTGTTCGGGTCATACGCGCGCGGCGAGGACTTGCCATCCGAGTCGTACTTCCCGTCCGGCAGGAAGTCTCCCTGACGCGCCAGGATGAGCGCCGCGTCAAGGGAGGCCTGGAGCGGGTAGTCGAAGTGCACCCACTCGGCCAGGTCGCGGCCATTGCGGATGTAGCGGCGCGTGTCGTCCATGTCCTCCAGCGTGTCGATGGGGTCCGCGGGCGCCGCGCCGTTCTGGATGGAGAGCCACTCGTCGTAGGCGGTGACGCGGTCATCCCCGGCGAAGCGCGTCCAGATGCGCTGCTCAAAGGGCTGGTGCGCGGTGGGCTCCACGCCCGGGGGCGGGGGGTTGGTGTCCGTCTCCTCCGCCAGCGGGCCGCCGCCGAACGGAACGGTCTTCACGAGGAACTGGGAGATGAACGGCCCCTGCACCGCGCCGGACAGGTCCGCGCGGAAGAGGGTGGCCGGCGTCACCAGGCCGTTGCTGGCGCGGGCGCCGCGGTGGACGTCCACGTTGCTCAGCTCGTTGGCCGCCTGGGTGATGAGCGGGTCGGCGGCGTACTGGTCGAAGCGCACGTCGCGGACCAGCGACATCCAGTACAGCTCGGTCATCTCGCCGGAGATCTCGGGGCTGTTGAAGTCCGGCGCGGGGCCCATGGTGAGCGCCTGCGCGTCGGCGCCCTCCAGCACGAAGGAGAAGCCGGCCTGGGGATTGACGAGCTTGCGGGTGCCGCCGAGCACCACCGCCTCGAGCTGGGCCGGGTCTCCGGCCAGCACCGCGGCGAGCAGGGCGTCGTATTGCACCGGGTCGGGCTCGCCCAGCGCGTCGTGCGGCAGGCCCTTGGAGTACGTGGCGAAGCGTCCGAAGTCCTGCAGGTCCTGGTTGTTGGTGTGGACGGGCTGGCCCTGGAGGGCCTGGAAGTTCGCTGCATTCACCCGGACCTGCCTCGCACGAAGCGGCCGGGTAGGGTCATTGACGGCTTGCGCCTGGGCGCCAACGGACGCCAGGAGCGACAGGACAATGAGACCGCGGGGTAATCTCATCGTTGCTCTCCACGTTTGGGGTGTGAACGGCACCTGTCCCGTTGCGCGAGCGAGATGTGAGTCAGGTGACGCAATTCCTAACGTGAGGGCAGTCAATTCATTGATATCGGACGTGAGGGTTTCCGGAGCTCTGTTTTACTTCAGATATGGCAAACGTCGTATTCTGAACTGAAAGTCTTTTGTTTTTCGTTGTCCACTGCACTGCGGAGCCGGTTCCTGTCGGCTGGATGACAAGACGCGACTTCTGTCCAGTTGCATGTTTTGTTGTGAGTATTAGAATTCCCGGTTTTTCACAGCTAGGCTGGAAAGTTGCGCTGTCGGTGAAGACAGACGCATCCGGGCAAAAAACACCGGGCCCGCCGACGCTCGTGAAGCCGAGACGCCCGCGGGCCCGGTCTGTTCTTCACTGTCAGGGATGGAGTCTAGGGTGTGGTGTCGAGGCTCTTGAGGAACTCCGCCATGTCGGCGCGGTCGCTGGCGCTATCGAGGTAGACGGGGTGCGGCGCGTTGGCGCCCCGGCTCGGGTTGAGGAGGGCGTCGGCGGTGGGGACGGAGCTGTCGTGGAGGAAGTCGGGCTTGCGGGCCAGGTCCAGCAGCAGCGGCATCACGCTGCCGCGCACGTCGCCGCGCTGGCTGGCCTCCACGATGACCGTCTTGTCGTCATGGATGCTGTTCGGGTCATCCTGGATGGGCGCGAGGGCCGTGGGGCGGAAGGGCAGCTCCACCGGGCGCTGGGCGAGCACGGTGGGGGTGTAGCCCGGGAAGATGTCCTTCATGGGCACGACGAAGGACGGCACGGGCCGGCTCTGGTCCACGTTGTGGCACTCGGTGCAGCGGGTGCGGAAGAGCGTCCGTCCCCGGCTGGCCGCGGCGGCGTCGAAGCTGGAGGCCTCGGGCGCCGGCAGGCTGTTGGTGTAGGCGTTCATGTCCAGCAGCTTCTGGTTGTCCACGCGGCGGCCCACCAGCGCGGCCTCGCTGCCGGCCGGCTCGGCGGTGGTGCTGGCGGTGCTGTAGGGGAAGCCCTCGCCAATGACGCCGCCGGGGCCCCGGACCTGCGTCTCGCGGAGGATTTCCAGGTACTCGTCCGAGATTTCCTCACCGGCCGCCGCGCCTCCGAGCTTCTTGAGGAAGTTGCGTCCGTCGGGCGTGACGAGGCTCGTGGGGTCCAGCAGCGCCGTGTAGACGGTGTTGTTGAAGTTGTCGATGCGGGCGAAGCTGCCGTCGGTGCCCCAGGGCGCGGAGAGGTCCGTGCGGAACATGGGGGTGATGTGCTGCGGCGCGCCATTGCCATCCGCGCCGTCGTCGAAGCTGCCCCGGGGATAGAAGTTGGGGTTGTTGAGGTAGGCGTCCACCTCCGCCTCGGTGGAGGTTTCTGTGAGGCCCTGGTCCGAGGGCGCCCGGCCGATGGACTTGTTGCCATTGGCGGCCAGCTTCAATTGCAGCAGCGGGTAGTAGGCGCGCGAGTTGGCCGCGAGCGCGAGGATGCCGCCCACGTTGAGGTTGTGGGGCGTGGGCCCGTCCACCCGCTTGCCGATGCCGCCTCCGCCCGGCACCTCCAGGACGGAGTTGTCGGTGATGGAGTGACAGGCGGCACAGGTGAGGCCCACCTTGTCGCCGTTGGCGGCGTCCAGCACGCCGTTGCCGTTGGTGTCCTTCACCACCACGCCGAGCACGGCGTTGGCGTTGATGAGCTTCATGGTGGTGGCGGGGTCATTGAGCAGCGGCCCGTTGGTGCCCTGGGCGGCCAGCTCCGCCGCGACGGCCTGCTTCGTGGCGGCGTCCAGCGCGTCCACGTCCACGCTCATGCCCGCCTGGAGCGCCTGCTTCGGCGTCAGGCCCGCCGCGACCACACCCTGCGGCAGCCGCATGGCGTCCGTCCAGAAGCCCTCGTTGCCGAAGGTCTCGAAGCGGAACACCTCGCGGCCCCGGTTGGCGTCGCCAGTCTGATGGTCGAACGCGGGGCCCTGGTTCGCCGGGCCGTCCGAGCCTTCCTCGGGCGGGTCGTCGACCGGAGGCGGGTCGTCATCGTCATCGCAGCCGGTGAAGGTCAGTAACGAGGCCGTGAGCAGCGCGGCCGTCCAATGCCAGGGTTTGCGCGGGGTATACGACATGGTGCGGGCTTCCTTTCCAGACAAACGCGGAGCGTCAGGAGCGCATCGCGTTGAAAGGACGGTGCCCCGCAAATGGAGCTATAGGGAGCCCCCCGAGGTCAGTTACGCCCCCCGGCCAAATGTCTGGCCCGCAGTTGTTCCGATGACAGGATTTGCGGCCGGAGACCTGGGCGACGATGGCTATTCAACGCCTGTCTTGTCTGAAGGTGCGTACCGCGAGCCGGACCCCGGGCCGGTGCGTTGTGGGAGGCCTCCCTCGCGTGGCGTCAGTACCGCTCGAAGACGAAGGTGAAATTCTCGTGCTCCGTCGGTCCGAAGGTGAGGCGCAGGAAGCGGTCTCCCGACGGTGCTGAGAACTTCAGCAGGTGGGTGATGGCGGGAGGGCAGACCGGGGCGGCGGGCTCCAGCGTGGAGGCCACGAGCGTCTCGCCCTCGGTCGTGTCGTGCACTGTCACGGGGACGGGCTGGTTCAGGTAGAGCGCCACCGTCTGGTCCCGGTCGGGGTCCGTCACCACCTCCGTGTAGCCCTGGAAGGCTGTCCCGGCCGACGGCAGCGTCAGGCCATAGAAGGTGTGGCCCGTGTCCGTCGCGGGGTAGGAGCTCGTGGGCGCGCTGCCCGCGGTGACGGCCTGGGATGGGTTGAGCAGTGCATGGGTGCACGCGTGCTCGCCGTTGGCGTCCCTCCGGCCGGTGGTGAAGTCCAGCTTCCCGTCTCCGAGCCCGGCGTGGGCCGTGTCCACGGGCTGGCCCGTGGCGCTCCGCAGCGCCGTGACGTCCAGCGTGTACCCGTTCTCCTGCTCCAGCGGCGGCAGGTCCGACTCCGGGCGGGGAATGGCCACCGTCAGCGTGAGGCCATCCGAGGACCAGGTGCCCGTCAGCGTGCGCGGTGCCGTGGCCGGCGTCGTCACGTCCCGCAGCGTCACCTGGGTGGCCGAGGTATCCATCGGCTCGTTGAAGGTGAGCGTGAGCACCTTGCGCAGCGCGAGGTTGGTGGCGTCGGCCTTGTAGAGCTCCACGGGCAGCACGCCGGTGGCGCCCTCGGCTGGCTGGGACGTGGTGACGTGCGGCCGCGCGGCCGCCGTCCCGTGCACGGTGAAGTGGAAGGTGCGCGGGGCCGCCAGCCGGTTGCCGGCCAGGTCCTCGAAGTCCGCCTCCACGGTGAGCTGGACTCGCGCCCCCGGAGGGAAGGGCTCGGCGGGGGGCGCCATGAAGACACGGCCCTCCTCCTTCCACTGCCTCAGGCCGAGCGCCCACTCCGCTCCATCCACGATTGCGCGCACGGTGCCCCGCTCTGGCTTCATGGGCTCGCTGAAGCGCACGGTGAGGGCGGCGTCGGCGGCCACGTGGGCCTCGTCGGGGGCGGGGGTGGTGCTCGTCACGGTGGGCGCCGCCGTGTCGCCCGCGTCCGCCGGGCTGCCCGCATCCGGGGTGTCTGGGGTGGTGTCGTCGTCGCAGCCCGTCAACGCGAGGGCGGCGCAGGTGGCGAGCAGGGCGGTGGCGTGGGCGAGTCGCATCGTCGGTACTTCCTCCAGGAGGGGCGGGCGCAGCGGTGCCGGAGCGCCTTTCACGTGGAAGGGCGCTCCGGCGGAGGGGGTGCTGCTAGCAGTTGAAGATGGCCGGGTCGTTGTCGTTGCAGTCGAAGCGACGGTTCACGTAGCCGGACGGCGGCTCGCACGCGGTGAGGACGGAGTTGGTGCTGGTGCCGTAGGTGTCGCCGTCCGCGTCGCGGTACCAGCGGACGCGGTTGTCATCCAGGTACTCCGCCACCACGCGCACCTGGTTTCCGGCGACGGGGCCCATGGCCAGGATGTACGTGCTGCCCACCGTCAGGTCATACGTCACCACCTTCGACAGCCCGCAGCCGGAGGTGATGGTCTCGGTGATTCCGGGCGTCACGGTGGCGCCGCCGGAGGTCAGCAGGGTGAAGGTGGCCGAGGGCGACAGGTAGAACGAGATGGACTCCGTGGTGTCGCCCGCCGTGGTGGCCGAGGGGACATACGTCACCGAGCCCTCCGCGCCGGCCGGCAGCGTCACGGTGTAGTGCTTGTGCTTCGTGCTGATGGCCGGCGCGCTGGAGGTGCGCGTGGCGCTCGCCGTTGCATTCACGTTGTCGGCGCCGTTGCCGTAATGGATGCAGGCGTGGTCCGTCATGCTGGTGTCGTCCACCGACGTGCAGCCGGCGGGCAGCTCCTGCTCCTGCTGCCCCGGAGCTTCCAGGTCGGCCTCGTCCACGCCGCCGCAGGCGGCCAGCGACACTCCCAGCAGCGCGCTCCAGAGATTCCGCTTCATCCGATTCATGTGGGGTTCCTTTTCGATGCCGCCGGCATTGCGCGGCGCCAGCATTCATTGATCAGATGTAACTGAGTTGCAATAACAGTCTGGTCATTTCCCGTGCATGTGAGCGTCGCGGGCAGGAAGGAGCGCGGGGCTAGGGCAGGTGTTCAATCACCATGCCCAGCTCGGGCAGGGAGGTGGGGCCGAGCGTGAGCGTGTACTGGACGCGGTCCGTCAGCTCGTAGCCAATCATGTGCTTCAGCCCGGCGCAGTGGTCGTCGGTGGGGCGGGTGCCGGCCGGCGTCACGGCCTTGTCGATGCCGGTCTCCACCAGCGTGACGGGGACGTCCGGCGTGCCGAGGTAGACGACGAAGTTGCCGGTGGCGAAGGCCTTGTAGCTGAAGGTGCCCACGTACTGGCCGCCCTCCGGACGCAGCTTCACCGTGTAGTACGTGTGGAAGTCGTCCACGCGGGGCAGGCGGGCGGTGGACGCGGAGACGGTGACGTAGGGCCCGTTGGAGACGTGCCAGCAGGCGTGCTCTCCGTTGTCGCCGAAGCTGAAGCCCGCGCTCGGGACGTAGTCGGGGTCCGTCTCGCACGCGAGGCCCTCGGCCGTGGCCCGGTAGCCGCGGTTGCAGTGGCACCAGTCCCCGGTGGGCTCGCGGTGGATGTGGCCATTGGGCGCGCAGGGGTCCGTCTGCGAGGGGTCCTCGTCGGGGGGCGGGTCGACGATGGGGGCGTCACCGCCACAGGCGGAGAGCGCCAGGGCACACGCGGCCAGGGCGAGGACGCGGAGGGAGGGGGACATGAGGCTTCCTTGGCGGGAGGGAGTGGACGGGCCCGCGGGTGATGACTTCGTTCGCCCGCGGGCCCCGGGCTGGCGGGGCTACTCCTCGTGGTCGTGAGCCGCTTCCTCGATGACCAGGGTGAACTCGGAGTTGCGCTCCGCGATGGCGAGGAACTGGAGGTGGTACTCCGTCCCGCCCTCGAGGTCCGCGACGATGGCGGTCTTCAGGGCGCCGCACACGCTGGTGGGCACGCTGTAGCGGCACTCGCGGGCGACCTCGACGCCCGTGGCGGCGTCGTAGATGCGCACGCCGCGGTGGCGCGACAGGAGGAAGGCGAACTCACCGGACTCGTCGGGGATGAAGCCGACACGGCCGCCCCAGCCGCAGAAGCCCGTGGCGGGCAGGGTGATGTTGTAGCCGGTGTGCGGAAGGCTCACGTCCACCAGCACCGGCGCGCCCAGGGCGGCGGCCGTGACGGACTGGAAGGGGCCGAGCTCCGCGTGGATGCAGGCGTGCTCGGTCACCTCGCCCAGCTCCACCGGGTCGCACGAGGCGAGCAGCCCCTGCTCCTCCGACGTCATCGTGGCTTCCCAGTCCTGCCCGGCGGCGGGCTCCTCGGACGGGGCGCCGCAGGCGGTGAACAGGGCCGCCGCGCAGGCGGTGAGCAGGGACTTCTCGAACAGCTGCCAGGTCTTCATGGGTGGGTTCCTCATCGGGACTGCTGGGGGCCTGCCACTGCGACAGGTGTGCGATGGCACGCGCGCAATATGTATCCAAGATGTAGATGCAATCAAGTTGCGTTTATGGGCGGTCGACGCGCGCTCGTCGCTCCGCCGCCGACGCCGTTCGACTCAAGGGTGGGTGTGTTTGGACCTTGGTTGTTTCTTACGTTTCAAGAACGTTTGTTGCCCCTAACACCTTGAGTCCACTACGACGGACCTCGCGCGTGGTGCCCCGCGCGTGCGGCCGTCCCCCGCGGCCGCCCCCCTTTCGAGGTGCCTGCATGAGACTGCCGTCCTTTGTGCTGAACGCGGTGGTGCTGGTCGCTCTCGTCGTTCCCTCGCTGGCGCAGGCGGCTTCCTACCTGCGGGTGGTGAGCTGGAACCTGCGTCACGAAGGCTGGACGGCGGAGCAGACGTACACGGACGATGCGAAGCAGATCTGGAACCAGTTCGGCGCCAACAGCACGTCCAACAACGGCTGTGACCTGGTGTTCCTCCAGGAGGTGATGAACACCAGCGTGATGCCGGCGCTGGCCCAGGCGCTCACGCAGGTGTCCGGCGTGTCGTGGAGCTACGCGCAGACGCCGCTCATCGGCCGCTCGTCGTACAAGGAAATCTACGCGGTGCTGTACCGGACGGACACGGTGTCGCTGCTGTCGTCCTCGGTGTACAGCGACTCGGGCGACAAGTTCGAGCGCGAGCCGCAAATCGTGAAGGTGCGGCACACGCCCACGGGCGCGGACTACACCTTCATCAACTGGCACGCCATCTGGGGCACCGCCGCCGAGCGCGACGTGGAGGTGCGCAACATCGACACCGTGTTCAAGTCGGTGCAGGACGGCAGCTCGAGCGACCAGGACGTCATCCTCGTGGGAGACCACAACATGGCCTGCTCCGGCGCCTCGTGGTCCGAGCTGGCGGGGCTGTCTCCGGCGGTGTCCTGCAAGCTCGACGTGGCGACGACGCTCAACACCAGCGGTGGCTTCGCGAACGCGTATGACCACTTCTGGATGCAGGGCACGTACGTGACGGAGTTCTCCTCGTCGGGCCGCGACTACATCGCCAGCACCCTCGACTTCGTCACCCGGCTGTCGGACCACGCGCCCGTCTACGTCTCCCTGTACTCCAGCAGCGACACGGATTGAGGCGCACGCTTCACAGGGCAGGGTGGAGCCTGGCCGCCGTGCTGGTGGTGGCCGGGCTCGTGTCGTGGTGGGTGTGGCCTCGGGCGCTGGAGACCGGGGCCGTGCCCGCGCGTCCCGCCGTGGTCGCGGAGGCGGTGACGCCAGTGTCTGACGTTCCGCGGGTGCCCGCGCGCGCGGAGCCGGAGGGCCCGAGGCTGCGCGCGGTGCTGGAGGGTGAGCATCCGTTCCATGGCGAGGCGCGCGTGGGGGCGGCGTTCATCTCCGAGGAGGACCGGCGCACGTGGGAGGGGGCGAAGCGCGAGGGCGGTGGCGGAGCGGGGCCGGAGCGGCTGGAGGACCTGGCGAACGTGGCGGCATGGCGTCCGGCGGCGGTGACGCCGTCTGTCTCGGGCGGGACGCTGGGGCCGGAGCCGGTGCCGGTGGCGGACCGCTACCGGGTGCTCGCCTGGGAGCCGGATGGGACGTTCTGGTGGGGCGACGTGGTGCCGGAGTCCGCGGCGGGCCTCGTGGACGTGGGCGTGCTGCGCGCGCGGCGGCCCACCGGAGTCCGCGTGCGGCTGGCGGGAGCGCGGCCGGAGCAGGGGCCGTTCTCCGTGAGACTGGAGCGCGTGGTGGACGTGGACCCGCGCACCGCCGAGCGCGCGAGCGAAATCCTGCCGGTGGTGGCGCACGCGGCTCCCGTCGTGGCGGCGGCGCTGCGGGATGGCACTCCCATACCGCTGACCTCGGAAGCAGGGGAGACGCAGTTGCTGCCATTGCCGCCGGATCCCTCTGTGCGGCTGTGGCTGCGCAGCGCCTCGGGACGCGAAGGTGGACCCGTGGAGGTCCCGCTGCGCGAGGGGCGCGTGGAGACGGTGGTGCTCGACGTGGACGCGCTCTTCCCGGGGGGCGTGGGCGGCACGGTGACGCTGCGAGGGCGAATCTTGCTGGAGGGCTCGGTCCGGCCCCCGCCCGGCGCGCGGCTGCTGGGGCCGGAGGGCGAGGCCGTGGCGCTGGAGCCGGATGGACGCTTCACCGCGCCGGGGCTGCCATCGTGGCGGGCCTCGCGCTTCACCGTGCAGGTGGAGGCGCCGCCCTCCGGACGCCCCGTGGCGCCCGCGCAGCAGGACTTCGAATTCCTCCCGGAGCCCGGAGCGTCCGACGCGGAGGTGACGTGGCGCGTGCCGGTGTACCGCTGGCTGGTGCTGCGCATGGACGACTTCACCCGGGCGCAGCTCCAGTCACGGGCGCGCAGGCCCTACCCGGTGTTCCTCCTGCAGCGGCGGGACGCGGGCGGCTCGTGGCGCACGCACCCGGCCGACGTCTTCCATGACCAGGAGGACGGCGTGGCCGTGTCGCTGCACCCGCCCGGGACGTACCGCGTGCTGGCCGCGGCCTCGCCGTACGAGGTCCATGCCAGCACCTCCGCGGAGCTGGGCACGGACGCCACGGAGCGCACCGTCTCCGTGCGCGTGGACGAGGGCGGCGTGCCCTGCGAGGTGCGCGTCACGGTGGCGGGAGCACCGGTGTACGGAGCACTCGTCACCAGCGCCAGCACCCTGGGCTCATTGCCTCCCGCGCGAGGCCGCACGGACGCGGAGGGGCGCTGGCGGCTGGGCCGCGTGCGCGCCGACTCGCTCCACCTGGAGGTGGAGGCGGACGGTCATCCTCCGTGGACGGGTGAGGCCACCGCGGCCTGCGAGGCGTCGGGCGTGGTGGAAGTCCGGCTGTGATGCTGCCGCCGGGAGCCCGGGCCCATCCCCGGGCTCCCAGCGCTCAGGCCGCGTTGGCGGTGATGGCGTCAGGCTCTGCGCGAGCGAGCATCGGCCGCGGCGCACGCGGCTCGGGCGGCACCTCGACGGCGGCCGGCCCGGTGGCTTCCGAATCGGTCTCCTCGGCGGCCTGCTCCTCGGCGCGGTTCCAGCAGCCCATCGCTTCCACCCAGCCCTCCAGCATGTCCATCAGCGCGCTGCGCTGCTCCCCCCCGAGAGGCAGCAGCAGCTTCGCCATGCGCTCCTGGACCACGGAGTCCGCCTGCTCCGCCAGGGCGCGGCCCTGCTCGGTGAGGCGCACGCGCACGCGGCGCCGGTCATGCCGCACGGAGCGCTCGCGCTGGACGAGCTTCGCGTCCTCCAGCCGGTCCAGCAGCCGGCTGAGGCGGGGAAGGGCAATGCCACCCAGGCGGTCGGCGAGGACGTTGACGGGCAGGAGGCTCTCCGCTTTCAGCCACCAGATGGCCTGGACCTCCATGGGGTCCAGCTCGGTATGCGGCAGCGAGCCCAGTGGGCTGCTCAGCGCGCCGCAGCGCGCTACATCGATGATGAGATTCCGCAACCTCGCGACCTGCACGCGCACTTCCATCGAGAGCTCAGACATCTGCACGCCTCCGCTATGGGGGCCGCGGCTTCTCCGGCCGAAAAGTCCGCCCTGCCACCTGGCTTCGATGGGGCTTCCGCCCCGGCTGGGAAGAACAACGTCCGGGCCCCGGAGGGCATATCGGACCCCTTGCGAATTCATCGCGATTGCCTCGGTGGATCATCCCTTCCGGGTTGGCCGGAAGGCGTCGTCTGTTCACCCGGAGCAGGTGCCGGGCACGTCCATCCCCGAGGGGTGGGTGTGGGTTCAGGACCGGGCACGCGCCGCGCCTTTTCGGCCAGGAGTCCAGGGGGGCCCGCGTCCCCACCATGGAGGGACGGGGGGGACACCATGGCTCGCGGGTTGGCCCTGGGGGACTCGGGGCCCGAGGTGCGGCGGCTGCAGGAGTTGCTCACCCAGCGGGGCTACCCGCTGGTCGTGGACGGCGACTTCGGTGAGGCCACACGCGCGGCGCTCGTCACCTACCAGGCACAGAACCTGGACTCCAACGGCGCGCCGCTGGTGGCGGACGGGCAGGTGGGGCCGGCCACGTGGTGGAGCCTCACGCACCTGCGACCCTTCCTCGTGCATCCTCCCGCCATCGACTTCACCGTCATGCCGCTGCCGGAGCTGGGCGGCAGCGCGCGCGGAAGGCATGCGCTGGAGTCGGCCCTCGGCGAGCTGAAGGCGGGCGCGGGCGAGGAGGGCGGGCCCAACGCGGGGCCGTGGATTCGCAAGTACCTGCATGGCCTGGCGCCCGAGGGCAGCACCTGGTGCGCCGGCTTCGTGAGCTGGTGCTTCTGGCAGGACCCGGGCGGCCCGCCCTTCCCCTATATCGTCAGCGCGCGGAAGCTCTTCGGCGAGCTGGGGCAGCGCGGCTGGGCCCACCTGTCGGGAGAGCCCTACACGCCCCAGCCGGGGGACCTCGTCGTCTGGTCCCGCGTGGACGCGGACGGCCACGAGGACCACGTGGGGCTGGTGCACCACGTGGCGTACGGCATGCTCTACACGGTGGAGGGCAGCCACGGCCCGCGCGTGCGGGGCTTCAGCTACGCGCTCCGCCACATGGACCGGCTGCTGGGCTACGCGCAGGTGCCCGGGCCGTGAAGGCGGAAGTCCGGGCGCCGCACGAGGCCGCGCGTCAGCTTCCGGTGGCCTTCTGGCGGTGGGCCTTCGCCTTGGCGTGCGCCTTGTCGAAGCCTTCGTAGAAGCGCACGGCCTGCTCGCCCACCATCTGGATGTGCTGGTTGTTGAAGTAGGCCGTAATCGGCGCGGCGACGAGCGGCATGGCCCGCCCCAGCGTGTGCATGCCGCCCTTCTCCAGCATCATCGCGGCCAGCTTCCCCAGCACCTTGGGCCCCGCGCGGTGCAGCGGGCCAATCCCGTTGGCGTAGCCCAGCAGGTCCAGCATCTCTCCGCGGGCGCGCTCCGTCTTGAGGTTCGCCTTGTAGAGGGTGGCCACGTCGGTGAGCAGGATGACTTGCAGGTACGCCATGAAGAGCAGGTCCGCCGGCAGCGCCACCAGGCCGAAGACGCCGCTCACGCCGCCCACCATGCCGGCGAGGTTCTTCTTCTCGTCGATGAGGCGCTGGGCCAGGTCCTTCGGCTGCGACTGGGGGTAGCGCTTCTCCAGCTCGGCCACGCGGACGCGCGCGCGCGCCACCTCCGCGGTGACGATGTCCGACAGCTTCGCCGAGCCGAGCTTCTTCAGCTCGCTGGGGGTCAGCATCTTCATGAAGGCCAGCCGCTCGGCCACCCGGTCGTAGATGCCCATTCGTCACTCCTCCTTGTCCCGCCTGTCCTCTAATAACCCCGCTCGGACAGGTAGAGGTCCACCAGCGCGCCCTCTTCGTACCAGGCGTGCCGCATCTCCACGTTGAACCAGCGCGAGTCCGGCTTCGCCCCGCGCACCTCCAGCTTCACCTGGTTGGGCGACGTGTCGATGACGGCCGCGCGCGCCTTGCACGCGCCGCCCGGCTCCTCGCCATAGCCACCCTCCAGGCACACCTCGTCACCCACCGACAGCCGACGGGTGTACTCGGTGGCGAGGTACATGGCTTCGTCGCACGCGGAGCGCGCGTTGGAACTGCCATGCACCTGACAGCGGTCCCTGGGAGGCGCCTTCACGACGGGAATGACCCCGTAGATGGGGTCCTCGTCGTTGGGATTGGGGCGGAACGAGCCAATGGCCTTGCAACCCGAGAGCACCAGCGCGAGCGCACCGGCCGCCATCCACATCCGCCTCATCGTATGCCTGCCTCCGGGGCCATCCGCCCCTTTCTTAAGGATGGGCGGAGCATGGCAAAAGGCACCCGGAGGGGCAAAGCGGCGCGGACTCAGGCCGAGCGGCGCTGGGGGCCCGGAATCTCTTCCTGGATGCCGGGGACGATGCGGTTCTTCCCGTCCACGAACACCACGGTGGGCTTCCAGCCGGCGAGCTCCGCCTCTTCCACCTCGGCGAAGGTGGCGAGAATCACCAGGTCGCCGGGCTGGTTGAGGTGCGCGGCCGCGCCGTTGATGCAGATGACGCCGCTGCCCGAGGGGCCCTCGAGCGCGTACGTCTCCAGGCGCGTGCCCCGGGTGACGTTCCAGACCGCCACCTTCTCGTAGGGGAGGATGTCGGCGGCGCGCAGCAGGTCCACGTCGATGGTGACGGAGCCCTCGTAGTCCAGGTCGGCCTGGGTGACGGTGGCTCGGTGGATCTTGGACTTGAAGAGGATGCGGCGCATGGCGGAAGTCCGGGAACCTGGGGGGATGACGACCCACCGTAACGTCAAGAGTGCTCCGGGACAACCCTGGGGTTCAGTCCTCGTCGCCCGGGGAGCAGGCAGGCGTCATTTCACGAAGTTGAGGAGCTGACTCAGGCTGAGCGGCACGGACTGGGTGTCCGAGGTGAGCTTTCCGTCCAGCTTCACCTGGGCGCTTCCACCCGAGCGCAGCGCCATGGCCGCCGAGGCCGCGCTCAAGAGGTTGATGGTGAGCGGCAGCGTCACCTGCTTCGTCCCGCTGCCGTCCAGCAGGCCCAGGTTGCCTGTGGACAGGTTGCCCACATTCGCGCCGCCCACCTTGAGCGCGCCGGTGATGCCGGCCACGGGGAGGGGGAAGCTGTTGCGGTTCTTGATTTCGAGGGGGAACTCGATGGTGGCGCTGGTGCCGCTGATGCCCTTGATGCGGGGCGACTGGAAGGAGACCTGCGGAATCTTGGGCACCTCGAAGGCGCCCTCCTTCGACAGCGGGAAGTTGAGCACGCCGATGGGCGTCTTGATGCCCACGCTGCCCTCGGCCTTGTACGCGGCCTTGTCCTTGTTGAGGAACGTCTCCACCACCGGGGCGATGTCCGCGAACCTCACGTTGGCGGGGAACACCAGTTCGCTCTTGCCGTTCTTCTTGAGCGACAGGCCCTTCTTCGGCTTGCCGGCGACCACCTGCTTGCCCTCGACGAAGAAGGAGTAGTCCACCGAGGCCAGGTCCAGCCCGAAGCTGTTGGGGTTGTTCACCTCGTACACGAGGTCCACGGTGGCGTCGGACAGGGACGCGCTGGACAGGCGGGCCGTCTTGAAGGTGAGGGTGGGCTTCTTGAAGGCCCCCTTCAGCAGGTTCTGGAGGGCGGCACAGCCCGTCAGGGTGGTGAAGGACAGGACGGCCAGGACGAGGAGGGCGCGTTTCATCTTGGGCATGGGCGTATCACCAGACGCGGGTTTTCTATCGCGGATTCAATGCCGCCGTCCGGGCATGGCGGATGGGTGTACCGCGTTGTGGGCCGGGTGGTATGTGGCAGGTCTCCCCGCACCATGATGGAGGCACCCTTGCCCGGGGTCCGGACACACATCCCCTCCTTTCCTCCGCCCCGGCTCCGAGCCCTTCGTTGGCTGGCCCTGGGGCTTGCGGCGCTGGCGCTGGCGGGCTGCTCCCGGGGCGGGCCCTCCGGCGCCGAAGGCCGGAAGCTGGCGCTCAGCCCCTGCCGGTTGGAGGGAGTGGCCAGCCAGGCGCTGTGCGGCACGTACGAGGTGTTCGAGGACCGCGCGGCGAAGGCGGGCCGGAAGATTGCCCTGCGCGTGGTGGTGGTGCCGGCGCTGGCGGCCCAGGCGGAGCCGGACCCGCTGGTGCTGCTGGCGGGCGGGCCGGGACAGGCGGCGTCGCGCGTGTCGCAAGTCCTCCTGGCGCTGGAGCGCATCCGCCGCAAGCGCGACATCGTCCTGGTGGACCAGCGCGGCACCGGGGACTCGAACCCGCTGGAGTGTGAGCCGCACCCGCTGGAGGAGGGGCTGGCGGCGCGCTTCGATGACCGCGGCGCGGTGGAGAAGCTGCGCAGGTGCCGCGAGGGCTGGGCCGCGGACGTGCGCCACTACACCACGCCCAACGCGATGGACGATTTGGACGAGGTCCGCGCGGCGCTCGGCTACGACAAGGTGAATCTCTGGGGCGTGTCCTACGGCACGCGCGCGGCGCTGGTGTACATGCGCCAGCACCCGGAGCGGGTGCGCACCGCGATTCTGGACGGCGTGGCGCCCATGAGCCTGTACCTGCCGCTGAACGCGCCGCGCGACGGGCAGCACGCGCTGGACTCGCTGCTGGCCCACTGCGAGAAGGACGCGACGTGCGCGAAGGCGTACCCGGACCTGCGGCCGCGCACGGAAGGACTGCTGGCGAAGCTGGCGGCCCAGCCCGCGCGCGCCCAGGTGCCGCACCCGCTCACCGGGGTGCCGGAGGAGCTCACCCTGTCGCGCAGGGCCTTCCTGTCGGAGCTGTTCAGCCAGCTCTACAGCCCGGAGATGGCGTCGCTGGTGCCGCTGACCTTGGACAGGGCGGCACGCGGCGAGTGGGCCCCCTTCGTGGCGCTGGGCGTGGGCCAGTCGGAGAGCGCGGGCCGCACCGTGAGCCATGGCCTGTACTACGCCGTCGTCTGCGCGGAGGACGCGCCCTTCTTCGACGCGGCGGCGGTGGAGCGCGAGGCGAAGGGGACGTGGTTCGGCCCGGACATGGGGCTCGAGACGCTGGCCATCTGCGCGGACTGGCCGAAGGCAGCGCTGCCCGCGGGCTACCGCGAGCCGGTGGTGTCGGCCGTGCCCACGCTGCTGCTCTCCGGAGAGCTGGACCCGGTGACGCCGCCCGTGTGGGCGGAGGACGCGAAGCGCACGCTCAGCCACAGCCTGCACGTGGTGGTGCCCGGCGTGGGCCACAACACGGTGGGCGCGGACTGCGCGCGCACGCTGATGAATGACTTGCTCACGCGCGGGAGTGTGGAGGGGCTGACGCCTTCGTGCGGCACCCGCCTCACCCGGCCTCCCTTCTTCACCTCCTTCGCCGGCCCGGTGCCTTGAGATGATTGAAGCCAGGAACCTGCACAAGCGCTTCGGCGCGGTGACGGCGGTGGAGGACGTGTCCTTCACCGCGCGGGACGGCGTGATTACGGGCCTGCTGGGCCCCAACGGCGCGGGCAAGACGACGACGCTGCGCATGCTCTACACGCTGGTGCGCCCGGACGGCGGCACCGCGCTGGTGGACGGCGTGGACGTGGTGCAGCGGCCCGAGGACGCGCGCCGCGCCCTAGGCGTGCTGCCGGACACGCGCGGCCTCTACCCGCGCCTCACCGCCCGCGAGCATGCGCGCTACTACGGCGAGCTGCACGGCCTGTCCGGCGCGGCGCTCGACGCGCGCGTGGCGGAGCTCATCGACCTGCTGGACATGAAGGACATCGCGGACCGGCGCACCGAGGGCTTCAGCCAGGGCCAGCGGGTGAAGGTGGCGCTGGCGCGCGCGCTGGTGCACGGGCCGCGCAACGTGCTGCTGGACGAGCCCACCAACGGGCTGGACGTGATGAGCACCCGCGCGGTGCGCACGCTCTTGCGGCAGCTGAAGGCGGAGGGGCGGTGCGTGGTGTTCTCCAGCCATGTCATGCAGGAGGTGGCCGCGCTGTGTGACCGCATCGTCGTGGTGGCGCACGGGCGCGTGGTGGCGGACGGGACGCCGGACGAGCTGCGCGCGCGCACCGGCAAGGACAGCCTGGAGGAGGCCTTCGTGGCCACCATCGGCAGCGAGCAGGGGCTGATGCAATGAGGCGTCTGACCGGCACCGTCTTCCGCAAGGAGCTGAAGGACCACCTGCGCGACAGGCGCTCGGTGCTCACCGCGGTGATGTTCCCGCTGCTGGGCCCCGTCGTCTTCCTGGTGATGTTCAACCTGCTGGCCTCCTGGTACCGGCAGGACCGGCCGCTGGAATTGCCGGTGGTGGGGCGCGAGCACGCCCCCAGCCTGATGGCCTTCCTGGAGCGCTACGGGGCCACGCTCAAGGAGGCGCCGAAGGACTACGAGGCGCTCATCCGCGCGGGCACGCTGGACGCGGTGCTCATCGTCCCGGAGGACTACGGCAAGGAGTTCTCCTCCGGACGCACCGCCGAGGTGCAGCTCGTGGTGGACAGCTCGCGCCAGTCCGCGCGCCACTCCACCCTGCGCGCGCGCCGGCTGCTGGAGGCGTACGCGGGGATGCTGGGCAACCAGCGCCTCTACGCGCGCGGCATCGCCCCGGAGCTGGCCATCCCCGTGCGGGTGGAGGAGCTGGACTTGTCCACGCCCGAGCGCACCGCGGCGGGCGTGCTCAACATGGTGCCCCTCTTCCTGGTGCTGGCCGCCTTCGCGGGCGGCATGCAGGTGGCCAGCGACACCATGGCCGGCGAGCGCGAGCGCGGCTCGCTGGAGCCGCTGTTGCTCAACCCCGCCCCGCGCGGCGCGGTGGTGGCGGGCAAGTGGATGGCCACCGTCGCCATGGCGGTCGGCGCGGTGCTGCTGACGCTGGTGGGCTACCTGCTCGTGGTGCGGCGCGTGCCGCTGGAGGACCTGGGCGTGAAGGCCCGCTTCGACGCGCCGGCCGCCCTGGGCATGGCCGTGGCGGTGCTGCCGCTGACGCTGGCCGCGTCGGCCGTGCAGCTGTGGGTGTCCACGTATGCACGCTCCTTCAAGGAGGCGCAGACGTACCTGTCCCTGCTCATGGTGGTGCCCATGCTGCCGGGCATGGTGCTGGCGCTGTCCCCGTTGCAGACGAAGCTGTGGATGTTCGCCGTGCCGGTGCTCGGGCAGGAGCTGCTCGCGGGTGAGGTGATGCGGGGCGAAGCGCTGGGCCCGCTACCCTTCCTCATCGCCGCGGGCTCCAGCCTGGTGGTGGCGGCGCTCGCCCTGCGCATCACCTCCCACCTGCTCACGCAGGAGCGCATCATCTTCGGCCGCGGCTGAGGGTCGGCACGCACCCGAGTGGCTCGGCGCGCACCCCCGGGCTCGGCCGCCCGCCTGCCTTCGGCGCGCTTCCGTTTCCTTCCGGACGGTGTGAGGCTTTCGAGCCCATGCCTACCGAGCCGATGACCCGCGCGACGGTGTTCGAGCACCTCTTCATCAAGGGACTGCGGGCGGACGGAGTGCTCGTGGAGCTGCTGCGGGCCGAGGGCGTGGAGCTGAACTCCCTGGACGCGGAGTACCCCGTCGGGGTGCTCAACCGGTGCGTGGACGTCACCTGCGCGCACCTGTATCCGGACCTGGAGCTGGAAGCCGCGCGGCTGCAGGTGGGCCGCAGCTTCGTGCAGGGCTTCATCCAGACGCTGATGGGCAAGGCGGTGGCGGTGGGCCTGCCCATGCTGGGCCCGGTGCGCTACCTCAAGCGCTTCCCGGACCACGTGCTGATGGACGGCTCTCCGCTGCGGGTGACGCTGGTGCAGCTGGCGGAGCGCACCTTCCGCATGGAGTTCCGCAACGAGTTCCAGGTGCTGTCGGGCTTCATGTCGGGCGTCCTGCTGGAGTGGCTGAAGCTGGCGCGCGCCGAGGCGACCATCACCACCGAGCGTCACTCGCCCATGAGTTTCGATCTTCACATCACGTGGTAGCCCCGCGGGGCGGCAATGTCGGCGGGGTGGCCCTTGGTGGGCGACTCCGGATGACATCCGCTCGCGGTTGTCCTCCAATGGGGGCAGATGACGCCCGAGCGAGAAGCCTCCCTCCCCCCCGCGCCGGCCTCCGTGGCCTCGGCGCGGGGTGAGCCCCGATTTGGCACATACCAGGGCGAGCTGCCCGAGGTGGACCTCCCCAAGCTGCAAGGGGCGTGGTCTCCCACGCGCACCACGCGCCTGCTCAAGCGCAAGCGCTGGCACTACACCTTCGCGGCCACGCCGGAAGTCGCGGCCCTCTTCGCGGTGGTGGACCTGGGCTACACGGCCAGCGCCTTCGCGGTGGCGCTGGACCTCAAGGAGCGCCGGCCGCTGTGCGACGTGAGCTTCCTGGGCGCGCCCGGGCCCATGGTGGAGCTGGGCGACAAGCCCGGGGCGGGGCTCAACGCCCGCTTCCGGACGCTGGGCGGCCGGCTGTCGGTGCGGCGTGGCGAGGAGGACGAGCGCTACCACGTGGAGGTGGATGTCAGCCGGCTGCGCACCGGCAGCCTCCAGTCCTTCCAGTGGGCGGGGGACCTGCTGGTGGCGGGCGGCCCGCCCGCGCTGACGGTGATTGCGCCGGTGGAGGGGGACGGGCTCGTCAACGTGACGATGAAGCGCAACGGCCTGCTGTCCTTCGGCAGCCTGGAGGCGGGCGGCAAGCGCTTCCGGCTCGACGGCGGCGTGGGCGGCATGGACTACACGCAGGGCTACCTGGCGCGGCACACGGCGTGGCGCTGGGCCTTCGCGGCGGGACGGCTGGCGGATGGGATGCCGGTGGGCATCAACCTCGTGGAGGGCTTCAACGAGGGCAACGTCGAGGCGAACGAGAATGCGCTGTGGCTCGGGGACAGGCTGTACCCGCTGGCGCGGGCGCGCTTCGAGTACAACCCGAAGGAGCTGATGGAGCCGTGGCGGCTGACGACGGTGGATGGCGCGGTGGACCTGCGCTTCCAGCCGTTCCACGTGCACCGCGAGGAGCGGGATTTGCGCCTCGTGGTGAGTCACTTCGCGCAGCCGGTGGGCCTCTTCCAGGGCACGGTGAAGCTGGGCGGGCGCACGCTGGAGCTGAACAACGTGCCCGGCGTCACCGAGGACCAGGACATGCTGTGGTGACGGGGCGGCTTCAGGCCGGCGTCTCCCTGCGCCGGCCCAGCCGCCAGACATTCATCGCCACGGCGTAGACGGCGACGTCCACGAGGCGTGGGAGCAGCATGTCGACCTTGCTGGCGAAGTCGGGAGAGCCGTCCCAGCCCCAGTTGAGACACCACTCGAGCATGACGAGCAGGACCGCCACGAGCTCGAACATGGCGAAGCGCAGCCAGCCGCGCCGCGCGTCATCCTGACGCAGGAACGTGGAGACCAGCGCGAGCAGGGCCGCGGGAAGCGCCGTCAGCGCCAGCCTCAGGAGCCACCACTCCCCGGAGGGCTCCCCGGAGGACACCGACCGGGCCCAGAGGGCCGCGACGCCTCCGACGAAGATGCACCCTCCGCTGAACAGGACTTCCTCCACGTGTTTCAACCACTTCTGCACGGCCACCCCCTTGAATGAGGCGTGAACCTACCGGCGGGAGTTGGTTACGGCACGTAACAAGCCCAGGCCTCATCGATAACTCGTGGTTATCGATGACGACGGGTGTCAGGGCGACGTGTGGATGAGCTCGGAGGTGAGCTTCCCCTCGGGACGGACCTGCTCCAGCCACTCCAGCTGTCCCCGGGCGCTGGCTCTCGCCCTTGCGGTGCTGGTGCCGACGGTCAGCGTGAGCGCGCTGGCGGATGAGTCACGGCGCAGGGTGAGCTCCAGCGGCGCGGTGACGTCGTCGGCCGGGCGGTACACGTCGAGCACCACCTCCGGTCTGTCTCCGGGCAACAGCCACCTGCTCACGGCGAGGCGGACGTCGTCGTCCGTGGCGAGTCCCCGCTTCGAGGTGAAGGTGCCCTTCAGGGCGCGCGGACCCTGACGTCCCTCGTAGCGGTACGTGGTTCCGGGGACGGTGAGTGCTTCCGGACTGGCGGGCTCGGCGCCACGGGCATTGCCCTGGGTGCCGGGGACGGTGCGCGCTTCCGGGCTGGGGGACTCCGCACCGCGGGTCTTACCCTGGGTGCCGGGGACGGTGCGCGCTGCAGGGGGGGCTGGCTCGGCGCCGCGGCCATTGCGCGTTGCTGCCTCATGCTGCGTGGTGGGCGTCCCGGTAGCAGCGGTGGTGCGGGAGGCCGGCTCCTTCTCGCGCCGCAGCGTCACCTGCAAGGCCAGGGCGCCATTCTCCGCCCGCGCATGACGCAGTTCCGTCAGGTGGCCCTGCTCGTCGGTGAGCGTGGTGGTGGTGGCGTCCTCCGCGCGCAACGTGCCGTCCGTGCCGGGGAGGAGCAGGCTGGTGGTGGACTCGGTGCGCGTGTGGCCTGTCGCCTCGCTCCGCGACGTGCGCCACTCGAAGCCGGCGAGCCTTCCGTCCAGCTTCAGCACTCGGAGTTCCTCGCCTCGCTGCTCGGACGGACGCGAGCGGCCGGGGACCTGGAGCGTGCGGGCCAAATCGGTGGTGATGCGGCGGAACGTCCGCGCGTAGCCGGGCTCGTCGTGCGCGCACAGCAGCGGCAGCGCGCGGCTCGTGCTCACCATCAGCTTCATCTGCCCCGGTGCAGTCGTCTCGTAGTCCACGCGGAAGAACAGGGCCGGCGCTCCCGCCACTACGGTGACTTCCGTGGGAAACATCTGTCGCACCGTAACGCCCGGGCCTTCACGCACCGCCTTCGCCACCGCGAGCAGCGAGCCCGCGGCGTCCAGCGGCCGCTCGTAGATGAAGCACGCCAGCGCGGCTCCGGTGCCCAGGGGGATGTCGATGCGCGTGGAGCCCTCGTTGCGCGCCAGCGTGGGCGGCGCGCTGGCCTCCACCTCCGCGGTGAAGATGCGCTCGGGCGAGTCCACCCGGTGCTTCGGCAGCGGTGGCTGCTCCCGTGCGAAGGGGCCCGTGGGTTCGGGCTCCGTCGGTCCGGTGGAGGTCCCCGTCGTGGCCCCGCCCTCCGGGGCCCCGCTCTGTCCGGCTCCCGGCCGGGATGTCCGTGTCGGGCCGGCACAGGCGGTGGCGAGGCACAGCAGGAGGGCGATTCGCCGCATCGGTGGACTCGGAGCACGGAAGGGTAGCGCGGGAGGACGCTAGCCCGACCCTGCCGCGGCGTCAGTCACCTCAGCCTTCCAGCGGAGAGCTGGTGATGTGCACCGCACGCTCCTCCAGGAAGTAGCGGCGGACGAAGCCCTTCAGCTCGGCGCCGGTGGGCACCGGGGGCGGCTGGAGGAAGCCCAGGTCGGTGAGCCCCTTCTCCCGAGGCTCCGCCGCCCGGGCGGCGACCGCATCCGCGAGTGTTGCCTCGTCCACCAGCCCGGGGCCGGCCGCGCGCTTCCACCGCTTCTCCAGCAGCTTGCGCTCGGCGGCGCTCGGAGGACGGGTGGCCAGCGCATCGAAGGTCTCCTGCATCAGGTAGGGCAGCCGCGAGCCCTCGATGGAGCGCGTGTACGCGAAGGCGAGCAGCAAGTCATTGCCACGCAGGTTGAGGCAGAGCACGCGCATGCTGGAGACGATGGGCTCCTTCACGTGCACCTCGCCCAGCAGCCGGAGCTGGAGCAGGTCCGCCACCGCGCGGCAGGTGTCCCTGTCCCCGCTGTCGATGGGATACCCCAGGGTGACGAAGGTGGCGGACGCGCGCGTCTGCTGCACCGCCGGGTACGTCGCCCGCTCGACGGAGGGCGGCACGGCCTCCTCGGGAAGCGCGGGCGGCAGGCGGTAGCCCTCCTCCGCGAGCCGGCGCGCGGCTTGCGCGTCCACCGCGCCCGTGAGCACGAGCGAGATGTTGGAGGTGACGTAGTGGCGCCGGTAGAAGTCCACCACGTCGTCGCGGGTGATGCGCTCGCGCGATTCGGCGGTGCCGATGATGGCGTGCTCCAGCGAGGGTTCCTGGAACAGCGCCTCCTCGACCTGGCTGGCCAGGCTCCCCTGCGTGAAGTGGTAGAGGCTCTCCGTCTTGATGATGCCGCGCTCCCGCTCCAGCCACTTGCCGCCGGGGAGCGTCGGGCTCGTCACCATGCGCAGCACGTCCCGGGCCAGGGGGAGGAAGGCGTCCCTTGGCGCGTCCAGCGCGTACACCGTGGACTGCGCCGACGTGAAGGCGTTGAGCGTGCCCCCCGCGGCCTCGACGCGCGAGCGGAGCGCGGCGCCGGGCAGGTCGTGGCTGCCGTGGAACACCAGGTGCTCCAGCAGGTGCGCGAGGCCCTCCTTGCCGGACGGGTCGCGAGAGGCGCCCGAGCGCACCACCAGCCGCAGCGAGGCCGTGGCCGCTCCAGGATGAGACACCACCACCAGCTCCGTGCCGTCCGCCAGCAGCTCGGCGGTGGAGGACGAAGCGGCGCCCGCCAGGGCGGGGCACACGGTGCAGAGCAGCAGGAGCAGCTGTCGCCAGGGGCGAAGGAAGCGCATGGTCATCTCCGCCTCGAGCGGTTGCCGGGTCTGGGGGGCTGCCGCACGGGCGCGGTGCGCGGGCTGAAGCTCAGGTGGACGAGGCGGTCCTCGCGCAGCCAGGGCGCGACGACGCGGGTGAGCTCCTCGGGTGTCAGCGAGGCCAGCGCGGCCTCCACCTCGCCCGAGTACCAGGCCGGTGTCTGGAGGCTGTCGGCCAGTTGGCGCGCCACCGCCCCGGGCCGCGGGTCCTCCAGGCGCAGCCGCGCGAGCGCCGCGCCACGACTGGCGGCGAACTCCTCGGGCGTCACCTTGCCCTCGCGCACCGCGGCCACCTCCTTCAGGAGGAAGGGGCCCAGGTCCAGCGCCGACGGGTCGCTCGCGGGCAGCGTCAGCACCAGCGCGTCCATCCACGGCGTCAGCAGCGGCGCGGCGTCCTGCGAGTAGCCCACGCCCATGCCGCGGAAGCGCTGCTCCATGCGCTCGCGGAGCAGGTGCCCCACCACGCGGAGCGCGGCGGCCTCCGAGGGCCCGGTGAGCTGGACGGGGTAGGCCAGCACATTCACGTCGCTGCGGGCGGGGACCTCGACCTTCAGGGGGAGCCGGGGCTCCAGCCGCGCCACCGGCGAGGAGAGGCCGCCCTTGTACCGGGAGACCGTGCGGCGCAGCGCCGCCGCGTCGAATGCGCCCGCCGCGATGACCACCGCGTTGCGCGGGTTGAACGCGCTGGCCATGTGAGAGGCCACGATGTCCTCCGTGAAGCTCTGCGCGCTCGACGCGTTGGCGGGCGGCCCGGCCGCGTAGCGGGAGTCACTGGACAGCGCCATGGCCAGGCGCGCTTCGAGGAAGTCGTCCTGCGCCGTCAGCCTCGGGTCCTGGCTGGCCCGCTCGATGGCCGCCTCGAACTTCGCGGGGGCCAGCTGGGGGGCCAGCAGGAGCGGCAGCAGCCGCTGCGCCAGCGCGTCGAAGTCGTCGACGTGGGCGTCGAGGATGAAGGCGCTCTGGCGCAGGCCCGTGACGAGCTCCAGGGAGGCCCCCGTGCCGAACAATTCCCGGACCAGGTCGTCGTAGCGGCCCCGCTTGTTGGCCTCCAGCATCACATGCTGCGTCACCCGGGTGAGCCCGCTGTCACCCGCCTCGTCGAACCGGCCGCTCTGGAAGAGCACGACGAGCGTCGCCGTGCCCGCGCCCTCGCGAGGGGCGAGCACGAGCTGCGGGTGGTCCGCCGACTCGCGCGAGCGTTGGACTTCGAAGGGGGCGGCGGCGGCGCTCCAGGCCCAGAGCAGTGTCAGGACGCCCCACCAGGACCGCGGGCTCCTCATGGCGACTCCCTTCCCAGCAGCGCGTCTTCCGGCCGCGGCGCGACGACCACCTTGGGCCCTGCATTCGTCTCCTCCACCGCGAGCCCGTTGAGGCCGGCGCGGTGCACCGTGAGGGCATAGCGGGAAGCGCCCTCCGGAGCCTCCCGCTGCATCCACAGGCGCCTCACGCGCTGGTCCCACCACTCCCGGGGGTGCCCTCCGTAGAGCGCGTCCACGGGCACGGGGGCCGGGGCCGGTGACGCCGAGGCCGCCGCCAGGGCGACGGCGGCGGGCGCGGGCGTCGCGCTCTCCACGCCGAGCACCAGTGCGCGTTGCCCGTCATTCCACCAGGTGGCGTCCACCCGCTTCCCCGCTTCGTCGTAGCGGGTCCAGTCCCCATGCCGGCGTCCCTGGCGGTAGTGGCCCTCCACACGCGTCCGGCCGCTGGGGAAGTAGAGGGTGTACGGGCCGTGGAGCTGCCCATCCTCGTGGTGCCGTCGCTCCAGCGGGGTGCCGTCCTCGGCCTGCTCCAGCTTCTCGCCGTGCAGTCGCCCCCGGGCGTAGGAGGACCGCGCCACCAGGGCGCCCGACTCGGCGAAGTAGCTCCAGGTGCCGGTGGGCAGGTTCTGCAGGTACGCGCCCTCCGCCCGCAGCCGCCCGGCGCCGTCCCAGTGACGGAAGGCCCCCGAGCGCTGGCCCGCGGTCCACGCCGTCTCCTCACGCAGGCGCCCGCGCGCGTCCCGAAGCCACGAGGTGCCCTGCTGCTTGTCCTTCTCGTCGAGGCACTGGTGCAGCGCCCAGCCGTCCGCGCGCACCGTGCGCTGGTGGCGGGTGTCCGGTGTGCAGGGAGGACTGACGGACAGCAGCCGGACGACGCCGACGGCGACGCAGAGCGAGCCCGCCAGCGCCGCGCCGCTCAGGGCCGGCGACAGGGGGCGCGTCGCGTTGCGCTCCGGGGTGGGCGTGGGCCGGGCACGGGGGCGGCCATGGCTGCCTCCGGTGAGCCGGTGCAGCATGCCCGCGCGCAGCCACGCCACGCCGCAGTCGGCACAGCGCGAGAGGATGCTCCCGCGCAGGGCCACGGTGGGGACGCTTCCCCCGCAGGAGGCGCAAGGCACCTGCCGTCCCGTCGGCTCCGCGCCCTGCAGCTCCTCCTGCGCGAGCAGGGCGCCCTGCTCCACGGCGGACAGCAGGTCTCCGCCACAGCGGGCGCAGTGGTGACCGGGCTGGCCGGGCTCCCGGAGGAGGGGCGCGGGCGCGGGGCACTCGGGGCAGTCGAGCCCCGGGGCCGCGTCCGTCTCGGCCGGGGTCGGTGCGACTTCGGCGGCGGGGAGCACCGGAGCGGGAGGCCGGGCCGCGAGCTCGCGCAGCGCCTGGACGTGGCCCAGCAGCACGAGGACCTGCACGAGCAGGAGCATGCCGTCGGTGACGAGCACCCCGAACGCCCACTCCGGGGTGTTCTTCCAGGCCTCCAGGACCAGGGCCCCGGCGACGGCGAGGTGCAGGAAGACGAGGCCGGAAACACCCACCCTCAACGCCGTGGCCCGCCGGGGCGACGACTCCTTCGCCAGCTCGCGGAAGGAGTACGTGAGGCCGAAGAGCCGGTACCCCGGAACGAAGGCCAGTGCGAACAGCTGCAGGCGGGAGAGGGGACGCGGCCCACCCGCCTTGCGCTGGAGCTCCCCTCCCAGCAGGAGGACGCCGCCCCAGCAGAGCCAGGGAAGCAGGGCGGCCAGCGCGGGCACCCGGTCCACCTCCAGCGGTGCACCCCACAGGACGGGCCACAGCACCCAGGCCTGGAACGCCCTGGGCACCTCCAGGGGCGCCGCGAGCTGGAGGAGTCGTGCCGCGACGAAGGCCGCCCCCACACAGACGAGCGCCGTCAGCTGCCGGGGCTGTGTAAGGATTTCAGGTGATGTCTTGATTTGAGGTGCTGTCTCCAGGATTTCTGGAGTTGGAGGCGGCTGGGAGGACATTTCACCTTCTGCGCGGAGCCGGCCCGCACTCTAGCCGAAGAGCGTGCCCAGACATGAGTCACCGCCAATGCTGCCAGGACTCACAGCCGGTGAATGGCGTGGCATTGACCTCATGTCGTGAGCTGCGTATAGGGCTGCGTTCGCTTCTCAGACATGCGAGGGGGATAGTCAGACATGCGGTGTCATCGAGACCTCACCATCCAGTTGCTCGGGGTCACCGTGGCCCTACTCGTCGCGCACGCGGCCGAGGCGCAGTCCTCCGGCTCGTATCGCCCCCGGAACTCCCTACCGTACAAGGAGCTGCCGTCGCGAGACGTGAAGCTGGGCACCATCGAGCCGGGCGGCCCCGCCGAGCGCTCCGCGCTCCCGGACCGTGGGGCCTTCTGCAAGAGCGTGAAGAGCCTGCTTCGCGCGGCGGGCAAGGGCTTCGTGCCCCTGCGCGGCGCTCCGCAGAAGAGCTACGCGGAGGACGTGAGCATCTGGGAGTCGAGGCAGGGCATCGAGGACTTCCGCTGCTCCGTCTACAGCACGCGCGTGCTGGGCGACTACGTCTACTGCGTCCAGGCCAACGAGCAGTGCAAGCCGTTGCAGGACCGCTTCCACATCTTCTCGTCGTACCTCATGGAGTCGTGCGCCCGGGATTGGACCTGGGCGGACTCGCGGGTGAACTCCTATGACCCGCGCCGCATGGTGACCGCCACGAACGACGAGGGCGTGCGCATCACCTTCGAGACGTCGCGGGCCAAGGACTCCTATTCCATGTGTGACTTGTCGCTCTCCATCGAGCTGCTCTGAGCGGCCCGGCGTGACTCGACGATGGCGCGGAAGGAGCGGCTGCGCAGCTCCTCCAGCGTGAGGCCCGCGGCGAGCACCTCGTCCTGGTTGAGGGCGCCGCAGCTCAGCCCGCGCAGGAAGAAGTTGAGCAGGCCCTGCCCGGTGGCCGCGTCGTCGAACACGTCGCCCACCAGCGAGGCCTGCGCGGCCTTCTCCAGGAAGGCCTTCAGCCGGCGCGAGGCGGCGTCCAGCCCCTCCAGGAAGAACGCGTACACCGCCGCGTAGCGCACGGGCAGCTGCCCCGGGTGCAGGTCCCACCCCTGGTACCACGCGCGCTCCAGCGAGTGACGGATGTGCCGGTACGACAGCTGCCACACCCGGTGCACCGCCTCCATGTTCTCCCGCCGCTGCGTGGGGAGCACCGACTCCTCGCCCTGCGCCCGGTGCGGCGGTATCGGCATGACGTGGGTGGCGCCGTCGGCCAGCATGATGCCGGTGCCGGCGAGCGACACCTGCACCACGTCGCGCAGGAAGTCACAGGACGGGTGCAGCATGCTCTGCACGTGCGCGCTGACGCTGAGGGCCGCGGTGTAGTCGTACACGCCCAGGTGCACGCTGGTGCAGCGCCCCGCGCTCGCCGCCACCAGCCGGGGCAGGTGCAGCCGCCCCTCCGCGTCGAACAGGGACTGCGGCGTCTCCACCATCAGCTCCAGGCCCAGCGAGCCCGGCGCCAGCCCCTTCTGGGTCTCGAAGACCTCCAGGATGCGCGCGAGCGCCGCCACCTGCTCGGGCAAGGACACCTTGGGCAGCGTGACGACGAAGGACGGCGGCAGCTTCCCGCCGGTGCGCTCCAGCAGGGTGGTGAGGAACAAGTCCAGCGTGCGCGAGGAGCGCTCGAACAGCTCCTCCGTGAAGGACTTCACCCGGATGCCGATGAACGGCGGCAGCGAGCCCTGCTCCAGGCCGCGCGCCATCTCCTCGGCGGCGGACACGGCGTGCCCGTCCTCCTCCGCGTCGGGGCGGTGGCCGTAGCCGTCCTCGAAGTCGACGCGCAAATCCTCCACCGGCTCGCGCTCGAGCTTGTCCACCACGCGCCCGTAGACGCGCTGGGCGAAGCGGCCGCGCTGGGGCAGCCCCAGGCCGTGGGCCAGCTCGGCCGCGTCCGGGGCGTACTCCTTCAGCGCGGCGAGCGCGAGGTCCCCCAGCTTCCGCGCCGTGTTGGCGCGGAAGAGGTGGGCCCCGCCGTACACCACGTGCACGGGCTGCCGGCGCGGCGACTCGCCGGGGTACGCCCGCTCGAAGGCGGTGTTGGCCCGGCGCAGGGCCTCGCGGGCGCCGGCGAGGCTGGACGGCGTCAGCGTCGTCTTCACGGCTGCTTCTTCAGCCACGCGGACACCTCGGAGGCGCAGCGCTCACGCAGCGCCACGTCCTGGGACAGCCGCTCCAGCGTCTGCGCCGTGGCCTGCTGCGCCTCGGGCACGGGGTTGGCCTGCAGGAGCGCCTTCATCTGCTCCAGGTGCTCGCGCGTGCGCAGCATGCCCATGGCCTCGACGATGCGGCGCATCAGCATGGGCGCGCTGCCCGTGCGGGCCATCACGTCCTTCCACCGCTTCTGCATCTGCCCCCACCAGCCCTCGCGGCCGGTGCGGTTGCCCAGCAGGCCCGCGATGAAGCTGGCCACGTCCTGCGTCTTCACCGTGTCGGTGAAGAGCAGCCCCTGCGCGCGCTCGGCCAGGGCCTTGTCCTCGAAGCCGGCGAGCGCCATGAGGTAGCGGCGCTGCGTGGCCGGGTCCGGCTCCTTCGGCATCCGCTGGAGGAAGGTCTCGAAGAGGGCCGTGTCCCCGGCGCGCGCCACCATGGCCACCGCCGCGTCCAGCAGGTTGGGCTCCAGCGCGTCGTTGTCGCCGGCCAGCATGCGGGCCACGCGCGGGCGGGCCTCCGCCAGGGCCTCGGGGCTGCGCGCCAGGCCGCCCATTGCCCGCACCAGCGCCGCGCGCCGCAGCTTCACCCGGTCCGACTCGCCCGCCGCCGCCTGCCAGCCCACGCGCTTCAGGCCCGGGCCGAGCAGCCGCTCCACCCACCGGCGGAAGCGCTCCTGCTCCTCGCCGTCCAGCAGCCGGCCCTCCACGTACGCCAGCCGCCCCACCAGCTCGTCCAGGACGGAGTCGTCCTCCTCGTCGCCGAAGCGGCCGGCCAAATCGAGCAGGTCCGCAATCGACGCCTGCCCGGAGCGCACCAGCGCCCACTGGTCCGCCAGCAGGGAGATGCGCTCGGAGGGCGCGAGCGCCTTCACGTTCGCCGCCAGCTTCTCCAGCGCGGGCTTGTCATAGGCCACGCGGTAGAAGCCGGTGGAGCCGGCGTTGGCGGTGAGCCACTTCACGTCGCCCGAGCCCTCCAGCTTCACCGCGGCCTGCGCGTCGCGCAGCAGCACGCGCTGCTCGCGCACGCCCGTGCCGTCCTCGAAGCGCAGCACCATGGGCACCGGCCACTTCTCGCCGCTCTGCACGCCCGGCTCCGAGTAGAAGCGCCGCTGCGACAGGTGCAGGGTGCGCCCGTCCAGCTTCGCCGTCACCAGGGGGAAGCCGCTCTGGCCCACCCACGCCGTGGCCAGCTCCTCCACCGGCTGCTTCGCGGCCTCGCCCAGCGCGTTCCAGAGGTCTTCCTTCACCGCGTTGGCGCGCGCGTGCTTGCGCATGTACTGGCGGATGCCCTCGCGGAAGGGGCCCTCTCCGAGGAAGCCCTCAATCATCCGCAGCACCGCGCCGCCCTTCTCGTACGTAATCGCGTCGAAGCTCTCACCGGCCTCGCCCGCGTTGCGCACCACCCCGTGGATGGGGTGCGTGGACTTGAGCGCGTCCAGGTGCAGCGCGCTGGCGCGGTGCGCGTCGAAGTCCAGCCACATGCGCCACTCGGGGCGCCACTGGTCGACAATCTTGAAGGCCATCCACGTGGCGAAGGCCTCGTTGAGCCACAGGTCGTCCCACCACACCATGGTGACCCAGTTGCCGAACCACTGGTGCGCCAGCTCGTGCGTCACCACCTCCGCCACGCGCTTCTGCACGGACAGGGGCGCGGTGGCCGGGTCCAAAAGCAGCGCCACCTCGCGGTAGGTAATCAGGCCGGCGTTCTCCATGGCGCCGGCCTCGAAGTCGGGGATGCCCACCTGGTCCACCTTGGTGAAGGCATAGGGCAGGCCGAAGTAGTCCTGGAGCCGGGGCAGCACGTTGAGCGCCACGTCCTGGCCGAAGCGCGTCAGGTGCGCCTTCTCCGGCAGGGACCAGGTGCGCACCGGCACGCCCTGGATCTTCTCCTCGTCGGTGCCCACCAGGGGACCCACGACGAGGGCGATGAGGTAGCTGCTCAGCACCTCCGTCTCCTGGAACGTCACCTTGCGCAGGCCGCCGTCCTGCTCGTCCTTCACCACCGGGCCGTTGCCCAGCACGGTGAGCCCCTGCGGCACGCGCACGGAGAGGGCCCACTTCGCCTTGAAGGCCGGCTCGTCGAAGCAGGGGAAGAGGCGGCGCGCGTCGGCGGCCTCGAACTGCGTGGCCGCCACCTTGCCCGCCTGGTACAGGCCGCGCAGGCCTTCGGTGAAGCGGCCTGTCCACGCCACGTCCAGCGACGCGGCCCCGGCGGGCAGCGGCGTGTCGAAGCGCAGCACCACCGTCTCGCTCTGCGCCATGGGCTGGAGCGAGGACGGCCTGCGCTGCTCGCCGCCCGCGCGGAACGTCACCTCACCCAGCTGCAGGGCGATGGCATGGAGGATGATTTCCTTCGCCGGCTCGGCCAGCTCCAGCTCGATGGTCTGCTGTCCGGAGAAGGTCCGCGCGTCCAGGTCGAGCGTGACGGTGGCCACGTGGCGACGGGGACGGATGGTATCGGGCAGGCGGAAGTTCTTGTCTTCGGTCGGATGCGCCATAGGGATTGGGAATGTAGCGTCCAGGCCGCGTCGTGCCTGGACTTAAGTGGCGGTTGTCCGCCGTCACACCCTTGAAGGCCGGGCGCGGCGACGGGGGGAGGAGGTGGTCGGGCGTGGGACGAGCGGGTGCGAAGAGGCGGGACGCATCCGGTAGACGCGCTGCCGGGCCGTGGAGAGGTTGTCGTCGTCGTCGAAAGACACAGGGGTCGAGCTCCAACGGCCTGAAGCTGGGGACGCCTCGTACCGCGGGGCACCCGTGCCGCCCACCTGTCGGGTGGAGCAGGCAGGGGAGCCGGGACGGACGTGCGCTCCCTCGCACCGCCGCCCTTCCTAGCACCCGGCCGGGCACACCCGTGCTGCTTACCTTCGCCTGGGGGTCGTTCATGGCACGTCGCGCCATGTTGCTCGCACTGTGCTTCGTGGCGCTGAAGTACCTCTGCCTGCGCTTCGTCTACCCCCCGTTCATGAGCGCGCTGCTGTGGCTGCCCGCCGGGGTGAGCCTGGCCTTCCTGCTCCGCTCCCCCACGCGCATGTGGCCCGCCCTGCTGGCCGCCGTCTTCGCGGCGGAGGCGGTGACGGTGGTGATTCAGGGCATCCCGGTGTCGGCGGCGGTTGCCTGGGGGGTGGGCAACGTGCTGCGCACCCTGCTGGGCGCGGCGCTGCTGCGGCGCTTCGTGGGCGGGCCGGTGCTCTTCCACCGGGTGCGCGACGTGGCCGGGCTGCTCGTCCTGGGGGGCCTGGTGGGCACGCTGCCCAGCGCACTGCTGGGAGCGGTGGGCGTCCACCTGTGGGGCGGCACGGCGGGCTTCGGGGACGAGTTCGTGGCCTGGTGGCTCAGCGACCTGCTGGGCACCGTGCTGGCAGCGCCCGTGTTGCTGACGTGGTGGTCCCCGGGCCGCGAGGTATGGGCGCCCCGGCGGTTGGTGGAACTGGGAGGGCTGCTGGCGCTGGTGGCCGGCGTCACCATCCTCATCTTCCGGCGCTCCGGAGCGGACTCCATGGGGCTGCTGACCACGCTGCCCTATGCGGCGTTTCCGTTCGTCATCGCCGCGGCGCTGCGCCACGGGCCCCGGGGGGCCTCCAGCGCCATCCTGGTGATGGGGACGCTGGCGGTGGCGTACACGGGCTGGGGGTGCGGGCCCTTCGCCATGCTGCCCATGTCGGTGGCGGAGCGGGTCCTCTCCGTGCAGGTCTTCCTGGCGGTGCTCGGCCTCACCTCCCTCACCCTGGCGGCGGTGGTGGCGTCGCGGCGCCGGGCGGAGGTGGCCCAGCGGGTGCTGGCCACCGCGGGGGCGGAGCTGGCGTCGTCACCGGACTGGGGCGCCACGCTGCCGCGCGTGGTCCGGCTCATCGTCCCGGAGCTGTGCGCCGGCGCCGCGCTCTGGATGGTGGACACGCACGGCGTGGTGCAGCGGGTGGCGGCGGCGGGGTGGACGACCGGGCATGTGGCGGCGCTGCGCGGCCAGTTTCCTCCGCTGCCGCTCGCGCCGCGCCGCTGGCGGAGGGCCGAGGGCTCCGGGGTGCTGGTGCCGCTGCGGGTGCGCGGGGAGGTGGTGGGGGCGCTCGCGCTGGTGGCGGACGCCGACGAGCACCCCCTGGGCCGGCGCGACGTGCTGCTGGCGGAGGACCTGGCGCGCCGCTGCGCCATGGCCATGGAGAACGCGCGGCTGCTCGACGAGGCGCACGAGGCCATTGGCGCCCGGGACGAGTTCATCTCCGTGGCGGCGCACGAGCTGCGCACGCCGCTGGCCACGCTCACCCTGCGCGTGCAGAGCCTGATGACCCAGCTGCGCCGCGCGGGCGAGCGGGAGGAGGTGATGGAGCGGCTGGGCTTCATCTCCCGGCAGGTGACGCGGCTGACGGGGCTGGTGGAGAGCGTGCTGGACGTGGGCCGCGTCAACGCCGGCACGCTGGCGCTCCGGCGGGAGCAGGTGGACCTCACCGCGCTGGTGGAGGCGTGCGTGGAGCGCCTCGCGGACGAGGCCTCGCGTTCCGGCTGTGAGCTGCGGCTGAAGACTCCGGCGCCCCATGTCATGGCGTGGATGGACCGGGGGCGCGTGGAGCAGGCGCTCACGCACCTGCTGGGCAACGCCATCAAGTTCGGCATCGGCGCGCCGGTGGACGTGGAGCTGGTCCTGGTGGACGACCGCGCGCGGCTGACGGTGGCGGACCATGGCATCGGCATCCCTCCCGAGGCGCTGGAGCGCATCTTCGGGCGCTTCGAGCGCGCGGTGTCCTCGCGCCAGTACGGTGGACTGGGGCTGGGACTGTTCCTCACCCGGCAGATTGTCGAGGCGCACGGCGGCTCCATCCACGTGGAGAGCGAGGCCGGCGCGGGGGCCACCTTCGTGCTGGAGCTGCCCGTGCAGCCGGGCCGCTCGCTCCAGGGGGCGCCGGCGTGGCCCCAGCCGGGGGCGTGAGGCGCGCGCGTGGGGGCCTGCGTGGCGCCGCCGCGGGCTCCGGCGGCGCCGGATGTTTCCATCATGGGTCGTCCCGCGGTCCCGTGTGGGAAATCAATTCCACACAGGGCTCGCACCGCCCTCCCGGGGTGGTGTCCACGGGTGGACGTCCGAGCGGCCGTGCGGGCGCGGCACGCGGGTTGCTCTGACGCGCGGGCATGCATCGTGGAGTGTGGCTGGGGGCGGTGGTGGGGATGCTGCTGTGGGGCGGTGAGGCGGAGGCCGCGCGCAAGCGCACGCCGAAGCGTCAGAACACCGTCTCGCTGGCGGAGCGGGCCGTGTGGCGGGCGAAGTCGTGGGTGGGACTGAACTCGCTGCGGACCGTGAGTACGACGGTGAACGATGACTGCTCGGGCTTCACGCAGCTGGCCTACCGCAAGCCGGGGCTGAGCCTGATGCCGGAGGTGACGTTTCCCGGGGAGAACGGCGTGAAGGCCATCTACCGGAAGGCCGTGGACCTGGGCACGGTGCGCGAGACGCCTCGGGCCGGGGACATGGTCTTCTTCCGGGACACGCATGACCGGAACAAGGACGGCAAGCTCAACGACGGGCTCACGCACATCGGTGTCATCGAGAGCGTGGGCGCGGACGGCACGGTGACGTTCGTCCACAAGGCGGGCGGCCTGGTGAAGCGCGGCCGGTTCAACCTGTCGCACCCGGACGCGCGCAAGGACGAGCAGGGCCGCGTCCTCAACGACTGGCTGCGCCGCAAGGACAAGCGCAACCGCGGCTATCTCGCGGGAGAGCTGGTCGCCGGCTTCGCCTCCGTGGACGACCGCTGGGCGAACACGACGCCGCGGAAGCCCGCGTCGCCGAAGCTCGCGTCGGCGAAGCGCCGGTAGACCCAGGGGACATCCTCCCGGGGGCGCCTGCCTGCTCGCTGACGCGCGCCGCGCGTGGGCGGGGTGGGTGACGCCAGGGCCGGGAGGCGGTATGCACGGCCCCGATGTCCTTGGAACCCGAGCACACGGCACCCGCAGCGCCCGAGCGGGGCGATGCCTCGTCCAGCACCGTGAAGCCACTGGCGCCGGTCTCCGGTCCCGCTTCGACACGGGGGCGGTGGTCCGTGCGCCGCAAGGTGCTGCTCGCGCTCGCCGCGCTGTTCGTCGCCTTCGCCGGGTACGAGTACGTCACGCTGCCGGACGCCGCGCGGTTCGAGAAGGAGAACCCGAAGACGACGGCGCTCATCGACCAGCGCGCGGAGGAGGCGCGGGAGGCGGGGAAGAAGGTCCGCCGCCGCCAGCAGTGGGTTCCGCTGACGGCCATCTCCAAGCACGCGGTGGCCGCGGTGCTCATCTCCGAGGACGCGGGCTTCTACGTGCACGAGGGCGTGGACACGACCGAGATGCGCAAGGCGCTGGAGGAGGCGTGGGAGAAGGGCCGGCTGGGCCGGGGCGCCTCCACCATCTCCCAGCAGCTGGCGAAGAACCTCTGGCTGTCCACGGACCGCAGCCTGCTGCGCAAGGCGAAGGAGCTGGTGCTGACGCGCAGGCTGGAGGACGCGCTCACCAAGAAGCGCATCCTCACGCTGTACCTCAACGTCGCGGAGTGGGGGCAGGGCGTCTACGGAATCGAGGCTGGCGCGCGCGAGCACTTCAGCGTGTCCGCGTCCCAGCTCACCGTGGCGCAGGGGGCGATTCTGGCCGCCATGCTGCCGGCGCCCCGCAAGCGCTCGCCGTCCTCCGGCTCGCGGGCGCTGTGGCGGCGCGCGCACTGGATTGTGGACCAGCTCGCGTCGGTGAACCGCATCAGCGCCGCGCAGGCGGACGAGGCGCGCTCGGACATCGACCGGCTGCTGGGGCGCAAGCCGGCGGCGGGCAGCGCCGCCGACGAGGACGACACCGACGAGCGGTGAGGCCGCGCCCGGGCGCTCGCGTGAGGTGAGCGCGCTTCCGATGCGGCCGCTCCGGGGCCTTCCTCCACCGAAGGGCGTCGTTGTTTCACCCCGCCCGGGGCCCCGCGAAGCGCTGGTAGACGAGCGCGCAGACGGCGACGGCGGCCACCCAGGCGATGAGCGTCCCGACGAAGAAGAACACCGCCGTGCACACCACCAGCGACAGGATGGCCGCGTGGGACATGGGCCCCTTCAGCAGCTTCACGGCGGCGGCCATGGACAGCACGTAGGTCGCGAGGAATGACGACGTGGAGAACGGCAGCAGGTCCGCGATGCGCAGCCGGGCCAGCCACGTCACCGACAGGGCCACGAGGACGACGGCGCACATCGCCGCGAGCGCCCGGTGCGGCGTGCCCGACGCGGACATGACGCCCACCCACGCGGGGAGCTGCCGGCGCTCGCCCAGCGCGAAGGCGAGGCGGCTGGTGCCCGCGACGTACGCATTCACCGGGATGAACGAGAGCAGCAGCCCGGCGATGCCCACCACGCGCGAGGCGCTCGGCCCGAAGACCTTCGCCGCCAGCAGCACCAGCGGCGTCTGCGCATGCGCTGCGTCCCCATGCCCGGTGGCGCCAATGGTGACGATGGCGAGCGGCAGGTAGACGAGGGCGACGATGCCCACCGCGAGCATGCTCGCGCGCCAGATGTCGCGCGGGTCCTTGAACTCGCGCGCCAGCGGCGTAATCGCCTCCCAGCCGACGAAGGCCCAGAAGAGCTGCACGGCGGCGAGCCCGACGGCGACGGGCCCCTTCGAGAAGAAGGGCGTGAAGGCCCGGGGCTCCACCTCCGGGAGCGCGCGGCCGACAATCAGCGCCAGCCCCACGACAATCACCGCGAGCGTCACCAGCTGCGCCGTCGCGCTGACGCGAAGGCCCACGAAGTTGAGCGCGTACGCGGTGACGACCAGCGCCGCGCCGAACGCGAAGGCCAGGTCCTGGCCTCCGCCGAGCACGCTCGCGCCGTACTCGCCGGCGATGAGCGCCACCACCGAGGTCCCCATGGGGACCTGCGCCAGGAAGAGCCAGCCCGCGACGGCGCCCCAGCGGGGGCCGAAGGCGCGCTCAATCGCATCCGAGAACCCGGCGGCGTCGGCCCGCTGCCGCGAGAGCGCGGCGTAGGTGAGCGCCAGCGGCACCGACAGCAATATCAGCCCCAGCCACGCCAGCACCGACGCCGGGCCCGCCGTGTCCGCGGCGATGGCCGGCAGCACGAGCACCCCGGACCCCAGCACCGAGCCGACGTAGAGCGAGACGCCCTGCCACAGCCCCAGCGTCCGCCGCACTGACGGGCCTTCTGCCGGGACTGCCGGAGGGATGTGGGTCGCGGTGGCGGTGCTGGAAGACATGCGGACCTCTCTTTCACGCGCACGTATTCCTCAAGGCAGTGGTCGGTACAATGGCCACTCCTGGCCGGACCGATATGACCACTGCTCACGGCCCTACAGGCAGAGGAGCTAGCATGCGGCCATGGGCCTTCCCTCCCGTGCGCTCCTGCTGTGTCTCTCCGTGCTGCTCGCGGGCCTGCCCGCCGCCGCGGAGCCCGCGTCACCTCCCGCCGAGCCGGTGGTGGCCATCCTCCCCTTCGGCAAGGTGGAGCAGGACGTACTGGACCGGGTGGCGAAGGAAATCCAGACGCGGCTGCGCGTGCAGGTGCGCTTCGAATCCCCGCGCGAGCTGCCCAGGGCCGCCTGGTACGCCCCCCGCAAGCGCTGGCGCGCGGAGAAGCTGCTGGAGGCCGTCGACGCGGACCCGCCGAAGGGTGCGTGGAAGGTGGTGGCCGTCACCGCGGCCGAAATCTCCACCACCAAGGAGGACATCCACGACTGGGGCATCGCCGGGCTGGGCAACCTGGGCGGCCTGTCCTGCGTGGTGTCCACGCACATCTACCGGAAGCACAGCAAGACGCGGCCGGTGCTGCTGCGGCGCGTGGGGGACCTGGCCATCCACGAGTTCGGCCACACGCTGGGCTTCGACCACTGCGAGACGGACGGCTGTGTCATGTCGGACGCGAAGGGCAAGGCCGTCAGCTCCGCCGACCACAGCTCGGGCAACTACTGCGGGCGGTGCCTCGGAGTGCTGTCACCCGAGGCCCGCGCTCATATGAAGGAGGAGCGCGCCGCGCCCGCTCCCCCCTAGCCCGCGCTACAGCCCGCCCACCTCCAGCGCGCCGCCCAGCCCCGGGAAGGGCTTGGTGAGGACGGCCTGGAAGATGATGTCCTCGAGCTGGATGTTCACCGGGAACACGGGCGTGCCGATGCCGCTGCGCACCACCGTGTTGCTGACGATGAACCAGACGCGCCGCCTGCCGATGGCGTTCTTCAGCGCGGGCGTGTCGATGCGCACCGCCGTGCGGGAGCCCGGCGCGAAGTCGCGCGCGGGGAGGATTTCCGCCGCGCGGTCATAGTAGGCGGGCCGGTTCACCTCCGTGTACGTCCTCGGCCGGTCCGGCGCGGCGGTGCCGTCGAAGGACAGCCGCGCGGACGTGCGCAGCGTCAGGAGCGTGGACGGGTTCACCACGGTGAGGGTGGCGGCCACCTCCTCCACGGTGATGTCCAGCCCCTCGGTGTTCACCGTCTCCTCGGGCAGGTCCAGCGCCACCTCCGCGTAGACGGGCTCGAGGATGGAGGTGACAGGGACTGTCGCGTCGAAGGGCTCGGTCTGCACGGAGATTTCCGCCGAGCACGCGGACAGCAGCAGGAAGCACGAAGCGAAGAGGGCGCGGGTCATCATCGGAAGGTCCAGGAGAGGTCGAGAACGGGAAGCACGGGGAGGCGCTCGCCGGGGAGGGCCGTGTCGCTCAGGTCCACGTAGGCGGCGCCGAGCCCGAAGCCCAGGCCCTCACCGCCGTAGCGGATGCCAGCCGCCGCGCGGAGGGCGGAGCCGCCCGTCACGCGCACGCCGCCCTCGGCCACCACGGACCAGGGGCCGGAGAGGTGGAGCCAGGCTGCGCCGGTGAAGGACAGGTAGTCGGTGGTGTAGTGGCCGTAGCGTGCCTCACACTGGATTTGGAGGGGCCCCAGCACCAGGCCGTACACGCCGTAGAAGGACGGGCCGGAGAACTCCGGCTCGAAGCTCTGGATGGCGGGGGCCTCGGACTCGACGATGTCCGAGTAGACGGAGGCGCCCACGAAGTGCGTGTAGCGCGCGCCCAGCACGACGCGGTGCGGGCCGGCGGCCAGGGCCCAGCGCAGGCCCAGGTTGGGGGCCAGCAGCGCGTCCGCGTACAGCGACGTGTCCACCACCAGCCCCCCGAGCAGCGGTATCGCCGTGCGCTGGAGTCCGAGCACCGGCGCGTCGATGACCTCCGCCGCGTCCGTGGTCATCAGGCGCGCGGTGTTGGTCCGCATGTCCGGGGGCTCGGCTTCGGCGGATGCGATGGCAGGGGAGAGGAGAGCAGCGAAGGCACAGGCCAGACATGTGGATTTCAAACCACGTGCTCCTGAAGAAGGTGGCGTGACTCATATTGCCGAATCGCGCCTCCGGTGGCGTGCCGCCGGGTGATGTGTCGACTGCATGTCGACGCGCGCCCGTGGTCGCAAGTGACCTGGCGCTCCGGACCTGGAGGCCCGTGGCTGCCCGGGGCATCCATCAGTCCTGGTGATTCACGCCGGAAGTCCGGGCAACCGCCTGCCTGGCCTGCTGGAGCATTTCCATTGCGGGTGCGCCCCTAGCGCGTACCTTCGGCGCGGCGGGACTGGATGCCCGCCGAGGTCGCGTCACGCCCATGGAGCGGGAGGTGTCGGACGGCATGAAGCGGACGGACACAGACGCCGCGACCGGGAGCGCGCGGGTGCTGGAGTTGCTGCGCCAGTACGGGTGGAACGCCACGTCCTTCCAGGTGCTCCAGCCGGGCTTCCGCTACTGGTTCGACCCGGCGGGCGACGCGTGCGTGGCCTACGTGGACACGGGGGGCGCGTGGGTGGCGGCGGGCGCGCCCATCGCCTCGCCGGAGCGGCTGCCCGCGGTGGTCGCCGGCTTCCAGGAGGCCGCGCGCGCGAAAGGGCGGCGCGTGTGCTTCTTCGCCACCGAGCCGCGCTTCACGGAGCTGGTGCCCATGCGGGCCCTGTCCGTGGGCGAGCAGCCCGTGTGGGACCCGACGCACTGGGACGAGGTGGTGCGCGGCAGCCGCAGCCTGCGCGAGCAGCTGCGCCGCGCCCGCAAGCACGGCGTGACGGTGCGCGAGGTGCCCGCGCCCGTGCTGGAGGACCCGGCGCACCCCATGCGCCGCGCGCTGGATGGGCTCGAGGCGCGGTGGCTGGCCTCGCGCCGCATGGCCCCCATGGGCTTCCTGGTGCAGCTGGGCCCGTACGCCTTCGCGCGCGAGCGCCGCGCCTTCGCGGCCGAGGTGGAGGGGACGGTGGTGGGCTTCCTCGTGGTGTCGCCCGTGTACGCGCGCGAGGGCTGGTTCCTTCAAGATTTGCTGAGAGACCCGGAGGCGCCCAACGGCACGGCGGAGACGCTGGTGGACGCGGCCATGCGCGCGGCGGCGGCGGAGGGGCGGCGCTACGTGACGCTGGGGCTGGCGCCGCTGTCCGGGCCGGTGCGGCCGTGGCTGCGGCTGGCGCGCGTGTGCGGGCGGCCGCTGTTCGACTTCGAGGGCCTGCGCGCCTTCAAGGCGAAGTTCCGCCCCGACGCCTGGGTGCCCATCCACGTGGCCTGGCCCCAGTCCCACGGCGGGCCGGCCGCGGTGTACGACGCGCTGCGCGCCTTCGCGCGGGGCAGCCTGGTGCGCTTCGGCGTGGCCACGGTGCTGCGGCGTCCCCGGCTGCTGGTGCATGCGCTGGCCCTGCTGCTGGTGCCCTGGACGGTGCTGCTGGCGCTGCCCGTCACCGGGCGCTGGTTCCCCTCCCTCTCGGTGCAGTGGGGCTGGGTGCTGTTCGACGTGGGCCTGTCCGTGGGCCTCTTCTCGCTGGTGCGGCGCTGGCGGGACTCGCTGGCCACGGCGCTGGGGATGCTCACCGCGTCGGACGCGTGCCTCACCTTCGTCCAGGCCGCGACGTACAACATGGCGCGGGCGCGCGGCCCGGTGGACTGGGCCGTCATCACCGCCGCGGTGCTGGCGCCCGCGACGGCCTCCGCGCTGCTCTTCCGCTCGCGGGACTTGCGCCTGCCCGAGCGTCAGGGCTGAGCGCCCGCTCCCGCGTCCTCCACCGGCACGTCGACGCCATGGTCTCGGTGGAGGATGGCCTCGCCGTGCTCCACGCGGTCCACCGCGTGGAAGCGCACCATGAACTCGCGCTGCGCCGGTGAGCCCTGCTCCAGCTCGAAGTGCGTGTCTCCCACGTGCACCACCGTGCCGAGCCTCCGCCCCTCCAGGTCCTTCACGGTCATCCCCTCGCGCAGCTCTCCCGGGTCCACCATCTGTCGCCTCCTGCATGGGCAACCCTCCAGTGGTGGACACTCGTTCCCCCCGGAATCTGGACCTGACCCGCAGGGCAGTGGTTTTTTCTGGGAAGACTCGTTCCGGCCCCCCCACCGTGAACTCCTCGCGGTGCACAGGTGGTCGGCAAGGAGGGACTCGATGCGAACGCCGCCCGGCGTTGCCCTGCCGCTCGCCGTCCTGCTGTATGCCCTGACCGGGCACGCGGAACCGCCCCCGAAGCAAGCCGCCCCACCTCCAGCCGACCTGCCGCCAGGTGTGTCGCCCGCGCTGTGGAAGCTGTCGGTGCCCGCGGGCGCCGAGCCCACGCCGGAGAAGGTCTCCCTGGGCCAGAAGCTCTTCAATGACAAGCGCCTGTCGGTGGACGACTCCGTGTCGTGCGCCACCTGCCATGACGAGAAGTTCGGCTTCACGGACGGCAAGCCGGTGTCGGAGGGCGTGAAGGGGCAGAAGGTGACGCGCAACAGCCCCACCGTCCTCAATGCCATGTTCAACGCCTCGCAGTTCTGGGACGGGCGCGCGGGCACGCTGGAGGACCAGGCGAAGCTGCCCATCCTCAACCCCCGCGAGATGGGCCAGCCCAACCCGGAGGCGGTGGTGGCCAAGGTGAAGGCCATTCCCGAGTACCAGGCGGAGTTCCGCAAGGTCTTCAACCGGGAGGTGAATTACGAAGACCTGGCGTCGGCCATCGGCGCCTTCGAGCGCACGCTCTACTCCGGCAACGCGCGCTTCGACCGCTTCATCATGGGCGAGGCGAAGGCGCTCAGCGAGTCCGAGCGCCGCGGCTGGGCCCTCTTCAACGGCAAGGCCCGCTGCAACACCTGCCACGCGGGCAACGTCGTCTCGCCGCTGTTCAGCGACCAGAAGTTCCACAACATCGGCATCGCCGCGCACAAACAGGACTTCGTGAAGATGGCGCGCGAGGCGCTCAAGGTGGTCCGCACCGGCGACGAGAAGCAGATTGACGAGCTGGCGCTGGAGACGAACTTCTCCGAGCTGGGTCGCTTCCTGGTGACGAAGCAGGAGAACGACGTCGGCGCCTTCAAGACGCCCACGCTGCGCAACATCGGCATCACCGGCCCGTACATGCACGACGGCTCGCTGACGACGCTGTGGGACGTGATGGACCACTACAACAAGGGTGGCGTGGCCAACCCGTACCTGGACGGAGGGATGCAGCGGCTGGGGCTGACGGAGGGCGAAATCGACGACATGGTGGCCTTCCTCTTCACGCTCACCGACGAGCGCTTCGCCTCGCAGAACACGAAGCGCCTGTCCGAGCAGCGCGCCCGCAAGGGCCAGCGGCCGGAGCGCGACACCGCCGTGGCCATGGGAAAGAAGGGGAACCTGGGCGACCTGGCTCCCAACCCGGACCTGAACGTGAAGAACCCCGCGGCGATTGGTGTGTACGGCACCGAGACGTCCGTGAAGCCCGCTTCGACGAAGAAGCCTTGAGGAGGTGGTCGCTTATGGGCAACAAGTTCCGCAGCATCGAGACGAAGCACCACGAGGAGCGCGACGCCTTCTTCGACGACTTGAAGAAGCTGGACCGCAGGGCCTTCATGCGGGTGGCGGGCATCTCCGCCGGCATTGTCGCCGGCATGGGGCTGAGGACGCCGCAGAGCTTCCAGCTCGTCAACGTGGCCGAGGCGCAGGGCACCAAGCCCCGCTTCTCCTTCGCGTACATCTCCGACACGCACCTGTATGACCAGAAGCTGAATGACCGCTTCGTCCGCTCCATCCTCAAGGCGGTGGACGACGTGAATGCGCTGGACCCGCAGCCGGACTTCGTCCTCTTCGGTGGGGACCTGGCGCAGCTGGGACAGGCCGTCGAGCTGAAGCTGGGCGCGCAGATTCTGAAGAGCCTGAAGGCGCCCGTGAAGATGATGGTGGGCGAGCACGACTGGTTCCTCGACATGGGCGAGCTGTGGCGGGACTTGTTCGGCCCGCCGAACTACTCGTTCGACCACAAGGGCGTGCACTTCGTGGTGCTCAACTCCATCCTGGAGAAGGACTTCTGGACGGAGAAGAAGCTCACGCCGATGGAGCGCATGAAGATTGTCGCCGGCCTGGACAACGGCCTGCAGTCGCGCTTCGAGGTGGGCGGCGAGCAGCGCGCGTGGCTCCAGCAGGACCTGGCGAAGGTGGACAAGAAGACGCCGCTCATCGTCTTCAGCCACTCGCCGCTCTACAAGTACTACCGGCCCTGGAACTTCTGGACGGACGACGCGGACGAGGTGCAGGCCATCCTCAAGCCCTTCGAGAAGGTCACCGTCATCCACGGGCACACGCACCAGCTGCTCAGCAACCAGATTGGGAACATCAGCTTCCACGGCATGCTGTCCACGGCGTGGCCGTGGCCGTACGCGCCGGAGGGGCTGCCGAAGCTGACGGTGCAGATGAACCGTCCGGACCCGTTCAGCCAGTTCGACGGGTGCGGCGACGGGCGCATGGACGTGTTGGAGTCGGGGCTGGTGGACAAGCTGTACAACCTCTGGGAACGCAACCCCATCACCGTGCGCGCGAGCTACCTCGCGTCGGGTGGGAAGCAGAATGCGCCGCCCCGAACCAAGCTGCCGAGCTACTGAGCGCGAGGGGACACCATGACCATCCGGATGAAGCTGCTTGTAGGCGCGGGAGCGCTCCTGTCCTTCGCGGGCGGTGTGGCGCTGGCCGGCGAAGGCCCCGTCGCTCCCGAGGTGAAGAAGCACGCGGTGCCGACCTCGAAGGACGGCGACCTCGTGGTGGGGCTGTGCGACGGCGTCACCTCCATGGAGGTGGACGGCGTGAAGGAGGGGCAGAAGCTGACGCGCGAGCAGGCGCTGCGCGTGTCGGGGGCCCTGATGGAGCAGTGGCTGAAGAAGAACCCGGACGCGAACTGGGACCCGGCGCCAGTGCTGGCGCAGGCACCTCCGCCGCCGAAGACGCCGGAGGCGCCGCGCAGTCCGCCGGCGGTGCCCTCCACGCCGCAGAAGCCGTCGTCCGGAGGGACGATGGTGGGCGGCGGGGTGAAGCCGGAGAGCGGTGGGAAGGACGTGAAGAAGCAGGTGGGTACCAACATCCAGGACGGGCACACCTACGGCGCGTTCTCCCAGCGGGACGAGGCCATCTGGGCGGCGTCCACGCAGGCGTTCGTGGAGGATGGCAACCGCGTGTTCCACGACGCGGAGCTGGTGGGCGGCACGGTGGCCGTGTCGTGTGACATGTGCCACCCGGATGCTTCGAATACGCACCCGGAGACGTATCCGAAGTACCAGGTGCAGCTGGGCCGCGTGGCGCTGCTGCGCGACATGATCAACTGGTGCATCGAGAACCCGGTGCGCGGCAAGCCGCTCGCGGATGACGACCCGAGGATGCGCGCGATGGAGGCGTACATCTACGCGAAGCGGAAGGGCACTCCGCTGGAGTACGGGAAGAAGTAACTGGATTGCAGTGCCTGATATGACCTCCGGCCGGCCCCTGGACTTCGGGGCCGGCTGGGGGAGTCCTGATGGGGTACCGGCTTCAGTGGTTCTTGTTGTGCGCGGTGCTGGCGTCGTGCGCGTCGACTCCGGCGTCCCCTGTCGAGCGGGACGTCGTGGAGTTCCCGGAGGCGTACACCCGGCTGGATGAGGGCGCGTGCGTCACGTTCCTCTGTGTCGAGGATGCGTGCGGCCTGTTCCGCTGTGAGGACGTGCCGTCCGAGCCCGGGCGCGTGGTGCGGACGCGGGGAACGTTCGTCCTTCCGCCGAGCGCGGTTCGGTCACCGCAGCGGAACTGGGGCTACCCCTGGGTATCGCCGGGACAGTCCGAGCCTGTCTTCGTCATCCGCTGGTACGGGCGGGAGCTGCTGCCGAGCCAGAAGCGGCTGCTGGAGATGGCGCAGGCGCTGGCGACGAAGCCGCGGGAGAAGCACCACATCTTCCCGAGACAGGAGGGGCTTCGGGAGTGGTTCGAGGTTCAAGGCATCAACATCCACAAGGAAACGATGCTTCTTGATATCGACACTCACCATCGCATCCACAAAGGGCCTGATGGGGGGCCCTGGAACGAGGCGTGGAGGAATTTCCAAAAAGCGCACTTTGGCGCGACCAAGGAAGACATGTACCGGTACGCGCGGGAGTTGATTATCCGCTTCAACCTGATTGGACCCATCCTGCCCTACCATCTGCTGGTGGGCCCTCCCATCGAGTACTGACGCCATGCCGCGATTCTTTGATGTTCTGCTCGGAGACTACAGGAGCCAGAAGGGAAGCTACGAAGCCCGGCACAAGTGGCTCCTCCCAGGGGTGAGTTGTCCTGAGTGCAAGGCGACATGGGGCGGAGCGGGGCTCAACTATCCCGCCGTGGACCTCTCCGGACATCCAGTGGCGAAGACGCTCTCGAAGGCCTACCTGGAGGAGAACTTCAGCGAGTTCGAGCGCCTGCGCGAACAGGTGCGTTCGTTGCTGCCTGCCGGCTATCCACTCCTGCCAGGCACAACTTTCGGCCCCCTTGTAGGAAAGGCCAGAGGACCCTTTTCCGCGCTCATCCAGAAGTATGCCGGCACGTTGCTCGTCCAGCCCGACGTGCTGACGTTGTTGCAGGGAGAAGGACTCCGCGGCCTGCGCGGCTGCCGCACGGAGATACTCTTCCGCCCGAAGGGCGTCCCAGAGCTCCTCAACCTGCACATCGAGCCGCGCGGGCTCCTCCACGCCGACTGCATCCCGAAGAGCACGCCCCCACCGTGCCCGAAGTGCGGCCGTCATGGCTTCAGCCTGCCGAAGGAGCCCATCCTCGATGGAACCTCCCTCCCCACGGACCTGGACCTCTTCCGCCTGCGCAACTTCGCGACCGTGCTCATCGTCACCGAGCGCTTCAAGGACGTCGTGGAGCGCTTCGAGCTGGACGGCCTGACCTTCCGCGAACTCCCGGTGCGCTGAAGCAACCCCGTCACCGGCAGGCCACCGTGGAAGCGCCCCGTCCTCCTCCAGAGGCGAGGGAAGGCACTCCCCGCCAACAGCACCGCGCCTCGCGCCTCCCTACCTTCATTCCCGAGAGTCCGTAGCCCTGCTCGGGAGGAAGCCGTGGCCGAAGCACCGGCGCAGACACCATTGAGCGCGCTCCGCATCGACCGCACCGCCGCGCCGCTGAAGCGACGCCGCAAGCTGCGCTGGCTCATCCCCGCCGGGCTCCTGCTCGCCGTCGTCGTCCTGATCGGCATCTCCCTCTCCCGCCGCGCCCCCACCGTGCGCGTGGCCGAGGTCCGCGAGCCACTCCCGGGCGAGCAGCAGACCGAGCTGTCCGCCGCCGGCTATGTCGACTCGCGGCGCCGCTCGGTCATCGCGCCGCAGATTGCCGGCCTCCTGGTGGACGTCGCCGTGGAGGAGGGCGAGCCCGTGAAGCAGGGGCAGGTGATTGCCCGCCTGGATGACCGTGATGCCCGCGTGGAGCTCGACCGCGCCGAGGCCGAGGTCCGTGCCGCCCAGGCCCGCCTCGCCGCCGCGCGCGCCCAGGCCCAGAACGCCCGGCGCACCACCGAGCGCACCCGCAACCTCGCGAAGCAGGGCGTCATCCCCAGCGCCGAGCTCCTGGACGTGGAGACCGCCGGCAGCGCCTCCCAGGAGGAGCTCAACGCCGCCAGCGCCCAGCTCGGCGTCGCCATCCGGGTCCGTCAGGGCGCGCGCCTGCAGCTCTCGCACACCGTGGTGCGGGCGCCCTTCGACGGCGTGGTGGCACGCAAGCTCGCGGACGCGGGCGCCATGCTCGCCCCGGCCGCGCTCGAGGGCACCGACCTGGGCGGCATCATCGAGCTGGTGGACCTGGACGCGCTGGAGGTCGAGGCCGAGGTCAGCGAGGAGCAGCTCTCCCGCATCCAGTCCGGGCAGCCCGCGCTCATCTTCCTGGACGCCTTCCCGGACCGCGCCTTCTCCGCGACCGTGGCCACCGTGCGTCCCGCCATCGACCGCTCCAAGGCCACCGCCACGGTGATGGTCCGCTTCCAGTCCGTCCCCAGGGGCGCGCTGCCGGACATGGGCGCCAAGGTGTCCTTCCTCCGCGAGCCGCTCCCTCCCGGCGCGCTGGACACGAAGTCCCAGTCCCCGCGCGTGCCCTCCAGCGCGGTGGTGCAGGACGGCGGCGAGCCCGCGGTGTGGGTGGTGAAGGACGGGCGGCTCGCGAGGCAGCCAGTGCAGCTGGGCCCGCGCGTGGGAGAAGAGGTCTCGCTGGTGGAGGGGCCTCCGGCGGGGACGCAGGTGGTGGTGGCGCCGGACTCGCGGCGGCTGCGAGAGGGCCGGCGCGTGAAGGTGGAGGCGGGGAGCGGATGAGCCTGGAAGCCGTCCCAGCCCCGCTCCCCATGGTCCGCCTGGAGGGCGTGTCCAAGACGTACCGGCGCGGCACCGTGGCGGTGCCCGTGCTGGAGGCGGTGGACCTGTCCATCGCCTCCGGCGCCTTCGAGGCCTTCATGGGCCCGTCCGGCTCCGGCAAGTCCACGCTGCTCAACCTCATCTCCGGGTTGGACCGGCCCACCACGGGCATCGTCGAGGTCGCCGGCCGCAACCTGGCCGAGCTGGACGACCGCGAGCTGAGCGACTGGCGCGCCGCCCACGTGGGCTTCGTCTTCCAGCTCTACAACCTCATCCCCGTGCTCACCGCGGCGGAGAACGTGGAGCTGCCGCTGCTGCTCACGCCGCTGTCGCGCACCGAGCGGCGCCGGCACGTGGCCGCCGCGCTGGACCTCGTGGGCCTGTCCCACCGGGTGAGCCACCGCCCGCCGCAGATGTCCGGCGGCGAGCAGCAGCGCGTGGCCATCGCCCGCGCCATCGTCACCGACCCGGACCTCATCATCGCGGACGAGCCCACGGGCGACCTGGACCGCAAGGCGGCCGAGGCCGTGCTGGACCTCTTCGGGGTGCTCCACCAGTCGCTGCACAAGACGCTCGTCATGGTGACGCATGACCCGCACGCCGCCGAGCGGGCCGGGCGGGTGCACCACCTGGAGAAGGGGGTGCTCCAGTGAACTACGTCCGGCTCGCATGTCGCGACCTGCTGCGCAACCCGCTTCGCCTGGCGCTCACCATCCTCGCGGGCGCGGTGGGTGTGACGGCCTTCATCTTCCTGCGCACCGTCATCGACATCTTCTACTTCGGCGCGGAGGCGGCGCAGGTGGACCGGCTCATCGTCCGCAACAAGGTGTCCCTCACGCAGCCGCTGCCGCTGTCCTACTACGCGCGCATCGCCGCGCTGCCGGGCGTCACCGCCGTGACGCACCAGGAGTGGTTCGGCGGGACGCTGGGCGAGACGCAGAAGGACTTCTTCGCCAACTTCGCCGTCGACCCCAGCACCTTCCTCGACGTGTTCCCCGAGTTCCTCACCCAGCCCGCGGAGCTGTCCGCCTTCCGCAGCGACCCGTGCGGCGCGCTGGTAGGCGAGAAGCTGGCGCGGCGCTTCGGCTGGAGGACGGGAGACCGGGTGACGCTCAAGGGGCAGATATACCCGGGCGACTGGACATTCACCGTGCGCGGCATCTACACCGGGGCGCGTCCCAGTACGGACACCACCGCGTTGGTGTTCGGCTACCGCTGCCTCAACGAGAGCGCGCAGCTGCCCAAGGCCATGAAGGACACGGTCGGCATCTACGCGGTGCGGGTGGATGACCCGGCGCGCTCGGCCCAGGTGTCGGCGGCCATCGACGCCATGTTCGACAACAGCCCGTACCCGACGAAGACGGAGAGCGAGAAGGCCTTCCAGCTCGGCTTCGTGGCCATGTCGTCCGCCATCCTCACCGCGGTGAAGGTGGTGTCCACCGTCATCCTGCTCATCATCCTGCTGGTGATTGGCAACACGCTGGCCATGGGCGTGCGCGAGCGCACGCGCGACATCGCCACGCTGCGCGCCATGGGCTTCCGCCCGCGCACGGTGGTGATGCTGGTGCTGGCCGAGTCCTCCTTCATCGGCTTCGCGGCCGCGGCGCTGGGCGTGCTGGCCGCGCCGTCGCTGGTGAATGGCTTCGCGCGGCTCATCGCCTCGCAGTTCGGCCAGCTCCCGGACAACGTGATGCGGGGGCGCACGCTCGTCCTGTCCGCGCTCGCGGCGGTGGTGGTGTCGCTGCTGGCGGGAATCGGGCCCGCCCTGCGCGCGGTGCGCCTGCCGGTGGCGGAAGGCCTGAGGAAGGTGGCCTGAGCCATGGTGCCGCTCTTCTACAACGCGCGCAGCCTCTGGGCGCGCCGGCTGTCCACGGGCCTGACGGTGGTGGGCCTGGGGCTGGTGGTGTTCGTCTTCTCCGCGGTGCTGATGCTGGCCAATGGCATTGAGTCCGCGCTCGCCTCGGGCGGGGATGCGTCCAACGCCGTCATCCTGCGCAAGGGGGCCACGGGTGAGCTCGTCAGCGGGTTGGAGCGGGACGCGGTGCGCATCCTCACCACGGACCCGGCGGTGGCCTCCGGACCGGACGGCGCGCCGCTGGTGTCCGGTGAGTTGGTGGTGCTGGTGACGCTGCCGCGCGGGGGGACACAGGAGATGAACACCACCGCGCGGGGCACCGGCCCGGAGAGCTTCACGGCGCGGCCGGAGGTGCGGCTCGTCTCCGGGCGCAAGCCCCGGCCGGGCACGAATGAAGTCGTGCTGGGCCGTGCGCTGGTCGGCTCCTCACCGGACGCCACCCCGGGCGGTGAGCTGCGCTTCGCCCAGCAGCGCTGGCCGGTGGTGGGCGTCTTCGAGGCGCGCGGCGGCGCCTTCGAGTCCGAGCTGTGGGGTGACGCCACGCGCCTGGGCGCGGCCTTCGGGCGGGACGGGTACAGCTCCGCGCTGGTGCGGCTGCGCTCACCCGCGGCGATGGAGGCCTTCGTGAAGCGCGTGGCGGCGGACCCGCGCTTCACGCTGGAGGCGAAGCCGGAGCCCGAATACTGGGAGGACCAGGCCAGTGGGCTGGCGACGTTCATCCGCGTGCTGGGCCTGTTCGTGTCCCTCGTCTTCAGCGTGGGCGCGGTGCTGGGGGCGATGATTACGATGTACGCCCAGGTGGCGACGCGCATCGCCGAGCTGGGCATGCTGCGCGCGGTAGGCTTCCGGCGCCGCAGCGTGCTGGCCAGCGTGGTGGCGGAGTCCGCCATGCTCGGCGCGGCGGGCGGGGTGCTCGGCGCGCTGGGGGCGCTGTCCACGCGGTGGATTCACATCCGCACGCTGAACTTCCAGACCTTCGCCGAGGTGAGCTTCGGCTTCACGCCCACGCCGGGCATCGTCGTGGGCGCGCTGCTGTTCGGCACGCTGATGGGGCTCATCGGCGGACTGTTGCCCGCCCTGCGCGCGGCGCGCCTGTCCATCCTCGACGCGCTGCGGGCCTGAGCGTGGGGCTCACGCCGCCTTGGAGACCTGCACGGCGAGCGGCTGCGGGCCCGGGTGCGGCGCCGCCGTCACGGGCCGCGAGGTCAGCGCCTTCCAGAACAGCTTCGGCGAGAAGATGGACGTGGGCGGCCGGAGCATGTGCATCACCTCCATGAAGGTCCGCACGGCCTCGTCGTCCTTCGCGGTCAGCCGCTGGAACCGCTCGCCGTACCAGTACAGGAAGCTGCTCCCCAGGGGCCGCAGCTCGCCCAGCTCGGGCAGCCGGAAGTCCTCGGTGGTGGACAGGGCCCAGGGCACCTTCAGGAGCTGGCCGGCGCGCGCGAAGTAGCGGCGCGACAGCCCGTCCAGGCCCTTGCGCAGGCACTCGCCCAGCGCCTCCACGAGCAGCGCGCTGGAGGTGATGCCCTGGCCATAGATGGGGTTGAACGAGCAGAACGCGTCACCCACCACCACCAGCCCCTCGGGGACGCGGGGCAGCCGCTCGAAGTGGCGCCACTGGCTGTGGGAGAAGCGGTAGCTGAGGATGGGCCCGAGCGGCTCGGCCTGCTTCAGGGCCTCGTACAGGTGGGGCTGCGCCAGGGAGCGCGCATACGCGAGGAAGCCCTCCTCGTCCGTGGGCGGGTAGTCCTTGAGCCAGCCGCACAGCGTCACCGTCCACCGGTTTCCCTCGATGGGGATGATGGTGCCGAAGCGCCGGTTCGTCGGGAGCTCGGCGGAGACGATGAGTGACTTCCACCCCGCGTCGAAGCCCGGGGGAATGCGGTACAGGCGCGTGGCGTAGCCGACGTCAATCTGGATGCGCGTCTCCTCCACGCGTGGGCAGCCCAGGGCCTCCAGCCACTGCGGCATCCGGCTCCCCCGGCCGCTGGCATCCACCACCAGGTCCGCCTCCAGCCGCGCTTCTTCCGTGCTACCGGGCGCGCGGACCTTCAGGCCGGTGACGCGGGTGCCGTCCGCGGCGTGCAAGAGGCCCGTGACGTCGTGCCGGTCGAGGATGCGCACGTTGGGGAGTGCAGCGAGCATGGTGCGCACGCGCCACTCGAAGAGGGGCCGCGTCTGCGAGTACATGGTGACGCGGCTGGGGACGCGCTTGCGCCAGACGCCGGCCACGTGCCACGCGCCGTCGGCGGCCATGTCCAGCGCCTGGGCGCCGGCGGCCTGCAGGTCCTCCATGAGCCCTGGGAAGATGGCCGCCGCGATGTCCATTCCCCGCTTGAGCAGGATGTGCGTCTGCGTGCCTTGGGGGACGCCCTTGCGGACGAGGGGAGTGTCCTCCAGGCCATCCCGCTCCACCACCGTGACGCGCTCGAAGTGCCGCGCGAGCAGCCCCGCGGTGAGCAGGCCGGCCATGCTGCTCCCGCACACGATGGCGTGGCGGGGGGACGTAATGGGGGGAGAGGGAGGACGCATGACGACACCTCACGCTTGGAGAAAGCGGGGACGCTACGTACCGGAAGCCCGCATCATTTATACACGCGCACAGAACAGGTCCTTGCGGACCGGGGGTCTGTCTCACACCCGACCGAAGAGTCGGCGCGGCTCCCAGAGTGGGCGAGTGACACCCACGACGAGCGGGTGGCTGAGCAGCAGTGCGAGCACCGCGCCTCCGGTCAGGGTGAGCAGGACACCCGTCACACCGTGTAGTTCGGAGAAGACACCGGCCTGTTCGACACCGCGCACCACGAATCCATGCAGCAGGAAGGGCGGCAGGCTCCGTGCGCCCAGAAGGGTGAGGACACTGTCGCCTCGGGGACACACCCTGAAGAGCGCCCACGTCAGCGCGAGCGCGCAGCCGAGGAGCGCGAGCCGCGTGGCCATGCCGGTGAGCGGGGCCACGCCGAGCGCCGTGTAGCTGGCGCTGCCGTACAGCCACTGCGGGTTCGGAGCCGCGAGCGTCCCGGAAGCGATGGCCCAGACGCCTCCGCCCAGCGCGACGAACAGGGCCGCGGCGAGCACGCGGTGCCGCGGGCCTTCACCCAGCAGCCACTCCCTCCGGGCCAGGTGGCCGGCGACGAAGCAGGGGAAGAACACGAACGTCCGCGAGAGGCCGAAGAGATAGCCCACCCACGGCAGCAGGCCCGCTCCGACGGCGACGAGGACGGACAGCAGCAGCGGCGCCGGCAGGCGGCGAAGCAGCGGCAGCACGAGCCGCCAGCACGCCAGGCTCCACAGGAACCAGAGCAGCCAGTACGGCTGCAACAGCCACGTGCGGCTCAGGCCCCTGCCGAGCACCCACGCGTCGAACGCCACGTACAGCACCTGGAAGATGACGAGCGGCGCGAGCAGCGACCACGCGATGTTGGCCAGGGCCTTCCGGCTCCATTCCGCGCGCGACAGGTGCCCGGAGAGGAAGGCGAAGGCGGGGATGTGGAACAGGTAGAAGGCCGTGTAGAGCGCCCGCGCCAGCGGCTCGCGGGCGAGCAGCGGCTCCAGCGAGTGTCCCATCACCACGAGCGCGATGAGCACGCCGCGCACGTTCTCCAGCAGGGACACTCTTGCAGGGGTCGTCACACCGGCGTCATACCGGTGCGGGCGGGGCTCGCACAAACCCCGGCTTCACGAGGCGTGCGACGACGTCGCGGAAGGCGCGAGGGGGTCGGCCCGTGATTCGAAGCACGGCCTCCGTGGTGCGGTCCTCGGTACCACGAGCGATGGTGCCCTCCATGCCGGCCAGCAGCGCCGCGTAGGTGTCGGGAATGCCGGCGGCGGCCATGTGCACGCGGGCCTCTTCGACGGAGACCGCCTGGTGCTCGATGCGCCGGCCCAGGGCGTCGGACAGGATGGCCGCGACGTCGTCGTACGAGAGCGCCTCGGGGCCCGTGAGCACGGGTGCGGATTGGGTGGGCGCCAGCACCGCATCGACGGCGACGGCGGCGATGTCCGCCACGTCGATGAAGCCGACGCGGGCCTGCCCGGTGGCGGTGACCATCCGCCCGTCCCTGGCAATCCCCTGCGCCAGGTGGTGGCGCGCGTCGAAGAAGTTCTGCATGAACCAGGAGGGACGCAGCACCGTCCAGGCGGGAGCCCGGGTCCGCAGCGCCGCGTGGACGGCGCCGAGCCCCGTGGGCCCCTCCTCCACGGCCGAGGAGGAGAGGAAGACGAAGTTCCGCACGCCTCGCGCGATGGCCCGGTCGATGAACGGCACCATGACGTGGGAGGGGTCCCCGTCCATCGCGGGCGCCACGAGGTATGCGGCCTCGACGTCGCGAAGGGCCTCCTCGTGGGTCTCGGGACGCTCCCAGTCGAACACCGCATGGTCGCCGTCGCGCGGACTCCGGCTCGCGGTCCGCACGAGGACGCCGCGCTCTCGCAGGCCACCGGCCACGAGCGCTCCGGTCTGCCCGGTTCCTCCGAGGACGAGCGCCCGCATCAGCTCACCCCCAGGCTGCTGGCCACCTGGGCCAGTCCGCCGAAGGACTCGAAGGCGGGGAGGGGGCTCCAGTACTCGCGGTAGCGGACGATGCGTCCGTCGCGGCAGTGGATGAAGAAGACGTAGTCCTGCTCGTAGGGCTTCGAGGTCGACGCAATCGTCGCGGAGCCATGGGCCTCGCCGATGGCGACGTCCGAGTCGCTGGTGGCGTAGCGGCGCACGTTGCTGAAGGTGAGGTTCCGGAACACCTCCGGCGTGCGGGAGAAGTAGGCCCGGATTGCCTCCTTGCCCACGAACCCGCCTGGCAGGCTCGTGCCGACGGCGTACGGGAACTCCACCGTGGCGTCGTCGGCGAAGAGCGTGAGCCAACGCTCGATGTCGGTGCCAATCAGCGCGAGGTGGGCGTCGAGTGCCTCCAGGGCGTTGCGGGGCTTCGGGTCGTGGGACATGGCGGTCTCCTCCAGGGGGTCACGGCGCCGTGAAGGCGCCTTCCGTGTGGAGGGGAAGGTAGAAGGGCCCGCTGTGCAGCGCGTCCGCAGTGCCGTTCCGTGCGTCCGGCGCGGGCCCGCGGCCAGGCCCGGTGTTATGTTTGCGCCCATGATGTCCGCGTTCGATGAGCTGTCCCGCTCGCTGGGTGTTCGTGGCAGTGCCATCGCCCACCTGGAGCTTGCAGGGCGTTGGGGCAAGCACCGGCTCCAGGAGCCCGGAAGGGCGCGCCTGTACGCGACGCTCGGAGGCGAGGGGCTGCTGGAATTGCCCCGGCAGCGTGTCCACCTGAAGCCCGGCGAGCTGGCCTTCCTGCCTCGCACGGATTCGCACATCGTCCGGGATGCGCCGACGACGCACGTCACGCGCGGCGGCAGTGCCTGTGAGGGCATGCGCCAGGTGTCCGCGAATGCCTGGGCGAACACGCGGGAGCCCGGAGCGCGCCTCGTCATCGTCGACTTCGAGCTCGACACACGGGATGCGCCGTGGCTCGGCCTGCTGTCTCCGCTGGTCGTGGTCTCCGGCGAGGACGGCGGCCTCGGTCGCTGGCTGCGGGAGACGCTGACGTTGCTCGCGGGGGCGCATGAGCTGTCCGCCTCGCTGCGGCAGGAAATCGCGACGACGTGGGCCCATGCCCTCTTCGCGCACGCGCTGCGCGATGCGAGCGCGTCCCTGCCCGGGGCGGATGCGGTGCGCGACGAGCGCGTCGTGGCCGCGCTGGTGCAGGCCCGCGCGCGTCCTGAGGAGGACTGGGAGTTGGGGGCGCTCGCGGCCCGCGTGGGCGTGTCCCGCTCGGTGCTCGCGGAGCGGACGACGGCGCTCCTGGGCGAGCCCCTGGGCCACTACCTGCGTCGGTTGCGAATCGACCGCGCCGCGACGCTGCTCGTGTCCAGCGATGCGCCGGTGAAGACCATCGCCGCGCGCGTCGGGTACGACAGTGAGTCCGCGTTCGCTCGCGCCTTCTCACGGGTGCGGGGCAGCAGCCCCACTGTGTGGCGGCGAAGCCATCGCGGCGGCGTCATGGAGGATGGTCACCGTCCGGCAGCGCGGAACGGGTGAGTCAGGGGCCCTGGAAGCCCTTCGCGCGGAAGGTGAGCACGAGCGTGTCCCGGTGGCCCGTGCCACCCAGCGGCTGGATGGGCGTGCTCTCGTGAATCACGCGCTCGTCGTCGAGCAGCAGCGCGGACCAGGGCTCGGTGAGCGTGAAGCGGATGCCGCTCGGCCCGGCCGCTTCGAATACGCGTGTCTCGCCGCCCTTGATGCCCTCGCGGCCCGTGAGCAGCACGGCGACGAAGTCCACGCCGTCGCGGTGCGCACCCTCGGGCGTCGGCCGGCCGATGCCATCCGTCGTGTCGATGCGGAACTGATGCGCCTCCACGTACCAGGGCTGTGCCCCCTTCAACCCGGAGCAGCACGTCCCCAACTCGCTCAGCAGCCGGGACCACGCGGGCTGCGAGATGACGCCCGGGGAAATCGGCTCGAACCAGCGCTCCAGCCCGCCGTGCAGCGCGTTGTACTCGACGGGCTGCCAGTGCGCGCGGTGCGGCACCTGGGAGACCGAGGCGCCGTCCACGACGAAGCACGAGTGCCGGCGTGAGCGATAGCGCCCACCGTCCCGCAGGTACCCGTCGAGCGGCAGGTCGTTCCATGTCGGCAGCAACGCGTCGAGCTCGGCAGCCGGTGTGTGCACCAGCTCGCACAGGCCCGCGCGGCTGAGGACGGCGTAGCCGCGCTCGCGCAGGACGGAGAGGACAGCCGAAGGAGACGTGACGGGCGGCGAGAAGCTCATGGGCGTGACGGGGGCGGTGCTGCCGCGGACCATGACGGCAGGGCGCGCACGTTGCAAGCGCGCGGGCCCCCGTGCGCGCAGCGGCCGGAGATGATGGCGCCACGCGAATTCTCCGCGCCCTCCGCGTGCGGAAGCGCTGACGGCGCATTGCAGCAGAGAATCCTGTGACTTCTGGGAATCCACGGAGGTGCTACCGTCCCGCCACTGTCCGGGGCTGTCGCCCGCGCACAGGCGTGCCGGCGCGGACGGGCCCGTTTCCCGAGGAGAAGACTGTGAGCCGACCTGTAGAAGCGCGCCCGTCCCCGGGCGTCGTGCGGTCCGTCCGGAATGCCTCCCGTGCACTGGGGGCTTCGTGTGTGTTGCTCGTCCCGTTTCTCGCCTGGTGCGCCGGGCCTGACGCCTCGCGGGGGACGCGGCTCGCCAGCGCCGCGCAGCCGGAGACGGCGCAGGGCAGGGACGACGAGCGGTCGGCAAGGCCGGTGCCGCGCGACGTGCGGGAGATGCTGCGCGAGATGAATGCGGGGAACGTGGAGAACACCATCCGCACGCTCGTCTCGTTCGGCACCCGCAACACGCTCTCCGTGCAGGACGACCCGGCGCGCGGCATCGGCGCCGCGCGCGACTGGCTCCGCTCGCGCTTCGAGGCCATCGCCGCCACCTCGGGCGGGCGCATGACGGTGGAGCTGCAGAGCTACGTGCAGGCGCCCGCCTCGCGCATCCCCGTCCCCACCGTCATCACCAACGTCGTCGCCACGCTGAAGGGGAAGCAGGCCGCGTCCGAGGGCCGCGTCTACGTCGTCAGCGGCCACTACGACTCGATGTGCGGCGACCCCATCAACCCCACCTGCGACGCGCCCGGCGCCAATGACGACGCCTCGGGCGTGGCCGCCGTGCTGGAGATGGCGCGCGTCATGGCCACGCGCGAGTTCGACGCCACCATCGTCTTCATGGCCGTCGCGGGCGAGGAGCAGGGGCTCTACGGCTCCACGTACTTCGCCACGCAGGCGAAGGCGGCGGGGCGCAACATCGCAGGCATGTTCACCAACGACATCATCGGCAGCTCGCGCGCGGATGACGGCTCTTCGGACCCGTTCACCGTCCGCGTCTTCGCGGAAGGTGTGCCCACGGCCGAGACGGCCACGGAGGCCAACACCCGCCGCTCGGTGGGTGGAGAGAACGACTCGCCCTCGCGTCAGCTCGCGCGCCTGGTGAAGGACGTCGGAGAGAACAGCGCCACCGGCATGCGGGTGAACATCATCTACCGCAGGGACCGCTACCGCCGGGGCGGGGACCACATCCCCTTCCTGCAGCAGGGCTACCCGGCGCTGCGCTTCACCGAGCCGCACGAGAACTACGCCCACCAGCACCAGGACGTGCGCAGTGAAGATGGCACCGTCTTCGGCGACCTGCCCGAGTTCGTGGACTTCGCGTACATCACCCGGGTGGCCCGGGTGAACGTCGCCGCGCTCGCCGCCCTCGCCCGCGCGCCGGCCGTCCCCGCCAACGCGCGCATCATCACCGCGAAGCTCACCAACGACACCGAGCTGGCCTGGGACGCGAACCCCGAGCCGGACGTCGCGGGCTACGAAATCGTCTACCGCGAAACCACGGAGGCGCTCTGGACGCACGTGCTCCCGGTGGGCAACGTGACCACCTACACGGTGCCGGGCCTGTCCAAGGACAACTACTTCTTCGGCGTGCGTGCCGTGGACAAGGACGGCCACCGCAGTCCGGTCGCCTTCCCGAAGCCCGTGCCCTGACGGACGCTCCCGGCCAACACTCCCGGTGTGCGGGGCGGGGCGGCAAGCCATGGGAATGACGGGCGCCGTGGGGTGTTGCCGGCCCGCCTTCGACCGCAGGGAGATGAGGACATGCGCAGGGTGTTCATCGCGTCGCTGTTGACCGGGCTCTTGACGGCCCCCGTGGCCCTGGCCGAGGAGGACCCCTTCCTCTGGCTGGAGGAGGTGCAGGGGACGCGGGCGCTGGAGTGGGTGCGCGCGCAGAACGCGAAGACACTGGCGGTGCTGGAGAAGGACCCGCGCTTCGAGACCTTCCACGCCGAGGCGCTCACCTTCCTCACCGCCACCGACCGCATCCCCACCCCCGACTTCCGGGCCGGCGGCGTGGACAACTTCTGGCAGGACGCGCGCAACCCACACGGCGTGTGGCGGCACACCTCGCGCGACAGCTACGCGAGCCCCACCCCTGAGTGGCGCACGGTGCTCGACCTGGACGCGCTGTCGAAGACCGAGGGCACGAACTGGATATGGAAGGGCAGTGACTGCCTGCCGCCCGCGGACCAGCGGTGCCTGCTGCGGCTCTCCGACGGCGGCAAGGACGCGGTGTCGGTGCGCGAGTTCGACGCCGCGGCCGGGAAGTTCGTGGACGGCGGCTTCCGGCTCCCGGAAGGCAAGCAGTCCTCGGAGTGGCTGGACGCGGACACGCTGCTGGTCGGCCGGGACTGGGGCGGGGGCACGCTCACCGAGTCCGGCTACCCCTTCGTGCTCAAGCGCTGGAAGCGCGGCACGCCGCTGGAGGAGGCGCAGGAGGTGTTCCGCGGCGAGCGCACGGACGTGCAGGCCTCGCCCCTGCTGCTGCGGGACTCCGAGGGCCAGCTCCAGGGCGTGCTCGTCAATCGCGCCGTGACGTTCTTCGAGTCCGAGTTCTACCTGCTCGGCGACGCGGCTCCCACGCGCGTACCCCTGCCGGGGAAGGCCTCCTTCCAGGCCTTCATGTCAGGCCGGGTCCTCTTCACGCTCCAGGAGGACTGGGGCCGCTTCAAGCAGGGCGCGCTGCTCGCGTACGCCCTCGCGGACCTGAAGAAGGACGCCGCGTCGGCACGCCCCTCGCTGGTCGTGCAGCCGGGGCCGCGCCAGTCCATCGACGGCGTCTCCGCGACGCAGTCGCGGCTGCTGGTCAACATGTACGAGGACGTGAAGGGCTTCATCGACGTCTACACGCCCGTGAAGGACCGCTGGACGCGGACACGGCTGGCGCTGCCGAAGAACGCCTCCGTCGGACTCACCGCGACGTCGTCCGCGCATGACCACTTCTTCGTGAAGTCCCAGGGCTTCCTCGAGCCCACGGCGCTGTGGCTGGGAGATGCCGGGACACAGACGGTGAAGAAGGTGAAGTCGCTGCCGGCGCGCTTCAACGCCTCCACGCACCGGGTGGACCAGTACCAGGCGGTGTCGAAGGACGGCACGCGGGTGCCGTACTTCGTGGTGCGCTCGAAGACGCGCAAGCTGGACGGGACGACGCCCACGCTGGTGTACGGCTACGGCGGCTTCCAGGTGTCCAAGCCGCCCGTGTACCAGCCGGAGGTGGGCAAGCTCTGGCTGGAGCGCGGCGGCGCCTACGTCGTCGCCAACATCCGGGGCGGCGGCGAGTTCGGCCCCCGCTGGCACCAGTCCGCGCTGCGCGAGCACCGTCAGCGGGCGTTCGACGACTTCGCGGCGGTGCTGGAGGACCTCGTCCGCCGGAAGGTCAGCTCCCCGCGCCGCATGGGCATCTACGGGCGCTCCAACGGCGGCGTCCTCACCAGCGTGGAGCTGACGCAGCATCCCGACCTGTTCAACGCGGCCGTCATCGAGAGCCCGCTCATCGACATGTTGCGCTACCACAAGCTGCCGGCCGGCGCGTCGTGGGTGGGCGAGTACGGCAACCCCGAGGTGCCCGGGGACGCCGCGTTCATCGCGAAGTATTCCGCCTACCAGAACCTGAAGCCGGGCGTGCGCTACCCCAAGCCGTACATCACCACCAACACCAAGGACGACCGCGTCCACCCGGGCCATGCACGCAAGTTCGCGGCGCGGCTGGAGGCCATGGGGCTGCCGTACCTCTACTTCGAGAACACCGACGGCGGTCATTCCAACGACGCGGACCCGCTGCTCAACGCGCGCCGCTGGGCGCTGCACCACGTGTACCTCGCGCAGCAGCTGATGGACTGAGCGTCGGGCCAGTGGGGCGCAACGCGCTCGCGTGGAGGGCATATCGCTCCCCCGTCGAAGCGCTTGCGCCACGAGGGGCATCCCGGGGTGCGGGGAATGCGGCCGGGAAATTCCCGGGATGACGTCGTTCCTCCAGCTGACGGGCCACGCATCGTGCGCGGTCCGCACCCTGGAGTCACTCATGTCGAGAAGTCGATTCCCCCTGCATCGCTCGTGGCTGGGCGCGGCGTCCCTGGCCGTGGCCCTGAGCACCGCTTGCGGAAGCCCTCCGGACGTCCCCGCGCCGGAGAGCCCGGAGGCGCCCGCCGACGCACTGCCCATCTCGCTGGATTCCGCCTTCGTCGCCGTGCCCCGGGCGGTGAGCACATTCCAGAAGCAGCAGGTGGAGCAGAAGCTCCAGGGCGTGGTGGACGACTCCGGCACCAGCTTCTACCTGGCCATCCGGCGCAGCGAGCTGGCGCAGCGGTGGTTCATGTCCGCGTTCCTCAAGCAGGCCCACCCGGGCGGCGTGCTCTACTACGCGGCCTCCTCGCTGGGCACGCGCGTGGTGAGCTTCAAGGAGCAGAACGGCAAGCTCTTCGTCCTCGACGTGGCGAACGGCAAGGCCATCAGCGACGTGTTCGACCCGGACCTCCTGGTGGAGGCGTACCCGGTCGTCACCGACCACGGCCCGTTCAACCGCACCCGAGGCTCGGACCAGTACGTGCTCATCGACCCGACGGCGGGTCTCAACCGCTTCGGCGTGGTGGGTGACTTGCTCGGGCCCCAGCGCATCCCGTTCAACGTGGAGCTGAGCTTCGCGCAGCGCTTCCGCACCCTGGCGGACGGCATCTCCTTCGAGCAGGTCTACACCGGCTACATGGACGTGCCGGACGACCTCGCGCACTACTTCCTGGAGAACAACCCGTACCGCAGCTCCGGCACGCTCTCCCTCTCCCTGCGCAAGTACAGCGAGGGCGCGGGCTTCACGCCCACGCCGCGGCCGGACGTGGACCACTACTTCCTCAGCGATGAGCAGCTCATCATCAACAGCGGGGGCTGGACCGAGCAGACGCCGGTGAAGTGGAACATCCGCCCGGGCATGAAGCCCATCCGGTGGAACATCACCCCCACCATCCTCAAGCTGCAGAACGACCCGCGCTACCAGCAGTACGACGTGGTGGGCGCGGTGAAGCGCGGCATCGAGGGCTGGAACCAGGTGTTCGGCTTCAAGGCGCTGGAGGCCGTCGTCGCGGACAGCACGCAGAGCTTCGCGGACGACGACAAGAACTTCCTCATCTTCGACACGGATGAGGGGATGCCCTTCGCCTTCGCGAACATGCGCACCAACCCCAACACCGGCGAGATTCGCGGCGCCAGCGTGTACCTGCCCGCGCTGTGGCTGGTGCTGTCGGACCTCGACTACAGCGACGACGCGGGCGAGGCCGCGCACACGGACGTCCCTGCGCCGCACACGGCCCTGCGCATGGGCTGGGCCGGCATGACGGGCGGCACGCTGTGCGACCTCGCGGTGCCGAAGGCGGGCGCCCTGTCCGCGTCACCGGCGCTCGCCTCGCTGACCAAGAAGCAGAAGGTGGAGGCCAACCTCACCAACGTGGTGCTGCACGAGATTGGCCACACGTTGGGTCTGCGCCACAACTTCGCGGGCTCGCGGGTGTACGAGGGCGGCCCCACGACGCTGCGCTCCACGTCGGTGATGGACTACATCGTCGGGGAGGACACCGTTTATGGAACCGCGCCCGGGCCGTATGACGTGGAGGCGGTGCGCTACCTCTACGGGCTGTCCACGCAGCCGCCCACGCTCGCGTTCTGCACGGACCCGGACACCGCGGTGGACCCGTACTGCAACCGGGATGACCGCTTCGATGACCCGCTCACGAAGTGGTACGTCCCCGAGTTCCACGACCTCATGACGCGGGTGATGTACAGCACGGCGAACCTGGACCGCCAGAAGCCCCTGCTCGGCTACTACCTGAACCCCGTGCTGCAGTTCGTGCGCGCGGGTAACGCGCAGGCGCAGGTCACCGCGTACCAGCTCGCCCTGGCCCAGGTCCGGCCTCCGCTCCAGGTGCCCGCGGGCGCGCCCCCGCACTACGCCGCCCGGGCGGATGAGCTGGCGCGGTTCACCCTGTCTCGCCTGTACCTGGACCCGGCGGCGGACCGCGGCTTCTTCAAGGCCAACCCGCCCAACTCGTCCACGCTGTTGCCGCTGGTCCTCGCCGACCTGAAGGCCATCCTGCTCAACGTGGACGGTGTGCGCAGCCATGCCTCGCGCCGCACCATGGTGGACATCCTGAAGAGCCAGCAGACGCTGGCCTCGTACTCGGCGCTGCGCGAGGTGCGGGACACGCTCACCGCGCAGCTCCCGTCGCTGGGCGGTGACGAGCGCCTGCAGGTCGAGGACCTGGTGGCACGCATCTCCGCGGCCGTCTCGCCGTACTACCGCTGACGACGCGGCGCCGGCCGGTGGGCTGCCATGCCACCGGCCGTGCGCCTCGGGCGCAATGCGGCGCAGGTACGAGCGGCGTCCCACGGGAGCGTCCGGTACTCCACGCCGCCGCTGTCCCGCGCGCGACGCACACATGCACGGAAGTCGGGGGAACGAATTCCCATCGGGTGTCAGCGCGAAACTCTTTCAAGGGGACTGCACCGTTCAGCTCGACCTCACAGCGCGACCCGGAGGCCCCCGGAGGTCTCGGCAGGTGACGCCAACGACTCACAATGGGGGAGCGCATGCGGTCCAGACATGTGGAGAGCCTGTTCGCGGTGGCGTTGATGGTGACCGGGGTGGGCTGCGGCCCGGTGGATGACGCTGACGTGGACACGGACGGTGTGGTGGCCACGGCCGAGCAGGAGCTGAGGTCGGCGAATGGCCTGTCCTTCAACGGCTTGTCCTTCAACGGGATGTCGCGCAACGGCCTGTCCTTCAACGGGCTGTCCTTCAACGGGCTGTCCACCGGGGGCCTGTCGTCGTCGCAGTTCGGCACGTGGTTCCAGTCCAACCCGGCGCTCGCGGACATGGTGATGCGGTACGTGGTGCGCTGCGCGGTGCCGGCGGGCGGGGTGCGCGGCTACACGGACCCGCATACGGGGCGGGCGTATACGTGGTTCGGGTTGCTCGGCCTCGCACCGGACTGGGCGCAGGGGCAGAAGGCCACCACGGTGGAGCAGCAGGTGGTGTCGGCCTGCCTGGCCGCGCACACCAACAAGCGGGGCATCTCCATGGCCATCTCCGTGCTGGGCGAGAACGGCCGGGGCCAGCCCATTCCCTACAGCTTCGCGGAGCTGGCGGCCTTCCCCGAGCACGAGGCCTGCTTCTTCGGCAACCTCTTCACCGACGAGGGCGTCTACGTGGGCAGCGACCAGGGGCTGCTGACCGGGCGCAAGAGCTCCCTGCGGGAGTGCGCGCTCTCACCGGGCCCGCTCCAGATGGAGGACAACTGTCCGCCCATGGAGCCCGTCGGGAACTGCGAGCTGCACTGCGACTTGCGGCTGCTGAGCCCCTACTACGGCCATTGCTACAAGAACGGCATCCGCTACAAGGCCCTCACCACGAGGATGCTGGCGGCGGACGTCTACGTGTGCGGTGACGGCAGGTGCCAGGTCACCGAGTCGTGCGGCCTGGGGCTCGGCTACCGGGACTGCCTGCTGGACTGCGGGCTGTGCCCGGGCGGCAACCGCTGAGGCTCCGGTCCGGAGACGCCGGCCGGGGCGGGAACCGATGCCGGCCGTGCTCCTCCTCGCAAAGGGACCTCCCGCCCTTGGGGGGCGCCGCGTCACCGTGCCAGCAGGCCCTGGGCCCGCGCCTCCGCGCGGCGTACTGTCCCGGGCCTCATGCGCACACTCTACGGACTGCGGTACTCGAGCTGGACGGAGAAGGCCCTCTGGGCGCTGGACCACCACCGGGTCTCCTATCGCTATCGCGAGCACATGCCGCTCATCGGCGAGCCCCTGCTGCGCTGGCGCACGCCGAAGGGCGTGCACCCCTCCGTTCCCATGCTGCTCGACGAGGGCGGGGCCATCACCGGCTCGTGCAACGTCGCGAAGCACGCGGAGGCCCAGGGGTCGGGCGCGCCGCTCTTCCCTCCGGAAGCGGCGGAGCTCAACGCCCGCTGGGAGGAGACGGGGGACCGCGTGCTCATGGTGGCCCGCGCGCGCGTGCTCATGGGCATGCTCTACAACCCGCGCGCCCAGCGGGAGAGCCTGCCCGGCTTCGTGCCCGGCTTCCTCCGGGGGGTGATGGCGCCCACCGCGAGGATGGGCGTGCACTTCATCGGCCGGAAGCACCGGGCCGCCTTCGACGTGGACTCCGCCATCCTGGAGACCGTCGTCCCCGCGTTGGAGCGGCTCCGCGCCGAGCTGCGCGGCCGGCCCTACCTGGCGGACGGCTTCACCTACGCGGACATCAACGGCGCGGCCATGCTCCAGTTCCTGCGCCCACCGGAGGACCGCTACCTGCCCCTCGGCCCCGGCACGCGCGAGGTGTGGACCCACGCCGCGCTCGCCGAGCGCTTCGCGGACCTGCTCGAGTGGCGTGACGGCCTCTACGCGAAGCACCGCCTGCGCTGACGCGCGCTGCCCCAGTCACCGCGGGTTCTCGGAGGGGTGGCTCGTCGTGTCCGTGCCTCCGACAGCGGCTCGAAGCCGCACGCCACGGACAGCGCCTGCTCCATCCTGCTGCCCGGGATGAAGGGGCCCCAGGGGCTTCATCCCGCGCACGCCGAGGACCCTGCTCCCAGCACCTGCTCAGGGCTTCTGCCCGCCCCCCTGCGGCGGTGGTGCGCCCTGGCCCATTCGCTGGCGAATCAGCTCCTGAATCTGCTCGGGCGTCTTGCCCTGGAAGTCCTCGGGCTTGAGGCCGCCCATGGGGGCGCCCGGGGGCGGGCCCTCCACCTTCCGGTAGTCGGCGGGGATGGTGAAGACCGAGTCGGGCTGCTTGCCCTCCTGGATGTTGGTGAGGTTGAACTCCATCACCCGTCCCTGGGGGTCGAACGTCTGCGCGCGCACGTAGGGGACCTCGGACAGGTCCGTGGGCCGCCACACCTTCTGGCGCAGCGGCTTGCCGTCCATACCCGGCGGCGTGCCCTCGTACACGGTGGCGGAGTGGCCGTTCACCTTCTCGGTGCCCGTCTTCTTGTAGCCCTGCTCCAGGAAGCAGGCGTCGTAGTCCTGCGTCTTCCCCATGCAGGAGCCGGGGAGCTTCACCGGCAGCTCATCCAGGCTCCGCACGGATGCAATCTTCTGCGCGTGCATCAGCGTGGTGCCGGTGCGCTTCTCGAAGTCGAACAGGATGGACATGGACATGCCGTTGCCCTGGGGCGGGCCCGGCACCTGCGTGTCCATGCGCAGCAGGCCCTTGCGCCCGTAGATGCGGCCCTTCGTCTCCGGAGGCGCCTTCTGGCCGGGCTGGGGCGACACCTTCGTGGTCGCATCCGCGGACCAGTCCGCGAGGGCGGGGGAGGCCACCAGCAGCGCGGCGGAGACGAGTCCTGACAGCCGGTGACGCAAGAAGGAGGGGCTCATGCGGGCCACCACAGTCCACGGCCCGCACGGCTGTCAAACCGCCGCGGATACGAGGACGGAAAAGCGAACGGCGCCGGCCCTTCCGTGGAAGGACGCGGCGCCGTGGCCGTGAAGCACCGTGCTGGAAGCCGTCAGCCCGGCTGGCAGACCTGGCGGAGGATGTCGAGCGACTCCAGCGCCTTGCCCGCGCCAATCACCACCGCGGACAGCGGGTCCTCGGCGAGGAACACGGGCAGGCCCGTCTCCTCGCGCAGGAGCGTGTCCAGGTTCTTCAGGAGCGCGCCGCCACCGGCGAGCACGATGCCCCTGTCGGCGATGTCACCGGCGAGCTCCGGCGGGGTGCGCTCGAGCGTGAGCTTCACCGCCTCGACGATGCCGTTGACGGGCTCCGCGAGCGCGTCGCGGACCTCGTCGCTGGACACCGTCAGGGTGCGCGGCACGCCGGCCACCAGGTCGCGACCCTTGATCTCCATGGTCATGACCTCGTCCGTCGGGTACGCGGTGCCGATGCCCATCTTGATGAGCTCGGCCGTGCGCTCACCGATGAGCAGGTTGTACTTGCGCTTGACGTACTGGATGATGGCTTCGTCCAGCTTGTCGCCGCCGATGCGCACGCTCTTGGCGAACACGATGCCGGCGAGGCTGATGACCGCGACGTCGGACGTACCACCGCCGATGTCGACAATCATGTTGCCGCTGGGCTCCGTCACCGGCAGTCCCGCGCCAATCGCCGCGGCCATCGGCTGCTCGATGAGGTAGACCTCGCGGGCGCCCGCGTTCGCCGCCGCCTCGCGCACCGCACGGCGCTCCACCTCGGTGATGCCCGAGGGGATGCCGATGATGATGCGCGGGTTGACGAGCGTCTTGCGGTTGTGGGCGCTCTGGATGAAGTAGCGCAGCATCGCCGCGGTGATTTCGAAGTCCGCGATGACGCCGTCCTTCATCGGACGGATGGCCACGATGTTGCCCGGGGTGCGCCCGAGCATCTCCTTGGCCTCCTTGCCCACCGCGAGGACCTTCTTGCCCCCGCGCGCGTCCTGCTGCACGGCCACCACGGAGGGCTCGTTGGACACGATGCCCTGGCCGCGGATGTAGATGAGGGTATTCGCCGTGCCCAGGTCGATGGCGAGGTCACGCGAAAAGAGGGTGTGAAGCCAGTCAAACATACGAGGGCGGGAACTTTCAGGGAGGCGGCGGAATTTCCCCCAGAGCGTGGGGGGAGTCGCGCGGAAGGTACTACGCGCCGCAACACGGAGGAAGAAAAGCCGGAAGCAGCTTCCACTTCAGGTTGGAGAGCAGTCGGCCAGCGGACTCGTGCCGCCCCGGGTCTCAGTGCAGGGAGGCAGACTCGGCCTGGGCCTGCTCGAAGCGCCGGGCCACCACCCCCGCCTCCTCGGGCGTCCCCTCGGGCAGCGCCCCTTGCGGCAGCGTCCCCGCCTCCTCGGCCTGCCGGTACTCGGGCGTGTGGCGGAGGGCATCGCTGGTGACGTGGAGCAGGGCGTCGCGCACGGGCTCGAACAGCAGCGCGGTGAGGTACCAGGCGGGCGCGTAGTCCAGGCGGATGAGGCCGTGCACGCTCCACCGGTGCGGCGAGTAGTCCCACGGGCAGCGGCCGAGCAGCCGCTTCAGCGCCCAGCCCGTGCCGTACTCCGCCGCGAAGATGAGGGCGGTGTAGGCCAGGGCGCGCAGGGGCCGGGGCAGGGGCTTGAGCCGGGCGGAGACCTCCTCCAGCGCCAGCGCCGTGCCTCCGTAGATGGGGTGCATCCACAGGTAGGTGCGCGCGGTGGCGCTCTTGTCCCGCTTCATGGCGGCGCCGGTCCCCGTGAACAGGACCTCCAACACCCACCCCGTACAGCCGTAGAGCAAGAATCGTGAAAGCACATCCGGAACCTAGGAATCGCTCCAGGGTTGGGGCAGTGGCGGGAGGGCCACTCCTGGCCGGCCGCCGTCAGACTGGGACTGGGAGGCCGGGTGGATGTGCTCCACCGAACGCGAGACCTGTCCGATAAGGCGAGGCGGACAAGAACCTACAAAGGATGCGGGAGTGCTTTACTCACCGGAGGGCCGCGTAATAACAGGAGGGGTGATGCGCGCGCCCGGCCACAGCTCGAGAAGGACCGGCACCGGGGGCGGAGCGCACGGGCCGTGGCTCGTCGCCATGGTGGGTGTCTTCCTGACGCTGGGCCTCGGGAGCGCCGTGCTCGCGGAGCCGGGGCCGCGGCCCGAGGTGGCGAGTCCCCATTCGGGCGCCGCCGTGGGGCCGGGAGGGCATGGCCTTCGGGGTGCCGCCGCGGCTGCCGCGCGACGACAGCCGCCCTGCCCGTGCTTCCACGGCACGGGCTTCGACACCTGGGCCGCCCTCGACGGTGCGCCGTCCCACTTCCCGGTGCACCCGAGCTGGGGCGCGGCACGCGGGCGCGGGGGCTTCCCCCCGGCCGCCTTCGCGGTGCCGCGCTGGAGCCGGGCGCGACAGGCGTCCTCGGACACGGCCATCGCCCGCCGGGTGCGCTACCCGGTGGTGTCGGTGTCCGCGCGGAGCGGCCTCGCGGACCAGCCGCCCCTCGTCACCCGTCCCCTGCGCGGGCCTCCCTCGCGCGGATGACGGCGAGCACCGCCCCGGTACGGGCGGTGCCCTCCTTCATCTCCCAGGTGTCCTCGCCGGGCCCTCGCCTCGCGGCGGCGCCGCGCGAGCCCCTCCCTCCAGGAGCCCTCCCGAAGCCGTCCCCGTGACGGCGCCAGGCGGGCCCTTCCAGCCCTGAGCCCTGGCGGGGTCGTCTCCGTGACGCTCCCTCTCCCGGCCCATGGCCCCTGTCTTCCTTCTGCTTGTACGCGCCCAGGATGGCGCAGAGGTGTCTTGATGCACGGAGCACACGAGGTCCTCCAGGCCATCGCCATCGTCCTGTGCGTGGCGGCGGTGACCACCGTCCTGTTCCAGCGGCTGCGCCAGCCCGTCGTCCTCGGCTACATCCTGGCCGGCCTGGTCGTCGGCCCCTTCGTCCCCATTCCCCTGGTGGCCAACCCGGAGGTGGTGACGACGCTCTCGGAGCTGGGTGTCATCCTGCTGATGTTCTCGCTCGGGCTGGAGTTCAGCCTGCGCAAGCTGTTCTCGGTGGGCCTGACGGCGGGGCTCACCGCCGTCATCCAGTGCGCCATCATGATCTGGCTCGGCTTCGTGGTGGGCCGCTCCTTCGGGTGGACGTCCCTGGAGAGCATCTTCACCGGCGCGCTCATCGCCATCTCCAGCACCACCATCATCGCCAAGGCCTTCGACGAGCAGGGCATCAAGGGACGCCTGCGCGAGCTGGTGGTGGGGGTGCTCATCGTCGAGGACCTCATCGCGGTGCTGCTGATGGCCACGCTGACGGCCATCTCCACCGGCGCGGGCCTGTCCATGGGCGACCTGGCGCTCACCACGGGCCGGCTGGTGGCGTTCCTCGTGGGCCTGGTGGTGGTGGGCCTGTTCATCATCCCCCGGGCCATGCGCGCCGTCGTTCGGCTCAACCGCCCGGAGACGACGCTGGTGACCAGCGTGGGCATCTGCTTCGCGGTGGCGCTGCTGGCGCAGGCGTTCGGCTACTCGGTGGCGCTGGGGGCCTTCCTCGGGGGCTCGCTGGTGGCGGAGTCCGGCGAGGAGAAGGTGGTGGAGCACCTGGTGCAGCCGGTGCGCGACATGTTCGCGGCCATCTTCTTCGTGTCGGTGGGCATGCTCATCGACCCGGCGCTGGTGGTGAAGCACTGGGCGGCCATCGGGGTGCTGACCCTCGTCGTCGTCGTCGGGAAGATTCTCGGCGTCACCCTGGGGGCGTTCCTCACGGGCAACGGCACGCGCACGTCCGTGCAGGCGGGGATGAGCCTGGCGCAGATTGGCGAGTTCTCCTTCATCATCGCCGGCCTGGGCCTGTCCCTGAGGGCGACGGGCGAGTTCCTCTACCCGGTGGCGGTGGCCGTCTCCGCGGTCACGACGCTCACCACGCCCATCCTCATCAAGGTGTCCGGCCCGGTGGCCAACTGGGTGGACCGCAAGCTGCCCAAGCCGCTGCAGACCTTCGCGACGTTGTATGGCACCTGGGTGGAGCGGCTGCGGGAGGCGCCGCCGAGCCAGACGCGGGGCGCGGTGGTGCGGCGCGTCGTCCGGCTGCTGCTGGTGGACGCGGCGCTGCTCATCCTGCTGGTGATTGGCACGTCGCTGGCCGCCAGCAAGGTGGCCCTGTTCGTGGAGGAGCGCACGGGGGTGGACCGGACGCTGGCGGGCCACCTCATCATCGCGGGGGCCGTCATCCTCGCGGTGCCGTTCCTCATCGGCATCGTCACGCTGGCGCGCCGGATGGGGGCGCTGCTGTCGGAGGCGGCGCTGCCTCAGCGGACGGATGGCAGGGTGGACCTGGCGGCGGCGCCCCGGAGGCTGCTGCTCGTCACGCTGCAGGTGGTGACGGTGCTGCTCGTCGGCGTGCCGGTGGTGGCCATCACCCAGCCGTTCATGCGGGGTGCGACGGGCCCCCTCATCATCCTCGCGATGCTGGTGGCGCTCGGCATCGCCTTCTGGCGCGGCGCCACCAACCTGCACGGCCATGTGCGCGCGGGGGCGCAGGTCGTCGTGGCGGCGCTGGCCGCGCAGTCCCACTCGAAGGAGGCGGGGAGCGAGGCGCACGCCCTGGATGACGTCCCCAGGCTGCTGCCCGGCCTGGGGGAGCCGGTGCCCGTCCGGCTGGAGGCCGCGAGCGCCGCGGTGGGCCGGACGCTGGCGCAGCTGAACCTGCGCGGGCTGACGGGCGCGACGGTGCTCGCCATCCAGCGCGGGGCGGAGAGCGTGTCGGTGCCCACCGCCAGCGAGGTGCTGCGCGCCGGCGACGTGCTCGCGCTGACGGGCACGCACGACGCGGTGGAGGCGGCGAAGAGCCTGCTGGCGCAGGGCCCCGTGCTCAGCGCTTCACCGCATACTTGAAGATGACGTAGAGGGCGCGCACGCCGTCCTTCCAGCCAATCTTCTTGCCCTCTTCATAGGTGCGCCCGTGGTAGCTGATGGGCACCTCGAAGACGCGCCAGTTGCCGCGGGCCACCTTGGCGGTGATTTCCGGCTCGAAGCCGAACCGCTCCTCCTCCACGTCCACCGAGCGCAGCACCTCGGTGCGGAAGGCCTTGTAGCAGGTCTCCATGTCCGTGAGGTTCAGCCCGCTCGTCATGTTGGAGAGGGTGGTGAGCGTCTTGTTCATCACCGTGTGCCAGAAGTACAGCACGCGCCTGGGCGTCCCCGTGAAGCGGCTGCCGAAGACGACGTCCGCGTCCCCGTCGAGGATGGGCTGGATGACCTTGGGGATGTCGCGCGGGTCGTACTCCAGGTCCGCGTCCTGGACGATGACGATGTCCCCGGTGGCCTCCGCGAAGCCGCGGCGCAGCGCCGCGCCCTTGCCCTGGTTGGTCTCCTGGAACAGCACCCGCACCTCGTTGCGGTTGTGGGGCGTACCGCCCAGCACCCCCACGCCCTGCTCGGCGAGCTGGCGGAGGAACTCACGGCTGCCGTCCTTCGAGCAGTCGTCGATGAGGACCAGCTCCTTCGGGAAGTCGACGGCGATGCAGCGGCGCAACAGCTCCGCGAGGGTGGGAATCTCGTTGTAGACGGGGATGACGAGCGACACGAGCATGGCGGCTCGCGCCTCTACCCCATTTCCCCGCCTTGGGCGAATGTCCTGCACCCACCGCCCGAAGAGCCAGGGGGGTGACGCGCCTTGCGCGGTTTGCATGAAATACCCTGATGCCTCGGCGGAGGGTCCAGGGGGGGCCTGCTGACCGTGCGGCAAGCCCGGAGCGAGCCATGAAAGACCCACTGGCACATGTGGGCCACGGAGTCCTGTCCGCGCAGGCCCTGCCGGGAGCCATGGAGGGGTGGGGCACGGGCCTGAGGGACCTCCTCTACGGCGCCTGGTACATGCCGCACGGCCACTGCTACCTGTGGCGGCCGGACCTGGTGGCGCTGCACGTGCTGTCCGACGCGTTCATCGGTGCCGCGTACCTCTTCATCTCCTTGACGCTGTACGCGCTGGTGCGGCGCATCCGGCTGCCCTTCGGGGGGATGATTCTCTCCTTCGGCGTCTTCATCGGCGCGTGCGGGCTGACGCACCTGATGGAGGTGTGGAACGTGTGGAACTCGGCCTACTGGCTGGCCGGGGGCGTGAAGGGGGTGACGGCGGTGGCGTCGGTGGCCACGGGGCTGTACCTGCTGCCCTTGCGCCGCCAGGTGGCGGCAGTGGTGGACTCCGCGCGGCTGTCCGAGGAGCGCCGGGTGCAGCTGGAGACGAGCAGCCGGGAGCTGGAGGCGCTCTACGCGAAGCTGAAGGCGTCCGAGGCCCAGCGCACCGGCTTCTTCGCCAACGTCAGCCACGAGCTGCGCACGCCGCTGGCGCTCATCCTGGGCCCGGTGGACCGGCTGCTGGAGCGCGGCGGGCTGGGCGCGGAGGACCGCCGGGATTTGGAGGTGGTGCGGCGCAACGCGCGGGTGCTGATGCGGCACGTGAATGCGCTGCTGGACGTGGCGAAGCTGGACGCGGGGAAGATGAAGGCGTCCCACGCGGAGACGGACCTGGCGCGGCTGGTGCGCCTGTGCGCGGAGAACTTCGAGGGGCTGGTGGCGGAGCGGCGGCTGGACTTCTCGCTGGATCTGCCGGGCATGCTCCCCGCACAGGTGGACCCGGAGCAGGTCCAGCGGGTGGTGCTCAACCTGCTCTCCAACGCGGTGAAGTTCACCCCGGAGGGCGGCTCCATCCGCGTGGCCCTGGGCGCGGAGGCCGGCTGGGGCCGGCTGGTGGTGGAGGACAGCGGGCCCGGGGTGCCGCCCGCGCTGCGCGAGGTCATCTTCGAGCGCTTCCGCCAGGGCGAGGGCGGCACCACGCGCGAGTTCGGCGGCACCGGGCTGGGGCTGGCGATTGCGCGCGACTTCGTGACGCTGCACGGCGGGCGCATCCGCGTGGAGGAGCGGCCGGGCGGCGGGGCGCGCTTCGTGGTGGACCTGCCGCTCCTGGCGCCCTCGGCCACGCAGCTGCGCTCCGTGCCGGAGCCGGACACGCTCCCGCTGGCGGCCCGGACGGAGGTGGACGTGCTGCGGTCCACGGAGGACGCGCCGGTGGCGGTGCCGGAGGACCCCTACCGCCCGCGGGTGCTGGTGGTGGAGGACACGCGGGAGATGCGGCGCTTCGTGGCGGAGACGCTGGCCCAGGACTTCCGGGTGGCCACCGCGGCGGACGGCGAGGACGGGCTGCGGCAGGCGGAGGCGCTGCGGCCGGACGTCATCGTCAGCGACTTGATGATGCCGCGCATGGGCGGCGACCAGCTGGTGCGCGAGGTGCGCGCGAGGGCGGGGCTGGAGTCCACGCCCATCCTCATGCTCACCGCGCGGGCGGACGACGCGCTGCGGGTGGACCTGCTGCGCGCGGGGGCGCAGGACTACCTGGTGAAGCCCTTCCTGGCGGAGGAGCTGCTGGCGCGGGTGTCGAACCTGGCGGTGGTGAAGCGCACGCGCGAGGTGCTGCAGGGGGCGCTGGATGCGCGCACGTCGGACGTGGAGCTGCTGGCGCGCGAGCTGGGGCTGCGCAAGCGCCAGCTGGAGGCGGCGCTGGAGACCACCAGCACGGCGCGCGAGGCGGCGGAGCGGGCCAGCGAGTCCCGGAGCACCCTGCTGCGACTGGTGTCCCACGAGCTGCGCACGCCGCTGTCGGTGCTGCAGCTCACCCAGCACGCCTTCCTGCGCGAGGTGGGCCCGCTGAAGCCCAAGGCGTCGGAGATGTTCGAGCGGATGGCGCGCTCCACGCTGCGGCTGCGGGACATGACGGAGATGGTGCTCCAGTACAACCAGCTGGAGCAGGGACGGCTGGTGGTGCGGCGCGAGCCGGTGGACCTGGTGGAGCTGGCGGAGGAGGTGCTGGGCGAGGTGCGCTGCGAGGCGGACCGCAAGGGGCTGAAGCTGGCCCTGGCGCGGCCGGCGGGAAAGGCGCTGGCGCAGACGGACTCGCGCATGGCGCAGCTGGTGCTGCTCAACCTGGTGATGAACGCGGTGAAGTACACCCAGGAGGGCGGCATCCACGTGGCGGTGGAGGTGGTGGCGGACGCGCGGCGGATGCGGGTGCGCGACAGCGGCCCGGGGATTCCGCCCGAGGCACAGGCGCGCGTCTTCGAGCCCTTCCAGCACCTGGAGCCGCTGGACCACAAGTCCAAGCCGGGCGTGGGGCTGGGCCTGACGCTGGTGCGTGAGCTGGTGTCCGTGCTGGGCGGGAAGGTGTCGCTGAAGTCGGAGCCGGGCGTGGGCAGCGAGTTCGTCGTCGAGCTGCCGTCGTAAACCCGTGATTCTCGGTTTCTGATAATTCAAGTTGATCATCCCTGGGGGGATTTTCTAGTTTCGTGACGCTTCCCGAGTGCCCACCCGCTTCACGGAAACGAGAACGAGATGAAGAGGCTCTTCCTGTGTGCAGTCGCGCTGTCGATGGCGGTGGCCTGTTCGGACGGGCCGGCGGGGCAGGCGGAAGAGGCGGAAGGCTTCGCGCTCCTCCAGCATGACGAGACGACGCTGGAGGCCACGTACCGCGCGGGCGGCGCGTCCGTGCGCGCGCTGGTGGTGGAGACCGAGTCCAAGGTCGTGGAGGTGACGTACGACTTCGGTGACCCGGTCATCGGGTTCCACATCGACTACAACCAGGGCGTGGGCAGCTTCATGCCGACGGGCGCCCCGCTCGACGTCGCGCAGGCGCAGCTGATTGAGCCGCTGCTGGCGGGCATCTCGAAAATCGTCCCGCAGGACGGTGCCACGCCGCGCACGCGCGTCGAGGACGCCGCCATGCGCCAGACGAGCTTCATGCAGATTGTCCCGGTGGGCGAGGTGCTGACGGCGTACGAGTACGTGTCGGAGCGCGGCTGGGTCCACCTGTCGTGCACGTGCGGGACGCAGTACATCGGGTCCGGCTACTACCGTCAGGCGGGCCGGGGCTGCGGCTGCAACGGCGGTGACAACGGCTGCAAGGGGCGCTGCGGTCAGGGCTGCGGCATCACCAGCACCCCGCCGTGCGTGGGCACGACGGCGTACACGCAGGACTGCGCCAAGCACGACTACGGCCTGGGCAGCTTCGCTGCCGCGTCCGACGACTACTCGTTCGCGAGCAACAACTGCAGCTGCAGCGGCGTGGGCACCTGCTACTGAAGCGATGTCCGGGCGCTGCCGGGCCGGCGACTCATTTTGTCTGGATGTTCCCGGCCTTGAGCCGTTGCTCGAGGTCGGGGACAGCGGAGAAACGGAAGGCTCGCCCCACCTGTTTCCTTAGCAAGAGGCCCGCCTTCTCCAGGTCGAGCAGGTCCTGACGGGCGGTCTGGTACACGACGCCGTGCTCCCGGCGATAGGGCTCGATGGTGTATTGGGCGCCCGGGTGACGAAGCGCATGGGCCAGGAGTGCTCGCTGGCGGTGATTGAGGTTCTCGCCGGCCCGCAGGAGTAGATCCACCTCCTGCAGCTCCTTGCTCTTCCGGTCGAGGTACGCATAGAGGTCCTGCGTTGCCCTCTTGATGACGTCCAACTGGTGGAAGAGGAAGTAGGTCAGGTCGGCGCTATCGGTCTCCGTGTAGAGGAAGGCGCGGCTGTATTGGGCTGGTGCCTTCTGGATGATGCGGGAGATGGAGAGGAACTCGGCAATCCAGTATCCCTGCCGGAGCATGCTCCAGTAGAACAGCGCGCGGGCCGTACGACCGTTGCCGTCGACGAAGGGATGGTCGTAGGCGAGCATGAAGTGAAGTGCGATGGCCCGAACGACGGGATGTACGAACACATCTCCGGCATCCTGATTCGCGAAGGCACAGAGCGCCTCGATTCGCTTGGGGAGCTCATTCGCGTTGGGTGGCTCGTGAAGGACCTGCCCATCGCCGATATCCAGCACCGTGACGAGCTCATCCGGGCGCCTCAGCCTGCCCGCCTCGCCGGGCTCCAGGGTGCCTTCGGTGATGACTTCGTGTAGCTCCAGGAGGACGGCCTTGGTCAGCGGCTCATGCGCCTTGCGGCGAAGCAGCTCCATGGCCTGATAGTTGTTGAAGATCATCCGCTCGTCCTTCGTTCGCGGCTGCCTCCCATGGAGAAGCATGTCCTTCGCGACACGACGAGTCGTCGATGCTCCTTCGAGCTGGCTGGAGGTGATTGCCTCCTCCATGAGGGAGCGGATGATGTAGCGATCTCGGACGTCCTTGTTGGCCAGCTCCGGGTCGACCATCTCCAGTCGACCGCCCATGCTGCGGTCGATGTGATGCAGCGCGAGCAGCAGGCCATCGGTTCGTGCGAACTGGAACTTGCGCCCTGTCTTCTCGGTGAGGGGAAGCTCGGTTCGGAGAACGCTCCTGGCGAGGCTGATGCCGACCCACCATTCCTCGGGCGTCATGCCATCAGGGGGCTGGCGCCGCCGAAGCTCGTCCCAATGCAGGTAGGCGCCTTCGACTTCCGGTTTGATTCCGCGCGAAAGTAACTGCCCGAGTCTTTCAGGCCCTCTATCGAAGATGGCCCGCATCGCCTCTTTGGGGTTTGGAGGAGCAGGAGGAATCTTCACGAGTACTCCGAACTACTAATCTAGTTCCTATTAGTAGATCCCTAGTAGATGCGCTCTGCGACTACTAATCTAGTTCCTATTAGTAGATCCTTAGTAGATCCCAGTGCTACTAGGCTCGTTCCTATGAATGTCGCCCGAGCAGCCACCAGGCGGCATTGACCGTCCTGGGAAGGGAGGGCCTACGAGCGCCTGGCCGCCAGGATGGGGACTGCGATTCCGCCCATCCTCTCTTGACCCATTGGGTTTGGAGCATCGTGCGCTCGACATTGAGCAGCCCCATTGCTCGCGGGAGAGGAAAACCACATGGCCCGCGTGGGAGCCCTATCTCACCCGTGCGGCCCGTACCCTCAGACACTCCGCTCGAGCTCCTCGAGCGTGCGCGGGGCCTCACGCTGGCCCGAGCGCACCTCGCGGATGATGGTGAGCAGGGCCTGCGTCACCGCGTCCTTCGCGTCCATGTCGAGGGCCCGTGAGGCCGTCGCGTCCGCATCCTCCACACGGCCCAGGAGGAGCTGGACCAGGGCGAGGTTCGCCACGAGCCCGGGGTCGGACGGGGCCGCGTTGCAAGCCGCCTTCGCCACGTCCTCCGCCTCCTCGAAGCGCTGCAGTCGCAATAGCTGCAGTCCGTACTCGCGCGCGACGTCGGGCTGGCCCGGCTCGAGGATGAACGCCTTCCCGAACACCTCCGCCGCTCCCGCCTCATCGCCGAGCGCCTGTCGTCCCTTGCCGGCCAGCCAGAGCGCCTGCCAGCTGTCGGGATCCGCGCGGTGGTGCTTCAGCAGGTCCTCCACGCCGAGTTCCACCTGGCGGCGGGCCTTCGCATCCATGGGCCGCGTCTCCTTCCCATGGATGTGCATGTACGGCTGCACGGCCTCCGAGCCGCGCTCGTAGAGGTCCCCGCGGAGCCGGACCCAGCGGCGCAGCTCCTCGAGCGCCTGGCGGTCCTCGTCCGTCGCCGAGGGATGGTTGAGCCCCAGGTCGACGGCCGCCTCCGCCGCGGCGGTGACGTCCATGACCAGGTGGGCGCCGGCCAGGAGGGCGATGGCCCCGGGCAGGTTGGTGAGCGCATCGCCGCGCAGGGCATCCTGGACGTGGCGCTCAATCACGGAGACGTACTGCTGCAGGACGTGCGCACGCGCCGCGCCGAGGGCCTCCTCCTTGATGCGCTGGGCGTACACCGTGGCCAGGTTGAGGCGCGGCGGCGCGAACTGGGGCCAGCTGTTGCAGACGCGCCGGAAGGCCAGCTCCGCCTCGTCGAGGCGTCCCTCCTGCCCGTGACGCGCGCCCTCCTGCCCCAGTGCCGTCGCCTCGGCGGGCTCGAGGAAGCGCGGCACCGAGAAGGTGCTGCACCCGGCGCAGTGCCACGCGTCCACCGCGAGCGGGTGCTCACGCCAGAGCGCGGGGTCTCCCTCCGGTCCGCCCGTGGTGAGCAGCACCTCCGCGAGCGGTGCACCGCAGCTCTTGCACGTGGGCGCTTCTCCCCGACTCGGGCCCTTCGCGCCCCAGTGGGTCTGGATGGGGAAGGAGAGCGCTATGTCGCGGTCTCGGAGGACGAGGACCTGGGGTTTCGACTCCTCGCCGGAGCCGAAGATGCGCTTGAGCCAACGGAGAACCATGGTTGGCAGCGTATGACACGGGCAACACCACCTCCAGGCAGTCACTCACCGCGCTGCTCACGTTGGTGCTGGGGGCCGTGGAGCACTCCGGGGTGATGCGCGACGCGGTGGGCAGCGCACGTACGAGCTCGTTGTGCGGCTCGCGCTCAGGGCAAATGGCGCGGACGTGCTTCCGCTGCAGGTGGCGAAAGCGGGACGGGTGCTCGCGGGCGCGGGCACCGCGGCCGGACTATCGCTCGGCGTCGCGGCGGGCGCGTCTTCAAGGTGGACACTACGGACCCGCTGTAAAGACGGGCCACCGAGGGCGCGGGCTCGGCGGGAGCAGCCGCACCACTCACCGCGGGCTCGACCAGCACGAGGCCCCGCACCCGCTCCGGATGCGCCAGCGTGAAGTCGAGCGCCACGCGTCCGCCCTGTGAGCAGCCCACCAGCACCGCCTGTCGCTCGCCCAGCGCATCGAGCACCGCGCGAAGGTCGTCCACGTGGCTGAAGGGCTCGGCCACCCCGTGGCTCTCTCCGAAGCCGCGCCGGTCATACGCGAGCGCATGGTGCGTGGGCGCGAACGCCGCGAGCTCGGCACGCCACATCCTCCGGTCCGCCACGCCCGCATGCAGGAACACCAGCGCTGGCCCGTGCCCCGCGTGTTCACCTGCAAGGCGCGTCTGCCCGTGTGCCACCTCGAACCGCTCGTGTGCCGTCATGGGCCCAGCATGTTTCGCGGCGCTCCCCGCGCCCTCACTCGAAACCAGGTGCACCGGTTCGGCCTGGCAGTCCATGCCCGGCGCGCTGCGGAACATCTCCCTGGCCGGTGAGGACTCCGTCTGGGGCATCCACGCCACGGGCATGGTCTACAAGTGGGTCCCGTAGTCGCGAGCGCGCAGGTGGCGCCATGACGTATCAGCCTGCTCACTGACACGTCATGGACGCGTTTCATGTCCTTCGACGCGAGCGCGAACCGGGACGCTCAACCCTGGGTGCTGGCGGGAGCCTGCTCGGGCGTCGACGCTTCGGCGCAGACCTGCGCGGCCTCCGCGTTGGAGGCGCTCTCCTTCGCCGCCACCTCGTCCTCCGACACCGAGGCGTCCCCACCCGAGAGCCCGCTACATTCACATGAGCCATAGCGATTGTTGATGCAGTAGCGGAAGGAGGCCGTGCCATCCGGACACAGGCACTCCATGACGTCGCCATCCATGCAGAATGCCCACGCACTGCCCGCGGGCAGAACCAGCGTTGCCGCCATCAACAGCCCTTGTACGAGCTTCCTGGCCATACGCGCACCTCGGGATGCGGAACCCGGTCGTCGGGCTCCAGCTTCATCATCCGAGGAATGGCGGCTCTGAAATATCAGGGGAAGCCCTGAGCGGGGCGCAGGACAGGCATGGGCGCTCTCCTGACAGCCGGGTGCGGGCCTACCCTTTGCGCATTCGCGGTCTCCGACGGAAGCTCACCGTGTCGCCGGGTCGTGGGCCGCATGGATGGAGAGGACGAGGGCGTGAGCCAGCTCGAGCTGAGATTCGGATCGCCGCATCACGGCTGGCTGCATGTGGAGCTTTCTGACAGCGAGCACCGTGTGTCGCTCGAAGTGTCGGACGTGCCGGGGGACTCGCTCGCGATGTTGGCGGCAGCGGCCCTGGACCTCGTCGCCGGGCGGAGAGAAGCCCGTGTGGTGTGGTTCCTGGAGCCGAGCGAGGCCATCTGGGACTTCCAGCGTGAAGGCGACCAGGTCTCGGTGCGAACCAAGACTCCAGGAACGGCGTCCGTGCTCATGGCGGGCGGCACCGCTGAGGACCTCTCGCTCGTCATCTGGCGAGCGCTGCGTCGTCTCGAATCAGACCCGGCATGGAGCTCCGCGAGCGATGGCCGTGTCTGGTCACACCCTTTTCCGCACCGGGAGGTGGCTCAGCTGGGAGCCGCGCTCGGACGCACGTCAGCGCCTCAACGGTCCTGAGTCGGAACCCCAAGCAAGGGAGCACCTCCATGCAACGCAAGGTCGCAGGTCTCATCGCCGTGGCAGCCCTCGTGTCCCTGGGCTTCCGTGACAGCCCGGGAGCGGAGAAGGCGGGTGGAATCCCGTTCGACGTGGACGCCGCGAAGAAGCACTTCATCCCGATGGACGTAGCGGCGGGCTACACCCGCCACTTCCGTGAGACGCGGGATGCACTCCACGGGCAGCACCCGGGGATGAAGGCGCGGCTCGCCATGGAGCAGTCCGAGAGCTTCAACCGCGACGCCATCGCCGCGCTGCTCAACGCGAGGGACGCCAGCGGCAATCCGGCGGCCGGCGTGCGCATCTACCAGGGGCTGGATGCGGCGGGGCAGACGCGACTGGTGCTGGTGCCCTACGACGCGCGTGGCAATGACATCCTCACGAGGCTCTCGTCGCCAGGGGACACCGCCGTGGCCGGCGTCTCCGCGGAAGCAGTGGAAGACGGCGCCCTGTGCCCACCCCGCTGTCCCCCGGAAGACGAGAGTCCTCTCAGCGTGGATTGAGCCCGCGTATCCGCGAGCGAGGGTGAGCCGACGGCGGCCCGTCTGGGCGTGGATGACCACCCAACGGGCCGCCCCTGCTGCACGACTCGACGTCAGTACCCCTCCGCGCAGGCGAGGTAGAAACGCGGTGCTACTGCCGGCAGGCCGGCGTGGTGATGCAGTTGCAGCCGTTGGACAGGCCCGCCTGCAGGTCCCGCAGCTTCTCGTCGTAGCAGGCGAGGACGGCGTGGTCACAGACGCCGAAGCCACCCGGGAGCTCGGCGAAGTGGCTGTTCATGGCCACCGCGTTGTCGAGCGCGAGGTACAGGTCCGAGCAGCTCGAGTTGAGGTTCTGCCAGTTCTCCGTCTGCACGCCCTTCGGCCCGCTGTAGTCGCGGATGTAGCAGAAGTAGCTCGTCAGGCCCGTCGCGCCTCCCGTGCACCGGTCCGTGGGCACCTCGCCGATGCCGTTGTTCTGCACCTCCAGCAGCAGCTCACCGCCGAAGGTGAGCTGCGGCTTCGCATGGTTCTCCAGCAGCTCGCGCACGCCCCACGGTGAGGCGTTGGACCAGACCTGGGTGCGGCACTGGTCGGCCGAGCTGCTCACGGTGCAGCCGGGCTGCACGACGTCCCACTTGTTGATGGCGAGCGCCGTGCGGCGGGACGTGCCGAAGACCTCGCGGTGCACGTCGATGGCGCGCATGTGGCAGTCCAGGTCCGTCTGATGGGACAGGCCGGCGTTCGCCAGCCGCTGGTGGGTGTAGCCCTTCAGCTGCGCCCGATAGAAGGGCTCTGCGTACGCCGTCATGCAGGCGGAGTCGACGACGGTGGTGACGAGCTGGTCCAGCGTCCTGCCTCCGTACAGCGTGGAGTTCGTCAGCAGCTCGTCCTGGAGCGCGCTCATCAGCTCCCGGTACTCGGCCATGTACGCCTGTGACCAGAAGAACGGCACGCAGTTCGCGCCCGCCGGGTAGTAGCCGCCCACGCCCCCTTGCGTGGACACGGAGCAGTCCACGGCCGAGCCCTCGGAAGTCGCCGGAGCATTGACGTACTGCGGGCCCGCGCCGTCGTTCGCCCGCTTGACGAAGGCAGGCGCGGCGATGCCCGCCATGATGCGGAGCTTCACGTTGGACACCCCCGTCCCGCTGGTGACGCTGGAGATGGCCTGCCGCAGCGGCTGCCAGTCGAAGACCTGGTCCGCGGTCTCCAGGTCCTCCCAGTCCAGCATGACGATGGCGCTGGAGACGTAGGTGGCGCTCGTCGGCGGCACTCCGGAGCGGGTCATCGTCCCCGCGACGGCGGCCGGAGGTTGCCGGTACACGAGGTTGACGGAGAGCCGCGCGAGCTTCACGGCACCCGCGGTGTTGGTGAGCGTCACCTTCACGCGCAGCGGGCTCAGCTCCGTCAGCGTGCGCGACGTGGCGACGTTGGCCGAGTAGTCCGCCGTCGTCGTGACGCCAGCGAGCGTCTGGGTGACGGTGCCCAGCTGCGTGGCGCCATCGAGGACGTCGAACTGGAGCGTGCCCGAGGCGGCGGTGGTTCCCACGTTGCCCGTCCGGGCCGTGATTTCCACCCGGGTCAGCGTACCCGCGGGCGCGGCGGGGAAGCCGAAGGTGACGTTGCCCGTGCTGAAGCCGCTCCTGGCCCGCACGAAGCTCTGGTCGGACGCATCGATGACCTTCGCGTAGAGGGCCGCCGTGGAGCCGTCTCCCGCCGTGACGTTGGAGCTGGACACGTCCGACGCCGGGCTGAGCGGCGCATCCGCGATGAGGGCGGAGGTGACCTGCGCCATTTCCACATTCGAGGAAGCCGTGCCGCCACAACCCAGGAGGGCGAGCAGGGGAAGGAGCCGGAAGGAAGGCTGCGTCATGCGGTGACGTCCAGGAGTCAGGGGGGAGGGGAAGATTTCCAGCCCACGTCGTTGAGCCGTCATGAGTCTACCCATCTCTTCCTTCCGCGCATGGCTGGGCGCCCTGGCGCTCGGCTGTTGCACCTTCGGGGCCCTGCCGGCGCACGCCATGTGCACGACGCAGGTCGGCGCCTCGCTGCGCATCAAGACCTGGAACCTGAACCTCCAGGTGGCGCCCAACAACACGGAGCTCAACTACGGCAGGTCCCACACGGCCCGGGCCAAGGACATCGCGCTGCAAATCCTGGCCGAGGACCCGGACGTCGTGGTGCTCAACGAGGCCAACGACGACGCCGCGCGTGACGTGCTGGTGAAGGAGCTGTTCAACCGCTACCCGAACTACATCTACACGCTGGACGAGCACGACACCGACAACGACAGCGGGCTGATGCTCTTCTCCAAGTACGGCTTCGCCGCACTGGACAAGACCATCAACGAGGAGGGCTTCCAGGAGACGTGGCACGACCACTACTACGACGACAACATCGCCAGCTGGGACATCTACACCAGCGACAACACCAACGGCGCGGACGCCTGGGCCAACAAGGGCTTCGCCCTGGTGCGCATCCTCAACGAGTGTGACGCCTCGCTGCCCTTCAACGTCGGCTTCACCCACATGCAGTCCAGCCTGCCGGACGTGGAGGCGTGGCGCTGGTACGAGGACTTCGACGACCGCCGGGGCCAGCTCCAGACGATGCGCAGCATCATCGAGGGCTCCATCAGCGCCTCCAAGCGCAACGTCCAGCCCATCTACATCGTGGGCGACTTGAACATCGACGGCAGCCGCCACCACGAGAGCGCCTTCCGCCCGCCCTTCGTCCCCGTCTGTGACTACGACGTCGTGGGCAACCTCTACTGCGACGGGGACCCGGACCTGGACGCGGTGACGTGGAAGCCGTTCACGGAATGGCAATACACCTTCGAGCAGACCTCGAATGACCACGGCGGTTACTGGGCCTGCAAGAACAAGCCGTGCACCTATGACCCCGTCGCCAGCACCGGCACCTTCTTCGTCGACAGCTGGGCGTACGAGACGTCGCCGCTGGACGTGGGGCAGACGCACTCGTCCTCCAACAACGGCGGGGCCACCGAGTTCACCGGCCCCACCGACGGCGAGCGGCTGGACTACATCCTCCACAACAAGCCCGTCCCGGACAAAGCCAACCGCGAGCGCGAGTACTGCACCCAGCACCTCACCCGCGCGGTGCAGGGCAAGGAGTGGTCGGACCACGTCTCCCTCACCATCGACGTGAACCGGGCGGCGCCCCGGTGCAGCCCGCACCCGCGCAAGGTGGACGACGCGAACAACCCCACGCCCGGCGTCACCAGCCCGAATGGGCCGGAGCCGGTGGCGTTCAACCTCCAGGACCCCAGCTCGCCGCTGGCGAAGACGGTCACCTTCACGGATGGCCTGCTCACCTTCCCGGGCAGCATGCAGTGGTACGTGCTGGACCAGGCGGAGCCCTTCCGCGTGACGATGACGGGCTCGCACGTGAGCTGGGCGGTGTACCAGGGCAGTGACTTGTCCCGGCCGCTGGCCCCCTTCGACGGCGAGTGCGAAGAGGTGAAGGAGACCCGCTCCTTCCAGTGCACCTATCCCGCGTCCAAGCCGCCGTACTTCGTGCGCGTCTTCGCGGTGGACACCCAGGCGGCGGACCCCGCCGCGAAGCCGGACCGCACGCTGGGGAACCTGCCGTACAAAATCTCCTTCCACCGCTTCGACTGCTCGTCCCCGGCCGAAGCCTGCCCGCTGGAGCCCGCGGTGGCCCTGACGCGAACCTGGCCCGAGCAGCTCCTGGGGGCGACCGACACCATGTTCTTCAAGTTCGTCACCGAGCACGACCGGGGGAACCAGCCGCCCAAAATGACCTTCCACGTCCACACGACGCTGGCCCCGGATTCGACGGACCCGGTGGTGTTCAACCCGTCACCCTACAGCGCCGCGCTGGCGGACAAGAGCAACGTCCTCATCCAGAACGGCATCGCGTCCGTGGAGCCGTGGAGGGCCTTCCAGAACGGCAACGTGCTCGTGCACACCGCCGGGGCGGGGAAGCTGCCCGGCACCGCGAACTTCCTGCCGGAGAAGTACCTGCTGCGGGTGAAGCGCGACAGCGTGTACCAGACGAAGGCCCTCGACCTGAAGGTCTGGTTCGAGACGTCGCTGAGCTACTTCCACCCGCTGCAGATTGCCTGCGAGGTCGAGGAGACCGACGCGGGAGGCGACGACATCTGGACCCGCTTCGTCTTCGACGGGCCCAACGCGAAGTCCGACTGCCGCCAGTCCAGCAGCGCGGCGTACCCCGACTGCCTCTGGGTGTCCCGCTACTACGACGGCGACGGGTCCGTGGATGAGGCGAACGAGATGTACGACGGCTCGCTGCTGAACGAGGCGGGCACCGGCAACCCGGACCGGGCCCTGCCGCACGCGCTCACCGGCGCCTTCCAGAAGGCCGTGGTGCCCAACCTGTGGCAGGACGGCGAGGGAATCGGCGGCGAGCAGTACTTCCAGCCCAAGCCCAACATCCTCCAGATTCCGGCGCTGCCTGCCACGCTCGCGGACAAGGACGCGTCCCCCGCGGGGAAGTACAGCTGGCGCGCGGACGACGACGAGTACTGGTACGACATGGTGTACCGCGTGAGTCACTCGCGGCCCGCCTGCCACGTGGGCCCGGATGACGGCTGCCCGTCCGGCACCTCCTGCAAGGCGGGGAAGTGCCAATGAGCCCTCCTCCGCGCCCGCGCTGCTCTCCGCTCTCCGTCTCGCACTCCCGCGCTGTCCCCAATCCCATGCGAACCGTCCTGCCGTGGTGGGCCCTGGCCCTGTCGATGCTCCTCTCCCTCCAGGCCTCCGCCGCGACGCGGATGCCGGTCATCGACCGCCGCGTGGAGCGACCGGTCGCCATGGTCAACCAGCATGGGCAGACGTCCTGGCTGGAGCGCACCATCGTCTTCCCCGTGGGCACCAACGCCCTCGAGTTCGACTACTTCGTGGACTCCGAGGCGGGGAAGGACTTCCTGCGCGTGTATGTGAATGACCTGGTCAACCCGGTGTGGTCGCTGTCCGGGCTGAACCGCCGGGGCCGCCAGCGGCTCAACGTGGCCGCCAGCGGCAACGTGGTGGTGCGCTTCGCCTACCAGAAGGACGCGGCCGGCACCGAGGGCACGGACACCGCCTGGGTGGACGACGTGGCGGCGTTCTCCTCGGGGGGCAAGGGCCGCTTCGAAATCCACCGCTTCGACGCGCTGACGACCACCGTGCCCGTGGGCTGGGCGGCGGCGGGCTTCGGCGGCGGTTGGCGGCCGAGCACTCCGGGGGTGCAGCAGAGCGCCGCGCGGCCGGTGGTGCAGGCGGGGCGGCACGGCACCACGTCGTTCATGGAGCGCACCGTCACGTGGAGCCCCATCCTGTGCAACCCCACCTGTCCGCCCTGGAAGGGCGCGCTGGAGTTCGACGCCTTCGTGGACTCGGAGGCGGGGGACAGGCTCAACGTCTACATCTACGACGCGGTCGCTCCGACGCCGGGCGTGCCGGTGTGGTCGTCGTCCGGGCGCAACCAGGCCCACCACATCCGGCTGAACGTGGGCGTGGGCACGAAGAAGGTGCGCTTCGAGTACGCCAAGGATGGCAGCGGCAGCGCGGGCCTGGACACCGCGCGCGTGGACCGGGTGGTGGTGCGCGGGGGCTGGGGCCGCGTGGTGGAGGAGCATGACTTCTCCGGACGCACCCCGGACACGTCGCCCATCCGCGTGGGCAGCGGCCCGGTGGAGTGGACGGGCGGAGGCACCTACGGCGGCTGGACGGTGGTGCGCGCCACGCCGAATACCGCCTATGTCCCCGCGCAGTCGGTGGGACAGGCCTGGGCGGGGGACTGGGCCGTGTTCGCGGAGCCGGTGGTGGATGGCGTGGTGCGAGGCTCGGACCTGAAGAACGCCACGCGCTTCCTGGTGGTGGACCAAGGCAACCCGGTGCATGCGCCCACCCAGGTGTCGCTCGTGCACTCGAAGGACACGGGCACGCTGTACGCGTCGCTGAAGCTCGCGGGCAATGGCGCGGCCGCGGGTATCGAGGGCGGCACGGTGACACTGTGGCTGGATGATGGACGGCTCACCACGCTCCAGGGGCGGGGCTGCACGGCGAGCCCCGCGTCGCCCGGGCCGGAGGACCGGCGCATCCGCTTCAGCTACAGCATCCCCTCCGGAGGAACGGTGGCGACGGTGACGCCGCAGGTCCAGGGGAAGGGGACGTGCGCGGGGACCTTCAACACGGCGCTCAGTCCGGAGATGTGGGGCTGGGAGGCGCGTGTCTCGGAGCCCTCGAATGACCTGGGCACCGTGCACGTGGAGGTGCGCGTGCAGCTCCCGCCGGGGGCGCTCGCCGAGCAGCGGGTGGGCCTGGGGTTGAAGCACGAGCCCACGTTTCCGGGCGGCGCGCTCGTCCGCCTGCCCTTTGGTGACGACGGTGTGGGGCCCACCGAGGGGGACGTGCGGAGCTGGGAGACCGTCAGCCTCGCGTACACGGAGGGCGTCCCCGAGCTGTCCGAGAACCCCTATCCGGCCTGCTGCTACCCGTACCCGAGCCGGCCCGGCATGGCGGGGTGGTAGGCGGCCACCGGGGGCCCTGGAGTCTGCCCCTTCCGCGTGCGCGACGATGGCGCGCGGACGTGCTACCCCAGGCCCATGCACCGCCCCCGCCGACCCGCCGCCGCCCAGGAGGGGCCGAAGCCCGCCGCCGCGCCCTTCGAGTTTCCTCCTGGCGCCGCGTTCACCTGGCACTCGGAGAGTGACGAGCCCGCGCCCACGCGCCTGTCGCCCGTGGATGACCGGCTCAGCGCCGACACCGCGCTCAAGCGCGTCCGCCGGGGCGAGTTCCTGCGCTACACCGGCGACTTCCACAACGCGAAGCAGCTCCTCGGCGCGCTGGGCCGGCGGCTCGAGCGGCCCTCGCAGGCCCGCTCGCCGCTGGAGGCCTTCCGGGCCGAGCGCCGGGCGCGGCAGCTGGAGCACGCCACGCTGTCGCGCATCGTCGTCGCGCTGGACCGGAGCTACCGCCTGGAGCTCGCGCGCGCGCCGGACGTCTCCCTGGCGTGCCGGCAGGTGTGGGGCGAGCCCACGGAGGTCTTCACCGTCGTCCCGCTCAAGCAGCTGTTCGGCATGCTCGGGGCCGCGGAGTGGCGGCGCAAGGGCCTGGCCGTCCCCGGCCTCAAGGGCCTGCTCCATCCGCACTACGGCGTCTACCTGCCCACGCGCACCGACTACGTGGAGCTGCTGGCGGCCGTGAAGGACGTGAAGGGCAAGCGCGTGTTCGACGTGGGCACCGGCACCGGCGTGCTCTCCTTCCTCCTCCTGCAGCGTGGCGCGGTGTCCGCGCAGGCCACGGACTGCGACTCCCGCGCGGTGGCGTGCGCACGGGAGAACGCGGAGCGGCTCGGCCTCTCGCAGCGCTTCCAGGTGGCGGAGGCGGACCTGTTCCCCGAGGGGAAGGCGGACCTCGTCGTCTGCAACCCGCCGTGGATTCCCGAGCCGCCCAAGAATCGCGTGGACCGCGCGGTGTTCGACGAGGACAGCCAGTTCCTGCGGCGCTTCCTCGAGGGGCTTCCCGCCGCGCTCACTCCGGGCGGCGAGGGACTGCTGATTCTGTCGGACCTCGCGGTGCTGCTGGGCCTGCGTCCACCCGGGTGGCTGGAGGAGCAGTTCGCGCGCTGCGGCCTGACGGTGGCGTGGCGCAAGTCCACCCCGGCGCGGCACTCCAAGGCGAAGGACGCGGCGGACCCGCTGCACGCGGCGCGCTCGCGGGAGGTCACCACGCTCTACGGACTGGTGCCCGGGACTCCGTAGGCACCGCGGCACGCCGCGCCCTCCGGCGCGGGCCGTATGGGGCCCGCGCGGGAGGTGCTTGCTCAGGCCTTGATGTAGCGCTCGAACACGGCGCCGAAGTCCTTCACGTGGTACTTCTGCTGCGCGCCGGTGAGCCAGGCGAAGGCGGCCTGGTTGAGCTCCTTGAAGGCCTCCACGGTGGGCGTGGCGCCCGCCGAACCGCGACCGAGGGTGGAAGACGCGACCTCGACGCTGGCCTTGGCGTGGCCGAGCAGGATTTCATTCTCACGAACCAGCTCGGAGATGCGGAACAGCGCCTTGTAGAGGTCCTTCACCTGCTCGAGCTGCTTCTTGTGCACGTCGATGGAGAAGTCCTTGTTGCCGAGGTGGAACTTGATCTCCACGTCCATGTCCATGTTGCCGGCCGTCTCCAGCATCACGTTGGAGATGGGATGGGAGCCGTAGCTGTAGCGGCGCAGCATGCGCTTCTTGCTGGCGGCGCTGGTGCCATCCAGGTGGATGAGCGCCTTGTTGGTGAAGCAGTACTCGTCGGACTTGGACTTGATGAGGAAGAAGATCTTCTCCTGGTCCTCGTGCATCACGTAGTCGTCGGAGTCCACCTTGTCGTAGTCCGCCGGAGCGATGACCGTGCCGATGTCACTGAGTCCGAGGGCATCCGCGGCGAGCTTCCCAAACATGTCGTTCTCCCAGAGGGTGTAGACCCGGTTGTTGTGATGTGGGCGTGACGCCCACCCCACGATAGGCGAGGCAGACCCTTCTTAAACGGGCCTTCGGAACGACGAAAGGGGCCAGGGCTCCCGACCCCATGGCCGCAACCTCCGACACGCCACTGACTTCGCGCACGGGAGGAGAGCGCGAAGCGGTGGGGTTTCGCCTGAGCGGCACGGAGCAGGGCGCTCACCGGCGCAGCGTCAGCGGCAGGCGCGCTCCCTCGCGGGACAGGTAGACGCGAGAGGCGAGGCGGCTGCCGTCCCCGGAGGGACGCAACACCGCCTGTCCTCTCAGCCCGGACGCAAGCCGCAGTGAGCCCAGCAGCTCCATGCGGGCCTCGGGCCCGTCGTGCTCCACCTCCAGCACGCACAGCCGCGAGCGGCAGTCCACCCGGGCCAGGCGGGAGCCGGTGAGCTCCGGGGCGCGGAAGGCCTCACCCAGCTGCGCCTCGGTGCGTCCCGCCCACTGCGGGTCGCGAGGCTCCGTCGCGGCCGCCGCCTCCAGCTCGGCGTCCAGCTCGGCCAGCCGCTCCTGGTGGGCCTGTTCCGCCGAGGCCTGTGCCGCCGCGTCGGGCCGTGCGCCCGGCTCGGTGGGAGCCGGGCCCGCTTCCGGCGACGGCGGAGGGGCGGCCCGTGCGACGTCCACCCCTTGCGACCGGCGGGCCTGCTCCTGGCGCAGCGACGCCAGCTCCGCGCGCAGGGACTTCAGCTCCTGCGCCAGCTCCGCTGGGGCCCGGTCCCCGTGAGGTCCCGGGGGCGGTATGGACGCCTCCAGCTCAGCCCCCCCCATGCTCCACACGATGGCGGCGGTCATGATGACCACGGCCAGACCCAGGACACCCCAGCGGACCTGTCGCATCGGCGGTTACTCCGAGACCAGGATGCTGGAGATGATGGAGGCGAGCGGGGTGCCGCTGGAGGACGTCCCGGGGACGCGGCAGCGCACGCTCACGTAGCCATTCGTGCCGGCGAAGACCGAGGGCAGGTTGATGGAGAGGTTGTCCGTCATGGGGACATCGAAGATGCCGCCGCCGGTGCAGTCGCTGTCGTCCGTGATGGGCGTGCCATCGGCCTGGGCCACGGTGGCGACGCAGCAGATGTCGTCGCTTCCGTTGCCATCCACCACGTTCACGGTGACAGTCATGTCCTCCGTCAGGGCCGGGAAGATGACGTTGCGCTGAATCGGGCAGACGACCTCGAGCGCGCTGGTGGACTGGTTGAGGAGGCGGCCGCTGCGGTAGATGGTCGGCGTGCCGGAGCCCGAGATGCTGATGGGGGTGCACAGCGCGCCCGGGTAGGTCGCATTGCCAGCGGCGGCGGGCAGGGCGCCCAGCAGGGCGAGGGCGACGACCGACTTCGAGATGAATCCGTGGGTGTTCTTCATGGGGAGTTCCTCGGGGCACAGGTCTCCGGTGTAAAGCCGCGTCATGCGGTCCGGGGAGACATGCGTGAGGACTCCTTGAGCAACCGTGATGCCAACGCGCGGAGGCGACGCTTCCCGAGGGGACGGCCGGCCAGGAGCAAACCTTGCTCAACTGGCGGTCCGCGTCGATGCAGCGCCTGCCTCTTCGTGCAGGAGTTGCATTCCTCCTCTCAGAATCTCACTCCGGCCGTGCAGAAGCGGAGGTGCAGCGGCTGAACCCTCTCACACGACGACCCGCCGGGCTCCCCTCTCCTCGAAGCCTCGGGAGTGCGCGAACCGCGGTCTCCGCGGGGGGGCTATGGACTGTCGTCTCGAGTCGCTGGGCCCGAGGTGGCAGGGCGTTTCGGAGTCATGGCGGGGAGGTAGCACGCGCCCTTGTACTCAAACCCCTCCCAATCATCACAGTCCTTCACGTCCACGGGCAGCTTCCTCCAACATCCGCCATTGATTGCGACCTGCACCTTGCCGGGACAGCGGCCGGTGACGTCCGGGCGCCGCTGTCCTGGTATGGGTTTGGGTGGCAGGTCTTCCGCGATGGGTGACCACACGGAGGGGGCTCGCTCGGGCGCCACCGGCGCCGTCAGCGCGGAGTCCCCGACGGCCACGGTGCCGGCATCCGGTGACTCTTCCTGCTCCGCGAGGTGGGACGTCGCGGGCTCCTCGGTGCGACTCACGCTCAGCAGCCCCCCGGCGCTCAGCGCCAGCGCGCCTCCGAGGCCGGCGGCCGCGAACCAGGGCCACCGCTGCATGCGAGGACGGGGCTGCACCGTGACGCGCTGGAGGCCGGGGAAGAGGCTCGCGGGCCGCCGCTCTCCTCCGGTGAAGAGGGGCTCATCCGCCTCGCTTCCCGCGCAGCGCGCCGCCTGCTCCAGCGCTTCCGCCACCTCCCGCGCGCTGCCTCGTACCTCGGGGTGAGGCGAGAGCATCCGGGACACCAGCGCGCTCAGCTCCGGGAGGCAGCGGGGGTTGCAGACTCGCGCCGTCCAGCGCTCCATTTCCTTGGGGCGCCAGAGCCAGTCATCCTCATGCCGCGGGTGCGCTGACGGCGGGTACTTCTCTGTAATGAGTCGATAGGCCGTGACACCCAGGGCGAAGAGGTCATCCGCGGGCCCCGGGGGATATGCGACCGCCGGGAGCTCGCGGGAGCCGAAGACGAAGCGCCACGCCTCCGGCGAGCGGTAGGGCGTGGTGCCGGGAGGAAAGAGCTGCGAGGTCAGCGTGGCGGCCCCCACGTAGTGTCCGGAGCCGAAGTCCAGGAGGAAGGGCTGCCCGTCCGCGGGCCGGACGCGGACATTGTCACCCTTCACATCGCGGTGGAGGCCTCCGGCGGCGTGGGTGGCGTCCAGGGCGCGGGCCAGCCGGGCCAGCAGCCCAAGCACCTGCCGCGAAGACGGGCGCTGGGCCTGGGCCCAGTCATAAAGCGGTGCGCCCTCGACCCATTCCATGACGAGCCAGGGATAGGACACGCCCTCCCGGGGCTGCCAGTGGCCCTGGTCAATCAGGCGGGGGATGGCGGGGTGATGGATGCGGGAGAGCAGCTCGGCCTCGCGCGCGAAGCGCGCATCCTCAGCGTGCAGGGCCAGCTTGAGGGCCACGGGGTAGGCGGACTGCGACTCGGCGAGCTCGGCGCGGTAGACGAGGCCGTAGGTGCCCTGGCCGCGCTGCTCCAGCAGACGCCACGGGCCGAGTCGCATCTCGAGGAGAGGGCTCGCCGGATTGAAGTCGTCAGACGCCATGAGGTCCCTCGTGTGGCGGTCCGCACCGCGCACGAGGAGACTACTCGCGAGGTAGGTGAACTCCAACGCCATCCAGCAGGTGGACGACGGCCCTCCACACCGGACTGACGAGAGGAGCCCGGACAGCCGCAGGTGAAAAGGTGTCGGGCTTCATGGTTCGTCGGGTGTCAGCGCCAGGAGCCGCGCCCCGGGGGCTACTTCTCGCGGGTGAGCGAGTTGTTCGTGCCGCGCGTCTCCTGCTTCGGCTCGCCCCGCTTCCACGTCACCTTGTTGCCCACGCCCATGACGGTGATGGCCTTGGCGGTGTCCACCTTCACCTTGTTGTTGTTGCCGGACACCAGCACGTCGCCGCACTCGCCCGACAGCTGGAAGTCATGGCTGGTGCCGGCGATGTCCACGCCCTGCCCGGCATTGCAGCTGACGGCCTCCTTGCGCATGGCGCCGCTGACCTGCAGCCGGCCTTCCGCGTTCGTCTGGACCGATGACGCATCCGCGCCCAGCTGGGGGGCCATGGCCTTCGCCGCCGCGTCCTGGGCCGCCGTGCCGCCGTCCTTGCCCGCCTTGTTGCTGCCCTGGGCCCCCGCTACCAGCGGGCTTCCCAGCAGGCACGCCACCAATCCCGACAGCACCAGCGAACGTCCGTTCTTCGGCATGGGTGTCTCCTCAGGTTCAGGACCGCGTATGGGCGAGGCATGTCGCGCTCCACCCCGGACGGAACATCCAGGTCCCACCGCATGTATTCACCCGCCCTGGTCAACCGACCGGTGGGCGAGGGGCCAGTCAGCCTGAGGCCGCGCTCCAGCGCATCGAGGGTGGGGCCACGAGTGCCCAGGACCTCCGCGGGCCTATGGGTTGAAGAGCTTCGAGGCGTCGACGTACGCGTTGTACTCGGCCAGCTTGCCGCCCTCGAAGCGGGAGATGGTGGCCCAGGGCACCGTGAGCTTGCTGCCGTCCTTGCGCACGTAGGTGACCAGCCCGTTGGCGAAGGCGCGGTCCTCGAGCGTCCAGCAGTTCTGGAACTGGTGGCTGATGCCGCCGATGGCCGAGAAGAACCCGCCGATGAAGTCCTCGATGCGGCCCCGGCCCGAGACAGGCTCGTTGTTCCCGAAGCGGAAGACGCCTCCTTCCGTGAAGAACGACGCGAAGCCCCGGGCATCGAGCGCATCCACGTGCGCGAACATCTCGTCGAAGAATCGCTTGTGCTCCATGGGGCATCCTCCTGATGCGCGCACGTTAGGGAATTGGCTGTGAGGGGGCAACCGCTTCGCTAGAGTCTCCCAGGTGAAGCTTGGCTTTACGACCCGAGGGAGACGGAAATGTTCCAGAGAGCAGCAGTGCTCGTGGTGAGCTGTGGCGTGTTGCTGACCGGCTGCGATACCGACCCTCGAATGGAGAATGAGGAAATCATCTCCAACCTGGTCGAGGCCGGGTTTCCGGCCGACACCATCCAGGTCGTCGACGGCACCGTGTACGTGGGGGGCGACGCGCAGGTGGGCATCGAGGCGTCCCGCGAGCTGCTCCAGCCCGGCGAAGGCAGCGCGGAGCACTACCGGACGAGCAATGTCGTCAGCAAGAGCTTGACGAGGATCTGCCTCAATCCCACCTCCACGTTCAACAGCTACACCCGGCTCAGCCAGGGGCTTGATTTGGCCATCGCCAATTACAATGCCCTGGGGCTCTGCTTCACCATGGTGCGGGGACCGGCCACCGGCTGCAGCGCGAACATCAGCGTGCTGACCATGTCCGGCGTCGATGGCACGTCGGGGCTCCCGGCGGGTGGCCTTCCCGGCTCCAGCGTCAGCATCGGCACCGGGCTGAGCTCCTACCCCGTGGACATGAGCGAGTACATGGTCACCCACCAGCTGGGTCACGCGTTCGGCCTGCGCCACTCGGACTACTACAACCGGTCCATCAGCTGCGGCACCGGCGGCAACGAAGGCAGCGCTGGCGTGGGGGCCATCCACATTCCCGGCACGCCGACGACGTCCACGGCGGCAGGGTCCATCATGAACGCCTGCCCGAGGGTGAACGAGACCGGCGAGTTCACCAGCACGGACATCATCGCGTTGACCGCCCTCTACGGCTGCTGAGCGTGGAGGGGGGCACCCCCGAGCTCCGGCGAGCTGGGCGCCTTCTTGGCCCTGAAGGCCCACCTGGAGGCGGCCTTCGTTCCCGCCTTCGAGCGGCTGGCGCAGGAGCTGGAGGAGCACGGCGCCCCGGCCCTGGCGTAACGGCTCCCTGACACAGGGGGCGGGCTTCGAAGACAGGTGCCTCGCCCGGCTCGGCACCTTCGCCCGATTCCATCTCCTGCCAGGGCTCATCGACGCACATTCACACCTGCATCGCGGTGACGGGCTCCATGATGGAGTGACGGCGCGCGGAGCCGGCAGAGCACCCCCGGGTCACCCGCGCGCGAACCGGGGGCGAGCGGCTCCCATGAGCTTGAGCGTGAAGACTCCGAGCACGGAGATTGACTGCCCCACGACGATCGCGACGCCAACGCCCGACATCCGCGGTGCGTACGCGACGAGCAGGGCTCCGCTGCCGAGCACCCACGAGGCATCCACTGCGAGGTGCACCCACGCGGCGCGCAAGGGGACTGCCGGCTGGGCGGACACCCACGCGTTGAAGCCGGCCCAGGGCACCAGGAACAGTCCCAGGCCGAACAGGAAGGCCGGGGGCAGCGGCCAGCCGGCGAGCGTGGTGAGGGGCGTGGCCCAGGCCAGCAACACGGCGCCCATGAAGATGGCGGCAAAGGCATCGAAGCGGTAGACGAGGCGGTCATCCATGAGGGCACTTCCGGTGTGAGGGTGTGCCCGAAGACTCCAGGGATGCGGCGCACCCCGCAATGACCTCGGAGGGAAGTGCGGCATCGTTCATCATCCGGTAACCGCGAGGAGGGTCTGCCGTGCGTAACGTCGATGACAAGGGGGCGATGAGCGCCAGGCGCGTCACGGCGCGAAAGCAGGTCTCAGCGGGCGGCGGCAGCGAGCTGGGCTCGCTGTTGAAGGACTGGCGTGCGTTGCGTGGCAAGAGCCAGCTCAGCCTGGCGCTCGACGCCGAGGTGTCGCCTCGCCACCTGGCCTTCATCGAGTCGGGCCGGACGGCGCCCAGCCAGGACATGGTGCTGCGTCTGGCTGACGCGCTGATGCTCGGATTGCGAGAGCGCAACGTCCTGCTCGTGGCGGCCGGCCATGCGCCACGGTTCGGCGAAGGCGGCTGGAACAGCGACGCGCTGAAGGAGCTCCGTCAGGCGGCGGAGATGATTCTCAAGGCGCACGACCCGCACCCCGCCCTGGTGCTCGACGCGGCCTCGACGGTGCTCGACGCGAACGTCGGCGCGCTCACGCTGATGGGCGAGGGGCGAGACGCGCTCGGGCGCCTCAACCTGATGGACCTGGTCTTCGCGCCCGGACGGGTGCGCTCGGCCATCGGGAACTGGCAGGAGGTGGCGGGCTTCCTGCTCCACCGGCTGCGGGAGAACGCCCGGCTGCGCGGCCCCCACTCCGAGTCCGCGCGGGTGCTGGCGCGCGTGCTCGCCTTCCCCGACGCGAGCCACCTCCCACCGATGCCTGGCGGCTCGGGGTCCGTGCTGGTGCCGTTGACCTTCACCGTCGACGGCGTCACCACGCACTGGTTCACCACGGTCACCACCTTCGGAGCACCCCTCCACGCGCTGGCCGAGGAAATCACCATCGAGCAGTTTCACCCGCGCTGAGCCGTGCCGGGGCTCCCTCACGCAGGTGCGAAGCCTGGGCCGGAGACGGTGAACGCGTAGCAGCACAAGGCCACCGAGCCGAATCCTCATCCCCACAGGCCAGAATGCCCAGGAATGCGGTGCCTGCGAGGAGCACCTGCCCCCACGGAATCACGAACGGACGAGGGGGCAGGCACGCCATCTCTTAGTAGAGGTAGTTCAGCGCGGTGATGTCCGTGCTGGTCCACTCGCCGGTCTCGGTCGAGCGGAAGCAGCTGTTCATGACGGAGCCGCCCACCCAGGCATCGGACGGCGTACCGTTGATGAGGATGGCGCCCACGCCGGCCGTGCCCTCATTGGTGGCGGCGCCACCGCAGCTGATGGACCGGTTGTAGTAGTCCGAGTGGCGGAAACCGATGGCGTGGCCGAGCTCGTGGGTGATGACGTGCTCGTTCACGTCAACGCTGTAGCTGTTCAGGCCCGTGCCGATGTTGATGGTCCCATAGGGACGGCCGCCCGAGGGGAACCCCGCGGAGCCACCGGTGCCGGACATGGTCTGCGCGGTGATGCTCGCGGTGCAGCCCGAGCCCCCACGCTGGAAGGTGATGCGCAGGCCCAGGGCGTTGTAGTTGGCAATGGCCAGGTCGAGACCCTGGCTCAGGCGGGTGTAGCTGTTGAACGCGGAGGTGGGGTTGATGCAGATGCGCGTCACGGCGGTGCCGACGAGGTTGGTGGTGCGGTACTGCTCCTCGCTGCCCGTGCTCTGGAGCATCTCGCGGGACGCCTCGAGCGTCACGTGCGCGTCGCTGCCCACGTACACCGCGTCTTCGACGACCTTGATGTCGTCGGACGGGAAGCCGGCCTTGACCAGGTTGGAGACGATCTCCTGGTTCTGGCTCTCCACGTCGGCACCGCAACCGGCCATCAGCGCGCCACAGCTCACCACGAGGACTGCCGCCTTCTTGAGCATTTCCGTCTCCTCTGCTTCGGGGATTACGCAGCCGCCGGACCTTTCCATCCGCCGCGGTCAGCGTTCCCTGGCATGGAGCAACTGTCGGGCCACTAGGACTGACAGATGTTAATAGCTCGTATTCACGGGATTACCTGGAAGATCAATGCTCCAGGCTACAGGGACGTGAGCGTAAAGGAAGATGACACCGGGGGGCATAAGGCGTTGCCCTGGCGGCGGTTTTGTCCCGCGCGCGCGGGCGCTCCCGTTCCGGACAGTGGTGTCTCTCAATCAGTCACTGGCCCTGGGGTCGCTATCACCCGTGAGCACGCCTTCGCTGGGGTCCTGTCGAGGCCGACAGTCAGTCAGCGGTCCAGCCTGGGCCCGTCGACCCGGAAGTCGAACAAGAAGTATGGAGGCACGCAAGCCCCTGTTCCAGGGGCGCTGCCTGGGTAACGGCTGCAGCTGTAGTCGTCGCGGCAGGGTTCGTCGACGGAACAGGCGCGCGTCGTCATGGCTGCCAACAGCCCTCGTTTCCGGACGCAGTCTTCAAGCGGTTCCTCCAGCGGAAAACAGACCTGTTCATAGCCGGAGACGAGCGTCAGCGCGCACACCGAGGAGCCCGAGCGCACGCCGGGCCTGGCGCACGCCACGGAGCAAGCGCCGAGCGGGAACCCGTAGCGATTGGCGATACACGGAATGGCATCCGGGGGCTCGCCCTGGCACACCTCGGGCGGCTCGGCGACAACCTGGTCGCCGCTCGCGCCAGGGCGGGCGACCACCCGCGCGTTCTCACACGCGTCGCCGGAGGTCCGGAGCTCGGGCGCGCAGAACCCGACTTCGTCGTGGTGACTGTCGCGGCACTCGAACCCGGCCTGGCACGTCCAGTCCGCGAAGCTTGGATCTCCGAGCCCACAATGCGAGCCGTAGCCGCCGGCCGAGGTGGCGTGTTCGGGAAACGGTCGCGGCTCAGCGAAGGCTGTCCCGTCCGCCACGCTGGCGAGCATCCGTGCCCGCCAGCCGAGCTCCTCGTGCAGGTGCGGCGAGACGCCGACCGCGAGGGCGTTGAACGTCTGGTCCGGATCTCGCTCCTCGCCGGGGAGGTGGAAGCCCGCCACGGCACGGCTTTGATGGCAGCCTGTACACGTGAAGCCGTCCAGCCTTCGCAGCAGGCCTCGCGGGGAGCGAACCAGCTTCGCCTTGGCATAGGGGAGAGCCGCGAACGCTCCCGAGTCGACCTCTGCCTTGAAGAGGGAGCTGAAGACGCGATTGGCGGGCCTGGAGAGCCCGCGGGGACTCACCGAGATGGCCCGCGTGGCCAGGAACCTGTCTGGAATGACGGAGCGCCCGGCGTCGATGTCCATGAAGCTCTTCGTAATCCAGTCCGCCAGCGCCTTGCGCTCCGCCCGGTTGAGGTCCGCCCGAGGCGTGTTGAGGAGCGGCCGTGGGACGAGGCGATCCGGCCTCACGTCGAAGGACCTGAGGACGTACTCCGCGTGGTCGTCCGCCTCGGGGGTTCCCGGCCCGTGCAGGTTCTGGAAGTTCGTCTCGAGGTGGCTCATGGGCGGCAGTTGGGTCACCATCCGCCCCACCGCGGCGTTTCGCTCGGAGGCGTTCGCCGGCAGCGCGCGCCACTGCCGGGCGATCTCCCTGCAGCTCCCGCCCGGGCCCATGGGCAACGGCCGGATGACGTTGACAGTCATTGGCAGGCGGACGACGGGCCGGCCTTCCGGCTGTAATGAGAGGCGATATATCAGCCGGAGCTGGCCACACTCCTTGGGAGTGGAAAAGCGCATATCGAGCCGGTTGACCACGCCCACCAGTTGGAAGCGCGCGCGGGGCGAGCGCAGCCATTTTGGATCGAAGACGTAGTTCAGGCGCTTGGCATCGAGCGGGAACTGGCTGAGCGCGACGCCGTCCCGAGCGGACAGCTCGGCAAGGTCGCGTTCGATGACCGAGACGAAGGACGCATACCGTGGCGATGTGAGGAGGCTCTGCGCGTCCTCGGCCGGAGCGCCCAACTGCTGGCCAAAGGACAGCCCCTGCCGCTCCAGGATGATCAGCTCCGCGGGGTCAGAGAGCAGCAGCGTGGGTTCGCGAGCTGGCGAAGGAGGCGGCTGCGCGGCGGGCGCTGGCGAAGGAGGCGGCTGCGCGGCGGGCGCTGGCGAAGGAGGCGGCTGCGCGGCGGGCGGTCCGATGACCGCGAGGCTCGGAGCGCTGGCCGGAGGGCGCTCCGGCGGTTCGCTCGAACAGGCGGCGCATATGAAGGCGAGCGTGGTCGCGATGGCGCGCGCTCCGGAGAGGCGCGCCCTGGAACGGGTCGGTTGCATCGCCGCACCTTTCGTATGTCCTGGCTCACTGGATGCGTCGGGACGAGACCTGCCGGCTGCGAAGCTGCAGATGCAGATAGCGTCCCGACATCAGCAACAGAACGAGGAGCCGTCAACTGCTGCTCAAACGCTCCGCGCTGGCCCATGGCCGGTACCGCTCCGCTGATTGGAGGGCACGCTTCTCACCTCTCACTGCACCGTGCGGAGAATCCAGGACTGTCCGGCGGAGGTCGACGGCTGGATGGTGATGGGCTGGCGGTCACCCGTGCTGGAGAGGTACAGCCGCGTCCAGTCTCCGAAGAGGCCGGAGTTGTTGTAGTTGGACTGCGATTGCAACCCGGACGGCATGGTCGCGCCGTCGACGCCCGGGGACTTGAAGCCCCGCTCTGCCCGCCGCTAGCAGCAGAGCGCGACGGGAGGCGGGGCGCGCAGCTCGAGACGCACGCCCGAGCGTGGGTGCACGAGTGCGAGCGACTCGGCGTGCAGCAGGTAGCCGCCGTCGCCGGGGAGCCCGGGGTTGTCGGCCCGCGGCAGCCCCCCCGCGGCGAAGAGCGGGTCTCCCACGAGCGGGTGGCCGATGAAGGCCAGGTGGATGCGAATCTGCTCGGGACGCCCCGTGTGGATGTCCACCTCGAAGAGCGTGTGCTCGGCGCGCCGCTCCAGCACCCGGGCCGTGCTGTGGGAAGGCCTTCCCCGCTCGCTCGCACCGTGCACCTCGCCCAGCCGGGGATGGGGCACCAACCCGATGGGCGCGCGGATGTCGTAGTCCTCATGGGCGGCGAGCCCCACGCAGAGCGCGCGGTAGCGCTTGTGCACGTGGCCCTCGCGCCAGCTGCTCGCCACCCGGGAGGCGGCGTCGTGGGTGCGCGTGAAGAGCACCAGGCCCGACGTCGCCCGACCCAGCCGGTGCATGGGGACGGCCTCGGGCCAGCGCGCCTGCACCAGGGTGAGCAGCGTGTTCTGGAGGTAGCCCCCCGCGGGCAGCGTCGGCAGCCCGGGCGGCTTCACCACGGCGAGCAGCTCCGCGTCCTCATGCACGAGCTCGAAGGTCCGCGGCGTGTCGGGCTCCTCCCACGGCGGGCGGTGCCAGCACAGCCACTGCCCCGCTCGCAGGGGCTCATGGCCCGCCGCGGTGACGCCGTCCAGCCGCACCTCGCCCTGCTCGAAGCGCGCCCGCCACTCGGACTCGGAGGAGTGACGGTACCGGTCCGTCAGGTGGGCGAGCGCGCTGGGGCCCCGTCGGCGCCCGAGCTGCTCGCGGTACACGTAGCCTTCATTGAGCCGCACCGGGGCGCCCTTCCGCCTACTTCTTCGAGCTGCGCAGGTACCGGTAGAACTCGGAGTCGCTCCCCAGGAGCAGGGAGGTGGAGCGGTCCACCACCTGGGGATAGGCCTCGAGGGTGCGCATGAACTGGTAGAACTCCGGGTCCCTGCCGAACGCGTCCGCGTAGATTTTCGTCGCCTCGGCGTCGGCCTTGCCGGTGATTTCCTGGGACTTGCGGTAGGCCTCCGAGCGAATCTCCTTGAGGTCTCGCTCCCGCTGGCCGCGGACCTCCGCCGCGCGGCCCATGCCCTCCGAGCGGGAGCGCTCGGCGATGCGCCGCCGCTCGGAAATCATCCGCTCGAACACCTTCACCTGCACCTCGTCGACGTAGTTGATGCGGCGGATCTGCACGTCCACCAGCTCCACGCCGAACTCCTTGACGATGTCGGCGGCCCGGTCGCGAATCTGCCGGGTGAGCTTGTCCCGGCCCTGGGCGACCTGCTCCAGCGACTCGCCACGCTCCGTCTCGGTGACGTATTCGTCGTCCTCGAACGCGCGGTTGGTGGAGCGCACCGCCTCAATCAAGGCGAACGAGGCGATGGTGTTGCGCGTCTCACCGTCGATGATGTCGTCGAGCCGGGACTTCGCGTTGCGCTCGTCGCGCAGGCGCTGGAAGAAGCGCAGCGGGTCGACGATGCGCCAGCGGCCGAAGGTGTCCACCCAGATGTACTTCTTGTCCTTGGTGGGAATCTGGTTCGGGTCTCCCCGCCAGTCCAACCAGCGCTTGTCGAAGCGGTTCACCGTGTCGACGAACGGCAGCTTGACGTGGAGTCCGGGCTCGGAAATTGCCCCGCCCTGGGGCTGGCCGAACCGGGTGATGACGGCCTGCTCGTTCTCGGTCAGCGTGTACGTGCTGGAGAAGCCCACCACGAGGGCGAGCACGGCAACCACGGCGACGACAAGGGTGACGCGGCTCATCGCTGGGCCTCCGGCTTATGGCTGGCGCTCGCGGGCACGGGGTCTTCCCCGTCCATCCGCAAGAGGGGGGTGATGCCCTTGAGGGACTCGTCCACGACGACCTTGTGTCCCGCCCCCTGGAGGACCTGGCTGACCGTCTCCAGGTACATGCGGCGGCGGGTGACGTCCGGGGCCTTGCGGTACTCCTCGTAGACGCGAGCGAAGCGGTCGGCCTCGCCGCGGGCGCGGTTCACCCGCTCGATGGCATAGCCCTCGGCGGCGCGCAGCGCTTCCTCCGCCTCGCCGCGGGCGCGGGGAATGGCCCGGTTGCGCTCGGCATAGGCCTCGTTGATGGCGCGCTCCTTCTCCTGGATGGCCTGGTTCACCTCATTGAAGGAGGGCTTGACGGGGTCTGGCGGGTTGACGTCCTGGAGCACCACCTGCTGGATGTCCACGCCCGTCTCGTAGCGGTCCGCCAGGTCCTGGAGCAGCAGCTTGGACTGGGTGGCCACCGTCTGGCGGCCGGTGGTGAGGACCTCGTTGACTGAGTGGTCGCCCACCACCGCGCGCATCGAGGCCTCGGAGATGTCCCGCAGCATGGCCTCCACGTTCTTCACCTTGAAGAGGTACTTGTACGGGTCCTTGATTTTGTATTGGACGATCCACTCCACCACGGCGACGTTGAGGTCCCCGGTGAGCATCAGCGACTCGCGCTGCAGGTCCGGGGAGGTCTCCGCGTAGGTGGACGAGGCGCTCCGCGCGCTGCCCGGCTCCGTGCGGAAGCCGAACTCCGCCTTGAGCTGCCGCTGCACGGGGACCTTCACTATCCGGTCGACCCAGAACGGCAGCCGGAAGTGGGGCCCCGGTTCCACGGTGCCGACGAAGCGGCCGAGCCGGAGGATGACGCCGACCTCGTCCGGCTCCACCTGCGCATAGCTGGTGAGCAACCCCACCATCCCCACCAGGCCGAGCAGGACGAAGAGGAGCGGGCGCCCGAGAAAAGGACCCAGCAGCCGTCGAAGCTCACGAAGGGGGTGTGAAGGTTCCTGCCCTCCGGGGGCGGGGCTGACGATGCGAGGGGGCCATGACATGCCTCAGTCTTTGGCCTTCAAAGGGGTTACTTGCAAGCGGAGGCATCCGAAATCCCGAACGCTCCTGCCGTCGGAACCGGTTGTCAGTCCACCACCCAGGCGTGGGCTCGAGCCCCCCGTCGGGCAGGGGGACCCTGGCCACATGCGGCAAGGTGCGTCTGGGAGGCGTGGGCTTCGCGGGCGGAGCGTCCGGTATGCTTCGCCTGTCGTTCACACAGGAGCCCTCCGGGCAGAAGGCAGGTTCGCATGTCCCAGTCGGAGTTCCGCCGTGCCGCCGAGGTGCTCCGCTCCGCAGACGCGCTCATCATCGGTGCGGGCGCGGGCATGGGCGTGGATTCGGGCCTGCCCGACTTTCGCGGGACCGAGGGCTTCTGGAAGGCCTACCCCGCCTACGCGAAGCTCGGCCTGGAGTTCGCCGAGATGGCCAACCCCGCGTGGTTCGAGAGAGACCCCGAGTTCGCCTGGGGCTTCTACGGCCACCGGCTCGGGCTGTACCGGGCCACGGTGCCCCACCCGGGTTTCGAGCTGCTGCGCACCTGGGGCTCACGCATGCGCCACGGGGCCTTCGTCTTCACCTCCAACGTGGACGGCCAGTTCCAGAAGGCCGGCTTCCCCGAGGAGCGCGTCCTCGAAGTGCATGGCTCCATCCACTTCGTTCAGTGCCTGGGCGGCGCGTGCCCGGGCATCACCCCCGCCACGCCCTACTCCGTGGAGGTGGACCCGGAGACCTTCCGGGCCCGGCAGCCCCTGCCCAGGTGCTCGACTTGCGGCTCGCTCCTGCGGCCCAACATCCTCATGTTCGGGGATTGGGGATGGGATGGCTCCCGCTCGCGCACCCAGAAGCAGCGGCTCGACGCGTGGCTGGAGGCCGTGCGGCCCGGGAGGCTGGCCATCATCGAGTGTGGCGCCGGGACGGCCATTCCCTCCGTGCGCAACTTCTGCGAGTCCATCGCGGCGGGCCACGGCGGAACGCTCATTCGCATCAACGTCCGCGAGCCCCAGGTGCCCGCGGGCGGCATTCGCCTTCCCCTCAAGGCCCTGGAGGCCCTGAAAGGGATTGGGGAGGAACTGGAGCAGGGCTCCCAATCCGGAGACCCTCCATGAGGAGAGGCGGTGCCGCCTCATACGTCCACCCACCTCCACCGCCCTGAAAAATACCTGGGACGCACGCTGGGCCACGGGGCCGGAGCGCACCCGGCTGGAGGGCGAGCTGCGCGAGGCGCAGGCCCGCGCGCGGTCGATGATCCGCCGCGGCGTCCGCGAACTTACGGGGGACCACATGCTGTCCAATCGCGCCATGCAGGCGCGCCAGTCAGCGGGGAACCTCATCGATATGAGGGGCACGGGCAGGGACCGCGACCTCGGCCGGAACAGCCGGCAGAACGAGGGCCTCTCGATGAACGTGACGCAGGACAACCACCGGGACCTGAGCGAGACCTTCTTCAGCCGGAACCGCATCCGGAACCCGGCCACGGGAGAGCGGCGCTGGCAGGAGGACGCCCGGAACCCCGAGGCCGGGGTGCAGCGGGATTCGGAGGCCTACCTTGAGCACCTGGTCCAGACGAACGCGCTGACGCCCGCCATCACCGCGGACTTCATCCGGCTCTACTGGAGCGGCATCGTGAACGGCACGCACGGACGCAGTCCGGCCCACGAGGAGATGCTGCTGGACTTCCTCGACCACTCCGAGGCCGCGGCGCGCGTGGCGCCCTGAGTGCGACGGAGGCCGTTGTGCCAGGAGAATTGGGGTGTCAACAGAAACACGGTTACAGGTGGGTTTGCCCGGTGAGGAACAGGTCCGTTACCGTGCACATCGGTGTCCAACCCGAGAAGGACTCTGGAGGCCGCATGCGAAGAAGCGTTCTCGTTGTCGGTTCGCTGATTGTCGCGGGGGTGTTGACCGGCTGTGGCGGTGTGGAGCCGAGCAGTGGCGAGGCCCCAGAAACTCCTCTCACCGAGCAGAATCAATCGCTGGCGCCCACGTGTCCCGAGGGATACACCCCCACCTACGTCTGGCAATGCAGGATGCTCGCCAAGTGGCAGGCCCCCTGTTACTACTCGGGAGGCCCCGGGGCCTACAATGTGGAGCACCTCTATTGTCAGTCCGCTTCGGCTTTCATCGACGCGGGCCCGACAGGGCTCTACGCCTGCGGCGATTGTTGGTGAGTGAGCCAGGCGTTCCAGGGGCCCTCCCCCTGGAGGCCCTGCCACGGTGAGAGCCCCGGGCCGTCGTGTCGCCCCACGGCCCGGCAACACGCCCTACGGGTCATCATGCGGCACCGTGCTCACTTCACGCCGTGAGGACACCGACATCCACCTGGGAGGAAGCCATGGACGTCAACGAGGTCATGGACCGGGCCCGCGACAGCATCACCGTGAAGCGCGTCTATGGGGACGCCATCCAGCAGGAGGGCGTCACCCTGATTCCCGCGGCCCTGGTGGTCGGCGGAGGTGGGGGCGGGGGTGGCGAGGGGCTGGCTCCCCAGCAGGCCGGAGCGGAGGGCGAGGCCCCGAAGGCAAGCGGCTCGGGCGGTGGCTTCGGCCTGAAGGCCAGGCCCGCGGGCGCCTTCGTCATCCGCGAGGGCAATGTCACCTGGGTCCCCGCCGTGGACGTCAACCGCATCGTGCGGGGAGCGCAATGGCTCGTGGGCACGGCGCTCCTCCTCTTCGGCATGCACCGCATCCTGAGCGCGCGCTGAGAACCCGGCTGCTCCACGCAGGGGCGCGCGCGGCGCCCTGCCGGCCCGTGAGCGTCAGCCTCGTCGCGCCGCTTCGATGGTGGCGATGTCGATCTTCCGCATCGTCATCATCGCGTCGAACGCGCGCTTGGCGGCTGCCCGGTCGGGGTCGGCGATTGCCGCGGTCAGTGCGCGTGGCGTGATCTGCCAGGACAGCCCCCACTTGTCCTTGCACCAGCCGCATTCGCTTTCCTGGCCGCCGTTGTTGACGATTGCGTTCCACAGGCGGTCGGTTTCCGCCTGGTCGTCGGTCGCGACCTGGAACGAGAACGCCTCACTGTGCTTGAACGCCGGCCCTCCGTTCAGGCCCAGACAGGGGATGCCCATCACGGTGAACTCGACCGTCAGGACGTCGTTCTGCTTGCCCGAAGGGAAGTCATTGGGCGCGCGATGGACCGCCCGCACCGCGCTGTCCGGAAACGTCTTGGCGTAGAACGTCGCGGCCTCGAGCGCGGTGCCGTCGAACCAAAGGCAAATCGTATTCTTGCTGACCATTTCGCTTCTCCCGAATCAGGGCGGATGGGCGCATGCATGCAGGGAACACAGCAGCAATGCGCCTGCTGCCATAACACGAGGGCCGGATGGGCAGGGTGACCCTCCAGGCTCATTCCACACGCATGCCATGGGCATTCCGTGGGCCGTAGTGCCCCGCGGCGCACACCGCACACGTGCCGAGGAGATCCACCCGGCGCCTCATCTGACACATTCCCAGCAATCCGCCGCGCGCATGTGCCGCGGCCCGCCATGAAAAGGATGCCTCCCCATGTCCTGAAGTGCCCGCCGTCGTGCCCCGCTCCGTTTCTTCCAGGGCGTCCTGCTTGGAGTCCTCGCGGCCGGCTGCGCTCCGGAGCGCCCGGGGCCTTCAGCTCAAGCGCCCCTTTGTCGACGGAACTGTCATCGATAGCGGGGCCGCCATCTTCTTCGATAGCAACCCGGCTGTGATGACCAACAAGGTGAGCAACACCCTTTTCAATGGGGACCCGGTGCCCGTTGCGGGCTTCCGAAGCGTGCGCCAGGGAACGGGCTTCGACTTCGAATACACGGGCGGCTCAACGGGCATCTCCTACCGATGGGATTTCGGTGTCAACGCGACGCCCCGCGAGTCGACGGAACCGCATCCGAATGGAATCACCTTCAGTGGGAACGGCCCGTACCTGGTGAACCTGGCGGTCGAGAAGAACGACGGCTTCGGCATTCGAGCCCCCCATGGGCAAGCCCCGGCAGCTCGGCGCCATGCTGCCAGTGAAGTTCGGCTTGTCGCATCAAGGTAGCGGAGTGAGCAGCACCTCCCAACTCGAATCCATTCTGTTATCGAAAGATGGATGGACGCCAAGGCAGGAGTGCGGGCCCAGAGCACGGGTGACGACATGCAGCGGGCAGGAGGTGCCACTCTCCGAGGATGAGAAATGCTCCCGCAGAACGACTCCTTCCTGATTCCATAGCGGTAGGCGCTCCTGGAGCGCATCGTGCAGACGGAATGCGAGCCCGCTTGCTGGGGGGCAGGCTGAAGCGGGTTGGAGCGCTTTTCATGAGCCCTAGCGTAGGACGGGGCCGTTCCCATGCTCTGGGCACGAAGCGAGAGCTGGTGCCCGACGCTCTATGGAGCCAGGTGGCTTTAGAGAGCCGGAGCGTGGGAGGCGAGTATGGCGCCCACGCAGCGGTCAGCACGGAGCCAATCCTCTGCGCGGTGTGGGTGCATGCGAGATGCCTGGCGCTCGGAGGGGAGGGCGCGCCACCGAGCCTCGGACGGGCGCCGGCCTATTTCGCCTGCGCCGTCTGCTGGCGCTTCTTCGCCTCGGCCTGCGCGGCGGTGTCGAGGGCGGCGAGGCCCTGCTCCATGCTCCCGCCGATGAACCCCTCCATGAAAGGCGACATCACCTTGCCCATCAGCGTGTTCGGCCCTTCCATGCTCCAGGTGACGCGGGTGCCCTGCGCGTTCGGCTCCAGCTTGAACTTCGCCTGGTTGGTGGCCGGGAAGGGCGCGAGGAACTCGAGCTTGATGGAGACCAGCTCGCCGGGTCGGCTCTCGACGATGGTCATCCGGCCCTCTCCGATGTCGCTGTTCCCCTTGTACGTATAGACGGAGCCCGGGCCCGAGGCGGGGCCATCGTAGAGCCTCACCAGGTTCGGGTCGGCCTTCTCGTAGGGCGACCACTGCTCCCACTGACGGAACTCGTTGATGAGCGCGAACGTGGCGTCCGCGGGCGCGCTGAGCTGGGCGCTGCGCTCGATGTGGAAGTGGTCCGGGCGCGTGGCGACGAAGACGACCAGGGCGGCGACGAGGATGGCGGCGGCGATTCCGAGCTTCTTGAGCATGGGCGGGTCTCCTGTGTGATTGCTGCCTTCAACACGGCGACGAGCAGGGCCCCGGGAGATCGACACGCCGGTGATTTATTTTCGCCGCCCGCCCAACCCAGCGGGATTCCACGCCATTTTCCCATCCCTACCTGCCCGGAAATGAAAACCCCCTCCGCGAGGGGGGCTCGAGTCGGGGAGGCGGTGCAGCCTCATCCGTCCACCCACCTCAACCCCCCTGGAAAAATGCCTGGGACGCACGCCGGGACACGCGCGTTTCCTCCTCTGCGCCCTCGTCATGGACAACGTGGCGAGGGTGGCGCTGCTGAAGCGCATGGAGGGAGCCGAGGTGGAACCGCTCATTGATTCGCTCGCGCACCTCAAGAACTATCTCAGCCTGCTGTTCGGCAAGTCGCCGGCAGCCTGACAACGAGCAAGGAGCACGACATGGCTCACAAGCCGGGCAGCTTCATCTGGTACGAATTGATGACCACCGATGCGAACGCCGCGGCGAAGTTCTATGGCGCCGTCGTCGGCTGGAAGATTCCGGACCACGCCGATCCGAACGCGCCCGGTGGCCGTGACTACCGCGGCATCGGCCGCGGCGATGGCGGCATGGCGGGCGGCGTGCTGCAGCTGACGCCGGAGATGTGCGCGCAGGGCACGACGACCACCTGGCTCGGCTATCTGCACGTGAGTGACGTGGACGCCGCGGTGAAGGCCATCGAAGCGGATGGTGGCCGAACGTACATGCCGAAGATGTCGATTCCCGTGGGCGACATCGCGATGGTCGCGGACCCGATGGGGACGCCGTTCTACGTGATGCGCCCCATCCCGCCGCCGGGAAAGCCCGAGGCGAAGAGCGATGTGTTCGACACGAAGGCCGAGCAGCGCGTCCGGTGGAACGAGCTCGCGAGCCCGGAGCTCACGCGCGCGAAGGCGTTCTACGCGAAGCACTTCCACTTCGAGTTCAAGGACACCATGCCCATGGGGGAGATGGGTGACTACTGCTTCTTCGACCACGAGGGCGTCCGGCTCGGCGCAATCATGCAGAAGCCCGAGCACAGCCCGATTGCCTCCTGGGTGTTCTATTTCGGCGTGAAGTCCGCCGCGGAAGCGAGGCGCGCGATTGAAGCGAACGGCGGCAAGGTCCTGATGGAACCGCATCAGGTGCCGGGTGGCGACTGGGTCGTCCTCGCAATGGACCCACAAGGCGCGTCGTTCGGCGTCGTCGGCGGTCCTTGATTCGAGTTCGCGGCGGACTCATCCGTCCATCAAACCCGCGGGGCGCCGGGTGGGGCTCAAAAGCCGGGCGGGCGCTCCCCGGCGACGTGGGCGGCGCGCTCCAGGGCGATGCCCACGCGGCCCAGGGTGCCCTCGTCGAAGAGGCGGCCGACGAGCGTCACGCCGTGGGGCACGCGGCGGGGCGGGGCGAAGGTGGGGAGGGGCCGCTTCGGGTCCGGGGCCCAGTCGCTGCGGGCGCGGGACACCTCCACGAAGCCGGTGCGCAGGGTGAGGGACGGGTGGCCGGTGTGGTTGGTGATGGTGAGGGCCTCGTCGCGCAGGGAGGGGACGAGCAGCACGTCCACCTGGGACATGACGCGGGCCATCTCCTGGGCCACCTTGCGGCGCAGGCGGTCCGCCTGGACGAAGTCTACCGCGGAGAGGAAGCGGGCCTGGCGGAAGAGGTTGGGCCACGCGTCCGGCACCTGCATCTTCAGCGCGTCCACGCCGTGGCCGAGCGTGAGGTCCTCGAAGGAGGCCGCGGCCTCCGCGAAGAGGATGACGTTGAGGGTGGAGTACGGCCAGTCCGGGAGCTGCACCGGCACGGGTGTGAGCCCCAGCTTCTGGAGCGACTCCAGCGCGGCGCGGTCCACGTCCGTGGCGGGGGCCTCCTGCATCCACGCGGGCACGTAGCCCACGCGCAGCCCCGTCACGCCCGCGGTGGCGTCGAAGTCCAGCCGGCAGGGGACGCTGGCCACGTCGCCCGCGTCCGGGCCGCTGAGGGCGGCGAGCACCAGCAGGCTGTCCTCCACCCCGCGCGTCATGGGCCCCAGCTTGTCCAGCGACCAGCTCAGCGTCATGGCGCCGGTGCGCGGCACGCGGCCGAAGGTGGGGCGCAGGCCGGTGACGCCGCAGCGCATGGCGGGGGCGATGATGCTGCCGCCCGTCTCGCTGGCCAGCGAGAAGCCCACGAGCCCCGCCGCCGTCGCCGCGCCCGGCCCCGCGCTGCTGCCCGAGGAGCCCTCCTCCAGGAGCCACGGGTTCTTTGTCTCACCGCCGAACCAGATGTCATTGAGCGCCAGCGCACCCAGGCTCAGCTTGGCCACCAGGACGGCGCCCGCGCGGTGCAGCCGGGCCACGGTGGCGGCGTCCTCGGTGGGGACGCGGTCGCGGTAGGGCTCGGCGCCGTAGGTGGTGGGGATGCCGGCGGTGTCCACCAGGTCCTTGGCCCCCCAGGGGATGCCGTGCAGCGGGCCCTTGTAGCGCCCCGCCGCGATGTCGCGGTCCGCCTGCCGGGCCTGCGCCAGCGCCAGCTCCGGCGTCAGGGTGATGACGCACTTCAGCTTCGGGTCGAAGCGGCGCAGGCGCTCCAGGTAGAGCTGGGTGAGGTGCTCGGAGGTGAGGGCGCGCGACTCCACCCAGCGGGACAGCTGCGTGAGGGGCGCGAAGGCGATGTCCTCGTCGCGCGCGGGCAGGGCCACCTTCGCGCCGCGGCTGCGCACGAGGCGGTCCTTCGCGGGGCCCGCGCCGGCGCCGGGCAGCGCGGGGTTCCACTGGGAGGCGGGCGCGAGCGCGGGCTCCAGGGGCAGCTTGCGCGGGCCGGTGCGGCGCTCGTGCAGGGGGGCCATGGAGACGCGCCAGTTGCCGGCGGCCTGGGCGCGCTCGGCGGGGCTGAGCTGCACCTGCATGAGCTTCTCCGCCTCGGCGAAGGTGGCGGGGCTCACCTCAGGGCCCACGGTGGGGCCCGCGCCGAAGGTGGGCGGTGCCCCGGCGGGCGCGGGCGTGCCTCCGTCCGAGGCCGCGGCGGCGGCAGTGCTTGCGAGTCCGAGCACGGTGGTGGACAGGAACTGCCGACGGGAGCTGGCCATGGCGCATCCTCACGGGAGAGCGACGGGGGACGCGCAGTGTGCCACCACTCCTCAGCAGGCCCTGAACCGGAAGGGCTGTGGCGAGAACCGCTCTCTGTATCGCGCGCTCGGGGCGCCTCAGGTCGGGGCCGTGAAGCGGGTCATGTTCAAGAGCGTGGCGGCCTTGCCATCCTCGTCCCCCAACTGCTCGAAGAGCTCGAGTGCCTGCTGCCAGAACAGGAGCGCCCGGGTGACGTCTCCCTGCCGGGCCAGGGCCATGCCCATGTTCGAGAGGGTGATGGACCGGGCCTTGGCACTGTCGCTGTGCTTCTGGAGCTCCAGCGCTCGCTCCCAGTGCTTCAGGGCGCTGGCCGGGTCGCCCATCTCCAGCAGGATGTTGCCCATTCTGGCCAGGACCTCGCTCTTGCCGAGCTCATCGTCCAGCCCGTCGAGGAGCGCGAACGACTTCCGCAGGAGCTCGAGGGCCTGGACGCTGTTGCCTCGCCCGGCCTCGGCGTCCGCCATGGAGTTGAGCGTGTCAGCCTGCCCCGGGGCATCGCCGAGCTTCTCGTGAAGCGACAGCTTCTGTTTCCATCGCTCGAACGCGCCGGAGACATCGCCCGCCCAGGCCATGTAGCTCGCGGTGTGGCCGAGCACCATGGCCTGGTGCTCGAACGCGCCGGACTTCTCCATGAGCTCGTTCGCTCGCTGCCAGAACTCTACCGCGCGGCTGCGGTCGCCTTGATGGAAGCAGATGCGGCCCAGGGCGACGAGCACGCCGGTCTTGTTCTCGGGGTCGTCGTGCCGCTCGTAGAACTCCAGCAACTGCTCCAGCACCTTGATGGCGCGGGGGGCGTCCCCCTGCTCGTCGAAGACGCGAGCCAGGAGCTGGAGCGTGGAGGCCCTGCTCCCGACATCTCCTGTCTTCTCGTGCAGCTTCAGTTTGTACTGATACAGCGCGATGGCCTGGGTGAAGTCCTTCTGGCCGGCGGCGGTCTGGGCCATGGAGGCCAGCACGCTGCTCAGGCTCTCCACGTCCTCGTGCCGCTCGAAGATGCCGAGGGTCTGCCGCCAGAGGGAAAGGGCGCGGGCTCCGTCGCCCCGCTGGGAATGGAGCAACGCCATGTTGTGGAGCGCGGTGGCCTTGGCCTCGTCGCTGCCGAGCGTGTCGCTCAGCTCCAGCACCCCCTGCCAGTGCCCCAGGGCGCCGTCCAGGTCCTCCTGAGACTGCGCAATCCTTGCCATGAGCGAGAGCGCGCCGGCCTGGCCTTGGGGATCGCCGACACGCTCGAGCAGCGGGAGCGCCTGCCGGCACACCTCCATGGCCTGGGAGTATTGCTGCAACCGGGCCATGGCGCCTGCCATGTTCATGAGGGTGTGGCCCTGGCCTTGGACGTTGCCCAGTGTCGTGTCCAATTCCAGCGCCCGACGCCAGCACTGGAGGGCGCGTGCGGCGTCTCCGCTCCGGGTCAGGACGTGGGCCATGAGGTCGAGGGTGCTGGACTGGTTCTCCAGGTCTCCCGTCTGTTCGAGGAGCGTGAGGGCCTGTTGCAATGCGAGGAGTGCATTGGGGTCGTCCCCCTGCCGCGCCATGTCGCGCCCTCTCTCGTAGAGCGCGTAGGCCTGCTGGCTGGCGCCGGATGCCATGCTGGAACTCATGAGGGACTCCTTCCAACGTTCTTCTGCCAGGAGGCGCGAGGCCCGGGCGTGGATGCCGGGCTCGCGGTGAACAGGCCGGTGACTCAGCTCTCCGCGAGGGTGGCGTGAACATCCTCGCTGCAGACCTGCGAGGCGTCATCGGCCTGGCCGGCGTCGTCCGGGGTCACCGAGGCCGTGGGGTCGGTGGGGTCTGCCACCACGCCATGGCACCAGGTGGGAGCGTAGTCGCCACACGTCATCCACGTGCTTGGGCCCACGGCACACTCCTCCCCGCACAGACTGTATTGACAGATTTCGGAGCACTGCCGTGGATAGGCCAGGGCAGCCGTGGGCGACAGGGAAAGGACCGCCGAGACAGTCATCAGGGACTTCATCAGCATCCGCATACGTGCTCCGTGTCAGACAGGGTGAGTGACAGCTGTGGACGGCTTTCGACGAGCGTCAGCCACGCGGCTTGCCCGTTGCCGTCAAATCCAATGAGCCGACTCGGCCAGAAATGATGCAGAGATTCCGCAGGCCGCCTTTTGGCAGCTTCATTTGCACGCGGTAGAAGTCCCCGCACGTGAGCCCCTTGAAGACGTTGATGACGAGCGACCCGCCGAGCGCTTTGCCACGCCGGGCGGCTGTCCTGTTCGCCGCGACTTCGGGCGGCGCGGTCCTCGTCGGCTGCCTCGTGGCCGCTGCTCATGCCGTCCCGGCAACCTTGTGGGCGCGCAACGCTGGCGCCTGGATTGTTGGCGCCCTCCTGGCCACCGTGCTCGCCAGGACCGCCACGCCGCGCGCGGCACGGGTCATCCTGCCGTTGGCCGCGGTGGCGATTGCGGCCACGCTCTTCAGCGGTGGTCTCTCGGGCGTGCACCGGTGGGTTGCCATCGGCCCCGTGAGGCTCAACGCCGCGGAGCTGCTGCTGCCGATGGCGCTCGTCGCCTGGGCGGGCGTGGCCTTGGGACGACGCCCGCTGTGGCTCATGGCGCCGGTGCTTGCCATCATCCTGGCGCTCCAGCCCGATGCCTCGCAGGCGGTGGCGCTGGCCGGCGCCGTCATCGCGGTGCTGCTCGCCCACCCGCTGCCTCAATCCTTCAGGCTCATGGCGGCGGTCATCCCCGTGGCGGCGGCGGTGGTGGCCGTCTTCCGCCCGGATCCGCTTCAGCCCGTGCCCGAGGTCGAGGGCATCATCGGCCTGGCCCTGGAGACGTCTCCGGCCCTGGCGCTGCTGGCGGTGCTGACGCTGGCCGGCGCGGTCCTGTCTCCGCTGGCCGCAGCCGGTGTCTCCCGAGCGGCGGCGATAGGGCTCACCGTCTACCTCTCACTCTGCGCGCTGGCGCCCTGTCTCGGAGCCTTCCCCGTTCCGCTCGTGGGCATGGGAGTCAGCCCCATCCTCGGCGCATGGTGCGGCATCGGGCTGTTGGTGGGCCTGGGCCGCGGAGGGGCCTCCAACGTTCCCGCGTCGAGCGGGTGACACACACACCTGCAGACGGTGTTGCATTGGCATGTCTATCGCCAATGCTCGAAGTCTCGAAGTCAGACAGGATGCTTCGCACGAGGGTGTGCTCGCTCCACCGTCGGAGGCGCGTCCTCATGCGGATGGCGGCTGCGGGACACGGCGTCCGCGTCTGTCGCACGCGGTGTTCTCCATCGTCCTGCTCCTCGGGATGGCCGGAGCGGTCAGTGGCTGCAGTGACGACGACGAGCCCACGTCGTCGCTGCACGCGGACCTGCAGGCCACTCTCGACGACGCCGTTGCCAAGGGTGTGACTCCCGGCGTCGTCCTGGTCGTCTCCTCGCGCAATGGCCCGTCCTGGTCAGGCGTGGCCGGTCTCAGCGATGTCGAGCGGAAGCTGCCAATGTCCGCGCAGGACTCCTTTCGCGCCGGCAGCATCCTCAAGACCTTCGTCGCCACCGCCGTCCTGCAGTCCGTCGAGCGGAACGTGCTCGCCCTGGACGACACCCTGACGGAGCGGCTGCCCGCGAGTGTGACGGCCCATATCGCGAATGCGGAGTCCATCACCGTGGCCATGCTGCTCAGTCACCGTTCCGGCGTCCCGGAGTGGGTCACCGACGAGACCACCCAGGCCATCATGGCCGACCCGGAGCACGTCTGGACGCTCGACGAGATTCTCGGCATCTCCGAAGCACAACCGCCGGCCTTCCCTCCCGGGGCGATGTACGGCTACTCGAACACCAACTACGTGCTCCTCGGCGAAATCCTCTCGGCCGCGGAAGGTCGCAGCTGGCGCGAGGTCGTCCGCGAGCGGGTCATCGCGCGGGCCGGGCTCTCGCACACGCTTCTGCCCGAGCCGGGAGATGCGGGCTGCGCGGCGTCTTGCGCGCGGGGGTACGTCCCGTTCGACGACGCGCTGATGGACTTCACCGACGTGGACCCCTCGATGGCCGGCGCCTCCGGCGGTCACGCCCTGGTGACCACGGCCTTCGACCTCACCGCCTTCTGGAAACAGCTCCGCGCCGGTGCGCTGTTCGAGCGCGCCGACACCCTGAACGCCATGCTTTCGTTTCAGGCGGCACCCGAGCCCGAGTCCCGGCTGGTCGGATACGGGCTCGGCGTGATGCAGCTCGAGTCCCAGGGGGCTGTCTCCGTCGGGCACCTGGGCACCACGGCGGGCTACCAGAGCTTCATGCTCTACGTGCCCGAGACCGAGCGCTACGTCACGGGGTTCACCAACGTGATGGGGGACCTGGCCGCGGTGCTCGTGCCCATCCTGGAACGCGCGTCACGCCCCTGAGCCCGTTCGCGGGCGGTGGGTTCACCGCCGCGCGGCCGCCCTCAGCGCGTCCATCAGCCCGTCCAGGTCCGCGTCGGTGGTGAGCGGGTTGATGAGCGTCACGCGCAGGTACACGCCCTTCGGCAGCTTCGTCTGCACGAGGTAGAAATCCCCGCGCGTCACCAGTCGCTCTCGCAGCCGCGCCTGCAATGCGTCCCACTCCTCCGCGGGCACGTGCGCCGGGGTGTGGCGGAAGCAGATGATGTTGCAGTCCGGCTGCACCGCCACCTCGAAGTCGCCGGAGGCAGCCAGGCGCTTCGCGAAGCGCCCCGCCTGCTCATACGACTCCGTCACCGCGTCCGAGAACAACCGAGTCCCCAGCACCGCGAGGCAGGCGTACACCTTCAGCGCCATCATCTCCTTGGTGCACTCCATGGTGCGCAGGCCCACGTCGCTCCACGGGCGCTCGCCGTCACCGTGGAACAGGTAGCTGGCCTCCTGCGCGAAGGCCTCGAACGAGCGCGCCCCGTCGCGGAAGAGCACCGCCGTCACCAGCGCCGGCATCAGCAGGCCTTTGTGCGCGTCCCACACCACCGAGTCCGCCCGGTCGATGCCGCGCACCAGGTGCCGGTGCGTGGGACTCAGCACCGCCGACGCCCCGTGCGCTCCGTCCACGTGGAACCACAGCCCCCGCTGCTCGCAGAAGTCCGCCACCGGCTCCAGCGGGTCGAACGCACCCGTGGCCGTGGAGCCCGCGCTCGCCACCACCGCAATCACCTTGCGCCCCGCCAGCGTGGCCGTCTTGAAGGCGGCGTCCAGTGACTCGGGCCTCAACCGGAAGCGCTCGTCCACCGCGACGGGCGTCACGCCGCCCTCGCCCCAGCCCATGATGCGCGTGGCTCGGGAGACGCAGTAGTGCGCCGTCTTCGCCACCAGCACCGTGAGCGGAGGGCCCGCGTGCGCGCCCTGGTTCCACGCGTCGTAGCCCGCCTTCGCCTGCCGCGCGGCCAGCAGCGCGGTGAGGTTGCCCAGCGAGCCTCCCGAGGTGAGCACGCCGTCGGTGCTCTCCGGCAGCCCCAGCCGCGCCGCCATCCACCGCAGCACGTTGCGCTCCATGGCGGTGGAGACGGGGCCCATCTCGTACACGGCCATGCCGTTGTTGAGCAGCGACGACACCGCGTCGCACAGCGCGGCCAGCGGCACCGGCGCCGACACCTGGTGGCCCACGTAGCGCGGGTGGTGCAGGTGGTTGGAGCCCGACAGCACCCGGGCCACCAGGTCCGCGAAGTCGCCCTGGGGCTCCTCGGGGAAGGTGGCGGTGAAGCGGTCCACGTTCACCGCGGGCGCCGCCCAGGGCAGCACCGGCCCCTCGCCGCGCTCCGTCCCGGCGAGGTAGCCCGCCAGGGTGTCCACCAGCCGGTGTCCCTCGCGGCGGAACGTCTCTGCGTCGTACGCGGCGGCAACCCGCTCCCGGAAGTCCGTCATGGCGCGCGGAAGCTAGCCGCGCCGCTACCATCGGGGGAATGCCCCTCCGCCCGTTTCGGGACGCTCCCGGCAGGATGGCTCTTGAGCGGGCAAGGAGGGCAGGCGGGCAGGCGGGCTGGCGTGGCGCTCGGCGACGCACTAATTCAGGGGCGCGGGCGCACGCGCCGTGCGCCCCCTGCACACGCAAAGGAGGCCCCACCATGGCCGACCCGAAGGTGTCGATTACGTACTGCAACTCCTGAGGCTACAAGCCCCGGGCCGCCCGTGCGGCGGCCGTATTGAAGGACGAGCTGGACCTGGAAGCGGAGCTGAAGCCGGGCGCGTCGGGCATCTACGAGGTCGCCGTGGACGGCAAGGTGGTCATCAAGAAGCAGACGCTGGCGTTCCCCACCGAGCAGGAAATCGTGGACGCCGTGTCGAAGGTGCTGGGGCGGTAGTCCGCTGACGGAAAGCCCAGGCTCGCGGCCGGCACGTCCCTCACGGGCTTGCCGGCCGCGTCCGTCATGCACGGGCCTCAGGGCTTCTTGATGAACTTCAGCGCGGGCCTGTCGTTGCGCCCCTTGCCCGCGGACTTGAGCGCGGCCGGGTCCAGGCCGGACAGGTGCAGCGCCGTCGCGTACAGGTGGCCCGCGTCGGTGATGAAGCTGCTGGTGCTCTTGGTGCGGCCGGGGACGAGCAGGCCGGTGTCCGGGTCATACGCCGGGTCCAACGTGCCGTCCGGCATGAGGGGGATGCCCTCCAGGGACTTGCTGCCCACCCGTCCGAACTGCGTGTTGCCGCGCACGGTGCCGCCCAGGAAGGCCGCGCTGCTGACGCGCCAGTGCTGGCAGCAGTCCTGGGCCAGGATTTCGTCGTACTTCTGCGTGTCCGTCAGGCCGGAGTTGGCGAGGATGGACTCCACGTCGCCGGAGATGGTGCGGCCCATCTCCGAGGCGAGGACGATGGTGGTGAAGTCGTAGTAGCTCTTCCCCGTCGTCCCGTACGGCGTGGACTTGAGCTTCGACACCAGCGTCTTCAGCGGCAGCCAGAGGTTGCGGCGCATGGTGTCGCGCTGGTCCGCCTGGCCCTTGTTGCTCATGATGAAGCGGCGGTCCCGGTGCGAGTCGAAGTGGCGCAGGCCCCGGTTCTCGATGAAGAAGCCGATGGACAGCCCCTTCGTCATCAGCTCGTAGGTCATCAGCGCCTGCACGTTGGTGTTGGGCGTCTCCTTCGAGCGGGCGGGGTTGCCGTTGATGGACGAGGAGTCCGTGGCCTCGTCCGCCGCGGTGATGCCGAACTCGCCGCGCAGCGCGCTGTCGGTGAAGAGGGTGCGCGGGTCCAGGTTGATGGTGCCGCCCGCGGTGAGCGAGCGGTGGATTTCCAGCGCGGAGGCGAAGGCCTTCACCGACTCGCTGTTCTTCTCGTCGAGGAAGTTCTGCTGGAGGTTGTCGGTGAACTGGCGGATGCGCGCGTCGCGCTGGCCCTGGGCCACGCTGCCCAGCGAGGACAGGCGCTCGCGCATGGCGGCCGGCGTCTTGCCGTAGATGGTGTGCGCGTGCACCGGGCCCAGCCGCTCGTAGTAGCCGGTGCCGTCCGGGTAGGACGGGATGGACAGCTCACCGTCCGACAGCCACCGGTGCCACGACACGTGCGGCAGCAGGAAGCCGTTGCCGTACGCCTCGCAGAAGGCCTGCATGACGGTGCGCTCGTCCGCGTTGCGCTTGCCGGACAGCGACGCGCTGTACTTGCCGTAGTGGTACTCCCACCGGCCGCCCGAGTGGAACGTGTTGCCGTTGTGGCTGGACACCACCGCCAGGTCCGGGAACAGCTCCAGCCCGTCCTGCGCGAGGTAGCCGTACTGGATGTTGCCCTGCGTCTTCGGCGGGTCCAGCGGCGAGGTGCCGTAGCTCTTGGGCCGGTAGAGGTGCTGGCTCCACGAGGGGACGGGGCGCAGCTCGCCCGCGGGGATGACGCGGACGCCGTCGTTGGGCGTGTGGACGGGGTTGAACATGCTGTACCCGTCCCAGCCGCCCTCCTGGAACCAGTAGATGAGGAAGTGCGGGTTGGTGGCCTCGGCGGCGGCGGCCTCGGCCAGGCCCAGCTCCTTCTTCGTGCCCGGGACACCGAAGGCCCGGAAGAAGCGGAGCCAGTCCAGGGCGCTGATGGCGGTGCCGGCGGCGGCGCCGGCGAGGAATTGGCGGCGGTTCATCGCAGGTACTCCGGTGAGGTGGCGACGGCCTTGAGCACGGCCTTCAGGTTTCCACCGCTCTCCTGGCTGACGTCCCAGAGGCGCTTGTAGACGACGCGCTCGTCCTGCGTGTGGCGCATCTCCCGGCCGAAGAAGAGGGCGAACTGGGCATTGAGGGTGCGGCGCACGAAGGCCTCCTTCTTCACCGCCTGCGTGGCGAAGGCCTCCATGCCCTGGCCCTTGTACGCGTAGACGCCCACCAGCCCGCGGTCGCTGTCGTCCAGCGGCTTCCCCTCGATGTCGGTGGTGCGGTAGTTGCCCTCGTCGTCCCACTTGAGGCGCTGGTGCGCCAGCGGCGTGAGCGTCTGGTGGCAGGCGAAGCAGATGCTGTTGGGGTCCACCGTGGAGGCGGCCGTCGCGGCGCCGCGCATGTCGAACACTTCCGAGGGCACCTCGTACAGGGCGCCCATGAAGTCCGTCATCACCCGCGCCGCGTAGTTGTAGTGCGGCAGGCCGGGCTTGTTCTTGATGAAGCCCTTCATGGTGAGCACGCCCGTCTTCCCGTGCTCCGGCGTGCGCGCCACCTGCTGGAAGCCGTCATCCACCGAGTAGTCGCCGGTGAGCAGCTCCTGGAAGGGCTTCTCCTCCAGGACGAGGTGCGTCCACAGGCGCGCGGGCTCGTCCGTGTCGGGCGTGCCCTCGCTCTCCGTGCGCACCCGCATCCGCTGGAAGTAGTACGTCTGGAAGTCGGGCGACTCGAGGTACGCGTCGACCATGTCCTCCCAGGACTTCGCGCCGCTCTCCAGCGCGGTGAACTCGGCGGCGGTGGGCGGGCGGCCCGTCAAGTCCTGCGCCAGCTTCACCAGCAGCAGCCTGTCGCGCTCCTTGCCGCTCAGGGCCTCGTAGGAGGGCGGCAGGGTGAAGAGGAAGTCGGGGGCGCGCATCAGCCCCTCGCACAGGCCGCTCCACGCCTTGGGGAGGTTGGGCTCGAAGTCGTTGAGGTCCCTCACCAGCGTGTAGCCGTTGGCGCGCTCGGTGGCGGTGGCGGCGCGGAACAGCATGCGCCGGTAGAGGGTGTCCACCTTCGCCTTCGCCGCGTCCGCGCGCTGCGTGCCGGTGGAGGCCTCCGTGGGGCCGTACACCTGGAGCGCGTCCACGTGCAGGTTGCGGTCGCAGACGCCGGACTCGCCGTAGTCGTTGGTGAAGTGCACCGACAGCACGTGGCCGCCGGCCGCCACCCCCTGCGAGTGGACGAAGTCCGCGTAGGCCGTGTTGTTGGGCACGTCCCACTCCTTCACGACGACGCCGTCCACCTTGAGCTGCAGGTGCGGCAGGTCCGGGCCGCACAAATCCCCCTTCGCCTTCACCGTGAAGCGGTACGTGTTGCCGGTGGGGAAGGGGTAGGGCTGGGCCGTGGAGAGGCTGCCGGTGGTGTAGAGGTTCCACCCGGTGCTGCCCGACTTGCCGCCGGTGCTGGCCAGAATCTGCGTGCCGGCGGGGATGGTGCCGTCCGCGCGCGCGGCGGCCTCCATCTCGTACTGCTTCGTCGTGGGGGCGGGCACGTCCACCAGCGGCTGCGCCAGGTCCAGCCCGGCGAAGGGGCCCGTCTTGTTGGTGGCCGCCACGAGGCACACGTCGCGGGCCAGGTCATCCAGGCCGAGGAAGAAGTCCGCGGTGGCCGCGCGCGCCTCGACGAAGTGGTCCTTGTAGTCCACGCCTCCGAAGAGGCCCACGTTCTTCGCGAAGCGGTCCACGCCGCCGCGCACCCACGTGTCGTTGAAGACGGACTTCACCTTCCCCTTGAGCTGGTCGAAGCCGAGGAAGGGGTTGTCATACGTGGCGACCGCCGGACCGGTGTAGGGCTGGAGCAGGGCCGGGGGGAACTCCTCGTCCGGCTTCGCCGCGGGCTGGCGTGCCTCCACCGCCGCCACCTGGCAGGTGAGGCGGGCGACGTCTGCAATCTCCTGCTTGCTCCACGCCGGCTCGCCCCGGGGCATGCGCACCGCCTCGTCGAGCGTGACGAGGCGCGAGAGCAGCGAGCCGGACACCGGCTTCATGAAGCCGGCCGCGCGCGCGGCGTAGAACGTCTCCACGCCCTCGTAGCTCACCTTGAAGAGGCGGGCGGTGGTGGTGGCGTGGCAGGAGATGCAGCCGGACGTCTCGCGCACCATGGCCGGGTGCACCGTCCGCGCGAAGTCCTCCGCGATGCCCTGCAGCGTCACGCTTTGGGGGACGGCGTCCAGGTCGCAGTCCAGGGAGCCGTCCTGCTGCACCGGCGGGTCTTCGTCGCTGGGCCCGTCGCCCTGCATATCGAGGGACGCCTGGCCGTAACAGCCGGCGGTGGACAGCACGAGCACAGCGAGGGCACGGCACCACGGGCGCAGGGGGGATGCGCGCATGAGCCCTCCAGGAAGGGGGGTGGGGGGTGACCCAAGGGTCTCATGATTGTCGCGTTCTCAACCAGGGGGTTGCGTCTCGAAGCTCAGGAATTCCCGCAAGAACTCTGGAAATTTTCAGCCGAAAGCAGGGCGGACAGGTAGGGAGACAGGCGCTGGCCGAGTGCTCGCGGCCGGGCGGGTGGGGCCCCAGCTTGAGAGGCGAGGAGGTGACATTGATGGGTTGGCCAGACGCGGCGTCGCCGTTCGAGCGGCGCTCCATCGTTCAGGGCATGCGGGTGCGCGACGAGGACGGGAAGAAGCTGGGGCACGTGGCCCTCATCGGGCAGGAGCACCTGTACGTGCGGCGCTGGCCCTTCAGCTCGCACTGGACGGAGCTGCCGCTGTCGCGGGTGCGGCACGTGGCGCGGGGCGAGGTGCTGCTGGAGGGACGGAGCGCCGGACGGCAGGTGGCGGCGGACAGGAATCTGCACGGGGAGATTCCCACGCAGACGCACCCGCTGACGGAGCCGGTGGGATGGGGCGAAGCACGCTCGTGAGGCCGCAGCCGGCGGTGTGGACCCGGGCCCGCACTCGGGTGCGGCGCGGCACGCCAAAGTGTGATTCAAGGAGCGGCCATGTCTTCCTCCCTGTCCCCCATTGACGAGCTGTCGCAGAGGGTGTCCGCCGCGTTCGCGGATCGGACGAAGCTGAAGGATGCGGCCCACGTGGCCGCCGTGCGCGAGACGCTGGCCCGGCTGGACTCGGGCGAGCTCCGCGTGGCGGAGAAGGGCCCGGACGGGTGGAAGGTCAACGCCTGGGTGAAGGAGGCCATCCTCCTGTTCTTCGCGGTGTCGGAGATGCAGGTGATGGAGGTGGGCCCCTTCGAGTTCTACGACAAGGTGCCGCTGAAGAAGGGGCTGGAGGCGGCGGGCGTGCGCGTGGTGCCCCCGGGCACTGTGCGCTACGGCGCCTTCGTGGAGCGGGATGCGGTGGTGATGCCCGGCTACGTCAACATCGGCGCGCGCGTGGGCGCGGGTACCATGGTGGACACCTGGGCCACCGTCGGCAGCTGCGCGCAGGTGGGCAAGCACGTGCACCTGTCCGGCGGCGTGGGGCTGGGCGGCGTGCTCGAGCCGCCCACCGCGTCTCCGGTCATCATCGAGGACGGCGCCTTCCTGGGCAGCCGCTGCATCGTGGTGGAGGGCGTGGTGGTGGAGGAGGAGGCGGTGCTGAGCGCCAACGTGGTGCTCACCGCGTCCATGCCAATCATCGACGTCAGCGGCCCGGAGGAGAAGGTCTACAAGGGCCGGGTGCCCGCGCGCAGCGTGGTGATTCCGGGCATGCGGGAGAAGCAATTCCCCGCCGGGAAATACATGGTGCCGTGCGCGCTCATCATCGGTCAGCGCAATCAGTCCACCGACCGGAAGACGAGCCTCAACGCCGCCCTGCGCGACTTCGCCGTGCCCGTCTAGCCTGGAGAAATCCAACCGGGCCCACATTCCGTAGATAGGGTGGAGTGGGGTGGAATGTGACGATGAAGCACGTGGACGACATCCTGCCTGAGTGGGCGCTGGGCACCCTGGATGCCGGGGCCTGGGAGGCCGCCGAGCGGCACCTGGCCGAGTGTGCCCGGTGCCGTGCGGAAGCGGCCCGGCTGCTGCCCGTGCGTGAGGGTCTCACCGCGCTGGTCGTCCCCGTGGAGCCTCCGCCCGAGGTGCTGGCCCGGGTGATGGCGCAGATGGAAGGCCCGGGGCGGCTGGCCCGCTTCGCGGACCGCGTGGCCGCGTTCTTCGACCTGACGCGTGAGAAGGCGCTGGCGCTGCTGGAGTCCGTGAGCGACCCGTCCATGTGGATGCCGGGGCCGGTGGAGGGCTCGGAGTTGATGCCGGTGGAGACGGGGCCCGCGCGCGAGGGGACGCTGGCCGGCATCCTCCGGCTCAACCCGGGCGTGCGCTACCCGCGCCACACGCACCACGGCCGCGAGTGGAACCTGGTGCTGGAGGGCGGCTTCCGCGAGGACGACGGCCACGAGGTGTGGCCGGGCGAGGAGCTGGAGAAGTCGGAGAGCAGCGTGCACGGCTTCACCGCGCTGGACGGCCCGGCGTGCCTCTGCGCGTCCCTGCTGGAGGGCGTGACGAGCTTCGAGGAGGAAGCCGCTTCGTCCGCGTGAGCGGGCCTTGCGCGTCAGGGCTTCTCGCGGAAGACGGGCAGGCCCTTGCGCAGGCGGTCGAAGAGCTCGGCCCTGTCGAGCCGGGTCGGCTCTTCCTCCGCTTCGGCCTCGAACACCTCGTCGACGAACAGCGCCTTCAGGCGCTCGGGCACCCCTTCGCCGTAGCCCTGGCTGTACGTGTCCATGTCGAAGTGATGCTCGGCCTGGACGGACGCCATGATGCCGTGGTCGTCCTCGATGACGACGCGCGCGTGGATGGTGCGGGCTGCCAGCGTGTGGTCGTTGTAATAGGTGTAGACGACGTCGCGCGCGTGGAGGTCTCCCTGGATGTTGATCTCCCCGTCCGTGTAGAGCGCGTGGCAGCGCACGTCCCCGAGCACGTTGACCTTCGAGTCGTTGTCCTGGTCCTCCAGCACGCCGTGGACGGTGAGGTTGCCCGTGACACCGAAGGTCCGGCCGATGTCGAGGTTGCCGTCCACCTCCAGGTCGCCGTGGTGGAAGAAGGGCTGGTCCAGCCTCAGCGGGCCCGCCAGGCGCAGGGGCCGCGGCGGCTCACCGAGCACGTCCCCCAGCGCCGTCAGCAGGGCCAGCGCCCGCTCGGGCTCGCCGTAGCCGTGGATTCCGGTGACGAGCTCCTGCGCCGAGTCCACCTCGTGCTCGAAGGGGAACCGGTTCTTCGGCACGGCGGCGCGCAGCGCGGCGCTGTCGACGGGGATGGGAGCGAACGGGTCCGCCTCGTTCCGGGCGTAGGGGACGCGCGGCTGGCCCCCGGCGCGCTCCAGCAGGGCGATGAGGGCCTTGAAGCCCGCGGTGCGGTTGTTGGCCTTGACCCAAGGCTTGTCGCGCTCGCGCAGCGCGAGGCCGAGCGGGGTGCGGCCGAGCAGGTCGAGCGGATTCACCTCGGCGCCCCGCGCGAGCAGCAGCTCGGTGATGGGCGCAAATCCGCGTGAGGCCGCGCTGTGAAGCGGCGTCTGTCCGCCGTTGTCGCGCGCGTCCACCGGGGCGCCCGCGTCGAGCAGCTCTTTGTAGAGCGCCGCACCGCTGAGATAGAACGCTGCCGAGCGGGAGTCCTTCACGTCGGAGGGCACCGTCGCCCCCGCCGCGCGCAGCACGGCGATGAGCTCCAGGGCGTGCGGCTCGTAGGCGGTGTCCTCGTTGAGGGGGACGGCGCGGAGGAGCGGTGTCTTGGCTTGCTCGTCGCGAGCATTCGGGTCCGCGCCCGCCTCCAGCAGTGCGCGTACCACGTCGATATCGGGGCGCGGGTCCGACTTCGCGTAGGGCGCGTTCACGGCCAGGTGCAGCGGCGTCGAGCCATACTGGCCGCGCCCGTTCACGTCGGCACCCTGGGCCAGCAGCGCGCGGACGGCTTCCACGGTCAGCTCCGCCTTCCATCGGCGTTTGTCTTCGCACAGGGCGAGCAGGGCCTGGGTCGCGTTCTCGGACATGCCACGGGATTACACCACTGCCCCACCGGGTGTCCCGCCCCTGTCACACGCCGCTCACTCGGGCGCGGGGCCGACTGCATTCCGGGTGGCGCGGCGGTATGGTGCCCGCCGCATGTCTTCCCTAGACTTGGCCACCCGGCTCGCTCACACCACGCTCGAGCTGTGCCGCATTCCCAGCCCCATCACCCACGAAGGCCCCATCGCCGACCACGTCGAACGTTGGGCCCTCCAGCACTTCAAGCGCGACGAGGTGTTCCGCGTCGGGCACACGCTGCTCCTCGGACACCTGGAGGACGCGCGTCCCACGGTGGCGCTCATCGGCCACCTGGACACCGTGCCCGCGCACCCGAGCGACCAGGGCCGCGAGCCGCGCATCGAGGGCGAGCGCATCTTCGGGCTCGGCGCCTCCGACATGAAGGGCGGCCTGGCGGTGATGATGGCGCTGGCCGAGGACCTCCGCCGCGACACGCTGCCCGTCAACCTCGCCTTCCTCTTCTACGAGCGCGAGGAGGGCGCCTACGCGGAGAGCGGCCTCATTCCGCTGTTCGCCCAGCGTCCGGACCTGGCGCGGGTGAAGTTCGGCATCGCCATGGAGCCCACCGACAGCGTGGTGCAGGTGGGCTGTGTCGGCTCCATGCAGGTGACGGTGCGCTTCACCGGGCGCAGCGCGCACTCGGCGCGGCCGTGGCAGGGGGAGAACGCCATCCACAAGGCGGGGCCGTTCCTCACGGAATTGCTCGGCCGCCAGCGCGTGGAGGTGGATGTCGCCGGCTTCCCCTTCTACGAGGTCATCAACGCCACGCTGGCCAAGGGCGGCCGCGCGCGCAACGTCATCCCCGAGGCGTTCGAGCTGAACCTCAACTACCGCTTCGCGCCGGGCAAGAGCATCGAGCAGGCGAAGGAGGACGTGCGGGCGCTCGTCGCGGGCCGCGCGGAGGTGGAGTTCACCGACGCCTCGCCCAGCGGCCCGGTGGCGGCCGGCAATCCGCTGTTCAAGAAGCTGCTGGCGCTCACGGGCCTGCCCGCCGCGTCCAAGCAGGCGTGGACGGACGTGGCCCGCTTCGGCGAGTGGGGCGTGGACGCGGTGAACTACGGGCCCGGTGAGACGGCCCAGGCCCACCAGGCCAACGAGAGCGCGCCCATTCCGCCGCTGGCCGTGGCGTACGAGAAGCTCGCCGCCTTCCTCCAGGGGGCGGGCTGACGCCGTGAGGCACCGGGCCTGGCGCTCCGGCCCGGTGTGACGGCACCCCCGGGGGTGGGCCTACAATCCCTCCCCATCATGGCATCGAGCCCTTCCGTGTCCCGGCCCTCGTGGCTCTCGCGATTCGTGCCCGGGGGCGTCCCACGACGCTGGCTCGGGCCCGCGCTGGTGCTGGCCGGCTACACGGTGCTGGTGCTCGTATACACCGCGCAGCTGTCCGTCTACCGCGCGTCGCTGGGCGAGCCCTCCGGCTTCGGCGAGACGTTCGTCGTGGGCGCCGTCGAGTGGTACAGCTGGGCCCTCCTCACCCCGTTCATCCTCGCCGTCGCGCGGCGGGTGCGCGCCACCGGACGGCCCTGGCCCGTGCAGCTCGCGCTCCACCTGCCACCGGGCCTCCTCTTCGCCGTGGCGCACATGGCCCTGCACGCGGGGCTGCGCCACCTGCTGCTGACGCCCGTGGGCGGCTGGCCCGCCTCGTGGTCGTACTTCACGTACATGCTGTCGAAGACGACCGACTTCGACCTGCTCATCTACCTCTCCGTGGTGGGGCTGGACGCGGCCGTGCGCTACTCGCGGCAGGTGCGCGAGGAGGCCGTGCGCGCCTCGCAGCTGGAGGCCCAGCTCGCGCAGGCGCAGCTCCACCTGCTGCGCAGCCAGCTCCGCCCGCACTTCCTCTTCAACACCCTCCACGCCATCTCCGCCCTCATGCACCGCGACGTGGAGGCCGCGGACCGCATGGTGGGCCAGCTCAGTGAGCTGCTGCGCGCCAGCCTGGAGCGCGACGGCCGCCACGAGGTGCCCCTCTCGGAGGAGCTGGACCTGCTCGCGCCGTACCTCGACATCGAGCGCACCCGCTTCTCCGACCGGCTCCACGTGGAGGTGGACGTGGCCCCCGAGGCTCGCGACGCGCTGGTGCCGCCGCTCCTGCTCCAGCCGCTGGTCGAGAACGCCATCCGCCACGGCATCGCCCCTCGCCGGGGGCCCGGGCGGGTGTGGGTCCGGGCCTCTCGCTCCGGAGCGCGGCTGTCCGTGGAGGTCCGGGATGACGGCGTCGGGCCACCGTCCTCCGGACTGGAGGGGCTGCGCGAGGGCATCGGGCTGGGAAGCACGCGGGCCCGGCTGGAGCGGCTCCATGGGGCCGCGCACTCGATGACGCTGGAGGCCAATGCGCCGCGCGGGTTCTCCGTGTCCCTCTCGCTGCCCTACCGGAGCGCCCGGCCATGACGGTCCGCACCCTCATCGTCGATGACGAGCCCCTGGCCCGCGAGCGGCTGCGCACCCTGCTGGCTCCGGAGACGGACCTGCACCCGCTGGCCGAGTGCGGCGACGGGCAGGAGGCGCTCTCCGTCATCGCCCGCGAGCGTCCGGCGCTGGTGTTCCTCGACGTGGAGATGCCGGAGCGGGATGGCTTTGGCGTGCTCGCGGAAGCGGCGGGGACGCCTCCGCCCGTGGTCGTCTTCGTCACGGCGTGGCCGCAGCACGCGGTGCGCGCGTTCGAAGCCGCCGCCGTGGACTACCTCCTCAAGCCCTTCACGGTGGAGCGCTTCCGGCGCACCCTGGCCCGCGTCCGCGAGCGCCTGGCTTCGCCCCCGGTGGACTTGAAGCAGCAGCTCCAGCACCTGCTCCAGGAGCTGCGGCCCGTGGCTCCGGGCGCCGAGCGCCTGGTGGTGAAGTCCGGCGCGCAGACGTTGCTCGTGCCGGTGGAGGACATCGACTGGGTGGAGTCCGCCGGCAACTACGTCACCCTGCACGTGGGCCGTGAGGAACACCTGCTGCGCGAGACGATGGCGGAGCTGGAGGCCCGGCTCGCCTCGCGCAGGTTCGCGCGCGTCCACCGCTCGGTGCTCGTCAACGTGGACCGCATCCACTCGCTGTCACCCACGCTGTCCGGGGACCACCGGCTGCTGCTGCGCGACGGGCGGGAGCTGACGCTGAGCCGGACGTACCGTGCGCGGCTGGAGCAGGTGCTCGGTCATCCTCTTTAGGGAGGCTCGGCGCGCCGCGTCCCGTCACCCGGGGCATGCGGCTCGTCCCTTCCTGCCGCGCCTCGTCCCAGGAGCGCCCTTTCCGCCGGGCGCCTCCGTAGCTTTCCGGGCGATGGAGGCCAGAGCGCCTCCCGGGAGGAAGACATGCGGCGCATCATCTTCGTGGGACTGCTGGGACTCGTCACTGGCTGCGCGGCCGGGCGGGCGGGGCAGGGGGGCGCGGGGCGCACGGTGCAGGGGGCCTCGTTCGCCGCGTCCGCCGTCTCCGTCATGCAGGCGTATGACCTGGAGAGCCGCTTCCACGAGGCCACGGACCTGGGACGCTTCGCCATTGAACGGGCCCGGCTGCTGAAGGACGCCGCCGGTGAGGCCCGCCTCCAGGCGGAGCTGGGCCGGGTCCTCTCGCGCCAGCTCCGCCATGAGCCGGGGATGAAGGAGGCCGACGTGCTCGCCGTCCTCCAGCGCGCGCGGCAGCTCGCGGAGGACTCGGGGGACCGGAGCGCGCTGGCCGCCGCGCTCGATGCCCACGGCATGTTCCTCTACTGGAACAAGGTCGTCGCGGGACGAGGCGAGTGGGAGCCCATTGTCGCCCTCTTCGAGCGGGCCCATGTCCTGGCCTCGGAGGCAGGGGATGCCCGGGGTGCCACCGAGGCCCTCTTCCACCTGGGCCTCACCCGGCAGTTCCAGGGGGATGCGGCCGGAGCGCGCGGCTTCTTCGAGCGCTCGCTCGCGCTCGCACGGGAGTCCGGAGACGCGCTCATGCAGTCGTATGACCTGCGTCACCTGGCCGACCTCTTCGAGAAGGACGGGGACCTGGACACGGCGCTCGCGTGGCACCGGGAGTGCCTGCGCCTGCGCGAGCAGGTGGGCTTCCGCACCGGTCAGGTGTTCGCGCTGATTGCCGTGGCCCAGGTGCTCACCCTGCGCGAGCCCCGGAGTGACGAGGCGCTCGCCGCCGTGCAGCGGGCGCTGCGCATGGCGGAGGAGGTGAAGGACCCGGCGAGCCTGCGCGAGTCCCACGCCGCCCTGGGCCGCGTCCACCTGCGCCGCCAGGATGCCGCGTCCGCGCTCCCGCACCTGGAGCAGGCCATGGCCAACGCCGAGGCCCACCAGGACTGGCTCACGCTGGCCGATGTGCAGCTCGACGTGGCGCGGACACATGCCCTGCGGGGCGATACGGCGCGCGTCGAGGAGTGGGTCCGTCGCGCCTGGGACGTCGCGAGCTCGCGCGGGCTGAGCGTCGTGCTCGCGGACGTGGAGCAGCTCGGTCGCGAGCACGGCATCGCGCTTCGCTGAGCGGCGCCGCGCGTGTCATTCGTCCGCTGTCGTTCATCTTCATGGGTTCGCTGCACTGCGCGTGAAGGAATGGGCGTACCCTGCTCTGGCATCACACGCTGTCTTCTCTTCCGGAGCCGATTGAATGACGAATGAGACCCTCGTGAACTCGCAGATCACCGACGCCGTGGCGTCCACCCCCACCACCGGCACGGGAGGCACCACGTCCACGCGGCGTCGCGGCACCTCGGCGCGCCGGACCACCCGCAAGACCTCCACTCGCGCCGCCGGTGCCCGGAAGGGCGCGCGGAAGACCTCCGCGAAGCGCGCCACCACGCGGGGCAAGACGGCCGCCCGCGGCAAGACGGCCACCCGCAAGAGCGCTGCTCGCGGCAAGACGGCCACCCGCGCGACGGGCCGTGGCGCTCGCAAGGCCACCACGCGCAAGACGGCCGCCGCCGGGAGGACGGCTCGCAAGACCACCGCTCGGAAGACCTCCGCACGAGGGGGCGCGCGCAAGAGCGCCGCTCGCCGCACCACCAGCCGCAAGAGCTCGCGCCGCTAGCGTGCCGGCGGGGTGCGTGGGCTTCGCCCCGTCCACCCGCCACGAGAGCGCGCCGCTGGCATGCAGGCGCCAGGGCTGGGGGCGGGCTTCGCCCCGTCCCGCCCCGCGCCACCCGCAGCCGCTGGCATGCAGGCGCCAGGGCCGGGTGCGGGCTTCGCCCCGCTCCTCCCCGCGCCACTCGCAGCCGCCCGCTGGAAACACGAAGGGCCACGGGTCGCGGACATTCGCCGCGCACCGTGGCCCTCGAGCACGCACGGGCGCCCCAGGGGCGCGCCCGGCGCTCTTGCGCCGACTACCGCACGAGGACGCCCGCCGAGAAGCTGTCCGTCAGCATCTCGTTGGTGGCGCTCGCCGTCACCTTGCACGCCGTGCCACCCACGCCCGCATCCGGAGTCACCCAGATGTAGTTGCTGTAGCAGTTCGCGTTCTGGGTGCACGTGTCGTAGTTCTTCGTCACGGTGCCGCAGGAGACCGTCAGGTTCGAGCTGCGGTTGCCAGTGCGCGTGCCGTAGTCGATGGGGAACTCCAGGTAGTACTCCTGGTTCGGAGCCACGTTCGGCAGGTTCGCCGTGGAGTTGAAGCGGTAGATGATGGTGAACGGCATCGAGCCGCTGTTGTAGATGCCCATGGCGTAGATTTCCGGCCGCTGGATGTACTCGCCATTCACCTGCGCGCCGCCCGTGCCGCCATCCGCGCCACCCGAGAAGACCACCACGGACAGGGATTCGTACACCGTCTGGCCGCGCGCGATCACCTCCACGCTCAGGGTGCATGCGCCCGGAGCGGAGCTCGCCCAGGACGTCGTGGCCGAGGTGCGGTTGGAGAAGAAGCTGGAGGGGCAGTCGCTCGACCAGAAGTAGGACAGCGTGTCGCCGTCCAGGTCCGTCGCCACCACGGACAGGGTGATGGCCTGGTTGACCTGCGTGCTCGTGCTGGAGGCCGTCACCGAGCGGATGTACGGCGCGATGTCCGGCTGCGGGTCCGGCGGCGTCTGGTCATAGATGCGCATGGAGACGGCCGCCGTGGTGTTCGCCACGATGTTGACCGTCGCGGTGCCGGTGGCCACCAGCGTCAGGCTGCTGCTGCCCGCGTCCGTGCCCGCGTCCGGCGTGCCGCCGTCGTTGGTGCCCACGTAGGCATAGCCATTCGCCGTCAGCGTCTGCGTGCCCGTCGGCAGCACCAGCGTCCCGGTGAAGGTGCCCGCGTCGGACGAGTACGCCAGCGCCTTGGTGACGTTGGCCGGGTGCGCAGTCACCACCATGGACTGGATTTCCCAGGCCGACAGCCCCTTCACCGACACCTGCGCCTCGCCCTCGAGACCGGGCTGCTCCTCCGGCGGGTTCCCCTCGGTGTTGCCTCCGGACGAGCAGGCCGCCAGCAGTGCGCTCATGCTGACCAGCGCGCCGACGACCCACGTGAATCTCTTCGACATGACTTCTCCTCCGCTTGGGTATTCCCTCGTGCGCGCCTCCCCAAAACAGGCGCGTACGGGGCGGGTGCTTCTCGCGGAGAAGAACGTCGCATGAACCGGCTTGTCGCAAAAGACACGGAAGTGCCGGGTCGGAGGGTGGGCTCCGACCCGGCCGGGCTTCCGGACGCCGTCGCCGGACGTCAGCGCTTGAGGCGCAGGAGGAAGAGGTCCCCCCGGGCCGCGGAGCGACGGCCGGGGCCGAAGTCGCTGTCCCGGTCCGTGTGGCCGAAGAAGATGGCATCGCCTCCCGGCAGCACCGCCACGGTGGGCATGGCCTCCAGGCCAGCCAGCTCACCCCGGGGCTTGGGCGGGTCCGACAGGAAGAGGCGGGTGGCCACCACCGCGCCGGTGGCGTCGTAGCGCAGGGCCACCGGCTGGGAGGAGCCCATGCCGTCCGAGCTGGCGGCGCCGTCCTCGATGCGGTTGTAGGTGAAGCCTCCCACCACCACCTCGCCCGAGGCGTCCACCGCGAGCGCGCCCACCTGGAGCCCGTCACCCAGGTTGCGGCCCCAGCGCTCCTGGCCACCCGCCTGCGTGGAGATGAGGAAGGGGCTGTAGCGGTAGGGGTGGCCCTGGAGCTTCTTCCCCGCCCAGTCCACGGTGCCCAGGAAGGGCCCGGTGGCCACCACCTCGCCCGCGGTGTCCAGCCCCACCGCCGTCACGGCGCCGCGTGCGTGCCGCAGCGCCTTGGCCCACGTCAGCGCGCCGTCCGAGTAGAGCGCCAGGAAGGGGCTGCCGTCGCGGGTGGACTCCACGTGCTGGTTGCCGAAGCGCACCGCGCCCACGTAGCGGCCGCCCACCGCCATCCGCCCGCGGCCGTCCACCGCGAGGGTAATTACCTCCACGGTGTCCTCCTTCCCGTCGGGCCTGCCGATGGAGAGGGAGTGCTCCGCCTTCCCGTCCGCCGAGTACGTCACCACCACGGCGCTGGAGCCGTTGAGGGCCACCAGCGCGCGGCCCTGGGCGTCCACCGCGAGGTCCGCCACGGTGAGGCCGTTGCCCGCGGGCGTGCTCGCCCAGACGAGGTTGCCATTCGCATCCATCCGGGCCACGAAGGCGCCGTCGCCCAGCTCGCGCGTCTCGAAGTCCAGCAGGCCCGTCACGTTGCCCGCCAGGAAGAAGCCGCCCGCCGGGTCCACGGCCACGTGGGCGCGCACGTCGGCGTGCAGCTCCGCGGGCGTCTCGGGCGCGCGCACCTCGTAGGTCCGCTGCCAGCGGGTCTCACCGTCCGCCGAGCGCCGCGTCAGCACCAGGGAGACGCGGTCATCCGTCCGGGTGCGGGTCTCCAGGTCATCGATGCCGTGGACGGCCACCGTGAGGATGTCGCCGCTGGCGTCCACCGCCGCGTCCAGCGCCAGGTCGTCCTGCGGCGTGCCCTCGCGCGCCACCCACAGCGTGGCGCCCGGCCCCGGCGGGGGCGGCGGTGGCTCCGTCACGGGGTCCTGGCTGGTGTCCGGAGGAGGCTCCTCCTGGGGTTGCTCGACAGGCGGCGGGAGGTCGCCACCGTCGTCCGGAGTCGGCTCGGGCGCCGCGGAGCAGTCTCCTCCGAGCGTGTCCGTGCAGTCTCCCGTGTCAGCAGGCGCGTGCGCCTCACCGCTGCTGCAAGCCGTCACCATCCCCATCCAACCCAGCACCGTCATCCCGATGACGGTCCGGGCCCAACGCCACCCCAGCCCCAGACGCATGATGAAACCCCCTCCGCCGAGGAGGAGGGTCCGCATGCCACACGGTGCGAGCAACAAGGGGCTCGACGTCTGCCCGCCTGCCCGCTTCGCCGCGCGGGGCCGCCGCATCCGAGTGGAACGAACGTTCCTTAGGATTCAACAGAACGCGAGACGGGTTGCGCATAGATGCTCTTGCGCAAGAAGCCTGCTGCGGCCAGTGTGCCTGCCTGTTCTTCAGCCCGGCTGCCTCCGCTTCCAGAGGAGTATGAGTCAGCGCAGTTGGGGGACACCCGTCGCACCCAGAGGTTGGTGGCCATTGCCGAGCGGCTCGCGCCTGCGCCCGGCACTAGCTTTCCGGAAGCCTGCCGAGGCGCGGCGGAGCTGGAGGGGTGCTACCGCTTGCTGAGCAATAAGAAGGTGGAGTGGGCGGACGTGCTGGCGCCCCATATCGCGCAGAGTCTTGCGCGCTGCCAGGCCGCGGCAGCGCAGGGCCGCCCCGTGGTCGTCGCTCACGACACCACCAACGTGCGGTTTGTGGGCAGTGAGGCGGGCGTGCGCGAGGGGGTGGGGACGCTCAACCGAGGCGAATCCGGCTTCGAGGCCCACCTGGCGCTCGCCTGCAGTCTACCGTCGCCTGAGCACGTGCTGGCGCACCCGTTGGGCGTTGTCGGACTGCACCCCCACGTGCGTCCTGTGCGCCCCAAGCGCACCACTGCGCAGCAGAAGAAGGAGAGCCAGGCACGCCCGCAGGCAGAGCGTGAGTCGCAGATGTGGCAGACGCTGGCGCACACCGTGCAGCAGCGGTGCACCCAGGCCAGCGTGCCCCAGGTGGTGCACGTCATGGACCAGGAGGCCGACAGCTTCCGTCTCTTCTACGAGCTGACCCAGCATGACTGCGCCTTCGTCATCCGCACTCGCTTCAACCGGCTGGTGGACGCACTGGGCTCTGAGACGGACCCGGCCCGCCACCTACACGCCGCACTCGAAACCGCACCGACACTGCTCACCCGAGAGGTGTCGCTCGGGGCGGTCAAGGCCCGGTGGAAGGGCCGCAATGGGGGCGCGCCCGCCAAAAAGCAGCCCGCACGGCAGGCGCGCACCGCGCACCTTGAGGTGCGTGCCCGAAGCGGGTTGGTCCTGCACGCCAGCGAGTACTCCCAACGCGATGCGGACGTGCCCTCCACCCTGACTCTCAATGCGGTGGAGGTGGTGGAGCCGCGGCCTGCCGAGGGCCAGCAACCGGTGCGCTGGGTGCTGCTGACGACGCTGCCGGTGGACACCCCGGAGGCTGTCGCGCACGTGGTGGATTGCTACCGGGCACGCTGGAGTGTGGAGGAACTCTTCAAGGCCCTCAAGACAGGCTGTGCCTTGGAGAAGCGTCAGTTGATGAGTTTGCACGCGCTGCTCAACGCCCTCGCACTCCTGCTTCCGCTGGCCTGGCGCCTGCTGGCCCTCAGAACCTTGGCGCACCAGTCCCCCACCACTCTCGCTACGGACCTCTTCAGCCCCGACGAGCTCGCGTTGCTGCGCCATCTCTCGGTGCGCGTGCACCTCGGCCCCAAACCCACCTGCGGTGAGGCACTCCTCGCCCTGGGCGGGCTGGGCGGCCACCTCAAACACAACGGACGCCCCGGGTGGCAGACGCTCGCGCGCGGCCAGGACAGGCTCACCACGGCTCTAGAGGGATGGCTGGCTGCTCGGGCCGCTCCAGAGTTCTGTTGAATCCTAAGGAACGTTCCTTCCACCGCACCCCGCCGCGCCACAGGTGGGGCGCGCGTTTTACCCACCGCGGCGCGCCCGGGCCCATGGTGCCCCCGGTGCACCTCAGTGACGGGTGGGCGGCGGCTCATCCCCGGTCGGGGCCGGAGGGGCGAGCTTCTGGGCGAGGAGGGCGAGCAATTCCTTCGTGGTGAGCCGGCCCGCCTGGTCCTTGCCTTCGAGGACGCCGGCCACCAGCGCGCGCTTGTGCTCGTGCAGCGCGAGCATCTGCTCCTCCAGGGTGCCGCGCGCCACCAGCCGGTAGACGGTGACGGGACGCTCCTGGCCGATGCGGTGGGCGCGGTCGGACGCCTGGTCCTCCACGGCCGGGTTCCACCACGGGTCCAGGTGGATGACGCTGGTGGCGGCGGTGAGGTTGAGGCCGAAGCCGCCGGCCTTGAGGGAGATGAGGAACAGCGGCGCGGTGCCCTCCTGGAAGGCCCGCACCCGCTCCGCCCGTGCGCCCTGCGGTGTCTGGCCGTCCAGGTACTCGTACCGGATGCCCTGCGCGTCCAGCACCTCGCGCACCAGCGCCAGGTGCGAGGTGAACTGGCTGAAGACGAGCGTCCGCTGCCCTTCCGCCCGCAGCTCCTCCACCAGCTCCATGAAGCGCTTCAGCTTGGAGGACTCCAGCGTGGAGGACGCGTCGTAGAGGCGCGGGTGCGAGGCGAGCAGGCGCAGCCGAGTGAGCGCGGCCAGGACTTCGATGCGGCGCTCCTGCTCGCGCAGCTTCGCCTTGCGCGTCTCCAGGTCCGAGAGCGCCGCGAGCCGGGCATCCTCGTAGAGCTGCCACTCGGCGGAGGAGAAGACCACGGGCACGCGCACGTCGGTGCGCGGGGGCAGCTGCGCCTCCACCTGGGCCTTGGTGCGCCGCAGGAGGAAGGGTTGCAGGACGCGGGCCAGCGCGGGCGCGGCGGTGGGGTCGATGCCCTTTTCAATCGGCGCCGCGAAGCGCTCGCGGAAGGCCTCCCAGCTTCCGAGCAGCTCCGGGAAGACGACGGCGAAGAGGGCCCACAGCTCGCCCAGGTGGTTCTCCAGCGGCGTGCCGGAGAGGGCGAAGCGGAAGTCCGCCTCCAGCAGCCTGGCCGCGCGGAAGCGGTGCGTCGCCGCGTTCTTCAGCGTCTGGGCCTCGTCGAAGACGACGGTGGAGAAGCGCAGGGCGGACAGCCGCTCGATGTCGCGCGTGAGCAGGCCGTAGCTGAGCACGAGGACGTCCTTCGGCCCCAGGCGCTCCAGCGTGCCGCCCCGGTCCTCCGCGTCCGCGTAGAGGTGCATCCGCAGGGAGGGGGCGAAGCGCTTCGCCTCATCCATCCAGTTGAAGGCCACGGAGGTGGGGGCCAGCACCAGCGCGGGGCCGAGCTTGCTCCTGTCGAGCAGCACGGCCAGGGCCTGCACCGTCTTGCCCAGGCCCATGTCGTCCGCGAGCACGCCGCCCGCGTTCCACGAGGCCAGCCGCGTGAGCCAGCGGAAGCCGTCGAGCTGGTAGTCGCGCAGCTCCGTCTTCAGCGTCGCGGGCACGCGGGGGCGCAGCTCCTTCGCGGCGAAGATGCGCTCCACGAGCTGCTGCCACGCGGCGTCCGACTCCACCTTCGCGCCCGCGGCGCCGAGCGCGCTCAGGGCCTCCGCGGCGGACGGGCCCACCTCCAGGCCGTGGCGCGAGAGGTACGCGTGGTCCGACAGCCGCTCCAGGTGTTGGCGCAGGGCGTCTTCAATCTCCACGTAGGACTGCGCGGTGACGTGGACGAAGCGCTCCTTGCGGCGGGCCGCGTCCAGCAGCCGGGCCAGCTCCACGCGCTCTCCGTCCACGGACAGCGCGCCGAGCACACCGAACCAGTGGCGCTTGCGCTCGACGGTGACCCTGAGGGCGGCGGGCCCGCGTCCGGCGAGCAGCCGCAGGGGCGCGCCGGTCCACTCCAGCTCGGGCTTCGGCTCCAGCGCGGCGCAGACCTTGAGCAGCGTCAGCGCGCCGTGGGCGCTGGTGTAGAGGAAGGTATAGGGGAAGACCTCGTCCGGACTGGCGGTGTCGAGCGGGAGCCGGGCCAGGAGCGCCTCGGCGGCCTCGCGCTCCTGGACGAAGTCGCGCACCGCGTGGAAGGGCGTGGTGCCGCGCCGCACGTGGACGTCGCGGGAGCCCTCACCGGGGATGAAGGCTCCGCTGTCAGGCAGCGGACGCGTGCGGAGCTCCAGGCGCACGCCGCCACCGTGCTGGGCCTCCAGCCGCAGCACCATGAGGTTGCGCGTGGGGAGGGCCTCGCCCATGACGCTGCGGGGCATGGCCACCGGCAGGCGCTGGGAGAACCTCGACAGGCGCTCCAGGAGCGCGCCGTGGCTCTCCGGAGGGAAGGCGTTGCCGTGGCGCTGGAGCACGGAGAGGACGGCGCGGGCCTCCGCGCTGACGTCGAGCACGGTGAGCCGGCGCGAGCCCTCGTCCCACAAGAAGAGGGCTTCCTCGGGCTTCGACTTGCGCACGCGCTCCAGCAGGGTGGGGGGAAGGGTGGCGCCGTCCACACCGGCGGCGACGATGACGGTGCCGTCGCGGTCCTCGGCGACGAGCCCCACCCGGGCGCGCTCGATTCGCACCAGCTCCGGGGTGTCCTCCAGGAAGATGCGCGGGTGGTTGGCGAGCTCGAAGAGCAGCTCTCGTGAAGCGGGGGCCGCGGTCTCCGGCAGCAGCGCGGCGAGGCGCGCGTCGGTGGGGGACAGCAGCGAGCCGTACTCCTGGAGGAGCCGTCGCCGGGTGAGCCGCGAGCCGGTGCTGAGCTGCCCCTTCTTGTTGCGGCGGTGGATGTAGGGGGCGAGCTCCACGCCGTAGCTGGGGATGACCTCCAGTCGCCAGGAGAGCTCCGAGCCCGCCGCCGCGCCCGGGCTCTCCTCGACGGCGCGCTCCAGGGCGCGCAGCGTGCGCTCCCACGCGGGGCGGACCAGCTCCTCGAGCAGGTCGCCGAGCTCGTCCGTCCAGGGCTGGCGCAGCCAGAGCAGGGCGGTGTCGATGGCGGCGAGCATGTGGACGCACGCGGTGGCGCCGCAGGAGCAGTCCGCCTTCACCTCCGTGGGCGAGAAGGTGAGGCGTGCCTCGGGGAGGATGAAGCCGGCCACGGCGCCGAGCGGCAACTCCGAGCAGCGCGTCTCCTTGAGCTTGAAGCCGGGGAGGACGGCGTCGTGCTGGAGGGCTTCCGGGGACAGCCAGCGCCGCGGCCGGGCGGCGACGGTGCCGGGGATTCGGGCCCGCAGCTCCATGAGGAGGCGGTGGACGGGGTGGGCGCGGGCTTCCTCGGGAGGACGCAGGCGCTCGGGGAGGGAGGCGCGGGCGTCCTCGGCGGCGGCGCGCTCGTCCTCCAGGAAGCGGCAGGCGAGGCGGGGGAGCAGGTCCCGCATCTTCGGGGACGGCTGGACGTCGGAGGTCCACCGCGCCACGGACTCCGCGCTGGCCAGCTCCACCAGCCTGCGCCCGGCGATGGCCATGCGGAACTGCGGCACCAGCGGGGCCTCCACGCGGGGGCCGAGCATGACGAGGCTCAGGCGGGTGACGTGCTCGATGCCGTGCGTGCGCAGCCACGTGAGCAGCGCGCCATCCGTGTCGAAGGGAGGGCCTCCCGGCTCCGGGGAGGAGGGGAGTGGGGACGGCGCGGGCTCGGCGGGCATGGCGAGACTTCTTCTTCAAGAAGCGAGGGGGAAAGGCAAGCCGATACCGGGGACCGTGAGCAGGCGGGCAGGCGTCCGGCGCGCCGAGGCGGTCAACCCCGTGCGGCGGATGCAACGGTGCTGAAGTTCCGCTCTGCCTGCGCCAGATGCTCCAGGAGCAGGGCGTTGACCTCCGTGACGCGTGTAATCGTCATGGCGTGGGCGGTGCCGCTCAGCTCGATGTAGCGCGCACCGGGAATCCCCTGGGCCAGCTCGCGGCCGGAGGCGGGTGTGGCGATGCGGTCATGCTCCGCGCTCGCGACGAGCGTGGGGAGGCCGGCCAGCTCGGAGAGGAATGGCCGTGCATCCGCGCGGGCCATGGTCTGCACCTGCTGCATCAGGATGGGCGGGGACGCCGAGAGGTCTCGGTCGAAGAGCGTGCCCAGCTTCTTCGCCATGGCATCAGCGTCCACGGCCACCAGTTCCTCGTGGGTGAGCACCATCTCCATGAAGGCGCGCTGGCGCATGCGCCGGGTGCCGATGCGGGTGCGCAGGCCAACGCGCACGAGCCACGGCGTCAGCCTGGAGGGCGCCTTGCCATTGGCGAACGTGCACAGGAGCGCGAGGCTTCGCACCCGTGCCTTCGCACGCCGGGCCACGTACTGCGCGATGAGCCCACCCATCGAGTGCCCGACGAGGTGCGCGCTCTGCCAGCCCTGGGCGTCCATCAGCGCGAGGACGTCCTCGGCCATGAGCTCGAGGGAGAGCGGCTCGGCGGAAGGAACGCTCCTTCCATAGGCGCGGTTGTCGAAGCACAGGCACTGGAAGCGCGGCGTCAGTGCGTCCAGCTGCGGCCTCCAGCCATTCGCGCCGACGCCCGAGCCCTGGATGAGCACGACGGGAGTCCCCTGTCCCTCCACGAACCAGCTCAGGTTGCAGCCCCGGTGCATCGTCGCGCGTCGTTCCACGAGCCCCTCCTTGGGGAGATGGGAGTGACGCTGCCATGGCCCGTTCGAGCAAGGCGAGTCGGCCGTCACAGGCGCGTCATGGAAGCCAGTGTTTGCGCTTCTCGGTGACGTGGCGGGGAGGGGCGCTACATCGTGGTGTCAGACCCGTGGGGTAGGAAGTAGTGGACACGCGGTAGAGGGTGGGGTTCCACTCCAGGGAGGCAGGGTCGATGATGGAAGGGTGGGGAGTGGGTGGCCTGGGGAGTTCCGAGATGAGCAAGGAGACCAAGCGCCCGGCGACGTATGCCGACCTGGAGGCGCTGCCCGATACGGTCGTCGGGCAGATCATCGACGGCGAGCTCATCGTCATGCCGCGGCCCGCGAGCCCGCATGGCATTGCGCACTCCGTGCTGCTCATGGCCCTGGGAGGTGCATTTCAGTTTGGGAGGGGTGGGCCCGGGGGTTGGTGGCTCATGACCGAACCGGAGCTGCACTTCAGCCAGGATGTCCTGGTGCCGGACATCGCGGGTTGGCGTCGCGAGCGCATGCCCCAGGTGCCCCGTGTCCCGTATTTCACCCAGGCGCCGGACTGGGTCTGCGAGGTGCTCTCTCCTTCCACCGCGGGCCTGGACCGCAAGCGGAAGCGGGAAATCTACGCACGCGAGGGAGTCTCGCATGTGTGGCTGGTGGACCCGGGCACGCGGACGCTGGAGGTGTTCCAGTTGCAAGACGGACAGTGGGTGGAGCGGGGCACCTGGGCGGATGATGCTCGCGTGCGCGCCGAGCCGTTCGAAGTGCTGGAGTTGGAGCTCGGGGCCTTGTGGGAGATGCAAGCGCCCTGACCTTCGTGACTCACTTCCTCACGCCCGCGCCACGGGTGCACGGGGCGCCGCCTTCGCGGAGAGCGCCAGCAGCACGCCCACCAGCAGCGCCGCTCCCGCCAGGACCAGGCGCTGAGTCACTGTCTCCCCGAGCAGCAGCACACCGCCCACCGCCGCCAGCACCGGCACGCAGAGCTGTACGATGGCGGCCCGGGTCGCCGTCAGGTGCGGCAGCGCCGCGTACCACAGGCTGTAGCCCACGCCCGACGCCAGCGCTCCCGAGCCCACCGCCAGCGCGACACCCTGCCCCGTCGCATGCGGCGTCCCCTGCACCAGCAGTCCCACACCCGACAGCGCCGCCGTCAGGGGTACGGAGCGCAGGAAGTTGTCCGCCGTCGCGGCCAGCGGATTGCGGTTGCCGCGCCCCCGCAGCGAGTACACGCCCCACGCCACCCCCGCGCCCGCCATCAGCGCCGCGCCCACCGGGTCCGGCGCGGACACGCCGGGCGCCGTCAGCCCCACCAGCCCGCCCAGCGCCAGCACCAGCCCCGCCACCTCGCGCCCCTTCGGACGCTCACCGCGCGCCAGCCCCGTGCCCAGCATCGTCGCCTGCACGCAGCCGAACAGCAGCAGCGCCCCCACACCCGCCGGGATGCGCACGTACGCCAGCGAGAAGCCCGCCGCGTACACGAAGAGCGCCAGCGCCGAGGGCCATGAGCCGCCCGTGTGCTTCCCGCCCCGCGCCCGCAGCAGCACCGCCAGCACCACCGCGCCGGACACCAGCCGCACCCCGGTGAAGGACGCCGCGTCGATGAGCCGGCCGCCTCCCGCCAGCGCCGCGCGGCACAGCAGCGAGTTGGCCGCGAAGCCCACCAGCGCCAGCACCGTGAGCAGTCCCGTCCGCATCACCGCCAGAATCCCACGGACAGGCCCACGTTGGTGTACCGGCGCGCCAGGTCGAAGGACGCGGTGAGCGCCCAGTCCTCCCAGTAGCGCAGGACGAACACCTCGAAGCCGCCCGTGAAGTGCGGCCGGGCCGGCCGGCCGTCGAAGGGCGAGGGCTCCGCATAGACGCCCGCGCGCAGGCGAATCATCCCCGGCACCGTGTCGTGCTCCACGCCGATGCGGGGCGCGAACTCGGAGGCGTGGCCCACCGGCTGCGCCTCCCCCGTGGAGGCGAACGAGCGCAACGGCACCGCGTTGTCCACGCCGGAGAAGAGGTCCACCTGCGCGCTGAGCAGCCACCGCCCCGCGGGCGCACCCTTCGGCTCCTCCGCCGGCACCGGCAGCGCGTCTCCCTCCACCACCAGTTGCCGCCGCGCCGCCGGAGACAGGCGGTTGTAGCGCTCGGCGCCCTCGCCGAAGCGCCAGCTCGCCCCCAGGGACAGCACCGCCGGCGACACCACCGCGCCGAAGAGCGTGCGGCCCGCCAGCACCGGCGCCTGCCCGTCTTCATCTCTCAGGTCCGCCACCACCTCCGGCCGCACCGTCACGCCCAGCCGCCACGCGCGCCCGTGCGGCCGGTACAGCATGTCCACCTCCACGCCCGTGTCGCCGTACCGGATTTCGTCACCGCCCGAGGAGAGCCGGAAGGTCGCCTGCGCCGCGAAGAGCCCCAGCGCGAGGATGAAGTCGTCCTGTCCGAAGGACACCGCCCCCGCCAGCACCGACTGCGTCAGGGAGACGCGGATGCGCTCGCTGTCCCCGTTGCATGCGGCCGTGGCGCAGTAGGACACCGAGCTGTTGCGCAGCGCGAAGCCGATGCCGAAGCGCTTGTATTGCAGCAGCAGCCCGCCCAGCAGCTGCCGGCTGTCCTCCGACTCGTCCGGCCGGCCGTCGTTGTCCAAATCCCGCTTGCGCCCGCCCGTGAAGGGCAGGTCCAGCCAGGTCAGCGTGACGCCCAGGTCCCAGTCCTTCTCCAGCGAGGCGCTCCGGTGCGCCAGGGCCGCCAGGTTGCTGGGGAAGCCCGCGGCGCCCTCGGCAATGCCCACGTACGCGCCGCCCAGCGCCACCACGCGCGCCGAGCCCAGCAGCGAGCCGGGGTTGAAGTACAGCCGCTCCGGGCGCGGCGCCTGGGGCTCTTCGTCCTGCGCCCACGCCGCCGGGGCGCCGCACAGCACCGCCGCGCAGAGCAGGGCCACCGCGCATCTCGAGCCCGCGCTCAAGGCAGTCCACCCCGCGCGCGCCCGGGGGCGGCCGGGCCGAGTGAGTCCGGGCCCACCGCTGCCCCCGCGCACCGCGCGCTCAGTGAGCCCGGGCCCACCGCTGCCCCCGCGCACCGCGCGCTCAGTGAGCCCGGGCCCACCGCTGCCCCCGCGCACCGCGCGCTCATGGTGGCACACGGCTCACGCGCCGCTTCGCGCGGCACGCGGCCTCCGTGCTCGCTGCCCGGGACGCGCCAGGCCCTCCGCACCCCGGCGCTCACTTCGCCCGCACCACCTCCGCGAAGAGACGGTCGGCCTCGGCGGCCAGGCCGGTGTCGCGGAAGGTGAGGCCCCCGGCGTCATGGGTGACGAGCGCCAGCGTCACCTTCCTCCAGCGGATGTCGATGTCCGGGTGGTGGTTCTCCTTCTCCGCCGCCTGCGCCACCTTCTCCACGAAGGCGATGCCGGCGAGGAAGGAGGGCGCCTCGTACGTGCGGCGAATCATCCCGCCCTCGTGCTTCCACTCGGGATGCTGGGCGAGGAAGGACTGGAGCGCCTCGGGAGCGAGCAGCGTGCGGTCATAGGCCATGACCGCTTTCTACCCGCTCCCGCGCCCGAGGGAAGCCGCCAGTGCCGCGCCGTCAGCGGGTGGACGCCCGCGGGTACACCACCAGTCCCGTCCCATCCAAAGTCTTCACCCAGATGAAGCGCTCATGGATGTGGGGCTGCTCGGCCCCCGTCGGCGAGGGCGCCAGCTCCAGCTCCACCCGCCCGGTCTCCGCGTTCCAGCGTGGCGCCACGTAGGCACCGAAGGTGCCCGCCGCTCCGAGGTACGGCAGCGAGGGGCCCGGGCGCATCAGGGGCGGGAAGCTGGTGAGCTGTCCTTCCAGCGACAGCGCGCCGGTCTCCACCAGCCGGTCGCCCGCGACGGCGAGGCGGCGGAGCGTCTCCTGCGCCACCGACGTCGAGGTGTCGAAGGTCCGGATCCACAGCACGCCGTCCTCGGAGCCCACGGGCTCGCCCGACAGGAGCTGACAGGACTCGCCCGACACGGAGACGTAGCCCCCCGCGCCGCCGGGCTGGAACGGGCAGGCCTGGGTCCGCAACTCGAAGGTGTTCCTGTCCTGGATGATGCCCACCACGAAGAGCCGAGTGCCCGCGCGCACCAGCATCCCGCCCGCGGAGTCGCCGCCGAAGGAGCGCCTCTCTCCCGAGCGCACCCACCCCGCCGTGGGCCCGGTGGCGATGCCCCCGGTCTCGGTGAAGGTGTAGCGGTGCAGCTGCGAGTCGCTCAGCACCGTCAGCTCGTCCGGCGTGGCGAGCCGCGCGTGAGGTCCCGGATACGGGGAGTTCGGCGGGCTCGCGCCGGGAGGGTAGGGCGCGGTGCCGGCGGGCTCGAGCGCGCCGGTGCCCGTGTCGACGTAGCGGCGCACCGTGTCCACGTCCACCGTCCACACCACGTCTCCCGCCACCGCCGTCGCGACGGGCAGGGTGCCGAACGATTGGGGCTCCGCGTCCGACTCCCGCCAGGCCTGGTTGCCGCACACCCAGGTGCCCCGCGTGGTGCGGTCCAGGTGCTGGCACGACGCGGAGAAGGGGACGCGCGCCAGCTCGGGCTCGCCGCGGCGGTCCCGCACGATGAAGACGCCGAGCTGCTGGAGGCTGCCCACCGGCGCGAAGGAGACGATGACGTGGTGGCGCCCCTCCACCGCGGCCGTGAAGCGGACGGTGGCCTCGTTGCCGTCCCCGCTCAGCACCGCCGTGGCGGGCACGGGCCGGTTCTCCGGGTCCTTCACCTCCACGGTGACGGACTCCGGCCGCGGCGGCGTCGGGTCCACGACGCAGGGGCGGACCACATTGGCGGCCACGTCGAAGGCCACCGGCTTGCCTACACCGAAGACGTGGGACATCGGCCGCTGCGTCCCCGGCCTGTCTCCGAAGCAGGGCTCGGGCTGGCCCGGGCAGCCGGTGCCGCCGCCCAGCGCGAGCAGGGCGGCCAACAGGCCCATCCAGCGAGGGGCCTTCATCACGCCCGCTCCACCGCTCGCTTCCACTTGGCCAGGTGCCGCTCGCGGGCGTCGCCCCGCATCTTCGGCTTGAATGTCTTGTCCGCCTTCCACGCGCGGCGGATGGCGTCCGGGCTGTCCCAGACGCCCGCGCCCAGGCCTCCGAGGAACGCGGCGCCCAGGCTCGTCGTCTCCAGGTTGCGCGGCCGGACCACCGGCACGCCGAGGATGTCCGCCTGGTACTGCATGAGGAGGTTGTTGGCCGCCGCGCCGCCGTCCACCTTGAAGACGGGGATGTCCCGCCCGCTGTCGCGGCGCATGGCGTCCGCGAGGTCATGAAGCTGCAGGGCGATGCCCTCCAGCAGCGCGCGCGCGAAGTGGGCCACGGTGGTGGAGCGGTCGATGCCGGCGAAGAGGCCACGCGCCTCGGGACGCCAGTGCGGCGCGCCCAGTCCCGCCAGCGCCGGGACGAACACCACGTCCCCGGAGTCCTTCACGCTGGCGGCGAGCGCCTCGATGTCCGGCGCGCGCTTGATGACCTTGAGCCCGTCGCGCATCCACTGCACCGCGGCGCCGGCGATGAAGCTGCTGCCCTCCAGCGCGTACGTGGTGGTGCCGGTGCCGCCCAGCCGCCACGCCACCGTGGTGAGCAGGCCGGAGTTGGAGCGCACCGGCGTGGTGCCGGTGTTCATCAACAGGAAGGCGCCGGTGCCGTACGTGCACTTGGACTCGCCGGGCTCGAAGCACGCCTGTCCGAAGAGGGCGGCCTGCTGGTCTCCGGCCATGCCCGCCACGGGCACGCCGTCCGGCAGGCTGCGCATGCCACGCGTGGTGCCGTACACCTCCGCGGAGCCGCGAATCTGCGGCAGGCACGCGGCCGGCACCGACAGCAGCGAGCGCATGTCGTCATTCCACTGCAGCGTGGTCAGGTCCATCAGCAGCGTGCGGCTGGCGTTGGACACGTCGGTGACGTGCGCGGAGCCGCCGGTGAGCTTGTAGACGAGCCACGTGTCGATGGTGCCGAAGCACACGTCGCCCTTCTCCGCGCGGGCGCGCGCGCCCTTCAGGTGCTCGAAGAACCAGGTGAGCTTCGTGCCGGAGAAGTACGGGTCCACGACGAGCCCCGTCACCTCGCGCACGCGCGGCTCCACGCCCTTTTCCTTGAGCCGCCGGCACATCTCCGACGTGCGCCGGTCCTGCCAGACGATGGCCTTCGCCAGCGGCTTGCCGGTGCCGCGCATCCACAGGCCCGTCGTCTCGCGCTGGTTGGTGATGCCCACCGCGGAGATGTCCCGGCCGTTGAGGCCCGCGTCCTTCAGGGCCCGGGCGATGCACCACTCGCTGGTGGCCCAGATTTCGTCCAGGTCGTGCTCCACCCAGGACGGCTTGGGGAAGTGCTGGGTGAACTCCTTGTAGGAGCGGCCCACCACCTGGAGCTTCGAGTCGAGGATGGAGACGTGGGTTCCGGTGGTGCCCTGGTCCAGGGCCAGCACGTATTTCGCCTTCGGCATGGGGTGAGTCCTCCCAACGGCAGACGGCCAGATGGGAGGAACCTACTCCAGCCTGGGGGCCGGACAGGCGAGGTTCCTGTCGGGCCGGGGGACTAGTAGCCGTACGGGCGACGGGTGCCGAAGAAGCGGCGCATGCCATACGCCGCGAGGCCGCCCATGGCCATGCGCCCCATCGTGCTGCCCAGGAATCCGCCCGAAGCGGTCCGGCTCCGTCCGTAGCCATAGCCGAGGGGCCGGCGGCCATAACTGGTGCGCCCGCGATTCCAACCACCCGAGCCATAGCCGCGGCTGCCTGCGCTGAGACTACCGAGAATGCTTCCCAGAAGAGACATGGTGAGACCTCCTGTCGTGCGTCGTTTGGGTTCGAAGGCCCCGCGAGGGCGGGAGTGCCCCCGCGAGAGCGGAGTGCCTTCAAGTTGACGCTGCTTCCCGTTGGGGGCACCCCTTCCCGGACGGCGCACCCTCCGGGGCCAGCAGGCGGCCCCGGAGGCAGGCAGGCAGCCTCACTTCCCGGTGTAGATGCCGATGGCCCCCCGGTGGACGATGTTGCCCGCCGAGTCGCGGTAGGCGCTGAAGGCCACCAGCACCTTGCGCTCGTCCCCGCTGCCCACCATGCGGATGTCCCAGATGGGCAGGCCGGCGAGGTTGCCCATCACGCTGTTGTGGCTGACGAAGCTGCCCTCGGCGTGCATCCGCATCAGGCCGCGGCCCCAGCGGTGGCCAATCCACAGGCTGCCATCGCGGGTGTCCCGCTCGATGGAGGAGATGAAGCGGTCCTGCGCGCCGTCCAGGTGGTACGCCGTCACCTGGCCCGCGTCGTTCATCTTCGCCAGGCCCCACGCGAAGCTGGAGAACCACACCGTGCCGTCCGGCATGAGCACCAGGTCGCTGACGAGGTCGTCCTTGCGCTGCTCGCTGGTGGGAATCTGCGGCTCGGCCACCGCGTCCGGCCAGAGGTCGATGCGGTTGGCCCGGTACTTCTTCTCCTCCGTCTGCTTGCGCGCCATCTCGAAGTTCCACGGCGCGCCGGTGCCGACGTGGCCCACCGCGTTGGTCATTATCTTGAAGCGCGAGCTGCGGATGTGCGTGCCCATCCAGATGTCGCCATCGGGCCGCACCGCCACGCCCCACACGTCACCCGCGAGCCGGCTGTCCTCGCTGGTGCTGTCGTCGCTCATGGCGATGGCCGGGTGGACGTGCTCCATGACGCCGAACTTGCAGCGCTGGCGCGTCTCGCGGCCCGTCTCGTTCCCTGCCGAGTCCTTGTAGATGTAGACCCACTCGTTGGCGGCGCGAACCGCCGGGTCCTGGCACTCGGTGCCGCCCTCGTAGTCCGGCTCACCCCAGGCCAGGCCGTGGTTGGAGGCGAACCAGAGCGCGTTGCGCTGCTTGTCCCAGACGATGCGGTTCACCGTGCAGAGCTTCTCGCGGTGGCCGTAGCCGGGCACCGAGTGCGCCATCGAGTGGATGTCGTAGTGCACCACGCGCAGGCTGCCGTCGTCCTGGAGCAGCACGCGGTCCGCGTCGCCGCTCTTGAAGATGGCGGGGTCCTCGAGCTCGCCGGGGGCCTTGTAGAACTCGCTCTCGCAGTTGGGCCGGCCCTCGTAGCCCACCCAGACGGTGCCCGCCGGGCCGCCCGTCACGGCAATGACCTTGAGGGAGCGCTTCTCCGGCGCGGGGTCCTTGCCCTTCCACGGCGCCCACGGCTTCAGGCCGTCCGCCATGGTGTAGCAGCGGAAGGAGGACGCGCCCGGACGCAGCAGGCACAGGCCGTCCTCGCCGCCGGCCACCCAGAGGTTGCCGCCCTCGTCCTCGGTGACGCCGAGCACCTCGCGCGGAGCGCCCTCGGCGGCGCCGAAGAAGCGCCAGTCCTTCGAATTCGGCGGCACGTTGTCGCCGCCGCCCGGGTTGCCCGTGCCGCCATCCGGCGTGCCCGAGTCGGGAGTCCCGGAGTCAGGCGTCCCGGAGTCGGGAGTCCCGGAGTCGGGCGTGCCGGAGTCGGGAGTCCCGGAGTCCGGGGTGCCCGAGTCGGGAGTCCCGGAGTCGGGCGTGCCGGCATCGGTCTCCTCCCCGGGAGGCGGATTCTCTCCATCTCCGGGGCTCTCGTCGGGATTCCCCGAGGGGTCCTCGACGGCGGGACGGGTCTCCGGTGTTCCGCCTCCGCCGCATGCCGTCCATAACGCCGCTCCCAGCAACCCCGCCCACCACCTGCTTCGTCCCAGCCAGCGCATACCCCGGTCTGCCTCCAACGTCCGACGGCGGACGTTCCACTCGTAGCCACTGAGCCCAGAGGCAAGCGGGGTGCCAGGAGTTGACGCGGGGTGAAGCGCGCCACACGCCGCCACGAGGGAAGCGTATGGGGTGGCGTGGGGCACCGCTTTTCCCAGGCGAGGAAGTCCCACGCCTGACCCGTTGGTGCTGGAGGTGCGTCCGGTGGACGCGCGCCCGGGCCTACCGCCTGCGGTAGTAGCTGTTCTCGCAGCCGTTGGCCCGGGTGGCGAACACCGCCCTGCCGGCGGCGCCGGAGCTCCACTTCGACTGGAACGCCTGGCAGCGGGCCTCCGGGTACTGGTAGCAGCTCAGCGGGAAGACGCAGTCCATGATGTCCGGATGTGGCTCTCCATGGCCGTGGTGAAGCCGGACGCCGCCGCTGGGTTCCGCCCCGCCGCGCCCATGATGTCCCCGCCCGGCTGCGCCACGTTGACGGCGATGCGCCCTCCGCTGGTCTGGCCGAGGTAGCACCCCGAGTTGCCCGTGCAGCCCTGGCCGATGTTGTACTTCGTCACCGACACCGGGATGCACGTGCGCCCGCCGTAGTACGCCAGGCCCGGGTCGCTCAGCCCTCCCAGCCAGAGGCACTGCGGGCCGCTCCCGCTCGCCTCGTGGGCCTGGCACGTCGCCGAGTCATACGTCCAGCAGGCGGCGTTCGGGTCCGCCGCCATCTGGGTGATGAGCTGGTTCACCGTCAGCGCCGAGCTGCACCACGACGCGCAGCCGGGCGCGGGCTACTTCACCGGGCTGCTCGCGGCGGCCTCGGCCTCCGGTGTCCCGCGGGCCCGCGTCTCCGCGCGCCTGGGGCCCTGCGTGTCCGCGTACCCCGTCAGCTCCACGTAGCCACGGCCCGTGAGCGGCCTGCCCTCGCGCGAGCCCTCCAGGCTCACCGCGCCTTCCCAGTACAGCACGCTGACGGGCAGCTCCTGGTCCGCCAGCTTCGGCGTCACCGTGACATCCAGCCCCAACTTCTCCACACGCAGGCGCCAGCGTGACGGGTACTCGCCGCCGCTGCGCGGGCTCTTCCACGTGTCCAGGACCTCGAGTCGCATGTCCTCGCGCGACACGCGGGCCGGCTCGCTCGAGGCCGCGCCCGGCGGAGGCACCCACGTGCCCGAGCTGAACCGGTCCGAGGAGCCGTCCTTGCGGCGCAGTTGGTAGTACATCAGCTCGCTGCCGTCGGAGAGCTGCAGCGAGAACCAGTCCCAGCCCACCTGGTCCGCGCCGAGCGCGCTGGTGCTCCACTCGCGGTCCATCCAGCTCTCGCCCTTCACCTCGTACGTCCGCCCGTCCACGCGCACGGTGCCTCGCGAGGGCATCCGCGTCATCGAGTAGTAGTAGGACGCGTTGCCCCGCTCCGGCCCCTTCTGGCTCAGGCCCCTGTCTCCCTGGAGCACCGGCGGCTTGCCCGGCTCCAGCAGCAGCTCCAGCGCGACTTCATCCGTCTGCGCGTGCAGCCGCACGGGCCAGGTGGCCTCGCCCACGCTGGCGGCCTCCCAGTCCTCCAGCCACACCTTGAAGGGCTTTGCGCTCGCTCCGGCCAATTCCAGCGCGGAGCGACTGAAGCGCTCCGAGACATGGAACCCGCCGCCCCCCACGTCCGACACGGTGAAGTGCCCCAGGTACACCTGCCGCGCGCCCCACGCGGACGCGCGCTGTGGCGCCTGTGGGGCGAGCGCGCTGCGGAACAGGGTGAACTGGTAGCCGAAGGCGCGCCCGTCCTCCGTCTCCAGATTGCCCGTCCAGTACCACCACTCCGTGCGGAACTCCGGGTGCGGGCCGTGGTCCTCGGGGAACTGGAACGCACGGGGCTCCACCGCGCGCGCGTAGCCCGCCGCGCTCGTGTCCGCGCCGCCGAGTGCTCCGCTCACCGTGAGCGTCCCACTGCCTGGCAGCGGGGGCGGCGCCGACTCGCGCGTGACGACGGCCACGGCCGCTGCCAGTCCCACCAGCACCACCGCCGTCCCGATGACGAGCCCTCGGCCGCCGCTCATGCCTCACTCCTCCCGCAGCGCGAGCGCGGGGTTGGCGCGCGCCATCTTCCACGCCGGGTACAGCCCGGCCAGCGCCGACGCCACCAGCGCCAGCAGCACCGCCTGCAACAACGTCTCCGGCGTCACCGCCAGCTGCAGCGTCCACCCGAAGGAGCGCTGGTTGATGACGTGCACCAGCACATACGCCAGCGCCACGCCGAGCGGCACGGAGAACAGCCCCGCCAGCAGCCCCAGCAGGCCCGTCTGCAGGGACACCAGCCCCCAGAGCTGTCCCGGCGTCAGCCCGGTGGCGCGCAGCACCGCCAGCTCCCGGGCCCGCTCCAGCTGCAGCGACATCAGCGCGCTCAAGACGCCCACGAAGGCCACGCCGATGGCCAGCAGCCGGAGCACCTGCGTAATCGTGAAGGTGCGGTCGAACACCTCCAGCGACGCCTGCCGCAGCGAGCGGTTGGCACGCACCAGCAGCGCCTGCGTGTCCCCGGTCCGCTCGCGCACCGAGGCCACCAGCGCATCCACGTCCTGCCCGGGCGCGGCGTACAGCGCGACGCCGCTCACGCCCCGGTCGTCGTACCAGCGCTCGTACGTGGAGCGCGGCATCAGCATCGTCCCCACGTCCGAGCCGTAGTCGAAGTACACGCCGACGACGCGGAAGTCGTGCGGCCCCTTGTCCGTCGCCAGCTGCACCGTGCCGCCCACGTCCACGCGGCGGTGGAAGCTGAAGGGCTCGGACACGAGGATGGCGTCCGGTGACGCCTCCAGCTCGCGCCACACCGAGGCCGCGTCGCCCTGCTTGAAGCGGTAGGGCCGCGCCTGCGTCCGCGAGAAGTCGATGGCCACCAGGTCCGTGGGCACGCCGTCCGCGCGCGTCGTCGTCACGCGGATGGTGCTGCTCGCGGCGGCGCCCGGCGTGGAGCGCAGGCGCTCGTCCAGGCCCGGCACCAGCGTGGCGGTTCCGCGCCGTGCGACGAGCGACGGCGGGGAGATGAACACGTCCGCCTGCAGCGACGTGTCCAGCCACGACACCACCGTGCCGCGGAAGCTGGACACCATGAGGCCCACGCCCACCGTGGTGGCCACCGCCACCATCAGTGCCGCCAGCGCCACCGCCGTGCGGCTGAGGCTGGTGCGCACGCTGCGCGCCGCCATGCGTCCCATCAACCCGAAGGCCAGGCCCAGCGGCGCCGCGGCGGCCACCGACAGCCGCTCCGTCACCCACGGCACCAGCAGCGCCGCGCCCAGCAGCACGGAGAAGAGGCCCCCGTACGCCGGCAGCAGCGCCTGCGTGGGCCACACCAGCAGCGCCGTGCCCGCGGCCAGCACCCCCAGGCCCAGCAGCGCCAGCTTCGGCGCGCGGCTTCGCGACACGTCCTCCACCGTGGAGCGCCGCATCGTCGTCACCGGCGGGGAGCGCGCCGCCTCCCACGCGGGCACCAGCGCCGCCAGCACCGTGGCGCCCAGGCCCAGCACCAGCCCCTTGGCCAGCGTGAAGGGCTCCAGCGCCAGCCCGCGCACGCTCACCACGAAGTACAAATCGTTGAACGTCTGCGTGACGAGCCCCACCAGCCCGCGCGCCAGCAGCACGCCGAGCAGCAGGCCCGCCACCGTGCCCACGGCGCCGAGCACCGCCGCCTCGCCCAGCACCAGCGCGAAGAGCTCGCCGCGCGTAATCCCGACCGCGCGCAGCCGCCCCAGCAGCCCGCGCCGCTGCACCACGGAGAACGTCATCGTGTTGTAGATGAGGAACATCCCCACCACGAGCGCCAGCAGCGACAGCGCGGTGAGGTTGGTGCGGAAGGCCCGCGTCATCTGCTCCACCGTGCCTGCCCGCGCGGAGGCGCGCACCAGCTCCGTGCCCGGGGGCAGCGTCGCCTCCAGCCGCGTCGCCTCCGCGTCGTCGCGCATCCGCAGGTCCACGCGCGTCAGCCGCCCCACCTGCCCGAGCACCTCCTGCGCGGTGGACACGTCCGTGAGCACCAGCGCCTCCAGCGCCCGCGCGGTGTCCGGGTCCGACGGCTCCAGCAGCGCCGACACGCGCAGCCGCTTGTCCAGGCCCTCCACGCGCACCAGCAACTCGCCCCCGGCGGGGATGCCCAGTGCCCGCGCGGCCCGGGCGCTCAGCAGCACCGAGCCCGGCTCGGTGAGCAGCGCACCCACGTCGCCCACGGCCTCGCCCTTCGCGTAGTCGCGGAAGGGGCCTTCGGCGAACGGGTCCACGCCCAGCACGGTGAGCGTGCGCCTGTCGCCCACCGCCGCCTGCACGTGGCCCTCCACCACCGGCGCGGACACCGGCGCGTCGCGGCGCAGGCGCATGTCCCGGTACACGCGCTCGTCCACGCCCGTGGAGCCGCCGCCCACGAGCTGGTGCGTGGCCCGGCCGGCCACCGCGTCCGTGGAGCGCTCGAAGGCGCGCAGCGCGCTGTCGCTCGCCAGGTCGATGGACACCACCACCGCCACGCCCAACGCAATGCCGAGCAGCGACAGCGCCGTCAGCCACGGGTGGCCGCCCAGGTGGCGCAGGCTGGAGCGGACCAGCAGCCCCTTCATCGCGCGTCCCTTCGCGCGTGCTCGCGCTCCACCAGCCGTCCGCCCTCCATCTGCAGCACGCGGTCCGCGCGAGCCACCAGCCCCGGCTCGTGCGTCACCATGAGCGCGCACGCGTTGCCCTGCCGCGTGAGGCCCTCCAGCAAGTCCAGCACCTGCCGCGCCGTCGTCTCGTCCAGGTTGCCGGTGGGCTCGTCCGCGAGCAGCAGCGGCGGCGAGTGCGCCAGTGCGCGCGCCACCGCCACGCGCTGCTGCTCGCCGCCGGACAGCCGGTCCGGGAAGCTGCCCGCGCGCGCCGCCAGCCCCACGCGCTCCAGCAGCGCCCGCGCCTTCGCGCTGGACTCCGCGGCGGCGTGCCCGTTGAGCTCCAGGGGCAGCCGCACGTTCTCCTCCACCGTCAGCGTGGGCAGCAGGTTGAAGGCCTGGAAGATGAAGCCGATGCGCTCGCGCCGCAGCAGCGTGCGCTCGCGCTCGCTCAGCCGGCCCAGGTCCCTGCCGTCCACGCGCACCTCGCCCTGGCTGGGCACATCAATGCCGCTGATGAGGTTGAGCAGCGTGGATTTGCCCGAGCCGCTGCGGCCCAGCAGCACCACGAACTCGCCCCGGTACAGGGAGAGGCGGACGCCGGAGAGCACCTCTCGCACGGTGTCGCCTTCGGCATAGGCCTTCGTTACATCGCGCAGCTCGACGAGGGGCGGGGTGTCGGACGGAGGCATGGACGCGTCTCAAATACACGCATGCCCCCCGTGCCGCCGTGTTTTGTGCCTGCCCGTTCTGGAGCTCAGGCGCCCACGTGCCGGGCGTCCCATGTCTCCGAGTAGCGCCACTGCTCCAGGAAGCCCGCCACCTCGGACGCCAGCAGCGGGCCCGCCGTGTCCCGGGGAATGATGTGGAAGCCGTCGCGCAGGGAGAGGAAGCGCACCGCCGGGCTCGCCGTGAGCCTCCGGGCGAGCCACCGCCCGCCCTCCGGGTCCACCACGTGGTCCTGCTCCGCCACCGCCACCAGCGTGGGGCAGCGCACGTGCGCCACGTCCCGCACCGCCAGGTTCTGCAGGGTGCACAAGTCCCGCAGCCGCGCCACCGGGAAGGCCGGGAGGACGGGCGCTTCCGCCAGCGCCTCCGGGTCCGAGAGGTCCGTGCCCGTCTTCTCCACCCAGGGGCGGGCCCACTCCAGCACCGGCGTGCGAGCCAGCTGCCGGATGAGGAACATGCGCGGCCCCCGGAAGCGCACCGCCGGGGCCACCAGCGCCAGGGCCTTCACGGCGTCCGGGTGCCGGGCCGCCAGCCCCAGCGCCAGCAGCGCGCCCATGGACAGGCCCGCGACGAAGATGTTCCGGTGGCCGTGCAGCGCGAGCAGCGCGCTGTCCGCCGCGGCCTGCCAGTCCCGCCAGTTGACGTGCAGCAGCGCCTGGGGCGTGGTGCCGTGTCCCGGCAGCCGGGGCGCCACCACGCGCAGGCCGCGCGCGGCCAGGGCCTCTCCCAGCGGGCGCATGTCCCACGGGCTGCCGGTGAAGCCGTGCAGCAGCAGGCACACGTCCTCGCCCCGGCCCAAATCGAAGGGCGCCGTCTTCCGCGGGTCCATGGGCTCGGAGGTTGGCTCTGGCATCGCGCTCACCCCGTGACGCTGGCCACGAGCGGGCGCAGGCGCTATGCCCTCTGCCTCATGGCGGACACTCCGAAGCCCCCGGACATGCAGTTGCAGATACAGATAGACGAGGACGTGGCCAATGGTCAGTACGTGAACATGGCGCTGGTGAACCACTCCGACACCGAGTTCACCCTGGACTTCATCTACGTCCAGCCCCAGGTCCCCAAGGCGCGGGTCCGCTCCCGCATCATCACCAACCCCAAGCACATGAAGCGCCTGGTGGCGGCCATGCAGGACAACATCGCTCGCTATGAGGCGAAGTACGGCGCCATCGTCCTGCGCGAGGACGACGGCGGCATGCACTGACGCACCGCGGACGTCCTACGAGTGCCGCGCGGTCGGCTGCTGGGGCGCGGGCGAGCCTTCCGGCGGCTGCTGCGAGGGCAGCGGCGGGGCCTCGGGCACGTCCTGCGGGGGCAGCTCATGCACCCCTTCCTGCTCCTCCAGCTGCTCGGAAGGGTGCTGGCGCTCGGCCAGGTACGCGTCGACGCGCTTCTCCAGGTAGCTGGCCATCTGCGGGGACACCCGGGCCAGCAGGGCCCACTCGATGTCGCCGGCGCGGTAGAGGTGGGGCTTCGTCGGGGACATGGGCTCGCCCATGACATACGAGCCGGCCTGTCCCGAGGTGCCGCCGGCGTTGCTCTTGCTGCCACCCCCCTCGGACCCGGCCTCCTTGCCCTCCCGGGTGCCCGCGAAGCTGCCCGGGTGCGAGGGCGCCAGGCCGTTGGTGGTGTAGGCCATGCGGTAGGCGCGCACCATGGTGCGGCCGTTCTCCAGCCGGACCGCCTGCACCAGCACGCGCGACCAGCTCGCGCCCACCTCGATGTTGCCCTGAATCTTCCACGAGGTGTGCACGTAGAGCGGGTCCGACGTGGGGAGCAGCCGATACCCCCGCTCGGTGAGCAGCTCCCGCACCGTCTGCAGCAGGGCCTCCGGCGGGAGCTTGTAGACGGCGTGGCTGCCGGTGCCCTCCAGCAACTCCTTGCGAGGGTCTCGGGTCGTGGCGCAGCCCGAGGCTCCCAGCACGAGCCCGACGGCCACCAGCAGTGCGAGACGCCGCTTCATGAGACACCCACCTGGTCCCCGGCCCGGGTTCGGACGTCCTCCGGCGGCCTGGGGAAGCATGGGGCCGGAGGGCAGGAGTACAACGCTCGGCGGATATCACACATATCGTGGCCGGGTCCGCCCCCGCCACCCCCTGGCCACACGGCCCGGGCCGGCGCAGACTCGGGGGCACCGTGCTCCGACTCCTCGTGCCGCTCCTCGCGCTGCTGTGCGCCTCTTCCGCGTCCGCCCAATGCCTGGGTGACGGCGTGCAGCTCTTCCCCACGCCGGGCGCCATCGTCCCCACCAACACGCGCTTCCTCCTGGAGGGCGTGGGCACCGCGCGCCCGCAAGTGACGGCGCTGGTGGGCAAGAAGCTGCGACTGGTGTCCGACAAGCACGTGGTGGAGGTGAAGGCGCAGCGCGGCTGGGAGAGCAGCCTGGGCCGGGCCACCGTCATCCTCAAGGTGGGCGGGAAGCTGGAGCCGGACACGCGCTACACGCTGCGTGTGGACGAGGTGATTCCCAACGTCATGGTGCTCAACGGCCCCAGCACGGTGCTGCCCGAGTGGCGCACGGGCAAGGGCCCCGACGGCTTCTCCCCGAAGTGGCTGAAGCGGCCCGCCGTCTCCGAGGGCATCCTCCGCCGCTCGCCGCAGGGCACCGCCCGCTTCGTGCGGCTCAACCTGTCGCTGCGCGAGGACAGCCCCGCCTACCTCGTGGTGAAGCTGGAGCCCCGGCGCCCGGGACCTGGCGTCCAGCAGTACGTGGTGCCGGTGCACAACAACACCGCCTTCATCGGCCACGAGGCGTGCAGCGGCACCTTCGCCATGGAGGACGGGCGCAGCTACCGCGCCCGCATCGAAGCCTTCGACGCCGCGGGCCAGATGGCCCCACCCGTACCGCCCGTGGACTTCGAGGCTCCCGCGGAATGAGGCGGGGAGGGAAGGTGACTCCCGCCACCGTGCGGGTGCGAAGATGTGGGCTCCACCCCCTTCACACCCCGAGGTCCCTTGCTCATGTCGCAGCGTCCCTTCCGCTTCCTTGCCGCGCTGTCCACCGCGTTCCTGCTCGCCGCCTGCGGCGGGGATGACGGCGACGGGGACTCCGGCGAGCCCACCCGCGCCACGCTGAAGGCCGCGGCCGACCAGAACTGGGGCGCGCCGCGCTTCTCGCCGGACGGCGCGCGCATCGCCTTCGTGCGCGCGCTCGAGCAGGGCGACACGTACGAGGTGGCGGTGATGAAGGCGGATGGCACCGACGTCCGCATGCTGGCCAGCGACGGCACCTACCTGACGGGCATCGCGTGGAGCCCGGACGGCACCCGCATCTACTACTCCGGCGACGAGGGCATCTTCAGCATCCCCGCCGCGGGTGGCACGGCGGTGCGCGAGTACGACGCCTTCGCCGCGTCGGCGCTGGACGTGTCGCCGGACGGCAAGAAGCTCGTCTATGGCGTCAACGGCAGCGGGCTGTCCATCCTCGACCTGACCACGCACATGTCGCAGCCGCTGAACGAGGACGGCTCGGCGCCGGCCTTCTCGCCGGATGGCAAGCGCCTGGCGTACGTCGACAGCCCGAATTTCGACGTGCATGAGGTTCGCGTCCTCACGCTCGCCACGGGGGAGAGCACCCTGGTGACGGCCGACGCCAGCTACCTGTCCACGGCGGACTGGCTGCCCGACGGCCGGCTCGCCGCCCTCGCCGAGGACGGCATCTCCCTCTTCGACCTGTCGGGCGCGACGCCGCAGGGCCGCCGGGTGCGCGACGAGTTCGCGGCGAAGGAGCTGGATGTCTCCCCGGACGGCAAGAAGATGGTGTACGCCATCAATGGGCGTGCCGACCTCTTCGTGCTGACGGGCTTCTGAGCGCGGCGGGCCTTGCCGGAGGGCGCATGACGACGGTGGACGTGGAGAGCCTCAAGCAGCGGATGGCCGCCTTCACGCTGACGCTTCAGGACGAAATCTGCGGCGCGCTGGAGCGGCTGGACGGCACGGCGCGCTTTCGCGAGGACCCGTGGACCCGTCCCGGCGGCGGCGGCGGGCGCAGCCGCGTGCTGGAGGACGGCGCCGTGCTGGAGAAGGCCGGCGTCAACACGTCCGTCGTGTACGGAGAGCTGGAGGAGCAGTTCGCCCAGAAGCTCCAGGGAGAGGGCCGCACCTTCTGGGCCGGTGGCATCTCCCTGGTGCTGCACCCGCGCAACCCGCACGTGCCCACCGTGCACGCCAACTACCGCTTCATCCACCAGGGCGGGAAGGCGTGGTTCGGCGGCGGCGCGGACCTGACGCCGTACTACCTCTATGAAGAGGACGCGGCGCACTTCCACCGCACGCACAAGGCCGCGTGCGACAGGCACGACGCGGCGTACTACCCGCGCTTCAAGGCCGCGTGTGACAGGTACTTCCACCTGCGCCACCGCGAGGAGTCGCGCGGCGTGGGCGGCATCTTCTTCGAGAACATGGGCGGGGATTTGGAGAAGGAGCTCGCCTTCGTGCAGGACTGCGGCCGGGCCTTCCTCTCCGCGTATCTGCCCATCGCGGAGCGGCGCAAGGACACGCCCGTCACCGAGGCCCAGCGCTTCTGGCAGGAGGTGCGGCGCGGGCGCTACGTGGAGTTCAACCTCGTCTATGACCGGGGCACCGTCTTCGGCCTGGAGACGCGCGGACGCACCGAGTCCATCCTCATGTCGCTGCCGCCGCAGGTGCGCTGGCGCTATGACCACCACCCGGAGCCCGGTTCCTGGGAGGCGCGGCTGGTGGAGGTGCTCCGCCACCCGCGCGACTGGGCGGGGCAGGGGGGCTGAAGGCGCATGCGCTCACGCAAGAAGCTGATGGGGTTCGTCGTCGGGGCGCTGGGGCTGGGCCTCGCCATCTGGGGCGGGCTGTACTACCGGGGCCTGCGCTCGCTGGGCGAGGGCCTCTCCAATGACGGCCGGGGCGGCGGCCTCTTCAAGGCCGACACGCCCACCGACACGGAGGCGCGCGTCAACGTGCTCGCGCTGTGTGACGCGGTGCAGAGCTACCGGGACGAGCACGGCACGTACGTCGTCGCGGGCCCCACGCCGAAGGCGGTGCCGCGCGGCGGCACGCCGGTGCCCTTCCCCCGGGAGGAGGCCTTCCAGCACATCGGCTTCGAGCCGGGCGAGGAGGTGCGCTTCCAATATGAGGTGGTGGTGCAGGAGAGCCCCGTGGGCGAGCCCGAGGTGTCCTGCCTCGCGCGTGGCGACTTCGACGGGGACGGGCAGAACTCCGTCTACCGCGTCCGTCTGGATTCGAACGGAATGACGACGCCCATCGAAGTCGAGAACGAGGGCGAGTAGCCCGCTGCCGCAACCCCGGATTCGCTCCGCGCGAGAATCCGGGAGATGGGGCACATTGGTGACATCCGAGGTCCGCGCGGCCGGTCGGGGGAGACCCGCATCGGGCCGCGTCCTCAGGGCCCGCCGCGCGAGGGCCCCCGGACGCCCCCGGCCGGCACCCCCTTCCTCGCGGATGGCATGGAGCCCGCCGTGCCCCGCGCGGAGGGGACGCGCGTCGTCCGTCTTCCACTCCCACTCGCCGACGCGCAGCGCGGCGGCAATGCGGAGGGGCCGGAGGGTCTTCCCGTGGACCTTCCCGAGATGTCCGGTAACGGCACGGCGCTTCCGCTGGAGTTAGGCTCCGAGGTGCCGGGGACGGACACCGAACCTTCCCTGGAACCGCCACTCCCTCCGGCTGGTGAGGCATCCCCCATGTCCTCCTTGCGAATCCCCTCCGCCCTCGCGCGCCTCCTTCCGACGTCCCTGGGAGGCGGTGAGGCCGCCCAGCGCGCGCCCCCGCCGAAGGAGGCCGCGCCCCGCCAGCGCCAGGGCGACATCTTCCGCAACCCGCCGCCCCCGCCCGCGGGCCGCCCCCCGCTGGCAGGTGATGAGCGCCCCCCGGTGAAGTCCGTGGAGGAGTTGGTGCCGCCCGGCCTGGAGGACACGGCCGGCCAGGAGGAGCTGGGGCACCGCTTCGGCTCGGACGCCGCGCTGCTCGCCGCGCACCTCAAGCCCTCGCAGCTGTCCGGCTCCGAGCGCGCCACGCGCCTGTGGGCCTTCTTCGCCGCCTACGCGGAGACGGCCGCGGCCAAGCCCCCTCAAGAGGAGGCGAAGGCCGCCTTCAAGGAGGCGCTCGAGAGCCAGGGCTTCGCCGAGCTGCGCGACGCGAACACCCAGGAGAACGGCGTGGACCGGGGCCTGTGGGTGCTCAACGCCCGCTCCCCGGACGAGGCCCGCGAGCGCGCCGCCAGCGTCCACCTGGAGCCGCCTCCGGACGTCCGCCACTCGGAGGCCGCCTCCCGGCAGGACAGCCCGGCGGCCGACCAGGCAGGCGCCCTCCCGTCCGGCGCCCGCACCTCCGAGGCTCTCCGGGGCATGCACGTCCCCATCGCCCTGGAGGCGCGCGAGGCGAACGTGGAGGCGGAGGACCCCGAGGACGTCCGCAAGCGGAAGACGAACCGCCGGCTGGGGAAGCGGATGCTGTGGAACGTGCTCCACCGCTTCCGCTCGGACCCGGAGGACGGCGCCGTGGCCGACGCCAACTGGGACCGGGCGACCTTCGGAGCCATGCTCGCCCTGGCCGCCATCGCCCTCATGGTGGCCGCGCTCGTGAGCCTCTAGGGCCGACCGGCCACCGGAGAGCCCCCCGCCTGCCCGCGCGAAACGCTATGGCGGGCGCCGGCTTGTGGTACGGTGCCGCACCCATTGGCAACCGACGACCTTACACTCGTCAAGCGCGTCCGGAGCGGCGACCAACGCGCATTCAAGCTCCTCGTCGAGCGTTACCAGCGCAAGGTGTACGCCGTTGCCCTGGGCATGCTGAAGGACAAGGAAGAAGCGATGGACGTCTCCCAGGAGGCGTTCGTCAAGGTCTACAAGTACCTGGACCACTTCAAGGGCGACTCGTCCTTCTACACCTGGCTCTACCGCATCACCGTCAACATCTGCATTGACGTGATTCGCAAGCGCGGCGGAGGCGGCGAGGCCGTCGAGTTCGACGAGACGCAGGACATGGACCTGTCCGAGGCCCGCATCGGCGCGCTCGGCAGCCGGCTGGGCACCAACCCCCAGAAGAGCGCCCTGCGCCGGGAGCTGGCGGAGAAAATCCAGGAGGCCCTGGCCACCGTGCCGGAGAAGCACCGCGCCATCCTCCTGCTCCGGGAGATCGAGGGCATGTCCTACGAGGACCTGTCCCGCACCCTGGATATCCCCAAGGGCACGGTGATGAGCCGCCTGTTCCATGCCCGGGCCAAGGTTCAGAAAATCCTGAGTGAATACCTGGAGTTGGACGAGGCGAAGAGCGGAGTGGGGAACGAGTGAGCGGGCCTCGAATATCTGAGGGAGCCCTGCGTCCCAATTTTCGCACTCCCCTCCAGGAAGCAGGGTGAAGGATATGGCCGGAAATCCCGCGTGTGAGCGTTTCGTCCCAATGCTCTCCCCGTACGTCGACGGGGAACTGACGCCCGCCGAGCGCGTCAACGTGGAGCGTCATCTGTCCGCGTGTCGCGACTGCACCGGGCGCGCTGCGGACCTGCGGGCCGAGTCGGGACTGCTCCGGGTGGGCCTGGACATGGCCGTGGACGACGTCGACTTCAAGGACTTCGCCCAGAAGGTCATGGCCCGGGTGACGCCGGAGAAGCCGCCCCTCATCGAGCGGATGAAGCTGGCGCTGTCGGAGATGTTCCTCTACCAGCGCACGGCGATGATTTCGTCGCTCGCCACGGCCGCCGTGCTGGTGCTGGTGGGGCTGCCGCTCTTGATGAGCGACAGGGCCCCGGTGGGCTACGCGGCCGAGCGCATGACGGTGAAGTCCATCCAGCCCTACCAGAACGCGCGCGTCGCGCCGGTGGTGATGGAGACGGACAACGGCGGTACCATCATCTGGCTGGTGGATGAGGAGTCGGGTGACACCTCTTCCGGCAAGGACGACGAGGAGCTGGAGGAGGAGATTGGCGGCGACATGTCTCCGGACGGTGACGGGCTCAAGCAGCGGCCCGCGCGCCCGGGGACGGACGCCCCACGGCCGTCGGGAGGTCCCCTGTGAGAATGCACGCTGTGTCGAGTCGCCTGGTGCTGGCCCTGCTGGGTGTCGGGTTGCTCTTGCCCGTGGCCGCCCGCGCCCAGGACGAGAAGGTCCAGGTCCAGGTGGAGGTGGTGCTCGCCTCGAAGAAGGGCTCCGAGGTGGAGCCCCCCGAGCTGGCGAAGATGAAGGAGCAGTTCCAGAAGCAGAACTTCAACTTCACGTCCTTCAAGCGCCTGTCGCTGGAGGTGGTGGACGTGACGGCGAAGCAGCCCACGGAGCTGAAGCTGCCCAGCGGCACCAACGCGTCCCTGCAGCTGTTGGGCATGAAGGACGGCATCGCCACCGTGCGCGTGGCCATCCCCCGCCAGCCCACGCTGGACGTGGAGCTGGGGCGGCAGGGCGCCGTCTACCAGAAGGCCGGCAAGTACGTGGGCGGCGAGCTCATCCTCGTCCTGTCCCCGCCGGCGAAGTAGTCGCTGCCCCCACGCGCCGCGTCCCTTCGAAGGTGACGCGGCGCCCGTGTGAGCGGGGCCCTCAAGCGGCGCGGTGGACGGAGACGTCCCGCACCCGGGGGCCCGGCGCCTCGTCCTCGTCCATGTCCGTCAGGTCCACGTCGAGCTCCTCGACGTCGTCCTCCGCCGCCAGCACCACCGGCGGGGGCAGGGGCACCTGGCGCGCGGCCACCGGCTCCTCGGCGCGCTCGCGCTCCAGGTGGACGCGCAGCCCGTCGAACATCAAGTCGAAGGCGCCGTAGATGCGCTCCACCATGGCCAGCGCGTCTGCGCGGATGGCGGGCGTCAGCTCCATGGCCTCCAGCTCCGCCGCCAGCTCCTCCTCGAACATGGCGTGCTGCGCCTCCGCCTGCATGTGGTGGTCGGAGAAGTACTTCAGCCGGTCGTCCGCGCCCTGCACCGCGGAGATGGTGGCGGTGCGGCCGAAGAAGACGTGGCTGGTGGACTCCAGCGCCCACAAGAGGACGATGCGCAGCCGGTCATCCACCGGGCGGTACACCTCGCTGATGATGGCGTAGGCCGCGTCGCGCGTCTTCACGTGGGCCTTGCCGTACATGGTGCCGATGCTCAGCGAGCCACCGGTGAGCGCGGCGATGTCCTCCTCGAACCACTGGTCATGGCCGCCCTCCTCCGCGTGGTGCCGCGTGGCGAGCGCCTTGAGGTGCGCGTCCTGGATGAAGTGCGCGTTGAGCCGCAGCACGTCCTGGAACGTCATCACCCAGAAGGTCAGGCGGGGGGCGAAGGCCATCACCTGTTCAATCGGGCGGTCCATCTTCAAGTCGGAGAAGAATGGGTGCGAGGCGAACCGCGCCTCGCAGACGGCGATGTGTTGCAGCACGGCCTTCATGGGGATGCCTCACGGTGTTGGGTCCCCGCCCCGGCCAGGCGGAGATGTCGGGAGCACTCACCCGCCGCGGGGAGCACGGCGGGCGTCAGGGCGTGCGGCGTGCGTTACCAGTTGACGGTGTACGTGCAGGAACCGTCTCCCCTGCGCCGGCAGCTCTTGGGGTCATGTTCAATACGTACCCAGAGCGAATCCTTGGGGCGGAACCTGTCACCGATGGATTCGATGAGGCCCAGGTCCAAATCACATGGATAGGGATTGTCACACACCATGCGCGCGTTGCGCTTGTCGACGGGCTCGAAGCGGTAGCCGCCGATGGCGCCCTTGCCGCGGTGGTTCATCCGGTACGCCACGTCGATGGCGCGCAGCCCCTTCTCCAGCGTGTCGATGTCGGGAGGGAAGTGCGCGCTGTCCGGAATCTTCCGGCCAATCGTTCTCACGGTGCTCGGTCCAATCTTCTCGAAGACGAGCTGGAAGGACTTCAGCAGGGCCGGCATCGGGTACCACGCGTCCGCCTTCAGCGGAGTGATGCCGTTCTCCGCCAGGATTCTCAGCGCGCGCGACTGCGCGAGCTCCATTCCATTAACGATGGCCAGGATGGATTGCCCGATGACCTCGACACCCTGGTAGGCCATGGGTTGGAGCGTGACTGCGGTGACGGGGGGAGTCTTCAAATCCATACGGTGTACGCCCTCGCATTGAGTGCGAGACATTGAACCGGTTTTTTCCAATCTTTTCAAATTGCCTGGGATGTCTGTAATTTTCCTGCGGAGGGACTAAGGGGTATCCCGCAGGTGTGCCTTTGACTCGCGCGCGCTGTGCAGACGCGCTCGCGCGAGTCGCGCTGGAGGTATGGGCGGGCAGGCGGTGAAGCGTGTCTGGGTATGTCGGTGAGCTGCGCTTTGATGTGTTGGGAGTTCAGTGACAGTCACTCGCGTGCAGCGGGGCTGTGTCGTGGCGGGACGGATGTCGGTGGTGCGCGCAGCTGTCACCGTGTTGCGTGTGGCGTTCCCGTGACGCGCGCGTTCCACGCGGCGGCGCAGGCGGCCCATGCAGGCGGTGTCGGGACTTCGTGCGGTGTGCGCCTGCGGTGAGGCGCCCCGGCCCGCGGCGCGCGTGCGTGTTCCGCGCGTGGGAGCAGGTGCGCGGGGCTGGGAGGCCAGGGCCCTGGGGGAGAGGGGGCGCACGCCTGCGTGTTCCGCGCGTGGGAGCGGGTGTGCGGGGCTGGGACGCCCGGGCCCGGGGCAGGTGGTGGACGTTTCGTCGGGCTTTCCGGGCAGGCACTGAAAAAAGGTCAGTCTTTCCGTCCCGGACAGGGGCCAGGCAAGCGGGCGTCCCTCGTAATCCCAAGGGTTTAGTGCTCGGCATGGGCGTTGCTCTGAGGGAGGGGCGTGCAGGGCGGCGGCGGCGGGCTGATCGCAGGACAGGCAAGACCCTCAACCTTGGAGATGAAATCATGGCGAAGACGACTCAGCGTGGGCAGGTCATCCGTCGTAAGGCTCGGCAGGTGAAGGTGACGACGGCGCGTGCGGTGAAGGGCGCTGGCCGGAGCGCGCGTCAGGTGCAGGTGACGCTGGGGGACCTCATCGCTGCCGCGTTCGACACGGTGGGCGGCGAGGTGAAGAAGGTGGCCCAGGTGATGTCCTCCACGGACATGACGCTCGCCACCGGCAAGCACATCGTCATCGTCGGCTGACACGCGGGTTACGTGATGTGCGCCACCCCGTGGCGCCAGGGCGTTGGTGGCGACGGCAAGGGGTTGCACGGGTGAAACGCGTCATCATTCCTGGACGGAATTGCTGGACGGTAGAGGAGGCGAGCGACGCGGGAGTCCTGGTGGACGCGCGCGCCTATTACCGGGAGCTGTACCGGGCCGCTCAGAAGGCCCGAAGCTACATCGCGATTACGGGCTGGCAGTTCGACAGCGACGTGTCGCTCCTGCGAGGAGATGACCTCGGAGAAGCGCGCGGCGAGGTGCGGCTGCTGCCGATGCTGGACGAGCTGTGTCGCGCCAACCCGGAGCTGCACGTCTACGTGCTGGCCTGGGACTTCAGCCTGCTGCTCGCGATGGAACGCGAGTGGATGCAGCACCTCATCTTCAACTGGACGACGAACGAGCGCGTGCGCTTCCGCTTCGATGCGTCCAGCCCGCTGTACGGCGCGCACCACCAGAAGCTGGTGGTCATCGACGGCGCGGTGGCCTTCACCGGCGGCATGGATGTCTGTGATTGCCGCTGGGACGACAGGGACCACCCCGTGCGCTCGCCGCTGCGCTGTGACAGCGGCAGGGACCCGCACGGTCCCTACCACGACGTGCAGTCCGTGCTCACCGGGCCGGTGGTGGACAAGCTCGCGGAGCTGTTCGAGGCGCGCTGGGCGCACTCGGGCGGCGGCGAGCTGAAGCTGCCGAAGGTGGCGCGCGACGACGTGGGCTTCACCCCGAGCATTCCGGCGCCGCCAGGGCCGGTGGCCATCAGCCGCACCTTCGGAAAGACGCTGCTGCCTCCGCAGGACGCCGTGCAGGAGGTGCGCGCGCTGTTCCTGGACGCCATCGCCTCGGCCGAGCGCTTCATCTACATCGAGAACCAGTACTTCTCCTCGCGCGCCATCTACCAGGCCCTGGTGAAGCGCATGCGCGAGCCGGGACGCGGCCGCCTCCAGGTCATGCTGGTGCTGCCGCAGCAGCCCGAGGCGCTGCGCGAGCAGTTGGCCATGGGCATCGCCCAGGTGCGCCTCCTGCGCGCGCTGGAGCGCGTGGCGCGGGAGATGGGCCATGACTTCGGCGTGTACTGCTCCGCCGGGCGCGACGAGCAGAGCGGCGCGGACGTCTACACGTACATCCACTCGAAGGTGATGGTGGTGGATGACCGGTTCCTCACGCTGGGCTCGGCCAACACCACCAACCGCAGCCTCGGCCTGGACTCGGAGCTGAACCTGAGCTGGGAGGCGGAGGAGGACGGCGACGCGGTGTCGCGGGCCATCCGCCGCATCCGCGTGTCGCTGATGGCGGAGCACGCGGGCCTGGAGGGCGTGGAGTCCGTGCGCGTGCTGGCGCGCGCCGACGGCAACCTCGTGGACTGGCTGGACGGCATGGCGTCCGCGGGCCTGTACCGGCTGCGCCCGCACCCGATGCAGACGGTGTTCGACCAGAGCCCGCTGCTCAAGTCGCTGGAGCCGGAGGAGCTCATCATCGACCCGGAGGACTCCGTGCTGGACGAGTCCCTCTTCGAGGCGCTGCACCGCGCCGAGGACGGCCTCTTCTCCTCCGGCATCCGCCTGCTGTCGCGCTGGCTCGTGGGCGCGGGCACCGAGCGGCCCCACCGCGCCATCTGCCCCGCCAACACGGAAGACGAGCGCTCCAGCGGCTGAGCCGCTCGTCGACCATCACTGGAGGAGCGAGGTGGATGCGAGCGCCCGTCCGCCCGGCCGCCCTGGAACGGGCCGGGGAGAGCGGGCCCGTCCGCCGGGTTGTCCATGCTCCGCGGGTCGCCACCTTGTCGGGAGAACAACTCTCGCCAAGGAGATTCCCACATGAAGCTTCCACTGATGGCCGCGCTGGCTGCTCTCACCGTCTGGGGCTGTTCGAGTCAGTCCGCCAATACCCGCGCGGATGACAGCGCGACAGGCGGCGCCGGGGCGGCTGGCGCCTCGAGCGAGCAGGTGAAGGAGCAGCAGGAGTCCATGGAGAGCCCCGGCGAGGCGGCCGACGTGGTGGACAACGAGCGCCGGGACCGCAAGGACGCGCCCACCGTCTATGACGAAGAGGCCACCGGCGGCAGCGGCACCGACACCTCGGTGACGACCGACGACGGCGAGAAGTGGGACGTGGTGGACGAGCCGGGTGCGCACCGCGAGTCGCGCCCCGACACCAGCGAGGACGCCACCCGGTCCTCGGAGGACGCGGCCACGGGCGGCTCCGGCACCGAGCCCCAGAACGGCTCCGAGAGTGACACCGACAGTGGTGGCGACGTCCGCTAGCAGGTAGCTCCCGGCACGTGTCACCCGCCAGGTCTCCGGACCCGCGCGGGTGCGCGTGTGCCGACGCACCGCAGTGTCACCCACACGTTGCGTGGGCTGCTTGCTTCGTCCGACGGCGCGGCCGGGTAGAGTTGGGGGACGATGACTGGCGCCCCCTTCTTCGTCCTCCTCGCCCTCGTTTCCACCCAGCAGCCCGAAGCCAACTCCACCATCGAAGAGGTCTCCAACGAGGAGGCCCCTTCCTCCGGAGGTGGGGACTCGTCCGTCACCGCGGCCCGGCTGGACGAGGCCGCTCCGCCAGGCGCGCGCACCGGCGGCGAGGGCTTCGGCTTCAGCGCCCAGCTGGAGGTGGGCGCACTGAGCTTCCCCTCGGGCACGCCCGGGGGTGGGCAGGACCTGTTCGCGCGGGTGTACCCGGCGCTGGGGCTGACGAAGGGGGAGACCTTCGTGCTGCGGCTGGGCGCCAACCTGCGCCTGCGGGTGGTGGATGAGGAGCCGAAGCAGGCGGAGCTGGACTACGGCGGGTACCTGCGCCGCGAGGACTGGGACGAGCTGAGCGACGCCGGGCAGGTGGTGCGCATGCTGCGCATCGGCCAGGAGGGCCGGCCGTTCTTCCTGCGCGTGGAGTCCTTCGTCGAAGAGACGCTGGGCCGCGGCTACCTCGTCAATCGCTACAGCAACATGATGTCGCCGGACTACCACCCGGCGGGCGGCACGGTGACGTTCGTGAAGGGAGCGGTGCGCGCGGAGGTGCTGGCCAGCGACGTGCTCGCGGCGCGCATCTTCGCGGGAGAGGCGCTGCTGGACGTGGGCCGCATGGCCAGCGATGACGCGAAGCGGTTCGACCGCTACCTGCTGCGCCTGTCCGCCGCGCACGACGCGGGGCGCGCGGGCGGGACGACGCCGACGATGACGCTGGCGTCGTTGGGCGGCGACGTGGCGCTCTACAAGGGAGAGCGCCTGCGCACGTGGGCGCTGCTCGGTGGCGGTGCGCGCTTCTCGGAAGGGCACACGCCCGACTTCGGCGGGCTGCTGGGCATCGCGATGGAGGGACAGACGTCCAGCGGCACGCAGCTCAGCGTCACGCTGCAGGGCCGCAAGCAGGGCGGCACCTTCCGCTTCGGCATGTTCGGCCCCGACTACGAGCTGGGGCGCTTCTCCGGCGTGGGCCTGCACGAGGTGCCCCTGGCGGAGGAGGTGCTGACCTCGGGCTTCGCCGGCTACCTGGAGCTGAGTGTGGCGAAGGGCGGCCCGGACGAGCTGATGCTGCTCGGCAGCCTGGCGGCGCAGTACTTCGGCTTCGGCCGCACGGACGCGGACGTGTCCGTGGGCTTCGAGCTGCCGGGCGCCCGCACGCGCGCCCTGGCTCGCGCGGTGCTGACGGCGCTGGGGGACCGGCCCCGTTACTCGTTGGGCCTGGAGGTGCGCCAGCGTGTCCTCAACCACTTCTATGCCTGGGGCTCCGGCGGGACGGTGCACTTCCCGCAGCCGGACGGAACGCTGGTGCGCGGCGTCACCGCGGGCCTCGGCGTGGGCGTGGACTTCCAGCGCTGAGCCGCCAGGCTTTCCGGGCGGAGGCGAACGGTGAGGGCTCGCTCGGCGGGGCTCCTGGGCGCGGGACTCCTGGCCATGGCGGGCCCCGCGTGGGGTGCGGACGCGGAGGACCCGCGCGCGGACTACCTGCGCACGCTGGAGCGCTTCGAGCAGGGCCGAGGTTTCTCGCTGGAGCGCGTCTTCGACGCCGGGCTCGCCGCGGCCCAGGCCCTCCGGGAGGGGCCGCCGGCGCCGCTGCCGGGCTTCCTCGTCAATGACGAGGATGTGTTCGACCTCCGACCGGACCCGCGCTTCTTCCTCGACCTGGCGAAGCGGCGGGGCACCGAGGTGGACCGGGAGTTCTTCTCGCTGCTGGGCCGCACCTACGCCTACGACGGCATGTCGCGGCTGTACCACGCGCCCGGCGGCTGCGACGCCTTCGACCACCCGGAACTGGAGCCCCTCTACCGGAACTGGACGCGCTTCTGGGCCACGCACCCGCGCGCGTATACGGAGCAGGTGGGCCTCGAGGTGGCGGCGCTGGAGGCCCTGGTGGCCCGGAGCACCTGCGCCTGCGGCGACCGCGAGTCCGTGGAGGCCGGGCTGGAGCGCTTCCTGAAATCATTCCCGCGCTCGCCCGTAGCCCCGGAGGTCCGCGCCCGCCTGGAGCAGGTGCGCGCGGGGACCGGCGACGTGCGCTTCCACTGCCAGCAGGGCTGAAGCCGCTGCTTTGCGGGCGGGCGCGTGCGTCCCCGCCTCTCACGACACCCTCACCGAAGTCGACTTGACTACGACTGTAGTCACGCGTACCTTGCTTCGTGACTACAGTTGTCGTCACGGGATGGTTCATGAAGAAGCCGGTGGGAGAGCAGGAGCTGACGGTGCTGCGGTACCTGGCGGAGCACGGCCCGGCCACCGTGGGTGAGGTGGCCGAGCGCTTCGGCGAGCCGCAGGGGCTGGCGCGTTCCACCATCCTCACGGTGATGGAGCGGCTGCGGCTGAAGGGGTACCTGACGCGGCGCAAGGTGGAGGGCGTGTTCCAGTACGCCTCGCCGGTGCCGGAGACGGAGCTGCTGCGGGACGTGGTGGGGGACTTCGTGCAGCGGCAGCTGTCCGGCTCGCTGTCGCCGTTCGCCGCATACCTGTCCGAGGCCGATGACGTCACCGACGAGGAGCTGGCGCAGCTCCAGGACGTGGTGGCGCGGCTGCGCTCGAAGAAGCGGAAGGAGTAGCCACATGGATACGGGCTGGCTGTCTCACGTCGGGGAGTGGGCGTCCGCGTGGCCCGCGGGGCTGTGGCGGGCCTCGTGGCAGGGCGCGCTGTGTGCCGCGCTGGTGTGGGCGCTGACGCGCTCCTGGCAGAAGATGCCGGCCTCGCTGCGCGCCGGGCTGTGGTGGCTGGTGGCGCTGAAGTTCGTGGTGTCGCTGGGCTGGCTGCGGCCCGTGCCGCTGCCGGTGCTGCCCGCGTCGCTCGCCGCGCTGGTGCCGGGCGTGGAGGCGACGACGTTCATGGTGGGCGCGGAGGGCGCGCTGCCTGTGGTGGCGAAGGGCGTGGATGCGGCGGGTGTGAAGGTCGGGCGTGATGAGGTGGCGGGGGCGGTGGAGCGCGCTGCGAGCCAGACCGCGCTGTCCCGCGAGGCCGCGCGCATGAGCGGTGCTGCCTCCGAAGGTGTCGTGAACCACGTAGCCCCGTCTCACGAGGCCGCGCACATGCAGGGCGCCGCCCCGGAAGGTGTCGTGAGCCACGGGGCCCCGTTCCACCGGGCCGCGCGCATGCAGGGCGCTGCCTCCGAGACTGGTGCGGGCCCCGTTGCGCCGTCGCATGAGGCCATGCGCACGGAAGCCCCTGTCCACGAGCGAGCCACGAGCGCGTCGTCGCGTCCGGCGGGGCTGCCCGTCGTCAGCATCGTGACGGACGAGCGCACGGAGTTCCCGGGCAACACCGCCTCCGTTTCCACCGAGCCGTCCTTCCTCACCAGCGTGCAGTCCGTGCCCTGGAGCCGGGTGCTGGCGTGGGGGCTTCTGGCGGCGTGGGTGGCGGGCGTGGCGTGGCAGCTGCGGAGCCACGCGAGGAGCTGGGCCAGCATGCGGCGCCTGCGCCGGAGCGCGCGCCCGCTGGTGCACCCGGTGCTGGAGTCGGAGGTGCGCGAGCTCTCCGCCGCCGCGAAGCTGTGGCGGGTGCCGAGGCTGCTGGTGTCGGAGTCGGTGGCGAGCCCGCTGGCCACGGGACTGCTGGACCCGGTGGTGGTGCTGCCGGCGAAGGCGGTGCGGCGGCTGCCGGTGGAGGCACTGCGCATGGCGCTGGCGCACGAGCTGGCGCACCTGCGGCGGGGAGACCTGTGGCTCGGCTGGGTGCCGGCGCTCGCGGAGGCGCTCCTCTTCTTTCATCCCCTCGCGCGCCGTGCCGCGCGGGAGTACGCGCTGGCGCGGGAGGAGGCGTGTGACGCCGAGGCCCTCCGGCTCACCGGCGCGGAGCCCGCCGACTACGGCGAGCTGCTGATTGCCTTCGGTGTCGCCCGAGGCGCCGGTACCGCCGCCGCCATGGGCGCGTCGGCCCACATTCACGCATTGCACAGGAGGTTGAGCATGTTGGAGCACGTCGATGCCGTCCCCGCCCGTTCCCGACGCCTGTTGAAGGTGGCGCTCTCCGCCCTCGGCCTCGCGGCCCTGGTGCCCTTCCAGGTCGTCGCGCAGGAGCCCGCCGCCAAGGCCGGGACGCCTTCGGGCGCGGCGCGGGAGAAGCCCGCCGCGTCGGAGTCCAACGCCGCGTCGAACGGTGCGAAGGCCGCCGTGCCTCCCGCGCCGCCCGCGGCGCCTCGCGTGGCCAGCACGCCGCCCGCGCCCCCAGCGCCCGCGGCGCCTCGCGTGGCTGGCACGCCGCCCGTGCCCCCGGCGCCCCCGGCGCCTCGCATGGCTGGCACGCCGCCCGTGCCTCCGGCGCCTCGCGTGGCCGCGGTGGCCCCCGCGCCTCCCCCTCCGCCCGCGCCTCCCCGGGGCCACGATGATGATGACGACCACAGCTACGTGCTGTTGGCGGACAACATGGCGATGATGAACGGCAGCTCCGTGGACCTGAACCTCGCCGGCATGTTCAAGCAGCCGGGCAAGGAGCTGCTCTACGTGCGCCGCAAGGGCGAGGCGTTCATCATCCGCGACCCGGCCACCCTGAAGGCCGTGCGCTCGGCGCTCGAGCCCTCGCGCGAGCTGGGCAAGGCCCAGGGAGACCTGGGCGGGAAGCAGGGCGAGCTGGGCGGGAAGCAGGGAGAGCTCGGACAGAAGCAGGGTGAGCTGGGGATGAAGCAGGGCGCGCTGGGCATCAAGCAGGCCGAGCTGGCACACAAGCAGGCCGGGCTCAACCTGGAGGAGATGCGCCTGGACTCCCTCCCCGAGGCCGAGCGCGAGCGCCGCCGGGCCGACCTGCGCAAGCAGGACCAGGCGCTGGAGCAGGAGATGAAGGCCCTGGAGAAGCAGCAGGAGGCCCTCAACGAGCAGCAGGAAGCGCTGGGCCGCGAGCAGGAGAAGCTCGGCGAGCAGCAGGAGGCGCTGGGCCGCGAGCAGGAGAAGCTCGGCGAGCAGCAGGAGGCCCTGTCGCACGAGGCCGAGAAGAAGGTGCGCGGCCTCATCGACGAGGCGCTCCGCAAGGGGCTCGGGCAGCCGCTGCCCACCTGACGACGGTTCCCGGCGCGGGCCCGTGACGTCGGAGGCATGGCTCCTCTAACTTGAGGAGTCCCTCGCCCCCGGAGGTCCCGACATGAGCCTCGCCGCCGTCCCCCAGGCCACTTCCAGCAGTACCCTCGACTCGGTGGTGCAGCGTGTGAAGGAGGGCTCGCGCGCCTGGGTGAAGCTGGGCCTGCGCGAGAAAATCGCGCTGCTGGAGACGCTGCGCCGCGCCTTCGCCACCGTTGCCGAGCCGAGCGTGCGCGCCGCCTGCGAGGCGAAGGGCATCGACCCGGACAGCCCCCTGGCCGGCGAGGAGTGGCTGGGCGGCCCGCTGGTGGTGCTGCGCAACATGCGCCTGCTGGTGGATGCGCTGAAGGACATCGAGAAGCACGGCGCGCCGTACATCCCCGCCTCCCACCTGCGCACGCTGGAGGATGGGAGGCTGGCGGCGCGCATCTACCCGAAGGACGCGCTGGACGGAATGCTCCTTCCGCGCAACGTGGGCGAGGTCTACTTCCTCCCCGGTGTCACCGCGTCCAACCTCCGCGAGCACCAGGCATCCTTCTACCGCAAGCCCCACGGCGGGAAGGTCTGCGCGGTGCTGGGCGGCGGCAACGTCAATTCGATTCCGCCCGCGGACTGCCTCTACAAGCTCTTCGTCGAGGGCACCGCGTGCGTGCTCAAGATGAACCCCGTCAATGCCTACCTCGGGCCCTTCCTCGAGCAGGCCTTCGCCCCGCTGGCGAAGCACAACGTCTTCGCCGTGGTGTACGGCGGCACGGAGGAGGGCTCCGCGCTGGTGAACCACCCGGCGGTGGACGAGGTGCACGTCACCGGCAGCGACAGGACGCACGACGCGCTGGTGTGGGGCCCGCCCGGCCCCGAGGCGGAAGCGCGCCGCGCCCGCAACGCGCCGCTGATGACCAAGCCCTTCTCCAGCGAGCTGGGCAACATCTCCCCCGTGGTGGTGGTGCCCGGGCCGTACTCGGACGGCGAGCTGCGCTACCAGGCGGACAACATCGCCGGCATGGTGGCCAACAACGCGTCCTTCAACTGCAACTCCGCCAAGCTGCTGGTGCAGCCGAAGGAGTGGGCGCGCCGCTCGCAGGTCATGGACGGGGTGCAGGCCGGCCTGGGCAGGGCCGCCGTGCGCCGCGCGTACTACCCGGGCGCCGAGCAGCGCTGGAAGCAATTCACGGACGGCCGCGCGCGCCTGCGCCTGGTGGGCCAGGCGAATTCGGGCGAGCTGCCCTACGCGCTGATTCCGGACGTGGACCCGGCCGAGGCCGAGGACCGCGTCTTCCGCCAGGAGCCCTGGTGCACGGTGCTGTCGGAGACGGGCCTGCCCGGCTCGGATGACCCGGTGGCCTTCCTGGACAGGGTGGTGCCCTTCCTCAACGAGAAGGTGTGGGGCACCCTCAATGCCACGCTCATCGTCCACCCGAAGTCGCTCAAGGACCCGGCCGTCCACGCCGCCGTGGAGCGCGCCATCCGCGAGCTGCGCTACGGCACCGTGGCCGTGAATACGTGGCCCGCCGCGGGCTACGCGCTCGTCTCGTTGCCGTGGGGCGGCCACCCGTCCTCGTCCGCGCAGGACATCCAGAGCGGCCTGGGCTGGGTGCACAACACGTTCATGCTGGAGGACATCGAGAAGGCCGTCATCCGCGCGCCGCTGACGAACCTGCCGGCGCCGCCGTGGGTGCCGGGCCACCGCGGCATGCGCGACCTGGCGCGCAAGCTGGTGGAGTTCGAGCTGGGGCCGTCCTGGCTGAAGGTGCCGGGCATCGCCACGGCGGCACTGCGGCGGTAGGCCGGGGCGCGGATGCCCCAGGGGGCCAGGCGGCCGGCCGGGCCACGGACTGCGTGGACGCGGCGCCCCATGGTAAACCCCGGCGCATGGCATCAACGCACGCACGGGAAGGCGGGCAGTTCCTTCAGATGGGGCGCCCCGAGGAGGCGGTGAAGAGCTTCCAGAAGGGGCTCTCCCTCGACCCGGATGACGTGGACTGTCTGGTGGGGCTCGTCCGCACGCACCTGAGCACGGGCGCCGCGGCCGAGGCCGAGACGGCGACGCTGCGGCTCCTGAAGGTGAAGCCGGACCACGCGGAGGCGCAGGCCCACCTGGCCATGCTGCGCGCGCAGGCCGGCGACGCCGAGGCGCTGGAGTCCCTCAAGGCGCTGGCGGCGGCTCCCACCGCCGGCTACTTCGAGCGCTTCAACCTGGGCGGGCTCCTGCTGGACCGCGGCGACCTGGCCGGGGCGCGCGCGGCCTATGAGTCCGCGTTGGACGTCGCGCCGGGCAGCGCCCACGTGCACTTCGAGCTGGGCCGCATCCACCTGCAGCAGGGCAGCGCGGACGGCGCGGCGGCGCACTTCCAGAAGGCCTCGGAGCTGGCCCCGGCCGAGCCCATGCCGCTCTTGATGCTGTCGCGCGCGCACTCCGTACGGGGCGCGCTGGGGCTGGCCATCCAGGCGGGCGCCCGGGCGCTGGAGAGCGCCCAGGGAGGCATGCGGCGCTCGGTGCTGGAGGACCTCTTCCGGCTGTACCTGACGGCGGGCAACCCGGAGGCCGCGAAGCGCTCGGTGATGGAGCTGCGGCAGATGGTGCCGGCCAACCACAACTACGTCTATCTGCACGGGCTGGCGGTGATGAGCGCCGGGTCCTTCCGCGAGGCACAGGGCCTCTTCGAGGAGGTGCTGCGCATGGCCCCCCGGAGCTGGCAGTCGCTGCAGGCGCTGGCGCAGGTGCACCTCGCGTTGCTGGAGCGGGGGCTTGCCCGGAAGCGGCTGGAAGAGGCGGTGGCGCTGGTGCCCACGGAGCCCGGTCCCGCCAATGACCTGGCGCTGCTGCTCCTGCAGGACGAGGCGCACGAGCGCGTCCGGCCGGTGCTGGAGCCCGTGCTGGCCGCGCACCCGCAGGACGCGGTGACGCACCTCAACCTGGCGGTGTCCTGGTTCCCCACGGACAAGGCGGCATGCGTCCGCCATGCGAGGCAGGCACTCGCCCAGGGGGAGGGCGCCGTGCGCGAGCAGGCGGAGCGGCTGCTGAAGCAACTCGGCGGCTGAGCCCGGGCGGTGTTCCGCGCCCTGCGGACGGCCCGGCCCCCGAGCCGAGGGCCGCCAGTGTCGGGGCGGGACCCGCCCGCGAGGCGTGTTACCCCATGAAGGGGGAGCCTCGCCGCGGAAGTCCGTGACGGACGTGCGTGTCCTCCCGCTTGGGGCCCGGGGGGGCCCTCCGCCATGGAAGTCCCGGCGGTCCTCCAGGAATTGGTGGTGGTGCTCGGCGTCGCCGTGGCGGTGGTGCTCGCGCTGAGCCATGTGCGGCTGCCCACCATCGCCGGGCTCATCGCGGCTGGGGCGCTCATCGGCCCGGGAGGGCTGGGGCTGGTGCGCGACGCGGCCCGCATCACCGTGCTCGCGGAGATTGGCGTGGTGCTGCTCCTGTTCAGCATCGGCCTGGAGTTCTCCCTGGCGAGGCTGCGCCGGCTGTGGCGGGTGCTGCTTTGGGGCGGCAGCCTCCAGGTGGGGCTCACCACGCTGGGCGTGCTGGCCGGCGCGCTGGCGCTGGGTATCACGGCGGCCCGGGGCATCTTCTTCGGCTTCCTGGTGGCGCTGTCCAGCACGGCCATCGTCCTGCGCGCGCTGGCGGAGCGGCACGAGGTGGACGCGCCGCACGGGCGGCTCATCATCGGCGCGCTCATCTTCCAGGACTTGTGCGTGGTGCCGATGATGCTCGCCATTCCGCTGCTGGCCGGACAGCGGGGCGGGGCGGGGGCGCTCCTGGCGGTGCTCGCCAAGGCGGTGCTGCTGGTGGTGGCGACGGCGGTGCTGGGGCGCACGGTGGTGCCCCGCTTCCTCAAGGACGTGGCGGCCACGCGGCGGCGCGAGGTGTTCATCCTCGCCGTGCTGGGGCTGTGCGTGGGCATCGCCTGGGTGTCCTCGCTGGCCGGACTGTCGCTGGCGCTGGGCGCCTTCCTCGCGGGCCTCGCCCTGGCGGAAGGGGACTACGGGCACCAGGCGCTGGCGGACGTGCTGCCGCTGCGCGAGACGCTCTCCAGCTTCTTCTTCATCTCCGTGGGCATGCTGCTGGACGTGCGGGTGCTGATGGAGCGCCCGCTGCTGGTGGCGGCGCTGGTGCTGGGCGTGCTGGTGCTCAAGGCGCTGGTGGGCGCGGTGAGCGCCATGGTGATGCGCTTCCCGCCGTGGGTGGCGGTGCTGGCGGGGCTGGGGCTGGCGCAGATTGGCGAGTTCTCCTTCGTGCTCGCGCATGAGGGCGCCGCGGCGGGCCTCTTGAGCGCGGACGAGCAGCGGCTGTTCATCACCATGAGCGTGCTGACGATGGTGGTGACGCCGGTGGCGCTGCACTTCGGGCCGAGGCTGGCGGCGGGGGCGGCGCACCTCAAGCGCCTGGAGTCGCTCATCGGCGGGCACGGGCCGCACCACCTGGAGGAGGGGCACAGCAAGGCGATGAGCGACCACTACATCATCGGCGGGCTGGGCACGGCGGGGAAGCTGGTGACGCGGGCCCTGCGGGAGAGCCAGGTGCCGCACGTGTGCATCGACCTGGACCCGGAGGTGGTCTCCGAGGCGCGGCGGCGGGGCGAGTCGCTGTACTACGGCGACATCACCAGCGCGGAGATTCTGGAGCGGGCGGGCCTCCACCGGGCAAGGGCGCTGGTGTTGCTATTGGACGACCCGGTGGGCGCGGCGCGAGCGGTGTCCACGGCGCGGCGGCTGCACTCGAGCGTGCCCATCCTGGTGCGCGTGCAGCACCTGGGCGACATCGCGGATTTGCGCGAGCGCGGGGCCAGCGAGGTGCTCGCGGGAGAGCTGGAGACGGCGCTGGAGGCGGTGTCGCGCGTGCTGAAGTCCGCGGACCTCTCGGAGGAGGCCGTGGCGCGGCTCCTGGACACGCTTCGCAAGGACCACCCCCACGGGCCGCCGCCTCCCGCGCTGCCGCCTGCCACGCGCAAGAGCGGGCCGGAGCGGCCGGAGTACCGGCACTGAGGCGCGCGCCGCGCTACCACGTGCGGCCGCGGCACCGGGGGCACGGCGCTACCGCCCGAACAGCCCCCGCTTCTTCTGCGGCTTCCCGCCCTGCGCGCGGGACAGGCGCTCACCGAGGATGCGGCTCATCTCCAGCGCCACGGCCGGGTTCGCCATCACCACGCTGCGGAAGTCCTCGCGGCCCACCGCCGCCAGCTCGCACGCGGCGGCCGTCACCGCCGTGGCCGTGCGCGGCTCGCCCGTCAACAGCGCCAGCTCGCCGAAGAAGCCGCCCGGCTTCACCGTGGCCACCACCTGCGCCGCCGAGTCCTTCAGCTGCACCTCGCCGGACAGCACGACGAAGAACGTCTCCCCCGGGTCTCCCTGGCGGAACAGCTCCGTGCCCACGGGGTGGTGCAGGTGCTCCGCGCCGCGAGCCACCGCCTCCAGCTCCTCGTCCCTCAGCGGCGCGAGGAAGTCCACCTTGCGCAGCGTGGCCGCCAGCAGTGAACCCGCCACGGCGCCCACGGGCGGCTCGGCGCTGAGGAAGTCCACCGCCCCCGCGAGCTGCGAGCGCCGCGACACCATGATGACGGTGTGCCCCGCGCGCAGCACCGTGCTCCCCTCCGGCAGCGTCGCGCGGCCCTGCGGGTCCACCACGCCGATGAAGACGCACTCGCGCGGGAAGCCCGGCGTGGCGCGCACCTGCGCCACCGTCTGCCCCGCCACCCGCGCGCGCAGCGGGAGGGCCAGCTCGAACAGCAGCGTGTCCCCGTCGCCCAGGGGCAGCGTGCCCGCCACCTGCGGGAAGTCGATGGCCGTGGTCATCTTCGCCACCACCACCTCCGCCTCCGCCACCAGCTCCTTCACGCCCGCCAGCCGGTAGGCCTCGCGGTAGCTCGTGTCCAGCATGCGCACCATGAGGCGCGCCCCGGACGTGCTGCGCACCAGCATGGCGAAGGCCAGGTTCTCCGAGTCGCGCGCCAGCACCCCCGCCGCCACGTCCGCCGAGCCGATGCCCGCCGCCTCCAGCACCCGCGGGTTGGTGGCGTCCCCGCACACCGTCACCGCGCCCACCTCCTCGAAGATGCGGTGGCAGACGGTGGCATCCCGCTCGATGACGGTGACGTTGTGCTGCTCGGCCACCAGCCGCGCCGCCAGCACGCTGCCCACCCGGCCTCCACCCGCGATGACGATTTTCACGACGCCTTCCTCCCGTGGCCCGCGTCCCCTGTGTCGCCGTGCAGCATCTTCTCCAGCGAGAGCGTCCGCTCATCCAGCTGCGCCAGCATGTGCTCCGCGGTGGCCTCGGGGATGAGGCCGTTGCGCCGCGCGCCCTGCAGCGCGGTGCGCTCCGCGTCGATGAGCCGCCGCCGCATGGAGATGAGGTCCCTGGCGCCCTGGGCGAGGTGCTGCTCGTTGAGGCGCCGCAGCTCGCGCTCGGCGCGGGCGATGTTGACCTGGTACTCGCTGCGCAGGTGGTCATACGCGGCGCGAGGCACCAGCCCCTGCTCGTGCAGCACCTCCAGCTCCTGGTGCGCCGCGCGGCTGGCGATGAGGCGTCCGCGCTGCTCCGCCATGGACAGGGCCACCTCGTCCTGGTGGAAGAGGCCCAGCCACTTGAGCACCTGGGTGAGCATCAGCCCCTGGCCCACCAGCGACACCAGCGTGACGCCGAAGGCGATGGCCACCAGCTGCTCGCGCGCGGGCGTGGTCGCCGGCAGGCCCAGCGCGAGGCCGATGGACAGCGCGCCCTTGATGTTGCCGAGGATGAACACGTGCTGCCAGCGGAAGGGGAGCGCCTCGGCGGGCCGCAGCCAGCGCAGCAGCAGGAAGGGGACGTAGGTGCCCACCGCGCGCCCGGCGAAGACGCTGGCCACCGCCAGCAGCGTCTCGGGCAGGTAGCCGCTCAGCGTCTCCGGGTTCGTGGTGAGCCCCACCGCCAGGAAGAGGAAGGTGTTCACCCCGAAGGTGGCGTACTCCCAGAAGGTGTGGATGGCCACCTGGCTCTGCGGGGACACCTCGCGCCGCAGGGTGACGCCCACCGCGAGGCCCGCGACGACGGCGGAGATGGCGCCGGACAGGTGGAGCTGCTCGGCCACCACGAAGGAGGAGAGCGCCACCGCCGTCGTCACCATGATTTCGGCCAGCGGGTCCTCGATGCGGCGGATGACGAAGCCGCCCAGCAGCCCCAGCGCCAGCCCCACGACGCCTCCACCCGCCGAGGCCAGCAGCACCCGCGCGCTCATGGTGGCGAAGGACGGCGCCGCCGCCCCCGCCACCACGCTGGCGATGGCCGCGTAGGCCACCAGCGCGGTGCCGTCGTTGAAGAGGCTCTCGCCCTGCATGATGCCGGACAGGCGCGGCGGCACCGGGGCGCGGCGGAACGCGTAGAGGATGGAGACGGTGTCGGTGACGGACAGGAGCGCGCCCAACAGCAGCGCCGGCCACACCGGCAGGCCCACGGTGAAGTGCAGCGCGGTGCCCGTGGCGCCGATGGCCAGCACCATGCCCAGCGTGGACAGGAGCAGGATGGGCAGCGCGTTGGCGCGGATGCCGGACAGGTCCGCGGTGATGCCGCCCTCGAACAGGAGCGCGGGCAGGCAGACGAGGAACACCACCTCCGGATTGAGCGGAGGGACGCCGGGCAGCAGGTGGCCCACGGAGATGACGAGCCCTCCCACCACCAGCGCGACGTTGTACGGCAGGCGCGCGCGCTTGGCCGCGACGGCCAGGACAATCGCCGCCACCATCAACCCGATGACCAGGGGCATCTCGACGTGCACGGCCCGAGTCTTCCAGAACCGCCGTTCCGGCGCACGGGGGATGTCGGAACCCCCCACCGTGCCGTCCTGTCAGAAACCTTCAGCGCTTCAGGCGCAGGATGAGGTCCTTGCGGGGGCCGCAGTCGCCGCGGCCGTCGCAGTTGCTGGTGGTGACGTACAGGTGCCCGTCCGGCCCCATGCTGACTTCACGCAGCCGGCCGTACGTGTCGCGCAGGTACACCTCGTGGCGGGCCACGCGGGCGGGGTTGTCCTGGGCGAACTCCACGCGGTGCAGATGGTTTGAGCCCAACGTACCGATGAGCAGCGAGCCCTTCCACTCGGCAATCGCGGTGCCGGTGTAGAGCGCGGCGCCGCCCGGAGGCAGGGCGTCCTCGAAGGTGAGCGACGGCGTCACCTGTCCCTGGCGCGTCTCGCACGCGTAGATGCCGGGCCAGCCCAGGTTGTCCCCGCGCCGGGCGAAGCTCACCTCGTCATGGCCCCGGCGCATCGTCTCGCCGCTGGGGCCGTGGTCGGTGACGTAGAGCGTGGCGGCGTCCTTCCAGGCCCAGCCCTGGAGGTTGCGGATGCCGGTGAGGAACGCGGGCGAGCTGGGGAACGGGTTGTCCTGGGGCACCTGGCCCTCGGGCGTCAGGCGCAGCAGCTTGCCGGCGGGGTCATTCACGTTCTGCGAGCGGTCCGGGTCGCGCGAGTCGCCCGTGCCCACGTAGAGCATGCCGTCCGGGCCGAAGTGGATGCGTCCGCCGTCATGGTAGGTGGCGGAGGCGATGCCGCCGAAGATGACCCGGTCGAAGGTGGCCGTGGCGTGGTCCTCGGAGAGCGTCCACCGCTCCACCCGGTTCTCGTCGCTGCCGCCGGCGTCGGTGGTGACGTACACGTAGAACTGGCGGTTGGAGGCGAAGTCCGGGTGCGCGGCGATGCCGAGCAGCCCGCCCTCGGCGGTGCGCGTCGTCCGGAGGGTGGCGACGGGGTTCGGCTGGAGGGCGCCGGCCTTGAGCAGGCGCACGCGGCCGGGGCGCTCGGTGACGAGCGCGTCGCCACCGGGGAGCCAGGCGATGCCCCAGGGCACCTCCAGTCCCTCCGCCACCACGTCCACGTCGAAGGGCACGGTGCCGTCGGCGCCCCAGCCGTCCTCCACCAGGATGCAGTCCTGCGGGGAGGCGGTGCCCTGGGCCTGGCTCTTCCGGCAGGCGGAGGCGAGGGAGGCGAGCACCACGAGGGAGGAGAGCAGCAGGCGGGAGGCGCGCATGGGGGATTGATGGCAGTCCGGGGACGGGGGCGCCAGCGTCACTTGAAGCCGGCGTCAGGAGCCTGACGGCCCCGTGCTCTAGCCGGGGAGGCATCGGTGCTGGAACCTTGGGCAAGGGAGCAAGCACCAGCCCCCGGTAGGGTGGGCCGACCACCCAGCGCGGGCCAGGACGCCCGGACGGTTTTCCAGGCCCTCTCGCTCGACTTTCTCCGTAGGCCGAGGCGCGGTGGAAGATGGCGATGGATGGCAGGGCCGACGCCAAGGACCTGCGCATCGCGGAGCTGGAAACGGCGAAGCGTGTGCCGCCGGTGCGCGTCGCCATGCAGACGAGACTCCGACGGGGCCGCGACCTGGCCCTCTTCTCGTGAAGCAGCAGCCGGTGGCCTGACGCCGACGGCAACCCTTCTCCCTCTCACTGCTGAGTCACCACCGGCCCGGCGCCGCCGAGCTGGACGTCAGACGTGTGTCGTTTCGTTCCCCGGCGGGCGGCATTCACAGGAGAGGTGTATGCGCGTGAAGCGAAGTTGGGCTGCTGCGTTGCTGCTGCTCTTGCCGGGCGCCGCTTGGACGCAGGAGAGCGACGAGCCTTCAGCCGAGCCAGACGCACGGCTCCCAACGCGTCAGTGGCACTCCCTGACGCGACTGGAGTCGACGACGTGGGCGTTGCTGCCTCAGGCGGGCGTAGGGCGTGACGAGGGGTTCGTGCAAATCGAGCCCACGCTCATCCTCGACGGAGGCCCGGAGCTTGGCGTCAACGTGGGGGCCCCGGTGCGGCTGAGGCTGTGGGGCGGCGCTGAGGGCGCGGGCCTCCTGCGGCGAGAGGACTGGGACACGCTCTCCGACTGGGGACAGCTCTTCCGTGGCCTGAAGTTCGGCTCGGACACCGCACCTCTGTCCGTGTGGTTCGGAGGGCTGGAGAACTACACCCTCCTGTCCGGCCATCTCGTCCGGCGCTACTCCAACCGGACGAACCCGGACTACCACCCGGCGGGAGGCTTCCTCCTCGGCACGCTGGGGCCCCTCTACATGGAAGCCTTCGCCTCGGATGTGCTGGGAGCGCGTCTCATGGGCGCGGAGCTCTCCCTGGACCTGGAGCATGTCTTCTTCGGCAAGCCTCGCGTCCCCGCCTGCTACACGCTGGCCCTGTCGGCGGTACATGACTGGGGGCGTGCCGGAGGACGTGCGCCATCGCTGACGCTTGCGCACCTCGACGCGATGGTCGCCTTCCTGGTGCGCCCGACGTACGAGGCATTCGTGTCCGCGGGTTTGGGAGGACGGCCCGGAGAAGGCGGCGCGTGGGGCGCGGTGGTGGGCTTTGGACTCGACGTGCTGACGTCCACGCTGGACATGAAGTTGCGGCTGGAGGGGCGTCGCCAGCACGGCGGCTTCCGGCAGGGCGTCTTCGGCCCCGAATATGAGCTGGCGCGCTTCCAGGCCGCGGGCGCGGACGGCATGCCGCTGGCGGATGCTCCCTTCCCGGACGGCCATTCCCTCTACGCCGAGGCGGACGTGGGTTGGGATGCCGTCAGCTACGGCGGGCGCCAGAAACACCTGAGCCTGTCGCTGGGAGTGGAGGCCTTCACCTGGGGCCGCCTCGACGTGGACGGGCGCGTCGCGGTGCAACTGTTCCGGCGCAACCTGGAGCTGGCCGCGAAGGGGCTGGGCGTGAGCCTGGGGAAGCCCGGGGCACGCTACCTGGGGGCAGCGGAAGTGAGGTGGCGATTCCTCGGTGGAAGGCTCTACGCCATGGGCACGGGCGGCACGCTCCTCTTCCCTGGTGCGGAAGGGACGCTGCGCCCGGCGGCCTTCGCCTCCGTGGGCCTGGGGGTGGACCATGCGCGCTGATGCCCTGGTGCTGAGCGTTGCGTTACTCACCACCGGATGCGCCTCGGTGTCGCTCGCACCGAGCCGAAGCGAGGAGCTGCGCTACATGCCGCGCGGTGCTTCGGGACCCGCGCTGACTCAACCGCCGCATGAGGAGCGCTCGAATCTCTGGGAGGCTTCGCCATCCTCCATCGCGGGAGATGCGCTCCAACGCAGGCTGACGCGTCGCAAAGCGACACAGGGCGGCGTGACGGAGGTGGCTTCGGGCGGAGTGGCGGGAGACGCTGCCGCGAGTGCCTCACAGGTACGGGACGCGGTGCTCGAAGCGGTAGTCGACGTGAAGGGCTCGATTGGCAGCGTCGCGAGCGCGCTCTCGAAGTTGGCCAGTAGCCCGCCCACGCGCCTGGGTAACCGAGGTCTGAGCGGCACCCATGGCGCCTTCACGCGCTACCTGGACCATGGCTCCAACCAACTGCCCTGGCTGCACAGCGCACTCGGTAGCACCAATGCGCTGGTAGCGGTTTCCGAGGAGGTTGGCGATCCGGGCATGGAGCTGGGCATCCTCCGGACGACGGGCCCTCGTCTCCAGTCGGCCATGTTCGGTTCCATGCTGCTCGCGGCGTGGCTCGACTTCCTCACCCTCGCCGACACCGTGCTCCGCGAGTGCTCCGCCTGCAGCGCCGAGCAACTCCTCATGGACCTGGAGCGCGTACAGAGGCGGATGGAGCCCACCCTGGCGGCGTTCTCCTTAGGAGACGCGAAGCAGGTGGAGGAAGCGGCCACTGCGATGCCCGAGTTGATGGGGCAACTCACCCGCGAGTTCGGTGCCATTCGCGACGGCGCACGCAGGGCCACCGAGCAGAACGGGAAGCTCATGGCGGCGGCGCAGGCGATGGAGATGCTCACCCTGGTTTCGACGCTGAAGATGTCGCTGCCTCGCCTGCCGCCCGCTGCTCCCGCGACGCTCGGCGTGGGCCTCATGATGGGCTCGGGTGGAGTGATGGCCGGCTCGCAGCTTGTCGTCTCCGCCGAGTGGGTGGAGCTGATTCGGCGGCTCGTGAAGGCGGGCGTTCTCTCCATTCCCGCCGCCAGCGCGGCCGTCCGCATTCACGGCGGGCAGGTGATGATGGCGCAGGCGAGCGGCGAGTTGCCGGAGGGCCTACGCGATGCGCTGGGCGACAGCCCTGAGGTGAGCGGCATGAAGGTGACGGGCAAAGCCGGGGCGGGCATGTCCGAGGCACCGAAGCATCACGTCCTGCCGGATGAGCACCGCACATGGTTCGAGGAGCGCGGGTTCAAGGGCGACATGGACATCGACACGTTCTGCGTTCGCTTGGAGCGGGCCCACCACGAGGCGATTCACGGAGGCGGCAACTGGCACCTGGGGCGTATGTGGCCCAACGAATGGAACCGGATGATCATGGATGCGCTACAGCAAGCCGAGCGCAGGGCTGGCCAGATGTTGACGCGAAACGAGATCCTCAACATCGTCGCATCTCGAATGAAGCGCTACGACATCCCGATGAAGTTCACTCAAGGGAGGAGGCGATGACCGACGGACGTTCCTGGCGGGGAGATTGGAAGGCACGCCTGTATGAGCGCGTCCGCGAACGCGGTTACGACTCGCTCACCGCATTTGCCGAGGCACGTCCTGCGGTCCCGCTGAACCAGCTCGCCGAGGAGCTTGGCAAGGACGACGTCGCTGGGGTGCAGGTGTTGGGCGGACTGCATGCTGAGGCAGAGCAGCGCAGGAAGGTCACACGTTTCGTGCGCGACGTGCTCGTGCGTGAGCTGTCGGAGGCCCTCCCAAATGGCTGGCCGGTCGTGCTGGACCGTGACGCCCGATTCGCGGTCGCCAAGGCGCTCGGCTGCTGGTACGCCGACACCCCTGATACTCACAAGGAGCGCGTCGACCGGGTTGGCGATGCGCTCTTCGCCAATCCGCCGCCCGCTGGCTGGCGCCCGCTCGGCCCCGACGACGAGCTCCTCCGGACGCTCTTGCCAGACGAAGAAGCCTGAGCGGCACCGGCAACCCCGCTCGCCGAAGAGCGGCGCTGCTCAGTGCCCCCATGGTAACCGTTCACCGGCTCGAGCAGCGCTCGCGGGCTGAAGCATTTCCGGAGTGGGCAAGAGCTGCCGCGGCAAGGGCCCGTGTCGGCTGTGCATCGCTGCCCCTGAATCGACTGGCTCGATGACGCCCCACGGCCCCGCGCTCGAAGCCCGGGGGGCCGGGGGGCGGGCAGGCGGGCGACCCTCCCGAGGCCGGCCCGCCCGTGGCCTCGTTGGTCCGCGCCGGGGCCGTGGGCACCTTGTGCGGACGGAGAAGCACCAACCACCACACACATTCCAGGGAGGCGACCCATGGCGCGCATCGCGTTCATCGTGGCCAATGACTTCGAGGACTCCGAGTTCCGCGTCCCCTATGAAGCCGTCAAGAAGGCGGGGCACGAGGCGGTCATCATCGGCGTGGAGGCGGGCAAGGAGCTCAAGGGCAAGAAGGGCAAGGAGACCCTCAAGGCCGAGAAGGCCGTGAAGCAGGTGTCCGCGAAGGACTTCGACGCGCTGGTGATTCCGGGCGGCTACTCGCCGGACCACCTGCGCATGGACATCGGCATGGTGGGCTTCGTGCGGGACTTCTTCCGCGCGGACAAGCCCATCGCGGCCGTGTGCCATGCGGGCTCGCTGCTGGTGGAGGCGGACGTCGTGGACGGGCGCACCGTCACCTCGTGGCCCTCCATCAAGACGGACCTGCTCAACGCGGGCGCGCGCTGGGTGGACCGCGAGGTGGTGGAGGACGGCGGCCTCATCACCTCCCGCAACCCCGGAGACCTGCCCGCCTTCAGCCAGGCGCTGCTGCGTCAGGTGTCCGGAGGCATCGCCCCGCGCCTGGAGTCGCCGCTCGCGCCCGAGGCCGTGTCGGACCAGCCGCCCACCGTGCACTGACGGACGGGGCGACTCTCCAGACATGAGACGGTGAGGCGCGCACGCGCGCTTCCGTTGTTGATGGACGTGGGGCCTGCCCCGGGGAACAGGGGGCCGGCCGTACGGGCCATGGACACCCATTCGCACTGCCGGCGCCCGGGCTCTTCCGGGCCGCCGGCTTTGTCGTTTCATGCGGGTGGGGAGGTAGCGGGATGCGGGCGAAGGCGTGGTGGGCGCTGGCGGTGGTGCTGGGCGGGTGTGGAGGGGCGCTGGAGCAGGACACGATTCCCCTGCATGCGGAGTCGCTGGGCACCGTGCGGCAGGCCGAGGTCTCCGGCGGCCCGGTGGCGTGGGTGCGCTTCGCCCGGGGCGAGGGACTGCAGCTCGGCTCGGCCGTCACGCAGGACCGGGACGGCCACGTGCTCACCACGGTGCTCTTCTCGGGAGGCGCGGACCTGGGGACGGGGCCGCTGGGCGTGGACGACCCGGAGGTGCCGGGCGTCGTGCTCGCGAAGCACGCTGTGGACGGGCGGCTGCTCTGGACGCGGGTGTTCCACGGGCGCAAGGGCGGGCTCTTGTCCGTGAATGCGCTGGGCACGGACCGGGAGCGGAACGTGCTGCTCGCGGGCTGGAGTGAAGCGGGCGCGGTGCTCAGCCCCGGTGAGCAAGCGGCGCCCGTGAGGGTGGAGGGTGCCTTCTTCATGAAGCTGGACCCCGCCGGGAGGACGCTCTGGACGAAGAGGCTGGCGGGGCATGGCGCCCTGCTGGCGAACGGGCTGGTGACGGACCGCGCGGGCAACGTGTTCATGTCCGGCTCGCTGTACGACGGGAGCCTGGACTTCGGCGGGCAGGTGCTGAGCGCCGTCGGGCTGCGGGCCTTCCTGGCGAAGTACGGGGCGGATGGGACGCTGAAGTGGCTGTACGCGGAAGGCGAGTCCTCGCAGGGCGGAGGCGTCGCGCTGGACGAGCAGGGTGATGCGTACTTCTGCGGCACGACGCCGGGGGAGTCCGCGGAGGACCCGAGCACGGGGACGCGGCCGGGGCTGCGGCGCCTGGGCTCGGAGACGGGGGCGGTGGTGTGGGCCCAGGTGCTGGAGGACGGGGACTGCTCGGGCATCGCGGTGCATGGCAACCGCGTGGTGATGACGGGGAGCTTCCTGGGGGCCTTCACGTTCGGTGGCAGGACGTATCGCGCGTCGGACACGCCGGGCGTGCTGGACGCGGATGCCTTCGTGGTGGCGTACACGCTGGCGGGTGAGGAGCGCTGGGCGCGCCACTTCGCGCGGGCGAGCACCGGCGTGGCGATGGACCTGGGGGACGGGGTGCTCGTCACCGGGCACTACGAGGGGGGTGACAGGGTGGGGAGCCGGGTGCTGCCGGGGTCGGCGGGCTCGCTGGACAACATCTTCGTGGCGAAGCTGGACCGCATCGACGGGGCGCTGCGGTGGGTGCGGGGCTTCCCCTCGACGGCGGCGCTGGCGCTGGACGTCTCCGTCACGCGCGAGGGCGAGGGCGTCCTCGTGGGCGCCTTCGGTGGGCCCACCGACTTCGGTGCGGGGCGGGTGGAGCCGGAGGGCGGCTATGACGCCTTCATCCTCCGGCTCGGGAAGTGAACCGACGCTCCCTCAGTGGTCCCCGTACCGCTTCTCACCCGCCTCCACGCGGGCGGCGAGCCGGTTGCCGCGCGGGGGCAGGGGGCACGTCGCGAAGCGGGTGAAGGCGCAGGGCGGGTTGTAGGCGCGGTTGAAGTCCAGCACCACGTGCCCGTCCTTCGGCGCGTCCGCGTAGAGGAAGCGGCCCGCGCCGTAGGTGGCGTCGCGGTTCGTCTCGTCCGCGAAGATGATGAAGAGCTTGTCGCCCTCCTCCACGGGCGTCAGCCGGTGCTCCTTGCCATTCACGGTGAAGACCAGCGTGCCCGGTACCTTCATCGCCTCCTCGGTGCCCAGCACGTTGGGCACCTGGATGGTGCGCGGCGTCTCCGAGGGCTCGAAGCGCGCGTCGATGCGCCACGCGGCACTCGCCGGGTACGTGGGGATGCCGTGGAACTGCTTGCGCGCGGGCGCCTCCTTGTCCTTCACGCGCACGCCCAGCTTGTCGCCACGCAGAATCACCTGGAGGCTCAGGCTGCCGAGCTTCAGCACGTCCGGAGCGCCCGTCTCGTCCGACTTGAGCGCGCCCCCGGTGAAGGGCTTCCCGCCGAGCGTGAACGAGACACCGGGCGCCGGCTGGAAGCTGGCGGTGTTCCCCTTGCGCGTGAAGGTGCCCAGCTTCGCGGGCGTGCCCTCCGGGAAGTCGAGGTCGCTCTCCGGCGCGGAGCCGGCGGTCTGCTCGCCCTCCTTCAGCCAGAACAGGCCCACCAGGGTGAGCCAGCCCTCCTCGGACTGGAGGCTCTTGAGGCGCCCCTCCTGCCAGGCGCGGGTGGACGCGGTGAGGTCGTCAGCGGCGGGCTTCGGGGAGGCGGTCATGGTCTTGTCGGCTGCGGGACGGGGCTGCGCGGGCGCGGCCTTCGTGGCCGGCGCGGCGTGGAGGGCGAGAGACAGGGCCAGGGCGAACGGCGTCATGTCGGGTGCCTCGGGAGGGGGAGCCTCACTGCGGCTCCGGTGGCCCCTGTCTAACAGGACGCCGGGCGCGGCGCAGGAGGTTGCGCGCGGGTGGGTCGCGCCACGCCCAGGCGGGTTTGCTGTTGCCACTCCGTTCTTTCCACTACAGTGCAAAGACTTTCTGACCGAGCACGAGTGGAGCGGGGGATGCGTCTCGAGGAACCGGAAGTCGATATCATTCTTGGAGGGCTGATCGCGGGTGCTCCCACCATCACAAACCTGCGGACGATTCTGTCCACGTATTGCCCGATGGCAATGATTGCCATGGTGCCCGAGGGGCCGTCGGTGTGGATGGATGCCCGGACGCTCGTGGTCTTCCTGGACCAGAAGCAGCCCAAGGTGCTCCTGCGCATTCTGCAAGACCTGGGTCGCACCAACGCGGACTTGAACGCCATCGCGCAGCGCTACGAGAAACAACTTGTCACGGCCCCTGCCGTGCAGATGCCCGAGCCATGGCAGGAACGTCTGCTCTGGCGGCGCAATGTCGTGCTGGACCGCGGACCGCTGCGTGACACCTTGAAGACGCTGTTGATGACCGACCGGCCGAACGTCCTGCTCGTCACGGGGCCTTCCCGCAGTGGCAAGACGCGAACGGCGGACCTGGTGCAGTACGTCGCCAGAGCCAAGAATCACCCGTATGTCTGTGTCCGCCAGACGAGCACCCTCGGTGTGGGGATGACCGTCGGGCAGATCCTCCTCCAGCTCGGCGCGGATGCGCCGGTGGCAGAGGACGTTGCCTCCCCCAACTCGCACTGGTTCCGGCAGCAGTGCAGCTACATCCTCCGGGCCGCGAAGGCGGCGATGCGGCAGCAGCAGGCCGAGCGTTGCTGGCTCGTGCTGGATGAAGTGGGCGCCGCGACGGAGCCCATCGTCGAGCTGTGCAATCACCTGATGCAGTTCGTGACGCCCACTGCCATGGGTATCCGGCTCGTGGTGCTCGGCTACCCGGATGCGACGGTACCGGCGGCCATCTCGGACGGCGCGGTCGAATGGGACCGGCTCCAGTACGGCATGGTCCGCGAGGCGGACATCCGTGACTACCTGCTCTGGATGCACCAGGATCTCGCGGGCAATCCCCTGACGAGCGAGGCCCTCGCGGAGCAACTCCAGTCGCTGCTCACGGGAGTCGACCAGCAGGGACAGGAATTCCTGTCCCGTGTCGGTCATTGGTTGGAGGAGCGCACGCGCGCGGCCCTGCGATGATTTCCAAACAGGCAGAGTACCTGAACAGGAAGAACCTCGCCGCGCTCCTCGCGGTGATGGACTCTGTGGCGCGCATCCGCATCGTCCAATCAGGGCGAGGAGCGGGACTCAGCTACTGGACCGGTGTCCTGCTCACTCCCACGCTCGCGCTGACGGCGGGCCACATACCGGAAGACCAGCGCGAGGTGACGCTGGACCTGTTCCCGGGGAGCGCACCGCCCGAGGCGATACATTCGTTCCGAGCCTGGCCCGAGGCGTTTGTCGGAGCGCCGGAGGCCCGGGAGAAGCTGGAGGAGATCAGCGATTCCTATCGGGACAGGGCCATGGTTCTCCTGCGGCTTGAGACTGCGGCGGAGGTGCGTCCCCCCCGGTTGGCAACGGCGAGTGCGGCGCGAAGTGCCCTTTCGGGCCGGGCCTTCGTCCTGTCGTGCCCCAGGGGGCGGCCGGAGGTGCTGCTGAGCCTGGGGGAAATCAAAGAGGTCAGCTCCAGCACCCTCTCCTACGATGCCAACACGGAGCCCGGCTCTAGCGGCGCTCCTGTGCTCAACGAACAGGGGGAGCTCATCGCGCTGCATTGGGCGGCCTTGGCGCGAGAGGGCATCAACATCGGCGTCTCGATTGATGTTCTGCTCCAGCAGCTCAGGCGTGCTCACCCCGGGCTCTGGAAGGAGGTGAGCGAGTACCACGGGCTCCAGACCGCCCAGGACGTCGAGGAGAAGGTCGCGAGGGTGAGGTCGGAGGAGCGAGAGGCCACCGACGCGCGCCAGTCCTACCGGCGTGCCGCTGCGGTCCTGTGGTCGTTCGAACCCCTTGTGCTCAGGCCCTTTCCCCCGACGATGCATGAACGCACGTCACGCTCGCTGCTCCTCGACGATGTCGACTCCGTCCGGCAGGAGGACGGCTCGTCAAGATGGGTGCTCAAGACCGCAGTGCGAAGCGAGGTACTGCGGGAGCTCGGTTCACGCGAGCAATTCCTCGAAGCGCGGCGGGCCAACGCGGATGTTCCTTCCAAAGGGCCTCAGGGGCTGCTCGACCGGATGCTGGAGAACCCCGCATCCATCAAGGTGGCGAAGCTGGGGACCCGGGAACTGGACTGGCTCCACACGCTCTCCGGGTGGTTCCAGCCCTTCATCACGGAGCTTCCCTCACCTGGACAGATCGAGCGGCTGCTGGCGGTGCGCAGGCTCCTGGACCCCTTCGAGGACCTGGGCGGCCGGTACTTCCGTGGGCGTGAGCGGGAGCTGCGACAGCTCCAGGAGCACCTCTTCGCGCCCCCTGGAGCACCCGCGGCGCTCGTCATCCATGGTCCGGGAGGCAGTGGCAAGTCCTCCCTCCTGGGGCGGTTCATCCTCGACGTGGCCGGACCCGGCAGGAAGCTTCCGGTTCCCTTCGCCTACCTCGACTTCGACCGCGCCATCCTCGAGTCGCGCAAGCCCGGCGGAATCTACACGGAGCTGATGCGCCAGCTCGCGCTCCAATCGCCGGGGCGCGCCCCGGCGGCCCCCAAGGCTTTCGGGGACCTCTCGTCCCCGGACGCGTTGCGCAAGGCCGCCGCACGGGTCGCCCGCGCCATCGACAGGGCCTGCCTGAAGGCGGGGGATACGCCCTTCCTCCTCGCCCTCGACTCCTTCGAGGAGGTGCAGTTCCGTACGGGAGAGGCGCACGGCACCGCGGCCCGGTGGCTCGATGCGCTGGTGGAGGCCAGCCCGCGCGTGCGTGTCTTCGTGCTCGGCCGCGCCCCGGCCGAGGGGCTCACTGTAGGGGGACAGCCCGCCGTTTCGCTCCACCTGGATCCGCTCGACGACAAGACGGCCCGGGCCATGCTCGAAGGCCTCGGGGTGGCGGATGAGAGGTGCGTCTCCCGACTCGTCGAGGCGGCGTCCGGCAACCCACTCACGCTTCGCGTGGGGGCGACGTTCCTCAAGCGCTATGGCGCCGAAGACTTGGAGAAGGCACTGGAGAAGCTGCCGTCGGAGCTCGTGCAGGCCGTGCTCTACGACCGCGTCCTGGAGCGCATCCACGTCAAGCAGGTCGCGGAGCTGGCGAAGCCGGGGCTCGTGCTCCGCCGTGTGACGCCCGGTCTGCTGCGCGAGGTGCTCGTCCCCATGGCCGGCCTCGAGCTGTCCGGGGAGACGCAGGTGCAACAGCTCTTCGAGCAGCTCCGGCAGGAGGTGTTCCTGGCCTACGTGGAGCGCGCCGATGTCCTCGTGCACCGGCCGGAGCTGCGGGTCATCACGCTCAGGCTCCTTGCCCACAACGCGCCAGACCTTGTGCGGGCGGTCGACGCGAAGGCCGCAGGTTATTACATGGAACAACCCGGTTTGGAGGCCCGCGCGGAGGAGCTGTACCACCGGCTGCGCCTCGACGCACCGGCCGAGGTTCTCGACGGGCTCGGTACTCCGGATGTCCTGGCTGCGCTGCGCCTCGACCCGGATGAGACCCTCCCGGATGGTGCCCGGCATTGGCTGGCGGGCCAGAGCCTGCTGGACGCGGCTCCGAGAGTCGCGTCGGTCCTCTCGGCGGAGGAGTCTCCTGTGCTGGGAATGCGGCGGGAGGTCTGGAGTTCCGTGGCGCTGAGGGGCCCCCCGGAGATGAAGTTGCTGGCCCTTTCGACCGAGGAGACACGGGCGCTCGCCGCGCTCCCTCCGGCGCAATGGAAGGTGGCCTCGGATTTCGCACATGAGGCCGCCATGCTTGCCATCGCACGCGGCGAGGCGGGTGAGGTCCTCCGAGCACGGTTGCTCCAGGCGGCGCTAAGCAAGCTCAGACAGGACCTGTCGGCCGAAGCCTCTCAGCTCAAGATGGCGGTCGACCTGCAGGTGCCTCTGGGCGAGCCCTTCGAAGCAGCACTCTTTGCCCGCTACTACGACGTGCGTTGGGGGCTCATGAGGGTTCCCGGAGAGCGGCCGCGCGCGGAACGTGTCCTTGACCGGCTCGATGAGAAGGTCTTGCGGCGCGACCTGGTTCTGGGCCGTTACATGGTCGCGGTCCTGCTGGGAGAGCAACCTCGGGCGTTCCTGAGCTGGCTCGAGCTACTCGGCCCGGGCATCGGGGAAGACGCGCGCGAGCGAGCTCAGGAGGCGGAGACGCTTGCCTCCGGGGACTGGGGCCTCAAACCCCTCCAGCTCGCGAGCCGCGTGCTGGGGGTGGATGTCTCGGGGCCATCCAGGGCGGCCTGGGAGGCCGTTCTTGAAGCGGTCCACCACCGCAGGGATGCGGGTGCGGTACTCGCCAAGCTCTTCATGTCCTCCGAGTTCGTGAATGCCATCGCGAACGTCTGGAAGGAGCGCGGTAGGGCGGTGCTCTATGAAGGCCTGTTCGGGGCTGTCAACTTCTGGCAAGCCGAGACGCTGGAGAAGGCCCAGGCCCTGCTCGGCGCCAGGCAGATCGAGGCGTTGGGCACAGCGCTGGATTCAATCGCCGCGACGCATCCGGAGCTCGCGGCGGAGCTCAAGCGAACCGGGCCCAGCCACATCCGTGTGAACCTGCCCGTGCTTCCCGGTGACAGGGGCCAGCTCCGAGCGGACCTCCAGTGCCTCGCGGCGCACTTCCCCCGGGCGCTCCGCGCATACCTCGAAGTGGCACTGTCCCTCACGAAGTCGGTGCTACCTGACATCGCCCCCACCTTCGAGCGTGCGCTCCGCACCTTGGGGCGCGGCGAATGATGCGATTCCATTGGAACGGAGGTCTCCATGGGCAAGCTCGATGAAGACGACATCACCGCGCTCTTCAATGCGGTCGTCGATTCGGGGAACTTCAACAACAGAGCCGCGCTCTTCGCGGGAGTCTTACCCCTCTACTGGATGCAGTTCCCGGCCGCGGGGAACGCCATTGCCCAGGTGCTGGTCGACCTGAACAGGCTCAACACCGATGCGCCGCTCAAGGATGGCAGCATTCCGTTCCGCACCTGGCTGCGCAACGGCCTGTCCCTGACGCAGGTCACCGTGGAAGGCGAGGTCTTCCAGCGCTGCCTGGTCAAGCTGGACCAGCGGCTCGCGGATGCGATGGGACCGGAGGCCGCCGGACTCGCGGGGGCGCTCGCTGCCCTCAAGGAAGGCGAGCTGCGCGCGCTGCTGAAGAACCGGCTCTCCGGTCATCAGGCCCAGCTCGGGGACAAGGCGAAGGATCCGCTGGGCGTCGTAACGGATGCGGCGGGAAGGGGCTGGCTGGCGCAGCTCCTGCTCGCGGCGCACGAGCAGTTCCTCGACGACAAGACGCTGGTGCGCCTGGCCGAGGTGCGCGGGCTGCTCCCGAAGCCGAGTGGAGTGAGCGCTGACCGGCTGCAGAAAATCGTCCGGGACAAGACGCCCTTCGTGGACGTGGAGGTGTGGCGGACGCGGCTCGCCGCCTGCGAGGGCGCCATCGCCCGGGTGGAGGTCCGGCGCAATGGCATGTGGCGGCCCGCCGGCACCGGATTCCTCGTGGGCCCGGACCTGCTGCTGACCAACCACCACGTCGTCCACGAGCTCGTGGGCCAGGAGGACGTCTCCGAGGACCTCCGCTTCCGCTTCGACTTCCGGCGGACCTCGGATGGCGCCACCCTCCGTGAGGGCAACTTCGTGAAGCCGGTGGGGACGAAGTGGCTGGTGACCTCGGCCCTGCCCAGCCCGCTGGACGAACTGCCCGACCCGGGTGACCAGGAGCCCGCCGAGGGCGAACTGGACTTCGCGCTCATCCGCCTCGCGTCCCCGGTGGGGAGGCTGCCCGTCGGCACGCTCGACGCCGCGGCGCCGGGCCGTCCTCGAGGGTGGCTGAAGCTGTCAGAAGACACCTCGCTGACCCTGCTGGGCCAGGGCCAGAGCGTCTTCATCCTCCAGCATCCGGACGGGGACGCCCTCCAGATTGCGTTCGGTGACTTCCTGCGCGTGGGTGCCCGGCGCGTGCGCTACGACGCCAACACCCTGCCGGGCTCGTCAGGCTCACCCTGCCTGGATGCGCGCCTGGACCTCGTTGCCCTCCATCATGGTGGGGACTCGAGTCATGGGGCGTTCAACAAGGCCGGGTACAACCAGGGCATCCCCATCCACCTCATCGCCACCGCGTGCAGGAAGGCAGGTGTGACCTTCGAGCCGCCGCCGGCCTGACGCCAGCGGACACTCGGAACCAGGTAGGGCCAGCGATGAACCTCCAACCCTGTGGAGCCGCACGGCGGTTCGCCGCGAGCTCCGCGTCCAGCACCAGCACCGGCCCGACACAGCAGCAGCGCAGTCAAAAAGGGAGGAGCGAAACATGGACACGGTAGAGAATGACGGCGGTTCCACGGGCAACGAGCGGCTGGGCAGTGTCAGCAACACGGACGTCAGGGCCACCGAGCTGGAGGCGGCTCCGGCGGTCCTGGATGCCCTGCCAGGGGGGGCGGGCAAGGACGTGGGCATCGGGCTGTCGGCGCGAGACCTGCTGGTGCGCGGCACCGAGCCCTTCAAGCGCCCCGCGCGCAGGCCCTCGGCGCTGGAGAGCATCATTGGCGTCGATGAGCGCGTCCGCATCCTCGACACCGACTCCGCGCCCTGGCGGATGATCTGCTCCCTCCTCATCCTCGGAAAGGGAGGCGCCGCCATCGGCACAGGATGGTTCGCCGGACCGAAGACGCTCATCACTGCGGGGCACTGCGTCTACGACAAGGCGATGCTGGGGGGCTGGGCGCAGGAGATCCACATCTACCCGGGCCGCAGCGGCGTGCGGGAGCCGTTCCCTCGGCTCTCGTCCAAGCGTTTCTCGGCGACCAGCCGTTGGTTCTCCTCTCAGGACCCGGACTTCGACTACGCGGCCATCCACCTCGGGGATGAGGCGAAGGTCGTGACGGATGTCACCGGCTGGTTCTCCACGTCGGTGCGCACGGATGTGGCGCTCCTGGGCCAGCGGGTGAATGTCTCCGGCTACCCGGGGGACAAGGGGTTCGGCGAGCTGCAGGGCAGCGAGCAGTGGTTCCACGCGAAGCAGGTCGTCCACGTCTCGCCGCTGCGGCTCTTCTACGACGTGGACACGATGGGTGGGCAGAGCGGAGCGCCTGTCTGGGTGCAGACGGATAGTGGTCCGCAGGCCGTGGGCATCCACGCCTATGGTGCCGGCGGGGCGGTCCATCTAGGGCTTGAGGCCAACTCCGCGCCGCGCATCACCCAGGAGGTGCTCGACGTCATCAAGGGCTGGCTGAAGAAGTAGGCCCGCCCGCGTTGGAACATGGCGCCCTGGAGGCAGACCGCGGTGTCACCGCCAGGGCGCCAGGTGCCGGCCACGGTTGCACGGCGCACATCCTCGTGCGAAGCCGGGGCTCCGCGTGGACCTCGACCTGAAGCCAGCGCCGCCGTCCGGTGCCTTCCGCAAGCTCGCGCTGGGCACGTGGCGCTCGCCGAGAGACCCCAGCGCGTACGCGGCGCTGGAGGTGCGCATGGAGCGGACGCTCGCATACCTCGAGGCGTACCGCGCGCGCACCGGTCGGCGCCTCACGGTGACGCACCTGGTGGCCAAGGCCGCCGCGGACGCGCTGCGCGTGTACCCCGAGGCCAACGTGCTGCTGCGGTGGAACCGGCCCTCGCTGCGCAGGGACGTGGGCGTCTGCGTGCTGGTGGTGCAGCCCGCGGAGGCAGGCCGCGCGGACCTGACCACGGCCACCGTGCACCGCGCGGACACGCTGTCGCTGGGCACCTTCGTGGAGGAGATGGAGTCGCGCATCTCCGACGTGCGCGCGCGCCGGGACGCCGTCATCGAGCGGGGCAAGCGCCGCTCCTACCGCATCCCCGGGCTGTTCATGGGGCTGGCGCTGCGGCTGTTGTCCTTCGTCTGGTACACGCTGAACGTGGACCTGCGGTGGGGGGGGATGCCGAGAGACCCGTTTGGCTCCGTGGCGGTGACGAGCCTGGGCTCGCTGGGGCTGGAGCGGGGCTACGTGGCCATGATTCCGTACACGCGGGTGCCGCTGCTGCTGGCCCCGGGCGCGGTGCGGCGCGTCCCCGTGGTGGAGGACGGCGTGCTGGTGCCGGGCATGCAACTGGCGCTCACCTGCACCTGGGACGCGCGCCTCCTCGACGTGGAGCTGATTGCCCGGGTGTTGCGCCACATCGGCGCCGCGCTGGAGGACCCGGAAGCCGTGTGGGGGGCGCCGGCAGCCGTTCCCGGTGGGGAACCCCCGGGGGCTGCCAGCGGGACGCCGGTGGGGTAGAAAGGGGCTCGTTGCTCCTGGAGGTACCGTCATGCCCGTGGATACGAACCGACGCATCAGCTCCGCCCGCCCCGTGGGCCGCGCGCTGGGTGGGCAGGACCGCTACGAGAAGGAAGCCCTCGAGGGCCCGGCCGAAGGCTCGCTCGCCATGACCCGCCGGCAGCGCCTGTCCGGGGGCCCCGTGAAGACGGGCGAGGAGAGCCCCTTCGCCGCGAAGCTGCGGCGGCTCGCGGGTGGGACTCCCTCGGACGACGGGGAGCGCTGAGCCCCTTGAGCCTCACGTGACGTGAGGGTGTACCCAGCTCGTTCCGCCGCACCGTCGCGGCGGAGGAGTGGACGGCGATGAAGGTCTACCTGGATGACGAGCGCCCCACGCCCGAGGGCTGGGTGCCGGTGCGGTGGCCCGAGGAGGCGATTTCCCTGCTCGAAGGCGGGCAGGTGACGGAGCTGAGCCTGGACCATGACCTTGGCGATGACGCGCACGGCACCGGGTACGACGTCCTGCTCTGGGTGGAGGAGGCCGTGGCGACGCGGAGCTTCGTGCCGCCGCGTCTTCGCGTGCACTCGGCGAACAGCTCCGCGCGCACGAAGATGGAGCTGGCCATCGAGCGCATCGAGCGCTTCGCCCGTGAGCGCGGGGGTGGGTGAGAAAGCCTCCGGGGCGCCAGGAGGGTCGACAGCTCCCTCCTGGCGGCCCGGAGTGGGACGCGCGTGGGGCGCGCTTCACTTCATCGAGTCCGGGGCCGGGTCTGCTGCCGGGGCTGGGCGCTCTGCTGCTTGGCCCGGGGGACGACCTGGATGCGGGTCGCGTAGCTGTCGCCGTCGGCGGCATGGTTGAACGAGGCCTGGACGGGAGTGCCCGCGGGGATGCTCTGCACGGAGATGCTCCGGCCGCGGTACGTGGCGCGCGTCTTGTCGCCGACGAAGAGCGTGTAGAGGTCGCCGGTCTCCGAGTCTCGCAGCTGGATGCGGTCCTTCGTCGTGGCGGCCACCTGTCCCTGCATGAGGACGCTCGCCACCACGGTGTTGTTCGGGTCCGCCGCGGGCGCCGAGCCCGCCGTGCCCGAGCCGCCCGTGCCCGTGGCGTCCGTACGCCGCAGCTCGGCCACTTCCCGCTGGAGCTCCTGGACCTGGGCGCGCAGCCGGGTCACCTCTTGCGAGTCGGTGGCCGTGCCGGCTGCCCCTGCACCCGCGGCGCTCGCGCTCCCACCGCCCGCTCCGCCGCCGCCAGTCCCGCCACCACCGGTCGCACCTCCGCTGGCGCCACCACCGGTTGCGCCGCCGGACGCGCCGCCACCCGTTGCCCCGCCGCTTGCGCCGCCACCCGTTGCACCGCCGCTTGCGCCGCCACCCGTTGCACCGCCACTCATTCCGCCGCCGGTCGCGCCACCACTGGTGCCGCCACCGGTGCCGCTCACATCCGAGTCGCTGGTGCCCGAGCCGCCCGTGCCTGTCGTGCCGGTACCGCTCACATCCGAGTCGCTGGTGCCCGAGCCGCCCGTGCCCGTGCCGCTCACATCCGTACCGCTGGTGCCCGAGCCCGTGGTGCCGGTGCCGCTCACATTCGGGTCGCTGGTGCCCGAGCCGCCTGTGCCCGTACCGCTCACATCCGTACCACTGGTGCCCGAGCCGCCCGAGCCCGTGGTGCCGGTGCCACTCACATCCGAGCCCGTCGTGCCGGTGCCTTGCGTCGTCCCCGAGCCACCCGTACCGACGGTTCCCGTCGTGCCCGTTCCTGTCGCGGTGCCTGCTTCCCCGGTGCCAACGCTCGTCCCCGTCGAGCCCGCGCCTGTCGTCGCGCCGGTATTCGTCCCGGCGCCACCCGTGCCTCCGGTCCCGCCCACGGTCGTCCCCGTTCCTCCTGCCGCGGTTCCGCTCTGACCGCTGCCGCCGGTTCCATCAACCGTGTCCGCCTGGGTTCCCGTGCCCGTGTTGGTTCCCGTCGTCGTGCCGCCCGTGGTGCCTGTCGTGCCCTGCGGCGCCGTCGTCTGGGATGTCCCCGTGCCACCCTGGGTGCCAGTGGCACCGCCGCTCGTGGCTCCACCTGCGGCCGCGCCTCCGCCTGAGCTGCCGCCTGCTGATTGGGCAAGCCCCACGCTCGAGAGCAAGAAGCTGAAGGCGAGGGCCGCAGTGGTAATCGCGCGTCGCATGGTCGGTTCCTTTCCCTTCCCACCGCAAAGGTGAGGTCCGAGAGCGGGGCGACAAGCGCGCATCAACCACGCCATGCGAAAGCACGGCTGCATGCCAGGACCCGGAGCGGGAGCCACCCGGCCTGCCCCGGGCAACCGTTCCGGGGCGCCTCGCGAACCTCAGAAGGTGTACCGCGCCCCGAAGCGCACCTGACGGGGGGCCTGGTAGCGCACGATGACGGGCGCCACACCCTCCGAGGTGTCACGCGCCTCCATCCTGGCCGGCTCCTGGGCGTTGAGGACGTTGAACACGTCGAGGCGGAACGTCACTTCGTGCTCCTTGCGGAGGGCGTACCGCACGCCGAGGTACACATCCAACGACTGCATCCACGGAGTGCGTTTCTCCGCGCCCTCCACCAGCGCGCCCGATGCGCCCAGGTACGAAGCACCAACGTTCGCCCACAGCTTGCGAGCGGTGCCGAGGCGAAACTCCCGGGCGCCGTAAGCGCGAATGACGTGAGGCCTGTCCAGCGGCAGCCGCTGTATCGGCGCGAGCCCGTCCCACACCGCGAACGGGCTCACGAAATTGCCGGTCAGCTTCGACCAGGTGTAGCTCGCCTGGGCCTGCCACCCAGCCAGGTAGAGGAGGCGCAGCGCCACGGTCACCGCGTCGTAGGTGCGCGCCGCGCGCGGCGAATCCGAAGCGAGCCCGGAGCCGGGGTTGGCGAGCACGACACCACTCCCGTCCGCCCGGGGCAGGAGTGCGAGCCCGTCCTCCAGCTCCCGGTGCGTATACGTCGCGCCGAGGAGGGTGCGCCACATGACCTCGTACTCGAACCCCGCGACGACCTCGTTGGAGGACATGGGGTCGAGGTCCGGGTCCAGCGCCACGTCCGTCACGGAGTCCGGCGTGGTGGCCGGTGCGTCCAGGAGTCCCAGCGGAATCAGTCCCTGGAACCTCCCGTAGTGCGCGAACACCTTCATCCGGCCGTTGGCCCGCGGGTCGACAATCAGGCCCACGCGGGGTGACAGCCGGGCGCTGCTGACGGGGGCCGAGCCTGCCGCGTCGCCTTCGAGGCGCTGCAGGTCGTACCGGGCGCCAACATTCAGGGTGAAGCGGTTGGCGAGGTTCCAGCTGTCCTGCACGAAGCCACCAAGGACCGTGCTGGGAGTCCGTGAACCCGCCCGCTCATAGACGAGCCATTCCGCGTCCACGCCTGCCTTCGCCACGTGCGTTCCCATCCCGTGGGCGAACCAGAGGGCCCTGGCATTGGCCTGGTAGCGCTCCAGCGAGGGGTCTCCCAGGCCGGTCACCCGCTGGGACAGCCAGCCCGCGTGGACATCGAGCAGCACCTTCTTGTCCGCGAACGCGCCGCTGTGGTGAAGCGCCGTCAGCGTCGTTTTCGCACTCCCTTCCTCCTGGGAGGAGGGCGCGGTGACGGCTGTCAGCGACACGTGGTGGTCAGGGTTGATGAGATACGTCAGCTTGCCCACGGCCTGGAGGCTGCGCGCGTCGTCGAACGTGCGGGAGGTGCTCCCCGCCGTGCCCGGAGCCTGGAGGATGCGCGTCCGCTCCATGCGGCTCAGTGCCGGCGTGACGCCCGCGAAGAACCACAGCGTGTCCTCGAGCACCGGGCCGCCCAGGGTGGCACCGAAGTCTCCCTGGTGCTCGAGCGCATCCTGGCTCACGAGTCCCGTGCTCGCGCGGCGCCCCTCCAGCAGGCCCGGCGTCCAGAAGGCGAAGATGGAGCCATGCAGCTCGTTGGATCCTGACCGGGTATGCGTCTCCAGGAGCCCTCCCGTGGCACGGCCGAACTCCGGCATGTACCCGCCCGAGACGAGGTTGCCAGCCTGGGTCAGCTCGGCGCTCAAGGAGAGCGTATTGAGTCCCAGCACCGCGTCGCGGATGGACAAACCGTCCAGCCGGTACTCGTTCTCGAAGACGGAGGCGCCGTTGATGGAGAGTCCCTCCGTTTCGTCCAATACGCCCGGGACGAGCGGAGCGGCGTCGTCGGCCGAGCGGACCGCGCCGAGCGGCCCGGAGAACCGGCCCACCACCCTGTAGAGGTCGAACTCGAGAAAGAGATCCTGACCCGTCGTCGTGCTGCCGACATCGATGCCCGGTGGGCTACAGCCCAACGTGAACTCTTCGAGTGTTTCAGGCGCGAGCGACGCGTCGAGGCGCGTGGAGTACCCCTCCCGCAGCGGCACCTCGGTGCGTGCGTAGGGGCGGAACAGCTCCTTCTCGAACCGCAAGGTGTAACTCCCCGGAGGCAGTCCCGGAATCCGGTACACGCCCTGCGCATCCGTCACCACGGTCTGCTCACCCTGAAGCGACGGAGAGGTCGCCGTGACGACGACATCGCCGACGGGAACCCACGTTTCGCCGTCCTTCACCGTGCCGAAGATGACCCCGTGCGCCTCGGCGCCGAGCGCCCCGGACGCCAGGAGCACCGCCAGGACCCACACGGCCCGAAACCACCCCTTCATGCCCATGCTCGAATCCCTTCCGCCGGACCGCGAGCTTGTCCCCCACGGGAGGCGCACATTCCTCACCGTTGCATCACGGTTGCCGCATGAATCGACGAGCAACCAGCCAGCCTCGGGCGTACGTGGAAAGCCTTCGCGCCCGTTCTGTGCTGTCCTGCATGGGCGCCGCGTGGACGCGACACAGGAGCCGCCGTGACGGGACGGGAGGGGCCGACGACCGGGAGCATGAAGGGAGGCCGCGCCTCCGCGAGGGCCGTGCGTCTGCTCAGCGCCCGCCCCTGGCCGCTCACCGTCGCCATCGCCGGCACGCTCGGGCTGCTCGTCTACACCGCCACCACCAGCCTGCCCTACCTCATCTCCTCACCCACCGCGGACCCGCACTTCGGCGCGCTCAACGACTGTCTCTCCCGCGCGCTGCCCGCGCCCCGGCTCGGCTGGGCCGTGTCTCCGGATGCCTCGCGCGCCGCCGTCTACGGCCCGCGCGCCGTGGCGGTCTGCGGCCCCGACGGTGTCCCCACGCGGCTGGAGGTGGCGGGAGCGCTCGCCGCCACCTTCGCCGGAGACAACCGGCTCTGGGTCTCCGCCGGAGGCCGCCTGCTGCGCGAGGAGCGTGGCGCCCTTCGTCCGGTAGGCGACTTCGCGCCCGTTTCACTCTCCGGCCACGCGGGCGGGGTGCTCGCCCTGGACGAGACCGGGCAGCTCGTCTCCGTCTCGTCCGAGGGGGGTGTGCTCGGGCAGGTGACCGTTCCCGGTGCCGGGGCCCGGCTGTCCGTGGGAGCCTCCGGCACCCTCGCCGCCGTGCTCGATCAGGGAATCCTCCGCATCTTCGACGCCCGCACGCTTGCCCCGCTGCCCGCCGAGCCCCCGTGCCCCGTGTCGGGCCTGTGGTGGCTGGATGCGCCGGATCGGCTGCTGATCGGCTGCTCGCCAGAAGGGACTCCGGCCTTCACGCTGGACCTGCGCGCCGGGACGCACGCCCTGGCGCCGGGCACCCCGGCAACGCCTGCACGTCGGCTCCTCGGCCGGGCTCTCTATGTCGAGGGTTGCGACGGTTTTCCGTGCACGGCCCCAGCCCCCTGAGATGTTGGTAGAAGGCTCTGGCGCCCCGTGTTTCACGGGGTGTCCGAGCGTGTGGGCCCTCAGGGTTCACTACTGGACGGACAGGCCCCCGCGGAACCGGCTTGGAATCGACAAGCCCGCGAACTCCCTGGAGATTCGCGCCGCCGGGCGCCGCTCAGAGCACTGCTGCAGCGTTCATCCCATCAGAGGTTTTCCAGCGTGGACGACACCAAGCTCCCCAATCCCAACGCCAACGGCCGCAAGCGCGCCTCGCGGAAGTCTCCCGCGAATGGGTCTCCCCATTCCGAGGCCTCCACCAGCGCCGGCGCCGAGCGAGAGAATGTCGCTGCCAACCGGCTGCGGGCCGAGCGTGCGCGCACGCGTGCCGCCGAGCCGAAGGCCGAGGAGCCCGTTATCAGCGGCGGTCGTGGCGGCGGTGCCCGCACGCCGGGCGCTGGGGCCCGCGTGCGCAATGGCCACCCCATGCAGCCGCTGCTCGCCGCGCTCCGGTCGGTCCAGGCCGGTGACTTCTCCGTGCGCCTGCCCGGGGGCTCCACCGACCCGGTGATGGAGGAGATTGCCCTCACCTTCAACGCAATGGTGACGCTCAACTCCGCGATGACGCACGAGATTGTCCGCGTCGAGCGCGTCGTCGGCCGCGAGGGCCGCATGGGCGAGCGCGTCTCGCTGGGTGACGTGCGCGGCGACTGGGCCACCGGCGTCAACTCCATCAACGCCCTCATCGGCGACCTGGTGCAGCCCACCACGGAAGTCGCGCGCGTGCTGGTGGCGGTGGCCGAAGGCGACCTCACCCAGAAGATGCCGCTGGAGATCGACGGCCAGCCGGTGAAGGGTGAGTTCCTCCGCATCGGCACCACCGTCAACGCGATGATGGACCAGCTCAACTCGTTCGCCGCCGAGGTGACGCGCGTCGCCAAGGAAGTGGGCAGCGACGGCAAGCTGGGGGGGCAGGCCGACGTGAAGGGCGTGTCCGGCGTGTGGAAGGACCTCACGGACAACGTGAACCTGATGGCCAACAACCTCACGGCCCAGGTGCGCAACATCGCCGAGGTGTCCACGGCCGTCGCCAACGGCGACCTGTCCAAGAAGATCACCGTCGACGCGCGCGGAGAGGTCTTCGAGCTGAAGAGCACCATCAACACGATGGTGGACCAGCTCAACGGCTTCGCCTCGGAAGTGACCCGCGTGGCCCGCGAGGTGGGCACCGAGGGGAAGCTGGGCGGTCAGGCCGCGGTGCCCGGTGTGTCCGGCACGTGGAAGGACCTCACGGACAACGTGAACTTCATGGCGTCCAACCTCACCACCCAGGTGCGCGGCATCGTCAAGGTGGTGACGGCCGTCGCCAACGGTGACCTCACCCAGAAGCTGATGGTGCCGTCGCAGGGTGAGATTGCCGCGCTGGGCGCGACGCTCAACAACATGACGGACACGCTCAACGTGTTCGCGCAGCAGGTGACCAGCGTCGCCCGCACGGTGGGCGTCGAGGGCAAGCTGGGCGCCCAGGCCCAGGTGCCCGGTGCCGCCGGCACGTGGAAGGACCTCACGGACAACGTGAACCTGATGGCCAACAACCTCACGGCCCAGGTGCGCAACATCGCCGAGGTGACGACGGCCGTCGCCAAGGGCGACCTGTCCAAGAAGATCACCGTGGACGTGAAGGGCGAGGTGCTCGAGCTGAAGGACACCATCAACACGATGGTGGACCAGCTCCGCGCCTTCGCCTCCGAGGTGACGCGCGTTGCTCGCGAGGTGGGCACCGACGGAAAGCTCGGTGGCCAGGCCGACGTGAAGGGCGTCGCCGGCGTGTGGAAGGACCTCACGGACAACGTGAACTACATGGCCTCCAACCTCACCACGCAGGTGCGGAACATCGCGCTGGTGACGACCTCGGTGGCCAATGGTGACCTGTCCAAGAAGATCACCGTCGACGCTCGCGGCGAGATTCTGGAGCTGAAGAACACCATCAACACGATGGTGGACCAGCTGAACTCGTTCGCCTCGGAAGTGACGCGCGTCGCTCGCGAGGTCGGTACGCACGGCAAGCTGGGCGGACAGGCCGAAGTGCGCGGCGTGTCCGGCACGTGGAAGGACCTCACGGACAACGTGAACGTGATGGCCGTCAACCTCACCACCCAGGTGCGAGGCATCGCCAAGGTGGTGACGGCCGTCGCGAATGGTGACCTCACCCAGCGCCTGAAGATGGAGGCCAAGGGTGAAGTCGCCGAGCTGGCCGACACCATCAACGCGATGACGCAGACGCTGTCCATCTTCGCCCAGCAGGTGACGGACGTCGCCCGCACGGTGGGCGTGGAAGGCAAGCTGGGCGCCCAGGCGGTGGTGCCCGGAGTGGCCGGCACGTGGAAGGACCTCACGAACAACGTGAACCTCCTCGCGAACAACCTCACCGACCAGGTCCGTAACATCGCCGAGGTGACCACGGCCGTCGCCCGGGGCGACCTGTCGCGCAAGATTACGGTCGACGCGAAGGGCGAGGTGCTGGAGCTCAAGAGCACCATCAACACGATGGTGGACCAGCTCCGCGCCTTCGCCTCCGAAGTGACGCGCGTCGCGAAGGAAGTGGGTACGGAAGGAAAGCTCGGCGGTCAGGCCGACGTGAAGGGCGTGTCCGGCGTCTGGAAGGACCTCACCGACAACGTGAACTTCATGGCGTCCAACCTCACCAGCCAGGTGCGCGGCATCGTGCGCGTGGTGACGGCGGTCGCCAACGGAGACCTCACCCAGAAGCTGATGATGGATGCCAAGGGCGAGATTGCCGCCCTCGCGGACACCATCAACGCGATGACGCAGACGCTGTCCATCTTCGCCCAGCAGGTGACGGACGTCGCCCGCACGGTGGGCGTGGAAGGCAAGCTGGGCGCCCAGGCGGAGGTGCCGGGCGTCGCGGGCACGTGGAAGGACCTCACGAACAACGTGAACCTGCTCGCGAACAACCTCACCGCGCAGGTGCGAAACATCGCCGAAGTCACCACCGCCGTCGCGAATGGTGACCTCTCCAAGAAGATCACGGTCGATGCGAAGGGCGAGGTGCTGGAGCTCAAGAGCACCATCAACACGATGGTGGACCAGCTCCGCGCGTTCGCCGCCGAAGTGACTCGCGTCGCCAAGGAAGTCGGCACGGAAGGCAAGCTGGGCGGTCAGGCCGACGTGAAGGGCGTGTCCGGCGTGTGGAAGGACCTCACCGACAACGTGAACGTCCTCGCCGGCAACCTCACCGACCAGGTGCGAAACATCGCCAAGGTGACGACGGCCGTCGCCAACGGCGACCTGTCGCAGAAGATCACCGTGTCCGTGAAGGGCGAGGTGCTCGAGCTGAAGAACACCATCAACACGATGGTGGACCAGCTCCGCGCGTTCGCCTCCGAGGTGACTCGCGTCGCCAAGGAAGTCGGCACGGAAGGCAAGCTGGGCGGTCAGGCCGCGGTGCCCGGAGTCGCGGGTGTGTGGAAGGACCTCACGGACAACGTGAACGTCCTCGCCGGCAACCTCACCGACCAGGTGCGAAACATCGCCAAGGTGACGACGGCCGTCGCGAACGGCGACCTGTCGCAGAAGATCTCCGTCGAGGCGCGCGGCGAAATCCTGGAGCTCAAGAGCACCATCAACACGATGGTGGACCAGCTCCGCGCCTTCGCCGCCGAGGTGACGCGCGTCGCGAAGGAAGTGGGTACGGACGGCAAGCTGGGAGGGCAAGCCGCGGTGCCGGGTGTCGCCGGTACGTGGAAGGACCTCACGGACAACGTGAACAGCATGGCCTCCAACCTCACCGCGCAGGTGCGAAACATCGCGCTGGTGACGACGGCCGTCGCCAATGGTGACCTGTCCAAGAAGATCACCGTCGATGCAAAGGGTGAGATTCTCGAGCTGAAGGACACCATCAACATCATGGTGGACCAGCTCAACAGCTTCGCCTCCGAAGTGACGCGCGTGGCCCGCGAAGTCGGTACGGAAGGAAAGCTGGGAGGGCAGGCGGAAGTGCGCGGCGTGTCCGGCGTCTGGAAGGACCTGACGGACAACGTGAACTTCATGGCCCGCAACCTCACCACGCAGGTGCGCGGCATCGTCAAGGTCGTGACGGCCGTCGCCAACGGCGACCTGAAGCAGAAGCTGGTCGTGGAAGCGAAGGGCGAGGTGGCCGCGCTCGCGGAGACCATCAACAACATGACGGACACGCTGGGCACCTTCGCCGAGCAGGTGTCCACGGTGGCCCGCGAGGTGGGTGTCGAAGGGAAGCTGGGTGGTCAGGCCCGTGTGCCCGGTGTGGCCGGCACGTGGAAGGACCTCACCGACAACGTGAACTTCATGGCGTCCAACCTCACCACGCAGGTGCGCGGCATCGTGCGCGTGGTGACGGCCGTCGCGAATGGCGACCTGACCCAGAAGCTCATCGTCGACGCGAAGGGCGAGGTCGCCGCGCTCGCGGACACCATCAACAACATGACGGACACGCTGGGCACCTTCGCCGAGCAGGTGTCCACGGTGGCCCGCGAGGTGGGTATCGAAGGAAAGCTGGGCGGCCAGGCCCGCGTGCCCGGTGCGCGCGGCACGTGGCGGCAGCTGACCGACAACGTGAACCAGCTCGCCGGCACCCTGACGAGCCAGCTGCGCGCCATCTCCGACGTCGCCACCGCGGTGACGAAGGGCGACCTGACTCGCAGCATCACCGTCGTCGCGGAAGGCGAAGTCGCCGCGCTGAAGGACAACATCAACCAGATGATCGTCAACCTGCGTGAGACCACGCAGAAGAACCAGGAGCAGGACTGGCTCAAGACGAACCTGGCGAAGTTCTCCGGCATGATGCAGGGCCAGAAGAGCCTGGACGCCGTCAGCCGCCTCATCATGAGCGAGCTGACGCCGCTGGTCTCCGCCCACCACGGCGCCTTCTTCCTCGTGGACGGCGAGTCCGGAACGCCGCTGCTCAAGCTCACCAGCACCTACGCGTACCGGGAGCGCAAGCACATCGCCAACCGGTTCCGGCTGGGCGAGGGGCTCGTCGGTCAGGCCGCGCTGGAGCGGAAGACGATTCTGCTCACCCGGGTGCCCTCGGACTACATCACCATCTCCTCGGGCCTGGGTGAGTCCGCGCCGCTCAACATCATCGTCCTGCCCGTCCTCTTCGAGGGCGAGGTCAAGGCGGTCATCGAGCTGGCGTCGTTCCACCCGTTCAGCGCGATTCACCAGATCTTCCTGGACCAGCTCACCGAGAGCATCGGCGTGGTCCTGAACATGATCATCGCCAACATGCGCACGGAGCAGCTGCTGCTCCAGTCGCAGGGCCTCACGCAGGAGCTGCAGAGCCAGTCCAAGGAGCTCACGCAGCAGCAGGACCAGCTCAAGCGCACCAACATCGAGCTGGAGGAGAAGGCGAAGCTGCTCGAGGAGCAGAACCGGCGCGTCGAGGAGAAGAACAACGAGGTGGAGCGCGCCCGCGTCAGCCTCGAGGAGAAGGCGGAGCAGCTCACCGTCATCTCCAAGTACAAGAGCGAGTTCCTGGCCAACATGAGCCACGAGCTGCGCACGCCGCTCAACTCGCTGCTCATCCTCGCCAAGCTCCTGGCGGACAACAAGGACGGCAACCTCAGCAACAAGCAGGTCGAGTACGCGAACACCATCTACGCGTCCGGTGGAGACCTGCTCAGCCTCATCAACGAGATTCTGGACCTCTCCAAGGTGGAGGCCGGGAAGATGCAGGTGGAGCCGCGGGACATCGTCCTGTCGGAGCTCAACCAGTTCATCGACCGTGGCTTCCGCCCGGTGGCGGAGCAGAAGGGGCTGTCCTTCACGGTGGAGGTGGCGCCGGGCTCGCCGCGGCACATCCGCACGGACCCGCAGCGCCTGCAGCAGGTGCTGAAGAACCTCTTGTCCAACGCCTTCAAGTTCACCGACGAGGGCAGCGTCAAGATGAGGGTGGCCCTGGCGGAGCGGACCGTGCGGTTCGACCACGAGGTGCTCAAGCGCTCGCGGCACGTCATCGCCTTCTCGGTGACGGACACGGGCATCGGCATCGCCAAGGACAAGCAGCGCCTCATCTTCGAGGCGTTCCAGCAGGCGGACGGCTCCACCGCGCGCAAGTACGGCGGCACCGGCCTGGGCCTGTCCATCAGCCGCGAAATCGCCAAGCTGCTGGGCGGCGAAATCCACGTGCAGAGCGAGCCGAAGAAGGGCAGCACCTTCACGCTCTACCTGCCGCCCGAGTACGTCAGCCCGGAGGACGACGGCCTGCCGCCGCTGTCCGGCACGGGCGACGGCATCCCCCGCGTGCCCGCGGCGCTCGAGCCCATGTCCTCGCTCCCGGCGTCGACTCCGGCCCTGGCTCCGGCCCACGTCCCGCCGGCCGTGGCGGAGAGCAGCCACGTGCTGGACGCGGCGCTGCCGCCGCAGGTGGAGTCCTCGCTCGCGCCCGTCTCGGTGGAGGATGACCGCGAGCACATCCGCGAGGGGGACCGCGTCCTGCTCGTCATCGAGGACGACGTGAAGTTCGCCCGCATCATGGTGCAGATGGCGCGGGAGAAGGGCTTCAAGGCGCTGGTGGCCACCCGCGGCGACACCGGCCTGTCCATGGCCAACGAGTACCAGCCGCACGCAATCACCCTGGACATCCAGCTGCCCGTGGTGGACGGCTGGAGCGTGCTGGACCGCCTCAAGCGCAACCCGCGCACGCGGCACATCCCGGTGCACGTCATCAGCGTCATGGACAAGCACCAGGGCAACGCGCAGGGCGCCTTCGGCTACCTCACCAAGCCCGTCAGCAAGGAGGGCCTGGAGCGCGTCTTCAACCAGCTCTCCAGCTTCCTGGAGCGCAAGGAGCGCAGGCTGCTGCTGGTGGAGGACGACGACGTCCAGCGCGACAGCCTGGTGAAGCTGCTCAGCGAGGGCGGCGACGTGGCCGTCACCGCCGTGGCCACCGGGGAAGAGGTCCTCAAGAAGCTGGAGGAGAACGAGTACGACTGCCTCGTCATCGACCTGCTGCTGCCCGACACGGACGGCACCAAGCTGGTGGAGGAGGTGAAGACGCAGCAGCGCTTCCGCGATTTGCCCATCGTCGTCTACACGGGCAAGGAGCTGACGCCCAAGGACGAGGCGCGGCTGCGCCGCTACACCGGCAGCGTCATCCTCAAGAGCGGCTCCAAGAGCCCGGAGCTGCTCCTGAGCGACACGGCGCTCTTCCTCCACCGGCTGGACCAGAACCTGCCGCCCCGCGCGCGGGCCGCGCTGTCCCAGCGCAACGAGAAGGACTCGGAGCTCACCGCCAAGAAGGTGCTCGTCGTCGACGACGACATGCGCAACATCTTCGCCCTCACCAGCGTGCTGGAGAACCACGGCATGCAGGTGGTCTTCGCGGAGAACGGGCGCGCGGCCATCGAGATGCTGGAGCAGCACCGCGACGTCGACATCGTCCTCATGGACGTGATGATGCCGGAGATGGACGGCTATGAGACCATGCGTGCGATTCGCAAGGACCTCAAGTACGCCAGCCTCCCCATCATCGCCGTCACGGCGAAGGCGCTGAAGGACGACCGCGAGAAGTGCATGGCCGCCGGGGCGAGCGACTACCTGCCCAAGCCGGTGGATACCGACAAGCTGCTGGAGCTCATCCGTCTGTGGGTGAGCGCCTGACAGCCTGAGTGATGGCTAGCACACGGCTGGCCACCGTCGGGCTTGGGCTCGACGGTGGCTGCGCCTAGCCTGTCCGCCATCCCTTCATCCCATCTCCATGACGCCTAGCGAACACATCCCGGCCGAACGCACCCAGGAAGGCGCCGCGCGCCCTCGGGCGAGCATCTTGATGGTGGACGACCACCCGTCCAACCTGCTGGCGCTCGAGGCCATCCTCGACCCGCTGGGGCAGGAGCTGGTGAAGGCCACCAGCGGTGAAGAGGCGCTCAAGTTCCTGCTCAAGCGCGACTTCGCCGTCATCCTGATGGACGTGCAGATGCCGGGGCTGGACGGCTTCCAGACGGCGACCATCATCAAGCAGCGCGAGCGCACGCGCACCATCCCCATCATCTTCCTCACCGCGCTCAGCCGCGACGCGGCCCACGTCTTCAAGGGCTACGCGCACGGCGCGGTGGACTACCTGCTCAAGCCGTTCGACCCGGAAATCCTCCGCTCCAAGGTCAGCGTCTTCGTGGACCTGTTCCTCAAGGAGCAGCAGATCCAACGGCAGGCGGCGCAGCTGCGCCAGCGCGAGCGCGAGGCGCTGGAGCGGCAGAGCGAGCTGCGCTACCGGCGGCTCACCGAGTCGCTGCCCGAGGTGATGTGGGCGGCGCGGCCGGACGGCTCGTTCACCTACGCCAACCGCGCCGGGCGCGACTACACCGGCATCCAGGAGGACGAGCCGCTGTCGCTCGCCACCTTCCTGGACTTCGTCCACCCGTTGGACCGCGAGGACATGCGCAACGTGTGGGAGCAGGCCATCCGCCTGGGCCAGCGCGTGGAGCGCGAGTTCCGCCTGCGCCGCTTCGACGGCGTCTACCGCTGGCACCTGGCGCGCGCGGTGCCCGAGCGCGACGAGACGGGCCAGCTGGTGGGCTGGATTGCCATCGCCACGGACATCGACGACAAGCGCCGGGCGGAAGAGGCGCTGGGGCGCTTCAAGACGACGCTGGACGCCACGCTGGACTGCGTCCTCATGTTCTCCCCCGACTCGCTGACGCTCACCTACGCCAACGCGGGCGCGGCCAAGCAGCTCGCCGGCACCGTGGACGAGTTGGTGGGGCTGTCCGTGCTGGAGGTGGAGGGCGCCTTCGACGACGAGGGCTACCGCAAGCTCCTGGCCCCGCTGCTCAGCGGCACGCTGCCGAGCCAGACGTACTCCACCACCCACCGCCGCCGCGACGGCAGCGAGGTGCCGGTGGAGGTGGTGCTCCAGTACGTGGGCGCCGACGAGGGCCCGGGCCGCTTCATCTCCGTGGCGCGCGACATCACCGAGCGGCAGCGCGCGGAGACGGCGCTGCGGCTGGCCAGCGAGGCCAAGGACGCCTTCCTCGCCGCGGCCAGCCACGAGCTGCGCACCCCGCTGGCGGCGGCCAAGGGCCACGCGCACCTGGCGCTGCTCAAGCTGGGCAACGAGACGGAGGCCGGCCCCGGCAAGTCGCTGAAAATCATCAACCGGCAGATAGACCGGATGGCCAAGCTGGTGGAGGACCTGCTGGACATCAGCCGCCTGCAGGCGGGCCGCCTGTCGCTGGAGCTGGAGCGCTTCGACATGAGCGACCTCGTGCGCGAGACGAGAGACCGCATGGCGGTGCTCTCGCAGGGCCACGAGCTGCACGTGGAGGCGCCGGAGCACCTGGAGGGCACGTGGGACCGCGGGCGCCTGGACCAGGTGCTCACCAACCTCCTGTCCAACGCCATGCGCTACTCCCCGGAGGGCGGGCCGGTGCTGGTGCGGCTCACCGGCGAGGACGAGGAGGGCGTGCACCTGGCCGTGAAGGACCGCGGCGTGGGCATCCCCAAGGAGAAGCAGGCGCTCATCTTCGAGCGCTTCGGCCGCGCGCACGGCAGCAAGTACGGCGGGCTGGGGCTGGGGCTCACCATCAGCCAGGGCATCGTCGAGCAGCACGGCGGCCGCATCTGGGTGGAGTCCGCGGGCCAGCCCGGCGAGGGCTCCACCTTCCACGTGTGGCTGCCGCGCGAGACGGTGCCGCAGCTGGCCACCGTGCACCAGGCGTCCAGCACGCGCTCCGCGAGCTGAGGGCGACCGCGCGCTACCGCACCCGGGGCGGGCCCCCGGGGCGCGGCGGCTTCACGCCCGTCACCCACAGCACCCGCGTGGAGGGCTCCAGCCGGTACGTCACCCCGTGGCCGGAGCCGCGCAGCTCGAACTCCTCCGCCGACTCCTCGTCGCTGACCCACTGGCGCAGGCCCACCGTCGCGGCGACGCCCGCCAGCAGCGAGTCCAGGAGCGCGCGCTCCCCGGGGGACAGCGCGGACCACGCGGCACGCGCCTCCCACGCGGTGTCGATGCGCCACGCCCCGCTTCTCTGCCTTCCCATGCTCATGGCTGATTCGTCGGGGGCCCTGGCCTGCGCCGCCCGCGGGCCCGCTACCGGGGGCCTGGCGGCGGCGGAAAGGTGGTCAGCCGGAGCGTGACTTCCGTCAGCCGGATGGCGGCCCGCACGGCGTCTACCTGGTAGAGCAGGACGAAGTCCCCCACGGTGAGCGACAGCGCCGTGTCCACCCCGGCCTCCGCGATGACGCCCGGGTCCGGCAGCCGCCCTTCGGAGGCGAGCGTCGCCAGCGCCGTCAGCCGCTGCTGCAGGACGCCATAGTCCTGATGGGAGAGGTGGCCGAGCTGCCGCCATGCGGACGGTGCGACCTCGACTGCGTACGAGGGGGAGGATGAGGGGGTGGGGGATTCCATGCGCACCCCGCCTCCAAGCAACCTCCGCACCACCGCGAGGGTGCCAGGAATCACACGTTTGGCTCAGGCCCCGGGGAAAGGGCCTGTAGAAATTCCGGAGCCCCTCACGAGCGGGTCTGTAACTTTTTCGATTCGCGTGTCTCCGGGACGCATTTCGGCCCCGCGGGGCTGTTGCCTCGCGGACAGGCAGAAGATTTTGGGGGGCGTCGCCGCTCCCGCCGCGCGGCGCCGACCCAATCATGCCCTCCCAAGCGCAGGTCCCACCGCCTCCGTATGCCGAGCATCGCCGACCTCATCGACACCCACCGTGAGCTGCTCGTGCGGCGCTTCCTGGAGGAGGCCAGCAAGCTGGAGAGCGCCAGGGATTTGAGGCCCGCCGAGGTCATCAACACCTTTCCGGAGTACCTCGCCCTGCTGGCCACCATCTCCCGCCAGGGACACCGGGGGGACGTGGTCCGGACGAAGCAGCGGCTGGAGGACACGCACATCAGCGGGCGCCTGCGGCTGGGCTACAACCAGGACGAGGTGACGAGCGAGTACGTCCTCATGGGCCGGCTCATCGCCGGGCTCTGGGAGGAGCTCCCGGCGGAGGCGCAGCCCACGCCGGAGGACTCGCAGCTGCTCTTCACGGAGCTGGACGCCGCCATGGACTCCACGGTGGCCGTCTTCACCGGCTACTCCGTGGAGACGCGGCAGCGCGAGAAGCGCACCTTGCGGCGGCTGGAGGCGCTGGCACCCAAGGCGCTGGGGCAGGACGAGGCGGTCGGCCCCCACGTGACGCCCATGGTGCGGCTCATCCAGGAGGCGCTGGAGGCGGACGGGGCGGAGCTGTTCCTCGTCAGCGCGCCGGGGACGCTGCGGCGCGTCGCCTCCACCGGCCGGTGTGAGGGGGCCTCCGTCCCGGAGCGGGGGGTGTCCCTCCAGGGGGACTCCTTCCTCGCCCGGGTGGGGCACTCGGAGGAGCCGCTCGTGCTGACGGGCACGTCCGAGTCCCCCGCCGCGCTGCGCGAGGGGCTGTGCGGCGGCGGGCTGTCCACGCTGATGGGGCTGCGGCTGTGGCCGCACGGCGAGCTGATGGGCGTCATCTACGTCGGCGTCGCCCGCGCCCGGCCCTTCCAGCCCCAGGCCAAGCGCTACCTGGAGACGCTGGTGGAGTACCTCTCCGGCATCCTCGACCGGGCCCTGCTCTTCGGGCAGCTCCGGGACGCGCACGCGCGCCTGGGCACCTCCGAGGAGCGCTACCGGCTGGCCAGCCGCGCCATCACCGACGCCATCTGGGACTGGGACCTCTCCACCAACACGCTCTTCTGGAACGAGGGCGCGGAGACGCTGCTCGGCTTCCTCGCGCACGAGGTGTCGCCCCACATCGACTGGTGGACGTCGCGCATCCACCCCGACGAGCGCGAGCGCGTGGTGAGGGAGCGCCACCGGGCCATCGACGGAGGCCTGCCGCGCTGGCGCAGCGAGTACCGCTTCCTGCACCGGGACGGCCACTACGTGCACGTCACCGACCACGGCGTCATCGCCCGGGACGCGTCGGGCCGGGCGCAGCGCATGGTGGGCGCGATGCAGGACATCAGCGTGCGCAAGCAGGCGGAGGAGGCGCGCTCCCGGCTGCTCAAACGCGAGAGCCAGCGCGCCGAGCAGCTGCGCGGGCTGGCGGCCGCGTCGGTGACCATCAGCGGCACGCCCACGCTGGACGCGCTGCTGCGGGTCATCACCGAGCGGGCGCGGGAGCTCATCGGCGCGCACCAGTCGGTGACCTCCATGACGATGAAGGGGCGCGCGGGGCCGCCCATGCAGGTCGTCTCGCTCTCCGACAAATACGCCGCCTGGCGGGAGGGCGCGGCGCCGGTGGATGACGGCGGTCTCTACACGTACGTGGCGCGCACGCTCCGGCCGGTGCGCCTGTCGCAGGCCCAGCTGGAGTCGCACCCGTACTGGAAGGGCGCGGGGCCGCGGGCCGAGGGCCGCCCGCCGATGCGCGGCTGGCTGGCCGCGCCGCTCATCGGCCGGGACGGGACACGCCTGGGGCTGGTCCAGCTCTCCGACAAGTACGAGGGGGAGTTCACCGAGGAGGACGAGGCCATCCTCATGCAGCTGGCGCAGCTGTCGAGCGTGGCCGTCGAGAACGTCCAGCTCTACACCGCGCTGAGCGAGAGCGAGGACCGGGTGCGCCTGGCGCTGATGGCGGCGCGGCTGGGCACGTGGGATCTGGACCCGGTGTCGGGGGTGCTGCGCTGGGACGAGCGCAGCAAGGCGCTCTTCGGCCTGCCGCCGGACGCGGAGGTGACGTGGGACACGTTCCTCTCCGGGGTCCACCCAGAGGACCGCGAGGCCACGGTGCTTGGCGTGCAGCGGGCGCTCGCGGGAGAGGCGGGCGGCGTCTTCAACCTCGAGTACCGCACGCTGGGCCGGGATGACGGCGCCGAGCGGTGGCTGTCGGCGCACGGCCAGGCCTTCATGGACGCAAGCGGCCAGGCGGTGCGCTTCATCGGCACGGTGCTGGACGTCACGGAGCGCAAGCGCCTGGACGCGCAGCTGCTCAAGCGCGAGGAGGAGCTGCAGCGGCGCGCGGACCTGGAGGAGAAGCTCATCGGCATCGTCAGCCACGACTTGCGCAACCCGCTCAACGCGATTGGCTTCTCCACCACGCTGCTGCTGCGCCGCACGGACCTGGACGAGGCCGCGAAGCGGGGCGTCGAGCGCATCCGCAACGCCAGCGGGCGCGCGGACCGGATGATTCGCGACCTGCTCGACTTCACCCAGGCGCGGCTCGGCGGGGGCATTCCCATCCACCGCAAGCCGGCGGACTTCAACGAGCTGGTGCGCACGGTGGTGGAGGAGGTGCGGCTCGCCAACCCGGGGCGTCGCATCGACGTCACGATGGAGGGCAGCGGCGCGGGCGAGTGGGACACGGACCGGCTGGCTCAGGTCGTCACCAACCTCTTGAGCAATGCGCTGCGCTACGGCGCCGAGGACGCGCCCGTGCAGGTGCGGACGCGGGCGGAGGACGGCGTGCTGGAGCTGTGCGTGCACAACGCGGGAGAGCCCATCCACCCGGAGGTGCTGCCCATCATCTTCCAGCCGATGAAGCGGGGGACGTGGCGCGAGCAGGCGACGAGCCGCGGGCTGGGGCTGGGGCTCTACATCGTGGACCGCATCGTCCACGCGCACGAGGGCACCGTCACCGTGAAGTCCACCGCGCAGGAGGGGACCACCTTCTCCGTGCGCCTGCCCCGGCAGGCGGGGCCGCGGGGCTGAAGTCCGGCTTTCAGTCCGGGCCGCAGCCGAGCCGCTGGCGGCCCACGGCCAGGTCGTCCAGCCACCAGTCGGTGGGCACCGTGAGGCCCTGGTAGAGGACGACGCCGGTCTCCAACACCGTGAAGTCGGTGGCCTTCTCGCGCACCGGCGGCGTGGCGGTGGGCGGGTCGGAGAAGACGAACTGCTCGGGCCAGGAGAGCTCCACGCCGTCGAGCCAGACGCGCGGCGTGGCGGCCTCCGCGTGGGCACCGTTGGCGCCGTCGAACTGCCACTCGAGGCAGGCCCAGGCGTCGAGCACGAGCGGCGTGCCGGAGACCTGCACCCACTCCGGGAAGCCCGGCGGCTCGGGAGGGTGCCAGATGGCCATGTACTTCCGCTGGTAGGTGGCGACCTCGTACCAGTCGAGCGTGTCGAAGGCGCCGCCCGCCTGGCCCGGCCGGGGATAACGCGCGCTGAAGAGGCCCGCGTGCGACACGGGGCGCTCGGGCGTCGTGTACACCCAGACGCGGCCCCAGAGCACCGGCCCGAAGCGGGCGGGCAGCTCGAAGCGGAGCGTCTTCTTGGGCCCGCCCTGCGTGCCTTCCTTGCCCCCGGACAGCGCCTTCGCGTGCAGCGCGTACCGGCCCCGGTGCGGCCGGGTGTCGTCCACGAGCAGCTGGCCGCTGAACTCGTCGCGATGCGGCGTCCAGCCCGCAGGCAGCGTGCCCTCCTCGAAGTCCCAGCACAGCGCCCCCGGCGCCGCGCAGCCGGTGGCGGGGCCCGGGGCTTTGCTGCTGGCGCCATGCGTCGACGGGCCATGGGCACAGGCGGCCGTGAAGATGAGGAGGAGCAGCGCGCTCGATGAGGCGATGGAGGTGTGCAATCGGGCTGCTTCTTACCGCTTGCGCGTGAGCAGCACCACCGCGCCGAGGATGGCGCCCATGGCGACCCAGGCCGTGGGCTTCATCGTCTCGCCGGCGAGCACGCCGCCGAGGAACACCGCCACCACCGGGTTGACGTACGCATAGCTGGTGGCGAGCGCCGGGCGCGCGTTGCGCAGGAGGTAGCCGTAGGCGCTGTAGCCCACCAGCGAGCCGAAGGTGACGAGGTAGAAGTACGCGAAGAGGGCGCGAGAGCCCGGCATCGTCGCCGGCAGGTGCTCGCCCGTCACCAGGCCGAAGCCGAGCATGAGCACGCCGCCGCACAGCATCTGCGCCGCGGTGGACATCAGCCCCTGCGGCATGGGCAGGCGGCGGCTCCAGATGGAGCCGAACGCCCAGCTCAGCGGCGACAGCAGCATGGCCACCGTGGGCAGCCAGTGGCCGCCCAGGTTGCCGCCGAGGTTGAGCACGACGATTCCGCCGAAGCCCAGCGCCAGCCCCCAGCGCTCCGCGCGTCCCGGCCACTGGCCGAAGAGGCCGCCGAAGAGCGCCGTCCACATGGGCAGGCTGCCCACCACCAGCGCCGCCACGCCTGACGGCACCCACTGCTGCGCGAAGACGAGGCCCCCGTTGCCAATGCCCAGCAGCAGGAAGCCCACCACCGCGCTGGACGCCCACTGGCGCGCCGTGGGCACCGGCGCGCCGCGCAACCACAGCACCGCGAACAGGATGCTGCCCGCCAGGACGAAGCGGCTGCCCGACATCAGGAACGGCGGCAGGCCGCCCTCCAGGCCGAAGCGGATGGCCAGGTAGGTGGAGCCCCAGATGAGGTACAGCGTCAGCAGGCTGGTGATGAGCCAGCCCCGGGAGGCCCCCGAGGCGCCGCCAACGTCCCCCACCACGGGCAGGACGGCGGGAGTGGACGGCGCGGACACCAGGGGCTGTGCAGGCGAAGAAACGGACACGGTGCCGCCGCTTGTAGCGCCCGCGTCAGAGCGGGGCCATGTGCGCATTGCCGTACCCCACAGTCGCGGAGCCCGCAGTGCGGTACAGTGCGCGAAGGGCATGCTCCCGGGCGCGGCGGCGCCTGCCTGCCCTCCTGCTGCCCTGGCATCGGGAATGTCTCCGCCACCTGGACGTACGGACGAGGGGAACGCGGATTGAACGGCTGGGCCCGCTTTCTTAAACTTCCAGTGGAGTCACGGCGGGCATCATGCCGGGCCGCTGGCTCTGGAGTGTGAGCAGGGATGCCGTCCGAAGAGCTGGGAGAACGTGAGAAGGAAGTCCTCCGCGCGGTGGTGCAGGAGTACATCACCACGGGCGGACCGGTGGGCAGTCAACAGCTCACCCGCCGGCCCGGGTTCGAGGTCTCCTCGGCCACCATGCGCAATGTGCTCGCCGACCTGGAGGAGCTCGGCTTCCTGGAGAAGCCGCACACCTCGGCCGGCCGGGTGCCCACGGACCAGGGCTACCGGTTCTACGTCGACACGCTCGTCAAGCTGAAGGACCCGACGCCCCGCGACAGGGAGCTCATCCACGCGGGCCTCATCCAGGAGACCAACCTGGAAGAGGTGCTGGGCGAGGCCAGCCGCATCCTGCATTCGCTCACGCGGCACGCGGGCGTCGTCGTCACGCCGCGCCCCGACGCGTCCGTGTTCCACCGCATCGAGTTCGTCCGCCTGCGCGAGGACCGGGTGCTCGCCATCCTGGTGGGGCAGAGCGGCCAGGTGCACAACAAGGCGATTACCGTCGAGTTCCCCATCACCTCGGACGAGCTGCTCAAGGCGAGCAACTACCTGTCCGAGCTGTTGCGCGAAGTGCCGCTGGAGGAGGCGCGCGAGCGCATCCGCGCGGAGATGGACCAGGAGCAGGCGCTCTACAACGCGCTGACGGCCAAGGCGCTGAAGCTGGGCGCGGCGGCCACGGATTTGCCCACCACGGAGCGGGTGCTCATCCAGGGCACGGGCTCGTTCCTGGAGGCGCCGGAGTTCGCGGACGTGGAGCGCATGCGCGCGCTCTTCAAGGCGCTGGACGAGAAGCACAAGCTGCTGTCGCTGCTGGACCGCGTCCAGCGCGCCAACGAGATGCAGATATTCATCGGCGCGGAGAGCGACTTCTCCGCGGCCGGCGACGTCTCCGTCATCGCCAGCCCGTATGGGAACCAGGAGCAGGTGCTGGGCACGGTGGGCGTCATCGGCCCCACGCGCATGGACTACCGGCGCGTGATTCCGCTGGTGAACTTCACCGCGCAGGTGCTCTCGCGCGTGCTGGAGAAGGTGTAGCGCTTCCTACTCCGCGCGGGTGACGAGCAGCTCCTGCTCGCCGCCCGGGCGCCGCAGCTGGAGGCGCACGGCAGAGCCGGGCACGCCCTTGGTGCGGGACTCGGCCTCCGTCCTGTCGCGCACCACCAGCCCGTCCACCGCCAGCAGCCGGTCTCCCACGGAGACGCCCGCGCGCGCGGCGGGCCCGTCCGGCGTCAGCCAGGCGAACGTCACCAGGCCCCGGTCCTCGCTGAAGCCCGCGCCCAGGGTGCCGGGCGCGGCGCGGCGCGGGGACACGGTGATGTCGCCCAGCTCCCGGGCCTCCGCCTCCACCACCTTCACCGTGCGCGTCTCGGTGCGTCCCTCGGGGGGCATCAGCCGCACGGTGTGCGCGCCGGGGCGCACGTCGTCGAGGCGGAAGCGGCCGTCCGCGCCGGTGCGCGCGTCCGGCTGCGCCGTCACCGTCCGGTCCAGGAACACCGCCACGCCCGGGGCCGGCCCGCCGCCACGGCTCCACACCGCGCGCCCGGAGATGGAGGCCGCGCCGCCGGTGATGGGCACCTCCACCTCCGCGGAGCCGCCCGGCGTCAGCGCCACCTGGGCCTCGCCCGTGCGTCCGTCCGCGGTGCGCACGGACAGCTGGAGGCGCTGACCGGGCGCGTCCGGCAGGAAGAAGGTGTCACCGGGGAAGCGCCGCGCGCCAGGCGCCGCGCCGGCCCACGGCAGCGCCTCTCCGTCCGGCTCCCGCAGCTCCAGGACGAAGCCGTCCGGCGGCGCGCCCCCGGCGGACACCACGCGCCCGCGCAGCGTGGCCGCGGGCTGGAGGCGCAGGCTCTGGGGGCCCTGGCCCTCCTTCACACCGGTGAGGCGGCCCACGCGTCCGCCGTTGTGCGCCACCAGCGTCAGGGGCACGGAGCCCTGGGGACGCGCGAGCAGCTGGAAGTGCCCGGACTCGTCCGCGCGCATCGTCAGGTTGATGGCGAACTCGCCGGGCTGGACGGCCACCACCTCCGCGAGCGGGCTGGGCGCGCCGGAGGGCTCCAGCACGGTGCCGGAGATGGCGTCATGCTCCTTCAGCGTGAGGTCCAGCCGCAGGTTGCTTCCCGCGGTCACCGTCACCGCCGGGTCGTTCTCCACGTGGAAGTAGACGGTGGGCTCCGTGCGCGCCTGCGTGGAGAACTGGTACACGCCCTCGGGCAGCTCCACCTGGTACTGGCCCCGGGCATCCGTCTCCACCGTGGCCGCGCCCATGCTGCCCCGGGGAATCGCGTGCACCAGGATGCTCCCGTCCAGGGGGGCGCCCGACGCCCGCGTCACCTGGCCATGGACGATTCCGGACTCCGGCAGGGTGAAGTCCACGCGCGTCGTGACGGAGGCCTGGAGCGTCTCCAGCCGGAAGGTCCACCGCGAGGAGCCCTCGCGCCGGACCTTCACCGTGGACAGCCCCGCCTCCAGTCCCTCCAGCCGGTACGCGCCCTGGGCGTCCGTCAGCGTGGTGCGCGTGCCGCCCTCGCGCTGGCGGAGCGACACGGCCACCTGGGCACCCGGGACGGGCCGGTCCTCCCCGTCCACCACCGTGCCCTCCACCACCGCCGTCGCGGGCACCAGCTTCACGTCCAGCCGCGTGTAGCGCTCCGGGATGACGACCACCGCGTCCGCCACCTGGCCCGTCATCCCGGAGGCGCGCGCGGCCACGTCGTACTCGCCCGGTGGCAGGTCCATCCGCCACGTCCCGTCCGTGGCCGACGTGGCGCGGCCCAGCTCGCCCGAGCCGCCCCGGGGCGAGGCCACCAGCACCGCGTCCCGCACCGGCGCGCCGTCCGCCGACACGGTGCCTTCGATTCCACCGGCGCCGCCCAGCGTCACCGTGAGGCCGCGCAGCGTCTCGCCCGGCGCCACGGACAGGGGCGTGGGGATGTGGCCCACCGCGTTGCCCCGCCTGGCGGACACGCGCCAGGTGCCCGTGTCCACCTCCAGCGCGAAGCCGCCGCTGTCGCCGGTGGTGGTGCGCACCGGCTCGGCGCCGCCGGCGGCCGTCACCTCCGCGCCCGCGACGGGCTGGCCGCGCGCGTCCACGACGAAGCCCTCCAGCGTGCCCGCGCTCCACAGCCCCACCACCAGCGTGCCGGCATGCGGCACCTCGAGCAGGCGCAGCGTGCGGCGGCTGAAGCCCGGCGCCTCCGCGGTGAGCGCGTAGTGGCCGGGCGCCAGGTCGGAGAAGGCGAAGCGGCCGTCCGCGCCGCTGCGCGCCACCGCCGTCTCCTCCGGCAGGTGGGCGGGGTCCGTCCAGGCGACGGCCGTGCCGGGGTAGGGCCACAGCATCACCTCCGCGAGCGGCACCGGCTCGTCGCGGCCCTCCACCACCGTGCGCCCCTCCAGGGACACGCCCGCGGGCAGGGCCAGTTCCACCGCCGTCTCCGCTTCACCCGAGGGACGCGTTGCCGTGCGTCGGGCGGGCGCATGGCCCGGCGCGTGCGCCGCGAGCAGGTAGTCCCCCGGGCCCGCGGGCAGCCGCAGCGTGCCGTCCGCGGCGGTGGTGCCCTCGCCCGCGCGGCGCCAGGGGGGCGTCCCGGTGCCGTCGTCCACCCCGCGCAGGTATGCCCGCACGCGCGCGCCCGCCACCGGGCCGGCGGCGCCCACCACGCGCACCACGAAGGCCCCATCCTCCGGCGCAGCGGTCTCTTCCAGCAGCGGCGTGGGCGGCTCGCTCTCGCGAGGCGGGGCCTCGGGTGCGGCGCCCTGCGCGGTGGCGATGGCGCGGCCCTCCGGAGCCGGGAGCGGGTGGCCGCCCGGCGCCGGCATGCGGAACCACAGCAGCAGCACGGCCGCGATGGCGAGGCAGGAGGCGAAGAGGATGGGGAGTCGGGAACGCTGGCGCACGGGCTCGGCCTCCCCACGACGGAGGGGGAGGCCGCCGCGGACGGCTCCAGCGTAGGCCAGACGGGACCTGAATCGAAATTCAGGACGGGGCGGGCGCGTAGACGCGCAGCGCCGCCGGGGCCACCTCGAAGCGCATGGGCGTGTGGCCGATGAGCTCTCCGTCCGCATTCACCTCCTGGACGGGGTCGGCCTCCACGTAGAGCCGGGCCGCGCGCAGCGACGTGACGGCCGGGTGGTCCTCGTGGTCGCCGGAGCGCAGCGACAGCGCCACACGCGCCAGCGTGGCGACGTCCTGCAACTGCCCCAGGCCGGTGCCCTCGCGGCCATTGGCGGCGGACGGCGCGGTGATGGCGTACACGTGGAGGCGCCTGTCATCCAGCTGCGCATCGGGAGACACCACGTTGCCCGCCCCGTGGTAGCGGCCATTGCCCACCACGAGCTGCAGCGCGTCCAGCTCCACCTCTTCGTTGTCGGCCTGGATGCGCACGTGGAAGTGCTGGAGGTCCTTCACCTCCGCGGCGGCGGCCACCGGGTAGGCCAGCTTCCCCACGCGCTGCTTGAGGCGCTTCGTCAGCCGCTTCGCAATCGCGGTGGCCAGGCCCAGGCTGGCGGCGTTGAGGAAGGGCCGCCCGTTGGCCAGCCCCACGTCCACGCGCGCCGTGTAGCCGTTGGCGATGACGTCGCACGCGGCCTCCACGTCCGCGGGAATCCCCAGCGAGCGCGCGAAGTCGTTGCCGGTGCCCAGCGGCAGCACACCCAGCGTCACGTCCCGGCCCAGCAGCTTCGCCACCACGCAGCTGAGCGTGCCGTCGCCGCCGCCCACGAGGATGCGGCGCGCGCCCAGCTGCGTCATCCGCTCCAGCACGTGCTCCAGGCGCTCGGTCCGGGACAGCGCGTAGCACTCCACCAGCGGGACGCCCCGGTCCGCGAGGGTGGCGCGCGCCCTGTCGAAGGCCTCGCGGCCCGAGCGTGAGCGGGTGTTCACCACCAGCACCGCCGGCCCGTCGTCCAGGGCTCGGCGACGTGGGGGCTCGATGAGGGCGGGTTCCAGTGCAGCCTCGCTTTCCATGACCCTTTCAAGCTGTGCACGACGGGGCAGGCAGGCCAGCGGCCCGGGCGTGCAGTGCGGCATCGGAAGTGTACGAAAGGGAAAACCCCAGGACGCCGGGAGGGCGACCTGGGGGGCGGGGGCACGGCACGAGGGGGAATCCACACGGGAGGCCGCGCCCTGCGCGGCCGGACGGGGACTACTCCTCCGCGTCGCGGCCTTCGATGATGCGGCGCTGGATTTCCTCGCGCAGCGGCAGGGCCTCCTCGGTGCTCAGCGTGCCGTCACCGTTGGTGTCATACGTGGACATCAGCGTGGCGCGGCGCGCCTGGGCTGCGGCCACCCGGTCCTGGCGCAGCGTGACGCGCTCACCGTCGTCCAGCACGCCGTTGCCGTTGGTGTCGTATTGGGCGAGCAGTGCCTGACGCTGCTGCTGCCAGTGGGCGCGCACGGCCTGCCGCGCCGCGAGGCGCTCCGCCTCATCCAGCCTGCCGTCGTCATTGGCGTCGAACTTCTCCAGGCGCTCGTCGCGCAGCCGCTCGCAGCGGGCCTCCATGGCGTCCACCAGCGCGGTGCGCTCGTCGGTGGACAGCGAGCCGCTGCCGTCCTCGTCGAAGGCCCAGCGCACCCGCCAGAAGGCCCAGTTGCGGGCGCGCTGGCGCAGCTGGGCGAGCCGCGGGCGGACGCTGTCGCGCCGCTCGCCCAGGTCCGCCCTCAGCTCGGCCAGCTCCGCGCGGCCCAGCGTGCCGTCCCCGTCCGCGTCGTACTTCTCCAGCACCTCCTGGCGGCGGGCGCTGAAGTCGCACAGGTTGCCCTCGTCCGTGGGCTCCTGGTTGACGGTGTCCACGTCCTCGGTGGCCATGGACTGCAGGGTGGTGGTGTCCGCGTCGGCCACCGCGTCCCCGCCGATGTCTCCTCCCTCCTCGGAGGCGGTGAGGAAGGCTGCGGCCTCGCCGACGGCGAGGTCCTCTTCACCCGCGTCCTTCCCACAGGCGACGAGGCCCAGGGGCAGGGTGAAGCACAGTGCGGCGGTGAGCAGACGGCGGTGGGAAGCGATGAAGCGCATGGGATTCCTCCAGAAGGTTTGCAGGTGCGGCGTGTTCCGGCCTCGCTCCTCCTGAACCCGGCCTCCGCGGGGAAGTTGCGGGGGGAATTTCCGCGCGCGCCCTGGGGCCTGCGCTGTGCGGTGGCAAGGGCCGTTGTGGGGCTTGACGTTCCCGGGTGGACATATGTGGACCGGGGGCCGCTTCCATGACGGCAGGTGGCTGCCCACCTTGCAGGTGACGCTGGCTCCACACCGGCGCCGACATCTGCCAGGAGGCAACGCATGGCACGTGGAAGCAAGGCGAAGTATTCGTCGAAGCAGAAGCGGATGGCCGAACACATCGAGGAGGGCTACGAGAAGAAGGGCGTGTCCGAGAAGACGGCGGAGTCCCGCGCCTGGGCCACCGTCAACAAGCTCACCGGTGGTGGGATGAAGGGTGGCTCCGGCAGCAAGGCCAAGGCCGCGCGCCGCCGTCCCGCCGCGCGGAAGAATGCGCGCAAGGCCGGTGCGAAGGGGGGCAAGGCGCGTGCCGCCTCCACCCGGAAGGCCACGCGCTCCACGCGCTCGGGCAGCAAGACCACGGCGCGCGGCACCGCGGCGCGCCGGGCCACCGCGAAGCGGGGCTCCACCAGCCGCGCCAAGAGCACGGCGAAGCGCGGCGGCGCTCGCAAGAGCACCAGCCGGAGCCGGAGCGGCGGCCGCAAGAGCGGCAGCCGGAGCACGCGCAAGTAGGGCACCCACCCCGTCCCCATCTCCCGCATGGGGAGATGGGCGCGGGGCCCCGGCGCGCATGCAGCCGGCCGTGTTTCACGCATGAGACCGACGATGGGGCCGCGCACGAGGCCCTCGGCAGGCGCCGTGCGCAGTGCCCGACGGCGTGTTTCGCGCGCGGCAGTCGGCCGCGTGCGACTCGCTACTCGTCCTTGGCCGTCTGCGCGGCGCTGGCCTCATTCCACGGCCAGGCGCGCGGCGAGGCCTCCAGGCGTGCGAGCAGCTCCGCCGGGTCCTTCACCAGCGTGCGGCAGCCCGCGGAGCGCAGGTCATCCGGAGGGAAGCCGCCGGCCAGCACGCCCACCGTGGGCAGGCCCAGCTTGTTGGCGGCGAGCGCGTCATAGGGCGTGTCGCCCACCACCACCGTGGTGCGCACGTCCGGCTTTCCCAGCTGCCCCAGCGCGGCCTCGAAGATGTCCGGGTGGGGCTTGCTCTTGTCCACCTCGTCCTTGCTCGTCTTCGCCTCGAACAGGCCGTCGATGCCGCACAGCTTCACGTACTGCTTCAGCTCGTCCTCCTTGGCGCTGGAGGCCAGTGCGAGGCGGATGCCGCGGGCGCGCAGCCGCTGGAACAGCTCGCGCACGCGCGGGAAGGGGCGCACCTTGGGCAGGAACTCCTTCACGAAGAGCTGGCCGCGGTACTCCTCCAGGTCCTTCCCGAAGCGCTCCAGCTCCTCGTCATTGAAGAAGACGGGGATGAGCTGGTCTGCGCCCTTTCCAATCTGGCTGCGCACGTGTGAGAACGGAATGTCCCTCCCGAAGTGCAGGAAGGCGCGGCGCCACGCCTCGGCGTGCTCGTCCACCGAGTCCACCAGCGTGCCGTCCACATCGAAGATGACGTTTTCAACCATGAGTGCCGTTGCTCCCGGCACCGAAGGTGGGGACGACGCGAGAGCCGGTCAACCGCCCGTGGGCGGCGCGGCGGGCGTGGACTCCACCAGTGTCCGCGACTGCACCGCGTATCCTTCCGGCGCGGTGAGGGTGAAGGCGTCATTGGGCAGGGGAGCGTTCAGCTCCACGCGGCCCAGCACCGTCTCTCCCACCTGCTTGCCGCCCAGCCACCGGGTGATGCGCTTCGGTACACACAGCTCGAGCGCCTTGTCGCAGTGCTCGTCCTCCACGCGCTCCTCGGCCTGCGTGCCGTCCGGAGCGCGGGTGCGCTTGCCCAGGAAGTCCAGCCGGGGCCAGCGCAGCACGTAGACCATCTGCGTGCCCAGGGCCTCGCCCTCCAGCGTCTGCACCAGCTCCACCGCCTCCGGGGCGCGCGGGTGGGTGGCGCGGCGGGCGGTGGCGCTGCGCAGCAGCAGCGGCGTGCGGAAGCCCTCCGGCGTGAAGGGGCTGAACGTCTGGTTCAGGAAGCCGGCCAGCTTCGCCGGGGGCAGCTCCGACTTGAAGGTGCTGAAGGACTTCTCCCCGTCCACCTGCTGGAACAGGTGCGTGCCGTCCCAAGAGAAGGTGCGCGAGGCGGGCGGGCCCAGCGAGCCGCGCATGCGCTGCGGGGCGCGGTAGTCGAAGGTGAAGGACATCGCCTCCTGGCCCTCGTCCTTCACCGTGCCGGCGAGGCGGTAGCTGGTGAGCTTCGCGTCCCGCTCGGCCAGCTTCGTGCGCACCTCGGTGGCGAGGTTGTCGTCCGCGCCCTTCCGGGAGCAGCCGGCGAGGGCCAGGAGGACACAGGGCAGCAGGAGGCGGGCGCGCATGGGAGGGCCAGGGAGGGGAGGGGGTGTCAGAAAAGCAAGGAGGCCCGCCTGTTGCCAGGGGGCCTCCCGCGTACCTCTCGCTTTCGCGGAAGGTGTGGACTACTTGACCGCCACGCCGATGGCGCTGGAGGAGGTCACGCCGATGATGGTGCCGGCCAGGGCGTAGATGCCGTGGCGGGGCGTGGTGCCGGCGGTCATCAGCTCCACCTTGGAGGCGCCCATGGCCTTGGCCTCGGCGATGAGGAGCTTGTTGATGACGGTGTCCAGGTCGCTCTGGACGATGTCGATGATGTGGAAGATGGCGGTCAGGCCCAGGGCGTTCGCCTGAACGACGGCGACGGCCTCTCCGTTGGAGGCAATCTCGGTGCCGGAGACGACGGCGCTCTCAACGCTGGTGCAGGCAACCAGGCTGCTGGCGGCAACGGCGGACACGATGAACTTCTTCATGGTCTTCCCCTCTCTCAAGGACGCTTGTGCGGTGGCGGAGCGACCTTGGAGAGCGCCCTGCCGTTCGAATGGGACCTCAAGCGGGCGGGGTCGTACCAGATGTCGACTCCATGTCAAGGTCCGTCCGGAACACAGTGTCCCGCCGGGACTGGCCAGGGGCGCGTTGCAATGCACACCTCCCCTTGCTAGCCCAACCCCGAGGCTCTTCCCGCATGGACACCGTCCCCGTCGCCCGTCCCGCTCCCCGGTACTGGGTCCACCTGTTGCTCCTGCTGCTGACGGTGGGGACCACCTTCACGTCGTACCTCCTCTACTTCCACTTCCAGCGGCCCTATACGCCGTCCGAGGTGTCGCCCGACGCGGCCCTGCGCGCGCTGGCCTTCAGCCTGTCGCTGTTGGCCATCCTCGGCTCGCACGAGATGGGGCACTACCTGCTGGCTCGCATCCACGGGGTGGACACGTCGCTGCCGTACTTCATCCCGCTGCCGGTGCTGGGCGTGGGCACGCTGGGCGCCGTCATCCGCATCCGCGACAGGATTCCGAACCGCAACGCGCTGGTGGACATTGGCGCGGCGGGGCCGCTGGCGGGGCTGGTGGTGGCGCTGCCCATCCTCTTCTGGGGGCTGGCGCACTCCACGGTGGTGGACGCGCCGAGCCTGCCCCAGGCCTTCCCCGGGGACGACTCGCTGTGGGCGTACGGGAAGGAGCTGTTCGCCTGGGTGATGGAGAAAGTCACCCACGCCCCGCCCGCGCCGGAGGAGGCCATCCGCGGCGTGCACACCGTCTTCGGTGACAGCCTGCTGATGCAGGGGCTGACCCGGCTGGCGGTGGGCCCGGTGCCTGAGGGCAAGGACGTGCTGGTGCACCCGGTGGTGATTGCCGGCTGGTTCGGCCTGCTCGTCACGCTGCTCAACCTGATGCCGGTGGGGCAGCTGGACGGCGGGCACCTGGCCTATGCCGTCCTGGGGAGCCGGGCGCGGTGGGTGGGGCGCGGGGTGGCGCTGGTGCTGCTGTTCCTCACCGTCTTCGTCACCGCGTCCTGGGGGCTGTGGCTGTTGGTGACGAGCAAGCTGGTCGGCTTCGGGCACCCGGAGGTGGTGGAGCCGCACGAGCCGCTCAGCCTCTCGCGTAGAGTCATCTGCGCGCTGTGCCTGCTGGCCCTCATCGGTTGTGCCATGCCCATCCCCTTGAGACAGGTGGTGTCATGAAGTTCCAGTGCGAGGCGTGCGAGCGGCTCGTCCCCCTGGAGGTGTTCCGGGTGGAGGCGGGCGAGCTGGTGGTGAAGTGCGACCGCTGCGGCGCGGAGAGCCGCGCTCGCGCCACCACGTCCTCGTCCTTCGCGCTGGGCGCCTCGTCGCTGGCGGCGGAGGGCCAGGCCGCCTCCCCGAAGCCGGAGCCCGCGCCCGCCGTGAGCGCGCCGCTGCCCGCGCGCGCCAGCTCGCCGGCGCTGCGTGTGGTGCGGGGGCAGGCGGCGGACGTGCCGCTGACCGGCGAGGCGCTCTTCGAGGCGCCCCCGGGCTTCTGCCCCAAGTGCGTGGCGCCGCGGCGCGAGGACACGGAGTCCTGCGCGCAGTGCGGGCTCGTGTATGTGAACTTCAACCCGGACGAGCACCGCCCCTCGGGGGTGCTGGCGGACGCGTGGCAGTCCCTGGCGGCGGAGCACTGGACCGACTGGGAGGCGCACGACCGGCTGATGACGGTGGCCATGGGGCGCGGCGAGCTGGCCATGCTGGGGCGGCTGTACCGGCTGCGGCTGGCGCGGGCGCCGGATGACGCCATGGCCCAGCGCGGCCGGGACGAGCTGGTGCGGCGGGCCACCCTGGTGGTGCCCGCGACGGCCGAGGTGTCCTCCGGGCCATCCGACCTCCAGAAGCGCGTGAAGACCTTCGGCCTGGCGGTGCTGTTCCTGGTGGTGCTGGTGATGGCCGTGCTCGTGTTCCGGACCCTGCGCGAGCTGATGGCGGGGGGCTGAAGCCTTCGGCGGCGGTGGCGCCCTGTTACCCGCTGTAGCGGGTGCTTCCCCGGGGGGCGGCCGGCCATGCGGTGGAACGGAGCGGCGCGTGGACGGAAACGCGCCTGAAACGGGGCTCGCTGCTATCTTGTCCGGCCGCCTCTGTCCTCCCTTCGGTGCCATGTCGCTCCCCAGGTCCACGTCCCACTCCGTCGACAGCCTCCTCGGTCCTGGAGGGGCGCTCGAACTGGCGCTGCCCGCGTACGAGCACCGCCCCGAGCAGCTCCAGATGGCGCGCGCCGTGGAGCGCGCCTTCCACGAGCGCAGCTACCTCTTGGCCGAGGCCGGGACGGGCACGGGCAAGACGCTCGCCTACCTGGTCCCCGCGCTGCTGTCGGGGCGCAAGGTGGTGGTGTCCACCGCGACGAAGACGCTGCAGGACCAGATCTTCTTCAAGGACTTGCCGCTGATGCGGGAGAAGATGGGGCTGCACTTCGAGGCCGCGTACCTCAAGGGCCGCGGCAACTACCTCTGCCTGCACCGGTACGACGCCTTCGCCAAGGACCCGCAGTTCTCCTCGCGCGAGGAGTCCCGCCTCTGGCCGAAGCTGAAGAAGTGGGCGGACGCGACGGACACGGGAGACCGCGCGGAGCTGGACCTGCCCGAGTCCTTCAGCGCCTGGTCCCGCCTGTCCACCACGTCCGAGACGTGCATGGGCACGAAGTGCCCGCTGTATGAGAACTGCCACGTCACGCGCATGCGCAAGCGCGCGGAGGGCGCGGACCTGCTGGTGGTGAACCACCACCTCTTCTTCGCGGACCTGTCGCTGCGCAGCTCCGGCAAGCGCAACGAGGGCGTGCTGCCCTGGTACGACGCCGTCATCTTCGACGAGGCGCACGCGCTGGAGGACGCGGCCAGCGGCCACTTCGGCGTCAGCGTGTCCAGCTACCGGCTGGAGGAGCTGGCGCGGGACGCCGTCGCGGCGCTGAAGGAGGACGACTCGCGCCACGCCATGCTGCGCGCGCTGTCGGCGCGGCTGCGCAGCAGCGCGGAGGCCCTCTTCGCGCAGGCGCCCCGGGCGCTGGGCCTGTCCGGGCTGGAGTCCTCCGTGGCGCTCAAGCCGGAGACGATGGGCAAGCTGTCCACCGCGGTGGAGGGCGTGCGCGAGTCGCTGGGCGCGTTGTCCTCCTTCACCGTGGGCGAGCGCGAGCCGGAGCTGGCGGCGCTCACCCGCCGGGCCGACGAGCTGGACGAGCAGCTGGGCTTTCTGGCGAAGGCGGAGTCGGCGGACCACGTGTACTGGGCGGAGCAGCGCGGCAAGGGCATCTTCCTGCGCGCCAGCCCCATCGACGTGGCGAAGGAGCTGCGCGAGCGGATGTACGGCGCGCTCGACACGGTGGTGTACACGTCCGCGACGCTGGCGGCTGACAGCCGCTTCGACTTCTTCGCCAGGCGCATGGGGCTGTACGACGAGGACGGGCAGCCGGTGACGCAGGTGCGCACGCTGGCGGTGCCCAGCCCGTTCGACTTCCCCACGCAGGCGGCGCTGTACACGCCCACGCACCTGCCGGACCCGGCGGCCCCCGGCTTCATCGAGGAGGCGGCGGAGGAAATCCTCAAGCTGTGCGAGGTGACGGGAGGCCGGGCCTTCGTGCTCTTCACGTCGCTGCGCAACATGGTGCGCGCGTACGAGCTGACGGCGGGGCGGCTGCCCTACCAGGCGCTGCTCCAGGGCGAGCGGCCCAAGCAGCAGCTGTTGGAGTCCTTCCGCGAGACGCCGAGCGTGCTGTTCGCGGCGCACAGCTTCTGGGAGGGCGTGGACGTGCCGGGCGACGCGCTGAGCCTGGTCATCATCGACCGGCTGCCCTTCGCGTCACCGGGAGACCCGCTGGTGGCGGCGCGCATCAACCAGATTCAGCAGCGGGGCGAGGAGCCCTTCGAGCAATACCAGTTGCCGCAGGCGGCGCTCGCGCTGCGGCAGGGCTTCGGGCGGCTCATCCGCACGCAGGCGGACCGGGGCATCGTCGCCATGCTGGACCGGCGCATCGTGACGAAGGCCTACGGCCGCGTCTTCCTCTCCAGCTTGCCGCCCGCACGCCGCGTGGACGACGTGGTGGAGCTGAGCCGCTGGTTCAACGGCCCGGTGCGGCCGGTGCGCACGATTCGCTGAGGCGGCCTCGGTCTCGCCAGGGCGTGGGGTCTGGCGGAGGACACCCTGTAGTTCTGCCACAGGTCCGTGGCAGACCTCGTGCTCGCGCTCCAGCCGGAGGGGCTGCGCTTCATCCCCGCGGACCGCTGGAACGACTCGGCGGGCTTCAGGCCGTAGCGCTCCTCCAGCGGCGGGCGCGAGCAACGGACTCCTCTTCTCACGGGAAGTCCGTGCCACCCTGTGGATGGGGTCCGGAACTCCGGACCCACCGCGTCGACCCGCCCCCTGGAGCCTCATGTCTCCCTCGACCTCGGAATCCACCGAAACCTCGTCCGCCGTCCTCTTCGTCGCGGACGGTGTCACCTACGAGTACGTCCGCGAGCTGGGCCGGCGCGGCAGTGGCGAGCTGGTGCTGGCGCGCCGCCGGCTGCCGGCCGCGGGCATCTCCAGCCTGGTCACCGTCAAGCGGATGGCCCCACCCGGCGGAGCCTCCGAGCGCCGGAGGCTGCTGGAGGAGGTGAAGCTGGCCCTGCGGCTCTCCCATCCTTCCATCTCCCGGCTGTTGCACGTGGTGTCCTGGCGGGAAGAACCCTACGGAGTCTGGGAGTACGTGGAGGGCTGCTCGCTGGCGACGGCCACCGCGCTGGCGGGCCTGCGCAGGCGCCGGTTGTCGGAGGCCTTCGCCACCCATGTGGGGATGGAGCTGGCGGATGCGCTGCACCACGCGCACATGCTCACCAGCGACACCGGGCGCGGGCTGGCCCTCGTGCACCGCGACGTCAGCCCCCGCAACATCCGGCTGGGCCGCCAGGGCGAGGTGAAGGTGACGGACTTCGGGGCCGCCCGCTCGCGCCTGCCGGGACGGCCTCGGACCCGGGGCTCCGTCATCCGGGGCGACTGCGCCTATTCCGCCCCCGAAACGCTGCTCGGGCGGAGTGTGGACCCGCGCGCGGACGTGTTCTCGCTGGGGCTGGTCCTGCTGGAGGTGCTCACGGGCACCCACCTGTACGACGACGCGCACGCGCCGCCGGAGCATGCCTCCCCGCTCCACCACCGAGGCCGGGCGCCGCGCTGCGAGGAGCCCTCCTTCCTCTCCTCCGACGAGCTGGCGGCGCGCGCCGCGCGGTTGACTCCCGAGTCCGTGACACGCGCGGCCCGGGCCCTGTCCGCTCCCATGCGGCAGGTGTTGCAGCAAGCGCTCCAGCCCCACCCCGGGGCGCGCTTCTCCTCCGCGGCCCACCTGCGTGACGCCCTGCGTGCCCTGTCCGCCACGCGCGCCTCGGGGTATGGGCGGCTGGAGCTGCTGGATGAGTTGCGCGCGCTGGTCATCGAGGCCGCGCCCCACCGAGAGGAGATGGAGCTGAGCAGCTCGGACGCGGTGTTTGGCGGTGCCTTTCGTCTCCAGTCCTGACGCGGGCTCCGCTCCCGCCCATCACCGCCGTCGCTTGCGTTCCGAAGAAGGCGGGAGGGCCCCGGCCAGCACGTTCATCAACTTCAAGTTCGCGCGAGACAGGCCCCGCAGCTTCTTGCGCAGCTCACACAGGCTTGCCGGCTCTGTTTCCCTCGGCGCGGGGCTCGGCTCGCCCGAGGAGGGCTCGAAGTCCGCGTCCAACGCCAGCAGCTCGTGGGGCGGCACTCGCAGCATCGTGCACAGCCTGCGCAGCGTGTTGAGGCTGGGCAGCATGTTGCCGCGCTCCAGTCGTGCGTACACCTCCCGGGCGAGGCCCACCTGCTCGGCCGCGTCCGCCTGGGTCAATCCCAGGCGCTTGCGGGCGGTGCGCGCACGCGTGCCCAGGTGAACGCCCAGCTCGGTTTTCATGGGGAGCCCTTCGAGGAAGGTGCCGCTACGTCACGGAAGGGCCCTCTATGTACCGACTGACCGGAGCAAAGGGAAACGGAACGGGATGGACCGCTGCCTGACGCCGTCTCAGGGGCCGGTATGGGCGGTGATGGCCCCGGCGATGGTGGGCCAGTCCGCCTCGTGCAGTTCGTGCCCCGCGTCCTCGAGCGTCACCAGCCGCGCGCCCGGCACCGCCCGGCTCAGGGCGACGCCGTGCGCGTAGGCGACGACGGGGTCCAGCGCGCCGTGGATGACGAGCAGGGGGGCTCGAAGCTCATGCGTCCGGCCGTACCACTGCTCGCCGCCGGTGAGGGCCGCGTGGTTCATCATGCTCTGGATGCGAGACGAGCGACGGAACTCTCCGGCCGCCACGCGGCGCGCGAGGGCCGCGTCGTAGGGCCTTCGCCCGCTGGCATTCAGCCGCCCTGCCTCCACCATGAAGTCGAGCACGGCGGCCTCGTCGCTCCAGTCCAGCGTGGCCGCGGTCGAGAAGTGCGCGAGCAGCGCCGGGGAGAGGGGCGGGGGCGTGAAGCCCAGGTCGCCGAGGAACTCCGCGCTGATGAGGGTGAGGGAGAAGACCCGCTCTGGAGCCTTCAGCGCCACGATTTGCGAGAGCATCCCCCCGAGCGACATCCCCACGAGGTGTGCTCGCGCGAGGCCATGGCCGTCCATCACCGCGAGGACGTCATCCGCGAGGTCGTCGACGGTATAGCCCGGCGCTCCCGGGGGATACGTCGTGGAGCCGCCCGTGTCGCGATGGTCATGGCGGATGACGTACCGCCCCGCCGCGACGAGCCTGGCGACCAGCGGGTCGGGCCACCACTTCATCGACGACACCGCGCCCATCACCAGGAGGATGGGCGGGTCGTCCGGTGAGCCGAAGCTCTCCGTGCAGAGGCGGATGCCCCGGGTCTCAATCACGCGCTCAGCCATGAGAGTCATAATAACCGACGCGACGGTTATAAACAAGTCGCGGCGGAGGGATGCCTGCCTCCCGTGAGGGGCTCAGGACCTCGGAAGCGGGAAGGTCTCCGTGGGAAACAGCAGGCGGAGCACCCTGCGCAGGCGCTCCAGCACGTAGCGGGTGAGCGAGGGCTTGCGCTCCACCATCCACTGCATCGTCGCCCCGGCGATGATGTCCTGGAGCACGGCGGCCACCTCATCCCGCTCGGCGCTCTCGGGGAGCCGGGCGGCGATGGCCTCGCGGACCATGAGGTTGCGCTCGAGGGCCATGCGCCTCAGGGTGGTGTCCCGCAGGTCCTTCCAGGCGAGGAGCAGGTAGCTGTCGAGTCCCTCGCCCGTGCCCATCCCCGAGACGATTTCCGTCAGGAAGCGCCAGAGCCCCCGCGCTCCGACCTCCACGGGCATGCTCGCGAGGTAGTCACGCCGCTGCACGCCGGAGCGCTCCATGGCCCGCAGGTACAGCGTGTCCTTGTTCTTGAAGCGCTGGATGAGCGCGGCGCGGGACATGCCCAGCTCGACGGCCACGTCATTCAGGGTGAAGTCGGCCGGCCCGCGACGCAGCAGCACCTCCATGGTGGCGTCGAGGATGGCTTCATCGCTGTGCAGCTTGGGGCGGGGCACGGCCCCGGTACCTATCACGTCGCGGAGGCGGGGAATGCTTTCCGGGGCGCGCGGGACTCAGGGCACGCCGCGCAGCCGCAGGCCCACGCGCGCCGTCAGCGGCGGGCCGAGCGTGTCCACGCCGGCGCGGCCCGCGAGGTACTCGCGGTCGAAGAGGTTCTCCACCGCGGCGAAGAGGTCCAGCTTCCAGAAGAGGTGCCGGCTGGCGGCCACGTCCACCAGGGCATAGCCGCCCATGCCGCGCTCGTTGAGGTCGTCCTCGTACTGGGGGCCGGTGACGCGCAGCTGCACCGTGGCGGTGAAGAGGCCCGGGTCGTCGAAGGTGACGATGGCCGTGCCCCGGTGCCGCGGGTCCTGCGCGAGCTGCTTGCCCACCAGCTCCGGCTGCCCCGGCGCTTCGGTGACGGTGGGGTCCACGAAGGTGTACGCGAGGAGCGCCGTCCACCGGCGTGACAGCCGCCAGTCCAGGCCCGCCTCCACGCCACGCACGCGCGCGCGGCCGAGGTTCTCCCGGCGGCGCGTGGCACCGTCCGGCAGCGGCTCGGCGAGGGTGACGTTGGTGATGGCGTCGTCGAGCACGTTCCAGAAGCCGGTGACGCGCGCGGTGAGGCCACGGGTGGACTCGGCTTCGACGCCGGCCTCGGCGCCCCACAGGCGCTCCGCGCGCAGGTCCGCGTTGGCGGCGGTGAGCACGGTGCCCACCTGGAAGGGGCGGTACAGCTCGTTGAGGGTGGGGGCGCGGAAGGCGCGGTAACCGGAGGCGCGCAGGGTGAGCCACTCCAGGGGCCGCAGCCGCAGGCCCAGGCGCGGGCTGAGCTGCTGCTCGGTGCGGTCCTCGAAGGAGGTGGTCTCCACGGCGCCGCTGGCGCGCTCCACGCGCTGCTCGCCCTGCGTGTTGCGCCAGAGGTCCAGGCGGAGCGCGGCGGACAGCTCCAGCGCGGGGGAGAGGGTGTAGAGGTCCTGGAGGAAGACGCCGCCGGAGAGCTGGGTGCCGCCCGCGGCGCGGAGCAGCGTGGAGGCGGGCGTGGGCTGGGGCGGGAAGAGGCGCTCCTCGGAGGTCCCGGCCATTCTCCGCGCGTCGAGGCCGGCGGTGAGCACGTGCGTGCCGCCCCCTGTCACCGTCGGGGCCGTCCAGACGAGTGAGAGGCCCTGGTCGTCGGCTGGCACGTCCTGCGAGGCGGCGGTCGACTCGCTGGAGCGGTCCTGGGCCACTCGTGCGCGTTGTTGCTCGAAGCGCTGGATTCGGCCGTAGAGGTCCAGGGCGAAGACGCCGCGTCCCTCCGTGCGCAGCCGCGCGCCCGCGCCGAAGTGCGCCAGCTCCACGCGGGCGGTGGTGAAGCGGGTGCCGCCGTTCTGGTTCTCCCGGAAGAGGCCGGCACGGGCGGAGAGGGAGAGCGCTTCGGAGACGTCCGAGTCCACGCGGCCATTGAGCACGGCGTGGTTGCTGGGCGTGGTCGTGTCGATGGCGCCTCGCTGCGGGGCGACGACGAGGGGATAGCCGTCGCTGGTGAGCAGCTCCGTCTCCAGCGCGGCCCGGACGGGGCCCCAGGTGTCCGCGCCCCGCGCGGCGAAGAAGCCGGTGTCGAGGTTGCCGTAGGCGAGGTCCGCCACGAGGTCGGGGCCGGCGATGGGACGGGAGACGAGCTGCACGACGCCACCGAGCGCGGCGCTGCCGTAGAGGGCAGAGCCGCCGCTGGGGACGACCTCGATGCGGTCGAGGCCAAGGCGGGGCAGCGAGCGCCAGAAGACCCAGCCGCCGAAGGGGTCATTCACGGGGATGCCGTCCAGGAGGACGAGCGTGCGCGCGACACCCGAGGGCGCGAGACCGCGGAGATTGAGCCCCTGCGCGGTGGGGTCGGAGACGAGGCTGGGCGTGCGGCGGAAGGTGGCGGCGGAGGGCAGGGTGCGGATGAGCGCGTCCTGCGTGAGCGTGGGACTGCGTTCGATTTCCGCGCGGGGGATGACCACCGTGGTGGCGGGCACGTCGCGGATGGGGCGGGGAAGGCGGGTGCCGGTGATGACCGTGGCGGCGGCGGGAGGTTCTTCGTCGGGAGTGGAGGTGCTCACTTCCGCATCGGCGTCCTCGGCGGCCTGGACTCCACCGTCCGTGGGCTGTGCCTCGGCTCCCAGCGATAGCATCAGCGCGAGCAGCGTGGCCCACGGACCGGGCTTCCAGGCGGCGACAGGACGTCTGCTGCAATCCTCGGGCTGTGGCGGAACGCGCGGTGCACGCATTCCGACTGCTCTAGTGGACGGCCCGCCATGGGGGCACGTGATGAGTCATCACGAGGGAGGCGCCAGCTGCCACACCGTCAGGTGATGAACGGCGCCAATCGCCCTGGCTCAGCCGCCGGTGTTGTTCCCCGCGACGCCCCGCACCGTGTGCACCGCCGCGTCGACCTCCGAGAGGATGCGGCGGGCATGCACCAGGAACGCCTCGCCCGCGGGGAGCAGGCGCATGCCACGGCCCGTCCGCTCGAACAGGGGGGCGCCGAGCTCGTCCTCGAGCGCGAGGATGTGGCGGCTGAGCGGAGGCTGCGTCAGGTGCAGCCGCCGCGCGGCTCGGCCCACGTGGCACTCCTCGGCCACGGCGACGAAGGACTGGATGTGCGTGAGGCTCACGACGCGAAGTCTACCGCGCTCCATGGGGTCGGTACACCCGCGGCCGCTGTCATGCCGAAACAGCATTGGACGCCGTGCCGGAGTGAACGCCACCTTGTCCGCCATGACGATTCCCCTGTTCAAGGGCTCGGACGTGGAGCGCCTGCGCCGAGCGAGCCAGGCGGCCGCCGGCACGCTGGCCCATGTCGCGTCCCGCCTCACCCCCGGCATCTCGACGGCGGACATCGACGCGTGGGTTCGCGAGGACACGGCGCGCCGGGGCGGCAAGCCGAGCCAGCTGGGCTTCCATGGCTTCCCCGCCACCGTCTGCACCAGCCGCAACCAGGTGGTGTGCCACGGCATCCCCCGCCCGGACGAGCACCTCGCCCCGGGTGACATCATCAACGTGGACGTGACGACGTTCCTCGACGGCTTCCACGGTGACACCTCGGCCACGTTCCTCATCGGCGAGGTGTCGGCGGAGGCCCGGCACGTCGTGGACGTCGCGCGTCGGTGCCGGGACGCGGGCATCGCGGTGGTGCGTCATGGCGCGAAGATGGGCGACATCGGCGCGGCCATCGAGGAGCTCGCTCGCAAGGAGGGCTGCAGCGTGGTGGAGGAGTTCGGCGGCCACGGCATCGGCCACCAGATGCATGGGCCGCCCGTGGTGCCCCACACCGGCAAGCGCGGCACGGGCATCAAGCTGCGCTCGGGCATGGTCCTCACCATCGAGCCCATGGTGAACCTGGGCCGCCCGGGCATCCGCCTGATGCCGGACGGGTGGACGGTGGTGACGGAGGACGGGCGCCTCTCCGCCCAGTTCGAGCACACGATTCTTGTCACCGGTGACGGCTGCGAGGTGCTCACCCGGCAGGAGCTGCCACTCCACATCCCCGTGCCCGGCACGGTACGCCCGGAGGGCAGGCAGGCAGCCGTGCCTGCCGTGGCTCAGTGAGGTGCCTACCCTTCAGCGTCGAAGTCAGGAGGGCGGGCGATGAAGAGAGAGATGTTGCTGCACGAGCTGCACCCCGCGGTGGTCCACATGCCGCTGGCATTGCTGCCCACCGCGGCGGTGGCGGACCTCATCGCGGTGACGACGGGTGACCGGGCCTGGGCGAAGGTGGCCCGGCGGGTGTGGGTGGCGGGGACGCTGAGCGGCGTGTTCGCGGGCGTCGCGGGACTGGCCGCCAGCCAGGAGGTGCGGATGGATTCGCCGCGCGCCCGGGACATGACCTTCCTGCATGGCATTGGCAACACCGTCATCCTGCTGGGAGCCATGGGCGTGACGGCCGTTCGGCTGAAGCGTGAGCCCACCGTCACCACCACGGTGCTGGGCCTGGCTGCCTGCGGGCTGGCGCTCTACACGGCGTCGCTCGGCGGGAAGATGGTCTACGAGCTGGGCGTGGGCATCAACCCGATGCCCGAGGACTCGCCTCAGGGCACGCTGAAGGGGCCACCGCTGCTGTCGGCCCGGGCCCCCGTGGCCCTCGTGAAGGACGCGCTGCAGGGCGTGAAGTGGCTGGCGTCCCGAGCGCGTGAGCTGCTCACCGGCACGCGGCCGCTGGCTCCTGGCGCCGAGGGCCTGCGCTCCACCGAGGATGCCAACCTGCCGCTTCCGCTCAACGCGGCTGCCATGTCGGGGCACACGATGCCGCAGGCGTAGGGCGCGAGCCGCGCGGCGCCGCATCGGCATCGCGCGCCGGGGCGTGAAGCGCCGTCCGGCGGGCCCCAGGACCCGGGGCGCATGCTCGGGAATGGGACAGCGTGTTCCCACTTCCGGGCATGCCTGCTGGCCGTCCGGGACGGCGCACCCGGGGATGCGGTGTCATCCTGAAGCAGCGGGCCATGGCACTCTTGTTGCTCACGTCCGGGGGACCCCTCCCAGGTCCCCGCGGCACTGCCTGCCCGCTCGCTTCCGAACCTCCCCCGAATGGCCTCACTCCTCCAGGAACTCCGGCTCGCGGTCCGTTCGATGTTTCGCGAGAAGGTGTTCACCGCGGTCGTCGTCACCACGCTGGCGCTCTCCATCGGAGCGACCACGTCCGTCTTCAGCGTCGTGTACCAGGTGCTGTGGCGGCCCCTGCCGTACCCGGAAGCGTCGCAGCTCTACCGGCTCTTCCAGACCACCACACCGGGCGCGGGCGCCGGGCCCCACCGCGACAGGACGCGCGTCACCCTTCCCGTGTGGAACGCCTGGCGCGAGGGCGCGCACAGCTTCTCCCGCATCGAGGGCTTCCGGGGCGGAAGGCAGGTTCTCAGTGGAACCGAGGCCGATGACCGGCTGATGGTGGGCCGCGCCTCCGCCGGGCTCCTGCCGATGCTCGGCGTGCAGCCCTCGCTGGGGCGGCTCTGGGGCGCGGAGCTGGAGGTGCCGGGGCGGGATGGCGAGGCCGTGCTCTCGCATTCCCTGTGGCAGCGGTTCTACGGGGCGGACCCCGGTGTCCTCGGGCGGAGCATCGTCCTGGATGACACGGTCCACACCATCGTCGGTGTGCTCCCCGCGAGCTTCCAGTTCGAGCCGGAGGTGGAGGTCTGGAAGCCGCTGGCGCTGGACCCGGCCACGGAGCAGGGCAGCGCGCTGCGCGTCTTCGGCCGGCTCCAGCAAGGCGCCACTCCCGAGCAGGGACGCTCCGAGCTCGTCCGGCTCGCCCTGGGCGCCGAGCGCGTTCCGGGCGTGACTGTCACGGGGATGAGCCTGGAGCCGCTGCACCAGCTGTGGGTGGAGCAGTCCCAGACGCAGCTGCAGGTGGTGAGCGCGGTGGCGGCCCTGCTGCTGTTGCTCGGGTGCGCCAACCTCGCCAATCTGCTGCTGGCGCGGGGAAGCTCGCGCTTGCACGAGATGTCGGTGCGCCTCGCGCTCGGCGCGAGCCGGATGCAGCTGGCGCGGATGGTGCTCGTGGAGAGCGGAGTCCGGGCGCTGCTCGGGGGCGTCCTCGGACTGCTCATCGCGCTCTGGGGGAGGGATTTGCTGGCCACGCTCGTGCCGCCGCAGCTCATGTCCGGGCCGGGCGTCGAGCCCTTCGTCCTGGTGACGGCCTCCTTGGTGTCCGTCGCGACGGCGGTGCTGGTGGGCCTGCTGCCCGCGCTCCACGTCTCTCGGGGGCCGGCGGCGCTTGCCCCGATGGCGCGGGGCACGCGCGTCACGTCGATGGGCTTCACCCGCTCCGTGCTCGTCGTCGTGCAGCTGTCGCTGGCGATGGTGCCGCTGGTGGGCGCGGGGCTCATGCTGCGCACGGTGTGGAAGCTCCAGAACGTCCCCCTCGGCTTCCAGGCGCACGGCGTGACGGTGGCGGAGGTGTTCCTGCCGCTGGAGAAGTACGCGGGAGAAGACGCCGCGGCCTCCGTCGCGCGAAACCTCATCGCCCACCTCGAGTCGATTCCCGGAGTGCAGGCCGTGGGCCTCACGGGCAACCTGCCCTTCTCTGGGAGCGTGTGGCGGCAGACCACGGGCGTCCACGTCGTCGGTGAAGGCGCTTCCACCGACGCGCCGGTCCAGGCCGGGTATGTGCCCGTCACCGGGGGCTACTTCCCGGCGCTCGGAATCCCGCTGAAGGAGGGGCGCTACCCGGACGCGAGGGACACAGCCTCCAGCCCGCGCGTGGTGGTCGTCACCGAGGCCTTCGCCCGCCGCTTCCTTCCGGGCCGGAGCGCCGTCGGCGCGCGCCTGGAGCTGGAGGTGGTGGATGACGGCTCGCGAAAGGTCCACGAGGTCGTGGGCGTCGTCGGGGACGTGCCGATGGAGCGACTGTCCACGGTGCCCTCGGGCGACGTCTACGTGCCCCTGGCCCAGGACCTGCGCCACAACCTGAGCGTGGCGGTGAAGTCCACGCTGCCCACGGGGCAGCTGATGCCCCTGCTGCAGCAGCGCCTGCGCGCGACGGACGCCAGCCTTCGCATGCTGAAGGTCCGCCCGCTGGAGACGGTGGTGGAGGAGAGCTACGCCCAGGTGCGCGTGGTGGGCGGGCTGCTCGGCGCCTTCGCGGTGCTGGCGGTGGTGCTGGCCGCGGTGGGCCTGTACGGCATCCTCGCCTTCTGGGTGGCGCAGCGCACCCGCGAGCTGGGGATTCGCAGCGCCCTGGGCGCGACGCCGCGCCGCCTGCTGCGCTTGGTCATCGGGCAGGGGCTGCGGCTCACGGGGCTGGGGCTCGCGGTGGGGCTCGTGGGCGCGGCGCTGATGGCGCGGGCGCTCGCGGCGATGCTCTACGGCGTGTCCACGTATGACCCGCTCATCTTCGTCGGCGCTCCGGTGGCGCTGCTATTCACCGCGCTCGCGGCGAGCTGGCTGCCGGCGGTCTCCGCCATGCGCGTGGCGCCGAACGAGGCGCTCAAGCGGGAGGGCTGACCGTCCTCACCGCAGCGGATACAGGGGCGCTGCGATGTGGAGCGAGTCCTCCCCGGTGACGTGGGCCCGCATGCGCGCTCGCATGCGGCATGGGGCCCACCGGGCGCGCCCGCGTGCTTCTCAGCGGGTCGTCGAACCGCCGCCGGAGCTCGTGTCGCTGCCCGAGGTGCCAGCGGCATTGCTGTCGGAGTTCATGGAGTCACCGCCCGAGCCACCCGTACCACCGGCGGTGTCGGGGCTCGTGCTGGTGTCGCCACCCATGGTGCCCGAGCCGCCGCTACCCGACGGCATGGCTCCGCTGCCGCCCGTGCCGCCACCGGTCGAATCCATGCTGCCGCTGCCAGCGCCGCCCGTGTCTCCACCCGCGCCGGTGTCGCTCCCCGAGGCGCCATTGACGCCCTGGCCGCTGGCCGGGACTCCACCGGTGTCGCTGCTGCCAACGTCCTGCATGCCGCCCGTCGTGCCGCCACTGCCGCCAATGCCTTCGGTGTCGCTGCTCCCACCCAGCTGGCTGCCCGAGCCGCCCGTGCCCTGCTGCTCCATGCTGGTGTCCTGTTGCTCCGCCGCGCTGTCCTGCTGCCCGTGGTCGCTGCATCCGCTACCCACGAGCGCCGCCGAAGCCAGCGCACCGACCAGCATCGCGCCCCTGAAGCCTTTGGCCTTCATGATGTCTCCTCTCGAATTGGTGGGGATACCCTCGAACCTTGAGGAGCGTGCGCACGGGCGCGTATTGAACCCAGGGCCAACGGGGCCCGGCCCGCACGGCTGGCCGCACCGCGGGCTTGCACGGGAGGGCCCCACGACGCTCTCTGTCCTTCAGTCGTGTCGCTTCACCGTGACGCCCATGGGAGGTCTGGCGGTCCAAGGACGTCAACCCGGAGAGCAGGCCAGGAAGCGCAACGCCCTTGCACTTCACACCGGGTTGCGAAGGCCCGGCCGTCGCTTGTGGAGCCGCTCACCGCCACGTGGAGCGTCCACCCCATCCGCGCCCAGGCGCGGGCCTCGTGGCCGCTTGCCCACGGGAAGGGTGGCGATGACTCGGCCGGTGGTGGTGTCGATGACGGAGATGTCATTGGACGCTTCGTTCCGTGGAGGGGGCGGTGCAAGGACCGGAAGGTCCGCGTGCCGTGCTGGTGCGCTCGCGCAAGTGTTCACCCCGGTGCGCTCGGCGCGGTGGGCCACGGGTGTAGGCCTCGCGGCCGTGCGAGTCACCCGACGGAACCCTCGTCTCGCGGGAGGTTTGAAGTCACGCGGAAATGGCGCTAGAGCTGCGTGGCAGCGACCGGGGGAAGCATGCGCGCACGGGTGGACATGGCAGGGGTGGGGGGCGCGGTGCTGGGCATCCTGCTGCTAGCGGCCGGAGTCCCGCTGCTGGTGCCCCGCTGGGTGCTGGAGGACGCGCCGGTGGCCTCGGCGACGGTGGCCGCGCCCCCGCCGGCGACGCCCGCAGTGGTCCAGCGTGACGCTGCGCCCGCGCCTGACGCCACGAAGGATGCGCCCCGTCCGCGGCTCCAGGTGGAGCTCGCCACGGGAAGTCAGGGAACGGTGGTGGAGGTGGCTCGCGCGCGGACCGCGTCGCCCGCGCTGGCCCGGTTCGCGGCGCTGGTGCCGCTGACTTCCGATGAAGAAGCGCTGCTGCGTGAGGAGTCGGTGGATGACATGGCGGCGCTCGTGGCCCGCACGGAGCGGGCCTTCATGGACGCAACGCCCGAGACTCGCGCGGAGAAGGAGCGGCGCTACCTGGCCGCGCTGAACCTGGCCGCGAAGCTGGCGGCGCCTCCCGAGCCCTCCGCCGTGGACGCCCGCGCGCGGGAGGTGGAGGCGCGCTACCAGCAGGCGCTGGCGGCGGAGCGGGTGAAGTGGAAGGACCTGGCTCCCGAGGAGCAGGCGCACCAGCAGGCAGTCTTCAAGGAGTGGTTCTTCGGCCGGGAGGAGTCGCGATGAAGGTGTGCCTGGGAGTGCTGTTGCTGCTCGCGCCCGTGGTGGCGATGGCAGGTCCCCACTACGTGGCCTCGCGCGACTGGGGCAGCTTCATCTGGCTGAGCACGTACCTGGACGCCGGCCAGACGTACACCTTCGAGACGCGCGACTTGACGGGCACGTCGCCGGACACGGTGCTGCACGTGCTGCGCGACAGGAGCGGCTGGAGCCAGGTGGCGGTGGGGGACGACTGCGCGGGGGGGACGCGCTCATGTGTGACTTTCGTCGCGCCGGACTCGGGCTACTACCGCGTCTGGGTGCGCGCCTACGCGGACGGGCGCGGCGGTACGGCGAGCCTGTACCGCAACGGCACGCTGCTGCTGGCCAACCAGCCCTTCGGCGGTGTGCCCGTGGCCTTCTCGTGGAAGGCGAAGGAGACCTTCCGCGTCAACTCCACGACGCCCAATGCCGGAGACCACCTCCTCTTCCTGCTGCGCTCCAACACGGAGTTCCTCCAGCTCGATGACGACAGCGGGCCCAAGGCGTACCCGCGCGTCGTGGCGACGAGCACGCAGAACACCGGCGCCCAGCGCGTGGTGGTGGGCCGCTACCCGGGCAGCACGGGCACGGCGAGCTTCGTCCACGACGAGGAGCTGTGGTCCACGGTGTTCGACGACAACGACGGGGACGAGGACGGCCTCTCGGACGCGCTGGAGCCGGTGGTGGGGACGAATCCGGAGGAGGTGGACTCGGACGGGGACATGGTGCCGGACGGGCTGGAGCTGTTCGGCAACGACGGCTTCTCCTTCTCCGAGTGGGGGAGCCCCACGGCGCGGGACGTCTACGTGGAGGTGGACTGGATGCAGCACCCGACGAACCCGTACCTGACGCGGCAGCCATACCCGGCGCTGGTGGCGGACGCGGCGGCGGTGTTCGCCCAGGACTCCGGCGTGAGGCTGCACGCGTTCATCGACGGGACGCTGCCCTGGTACGAGGTGGTCTGCTTCGGCGCGTGCAGCGGTGGGGTGGACTTCTACACGCTGAAGGGGAGCGCGTTCTCCACGGTGAATCCGGAGCGGCGGCCGTACTTCCACTACGTGATGTGGGCCTACAAGCACAGCAGCAGCACGTCGTGCTCGTCGGGCCGGGCGGAGATGCTGGGCAACGACGTCATCATCAGCATGGGGTGCTGGAGCAGCCCGAGCACCGGAGAGCAGCGCGGCACCTTCATCCACGAGCTGGGGCACAACCTGGCGCTGGACCACAACGGCAACGACGTGGCGAACCAGTACAGCGTGGTGCACGACAGCGTGATGAACTACCGCTACCAGCTCACGGGGGTGAGCAACTCGGGGTGGCACTCGTATTCGCGCGGGAGCAACGGGTGCGCGTCGTGCGGGACGTCGCCGAAGGCGGAGTGCGCCGAGTGCAGGGATGGCTTCCTGGGGTGCGGCTATCCCGGGTGCGCGGTGTGTGACTGCGATGTGAACGAGTGGGGCTCGCTGGCGCTGGACTTCTCGGACGACGGTGACGCGGATGACGGCACGGGCCCGGTGAAGGGGCGCACGCTGCTGGCGAGCTACGTGCCGGATGACAAGGGTGGGCCGGCGCGGTTCCAGCCCTTCGTGCCGCACGTGGAGCGGCCGGCTGAGGCACGGCGCGAGGCGGTGCGCCACAAGCGGGAGCGACTGCTGTCGCGAGGGCAGGTGGAGGGCAGGGACTTCCACGTGTCGGCGGACGGCACGGTGCTGTACGCCGAGTGCCCGTGAGGTTTGGGACCTTCCTGCTGGTGCTGTGCGTCGTCAGTTGCCGGGCACGCTCAGAGGGCACTGCTTTGGACGCGGGCGTGGCTGTGTTGCATGCGCCCACAGTCGAGCGGACACGGCTCGTTTCCACAGAGGCCCCGTTGGGCCCCTGTGACGAAGTCTGGCGCGCAGCGCAGGTGAACGTGGCCTTCAAGGAGGACCCGGAGGACGCGGCCGGACGGCGCACGGGCCCACGGCTGGAACGACGTTTCACGGTGGCGAGGCAGCTTCAGGGCGCGTACCGCCATCAAGACCAGTGGGCCTCGGTGCTGGAGTACGAAACGGGCACGGTGCGAGGTGGCGTGAGCTACAGCCTCACGGTGCCGGACGTGCTCGCGGACCTGAAGGGGCGCACGGTGGCGTGGGTGAGCCACCGCGAGCCGGCGGGCTGCCTCTCCAGTGACGGTGAGGAGCCGGTGCTGCTCGCGGGCGACACGCTGCGCGACGAGAAGGGAAGGCTGCTGCTGCTCACGGTGCCGAGCGCACCCACGACGCCGGGAGGTGAGGTGTTGTTACCAGCGGGTCTTGTCCCGGAGCTGAAGGTCCGCTGGGAGGATGCCGGCTGCGAGGTGGGGCAGGGGACCCGGGCCAAGGGTGTGCGGCTGCGCTTCGAAGTTGCAAAGGCCCGGAGCACATCGTCCGTGCCGGTGTCCGCGAGTGTTGGCGCTACGGTGCCCCTCATGCTGAATGGCCTTCGCTACGAGGTCCGCGTGGCCCGTGCGCGGGTGGATGTCGCGGGCCACTGTGGACAGGCCGTGTTCGCCCTGTTCCGCGAAGGGCTGCGCGAGCAGCGACCCGCGGAATGAGGATGCTAGGGTTTGCGGATGATGCGACCCCTCCGGGCTGTCTGGCTGTCGTGGTTCGCCGTGTCCTGGTTGGCCTGTTCAACCGTCGCGCCGCCCTACCAGCAGAAATGGGACGAGGCCGAGGTGGAGTGCGCCCACGCGGAAGAGGACGCGTGCGTCACGCTGCTCTGCAGTGACGCCGCTTGCGGCTTCTACCGCTGCGAAGACGTGCCTGGGGAGGTGCTGCTGGCGCGCTTTCCTCCCGCGCGTCCACCAGCGGCTGCGGCGGCACCCGGCAGTGGCCCCCGGCGCAACTGGGGAAGCGGGATGAAGCTCCCCGGCGGTGGAGAGCCGGTCTTCGTCATCCCCTGGCATCCAGAGCCCCGGCCCATTCCGCCGCAGCTCCAGCTCCCCGCTGGCCGCATTGAGAAGCACCACATCTTTCCTCAGGCTCAGGATCTGGCGAAGTGGTTCGCGGAGAGAGGCGTCAGGCTCCACGACTACACCCTGCCCATTCCGCGTGACGTCCACCTCCGTATTCACCGAGGTGGAGACCGTGGAGGCGCGTGGAACAACGCCTGGCGTGAGTTCAGGGAAGCGAACAGGCGGGCGACCCGGGAGGAAATCTTCAAGCACGCCGGTGAGCTCATCTATCGCTTCCAGCTCCTGGGTGGCCCCGTTCAGAAGTACAACGCTCATTCAGGCTGAGGGCTTGGGACTGATGACCCGGTTTTTCTGGCTCCGTGAGGACAAGGCGGCAACTGCCCGGTACAGCGGGGACTTCGATGCCGCGCACAAATGGGGGCTGCCCGGGGTGGAGTGCTCCACCTGTGGTGCCACATGGGGAGACGCAGGACACGACTATCCGGGCGTGGACCTGTCCCAGCTCCCGGAGCGGAGTGCGTTCGAGACGGCCAGGCCCGAACCATTTCCCGAGTTCTCGCGGCTCCGAGAATTGGTGCGCCCATTGGCGCCCCCAAATGCCGAGCTGCCACCCGGTACGCATTTCGGGCCGCTGGTGGGGACAGCCCGTGGAAGCTTTGGTCCGTTCACCTGGCTTGGGTCTTCGCAGTTGCTGATGCGTCGCGAAGCGCTGGAGCGCCTGCAAGCCGAAGGTGTGCGAGGGCTGCTCGGCTGCAGGACAGAGCTGAGGTTCCGAAAGCGGGACCCACCGGAACTGCTGGAGCCCCAGATGGAACCTCGCGGCCAGCTTCATCCGGACTGTCTCCCGAAAGACCTGCCTCCGCCATGTGTCACCTGTGGCTGGCTCGCCTTCAGCCGTCCAGATGACCCCATCCTCGACGCCGCCTCCCTGCCCACGGACGTGGACCTGTTCCGGGTGGGCAACTTCGCCACGATGATTGTCGGTACCGAGCGGTTCATGGAGGCCGTGCGCCGCCTCGAATTGGACGGCATCACCTTCCGCGAGCTGCCCACGCGCTGAGCCCCTCAGAGGGCAGGCGAGCACGGCCTTCCGTCACGGCGTCACATCCGCGCGGCTCCCACTCGAACGAGATGGGAGGTCTGCCCGATGTTCGTCGAACCCGCCAGCTCGCCGCGCCACGAAGAGGTCGTCCCGTTCCTCGCGGGTGATGGGCGAGCACTCAACCTCATCCACGTCCACGGCGAACAGGAGGCACCCAAGGGACCGGTGGTCCTCGTGCACGGCGCCGGAGTCCGCGCCAACATCTTCCGCGCCCCCGTCCGCCAGACGCTGGTCGACGCCCTCATCGACGACGGCTACGACGTGTGGCTGGAGAACTGGCGCGCCAGCATCGACGTGGAGCCCAGCGAGTGGACGCTCGACCAGGCGGCCGTCCATGACCACCCCGCCGCCATCCGCACCGTCGTGCGCGAGACGGGCCACGACACCGTCAAGGCCATCATCCACTGCCAGGGCTCCACCAGCTTCGCCATGTCCGCCGTCGCCGGCCTGCTGCCCCAGGTGGACGTCATCATCACCAACGCCGTGTCGCTGCACCCGGTGGTCTCCCACGCCGCGGAGCTGAAGCTGAAGTTCGCCGTCCCTCCCGTGGCCCGGCTCACCGACTACCTGGACCCCCAGTGGAGCTTCGGCGCCCCCACGCTCACGGCCAAGGCCCTCAACCTGCTCGTCCGAGCCATCCACCACGAGTGCGACAACCTCGTCTGCCGCTGGTCCAGCTTCACCTACGGCGTCGGCTTCCCCGTGCTCTGGCGCCACGAGAACCTCAACCCCGAGACACACGACTGGCTCCAGCACGAGTTCGCCAAGGTCCCTCTCACCTTCTTCCTGCAGATGGGCCAGTGCGTGCGCGCCGGGCACCTGCTGCCCGTGGAGGACTTCCCCTCGCTCCCCGAGGACCTCGCCGAGCGCGAGCCCCAGACGGATGCGCGCTGGGTCTTCCTCGCCGGTGAGCAGAACCACTGCTTCCTGCCGGAGAGCCAGCGCCGCAGCTTCGAGCACCTGGAGCGCTTCCGCCCCGGCTACCACTCGCTGCACGTCGTCCCCGACTACGGCCACCTGGACATGTTCATGGGCCAGGACGCCTCCCGCGATGTCTTCCCCCTCATCCTCGCCGAGCTCGACAAGCCGGTGTGATGGAGCCCCTCCATGTTCCGCCATCCCAAGCGCATCGACACGCAGACCGGCCGCTTCTCGCGCGTCGATGGCATTCCCTATGAGCTGCCCATCAACTCGAAGGATTCCCCGGCCCTGATGGCCGCCTTCCCCATCGACGCACAGAAGGCCGCCCGGCTGCTGCCCGGCGACGAGCTGCACCCGCTGCGCATCAGCCGCAACAAGGGCGTGCTGATGATTACCGTCATCGACTACCGCACCACCGACATCGGCGCGTACATCGAGTTCAGCATCGCCATCGCCTGTACCTTCGGGCCCCGCCGTGCGCCCCCGCTGCTGCCCGTCCTCTTCCAGAAGAAGTACGGACTGGGGCAGTACGTCGTCGACCTGCCGGTGAACACCGAGGTCTCCGTCAAGGGCGGCAAGGGCATCTGGGGCATGCCCAAGCACCTGGGCAACCTGGACTTCCGAATCGAGGACGGCACGGTGAGCAGCCGCTACGACGAGGGCGGCAAGCGCGCGGTGCGCATCGAAATCGAGCGCCCGAAACACGCGTGGCTGCCCCTGCGCATGGCAGCGGCCAACTACTGCGCGTTCCGCGGCATGTTGATGAAGAGCTACATCTACTTCCGGGGCAGGCTCGGCTTCCGGCTGGGCCGGCGCGCACGGGCGCGGCTCGAGCTGGGCGACCATCCGCGCGTGCAGCCGCTGAAGGACCTGGGCATCTCGTCCCGGCCCCTGTTCACCGGCTTCTTCCCCAAGACGAGCGGTGTGCTCGACGACCACTTCGAGGCGTGGTTCCTCAGTCAGCCCTCGCTGCCCGCCGACACATACCCCGAGGGACTGGAGAGCGTCTTCCACCTGGGCCAGGGCCAGACGCCCATGCCGCCTCCGGGCGAGGCTCCAGCGGCGCGCACCGCGCCCGAGGGGGAGCTGCTCACCATGGAGCAGGAGCTGGTGGAGGAGGTCACCCATCCGCACGCGTCCGAGCAGGAGGCGCACCCATGAGCCGGCAGGGGCTCCACCTGTTCAACGCCGCGCTGCTGTTCCTGGGCGCGTCGCTGTACCTGGGGACGGGCTGGTCGCTGGTGCTGTTCTCGTTCTCCGTCGCGCCCATGCTCACGGTGGACAACTACTGGATGCAGTTCGTCCCCCAGCTCGCCGTGGCCACGCGCGTGCTCACCGCCGTCACCTTCGTGATGCTGGCCTCGGCAGTGGTGCTGTTCTGGTACGAGCGCCGCACCGCGCTGCGCTGGTATCCGCTCATCGTCTTCGTGGGCGTGCTGGCCGCCGGGCTCGTCACCCGCAACCTCATCTTCCCCTACAACCGGGAGATGGCCGAGGGCATCACCGACCCGGACCGCCTGCGCGAGGTCCTCCGCGACTGGATGGCGCTGAGCCGCCTGCGCGTGGCCATCTGGACCGCGGAGTGGCTGGCGATGATGGGCTACTTCGCCCACAAGCTCCTGACGCTGGAGCGGCGGGTGACGGCAAGGCCGCGCGCCGTCACACCCGCACGTGAGGTCCGAGGCGGGCGCGGGCCCGTGGAGGCCCTGCCATGAGCGCGCGCTGGCTCCAGGCCCATGAGCGACAGTGGCGATGGGTCATCCAGGCCATCGCGTGGGTCACCATCGTCAGCGGCGCGGGGATGATTGTCATGCCCGGCATGCTGCTCGCGTTCCTCGACGCGGGGACGGACCCGACCAGCCGTCACACCTTCGGCATCGAAGGCATGTTCATGGTGCTGTTCGGCGGGCTGCTGCTCCATGGCATGAAGTCCCCGCGCGAGAATGGCGTGGCCGTGCTGTGGGGCGGTGTGCAGAAGCTGGCCGCCTTCGGCGCGGTGTCGCTGGGCGTGCTGCGGGGCGTCTTCTCTCCGCTCGCGCTCACCGTGGCCGTGTTCGATTTGCTGTCCGGCGTGGTGGTGCTGGGCTACCTCGCCTTCCTGCGCCGCGAGCAGCGGGCCTCCGTGGCCGGCCGCACCGGGGCGCTCACCGCGAGCGGGGCCGTGACCGAGCCGCTCGGGATGTGCGCTCCCGGAGTGGGCATGCCACCCTCCGGCCGGCCCCGGCCGGTGCCGGGGATGCCCGGCGCTTCGATGGCGGAGGTGCCTCCGTCCGGCCCGACACGGCCCGGGCCGACGATGGCGGACGCCCCTCCGGCGGTGATGACGGGCACGCACGCGTCCGGAGAAGCACGGCCGACATCGGTGATGGCGGGCGAGCCTCCTTCCGGAGAAGCGCGGGCGGCGACGGTGGTGGCGGGCGCGCCCATGATGGATGCGCGGCCGGTGCCCCCCTTCACCGCGAGCGGGCGGAAGCGCTCGCTCATCCTCGCGGGTGGCGGCATGCGCGTGGCCTGGCAGGCCGGCGTCCTGCGCGCGCTGTCGGATGCGGGGCTCACCTTCCAGCATGGCGACGGCACGTCGGGCGGCATCATCAACCTGGCGATGCTGCTGTCCGGCCTGTCTCCGGCGCAGATGTGTGAGCGGTGGCGGACGCTCCGGGTGAAGGACTTCGTGTCCTTCGTCTCGCCGGAGCAGTACCTGCGCGCCTGGAAGATGGAGGCCATGGGCGACGCGGACGGCATCGTCCAGCACGTCTTCCCGCACCTGGGCATCGACGTGGACGCCATCCGCGCGCACGAGGGAATGGAAGGCACCTTCAACGTCTGCGAGTTCACCCGGAAGACGAACGAGGTCATCCCCCACACGCACGTGGACCGAGACCTGCTCGTGGCGGGCATCTCCCTGCCCATCTTCATGCCGCCCGTGCGCAGGGCCGGCGCCATCTACACGGACTCGGTGTGGATTCAGGATGCCAACCTGCTGGAGGCCGTGCGCCGGGGCGCGGACGAGCTGTGGGTGCTGTGGTGCATCGGCAACACGCCCGCGTACGAGCGCGGCGTCTTCCGTCAGTACGTCCACATGATTGAGATGAGCGCCAACGGCGCCCTCTTCGCCCAGCTGGCGCAAATCGAGGACCTCAACGCGCGCATCCGCGCGGGCGAGGAGGTGATGGGGCACCGCGAGCCCATCGCCGTCCACCTCATCAAGCCCGAGCGCCCGCTGCCGCTGGACCCGGACTTCTACGCGGGGCACATCACCGCCGCCTCGCTCATCGACATGGGCTACTCGGACGCCTGGCGCTACCTCGCGGTGGCCGGCGACCGGGGCCTCCCCCTCACCCCGGAGATGACGCAGATGACCGAACCCGCTCCCGACCTGACCTTCCGCGAAACCATGTCCGGCCCCCTGGCCCTCGGCGTTACCGACCCCGTGGCCGGCGCCCACCAGGGCAGGGACACCGCCTTCACCATGCACTGCACCATCAGCGTGGATGACATGGACGCCTTCGTCAGCGACGTCACCCACGCCGCCCGCCTGGTGGCCCACGTCAGCTATCCGCCCTTCGGCGAGGACCTGCCCGTGCGCCAGGGCTCCTTCAACCTCTTCCGCTCCGGCGATGACCCGAACACGCGCCTGATGACGTACGGCCTGCGCTTCGACGCCAACGGGAAGGAGTACTACCTGGAGGGCACGAAGACCATCCACGACGACCGCGGCCCGGACCTGTGGAGGGACACCACCCGCCTGTACTCGCAGCTCCACGAGGGCCCGGACGCACGCGGCCCCGTGGTGGGCGCCGGCGTGCTGAAGCTCGGCGTGGGGCAGCTGCTCAAGCTCATCGCCAGCATGCGCTCGGCCCGCGAGGGCACCGAGGGGCTCGAGGCCGTGGGCCGCTTCGGAAAGCTCTTCCTGGGCACCCTCTGGGACCTCTACGCGCCGCGCGCGCGCAAGGAGGAGCCCGAGCGGGCCCCCGAGGACGCCGAGCGCGGGCAGGAGCCGACGGCGAGCGTGTGAGGAGGGGACACCATGGACGCTGGCAATACGCACTACGACGTCATCATCGTGGGCTCCGGCTTCGGCGGCTCGGTGATGGCCTGGCGGCTGGCGGAGGCCGGCCTGCGGGTCTGCGTGCTGGAGCGGGGCAAGGCGTATCCGCCCGGCTCCTTCCCGCGCAGCCCCTATGGGATGCGCCGCAACTTCTGGGACCCGAGCGAGGGCATGTACGGCATGTTCAACCTCTGGTCCTTCCGGGGGCTGGGCGGCGTGGTGTCGTCCGGGCTGGGCGGAGGCTCGCTCATCTACGCCAACGTGCTGTTGCGCAAGGACGAGAAGACCTTCGTCCACGAGGACCTGCGCGACGGCGGCTACGAGTCCTGGCCCGTCACCCGTGAGGATTTGGACCCGCACTACGACGTCGTGGAGCGGATGATGAACGTCCAGCGCTACCCGCTGGAGCATCCGCCCTACGCGTCCACCGCCAAGACGCTCGCCATGAAGCTCGCCGCCGAGCGGCTGGGCCGCGGCGCGGACTGGCAGCTGCCTCCGCTGGCCGTCACCTTCGGCAACCCCGGCGAGCCGCCCGTGCCGGGCGAGCCCATCCGCGAGGAGCACCCCAACCTCCATGGCCGCACGCGCACCACCTGCCGGCTGTGCGGGGAGTGTGACATCGGCTGCAACTACGGCAGCAAGAACACGCTCGACTACACGTACCTGTCCGCCGCGAAGCTCCAGGGCGCGGAGCTGCGCACGCTCACCGAGGTGAAGGAGTTCTGGCCCGGGGAGCACGGCGGCTATGTCGTGCAGTACGTGGACCACTCGGAGGCGCGCGAGGGCGAGCCGCTGGAGGTCTCCTCCGAGCTGCTGCCCCGCGTGACGCTCACCGCGGACCGGCTGGTGCTGTCCGCGGGCACCTTCGGCACCACCTACCTGTTGATGAAGAACCGGCGGCACTTCCCGGCCCTCAGCGCGCAGCTCGGCACGCGCTTCTGCGGCAACGGGGACCTGCTCGGCTTCCTGCTCCGGTGCAGGGACAGCAGCTCCGGCACGCCGCTGCCGCGCGTGCTGGACGGGGGACGGGGGCCCGTCATCACCAGCGCCCTCCACTTCCGGGGCGAGGAGGAGGGGGGCACCGGGCGCGGCTACTACGTGGAGGATGCCGGCTTCCCGGAGTTCCTCAACTGGCTGTACGAGGGCGCCCACCAGATTTCGTTCCTCAAGCGCGGCGCGCGCCTGGCGGGCCGCATCGCCAAGGGCTGGCTGGGGTTCACCCGCGACTCGGACGTCAGCGAGGAGATTGCGCAGGTGATGGGCGACTGCACCGGCTCGGCCACGTCCCTGCCGCTGCTGGCCATGGGCCGGGACATCCCCGACGGCAACATGCGCCTGACGGACGACGGGATGCTGGACATCGACTGGCGGATGAAGGCCTCCAGCGAGTACTTCCGCCGCGTGCGCGAGTCCATGCGCGAAATCGCCGACGCGCTGGAGGGGAAGCTGGTGCACAACCCGCTGGGCTACCTGAGCCGCGTCATCACCGTGCACCCGCTCGGCGGCTGCCCCATGGGCGGCGCCCCCGAGGAGGGCGTGGTGGATGCGAACGGCCAGGCCTTCGGCCACCCCGGCCTGTACGTGGCGGACGGCTCCGTCATGCCCGGGCCCACCGGGCCCAACCCCAGCCTCACCATCGCCGCGCTCGCGGACCGCTTCGCCGACCACCTCCTCGCCGGGCGCTCCCACCCCGTGTCCGTCCCCGCCCCCGCCCGAGAGGACGCCATCGCCTCCGCGCCCGGCGACGCCCCCCCCGCCTGAGCGGGCCCTCTCGGGGCACTCTACCGATAGCCAGGATTTCCGGTCCCGCTCGTATACGTCCGAGCGCCGGGACAGGGAACCGTCGCTCGTCGAGAGTTCCAACGAAGCTGTCATCGAGGGGTGGAGTGCGGCGCCGCTTGCCGGGGCGGTGCCGCGAGCCTCCAGGAGCGGTCGTGCGAGGAATCGTGTGTCGAAGTCTGGGATTGGCGCTGGCCATGGCCGTCCTCGGAGCTTGCGGAGTCGAGGAGGGGGCGGGGCGCGGGGATGGGCTGGGGGAGCAGCAGGCCGCGGTGGACGAGGCCAGCTGCCGGCCGGAGCGCTTCGCCGAGCCGGTGGCGGACAAGATGAACCAGGTCTGCCGGGGACCGTGGGTGTTCCGCAACAAGTGTCCCACCGTCGCGTCCGCCACGGCGTGCGGCCTCAGCCACTACGCCGATGTCTGCAAGCGCTGGTATTGCCGGCGCCAGGCGTTCGGTGTGGAGGCGTACTACACGCCAGCGGAGAAGACGGCTTCGGCGACGCTGCACGGCAGCGAGCTCTCGGTGCAGGAATGCCCTGGCTACAGGCGCTGCACCACCCAGACCTTCACCAACTATTCCCTGACGGCCGCGCAGGTCGCACAGCAGCGGCGGGACGCGGAAATCGGCGCCGGCTGGCAGCACCCGGACACGCCCATCACCTACACCGTGACGACCGGCACCATGTCGTTCGGCCCCAAGTCCTACCCGGACTGCTACGACGATGGAGAGGGCACCACCTGCTACACGACGCGCTCCTTCACCCAGCCCGCCACCACCACGCTCTACAACGTCGTGAAGCGCTACAACGAGCGCGAGGGCACGAGCGACCCGACCTGCCGGGAGCGCTCCGAGGACTACCTCTGCAACCCCGTCTACAAGGCCTGCCGCGCCACGGGAAACCCGCTGGAGGCGGACCCCGCCACCTGCGACGGCAACGTCAACCTCGACTACGTCGGTGAGGATCTCCGGCTGTCGGAGCGTGGGCTCCAGTATTCCCAGCCGGGCCTGACGCCGAACGGGCTCACCGCCGTGCATACCAAGGCGGACACCCGCACGTCCGCCATGGCCTCCTTCGAGTGCACCACCGGCGATGACATCTCCCCCAGCCAGCCCCAGGCCCGCTACGCGCGGGAGATGAAGTACCTCCAGATGCTGGAGCAGGACGCCCTGCCGCTCAGCGTGAACCGCGTCGCGCTCTACAACCAGCTCGTCACGGACCTGAAGTTGCTGGCGGAGCGGCACGGCGACCAGCTCACCTCCGCCCAGCTCCAGGAAATCCTCCGGCTCTACCAGCCGCGCACCGCGAGCCAGCGCCTGTCCTCCAACCGCTTCGTGCGGCTGGACACGCGCCCGGACTACTACTGGGCGCAGGGCGGGCCAGCGCAGGGCGTGGACGTGAATGGCTTCTCCCTGCGCTGGACGGGCTTCGTGCGCGTCCCCAACACGAGCGAGTGGGCCTTCGGGGTGAATACGGATGACGGCGCCCGCATGCAGGTGGCGCACCTGACGGCGGACCGCTGGGGCACCCTCTCCGAGGGCATCATCCAGACGCCCCTCGACTACTTCGTCGAGGGACAGTACCTGCCCGTCAGCATCGACTACATGGAGGACACCGGGACGGCGACGGCCACGTTCTTCATGTGGGACGAGACGAACTGGATGCAGCTGTTCCCCACGGACGTGTACCCGCCGAGGGCGGATGACCCCTCCCAGCCCGACCTGGCCCGGCGGGGCTTCAAGGGGGAGTACTTCACCAACACCTCGCTGAGCCTGTCCTTCGTCGACAACGCGCTGCTCGGCGTGGACGCCTGCACGAGCGAGCAGACCCCGCCGGTGCCGTACGGCACGAGCGCGGCGACAGATGCGCTGAACAACACGCTGGCGCTGTGCCGGGTGCTCGCCCGGGGCAACCACGTGTCCGTCGAGCGGGCCTCCGCCGCGCTGGACCTGTGCGGTGGCCTCGCCGAGCAGGCGCGGCTCGTCCCCGCGGCCGGCAGCCTCTACGAGGGCCCGGTGCGCGACATGCTCAAGCCGCTGCTGGAGCGCGCCTTCCAGGCGGCGCTGCCCGGCGTGGGCAGCGCGGCGGACACCGCCCTGCGCGCCCGGTTGCGGGGGCTGCAGCGCTGGTACGCCGCGGGCCGCGCGCTCGAGCCCGCCACCCTGCCTCCCGGCGAGGCCTTCTGGGGCGACACCCACCTGCTCGTCAAGGCGTTCTGGGAGGGCGTCTATTCCAACCGGCTGGTGCTCACCGGCGCCGGGCAGACGACGCTGCCCTCCGACTTCGAGGAGCGGCTCACCCGCTCCCACCTGGAGGCGGACCAGGAGGTCCTCCTGGCCGCGCTCCCCTCGGACGCCCAGCCGCTGACCTCAGCGCCGCTCGCGCTCGTGCTCAGCGACGCGCTCCAGACGGCCACGCTGAAGCTGCGCTTCTCGGGCGCGGCGCATGACCTGGCCTGCCGCCTGAAGGACTGCAACGCCCTGGGCACGACGAGCAGCGTGGCCCAGACATGGGCGGTGTTGAGCGCGCTGCCTGACGGCGCCGCGCTGGTGACGGCGGTGGACGGGGCCACCCAGGTGGACCCGCGCTGGCACACGGTGTTCGAGCAGCTGCGCATGAACTACCTCGTCCTCGCCCGCGCGGTGGCCGACGCCGCGGGCAGGCCCGCCCCCGCCGACGTCACCGCGGCCAGGGTGCTCCTGGAGGAGCAGCTCGTCACGCAGCCGGTGGACGCGCTCTCCGCCCCGCTGCGCAACCTGGCCTCCGTGGTGCGCATGGCGCGCGAGCGCACGCGCAACTACGCGGCCACGGGCCTCATCGAGGCGCAGGAGCGGCGCGAGCTCCACCAGGGCATGCACCTGGCCTACCAGCAGGCCGCCATCAACGCCCTGCCGGCGAAGGCCACCGCGCTCCAGGCGCAGGTGGACGGCTACGCCACCCAGCGCACGCAGCTCGTCGCCGACCTGCTGGCGGAGGCGCAGAACGCGTCGCTCACCGCCACCCTCAACGCCAGGCTGCAGGTGGAGCTGGAGCGCTTCTCCAAGGCCAGCGATGACCTGTCCGCGCTGCGCTACCTGGTGGGCACGGCGGATGCCCGCTGGGCGCGCTTCATGGCGTCGTACACGGCGGCGTCCTCGGCCGCCATCCTGGACGGGCACCTGCTCCCCAGGTCGGGGGGGACGTCCACGCTGGACATCAGCGCCGCCAGCGCCCGCTACGTCCTGGGACACACGCAGCCGACAGACGACGTCTACACCTTCGCGGCCCACGTCGCGCCCAACACGAATGTCTGGCGCGCGAGCGCGCGGGCCAGGGACATCATCACCGTCCAGGTGCCCGACTCCGACGTGTACTCGCCCACCTGCGCGCTGCGCTCGTACACGGGGCTGCGTCCCGTGGGGAGCGTGACGAACAGCAACATCTCCATCGGCGACGCGCTCATCGGTCCGGAGGGGTACGTGCTGCGCATCGAGTCGAACAGCTTCGTCGGCCGGCAGAACGCGTCCGTCTTCGACAACGCCCAGTACTCGTCGCACTCCCACTCCAACACCTCCTGCTACGGCTTCTCGGCGAACCTGTCCTACGGCACCATTCCCACGACGCCCCTGGGGGCCTCGCTCGGCTTCTCCGCCAGCACGCAGGAGTGCGAGAAGACGGAGAGCGGCACGAGCCAGTCCTGGCGGCAGTCCTCCAGCACCACGCAGGGCACGGACGCGCGCATCTCCGCCAGCTTCGCGGGCGGCCTGCGGCTGCCCAACACGCCGTTCCCCGAGTTCCCCGCGGGCAGCCTGCTGCTGCTGGAGTTGAAGAAGGACAGCACCTCGGACGGGGCGGCCACGCGCGAGGACATCCTCAACGTGCACGTGGTCCGCAAGCCGAGCACCACCGTCATCCCCCAGACGGACGTGGACCTGCTCATGGTCCTCAACGACCGCGCGGACTGCGCACCGCCCACGGACCCGACGCAGGTGGTGCAGTACGGGCGCACGCTGCACGTCACCCTGCGCCAGTTCGAGCCCGCGAGCGCCTTCATGTCCCAGCTGCTCACCGCCATCCAGGAGACGCGCGCGCAGCTGGCCGACCAGTCCGCGCCCCTGCTGCAGAAGGGGCGGCTGACGCCGCAGGACCTGGCCACGCTGCGCACGGAGGCCTACAGCCAGTTGCAGGACGCCTGCCAGTGCGACGTGTCCAGCTATCCGCCGTCGGTGATGAGCGCCTTCAGCGCGTGGCTGGAGCACTTCCTCACCACGCTGGAGCGGCGGGCGGAGATTGACGCCCTGCGCCGGGAGCAGGGGCTGGCGCGCATGGAGCTCCAGGCCCTGACGGACGAGGTGGCGCGCAACGCGGCCCAGTCCCACCTGCGCCAGCTCATGACGCGCTGGCGGCTGGCCACCGTGCAGGCCCACTACCTGGAGTTCCCGCTCCAGAACCTGATGGCGCTGCTCAACCAGGAAATCTTCCCCATCGTCTCCCTGCGCTACCCGGAGGTGGTGGGCAGCCTGATGGGCACCCACTCCGCGGACGTGGATGCGCTGCTGACCACGAGCTGGACGGCGTCCCCGCTGGACCAGTCCCGCACGCTGCTGCGGGTGGTGAACGCGCTGCACCCGCTGCTGGACGACGCGTGGCGGCAGTCCAACACCTCCACGGGCGCCTTCCCCGTGGCGGCCGTCTACTTCCCGCGGCCGGGGAAGGTGCAGCCCACCTACAGCGTGCCGCCGCCGGGCGTGGACCTGCCGGAGACGAGCGAGCGCGTCGTCACCGCGTGGCGGCAGCTGTTGGACCCGTCACTGGGACGGGTCCGCTTCACCGTGCTGCCGGAGGACCTGTACTCGAAGTCGGGTGGCAGCGCGAAGCTGCTGTGCAACCGGGGCACGCCGGTCATCCGCAACTTCAGCCTCTACTTCGTCCACCAGGCCCTGCCGAACGAGGAGACGTGGAACAACGGCGAAATCATCCTCCCGGCATGGGCGCAGAGCCAGATGACCTTCCCCACGCAGCGAGGGCCCGTCGTCTACCGGCACCAGAACCCCGCGTGGCTGGGCGACGGCGTGACGACGCTCTACGGCATGCGGGAGGACGCCATCACCCACTTCCGCAGCTGGACCAACCTCCGGCTGGGCAACGGGCTGTCGCCCTTCACGTCCTTCGACGTGGACGCCTCGGTGCTGGCGCCGTACCTGACGGACCCGTTCGCGCTGGAGGACGTCGTCGGGGTGATGCTGATGTTCGAGGTCGAGCCGAAGACGGTGGCCTCGAGCATGACGTGGATTGACAGCTGCCGGTAGTTCCCGCGGCCGGGCCGGCGCCGTGCCCTGTGCGCACGGCGTCGGCCCGCGTGTAGGCGTCGGGTGTGTCATCGCGCGCGTCTCCTCCCGTGAAGGGGTGCGGGGCGCGCGCTTCTTCTTCCCCTTCACAGGATGGACTTCAGCGATGAAACGACGGGACGTGGTGTCCTCGTGGTGTTGTGGATTGCTTTGCCTGCTGGCCTTCGGGGCGCGGGCGCAGACGACGGCGCTGGACGCGCGGGTGCAGGCGCCGCAGCTCAAGGCTCCGGAGCGCGGCTCGCTGGCGGGCCCGCTGGCGGGTACGGCCTTCGGGCCGGGGGACGTGAGCCGGGGTGGCTTCAGCCTCGGCTCCAACCTGGCGCTGCCCGGTGAGCGCGGCTCGGCCCTGGTGCAGCCCTTCCCGTCCTACTCGCCGGACAAGGGGCTTTCCGAGTGGGGCATGGGGTGGGGCAATGCGCTCGTCATCACCCGGTGGCGGGCGCTGGGCGCCATCGACTACGCCACCGACGAGCTGACGGGGCCGTGGGGCCGGCTGGTGCGCGGCGCGGACCAGCGCTGGTACGCCGCCGGGTTCGAGTCCCAGGTCCGCGTGGACGAGGTGGGCGACACGCTGGTGGCCACCCAGCCGGACGGCAGCCGCTGGACGTTCGGCGGGACGGCGCGGACGGTGACGTCGCGAGGCACCTATGCCTGGTACCTCACCCGCGTGGAGACGCCGCTGGGGCGCCAGGCGCAGCTCGCCTGGGAGGCCAACGCCTCCGGGCGCCAGTTCCTCAAGCGCCTGTCCTATGGGGGGCAGGGCACGGACTTCCAGAACGAGGTGGAGCTCGACTACACGACGCTCGCACGGCCCTTCCGCGACGTGCGCTCCGGCAGCGAGCTGCTGCTGGACCGGCGCGTGGCGACGGTCATCACCCGCGTGCGCCACGCGCAGTCCGGCCTGTGGGCGGAGCGCTGGCGCCACGCCCTCGCCTACGAAGAGGAGGGGCTGGGGCCCGCGTACTTCCTCACCGGGGTGACGCAGAGCTTCCCCTCCGGGCAGGCGCTGCCGCCCATGCGCTACACCTATCACCGGTCCGGGGACCACCTTTCGGCCGCGGTGCTCACCGCCGCGCCCCCGCTCGACGGCGTGCTCGTCGCGGAGGGCGCGTTGGCGACGCAGCCCGACCGGGCCTCGCTGCTGGACATCGACGAGGACGGCCGGATGGACCTGGAAGCGGCCGAGGACTACACGCTGTGGCGGCAGCAGGACGGCGCCTTCGTGGCGGAGGCGCCTCCGGCCCCCGCTCCGGGCGCGCCGGTGGACTGCTGGCGCGCGCCTTCGGCGTCCAACCCGCCCCGGCTGCTGGCGCAGCTGCGCAACGGGGACGGCGCCCACCAGGTGCTGGGCATGCGCACCCAGAGCTCCAACACGGAGACGCTGCTGACGGTGTGCACGCGCGCGGGCGAGGTGCTGCAGACGCGGGTCCTCCCGGGCGGCAACTGGATTCCCTCGGCCAACGTGAAGCTGGCGGACCTGAACAAGGACCTGCAGCCGGACTTCATCCGCGTGTCGGCGGGCGCGTACTCGGTGCTGCCCAACACCAGCGCCGCGGGGACGTTCAGCTTCGGCCCGCGCATCCAGGGCACGCTGCGGCCGTCCTTCACCCCCACGGCCTCGTGGGTGCATGACTTCAACGGGGACGGGCTGGCGGACCTCATCGCCCGGTATTCCTCCGGCGTGGTGGTGTGGCTGGGGCGCGGCGACGGGACGTTCCTCGACGCGGGGCTCGTCTACGGCGTGAAGAATGGCAACTCGAGCATCACCAACCTGGCGGACTACCACTTCACCTTCGTGGACGCGAACAAGGATGGGCTGGCGGACCTGCTGCTGACGCGGCTGACCGGCACCGGCAGCTTCTTCTTCGTCAACAACGGGAAGGACTTCGTCTACCTGAAGGTGGACGGGCTGCTGAACCTGTCGAGCAGCGCCTCCAAGCCCGTGGTGGGGGACTTCTCCGGCAGCGGCAATACGGAGGTCAGCTACGTCATCGGTGGCCACGCCTGGGCGCTGGAGCTGGACGCGCCCCAGACGGGGCTGCTGGCCTCGGCGGAGGACGGGCGGGGCACGGCGCTGCGCTTCGAGTACGCGCGCGCCCCGGCGCGCACCGGCATCCGCGGACGGCCCGCGGTGCTGTCCGCGCTCGTCTCCGAGTCGAGCGGCACGGGCGTCGTCCGCCACACCTACCAGTACGACGCGCCCATCCTGCACTCCCAGGCGCACTTCCTGGTGGGCTTCGGCGACGTCACCCACTCCGCCCCGGGGCTCGTCACCGAGGCCCACTTCCTGCACGCGGACGACTACGCGGGGCTGCTCGCCTCGGAGACGCGGCATGACCTCCAGGTGCCCGGTCTGCACATGTATACCTATCGCCAGTACGAGGACGCGCTGTACCAGGGCATTGCCTGGAAGCGGCTCAAGGAGGACGGGAGCGGGTGGGCGCAGGACGACGGCCAGACGCTCGGCGAGCGCACGGAGTACCTCGCCTGGGCGGACGGGCGCTGCCCGACGCACACCGTGCGGCACACGCGCAGCGGCACCCTGACGACCCAGACGTGGCTGGCCACCGTGCCCACGCTCGCGGACGCGCTGCACTGCACGACGCAGCGCACCCGGGTGACGGGCACGCACGCGGACCCCGCGCTCGACTTCCAGCACGAGGTGCGCCTCACGCGCGACGCGAAGGGGCTGGTGGAGGCGGTGGAGAGCCTCACCCCCGACGAGGCGCTGCTCGTCCAGGGCGTGACGTACCGGCCGGACAGCCTCGTGCAGAGCGTGACGGTGCCGGGGCAGGGCACGACGTCCTTCGAGTACGAGCCGGGCACGCTGCTGCTCAAGCGGGCCACCACGCCCGACGGCGTGGTGCTGGAGGCCACGCAGCGTGACGCCGTCACCGACGCCATCCTCGACTTGACGACGCTGCGCGGCACGCGGAGCTTCACGCAGTCCTTCCGCCACGACGGCCTGGAGCGGCTGGAGCGGCAGTGGGACTCGCTGGGCGGGGCCAGCGCGGCCAACCCCAACGTCCTCCTCACCTACCGGTACGCCACCGCCACCCAGCCGGGCAGCATCCTCACCCGGACGCTGGTGGACGCCGCCACGGGCTCGGCCAGCGCGAAGGTGGAGTGGCAGACGGCCGGCGGAGCGCCGGTGGCCAGCGCGGTGCGCATCCCGGAGGGCTGGGCCGTGGAGGACGTGACGATGCGGGACGGCGCGCTGCTGGAGTCCCGGACGTACGCGCGCGCCCCGCTGGATGCGACGGTGGACCTGACGGCCGTGGACTACGCCGACCTGCTGGCGGGGGCGGACGTGCTGGGCGTGCTGAAGAGCTCCGGGCTGGGGCACGAGTCCGAGGCGCTGAGTCACCTCCAGGTGGGCGTGACGCGGGACGTGCTCTCGGGGCTGTCGCTGGAGGGCGGTCTGCTGAAGCAGGAGTCGTGGGAGAACGGCACGCACGCCACGCGCCGCTTCATGGACACGGGCCGGCAGGTGGTGGCCCTGGAGAACGAGGCGTCCGCCCGCACGTCCTTCGAGTACGACGCGCTGGGGCGGCTGCGCCGCGTCTGGCTGCCGGACGGCACGTCCCACGCCGTCTCCTTCGACGGGCACGGGCGCATGTCGCGGGTGGAGCGGGAGGGCGTCGCCTCGCTCGGCTTCACCTACGCGCCGGTGACGGGCCTGCTGGCGAAGAAGACCTTCCTGTCACCCACCGGCGCGCCGGTGCGCGAGGAGGCGTACTCCCACGACGGGATTGGCAGGACGGTCCGCGTGCGGCACACGGACCTGGCCTCGGGCGGCACGCGGGACTTCGACTTCTACTTCGACGGAGCGACTCCCGAGGTGCCCACGGCCACGGACTGGCCGGGCCTGCTGACGGCGGTGGCGGGTGAGGGCTTCACGCGGCGGATGGAGTACCGCGTGGACGGCGCGCCGCTCAAGCGCACCCTGTCCCTCACGGGCTGGCGCACGGTGGAGACACAGCTCACCCCGCGCGAGGACGGCAGCGCGCGCGCGGAGGCCACGTGCGTGCGCGAGCAGGACGGCACGCCCGTCACCTGCGTCACCCTGGCCTACGAGACGGACGCCCACGGGCGCACGCGGGGCGTGGCCGTCAACGGCACGCCGCTCGTCATCGTCGACCATGACGCGCAGGGCCGGCTGGCGGCCGCCACCATCAACGGTGATACGAATGTCACCTTCAGCTACGACGCGCTCACGCGGGTGACGAACGGGTTCAGCCAGAGCCGGGCGGCCACCGGCTTCTTCTCCTCCACCTCGTGGAGCCACAACGCCCGGGGCCTCATCGACACGGAGAACCTCTCCGTCGCGGGCCTGTCGCTGGTGCGCAGCCACGCGTACTCCCCCGAGGGCTACCTCGTCGCCACCTCGGACGCGCTCGACAGCCATGGCTATGCCTACGGCAGCACGGGCCTGCCGGAGCTGGTGGGCACGTCCGGCCAGGTCCGCGCGCTCTCCCGCCAGGGCCACACGCTGCAGGCGGGGGGCACCACCTACCAGTTCGACGGGCTGGGGCGCACCGTCGCCCGGGACGGCCTGACGCTGGAGTACGGCCCGGACGGGCAGCTGGCGCGCGCGACGCGCGGGACGGACGCGTGGACCTTCATCCACGACGAGTCGGGCCACCGGCTCGCCAAGCTGAACGGGGGCGCGCACCTGGCGGCCTACCTGGACGACGGCGCCTTCCTCGACGGCAGCGGGCTGACGAAGCCGCTGCGCGTGGGGGGACGGCTGCTCGGGGTGCTCGTCAACGGCGCGTGGCGGCCGCTCGCCACGGACATGCGCGGCACGGTGGTGTCCGACGACACCGGCGCGCCGCTGCCCGCGTCCCCGTACGGAGACCGGGCCAGCCGCCCGCAGACGGCCGCCTACGACTTCGTCGAGCGGGCGTACGACGCCGACCTGGGCCTGGTGCGCCTGGGCGTGCGGGACTATGACCCGGCCATCAGCCGCTTCCTCACGCCGGACCCGCTCTTCCTCGAGGAGCCGCAGCGGTGCCTCTCCAGCACCGTGAGCTGCAACCTCTACTCCTACGCGGCCAACAACCCCGTCTCCTTCACGGACCGGGAGGGGCAGTTCGAGGAGCTGGTGCACGGCGCGCTGACCTACCGGCTGGCGCAGCTGGCCGGCTTCAACGACAGGGACGCGGCCGTCATCGCGGCCTACACCGCGGGCGTGGACCACTTCTCGTTCTCCACGCCCGTGGACGCGGCCAACGTCCTGACGGGCAGGACGACCACCTTCCATTTCAACCCGGGAGCGGACGAGATGCTCACCCGGTACGCCGACACGCCCGGAGGAAGCCTCGCGGCCTTCGGTATCCTGCTGCACGCCGTCCAGGACGGCGGCTACGGTCCCCTCTGGGTGGTGGACGCCGAGGCGGGCGGCTACACGTACTCGTACAACATCAGCGGTCCGCACTCGCGGGGGCTGCCGATGTACTCCCCGTCGCTGAGGAACGTCTCGCGAGTGGGACACGGCTTCGGCATCAACGAGGACGGCAGTGGGAGCGCCTTCTGGAACCACACTGCGGACCAGGCCTTCCGCAACCCGGAGGCGAACCGCGCGCTGCTGCTGAGGATATTCGGGGACATGCAGCGCTTCGTCTCCTCCTACTACGGCGCGGGCGTGTGCAGCGCGGGGAGCCAGGACGCCGCCCTGGGGGAAATCAACACCGTGGTGGGCATCACCACCGACGCGCAGGCGATGAAGTACGCCTGGGACGTGGGCTACATGGACGTCATCGGCAACATCCAGAGCTCGCGGAAGATGCCGGACGGCGCCGACCTGGCTCCCCTCACGGGCAGCAACTACGACTGGATTTTCGACTCCAGCCTGGCTCCCTGAGTGCGGCACCGGCTGCACCGGCATGACGTGGGCCGCCCCGCCCCTCCCCCGGGGCGGGGCGGCCCCAGTGAAGCCTGTTATTTTCAGTATTGTTGCTTTCTCGTGATTCGAGACAGAGTGGAGCCCCTACCTTGGAGGGGAGTCAGCTTTGTCCACACGTGCAGGTCTCGCTCGCGGGCTATGTCTCGCGCTGTTGCTATGGGGTGCGGGGGCGTCAGCCCAGGGCACCTCGGTCATCACCGGAACCATCTCCAACGCGGCGGACCAGAAGTCGCTCGCGGACGCCGTGGTGACGGCCACCTCTCCGAAGCTGCAGGGTGAGCGGACCGTCGTCTCGGACGGCAGCGGCCTGTACCGGCTCCCGCAGCTGCCGCCGGGCACGTACACCCTGCGCGTGGAGCGCGAGGGCTACGAGCCCTTCGTGCGCAGCGACGTCGTCCTGCGGCTGGACCGCACGGTGCGCGTCAACATCCAGCTGCTGCCCAGCTCGCTGGGCGAGGAGATTTCCATCACCGCCGCGCCGCCCACCATCGACGTGGGCAGCAACACGGCGGGCCTGAGCGTGGACGCGGACTTCATCCGCAACATCGCCGTCATCCGGCCGGGCACCAAGGGCTCCGCGTCGCGCTCCTTCGAGTCGCTGGCGGAGCTGGCGCCGGGCGCCACGGAGGACCGCTACGGCGTGAGCGTCAGCGGCAGCTCTTCACCGGAGAGCCAGTACGTGGTGGACGGCCTGTCGGTGAATGACCCGGGCGTGGGCACGCTGGGCACGCCGCTGTCGGTGGAGTTCGTCCAGGAGGTCAACGTCATCACCGGCGGCTACATGCCCGAGTACGGCCGCTCCACCGGCGGCGTGCTCAACGTCGTCACCAAGTCCGGCTCCAACGAGTTCCATGGCTCCGTGTTCGGCACCATGGCGCCGGGCGCCTTCCAGCGCGCGGGCACGGAAATCCGCCAGGAGGGCAGCGTCGTGTCCGCCAGGGGCACCCCGTGGAACCAGGGCGACTTCGGCTTCGACTTGGGCGGCCCCATCATCAAGGACAAGCTCTGGTTCTACGTGGGCGTGGCGCCGTCCTTCAACCGCGTCCGCGTGGACCGGCAGTTCAGCAAGCTGGAGTACTGCGACGAGGCGGACCCGGCGAACGGCTGTGCGTCCGTGGGCGCGCGCCGCAAGGACCCGACCACCGGCTTCGGCCAGGTGACGCCGATTGAAGGCAGCCGGGTCAGCCGCTTCGCGGACGAGCGCAGCGTGCAGTACATGAGCAAGCTGACGTACCTCTTCAACCCGGACCACAACCTGTCGGTGTCCGTCTTCGGCACGCCGCGCTCCTCCGGCGGCGACGGCAGGTACTCTTTCAGCCGCGACGGAGACCCCGAGGTGTGCGTGGGCCTGTCGTGCACCGCCTTCGTCCAGGGCACCTACGAGTCCATCGCCACGCGGCGCTCCAACGGCGTGATGGACATCGTCGCGAAGCAGCAGTCGTCGTTCTTCGACAAGAAGTTCCTCGTGGACGCCACGCTGGGCTGGCACCACCAGGCCGACTCCACCCTGCCGTCGGACGGCTCGTCGCTGGGCTCCAGCGAGGGACTGGCCGGACGCTCCAACCTGGCCTGGCGCCGCACGCGCACCCCGCACGCCATCACCGAGTTCGAGTCGCTGCCGGACCCGTCCGTCTGCGGCGCCACGCCGGCCGAGCAGTCGCGCAACTGCCCCGTCACCGCCTATTCCACCGGCGGCCCCAACACCATCAGCGAGGCGAAGCTGGACCGCGTGCAGGGCAAGGTGATGGGCACGTACCTGCTGCAGGCGCTGGGCCACCACATCTTCAAGGCGGGCTTCGACGCGGAGCGCTCGAGCTTCTACCTCAACCGCGCGCGCACGGGCCGCACGCCCTGGCAGGAGTGCACCAGCGGCAACTGCTGGTTCAGCCTCAACGAGTACGGCTACCTGTCCGGACCGGACACGCCGGTGTTCCTCGCCAGCAAGGAGGGCACGTCCACGTCGCTGACGGTGGGCGGCTTCGTGCAGGACAGCTGGTCGGTGCTGGACAAGGTGACGGTCAACGTGGGCCTGCGCTACGACGTGCAGACCATCTGGGGCCTGGATGACCAGGTGGGCCTGCACCTGCCCAACCAGTGGTCGCCGCGCATCGGCGCCATCTACGACTTCACCCAGCAGGGCCGCTCCAAGGTGTTCGTCAACTTCGCGCGCTTCTACGAGAACGTGCCCCTGGACATGGCGGACCTGTCCTTCCCGCAGCAGCAGCTGCTGTCGGCCACCTACACCGCGCCGGCGTGCAACCCGAGCGACCGCGACTCCCTGCTGACGGGCTGCACCGCGGCCAACCGCCAGCGCCTGGGCACCGCCAACGAGGGCCCCAACCAGACGTGGGATGCCCAGGGCGGAGACCGCGTGCCGGTGGACCCGAACATCCGCGCGCAGTCCGCGGACGAGCTCATGGCGGGCGCGGAGTACGACTTGACGGTGGGCCGCGTCGGCCTCGCGTACACCCGGCGCGTCCTCAATGACGTCATCGAGGACATGAGCCGCGACGACGGCAACACCTTCTTCCTGGGCAACCCGGGCAAGGGGTTCTCGACCGACTTCCCGGAGGCCCGCCGCCACTACGACGCGGTGAACCTGTACTACCAGAAGACCTTCTCCAACGGCTGGCTGGCCCAGGCCAGCTACACGTGGTCCAAGCTGCGCGGCAACTACTCCGGCCTGTTCCGCGCGGACACCGGGCAGCTGTCACCCAACCTGACGCGCGACTTCGACCTGCTGTCGCTCACCACGAACCGCGACGGCCCGCTGCCCGGCGACCGCACGCATTCCTTCAAGGCCTTCGGCGCGCGCGAGTTCGTGCTCACCAATACCACCAGCGTCAACGTGGGTGGCGGCTACCGGAGCCGCTCGGGCACGCCGCTCAACTACCTGGGCCTGCACCCGCGCCGCAGCGGCTCGGAGACGTTCATCCTGCCGCGCGGCAGCGCCGGCCGGCTGCCGTGGGTGCACACCGTCGACTCCCACGTGGGCATCAGCCAGAAGCTGTCGAAGGACTACACGCTGAGCGTGTCCATGGACGTGTTCAACCTCTTCAACTTCCAGCAGTACACCAACGTGGACCAGACGCTGGCGCTCAACCGCGTGTACGCCATCGAGCAGAACGGCAGCACGGCGGACGTGTCGGCGTGCCTCGATGCGCTCAACCCCGCCTGCCGCATCGTCCCTATCTCGGACACCGAGTACACCGTGCTCCCGGACGGGACGAAGCTGGCGCGCATCCGCCAGTCGGACATCAACCCCAACTTCAAGCGCCCCACGGCGTACCAGGCGCCGCGCTCCATCCGCTTCGGCGCGAAGCTGAGCTTCTAGCCCGCTCCCCAGACAGGACACCTTCCAATGAAACTTCGACTGATGGGACTGAGCGTGGGTGTGGCGGCGGCCTCGGTGGCCGTGTTCGCCTGCGGCGTGGACGAGCCGGAGCCCCAGTGCGTGGTGGCGCGCGCGAGCATCGACGGCTCCACCGGCTCCTTCGCCGCGACGTACACCCTGAAGCCCGGACAGAATCCGGACCAGCAGTGCGCCCGGCTCAAGCCGGAGCGCGTGGGCCTGCAGAAGTACTTCGGTGAGACGCCGAGCGAGCCGGACAGCGTCGCCGTGCGCAGCGCCCGGCTGGGCAAGCTGGGGCGGGACTTCGCGTCCACGCGGCCGGACCCGGACCCCTCGCACGTGACGTACTCGGTGGGCGCGTTCGCCAGCGAGGCGCCGGGGCCGGACAACTTCTGCAACGTGCCCACGCTGACGCCCTCGCGGCTGGACGTGCCCGCCACGGCGCCGGGCCTGCCCGACGGCGGGGTGCAGCCGGACGGCGGCCCGCCCGCCCAGGCCGCGCAGAGCTTCACGTACGAGTGGTCCAACCTGCGCATCTACAACTCGCCGGGGACTCCTGGAACGCAGTTCACCGCGGAGCTGCGCTACACGGAGAACGGCTGCACCGCGGAGTACACCACCAAGGGCATCTGGCCCGTGGTGGGCTGCGGCTTGAGCGACGGCGGCGTCAACGAGGCGGCGTGCGACCCGTACGCGGACTACGACGCGGGGCGGCTGCGCGGCTCGGGCATCAACCCCATCTTCCCCGTCAAGTGCGACCCGGACGCGCTCATCTGCGTGCTCACGGGAGAGGTGCCTTCGGAACAGCAGCCGTGACACGGATGCGGTGAGCGCGTCAACGGGCCCGGTGGAGACTTCGCGCTCCGCCGGGCCCGTGCGCGTTTCCTGACCCATCTCGACTTTTCAGACGCGGGACGCTACATGGTCGCCGCGCTTCAGCGAGCGCATCGGCGGCCACGGTCCTGCGCATGCTTTCGGTTCCCTTCTTCGGCACCGCCACGGAGCTCAGCCGCTTCACGCACCGCGCGGGCACGTCCGTCATCCTGGTGGGCACGGGCGGCACGGAGAGCGCCTTCCCGCAGGACCTGGCGGAGCGCATCTTCGCGTGGTCCCCGGACGTGAAGCTGGCGTCGGCCAGTCCCGAGGCGCTCGCGCGCGTCTCGACGGAGGCGCTTCAGCCCGGTGACGTGTTCATCTTCGCGGACGGCAAGCTGTGCTGGCGCAGCGAGCCGGCGCTGAACCTGGACTCGCAGGCGCTGGCTTCGCAGGCGGTGTCGCTGTTCATCAGCGCGCTGTCGCAGCAGGGGTACGTGCGGCTCAAGCAGCGTGAGCGCAACGACGCCATCTTCACGCGCGTGAAGCTCATCGCCATGGAGCGGCTCCTGAAGAACCGGGCGAAGCGGGCCTCGCGTGCGAAGGCCGCGCCGGAGCCGGCGCCGGTGGAGGACCCGTACGCGCTGCTGGGGCTGACGCCGGGGGCCTCCTTCGAGGAGGCGCGCGCGGCCCGCAACGCGCTGCTGCTGCAGTACCACCCGGACAAGGTGGCGGGGCTGGGGCCGAAGCTGCGCGAGGTGGCCGAGGCGGAGACGAAGCGCATCAACGCGGCGTTCGCGAGCCTGACGGCGCCGGTGCGCGCGGGGCGGGGGCCGCGGGAGTAGGCACTCTATCGCGTGGGCAGCTCGCGGAAGGTGAGGCCGTCCAGCTCCAGCCGCTGCACGGCGTTCATGAGCCGCTCGGTGCAGACAATCATCGTGGCGAAGTTGCCCACGCGGAAGAGGTCCAGGTCCGTGGGGAGGGAGGCGGCGTCGAGGAGGGGGTTGTCCGGCCATTTGAATGCGTGCCGGCCACAGGTGGCGCACGGAGGGGGCACGTCCGGTGGAATGCAGTCCGGGTGCAGCCGGCCGTGGGGCTCAATCTGGAGCTCCAGCAGCTCTGGCGGGTTCTTCTGACGGAACCGCAGTTCCGTTCGACAGCCCAGCAGCCCCCGGACGCCCGCTGCCTGGAGGCGCTCCAACACATCCCGGTGCACAAGGAGCTTCTGCCCCCACACCCACGCGATGGGGCCAAACCCGCCAGTGGCACGGCCCACCAGCGGACCGAAGCCCGTACCGGGTGGCAGTTCTGCATTCGGAGGCGCCAGGGGACGCACCAACTCGCGGAGGCGCGCGAACTCGAGGAAGGGCTCGGGCCTCGCCTTCTCGAACTGCTTGCGCTCTGGCAATTGCGACAGGTCGATGCAGGGGTATTCGTGGCCCGCATCGCTCCATGTGGCACCGCACGTGTGGCACGTCACGCCTGGCAGCCCCAGCTTGTGCCATGCGTTGACCTCCCCGCCATGCTTCGCTGCCGCCGCCCTGTCCTCGTCCAGCAAGAAGAACCTGCTCATCGGACCTCACGCCCTGGGGCGGGAATAGTAGGGCTGAATGGGGCCACCGATGAGCTCGAAGCGGTGGATGAGTTCCCCTGCATGCTTGTAGATGTCCTCGGGGGTCGCCCTGCGGTTCGTCTTCATGAAATCCCGCCAAGCCTGGTTCCATGGACCGCCTCGCCCGTCGCTGCTGTGAATCTCCCGGTGGAGGGCACGCGGAATCGGCATGGTGTAGTCGTGAATCTTGACGCCCCGTCCAGAGAACCACCTCGCCAGGTCTTCGGCTTGCGGGAAGATGTGGTGCTTCTCCCACTGCCCGGGCGTGAGCTGGCGTGACGGAGGGATGAGCCTGTCAGGGGCGCCGTTCCAGTGGGGGAAGACCATGACGGCCCCCGGGGGGAGATTCTGTGCGGCTCCCCAGTTCCTCCGGGGACCCATGCCCGGTGCCGCAGCCGCGGCGGGCGGGCGCGAAGGCGGGAAGCGCGCCAGCTCGACTTCTTCGGGCAGGTCCTCGCAGCGGTAGAAGCCGCAGGCGTCGCCGAGGCAGAGCAAGGTGACGCACTGGTCGTCGCCAGGCTCGTCGCACTCCACCTGCGCCGAATCCCAGGCCTGCTGCATGGACGGCCTGGCGACGGTGGAGCAGCCCAGCGAGGACACGGCGGATAACAAGACAGCGATGGCGAGCGTCAGGCGCATGGCCCACGAACGCTACCTGGACTCGTCCCCGCCAAGGTTTCCCACGCGAGAAGGGCACCTGTGTGAACTCGCACGTCCGGGACGCCCCGTCCTTGGACGGCTTCCGGCAGTCCTGTTACGGGTAGGGCTCCCGTGACAGGCGGGGCCCGTGGCCCGCGCTTCGGAGCGGGGCATGAGGATTTCCGCCTTGCGACGAGAGCCCACCCCGGAGCCACCGACGTACGCGACGGTGCGCGCCATCGCCGAGGCCACCCACCGCATCGTCTGGCTCCTCACCCCGGATGGCGCGCTGGCGGACGCCAGCCCGCGCTGGTGCTCTTTTACAGGCCAGTCCCCGGAAGAGGCGGAGGGACACGGCTGGCGTGACGCCATCCACTCCGAGGACCGTCCAGCCGCGGACCGCGCGTGGGACGAAGCCCAGGTCTCGGGCACCGCGTACGAAGTCGAGTGCCGCCTCCTGCGCCCGACGCGGCGCTACACGCGCGTCCTCGTGCGCACCGTGCCCGTGCCCGGCGCCGAGGGCCGCCCCGACGGCTGGGTGGCGACACTCGACGAGGTCTGGGTGGACGCGTCGGTGCGCCGCAACGAGGAGCGGCTGCGGCTGGCCACCCAGGCCGCGCAGGTCGCCGTCTGGGAGTATGACTTCGTCGCGGGGCAGATGACGCGGACGGAGAACCACGACGGCCTCTACGGCCTGCCGTGGCAGCCGGTCTGGACCTACGACTGCTTCACCAGCGCCACCCATCCGGACGACGTGCCGGCGGCCGACCGCGCCATCCAGGAGTCCTGCGCACCCGGCGGACCGGACGACTATGAGGTCGACTTCCGCGTGGTCCACGCGGACGGCTCCATCCACTGGCTGGCCTGCACGGGCCATGTCTTCGCGAGGGATGCGTCCGGGCGGGCCACGCTCGTCCGCGGAACCCTCAGCGACGTGACACGCCTGAAGAACGTGGAGGCGGAGTTGCGCGAGGCCGTCCGCGTCCGCGATGAGTTCCTTCAAATCGCCAGCCACGAGCTGAACACCCCGCTGACCCCGCTGTCCCTCAAGCTGTCCAGCCTGCAGCGACTGGCTGACGGCGGAGCGCTGGCACCGGACGCGGTGCGGGGACACGTGGAGGTGGCGCGAAGGCAGGTGCGGCGGCTGGCCGGGCTCATCAAGGACCTGCTGGACGTGACGCGACTGTCCCGGGGCCGCTTGCAGCTCGCGCTGTCGGAGGTCTCCCTGTCGGACCTGGTGGCGGCCGTGGCGGAGCGCTCCGCTTCGGACGTGCAGCGGAGCGGCTCCCGTCTGGTGCTGGCGCTTGCGCCGGGCGTCCTCGGCCGCTGGGACGCGGGCCGGCTGGAGCAGGTGGTGGAGAACCTGCTCGGCAACGCGCTCAAGTACGGCCAGGGCCGTCCCATCCACGTGGACGTCACGGGCGACGCCGGGGCCGCACGGTTGGTGGTGCGCGACGAGGGCATGGGAATCGAGGCGGAGGCGCTGCCGCGCATCTTCGACAAGTTCGAGCGCGCCGCCTCCGCGCGCCACCACGGCGGCCTGGGGCTGGGCCTCTTCATCGTGCGGCAGATTGTCGACGCCCACGGCGGGGCCATCCACGTCTCCAGCGAGCCCGGACGCGGCGCCACCTTCGAAGTGCGCCTGCCGCTGCAACCGGGTCCCCGGAAGCAGTAGGCATGGACTTCCTGTAGGGACTGCTACACGGCGGCCTGCCTGCTGGCCGGGCTGCCGTGAGTGAGCCTCCGGTGCCCGGGATGTCAGGCGACGGAGGCGAAGGTGGGGTCGTCCCGTCCTCCGCCGAGGCTGCGTATCACCTGCGCCAGGAAGCGCGACAGGTCACCGTCCTTGTGCAGGAAGACCTCACCGCGCGGAGCGAGCATGGCGTGCTCGCTGCTGTGCAGGATGAGCGGCGTGCTTCGCAGGCGCTCGTCGGCACGCAGCCGGTGACACAGCTCCAGCCCGGTCATCCGCGGCATGCACACGTCGGTGATGATGAGGTCGGGCCGCGCCTCCAGGGCCTGCTCCAGCCCCTCCTGGCCGTCATGGGCGGCGATGACCGCACAGCCCAGCTCCTCGAGGGCCCACGTGTAGATTTCGAGGAGGTCCACGTCGTCGTCGATGAGGAGGACCCTGGCCTGGAAGTTCATGCTGCGCCTCATTCTGGTGATGGGCGACCGTGCGCCCCGTCCTATATCGACAGGGCCTCCTGGGCGAGAATGTGAACGGCTGTTTTGGACGGGCGTCGAGCGAAAGCAGACGCTGGCGCCGCATTCCAGGAGGAGCAGGCAGGCGGCGAGAGGCGCCTTCCGTGCGCTGCTTCACCGGAACAGGTACGGCACGGGGAGCGCCGCGAGCGTGGCGGCAAGGTCCCCGCGCTGCTCGTGGAAGGCGCGCAGGAAGTCATGCGCCGCCCTGCGCGCCTCCGCCAGCATGGGCGGGACGTCCGCTGGCGCCGCGCCCCAGATGGGGCGGGTCAGCACGGCCAGGAAGGCCCCCACGTCGTGAGTGCCCAGCAGCAGACGGATGGGACCGCGTCCGTGCAGCACGTGGTGTCGCCTTCCGTCATGCCCGCGCTCGAGGGTCCGGGTCATGGCGCAGGCGCGCTTGAGGTGGTCGTTGAAGGCCCGCTGGCCTCCGGGCAGCAGCAGCAGCTGGCGCAGGAGCGTCGCGAGCAGCCCCCGGTCCAGCTCCGGGGCCTGCCACCGCCGCTGGAGCCGCAGGGCCCGCTGGCTCGCCTCGCGAAGCTCCCGCTCCACGGTGCTCTCGAAGTGCGTGTCCCAGCGCAGGTGGCTCAGCGCGTGCTCGCCGATGAGGCCCTCGGGGAGGACGCCTCGCACGTGCGACAGGCGCTCGTCACGCGGCAGGTGCTCGGTGAGGGCACGGGCCCAGCGTTGGAAGGGATTGACCTTGTCACGCGCACGGCGCCGCCACACGACATGGCGCAGCTCGAGCGTGGAGTCCTCGTCGAGGTCGGGACAGTCGTCCGCGAGCTCCGGGGCGCGGACGAGCCGATGCATGCGTCCGCGGACGGAGTGACGGGTGCTCCGGCTGATGGCCGCCTTCGCCTTGCGCGCCCCCTTGCGTCCGGTGGAGGGCAGCAGGCTCCGGGCCATCTCATGAATCTTGTCGTCGCCGTGGACCAAGGGGACCCCCGTTTCCCCGCCAGGGACGCCAGCCTCACTGCTTCCTGACGCGGGGGCCCGAGCCGTGTTTTCGTGCGACCCGAGGCCGGAGGGGCCGTTCCCCTTCCGAGCGCCCCTCGCCCATGACCTCCAAACTCCTGCTGGCCGTGTCCCTGTTCGTCCTCGTCGCTTGTGGCGGCGGCTCCAAGCCCGCGCCGGAGCCGACGCCGACGCCGGACCCGACGCCCTCCGGCTGCGACGCCACGGGCCTGTCCGTGACGCTCCTCGCCCCCACGGGGCCGGTGACGACGCGGGGCGTGGTGTCGGTGGCGCTCGCCGTCTCCGGGCAGGTGGACCGGGTGGACGTGGTGCGCAGGGGCATCGAGCTGGCGACACTGACTCCGCCCTACACCTTCGAATGGGACACGACGTCCGTGCCCGAGGGCACCTACGAAATCTACGGCCGCGCCACCTGCGGCACGACGCGCGTTGTCAGCGACAGCCAGCCGGTGGTGGTGGACCGGACGCCGCCCTCGCTCACCGGGCGCTCACCGGCGCCCGACGCGGAGGTGGCCGCGGGCAGCACCCTCCGGCTGGACTTCTCCGAGCCCCTCCTTCCCTCCAGCGTCACCCCGGGCTCCGTCCTGGTGTCCGTGGACGGACAGCGCGTGGAGGCGAGCGTCGCCCTGGCCCAGGAGGGCCGCGCGCTGACGGTGACGCCGACGCAGCCGCTGCAAGCCCCGGCGCGCGCCGAGGTGCGCCTGGCGGAGGGCCTGACGGACCTCGTGGGCAATGAGATGGTGCCTCCCACGCCGTGGACCTTCACGGTGCCCCGCTGGCTGGCCGCGCATGGCGTCGTCACGCCACAGCGGACGGAGGACCACTTCGCCCAGCCCCCCATCCTCCAGTTCGACGCCGCGGGCCGGCCCGCGGTGGCCTTCCTCGTCGCGAGCGACTCCACGAGCTCCTATTACGGGACCCGCACCTCGCGCTGGACGGGCAGCGCGTGGATGCCCCTGGTGGGCGAGGGCGCCGGCACGCTCGCTGTCGCCTTCGCCATGGGGAGGGACGACCGCATCATGTTCTCGGACGTGCGTGACCTGGGGAACCCGCGCCTCGACATGGAGTTCTACACGCCGGAGGACACGCTGGTGAGCGACTTCATCTTCCACTGCGAGTCGCCCGTCGCGGCGATGGGGCCTCGCGGCCTGGGCGTGGTCGCCGCCGCTCATGCCCTCGCCCAGCTTCCCCCGGCCTTCATCCTCGTCGAGGGCTTTGGCGACGAGGGCCAGGTCGACTTCCCCCGGATACCGGGCGCGCACGAAGACGAGGACCAGCGCCTGCCCGCGCTCGCCATGGATGCGGAGGACCGTCCCGTGGTGGCGTACCTGGATGAACGCGGTGCCCTCGCCGTGGTTCGCTGGACGGGGAAGGCCTGGCAGGCCCTGGGCGCCCGCCTTCCGACGCGCGGCTTCAGCGGCGAGGCCACCGTGCGCGTCGACGCGCTCGGGCGGGTCGTCGTGGCGTGGCGCGAGGTGGAGGGCAGCGAGAGCCGCGTGCGCCTCCAACGGTTCAGCACGGACGCCTGGTCGCCTTTGCCCTCTCCCCCCAACGTGACCCCGCCGCCCGCCAGTGCTCCCTCGCTGGCGATGACCCTGGATGGCGAGGGCCACCCGGTGCTGGCGTGGACGGAGGCCGGCACGTCCGCGAAGGTGCGGGTGGTGCGCCATGCCGGCGAAGCCGGGTGGACGGCCCTCGGCGAGGTGTCGCGCGCCGGCGCGGATGTCCTCATCGGACGGGGCGGCCTGGAGCTGGATGGCGAGGGGCAGCCGGTGCTGGCCACGGCCGTGCGCGCGGGAGACACCTCGGACGTGCAGGTCTGGCGCGTCAACCGCCTGGCGCCGTAGCCGCAGGGTGGCGGGCACTTCGCCCGCGCGGCGCTTGCCTCGGCGCTCCGCACCTCCGAGGCTGCGTCCATGCTTCCGAGGACGTTGCTTCGAAGGTGCTTCGCCTGGGCCCTGGTGGCCACCGCCCTCACGGGCTGCTCCGTGGCCCGGGTGAACCTGGCTCCGCCCACCGGGGAGGAGGTGACGGTGCTGGTGCCCGGCTACCGGGGCACCTTCCTCTTCACGGAGGGCCCGGAGCCCGAGCGCGCGTGGTTCTCTCCAGGGGATGTCGTCACCCGCGGGGAGCGCTCGCTGGCGCTGCCGTTTCCGGGACAGCGCCCCGCGCCCCGCTTCGGTCCCCTGGTGCCGGACGGGCCGATGACGAAGCTCACGCTCATCCCGTTTCTCGCGTCCATCGACGTGTATCGCCCGGTGATGGAGTTCGGCCGCGAGCGGCTCCCGGGCTTCACCGCGTTCGGCTACGACTGGCGGCGCGACGTGCGCGAGAGCGCGGGGAAGCTGTGCGCGCGCATCCAACAGCTCGTGGCCGAGGGCGGGGGACGGCGAAAGGTGAACCTCGTGGTGCACAGCATGGGCGGGCTCGTCGCGCTGCACTGCCTGCTGCACGGGGGCGCGGAGCCGGGCACGCAGCCGTGGGCGGGCGCCGCGCACGTGCAGCGCGTGGTGTTCGTGGGCACGCCCTTCCGGGGCTCTCCGGGCATCTTCGACGACCTGCTCGAGGGCACCACCACCGGACGGAACACGGCGCTGCTCCGCCCCGAGGCCCTCTTCACCTTCGCGTCCTCCTTCCAGCTGCTGCCGTGGCGGGGCGACTTCTTCGTGGACGCGGCGGGCGCGCCCGTGGCCCTGGATGCCTATTCGCCGGAGCAGTGGTGGACGCGGGGCTGGGGCGTCTTCGAGGAGGCCGCGCTGCGCGAGGACGCGGCCTACCGCGAGCAGCTCACCCGCATGCTGGATGCCCGCCGCGCGCTCGCCGATGCGCTGGCGCCGCGCGAGGGACTGCCGCCGCCTCCCTTCCAGACGCTCGTCGTCGTCGGCACGGGACGGCCCACCACGAGCGGCTACCGGTTGAAGGACGGCGCGGTGGACGTGGATGACGAGACGAAGGCCGACGGGGACGGCTCCGTGCTCGCCACGAGCGCCGTGCCCGTGCTGCCCCTGCCATTCGAGCGCCTGGACAGCCGCGCCGAGCACGTGGCGCTGATGGCCGATGACGAGGTGCTCCACGCCATCGCGCGGTTTCTCGGCCACCCCGTGCCGTGATGATGTGTGGGGGGCCGGAGCTCCGGTCCTCCCGCGTGGTGGCGCTTCCGGCGTCAGGCCGGGACGAGCTCCACCGGGAGCGTCCGGGGCCCGTGGATGGTGAGGCCGGGGAGCCACTGGATGTCCGGCGAGCGGAGCTTCACGGCACGGATGCGGGGGACGAGCGCCTCCAGCGCGAGCCGGGCCTCCATCCGCGCGAGCTGCGCGCCCAGGCAGAAGTGGATGCCATGCCCGAAGGTGAGGTGCTGGGTGCCCTTGTCCCGGCCGGGGAGGAACCGGTCCGGCTGCTCGAATACGCGCTCGTCGCGGTTGGCGCTTCCCACCAGGCCCATGACGAAGCTGCCCGCGGGCACCTTCGTGCCGGACAGCTCCACGTCCGTCACCGCGACGCGGAAGGCGAACTGGGTTGGAGCCTCGTAGCGGAGCACCTCCTCGACGAAGCGGGGGATGTGCGCCCTGTCCGTCCGTGCGTGCTCGAGCTGCTCGGGGAAGCGGGCGAGGAGGATGGCCGCGTTGCCGATGAGCTGCGCCGTCGTCTCCATGCCCGCGGGCAACAGCAGGAAGAGGAAGGAGAGGACCTCCGCGTTGGTGAGCTGGCGGCCCTCCACCTCCGCGCGGAGCAGGTCGCTCACCATGTCGTCACCGGGCTGTCGGCGGCGCGCGGCGATGACGTCGCCGAGATAGGACTCCATCTCCTTCACGGTGTCGCGGATGCCGGGGTGCTGCTCGGGCGTGGCGGAGGTGATGAGGCCCATGTTCACCGACCAGCGCTTGAACTCGGTGAAGGTGGACGGCTCCAGGCCCAGCATGCGGCCGATGATGTTTCGCGGCAGCACGAAGGAGAGGGCATCCACGAAGTCCACCTCCCGCTGGAGCACGGCGGCCTCGGCCAGCGTCTCGGCCTCGTGGCGCACCTGCGCCTCCAGTCGCGCCATGCCCGAGGCGTTGAAGGCCCGGCTCACCAGCGCGCGCAGCTGCGTGTGGCGCGGCGGGTCTCTCGTGACGAGCGACTGCGCCACCGGGTTGGGCCCGAGCCACGGGGGCTCGGCCGTCACCGCGAGCGCCTCGGACGAGAAGCGCTGCGCGTCCTTCTGAATGGCGCGCACGTCGTCGTAGCGGGCGGCGGCGTAGGCGCCGAAGGGCTCGATGCGGCAGAGGCCGGGCTCGGCGCGCATGCGTGCGTACAGGTCCATGCGCTCGGCGTCGGTGGCGGGGGCGAACAAGTCGTACGTCTGCAACGGTGTCTCCAAGGTGGCGGTCGCCGAGCAGGCGCCATGGGCAGCGGCGACCACCCGCGAGGGCAGGGACTCCGTTGTGGATACGGACGGTGCGGCGAGGGCTGGTCGTGCGAGCGTTGCAGCGGAGCGTCCGCGCGGGCACGCGGCCCGCCCGCGCGGGCGGAGGGCTACGCGGGGTCCGAGTCGATGACCTTCTTCGCGATGCCGAAGGAGAAGCCCGCCCGAGCGAGGGAGGCGAGGTCCTTCTTCCGGTTCTCCTCGCGCGTCTCCACGTTCTTCCGGAAGGGGCCCAGGCGCTTCTTCCTTGCCCAGATGCGCGCGGCCTCCTCGTCGGAGACCTCGGACGTGGCGTCCGCCACCTTCCTCGCGACGAGCTCCGCGGAGACGCCCTTCATCCGGAGCTTCTGGGTAATCATCCGGGTGCTGCGGCCGGAGGCTCGCAGGGACGTGGCCTTCATCCGCGCGTAGGCCTCGTCATTGAGGAGCCCGTTGCGGATGAGCTTCGCCATGAGCGCGTCCATCCACCCGAGCGCCTCCGCACGGTCTCCGCCGTGGAACTTGAGGGACTTGTCCACCCGGCGCAGCAGCACGCGCTGGAGCTGGCTCTGCGTGGCCGCGTACCGCTTCAGGTAGTGGAGCGCGGCGTTCTCCAGGTAGGTCGGCGACACCTTCCGGGGCCGCTTCGGCTGCCGCGGGTGCGCCGCCTTCCTGTCCTGTCCGTCCCGCGACTCGTCCATGACAGCGGGTCTACCACCCGGGTCTGACGGGCTGAAGCGCGCTCACGAACCGGGGAGGTGGGGACGGGCGAGGAGCCGGGCGCAGGTCCGGGCGGCTCCGCATGGAGCGCCGCTGACGCCAGGCCGTTAGGGAGGCGGCATGCGCTCGCCGTTGCTTGCTCTCGTGCTGGCCCTGTCCGTCCTCGCCTGCCGGCGGGAGGCGCCAGTCCCGCCTCCTCCAGCCCCCGCCGCTGCCGACGTCCCCGCACGCAACCGCGTGCCCGCCGAGCCCATGTCCTGGCTCGGCGCGGACTGGCTCACACGGGCGGAGCGCGAAGCGGAGGAGCAGCCCGAGGTGATGCTGGACGCCCTCGGGCTGAAGCCGGCCATGCGGGTGGCCGACGTGGGCGCGGGCGTGGGCTTCCACACGGTGCGGCTGGCCCGGCGCGTGGCGCCCGGTGGCCATGTCTGGGCCACGGACATCCAGGAGGAGATGGTGTCGCGCCTGCGCGCCAACGTGGAGGCCGCGGGGCTGTCCAACGTGACGCCCGTCCTCACGAAGCCGGAGGAGACGGGGCTGCCCGACGGGCAGCTCGACCTGGTGCTGATGGTGGATGTCTTCCATGAGCTGGCCGAGCCGGAGCGCATGCTCGCGAAGCTCCGGCGCGCGCTGGCCCCGGGCGGCCGCGTGGCCCTGGTGGAGTTCCGCGCCGAGGACCCGCGCGTGCCCATCAAGGAGGAGCACAAGATGTCGGTGGCCCAGGTGGATGCCGAGCTGGGCGCCGCGGGCTTCGTGCGCGTGCAGCGCTTCGACGGCCTGCCGTGGCAGCACCTGCTCGTCTACTCGCTCCCCGCGGGTGACGCGGGCCGCTGAGGCGCGCTGGAGGCCGGAGCCCGGACGCACGCTCCACTCACGAGGCGGCGTGCCTTCCCGATGCGCCGCGCCATCTCCACCCATGAGTGCACTCCCACCTTTCGCACCGTGAAGGACGCACCCATGGCCACGAAGAAGAAGACCGCTCCGGATTCCCGTTCCCTGGCCCTCGTCACCGGCGCCTCCAGTGGCATCGGCCTGGAGCTGGCGAAGCAGTTCGTCCAGAACGGCTTCGACCTGCTCATCTGCGCCGAGGATGCCGGCATCAAAGATGCCCGCGCCGACTTGTCGAAGGACGGCGCGCGCGTGGAGGCCGTGCAGGCGGACCTCGCCACGTACGACGGCGTCGAGCAGCTCTACAAGAAGGCGCAGGAGCTGGGGCGCCCGGTGGACGTGCTCGTCGTCAACGCGGGCGTGGGCGTGGGCGGCGACTTCGCGCGAGAGACGGACCTCGAGGCGGAGCTGAACCTCATCCAGCTCAACGTCACCTCGGCCGTCCACCTCACCAAGCGCGTGGTGAAGGACATGGTGGCGCGGGGCGAGGGGCGCATCCTCTTCACCTCGTCCATCGCCGCCGTGCTGCCCGCGCCGCTGGAGGCCGTGTACGGCGGGTCGAAGGCCTTCCTCCAGTCGTTCTCGGAGGCGCTGCGCAACGAGTTGAAGGACGTGGGCATCACCGTCACCGCGCTGATGCCGGGCCCCACGGAGACGAACTTCTTCCACCGCGCCGGCATGGACGACACCCGCGTGGGCCGGCAGGAGAAGGACGACCCGGCGCAGGTGGCCAAGGAGGGCTTCGAGGCCCTCATGGCGGGCAAGGACAAGGTCGTCGCCGGCGCGCTCACCAACAAGGTCATGGCCGCCTCCTCCCGCGTCCTCCCCGACGCCGCGAAGACGGCCATCCACCGCCACATGTCGGAGAAGGACCCGAAGGCCTCTCACGACTCGTGAGCGCGCGTCAGGCTTTCTTCGCCGCCTCGAACAACGCGGACACGGCGCCGGACGGGTCCTCGATGACGCAGAAGCGGCCCATGCCTCCGGCGGACCGCACCTGGCTGCGCAGCTTGCCGCCCATGGCGGTGACGCGCTCCAGGCTGCGGTCCAGGTTCTCCACGGTGATGTAGACCAGCCATCCGCCCGGCAGGTCCGCGTTGGAGCCCCGCGCGTGGCAGACGCCCGCCGCGGGCGCCTCGCTGCCGGGAGGAATCATCAGGAAGTCCTCGTACCCGCCCATGTCCAGGCCGGTCGCCGTCCAGCCCACCACGTCCCGGTAGAAGTCCTTCACCGCCACGGCGTCCTTCACCGTGAGGTCCATCCAGCCCACGCTGCCCACCACCGCCGGCTTGCCTGCGTCACTCATGTGCGTGCTCCTTCCGGCGGCGCACTCTACTGACCCGCGCATGGAAGCGTAGTCCCGCAGGTTCCGAGGGGCATGCTCATCACCGGCAGAGGGGTGTGTCTGCACCTTGTCCCGCGCCCTCGCTCTGGTGACGCGGAGCAGGTGAGGTAGAGAGGACGCCCATGTCGAAAAAGCGCTACTTCAGGCTCAAGGAGAACGTTCGGTCCGGGTACTGGTACCTGGGAGACCCCCTGGATGAGACGGGCCAGGAAGTGGAAGACCCGTATGTCTTCAGGGCAGGGCGGCCTGTTCAGGTCAAGGGCCGTCTGAGGATGCCCATCAACGAGCCGGGCAGTCCGCTGGAGTACTGCACGGCGGGCGTCGGCATGGCTTCCATCGTCCATGTCCGGGTGGCGTCCATCTTCGCGGAGCTGGCCCCCGACGACGTGCAGCTCATTCCGGTGGACGTCCAGGGGCAGCCGGACCAGTACCTCATCCTGGTGGCTACGAAGAGCATCCGCTGCATCGATGACGCGGCGTCCGAGGAGGTGCGTTACTGGCTGCCAGAGCACGGGCAACCCGAACGCGTCGGCGACTACAAGTCCGTCAGCGGGCTGCGCATCGACCCGTCGAAGGTGGGAGATGCCAAGGTGTTCCACACCTGGGGGTGGGACATCGCCCTCATCGTCTCCGAGGACATCAAGCAGGCGCTGGAGCGCGCCCGGGTGACGGGCGCGCAGTTCACCGAGGTATAGCCCCGCCCCGTCAGCACCGGGCGCTCAGATGGACTTGAGCGCCTCCGGTACTTCCCACTCGGGCTTCAGCCGGGAGATGACCTTGGCGAGGTTCTCCTTGTCCTGCGCCTTCTCCAGCGCGGCCTCCGGCGTAATCACGCCGTCCTTCACCAGCCGCTCCAGGTGCATGTCCAGCGTCTGCATGCCCTGGCCCTGGCCGGCCTGCATCTTGGACGCAATCTGGAACACCTTGCCCTCGCGAATCATGGAGGCGATGGCGCTGCCGCCCACCAGGATTTCGAGCGCCGCCACGCGGCCCTTGCCGTCCGCCGTCTTGATGAGCTGCTGCGCGACGATGCCCGCGAGGCTCTCCGCCAGCATGCCGCGCACCTGCCCCTGCTCCTCGGCGGGGAAGGCGTTGATGATGCGGTCGATGGTGGCCGGCGCGCTGTTGGTGTGCACCGTGGCGAACACCAGCACGCCGAAGCTCGCCAGCTGCAGCGCCAGCTTCATCGTCTCGTTGGTGCGAAGCTCGCCGATGAGGATGACGTTCGGGTCCTCGCGGCCCGCCGAGCGGATGGCCGTAGCGAAGCTGGACGCGTGCGGGCCCACCTCCCGGTGCGTCACCTGCGCCTTCTGGGACTCGTGGACGAACTCCACCGGGTCCTCAATCGTGAGGACGTGCGCCGGGCGCGTGTGGTTGATGTAGTTGATCATCCCCGCCAGCGTCGTGGACTTGCCGCTGCCCGTGGGGCCCGTCACCAGCACCAGCCCGCTGCGCCGGTCCGCCAGCTTGCGCACCACCTCCGGCGTCTTCAAGTCTTCCAGCGACAGCACCTTGCTGGGAATGGTGCGGAACACCGCGCCCAGGCCCGTCATCTTGTAGAAGTAGTTGGCGCGGAAGCGGGCCTTGGTGCCGTAGCCGTAGGCGAAGTCCAGGTCCAGGTCCTCGGTAATCTGCCGCTTCTGCTCCGGGTTGATGAGCTCGAAGAGCAGCGACTCCAGCTCCGGCACGGTGAGGGGCGCCTCGCGCAGCGGCACCAGCTCGCCGCGGATGCGGCCCAGGGGCGGGTAGCCCACGCTCATGTGCAAGTCACTGCCCTTCTGCTGCAGCAGCGAGTCGAACAGGGACGAGATTCGGGGGGTGGCGTTCATCTCAGGAGCCCTTCCTGCCCATCAGCGAGCCCATCTTGCTGAGCAGCCGCGCGCTGTCCTGCGACGTCTCCGGCGCCGAAACGGTGCCGGGGCGCTTGCCGGTGACGACGGCCTCCAGCTCGTCCGGGTTGTCCGCGAAGCCCTTCGCCACCTCCAGCTTGACCTTGCCGGAGCGCACCAGGTCCGCCAGCGAGTCCTCGAAGCGGACGATGCCCAGGCTCTTGCCGCGCTGCTGCAGCGACGGAATCTGGAACGTCTTGTTGTCGCGGATGAGGTTGCCCAGCGCGACGGAGCCCGGCAGCACCTCCGCCGCGGCCACCATGCCCTTGCCGTCCGCGCCCGCCATCAGCCGCTGGCTGACGATGAGGCGCAGGCCGCTGGACAGGGACAGGCGCACCTGCTGCTGGTCCGCGGGCGGGAAGAGGTCGATGAGCCGGTCGATGGTCTTCGCCGCGCTCGGCGTGTTCATGGTGCTGATGAGCAGGTGGCCCGTCTCGCTGGCCGCCAGCGCCATGCGCACCGTCTCCGTGTCGCGCAGCTCGCCCACCACGATGACGTCCGGGTCCTCGCGGAGGCTGCCCTTGAGCGCGCTGGCGAACGTCTTCGTGTGCGAGCCCACCTCGCGCTGACTGATGAGCGCCTTCTTGCGCGGGTGGACGAACTCCACCGGGTCCTCCACGGTGAGCACGTGGTGCGTCGTCTCGCGGTTGATGATGTCCACGAGCGCCGTCAGCGTGCTCGTCTTGCCGTGCCCGGACGGGCCGGTGATGACGATGAGGCCCTGGTGGTGGTGCACCGCCTTGGCGATGTCCGTCGGCAGGCCCAGCGACTCCAGCGTGGGGATGTCGCGGGCAATCACGCGGAAGGTGCCCTTGAGGCCCGTGCGCTGCCGGCCCACGTTGACGCGGAAGCGCCCCATCTCCGGCGACTCCAGCGAGAAGTCGCAGCTGCCCTCGCGCTCCAGCACCGCGCGCAGCCGCTCGGGCACCACCGGGAGCAGCAGGTCCTCCACACGCTCCGCGTCCAGCACGTCACCCTGCGGCAGCAGCTCGCCGGAGAGTCGGAACAGGGGAGGGCGGCCCGCCACCACGTGGACATCGCTGGCGCGCTGGCTCCGCGCCTCCTCGAGCAGCCCGGCCAGCTCGCGCCACGCACCGCTCGAAGCGCGGGGCATGGCTCGGGCCGGCGCCGGCGCCGGTGCCGGCGCCTGAGCCGCTGTCGGCACCGGAGCCGCTGCCGGCGCCTGAGCCGCTACGGGAGCGGGCCGGGCGACGGGGGCCGCGGGTGCCGGCGCTGGAGCGCGCGCGGCGGCGGGCGCCTGCGGGGCGGCGGGCTGCGGGGCGGCGGGCTGCGCGGCGGTGGCCGGCGCGGCGTCCGTCACCCGGGACAGCCGCAGGTGGAGGAGGTCTCCCCGCTTCATGGCGGCGATGGAGAGCGCGCCGAGCCCATTGGCATTGACGGACCACTGCACCGGCGTCTCCGCGACGCTGGAGGCGCGGGCCAGTCCCACCATGGCCTGCAGCGCGCGGGTGACGTCTTCCGTCGTCACCGCTGAGGGGTCCACCGGCTCGTAGCCGTTGCTTCCACGGATCATCGGCGGGCGGCCGGTCGCCAGGGTCAGCTCCGTGACTCCGGGACGCGACAGGTGCCGCAACAGCTCTGCGAGGGGTTTCATGCGGTGTCGGTTCAGACCGCGACGGGGCGCGGGGCGGCGGGGGCCGCAGGATAGTCGACAATCCGCCAAAAGCGGTTCACCCCCGGGTCGGTCCGCCTCCTCGCACCCGGCGCCGGGTCCCCGGACGCCCGCGCCCACACCCGCAGTCCTGGCGGGCGGGCGGCCCAGGGCACGCGCCGACGGCCGGGCCACACCGAGCCGGAGACCGCGTCTTCCGATGGAAGGGGGTGAAGCGTGCTCCGGGGCCGGCAAGGAGGCCCGCGCGGAGCGGGGGGCGGGAGGAGCGACCTCCCGCCCGGGGGCTACAGGGGCGACTACAGCTCGCGGGACATCAGGAGCCGGAGCTTGCCGGACTTCTTGGAGACCACCGTGGCCACGGTGGTGAAGCCTTCCTTCCGGTAGAAGCTCACCGCCGCCGAGTTGGACGGGTCCACCCGCAGGGCGATGGTCTTCCGGTACATGTCGCGGGCCGCCTTGAGCGCCTGCTCCAGCAGGACCTTGCCCAGGCCCTTGCGGCGCAGCTCGGGCTTCACCACGATGTTGCGCAGGTAAGCCGCGCCCGGCACCGGGCCGTCCCGCTCCACCGTCACGTAGCCGACCAGCTGGTTCTGCACCTTCGCCACATGGACGTAGGGCTTGAGCTGGGTGAGGGCCTTGAGGCTGTCCTCCTGCGTCTCACCCCGGCTCTTCCAGGGCTCGGAGCCAGCGCGCAGGTTCGCCACCGCCGTCATGTCCTCATCCGTGGGCAAGGAGAACTTCACCGCCGTCATCAGGTCGTTCGGCAGGCCCGCCACATCCAGCACCGGCGCTGGGGCCATCTCCACGCCCGGGTCCACCTGCTTCATCGTCATCGCCTTGCTCCTCCGTCGCGCTGCGATCCTAACCGCTCCCCCGGCACCCGTGCACGCAGTGATTCCGCGCACATTGTCCTCTTACGTGAGGAGACTGCCTTCCCCAAGTGTGAGGAGCCGGACCCCGCCAAACGTCCCATGCACCCGGCCCATTCCACGAATGAGGCCCGCTTCCACGCCCGGAACCCGACCGGCCTTCCGCACCGGGCCGCTTCCCACTATAAAAACGTGCGTCGTGTGCCAGAGGTCTACCTCCTCACACGAACAGGTCAGCCCGAGCCCCCCTTGCAACTCAACCACGCCCAGCGAGAGCTGACGCTCAAGATCGTCTACTACGGGCCCGGGCTGAGCGGGAAGACGACGAACCTGCGCCATCTGCATGCCCGGGCCTCGGCGGAGGTGCGTGGTCGCCTGCTCACCGTGGAGACCCACGACGACCGCACCCTCTTCTTCGACCTGCTGCCCGTCTTCTTCTCCACTTCCTCCGGCTTCAAGGTGAAGGTGAAGCTGTTCACGGTGCCCGGCCAGGTCATCCACAACGCGACGCGCCGCATCGTGCTCCAGGGCGCCGACGCGGTCGCCTTCATCGCCGACAGCCGGCGCAGCGCCACCGCGGACAACAATGCCTACTGGCGCAACCTGCAGGAGAACATGAAGGAGAACGGCCTGGACGTGGACCAGGTGCCGGTGGTCATCCAGTTCAACAAGAGGGACTTGCCGGACGCCCGGTCGGACGCGGAGATGGACGTGGCGCGCAAGCGCGGCAGCGAGGCGGTGGTGGGGGCGGTGGCGCTCAAGGGCGAGGGCGTGCTGGAGACCTTCCACGCGGTGGCCCAGGCGGCCTACCGGCGGCTGGACGCGCGCGCCCACCTGGCGCGCCACCTGGGGCTGACGGAGGAGGAATTCCTGGGGCAGATCTTCCGGAGGATGGACGTCACGGGCACGGAGCTGGAGGCCCGCTACGGGCAGCCGGCCGGCGGTGAGCGCAGCGGCAGCGGGGGCGGGCGATGAGCGCCACGAGCGGGCCTCCCGAGGGCTCCCAGCGCCGCGAGTCGGTGCTCCAGCGGCGGCTGACGCTGGCGGACATGCTGGACCTGCCCTCCTTCACGGAGGTGGTGAGGAGCTTCAGCGAGCTGTACCGCGTGGGCATCAAGGTGCTGGACACGCGGGGCACCAAGCTGGCGGACGTGAAGGTGGGGCACGGGGACTTCTGCTCCTACGTCTTCACCTTCCCGGACGGACGCGCGCGCTGCACGGCCACGGTGGCGCGGGTGAAGGACGGCCCGGTGGCGCCGGTGCACGGGGCCCGGCCCGCGGTGGGCGAGGGCGTGGAGGAGGCGGGAATCGTGGCGCTGCCGTGCTTCACCGGCCTGCGCTACCTGGTGATGCCGGTGCGCTGGGAGGGCGAAGCGCTGGGCCGGGTCATCCTGGGGCCCTTCTCGCCGGAGGAGCTGCGGGACTTCCCGCCCTCGCTGACGGACATCGCCGGGGTGGACCTGGCGCGGGCGCACGAGCTGGTGGGCAAGGTGCGCCGGGCGCCCGAGCGCACGGCCGCGCAGGTGCTGACGCACTTCGGGCAGGTGCTGGGCGCGCTGGTGGCCAGCGGGCAGCGGGCGTACCTGACGACGCAGCTGCACATCGAGGCGATGCTGGACACGCACCGCGAGCTGGAGGCGCACAACGCACGGCTGGCGCAGGCCAACACGCGGCTGAAGGAGCTGGACCGGCTGAAGTCCACCTTCCTGGGCACGGTGAGCCACGAGCTGCGCACGCCGCTGGCGTCCATCATCGGCTACTCGGAGATGCTGGCCGAGGGGCTGGCCGGGGCGCTCAACCCGGAGCAGCTCCTGTACGTGCGGACGATTGTCGAGAAGGGCGAGTCGCTGCTCAACCTCATCTCGTCCATCCTGGACCTGAGCCAAATCGAGGCGGGCAAGCTGCGGCTGGCGATTGCGCCGGTGGACCTGAGCGGCGTCATCCAGACGGCGGTGTCGAGCGTGGCGCCGCAGGCGCAGCGCAAGGGCGTGGAGCTGGAGGTGCGGCTGCCGCACGGCGTGCAGCCGCGGGTGGCGGCGGACGCGGACAAGCTGCGGCAGGTGGTGGTGAACCTGCTGGCCAACGCGGTGAAGTTCACCCAGTCCGGGGGCCGGGTGTCGGTGGTGATGTCCGAGGTGGGCGCGCAGGCGGAGCTGGGAGCGCAGGGCTACCGCATCTGCGTGGAGGACACGGGCGTGGGCATCCGCCCGGACCAGTTCGAGCACATCTTCCAGAGCTTCTACCAGGTGGACGGCAGCTCCACGCGCGAGCACGGCGGCGCGGGGCTGGGACTGGCGATTGTGAAGAGCCTGGTGGAGGGACACGGCGGGCGCGTGTCCGTGGAGAGCGAGTTCGGCCGGGGCTCGCGCTTCACGGTGGTGGTGCCCCTGCACCCGCCGATTCCCGAGCACGGCGTGCTGTCGGCGGTGGCGCCGCTTCCGGAAGCGCCGTCCGGGCAGGACCGGTTCTGATTCAGGCGGAGAGCACCGCGCCGCGCAGCAGGTCCACGAGCGTGCCGAGCGCCGGGGCGAGGGGGCCGTGACGCTTGTGCACCGCGCTCCACTGTCGCCAGTAGCCCTTGCGGCCGAGGCCGCGGGTGACGAGCCCCCCTTGCGCCAGGTGCGGCCCGACTGACCAGCGCGCGAGGAGGCACACCCCGTGCCCGGTCCGCACCAGCTCCACCATGGCCTCGGTGAGTGGCAGCGTGCGGACGCGCAGTGCCTCGGGCCTCCGTGGCAGGAGCTCCCGGCGGAAGCGCTCCTCGTCCTCCGCGGGCAGCGGGTAGAAGTAGACGACCTGCTCCGTCAGGTCCGGTCCGCTGACGAAGGGACGCGCGGCCAGCGGGTGGCCCGCGGGCAGCACGGCCACGAGTTCATCGCGGAAGAGGGGCGTGGAGACGAGCCCGGGAGCGCTCACGGGGTAGCAACAGAGGGCCACGTCCAGCCGGTCTTCGAGAAGGGCCTTCTCCGCCGAGCGCGTGGCTTCCACGTCCAGCCGCAGGTCCACCTCCGGGTGCGCGGTGGACAGCCCCGTCAGCATCTGCGGCAGCCACTGGTAGCAGGTGTAGCACTGGGCGGCGAGGCGCAAGGGACGGGGCGGCGTGGGCGTCAGCGGGGCGCGCAGCAGGGCCTGCTCCCGTGCGAGTTTCGGCAGCACCTCCGCGGCGAGCGCCGCCAGCCGCTGGCCCGCGGGCGTGATGACCATGCGCTTGCGCACGCGCTCGAAGAGGGTGACTCCGAGCCGCTCTTCGAGCGCTGAGAGCTGGTGGCTGATGGCTGACTGGCTCAGGTACAGCCGCCGCGCCGCGCGCGTCACGCTGCCCTGCTCGACGATGGCCTGGATGAGGCGGAGGTCTCGCGCCTCGAGGGTGCTCTCCTGGGACATGTCATGAAGCTACTGCATGAACTTGGATGCCATCAATGCGTTGGACGCAACAACACCTCCGAAGGCACATGTCTGGCTCAACCTGGAGGCCCGCCCGGGGTGGGCGCTCCTTCAACCGAGGAACAGTGATGATGCGTCTGTCCGTGTTGGCATTCGTGGTGGTCTCCGGCGTGCTGGCGGCTTGTGGTTCCGGTGCTGGCCCCGTGGAGGAGGGCAGCACGCTCGACTCGCAAAACCAGACACTGCCGGCCAACGAGGTCCAGAACTGGTACTACGCGAGCGCGGCGCTCGACCCCGCGCAGATGGTGGGCGAGCGGACCCAGTACTGCGACGGCTCGAACGATGGCTGGGGTGTCACGACCCCGTATTACAAGCGCGTCACGATTTCGTGTGACAACGGGGGCTTCGGCATCGAGTGCTACGATTGCACCAAGTTCCCGTGCAAGGCGATTACCTGTCCGTATCTCCCCTGATTTAGGATTGAGCTGAGCAGGGCGGGGCGGAAAGCCGCTGCCCGCAGGCGACGAAGGGCCCGGAGCCTTGCGACTCCGGGCCTTTCTCATTCCATTTCCGGAGCACGGCTGGGTCCACCGCCGTGTTGCTCGCACAGCGACGCCGGCTCGCTTGGCAGGCGGAACGATGGAGTGCACACTCCGGAGCGACACTCACGGAGTGCGCTCTCAGGCAGACCCACGTCGGCATCGACCATGACCAGGCCAGACAAGCTCACCGAGGTTTTCGAGAAACTGCACGAGCCCTCCGGGCTGGAGTCGCGGCTCCAAGAACGCGACGAGACGCCGCTGATCTGGGCGGTGAGCGAGGGGTATCACGACATCGCGCTGACCTTGATCGAGGCCGGTGCCGACCTGAACGCGCGGAACACCGACGGCAACACGGCGTTGCTCCGGGCCGCCTGCGAGAATCGCGCGGAGCTCGCCAGCGTCTTGATCAAGGTGGGCGCGAAGCTCGACGTCCAGAACAACGACGGGTACTCCGCGCTCATCCTCGCGCGGCGCCGGGGCAACAAGGAGATCGTCGACAGCTTGCAGGCGGCAGGAGCGGATTCGCGCCTGGTCACGCGACTCGGGACGACCTTCGACAACCCGGGCGACTCGCGGAAGACCTCGCTCAAGGGCCGCCGCGATGCGGTTCTGGAGAAGAAGATCATCGACGCCATCTCGAAGTGCCGCGACGGCAGGATGGCGGGCAGGGAACTCGAAAAGTACGTCAACCTGAATCCCGAGGACCGGTTCATACAGACCTCCGTCCTTCGCCGCGCCTACGTCCGCTACGACGGGTCCCACAATCCCTCGGCGCCCAATTACGTCCTCCTCGACGATGACATGGAGCTCGGCATCGTCTCGAGCGCCGTTCCCGAAGTCGCGCGCGCGGTCTCCTCGATGCTCAGCCGCTCACTCGAGGACGCGCGCAACGACCGCGAAGGCCAATTGCCCGCGGCGGTCGTCAGGCGCGTGCAGCTCGAGATCATCTCGCCATACGGCGTCGCGCATATCTGGGGCGTCACGGGCCATCGGTTCGTGCTGTCGCGGCGCGTGGGTCCCGAGCGAAGCGAGCTCCTCGCGACCATCCTCGTCGGACGGAGCAAGGACACGGTGTTCTTCTTCACCGGCCGTTACAACAATCTGAGGCACTCGACGATCCGCGAAACCGTCGACTTCGACCAGCCCGACGGTGACGACCCCGCGCACAGGTGGTTCGACAGGTTCGCCTTCCCCGAGGTCCGTCGCTTCAAACCGAAGGGCTACCACCACATCGCGAACTTCGTCGTCTGCAAGGAGGAGCGCGGGCGCAAGCTCGCCCAGTTCCTGCTCGACAAGATCGTGGAGAAGTACGCTCGCGACCACCTCGACAAGCACCAGCGCGCCGTCGAGCACTCGCAGCACCTGCTGTGCGGTAAGGGCTTCTGGCAGATCGGCGACCCGCCCTGGCTCCCGCGCATGGAGAAGCTCGGCTTCCGCCTGCGGTGGGGCGCCGAGAGCTTCTTCATCGAGCACGACTGGGCCCGCTTGCCCGCGATCTTCGACCGGAAGACCGGCGAGCCCATCTCCAACGTGGCCTACAACACGTCCTACGGGCTCCCGCGGCGATACCTGAGCTCGAAGCCGACGGGAGACACCTCCGAGTACCTTCTCGATCGGGTGCCCGAGGTCATCCGGCTGTCGCAGGACCCCAAGGCCAAACTGCAATACTTCCAAGCCATGTTCGACTTCGTATGAACCTCACACACCTTAGACAAGAACACACGCTCGACTCGCAGCAGGTTGCCCCGTTCACCGGCGAAGGCGCCTACCACGGGTCGACCCGCAAACGAGCGGCCCGAGCCGCGAGCGCACCGCAGCCGGTCGTCGTCGAGGAGATGCGACCCACCACGCTCGACGCGTACCCGCTCGACGGGTCGCGCCCGATCGCGGAGTTCGAAGCCACCTTCCCGAACCTCTACACCGTCGAGCGCGTCCTGCCGGTCCCGACGCAGGAAGAGGTCCGCGGCGATGGCGTCACGTTCTGCTGGAGTCCCCTCGAGGAGGCCCTCGAGGTGGCGGGACCGCTGACCCGGCGCGTGCTCGAAGCGATGAAGGAGTTGCTCGTCGGCGACAAGCGCTTCGTCTACGTCGACTCGAAGATTCAATATTTCGAGCCGGGTGACGTGCCTGTCGACAGCCAGCACTGGCACGTGGATGGGAGCATCGTGGCCCGAGGTCCCGCGGTCGAAGCGCTCGGCCACAACCTTCTGCACGACATGAAGGCGAGGCTCGCGAGCGGCGTGGTCCCGCCTCGGTATCTCGCCTATCAATCGTCCGAGCACTGCGCGACCCTCTTCGCGACCTCGCCCGTCACGATGACGCTGCCCGAGCTCATTCCCAACTTCGACGGCCTGGACGCTCACATCCGCGCGCTCTCGCCGCCCATCGTGGCGCAACCGGCGTCCTCGATTGTACGCACCGACGGGCTCTCCCTGCATCGCGCGCAGGCCGCCTCGGGCGCAGGCTGGAGACTCTGGGTCCGTTGCGTCGAGACGGACCGCGAGGTCCTGCTCGATTCGTCGATCATCGGGTGTTACGGCACGGTGTTCAGGCCGAGTGTCGTCACGAGATGACCCTTGTGAGCCGACCCGGTGCGCTCGCTCGGCAAGAGACCCAGACGCGTTCCATGACAGCGCTCTGCGCTGGGGACGGCCCCGCGAAGCTGCTGTGGCACCAGGCGCTGGACCCTGGCGCCGAGCTCTTCCTGCGCGCGCAACCGCGGTACGTGACGGGCGACCTCGACGGGGCGCTCGCCGACGTGCGCCGCGGCGTGAAGCTCTTTGCTGACCGCGGGCTCACGCGCGAGCGGCAGCTTCGCGAACTCCACCTCACGCCGCTCGCATCACGCTCCACGGTTCCGTCGAAATAACAGCTTCGTGCGGGGAGTCGCCCCAGAGCCGGAGCCGCGCGGCAAGGGACGCTCACCTCTTCTCAGCGGTGCTGTCCATCTTCCTTCGGGCGCTGGCTGCCCTGCAGCGCAGGCGGGCGAGGAGGCTTGGGGTGAGGGGAGCGCAGGCGGGCGCCGTCACCATCCTGCAGCGCTTCAGCAGCGCCCTTGCCCTCAACCCGCACCTCCACTCGGTGGTGCCCGACGGCGTCTGGGTGGAGGAGGGGGAGGGGGCGCGCTTCGTGCCGCGGCCTCCCCCAGGCAAGAGGAGGTGGAGCGACTGGTGGCGGTGGTGCGCCACCGGGTGCTGCGGCCGCTGGAGAGGCGGGGCGTGCTGCCGGCGGAGGGGCCCGAAAACGCCCTTGAGGCCCTGCAGGCCGCCAGCCTGCAGCAGCAGCCGTGGGCCAAGGTGGAGGTGAGAGCGCCGCCGAGGGGGAGCCCTCGCTGCGCGCAACACCCACCTGCATGCCAATGACAGGGAGGGGCTGGAGAGGCTGTGCCGCTAAGGGGCGAGAGGGGCCCTGGCGCTGGAGAGGCTGACGAGGCTGGAGGATGGGAGCCTCTCCTACCGCATGAAGCGGCCGCTGCCGGACGGCACCAGGCACCTGGTGCTGCCGGTGGACGCCTTCCTGCGGCGGCTGGCCGCGCGGGTACCTCCGCTCGGCAGCAACCTTGTCCGCTTCCATGGCCTCTTGGCCCCGGGAGCGGCGCTGCGGCCCCGGGTGGTGCCCAAGTCCGAGGCGCCAGCGCCAATTTCAGCTCAGGCCCCTGCTGGAGCTGCGCAGGTGCGGAGCAAGCAGCGCGCTGCGCGGTTGGACTGGGCGACGCTGCCGAAGCGCAGTTTCGACTTCGACGTCTTCACCTGTCGTGGCTGCGGCGGGCGCCGGAGGGGCTGGAGGTGCTCAAAGGCCCCGGCGTCAAGGAGGTGTTGAGGCACCTGGGGTGGCCCACCGTCCCCTTGCCCCTGGCCTGTGCACGAGGCTTTGCCTCAAGGGGAGTGGCTGCACGGAAGGGCAGAGGTCCCCGACACCTCGGTTTGAGTGGCACCGGCTGGGCCACACAGGCCGGCGGACAGGCGAGGAGTGCGCGCGCAGGCACGCGGCGGGGGGGGCCGCGCACCCCCTCGAGGGCCACGGCCCGCCAGCGTCCGAGGGGGGCGCACAGAGCGGCGACCGGATGCTGAGGTGAAAGTGGCCGCTAATTCCGCCTATACGTAAAAGAGCATGCTGTAGAGCATCGTCGCGTAACGTACGAGGTAGGGCAAACTCTTCACCACCTGCTGAATGGTCTCTACCAGCAAACATGCCCCCTCTGGGCCGTCACCCGTTAAGCGAAGACGGCCAAGAAGGAGTCGCTCTGGCCTTCGACTCAACCTCGGGGTCCGTGCCACTGCGGAGCAGCTTCGCGCCATAGAGCCAATCGCGGTCTGCACCAAAACGCCCTGCGCCTCTCGCAACGTGCGATGAGGCGCAGGTAGTCTGCTCTCGACAGAAGTTACGGCATGACAGGGTGGGCTACCGGCAGATGACGACCGTAGCCCCTCCGTACTGCATGCACACGTGCACCTCGTGCACGAGCCGTGCCCCGGCCGCTAAGAAGCCGAGGATCACCGCAGCGCGCCTAAGCAAACGCCACAGCTGCGGGGAGAAGGGCTTGCGGGGGGGCCTGGGGGACGGCGGCAGCTGAAGTTGGCGCGTCATTGATGCTCGCTCCTGACACAGCGGGTTCGAACGACGCCTTGTCTGTAGGAAGTAGGCTGAACGAGGTCAGGTCCCATGCCCTCATCTCATGCTCAGGTCCGGGCGTAGTTCGGGAGTCCGCTCACTGTATATCCCGCTATATAGAGGTGGAGGCGTACCCGTGTGGGGGCACCTCGCGTCCAGAGAACGATGTAATTTCAGCCCCTTGCACTATGAAGAGCGGCGTTTTGTCGGTGGCCTTAGTACCGAGCGTTGGCACCTGACTGGGGTCCTCCTCCACAACCTTCGCCATGATCTTCTCCACGTCGTTGCGCTTGAAGATGGCAAAGGTGGCCTGGAGCCCATTAACGGTGGGCCAACGCCTCGTGTCGCAGGTGAAGCTCTTGAGCCCAGCGAACAAGGGGAAGCTGAAGGGCAGAGGTCCCCGACACCGCGGTTTGAGCGGCACCGGCTGGGCCACACAGTCCGGCGGACAGGCCAGTAGTGCGCGCGCAGGCACGCGGAGGGGGGCCGCGCACCCCCTCGAGGGCCACGGCCCGCCAGCGTCCGAGGGGGGCGCACAGAGCGGCTACCGGACGCCGAGGTGAAAGTGGCCGCCCATTCCGCCTATACGTAGGCCAATCTCAGTCCAAGGCTATAAAATCCAACCTTAGTAGTAAATCATGTCATCCCTGAGGCCCTTCCATTTCGGCGTAAGGGCCGCAACCGCGAGGGGATGCCATGAAAAGAGCAGTGATTGGAACGGCCGCGACGTGCCTGCTGGCCACCCTGGGAGCTGGCTGTAGAGAGCAGGAGGCTCCTGCGCCAACCCGGCCCGCAGCCGTGGAGCGCACGGCCGGGGCGCGCGTCCAATGGCAGGAGCACTCCCGGTACGCGCCGGGCCTCGATTGGGTCCTCATCCAGATCAAGACCGGTCCCTACGACCCGCATGTGCCAGCATTCCCCGGTGTATTCCGGCTCAAGTATGCGGAACACGTGGTGTTCCCGTCGCCCATCGTGGAAGTCGCCATCAATGACTGGCACTCCATGACCCTGCGGGATGATGGCCTGGGCGACGACGATGTCGCGGGGGACAACATCTTCAGCGGCGAGGCGACGCTCGACTTCTACGAGCTCGCCGCCCATTTCGAGCGCGTCAACGGCCTCGGCCTGAGCGCGCCCACCTTCCAGGGGCGCGACTTCACCGGCTGGGCCGACCTGCCTTCCGGGAGGGACACCGACTGGTTGAGGGCCAGGCTCGAGGAGGGCGTGCCCATCGACCTGACCCACCTGTTCGTCGGGTTCCCCCAGCTCGTCTCCGCGCCCCACTCGCTGTTCATCACCGCCCCTGGCACGGTGGAGGACTCCACCCGGACCACCCCCGACGTGTGCCAGGCGGCGGCGGGTGAGGCGCAGAAGAAGTGGAGCTTCGGCCACCTGATGACCCAGATGGCCAACCCGCAGCGGACCGGCAGGTCCGCCTCGGCCTTCGCACGCCAATGGCTGGAGAGCTGGCGTGATGAGCAGTTCATCAATGGCTGGCAGGTGCCCCAGCGGGACACCGTCGGCGAGGTCATCTCGCAATGGGAGCTGGCCAGCGGCGGCACGGAGCTGGACCTGGACAAGGCGCCGTTCAAGCTGCTCGCCATCGTCAATCGCATCGACCTCGCCGAGAACCCCGCCTACGGAGGCGCCACGGGCGGCGAGGTCCGCTTCATCTTCGGATGGGTGGACATCCACAACTGCCGGGTGCAGCCCTTCACCGTCAGCTTCGACTATGGCGTCCCGGAGGCGAACGGCGGCTGCGCCGGCCTGAGGTCGTGGGCACAGCAGTGGAAGGACCTGGACGGATACGTGCTGGGCTCGCCTGAGTACAACCAGGCCCTGGAGAGCCTCACCGAGGTGGTCACCCCCTCGGACGCCGTGCTCGACAAGCCCAATGGCAGCGCGCTCAACCAGATTCGCACCCACGAGGACTCGCCGGACCAGACGGCGCAGTTCCGCGAGTTCACGCTGTCCCCGGACACCGGCCTGCTGACGCCCGTCCCCGTCGCCCTGACGCCGGACAGCAGTCTCAACGGCACGGAGCCCATCACCACCTACCTGGGCGAGTTCTCCACGCGCCTCCTGGCAGGGCAGGCCCAGGTGCCGCTCGTGTTCCACGACCAGTCCTTCGTGGGCGGCGTCGCGGACGTGCCCTCTCCCGCGTTCTACTGGCAGGCCGAGCCCGAGAGCCCGGTGGACCCCGAGGCCCGGCACCGGTTCTCGCTCAACACGTGCAGCGGGTGCCATGCGGGCGAGACGGGGACGTCCTTCTCGCACCTGAACCCCACCACCGGCGCGCTCTCCGGGTTCCTGACGGGCACGAGCATGACCGACCCGGCGGACCCCTTCATCACACGCGAGTACGCGGACCTGACCTTCCGGGCCGCGCGGCTGGACAGCCTCGTGAACCAGATGTGCCTGTTCCGCCTCAACGACCACCGCCCGCAGTCGCACTGACGCGCGGACGGGCCCGCCGTGGAAGTCCCATGCACGGCGGGCCTCCAGTTGGGGAAGGCCCGCCCCATCACCTAGAGTGAGCGCCCAGGCGGGGCGAGCCCGTGCCCGCCGGTTCCCCGGGGTAGCAGATGATTCGAAGCCTCCAGTCCCTCTTCCGGCTCATCGAACGGGGTGAGTGGGGCATCATCCTGGCGGTTCTCGTCATCGGCATCCTCGTGTGGGTGGCGCGTGACTGGTACGAGGCCCGGGAGGCCCGCCGCGAGCCCGAGCCCGAAGCCCCGAAACCCCTACCGCCTCCCATGCGAGGCCCGGCGAAGGTCTCTCCGAAGCTGCGGCTGACCGTCATGGCGGTGGCCGCCGTGATGCTGGGAGCCGTCGCGTTCCTCTACACACGGGAGTCCCATCTCGAGGGGACGATTCATGTCCTCGCCCTGAGCGAGCAGGGCGTGGAGTTGACGCTGGATGACCAGCCCGTGCTGCCCTTCCTGGTCGAGGGCCGGCACTTCCAGTTCCCCGTGGGCCGTGGCGTGCACCGGGTGAGCCTGAAGGACGCCACGCTGGAACAGCCGCACGAGCTCGTCATCAACGTGACGTCCGGCTACGCCCAGCTCGTGATTCCCGTCGTCGGCATGTGCCTGGTGCAATTCGATGTCGCGCGCCTTGCCCGGACGGACGTGGCAGCCCTGTCTCGCGAGCAGCGGCTCCAGTGGCTGAAGAGTCAGGCGGAGAAGGTCGAGCGCCACTTCGACCCGAACCGGCCGATGTACCTCGCCTCTGGCACGCGCTTCGAGCTGGAGACTCCGCCCGACCCGTCCGGACAGCTCCTGCTCGCGCAGGTTCCCTGCCAGGACGCGCTGCAGCCGGCGACCGCCCTCGTCACCGCGGGCCTCACCGTCCCGGGCCTGCGCGCGGAACTGGGCGGGCTGCTCGATGACCTCGAATCCCTCTCACAGGAGGGCAATGCCGGAGCGTCGACGTCCGTCCCCTAGTCTGCTGATTCAGGCAACCGGTGCAGCAGGAGCCGGGAGCACCGCGCGTTCGCGCAGCCCCAGCAGCAGCTCCAGGCCCCACCACGCTCCGAGGCTGGGACTGACGCCCATGCCCACCAGGGGGACGGGGAAGGCTCCGAGGCAGGGAGCCAGCGCGGTGAGCGCGAGGTAGACGGTGAGCCCGACAGCCTCCGCGCGGGAGGCCTGCCCCACGGTGGCAGCCAGCGGCGACAGGGCCGCACCGGCCAGCATCAGCACCGCCAGGATGGGAGATGTCTCCAGCGCCAGGCCGATGATGCCCTCGACCTCGACCTCGACCTCGGGCACGGGCTGGAGCGGGTCTGGACGGAGGACCGCGACCACCGCCGCCACCAGGGAATGGCTGCGGCCGCGAGCCTGAAGCCCCAGCTCGACGGAAGGAGCCACAGCACCGCGATGACGGCGCCGGCCAGCGCCACCGCCTGCGAGGCGTCCGGCTGGAGCGCCAGGACAACAGCAATGGCGGGCACGGAGGCCCACAGCGGGCTGCGCCGGGCCACCCCGCCCGTCCATGCAACCACGGTCATCGGCAGCAACAACCCGGCGGCGTTGAGCCAGAGAGGCCCGAGGACGACCCAACGATGCACGCCCGAGGGGCCGCTGCTGAAGAGCGTGGCCACCATCACCACCGGAACCAGCGATGCCGGGGGGATGAGGATGGCGATGCGCGGGGCCAGACGGAAGGTGACTCCAGCCCCGTGCTCGCCAGGGTGCAGCGGGAAGAGGCCTTGCCTTCATGCCCCCGCGCCCGCCTTCGAATTCGCGCGTCTCAGGCGGCGGCCAGGTCAGTTGTTGTAGAAGCCGGCCTCGTAGATGACGGGTGAGCCCAACCCATTGGTCCAGTAGATGCGCGCCTTGCTGGCGATGACGGTGGGGAAGCTGACCGTGCTCTGGGCGCCAATCGCTCCGCCGTTGTAGGCCGTCGCCCACGCTGAGCCGTTCCAGTATTCGATGCGGTAGCTGTAGGTCCGGTTGCCGTACTCAGACATCGTGACGGTATTGAAGGCGGTCCGCTTGCCGAAGTTGACCTCGAGCCAGGTTCCGGACGGGTTGGGCCCGGCGCCGCTGCCCTGCCAGTTGGTGTTGGGGTCGCCGTCGAAGGCCTTGTCGGCCGTCTGGTTCGCGTCCCAGGAGGTGGACGCGGCGTAGGACTCGTACCGCGCGAGGTTCGGGGCGGTCGACGGGGTGGCGTTGTAGCTCATCTCGTAGATGATCGGCGTGTCGATGCCGGCGTCGAACTTCAGCCGGGCCTTGCGGCCGGTGACCGCGGCGAAGCTGACCGTGCTGGACGCGCCGATTCCGCCGCCCGTGTAGGCCGTCTTCCAGACCTCTCCGTTCAGGTACTCGATGCGATACGACTGCGTGCGATTGCCGAACTCGCTCATCGTGACCTGGCTGAAGGTCATATCGCGGCCGAAGTCCACCTCCAGCCAGTGATTGCTGTAGGGCACGCCGCCCGAGGCTTGCCAGTTGGTGTTGGGATTGTTGTCGAACGCGCGGTTCGCCGTCTGGCTGGTGTTCCAGTTGGAGGAGCTGCGGTACTTCAGCACCTCCGAGACGGCTTCGATGCGGTCGGTGCCGTACCACAGCGTCGGGGTCAGCCAGCCGCCCTCGTCGAACTCGTTCCAGGCGTAGACCAGGACGCTGTTCGCGTCGGACGAACCCTGGTGCGTCTGGACCCAGTTCACCGCGTTCTGCAGGTTCGTCGCGACCTCCGCGGCGGTGGCCTGCTGAGCGTAGTCGTTCATCGTCGGAGGGGTCGTCATGAAGGTCGGCGGGTTCAGCGCCCGGGGACGGTTGTCCCAACCGACTGTCACGAAGGGAATCACCTTGCGGCCCGTGGCCGCGTGCGAGTTCCAGTGGTTCTGGTTCGCCGAGATGATGGTCGAGTAGGGCACCCCGCCCACCGCGCCGTCAGCGTAGGCGCTGATTGCATCGGCGCCCGCGGCGCTCGCCATGTTCGCCGCCGTCGTGGCGTTGGGATCCATCATCACCACGTACGGCGTCGGCATCCCCCTGGCGGCGGTGCGCGCGCGGAGTCCGGAAACCAGACCGGCGGCGGCGTCACCACTGAAGACGTAGAACAGCGGGCGGCCGTTCAGCACCTTCTGGTAATAGGGACGCGCGAAGTCATCGACGATGGAATCCATCTCGGCTTCGGTGTTGAAGCCGCTCATGTACGCGAAGTTGAGACCGTCGCGCTCGCTGCTGTTGAAGTAGAGGTTGCGTCCGATGTCCAGCGTGCCCACCGGATACCAGACGAACGCCCAGTAGTTGATGCCGGCGTGCTTCGCGTAACGGATGTCCGCGTCCATCGTGGCCTGGGTGACCTGCCGGACCTTGACGGAGTCCCACCCCGTCTCTTCGGCATAGAACGGGAGCCGGTCGTGGAACTGGTGCGGCCCGAGCGAGCGCTCCACCTGCAGGCCGGTATCGCTGGGCACGCGATTGAGCCCGGGAACCGGGTCGATGGCCACATGGTCCCCAATCCAGGCGTCCCACCGGATGGCCCCGACGGTCGCGCCGGCGGGGTTGGCGGCTCGGGCCTGGGACAGAGGGGGCAGCACGAGGAAGGCGCAGGCTGCGGCCAGCGTGCTGGCTTGCAGGCGGGTCCGGACACTTCGACTGTCAGTGAGCATCTCTCAACTCCTGTGGGCGGTGCGGCTGTTCACCCCTGGGAGTCACGCGTCGGCCGGAAAGGTCGCACGCCTATTTCGAAAAAGAGGGGGTCCGCCGTGAGTCACACGCGAGGACGCGGCTCGGGGAAGACATCGTGGAACAGCCGGGGCCCCAGGACACTCAGCCTGTGCAGGAACAGGCCGATGCCCGCGCCGCCCATTCCATAGTCGTGGCTGATGCGCAGGAGAAACCGGCCCGGAAACGCCACGCCCTCGGGCCTGTCGATTCGGAACAGCAGCGTCTGCTCCGCCTTCTTGCGCGCCTGCTCCAGATACCGCGGCTCACCCGTCACCCGGTACATGTCCAGCAGCGTCTCCCCCATGGAGGCGAGCCCCTCGAAAAGGTGGGGCGCCGCGGCGAAGAACACCGCGCAGCCCCTCGCCGCCTTCCGGGCCAGCTCCAGGTAGCGCTCCTCCCCCAGGGCCTCGAAGAAGCGGATGAGCGTGGAGGCGACGCCAGCGCCGCCGCGCAGCCAGTAGGGCCGGTGCGACTGGCTCTCCGTGTTGACGCCCCAGACGAACCCACCCTCCTTCGCCTGGCCGTGCGCCACCTCGAAGTCCATGGCCCGCCGCGCCACCTCGAGGTAGCGGGCCTCGCCGGTGACACGCCACAGGGACAACAGGAAGAAGGCCGCCCCACTGCCGCCGTACGCGAAGCCCAGGGGGGTGGTGCCATCCGACGGGTCGCACCAGAAGAGGCCCGCGTCCGAGTGCTCCGCGGTCTTCATCAGGTGCTCACCGGCCTGACAGGCCCGCTCCAGGAGCTTCGCGTCACCGGTCCGCAGGTGGAAGGCCAGGAAGGTCAGGCCCCAGCCCGCGGCGCCGGTGAACATGTCCGTGGACTCGAAGGCGAGGGGCGAGCGGGGCACCTGCTCCAAGAGCTCCAGCCCGCGTTCGAGCAGGCCCAGCTCCGCGAAGCTCCAGGCGACTCCCGCGATGCCGGAGTAGAGCCCCGGTGGATAGGCGGTGAGCGTCACGGGCTGGGCCAGCAGCCACTCGCGCGCGGCCCGTGGAAGCTCACCCAGCGCGGCTTGCAGGAACAGCGCCGTCCCACAGGCACCGTGCGCCAGGTTGAGCGCATTGGTCTGGTAGGCCATCGTGTCGGCCGGGAAGAGGCGGTCCGTCCGGCTCGGGTCCATGGACGCGAGCATGTGCCGCGCGAGGCCCCCAATCGCCTCGCGCAGCAGGTCGGCCCCTGGCACCCGCGCGGGGGCGTTCAGCTCGCGAGCGTCCATGACTCCACCTCCTGACGCGCGAGGTCCGCGCGCCCTTCCAGCAGGGCCTGGATGATGCGCCGCACCTGGACGGGCAGCCCCGCCTCCACGAAGTGGTCGAGGATGCGGAACGTGGGGTGCGACTTGTCCAGCTCGAAGAGGCTCTGGATGGGGCAGAGCAGGTTGTAGAGGAGCATGCCGCACGCGTAGAAGTCGTCGAAGGGCTCCAGCGTGGTCGCCTGACGGCGTGACTCGGCGCGGAACCCCGGGTTGAACCAGCGGACCGACAGGACCGAGCTCTCGCCGCGCACCAGGGCGGCCTCGAAGTCGATGAGGTTGAGCTTCCCCGTGCCCCGGTCGAACAGGACGTTGCCTGGCGAGATGTCCCCCACCACCAGCCCGCACGCGTGGATGGCCTCCACCGCGTCCAGCAGGCGGAGCGTCAGCTCCCGCAGGACCTTGCAGAAGCGCAGGACGCGCTCGGGGTCATCCATGTAGGGGAGGAGGATGAAGTCGTCGCGCACCCGGAGCCGGGTCAGGGGCTCGCCTTCCACGAAGGAGGTGGCGAGGTAGGTGTGCTCCCACTCCTGGAACAGCTCGATGAGCCGCGGCACGAACGGCAGGTCCTGCATGCGCTGGAGGTTGTCGTGCTCCCGCCGGAGCGCGGCGACGGCGTCCACCGTCTGCTCCCCGCCCAGCCACGTCTCCGTGTGGGGGCGTGCCTCCTTGATGCAGACAGTCTGTCCCGTCTGCGCGTCAATGGCCCGGTAGATGCCGCCCGTGTTGGTGAACGAGAGCGCCTCCTGCACCTGATAGCGGCCGTGCAGCAGCCCCGTGTCGTCCTCGGGCTCCGGGCTGTCGGGCAGCGGGTCCTTCACCCATTCCGGGAGCTCGAAGTACGGCGTCCGGACATCCGGGAGGAAGGTCCCATCCGGCTTCTGAATCATGAGCTGCTGGGAGCCGTCCGCGCGCAGGCGGGACATCCGCTGGAAGCCGCCGTACCGGTAGAAGACCGACTTGCTGTCCCGATACCGCTTGTCCGAGAGGATGTAGGGGCCCTCCAAATCCCGGGTCGCCTGGTGCAGGGCTTCGAGGAGAGCCAGGAACGCAGGCTCGTCCGGAGGGTAGATGGCCATGAACTTGCCGGACGCGCCTCGCGCATGCCGCTTCGAGTTCATGAAGCGCAGCAGGGTGGGGTCGCCGGCGAGTTTGAACGTCACCCCGGCCCGGACGCACTCGGGGACGGCCCTGCGCAGGACGGTCTGCGCGCCCGCCACCGTCGAGGAGACGTGAATCTTGAAGCCTTGCGGAACCAGGACCGCGTTCGGCGGGCTCGCCCGAAGCCAGACATCGAACCGGGACGTCTTCCAGTCCGCCGGAATCAGGGTCCGCAGGAGGTCCGAATAGACAGGCGTGACGGGAAAGCGGCCGAGCGGCTCGAAGTAGTTCCGGTCGCTGAAGGTGAAGGAAGAAAGCTCTTCCATGCGAGGCTCCTGGTCGGGACGCGCTGAAGACCTTCGCCGCCCTCACCGGCGGAGTCACCGCCCGGGCGGGGGCTCCGTTCCCCACGGGCCACGAGGGCGGAAAGCCTCGTGGTCCGTGAGACGGAGCGAGAACGCTTACACCACTAGCCGCACAGGTCGCTGCCGGTGGTGCAGTGCGCGCTGCTCGCGCTGTTGATGATGCAGTCTTCCTTCGGCGCCGCGAGCTTCTGAAGAGAGAGGATTTTCTTCATGTCTGGCCTCCTGTGTGAGGTGTTGCTTTGCCCCTCAGGGCAGGCAAATGCTAACGCCCGAAAATTCGGACGCGCAATGAGGGCAAAGGCTTGCATAGCCCCACCTCGCCGTCCGGGTGGGAGGTGCGGCCGTGATTGGGAGCGAGGGATGGAAAAGTGAAAGACAGCCGGAGCCCTTCCGCCCCTGCTTCTTCTGGGGTGGCACTTCTTTCCGCGCACTGCCACGGCTTCGTCGGGTGGATGCACCGCGGCAACGGCCGTTGAGGCCCGGAGCCGCTCGCGTGGGCCCGGGTCGGGCGGGGCGGCAATAGGAATTGGGGAGGGCCACGGCCCGCCAGCGTCCGAGGGGGGCGCACAGAGCGGCGACCGGACGCCGAGGTGAAAGTGGCTGCCCATTCCGCCCATGCGTAACCAGTGTTCTGCCCCAGACATCCCGAGTCCGGCCTCGTCAGCTGACGACTGGAAGATCAGTCGTATGCTTTCCAGACATCGCCGACATGGGGGACCGACCGGGCATCCCAGCCCGGCGCATGGTGTTGGCGAGACAGGGAATATGCTGAACTGGCGCTTGATATTGCTTTCGCTGTTGTTCTGCACTTCGTGGCTGGGCTGCACGGAGGATGCGGACCCGACTCCAGACAGTGGGACCGTGGACGGAGGTAACGTCAGGGACGCGGGCACGGATGCGGGCGTGGAGCCTGTCGACTCGGGCACCGACGCGGGCCTTCCCTCGGCGGACGCGGGCACGGATGCGGGCAGCGACGCCGGGACGGACCCCGCCGATTCGGGGACGGAGCCGACGGACGCGGGCCCCACGGACAACGCGGTGCACATCCGCCGCTTTCATCGCTACCGGACGGCCAGCGGCGTCACCGAGTGGCCAGAAGACTTCGAGCGGACTCCCGTCGAGCTGTTCATCGTCGACGGAAGCACCTTCGTCTCCCATCCCGGCGAGGCCGCCGGGCCTGGCGAGTACATCTTCCCGGAGGTACCCCGCACCACGTACTACCTGAAGATTGGCACGAGCTACATCGTCACCGACGCACGCGACCTCGACCTGAGCATCAACTTCCTGGGCCACGCCGATGCCGGTGTCGTCGAAGCCTCCGAGGGCGCCCTGGCGAACCTGGACCTGGAAGGGCTCGAGCCCTGGCGAACGCCCCCGACGCAGCCCTCCACCAGTCTCCAGTTCGTCTCCGGCGAGGTGGACTTCGCAGGAGGGGTGTATCTCGACACGCCACAAGAGGGCGACGTCTCGGTGCACGAGGAAGGCGCGGCCTTCTACAACTTCGCGGGGGAGACACTGCCCGTCTTCGCCCAGGCGCGGGGGGACCGTCTCTGGGTGCTGCAGATGTCTCCTCGGGACCTGGGCCCGTTGTCGGACGGAGGCGTCCAGCGCTACATCACGGCGGTCCGCGCCACCCACCTGGCTCCGTTCTCCTATGACGGCACCGCGCCCCTGCCCATCCGGGGAACGCTCGAGGCGCTCCCCCTGAATGAGTTCCCGCTCGACTGGAGGGTCTCCGCCTTCACGGAGCTCGCCGACGAGGTGCATCCGGACGCCACGACCGGCTTCTCCGGCTTCTCGCTCAACCCAGCGGCCCATGCCCCTCCCGAGGGCTGGGTCGGATGGTCGGGCGAGCTGCTCTCACTCACCCGTCGCCGGGGCGAGGATTCCGACGTCCAGGCCTCTCTCGTCTACGGGAACCCGTTCCCCACCCGCTGGGGACTGGTGGGGACGGCGAGCACGCTCTTCGCGGTGGATGCCCACATGCCCGATGGGCTGAACGTCTCCCTCACCACCGCCATCAGCGTGGTCGACCGGGACTCCGCGCTGGCGGCCGGGCCCATCACTCCTCGCATCCTGCCCCCTCGAGGACTCACCCTGGACGGCACGGCGGCGTATGGCCCACGGGACTTGTCCGTCGGCACCCACCTCGTTTCCTGGCAGCCGCCCTCCACGGGGACCGCGGACCTGTACCTGGTGAGGCTGCGGCGCTTCGAATACATCAACGAGACCTTCGTGTTCCCTGCCACCCGGGCCTCGTTCTACGTGGACGGAAGCGCGACCTCCCTCCTGCTGCCCTCCGACGTGTTCGAGCCGGGCACGAGCTACTTCCTCATCGTGGAGGCAGTCAGTACTGACGGGCACCGCGTGTCGGACAGGCCGCTGATGCTCTACGACCGGGCCCCCCGTTACCAGGCGCCGACGTTCACCGGGCTGCTCAGCACTCCTGCGCAGGCGCGCTGAGCCGTCCAGGGCCGGCGGGCAGCAACGCTCGCCGGCCCTCTGGCCCGCTGGCTCCGTCCGCCTTCGCGAAGTCCTGGACCTTCTCCCGCGTGAAGGAGGGAACGGCCGGAAGCGTCCAGGCGTCCACTTCCGCATGCACTTCGCCCTGCTGATGGTGGCCCTCACCGCAGTGCCCGTGGAGGACGGTCCTGCCTCGCGGGAGCGGCCCTACCCGGACGTCCTGGCGGAGCTCGCGGCCCGGCGCGAGTCGCTCGCCTCGCGGTGGCTCCAGCCCGGTGTGGACCGTGACGCCCTCCGGGACGAGGCACGCGCCGTGGTGCTGCAGGCCGTCACCCGTCAGCTCCTGCCCGCGTGGCAGGGCACCCCATGGGAGTTCTACGGCGCCACCCGGACGCCGCGCTCGGGGAGCATCGCCTGTGGCTACCTCGTCTCCACCGTGCTCGAGGACGCGGGCTTCCGCGTGGAGCGCGTCCGCATGGCGCAGCAGCCCGCCGAGTACATCGTGAAGACGCTCGTGCCGCCCCGGCGCACGTGGCGCTTCCGCAACCGGCCCGTGAGTGAGGTGGTGAGCCGGGTGCAACGCGAGGGCGAGGGGCTGTACCTCGTGGGGCTCGACTACCACGTGGGCTTCCTCTGGAACGACGGCGCCCGCGTGTGGATGTGCCACTCCTCCTACCTGGGCACGGCGGAGGTCCTCTGCGAGAACGCGCTCACCTCGCCGGCCATGCTCTCTGGCTACCACGTCGTCGGCCGGCTGCTGGAGGACGGGATGCTCGACGCCTGGCTGGAGGGCCGCGCGCTGCCCACCGTCACCCGGTGAGGCGCGGGGCCGGGCGTTTCCGGCGTGCGCCTCAGCCCTCCAGGTCTTCCGGCGTCAGCCCCGCGTCCTCGAGGTCGAGCTGCTCCAGCGGGATGCGCTGGATGTGCGTCCGGGGTTCGTCGACCTTGTCCTTGTACTTGTCCGAGCCGCTCTCGTACGTCACCCAGACCTCACCATCGATGATGTTCAGGCCCTGCGCGTAGGGGTCGATCAAGTCGTTGCTGATGTCGTGCCGGTCGTTGATGTCCGCCGTGAAGGTCTTCTCGTCGAACGGCTGGTACACCAGCTCGTGCTTGCCGGTGGTGAACAGCAACGCGCCATCGACGACCGCAATCCCCTGCGCCCGGTCGGGCGCGCGGATGGGCCCCTCGGGGTTGGGCAACAGCCCGCCCGTGGTCTCGTCGAGCTTGTAGCGCCACACCGCGCCAGCCTTGCCGTCGCCGTCCTTGCTGTACCCGCCGACGTACGCGTAGCCGTCCTTCACCGTCATGTAGCTGCCGTTCGAAATCAGTCCGGTCTCCGGGTCCGCGGGGTCGACCGTGTCACCGGGCACGGGCATCACCTGCGACGGCTCGGCGCGAGTCCCCTCCCTGGCGGCCCGCTCGAGCTCCTCGCGGGAATAGACATACACCGCGTCCGTGTCGGAGACGTACACCTGGTCTCCGTCCGTCGAGACGCCTCCGCCATGTGAAGGCGGCGGGAACTCGCCGTTCCCCCCCAGCTTCACCTGGGTCGTCTCCTCACCGGTGTCCTTGTTCTGGATGGAGAGCAGCACCTCGGACTTGCCGTCGCACTGCTCGTCGTTCTCCTTGTAGTACGTCGTGAGCACCTCGCCGCGCCCGGCGTCGTAGCCCTGGCCCTGCGGAGTCCATCCGTCGCCGAGGTGCACCAGCTCGGGGCCGCTGGGAGGAATCAGGCGCTCGAGGAACGGTGGAAGGATGGAGGACGCCTTCCCGCTGCCGTCGAGGTTCACCGGGGCCGCCTGGGCCGTGTCGAAGCCGTCCTGGAAGCGCGGGGCCGGCGCGGGCGGGGCCGGCGGCGGCGCGGCAGGCGTCGCCGGCTGGGAGGACGTCGTCGAGACAGTGGGGATGAGCCGGCGAAGGAGTGAGCTGATCATGGGAGCCTCTACGAACTCAGGGGCACATCTCCGCAGCGCACTCCAGGGTACGCAGGCGGTGGTGTCCCTTTCGGATTATCGGAAATCTGTCCGGAAGGTTTCCTCCCGTGGAAGAACGACCACTCAGCCTGGGGCGGACGTGACTCGCAAGGCCCGCCCGGCCCGGTGCGGCCCGCGCGCGCCCTCGCGCAGCGCGATGGCCCCATTGACGAGCACCGCGAGCACGCCCGTGGCATAGGCAAAGGGCTGCGTGTACGTGGCCTGGTCCGTCACCGTCGCCGGGTCGAACACCACGACGTCCGCCGCCATCCCGGCCTTCAGCTGCCCACGGTCCTTCAGCCGCATGCGCGAGGCCGGGTACCCGGACAGCTTGTGGACGGCCTGCTCGAGCGTCAGCACCTTCTTCTCGCGCACGTACAGGCCGAGCACGCGGGGGAACGTCCCGAGTGAGCGCGGGTGGGGGTGCCCCCGGCGCGCGGGGCCTTCCAGCGCCACGGCGGAGCCGTCGCTCGCCGCCATCCAGAGGGGGTGCGCGACGAGGCGGGTGAGGTTGTCCTCGTTCATGGCGAAGCCCACCATGCCCACGTCACCGCGGCTGCGCTTCAGCAGGCCCACCGCCGTCTCGTACGGGGAGGCGCCGAGCGCCGCCGCGTAGCTGCCGAGCCGCTGACCCTCCGCGGCCCGGTCCTCCGCGTGCGACACCGCCGACACCATCACGTGGTCCCAACCGCCAATGCTCTCCACCTTCGCGAGCGCCTCCGCGCGCAGACGCTCTCCGGCCACCGGGTCCGCCAGGCGGGCGAGGAACGCGTCCGTGCCGCCGTCGCGGCTCCAGGCCGGGAAGAGGTTGGCGAGCGTCGTCTGGTAGGCGATGTACGGGTAGCGGTCGAAGGAGACGTCCACCCGCTCCTCGGTGCGCGCCCGCTGGAGCCGGGCGAACACCTGGTCGAGCTTGCCCCAGTTCTTCGGACCCTGCGTCTTCAGGTGGGAGAGGTGCAGCGGGCAGCCCGCCCCACGCGCCACGGCAATCGCCTCGTCGATGGACTCGAGCAGCGTGTCGTCCTCGTTGCGCATGTGCGTCGCGTACGTCAGCCCGCGCGCACCGAGCGGGCGGCAGAGCGCGATGAGCTCGTCGAGGGGGGCGAACGCGCCCGGCACGTACTCCAGCCCGGACGAGGCGCCGCACGCGCCCTCGGCGAGCGCGGTCTCCACCAGGGCCACCATCCGCGCGAGCTCCTCGGGCGTGGCGTGGCGGTTCTCCAGGCCGATGACCGTCTCCCGCACGGTGCCGAGCCCGACGGTGCTCGCCACGTTGACGGCGGGCGAGAGTGCGTCCACCGCGTCGAAGAACGCGCGCATGCCCTCGAAGTTCCGCAGGGCGCCCGCATGCACGCGCGGCGCACGCGAGGAACCGTCCTGGCCCACGACGACGGTCGTCACGCCCTGGCGGAGGACGGACTCGGCGTTCGGGTCGTCGAACAGCGTGCCATCCGCGTGCGAGTGCAGGTCGATGAAGCCCGGAGCGACGGCGAGCCCGCGCGCGTCGATTCGCTCCCGCGCCGCCGCGCCCGCGAGCGCCCCCACCGCGGCGATGCGTCCGTCCACGATGCCGACGTCCGCCAGCACTCCCGGCGCACCGGTGCCGTCGTACACGGTGCCGCCCTGGATGAGCATGTCCAGGCGCTCGCCCCCCGCGGGCCTCGTCTCGCGCCCCGCGCACCCGAGCGCGCCCGCCGCGAGACCGGCGGTGAGGAGGGTGCGACGGGACAGCGGCGCAGGTGCGGCGGAGGAGGGGAGGGGCTGCTTGCGCGAGGGGACCATGCCGCTCTCTATAGCGTGGCTTGCCAGACCGGTGCGCACCGGACTCGGTCGGCCACGCCGCTGCCCTCCATCAAGCTGGAGGACTGTGTCAGTCATTGGCCCGGCCACCCGGACCACCTGCTCACCAACGACGGGACGTGCGCGTCCGGGGGTTACACGCGACTGCGCACCGCCGGGTGGCTGTACCGGGACTCGCAGCCTGGCACGCTGCCGGTGTACCGCTGCTACAGCGCGACGGACCAGGCCCACTTCGCGTCCAACCAGGCCGACTGTGAGGGGCTGTGCCACGCCGAATGGCTGCTGGGGTACGCACTGGCGCAGTGAGCGCGGGCACCGTGGGGGGCGGCCAGGCCGGGCTGCCGCGCATACGTGATACCCACGGGCAGACCCCTCTGCCGCGCGCCGCAGTGTCGATTCTCGTCGTCCTCGTTCGTCGTCTCCGTGCGTTCCCCTGAACGCAGTTTCCCCCCTTTGAAAAGGAACACCGCCATGTCGAAGGTTGTCGCAATCATGTCCATGTCGCTCGACGGCTACGTCGCCGACCCCAAGGATGGGGTGGCCGAGGTGTTCGACTGGTACTTCAACTCGGGGGACGTCGAATTCCCCACCGGAGGGGCGGACCCCATGACGTTCAAGGTGTCCGGGCCGAGCGCCGAGCACCTTCGCGGTCTCTGGTCCGAGCTGGGGGCCGTGCTCACCGGTCGACGCACCTTCGAGGTCGCCCAGGGCTGGGGCGGAAATCACGCCTGGGGACCCGCCTTCGTACTGACCCACCACATCCCCGCCGGATGGCCGCGACCCGGCTCGACCGTCCAGTTCGTGACCGACGGCATCGAGAGCGCCGTGAAACAGGCCAAGGCCGCCGCCGGCAGGAAGTCCGTCGGGGTCCACGGCGCTGACACCATCCAGCAGTGCCTGAATGCGGGACTGCTCGACGAAATCCACGTCGACATCGCGGCGGTGCTTCTGGGCTCCGGAGTCCGGCTCTTCGACCACCTCGCCGGCACGCCAGCCGTCCTTGGCAACCCGAGGGTGATTCCGGGCGTCGGCGTGACACACCTGCGCTACCCGGTACGCAAGGCGTAGTCCTGCCCCACACGTTCCTCGCCCGGCAGTGAGCTTTGTGTCGATGAGACGTTCACGCCCGAGGGCGGATAGGGGAGTGTGACTTCGGCATCGTCCTGGCGAATGGGTCCGGATTCAATCCCGGCACCCTCGTCATCCTGTCGCGCCACATCCAGGCGTCCACCTGGAGCCGCTCTCCGGCCGGCAACACTCCGGCTCGCAGCTGGGCAAACGGGAGCGGCGTTCCAGGCCGGGAGCCCGTGGTGCTCGGGCGGCAAGGCCGGATGGCGGCGGGGAGGCGTGGCGCAGGCACTCCCGGCAAGCAGGATGGCTCCGACGCCCAGTCACCTCGAGCGTCCAGCCTCCACAGCTCAGCGGCCCCGGCCCTCCACGAAGTACCACCTGCCGCCAATGCTCACCCGGACCCTCTTCGTGTCCTCGTCGGCATACGCCTCGTTCTCCGGCTCCTCGTGGACAGGCAAGGAGTGCGCGCGCAGGCACGCGGCGGTGGGCCGCGCACCCCCTCGAGGGCCACGGCCCGCCAGCATCCGAGGGGGCGCACAGAGCGGCCACCGGACGCCGAGCTCGCTGCAGTCCATCGACGTCGCGGTGGGCACGTTCACCACGCGGTAGTGGGTAGCCCCTGAAGCACGGACGGCGGCTTCCTTCAGGGGGCCGCCGTTCTCATTTCCGGTGCCGCGTCAGAGGCCCTTCTTCGCCCGCAGCGCCTGCTCCACCTCGGGGAGGAACGGGCTGCCGCCGCTCCGGGCATGCTCCAGCGCCTTGCCGCTGTCGAGCACGCGCCCCTCGAGCACCTCGGGCACGAAGGTCTGTTCGTGCCGCTCGATATCGTCGGCTTCGATGTCGGGCGTGAACTCCCGCCAGCCCCGGCCACCGACGATGAGGGTGCGGAAGGCCTCGGGGACGGAGCGGGGCCCGCCCGCGTTCGCCCAGATGGGGGTGTGGGAGTCCAGCAGCACCGCTCGGGCCGTCAGCGTTCCACCGACGCCCAGCATCGCGCCGTCCGTCCCGTAGGTGCCGACGATGACTCCGGACACCGTGAGGTCCCGGTCCACCGCCACACGCGTGCTCCCCCCGTACTCGAGGTTCCGGGCGCGGAGGTGGCCCGTCACGATGAGGGTGCTGACGGCGTAGTCGCCCGTTCGGAACTCGATGTCCCCCGTCGTCACGAGGTCGCCTTCGAGGATGAGCGCCCAGGGGCCATCGCCAGTGTCCAGGTCCTCGGTGGTGTTGATGCTTCCCTCGATGAGGCGCGGGCGCACCTCCGAGGAGACGAGGACGCGATTCTCCAGGAACCAGTCCCACAGGTCGTGGCCACGGTAGCGCTCCGCCAGTTTCTCGAAGGTCACCTCACGCCCGAGCTCGTCGAGTCTCATGCCCTCGTCTTAACCGAAGCAGGGCACCGCAACCATCTCCACGGCCTCCGGGCCCACGGTGACAGTTCGCGCCGAGCCGGGTGCTTGGGTGCAAACCCCCACCGGGAGCCGTCAGCTTGATGCTGAAGAAACTCTTTTGCGCCGCCGCGCTCTACCTGGGCGCCGCTGGAATCACCGCGTGCGCTGAAGACTCCCCGCCGTCTCCGGAAGTGCCTCCCTTCTCCTGTGAGGAGGTGCCGTCCTCGCTGCCCCCGGAGCTGACGGGGCGCATCGACCCACTCGTCACCGGGCGGATGCAGACAGGCCGCGTGCCCGGACTGTCGCTGGTGGTGCTGAAGGACGGCCGGCCCGCGTACGTGCGCGGCTACGGGATGACGAACCTGGAGTCGGGCCAGGACATGACGGCGTGCTCGCGTGTGTCGGTGGGGTCCACGACCAAGTCGATGACGGCGCTGGCGATGATGCAGTTGGCGGAGCAGGGGAAGGTGGACCTGGACGCGCCGGTGACACGCTACCTGCCCTGGTTCCAGACGGCGGATGGCCGGGGCGGCGACATCCGGGTGCGGCACCTCCTGTCGCATACGGCCGGGTTGCCCACGAGCTCGCTGCTGGTGGGGGACCTGGATGACGGCGCGCTGGAGCGCCGGGTGCGAGACCTGGCCGGGGTGCGGCTGGAGCGCGAGCCGGGCTCGGGCTGGAACTATGCCAACCAGGGCTTCGCCGCCGCCGGGCTCATCATCCAGACGGTGTCCGGCCTGTTGTACGAGCGGTACATGGAAGAGCACGTCTTCGGGCCCACCGGCATGGCCCACACCACCTTCGGCCCCGTGCCGGACCCCGAGGCGCCGCGCGCGTCGGGCTACGTGTGGACGCGAGGGGAGGTGTGGCCCGCCCCCATGCTGCTGGCGCGCGCGCAGCATGCGTCCGGAGCGGCGACGTATGCCTCGGCGCATGACGTGGGGGCATACCTGGCGATGCTGCTGGCCCGGGGGCGGAGCGGGGAGACGCAGGTGCTGCGCCCGGAGTCGCTGGCGCGGCTGTGGCAGCCCGTCGCGCAGACGGGGTCGGGCGAGTCCTATGCCTTCGGCTGGTACGTGGGGACGCTGTACGGCCGGAGGGCCGTCTTCCATGACGGCTCGGTGGTGGGCAGCGGCTCCATGTTCCTGCTCTTCCCCGACGACAACGTGGCGGTGGCCGCCCTGGGCAACCTCAATGGCGCCACGATGACGTCGGTGGCCCGGGGCGTGGCCGCGCTGCTGTTGGGGGCAGAGCCACCCCCGGCCACGCCTCCGTTCTACCGGGCTCCCAGCACCTTCGTGCCGGACCGCTCCGTGTGGCAGCAGTACCTGGGCGACTACCAGGCCTACAGCCTGGGACGGCTGCGGCTGCGCGAGGAGGACGGCAGGCTGCTGGCGGACGTCTTCTATGCGCAGCCCACGCTGGTGCTGGAGCTGGAAGCCTACGGCGACAATGACTTCGTCACCCGCAGTCCGCTCGGCCTCATCGAGGGCGTGAGCATCGCCTTTCAGCGCACCGGAGATGGCAAGACGCTCTTGCTGGTGGCCTTCAGCTGCAAGGGGAGAGTGGCTGCACTGCAGGGCAGAGGTCTCCGACACCTCGGTTTCAGCCGCACCGGCTGGGCCACCCAGGCCGCCGGACAGGCAAGGAGTGCGCGCAGGCCCGCGGCGGTGGGCCGCGCACCCCCTCGAGGGCCACGGCCCGCCAGCGGCCAGGTTGAGCGCCGCGTGCTCCGCGAAGCTGAAACCCTTGTAGAGGTAGAGGAGGGCGGCCACCCCAAGCAGGCCGCCGACGAACCAGGCACGGGATGGGGGATTCGTTCCGTCCGGCGCCCAGTAATACGCGCTGATCGAATCCTGCAGTTCGATGCCATGCAGCCATCCCACTCCATACACCACGAGCGGAAACCGCACTGCAAGGGCAACCATCAAATACTGGGAGTTACCGCACGAAAGGCTCCCGCTCGGCATCGAACATCTGCTTGAGGAGCTTCGCATCTACCTTCACCCGCGTCTTCCCGGGCAACATCATCCGCTTGTCATTGCCCTGTCCGAGGGCCTCACGGGTGAGCGGCGCCTTCGTCGCCCCGGCTCTCGCCGTCTCCTTGCAGGGGTTCGGGTTCTTGCGGAAGAGCGCCGACTCCAAGCCGTCCGCCAATTGGAGCGAGTAGTCGAGGGAGTGGAGGGGTGGAGTGCCCTTGGGAGGCACGGCAGGAGAACAACCATTCATGACCCCGAAGGGTACTCCGCTGGCGATGTTGCGGAACCAATGCATGTCCTGCGCATCGGAGCACGGCGAGGGCGGGACCAACGGCGCTCCCCGGAATGCTGCCAGTGGAGCGGCGCCCGCCACGGCCTGCGCCGTCGAGTGGCAGCTGATGCAGGATGAGCGCGGGTTGTCCACGGGCCCGTTCAGGCGACCATGCCGGCCGGTTTGTCCCTGGAAGACCGCGGGGAGGGCTGGGTTGATCCAGGTTTCATCCAGGGTGCCGACGCCACTGGCGGTCACATCAGGATCGTTGCCCCACTGCAGTCCCACGGGCGTGAGCTTCCGCCAGGCGTTGGGCTCAGCCGAGGTCTTGTCGTAGACGAACGTGGCGAAGACCCACCCCGTCTGGGTCGACCGAGGGTCCTTGAGCGCCACATCCACCTGCAGGAGTCGCACCTTCTTGAGAGGCTGATCCGGCGCCTCCACATCCTGCACCTGCCATTCTGGCGCGTTCACGAGCGGATCGAGCGCGGACACAATCTTCGTCGGGTCATACTCGGCGAAGATGAGCTTGAATACGAAGGCTCCGTCGATGAAACGGGCTTTCGATGGATCCGACAGCGCCGGGTCGGGGTCCTTGAACACCTGCCCCAGGGTGTAGCTGCCAAGTTGATTGTAATAGCCGATGGCAAAGGAATCGAGGTCGTTCGTGTCCACCGGGGCTCCCGCTGGCGCGTCGATGATCCACGCGTGGTCGCTCGCTCGAAGCGCGCGCTCCTTGGTGACCCCGTGATAGGGCTCTCGCCGGCTCGACGGGCTCGTGGTCATCATCGGGACGTGGTACCAGTTGCGGGTCGTGTTCTTCTGGGCCACGAAGCCGGCTTCGGGCATCCCTGCGAGCGCGTATTCCTTGAGCGCATTCAGATAGTTCTGGCGCTCCGCGGGATTGTGGAAGTCATGGGCGAGCCACGGTGCATTCGGTCCATTCGTGCTCGGCTGTGGAGGATCCCAGGCCGTGACGACGGTTTGTCCGTTCACCGTTCCCAGGACGGGAATCCCCAGGAAGTACCCTTGCGCCAACTGGAATGACGCGGTGCCGTCCGGAGGTGGAAAAGCGGAGATCCAATCCGGGAACCAGCCGGAACACTGGGCGGTATAGCCTGAGCCCGGGCCGCCATACTGTTCCGTGGGCTTCGGTGTGACTTCCGATGGGTCTGAACGGCAGGCGCTCCCCGTGAGCGCGACGGCTGTCCCCACCCCCAAAACAAGGGTGCGATGAATTGCCATGTGGATCCCCCCGCCAACGTCATTGGATGATGGCTCCAATCGGCCGCAGGCTTCGCAAAGTCTCTCAGAACTCGGAATGAAGGAGAGTGAACATTCCGGCGGAAGTGGAGAGCGTCAGCGGAGACCGCCTTCTTCTCGACACTGAACGGCCCCCCAGGGCCATGAAATGCAAAAGGATTCCCGCAGGCGCGGCTCCTGGAGGACCGGCGGACCGTATTCCCGCCGTCCCATCCCGCCAGGAGTCTCCATGTTCCGGATTCTGTCCCTCAGCCTCTGCCTGTTCGCCTCGCTTGCCATCGCCGACGACTCCTCTCCGACACCAGCACGACTCACCGTGGCGCAGAAGAACGGCTGGGCGACCTGCGGGAAGGACCTGAAGGCGAAGGAGGACGCGGTCAACAAGGCCTGCGGGACGGCCTTGAAGAGCAGCTACGACAGGGCGAGCTCCCCCGCCTTCGACCGCTGAAGGACCGGACCCAGCGCGCATGCCAGGCCACCGTGGGCACCCTGGTCGAGGTCTGCCGCACCGCCGAGGGCAAGGCGGCGGTGAAGGAGACGCTCACCAAGGCGGTGTGCCGCCTGTCGACGGAGGGAACCTTGCGCTGGTCGGCCTGCTCCACCAGCCGGTGGACATGCCGTAGCGCGCGTCTGGTCCGCGGGAATCCCGGTCTTGTCCATCCACCCGCCGTTGGCGTAGCGGTAGAAGCTGTCGCCAGGCTTGGTGGACCGGTCCATGCCGTCGCTGTCGAAGCCGAAGGTGCCGTAGGTGGGCTTCGACGGTCTGGCGCATGGAAGGTGGGCCCAACACGGGAGCCGGGGATTTCATCCCGGCCCCCGTGACGAATGGCGAACGAACGGCGTCAGGGCCCGCTTTGTATCGGGAGCACCCCGGTTACCGGGCGGTCCAGTTGAGGTACCAGCCCCACTGGTTGGCGACGGCGGGGGTGATGCCGGGCATGTGGATGAAGACGCGGAAGCCGGTGGCGGTGGGCGAGTAGATTGCCGTGGCGCCACTGGCCAGCCAGTTGCCGGTGTGCCCACCCAGGGACGTGAAGTACAGCGGTGCCGACGTGAAGCCACAGCCCGACGTGTCCACGTCCAGGTACATGGCGTCGGTACCATAGACCTGCCAGTTCGACGCCCCGGCCGGCGTCTGTCCGGTGCACAGCGAGGGCTGCCTCACATTGTTCGGCGTGGCCTGCCAGTTGAGGTACCAGCCCCACTGGTTGGCGACGGCGGGGGTGATGCCGGGCATGTGGATGAAGACGCGGAAGCCGGTGGCGGTGGGCGAGTAGACTGCCGTGGCGCCACTGGCCAGCCAGTTGCCGGTGTGCCCACCCAGGGACGTGAAGTACAGCGGCGCCGACGTGAAGCCACAGCCCGACGTGTCCACGTCCAGGTACATGGCGTCAGTACCATAGACCTGCCAGTTCGACGCCCCCTGCGGTGTCTGCCCGGTGCACAGCGAGGGTTGCCTCACATTGTTCGGCGTGGCCTGCCAGTTGAGGTACCAGCCCCACTGGTTGGCGACGGCGGGGGTGATGCCAGGCATGTGGATGAAGACGCGGAAGCCGGTGGCGGTGGGCGAGTAGATTGCCGTGGCGCCACTGGCCAGCCAGTTGCCGGTGTGCCCACCCAGAGACGTGAAGTACAGCGGCGTCGAGGTGAAGCCACAGCCTGACGTGTCCACGTCCAGGTACACGGAGTCGGTACCATAGACCTGCCAGTTCGACGCCCCGGCCGGCGTCTGTCCCTTGCAGACGGTGCCGCCGCTGCTCAGTTGGTTGATGGCCCGACGCAGGTCGGGCAGGGGCCCGATGTTCTGGCTGGACGCGGCCTGCGGCGTACCGGTCGCCGCGAGAATCTGCCGCACCTGTCGTGGAGCCAGGGCGCCCAGGCCACGCGCACGCGCGACACCCTGGAGGCTGGCGGCCGCGCCCGTCACGATGGGCGACGCGCTCGACGTGCCGCTGAAGCTGGCGGTGTAGTACTGGTCCTCGCCGCTGGCGAACAGGTCGCCATAGCCCATCGACGTCACCTGCTCGCCCCAGCCGTGGACGTCCACGCGGCTGCCGAAGTTCGTCCAGCACATGGGCACCCGCGTGTTGGCGGTGCTGGCGCCGACGATGATGGCTCCCGAGTCACGCACGTTCCGGTTGAACGCAGTGCCGTACGCGGCCGCATCCAGGTTGGCGCTGCCGTTGCCCGCCGCCTCCACCACCGTGACACCGTTGGCGGTGGCCGTGGCGATGGCGTCGTAGTTGGCCTGCCAGTACTCCATCGCGATGTAGTTGCACTGGCTGGTGTTGCAGGTGCAGGCCGTGCCGTCCGAGGGGCCCTGCGCATGCAGCTCGATGAGCACCACGCCGCCCGGGCCCGCCGCGCTCGCCGCCTGGGAGATGGCGCTCGCCGTGCCCACGGTGTAGCTCTGCACGCCGGCCTGCGCCTGGTGGACGATGCCCGTCACGCCATAGCCATTGGCCACGCCGACCATCTCACCGAGCACAGCCGTGCCGTGGTTGCGCCAGCTGATGTCACTGGCCTGGGTGCCTCCCTGGAAGAACAGGCTCGGCATGTCCTCGTGCGTGGTGCGCCAGCCTCCCTCCACGTCCACGATGCGAATGCCCGCGCCCGCGCCACCCGCCACCGTCCAGGCGTACCGCGCGTCGATGCCCGTGGGCGCCGCGTTCAGGTAGCCCTGGCGGCTCTCGTACAGGGGCGTGGTCGGGGGCAGGTCGACGGCCGCCAGCAGGCTCCGCACGGCCGCATCCATGCCGAAGTCCACCATCGCGGGCTCGGCGTGCGGCTCGGCGTAGGCCACCTCCACGCTCTCCAGCGCGTTGAGGTCCGCCACCAGCTTCGCCACGTCGTCCGCCGACGTGCCGGGGAGCAGCGGCACTTCGAAGTACAGGTTGAGGTCCGCGAGCTGGCGGCCACCGCGCTCCTCACCGGTGCGCTTGTGCTCGGACAGCACGGACTCCGCCTCCTGGAACAGCCGGCCCGGAGCGCCAAGGCGGGGCGCGCGCTCCAGCACCGAGAGCACAGAGGCCATGTCCGCCTCCAGCCGCGCGTCCGTCAGGCCCCGGCGCGCCAGTCCCGCGCGCTCGGACGGCTCGCGCTCCTGTGAAAGCGCCACCATCCGGCCACCACGCAGCCGCACCCGCGTGCCCTCGTGGAACTTCACCACCAGCCGCTCCACGGCCACGTCTGCCGCGAGGGCAGGCTGCGACTTGCTCGCGGGAACCCGCTCCTGCAAGGCGCTCGGAGTCGCGTCCGCGAAAGGTGCCGCCAGCAGTCCCAGCCCGAGGGCGAGACCGCCCAGGCTCGAGGCGTGAACAGACCTGCGTTGCTTCATCGGCGTTCCTCCTTGGAGAAGCGCCACGCAAGCACGCAGGTCTGACTTGACTGTCGTGGCCGCGGCGGGCGCCGGAGGGGAGTGGCGGTGCTCAAAGGCCCCGGCATCAAGGAGGTGTTGAGGCAGCTGGGGTTGCCCACCGTCCCCCTGCCCCTGGGCTCTGCACGAGGCTTTGCCCCAAGGGCAGTGGCTGCACTGAAGGGCAGAGGTCCCCGACACCTCGGTTTGAGCGGCACCGGCTGGGCCACCCAGGCCGCCGGACAGGCAAGGAGTGCGCGCGCAGGCACGCGGCGGGGGCCGCGCACCCCTGGAGGGCCTCGGCCCGCCAGCGTCCGAGGGGGGCGCACAGAGCGGCTACCGGACGCCGAGGTGAAAGTGGCCGCCAATCCCGCCTATACGTGGTGAGGCCGCTCAACGCGTAGGCAGCTCGCGGAAGGTGATGCCGTCCAGGTCCAGGCGGCGCACCGCTTCCATGAAGCGCTCGGTGCCGATGAGCATGGTCGCGAAGTTGCCCACGCGGAACAGGTCCCGGTCCGTGGGCAGTGAGGCCGCGTCGAGGATGGGTTCGTCCGGGCGGCCGAAACCGTGTCGGCCGCAGGTGGCACATGGTGGAGGCGCGTCCGGCGGGATGCAGTCCGGGTGCAGTTGGCCCAGGGGATGAAGCTGGAGGTCGAGCAGCTCCGGCGGGTTGTTCTTCTGCCGGAAGCGCAGCGCCGTCCGGCAGGGCTCCAGGCCCCGTAGGTCTTCGGCCTGCAGGCGCTCCAGCGCGTCCCGGCGTACCATGAGCACCCCCACCAGCCACGAGAAGGCAGGGAAGCTTCCGAAGGCGGGGCCCTCCAATGGGCCGAAGCCCGTGCCGGGTGGCAGTACGGCCCCCGAAGGCGCCAGGGGGCGCACCAGTTCGCGCAGGCGCGTGAACTCGGAGAAGGACTCGCGCCTGGCCTTCTCGAACTCACGGCGCTCGGGCAACTGGGACAGGTCCACGCACGGATAGTAGTGGCCTGCGGCGGCCCAGGTGACGCAGGCGGGGCACGTGGTCCCTGGAAGCGACCACTTGGACGCGGCGTTGACCTCCCCTCCGTACTTCTCCGCGACCGACCTGTCCTCGCGCATCCAGAAAAACCGGGTCATCTGACAGAAGCCCTCACGTGCCGGCATGATAGGGCTGGAGTGGCCCTCCTCCCAGGAGCTGGAACCGGTAGATGAGCTCGCCAGCGTGCTTGAATATCTGCTCGGGAGTGGCGCTGGGGTACGCATCCTTGAAATCCCGCCAGGCCTGGTTCCACGGCCCCCCACGTCCTCCGGGGTTGTGAATCCGCCGGTGCAGGTCCAGCGGAATGGGCAGGGTGTAGCTGTGGATCTTGACGCCTTGCTGCTCGAACCAGAGAGCCAGCTGCCGCTCCTGGGGAAAGATGTGGTGTTTCTCCCAGTGACCAGGCGGGAGCCGGTGTGACGGGGGGATGATTCGTTCAGGAGCGCCGTTCCAGTGGGGGAACACCATGACGGCACCACCGGGCAGCTTCCCCGCGCCGCCCCAGTTCCTCCGCGGGCCACTGCCCGGCGCCGCCGGAGGAGGGCGCGCCCCCGGGAAGCGCGTCAGCTCGACGTCGCTGGGCATGTCCTCGCAGCGGTAGAAGCCGCAGGCGTCACCCAGGCACAGGAGGGTGACGCACTGGTCCTCCTCGGGGTCGTCGCACTCCTCCGCAGCCTCGGCCCACGCCTGCTGCAAAGGAGCGCGAGGAGTCGTGGAGCAGCCCAGCAACGACACGGCCAGCGAAAGCCACAAAACGTGAAGAGTCCGCATGGCTGGCGAACCCTAGCACCTCGGCCTGCAACGTCGCGCTGAGCGCCGCCAGTGCGGTTACTTCTGCTGCACCGGCTCTCGCAGACTGGTGCTGGTGGACCTCTACGTCACCCACGGCGGGCCGGGCACGCCCACGCGCCTGCGGGTGACGTACGACGCGGGCGACGGCCTGCACATGACGCAGGCAGGGCAGGACCGGTGGGCCTGCGACACCGCGCAGGCCATCATCCCCAGGGCGGTGTGCTCGTGGCGGCGGCGACCCTGGAAGAGAGCCTCAGAGCCTCGAATGAAGCCACCGAAGGATTCTCTTCCCCAAGCCGTAGGTCGTCCAATCGCTTGTATCCACAATCAACACAATGAGTTTGTCGTTGGCATCAATGTGCTGAGCGAGGTGGTCGGCAACTTGCTCAGTGGTCTTGGTGGTTTGAATGAGCCACACAGACTCGACAGGGCGGGCTCGAGTTCTATAGGTCCTCAGTGCTGCGTACAGGTCGGCGTAGTCGCGGCCCGGCGTCACCAAGTCGTAGCTGACCATCAATATCGCCATGATGTCCTCTGCTACTTCGCGCTGAGCGCCGCCAGTACTCGGTCCAGCTTCTCGTTCGTCTCCTGGAGCCGGGCCTCGACGCTCTCCAGCCGCTTCTCGAGCTGCCGCACGTCGTCCGCGTTAGGAAGCGGGGGCACCATGGCTGCACCGCCACCCATCCCCAGTTTCCCAACCACCACAGTCGACTGCCCCTTCGCGGTGGCGGCCAGGAGGGCCACCGCGGTGCGCACATCCTCCAATGTGATTTCGGTTCCCTCGAGGATTCTCTGCAGCTCACTCGTCGGCCCGGACATGCCGGGAATCTCCACGGTTGTTCCCGACTTGATTTTCGACTCGTCCATGTAGGCAATCTCCTGTCGTGCTGCAGGGGAGGCTGCCCTAAGCGCCCGCCCCGACACGTCTGCATCAATGACCGGTTCGTTTCAGCGCGCGGGACGTCCGGCGGTCATGGGGCCAATGCCTCCACCGACTGGTTCGCCTGTGCCTTCGCTTCGCCCCAGGATACGGTCGACCGCCTGCGTCAGCGCCTCGGGCCCTCGGGGGGCTTTCAACTCGCGGGCGTCTATCGCCCCAATGGCGGCGGCAACCAGATGCTCAATTGGGTCGCCGACCAAATCGAGGTTGAGTCGCGCAACGCTCCGGAGATAGATTCGATAGGCCTTGTCGTTTTCCATGGGCGCGACGCTCGCACAACGTCGCACGCCCGGCCCTACCGCTCCAGGGGTAGTGACAGACGCCCGGCCCTACCGCAGGGGCACGAGTTCCACGTCGTCAACCCCGAGTCCCCGGCCGGCCACGTCCCCCCTCAATGACCGGGCGCGCGCACGCGGACCCGGCCGGTACGTCCAGCGTTCCCTCCGCGCGCACCCACGTTGAGGCCCCTGCTGGCGCTGCGGAGGTGAGGAGGGCGCAGTGCGCAGCGCGGTTGGACGGGGCGACGCTGCTCAAGCGCAGTTTCGACTTCGACGTCTTCACCTGTCCTGGCTGCGGCGGGCGCCGGAGGGGAGTGGAGGTGCTCAAAGGCCCCGGCATCAAGGAGGTGTTGAGGCAGTTGGGGTTGCGCACCGTCCCCTTGTCCTGGCCTCTGCACGAGGCTTTGCCCCAAGGGGAGTGGCTGCACTGAAGGGCAGAGGTCCCCGACACCTCGGTTTGAGCGGCACCGGCTGGGCCACCCAGGCCGCCGGACAGGCAAGGAGTGCGCGCAGGCACGCGGCGGGGCCGCGCACCCCCTCGAGGGCCACGGCCCGCCAGCGTCCGAGGGGGCGCACAGCGCGGCTACCGGACGCCGAGGTGAAAGTGGCCGCCCATTCCGCCTATACGTTGAGCGCTCCTATCGCGGTGACGGCGGGAGTCCGGCCCAACTATCCTCCTGGAATGAAGACCCTTCTGTCTGTCTCTCTCTTCGCCGTGTCCCTTGCCTACGCCCAACCCGCCGACAGCGAGCCGCCGCCGGAGAGCCCCCCGACGTCGCCCGCCCACGTGTTTTGCGTGATGCCCCCAGCCTCCGCGGCCAAAGGGAGCCCCTCATACCCCCTGGGCGGATTGTCCGCCCCCACCGTGGCGTGCCACGACGACAAGAAAAAGATCAAGGACGAGGGGAACGTCAAAAACGTTCGCTTCAAGCTCTTCATCGACCCCAGCCGCGGAGCCAGGATTGACTACGTTTGGAACAAGCCCAACGAAATTCAAGCGGCTTGCAAGAACGCATGCATCGCGCAGGGGAAGGAATGCCATGCAAAGTATTCAAGGGGCGACAAGGTGAAATCGTCCCACTGCGCGGCCCAGGAGAAGGCATGCCTCTACGCCCAAAAGCCATCGACCGTTGCGTTTCAGAAAACGAGATGCGGCGCGCCCTAGCAGGCTGTTGAGACAGTCCCTGGGCGGGGGAGCGACACCCCGCCCCTACTCATGAGAGGAGACGCGCATCGGAGGACGCGATGCGTGGGACGCCCAAGCAGCAAGCGACGATGTTCAGCCTGAGGACGCCGGGAGAGCGCGTTCCAAAGGACCATCCGCTTCGCCGAGTGAAGGACATGGCCGATGCGGCGCTTGCGGCGCTGTCACCCACCTTCGACCGCATGTACAGCCGGGGCGACCGAGGCACTACGCCTCGGGGTCGACCAGCTTCCCCTGGAACAGCACCGCGCCACTCGACGTGTCCCGGATGAAGAACAGGAACGGGTGGTCCGCGTGGAAGCGCGTCAGCTCCAGGGGCACCGACCTGGTCATCATGGCCACCGCCGTGGCTGCCGCCGCCTCGCTCCCCTGCTCGTTCACGGTGAGCTCCGCCTGGTGCAGCACCGCCGAGAGGTTCAGCGGCTCCTTCGTCGTCATGCCCGAGAAGTCCGCGAGGAGCGGGTCGAATGCCAGCGGCATCCCCAGGTCGGACAGCACGTCGTTGAGCTGGAGCGTCGTCGACAGCTTGAACCTCGGCAGCCTCACCTCCACCTTTCCGCCGTCCAGTTGGGAGACCCGCTTGTCCAGCACCTGCGCGTCCAGTGACGCCTCGAGCCGGACCAGGTCGTCCATGCGCTTCGGCAGGACGATGAGCATGACCACCTCTCCGCCCTCGTAGGGCAGCTCCAGCCACTGCGCGAGCTCGTCCTCGCCGTGATAGAACCACTCCATTCTCTCCATCATGGAGACCTTCGCCGTCCTGCGGGACGAGACGTGGAAGGGTACGTCATCCAGGGTGTAGTCGGGGTTGAACGGGTCCTGCCATGTGCCCCGGAAGTAGATGGCGTTGGTCAGCACCAGGCGCGTGAGGTCATCCAGCACCTCCTTCCCGATGAGCTCGCGAATCTTCTCCCGCGTCTCCTTCGCGACCCATCGGTTGATGTGCTGGCGGGCGGCCTCGGTGTCCCGCTGGAAGTCCACCTCCTCCAGCGATGCGCCGTAGTGGCTGCGCGTCGCGTCCAGGAAGGACGGGAGGAACCCGAACCCGCGCTGTCCCCAGAGGCGGTTGGCGGTTCGCAGCTCCACGTTCCCACTCTTGTTGGCGGCGGCGAGGTGGCCACCCAGCGCCGCGTAGGCCTTCTGGAAGGTCGTCTCCCGCACCGCATCGAGCCCGAGCACCCGCTCCAGTTGCGCCTGGGTGTCACCCCGTGCCCCGAGCGCCGTCATCGCCAGCGCGAGGGAGAGGCTGACCGGGGAGTAGAACGTGTTCTCGGGTTTCGCGCCCAACCGGGCCTGGAGGGCGAAGGCGAAGTGGTTGCTGGCCGCGGCGCCTGCTTGCATCGCCGCGATGGTGTGCTCGGACATGACCGGCTCCTCTGAGGAGCGCTCATCCTAGCGGGTCAGCAGACGGCGTCGCGTGTCCAGTCCTCGCGGCCGTAGCGCTCCGCGACGAGCGCCTCCGCGCGGGCTCGCCCGTGTGGCGCAATCGAGATGGAGGTCCATTGCGCGCCGAGGCTCTCGGTGAAGCCGAAAGGCCACGACGCGCTTCCGCGCCCGCCTCCGTATGGGGAAGTGCGTCCGCGAAGCAATGACGCCGGGGGGCCGTGTCGGCGCAGGAGCAGGACAGCCTGAAGTGTTGGTCGCGGAAGGAGTCCCCGGCCCGCCTGCTGCGCTTCCAGGGCACGCCGTACCTCATCGAGAACGGCACCGTGCGCAACCCGTTCGAGCTGCCCCTGGTGGAGGACGACGTACCCCGGAGCCGAAGTCGCCGTCCCGGAGCGCGCGGCGCGGCGAGAGGCGGCCTCCGGAGTGGCGGGGCCCGTACGTTCCAGGCTCCGGCACTTGCTCTCGGCCCCTTCGCGAGGCGAACGTGTCAGGCCAAACGGGGGAACACCATGCAGACCGCACTCTGTCTCTCCGCGCTCGCGCTGTCGCTCGGCGCCGCGCCCGTCGCGAACCCGCAGGTCGACCTGGGCGCGGTGGGCGCCGTCTCCGTGCACCAGCGCTGCGCACCCGCCGCGCGCCCGGAGCTGGAGCGCGGCGTCGCGCTCCTCCACAGCTTCTTCTACGAGGAGGCCCGCATCTCCTTCCAGAAGGCGGCGGAGCGTGACTCCCGCTGCGCGACGGCGCGGTGGGGAGAGGCGATGACCTACTACCACCCCCTCTGGGCGCCTCCGTCCCCCGAGGAGGTCGCCGCTGGCACCGCGGCGGCCGACCTCGCCCTGAAGCTCGGAGGCAAGAGCCCGATGGAAGTCGGGCTCATCTCCGCCATCCACGCCTACTGGCATGACCGGCTGCCGCCCAGAGTGAAGGGTGGCAGCGCGAAGAGCGCCGAGGGCATTCCGTCATGTCACGGCGGGGCGCCCACGCCGGGTGGCCGGGCGGAGGCCTTCCGGGCCACGCTCGAGGAGCTCCACCGGCGCTTTCCGGCGGACGTGGAGGTGACGGCCTTCTACTCGCTCGCGCTGCTCGGCACCGCGCCGAAGGAGGACCGCTCGCTCGCGCAGCAGAAGCGCGCGGTCGGGCTGCTCGAGCGCGCCTGGGCGAACCACCCGAAGCACCCCGGGCTGGTCCACTACCTCATCCACGCCTATGACTATCCGGAAATCGCACAGCAGGGCCTGAAGGCCGCCAGGGCCTATGAGGCCATCGCCCCCCAGGTGCCGCACGCGCTGCACATGCCCTCGCACATCTACGTGCGGCTGGGGCAGTGGGAGGAGAACATCCGCTCGAATCGCCGCTCCATCGAGGCCGCCACGCGATGGATGGCGGTGCGTCACCCCGGCGGCGTCATGGCGGACACGTTCCACGCGCTCGACTACCTCGGCTATGGCTACCTCCAGCAGGGGCGCGAGGCCGACGCGCGCGCGGTGGTGCAGGAGGTCGCGACCGGGCGCGAAGTCTACCCGCCCCTCGAGTTCCCCGCGGCCTTCGCGCGCGCGATGACTCCCGCGCGCTATGTGCTGGAGCGGGAGACGTGGGCGGAGGCCGCGAAGCTAGAGGTGGCGCCGATTGCCGCGTCGGAGCGCTACCCGTTCGTGAACGGCCTCGTCGCCTACGCGCGTGGCCTCGGCGCCGCGCGGATGGGGGATGTGCAGGGCGCGCGCACCGCCGCCGCGCAGCTCGCGGAGCATGCGAAGACGGTGGAGACAGGCCCGTACGCGTACTTCGGCAAGCTGCTCGAGTCCTATCGCCTCTCGGTGCTCGGGTGGACGGCGCACGTGGAGAAGCAGGAGGCGGAGGCGAAGAAGCTGCTCGCCGAGGCCGCGACGCTGGAGGAGGCCATCGGTCCGCACCAGGTCTCCCCCGGACCGCTCCTGCCCGCGCGCGAGCTGCTCGGAGACCTGCTCCTGGAGCTCGGCGAGCCAGGGCCCGCGCGCGCCGCGTACGAGCAGAGCCTCGTGCACGCTCCGGGCAGGCTGCGAAGCCTCGGGGGCGCCATGCGCGCCGCGGCCCGCGCGGGCGACGCCCCCCTGCGCAAGAGCTACGCGAAGAAGGTGCTCGCGCTCGCGGGGGAGGGGCACGGTGCCATCGTCTCCGAGGCCCGGGCGACGGAGCCGCCGGCTCCCTAGCGGTGGGCCGGCGTGTTCGGGCCGTGGCCCCGCGTCGGTTTTGCCTCCAAAGCGCCATCCCCCCGCACCGGCCCGCACGCTCCTGCTTTCCAACCCTGTCCCTGCCCTGCAGACTCCAGGCATGAAGGATTCTCCAGGCATTGCTTCCCGGGGTTCATGGCGGTCCGTGTGGAGCCGCTGTCAATGGGGGCTGCTCCTCGTCGCGTGTGCCTCGGCGTGCGCGGCGCGGACACCGGTGGGCCGGCTGGGAGGTACCGCGGCGAAGGGAATGCTGCTGAGCGGCATGGTGTCCCAGGCACAGGGGGGATACGACCGAGGGGAGGACGTGGTCGAGCTCCCCTCCGGCGATGTGGTGCTCACGGGCGAGGTGGAAGCAGGCCGGGAGGCCACAGGTCCATTCGTCGTTGCACGTGAGGAGACCTCCCAGTTCGTCACGCGTCTGTCGCGTGAGGGAGCGGTGCGGTGGGTGCTGCTTGCGCGGACCTGCGGCGAGGGCCTTCGTGTTGCCGCGCTGGATGACGACACCCTCTATGTCTCCGCGTTGGGCCTGTTCGAGCTGGGCCCCCAGGCGAAGGAGGCCCAGCCAGACCCGACAGAGCGATACACGCGCTGCAACCTGGAGGAGAGCTACTCGCGCAAACCCACGGTGCTCCGGTTGAACGGGCAGGGACGTGTCGTGTGGCGCTTCGAGCCGCCGGGCGTCTCCTCCGCGGGCAACGACCAGCCACTGCAGCTGACGCCGACGCCGGAGCGCATCCTCGCGGTGACCACTTCGCGCATCAACCAGATGGTCGTGCTCAGCCTGACACCGGACGGGGCGTTGGAATGGAAGCGGACGGAGCCGGGGGAGCCCAAATCGAGCGCACTGCTGCCGGGCGGAGGGCTGGTGGTGGCAGGCAACACCTTCGAGTACGGCTTCTCCCACCAGAAACTGGTCGAGCAGCCAGACGCGAAGGGGGACCGGTGCTTCCTTCGCGCACACGACGCCAGGACGGGGGAGCCCCTCTGGGAGCGGATGCTCGACACGGAAGGCACCCGGTGTCGTGCGGACCGGGTCGCCGCCTCGAGCACGAACCTGGTGTATGGCATCACCGACATCCTTGACCGCGTCCACAGCTCTTCTTCGAGGGGGGGCGTGAGCATGACTTCCGAGCCCCGCTCCCTCGTCGCGGGCATCCATCCGGACACGGGCGAGCTGCGATGGCTCCTGCCCATGGCTGGACAGGAGGATGCGCTGCCCCGGGAGATAGGCATCTCACCCGGGCCCCAGGAGGTCGTCCTCACTGGGGTCCGGAGCACGGCGCCCGGCAGAGTGCACCCCGTGTTCATCGGGGTCGACGCGCTCACGGGCGCGATGCGGCCCCTGGCGGAGTTGAGGCCTGGGACCCAGGCCTCCTGGTTGGAGTTCAGGGCCTTCGTGGTAGGGAAGCAGGCCTTCTGGGCAACGGGCATGTTCTCCGGGCGCCTGCGAGTCTCGGACCGCATGCTGGATACCCCGTACAGCACGGCGGCGCACGGGGGAGGGCGGGCCCTGTTCCTGGTCCGAATCCCCGTACTCCGGTGAGACGGGGGCGGCTGGAGCGGGCACGGCGAGCTGGCCGGCACCGCGAACCAGGGGCTGCTCAGGTGCGACTGGGACGAGCGCTGAGCAGCCCGGCCGGCCGCATCAGGCCTGCGGCGCCACCCAGACCAGGTTCCACAGGTGGCCGTCGAGGTCCTCGAAGCCCTGGTCATACATGAAGCCGTGGTCCTCGGGCGGATGCGGAGTGCGGCCGCCGGCGGCGACGGCCTTGGCAATCAGACTGTCCACTTCATCCCGGCTCTCGCAGCTCAGGCAGATGATGACCTCGTTGGCCTCCTTCGACTGCACGACGGGCTTGTTGGTGAAGGACTTGAAGAACGCTTCGGTCATCAGCATGGCCTGGATGCTGCCTTCCACGATGACCATGAACGCCGAGCTCTCGTTGCTGAATTGGGGATTGAAGCTGAAGCCGAGCGCGGAGAAGAAGGCCTTGGACTTGTCCAGGTCCTTGACCGGCAGGTTGAAGATGATCTGCTTGTTCATGACGTCCCGTGTCAAAAGGTGAGGTGGATAACGGGTTCTGCAGCCGGGCGACGAATGAGGGCGGATGAAATCGACAAGGGCGCGAAAGAGTCCATCCCGCCTGTGCGCCTGGCACTCACGCGGCCCCTCCCGCTCGGAGGTTCGCTCCCGGAGAACCGCTGGCCGCGCAGAAGTGTGATGACAGTGTGACACGCCTTCGGTGCTTCACCCCGGAGCCGTCAGGTCTGGCACCTGCGCACCGTCGCATTGCCCGAAGCGTGGAGGTCACCATGGAAGCAGTCATCGTCGAAGTGAGGGCGGGAGAGGGCGGGCAGGATGCCCGGCTCCTCGTCCGCGAGCAGTTCTCCGTCTACTGCGCGCTGGGGGCTCGGAGGGGGCTTTGAGTTGGAGGTGCTGGACGAGCGCCCCGGCCTCCTCGTGTTCCGCGCCGAGGGCCTGCGCGCCGCGCACCTCTTCCGCAATGAGCCCGGCGGACACCGCTGGCAGCGCATTCCCCCCAACGAGAAGCGCGACCGCATCCAGACCAGCACCGTGACGGTGGCCGTGCTGCGCGAACCCTCCGAGACGGAGCGGGTGCTGCGCCCGGCGGAGCTGGAATGGCGCACGACCAAGGGAAGCGGCCCCGGAGGCCAGCACCGCAACAAGACCGAGAGCGCCGTCGTCCTCACCCACCTGCCCTCCGGCCTCACCGTTCGCTGCGAGGCGGAGCGAAGCCAGCACCGCAACCGCGAGCTGGCGCTGCGGCTGCTCCGCGCGCGGCTGCTGGACGAGGCCGAGCGGGGCGCCGCCGCCCAAGCCAACGCCGCGCGCCGGCAGCAGCTGGGCAGCGGCATGCGAGGCGACAAGGTGCGCACCGTGCGTGAGCGCGACGGCCAGGTGACGGACCACCGCACCGGCCACCGGCTCCGCATGGAGGACTACCGGCGCGGGGAGTGGGGACCGCTGGTCGACTGATTCATCGGGACCTGGACACGTCGAACAACTCCAGGAGCTGGCACCCGCAGGGCCCGCATTGCAAGGTGAACATGGACTGGGTCAACTCAGTCCATGCCCACCCTCCGCTCCTCCATGAAGGCCGCCGTTCCGGCGCTGCTGTCCGTCCTGCTGCTGGCCCTGCCCGCTCAGGCGCGCGGGCCAGCGGTGGTGGAGGAGAAGGGCAGAATCGTGCTCGTGGAGGCCAACGGGAAGAGGCGCTCGCTGACCTCCTCGGCGCAGGACTCGCAGCCGAGCCTCTCTCCGGATGGCAAGGCCGTCGTCTTTGTCCGCAAGGGCTCCGGCAAGAAGCTGGAGTCCACCACGGGCGAGGTCGAGGCCAATGCGCTCTGGTGGGTGGACACCGCGGGCGGAAAGCCCAGGCGGCTCGTCGCCTCCGCTGGGAGCGATGAGCCGAAGAAGTTCCTCGGAGCGCTCGAGGCGCCCCAGTTCTCTCCGGATGGGAAGACGGTCTTCTTCCTGAGCGCGGCCTGGGTGACCTCGGGCGCCGTGCACAAGGTGGACGTGGCCACGGGCAAGGAGCAGTTCGTCTCTCCGGGCAACACCCTGGAGGTCATCCCCCGCGGCGAGCACCAGGGCAGGTTGATCGTCCAGCTGCACAAGTACTTCCTGGGCGGCGGCAGCTACGACTGGTTCTGGTTGCTGGAGCCCGATGGGAAGGAAGTCGGCCCCATTGGCGAGGACGTGAGCAACTTCCGAGAGCTGTACCTCCAGGAGCCGGCCTCGCCCTGACGTACTGGACCTGAAGGTGCCTCAGCCATGGCCGCCGAGGTCCCTCCGAACACGTCCTGCAGGGGAAGGTGTGCCTGGCAGATGAAACACACTGTGTGCTAACCAGACGAGTCGCTGGGCTGTCCATCTCTCTCGCTGTGAGGTGACACAATGCGAAACAAGATCGTCTGGGGCGCTTGGGGGCTGATGGTGATGCTGGGCTCCGTGGGCTGCGGGGGTGTCGAGGAAGCGCCGCCGGAGAACGATGAGTTTCAAGGCTCGGTGGAGCAGCCTCTCTACCCCGCGCGCTGCCAGACGGACGCTCTCGGGTATCAGACGGGGCGCTGCCTCGACCTGAACTACCTCTCCAGCTGTCAACTCGTCAATTACACGCCTCGCGACACGGGGTGCCGCACCGGATACAGATTTCCGGGCGGCCTGACGTACCTCTGCGGCAAGACGTACATCAACAGCAACTACTGCCAGGACCCCATCATCATCGATTGAACGGGCGGCCGGAGGCGGATGCTGACGCTGATGCCTGGCGGCCAATCGAGGTCGTACAGGTCGGCGTCCGCCCCGGGGAGGTGCGGAAGAGGTGGGCGTGGCGCGACGGGCTCTCCGCGAAGCACCGCCCGCGCTGACCGGGTTCATGATGGTTTCATGCGCGAATCATGAGAGAGCCTGGAGGTGAGCCGTCCCGCGCGAATGCCAGGCTCGCCGCATGCCCTCTTCGCGAGCTGCGCTGAAGCTCCTCGTGCTGTCGTGGGTCCTCGTGCTGTCGTGGGCCGCCTGCGCCCATGCGCTTCCTGCCGCGTCGACCCCGGAACCGCAGGGCTCCGAGCCCGTGCCGGAGCCGCGTGAGGCGTACGCCTGCACCTCCGAAGTGGCTTCGGCCGAGGTGCTCCTGCGCGTGGTGGACGTGCGGGGACAGCCCATCCCGGGGGCTCGGGCCGCACCGGGTTCCCCCAGGGCCTGGGAGGCGCCACGCTTCCTGGAAGACGGGCCGGTGACGGACGCGAGGGGTGAGGCGCGCCTCGCGCTGCAGCCGGGCCCAGAGCTGTCAGTCTTCATCGACGTCCTGGCGGAGGGCTACCTGCCCATGCGTGCTTCGTTGAAGCTGGCTCCGGGCACGCAGCGGCGGATGGACGTGAAGCTGCGCAAGCCCGTCGCGATTTCAGGCCGGGTCCTGGATGCCCGCGGACAGCCACTGCCGGGCGCGAGGGTGAGGAGCTCGAAGGACCACAGCGAGAACGCCTCCGCAGAGAGCGATGCCGAAGGACGTTTCACCGTGACGGGGATTCCCGAGGGATGGGTCACGTTGAGTGTCATTCTCGGCGGACAGGCTCTTTCACAGACGCGGGTCGCCGCTCCCCAGCGGGACGTCGAGCTGCGAGGGGCCTCCTCGGCGCTGGGCGTGCAGGTCCTCGACCCGCGGGGGCAGCCGCTGCCTGGCGTCCTCGTGAGCCTCCAGGATGCCTCCACGGGGGTCGTGCTCTCGTCCCCGCTGAAGACCGACGTAGAGGGACGGGTCGAGCAGGCCGTGCTTCCCGCGACGCGCATTCGCGCCACCGTCTTCTGGAATCGCGAGTGCTTCGGGTGGCAGACCTCCGGTGAAGTCTCCCTCGTCGCCGGGAAGCGCCACTCGCTGGTGCTCTCGTTCAAGGGGAGCAGTCTCCGTCCGCCCCTGACCGGCAGGGTCGTGGATACGGCAGGACGCCCCATCGCCGGAGCCAGCGTGATGGCCACGCCACTCGCGCATACCGACCCGGGCAGCGTGAGAGGTCTGCTCTGGTCGCAGGCGCAGCTCGAGGGGAGCCAGACGCGCAGCGACGCCCAGGGGCGCTTCACGCTGGAGGGCCTGCGAGCGGGCGCGGTGCGCGTCAGGGCCTGGCATCGGTACGAGCTGTTCCAGGAGCTGTCACCCGTGAAGGTGGCTCCCGGACAGGACGAGGTCACCGTGGTCCTGGAGCGCTGGCGCTCGGTCGAGGGGCGGGTGGTGGACCCGGAGGGAAGGCCTGTTCCCGCCTTCTCCGTGAACAACCGCTACTTCAGCGACCCCTCGGGGCAATTCCACGATGTGCCCGTTCCCGAAGGCCGGTCGACCCTGACGTTCTGGGCGGAAGGGTTCGCGGCGGAGCTCCTCGTCGTCGAGGTCCCGGCGGGGAAGCGGGGCCGGATTCGCGAGCCCATCGTCCTGCAGCGCGGGCGCATGGTGAGCGGACGCGTCGTGAAGGAGGACGGCTGCACGCCCATCGCCGGTGCCATCGTCTCGCTCGACCACGCGGATGCGCCAAGGAGCGGCTTGAGAGACTTCGTGTCGACGTCGACGGATGCGGACGGGCGCTTCCAGCTCGGTCCGCTGAAGAAGGAGCCGCTGTTCCTCCGGGTCGCCAAGCGGGAGGACTCGTTCTACTCGCGTGCCCCCATTCCCCTCCTGCGTGTGCCCGTGGGCGCCGCCGAGGATGCGGTGACGGTGCGCTTCACTCCCGAGGTGAAACTCGCCGGCGTGGTGAAGGACCACCAGGGGCGCCCCCTGGGCGAGGCGTGGCTGGACGTGGGCTGCGCGCCGTTTCCCATTCACGTCGACGCCGCGGGGCGCTTCGCGGTGCATGGGTTGGAGGGCGGCCAGCCGTGCTCCGTCCAGGTCGTCCCGAAAGACGAGGCCGGGGCTCCGCTGCACTTCTTCTCTCCCCGTCAGGTCGTGCTTCCCGCGCGCGGCACCTTGCTCATGGAGCTGTCGGCGCGCAGTGGTCCCGCCGCCCTGTCGGTCCAGGTGCCCAGGAAGGACGTGTGGCTCGGGCTACTGGAGGGAGAGGTCCCCATGCCGGCGACGTGGAAGCAGTCCCTGGAGCTACGAGGCGTCCTTCGCGCCGACCCCTGCGAGGACTGCGGGGCGCTCCAAACGCGCGACAGCTCCGGTGCATATACGTTCAGCCAGCTTCCGCTCGGCCGATACACGCTGCTGGTAGGAGAGACGCGGCCCGGGCTCGACGGGATGGCGTTCGTTCGCGTACCCGTGAGTCTCACCGCGCCCGGGCAGACGCGGGTGGAGGTCTCCGCCACCGAGCCACGACACGTCCTCGAAGCGCCCCGTGGCCCGCCGCTTCCGCCCGCGCCGCCTTCGGACAATGGCTGCGGTACTTGAGGGCTTGGGGCCGCGAGCGGGATGAAACGAAGCGCGCGGACGTCACTGTCACGTCACGGTGCTGTGCACGGTCCGCAGCCTGTAGCGGCGAGCGCTACAGCGGGTCCGAATTCGTAACAAAACAGGTTACAACCGTGCGGTCGACAGTTCCTCTCTGCGCAGCGCGTAGTGCCTGCTGCAGGGCGCCGCGTCATTGGCGCGTCCGGTGCAGGGCGCGCGACCGTCTTCCAATGGTGGAAGGCATCTGTCACCGATGACAGGAGGTGCCGAATGCATCACAACTGGACACGGCGTTTCTTCGCGACCGCATTCATGACCCTCGCGGGTTGCCAGGGCGAGGTGCCCGCTGACGGCAGCGGGTCTTCCCTGGATGCCCAGCCGTCGCAGGTGGAGGCGGGGTGCACCGAGTATTTCAAGGGCATCCAGACCTGCGCCCTGGGCTCGGCGACGGTCGACCGTGGCGCCACGGGCCTCGAGGTCGGCGGGCTCAAGGACTCGAAGTCGGACGGCATCTCCAGCACGTTCGAGGACGCCTCGGCCTGGTCTCACGAGGCCGTGGTGGATGAGCTCGACTCCCTCACGCTGACGGCGCTCGACGGCGACAAGGTCCTCAGCACCCTCGAGCTCACCACGAGCTCGGTGTCGGCTGCCGCCCGCGGCGCCGGCGGGATGGGGGCTCAGATGGGCCTCGTCGTGAACTACGACAGCCCGTGGGCGCAGTATCAGATCGACTCGTACACCGCGGCCGGTCTCGACTTCTCGGTGCAGAGCTCGGGCTACGTGCCCCTCTACATCCGGTGGAACTGGCCGGGCAACGGGCTGTACTGGCGCCCCACCTACCGCCCGGTCTACTACGGGGCTCGCAAGACGAGCTCGGCGGACGCCATCGACGGCGCGGTGTGGGGCATTTCCGCCGGCAAGGGTGAGGCCTTCGTGCTGGTGGTGGATGGCAAGGAAGTGGAGTCCACCTACGTCGAAATCACCGTCAAGGGCGCCGCGTCGCCGTACAGCCGGTTCACCGGCATGGCCGTGAAGGGCAGCGCCAAGAGCATCACGGTCGCCTCCGAGTTCGTCGGTCGGAAGTAGCCGCTGAGCTGAGCCCCGGGCCGGCTCCGCTGAAGCCCTGAAGCGGAGCCGCGCCTGACATGGGCGTCTCGAACGAGCCCGCCACGGAGGACGTGTTGACGGATTCACGTCCCCGCGAGCACCTTCAAGGCCTTTGAGCCGGGCTTCGCGTCAGGGGCGCTCGCGGAAGACGGGCAGGCCCTTGCGAATCCGGTCGAAGACCTCGCTGTTGTCGAGCTGGCCTGGCTCTTCCTCGTCGCCCTGCTCGAAGACGTCATCGACGAACACCGTGCGCATGGATGGCGGCGGCCCGCGGCAGGGACGAGCGCGGTGCCCCAGCCCGAGGAATGCCTGGGCCTCGCTCAGGCAACCTCGGGATTAGCGCCCGTGGCTACGGTGTCGTCGTACAGGCGTACGGCGTCCAGGCGGAGGCGCCTGCCGCGTTCTGGGAGCGGATGGCGAAGCACATGTACGTGCGAGACGCGAGGCCGCCCCAGGTATACGTGGTGGTGTTGGCGCCGAGGTTCAGCGTGGTGACACCGTTGGTGAGCTGGAACCCGGTCTCGTTGCCAGAGGTGTCCGTCCAGGTCACCCGGATGCTGGAGCTGCTGATGGCGATGGCCGTCTGATTCGTCGGCATGGCGGGCACCGTGGGCGTGGTGGTGCATGCGTACGGCGTCCAGGGGGAGGTGCCCGTGGCGCTGTAGGCGCGGATGGCGAAGCACATATAGGTGTTGGGCGACAGGCCCGCCCACGTGTACGTGGTGGTGTTGGCGCCCAAGCTCACGGTCGTGACACCGTTGGTGAGCTGGAACCCGGTTTCATTGCTGGACCTGTCGGTCCAGTTGACCCGGATGCTGGTGCCATTGAGCGCAGTCGCGGTCTGACCGGTCGGCGCCGCCGGAACGGTGAAGAAGGCACTCTTGTTCGCGGCGAGGAAGCTCCGGTCGTAGTTGTTCAGACCGATGGTCGGATAGTCCCACCAGTAGCCCATCACGGAGGTCTCCATCCCCCAGCCCACCCCATCCGGGTGGGGCAGGCCAAAGCCGTGGCCGAGCTCGTGAGCGACCGCGCCGGTCTGCTTGCGCTGGCCGGACCACCAGTAGGCGCCCTCCGCCACATTGCCCTGGATGCTGTCGATGGCCCAGTCGCCGACGATGGCCTGGCCGCCGTTGCCGCTGGTATACCCACGGCCTCCAGCGAAGCCGCCGGCGCCCTTGAAGAAAATCATCGTGACGTAGCCGCTCTCATTCTGCGCCGGCGGGGTGGGGAACCCGCGCGAGTGCAGCTCCGCCATGACGGCCGCCTCCATGTTGCCTGTGATGGTGATGACCCCGTCGTCGTAGATGTTCCCCGGCCCCCACGAGATGCCGTACGCCTCCTTGGTGCCGTTGGCCTGAACCACCTGCACCGGGTTCAGCACGAAGGTCGCCCCGTTGTTGTGGGCCGCATAGAAGCGCTGGATGTCGGCCATCGCGTTGTTGATGGCGGTGGCCTCTGCCTGCACCTCGGCGCTGCTCACGCTCCAGTCGGTGGGCACGAACAACACCGGCACCACCGAGTAGTCCGGCCAGGGATACGGAAACGTCGGGCTGGCCATCGCGACTCCTGGCACCAGCGCGCTGGACAGGAGGAGGGCCGCGCAGAGGAGGCTGAGACATCTGTTCATGAAATGCTCCTGAAGCAGGATTGCCCCGGCCAGGGATTCGAGCCGAGGAGGGGTGTGGCGCGGGAGTGTAGGCCGCGCATGTATTGCCCGATAGAACGCCCGGAAGGCGGGGCGGACCTGCTGCTGATGTCGATTTACAATCGCAACGCGATTGTTCGGTGAACCCATACTGCTCGGGGCTCCGGGCTCAGAAGTTCTTGCCCTTCGAGCCTTGCGCGGCTGGCGACTCGGGCGGAGTACGGGACTTGAACCCGTGGGCCAAGGCGACAGCAAACCCCAGGCAGGACGCGCTGTTCCCGTGGGCGTCTACAAGGCCCAGGCCGTCCCCGGGCTCCTGTTCCTCGAGGGACGCCGGTGGCGGCTGCTCATCCGTCCCGCGGACTCCGCGCTCAGTTGCTGAACGGCGGCGAGCCGCCCCTACTCCTGGGGGCTCCTCGCCGGCTCGGCAACGGCCGTGGCCTTCGCCATGACGTGACTCACGGCCGCCACGTGCATCGCCAGCTCATCGAACTTCTGGCCCAGCACCTTGTCGGACTGGAGCAGTCGTCCCAGCTCCTCCCGGCGCAGCCCGGCGCTCTCCACGAGGCCGTCGAACAGCGCCTCCGCGTCCTCGCGCTGGGGCCTCACGCCGTCACGGTCGATGATGGCCCGCAACCCCAGGGCCAGCCGCAGCCGGAACTCGGCCTCGGAGCGCGTCGCGGCATCCTTCCGCCACCCCTCGAAGGACTCCGGGAGCTGCTCCGCCGGAATCCCCAGGCGGACCAGCAGTGGATACTCATTCTCAGACCACCGCGTGCGGAGCGACTCGTCGACGAGGCTCGCGGGCACGTCCACCTGCGTGCGGCGAGCCACCTCCGCCAGCACGCGCTCGCGGAAGTCCTGCTCGCGCCGCTCGGCCTGCTCGCGGGCCAGCTCCCCCGCGAGCTGCTCCATCACCTCGTCCATGTTGGAGCCCCGGCCGAGTGCGGCGAAGAGCTCCGCGGACTCCTCGTCCAACGGCGTTACCTCGCGCGCGGCCTTCACCTCCACGCCGAACCGCGCGCGCACGCCCCGGAGCGACTCCACCGCGTAGTCGGCGGGCAGGATGACCTCCACCGCGACGCCCTCGCCCACGGGAATGCCCACCAGCGACTCGAAGAAGCCGGGCAGCAGCGGGTCCGGCGTGGCCTCCGTCCACCAGTCCACGCGGGCCGAGAAGGGAATGAGCCTTCCGTCCGCGGAGCCGACGACGTCCAGGAGCACGTCGTCTCCCGGCGCCACGGCCTCGCCCACCGCACGCTCCCGTCGCGGCGCCACCGAGCGGCACAGCGCATCGAAGCGCTCGACGAGGGCCTCCGCGGCCACGCCCACCGGAGCGGGCATGGCCACCTCGAGCCCCTCGAGCGAGGGCGCTTCCCGCACCGCGGGCAGCGGCAGGGAGGTGGGCCCCCGGAAGGCAAGGGCCGCCGGGGACCGGTTCAACAGCGCCATGCCCTGCAATTCCGCCGTGGAGCTCGGCGCTGCCTTCCTGCCACTGTCGCCGGAAGCAGGCATGACGCGGCTCCCTAGAAGAAGCCGCCGACGAAGTCCGACACGGCGGAGACGGCCGCGCCGGCCTGGCTGACCACGGGGATGTTGGTGGCGGCGGCGATGGAGCCCAGCGCGGTGATGCCGGCCGTCACCTTCTTGCCGGTGCTGGCCTCCGGGTCCCTCAGCGTGGAGACGGCCTTGGCCGTGTCCGCGGCGGCGATGGCGATGTTGGCTCCCGGCGCGAAGCGTCCCGCCGTCTTGGCGAGCGTGCCCGCCGCGGACTTCGCTCCCGCCTTGATGCCCTGCTTGAGGGCGTCATCCGCGGCCTTCAGGCCATCGTCGGCGCCGCCGCGCAGGAGGTCCCTCGCACCGTTGTTGCTGATGCCATGCGCCCCGGCCGTCCGGTCGATGGCCCCGGCCTGGTTGGCATTGCGCAGGCCGCTGAACCGCTCGCCAGCCGCCGGGCCGTTCACATCTCCCGGGTTCACGTTGTTGAAGACATTCTTGGCGATGTCGCGGGCAATGCCACGCCGCGCCTGGTTGTTCAGGCCCTGCGCGCCCTCCTGGAGCGACCTGCTGGCCGCCCGGTACGCGCTGCCGTACTTCTGCACGTCGCGCGCCGTCTCCAGGCCCGCCTTGGCGGTCTCCGCCAGCGTCTTCACGCCGTCACCCAGGTCGCCCAGGGCCTTGTTGCGCTGCTCGGGCGTGCCGTTGACGAGCCCTCCAGTGAGGGCATCCACCGCCTTGCGGCCCTTGTCGCCGAAGAGGTCCTTCGCGCCCAGCCCCCCCTTGAGGAGGTTGTTGAGCTTCCCGGCCTGGCCGGCGCGGGTGTTCAGGTCCTTCGGATTCTGCCCCCCCTCGACGGTGTCCCGCAGGGTGTTGCGGGTGGACGTCGCCAGGCTGCGGAGGCGGCCGTTTCCGTCGGCCCGGGCGTCCGTGTAGTGCTGCCGCGAGCCCGGGAGGGCCGAGGCGTTCTGCTGCACCGTCAGCCCGGTATCCAGGGCCTTGGCGTACGTCTCGGGATTCTTCACGGCCTCCCGCGCCGGCGACTCCTTCACCGGAGCCGACGCGGTCGGGGGCCCCTGCCGGAGCACTGGCCCCGCGGGCTGCGTCCGAGGCCCGACGAAGGTGTCCGGGGGCCGCTGCTGCCGCGTCGGCGGCCTGACCGGCTCCGGCGGCTTGGGCGGCGGAGGAGGGGGCGGAGGGGGCAGCCGGGGAAACGCGGGGGAGTTGCGACGAACAGGAGGGGCCATGGGGGGGAGGTCCTCTGGTGTCGTTGTGAGCTGGATTCTCACAACACAGGGATTCTCGAACCGACTTTTCTGGAGTTGCGCCCCGCAACCACATTTGCCGACTTGTCTTACATCGTGGATTCCTTCAGTGGGGGCGGACAGGCAGTGTCCGCCAGTGCGCGGCGAGTGCGCAGGGCCCATGTTGGACCCGGCCCGGCACGTCTGGCTGGCCGAGCACCACGACATGACGGGCCTCGCGAGCGCGGCCACGTCGGTGGTCATCTGCCACGTGGCCGGGGGGCCTCCACCCTCCGCACGCCCGGGACGGTGCGGACGATGAGCGCGTCGAGCCGCCTCCCTGGGGCGGGCCCCGCAGGGCCGACAAGCGTCCATTGCCGGGCGCTCGCCGGGACGGGGGGCATCACCCGCCTGAATCCCCTGGCGTCGGGCCGGTGATGAGGGGTGGGCTCATCCCCGCCCATGAACCCAGCTCCCCTTCGAGCGCGTCCTGGCCGCCGCCCGGCCTGCTGTCGAGCTTTCGTGGTCTCCGCCGCGCTCGCGCTCCTCGGCGCCTGCGCGACGAAGGGAGCAACCGGCTCCGGCACAGCGCGTGCGCGTGTCTTCGTCGGAAGAATCCTCACCATGGATGAGCGGGGGACGCAGGCCGAGGCCGTCTCCGTGGACGAGCACGGCCGCATCCTGAAGGTGGGGACCGAGCAGGAGGTGCTGGAGGGGCTCGACCCCCGAGCGCTGACGTTCGTGCGCCTGGAGCCCCAGCAGGTGCTGATGCCGGGCTTCATCGAGCCGCACATGCACCTGCTGCCGACGCTGCTCCAGGCCCTGCCGACGATGCCCGACCTGGCGCCCTGCCTGCCACCTCCGTACTCCGGAGCGAACACCCCTCGATGCGAGACGGAGCTGCTGAAGGCGCTCATGACGTTGCGGCCGGACGCCTCCGGCGGGAGCGAGTCGAAGGAGCCCCTCATCGGCATGAACCTGGACCCGTCCCGGCAGCCGCTCATCCCGGGCCCGTGCGGCGGGAGCGGGGAGGTGCCCTTCCTGGCGCTGCCGAGGCGCTATCTCGAGGACTGTGTGAGCCAGGACCGCCCGGTCCTCATCGTGGACCAGTCCGGCCACCTGGCCTACGCGAACCAGAAGGCGTTCGAGGTCACCTGTCTCGAGCTGACGGGCAAGCAGGAGTGCGCCCCTCCTGCCTCGGTCGCGAACAACGGCGGTGAGTGGGTGAAGGCGGGCGGCGAGTACACCGGGCTGCTCCGCGAGTCCGCGGCCTTCCAGCCCATCTTCCAGGCGCTGCTGAAGCGGTTCGTGTCGCGGGCTCCCCAGATGGACCCGGTGGAGCTCGTCAAGCATCCGGGAGAGGAGGTGCGGCGGACCCTCCAGCAGCTGCGTGACGCGGGGCTGACGACCCTCGCGGACGGCGGCCTGATGAGCCGGGCGGAGCTCGAGGCGGTGCAGCTCCTGGCGGAGCGGGACGAGGTCCCGCTGCGCGTCACGGCCCTCGTCAAATACGACGTCGCCTACGATGCCCGGACGCAGCGGGCCCTGCTCCAGCCCACCCGGCCCGCGTGTGACCCCAGGACCGCGCCGCGCTGCAAGCTGCCGAAGTGGCTGGGGGCGGGTGGCATCAAGCTCTGGGTGGATGGCTCGACGCAGGGCTGCACCGCGCAGCTCGCGCCTCCCTTGCGGTACCTGGACACGGGGCACTGCGCGGGGGAGGACGAGGGCCGGTCCAACTACCAGAGCCCGAGGCAGGTCGCCGACAGCCTGAGGGGGCTGTGGCGGACGAAGGGCTGGCGTTTCCAGCTGCACGCCAACGGCAACGAGGCGCAGCAGTGGGCCATCGAGGTCTTCGCGGAGCTCCAGCGGGAGTCGGTCAACCCGCATCCGGTGCTGTTCATCCACCAGACGGTGGGGACCGAGGACGTGGCCCGGAAGCTCGCCAGCCTGCGTGAGGGCACCTACGTCACGCGCGACGGCGCCGCCGTCCCCCGGCTGGACGCACGGGTGACGCATCTCATTGGCCATGTGGCCTACTGGGGCGCTGCCTTCGAGCAGATGCTGGGAGCGCAGGCGCGCAACCTCGACCCGGTGGGGTTCGAGCGGCGGCATGGGATTCCCTTCTCCCTGCACAGCGACTCGACGGTGACGCCTGCTCGCCCGCTGTGGTTCGTGGAGCAGGCGGTGACGCGGCGCACCTGGGCCTATCCGGACTTCACGAAGAGCGACGTGCTCGGCCCCGAGCATGCGGCGACGGTGGAGGAGGCGCTGCGGGCCATCACCCTGGAGCCCGCCCGTCAGCACGAACTGGATGCGTGGCTGGGCAGCATCGAGCCGGGCAAGGTGGCTGACTTCGTCGTGCTCGGCGCCAACCCGCTCGACTACGAGCCGGCACGGGGGGGAGACCCGACGCAGCTCAGCAGGATTCCGGTCATCCAGACGTATTTGAATGGCCAGCCCACGGCGGGCGGCAGGTGAGGCGGCTTCCTTCCTCCCGAAACTGGCTCCTGGCGGCGCAGCTCCCCAGGCGCGCACGAGCGCGCCTGCACACCGCCACCGAGCCGGAGTGGCGCACGGAGTGTTGGGTGGCGCGCAAGACGGGGCCGCGGCATGCGGATGCACATTCCGGAGGGAGGGTGGCGCCGGAGAAGGGGCCGCCGTGGACATCCGGACGCGGCTTTCGTTCCCTGGGCGTCACTGAGTCTCCCCGGACACCGAAGTGCCGCATATCCTGCCGGCCATGCTCACCGGACGTCCCCCTGCCGCTTCCTACGTACTCATCGACGCCGAGAACATCGACTGGGCCGTGTCCAACGTGGTGGGACGCAAGCCCGAGTCCCAGGACCGCGTGCAGTTCGACCGGCTGGTGGCCTTCTGTGAAACCAACTTCCCGGCCCCGGTGCGCTGCGTGGTGGTGCTCAACGCGCGCGGTGAGCAATTGCCCGACGTGATGATTGGCTTCGTGCGGGCGCTGAAGTCCGCCGGGTGCGAGGTGGCGCTCCTGTACGGGCGGCCGGACCAGAAGGTGGTGGACCTGGGCATCCTGAAGCTGCTGGAGAACATCCGCACCCAGCGTCCGGGCGCGGCGGTGGTGCTCGCCAGCCATGACGGGGCGGACTTCGCGGAGGCCCTCAAGCCGATGCTCGCGGAGAAGCGACAGGTGGCGGTGCTGGGCCTGCGCGAGTACGTCAGCCAGAAGTTCCGGGAGCTCGTCCCCTCCGGGTTGAAAATCCTGGACCTGGAGCTGAACGCCCGCGTGTTCCAGCGGCCCCTGCCGCGCATGCTCCCCGTCAACGTGGACGAGTTCGACGCGACGATGTTCCTGTAGGCCGGAGTCCGGTTCATCGGACGGGAGCGGCGAGCTGCAGGGGCCCCTCCCGTCCCACCGAGATGAACGGTGCCCAGTAGTAGGGGTGGGGGTGCGTCTTGCGCACCTCGCGCATGGCGAGGTGCAGCGCCCCGGTGCGCCCCTCGCCAGCCCGCAGGTGGCGGTAGTAGGCCTCCATGAGCAGCCGGGTGCTGTCGTCGTTCACCGTCCAGAGGCTCATCACGACGGTCTCCGCGCCCGCGATGAGGAAGGCGCGGCGCAGGCCGAGGACGCCCTCGCCGAGCGTCACGTCGCCGCGGCCGCTCTCACAGGCGGACATGACGACGAGCTGCGTGCCCCACAGGTCGAGGCCCGCCAGCTCGAGGGCCGTGACGCGGGAGCTGTCGCCCTGGTCGCCGCGCACGCCCGAGAGGATGAGGCTGGAGCGGAGCATCGGGTCGTCGGGAGGCGGCCTCGGCGCACCGCCATGGAGGCCACCGAAGTGGCCCAGGGCCCGCGTGCCGCGCTCCGCGCCTTCGTCCCCCCTGAAGGAGCCATGGGTGGCGAGGTGGAGGATGCCGGGCGTGAGGAGCTGGAGGAGGTGTTGCTTCGTGGCTTCAGGGCCGAGGTAGAGCCGGGCCCAGGGGAACTGGCGCTGGATGGACAGGGCCTCCTGGAGGGTGCCGGGCAGGGACGCCAGGGCCTCCTCGGTGGCGCCCGGTGGAGCGTCGAAGTCGGGAGCGGCGAAGACGGCCACGGAGCTCGCCGGGGCAACGCTCCGCGCGCGGGGCAACAAGTCCCTGCCGGAGATGACGTAGGAGAGCTCGAAGCGGTCGATGAGGTAGCGCTGGCCGTCGTGAAGCGCCTCGAAGGACACCTGGCCGAGCTGGCCGTCCGGTGAGAGGACGAGGCGCCGGACCCGCCCCAGCAGCGGCAGCAGCGGCTGGAAGGCCAGCGAGTGGAGCGCGCGCGTGGGACGCAGGTACTCGCTGTCGCGCCAGGCCATGGCCTCGTGCAGGTCCGTGACGGCACTGTCGATGCGGTCCCCGGGGCCGAGGTCCACGGCGCGGATGCTCGCGTCCGGGAAGAGCACCAGGGCCAGGTAGCGGAGCTGCCCCGGCGACTGGGACGGCGGGCCGCCCGTCACGCGCGGCGGGTCCAGGTACGCCACCCATTCCAGGAGCGCGCCATCCGAGGGGAGCGTGGCGGCGACCTCGTCCACGAGGTCCGCGGGGGCCAGCCACGCGGACAGGGCACCCAGGGGCGCGGAGCGCTTCGCGAGCTCCGCTTCGAGCGCGTCTCCCTGGTCCGCGAGGTCCTTCAGCCGCTGCCGATACTCGGCGGACGACAGCTTGCGGGGACCTTCGAACGAAAGCTCGGCCAGCTCGCTTCGGAGCTCACGCAGCCGCTGGAAGGCTTCACGGTCCTCGGGACCGAGGCTGTCGTGGATGGCGCGATAGCGGGCCGCGAGCTCCTCGGCGGAGCGGCCTTTTCGCAGCAGCACGGAGGTGAAGACCAGGCGCTGCACGCTGGCATCCGAGGGGTGCTTGCGCCGCAGGGCATGGAGGCGCTCCTCATTCTCACCGAGGCGCTGGAGGAAGGAGGTGAGGCGTGACTCGGAGAGGAACGGTGCCTCGCGGCGCAGGAACTCCTCGGAGATTTCCAGCGAGCGCATGAGCAGCGGCACGGCCTCGGTGTGCCGGCCTTGCCCATCGAGGACCCAGGCGAGGTTGTCGAGCGCCTGGGCCACGTCGGGATGATTCGCTCCCAGCGCGGTCTGCTGGATGTCGAGCGCACGCCTGAAGAACGGCTCCGCCCTGTCGCTATGCCCCTGCTGCGCATGGAAGAGGCCGAGACTGTTGAGCGTGCAGGTGAGGTCGGGATGCTCCCGCCCCAGGGTGGCCTCCTCGATGAGGAGCGCCTGCCAGAGCAGCGGACCGGCGAGGTCGTACCGGCCCTGGCGCGAGTAGAGGCTGCCGAGGTTGTGGAGGGACCAGGCGATGTCCGTGTGGTGCTCCCCGAATGCGCTCAGCCGGATGCCGAGCGCACGCCGATGCAGTGGCTCGGCGCGCGCATCCTGGCCCTGGCGGGAGTAGAGCCGCGCGAGGTTGCTGAGCGTGTCCGCCACTTCGTGATGATTCGCGCCGAGCGCCGCCTGCTGGATGGTGAGCGCGCGCGCATGGAGCGGCTCGGCCTTCGCGTTCAAGCCCAGGGCCTTGTAGTGAGAGCCCAGCCTGTTGAGCGCCCGTGCCACCTCGGGATGGTTCCTTCCGAGGGCCGTCTCCAGAATGACGAGGGCCCGCTCATACAGCGGCTCGGCTCGCGCATGGAGTCCCTGGGCGGAGTAGACGCGCGCGAGGTTGCCGAGCGTACGGGCCACATCCGGATGGTCCGGGCCGAGCGCCGCTTCGAGGATGGCGCGTGCGCGCAGGTGCTCCTGCTCGGCCTGGGAATGGCGGCGCTGGTCGGCGTGGAAGACCGCGAGGTTGTCGAGGGCCTTGGCGACCTGGATGGGACTGGCTCCCCGGGTCGCTTCGAGTGCGCGCTCGAACAGGGGCCCGGCCTGGGCCGCGCGCCCCTGGGTGTCGTGGAAGATGGCGAGGTGGGTGAGCGTCTGGGCGAGCTCGGGGTGGTTCTTCTCCAGCGCCGCTTCCTGGATGTCGAGGGCACGCTGGAGCAGGGGACCGGGGCGCGCGGAGTCTCCGCTCCGCATGAGCAGGTGGCCCAGCTGGGCCAGGCTCGCGGCCACCTCCGGGTGTGTGTCGTCGAGCACCGCCTCTCGCAGGGCGAGCGCGTGCTCACTGCCTGGAATGGCCTCCGCGTACCTGCCAGCCCGTTCGAGCCTCGCTGCCTCGTCGAACACCGCGCGGGCTTCGAGCAACCTCGCATCCGGCCGTGCCACGACAGCCGCCAGTCCCGCCAGACCGCACAGGATGACGGCCACCGCCCCTCCGAGCACTCGCCTCATGTGTCACCACTCCGTGAGCCCATGGCGGCATGCCACGCCGCGAGCCACCGCGGGGCTGTGTGGCGGTGGCCTCGAGGCTGTCTTAAGCGGTGCCGTGCAGTGGCGCTGTTACGGAGTTCACACCCCTGTGACAGAGGGGCTCAGAATTGCTCGTACGACTGGTTGCGCAGCATCACCGTGTCCGCGCTCACGCCGTCGCGCGATGCGATGCAATGGTCCCCGTCACCCAGGTCCACCGCACCGTCCATGCGGAAGCGTCCGGGGCACTCGGCGAGGATGGTCTCCACCGCGCGCCCATTCCGGGTGCGTGAAAAGCAGGACGCCCCGTCCGGAGCCCAGGCGGCTTCGAACGAGGCGCGAGAGAGGTCCCAGACGGAAGAGGACTCCGTCGTTCGGGTGAGCACTCCGAGCGCGTCATACATGTCGATGGTGGTGTACTCCTCCGTGTGACTCCGTCCGTCTCCGCAGTAGTCCGCGCGCGCCATGCGCGTGCAGGCCTGGTGGAGGTCCGCCAGTGAATTGCCGTTACGTTGCTCCCAGGGCTTGTATCCCCAGGCGACGCACTTGCTGATGGCGCCCGTCTCACATGCCAGCGTCAGCTTGCCCGGCGCATTCCGTCGCTCTCCGTTGGCGTCCCACACCCCCTGCACCGCCATGGCCCGAGGGTCGGGGATGCGGCCGTCGGGGACGCAGGGGTTCTCCCACTTCCGCGCCACGGGGTTCCAGGCCTCGATGCGGTACCACATCACCTCGGGGTCCTCGTGGGCGGGCTCGGCGCCGCAGATGGCGACTTCCACGGGCTTGCCGTTACTGGCTGTACCCTGGAGCACCGTGCCCACGAGACCGCGAGTCGAGTCCGGCGAGGCCACGAGGCGACCTCGGAGCAGACGCACGGCCTTCACGAGGGCGTTGGCCAGGCGGAGGGGCTCGAGGTTGATGGAGACGAGGACACTGCGCCGCTCATCCGTCTTCTGCCCGCTGTCCCACGAGCGCCGGGTTCCCCACAGGAGCGTGCCGGCGGGGACGACACCGCGCTCGGAATCCTGGCCCCGACATCTGCGCTCGTACCGCTCGGACTCCGACTGCGAGCCCCCGGACCGTGAAGCGGCGAAGGCGGAGGGGGTGAGGAGCAGGCACAGCAGGGTGGGCAGGGACAGCTTCAGCGCATTCATTGAGAAACCTCTCTGGGGTGGGGCGGCCGACACCTGGGCCGGCGCCTTCTCGTGTGAAGAGCGGCTGAGACTGTGAGTTATGCAGGAATTCGTACCGGCCCCGCTGCGCGGTGGGAATGTCTGGAGTGCCCCACTGCGGGGCCCTACGGGGCGGGTGTGAGGGATTGCAGGGGCGCGTCCCGGCCCAGGGCGATGAAGGGGGCCCAGTAATAGGGATGCGGGTGCGTCTCGCGCAGGGTGCGCATCGCGTCACGCAGGGCTTCCGCGCGGCCTCTGCCGGCCAGCAGGTGACGGTAGTAGTCCTCCATGAGGACTCGGGTGCTGTCGTCGTTCACCTTCCAGAGGCTCGTCACCACTGTCTCGGCGCCCGCGATGAGGAAGGCACGGCGGAGGCCGTAGACGCCCTGGCCGAGTTTTACGTCCCCACGGCCTGTGTCACAGGCGGACAGGACGACGAGCTGGGTTCCCCATAGGTCGAGGCCCGCGAATTCGAGGGCGGTGACCAGGGATTCTTCTGGTGATGTACGGGATGAGGTTGAGTCCCCAGGTATGGGCGCCTGGGCTCCCGCGAGGACGAGGCCCGAGCGGAGCAGCGGGTCCTCCGGCGCTTGAGTGGGGGAAACGCCTCCCTGTCCTCCGAAATGGACGACAGCACGGGTGCTCTTCGTGGCCGAGGCGTCATCCAGGAAGAAGCCGTGGGTGGCGATGTGGAGGATGCCTGGCGTGACGAGCTTGAGGAGCCGCTGCTTCGTGGCTTCGATGCCGAGGAGGAGCTGGGCCTTGGGGAACAGACGCTGGATGGCTTCGGCTTCCTGGCGGGTGCCGGGCAGCGACGGCCATGACTTCTCAGCCCAGCGCTCATGCAGTGTGGAGAAGAAGCGCTCGACGGCAGGTGAGCGCAGGAGGTCGGAGGAGAGGCTCTCTTCCTCGGCGGGTCGAGTGTCGAAGGCGGGGTCGGCGACGACGACCACGGATTTCGCCGAGGGAATCTCCTCGGCGCGAGGCAGCAGGTCCTTGCCGGAGGTGAGGTACGAGAACTCGAAGTCGTCGACGAGGAAGCGCTGGCCGTCATGGAGCACATCGAAGGGGATGAGCCCGAGCTGGCCATCGGTGGCCAGGAAGATGCGGCGGTGATGACCGAGGTGTGGCAGGAGTGGCTTGAAGGCGAGCTCATGGAGCGCTTGCGCAGGGCGTTGGTAGGCAGCGTCTCGTTCGGTAATGGCATCACGGAGGTTCGAGGCGGCGCGGTCGATGCGATCCGCGGGGCCGAGGTCGACCGTGCGGATGCTGGCATCCGGGAAGAGGATCAACGCCAGGTAGCGAAGCTGAGGTGTTGGCTTTGCGTGGCGGCTGCTTCGAGAGGGAAAGAGGGGACGATCCCGGTAGGCGATGTACTCGATGAGGGCACCGCTTGATGGGAGGGTGGCGGCGACGCGATCCACGATTTCTTCGGGCGGGGGCAGCGCCGTCAGTTCCCGCAGGGGCGCGGAGCGCTTGGCGAGGTCGGCCTGGAGCGCATCGCCCTCCTCGACGAGAGCTTTCAGGCGTTCTTGATGGTCAGTCGGCAATGCCGAGCCTGGACCCTTCAGAGAGAGTTGGGCGAACTGGGTGCGCAGGCCGCGCAGTCGTTCGAAGGTGTCTCGGTCTTCAGGTCCGAGGCTGCGAATGACAGTGCGGGATGTGTCGGTAATCTGCTCGATGGACCGGCCCTTGCGCAGCAGCACGGCAGCAAGAGCCAGTCGCTGCACACTCTCATGGCGAGGGTATTGGCGTGCAAGGCCGTAGAGATATTCCTCATCTCTGCGGAGTTCTTGAAGGAATCCATCCAAGCGTGACTCAGAGAAGCTCAGTGACTCTCTCCTCAGGCGTCTTTCGGAAACTGTGAAATCGCGTGTCAGGTATGGAACGGCCTCTTCAGGTTTATGCTGGGCAAGAAGGCTTTGCGCAAGCCCGCTGTAGAGTGCGTGGCTGAAGCTGTGGTGATACACACCAATTCCCAGTTCCAGGCTGAGGGCGGCACGTTTGTATGATTTTTCAGCCTGTGCGTAAAGTCCTTCTCTGTAGTAGAGGATGGCGAGATTGATGGCTATGGAGGGGTCGCTGCGCTTGTCAGGGGTGGACTCGCTGATTGCGATCGCCCGCTGCTGCATGGCCTTGGCGCGAGAGGGGAACCCTTGGATGGAGTAGAGCCAGAACAGGGTGACGAACGAGTTTGCAACATCGGGATGATGTTTTCCGAGGATGGCTTCCCGAATGACGAGCGCGCGCTCCTGCAATGATGTGGCGCGAGCATATTGTTTCTGCTGTTGATAGGTCCAGGCAAGACTGGTGAGTGAGTCTGCGATGTTGAGATGATCTTGGCCGAGGGCGGCTTCCTGAATGGTAATCGCGCGCTCATATATTTTCTCGGACTGGGCATATTTTTTTTGTGAGTAATAGCAACTTGCGAGACTGGTAAGGGTGCTGACGAGGGATAGGTGATTCTTTCCGAAGGTTGCCTCACGGATGGCGAGCGCACGCTCATACAGTGGAACGGCGCGAGTAGGCATTCCCTTGGCGTCGTAGTGTGATGCGAGGTCGATTAGCGATTGGGAAACGAGGAGATGGTTATGGCCAAATGCCGCTTCCCGAATCGCGAGCGCGCGTTCTAGCAATGGCTCGGCGTGAGCATTGAGTCCCTGTGCGGAGTAGAGGTAGGAAAGACTGAGGAGCGAATTGGCGACGTCAGGATGGTGCTGGCCGAGGACTGCTTCCCGGATGGTGAGTGCGCCGTTTAGGAGCGGCTCCGCTCGTGACGGGTTTGCCTGCTGTAAATAGAGTTTACCCAGTTGGTCCAGAGAGGTGGCGACTGCTGGATGCGAGGTGCCAAGCAGAGCCTGTCGCAACTCAAGCGCGCTCGTGCTTTTCAGAATGGCTTCATCGTAGTTGATGGAATTTCGGGGGACGAAAGGCGTCTGGTGTGAGATTTCCGCGGCAAGTTTGGCTGCTTCGTCGAAAGCCTCCTGCGCCTTCACCAGTCGCGCATCCGTTTCCGCTTCGGCCGCTCCACCGCACAGGACGACCAGCAACATCCATCCGATTACGTTCTTCATGGGCGCCCTCGTGAAGCACAGGAAATGAACGTGGACCCGCGGGTTGCCCAGCGGGTCCACTCACGACGTCCTCAGTGGGCGCAGCTCAGTTGCTCACGTAGGACCGGTTGCGCATCAGTGCCGTCAGGGGGCTCGTCCCCTCGCGCTGCACCGAGCAGCGGTCCTCGTCACCCAGGTCCACCGGTGCGCTCGTGCGGAAGCGGTCGGGGCACTCGTTCATGATGCTCTCCAGCGACTGTCCGTACCGGGTGCGCGCCAGGCAGGTCGCGCCATCCGGCCCCCAGGCGGCCTCGAACGACGCGAGCGCCGGGTCCCAGCTTTCCGAGGCCTGCTTCGTCTGCTTGAGCATCCCCAGGCTGTCGTACATGTCGATGGACGTGCCGTCCCACGTGTGGCTCTTGCCGTTGCCGCAGTAGTCCGCGCGCGCCATGCGCGTGCAGGTCTGGTGCAGCTCGGCCAGCGACTTCCCGTCACGCTCGGCCCACGGCTTGTATCCCCAGGTGACGCACTTGCTGATGGCCCCGGCCTCGCACGCCAGCGTCAGCTTCCCCGGTGCATCCTGGTGCGCTCCGGTGGCGTCCCAGACGCCGCTCACCGCCAGCGCCCTCGGCGAAGGCGTGCGGATGTTGGCCTCGCAGGGATTCTCCCACTCCTGCGCCACCGGGTTCCAGGCCTCGATGCGGTACCACTCCACCGATGGGTCATCCGCGGAGGGCTCGGCGCCGCAGATGGCAACCTCCACCAGCTTGCCGTCGCTGTTGGTGCCCTGGAGCACCGTGCCAATGAGGCTGCTGGTCGCATCCGGCCAGGCCACCAGGTGCCCCTCCTGCAGCCGCACCGCCGTCACTCCGTCGGGGGCCTTGCGCACCACTTCCCCATCGACAGAGGTGAGCACGCTGCGCCGCTCGTCCAGCTTCGGCTCGGTGCCCCAGGTCTGTTTCGCGCCCCACAAGGACGCGCCCTGGATTCGGACGTCTCGCTCTGGTGCCTGGCCTTTGCACCGGAGCGCGTACCGGTCGACGACCACCGTCGGGCTGACGGTCCGGGTCTTGGCCGCACGGGTCGGCGCCGGGGCGGCAGCAAACACCGGCGACGTGAGCAGCAGGCATACGGAGGTGAGCAGGATCTTCTTCAGCGCGTTCATCGGATATCTCTCCGTCAGATGAGGCGACCGGCACGTCACCGGCGCCTTCAATGTGAAGGAACCCCCTGGACGGAGAGTTATGCAGGGATTCGGATGGGACCTATCGCGGCGGAAGCGAGGAGCACACGCGCACTCCCACGAAGGGGTCCCGCTGGGTGTCGTCCCCTGAGCTGCGGTTGGCCACACGCGCGGAGTCGGCGTCGTAGTACCAGGAGCCGCTCTTCAGGACGATGCGGCCCAAATCCATCGTCACAGGCCGGGTGAGCTCGAAGGCGTTGCCCGCCATGTCCATGAGCCCGAAGGGACTTGCCGACGTCGGATGCGAGCCGACCATGTCTGGACCAAAGGCCGAGGGTACACGGCCATAGGTCACGTCGATGTTGGCGTCGTCCGGCCTCATCAGGTCCCCGTGGGGATAGGTGCGGCCATCGGCGCCGCGAGCGGCGTACTCCCACTCCTGGTCGCTGCACAGGCGCGCTTCCGGAACCTGTCCCGACACGGAGAGCCAGTAGAAGAAGCCTTTGAGGTCCTTGGCGGAGACACCGGACAAGGGGAGCTGTCGCCAGTCGGCGGTCTTCTGCTGGGTGCGGTCCGGATAGGTGATGAACTCTCCCTCCTGTGCTGACAGTCGGGTCTCACCCGAGACATGGAATGAGAACGTCCAGCCCTTGCCTGGCTTGTGCCGCAGCGTGATGGCCTTCGCACTATTGAAGCGGGGCTCCTTGAGGATGTGCCTCGCCTCGGCTTCCGGAGGAAGGGTGTTCAGGTACTTCACCCAGTCACCGAACGTCACCTCCTTCTTCGCGATGAAGAATCCCTCGTCGAGGCATTGCCGATGGAGCGGCGAGGCGCGCTGGAACGTCCGCATCGGCTCGACGTCAGCGCTGCCCATCAGGAAGCATCCGGGCGGCACATACGCATATCCGTCAGGCACGGAGGTCAGCAGCGGGAGCTGGACCTTCACGTGTTCGTCACGCTTGAGGAACACCGGCATGTCGACCGGGGCGTAGCCCTGCCGCGTGATGCGAAGGAGATACGAGCCCGCGGGCAGGCGCGCTTCGGAGATGGGCGTCGTGCCAAGCACCGGCGCGGGAACGAGCTGGCGCGTGCCGTCGTCGTTCTTCAGGAAGTGTTGGACTTCGACGCGCGCCCCCGGAGGCTCGGTCTCCACATCCAGCTTCGCCTGAGCGTTGATTCTGTACAGCCAGCTATCCTGGTCCATCTCATCCTGCTCATTCACCAGCCGCACCAGTCGATCCCGCAGCTCGCCGGCCTGCTCTTCCAGGTGGAAATCCTCGGCGAGCAGCATTCGCTCATGGACGACATCCGCGAGGAGCTGGCGCGCCTCCGCATGGCTCCGCTGGCGCTCGAGTGCTTTCTCCAACTCGGTGCTGGCGCTGGTGAAGGTCCGGTCGGCTTCCTTGCGCTGCTGACGCGCCTCCGCCCAGAGCTTGTCCGGATGACGCCAGAGCTCATGCTCCTCCGTGCCAGGCGGTTGAGCGCGCCGGCCATCGTAGAAATCGAGCGCCTCCTGGCGGCCATCCCGGGCATTCTTCGCAAGCTCACTTGCAACCGTGAGGTGCTTCCGGGCCGCCGCGAGCCGGTCTTCGACGAACTGCGCATCCTCCAGGGCTTCGTGCAGCCGCATACCGCCATACACAGCCACGAGCGCGAGCGCCACCCCGAGCGCGACGAAGGACCGCCACCACCGCTGCAGCCTCAGTGCCCGCTGCGACGCGGCGAGGAACGCCCGCTCGCGAGACCCCAGCGTGGTCGGGTCCAGCGGGCGCGCCTCGTCGATGTGCCGCTGTCCCCACAGTGCCTCCCGGGCACGTGACAGCCGCTCCCACTCCGCGCTGGCCGCCTCCACGCGCTCGCGCACCGCGCGCTGGCCGATGTCCCGGTCCCTCCAGTTGCGCAGCGTGCCCCAGCTTCCAATCAGCGAGTCGTGCGCAATCACGTACCGCGCGGCCCCACCCACCGTCTGCGCGTGCAGCAGCCGCCCTTCCGTGAGCGCTCGCAGCGCCGTGCGTGGCGCCGCATCCTGCGTCGTCAGCAGCTCCTCCTCGCCCAGCTCGATGCGCGTCCCTTCCTCCGTCACCAGGTGCAGCATCAGCCGCCGCGCCGCCTGCTTCTCCGCGGGGCTCAACCATGCCAGCACCCCGTCCGCGTGACGCGACAGCGCTCCGGCCACGCCGCCCATCTCCTCCAGGGCCGCCCGCGTAATCCGGCTGTGCGCCGGGTTGCGCCGCTCCCACAGCTCCGCGAGCGCGAACTGGAGGAGCGGCAGGCTGCCCGCTCCGTTCGCCATCGACTTCACCAGCGTCTGAATCAGCTCCTCGGACTCGAAGGCCACGCCCCGGCTTCTCGCCGGGCCGACGATGGCCTCTCGCACCCCCGCGGGCGTCATCGGGCGGAGGATGTAGAGCGCGCGCTCCGCCTCGTCCCCCAGGCCCGGCAGCGAGCTGATGCCCGTCAGGAAGTCGCCGCGCACCGACAGCAGCACCCGCACCCCGGGACAGGGCAGCGTCAGCTCTCCCAGCAGCTGCGCGAAGCGCGCGGCCTGCAGGGGCTCGGACTGGGTGAGCAGCTCCTCCAATTGGTCGATGAAGAGGACGAGCCCGCGCCGCCCCTGGTACGACTTGCGCAAGGCAGGCCCCAGCCAGCCGTCCACCCCCGTGAGCGCGAGGACGAGGTCCGCCTCCTTCATCTCCAGCCCTGGCGCGAGCGCCGCCGCCAGCGCCTGGATGGGTCGGCCCCCGGGCCACAGCGTCACCGTGGCCATGTCCCGCTCCGCGTCCAGCTCCCCCGCCGCCACCCGTGGCAGCACTCCCGCCCGGCACAGCGAGGACTTGCCCACCCCCGAGTCCCCGGCGACCAGGACCATGGGCCGCTGACGCAGCCGCTCGATGACGGCGCGGATGTCCGCGTCACGCCCGAAGAACAGCGCCCGGTGCTCCGCCTCGAAGGGCGCCAGGCCCCGGTACGGATTGCCCGCCGCAAGCGGCGCCGCCGAGTGCAGCTGCTCCAGCCGCTCCAGCGCCTCGCGGACCAGCTCGGCCGACGCGGGCCGCTCGGCGGGGTCCGCCGCGAGGCAGTGCCGGATGACCGTGGCCAGCTCCGTGTCCACCTCCGGCGGCAGCGGCGGCGGCCCGCTCCCCGGGGCCGGGGGCACCGTGCCCTCGGGGCCGCTCGACAGCACCCGGGCCGGAGCCGCCAGCGGCACGCTGCCCGTGCACAGCTCGTACAGCGTGACGCCCAGCGAGTAGAGGTCGCTCTGCGGAGACGCGGGCTCGCCCCGGAACAGCTCGGGCGCCATGTAGCGCGGCGTGCCCGCATGCGCCTTCGAGGGAGAGGACGGCGCGAGGGTGGTCAGGTCGAAGTACTCGGCCAGCCCGAAGTCCAGCAGCTTCACCACGCCGTCCTCCGTGACGAGCGCGTTGGACGGCTTCAAGTCCCGGTGCAGCACCCCCTGCCGGTGCGCCGCCGCGAGCCCTCGCGCCAGCCCGAGCCCCAGCGTCAGCACGCGCCGCCACGGCAGCGGCAGCGGCAGGTGCGCCAGGCTCCTCCCGAGGACGTACTCGGAGACGATGTACGGGTGCTCCCCCGCCGTGCCGACGCGGAACACCGTGACGACGTTGGGATGCTGAAGACGGGCGATGGCCCGCGCCTCCGTCTCGAAGTGCGCGCGGACCCGCTGCCGGGGCTGCGAAGAGGCGATGAACTTCACCGCGACGCGCCGGTCCAACGACGTGTCCCGCGCCAGGTACACGACGCCCATGCCGCCACGCCCCAGCATCGGCCCGAGCTGGAACTCGTCGAACTCCGCGGGCGGCGTCCAGGGGCCCGGAGGGGCCTCCGGCGCTTCGGGCTCGGGCCGCGGCGCGGGCGCGACGCCGGGCAGTGTCTGGGTATGGTCCTCCGGGCGGACCTGCGACGGCTCGGGGGACGCGGCCACTGGGGCCATTCCACCCCGGGCGAGGGCCGCCAGGAGCGTCCGGCACGGGTCGCACCCGGCCGCGTGCTGATGGACCCGGGTCAGCATGTCCACGGACATGCGGCCCTCCATCAGTTCCACCAGGAGCTCGTCGGACAGACATGGGAGGACGGCCACCCCCGCTTCACGGGCCGCGTTTGACGAAGTCATGGTGATTGGTGAGAGAGTCTCTCAAACAGGCTGACGGATTTTCAACACCCCCCTCGTCCCTGTCTGGAGTGCAAGAGGTTGGCCCCTATGGCAGACGCGCCGGAACTGGTTGCAACGCTTTTCACCCATGCCCGGGTGCGTTTGACACCCCCCGGGGACGCCGCCGCGCTCGAAAGCCTTCTCAACCGCGCGTGGGAGGACGCGCGCGCGCAGTGGAAGCCCGTGGAGCTGCCCGCCGGCCTCTTCGTGCGCCACCTCGCCGAGCGCCTGCTCGAGGCGGGCCCCGGGGCTTCCATCGAGGCGCTCCTCGAGCCGCTGTCCCTGTCCGAGCTCTACCTCGCCTGCGCCTGCGCTCGGGGCCTCCCCGCCGCCGCGGAGGTCTTCGAGCAGCATTACCTGGCGAAGCTGCCCGCGCTGCTCTCCTACCTGAAGCAGCCCGCGGCGGTGGTGGATGATGTCTGTCAATTGACGCGGATGCGGCTGCTGCTCCGCACGCCGGAGAGCGAGCCGCGAATCAATGACTACACGGGCCGGGGCGCGCTGCTGAGCTGGGTGCGCGTCACCGCCGTGCGCATCACCCTCAAGCTCCAGGCCGCCGACAAGCCCGCGCCCGACGAGGACGTGGCCGACGTGCTCGACGCGCTCCCCGCGCCGGGCGTCGACGCGGAGCTGGACCTCATCAAGCAGCGCCACCAGACGGAGCTGCGCCAGGCCCTCCGCGACGCCTTCGCCACGCTGTCCCCCGACGAGCGGCACCTGCTCCGGCTCTACTTCGTCGACCGGCTGTCCACCACCGAGCTGGGCGCGCTGCTGCGCGTCAACCAGTCCACCATCTCCCGCTGGGTGAAGAGCGCGCGGCAGAGCATCTACGAGGAGACGCGCCGCCGCCTCCAGGCCCGGCTGAACCTCTCCGCGGGCGGCTTCCAGAGCTTCCTGTCCGTGCTCGACAGCCAGCTCGACGTGAGCCTCAGCCAGCTCTTCGGAGAGGAGGACCGGCCGCCCGGGGACTCCGTGATGAAACGATGATGGAGCGCTGAGCCCGCCGTGCGGTGGGGCCGGGCACATCCGTGGAACAAGGACTCATTCCGATGACGGAGGTCCTGCCGGATGATGCCCTCGCTTCGAAACGCCCTGCTGTGTGTCCTCTTCCTGCTCGCTCCGCCCGCCCTGGCGGATGACGGCTTCGGCACCATCATGGGCACGGTGCTCAGCAGCGATGACTACGGGACGCTCTCGGACGTCGTCGTCACCGCCACCTCGCCCAGCCTCATGGGCGAGCAGACCGTCGTCACCGACGCGAACGGCTTCTACTGGATTCCGCAGCTCCCGCCGGGCTTCTACACGCTCCGCTTCGAGGTCGAGTCGCTCAGGCCCCTTGTGCGGCACGTCGTGGTGCGGCTCAACCAGACGTACCGGATGAACGTGTTGATGCAGCCGGAGAGCCTGGGGGAGTGCGTCGAGATGGTCGGCGGCTCCGAGAGCGTTCCCTGGGGGGCCAGCCCCAGCCGCTCCAGCCGCGCGGCCCAGGGGAGCGGCTCCAGCGCTTCCTACAACTACACGCCGCCCCCGCCGCCGAGCCCGTACCAGCTGTCGCGGATGAATGGCGACTACGGGAGCGGCCAGACGGTGGCGCCGCCGCCGTCGTCCTCCACCGACAAGGCCTTCCTGGAGATGTACTTCCAGGGCTACGGCGTGAATCCCACCGTGGACACGGAGACGGAGCGCTTCTCCACCTTCGCCATGGAGGTGGACACCGCTTCCTACTCGCTGGCGCGTGGCTACCTGGAGCGCGGCGCACTGCCCGATGAGCAGTCGGTGCGCGTGGAGGAGTTCGTCAACACCTTCGACTACGGCTACGAGAACGACACGGATGCGCCCTTCAGCATCCACGTGGAGGGCTTCCCGTCCCCCCACCGCCCCGGCTACCACATGCTCCACGTGGGGCTGAAGGCGCACGAGGTGTCCGCCGCCCAGCGCAAGCCGTCACACCTGGTCTTCACCATCGACACCTCCGGCTCGATGGGTGACGCCAACAAGCTCTCGCTGGTGAAGCAGGCGCTGCGGCTGCTGGTGGACGCGCTCGACGAGCGGGACCGGGTGTCCATCGTCGTCTACGGCAGCACGGCCCGCCTGGTGCTGCCGCCCACGAGCGTGCTGCAGCGGGACGTGCTGCTGGGCGCCATCGACGGGCTGCACACGGATGGCGCCACCAACGTCCAGGCGGGGCTGGACCTGGCGTACTCGCTCGCCGCGGCGAACATGATGGAGGGGGGCGTCAACCGCGTCATCCTCTGCTCGGACGGCGTGGCCAACAACGGCGTCACCAACGCGGACGGCATCTGGGCGCGGGTGAAGGGCTTCGCCGAGCGCGGCATCACCCTGTCGACCATTGGTTTCGGCATGGGACACTACAACGACGTCCTCATGGAGCGGCTGTCCCACGTGGGCGAGGGCAACTACGCGTACGTGGACCGGCTGGCCGAGGCGCGCCGCATCTTCGTGCAGAACCTCAACGGCACGCTCCAGGTGGTGGCCAAGGACGCGAAGGTGCAGCTCGAGTTCGACCCGCGCGACGTCGTCCGCTACCGGCTGGTGGGCTACGAGAATCGCATCCTCGCGAAGGAGCAGTTCGCGGATGACCGGGTGGACGCGGGCGAGGTGGGCTCGGGCCACACCGTCACGGCGCTCTACGAGGTGAAGCTGAGCGGCGAGCCGATGGACGCCTTCGCCACCCTGCGCCTGCGCTACAAGGCGCCGGAGGGCGGCAGCTCGCGCGAGGTGGTGAAGTCGCTGCCCGCCCGCGTCCTGCGCCCGTCGTACGACAGCGCGTCGTCACCCTCGCGCCTGTCGTACGTGGCCGCCGCCTTCGCGGAGAAGCTGCGGGCGTCCTACTGGATGCGCCCGCTGACGTGGGAGCAGCTCATCTCCCTCCACGAGCAGGTGGGCCCGCCGCTGGCCCAGCGGCCCGAGGTGGTGGAGCTGGGCAGCCTCATCCGCAAGGCCGCCTCGCTGGACCGCCGCACGGACCGCTTCGAGGCGGTGGCCCCCTTGCGGCTCATGGACTCCGACCGGGTGCCGCGAATCGAGTAGCGTCCGGCTGCGATGCCCGGTGAGTTCGACTTCATCCGCAGCTTCCTGCGTCATTTCCCCCGGGCCCGCGTCCCGGTGGGGCCCGGTGACGACTGCGCCGTGCTCGCGCCACAGCGCGGCGCGTTGTGCGTCACCACCGATGCCGTGGTGGAGGACGTCCACTTCACCCGCGCCGGGTTCTCGCCAGCGGATATCGGCCACAAGGCCCTGGCGGTGAACCTGTCGGACCTCGCGTCCATGGGTGCCACGCCGCGCTGGTTCGTCTGCGCGCTCGCGCTGCCCCGGGGGTTTCCACCCCGCGAGCTGGACGGCCTCGCGCGCGGCATGGCGGCGCTGGCGCGCGAGCACCGAATCCAGCTCGTCGGCGGCAACTTCACCTCCGCCCGCGAGCTGTCCGTCACCGTCACCGCCGCGGGCGAGCTGTCGCGCCCACCCCTGACCCGCGCCGGTGCCCGGCCCGGAGACCTCCTCTATGTGTCCGGCACGCTCGGCGACGCGCGCCTGGGCCTGGAGCAGCTGCTCGCGGGCGTGAAGCGCGGGGCCGCCGTGCGCCGCCAGCGCCGTCCGGTGCCTCGCGTGGCGCTGGGGCGGCTCGCCGCGCGCTTCGCCTCCGCGGCGCTCGACGTGTCCGACGGGCTGGCGCAGGACCTGGGGCACCTGTGCGCCGCGTCGCGCGTGCGGGCCACGCTGGAGCTGGAGCGGCTGCCGATGACGGCCGCGGTGCGAAACGCGCTCGGCGCCGAGGGCGCGCTGGCCGGCGGCGAGGACTACGAGCTGCTCATGTCCGTTCCCCCGTCACGCAGCCGGGCATTCGAGCGCGCGTGTGCCAGGGCGGGCCATTCCGTGACGCGAATTGGCGGCCTCTCAGAGGGGCGCGGGTGGGTTTGCCGGGACATGACAGGCCGCGTTCTCCCACCGCCGAGGGGGTTCGACCACTTCCGGTAGCCCTTCGCCGGATTGACCCTGCGGAACAGCAAGGCTAAACCCGTGACGCTTCTTATCCCCTGAAAGCAACCCGTGCGCCGTCCCCTTCGCGACGACACATCCCCCGGACTCACTCCCCGCCGCGAGCCCGTGCAGCGACTGCTCCGGGCCGTGGACAGCCCCCGTGCCACGCGTGAGGTCTCCCTCCACCGGAAGATCCTCAACGGCTACGTGGTGCTCGGTCTGCTCCTCACGGTGTGGATGTTCTCCTCGGACATCATCTTCCGGGAGCTGAGCCCCGAGCCCGCCATCTGGAAGGACCTGGTGCGCGGCGGCGTCGCCATCTTCATCACCGGCGCGGCCGCGGCGCTGCTGCCGTCGCTGCTCGCTCGCGTCACCCGCGTGAAGGTGCTCAGCCGCTCCGCGTACGAAATCTCCCAGGGAGATTTGTCCAAGCCGGTGGCCGCCGAGGGCGGCAGCACGCGCGACGAAATCGACGAGCTGACGGGCGCCATCACCCGCATGCAGGAGAACCTGCGCGAGCTGGTGGGCAAGATCCAGGAGACGGCCAAGAGCGTGGCCGACACCGCCATCGACCTGCAGCGCTCGGCGGAGAACGTCAACGGCTCCACCGAGGAGGTGGGCTCGTCGATGAACAAGATTGCCTCCGGCGCCGAGTCGCAGTCACAGCTCGTGTCCAAGGCGTCCAAGGTCATCACCGAGATGGCCGGCAGCATCCAGCGCACCACCGCCAGCGCGGAGGACGCCGCGAAGACGGCGGCCGAGACGAGCGGCGCGGCCGAGGACGGCTCCAAGGCGGCGCGGCTGGCCGGCGACAAGGTGAAGAAGGTCTTCAACCGCATCGAGTCCGCCAGCCAGCAGGTGTTCGCCTTCGGCGAGAAGACGCAGGAAATCTCCAAGATCGTCGACGCGATTACCCAGGTGGCGCAGCAGACCAACCTGCTCGCGCTCAACGCCACCATCGAGGCGGCGCGCGCGGGCGAGTACGGCCGCGGCTTCGCGGTGGTGGCCGACGAGGTCCGCAAGCTGGCGGAGAGCGCCGGCCGGTCCGCGGAGCAGATTTCCAAGCTGGCGCGCGACATCTCCGGCCAGTCCACCTCCGTGGTGAGCGCCATGAAGGAGGGCATCGCGGAGCTGGCGGAAGGCCGCGAGGACCTGGGCAACATCGTCCGCTCCATGGGCGCCATCACCGACACCATCCGCAAGGGCGCGGAGAAGGTGCACCTCATCTCCGAGAGCACCCGCGAGCAGCTCAAGGGCAGCGAGGAGATGGTGAAGGCCATCGAGGAAATCAAGCTGGTGGCGCGCAACAACGCGTCCTCCACCGAGGCCATCCAGGAGGTCATCCAGGAGCAGACGGCCGCCGTGTCGCGGATGACGTCGCTGGCCAGCGAGCTGACCAACCTCTCCGTCGAGCTGCAGAGCGTCGTGCGCAGCTTCCGCCTGAGCCCATGACCACCCTTCCCGCGACGAACGCGGACCCGAAGCTGAAGGCCGCCGAGGACCACCTGCGCGAGGTGATGCTCGCGCTGCCCGAGGCCACCGAGGACTTTCCCTGGGGCCACCGCAGCGGCAAGGTGAAGGGGAAGATGTTCGCCATCCTCGTGCTCGAGGACAGCGGGCTCACCGTCACCACCAAGCTGCCGGACTCCAACGAGGCGGCGCTGATGCTCCCCTTCACCGCGCCCACCGGCTACGGGATGGGCAAGAGCGGCTGGGTGACGTCCACCTTCAAGCCCGGTGACTCCGTTCCCGTGGAGCTGCTCGGCCAGTGGATTCACGAGAGCTTCCGCGCCGTGGCGCCCCAGAAGGTGCTCAAGGCGATGGGCGCGGGCGGTGCGGGGGGTCCGGCTCCGGGGAAGGCTGCTGCGAAGAACGCGGCGGTGGCGCCTGGTGCTCCGGCTCCGAGGAAGGCCGCTGCGAAGAAGGCCGTCGCGAAGGCCGGCGCCGTGAAGACGGTGGCGAAGGCTGGCGCGGTGAAGAAGGCGGCCGCGAAGGCCGGCACCGTGAAGAAGGCGGCGGTGGCGAAGGTTGGCGCCGCGAAGGCCGCGGTGAAGAAGGCTGTGGCGAAGGCTGGCGCCGCGAAGGCCGCGGTGAAGCAGGCCGGCGTCGGGAAGAAGGCGGCGGCGAAGAAGACGGCTTCCGGGAAGTCCCCCACGGCGCGGCGCGGCGCGGTACCCTCGGCCGCATCGAAGCGTTAGCGCGAAGCACCGGCCGCTCCGGCCATTTCAAAGCTGATAGAACGTTACCTCTGTGCGGCACGTCATCTTCCGGGTGGAGAAGGAGCGCTACGGACTGCCCCTGTCGGCGGTTCGAGAGGTCGTCGTGCCTCCGGAGCGCTTCACCCGGGTCCCCCGCGCGCCCCCGGCGATTACCGGGGTGATGAACCTTCGCGGCCGGGTGGTGACGGTGGTGGAGTTGCGGCAGCTTCTGAGCCTGCCAGAGGGGCCCACGCCCTCGGCACGGGTCGTGCTGCTGGACCGCGGGCGGCGTGATTTGGGCCTGCTGGTGACGGATGTAGACGGTATCGAGGCGGTGGAGAGGGTCAGCGCGGCGCCCGGAAAGCTGACGCCGGCCGTCCGGGGAGTCGCCCGGCTGGGTGGTCTGGGGGTAACCGTCCTGGACCCCGAGGGGCTGGATGCCGCGGTGGTTGCCTTGTTCACCCATTCCAAGTGAGTAGCCCCCTGGAAAGCGCGGATGCTAGTGTCCGCGCTCCTCTAGGTGATTCGGAGGCGGAGTTCTTCACATGGCTAAGCGGGTCCTGGTCGTCGACGACGCCATCTTCATGCGCAACATGATCAAGGACATCTTTGCGTCTGGAGGTTTCGAGGTCGTCGGCGAGGCCGCCAACGGGCTGGAAGCTGTCGAGAAGTACAAGGAGCTCAAGCCCGACCTCACCACGATGGACATCGTGATGCCGTTCAAGAGCGGCATCGAGGCGACGCGGGAAATCATCAAGGCCGACAGCAGCGCCGTGGTCATCATGTGCTCGGCGCTCGGGCAGGAGAGCCTGGTGATGGAGGCCATCGAGGCGGGTGCGTCCGACTTCATCGTCAAGCCGTTCCGCGCCGAGGACGTGCTCGCGGTGGTGAAGAAGGTCCTGGGAGAGACGTGAGCGGACTCGCCATACGGCGGCCGTTCCCTTCGTCCTGACGAGGCCGGGCCATGACCATGGACATGTCCCGCTACCTCGGCCTCTTCATCTCCGAGGCCACCGACCACCTGGAAGCGCTGGGACGCGACCTCGTGCAGCTGGAGCGCGAGAGCAGCGCCGGCGTGGTGGACTCCATGTTCCGTCACGCGCACTCGGTGAAGGGCATGGCGTCGTCCATGGGCTTCGAGTCCATCGCCATCCTCGCGCACCGCGTGGAGGACCTGGTGGACGCCGTCCGGCAGGACCGCGGCCGCCTGGACCGGGACGTGGTGGACCTGCTCCTCACCGCCGCGGACACCATGCTCGCGCAGGTGCGGGCGGTGGCGGAGAACACGCCGCCGGAGGATGCCTCGGCACTGCTGGCGCAGCTCGGCACCCGCGTCACCGCCATGACGGGCCAGGCCCTGGCCGCCACCCGCGTCGCCAGGGTCACCGCGCTGAAGCCGGCCGGGGGCTCCTCCGAGGAGGGGGACGGCAGCGTCGTCTCGGTGCCGGCGCGGACCGGTGGCGCGGCCTCCACGGCCGAGCCCCCGGGGGCTCCGGCCACTTCCGGCGGTGGGGCCCCGGCGTCCCCGACGGTGACGGACGCCTCTGGCGGTGCTGGAACCCCGGCGGCCCAGGCCGGCGGCGGGACGACGTCCGGTGAGGGCTCCCCGGAGGCCTCTTCGTCCGCCTCCCGCCCGCAGGCCGTGGTGGGAATGGCGGGCGCCACCGTGGCGGTGGCGGGCCTGGACCTGCCTCCGGACCTGCTCGCGCCGGTGGCTTCCTCCCCGGACGTGGCGGGCTCCACGGGGGGCGCCCCCTCGGTGGGGGCTGCTCCGGGCGCGGTGTCCGTCGTCGCGGCGGCGATGGGGCTGGTGGCTCCGGCCACGACGGACCTCGGTGACGGGCTGAAGGCGTCCGCGAGCGCGCTGTCCGTGACGACTTCGCCGGCCACCCAGGCGCCCGCCGTGCCTGACGCGCGCGTCGCGTCCCAGCGCTGGGCGGTGCGGCTGCGAATCGCCCCCACCTGCCAGGTGCCCGGCGTGCGCGCGTTCCTGGTGCACAGGCGGCTGTCCAACCTGGGCTCGCTGATGGACCTGCGGCCCGCGCTGGAGGAGCTGAAGGCCGGCCGCATCCCCGACGGCTACATCCAGGTGGAGCTGGAGACGGCCTCGGGCGAAGCCGGCATCCACGCGTCGCTGAAGAACGTGGCCGAGGTGGAGGTCATCTCGGTGAAGCCGGCGGTGGCCGCGCCCGCCCCGGTGGCCGCCCCGCCGCCGATGGCCGAGGGCAACCGCCCCGCCAATGACTCTTCGTCGCGCACGGTGCGCGTGCGCACGGAGTTGCTCGACTACTTCCTCGACACGGTGGGTGAGCTGATGCTCGCCACGGCCCGCCTGCGCGAGGTGGGCAAGGTGCTGCCGGAGAACACCCGCCCCGCGCTGGAGGAGGGCGTCTACCGGCTGCACACGCTGGTGAAGGACCTGCACGACAAGGTGATGACGGCGCGCATGACGCCGCTGTCGCTCATCACCGACCGGCTGCCCCGCGCCGCGCGCGACATCGCCCGCCGCAAGGAGCGCGAGGTCGACCTGGTCATCACCGGCGCGGAAATCGAGCTGGACCGGGCCATCCTCGACGAGCTCGCCGACCCGCTGATGCACCTGCTGCGCAACTGCATCGACCACGGGCTGGAGTCCCCCGAGGAGCGCATCGCCGCGAAGAAGGGGCCGCGCGGGCGCGTGCTGGTGGCGGTGAAGCGCGCCAGGGACCGCGTCATCATCGAGCTGGAGGACGACGGCCGCGGCATGGACCCGGCGAAGCTGAAGACCTCGGCGGTGGCCAAGGGGCTCCTCTCCGTGGAGAACGCGGCGCGCCTGACGGACCGCGAGGCCTTCCTGCTGGCGTGCCTGCCGGGCGTCTCCACCGCCAAGGACATCACCGACATCTCCGGCCGCGGCGTGGGCATGGACGCGGTGAAGCGCGTGGTGGAGAACGTCGGCGGCACGCTGGAAATCGACAGCGAGAAGGGCCGGGGCACGCGCTTCACGCTGCGCCTGCCGCTGACGGTGGCGGTGGTCCACCTGCTGCTGGTGGAGGTGGGCGAGGAAGTGTTCGGCCTGCCCATCGCCAAGGTGGTAGGGGCGACGGAGGCGGACGGAGACACGCTCAGCCGCAGCCGCGAGACGGCGCTCCTGCCCCACGGCAACTCGCTGCTGCCCGTGCATTCGCTGGACACGCTGGTGGGCGTCCCCGCCCCGGCGCGGCAGGGGGCCAGACCCTTCGTGGTGATGGACGCGGACTCCGGGCGCGTGGCGCTGGCGGTGGACCGGCTGCTGGGCCAGGAAGAGGTGGTGCTCAAGCCGCTGTCCCGGCCGCTCGACTTGCTGCCCGGGCTGTCTGGCGTCACCATCCTCGGAAGTGGCCGGCCGGTGTTCATCCTGGACGTGCCGAGGTTACTGTCCGCGTGAGCCTCCCCCTTCCCAACGACCCGCGGGTGGACACCCTGCGCGAGGTGGCCAACATCGGCTGCGGCCACGCGGCCAATGCGCTCTCCCGGCTGTTGGGCGGGCGGAAGGTGGACCTCTCCATTCCCCGCGTGCTGATGACGGGGGCGATGGCCGCCGCGTCGCTGCTGGACGCCAATGCCCCGGTGGTGTCGGCGTCGCTCGGCATCCAGGGGGAGAAGCTGAGCGGGGAGTTGCTGCTCGTGCTGCCTCGCGCGGACGCGGGCGCGCTGGAGACGCTGCTCCTGGGCGGGCAGCCCGCGGAGCAGGCCGAGCGCGACAGCGTGATGGCCGAGGTGGCCAACATCGCGGCGAGCGCCTGCCTGTCCGCCCTGGGACGGCTGACGGGCTGGAAGCTGATGCCCACGGTGCCGTCCCTGCGCCGCTGCGGCGCGCGCGAGGCCCTGGAGGCGCTGGTGGCCCACAAGGTCGACGCCGGCGGCATGGTGGTGCTGGAGGCCCGCTTCCAGGCGGCCTCGGTGGCGCCGGTGGGTGGACAGTTGCTGCTGCTGCTGGAGCGCGAGAGCGCCGAGGCCCTGCTGGCGCGACTGGGCGTGTAGCCCGTTTCGCGGTAGACGGGCGCCCATGGACGAGAAGGCGCTGAAGCAGCTCCTCGGGAGCGTCAAGTCGGGCCGCGTGTCGGTGGATGACGCCGTCGGCAAGCTGAAGGACCTCCCTTTCGCCGAGCTGGGCTACGCGACGCTCGACACCCACCGCAACCTGCGCTTCGGATTTCCGGAGGTGGTGCTGGGCGAGCCGAAGACGGTGGAGCAGTTGCTGGGCATCGTCGGCGCGCTGGTGGAGCGCAAGCAGACGGTGCTGGTGACGCGGCTGCAGCCGGACAAGGCGGAGGCGCTGGTGGCCCGCTTCCCCAAGGGCGTGTACCACTCCGTGGCGCGCATCTTCCACCTCAAGCAGGGCAAGGTGCGCGCGGGGAAGGTGGCGGTGGTGACGGCCGGCACCAGCGACATCCCCGTGGCGGAGGAGGCAGCCATCACCGCCGAGGCCATGGGCGCGGAGGTGCGGCGCGTCTACGACGTGGGCGTGGCGGGCATCCACCGGCTGCTGCGGCGGCGGGAGGAAATCCAGGAGTGCCACGCCGCCGTCGTCGTGGCGGGCATGGAGGGCGCACTGGGGAGCGCGCTGGGCGGGCTGGTGGGCATCCCCGTGGTGGCGGTGCCCACGTCCGTGGGCTACGGCGCCAACTTCGGGGGCGTGTCCGCGCTGCTGGCCATGGTGAACTCGTGCGCCTCCAACGTGGCCACGGTGAACATCGACAACGGCTTCGGCGGCGGCTTCTACGCGGCGCTGATTTCCCGCACCAAGGGACGGCGGTGACATGCGGCGCATCCTCTACCTGGAGCCGGTGGGCGGCATCGCCGGGGACATGTTCCTCGCGGCCGGCGTGGACCTGGGGCTCGCGCCCGCGGAGCTCGAGCGCGCGCTGAGCGGGCTGAGCGTGCCGGGGTGGAAGCTGGCGGTGCAGCGCGCGGTGCGCCACGCCATCAGCGGCACGCACCTGGACGTGGTGCTGGACGCGCGCGAGGCGCACCCGCACCGGGCCTACTCGGACATCCGCAAGCTGATTGAGGCCGCGCCCACGCTGCCGGCCCGCGCGAAGGAGCGGGCGCTGGCGGTGTTCCGCGCCATCGGCGAGGCCGAGGCGAAGGTGCACGGCGTGTCCATCGACGACATCCACTTCCACGAGGTGGGGGCGGTGGACTCCATCGTCGACATCTGCGGCGCGGCGGTGGTGCTGGAGCTGCTGGGCAACCCGGAGGTGTACGCGGCGCCGCCCCCGCTGGGCAGCGGCACCATCCGCGTGGCCCACGGCAACATGCCCATTCCCGTGCCCGCCACGCTGGAGTTGCTGCGCGACGTGCCCGTGCGCTTCGAGGGCGTGGGCGAGCTGACGACGCCCACCGGCGCGGCGCTGCTCAAGGTGCTCGCGCACATCGGCCACCCTCCGGACTTCATCGTGGAGAAGGTGGGCTACGGCGTGGGGACGAAGGACTTCAAGGACAGGCCCAACGTGCTGCGCGCGTCGCTGGGGCGCATGGAGGAGGGGCGCACCGAAGGGCTGTGGGTGGTGGAGGCCAACCTGGACGACGCCACGCCGCAGCTGCTGGGGTACCTGGTGGAGAGGCTGCTCGCGGTGGGCGCGCTGGACGCATGGGTGGCGCCGGTGGTGATGAAGAAGAGCCGGCCCGGGCACCTGCTGAGCGCGGTGGTGGAGGGCGGCAAGCGCGAGGCCGTCATGGACACGGTGCTGCGCGAGTCCACCACGCTGGGCGTGCGCTACCACCGGGTGGAGCGGCAGGCGCTGGAGCGCGACTGGGTGGAGGTGGAGACGCCGTGGGGGAAGGTCCGCGTGAAGCGCGGGCTGCGCGGCGGCGCCGTGCTGAATGCCCACCCGGAGTTCGAGGACTGCCGCCAGGTGGCCGAGGCCGCGGGCGTGCCCGTGAAGCAGGTGATGGCCGCGGCGGTGGCGGCGCTCGGCCGCGTGGGCTGAAGGCTCAGTACCGTTTCAGGGCCTTGGGGGGCACGAACATGAGGAGCAGCAGGAAGAACAGGCCGCCCCCCACCCACTGCGTCCGTCCCTGCCCGTAGCGCCACAGTCCCACCGACAGGCCCACGGCTCCGGCGAAGGTCAGCCACCGCAGGAGCGGGTGGGGGATGAGCGACAGCAGCGCGGTGCCCAGCGTCGAGTGCTGGGAGAAGGCACGCACCCAGGCGGGGGACCCTTCCTGTGCGCGCAGCTGCGCCAGCTGATGGGCGAGCCGCTCCGCGTCGTCCTGCCGCCGCTGGGCCTCGAACTGGCGCAGCGCCTCGGCTTCGTCCTCGCGCGTGCGCGTCAGCTCCTTGCGCCGCTCCTGCCAGAGCCGCTCGTTGTATTCGAGCTGCTGCGGCGTCCCCAGGTCCTCGCCGCACATGCAGCACGTCTTCGCGAAGCGGCCATTCTCGGACTCGCACAGCATGCAGCGGGGGAAGCGCCGCACGTCCTCCTCGGGCGCCTCCGCGAGGCCGATGGGCGCCTGGGCCCGGAAGCGCTCCAGGTGCGCGTCGGGGACGCCGGCCTCCTGGGCCTCTCTTCGCTCCTGGGGCGCCTCGAAGCGGCCGCCGCTCTGGAGCTGGGAGGACGTCTCGGACTCGGGGCGCTCGACGCGCGCGCGCTCCAGGTGGAGGAAGCGGGAGAGCTTGGACGTCATTTCGGGCTCCCGGGCGGCGCGTTGCTCGTCGAGGCCGGGCGGGTGCGGCCCCGGGCCCACTCACGCAGCCGGCCAATCTCGTCACCCATCGTCACGGAGAGCGGAAAGGTGTCCTGGATGACGCGCACCAGGTGCGCCTGGGCGAGCTCCTTCCCCTCGGCGAAGGCCTCGTACAGGCCCGCGATGACGACCTGCTCGATTTCCGCGCCGCTGAAGCCGTCGGTGAGCGCGGCCAGCTCCTCCAGGCCGAACGTGGCGGGCTCGCGCTTCCTGCGGCCCAGGTGGATGCGGAAGATGTCCTGGCGCTCGGCGGCCTCCGGCAAATCAATGAAGAAGATTTCGTCGAAGCGGCCCTTGCGGAGCACCTCCGGGGGCAGGCCGTCGATGCGATTGGCGGTGGCCACCACGAAGACGGGCGCCGTCTTCTCCTGGAGCCAGGTGAGCAGCGTGCCGAACACGCGCGCCGACACGCCGCTGTCCCCCGTGCTGGAGGAGGCCACGCCCGACAGGCCCTTCTCGATTTCGTCCACCCACAGCACCACCGGCGCCACGCTCTCCGCCACGCGGATGGCCTTGCGCAGGTTCTCCTCGGACGAGCCAATCAGCCCGCTGAAGATGCGCCCCATGTCCAGCCGCAACAGCGGCAGGTTCCAGTGCGCGGAGACGGCCTTCGCGGTGAGGCTCTTGCCGCAGCCCTGCACGCCCAGCAGCAGCAGGCCCCGGGGCTCGGGCAGGCCGAACTGGCGGGCGCGCTCTCCGAAGGCGGCGGTGCGCTGGCTCAGCCAGGACTTGAGGTTCGTCAGCCCGCCCACGTTCCCCAGGCTCTCCTCGGGCGGGTAGTACTCCAGCAGGCCACTCTTGCGAATCACCTGCCGCTTCTCGTCCTGGACGCGCTTGATGTCCTCCGGGCCCAGCTTCCCGTCCGCGGCGATGGCCTTGGCGAAGGCGTTCTCCGCCTCCGACAGCGTCAGCCCGAGCGCCGCCTTGATGAGCTGGTCGGCATGCTCGCGCGACAGCTCGATGGTGGCCTTGTTGCTCCTGCGCACCAGCGCGACGATTTCCTTCAGGAGCCGCAAGAGGTCGTTGTACCCGGGCAGGGGCACGTCGACGACGGAGACCTCCTTCTCCAGCTCGATGGGGATGTTGAGGGAGGGGGACAGGAGGATGACGGTGGTGAAGGTGCTCTTGAGGAAGTGGGCCAATTCCCGCAGCGCCCGCACCACGCCCTTCTCCTCCAGGTAGGGGTGGAAGTCCTTGAGCACCACCAGCGCGGGCTCGCCCAGCTTCTCGATGGCGGCCAACGCGTCCACGGGGTTGCGCGTGTCCTCGGGCAGGGGCGCGGTGCGCGAGGTGCCCACGCTGCGCAGCCCCTTGGTGATGGACCAGTGGAAGAGCGCCTTGCCGTGCGCGCGAGCCAGCTCCGTGAGGATGGCGTCCACGCGGTGCTCTTCCCAGGACACCAGGTAGAGCAGCGGGTAGCGGGCCCGCACGAGGATGTCGAGCTCCTCGAGCCAGGGCTCGGCGAGGCGGGGGGCGCGGGCGGGGTCGGCGGGGGTGAACGACATGTCGGCTCGCGGTTCGCTACAGCAGGGAGGCCATCACGCAACGAATGGGGGCGCGACGCAAGGTGGGGCGCCTGCCGGGATAAGCGGGACGCCGCGAGGCCGAAAGCGCCCGGGTGCCGTGCAGGCGGGGGAGCCCGACCCGGCAAGGCCGCCCCGCCGGCTGCTCGAGGCTGGCGGGGCCTCCCGCGCCCTAGGTGGGCTGGGCCAGCTTGATGATGGAGAACGCCGTGCCGGCCGGGTCGGTGACGGTCGCCATGCGGCCGTAGGGCGTGTCCATGGCGGGGACGTGCACCTTGCCGCCCATCTCGAGGACCTTCTTCACCGCCGCGTCCGTGTCCGCCACGGCGAAGTAGTTCATCCAGTGCGGGGGCACGCCCGAGGGCCACGTCTCATCCATCTGGCACACGCCGGCCACCGGCTCCGGGCCCTTGTGCATCACCCAGAAGGTCATGTCCTCCAGCTTCTGCGGCTCCAGCCCGAAGACGGCGGCGTAGAAGTCACGGGCGCGGGCGCCGTCGCGCGTGTTCACCTCGTGCCACGCCATGCTGCCGGGCTCGGAGACCAGCTTCGCGCCCTGGTGCTTCTTCGACTGCCACAGCCCGAAGTGCGCGCCCGTGGGGTCCGAGCAGAACGCGAGCCGCCCCTCCTCCATGACGTCCATGGGGCCCATGCCCACGTGGCCGCCGTGCTTGCGCACGCGCGCGGCATACGCGTCGATGTCGTCCACCTCGAAGTAGACGCTCCATGCGGGAGGGAAGGGCCCGTCCGCCGGGCGCTGACCCATGCCGGCGACGTTGCGGCCGTCGAGCTGGCACATCGTGTAGTAGCCCGTCTCCTTCGGGCCGACGAGGAACTTCCAACCGAAGAGCGCTCCGTAGAAGGCGCGGGCCTGCTCCAGGTCCGTCGTCATCAGGTCCATCCAGGTGGGGGTTCCCACCGGGTGCTTGTCCACCACGGGCATCACGCGCTCCTCGGGAAAGGGGGAGGTGCCCGGGATTCCGGGCGCGCGGAAGCTACCAACACGCTTCTCCACGTGGAGCGCAATGCGTCTGTGTCGCGAGTGCCGGAGGGGTGGCGGCGTTGGACGGCGGTCATGCCCCCGGGCGCGATTCCAGGTGGACCCGTCGACCTGTCTCCTGGGACACCATGGCCGCCGCGAGCACCTCCTGCACGGTGGCGCCGTCCTCCAGCGTGGCCAGCCCGTCCCGGGGCTCGCCGCGCAGCAGGCCGAGGAACCTTCGCGCGCCCTCCACGTGCGCCTGGGCCCACGGCTCCCGCTCGCCGGGACGCGGCTCCAGGCCCGGCGCGACGTCCCTCCACGTGCCGTGCTCGAAGCCGCGCACCGGGGACACGCACCAGCCCTCGCGCGAGGGCACGTAGCCGCCGGAGAAGCCGGCCTCCCAGTCGCGCCCGAGCAGCGTCCAGCCGCCGTGGATGCCCGGCTCCGGACACGCGGCGTGGGTGAGCACCAGCACCGCACCGGAGGACAGTCCCACGTGCAGCGCGGCGGTGTGAACGGGCCGGCCGGACAGCGACGCCTGCACCCAGACGGGAGCGGCGCCCGCGAGCCACAGCGCCGCGTCGATGACATGGGACATGCCGCCCCAGTCACCGGAGGCGCCGAGCAGGGGCCCGGCGGTGTCGCCCTCGTCCACCGCGAAGCCGTTGCGCAGCGTGAGCGCGAGGTGGCGCACCGGCCGCTCCGTGAGCCACGCCTTCAGCGAGCGCAGGGAGGGCAGCATGCGGTAGGGGAAGTTCACCGCGACGGGACTGGTGGCGGAGCGTGAGTGCGCCTCCTCGGCGAGGCGGGTCCGCGGCTGCTCGCTGGCGGAGCGCGCATGGGCGAGCAGGGCGCGTGCCTCCTCGGCGGTGCGGGTCAGCGGCTTTTCGCACAGGACGGGGCGGCCCGCGTTCAGCGCCGCCTCCACGTGGGCCTGGTGGCGCGCGTCGGGAGAGGCCACCACCACCGCGTCCACGGCGGCGCACAACTCGCGCACGTCCGTGGTGGCCAGGGGGATGCCCTCGCGCGCCGCCACCGCGCGCGTGTTGTCCGGATTCTGCCCGCAGAGGGCCGCGACTTCCGCGCCCGCCGCGCGGAAGGCGCCCACGTGCATGAGGCCCCACTTCGTTCCAATGACGCCGATGCGCACCATGGACGGAGAGCCTGCCAGAGCGGGCGCCCGCGTCACATCCAGCGCAGCGAGAAGCGCCGTGTGCCGCCGCGCGTCGTCACCTTCGCTTCCGTGACAATCTTCCCGAAGCCCATGAGCAGGCCCCGGAAGGTGCCCACCAGGAGCGAGGTGGGCAGGCGCGACTGTGTCTCCAACTCCGCCGCCAGGGGCGTGAAGGACACGGTGTGCGTGGAGTCCGCCTGCGGCAACTCCCGCACCATGCCGCGCAAGAGCGCGTCGAAGTTGCCGAACACCTTCTCCACCGAGTCGAAGCCCATGGCCCGCGCCAGCGGCAGCGTGCGCATCGCCGAGCGCTGCGCAATCGCCTCCACCGCCCGGTCTCCCAGCGCCGCCTGAAGCTCGCCGGCCATGCGGACGTAGTCCTCCCACGCGTACCAGGTGTCGTCGCGCATGCTGTTGATGCGCTGCTGGTGCTGCGGGAAGCGCGAGGAGGCCGCGGTCATCGAGCCGAGGATGGCCTTGAACCAGGCGCCCTGAATCTCACCGGACATGCGAGCCTCCTTCCGCGCTGACGCGGACGCCGCGACGCCACCAGTGTACACGCGGGCCGGCGCGAGCACGGGGACACGGGCAGTCCACGCCTCCAGCGCCCGGCGGGCCATCCGCCCACGGGCCGTGCGTGAAGCGGGTGACGCTCCCACTCCGCTGGCACGCCCCATTCGTCTGCGGTTGGATGTCGCGCCCGTGCGCCGCCGGACATCCGGACACCTGTCCCGGGTTCCCCTCTACACGGGGAGGCGCACCTGGACGCGGGTTCCGCCGGGCTCGGACAGGACGCGGAGGTCTCCGCCGTGCCGCTCGACGACGCGGCGGCAGACGTCCAGCCCCAGGCCCGCCGCGTGCGGCTTCGTGCTGAAGAAGGGCTCGAAGATGCGCGGCATCAAGTCCTTGGGAATGCCCGGCCCGTCGTCCGACACCTCCACCACCGCGCGGCCCTGCTCCGCCCACGTGCGCAGCCGCAGGCGGCCGCCGCGCTCGCCCAGCGCCTGCAGCGCGTTGAGCACCAATTGCGTCCACACCTCCTCGAGCGCGCCGTCCTCCGCCTTCAGCCGCGGCAGGCTCCGCTCGTACTGGCGCTCCACGGTGATGCGGCCGTCGGACAGGCGGTGGCCCAGCACCGACAGCGCGCGCTCCAGGCCCTCGTGCAGGTCCACGTCCTGCGCCGGCATCGGGTCCAGGAAGCTGTAGGCCTTCATCGCCTCCACCAGCGTGGACACGCGCGCCGTGCCGCGCTCCACCTCGGCCAGCAGCACGTCGCACGTCACCGCGGCCACCAGCCACGCGAGCACGTCCCCCAGCAGCCCCTCGCCCACGCGCGTCGACACCGACTCCAGCCACGCCACGTCCAGTCCGGAGGCCACCAGCACGGGCGCCGCCTCCCACGCCTCTGCCACGCCGCGCGCCTCCAGCCAGCTGCCCAGGGCCTCCTCGCGCTCGGCGCGCGCCACCGGCTCCAGCAGCGGGGACATCCTGCCGCGCTCGGCCGCCTCGCGCGGCAGGGCGAGCAGGGCCCCGCGCTGCGCCGGGGACAGCCCGTGCTCGCCGAGCGCCATGGCCCGCGCCGACACGGCCTTCAGCGTCTCGCGCAGCCGCGCAGCGCTCCGTCGTGACGACGCGGCGGGGTTGTCCAGCTCTCCCGCCACCCCCGCCGCCAGCTGCCCGGCGGACAGCAGCTCCGGCTGCTGCCGGGAGCCCGTCTCGTGGGGCTGCGAGCGCTGCGAGGCCAGCTCCATCAGCCCGCGCATCAGCACCGGCGCCACCCGCAGCAATTCCCAGAAGGTGGCGGGCTCCAGGCGGAACAGGCGCACGTCCGTCACCGCGCGGCCGGTGGTGGGGTGGGGCGAGTTCAGGAAGAGGATGAGCTCGCCGAAGAGGTCGCCCGCCTCCAGCGTGGCGGCGTGCACCTCCTGCGCGCCCACGCGGCGCGTCCACTCCGTGCGGCCCTCCAGGATGACGGACAGCCCGTCCGCCGGGTCTCCCTGCGCTGCGATGCGCATGCCCGCCGCGAAGTGGAGCTGCCGGCCGTGGCCGGCCATCCACCGGAGCTGCTCGTCGGTGAGCCGGGAGAACAGCGACACCCGGCGCAGCGCTGTGACGATGTCCTCGCTTCCCATACGTCTCCGATGCTGCCTTTCCCTGAGAGGGTGTCCATCTCCTGACCACCGGCCGTGTCCGGACGGCGGGAGGAGCGCCCGTCCGCCCGGTGACTACCGCAACGGCTGGCGCTCCAGCGCCCGTGCGAAGGCATCCGTCCGCTGCCCCGCCACGCACACCGGCAGCCCCTCCAGCACGCCGCAGCGGGCGCCCTGCCGGAGGAAGTCCCCGAGCGCCGCGGGCGCCACCACGTAGGCCGTGTCCGCGTCCACGCCGCCGGGGCGCAGCGGCGCCTGGCACTCCCGGGCCAGCTCCGGCGGCGTGCGTGACGCGTAGCCGCTGTTGAAGGTGAGTCCCAGTCGATAGGCCGTATAGCCGAGTGCGTTCACCACCGGCTCGTCATAGCGGCAGACCCACTGGACGTGCGGAGGAAAGAGGGCGAGGTGCTGGTAGGCGCCGCGCAATTGCGCCCACTCGGGGGCCTGGAGGCGGCGGAAGTTGCCGGGCCGGTGCAGCGGGCTGCGCTCCGCGCGCCAGTCATACGCCTGCACCGCGACGGCCAGCACCAGCGCCGCCGTGCCCACCCAGGGCCGCGTCCGCCACAGCCGCAGCCACAGCAGCACCGCGCAGGCCACCAGCAGGTAGCTCAGCGGCCACACGAAGCGCCCCGACGAGCGGAACGCCGACGTCAGCCGCGACAGCGGCGCGTACAGCGCCCCCAGGTCCACCACCTGCCGCCCCATCCACGTCACGCGCCAGGACAGCGCGTAGACGGCCATCAGCAGCACCGTCACCGCCACCGGCGCGCCGCGGCGCCACGGCACGCCGCGCAGCGTGGGGAAGCGGAACACGGTGGCGAGCAGGGCCAGGGCGAGCAGCAGCAGCGCGCCGGCCCCGACGTAGCCGAAGCCCTCGCCCTGCCGCGGCGCCGCGTTCAGCGAGGGCAGCAGCCGCGACCAGCCCATGGGGTTGAACAGCGTGGCCAGGTCCGCGGAGAAGTCACCGAAGCCCTCCGCGCCCAGCCCGCTGCCGCCGAAGTAGCCGAAGAGGGCGAAGACGCCCACGTCCAGCACGAGGAAGCCCACCGCGGCCGCCACCGCCGCGCCCCACCCCAGCACCCGGCCGAGCGCGAGCCGCACCGCCAGCGCCACCGCGAGCGGCGCGAGCATGGCCACGAGGTACGGGTGCGTGCCCGCGCCCACCGCGTTGAAGAGGGCGGCCAGGGCCAGGGCCTGCCTCGCGGCGCGGGCATCCGGCGTGTCGCGCAGGTGCAGCCAGAGCATGGCCACCAGCAGCCAGTGCGCGCACAGCGTGGGGTGGCCGAAGCGCGCCGCCATGGGCGGGGCCAGGGCCAGCAGCAGGCCGCCCAGCACCTGGTGCAGGGGGCGCGTGGACACCAGCGCCACCAACTTCGCGCCGAAGTACCCCATCAGCACGAAGCACAGCCCCAGCCACGCGCCGGTGTACTGGAAGTCCGCGGGCAGCAGCGCGCTGAAGGGCTTGAGCAGCACCGCCACCAGCGGGTTGCCGTCCGTGAGCGCCACGGAGGTGCCGTAGGGGTAGAGCTGGTTGGGCGAGGACGACAGCGGCAGGCCCCATGGGGCGTTGCGGTAGAAGAGCCAGCCGAAGATGTGGCCTGCCCAGTCCTCGCGCATCATCCAGTCGATGCGCGTGGGCGGCAGCACGTTGCCCCCGCCCAGCCACAGGAACCAGCCCAGCCCGCCGAGGGCGGCCACCCAGGGCGCCCATCGGCTCGCGGGAGTGGGGAGTGGGGAAGGCGGCGCGAGCGCGGGCGGGGAGGGCTCCATCAACGCCGGCGGACTCGGGTTCGACATGGCGGCCTTGGCACGGGCGGCACTGTAGGGCCGTGCTTCCGGCACGGGCAAGCGCCGTGCGGGCCTACGGGCCGCAAGCCGTGTCGGCGTTGCGCGCGATTTCGAACTCGCTCTCCGGGCCGGTGTAGACCTCCGTCGCGAGCGACGTGGCGAGGCACCCGGGGAGCTTCGGGTTGTCCGTGATGCGGAAGCCCTCGGTCACCTGTGCCAGCCAATCCAGATCCAGCCGGACGAGCTGGGGGTGGTCCTGCACGTGCAGCGTGCCCACCTCGCGCAGGCCGCCCAGGCCCGCCAGGCTCGTCAGGGCGCTGTTGTTCATCATCCAGAGATTCGGCAGGTGCCGCAGCTTGCTGAAGCCGGAGAGGTCCGACAGCAGCGCGTTCGAATTGAGGCTGAGCCCCCCGCCCAGGTGGATGAGGCGGGGCATGCCCGACACGCCCAGCAACTTGTCGTTCTTGTTGAGGGTGAAGATGCTGTCCACCGACTCCAGGGATGGCATGGGCCCCACCGTCTCGAGCTGGTAGTTCCAGTGGATGCCGATGTTGCCGGCGTGCACGAGCGCGGGCAGCTCCAGCGTGTGCATGCTGTTGTTCTCGCTCGCTTCGAACCTGCCGCCGACGCGCTCCAGGCTGGACAGCGCCGAGATGCCCAGCAGGGCGTCGTTGTCCATGATGAGGAGATCCGAGGCAACGGTCTTCAGGTGCTCCAGCCCCGCGAGCGAGCTGAGCGCGGCGTTGTTGAAGACGTTGACACGGCCCCCCACCCGCTCGAGGTTGCTGAAGGCGCTCAGCACTTCCATGCGAGGGTTCGCCTGGATTTCCAGGTCGCCTGACAGCTCCACGAGGTAGCGCAGCTCGCCCCCGCCCCCGAGTAGCGCGTTGCGCGCCACCGTGACGGTCCGATGCGGGAGTACGGCGGCCAGGCCGAACAGCGTCGTCAGCCGGGCATTGGTGTCCAGCGTCAGGTCGGTGCCAATCCGCAGCACGTGCTCCGGAATGGGGCCGGGCGGGCCGAGGACGAGCACCTCGAGGTTGTCGTTGTAGGCGACGACGACGGCCTCACTCACGGAGCGCAGGCCGAACAGCTTCAGCAGGGAGAGTGACGGGTTGCGGGTGATGTTCAGCGAGCCCTCCACCGACACGAGCCCGGGCAGCTCCACCTGCGTGAGGTCCGAGTCGGTGATGTCGAGCCCGCCCTTGATGTGGGAGATGCCCTGGAGCGCCGCGAGGTCCGCCGCGTCCCGCACCTGGTACGTCCCCTCGTAGGTGGCCGTGGGCTGGCACACGTACGCGGTGACGAGCACCTCGTTGGGCGACAGCTTCGCGTCCTCGTTCACGTCCAGGCCGGCCCCCACCGAGGTGCCTCCCATGGGACACCGCAAGCCCGCGGGCTCGGGCCGCTGGAGCAGGAGCACCGCTTCGGGCGCCATGCACATGCGCAGGGAGGTCCGCGCCTCCGCGTCGTCGAACACCCCATCTTCATCCAGGTCCACGCCCGCCTCGAGGAGCGCGCCGGGCTGCCTGCACCCGGGAGGGGGCACGGCCAGGGGAAGCACCCGCGCGAGCACCGGCGCCGGCTCCATGCAGCCGTACACCTCGCGGGAAATCTCCAGGTCGTCCAGCAACCCGTTCCCATCCAGGTCGCGCCCGGCGTGGGAGACCTGGCCGCCATGGGGGCACTTCTCCCCGGGCGGCACCTGCCGCGTGCGCACCAGCACGTCCGGGACGGCCGTGGCGCAGACATACTCGGTGGCCGTCACCTCGCCGTCGTCGAGCTGCCCGTCCGCGTCCGTGTCCGGGCCGGTGCGCACCGCCCTCCCGCCGTGCTCGCAGTGGGTGCCCGCCGGCTCCGGCTGGCTGTACACGAGCACCGTGGTGCAGGCGTACTCGGTGTTCGTCACCTCGCCGTCGTCGAGCACGCCGTCGTCGTCGAGGTCCAGGCCGGAGAGCACCGCCTGACCGCCATGGGGGCAGTGCGCGCCCGGAGGCTCCGGGGTGACGCGCGTGCGCGCCGCGTGCGGGGGGATGATTTTCCCCAGGTCGATGCCGTCACAGCCCGCCACCAGCGCGAGCACCACCAGCCATGTCGAGCGCATCGTCCAGGTCCTTCCCGGGCCGCCGTGGCCCATCCCACCGTCAATTGCCGCAGGTGGCCGTGTCGTCATTGTCGGTGATGCGCCGCTGGGCCGGATTGCCCGTGTACACCGCCGTCGCGAGTGCGTTGACCAGGCAGGTGGGCAGCTTCGGGTTGTGGGTGACGAAGAACTGCTGCGACACCTTCTGCAGCGCGCCCAGGTCGAATCGGGTCAGGTTCGGGTTCTCCATCAGGTTCAGCTCCAGCACCTCGCGCAGGTCCGCCAGGGCCCCCAGGCTCGTCAGCGCGGGGCTGCGCTGCACCTTCAGGCTCTCCAGGCGCGTCATCCGCGCGAGCGGCGACAGCTCGGTCAGCAGCGGGTTGTCGAGGAGGGTCAGCTGAGAGATGTACAGCAGTCTGTCCAGGTTGCGCAGGCCACGCAGCTTCGGGTTCGTGTTGAACTCGAACTGGTAGTCGACGGAGCGCAGGGCGGGCATGTCGCCCATCCACTCCAGCTGGGGGTTTTCGAGGAAGACGAACCCGCCCACCTGGGCGAGCCCCGACAGGCCCTCCGTGGTGCGCAGCGAGTCGTTGCGGCCGACACTGACACTTCCGCTGATGGTCTGCAGCGAGGGCATCCCCGACAGGTCCTGGAGCAGGTCATTGTCAATCACCCACAGGTCCATGCCGATGAACATCAGGCGCGTGCCCGACAGGTCCCGCAGGGCCTTGTTGCCGTAGATCTGCACGCTGCCGCCCACGTGCTTCAGGTTGGGGAAGGGGAGCGCCTGCATCAAGGGATTGTTCGCGACGATGAGGTAGCCCGTGAGCCACTCGATGTTGTCGAAGCCGTCCCGGCCCTGCTCGACGGCCAGCGCGTCGTTCTCCTGCAGGGCCAGGCCCACTCGCGGGATGACAGTGCGCAGCCCGGCCAGGCTCGTGAGTCGCGTGTTGGCGCGGATGTTCAGGAATCCCTCCACTCGCAGCTTCGCGCCCCAGGCGCCGCCGAGCACCAGGGTCTCCAGCAGCGGGTGTGAGGACACGTGCACGTCGTACTCGACGAAGCGCAGGCCCGGCAGCTCCAGGCGCGTCAGGAGGTTGTTGCCATCGACGGACACCTGGCCGTCGACCACCGACAGGCCCGGGAGCACCACCTCGGTCAGCTGCGTGCCCTGGATGATGAGGTGGCCCTTGAGATGGGAGATGCCCTGGAGCGCCGCGAGGTCCGCCGCGGTCTTCACCTCGTAGTTCCCGGAGTACGTGCCCAGCGGCTGGCACACGAAGGTCTCCGAGGTGACCTCCAGGTCGACCAGCTCGCCGTCGTGATTCACGTCCTCACCGGCCTGCACCCGCGTGCCGCCCGCGGGGCACGGCGTGCCCGGGGGCTCCTCGCGCAGCTTCACCGCCACCCGGGCGACGTCCAGGCAGAGCGTCATCCAGGTCTGGCTCTCTCCATCGTCCAGCTCGCCATCCTGGTCCGAGTCCAGCCCTGCCTCCACAGACGAAATCGCCCCTTCGCAGAGGAAGGGCGGCGGCTCGAATTCGCGGACGCGGGCAAGCACCATCTCCGGCCGCGTGCAGCCATACACCTCGCGGGTGACCTCGTCGTCCTCCAGCTCGCCGTTGCCGTTGGCGTCGTACCCGGCGCGCGACACCTGGCCGCCATTCGGGCACTGCGCTCCGGGCCGCACCGCCTGCATGCGCATCAGCACGTCCGGGCTGGATGTGGCGCAGAGGTACTCGGTGGCCGTGACTTCGGCGGCGTCGAGCGCGCCGTCGCCGTCCACGTCCACGCCCGTCTCCACCACCTGCCCACCCAGCGCGCAGTTCGTCCCGGCCGGCTCCGGCGCCTTGCGCGTCAGCGCCGTGGCGCAGGCGTACACGGTGTGCCGCTCCTCGCCCTCGTCGAGCACGCCATTGTCGTTCAGGTCCGGGCCGGACAGCACCGCGCTGCCGCCGTGCGGGCAGTGGTCGCCGGCAGGTTCCGCGGCCACGCGGACGAGCGTCTCGTGCTGCTTCACCAGCTCACCCAGCTGGATGCCGTCGCAGCCGGCCACCAACGCGAGCACTGCTGTCCAGGTCCATCGCATCGGTGCTTCTCCATCGCGCTCCGGGCCGGCGCCGCCGCCGTGTCCGGAGAAGCGCTCAGTCGCAGGTGGCCGTGGAATCGTTGCCGGTGATTTGCGGCGCGCCCCCGCCGCCCTTGTACGCAAGCGTCGCGAGCGAGGTGGCCAGGCACGTGGGCAGCTTCGGGTTGTCCAGGATGGTGAAGAACATGTCCACGCGCTGCAGGCCGCTCAAATCCAGCCGGGTGAGGTTGAGGTTCTCGACGATGCTCAGCTGCCCCAGCGCGCGCAGGTGTCCCAGGTCGGCCAGGGTCGTCAGGCCGTTGCTGAACTCCACGCTCAGCGCGCGCACCGACTCCAGCTGCTCCAGGCCCTTCAGGTGCGTCAGCAGCGGGTTGTGGCCGACGAACAGGCTGTCCAGGCTGCGCAGCTGGAAGGTGCCCAGGGAGGTGAGCTTCGCGTTCTCACTGACGCTGAGGTAGCCCGCGAAGCGCAGCTCGGGGAACGCGGACACGGTCTCCAGCAGGGGATTGCGGGCCACGTGGAGTCCCCCCACCCGGTTCAGCAGCTCCATTCCCGCCGTGGACAGCAGGCCGTCGTTCTCCACCACCTTCAGGGGGCCCGTGACGGCCTCGAGGGTCGGCATGCCGCTCAGGTCGGTCAGCGCGGCGTTCCGGGAGATGTCGAGCTCGTCGCCGATGGCCATCAGCGACGGGCACGTCAGGTTCGGCAGCACCTTGTTGGTGTCGATGACGAAGCTGCCACCCACCCGCCTCAGGTTGGGGAAGGGCAGGCTCATCAGTGAGTCGTTTTCACCGATGAAGATGGAGCCCTTGAGCTCATAGAGCTCATCGAAGGTTCCCGACGTCCAGAGCGCATCGTTGTCGTAGATGCTGATGTTGCGACCGGGGACCAGGCTCCTCAGCCCGAACAGAGTGGGAAGGCGGGCATTGCTCTCCACGTACAGGTCGCCCGCGACCCAGAGCGGATTGCCCGAGCCCATCTGGTTTCCGAGCTTGAGCGTTTCCAGCACCGGGTTGTCGCTGATGAGCACGTCCTGCGCCACGAAGCGCAGGCCGGTCAGCTCCAGGCGGGTCATCAACCCGTTGTTCTGGACGAAGAGCTGGCCCTCCACCGACTGGAGGCCGGGGAGTACCACCTCGGTGGCGTTGGAGATGTCGATGCGGAGGGAGCCCCGGACGCGGCCGATGCCCTGGAGCGCCGCGACGTCCGCCGCGCTCTTCACCTCGTAGGTGCCGTCATACGTGCGCGCCGGATGGCACACGAAGGTGTTGGAGGTGACCTCCGCGTCTTCGAGCGTCCCGTCGCCGTCCTCATCCTGGCCCACCTCCACGCGCGTCCCTCCGGCGGCGCATACCTCGCCGAGGGGCTCCGGGCGCTGCCGGACGCGGACCTGGGCAGGCTCCAGGCAGGAAACGACCGAGGCCCGGCGCTCGTCGTCGTCGAGCAGGCCGTCGCGGTCCAGGTCCACGCCCGCCTCCACCAGCGTGCCCTCGGGGAAGCAGGGCGACAGATGCGTGGGGGCCAGGCTCATGCGGGTGACGACGGTGTCCGGCTGCGTGCAGCCATACACCTCGCTGGTGACCTCGTCGGCCTCCAGCTCGCCGTTGTCGTTGGCGTCGTAGCCGGCGCGAGACACCTGGCCGCCCAGGACGCACCGCTCCCCAGGAGGGACGGCCTGGGCGCGCATCAGCACGCGCGGGATGGTGGTGGCGCAGAGGTACTCGGTGGCCGTGACTTCCGCGTCCTCGAGCGTGCCGCTGCCGTCCACGTCCAGGCCCGTCTCCACCGCCTGGCCGCCCTTCAGGCAGTGCGTGCCCGCCGGCTCCTCGCGCCTGCGCGTCAGCGCGCTCGGGGGCGCGTCATCACAGTCATACGTGGTGCTCTTCACCTCGTCGTCGGCCAGCACGCCGTTGTCGTCCAGGTCCAGGCCCGTCAGCACCGCGCTGCCGCCGTGCTCGCAGTGGACGCCCGCCGGCTCCTCGAGGATGAGGGTGAGCGGGTCGTGCTGCTTCACGAGCCGCTCCAGGTCGATGGCGTCACAGCCCGCCACCAGTGGGAGCACCGCCATCCAGGTCCATCTCATGGCTACGTCCTTCAGGGGCCGGCCCATGGTGCCTTCAGCGCCGCAGCGCCAGCTCCACCCCGTAGGAGGGGTCCCAGTAGTCAGCCCCGTCCAGCGTGACGCGGTCCGCGGACAGCGTGGCCGCCAGCCGCAGCCGCAGCCCCGCCACCTTCGCCATCACCCCCGCGGCCGCGTGCGTGGTGAGCATCGCCGGGTCACCCATGCGCAGCGCGCCCTTCGTCACGCCCAGCATGCCCCAGCCGGCCCCCGCCTCCAGGAACAGCGGCGTGCGGTACAGCCCCTCGGTGCCCACCAGCCCCTGCACCGTGGCGCGGTGCAGGCGCATGCCGTCGCGCGCCACCGGCGTCAGCGTGTAGCTGCCGCGCACGCCGTAATAGAGGAAGGGCGCGAACTCGTTGCGCCACCCCACGCTGGGGCCCATGGCGAAGGTGCTCAACCCCAGCGGGGCCCGCAATGCAGTCAGGCCCAGGTCCCACCCGGTGGCCTTCGGAGAGCGCAGCAGCAGGTGCGGCAGCGAGCCTCCTTCCGCGGGCGGGAAGGCGCGGCCCAGGTCCACCGGCACCAGGCCGGCGGCGGCCACGTATTGCTCGTAGAAGCCCTTGTCCAGCGGCACCGCGAACAGGCCGCGCCGCAGCGCCTCCTCGGCGGGGCCGCGCTCCTGCAGCTCGCGCGAGGACATGTTCACCACCCCGGTGGACAGCTCCGCCAGGGTGACGCGCGCCTCCGCGGTGGGGGTGCGCACCCAGTACACGTCGCGCTCGGGCAGCCGCAGCAGCACGTACTGGTCTTCGGCGCGCCGCACGTCCGCCAGGCGCCGCCCGTCCGCGTCCTCCACGGAGATGCGCGAGTGCTCGAAGCCGGAGGGCAGGGTGAGGCTCGGGCCCCGCGGGGCCGGGCCCACCAGCGGGCGCCGGGGCTCGGCGCTGGGCGCGAAGGTGTGGATGGTGAGCCGCGCCGGCAGGCCCTTCACCGCCTGCAGCGACGCGGAGACGAAGGCGCCCAGCTCGCTGTACTCCACCCGCCCGTCGCCGTTGATGTCCGCCGCGCCGATGAGGCCGGAGCGCGCCACGTGGCTGAAGACGCCGGCGCGGATGCGGGACCACTCGTGCGTCTCGCCGTCGTCGCTCTCCGCGAAGAGGGCGCCCACGGTGGGCCGGGTGACCAGTTGCTCGCGCGCGAGCATGCCGCGCAACTCCGCCAGCACGGCCGCGTCGGTGCCGCCGCCGCGGCTGCCCACCACGCCCGAGGCGCGGCACGCGTCCACGATGAGGTGCACGTAGTCCGAGCCGAGCGGGTCCACCACGTCGGAGTAGAGGCTCGCCTTGTCCAGCCGTCCGCCCGCGAGGGTGAAGTAGGCGCGGCCCGCCTCGTCCGTGTTGCCGTGGCCCACGTAGACGACGAGGACATCCGTCTGCCGCCCCAGCTCGTCGTCGGCCAGGCTGGCCGCGCGCAGCCGGGCCACCTCGCGCTTCACCTCGTCCGGTGTGGGCGGACGGGCCCCGGCCAGCACGGGCCGGTTGCCCGCGCGTGTCGCGGCGTCCGCGTCCACCAGCAGCGTCGTCTCCACGCCCAGCCGCTGGAGCGTCTCCGCCCACAGCACGCCGTCGTCATCCGCGAAGCGCAAATCCGGCAGCGACGGGTCATCGCTCCCGTTGTGGGCGATGACCAGCGCGCGGCGCACCACCCCTTCCGCCGAGGCGCCACGGGCGAGCAGCAGCGCGACGGCCCCGAGGAGCAGTCCCAACTTTTTCATGGACCGTCCTCTACCCTGACCTCCTGCTTGAGCACCACGGACCCTTCGTGCTCCTCCCCACGAAGGGCCGCCAGGGCCGCGGCCGGGCGGTCCGCGAAGGCCGCCGTGACTTCCACCGCGCCCGCCTGCTGGGGCATGGGTACGGTCAGCTCCAGGGGACCTTCCTTGCCGGGAGCGCCGGACAGCGCGAAGGGGCCCGCCACGACTTCCGCCTTCTTCGGGCCGCGCACCTGCACGGCCACGTGGGTGTAGGGCGCGTTGCCACCGGCGGCGAAGGCCAGCATGGCGCCTGCCCGGCAGCTGTCACCCGCGTGCAGCTCGCGCATGGGCTGGCCGGCCGTCGCGCAGAAGATGCGCAGCGCCACGCCCGGGGGCGGCGTGCCCTCGCCGCGCGAGGTGAACTCGTGGGGCGCCGTGGCGGGCGGGGTCAGCACCACCGCCAGGAAGACGGCGGCCAGCGCGCCGCCGAGCACCGCCAGCGAGGGCCACCGCGACGGTGCCTCCTGGGGGGCCGCCGCGGCCAGGGCCGCCGCGAGTCCGGCGTCACCCAGTGCCTGCCGCTCCATGGAGGAGGGCAGGTCCACATCGCCCTCGAGCGCGCGGTGGGCCCGGGCCCACTGCTCATACCGGGGACCGCAGCGTGCGCAGGCATGAGCATGGCGCAGCAGGCGGGCGGACTCGTGGGCGGACAGCGCACCCAGCGACCAGCGCGTCAGACTGGCGTCGATGTGTCTTTCGTACCACCTCATGAGGGCATGCTCCCTATCGCGCACAGGGCGAGCGAGGCCAGGAGGACTCCCAGCTCCATCCGCCCGGGCTCGGCCGCTGCTTCCAGCCAGCCCGAGGCCTTCAGATGCACCGTGAACTGCGTCCGCAGCCGCTTCTCGCGCACCCGGACTTCTCCCCGGGTGAGCTTCAGTTGCTCGGCGGCGGATTCCTGCGACAGCCCTTCCACGAAGCGCAGCTGCGCCAGCGAGCGCTCCTCTTCCGACAGTGCGTCCAGGAAGCGGCGCACCAGCGCGCGGACCTCGGTGCCCAGCGCCTCCTCCTCCGGGCTGCGGCTCTCGGTGGGCAGGTGGCTGAGCTCCGGCGCGTCGTCCATGGGGATGGCCTCGCGCGCCACGCGCCCCGACGCCCGCATCAGGTCGATGGCCGTCGAGCGCGCCACCGTCAGCAGGAAGCCGAGGTAGGGGCGCACCCCGTCGTAGGCCTGCCGCATGTTGGGGCGGAAGGCGCGCACGAAGGTCTCCTGGTGTGCCGCGTCCAGGTCCAGCGCGGACAGGGCCACCGTCCGCGTCCCCGCCTCACCACCCACCGCGAACTTGCGCGAGAGGTAGCGCAGGACCTCTGGCGAGTACGTCCGATAGACCTGGGTGAGCACGGCTGCGTCCCCCCGGCGGAACGCATCCAAGACGGACCTGTCGTTTCCTGGCAGCACGGAATCTCCGTCCCAACCGAGCCGGTGCGGGCTCCGTGCCCGTACCACCCGTCACCCTCACGAAAAGGGATACGGAGTGTGCTCGAAATCTGGGTCGTGCCTGGAACGACGAACGGCCGCTTTCTTGACGAAAGAGACTGAATTCGTTGCGCGGAGAAGGTTGTACGGTCTCAAACGACCCGCCCGGTGGGGTCCCTACTTCTGCACGTGCAGAAGTAGGGGGTGCTGCCGGTGGGTCCCTGCTTCTGCACGTGCAGAAGTAGGGGGTGCTGCCGGTGGGTCCCTGCTTCTGCACGTGCAGAAGCAGGGGGTGCTGCCCGGTGGGTCCCTACTTCTGCACGTGCAGAAGTAGGGGGTGCTGCCGGTGGGTCCTTGCTTCTGCACGTGCAGAAGCAGGGGGTGCTGCCGGTGGGTTCCGCTCAGGCGGGAATCAGCGGCCACCCCGGAAAGGTCGCCGCCCACGCCGCGCGCACCCGGGCGAGCAGGGCGCCCCGGGCGCCGTCCTCCATCCCCTGCAACTGCGCGGGGGTGGCCTCCCACCAGCAGGCGTTGAAGAGGACCGTGGCCGGACAGGCGTGGAGCAGCTCCTGGAGCCGGGCGTCCGACGCACCCGCTTGCTCGTGCAGGGCCCGGAGCTGCGATGCCAGCGGTCCCAACCGGGAGTCCACTCCCCGGTAGGCCGGGCCATACCAGGCCTCGGTGAAGCGCACCGGCCCCACGAGGTGGGCATTGAAGTCCGCCAGCTCCTCCGCCGGCACCCACAGCTCCTGGTGCCCTCGGCTGCCCACCGTGCGCACGGGGAAGCGGGCGGCGTACGCCGCGTCCACGTCGAAGGCCGTGACGAAGCCCACATGCCCCGAGCCCGCATCCGGCGCGTTCCAGTCTCGGGCAATCTGCCGCGCGTAGGCCGCGTTCATGACGGGGTAGAAGATGGGCTGGTCCGGCAGCCGAGGCGGGAAGCCCGCGCACTCGCTGGCCAGGACGAGCTCCGCCTCCTTCAGCCCCACCGGGCGATACAGCGTGAGCGTCTCCACCATGGCGTCCCCCTCCTTTATATGCGGGGTGGGCCCGGCCACTCTGGAAGGTGTCGCTGTCGCCGGGCTGGCCCGGGCGGACGGGGGCGGAGCGCGCCCCCTGACCGCGGCGCCGGCCTAGAACGCCGAGCCGTTGGCGCGCAGGCCGGGCGAGGCGGTGCGGTTGGCATTCAGGGCGTTGTGCAGCACCCAGCTGCCGCTGATGCTCGCGTCCGGGCTCCGGTTGTAGGAGACGCCCTGGTAGGTGTCGCGGTAGCTGGTGGTGTCCTGCACGGTGCCGTTCGGCAGGACGAGGTACACCACGTCCCCGCTGCCATCCACGTTGACGCCCCGGTTGAAGCGCAGTCCGGTGAGCACGCCCATGCTGTTCCTGCCATTGGCGTAGTCGGCATTCGTCATCCCCGAGGGGACGGCGGAAGGGCCTCCATAGACGACGTACGTCTTGCCCGGCTGAATCACCGTGCCGGAGGGGAAGATGTGCCGGGTGGCCTCCGTGCCGCTGTACGACTTGTCGTCGTGGAGCTTCCAGCCGCTCAGGTCCACCGCCGTGGCTCCGGTGTTGAGCAGCTCCACGAACATCTGGTCCCAATCCGGCTCGGACGACCCGACCGCGTTGTTCGGCTGGGGCAGGTACTCGTTGATGAAGACCTGCTGCGCGGCGTGGTTCAGCACGAAGGTGCTGTCGCTGGCGTCGAACACGGTCGCATCGCGCGTGTCACTCACCCGCACGCGGCTACCGCCGGACGCATCCGCGGGCACCGTCCACGTGTAGCTCCCGGAGGCGGCGGACACGGACGCGGCCAGGTCGCGCCAGGTGTTCCCATTGTCCACCGAGTACTGAATCTTCACCGTGTCCACGCCGCTCGCCGTCCAGGTGATGGCGTACTGGGTGCCGGCCAGGAGCGTCTCCCCGCCGTTGGGCGCGGTGACCTTCAGCAGGCGCCCGCCCTGCCCGAAGTCGTAGCGGCTGATGATGGGGTAGTGGTCGGACGTGGACGTGCCGTAGTTGGAGATGCCCGGCTGCAGCACCCGGGTGGAGTTGGCGACGTAGTTGGCGGCCAGCTCGTTGGTGACGAGCTGATGGTCGAGGAACGTGGTGCGGCCCACCGTGCTGCCCACGTTGGCCAGCGACAGGGCCTGGGTGACGAAGGTGTAGCGCTGCGGGTCGTTGACGAAGTTGCGGAAGGGGGTGTCGTACTTCTGCTGGGTGGCCGGGTTCGTCGTCGTGGACTTGTCCACGTCGTCATTCCAGTCGCCCACCACCAGGGCCCGCTGCGTGGGCAGCATGGTGTCCAGGTAGCCCTTGAGCCAGCCGGACGAGGCCTGGCGCCGCTCGTACTCCTCCGTGCCCGCGAGCGCCTTCAGGTGCACGACGAGGGCGGTGACGTCCACGGTGGAGCCGCCCCGGGTGACGCGCAGGTCCACCCGCAGCGGGGGCCGCCCGGCGAAGTCGAAGTCCTTGTCCGTCAGGACGACCTCCGCCCGCAGCACCTTCACCACGTCCGACTTGAAGAGCACGCCGAGCTTCTGCTCGCTGGCCGTGTAGGAGCCCGAGCCGGCGGACACGCGCGTGCTGTCGTCCGCGAGGAAGCCGTCGTACCCGGGCAGCCCCTTCTTCAGCTCATTGAACTGCGCCGTGCTGACGATTTCGCCCAGGCCCCAGAAGTCCACGCCCGCGTCGGCGAGCACGGCCTGGGCATTGGCCAGCTGCAGCGGGTCGTCCTCCGGGCCGTAGGTGGTGTCGCCGAACCACTCGATGTTCCAGTTGCCCACCGACAGCGGGAAGGTCGCCGGCAGCGGGCCGCCGTCGGTCTGCTCTCCCGGCGCGAGCACCTGCAGCCCGCGCCACGCCTCGGACGCCGCCCCGCTGGCGTCCTGCACGCGCAGGGTGAAGGCGTAGGCGCCGCTGCCCCGGGGCGTGCCGCTGATCACGCCTTCCGGGCTGAGCGACAGGCCCGACGGCAGCTGCCCGTCCACCACGGACCAGCGCAGCGGCGGCCGGCCGCCCGCGCAGACGAAGGTGTGCTCGTAGCTGCTGCCCACGGTGGCGGTCGGCGCGCTGTCCTCGCTCAGGTAGGGCGCCGGCCACACCTTCAGCGACCACGTGCGGGTGTCCTCGTTGCCAATCGCGTCCCGGACGCTCAGGGTGATGGCGAACTCGCCGGACTCACTGGCAGGGCCCGTCAGCTTCGCGTCGGTCGCGGAGAAGGAGAAGCCCGGCGGCGGCTGGCCCCCCACGTACGTATAGGTCAGCGGCGCCGCGCCCCCGGTGGCCGGGAACAGGAGCTCGTAGGGGACGCCCACCGTGGTGGGCGACGGCTCGATGGCGGGAAACCGTGGACCGTCCGTCGGGTCTCCACGACCCTCGGAACAGGCGCACAGCAGGACGAGGACGGCGAGCGTCCCGGCCAATCGGGCAGACGGCATGTCAGCGGGCTCCGGCGTGGGCTCCGGGCAGGGGACCCGAAACGCGCGAAACACTCTAGCGCCACCTTGCTCCCGCTTGCACGGGGCGCGTGACACCTGCCCGCGCCCCACGGCCCGCACGGAGGCAATCGGCGGGGCGCTCGTGCGTGATTCCAGAAAGCCCGGGAAGGTTTTGCGCCCCCAACGGGCGTGGAGTGCCATGATTCACAGGGGGGCCCCGCTGCCCCACGGAGGACACAGCAATGGCCGAGAAGTGGGACAAGCAGCTGATGGACTTCCTCAAGCGCACCGGTGACGAGCTCAAGCGCACCACCGATGACCTGCGCGGCGAGGCCCAGCGCCTCCTCAAGGAAGTGAAGGATCCGCAGAACCAGACCAAGGTGAAGGAGGGGCTGGAGCAGCTGCGCACCTGGGCCACCACCACCAGCAAGGTGGCGTCGGAGAAGATTGAGGGCGCCGTGCGCCAGGTCGAGGGCGCCGTGGAGCGCGCCTTCAAGCCCGAGGAGGGTGTGCCGCAGGCGCCGGCCCCGAAGGCCCGTCCTGCCTCCAGTGCCACGCCCGCCGCCGCCGCGCCCGTGGAAGCCCCGAAGCGCGAGGGCCGCGCCGCGAAGAAGGCCGCTCCCAAGTCCATCGGCCGCAAGAAGGCCGCCGCCAAGGGCGCGGGCAAGGGCACCACGGCCAGGAAGGGTGTCTCGACTTCCAAGAAGACGATTGGCCGGTCGAAGAAGCCCACCACAGGGGCGTGAAGTTCCGCTGCGCGTGAAGCCAGCCCGCTCGGACCCCGGGGCTGGGTTCTGCCAGTCGTTTCCCTGAGTTGGAACGGCCCCGGGCGCGTGACATAGTGCGCGCCGTGGCCGGCTCGAACGAGAAGGGCAGCATCCAGACGGACATCGGGCAGGACGTCATCGACGCGGCGGTCCGCAGTGTCGAGCGTCACATGGACGATGATGAAGAGGTGACGGTCATCGAGGTGGAGGCCCCCGGGGCACCCTCTGAGGACGTCGCCGACGCCTCCCCTGCCGAGGAGGGCGCCCCCGCCGCGGCGGCGACGCCCGAGGAGGTGGCCGCGCTGCGCCAGGAGGTGGAGTCGCTCAAGGCGCAGCTCGAGCTCAGCCAGGCCAAGGGCCGCGAGACGATGGAGCGCCTGCGCGAGACGCACGAGCGCACCAAGGAGGCGCAGGAGCGCACCCTGCGCGCCGCCGCGGACCTGGAGAACTACCGCAAGCGCGCGCAGAAGGAGAAGGAGGAGGTCCAGCGCTTCGGCTCGGAGAAGCTGCTCAAGGACCTGCTCCCCGTCCTGGACAACCTGGACCGCGCGCTCGACGCGGCGGCGAAGTCCCCGGACATCGACAGCTTCCAGAAGGGCGTGGCCATGACGCGCAAGTCCTTCGAGGACGCGCTCGGCCGCCACGGCGTGAAGGCCTTCAGCGCGAAGGGTCAGCCGTTCGACCCGCGCATGCACGAGGCGATTCAGCAGGTGGAGACGGCGGACGTGCCCGCGGGCCACGTGGCCCACGAGGTGGTGCGCGGCTTCTTCCTCAACGAGCGACTGGTGCGTCCGGCCATGGTCGTCGTCGCTCGCGCGCCCGTCGCCGTCGAGCCCGCCGCCGCGCCCGCCGCAGTCGAGTCCACGGAGGCCTCGCCGGCCTCCGCGTCCGCAGCCGAGGGGACCACCGTGCCCCCGCAGCCCGAAGATTCTTCCGGGGGGAGTCAGTAACCGTCATGGGCAAGGTGATTGGAATCGACCTCGGGACGACCAACTCGTGCGTCTCCGTCATGGAGGGCGGCGAGCCGGTGGTCATCCCCAACAGTGAGGGCAGCCGCACCACGCCTTCCATGGTGGGCTTCACCGACTCCGGCGAGCGCCTCGTGGGGCAGATTGCCAAGCGGCAGGCCATCACCAACCCGGAGAACACCGTCTTCGCGGTGAAGCGCCTCATCGGCCGCAAGTTCGACTCGCCCGAGGCGAAGAAGGCCATCGGCGTCAGCTCCTTCCGGGTGGCCCCCAGCCCCAACGGCGACGCGTGGGTGGAGATTCGCCAGAAGGGCTACAGCCCGCCGGAAATCTCCGCCATCGTCCTGATGAAGATGAAGCAGACGGCGGAGGACTACCTCGGCGAGCCCGTCACCGAGGCCGTCATCACCGTTCCGGCCTACTTCAACGACAGCCAGCGCCAGGCCACCAAGGACGCGGGCCGCATCGCCGGCCTCACCGTCCTGCGCATCATCAACGAGCCCACGGCGGCGGCCCTGGCCTACGGCCTGGACAAGGTGAAGGACGGCGGCACCGAGCGCATCGCCGTCTACGACCTCGGCGGCGGCACGTTCGATATCTCCATCCTGGAGCTCAACGCCGGCGTGTTCGAGGTGAAGAGCACCAACGGCGACACGTTCCTCGGCGGCGAGGACTTCGACCAGCGCCTCATCGACTACCTGGCCAAGCGCTTCGCGGAACAGAACAACGGCCTGGACCTGCGTAGGGACCGCATGGCCCTGCAGCGCCTCAAGGAGGCCGCCGAGCGCGCCAAGCACGAGCTGTCCAGCGCGCCGGAGACGGAGGTCAACCTCCCCTTCATCACCGCCGACGCCAGCGGCCCCAAGCACCTCACCGAGACGGTGGACCGCACCACCTTCGAGGCGCTGGTGGCGGACCTCATCGACCGCACGATTGAGCCGTGCCGCATCGCCCTGAAGGACGCGGGCGTGCCGGCGCAGCAAATCAACCAGGTGCTGCTGGTGGGCGGCATGACGCGCATGCCGCGCGTGCAGCAGAAGGTGAAGGAGTTCTTCGGCAAGGAGCCGCACAAGGGCATCAACCCGGATGAAGTCGTCGCCGTGGGCGCGGCCATCCAGGGCGGCGTGCTCAAGGGCGAGGTGAAGGACGTCCTCCTGCTGGACGTGACGCCCCTGTCGCTGGGCGTCGAGACGGCGGGCGGCGTCTTCACCAAGATCATCGACAAGAACACCACCATCCCCTGCAAGAAGAGCCAGGTGTTCTCCACCGCGGTGGACAACCAGCCGCTGGTGAGCGTGCACGTGCTCCAGGGTGAGCGCGAGATGGCGGCGGACAACAAGACGCTGGCCCGCTTCGAGCTCGTCGGCATCCCCCCGGCGCCGCGCGGCGTGCCGCAGATTGAAGTGTCCTTCGACATCGACGCGAACGGCATCGTCCACGTCAGCGCCAAGGACTTGGGCACCGGCAAGGTCCAGCAGGTGCGCGTGGTGAGCAACTCCGGCCTGTCTGAGGCGGAAATCCAGGGGATGATTACCGACGCCCAGTCGCACGCGGCGGACGACAAGAAGAAGAAGGAGCTGGCGGAGCTGCGCAACAACGCGGACGGGCTCATCTACACGACGGAGAAGAGCCTGGAGGAGTACGCCAGCCTCCTGTCGGAGAAGGACCGCGACGAAATCAAGGCGGACCTGGAGCGGCTCAAGGGCCTGCTCAACACCACCGACGCGGGCGCGCTGAAGGACGCCTTCCAGCGGCTGGAGGGCAGCGCCTACCGCATCGCCGACGCCATCTACACGGGTCAGGCGAGCTGATTCGAGAGCTTCCACCGGGCGCGTGCAATCGCTCGCGCGCCCGGGCGTAGACTGTGGCAACCCCGCGGTCCGCCCGAGGCACCCCATGGAAGATATCGCTGAAGCCGTTACCACCGTCCTCATCGTGACCATGGTGGTGGGCGTCCCCATGATGGGGCTCACCCTCCGCTTCTCGCTCAAGCCGCTGGTGGATGCCTTCATCCGCCTGCGCGAGGCGCAGCTGGGCGTCACCGACACCACGCTGCTGCGCGAGCGCGTGGCCTACCTGGAGCGCGTGCTGGAGGCGCACGGCCTCATGGACGAGCGCAACCTGCTGCCGCCGCGCCAGGGCTCGCCCGAGCGCCTGCCCTCCGTCGCCTCCATGAAGGACCGCGAGCGGGTGTAAGTGTAGTCCGGGGTTACCCGTCTTCCACGCATGGCGCCCGCAGGTGTTGAATGGCGCCCGTGGAATTTCCCTCACTGCAGACGGAAGTCGCCTTCCTGCGCGGCCTGGTGGCCGTGCACCGGATGGCGGACGACATCCTCGAGGACTGCCTGGAGCGCGGGCTGGACCTGGATGCCGGGCTGGACGTGTTCCTCACGCAGTGCGCGCGGATGGTGCATGCGCCCGCGGGCTTCGTGTCCCTGCGGGGCACGCGGGGCCCGGTGCTCACGCGCGTGCTGGGCGACTTGGGCGTGGACGTCTTCGAGGCGGCGCACTGGACGGGGCCGCGCCGGCTGAAGGACGGGCGGATGCTCTTCTGCACCCGGCTGAAGCTGGGGAAGCTGGAGCTGGGGGGCCTGGGGCTGGCGGTGGAGGGCGGCTTCGAGGACGGCGGCGGGCTGGTGATGAAGCTGGTGGAGGCCATCGGCGAGCAGCTCGACACCGCGGTGCTGGGCTTCCTGGCGCTCACCGACGGGCGCAACGCGCTGGAGCGGCTGGACGAGCTGGCCCTGGACGACACGCCCGCGCCGCGCGGCCGCATTGGCAAGTATGAGGTGGTGACGCCGCTGGGCACCGGCGGCATGGCGCAGGTGCTGGTGGCGCGGGCGCGCGGGCCGGAGGGGCTGGGCCGGCTGGTGGCGCTCAAGCGCATCCTGCCGCACCTCACCGCGGACCCCTCCATCATCCAGCAGTTCCTGGACGAGGCGCGCATCGGCCTGCGGCTGTCGCACCCCAACCTCGTCCACGTCTATGACTTCGGCGAGGCGCAGGGCGCCTACTACATCGCCATGGAGCTGGTGCGGGGCGTGGACCTGGACCGGCTCATCCGCGCGCTCAAGGGTCCGCTGGAGCCGGCGCACGCGGTGGCGGTGGTGGTGCAGGCGCTGCAAGGGCTGCAGGCGGCGCACGGCTTGAGGGGCGAGGACGGCGCGCCGCTGCAGCTCGTGCACCGGGACTTGTCCCCGCACAACCTGATGGTGGGGTTCGACGGGCGGGTGAAGGTGCTGGACTTCGGCGTGGCGAAGGCGCGCGCCCAGCGCACGGTGACGCTGCCGGGAATCGTGAAGGGCAAGCCGCTCTACATGTCGCCGGAGCAGGCACGGGGCCAGCGGCTGGATGCGCGCAGCGACTTGTTCGCCATGGGCCTCATCCTCTACGAGGCGCTCACCGGGCGCCGCGCGTTCGACCGCGGGGACGAGCTGGCCTCCATGCAGGCCATCTGCGACGAGCGGCTGCCCCGGCCGGACTCGCTCCCGCGCCCCCTGTGGGACGTGCTGGAGCTGGCGCTGGCCAAGCGGCCCGAGGCGCGCTTCGGCAGCGCCCAGGAGATGGCGGACCGGCTGTCGGACGTGTGCCGCCCGGCGAAGGACGTGGAGCTGTCGCGGCTCACCTCGAAGCACTTCCCGGACCGGCTGCGCGAGTTCAACCGCATGGACCGGACGGAGGCGGCCGGAAGGCCCGGCGTGCCGGTGGCCGACGGGAACGAGGAGACGCACGTGCGCCCTGCGCCCCGCAGGCCCGAGCGCTGACGCGCGGGCACCTTTCCGGATGTGGAAACGCCCCCGCCTCCTTCCTTCCGGGAGGCGTGGGGGCCGATTCAGGACTCGACGCCGGAGCCCGTGGCGCCGCTCGGGGGGCGGGGTCCCCCGGGGGCCAGGGCCTGGCGCCGGCTCAATAGCCGCGCTTCAGCGGGTCATCGCTGGGCGACTCCAGGGAGCGCGCGCCCTCCACGTCCCCGTCGGTGCGGATGCTGACGTCCTCGCGGCGCACGCTCTCCGCGACGCGGCGCTCCTCCTCGATGGAGTCCTTGTGGATGACGACCTCCTCGTCCACCACGGCGCGCTTCTGGACCTCGACCTCCTCGGCGCGCAGCGGGACCACGACGGTCTCCTCCTGGAAGGAGGCATTCATCGCTGGGCGGTCCGGACTCACGTCGCGGCGCTCCACGCGCACGCGCTCGCGGCGCACCGGCACGTCCACCACCTTCTCCTCCTCGATGACGTCCTTCTTCACGCGCACCTCGCCAGCCTGCGTCTCGCGCTTGAGGACGTCCAGTTCCTCCTTGTGCACGGGGATGGCGATGTCCTCCGTGCGGCCCGTCACGGTGCGCTCGTTGCCCAGGCCCACGCGCGTGTCGCTGCCCAGCCCGCTGCCCGCCATCGAGACGTCCCGCTCTCCCAGGCCGCGCGTGTCCGCGCCCATGCCCAGGCCCGTCGTGGTGCTGCTGTAGCCTGTCGCCGAGCGCTCGGCCGGCATGCCCACTGCGCCGGGGCCCACACCCGCGCCGCCGCCCAGGCCCGCCGTCGTGGCGTAGCGGTTGTCGTCGCGCGACAGGGTGCTCAGCGCTTCCTTGCCGTGGTTGAGGATGATTTCACCGGCCCGGATGTCGCTGATTTCGGAATACCGGACGAGATAGTCCTTCGGGAAGAAGAGTCCCTTCTCGATATGGAACTCACCGTCTCCCACGGCGAACACCTTGCCGAGCTTCTCGCCGTCGACGCTGCGGACGACCATTCCTTCTCTCACATCGGTACGCTGGAACATGGCTGGCTCCTTGTAACCAGGGTGGGGTGTGCCGGGGCGGGACGCCCCCTTGGGCCCTGGTGATTGCCTGCCTCGTGCGCCTGCACGAGGCCTCGGGTGTCTTGCGCCCCGGACTTCATCGGGAAGGTGGGAGCGAGTGCGCCAAACGACAGTGGACGGGCAGTGTGGCTAGAGGGCTTGGCCACGTGCCTGCCCGCCCGAACGCGGGCATGGTCCCTCGCTCCCCCTGAGGGCGAGGAGCACGACGGCAGGCAGGCTTCGTCCCGGAGGGGTTTCCTCCGGGTGACGGACCACCCCACCTTCGTACGCGCGCCCTGAAGGCGCCGAGTGCCCACGCGGGAGACCTTGATGAGCACCAGGCAGGAGAGCACGCGGCGGGGACACTGGAGCGGGCTGTTGCTGAGCGGCACGGCGGCGGGCCTGGGGGCCCCCCTCATGCTGCGCGGCCTGCGCCACTTCCTCCATCTGGGCCGGGGCGACGCCCCCTCCAGCATGGGCTGGACCGCGGGGCTGCTGGGCGCGCTGGTGGCAGGCGGGCTTGCGCGCCGCCGGCTCCACTCCCGCGCTGGAGCGGCGCGGCACGAGGCTTCAGACGCGGTGCGCACCGGCGCGGCGCTGGAAGAGGAGGACGCGGACGGGCTGATGGCGGACCGGCGCCGGGAGGCCCGCAGGCGGCGCCTGGCGGCGCTGGAGCTTCACGCGTCGGCCCCCGCGGAGGCGTCCGGGCACGACGTGCGCCGGGCAGTGGAGCGAGGCCCCCGTCGCGGACCCAGCGGCAGGGAACAATCCTGGCATGAGTCCCTGGCGCCCACCTCCGGGTGAGCGCCAGGCGTTGCCGGACTTCGAGAGGAGCGGCGGATGCGCACGGACGTAAAGGAAGGCATGCGGGTCTTCACGGCGGACGGCGTGAAGCTGGGCAGTGTGGTGGGCTGCGGCGAGGACACCTTCGTCTTCGAGGGCGGGCTGCTCCGCGCGCGGGACTACATGGCGCGCTACGGGGACGTGGTGACGGTGCGCGACGGGGAGGTGTACCTGGGCCTCACGCGGGACGAGGTGTCGCCCGGGCCCATCAGCCGCGCCGAGCTGGAGGCCCACCGTCCGGAGTCGCGAGTCGCCGAGAAGCTCGGGGCGACGCAGGACCTCGTCATCCCGCTGGCCCACGAGGAGGCCGTCCCCCGCGTCGTGGCGCACGAGGTGGGACACCTGCGCGTCCACAAGGTGGTGCGCACGGAGGTGAAGCACTTCTCCATCCCCGTGCGGCGCGAGGAACTGGTGGTGGAGCGCATCCAGGCCGACGACGTGGAGGGCGGGGCGGGGCCCCGGGCGGCGGAGCGGGGGACGGTGCCGGGCGGGCTGGCGCCCTTCGAGGAAGCCACCTTCGTCATCCCCCTCCACGAGGAGCAGGTGGAGTTCACCAAGACGGCCCGCGTCTGGCAGGAGGTCACCATCGCCAGGACGACCCAGGAGGAGCTGCGCCAAGTGCACACCACCGTTCGCCGGGAGACAGCCCGGGTGGAGGCGCAGGGGGAGGTGCTCCACGACGGCCCGTTGGACGGGCTGCACTCCTGACTGACGCACCGCACGCAGCGTGTGGGAGCGGGGCGGCTTGGCTGCGAGCTTGACCCATGGAGAGGGCTCCCCTAGAAAACCGGGGCTTTGCCGTCATCCCCCCTTGGAGGGAAGCCCCGCATGCGACGCCTTGCCCCGATGCTGCTCGCCGCGCTCGCCGTCCTGGCGGCCGCCTGCGAGAAGAAGACGCAGCCCGCCCCGTCCGGAGAGGGAGGCGCGCAGACCGCGCAGCAGGGACAGCCCGCCGCCCCCGGTGGCGAGACGCCCACGCCCGCGGGCTCGGATGTCATCCTCCTGGGCCAGGTGGGCGCGCTCACCGGCGGCCAGGCCACCTTCGGCATCTCCACGCGCAACGGCATCGAGATGGCCATCAAGGAGGCCAACGCCGCGGGCGGCGTGAATGGCAAGAAGCTGGCCATCCGCGTCTACGACAACCAGAGCAAGCCCGAGGAGGCCGCGCAGGCCGCCACCCGCCTGATTACGCAGGACAAGGTGGTGCTCATCCTCGGCGACGTGGCCTCGTCCAACTCGCTGGCCATGGCGGAGAAGGCGCAGGCGGCGGGCGTGCCCATGATTACGCCTTCCTCCACCAACACCACCGTCACGCAGAAGGGTGACTACATCTTCCGCGTCTGCTTCATCGACCCGTTCCAGGGCTATGTGATGGCGAAGTTCGCCCGGGAGAATCTGAAGCTGGGCAAGGTGGCGGTGCTCCAGGACAACAAGAGCGCCTACTCCATCGACCTGTCGGACGTCTTCACGCGCAAGTTCACGGAGATGGGCGGCAAGGTCGCCACCACGGAGAGCTACAGCCAGGGCGACACGGACTACCGCGCGCAGCTCACCGCCATCCGCAAGACGCAGCCGGACGGCATCTACGTGCCGGGCTACTACAGCGAGGTGGGCATCGTCGCCCGCCAGGCGCGCGAGGTGGGCCTCAAGGTTCCGCTGATGGGCGGCGACGGCTGGGACTCCGAGAAGCTCTTCGAGCTGGGCGGCAGCGCCATCCAGGGCAGCTACTTCTCCAACCACTACTCGCCGGACAACCCGGACCCGCGCGTGCAGAAGTTCATCTCCGACTACAAGGCCGCCTACGGCGCCGTGCCGGACGCGCTGGCGGCGCTGGGCTACGACGCGGCCCGCGTGGCGATTGAGGCCCTCAAGCGCGCGAAGGACACGAGCGGCCCGGCCGTGCGCGACGCCATCGCCCAGACGAAGAACTTCCCGGGCGTGGCGGGCACCATCACCCTGGACGACAAGCGCAACGCCGTGAAGTCCGCCGTCGTCCTCAAGGTCGGGGACGGCAAGACCGAGTACGTCACCACCGTCAATCCCTAATGGCGCAGCTCCTCCAGCATCTCATCAACGGTCTGGCCGCCGGCACCATCTACGCGCTCGTCGCGCTCGGCTACACGATGGTGTACGGCGTCCTCAAGCTCATCAACTTCGCCCATGGCGACGTCATGATGGTCGGCGTCTACATGGGCTATGCCACCGCGTTCGCCCTCGGGCGCGAGGTGCGCGGCTCCCTGCTGGGCGTGGCGCTCATCTTCGCCGTGGCCATGCTGGGCTGCGCGCTGCTCGGCTTCATCATCGAGCGGTTCGCGTACCGGCCGCTGCGCGAGAAGCCCCGGCTGACGGCGCTCATCACCGCCATCGGCATCTCCTTCGCGCTCTCGTACGGCTTCCAGCTCGACATCGGCTTTTTGCCCGGCGCGTCCCCGCGCGCCTTCCCGGAGGTCATCGAGCCGAAGGAGTGGATTGTCATCGGCGACCGCGACGTCGTCGTCTGGAACTGGCAGGTCATCAGCTTCCTCATCGCCGTGGCGCTGATGGTGGGCCTGCAGTACCTCGTGTTCCGCACGCGCTTCGGCCGGGCGATGCGCGCGGTGTCCTGGGACCACCGCGTGGCGGCGCTGATGGGCATCCCCACCGACCGCGTGATTGCGCTGACGTTCATGCTCAGCAGCGCGCTGGCGGCGGGCGCGGGCCTGCTCTACGCCATCAAGGACACGTCGGTGAGCCCGCTGATGGGGCTGTACGTGGGCCTCAAGGCCTTCGTGGCGGCGGTGATTGGCGGCATCGGCCACGTGCCGGGCGCGGTGGTGGGCGCCCTGGTGCTGGGGCTGGTGGAGGAGTTCGTCGTGGGCTACGCGGCCAGCACCTGGCGTGACGCGGTGGCCTTCGGCTTCCTCATCCTGGTGCTGCTCGTGAAGCCGGGCGGCCTGTTCGGCCGCGTCGCGGCGGAGAAGGTCTGATGGAGACCCCCGCGCTTCCGGTGCCCGAGGCCCGCTCGGCCGTTCCGCCCTCGCTGCGCGGCCTGTTCCCCGTGCTGGTGGCGCTGCCGGTGCTGGCGCTGTTCCAGTGGGTGACCAACGAGTCCCCCTTCGCCGTCTATCTGCTGTCGGTGATGGGGGTGAACATCATCCTCGCGGTGAGCCTCAACATCGTGAACGGCATGACGGGCCAGTTCTCCATCGGCCATGCGGGCTTCATGGCGGTGGGGGCGTACATCTCCGGCGTGCTGTCGCTGAGCCTCAAGGAGGTGGCGCTGTCCTTCCTCCCGGTGGCGGCCAGCGACCAGGTGCTCTTCACGGTGGCGCTCCTGGCGGGCGGACTGGCCGCGGCGGCCTGCGGCTTCCTGGTGGGCCTGCCCTCGCTGCGCCTGCGCGGCGACTACCTGGCGATTGTGACGCTGGGCTTCGGTGAAATCATCCGCGTGGTGGTGCAGAACACGGACGCGTTCGGCCGCGCGCTGGGCCTGTCCGGCATCCCCCAGTACTCCAGCCCGTACATGGTCTACTTCTGGGTCTTCCTCACGGTGCTGGTGGCGCGGCGCATCGCCGGCAGCAGCCACGGCCGCAGCCTGTGGGCCATCCGCGAGGATGAAGTCGCCGCCGAGGCCATGGGCGTGGACACCACCGGCTACAAGGTCCGCTCGTTCGTCATCTCGTCGTTCTTCGCGGGCATCGCCGGCGGGCTGTTCGCGCACTTCGTGCCCATCATCAACCCCGGCTCCTTCACCTTCGTGAAGTCGATGGAAATCGTCGTCATGGTGGTGCTGGGGGGCCTGGGCTCCACCACGGGCGCCATCGTCGCGGCCATCTTCCTCACGCTGCTGCCAGAGGGCCTGCGCTCGGCGTTCAACCTGCTGGGCACGGAGAGCACGCTGGCGCAGAAGGTGGACCAGATTCGCATGCCCATCTACGGCCTGCTGCTGGTGGTGCTGATGCTGTCGCGGCCGCAGGGCCTGTTCGGCACCCGGGAACTCTGGGACGTGCTGCCGCGGTGGATTCCGCGCCGGCGCAGGGGGCTGTCGTGAGCGCGGCGGTGCAGGCGAATCAGGACTCCCGGGCCCCGCTGCTCCAGGCGGACGGGGTGAGCATCCAGTTCGGCGGCCTCAAGGCGCTGACGGACTTCTCCCTCACCGTGCGCCAGGGGGACTTGCTGGGCCTCATCGGTCCCAACGGCGCGGGCAAGTCCACCGCGTTCAACGTGCTCACCGGCGTGTACCAGCCCACCCGCGGCGAGGTGCGCGTGGCGGGGCAGCGGGTGAACGGGCGCAAGCCGCATCAAATCAACCACCTGGGCCTGGCGCGCACCTTCCAGAACATCCGCCTGTTCCGCGCCCTCACCGCGCTGGACAACGTGAAGGTGGCGTGTCGGGCGCAGGGCGCGCTGCACCCGCATGAGCTGGGCGCGGGCGCGAAGGTCCGCAACGCGCTCGTCAACTACCGCGACTGGTGGCGGGCGCTGCTGCTCACCCCGCACTTCCAGGCGGAGGAGCGGGAGCTGACGCGGCAGGCGGAGCACCTCCTGGACGTCATGGGTCTGTCGCACCGCCGCGACGAGGAGGCGCGCAACCTGCCCTACGGCGAGCAGCGCCGGCTGGAGATTGCGCGCGCGCTGGGCACCAAGCCCCGGGTGCTGCTCCTGGACGAGCCCGCCGCGGGCATGAACACCCGCGAGAAGGCGGACCTGATGGTGCTCATCCGCAAGCTGCGCGACGACTTCCAGCTCGGCGTGCTGGTCATCGAGCACGACATGAAGCTGGTCATGGGCATCTGCGAGCAGATTACGGTGCTGGACCACGGCGAGACGATTTCCCGGGGCGCTCCGGCGGAGGTGCGCGGCGACCGGAAGGTCATCGAGGCGTACCTGGGCGACAGCTACCTGGAGAGCCACGGAGGGGCGGCGTGAGCGAGGCTCCGGTGAAGACGCTGGGCGAGCGCCGGGCCTTCCCGCCGCTCCTGGCGGTGGAAGGCATCAAGGTGCACTACGGCGCCATCCAGGCGCTCAAGGGCGTGTCGCTGACGGTGGGCAAGGGCGAGGTGGTGGCCCTCATCGGCGCCAACGGCGCGGGCAAGACGAGCACCCTGCGCGCGGTGAGCGGCATGCTCAAGCCCAGCGCGGGGCGGATTACGCTCGAGGGCAAGGACACCACGTCCCTCAAGGCGCACCAGCTGGTGCCGCGCGGCATGGCGCACGCGCCGGAAGGGCGGGGCGTGTTCCCCAACCTCACCGTGCTGGAGAACCTGGAGCTGGGCGCGTACCTGCGCAAGGACGCGGACGGCATCCAGCAGGACCTGGAGAAGGGCTTCACGCTCTTCCCGGTGCTCAAGGAGCGCCGCAAGCAGCTGGCGGGCACGCTGTCCGGCGGCGAGCAGCAGATGCTCGCCATCGCCCGCGCGCTCCTGAGCCGGCCCCAGCTGCTGCTCCTGGACGAGCCCTCGCTGGGCCTGGCGCCGCAGGTGACGGAGACCATCTTCCGCACCCTGCGCGAGGTGAACGCCACCGGCGTGAGCGTGCTGCTGGTGGAGCAGAACGCGCACCTCGCGCTCAACTGTGCCCACTACGGCTACGTGCTGGAGACGGGCGAGGTGGCGATGTCCGGCCCCGGCAAGTCGCTGTTGGAGAGCCCCGAGGTCCGCCGCGCCTATCTGGGCGAGTAGCGGAAAGGGCGCGCGCAGGGGGGACTCCTTACGTCCTCCCGCTGACGCTCCCCGGCTTTTGAAGTCGAATTGAAACTGGCAAGCCCCCGAATCTCGGGTAGTCAGCAGGCAAGCAGTTCGTCTAGCGTCCGAAGACGCACCGCGTTCAACCACAATTAGGAAGCGTGCCCATGCCTTCGTTGTCCCGCCTCCTCGCCGCCGTTGCCACAATCGCGCTGATTGCCGCCGCGTGCGCCGGTCAGCAGAAGACCGACAACCAGCAAGCCTCCTCGACGATTGAGGAGATTCCCAACGAGGGCGGCGACAACTCTGCCCCTCCGGTCGACGCCGCGCCGCCGCTGGTCACCGTGAATGCGGAGGAGGGCTTCTCCGTGAAGATGCCCGGCCAGCCGCAGGTGCAGCGGCAGAAGGTCACCATTCCGGCGGGCGAGGTGGCCACGGCCGCGTACTCGCTCCAGACTCCGGAAGGCGTCATCTTCTCCGTCAGCATCGCGGACTACCCGGAGAAGGTCGTCGCCGCGCGTCCCCCGGAGGCCTTCCTCAACGAGGGCCGTGACGGCCTCAACAACCAGCTCAAGGGCACCGTCAGCAACGAGCAGGAAGTCACTGTCGACGGCTACCCCGGCAAGTCCTACACGGTGTCCTCGCCCAACGGCGAGGTGAAGGCGCGCAACTACCTGGTGGGCCCGCGCCTCTACACCATGCTCGTCCTCTACAACCCGAGCATCGGCGCGCCGGGCTCGGATGACTTCCTCGGCTCGCTGGCGCTCGTCAACCCGCCGCCCCCGGTGCAGCGCGCCGGTGCGGCTGGCGCGGACGGCGGCACGGCCGACGGCGGCATGATGTCCGACGGCGGCATGGGCATGGAGACGGCGGCCGACGCGGGCACCACCGCTCCGGACGCGGGCACCACCCGCCGCCGCCGCACGAAGTAGGCTCGAGCCTCCTGGCACGCTCCCTCACGGGGGAGCGTGCGCCAGGTGCGCTCCCACGAGGAATCGTGGTCCGGGCGGCAGGCAGCCTGGCAGGCTCCGACTGGGGGGCCATGTGGTTGTATGGGGCTGGTTTCCTTCCCTGTATCCCAGCCCTAGCTTCCCCTCCGAGACGTACGGGGAGGGGGACAAGAATGACGGGGCTGGCAGGTGCCCTGCTTGCCGCGGTGCTCGCGGCAGGTGGGACGTCGCTGGTTCCGGTGAGCGGGGGCAATGCCCTCACGCTCCCGGCACAGCGCCATATTGTTCGAATCGAGACAGGCTCAGGGCGTCCTCCCACGTGGCTGGTGGCCATCCAGCACGGGGGCCGGGACGGTAGGGGGCTGGTGCTGTACCGCTCCGAGGACGGGCTTCGCTCGCTCCGGCGTGTGGCGGACATCCAGTCGGACCCGACGCACAGGGACAGGGCGGAGCTGCTCGCGGTGGGGCGGGACGTGGCCCTCGTGTACTCGTTCGAGGACCCCACGCTGGCACCCTCGCGGCGGCATGACGTGTACTTCCAGTGGTGGCGCTACCAGTCCGGCTCGGACACGTGGACGCCGCAGCCGGCGGTGCGCGTGCTGGACACGCCGGACGACAACACGGGCTTCTCGCGGGCGCTGCTGGCGAGGGACTCGCGCGGGCGGCTCTGGGTGCAGGCCTTCCGGCTGGAGCGGGACGGCACCTCCACCGCGGTGGTGTCGGTGTCCACGGACGGCGGTGCCACCTTCACGCGGCAGCCGGACCTGGGGAGGGTGAAGCGCCGGGGCGGCGGGCGGCTGTTGAGCGTGGGGTCGAAGCTCGTCTTCTTCTACGCCATGCACGACGGCTTCGAGCCCACGCGCATGCGCATCCGCAACGACTCGGACCCGCTGGACACGTGGGGCTCGGTGCGCGACGCGTTCTCCGACGGCATCTACCACGGTGCGGCGTTGAGCGCGGTGGAGGACGGGAAGGGCGGCATCGACCTCGTCTACAAGGACGAGACGGAGAGGCTCTACTACCGGCACTTCGACGGCACGTCCTTCGGGCCGCGCACCCTGGTGGAGGGCACGTCGGACTGGGCCATGCAGGCGGCCACCACGCGCATCGGTGACACGCTGTATGTCTTCTACAACCGCATGCGCGTGCTGAACGAGCACTACGAGCTGCGCGTGCGCGTGCTGAAGGACGGCAGCTTCGGCAGCGCGGTGACGCTCGACGGGGACGAGACGTTCAAGGGCTACCTCAACGCGGTGGACGTGCTGCCCGCGGACAGCACGGAGGTGCCGTGTCTCTACGGCGAGGCGTCCGATGCCAGCAGTTGGGGCACGGTGTCCCGCGTGGCGCTCTCCGTCACGCCGCAGCCGGTGCCGGATGGCGGGACGGATGGTGGCACTCCGCCGCCGGATGGTGGCACCGGGACGGATGGTGGGACGCCGGGCACGGACGGAGGCACTCCAGGCACCGACGGAGGCACGAGCACCGACGGAGGCACGAGCACCGACGGAGGCACGCCGGGCACGGACGGCGGTACGAGCACCGACGGAGGCACGCCGGGCACTGACGGAGGCACGAGCACCGACGGAGGCACGTCAGGCCCCATCACCCTGGAGCCCGTGTACACGAACACCACGCACGAGGTGCTCGCGGTGGACGGTGCGGGCACGGTGTACGCGCTGGCGCTCGACGGGAGCCGCTCGAACCTGGTGGCGAGCACGGACGGCGGGCGCACCTTCACGGCGCGCGGGCAGAACGGGGGCAACCTCTGGGTGATGGCCGCGATGAAGAACGGCACGCTGCTCGCCGTGGCGAGCCGCAGCGGCGCCTACCAGCTCCAGCGCTCGACGGACGGCGGGCGCACGTGGGGCAACGCGGTGAGCCTGGGCAACTACCGCGCCTACGGCCCGCACAGCTTCGCGGAGCTGGGAAGCACCTGGTTCTTCCTCGAGTACCAGACTGTCACCTCGTCCAACACGCCGATAAGGCTGTGGGCCAGCAGCGACGGTGGGGCCACCTGGGCGGTGCGCTCCACGCTCACCGCGCACCGGCATGGCTACTCGCTCTTCGTGGACACGACGACGGGCGCGCTGTGGGCCACGATGGGGAGCAGCAACGCGCAGACGGCGGTGCTCCGCTCCACGGATGGCGGGCGGAACTGGACGGTGATTTACAGCGGGTACGCGGCGAATGGCGTGGCGGGCGCGGTGCAGGCGGACGGCTCGCTGCTGCTGGGCCAGTCCACGCTGTACGAGCCCGAGCACCCGAAGCTGCTGCGCCTCTTCCCGAGTGGCCGCGTGGACGCGCTGCTGGAGCTGCCCGGTCCCGCCTACTCACTCATGGCCGTGCCAGGGGGGGGCTGGGCCATGGGCACGGGCTGGGCGAGCGCGGGAGACGTCCAGGCACCGGGTGACGTGTACGCCCGCCTCTTCACGAGCGGGGACGGGGTGACGTGGCGCGAGGTGCTGCGCTACGAGCGGCTGAGCAGCACGGCCTTCGCGCAGGCGGACGTGTGGGGCGTGCTGCCCTCGGGTGAGCTGGTGGTACGGATGGACAACGTGCGCGGCTTCGGCACGTCCGGCCGCGGCTTCCAGGTGCTGGGAGTGAAGCGCTGAGCAGGCAGTTGGGTTACACCTCCTGGCGCGCGGTGGCCGCCGCACCGCCAGGAGGTGGTCGCCATGTGGGACCCGACGCAGTACTCGCACTTCCGTGACGAGCGGAAGCGCCCCTTCTTCGAACTGCTGATGCGCGTGGACGTGGATGCGCCCGAGCAGGTGGCGGACCTGGGCTGTGGCACTGGCGATTTGACGCGTGTGCTCGCCGGGCGGTGGAAGGACGCGCGGGTGTACGGCGTGGACTCGTCGGATGCGATGGTGGAGGAGGCGCGCCGCCGTCCGCCGCCGGAGTCCCTGCGCTTCGAGGTGGCGGACCTCGCGGGCTGGGAGCCTCCCGCGCCGCTGGACGTGCTGGTCTCCAACGCGGCGCTGCACTGGGTGCCGGACCACGGCGCGCTCTTGAAGCAATTGGTGGCGAAGCTGGCGCCGAACGGAGTGCTGGCCTTCCAGGTGCCGGCCAACTTCGAGGCGCCCTCACACCGGCACATCGACGAGGTGCGGGCCCTGCCGCGCTTCGCGCCGAAGCTGGAGGTGGTGCGCCGCGGGCACGCGGAGTCGCTCGCCACCTATGAGGGGTGGCTGTCCGACCTGGGCATGACGGTGGACGCGTGGGAGACGGCGTACCTGCACGTGCTGCCGGGCGAGGACGCGGTGCTCCAGTGGTTGCTGGGCACCACGTTGAGGCCGGTGCTGGCGGCGCTGGGGCCGGAGGAGGGGAGGGACTTCCTCGACACGCTGAAGCCCCTGCTGCGCCAGTCCTACCCGAAGCATGCGCGAGGCACGCCGTACCTCTTCACCCGCCGCTTCGTGGTGGCGCGGCGGATGCGCTGAGCTGCGTCACTGAGGCCAGTGGAGGATCTTCCCGGTATTGCCCACCACCCACAGGTCCGCGGGGCTGGTCCCGGCGATGTCCAGGAACTGGACGTTCGAGACCTCGTGGATCTTCGTCCAGTCGGTGCCGTTGTACCGGTAGATGCGGCCCTTGGTACCGCTAAGGGCGGTGGCGTAGGCCGAGTTCGCGCCGAAGGCGACGACGGAGGTCAGGTCGTCGCTGTTGGGAAAGGTCAGCTTGCTCCAAGCCGTGCCGTTCCACTTCAGGGCGGTCCCGTCATCACCCACGGCGAAAGCGACCTTGTTGGTCACCACCCAGATGCCGTTGATGCGGGCCAACCCCGTGGCGCTCGGCAAGGTCTGCGTTTGCCACGTGCCATCGCCGGGGTTGAAGCGGTAGATGCGAGGGCCACCGCCGATGGAAGAATAGCCGCCAGCCGCGAATAGCGTGTCCCGGGATGGTCCGTGGACGTCGAACACATAGCCAATGGTGTTGCTGGAGGCGTTGAAGGTCACCGTGGTGCTGACACCGTCCCAGCGGAAGGCCGCACCTTCGCTTGCGCTGCTGCTTTCGCTGACTCCATAGAGTTCGAGGACGGAGTTGTTCCGGACGCCCGTGATGCCGTAGGTGGCCAGATCGGTCACCATGACCTGGGTGCAACTCGTGCTGGTCGCGTCCTGATGGGCCAGTCGGCCACTGGCGGAAGTGAAATAGGCGCGGCCATTGTTGCTCGGGTCGGCCCACACGGCATACCAGGCGGTCGTCGTCGCATCACCACACCCGGTTGCCGTTGATGCGGTCACACTGAAGTTGGTGTCTCCGGGCCTCAGCACTGCGCGGCGGTTGTTATCGCCCACAGCCCACACGCCACCGGTCGCCCACGTGGAGACCGAGTGCCATATCTGCGTCGTCGAACCTTCGGTTCGAACACCCCACGCGGAGCCACTGGCCGGGCAGGTCGCGGTGGTGGCTTCGGGTTGGTTGTCACAGTCGTTATCGAGGCTGTCGCACAGCTCGAAGGCATTGGGATGGGTGAAGGGGTTGCCGTCGTCGCAGTCATTGCCCTGGCTCACCGAAGCTGCGGGTGGCATGCATGTCTGCTGCGCGCCGTTGTTCCGGCCATACCCGTCGCCGTCATCATCCGGGTACCAGGTGGAGGCCTGCTGGGTAATCACGCACGCCGTGGCAGTGCCGGTTCCAGTGCATTGCTGCGTACCGCTGCACTGCGTGCTCGGGTCGCTGCACGCCTGGTTGAGCAGCGGGTAGTCCTCGTCAGTCGCACTGTCGCAGTCGTTGTTCTTGCCGTCGCAGAGCTCCATGGCGCCCGGGAACACGGTGGCGCCGGTGGCGCTGTCGTCGCAGTCGTCATTCGGGCCGGTGACGAAGCCCGTCGGCACGCCATTGCAGAAGGCCGTGGCGGTCGCGTTCTTGTCACCGTGTCCATCCCGGTCCACGTCCGGGTACGCCATGGTGGCGGTCGGCACGTTGCAGACGACCTTGCCGTTGTCACCACAGGCGAACGTGCCCTCGCAGCTGGCGCCCGACGTGCACGCCTGTCCCAGCCGAAGCTCCGCCGTGTCCGACTGTCCATTGCAATTGTCGTCCACGTCGTTGCACAGCTCTTCCGTCACGCCCGGGTTGACGCCAGGCCTGTCGTCGTTGCAGTCCGTGCCGCCCGAGAGCCGGGCCACATAGCCGTCCGCGTCCTTGTCCGTCGCTTGCAGAGGCAGCGTCGTGGGCGTCGTCTGGGCCCGCGTCACCGTTACCTGCTGCGAGGTGCTCACCACGGGTTCGCCGGTGCAGGCACGCTCGAAGGCCTGCGCCTCCACCTCTACCGCACTGCCCCAGCTGTCGGGAGGGAGCACGCCCACGACGATGCTGCCGCCATTGGCCGTGCCCTTGACCTGCTCGCCCTCCACGTCCGTTGAAAGCGGCTTCTCATCTCCGTCAGCTTCGCGCGCCGTCACCCGCACGCAGCCGGGCTTGAATCCTTCGTAGCTCACGGTGACCTTCACGCCACCTTGAGGAGTCTCTTCCTTGCAACCAGCAAGCGCGAGGAGGGGGAGGATCAGCAGGACGCGTCGCATGTCGCGCATCCTAGCTGTGACCTCCCGCAATTCCACAGCCCCCGGACCCTCCCGCCTGCCCACCCGGAGGTTCAGGTGTCCGGGTGGGAACAGGCGTGCCTATCGCACCGCCGGGAAGTCCGAGTGCACCACGTCCAGCTTCTCATCGACGGCCAGGCTGGCAGGCGTCACCAGCTCCAGGTCCAACGGAACCTTCACTCCGTAGCGCTCGCGCATGGCCTTCTCCAGGCCCTGCACCTTGAGCGAGCCCAGGCGCTCCATCTTCCCGTACTCCACGCCCGCGCCCTGGGCGTACGCCTTGCGGACCAGTTCCGAGCAGTACATCGCCTCGTCACCCCAGCCGAACTGCCAGTCGTACGGCTTGCCCAGGTGCTTCTTCGCCGCGTCCACCGCCTGCTGCCGCTGCGCGTCGCTCAGCTCCTTCGGACGCAGCACGAGAATCTGCCCCTTCACCCCGCGCGCCTTCCACTTCGCGAAGGGCACGCGCTGCACGGGCTGGACGGCCTCCACCACCCAAGCCCCCTGGGGCGTCACCTCCACCATGCCGACATGGGACAGCGGGCTCTCCGTCGCGGCCCGGATGGCCTCCGACTGACGGGAGCGCGAGGTGTGCAGGACGATGTCTCCCGTTCGCAGCGACGCCTCCAGCCGAGGTGCCGCGACCGCACCGTGCGCTCCGAGCCACACCGCCACGAGGACACTCCACCGCATCGTTCAGTCCTTTCCAGCGCTTGCTCGCGCCTGCCCCGGAACAGTGCAGACCCGGTGCCAACCGACCAGGGCGGCGCTCGCACCTCACCCCGCACGTGGGCGGCGCGAGGAACCTCCCGGGGGCGCACCTCTACGCCGCGCGCGTGAGCGGTACCTCCAGCCGCGGGTGGTAGTGTCCGCCCCGGCTCTCGAAGAGGATGAGCCGGTCCACGCGTCCCTCACCGAAGTCCGACTCCGCCAGCGCCTGCGAGCACCGCGCGAGGGCCGGGTCTCCGCGCGGGTCCTTCGAGCGCGCCAGGGTGAGGTGCGCGGTGTACTCGCGGTGCTCGGGCTCGAAGCCCAGCGGTTGCAGCGCCGCCGCCGTGTCCGCCTGCAGCGCCTTCAGCGCGTCCGTGGCCCCGCGCACGTCCGCCCAGAGCACGCGCGGGCGGGACGGCGGGCCGAAGCTTCCCCCACCACCCACGGACAGGACGAAGGGCGCATGTCTCGGGCCCACCGGCTCCAGCGCCTCGCGCAGGGACGGCAGCCGCGCCTCCTCCACGTCGCCCAGGAACACCAGCGTGAGGTGGACGCCCTCGCCCTTCACCCAGCGGGCATGCGGAGCCAGTGCGCGCAGCCGCTCCATTTCGGCGAGGGTGCGCGACTCAATCGTGCTTCCCAGCGTGACGGCGGTGAACAGGCGCATGGCTCAGGACTCCTGGCGGCGCCCACGCGGCCAGAGCGCGTAGGCCCAGAAGGGGATGAAGGCGAGCAACTCCACGCCGACGACATACAGGCCGCGGGCGGACAGCATCCTCGCACCGATGGGAGACACCGGCAGCGGCTGCACCGGCGCGAAGTAGCGCCCCTCCGAGAAGGGCCACAGCAGCGCCGCGCCCAGGCCGCCGTCGGTGAGCGCGTCCAGCAGCCCATGGCTCGCCACCGCGAGGAACGTGAGCGCCCCCCACCGCGCGGCCGGAGCGCCCAGCGCCCGCGCGAGCACCCACGCAACCAGCGCCACCCCCGCGGCGAACACCAGCGAGTGCGACGCGCCCCGGTGCCCCCACGGCGCCGCGTAGGCGATGCCGAACTTGAAGCCCACCACGTCCGCGTCGGGCAGCAGCGCGAGCAGGGAGAGCAGCGCCATGGCGCCCGCCTGCCTGCGCACGGACGCGCCGCCCGCCTCGTACCGCCCCAGGGCCATGCCCACCGCCACGTGACCGATGCTCGCCATACGCCGGAAAGATAGCCCACCCAGGGGCGGTGGCCCGCGACTGGAGGGGGCGCGGCGCGTGGGCTAGCGTCCGGAGCCCATGCGGAATCGCTCCCATGTCGAGGACACACTCCAGCGGCGCCTGAGGGGCTGGCGCTCCCAGGTGGGCGAGTGGCTCAACCGGTTCCGGCTCGTGGGTGGGGCGCTCTGGCTGCTCGTGGCCTGGCGGTACGAGTGGCAGGTGCCTCTGAAGTGGCTGGCCCTCTACCCGGCATTGGCCTTCCTGCTGTGGCTTGCCGCGCGGCGCTTTCCCGCGCTCCTGCGCCGGTCGGCCCTGCTGCTCGCCTTCGTGGACATGCCCGCCGTCTTCCTCATCCAGCGAATGGCCATCGAACGGCTGGCCCTCCAGCGCTTGGAGGGTCTCCCCGCGACGGACCCGGGCTTCGTCGCGCTGATGTCGCTGGGCGTCTACATCACCCTGGTGGTCATCGTGGCGCTGGTGACGCTGTCGCGCGCGAGCGTGGTGGCGGCCACGGCGGTGGCCATCGCCCTGCAGATGTCGCTGGTGGCCGCCGCCGGCCTGCCGTGGGAGTCCTTCCGCTCCGGCGTGGTGCTGGTGCTGTCGCTCGCAGCGGGGGCGGCCGTCTTCATCGGACGGCAGGTATTGGGCCTGGTGACACAGGTCGCGCAGGAGGAGGTCCAGCGCGAGCGGCTGGGCCGCTACTTCTCCCCGGAGGTGGCCCGCCACCTCGCCGAGCGCGGCGCCGAGGCGGGCGGCGGTGAGCACCGCGAGGTGACGCTCCTGTTCTCCGACATCCGCGGCTTCACCTCCATGTCCGAGCGCATGGACAGCCCGCAGGTGGTGGCGCTGCTCAACGAGTACCTCTCGCGCATGGTGGACGTGGTGTTCCGCCACGGAGGCACGCTCGACAAGTTCATCGGCGACGGCATCCTCGCCTACTTCGGCGCGCCCCTCGAGTTGCCGGGGCACCCGAAGGCCGCCGTCGCCTGTGGCCTCGCCATGCTGGAGGCGCTGGAGGGGCTCAACGCCGAGCGCGCCGCGCGGGGCGAGGAGCCGCTGCGCATCGGCATCGGCATCCACACCGGGCGCGTCGTCGTCGGGGACGTGGGCAGCGAGCAGCGGCGCGAGTACACGGTGATTGGCGACGCGGTGAACCTGGCCAGCCGGATTGAGGGGCTCACCAAGAAGGTGGGCGTCCCCATGCTCGTGTCCGGAGCGACGATGCGGCAGTGCCCGCAGGGCTTCGACTTCGAGCCGGCCGCGCCCCTGCCCGTGGCCGGCAAGGCCGAGCCCGTGGCCACCTTCGCCCCCCGGAAGCCGGGCCTGCTCGCCGCGAACTGAAGCGCCCGCACCCCGAGCGGCCAGCCCGCCTGCCGCCTCCGGCGCGTCACACCGTCAAGGGCCGCGCTCCACCCGGACAACACGGAGGAGTGTGACTCATGGCGCAGGGATATTCGTTGAACATCGGCTTGAACTCGGTGGACCCGGCCCACTACGCGGGGTGGGACGGGGCGCTCATGGCCTGCGAGGCCGACGCGGAGGACATGGAGCTCATCGCGCGCGCGCAGAACTACGGCACCGTCCGCAAGGTGCTGACGAAGGACGCGACGCGCGCTCGCATCATCAAGGAATTCGACGAGGCGGCCCGGGTGCTGCAGCCCGGCGACCTCTTCCTGCTGTCGTACTCGGGGCACGGCGGCCAGCTGCCCGACAGGAACAACGACGAGGTGGACGCCCAGGACGAGACGTGGGTGCTCTATGACGGAGAGCTCATCGACGACGAAATCTACGGGCAGCTCTCCAAGCTGAAGCAGGGCGTGCGCGTGCTGATGTTCTCCGACAGCTGTCACAGCGGCACGGTGAGCAAGATGGCCTACGCGGCGCTGCGCAGCAGCGGCAGCCTGGAGATGCTGGCGGACACCGTGCAGGACTCGGTGGCCGAGGAGCGGCGCTTCAAGGACATGCCGGTGGGCATCGCCCTGCGCACCTACCGCAACAACAAGGCCATGTATGACGACATCATGGCCGCGCTGCCCAAGGACGACCCGAAGGCGACGATGAAGGCCACCGTGCTGCTCATCTCCGGGTGCCAGGACAACCAGCTGTCCAGCGACGGCGCCTTCAACGGCCTGTTCACCGCCAACATGCTGCGCGTCTACAACGGCGGGAAGTTCAAGGGCAGCCACCGCACCTTCCACCGCCGCATCGTCCGGCGCATGCCGCCCCTGCAGTCGCCGGCCTACTCCGTCGTCGGCGTTCCCAGCCGCGAGTTCGAGCGCCAGACGCCCTTCATTCCCTGACGCGCGCGCACGGGCCTGAAACGACAAGGGCCGCGGAGGGTGACTCCCCGCGGCCCTGCGTCGTCCACGAGGGACTTCGGCTCAGTACGACTTGGAGAACACGATGCGGCCCGGCGAGGGCTCACCGGTGACGACGCACTTGCCCGGCTCCTGCTTGAGGCTGAAGGGGCGGCAGCGCGTGGTGAGCCCCGTCTCCTCCTTGATGCGGGCCTCCACCTTCGCGTCCCCGTTCCAGTGGGCCAGCAGGAAGCCGTCGTCCGCCTTCGCCTTCAGCTCCTCGTAGGAGTTGACCTCGAAGGTGTGCGAGTCGCGGAAGGACTTCGCCTTGTTGAACAAGTCTTTCTGCATGGCGTCCAGCATGGCCTGCGCCTTGGAGACGGCCTCGCCCAGCGAGACGAACTCCTTCTGCTTCAAGTCGCGGCGCACCATGACGCACGAGTCCTTGGCCAGGTCCTTGGGGCCAATCTCGATGCGCACGCACGTGCCGGTGAGCTCGTGCTCGTTGTACTTGAAGCCCGGGCTCTTCGAGTCGTCGTCGTCCACCACCACGCCCAGCCCCGCCTTGCGCAGGTCCGCGCCCAGCGCGTGGCTCTTCTCCAGCACCTGCGCCTTCTCCGCGTCCGTCGCCTTGCCGAAGATGGGGATGATGACCACGTGCGTGGACGCCAGCTTCGGCGGGACGATGAGGCCCGAGTCATCCGAGTGCGTCATGATGAGGCCGCCGATGAGGCGCGTGGACGAGCCCCAGGACGTCTGCCACACGTAGTGCTGCTTGCCGTCGCGGCCCTGGAACTGGGTGTCGAAGGCCTTGGCGAAGTTCTGTCCCAGGTTGTGGCTGGTGCCCGCCTGCAGCGCCTTCTTGTCCTGCATCATCGCCTCGATGCTGTACGTGCGCAGCGCGCCGGCGAACCGCTCCGACTCCGACTTGCGCCCCGGCAGCACCGGCATCGCCATGTAGTCCTCGGCGAACGTCCGGTAGACCTCCAGCATCTGGAGCGTCTCCTTCTCGGCGTCCTCCTCCGTCTCGTGGCAGGTGTGGCCCTCCTGCCAGAGGAACTCCGTCGTGCGCAGGAACAGGCGCGTGCGCATCTCCCAGCGCATCACGTTCGCCCACTGGTTCAGCAGCAGGGGCAAGTCGCGGTAGCTCTGAATCCACTTGGAGAAGGAGCGGTTGATGATGGTCTCACTGGTGGGCCGGATGACGAGCGGCTCCTCCAGCTTGGCGCCGCCCGCGTGGGTGACGACGGCCAGCTGCGGGTTGAAGCCCTCGACGTGCTCGGCCTCCTTCTTCAGGTAGCTCTCGGGGATGAGCAGCGGGAAGTAGGCGTTCTTGTGGCCCAGGTCCTTGAACATCTTGTCCAGGACGCGCTGCATGTTCTCCCAGATGGCGTAGCCGTTGGGCCGGATGACCATGCAGCCCTTCACGTCCGAGTAGTCGGCGAGCTTCGCCTTCTGGACCAGGTCGACGTACCACTCGGAAAAGCCCTTCTCGCGGGTCGTGAGCTTCTCGGCCATGTGCTGAGCACCCTTCTCAAAGTCGTGGAAAGAGGACGGTTGCCTACGACGGGCCCCCCCGGAAATCAACGGCCCCGTCGCCCCGGGCGTTCCCTGCCCCATGGAAAGGGTTGCGGTTTTTTCGACCGACGGTCAAAATACAGAACAAGGGTTGAAACCGCTGTGCCCCTGGAGGCGCCATGCTTCGTTCTGTCGCAGACGACGTCCACGTTCTGACGGTCCCCTTCCGGATGGGCCTCCTGGAGGTGGGGGGCCGCATGACTGTCGTCCGCCTGCCGGACGGTGGGCTGTGGGTCCACTCGCCTGTCCGCTTCACCCCCGAGGTGCGCGCCCAGGTGGACGCGCTCGGCCCGGTGCGCTTCCTGGTGGCGCCCAACCTGATGCACCACCTGGCCGTGCAGGACTGGGCGGCGGCATACCCGGACGCGAAGGTGGCGGCGCCGCCGGCCCTCAAGCGCAAGCGGCCCGAATTGCGTATCGACGTGGAGCTGGGCGACGCGGCGGACGCGGGCTGGGCGGGCGTCATCGACCAGGCCTTCGTGCGAGGCATGCCGAAGCTGGACGAGGTCCTCTTCTTCCACCGCCCCAGCCGCACGGTGCTCGTCACGGACCTGGCCTTCAACGTCCACCGCACGGACTCGTGGCTCTTGCGCGCCTACCTGAAGCTCAGCGGCGCGTGGCAGCGCCTGGCGTCCACGCTCACCGCGCGGGTCCTCATCCAGGACAAGGCCGCGGTGCGCGCGGCGCTGGAGAAGGTGCGGACGTGGGACGCGGAGCGGGTGGTGGTGTGCCACGGCGACGTGGTGGAGACGGGCGGAAGGAAGGCGCTGGTGGATGGCTTCGCCCGGCTCTAGCGGGGGCGGGCGCAAGTCCCCGGCCGTGCGCCGCCGCGCTGCTGCGTCGAAGACCGGGGCGCCCGCCGCCGAGGAGCGCGAGGCCCGCAAGGCGCGGCGCCAGGAGGGACGGCGCAGGGCCATCCTCACCGCCGCGCGCACGGTGCTGGTGCGCGAGGGCGTCTTGGGGCTGACGCTGGACGCGGTGGCCGCGGAGGCGGACCTGAGCAAGCCGTCGCTCTTCTATTACTTCCGCTCCAAGGAGGAGCTCGTCGGGGAGCTGGCGGTGGAGGGGCTCGCCCGCGAGGTGGAGGTGCTGGAGGCGGCGGTGGCCGCCGCGGACAGCGGGGTGGAGGCGCTCGCCGCGCTGGTGCGGGCCCGGGTGGACCTGTACGCGGAGGACCTGGACGCCTTCCGCGTCGTGTACCTCTGGCCCCAGCTGCTGGGCCGCCAGTCCGACGCCCAGCGCGAGCGCGTGTACGGCTTGAGCGCGCGGCTCAACGACGCGCTCGAGGCCCGGCTCCAGGCGGACGCGCGCGCGGGCCGGCTCGCCCCGGGCTTCCAGCCGCGCCGGCTGGCCAACGTCGCGTGGACGGTGGCGCACGGGCTGCTGTCGCTGGTGGCGGGACTGGAAAATGCGGGCGGGAGTACGCGGCACACCTTGTCGCAACTGCGTGACGAGGCCTGTGCACTGCTGCTGCGGACCGCCGTGCGCTGAGTGTTGCTGTGAACGCTTGCCGCGTCGCGCTATGAAGGGCCCTCATCCCAGTCGTTCGCCTTCAGGAGGCTTCATGCGGTCGTTTCGTTCGTCTCTCTGGGTCGCCGGCACCATGGCGGCGTGCCTCGTCTCCGGCTCCGCCTTTGCCTACGCCACCGGTCAGACCGGCTACAGCGGCAAGCAGACCGGCAACACGTGCATGAACTCGACTTGCCACACCGGCGGCACGCCGCCCTCGGTGACGCTGGAGGGGCCGGACACGCTGGCGGCGGGCGCCACCGGCAACTACACGCTCGTCATCAAGGGCGGCGCGGGCGTGCGCGGCGGCTTCAACGCGGCGGTGGACACCGGCACGCTGGAGGCGGGTAGCGACTCGCGCAAGTCCAGCGGCGAGGTGACGCACAAGGCGCCCAAGGCCTTCACCAACGGCGAGCTCCGCTTCGACTTCACCCTGGTGGCGCCGTCCAGCGGCAACTCCGTGAAGCTCTTCGCCGCGGGCAACTCCACCAACTTCAACAACGAGCCCACGGGCGACGCCTCCATGCAGACCTCGAAGACCATCACCGTGACGGGTGGCACCGAGGGCGATGACGGGGGCGGCTGCTCGGCCGCCGCGGGCGCGCCGCTGCTGGGCGCGGTGCTGATGCTGCTCGGCGCCCGCTCGCGCCGCCGCCGCTAGCCACGGGGCCGCTGCCGCGGTGCGTAGCCGGCCGCCTGCTCCGAGAGCGGGCCCGGCGGGGTGGGGCGACAGCCTTCGGGGGCGCGGCCTAACATCCGCGCCCTTGCGCATGCACCTCCGCCGACTCCTTCCCGTCCTGTTCCTGATGGGGCCGCTCGCGTGTGCGACCGGCTCCGGCCTCCGTCCACCGGAGGCCCATGTCTCCACCGTGCAACGCAAGGCGGGGGAGCTGCGGGTGATGACCTTCAACATCCAGTCCGGCCTGCGCGGGCTGGAGGGCGTGGCGGGCGTCATCCGCGCCTCGGTGCCGGACGTCGTCGCGCTGCAGGAGGTGGACGTCGGCTCCACGCGCGCGGGCGGGATGGACCAGGTGGCGGAGCTGTCCCGCCTCACCGGCCTGCCGTACCGCGCCCACTTCCGCACCACGGATTTGTATGGCGGCGCCTATGGCATTGCCCTGCTGTCGCGCTTCCCGCTGGAGGCGCTGGCGCAGTACCCGCTGCCGGTGCCTCGCGGCGCGGAGCCCCGCACGCTGGCCCACGCGGTGGTGCTGATGGACGGGCGCGAGGTGAGCGTCTACCTCACGCACCTCATCCGCCGTCCCTTCAACGGGGACGCGCGCGTGCGCCAGAGCGCCCTGGTGGCCCGGCTGATGGCGGCGGACCCGCGGCCCAAGCTGCTGATGGGGGACCTCAACGACGACCCGGACTCGCGCCCCATCCGCCTGCTGCGGCGGAACATGCGCGACGTCGTCGCGGCCACCGGCGGGGCGCGCGGCACGTACCCGATGCCGTTCATCCTCCCCACGCTGCGCATCGACTACGTGCTGGCGTGTGACGCCTTCACCCCGGTGTCCAGCCGCGTGCTGGACGTGGCCGTGTCGGACCACTACCCGGTGGTGGCGGACCTGCGGCTGGAGCCGGAGTCGACTCCGGCGGTGGCCGAGCGCCCCGCCGAAGCGGGCGCCGTCGGCTCCGCGCCCTGACGCGAGGGGGGCCGCCCGGCGCGCGCGGGGCGGCCGGGTGCGTCAGCTCACGTTGAAGCGGTACAGCACTTCCTTGTCGCCCTTGCTGTAGCTCTTGAGCACCTGGTGCTGGAGGTTCTTGGCGCCCAGGTGCGTCAGGCCGCCGAAGGCGAAGCCCATCACCGACAGCTCGAAGTACACGTGGGGCTTGGGCACGTGGGTGATGCTCAGGTCCGTGTGGCCCTGGCCGGGATGGACGTTCAGGTCGCCCTCGGTGAAGTAGCCCTTCCAGATGCCGGGGGTGAACAGGAGGAAGCGGCGCAAGTCACCCGGGCTGAACATCGTCTTGAGCTGGCCCTGGCTCAGCGCGTACTCGGCGGACTTGATGCCGAACTGCCACCAGGCGCTCTTGTTGCCGCCGTAGAAGCGGGCCAGCAACTCTTCATTGAGGTGGAGGAAGGCGTCCACCGGCATGCGCGTCACGGGCATCACCGGGTTGGCGAAGAACGGCTCCTTCTTCGTGAACTCCGCGAGGAAGGTCTTCCAGGTCGCCTCGCCGAAGGTCTGCACCATCATCTGCTGCCGCGCCAGGAACGCGACGCCTTTGACTTCCATTCGTGTCCTCCACCCAGGGCCCCGAGCGCGCTCGTGTCCGTACTCCCAGGGTGCTCAGGGCACGGCCATTGTGCGCCGGACCCCGGAGGCGAGGAAAGGAGTAGTAGTGTAAAATTGCAGTACGCCTGCTCGCTATTCGAGCTGGAGACCGCAGTCGGCGCAGGCCCCGGCGACCAGGGGGGCGGCGGTGCCGCAGGCGGGGCAGGGCGGCTCGCCGTCCGCGTCCTGGGCGGGCGGGGGCTGCAGGACGGGGCTCCCCAGGCCCTCGGCCTGGATGCTGTCCAGCCAGCGCTGCTGGAGGAGGGCGGCGACGCGGGGGCCGTCCTCGGGGCGCACCAGCACCTGGAACTTCGGGGTGCAGCCGACCTTGGCGCACGCCTCACGGTGGACGAGCGCCGGGACGTCCGCGCCCAGACAGGCGTCCACCAGCCGCCGCGCATCCATCAACGCCATCTCCGCGCAGGGCACCAGCTCCGCGTCGGACAGCACCTTCGCCGCGTCTTGCTCGGTCATCATGCGGCGGATTGGAGCGCAGCCGGGCCGGGCGCGTCCACTGTGCTCGCACGTTCGCCTGCCCTCCCGGCATGGGAGCCCCCGCGTGTGACAGTAGACTGTCAGACCCCCCTCTGGAGAGGTGGCGCTGGGACGGCTGAATCCCCACCGTGCGTGCGATGTGACGCCCGCTGCCCGTGGGCCCGGGCGCCGCGGTGGGGGAGAAGCAACATGCGTCGTGGATGGGGATGGAGTGCCTGCGTGGCACTGGTATTGGCGGCGTGCGGTGGGCCGGTGGAGCAGGGTGAGGAAGCTGACTGGGAGGGCCCCGCGGAGGCGGCGCCGCAGAAGCCCGCGGAGCCGGGGGGGCAGGGGGAAGAAGGTGACTGGAAGGGCCCCTCGGAAACGGCGCCGCTGACGGCCGCGGAGCCGGTGAGCGCCCGGGCGCAGGCGGCCCCGGGGGCCGGTGGCTCCCGCTGGCTCCAGTCGATGAAGGGCGTGGGCAAGGAGTTCATCGCCGGCGTGGGGCATGACTCGGAGGGCAACGCGGTGGTGGCGCTGAACGTGGCGGAGGGCGCCCCCAGCGACAGCCTCACGGACGGCGAGGGCGCGCTGGCCTCGTACCTGCCGGACACCTTCGTGGTGTCGAAGTACGGGGCGGGCGGCGAGCGGCTGTGGTCGCTCCACCTGCCGGGCTTCGCGGAGGCGCTCACGGTGGACTCGCAGAGCCGCGTGCTCATCGCGGGCCGCAACCCGGCGGGCGTGGACTACGGCTCGGGGCCGCTGCCGGCGGGGCGCTTCCTGCTCAAGCTGGACCGGGACGGTGTTTTCGTGTGGGCGTACGGCCTGGAGGCGCTGGGGGTGTCCTCCAGCTTCGCCATGCAGCGGATGGACGCGGACCGCTGGGGCAACGTGGCGGTGGCGGGCACGCTGCCGGACCCGGTGCTGCGCGACGTGCCCGCGCTGCTGAAGGTGGGGCCGGACGGGGACGTGCTGTGGATGCACGTGGACAACCGGGAAGGCCGCGCGCGGAGCGTGGCGGCGGACAGCGAGGGCAACTTCTACCTGACGGGCTTCCACTTCGTGAAGGTGCGCTCGGACACGAACTTCCTGCCGTACCTCCGCCGGCTGGACGCTGCGGGCAACATGGTGTGGGAGCGGACGCTCGCCACGGACTACGGCAATGCGAGTGGCGTCGCCGTGCACGGCAACCGGGTGCTGATGACGGGGGACTTCCTCAAGCCGCTCACCTTCAAGGGGCAGCGGTACACGGCGAAGGGGAGCTGGAGCGATGCGTACGTGGCGGCGTTCGACCGCGACGGCAACGAGCGCTGGGTGCGGGTGCTCGGCTTCTCCGGGCTGGACGTGTCCATGGACTATGACGACGGCGCCGTCATCGTCGGCCGGTACGAGGATGGGGATGACCTGGGCACGGGCCCCATGGGAGGGGCGCCGGGCGTGCAGTCCAACCTCTTCGTCGCGAAGCTGGACCGCGTGGACGGCGCGCTGAGGTGGGTGCGCGGCTTCGCCATGAGCCACCCGGCTGGTACCGACGTGTCCGGGGACCGGTACTTCGTCTCGTCGCATACCACCACCGGCATGTGCGTCGTGGCGGGCTCGCGAATCGCGGCGGCGGACCTCGGCATGGGCATGATGCCGGCGCCGATGGGCGGCCGCCGCGACGCGTTCCTCGAGGGCTTCGACCCCTGAGGCGTGAGCGGACCGCGCATGCCGACGGGGCATGTGAGGCCCGCGGGCCGGCGGCCGGTCCATGTGGAAGGAACGTTCCTTCCGGGCACACGCGGGGGGCTGCCCGGCCGGAATGAACGTTCCTTCCGGGCACGCACGCGGGCCGCCCGGCTGGAATGAAGGTTCCTTCCGGGCATCCGCGTGGGCCGCCCGGCCGGAATGAGCGTTCCTTCCGGGCACGCACGCGGGCCGCCCGGCCGGAATGAACGTTCCTTCCAGGCAAGCGCGTTCCGGTGGGCCCCCGGCCGGAATGAGCGTTCCTTCCGGGCACACGCGGGGAGCAGCCCGGCCGGAATGAGCGTTCCTTCCGGGCACACGCGCGGGAGGGGCGCCCGGCCGGAATGAACGTTCCTTCCAGCCACGCGGCGCTCGCGACCCGGCCGGAGCGGGGCTACCGTGCCGCCGGTGCCGCCTTCCTCGCTGTCTCCCAGACCGGGCCGCCTGCGCCGTTTCCTCATCGTCGCGGCGGGTGCGCTGACGTGCGGCGTGTTCGGCCTGGCGTGGGTGGTGGACCGCTTCGGCCAGCGCGAGCGGGCGGAGTCCGCGGACGCGGTGGTGGTGCTGGGCGCTCGGGTGCTGCCCGGCGGCGTGCCCTCCGGCGCGCTGCGGGCGCGCACGGAGAAGGCCGTGGAGCTGTACCAGCGGGGAATCGCGCCCCGGCTCGTCTTCTCCGGAGGCGTGGGCGTGAATCCCCCATCGGAAGCACGGGTGATGCTGGCGCTCGCGACGAGGCTGGGCGTGCCGGCGGAGGCGTGCGTCCTGGAGGAGGAGAGCCATTCCACGGAGGAGAACGCGCGCCTCGCCGCGAAGGTGCTCCAGGCCCTGGGCGCCCGGCGCGTGGTGGTGGTCTCGGACCCGTACCACCTGCTGCGGGCGCGGCAGTACTTCCGCCTCAACGGGCTGGACGTGGCCACCAGCCCCGCGCTGGAGACCGAGCGCAACCTCAACGCGGTGGACCGCTTCTACTGGACGGTGCGCGAGGCCATCGCCCTGCTCCTGCACCCGCGCGTGCTCCTGGCCCGCGCGCCCGGAGACGCGGCTACTCCGCCGGCACCGTGAGCGCGCGCAACTCGCGCACGCCCCCCGGCAGCACCACGCGCAGCAGCACGGACTGGCCGGGCTTCGCCTCCCGCAGCAGCCGCATCAGTTCCACGGCGCGGCGCACCGGCTTGCCACCCGCCTCCACCACCACCATGCCCGGCTCCAGCCCCGAGGCACCGGCCGCCGAGCTCTCGTCCACGTCCGTCACCAGCGCCCCCGTCGCTGGCAGCCCCTGGGCCCGCGCGAGTCGTGCGTCCATGTCCGCCAGTCCCAGTCCCAGGCGCAGGTGTGCCGGCTGCTCCCGTGCCTCGGGGCGGCTCCGTGTGGCCACGCCCTCCAGGTCGGGCCGCGTGCCCAGCGTCGCCTTCACCTCCGCCTTCTTCCCGTCCCGGTAGATGGAGAAGGTGAGCGCGGTGCCGGGAGGCGTCAGCGCCACCAGGCGCGTGAGCGCCCTGCCCGAGTCGATGGGCTTGCCGTCCGCGGCGATGATGACGTCATCCGACTGGAGCCCGGCCTCGGCGGCGGGCGTGTCCGCGGAGACGTCGGTGATGAGGGCGCCCGAGCGCGCCGGCAGGCCGAGCGCCTCGCCCAGGTCCGCCGTCACATCCTGGACGGACACCCCCAGCCAGCCGCGCGTGACGGCGCCGTCCTTCTCCAGTTGCGGCACCAGCGCGCGGACGAGGTTGCTGGGCACCGCGAAGCCGATGCCGGCGCCCTCGCCGATGACGGCGGTGTTGATGCCCACCACCTCGCCGCGGAGGTTGAAGAGCGGGCCGCCGGAGTTGCCGGGGTTGATGGCGGCGTCCGTCTGGAGGAAGTCGTCGAACGGGCCCGCTTCGATGTCGCGGGCCTTGGCGGAGACGATGCCCAGGCTGACGCTGGAGCGCAGCCCGAAGGGGTTGCCGATGGCCACCACCCAGTCGCCCACGCGCAGCGCCTCCGAGTCACCCAGGCGCACCACCGGCAGCGGCTTCGAGTCGGCGGGCAGCTGGAGCCGCAGCAGGGCCACGTCCGTGAGCGGGTCCGTGCCCAGCACCTTCGCGCGCAGCTCGCGCCCGTCGGGCAGCTGCACGTGAATCTGCGTCGCGTCCTGCACGACGTGGTTGTTGGTGAGCACCAGCCCCTGGCCGTCGATGATGAAGCCCGAGCCGAGCCCCTGGCGCGGCGTCTCCTGGGAAGGAGGGGCCCGGCGGCCGAAGGGAGTGAAGGGCCCCCAGGGAGTGCCGCCGAAGGGAGAGTCGCCCTCTTCGCCCCAGGGCGAGTCCTCCGGCCCGCGGCGCGACGGCGTGGCCTCGCGGACCTCGACGTTGACGACCGCGGCCCTCACGGACTCCACCAGCGGGGCGACGGACGCGAGCGCGGCGCGCATGTCCGGAGGCATCGGCTGGCCGGCGGGGGCACGGCCTCCGTTGTGGGCCGAAGGGCTCGCGGAGCTCTCCGGGGGCGGCGGAGCGGAGGAGGGCTCCTCGCTGCTCCGGCGGCAGCCCGCCAGGAGGAGGACCAGTCCCAGCCCCGCCGTGAGCGTGCGTGTGCTGCGCTTCATGGCTTCCTCCCTCTCTTCAACGCCCGGCCCCGCGCGAGGCCGTCCTGCCTGCTCCTCCAGCGAAGCCCCGCCCGGGGACTCGTCCCGGTGACTGCACTCCGGCGCCGCTGCGTTCCGCCGGGGGCGTGCCTACGCGCTGAACCCTGATTCACCCTGCATACGGAGGTGGGCAGGCGTGCGGGAGGCCGGCGGCCTCAGGCCGAGCGCTCGCGGGCACTGGAGGTCGCCGTCTGCGAGTCCATGCGGCGCAGGAGCTTCTCGAGGATGCGGAAGAGGGCCTTGCGGTCGCTGGTGTCGAGGATGCTGAGCAGCTGCCCCATGCCCTGGAGCGTGAAGCGCTCGAGCTTCTGCCAGGTCGCCTGCCCATCAGGCGTGAGGCGGCAGCGGACGACGCGGCGGTCGGAGGCGCTGCGCTCGCGCATGAGGTGGCCCTCGCGCTCCAGGCGGTCCACGACGCCGGTAACGGTCTTCTCCGTGACGCCCAGCCGCCGGGCCAGCTCGCCCATGGTGAGTGCGCCGTCCTGGCCCAGCCACAGCAGGGCATGCACCTGCGGCGGGGTGAACTGGAGCTGTTCGCACGTGGCGGCGATGGGGTCACGGAGCGAGCGACGCCGGCCCAGCGCGAGCAGCAACTGCTGCAGCTTGTGCACGTCGCTCGAAACGTCTTCTTCCTCTTTATGGATATTCCGTGACACGGAGTATGCCTTAGCGGCCTGGGGGTTGCGGGTCAACCTGTTGTCGCGGCGGGGGCGGTCATGTGGACAATGAGCCCTCGCCTGCCCTGGAAAGTGAGATGCACCCCATCATGCGTCCCTTCTCCCTGCTCTGCTCTCTTCTTCTCGCGCTGACCGCGGTGCCCGCGCTCGCGGAGAAGGCGCTGGTGTTCGCCGCGGCGAGCACGACCCACGCGCTCCAGGAGCTGGCGCCGGCCTTCACGAAGGCCACCGGCCACGAGGTGGAGTTCGCCTTCGGGGCGTCCAGCGACCTAGCGCGGCAGGCAGTCGCGGGGGCTCCGGCGGATGCCTTCCTCTCGGCGGATGCGGTCCGGATGGACACCGTGGAGAAGGCGGGGTTGGTGCAGTCCGGCACGCGGGTGGACCTGCTGTCCAACCGGTTGGTGGTGGTGGTGCCGTCCGACGTGAAGGGTCGGCTGGTGGGGCTGGAGGGCTTGAAGGAGGTGAAGCGGCTGGCGCTGGCGGACCCGGCGGCGGTGCCCGCGGGGGTGTACGCGAAGGGCTGGCTGGAGAAGGCGGGGCTGTGGCGGGCGCTGGAGGCGAAGGTGGTGCCGGCGCTGGACGTGCGCGCGGCGCTGTCGGCGGTGGAGTCGGGGCGGGTGGACGCGGGCGTGGTGTACGCGACGGACGCGGCGCAGTCGAAGAAGGTGAAGGTGGCCTTCGCGGTGCCGGACGCGGACGCGCCGCGAATCCTCTACCCGGTGGCGGCGCTGGCGAAGGGGAAGGCGCCCGAGGCCGGTCGGGCCTTCGTCCGCTTCCTGCAGACGGAGGAGGCGCGGAAGGTCTTCGCTCGGCAGGGCTTCATCGTGCTCGGTGGGAAGGGGGCGGGCGCTCCGTGATGGAAGGCACGGCGGGGCTCGTCTTCTTCACGGTGGCGGTGGCGGCGGTGGCCACGCTGCTCATCCTCCCGCTCGGGGTGGTGGTGGCGTACGTGTTGGCGCGGTGGGACGGGCCGGGCAAGGGGCTGGTGGAGACGGTGCTGGCGCTGCCCATGGTGTTGCCGCCCACGGCGGTGGGCCTGGTGCTGCTGGAGCTGCTGGCGCGCAACGGGCCGGTGGGGAGGGTGCTGGACGCGTGGGGCGTGGAGGTGGTCTTCACGCCGAAGGCGGTGGTGCTGGCGAGCGCGGTGATGGCCTTCCCGCTGCTGGTGCGCTCGGCGCGCTCGGGGTTCGAGGAGGTGGACCCGAGGTTGGTGGCGGTGGCGCGCACGCTGGGGGACTCGCGGGTGCGGGCGTTCTTCCGGGTGACGCTGCCGCTGGCGTGGCGCGGAGTGCTGGTGGGGGCGCTGCTGGCGTTCTCCCGCGCGCTGGGCGAGTTCGGCGCGACGGTGCTGGTGGCGGGCAACATCCCCGGGCGCACGCAGACGCTGTCGCTGGCCATCTTCCACCGCACGCAATTGGGCGAGGACGCGGAGGCGCTGCGGCTCGCGGGCGTGGCGGCGCTGCTGGCGTTCGTGGCGGTGTACGCGACGGAGGTGGTGACACGGCGGCGGGGACGGAGGTCGCGGGCGTGAGCCTGGTCCTGTCCCTCCGGCTGCCGCTGGCGCGCTTCACGCTGGAGGTGGAGACGCGCCTTGAGGGCGCCTCCGTGGCGGTGCTGGGGCGCTCGGGCTCGGGGAAGACGTCGCTGCTGGAGGTGCTCGCGGGGCTGCGGCGCGGGGCGCGGGGGCGCGTGGAGCTCGGGGGACGGGTGTTGCTGGACAGCGAGGCCGGCGTGGACGTGCCTCCGGAGGCACGGCGCATGGGCTACGTGCCGCAGGACGCGCTGCTCTTCCCGCACCTCACGGCGGGACAGAATGTGCGCTTCGGTGAGCGCAAGGGCCGGCCCTCCCGAGCGGAGGAGGCCATCGCCCTCCTGGAGCTGGCGCCGTTGCTGCACCGCTATCCCGCGACGCTCTCCGGTGGCGAGAAGCAGCGCGTGGCCCTGGCGAGGGCCCTGGCCACGGACCCCGCGTTGCTGCTGCTGGACGAGCCGCTGGCCGCGCTGGACGTGGCGCTGAAGGAGCGGGTGTTGCCGTACCTGCTGCGAGTGCGCGACGAGGCGAAGGTGCCGATGCTGTACGTGACGCACCAGCTCGGCGAGGCGCGCGTCCTCGCGCATGAAGCCCTGCTGCTCGATGAAGGCCGGGTCCGCGCGGTGGGCCTCGCGTCGGAGGTGCTGGGCACGACGGCCCGGGGGCTGCTCGCGTCGGAGGGGGAGGGCGAGGAGAACATCCTGGAAGGCACGCTGGAGCGCCCGGAGGGCGGCGGCCTGCGGCTGCGAGTCACGGAGGGGCTGGCGCTCTGGGTGCCGGACGCGCCGGAGCTGTCAGCGGGCACGCGCGCGGCGTATGCCGTGCCGTCCGAGGACGTGCTGCTGTCCATGGGCCCGCTGTCCGGCGTCTCCGCGCGCAATGTGCTCATGGGGACGGTGGCGAAGGTGGAGCCCGCGGCATCGGGAGAGGACGCGGCCACGGTGGACGTGGCCGGGGTGGGCTGGGTGGTGCGGCTCACCGCCGCCTCCGTGCGCGAGCTGGGCGTGGTGCCGGGGGCGCGCGTGTACCTCGCGGTGAAGACCGCCGCGTGTCGCCGGCTGCGCTGAGCGGTGCTCGGAATCTACGCCACCCGGTAACAGAAACGCCGTCCTCCGGTGTTCGGGTGCTCGCACCACGTCACCCCCCTGGAGGACATGAGATGGGCAGGTATCGTTCCGGTCGGCTCGCGCTCTGCGCATCACTGTGGCTCTCGCTCGCGGGGTGCGGCAACGACGAGCCCGAGCCCCAGGGCACTCGCTGCGAGCAGCTCGCGCCCCGGCTGCAAGATGCGCTCGAAGAGGCGACCGTGGCGGAGGACCTCCCCGGCATCACCGTCTCGCTCCGTCTCCCGGAGTGCACGTGGCGGGGCGCGACGGGCCAGTCCCGGGTGGAGTCCGCCACCGCGATGAAGCCCGAGGACCGGCTCCGCGCGGGAAGCATCACCAAGACCTTCGTCGCCGTGGTGGCGCTGCAACTCCAGTCGGAGGGCAAGCTGTCCCTGGACGCGCCGCTCGCGACATGGCTCCCGGACTTCCCCCGCGCGGACCGCATCACCGTGCGCCAGCTCCTGAACCACACGGCCGGCACGGCCAACTACACCCAGAACCCGGACTTCCTCACCGAGGCGATGGCCAGCCCCGGCAAGCTGTGGGAGCCCGAGGAGCTCATCGCGTATGGCGCGGCCCGCTCACCCTCCTTCGAGCCGGGAGCGCGCTGGGAGTACTCGAACACCAACTACATCCTCGTCGGCCACATCCTCGAAGCCGTGTCGGGCACCTCGGTGGCACAGCAGTTCCGCACGCGCATCATCGAGCCCCTGGGCCTGACGAGCACCGGGCTGGACGGAGGCGAGCCGCTGCCGTCCCTCACCGTGGGCGGGTACACGCGAGACCCGGAGGATGGCACGTGGACGAACCTGGAGGGGCTGCTCCATCCGTCTGCCGCGGGCGCGGCCGGCGCGCTGGTGTCGAGCGCGGACGACCTCAGTCGCTTCTTCGAGGTTCTCCTCACGGGGGAGTTGCTCACGGTGGAGCAGCGCGCGGAGATGTCCCAGTGGGCCACGACGCAGGACGCCGGGGAGTCCGGCTATGGACTGGGGCTCGCGCAGTGGGAGGACTCCGTGGCGCCGATGCAGGGCCACAACGGCGGCATTCCCGGCTTCTCGTCCATCGCCGTCTGGCTGCCCCGGCAGAAGGCCTCGCTGGCGGTGATGACCAATCGCGAGGGCGCCGAGCAGCCAGGGGTGACGACGCAGAAGCTGCTGAAGGTGCTCACCACGCAGTGAGTTCGCGTCAGCCCTCCAGCGTGGCCCCCAGCTCACGCGCTCGCTCCTCTTCGTCAACGTCCCGCATCTTCCCTCGGAAGAAGGCCCGCCCGCTCGGAATCTCAGTGCCGCACCGGGCGCCGCGAAGCCCGCCTCTCAGTGCCGCACCGGGAGCCGCCGTGCCCGCCTCTCAGTGCCGGACCGGGCGCCGCCGCGCCCGCGTGGCGCCGCGAAGCCCGGCCCCTTCCGCGCGGCACTCGCGAGGCGTCATGCCGAACGCAGCCTTGAAGGCGCGGCCGAAGTGCGAGAGGTCCTGGAACCCCCACCGGAAGGCGATGTCCGCGATGGTGCGCTCCCGCAGCGCCGGGGCGAGCAGCGCCTGCCGGCACCGGGCGAGTCGCCGTGCGAGCACCCAGCGCATGAAGGACTCGCCCCCTTCCGCGAACAGCCCGTGCAGGTAGCGCGTGGAGCAGCGGAAGTGGGCGGAGACCGTCATCGGGCTCAGCGCGGGGTCCCCGAGGTTGCGCTCGGCATGGTCCCGGATGGCGTGCCGCCGGGCCTCGCGCACGCTCTCCGTGTCCGGCCGGGGCCCATCCTCCTTCGCGTTGAAGCCCACCGCGAGCAGCGACACCAGGATGTCCGACAGCGAGCCGGAGACAGGCTCATCCACTTCGTTGCGAGCGAACGCGTTGAGGTATGCGGACACGAGCGCGCCCGTGCCCTCATTGGCCCGCAGCACGCTTCCAATCGACCTGTCCGCGTCGACGAGCCTCGGCCGCAGCGCCGCGTACGGGACGAGGATGACCACGCGGCGATACGCGGTGTCGAAGGAGATTTCGCCGGGCCGCACCCCGTCGAGCAGCTCCACGTCGCCCGGCTGCGTCTGATACTCCGGCCGGCGCGTCTGCCGCACCGTGCAGACGCCCTCCAGCTGCATGCAGATGAAGAAGCACTCGCGCGGGGCCCGGGCGATTTCCTTCTCCCCCCGGTACACCCGCTGCGAGGCCGAGTGCAGGTGCGTCACCGACAGCGCCCCTGCCTCCCGGTGGTCCAGTCTGCCGAAGAAGGGCTCACTCCTGCGCTTCTGCTCTGTGCGCAGGCCGAGGAAGACCCGGCTCGCCGTCTCCTGCCAGTACTCCAGCCGCTCCTTCGCGGAGACCATGTCGGTAGAGAAGACAGCAGGCACTGCGCACCCCCGGGCCGAGGAGGCGGAAGAGACCGCTGGCACACCATCGCCAGCAGCCCCATTCGCCTCCAGCATCCCTCAGGTACGCAGGCGCGCGGTGGGCATTGCCTCCGACGTGGGGGCTACGGGCCCGTCAGGCGGCTGAGCGTGAAGGGCGAGCGGTACCAGGTGCCGCCCGGAAAGCTCACCTGCGTGGACGCCGTCGCCGTCGAGGGCACGCCCGCCGAGCCGCTGACGCTGAGCGTGCCCGCGGGCTGCACCGCCGTCGAGGGCGTCCCCGTGCACCCCGGGCACAGGTTGGTACCCGTCACGTAGCTCAGGTTGAACGTGAGCGAAGTCGCGGAACTGTCCACCACGCCCTGCACCCACGTCGGACGGGTGCCCTTGTAGACGAGGACGTTGGCGACGTGCACCGTCCCCCGCGAGTCGAAGAGGATGCCCCAGCCGGACTCCCAGGCGTTGTACCAGTGTCCGCTCAGGTTCATCGTCGTGACGCCGCTGCCGAAGGCCAGCCGCTGGATGGGCTCGTTGCCCGACGCGGCGCCCTTCGTCCACACGTACCGCCACTGTCCGCTGCTCAGGGTGAGCTTCGCCGTCCCCACCTGGGTGGCGGACGCGCTCGTGCCATTCCAGGACGTCTCGTAGAGGGTGCCCGCCCACGCGCCCGTCTCGGCGGTGAGGGTGCTGGTGTACCAGATGGGCTCGCCGGCGGAGGTATAGGTGAGCCACGTGAGCGCGAGAGAATCGGTGGCGGCGTACTGGATGTCCAGGCCGTTGCCGCTGCGCGCCGGGTTGTACCAGTTGCCCTTGGCGGGCTTCGTCGGCAGGGGAGGGTAGATGGCGGCGGCGGCATTGATGAGGCCCGTGCCGCACGTCTTGCAGTACAGCGGCGTGGCGGTGCCCTTGATGCGCGCGGTGACCTGCGCGGGCGTCATCGAGGGCCGCTGGGACAGGATGAGCGCCGCGAGGCCCGCGACGTGGGGTGACGCCATGGACGTCCCGCTGAGGTAGCGGTGGCAGTAGTCCCCGGGCAGCAGCGTGGTGCCTGCCTTGTACGCGGCCCAGGTGGACACGGCGCCGTCCGTCCCGCTGTACGTCGTCCCGTCCACGGGGCAGCCGATGCCGTCGCCGTAGAAGGCGGGGCCTCCGCCCGGCGCGGTGACGTCGACCCGCTCCCCGCGGTTGCTGTAGGGCGCGAGCTGTCCGTCCCGTCCGCTCGCGGCCACGGCGAGCACGCCGGTGCACGAGGCAGGCGTCACGTTGGCGGTGTCCGCCGTGTTGTTGCCCGCGGCGGCGACCACCACGACATTCTTCTGCACGGCGTACGTCACGGCGCTCTGCATGTACGCGTAGCCCGAGCACGGGGCCGTCCCGCTGGTCGTCCCGAAGCTCATGTTGATGACGCGCGCGCCGTTGTCAGCGGCCCACCGGATGGCGTTGCCCACGTTGCTCATCACCGGGGCGTTGTTGTTGGAGACCTTGACGGGCATGAGCTGGCAGCCCCAGCAGACGCCCGCGCCGCCGAGGCCGTTGTTCGCATTCGCGGCGAGGATGCCGGCCACGTGCAGGCCGTGGTGGTACGTGTCGTCGTCCGTCGGGTCCGCGTCGTTGTCACCGAAGTCGTAACCCGCGGCCCACTTCCCGTTGAGGTCCGGGTGCGCGAGCCGGCCGGTGTCCAGCACGGCAACCTTCACCGAGCCGGTGACGCTGTTCCACGCCGTGGGAAGATTGATGGCGGGGTAGTGCCACTGCAGCGGGTACAGCGGGTCGCTCGGCACCGCGAAGTACTCCATGTAGAGGTCCTCGTGCGCGTACTCGACGCGAGCGTCCGCGCGCAGCGCCTCGATGGCGCCGAGCAGGTCCGCCTCTTCCTCGGCGATGGACGCGCCCGGGCGCCGCTGCTCCGGCGCCAGGGACCAGAGCCGCGCGCCCCCGGCGAGCGCCTTGACGTCCTGCGCCTGGAAGCCCCGAAGCGTGGGCGGCGAGGCGCGCAGGCTCGCCTCGTCCGACTCCCGGAACTTCACGATGACGTGGCCCGGCACGAAGCGGCGCGCGGGCTCTCGCAGCGGGGCCTGGGCGTGGGACGGCGGGGAGGGCGGTGGGGTGGGGGGCTCGCCGCACGCGACGAGGGACAGGGACACCGCCAGGGCAGCGAGCCAGGGCGTGCGAGACAGGGACTTCATGACGACCTCCAGTGACGGACGCGGAGCGTCAGCGCCCCGGACCGTGGAGGCAGAGATAGGGCGACGCCCGCGCTCGGAATCGGCCGGGAGTGCACGCGGATTCGACTGGGAGCGCTCGGGGGCCTCCCCGGAGTCCCGGGTCTCTGACGCACACGGCCACGCCGGACGCCCGCCCCTGAAACCAGACAAACCCGGGTTGCCCCCTATACTGCGCGGCGGGAGGGACACTTCACCGCATGGCCACGCGCATTCTCGGGATGGTCCTCGCAGGCGGGCAGGGAACGCGATTGGCGCCGCTGACGCAGCGGCGCTCGAAGCCGGCGGTGCCCTTCGGGTCGAAGTTCCGCATCATCGACTTCGCCCTCAACAACTTCATCAACTCGGGCATCTACTCCATCTACGTGCTGACGCAGTTCAAGGCGCAGTCGCTGACGGAGCACATCCAGCGCGGGTGGCGCTTCGGCTCGGTGTTGCTGTCGGACTACTTCATCACGCTCGTGCCGGCGCAGATGTACCTGTACGAGGAGCTGGGGCCCGTGTGGTACCGGGGCACGGCGGACGCCATCTACCAGAACATGCACCTGGTGGAGAACCACCGGCCCGAGCACCTGGCCATCTTCTCCGGCGACCACATCTACAAGATGAACGTGGCGCACATGCTGGAGATGCACGAGGACCTGCGCGCCGACATCACCATCGCCGCGTACCCCACGCCGCTCGCGGACGCGCACCGCTTCGGCGTCATGCAGGTGGACGAGCGCGGCCGGGTGACGGAGTTCCAGGAGAAGCCCAGGGAGCCCAAGGCCATTCCGGGTCGGCCGGATACGGCACTGGCCAGCATGGGCAACTACATCTTCCGCAGCAAGGTGCTGGCGGAGCTGCTGGAGGTGGACGCGAAGACGGAGGGCTCGCAGCACGACTTCGGCAAGGACGTGCTGCCGCGCGCGCTGCGTGACGGCTACCACATCCAGACGTACGACTTCGCGAAGAACCCCATCCCCGGGCAGACGCGGCCCAACACGTACTGGCGGGACGTGGGGACGCTGGACGCGTACCACGAGGCGTCCATGGACCTGGTGTCCGTCAACCCGGAGTTCGACATCTTCAACGCCGAGTGGCCGCTGCGCACCGCCAGCGAGTACAGCCCGCCGGCCAAGTTCGTCCACGAGTCGGGCGAGCGGGTGGGCCGGGCGCTCAACTCCATGGTGGCCGGAGGCTGCATCGTCTCTGGCGGCGTGGTGCGTGAGAGCATCCTCTTCCGCCGCGTGCGGGTGAACAGCTACGCGAAGGTGGAGCGCTCCGTCGTCTTCGACGAGGTGGACATCGGCCGTCACGCGCAGGTGAAGAACGCCATCATCGACAAGGGCGTGCGGGTGCCGCCCAACGCGAAGATTGGCTTCGACCGGGAGGCGGACAAGGCGCGCGGCTTCACGCTGACGGACTCCGGCATCACCGTGGTGCCCAAGGGCTACCGCTTCGAGTAGGCCGTTCAACGCCTGTCCAGGCTTTGGGGTGCATTCCTTCAACTGGACTGTGCGTGCTGTCTGCCGTGTGACAGCGCTCTCCCGGTGACTTCTCCGAGGGTGGCTGCGAGTCTACCGTACGACAGTGACGCGGGGGGCGCGTCCGGCGGCGTTCATCCAGGCGCGACGTGCCTCGCGTCGGGCCCGGCCTCCGGCTAATCGTCATCCTGAGCGCGTCGCGAGGGACTCGAGAACTTCATGCACAGCAGCGCACCCGTCCAGGACAGCTCGCCCTTCATTCGCGCGGTAGGTCGTGCCCTCCCCCCGCACTACGCCACGCAGGAGCAGCTCATCGCGGCCTTCCGCGAGCTGTGGGCGAAGAAGCACTTCAACCTCGAGCGGCTCGAGGACTTGCACCGCGCCGTGCAGGTGGGCGGCCGTCACCTCGCGCTGCCAATCGAGGCGTACCCGCCGCTCACCACCTTCCAGCAGCGCAACGATGCCTGGATTCGCGAGGCCACGGCGCTGAGCGAGGTGGTGGTGCGCCAGGCGCTGGACAAGGCGGAGCTGACGCCGGCGGACGTGGACCACGTCTTCTTCGTCACGGTGACGGGCATCGCCACGCCCAGCATCGAGGCGCGGGTGGCCAACCGCGTGCGCTTCCGCGAGGACTTCAAGCGCACGCCCCTCTTCGGCCTCGGGTGCGTGGCGGGCGCGTCGGGAATCGCGCGGGCGGCGGACTACCTGCGGGCCTTCCCCACGCACACCGCGCTCGTCATCGCCACGGAGCTGTGCTCGCTGACGCTGCAGCGTGAAGACCTGTCCATCCCCAACATCATCGCCTCCGGCCTCTTCGGGGACGGCGCGGCGTGCGCGGTGCTGCGCGGCGCGGCGGCGCCGGGCGCGAAGGGCCCCAGGGTGGTGGCCTCGCGCTCGGTCTTCTACCCGGACACCGAGCGTGTCATGGGCTGGGACGTGGTGGACTCGGGCTTCAAGGTGGTGCTGTCGGCCAAGGTGCCGGTGCTGGTGAAGGACCACATCCGCGGCAACGTGGACGGCTTCCTCGCGGAGCATGGCCTCGCGCGCAAGGACGTGCGGCACTGGGTGGCGCACACGGGTGGGCCCAAGGTGCTGAAGGCCTTCGAGGAGGCGCTGGAACTGGAGGCGTCCACGCTGGAGCGCTCGTGGGCGTCGCTGCGCGAGGTGGGCAACCTCTCGTCCGCGTCGGTGCTCTTCGTGCTGGGCGAGACGCTGGAGGACGCGGGGCCGCGTCCGGGTGACTGGGGCGTGATGATGGCGATGGGGCCGGGCTTCTGCGCGGAGATGGTGCTCTTGCGATGGTGACCTCCACCCAAGCCGTCTTCCTGGGCTTCATGGCGCTGCTCGTGGTGGAGCGGCTGGTGGAGCTGGTGCTGTCCAAGCGCAACGCGGACCGGGCCTTCGCGCGGGGCGGCGTGGAGACGGGGCAGGGGCACTACCGGTTCATGGTGGTGTTCCACACGCTGTTCCTCGGGGCGTGCGTGGCGGAGGTGTGGGTCCTGGAGTCGTCGTTCCCGGGCGTGTGGGGCTGGGCGGCGCTGGGCGGGGCGGTGGCGGCGCAGGCGCTGCGGTACTGGGCCATCGCGACGCTGGGGGAGCGGTGGAACTCGCGCATCATCGTGGTGCCGGGGCTGGCGCCGGTGACGGGTGGGCCCTACCGCTTCCTGCGTCACCCCAACTACGTGGCGGTGGTGCTGGAGCTGGCGTGTGTGCCGCTCATTCACGGCGCGTGGCGGACGGCGCTGTTCTTCTCGGTGGGAAACGCGGCGTTGCTCTTCGTGCGGATTCGCGCGGAGGAGGCGGCGCTCGGCGACGCGTACGCGCGGGAGTTCGCCCACCGTCCCCGCTTCATCCCGGAGGTGCCCCGTGACTGAGTCCGAACTGGAAGTGCTGGCGGAGATCCGCCGCATCGCCGCCGACGAGCTGGAGTGGAAGGGCGCGGTGGAGCCGGGACAGGACCTGCTGAAGGACCTGCAGCTGGACAGCCTGGGGCTGACGGTGCTGGCGGTGGGGCTGGAGAATCGCTTCCGCATCCGCCTGTCGGAAGAGGACGCGCAGGATGTGCGCACGGTGGGGGACCTGGCGAAGCTGGTGGCGCGGCGGGCCGCAGCGGCGGTGGCCCCGGCCGGCCCTGCCACGGAGGTGCGCCAGTGAAGGGCGCGGGCGCTGGCGTGGAGCCCGTGAAGAGTGCCGGCCCCGAAGGTGCAATCGGGAAGGGCGCGGGCGCTGGAGTTGCGCTCGATACAGTCGCGGGCTCTGGATTGGCGCCCGGGAAGGGCGTGGGCTCTGGAATTGCGCCCGTGAAGGGCGCGGCCCTGCCCGGGCTGAGGCACGCGACGGTGACTGCGGCGCTCTCGGCCACGGCGCGCACCACGCCGCATGGGCTGACCTTCGTGGACGCGGGCGAGCGGGAGGTATCGGTGCCGTGGGCGGAGGTGTACCACCGAGCCCGGCGCACGGCGGCGGGGCTGGCGCGGCTGGGCGTGCGCGAGGGCGAGCGGGTGGCGCTGCTCTTGCCCACCTCGCCGGGCTTCATGGACGCGTTCTTCGGCACGCTGCTGGCGGGCGCGGTGCCGGTGCCGCTCTATCCGCCGGTGCGGCTGGGGCGGCTGGAGGAGTACCACCGGGCCACGGCGCGCATGCTCCAGGTGACGGGAGCGGCGGCGGTGCTGACGGACTCGCGGGTGCGGCTGCTGCTGGGGCCGAGCGTGGAGCGCGCCCGTCCGCGCCTGGGCTGTCACACGGTGGACGAGGTATCGCGCGGGGACGAGGAGCTGGAGGTGCCGGTGCGTCCGGAGGGGCTGGGGCTCATCCAGTTCTCGTCGGGCTCCACGGTGGACCCGAAGCCGGTGGCGCTGACGCACGGGGCGCTGATGTCGCAGGTGGCGGCGCTGGAGGTGGCCATGCCGTTGCGGCCGGGGACTCCGCCGGTGGGCGTGAGCTGGCTGCCGCTGTACCACGACATGGGGCTCATCGGCTGCGTGCTGTCGGCGCTGTACTACCCGGGCAACCTGGTGCTGATTCCGCCGGAGGCCTTCCTGGCGAGGCCCGCGCTGTGGCTGCGCGCGCTGTCGAGGCACAAGGGGTTCATCTCGCCCGCGCCCAACTTCGCGTATGGCCTGTGCTTGAAGCGGGTGAAGGACGAGGACATGCAGGGCATGGACCTGTCCTCCTGGAAGCACGCGCTCAACGGAGCGGAGCCGGTGTCCTCGGACACGCTGCGCCGGTTCGCGCAGCGCTTCGAGCGGTGGGGCTTCTCCGCGCGGGCGCTGCGGCCGGTGTACGGCCTGTCGGAGGCGTCGCTGGCGGTGACGTTCCCGCCGGAGGGCCGGGGTCCGCGCTCGCTGGGCGTGGACGCGGGAGTGCTGGCGCGAGAGGCGCGGGTGGAGGCGGGGACGCGCGAGCTGGTGAGCGTAGGAGCGCCGGTGGCGGGCTTCGAGGTGGAGGTGCGCGACGCGGCGGGCGCGGTGCTGCCGGAGAAGCGGGTGGGGCGGGTCTTCGCGCGGGGGCCGTCGTTGATGGCGGGCTACTACGGCGACACGGAGGCGACGGGCCGGGCGTTGTCGGCGGAAGGCTGGCTGGACACGGGCGACCTGGGCTTCCTGGCGGAGGGAGAGCTGTACCTCACGGGCCGGGCGAAGGACGTGGTCATCATCCGGGGGGCCAACCACGCGCCGCAGGCGTTCGAGGAGCCGCTCCAGGCGGTGGACGGAGTGCGCACGGGCTGCGCGGTGGCGCTGGGCTTCACGCCCGAGGGTGGCGAGGACGAGGCGTTGCTCATCCTCGCGGAGCGAGCGGGGCCGGGTGTGGGTGAAGAGGTGGAGGAGCGCATCCGCGCGGCGGTGGTGGAGGCCACGGGCGTGCGGCCACACACGGTGCGGCTGTTGGAGCCGGGGACGCTGCCACGCACGTCGAGCGGCAAGCTGCGCCGGGCGGAAGCGCTGCGGCGCTACCTGGCTGGAGAGCTGGCGCCGCCGAAGAAGGTGGGCATGGTCGGCATGGCGGTGGAGATGGCGAAGAGCGCCATCGCGATGGCGAAGGCGGAGCGCGATACGTGAGTCGGAGCACGGCGGATTCCGGGCGCGGTAGACCCCTGCAGTCCGCTCCACCCCTGCGGGAAGCAGGCCCGCGGAATGAACGTTCCTTCCGCCACTGTCGGCTGCCGGAGGCCCCCAGCGTCCTGGAGGCGGGCTCGCGGAATGAACGTTCCTTCCACCGCTACCTGCCGCCGGGGTGCACCTCACGCTGGGCGGGCCACCCCCGTGTCCTGGATGCATCGGCGAGCCGCGCTCGAGGCCTCGGTGACGGCGCGGGCACACTCCGCGGCATGAAGCAGCGCAAGCTGCGCATTCCCGTGGGCCCTGTACCAGGCACGTCGGTCGTCGCGGGATGGGAGCGCACCACGTGAAGCGGTACGACGTCGCGGTGGTGGGGGGAGGTCCGGCCGGGCTGGCCGTGGCCATCACCACCACCGCGCGCGGGCTGAACACGGTGGTGCTGGAGCGAGCCACAGTGCCCGCCGACAAGGCCTGCGGCGAGGGCCTGATGCCTCCGGCGCTCGCCGTCCTGGACCGGCTCGGCGCGCTGGCGCTGCTGGACCGCCGGGAGAGCTCGCCCTTCGTGGGCATCCGCTACGTGCAGGAGGACGGCTCCACGGTGGAAGGGCTGCTACCCGGAGCCGGAGGGCTCGGCGTGCGTCGCGTGGCCCTGGCCTCCGCCCTGGTGGCAAGAGCCCGAGACGTCGGCGTGGAGCTCCGCGAGCGCACCCAGGTGCTGTCCCACCGTCGCACCAGCGAAGGCATGACACTGGAGACCGCCGAAGGCCCGGTGGAAGCACGGATGCTGGTAGCGGCGGACGGGCTCGGCTCGCCGCTGCGGCGGGCGGAGGGCCTGGACGTGGAGTCCACGGGCCCGAGGCGCTTCGGCCTGCGCCGACACTTCCAACTGGAGCCCTGGACACCCTACGTGGAGGTGCACTTCGCGGACGGGGTGGAGGCGTACGTGACGCCCGCGGGAGCCCGGCGCGTGGGCCTGGCCTTCCTCTGGGAGGACGGCGTCGTCGAAGGACGCGTGGCCTTCGAGACACTCCTCGCGCGCTTCCCCCGCCTCTCCGAGCAGCTCGGGGGAGTACCCCCGGACTCGCAGGTGCGGGGCGCGGGCCCGCTGGCGCGAGTGGCCCGCGCGCGAGTCGCGGACCGCTTCGCCCTGGTGGGAGACGCGGCGGGCTACGTGGATGCGCTGACGGGAGAAGGACTCTCCCTCGCCTTCGCCTGCGCGGAGTCCCTGGGCACGCTGCTCCCCGACGCACTGACGAAGGGTGCAACCACGGACGCGCTGCGCCCCTACGAGGCCAGCTTCCAGCGCGTGTTCCGCAAGTACGCCTGGACGACGCGAGCCCTGCTGATGCTGGCCCGCCGTCCCCGGCTGCGCCGTCCGGTGGTGCGCCTGCTCTCGAAGACCCCCTGGCTCTTCGAGCGCATCCTCCACGCCGTCGTGGCCTGATTCACAACCCCACCTGACGCCGTACCCGCCGCGCGTGGACCCCCGGTCCACAGCGCTCCGGTGACGTTGCCTGTGAAGCAACACGCTGGCGCACGCGCGGCAGCCCCCTCCCTCTGGGAGTGCCGTGGGCCCGCTCCTTGCTCAAGGGCCGGCCCGTCGCATTCCCGTACCCGAATCCCGAATCCCGCTCCCGGTGACCATGGAAGCCACGTCTTCACGTCTTCGTTCTCGACCTCCCGCGCGCCGGTGGCTCATCGCCGCCAGCCTGCTCCCCATCGCCCTGGGTGGCTTCGCGGCCCTCTCGGCTTCGAGCCAGCTGGACCAGCCCGAGGAGCAGGAAGTCGCCCTCGTCAACGACAAGCCCGTCTCGCTGGAGCGGTTCAACCGCCTCCTCGCCTTCACCGTCGAGCGTGCCACCTCCACCGACGGCCGCATCCCGGACGCCGACGCGCTCCTGCTCAAGAACGCCATCACCCAGAAGCTCATCGATGAAGCCGTCACCGACGCGGCCGCGAAGGAGCAGGGCCTCGAGGTGACGGAGAAGGAAATCGACGCGGCCTTCGCGGCCTTCGAGCAGACCTTCCCCTCCATCGAGTCTTTCAATCAGTACGTGGAGAGCACCCCGGACGGCGTCACGGCCATCCGCGGGGACATCCGCCAGCGCCTGCTGCGCGAGCGGCTGGCGAAGAAGGACGAGGGCTGGTCGGTCTCCTACGACGAGGTGAAGCGCCACTACGAGGCCAACGCCGCGACGTACCACCAGCCCATGCGGGTGCACGCGAGCGAGGTGCTCGTGCTCCCCGGCAAGGACTCGCTGGCCCGGGCCAAGGAACTCCTGGAGACGGTGCGCAAGGGCAACGCGGCCTTCGCCGACGTCGCCCGCAAGTCCTCGGAAGGCTCCACCCGCGCCCTCGGCGGCGCCCGGATGGACCTGACCGAGGACACGCTCGAGTCCCACGTCTGGAAGGCGCTCGTGGCGCTGAAGCCCGGGGAGCTCACCGACGTCCTCGAGACGAAGGAGGGCTACTGCTTCCTGCTCGTCCACGAGGTCCTGCCCGAGCTGGACCGGAAGTTCGAGGACGCCCAGCCCGAAATCCAGGCACAGCTGGAGCGGCTGTACGCGGATGCCCGGCTCAAGGGCCTGCTCGCGGAACTGCGCTCCAAGGCTTCCATCAAGAACCTCTTCGCCGAGCGCTACGCGAGCCTGCTCCAGGACCTGCTGAAGCCTGGCGCGTCCGCCGCGCAGCTCTCGTTCAGCCTCGGGTCCACCTCGACGCCGCCAGAGCCCACCCCGGCCGGCCCCGCCGCCACTTCCTCCTCTCAGCAGAGCCGCCCGCGCCCATGAGCCCCGCCCCCATCTGGAGAATCATCATGAAGCGCATCCCCTGGGTTGCCTGCCTCCTCCTGGTCCTGGCGGCCTTCGCCACCCAGGCCGGCGACTACACCGGAAACCAGCAGGTGAAGACCACGATGCGGTACGGCGAGCAGTCGGAGGACGGCTACCTCTGGCCCTTCCAGGTCACCTGCAGCCAGACGGGCTTCTCGCCCGCGCCGGCGGTGCAGATTGCCCCGGGCTCCGGAGACCCTGGCGCGCCGACGTCGAACCCGCTGTCCTCCCCTGCGGCCTGCCCCATCTTCGATTCGAACGGGGACGGCCTGCCGGAGTTCAACTTCGATGTGACCTTCAACTCCCTGCGGGATTTGGGCCGGAAGACCATCGTCTGCAATGGCACGCACGTCGACCCCGCCTACTGCGTGAGCGGGTACTCCCCGCCGTGCAACGTCATCTGCAACCTGGCGGCGGTGACCAACTTCGCCAGGCCCCTCTCGTTCTTCATCACCGTCGTCAACTCGCCGCCCACGGCCAGCCCGAGCCACTCGCCCACGCCGGCCTGGAACGCCACCGTCACCCTCCGCGCCAACTCGGGGGACGCGGACGGCGGGGGGCTGAACCACGCCTGGCGCATCGTCAGCAAGCCCACCACGTCCACCGCCACGCTGGCGTCCGCCAACACCGCCAACCCCACCATCACCTTCACGAGCGACCGCGACATCGGCAACTACCAGTTCGCGCTGGACGTCTCCGACAACGAGGGCGAGCTGAAGACCTTCAATCACTCGTTCTCCGTCCCCAACGTGCCGCCGAACATCAGCGTCGCCGGGGCCACGACGATTGACGCCAACACGCCCATCGCCCTCACGGCCTCGCCCACCACGGACGTGGACGGCGGCAACCTCACCTTCGTGTGGGAGCTGCTGGAGGCGCCCACCCGCTCGGGCCTGATGCCGACGAGCAACTACGCCACCACCGCGGGCATCAACCTCCCCACCACCGGCCTCCACGTGGGCACCTGGCGCTTCCGTGTCACCGCGAAGGACAACGAGAACACCACCGACACCGAGACGGTCACCGTCACGGTGCGCAACCTGAAGCCGCGCATCTCCTTCACCGGCCCCACGGAAATCGACGTCGGCCAGGCGCTGCAGGCGGCCACCAGCGTCACCACGGATGACGACGGCGGCAACCTCACCTTCGAGTGGGAGCTCATCCAGGCGCCCCAGTCCGCGGGCGTCTCGCCGCTCACCGTGCTGTCCACCGGCGCCTCCGTCACCCGCGCCACCTCGGCGAGCTCCGCCGGCACGTGGATTGTGCGCCTCACCGCCACCGACGACGAGAATGAATCCGTGAGCCAGGACCGCGCCATCGTCGTGGACGGCCTGCCCACCGCGGACATCGCCGGGCTGGACGTGGCCCACCTGCTGGAGTTCCCCCTGCTCTTGGACGGGCGCGGCTCCGAGGACCCCGACTCCCCGTGCACCAGCCAGTCCAACCGCTGCCACGTGACGGACGGCAGCCCCGTCACCGGCATCTCCGCGGGCCTCGTCCGCTACACCTGGTACGTGGTGGACATCCCGCCGGAAGCGTGGGGCACCTACACCACCGGCCGCGTGGACGAGGTGTTCAACCTCCCCGCCAACGGCTCCACGCTGACGCTGGACTGGACGGACCTGGAGCCGGGCCAGTGGCAGTTCGAGCTGGAGGTGCAGGACGGTGAGGGCAACGTCGCGAGCACCCGCCACACCGTCGTCGTCGTGCCGCCGCAGACGCCGCCCGCCGCCGTCGTCAGCGGGTCCGCGTGGTACCTCGTCAACCTCGCGGGCGTGCTGCCCGGCCCCATCGTCGTGAATGGCGCGGCCAGCTTCGACCTGGACAACGCGGTGTCGGGCCCTCCCGGCTCGGGCCTGGGGATTACGAACTACGCCTGGTCCGCGGTGCCGCCCGTGGGGTGCGCCGTGCCGTCGCTGCCGAGCGGCCCCTCGGCCACGGTCCTCACGCTGTACCCCGCGGGCGCCGCCGTCCCGCCGGCCTGCCAGGGCTTCTGGCGCATCCGCCTCACCGTCACGGATGACGACTCGCCCCCCCTGACGAACTACGCGGAGACGGGCGTCACCATCGGCAACTGCGCGGCCGGCGTCTGCGTGGACGCGCCCACCACCGGCACGCCCGCCATCGTCCAGTCCTTCGACGCCGCGGACATCGACATCTACTACCACATCGACTCCACGCTCTACGAAGACCCCACCTTCATGCTGGGCATGTACACGCTGCTGGAGGTCTTCCCCACGGGCAGCACCACGCCCGTCTACTCCGCGGTGGACCTGAACGTCTGGCCGTCGAGCAAGGGCCTGCCCCTGGTCTTCAACTGGAACGGCTACACCAACGCCGGCACGCGGCCGCCCACCGGCCGCTACGACCTGCGCGTGACGCTGCTCGACTTCACGCTCGCGCCCACCATTTTCTCCGCCGTCCAGACGCAGGCCATCCAGACGGAGAGCGTCACCCTCCAGCTGGCCAGCACCGCGCCCTACGTCGACCGCGAGGCCGTGGTGGCGGGCACGGGCAACGTGCCGTTCGACTACCGCGTGGATGGCGCCCTCTCCATCTCCAGCCTGGAGTGGCGCGTGCTCAACCAGGCGGGCAGCGTGGTGACGCGTGGCAACACGCCGAGCGTCGCCGCCCTGGGCACCTTCTCCTGGAACGGCCGCGTGGGCTCGACGCCCCAGGCCGCGGGCCGCTACCAGATGGAGGTCGAGGCGTTCCGCAGCGGCCGCTCCCTGGGCGTCTCCCCGCGCGTCCCCTTCACCCTCTACGACATGGCGCTGGAGGTCCCCGGCCACGCCATTCCCGCCAGCGGCCTGAATGTCTCCGTCAACTCGGACGATGACGACGCCAACGGCACCGTCGACTCCAGCCAGGCGCCCGCGCCCGCCGCGGAGGACGACCTGGTGGCCGTCACCCTGCGCTTCCAGCCCCGCGTGGACGGCACGCTCACGCTGAGCTCGGACGCGCCGGCCCAGCTCAAGGTCTGGACCACCGCGAACAAGACCGGCCCGCTGGTGCTGCCGAAGACGTTCAACCTCCCCGCGGACGCCGTTCCCGCCCAGGTCTTCGTCGAGGCCCTCACGCCCGGCTCGCCGAAGCTGCGGGTGCAGTACACGCCGCCTGGCACCGCCCCGACTCCCAACAAGGAGCTGAAGCTCAACCTCTGGAAGCTGGAGACGATGAACGACACCAACGGCGACTTCCGCATCACCGCCGCGGACACGTCCACGCTCTTCGTCCGGCCGGGCCTGTGGGACTTCGCCTTCCGCGTGGCGGCGGATGCCTTCGGCGCCATCAACACCCTCTACAACGAGTCGGACCAGGTGCGCCTGGGCGTCTCCGCCAATCCGGACAACTTCATCGGCCGCGACTCGCGTCGCTTCTACTACCGGCTCACCGACGCGGCGCGGAACACCAACGCCGCCACGGTGGAGGAGTACGCCCTGGAGTGGTTCACCACGGAGGCGGACGGCGTCACCCACCAGGACGCCCCGGCCACGGACAAGACCGTCACCCTCACCGAGACGGGCGCCAACACGGGCATCTTCGTGTCGCAGGCGGTGATGGTGGTGGCGGACCAGGTGGACCGCGACGTGCCCACCAACACGGGCCTCACCGCCCACCCGGGCAACGCGGCCTACAACGCGGCGAACCACCGCGTCCGCCAGGCGAAGAATCCGGACGGCCGCGTGGTGGCTCGCTACCAGACCACCGACCCGGTGACGACGAACATCCTGCTCAAGACGCCGCTCTTCCAGCGCGCGCCCGAGGAGCGCCGGGTGATGACCGTCCGCGTCTTCAACTTCCAGGACCCCAACAACCTGGGCATCACGGCCATCCCCGCGGCGTTGGTGGGCACCCTCACGGACATCCTCAAGGAGCGCTACGTCCCCATGGGGGTCCGCGTGGAGGTCGTCTACAACGCGATGACGGACAACATCACCCTGCCCATGGGCAGCCCGGTGAACCTGAACAACGTCGGCAGCTTCACGGGCGGCCACGGCACCCTGGCGCCCTCGGCGGACCAGCAGGCGCTCATCACCCTGGCGCGCGGGGTGGACCCCGCCGGGCCCGCCAACACCAACACCGTCTACCTCATGTTCGTGGGCAACTTCTCGTCGGGCGACCGCGGGCAGGCCTTCCCGGACGGGTGGATTCCCGCGGGCTCCACCGCGAGAAACTTCGTCTTCGTCGCGGGCCGCAACACCCCCAACGACTACACGGGCGCTCACGAGGTGGGCCACATGATTACCAACGCCACCCTGTCGGCGGCCGAGGCCGGCGGCACGGTGGCGGGCTGGTCGGGGGGCGGGCATTACGGCGGCGTCCACGACGCGTTCAACCTGATGCGCGGCGGAACCACCGGCACCACGCCGCGCACCCACCGCGACACCAAGCGGCTGTGGGACGACACCGCCGTCCACACCGTTCAGCAGATTACCCGCGCGCGCGCCACGCGCTTCATGAGGAACCCATGATTCGCCGCCTGCTTGCTGTCCTGGCACTCACCGTCTCCACCCTGGCGTCCGCCCAGTCCAGCGCCGTGCAGCTCGGCCGCGACTTCGCCACGGACGACGGCCTCGCGCGCATCTCCGCCTTCACCCGCTTCGAGAAGGAGGTGGCGCCCGCGGCCCGCGCCGCCGCCCTCTCCGACATCTGGGAGTCGGTGGAAGGCAAGCCCGAGGCGGAGGCCGTGCGCTCCACGGTGCTCGCCTACCTGATGTCGCAGCCCGCGCAGAAGATGCCGTGGGACGCGCGCCTGGGCGGCCACGTGGCCGAGGCGGGCAAGGCGAAGAGCCCCGCCCTCCGGCGGCTGGCGCTGAACACCTTCAGCCGCCGCGGTCCCGAGCTCGCCAAGCAGGAGACGCTCGTCTTCCTGGACGACACGGACGACACCGTCCGCGAGCTGGCCCTCATGGAGGTGTCGCGCTGGTCGGACGGGAAGTCCGTCCTCACCGACTACGTGACGAAGCATTCCAGGTCCACGAAGCACAAGGGCTCCGTGGCTCGCGCCCGGTTCCTCCTCGACAAGTAATTCCCAACCAAGGACTCCCATCGTGAGCCCCAATCCTTCCACGCACCGCCCGCGGGCGGTGCGGCGTACCCTTGCTGTGTTCGCGGGCCTGGCCCTCCTCTGGAGCCAGTCCTCCCTGGGCGGCGGCGCGGCCGATGCCGGCGCGCCCACCCCCGTCACCGGCGGCTTCCTCGTCCCCTTCGGCGTGGGAGTCGACGAGCTGAACGGCCGCGTGCTGGTGGCGGACACCGCCAACCGGCGCATCAAGTACACGGCCATCTCCGGCCTCTCGGCCGCCTCCACCTGGTCGGAGGTCGGCTTCGTGGCGGACCCCACCCAGGAGCAGGCCCTCAACCAGCCCCAGGGCGTGGCCGCCGACGCGCAGGGCAACCTCTACGCGCTGGACAGCATTGGCGGCGAGGTGGAGCTGTACCGGTGGGACGCCGCCACCTCCAGCTACACGTACGACGCGGCCTTCGCGTCCACCACGCGCAACACCGTGGCGGGCGTGAATATCACCCAGCCGAAGGACCTCGCCGTGGGGCCCCTGGGCCGGGTGTACCTGCTCGACTCGGGCAACAGCCGCATCCTCGTGGCGGACGGGCCGGACGACACGAGCTGGTCCGTCGCCCACACAGACACCACGTGGTTCGGCGCCAGCGGCTTCGACGTGGGCGCGGACGGCACCTTCTACGTGGCGGACACGGGCCACCACCAGATTGTGAAGATTCCGCCGGTGGGCGCGCCGCTGCGCTTCGGCTCCAACGGCACCGGCACCTCGCAGTTCCGCAGCCCGCGCGACGTGGCCGTGGCGCCGGACGGGATGATGTGGGTGGCCGACACGCAGAACCACCGCGTCACCGTCTTCCGCCCGGACGGCAGCTTCGACTCCACGCTGGGCATTGCCCCGCTCTTCACCTCGCCGCAGAAGCTGGAGATTGACGGGCTGGGGCGCGTGTTCGTCATCGACTCGGACGCCGCGCGGCTCGTGGCCTTCCTGGGCTCGGGCGCGCCCATGCCCTTTGATTTGTACGTGCGCGACTACCTGGGCGACACCGGCACGCAGCCGTCGTCGACCGGCTTCACGCTGTCCTCTCCGGACATCCTCGTGCGCCACCGGCCGGACGTGAACCTGGCCACCGCGGCCGAGTTCGGCCTGGGCTACTACGCCTTCCAGCAGCCGCGCTACGACACCACCAACTACGTCTATGTGATGGTGCGCAACCGCAACAGCGCGCCGGCCACCAACTCCGCCGTGCGGCTGTACTGGGGCGACCCGGCGTCGGCGCTCGAGTTCCCCAACCACTGGAGCCTGGACGGCTTCTTCGAGGGCTACTCCAGCGCCACCGTCAACGCGCCCGGCAACGCGCTCGTCGTGCCCACCGTGCCCGGCGCCACGATGACGGCCCATGGCGTCACCGTGGTGGGCCCCATCCTCTTCCGTCCGCCGGCTCCCGAGTCCGCGGCCGCGGCGGATGGCCGCTTCCTGCTGTCGGCGCGGGTGTCCAACCTCCATGACCGGCTGACGCCGGCCACGGGGCTGGACGAGGTGCGCAAGAACAACAACATCTCGCTGCGTCCCGTGCAGGTGACTCGCGGGCCGTTCCCCGACGGCGTCCAGGACACGCTCGTGCTCCGGGTGGACTTCTCGAACATCACCGGCAGCGCGGACGAGGCCACCGTCACCCAGCGCATCGACGCGCTGACGCAGTGGATTTCCGAGGTCAGCTACAACCAGGCCACGCTGGTGCCCGTGTACAAGGCGCCCCTCGCCCTGGGCCGCCCCAGCAGCGACTATTACTCGGGCAACGTGACGCCGCTGGTGGAGCTGGCCACCGACTCGCTCGACGGGCTCCTGGCGCTGGAGCCGGGGGCGCTGGACGGCGCCACGACGGACCCCTCGGACGACATCGACCGCGTCATCCTGGTGGTGAACGACCCGGCCTTCACGAGCGACTGGGCCACCACGGGCCACTGGCCGTACACCGTCGGCGGCACCACCCGCTACCTCTCCGTCTCCATCCAGGGGCCCACGAACTCGCTGGCGCAGTACGCCCACGGCTACTCGCACCAGTTCGGCCTCGTGGACCTGTTCCCCCACGAGAATGTGGAGTTCCCCGTCGCCGAGCCCGCCAACAAGTGGGACAACATGGCGCTGCCCTTCGAGGGGGCCCACCCGCTGGTGTGGTCCAAGCAGTACGCCGAGTGGGTGACGAGCAGCGGCGGCCAGATTCTCTTCATCCCCCGTCCGCCGGGGACGTCGCCGCGCACGGGCCAGCCGTCCATTCCGGTCAGCTTCCAGAGCTCGCTGGTGGCGGGGCAGTACGGCGCCATCGCCATCGGCCTGACGCCGGGCGTGACGTCCTTCGAGGACGAGACGCACTTCTACTGGGTGGAGGCGCGCACGCCGACGCTGGCGAACCGGGACCAGGTGGTGCCGGGCAAGGGCGTGCTCGTGTACTACGCGAACAAGGCGATTCCGCAGGGCCAGGTGCCCGTCGTCATCCGGGACCGCACGCCGGCCACCACGGTGGGGGACGCGGCGCTGGGCGTGGGCGACACGGACGCGCCTCCCGGCACGGGCATCAGCGTGCGCGTGGCGGCCGAGCGCCCCTCCAACGGCGGCTACGACGTCACCGTCGATTACACGCCCCCCGTCGACTACAACGTCCGCATCCGCGTGGGCGACCCGGCGTGGACCAGCCCGGACATCTGGGTGGACAACCAGGAGGACGGGGGCGGCTACAACACCACGCAGGTGGACGAGCGGCCCATCGCTGACCAGGACAACCGCATCTACGCCCGCGTCTACAACGACGGCCCGGCGGCGGCGTACGACACGGAGGTCCGCTTCCTGCTCTCCGCGCCGTACCACACGGTGGATGGCGTGGGCTCGTTCGACCTCTACAAGAGCGTCATCATCCCGGTGATTCCGTCGGGCGAGTACCGGGACATCTACGTGGTGTGGAAGCCCATGGGCGTGGATGACCCGCACAACTGCGTGAAGGTGCAGCTGCGCCGGATGACGTCCGACACCAACCCCAGCGACAACGACGCGCAGCAGAACCTCTGGGTGAAGCAGTCCGCGCACGCCAGTCCCTACGACGTGGTGGACTTCGGCTTCCAGTTCAAGAACGCGGGCGAGAAGGAGCAGCTCGTGTACTTCCGCTACGAGGGCCTGCCCTCGCACTGGGGTCGGTCTTTCGGGCCGGACAAGGCGGTGGTGAAGCCGGGCGAGCTGCTGGAAGGCCACCTGAAGTTCCAGCCCGACGAGAAGGACCAGGACTGCGTCGCTCACGACGCCCACGTCACGGCGTGGACGCCGCGCGGAGACACGCTGGTGCGGATGGGAGGCGCCACCGTGCGCGTGCCGCTGCGCCGCCGCACCACCGTGGAAATCGAGACGGTGGAGGTGCAGAAGGTGAGCTGCAAGGAGTTCCCCGCGTATCACCTGGAGCCGGACCAGAAGCGCAGGGTCTACTTCTACGACCCGAAGAGGCCGCCCGAGTCGTGTGGCCTCATCCGCGTGAAGGGCTACACGAAGCCCGAGCGGCCCGGCCAGAAGTTCCTCCTGCGCTACACGGACGAAGCGGGCAACCCCGTCTACCAGACGGTGACGACGAGCACCGGCGGCACGTTCGAGGACTACCGGCTCACCGTGGCGGGAGGCAAGTGGTCCGCCACGGCCATCTACCCGGGCGACGGGAAGTGCAGCGGCTCCACGCGGACGAAGGTGGAGCTCGAAGTTCCCCTCGACAGCAAGGGCGACCAGGACCAGGACGGGCTGCTGGACAAGGACGAGGTCCAGGGCGACGCGGACGGGGACGGCCTGCCCAACGTGCTCGACGTGGACAGCGACAACGACGGCCTGCCGGACGGCAAGGAGCCGCCGGGTGACGACGACAAGGACGGCGTGGACAACGTCGTCGACAGGGACAACAAGGGCTAGGGCCGGAGCAGGGCGCCCCGGGTTCGAGGTGAACCCGGGGCCGTCCACTGACGAATCACCGCCATGTGACCTCCAGGATTCCCTGACGTCGTGAGGATGTCAGGGGTATGGTGCAAGCTGGACACATGAGCGACAAGACGCGAACGGAGGTCGCATACGAAGCGCTGGAACGCCTCCCGCCGAACGTGGTTGGGGAAATCCTCGACGGTGAGCTGTACGTGAGGCCTCACCCCGGTACGCTCCATGCTCGGGCTACAGCCCGGGTGGCGAGGGCATTGTGGCCATTCGACGAGGAACCGGAGCAGGAGGGACCCGGTGGATGGGTCCTGTTGTTCAAGCCCGAATGGCATCTCGGTGGTGATGTGTTGGTGCCCGACGTCGTGGGGTGGCGGCGCGAGCGCATGCCGGAGCTACCAGATGTCGTCGGTGTGGAGCTCGCTCCCGACTGGCTCTGCGAGGTGCTGGAGCCAGCCACCGAGGCGCTCGACCGGAACGCTCTGGGAGCGCTGACTCACACCACGGCTGGGTGCAGGAAGCCATGAATCGCCTGCACCACCACGGAGCCCTCGCCCACGCTCGACGCCACGCGCTTCACCGAGCCCGAGCGCACGTCCCCCACCGCGTAGATGCCCGGCCGCGACGTCGCATACGGTGACGCGAGCGCCCGGCCCTCCGCGTCCTGCCCCGTGCGGATGAAGCCCTTGCCATCCAGCTCCAGGCAGCCGTTGAGCCACTCGGTGTTCGGCTCGGCGCCAATCATCACGAAGATATTGCCGATGCGGCGCGTGGTGGCTTCCTCCGTGGGCCGGTGCACCCACGTCACCTCCTCCAGGAACCGCCTCCCCGCCAGCCGCGTGATTTCCGTGCGCGTGTGCAGCTCGATGCGCGGCGAGGACTGGATGCGCTGGACGAGGTAGTCGGACATCGTCGCCGCGAGCCCGCCACTGCGCACGAGCAGATGCACCTTCGACACCGTGCGCGACAGGAAGACGGCGGCCTGTCCGGCGGAGTTGCCTCCGCCCACGACGATGATTTCCTCGCCGTTGCACAGGCTCGACTCCATGGCCGTCGCCGCGTAGTGGACGCCCTGTCCCTCGAAGCGCGCGAGGTCGGGCACGTCCAGCTTCCGGTAGCGCGCCCCGGTGGCGATGACCACCGAGCGCGCGGACACCACGCGGCCATCCTCCAGGCACAGCCGGTAGGGCGTGCTCTCGCAGTCGATGTCGGCGACGGAGCGGGAGACGATGAGCCGCGCGCCGAACTTCCGGGCCTGGACCTGCGCCCGGCCCGCGAGCGCCTGGCCGGAGATGCCGGTGGGAAAGCCGAGGTAGTTCTCTATCTTCGAGCTGGTCCCCGCCTGCCCGCCGGGCGCCAGGGCCTCGACGACGACGGTCTCCAGTCCTTCCGACGCCGCGTAGACCGCCGTCGCGAGCCCCGCGGGGCCGGCGCCGACCACGGCGACGTCATGGACATGCTCGGGGTCGACGGCCTCGCTGAAGCCCAGGTCATCCGCCAGCGCGGCGTTCGACGGATTCCGGTAGACCGTCCTCCCCGGCGCGATGACGACGGGGAGCTGGGCGGGGGTCAGCTCGAAGCACTGGAGGAAGCCGCTCGCGCCCGGGTCGACGTCGATGTCGAGCAGCTTGTGGGGATAGCCGTTGCGGGTGAGGAAGCTCTGCAGCCGGAGCGTGTCGGCGCCATGGCCGGAGCCGATGAGCACCACCCCGGCCTGGGCATGACGGATGAGGCCCACGCGGCGCAGGATGAACGCGCGCATGATGATTTCGCCGATGTCGGCCTCGGTGCTGACCAGCCGGCGGAAGTCCTGCGGCCTGATGCGGACCACCCGGCAATCACCGCGGGTGCGGCCGCTCACCAGAATCTGGTGGTCGGTGAAGAGGTCCAGCTCGCCGGTGAACTGCTGCTCGCCCTGGACGGCGAGGACGTGGGGTGCGCCCTCGTGGTCGAAGTCGAAGATTTCGACGGCGCCTTCGACCACGAAGAAGAAGTCGACGTTCCGGTCTCCCCGGCTGAACAGGAGCGTGCCACCGGTCAGTCGCTCCTCGGTGCCGTAGGCGGCAATGCGCTCCGCCATCTCCGGGCTGAGCCGCGGAAAGGTCTGCGCTTCGCGGGCATAGGGGTCGGAGGGGTCCAACCCGGGCTCGGTGGTGACGGGCAGTGCGTCCATGCCTCGAACGTGGGAAGGGCGCCTCGAGGCGGCAATGAACGCCCCTGGCCGCGCAGGGGAACACCGGTGCCCGGCCCGGGGGCGGGCGGACAGCGGAGCGCCGGGTGGCCTCCATGCCGGACCCGTGGGCGCCTACCGTCGTCCCGGCTGTGTGACAGGGCTCGGCCCCTGTCTGTCACGCCTCCAGCCGCGGGAGCCGGGGAGGCCGCCGGTCCTCCTGGAGGAGACGCTGCGTGACACGGTGGCGTGGGTCCGCGAGCATGGCGCGTGGGTGGGCGGCGTCGCGAGCGGGGCCCCGGCCGCCACCGCCACGTGAGGCGGGCAGGCCCCTGGACTTCCCTGGAGCACCTTCACCATGCCGCACCCTGCTGCCACTCCCTCCCCGACGAAGCGCCTCGCGCTCGTCCTCCTCGTGTGCGCGCCGTGGCTCGGAGGCTGCCTCTTCGCGGGCACGCGCCACGAGGGCCCGGTGACGGACCACTTCGACGGCGAGCAGTTCGAGAACCTGGAGCCCGTGCGTCGGCTCGGCCCGGGCGACGTGCTGGAGGCGCTGCGCAAGGAGCCCCGGGGCGAGTGGCGCGACTACGAGGACCTTGCTCCCGGCAAGCCGCCGCCCGAGCGCGTGGGGGCGGGGGAATTGCGCGTCACGTTCATCAACCACGCCACGGTGCTGCTCCAGGCGGACGGGCTGAACGTGCTGACGGACCCCATCTACTCGGACCGGCCGAGCCCGCTGTCCTGCGTGGGCCCGCACCGGGTGCGCCCGCCGGGCATCCGCTTCGAGGACCTGCCGCCCATCGACGTGGTGGTGGTGAGCCACAACCACTACGACCACATGGACCTGCCCACGCTGCGGCGCCTGGAAGAGGCGCACAAGCCGCGCTTCATCGTGGGCCTGGGCAACAAGGCGCTGCTCGACGGCGAGGGCTTCGAGCGGGTGGAGGAGCTGGACTGGTGGCAGTCCACGGAGGTGGCGCCGGGGCGGACGGTGACGGCGGTGCCGGCGCAGCACCGCTCCAACCGGGGGCTGACGGACACGTCCGCGACGCTGTGGGCGGGCTACGTCCTCTCCACGTCGGGCGGGCCGGTGCTCTTCGCGGGAGACACCGGCTACGGCCCGCAGTTCGCGATGATGGCCGAGCGCTTCGGGCCCATGCGGCTGTCGGTGCTGCCCATTGGCGCCTACCGGCCCACCGCCTTCCGGCCGGTGCACATGGGCCCGAGGGAGGCGTTCCAGGCGCACAAGGTGCTGCGCTCGGCCACGTCGGTGGCCATGCACTACGGCACCTTCGCGCTGGCGCTGGATGGCCAGGACGAGGCGAAGTACCTCCTCTTGCGACTGGTGGCGCGCGAGCCGGTGCGCCCGCGCTTCTGGGCCCTGGGCTTCGGCGAGGGCCGCGACGTGCCCCCGCTGGAGCCGGCGCCCGCCGCGCGCCAGGACTGAAGGGAGACGGCGGCTCAGCGGTTGAAGGGGTACTCCTGAATCCAGTTGAAGCCGCGGTTGACGAGCAGGTGCTTGGACTCGTCCACCTTCTTGAGGCGGACCTCGAAGGGGCCGCCCTTCAAGGTCCCCTGGAGGACGAAGTGCTCCGCGTCCGGCTGCGTGTACGTGAGCACCATCTTCTTCTGTGCGTCCGGGGGGCCCTCGCCGAGGGTGACGGTCGACTTCGCCGCGTCATGCTCCAGGGTGAAGTACTGCGGCTGGTCATCCATCCGCCGGACAATCACCCGGCCGAAGCGGTTGACGGAGAAGTAGCGCCACCGCATCGGGTCTCCGAGCAGCGGGGGCCGCACTTGGCCGTCGAGGGTGAAGGACTCGACGTCATAGAGGCCGTAGAGCGCGGGCTTGGGGGCGGAGTCGTTGTACTTCGCGAAGTAGTTCGCTCGCGAGTCGTAGAACGCCCAGCTCACGGCGGCGATGAACAGCACCTTCAAGGCGAGCACGCCCCGGGCCTCACGGCGGGAGAGCTGGAACGGCGGGCCCAGGGCCCGGGCTTCCGTGGGGCGGTTGAGGAGGAGGACCCCGAGCAGCCGCTGGACGTCGGGCAGCGCGAGGAAGACCGCCATCAGCAGCAGGTGGGAGGAGTAGAGCTTGACGGGGACGTCATAGAAGAAGTTGAGCGCCACGACGTTGGTCATGACGCCGATGACGACCAGCGCGCCCAGGGTGGTGGTGCGGCGGAAGAGCAGGAGGAGGCCGCCCAGCATCTCCGCGCCACCGGTGAAGACGTTGTAGCCCCTCGAGTACCCCATGAAGGTCCACAGGAGGCCCATGGGGGAGAACTCGCCCAGGGGCTCCACCAGCCGGTCCGGGGAGGGGAAGGGGAACTGCGACTTGAAGACCTTGGCCAAGCCGTAGGACAGCATGCTGATGGCCAGCACGTAGCGGACGTAGACGCGCAGCGCGTCGTGGGCCTTCACGTACTGGAGGCGGCGCCGGTCGACGACGGACCAGACGGCGGCCACCAGCACGCTGACGCCGAGGAGCACGGGCAACTGCACGTAGTTGTACGTGGTGTCGCCGCTGCCGTTGGGGAAGATGGTGATGTCCGTGCCCAGGCGCAGCACGTGTTTGCCCACCCAGGGGACGACGGCGCGCCAGACGAAGTCGAAGGCCTCGCTGAGGAACTCCAGGCCCGGGATGGAGTCCAGCGGGGATGGGAGCGAGTAGAAGAGCAGGTACGCGAAGGCGACGCGGAAGGCGATGCGCCGTGCCAGACCCCAGGCCTTCGGCGCGGAGGACGCCGGCTCCGGGGTGGACGGAGCGGCAGCGAGCGGCTCGGGGACGGGAGTGAGAGGAGCGGCGGTGGTCATGGCGGGCGGCCCGCAAGCCTACCCAAGGAGAGGTGGGCGCCCAAAACCACCCTCCATTCCGCAATCATGTCAGGGGTATGCCGGCTGCTGCTGAAACCCGGTGGCGTCTTGGCTCACCGGAGCGCTGCGTCACTCCTGCCGGGACGTGTCGATGACGGGCCACAGCTCGCCCAGCTTGAGCTCGAGGGCGTCGAAGGGGGCGGCGCGGATGACGTCGTCCTCGCCGTACACGCCCAACTCCAGCCAGTGGCCTTCCCTCAGCTCACTGATGGAGAGTGTCTGGGCCTCCAGGTCGATGAACCACAGGTGGCGGATGCCGATGCGCGCGTAGAACGGCCGCTTGATGCGCTGGTCATAGGCGCGAGTCGAGGGTGAGAGCACCTCACAGGCCCAGTCGGGAACCAGCGTCCACGAGGCGTCGGGAATCCCGCGGGGCAGACGCTCCCTTCGCCAGCCTGCGAGGTCTGGGACGAACTCCGGGGCGTCCGGCAGCCGGATGCCGGGCTCGACGTGGATGATCCACCCTCCCGGTCCGCCCCGGCCATGATGAAAGGGCCCTCGGAGCTCCGAGGCCAGTTCGGTCAGGATGTCCGAATGCCCGGGCCGGGGCCAAGGATGCACGTACAGCGTCCCATCGATGATTTCCCCCACCACGCCCTCCGGCAGGGCCTCGATGTCGGCGAGGGTTGCTGGGCCCTCCTGCTTTCGCGCGCCGTAGGCCATGCTCGAAGTGTGGGGATATCAACCGCGTCCGACAAGCAGCGCCCCACCTGTCAGGTGAGAGGGCCCTGTCGCCGGGTCATCGTCAGCCTCAGCGCCTGCCCCCGACGGACTGCCAGAGCCAGCCCAGCCGCAACTCCACATCCTCGAACGGCGCCACGCGAACGAGCGCGTCGTCCTCGCCGTAGACGCCCGTCTCCATCCAGAAGCCGTTCACCTGTGTGTTGACGGAGAGCGTCCGCTCCTCCAGGTCGACGAACCACAGATGCTGCACGCCGATGCGCGCGTAGAACGGCCGCTTGATGCGCCGGTCATAGGCGCGCGTCGAGGGTGAGAGCACCTCACAGACCCACTCCGGTGCAGTGGTCCACCGTCCCTGGGGCAGGGTGGCAACCCGCTCGCGCCGCCACCCGGCGAGGTCCGGGATGAACTCCGGCGAGCCCTCCACCTGCACGCCGGGCTCGACCATGAGCCACCAACCTCCCGGCCCGTTGGCTCCCAGTTGGAAGGGGCCATCCAGCTCTCCGAAGAGCCGCAGTCCGAAATAGACATGCCCACCTCCAGGCCGGGCATGCGTGTACAGCGTCCCATCGATGATTTCCCCCACCACGCCCTCCGGCAGGGCCTCGATGTCGGCGAGAGTCGCCGGACGCTCCTGTTTTCGCGCGCCGTAGGCCATGCTCGAAGTGTGGGGATATCAGGGGCGTCTGACAAGCGCCCCACCCGGCAGGTAGCCCTACAGCTTCATCCGCTTGAACACCGTCTCCGGAATCGTCCGGATGATGAGCATGATGAGCGCCCAGATGCCGGGCACGTAGACCTCGTTCTTGCGCGCATCCGCGGCGCTGAGCAGCCCCCGCGCCACCTTGTCCGGCGAGGCGAACAGCTTGTTCTTCGGCAGGTGCGCCGTCATCGGTGTGTCCACGAAGCCGGGCTTCACCGTGACGACGGCCACCCCCGACTTCGCCAGCCGGTTGCGCAGGCCCTGGAGGAACACGTTGAGCGCGCCCTTCGACGCGCCGTACACGTAGTTGCTCTGCCGGCCGCGGTCTCCCGCCACCGACGAAATCACCACCAGCGTCCCGGCCTTCTGCGCCTCGAAGCGGTTGGCCAGCACCGTCAGCAGCGACACCGCGCTCAGGAAGTTGGTGCGCAGCACCGCCTCCGTCGCCGCCCACGACTTCTGCGCCTCCGCCTGGTCTCCCAGCACGCCGTGCGCCAGCACCACCCCGTCCAGCCCGCCCAGCGCCGAGTACGCCGCGTCCACCAGCGGCTCGTGCGCGGCGAAGTCATTCAGGTCCACCGCGCGCGACTCCACCTTCGCCGCGCCGCGCGTGGCGGCATCCTGCGCCACCGCCTCCAGGTTCGCCGCGTTGCGACCCACGAGGTACAGCGAGGCGCCGCGCGCGGACAAGAGCCGCACCGTCGCCTGGGCAATGGCGCTGGTGGCGCCGAGGACGAGCACTTTCTTCATGGGGTCGGCAATCTCGGAGAAGACGTCAGCGAATCGCAAGCAGGGACTGGGGCCGCGAGGCCGTGGGGCCGCGCTCGGACTCCAGGGAGAAGGGCAGGGCCACGGGGTTCACCCGCCGCCAGAACGACGACGAGAAGGCCGGGTCCAGGTAGCGGGAGAACTCGTCGCGCCGGGGGAAGTACGCCGCGAAGCTCTCCGGGCTCATCCGCGCGTCCTTCGCCGGGTACACCGCGCCGCCCGCCTCGCGCGTCAGCCGGTCCAGTTCCTCCACCAGCCGCCACGTCTTCTCCCCGCGGTTGGCGAAGTCCATGGCCAGCGTGACGCCCTGGCGCGGGAAGGACATCCACCCCGGCGAGGGAAGGTCCCCGAAGGTCTTCAGCACGGAGAGGAAGCTGGGCAGCCCGCCGCGCGAGCTGCGCTCCAGGATTTCCTTCAGCGCGTCGCGCGCGGTGGCGTACGGCACCACGCACTGGAACTGGAGGAAGCCCCGCTTCCCGTAGATGCGGTTCCATCCGTAGATGGCGTCCAGCGGGTAGAAGAACGGGTCATAGTGCGTCAGCCGCTGCTTCGGCTTGCCGTTCTGCCGGTGGTAGTAGAGCCAGTTGAACGCGGACACCGACAGCCGGTTGAGGCAGAAGGCCGGCATGTCCATGGGCACCGCCAGCCCCACGCCGTGGGACAGGTGGCTCTTCTTCAGGGGCAGCCCGTCGAACTGCGGCGGCGCGAAGTTGCCCCGGTACAAGAGGCCCCGCCCCACCTTCTTCCCCCGGGCCAGGCAGTCCACCCAGGCCATGGTGAACTCGTAGTCCGCCTCGGACGCGCGGGCCACCTCGATGAACCCGTCCAGGTTCTCGAAGGGCACGGTCTCCTGGAGCACGTACGGGTTGCTGATGGGCTTGAGCTGTACCTCCGCCCAGGTGACGAGCCCGGTGAGCCCCAGGCCGCCAATCGTCGCGCCGTACCAGTCCGGATTCTCGTCCGGCGCGCACACGCGGCGGCTGCCGTCCGAGCGCACCAACTCGAAGCGCCGCACGTACCGGCCGAAGGTGCCGCCCCGGTGGTGGTTCTTCCCGTGCACGTCATTGGCGATGGCGCCGCCCACCGTCACGAACTTGGTGCCCGGAGTCACCGGGAGGAACCAGCCGCGCGGCGCCGCCAGCCGCAGCAGCGTGTCCAGCGTGACGCCCGCCTCGCAGCGCACCACGCCCGTGCCGGCGTCGAAGGCGATGAGCTTGTCCAGCCCGGCGGTGAGCAGCAGCGTGCCGCCCTCGTTGAGGCAGGAGTCGCCGTAGCTGCGGCCCAGGCCGTGGGGCAGCAGCGGGCCCTGGGCCCGGGGCAGCGCGTCCGTGCGCCACACCAGCGGCTGCGTCCGCTGTTCCACCCGGGGGTAGCGCCCCCAGGACTCCAGAGCCTTCATCGCGTCGGTCCTCTCACCGGGCGACCCATAGCACCAGCGCCGCGGCGAGCCCCACCCCGTAGCTCACCCGGTCCCTCAGCGCGAAGACGAGCGGGTCCTCGTTCACCAGCCCGCGGTGCGCCAAGAGCCACACCCGCCCCACCCAGTACAGCATGATGGGACACAGCAGCCAGAGCCGCTCGGGGTGCGAGTACAGCGCCGTCACCTCCTTGGAGGTGATGTAGAGCGCCAGCACCAGCACGGACACCTGGCCCGCGGCCGCGCCCAGGCTGGCGAGCTGCTCATAGTCCTGCGCCAGGTAGCCGCGCCCGGGCGCCGCCGCCTCCTGCGTCTGTCGCAGCCGCCGCACCTCGCTCAGCCGCTTCACCAGCGCCAGCGAGAGGAAGAGGAACATGCTGAACATCATCAGCCAGCTCGACGTGGGCACGCCCACCGCCAGCGCGCCGCCGAAGATGCGCACCGTGTACAGGCCCGCCAGCACCAGCACGTCCAGCATCACCACCTGCTTGAGCCGCAGCGAGTACGCCAGCGTCAGCGCGTAGTACGTGGCGAGCAGCGCGGAGAAGGCGGGCGGCAGGAGCGCGCATACCGCCGCGCCGGCCAGGAGCAGCGCGGGCGCCAGCACCACGCCGGTGCTCACCGGCAGCGCGCACGCCGCGAAGGGGCGCTTGCACTTCGTCGGGTGCCGCCGGTCCGACTCCAGGTCCAGCATGTCGTTGAGCACGTACACGCTGGACGCGCACAGGCTGAAGGCGACGAAGCCGAGCACCGCCTTCACCAGCAGCCCGGGCTCCAGCGCCTTGTGGGCGGCCAGCACCGGCACGAAGACGAGCGCGTTCTTCGCCCACTGGTGCACGCGCAGCGCCTTCACCCAGACGCGCGGGCCCACGCGGGGGCGCTCGAAGACGCGGTGCACCTCGCGGCCCAGCCCGTGCGCCTGCTTCAGCACCCCGGCCGGCGCGTGCACCACCACCACCCGGCGCGACTCGCGCCACAGGGGCACGTCCACCCCGTCGTTGCCCGCGTAGTCGAAGGTGCCCAGCGCCTCCTTCAGCCGCGCCAGCTTGCGCGCGCCGGACAGGTTCACCGTCCCGTCGCTCGCGTACACGTCGGAGAACAGGCCCAGGTGCGCCGCCACGCCGTCGGCGATGCGCCGGTCCGCCGCGGTGGCCAGCACCAGCCGCCGGCCGCGCGCCTTCTCCTCGTGCAGGAAGGCCAGCAGCTCCTCGTTGTACGGCAGCCGCGACGCGTCCAGCGCCGCCCGCCGTGCCACCTCCGCCTTGAAGAAGGCCTTGCCCTTGAGCACCCACAGCGGCGCCAGCAGGAGCAACCAGGGCGCCAGCTTGAAGAGGGCGAGCAGGTTCTCGTGCAGCGTGTCCGTGCGCACCAGCGTCCCGTCGAGGTCGACGGCGAGCGGCACGTCCGGAGGGTCGGCGGGAAGTGGTTTCTCGGGGAGCATCGGAAGGAGGGACACGCTAGCGCAGCGGAGCGATGGGCCTCCAGGCGCCCCCGGGGGCCGGGCGCCCGCTCAGCCCGGCCGGGCCAGCAGCAGCGTCTGGAGGGGGAGGTGGCGGATGGGGCGGCTCTGGTCGATGCGGAAACCCGCGTCGTCGAGGAAGCCCTCCACCTCCGCGGGCGTATAGGCCGCCGCGCCGGACGTCAGGAAGTAGTGCAGGCCAATCAGCGGCGCGGAGCTCGCCGGGTCGTCGATGTCCTCGCGCAGGTACTCCAGCACGGCCAGCGTGCCCCTGGAGCCCAGCGCGCCGCGCACCCGGCGCAGCAGGGCCACGTTCTGCGCGGGCGACAGGTGGTGCATCACCTGGAAGAGCAGCACCGCGTCGTACGGGCCGCCCAGGTCCGCGGAGAGGATGTCCCCCTCGCGGTGGGTGACGAGGTGGCTCAGCCCCGCCGAGGTGATGATGTCCCGGCCCACGCGCGCGCTGCCCTCCAGGTCCAGCACCGTGGCCTTCAGCCCCCGGTGGCGCAGGCACAACTCCGCCGCGTACCAGCCATGCGCGCCGCCCAAATCCAGCAGGCTCTTCGCCCCGCGGGGCAGGGAGATGGCCGCCGCGACTTCCGGGGCCGCCAGCCGCGCCAGCTGGTGCATGGCGTGGATGTAGTCGCGCCAGCGCGGGTCGTCCGGCGCGAACTGGTGGATGTCCACCGCCTGCCCGGAGCGCACCACGCCCTCCAGCCCCGTCCACCAGTCCCACTGGGCGTAGTTGAACTCCAGGAAGGCGCCCACGTACTTCGGCGAGCGCGGATCCAACCAGCGCTTCGCCCGGGGGGCCAGCCGGTAGCGGCCGCCGCGCTGGCGCTCCACCGCCTCGCACGCCACCAGCGCCTCCAGAAGGGTGCGCGTGCCCTCCGGCGACAGCTTCAGCCGCTCCGCCAGCGCCTCCGCCGACGCGGGCCCCTCCGCCAGCGCCGGGTACACGCCCAGGCGCACGCCCGCCATCAGCGTGCGGGACGCCATCATCCCGAAGAAGGCATGCGCCACCGGCTTGGGGGCCAGGTTGAACCAGTCCGCCACGCGCTCCAGCAGGTTGTCCGCCTTGAGCCCCAGCCGCATGTGCGCCCTATCGCCTCTTCCGCCGGGGCGCGGCCACCGCGGCCAGCCCCACCACCAGCAGGGCCGCCTCCGGGCCCAGCAGGCAGCCCTGCCTGTCCGCCTCCCGCACGCCTGTGTAGCGGCAGGTGCCCTGCTGACAGGTGAAGCGGGGCGCGCAGTCCCCGCTCCGGCTGCACGTGACGGGCAGGTGGCCGTCCTCGCCCTCGGGGTTGTCGCGGTCCGGGCCGCCCTCGCCCACGGAGGCGTCGGGCAGGGGGATGTTGATGCCACCGTCCTCGGTCCCCGCATCGTCGGAGGACTGAGCCAGGGCCACGACGGGCAGCATGAGGGGGAGGCAGGCCAGCAGGCCCACCATCCGGGAGCGCGGGGGATGACGGGTGGGAGACATCACGGGGCAGCCACCCTAACGCCCCGGCGAGACGGATGCATCCTCCACGGAAAACGGGGCCGGACAGGAGGCGGATTGTCTGACCCTTCCCCCCGCATCTGGTACGGTACGCCCCGCGATGGCACCCCGAATCCTCGTCGTCGACGACAACCAGGAACTCCTGTCCCTCCTCACCCAGCTCTTCGAGGATGCGGGCTACGAGGTCGTCGGCGCCAACCGCGGAAAGCAGGCCATCGAGGTGGCCCGGGCCAACCCTCCGGCGGCCGCCGTGCTCGACATCCTGCTGCCGGACATGATGGGGTACCACCTCGCGGACGCGCTGCGGAAGGACAACCCCCAGCTCCCGCTCCTCTTCATCACCGGCGTCTTCAAGGGCGGCAAGCACGCCGTGGAGTCGCGCACGAAGTACCAGGCCGCCGGCTACTTCGAGAAGCCCTTCGAGGCCCAGAAGCTCCTGGAGGCCATGACGAAGGTCCTCCCCCCGGAGAAGAAGGCCCCGGCCGCCTCGCTCCAGGACGCCTTCGAGGTGGAGCTGGACATCGACGTGGAGGACGAAGGTCCTCAGGACGTCATGGAGCTGACCGGCCGCATCAAGGTGACGGGCGGCGGCAACATCACCGCCGAAATCCGCGGCGCCAACCTCACCGCCAGCCCCATGCAGAAGGTGCCGGCCACCCAGGTGCGCCCGCCCACCCCGGGCCGGCCTCCGGACCCGGTGCCCGCGGGCGGCGGCGCTCCCGGCAGCCGCCGCGGCGAGCTGAAGGACAACCTGCCCTCGCTGCTCACCGCCTTCTACCTGTCGCGCGAGACGGGCGAATTGGGCATCCAGAAGGGCAAGGTGAAGAAGGTCGTCTACTTCGAGAAGGGCACCCCGGTGTTCGCCCTCTCCAACCTCCTGGCGGACCGCTTCGGCCAGTTCCTCGTGCGCGTGGGCAAAATCAAGCCCGAGCAGCTCCAGGACGCGTCCGCGGTGGCCGCACAGACCAACCGCCGCACCGGTGACGTGCTGGTGGAGCGCGGCCTGCTCAAGGACACCGAGCGGCTGTACTACGTGGGCCAGCAGGTGAAGGCCGTCATCTACTCGCTGTTCGCGTGGGATGAAGGCACGTACGTGATGAGCTTCAAGGAGAAGGCCTCCTCGGAGTCCATCAAGCTGGACGTGCACCCGGCCAACCTCATCGTCCGGGGCATCAAGAAGCTCTACAAGCCGGAGCGCCTGCGCCGCCTGCTGCAGCCGGAGGACCGGCTCATCCCCGCCGTGGCCCCGGCCTACCAGCTCAACGAGGTGGAGCTGGAGCGGTGGGAGGCGGAGCTGCTCCCGAAGATTGACGGCAACCGCACCGTGGCGGAGCTGCTGGCCTTCGCCAACCGCCCCGAGCACGTCGTCTACGGCTTCCTGGTGGCGATGATGTCGCTGGGCATCCTGGACAAGCGCTCGTAGCGCGCAAGCTCCCAGACCTCTTCCGCGCACACGCGCCGACGGCGGCTGTTCACCGTCCGCGCTGACGCCGGGGCGTCAGCGCGGCGGGTGGAGGACGGGGGCTAGTGGCAGAGCCCGTTCCAGCGGACGTAGCCGTAGCCGCCGTAGCAGGTGTAGGGCGGGTAGCAGTACAGCTGGCCCCGGACCCAGTAGTCACCATTCGCCGAGAACACCGAGCTGTCCGTATTGAAGTGGTTGCCGTACTGGAGCACGAACACCTTCAGGCTGGAGGTGGACGGGCTCTCGTAGATGCCGAGCTCGCCCCAGCAGACCGAGTAGACGGCCTGCTGGTGGACCTCGCCGGGCTGCTCCTCGGACATGGGCGGCTGCTCGGCCGCGGGCGGCTGCTCCGCCTCCGCCGGAGTCTCCTGGGGCGCGCCGCCGCACCCCATTCCGAACAGGGCACCGCCAGCAAGGCACACGAGCATTCGCAGGCTCTTCTTCATCTGAGTTCTTCTCCGTGGGTGTGGGGACGCCGTCACGCGGCGTTCACGCGGAACGGCGAGACCGGCGTCGGAGGAGCACGCAGCGGCTCCCCGGACCGATATTGAGCCGGGCCCGGGACACTGGATCTTCAACGCGGGTCGCTCATGGGCCCGGCTGGCGCTGCTCAGCCCGCCAGCCGCGAGCCAATCCAGAACAGCCCGAGCGCGCCGGAGCCCAGCGCCACCGCGCGCTGCACCCACGCCACCAGCCCGTCGCCCAGGCGCGACAGCCCTTCCGCGAAGAGCAGGCCCACCGCGCCCATCCCCAGGAGGATGCCGAGCGCGAAGCCGGGCAGGTACGTCCACGCGGCCAGGCTCATGCTGCCGCCCATCAGCAGCGGGGGCAGCGCCAAGAGCAGCGAGCGCACCCCGCTGATGGCCATGAAGGCGCCCGCCGCGGTGCTCACCGTGTGCACGTGCTCGTGCGGCTCGCGCGAGTGGCCGGGCAGGTGCGGGTGGCCGTGGTTGAGGCTGTTGGGGAACAGCAGCGCCGTCACCGCCAGGGCGACGAGGATGCCGCCGCCGAACACCTCGGCCCAGCGCTCGAACGTCTCCGACAGGCCCACGCCGGCCAGCAGGCACACGGCGGCGATGCCGCCCAGCATGGCCGCATGGCCCAGGGCGAAGCGCAGGGCCGTGGCGAGCGCGAGCCGCTTGCGGCCGCCGCCCAGCGTGCCGAGCGTGGCCATGGCGGCGCAGTGGTCCGGCCCCACCGCGTGGAGCAGGCCCTGGGAGAGACCAACCAGGAAGGCGAGGAGGATGGACGACACGACGCGGCACCCTACCCGTGCTTCAATCGGGAGGCCAGCAGGACAGGAGATTCACCCGACATGAGGATGGTCATCCGACGACTCGCCGCGTTGCCGCTCGTACTCTGCCTGCACCTGTCCACCGGGTGCGACAAGGGCCCGGAGCAGCTCCAGGCCGCGGAGGCGGATTACAAGGCACTCGTCGACCGCGGCGTGCCCCCCCGGAACAAGGAGTGGGACGCCGTCATCGCCGCCTTCGAGGCGGTGCCCCGCGACTCGAAGGCGCGGCCCGAGGCCGAGGCGCGGCTCTCCGCCATCCGCACCCTGCGTGGCACGCTGCCCCCGCGCCCCCTGGCGACGCCGGGCGCGACGGGGCCGGGCACCGACGCGGCGGACGTGAAGCGCGCCGCGTGCGAGGCGCTGGCGAAGAAGCTGGGCGAGACGCGCGAGGAGTCGGCCCGCGAGCCCCTGAAGCAGGCGCTGCAGCGGTGCCGCGCGGAGCTCATCAAGTACGAAGCGCACTCCCACCCCGAGGGCGAGGAGGGCTCGGACCACGCCGGTGAGCACGCCGCCCCCGCCGACGCGGGCAACCCGCGGTAGCGGACGCCGGAGGCACGACGCTGGACGTTGAGGGCGGCGCCGTTTGCCGTTAAGTGAGGCGCCATGTCCATGCCCCAAGCAGGTGACCAGGCCCCCGGCTTCCAGCTTCAAGACCAGGACGGCAACTCCGTGACGCTCTCCCAGCACGCAGGGAAGAACGTCGTCCTCTACTTCTATCCGAAGGACGACACTCCCGGCTGCACCACGGAGGCGTGCGACTTCCGCGACGAGCACTCGGCGCTGGGCGCCGCGGGCGCGGTGGTGCTCGGCGTGTCCGCGGACAGCGTCGACCGCCACCGCAAGTTCGCGTCGAAGTACAGCCTGCCCTTCCCGCTGCTCGCGGACCCCGAGCACAAGGCCCTCGAGGCGTACGGCGTCTGGGGCGAGAAGTCGCTCTACGGCCGCAAGTTCCAGGGCATCACCCGCACCACCTTCCTCATCGGTCCGGACGGCCGCGTGAAGCAGGTGTGGCCCAAGGTGAAGGTGGGCGGCCACGTGGCGGAGGTGCTCGCCGCGCTCGGCGCGAAGGGCGGCTCCGGCACGGCCGCGCCCGCGCCCGTGAAGAAGGCCGCGCCGGCGAAGAAGGCCGCGCCCGCGAAGGCCGCGCCCGCGAAGAAGGCTCCGGCGAGCAAGGCTGTGAAGAAGGAGACACCCGCGAAGAAGTCCGCCGCGCGCAAGACTTCTGCCCGCGCGGGTCGCTGAGGCTATACCTGGGGGCGGGCGGCCAGGCGTGCCGCCGTGTCGCCGCCTCGTGGTTCGGACACCCGGCGTGCCCAACTCCTCGGGGTGACGGAAAACCGATTGCACGGACTCGGAGGAGTGGACATGCGCGAGCGGAGTTTTCGGCGGTGGACCCGGGCGGCGGCACTGGTCGTGGGCGTCGTCCTGGGCGCGGGCTGCCGCGGGCTGCCCGAATCAGGCGGCAAGCAGCCCGATGAGAACCGGGGCAACGTCTTCGCCCAGCGGGGCCATCAGCCCGAGGCCATGCGGAACATGGAGGGCGGCCAGACTTCGAAGGAGCAGCTCGCGCCGTGGACGATGCCGGCGAGCCGTGGCTACAACGCCACCATCCGGCAGCTGGGCTCCAGCATCGACCCGCGCACGCCCAGGACGGACGGCAAGCAGAACAACTCCATCCAGGATGACCCCGGGAAGATGATGCAGGACCGGTACTCCGGGCTGGGCGGCGCCAGCTACGCGCCCGCAGCGCAGGGCCTGGGCGGCGAGGACGGCGCCGAGCAGGGCAACATGACGTATCAACAGACGGGCGCGGGCTTCGCGCCGCTGGGCTGGCAGGACCGCAACGACCGGAACCTTCGCTGAGTCGAGTGGGCCGGGGGGCGCCTGTCCGCCCCCTCGCCAACTCCCGGCGCACCGGGCGGGTGCCCATCCCTCTGGAGGAGCACAGCGTTCCACCAGAGGAGAGGCATATGCACCCAGGAGGTTTCCGCCGCTGGCTGTTGCTGCCGGGCGCGCTGGCCGCGGCCGCGCTGCTGGGCACGGCCTGTGAGCGCGACAAGCCGCTGCCGAAGACAGGGGGCGAGTACGAGGGCGTCGCCAACGAGCAGCAGCCCACCGACAGCTTCGGCCCCGGCACCCCGCAACCCGCGTCCCAGCTGGGCGGCCAGCCGACCCCGGGCGCCGCCCCGGCGCCCGCCACGGGCGGCTCGGGCCTCGGCAACGAGCAGCAGGGCGCCAACCCCGCGCCGGATGAGTTCAACCGCCCGCAGCAGGTGCCCGTGCAGGGCGCGCAGGACGCGCCGGGACCGCAGGACCGCTCCGGCGCGCAGGGCAGCCCCGGCGGCATCGGCGCGCCCGGCTTCACCGGCGCCCAGGAGCAGCCCTCCACGGACCAGGGCGGCACGCGCCAGTTCGAGGAGCAGGGCGGCCAGGGCAACTCCACGGCGGAGCCGGGCACCGAGCAGGGCCCGCGCAGCCCTCCGAAAATCGACCCGGAGGAGCCGGCGCCGAAGCAGTAGGACGACGCGCCCGCGCCTTCAGCGGGACGCCAGCATGACCTCGGTGGGGTCCTTGCCAGCGAAGGAGCTGGCGAGGCCCTCGGCGAGCGCGCGGTGCTCGCTGTCGCCCAGCGTGGCGAGCCGGTCCTCCGCCGGGTGCGCGAAGCGGGCCGCGAGCGCGTCGAGCCGCCGGTGCGCCTCCGTGATTCGCGCGCGGGGGACGCGGCCGGACTCCACCGCCTTCACCAGCGCTTCAATCGCGCGGCGCTGCACGTCCGCGCGGTGGCACACGAGGAACAGGTCCACGCCCGCCAGCGTGCCCTGCACCGTGGCCTCCTCCACGGAGTAGTGGTCCGCGATGGCCTTCATCTCCAAATCGTCGCTGACGAGCACGCCGTCGAAGCCCAGTTCCTCGCGCAGCACGCCCTGCAGCACGCGCCGGCTCATGGTGGCGGGCACGCCCGGGTCCAGCGCGTCGAAGAGGACGTGCGCCGTCATCAGCGAGGCCAGCTTTGCCTGGGCGAAGGCGCGGAAGGGCACCAGCTCCACCTTGCGCAGCCGCTCCAAATCGTGCGGCAGCCGGGGCAGCGTCAGGTGGCTGTCCGACATGGTGTCGCCATGGCCGGGGAAGTGCTTGCCGCAGGACGCCACGCCTCCGGCCTCCAGCCCTCGCGACAGCGCCACGCCCAGCCGGCCGACCTCGTCCGCGTCCCGGCTGAAGCTGCGGTCGCCGATGACGGGGTTGGCGGGGTTGGTGTCCACGTCCAGCACCGGCGCGAAGTCCCAGTCGAAGCCCACCGCTCGCAGCTCGTGCGCCAGCAGCCGGCCCACGCGCTCCACCTGGGCCGCGTCCCCGCGCTGGCCCAGTTCGCGCATGGGCGGCAGCGTCGTGAAGGGGGCGCCGCGCAGCCGGGCCACGCGGCCTCCCTCCTGGTCCACCGACAGGATGAAGGGCCGGCCGGCGCGCACCTTCAGCTCGCGGCACAGCGCGGCCGTCTCCTGCGCGGTGCCCACGTTGCGCTTGAAGAGGATGGCTCCGTAGATGCCGTCGTCCATCAGCGCGGCGAGGTCGCCGTCGATGCGGGTGCCGGGGAAACCCACCATGAAGAGGCGGGCACAGTCGCGGTAGAGGGCGGAGGCGGTCACGCCCCGCAGTCTGGCAGAACGCGGGCCCGGGCTGGGCGCTGGTGTACAGGCCCCGCGGCAGGTGTCGGCTGCCTGTCAGGGCGCGGAGCGGTGGAGCGCGGGCCGGGCTAGGACTCGGACGGGGGCCCGGCGAGCCAGAGGACGGTCTTCATGAGCTGGTCCAGGGTGAAGGGCTTGGGCAGGAAGGCGGTGCAGCGCAGGTGCCGCCAGTGGTCCGGAGTGCTCGCGCTCATCATCACCACGGGCACGTCCCGCAGGGCGTCATCGCCCTGCATCGCCGCCAGCAGCGTGGGGCCGTTCATCACCGGCATCATGTAGTCGAGCAGCACCAGGGTCGGACGCTCCTCGGCCATGCGCTCGAGGGCCTCGCGGCCGTTGAGCGCGATGGCCGTCCGGTAGCCCTCGTCGGCGAGCAGGTCCCGGATGGCCTCGACGATGCCGAACTCATCGTCGACGATGAGGATGAGCCCCATGGCTACTTTCCCCGGCGCCCACGGCGGCGTGGGGACGGCGGGGACGGCGTGCTGACGCGGGGCAGGCCCGTCACGAGCTGCTGGGCATCCGCGATGCTCTCTCCGACCTCCAGCCCCTTCGCGGTGATGAGCAGCTCCCGGAGGGTGGGGTCATAACCGCTGTTGCGCACCTTCAGCGCGCAGATGAAGCGGCGCAGCTCGGAGCGCACCTCCGCCTGGCGCAGCAGGAGGAGGTTCTCCGCCACCATGGAGATGCCCCGCATGGGGAACTCCACCTGCGGGCCGAAGGCGGTCGTCGTCTCCACCGAGTAGACCAGCGTCACGCCCCGCAGCCGGCACTCGTTGACCAGCGCCGTCAGGAAGCGGGCCGCGCGGATGCTCCGGACCGTGGCCTTCTGGAGCGCGTCATAGCCGTCCAGGAACAGCCGCTTCACCCCGCGCTCCCGGATGACCGTCAGCAGCTGCGCCCCCAGCTTGTCGAGGATGTTCTCCATGGGCGCCCGGTAGCTCAGCTCCAGGTCCCCCCGCTCGAGGAGCGGCGCCAGCTTCAGCCCGACTCCGGTCGCCTGCACCAGCACCCGCTCGGGGGAGTCATAGAAGGCGAAGTGGTGGCCACGCTCGCCGCGGCTGGCGCCCTCCGCGAGGAAGCTCAGCCCCAGCAGCGTCTTCCCGCTGCCGGAGGGGCCCAGCAGCAGCGTCGCCGAGCCGGCGGGAAGGCCGCCGGACAGCATGCGGTCCAGGCCCTTGATGCCGAAGGCGCTGCGCGCGTTGCCCATGTCGGGCGGCAGCTCCCCCTCGTCCACCAGCGTCTCCAGCCGGGGATACAGGACGATGCCGTCCCGCGTGATTTCGAAGCTGTGCCTGCCCAGCAGGTGGGCACTGCCGCGGAACTTGCGCACCACCAGCTCGCGGATGCTCCGGGCGCCGAACATCCGCTGCTTCAGGATGAGCAGGCCGTCCACCATGGTGTGCTCGGCGCGAAGGCCGCGCCCGCCGCCCGTGGTGAGCACCAGCGTGGTGCAGCTCACCAGGTTCGTCACCACCTGGAGGCCGTGGATGAACTTCTTGAGGGCCTGCGGAGACGGCGCCGCCTCCTCCGCCGCCACCAGCCCGTCGAGCACGAGCAGCGTGGCCTTCTGGGCGCGAATCTCCTTGCGGATGAGCTCCGCCAGGGCCTCCAGCCCGCCCTGCTCCAGCACGGTGAAGGCGCTCAGGTAGGTGATGGACTCGGGGAGCCGCGAGCCGTCGAAGAAGGTGAGCGAGCGGAGGTTGGCGACCAGCTCCGTGTGCGACTCGGCCAGCAGCGTGACGTAGAGCACGCGCCCGCCGTTGGCGGCATGGTGGAAGCAGACCTGGTTGGCGAGGATGGTCTTCCCCGCTCCCGGCAGGCCCATCAGCATGTAGGCGCGGCCCGGCCGGAACCCCCCGCGGAGGACCGTGTCGAGCCCGGGGATTCCCGTCTGTATCCGTTCCTCACCGCGTGGACTGCTCTCGGTCATCTCGCATTCCCTTCGTCGGGCCGGCCCGCCGCACCCTGCTGGAGGCGGCGAGCCTATCTCCCGGCCTTTCACGGGAACACGGATTCCGACGGGCCGCCGGCCTCGAGCGTCCGCCGGCGGCCACTCATTCCGGAGCCTAGAAGGCGCGCTGCACGGTGCGCGTGGCCCCGCCCACGGGGCCGGCGCCGAGCGCGATGCGGTACCAGCTCACGCCGTCCGTGGAGTAGCGGAAGGCGTACGCGTACTGCGACCACGTCGTGTACGCGAGCGGCTCGGAGGCCAGGTCCCAGCGCCAGCGGTAGTTGTTGCCCACGCGGCCCTGGTAGCTCAGCCACTTGTACTGGAGCGGACCGCCGTCCACGCTGAACTCCACCTGCGCCTGGACGAGCTCCGGCCGCGCGGTGGTGGCGTCCGTCACGCCGGGCACGTACACGTCCGCGTCCACCCACCGGCAGGCGCGCTGCATGACGTAGCTGTCGAGGACGATGGGGTCCTCCATCCCGTCGCGGTGCACGCAGTCGCGCGACAGGCTGCCGCCCCAGTCACCGGCCCACACCACCGCGGCGGGGGACTGCGCCTCCACGGGGAAGGTGTAGTTCGCACCGTAGTTGCTGTCGTAACGGCTCTGGCAGGTGCGGCCGGAGGTGAAGAACCACGTCTCCACGCTCGTGGCGTCCGAGGGCACCGTCGTCACCACGAAGGGCTTGTTCACGAAGGTGGTGCTGCCGGTGGCCTGCTTCACGCTGCCGGAGAACAGCTGGCCGCCCGGCAGGAAGCGCACGTAGGCCAGCGTGTCCCACGCCTGCTGGCCGGCGTAGGTGCTGTTGTGGCAGTCGGTCATCCGGTAGAGGTCGTACTCCACCACCAGCTGGCCACCGCGGACGATGGCGCCGCGCTGCTCCTGCGTCCAGCCGGTGAAGAAGCGCACCGTGGCGGTGGGCGTGGTGAGCGGGGCGGCCTGCGTCTCGGTGGCCGGGTCGGCCGGGGCGTTCTCCGGCTGCGGCGCGCCACCACACGCCGCGAGCAGCGGCAGCACGAAGGCCAGGGACTTCCATGCGAGCTTCATTCGGGGTTCCTCCGGGTAGGGGGAGCCAGCATCTACCAGGAGTCCCTGACGCCCGCTCTCCCACATGGGCCGTGTGGGAGAGCGGGCGCCACCGCGCCACCGGAGGGGCTCCGGCGCTATTCGAGGGCGGGCCGGACGACGCCGTCGTGGATCTGGAGGGTCTTTCCGTCGAACCGGGTGAGCTGGAAGAAGGCATCGTCCTCGTTGAAGGTGAGGCTCATCTCCTGCAGCAGCCCGATGGCCACCGACTCGCCCAGGAGCAGCGACTCCGTGTAGTCACTGCGCCAGTGCACGCCGGCCGCGTTGCGGAACAGCGCGATGTTGCCCGCCAGCTTGTTCAACTCCCCGCCCACCGTGAGCTGGGCTGCGTCAGCGCCCGTGTATGCCACCAGCGACAGTCCGTCCGCGCTGGGCACCACTGGTGATTCGATGAGCGCGCGCTCGTTGAAGAAGGCCTTGAGCAGGGTGGCGCACGCGCCGGAGATGGTGGCATGCCCCGCGCCGTAGGCCGGATGTGTGGGGCAGCCCTCCGGGTACGCCTGGGGCAGCAGGTACGAGCCGTAGCGCTCCGGGAAGGACGGCGCGAGCCCGCCCGTGGACAGCGACGTGGTGATGGACGCGTGCAGCGGGTACGTGCGCCGGCCATTGAGCTGGTTGTCCACGCGGCCGCCGTACTCCTCCGGGCGCAGCCGGCGGTGCACGCCCCACTTCTGCCACCACACCGCGCGCCCCGCGCGGCCCGCCACCTCGATGAGCGCCTGGAGCAGGTGGACGGAGCCGAAGGTGGTGAAGCCCACCTGCGTGCGCGAGTCCGCCGCCGTGCCCGGCGGGTCGTACGGGTTGCCCGCGTTCTTGGGGAACTCCAGGTCCACCAGCGGCCGGCCCGTGCCGCCGGCGTTGCCCATGGACTGGTTCCCCACGGGCTCGGAGAGCAGGTAGTAGGCCGCGTTCCACCACGCGTCCACCACCTGGTCGAAGTGGACGAAGTTGGCCCCGTCGCGCAGGTTGCGGATGAAGCGCCGCTGCGTCAGGTCGAACTGGTCCTGCCCCCGGTCGTCGCGGCCGTTCTGCACGGCGAGCCAGTTGGCGTGCGTCGTCAGGTAGTCCGCCGCCGCGCCCAGCTCCGGGTAGCCCTTCACCGTCCGCTGCCGCTGGTCGATGACGCGCGAGCCGAAGGTGACGTAGCCCTCGTTGGCGTCGCGCCCCTGTCCGTCCGGCTGGCGCGGGTCGATGTTGCCCTTGAGCAGGAACTGGGACACGTACGGCCCCGCCTGCTCACCGGCGTAGATGCCCCGGAAGAGGTTCTGCGCGGTGACGGGCACCGTGCCGCCGAAGGTCGGGAACTCGTAGTTGAGCGAGCTGATGGCCCCCGCGATGACGCTGGTGGTGATGGCCGCCTCGGTGGCGTAGTTGATGAAGGGCACGTCCCGCGCGAGCGCCATCCAGTACAGCTCACCCATCTCCGCCGCCGTCTGCGCGCTGTCGAAGCGCGGCGCGGGAGGCTGCGTCAGCGCCTGTGCGTCCGGGCCCTCCACGTCGAAGGCGAGGCCCGACTGGGGGTTGGTGAGCTTCTTGGCGGTGCTGGACGCGAGGATGATTTCCTCGAAGTCCCCCGGGTCTCGGCCCTGCAGGGCCCGCAGCAGGGTGCCGTAGGAGACGGGCTCCGGGTCGCCCACGGAGTCGTGCCGCAGGGACTTGGAGTAGCTGCCGATGAAGGACTGGCTCGGGTAGTTCGTCTCGTCGTTGTTGTTGAAATGCTCGGGGTGGGGGCGCCGGGCGGCCAGCTCCGCGGCCTGCTTGCGCACCGCTTCCGCCGACAGGCGCCGCTCCTCCACGCGCCGCGACAGGCTGGTGGCCGGGACGTTGAACGAGTCGAAGATGGCCAGGCCCGGCGAGGGGACCGCCTGGCCCAGCCCGGTCCCGAAGCCGATTTCGACGTTGGTGAGGGTGATTGGACGGTCCTTGGAGAACTGGATGGTCCACTGGACGCCGTCGGGCGCGGTCTCCCAGTAGACCTTTCCCTGGTAGTCCCGCAGCCGCCACCAGCGGTGGAGGAGCGGGTCGTACGGGATGCTGAGGAGCGTGGTGAAGGTGGACGTTACAGCCTGGAGGCAGCGCAGCTGCCCCTCACCCGCGTGTATCAGCAGCCGGTTGTTGTCGTTGGGGCCCGCATCGAGGAAGACAAACCCTCCGGGGACGGCGCGCAACGTCTGGACGACCTCCAGCTGCACCGAGGAGTCGGTCAGGTCGTAGGTGACGTGGGACTGGTAGCCCTCATAGCTGTTCGCGACGTTCGGCTGGGGCCGGATTTCGACGCGCTGATTCACCTCCGCCACACCTGCTCCGTAGGTGTCCCACTTCGCTGGGTCGATGATGTTGTCGTTGAAGTTGTCGCTGAGTGTGGCTGCCTTGCTTGCCATGGTGTTGCTCCCATCCCCCGTGGATGAAGCAGGAACGGCTGGGGGATTTCACGCGTGCCGCCAGGACCTCTGGCTTCCGCGTGACAGGGATTCTGGGGGCTGTGTCTGACATTGATTTTCATGGCGGAAGGTTTTGCCCCGCGGGGCCGTGTGGGCGTTCTCCGTGGGACATTCCTGGATGTGTTTTGTTTGTCTTGTTTTGCGGGGCCGCCCGGGAGTCAATTCCTTGCATGGGTTGAAGACTCCAGGGTGGGGGCCCGGAGCGTTCCCACCCTGGAACTTCCTGTTGTTCTGTGTCGGTCCGGAATTGCTAGATACGCCTTTTATTCTGGTCCGATTCATGAGGTGCTCTGGCTCCCCCTTCACGGAGGTTTCATGCACCTGTCATTCAGAAGAGGCTGGGCGCTCGCGGCGGTCTGCGCGGTGTTGCTCGGCGCGAGCGGTGACGCGCTCGCCAGCGCGGGAGTCGTCTTCGTCCATGGCACCGGCGACCAGTCCCCGAGCTCGGCGGTGGGCTACTGGACGCAGTCGTCCATCGACACCATGCGCAATGGCCGGCCCTACCTCGTGGTGGGCTATCCGGGCGCGAGCTGCGCGGGCCACAGCCAGTGCAGCTGGGGCTCCATCGTCGACCAGATTGTCCCCTGGGTGAATGCCAACGGCATCACCAGCATCACCGTCATCACCCACTCCAACGGCTCCAGCCCGCTGCGGTACATGCTGGGCCACACCGGCGCGGTGAGCGCGCAGGGCCGTGCGGTCAACCTGGTGACGAGTAAAATCTCGCAGGTCATCTTCTCCGCGCCGGACCTGACGGGCACGCCGCTGGCGGACCAGGTGACGACGAGCGGCTCGTTCCTCAACATCGCCAACAGCATCGTCGAGTTCTTCGGTGGCGGCAGCTACAACAACCCCGCGGTGGTGCAGCAGCGCACGGACAACATGCGCGTGTACAACTCCAACGGGACGTTCGCCGGCACCCAGGGCGCGACGACGGTGGGCGGCAAGCCCATCTCCGTGGTGCGCGGCAACCGCGTGTACGCGAACCTGTTCTCCAGTGATGCGCACTGCGGCGGCTACCTGACCACCATTGGCCTCAAGGCGGCGGCGCTGCTCGGCTGGGGCAGCTTCAACGCGGGCACGGACGGCTTCATCGGCAACGACAGCTCGGGCTACTTCGGCAACATCATCATCGACGACAGCCGGCTCAACCACAATCAGTCGCGCCGCAGCTGCCACAACAGCGGCTACCTCATCGGCCAGAAGGTGGCCGCCGCGCCCATCCCCCCGCCGTCGGGCCAGACGTACACGCCCGAGACGAACGTGGCCGCCGCGGGCCAGGCCTGCAACAACTACTACTCGGGCTACGCGACGGACTTCATGACCAACCACACCGTGTGGAAGTACGGGTGCTCGGCCAGCCAGCTCAACAACGGCTACCCGGAGCCGGACTGCCTCATCGCCTACGGCTATGCGAGCAGCTACCGCATCCCCAGCACCGCGAGCTGGAATCCCTATCTCAATTCCTACTACTACCCGACGTGGAGCCAGGTGTGCCCCGACTCGTGGGCGGGCGACGGCATCTGCGACGCGTGCCTCGTGGCGAAGTACGGCTTCGACGCCACCACCGGCTCCACCGGCGCGAATGACTGCGTGCAGGCGCCGCCGGGTGGCTCGAACTGGTGCGGTGCGCTGGCGTACGACTACTACTGGGGCCTCGACAACTACGTCGTCGTCCAGGCGCTTCACTGATGCGGACCCGGAGACCGAACATGAACTTCCCTCACAGCTTCTTCAGGTCCGCCGGCTTCGCGCTGGCCTTCGCCATCCTCGGTTTCACGCAGGGGCCCGCCATGGCCGCGGACATGCAACGCACCTCGGGTGCCTCGCTCGCGCCCGGTGACGTGTCCCCCGGACGGCTGTTCGGCCGCGACGCGCGCGAGGGCATCGGCCCCGGGCTCGTCTCGGTGTCCAACCCGTCGTCGCCGAAGCAGCCCCTGGCGGCGCCGCTCGCGCCGGAGACGCGGCGCTCGAAGTCCACGATGCTGCACGTGCCGCCGGGCTCCGCGGCCACGCAGCTCACGCTGCCCATCGACACGCCGGATGACGCGTGGGTGATGCTGATTCCCAAGGGCAACAACCCGAAGGCCGGCGAGGAGGCGCTGCGCGAGGTGACGATGCTGGACGCGAAGGGCCGCCGCGCGGACCTGAAGGCGGCACGTCAGGGCAACGCGCAGATGGGCGTGGACCCGGAGAAGCTGAAGTCCGAAGGCATCACCCGGCCCATCTCCATGCTCCGCCTGGACAAGGAGATGGGGCGCGGCGGCTACCAGGTGCAGGTGGGCCGCAAGGCGGCGGAGTTGGGCCTGGCCGTGGAGGTGCGCCTGCCGTCCTCCAGCATCGAGCTGTCGCTCACGTCCTCCGCGATGCAGCTGTTCCCCGGGGACGACGGCTACGTGACGGTGGGCCTCCAGTCGGGCGACAAGGTGGACCACGTGCGCTACGAGGCCGTGCTCTACACGCCGCGCTTCGAGAAGGACCGCGTGGTGCCGGTGGTGAAGGTGGGCAACGCTCACCGCGCCATGGTGTCGCGGGTGATGAACGAGAAGGACGAGCCGGGCGCGTGGGTGCTGGAGGTGCGCGCGGTGGGCTCGGCGGGTGGCCAGTCCTTCGACCGGCTGGCGCAGACGTCCTTCGGCTTCGCGGTGCCGACGGCGCGCATCGACCAGGTGGGGCGCGCGCGGCTGGTGCGTGACGCGGCCGGGAAGGTGGCGGCGCTGGAGGTGGACGTGGCGCTGGAGAGCGCGGCGCTGGACCGCTACGAGGTGACGGGCACGCTGGTGGCGACGGATGCCCACGGCGTGGAGCGTCCGGTGGCCGAGGCGCAGGTGACGGACCAGCTCGGCGCGGGCTTGCACACGCTGACCCTGCGCTTCGAGGCGGGGCATGCCGGCCTGTCGAAGCTGGATGGCGTCTACTCGCTGCGCGGGCTGCAGCTGTACTCGCTGGGGACGAACACGCTGTACCACCGGCTGAACCAGGGGCTCGGCGTGCGCTTCCCGGCGGTGCGAGTGACGGAGCTCGCGGCGGCGGAGCGCACGCCCGCCATCGAGAGCCTGCTGCGCGAGGGTGAGTTCAATCTCGTGCCGTAGTCGTGGGCGCCGGGGGCCCGTTGTCGCGGGCCCCCGCGCTTCCTCGTGGCCTCAGAGATAGGCCAGCAGGCGGCCGCAGGTGATGACGCCCGTCCACAGGAGGAGGGACAGCAGGGCGGCCACCCGCGCGGCGCGAGGTGCCGTCACCTCCGTGTCCCAGTCCCGCGACGAGCGGAAGACCCGCCGGTGGAACAGCGCGGCGTTGAGCCCGGCGAGCGCGAGCAGCGTGAGCTTGAGGCCGAAGACGGGGCTCCTGCCGAGCTGCGTCGCCTGCGTCAGGAAGAGCAGCACCCCCGACGGCGCCGCCACCGCGAGGCCGCGCCGGGCCCACGGCAACAGGTGCCGCGCGAGCGCCGTCACCGGCAGCTGGCGGGAGAGCCCCAGCAGGCGCAAATCGAACATCACCGCCGCGCCCACCAGGACGACGAAGCCGAGGATGTGCACCACCTCCAGCAGCGGGTAGAGCAGGGGCTCGCGGCGCAGCGTCTCCGCGAGCCACGTCGACTCCAGCCCGCCGAGCCACCCGGGGTCGCCCGGCGCCGACATCAGCGCAGCTCCACCGTCTTGCCTTCCACGGTGATGCGCTCGGCGCGCAGCTCATCCTTGGTGGTGCGGTGGGGGTAGCCCTCCACCGTGACTTTGGCGCCTTCCTTCAGCGCGGCCTTCGGCAGCCCCCGGCTCTCCATCCGCGAGGGCGGCGCGAGGACGACGTGCCACGTGCCCTCCTTCGCGGCGTCGAGGTCCACGAAGCCATGTGGATTCTCATAGCCCGACTCGCGGATGACGCCCGTGAGCGTCAGGGTGCGGGAGTTGTCGTAGCTGCTCCAGCCATGGTGCGCGAGCGCGCCGCCGGACAGGCACAGCGCCGCGAGCGCACCGGCCCAGGTCGAGGTTCTCATCGTCGTGCCTCCTCTCCTGTGAACCGCGCTCGGGGGAGCGCGGACTCCAGGCACGGCGAGCAGGCGGGCGGGCGGATGCCGGGGCCGGTGCGTGGGGGCTGGCGCCGCCCCCGGGGCGGCCCGGCTCAGGTCTCGTAGCCGGTCTGCTCGAAGACGACGACCTTCTTCGACACCGGGAAGAGGATGACGAAGAGGCGGAACCAGCCGGAGGCGCCGGGCGCCACCGGGTAGGAGTGGTAGCGCGTCGCCACCTGCACGTTCTCCGTGCCATTGCCGTAGGCGGCGACTATCTGCGGGAGCAGGGGCTCGAACTCCGGGTACAGGTAGGCCTGGGCCTGCGTGTAGCTGAGCGCGATGGCGTCATCGGCGGCGAACGCGCTGTACTCATGCAGCACCGACCGGTCCACCTGGTTGAGCGTGGGCTGGCCCGCGTACGGCCACGCGATGTCGAAGCGGCGCAGCGAGCCCTCCGTCCAGTCACGCGTGTCGTTGCCCGCCTCGAGCGTCGCCTCGAGCTGCGCCGTCAAAGCCCCCTGCGTCAGCGCCGGCACGTAGCCGGACGTGTCCGGCGTCGCGGGCGGCGGCGTGGGGCAGGCGCCGCTCAAGCACGTGGTCTGCAACCGGAACTGCTTGTCCTTCCCACTGCCCGAGCTCACCACGACCAGGTACTCACCGGCCGGCAGCGACGTGTCGAGCCGGCTCAGCTCGCCGTAGCCGTAGTTGTCGTCCTGCGCCCACGGGTAGAGGCCGTAGCTGCCGCTGGAGTTCTTCGGCCCGTACACCATCAGGCCCGTGTCCAGGTACATGGTGCTGCCCTCGTGCGTCACCTCGAAGCGGGCGACGAGGGAGCCCGGCACCGTCACCTTGAAGGAGTAGTACTGGGGGGCCTGGGTGAAGAACGTCCGCACCGAGCCGCCCAGGCCCACCGGACCCAGGTACGTCGTGCTGTCGTAGATGTTGCCGCTGGACGGCGGGGGCGGCGTGTAGATGACGGCCTGGGACGTCTGGCCCGGCGCCTCCGCCGGCTTGTCGCCCGTCGTCATGTTTCCACAGGCGGCCAGCACGGCCACAGGCAGCACAGCGCACACCTTCATCAGCTCGCGACGCATGGTTTCCTCGCTCTCAAATGGGAGACGAGGTGCCGCGTGTCACGGTCACCCCGTGGATTCAAGCAAACATGAGGTGAACGCCGCGTCCTTCAGCGCTCGGCGATGTCGGCGTCCTGCAGGTGCTCGGACGCAGCGACGACCGACGCCATGGTCCAGCCCCAGTTGTGCCCGCGGCCGTTCTCTTCGCAGTCGCCGTCGGTGTGCACGCCCAGCAGGTGGCCTTGACGGTTGAGCACGCCCGCGCCGGAGCTTCCGACCAGGGTGTCCAGGTCCTTGTAGTAGACAACCTGGTTGCACGAGTCCAGGTAGCGGCCCTCGGCGACGACCTTGGGACGGCCCCGGGGGTGCTGGATGATGGCCAGCCGCTCGCTGGCCTGGGACGTCAGCAGCACCGGGGCGACGTCGGGCAGCGTGTCGAGCTTGATGAGCGCATAGTCGGGTTCGAGCGATTGCTCGATGACGGTGCCCTCGGTCATCAGCTCGTCGCCGTCCGCCGGCTCCTCGAAGTTGAAGACCAGCAGCGACCGGTCCCCGAGCCCGACACAGTGGCCCGCGGTCAACAGCACCGGGCCCGCGAGCGCTTGAATCAGCGTGCCGGTGCAGCGCCCGTCAATCAGGGCGACCGCTTCTTCCTTCTCCTGCACGACGTCCGCGAACTCACCCTGGTAGAGGTTCACAGGGGTGAAGTCGAGCGTCGGACCGCACTGCCATTGGCCGCGAACCTCCGGCACCGCCGGAGCTTCGCAAACCGGAGGGTCCACGGGCACCGGCTCTTCTCCACAGGCCAGGATGCCCAGGAGGAGGGTGCCCGCGAGAACCTGGCCCCACGGACTCATGAATGGACCATGGGGCCGCCGTACCATCTCTTAGTAGAGGTAGTTCAGCGCGGTGCGGTCAGAGCTGGTCCACTCGCCGGTCTCCGTCGAGCGGAAGCAGGCGTTCATGACCGAGCCGCCCACGGTCGCCGTGCTCGGCGTGCCGGGGATGAGGTTGGCGCCCACGCCGGCCGTGCCCTCGTTGCCGCCGCTGCCGCAGCTGATGGCGCGGTTGTAGTAGTCCGAGTGACGGAAGCCGATGGCGTGGCCGAGCTCGTGGGTGATGACGTGCTCGTTCACGTCAACGCTGTAGCTGTTCAGGCCCGTGCCGATGTTGATGGTCCCGTACGGACGGCCGCCCGAGGGGAAGCCCGCGGAGCCGCCGGTGCCGGACATGGTCTGCGCGGTGATGTTCGCGGTGCAGCCGGAGCCGCCGCGCTGGAAGGTGATGCGCAGGCCCAGGGCGTTGTAGTTGGCAATGGCCAGGTCGAGGCCCTGGCTCAGGCGGGTGTAGCTGTTGAAGCCGGAGGTGGGGTTGACGCAGATGCGCGTCACGGAGGTGCCCACCAGGTTGGTGGTGCTGTACTGCTCGTGGCTGCCCGTGCCCGAGATCATCTCGCGGGACGCCTCGAGCGTCACGTGCGCGTCATTGCCCACGTACACGTTGCCGTCGACAACGCGGATGTCGTCGGCCTGGTAGCCGGCCTCGATCAGGTTGGCCGTGATCTCCTCGTTCTCGCTCATGGCGTCACCGCAGCCGGCCAGCACGCCACAGCTCACCGCGAGGACAGCAGCTCCCTTGAACATGTTCTTGAGCATTTGGATTTCCTCGTACACCTGACTGCGGGGGGACGCACCGGCCGCCTGGCTTCCGCCAGCCGCGGTCCAGCGCTGACGGGAGCTTGAGCAATTGACGTACCAATCAGCCGTACAGAGGGAAAAAGCAGAAATCGATGCTTTACCTGGACTGTCCGCGCTCCAGGGGCCAGACCCACGTTTGTAAATAAAGATGACGTTCGTGGGCGCAAGTCGGCGCCAGCGCTACGAAATCCTCGTGGAATCCCGGGCGTTTCGGAACAACACAGTGCTGTCTGGTTATCGGTCACCCGCCCTGGGGTCTCAGGTACCCCGAGCCAGGTTCAGCGCGACTCACCCACAGCACCGCACTCGGGCGGGTGCGTCATCTTCTCACGACGCACCGCAGCCGGATGAATTCATTCTCGGCGCATCGCACCAGGAGTTTCGTGGGGACGAGAGCTGGGCGTGAATACACTCCCGGTGTACCCAGTCCCGCATGCACATGCGCCACTCCAACCTCCCCCTCGCCGCGCTGCTGGGCGCGGCCCTGTCGTTCCTCCCGGGCTGCGAGAGCACGAAGTCGAGCAGCCCGTCTCCCTCCGACACGCAGACGCAGGAGTCCGCTCCGATGCAGGCCGCTGACGCCTGGAAGCGCGCCCGCGTGGGCGACCGGGTCACCTACACCTTCTCGGCGACGCAGGGCTCCGAGCCCCGCGGCGGCGGCACCCCGCGCACCCTCGCCGGGCAGCTGACGCTGGAGGTGGTGGCCGTGCAGCAGCCCTGGGTCTGGGTGCGCGTGGCCTTCACCGACGAGGCCGGCCGGCCCCTGGCGCAGCCGCGGCTGGCGGGGGACCTCCTCATTCCCGTGCGCGCGGACACGACGCGCCCGCTCGACGTGCCCCATGGTGGCAAGGCCACCGCCGAGAATGCCTCCAGCGCGGGCCGCACCTGGGAGGCCCTGCGCTACGTCAGCGACCAGCGCCCCGTGGACGGCCCCCTGCGCACGCGCGTGTACGCCAATGCGCCGGGCCCGCTCTACCTCACCCGCGGCCTGCTCGAGGCGGACACCGAGGCGGCCGGCTTCCACACCCCGGGCGGCATCAAGGTGGCGCTGCGCGACTTCCGCGAGGGCTCGGCCGGGGCCGACGCCCCCGTGCCCGCGCTGGAGCGGCCCCTGGGCCCGGGCGCGTACTACGACAGGCGCGTGGACGTGGGCCCCTCGCCCGGCGTGCAGCGCGTGTGCTTCACGGCCGAGCGCGGCTACCTGCTGCGCACCGAGGCTCCCGTCGACGACGCCACCGCCGCCCCCTGCTCGGACTTCTCCCAGGCCGAGCCGGAGCCCCTCGAGGAGCTGCTGGTGAACCTGCCGTGGGAGGCGCTGTCCTCGGGGGACTGGCCTCCCGCATCCGCCGCGTCCGGCACCCGTGGCACCTTCACCGCGCAGGCCGGCAACGTGCCCGCCCTCATCGTGCAGAGCACGGAGGAGGCGGATGGAATGCAGCTCTTCCTCTCGGAGACCTACGCCGCCGAGCCGTGGGCCCCGGGGCTCGCGGGCCTGCCGTATGAAGCGCGCTTCCAGCCGCTCTCCGGCAGCAGTGATCGCGGAGTCTCGGGTGGCAAGCGCGAGCCCTCGGGTGGCACCCGGCTCGTGCGGTGGGGCTCCTGGCTCGCGGGCCAGAAGTAACGCCCGCCCGCGAGGTCGTCAGCTGCGCGCATGGGAAGGCCCCGTCACGAAGCCGTGGCGGGGCTTGGGGCTCCGTCAGTGCCTCACGGAGGACAGCTCAGCGAGTAGGCCCATTCGGTGGTGGGAGCCGCCGTGACGGGGTTGCAGTTCGGCTCCACCCGCACCTTCAGCTGTCCCGTCGTTCCCGAAAAGGTAAACGTCTTGTACGCGAAGACAGACGTGTCATCACTCGTGGCCGCGCATTGGGTATCGGCCACCAGCGTCGTTCCCGAGTAGACCTTGATGCGGTCGTGCACGCCGTAGGTTTGATAGCGGAGCGTCACCGTCCCCGACGTCTTGCCCATGGCGAACGTCCGCTCATCCACCTGGGCGCCTCCGGCCACTGCCATGCTGTTGCATGCCGGCAGCACGGTGACTGTCTTCTGCGCCGTGTTGGCGTAGTTGACGGCCTTGTCGCCGCACCTGGCGTAGAAGGTATAGGTGCCTGGGGCCAGCGTGACGGAGTGGCTTCTGCTGACCTGGGAGCCGCCCACCGCGGCGGCATAATAGTAGGCGAGTGTATCGTCCACCCCCACCCGCAAGAACCTGATGGAGTGCATCCCCGCGAGGCTGTCTCGCCCGGTGGCGGTCAGGTCGACCCGGCCCAGCTCCGTCGGGTGCGTCGTCGCCGTCAGCGTGCACAAGTCGGGTGGCGTGCGGTCTGCTGCGAGCGAGAAGTTCATCACGTCGGTATTCCCGAAGCGGTCGGTCGTCTCGAACCGCACCGGATACAAGCGCTCGGGCCGGCCTGTGAGGTCGACGATGACGTGGTCGAAGACGAAGCCAGGCACCGGCTGCGCTTCCCACGACTGCTCCAGATGCACCGCCCCGTCCACCAGCACCTTCGCCCGCGTGATGCCCGAGGCGTCGGTGGCCGAGTACTTCCAGTCCTGCCACGAGTTGCGGTAGTCGTTCCCGAAGATGGTCACGCTTGGCGCGGTGACATCGAGCGCGAAGGAGACCTGCTTGGACACCTCGTTCTCCCGCGTGTCCTTCGCGGTGACCTTCACCGTGTGCGCCGAATGCGTCCCGTAGTCGGTCGGATTGAAGGCGATGACGCAGTGGCCGGTGCAGTCATGGATGGTGTTGAAGCCATTGAGGGCGGAGCGGATGACCACCGTGCCGCTGGAGATGCCGTTGGCGTCCGTCACGTCCACCGTCACCGTGCCTTCCGTGGGGCTGGTCTGCTGGGTGGCGATGGTGATTTCAGGCGCCGTGCGGTCCGCCGGCGGCCCGACATTCACCGCGGCCCAGGCGTCCTCCACCGCTTTGTACTGCGGCGTGTGGGGCCTGTGGCCGTACAGCGCCGTCGTCGCCTCCAGCATCATCTCCCTCGCGTCGTGGTAGCCGCTGATGCGTGAGAAATAGATGCTGCTGAGCGTGTGGTACCAGAGCCAGTTCGCCGTATCGATTCCCAGTCCGGTCATTCCCTTGGGCAGATAGAGGCTCGCGCGCTGCGGCTTCGTCAGGCCCACGGCCGGGAGCTTGCTGGCCTCCAGCACGCCGACACTGAGGAAGTAGAACATCCGCCGCAGCGGTCCCGAGGCCTCGTGGGAATCCGCGGTCTTGATGCTCGGGTCCCATGCGGCGTACCGGAACGGGTCGATGAACGAGCGGCCGTAGCGGGAGTCCACCACGTTTCCACCCACCCAGTCGTTGCGCACGGTGATGGGCCGGCGAGTCCCTCCGCCGCAGATGCGGCCACTGCAACCGCTCGCGGTGGCGAGCGCATCCGGCAGGTAGAAGCCGGCCACCAGGCCGAAGATGTCCGCCGTCCCCTCGTCCATTCCGGCCACCTCGCCGAAGTCGTAGGGGTGCACGTAGCCAATCATGTCCTCGAAGGCCATGTGGCCTACTTCGTGGCCCACGGTCTCGATGTCGGTCAGCGGCTTGTTCGACAGGTTGTTGGGGGCGCTGCCGTCGTATTGGTACCCCAGCCAGACGACGCCACCGCCCATCGCATAGGCGTTGGCATCCGGGAGGTGGACGATGGCTTCAATGGGAGAGCCGCTGCCGTCCCAGCTGTCCAGCAGGTAGACGTCGGTCCACATCCGGAGGGTGCCATAGATGGAGATATAGGCATCCGCCGCCGCCGTCTGCCCGTTGGTCTTGGCGGGGCTGCCGCCCGTGAAGAGCTGGCCGTCGCCCCAGTCATTCACCGTGTGCGTGTAGAGGTACTCCGGTGTCGCGTCGGGTGACGCGGTCCAGGAGACCTTGTCGAAGCGCTGATTGGTGAGGGAATAGATGCCATCCGTCAGGTTGTGGAGCGTCGGGAGCGAGGTGACGGTGCCGGCGTACCTGCTGCGCAGCGTTGCATTCGCATAGGCGCGGCGGGGTTTGGCCCGCTCCAGCACGGCGCCGTCCCGCTCCCGCACGAACAGCTCTCTCGGAGCCTCGGGGGAGGTGGAGGCCCCCAGGCTCACGCGCACGCCCCGCTCGAAGCCCACCACCACCGTCTCGTAGTCCGCCGCGTTCTCTCCGCTCGCGCCCGCCTTCAGCCGGTGCTCGTAGACGGGCTCCAGCAGGCCCTCCGCCGCGTCTGCCTTGAGCGCCAGGCCCCGCGTCTTCCCGTGCGCCCGGGCTTTGGCCAGCCCCGCCGCCACCGTCAGCTTCGGCGCCTTCACCTCCTTGAAGTCATCCGGCGTCCCCAGCACCCGCAGCTGCTCGTCCAGGGAGACGATGACGCCCAAATCCCTGCCCACCACCGGCGTGCCCTGGAAGACCTGCTGAATCCAGACGTGGGTGTCGCCCATCGGGTTCGTCTTCACGCGGCGCACCCGCAGCTCCAGGCCCGGGGTGCGCGTGGCGAAGCGTTGCTCCACCTCCGCCAGGGCCCGGGCTGCTCGCTCGGGTTCGCGGGCCCGAATCGCCGCCAGTACCTCCAGGCTGGCGTCTGGGCGCATGGACGTGGGCGTGGGCTCGACGGTGGATGGTTCCGAGACGGTGGAGTCAGGCTCGGTGGCGGTGTCTCCGCAGGACACCAGGCCAAGCAGGGCCAATGCGGACAGGACGCGTGACTTCATGGATGAACTTCCCCCTCTGAGGTGTGGCGGGGGAACTTGTACCAGTCCTTCCGAGGGCGAGACAGCCACCCCCCCACTCGCCATGATGTGTCAAAACAGGGGCACTCAATTACATCTCATGAGAAAGAGAGACCGGGGCTGCCTTGATGTGCGCCGGGCGGGCCGCGGCCCTATGCTGCTGGCGCGATGAGCGGACCTCCTTCGGATGAAGACGTCGCCCCCCCTGGCGACGAGGGCATGACGGAACCCGTCGGTCCGCCAGTCCCTCGGGGACTCCAGGCGCGCCCCGACAGCGCACCTGACACCGCACCCACGCCCCCTCCCACGCGCGCCGGGCGCCTGCTGGAGCGGGGCTCCCACGTCGAGCGCTACCTCATCCTCAACCCCGTGGGGCAGGGCGGCATGGGCGTGGTCTACGCCGCCCATGACCCGGAGCTGGACCGCAAGGTGGCGCTCAAGCTGCTGCGCCCGGACAAGGCCCGCCCAGGGGACACGGATGAGGCGGCCGGGTTGCTGCGCGAGGCCCAGGCCATGGCCCGCGTCTCCCACCCCAACGTCATCACCGTGCATGACGTGGGGACGGTGGACGGTGGCGTCTTCATCGCCATGGAGTTCATCCAGGGGCAGAACCTCCACGAGTGGGCCCGCCAGAAACCGCCCCCCTCGCCGCAGGAGGTGCTTCGCGTGTTCCTCCAGGCGGGGCAGGGGTTGCTCGCCGCGCACCGGGTGGGGCTGGTGCACCGGGACTTCAAGCCCGCCAACGTCCTCATGGGCCGCAACGGTCGCGTCTGCGTGATGGACTTCGGGCTGGCTCGGCTCACGCCCCTTTCCCACGAGGATGACGGGACACGACCCGACGAGGAGGCGCTGTCGGTCCGGGCGGGGAGCGTCCAGTCCGCCACGCCGCTGACGCAGCCGGGGCTGGTGATGGGCACTCCCCACTTCATGCCGCCCGAGCAGTACCTGGGCAGTGGCGTGGACGCCCGCGCGGACCAGTTCAGCTTCTGCGCTTCGCTGTTCTGGGCGCTGTACCGCCAGCACGCCGTGGAGCCCCGGCGCATGGTCGAAGCGGCGACCCAGGCGGTTCAACACCAGGGCAAGGCGCCCCCTGGCACGGAGGCCTGGCGGCTGCTGCCTCATGGCACCGCGAAGGCGCCTCCCGCGGAGCCTCGCGTCTCCACCCGGGTGCGCAACGCGCTGATGCGGGGCCTGTCCCTGCACCCGGACGACCGCTTTCCTTCCATGGAGGCCCTGCTGGCGGAGCTCTCCTGGGAGCAGCGGCGGAACAATCGCCGTGGAGCCCTCGCGGCCCTGGGCCTGCTGACGGTGGCCACGGCGGGCGTGGGCCTGTACCTCCACCGCCAGAGCCAGGTGTGCGCCGGGGCGGACTCCCTCGTGGCCCCCGTCTGGGGGCCCGGGGCGCGACAGCAGCTGGAGGCCGCCTTCAGCGCTACGGGCAGGCCCTTCGCCTCGGAGAGCGCCCTCGGGGCGACGCGGCTGCTGGATGCCTATGCCAGCCGGTGGGCCCGCCTGCACACCGAGGCCTGCGAGGCCACCCGCGTGCGCGGTGAGCAGACGGAGGAGTTGCTGTCGTTGCGCATGGTGTGCCTGGAGCGCCGCCGCAAGAGCCTGGGCGCGCTGGTGGACCTGCTCACCCGCGCGGACGGCAAGGTGGTGGAGCGCGCCGTGGATGCCGCCTCCGCGCTCCCGGGGCTCGAGGAGTGCCGCGACATCGAGTCCCTGGCCGAGCAGCCCGCGCTGCCCGCCGACCCCGTGCGCCGCGCGGCCCTCGAGCAGCTTGGCGGGCAGCTCGCCCAGGTTCGCGCGCTGCTCGATGCGGGCCGCTATGCCCAGGGGCTGGAGCTGGCGCGGAAGCTGGAGCCCCAGGTGGCCCTCACCGCCTGGCACCCGCAGCAGGCCGAGCTGAGCTACCTGCTGGCCTGGCTGCTTCATCAGCAAGGCGAAGCAGAGGAGAGCCTGCGCCAGTTCGAGCATGCCCTGCGCGACGCCGAGGCGGGCAGCGCGGACCGGCAGCGCCTGGAGGTGCTCACCCGCTTCACCTACGCGCTGGCCAACAACGGCCACCCGGAGGAGGCGCGTCGGTGGGGTGACCTGGCGCGGGGCGTGCTCGAGCGGGTGGGCAGCGAGCCGCCCGCGGCCTTCGACCTGAACGTCAACCTGGGCTACACCGCCCTCTTCGGTGGGCGCTACCAGGAGGCGTGGGACTCCTTCTCCAGGGCCCGCGCGTTGGAGGGCTCACTCGCGCCGGAGGACCCGCGGCGGGCCAAGGTGAGCCACGCCCTGGGCCTCGCGGCGCTGCGCCTGGGAGACCTTCCCAGGGCCATCGCCATGCTGAGCGAGTCGCTGCGGCGCACGGAGGAGCTCAAGGGGCCAGGGCACCCCGAGGCCGCCATCCGCCGGAGCATGCTGGCCACGGCGTACCGGGAGAGCGGGGAGCCCGCGCGGGCGCTGGAGTACGCTCAATCGGCGCTCGCCGTGCGTCAGGCCGCGCTGGGCGCGGAGCATCCCTCCACGGCGGACGACCTGGACGAGCTGGGCGAGTGCTTCCTCCAGCTGAAGCGCCATGACGAAGCCCTGAAGTCCTTCCGCGACGCCGAGGCGCTCAAGCGGAAGGTGCTCGGGGCGGAGCACCCCGACCTCTCCTACTCCCTGGATGGCGTGGGCAAGACGCTGCTGGCCCAGGGCCTCCCCGCAGAGGCCGTCGTACCGCTGCGGCAGGCGCTCTCCTACGAGAACACGGACCCGGAGGCGCTCGCGCAGACGGGCTTCACCCTGGCGCAGGCGCTGTGGGCCGCGGGCCGGGAGCTGGAGCAGGCCCGCGAGGAGGCGCGACGGGCACGGGAGCGCTACACGGCGCTGGGCCAGCAGAAGCAGGCGGCGGAGATCAGCACCTGGCTCGAAGCCCGGGGGGAGCGTCCTGCTCCCCAGCGCTCCATGTCGCGCTGAGCCGCGGCGACTACACGCGGCTGCCGTTGTTGTTGCGGTGAAGGCACCCGGCGCCTCGCCGGGCGGTGGCTACACGCGGATGCCGTCGTTGTGGCGTGCGTTGAAGATGCTGAGGCTGGCCTCGCGCTGCAGCTGCCGGAGCTGGTTGTACTCCGTCTCGTCCATCGTCCCGTCGGCCATCGCCTTGCCCTTGGCCTCCCCGATGCGGGTCTGCTGGTCCATCAGGGAGCGGGCCTCGCCGGCGTTGAGCGAGCCATCGCTGAGGCCCTTCTGGATGCGGTTGCCCTGGCCGCTCTGGTGGCCGCTGATGTTGCAGCCCCGCTGCTCGGGCGCGACGGGGCCCTCGGCTCCGTTGTGCCGCTGCTCGAAGATGTCGCGGCTGGCTTCCCGCTGCATCTTCCGCAGCTCCTTGCGCTCCTGCTTGTCAATCTTGCCGTCGGCCATCGCGCGGTCCTTCGCCTCGGCGATCTGCGACTGCTTCGCCTTCAGGCCGCTGGCCTCCTCGGAGGTGAGGGAGCCGTCACTGATGCCCTTCTGGATGCGGTTGGCCTGGTTGGCCTGGCGGGTGGCGAAGGAGGAGCGCTGAGCGGGGAAGCAGCCAGAGGAACCGACGGAGGAGTTGATGGCGCGCATGGGATCTTCCTTTGGGGTTCGCAGCGTCCGGAGGAGCGCTGGTGTGTGCCCATGCCTACTGCGAGGGACGTGCCACACATTCGCCGGGCTCGCGGCACAAGGTGCGCTCGTCTCTTCAGGGGTTTAGCGCGACGCCCAAGGCTCGCGGGCCCGGGCGATGGGCGCAGTCCCTGGCGAGTCGCGTTGCCACCTGGCGACTGGAGTCGCCACCCCCGGCTCAGTTCCCGTCCAGCCCGTGCTTCTTCAGCAGCTTGCGCAGGTAGAACCGGTCGATGCCGGCCTCGCGCGAGGCGCGGGAGAGGTTGCCCTCGCACCGCTCCATCAGGCTCCGGAGGTAGTCGCGCTCGAAGCCCTCGATGAGCCGCTCCTTGGCTTCCTTGAAGGGCAGCTCCAGGTCGGCCGCGCCACCGTCGCTGGCGTGCTGGAGCGGCTCCTGGGGCAGCTCGGGCAGCGTCTCCTCGCCCAGGTTCACCACCTGCTCCACCACGTTGCGCAGCTCGCGCACGTTGCCCGGCCACGGGTACTGGGTCAGCAGCGCGCGCGTCTGCTCCGACAGCGCGCCCGGGGGCTTGCCCATGCGCCGCAGCACCGTGTCCACCAGGAGGGGAAGGTCCTCGGGCCGCTCGCGCAGCGGGGGGAGGGTGACGCGCAGCACGGCGAGCCGGTGGAACAAGTCCCTGCGGAACTTGCCGGCCTTCACCGCGCCTTCCAGGTCGACGTGCGTGGCGGCGACCACCCGCATGTCCACGGTGCGGTAGTCATTGGCGCCCACCCGCTTCAACTGGCGCCGCTCCAGCACCCGCAGGAGCCGGGGCTGGAGCTCCAGCGGCAGCTCGCCCACCTCGTCCAGGAAGACGGTGCCCCCGTGGGCCCGCTCGAAGGCGCCGGCGCGCTCCCCATGGGCTCCGGTGAAGGCGCCCTTCACGTGGCCGAACAGCTCGGACTCGATGAGCGAGGGCGCCACGCCGGCCAGGTCGACGATGACGAACGGGCCCTGGCTGCGCCGGCCCTGCTGATGAAGCGCCTCGGCGCACAGCTCCTTGCCCGTGCCCGTCTCGCCCTGCACGAGCACGTCCGCGTCCCCCGCCGCCAGCCGCTCCAGCAGGGTGAACAGCTCGCGCATGGGCCGGCTGCCGCCCACCAGCGCGCCAAAGGACTCGCGCGCGGAGGGAGGGATGATGCGCTCGCGAGCCTCCTCCGGCACCAGCTTGAACTCCGTCGTGCCCACCTGGAGGACGGCGCCCACGCGGACCTCCAGCTCGGAGAAGCGCATCTGCTCGCAGAAGGAGCCATTGCGCGAGCCCGCGTCCACGGCCCGCACGCCGTCCTCACGCACCTCCAGCCGCAGGTGCTGGCGCGAGACGGTCTTGTCGCTCAGCGCAATCTCGCAGGAGGGGGACGAGCCAATCCGGTACTGGCCTGGCTCGAGCAGCACGCTGCGGCCCACGTCCGGCCCGGAGAGGACCAGGAGCTTCAGGCGGAGGCGCGCGGGGGCGCGCACCTGCTCGAGCGGCGTGGTCTCCGGGCCCGCGAGCTCCCCGTCTTCCTCTGGAGGCACCGATGCCAAGGCGCCTGGAGGCTAGCATACGCGGTGCGCCCGGTACCCGCCGCTCAGCAGGGGTCGCCCAGGAGCTTCTTGCCGATGCCGGGCTGGCGCAGCTCGGCCCGCATGACGCGCTCGAAGACGCGCTGGTCCCTGGGGTAGGGGCTGGACTGGAGGAGCTCCAGGACCTTGAGGGCCTTGGGCTCTCCCTTCCGCTTGAGCCACAGCAGCCGGCCCGCGAAGTCCTCCGCGGAGAAGCGGTCTGGAGTCACCGGTCGGCTGGAGCCGTAGCGCATCGCATCGCGGCCGATGCTGGCCATGTCGTAGGGGATGTTGCTGCGCGACCCGAAGCCCATGGCGCTGACGGAGCTGATGGCGGGGCGCACCTCGCGGCCGCCGTAGTCGATGCCGAGCTTGAAGTCGTTGCGCTTCTCCCGGCGAGCCATGACTCCCATGGGGCCGTCGTTCCGCCCCGGCGAGTCCAGCCGCGCGGGCCGGGGAGTGACGGGGCCTGCGCCCTTGGGGATGTTGCGCGGCTGGGCCACGGGGATGAGCATCCCTCCATCCGGCGGCGCCCGTTTCACGAGCCCGCGGAGCCGGTTGGGGGACAGCACCTGGGGCCCGTTGGCCATCGGATTGGAGATGCGGTACTTGCCGTCGGGCGTCATGCCCCGCACCAGGATGTAGTGCGCGCTGCGCTCCCCGGTCTTCGCGTTGACCGACTCCACCTGGGCGATGAGCTTGTGGCCCTGACGCAGGTGCTGTTGCAACTGGGTGTCCGTGTAGGAGCCGGACAGCGCCGGGCCGCCCGAGGGGAGGTCGACGCGCGCGAGCATCTTCGTCAGGTCCTGGGGCGACGTCCCGTTCCGGGACACCAGGCCCTCGGAGAGCTCCTGGATGAGCCGGGCATCACTCAGACCGGGATGCCTGTTGGCCCCCCGGGCGAGCATCGCCACCACGGCGGGGCCACAGAAGGAGGCTCCGTTGACGTAGCCCTCGTTGGCACCGTCCGGGCGGAGCTGATTGATGTGGGGGATGTTCAGCCAGTCGCGGCCCTTCGCGCCCCCCTTGTTCGCGACGGCGCTCTGCGTCGCGGACGGCAGGGTCCGGGAAATACGAGGGTCCACGGGTCCGCTCCTCTTCCATCACTCCACCCGGGTATTGTCTCGAGAAGGCGCACAAGGTTGCCTGTCGCGTGTACGAGTGCGCCCGGGTGTCCCGACGTCGGGGGTTTCCCGTATCCGGCCGCTCAGGAAATCTGGACCCCTGGCGCCATTGACATCTTGAACCACAGGTGGAGCGTGGTGTGTCCGTTGGCGGGCAGCTCCACCTTCCAGGTGACGAAGCCATTCTCATCGAGCACGGGCCCGCCGGTGGTCTTCTTCGTGTCCAGCTCCACCTTCACGTGCTCGATTTCCGCCACGGGGATGCGCTCGGTGACGGTGACGGTGCGCGCCTCGCCGGACAGGTTGGACAGGTAGATGAGCCGGTGCAGTGTCTGCTCGGTCCACTTGCTCACCGAGTCCACCTCCTCGCGGTGCTTCTTGTCCTCGCGCTGGATGCGGATGGCGTCGTCCGGTCCGAAGCTCAGCTCGAACTTCTCCTGGGGCGCCACGAACAGCGTCTGCGTCCAGCCCACGAAGCCGTTGTCGCGCAGCAACTCCACCGGGCCCGCCAGCACCGGGCTGGAGGAGGTGTTGCGCGCCACCGCCCGCAGGAAGGCCTTGGGCTCCAGCTCCGGGAAGGCCACCAGCTCCGAGCGCGCCGCGTCCTCGAAGGTGAACAGCGGCACGACGTTGGGCCGCCCGTCCGAGGGCACGGTGCTCTTCCCGGGCGCCTTGAGGTTGCGCGTCTCGCCGCCATCATCCACGCCCGGCAGGTCCACGGTGGCCGGCGCGCCGCCCTTCGCGGGGGCGCTGCCCAGGCCGGCCTTCTGCACCGCCACCTGGCGCGCCTGCACCAGCACCGTCTCGTTCTTCTTCTTCACGGTGAGCAGGTCGTCGCCCAGCAGCGGCGGCTCGATTCCCAGCGACGAGCGCGCCGTGGAGAACTGGAGGTCCACGTCCTTCCAGTCCTCGCCCGTGTCCTGCCACACCGCGGCGGACGAGGTGACGCGCACCTGTCCGCCCTCCACCAGCCGCGCCGTGTGCAGCGGCCGCCACATGGCATTGGGCACCACGTAGTCGATGCGCACCTCCACCTCGCCGTCGGCGCTGGCCAGCAGGTCCGCCTCCAGCCAGGACACCACCTGGTGGTCCACGCGGTCCATCGCCTGCCGCTGGCGGGCCACGCTGGTCAGCTCGTCCGACAGCCGCTCCATCTTGAAGCTGGCCTGGAGCGCCTCCTCGCGAAGCTGGCGGGCCCTGCGGAACATCGCGTCGAAGGTGTCCTGCCACTGGGCCGCGGTGCCCATGCCCCAGCCGGCGTCCTCGGGGATTTCGCCCGCGCCCAGCACCAGCATGTTGCCCACGCGCTCGAAGCGGAGCCGGTTGCGCGCCTGGTCCTCGAGCAGCTGCCCGTACTCGCGCTGGAGGACGCGCAGCCGCTCCTCCAGGAGGCGGGCCGCCTCCGGCTTGTCCAGGGTGCGGATGCGCAGGGCCCGGCGCAGGCGGGCGTCCGCCACGCGCGCGGGGCCGGAGAGCACCTCGGCGCGCAGGGACACGTCCTGCATCACGGGTGCGACGCCGGTGAGCACGACGCGGTTCTGCCCGGCGCGCACGCGCACGGTGCCCTGGCGCGTCACCTGGGCCCGGTCCTCCAGCAGCGTCACGCCGCGCACCGGTGCGTCCAGCCGCGTGGCCCCGGTGGGCAGCGGGGGCTCCTGACGCTCCACGCCCTGAATCTCAATCGCCGTGCTCATGTCAGGCCTCGCGGCGGTTGCCGCCCTCGAGCTCGTTGTTGGCATACAGCTTCACCACGTACTGCGCGGAGAGCTGCTGGGTCTGGTTGGCCGGCACGGTGAGCCGCCAGCGCCGCCCGCCCTCCAGCGCTTTGCTGCCGCGCTCCTGCTGCGTGTAGGGCTCCCACGCCGGGGTGACGGCGCCCTCTTCCACCACCACCTCCGCGTCGGGCGCGGGCTGGGGAATGCGCTCGCGGACCTCGCAGGTGATGTCCCGGTCCAGGTTGTTGGCCAGGTCGATGGTGAGGTCGTGCCACAGCTCCGTCGTCGCCACGATTTTGGAGCCGCTGCGCTGCTCCCGGTAGCGGGTGTTGCGCGCGCAGCGGATGGCCTGCTCCACGCCCAGGCCCAGCTTGAAGTTGCCGCGGGGGGCCACGGTGGGCAGGGTGGTGGACAGCACGTACTCGCCGCCCACGTACACCTCGGCGGGGCCGGCCAGCATGGGGGCGGGCAGCGGGTTCAGCACCTCGGCCTGCCGGTAGACGTTCGAGTCCTCCCGCGGCACGGCCACGTAGAGGACGCTGGCGTCACCGGTGCGCGCGCCCAGCGCCACGGAGTGGAAGACACCATCCGAGGGCACATCCACCGTGGCCTCGGCCGTGTAGCTGAAGTCGAAGCGGCTGGAGCTGTTCCTCACGTCGGCGGTGCCGCCGGGCAGCGGCGTGGAGGCCATGCCCTGGGCGCGTGCTTCCGCCCCGGCCACCGCCGCCATGACGTCGAACGTCACCTCCACCTGGAAGCGCGCCAGCGTCTCCAGATAGAAGCGGCGCGCGTCCATGGGCTGGAGCCGGTTGCGGTGCGCCCCGTCCGAGGCGGGCGCGAGCCGCAGGTGGGTGAAGACCACCGCCTCCAGGCCGGCCTGCGTGGGCCCGGCGCCGGACCCGAAGGAGGGCCCGCCCCGGTCCATCTTCTTGGACAGCTCCTTGCTGCGGCGCGCGGGCGGCCCGGCGGAGACGGCGGGCATGAGGGACCTGCTGGGCGCGGCGGGACGAGGCGGGGCCATGGGCGCCTCGGCCACCGCCGCGGACTCGTAGGACATCTCCTCCTCGTCCTGGGCGGCGTAGGACTTCATCGAGGGGGCGGCCAGCCCCCTCATGTCCTCGTCATCGACGCCGCCCTCGCTCATCATGGCGTCCATCTCCGCCGGGACGGGGGGCTCCATGCTCTCGATGTCCAGGGGCTCGCCGAGGGCGGGGAGCGGGAAGGGCGAGGGGGAGGGCAGCACGCGCAGCAGCGCCTGCCGGTCCCGGTCGAAGTCGGAGAAGAGCGAGGCGGCGCCCTGGGGCGGCGGACGGAAGCCCGTGCGCGCGGGGGGCGGGGGCTGCGCGCGGCCGATGCGGATGGAGGACAGCTCCGGCAGCTCCGTCCAGCTCATCGGGGCGGCGGTGGAGAGCACCAGCTTCACGCCGCTCCAGTCCTCGCCGGAGTACTGGCCGATGAGGGCGCGCATCACCAGCTCCATCTGCCGGCAGTCCCGCGTCAGGCGGCACTGGTAGCTGGGCGCCCAGCGCGCGCCGGGGACGAAGTACTCCACGGAGAGGCTCGCGCGGGAGAGCGCGGCCCCCTGGTGGCGCAGCTGCACGTGCACGGACTTGTAGAGGTCCTGGGCCGTCACCTGCCGCGCGGTGGAGGCCTGGGACAGCCGCTGCTCGAGGACGGCCACCTCCTCGCGCAGCGTCCGGAGCTGCTCGCCCAGGGTGCGCATCTCCGCGAGCCGGGCCTGCGCCCCGTCATGGGTGAACTGCTCCAGCGCCATGCGCGCGCCCAGGGGCGAGGGCGGTGGGGGCTTGCCCTCCTCGGGCTTCGGGCGCGGGGGCACGGTGATGCCGCCGAAGACCTCCAGCTCCCACTGGCGCTGGCGGATGTGGCTCTCCACCGTGCGCACCTGCTGCCGCAGCGTGCGCAGCGCGGCCTGGTCCACCGTCTCCAGCGGCGCCTCGCGGGGCGGCAGCCACAGGCCCACGCGCACGTTCGTGGCCGTGAGGTCCGCGCCGTCGCCACCGGTGGACAGCACCCGCACGCGCACCGTGGGGTCGAACAGCGCCAGCGGCAGCCGGGGGATTTCGAGCTCCCCGGGCGCGCGGCCCTCGGGGCAGTCCAGCGTCAGCAGCCGCGTCACCCGCGCGCCCTGCTGGTAGAGCGTCACGGTGTCGATGCGGGATTCCACGACGGGCATCGGTGCTCCCGGTCAGAGGTGTGAGCAGACGGCGTGCCGCCCGTCGGCCCGTGCCCACTTTCTTCCGGAACGGTCCGCGCCCACAAGGTGAAGCATGGCGCCGCGCGCGCTTCAGTTGCCCTGGAGCGAGGGGCTCCGTGTCCGTCCGGCGACGCCCGCTGCCCGGGCGGCCTGGCGGACGGGGCATGTCGCCGGCACGAGCGTATGCTGCGGGGCCATGGAACAGGTGCACCGTGACAGCGCCGGGCGGATGCGCTCGCTGCTCTCCAACGGGCAGGCAACGTCAGCGACCTTCCGGACGGCGCTGCTGGACGTGCCCCCGGCCGAGCGCGATGCCTGGGTGGACCACGTCTTCGGACTCGATGCACTTCCTGACGACGGTCCCGCGCTTCCACGGGATTGCGTCCCCTACATGCCGTGTCCGGTCGACGTCCTGCTTCAGGTGGTGGAGCACGCCCAGGTGCGGCCCGACGACGTGTTCGTCGACGTCGGCTCGGGGCTCGGACGGGCGGCGGTGCTGACGCAAATCCTGAGCGGGGCGACGTCGCTGGGCGTCGAGATTCAGCCCGACCTCGTCACGGCCTCGCGCCAGCTCGCGGAGCGCTTGAGCGTGTCGCGCTTCTCGGTGGTGGAGGGCGACGCGGCGAGGCTCGCCGGAGGCCTCACCGGCGGGTCGGTCTTCTTCCTGTACTGCCCCTTCAGTGGTGAGCGCCTGGAGCAGGTCCTCGCGGCGCTCGAGTCCATCTCACGGACGCGGCGGATTCGGGTCTGCTGTGTCGACCTGCCGCCGCTTTCGCGCCCATGGCTGACGCTGGTGGCCCAGCCCTCCGGGAGCCTCGCCATCTACCGGAGCCCCGAGCTCCCGGGGGGCGCTACCGGTGCCAGCCCTTCCTCCACTACAATGAGGCCGTGCTCCCCTCGCCAGCCGTGAAACTGGCAGCCATCTTCACCGGACACCTTCCGCGGGGTGCCGACGCCGCGAGTCTCGATGGCGCGGCGCTCGAAGCCCGGCTCCAGGCCCGTGTCTCCGAGGCGGCGGCGGCGTGGCCGGAACTGGCGATATCCCCGGAGGACTTCGTCGCCTTCCTGGCGGAGCGGCTCCTTCCCGGCGCTCCCGTGGAGCAGGGCCTGGAGGCGCTCCACGTGGGAGATTTGCTGCTCGCCTTCGCGTGCGCGCGCAACGAGCCCGGGGCCTTGCGCCACTTCGACGACAAGGTGCTGTCCCAGGCCGTCCGGGCCGCGGAGCGGATGGACCCGTCACCCGCGTTCCGCGAGGAGCTCACCCAGCAGCTCCGCCAGAAGCTGTTCGTGGGCGAGCGGCCCCGCATCCTGGACTACTCGGGGCGCGGCCCGCTGGTGGGCTGGGTCCGGGCCGCGGTCATCCGGGACGCGCTGAACCTGCGCGGCCCCGCCCGCCAGGAGGCGGGAGATGACGCGCTGCTCGACCTGCCCTCGGACCGCGCGGACCCGGAGCTCGACTACCTCCGCCGCCGCCACCAGCGCGAGTTCGCCGAGTGCTTCCGGGACGCGCTGGAGGCGCTGGACGCGCAGGAGAAGACGCTCCTGCGGCTGCACTTCGCGGACGGCGTGGGGGTGGAGCAGCTCGCGCGGCACTACCAGGTGCACCGCGCCACCCTGAGCCGCCGGCTCGCCAATGCCCGGGAGGCCATGGTGAAGCACACGCTGCGCCTGCTGAAGGAGCGCTACCGGCTGAGCCCCGCGGAGCTGCAGAGCGTCATCCGCCTGCTCCAGAGCAACCTGGAGCTGCGCATGAGCCAGCTGTTCCCGCGTTGAGCCCGGCGCATGGCCTGCCTCGATGAAAACGCGCTGCTGGACTACGCCGGCGGCCACCTGCCGGAGGCCGCGCGCGCGGACGTGGACGCGCATGTCGCCACCTGCGCCGCCTGCCGCGAGCTGCTGGCGCAGTGGCTGAATGCCGGCGCGGACGGCGCGGCGGACACGGGGGACCCGGACCGGACGGTGCCGCTCTCGCCGGCGCGCGCGCGCCGTGGCCGGCTGGAGTCCGCGCCGGACAGGCCGCCCGCGCCTCTGTCGCGCGGCGGTCTCCCGCAGGGCACCCGGGTGGGGCGCTACGTCGTGCTGCGCCCCTTGGGCGAGGGTGGCATGGGGGTGGTCTACACCGCCTGGGACCCGGAGCTGGACCGCACCGTGTGCCTCAAGCTGCTGCGCGCCGAGCTCGTCGCGCTGCTGGGGGACGAGGCGCAGCCCCGGCTGCAGCGCGAGGCCCAGGCGATGGCGCGGGTGGCGCACCCCCACGTGGTGGGCATCCACGACGTGGGGACGTGGGACGGGGGCCTGTTCATCGCCATGGAGTACGTACGCGGCGGCAACCTGCGTGAGTGGCTGCGCCAGGCGCCGCGCGGCTGGCGCGAGGTGGTGGACGTCTTCGTGCAGGCCGGACGCGGGCTCGAGGCGGCGCACGCCCACGGGCTGATTCACCGCGACATCAAGCCCGACAACCTGCTGGTGGGCGAGGACGGCCGCGCGCGCGTCACCGACTTCGGGCTGGTGCTCCAGGCCTCGGGTGTCCAGGCCCCGCGCCCCGAGCTCGTCGGCGTCACGCCGGGAGCGCTGGACGTCAAGCTGACCCGCGCCGGGCGCGTCATGGGCACGCCGGCCTACATGCCGCCCGAGCAGCTCGAGGGCCGCGCCGTCGACGCGCTCTCGGACCAGTTCAGCTTCTGCGCGTCGCTGTTCGAGGCCCTCTTCGACGAGCGCCCCTTCTCCGGCGACAGCGTGGACGAGGTCTGCCGGAACATCACGCTCGGTAGGGTCAGCGCCATCCCCGCGGGCCGGGTGCCCGGCTGGCTGAAGTCCGTGGTGCTCCAGGGGCTGTCCAGCGAGCCGTCGCGCCGTCACCCGTCGATGCGCGTCCTGTTGCAGCGGCTCTCGCGGGACATGGGGCGCAGGCGCGCGTGGCTCACGGCCGGCGGGGTGGCGCTGCTCGGGGCCGCCACCGCCTTCGCGGCGCCCCAGTACGCGCAGCACACCCGTCTCGCCGCCTGCGACTCCCAGCAGCAGGCGCTCGCGGGCACCTGGGACGAGGCGGCGGTGGGGGCCCTCACCCGGGCATTCGCCGGCACCGGGCTGCCCCACGCGGACGCGGCCTGGAGCGCCTCGCGGGCCGTGGTGGGGGCCTACGCGGACCAGTGGGTGCGGCTGCGCCAGGAGGTGTGCCGCGCGGCGGTGGTGCACCGCCTGCCGGAGGAGACGCTCTGGCTGCAGGAGCGCTGCCTGGCCCGCGGCCTCCAGGCGCTGAAGTCGCTCTCCTCGCTGTACCTCGCGGCGGACCGCGAGGTCGTCTCCCGCTCGCTGAGCATGGCCCATGCGCTCCCCGAGCTGGCCTCCTGTGGCGAGGTGGCGGTGCTCACCGCCTCGCCCACGCCGCCCCCGTCGGACGCCGCGCTGCGGGCGAAGGTGGAGGCCGCGCGGCTGACGCTGGTCGAGCTGCGCGCGCGGCGCGAGGCGGGCCGCTTCCGCCAGGTGATGGAGCCCCTCCAGGCGCTGCGCACGGAGGTGGAGGCGCTGGGCTACCGGCCGGTGGAGGCGGAGGTGCTGCACCTGCACGCGCTCGCGCAGCACGACGCGGGGCTCGTCCGCGAAGCGGTGGAGTCGCTGCGGCGCGCGGCGGTGGCGGCGGAGGCGGGGCGGCATGAGCTGCTCGCGGCCAGGGCCTGGACGGACCTGGTGTTCGCGGCGGGGCGGCGGCTCAAGCGCTTCGACGAGGCGCGCCTGGGCGCGGACCTCGCGGCGGCGGCGCTGGAGCGCGTGGGCGGCGAGCCCGTCCTCGCCGCGCGGCTGCTCGCCAACCGCGCGGCGCTCGAGTCCGCGCAGGGAAACGTGGACGGCGCGGTGAAGCTCAACGCGGAGGCCGTCTCCGCCTACCGCCGGCTGCTGGGCGACGGCCACCCGGACACCGCGCGCGCCTTCCTCCAGTGGGGCACGCTGCTCTACTCCGCCCGGCGCGACGCGGAGGCGAAGGAGGTCTTCCAGCAGGCGCTCTCCGCGATGGAGCGCTCGGTGGGGCCGGGCCACCCCGCTGTGGTGGCCCTCCTCACCAGCCTGGGCCGCATCGCCCGGCGGCAGGGCGACGCCGAGGCGGGAAGGGCGTACTACGACCGCGCGATACGGCTCCTGGAGGCCCTGGACGGCCCGGAGCACCCGGACCTGGCCGTGCCCCTCACGAACCGCTCCATCCTGCTCCAGGGGCTGGGGCGCTTCGACGAGGCGCGTGAGGACCTGCGCCGCGCCCTGGAGCTGTCGCGCCGGGGCTCGGGTGACGACAGCCTGGAGGTCGCGGACGCGCATGGCCAGCTCGCGCTGCTGGAGCTGCGGAGCCGCGCGCTCGAGCCGGCGCTCGACTCCGCGGAGCGCGCGCTGCGCCTGGCGCGGGCGAAGCTGCCCGTGGGCCATGCGGACTTCACCTTCTACGAGAGCACGCTCGCGCACGTGCTGTCGGCGCGCGGGCGGTGGGCGGAGGCGCAGCGCCTGTTCGAGTCGGCCGAGCGGGCGAAGCAGGCCGCGGACGGCGCGGGCTCCGACGCGCTGGCGGACATCCTCACCGGGCTGGCGCTGACACAGGTGGAGCAGGGGCGGGGCCCCGCGGCGGAAGCGGCCGCGAGGCGGGCCCTGGCGCTGCGGGCCACCCTGGGCGCGGACCCCGCCAACGTGGCGGAGACGCGCTTCGTCCTGGCCCGGGCGCTGTGGCTCAACGGACAGCGCCGCGCCGCGCTGGACGAGGCGCGCGGCGCGGTGACGGACTACGCGAGGTCCTCACAGCGGCGGGAGCTGGACGCCGCCGACGTGGCCCGCTGGCTGTCGGCGCGTTTGCCGCCGCGCTGACCTACGTCGTCGTGGTGCCTCCCGTATCGCCCTGGATGATGATGTCGGCGCTCTTCCCGTCCTCGTCACCCCGGACGGTGGAGTTGCCGCCCGTCTCGGACGAGGCCGACGCGGCCTCGGCGGCCGCCGCCGCCTTGGAGACCGCCGCGCCCACCTCTCCCAGCAGCCGCGTGAAGTCGCGGACCACGCCGCTGATGAACTCGTCGGCGGCCGGCGGGGGCGTCGGGGCGGGCTGGGGCGGAGGCGGCTTCACCTCCACCGGTGGCCGGGTGGAACTGTCAGGCCCCTTCAGTGTCGTGGGCTGGAAGGAACTCCCTTGCGAAATCCGCGTCGACATCTGTTTTCCCCCTCTGCATGGTCGAAAAGCGACCCGAACGGATTATCGCCGCTCGGGCCGGAATGATGCGTCCCTGGTGGTTGCCGCCGTCCAGAGGACCGATGCGTCGATATGTGCCGATGTGTGCCGCGCCGCTCAGGTTCGGGAACTGCGCCTGCGCCGAGAAGAGCTCCTGGAGGGTGAAGGAGTTGAGCGCGTCCAGCTGCGTGCGCAGGGCCTGGGCCTCCGCGCCCAGCCCCTGGGCCTCCATGCGCGCATACAGCTCGTGCAGGGTGTCCCGGGGAGGGTGAACGAGGCCAGCGTCGGGGTGTCGCTGGTGGTGCCGGGGTGGCCGTGCCAGTTCGTCTGCCCGGTCGTCACGGCGCTCTGCCACTCCGCGAAGGTGTGGCCCCGGGCGGTCGTCTCCATCCGCACGGTGACGGACGCGGCGAACGTCACGTCCGTCCCGGTGACTTGGTCGAAGTTCACGTACTCCAACGGGGCGTGGATGGTGGCGCCGGACAGGTCCTGCCCGGCGAACAGCCCGTTCCAGTTCACATCGGGGTGGGCGAGGATGGCGTCCAGCGCGTCCGCGACCAGCGTGCTCTTCGTGGGGTCGGCGCGCAGGCGCGTGACGAAGTCGGCGTCGCTCTCGTTCGCGTTGGCCTCGGGGTAGCGGAACTCCTTTCGTCATGTCGCTGCCTCCTGAATCCATGGCAGGGGCACGCGGAAAGACGTCGCGGTCGATTTTTCGCGACGTCCATTCAGGTCCTCCTGTCATCGATTCAAGAGGCGGCGATTTCGAGCGCCGCACAGGAGAAAACCCATGAACATCCATTTCCCGAAGCCCGCCCCGGTCGCCGCTCCCCAGGTGAAGCCCGCGCCGCCGCCTCCGCCGCCCCCGCCGCCCGTCAAGGCGGCTCCCCCGGCTCCTTCCTCCCCGCAGACGGGGTTCATGTCCCAGGCCCAGGTGGCCGGAAGGAACCAGTCCCTGCGCGCGATTGGCGTGCCCACGGGCGGGCCCCAGGGCGCGGCCACCACCCTGCGCAACGAGCGGCTGGGGGACGGCAACAGCAACTGCCTGGAGCGCGCCATGGGGCTGGCCCGGCCCGGGGACTCCGTCGTCTTCCTCACCGACTCGCGTGACGGGGTGGGGCACGCCGTCGTGCGCCGGCCCGACGGCTCCATCGTCGACCCGAACGAGCCGGGACGCAGCTTCCCGGACCTGCTGGCCTACCAGTCCACCCGCCCCCAGTACGGCCAGCCGCTGTCGGTGCCGCGGGAGCAGCTGGCCACGGTGCTGGCGACGCCGGCCGGGCCCGGACGTGACGCGCTCATCCAGTCCATGGGCCTGGGGCCCGTGGCGAACCGGCTGGTGGCGGACACCTACGACATGGCCACGCTGACGACCGCCTGCGAGGCCGTGCACGCCGCCATCGAAGCCACCCGGAGCACGGGCGCCGGCCACATCATGGCCGAGTCGATGCGGGCCGCCATCGACTCGGTGCGGCGCTCCCATCCGGAGTGGAGCCCCGAGCAGGTGATGGACTACGCGGTGGCCGCCACCCACGCCTGTCTCGTCGGGCCCGGGAACGGGCTGGACATGCTCAACCAGCCCGGCGCGCGCTCCAACGTGGTGGGGATGATCAACGCGCTCGGCAGCGAGCAGGTGGCCCACCCGGGCGTCGCGCTCGACCTCACGGGCGGCATGGACCTGCGGCCCGAGTTCAGTGACCTGACGGACAACCAGGCCTTCCACTGCTTCTTCTTCGTCACGGCGGGCTACGTGGCCAACGGGCAGCCGTTCCTCAATGACGTCATGGCCAACGGGGTGGGGGCCTGGGGCCACGAGCAGCGGGATGGGGGCGCCTCTCGCGAGGACTACATCGCCAGCAACATCTCGCTCACCATGGGGCAGAGCCTGCTGGCCCGCGGGCTCTCGGGGGACATGGCCCAGGTGACGGAGTCACCGGAGGTGATGCTGGCCGTCTACACCCCGGACGCGGGCACGGGCACCGCCGCGGAGACCGCGCGGCAGGCGACCACCGAGCGCGTCAACGAGCTGAAGGACGCGCTCGCGATGCTCGAGGCGGGCAAGGGCCTGATGATTGCCCCGGATACCCTGTCGCGTGCCGTGGGCGGCTTCCTCGACCTGATTGGCGTGCACGAGGTGTCCTACGTCATTCCGCTCACGGACCCGCCGGACTGGGTGAACCCGGCCAACCAGTAGCGGGATGAAACAAAGTGGCGCCATAGTGGGAGATACCGGCACCTGGATGTCGCTCGGTCCAGGGCCCGGCTCGCTCAATCCAAGGAGACCTGTCATGCACCGGAAGATGATTCGCTGGGTGTCGGCTTCGTGCTTCGTACTCGCGCTCGCGGCCTGTGGTCCGGCGGAGGAGCTCCCCCAGGAAGAGACGCTTTCGACGGTGGATGAGGTCGAGCAGGGCATCGGCTCGACGCCGCTGTGCACCAGCGACATCTACACGGTGGGCTACATCCAGGGGAAGACGGACTGGGCCGCGGCCTGTGGCAACTGCGCCACGGTCGCCGGAGGAGGCTTCGGGCTTCCGGGCACCTACTACGAGCGGTGCTGCAAGCAGCCCCGCAGCGGCGACGGCCCGACGACGTGCGGGAGCTGGAAGCTCATCAAGCCCGTCTGTTCCACCTGCTCGCCGCTCTGATTCCGCCACGCGGGCCCGCATTCCAGGGGCAGCGAGCCGACACGCGCTGCCCGCTCATCCCGCGCGACGGGGCCCATCCCTTCGCGCGCTCGCCACCAGGCGGGCCTCGTGACGCCCTTCCTCGCTCCACCCCTCGGTATACGCGACGCACTCCAGCCCCTGGAGCAGCCCGGGCAGCTCCCCGTCCTCCAGCAGGAAGCGGGCGGAGGGATGCGCGTGCCGCTGGAGGTTGCTCCGGGTGGGCTGTGCGAAGACGAGCAGCCCGCCCGGTGCGAGCACCTCCGGGAAGCGGGCGAACAGCGGCCGCCAGAGGAAGTTCAGGCACAGCACGACGTCGAAGGGGCCGGGCGGGAGCGGCTCCACCTCCACGTCCAGGGGCTGCGTCCGCAGGCCCACTCCCGCGGCCCGTGCGTCCTCGGAGGCCCGCTCGAGCGCCACCTCCGAGATGTCCAGCAGGGTGACGTCCAGGCCCCTCCGCGCGAGCCACAAGGCCTCCCGCCCGGTGCCGCCCGCCACGTCGAGCGCACGGCCCGTGGCGGGAAGCAGGTCCGCGAGCGAGCGCAGGAAGGCGGAGGGCTCCCGGGCTTCCTGCGGCTCGCGGTAGCGGGTGTTCCACCGCCGCCGGTCTTCCTCGGACATGCTCTCTCCTGGGAGGAGGGTACGGACTTTCCCCTACCATGTCCGCCGGGCCTGAAGAACGCTCAGGGCCGCGCGGCATGCGCTGGACTGAAGGCGAGGCCAACGCCATTCAGATGTCAGTCGCCAGCTTCCAGGTGGGCTTCACCCACTTGGGCCCGTTCTCGGTCTCCTTGATGAACGCCGTGTTGGCCAGGTTGGACGGCACCAGGTAGGCGCCGATGAAGGGCTCCGCGATGGCCGCTGCCTGCTCGACGACCACCCCCAGCACGCTGCCGCCGCCGTTGCTGGTCGTTCCGCCGAAGCCTGCTTGCTGCAGCGAGCCCCAGTCCACCTCGGTGGAGTAGGTGGCGGTTGGCGGGTTTGTCGAGCTCACGTAGTTGAGAGACTGGGTCAGACTGTTGACGAAGCCGAAGAGGGTGCCGTTGTAGACAACCGCGCCCGGAGCGGTGGACTGGAACGAAGTGCCGGCGTTGTCCGTGAGCACCGCTTGAAGGGGGACGGTGGGATGGCTGCTCGTACCGAACGTCATGCTCGAGTCGATGATGACGTAGCCCAGCTGTGAGCCGGTTGCGTTGATGAAGCAATAGATGCGGCCATCGAATACCGCTGCGGACGGGCCGATGTTGGCAGCCGTCAAGACGGCGGTCTTGGTGCTGACGTCGTAGATCTGGGTGTCATTGCACCAGACGCCGTTCGAAGACATGACGGTGCAGCCCAGCTTTCCGTCGTTGGAATCGCCGGTGTGGAACAGGTAGAGCTGGTTGTTGTACGTAACGAGCGAGGGAGAGCCGTCCAACCCTCCACCCGAAGCGGCTGTCTGGGGACCCCAGCTGTTCCCGTCAGACGAGGCGTTGTACCAGATGTTGTTGTGGCCGTGCGCCTTGTACGCGACGTAGAGCTTGCCGTTGTAGACCGCTGCGCTGGGCGCGTTGGACAGCAGGTTGGTGCCCGAGTTCAAGTTCTGGGGGATGAGCTGGATCTGGGTCTCCCAGCTGTTCACACCCGAGAGCACGTTGTAGAAGAGCTGCCCGGCCGCATTGGCGTAGACGACCCACACCGAATAGTTGTTGAGCGCCGCCAGCGCCGGCGAGCCCGTCATCTTCTGCGCGCCTGGAACAGAGGTGGGCGCACTCCAGGAGCCGCAGCGGAGCGCGCTGTAATAGAGGACGCCGCTGTTTCCGGACGCTTGATAGGCCACGTACAGGCTGTTCGGCGTGGCCGTGGCGGAGGGGGAGCCGGTAATCACCGGCTCCCACCCGACCGTCGTGGTGCCGGACCAGCTGCTTCCGTTGAACACGTTGTAGTAGAGCCAGCCGTTGCTCTGGCTGAAGAAGAGGTAGAGCTGCTCCGCCCCTCCCTCGGGGGTGTACACCACGGCGGAGGGCGAGTTGGCCATGGTGCCAAGCCCACCGACCGGCCCCTGCCACGCGCTGCCGTTGAAGGTGCTGTAGGTGATGGAAGAGTCGTTCGCGACGCCGCTCGGGTAGAACACATACAGCAGGCTGCCAAAGGCCGTGGCCGAGGGCGACTGACCGGCCGTGATGCTCGCTCCCGTCACCGTCACGGGCGAGCTGAAATTGCCGCTGCTGTCGCACGTGACGTAGAGCAGCGCTCCGCCGCTCGAGCTCTGGTAGAAGATATACATGACGCCGTTGAAAACAGCGGCGGACGGCGTGCCAGACAGGCTGACGTTGGGGACGAGCTGCTGTGTGGTCCAGAAGCTGGTCCCACCAGCGTTGATGGAATAGCAGAGCTGCCCGTAGCTCTCGTAGAAGCTGTAGATGACGTTCTTGTACGAGACCACGCACGGACTGCTGAGTGGGACCGTGCTCTGCACCAGCGTGTCTCCGCTCCAGCTGCCGGCGCTGTTCATTGAATCGTGCCAGAGCTGTCCGTTGTTGCTCGCCCCTTCGTGGAGGACGTGGAGCGCTCCATTCGCCACCGTGGCCGACGGCGAGTCCGAGATTCCGAGGTTGGGCACCTGGACGGGCGGGGTGGTGGTGCCGTCGGCCGAATATGTCAGGGAGAAGAGCTCACCGCTCGCGTTCTGTCCCTCGTCCTGTCCCTGGAACAAGACGTAGATCTTGTCGTTGAACACGACGGCGGAAGGCGAGCATGACAGCGTGCAGCCGAGGTCGGTCCAGGCCCAGGCTTCGCCAGGCGTGGTCGGGCGCGCAACGTACAGGTTCGCGTTGGTCGCGCCTTGATAGAAGAAGTAGGGGGACCCATCCAGCACCACCGCCGAAGGCGACTCCTTGAGGGCGATGCCGGTGCTGCTGTTCGTCCACGTGGTACCGTCGAAGACCGCTTGCTGACAGGCGCCTGCGCTCTGGAAGAAGACGCTCAGGTTCGAAGCCAGCACCACGGCCGACGGACTTCCGAGGATGCTGACGTCCGCGAGCTGGACCGGGTCGGAATAAGAAAGCGTGCTCGGGTCGAGCGTGATGTACCAGAGCCCTCCGACCTCTCCGTTCGCGCCAGCGGCCTGGTAGAAGACATACAGCTGGGAGGCCGCCCCTGCCGGTGCGAATGAGACCGCGGAGACGGTGCCCACGACGTTGACGGGGAGCGGCGCCGGCGGCGTCCAGGTCCGGGCGCTGGTGTCGTAGAGGGTGCAGAAGAGCTGGGTCTGGTTCTGGAACAGGCACACCAGGTCGCTCTCGAAGCAGAGGGTGCCGGGCCCGGCCGAAACGGCGAGGGTGTTGAGCGCCGTGGCCGGGGACCACGACCAGCTCGTGGTGCAGCGGCTGTAGTAGATCTTCGAGTTGTCGGGCCCGCCGTAGAACACGTAGAGCTGGTCGTTGAACACGACCGGCGCGGGCTGGTTGCTGATGGAAGCACCGTCGACCTGGTCCATCGGGTTCCACGCGCTGCCGTTGGAGGTCGTGTAGTAGAGGTCTCCCTGCTGGTTCTTGTCCTGCATGAACACGAGCAGCTCGCCGTTGAAGACGACGGGGGCTGGCGCGTAGGACAGCGAGATGGGCAGAAGCTGCATGTCGCTGGACCAGCTGCTGCCATCGAAATACAGGTAGTAGATGTTCGTGCTGTCGTCGTTTCCCTCGTGCACCACGACGATGTTGCCGTTGAACACGCAGGCCTGCGGTGAAGAGCTCACGCCGGCGCTGGAAGGAATCTGCGTGCCGGACGACCAGCTGGAGCCGGCAAAGGTGTTGTAGTAGAGGCAACCATTCTTGTTGTGCCCCTGGTAGATGACGTGGATCACCCCGTTGTAGACGACCGCGGATGGCGAGCACGACACCGTCGCTCCCGACACCGCCTCATCCTCGAGCCATGAAGTTCCGTTGAAGACGGAGTAACGCAGCTGCTGGCCGTTGGAGCTCTGGTAGAAGACATACAGCTGCGTCTCGAACACCACCGCGGATGGCGCTGAAGCGTATTGCGCCCCTACCGGAATGTTGGTGAGCGGTATGTCGACAGTGATGGTCGGAGAGCAGGTCGACGAGGACGCCGCCAGCGAGGGGTTTCCGGAGGCGAGCGTGACCTGCGTGGGGGTGGACCAACCGGCGCCGTTGAACACGTTGTACCAGAGGCCCTGGGACGGCCCCTGGTAGAAGACATAGAGCAGACCGTTGAACGCGACAGCGGAGGCGCCTGCCATGGGCTGGGCACCGGGCACCGTCATGGCGGAGGCGGACCAGCCGGTGGCGCTGTACGTTGCATACTTGAGCGTGTTGCCATCCGGGAAGAAGATGAAGGTGCTGCCGCCGTAGGCGGCCAGGCACGGGGCATTGCAGAAGTCCTCGCTGATCTTCAGCCCCTCCATCTTCGGCCCGAATATCAAGCTGCTCAGGTCGTCTTTGACGGTCCCCGCGATGCTCAGTGAAATCTTGAGCCCGTCGTACCCGTCAATCGCCGTGATGAACATCCCGCCCATCATCTTGCAAACGCTGGTTGCAACGCCCATGAGGTCCGCCTCTCGTGGAGCCGCGCAATCGCGCGGGCATCAGTCAGTGGTTACGGCGCGGGCATCCAGGCCAGACCCAGGTTCCTGCTGCTGCCCGAGTGCACGCCCTGGATATCGCTGCCGTCGGCCAGCTGGGCGCTCCGGAGCGCTTGACCCAGCCAATCCGCCCAGTACAGCCGCCCGGCCGAGACATCGAGGGCAATCCCGTGCACCGTGTTCTGGTTGGTCACCAGGGGGGTGACGTTGGAGCCGTCCAGGTTGGCGACATAGATGCTGTTGCCGCGGGTCGAGTAGTAGACCTTCCCTCCACTCGAGTCGACCGCCAGGCCCACGCCCTGGCCGCCCAGGTTCGAAGCGACGGTCTCCAGGTTGCTACCATCCAGATTGAAGCGTACGAGCCGGGTGTTGTTGTAGGTGATGACATACACCTTGCCGTTCGGGGCATCGACCGCGAGGGCAGAGGGGCTATCGAGGCTGCCGACGACGGGCGTGGGATTGCTGCCATCCAGCCCGGCGCGCATGACCTGCCTTCCGTTGAAATCGGACCAGTACAGCTTGCTGTTCGTCGAATCGACCGCCAGCCCGCTGGGGAAGCCTCCGTTCGCCACGATATCGACCGGGTTCGCCCCATCACTGTCCGCTCGAACGATGGCGCTGTCGCGCGTGTAGAAGAGGGTACGGGCTTCCGGGTCGGTGGCGATGGAACCCCCCCCGCTGAGGTCGGTCGCGAGCTCCATGGCATTCGCGCCGTTCACGTCGACCCGCCACAGCGAGCCGGCGGCGGTCATCCAGTAGAGGCTCGCAAGGCCGGTGACGTCGACCGTGAAGGTGGTGGAGGTGGTGGCGGAGCCGTCACCCACCGAGAGGGTGATGGTGGTGGAGCCGCTGACGCTGGCGGCGGGGACGACGTTGAGGGTGCGGCTGGCGCCGGAGCCGCCGAGGACGAGGTTGCCGGGCTCGTTGGGCACCAGGTCGGTATTGGAGGACGTGGCGGTGACCACGAGGCCGTCGGCGGCGGTGTCCACGTCGCCCACGGTGAAGGCCAGGTCGCCGGTGGAGCCGCCAGCGGTGATGCTCTGGTTGGCCACCGGGGAAATGGTGGGAACGTCGTTCACCGCCGTGACGTCGACCGTGAAGGTGGTGGAGGTGGTGGCGGAGCCATCGCTCACCGAGAGGGTGATGGTGGTGGCGCCGCTGGCGTTGGCAGCGGGAACCACCTCGAGGGTGCGGCTGGCGCCGGAGCCGAGGACGAGATTGCTGGGGGCGTTGGGCACCAGGGCGGTGTTGGAGGACGTGGCGGTGACCACGAGGCCGTCGGCGGGGGTCTCCACGTCGCCCACGGTGAAGGCCAGGGGACCGGTCGAGCTGTCCTCGGCGAGAGTCTGGTTGGCCACCGGGGAGAGCGTGGGCGTGTCGTTCACCGGGGTGATGGTGAGGGTCACCGTGCCCTGGGCGCTCTGGCCCTTGCTGTTGGTGGCACGAAAGATGAGCGTATCTTCGCCATGGTAGTCGGCGCCGGGGGTGTAGGTGATGGCGCCATTGGCGCGCAGCTCACTCAACGTGCCGTGGTCCGGTGCGTCGACGATGGTGAAAGTGATTGCCCCGTTGCCGCTGGCCGGCAGGTTCACCTCGAGGGGCGTGTCTTCCACCGTCTCCAGGGTGACGTTGCGGGCCACCGGCGGTACGTCGGGCGGCGGCTCATTCTTGCGACAAGCCGCGAGGGTGCTGGCGACCAGTCCAAGCACCAATCCGGCGCGCAATGCGGCGACTGGCGCCGTGCGCCAGCTCGAAATCAGATGTGACATGAATCTTCCTCGGGGTGAGCCCGACCTGCACGCTGTAGACAGAACAGGTTCCGGTCCACCTCAGCGCGGCCACCTCTACTCCGGGTGACGGCGCATGGCTATTGGACCTAGTGCTTACACAGCGGGCTCAGCCCAGGCCCAGCCGGTCCACGAACCGCACCAGCTCCGGCACCGAGTCCACGTCCAGCTTCTGGATGACGCGGGCGCGGTGCACCTTGATGGTCTTCTCGGTGGTGCCCAGCCGCTGGGCGACCTCCTTGTTGGTCAGCCCCTGGGCCACCAGCGCGCAGACCTCGCGCTCGCGAGAGGTGAGGACGGCATGACGGGCCTGCAGCGCGGCTGTCTCCGCGCGGCCGGCGCGGGCCGCCGCGTCCTTGAGCAAGGCCTGGGAGATGGCTCCCAGCACCTGGTGCTCATCGAAGGGCTTGAGCAGGAAGTCCACGGCGCCGGCCTTCATGGCCCTGACGCTGGCCGGCACGTCCCCGTGGCCGGAGATGAAGATGACGGGCAGGTGGCAGTTCTTCGACTCCATGGCCTGCTGCAGCTCCAGCCCGTTCAGCCCCGGCATCCGCAGGTCCAGCACCGCGCAGCCCGGCGTGTCCCCGGACAGCTGGGCCAGGAACTCGGAGGGCGAGGCGAAGGGCTTCGTGGCATGGCCGGCGGCCCGCAGCAGCCGCCCCAGTCCTCGCAGCACCGACTCATCGTCGTCCACGAGGAAGATGGTGGCGGGAGCTTGCGTCATGGCGAGGACTCCGTGTGGGCCGCGGGAAGCACGCACCGTAACAGAGCGCCCTGCCCGGGAGGGCTCTCGGCATGCAGGCGGCCGCCGTGCGCCTCGACGATGGAGCGGCTGATGGACAGCCCCATGCCCAGCCCGTGCTCCTTGGTGGAGTAGAAGGGCTCGAAGATGAGGGCCAGCCGCGACGGCTCTATCCCTCCTCCCGAGTCCTGCACGCTCAGCTCCACCTGCCCCGTGACGGGCGAGGCGGTGCGGACCTGCAGCTGGCGCTGGCCCGCGGGGACGGCGGCCATGGCATCCATGGCGTTGACGAGCAGGTTGAGCACCACCTGTTGGAGCTGGATTCCGTCCCCCTGGACGGCGGGCAGCGACGGGGCCAGCACCAGCCGCAGGTCCGCACCGCGCAGGTGCGTGTCGTTGGCCAGAAGGCGCGCCACCTCGCGGACCAGGTCATTGAGTGAGTGGAGCTCCTGCCGGGGCTCGCCCCGCTTGAGCAGCCCGCGCATGCGGTGGATGACTTCGCCCGCGCGCTGGTCGTCGGAGATGATGTCCCCGAGGGCCTCTCGCACCTCGTCCAGCGCCACGGGGCTGGCGCTCAGCAGGCGGCGTGCGGCCTGGGCGTTGCTGAGAATCGCGGCCAGGGGCTGGTTGAGCTCATGGGCCAGTGAGGCGGCCAGCTCGCCCAGGGCGGCCACCCGGCTCACGTGGGCGAGCTGATCCAGCGTTCGACGTGCCTCCACCTCCGCGACCTTCTCCAGGCGTTGGCGCTCGAGGAGCTCGGCCTGGGCACGCATCCGGCGGCGGCGCTCCACCACGAGCCCCCCGGCCACCAGCGCCTGCAGGCCGCTGATGGTCAGGGCTCCCAGGACCCACCAGCGGGAGCGCTCCCAGAGCGTGGGCTCGTCGAAGGCGAGCCGCACCCCGGCAGGCACCCGCTCACGGGGGATGTCCCAGCGCCGCAGCGCGCGGGCGTCGACCGTCAGCGTGTCCACGGAGGCCGGCTTCAGGGGCGCGAGGAACTCCTCCTGCGCTCCGTGCAACACGCGGGAGGTGAGCACTCCCAGCTGGTGGCCCACGGCCTCGTAGCTGACGAGCGCTCCGCCAACGAACCCCAGCCCCAAAACAGTCTCGTGGAGGGTGAAGCAGGGCCGGTTGCTGGCGGAGAGCAACATGCGTGCGATTTCGCGCCCCACGAAGGGTCTCCCGCTGGAATCGGTCATGAAGCTGAAGGCGAGGACCGTGGTGTCGTCCGGCAGGGTCCTCGCGCGCTGGAGCAGCTCGGCCAGCGGCAGGTTGCTCAGGTCGATGAGCTCCAGCCCCCGCTGCGCCAGCAACGGTTGCAGCTCTCGCACCATCTGCTCCTGCTGCGCACGCTCCCAGCGACTGGCGCCGTTGACGAGCGCCAGCCTCCGTGTGCCAGGCAGCAGCTGCAGGGCCAGCTCCGCGGTGGCTCGCACGTCAAAATGCAGCCAGAGGCCCGCCACCCGCTCCTGGCGAGGCTGCTGCTCCCAGAGCCGCGCGTCCTCGGAGAGGACAATCATCGGGATATCCGGCCACAGCTCCCGGCGCAGCTGCAGGGCCAACTGGATGGCGTCGGAGCGGAAGGCGATGACGGCATCCGGCCGGCGCTCCCGGTACTTGGCCAGATACCAGGTATGCAGGGCGTGGGTGTAGGCGGGCCCGCGGGCCCAACCCAGATCCAGGCTCTCGACATCCAGGGTGACGTGGCCGCCCTGGGCCTCCCACAAGGAGGAGCGGAGGCTGGCGACGAGCATCGCCATGGCGGGCAGCGCCGTATCCTCGGGAATGAGCAGGAGCACGGACTTTTCAGCCGGACGCGCCTCCTGGGCCACCGCCTGGGGGGACAGCAGCGAGAGGATGAAGACGAGGACGATGCGCCAGGACATGGTGGACACCTTGGACGTCAGAGCCCGCTGTCCTCCCCTGGGCCTCTGGATGTGGAGGCGGCGAGGGGGGGGCCTGGCGCGAGGGCCACCCCAGGCCGCGAGGTGTCGAGACAGCCAGGACGCCCGGGCCCCTGCCCCGGCCCGGGGCGAGCGCCTCAGCCGCCGAGCGCCACGTTCTCCAGCACGCCCAGCGCGTCGGGGACGTGCACGGCGGCGGAGTAGTAGGTGCTCACCAGGTACTGGGTGATGGCCTGCTCGGTGATGGCCATGCGCTTCACCGTGAGGCTCGGCTCCACCTCGTCGGGAATGCCGGCGTTGTGCAGGCCGACGACGCCCTGGTCGTCCTGCCCGGTGCGCATCGCGATGATGGCGGTGGTGTTCTCCCGGCTGATGGGGAGCTTGTCGCACGGGAGGATGGGCACCCCGCGCCATGCCTGCATCTTGTGCCCCATCACCTCCACCACCGTCGGGTAGAGGCCGCGCTTGTTGCACTCCCGGCCAAACGCCGCGATGGCGCGCGGGTGGGCCAGGAGGTAGCGCGTCTTGCGGCGGCGCGTCAGCAACTCGTCCAGGTCGTCCGGAGTCGGTGGGCCGGAGCGGGTGTTGAGGCGCTGCTTGAGGTCGGCGTTGTGCAGCAGGCCGAACTCCGTGTTGTTGATGAGCTCGTACTCCTTGCGCTCCTTCAGCGCCTCGATGGTCAGCCGCAGCTGCTCCTGCGTCTGGTTCATCGGGTCATTGAAGACGTCGGAGACGCGGGTGTGCACGCGCAGGATGGTCTGCGCCACGCTCAGCTCGTACTCGCGCGGCTTCAGCTCGTAGTCCACGAAGCCGCCCTGGATGACCGGCTCGCCGTGGTGGCCCGCCGTCAGGGGGATGGCCGCCTGGCCTGCCTTGTCCTGGGGCTTCTTCAGATTGGCCCGGTAGCGGTCCACGTGCGCCTTCAGCGCCGGGGACTGGAGGATGCGGGCCTCGAACGCCGCCTGCGGCAGCGCCATCACCGTGCAGGGCGTGACGGCCTTGACGGTGAAGGACCACACGTCGTTCGACTCCACCACCGCCTGGTCGCCGAAGTGGTCGCCGTCCGCCAGCGTGTCCAGCACGACGGGGTCGCCGTACTTGCCCGCGGTCAGCTTCTGCGCCTTGCCGTGCGCCAGGAGGAATACGTGCTCGGCGGGCTTGCCCGCCTCCACGATGGTGTCTCCCGGCTTGAAGTGCTGCTGGGTGAAGAGGCTGGCCAGGGTGCGGATGAGCAGGTCATCCACGTCCTCGAAGCCCCGCAGCAGCGGCAGCTTGAGCAGCTCCTGGGGGATGACCTCCACCTTGACGCCGATGTTGCTGAAGTTCAGGCGGTCGTCGCCCGCGGTGTACGTCAGCCGGCGGTTGACGCGGTATGTGCCGCCCGACACCTGCACCCAGGGCAGCACCCGCAGGAGCCACCGGGGCGAGATGCCCTGCATCATCGGCTGCGTCTTGGTGGTCGTCGCGAGCTGGCGGGCCCCGAGCGTGCTCAGGCTGGTGCCCTCGTGCGCGGCCATGTCCTTGTCTGGATTCGTCATGTAAGCGCCTTCCGATTCCGTGAGGACGTGGGACTACGAGCGGCCCAGCTCCACGCTCTCCAGGATGCCGAGCGCGTCCGGCGTGAGGACCGCCGCGGAGAAGTACGCGGTGACCAGGTAGCTCATGATGGCCTTCTCGTTGATGCCCATGAACCGGGCGTTGAGGCTGGGCTCGATTTCATCCGGGATGCCCGCCTGGTGCAGGCCGACCACGCCCTGGTTCTTCTCCCCCACGCGCATCAGCATGATGGCGGTGGTGCGCGACTCGCTGATGGGCAGCTTGTTGCAGGTGAAGATGGGGATGCCGCGCCACGCGGGCAGCATGTTCCCGTTCACGTCGATGCTGGTGGGGTAGATGCCGCGCTTGTTGCACTCCTGGCCGAACGCGGCGATGGCGCGCGGGTGGGCCAGGAAGAACGACGGCTCCTTCCACACCGTGGCCAGCAGCTCGTCCATGTCGTCCGGGGTCGGCGCGCCGGAGCGGGTGTGGATGCGCTGCTTCAGGTCGGCGTTGTGCAGCAGGCCGAACTCGCGGTTGTTGATGAGCTCGTGCTCCTTGCGCTCCTTCAGCGCCTCGATGGTCAGCCGCAGCTGCTGCTGGGTCTGGTTCATCGGGTCGTTGAAGAGGTCCGCGACGCGCGTGTGGATTTGCAGGACGGTCTGCGCGACGGACAGCTCGAACTCGCGGGGGTGCGTCTCGTAGTCCACGTAGGTGCCGGGCAGCACGGGCTCGCCGTGGTGGCCGGACGCCAGCTCGATGGCCTTCTGGCCGGAGGTGTCCTGCTTCTTCCGGGAGCGGGCCTTGAAGTCCTCGATGTGCTTCTGGAGCGACGGCACCTGCGCCACCACCGCCTCGAAGGCGGACTGCTGGAGGATGAGCGCGATGACGGGCGTCACGGCCTTCGCGGTGAACTGCCAGTAGTCCTGCGACTCCAGCAGCGCCTGGTAGCTGTAGTGGTCGCCGTCCGCCAGCGTCTCCAGCACCAGCGGCTCACCGTACTTGCCGGTGCCGATGCGGTTCACCTTGCCGTGGGCGATGAGGACGATGGAGTCCGCTTCCTTGCCGGCCTCGGTGATGACCTCACCCGCCTTGTACTCCTTCTGCACGAAGCGGTTGGCCAGCGCGGTCAGCGCGTCCACGTCCTCGTAGCCGCGCAGCAGGGGCAGCTCGCCCAGCTCCTGCGGGATGACCTGCACCTTGGCGCCGGTGCTGGTGAAGGTGACGCGGCCGTCGCCCACCGCGTACGTCATGCGGCGGTTGACGCGGTACGTACCGCCGGACACCTGCACCCACGGCAGCAGCTTGAGCAGCCACCGCGAGGAGATGCCCTGCATCTGCGGCTCGGACTTGGTCGTCGTCGCCAGCTGGCGGGCCGCCAGGGTTCCAAGGCTCAGGTTGTTGTCGTCGTGCTTCTTCGGGTCGTTGGACATGGTTCACCCTTCAGGTTTGAAGAATCAGGAAGTCTGCGCACTGCCGTTGGGACTCAGGACCTGCCGCCGCGGAACAGCTCGACGACGCGCGTCGCGGACATGCCCAGGCCGGAGAGGTTGCCGGTCTTGAGCTTGGGCGTCGCAGCGCCGATGAGCTCGAACTCCTTGTAGCGGTCCACCGCCGCGTGCCACCGGGGGATGCCCGCCATCCACTGCTGGAGCTGCTCCACGTACTTGTTCAGCTTCTCCTGCGCCTTCGCATCCAGGCCGAAGGTGCGGATGACCACCGGCAGCTCCGTGGCCACCAGGTGCTGGAACTGCTTCATGCGCGCGGTCATCAGGTCGTTGACCACGAGCACCGCCGCGTCCTTGTCCACGTCCAGGAACTTCTGGACCACGAGCACGCAGTTGTTGAGCTCGCCCTCGAACTCAATCTCCTTCTGGTAGGAGAAGATGTCGTTGACGAAGCAGGCGTAGTCCGCCGCGGAGTTCTCCAGCCCGCGCAGCGTGCGGGTGTTGAAGACGTCCTCCGGCACGGCATCCCCCTTGGAGAGCCGCGACAGGCTCATGGTGAGGTCCGAGCCGAACGTCTTGCGGCGCATCTCCACGTAGTCCACGGGGTCCGGCACGCGGTTGAGCATCTGGTTGTTGAGCTCCCAGACCCAGCTCTCCGTCATGTCCTGGATGGCCTTGCGGAACAGCGTGCGGCCGCGCGGGGTGAGCGGGCCGGCCGTGCGCTTCCACAGGTCCGCCAGGCCCGCCTCCACCGGGTTGGTGGGCACCGCGGGGTTGGGCGCCGCGACGTCGTCGGGCATGAACTGCGTGAGGCGGGCGTTGAACACCTTCGCGCCCGGCATGTCGCGCGTGTTCCCATAGAGGGCGGGGAAGTAGTCGTCCGCGTAGGTGCCCCACACCAGCCAGCACGCCGTGAGGTCCAGCTGCTCCGGCGTCGCATCCGGGTGGATGAGCGCGCCGCAGAGGGCCACGTCCGCCACGTCGAACTTGTGGTCGTCCCAGATGTAGAGCCCCACGCCGGGCAGCGAGTCCAGCATGCCCACGCCGCGCGCCCAGTCCTTGGAGTTTTTGCGCGCGCGCTCCAGGTGGGGGCTGAGATACGTGCTGTACGGCATGTAGAACTCCGGCAGCTTCACCGGGCCCACGTGCTGGCGGGGGACGTGGCTGAAGGACTTCGCGCGGGGCCCCAGGCCCAGCGCGCCGGCCGTCAGCGGCAGGCGCAGGGCGGAGGTGCCCAGGCCGGAGGGCAGCGGGAGCGAGAACTCCGCGCGCTGCTCCGTGTGCTTGTTCATGTAGCGGTTGGAGCGCATGTGCCACTCGTGACCGCCGGACTGCCAGTCCTGGAGGCCGCGCAGGTACGTGAGCACCTGGCCCTGCTCCACCGGGTTGAGGCCGTACTCCGCGAAGAGCCAGGGCAGCTCCGTGGCCGCGGTGTTCTCGAACTGCTGGAGCCGGGACGTCAGCAAATCATTGACCAGGTCGGCCGCGCGCTGGGTGTCGCAGTCGAGGAACTTCTCCACCACCAGCACGCCGTTGGAGAGCTCCCCCTCCTCCAGGATTTCGCGCTCGTAGGAGAACAGGTCGTTTCGCAGGTGGACCGCGTCGGAGAAGGTGTCCTTGAAGACGCGCATCGGCCGGCTCTTCACGACGCGGGCGGGAATCTCCGCGGCGACGGCGTGCTCCACCAGGTCCGAGGACCAGGGCGCGCCACCGACCTTGCGGCGCATCTCGATGTATTCGATGGGGTTGGAGATGCGCGCTTCACTGATGTTGACGATTTCCCACATCGACTCGTCGAGCAGGTGCTTGGTGTTCTCGAAGAAGCGCCGGCGCCAGTCCATGGACATGGTGGGCACGGTGCGCTTCCACAAATCCCACAGCCCGCGCTCCACCGCGTTGGTGGGCTCCGGCGGCGTCTGGGACATGTCCAGCGGCATGAACAGCGGCAGCCGGTCCAGGTACGCCTGGCCGCCGGTGATGTCGCGCGGATGCTTGTAGACCTCCAGGAAGTGGTCGTCGAAGTAGAAGACCCAGACGTACCAGTCCGTGATGAGGTCCAGCTCCAGGCTCGGCGCCTCCGGGTGCGTGTAGGCGCAGAGCAGCGCGAAGTCCATGCCGTCGAAGCGGCGCTCGGACCAGATTTCGCGGTCCGTCCCGTCGCGCGGCGGGCCCAGGATGCCCATCTCGTAGGACCACGCCTTGGTGTGGACCCGGGCTGCTTCGAGGTGCGGATTCAGGCGCGCCGGCCAGGGAACGTAGAACTCCGGAAGCTGGAATGGTTGCTTCTGCCGCGCCTTGGACATGCGTGCCCCTCATCCCCTCATCGAAACCGCGGGCACTTCTACTGTCATCCAGTTGCCAAGGCCATGGTTGGCGGGGTGCGCGGGAACGACGGTGTAATCCGGCCAATAAGGGCTGACGGTGAGGGGGGAAGTGGGGACGCAACCCCTGTGCGACGCGAGCTTTAACGGGTTCTCAGAACGTGGACTCTCATCGCACCGACTTCACTCCGTGCGGCGCCGCCGCGAGGGCTTGCTCTTGGGCAGGCTGTCCAGGATGGCGCGTCGATCCAGGCGGACCTCGAGGCGATGAGCGAGCCACTGCCCCAGGTGGTCGATGAGCTCCGGCAGCAACCAGCCTTTCTCCAGCCTCACGGCGCCCTTGGACGTGTGCAGCCACAAGGAGAACGACTCTCCGAAATCCTCGGACTCGTCCCGCCGCACCTCGAGCGACTTCGCGCGGTGGCTCACACGCTCGGGACGTCCAATCCGGTACCGGACCCTGTCGAGGACTTTCGGCCGGACCTCCCACTCCCACCGTGACTGGAAGGAAGGCCACGCCTTCAGGCCCACCCAGCAAGCGAGTCCCGTCAGGGCCACCGCCAGCAGCGGTCCCTCCACACTGGCTCCGTCGATGCCCTGTCGCCACATCACGACGGCCGCTGAGGCTCCGAGCAGGAGCGCCACGCCGCCCAGGACCCAGGCGCGATTGCTCAGGTCTCTCCGGTCGAGGCGAAGCACCACCCCTCTGCCGGAAACCGACACTGCTTCGCGGCCCTTCGGGACGCACTCCGTGAGCACCGCGGGCGTGGCGCCCAGCTCGGAGAGTCCACGCAGTCGCTTCCGCAGCGCCTCGAGCTCCGGCACCGTTCCCCGCGTCGCCAGCACGACGGTCTCCCCGGTGTGCAGCAGCGCCATGACGTCCCCCACTCTGTCGGGAAACGCCGCCACGTCGGAGTACGGCAGGTAGTGCACCTGGCTCCAGGGGGGCAGCCACCGTCGCCACGTCACGCCTTTCGAGTCCATCGCGAGCTGGTCCTCGCCCAGGACCGAGCGCAGGAGGAACCACGCGAAGCGGAAACCCACCCACAGCCAGCCCGTCAGCACGGCGGCCAGCAGCAGTCCACCGAGCACCAGCCCCACGGCCGGGACGTTCGTCATCGAATGCCGGCTCCCCATGGGCACGGGGTCCACGAGCACCTGGAGCACCGCGACGAGCACATCCATCATGAGCTTCGCGCCCGCGACGCCGATGGCGCACCAGATGAGCAGCAGGACACCATGGCCCAGCCGTCGCTGGTTGGATTCCCGCAGCCGCGTCTGCCAATCCGGCGTCCCCCTGGCGTCAGCCATGTCCTGCTTCCTCCCTCGCGTGCTCGACGCCCCACCGACGCGAAAGGCGCGTCACCATTCAATCGCGCGGGCCGGGCTTCGCTCGCGCCTAGAAGTGCGGCACGTACATCTCGGCGCGCACCTGGACCCAGGCGCCGTAGTTGACCGCATCAGGGGTGAAGTTGGTCACCGCGTACCAGGGCCGGCGCGTGTTGGTGGAGTTCGCGAGCGTCATGCCAGTCTCCGACACCGAGCCCAGCAGCGCGAAGGTGGCCGCGTTCTCCACGGTCGCCGAGGCGTTGCACGTCGTGCCTACGCACCGGACGAAGATGCCGAGCCTGAGCCGCGACACTCCGTTGAGGGCGGCCTTGCTGAACGACACGCAGTGCTTGATTTCCGAGGCGCTGGTGTCGTTCCACGCGAACCGCTCGATGGCGAACTCGACCATGGTGTCATAGGGGTCCGGGGCGCATGTCGCGTGATAGGCGTGGTCGATCTGGCCCAGCGCGATGCCAATGCCTCCACCCGGCGCACCGGTGCTGAAGGCGCCGGTCGACGTGAAGGGCTGGGCGTAGGAGAAGGCGCTGACGGCGAGGTGCTCGATGTTGGACTGGAGGAGCGGGGTCGCTTCCACGTCGAGCTCGAGGTACTGCTCCTCGCTGATGGCGCCCGTCGGCTTCGAGACCAGTCCGCCATTCCTCGAGGCGCCGCAATACCCCGGCGCGCAGGGAGGAATGAGTGTAAAGGATTGCGCCTGGGCGAAGGCGGATGCGCCCCAGGTCAGCACGGCGATGGCGAGCATCCGGACTGCGTCAGTCGACTTCCCATTCATGGTCTTGCTCCGGTTGGAGGGCGGCTCGAGCACCGGAGCGTAGCGATTTGATGGTGGCGAAAACCAGGGCGTAAAGGATTCCAATGAACCTGAAAACAAGCAGTTGGTGGCGGTGTGTGTTTGTCAGTGCCTTGCTGGTATGGGTGGGCTGCGGTGCCGAGGAGCCGCGGGCCATTCCCCAGGCGCTGGGCACGGCGTCGCAGCCGCTGGGCGGCAGCCCGGTCATCCAGGCCTCCACCTACTTCCACTCGCTGGCGTTGCGCTCCGATGGCACCGTCTGGGCCTGGGGCAGCAACAGCTACGGCAAGCTGGGAGACGGCACCACCACCCACCGACTCCAGCCCGTGCAGGTCCCCGGGCTCACCGGCGTCGTCTCGCTGACTGCTGGTTTCCACCACTCGTTCGCACTGCTTTTCGATGGCACCGTCTGGGCCTGGGGCAGCAACTCCGCCGGCGCGCTGGGGGATGGCACCTACTCCGCCGGTCGGCTCAACCCGGCGCCGGTCTCCGGCCTTGGCGGTGTCGTCGCAATGGACGCCGGCAACGGGTACTCGCTCGCGCTGCTGGCCGACGGCACCGTCAAGGCCTGGGGACGCAACGACCTTGGCCAGTTGGGGATTGATGCCACCGGCACTCGCCTTCAGCCCGTGCAGGTCCCCGGGCTCACCGGCGTCGTCTCGGTGGCGGCGGGCATTGACCACGCGCTCGCGCTTCACGCCAATGGCACCGTTTCGTCCTGGGGCCGCAACCTCCACGGTGAGTTGGGCGATGACACCCCCACCCTTAGACGCCAGCCCGCGCAAGTCCCCGGGCTCAGCGGCGTTGTCGCGGTGGCCGCGGGCTCCCACTTCTCGCTCGCGCTCCTCGATGATGGCACCGTTCTCGCCTGGGGCGACAACTCCTACGGACAGCTGGGTGATGGCTCCATGACCTCCCGCTTCCAGCCCGCGCCCGTCTCCGGACTCTCCGGGCCTCGTCGTGTCGTCTCCGTGGCGGCTGGCGGCGCGCACGCGCTCGCACGGCTTTCCGATGGGACGGTCCTCGCCTGGGGCCACAACGTCTACGGTCAGCTGGGGAGTGGGGACATTGTCAGTCACCCCCTGCCTGTGACTGTCTCCGGGCTTCAGTCCCCAGTCGTCGCGGTGACCGCGGGCGCGTGGGGCTCGCTCGCGCGGCTCTCCGACGGCACCCTCTGGTCCTGGGGCATCGGTGAGTACGGCATTCTCGGAAACGGCGGAGTGCTGGAGTACAGCGCGACGCCCGTGCAGGTCCTGTGGGACTGACCGCGTAGAACGAACCGCGGCCATTTCGGGTCCCCTTCAACACGCCCCCATCCTTCTGATGCGTGCCTGCCAGGAAGGAGGTACTCCGGGGATTGGGGGCGTCAGTCGAGGTCGGAGGGTTTGCTTGTCGCGGGTGGGACCTTCACGACGACGGTGCCGGCGATGAAGTCATGGAGACACCGGCGCTTGCCTCCGTAGATGAAGAGGATGTCCACGAGGCCGAAGACGCCGGGGATCAGCGCGCCGGTGATGAGTCCAATCAGGTACACCGCGACGTTGCGCAGCAGGATGATGCGCAACACCGAGGCGGGTTGGCCATCCGCACGCACCACGCGAATGCCCATGTAGCGCTTGCCGATGCTCTGTCCGTGCCGGACGAGGAACACGAATTGGGTGCAGAGCACCGCCCCCACTCCGATGAAGGCGAGGAGAGGGGAGATGGGCTCCATCCCCGGATTGGCGCGGCGGATGGCGAAGCCTGTCAGCGCCGCCAGGAAGATGGGGAGGATGACGATGAGGCCATCGGTGAAGGCCGCCACGAGCCGGGTGCGGCGGTCCGCGAGGAAGGGCGTGCTCGCGATACAGGGGCGGCAGAGCGCCTGGCCTCGCTCCCAGAATTCGTAGCAGCGCCAGCAGGTGAACGTCCCACAGCGCTCGCAGATCTGCTTCGCGGTGTGCCGCGGGTGGAATGCGCAACGGGCCCCTTCGGGCGGAGGCGGGCTCTCTGTCGCTACCGCAACCTGGGTCTGCATTATGTGGATTCCCCCCTCACGACAAACCGCTGCGTGAAGTCCGTGTCCCGACGACTGCGTGACGGCGACCTGACATCAGACCATTGAGAAGGAGCAGGGGGCAAACCGCGACGAGCGGGTGGACGTGTGGGCCAGGGCTGCCTGGAGCCCGGCACCTACCGTGAGGCACCACCCAGCGGGAGCCGGAGGATGAGCGGCGGTGCCAGGGCCGCGCCGTCCCGGAGCCGACCTTCGTCGTCGTAGTGCTCCCACTGGCTGTTGGCGACATAGCGCAGCTCCTCGCCGACCACCGCGCCGCTGGTGGGCTGGTCCGCCGCCGGAAGGTGCCGGTCGAGCAGCTCCACGGCCCGGATTCGAAGCGGGTCCTCGTCGAGTCGCATGCGGATGACCCGGGCGGGCTGCAGCCCGTTCTGGATTCCGATGAGCGCGTCGCCGTGACGCGCCAGTCCGTCGACTCCGAGCACCGTGGCACCTCCGGCGGGCGGTGTGACCTCGGAGACCTTCCGGCTCGCCCTGTCCACGGCCAGGATGCCGTGGGAGTAGTCGGCCACGTAGAGTCTGTGGCCGTCCGCGCTCTCCGCCATCCCTTGCGGCGACCGGAACAGCGGGTCGCTCGCGAAGACCTCCAGCGTGTCACCCGTCACCGGCACCCGGTAGAGCACGGGCTGCTGGCTGTCGGAGACGAACACCTCTCCATTCGAGGTGACCTGGATGTCCCCTGGCGCATGCGGCCCCGTTCCGGCGGGGAAGCCGAGGCGCCGCTGGAGCCGGCCTGACGGCAGGTCGAAGGCGTGAACCCAGGCGAGGTTCTCATCCGCCTGGGTGAAGCCCTGCATCTGGGGAATGGCGGCCGACGTCACCCACAGCGTGAGACCGTCCCGCGACACGGCCACGGCGAGCGCCGCCAGCACTCCGTCCTGGCCCGGGGGCACCACCTGCGTGGCCCGCCCATCGCGCCCGACGCGCACCACCTTGCGGTGCCTCACGCTGGTCACGTAGCACGCCTCTCCCCGTGCATCGCAGGCGATGCCCTCGGGGAAGAAGTCCGCTTCGTCGAGCCGGAACGCCACGCTGCTGTGTGCCCGCGGCTCCTGGTTCCGGGCCAGCCGCTCGGCTGCGGCGCGGACGGGGGCGGAGTCGAGGACCCTGGCGAAGCTGTCGTCACGCGCGAGGTCCACACCCAGCCCCAGGTCGGCGCTCACGTCGAGCCAGCGCGCGGTGGCGGCCGCGTCGCCAAGGCGGGCGGACAGCGCGGCGAGCCCGTAAGCGTAGGCCGCCTGGGTCGGCCATGCGTCCTGTGCCTCCGTCGCGAGCGCGCGGGCCTTCTCGAGGTGGCCCTCGCGCCGGGCGGCGGTCGCTTCCCTCCAGCGCGTCCGCGCCAGGTCGGCGCGCGTCCGGGCCGAGGCAGGCGCACCCGGCTCGGTGGTGGACGCGCCTGGGAGCATGACTCGCGGCACGCCTCCGTCAGGAGCGGTGTCGGGTGTGGGGGCCTGGGCCCCGCTCGCGCCGCCTCGGCAGCCGACGAGCAGGAGGAGGACGAGGCCCGTGAGTGGAAGGCGGCGGAAGGACGCGTGAGGACAAAGAGCCTGGCGCATGGAGGTGCCAACGATGAAGGGACGCGGCATGCACGGCAAGAGCGCCCCTGTGAAGGGTGCCAGTGCTCGTCACGAGCGAGCAGGTCGCGGCACAGCTGAGCACGCGCGCTCAGGGCGCCCGGCGGGTGTTGATGGCTCAGTTCTCCCCGGGCGCGCTGCCGCCGATAACACGCCTTCGCCGCTCACGACGGCAGTTGCTCTCCGGACTCCTCCGCCGTCATGTAGCGCGCGTACCAGTCGGGCCAGTTCTCGTCCGCTTTGCCGATGCGCTTCTCGTGTTCGCCGTGGGCGGCTGCGGCACGCCGGAGCGCGCCTGCCAGGTCCCTTGCGGATGTGAACGACATCTGGGAGCGGTCCACCCGACCGGGGAACCGGGATGTGACTTCCTGCAAGAGCCAGGTGTTGCCGTCCGGGTCGCTGAACGAAGCGTACGAGCCATAGCTCTGGTGGTCGGGCGCGGCGCCACGGACCTTGTCGCCGAAGGGCGCGGGGCCTTCGGAGAAGTGGAACACCTCGCTCACCTGGACGCCGCGCCCCACCAATTCGTTGCGCGCGGCCTCGATGTCGGAGACGACCAGCAGCAGGTTGTGGGTCGAGCAGGACGCGTCCGACGTGAGGCTCGTGCCGAACTGGAACGAACACGGAGAGCCCGGCGGGGTGAACTGGAGCACGCGGGAGTTGCCCTTGCTGAAGTCCGCGTCGAGCCGCCACCCGAGCCTCGTATAGAACTGCTTCGCACGGTCGAGGTCCGAGACCGGAATGACCACCGCCTCGAGCTTCAGGTCGATTCCCCCGTTGCTCGCGGTGGGGCTCTCGACGGTGGTTGCACTCATGGCTGCCTCCTGGGGGACTGCGGGGGATGTGGGGGTCGCACCCAGGTTCAACGTGAGGCCCGCGGGAGGAAACGGCTAGTGCGCGGCGCTCGAAACCATGCGTGGTGCACGTCGGTCGGAATCCCGTGGGCACTGCGCGAGAGGGCGCTCGCCGCGTCGGTGGCGAGCGCCGCTTCGCGCATGGCCAGGCAGCCGCAGGAGTCGGGCGGCAGCCGCCACGCTCCTTCAGCGCGAGCGGGCTGGCGCAGCCGCATCCCTGTTGGCCGATGACGACGGCTCCCCGGGAACCTGTCCGGAGGGCGCTCCGGGACTCGCAATCTCGACGGTGCTCAGGCGTAATGGCGGCTTCACGCCAGGGAGAACGATGAGCCGCTACTCGCTCGAGCAGTTCGTGCAGGAGACCGCGCAGAAGGACCAGAACCAGGGCGTCTTCGAGCTGGAGTCCAAGTACATGCTCGAAGTCAACCTGCGCGGGCGGGTGTGGACGAAGACGGGGTCCATGGTGGCCTACCAGGGCGGCGTGAAGTTCCGGCGCGAGGGCGCCTTCGAGCACGGCTTCTGGCGCTGGTTCAAGCGCTCCTTCACCGGCGAGGGAACCAATCTCACCAAGGCGGAAGGTGTGGGGCGCGTGTACCTGGCCGACTCCGGCAAGAACATTTCCATCCTCGGCCTGCAGGGCGAGGCGGTGAGCGTCAACGGCAACGACTTGCTCGCCTTCGAGGACCCCATCCAGTGGGACATCCGGATGATGCGCCGCGCGGGAGCGATGTTGGCCGGCGGCCTCTTCAACGTGCGCCTGGAAGGGCAGGGGATGGTGGCCATCACCAGCCATGGCCAGCCGCTCACCCTGCGCGTCAGGCCGGGCAAGCCCGTCGTGACGGACCCCAACGCCACCGTGGCCTGGTCCGGCAACCTGGAGCCCGAGCTGAAGACAGACATCAACCTCCGGACGCTGGTGGGCCGGGGAAGCGGCGAGGCGTTCCAGATGCACTTCGAGGGGGACGGCTTCGTCGTGGTGCAGCCCTACGAGGAGCTCGGCCCCCAGGTCCCCGGCCGCTGACACACGCGGCGGAGGCGGCTCACCGGAGGAGCAGCGTACGGATGCGCTGGGCCACGCGCTCGGCGGCCGGCGGGTCCTGGTTCGACATCACCGCGACGGTGTAGCCCTTGCCCATGTAGATATCGAGCTGGCTGTTGAGGCCCGGGAAGCCGCCTCCATGGCCGACGACGCGGGCTCCCCGGAGCTGCTCCTCGAAGAAGCCGTAGGCATACCGGGTGTCCTTGTCCTCGGGCCGGCGCTGCACCTTGCCGGTGGTCACGAGCTGCGTGGTCTTGGCGCCGAGCAGCTTGTTCGCCTGGAGCGCCTGGGAGAAGCGCCACAGGTCCTCCACCGTCGAGTACCCGCCTCCGGCCGGGCCTCCCCTGGCCGTGTGGAGGTAGAGGTTGGTCCAGTCCCGCTTGGTGCTCTCCTGCTCACCCGGGCCCTGGCTCGTGTATCCCACGGCGAGGTTCGGCGGATCGCGGTCGACCTCGTAGCAGTCCGAGTTCGTCATGCCGGCGGGCTTGTAGATGTGCTCGCGCACGTAGTCGAAGTAGCTCTGTCCGGAGGCCTTCTCGATGAGCAACCCCAGCAGGAGGAAGCCGGAGTTGCTGTAGCTGTAGCGCGCCCCTGGCTCGAACCTGGGGGGCTCATCCACGAACAACGGGAGGAAGTCCTTGGGTTCGCGCAGGCGGCTCTTGTCCGCCGCGGCGTACTTGTCATTGAAGAAGTTGCCGAGCCCGGAGGTGTGGGTGAGGAGCTGATGGACGGTCACCTTCTCGGCGACAGCCTTGTTCGGGTAGTCCGGCAGCACCTTTCCCACCGTGTCCTGGAACGACAGCTTCCCGGCCTCGACCAGCTGCGCGATGGCAACGGCGGTGAACATCTTGTTCATCGAGCCGAGGTTGAACTTCGTGTCCAGCCGGTTGGGCACCTGGAAGCCCCGGCTCGCCAGGCCGAACGCCCCTTGATAGACGAGCTTGTCCCCCCGCGCGATGAGCACCGTCCCTGAGAAGGCCTCCGCCGCGGCCAGCTTCTCGACGTAGGCCTGCGTGGCCTTGGCCACCTCCTCGTCGCTCAGTGGACGGCCGCTGTCGCCCGCGATGGGCTGGGGCTTCACGGCGGTGATGCCGTGCGGCGCCTTGGCCTCGACATCGACCTGCAGCCGCACCGATTCACCGGCCAGCTTGTCCTTCGCCACCAGGATGACCGTGCGCTCGCGCGACGACTCCACCTTCTGGAGGGTCAGCCCTTCCGTGTTCATCCAGAGCTCCCCGTACGTGCCAAGGTGCTCCTCGGCGGGGCGCTGGGTCAGGGTCGCCTTCGCGTAGTGCTCCTGGATGAAGGTGAGCATCTTGCGGCCGTCGCCCTCGTTGAACGCCTGGAGCAGCGCCGCGGCCTGCCGTCCCGCGGGTGTGCCCGGCAGCTCGACGGGCGCCTGCGCGCGTGGAGCGTCCGCCGCCCGCGCTGGCGCGGCCACTAGCACGGCGAGGGCCGCCACCATCACCACTACGGGGCGCAGCAATGATTGCTTCGGAAGTCGCATCGGTCGGTCCTGTGGGAAGACGGGTTCCAGCCTTGGAGAGCCGGTCCGCGCGGAAATGATGCACGAGGCACGGCGTCCCCTGTGCATCATGACAGGACCATGACCATGAAATGGGGCTCGCATGGCCCTGGTCCGTCAAGGCCAAGCGTCGGCCTTGCCAGAGCGGCAGCGCTCGCCGGCGCCGTAGTTCGGAAGAGGGGCCCACGGCTGCATCGCATTGGTCCGCTGTCGCGCTCCGGGCGCTTCTCTTCCGATTCGGTCGCTCGCCCAGCACCCTCGCGCGCCGTATCCGTGAACGCGGTCAGCGCGAGCGACGTCCACCGCCCCTCGTTCCATGCAAGGTGCATCGTGACGTCGAGGTCCCACCGTCCCGTGGGAGCTCGACGAGCTGGCCGGATGCGAACGCGTTGGCTGCGGCCGCCGCCGATAGCGTCGCCACTCCGAGCCCGGCGGCCACATCGCGCTTGATGGCCTCGATGCTCTGGAGCGCATAGGGCGAATAGGAGGCCGGTTGGGGGGGAGCGCTGGAGCACAGGAGCCGAGGAGGGTCGCTGACGGGTGGAGCCTGGGCTGAATGCCAGGTCGGTGGACGGACCGTGCAGCCCCTTGGCGCACACCCTTGGCCAGGCGGTCCTCCCAGGAGGGGATGGCAGGGGGGCGGGCCTGTGAGCACCTGTTGCTTGGGGCTCTGACACCACGCCAACCGCGGTGCTCCCTGTGCCGGGCCCGCTTCGCGGGCCGCCATGACAACTCCAAGTGCTCCACAATGGCACGTACCCTACCGGGAACCGTCAGGTACGACGGTACTCGCCGCCTGACCCAATCCTGGCGAACGCGAACACGTCCAGAGCGAACGTCCTGCGCAGCAGCCCGGCCCCATCCCCTTGCGGCATCCGTTCCTTCATCGGGGATGGAAGCTGGCACGCAGGTCTCGGTTCATGCCTCGGGGCTCGGTTTCCATTCCATGGGAACGTCAGGGATGGAAGGGGGCGCATTTTGGAGTTTGGACCGCCTACCCGGAAGAGGCTCCAGGGACAAGAGACACGGTCCATGAAGAGATGTATGTTCTATCCTAGGCGGTTGTCGAGGCCAAAGGACTGACAAGGCACTTCATGGAGACTGCCGAGTTGCTCATTCCTTGCGTGCCGGCGCTTCTGGTGCGCCGCGCGGTGCTCCAGCCGGTTCCCCCAAGCCGCCCCGAGTCAGAATGCTTTCCTGCCGCCGTGCTGCTAGCGGACGTGTCTGGCTTCACTCCTCTCACTGAGCGCCTGTCCCAGCAGGGCTCCGCGGGCGCGGAGGAGTTGTCGCGGCTGCTTGAAAAGCTGTTCGCCCCCCTGGTGGAGGTCGTCGCAGCCCACGGTGGGGATCTCCTCCACTTTCCCGGGGATGCCCTGCTGGCGCTGTGGCCTGCCCGGGAGGACGAGGCATCGCTCGGGGTGAGCGTGCGGCGCGCGGCCGAGTGCGGCCTTGCGTTGCAACAGGCGATGCGTGTCCCTGCCCTCCAGAAGCTTGCGCTCTCGCTGCGCGTCGCGGTGGGCGCGGGCGAGGTGCAGGCGGTGGTGGTGGGCGGTGTGCACGGACGGTGGCAGGTACTGGTGCGGGGCGAACCCTTCACCCAGTTGCGCGACGTGGAGCGCATCACCGCGCCGGGGGACGTAGTGCTATCCGCGTCTGCTTGGCTCCACGTGGGAGCGAACCTCGTAGGCGATGCCCTGTCCGCAGGCGGTGTCCGTCTAGCGTCGGTCCAGGCGCGTGTGCCGGTCATCCCTCTGGCCCCACCGCCGCTGCCGGCAGGGGCTGAGGCGGCGCTGCGGCCCTTTGTGTCCAGGGCGATGCGGGCAGCGCAGGAGGTGGGGGAGCGGTGGCTCGCGGAACTGCGCCGGGCCACGGTGCTCTTCCTTCGGCTGGACGGCCTGCCTGAGGCGGCCTCGGAAGGACTGCTGCCTCGGCTCGCGGACGCGGTGTGCGCGATGCAGGAGGCCATTTATGCCTTCGGAGGGAGTGTCAACCAGTTGCTGGTGGACGACAAGGGACTGGTGCTGGTGGCGGCCTTCGGACTGCCCACGTGCGCGCACGTGGATGATGCGGCGCGGGCGGTGAAGGCGGCGCTCCGGGCGCGCGAGGCGCTGCGGTCTCTAGGACTGCGTACGTCCACGGGCATCGCTACCGGACGGGTTTGTTGCGGTCTGCGCGGGGGTGTCCTCCGGCATGAGTACGCGGTGATGGGGCGCACGGTGAACCTCGCCGCCCGGCTGATGCAGGAGGCTCGGGATGGCATCCTGTTCGACGAGGCCACCGCTCAATCCATGGGCGAGCGCATCCGCGCCGAACGCCTCCCTCCCGTGAAGGTCAAAGGGGTGACAGAGCCGCTCGCCCTCTTCCGGCCCGGGGGCACCACGGAGACTCGCGCTGACCGCATGGCGGAGTCCCTGGTGGGACGGGCCGAGGAGCGCGCTGTCGTGGATGCGGCGCTGGACGGCTTCTGTCGGGGGCAGGGATGCACCCTGGTCGTGGAGGGCGAGGCAGGCATCGGCAAGTCTCGGCTCCTCTCGTACGTGGCGGAGGGTGCGCGCACGCGTGGGCTTCGCTTGCTGTCAGGCAGAGGAGACGCGGCGGAGAGCGCCACCGTCTACTACGCTTGGCGTTCCGTTTTCACTGCGTGGCTTGGCCTCGCCCCCTCCACGCCTCCAGATGTGCGCCGCGCTGCGTTGCTGGCCCGACTGGCCGAGACTCCAGATGCGTTGGAACTCGCGCCGCTGCTGAACCCCGTCTTCCTGCTGTCGTTGCAGGAGTCGGAGCGCACCGCCCAACTGCGTGACGAGGCGCGCGCGTCCACCACGATGTCGCTGATGGCGCGGTTGCTCGGCGCGGCGGGGCCCTCGGTGCTGCTTCTCGAGGATGGCCACTGGTTCGATTCGTCCTCGTGGGAGTTGCTCCGGCGCCTGGCGCGCGACGTTCCGGGATGGTTGCTGGTGCTGTCCACACGGCCCCTCCAGGATGGCCCGTCGCCAAGCTTCGAGGCCTTCTGTCGACTGCCCTCCACGCGTCGGCTGCGGCTGTCGGCGATGTCGCGCGAAGACGTCCTCGCGCTGGTGTGCGCGAGGCTCGGGGTGACTCGGTTACAGGAGGACGTGGCCGCCTTCATCCAGCAGAAAGCCGAGGGCCACCCTTTCTACTGCGAGGAACTCGCGCACGCGCTGCGTGACAACGGGTTGCTCCTGATGGAGCGCGGTGAGTGTCGTCTGGCATCCGGCGCCGGGAGTCTGGAGGCGCTGGGGTTGCCCGCGACGCTGGAAGGCCTCATTACCAGTCGCATCGACCGGTTGACGACGGTGCAACAACTCACCTTGAAGGCGGCGAGTGTCATTGGCCGCACCTTCGGCCGGGGCCTGCTCGAGGGCGTCCACCCGCTGCCCGAGGAACGGAACCGGTTGGAGGCGCACCTGCTGCGCTTGCACGCTCAGGATCTGGCCCTGCCGCTGGGGACCACGCCCGAGCAGAGCTACCTCTTCAAACACGTCATCACGCAGGAGGTGGCGTACAACCTGCTGCTCTTCTCCCAGCGTCGGCAACTCCATGAAGAGGTCGCACGCTGGTACGAGCGCACCCATGGGGAGGATCTGACGGCCTTCCATCCGCTGCTGGCCTATCACTGGATTCGCGCCAACGTGCGGCTCAAGGCGTTGGAGGCGCTGGAGAAGGCGGGGGACCATGCCCTGGCGGTGCAGGCGTCACGCGAAGCAGTGGGCTTCTTCTCCAAGGCGCTGGAGTTGGAAGCGGAGGGCCCGGAACGGGTGGAACCCCTGCGGCTTGCTCGCTGGGAGCGGAAGTTGGGGCGTGCGCTGCGGTGCTTGGGCAGACGGGACGAGGCGCAGTGCCACTTGTCTCGGGCAATGAGTTTGATGGGTTTCCCGGTGGCCGTGGGCCGAGGAGCGCTGGTCCTGGGGACGCTGCTCGGAGTGGTGCGACAGTTCGTGGGATGGCTGCCAGGACTGCGGAACCGCAGATCGAGGCGCGGGGGCTCCGAGTCCCTGGTAGATGCTGCGGAGGCGTGCTCGGATCTGGCACTGCTTGCGTACTACGCGCTGGACATGCCGATGCTAGGCTTTCTCCTGTTCCAAATGGCCAACCTTGCGGATCGGTCGGGCGTGGCCAGCCTCCGGGCTCGGGCCTACTCCGCGCTGACGGTGGTGGTGGGCTCGGTGCCACTGCACGGTGTGGCCAATGCCTACCACGAGGCCAGTCTGGCGCTCGCGCGGGAGGCTGACGATCAGGAGGGGCTGTTCGAGGCCCGGTTGTCATTTTCGCTCTACCTGCTGGGGGCGGGCCGCTTCATCGAGGCGGAGCCCACGCTGATGGAGGGGATCGCGGGCTTTGGTGGCCTAGGGCACCTGCGGCTGGCCGATGAGACGCGCTTCCTGTTGCTCAACCTGTTCATCTTCCAGCGGCGATTGGCGGAGGCAATGACGTTGGTGGAGTCGCTGGCGGTCTCGGCACGTCAGCGCGAAGACGAGCAGATGATTCGGTGGGCGAAGGAGGACATGGGGCGAGTGCTCATCCGCAAGGGGTGCGTCGCCGAAGCGGTGGACCTTCTGGGCTCGTTGCCCCGGGACATGGATGCACTGGCTGACACGTCGCTCGCAGGCTCGCTGTCCCTGGCATGGCTGCGGCGGGGCAATCTCGTACAGGCGCGGGGGATTGCCGAAGCGCAGGCGGAGCAGGTGCTGCGGATGCCCCTCAGCATCACGGTGTTGGATGGCTACACGGGCATGGCGGAAACGTTCCTTGAACTGTGGCTTGCGACCAGGGCGAGGGGGGAACCGAACGCCGCGAGTCTAGAGCGCTTTGCCCAACGCTTCTGCCAGGCTCTGGAGCGCGGTGCGGGAGCCTGTGCGGTGGCGCTGCCGACGGCGCGTCTGCTCCGGGGCCGGCTGCTTCTGGCTGCCGGACGACCTCGGGCCGCGCGTCGGAAATTCGAGGCCGCCGTGCGGGCGGCCAATGCCCTAGGGATGCCGCTGGAAGCGGCGACCGCCCACCGCCTGCTCGCCGGGTTGGGGGCCTCGGACCGGGACTGGCACCTGGCCGAGGCGCGGCGACTCGTGCCTGACGCCGAGGAATCGCCCCCGGGAAGAGAGCCCGCGTCCTTTGCCGAGAGCATCTGAACGCCAACGTGCCGAGAGCATCTGAACGCCAACGCGGTCATCGCCACACTGCCCCGCCCGGGCCTGCGCACCGGGCGGGCACCCTGTCTCAACCTACGCTTGGCCGCCCTGCAGCTTGAGTCTGGAGAAGATGACGCGGCCGGCCAGCCACGGAGGTGGAGGGAGTCCCACCGAGCCCTGGATTGCCGCGGCAGAACAAGACGTGAGTGTTCGCCGTGCCCCGTCGTGACGGGTGCTGTCTGATGTGAAACAAACGCTACCGGAGTCGCTTCGCTCGGCCCTGGGTCCGAAGAAGGCGTGGCTTCGGTGGAGCTGACGGCCTCGGAATTGGTGCTCTTCCTGGAGGGTTGCGTGCTGGCGGGGCGGCGGACGCTGCTCCACGGGCATCACCGGAGCCGGTGCGCACCCGCCATCAGGCCTGGGCGCCCCGCGCCGCGATGGGCTTCGTCGCGGGCTGCTCCGGGAGCTCGATGATGAAGCGGGCGCCCACTCCGCTCTGCCCTTCGGCCCGGATGCTCCCACCGTGCCGCTGGATGACGTTGAACACCGTCGCGAGCCCCAACCCGGTGCCGGCATAGCCCGAGGCCGAGGGGAGCCGGACGAAGGGCTCGAAGAGCTTCGGCGCGGTATGGGGGTCGAAGCCGATGCCATTGTCCTCGACGACGAGCGAGGTTGGCGTCGGGCCACGCGTCACGGTGATGCGAGCACCAGGGCGGCCCGCGACGAACTTCCACGCGTTCTCGAGCAGGTTCGTCAACGCGACGCGCATCAGCCCTTCGTCGGCGGTGAAGACCAGCCCCGGCTCGACGTAGGTCTCCACGGGAGACGCGGCATGCCGCGCCCGGAGGGAACGGATGATGTCTTCGCTGACGGCGGACAGGTTGGTCGGGCGCGGAGCGAGCCCTCCCATCTTGGCGAAATGGAGGCGGATGAGGCTCTCCGTGATGTCGTTCATGCGGTCAGCAGCGCCCCGGATGTCCTGGGCGGCCTCGCTGTGCGCGTCGGGAAGCGGCTCGCTGACCAGCCAGTTCGCGCTGCTCCGCACGACCTGGATGAGGTTTCGAAGGTCGTGGGCCACCGTCGCGGCAAAGGCCTGGAGCTGGGTATTGGCCGCGCGCAGCTCGACGGTGCGCTCCGCCACCTGGCGCTCTAGCGAGCGGCGCAGGGCGATGTTCTGGAGGCAGGAGGCGACCACGGTGGCGAGCGAGTCGAGCCGGGCGAGCTGGTCGGACGTGGGCTCGAAGCGCAGCTGCCAGTAGGCGCCGATGGCCGCCGACACCTCTCCCTGTCCTACCGGCACCATCGCCATGCTCTTCACGAAGGTCGGGGCGTAGGCCTCCACGGGCACGCGCGGGTCGTCGAACACGTCGGGGATGACGGTCCGCTTGCCATTCAGCATGCACCAGCCGCTGACGCACGACGTCAGTGGAAAGCGGCGTCCCTTGAACAGCGGACCAATCGCATCCTCGTCGACGTAGAAGCACTCATTGCCGTCCCGAATGACGAAGGTGACGCCGTCGCAGCCCACCCACTTCCGGGCGGCGCGCCGGATGACAGCGATGACGTCCGCGTCGGTCTCGGCGTCGCCCAGCTCACGTGCGATATGCGCAAACTCCATACACTCCCTCGCGTGCCAGGGATTCTGGCATCAGGGCTCTCGGGTGTCATGCCAGATGCCTGCTAGGTGTAGCGCGGATGTATCCGGAATGACTCGGGGTGCGTGCCCGAGAAGCGGAACGCCGAGACTCCCTCGGGACGGGAGGGCCGGGGGTAGGACTTACCCCACCCTTCCGACGGGCAATCGCGCACGCGCTCGAAGCGGGAGCACACCGCGATGGACGAGGGGTTGTGCGCCTACTTCCACAGCAGTGTACCCGCGAAGAAGAATGCGAGGCACGCGGCGAGAATCAGCCACGTTCACAGTGGCACAACCGGCTTGTCCGCTTCCCCGCCGGACGCCTTCACCATGTCCTCACCAAAGTACGCGCCCGGCCCCGCCACCAGCGAGCCGTTCGGCTGGGAAGGAAGTAGACCGCATCGGCGAGTTCCACCAGCGGTACTTCCGCAAGCTCTTAAAAGTGTGGCGGTACTCTCTCTGTCGACACGCCCCACGCTGAACATACCCAGGCCTTCGAGCTCGGCGCGGAAGTGCTTCGGATACACAAGAACGAGATATAGAGGGGGAAGAGCCTGCCCTGTCCCTTCAGCGCCGGAATCGGCCCTCCGGGCGCGAGCATTCGAGTGTCACGCAATCCAGTTGCTGCCAAAGCGAGTCACTGCCGAACCTGTCAATCGCCTCGTCCAGTCTCCCTCCACTGAGAAGAAAGAGCCCGTGGCGCCGCAGGGTAGCACGGGGTTCTTCTTATGCGGCCGAGCGCGTCCGTGTCCTTCACCAGCCCTTTGTAGGATTGGTGAGCGGTCCGCATCCCGCCGAACGCCGTGCAGGGACCACGGTGTGGCGGCCGGGCCGCGGCCCATCATCGCGGCCACGCCCACTCCACACCTCCTGACATGAGAACTCTCTCTAGAAGGCTATTTACTTGTCAGCCATCTCACGCATCCGCCCGGGACCCCGCACCACTAGGTTCTTCCCGTTGACCCCGACAGATACAGGGTGAAATGGTGGCGCGGTTGCTTGGGGTTGACCTGCCTGCGATTACATGCGCCGGGCCACTGCCGGCGACTCGCCTTTGGCGGCTGTTCTTCGGGAGCTTCCCGCCCTGATGCTCGCGGTCTTTCAATGAAGATTGGGAGTTCGCCTGAGAAGGGAGTCCAATCTACCGGACACGCCCTTGCTGTATCGCGCAGCAACGCTTACACGCAGCACTGCACAGGGGGGTACGAAGATGTTTCGAAAGCCTATCGAGTCCATCCAGCAGGACACTGAGCTGCATCAAGAGATTGGTAACCGAATCCGGTCTGGACGTAACCTGCCACGCGCGAGGGAGAACCTCGTGCTGCCCGAGAGCGTGTCGAAAATGCTCGCCCACTCCGGTCGCGGAGCGGACCGGTTTGTTTCCGAGGCATTCACCGAGGCCATTGTCTTGGTCTTCGGGCGGCCGGCGCTCTTGGTGAAAAACGGGTGGGTGGAGTTGTCTGACTCGGACACCTGGAACGACCGACTTGTCGCAGCCCGCGGTGTGCTTCAACCCCTCATCCGTGCCGTCGGGCGGATCGAACTCCAGCACCATCCCACCTACGACTGGGTGGGGACTGGATGGTTGGTCGATGAGGACATTCTCGTCACCAATCGTCACGTCGCGCTGGAGTTCGCAGAGCGGCGGGATAGCAAATTCCTCTTCAAGAAGGATCCGCTCGGCACCCACTCCATGCAGGTGAGCGTCGACTTCCAAGAGGAGTTCGGCACTTCCGGAGAGCAGACGGTACGGGTCGAGCAGGTTCTCTTCATCGAGGAGGATCGCAGCGACCGTCCGGATATCGCTCTGCTCAGGATCTCCCGTGACCGTCCACGGAGCATGGTGCCCCTCCAGTTGTCCTCGCGTCCCGCGCGGCTGAATGAGCGCATCGCAACCATCGGCTACCCCGCTCGCGACAGCCGTAACAGTCGTGACGCCATGTTCAACGTGTTCGGGGACATCTTCGACGTGAAACGTCTCGCTCCAGGTGAGGTCACCGGGGTCATAGACAACCACGTTTTCGCCCATGACTGCTCGACCATGGGCGGATGCTCGGGCTCCCCGGTGGTAAGCCTGGAGTCAGGGGATGCGCTGGGCTTGCATTTCGCTGGAGTCTTCCGGAAGGCCAACTATGCCGTCCAATCAGCGGCCATCCAGGACGCCCTGCGGAAGGTCCGGCCAGTGTTCCCAATGCGCGGCCCTCGTCGGGAAGAAGCCGAACCGAATGCGGCGAGGGGGCGTGCCCAGGTCCGCCAGATGGATGCCTCGCAGACCTGGGAAGACGAGACCAGGCCGAGCAGCAACTACGAGGAGCGCAAGGGCTATGACTCCCAATTCCTTCCCGCGGAGGAAGTCGCTCTGCCGACCCTCGGTGGCAAGCTGCGCTCGGACGCGGCCACGCTCCAGGGAAGCGATAACTGCATCCTGAACTACACCCACTTTTCCGTGGTCATGTCCCGCTCCCGCCGCATCGCGCTCTACACGGCGGTCAACATCGATGGCTCTTCGCTGCGGCGCATCCGTCGGAGCGGGCAGGATCGGTGGTGGTTCGATCCGCGCATCGACAAGCACGCCCAGATTGGCAATGAACTCTACAGCGGCAACAAGCTGGATCGCGGTCACCTGGTGCGCCGGCTCGACCCGGCTTGGGGGAGCCCACAGGAAGCCACCCAGGCCGAGCAGGATACGTTCCACTTCACCAATTGCAGTCCACAGCACGCGGCGCTCAACCAGCAGACTTGGCTTTCGCTGGAGGACTACATCCTCGATAGCGCGGAGGCGCATGATCTCCGGGTCTCTGTATTCACGGGCCCTATCTTCCGCGACGGCGATCCAGAGTACCGAGGCGTACAACTCCCCCGCGAATTCTGGAAGGTCGTCGTCATGGTGAAGGAGAACGGGCAGTTGTCCGCGACCGGCTACATGCTGAGCCAGACCGACCTGCTCGATGAGTTGGAGTTCGCCTTCGGCCCGTTCCGCACCTACCAGGTTCCGCTCAGCCGTATCGAGACGCTCACGCAGCTTGGCTTTGGGGAGTTGGGCAACTTCGATCCACTCTCCCGGAACGAAGGCAGGGCAGTCCGACGCATTGATGGTCGTGACGACATCCTGCTCTGAGCGTCGTCCACCCGCAGGGCCCCGGCAAATCAGGTGCCGGGGCCTCACGGGAGCGGAAGTTGGATGGGGCCACCCCGAGCCGCTCGCATCCGGCCTTCAGGCGCACGCCCCTTTATCCGAACTCGCCGGAGTAGCAGTCCTGCATGGCTGCACGTATGAAGCACCCGGGTGCGCCCGACTTCGCTACTTCCGCAGCAGTGTGCCCTCGAAGAAGAACGCGAGGCACGCGGCGAGAATCAGCCACGTCCACAGCGGCACGGCCGGCTTGTCCGCGTCCCCGCTCGACGCCTTCACCGTGTCCTCGCCGAAGTACGCGGTGAGCGTGTCCTGCGGCACGCGGCCCAAGTCACTCTCCGACGGGTCCAGCGTCGCGGCGAAGGACAGGGCCGGCATCATCTTGCCGTCCGCGCCCAGCACCGAGTACGCGCCCGGCTCCGTCACCGGCCCCGCCACCAGCGAGCCGTCCGGCTGCTCCTTCACCGGGACTTCACTGCCGTCCGGCGCGCGCACGGCGGACACCTTCTGCGTCCCTTCCGGCCGCAGCGTCGCGCCCTCGCCCACGCGCACGCGAATCTCCTCGCGCTCCTCCAGCGAGCCGGTGAGGTACGCGGCGAAGCGCTGCATCAGCGGCAGGAACGAGGTGCGAATCGCGAAGTCACTCCAGTCGCGGTCCACCGTGCTGGTGAGCAGCGCCACGCGCCCCTTGCCCTTGCGCATCACCGCCACCGCCGGAGCGCCGTCCTCGTACGTGGCCAGCACCTGGCTGGCGCCCGGCGAGCCCGGGTTGTCCGCCTCCAGCAGCATGTACTTGAAGAAGCGCGCCCCGATGAGGCCCTCCTCCGCGCGCCCCGTGAAGGGCGAGAAGAGGACGTGCTCCACGGACACCTTCGCCAGCCGCGCCGTCTTCGTGTCCGCTTCCGGGTCCTCGCGCTCGGCACTGGTGCGGACGAGGCGCAGCGGGCGCGGCAGCACGCTGCTCAGCCGCTCGTTGTACTCCTCCGTGTTCACCCGGTCGCCCATGCTGATGAAGAGGCCACCGCCGTTCTCCACGAAGTCCGCCAGCCGCTTCGCATCGTCCGCACTCGGAGCCGCCACGTTGAGCAGCAGCACCAGGTCATACGTGGAGAAGTCCTCGCGCAGCCCCACCTCCGCGTCGCGCGTGGCCACCTCCACCGGCGAGCCCGGCGCGGTGAGCGCCGCGTCCACGAAGAAGGCCTCGTCGCGGTAGCGCGTCGCATGCGGCGCCCCGTTCACCACCAGCGCCTTCAGCGCGCGCGGCACCGGCAGCACGAAGGCCCGCTTGTCATCCTCCGCCAGCGCGTCCGGCGCCAGCGACACCTGTCCCACCACCGTCCCGCCCTGAGGGAAGCGCACCGTCAGCGCCTTCTGCGTGGTGCCGCCCGCGGGCACGTCCACGAAGCCCTTGGCCAGCGTCGTCTCGCCCACGCGTACCGTGGCCTCCAGGTCCTTCACCGCCTCCGCGCCGTAGTTGCGCACCGTGAAGGTGAACTGGAACGAGCGCGGCCCCGCCTGCAGCGCGGGCTCCACCTTGAGGTCCACAATCGCGCGGTTGTTCAGCACGTCCCGGCCGCCGGCCGCGTCGCGCAGCACCACCTCGGGCTTCACCGGCGTCCCCGCGGGGCCCTTCACCGTGGGCGGCGGCGCTTCCAGCCGGAACGCGCCCACCGTCATGTCGGAGACCACCACCAGCCGCTTGGCCGGCATGGGGTTCTCCTCCAGCGCCCGCGCCGCCATGTCCATGCAGCGCGACAGGTCCGCCGTCCCGTAGGTCGGCTTCGCCTCGTCCACCAGCCCGCGCAGCCGGCCCCGGTCGAAGCCGGGCGGCGGCGGCGCGGCCGGAGACTCCGTGCACACCAGCACCGTGGCGGGCTCCTCCGCGAGCAGGTCCTTCAGCGCGTCGCGCGCCTCGTCCCGGCCACGCTCGAACAGCGACGTGCCGTCCGACCAGCGCATGGACAGCGACGCGTCCAGGATGATGGCCGTGGCGGCGGGGCCCTTCACCACCTCCGCGGCCGCCGCGTCCGAGCGCAATTCCGGCCGGGCCAGCGCCACGGGAATGGCCAGGAGGATGAGCGTGCGCAGCACGTACAGGAGCAGGCGCTTGAGCTTGAGGCGGCTGGCGGTGCGCTTCTGGCTGCGCAGCACGAAGGCCAGCGGACCGAAGGGATGCGGCCGGGGACGGCGCCGGTCGAACAGGTGCACCAGCAGGGGGATGAGGGCACCGAGCGCGCCCAACAGCATCCACGGATTGCCGAACGTCACCCACGCCTCCCGCGCCGCGCGAGGTAGCGCAGCAGCACGTCGTCCAGCTTCTCGTCGGTGCGCACCAGCTCGTAGTCCACGTCCGCCTCGGCGCACGCGGCCTTCGTGCTGGCGAGGAAGGCGTTGAACTCCTCCAGGTAGCTCTCCTTGATTTCGCGCGGATTCACCTCGATGCGGCCCTCGCCCTCCATGTCGAGGAACAGCGTGGGGTCATCGAAGGGGAACGTCAGCTCCGCCGGGTCCACCAGGTGGAACACGGAGACGTCATTCTTGCGCTGCCGCAGCGCGAGGATGCGCTTGAGCGCGTCCTGGTTCTCATCCAGCAGGTCGGACAGGACGATGACGGTGGAGCGGCGCGGCAGCACCTCCACCAGGTGGTCCGCGGCGCTGCCCAGGTCCGTGGCGCCTTGGGCTTGAGTGGACTCCAGCGTGTCGAGCAGCACGTTGAGGTGGCCCGCGGACGCGCGCGGCGGCACGTCCCGCCACTTGCCGCCCGTCATCAGCGCGAGCCCCGCCGCGTCCTGCTGGCGCACCAGCAGGTAGCAGAGCGCGCCGGCCAGCGTGTTGGCCACGTCCAGCTTGCTCAGCGCGCCGCTGCGGTAGCCCATGGAGGCGGACGCATCCACCACCATGACGGCGCGCAGGTTCGTCTCATGCTCGAAGCGCTTGACGTAGTACTTGTCGAACTTGCCGTACGCCTTCCAGTCCAGGTGGCGCAGCTCGTCGCCGGGGGCGTACTCCTTGTGCTCGGCGAACTCCACGCTCTGCCCCTGATGGGGGCTCTTGTGGAGGCCGGACAGCACGCCCTCCATCACCGCGCGGGCGCGCAGCTTCACACCGCGGAGGCGGGCCAGCGTCTGGGCGTCGAGCAGCATGCGTGGGCGCGCCTAGCCCTTCACCACCGCGAGGAGCTGGTCGATGAGCTTCACCGAGGTGATGCCCTCGCTCTCCGCGGTGAAGTTGGGCAGCACGCGGTGGCGCAGCACGGGCCGCGCCAGCGCGCGCACGTCCTCGACGGTGGCCACGAAGCGGCCGTTGAGGATGGCGCGCGCCTTGGCGGCGACCACCAGGTACTGGCTCGCGCGAGGCCCCGCGCCCCAGGACGCGTTCTTCGCGATGAAGTCCGGTGCGCCCGGCTCCTTGGGGCGCGTGTGGCGCACCAGGTCCACCGCGTAGCGCACCACGTGGTCCGGCACGGGCACCCGGCGCACCAATTCCTGCAGGGCGAGGATGCGCTCGGGCGACAGAATCTTCTCCAGCTTCGGCTGCGGGCCGCCGGTGGTGCTCTTCACAATCTGCACCTCCTCCTCGGCGGTGGGGTAGCCCACGTCCACCAGGAACATGAACCGGTCCAGCTGCGCCTCGGGCAGCGGGTACGTGCCCTCCTGCTCGATGGGGTTCTGCGTGGCGAAGACGAGGAAGGGCAGGTCGAGCGGGTAGGTGCGGCCGCCGGCGGTGACGCGGTACTCCTGCATGGCCTGGAGCAGCGCGGCCTGCGTCTTGGGCGGGGTGCGGTTCACCTCGTCCGCGAGGATGATGTTCGCGAACAGGGGCCCCTGGAGGAAGCGGAAGGTGCGCCGGCCGGTGGTGCGGTCCTCTTCGAGGATGTCCGTGCCGGTGATGTCCGACGGCATCAGGTCCGGGGTGAACTGGATGCGGTTGAAGGAGAGGTTGAGGACGTCCGCCAGGGTGGAGATGAGCAGCGTCTTGGCGAGGCCGGGCACGCCCACGAAGAGGCAGTGGCCGCGGCTGAAGAGCGAGATGAGCAGGTGCTCCACCACTTCGCGCTGGCCGACGACGCGCTTCTCGATTTGAGCGACGATTTCGTTCCGGGCCTGGGAGAGCTCCTCGACGGCGCGGAGGTCGTCGCTCGAGGCGTCGGGCACGGGGCGTGGGGCAGGGGCGGCGCTTTCCATGGAAGGGTTCTCTTAATTCGCGGGCGGCGCAGGGACCAACGGTTTCCGTCACGAGAGCGGCCGAGGCGTGCGCTGGCAACCGTTGGGGCGCAGACCTATTCCGCTGCCGTACATTCCGGCACGTCCGGGTACAGGAGGGCGCCGGCTCCGGCCGCCTGCATGCCCCCCGGCCATGTCCGGCCCTACCCGGGGGCGGGGGAATGCCGTCCCCAGGACACGCTGCTTACGTTCCCGAGGCCCTGCTGCCAGTGACGGCAGCGCGGGTTCCTTGGAGCGCGCATGCGGTCAGAGCGAGTTGGCAACCGTTGGCTGGGACTGCTTCCCGTCGCCCTGCTGTGGCTGGGCTCGGGGTGCGGCGGGAGCGCGGAGGCGACCCCCTCGGACGACGGGCCGCCGGCCTCGGACGCGCTGGCGCCCTCGCTTCCGGAGGGGGCCGGTGAGTCCACGCAGACGCCCCCGGAGCGGCCCGCGCCGTCCCCGGAGTTGGCGTGGAGCCAGGTCGTGGGCGGTCCCCAGGACGACAGCGCCACCGGGGTGGCGGTGGGGCGGGATGGGGACGTGCTGGTCGTGGTGTCGAGCACCCCGCGCTCGGACGAGGACCGCGAGTCGGTGGAGGGGGAGAAGCTGGCGCTGACGCTGGCGCGGCATGCGCCGGATGGGACGGTGCGCTGGTCTCGCGAGTTCGTCCGCAACCGCCTGTCCGGGACGCGCGTGGCGGCGTCCACGGGGAGGGAGGGGGCGGTGTTCCTCACGGGCAATGCGTTCCTGTACACGGCGGACTTCGGGCTGGGCGAGGCGCAGGACGGCTTCCTGGTGAAGTTCTCCTCTGAAGGCACGGCGGTGTGGCAGCAGCGCGTGGGGCAGAAGGCGCACGCGGTGGCGGCGGACGCGGCGGGCGGCGTGCTGGCGGCGGGGGAGGAATGGACGGCACAGGCGCATGACCCGGTGCTCACGCGCTACGGGGCGGACGGCGCCGTGCGGTGGACTCGGCGCTTCGCGGGGGCGGGGGAGGGCACGTTGCTGGATGCGGTGGCGGTGACGCCGGCCGGACTGTCGGTGCTCGCGGGGCAGCTCGTGGGCACGCTGGAGGTGGAGGGCCGGACGTTCGGGACGGCGAATGTGCGGAGCCTGGTGGTGCTCGCGTTCGACGCGGACGGGCGGCTGGTGTGGGGGCGCGAGGTGCCGGGAGCGAAGGGGCGTGTCACGTCGGTGGCGGTGGGGCCGGATGGCGCGGTGGCGGTGGTGGGGGACTTCACGGGGCTGATGGTGTGGGGCGAGGCGTCGCTGGGCACCTCGGGGACGTATGTGTTCACCATGGGGGCGGACGGGAGCGAGCGCTGGCTGAAGCAGCCGGCGTGTGGTGCGGTGACGGAGGTGGGGCCGGCGGTCGCGGTGGACGGTGAGGGCACGGTGGCGGTGGCGTGCGGCGACGTGCTCACGCGGTACGGCGCGGACGGGGCGTGGCGGGACGAGCAGCGGCTGACCGTGGCTCCGTGCCGGAGCGGCGAGTGCTCGCTCGCGGCGGCGGGGATGGCGGTGGTGCCCGGGAAGGGGCTCGCCGTCACGGGGTGGCAGCGCGATGGCGCGGGCAACGCGTGGAACCAGGATGCGTTCCTGCGGGTCGTGGTGCCGTAGTCGAGCACGGGCCGCTACAGTGCGCGCCCATGTCCGCTCCTGCCGCTGCCGCCGACGTCCTGCTCGAGGTGGAGGGTGCCATCGCCACCCTCACGCTGAATGACACCGCCCGCCGCAACGTGATGACCCCCGAGCTGGGAGCCGCGCTGCGCTCCCACGTGGAATCGCTGCGCGGGCGCACCGACGTGCGCGCCGTCATCCTCACCGGCGCGGGGGGCGCGTTCTCCGCGGGCGGCGACTTGAAGATGCTGGAGCGGTTGCGCAAGGCCTCCTTCGAGGAGGCTCGCGTCTTCATGCTCGACTTCTACGCGCGCTACCTGAGCGTGCTCGATTTGCCCATGCCCACCGTGGCCGCGGTGGAGGGGCCGGCCATCGGCGCGGGCCTGTGCGTGGCGCTCGCGTGTGACGTGTGCATCGTGGGCGAGGACGCGAAGCTCGCGCTCAACTTCGTGCAGCTCGGCCTGCACCCCGGCATGGGCGCGACGTACTTCGTGCCCCGGCGCGCAGGAGCCCAGGCCGCGGCGGAGTTGCTCCTCACCGGCCGCCGCTTCGACGGGAAGGAGGCGGCGCGCCTCGGGCTCGCGCTGGAGGCCGCGCCCCCGGGTACCGCGCTCTCGCGCGCCCGGGCCCTGGCGATGCAACTGGCCGGCAATGCGCCCCTGGCCATGCGCGCCCTCAAGCAGCGGCTGGCTCCGGACCGTGCGGCGCTGCGGGTCGCGCTGGAGGAGGAGGCGCGCTTCCAGGCGGAGAGCTACGGCAGCGCGGACCTGGGCGAGGGGCTCGCGGCCGCGGCGGCGCGCAGGCCCCCTCTGTTCGAGGGGCGCTGACTCCCGCCGCGTGGGGCCGCGCCTCGAATCAGTACACGTTGTACTTGCGGCGGAGCGCCTCGTGCTCGTCCGCGTTGCGCGACGGGTGCAGCTTCCGCTGGGCGTCGTGCAGGTAGTACCAGAAGTCGCTCGGCTTCGGCGCCATGGCCGCCTGGAGTGACGCGACGGTGGGCGCGCCGATGGGGCTGGGCGGCAGGCCCTTGCGGTGCCGGGTGTTGTACGGGTCCTGCGTGTCGCGCAGGCGCTTGAGGAAGGCGACGCGGTCATTCCACTGCGCCAGCTCGTAGCGAGACGTCGCGTCCACGCCGAGCGGGAAGCCCTTGTCCACGCGCTTCCAGAGGATGCCGGCCACCAGCGGGCGCTGCTCGGGGAGGGGCTCCTCGCGCTCCAGCATGGAGGCCATGATGACCACCTCGTGCAGCGTGCGGCCGCTCTTGGCGAGCGCGTCGCGGTTGGGCGCGAAGAAGCGCGCGGCGAACATGTCGAGCTGGCGCTGGATGAGCCCGTGCACGTCCAGCTTGCCCGGGATGATTCCGTAGGTCTCCGGGTAGAGGTAGCCCTCCAGCGTGCCCGTGGTGGGCAGGGGGAACGAGGCGGTGAACTTGCCGGGGTTGCTGGCCTCGGCGATGTACGCGCCGGCGGTGATGAGGCCCGCCGCGGTGAGCGCCGCGTCGGTGTCGCGCAGGCGCCAGCCCTCCACGACGACGAAGGGAACGTCCTCGGGGATGGGGTTGCCCTCCAGCGCGGTGGCCAGCTCCGCCACCGTCATCGAGGGGCTGACCTCATGGCGCCCGGCCTTGGGCGAGAAGGCGCCTCGGCGGAACAGGTGCCAGCGCCAGATGCGCGCGTCGCGGATGAGTCCCTGGTCGGCGAGCAGCGCGCCCAGGCCGCGCCCGGACGTGCCCTTGGGGACGGTGAACTCCACGGGGGCTGCCCCGGGGGCGGCCATGGTGCTCCGCACCTGACCTTCGGCCCACAGGAAGGCACCGGTGCCACCCATGGCCAGCAGTACGACGACCACGCACAGGAAGAGGACGAAACGCTTCATCGCGGCGCAGGGTAGCACCGGACTTCCGCTTCGCATCGGTTCGTGTCGCGGGATGTCCGGTCCCGGGCGCTGGCCTGGCGGGAGGGCAGGCGGTGTGCGGCCTACGCCTTCGCGGGCGTGCCGAGCTTCAGGTCCTTGTTCAGCCCCGCGTCCCGGCTCACGCGCCAGATTCTCTGGTCCAGGTAGTAGTGGTGGAGGGCGAAGCCCCAGATGAAGGCCCCCATCAAGTCCCGCAGGGTCAGCCCCGCCGCCAGCGGCACCCGCAGGTCGAACCCGCCGCAGCCCGGGTGCGCGCCGAAGCCGCATCCCAGTCCCCGGTACAGCAGCGTGAAGACCACGCCGCACACCGCGTAGATGGCGAAGCGCCGGCTCACCTTCGGCGCCCAGCCGAACGCCTTCGGGTCCACTCCGGCCGAGTGGTAGCGGTTGCGGTGATAGAACCAGACCACGCCGTGGTACTGCACGTTGTGGAACGCCGTCACGGCCACGGCGAACATGATGAAGTCCATCCGCGCCGACACCGACGGCCAGAACACCACCGCCGTCAGCCCCAGCGCCGCGCCCATCATCAGCATCTTCGGCCCGTTCACCCGCTGGCCCGCCTGCCACCGCAGCACCTGGCGCACGGCGTAGAGCACCACCAGCGCCCCCACCAGCGCGAAGCACGCCCCCGCGACCATCGGCTCCCAGGTGGGCTCGCCCGTCAGCCCCAGCTGCTTGCGTGCCGTCGGGTGCGTCACCGCGAAGGCGACGAAGGGCGCCAAAAGCCCCGTGTACAGCGTCACGCTGTCCAGCTTCCGGTCCACCGGCGACGACTCGCCGCCCTTGCGCTGGTACAGCACCATGATGCCGTAGTGCTGCCGCACCACGTGCCAGTACGCCCACAGCGACGCGAGCGTCAGGAACACCACGAACGGCACCTTCGTCCCCAGCAGCGCCGACGCCCCGAAGCACAGCGGCCCCGACGCGAACCACCCCAGGCTGCCCAGCAAGAGCCCGCGCCGCGTCTGCCACTCGCGCGCGTCCAGGTACGTGCGCGACACCGTGGCGAACAGGTGCGGCCCGTCCAGCGCCAGCACCCACGCCCACCACAGCACCAGGCTGCTGACGCCACCCCAGACATGCAGCCCGACCAACGCGAAGCTCGCGGCGGCCCCGCCCACCGTGGAAATCAGGTCGTGCCGCCGGTCCACGAGCCAGCCCGAGCGGACCGGCGCGGAGGTGGGGAGGGTGACGGCGCTCATGAAAGGCTCCTCGAAGAGGTCATCAAGATACAGGAAGGTGCAGGTAGGAAACTGCGCACCTGTTGTCGTCCAATCGCCGGGCGGCCAGCCGAGGGGTCAAAACCCTCTTGAGCGCGGCGTCATGTACCGCGATTGTCGGGCGCTATGGATCAAGGCAGGCGCACCACGGACCGCAAAGCAGTGGGTCTGCTGGTGAAGCTCAAGCATGAAACGGTGGGGAGCTTCGCGGAGGAGTTCGCCACCAACCTGAGCCCGGGTGGGATGTTCATCCGCTCGCGCACCCCACAGTCCGTGGGGACACCCGTCAAGTTCGAGGTGCAGATCGCCGGAGGCGTGCGCGTGCTGCGCGGCGCCGCCGTGGTGCGCTGGGTCCGCGACGTCGGAGACCCGGCCGGGCCTCCCGGCATGGGACTCCAGTTCGAGGAGCTCGACACCGCCAGCCGCGCGCTCGTGGACATGATGCTCCAGCGGAAGCCGGACGCGTCCGCCGTCACGCCGCTGCCCACCATCGCACCCTCGGTGGCGCCCGCCGTTGCCCCCGCGGTGGCGCCCGCCGTGGCCCCCCGCGCCGCCCCCGTGCAGGCGCGGCCCGCCCCCGCGCCCGTGCCTCCCGCTCCCGTGCGTCCACCGGCGCCGGCCCCGGCGCCTGCTTCGCGCGCCTCGGGGGGCATGGCGCTCGACTCGCTCTTCGATGACCTGGAGTCGTCGGACGGGCCCGCCGCGTCCATGGCGGACGAGACGTTCGACTTCTCGCCCCCGCCGGCCGCGCCGGCCCCCGTCGCGTACACGCCTCCGCCCGTCGCGGAGGATGACGTGGACATCCCGCTCGACGAGCTCATCGCGAGCACGCCGCCGCCGCCCGTGCCGCTGGATGGCGACGAGCCGCTGCCCGGGTTCGAATTCGAGATGGATGCCCCCGTCATGGGCACGCCCGTGGCCATGGGCCTGCCGCTCGACGAGCCGCCCATCGAGGTCGGCATCACGATGGAGCTCGAGCCGTCCTCCACCGGCCCTTCGCCTTCGAGCGGCGCCCTGGAGTTCGAGCTGGACCTCGGTGATGCCGTGGAAGAGGCGCCCCGTGCCGCGCCGCCTCCGCCGCGCCGCGCCGCGCCGCCGCCTCCGCCGCCCCCCGCTCAGACGTCGCCCAGCGCCGGCATCGAGTTCGAGCTGGATTTCGGCGACGCCGTGGAAGAGGCGCCGCCGCCTCGCGCCGCGCCTCCGCCCCCTCGCGCGGCGGCCGCTCCGCCTCCGCAGCCTCGCGCCGCACCGGCGCCCGTGGCACCGCCTCCGCCGCCCGCGGCAGCCCGCTCGTCGGGTGGCAGCTTCGAGTTCGACCTGGACCTGTCCGACGCCATGGAGGAGGCCCCTGCCGTGGCGCCTCCGCCTCCGCCCCGCGCGGCCATGTCGGCTCCGGCTCCGGTGACGCCGCCTCCGGCCCCTGCGGCGGCCCGCTCCACGGGCGGCAGCATCGAGTTCGACCTGGACCTGTCGGACGGCGACGGCTTCGGGCCCGCCAGCTCTACGCCCGCTCCCGTCGCGAAGGCCGCTCCGGCGCCTGCCCGGCCCGTGGCGCCTCCGCCCGCGCCCCAGGTGGCCGCCCCGGCGGTCCGGCCTCCGCCTCCACCCGTGGCGGCTCCGCCACCCGCGCCGTCGCTGCCCAACGTGCGCCGCGAGGCCCCGCGCGCCCCCGAGGTCGTGGGCACGCCCACGCTGCTCTCTCCCGCCGCGGCGAAGCAGGCGCCCGTCGCGCCCGCGCTGGACGAGCGCGGCCTGCCGAAGACCCTCTTCCTGCCGCCGCCTCCGCAGCTCAGCGGCACGGGCCCGGTCATCGGCATCGACCTGGGCACCACCAACTCGTGCGTGGCGCTGCTCACCAACGGCCGGCCGCTCGTGCTGCGCTCGCGCGAGGGCTACAACACGATTCCGTCGGTCATCTCGCTCAACGCGCAGAACAAGCTGCTCGTCAGCCACCGCGCGAAGAACCAGCTCGTGCTGCGCCCGCAGCAGACCATCTACGGCGCGAAGCGACTGGTGGGCCGTCCCTACGACAGCGCCGTGGTGAACCAGGTCCGCGAGCGCTTCCACTACGAAATCGTCCCCGACGCCGCGGGCCGCGCCGCCGTGCGCCTGGGCGACAACGTGCTGTCGCTCGAGGAGGTGCAGGCCATCATCCTCCGCGAGTGCAAGGAGATGGCGGAGGCCCACCTCAACCAGAAGGTGGAGCGCGCGGTGGTGACGGTGCCCGCGTACTACTCCGAGCCGCAGCGTGAGGCCGTCCGCAAGTCCGGCATCCTCGCCGGGCTCAAGGTGGAGCGCATCCTCAACGAGCCCACCTCCGCGGCGCTCGCCTACGGCCTCAACCGCGAGCTGAACAAGAAGGTCCTCGTCTACGACCTGGGCGGCGGTACCTTCGACGCCACCATCCTCAAAATCGAGAAGAACGTCTTCGAGGTGCTCGGCACCGGCGGCGACATCTTCCTGGGCGGTATCGACTTCGACAACCTCATCGTCGACTTCCTCCTGGCGCGCTTCCAGGAGAAGGAGGGCATCGCCTTCTCGGGTGACGGCATCGCCCTGTCTCGCGTGAGTGACGCGGCCGAGCGCGCGAAGATGGCCCTCTCCGAGCGCGCCACCTTCGAGGTCCACATCCCCATGTTGATGATGGACGACGCGGGGCGGCCCCGGGATTTGCGCGTCGTGATGACGCGGCAGGAGCTGGAGAAGATCTGCGACCCGCTGCTCAGCCGCACCGTGGACGTGGTGCGGGACGTGCTGCTGGACGCGAAGCTCAAGGCCTCCGAGGTGGACGACATCATCCTCGTGGGCGGCATGAGCCGCATGCCCCTGGTGCGCGAAAAGCTCAAGGGGCTGTTCGGCAAGGGGCCGCAGGCCAGCGTCAACGCCGACGAGGCGGTGGCCCTGGGCGCGGCGCTCTACTCGGGCTCGGTGGACAAGGTGAGCAGCGTGGTGCTCATCGACGTGCTGCCCATGACGGTGGGCGTGGCCATGCCCGGCGGCGCCTTCAAGCGCGTCATCGAGCGCAACAGCCCGCTGCCGGCGCAGCGCTCCTTCGCCATCAACACGACGAAGGACAACGAGGAGTTCCTCGAGCTGTCCATCTTCCAGGGCGAGGACAACCACATCTCCGCCAACGAGTACCTGGGCACGGTGCGAATCGAGGGCCTGCCGAAGGGGCCCAAGGGCGCGGTGCGCGTCGCCGTCACCATCAAGCTCGACTCCGAGTGCGTGCTGCACGTGGAGGCGCGCGAGTACTCCACGCGCAAGGAAGTGAAGGCCACGCTGGCCACGCGCTACACGCCGGAGGAGCTGCAGAAGCAGCTCCAGGTGACCAAGGAGTCGGTGAAGGCGGCGGAGGACCGGCGCGGCGCCGACCTCAAGGAGCGCGCGGGCGGCTTCTGGGGCTTCGTGAAGAAGGCGCTGGGCCGCAAGTAGCGCTGCTGCCATGACGGCCACCGCGCCCCGGTACATGTCGCGGTTCAGGTGCCTCGCGGATGCGTGCGAGGACACCTGCTGCGCGGGGCTCGTCGTCACCGTGAGCGAGGCGCGCTGGAAGCGCCTGCGCGACGCGGTGGCGGGCGGCCCGGACGCGGCGCGGGTGGAGGCGTTCATCCGGCCGGACGAAGGCAGCGGCCCCGGCGCGGAGGCCGCGGTCATCGCCAAGCGCGAGGACGGGCACTGCGTGTTCCTGGATGAGCGCAAGCTGTGCTCGCTGCACCGGGCGCATGGTGAGGCGGTGCTGCCGGACGCGTGCGCCACGTTCCCCCGCGTGGCCACGCGCTGGGGCGAGCGGCTGGAGGTGGCTGGCTCGCTCGCGTGCCCGGAGGTGGCGCGGCTGTGCCTGCTCGCGGAGGACGGCGTGGAGCCCGTGCCCGTGTCCGACGACGTGGCCGGGCGTCCGGAGATTGCACGGCGGCTCGGGGGGGATGCATGGACGGGGCACGCGGAGGCCGTGCGGGCGGTGGCGGTGCGGTTGCTCCAGCGGCGGGAGGTGCCGTTCGCCTCGCGGCTGTTCGCGCTGGGACAGCTGGCGCTCCGGCTGGATGGGTTCTACTTCCGGGGGACGGAGGCATTCAGCGGCGGAGGGGAATCGCAACCGACGCGCCAGCATGCCGAGGCGGCCCTTGGCGAGGTGCGAACCGGAGCGGCGGCTCCGCCGACACGCCAGCACTCGGAGACGGAGCGTGACGAGCGGAGGGCTGACGCGGAGGCGCTTCTCGCAGGGCAGCATCCGGCGGCGGTGCGCAGTGGCGCCGACGCGCTCCTCATGGACGTGCTCCGCTCCTTCGACGCGCCGGAGACGCTGGCGGAGCTTCATGCCGGCTTCTCCGCCATCGCGCTGCCAGGAGGCCCGTGGGCGGCCATCTGCGCCACCGTGCTCAAGGCCCGCGTCGGTTCGGTACGCAGCGAGCGGTTCGCCGTGCTCGCGCGCGCGGTGCTCGCGTCCTACGGCGGCGCGGAAGTGCCGGACGAGGTCTGGCGCATCCACTCGGAGCGGCGCGAGCGGCTGGCGCCGGGCCTGTCCGGGCGCATGGAGCAGTACTTCCGCCACCACGCGGTGAACCACTGGCTGCGCCACCCGTTCACCGACGCGCCCACGCTGCTGGACTACGTGTTCCGCCTGACGCTGCGCGCGGCGGTGCTGCGCTGGACGCTCTTCGGCCACCCGGCGGTGGTGTCCCTGTGCGAGGGCGGAGTCGAGGACTCGGCCGAAGCGCGGGCCCGGCTGGACGCCGCCGCGGTGGAGTGCTTCCAGCTCCTCGCGAAGCACGTGGAGCAGGCGCCGGAGCTGCACTCGCTCGCGCAGGGGCTGGCGGGGAAGGGCGGCGCGGAGACGCTGGGCCGCATGCTGGTGCTGCTGAAGGGGCTGTGAGCCCCTCACTCAGCCCGTGATGCCGAGCAGCTCACGCAGCTGCCGCAGCATCTCGATTTCCTCGCCATGCACGTGGCTGTCACTGGCCATGAGTCCCCGGGCCGCCTGGATGACCGCGTCCGGGTTGGCGCGCAGCACGCCCAGGTTGGGCGCGGGCAGCGGCTCGCCGTTCTTCAGGCACCGCGTAATCGCGGCCAGCTCCTCCAGGGGCACGCTCATGCCGCGCGCGGCCTCCACGAGGTGCTGGATTTCCTCATGGGTGATGCGGTCGTCGCTGGTGGCGACCTGGAGCAGCAGCTTGACGACCTCGATGTTGAAGGACTCGGGGCTCGGAGGGGTGGTCATCGCACCCCTCCTCCTAAGTCACTCCCGGGGCACAGGAAAGCCCCTCAGGGCTCCGAGCGGGGCTTCGCGCCCAGCCGCTGCATCGCCTGCTTGAAGACGGAGTAGTCCTGCGCGCCCTGAAGCCCGAACTGGTCCCCGAGGATGAAGGTGGGCACCGCGTTGATGCCCAGCTCATGGGCCTGCTTCACGGAGTCCTCCACGGCCGCCTTGTAGCGGCCCTCCTCGACGGCGCGCTGCACCTCGTCCGGATTCAGCCCGGCCTCCACGGCCGCGCCCCGGAGCGTGTCCCACTGCCACAAGTCCTGCCCCTCGCTCCAGTAGCGCCGGAGGATGGCCGCGTTGAAGGGCTCCAGCTTCCCCTGCTCGCGGGCGTACTCCGCGGCCTGGTGGGCGCGCCGGGTGGAGGGAATGACGTCCCGCTCCACCATGGTCAGCCCGGCCGCGGCCGCGCGGCGCTTCAGCGGGTTGTTGGGGTCCTTCATCCGCTCGCGCACGTAGGCCGGCAGGGGCAGCCCCTCTGGCGGGGTCTCCGGGCGCAGGAAGAATGGACGCCAGTCCACCTGGACGTCGTATTCCTTCTTCAGCTTCTCGACCTCCACGAGGCCGACGTAACACCAGGGTCAGACGAAGTCGGACCAGACGCGGACGATGATGGGCTCGCTCATGCCCATGCCTCTAACACCCTCGCGCCGCGGCGTCATGGTGACGTGAAGGCCGCGGCGCGTCACGCGCACTCCAGGTGACGCGTGGTGGACAGCGCCCGGCCGAGCGGGCAGCGTCCACCTCCGAAAGCACGCCCGCGCCCATCCCCCGACGGACGCGGCCCACCCAGGAGGACTCACCTTGCCGCTGTCGCTACTCGCGGCCCTGGCCCTTGGCGCCACCCCGGCGCCGGCCCGGCCCCAGCCGTACACCATCCAGGACCAGGTCACGATGCGCCGGCTCAACGGCCCGCGCGTCTCGCCGGACGGGCAGCAGATTGCCTACGTCCTGCGCTCCACCGACATGGAGGCCAACCGCGGGCGCAATGACTTGTGGCTCGTCAGCCTCGACGCCAAGGGCCCTGCGCGCCAGCTCACCTCGCACCCGGACTCGGACTCGGAGCCCACCTGGGCGCCGGACGGCAAGAGCCTCTTCTTCCTCTCCTCGCGCGGCGGCTCCTCGCAGGTGTGGCGCCTGCCCGTGGACGGCGGCGAGCCCCAGCAGGTGACGAAGCTCCCCCTCGACGTGGGCGCCTTCCGCCTGTCCGCCGACGGCAGCCAGCTCGCCGTGGCCATGGACGTGTTCCCCGACTGCGCCAACCTGGAGTGCAACACCCAGCGCGACACGGAGCGCTCCAACAAGAAGAAGGCCTCCGGCCGCACCTACGACAAGCTCTTCGTGCGTCACTGGGACGCGTGGAAGGACGGCAAGCGCTCCCACATCTTCGTCGTCCCCGTGGCCGGCGGCACGCCCGTGGACGTGATGAAGGGCATGGACGCGGACGCCCCCTCCAAGCCCTTCGGCGGCTCGGAGGAGTTCACCTTCACCCCGGACGGCAAGGGCGTCGTCTTCACCGCCCGCGACGTGGGCCGCTCCGAGTCCTGGTCCACGGACCTGGACCTCTTCCTCGCCCCGGTGGACGGCAAGGCGAAGCCGCGCAAGCTCACCGAGAAGAACCGCGCCACCGACACCAGCCCCGTCTTCAGCCCGGACGGCAAGACGCTGGCCTACCTCGCCATGTCCCGCCCCGGCTACGAGGCGGACCGCTTCCGCGTCATCCTGCGCACGTGGCCCGGCGGCCAGGAGCGCGTGCTCGCCAACGAGTGGGACCGCTCCGCCGGCGCCCTCGCGTGGAGCGCGGACGGCAAGACGCTCTACGCGACGGCCAACCACCTCGGCATCCAGCCCGTCTTCGCGCTGGACGTGGCCAGCGGCAAGGTGAGCCAGCTCACCAAGGACGGCACCGACGACTCGCCGCAGCCCGCCGGCGGCGGCCGCATCGTCTACGTGCATGACGACCTGGACTCGCCCGCGGACCTGTTCGTGATGAACGCGGACGGCACCGGGACGCGCCAGCTCACGCAGGTGAATCAGGACGCGCTGGCCCGCATCCGCTTCGGCGCCTTCGAGCAGTTCGAGTTCCCCGGCTGGAACAACGAGACGGTGCGCGCCTGGGTGGTGAAGCCGGTGGACTTCGATGCGAAGCGCCAGTACCCGCTGGCCTTCCTCATCCACGGAGGGCCCCAGGGCTCCTTCGGCAACCACTTCCACTACCGGTGGAACCCCCAGGTGTACGCCGCCCGCGGCTACGTGGCCGTCATGGTCGACTTCCACGGCTCCACCGGCTACGGCCAGGCCTTCACCGACGCCATCCGCGATGACTGGGGGGGCAAGCCGCTGGAGGACTTGAAGAAGGGCCTCGCCGCCGCGCTGGAGCGCTACCCGTTCATCCACAAGCAGCGCCGCTGCGCGCTGGGGGCCAGCTACGGCGGGTACATGATCAACTGGATTGCCGGCAACTGGGCGGACGGCTTCCAGTGCCTCGTCAACCACGACGGCATCCTCGACGAGCGCATGGGCTACTTCGACACCGAGGAGCTGTGGTTCCCCGAGTGGGAGCACAACGGCACGCCCTGGGACAACCCCGAGGGCTACCGCAAGCACAGCCCGATTGAGCACGTGGCGAAGTGGAAGACGCCGATGATGGTGGTGCACGGCGGCCAGGACTTCCGCGTGGTGGAGACGCAGGGGCTCGGCACCTTCACCGCGCTGCAGCGGCGGGGCATCCCCTCCAAGCTGCTCTACTTCCCGGATGAGAACCACTGGGTGGTGAAGCCGGCCAACAGCGTGCAGTGGCACGAAGAGGTGCTGGCCTGGCTGGACCAGTGGACGCGCAAGTAGCGGCGTGAGTCACGCTGTCGCCGTCCGGGGTCCGCCTTCGCACGCGGGCCCCGGCGGCTGCGGCCTCACCTCAAGAGGGAATGTCGTAGCATTCGTCGATGCAGCTCTCGAGGACCTCCGCGCAGGAGCGGTCGTCGATGCAGCTCGCGCACTCCTCCACGCGCTCCCGGCGCTCGTCCTCGTCCTTGTCCTCGACCCACGCGTCGATTTTCTCGGCGCACTCCCCGGTGTCGAGGTCGTCGTTGAAGCAGCTCTGCCGCTTCTCGCAGATGGAGTCCGCGTTGTTGGAGCAGCCCGCCAGCAGCGAGCCGAAGGCGAGAACCGTGGTCAGCGTCAAAGTCCGAAGCGTCATGGCGCGGCATCATGCAATGAAGCCGCGCCTCCCGGAACGCCCAGGAGGCGCGGTGCGTCATGGGTGCGAAATTGCGCCCTGGCTGCGGCTGTGACGGGGACTACTGCTTCGGGGCCGGCGTGGTGGGGGCAGTGGTGCCGCCCTGGGTGGCGCCGTGGCCCATGGAGCCGTGGTCCATCTTGCCCATGGTGCCGCCGGAGCCGCCCGTGGCCAGGCCGTCATCCAGCTTGCCGAGGATGGTCCAGGCCTGCTCGCGGTGCTGCGGCACCTTCGTGGTGAGCTCCTGCATCATCCCCGTCATGGTCGGGTCCATGGCCGTCATGGCCTGCTTGGCGGCCATCACCTTGCCGAGCGTGGCGTCATGGTCCCCCACCTGGCCGGCCATGTAACACGAGTCGAAGGCGGCGCCCTTGAGCACCTGGAGCTCCTCCATGGTGGCCTTGTCCTGGGCCATCATCTTCTTCTCCATGTCGTTCATGGCCTTGGGCATGTCGGCCAGCTTCAGGCCCTTGCCCTTCGCATAGTCCATGAGCTTCTGGTCCATGGCGGTGTGGTCCTTCACCATCATGCTGGCAAAGGACTTCACGTCGGCGTTCGTCGCGTTCTTCTCGGCGAGCTGGCCGAGCTTGATTTCCTGCTGGTTGGCGTAGTGCAGCCGCTCCAGCAGCGCCTTCTCGTCCGTGGGGGCCATGAAGCCCTGGAACTCGGCCATGCCCTTCTCGGCCTTCATGGCCTTGCCCTGCTGGCCGGGAGGGCTGCCCGCCATGCTGCTCGGGGCCTGGGCGAGCGCGAAGCCGCCGGTGAGGAGCGAGGCCGTGACGATGATTCCCTGAATGGTGTGCTTCATGTCGTGCTTCTCCTTTCGTGCTTCTTGATTCTGGAAAGCCGTGCCTTTGGGAGCGCACCTTGGACAGGTGGCGAGACGGCGCGCGCGGGTGAGGGCGGGCGTTCGTGCGCCATCACACGCTCCGCGGGGGTGGAGGTGCGCCGGCCAACGATGTCCCTGTCCAGGAGTCGGGGTGAATCGCTCGGCGGCATGGCGTCCACACCCGCGGCTTCTCCGCGGGGGACGGCCAACGCCATGTGCGAGTCGAGCTCCATCAGTCCTCCCCGCGCGTGAAGCTACGCACGGGGGGGAGGGCAGCCATGGAGGGGCGGGCGCCCGGCTGGCCGGACGCCCTGCCGGTGGGCGTCAGCGCCCGGCGTCGGGCTTCGCCGCCGGCGGCGGCGCGGGCTGCTGCGGCGCGGGCTGCTGCGGCGCGGCGGGGTTGCCGCCGACGTTCATCTCCGACAGCTCCTCCTCCTCTTTGAGGAAGGTCTGGGCCACGTGGTCCACCTGCTCGGGCTTGAGGTCGGTGAGCTGCACGGTGGCCGCGCGGGCGCGGGCGGCCAGCGCCGTCTCGCCCAGCGCGCCGTGGATGCGCGTGAGGGCCAGGTGGATTTCCGGGTCGAACGGGTCCGACGCCAGGGCCTCCAGGTAGGCCACCTTCGCCTTCGGGTAGTCCTTGCGGAACAGGAGGATGCGGCCCAGGTGCACGTTGGTGGAGGGCGAGCCCGGGTACACGCGCAGGCTGCCGCGCAGCACGCTCTCCGCCTCGTCCAGCCGCCGCAACTCCAGCAGCGCCAGCGCGTACTTGTTGGACACGGACTCGTACTTGTCGCCCACCAGCTTGTGGGCCTTGGCGTACTCCTCCGCCGCGGCCTTCACGCGGTTGCGCTCGCGCAGGAGCTCACCCAGGTGCGCGAAGCGGCGCGCCGGAATCTCCTCCACGTTGTCGAAGTCGCCGAAGGAGATTTCGCGGCCCTTCTTCTCGCTCTCGTCCTTCACCTTGCCCTTGGCGTCCTCCTTCAGCACCACGCGCTCCTCGCGCGGCAGGAATTCCTGGGGGAAGGGCTGCTTCTTGATGTGGGCCAGCCAGGACTTCTCGAAGAGGGCGAAGGGCATGCCCATGGCCGCCTCCACCGCCTTGCGGTCCTTCTGCCCGGCCTTCAGCTCGTGGATGATGGTGCGCAGGCCCGCCGAGCCCTTCGTCTGGTGCACGTAGTCGATGGCGTAGAACACCTCGGCGAACGCGGTGGCCGCGTCCTCGGCGGTGGGCAGCAGCGCAATGGACGGGTGCATCTTCTCGAAGGGGATGAGCGTGTCCGCCTTCACGCGCCGGCCCAGCAGGGCCAGCGTGGAGGGCGTCATCGCCATGCCGCCCTTGCCGCGCCAGCGCGACTCGAGGAACTTGGCCATGCCCTCGTGCAGCCAGATGGGGACGGAGTTGCGGCTCGACTGGCTGATGACGAGGTGGATGTACTCGTGCGCCAGCGTGTCCTGCCAGTCGTAGCCCTGGGCCACGGCCTTGGGACTGGTCACCATCAGCTTGTTGAACTTGCAGATGGCGATGGTGCCGGTGGTGCGAATCTGCTTCTCGGTGAGCGTGCTCACCTTGGACAGCTCGCGCGCGTTGTTCACCACCTCGACGCGAATCTTCCCGTTCGGCGGCGACCAGCCCAGGTCCTCCGACATGGCGCGGTGGATGGACTCCAGCGTCTCCAGCGCGTAGGGCACCAGCACCTCCTCCTTCCCCCTCGGGTAGAAGAAGATGAAGTGCTCGCTCTCCGCGCGCTGGTGGTTCTTGGTGATGTCGCGCGTGTCCTTGGCCAGCCGCAGGTAGCTGCCCGGCCTGTCCTCGATGTTGGCGCCCTCCAGCAGGGACACCGCGTCGGCGTAGCGTCCCTCCTCGAAGGCCACGCGGCCCTGGTAGTACTTGAGCGGCTCCAGCTCCTCGGGGACGAGCGGCTCCACCTCGGACAGCTCGCGCTTGGCGCCGGGGACGTCCCAGTCCTCCAGGTTCTGCTCCACGCGGCCCAGCCGCTCCTTCACCTCGTCCTTGAGCGAGGCGTCCTGCGCCAGCGCCGCGGGCGACACGCAGAAGAGCGTCACCGCCAGCAGCGCGAGAGGGGCTCGGACGAGGGGGCGCACGGGCGCGGGGTGCTTCATCACGGGGCTCACTTCACCAGCTCCTCGTAGTAGCGCTTCACCTGCTCGCGGTACTTCTCCGGCGCGCCCTGCTTCATCGCGTCGAGCAAGTCCTTGCGGAACTCCTTCGGCGCCTGGAAGGCGTCCTCATCCGGCAGCTCCACCTGGTTGCGCGGGTCCTTCCCGTTACCCTCCTGCCGGCGCGCGCCCGCGCCCATGGGCAGGGGCAGGCCACCCTTGCCGCCCTTCTGGCCCTCCTGCATCTGCCGCTGGAACTGGCGCAGGCCCTCGAGCGCCGCCTGCTGCTCGCCGTAGCCGCGGCCCGGGTCCTTGCCCTGCATCCGCTGGGAGGCCTCGCCCATGCGCTGGCCCACGCCCTCCATCTGCTGCGTGGCCTCTTCACCGAAGAGGGGCGCCATCTGCTGCATCTCCTCCATCTGCTGGCGCAGCCCCTGCGCGCGCTGCTCCAGCTGGCCCTGCTGCTGCGCGAGCTGCTGGAGCTGCTGCTTCTCCTGCTGCGACAGCTGCGAGCCCGGCGGCGGGAAGAGGGACTGGAGCTGCTTGTTGACCTCCTCCACGTTGCGCGCGTCGCGCTCCAGCCGCTGCGCGAGGTTGGCGGACTGCTGGCGCACCTCGGGCGGGTTGCCGAACATCTCGTCCAGCTGCCGCTGCTGCTCACCCATCATGGACAGCTGCCGGGCCGCGTCCTCGGCGCGCGCGGCGGCCTCGGCCGCGAGGTCGAAGTCGTTCACCTTCAGCGCGTTCTCCACGTTCTGCAGCTCGGACTGGGCCTCCTCCAGCGGGCGCGCGGCGCGGCTGTTGAGCTGCTCGGGCTGCAGCTTCTTGTAGTCCTCCTGCGCCTGCTGGACCTTGCGCATCAGCTCGTCCTTGGCGGCCTTGCCCTTCTCCGCCAGCCGCTCCCGGTTCTGCGAGCGGGCCTGGTCCCTGAGCTGGCGCGTCTGGTCCGCGACCTTCTGCTGCTCCTGCACGGTGCTCTGCAGCTCCTCCATGAACTTGCCGAACTTCTCGGTCAGCTCGGGGAACTGCTCGGAGCCGAGCTCACCGTTCTGCTTGTCCAGGTTCTGGAGCATCTCGTCCATCTGCATGCCGAGCTGCTGGAGCTTCGCCAGGGCCTCGTCCGTCTTGCCCTCGCGCATGAGCTTCTCCACCTCGTCCATGGCGCTCTGCAGGTCCTGCTCCTTCATCATCTCGGAGAGGGCCTCGGCGTTGTAGTGCTCGTCGCGGATGCCCTTGCGCATCTCCGCCATGCGCTGCATCAGCTCGTTGATGCGGTTCTTGAGCTGCGCAATCTGCTCCATCACCAGCTGCCGCGCGTCTTCGTCGGGGTTGTTCTTGTACTGCTCGACGAGGTTGGCCAGCTCGCGCCGCTCGTTGGCGAGCTGCTTGGCCAGTTCCTGCAGCGCCTCCAGCTTCTGCCGGTCCAGCAGCGACTCCAGGTAGAGGATGTCCTTCTCCGCCTCGTCCACCTCCTCGTTGACGACGGCGGTGAGGCGGTTGCCGGTGCCCCAGTCCTCGCCCCGCGCGCGCTGGGTGCGCAGGTAGAGGCGGCGGAAGTCGGCGGTGCCGGAGATGTGGCTGCCCAGCGACTGGGAGATGTGGCTCAGCGCGGAGACCAGCTCGCTGGGGACGTCGCGCTCGCGCGCCAGTTCCTGGGCGAGCGTGCGCATGTCCGTCATCAGTTGCTGGCCGCTGGTGTCCACGGAGGCCGCGGCGGCGACGGCCTGCGGGTCCTTCTGCTTCGCGCGGTCCGGGCCCTCCAGGCGGTCGGCGAGGTGGTCCACCATGCGGCCCCACAGCTGCTCGGCCTTCTCCAGCGCGGCGCGGCGGTGCTCGGCGGCGGAGTACACGCGCAGCACCTGCGTGCGGCTGACGCCCTTCTTGGGGCCCTCCACCGCGTCGTTGTCCTGCGCCTCCACGTAGTAGGTAATCCGGTCGCCCGGCTGGATTTTCAGCGTGCCCAAGTCCCACGTGAAGGTGGCGCGGTTGCGGCGGCCGTCCTCGCGCGGCAGCGGCACGCGCGTCTCCTTCGCCGTGCCGGGCGTGCGGAAGACGAGCGCGAGGCCGGACAGGCCATAGTCGTCGGTGGCCTCGTACTTGAGCGTCACCTTCTCGCCGGGGTCCACCTCCAGCTCCGTGGCGGGCGTCATCAGCGACACCTGCGGCGCCTTGTCCGCCTCCACGTTGAGGGCGATTTCAGGCCCGGTGACGAGCAGCTTGTCGCGCGGCCCGTAGAAGACGAAGCGGTAGTGGCCGGGCTGCTTCGCGACGAAGGCGCCCTCGAGGTCCCGCCCTTCCGTCACCTTGAGGGGCTGCGGCTGGCCGTTGACCACCACGTCCGCGCGCTCCACGGCGCGGTCCGAGCGCGTCTTGAGGAGCACCTCGGTGCCCGAGGGCGCGCTCACCTCGCCGTTGGTGCCGGGCACGGTGCGCTGCGCCAGGCCCGTGTACGCGGGGTAGCGGTACGTCAGCTCGATGTCGCCCGTAATCGGCTCGGCCTGCGCCTGGGCCTGGGGGCTCTTGCCCAGCTCGCGGATGCGGGCCATGCCCGCGCTCCACCGTCCGCCCCAGAGCCCCATCAGCACCGCGAGCGCCAGCAGCACGCCTCCGGACGCGAGCGCGGCGCGGCGCACGGGGCGGCCGTCCACCACGGAGCGCACGTCCACGGTGCGCACCCGGGTGTCCATCTGCTGGAGGAAGGCGCCGGCCAGCTCCGAGGACCAGCCGGCCTGGGGGCCGCGCTCGTGCTTCAACTCCACGGCGGCCAGCACGTCCAGCGACAGCTCCGGGCGCCGCAACCCCACCAGCCGCGCGGTGCGGGCGTCGTCGCCCACCTGCTTCTTCGCGAGCCACAGGCCGAAGACACACGCCACGGCCACGCCCACCGGAAGGGCCAGCCACAGCAACGGGCCGCCCAGGCGCGGGGCAACGAGCCCGAGGAAGCCCCCGGCCGCGAAGAGCACCAGCGCCGCCGAGGCGCCCAGCATGCCGCCCTGCGCCCAGAGGTGCCGGCGCTGGCGGGTGCGCACCGCGGTGAGGAGGGCCTCCACCCCCGGCGAGCCCCGCCGGGTGGCCCGGGAGGCCGGCGCCGACGGGGGCGGGGGAGGCGGGGGCGGCAGCTCGGGGCCTGGGGTCTGCGGGGTGTCGAGGTTCACGCTGTCCTGTCCGCTCAGTGACGAGCCAACCCGTGCCAGGGCGGCCTATTTCCCGATTCTCTAGCAGCCTCACGTCCGGCGCGAGGTACCCGCGGCCCGGGGGCTCACGGGAGGGTGCCCACGGTGTCGGGCTTCGGAAGGAGGCGAAAGGGGGAGGGTCCGGGAGGCAACGCGAGAGGGGACCCGGCCCTTCCAGGGCGCCCCCTCCCAGGGGTGGGGGAGGGGGGCGGGCGGCCGGTCAGCGCGCGGCGGGCTTCCGGGCGCCGGTGTCGGCGGACTCGTCTTCCGGCATGGGGACGCCGCCCAGCTCCTGCGCGAGCGCGGTGAGCACGTCCTGGGTGCAGAGGATGCGCGTGCGCGACATGCGCGACAGGACGCGCTGCACGGCGGACTCCACCGTGCCCTCGGAGGGGATGTCGAGCGCGCGGCCCGCCTCGGTGAGGGCGAACAGCGCCTTGCGCCCGTCGAGCGGGTCCGACTTGCGCTCCAGCAGGCCCCGCTTCTCCAGGCGCTTGAGGACGCCGGTGAGGGTGCTGGGGTGGACGTGGAGAATCTGCGCGAGCGTGCCGGCGGTGATGCCTGGGAAGCGGCCCACCAGACGCACGACCAGCCGCTGCGGGCCGGTGAGCCCCAGGGTGGACTCCATGCGCTTGGAGGTGGATTGGAGCCCGTGGTCCACGGCCCAGAGCAGGCGCATGAACTCGAGCACCTCTCCGAGCGGGGGGCCCTTGGGTCGCTCGCCTTCTTGCGGTGCCGGCTCGTCGCTGGCCGTGTCCTTCATGGGTACATCATCCTTCACCTGCCGCCTCCCTGTCTCTCCAGTCGTTGGTGTTCCACGAGGTCTATCGCTTCGCGGCGTCCCCTGCTGAGCAAAATCCGTTGCCTGTTGGTCACCAGCAAGCGACGGGCCGCTCTTCCGCCTGCCCTGGGAGCCCCCGGGCGTGCCTTCCGCAGGGCTCCAGAAACAAAAAAGGCCCTCCCCGGTGGTCCGGGAAGGGCCTGGGGCCGAATCCGGGAGGCGGACTACGGCGCCGGGGCCACGACGGGCTTCGCCGCGGGCTTCGGGGCGGGCGCGGCCGGGGCGGCCACGGGGGCCGGCTCCTCCTTCTTCGGCTCGGGCGGCATCTCCAGGGCCTTGCCCTTCTCCTTCACGATGCGGCGGTACCACTCTTCCGGGTACTTCGGGTGGTTCACCTTGCCCTGCTCGTCGCGGACGTTGCCGTCGATGTACTTCACGAGCAGCGTCTCACCGAGCTTGCGCCAGCGGTTGTGGACCTTCTCGCCCTGCTTGACGGAGTAGTCCGTGAGGTAGCGGCGCGCCTCCTCGGGGCTGCGCTTGTACAGCTCCACGGCGGCCTGCTCGATGGCGCCCTGGTCCGCGAGGAACTGGCCCTCCAGCGCGCCCTGCTCGCGCCGCACGTCCACGGACATGTCGCTCCAGCGCGCGTAGGCCTGGTTCGACACCCAGTTGAACACCCAGAAGGACGAGTCCCAGGAGAACTGGCCGCGGCTGGCCACGCCCTGGGCGAAGTTGTGCGGCACCTCGCGGATGCCCGCGTACATCGGCGTGTAGACCGTCATGGCCGTGTCATCCACGCCGAACCAGAGCACCCCGCCAATGGGGGACGGCAGCGACGAGCGCATCTGCGCGACGAGCGAGAAGCCCGTCTGCTGCGTGGAGATGGCGCGCTCGTGGACATACTTCTTGCCGTCCACCTCCCACGTCATCGGCCGCCAGCGGTAGGGCGCCGCGTACGGGCCCGCGCCCACGTCCTTCGTCATGTCCAGCGGCGTGCCCTCGAAGTGGTCCCTCATCAGCGCCATGGCGTCCTGCACGGACACTTCCTTGTCCGGCTTCACCCATAGCGGCAGCCGCTTGCCCGGCGCCGAGCCGTCCGCGTACTCCGCGCCCAGCTTCAGGGACGGCGCCGCGCGGCGGAAGATGCTCCACACGCGCCCCTCGGAGAAGCGCTGCCCGCCGAAGTCGATGGGGTGGTACGCGTCCGCGAAGCTGAAGTCCTTGTCCGCGCCCTTGAACCAGCCCTTCTCGCGCGCGAAGGAGATGACGTCCGGCGAGTAGAGCGTGTCCGCCTTCTCGTTGAGCGGGAACTTCGTGATTCGCGCCTGGTTGGCGTGAGCGGTGAGGTAGCCCTCGGGGAGCTTGCGGGCAACCCACACGGCGCCCTTCTGGCCCTTGCCCTTGCCAATCATCTCCATCAGCCAGGCCTCCTTCGGGTCGGCGATGGAGAACGTCTCACCCGTGGAGGCGTAGCCGTGCTCGGCCACGAGGCTCGTCATCACCTGGATGGCCTCGCGCGCCGTCTTCGAGCGCTCCAGGGCGATGTAGATGAGCGAGCCGTAGTCGATGATGCCCGCCGGCCCCTCCAGCTCCTCGCGGCCCGTGAAGGTGGACTCGCCGATGGAGACCTGGTGCTCGTTCATGTTGCCGACCACCGAGTACGTCTGGGCCGGCTGGGGAATCCGGCCGAGGAACTTCCCGGTGTCCCACTCGATGATGTCGCGCATGGCGCCCGTCGCGTGCTGGCGCGCGGGCGTGTAGTACAGCTCGCCGTACAGCTCGTGCGCGTCCGCGGAGTAGGTCATCAGGGTGGCGCCATTGGCCGCGGCGCCCTTGGACACCAGCATGCTGGTGCACGCGAGCACGGGCTGGGCGACCAGCGCGGCCGTGACGGGCAGCGCGGTGAGCAGATTCGCAATGCGTCGGTTCATGGCGGCGCAGAGTACCAAGATGCCCCGGGTTGGCTACGGCTCCCGGAGGTCGCCTCCCTGGCTGCTTCGCATTGACGCGGTGTTGCACGACAGGGCCGCCGCTCCAGACCACGAGAGGAGCAGATGTCCGGAGCGGCGGCCCCTCATGCCGGGGTTTCCATCCAGGTTCTCAGTTGTTCGTGGCGACCACCTCCTTTCCCTCGGGAGGGGCGGGCACCTGCTCCACCCTCAGGGTGGTGGGCCCCGCGAGCGCCAGGTGCGCCTTGAGCTTGAGGAACTTCTTCTTCCCGAAGCCCTTCACCCGAACCAGCTCCTCCACGCGCTGGAAGGGCCGCTTCTTGCGATGCTCGATGATGCGCTGTGCCGCCTTCTCACCGACGCCCGGCAGCAAATCCAGCTGCTCCGCCGTGGCCTCGTTCAGGTTCACCGTGCCGGTGTACTGGGTGCGCAGCTTGCCGGCCTCCGCCACGCCGGGGCCGCACAGCAGCAGACCCAGCACCAGCGCCCCCAGCGCCCTCACGAGTGGCCTCCCACCGGCATCGAATCCAGGCCCGGCTCGCCCGCGTACCGGCTGCCCGCCGCCGCCGTGTCCCGCTTCTCCGCCGCCTCGCGCACGTGCAGCTTCCCGTCCAGCGGCAGCACATCCAGCAACACGTTCAGCGAGCCGTCCTTGTTCACGAAGGCGCTCCCCGCCCGCACCCAGATGCTCCCGCCCTTGCCCTCGCGAATGGAGAACACCGCCAACCGCTTCCCCGCCGTCAGCATCAACCACCTCCGCACTCCGCTCCGCGCCACCACGGCGCGGCCGCCTCGTCAGCTCGACCGCCTGAGGTCGCTCGCACCATGAGCAGCCGGCGTGCCAGCGCGGCCCTCCTCGGAAGGGCGCGCCATGCACCGTGCACGCTCGCGAAAACCGTCCCACCGCGAGGACGGGCGCGGATGCTCCAGTGGCCTCTCAGGGGGCAAGAGCGCGCCTTCAGCCCCTGCGCTGCGTGGACCCCGTGGGCCTGGGCTCGGACTTCGACGGCATCCACTCCACGCGAAGAGGGCATCGACTCCGTGGCCGACCTGCCCCGCATCACCGAGGCCCTCATGGCCCGGGGCCATACCCGCGAGCAGCTCCACGAGCTTCTCGGCGGCAACCTGCTGCGCGTCTTCCGCGAGCTGCGCGCGGCCGCGAGCGTCCAGCGATGAGCGCCGGACATGGGCACTTCCGGCACGTCATCGTGGGGCTTCCCCGCTCCGCCCGCGAGCGTTAGCGTCCGCGCCATGGCATCGGGCACCGGGTGGCTTCGGCTCATATGGATGGTGGCGCTCCTCGTCGGCTCCGGCTCGCGGGCGGAGGAGACTCCGCCGCCTCCCGTGAAAGACGCCCCCACGGCTCCGGAGGCCGCGCCGAAGGGCTCGTCCGTGCAGTGGCAGCTCATGGTGGGAGCCCAGGCCGCGCTGGATGGGTACTCCTCGACGGGCCACCAGGGCCTGCTGCTCGGCTCCGGCTGGGAGGGCGAGTTGCTGCGCCTGCGCTTCCAGTTCCTCGCGGGCGTGCCGGACAACCTCTACGACGAGCGGACCCATGTGCGGCTGGAGCAGTACACCTTCGGCTTCTGGCTGGACACGCCGGTGCTGCGCTCCGGGCCGCTGCGGTGGGGCGTGGGCGTGGGGGCGGGCGTGCTCGTCTTCGCGCGGACCACCTTCGCCCTGTTCCGGGGCGTCGAGGCCACCAGCCCGCGCTTCATCCCCGCGCTCCTCACCGGCCCCGATACCTCCGTGCGCTGGCGCCTGTCGCGGCGCTTCGCGGTGGAGGGCTCCGCCGCCATGGACATCGTCCTGGGGCGGCCCGTCCTGGGCTACGTGGACAGGAACCGGGAGAACTTCGTCCCGCTGCACGAGGGCTGGGCGGTGCAGCCGCGGCTGTCGGTCGCGTTCATGATTCTTCCGTGAGTGGCGCTCCCTTCCCGGCTGCGCGAGAGTGAGAAGCGATGAACCGGACCTCCAACGTGCCGAGCTTCTGTTTCCGCTGGTGCCCCTCCCTCAGCCCCCGCGGCCTGCTCCTCGCGGGGCTCCTGGCGTGCGCGGGGGGCTGTTCCGTGGAGGACCCGGTGGCCCGCATCATCGTCCTGGACGCGGGCTCCGGCCCCCTGTTCATCGGGGACGAGGCGCCCGAGGCGGCATGGCTTCCCGTCGAAGCGGCCATGCTCCCGGACTGCGTCCCGGGAGCACCGGACGCGGGCGTGCCGTGTGCCGACGCGGGAGCAGGTGAGCAGTAGCCGCGCTCTGGAAGGTGCCACACCGCGTCGAGCCGCCCCTTCGCCCGGCTCCGAGCGGGTGGGTGCGAGTCCCACGGGGCGGGCCGGCGCGTCAGGGCCCTTGTGTCCTACGAAAATGAACGCGAGGGGGTGTCCGGATGGAACCCCCATGCACAGGTTCGCTCCGCCTTTGTTCGCGCTGGAGGAACGTGCCGGTGCTCCATCGCCTGTCCACCCTGTCCTCCCAGCTGCAGGCCGACCGCGAGGCCCTGCTGCGCACCCTCCACTGGCCCGTGCTGGTGTGGGAGTCCGTGCCCGCGCTGCCAACGTCCGTGGTGCGCACGGAGGGACTGACGCAGACGGGGCGGCGGCCCCAGGCACGCTCCATGGAGCCGCTCGTCTTCGAGGTGCGCCCGCGTCCGCGCGCCGACGCCTCCGAGGTGACGGTGGGCCGGAGCCCCGAGTGCGACATCGTCCTGTCGGAGCCCACCGTGTCGCGCATGCACGCGCGTTTCCGGCGCGAGCCGCACACCGGCATGTGGAGCGTCACGGACCTGGAGAGCCACAACGGGACGTTCCAGGGGGGTGTGTTGATCGTCCCCGGCCGGCCGGCGCTGCTCTTCCAGCGGGACGCGCTGCGGCTGGGCGGAGTGGAGCTGGTGTTCCTCCAGGCGTGCGCCTTCGAGCACTACGTGCGCACGTCGGGGCTGCGCTCCCCGGCTCGCTTGACGCGAGGGGGGTGACCCCCTAGAAGGGGTGCGCCCTTGGGTGCCCATGTCGGGCTTTCAAGAGGGAAGCCGGTGCGAATCCGGCGCGGTCCCGCCACTGTGAACGGGCAGCCCTGAGGTCAGGGCCGGGGACTTCGGTCAGTCGCCACTCCGGCAGCGGCCTCGCGGCGCTCCGGGGGAAGGCGGAAGGCCCCTTCCGGAACGGCGCGGCGTGCGCCGGACTCCGGAGCCCGTCAGCCAGGAGACCTGCCCAGGGGTTCGACCGTGCCCTTCACCGGACGCGGGCGGGTGGCCTTCTCTCTTCGATGGAGAGAGCGGAAGGCGGAGCATGCGGTGGACCTTCCTCGCCGGGCCCGTGGCGTGCCTGGCGCTCAACATCCCGCTCCTTGCGCGCGCGCAGGCCGGTGGCGAGGTGCCGCCTCGCGACGTGGCGGCACCCGTGGTGGCGCCAGGCTCCGAAGCGAGCTCCGAGCCTGGAGCGAATCCTCGGGCTGATGTGCCTGCGTCGGGCTCAGCGTCTGGAGCGAATCCACGGGCCGATGCGCCTGTGTCGGGCCCGGAGGAAGGCGCGGGCTCCAGCGCGCCCGAGTCGGACGTGGCTTCCGCCCCGCGCACCACCGTCGTCCGGGGGAAGACACCGCCGCCTCCGGAGTCGCCAGAGCGGCGAGACCCTACCGGCGCCATCACCATCATCGACGCTCGCGAGCATGCGGGCGAGGCGCGTGACACGGCGGAGCTGCTCGTGGGCTCCGTGGGCCTCGCGGTGCAGGACTCCGGCGGCTACGGGCAGAGCAAGAGCCTGGTGGTGCGCGGCGCCGCGGCCAACGGCGTGCTCGTGTTCCTGGACGGCATCCCCCTCAACGGCGCGGGCGGCATGGCGGACCTGTCGCAGATTCCCGCCGCACTGGTGGAGCGCTTCGAGGTGCTGCGCGGCGGCGCGGGCGCACGCTACGGCTCGGGAGGGCTGGGCGGGGCGGTGAACATCATCACCCGCGCGCCCGGCCCGAATCTGCGCGCCAGCGGCGAGGTGACGTACGGGAGCTGGGACACGGCGCTGGGTCATGTGGCCGCCACCGGTCCACTTCTCGGGGGGCAGGCGCTGCTGCTGCTCCACGCGGGGCGCTCGGACGGGGACTTCGCCTACGAGGTGGATGAGCTGCCCGCCGTGGACGACAACCCGCTCACCCCGCAGGCGCGTGCGCGCAACGACGCTCAGGGCGGCGGCGGGCTGCTGCGCTACCGGCGACGGCTGCCCGGCGGTTCGCGGCTGGATGCGCTCGCGGAGCTGGCGCTGGAGGACCGCGCCATCCCCGGCACGGTGCAGAACCCCCAGTCCTCCGGCAACCAGGAGCTGGGACGGCTGGCGCTGGGACTGCGTTGGTCGGGCCTCCTCGGCTCGGTGGGGCAGGGGAGCGCGCGAGGCTTCTTCCGCCGCGACGGGCTGGAGGTGACGGGGGAGCTGCCGGGAGCGGGCGGTGTGCAGCGGCACTCGGTGGGCGGCGTGGAGCTGGAGGGGCGCCGGACGCTCGGAGCGCGGCAGTCGCTCACCGTCACGGTGGCCACCTCCGGCGAGGGAGTCACCGAGGCGCAGGATGCGCAGTCCGCGTCCTGGTGGCGCGCGAGCGTCATGGCCATGGACGAGGTGCGGCTGCTGGGCGGCACGGTGAATGTGGTGCCCTCGCTGCGGGTGGAGCGGGTGGGGCCGTACTGGCTGCTGGCGCCGAAGCTGGGGGCGTCCGTGGCCTTGGGCGGTGGCTTCGGCCTGCGCGCGAATGTCGGCCAGTCCCACCGCGCGCCGTCCTTCCTGGAGCTCTACATCCGCCAGGGCACGCTGCTGCCCAACCCGGGGCTCAAGCCCGAGCGCGCCCTGTACGCGGACGCGGCGGTGTCGTGGCACTCCGAGTCCAGCGTCGATGCGGAGCCCCTGTGGAGCGCCACCGTCGGCGGCTTCGGCGCGCTGTACGAGAACCTCATTGCCTACGAGCTGTATCCACCGCTGCTCGCTCGGCCGTACAACTTCGACGCCGCGCGCGTGTGGGGCGTGGAGCTGGAGGGCGAGGCCCGTCCGCTCCCGTGGCTGTCCGCCAGTGCGAGCTATACGTGGCTGCGCACGCAGAACCGCTTCGGGGACCCGCGCTTCTTCGGCATGGACCTGCCGTATCGCCCGCGACAGAAGTGGGTGGGGCGCGTGCGCGCGGGGCCGGAGTGGCTCAACGCGCGTACCGAGGTGCTCTACCAGTCCTCGCAGCTCGTCAACCGCACGGGCTCACGCAGCCTGCCTTCTCGCACGCTGCTGAGCGCGGGCGCATCCAGCACCTTCCTGCACGGGCCGGACGTCACCCTGTCCGTGGAGGTGAAGAACCTCATCGACGTGCGGGCCTATGACTTCACCGGCTTCCCGCTGCCGGGTCGTGCCGCGTACGTGACGCTCGCGGTGGCGCTCGACCGGGACGCCTCTTCCGCCTCTGCCTCTTCTTCCGAGGAACAGCATGCCTCGCCTCCCTGACGCAGGACGCGGTAGCCCTCCACCCCCGCGGGCAGAGGACTCGCGGAATGAACGTTCCTTCCGGCGCGGCCGTTCGCCGGAGGAGCCCACTGCCCCCCTCCGGGCGGAGGACTCGCGGAATGAACGTTCCTTCCGCAGCCCCCGTCAGCCGGGGGGCGCCTCGCTCGGTGCGGGCCGCCCCCGCGTCCCGGATGTGTCGTTTCTCCCCGCCCTGCTCGTGGCCGTGATGGCCCTGTCGCTCACCGGCTGCCCGGAAGAGGGCGTGGTGTGCACCTCCGGCCTCACCGTCTGCGGCAACGCCTGCGTGGACCTGGGCGGTGACACCGCGAACTGCGGCGCCTGTGGCAACGCGTGCGGCGATGGCCAGTCCTGCCAGGAGGGCACCTGTGCCTGCCGCCCGGGAACGGAGTCCTGCGGTGGCGCGTGCGTGGCCACGGCGACGGACGTGGCCCACTGCGGCGCCTGTGGCAACGCGTGCCCCTCCGGGCTCGTGTGCGAGTCGGGCACGTGCCGCGAGGGCTGCTCCGCGGGCACGGCGCGCTGCGGCGACTCGTGCATCGACTTGAGGGCGGACGCGCTGAACTGTGGCGCGTGCGGCAATGCGTGCCCGGACGTGCAGACGTGCCACGCGGGCCGCTGCGCGTACGACGTGGTGACGGCCTGCTACACCAACGGGCAGCTCGTGGGCATCCAGGCGGGGACGGACGGGCTCGGGCCCCGGCGGCAGTTCGGTGGGGGCGTGCAGTCGCTCGCGGCGTGGGACGGCTTCGTGCTCGCCGCGGACGCGACGAACTCCCGGTTGCTCCAGGCCGCGGGTGGCGAGCTGGGCACGGTGGCGGAGGAGGACTCGCTGGGCTCGGTGGCCAGCTCGCCCAACGACGTCTTCGTGGACCCGCCGTACGTCTACATCGCCGACTCGGTGAACAACACGCTCCAGGTGCTCAAGCGCGAGGGCCCCGCCCAGGGCGGCGGACTGGGCCTGCGCACCGTGACGCAAATCAACCTGGGGCCCAACACCAGCCCGCAGGCCATCGCGAAGTGGGGCACGACGCTGTACGTCCCGCTGTTCGGCACCGCCGGCTCCAACTTCCAGCAGGGCAACGCCGTGGCCCGGGTGGACGTCTCCAACCCCGAGCAGCCTCGCAAGCTGGACACGCTCCCCCTCACCGGTCTGGACCTGAAGTCCTTCGACGGCGGCACGGTGATGCCGCTGCCGTACTCGGCGACGGCGACGGACGGCGGCGTCTACGTGGCCCTCACCAACCTCAATCCCTTCAACAACTACCTCCCCAACGGCCCGGGCATGCTCGCGCGCATCGACCCCGTGGATGGCGGCGTGCGCGCCATCGACCTGGGCGCGGACGACTGTCTCAACGCGGGCTATGTGGAAGCGGTGGGCGCGCAGCTCGTGGTGGCCTGCCTGGGCGAGGCCCGGCTGGACCGCGCCAATGGCAGCCGCGCCGACTCCGTGCGTGCCACCGGGCTGGTGCTGGTGAAGGACGACGTGCCGGTGGCGTCGTACGCGCTGAGCCCTGGCTGCGAGCCCGGCACGGAGGGCTGCCGTCTCGCCGTGGCCGGCCGCTTCGCCGTGGCGGGTGGCGCCGTGTATCTCGGAGACACCAACGCGGGCCGCGTCTTCGTGGTGGAGGTGGAGGAGGGGCGCCTCGTGGAGCGGCGTGGCAACACGACGGCCCAGGCGCGAGGCCCCGCGCTCGAGACGTGCCCCGTGGACCCGCGCCGGCCCGTGTCCAACGCCATCGACGTCACCGCGCTGCCATGAAGGTCGCCGTGTCCTCCGCCTGGAAGCGCACCAGGCCGCCGTTCGTTGAAGCCATGAGTACCCGTGTCGAGCCCCTCCCCCGTCGCAGCCGCCGCGCTGAAGGTGAGTCCGCCGTGATGATGAACGTGAGCCCTTCCACCTCGCGCCCCAGGGGCCTCGCCCTGCTGGCCACCGTGCTGTGCTGCCTCGTTGCGGGCACGGCGCAGGCCGCGAGTGTCCCCACGCCCCAGGGGCCGCACAGGCTGGGGCCCCGCGCTCCGGCGCAGGTGCGGCGCGTGGTGACGCTGGCGCCTTCGTTGACGGAGATGGTGCTCACCCTGGGCGCGGGCAGCACGCTGGTGGGCGTGTCGCGCTTCGACGAGGCGAAGGAGGTGGAGAAGCTCCCTCGCGTGGGCGGCTTCGTGGACCCGTCCGTCGAGGCCGTGGTGGCGCTCAAGCCGGACCTCGTCCTGGTGCAGCCGGGGCCGGGCAACCAGCGTCCCGTGGAGAAGATGGCGGAGCTGGGCGTGCCCGTGCTGCTCCTGCCCCTGCACTCCGTGGCGGACGTGCTCGCTGGCATGCGCGAGGTGGGCAGGGCACTCGGCCGTGCGAAGGAGGCGGACGCCGTCATCTCGCGCATCGAGGCCACGCGCACCCGCATCCGCGAGGCCGCCAGCAAGCTCCCCGCGCCGCGCGTGCTGTTCGCCTATGGCTTCGAGCCGCTCGTGGTGGCCGGGCCCGGCTCCTTCGCGAACGAGTTGCTGAAGGATGCGGGTGGCATCAACGTGGCGGCGGATGGGGGCTCCGCGTATCCCGTGTATTCCGTGGAGCGTGCGGTGAGGGCGCGGCCCGACGTGGTGGTGGACGCCGCGGACGTGGACGTGGGCAAGGACAAGGTGCGCGCGCTTCCGGGGCTGTCGGGCGCACGCTGGGTGGAGGTGCCCTCGCTGGCGCTCCTGCAGCCCGGCCCGTCCCTGGGCCGGGGGCTGGAGGAGCTGTTCCGGCTGCTGCACCCGGAAGGGGCCGCGAAGCCGTAGTCCCCGTCCCTGGCGGCGTGTGGCGTCGCGAGTCACAACCGGGGCCCGGTTGTGGCCTGTGGGTCCACACGGGTCGCGATAAGTGCTGGAGATGACAGTGTGCGGGGGGCCTGGGCGCCTCGGTACAGCGCTTGCTCATGGAGAGGGTGTCTCCAACCGCTCCACGGTTGGCGGCACCGGGTGCGTGACGCGCATGGGGGGCCGGTTCGGTTTTGTTTCAGCCCGAGGGGGAGGGGGGCCGCGGTTTTCGGTGCCGGGGGGCGCTTCAAACCGTGGGCGGGTGTCAAACCCGAGGTTCAACGCACCGGAGCGAGCCCATGCGCTCCGGTGCGGTGACTTCGTTGCGGCTCAAGGCGTCCGGGCACTCAGGGACGGCGGGCCCCGAGCCTCGCGGTGCCCTTCCGGACGGGCCCGTGCGCGGAGGGCTTCCGGGGCAGCGGCGGCCGGAGTAGATGCGTGGCCGTCACCCCCTGGAGTGCGCACCCATGCTCCGCAGTCTCCCGTCACTTCTCGTCACCGCGTGCCTCGTGGCTGGAGCCGTGGGTGTCTCGCTGGTTCCGTGCGCCGCCCTGGCGCAGGCCTCGGCTCCCGCGCCCGACACACGCCCCGACGCCTCCACGCCGCCTTCCTCCCAGGGAGAGGCTCCGCCCGCCGCTCCGGCTCCCGCGCGCGTCGCCGTTCCGCCGCCGCGTGCGTCCTCGACCCGCACGGCGACCGCCCCTCGCAAGGCGGCGCCCGCGGAAGCTCCCGCGCCCGTCGCGACGCCTCCGGCGCCCCCTCCCGTGCAGGCCGTGGAGTACACGTTCCTGCGGCGCGAGGACCCGGAGGCGGACCTCGCGCAGTTGCAGCAGCTCGGCGCCGAGGGGTGGCACGTCGTCGCCACCGTCAATGTGGACGGCAGCACGCGGCGCTACGTCCTCATGCGGCCGAAGCGGTGAGTCGGTTGGGCGCTCGCATCCCACGCAGTGAGGGCCATCCGCGCTGCCGCCCGGAGCGGAGTGGGGGGCTCCTCATGAGCGAAGCACGCATCCCACCCAGCGAGGTCATCCGCGCTGCCGCCCGGAGTGGGGCAGGGTGCACCTCGTGAGCGAAGCGCGCACCCCACGCCGTGAGGGCCATCCGTGTCCCACTCCCGCCCGGAGCGGGAAGGGGTGCACCTCATGAGCGAAGCGCGCGCCCCAGGCTTCCGGGCCTCGCGAGTCCTGGGACTCTTCGGTGCCTTCCTCGCGCTGGCCTGCGTCGCCTTCGCCGTGGCCGTGCGCTTCGGCGAGCAGCCCATCTCCCTCACCGCCGCGCTGACGGACCCGACCTCCACCGACGCGGTCATCTTCTGGTCCCTGCGCCTGCCGCGCGCGCTGCTCGGCGCCGTCGTGGGCGCGGGGCTCGCCGTGTCGGGCACCACGCTCCAGGGCCTGCTGCGCAATCCGCTGGCCGACCCCTTCGTGCTCGGTGTCTCCGGCGGTGCCGCGCTCGGCGCCACGGTGGCGCTCGCCGTGGGCCTGGCCACCGTGGGCGAGGTGGCCCCCGGCCTGGGCGGCGCGCTGTCGCGCCTGTCCGCCCCCGCGCTCTTCTCCTTCCTCGGCGCGGGCGCCTCCATCCTCTTCGTCCTCTCCGCCAGCCGCGGCCCCGCTGGCAGCGCGCCCCATGCCGCGCTCCTCACCGGCGTCGTCTTCAACGCCTTCGCCTCCGCCGCCATCACCCTCGTGAAGACGCTGTCCGCCCCGGACCGGCTCGGCGAAATCCTCTACTGGCTCGCCGGCGCCCTCGGCTACGAGCGCGGCGCCACGCTGGCCCTGTCCGCGCTCCTCCAGGCGGGCGCCATCGGCGTCATGTGGGCCCTGTCCGCGCGGCTCAACCTCCTGTCACTCGGAGACGACGACGCGGCCACGCTCGGTGTGCCCGTGCGGGCCACCCGCCGCTGGCTGCTGCTGGCCTCCAGCGCCAGCGTGGCCGGCGCCGTGGCCCTCACCGGCCTCATCGGCTTCGTGGGCCTCATCGTCCCGCACCTGCTCCGGCTCGCCTTCGGTCCGGACCAGCGGCTCCTGGTGCCGCTGTCCGCGCTGGGGGGCGCCGTCTTCCTCATGCTCGCGGACCTGCTGGCGCGGCTGGCCTTCCCCCTCTTCGGCGCGGAGCCTCCCGTGGGCGTCGTCACCGCGCTCCTCGGAGGTCCGCTCTTCCTTGCCTTGCTGCGTCGCAGGGCCCGGCTGGGGCAGGTCTGAGGGTGCGGCACCGGACGGGAGTGCCCTGTCCGAGCATTGACAACGCCCGCCACCCGCCGTACTTCCCGCCCGTCCTCGGTGCCGCCGTGATGCAACGGCGGCTCAAGGGAACCCGGTGTGAATCCGGGACTGCCCCGCAGCGGTGAGCAGGAACGAACGCCGTCGAGAAGCACTGGCCCTGACGGGCTGGGAAGCGACGGCCAGTAGGTGGGCGCCCGTGAGGGCTCCCGCGCCTGCGAGTCCGAAGACCTGCCGAAGGCCCGTGCCCCATGCACGGACATCACCGAAGCCTCCGAGGGGAGGCGACGGAGGCCTCCGCTCCCGTGTGCATGCGCATCGGAGGCAGGCCTTCGTCCCGCTCCTCGCCCTCGAGGCCCAACCCGCCCGTGGGGGCGGAGAGGAAGCAGGACACCGATGAAGACCGCCGACCTGAAGCGCGCCGCACCCTGGACGATGAACGCGGCGCTCGCCGTGGCCACGCTCGCCCTGGCCCTGACTGCCTCCGGCTGCCGCCCCGAGTGCGTGGACGCCTACGACTGCCGCGCCGACAACGGCCAGCCCCCCGCGGGCGAGCGCTGGGTCTGCAACGACGAGCAGTGCGACACCGAGCCCATCGACGAGGAGCAGCCCGCGGTGGACGCCGGGACGGATGCCGGCACCGATGCCGGCACGGACCCGTGTGACACGGCCACCTACGACGCGAAGCTGGGCACGCTGCAGCTCCAGGCGGGCTTCCTGGTGGCCGAGGCCCCCGCGCTTCCGGACGACGTGGACGCCGTGACGTCCACGCCCGGTCCCACGTACACGCTCTATGCGGTGCGCGGCGCCACCGGCAAGGACACCGCATTGTACGCGCTGGGCACGTGGCCCGACCTCCAGCCCTCCGCCACGAAGCTCTACGACGTGGTCACCACCGCGGACCGCGCGGCCGCCGTCGACGTGTACCCCAACGACTTCCTCGCCCATGACGGCAAGCGGCTGTTCGCCGGCTACACCACCGCGGCGTCGGGGGCTCCGGGCTCCATCGTCGCCTACGACGTCGCCACGCCCGGCGACTCGACGTACGTCTCCGCGCCGAAGAACTACACCGCCGCGACCTTCTCCTCCGACGACACCACCGCGCTGCTGGTCAATGGCGGCGGGGTGGGCTCGGCCTCGGACGGCCTGGGCGTCTACGCCCTGGTGACCTCCGCGAAGCCCTTCACCGCGACGAAGGTGGCCACCCTGCCGGCGAACGCGGGCGCGAGCGGCTACACCGCCGTGGCGAACAACGGCATCACCGTGCTGGGTTATGCGGCGACCCCGGACTATGTGAATCAGGTGCACGCGGTGGCACCGTCGAAGATGGCGCAGGCCATCTCCTCGGGCACGCCGGTGGACCTGGGCGCGCAGCCGAAGTTCGACGTGGGCAGCAACTTCAGCGGAGTGGCCGCCTTCGGTGACGGCGTGGCCCTCAACCGCGGCGACTTCAACACGAGCTTCGAGTTCGTCTCCACGAACGTGTCGCGCTACGCGCTCAACATCGGCATCAGCAACGACGTCGCCATCAGCTCCGCCGTGCCGGTGCTCGTCTACGCGGACCAGTGCACCTCCGTGAACCTGCTGTCGTCGCTCGGCCCTGACCTGCTCGTGGGGCTGAAGGACAAGAACGGCCGCCGCCTCGTGCGCATCCAGCAGGCGCCGTGAGCTCGCGCATTTCCATGTCATGCCGCGGGGGCGCGGTGCTCGCCGCGCTCCTGGTCCTCGCCGCCTGCGGTGACGGGGACGGCACCGCCACGCCGGACGCGGGCCTGCCGGACAGCGGCACCGACGCGGGCTCCGACGCCGGAGTCCGCCCGGCGGACCCATACGCCGACGAGGTCGTCGAGTACGTGCCCGGCGACGGTGCCGGCTTCGGACAGGACCGCTTCCCCGCGGTGGTGCTCGGGCCTCCCGCCGGCGTGGGCCCGGACAACGGCTCGCTCGACGTGCTCTCGCTGGGCCGCGCGGGCCACATCACCCTGCGCTTCACCGACGTGGCCGTCATCGACGGGCCCGGCGTGGACCTGCTCGTCTTCGAGAACGCCTTCGCCACCCCAGGCGGAGGCTCCTACGCGGAGACGGGCGTGGTGGAGGTGAGCGACGACGGCGTCACGTTCAAGGCCTTCCCCTGCGCCTTCCGGGACGCCGCCGCGCGCTACCCGGGTTGTGCCGGTGTCCACCCCGTGCAGGCCAACCCCGCCAACGGCGTCAGTGCCACGGACCCAGCCGTGGCGGGCGGTGACGGGTTCGACCTGTTCACCGTCGGCCTTCGCCGCGCCCGCTACGTGCGCATCACCGACAGCGGCGCCAACGGCTACGGCGACACGGCCGGAGGCTTCGACCTGGACGCCGTCGCCGTCGTGAATGGCGAGCCCCTCCAGGGGACCTCGCCGTGAGCCGCGCTCCGCCTCCTCCCCCTATAGAGGAGGTGGACCGCCGCTCCGCGCTGCGCACCCTGCTGCGTTGCACCTGTGCCCTGGCCGCCGCCGGGGCCGGGTGCGGCGGCGAGTGGCGCGAGGCGGTGGTGCTCGACGCTCCGGCACCGGACGTCCCGGAGGGCGGAGCCTGCCCGGAGGCGCCCACGCCGGGCACCGCCGGGGAGGGCTGGGTGGAGGTGAAGCTCGCGGACTTCCCCGCGCTCCGCGAGCCGGGCGGGGCCGCCGAGGTGCGCGTCCCCCAGGCGCTGCTGGACGTGGTGGTGGTGCACACCTCGCCTGGTTGCTACGCGGCGCTCTGGCGCATCTGCACCCACGGGGACTGCGCCGTCGGCTGGAAGCCCTCGGAGGGGCTGCTGGAGTGCCCCTGCCATGGCTCGCGCTTCGGCCAGGACGGCCGCGTCCTCACCGGGCCCGCCACCCGCCCGCTCACCACCTTTCCGGCCGTGAGGGTGGGCGAGGCCGTCTTCATCCACCGGCCGCGATGACGTGGGGGGCCCCCTCTCCCAGGGCCCACACTGCCAGTCATGACGCGGCGCGGAGTTCCTCGCCAGGAGTCCGGGTCCACCCCTGGGTGGGCCCGGTATTCACCTCCTTCTCTCAAGAGTCGGGAGAGTCGTGTAATGTCGGGCATTCGATGTGGCAGATCATCATCAACGGGCCCGGCTACTTCGATACGTCCTACGATCTGCCCGAGGGCGTGACGAGCCTCGGCCGCGCGGACGAGAACGACATCGTCCTGGGCGGCGACCTCGTGTCGCGCCGTCACGCTCGGCTGTACGTCGAGGGTGACATGCTGCGCATCGAGGACCTGGGCAGCCGCAACGGCAGCCGGGTCAACGGCGCGCCGCTGCAGGGCTCGCGTCCCCTCATCCCCGGCGACACGGTGGCGCTGGGGGAGAACACGCTCTCCGTCCGCCAGCCCAACACGGTGGAGAGCGCGGCCACGGAGATGGTGGACCTGGGCGCGGGCGGGGTGGTGCGCTTCGGCCACGGGCAGGACGTGGGCCCCGGCGTCCTCCTCGCCAAGAATGTGAAGGACGCGGACGTCCTGCGCCTCCTCGACAACGTGGGCTCGCTGCCCTTCGACGACACCTTCTCCGCGTCGTCGCCACTGCCTGCCACCGCCAGCCCGCGCGTGGGGCAGGAGACACTGGTGCTGCTGTTCCGCACCGCGGAGGCGCTGGCCACCGCCACCACGCTGTCCACCTTCCTCGACACCACCATGGACCGGCTGCTGGAGCGTACCGGCGCCACCACCGCCGTGGTGCTGCTCAAGCACTCCTCGGGCGCCCTCGTCCCCGCGGCCGTGCGCCACCGGGGCAAGCTGGCCAAGGGCGAGGTGCCCGTGTCGGACGCCATCGTCGAGGAGGCGCTGCGCCAGGGCCGCGCGCTCGCGGTGGACGACGTGCGCGACGACCGCCGCTTCGCCGGCCGCGAGAGCGTCATGCTCTACGGCGTGGACCGGGTGCTGTGCATCCCCGTCGGCTCCGAGCCGCCCTACGCCGGCGTCCTCTACGTCAACACCGCCGCCAAGGGCGACACCAGCGTGGAGGTGATGCTGGACGCGTGCACCGCGGTGGCGCACCTGGTCGCCACCGGCGTGCAGAAGTTCGGCCCGCGCGACGGCTCGCCCGCGTCGGAGCGGCTGAAGCGGACGCTGGAGCGCTTCCACCCGCCGGACATCGCCGAGCGCCGCGCCGCCGAGGCCCAGCGCCAGGGCGGCCGGCTCCCCGGCCTGGAGGAGCGCAACGTCACCTTGCTGCACGTGGAGCTGGTGGGCTTCGCCACCGTGGCTACGAAGCTGGGCGCGCAGCGGGCCACGCAGATGCTCAACGACTTCCACTCGCGCATGAGTGGCATCGTCTTCAGCTTCGAGGCCACCGTGGAGGGCTTCCAGGGCGACTCCATGCGCGCCCTCTTCGGCGTGCCGTACGCCAAGGGCGAGGACTCGGTGCGCGCCGTGCGCGCCGCCCTCGCGGTGCGCGCCGACTGGGAGCGGGCCATGTTCCGCCGCCCCCAGGACGAGCGCTGCGAGCTGCGCATCGCCCTGCACACCACCCGCGCGCTGGTGGGGATGATCGGCAACGAGGTGCGCTCGGACTACACGGTGGTGGGGGAGGGGGTGGGAGTGGCCGGCTGGCTGGCTGCTACCGGCAGCCCCGGGCAGGTCCTGATTACCGGAAAGGTTCTGGCCTCCGTCGGCGCCCGCTTCGACGTGCAACCCCTGGGAGAGAGGCTGCTTCGCCCTCCCAAGGACAGGATGGCCGCCTTCGAGGTGATTGAAGAGGATGTAGGCCAGCTCACCAACCCCGGCCTGCGCTGAAAACCCCCCGCGTCCGGTTGACGGGTTGATGGAACGGGCCAGACCGGGGTTCAATGCGGTCCCCGCCCAAGTGGTGCCTCCCCACACCGCATGAACGCCTCGACCCAACCCGCCCGGCTGAGACCCTTCCGGCCCCAGCCCTTTGGCCGGTACACGCTGCTGTCGCACCTGGCGACGGGCGGCATGGGGGAAATCTATCTCGCGAGGCTGGAGGGCGCGCAGGGCTTCGAGAAGCTCTGCGTCATCAAGAAGATCCTCCCCCAGCTCGCGGAGGACCAGGAGTTCGTCGAGCGCTTCGTGGGCGAGGCACGCACGCTGGTGCGGCTCAGCCACGGCTCCATCGCCCAGGTACTGGACATGGGGCTGCACGAGGGCGAGGCCTACATGGCCCTCGAGCACGTGGACGGCAAGGACCTGCGCAAGGTGGGCGCGCGGGTGCGGGACAGGCAGGTGCCGCTGCCGCTCACGTTCATCCTCTACACCATGGGCCGGGTGCTGGACGCGCTCGCCTACGCGCACCGCAAGAAGGACGACGACGGGGAGGACCTGAAGCTCGTCCACCGGGACATCTCGCCGCAGAACATCCTCATCTCCTACGAGGGGGAGGTGAAGGTCATCGACTTCGGCCTGGCCAAGAGCCGGCTGTCGGCGGCGAAGACGAACCCGAGCATCATCCTGGGCAAGTTCCTCTACATGTCGCCGGAGCAGGCGCGGCACCAGCCGGTGGACCGCCGCAGCGACCTGTACGCGGTGGGGCTGTGCCTCTACGAGCTCATCTGCGGGAAGAACCCCTTCGACGGCGTGCACCCCGGCGAGCTGATGACGGTGGTGGCGCAGCCGAAGATTCCGCCGCTGGACGAGGTGGAGCCGCTCACCCCGCGCGCGGTGACGGCGCTGGTGGCCAAGGCGCTGGCGGTGGACCCGTCGCAGCGCTTCCAGACGGCGGAGGAGTTCCGCGGGCGGCTGCAGACCTGCCTGATGGAAATCGACGCGAGCGCCGGCCCGGAGAGCGTCAGCCGCTTCATGCGCGAGCTGTTCGCCGCGGACTTCCAGTCCGAGCGCCGGCTGCTGGCGACCCTCAAGGAGGTGCCGCGCGTGGCCCCCGGCGAGGCGTGGCCGGAGGAGGGCGGCGCGGCGTCGCGCCCGGCGATGCAGGCCCTGCTGCCGCCGAAGACCATCCGCCTGGACGGGCCGGTGCAGCCGCTGTCCTTCCAGCCCACCCCGCGCAGCCGCGACGGCAGCGGCCCGGTGACGGACGGCGAGACGCGTCCCGGCGTCATGGTGGACGAGTCCACCCGGCCCGCCTTCCCGCTGGAGGCGCTGGAGGAGGAGGCCCGCGCCCGCGCCGCGCGCCAGGAGTCGCCGGAGTCGGCGTCCTCGTCCTCGGTGGAGGTGCAGCCGGAGGCCTTCGAGCGCCAGGGCGCCGCCGAGCCCACCGCCGTCGCCCCCGTGCCCGCCGCTCCCCCCGCCGCCCGCCCGGCCACGCTGACGCGCGAAGTCCCCATGGCGGTGCTGCCGCCCGAGGCGCTTCCGCCCGTGCCCGCGCCGCGGCCCCTGCCGCACGACCTCCGCCCCACCGAGCTGGCGCTGCCCAGCGTTGGCTCCCGCGCGTCTCCGGAGATGCCCTGGGACGATGCGGCCGAGGCACCCGCCGCCACCGCGGAGTCGACCGACCCCCGCGCCGAGCCGCTCTCCTTCTCGGTGCCGCCCCCGCCGCCGCCGTCGCGCACCGGCATGCCGCCCGTGGTCTCCGCGCTCCCCTCGGTGGGCGCGCCGGTTCCGGCTCCCCGCCCGCCAATCGCGCCCGCTCAGGCGCAGGCGGTGGGCCCCCGCCCCGGTGTGCCCGCGGCCGCCGCTCCGGTGCCGGCTCCCGGGGCGTCCGCGCAGGCTCTCCGCCCCGGTGCGCCCGCGGCTGCTCCGGTGCCGGCTCCCATGGCCCCCGCGCAGGCCCCGCGCCCCGGTGCGCCCGCGGCCGTCGCTTCGGCGCCCCCTCCCGCGGGGGCGCCCGCTCGTCCGGCGATGGGCGCCACGCCTCCGCCGCCTCCTCCGGCGGCCGCCGCCGAGCCACCCCCGCGTCCGCAGGTGAGCGCCGGGCCTCCGCCTCCGCCTCCGTCAGTGGCCCCCATGCGTCCGGGCGCGCCCATGGCGCCGTCCCCCGCACCCGTGGCCGCGCCCCCGCGCACGGGGGTGGTGATGATGCCCGCGGTGACGCTGGTGACCGCGCCGCCTCCGCCGCCGCGCACCGCGTCCCTCACGGCGATGCCCATGGTGGTGCCGCCGCCCACGGGCGCCACACCGTCCAGGGGCTCGCCCTCTGTCGCCCCCACCGCCGAGCTGGACGTGGTGCCCGGAGTCGCCGAGGACGATGACGCCGGGCTCGCCGCGTCCGTGGACGGCGAGGGACGCGCGGGCGAGTCGGAGATGCCCGTCCTCACGCCCGAGGAGATGGGCCACGCCGAGGACGCGCCCCGGCCCGGTGATGGGGACACGCACCCGCGCATCCCCCGTCCCTCGCGCACCGAGCGGCATGAGGACACGCAGCCCCGCGTCGCGCGCGACGCCGACACGGACCCGCGCGTCCAGCAGCAGCGCCACGACGACACGCAGCCTCGCGTAGTGCTGGACGAGGCGCTCCTGCGCGACGTGGAGGGCGCCGACCCGGGGGCGGAGGAGAAGTCCGGGCCGAACCGTCCGCGCGCCTCTCCGCGCCGCGCGCGTGCCTCCTCCGTGGCGATTCCCGCCCAGGGCGCCGTCCGCCGCACGGGCTCGACTCCGGCCGTCCGCTCCGCGCCCGCGCCCGCGCCGTCGCGGGTGGACGACGAGGAGGACGACGACGTCCGCGTGTCCCTCACGTCGCACGAGGAGACGCGCCGCACGCCCATTCCCGTCCGCCCGGGCTCCGAGGCCGTCACCGCGCGCCACCCGGGTGAGAACACCCGCCGCACGTCGGTGCCCGAGCGCCCCGCGCGCAAGGGGAATGGGTTGATTGCGGTGGGGCTGGTGGTCGTCCTGCTGGCCGGCGCCATCCTGATGCTCGCGCTCAGTCCCGCGCTCCGCGTGTCCATGGGGCTGGGGGCGTTGCCCGGGGACGGGCCTCCGTCTCCGCAGCCCGTCGTGGCGCCGGAGCGCAAGGCGTCCGCCAGCAAGACCCCCAGCGCCCCCACCGCGCGCGCCGACGCGGCCGAGGCCGGCGCCGGGGGCGTCGCGAAGGCTCCGGCGGAAGCCCCCGTGGTACTGGCCGCCGCCCCCGCCGAGGCGGCTCGCGTCGAAGCGGCCGTCGGCACGGAGACCGCTCCCATCGAGGCGCCCGCCGCCGCGAAGGACGGCGAGGAGGCCGTCGAAGCCCCCGTCGCCGCGAAGCAGGCCGCCGAGGACCCCGCTGCCGCGAAGCAGGCCGCCGAGGCGCCAGGCACCGTGCCGACCCCGGAGGCGCCCGCGGCCGTGGCCGCGGAGGACGTGGACATGCTCGCGCCGCTGCCGGCCCCGCCGAAGGCCGCCGAGCAGGTGAAGAAGGCGCCGCCTCCGAAGAAGGCGCCGCGTCCCGTCATCATCCGGGGAAGTGGCCGTCAGACCACGGAGCTGCAGCGCGAGTGGCGCGAAACGAACGCGCTCTTCAACCGGCTCAAGAAGCAGTACTCGTGCGTCCCGCTGGGGCTCTGGTGTACGCGCCACCCGAGCATCAGCAACGAGGTGGAGGCCGCAGGCGACGTCAACGACCCGGAGACGCTGGACAAGGTGCGGGTCATGAGGCGCGACCTCCTCTTCCTGCGCAAGAGCCTGGAGTAGTCCCGTGACGTCGCTGCTCGTCACCCGGGGGCTGCAGGCGGGCTACGGCCCACGCCCCGTGCTGCACGGCGTGGACTGCGAGGTGCGCCCCGGCGAGCTGTGGGCGGTGCTCGGGCCCAACGGCACGGGGAAGAGCACGCTGCTGCGCGCGGTGCTCGGGGTGGTGCCCTGGGTGCGCGGCGAGGTGCGGCTGCTCGGCCGGGAGCGCGCGGAGTGGGAGCCCCGCGCGCTGGCGCGCAGGGTGGCGTGGGTGCCGCAGACCTTCGAGCCGGCCGAGGGCTTCAGCGGGCTGGAGCTGGTGCTGATGGGCCGGGGCCCGCACCTGGGCCTGTGGGGCCTGCCCTCCGCGAAGGACGTGGCGCTGGCGCGCACCGTGCTGGAGGAGCTGGACGTCGCGTACCTCGCGGACCGGCCCGGCGAGGCGCTCTCCGGCGGCGAGCGGCGCATGCTGCTGCTGGCCCGGGGCCTGGTGCAGGCGCCGGAGTTGCTGCTGCTGGACGAGCCCACCGCCTTCCTCGACGTGGCCCACCAGGTGGGGACGCTCGCCCGGGTGCGCGCGCGCGTGGACGCGGGGCTGGGCGCGGTGGCGGTGCTCCATGACGTGAACCTCGCCGCCGCCTTCGCCACCCACGTGCTGCTGCTGCGCGACGGGAAGGTGCTCACGCAGGGGCCGGCGGACACGGTGCTGGAGCAGGGCGCGCTGGAGTCCCTCTACGGCCTCCCCATGGAGACGGCGCTGGCCCCCTCGGGAGCGCGCCTCTTCGCGCCCCGCGCGCCCTCGCGCTGACGCGCCCTACTCGCGGCCCTCCTGTCCGCCTTGGGGGACACCGCCCGCGGAGCCCGTGCCCCCCGTGCCCTTCGCCGCGCCTTCCCCAGCGGCAGGGCCCCCCTCCTGGCCGGAGCCACCGGTGGCGCTCTCCCCGCCGGGCGCGCTGACCTTGTAGGCGTCGGCCAGGCTGGTCCCCAGCCCGGCCACGACACTCCGGGGCAGGCCTCCCGCGGCCTCCCCCCGCCGCAGGTGGCTGGGGCCCGCGGTGCCGCCACCCAGGTGCGCTCCCCGGGGAAGCTGCCCGGAGACGTACTCCTCGTCCTGCGCGGCCGGAGGCTCGTTCGAGACGCCGAGCGGCCGGGCCGCGTCCTGCTTCTTCGGCCGGTCCTCCCGGTGCTGGGGCGTCTCGAAGGCGCGGCCCTCCCGGTCCCTCTCGTTTCCCTCGCCGCCTCCGCACCCGGCCGCCGCGAGCGCACCCCCCGCGAGCAGTCCCACCAGCCATCGCCTCGCGCCTTGCTTCATGTCGTCGCTCTCCTGGCTTTCGACAAAGCTAGGGACGCCAGGGGCGGCTCCGGGCACGGAATCCGCCGGGGGGCCGGCAGTCCGCCCGGCGAACCGGGAAGTCGTGGTTTTGACAAGAGGCCTGAGGGCGGGAAAGCCTGGGGGTCCCCCATGCTCCGCTACGCCCTGGCCATCTTCACCAGCGCCTTCCTGTTGTTCGGGGTGCAGCCGCTCGCGGGGCGCTACGCGCTGCCGTGGTACGGCGGCACGCCCGGCGTGTGGACGGCGTGCATGCTCTTCTTCCAGGCGGCGCTGCTGGGCGGCTACGCGTACGCGCACGGGGTGGCGTCGCGGCTGGCTCCGCGCACGCAGGCGTGGGTGCACCTGGGGCTGCTCACGGTGGCGGTGGCGGTGCTGGGCGCGCGGGCCTTGTGGGAGGGCTCACCGGTGGCGCCGGGACCCGGGTGGCGCCCCTCGGGCACGGACCTGCCCGTGCTGCGGCTGGTGGTGATGCTGGCGGCCACCATCGGCCTGCCCTTCTTCGTGCTGAGCACCACCGGGCCGCTCCTCCAGTCGTGGTTCGCCCGCGCTCGGCCGGGCCGCTCGCCCTATCCGCTGTATGCGCTGTCCAACGTGGGCTCGCTGCTGGCGCTGCTCGGCTATCCCTTCCTGGTGGAGCCGTGGGTGGGACGCGGCACGCAGGCGTGGGGCTGGGGCGCGGGCTTCGTCGTCTTCGCCGTGGCGTGCGCGGTGTGCGCCGTGGACGTGCTGCGCCGCGCGGACGTGGGCCAGGGAAGTGCCAGCCCCGCACCGGCGCAAGCACCCGCCCGGCTGGACGAGGGCGGCGCGCTGGCCGCTCACCCGACGGCCTCGCCCGGGGCCGTCCCCGCCGCCCCGGCGTCCGCGAGCAGCCCTGGCGGCGCGAGCCACGAGGAGCCCCGCCCGGGCGCCCGCCGCACGCTGGCGTGGCTGGGGCTGAGCGCGTGCGCGTCGGTGCTGCTGCTCGCGACGACGAACCTGCTCTCCCAGGACGTGGCCGCCGGCCCCTTCCTCTGGGTGCTGCCGCTGGCCCTCTACCTCATCACCTTCATCCTCGCCTTCGCGCGCGAGTCCTTCTACTCGCGCGCGCTCTGCACGGTGCTGCTCATCGGCTCGGGGGCGGGCATCGCGCACGTGCAGACGGCCGGGCCGCACGCACCGCTCGCGGTGCAGCTCGCCTCGTACGCGACGGCCCTCTTCGCCGGCTGCATGGTGTGTCACGGCGAGCTGTACCGGCTGCGGCCCGCGCCGCGTCACCTGAGCGCCTTCTACCTGTGGGTCTCCGCGGGCGGGGTGCTTGGCGGCCTCTTCGTCAGCGTGGTGGCCCCGGTCCTCTTCCGCGCCTACTGGGAGTACCCGCTGTCGCTCGTCGCCTGCTTCCTCCTGGCGCTCGCGGGCATGGCGAGCCAGCCCCCCGCGGAGACGCGGAGCCTGCGGCTGCGGCGCACGTTGCGCGGCGCCATGCTGGTCATCGTCGCGGGCAACCTCGTCTACACCATGGCCCGGGAGATGGGCCGCGCCCTCTTCAGCGCGCGCAACTTCTTCGGCGTGGTGCGGGTGATGGAGCAGAACCAGGACGACCCGGAGGCGCACTTCTTCAGCCTGCGCCACGGCTCCATCACCCACGGCTGGCAGTTCGTCGCCCCCGAGCGCCGCTCCATCCCGACCACCTACTTCACGCGCGAGTCCGGCCTGGGCCTCGCCATCGCCGAGCAGCGCCGGCTGCGCGAGGCGGTGGGCCTGCCCCCGGGCCTGCGCGTGGGCATGCTGGGGCTGGGCGTGGGCACGAGCGCGGCGCTCCTCGAGGCGGAGGACGTCATGCGCTTCTACGAAATCAACCCGGTGGTCATCTCACTGGCGCAGGGCGAGGGCGGCTTCTTCTCCTACCTGGCTGACACCCCCGGGACGGTGGAGATGGTGGAGGGCGACGCGCGCATCTCCCTGGAGCAGGAGCTGGAGCGCGGCGAGCCCCAGCGCTTCGACGTGCTCGCGCTGGACACCTTCTCCTCGGACTCCGTCCCGGTGCACCTGCTCACCCAGGAGGCGGTGGCGCTCTACGTCCGGCACCTGACGCCGCACGGCGTGCTCGCGCTGCACATCAGCAACGTGCACCTAGACCTGCTGCCCCTGACGCTGGCGCACGCGCGGGCGCTGGGCCTGCGGGCCACCTTCGTGTTCCACGAGACGAAGGGCGCCGCGCTGCGCAGCAACTGGATGCTGCTGAGCCCGGACCGCGAGTTCTCCTGGGGCCCCACCTTCGTCCAGGCCGACGCGCGGGTGCGCCGCCTGGGCCTGCGCGGCGAGCCGGACTTCACGTGGACGGACGAGCTGAGCAGCGTGCTGCGGGTGCTGCGCAAGCCCGTCGCCGCGCCGAGCGTGATGGACGTGGAGCCGTCCTCCGGCGCGACGGGCCCGGCCTCCGTGTCCCAGCCCGAGCCGGAGTGACGCTAGGCGCGCGGCGCGGGCTGGGGGCTCGCGGCGGTGCTCAGGTCCAGCACCACCACCAGCAGCAGCACCGCGCACGGCAGCGCCAGGGTGGCCGGGCCGTACTGGAGGAAGAGCATCGGCCCGCTGGTGCAGCCGAAGAGGAAGGCGCTCCCCAGGCCCAGGTGCAGCCGGGTGCGCTCGAACTGGATGGCGGAGGGCACCTCACGCAGCTGGCGCAGGAGCCCCCGTACTCCCTGGCCCCGGGCGCCCTCGCGCACCCACGTCACCAGCTGCACCAGCTGGATGCCGATGTCGGTGATGACGCCCGTCATGTGCGTGGTGCGCACCACCGCGCCGGACACGCGGGTGACGAGCGCGTTCTGCAGGCCCATGGCGAAGGCCAGGCCCCACATGAGGGTGGGCTCGCGCGTGCCGGGCACGGACGAGAGCCAGACACCGATGCCGCCCAGCAGGGACACCTCGACCAGCAGCGGCGCCGCGTGCCGGCCGCGCGCGCGGTGGCGCGAGGCCTCCAGCAGCGCCGTCGCGGCCACCGCCCCCAGCAGGAAGGACAGCAGCAGCTGCCCCGCCAGCCCGGCCCCGCGCCAGTTGCCCATGGCGAGCGACTCGCCCAGCGTGGCCACGTTCCCGGACATGTGGGACGTGTGCATGCCGAGCGCCACGAAGCCCGTGGCATTCACCGCGCCCGCCACGCCCGCGAGCAGCACGGAGAGCAGCGTGTACGCGCGGCGGTTGCTCGGCGGCGATTGGGGACTGAAGGGCATGCGGCGGGAAGGACCCTGAAGGCTCTCGAACGCTAACACGCGGTCCGAGGCCCTGCGGGGCGCGGTGCACCCGCCGCGCCCGGCTGCCCGGCGGGGCAGGAGCCCGGCCGCACGGGAGCGCTCAGCCCGGCGGCCACAGCAGGGGCCGGCCCGCCAGCAGGTGCAGGTGGATGTGGAACACCGTCTGCCCCGCGTCGCGCTGGGTGTTCATCACCACCCGGTAGCCGTTGTCGGCGTGGCCCCGCTCACGGGCCACCTTGGCGGCGGCGGTGAAGAGGTGGCCCACCGTCTCACGGTCTTCCAGGGCGATGTCGTTCACCGTGGCGATGTGCTTCAGGGGGACGAACAGCACGTGCGTGGGGGCCTGGGGATTGATGTCCTCGAACGCCAGGCACACCTCGTCGCGGTAGACCACGCGGGCGGGAATGAGGCCGTCTCGGATTTTGCAGAAGAGGCAGTCGGACATGACTCGCGGCTTAGCAACGCGCGGGCCCCGGGGGAATGGCCTCGACGGGCTTCCGTTGGCTCACGGAAGTCGCCACGAGTAGCCCGGGTCCGGCACACAGCCCTCGCGCAGGCGCGCCAGCACCAGCGGCCCGGAGCGGGCCACCACCTCGCCGGGGGCATGCTGGGCCGGGGTGATGACGTGGCTGTAGCGGCCCGAGCCCCGCGGCGGCCCGTTGTGCGGGTACAGCGGCACCGCCTGGTGGAAGTAGCTGTAGCCGCCCGTCCACGCCAGGTGCGTGGCCTCGATTTTCAGCCCGCACACCTCGCGCAGCCCGCTGGCCGCGAGCAGCAGCCGGTTGACGTCCCCCGCGTCGTCCCAGGCGCTCGCCTTCGGCCGCGAGTCCTCGTACTGCCCCACGTCGCCGAACGTCAGCCGCCCCGCGCGCAGGCCGGACACCGCGGCCACCGCCACCACGCCCAGCGCCGCCATGCTCGCCAGCCGCGAGCCCAGCCCCGTGAGCACCGTGTCCAGCCCCACGCCCGCCAGCGCGGCGAACAGCGGCAGCACGGGCACCAGGAAGCGCAACTCCTTGTGCGGCTGGAGCGCGTGCAGCAGGAAGAAGCCGGCCGCGACGGCCGTAAGCCCCGGCGCCCGGCGCGCGGCCAGCAGCACCAGCGCGCCCGTGAGCAGCGTCACCGTCGGCATGCCCTGGAAGAGGACGCGGCCGTAGTAGCTGAAGGGCGCCGTGCCCCAGCCGGCCGCGCCGTCGCGCAGGATGTTGAAGTCCAGGTACACGAGCGCCGAGTGGAACCAGCGGCCCCACGTCACCCAGTCCAGAAGCCCATAGGCGAAGGCCCACCCGGCGAGCACCGCCAGTGACTCGCCCGCCGCGCGCCACCGCCGCTGCGCCGCGAGGACGCCCAGCAGCCCCACGCAGAAGAGGCCGTTCTGCAGGCGCAGCAGCACCGCCACCCCCAGCAGACACGCCCCGGCCAGCACCGCCCGCCGCGTGCTCGCCCTCGGCAGGGCCAGCGCCAGCCCCAGCACCACCGGCAGCGCGGAGGCGTTCTCGCTCAGCGCCCGCGGCGCGAAGTACACGGGCACCGCCGCCAGCGCGAACAGGGACGCCCCCGCTGCCGCCGCCAGCTCCGAAGCGCCCTGGGAGCGCGCCAGCCGGTAGCTCCCCCAGGCGGTCGCCACCCCCACCAGGCCGAAGAAGCCCTTGATGACGTCCAGGTACGCGCCCGGCGTCGTCACACCGAGCAGCCGGGCGAGCCCCAGCACTCCCGCCACCAGCCCCGGGAGCACCCAGTTGCGCGCGCCCTCGACGAACTCCCAGGCCACCAGGCCATACCCGTAGACGAGCCGGTGCGCCGGCTCCAGGCTCTGGTACACCTCGTCCGGCCAGTACAGCCCGTCATCGTTGAGGGCCCAATGAATCCGGAAGGCGGCGCCCACGGCCAGCAGGCCCACCAGCAGGACCCGGCCGAGATGGCGCTCGGAGAGGGCGTCCGAGGGGGCTCCAGGGGAGGCTTCGGAGGAAGCGCTGGAGGTGGGAGCGGGTGGCTGGGCAGGGGGCACGGTCAGCGGACACCTCAAAAGGGCGCTCCGGTGATATCCACGTCCTGACGATGAAATCCATCCGCATTTCCCAGCTGCTGGAGGACCGCGACTACGACCTGCGCCTGACGCTGGTCGCCGGCTCGGGCGGCCTGGCGCGCACCGTCGACTCGTCGCGCATCCAGAAGCCGGGCCTGGCCCTGGCGGGCTTCACCGAGCACCTCCACCCCCGCCGCGTCCAGGTCTTCGGCAACACGGAGATTTCCTACCTGCGCACGCTGCCGGAGGACAAGCAGCACGAGTCGCTCGCCAAGCTCTTCGGCGAGGAGGACCTGGCCTGCGTGGTGGTGACCAAGGAGCTGGAGATTCCGGACGCGCTCGTCGCCGCGTGCGAGAAGGCGGGCCTCGCCCTGATGAAGACGCCGCTGCTCTCCAGCGACTTCATCATGCGCGTGCAGACCTTCCTGGACGAGGCCCTCACCGAGTCCAGCAGCCTCCACGGCGTGCTCATGGACGTCTTCGGCGTGGGCATCCTCCTGCTCGGCAAGAGCGGCATCGGCAAGAGCGAGATTGCCCTCGATTTGGTGATGCGCGCCCACCGCCTGGTGGCGGACGACATCGTCGACGTCACCCGCCGCAAGGGGGCCGTCTACGGCGCCGGCAACCCCGTCATCAAGCACCACATGGAGATTCGCGGCCTGGGCATCATCAACATCAAGGACCTGTTCGGGGTTGCCGCCGTTCGCGAGCAGAAGAAGATTGAACTCGTCATCGAGTTGCAGGAGTGGGACCCCCATCAGGAGTACGACCGTTTGGGAGTGGACGACAGGCACCTGCAGATTGTCGGCGTCGACATCCCGCTGTCCGTGGTGCCGGTCCGTCCGGGCCGTAACATGGCAACCATCATCGAAGTGGCCGCGCGCAACCAGTTGCTGAAGCTGCAGGGCCACCACTCCGCGCGGGAGTTCGCCGAGCGGCTCAACCGTGCCATCGCCGAAGGGGCGATGCGCCGCACCCTGGGAGAAGAGGTCGAGTGACCGCCCCCTCTAAGCAGATTGTCGTCATCACCGGTATGTCGGGCTCCGGAAAGTCCACGGCCATCCGGGCGCTGGAGGATGCGGGCTTCTTCTGCATCGACAACCTCCCGGTGCTGCTGTTGCCCAAGCTCACGGAGCTGGCGGGCGGCGGCCACTTCGAGCGCATGGCCCTGGTGATAGACGTGCGCGAGGGCGTCTTCCTCAAGGACGCCCCCCGCATGCTGGCCGAGGTGCGTCGCGCCGGACACCAGGTGGAGGTGCTCTTCCTGGACTCCAGCGATGACAGCCTCATCCGCCGCTTCAGCGAGACGCGCCGCCGCCACCCGCTGGCCCCCAACGGCACCGTCGCCGAGGGCATCAAGGCCGAGCGCGAGGAGCTGCGCGACTTGCGCGAGCTGGCGGACCAGGTCATCGACTCGTCCGCGCTGAACGTCCATGACCTGAAGCGCATGGTGCAGGCGCGCTTCAGCCCGGAGCCGGCGGCGGGCCCCAGCCTGTCCATCATGTCCTTCGGCTACCGGTACGGCGTGCCGCCACAGGCGGACCTCGTCCTGGACGTGCGCTTCTTGCCCAACCCGTACTTCGTCCCGGAGCTGAAGGGGCTGACGGGCAAGGTCCCCAAGGTGTCCGCCTACGTGCTGGACCGCGAGGAGACGCAGCAGTTCCTCGAGAAGGTGGTGGACCTCTGCCGCTTCCTCTTCCCCCGCTACCAGAAGGAGGGGAAGGCCTACCTCACCGTGGCGCTCGGGTGCACGGGCGGCAAACACCGCTCGGTGGCGATTGCAGCCGAATTGACGCGGCGCCTCCAGGACGCCAACACCCGCGTCCAGCTCTGGGACCGCGACATCGAGAAGGAATAGGCAACGCCTGAAGCAGCCCTGTTTGGTTTTGAACAGGGTTTCGCCTAAAGTCCGGAACTCCCCGCAACCGGAGTTCCGCTCATGCAATTGCTCGAGCGCGCTGTCTGGCTTTGTGCCGCCCTCTCCCTGTCCGCCTGTGGAGGGCCGGAGGAGGCCTCGCAGCCTTCCGACGGGTCCGAGCCCGTCGGGACGTACGAGGGCACGCTGCTTACCGGCACGTCGAATGGGTGCACCTTCAGCATCGACAAGTTCAACGTGCCGCTGTCGCCGCCCTACTACAACATCTACCTGCGGCGGTCGGCCTCCGCGACGTGCGCCCATCCCGCGTCCAGCATCGTGATTGGCACGTCGTACACCAACCCGCCCATCTCGCTGGCGGCGAACAACCTGGGCGTCGTCACGGGCTACTCGTACAAGGGTTCGCCGAGCGGCTCGGCCAACATCCAGTGCCGGGTGCGCCACTACGACCCGGCCACCATGACGGTGGTGCGCGAGTCCGACATCGTGGTGCTGTACGGCGCGGGCAACGTCACCGGCTGCAACGTGGCCATCTCCAGCAACGGCACCACGGTGACGGTGGGCGGCACCAAGACGGGCCCCCTCCAGGGCCAGACGGGCAGTGCCACCGGCACCAACTACGTGGCCACCTACCTCGACTTCTTCACCAGCACGACGGCGCCCACCTACTACTCCTACTGAGGCGCGAGGCCCGCGGGGCCCGGGGGCGCGTCCGGTGTCGAGGAGGCGCATTCCTTCCGGGCCCCGTGGGGCTGGAATGAGAAGCCCCCGCGCTCCAGAAGGAGGGCGGGGGCCGGAAGACGCGGGAGGCCGCGCCGCGCGCGCTAGCTGGACTCGCCCACGCTGAGGCGCCGGCTGCCGCGGCCGTTGCCCTTTCCCAGGCCGTGCGTGCGGTGGCGGTTGCTCTCGGCGAGCGACTCGCGCTTCTCACGCGTGTCCACGTCCTTGCGCTTCTCCACCGCGAGCACGCCGCCGCCGCCGTGGCTCTGCTTGCCCTGCTCGATGGCCTTCTCCAAATCTTTCGCCTTCACCCAGTACTCGCCGTTGACGGGGTCCTTCACGCGGTACATGTCGTCCGACGCGTCCTTCTTGTTCCGGCCGCTGTTGAACCCGTCGATGGTCACCCAGTGCAGCTCGCCGGGCCCCTTGCGCTGCTTGTGGGCGGGCAGGGCGGAGTTGAGGATGGCGTTGGAGTCCACCAGGGCCAGGCCGAACTCGCCCCGCTTCAGGGCCTCGCTGATGGCGTTGGCGTCGTACTTCTCGAAGCCCTCCGTGACGTCGATGCCCATCTCCCCGAGCACCACGCCCATCTCCTCCGCCGTGGCGCCGTCCTTCAGGTTGACGTCCACCTTCTTCTCGGTGGTCTTCGGCTGGTTGATTTCCGAGGCCTTGTTGCGGACCTCCTTGAGCTCCTGGTCCGCCGAGCGGCGCGGCTCGTCCTTGCGGCTCGCCTTGCTCACGTAGGCCAGGCTCGCCTCGCCGCAGCCCGCCTCGGTCTGCTGGGCCACGGCCTCTTCGTCCGTCTCCCAGCCCTTCTCCGCCTGGGCCTCGGCCGCCTCGTTCACCGGGGCCGCGTCCGGGTCCTCCATTCGCGGGAGCACCGCCGCGCCTGGCGCGTCCGGCACGATGAGCTTGGGCAGGTCATCCCGCTTCACGGGCGCCGCCTCGAAGGTGTCCTGGACCCGCCGGGCCACCACGGCTGCCGGCACGGTCCGCCCCGGGCGCTCCCGCTCCACGACGGCGGGCAGTTGCTGCTGGATGGGCCCCTGGACGGCGGACGGCTCTCTGGCTCGTGCGGTGAAAACATTGAAAGCAACGCCCATGGCGGACCCTCCCAGACGCTCTTCGCCTGACTCATTATCCGAACCGGAATTCGCAAGTTGCCGAAGAAATCCGGACTGCGGGTGGGGTGCCGGGCCCGGGGCGTGGGAAATCACACGTTTGCGGGCGGACCTGACACATGTAGGGGGTGGAAGCAGGCACACCCTGACTTCACCGCTAGACTGGTCCCCATGGTCGACCGAGATGACACGGGCGCCGAGCCTGGAACCGGACCGGAGCTGCCGACGCAGGTGACGTCGGACGACGGTGCATCCCCGCCGCCGCGCAGCGTGGCGCCGATATCGCGGCCGGATACAGGGCGCGACGGGCCGCTACCGCCCGCGCGGGCACGCTCGCTGGGCGCGCGCGTGGGGCGCTTCATTCCGCTGAAGGTGCTGGGGCAGGGCGGCATGGGCGTGGTGTACGCGGCCTATGACCCGGACCTGGACCGGAAGGTGGCGCTCAAGCTGCTGCGGGTGACGAGCGCGGGCACGGACCTGGAGGCGGGGCGCACGCGCCTTTTGCGCGAGGCGCAGGCCATGGCGCGCGTCTCCCATCCCAACGTCATCCCCGTCTTCGACGTGGGCGAGTGGGACGAGCAGGTCTTCGTCACCATGGAACTGGTGGAGGGCGGCACGCTGCGCGACTGGCAGCAGGCGAAGCCGCGCTCCTGGCGCGAGACGCTGCAGACGTACCTGTCCGCGGGCCGGGGGCTGGAGGCCGCGCACGCGGTGGGGCTGGTGCACCGCGACTTCAAGCCCACCAACGTGCTGGTGGGGCGCGACGGCCGCGTCTTCGTCACCGACTTCGGGCTGGCGCGGCCGGTGGGCAACCCCGGGCGCGAGGACGGGCCGCCGGAGCTGCCGTCGCCCGTCTCCGAGGGCTCGGGGCGGCTGTTCGAGCCGCTCACCCAGGCAGGCGTGGTGCTGGGCACGCCGCCCTTCATGTCGCCCGAGCAGTTCCGGGGCGACGCGGTGGACGCGCGCAGCGACCAGTTCAGCTTCTGCGCGGCGCTGTACCGCGCGCTCTATGGCGCTCGCCCGTTCGACCCCGACCAGCTCTCGCGGGCCGCGAAGTCCAAGCGCCTCATGCCGGGCGCGCCGGGGGAGACGGCGGCCCTCGGGCGCCCCGTGGTGCTGCCTCCGGACCTCATCCAGGAGCCGCCGCGTGACACGAAGGTGCCCGCGTGGGTGCGGCGCGCGGTGATGCGCGGGCTGGCGCTGGAGGCGGACGGCCGCTTCGCCTCCATGGGCGAGCTGCTGGAGGCGCTGTCACAGGAGCAGCACCTGGCGCGGCGGCGCAGGCTGGGCGGCGGCGCGGTGGCGGCGGCGGCGCTGGTGACCGCGGTGGGCGGGGTGGCGTGGTGGCAGTCGCGCGTGTGCGCGGGCGCGGAAGGGCTGCTCGCGGACGCCTGGGGCCCTGAGGCCCGGCAGCGCGTGACGGCGGCCTTCCAGGCCACGGGCAGCCCCATGGCGGCGGACATGGCGACGCGCGTGGGCGGCGTGCTGGACGCGTACGCGAGCGCCTGGGCGCGGCAGCACACCGAGGCCTGCGAGGCCACGCGCGTGCACGCGGTGCAGACGGAGGCGCTGCTGTCCCAGCGTGTGGTGTGCCTGGAGCGGCGGCACAAGGACTTGCGCGCGCTGGTGGGCGCGCTGGCGAGCGTGGAGAAGCCCGGCGTGGAGAAGGCGCTGGACGCGGCGTACGCGCTGCCGTCGCCCCAGGACTGCGCGGACGTGGAGGCGCTCAGCGAGCAGCAGCCGCGCCCGGCGGACCCGACGAAGCGCGCGGAGCTGGAGGCGCTGGAGGGCCGGCTGTCGGAGGTGAAGGCGCTGCTGGACACGAGCCGTCAGCCGCAGGCGCTGGAGAAGGCGCGCGTGCTGGAGCCGCTGGTGGTGGCCACGGGGTACCTGCCGCTGATGGCGGAGCTGCGCTTCCACCTCGGGTGGCTCCAGTCGCTGCAGGGACAGAAGGAGCAGGGCGCGAGCCTCCTGGAGCAGGCCGTCTTCGACGCGGAGGCGGGGCGGGCGGACCGGCTGGAGGTCTCCGTGCTCAACAAGCTGCTCTTCGTGGAGGGCGAGCGGGAGCGCTTCGACCACGCCACCCGGTGGGCGCGGCTGGGGAAGGCGACGCTCCAGCGGCTCGGGGGCGACGCGGTGCTGGAGAGCGATTTGCTCGTGAATGGGGCCAACCTCTCGCTGATGCAGGACAAGCCCGAGGAGGCGCGCGCGCAGCTGCGGGAGGCCTCCGCGCTGCTGGCGAAGACGCTGGAGCCGGGCCACCCCAAGCGGGCGCGAGTCACCTTCACGCTGGGCCGCACGCTGCTGGAGTCGGGCGCGTACGCGGAGGCCGCGAAGGTGCTGGAAGAAGCGCTGCGCCAGACGGAGGCGGCGGTGGGCCCCAGGCACCTGGACGTGGCGCGGCGACACCAGGCGCTGTCCATGGCGCTGCGCGAGCAGGGCGACTTCACGAAGGCGCTGGAGCACGCGAAGGCGTCGGTGGCCATCCACCGCGAGCTGCTCGGCAATGCGCACCTGAAGGTGGCGGAGGCGCTCGACGAGGAGGGGATGAGCCTGCTCGGGCTGAAGCGCTACGAGGAGGCGCTGAAGGACTACCAGGAGGCGCTGGCGGTGAAGCGCCAGCACCTGGAGCCCGGGGACGAGGAGCTGCACTACTCCTACGACGGCGTCGGGCAGGCGCTGCTGGGGCTGGGCCGCACGAGCGAGGCGGTGGAGCCGCTGCGCCAGGCGGTGACCTTCGCCAGCGCCCAGGAGGACTCGCTGGGGGAGGCCGGCTTCGCGCTGGCGCAGGCGCTCTACAAGGAAGGCCAGCCCGGCGAGGCGCGGACCGAGGCGACGCGGGCCGGGGACCACTTCAAGGCCTCTGGCCGGGAGCTTCGCGCGGAGGCGGTGCGGACGTGGCTGGAGTCACTGCCGCCGGAAGCGAAGGCGAAGCCCTCGAAGGCGGCGAAGAAGCCCGCGCGCGCGGAGCGCAAGCGGCGCAAGTAAGGGTGCCGCGAGGAACAACACCCCACGGAGTCCTGGATGGACCCCGTGGGGTGTCGGGTCAACGCTCAGTAGAGGTAGTTCAGCGCGGTGCGGTCGGAGCTGCTCCACTCGCCGCTCTCGTTCGAGCGGAAGCAGGAGTTCATGACCGAGCCGCCCGAGGTGGCCGTGGTCGGCGTGCCGGGGATGTGGTTGGCGCCGATGTTGGAGGCGCCTTCGTTGGCGGCGGCGCCGCCGCAGCTGATGCTCCGGTCGTAGTAGTCCGAGTGGCGGAAGCCGATGGTGTGGCCGAGCTCGTGGGTGATGACGTGCTCGTTCACGTCCACGCTGTAGCTCTGCAGCCCGGTGCCGATGTTGATGGTTCCGTAGGGCTTGCCGCCCTTGGGGAATCCAGCAGAGCCGCCGACACCCGACGTGGTCCTCGCGGAGATGGTCGCGGTGCAGCCCGTGCCGCCACGCTGGAAGGTGAGGCGCAGGCCCATGCTGTTGTAGTTCTCGATGGCCAGGTCGAGCCCCTCGCTGAGCCGGCTGTAGCTGTTGAACTGGGCGGTGGGATTGATGCAGATCTTCGTCACGCCGGTGCCGACGAGATTGTCCGTGCTGTACTGCTCCTCGCTGCCCGCGGTCTGGAGCATCTCGCGCGAGGACTCGAGGGTGACGTGCGCGTCACGCCCCACGTACACGGCGCCGTCGACGACCTGGATATCGTTCTCCGGGAAGCCGGCCTCGACCAGGTTGGAGACAATCTCCTCGTTCTCGCTCAGCGGCTCGGTCCCGCAGCCCATCAACATCGCGCCACAGCTCGCCACGAGGATTGCCGTTCTCTTGAACATGTTCGTTGTCCCTCTGGGTCTGGATGGGTCCTCCCCTCGCGCCCTCACGGGAGCGGCGAGGAGGACTGTGGATGTTTTAAAACACCCTGCCTGTAAAATCCAATGAATTGAGAAATCACAATTTCTAAGACTTAACAGGAGAGAGCCGGAAATCCCGGCTCAAGTGTCTAGACCCGCGGGGACGGCCTACGAGCACTTCCTGTTGATGCAGGCGCCGCTGCAGCAGTCCTCCGCGCCGAAGCAGCTGCCTCCCTTGGGTGCACAGCAGTTCTTGGTGCCCTCGTAGGAGCCCGGCACGAAAGCGCACACCGTCTTCCCGGAGGCCGAAGCGGCGCACTCCGCGGAGTCGTTGCAGCCGCAGGTGCCGCCACTCCAGCCGCCGCTGGCAGTCAATGGCAGGCACTGGTCGCCGGCCCCGAAGCGCGCGGAGCACGAGGTGCAGGCGCCATTGTTGTCCGCCCAGAAGCCGCAGGCCGAGGGCTCGGAGCCCGGGGCGCACTGGCCGCCGCTGCAGCAGCCGCCATGGCAGAGCTGGCTCGAGGAGCAGCTCGTCGTGCACTTCTTCGTGGTCGCGCCGCAGGCGAACCCCACCGGGCAGCTCGACTCGCTGAAGCACCCGCACTGGTACCTCCCCGACACGCTCACGCAGGAGGGGCCATCCTGTGAGTCCGCGCAGCTGGCGCACATCCCGGACGAGCCGCACGCGGTCGTCGATGAGCCGCCCTGGCAGGTGGTGCCGTTGCAGCAGCCGCCGTTGCAGAGCTGGGTGGCCGAGCACGACTTCGTGCACTGGCCCGTGGAGCCGTCACACGCCATGCCCGTGGGGCAGTCCGCCTCCGTCGCGCAGCCACACCCCTTCGCCGTGCACGCCTTGCCCAGGGTGGACTTCGAGCAGTCCATGCACTGGCCCGACGCGCCACACGCCGCGGGTGTGGTGCCCGAGGCACAGAAGCCGTCCGCCTTGCAGCAGCCGGAGGCGCAGCCCGTCTGCGAGCAGCTGGGCACGCAGACGGAGGCCGCCGTGTCACACACCGAGCCGGAGCCACAGTCGGCGTTCGAGCGGCACCCGCACCGGCCCGTCACACACGCACGTCCGTCACTGGCGGAAGCGCAGCTGGAGCACACCGCGCCGGCGGTGCCGCAGCTCGCGCTTGTCGGCGTCACACAGGTATCTCCCTGGCAGCAGCCCGAGGGACAGCTCTGCGGCGTACAGCGAGCTCCCGCATCCGGGGTGCCCGCATCTCCCGAGACGCCTCCATCGGTGCCTGCATCCGAGGTGCTGCCCCCATCCTGCCCGGCATCGGAAGTGCCGGAGCCCGAGTCGGCGGGCCCGGGGCCGGCGCCGCCATCACCTGTCGGTTCGCCGGGAGGGTCGTCGGGCTCGGACGAGCTATCGCCGCAACCCGAGAGGGTGAGCGTGGCCACCAGGCACGCCAGCATGACGGAGAGGAGCGGGCGCATCGGCCAGGCTCCGGGGAAACGTTTCTCGAACCGCATCTGCTTGAAGCTCCTCGAGGACGACACGCGTCCTCCAATGGGGGGTGTTTCCGGGACAGCGCGGCCGGGAATGCAAGCGGGCAGCCATTCCCCCTGGCCCTGTGCTGCCGTGGCCCGGAGGACGCGGCGCCTCGCGTGTGCATGTGGTCACACAGCCGCATGCAGGGCCCTGCACAGTCACGCCCTTCCCGATGGCTTTCAGGAACGACCCAGCAGATTGCCGCCGCGCTCAAGCGCGACTTTGCGCACCAGCCCCAGATGCACGTCTCCCACGAAACCATTTACCGCAGCCTCTACGTGCAGACGCGAGGCAGCCTGCGCAAGGAACTCGCCGCGAGCCTGCGCACGGGCCGCCTCCAGCGCCGGCCCTGCGGCCGCGCCAGCGTCCTGTCCGGCCAGCTGCCGGGCCGGGTGATGCTCAGTGAGCGCCCGCCTGAAGCCGAAAGCCGCGCCGTGCCAGGCCACTGGGAGGGCGATTTGCTGATGGGCAAGCAGGGCAAGCGCGCCATCGGCACGCTGGTGGCGCGCCGCAGCCGCTATGTCATGCTGTTGCATCTGCCCGAGGGGCGTACCGCCCCCCCACGTGTGCGAGGCTCTCACCCAGCACATTGGCCAGCTGCCGCAGGCCCTGCGCCGCAGCCTCACCGACGTCCAAGTCTACTTCTGTGACCCCCACAGCCCGTGGCAACGCGGCAGCAACGAGAACACCAACGGACTGCTGCGCCAGTACTTCCCCAAGGGCCTGGACTTGAGCGGCCTGTCGCGCGCCCAACTCGACGCCGTCGCACATCAACTCAACACCCCCCCCGCCAGGCGCTCGACTGGCGTACCTCCGCCGAGGTATTCGCTCAAAGTGTTGTGATGACCGGCTGAAATCGCCCCATGAATCACTCGCGGACAGCGCACGGCGTGAGTGACCCGGCTGGGTAGTCAGACACCCAGTCCGGCCCTGTCTGGCCAAGCGCTATTCCAGGCTCACACGCACGTCCCGGGACGCGTATGCTTCGAGCCACGCTTCTCGGAGGGGGACCCTATTGAAGTGCCTGGAATTGATTGCAGGCCAGCCACACCTTCCCACGCGGCTGGCCGTCCGCAGGGTCGGGCGCGAACTGGAGTACTCGCTCGTCACCCAAGACGTCCCCAAGGATGCGGCCGTCATCCGGAACTTCAAGCCGCGGCTGTTGAAGCCCGACGACAAATTCTGGGTCTCCCTACCCCTTGCCCAGGGCGGCTTCGTGGAGGAGCCCATCACCGGGCGCGCCTGCTGCGAGGCGTTCTTCCGGGAGATTGCGCGGCTGCTCAAGGCCCAGGGCCGCAAGGTGACGCGCGAGACGGCCTTGCGAATCTCGGAGCCGCCCTTCTCCAACGCCACGGAGCGCAAGGCATTCCAGGAGACCCTTCGCAAGGCGGTGAAGGAAGCCGGGCTGGGGGCCATCACCTTCTTCCGCGAGCCCGACGCCGTCTTCGAGTACTTCCGCCTGCTCCATCGGGAAGTTCCCGCCCAGGGCAAGGCCCTCAACTTCCTCGTCCTCGACTTCGGCGGCGGTACCTGCAACGTCAGCGTCGTCTCCACCACACGGCAGGGCAGCCTGTGGCAGCGCTACATCGCCGCGCCCGTGGCGGCGGAGGCCCCGAAGGCTGGCGGTCTCTACATCGACCAGGAGCTGCTGACCCAGGCGCTCATTGCCGCCAACATCAGGCACCACACCGCAGGCAGCCATACCGAGGAGCGCAAGGCCTACGACGCGTGGCTCGAGCGCCACATGGCCGAGGCGGAGCACCTCAAGCAACAGGTCAGCAAGACGGGCATTGCCCACCAGCTCCCGGTGCGCCTGGACGGCAGGCTTGCGGAGCTGTCCGGCGGTGAGCGCACGTTCGACATCCAGCTCGACCCCGAGCGGCTGCGCGCCATCGTCGAGAAGCACTGGCAGGGGCGCGATATCCGCAAGGCCGTCGACAACGTGCTGATGAAGCTGCACAACAAGCTCACCCGGACGGCCCAGCGCAAGGAAGTCCCCGCGGATCCCCGCGCCCTGGTGACCCAGGTGCTCATCGCGGGCGGCTCGTCTCAGCTGCCCGACTTCATCGACCACGTGAAGAACCACTTCGCGCCCTACAAACCGAAGTTCACGCAGGTCGGCTCGGACTACGGCTACTCGGTGGCCGTGGGTATGGGGCTGAACGCCCTGGTCATGGACAACGCGCTCGTCGATGAGCGCCCTGCGCTTCCCGTGCAGCCCACGGAAGTGAAGACCCCCGAGGACGCCCCGCCCGTAAAGGCCACGGACTCGACGTTCATGGCGACGTTCCCGGACGACCTGTGCCTGTTCTGGCAGCCCTCGAAAGGCCTCGAGCCGCAGCTGCTCTTCCCAGAGGACACCAGTCCCTTCGACCTGCTGGAGATGCCGCAGCTCAAGATGATCAACGTGCCCAGCCGCTCAGGCCCCAACTATCAGCACAACAAGTCCAAGACGCACAGCCTCGGCTACCAGGTCGCCTATCGCAGTGACGAGGAAGCCCACGTGGGCCTCAGCTCGAGGAGGCTCAACGTCAGTCAGCACCAACTGCAGGTGCCCAACGACCTCAAGCACAATGTGAAGCTCAAGACCGCCATCAAGGGAGTGCCAGGCCGCGCCCTGGACCTGTCCCTGGAGGTCATCGATCCCAAGCGCAGCCAGGTCCTGGACACGCAGACGATTCCACTGCTCGCCGACAAGCCGCCGACGAAGACGCCACCGGCGCCCGCCACGACGTCCACTCCGCCCACGGCCGCCAAGGCACAGACCGCCCCGGTGTCAGAGCCCAAGGGTAGCCTGCTGTCACTGAAGCGCGATGCGCTCTGCATCGACTTCGGGACGACCAGCACCACCGTCATCGACCTGGACAGCGACTCGGAGATTTCAATCGGGCAGTTCACCGGCTCCGCCCATCCCCTCACCCTGGCAGAGGTCCGTGCAACACCCCTGCCCACATCCCGGGACCTCCCGCCCACCTCGAAGTCCTCCATGGCCGCCGCGCCTACCTCGCCGCCACCTGTGGCTGAAGTGCCCCGCGCGAAGCCCGAGGCCGCCCCTCTTCCCCTGGAAGCGCTCATCCCCCAGGATGAACCCCGCGCGACACCTACCACCCAGCAACTGGCCGCCACCGTGCAGAACCTCATGAGCCCCAAAGCCGAGGCGCGCCCGGAGACGACACGGCTGGCGGAGGCCATGCCGCGCAAGCGCCCTCCGCTCAACGGCAAGCCCTTCCAGGGCACCGAGAAGGACTTCATCCAGCACCTCGACACCACGTGCCGCGCCGCCGGCTTCGAGTTCGGCCGCGAGCTACTGGAAACGCTCTACCTGTCGCTCAAGGTCCGTCCCTTCGTCGTGCTGGCGGGCCCGTCTGGCGTGGGCAAGTCCGCGCTCGCCCAGCTCATGGCCGAGGCGTGCGGCGGCGCGCTCGACTCCAGGGACCTGCTGCGCGTCGCGGTGGAGGCGCACTGGACGGACAGTCGCTTCATCCTCGGCCGGCGGGATACGCAGGGCTTCCGGCCCACCGACTTCTACCGCCTGCTGCGCGACGCAGCCCCGGACCGGCTGCACCATGTCCTGCTGGACGAGATGAACCTGGCACACGTCGAGTACTACTTCGCCCAGCTGCTCTCCGCGATGGAGAGCGACGGCGTGCTGACGGTCCCGGACGACGACGACGGCAGCCCGCCCCTGCGCATCCCCAACCTGGGCGCCCAGCTCCCGCTGCTGCGGCTCTACGGCACCATCAACGTCGACGAGAGCACCCAGGTGCTCAGCGACAAGGTCATCGACCGCGTCAACGTCATCGAGGTGGAAGCCCAGGCGCCGAAGGCGGTCATCCCCGCCGAAATCAAGCGGCTGCGGAAGGTGCCGGAGCACCACCTCACGGTCGAGCAGCTCCAGGACTGGCACAAACTGCCCGAGAAGGATCTGCCCGTCCCCGAGCCCCTCCGGGAAATCTGGGCGCTGATGGCCCGGCGCGAGCCCGCGGACCAGGCCGCCACGGGCCAGGGCGATGGCTCCCGGTACCGGCAGCCCATCCCCATCGGCCAGCGCGTCATCCGGGACATCGCCCTGTTCATCCACTACGCCGAGCGCCTGGACAGCACACTCACGGGCCGGGACGCGCTGGACTTGCAGGTCAAGCAGCGCATCCTCCCGAAGATTCGTGGCGACCTGCGCCTGGAGGAGATGCTCAAGGAACTCGCCGACGTGCTGGAGAAGCACAAGCTCACGCGGTCCGCGAATCGACTGGAGTACATGCGCCAGCAGCTCGGGTTCGACCAGTTCGTCACGTTCTGGGCGTGAGCCAGCCATGAGCGAACTGCTCCTGATGGTGCGCAGGGACAGCGATCCGGAGACGCAGTGGACACCGCTGTCCCCCAACACCTTCACAATCCAGGTCCCAGAGAACGAGAGCCTCACCCTCGAGTTTCGGGGCCCCAATGCGCAGCTGCTGGGGAAGAAGCACCTGGAATACCTCGGAGACCTCCAGCAGCTGGAGGGCGGCTGGCCCAGGTTCAGCTGGCGTCCCTTCGAGGATGGACGGACGGTGGCCTATGCGCTGCAGCGCCTGCGCGTCCACCCACCTCAAGCCCGCTCGCCTGTGGACTTCTTCGTCCGCGTCATCCCGAGCCTGCTGAACTTCGAGCAGTGGCAGTCCCTGTTCGAGGACGTCCGGAGCGTGGCGGATGCGCTCGTGACCAAGTGGCTGAGCAACCAGCACTCGCGCCTGGGCGGAGTGGCCCTGCGCGCGTCCAAGTTCTCCCCAGCCACCGCGATGGCGGAGATGCAAGAGGAGTGGAAGGAGTTCGCCGCGAGCCTCGGCCGCATCACCCGAGCTCCGCGCACTGAGTTCCGTCCGCCCCGGCCCGGGGTACCGCGCGCGAGCGAAGACACCCTGCCGGAGCCCGTCCGCGACGCCAACACCTACGAGAATGCCCTGGTGGCGCTGACCGTAGAGCGGCTCGGCGGGACGCTCCGGCACATCGAGCGCCGGGCGAAGGCCACCATGGCGGATGCCGTGCGGACGCGCGAAGTCTACAAGGATGTCTTCTCCTACAGCGGCAAGGGCGCGCAGAAGGTCAAGCTGCCCCACCCGGCCATGCAGGAGGCACAGCACATCTACGACAACAGCCAGGGCATGGCGGCCACCGCTCGTGAGCGAGCCCAGTTGCTCCAGCGCGCCCGGCGCAAGCTTCCCGGCAGCCCGAGCGTGGCGGCGGCCCGGGGGCGAATTCCCCACGTCACCCCACGCATCCGCCACCATCCCGACTACAACCGTGTCATCCAGTGGTACCGCGCTTTCGGGCACCAGCAACTCGCCTTCTCCACCCAGCAGTTCCTGAGCGCTCTGGGGCCCCAGCGCGCGTCGACGCTCTATGAGTACTGGTGCCTCCTCGCGATGTTCTCCGCTCTTGAGAGGCTGGGCTTCACGCCCCAGTTCGACGAGCTCGCGGAACTTGTCCGGGAGGACGTCGTCGACCTCAAGCTGTGGAGCGACAGGCCGGTCACCTTCACGCGGGACCATCCCTCGGAGACACTGTCCATCTGGTACGAGCGCCAGGCGCGCTTCTTGCCGGAGCGGACCCAGGCGGGCAGTCCGAAGACCTGGGAGAAAGACGTCAGGGCCTGTGCGACCCAGACGCCCGAGGGGCTCTACTCGCGCCCGGGGCCGAGGGAGCCGGACTTCTGGTTCGAGCTCCGCCAGGGAGACCGGATCGCCATCGCGGTGGGTGACGCCATCTTCTCGGAAGGGGTGGATACAGGTGCCCACTCCATCTCCGAGTTCATGACGAAGAAGATGGTGAAGGTGTCCGAGTACGTGAAGGACCTCGCGCTCATCGACGCCAAAGGCCGGCCCTGGTTCCCCATGAAGCAGGGGCTGGTCGTCTTCTGCGGGCTGCCCACCAGCCTCGACCTGCTCAACGCGAGCAACTCCGCTGGCCACACCCTGCTGCCGCTCAGACCCAGGGCCGCCGCTCCAGAGGATGCTTCCAAGCCCGCTATTCCCCTGGACTCGCAGAGCATCGACATCTTCGCGAGCTTCCTGCAGGAGCTTCGCGATGCGCTTGGCCCTGAAGAGGCCTGAGCGTCAGGGGCGTCGTGGTGTCTCCGGCCACAAGGCTCCGAGGGCAACTCCAAGGCCTCGAAGGAGTCTGCACGAACGCGCGCACGACCTGAGTACGTGCCGCGCTCCACCCACTCCGCACCTCTCCGCTGGAGCACCTCCAGCGTCCGAGCTACCGAGCCCACTGGCCACAGGTGCCCCACACCTTCCCGCGCGTAGAAGTCCTTCTTCCGGCCACGGTCCAGTGACGAGGTGGAGGGTGAGCGTCACCCGCTTCGGTGCCCAGGTTGACTACGCTGCCTGCCTCTGTACCTCGGCTGCGGCCAAATGCTGCGTTTCTGGGGGCACAAGCCCCGCGACCCCTTGAGATTGCCAGTCATCCCGATAGTCCAGCCGCGCGAACCCTAGCCCGGTGCCAGCGCCCTCAAGAACGCCAGCAGCGCGGTGTTCACCTCCGCCGCGCGCTCCTGCTGAATCCAGTGGCCCGCACCCGGAATGACGTGCACCTCCTTGAGCTGCGGCACCAGCGGCTTCATCAAATCCACCGGAGCGATGGCGCGCCCCGGGTCCTTCTCTCCGATGATGAACAGCGCGGGCTGCTCGATTCTCGCCGTCGCGAGCTCGGGCAATTCCTCCCAGTCGCGGTCCATGTTGCGGTAGCGGTTGAGCCCACCCCGGAAGCCGCTGCCGGCGAACTCCTTCGCGAGGTATGCGAGGTCTTCTTCCGTGAGCCAGCCGGGCGGCGTGTCAGGCACGTCGAGGCCCGTGAGGAAGCCGTCGCCCTGTTTCCTGTTCCGCACGGCCTCGGCCGTCGTATCGAAGCCGGCGACACCAGCGAGCGTCGTGCGCAGCGTCCTCGGGATGTCCGCTTCCAGCTCCGCCTCGGCGACGCCGGGCTCCTGGAAGTAGAGGATGTAGAACCACTTCTCCCCGAGCATGGCCTTGAACAGCTGCGTCGGCGGCATGGGCGTGCGGCCGAGGTGTGGAACGCTCATCCCGACGACGGCGCGATAGCGGTCGGGGTGGAGCGCGGCGCTGGTCCACGCCATCGCCGCGCCCCAGTCGTGGCCGACGATGACGGCGGTCTTCTCTCCCAGGGCATCGAGCAGCCCCGTGAAGTCGGCGACCAGCTGCTTCATGCTGTACGCCTCGACGGCCCACGGCTTGTCGCTCTGGCCATAGCCCCGGACGTCGGGCGCCACGGCGTGGTAGCCGGCGGCGGCCAGCGCGGTGAGCTGGTGGCGCCACGAGTACCAGGACTCCGGCCAGCCGTGCAGGAGCAGCACCAGCGGACCTTCACCGGCCTCGGCGATGTGGAGGTGGATGCCGTTCGTCCTGACGGTGCGGTGGGTAATGGCAGACATGGAGTCACGGCCCTCCGAAGCTGGAGGTGGCCGACCCGGCGTTGCCTCCCGCGAGGGGTTTGTAGGGGAAGTAGAGGTTGCGCACGAAGCGGGTGAAGAGGTGCTCCTCGTTCCAGCGCTGGCGTGCCATGCCGTACACGCCGGGAGCGCGCAGGTCATGGGCCGAGACACCCGTGATGAACTCCCGCTCGCTGTAGATGGCGAAGACCTCGTCGATGGCGGCGCGGTTGCGGTAGGTGCGCAGCATCGTGCGGTAGACGAGCTCGCTCTCCTCCTGCGTGAAGGCCAGCCCCTGGATGGCGTGCGCCATCTCGTGGAAGACGAGGTACTGCTCCGTCTCCAGCTTGTCCTGCCGGAGCGCGATGCGCGCCCGGGGCCAGTCCGGGTGGTCCCAGAACAGCCCCGCGGCCTGCGGCGACACCGCCCTGGGATAGCCATACTTCACCAGGGACTGGCCGGGCGGGATGAGCTCCAGCGTGAGCGGGCGCGCGGCCTCCAGCCGGGCGATGAGCTGCAGGTTGCCGGAGAGCTGCCGCACGATTTCGTCCTGCACCCGCTGCACCTGCGCGGCGGGGGCGCCGTACGTCTTGAGCTCCAGCTTCGCCTTCACATACGCGCGGGCATGGACAGGCCCCTCCGCGGGAGGACGGCCGCCGCGCACCTCGAAGACATCGCCTCCGGCCAGGAGGGTGAAGGCGCTCAGCGGCTGCTTGCGGCCCACGTCCGCCGCGAGCGGAGTGACGTCCGGTGTCGAGCCGTCCAGGAGTTCGTAACGCTCGGGGTGCATGGCGCTCCTGCGCCGCAGGGTAGCACCAGCAACACCGTGACGGTGCCCTGAGCTGCGCCAGGGCGTCCCGTGGAGGACGCGGGCCGCCTGTCGGATTTTCGCCGCTGGAATTGTCGAAAGCCCGACAGGAATTACCGTCCCGGGTCAGAATCGCCCCAGTCTCCTGGTGAATCCCAGACTTTGAAGCTAATCCCAGACGTGCGGTTTCCAAGGAGGTATTGCCATGAAAATGAATGTGACCTGCATGTGCTTCGGTCTGCTGGCCGTTGCCATGGGATGTGGAAACACTCCGCAGGACGATTCACCGGCGCAGCCGCCCTCCCATGTCCAGGCTTCACCCGCCCAGGACAGGCCCTCCGCGCAGGAATTGGCTGCCACGGCCACGTCGGCGCCCGTGACGGCGGTGCCGGTGCGGTACGTGGTCGACCCCTCGACGACGACGCAGCTCTCCGTCTCCGCGGGCGCGGAGCGGGTGAGTCCCTCCGCGTCTTCCGAAACCCAGGCTCCCGGCGCCATGCGGCGCCTCCTCGAGTAGTGCACCCCGTCCGAGATTGAGGAGACCCCATGACGACGAGAAAGCTTGCGATGGCAGTCGCGGTGGCCGCCGGGCTCGGTATTGCCGGGCCGGCCCACGCCTGGGTGCAGTTCTGCAATGGGACCAGCGTCACCATCTGGACCGCCTATTCCTGGTACAACCCCGGCTGCGTTGCCGAGGATGGCAGCAGCTGGAGCAAGGCGGGCTGGTGGGAACTGACGCCAGGGCAGTGCAAGATTGTCTATGGCCCCGCCATCACCAACAGCATCTCCTATTACTACGCCGAGGGCGGAGGACTGACCTGGGCGGGCCCCTACTTCACGTGCACCCCGTGGAGCGGCTTCAGCTGGTGTGACAACACCTGCAATACCAACTCCCGCAACCTGGGCTGGCGGGAGCTCAATACCGGCGGCGCGTCGAACTACACGCTGACCTTCACGCCCTGACCTTCCGTCAAGCCGTCGGTGGGCGGCACCTCGCCCACCGACGGACGCTCCGGCTCACGGCGTCCGGAGCAGGAAGAAGTCGTATTCAACCCATGCGTCCGAGGGCAGTATGTGGATGAAACCCGGAGCCTCCATGCCAGCCCTCGCGGTCCAGATTCGACGCTTCGTTGATGACTCCCAGCCGGGCTGGGTTGAATGCGTCCTCGTCGATGCCCACGGGCATGAGCACGTGCTCGTGGAGAAGGCTCCCGTGGTGAGCGCCGCCTGGCTGGATACGAACAGCCGCTACCCCCAGCCAGGTTTCATCGCATGCACCCAGGTCGGGAAGCGCACCGGTGACGATGGCCGCGAGCTCCTGACGGTCGACACGCAGGCCCCCTGGGGCGTCGAGTCCACACAGGGGAGGAGCCAGTTCGAGGTGCTTCCGCGACAACTGGCCCCATAGGTTGCAGAGGTGGCTGGTTCGATTCCCGCCGCCACCAAATTCAGAAGCCCAGCAATCTCACTGGATTGCTGGGCTTTTCTTGGCCCGTGCGTCCTCATGTGCCCCCAACGTGACCCTCCGGCGCGAGGTGGGCGTACCGCAGGGGCATCTCGATGGGCGCGTGGCCCATCAGCTCCTGGACGACCTTGAGCGGGACGCCCTCATGGCGAGGTGGCTGCCTTGGGGATGGCGCAGGTCAGCGCGCTCCTGGAGGGAGGCGCCTTCTTGCGTCCCCCCCGACATGGAGCTAGCAGGAATAACAAGTCGTCTCGTGATAGGGACTGGTGGTGCCCGTCAGGATGCGGTTGCCGAAGCAGGTGAGGGTGTCCTCCCCCACCACGTCCCAGTAGTCGGGGCCCGAGTAGTACACCGTGGTGCAGGTCTCGGGAGGCATCGCTTCGGCCTCCGGCGCATACGCGAAGCTCGCGATGCCGGCGAGGGCGGAAACCGACAGCACACAGCTCAGGATCAGCTTTCTCATGAACTCCTCCCAGGGCTTCGTTTGTGCTCATTCCCGGGAGCGCGTGTGTCGCTCCTGGTCCTCGAGGGGGCTTCGCCCTCTCGGAACGTGATGAGCCGGCGTGCAGGGAAATGATGCAGAGAAAGTACTCAGCGGCTTCTGGCCCCTCTGGAATGCAGGGCCTCCGTGGGCGTGAGGCGCTGCGCATGCGCGCGCTCGTTCATGCCAGGATTTCCACGTACCCGTCGGTTCCATGCACGCGGATGCGCTGCCCGTCCTTTATCAACCGGGTCGCGTTCACCACGCCGATGACCGCGGGCAGGCCGTACTCCCGGGCAATCACCGCGCCATGGGTCATCAGCCCACCGACCTCGGTCACCAGGCCCTTGATGGACACGAACAAGGGCGTCCAGCTCGGGTCCGTGAAGGCGGTGACCAGGATGTCCCCCGCTTCCAGCGCGGCTTCGGCCATGTCCGAGAGGACGCGGGCCCGTCCCTCGACGACGCCCGCGGAGACGGGGAGACCGACAAGGGCGTTGGCGGGGAGATGGGCTCGCTTGTACGCACCTGCGACGATTTCCCCATCGGACGTGAGGACCCGCGGCGGCGCCAGCTTCTGGTGGCGCTCGTGCTCGGCCTTCCGCTTGCTGACGAGCGGGGCATCCAGCGTGTGCGTGCGCACGACCTCGCGCAGCTCCTGGAACGTGAGGAAGTAGATGTCCTCTGGCTCGTGGAGCACGTTGGCTCGCACGAGCCGCCCGGCTTCCTCCAGCAGGGCCTGCTTGTAGACGAAGTAGCGATTGACGATGCCGTACTTCGGATACTCACGGTAGCCGCAGAAGGTCCGGAGCCGGCGGATCATCCGTTGTGTTTCCCCGGCCTTCTGCTCCCCATCCGGCAACTGCTTCAGGCGTTCCAGCAGCTCCTGTTCCTTCTTCGAGGCCTCCTGTCGCCCTTGCTCGAACTTCCGGCTGCCGGCTCCTGGCTCGAAGTTCTTGATGTTGCTGAGGAGCAACGGAACCAGGGTCGTGGGTGCTTCGCGCCAACGCGTCCGCGTCACGTCGATTTCCCCGGCGCAGCGCATGCCGTACTTGTCGAGATACGCGCGGAGGGCGTCATGGGCTTCCCGTCCCCCATCCAACGGGAGCAGGCCCTCCAGGAAGCCCTCATCCTTCGCATGTTGGAGGTAGGCGACCACCTCCGGATGCGGACGGAGCACGTCCGCGACGTCCAGGAGCGCCAGCCCCATTTCCGAGGTGACGTTGTCCGGTACGGACTGCGAGAGCGTGTCCGCGGCGTTCTTCTCGCCCAACCACGCCATCATCTGCGCGTTGAGCCAGGTGGCGGCGTTCATGCCGGCCATGAGTGCGCCGAAGCTCCGTGGCTCGGTCAGGCTCTGCTTCAGGAGCTGGAGGTCTTCCTGGATGAAATCCAGGAGCTCCGTTCCGGATTTCGTCCGGATGTCCCGCTTCAGCGCTTCGACGGACGCCTGGCTGCGCGCAATCAGGTCCGCGACGATTGCCGGATCGTCCTCGATTGGCGCCTGGACGCCCGCGGGCGACATCCCAGACTTGCCTTGACCGGCACCCGGAGCCTTCGAATCATCGGGCGACGATTCGATGAAATCCCCCCGCTCGAGGAGGGTCGTCAGGGCGTCCTTCATCAGTGGATCGGAGCGGCCCATGACCTCCAGGAGCACGTTCCGGCTGACAGGCGAAGCCAGCTCCTTCGTGACGTCGACGAACAACCTGCCACCCGCTGCATGCATGGGTCTCGCCGCGGTCAACTGGAACAAGGACAGCCCCAGGGGCTTCATGGGGTCGGTCATCATCTGCCCATGGCCGACGGAGACATAGACACGGTTGCCTTGGGCACCCCCTTCAGGGATGGGGTACAGGGTGGTGATGGGCCGGCTCTGGACGATGTGGAACGCGTCCTCGACGAGGCACCATTCGATGTCCTGGGGCTGACCGAAATGCCCTTCAATCTGCCGGCCCAGGCGCGCGAGCCGCAAGAGCTGCGCATCCGTCAGCACCTGCCGGTCCATCCGCTCGGGCTCGAGCGCCCGTTCCTGCGTACCGCCGTCCTCCAGGGCCCACGTCGCCAGCTGCTTGGTGGCGATGGCCTTCTCGATGACCTGCCCGTCCCGCACCTTGTAGCCATCGGCGTTCACCCGGCCGGAGACCAGGGCCTCGCCCAGGCCGAAGCTCGCCTCGATTGATGCCACCTTCCGGTTCGCGGTGACGGCATCTGCCGTGAACAGGATGCCCGCCGCCTGCGGGAAGAGCATCTTCTGCACCACCACCGCCATGTGGACCTTGCGGTGGTCGAAGCCGTGTTGGAGGCGGTAGGCCACCGCCCGCTCGGTGAAGAGCGAGGCCCAGCACCGGCGGATGTGCTTCAGGATGGCCGACGTGCCGATGACGTTCAGGTACGTATCCTGCTGGCCCGCGAAGGAAGCCGCCGGCAGGTCCTCCGCCGTCGCGCTGGACCGCACGGCGTAGGCCTCTTTCTCCCCGAGCCTGGCGAGGAAGTGGGTGACCGCTTCCTGGACGTCTTCAGGAATGGCGAGCCCTTCGATGACCCCGCGGATTGCCGCGGCCAGCTCCCGGAGCGCCTCGCCGTCTTCCGCCTTCAGCAGCGCCAACCGCTCGAGCAGGTCGCCAATCGCAGGCGCCGCGCCCATGACCCGCTTGAAGGCTTCGGTCGAAACGCAGAAGCCATCCGGAACGCGGACTCCTTCGAGCTTGGAAAGCTCCCCCAGGCTCGCGCCTTTTCCTCCGACCCTTCCGATATCGGTCCGGTCGACCTCCTGGATGCCAATTACATACGCACGCATCGGGTCATCTCGCTCATCCGTTCATGGTCGCGAGGATGGGCGCCATGAAGGGAGCGAGGATAACACGCGGAGCGCGTCGGTCTGGCCGGCTTCGAGCGTGAACCAAGACCCGCGGCTTCAATCTCAGCAGCCTCTACACCCCATCGAACTCCGGGGACGGGACGCCGAACTGGACGGACGTCCTAGTTCACGTCCCCGAACACGATGCCGTAGCCCACGGCGTTGGGCGCCCCGCCATCCACCACGCCGGTCCCCGGCGTCATGCAGGTGAAGGTGCTGGTGACGTCGTCGTAGGCATACGTATAGGCCGTGGGGCAGGCCTGCTTGAGGAAGGCGAGCCAGGGCTGGACGCTCTGGGCCCACACCGTGTTGTTGTTGACGCACTGCCCGGCGTCCGCCTGGGCCGGGTTGTTGCCGGCCTCCAGCGTGGTGGGCCAGAAGCTCCCCGCCGTGTTGCCCGGGAAGGTCGCGCAGCCACAGCAGGCCGGGGTGTTTCCGGCGGTCGCGTTGTAGCAGGAGCTGGAGAACTGCCCGGCGCACCCGAAGAGGTGGGTCAGCGTGTCCTGCACCGTGCCCACCGTCATCTGCTGCGAGCAGTTGAGGGGGCCATAGCTGTAGCCGGGCAGCGCCGAGCACAAATCCTCGTAGGTCCACCAGCCGATGGACTGGCCACACGCCTGGACGAGCGGAGTCATGTCGCCGATGCCCGGCAGGAACGTGGTGCCGCACGTCGGCGTCCCCGCGTCAGCGGAGCAGTCGCTGTCCGCCTGGCAGGTGCTGCAATAGCCGGCGGCGGGGTTGTTGGGGTTGCTGCACACCGCGTTGCCCGCGCAGTAGGGCTGCGTGGTGTTGCACTTCGTCAGCGTCGGCTGGCACAGGTTGTTGACGCAGCTCGCACCTGAAGCGCAGTCGCTGCTGCTCGTGCAGACCGGCAGCGCGACGGCGCGCAGCAGCACGCTGTAGTCGGCGGGGAGCCCGGTGCTCGTGTCCGGGGTGAACTTCCAGGAGCAGGCCTCCAGCATGCCCGCGTCCGCATTGCCCTGGGCGCTCGTGCTGCCGGCGGTTCCACAGGAGTAGGGCGAGGGCGGAGAGGCAGGCGCGAAGCCGCCGTCGCCGCGCGGCCCCATCTGGATGCTGACGTTCGCCCCGTTGATGATGGTGACGTCATAGAAGTCGAGGGCGTTGGGCTGAAGGGTGAACTCGGCGGAGGAGAACGGGTTGGTGCCGCCCTTGCCGAGCGGGCAGGGCTGGCCGGGGGCATTGCCGCAGTCCGCGCTCTGGCACTTCGTGCCGTCGGCCTGGCAGCCCAGGCGCCCGAAGATGCCGCCGCTCCACCCCACGACGGACCGGCACAGGCACGTGCCACCGTCCGGGCAGGCCGTCGGCGGGTTGGAGATGGCACCCCCGCTGGCCTGGAGACACCGGTTGCTCTGGCACTGCGAGTCCTGGGTGCACGCGGTGTCTTCGGGCTGGAGGCTGGAGAAGGCGGCGGGAAGCGAAGAAGGCATGCACAGCGTGGCCGTCTCGCCGGTCGTCAGCTCCAGCGCGTCCAGGGGGACGCCGCCGTCGGTGGCCGGGTACTGGCACAGCCCCAGGGCCACGTCGCAGCTCTGCCCGGACGGGCAGGCGGGGCTCTGCGTGCTGCACCCCTGGTTCTCGCCGGGGATGACCTGCTGGAAGTAGCAGGTGCCTCCGTTGGCGAGGCTGCACTCCTGCACCGTGCTGGAGCAGGTCGTCCCGGAGGGACACGCGCTCTGACCTCCGTTGGCGCACATGCACAGGCCCGTCGCCGTGTCACAGTTTCCGGAGCTGCACCCCGTACAGGGGGCCACCTGCTTCGCCCCCGTGCACAGCGGCGTGGGGAGGTCGACGGTGACAGTCTGCGCGGTGCCGTTGCACTGCGTGCCGGGAGCCACCATGCACTGCCCCGTGCGGGTATCGCACATGTTGCCCGAGTTGCAGTCCGCGCTGCTGGTACAGCCCGGATTGCTGCACTGCTGGTTGGGGCCACAGTCGCTGTCGTCCGTGCAGTTGAAGGGAGGCGGCGCCGCCCCCGCCGTCTGGCCAATCCATACCGTCTGGTTCGCCTGGTTCGTCAGGGTGAAGGTGCGGAACCCCTGCGGGCAGGTCACCGGGGTGGACAGCGGGGCGGACGTGGCCAGGAGCTCGGGGCGGGTGCTGGTGCCCAGGCCCTTGCAGCCATGTGCCACCGCGAGCATCACCAATGCCGCGGACAGGCCCAGCGACAGGATGGGGGCAATCAACCGACGTGACGTCATGGGCGAGTCTCCCGGCGAGGCAGCGGCAACAGCGCGAGTGCGAGCAGCATCCGTCCGCCGAACATCCATCGCAGCCGTCAGGTCGTGGCGGGGCGCCACCCCCTACGGAGACCCTGGAGGCGGCTCGAGGAAGTCCGACGATTCGAGAGACGGGGAAGCCCCCCACCTTGTGATTGGCACGCACGGTGGGCTTGCCCACGGCATGGGGGAGGTGGGCCCCGGCGCGCGGGCCACCACGGGCCGCGGGGGCGTTGAGGCTCGAGAGGGCCAGGAGCCCGCGCATCCGGCCTTCGACGCGTTCGCACGCGCGCTGACGCGCCTTCAGCTCCGGGTGACGCGGAACTGCGTCACCCGGCCCTGGGCGTCGTAGTCGATGACGAAGTACTCGTAGGAGACGCCGACGGGCGACACGCCCAGCTCGTACACCTCGCTGCTCCCTCGCCGCTGCTCCGGCTCGCCGAGCAGCGTGTGCACGTCGGCGCGGCTCATGCCCTCGCGCAGGTGTTTCTGCTTGAGCTCGACCACCATGCCGACGCGCGGATTCTTGTCCGCGCCACTGCCCCGCTGCGCCTTCCACTGCTCCGAGTCGAAGCCACCCTTCTGCGATGTGGACACCAGGTAGACTCCCAGACCTGCGAGTAGGAACAGCACGGCGCCAAGCCACGCCCGGCGCCGCATGTTCCCCATCCTCCGAGCGCCTGTCACCTGTCAGTACTGGTCGGGGTACGCGTCGCCGGCAGGCACCGGCTGGCCGCCGGTGCCGGGGGCGAGGTTCGACAGGCCGTGCTGGTTGACCGCGACGCGGTCGCTCCACTGGAGCTGGCCCCCCTGGTCGAACAGCACCATCCTGCCGTCCGTCACGGCCTGCTGGACCAGCGTGGCCAGCTCCTCGGGGGACGCGTTGGGGTTCTCCAGGGCAATCTGCCGGCCGACCTGGTTGTTGTAGAGGTCCATCGCCTCGCGGTCCGCCGGGTTGCCGGGCATGCCCTCGTGGGCGGTGGCGAACTGCTGCGTCCACTCGGCGCCGAACTCACGCGTCATCAGCGCGTTCCAGTAGGCGTGGCGGAAGGCGTCGCGGTGGCCGTCCTGGCCCCGCCACTCGCCCACGCGGTCTTCTGGCACATGCCCCGGCGGAGTGCCCGTGGTCGGATAGAGGCGCGAGGACGTCTCGAGGGCCTGGTCCTTGATGTTGTTGAAGGTGTTCAGGCCCACCAGCCCGCGCGAGGCCGCGAGCCCGTCCAGCATCCGCCCCTCGGTGGCGGTGACCTCGTACTCGGGCGTGAAGGGGATGGGGATGAGGCCGCCCGCCTTCGGGCTCCACTTCACCACCGAGTCGTCCGCCGTCTGGAAGTCGCGCTGAATCTGGGCGAGGTCCGGACGCGTCGGGCCGCCGGGCTCCGGCGTCGCCGTCTCGGCCGTCCGGGAGGCTTCGAACGTGTCCCTGCCATCCCACCCCGGAACCTGGGCGCGCGGCGCGGGAGCGGATGCAGTCGGGGACGCCGTCTCGGTCGTCGCGCGCGTCTGCTCGGCACCCCCCACCCCGAGACGCCGGGTGATGCCACTGATGAGGTCTCGGCCGATGGACGTAATGGACATGGTGCGCTCCCCCTGGAGAAAGGACTTTTCCAATTATCGGGAGGTGTGGGAACAGGTTGCGTCAGGCGCGAATGTAGTCCCGCCCGCGCCAGGATGCGGTCATGCCCAAGCGCTTCACCTGTCGTGAAATCGACGCGGCCCTCCGCACGCCGTACCACGAACTCGCCGTGCTGGCCGCCGACGCGAAGTAAGCGCGCCCAGCTGGAGCGCTGGCTGCGCGGCGGATAGCCCCCCGCCATGTGGGAGCAGTGCCGCGCTACAGCTCCGGCGCTGGCCTCGGGCCGCGTCCCCTCGCGGCTCGTGCCGTGCAGCGACGGGCTCACCCTGTACGTGTGGGCCGTGCAGCGTGCCGGGTGACTGCTGCCTTGGAGCCGTGGGGCGCCTCAAGCGCCGCGGGTGCTCTTGGGCCGGCTGCGCTTCTTCGTCGCGCGGGGCGTGGGCTTGGACACAGGCCCGCGCGTGAAGAGCTCCTGGATGGACTGTGCCGTAGCCGCCCTGCGCAGCCAGCGCTTGAGCTGGGCGGGCTGGGTGCACTCCTGGATTCGCTGGCGCGTCACGGCATCCACCTTCAGGCCCCGGGCGCCAAGCACCTCCAGCAGGGCCACCTTCTCGCCCTCCTCCCGTCCCTGGGCCACGTACTTGCGGGCGAACTCGCTCTGGTACTCGTAGTTGCCAATTCGCATCAGTTCCTCCAGGGCATGTCGCGCTGCCTCACCCAGCGAGGACATCACCAGGTCAACGTAGAGGCGCACACGCTCGCCTTCAAGCCCCTCCACCGCTGCAATCACCGCCAGGGCGATGGTCTGCCCCACTTCTCGGCGTCCGTGTGCCATGGCCGACAGCACCGCCAATTCCGGCTCCCTGCGGGCCTCCTTCGCGTCCGTCAGTACGGGGATGGCGTCCGGCCCCGCCACCAGGGGCTGCAGCACGAAGCCGGGATGTCCCATTTCGATGGGCTGGGCGCACCAGCGTGCCACTGCCGCGTCTGGCGCCACCACGAGCAAGGCGGTGGGACAGCCCACTCTTGAGCGAAGGCTGGCCAGGTACAGGGGCCACGTCTTTCGCTTGTCCTCGTCCCGCGACAGCTGCACCTCCACGACAATGGCGAAGACGGGCTGGCCCTCCAACAGCAGCACCACCAGGTCTGCCCGGTACTCGGTAGGCACCACCTCCGTCAGCTCGGCGGACTCCACCCTCGCTTCGGACCATGCAGGCAGGGAGACACCGAGCGCGTCGCGCAACAGCTCCGGCGCCAGCGCGGGATGGTTGCGGAACAGCAGCAGGAGCCCTTCGTGCCGCATGGATGACATGACGTCACCCTACCCAGCAGGTCTGACGCTTGCCTCGCCTGAGGGGGGCGCCCACGCTCAACCGCACCACGGCACGAAGAAGCCCGGCCCACTCAAAGGCGTGCCGGGCGGATGACTCCGTGCCTGCTCCAGCACCAGGGCCTCCGGCTGGGAGAAGGTTCTCTTCATGGGCGCCGTCGGTCCGCCGTCCAGCACGCAATGGCCCCTGCCGGGCCTGCTCCAATCTTCTGGTGGAGATGGGCCTGCGGAAGTTCTGGGATGCCTTCCCGCGACTGATGATTTCTCAGTGGAGCTACGGCCAGTTCAACGACACCGCCGGCTTCGTCCGCGTCCACGGCGTCTACGCGCCCGGGATGCCGCTTGCCAACCATTACGGGTACGCGGTCCAGTAGTACATCCGCTACGACAACGGCAAGTGGTGGGTCTGGTTCAACGATGCCTGGATCGGCTACTTCCCCAGCTCGCTCTGGAGCGGCCAGTTCTCCTCTGGCGACATGGCGCACTTCTACGCCGAGGTCTACTCGGCGCAGGGCGGGTCCCGCTGCTTACCGATATGGGCACGGGACGGTTCTCCGGGACCTGCGGCCCCGCCTTCGCGCTACGCCGGCACCCGCGTGCGCTGGGCCGAGGCGTCTTCACGGCGCATCGGCTGGGCCGTTCCATACGTCAGTGACCGCCACACCCACTCCGCGGGGCCGAAGCGGAACCGCGACAGCCACAGGTGGCTCCACACCACCTGGACAGAGAAGACGGCCAGGCAGTACGCCACGCACGCCGCGGGGCCCAGCTTCGTGATGAAGCCCAGTCCGTACCCGTAGAAGAACAGCGCGCTGATGATGGACTGTGACAGGTAGTTCGTCAGTGCCATGCGCCCCACCGGCGCGAGCAGGCCCAACACCCGCTGCCAGGTGGCTCGCTGGAAGAGCAGGGTGAGGCCGGACACGTAGACGGCCGCGAAGCCCAGCTCGCCCAGGTGCCGCAGCGGCGCGGTGGCGAAGGGCACCCACGTCGGCAGCGTCTCCGGGGTGAAGACCTTCTTCAGCATGAGCTGCTGCAGCACCAGGCCGCTGCTGCTGCCAATCACCCCGGCCACGAGCCCCCACCCGAGGAGCCGGCGGAACAGCCGCAGGTGCTGGGGCACGTCGTGGAAGATGCGGCGCCGCCCCGCCAGCAGGCCCAGCAAGAACCGGCCAAACGTCGAAATCGTGATGGCGAGAAGCAGCGGCAGGTAGTCGCGGAAGAAGAAGTCGAAGGTCGCCTTCGTCACGTCCAGCCAGCTCCCGCTCGTGTAGGCCGCCAGCGTCTGCGCCCTGATGGCCTCGGAGGTCTCGCTGGCCGCCTTGGCGATGGCCGCGCCGGCCTCCGGCGTGTCCGCCATCAACTGTGGGAACTTGAGGATGACCACGCCGACGAAGGACCACCCCAGGGCGAACAGCAGGGCGCTGATGAGCAGCGTTCGGTCCGAGCGCCCCCGGAACAGGAGCAGGCCGAACCCCAGCACCGCGTACGTGCTGAGGATGTCGCCGTACCAGATGAGGAACAGGTGGGCGAGCCCCATCACCAGCATCACCCCCAGCCGCCGGACATAGAGCGGGGTGATGGAGGTCCCTCGCGCCTCGGCGCGGCCCATCTGCACCGCGAAGCCGAGGCCGAAGAGGAACGAGAAGAGGGTGATGAACTTCCCGGCCACCAGCAGCGAGAACGCCTGCCAGGTGACGGTGTCGGCGAGCGACGCGTTGTTCATCGCCGCGAGGGTCTGCTCTCGCGGCAGGAACACCCTGCCGCTGAACCACACCATCACATTGGAGATGAACACGCCGCACAGGGCGAAGCCACGCAGCGTGTCAAGGAGCGTCAGTCGCTCGCTGGAATCCACGGGACGAGCCTCGGAGCTGGGGGCCGAGACCTCGGAAGGGGCAGGGGTCATGCTCGGAGAGGAGGTGGTCAACGTGAGCCCACCTGTCCGTATTCCCCGCGAGCCCACATGCCTGCCACGGGCGCCATTCCCGCCAGCCTGAAGCATGGACTGCACCGCGGAATGCGCTCGGGCCTGATAGAACTCCTCCAGATTCAGCGAGGCCTCCATGTCCCAGACTGGCGCTCCGGCGAAGAAGTCTCCCCTGTCCCTGATGAACCCGAAGGGGCTCTTCGACCCGGCTCCCTATGGTTTCTCCCACGTGGCCCAGGTCGCCCCTGGCAGCCGGCTCGTCTTCATCGCGGGGCAGGGCGGTGAGAGCGAATCCGGCGCCCTGGCACCCGACTTCCCGTCGCAGGTGCGACAGGCGATGAACAACCTGCTCACGGCGCTGGAGGCCGCGGGAGCTGGCGCCGGCGACGTCGCCAAGCTCACCGTCCTCGTGGTGGACCACTCCGAGGACAAGCTGAAGGTCCTCGGCTCCGAGCTGGAGCGGGCGTGGAACGGCCGCATGAAGCCGACCTGCACCCTGATTCCCGTGCCGCGCCTGGCGCTCGACGGAATGCTGTTCGAAGTCGAGGCCGTCGCCGTCCTTCCCGCGTGAGCCTACTTCGTCGGCGTGCCCCGTGCCGGCAGCGGGCCGCGCACGAAGTCCGCGAACACCGCCTGGCGCAGCAGGTCCGGCGGCAGCAGGCCCTGGGCGAGCACGAAGTCGTGGAAGCGCTGCGCGTCGAAGCGCTTGCCCATGGCCTTCTCCACCTCCGTGCGCAGCTCGTTGAGGCGGGTGAAGCCGTAGAAGTAGCTGGTGGCCTGGCCCGGTAGGCGGAAGGTGTAGCGCTCCACCTCCAGGGTGGCCATGGCTTCGGACAGCACCACGTCCGTCATCAGCAACTGCTTCACCTGCTCCGGCGTGGTGCGGCCCAGCTGCAGCTCCGGGTCGCAGAAGGCGCGCGCGGCGCGCATCAGCCGGTGCTGCAGGCTGATGAGCTTCCCCTCCGGCGGGAGGAAGGGCAGGGTGATGCGCTCGGCGTACAGCCCCCAGCCCTCCACGTTGGTGCTGTTGAAGGCGAAGAAGGCGCGGGCGCTGGACACGCCGGCCTCCAGCATGCGCGCGAACTGCAGCTCGTGGCCGGGGCGCACCTCGTGCGCGGTGAGCGTCCAGCTCGCGGCGGCGAAGGTGAAGTCGTCGAGCTTCTTCGCCCCACCGGGCGCCTTGGACGGCAGGTTGAGCGGGAGCACGAACTCTCCCTGCTCCCCCGTGTTGCCCAGCAGCCGGGGAGGGAGCATGTGCGGCCCCGAGGACTGGGCGCTCTCCGCCTCGCTGGCGAGCCGGATGCGCGCGGGGCGGCTGGGCAGGGTGAGCAGGCGCTCACGGCGGATGATGGCCTCCAGCTGCTTCAGCCGTGACTGGTAGTGGGGGAGGATGGCCTCGCCCACCAGCTGCTCCTTCTTCAGCGCGCGGATGACGGCGCGGTAGTCGGCATCCTTCCAGCCGCGCGCGCGGGCCACCTGCGCGGCCACCTGCTGCATCTCCCCCTGCAGCTCGCCGAAGGCCGTGCGCGCCATCGCGGCCAGTTCGGCGGGCGGCACGTCCACGCCCAGCTCCACCAGGTTGTGTGCGTAGACCTCCGGCGGCAGCTGGAAGTCCGTGCGCGCGCGTGGCAGCAGCTCCGTGCGCACGAAGGTGTCGTAGTCCAGCAGCTGCTTCTTCAGCGTGGCGAGCGGCTCCTCGTAGCCCTGGAGGCCGTACTTCTGGAAGAGCGGCGCGAGCCCGTCGAGCAGGAAGGTGTTGTTCTCGAGGTGGCGCTCCAGCTCGGCCTTCATGGGAAGGAGCAGCCCGGGCTTCGCCAGGTGCGCGCGCGTGTCCGCCAGGGCCAGCTCGGCGATGGGCGCGTAGCCCTTCTCCAGCCCCGCGTACCTGCGCAGGCGCACCAGCGCCGCCTGACGCCGCTGCGGAGCCACCTGCTCATCCAGCAGCATGCGCACGCCGTTGAACACCCCCTGCGCCATGTTCGTGTAGGGCACGAAGTACTTCTGCTCGAGCGCGGCGGCCTTCAGCGCGCGCTCCTGCGCGTCGATGAGGATGTGCAGGTCCTGGCGCACCCGGAGGTCCTGCTCCGCGGCCAGCCGGGTGCGCAGCTCCGCCAGCACGGCCTCCCTCGCCTGGCGCCTGCGGTCGCGGTAGCCGGGGGTGCGGTCCAGGATGGCCTCGTCCAGGCCCTCCACGCCCGCCCTGGCCGAGCCCTCGGGGGCGAACTTCGACAGCGCGTCCAGCACGTACTTCGTGTGGACGTTGCTCTGCTGCACCCACGCGGGCGGCTGCCGAGGCTTCGCCTGTACCTGGCCCTTCGTGCGGGGCGTGGACTGCGCCAGCGCCGCCGCGGGCGAGGCGAGGGCAAGGGAGACGGCCAGGGCCAGGGACCTGCTGCGCATGTGCACTCCAGGGGACGGGACGGCGGCGTGAACCCGCGGGGTGGTAGGGCATTCCGGACGTCCGCCTTCCTCGCAGAGGCGGCTCGCCACTTCGGAGTGAGCGAAGCGGAGCTTCCACCGTTTCCTGAACGGCCGCTCGCGATGTTCGCACGACCTCAGGCGGTGCGCCTGAGGTCACCTCGGCGCAGGCTTGGACTTGCAGAGCGCTGGGCGTTGCGTCCGGCGAGGTACGCATGCACCCGTTCCATGAGCCCGGCCACCGCGCAAGCCTGGCCGGGGCACCGGGTTGCACCGAGGCTCCGGGGCATCTACTCGTATTTCCTTCCCCCGAAGCCGAGCGTAGGTTCGGTCCATGGACCTCCTGCAACGGATTCCCGTGACGTCTTTCGAAGAGCCATGGCTGCCGTTACCGGGGACGGCGGAGTGGCGGCTGCATCTACCGTCCATGCCGCGCGGCTCCGCCGGTGCGGCGTGAGGAGCGTCGAGGAGTGGAAGAGCGTGTTGCGCGTGGCGCTGCGAGAAGCACTTCGCGCCCGGCAGGCGCACGTGGTGGCGGTGATGCGCGAGACACTGGCGGCCATCGACAACGCCGAGGCGGTGGATGCGAGCGCGGCTCCGCCGTTGCAGCTCGGTGAGATCGCCGGCAGCGTCGCGGGCCTCGGCGCTGGAGAGGTCCCGCGGCGCCTGTTGAGTCCCGAGGCGGTGACCGAGGTTGTCGAGCGCGAAATCCAGGAGCGAAAGCACGCGGCGGACACGTACTCCGCGCTGGGCCGGCATGACGAAGCCAGCACGCTGAGGCTCCAGCTCGAGGCGCTCGCCTCCCTGCGCTGACTTCGGCAAGCCCACGAAGTGGCGGCGGGTTCCCAAGGCAGCCCCTGCGTTCTCCGCGGTGGTCTGCGGGTCATCATCCTGGGTCACCGCCTGCGTGCGGTGGTGCTGGCGTAGCGGATGCTCACGGAGGGTGACAGGCCACCGACACCCGGAGGAACCTGGATGGGGATGGAGGTCACCGGCTCTCGGTTTTGGGACGCACATGAGATGACGTCGGAGCGGGGAGCCTCCCTCAGGCCCGGTGGCGGATTCTTCCAGCCAGCGGGGCGCATAACCTGGGGTGACACGGAGTGCGTACCAGCCGACGTGTCATGACCCGGGTCAGGCGCTCCGCGACGCGATGAGCGCGAGGTTGCGCGGAGACAGGCGCGGGTCGAAGAGCTGGAGGAGCTCGACCTGGAAGCCCAGCTCCTCCAGGAGGAGCGCGCGATCCAGCAGGAGCACGACCTCCAAGGCCCTCGCGAAGCGGTCCCTCAGCAGATGGCAGAGCAAGAGGTCCCGCGTCTCGGCGCGAACGGACACCTCGAAGGCCTCCAGCTCGGCGTCCGTCATGCCGGCATCGAGGCCCAGGCGCGCCAGGCGGTCGCGCGCGTAGACGGCGAAGCTTCCGGCATAGAGCGTCCGGGGCGCGTCTCCTGCCCTCACGAAGCCGCGCTCGGGAAAGTGCCGCCTCGATAGGAGGTCGAACGCGAAGCGCCACGCGTACACCCGCTTCATCCGCGCGAACTCCTCCTCGGTCTTGTGATGACGTCCCCGCGTCGTCAGCGCCAGGGCATGCGGGGTGAAGGGCAGCGGATGCGCGCCCCCGAAGCGGGAGACGGGGTAGTCGCGTGGGGTCTCCAGCTTGTCGTAGCAGCAGCCGATGTTCAGGACGAAGCCCGCCTCCTGGCTCTTGCGGAGCTGCGTGAGGGCGAGCGGCCCGCAGGTGTGCAGACCGATGGAGGCCCGGTCCCGGCCGGAGAAGAGCGAATCGAGCCGCGGTTGGAGCCCGTCCTCGACGGAGGCCTGGATGAAACACAGGGTGCCCCTGCCCGGGGAGGGGGTTCTCGCCAACCACCGCCGACCCTTGTCCTGCAGCGCGGCGTCCCGGTCGATGCTGTGGAAGGTCCATCCGAACGTCCGCGCACAGAGGCGGGCGAGATGTCCCATGCCGCCGCCGATATCGACCGCCTGGTGGATGAAGCGCGTTCTCGGCGCGAGCAGGGCGAGCACCCGCTCGAGCTCGTGGGTCTTCTTGGCGCTGAGTCCCTGCGTCTCCGAGACTGTCAGCGCGTGAAGGCCCTCGTGCCAGGGCAGCGCCGTCAGTTCCTGGAGCGCGCCCAGGAGCGCGCCCAGGGACGGAGGCGGGACGCCCACGAGCGCCCCCTGGTCCAGCTGTCGCTCGCCTGCTTCATCGAGCGACCGGGCATAGGCCAGCCAGTCCTCGGGATAGGCGGCGACGGACCCGGGCCAGCCCTGGAGGATGGAGTGGGACCAGAGCGGGGACCAGGGCCGGAGCTGGTGCGTGAGCGCCTCGAGCCGCGCCTGGAAGTCCATGCCGGCGCATCCTATGCGCCGCCGCTCCGCCCCGTCTTAGGCTCGGGTGATTCCTCGCCTGGATTCAGTCCTGGGAAGCCGGGACAACAATGCGCGGAGCCGGGAGGACGTGAGGATTCCGAACGGACGAGGTACCTTGTTGAGGCACAGCTCATCTCGGAAAGTCTCACCGGCCCGGGTTGAGGTACCTGTCTCGAGTGGGGCGCCCCGAGCCCGACGGTGGAGGCTTCATGCAGACGTCCAGCCTGGCAGCGAGACCCATCCGGATGAACCCGCTCATCGGGCTGATCCTGGTCATCTACCACGGGCTGGCGCTCGCGGCGTTCGTGCTCCCATGGCGCCTGGACTGGGTGCTCGCGGGCTTCGGCGTCTTCATGCTGGTCGGGCTGGGGACGACCCTGGGGCTCCACCGGAAGCTGACCCATCGCTCCTTCGATTGCCCCCGCTGGCTGGAGTACGCGCTGGTCACCGCGGCCATGCTGACCCTGCAGAGCAGCCCACTCGAGTGGGTGGCGAACCACCGCATCCACCACGCGCACGCCGACAAGGAGCGGGATCCGCACACGCCGCGGAGGGGCTTCTGGTACAGCTACCTCGGCTGGGTGGTGGATGATTTGTCGACGGACCGGGAGGCCTACAAGACCTTCTGCCGCGACCTCGCCCAGGACCGCTACTACCTCTGGCTCCTGCGGTACCGGTGGGTTCCGCACGCGCTCCTCCTGGCGCTCATCGTCGCGGTGTGGGGCTGGCAGGCGGCGCCGTGCGTGCTGTACCTGCCGCTCAAGCTCTGGATGCACGCCCAGTACGCGGTGAACTCGGTGTGCCACGCGGGCAGGCTCGGGTTCCGCTCGTACGACTCGCCCGATGAGAGCCGCAACGTGTGGTGGGTGGGGCTGTGGGCGCTGGGCGAGGGCTGGCACAACAACCACCACGCCCACCCGCGCTCGCCGCTGCTCGGGCGCGGGCGGTGGCAGCTCGACGTGGGCGGGCTGGTGCTGCGGCTGCTGGTCAAGCTGGGACTGGCCAGGCTGCCGCCCGCCGCCGCGGCGCAGGTGCCCGCGGTGGAGGCTCCTGCCTCCCCTCGTTGAGTGGCATCATGTCGGCATGAGCGCCCGAGCCAGCCCGCCTGAATCCGTCACCCGCATCTACACGCTGGTGCGTGGCGAGGATTGGCGGGCGGCCGAAGCAGTGGGCGAGTACCGCGGCAGCGCGCATGATCAGCGTGACGGCTTCCTGCATTTCTCCACCGCCGCGCAGGTGCGCGCCAGCGCCGCCAGACATCGCGCCGGAGAGCCGGACCTGTTCCTGGTCGAGGTGGACGTCGCCGCGCTCGGAGACGCCCTGCGCTGGGAACCGGCTGCCAGCGGCTCCCGCCCCGGCCTGTTCCCGCACCTCTATGGCCCGCTCCCCCTCGGAGCGGTGCGGAGCGTCACGAAGCTGGAGCTGAACCCGGATGGGACGCACGCCTTTCCGGTCTCCATCGCCTGAATTTGAAGAAGGAACGCCTCACCTCCTCCGCACCTGCCTGGAGGACCGGGCAGCGAGAGGTCAGTGCGAAGCCTGAGCCGGAAGAGGGAGAGCACCCCTTGCCGGAACGGTGGAGGAGGCTGGGAAGAAGTCCGGGGACACCGCCCCCGCCCGGCCACGGCGGGTGGAAGCGGTGTCCTCGTGTCTCAGGGCTACAGACGGAAGCGCGGCTCCGTGCTGCGCTCCGCGTCCAGCTCGGCATCGAGCGTCAGGGCGCGGGCACCCGCGGCCGACACGTTCAGCCCCATCCACCGGTAGAGGTGCTCCACGGCCTGGGTGCGCTCGGGCTCGGGCAGGCGGCTGATGCGCGAGCCGTGCTCTCCGCCCGGGACGATGAAGCGGAAGGAGTCATTGCGCTCGCGCACGGAGAAGGCGCCGGAGGACCAGGGGTCATTCTCTCCGTAGATGAAGAGCATCCGCTCCCCCTGGCTGCGCACCCAGTGCTCCACGTGGTGCATGAGGCCGTGGTCGAACCGCTCCCTCACCGGGAAGGCCAGGTACGCCTGGGGCTCGTCCTCGCCCGGGTAGCGCAGCAGCCCGTGCAGGTGCCGCGTGGAGAAGCGCGTGAAGCCCAGCTCCGTCGCCGCCTGGTAGTAGTAGGCCGCGTAGTAGTCGAGCCACGTGTCGCCGTAGGTGAAGCCGATGCTGACGATGCCCTCCAGGAAGCCGAATAGCTCCGCCGCTGACGCATCGGGCGCGGGGACAAACTCGCAGTAGGGCGTGCCCCAGTACTGCCAGAAGTAGAAGGACACCTCGACGACGGCGAACTCCAGGGCGCGGTCCCTTCCGCCAATCACGTGGAAGTCCGTGCCCCCGAGGACCACCAGCTCCTCCATGAAGGGCATCATCTCCGCGCGCTTCAACAGCACGGCCTGCTGGAAGGCCTGGAGCTTCGCGCGGCAGTCGGCGTCCCCCACCTGCTCGACGAAGCGGGCATAGCGCCCGTCACTCAGCCCGTGGCTGTTGGGCGTGACGTACGGCACGGTGACGTCCACGTCGTCCGGGTAGAAGTAGCGGTGGTACACGGCCGCCATGCCGCCCTTGCTGCTGCCGGTGGTCAGCCAGCGCCCGGAGTACAGCGGCTTGAAGGCTTCGACGATGCGGTGGTAGTCGCCCGCGGCCTGCCGGATGTCGAGCAGCTTCCAGTCATTCGAGGCCGGCCGCGAGGTGCCGAAGAATCGGTGCTCCAGCGAGAGCTGGTTGGCGCCGAGCAGCGCGGTGGGCTCGGCCCGCGAAGGGGTATCCCCCAGGCCATAGCCACCTGCGGAGAGCACCATGGGCGCGTCCACCGAGCGGTGCAGCAGATTCACCCGGAGCTGGAAGCGCTCACCCAGGGGACGCCGGTGGTCCGCGGGCTGCTCGAACACCATCCGGAAGAAGCGTGTGCCCGCGTAGGGCGAGGGCCGCTCGTCGAGGACGGTGAGCCCGGGGATGGACTGCAGCTGGGTGAGGATGTCCTCCGAGTCCGCCACCGCCTCCAGCGCGCCCACGGACCGCGCGGGAAGCTCCGCCCCCGAGGACTCCGCGAGGGTGGTGTCCCCGCAGGCCTGCAGCAACACGACAACAGCGAGCCACCATGCACCCTTGAAAACGCCAACGGCTTCTGTCCGCTTCATTCAAGCTCCCGGGAGTTGGTACTTCGCGCGCGAGCGCCCCTGCGTGGAAGAGCCGCTCCAGCGCGGCGCATCCCACATTTTTGGCGCACGGACTGAACGGCGAAGTCCTGGTTTTATTGCACCTGCAACGGCGCTACGACGTTACGCGCCGCGGCGGAAGCGCGGCCGCGTCACCCGCGCCCCGGTACTCACTTCAAGCGCGTGCCTGCCCCGCCCGGGGCCGCACCGTGCACGGCACAGGCTCCAGCGGCCACGACGGGCCCGGCCCTCACGCTCAGCAGGCCTTTCTATCCGCCCGATGCGTCTCCGGAGGTTGGTGCGGGTGTATCCGTCATGCTGTAGTCGCGCGGCATGCGGACATTCCTCCGGAGGCACCCGGTCGCCATGCTGGCGATGGGGCTGAGCCTCCTCCTCCTCCTCGGAGGCGTCATCGTGAGCACCCAGGGTTCGAAGACTTCCGGCAGTCTCACCGAGCAGACACACCGCATGGAGTCCGCCGTCGAGGCGGCGCTCATCCTCGCCATGCTCGGGCCGGCGCAGGGGCTCGATGAAGACCTCGTGGCCCGGCACCGGCTGGAGTCGCAATACGGCCAGCTCACGCTCCTGCGCCGCTACACGCTGGGGGGCGAGGGCCCCGCGGGCATCTCGGAGGAGGAGGCCGGCAGGTTGCTGGGATTGGAGGGCCTCGAGCCGGGCGAGCCTGTCGAGCTCATCGTCGACTTCGCGCGCCTGCCGACGCTGCTCGTGCGCTTCGTGGACCCGGAGGCCCGGGTGCTGTCGCGCGCGGCCGCGTACGCGGGCGTGGACGAGGCCGAGCTGCGCGAGGTCCTCCGGCGCTCGGGCCTGGACCTGGAGGCGCGCACGCTGAATCGCCACCCGTGGACCCGGATGCCCCTGTCCCGGAACGGGCCGTGGTCGGTCGTGCAGGTGGTGGAGACCGTCACCGACCCATACCTCCAGCTGTCCCTGGAGGAGGCGCGGCTGCTGGACCCGTCGCTCGCGGTGGGGGCCAAGGTGGAGGCTCCTCCGCCGGGAGAGGTGCTCACCTACGTCCTGGATGAGTTGCGTCCCCGGGCGCTGCAGCCCCGCCAGCACCACCCCGACCTGGATGCCGCGAGCTTCGAGGCCCTGCGCAAGCTGGTTCCGGAGGTGCCCACGCCCGCGTCGCTCCAGGGATTGGGGCTGGGGTCGCTGCATGCGCTCTACCCGGAGGGCTACGGCGTCCTCTACGTGGACGTGCCCGGCGAGAAGGCGGAGCGGCTGTGGCACACGCTGGATGCCCAGGCGTCCCGTACCGGCTACCGCCCCGTGCTCCTCGGCGGCGATGAGCGTGAGCTGTTGGCGATGCCGCTCGCGTGGCAGCAGTACCGCGACGAGCTGCCGAGGGAGGTCTCCCCGAACTACATCGGGCTGCCCAGGCACGAGGACCCGATGGATGACCCCGCGACGGTGCTGGCGCATGCCGAGCGCCTGGACGTGGAGGCCCTGCTCGCGAAGGCCCGAGCCTCCGCGTCCGACGGTGACGAGGAGGGGGAGCCGAGCCGGGTCGGCACGTCGCTGGCGGCCGTGCTCGAGCCGCTGTCCCGCAAGCCCTACGCGCGTGTGCGCCTGGCGCTGGTGCCCACCGATGCCGCGTGGAAGGCGCTGGCCCATCTGCCCGTCCTCATGCAGGCGGGAGAGTCCACGCCGTCCCTGGTGAAGGTGACGGCCCTGTCGCGCCGCTGGGAGGAGCGCCATGGCGCCCGCGTCGCCTCCGTCCGCCCGGGCATCGTCGAGTGGGTGATGGACCGGCCCGCGAAGGACCGGGACGCTGCCCTGGCGCTCGCGCGGGAGCAACTGGCGCTGGTGCCTTCCGAGATGGGCACGGCCGCGCAGGAGGCCACCGCCCTGATGCAGTCCACCACGTGGTACCTCTGGTGGGACTGAAGGCCGCCTGGCGGTCCGCGCAGGCGCGCCGCGGAGGGCAGGTCCGCCAGGCGGCGGACGTCACTGCTGTGGCTACCCGTGTGGCAGCAGGTTGGCGGGCAGCACTCTCTTGATGACGTCTTCCGCGCGCAGATTCTTCATCCGCTGCTGGAAGAGCTGGCCATCCCTCTCCCACTCATCCTTGACCTCGATGGTGACGGCGGGCCACGTCTCGCAGTTGAGATAGCGAACGTGGATCTCGCCAAGATAGACAGCCTTTCCCTCGTCCGCGGTGAAGGGGACGCGCAAGCCCTTCGAGCCCTGCTGGGCGGAGTTGATGTGGAGGTACCGGAAGTCATGCTCCCCGGCCTTGAGCTCGCGTACGACCAGGTAGCCGGGAGGGTCCTGGAAGTCTCTCTCGGACACCGGACCGGTCAGGGGAAGCTCTCCCCACCTGTCATAGGCGTCCCAGTCATTGACGTAGGCGAGGCTCACCGACGGCGAGGCTCCTCCCTGGCAGTCACTCGAGAACCGGGTGGAGGCGATGAGCAGCCCATGCCCCGGCTTCCCGGGGAAGCGGAAGCCGTCGTCGACCGTGTCGATGACCTGGATGGGCTCACGCATGCTGGCGCAGCCCGCACCGAGCCATAGGGACATCACTGCAAGGAAGAAACGCGTGCTCATTTCTTCTCCGTCTGGGAGGGGGGATTTGGGTGGGAGGCTGGTGAGATTCGCGTAGATGGCCTGCAGGAGGAAGGCTCGCTCAGCGCGTGGGCATCTCGCGGAAGAGGATGCCGGGACGATCCATGCGCCGCACCGCATCCATGAACCGCTCGGTGCCAATGACCATCGTGGCGAAGGTGCCCACCCGGAAAAGGTCCAGGTCCGAGGGAAGGGACGCCGCGTCTAGAACGGGCTCATCGGGCCGCGTGAGCCCGAGCCGCCCACAGGTGGAACACGGCGGCGGCAGGTCCGGGGGCAGGCAGTCGGGGTGCAGCCGGCCGTGGGGCTCAATCTGGAGCTCCAGCAGCTCTGGCGGGTCCTTCTGACGAAACCGCAGCGCCGTCGGGAAGCCCTGCAGCCCGCGGACTCCTTCCGCTTGCAGGCGCTCCAGCGCGTCCCGGCGTACCACCCATGTGATGTTGCCCTGCGACGTGAACGGGCCGAACTTCCCGGTAGCTCGGCCCGACAGCGGGCCAAAGTCCGTACCGGGAGGCAGCTTCGCGCCTGAGGGCGCGAGGGGACGCACCAACTCTCGCAGTCGCGCGAACTCGGCGAAGGGCTCGGGCCTGGCCGTTTCGAACTCTCGCCTCTCGGAGAGCCGCGACAGGTCCACGCCGGGATATTGATGCCCTGCCCCTCCCCATGTGGTTCCGCAGGTGTGGCACTGCACACCGGGCAGGCCCCACGTGTGTGCGGCATCAATGCTCGCCGTATAGGGCTCCTCTTCTCGCAACCAGAAGTACCGGGTCATCCGTCCTCACGTGCCGGGGCGCGAATAGTATGGCTGGATGGGACCGCCCAGCAGTTGGAAGCGGTAGATGAGCTCCCCCGCGTGCTTGAAGATTTCCGGAGGGGAGGCATCCCCATTCCGTTCCTTGAACTCGCGCCAGGCCTGGTTCCACGGCCCTCCACGCCCGTCATTCCCGTGAATCCTCCGGTGGAGGTCTCGCGGAATCGGCATGGTGTAGTCGTGGATCTTGACGCCCTGGCGCGCGAACCACCGCGCGAGTTCTTCGGCCTGCGGGAAGATGTGGTGCTTCTCCCATTGGCCAGGTGGGAGCTGGCGTGACGGGGGGATGACCTGCTCCCGTTTGCCGCCCCAGTTGGGGAACACCATGACGGCTCCCGGCGGCAGCTTCTGCGCACCGCCCCAGTTCCGCCGGGGGCCACTGCCCGGTGCTGCGGTTGCTGCAGGAGGACGCATCGGAGGGAAGCGCGCCAGCTCGACTTCGCCAGGCACATCCTCGCAGCGGTAGATCCCGCAGGCGTCACCCAGGCATAGGAGGGTAACGCACGGGTCCTCATGGGGCGCGTCGCACTCCACCTCCGCTGCCTCGTCCCAGGCCTGCTGCTGGGGAGGAGTGACGGTGGAGCAGCCCAGCCAGTACACAGCAACCAGTGAAAGCCAGGAGGCATGGACTCGCATCTACAGCGGCTCTTAGCATGACGGCTACACTTCCAGAGGCGCCCAAGCCGGCGCGGCGGGCAGGAAGCCTGAACTCCATGCGTCTGCCTAATCCGCCATCAAGGCCTTGGCTCGACTGACGAACTCGCTCTTCGAGGTCACATCGGCAGAAGAATGCTTTCCGTCCGCGAGCCCGAGTACGGGTTCTGATTTGTTCTGAGCGCCATCAGCACCTTGTCCAGCTTCTCGTTCGTCTCCTGCAGTAGAGGCTCGACGCTTTCCAGCCAGAAGATACCGAGTGGAGGCGGCGGGAATCGAAGCCGCCGCCTTCATTCGTCGGCGCGGCCCGACGGCGGAGTGACACCTGACTAAAGGGCGGGGCGCCCCGAGAAGAGCACCGGAATCGAGTAGGGCGCCCACCGGTCCTTCCATGGGCGCGCCTCTTCGAGCTGGTACGCGAGGCCAAGGAGCAGCGAGTCCTCGCCCGCTGCCGCGGCGAAGTGCATGCCGATGGGGAGCCCACCCTCCGGGAAACACAGCGGCACGGACATCGCGGGGCAGCCCGCGATGTTCTGGATGGGCGTGTACCCGACGGAGCGTCCCGTGCGCTCGAGCAACTCCTCACGTTTCAGCACCGGCGACAGGTGCCCGATGCGCCACGGCTCGGTGGCGAGCGTTGGCGTGAGCACCACGTCGTACCCCTGCGTCGCCGCGCCATACACCTGCACGCCCCTGGCGAAGGCGGCGCGCGACCAGGGCAGTGCCTCGGGCCCGTACGCCTGCACCTTCTCCACCAGCTCCCAGGTGAACGGCTCCAGTTCCTCCGTCTGCACGGGCACGCCCCGCACCTTGTCCATCGTCTCGACGACGCCCGCGATGGCCGCACCCGCGACGAGGAAGAACGCATCTTTGAGCGCGGGCCCGTCGAGGTCAGGAGGCGCAATCGGCTCGACGTGGTGGCCCAGCTCCGTGAGCAGTGCCACCGCCTCGTCGTAGGCCCGCCGCACGGAGGGCTCTGGCTCCCCGCCCATCATCGTCCGCGTCCACGTGGCGATGCGCAGCTTGCGTCGAAGCGGCTCGCGCACGAAGCCGACGGGCCGGGTGGCCGAGCGGTCCTCGGTGAGCGACAGGAACAGCGCGCTGTCCCGCACCGAGCGGCTGAGACAGTGGTCGCTCGTCATGTCGAGGAAGTCCGACGTGGCGAAGGCCGCGGGCACCGTGCGGCCCCGGCTCGGCTTGAACCCGAAGACGCCGCACGCCGACGCGGGGATGCGGATGGAGCCACCCCCATCATTCGCATGCGCGAGCGGCACGAGCCCCGCCGCGACGGCCGCCGCGCTGCCACCGGACGAGCCCGTGGCCGAGCAGGACAAGTCCCACGGGTTGTGCGTCACGCCCTCCAGCAGCGTCTCGGTGCTGCCGAGCAGGCCGAACTCGGACAGCGCGCTCTTGCCCACGCAGACCAGCCCCGCCTCTTCGAGCCGCCGGCCATACGGCGTCTGCTGCGGCACGACGTTGTTCGCGAACAACCGCGAGCCCATCGACCACCGCATCCCCGGCCACGGTGTCGCGTCCTTGACCAGGAACGGCACCCCGGACAATGGCCCCTGTCTTGGGGCACCGGGCCGCTCGCGAGCGACGGTGACCACCGCGCGCAACAGCGGGTTCAGCGCGTCGATGCGCGCCAGGCACGCCTCGAACAGCTCCTCCGCGGAGACCTCTCTCCGCGCACACAGCTCCGCCTGGGCCATGCCGTCGAGGCGGGCAAGCGACACCAAATCGGTCATGGGCCCTGCTTGCCTGAAGCCGGAGCCGGCCTCAAGGCGCCGCCCACTCCACGCGCAGCCGGTGTCCACCCACGAGCAACGCCAGCCCCTGTCCCTCGCACAGCGCCGTCCACAGCGCCTTCGAGGATGCCGCCGAGAGGCTCCAGATGAAGCCGTCCTCGTGCAGCCGCGCCTCCTCCTGCTCCATCCCCGGAAGCACGAGGAGGAAGCACCCGCTGATGCGCTCGCCCCGGCCTCCCGGCGGGGTGATGGCCACCGGCCCCGTCTGTCCCGGCTCCCAGGCGAGACACCCGTCCGAGCCGTCATCAATCCCGGTGAGCAGCGCGAAGGGCTGCGTCTCCTCGCGCATCTGGTCGAACAGCTGGCGGAACTGCGTGTGCTGCCCGGGAGCGATGCGCAGGACGATGTCCGAGTCCTGCTTCACCACGCGCGCGCTCCACACGCGGGAATGGCTGACCCGGGGCAGCAGGCTCTGCTCCAGCATCGCCGCCACGGGCAGTTCGGGCCGGTGGATGTCCGACCAGGAGGGGCAGGGGTAGTGGCTGTACGCCTTGCCCAGCGCCGTCATCATCCGCGCGGGCCCGCAGCGCTGCACCAGCTCCAGCTCGCGGTCGGTGATGAGCAGGAGCGAGAGCGCGCGGGACGGCACGGGCAGTCCCGGAATGGGAGCGGCGGGCGTGTAGAGCACGTGTTTCCCCGGGAACAGCCGGTGCTCACCGAAGATGGTGACGTCACCCACGTCCACCGTGCGGCCCTCCTCCGCCAATTGCCGGAAGCGGGCGAAGAGCGCGGCCAGCTTCCGGAGGAGGGCGTCCTCCGGCACGCCGCTGTTCTCCCGCAGCGTGAACACCATCTCCAGCTGGCCGTGCGCCACCAGCCCCTGCGTCACGTACGAGCGGCAGGCGATGGGCGCTCCCTGCACCTGGAGCGTGTGGCGCGTCGTCAGCACCACGAGGCCGCCGGGCTCCACCTCGAAGCGGTCCACCCGTCCGGAGGACCGGGGCGCTCCGAAGAGGTGTTTCCGCAGTGAACCCCACAGCGACATGGTTGCTCCCGGCGGGTGGACGCGGCGCCCACCCGCCGGAGCATTCTTCCACGGTGCTCCGTGTTACGCCTCAGGAGTCGTAGCCGTGGTTCCCCTGCAACACGATGACCTTGCGGCTGCTCGGGTAGAACAGCACCGCGTAGTCATTGAAGTCGTGGCAGTTGTGGCAGGGGACCTCCTCGCCGGCCACCCACGCCTGGATGGCGCCGCCACCCGCGTACGCGTCCATGGCGGACAGCAGCGCGGCCCCGTCCGTCCCGGAGAAGAAGTGCGTCTGCGCCAGGCCGGCGCGGTCGGTGAAGGTGCCGTACTCCGCGAGCGGCAGCGACTGGCTCTGCGCGTTGAGCTGCGCCAGCACCGCCTGGATGGTGACGGGCGAGGCCGGGCACTGCGGCGTGCTGTAGGCCTCAATCGTGTTCAGGGTGTTCCACGCCAGGGGCGAGGAGTCGGCGTTCCACGCCGCCCGCGCGGGCTCGAGCGACGACGCGTCGATGCCGGTGAGGGACAGGGGCTGCGGCGGAGTCACGTCGCAGGCGGTGGCGTACATGCAGCGCGACACCTGGCGGTAGGTGCCGCACGAGGAGAAGTCCGTCGTGCCCGTGGGCTTCGCGTGGACGCAGTTGTACACGTCGAGCAGGCACTCCTGGGACGGCCACACCTCGTACGGGTCGCCGGCGGTGAGCGACAGCTCCGTCACGCGCGCGACGAGGCGCGCCGTCTTCTGGTAGGCCACACCGTTGTCGCTGCCCGCGCTGAAGGTGAGCGGGACGGTGTGCGGGTCGATGGCCTGGTGCAGCAACGGGTACGTCCAGTCGAGGCGGTAGGCGGGCCCCTGGACGTGGGGGATGCCGTCGGGCGCCGTGACGGTGAGCCAGTCCGTGTACCCGGGCACCGAGGCGTGGCCACGGTAGAGGAGGTTGCTGTTGCCCTGGACGACGTAGACGGGGTTCACCTCCTCGTCAATCCAGATGCCGGTGGAGCCGCGGAAGTCGAAGAAGCGCGGGGCCACGACGATGCGCGCGAAGTACCGCTCGGGCGAGCCCGTGAAGGTGTCGACGGAGATGAAGAGCGGCAGGCCGGAGAGCACCGTGTTCAGCTCGTGGCCCTCGCGCAGCACCACCTCCAGGCGGCGCTCGCTGATGATGTTCGTCTCACCGAAGATGTCGTCGGGGACGAAGCTGAACACGCTCTCCAGGTAGCGGTTCGACGTGGCGTGGAGGACGAGGACGCGCTCGCCGTTGCGCGTCTCGAAGGTGCCCATCGTCTCGAAGCTGAGCTCGTTGTTGCCCTCCGTCGCGTACAGCCGCGTGACGGCCGCGGCGGCGGTGGTGGTGCCGGTCTCCTCGACCGGCTCGGGCAGCTGGGTGTCATTGCAGGCCGTGGCCCCGAGGGCGAACAGACTGGCCAGGGCGAGACGAAGTGGCTTCATGTGGAGTCTCCAGGTGGAAGGCCCGCATTAGCACAGCCACCTGACGGCCTCACACGGGGCCCCTGTATCAGTCATGTGACAGCGGGCGGACCCGACGTCTCACGGTGGGTATCAACAGGAGCAGCAGCCACCACGCCAGGGCGGGGCTCGCCGAGTCACAGCCGCACCCGGAGCTCTCCTCCGGTGGGGCCGTGTTGGGGCCCGTTCCCGGAGCATGGACGTTGATGCCGAAGCTGCACGTGGCGGTGTTGTTCGCGGCATCCGTGGCGGTGACTTCCACCTTCGTATCCCCGCGCGGAAACCGGCCCCCGGAAGGATGGCTGTAGGTCACCTCCACCGGGGACACGGCGTCCGACACGCTCGCGGGCGGGTACTCCACCGTGGCGCCCTCTTCGTCGGTGGCCTCCACCACCTTGGTGGACGGGCACGTGAGCGAGGGTGGGGTGGTGTCCGAGACGGTGACGACGAAGGCGCAGCTGCGCACCCGGAAGCCGGGGGCCTCGGCGGTGGCCTGCACCGTCGTGCTCCCCAGCGGGAAGACGCTCCCGGAGGGGTGGCTGTAATGGATGGACGTGGACGCGGGGACGCCATCCGCCAGGAGCGCGGGGGGATAGCTGTAGCTGGCGCCCGCGCCGCTCGTGGCCTCCTGCCGGGGAGGGACGGGGCACGTCACCGAAGAGGGCACCAGGACGCGCGGCTCGAAGCCGACGGCCTCGTCGCTCGCGGCGACCATCAGACCGTCTCCGAAGGACGCGACGACGCGGGGGCTGGAGCCTCCCGTGCCTGGCACCAGGTCCGCGACTCGCACCGTGCCCCCGGCCGTGCCGTCACTCCGCCAGAGCTCCTCGCCGCTCACTCCGTCATTCACGGCGAAGTAGAGCAGGCCGTCCACCACGGTGAGCGCCGTGGGCTCGTAGCCCACCTCCTGCCCCGAGGGGAGCCGGAGCTGGATGTCCTTCACCAGGCGGGTGCCCGCGGGCGTCCCGTCCGTCCGCCAGAGCTCCCGGCCCTCCACGCTGTTGGCGACGAAGAAGACCTGCGAGCCCACTCCCGTCAGGCTCCCGTAGTTGATGTTGTCGTAGGTGCCTTCCGGCGGCGCATGGAGCCTCACCGTGCCCTCGGACGTGCCATCCGACTTCCACAGCGAGATGGGCCCCCCGGGAGGGAGGCTCACGTAGATGACCGAGTCCCCCAGCGCGACGAGTGGCTTCCCCGATACATGGAGATGGATGTCCCTGACGGGCGAGGCCTGCGTCGTCCCCGCCTCGGTGCCATCGCTCTTCCAGAGGGAGGTCTTCCCGTTCGAGTAATCCGTGACGGTGAAGAAGAGCGTGTGGCCCGCGCCCGTGAGGTTTCTGATGTCGTTGTAGCTGCTTCCCGGAAGCAGGTCCTTGAGGAGGTGGGTGCCAGTGGCCGTGCCGTCCATCCTCCACACCTCGAAGCCATGAGCCTTCGAGGTCGCCTGGGCATAGAGGGCGTCGCCGACCTTCACGGGAGGCTCGTAGGAGGAGTCATTCGCGGCGGTGCGGCCCGTCTCGTCCGTCTGTGCGTAGCGGACCGTGCCTCCAGGCATCCCGTCCGTCTTCCAGAAGCCGGAGTAGTCCTCCATGAACAGGAGTGACCCGCCGACCTCCGTCAGGCCATGGAGGGAGTAGGCCCGGCCCATGCCGTCGAGCCGCACCGTGCCCTGCGTGGAGCCATCCGTCTTCCACAGCTCCTGGGTGCCCTCCGCGTTGTCCACGACGAAGAAGAGCGCGTCCTTGTACACCGTGAAGCGGCGGGGGTTCGCGCCCCGCGCGCCCGGAACGAGGTCCACGAGCATCCGGGTGCCCTCTGCCGTTCCGTCCGTCACCCACAGCTCCCGGCCGCTGAGCCCGTCGTCCGCGGTGAAGAAGGCCTTCGCGCCCAGCGCCGTGAAGCCCGTCACGCCGGAGCCCGCGGGGCGGCTGGCGATGTCCCGCGTCAGGGTGGTGCCTTCCGGCGTCCCGTCCGTCTTCCACAGCTCCCGGCCGTGCACGCCGTCGGTGGCCACGAAGAAGAGCGTCTGGCCGTCGGCCGTGGCCACCGTGCGCTCCGGCACGGCGTCGAAGGCGCCGGGGGCGATGTCGTGGAAGGGCACGGGCTCCAGGCCGGTGGTGCGCCACAGCTCCCGGCCCCGGGTGGGCTCCCGCGCGCTGAAGTAGAGCACGCCATTGACCACCACCAGGGAGGACGGGGCCGAGCCTTCCGCGCCGGGCATGAGGTCCGCGAGCAGCCGCGTCCCCGCCGCGGTGCCATTGCTCGTCCACAGCTCCATGCCCGTCGTCCCGTCGTCGGCGACGAAGTAGAGCTGACTCCCCGTGGCTGCATGCGGATTGGAAGCAGGGAGCCTTCCGTTGAAGCGCTTCAGGAGGACGGTGCCCGCCTCCGTGCCGTCACTCGTCCAGAAGTCTCCGTTGCCGCGGAAGAAGTAGAGCCTGTTGCCGACGACGGTGGGCCAGGCGACGGAGGCGTTGTCCTCGGGCCACAGCTGCTTGATGAGCGTCAGGCCGTCGGCCGTCCCGTCGCTCCTCCAGAGCTCCCGGAACGTCCCGTTGGGATGCCGCACGACGCGAGTCAGGAGGAGCGACGTCCCGACGACCTGGAAGGGGATGTCTTCGACGTCACTGACCCGCACGGTGCCTGCTTCCGTGCCATCGCTCCGCCACAAGTCATACGAGGTGCCGCTCCCCGGGTAGAAGGCGAAGAAGAGGACGCCCTCCACGTCCACGAGGTTGAACGGATGGGACGAGTCGCGGCCCGGGCGCAGGTCCTTCACCCGCACCGTCCCCTGCGCCGTCCCGTCCGTCTTCCACAGCTCGTTTCCCGCCTCGTTGTCGTAGCCGTCGAAGAAGAGCAGGCCTCCGCTGCGGACGAGCCTCGGGGCAAAGGGAATGCCCCGGAGCTCAAGGAGCCGCGTCGTGCCGGCCTCCGTGCCGTCCGTCTTCCACAGCCCCACGTATCCAAACCCGGTATTGGGCTCGTCGTTGGTCGTCGCGGAGAAGTAGACGTGCTCGCCGAGCGTGACCAGCCCGGTGGGATTGGAGCTCATCCGCCCGGGGAAGAGGTCCTTCACGCGCACCGTCCCCGCGGACGTGCCGTCGCTCACGTACAGCTCGCGGCCCGTCACCCCGTCATCCGCCGTGAAGAAGACGCGCTTGCCCACGACGAGCAGCTCGTCGGGCGCCGAGGACTCAGTCGAACGGTTGATGTCGAGCGTGGCGGCTGCGCCAAGGCTCGTCAGCGGCTGTGTGCTCGTGCGGAGCGGCAGCGCCTCCCCGTCATCACCCGGGGGGCTGGCACAGGCCAGGGAAAGCATCAGCCCGAGCATGGGCGCCGTGTGCCACCGCGAGACTGCCGACATGGTGCTCCTCCTCCAGAAGTCGAAGGAAGAAGATGGCGGAAGGGGCCCGCGAGGGCCGTACCACCAAAGTGGTACGGCCCCCGGTGGGCGTGCTGGCTTCAGTCCGCCGTGAAGTACAGGTTGTCCATCAGCAGCTTGTCCGCGGCCGCGCCCTGTCCGGCGATGAAGACGAAGGGCGCGTTGATGGCGTTGAGCTTCACGCCATTGTTCGCCACGAAGTCCGCCACCGGGATGGCCAGGTGGTGCCACTCGCCGTCGTTCTTGTAGCCGTACTTCGCCACGTCGAGCTGCACGCTCTTGGTGGCGTCGTTCATCCCCACCTTCACGCTGGAGAAGCCGGGGTCCTCGGACTTGAAGCTGACGTGCAGCGTCTTCCACGCGTCCATGTTGCGAGGCGTGTCCCAGTGGATGCCGAAGCCCAGCCACGCCTTGCCCGCGTGCACCACCAGGTCCGCCGCGCGCCCCTCCACGTGGTCCTCGGAGGGCTCCATCGTGACGGTGCTCTCGTACAGGTAGACGTGCGTGGTGGTGTTGTCGATGGCGATGTCGTCGGAGCGGCCGCCCTCGTAGAAGCCCACGCCCAGCCGGCGCTGCCCCTCCTGGAAGGGGAAGGGCCCGGGCAGTCCACCCGCGTTCGGGTCGGTTCCCCCGTCCGGTCGGGAGGACTGCCCCTGGTTCTCGTAGTCCGAGTCCCCGGGCTCCGGCCGGCACGCGGCCACCAGCAGCAACAGCGCGAATACGGACTGCTTCATGGCTTCACCGCCCTTTGTTGGCCATCGGCCGTCTGCACCAGCACCCAGCCGCCCTGCACCGTCCCACCCATCTCGACGATGCCCTTGTAAGAGGGCGTCACCAGCTCGTAGGCAATCGTCCCCGTCGCGTCGTACGTCACCGCGTCGGGGAAGTTGTCGAGCACGGACTGATACGCGCGGATGGCCTGCGCCCGGATTTTCGGCAGCTCCTCCTGGCTCGCCTCACCGTTCTGGTAGACGGAGAGCAGGTCCGTGCCCACGTAGAACTGGGCCTCGCCGTACGGCCCGCGAGCCAGCAGCGTGGCCCACGCGTAGAACGCGGCCACGTGGTCCCCGCTGCCCTGAATCTGCCACTTCGTCTCCGCGCCGGGCGAGTTGAGGCGGAAGGGGTTGTTCGGGTCCTCCAGCACGGACTGGTCCGGGTGGATGCCCACGTTCTCGCTGTGCAACTGGAGCGTGAGCCCGTCCAGTGACTCGCCATACACGTAGCTGGCGCGGTCGTAGCACCCGCAGATGCCCACCGCCGCGGCCAGCAAGAGCCAGGTCTTCATACGGCTTCCCTCAGAGCGAAAGGATTGCATACGCCCCCACCTCGTACTCGCGGCCCTTCAGCCCCTCTTCGAGGGCCGCCGCGCTGAGCCCCTCCGAGTACTCGTTCAGGTAGCGCACCAGCCCCCGCAGGCCGAAGCGCGTCGTCACCGCGCCCAGCACCGGGCGCTTGAGGCCGTACGACACGTCGCCTCCCAGCTGGATGGGGTAGGTGAGGTTGAAGACGCGGTGGTAGTCGTACGGACCCCAGTTGTTGAAGTGCGCCTGCGCCGTGAAGAGCAGCGTGTCCAGCAGCACGGAGCCGTCCAGGCCGAAGCGGTGAATCTGCCGCGCGTCCTCGCCCGGGGACTGGTTGCTGCCCACGAAGGCGGTGCCGTACAGCTTCAGGCGCGGGCTGGGGTTGCCCACCAGCCGCAGCGTCGTCTCCCACTCGTCGCGGGCGGGCGGCGCGGCGCCGAAGGCCACAGTGCTGCCGTCCGCGAGAATCGCGATGCCCGCGTCACGCGACGTCGGCTGCCGGCGGTACACCAGGTCCAGGCCCGCGGCGAAGGGCGCGTCCTCGCGCATCTCCCTATCCCACGACCAGAACCACGTGCCGGGCGTCGGGTCGAAGGTGAGCAGCAGCTCGGCGCCCAGCGTCTCGCGGTTGTCGAGCACCGTGAAGGCGTCCGTCAGCACGTTGCGCGGCCGCACGCCCGGGGAGTACTGCCCCGACACCGCGTCGTACGAGTCGCCGATGGTGGGGTTCGGCCCGATGAGGGGCTTCTGATAGAGCAGGTTGGGGGACACCTGGAAGGTGCTGCCCACCTGCACCGTCATGCCGGCCTGACCCGCGAAGTGGTTGCCGCGGCCGCTCTCGCGCAGGCTCCAGCCCGTCAGCACCGTGGTCTGCTCCGGACCGCCGTCCGCCACGAGCCCCCGGAAGGAGGACTGGACGAACCAGCGCACCGCGCCCATGTCGTAGGTGAGCCGCGCCTTGGCGCCGAGCGTGTCCAGGAACTGCACCTTGTCCTGGAGCACCTCGTAGCCGGTGCCCAGGTAGCTGGGCCCGTCGGTGCGGCGCGTCCAGGTGAACTCCTCGCCGATGCGCTGGGGCGCGGCGAGGATGCCGCCGAACTCCAGCTCCATGGGGCCGCGCGTCCAGTCGAAGCTCAGCGCCGTGCGGCGCGCCACGCGCTCGCGGATGACGGAGCTGGTCTGCTGCGACGAGCCCCGGGCGATGTCCTCCTGGTGCATCAGGGTGATGGCCACCGGGCCCACGCTCTTCTGGTACTTGGCGACGATGGACGGGTTGGCGCCCCAGTACAGCTCCGGCCCTACCGCGACCTTGAGGCCTTCCAGGGTCTTCTTGCCGGCGAACACGACGCCGAAGGGCGCGTTGCCGTGGTAGATGTCGATGTTCGGCCCGTAGTTGGCCTCGCGGTAGAGGTTGAAGAAGTCACCTTCCTCGCCCCAGTGGTAGTGGCCGGTGCGGTAGAAGCCCTCGAGCGCGAAGTCCTGCCGGTCCAGCTTGAACTCGGCCTGGTACAGCGCGAAGCGCTCCAGGCCCAGCGGCTGGCCCACGGCCCCGCCCGGCGCCGGCGGAATGGCGCCGCCCACGCCCTGCGTGGGCACGGGCTGCGTGCCCCGGTTCTCGTAGAAGAGGTTGTTGAGCCGGTTCTGCGCCACGTTGCCCACGACGTTGAACGAGGCGCGCCCGTACACGCCGGACGCCGGCTGGAGCGCCAGGTCGAAGAAGATGGACTCGGTGTGGTCCGCGGCCGTCGCGTTCGCCCGCGTCGTCGCCAGGCTGCCGCGTGACAGCGAGCTGTCCAGCAAGAGGCGCAGGTTGGACACGCGCACCGCGGAGAGCTCCTCCGCGCGCGCCAGCGCCACGGAGGACTCGTAGCCCCGGGACATCTCCGTGGGACGGATGCCCGCGAAGTGCTCGCGGATGGTGTCCAGGTTGGTGGTGGGCGCGTACGGGTCCAGGCGGAAGGCGGCCTGGAGGACGTAGTAGGCGGTGCGCGGCTGCACCCGGGCGATGCCGGCCTCGTCCTCGGGGCCGAGCGCGCAGATGCCGAACCACTCCTCGTTCATGTTGTTCTGGCCGTCCACGAAGTCGGCCGGGTAGCCGCCGTTGGGCCACGAGGCGGTGGTGTCGTGGATGGAGAGGTTGGCCTCCTGGCCGTGCTTCCACCAGCCATCCACCCACTGGAACACGAAGCCGCCAATCGCGTTCTGCGCGCGGCCCTGTCCGTAGCCCTGCGTGTAGATTTCCTCCCACTGCTTGCGCAGGTACTCCGCCTGCGCCAGGTGGTCCTCACGGCCGGCCTTCGCGTCGTACGCGTCCGCGCCGAACTCGGTGAACATCACCGGCTTGTCCAGCTTGCGAGACACCTCGTCGAACAAGTCACGGGCGGAGGGGCCGCGGTAGACGTTGGAGCCGAAGATGTCCAGGTCCGGGGCCAGCCGCGCGATGAGGTCGATGTACTGGAGGTCGCCGTTGGCGATGGACACCGGGTGGCGCGGGTCGCGGGCCTTGATGGTCCGCGCCGCCTCGCCCATCAGCGTGTAGAGCGACTCCGCGCGGGCGGCGTCCTCCTGGCCGGGCAGCGGCTGGATTTCGAACCCCGTCCAGTGCAGGCCGTAGTTGTTCTCGTTGCCCAGCATCCACATCAGCACGCCGGGCGTGTTGCCGTACTTCTCCGCCTTCTGCACCAGGTCCGTGAGCAGCGCCTTGCGGTGCGTGGGGTTGGAGTAGTCCGTGTTCGGCACCATGACGCCGTTGACGTTGGTGCCGTAGCGGCCCATCAGTGGGTTGACCACCGTGTAGATGCCGTAGTTCCGGTAGATGTATTCCACCCAGCGCGGGGGGATGTCATCGAACTGGCGGATGGCGTTGACGCCCATGTCGCGCAAGAGCGTCATCTCCCGCGCCAGCACCGCGCGGATGAAGTCGTCCTGCTGGTTCCACAGCGAGTAGCGGTAGTTCTCGCCAATGGGCGTGTAGCCCCAGTTCATGCCGTGGACGGGGAAGTCGCGCCCGTCCACCTGGAGCTTGAAGCCGCGCTCGTCGCGGTGGACGCGCACGGTGGACACCGCGCTCGCGGAGACCTGCACCTCGCTGGGCCGCACGGTGGGCGCGGGCTGGGCCGCCACCGGCGCGTCGGCCGGAGGCGCCGCGGTGGGCGGTGCCGGCGGCGCGGGCTCGGTGGCCTTCGGCTCGGTGGGCGCGGGCCCGGCCGCCGTGGGGTTGGTGGATTGGGGGCCCGTCGTCGCCGGGGCGGCGGGGGCCGGCGTCTGGGACAACGACGCCGCCAGACACGTCACGAGGATGAGTGAATTCATGCCGCCAGCTCCACGTCCAGGCCGTTGCGCGCCACCACGGCGCGGTAGAGGTGAGCGCTGTCCTTGGGAATGCGCTTCTGGGTGGCGTAGTCGACGAAGACGATTCCGAAGCGCTTCTGGTAGCCGTAGGCCCACTCGAAGTTGTCCATGAGGGACCAGGCGAAGTAGCCGGCCAGCGGCACGCCCTGCCCGATGGCCTCCAGCGACGCCTCCAGGTGCGTGCGCAGGTAGTGGACGCGCTTGGTGTCGCGCACGCGGCCGTCGGCGTCGGGGCCCGTGGCGTAGGCGGCCCCGTTCTCCGTGATGTAGATGCGCCGCGGCTGGTAGTCCTGGTGCACGCGCACCAGCAGGTCCTTCAGGCCGCCCGCGTAGACCTCCCAGTCCATGTCCGTCTTCTCCGGCTCGGCATGGACGGTGCGGGGCTCGTTCTGGGCCTCGGGGATGCGGTCGCTGCGGATGATGCCGCGCGAGTAGTAGTTGATGCCCAGGAAGTCGGTGGGCGCGGCCATGGCCTCCAGGTCACCGGGCTTCACGAAGTCCAGCTTCTCCGAGGGGATGCGCCCCGCGGCCACGTGGTCCGCGATGACGTCCCGCGGGTAGCCCCGGCCGTAGATGGGGTCCAGGTACCAGCGGTTGAAGCCGCCGTCGAAGGCGCGGCACGCGTCCAGGTCCGCCGCGCTGGGGGACGCGGGCTGGGCGGGGACGAGGTTGAGGGTGATGCCCACCTCCGCCTTCTTCACGTTGGCGCGGATGACGGACACCGACTGACCGTGCGACAGCAGCACGTGGTGGGCCGCGGCGAGCGCCTCGCTCCAGTTCTTGTGTCCCGGCGCGTGCTCACCGTTGGCGTAGCCCAGGACGCTGATGCACCAGGGCTCGTTGTGGGTAATCCACTTCGACACGCGGTCGCCGAGCGACTGGCTCATCTGGTCCGCGTACTCGACGAAGGCGCTGACCGTGTCGCGCGCCGTCCAGCCGCCCTTGTCGTCCAGGGCCTGCGGGAGGTCCCAGTGGTAGAGCGTCACCATGGGCTCGATGCCGGCCGTGAGCAGGCCGTCCACCAGGCGCGAGTAGAAGTCCAGGCCGGCGGTGTTCACCTTGCCGCGGCCCGCGGGGAAGATGCGCGGCCAGGCGACGGAGAAGCGGTAGGACTTGATGCCCAGCCAGCGCATCAGCTCCACGTCTTCGCGCCAGCGGTTGTAGTGGTCGCACGCGACGCTGCCGTCCGTTCCGTCGGCAATCTTGCCCGGCGTGGCGGCGAAGCGGTCCCAGATGGACTCGCCACGGCCATCCGCTTCGGTGGCGCCTTCAATCTGGAAGGCGGAGGTGGCCACGCCCCAGAGAAAGTCAGGAGGGAACTGCCGCATCGTCAGGGACTCCTTTCGAGGATTCGAGGTGGCAGCGGACGTGGTGGTCCGCCGCGGGGAGGTGTTCAGCAGGGAGGGTGTCGTGACAGCGCGCCTCCGCGTGGGGGCAGCGGGGCGCGAACGCGCAGCCACGCGGCGGCGCCGGGCCCGCGCCGGCCTTCACCGGCAGCGGCGTATGGAGGAAGTCCGCGCCATCCGGCACGGCGGACAGCAGCAGCCGCGTGTACGGGTGCCGGGGGGCGGCGAGGACTTCCGAGGTGCGTCCGGCCTCGACGACGCGGCCCGCGTACAGCACGAGGATGCGGTCCGCGAGGTGGCGGGCGCTCGCCAGGTCATGGGTGATGAAGAGGATGCCGATGCCGCGCTCGCGCGTCAGGCCGCGCAGGAGCTGGAGCACGCCCCGGCGGGTGGACACGTCCAGCATGGAGGTGGGCTCGTCCGCGATGATGACGTCCGGCTCCACCGCCAGGGCGCGCGCCACGGCCACGCGCTGGCGCTGGCCTCCGGACAGCTCGTGCGGGAAGCGGCGGGAGAAGGACTCCGCGGGCGTCAGGCCCACCGACTCCAGCAGCGCGTGGACGCGCGACGTCAGCTCCGCCCCGGTGGCCCGCCCGTGGCGCAGCAGGGGCCGCTCCAGGTGATAGGCCACGGTGTGGACGGGGTTGAGCGAGGCGAACGGGTCCTGGAACACCATCTGCACGCGGCCCCGGTAGGCCAGGGACGCGCGCTTCTCGCCGGCGAGCACGTTGGTGCCGCCCAGCCGCAGGGTGCCGCCGTCCGGCGCGTCCAGGCGCGCCAGCACGCGGGCCAGGGTGCTCTTGCCACTGCCGGACTCGCCCACCAGCGCGACGATTTCGCCGCGCTTCAGGGTGAGGGACACGTTGTCCAGCAGCGTGCGCCGGGCGCGCGACAGGAAGCCGCCCACGGGGACGGTGCGCGTCAGCCCGGTGGCCTCCAGCAGGGGCGTGCTCATCGGTGGCCTCCACGCAGCGCGGTGCGCGCGGGCGCGAGCTCGTTCGCCGCGAGTGCCACGTCGGGCAGCGGTCCGTCCGTGTCGGCGGCGGTGAGGTGGGGGAAGGACGACAGCAGCAGGCGTGTGTACGGGTGGCTCGCCGAGGTGCGGATGCGCTGCGCCGTGTCCACCTCCACCAGCTTGCCGCCCTGGAGGATGCCCACCCGGTCCGCCAGCGCGAGCAGCAGCGGCAGGTCGTGAGTGATGAAGAGGACCGCGAAGCCCAGCCGGCTCTTCAGCTCCAGCACCCGCTGGAGCAGCTCCTTCTGCACCACCACGTCCAGCGCGGTGGTGGGCTCGTCCATCACCACCAGCTTCGGCTGCAGCGCCAGCGCCAGGGCAATGCCCACCCGCTGCCGCATGCCGCCCGACAGCTGGTGTGGCCACGCGTTCACCAGCCTGGGCTCCAGCCCCACCATGGCCAGCAGCTCCCGAGCGCGGGCATACGAGGACGCCCGCGAGGTGGGGCCATGTGCCGCCAGCGTGTCGTGGAACTGCTCGCCCAGGGTGAGCACGGGGTTGAGCGCGCTCATTGCGCTCTGGAACACCATGGACACCTGCGCCCAGCGGAAGGCGCGCAGCGCGTCCGCACCCAGCGCGGTGACGTCCGTGTCGCCCAGGAGGATGCGCCCCTGCGAGATGCTCGCCGCGGGGGGCAACAGGCGCAAGAGCCCGTAGCCGATGGTGGACTTGCCGCTGCCGGACTCACCCGCCAGGCCGAAGACTTCTCCGGGGGCGATATCGAAGGACACGGAGTCCACCACCCGCGAGCGACCGCGCTCCGTCGCGTAGTCGATGCACAGCTCGCGCACGCTGAGCAGCACGCCGGGTGGGAGGGGCTCACCCTGCGCCGCCGTCACCGCGGGCGTCACCGGGGCCACGGCCGGAGGCATGCGGAGCGAGGGGTTGGTCAGCTCGTCGATGGCGGAGGAGAGCAGCGTCAGCGAGAAGCCGACCAGCGCGATGCACACGCCGGTGGGGACGAAAATCCACCACGAGCGCGTCAGCAGCGCCGCGTCGTTTCCCGCCCAGTAGAGGTTGGTGCCCCACGTCACCGAGCCCACGTCGCCCAGGCCGAGGAACTCCAGGCCCACCTGCGCGCCCACCGCGTACAGCGTGTTTCCGATGAAGGACGAGCCCACCAGCGAGGCCATGTTGGGCAGCAACTCCCGCGCGACGATGCGCGAGCGGCTCTCGCCCACCACGACGGCGGCGGCCACGAAGTCGCGGTTGCGCAGCGCCAGCGCCTCGGCGCGGAAGACGCGCGCATTCCAGGCCCAGCCCGCCACCGTCAGCACCGCCACCATGCGCATGGGCCCGGACGGCAGGTACGCGCCCAGGACGATGGCCAGCGGCAGCCCGGGGATGACGAGGAACACGTTGGTGGTGAGCGACAGCGCGTCGTCCACGCGGCGGCCCAGGTAGCCGGCCGTCACGCCCACCAGCGCGCCCACCAGCGTGACGAGCGCGCCCACCGCGAAGCCCACCGCGAGCGTCTCTCGCGCGCCCACCACCGTCTGGGCGAGCACGTCCTGCCCCTGGCCCGTGGTGCCGAAGAGGTGCGCGCGCGAGGGCGGCTGGTGGGGCCGGCCCACCAGGTCGCTCGGGTCCATGACGAGCCACGGCCCGACGAGGGCGAGCACCAGGAAGAAGAGCAGGATGCTCCCGCCCACCGCGGCCTTCCGGTGGCGGAGCAGGCTTCGGATGGAGTCACGCATGGGCGCGGGTCCTCGGGTCCAACCAGAGGCAGAGCAGGTCCACGGCGAAGTTGGCGGCCAGCACCGCCAGGGTGATGACCAGGAAGAGCCCCTGCATCAGCGGGTAGTCCTGGTTGCGCACCGCGAGGATGAGCAGGTACCCGGTGCCCGGATACGAGAAGACGATTTCCGTCAGCAGCGAGCCGCTCAGCACGAAGCCCAGCGCCATGCCGAAGCCGGTGACGTTGGGCAGCAGTGCGTTGCGCGCGGCGTAGCGCAGCATCACCTGCCGCGGCGGCAGGCCCTTGGCGTGCGCCAGCCGCAGGGTGTCCGTGCCCAGCGTGGCCACCATGGTGTTGCGCATGCTCAGCATCCACCCGCCCAGCGTGGCCACCACGATGGAGGCCGCCGGCAGCACCGCGTGCCGCGCCACGTCCGCCGCGAAGGCGAACGACAGCCCCGGCTCCATGTCGTGTGAGTACGCGTGGCGCAGCGGGAACCACCCCAGCCCGAAGCCGAAGAGGTACAGCGCCAGCATGGCCAGCCAGAAGTAGGGGAACGCGCCCAGGAAGGCGAGCGCGGGCGCCACCACCGAGTCCAGCCACCCGCCCCGGTTCCACGCGGCCAGCACGCCGAGGAACGAGCCCAGCACGAAGCTGAAGACCACGGCGCACCCCGCCAGCCCCAGCGTCCACACCAGCCCGGTGCCGATGACGTCGGACACGCGCGACGGGTAGTACGCGTAGGACAGGCCCAGGTCTCCGGTGAACAGGTGCTTGAGGTACGTGAAGTACTGCACGTGCAGCGGCGCGTGGGTGAAGCCGAAGGCGGCGCGCAGCGCGTCCATGGCCTCGGGCTGGATGCGGCCCTCGAAGCGCGCGAACATGGCCGTCGCCGGGTCCCCGGGCGCGAGCCGGGGGATGACGAAGTTGAGCGTGAGCGAGGCCCACGCCGCGAGCAGGTAGAAGCCGAGCCGCCGCAGAGCGTACTGCATCGTCAGTTCTCCCTCGGAGCGAGCGACGTCAGCACCAGCAGGCTGTCGGGCTCGGCGTGGGGGGACAGGCGCGCGTAGGGGCGCGACTGGCTCGGCCAGCCCGTGAAGCGGCGCGAGTTGGACTCGCCCCAGGACGGGTTGGGGAAGAGGGGAATGGCGGGCGCCGTCTCCGAGAAGCGTCGCTGCACCGCGGCCATCAGCGCCTTCTGCTCGTCCGGCGACGTCTCCGTCTCGAAGCGCATGAGCAGCGCGTCCGCCTCCGCGTCGCCGAAGCGGTGCCAGTTGAACGCGGCGACCTCACCCACCGGGCGCACCGTGCGCGGCGACAGCAGCCACTTGTAGAAGATGTACGGCGTGGGCCCGTCCAGAGACCAGGAGATGGCCAGCTGGAACTCGCCCTTCTGCAGGCGCGCGTACCAGGCGCCGAACTCGTACGTCTTGAGATGTGCCTGCAGGCCGAGCTTGCGCAAATCACGGGCCAGCACCTGCCCGGCGCGCACCCAGTCGGACCAGCCGCCCACCACCTCGATTTCGAGCTCCAGCGGCTGCCCGTCCGCCATCCGCCGCACGCCGTCCGGCCCCTTCTTCAGGCCCGCCTCGTCCAGCAGCGCGTTGGCCGCCGCCTCGTCATGGCGCACCCACGCGCCCTTCGCGGCTTCCGCGTCGCGCCAGCCCGTGTACGAGTCATTGAGGGCCGTGGCATCCGCCGGGCGCGTGTAGCCATACATGGCGATGTCCACCAGCCGCTCGCGGTCCAGCGCCATGCTCAGCGCCTTGCGCACGCGCACGTCGTCCAGCGGGGGACGGGTGGTGTTGGGGTAGAGGAAGACGGTGCTGCCGAAGAGGGGGAACCAGCGCGCGTGGTGCTCCGGGTCCTTGGACACGAAGGTGCGGTCCACGGCGGGCACGAAGTTGCCGGCCCAGTCCACCTCGCCCTCCACCAGCGCCAGGTTGGCCTGGTCATTGGTGGGGAAGGCCAGGAAGCGCAGCGCGTCCACCGCGGGCCGGCCCGGCTGCCAGTAGCGCGGGTTGCGGCCCAGCTCGTACACCTGGTTGCGGAAGACGCGCACCTGGGTGAAGGGCCCCGTGGCCACCGGGTCCGGGTTGGTGAACGTGACGGGGTCCGCCACGTGCTCCCAGATGTGGCGCGGCACCAGCGGCTGGTGCGCCAGCTCCGTGAAGCCGGGGATGTAGACGCGCGAGAAGTGGAAGGCCACCGTGTGCGGCCCCTCGGCGCTCACCTCGGAGAGGAAGCGCCACGCGCCGCCCGTGTCCAGGGCGGGGTGCTTCTTGAGGAGCTGGAAGGTGTAGGCCACGTCTTCCGCGGTGAAGGGGCGGCCGTCGGACCACTGGACGCCCTCGCGCAGCGTGAAGCGCAGCGTCTTTCGGTCCTCGGACCAGGCGTGCGCGGTGGCCAGCCACGGGTGCCACTGTCCGGTGGAGGGGGTGAACACCTCCAGGCACTCGTAGATGCCAGCCCGCGTGGGCCAGCGCGCGTTGGCGCCGGTGAACAGCGGGTTGAAGTTGCGTACCCACGCGCTCTGCATCTCCACGGACACGAACAGCACGCCCGGAGCGCGCGGGCGCGGCTCCGACGAGCAGGCCATCAGCAGCACGGGGAGCAGCCAGAGCGCGCGACTCATGCACGCCTCGCGTAGACGCGCACGTAGTCCACCTTCATCTGCTGGGGGAACACGGTGGTGCGGTCCGGCGGCCCCACGAAGTTCCCGCCCACCGCCACGTTGAGGATGATGAAGTGCGGATGGTCGAAGACCCACCGCTTCCCGGCGGGCAGCTTCGCGGGCGTCGCCTCGAAGAACGTCACCCCGTCGAGCATCCAGCGGATGCGGTCCGGGTCCCACTCCACCGCGTAGACGTGGAAGTCCTCGTTGAGCTTCCCGCCGCTGGAGACGTGCTCGGCGCCGAGGTTGTCCCCCCCGGAGTAGCCCGGGCCATGGAGCGAGCCGCGGACGATGGCCGGCAGCTGGCCCCGGTACTCCATGATGTCGATTTCGCCGCAGTCGGGCCAGCCGACGTCGGCGATGTTCGAGCCCAGCAGCCAGAACGCCGGCCAGATGCCGCGGCCCACCGGCAGCTGGATGCGCGCCTCGTAGCGGCCATAGGCCCGGTCGAACTTCCCGTGCGTCTTGATGCGCGCGGACGTGTAGTCCTTGCCGTTGTAGCGCTCCTTGCGCGAGGTGAAGACCAGGTTGCCGGCGCCGTCGAGCGAGACGTTCTCCGGCCGCGCCGTGTCGAACTCGAGCTGCTCGTTGCCCCAGCCGCCTCCTCCCACGTCGTGCACCCAGCGGTCGGCGGAGGGCGGGGTTCCCGCCGGTCCATCGAACTCGTCCTGCCACACCAGCTGCCATTCCGGGCCCGGCTGCGGCTGGGCGGTGTCGGGCGGCGGCGCCTCGGGCTTGTCGTTGCGAGGGCTCGCCGGGTCACACGCGAGGACGCCCAGGCCCAGTGCCGCGAGCCAGGGGAGGAGACGGAGAGAGGTCATGCCGTTTTTCCTACGTGTTGGATGGGGAAGAGGGAGCGGCTGCGCAGCGCCGCCTGGAGGACGAGGGTGGCCGCGCCCACCGCGATGGCGCGGTCTCCCAGCGCGGAGGTGACGATGCGCGTCTCCGCCATGGACGTGGACAGCGCCCGCTTGCGCACCGACGCGCGGAGCGGGTCCAGCAGGAGGTCTCCCACCGAGGAGATTTCTCCGCCCAGCACGACGATGGCCGGGTTGAGCAGGTTGAGCAGGCCCGCCACGGCGATGCCCAGGTAGTGCCCCAGGCTGTCGATGACCTGCCGCGCGGCGGGCTCGCCCGCGCGGGCGCCCTCCACCAGGTCCTTCACGGTGGGCGAGCGGCGGCTCTTGGTGCCCATCAGCTCCCGCGCGCGCTCCAGCAGCGGGCCGGTGCCGATGAGGGTGACGAGGCAGCCGCGCAGGCCGCAGACACACTGCGGGCCGGACGGGTCCACGGCGATGTGGCCAATCTCACCGGCGGTGCCGCCCGAGCCACGGTAGACGTCCCCGTGGATGATGAAGCCCGAGCCGATGCCGGTGGCCAGCTTGATGTACGTCAGGTCCTCGCCCCCGGTGCCCGCGCCCCAGTAGCACTCCGACAGCGCACCCAGGTTCGCGTCGTTGTCCACGAACACCGGCATGCCGAACGCGGACTTGAGCCAGTCCTGCACGTCGTAGTCGCGCCACGCGGGCACGATGAGCGGCGACAGCCGGCCCGGGGCGGACGGGTGGACGGGGCTCGGGACGGCCACGCCCATGCCCACCACCGAGCGGCGCGGCACGCGCTCCGCTTCCAGGCACTCGTGCACCAGCTCCTTCACCTTCTGGAGCGTGCCCTTCGGGTCGTCGCGCACCGCCTGGGCGGCGTGCCGCTGCACCCGCACGCGCCCGCGCAGGTCCGTGAGGATGACCGTCACGTGGGTGGCGCCCAGCTCCACGCCGAGGATGCTGTACGCGTCGTCGCAGAAGCCGATGAGGGTGGGGCGGCGACCGCCGCGGGACACCCCGGCGCCAATGCTGCGCACCAGCCCGGAGTGCTCCAGGTCCGCGACGATGGCCGACACGGTCGACGGGCTCAGCTCCGTCCGCCGGGCAATCTCCGCCCGGGAGATCTGCCGCTCCCGCCAGATCATGTTCAGCAACAGGCTGCTGTTCTGCGCCCGCATGCCCGCCGCGTCGACCGTCGTCTCCACCGTTCCCACTCTCATCGTGCCCCTACGCTCCGTTCCGCCGCGGGGAAGCTGTGGTGGGTGCTCAGCGCCACGAGATGCCGTCGCTGAAGCCACCCACCACCTTCCGGTCTCGGACGCGGCTGGCGCCGATTGTGTACTGCTTCGGCGCCGTCGTGAGCGCGACGTCGACCCTTCCCTCCGCCCCCGTACATGCGAAACGCTTGTGCCGCTGCATGCTCCCCTCCACTGCGGGATGACTTTGTACATACGGCGAAGAAATGCAGTGAAGCCGAGAGTCGTCGTCTGCGTTGCGCGCCGCGTTGCCGTCGCTGCGCTGCGTCAGAGAAGAGTTCCTCCTCCGCGCGCCTGCTCGGGCCGGCTGCGCCTCCGGGTCCCCGCCTCCCTCCCGCCGCGAACGTATCCGAGTTCGTTCGAGTGGTGAAGAAAGTACCAGCGTCTCCGTTGCGATTGCAAGCGGGGTACTTCCGGCCAGGCGACGTGTGGGGTGGGGTGGGGTGGGCCTGGGCCGGGCGCGGCCCGGGCGGTAGGCTCCGGCGGCAGGATGGGGCTCGGAGGTCGGGCCCGGAGGCGCACCGGCATGGCACAGGACCTGAACTCGCTGCTCCAGTCGCTGCAGGAGCTGACGCGGGCGGCGAAGGAGGGGCGGCTCTCGCGCGAGGAGCTGGAGGTGGAGGTGCGCAAGGCGACGCTGGCCTTGCAGGAGGTGCTCACGCGGCTGGGCGGTCAGCTCCAGGCCACGGCCTCGCCGGCGACGGCGGCGCTGGTGGAGGTGTTCCGCTCGCAGCTGGCGACGGTGCTCCAGCAGAACGACGAGGAGAACGTGGAGCTGGAGCAGACCGACGAGATGAAGAAGCTCAGCGAGGAGCTGGAGCGCCTCAAGCGGGGCTTCATCCGGAGCTGACGCGAGGGCCCGACACGGCCCCGGAACGCACGACGGCCCGCCAACCCCAGGAGGGTGGCGGGCCGCCTTGTTTCAGAAGAGGTGGGTGCTTCAGGCCGCGGCGGCGGGAGCGGCGCCGCCGGTGGCACCGCCCGCGGGCGCGGCGCCCTGGCTGCCCATGGACTGCATGAGCTGGCCAATCATCTGCACCATCTGCTGGAGCGTCTTGAGCAGCTTCTTGATGGGGTCCTTCTCGTCCTCGTCCTCGGCGACGCCGCCCGCGCCCTCGGCGCCACCGGCCTGCTGCGCGCCCTCGGCGCCACCGGGCTGCTGGGCGCCACCGGCCTGCTGCGCACCCTGGGCGCCACCGGGCTGCTGGGCGCCACCGGCCTGCTGCGCGCCCTCGGGGCCGCCGGCCTGCTCGCCGCCCTCACCAGCCTTCTCGCCGGCCAGCGTCTTCAGCACGCTCACCAGCTGCTGGAGGGTGTCGAGGATCTTCTTGAGCGCCTCCTGCGGGTTGGCCTGCTCGGTCGCGCCGGCCTTCTCCGCCTTGCTCTTGCCGGATACACCCTCGAACCCGCTCTCACCCATCAGCGAGCGGAGGATGGGGTTCTGGCTGAGCGCCTTCAGCGCCGTCTGCGCCGTCTCCAGCCCCGGAATCTTGCCGGCCTCGGGCGCCTTGAGCTCGGAGCCGATGGAACGGAAGGAACCCAGCGAAGGACCCGCGGACAGCTTGGAGATGCCGCTCATGGTTATGCTCCGGGCGAAGAGAGGGGGTAGTTTGATAGGGGCTGAAATCCAACCCCTGCAACCATTGTCGTACATGAGGGTTTTTGGTTGCTTGTTGCCTACATTTTCCCCGTTCTTCGCCTGGAAGTCCTGGAGTGACAGGGGTTTAGGTTGATTGACCTGCCCCCAGAAACGCGGCCCGGCGCCGACTATCGCGTTGGCAGCTCGTGGAAAGTGATGCCGTCCAGCTCCAGGCGGCTCACGGCCTCCACGAACCGCTCGGTGCCGATAACCATCGTGGCGAAGTTGCCGACCCGGAACAGGTCCAGCTCCGGAGGCAGGGAGGCCGCAGCCAGGATGGGTTCATCCGGCCGCCCGAAACCCTGTCGGCCACAGGTCGGGCAGGGTGGAGCCTCATCCGGGGGGAGGCAGTCCGGATGGAGCCGACCGTGAGGCTCGATTTGCAGCTCCAAGAGGTCTGGAGGGTTCTTCTGGCGGAATCGCAGCTCTGTGCGGCAGCCCTTCAGCCCACGCACCCCCTCAGCTTGGAGTCGCTCGAGAGCGTGCCGGTGCACGAGAAGCACCTCGATTACCCAGGCGAAGGGAGGGAGATTTCCAAAGGCAGTGCCCACCAACGGCCCGAAGCCTGTACCGGGCGGCAACATGGCATTGGCGGGCGCCAGAGGACGCACCAGCTCACGAAGACGTGCGAACTCCAGGAAGGCCTCAGGTCTGGCCTTCAGGAACTCGCGTTGCTCGGGCAGTTGGGACAGGTCAACACAAGGATATTTGTGACCCGAACCGGCCCATGTGACGCCGCACGTGTGACACCGCGCGCCGGGAAGCTTCCACTTGTGGGCACCATCCGCTGCCCCGCCGTACTTGCGTGCGACCTCCCTGTCCTGACTCGCCCAGAAGAACTGGCTCATTCGTTCTCATGCTCCCGGGCGGGAATAGTAGGGCTGAATGGGACCACCGACGAGTTCGAAGCGGTGAATCAGGCGCCCCGCGTGCTGGAAAATCTGGGTTGGTGACGCATTGGGGTACTGATTCTTGAAGTGGTGCCACGCTTCATTCCACTGGCCTCCAGGTGCCCCAGTTCCGCTGTGAATGCGGTGATGGAGGTCTCGCGGGATTGGCATGGTGTAGTTGTGGATTCTGACGCCCTGAATTTCAAACCAGTCTTTGAGGGCCTGTTCCTGGGGGAAGATGTGGTGCTTCTCCCAACGGCCAGCCGTGAGCTGTCGTGACGGCGGGATGATGCGGTCCGGGGCGCCGTTCCAGTTGGGGAACACCATGACGGCCCCACCTGGGAGCTTCCCCGCGCCTCCCCAGTTCCTCCGGGGCCCCATTCCCGGTGCCGCAGCAGCCGCAGGCGGGCGCGCGGGAGGGAAGCGCGCCAGCTCGAGTTCTCCGGGCAGCTTCCCGCACGGATAGAAGCCGCACGCGTCCCCCAGACACAGGAGCGAGACGCACTGGTCATCCCCTGGGGCGTGGCACTCCAGCTCGGCCTCGTCCCATGCCTGTTGCATGGGTGGATCGGCGACGGTGGAGCAACCCAGCCAGGAGAAGGCAAACAACGAAAGGGCGAATGCATGAAAGGCGCGCATAGTCAGCGTGCCCTATCATTCCTCCTTGCCCTGGCATCTGCACGAGGCTGGCCCCAAGGGGAGTGGCTGCACTGAAGGGCAGAGGCCCCCCGACACCTCGGTTTCAGCGGCACCGGCTGGGCCAGAGAGGCCGCCCGACAGGCAAGGAGTGCGCGCGCAGGCAGGCGGCGGGGGGCCGCGCACCCCTCGAGGGCCACGGCCCGCCAGCGTCCGAGGGAGCGCACAGAGGGACTACCGGACGCCGAGGTGAAAGTGGCCACCAATTCCGCCTTCTGTGAAGCGGCCCCCTCCCGCGCAGTACCGGGCGCTGGCGCGGTTGCTGGAACCGTACTTCTGCGAAGAGGGCGGTGACTGGCCTCCCATGACCCGGCAATTCATGCACCGCGGGCTCCGCCGCCTCTGCCGGTGAGCGGTATCTTCTCTCGAGGTGCCTTGCGGCCCCGGCTTCCCACCCCCTGCCGCCACTGGATGAAGGACATGCCCGCTCGACGTGCCCCATCTTGGCAACCCGCGCTCCTGCTCGTGGCAAGCGCCCTGCTCGCGGCCTGCGCCAGCGGCCCCCGGCGCGAGGAGCTGCGCCTGGACACGGAGACCGCGCATCGCCTCCGACATGCGGCCCTTCTGGGCAAGGGCGCGAGTGCCCTTGCCTCGGGCGCGGCGCGAGCCATGGGCTCCAACCTCGCTGAGTGGGTCCCTGCACTCTTCGGGGTGCTCGGGAGCGAAGGCGCGGTGGGAGAACTCGAAGAGCGTCTCTGGGAGTGCGCCAGGCAGGCCGAACGCAAGGTGAATGGCCGTTATTTCGGCAATCGGGCGCCGACGCGGGCGGAGTGCGGCGAAGAGGTCAACGTGGATGGCTGCGGCGAGCGAATCACCCGGGCCATGCTCCTGGGACAGCAGAAGCATGTCCTGGCCCTCCAGTGTGCTCGCGAGGTGCTGGAGGAACTGTGGCCCGCGCCGTTCAGCGTCGAGCAGCGCTACCGCTACTACCCGAACGCCCGGTGGCTGGAGACGGTGAGCCGGCAAGAAGAGGCGCGCCTCATCAAGGAAGGATGCTCGAAGGAGCTGTGGCGCACCATCAAACCGGACCTGGTGCTCCATGCGGACGGAGACCTGCTGCGCTCCGTGCTCACCCTGGACTTCAAGTTTCCCTGTCCCAACACCAATGAGCCCAGGTGGACGCGATACGGAGAGAGCAGCGCCTATGCCAACTCCAACCAAGGCGAGGTCTACGAGGGCGCACTGGGGGGAAAGCCCTTTCTCATTTCGCCCGGCCTGGGGGTGGCTCCATGAGCAAGGATATTCCCGTCATCCGCATTCCGAGCATGCGCAGCGATGTCGAGGTTCGCGACGGCGTCATCCTCTGCTTCTTCATGCGCCGCTCGCACGGAGACGTGGCTTCAGCGATGTGGCGCGCCCTGCAGGCCTACAGGCGTGCCATCTCGCCCAACGCATTGAACTGGTACGGCGCGGACGATGGAGACACCCTGCCGTTGGACGCCAAGGGATGGGAGCACATCCGCGAGAGGATGCTCGAGCGGCCATGGGCGGGCGCCGCGCGGCACGTCTCGCTGGCCGAGGCGACTGGCGAAGCGGGCGGGTACCACTTCAACTACGATGGCCGCCAGCTCGAGCATCCCTTGCACTGGCGCAAGGAGGGCGCCAGCAGCGCGGTGTCCTTCTCGTTTCCCACCGAGTACCTCCTGGAGCACGGCCCCGCGCACCTGCGTGCGCTGGCCCTGGAGCTTGGCCGGGAGCTGCCCTTCAGCTTCGGCTACGCCAGCCTCGCCTTCGTCTCGCATCCCGGGCTCTGGCACGGTGTCCGGAAGCAGCTCGTCGGTCTGCTGGAGCGCTACCTGGGGCTGGACCTGTACCTGCTGAGTGAGACGGGCAACGTCATCGGTACCGGGGCGCGGGGGGCGTACTGGCTGACCTTCCTGGGCCCGCCGCTGCTGAACCAGCTCGGCGGTCAGGAGGCGTTGCGCGAGCAGCTCTGCTTCCCGGAAGTCACCTTCGAGCCAATGGAGAGGGAGCGGCTGCTGCTGACGCTGGGGGAGTGGCCAGAGGCCATGGACACGGAGAAGGGGCCCCCTCCCGCGCAGTACCGGGAGCTGGCGCGGCTGCTGGAGCCGTACCTCTGCGAGGAGGGCGGCCTGTGGCCTCCCATGACTCGCGAGTTCATGCACCGCTGGCTCCGCCGGCTCTGCCGGTGAGCGGTAGCTTCTCGAGGTGCCTTGCTGCCCCGGGCCGCTGCTTCGGCTGCAAGAGGCGCCGCCCGCGCGGGTCCACCAGGTGGTGGAGTTGCCGCGCATCGTGCCCGAGGTGAAGCAGTACGCGCTTCACGCGGGCTGGTGTGCCGGCTGCAACGCCTGGCGCTGCGCACCGTTGCCGGCGGGCGTGCCCGAGGGCAACTTCGGGCCGCGCCTGACGGGCTTCATCGCGCTGTGCACCGGACGCTTCCGTCTGTCCAAGCGGCTGGTGCAGGAGTGGGTGGAGGACGTGCTGGGCGTGGACCTCGGGCTCGGCAGCGTCAGCAACCTCGAGCAGGCGGTGAGCCAGGCCCTGGCAGCTCCGGTGGACGAGGCGCGCGCGTACGTCCAGACGCAGCCGGCCGTGCATCAGGACGAAACCGGATGGTGGCAGAAGCACGCACGCGCCTGGCTGTGAGTGGCCAGCACCGCGGCCGTGGCGGTCTTCCTCATCGTCAAGAGTCGCGGCAACGCCGTGGCCCAGACCATGCTGGGAAAGAACTTCGGGGGCACGCTCATCTGCGACCGGTGGTGTGACTACAACCGGGTGCACGCCCTGAAACGGCAGGTCTGCTGGGCGCACCTGGTGCGCGAATTCGAAGGCTTCGTCGAGCGCGGCGGGGAGGCGAAGCGGCTGGGAGAGTTGCTGCTGGCGGAAGTCTTCGTTCTCTTCGAGTGGTGGCACCTGGCTCGCGTTTGTCTATACCGAGCGCATCGAGCCCACCAGTAATCTCGCCGAGAGGGACCTGCGCCATGCTGTCATCTGGCGCAAGACCCGCTTCGGCACCCAGCGCGAGGCCGGCAGCCGCTTCGTCGAACGCATCCTCACCGCCGTGATGAGCCTCAGGAAGCAGGAGCGCAACGTGCTCGACTCTCTCACGGACGCCCTCGAAGCTCATCTCCACGGCACGCCCGCGCCCTCGCTGCTGCCCGGCACGTAACCTCAGCTCACGTTCCCGGCCCGTCACAGTCCCTACCGCGACCTCAGCGAGTTCGTCGTTTCAGCTCAAGGGCACTCGCCCAGGCTTTCTTCGACGAAGTAGGAGCTCCTGCGTCCCGTGCGTTCGGGCGTGCTGCCGCAATAGCAGCGCTCCGTGCCGACCACCGTGGTGTGCGTGGCGTCGCTGTAATAGGTGATGAAGGACTCCGTCAGACAGATGAGCCGTTGCTCCTGTGAGTCCACCTCCGGCTGCAATCCCGCGTCGGTCTCGTCCACGCCACAGCCGAACTGAAAGCCGACTACCGCTAGCCCCAGAATCAAGAATGAACGCATTGCTCCTCCAGATGGGTGAGGTGCTCCAGGTGATTGCAGCGAGGGTATGATGCCATGAATTCCCGCCAGCACATGCGGGCCACTCCATTTCGTGGCACATGAAATACTCCAACACCTATAGAAAGACGCTCACGGGGGCAGGCATTGTTTCTGTCACACGTGGGCAATGTCTGGATCCAGAGGAACACAACTGGATGGATTTCTAGCGGTTGGGAGGAAGCAGCTCCCGGAGGGCGTCGGCGACGAGCCCCTTCGCTCCACGTGCCGCCGTCTCCAGCATGTCCCGGATGCGGCCGAGCGTGGCGGGCTCCACGCCCTCCAGCGCGCTGAGCGCCGCGCCCACTTTCTCCGAGTCCCCGGCAGACGCAGCAGGCGGGGAAGCAGCGACACCGCCGCCTTGAGCAGCGGTGGAGAAACTGCTGAGGGTGGTGCGCCACCGGGTGCTGCGCCTGCTGGAGAAAAGAGGGGCCTGCCCGCGCGAGGGCCCGAGGACGCGCAGCTCACGTGGAGGGCTGAGCGAGACACCCACCGTCTCGGATTCTCCAGCGACGAAGGGCCTGCCCTTGCGAGCGGGCTTCCACCGCGCGAGGGAGCGCGCAGGTGGGACTGATAACCGGAGCCTCCCGGCAGACCCGTTCTGACGCTTCGTCTGACATCGGGCCCGGCTCGCTCACGGCCATGGCATCCGAGCGCTCGGAAGTCACCAGCTGGGCCACAGAGGCCGCCCGACAGGCAAACCGTGCGCGCGCAGGCAGGCGGCGGGGGGGCCGCGCACCCCTCAAGCGCCACGGCCCGCCAGCGTCCGAGGGGGACGCACAGAGCGGCGACCGGACGCCGAGGGGAAAGTGGCGGAGGCCCCTCGCCTACGTGGTGGGCAGCCAACGGCTTGTCGCCCGGGGCCGTGAATCATCCACGCGGGGCGGCGCTGCTCACGCTAGGGTCCGCCACACTGACGTACCCCTTCCCCGGAGAAGACGATGCCCCAGGACAAGAAGACCCCGGCCGCGACGAAGGTTCCGGCCGAGAAGAAGGCCCCGGCCGCGCCCGCTGCGAAACCGGCGCCCGCCGCAACCGAGAAGCCCGTGCGCCGGGCAGGCAAGCCCAGCAACTCCTTCCTCGTGCAGAACCCGCCCTCGAAGCGGTTCCCCTCCCGCTGAGGAGGTCGCCAGAGCGCGTCATCCGTGAGTGACGCGCCACTCCCGGGCGTGGCGAACACGGCGTGGAGGGAGAGGCGGAGCGCTTCAACCGCCATCCCCACCGGGACTCCCGTCCCGCCACCCCTGCAACCCGGAGCCCCGATGTAGGCACTCCCGTTGTCGGACGTGACAGCGGGCGCGTTGTCCCAGGAACGCAGTCAGCAGGAGTGCTCCGGCCGTACGCGCCTGCGCGAAAACGAATTCAATATGTATGTGTTTCTCGCGCGTTGCCTCTGCGCCTGCCCGCCGCGTCGTGCATTCTCAGACTACGAGTCGCTCCCCGGGTCGAGCAGGTAGCTCACGCGCACCAGGAACTCGCGGGAGAAGACTGGCAGCGGGGCGTGGCCGCCGTTGTAGGGCTGGGCCAGGCGGAAGTCCGTGCCCATCAGGTTGTAGATGCCCGCACCCAATTCCAGCCCCGGCGTGCCCACGTTCTGCGCGCTGACGAAGAGGTTGAGCAGCAATTGCGTGGGCAGCGTCTCCACCGCCGAGTCCCCCGCCTCGTCCGGCGCATCCACCGCGTAGCGCTTGCCCACGAGCACCGCGCTGGGGCTGACGGTGAGCCACGGCAGCACCTTCACGTTTCCGGCGACGGACGCCTTGTGGGTGGGCATCGCGGTGAAGGCGTTGGAGTGCCCGGGCACCTGGTAGTCCTCCACGTCGTTGCGTCCGGACGGCGTGTAGAACGAGTAGTTCAGCGCGAGCCGGCCCCAGCCCGCGCGCAGGTGGTAGTCCAGCTCGACGCCGCGGCTGCCCAGCCGCCCGAGGTTCCGGTACGCCTCCGTGTTCGACACCGCGTCGTACGAATAGATGATGGGGTCCGTCACGCCCATGTCGAAGACGTTGGCGCTCACCGTCTGCCCCTCGCCGAGCCGCAGTGTGCCCTCCAGCTCGAACACGGTGGTGCGCTCCGGCCGGACGTCGTCGCCCAGGCTGATGTTCTCGATGCCCGGCGCGCGGAAGGCGCGGCTGAAGAGCGCCTTGGCGCTGAATGGCCCGAAGGCGCGCAGCAGCACCAGCCGCGGCACGAAGGAACCGCCGAAGGCGCTGTGATTCTCGTAGCGCGCGCCGGCCACCACCGTGGCGATGGGGTTGTCCAGGTAGGCCTCCATGAAGCCCGCCAGGTTGAGGTACGAGACGCGCTCGGCGCCCTCCTCACCGAAGGCCGTCTGCAGGCCCACGTCCGCGGGCCCGTTGAGCCGGCCCTCGTCGGACGTGACGTCCACGCCTCCGGTGAGCTGGAGGAAGTCCAGCGCCGCCCAGCGCGCCATGGCCCGCCCGCGCAGCCGCCGCACCTGCTTGTCGTAATAGAAGGCCGAGTCCTGGTCCGAGTCGCGGAACGGCTCGGACAGGGTGAGGTTGAAGCGCGAGGCGAGCTCCAGGCGCTCGCTGGGGCGGAACCTGTTGCTCAGCTCCGCGTGGAAGGACTCGAACTCGGTGGGGGCCGGTGCGTCGAGCACCTCGTCGAAGGCGACGATGGTGGACGTGGTGTTGCGCTGGTACAGCACGCTCAATTGCAGGTCCTTGTAGCCCACGCCCGCCTGGACCGTGGTGGGGTCCAATTGGCTCTGCCCGCCCATGGTGGCCGAGTTGCCGAAGTAGTCCTGGAACTCGGCGTCGCTGCGCTGACCCTGGCCCATGGACGCGGAGGCGAAGACGCTCAGGCCCGGCGCGGACTCGAAGACCTTGCGCCCGGAGACGGTGAGGCTGCGGCGGCCGTTGACCGTCTCCAGCTCGCCGTAGGTGCCCGTGAGCTGCAGGTCCGTGCTGCCCTGGACGCCGCGGGTGATGACGTTGATGACGGCCAGTTCCGCGTTGCCGCCGTAGATGACCGAGCCCGGGCCGCGCACCACCTCGATGCGCTCCACCAGCTCAATCGGGAACTCGTGGCCGAGCTGCATCGTCGAGTAGAGCTGCTCGTTCATCTCCTTGCCGTCGATGACGAGGAGCACCTTGCCCTCGTACCCCCACAGGCCGCGGAAGCCGGGGCCCACCGAGCCCTGCACGTCCACGCCGAAGAAGAAGCCTGGAATCTGGAGCAGCAGGTCCATCAAGTCCCGAGCGCCGGAATCGCGAATCTCGTCCGCGTTCATCGCGGTGACGACGGCGGGGGACTCCTGGAGCTTCGTGACGGCGAAGGAGGCCACCTGGCTGTGGACCTCGGGCTCCTCGCCGGTCGGCTCGGCGTCCTCCGGGGGCGTGGAAGGCTCCACCTCATCCGCGGAGGAGGAGGGCTCCTGTGCGAGGGCGGGGCTCGTGCACAGGGCGAGGGACAGGGCTACGGGACCAACGGGCCACCAGGAGCGGACGCGCATGGGACTCTCGGACAAAGGTGAGCGCCGGCCTTCGGGGCCATCGCTCGGGGGTGTGGGGAGGGGACAGGGCGCGCCGGCCTCGGGGCTGGCGCTCGGGGGAAGGGGCGGGGAGCCAGGGCTCCCGGCGCGGTGGCTCAGCGAACGCGGACGGCGGTGAGGCGGTCGGGCTCGACTTCGACGGTCAGCTTGCGCTTCACCACGCCGTTGACGCGGACCTCCACGCGGGCGGGCCCGGCCGGAAGGCCCTGGGCCTTGAGGGGCGGGAAGCCATAGGGGCGGTTGTTGATCCACACCTCGCCGTAGAGCGCGGGCGACGTGACGTCGAGGTCCCCCTTCCCCGTGGCGGCGCGGGCCACGGGAGGCGGTGCGGCGGGCGCCGGAGTGGCCACCGGCTGCATGGCCGCCGCCGCGGGACTCGTGGGCGCCGGAGCCGCCGCCACCGGCTGCGGCGCGGGGCGGGACGGCGGAGGCGTCAGCTCGGCGGTGAGGTCCTTGTTGATGGAGTGGACCTCCTCCTCGCCCAGCTCCACCGTCTGCTCGGACAGCCGGCGCTCTCCCTGCGCGAGCGCCACGCGGTACGTCCCCGCGCGCAGCGGCACGCGCGCGGGCGTGAGGTCCACCGTCTTCCCATCCACCAGCACCATCAACCCCGGCGGCGTGGACGTCACCAGCAGCAGCCCGTTCCGGGGCTCCTCGGCCGCCGCGTCAGGCTCCTCGCGAGGCTGCGAGCGCGACGCCACCCGGACGGGCCGGGCCTTCGGCTCCCTGCGCGTCGGCGCGGAGGGCTCGCGCACGGCCCGGGTCCGCTCGCCGCGCGTGCGGCTCTGCTCGCGGGTCCGCAGGTCCGCGGCGATGCGCAGCAGCTCCACCAGGTCGCCCTTGTCGTCCTTGCGCAGCCGCAGGGCCTCGGTGAACTCGGCCACGGCCGTCTCGTAGTCGCGGTCCTCCAGCGCGGCCAGCCCCGAGGCGCGCCGGGCCCGGGCGAGTCCGGAGCTCGGGTCCTCCGCGGGCGCAGGCGCGACGGAGGCCACCGTCACTGGAGACGGGGGCCTGGGCGCCTCGGCGACGGCGGGGGCCACGGGGCTCGCGGCGCGGCGGCTTCGCAGCACACCGTAGACCACGCCATTGGCGGTGACGGTGCCCAGCAGGATGACGGCAATCCAGGTCGACTGTTTCATCGGTGTCTCACTGCGGCCCGAGGGAGCGGAGGGACTGCCCCGTCAGGCCACGGCCGCTTCAGGCGGCGAAGTACCAGAACAGCGCGGTGCCAATCGCGGAGACCCCCGCCGCCACCGCGATGCCCCAGGGAAATCCCGCCGCGCCCGCACGCGCCGGAGCCGTGCCACTCGGAGTCAGCGCGAGCAGCCCGGTGCTCTCTCCCGCGGGAGGCGGAGGCTTCGCGCTCGGGGAGCCGCTCGGCGTGCGGGCGGTGCCGGAGCCGAACGCGGGCAGCGCCGTGGGCAGCTGCCCCGACGGGTCCGGCGGACACAGCTTCGTCACCAGCATGGCCAGCTCGCGCCCGCCCGACGTCCAGTGCTGCGAGGAGCGGAACCTTTCCAGGTCCACGTGCAGCTCGCGCGCGCTCTGGTACCGGGCGTCCGGCTCCTTCTGCAGCAGCTTGAGGAGGATGGCCTCCAGGCCGGGCGGGAAGTCCGGGATGGCCTCAGACGGCGCGGGCACGTGCGCCTGCGACGCGGCGACGATGGTCGCCTCCACCGTCTCCCGCTTGAACAGGCGCTTCCCGGTGGAGGCCTCGTAGAGGACGATGCCGAGCGAGTACAAATCGGAGCGGTGGTCCAGCTCCCGGTTCGTAATCTGCTCCGGCGACATGTACGGGTACTTCCCCTTCACCACGCCGGTGACGGTGCGCTCCATGTTGACGGAGCTCTTCACGATGCCGAAGTCGGCCAGCTTGACGATGCCGTCGCGCGACACCAGCACGTTGCCGGGCGTGATGTCCCGGTGCACCAGCTTGAGCGGCGTGCCGTCCGGCAGCGTCTTCGCATGCGCGTACGAGAGCGCGTCGGAGATGGCCAGCCCCACGTCCACCGCCACCCGCGGCCCCAGCGGGAAGGCGCCCTTCCACGCCTGGCGCAGCACCCGGTCCAGGGACTGGCCCTGAATCCACTCCATGGCCAGGTAGTACTGCCCGTCGATTTTCCCGAAGTCGAAGACCTGGACGATGTTCGGATGCGTCAGCAGCGCGGCGACCTTCGCCTCGTCGGCGAACATCCGGCTGAAGGCCTCCAGGTTCGCGTACTCCGGAAGGATGCGCTTGATGACGCAGGGCTTGGAGAAGCCGTCCGGCCCGTCGATGGAGGCCAGCAGCAGGTGTGCCATGCCTCCAGACGCGAGTTGCTGGAGAATCCGGTATTTTCCGAAATACGCCTCTCCTGTGTCCAACGCGCGCCTCAGGTATAGCTGGAAAAAGAGGAACGTACTGGAGAAGCGGCCTACCCCACAAGTTTGCAACCGGGTGTCAACCAGATTTGAACACCGGGGAGGGGGGCCCTCCCTCAGACGGGCTTGGGCGTCTTGCGGCGGGCCTTGCGGTGCTGCTTCTTGGGTGGGGGCTCCGTCACCTCCGCGAAGCGCGCGCCGGTGATGCCCGCGTGCTCGAGGGCTTGCTTGATGCCCTCGGAGACGATGAGGCTGACGGGCCAGCCCCAGGAGCGGAAGACGCGGGCGCCGTCCGTCTTCTCGGGGTCGATGCGCAGGCCGCGCACGCTGCGGTAGTGACCCACGCGCTCCGGCCGTCCATCCTCGGGGGTGTAGCGGTGGACCTCCGCGCACCTGCGGTCGTCGATGCAGCGCACCAGGCGGGTGGCGACGAGGATGAAGTACGGCTCGTCGCAGTCCTCCACCTCCACGGGTAGGAGCTGCACGTCGTCGGGCGCCAGCTCGCGGAAGATGGACGCCACCCGCGCGTGCACCACCGGCGTGAGGCCGGCGCCAGCCAGGGAGAAGTCGAGCGGGCGACCCTGCGGCTGGACGGTGGCGCGCAGCTTTCCCAGGCCCCGCACCGGCGCGCCGGAGGTGAACAGCCAGACGGAGTCCACCTTCTTCTTGCGCTCCAGGGAGAAGGGGTCCCCCAGCTCGCGCCGGCCGGGGGCGCGGAAGTCGTCGTGCAAGTCGTAGTAGCGCACGGGCCGGGCCGGCCGGGAGGGCGCCCGACGAGCGGCCGACTTCCGGCGGGAGGGCGCTTCGAAAGACACCTCGGCCGGAGTCTCCCACAGGCTGTCGGCACGGGGGCCGTCAGCCTGTCTCGGGGAGCGTCGCGCCAGAAGGCGAAGCGCCTCGGTGAGCCGCCTGAACATCCGCCGATTTTACCCCGTCCCCGACAGGGAGGGAGCACGGTGCACACGACGCCCCGGCTCCCCTGCCTCCTCCCCGGGCTACCAGGAGGTATGCAGGGAGTAGCCCGCGGTGCGGGTGTCCAGGCTGAGGAAGGAGAACTGGCCCTCCGAGCACGTGCCACTGTTGAGGAACAGGCGGCTGCCGTGCTCCACGCGCATGCCCAGGTGGGTGTGCCCGGTGACGACGATGTCCGCGCCGCTGTCGTTGGCGCGCGCCAGGGCCCACTGCTGGAAGGTGCAGCGCGCCGGGTCCGGCAGCGCGTTGGTCAGCCGCGCGTCCAGCGCCTGGAACATGCGGAACATGGCGCGCAGCCGCATCCGCCGCAGCCAGGCCCCCGCCCACACCGCCGCCTCGGACAGGAAGCGCGCCTTGCGGATGACCCAGTCGTGGTGATGACCGTGGGTGAACAGCATCCTCACCCCGTCGGCCTCCAGGACGAGCTGCTCGGGCGCGCCCAGCAGCGTGCCGGCCACGAGGTCATGGTTGCCGTGGATGTAGTGGTACTGGGGCCGCGCGAAGCGCCCGACGATGTCGGGGTGGGCCGCGCGGGCGGCGGCGAGCTCCGCCGCCTGCCTCCCCGGCGTCCGCGAGGTGAGTGTCTCGAAGATGTCACCCAGCAGGACGATGCGCTCGAAGTTGCTCTCCAGGAAGCGCAGGAAGCGCAGGAAGCCGGAGTCGTCGTGCCCGAAGTGGTCCGCGGCATCGCGCCGCCCGAGGTGCAGGTCCGAAATCACCGCGATGCGCATGGGTCCTCCTTGCTCCTTTCGTGGATAACGCGCTCGGGAATTTCGAACCACGTGACTCGTGCGGGCCGGTGTGTACCGTGCGCCACTTCCATGAATCCTCGCGTCGTCCCGTTCACGCTCTGCATGCTGCTCCTGGGTGGCTCGCTGGCCCGCGCCCAGGTGCCGGGGCCTCGCCGGAGGATGACGGCGGTGCGCGTGGAGCAGCCGCCCGCGTTGGACGGCATGCTCGACGACGAGGCCTGGAAGCAGGCCACCTTCACCTCCGACCTCATCCAGAAGGAGCCGGACCAGGGTCTCCCCGCCACGCTGCGCACGGAGGTCGCATTCGTCTACGACGAAGACGCGCTCTATGTCGGCGCTCGGATGTTCAGCGACTCCTCCACGGACATCGAGACGGTGATGACGCGGCGGGACGAGAGCGGCGTGGCCGAGCGGCTCATCGTCTCGCTCGACACCTGGCATGACCGGCGCACGGCCTACAGCTTCGCGGTGACGGCCGCGGGCCAGCGCGTGGACTGGTTCCACCCGGTGGACAGCGAGTACGAGCGCGACTTCTCCTTCAACCCTGTGTGGCAGGCACGCACCCGGCTGACGGGCGAGGGCTGGGTCGCGGAGCTGCGGATTCCCTTCTCCCAGCTGCGCTTCAACGACGGGGACGAGCAGGTGTGGGGGCTCAACCTCAACCGCTACGTGCCGCGCCGCAACGAGGACGACTTCTGGGTGGCGGTGCCGCGCCACGTCACCGGCTGGTCCTCGTGGTTCGGAGAGCTGACGGGCGTGCGCGGCGTGCGGCCCTCGCGCCGGCTGGAGCTGCTGCCGTACGTGGCGGGGGACTGGCAGGTGAGCTCCGGGCGCAACCCGCGCGCGGGCACCCCCTTCGACGCGCGTCGCGACTATGCGGGCAGGGTGGGCGGCGACGCGAAGGTGGGCCTGGGCCCCAACCTCACGCTGGACGCCACGGTGAACCCGGACTTCGGCCAGCTGGAGGCGGACCCGGCGGTGGTGAACCTGAGCGCCTTCGAGACCTTCTTCGAGGAGCGCCGGCCCTTCTTCACGGAAGGGGCCCAGCTCTTCACCGGCAACGGCCCCGCGTACTTCTACTCGCGCCGCATCGGCGCCTCGCCGCGCCTGCTCGGGGATTTGCAGTCGCAGAGCGACTTCGTGGAGGCGCCCCGGGCGAGCACGCTGTGGGGCGCGGGGAAGCTCACCGGGCGGCTGGCGTCGGGCCTGTCCGTGGGGGCGCTGGCGGCCGTCACCGGCCACAGCTTCGCGGATGTCTACGACTTCGACACGGCGGAGGAGGGCCGGGTGAAGCTGGAGCCCTTCACCGGCTACGGCGTGGTGCGCGTGCAGCAGGAGCTGGGCGAGGGCTCGGTGGTGGGCGCGATGCTGACGGGTGTGAATCGCTCGCTGACGACCACGGGCCGGGGGCAGAGCCTCGCCTTCAACCTGCCCCGGCAGGCCTACACGGCGGGCGCGGACGCGTCGTTCCGGCTGGGCCCTGGCGGCGAGTACGCGCTCACCGCGTACGCGGGCGGCAGCCACGTGAGCGGCACGCGCGAGGCCATGGTGCGGCTGCAGCGCTCCAGCGCGCGCTACTTCCAGCGGCCGGACCAGTCCTACGCGCAGCTGGACCCGGAGGCCACGTCGCTGTCGGGCTACACCGCGGGCGCGGCGCTGGAGCGGGTGAGCGGCCGCAACTGGCTGTGGCTTGTGCGCGGCTACGCGGAGTCGCCGGGCTTCGAAATCAACGACGTGGGCCGGCTCCAGTCGGCGGATGACCTGGACGTGGAGCTGGGCCTCACGTACCGGGACACGGACCCGGGCCGGTGGCTGCGCGGCCTGGAGGCGACGCTGTCGCTGTACAACGACTGGAACTACGGCGGGGTGCGCCAGGCCACCAGCCTGTCGTCGACGGTGAATGCCACGCTGCCCAACTTCTGGACGGCGGAGGTGACGGCCACGTACCTGCCGCGCGCGCTGTCGGACGTGCTGACGCGCGGCGGGCCGCTGATGCAGACGGGGCAGGGCGTGGACGTCATCGCCGAGCTGTCCAACGCCTTCAGCGCGACGACGCGCTGGAGTCTGGAGGGGAAGGCGTGGCGCTACGAGACGGGCAGCCACGGCTACACGGTGGGCGGCAGCCTGGGCGTGCAGCCCACGCGGAGGCTGCGCCTGTCGGTGGAGCCGGGGCTGTCGCGCTACACGGAGGAGCCGCAGTACGTGGCCACGGTGGCCGGCGGCCGGCCGGAGACGTACGGCTCGCGCTACGTCTTCGGCGCGGTGGCGCGGCGCGAGCTGTACGCCCGGCTGCGCGCGGACTTCTTCGTCACCCCGGAGCTGAGCGTGGAGCTGTACGCGGAGCCCTTCGCGTCCAGCGGCAGCTACAGCCGCTTCGGGGAGCTGCTCCAGGCGCGGGGCCGCGCGCTGCTCCGCTATGGCGATGAGAATGTCACGCGCGAGGAGGGACAGCTGCGGGTGGTGGACGCCTCTGGGACGGCCTTCGAGGTGGATGACCCGGACTTCAACCTCCGCTCGCTGCGCAGCAACCTGGTGGTGCGCTGGGAGTTCCGGCCGGGCAGCACGCTCTTCTTCGTGTGGCAGCAGGACCGCTCCAACGAGCAGGCCCTGGGGCGCGTGCTGGAGCCGGACGCGCTGGGCAACAGCTTCTCCGCCCCGGGCAGCCACACCTTCGCGGTGAAGCTGGCCTGGTGGCTGCCGGTGAACTGACGTGCCCCCCGCGCGGGGACATCCCGGTCCCGTGCCGCGGCCGTGAGGAAACGGTGGGGCCTATCCCCGGTGAAGCGACGTGCTCTACCGTTCGGCGTGCGCTCCGCGCCTGGTTCCAGGGGAGAACTCCATGCCGCTCCGCTCACTGCGTCCGCTGTTGTTGCTGGCCTCACTGCTCGTCGGCTGCTCATCCGGCCTCCGCGTCAACGTCCTCGAGCCCGCGCGAGTGAATGTGGGCTCCTCCACGAAGCTCGTGGTGGTGCAGGCCGAGGGCCAGTCCACCGTGCAGGACGTCGTCCTCCAGGAGCTGTATCGGCAGAGCCGGCAGGACGGCTACTTCTCGTTCACGGACCGCACCCACGCGGGCGGCACCGTGACGCGCACGGGGAGCGAGGTGCAGCTGCAGGGGGACAAGGCCACCGCCCTGGAGCCGGGCGAGGTCGGCCTGCGCATCGACGTGCTCGGCTGGGACGCGGACCTGGAGAAGCGCCAGCTGGAGACCCGGGACGAGAAGGGCAAGATGAAGAAGACCCGGAAGCAGGTCTTCGTCGCGAAGCTCGTCCTGGGGGTGACGGCCTTCAACTCCTCGGGCAGGGTGCTGCTCGCGGAGGAGGAGTACTCGGGCCAGCTCGAGTCGGAGCGCGTGGACACCCTGCTGCGCATGGTGGCCGAGCAGCTGGTGGACCGCGTGCTCCGGGACATCACCCCGCGCCAGGTCTCCCACTACCTGCGCATGGATGACGAGGACGCGGCGCAGAAGGACATCGTCAAGGTGGCGGAGAAGGGCGACGTCGGGCAGGCCATCTCCCAGCTGACGGCCTACGTCGAGCAACATCCGGACAACGCGGGTGGCTGGTACAACCTGGCCGTGCTGCTGGACGCCAGCGGCGAATACGAGAAGGCGCTGGAGCACTACTCGCGAGCCATCTCCCTGACCTCCAAGGACTTTTATGTGAAGATGAAGGACGCGTGCTCCAGCCGGCTCGCGAGTCGTCAGGCGCTGCTGGAGTGACGTGGCTGTTGGGAGGTGTCGCGGTTGAGTCCGGCGTCCACCGCTCCCCGGGAAGGTCCCTCCGCGCGGGCGGTGTCTTCGGCGTCGGATGACCTGACGGCGCTCTACCGGCGCTTCGGCCCCGCCGTCCACCGCAGGGCGCTGTCGCTCACGCGTGACGCCGAGGAGGCGCTCGACGTCACGCAGGACACCTTCCTGGCGTACATGAAGGTGCGGGACACGCCGCGCGACGAGGCCTCGCCCTTCACGGTGCTGTATCAAATCGCCACGTATCGCGCGGTGGACCGCGTGCGCCGTCGCGCGCGCTGGTCCGGCCGCCTGGGCCCGCTGTCGGTGGAGGACGAGGACGCGGAGGACCGGCGCCAGGAGGCGATGACCTCGCACTCGGGAGGACTGGAGCGGGTGGAGGCCCTGCAGGACCTCGCGCTCCTCACCCAGGGCGAGGACGAGGAGGTGCTGACGGTGGCGGTGCTCTACTTCGTGGAGGGCCACACCACGGAAGAGGTGGCGCAGGTGCTGGACATGTCGCGCAAGACGGTGTCCCGGATGCTGGCGCGGTTCGCGGAGCGCGCGCGCAAGCGCAGCCTCCGGCTCACGCCCGGGGGGACGCCGTGAAGGCAATGGAGCGCCACCAGGTGGATGCGCCGGCGCCGCACGCGCGCCGCGAGGTGGAGGCCAGGATGGCGGGAGCCGCGCCATGAGCGAGGGAGCGCGCCGCATCAAGGATGCGTTGCTGGAGCGCTACCTCGCGGACGCGCTGACGCCGGAGGCTCGTCGCCAGATGGAAGCGGTGCTGGCGGAGTCGGCACCGGACCGGGAGCGACTGGAGGCGCTGCGGGCGGACTCGGCGGCGTTCCTCGTCCAGCATCCGCCCGGGCCGCTGGTGGCCCGCCACGAGGCCGCCGGGCCCGCGCGGCGGCGGCCCTGGTGGGTGCTGCTGGTGCCGGCGCTCGTGGCCACGGTGCTGGTGGTGGTGTGGCCTCGCGAGGGCCCGTACACCGTGAAGGGCACGGTGTCGCTGGTGCTGCACCGCAAGGCGGGCGACGGCAGCGCGCGGGTGGAGCCGGGCGCGACGCTGGCCCCGGGAGACGTCCTCCAGTTCGAGGTGAAGGCGGCGGAGGACGGCTACGTGGCGGTGCTGAGCCGGGACGGGCAGGGCACCGTCACCGTGTATCACCCGTTCGGCGGCACGGAGGCGGCGCGCTACCAGGCGACACGTCCGCTGCTGCCGGCCGCGATTGAGCTGGACGCGGTCCGCGGGCACGAAGAGGTGTACGCGCTGCACTCGCGCGAGCCCTTCGCCCTGGACTGGGCCGTGGCCGCGCTGAAGGAAGGCCAGCGGCTGGACGCGGTGGCGCCCCGGGGCGTGGCGGTGGAGCGCGTCGGCTTCGACAAGCGCTGACCCGGGCCCGGAAGCACCGTGAAGAAAAAAGTCCCACCGAAAATCCCCCGCGCGATGAACGAGGAGAGCGGGGGCGGTGGCGGCCTCGGGTCCTTGGGGGGCCCGTGTCGCCATGCCTGTCGGGTGCCCTCCGCCATGCAAGGGGGAAGGTGAAGATGACGACGGTACGGTGTGTGATTGCCTCGGAGCAGCGTCAGTTGGACGACGCGCTCCGGGTGCGCTGGGCGGTGTTCGGCGCGGAGCTGGGACTGCTGGGGAAGCCTCCTCCGGCGCCACGGGACGTGAGCTGCTTCGACACGCTGGAGACGACGCTCCACTTCGTCGTCTACGCCGGGGACACGGCGGTGGCGACGTCGCGGTTGCTGCTGCCGAACGCGGAGGTGGCGCGCGCTTCGGGACAGCGGCTCGGAATCGAGCTGGAGCAGAAGCTGGACCTGCGCCAGGTGGACGCGCCGGGCATGCGGCTGGCGGAGACGACGCGCTACTGCGTGCTGCGCGGCTACCGCGGCTCGGAGGTGCTGCTGCGCCTGCAGGCGGAGATGTACCGGGAGAGCCGCAGGCGCGGGGTGACGCACTGGATTGCGTCCGCGAACACGGAGACGGACTGCGCGCAGGACGCGCTCATCGCCTTCCAGGTGGCCGCCCGGATGCGGTGCGTGAGCCCCCACTGGAAGGTGACGCCGCACGAGCCCGTCCAGGCACCCGAGGTGCCCGAGGCCCCGCTGTACACGCCCGAGGAGCGCCTGCGCGCGTGCCTGGGCCGCTTCGACGGCCTGCGCCTGCCGCGCACGCTGTCCCTCTTCGCGAAGAAGCTGGGCGCACGCTTCATCGGTGAGCCCCTCTACGACGCGCGCTTCCGCCGGTACGCCACGCCGCTGGTCGCCGCCCTGGACGCGATTCCCGCCAGCACGCTGGCCTGGTTCGATGCGTTATCGGTGAGCGCCTCGCGCGCCGCCTGAAGTCCCCACCCCACCACCACTCCATTTCAACAGCGGGCGCGCCACGGGTGCGCCCGGACGGGAGAAGCACATGTTGACGGACCTCATCGTGAAGCTGGAGCAGGAGGCGAATCGTCTGGTGCGCGAGCTGGACGCCCACCCGGACGCGCGCAATCTCTTCGAGGGCACGGCGGACGCCGGCCAGTACGCCGGGTATCTCGTGCAGTCGTACCACTACGTGCGGTGGACGGCGCCGCTGCTGGGCCTCGCGGGGCGGCGCATGCAGCGGCTGGGACGCCACCCCGCGCTGGCAGGGCTGCTCGTGCAGAAGGCGAAGGAGGAGTCGGGCCACGAGCGCTGGCTGCTCTCCGACCTGCGTGCGCTGGGCTGGACGAAGGAGCAGGTGGAGGCGACGCCCGCCTGCGCGGCCGTGCGCGCGTACGTGAGCTGGAACCGCTTCACCGCGGAGGCGGGCGTGCCCACCGCCTTCCTCGGGACGGCGTACGTGCTGGAGCACCTGTCCGTGGTGCGCGCGGGGCTGGCGGCGGAGCGCCTGGTCTCGCGCGGTGCCATCCCCGACATCCGCCGCGCCGTCACCTTCCTGCGGGGCCACGCGGGCGCGGACGGAGACCACGTGGAGGAACTGGCCGGTGTGCTGGGCACCCTGCGGGACGCGGTCGAGCAGGAGGCCATCCTCCTCTCCGCCACCACGACGCGAGCCCTCTACCCGGCCCTCTTCGCCCCCGCCACCGGGGCCGCCGCCCACGACGTGGGCTGAGCACCGACACCCGCCCTCTCGCACTTCGACTTGCGAAAGTGTCCCGAAGACACTAAGAATGTGTCTACGGTACACGAAGCGGGAGGGCGGGCCCAATGTTCATCGGGTACATGAAGGCGGCACCGACGACGTACGTCATGCAGTTCGAGGGGGGAAGGGTGGTCCGCGAGGGGGCGGGGCTCTCGTTCTTCTACTGGAAGCCGGCCGCGACGCTGGTGTCGGTGCCGCTGTCGAGCGCGGACGTGCCCTTCGCCTTCAACGAGGTGACGCGGGACTTCCAGGCGGTGACGCTGCAGGGGCAGCTCACGTACCGGGTGGCGGACCCGAAGCGGCTGGCGTCGCTGCTGGACTACTCGGTGGGGGCGTCCGGGCGCTACCGCTCGGACGACCCGGAGAAGCTGGCGGAGCGACTGGTGCAGGTGGCGCAGGTGCGCGCGCGCACGGTGGTGCAGGGCATGCCGCTGCGCGAGGTGCTGGTCCACACGGACACGATTGAGGCACAGGTGCTCGCGGCGCTGGCGGTGGCGGAGCCGGTGCGGGGGCTGGGCGTGGAGGTGATGGCCTTCTCGCTCCTGTCGGTGCAGCCGACGCCGGAGATGGCGCGGGCGCTGGAGGCGGAGGCGCGCGAGGGCCTGCAGCGCTCGGCGGACGAGGCCATCTACGCGCGCCGCAACGCCGCCGTGGAGCAGGAGCGCCGCATCAAGGAGAGCGAGCTGGCCACCGAGCTGGCGGTGGAGGCGCGGCAGCGCCAGATTCGCGAGGCGAAGATGTCCGCGGACATCGCCGTGGAGGAGCAGCGCTCCGCGCTGATGGAGCGCTGGAGCCAGAACGAGCGCCAGGCGGCGGACGCGCGAGCCTACGCGCTGGAGAAGACGCTGGCGCCGGTGCGCGGCGTGGACTGGAAGACGCTGATGGCCACGTCGGCGGGGGGCGGGGACCCGGCGCTGAACATCGCGCTCGCCTTCCGGGAGATGGCGGAGAACGCGCAGCGCATCGGCGAGCTGAACGTGTCGCCGGACCTGCTGCACTCGCTGATGAGCGCGTCGGGCGGTGGCGGTGCGAAGCCCGCGCGGCCCGGGCAGGGCCACAAGCCGAACGAGCCGCGCGAGCGCTGACGCGGAGAGGGGGCGGCCATGTACGAGAAGATAGTCCTCGTCACCCGCCGCACGCGGCTGGCGGGGCTGGTGGAGCGCTTCAACACGAAGAAGCAGGCGAAGTTCTACGTGGAGCACGCGGGGCAGGACTTCGAGGAGTTCTCCCGCGAGGACGAGTCGTACCGCCGTGCCGTGGACGCGCTGCGCGACACGCTGGGCCTGGGGCTGCCGGTGCAGCAGGTGGACCGGAGCCTGGTGCCCACCTTCCTCTTCACGGGGAAGGAGGTGGTGGTGGTGGCCGGGCAGGACGGGCTGGTGGCGAACGTGGCGAAGTACGTGGGGGCGCAGCCGCTGGTGGGCGTGAATCCGGACCCGGAGCGCTTCGACGGCGTGCTGCTGCCCTACCGGGTGGCGGGGGCGCGGGGCGCGGTGCGCAAGGTGCTGGAGGGGAAGGCGGACTTCCGGCAGGTGACGCTGGCGGAGGCGCGGCTGGAGGACGGGCAGCGGCTGCTGGCCTTCAACGACTTGTTCATCGGCGCGAAGTCGCACGTGTCGGCGCGCTACCGGCTGCGCTACGGGGAGCAGGAGGAGTCGCAGTCGTCCAGCGGGGTGCTGGTGTCCACGGGGGCGGGCTCCAGCGGGTGGCTGTCGTCGGTCTTCACGCTGGCGCGGAGCCTGACGCAGCAGACGGGCGGGGTGCCGGGGCAGCCGTGGAAGCTGGCGTGGGAGGACCCGAAGCTGGCCTTCGTGGTGCGCGAGCCCTTCATCAGCCGCCACTCCGCCGCGGACGTGGTGGGCGGCTTCGTGACGGCGGAGCGCGAGCTGGTGCTGGAGTCGCGGATGGCGTCGGGGGGCGTCATCTTCAGCGACGGCGTGGAGGAGGACTTCCTCAAGTTCGGCGCCGGCGCCACCGCGCGCATCCGTCCGGCGCAGCAGCGCGCGCGCCTGGTGGTGGGCTGACGCGCGCGGCCTGCCCGGCCACCGCTCAGGGGGCGAGGACGGACGTCTCCACCTGGGGGCACTTCACCGGCAGCTCGCGGAACCCGTCCAGCGTGTGCGGCACTTCCGCCTGCTGCGTCGTCACGTCCATCAGCCGGCCCCGGAAGGTGATGAGGTAGCGGCCCGGCTGCGTGAAGTCATAGGCGAGCGCGACATTCACCCGGCCCTCCACGGAGGCGCCCGGCGCCACGGCGACGTAGTCGTCCGCGCCCGGGTTGCCGCGCTTCAGCATGGGCCCCGCGTAGGACAGCTCCGTGCCGTCGCGCGTAATCTGGAAGATGTCGTTGAGCAGCCCCTCCAGCGGCGTGTGCCAGTCGAGCACGTACTGCGGCTTCGACGTGGGGTTGCTCAGCCGGAACACCACCTCCACCGGCTCGCCCGCCTTCACCGTCTTGGGGGCACTCAGCGCGCACTCCAGCGTCGTCGCCATGGCGGACTCCTCCTGTCGCGCCGCGGTCGGCGGCGGTGTTCCCTCGGAAGAACGTGACGCGCACGCGCCACCCATGACTCCCAGGCACAGCAGCGTGACGCGACCCAGCTTTCCACGTGTCATGAAATCGAGGCTCCCGGTTCCGCGAAAAAAGAAACGGGGGCGTCGCCGCCCCCGTCCCGACTTCTCATCATGTCACCGCGCCGGAATTACGGCAGCGACGGCGTGTTCTCCGCGAAGTACTCGTGGCTGTCCGCGTTGTCCAGCGCGCGGGTGGGGTTGGAGGTGGCCAGGCTCTTGGCGGCGCTCTGGCCGTAGGCCCAGTCGTCCGTGTCCGCGACCACCGTGAAGTGGCTCAGCTCGTGGATGAGCGTGCCCGCGCGGGAGTCCGTGCCCGTGTTGGGCGCGCTCCAGAACGCGTTGCACACGTAGATGCGGTACGGCGAGTTCTTGTACACGTACGCGTAGGCGCTGTCCGAGCAGCCGCAGTCGACGACGACGGACCGGGTGTCGAGGGCGCTCTTGATGGACGTGAAGTGGGCCTTCGCGGTGTTCCAGCCGGTGCTGGTGTAGTTGCCGAACCACGTCTTGTAGCGCGAGGTGTTGCCCGGCGTGGTGTTGGTCAGGTAGCTCACCGAGTTGTTCGCGTAGGTCTTCGCGGAGTTGAACGCCGTGGTGACGGACGTCACGCGGGTGCTGGAGCAGTTCGCGGTGGACAGCGCCTGGGCGGTGACGGTGCCCGGGGTGGCCTCGGCCTCGGGGTTGGCGGAGGGACGACCCTCGATGAACACGGTCAGGCTGTCGGAGGCCAGCTGCGACACGCCGTCATGCGTGGCGTCGTGGTGCCCCGAGGAGTCGAAGCGGATGCTGTAGGTGGCCGTCTTCGACAGGTCGTAGGCGGACGCCAGGTCCACCTGGCTCGACACGCTCTGGCCCGGCGCCAGGTTCAGGTAGTCCGTCGCCTGCGGCGCGGCCCACTTGTAGTGGCGGCCGTTGTACTCCACCGAGACGCCGTCGGCGGTGACCTTGAACAGGTCCTCCTTCAGCCCGTCCACCGCCGTGTGCCACTTGAGCAGGCGCACGGTGCGCGACGAGACGTTCGTCATCGTCACCGACACCAGCACGTTGTCACGCGCGGCCAGGGAGGACTTCTCCACCGACAGCTTCACCGCCACATCGCCCGCGACCGCGTCCTGCACGGTCTCGTTCGACTCGAGCGCGTCTCCGGCACGCTCCTCCGGCGCTCCGCAAGCACCCAGCAGGGACACGCTGGCAACTGCACCAATCCACCAATTGAGGCGACCGCGGGGGTTCAGGCTCATGTCGGGGACTTCCTTTCGGCTCGGGGGGAACTCAGCGGCGGCGCGGCGGCGGCGAATGCCGGCCTGTCGCGCTATTCCGTTTATATCGAGCTGAAACCAGTCCCGTCCAGGGTCCACATGTTACGTGATGTTACGAGCGCTGCCGCCGCAGGTGGCTACGAGTGCGCATAGGTGACGACCATCATCACCAGTCCGAACAGCTGCACCGCCATCAGCGGGCTGACGGCGAGGACGACGACGTCGAAGAAGCTCTCATCCGGGGTCTTCATGACCGTGCTCTCCCTGCCTCGCGTGTGTCGCGTGGCACTCCTCGCTTGAGCAAGGCCCGGGCCAGCGCGTGACGCATGCGGCGTGGCGCGCATGAAGTGAAGCACTTCGCGGGGTTGCGCCCGGGGCACCACCCTTCGGGCGAGGCTTCAACACGCGTGCGGGACAATGTGTCAGCGGCGCGTGTTCGCGCGTGGGACGTGGGCGTGCGGCTCCGGCATTGCGGTTCTTGAAGTGGCGTCAAGGTCGCTTCGGACCCCTAGACTGCCGCCATGCGAATTCCCACTTCCGCCTTGTTGCTCGTCCTCGCCGGCGCGTGCGCGCATGCGCCGGCCTCCACGGAAACCTCCGCCGCCGCGGCGCAGACGCCCGCGAAGGCGCCTGTCGCGGAGCTGCCGTTCATGGAGCCGCCCGCGGCGCCGATGCCCGGCTGGCAGCTCGTGAAGCGCGGGGACGCGTTGATGAGCGAGAGCAGGTACGCCGAGGCGCTGGCGGAGTACACGCGTGCGATGGACGCGGGGAACACGAACCGCAACACCGCGTACTCCGCCGCGTGCGCGCTCGCGCTGCTGGGGAAGAAGCAGGAGGCGCTCGACCAGCTGTCGCGCGCGGCGGAGTGGGGCTTTCGCGACGTGAGGTGGATGCAGCAGGACGAGGACCTGGCCTCGCTGCGCACGGAGCCGGCCTTCACCGCGCTGGCGGCGCGAATCCCCACGCTCCCGGAGAAGGACCCTGCGGCCCATGCCGAGCTGAAGCGGATGTTCACCGAGGACCAGGCGGACCGCTCGCCGCCACCGGCCTCTCCGGAGGCGTGGAAGGCCGTCACGGCGCGCGACGAGCAGCGCCGCGCGCGGGTGAAGGAGCTGGTGGCCGCTGGTGAGCTGAAGGAGGGCGCGGACTTCCTCGCCGCCGGGTTCATCTTCCAGCACGGCAACACGCTGGAGGACTACGCCATGGCGCGGGAAATGGGCGCGGAGGCCGCGCGCCGCGGCCATCCCGGGGGCCTGTGGCTGGCCGCCGCCGCGTGGGACCGCTGGCTGATGCACGCGGAGCGGCCGCAGCGCTTCGGCACGCAGTACCGGGGTGACATGCAGACGAAGCAGATGAAGCTCTACACGGTGGACCCGAGCGTCACCGACGAGGAGCGCGCACGCTGGGGCTTCCCGCCGCTCGCGGAGATTCCCACCTCGCTTCGGTAGCCCGTGCGTCTCGTGGCGGCCCGCACGCTCCGGGCCGCGCGCTCCGGGCTCATTCCGGGCCGCGCGCTCCGGGCTCATTCCGGAGTCGCTCGCGCCGGGCCGCGCGCTCCGGGCTCATTCCGGAGCCGCGCGCTCCGGGCCGCACGCTCCGGGCTCAATCCGGAGCCGCGCGCTCCGGACTCATTCCCGGCCCGGGGCGCGGGCGCCTGTCTCGTGGCGGACGCGCCCGCCCGGTGCCGCCAGCGCCTACTTCGCGGCGGAAGCCCCCGTCGCCGCATCCCCCTCGCGAGCGAGCGTGCGCACCAGCTCCAGCGCGCGCCGCACGTGCTCGCCCACGCGCAGCTGCGACTCGAACGCGTGACGGATGACGCCCTTGTGGTCCACCACGAAGGTGACGCGTCCGGGGATGAGCCCCAGCAGGGAAGGGGGCACGCCGAACGCGTCGCGCGCCGCGCCGTCCGAGTCGCTCAGCAGCACGAAGGGCAGCCGGTGCTTCGCGGCGAAGCCCTCGTGCGACGTCACCGAGTCTCCGCTGATGCCCACCACCTCCGCGCCCGCGGCCACGAAGTCCTCGTACTGGTCCCTCAGGCTGCACGCCTGCGCGGTGCAGCCCGGCGAGTCATCCTTCGGGTAGAAGTAGACGACGAGCACCTTCTGCCCCAACAGGTCGCGCAGCCGCACCGGGCGGTCTCCCGCCCCCTTCAGGGTGACATCGGGGACAACATCTCCTTCCTTCAGCAACTTCGACCGCGCCATGACGCCTCCATCCGCCCCGGGACGTCACACCGGCGCGTGCGATGCGCTGGATGCTGACGAGTGACTCACAAGTCAATCCATTCACGCCCCCAGGGCGTCAGGGGGGACCCAGGTGCGAGGCCCCGGGCGCACGGCTTCAGCGGAAGTCATATGAGTCCCCTCTATCGTTCCGGCCGCCACTCGTTTAATAGGGCGCTTGCTTCCCTGCTGTACGGGCGGTGGGTCGGGGTGGGTGGAGTGAAGGCGACGGCGCGCATCGCGCAGGTATCAGCAGCATCCGATAAGGTGTGGGGGGAGCGAAGTCGCTCCCCCGTCCGGCAGGCGACAGCCCTGCACGCGGCCGGACCCGAAATTTCGGGCATGGGAGCCACTGTCGTCTTACCTTTCGACACAGGAAGTGGGAGCGTGGGTCTGGGGTTCAGGGCGGAAACTTTCGCCGGAGTTGCGCAACGCGGCGTTCAGGCGTAGACCGCAAACTTCGGGGGGTTGGTCAGGAGCGGACATGGTCGGCCTCGTCGTCGCATCGCACGGGCGTCTAGCGGAGGAGCTGGTCTCCACTGCGGAGCAGATCGTGGGAAAGCTTCCCGCGGTGGCAACCTGCAACATCGAGCCGGGGACTCCCGTCGAGGAGCTCCGCGCGAAGATGAAGCAGGCGATTGCCCGCGTGGATGAGGGGGAAGGTGTCATCATCCTCGCCGACCTCTTCGGCGGCACTCCCTGCAAGGAGTCGCTGATGATGTGTCAGCGGATGAACCTGGAGGTCCTCGCCGGCGTCAACCTGCCCATGCTTCTCAAGGCGAACTCGCTCCGCAACGAGCAGCTGTCCCTTCCGGAGATGGCCAACCAGCTGGCTTCCCATGGCCAGCGCAACATCACCTGCGCATCCGCCCTGCTTCGCGAGGCCCAGCAGCAGCCGCGAACTTGACGGACCCGCGCGGGTCGGCGATTCGAGACTGCCGTGATCACCCTGGTCCGCGTCGACAACCGCCTCATCCATGGTCAGGTCGTCGAGGCCTGGCTGCCCTTCCTCAAGGTCTCCCGCGTCGTCGTCGCGGATGACGAGGCGGCCTCCAGCCCCCTCATCCGGGCGGCCATGGCCCTGGCCGTCCAGAGCGCCATCGAGGTGCAGATCCTCCCGCTGGCCCAGGTGGACTTCGCCGCCCTCTCCAAGGACGGGGTGCGCACCCTGGTGCTCCTGCGGGACGTGGCGGCCGTGCCCTTCGCCTTCGCGCACGGGCTGTCCATGGACGAGCTGAACCTGGGCAACGTGCACTTCGGCACCGGGCGCCGGCAGGTGTCCCCGTCCGTCTTCCTGGCGGAGGCGGAGCTGAAGACGCTCCAGCAGATGTCCGAGCAGGGCGTGCGCGTGGAGGCCCGGGCGGTGCCCTCGGAGAAGCCCGTGGAGCTGCTGGACCTCTCCGACCGGTGGGCGAAGGCCGGGTGAGCGTGTGAGCGTCGTCTGGACCCAGGTGGCGCTCGCGGGGCTGTGGGGCGGACTGGTGGCCTTGGAGCGCAAGGCGTTCCTGCAGGCCATGCTGTCGCGCCCCCTCGTGGCCGCCACCATCATGGGGCTGCTGCTGGGGGACGTGCCCTCCGGCCTGTCCGTGGGGCTGCTCCTGGAGCTGTTCTTCCTGGGCACCGCCAACCTGGGCGCCGCGCTGCCGGAGAACGACACGCTGGCGGCCACCGGCACCAGCGCCGCCGCCGCCACCCTCACCGCCGCCACCGGCGCGGGGTCCACGCCGGCCATCTGGTCGCTCGCCGTGCTGCTGTTCATCGGCCTGGGGCGGGTGGGGCGCCGCGGAGACAGGCTCCTGGAGGGCTACACGGCGCGGCTGGCCCGGGTGGCGCTGGCCTCCGCCGAGGCCGGCAACCTCACGCGCGCCGTCCGGCAGAACCTGTGGGGCATGTGGCCGCACTTCGTGCTGTACGGCGCCCTCACGTCGCTGTGCGCGCTGGCGGGCTTCTTCGTGGAGCCGCTGCTGCAGGCGCTGCCCCCCGCGGTGATTCGCGGGCTGGCGTGGGCGTGGCCGGCCATGGCCTCGGTGGCGGCCTCGCTCGCGGCGCAGGGCAGCCACGCGCGGCGCGCGCCCCTCTACGCGGCGCTGGGCGCGGCGGCGGTGACGGTGGCGGTGGTCCTCCTGCTGCTCCAGGAGCACCGGTGAGCGCGCCCGACCTGCCCCTGCCGCCGTGGGTGCTGCTGCGCGTCTTCCTGCGCTCGCTCTTCCTCCAGGCGTCGTGGAACCCCAAGGGCATGCAGAACCTGGGGCTGGCCTACGCCGTCTACCCCGCCCTGGCGCACCTGTACCCGGACGGCTCCGCGCGCGAGGAGGCGGTGCGCCGCCACCTCGTCTTCTTCAACACCCACCCCTACGTGGCGGCGGCCATCGTCGGCGGCGTCGTCAACCACGAGGTGCGCATCGCCCGGGGGGAGGAGACGCCGGACAAGGTCGTGGCCTTCAAGGCCGCGCTGATGGGGCCGCTGGCGGCGCTGGGCGACGGCTTCTTCTGGCTGTCGCTCAAGCCGGCGGTGGGGGCGGTGAGCGCGGCCATGGTGCCGCTGCTGGGCGTGTGGGCGGTCCCCCTCTTCCTGGTGCTCTACAATCTGGTGCACGTGCTGTTGCGCGTGCGGCTGTACTGGCTGGGTCTGTCCCTGGGAGACCGGCTGGTGGAGGCGGTGGCCCGGGCCAACCTCCCGTCCCGGGGGGCGAAGCTGCGGGCGGTGGCGGCGACGAGCGCGGGCGGCCTGGCCGCCTGGCTGTCGGTGTCCTTCGGGACCAACGCGGGAGGGGCCCGTGCGCCCTTCCTGGCGGCCGGGTGTCTGGCCCTGGGGGTGGCGTCCTACGTGCTGGTCAGCCGTCGGGTGCCGAACTACGTGGTGCTCTACCTTGCCGCGGGGCTGGCCTGCGCGGCGGGAGCATTCCTTTAAGAAGAGAGGTGGGAGTCGCGATGGCAACCGTGGCCGAAGGGACATACGAGATCATCAACGCGCTGGGGCTGCATGCCCGGGCCGCGGCGCAGATGGTCAAGGTGGCCAACCGCTTCAAGAGCGAGGTCACCCTCGAGGCCCAGGGCCAGCGGGCCAACGCCAAGTCCATCATGGGGGTGCTGATGCTCGCGGCGGCCCAGGGCACCCAGGTGAAGGTGACGTGCAAGGGGGATGATGCCGACGCCTGCCTCCAGGAGTTGGCAAAACTCATCGGGGACCGTTTCGGCGAGGCCCAGTGACGGGTGAGAATGCGAACGCGGTAGAGCCAAGGGAGAAGATGGGAACGTGAGCAGCCAGGCCACACCCACCCTGAGGTTGTTGGGCATCGGCGCCTCTCCTGGCGTGGCGGTGGGCCACGCCTTCATCCTGGACCGCAAGCGCATCCGCACCCCCAAGCTCCGGCTGGCCGAGGCAGAGGTCGAGCCCGAGCGGATGCGGATGAAGACGGCGATTGATTTGTCCGACCGCCAGCTCGCCGAGCTCAAGGACCAGATTACGCGCACCGAGGGCAGCGACCACGCCCTCATCCTGGAAGCCCACCGGCTGATGCTCCACGACCCGATGCTCGTGGACGAGGTCAACCGGCTCATCATCGACGACCGCATCAACGCCGAGTGGGCCGTCCGGCGGGTGGCGCGCAAAATCAAGCACCTCTTCGACAACATCCCCGACGAGTACTTCCGCGAGCGCCGCTCCGACGTGGACTACGTCGCGGACCGCATCATCCGCAACCTGATGGGCCAGGTGGTGGACGAGGAGGTGGAAGTCCCCGCCGAGGCGATTGTCGTCGCCCACGATTTGTCCCCCGCGGACGCGGCGCTGATGGCGCGCAGCGGGCGGGTGGCGGGCTTCGTCACGGACCTGGGCGGCCAGACGAGCCACACGGCGATTGTCGCGCGGGCGCGCGAGACGCCGGCGGTGGTGGGCGCCGGCCGGGCCAGCGAGCAGATTTCGCCGGGCGACCTGGTGGCCATGGACGGCATCCGGGGCGTCATCCTCGTCAACCCGTCCGACGAGCAGCTCGCCGTCTTCCGCGAGGACCAGCGCCGCTACCAGGAGGGCGAGCGGCTGGCGCTGACGACGAAGGACCTGCCGGCGGTGAGCACGGACAGCTACCGCATCCGGCTCTACGGCAACATGGAGTTCCTGGAGGAAATCCCCTCGCTGCTGGCGCACGGCGCGGAGGGCATCGGCCTGTACCGCACCGAGTTCATGTTCCTGGACCGGAAGACGGCGCCGACGGAGGAGGAGCACTACCGCGCCTACCGGCAGGTGCTGGAGGCCATGGGCGGGCGCCCCGTCACCATCCGCACGTTGGATTTGGGCGGCGACAAGGTGCCGGGCAAGACGAAGCACGAGAAGGAGCCCAACCCGGCCATGGGCCTGCGGGCCATCCGCTACTGCCTGTCCAACCGGGAGCTGTTCCGCACGCAGCTGCGCGCCCTGCTGCGCGCCAGCGTGCACGGCAACCTGCGGCTGATGTTCCCGCTCATCTGCGGCGTCAGCGAGCTGCGCGAGGCGCGCAGCGAGCTGGAGGCGTGCCGCACGGCGCTGGGCCGCGCGGGCGTGCCCGTGGGCAAGCGCTTCCCGGTGGGCATCATGGTGGAGACGCCGAGCGCGGCGATGATTGCCGACCGGCTGGCGCAGGAGGCGGACTTCTTCTCCATCGGGACGAACGACCTCATCCAGTACTCGCTGGCCATCGACCGCCAGAATCGCGAGGTGGCCTACCTCTACCGGCCGCTGCACCTGTCAGTGCTGCGCATGCTGCGGACCATCATCGACGCGGGCAAGGCGGCGAACATCCCGGTGTCCATGTGCGGCGAGATGGCGGGAGACCCGCTGTACACGCTCGTGCTGCTGGCGCTCGGCTTCGACGAGCTGTCGATGACGTCGGGACAGATTCCGGTGGTGAAGCGCTTCATCCGCCGGGTGAGCCGCGCGGATGCCGTGGAGCTGCTGAAGGGCGCCATGGAGCTGACCACCGCGGAGGAAATCGAGCGCTACGTGCGCACGGAGATGGACCGCCGCTTCGCGGAAGTCATGGAGCCGCCCTCCCACCCCGGCGAGCCCGAGCCCGCCGAGCACCAGCCCACGGACCGCACCACGGGCTGACAGCCCGCCTCCCTCCCCGCCGTGGGGGGAGGCAGGGCCCGCCCGCCCGGACGCGGGGCGGGGAGGGGGATGCCGGAGGCTTCCCACCATGCCCAGTTTTCCCCAGGACGCGTACACGACTCCGGGGGGCGAGCATGTTCAATCCAGCGAACATCCACATGGGCATGACGGCGAGGGACCGGGACGGCGAGGTGGTGGGCACCGTCATCTCCGTGGACGCCGGAGGCTTCTTCGTCGGGAAGGGCCGCTACTTCACCCGGGACTTTCGCGCGGCCTTCTCGGACGTGATGGACCTGGACGGGGACGACGTCTACCTGCGCGAGGCCGTGTCGGACATGCCGGGGGTCGACCCGGCGGCCCTGTCCGACGGGCGGCGGGGCGTGAAGGCCCCGGAGCGGGCGCTGGAGCACGACCTCACCGGAGGCCTGGGGCTGGCGCCGGAGGACGTGGAGCCGGGCGCCCCGGCGCACCGCGGGGGCGACGCCGTCCGCGAGGTGGACCCGGCGGTGGTGGCGGTGCGGCAGCCGCCCGGGAGGATGGAGCGGCGGGCGCGGGACGAGGACGAGCCGCCTCGCCGCGAGGCGCCGTCCGACATGGACCCGAGCACGCGCCGCTGAAGCACGGGCCGCTCATTTCCCGTCGCGGGGCGGGGGCTCGGAGTGGAGGGAGGCGGCGACGTCCTCGTCCGCCTTCAGCCCGCGCCGGGTGCGGTAGCGGTGGATGGCGCGCTCCAGGGGGCGCAGGCCCACCAGGCACAGCATGGCGATGGCCATGGTGGTGACGGCCGCCATGAAGAAGCCCAGCCCCGCGGCCAGGCCCACGGAGGCGGTGAGCCACAGGTTGGCCGCCGTCGTCAGCCCCTTCACCTGCCCGCCGTGGCGCAGGATGACGCCCGCGCCCAGAAAGCCGATGCCCACCACCACCTGGCTGGCGATGCGGCCGATGTCACCCCGCGTGCCCTCGGGGGCCTCCGCGCCGAGCACCACCTCGACGAAGACGCTGGCGAGGGTGAAGCAGCACGCACCCAGGGACACGAGGATGTGGGTGCGCAGGCCGGCGTCCTGACCGCGCACCTCACGCTCCAGGCCCAGCACACCGCCGAGCAGCGCGGCCAGGGCCAGCCTCAGGGCGATGGTCTTCTCATCCACGGGGGACGAGCCTACTCACCCAGCTCTATCTTCTCGTCCTTGTCCTCGTCGGTAAGTTGGGGATTGGGCAGCGTGTCCAGCGTGGCCCGCAGCAGCTTCGCGGAGGGCACCACGTAGGGGCGCACCTCCTCGCCCAGCTCCTCGACGTACTGGGCCACGCGCTGCTCGTAGTCCTCGTCCTTGGAGCCCCAGCTCCCGCCGGCCTCGGCGGCCCAGACCTCCTCGCCGTCGCGGCACCGCGTCAGCCGCGCCTTGACCGAGGCCTCCGCGCCGTCGTCCTTGCCCTTGAGGGCAATGCTCGGGTCCAGCCAGAGCACGCCCTCCACGCCCTCCACGCACAGGCCCTTGAAGGACGTGTCCCCGGGCCGCTCGGGCAGCGCCAGGTTGGACTTCACGATGAAGTCCCGGTTCTGGTTCACCCACTGGCGGGCCAGGAGGCTCCACAATTCGCCCACCGCGGGCATGCCGTTCGGCAGGGGCTGTGTCACCACCACCAGCCGCTTCACCTGCTGCTTGTCCACCTGCTCGTAGTCGGGGCGCACCCGGTGGCTCTTCACCGTGGAGCACGCGGACAAAAGGCCCAGCCCGAGCACGGGCAACAGTCGCTTCGTGTTCATGTCCCTCTCTCCCAGCCCCCTTCGTGGGAAGGGGGCCTCCTTCGAGCACACCGCGGCTTCAGGCCGCCTTCGTCTCGCTGCTCGCGTCGCCGCTGGACGTGCCGCCCGTCCCGGGCGCCGCGCCGGCCTCGCGCTGCCGGCGGTCATGCATGAGCTGCATCACCGCGGCCAGCACCGTGAAGGACACCACCAGCGTGGTGATGAGGCCGATGCACGCCACCAGGCCCATGGAGCGCAGGCCGTTGTGGGCGGCGGCCAGCAGCGCCGCGAAGCCCGCCACCGCCGTCAGCGTGGAGGACGCCACCGCCGCGCCCACGCTGCGCAGCGCCACCAGGGGCGAGGTGCCCTCCAGGAAGCGGTGCAGCAGGTACAGGCCGTGGCTCACGCCGAAGCCCAGCAGGATGGGCAGGATGATGATGTTCATGAAGTTCAGGCGCAGGTCCGTCAGCGACATGATGCCCAGCATCATCGCCACGCCCACCCCGAGCGGAATCACCGACGCCAGCGCCAGCTTCGCGTTGCGGAAGTCCAGGAAGTGCATCAGCAGGATCCACAGCGCGGTGAGCACCACGGTGACCTTGCCGTCCCAGAGCACGATGCTCGCCAGCTTCGCGTACAGCTGCGTGGCGCCCGCGGCGCGGAACTCCTTCTGGGTCGTGGGGCCCTGCGCGTCCCAGGCGTCCTTGTCGAACGCGCCCGGCGAGTACGTGGCGCGGATGGAGCGCGTCTCGTCCGCGAACTGCATCATCTTCTTGCCGTCCAGCAGGTCCACGCTCGCGTAGATGTACGTGAGGTAGCCCTGGTTCTCCGGCTGCGCGGTGGGCAGGTTCTTGAACTGGGCGGTGTAGTTGGCCGGCACGCCGTGGACGTCGAAGGGCTTGGCGTCCAGCACCTTCTTGAAGAACTCGGCCTTGTCCTGCATCTCCGGCGGCAGCGCGGCGGTGGAGAAGCCCTCCGCCTCCAGCTGCGCCATCTCCGCCTTCCACTCCTCGAGCACCTTCGCGTTGGCCTCGGCCGTCTTCGCGGGCGGCACGAAGGTGAAGATGCTCACCACCTGGTCGATGGACGGGTACTTCTCCGGGTGCTGCGTCAGCTCCCGGTAGACACCTTCGGCCTGGTCCAGGTCCTTGGTGTAGATGGCCATCGGGTCGCTGGAGATGTTGAAGCGCTCGTTGATTTCGTCCTGGAGCACCACGGAGGACATGCCGTCCGGGATGAGCGCGCGGGTGTTGTAGTTGAAGCCCACGCCGTACTTGAGGCGCTCGAGGAAGCCGAGCTTCACGCCCTTGGGCGCCTCCGCGTCCAGGCCCGCCCAGGGCACCGCGGCGGCGCAGATGACGGCCACCGCGAGCGAGCTGATGGCCAGCACCAAGCCCGGCTTCGGGATGCGCAGCTCCTTGCCGGTGGCGGCGGAGGTGTTGGGCGGCGGCTTCATGACGCCGATGAGCTTCTGCGGCAGGGCCGGGTTGATGCGGCCCGCCAGCGACAGCAGCGCCGCGCTCCACAGGAACAGCGTGAGGCCGAGGATGAGCGTGCCGCAGCCGGCCAGGAAGCCGAACTGGCTGAAGCCGCGGAACTCGCTGACCATCAGCACGAAGAACGAGCCGCCCGTCACCACCGCGGCCACCGCCGCCGGGCGGCCCGCGTTGACGAAGGCGTCGCGGATGGCCACGTCGTACGGCTTGCCCGCGCCCAGCTCCAGCCGGGTGCGGAACATGAAGTGGATGCCGTAGTCGATGCCGAACCCCATCAGGATGCCGCCCAGGATGGAGGTAATCATGTTCAGCTCACCCACCGTCGCGTAGGTGAAGCCGAGCGTATAAATCGTCCCAATCACCGTGCCGCTCACCACGATGAACGTGGGCGCCAGCTTCCGGAAGAAGACGATGGTGATGAGGAAGATGGCCACCAGCGCGATGACCGTCACCGGCTGGAGCGACTCTTCAATCGCGAACGAGTCGTCCACCGTCGTCTTGTAGGAGCCGGTGAAGCCGTAGGCGATGGTGGTCGCGCCCTTGCCGTCCTTCGAGCCGTCGCGCTTGAAGGACTCCTTGTCGTAGTCCTCGACCAGCTTCACCTTGCCGGGCTGGGCGGAGTACGCGTCCAGCTGGCCCTTGAGCTTGTCGAGATACTCCTTCGTCTTGCCGATCTCCGTGGTGTCCCACATCGGCTTGATGAGCATCAGCACCATCTTCTTGTCGGTGGAGATGTTGTAGTCGTCGCGGATGCTCTTCTTGCCGACGGAGGAGTACTTGTCGACGAGGTCCTGCATGTCCAGCTCGACGGGCTTGGAGCCGCCCAGGTCGATGAAGAACGGGTTGCTGCGCTTCAGCTTGTCGCGCAGGAAGGCCATGATGCGGCGCTTGCCCTCGACGAGGTCCTCGGTCTTCACGAAGAGGACCATGTTCTGCTGGATGAACTCGACGGGCAGCTTGTAGGAGACGTTGCGGACGTTCTCCTTGTCCGCCTCGAGCATCTTCGCGAGGTCATCCGCGGTGCTCTTCATGGCGGCCTCGTCCGAGGAGCGCAGGGCGAGCATCAGGAAGCCGCTGCCGCCCACCATGTCGATGACCTGCTTGACGTCCTTCACCTCCTGCAGGTCCTGGGAGATGAGGTCGAGCTGGTTGGAGTTGATGCGCAGCTTCGACGTGCCCCAGGCGGACAGGCCCAACAGGGCCAGCAGGACCAGGAGGACCGCCCCGGGCCGGCGAACCAGCAGGCCGGCGAAGGCGTAGGCGAAGCGGGAGTGGGAGTTCGGGTTTCGGGCGCCGCTCATGCGGCGGCGACCCTACCGGCAAAAGCCCCCGTCAGGAAGCAGAGCCCGTCCGCCCGGCCGTTCCCCGGCCGCGGGCACGCCGGGAATAATTCGTCATGCGCGTGTCACGGCGGGCAACCGGGCCGCCCGTTCTTCAGGGCGCCGGCGGCACGGACACCCGGAGCACGTCGGGCGCGGTGTCCCGGGGCGGCAGGAGGAAGGAGCGGGGGGCCTTCACGAGGTGGGCGGCCAGCGCGCGCAGCAGGGGCAGGGCCTCGCGGGTGGGCACGTCCCGCGCGCGCAGGGCCACTCCCAGGGCGAGCGAGAAGGAGACGGTGAAGTTGAGCAGGCCGGTGAGCGCCGCGCCCGCCAGCGCGGCGAGGAAGTCCGGCTGGAGCACCGCGTCCGCGCCCAGCGTCCCGCCGGCGATGGCCAGCGAGCCGAGCACGAAGGTGACGTGGCGCACGTCCAGCGTCAGGCCGAAGAACCGGCCCACCACGGGCATCAGGGCCAGGAGGAAGCCCAGCGTCACGTTGACGCCCAGGCCGGAGGCGGCGTGCTGGAACCCGGAGGCCAGCCGGCTCGCGCCGGCCTCGCCCAGCAGCCGGCGCAGCACGCGGTGGTGCGCGAGCGCCTCCGGCAGCCGCCGGTACACCACGAAGTTCTCCAGCCACCCGCCGGCCACGCTGCTCAGCCACAGCAGCACGCCGGTGAGGGCCGCGAAGACGAGCGTGCCGCTCTTCCACGGGTGCATCGACGCCACCGTGGCCTGGGCCTTCGCCGGCGTGAGGAAGGTGTGGCCCGTCACCGCCTGGTACGCCAGGGCCAGGGCCAGCGCCGCAGGGGCCACGACGCCGAGGTTGCCCGCGAAGGCCGCCAGCTGCGAGCGGGTGATGCGGGGGATGAGCTCCACCAGGCTCGCCAGCCGCTCGCCCCGCGCGCCCTCGCCCACCGCGCCCGCCAGCGTGGCCGCCGTCACTGACGGCTGCTTGGTGGCCAGCGTGAAGCCCAACAGCTGGATGAGGAGGAAGCCCAGGGCGTAGTTGAGGCCGGTGCCCAGCACGAGGAAGAAGGGGGCCAGCGCCAGCCCGGAGATGACGAACTTCATCGCCACCGCCGCGGCCGTCACCAGCCCGCCGCCCGCCGCCGAGTGCACCATGGCGTGGAACTCGGCGCGGGAGCTGGTGATGTAGTGCTCGCCGGAGTGGCCGGCGCGCTCGATGATTTTTCGCGCCAGCATCCGCACGTTGCGCTTCGCCAGCTCCACGACGGAGCGGTCCGCGTGCGCGCGCCGCAGCAGGTCCACCAGCAGCGTCATCGCCTCGCGCCAGCGGGGCTCGCCGCGCGGCGCGCCCAGCACCCGGGCGATGGCCTCCATGCGCTCCAGGCTCCGGCGGATGCGCTCCAGCCGGTACACCAGGTCCACGCTGACGCCCGCGTCCTCCAGGTGGCGCGACACGCTGGACACCACCTGCCGGCAGTCCGCCACGCAGGTGGACAGGTCGCGCAGCGTGTCCTGCGCCGCGTCGCGCGCGAGCACCGCGTCGCACACCATGCGCAGCCGCAGGAAGGGCGAGCCCCGGAAGGACGTCTCCGGGCTGCGGTCCCTCACGTCCTCGGCGGTGCCCAGCCCGGCCGTCTGCACCGCCAGCAGCAGCAGCGCGTCCAGCATGTCCGCGCGCACGCGGGCGGCGGGCACCGGCTCCGGTGGGCGCGCGTCACCCACCAGCGACGCCAGCTTCGCCAGCAGCGCCGGGGACAGCGCGGCCAGCCAGTCCGCGTCGGCGGGCACGGGGAACAGGCGCAGGAGCAGCTCGGACAGCTTGCCCGGCTCGGGGGGCGCGGGGAGCAGCGCGCGCGCCAGCCGGTCGGAGGCCTCGGAGAAGAAGCCCTGGCCCGCGGGCAGTCCCACCTGGGCGAAGAGCTTCAGCCCGCGGCTGCCGTCGCACACCGCGGACACCAGCCGGGTGACGGCGACGCGCATCGCGTTCTCGCCCTCCATCACCCGCACCATCAGTGTCAGGCGGCTGTCCGCGGCGGACAGCGGGGGCTCGTCGGCGTCCACCAGGGCATGGGCGGGGATGCGCTCGTGCAGCCACAGCATCCACCGCTCCACCCACTCCAGCCGCGCCTCCAGGCCGCCCTCGGGCACGTCGCACAGGAGCCGGTACAAGTCGCGGACGGCGGGGTTGCCCGGAGAGCGGGGGGCGTACTGGACGCAGAAGGCGTCCACCTCGCGGGCGGACGGGCCGGTGCTGCGAACAGGTGGGGGCTGGACGGGGGCGGGGGCGGTCATCGGCCAGTCGCTCGGGGGGAGCGAGAGCCTATTCGATGACGCGCCGCACCGGAACCCTTCCGGTGGCCGGGCGCCTGGTGGCCCGGCCGCCGGGTGTGGCAGGGACTACTTCTTCTGCACCTTCGCCAGCTCCGTGCGCATGCGCGTCAGCAGCAGCTCCCACCCGCCCTGGGCGAGCAGCGGCTGCACCTGCGTGTCGCGGATGTCCTGGAGCATGGAGGAGCCGAGCACCGTCACGTCCACCACCTTCCACGCGGCGGCGTCCTTCGCCAGGCGGTACTTCAGCTTCATCTCCTGCGTCTTCAGCGGGTGCTTGATGAAGATGGTGGAGGCCACCGTCGCCTCGTTGCCCTTCACCTCGGCGGGCTCGTAGGTGATGGAGTCCAGGTTCTTGAAGTTCTCCCGCACGCGGGGGAAGGCGATGCCCGCGAAGAGGCCCTGGAACAGCTCCACGAACTCCTTGCGCTGGGCGTCCGTGCCCTTGGCCCAGGAATCACCGAGCAGGAACTTCCCCTGCTCCTCGCTGCCGAAGTGCTTGAGGGCGGCCGCGTCGCGCTCGTAGCGCACGGACTGGACCACCGTCTTGACCGGCTTGGCGACGGCTTCGTCCTTCGGCGCGGCGAGCGCGGGGACGGCGAGGGCCATGACGGCCAGGAAGGTGACGGTACGGAAGCGGGCGTTCATGTCGGGCGGTCCTCCAGGAGGGAATTCGCGTGCTGCCTGTTAGCGCAAGGGAACGGCTGGCGCCCGGTGAAATTCACCGCCTCCTGGGGACCGAGCGTGCGGCGGGGGCCGCCTGCCCGCAGGGCTCGAATGGGGGCCGTAGGATGAATGAAGAGGACCCGCCAGGGGTTTGACTCCTCTAGGACACGACGTTTAGTGTCCGGACCCTCGCGCACAGTCCCGCGCCAGTTCAGAGACGACATGCCTACCGACTATTTGTTCACGTCCGAATCCGTCACCGAAGGCCACCCGGACAAGATCGCTGATCAGATCTCCGACGGTGTGCTGGATGCCATCATCGCCAAGGATCCGCAGGCGCGCGTCGCCGTGGAGACGCTCGTCAAGACGGGCCTCGCCATCGTCGCGGGCGAGGTGACGACGAACTGTTACGTGGACATCCCGCGCATCGTTCGCAGCACCATCTGCCGCATCGGCTACACCGACAGCTCCATGGGCTACGACGGCAACACCTGCGGCGTCATGGTGGCCATCGAGGGCCAGAGCCAGGACATCGCCCGCGGCGTCGACAACAAGAAGGACCAGGGCGCCGGCGACCAGGGCATGATGTTCGGCTTCGCGTGCGACGAGACGCCGGAGCTGATGCCGGCCCCGCTGCACTACGCCCACGCGCTCACCCGCCGCCTGGCGGACGTGCGCCGCAAGCAGCACGACTGGATCCGCCCGGACGGCAAGAGCCAGGTGACGGTGCAGTACGTGGACGGCCGCCCGGTGCGCATCGACGCGGTGGTGGTGTCCACGCAGCACGCCGAGGACGTCTCCAACAAGAAGATCCAGGAGGCCATCCGCGAGGACGTCATCGCGAAGGCGCTGCCCAAGAAGCTCATCGACAACAAGACCAAGTTCTTCATCAACCCCACGGGCCGCTTCGTGGTGGGTGGCCCCATGGGCGACTCGGGCGTGACGGGCCGGAAGATCATCGTCGACACCTACGGCGGCATGGGCCGTCACGGTGGCGGCGCGTTCAGCGGCAAGGACCCGTCCAAGGTGGACCGCTCGGCCGCGTACATGGGCCGGCACATCGCGAAGAACGTGGTGGCCGCGGGCCTGGCCAAGCGCTGCGAGGTGCAGGTGTCCTACGCCATCGGCGTGGCCGAGCCGGTCAGCGTGATGGTGGAGACCTTCGGCACCGCCACGGTCCCCGAGGAGCGCATCGCCAAGGCCGTGCGTCAGGTGTTCGGCCTGCGTCCGCGCGAAATCACCGAGTACCTGGACCTGCTGCGGCCCATCTACCAGAAGACCGCCGCGTACGGGCACTTCGGCCGCTCCGAGAAGGAGTTCACCTGGGAGCGCACCGACAAGAAGGACGCCCTGCGTGACGCCGCCGGCTCCAGCCGCCTGAAGGCGGTCTGATTCGGTAAGGCTTCGCTGCTGGCTTGAAACCGCGCGCCTGTCCCTCAGAGGGGCGGGCGCGCGTTTTCGTTTCAGGGGCCCCTAGTGGAGTGTCCGCGAAGTAATCCAACATAGTCAGCGGCGGTGTCGCTCGAACCAGTCGTGCATCTTGGCCCGAGTCCAAAACCAGGTGAAGGGATGGGCGTAGAGGCGGTTGTACTCGGGCCAGCTTGCATCGAGGTGGGCGATGAAGTCGGAGCGGCGCTTCCAATCGCCGCGCTGCAGGTAGCGCGCGCTGAAGGCCCGCAGCAGCAACTCGGCCTGGTTGAGCCACGAGGCATGAGGTGGCGTTACGAGGACACGCACGTGGTGGTAACTGCGCAGCAACTCGCGTGTGTCCTGGGCGATGTGGCTGGAGCCTCCATCCCAGATGAGGTGGACCCGTCGAGCCTTGCGGTAGGGGTGCAGCAACTGGGGCAGGACTGCGCGCAGGCACGCCCCGTCGTTCTTCTCCAGGCACCAGCCCTGCATGGTGCCCGTGTGCACCACCAGCAAGGCCAGGAAGTTCACCGTCCCATGGCGCACGTACTCGAATTCGCGGCGCTCGATGAGGCCCGGACGCCCGAGGCGGGTAGCACAGCGGCGCTCAAGCACCTGGATGTTGGGCTTCTCGTCCACGCACAGCACCACCTCCTCGCGTTGGGCCAGGGCCTGGGCCCGCTCGTAGCACCAGAGGACCGCCGCCGCCTTCTGGCGGAAATCCTCGTCCAGGGTAGGCGTCTTCCAATACCGGCTCCGGTGAGGCTGCAGCTCCGCATGCTTGAGGATGAGCGCTACCGTGGAGTGCGACAGGGTGGGCGCGATGCCGCGCTCGCGGGCGACGCGCGCCAGCGAGCGGGTACTCCACTGGGTCATGTGCAAGCCCACTCCCGCTGGCTCACAGCAGGCCAGTTGCTCCACTTCTACGAGCTGTAGGGGGGGAGAGCCGCGATGGGCGGCCAGAACGAGGAGCATCCCAGACCACGAAGGCCCCCGCTGCTTCGTAACGTCGGCACAAGCTCCAGATGCTGGTGCGGTCCAGACCGAAGTGCTCGGCCAAGTCCTGCACAACGGTGTCCGGGTCGGCCATGGCCAGCAGAATGCGTGCCCGGCGCGCCACCCGCTGCTCGGTGCGGCCGTCGCGCACTAACTCCTCCAGGAGGGCAGTATCCTCCTGGGAGAGCTGGATGATTCGCGGAGGTCGTCTCCTCATTGAGGAGAACTATTCATCCTCCGCGACTATGTCGACTTACTTCGCGGACACTCCACTAGAGCAGCCCCTGCGCCTTCAGCGCGTCGATGGCGGCGGCGAGCGCGGGCTGCGGCGACGGCGTCTTGCCCGGGGGCGACTGCACGGCGCTGACGAAGACATGGTTGCCGCGCGGCGAGGCGACGTGGCCCACCAGCCAGGTGATGGTGCCCTCGGGCTGGGGATACGTGCCCGTCTTGCAGCTGAGCACCGCGCCGTCCTTCCACGGGCCGCCCATGTTGATGCCGTCGCGGATGCTGGCCACGGTGTCCGGGCCCTGCACCAGCGTGGCCTTCACGGCCTCCAGCGTCTTCGGGCTCACGGGCAATTCGCCCCGGTACATGCGGGCGAGGAAGGCGAGCTGCTCGTCCGGGGAGACGCGCAGCGGGCCGCCCAGCCAGAAGCGGATGATGTCGCCGGAGGCGTCCGCGTTGCCGTAGTGGAAGCGCTTCAGCCACTCCTCCATGCGCTTCTTCCCAACCTGCTTCGCCGTGCCCTGGAAGAACCAGAGCGCCGAGCGGCGCATGGCTGTGTCCATCGTCTGGTCCTGGTTCCACATCTCGACGGCGTGCTTCGTGCCGTCCCACTTGCGCACCTCCGAGGTGCTGGAGACGACGCCCGTCTCCAGCGCGATGAGGGCGTGGGGCACCTTGAAGGAGGACGCGGGCACCAGGCGCTTCGCGCACTTCTGGGCGTCGTTGCGCGTCACCGTGCCCGTCGCCAGGTCCATCAGCAGGAAGCAGCCCGGGTGCGCGGGGGCGGGCTTCTTCGCGGGCTCGGCGGCGCAGAGCGTGGAGGCAAGGGTGGCGAGCGCGAGCAGCGCGGCGCGTGCGAAGCGGTGGGGTTGCGGCATGCGGTGGCTCCTGGAAGGTGGGGGTGCTGGGGTCCGCCGGGGCGGGTGGGGCCTCTGGAGCAAGGTGTGGGCCAGTCTGGGGGCGGGGGGAAGGGGTTGTCGACCGTGGCTGTGTGCACACGGAAGGCGTGGGCGTCCGACCGCAGGGGGCCGCCACGGTGCGGGGATTCGACATGGGATTGCACCTGCCTCTGCTTCCACGAATTCGAGACCGGGCACCGGGAAAGTGAATGTCGCGGCCGCGGGGGAAGGGGCGTAGCTTCGCGGCGGGAAGATTCACGGGCGGCGTCGTTGGGTGGGCGTGGGTTGCCACGGCACACAGGCAGGGAGCTCTGAGTTGGTCGAGGACACGCCTCGTTCCCGGAGTCCATGGTTGCGCCGGGCGGCCTTCATGGTCCTGGCCGCCGCGGCGGGAGTGGTTGCTGCTTCGGTGGGCCTGCCGTCCGTGTGGAGCTCCACGGGTGAGTCGGTGCCCCCGGCCCTGTTCCTGGCGAACGCGCCCACGCGCACGATTGAAGCGCGTGTGAGCTACCCGGGGGCGGACGTCCATCGCCCCTACGGGCCGCTGCGCTCGGGAGACACCGGGGCCGTGCCGCCCGCGCCCCTGCGCGAGCTGGCGCGGATGGAGGCGCAAGGGGACGTGCACGGACTGGCGGCGGCGTACCTGGTGCGCGGCAACACGCAGATGGCGGCGCCCTACCTGGCGAAGGCGGTGGAGTCACCGGACGTGGCCAGCGACAGGGCCATCCTCGCGATGGAGCGGAAGGATTACGCGAAGGCGCTCGAGTTGCTGGAGGGCGCGCTGAAGGCGGACCCGAAGCACGCGCAGGCGCTGTGGAACCGCGGGCTGGTGCTGAAGGAGCTGGAGCTGTGGGCGCTGGCGGCGCAGTCGTTCGACGCGGTGGCCGCCCTGGGGGAGCACGGGTGGGCGGCAGAGGCGCGGGCGCGGACGGCGTCGTTGCGGAACCGCCTCGTGGACCACTGGCGCGAGTATTGGGATGCCTCGGAAGCACTTGTCACTGGAGAGAGTCATGTCGCTCCAGAGATGCTCCAGTCGCGGCCCGGCCTCTTCCGCGCGAGCTTGTATGAGGCCATCCGCACCGCAACATCGGTGGAGCGCCTCCATGCGCTGTGGCCGCTCGCCGAGGCGTTGGACGTCCGTTACGGAGAGTCCTCGCTCCGCGATGCCATCCGCTGGGCCGAGGCCCGGGACTTCCGCCGACGTGGGCCGCTGGCCGCGCGCTACCTGGAGCTGTACCGCACGCACAGTGTCACGGGCGGATTGCCCGCGTACCTGGACGAGCTGCTTCGGGCCGGAGAGCGTGACCTGTACATGGGCGCGCTCCTCCGCGAACGGAAGGTCCGGGAGCACCTGGACACCTTCGCGGAATTCGCGGTGCAGTTGGGGGACCCCTGGTTCCTGTTGATCATGGAGCATGAGCGGGCCACGGCGGCCGTCTATCGCGGGGAGCTCCTTCAGGCGGAGCAATTCCTGCTGCGCGCGGTGGAGCGCTGCAAAGCACATCCCATTGGCTACCGGTGCATCCTCATCGAGTCGGAACTGGGAGATCTCTACCGTCAGCTCCATCGCCTGTCGGAGTCCAACCAGCATGCGCAGGCGGCGCTCACGGGCTACCCGGGCGACAGCCGGTGGAGCGAAGCGCGGCACCTGTTGCAGTTGGGGCAGAACGCCCGCTATCTCGGCGACGCCGCGCTGGCCCGGGCCTACTTGGAGGAAGCCCTGGTCCGAAACCCGGAGGACTGTGGCATCCGCCACTTCGTCCGGGCCAACGATGCGCTGGCGCTGATGGGCAGGTTCTCCGCTGCGGAGGCACGCGCGAGCATGGCACAGGCACTCTCGTGCAAGGGGCCACTGTCCATGGCGGGCGCCAAGACGCTGGCGGACCTGGCGCGAGTACTCCCCGACGTGGCGCAGGACCAGCGGCTTCTGGAAGGACTCGCGGCCAGACGCAGCCAGGGCAAGCTCACCCCGGGAGAGTTGGCGCTCGCCGCGCACATCGAAGGACGCTTCCATGTCGAGCGCGAGAGGGCCAGGGGGGAGGACTTGCTCCGGCGCGCCATCACCCTGGCGCGGGAACTGCCCCCCTATAACGTGGATGCGCGCAAGGCCCGGGCCTACAGCTACGCCTCTCTTGTGTTCGCAGCCGGCAAGGCCGGTGAATACGAGCGGGCGCTCGCGCTGTTCGGCGAGGAATTGGGCGGGGAGCTCCCCCGGAAGTGTGTGTTGGCGGCGACGGTGGATGAAGAGCGCACCCTCATCGTCGCACTGGGACCGGACGGACAGCGATGGGGCCACTACGACGCAAGCCGCACCCTGGCGCTGGGCGAGGACGTGCGAGGGCTGGTGCCCGAAGCGTTGGTTGCGCCGCTTCGCGGTTGCGAGCAGGTGGACGTGGTGGCTCGCCCACCGCTGCACGGCCGCGCGGGCCTGCTGCCCGCGGACCTGGCCTGGTCCTACTACGTCCTCCGACCGACGCCACCCGCGCCGGCGCCTGGCCCGGTTCGCCGGTTGGTGGTGGCGGACGTGGTCGCGCCCAGGGCGCTCGGACTGCCGTCACTCAATGCCTGGGATGGGGCCACAGAAGAGGGAACCACGCTCCTTTCCGGAACGAGTGCCACCCCGTCCCGCATGTTGGAGGCAATGGAGAGGGCAACGGAGGTCGAGGTCCATGCCCATGGGCTGGTGAACCCGAACCTCTCCGAGGCCTCCCTGCTGGTGCTCTCGCCAGAGGAGGGAGGGCGCTACGCATTGACGGCGGGAGAGGTCCAATCCCGGCGACTCCAGGGACAGCCCCTGGTCATCCTGGCCGCATGCCGGGCCGCACAGGGTGCTCCCTGGACGTATGAGCGCTTCAGTCTGCCGGTGGCATTCATCGAGGCGGGAGCGCGTACGGTCCTCGCCGCCACGGTGGATGTGCCGGATGAACAGGCGGGCCTGTTCTTCAATGCGGTTCGGGACCGCATCCGGCGTGGAGTGCATGCCGCCGTCGCGCTTCGTGACGTGCGCATGGAGTGGATGAAGCGGGAGCCCGAGAGCTGGGTCCGCGCGGTGCTGGTTTTTGATTGAGGATGGGATGTGCCCATCCGGAGCGTGGAGGGGGAATACAATGATGAAGCGATTGCTGCTGTGTGCCTTGCTGGCGGGTTCGCTGGCGGGATGCCGTATTCTGGGTGAGCCCCGGCCCACACCGAACACCTGCCCTGAACCCGGGCCGGTACCCAGTCCGCCGCCGGTCTCGACACTGCCTCCCGGCGGGGCCCTGCCCCAGGGGGCGACGCAAATTGTCGGCGTGCTCTGTCCGGAGACAGGGGCCTTCGCGGCGGCAGGCGTCAACGTGTCGGGCCGGGCCTTCACCTACGTGGTCGCGGGGGAGCGGGGCTCGCGGGAGTCGTTCCTCGCCAATGCCTACAGGGCGGGCGTGCCTGTCGTGCTCTACACCGCGCCCGTGAAGTTGGTCGGAGGGAAGGGCTCGGGGACGAGCGCGGCCGTGACTTCGGGAGCGACCTCGGGTTCAGCAAGCGATGCAATGACAGCGGACCCGTGCGAGATCGCGAACGAGATTGGAGATCCTCCTCCGGATGACCCGAAGGACAAGGGCAACTCCACTTCGGGCCCGGTGGACACCCTCACCCGCCTGGCATGGGAAACGGCCAACGCGGTCGATGGCGTCAGCGACCCCGCGGCTGCATCCAGCACCCAGCCTGCTCCCGGGACGAGCGTCCCCCGTTAGTTCATGAGCGCGGGGCCGCCTTCCTTCAGGCAAGGAGGGCGGCCCCCTGCTACCCGGGGAAGGTCGCCAGCGTGAGGGCCTCCGGAGGGCCCTTCAGCTCCTTCGGCAGCACCGTGACACCGGACAGGTACCGCCAGCCCGTCCCGTCGTGCCGGAAGTCCGAGCGCTCCACGAAGGACTGCTCCTTCCCCTTCTCGAACACCTTGGCGAAGAACAGCACCTGCGCCAGCCCGGACGCATCCGGTGCCTTTCGGTCCATCACCACCAGCTTCGGGAACTGGTGTCCCTGGGCGTAGGTGCGCAGCCCGCGCAGGTACTCCTCCTGGGGACGCGCGCGGTCCGGGTGGTCCGGGTGCAGTGTCTTCCACAGGTACGCCACCTCGCGCAGGGCGAAGGCGCTGTAGCGGCTGCGCATCAGTCGTTCGGCGTCGGGGGCTTCCGCCTCTCCACGGTGGAACGGGGCGCAGCACTCCTTGTAGCGGAGTCCGGAGCAGCAGGGACAGGGTGGGGCAGGGGGCATGGCGCGCCGTCCAGCCTACCCCGGGGGCGTGCCCGTGCGTGCGGGCCCGCACAGTGGTGGAGGAACGCCCTTGCTGGCGGGGGAGTCCGGACATACATCCGGGAGCCGCGCCCCTATGAGCCTCCTCCAAGCCATCGTCCTGGGACTGGTCCAGGGCCTCACCGAGTTCCTCCCCATCAGCTCCACCGCGCACCTGCGCATCGCGCCGGAGCTGTTCGGCTGGAAGGACCCGGGAGCCGCGTACTCCGCCGTCATCCAGTTGGGCACGGTGGCCGCCGTGCTCATCTACTTCCGCAAGGACATCGTCTCGCTCACCGCGGCCTTCTTCCGCGGGCTGGCGCGGCGCGAGCCCTTCGGCACCCTGGAGTCGCGGCTGGCGTGGTTCGTCCTCGTGGGCACGCTGCCCGTCGGCATCTGCGGGCTGCTCTTCAAGAAGCTCATCGAGAACCAGTTCCGCTCGCTCTACATCATCTCCGGCAGCCTCATCGTCCTCGCGGTCATCCTCTTCCTGGCGGAGCGGTTCGCCTCCCACAAGCGGACGCTGGAGGACATGCGCTGGAAGGACGGCGTCATCATCGGCCTGTGGCAGGCGCTGGCGCTGATACCGGGCTCGTCGCGCTCGGGCACCACGCTGACGGGCGGCCTGTCGCTGGGCTTCAAGCGCGAGGACGCCGCGCGCTACTCCTTCCTGCTGTCCATCCCCGCCACCACCCTGGCCGGCGTCTTCGAGCTCAAGCACCTGTTGGAGGCCACCGAGCGGCCGTCCGCCCTGTCCCTGTGGGTGGGCACGCTGGTGGCATTCGGCTCGGGCATGGCGGCCATCGCCTGGCTGTTGCGCTACCTGCGTACCCGCACCACGCTGGTCTTCGTCGTATACCGCGTGGCGCTGGGCGTGCTCCTGCTGGTGCTCCTGCAGACGGGCAAGCTCCGGGCGCGCTCCGGCCTGGAGAACATCGACCTGCCGGCGGAGCCGGGCACGCAGCAGATCGAAAAGCAGGTCACGGACTAGGGAAGGGTGTCGTCGTGAGCGTGGAGGTGCTGTTCCAATCGCTGGAGGCGAAGCTGTCCTCGCGGCCGGCGCGTACGGTGGACCTGCCGGGGCTGGTGCTGCGCGAGGCCGCGGTGCTGGTGCCCGTGTTCGAGCGGGACGGCGTGCCGCACGTGCTCTTCACGCGCCGGCCCGCCAACCTGCGCACCCACGCGGACCAGTACAGCTTCCCCGGCGGCGGGCGGGACGCGGAGGACGCGACGCCGCTGCACACCGCGCTGCGCGAGACGGAAGAGGAGCTGGGCATCGACCGGAGGCGCGTGCGGGTGCTGGGCATGCTGGACGAGGTGCCCACCATCTCCCAGTACCGCGTGCGCCCCTTCGTGGGCGTCATCCCCGGGGACGGCCAGTACGCCCCGAGCGCGGACGAGGTGGCCTTCATCCTCGAGGTGCCGCTGGCGAACCTGCTGGACCCGGCCATCCTCCGCACCGAGCGCAAGGAGGTCTTCGGCGCCGAGCGCGAGCTGTACTTCTATACGTACGGCACCCACGTCATCTGGGGCGCCACGGCGCGTATCCTCCGTGAGTTCCTCAACCACGTGACGCAGGTGTCCGAGCCGGCCCGGGCGCCGGGCTGAGTCGCTAGAACTGCAGGTACACGTACGGGCGCGTCTCCACCGAGGACAGGTGGCGGATGCCCAGGCCGAGCAGCACCAGGGCCACGGCGCGCACCGGCACGGGCATGCGGACGAAGAGCTCCGAGGACACGGTGTAGAGCTTCAGCGGCACCGCGTGGAAGAACACCGCCGCCGCCAGCATGCCCCACACCAGCGGGCTCACGTTGGCGATGCCGGGCACGCCCGCCATCATGCGCTCGTAGAACTCACCCGCGTGCGTCATGTCCGGCGCGCGGAACACCACGCGCGTGAGCACCACGATGGTGAAGGTGGTCAGCATGCCCAGCGCCACGCGGGGGATGCCCGGCGACTCCGGCTTGCCCACCCACCACTCCCAGCAGCGGGAGATGCCCAGCGCCACGCCGTGCACCGCGCCCCAGACGGCGAAGCGCCAGTCCGCCCCGTGCCACAGGCCGCCCAGCACCATCACCGTCATCAGGTTGAAGAGCACCCGCGGCTTCGACACGCGGTTGCCGCCCAGCGGCCGGTACAGGTAGTCCCGCAGCCACGTGGACAGGCTCAGGTGCCACCGGTTCCAGAACTCACCGATGTTCTTCGCCAGGTACGGGCGGTTGAAGTTCTCGGGGAATTTGAAGCCGAACAGCGCCGCCACACCGATGGCGATGTCCGAGTACCCCGAGAAGTCGTAGTAGAGCTCGAAGGTGTAGGCCACCGCGGCGACGATGCACTCGGCGGAGGCGTACTTCTCCGGCGCGCCGAAGACGGGGTCCACGAGTGCGCTGCCCAGCACGTCCGCGATGACCAGCTTCTTCACCAGGCCCACGGCGATGCGGAACAGCGCGTGGCCGCCCTGCTCGGGGGTGAGGCTCGGCGTCTCGCGGAAGTGCACCATCAATTCCGACGCGCGGACGATGGGGCCGCTCACCACGCGGGGGAAGAAGAGCATGTACAGCAGGTGCTCGAAGAAGGAGTGCTCCGCGCTCGCCTTCCCCCGGTACACGTCCACCGTGTAGCTGATGGCCTGGAAGACGAAGAACGACAGGCCCACCGGCAACAGCAGGTGGAAGGGCTCCGTCCGCACGCCGACGCCCAGCGGCGCCAGCAGCGACACCACCGTCTGCCGCAACAACTCCAGGTACTTGAAGCCCGCCAGGAGCCCCAGGTTGCTGACGATGGACAGCGTGACGAGCGCCTTGCGCACGCCTTGCGACTGCGCGCGGGCCATGCCCTTCACGCACAGGTGGTCCACCGTGACGCCCGCCAGGAAGATGAGGAGCGGGAAGGGCGTGAAGACGGCGTAGAAGTAGATGCTCGCCAGGAGCAGCACGGCCATGCGCCCCCAGTACTGGCGGTGCACGGCCCAGTAGGTGGCGAACACCACGACGACGAAGGCGAGGTATTGGAGGCTGTGGGACAGCACGTCAGTTGTCCTCCACGCGCGCGGTGGGCTGGGCCTTCCGGTGCAGCTCGTAGGCGGCGAGGAAGTCGCGCACGAAGGCGCCCGCCAGCCGCGCGTAGCCCTCCTGCGTCAGGTGCACGCCGTCCGCGTGGCCCAGCGCCGGCTGCGCGCGCTGCCAGCGCAGCATGGCGCGCTCTCCGCCCATGGCCGCGCGCGGAGACCAGTACGCGCAGCCCGCCTCCTTCGCCACCTGGGGCAGCGTGTTCAGCACCGAGGCCAGCGCGGGCGCCTCGCGCCACTGGCCGTCCGCGTCCTGCTCCAGCCGGTCCGTGGGGCCCAGCAGCAGGCACTCCGCGTTGGTGGCCTTGCGCAGCCGGGCGATGAGGGCGGGGTAGTCGCGGCGCAGCCCTTGCGCGTCCAGGTCCGCCTTGCCGGCTTCGTTGGTGCCGTACCAGAAGACGAGCAGGTCCGGCCGGCGCGAGGTGAGCTGCGCGTCCACCGCCGCCGCGTCCATGTCCCGCAGCGTGAAGGCGGTGGCGCCGGGCAGCCCCAGCGCGTCCAGCACCACGCCGGGCGTGTCCTGCTCCAGCGCGGCGCCCAGCACGGTGACGCCGCCCTGCGCGGGCGCGGACACCTGCACGGTGTGCGCGGGGCCGCTGACGGGGAAGGAGCGGATGCGCACGGTGGGCGCGGCGAGGGGCTCGGGCAGCGGCGCGTCCGGCGGCACCGGCTGGCCGTCCACGAGGATGTCCGGCGCGCCCGCGTCCGGCACGTCCAGCGTGTACAGGTCCAGCCGTCCCGAGGGCGCCTTCGCGTCCGGGCAGCCCTTGCAGAACTGGATGCGCAGCTTCGCGCCGGGGGCACCCACGGCGCGGATGCCGGTGAGGCCCCAGAGGCCGCCGGGGGCCGCGTCCAGCGCGTCCTCCACCGTCCACTCGCCCTCCAGCTCGCGGGCCACGCGCGCCGTCTCCAGTCGCGGGGACGGCTTGCCGGCGGCGATGAAGCCCCGGCCCGCGTCGCCGAAGCGCTTCGCCAGCACCTCGCGCACCGCGTCCGTGAAGTAGTGCGAGGCCGTGTGCGAGGCGCCGAGCTGGGAGATGCCCACGCGCACGGACTCGCCGGCCTCGCGGCGGCCCAGCCGCTCGAAAGTCTTCACCAGCGCCGCGTCCGCCCCTTGCAGGCCGGGCGGGTCCGCCACGGGCACCAGCGGCGCATGCGCCTTCGCGAAGGAGCGCTGGAGCGACAGGTCGAAGAGGTGGCCCAGCAGGTCCGAGCCCTTCACGCGCGGGTGGACGAGGTCCTCCAGCATCAGCCCCTCGTCCAGCCAGCGACTCGCGGAGCCCTCGCCGCCCATGGCCGTGAAGGCGTCATAGAAGGCGCAGCCGCCCACGCGGGCCTCCTCGCGGAAGATGTCGCCCACCTCCTTGGAGCCGCGGCGCGGAATCACGTCGCCGCTCAGCGTGCGCACGCCCGCGTCGATGGGGGACATGACGAGGCACGCGGAGTCCGGCACGTTGGTGCGCACGCGGGCGATGAGGTCCTTCATCTGCTGGCGCACCTGGTCCAGCGTGGTGCGCTCGCGCGAGTAGAAGAAGGCCTCGTTGCCGCCCACCATCAGCACCACCAGCGACGGCTTGCGCTGGCGCAGCTGCGCGCGGAAGGCGGCGGGCTGGGCGCGCAGGTACACCTCCGCCATGCCGCCCAGCAGGCCCACCGTGTCGTAGACGACGCCGGGCGTGCCCTTCTCCAGCGACACGCCGTGCAGCTCCACCTTGCCGGACGTGGTGAGCGACAGCGTCTTCGCGCCCTCGGGCAGCGAGACGCGGGCGAAGGCCGCCTCGGACTTCGTCTTGGAGAAGCCGCGCGTCTGGATGCGCTGCACGGGCTTGCCGTCCACGGACAGCTGCACGGAGCCGCTGGCGGGCTGGGCGAGGAAGAACAGCTCCGCCACCCGCGAGCCCTCCACGTCATAGCGCGTGCTCTGCGTGCCGCCGCCGGAGGTGAAGGCCACGCCCGTCCAGCCCACCCTGTCCCGGGGCCACTTCGTGTCCACGAGCCGCGCGATTTCCCAGCCGTCCGAGCCGCGCCCGGAGCGCGTCCAGCGGCCGGCGCTGGCCGGGCGGGTGATGAAGAGGAAGCCCTTGCCCCCCGCGCCGAAGCGCTCCTGGAGCCTGTCGCGCACCATGTCGGTGATGTGGTCGGACGCGACGAGCGAGTCACCCAGGTGCACCACCCGCACCGGGGTGCGGCGGGTGTCGGCGCGCAGGTCGGCCAGCGCGCGGGTGAAGGGGGCGAGCCCGTCCTCCAGGCACCTGCCGTCCGGGGCGGACTTCCGGCAGTTCATCTCGATGTCCACGTGCCGGGCGCCCATGCGCTCACGCAGGGCCTCCAGCTCCAGCGCGCGGGCCAGGGTGGGGGCGCTCAGCTCCTCCAGGCCGATGCCGGGCGTGGTGGGCACCAGGGGCAGGGCGGGGACCGTGTCGGCCACGGACGTCCCGGCGTCGGGCTCCTCCTCTTCCGGAGGAAGGCTGTCCGCCACCATGGTGTCCGTGGCAGGCGGGCGCGCGGGCTTCTTGCCCGTCAGCGACGCCGGCAGCACGAGCGCCACCAGCTTCGGCCCGAGCGGGCCGCTGCGCTGCAGGCTCGGGACGGGGCGGAGCGACTCGGGCACCGGTGCCAGCGACAGCCCCAGCGCCAGCGCGACGGTGAGGAGGAGCGTCAGCCCGGTGGATCTGGCCTTGAGGAAGTCCAACAGCGCGGCATGAGACTGGCTTTTTGGGGACGGGTCAAAACTCCTACCCACCTTCGGAGTCTCCCCGGGCGGGGAGCAGGCGGGCTGCCGTCCGTCCTGGCGGCCCGGGAAGAGGCCCCGGGCGGCGCGTTCCCCTTTTCCGCAGGGGCCGAAACGGTATGGTGCGCCGCCATACCAGGAGTTCGATACCCGTATGGCCCTCTACCCCGTCATCATGGCCGGTGGCTCCGGCACCCGTTTCTGGCCCCTGTCCCGCCAGGCGCGCCCCAAGCAGTTCCTGCCGCTGGCCTCGAAGCAGCCCCTCATCACCGACACCTCCGCGCGCCTCAAGGGGCTCGCCTCGGTGAAGGACACCTTCATCGTCTGTGGCCCGCTGCACGCCAAGGCCGCCGCGAAGCTGGTGAAGGGCCTGCCCAAGGGCAACCTCCTGGTGGAGCCGGTGGCGCGCAACACCGCCCCCGCCGTGGCCCTGGCCGCCGTGCAGGTGGCCGCCCGCAACCCGAAGGGCGTCATGGTGGTGCTGCCCTCGGACCACCACGTGGCGGACGTGCCCGGCTTCAAGCGCACCCTGGCGGAGGCCGCGAAGCTCGCCGAGGCGGGCCACATCGTCACGCTGGGCATCAAGCCCGCGCACCCGGAGACGGGCTATGGCTACATCCAGGTGGGTGAGGCCCTGGAGGGCGGCGGCCGCAAGGTGCAGGCCTTCAAGGAGAAGCCGGACCTGGAGACGGCGAAGGGCTACCTCGCGTCCGGGGACTACCTGTGGAACGGCGGCATCTTCCTCTTCCGCGCGGACGTCATCCTCGAGGCCTTCGCGAAGCACATGCCGGAGATGCAGAAGGGGCTGGACGCCCTGCGCAAGGCCGCGGGCAAGCGCACCTTCGCGTCCGTGCTGAAGAAGGTGTTCCCCAAGCTGCCGTCCATCTCCATCGACTACGGCGTCATGGAGAAGGCCTCCAACATCGCCGTGATTCCCGGCGACTTCGGCTGGTCCGACGTGGGCTCCTTCGCCGCCATTCCGGAGGTGCGCCCCGCGGACGCCAACGGCAACGTGGTGTCCGGTGACGCCGCGGTGGTGGTGGACTGCAAGGGCTGCGTGGTGCTCGCCGACAAGCGCCCGCTGGCCGTGGTGGGCCTCACCGACGTGGTGGTGGTGGACTCCGGCGACGCCGTCCTCGTGGTGCCCAAGGACAGGAGCCAGGACGTGCGCAAGGTGGTGGAGGCCCTCAAGGCCCGCAAGCTGACGAAGTACGTGTAGCGCGGCGAGCGGCTCCCCACGCCCGCGCTTCAAGGCGCGGGCGTGTGGACGACCTCGACCTCGTCGAGCCGCGCGCCGTCGAACAGCTTCCGCAGCGCGCGCTCCGCCTTCGCCTCCGCGACCTGCCAGCGGACGCGCGCCCCCGCGGCGAGCGCCGCCTGCTGCTGCCTGCGCGCCTCCTCCACGAGCGCCTTCGCGCCCCACCGTGAGAACCAGGGCTTCGGCGTGAAGTCGTCGTTGAAGCGGCTGGCGAAGCCCGGCCCCCGCGCCTCCAGCAGCACGCCGTCCGCGAAGCCGTCGAACCGCGTGGCGTCCTTGCGCCCCGGCTCGCCCAGCCAGTACGCCTCGCTCGCGGGGTGGCCGGACACGTGCTCCTGGTAGCGCGCCGCCCGCGGGGACAGCAGCTCGCGCGAAGGCCCCCAGCGTCCGGGCCCGCCCACCGGCTCGGGCAGGCGGCGGGGCTCCGACAGGGCCGCATCCAGATGAAGGACGGCGGCCGCGCCCGTCCCGTCGCCCAGCACGGTGACGGCGCGGCCCACCTGCACCGCGACGCGCTCCACCACCAGCGTGCCGTCCTCCGCCAGCGACACCACCGGCACGCGGTGCGCCTCCCAGCCCCGGCCCAGCGCCGCCAGCGTGCGCGGCGTGCCCACCACCGTGCCCCAGGTGGACAGCAGCGCGGCGCTCAGCTGCGACAGCTCGCGCACCTGCTCTCCCCGCGTCAGCCGCTGGAAGCGCGCCAGGTACCCGGGCGAGGACGTGACGAGCGCGGCGAGCCCTTCCGGCAGCTGCGCCAGCGCGGACGGGCTGCCTCCCGGCTGCGTGAGCAATTGCCCCAGCGCGAGCACCAGCTCGATGAAGGTCTCCTCCGCGCCGTCCCGCGCCACGGCGTCGTCGCGCACCTCCCCCAGCACCGGGCTGTCCCAGCCTCGCTGGAGCGCGGCGTCCACGGGCCGCCACACGCCCGTGGCTCCCGAGTAGAGCGCGCCCACCACGAAGGCGCCCGCGCGGAAGGCGCCCTCCCTCCACTGCACCTCGCCCACGCGCTGGCGCGCCGTCCCCGTGAGCGCCATGGCCAGGGTGCCATCCGGGCGCAGCACCGCGAGGCGCTCGTAGCGCTTCACGCGCTCCAGCAGCTCCGCGCGCGGCACCTCCTCGTCGCCCTCCACCACCTCGCGCAGCAGCCGCGAGGCGACGCGCCGCGGGCCGAAGCCCGCCGCCGTGACGGGCTGCTCCAGCAGCGCGCCGAGCAGGGCCGAGGCGTCCTCGGGCGACAGCGGCGCCGCGTCGGGCAGCCGCTCGTGTGCGAGGGGGAGCCCGGCCCGCTGGAGCACCTGCACGAGCGCATCGCCGCGCATCCGCTTCTGCTTCACGGCGCTCGCGGCCTGGCCCGCCCGGGCCGCGGCGTCGCCACCGTCGGCGGCCGCTGGCTCCTCCGTCGGTGTGAAGGAGGGCGGCGAGGCGGAGCGGTAGCGCAGCGCACCGCTGTCCAGGTCGCTCAGCGGCATCTCCTTCAGGTGCAGGGGGCCGCACCCGGTGACGGCCAGGAGCGGGATGAGCAGGGTGTGGGACAGGCCGCTGGGCTTGTGGCTGCTACAGCCGTGACGGCCGGAATGACGGACGAACATGGAGGACCTCTCGTCAGTCCCGGAGTAGCAGGCGGGGGTGACAGCCCCCGGAGGCGCCGGATGGCGCCGGATGTGCGCGGGAGAATCTTCGCGAGCCGCCCTGGAAGAATTACGGGTGCGTTGGGACCCGCACACCGGCACTTCTCGCGCTGTCGGGAGGTTGCCCTGTCCATTCGTGGACGAAGGAGGGCTGCACGAAGGTTGCAGAGCCAACGCCGCCCGCCCCACTTCGGGGGCGCAACGAGGGTGGCTTCGATGGCATGCAAGCACTGCGCGGTGACTCATCCGGCCGGGACTCCCTGCCCGGCCGGGCAGGCCGCCTCCACCACGTTCGCGGAGGTGTCGCTGGAAGGGCAGCGGCACGGGCCGCTCGTCTTCAAGCGCCGGCTGGGCGCGGGGGCCCTGGGCACGGTGTACCTCGCCGAGCACCTGCCCAGCGCGCACCGCTTCGCCGTGAAGGTGCTGCACCCGCACCTGGCCGCGCGGCCCGCCGTGCGCACGCGCTTCTACGCGGAGGCCCGCACCCTGCGCGAGCTGACGCACCGCCACGTGGCCCGCGTGCTCGACGCGCGCCCCGGCCCCGGCGGCCTGCCGTGCCTCCTCATGGAGCATGCGAATGGCGAGCCCTTCTCGCGCCTGCCCATGCCGCTGGCCCCGGTGGAGGCCGTGGAGTTGCTCACCCAGACGGTGGAGGCCGTGGAGGCCGCGCACGCGCGGGGCCTGGTGCATGGGGACCTGTGCGCCGACAACCTCGTGCTCACCCGCGACAGGCACGGCGAGCGGCGGGTGAAGGTGCTCGACTTCGGCGCCAGCGCCGTCCTCAGCGCCAGCCTGTCCGCGGAGGAGCGGGCGTGCGGCATGGTGGTGGGCTCGCCCGCGTTCATCGCGCCCGAGCAGTGGTCCGGCGAGGCCGTGGACGGCCGCGCGGACCTGTACGCGCTGGGCGTGGTGGGCTACCTGCTCGTCACCGGGCGCCTGCCCTTCGGCTTCGGCCGTGTGGGCGAGCTGACCCCGCCGCAGCCGCACGCGCTCAATCCCGGCGTGCCGACCGCGCTGTCCGCCGTGCTGCTGCGCGCCCTGGCCCAGCGCCCCGACGAGCGCTTCCCGGATGCGCGCGCCTTCCGCGAGGCGCTCGCCAGCTGCCTGACGTCCGAGGCCGAGCCGCGCTCCCCGTTCGCCGACGAGGAGGAGCCGCTCGCCGACATCGAAGTCGTCGTGGACGAGCTGGTGGAGGGCCCGCCCGCCGGGGTGTCCCCGCCGTTCCCCTACACGGGCGTGCCCTGGGACATCCTCCCGCATCCCATTCCGCTGGTGCCCGCCATGGCGGCCCCGGGAATGAATGCCAGCGTCTCCATCTTCGGGCAGCCGGTGCCCGCGGACGGGGCCACGCCGCTGCACCTCGCGCTGCGCGAGGCCGCGCACGGCGCCGCGCCGGTGCTGGAGGTCTCCGCGCCGTGTGTCCCCGCGCCCGCCGGGCTGCGCGTGCGCGTGGGGCTGGATGCCGCGTCGGGGCTGGTCTCCGTGGACGCCGGTGACGTGACGACGGACGGCTTCTTCGCCGCGTCGCGGGGGACGCTGCCGCCGCTCGCCGCGCGGGTGCCGGTGGAGCTGACCTTCGCCGGGCGCACGGTGGTGTGCGAGTGCGACGTCGTCCGTCACGTCACCCAGGACGAGGCCCGCATCTGGAACGTGGCCGCCGGCATCTTCGTCCAGTACGCCGAGCCCGGTGAGCCGCTGCTCCAGCTGCTGGCGCAGGCGCTCGCGAGCGCGCAGCGGCCCGCGCAGCTCCGTCCGGACGCCGAGCTTGCCCGCCTGCTGTCGCGCGCCGCCGGCGTGGCGAAGGACCCGTACGCCCTGCTGGGCGCGGCGCCGCACGCGGACTTCGACGAGGTGCGCCGCCGCGCCACCGCCGCCCTGCGCCGCCTGGACGGCTTCCGCCAGCGCCAGCTGCCCGTGGAGCAGCGCCGCACGCTGGAGTCCCTGCGCCAGCGCGTGGAGGCCGCCCGCCGCACCCTGGGCGAGCCGCTGAACCGCGCGGGCTTCGATGCCGTCCGGCGCAACCTCGCCGGGCTCGCGCGCTGTGTCGACGCGGGCCTCACGGACGAGGCCGTCGAGCCGCTGCGTCGCGCCTGGCTGGCCGCCCGCCCCGACGCGGAGGCCCGCGCGCGCACCCTCTTCACCCAGGGCCACGCCATGGAGGCCCAGCGCGCCCTGCGCGCCGCGCTCTCGCGCTACTCCGAGGCGCTCGCCCTGGACCCGCTCAACGTCTCCTGGCTGCGCCACTACCAGGAGCTGCGCCGCTCGGCGCGCGGTGTGACCCTGCCGACTCAATCCCTGTCCTCGGGGGCTCCTGCCTGAGAGGGCTACCCCCCGCGTCGGGGCAAAGCCTTTCCCTCCGTAGCCCTCCGCGCTTCGCCTTCACTGGCAAGACGCGGGCCAATCACCCTGGCGTGCGATTTGCTCTTACACGCGGGTGACATGAAACGGTTTGCCCTTCTCGCTGGACTGATGCTGCTGCTGGGCGCGTGTGGAAGCGCGTCCTCGAATCCTCCAACGCCAGACACTCCACTGGATGACTCGGGTGGGTTCGACCGGCCCGGCTCCGATGCGGGCACACCGCCCGATGCGGGTCTGCCGGACTCAGGCCCTGGCGACGAGGACGCGGGAAGGGACGCGGGCGTGCCGGACTCCGGCACCGCCGACGCTGGAGCGCCGGACTCCGGGACGCCCGACTCGGGCACGCCGGACGCGGGCCCCACGAAGCCGCTGCCCGACTGGCCGGCCCTGCAGACGTCCATTCCCGAGTACCGGCTCACCGTGTCGCCCGAGCACCTCCAGGCGCTGAACGACAATATCGAGAACCGGGACTACGAGGTGCCGGCCTCCTTCGCGGCGGACGGGCGCACGTACACGGTGGACCTGAGCTACCGCGGCCGCTCCACCCGCTACGAGGTGAAGAAGCCCTTCCAGGTGCACTTCGACAAGGAGGACCGCTTCCAGGGCGTGAGGCGCATCGAGTTGCTCGCCGCGTACAAGGACGGCGGCTACCTCACGGAGAAGCTCTGGTACGACACCGCGGCCAGCCTGGGCCTGGAGGTGCCCCGCGTCCGGTACGTCCACCTGTACATCAATGACGAGTACGAGGGCGTCTACGTGGAGGTGGAGTCCATCACCAAGGACTTCCTCGCGGCGCACGGCCTGGACGACGACGGCGACATCTACCGCTGCGGCATGCATGACTGTGAGATGCGGCCGCCGCCGAAGCAGCCGTACATGGAGGACTGGGAGAAGAAGACGAACGAGAAGGAGCCCTGGACCCGGCTGTGGACCTTCCTGGACGGGCTCAACCGCACGCCGCCGGACCGCTTCGAGGCCTTCGCGCGAAAGTATGTCGAGCTGGACGACTACATCACCTGGATGGTGCTGGACGCGTTCATCGTCAATCACACACACCAGGACGCGCGCAGCTACCTCATCTACAGCCGCGAGACGGGGAAGTGGACCTTCGTCCCGTGGGACTTGAACAACGCGCTCAGCCTCTACAACCGCAAGACGCTGCACACCAACCAGGGCGTGAAGAAGGACTACCCGCACCCGGGCTTCAGCGGGTACGACCCCAAGGTCTACGAGCTGTACGTCCACCGCCGGGATGACCTGGGCTACAAGGACATGCGGCCCACGTGGAGCACGCTGACCACGCGCATCCTCGACGACCCGACGCTGCGCGCGCAGTACATCCGCCGCATGCGCGAGCTGCTCGAGACGCGCCTCACCGAGGCGAAGCTGGGCGCCCGCATCGACAAGATGCACGCCCTGCTGGCCCCCTTCATCCTCCCGGACCAGGACGGCCACGTCGCGGACAAGTACGTCAGCCCCGCGCACGCCGCGGAGAGCGCCAACTACCTGCGCCGCTTCGTGCGCGAGCGCCGTGCCTGGCTGCTCGCCCACCTGGACGCGCTGGAGAAGCATGGCCAGGGCCCCCTGGTCATCGACCGGGTGGGGCGCGGAGCCTCCGGAGGCTGGTGGGTCCAGCTCTACAACCGGGGCAGCGAGCCCGTGACGCTGGACGGCCTGCGCCTCTCCGCAGACACCCGGGTGCCCTTTGCGCCCCAACTGTCCGCGCGCACGCTGGCGCCCGGGGAGCACGCCACCTATGAGCTCGCGGTGGACCCGGCCCGGACGGAGGTGGGCCTGTTCGACGCGGCGGGAATGAGGGCCCTGGACCTGCTGTGGTTCGCCCCGCTGGCCCCCGGGGAGGCGTACGGCCGGGAGCCCCGGGGGGCCGAGTCGTTCAGGAGTCAGCCCGGGCCTTGAGGCTTGTGCCGCCCGGCCCCGTGCTCGTGTAGAGTCCGCCGCCCTCTGCCATGCCCTCTGGCATCCTGGGGGCGGGGACACCTTCATGAACACGCATATCTTTCGCGAGTACGACATCCGGGGCCTGGTCGACAAGGACCTCACCGCCGAGGTGGTGGAGCTGCTGGGCAAGGGCCTGGGCACCATCATCCGGCGCCAGGGCGGGCGCTCCATCGTCGTGGGCAGGGACTGCCGCGAGTCGTCCACCCGCTTCCGCGACTCCCTCTGCGCCGGCCTCACCTCCACCGGGCTCAACGTGCTCGACGTGGGCGTGGTGCCCACGCCGCTGACCTACTTCGCCGCCAACACGCTGCCGGTGGACGGGCTCGCCATGATTACCGGCAGCCACAACCCGCCCGAGTACAACGGCTTCAAGATTGGCGCGGGGAAGACCACCTTCCACAGCCACGAAATCCAGGCCCTCCGCAAGCTCATCGAGGCGAAGGACTTCGAGGTGGGCTCGAAGAAGGGCCGCGTGGAGCCCTACGACATCATCACCTCCTACAACCACTTCATCCAGCAGACGGTGAAGATGGGCCGCAAGGGGATGCGCATCGTCATCGACGCCGGCAACGGCACGGGCGGCGCGGTGGCGGTGCCGCTGTTCCAGGCCATGGGCTTCGACGTGGTGCCCCTGTTCTGCGAGATGGACGCGACGTTCCCCAACCACCACCCGGACCCGACGGTGGTGGAGAACCTCGAGGACCTCATCGAGGCGGTGAAGCGCGAGAAGGCCGAGGTGGGCATCGCCTATGACGGCGACACGGACCGCATCGGCGTCATCGACGACAAGGGCAACATCCTCTGGGGTGACCAGATCATGGTCCTCTTCAGCCGCTACGTGCTGAAGGAGAGCCCGGGCGCGGCCATCGTCGGCGAGGTGAAGTGCAGCTACACGCTGTACGACGACATCGCGAAGCGCGGCGGCAAGCCCATCATGTGGAAGGCGGGCCACTCGCTCATCAAGTCGAAGATGAAGGAGGAGCACGCGGAGCTGGCCGGGGAGATGAGCGGCCACATCTTCTTCAAGAACCGCTACTTCGGCTTCGACGACGCCATCTACTCCACGGCGCGCCTGCTCGAAATCCTCACCAACGAGAAGCAGCCGCTGTCCGAGCTGCTCTCGGACGTGCCGAAGACGTACGCCAGCCCGGAGCTGCGCTTCGACACCAAGGAGGAGAAGAAGTTCGAGATGGTGAAGCGCGCCACGGAGACGCTGCGCGCGGCGGGACACGACATCATCGACGTGGACGGCGTGCGCGTGACATTCCCCGACGGCTGGGGCCTCATCCGCGCCTCCAACACGCAGCCCATCCTGGTGCTCCGCTTCGAGGCCAACACCCCGGAGCGCCTGAAGGAAATCCAGGCGCTCATCGAGGGCACGGTGGCCAAGGTGCAGAAGGAAGTCGGGGGCTAGCGATGACGGCCCCTCGCATCCTCGCGGTGAGCGGAAGCCTTCGGACTGGCGCCTTCAACCGCAAGCTCCTGGAGGTCGCCGTCCAGCACGCCCGCTCGCTCGGGGCGGAGGTGGACGTGGTGGACCTGAAAGCGCTGAACCTGCCCTTCTACGACGGGGACGTGGAGGCGGCGGGCCTGCCGGCTCCCGTCACCGAGTTGCGCGAGCGGCTGGGCAAGGCGCAGGGGCTCCTCATCTCCAGCCCGGAGTACAACTCGTCCATCCCGGGCGGGCTGAAGAACGCCATCGACTGGGTGTCCCGTCCGCCGGGGCGGCTGTTCCAGGAGAAGTGGGTGGCGATGATGGGCGCCACGCCGGGCATGTTCGGCACCTCGCGCATGCAGCCGCACCTGCGGCAGGTGCTGTCCTCCACGGGGGCGCACGTGCTCCCCGCCCAGGTGCACCTGCCGAAGGCCATGGAGGCCTTCACGCCGGAGGGGAAGCTGAAGGACGACGCGCGCCAGAAGGAAGTGGAGACGCTGGTCGCGGCGTTGGTGTCCAGGCTGAAGGGCTGAGAAAGGAAGGTCGCCGATGCCGACGCTGGGAATCGACCTGGGAGGGACTTTTGCCCGCGCCGCCGTGGTGGACGAGGGCGGGAAGATGCTGGCTTCCGCGAAGGTGGCCCTGGCCGAGCGCAGCCCCGCCGGGGTGGTGGAGACCATCGCCCAGGCCGCGGCCGCGGCCGTCAGGGGCGCGGGCGTCATGGTGAACTCGTGCGGGGTGGGCGCCGCCGCCCAGATTCACAAGGACTCGGGCGTGCTGTCGGTCGCTCCCAACCTGGGCTGGCGCAACGTGCCCCTGGGGCAGATGCTCACCGCGCGGCTGGGCAAGCCGGTGCGCATCGTGAACGACCTGGCCGCCGCGGCCTGGGGCGAGCTGCAGGCCGGCGCGGGGCGTGGGGCGAGCGACTTGCTGGTGGTGTTCGTGGGCTCGGGCGTGGGCAGCGCCATCATCGCCAACGCGAAGCTGCTGGACGGCGCGGGCGGGGTGGCGGGCGAGCTGGGCCACATCAAGGTGGTGCCCGGCGGGCGGCGCTGCGGCTGCGGTGAGCTGGGCTGCCTGGAGGCGTACGCGGGGGGCCACAACCTCATCGCGCAGACGCGCGAGCTGCTCGCGGCCGGGCGCTCTCCGATGCTGGTGGAGTTGACGGGCGGAGACCCGGCGCGGGTGACGCCGGTGACGCTGGAGCAGGCGGCGGAGGCCGGCGACGGCCCGTCGCGCGAGGTGTACGAGCGGGCCGCGCAGTTCCTCGCCCTGGCGGTGGCCAACCAGGTCACGGTGCTCAACCCGGCGCGGCTCATCCTGGGAGGCGGCGTGCTGACCCACTGCGCGGGCCTGCGGCGCCGCGTGGTGGAGGGCGTGCAGGGCTGGTCGTCCCAGGTGTCGCGCGAGGGGCTGCTCATCACCGAGTCCGAGCTGGGTGACGACAGCGGCATCATCGGCGCGGCGCTGCTGGCCGCGTAGCCCACCGCTCCTGCGGCCGGCTCACGAGGCGGCGCTCACCCTCACGGGTGGCGCCGCCTTCTTCGTGGCCCACGTCATCTCAGGCGTGCGCCACCGTGTGCGCCCCGCGCAGGCCCACGTACTGGAGCCCGGCGAAGCCCGCGACGGCCACGGCCTGGAACACGGTGAAGGCGTAGCCCAGCGTGGTGGGCGCCACCCAGTCCGTCGTCAACAGCAGCAGGCTGTCCACGGCCCACAGCACGTTGACCACCAGGATGCCCCAGACGAGTGGCTTCGACACCGTGGGCCGCACCGCGAGGAACACCAGCAGGGCCGCGAAGGGCAGCAGGCTGAAGCCGGCCACGCGCAACAGGCGCTCGTGCAGGCCCAGCAGGTCCGCCAGCGGTGAAGCGGCCAGGAACATCAGCGCGCCGGTGGCGCCGCTGACGACACCATCCAGGAGCAGGGTGCGGCCGAGCAGGGACTTGGAGGAAGAGAGCGCGGTCATGTGTGATTCCTTCGCGATGCGGGTGGGCACGAGCGGCGGTGAAGCCGTTCCGCCGTCGTGATGAACCCAAATTGCGCTTCCCCCTGTCCGGTCTCAATTACGCGGGAGGTAATTGGAGGCACTACGCCCCGCTTCTATGTTTCCGGACATGATGACCCAGAGCCGTCCTGTCGGAGAGCTGCTGCGCATCTGGCGCCAGCGCCGGAGTCTCAGCCAGCTCGACCTGGCGATGCGCGCGGAGGTGTCCGCGCGCCACGTCAGCTTCATGGAGACCGGCCGCAGCAAGCCGAGCCGGGAGATGCTGCTCCACCTCGCGGAGGAGCTCGACATCCCCCTGCGCGAGCGCAACGCGCTGCTCGTCGCCGGAGGCTTCGCTCCCGTCTATTCGGAGGGCAGCCTGGACCAGCCCGCGCTCGAGGCCGCGCGCGAGGCGGTGAACCTGGTGCTCACCGGCCACGAGCCGTACCCGGCCCTGGCCGTGGACCGCTACTGGACGCTGGTGGCCGCCAACCGCGCGGTGGGCCTGCTGCTGGAGGGCGTCTCCCCCGAGCTGTTGCAGCCCCCCGTCAACGTGCTGCGGCTCAGCCTGCACCCGGAAGGGCTGGCGCCGCACATCGCCAACCCGGCGCAGTGGCGCGGCCATGTGCTCGGACGGCTGCACCGGCAGGTGGCCGTCACCGCGGACGAGAAGCTCGCCGCGCTCCATGACGAGCTGCGCGCCCTGCCACCGCCCGGTGGCGGCGCCTGGCCCAAGGGCCACGGGGCGGACGAGCCGGTGAGCGTCGTCGTGCCCCTTCGCCTGAACACGCGCTTCGGGCTGCTGTCGCTCTTCAGCACGACGACGGTGTTCGGCACGCCCGTGGACATCACCCTGTCCGAGCTGGCCATCGAGTCCTTCTTCCCCGCGGACCGGCCCACGGCCGAATTGCTGCGGCGCGTGTCCTCGGAGGGGAAGCCCGCGGACGCGTGAAATGAAAACCCCGCCCCGGCACGTGTCTGGCCGGGGCGGGGCGTGAAGCGGACGGCGGATTACAGCGTGGGGGTGCCGACGCGGTTCTGGCAGTAGGCGCTGGAGCCGCAGGTGGTGCCGACGCTGGTGTACCAGGCCGACTTGCGGGTGCCGTACTGGCGGTTGTCCGCGTGGACGTGGGCGCCGGTGGAGTTGCCGGTGGAGCCCACGAGGCCCAGCGCGCAGCGGTCGCACGTCTTGGAGCCGGACGACGCGTTGGCGTTCAGGTGCAGCTGGCGGAAGTCCCAGCCGCTGCCACCCGTCACCACGTAGTAGTTGCCCGCGCCGCCGTTGCAGGTGGTGCCGCCGCTGCAGTTGGCCGCACAGCCGCCGTAGTAGGCGTAGTAGCGGCTGACGTTGATCATGCCGCGGTGGTTCCACACGCTGCACGTGCCGTTGCTCATGTCGAGCGCGGTGTGGCTGCTGCCCGAGCACGAGTAGTACGTGGTGGAGCCCACGCGGGCGGCGGCGTCACAGATGGGGCCCACGGCCGTCGCGGCGGCCACCGTGGTGGCCCAGCCGGCCACCACGAGGGTCAGCGCGGCCATCGTCAACTTCATGGTCTTCATAGGGGGACTTTCTCCTCTGGGGTTGCACTGCAGTGCTGCGTACCGCGGTGATGCAGGGGTCACCTCCGCAGCCGCTGCTTCTCGCGCAGCAGCAACTCCCACTCCTGGAGGTTGAGGCTCATGGCGGACAGCCACGCGTCGATTTCCGGGTCCATGGCGCGGTCCACGCCGCGCAGGGACTCCATCAGCGGGCGGGCGCTGGACTGGCCCAGCCGGGCCAGTCCCTGGAGCGCCGCCTTGCGTACCGCCGGGTTCGAGTCACTCTTGTAGAGGTCCACGAGCGAGCGTTGCGCGCCCGCGGACTCCGCGCCGGGCACGCCGCCCAGGGCCGTGGCCGCCGCCGCGCGCAGCGTGGGGTCCTCCGCGCGCAACTGCTTCGTCACCTGCTCCACGGCCGCGGGGCCCACGGCCTCCATGGAGACCTCGCCGAGCAGCTTCGCCGCCACCACCGGGTCCTCCGCCGCGGCCGCCGTGGCCACCGCCGCCTCGGACACCCGGCGGTCATGGCCGCTGTAGACTTCCGCGCTCTCCGCGACGAGGTTGTCCGCCACCGCCGCGCGCACCTCGGGGGAGGCGTCCCGCACGAGCTGCTCGTAGCTCACCACGCCGCCATTCTTTTCCATGAACTCCACGGAGGCCGTGGCCCTCATCGCGCGCACGGCCGCCGCCCGGACGGACGGGTCCGAGTCCCCGCTGGCCCTCGCCAGCAGCGGCTGCAGGAGCGAGGGGTCCTCCGCGTTGCCCGCCTTGGTCGCCAGCGCGGCGCCCAGCGCCTCCAGCACGGCCGGGTCCCGCTCACGGGCCAGGGCCGCCTGGAGCCCATCCGCGGACATGGCGAGCGCGGCCTCGCGCAGGCGCAGCTTCACGTAGCGTTGCAGGGCCGGCGAGCCGCCCTTCAGCGCGGCGCGCACGTCGTCCAGCATGCCCTCCACCGTGCACGTGGCGGGCTTGAGGACCGTCTCCTTCGCTTCCGTCGCGAGCGAGGCGCCGGGAAGGAGCAGGAGCAGGGCCGACAGGAGCGTGGTGCGCTTCATGGGGTTCATCCTCGTGCGGAGCATCAGTGCGGCGCTCCTTCCTCGACGAGGCAGGAGTGGTGCTCCGCCTTGCCCAGCCAGATGCGGGCGAAGTCCACCGCGCCCGTCGCGTAGAGGTCCCTGAACTCGGTGTAGTCCTGCACGAAGCGCGGGTCCTTCGCGGCGAACTCCTGCAACAGCGGCAGCGCGTTCGCGCCGGCCACGCGCACCGCGAAGCGGAAGATGGCCCAGCGCACGCAGACGTCGTGCTCCTTCTCGAAGGCCTCGCGGTAGATGTCCAACGCCTTGTCCGGCGAGCTGGTGACGCCCAGGCGGAAGGCGGCCATCTCCCGCACGTCGCGCTCGCGGTCCGTCTTCAGTGTCTTCTCGAGCTGCGCGAAGGAGTCCTCGCCGATGAGCGGGTTGGAGTACGACGGCATCTCCAGCGCGAGCAGCCGCACGGCCATGTCGTCGGACTTGCCGCTGATGTCGAGCAGCTCCTTCCAGTAGGGCGCGTACGTGCCGGTGCGCTCGTAGTCCTCCTTCATCACCCGGCCCATGGTGCGCGTGGCCACCCAGGCCACCGAGTCCACCGTCTCGTCGAGCGCCACGGCCTTCAGGCGCTTCAGGTCGGACGGGCCCATGCGCCGCTGCGTCTCCAGCGCGTCCAGCGCCGCGGAGCGGGCCTGCAGGGAGCCGGTCCTGTCCTCGCCCATCTTCAGCAGCTGCCCGGACACCTTCGCGTCATGCACGGCGGGCGCCGCCTTCACCGCCTCCAGGTAGATGTTCAGCTCCGGGGAGCTGGTGCCCTGAGACCACTCCAGCACCTGGAGCGCGCGGGCCGCGTCATTGCCCACCAATTCCGTGAGGCGCTCCTGGAGGTAGTTCGCGAGGTAGCGGTCCCGGTTGGCGATGGCCGCCGACAGCGCGGCGCGGAACGTGTCCATGGACACCGTCCGGTCGAACTCCTGGAGCCCGTTCCAGCAGCCCGGCATCGGAATCTGCTCCTGCGCCGGCTTGCGCTCCTCGGGCGATGGCGTCACGCCCGGGTCCGCCGCCTGCCCTCCGCCCACGCTCCCGGCGGCGGCGGTGGTGGCGCCGGCCGGCGCGCCGTCGTCGGTGGGGGGCGAGGAGGGGCCCCAGGGCAGCAGCAGCGCCACGGCCGCCGCCAGGAGCAGGGCGCCCACGAGGGCGGTCCAACGAAGGGTTCTGGGAGTCATCGGATAGGTAGGTTAGGCTGAGAAAGCCGCAAATTCTTGAATACTTGGAAAGTGGCGCGGCTGGCAATGGCTTTGTCTCATCCATGTGACAGCCCCCGGGTCACTCCCGCGTCACCCCTCTCAGGAGCCACCTTGAAACCCTCCTCGAATCCCAGGCCGGGCCGCGTGCTCGCGCTGGTGCTGGCGGTCCTGCCTTCGCTCGCGGGGGCGGCGGCCCTCTATGTGAGCCCCAGCGGCTCGGACTCGAATCCGGGCACGTCCACGGCCCCGCTGAAGACGATTCAGGCCGCGCTGGACAAGGCGACGGCGGGAACCACCATTCACCTCGCCGCGGGCATCTACCGCGAGCGGCCCGTCACGAAGCGGGCCGGCACCGCGACGGCGCCCATCACCCTCAAGGGGCCTGAGACCGGGAAGCTGCGCTCGGGGCGCTACAAGGCGGTGCTGTTCGGCACGGGGCGCATCTTCAACATCGACCACGGCCACTACGTGCTGGAGGGATTCACCATCGATGGGCAGGAGAAGCTCGTCAACAAGACCTGGCCCACGAGCCTGTCGGGCGTGCGCCAGTTCAAGGACGACAACCAGGGCCTCGTCGCTGACGGCCGGCTCATCTACATCGGCTCGGCGGAGGCGTCGCGCGACATCACCGGCGTGGTGATTCGCGACATGTTCCTCAACGGGGCGGGCGGCGAGTGCATCCGCATGCGGAACAACGCGCACGGCAATGAAGTCGCCAACTCGGTCATCCAGTGGTGCGGGATGTACGGCAAGGGCGACGACGTGGACGGCTACAAGTACCACAACGGCGAGGGCGTCTATATCGGCACCAGCCCCAAGTCGACCGACCAGCCGATGTATGCGAATGACCCCAGCTCGTTCAATCACATCCACGACAACACGATTCACACGTACGGCTCGGAGTGTCTCAACGTCAAGGAGAACGCCCACGACAACACGTTCGCGAGGAACGACTGCCGCTACAACGACGAGCCGCTGGAGTTCCTCGGCAGCCTCATCGAGCTGCGGGGCCACGCGAACGTGCTGGACACCAACGTCATCTCCGGCAGCCGCAGCTACGCGCTGAAGCTCAAGTCCGACTCCGGTGCGTACGACAAGGGCGGCAACGTGGCCAGGAACAACACCTTCCGCGAGGCGACCGGCGCCTTCATCCGCAATGACCACAGCGCGCCGCAGGGCACCTTCTGCGGCAACACGTTCGATGCGACGGCGCAGCTGGTGACGGGCAACTCCGTGGGCACTCCGACGGCGGCGTGCCCTGGCGGCTCGGACACGACGCCGCCCACGGCTCCGGCGGGGCTCACCGCGACGGCGGTGTCCAGCAGCGACGTCGACCTCGCCTGGAGCGCGAGCACCGACAACGTGGGGGTGACGTCGTACTCGGTGTACCGCGACGGGGTTCGCGTGTGCTCGGTGGCCGTGCTGTCGTGCCGCGACACGGGGCTGAGCCCGTCGACGACCTACGGCTACACCGTGAAGGCGCGCGACGCAGCCGGCAACTTCTCGACCGCGAGCAACACGGCGAGCGTGACAACGCCGGCGGGCACCGGGACGACGCTGCTGGCGGATGACTTCGAGGCGTCCACGAGCTTCCCGTCGGGGGCCTGGGCGAATGCCAGCGGCAACGGGAGCTGGGCCATCGTGACGGATGGAACGAAGGCGGCCCGGCAGCAGTCCTCCTCCTCCGGGACGTACATCGTCACGGCCGGCCAGCCGACGTGGTCCAGCTACACCTGGTCGGCGCGGGTGAAGGTGGGCTCCACGAGCGTCCGCAACGGGCTCGTCGCCCGGTACGTGGATGGCAACAACTTCTACTTCCTCGTCCTCCACAACGGGAACGTGGTGCTGAACAAGAAGGTGTCCGGCTCCACGCAGACCGTGCAGACGGTGCCGTTCACCGCGAGCACGTCGGCATTCCACACGCTCTCCCTGGTGATTCAGGGCACGTCCCTCCAGGGCTACGTGGACGGCGTGCTCCGCGTGCAGGGGACGGACACGAGCCTGACGGCCGGAAGGGTGGGCTTCTACGCGAACGGCGTGGTGACCTACGACGACGCGCGGGCGACCTCTCCGTAGCGCCGTCCTCCGCGCGGGGAGGACGGACCGCCCGTGAAGGCGTGGCCTGTCCCCGCGCGGCCCGGGCGCCTCGGCCGGTCGGGCTCACCGCCCGGCGGTGGGCGCGGGCGCTTCCGAGATGTCGCGGATGCGCGACGTGGCCATCGCCATCGCGACCACCACCACGAGGCAGCCGCCGCTGACGGCGAACACCTGTGGCAGCGCCACGCCCCGCATCAGCCAGCCCGTCACGGCGGCGGAGATGGGCGCCAGCCCCATGAAGATGAACATGAAGATGCTCATCGCGCGGCCCAGCAGGGCGGGCGGCACGCGGCGCTGAATCCACGTGAAGACGGCCACGTGCATGAAGCCGCTCAGCAGGCCGATGGTCAGCAGCAGCGAGGCGCCCTGCCACAGCGCGGTGATGAGCCCCATGGGGATGAAGAGCAGGCCCACCATCCCATCCACCAGCAGCAGCGTGGTGCCCAGGTTGCGGACCCGCATGCCGGGCCGTGCGCCGGCGACGCCCATCCCCAACAGCGTGCCCGCGCCGTGCGCCCCCATCAGCAGGCCGAACCCCGCCGCGCTCGAGCCGGGCAGCCGGCTCGCGAGCACCGGCAGTGCAATCTGGAGGGGTCCTGTAATCAGCAGCGCGATGGCCGACCAGTAGAGGAAGCACGTGCGCAGGTCGCGGTCGTTCCAGCACCACCGCAGGCCCTGTGCCACCGATTGCCACACCGCCTGTCCCGCCGGAGCCCCGGTGCGGTCCGCCGGAGCCGTGGTCATCACCCGGGACAGCGTCCACGCCGACACGGCGAAGCTCATGGCGTCGAACAGGAAGGCGACGCCCAAGCCCCGGGTGTCCGACACCCGCTCGCTGTGGCCATCCCCGAAGGCGGCAATCATCCCACCGGCGAGCAGGGGGCCCGCGAACATCGACAGCTGGCGCAGGCCCAGCACCACGCCGTTGGCGGCCTGGAGCTGCTGGGGCGCAATCACGTGCGGCAGCAGGGACGTGCCCGAGGGAATGCTGAAGGCCATGGCCAGGCCGAGGCCGAAGGCGAGCAGGGAGAGCGAGACCGTCGAGATGTTTCCGGTGAAGACCAGCGCGGACAGGGCCAGGAGCAGCACCGTGCTCACGTGCTTGGTCCACATCAGCACCCGCTTGGGCGAGTACCGGTCCACCACCGCGCCGCCCACCAGCATGAACACCGCGCGCGGCACGCTCATCACCCCGAGCACCAGGCCCAGCACCAGCGTGTCGCCGGTCATCATCAGCACCAGCCACGGCAGGGCGATGATGGTGAACTGGTCGCCCAGCATCGAGATGATGCTGCCGCTCAGCATCCACTTGAAGTTGCGGTCCTTGAACAGGCCGGCGCGTGGCGGGTCGCTTGGATGGGGATTCATGGTGTCTCTGGCTCCTCTGGAACGGAGCCTCCAGCCTCACGCTGCGATAGGGTCAAGCACGGATTGCACCGCGCGCTGCAGGTACTGCCGCACCGCCTCTTCGCGCACCGACGCGGCGGCCACCAGTGGCTCCTGGCGGTAGGCCGCCAGCAGCTTGTCGAACAGCACGGCGTCATGGTCCGCCACGCGCTCCAGCAGGCCCAGCCACTGCTTCCCGAGCGCTCGTGCCCGGGACGCGCCGGGTGATACGCCCTTTCGCATCAGCTCTGCCGCGGAGCCCGCCAGCGTGTCCCACGCCTCGGGCGGCACCTGCTTCAGGCGCATCAGCTCGTCGATGCTCAGGTGCCGTCCGAGCGCGGCCATGCGCAGCTGGATGGCCCGGTCCATGTACGCCACCATGCCCAGGTCGGGCCCCTTGCCGGTCAGCGCGGACGGCTCGCGCCTGTACATCTCGCCCCACCGGTACATGAGGTCGAAGTTCCCATTCATCCAGATGCCCATCAGCGTCATCCAGCGGTGCGCCAGGGGCTGCACCTCCAGGCTGTCCGCTGGAATGCCGGCCTTGATGGTCCGCCGCACGTCGGTGATGAGCGCCACCCAGTCGGTGGAGATGCGCCGCCAGTTGCCGAAGATGGTCTTCAGCTCGTCCGCGCTGAAGTATTTGTCGCAGGTGGTCATCATCCGGATGGTGGCGAGCCAGTCGTCCATGTCCGGCACGCTTCCGGTCTCCAGCTTGGCCTGGAGCATGCCCAGCCGCGCGCGCAGCTTCTCGGCCTGCTCAATCTGCACGTCGAGGGCCCGCAGCTGCTGCTCCACGATGACAGGCAGGGTGGTGCCGCCACCGTCCAGCAGCCGGGCGATGTCCTCCAGCGACAGGCCCAGCTGGCGCATCGCCTGGATGGCGTGCAGCCGGGCGATGTCCTCCGGCCCGTAGAGCCGGTAGCCGCCCTCGGAGCGGGTCGAGGGTGTGAGCAGGCCGATGGCGTCGTAGTGGTGCAGTGTCCGCACCGTCAGCCCGGCGTGCCTGGCGAGCTCCCCGATTCGCATCCCGTGTCCTCCCATCCTGGCCTCCAGGATGAACCCTGACGCTACGTCAGGCTCAAGTCCTGAATGCCAGGGTGGGGGGCCGCTGGGAAGGTGGGGCTCACCACGGGCCAGGGGACCTCCTGGCCCGCCACGAAGTGTACGGATGGCGACCGACGCTCACGGCTCCTGCACGTTGTTCCAGGCGGCATCGCCCGCGACCCACTGGGAGACCCAGTCCTCGAGCGCCACGCCGGTGGTGCTGGTGAGGGTGTCCAGGCTGCCCAGGAAGGTGTGCTGCGTCCCGCGCTTGAGGAAGTACCTCGCGTTCTCCTTCCCGTCGTACGACGTCGTGAGCAGCTGCAGCGTCCGCGTCTCGAAGTCCGCGGCGGAGTAGCCGAAGAAGTTGCTGAGCACGCTGTCCCGGCTCCATGCGAGCAACCCGAAGCGCGACTCCGGATACGTGTCCGCCAGGTACGCGGGGAAGCGCGTGAAGTCCGTCGCGCAGTTCGTGCACGCGGCCGGAATCGTCACGCCCCAGTTCTTGAGCCACGTGTCGAGGAGCGTGCCCGCGGGCGTCACCATCTGCCCCGAGTCGGCGAGGACATGCACCTCGGCCGTGGGGAACGCGGCAACGACGCGCTCGTAGTTCAGTTGCGCGCCGAACGCGCCCGCGCTGCTCCCCCCGAGGAACACGCGCTTCACACCCGGGAAGGTGGAGACGAGCCGGGGAAGCCACGCCTCCACGTTGCTGGCGCCCTTGTGGTGCACCTGCTGCGTGCCGTAGGTCTGCACCGCGTCGCCGCCGTGGACGTCGCCCGTGCAGTAGGGGACGAAGACGTAGGACATGCCCCGGAAGGGGTTCGCCGGCTCCGCACGGTCGAACATGTACGCAGTGCGGGTGCCGTCGGTCTGGAACTGGGCCGCCCGGTAGCCCGTGCTGATGTTGCTCGCGCTGCGCAGCACGAAGCACGTCCGCTCGTCCCAGCAGGCGCCGCCGCCCTGCATGTAGATGTAGAGGTCCGTGCTCGCCTCGTTGGGGTTGACCCCGATGCCCGTCTGCTCGCCGTTGCCGCACTCGGTGCCGGCGATGTCCACCCAGGTCCAGGCGTCGGGCGTCGCGTCGATGGGTGGCTCGTCCTCGTCACCACAGGCGGTGAAGGCGAGCGGAAGCGAAGAGCAGAGGAGGGTCAGCAGGAGCTTGCGCATGCGGCGGGAGTGTCCCCGCCGCCGGGAGTTCCGGCAATCACCCGCTGGCCGCACGGGTGAGGGCCGTGGACTTCTGCACGCTCACGCCCGCGCATACTTCTTGCGCAGCTCCACCTTGAGGACCTTGCCCGAGGGCGTGCGGGGCAGGGTGTCCGCCACGTGGAAGATGCGCGGCGACTTGTACCGCGCCAGGCGGGCCTCGCAGTGGGCGCGCAGGCTGCTCTCGTCGAAGGTGGCGCCCGGCTTCAGGACGAGGACGGCGGCGACCGTCTCGCCCCAGTCGGGGTGCGGAATGCCGATGACCGCCGACTCGACGAGGTCCGGATGGCTGGCGAGCGCGTCCTCCACTTCCTTCGAATAGACGTTCTCCCCGCCGGTGATGATCATGTCCTTCAGCCGGTCGACGATGAACAGGTAGCCGTCCGCGTCGATACGGGCGACGTCTCCCGTGCGGTACCAGCCGTCATGGAAAGCGGCGGCGGTGGCCTCCGGGTCCCGGTGGTAGCCCAGCATCATCGACTGGCACCGCATCCAGATTTCGCCCACCTCGCCCGGCCCGGCTTCCGTCTCCGTGTCGCGCATCACCTTCACGTCGCAGCCGCTGACGGCATACCGGCCGATGGAGCCCGCCTTGGCCACCTGCTCCTCCGGCCGCAGCAGGGTGCCCGTGGGGCCCGTCTCCGTCATGCCGAAAATCTGGAAGAAGCGCTCGGTGCGGTAGCGCTTCGCGAGCAGGCGCGAGGTGTCCGCGTCGATGGGGCCGCCGCCATACAGGAAGGTCCGCACGCTGCCGAGGTCATACCGGTCGAAGTCCGGCACGACGCGCAGGGGCATGAGGAAGGCCACCGGGGCGCCGAAGAACAGCGTGCACCGCTCGCGCTGAATCGTCTCCAGCATGCCGAGCGGGTGGTACTCCGGCATCATCACCACCGTGGCGCCGACGTAGAGGCTGCCCAGCAGCAGGTTGTTGAGCGGGAAGCTGTGCCACACCGGCATCGCCAGCAGGACGCGGTCGGTGGAGTCCAGGCCATAGGCCAGGCTGCTGGCGATGCCCGCGAAGAGGACGTTGGCGTGCGAGTGCAGGCAGCCCTTGGGCAGCCCCGTCGTGCCGGACGTGTAGAGAATCTCCGCGACGTCGCCGGGGGCACAGGCGCGCTGCGAGCGGACGGCGGGCGCCGGAGCCCCGAACATCGTGACTCCGTCGAGCGTGTCATCCCCGCCGAGCAGCAGGACGCGGCACTTCTCACGGCTGCTGTCGGGCACGCCCGTGGCCAGGTCCTTGTCAGCCAGGAGGAGCTTGCTCTCGCTGTGGCCCAGGATGAAGGCCAGCTCCGGCGGGGCGAGCTTGTGGTTGAGGGGCACCGTCGTGCCTCCCAGCCGCAGCGTCGCCAGGAAGCCCACCACCCACGAAATCGTGTTGCGGCCGAAGACGGCGACCTTGTCGCCCGGCCCCACGCCGTACGTCTGGAGGTGGCCGGCCATCCGGGTGACGGCCGCGTCGAGCTCGGCGAACGTCACGCGCCGGCCCGGGGTGACGAGCGCCTCGCGGGTGCCGTACTTCCGCGCCGCCGTGGTGAGCACCTCATCGAGCGTCCACATCACTTTACCTCCTCGGTGAAGGCGCGCTCGATGAGGGCCTGCATCGGCGCGTGCGCCGGAAGCGTGCCGAACGTCTGTCCATGGGCACCGCCCAGGCGCGACTCGCAGAAGGCGTCCGACACCGCGGTGTTGCCCGCGCGGATGAGCAGCGACGCCTGGAGCGCGACGGCGAGCCCCTCGACGATGAAGCGCGAGCGCGTCTCCATGGAGTCCGTGTTGGCCAGCTCCTTGTGCAGGCGCGCCGTCGCCGCGTCGTACGCCGCGTGCCCGCCCTGCGCCGCGAGCAACTCCGCGAAGAGGGCCTCGCGGCTGGCCGGCTCGCGCGAGGCGGCGCGCAGCACGTCCAGGCACTGGATGTTGCCGCTGCCCTCCCAGATGGAGTTGAGCGGGGCCTGCCGGTACAGGCGGGCCAGGTTGGCCTCCTCGACGTAGCCGGCGCCGCCCAGGCACTCCTGCGCCTCGTTGACGAAGACGGGCGTGCGCTTGCAGACCCAGTACTTGCCCACGGCGGTGGCGATGCGGGCGAAGGCGGCCTCCTTCGCGTCGCGGGGGCTGGCGTCCACGGCGCGGGACACGCGCGCGGTGAGCGTCAGGTGGGCCTCGGACTCCAGCGCCAGGTCCGCGAGCACGTTGCGCATCAGCGGCTGGTCCACGAGCCGCTTGCCGAACGCGGTGCGGTGCCGCGTGTGGTGCAGCGCCTGCACCAGCGCCTGCCGCATCTGCCCGCTGGAGCCAATCATGCAGTCCTGCCGCGTCATCGCGACCATCTCCAGGATGGTGGACACGCCGCGCCCCTCCTCGCCCACCATCCACGCGAAGGCGCCGTGCAGCTCCACCTCGGAGGAGGCGTTGCTCCAGTCGCCCAGCTTGTCCTTGAGCCGCTGGATGCGGATGGCGTTCAGCTCGCCGTCCGGCGTGAAGCGCGGCATCAGGAAGCAGGAGATGCCGCCCTCGGCCTGCGCGAGCACGAGGAACGCGTCGCTCATGGGCGCGGAGAAGAACCACTTGTGGCCCACGAGCGCATACGGCTGCCCGGGCCCGCGCGCGCTGCCCATCCGCTGGGCGCGCGTGGTGTTGGTGCGCACGTCCGAGCCGCCCTGCTTCTCCGTCATGCCCATGCCGACGGTGTTGCCCGTCTTCTGGGCCGCAGGGATGAAGCGGCTGTCGTACGTGGCGGAGCTCACGCGCGGCACCCACTCGCGCGCCAGCTCCGGCTGGTGGCGCAGCGCGGGCACGCAGGCGTACGTCATGGTGAGCGGGCAGCTGGTGCCCTGGTCGGCCTGGTTGTGCAGGTAGAAGAGGGCCATGCGGGCCACGTGGGCCCCGGGCGTCGCCTCGTTGCGCCACGCGAAGCCGGACACGCCGTGGGCCATGCCCAGCTCCATCAGCCGGTGGTAGGCGGGATGGAACTCCACCTCGTCGCGGCGGTGGCCATAGCGGTCGAACGGTCGGAACTTCGGCTTGTTCTCGTTGGCGAGGACGGCCAGCTGCTGCATCTCCCCGCCCACCAGGGGGCCGTACTTCGCCAGGTCGGCCTCGGCCCAGCCGCCGCCCTCGCGGGCCACCACTTCGCGCAGGACGGTGTCCGTCTTCCAGGCGTCGTAGACGAGCGGCGGAGGCTGGTTGGTGACTTCGTGGGTGACGAAGCCAGCGGCGATGGAGTGGGGGTCGGTCATGGTGAGGTCCTCCCGCGGGCCGGGGCCCAGACTTCCCCCTGGCTTACCGTGAATGGACGCCTCAGACCACCCGCGCCCCGACCGGAAAGCGCAGGCGCTCCGCAACCATTATTCACGGATGGTGTTGGAGGCCGGAGCGCGCCGTGGGAGCGGCCGTCGCCAGCGGGAATGAGCCGGCTGGCCAGTGAGGAGGCGACTGCTTGAGCAAGCCGACGACGTGGATGCGGTGGTGGGCCCCGCTGGCGCTGGGGCTGGGACTGGCCATGGGCTGTGGCGCCGAGCCCTCCGTGGAGCCGGGGACGGCTCCTCCCGTGGAGAGCGTGCAGCAGGGCGTGAGTGCCTGCACCGGCCCCACGGGCGCCGTCTGTCGCTTCGTCACGCCGGCGGAAGCGGGGACGCCCGGCTCGGGGAGCTACCCGGACCCGCACGTCGTCATCCGTCCCAAGGTTCCGGCGAAGGCGGAGCTCGTCGTCTTCCTGCCCGGCACGGGCGGCAAGCCGGAGAACCTGCTCAGCGGCAACTACGCGGATGCCGACCACAGCATCTACGCCAGCGCCAGCTCCAGGGGCTACCGCGTCATCGGGCTCACGTACCAGAACCTTCCCGCCGTCGGCATGCTCTGCGGGAGCAATGATGGCTGCTTCCTCCCCACCCGCCGCACCCTCATCACCGGCGACGTCCAGCCCGGCAGCGCCGTGACGTCCATGAACCCGGAGGACGCCATCATCCCCCGGCTCACCCGGTTGCTCGTGTACCTGCGTGACACGGGCGACCCGGCCGGCGGCTGGGGCAGCTTCCTCAAGAATCCCTCCTGCATCCCGTTGTTGTGCCGCCTCGACCCGGCGAAGGTCATCGTCTCCGGGCACTCACAGGGCGGTGGCCACGCGGGCGTCATCGGCAAGGACTACGGCGTGCGTCGCGTCGTCATGCTCGCCTCGCCCTGCGATGCGCTCGGCAACACGGGGACCTCCGCGAGCTGGACCCTGCCGCCGTTCACCACGCCCACGGGCGCGGACACGTACCGCGGCCTCATCGCGCGCGGACAGACGGGTACCGACTACACGCGCGACAGCTGCGACCCGGATGCGCCCAGGCACTGGGCCCCGGAGCGGATGAACGCGCAGTGGCGCCGCATCACCAGCACCACCGGCCTGTGCCCCACGGACCCGCACGCCTGTGTCGTCCGGGACGCGCAGTTCTTCACCGAGTGGCAGAGCCTGTGGCCGTAGCGCCGTGAGCCGCTTCTTCGGACGGCCCCTGGACGCGTGCTTCCACCGCGGCCCCTCGTGCCAGCGCACCGCCCCCCGGACGCGGCCGGGGGGCGGTGCATCCCATCACTGAGCGCCGGCCAGGCCCTCCGGCTACGGCTCGAACTTCAGGAACAGCAGCTCACCCTTGTCGTCCGGCGGGGTGAGCACGGTGCCATCGACGGTGACGGGGCGGGAGAAGACGCCGCGCACCAGCGTGTGCCCATCGGGCAGGACGTCCAGGCCCCAGGTGTCCAGGTAGGGGTCCAGCACGCGAGACCAGCGGTGCGCCCCCGTGGGGCCGTAGCTGGCCACGAACGGGTTGACCTGCGTCGAGTGCCCCACCACGCCGCCCCCCAGGTCGATGGTGGTGAAGGTGCGGCCCTCGACCGAGATGTTGCCTGCCGCATCCGCGCCGAGGTGATGGAAGTAGTCCTGGCCGTTGCCGCCGAAGCCCCGGGCCCAGGTCTCGCTGCCCGAGGCGGACACCACCCCGAGGAACCCGTTGTGCCGGGGCAGGCCCACCTCGTCGGGCGGGCTGGTGATGGTGGTGCCCGCGAAGGTGATGTCGCCGGAGAAGAAGCCACCGAAGGCCACCGCATCTCCCGGCATGCGCGCGAGCGAGAGCACGGTGCCCTCCGCGTCGTTGAAGGCCTTGGACCAGAGCAGCGCCCCCGCCGGGCTGTACGAGGCGATGAACGGCGTCGAGTCCGACGTGGCGCCCAGCCGTCCCGTGCCCGCCGCACCGCCGACGAAAATCTGTCCCGAGGCATTCGTCATCACGTCATGGCCGCTGGTGCCGTCACTCCACGGGTTGCTGGTGCCCTCCGGCACGGCCAGCGACCACAGGTGGTCTCCCTCCCAGGAGAACCGGGCGAGGAACATGGCGTCCTGCGAGTGGGCTGGCCCGGACTCCATCGTCCCTCCGCCCAAATCCAGCCGGCCGGTGAAGTCGCCGGTGACGATGAGGCTGCCGTTGGCGTCGGTGGCCACCCCGCGGCCGATGGCGCGCAGGTACCTTCCGCCGTCACCCTGGGGCACGAAGCCGTGGGCCCACACGAAGCCGCCATTCGGAGAGAACTTGGCGATGAACAGCCCGTACGTGCCGTCGTTCGTCGTCGCGGGCAGGGGGCCTCCGCCGAAGTCGGGAGCGCCCGTGTAGCCGCCCACCACGAGGATGTTGCCCAGCGAGGTGAGGGTGAGGTCCTCGATTTCGAGGCGGTCGGTGGAGGCCAGGGGCGCATGGACGCGCGACCACTGGTGGCTGCCATCCGGGCCGTACTTCACCAGGGCGAAGTGGTAGGGCGAGGTGAAGGTCTGCCCGCCGAGCTGGGCCTGCGCGTCGAACGAGACGGCGACGACCTGGCTGCCGTCGGCGCTCACCGCCGAGGCCTCCGGCCGCTGGCTGCCCGCCCCACCGCGCTGCCGGGCCCAGGCGAGGTCTCCGCTCGTGCCCCGGCGGTCGCAGTACGTCCGCGCGACGGTGAGCACCAGTCGCGGCCGCTGGTCCTGCTGCGAGCGCTCCAGTGAGTAGAAGTCCACGCCATTGCCACCGGTGGGCACCAGTCCGAAGGCGTACATCCCCTCGCCCCTCACCACCGACGACACGTCGAACTCGACGGAGCTGTTGGTGGTGACGGCGCCCAGGTCCGCCAGCGGACCGCCAATGCGTCCCGGGCGGGTGTTCCACGTCAGGGTGGACTGGTTCCAGCTCGAGCCGACGCGGTGGAGCGCCGGGCCGTCCGTGCTGCCGTCGAAGGCGTACAGCTGGAGCCGCGCTCGCGTCACCGTGACGTCCGCGAGCAGACCGGGGGCGACGGAGAAGCGCAGGTAGGCCTCCATCTCCGGGTCCCCATCCACGAGCAGCTCGGGGCTCTGACCCCAGTTCACGTCCGGCCACTGCGCCGCGACGTAGGCGTCATCCTGCGGGGGCACCACGACGTCCTCGTACCGCGTCACCTGCTGGCAGGAATCCAGCGCCTCCTCTTGCGACTGTGCCTCCACCCGGGGCTCGCTCTCCTCCGCCTCCGGCCCCGCCACCCCACCACACCCCACCATCAACCCCAGGGCGGGCAGCAGCCCCAGCCCCTTCCTCCATTGCTTCGCGCTCACGTACGCCTCCCGGACGAATCGTCCGTGAGGACGGATTGCACTTGCAGTGCCAGTTGCATTGGCCCCTGGGAGGCGGGATTGGAGGGGCGGCGCGGAACCTCGACGGAATGCGGCAGGCCCCGAGCTTCCCTCTGGCGGACACGAGGCGGCGCCCGAGGGCAATTCGCTGTCCACCGAGCCAGCTTCCAGCCCGGGCGGAGGGTTCCGGCCGTCTTGCCTGCCCGTGAGATGGATGGAACTGGAGGCCACCGTCACCAGATTGGTCGAGGAGGAGCCGCCTCATGCACGACTCGCCCCCTTCCCAAGACCTGGCGCGCACGCCGCCGCACGCCGGGCCGCCCGCCGCCCAGGCTACCCCGTGGCATGCCCTGCCTCCCGACACGGTGCTGTCCCGGGTGGAGAGTGGCCCGAAGGGCCTGACCGAGGAGCAGGCACGCGAGCGGCTGGCGCGCGTCGGGCCCAACGTCATCCAGCGGCAGAAGGGCGAGGGGCCGCTGAAGCTGCTCTGGCGGCAGGTGAACAGCCCCTTCATCTGGGTGCTCATCGCCTCCTCGGTGCTCGCCATCGTCATGGGCAAGGTGACGGACGGCCTGGTGGTGGCGGCCGTGGTGGTGCTCAACACCCTCATCGGCTTCGTGCAGGAGTACCGCGCGGGCAAGGCGATTGAGGCCCTCAGCCTGATGGTGCCGGAGAGCGCCACCGTGCTGCGTGGGGGGCAGAAGCGCTCGGTGCCGGCCGCGCAGCTGGTGCCCGGGGACGTGGTGGAGCTGGCGTCGGGCGACAAGGTGCCCGCGGACATGCGGCTGCTCGCGTCGCGCAACCTCCAGGTGGAAGAGGCCGCGCTCACGGGCGAGTCGGTGCCGGCGCAGAAGCACGTGTCCCCGGTGGAGGAGGCGGTGGAGCTGGGGGACCGGGCGAGCCTCGTCTTCGGCGGCACGCTGGTGACGTCCGGCACGGGCTCCGCGGTGGTGGTGGCCACCGGCCCTGCCACCCAGCTGGGCCGCATCTCCACGCTGCTGAGCCAGGCCGCGGACCTCCAGACGCCGCTGACGAAGGCGCTGGCCGTCATCGGCAAGTACATCACCGTGGGCATCCTCGCGGTGTCCGCGGTGCTGCTGGGCGTGGGGCTGTGGCGCGGCTACGAGGTCAGCGAGGCCGTGGTGGTGGCGATTACCCTGGCGGTGGCCGCGATTCCGGAGGGCCTGCCCGCCATCGTCACCATCGCCCTGGCCATCGGCGTGCAGCGCATGGCGGCCCGGCGCGCCGTCATCCGCAAGCTGCCCGCGGTGGAGACGCTGGGCAGCACCACCGTCATCTGCTCGGACAAGACGGGCACCCTCACGCGCAACGAGATGACGGTGCAGGCGGTGTGGACGCCGTCGGGCCGCTGCTCGCTCAGCGGCGTGGGCTACGCGCCCACCGGCGAGCTGCGCCGGGACGGACAGCCCCTGGGCGCGCTGCCCGACGACGTGCGCGAGCTGCTGCTGGCCGGCGCGCTGTGCAACGACGCCTCGCTCCAGGGGCGGGGAGACCGGTGGGAGATGACGGGGGACCCCACCGAAGGAGCGCTGGTGGTGGCGGCGGAGAAGGCCGGCCTGCGCGTGGACGAGGCGCGCACGAAGCTGGCGCGCCTGGACGCCATCCCCTTCGAGTCCGAGCACCAGTTCATGGCCACCCTGCACGAGGACGGGCAGGGGGGCCGGCGCATCCTCCTCAAGGGCGCGCCGGAAGCGGTGCTGAGCCGCTGCGCCCCGCACGACGGAGCCACCCCGGAGGCGGTGCTGGCGGAGGTGGAGCAGCTGGCGCGACAGGGCATGCGCGTGCTCGCGGTGGCGGGCCGCGACGTGCCCGCCTCGCACGCGGGCCTCTCCGAGGAGGACGTGGCCGGCGGGCTGCGGCTCTTCGGGCTGGAGGGGATGATTGACCCGCCTCGCGAGGAGGTCATCGCCGCGGTGCGGATGTGCCACGAGGCGGGCATCGTCGTGAAGATGATTACGGGTGACCACCCGGCGACGGCGGAGGCCATCGGCGTGCAGCTGGGGCTGCTGAAGGAGGGCGCGTCGGGCCTCACCGGCGCGCGGCTGGCCGCCGTCGACGACGCGGCGCTGCCCGAGGTGGCCCTGGGGACGAACGTCTTCGCGCGCGTGGCGCCCGAGCACAAGCTGCGGCTGGTGCGGGCGCTCCAGTCGAAGCGGCACGTGGTGGCCATGACGGGGGACGGGGTGAACGACGCGCCCGCGCTCAAGCAGGCCAACATCGGCGTGGCCATGGGGATTACGGGCACGGCGGTGTCCAAGGAGGCGGCGGACATCGTGCTCACGGACGACAACTTCGCCTCCATCGCCGCGGCGGTGGAGGAGGGACGGCGCGTCTACGACAACCTCATCAAGTCCCTGGCCTTCGTGCTGCCCACCAACCTGGGCCTGGCGCTCATCCTCATGTTCGGCGTGGCCTTCTTCCCCATCCAGGACCTCGGGGGCGAGCAGGTGCCGCTGATGGCCATGCTCCCCACGCAGCTGCTCTGGATAAACCTGGTGGCCACCGTGTCGCTGGCGCTGCCGCTGGCCTTCGAGGCGAAGGAGTCGGACATCATGCGCCGGGCGCCAAGAGACCCGGACGCCCCGGTGCTCAGCCGCTTCGTGGTGAGGCGCACCGGCATGGTGGCGCTGCTGATGGCCGCGGGCGCCATCGGCCTGTTCCTCTGGGAGTACCGGCGCGAGCTGCCGCGCGTGGGCCACGCGCTGGCGCTGGCCGAGGCCCAGACGATGGCCGTCAACACCGTCATCAGCTTCCAGATCTTCTACATGCTGATGTGCCGCACCCTCACCGGCTCGCTGCGCAAGGTGGGCCTCTTCAGCAACCGCACCGTCTTCGTCGGCGTGGGCGTGCTGGTGGTCCTGCAGCTGGCCTTCATGTACGTGCCCTTCATGCAGCGGGTGTTCGGCACCGCGCCGCTGTCGCTGGAGGCCATTGGCCTGTCCGTGCTGCTGGGGGCGGTGGTGCTGCCGGTGGTGGGGCTGGAGAAGTGGCTGCTCCAGCGCAGCGGCACCGAGGTGGTGAAGCAGGTGCACCGCGACGGGAAGGAGCCGCCGCGCCGGGGGCCTCGCGAGCGGCTGCCCGCGTGACGTCTAGGGACGGGGCTCGCGGGCGGCGGCGTCCGGGAGCGTCCAGTCCTCCGGCGTGTAGACGATGTGGCAGCGGTCCAGCTTCGGGCCGCAGGCGCGGTCCAGGTCTCCCCGCGTGGCGCAGCCGGGCCGCTCCTCGCAGGTGTCCGGGAGGAAGGCCCAGACGAGCTGGAGCACGTTGCCGCCGCGCCCCTCCGGCAGCGCGCGGAGGAAGTCGTCGCGGTACGTGTCGAACAGGCGCGCCAGGTGGACGGTGTCGCCGTCCAGGTCCACGTGGCGCTTGTCGGCCATGAAGCGGCGGCTGGCGTCGTTGAGCTGCGCGTCCAGGAACTCCGGCTGGAAGTGGGCGCCGTCCAGCCGGGGGCCGCCGCGCGCGCCCTGGAAGAGGGCGAAGTGGATGCGCGGGTCGGCGAACTCGGTGCGCAGCACGCGGTTCTCCAGCGCCCACAGCGTCAGCCGCTCCCCGCCCACCGGCCACGCCCGGCCCCAGAAGAAGCGCCCCAGCCAGGGCTGGCGGACGGACTCCAGGTACGGGTAGCCGTCCACCACCTGCTGGAGGACGAGCGCGTTGTAGGCATTGAGCCAGTAGGCGAGCGCGTCCTCGGGCGTGGGGAAGACGTCCGGCCGGTTGTGGGGGGAGAAGGAGGCCAGCGACTCCACGAAGCCGTCCAGCGCCTTGCGCTCGCGGCCCACCGACGCGAAGTCCACGTCGCCGTCCGGCCGCACGTGCCGCAGCACCTGCGCATAGCCGTTGTAGTGGAAGGGCTCCGCCGCGTCGGGCACCCGCGCGGGCAGCAGGCCCTGCACGTGCAACGCCGCGGTGGCGGCCGCCAGGGCCGTCACGGCGAAGAGCAGGGCGGGCACCCGGAGGCGGCGCAGGAGGGAGGGGGGAGCGTCCACTGCGCTACATCATAGACCAGGGCCCGCGCGAGGCGCTGGAGCGGGACACCGGCCTCACATTGCCGAGGGACGGGCTCCGACGCACGCCGCTATACTTGGGGCGTCATGGTGCCCCCGCCCGACGTCATCCGTCACTTCCACCCCGTGCTCCCCGCCCGCTCGCTCGGCAAGAAGCCCGTGCGCGTGGAGGTGGCCGGCCGTGCCTATGCCCTCTTCCGGGACGCGTCGGGGAAACCCGCCGCGCTCGCGGACGCCTGTCCCCACCGCTTCGCGCCCCTGTCGAAGGGCCGGGTGCGCGCGGACGGACGGCTCCAGTGCCCGTACCACGGCTGGCGCTTCGACGCGGAGGGCAGGGGCGCCAACCCCAGCCAGCCGGACCTGCGCCACTGCGACGCGCGCAGCTTCCAGGTGGTGGAGCGCCACGACTACCTGTGGCTGGCCGAGCGGGACACGCCGCTGTCCGCCATGCCGGACATGGAGGCCGACGGGTACGTCTACGGCGGGGCCTTCTCCCAGCTCTTCGAGGCGCCGCTGCACGTGTCGCTCGACAACTTCAGCGAGGACGAGCACACGCCCTACGTCCACACCCGCCTGGGCTGGGACGACCCGCGCGCGGACCAGGTGGAGTACGAGGCGCACAACCACGAGGACCGCACCGAGGTGCACTACCGCGCGCCCCAGCGGGCCGCGCCCCTCATGAAGCTGCTCGGCGTGCGCGACGGGGACTATTTCCAGAACGACTGGGTGACGCGCTTCGACCCGGTGCGCAGCCGCTACACCGTGGGCTGGGTGTCACCCACGGGCAGGCAGCGGCCGTTCGTCACCCGCGCCAACATCTTCTTCGTGCCGGAGACGGCGACGACCACGCGCCTGCACGTCTTCTCGTTCCTCAAGTGCGTGGTGCCGGCGATGCGCCCGCTGCTGCCCGTGGCGGCGCGCGCGGCGGCCGCGCTGACGTGGTGGGAGGTGCGCGACGACGCGCGCTTCATCCCCACCGTCGCGGGCACGCCCTACAGCCACAAGGGCATGCGGCTGGACAAGTACGACAAGCCGCTCGTCCACCAGCGCCGGCTCATGGAGCGCATCTACTACCGCACCGGGCCTGGTGTGGCGGCGGTGCCGCTCGCGCGCGAGGCCTCCAGCGGCTGAGGGGCCCCGCGGCGCGGGCTGGCGCGGCGGCCCTCAGTGGATGGAGGGCGCGGGCTCCTGGTAGGGCGTCGCCGTGCCGCCGACTCCCGCGCGGGCCTCCCAGGCGTTGCAGCCGCTGTCGCCGGACACCTCGAGCTCGTACTTGCTGAGCTCCGGCTGCATGCACTGACTCGTCTCGTCGCTGCTCGGCTGGGGATGGTGGCTGCTGAAGTACTTGCAGCCCTTGCAGTTCCCCCATTGTCCGTCCGACATGACGTCCTCCTCGGGAAAGGGTGGATGCCTCTCCCCCGAGGGTGGGGCTGGTGGTGGGCGCTCACAAGCACCGCTCGCCACCCGCGCTCCAGGGCAGGCGGCCCGGCGCCCGGGAATGGGCGCCGGGGCCATGAAGCCCGGGCGACTACTGCTGCGGCGCCGGCTGCGGCGCGGGCTGCTGCTGCGCGGGCTGCTGCTGCGCGGGCTGCTCCACCGGCCGCGGCGCGGACTCGCCCGGCAGCGGCTGGAGGTGCGGCGGCACCGCGTCCGGGTCCTTCAGGTCCGAGTCCAGCGCCCGGGCCTCGAAGGCGCCCACGGAGCGCAGCAGGCGCAGCGCCGCGAGAGCCGACTGGAGGCGCTCGTTCACGAAGCCAATCTCCGCGCTGGTGAGCGCGGTGTTGGCGTCGGCGACCTCCAGGTAGGTGGCCACGCCGGCCTTGAAGGAGACGTCGGTGAGGCGCTGGGACTCGCGCGCCAGCTCCACCGTCTGCTCCGCCTTGAGGCGGTTGGCCAGGGCGCTCTCCAGGTCCAGCTGCGAGCGCTTCACTTCCTCGCGCGCGGTCAGCTCGGCCTTGCGCTGGTTGGCCCGGCTCTCCGCGATGCGGGCGGAGGCCTCGGTGAGGTTGGCCTCGCGCAGGCCGCCGTCCCACAGCGTCCAGGACGCCGCGAAGGTGATGGCCCAGGTGTCGGACTGGCCGGTGAAGCCGGCCGCGTTGACGACGCGGTACGCGCCGTTGACGCCCAGCGTGGGCAGGTAGGCCAGCCACGCGCCCAGCTTGTTGGTGCGCGCCAGCTCCAGGGCCTCACGCGAGGCGGCCACGTCCGCGCGCTGCTCGAGCGAGCGCTGGTAGAGCTGCTCCGGGTCCGCCTTCGCGGCAACCTGCGGCTCGGGCGGCGGGGCCACCTCGAAGTTGGCGTCGTCGAACGCCAGCAGGGTGGCGAGCACCAGCCGGGCGGAGATGGCCGCGTTCTGCGCGCGGATGAGGTCCTGCTCGGCGCGGGACAGGTCCTGCTCGGCGCGCAGCTGCGCCACGCGCGTCACCGTGCCGGCCTCGAAGCGCACGCGGGTGTCCTTGGCGCGTGCCGCGTTGAGCTCCACCAGCCGCTCCTGCACGCGCACGGCCTGCGCCTGCGCCGCGGCGCCGTAGTACGCCTGCGCCACGCCGAAGAGGATTTCGCGCCGCGCCTGCTCCACGTTCAGCGCCGCCACGCGCTCGGACTTGTAGGCGGCGGAGATGCCGGCCCACAGCTGCGGGGCGATGAGGGCCTGGCGCACTTCAATCTGCGCCTGGCGCTGAATCAGCGGCTGGATGGTGATGGGCACCGGGGCGATGGGGCCGGGCGGGATGATGGCCGCATCCGAGTTGCGGATGATGGCGCCGCTGGCGACGATGGTGGGCAGGTAGCCCGCCCAGGCCTTGCGCGAGGCGGTGTCCGCCTGCTCCAGGCGGGCCTGCGCGGCCTTCAGGTCCAGGTTCTCCTTGCGGGCCCGGGAGAGTGCGTCCTCCAGGGTCAATACGGGCGGCGGTGCCGCGGCCAGGGTGGCCGCCAGGGTCAGCGCCAGAAGTGAGCTCATACCGCCTCTACCTCCTCAGGGGCCCGCGCCGGCGCGAGCCACGACGTCCAAATGGACTTGCTACGGGTTGTCTCTGCACTGCGAGCGCCCGGATTTCTCCTCCGGGTGCCTCGGAAACGACAGGAAATCAGCGGTGCGCACACTGCCGGGGCTAATGGGACTCATCCTCGGCAGGGCCACCCGACCCCCTGTCCTTCCTGGGCCCGGGGACGCATAGGCCAGGGCGTCCGAAATTGGAAGCTCCGGAATGTATTAATCGTCAAAGGTTGATGAAGTCAATTGTTTAGGTGCTCGTGGGGAATTACATTGAAGGCATGAGCAGCGAGCACGTGGAGCGGAAGACGAGGCCGGCGGAGTCTCGACGACGGGGCGAGGCCGCCACGGAGGTGGAGGAGCGGGATTTGCCACGCCAGGCGTGGACGCTCCTCTTCGAGCTGATGCACGCGCACATGCGCAACTTCCCGGCGCTGGCGGCGGAGTTCGAGCTGTCGCCGGTGCAGGCGCACGTGCTGCGGCAGCTGGGCGAGGCCCCGCTGGCGATGAGCACCCTGGCCAACTACCTGTCGTGCGACGCGTCCAACGTGACGGGGCTGGTGGACCGGATGGAGGCGCGGGGGCTGGTGGAGCGGCGCAGCTCCGAGCAGGACCGGCGGGTGAAGATGCTGGTGCTGACGGACGCGGGCGCGGCCCTGCGCGAGCGGCTGCTGGAGCGCATGGCCGAGCCGCCCGAGGCCATCGCGGCGATGAGCGACGAGGACCTGCGCGCCCTGCGCGACATCATGCGCCGGGCGCTGAAGCCGCAGTGAGCATGCAGGCGGCCAGCGCTCCCCGGGAAGGGGAGCGGCCGCTTCAGTCCAGCAGGAAGGTGTACGAGTACTTCATCTCCGTGGAGACGGCCTCGCCGCCCTTGATGGCGGGCTTGAAGCGGAAGCGCTTGATGGCATCCCGCGCCGCTTCATCCAGGCCGTAGCCCGGCCCCTTGAGAATCTTCGCGGCCACCACCCGGCCCTCGTTGTCGATGGTGATGGACAGCGTCACCGTGCCTTCGATGCCGGCGCGGCGGGCCTCCTCCGGGTAGGGAATCTTCACCTCGGAGGCCACGGTGGGCTCGGAGTCCACCTGGTAGATGGGCGTGTACTTCGGCGCCGAGTACCCCTTCACCTCCTTGGGGTCCTTCGCGGTGCGGTCCACCTTGCCGTAGGACGTGTTGCCCACGGGCGCGGCGAAGGTGCCGGCGCTGGTGGTGGACGACATCGTCATGCCCACCACGAGCGGAGGCGGCTTCGCCTGCGGCGGCGGGGGCGTGTCGTTGGGCGGGGGCGGAGCCTCCACCGGAGGCGGCGGCTGGGGCTTGGGGGCCTCGGCCACCTTGATGGGCGGAGGCTTCACCGGCTTCACCTTGGGCGGAGGCGGCTTGGGCTCCTCCTTCTTCTCCTCGGGCGGCGGGGGCGGGGGCGGCTTCTGCACCTCCACCATGACCAGCTCCACCGGGCGCTGGACGACGGGGCGGGGACGCTCCGCCATGCGGGCGAGCATCCAGAAGCCGCCGCCGTGCAGCACCAGCGACACGAGCAGGAAGGCGACCACCGCGGCCTGCGAGCGGCGGGGAGGCAGGGACGAGTTGTCGAGGACCGCCTGGCTCATGGGGTGACGTCTCGCTTCAGGGCGCGGCGGGCGTGGCGGCGGGGGCCACGTCCTTCTCGATGTTGAGCGCGAACTTGGCGATGCCCTGGCCCTTCACCACGTCGATGAGCCGCATCACCCGGCCATACGCGAGGCTCTGGTCCGCGCTGATGATGGCGCGGGTGTCCTTGTCCTTCGCCACCTGCTCGGCCACCTTCGTGGACAGGTCCGCCTCGCTCACCTCGGTGCCGTCGAAGTAGAGCTTGCCGTCCTTGGCCAGCACCACGTTGACCAGGCCCTGCACCGTCTCGCCGCCGTTGGCCGCGCGGGGCAGGTCCACCTCCACCGTCTCGCGGACGATGAAGTTGGCCGTCACCATGAAGATGATGAGCAGCACCAGCACGATGTCCACCAGCGGCGTGACGTTGATGCCGGTGATTTCCTCGTCGTTGTCCTGCTGCGCGCCTCCCGCCATGGCCTAGCGGACCTCCGCGGCGCGCGGGGCCGCGTCGGAAGCGGGGCGCTCGGCGCGCAGGCTGCCCACCAGGGCGAAGCCCAGGGCGTTGGCGCGGCTGGTGAGCGTCTTGAGCTGGCGGTTGAAGATGTTGAAGGCCACCACCGCCGGAATCGCGACGGCCAGACCCACCGCCGTGGCGACGAGCGCCTCGGAGATGCCGGCCATCACCGTCTGCTGGATGGCGGCGCCCTTCACGGCGGAGGCGCCCAAATCGTGGAACGCCTTGATGATGCCGAGCACCGTGCCGAACAGGCCGATGAAGGGCGCGTTGTTGCCCAGCGTGCCGAGGAAGGACAGGAAGCGCTCGTACTGGGGACGCTCGCGGGCCATGGTGGAGGCAATCACCTGCTCCACGGTGTCCGCGCCCTGGGCGGTGGACGCCAGCGCCTCGCGGACGACGGCGGCCTCCATGCCGCTTCTACCTTCCACCGCCTTGCGCGCCGCCTCGAAGTCACCGCGCGCCAGGCGCACGGCCAGCCCTTCCGAGTCCGGCAGCCGGTGGCGGGCGAAGTACACCGTCCGCTCCAGCATGATGGCGATGGAGAGCACCGAGAGGACGACGAGAATCCACAACACCCACTCGGCGGAGGTGAGCGTCACGCCGAGCAGCTTGCTGCTGAGCCAGCCAAGCTCGGGTTGACCCGTCTGGGACAGGAGGAGGTAGGGCGTCATGAAGGGAAGCCTAAGTGTAGGTGGGCTACGAGTCTCAAGTAACCCGGTTGCCAACTCGCGCGCCCATCTCTTGTTCCCCGAGCCGGGAAAGTCAAATGGAAGGGCGGGTTTGGTGCCCATCCGCTCGCTGGGGGACGGGGATGTAGCGCGGAAGTCGAGGGTGTCACGCCCCTGGTACGTCCCAGGGCCCGCCGTGTTACCGGCGGGCAGAGAAAGCGGGGGCTCCCTCGGAAGGTCTCACGGGCGGCGGGGCGGGCTCTCGGTGAGGGCCGGGTCCTTCTCCACGGCGGGGCCCAGCACCGCGTCGATGCGGCGCAAGAGCTCCGCCTCCAGCTTCACGCCAGCGGCCTTCACGTTGTCGTGTACCTGCTCCGGGCGGGTGGCGCCGATGATGGCGGAGGAGACATTCTTGTTCTGGAGCACCCAGGCCACGGCGAGCTGGGCCATGGTGAGGCCGGCCTCCTTCGCCAGCGGCTGGAGCTGCTGCACGCGGGTGAGCACGTCGTCCGACAGCAGCCGGGTCATGAAGCGCGAGCCGGTGGGGTCCGTGGCGCGGCTGCCGGCTGGCGGCGGCTTGCCGGGGAGGTACTTGCCGGTGAGCACGCCCTGGGCAAGGGGCGACCAGACAATCTGCCCCAGGCCTTCCGCTTCCGAGGCGGGGATGACCTGCGACTCAATCACCCGCCACAGCATGGAGTACTGGGGCTGGTTGGAGATGAAGGGCACGCGCAGCTCGCGGGCCAGCGCGGCGCCCTGGCGAATCTGGTCGGCCGTCCACTCGGAGACGCCGATGTAGAGCGCCTTGCCCTGGCGGACGAGGTCGGCGAAGGCCAGCATCGTCTCCTCCAGCGGCGTCTCGAAGTCGAAGCGGTGGGCCTGGTACAGGTCCACGTAGTCCGTCTGGAGCCGCTTCAGCGAGCCGTCGATGGACTCCAGGATGTGCTTGCGCGACAGGCCCCGGTCGTTCTTCCCGTTGCCGGTGGGCCAGTACACCTTGGTGAACAGCTCGTAGCCGGCGCGGCGCTGGCCCTTCAGCGCGCGCCCCATCACCTCCTCGGCCCGGGTGCCCGCGTAGACGTCCGCGGTGTCGAAGGTGGTGATGCCCGCGTCCAGCGCCGCGCGCACGCACGCCAGCGCGGCCTCCTCCTCTACCTGCGAGCCGTGGGTAATCCAGTTGCCGTAGGAGATTTCACTGACGACCAGACCGCTGCGTCCGAGATGGCGGAAGTGCATAGGCGCGCGAGACTAACCATGCGCCGCGAGCCTCGCACGGCCGAAGGTGCGCCAGAGTCCACCGGCCCACGCCACCCAGGCGATGTAGACGAGCTGGAAGGGGATGCGCAGCCAGAAGTACCAGTCCGGCAGGGGCAGCACATGCGAGGCGCTGTTCGCCGCGGCCTCGTGGATGTTGGCGGGGAGGATGGCCACGAGCAGCGCGATGAGCCCCAGCGCCGCGAGCCGCCGGGTGCGCCCGAGCAGCATCCCCACGCCGCCGGCCACCTGGAAGACGCCGGAGAGCAGGACCCAGAACAGCGGGGACGGGAGCTGGGGCGGAATCATGGCCTCGTAGCGCGCGGGCATGAGGAAGTGCATGACGCCGGCCCCGATGAAGAAGAGGCCCGCGGCCACCGCCGCCCTGTCCCGGGGCGTGGCGAGCGCCGGGAGGCGGCGCAGCGGGGGCAGGTGCAGCAGCGCGAAGAAGGTCAGCAGGACGAGCGAGAAGGTCATGACGAGCTCCTTGAAGGGTGGCGTCGGGCGGGGTGTCCGCCGCCGTGCCTTCAAGATGCGTCGGTGGGACGGGCCTTCGCTTGAACGAACTGGCTACGGCGTTGGAGCGACGAGGGCGTGGTGCCGAACATGCGCCGGAACGTCCGCGTCAGGTGGGCCGAGTCCGAGAAGCCGGCCGCGTGCGCCGCCTCGCCGAGGGTGCGGCCCGCGGCGATGGCGCCCGCCGCGCGCTGGAGCCGCAGCCAGAGGAGGTAGGGGCGCAGCGGCACGCCGAGCGAGTCCGTGAAGGCATGCATCAGCCGCCCGGGGGACAGGCCGGCGACCTCGGAGAGGGCTTCGAGGGACGTGTCCTCGGGGGCGGGCTCGGCGCGCAGGTGGCGCAAGAGCTTGCGCACGCGCGGGTGGACGCGGTGCGGAGTCTCCGGCGTGCCGGAGAGGGCTTCGAGGGTGGACTCCATCCATGGCCCCACGGCGTCGTGGGGGATGGGGCCGCCGCGGGGCAGGGCGCTCAGCAGGGCGTCGCGCCGGGCCTCGTCGAAGAGGCGCACCGGACCTGTGAGCGAGCCCTGGAGCCGGATGCCGTCGTGGCTCTCCGGCTCGACGAAGAGGAGGAGCACCTCGCAGCCGCGCGCGTCGATGGAATGGGACGCATCGGGGCCCACCAGGACGCCGGCCGCGCGCTCGGCCGACTTCAGGCCCTGCGCGCGGACGGTGAGGGTGCCCTGGCGGCAGAGCACCAGGTGCATGGCGTGGTGGGCGTGCTTCGTGGACTGGTCACCCGGGCCCCACATCGCGAGCGCGGCGGGCCAGACCACCAGCGGCATGTCCGGCCACGGGGCCCGGGGCGCGAGGTCTGGAGGTCGGGCGAGCAGCATGCGAAGCGCGTTCTACCAGCGGTCCCTCGAAAGGATGACCGCGCTGTAGCTCCCGAGCGCCAGGCCGCCGCGCGCGGGCATTCCGTCCCGCCCGCCCCACGAGGCCCAGAAGTCATTCGTGGAGGTGTTGCCGAAGTCGGGCGAGTAGCCCTGCCAGTCGCTGTTGAAGCGCACCCGCCACAGGCCATCCGAGGGCAGGCCGAGCTCGTACCAGGAGAAGGCCCGGCTGCCGAGGTTGACCAGCACCACCACGTCGTCGCCCGGGCCGCCGTGCTGCCAGCGGTGGAAGGCGAGCACCTTGTCCGAGTGGTTGAGGTGGAAGACGTGGAGGTGCTCACCGCGCAGGCCCGCGGTGTTGTCGTGCCAGTTGCGCCGCAGGTGGATGAGGTCCTGGTACGCCTGTCGGATGCCGGTGAACCAGCCGGCGCGGTTCCAGTCGAGCGGGCTGCCGTCGTCGAAGTGGCCGTCCTGCAGGAACTCCTGCCCCATGAAGAGCATGGGGATGCCGGGCGCGGTGAGGGTCAGCGCCGCGCCGAGCACGGACTTCTTCTTCGCGCGCCAGCTCCCGGTGTCGCCCGGTGCGACCTCCGAGGGGATGCGGCTCCTGCCGTTGGCCACCTCGTCGTGGCTCTCCGTGTAGATGACGCGCTGGGTGGCCTGGCCGTTGTAGCGGGCGTACAGCGCGTCGCGGACGGCGTGGAGGTCGCGACTCTCGTCGAAGGGCGTGGTGAGCGCGGCGCGCACGGGGTGGACGAACGACGCGTCCCACTGCGAGTCGCAGCCGGCGCCCTGGGGATGGGTGAGGGCCGGGTCTCCGCCCATGTCCTCCGCGATGACGAGCTTCCACGGGAACTCGCGCTTCACGGCCTCGGAGATGGAGCGGAGCAGCTCCCAGCCGGCGGGGTTGTCCACGCCGTTGGCGGTGCGAATCTCCTTCGTGGCGTCCAGGCGCAGGCCGTCCATGTGGTACTCGCGCAGCCACATGAGCGCGTTGTCGCGCAGGTAGTCGCGCACCTCGGGGCGGCCATAGTCGGGGCGCGTCTGGCCCCAGGGGGTGTTGGCGCGCTCGTCCGTGTAGAAGTACATGCCGCCCCTGCCGAACGTCTCGCCGTCGAAGTCCCAGTGGGGCAGGTCACTGGGGCCCAGGTGGTTGTAGACGACGTCGAGGATGACGCCGATGCCGCGCCGGTGGGCCTCGTCCACGAAGCGCTTGAGGTCGTTCGGCGTGCCGTAGGAGCTCTCCGGCGCGAAGGGGAAGGTGGGGTTGTAGCCCCAGGAGAAGTCTCCGGCGAACTCGGACGAGGGCATCAGCTCCACCAGGTTGACGCCGAGGTCTCTCAGGTAGTCGAGCTTGTCGATGGCGCTCAGCCAGTTGCCGGGACCCCAGCCCGGCGCGTCGTGGAAGGTGCCCACGTGCAGCTCGTAGAGGACGGCCTCGTTGAAGGCCGGCATGCGGAAGTGGCTGTCGTAGCGCCAGAGGAAGTCGCGGTGGTCGACGATGACGCTGTTGCCGGTGGAGGTGGTGACGTCCGCGGCGCGCGGGTCATTGCGCCAGCGCCAGTCGCCGTACTTGCCCTGGATGACGTACTGGTACTGGTGCCCGTTCCAGGCGCCGGGGACGTCGCGGGAGAAGTTGCCCGAGGGCTCGCGGGCCAGCTCCACCGCGTGCCAGTTGCTGAACTCGCCCACCACCTGCACGCGCTGCGCGTGGGGGGCCCAGACGCGGAAGGTGGTGCCGCCGTCGTAGGGGATGGCGCCCATGCCGCCGCGCCAGGAGGGCTGGGGCCAGGCCTCGGGGACGAAGGTGGTGAGGTCCGCCGGCGCCTGGAGCTTCTCCGCCGGGCCGAACAGCTCCGGCGCGGAGCGCGTCCGGGGCGAGCGCTGCAAGACTTCGTTGCCGCGGGCCTTGCAGATGGCCTCGTGGAAGTCCTTGCGTGGTTGCTTCAGTGCTTCTGGTTTCACCTTGTTCGTCGCCATGTCATCCCCCCGTGGATTCCGTGGGGCGGCATTCCGACAGCGCGGCCGGGCGAGGGCAACCCGGCGCAGGTACGAACGCGTTCAGTTCAGGGCAGTGGCGCGGTGCTCCGTGGAGCTGCGTTCTTCACGGTCCGCGCCGCAATCTGGAACAGGTGGAGTGCACGGGCATATCCCCCGGGCCGCCGGGTGAGACTCTCGTGCCCGCCGCATTCGTCTGCTTCGAAGGTCAGCCTGCCCTCCTTCACGGGGCTGGAGGGACAGGCCCACTCGAGGACCACCTTCCTGCTGTTGGTGGAGCCGCAGTCGGTCGGAGCTTCTTCGTGGGTGGCGGCCTCCTCCAACTCTCGGAGGATGCGCTCCCCCTCGGCGCGTGAGAGTTTCCGTGCGTCGGCATTCCAATGGTCGACGCGCACGGCCCCCTCCACCAGGCGGTTCTCCTCCAGCCTCCCCGAGAGACTGGCGCCATCCCGGGTGAGCTCCAGACGGAGTGTGTGCTCGACGTGGTGCTCGCAGCCCTGTTCGATGAAGCGGACATCCATGGTGGCGGGCGCAGTGGAGCGCAGGCACTCGAAGGGGGAGCTCACGCGGGCCTCGCCCGCTGAGGGGCCGGCGTTCATCTCGAAGTCGTAGGTGTCCATTGCCTCCGTGGCAATCACCCATTCGCGCCCGAAGTGGACGTCCGGGGAGCGCAGCAGCGTGCCCGTCGCCGTCCTGGCCAGGGCCGTGCCCGTCTTCAGGAACACGAGCCGCTGGATGGGCGTCTGCGGGAAGCGCCCCACCTTCACCCAGCTCCGGCCCGCATCGAAGGTGGCGACCACGTGCTCACCCGACCACCCGAGCCACTCTTCGGAAGACTTCTGCGCGATGCCGTCCAGTGGCGTGAGGACGCCGGTGCCCGCGCTCGGGAGGGGGCCTGCCCACGCGAGCCGTCCCGAGACGTGGGTGCGCAGCCGGCTTCCTCCGAGCGTCACCACCGCGTTTCCGCCCATGGCGACCGCGTCCTCGTTCAGGGCGGGAATCCACGAGGCCGGAGCACCATGGCCTGTTCCCAGGGTGATGACCTGTTGCCCGCTCGGTGTCACCGCGAGGCCCAGGCCCGAGTCCTGCTCTTCGGCGGTCAGGGGCCGGGCCTGCCACGTCTTCCCGCCGTCGGTCGTCTGGAAGCGGCTTGCCTCGCCAGCAATCCAGGCCACCTCGGGCGTGAGGCGGACCACCTGGAGGAGCCGGTCGGGTTCCGGAGGGCCGAAGTCGCTGTCGACCAAGGGTGGCTCGGGAGCCGTCAGTTGCTGCCAGCGCTCACCGCCGTCCCGGGTCTCCCACAAGGTTCCTCTCGACCCGAGGACCCAGCCCCGCTCCGTGTCGAGGAAGGACATGGACCTGCAGCGGTCGAGGGCGTTGAAGGGCGTGCCCTTCAGCGCGCGCCAATGGGCACCCGCGTCGTCGCTGCGGTGGATGCCGCCGGAGGAGCCACAGAGCCACGTGCGTTCGCCCGCGCGCTGCAGGTCAAAGACCCACAGGTCTTCCGACAGCGGCACGGAGTGCCAGGTGCGCCCCGCGTCCACCGTGCGGAGCACCCGCGCGCCCATGTAGCCCGCGATGATGCCGATGTCGGGCGTGTACCAGACGAAGAGGTCGAGGTTGTGGTGGTCGTCGAGGATGCCCCGGGAGAGCGCGGCAGTGAGCTCCGGCTCCTCGCGCCAGGAGCGGCCGGCATCCGCGCTGCGCATCATCTGGAAGGGAGCGGCTTCGTTGCTCGGCCTGCCGCTGCGCGAGCCAGTCACCACGGCCCACCAGTCCCCGTCCATCCGTTGGGCCACGCTCGCCACCCGCTGGTAGTCGAGCTCCTGGACGCCCAGGTCCACGAGGAGGGTCGGAGCCACCGTGCGAGCCGGCTCGTCCCACGGAGGGAGCTGGCCGCGGGTAGGGCACCCGGGTTCCGTTACCAGCAGCAGCCCGAGCAGGGCAGGTAGGCACGAGGCGGGACTCATGGTGGAACCCTCCAGGAAGGCCCGTCTATCACGGTGGCGCGCGCCGCCGTGCAGGCCCAGGGGTGGCGCTCAGCGGGGCGCGTTCTTCAGGACACGCATCGCGACGTCGTGCGCGTGGATGGCCCGCTCATAGCCCGCGGGGAAGAGATGGGGGAACTGGGTGCAGTCATACGCGCTGAGCTCCAACCTGCCTCCCTTGGCGGGGCTGGAGGGGCACGTCCACTCCATGACCACCTCGAAGCTGTTGGTGGATTGGCAGCCCGTCGATTGCTCCTCGTGCAGGATGACCTCCGCCAGCTCCCCGACGATGCGCTCTCCCTCGGCGCGAGAGAGGTTCCGGGGCTCGATGGGTGCTATCTGCTCCATTCCTCCCAGAGACCGCACTCCCGTGAGCTTCGCGCCGTCCTGGGCGAGCTCCAGCGTGAGCGTGTTCTGGGCGCCCATGAAGCAGCCCATCTGGCCGAACTGGACCTTCAGGGTGGCGGGCGTGGTGGAGCGCACGCAATCGAAGGGAGCGAGCGCGGGGCCTTCCGCCGGTGCGGACCCCGTGCCCACCGCGAAGTCGTAGATGTCCATGGCATCCGTGGTGACATCCCACCGGCTCCCGAAGAAAAGGGCGTGCGAGCGCATCAGCGTGCCGTCCGCCGCGCGAGCCAACGCCGTTCCCGTCTTCCGATACACGAGCTGCTGAACGGGCGACTTCGGGAACCGCCCCACCTTCACCCAGCTCCGGCCCGCGTCGAGGGTGGCGAGCACGTGCTCACCCGACCACCCGAGCCAGCTCTGCGCGGACCGCTTCGCGACGCCGTCCAGCGCAGTGAAGGTCCCGGTGCCCGCGCTCCGGAGCGCGCCTGCCCAGACGAGCCGGCCCGAGACATAGGTGCGCGGACCGGGCTCCCCGCGCTCCCTCGCTGCGTCCCGTCTCTCGAATGCCACCACCGCGTCATCGCCCAGGGCGACCGCGTCCTTGTTCAGGGCAGGAACCCATGTGTCCGGAGCACCACGGGCCGAGCCGACGGTGACGATGCGCTGCCCGCTCGGAGTCGTGGCGACGCGCGGACCCTCGTTCAGTTGTTCGGAGGTCAGGGGCCGGGCCTGCCAGGTCTTGCCGCCGTCGGTCGTCTGGAAGCGGCTCACCTCGCTGGCAATCCAGGCCACCTCGGGAGTGAGGCGGACGACCTGGTGGAACGTCTCGGGCGCCGCGGGTGAGTCGACCCTGGCCGCGGCGGGAGTCTTCAGGGGCCGCCAGTGCTCGCCTCCGTCATCGGTCTCGAACAGGGCGCCCGTCTCCCCCAGGACCCAGCCCCGCTCCGGGTCCACGAAGGAGAGCGAGACGCAGCGGTCCTCGGTGGCGAGGGGCGTGCGCAGCTTGCGCCAGGTCGTGCCCGAGTCATCGCTGCGATGGATGTTCCCGGTGGAGCCGCAGGCCCATGTGCGTCCGCCCACGTGCTCCAGGTCATGGACTTCATGGTTCCACACGACTTCGGGCAGCTGCACGTACTTCCAGGTGTGCCCCGCGTCCTCCGTGCGCAGCACCCCCTTGCCCAGGTTGCCCGCGATGAGCGCGATGTCGGGCGTGAGCCAGACGAAGTGCTCGAGGCGGAAATCCCTGTAGAGGCCGGCACCGTTCAGCGCGGCGGTGAGCGCCGGGTCCTCCCGCCACGAGCGGCCGGCATCCGCGCTGCGCAGGACCTCGAAGTAGGGCGCACCGCTGATGAGCGGCTTGTCCCAACGCCAGGTATTCCCCAAGGCCCACCAGTCGCCCTCCTTCCTCCAGGCGATGCTCTCGACTCGCTGGTAGCCGAGGGGCTCGACGCCCAGGTCCGCGAGGATGACCCGCTCCACCGTGCGAGGCGGTGCATTCGAGGAGGCGGGCTCGGGGCGGGTGCCGCACCCGGAGCCAGATAGCAGAAGCAGCCCGAACAGGGCGGGTAGGCACGAGGTGGGGCTCATGGTGGAACCCTCCAGGAAGACCAGCCCATCGCGGTGGCGCGCGCCGCCGTGCAGGCCCGTGTATGGCAATCAGTGGGGCGCGTTCTTCAGGGTGCGCATCGCGACCTTATGCAGGTGGAAGGCGCGCGCGTAGCTGTTGGGGAGATATCCGCTCGTCCTGTCGGGCATGGTGCAGTCATCCGCACGGAGCTCCAGCCGGCCCTCCTTGGCGGGGCTGGAGGGACAGGTCCACTCCATGACCACCACGACGTGGGTGGTGCTGCCGCAGCCCCCTGGCACTTCCTCGGGAGTCACTGCCTCCGCGAGCTCCCGGACGAAGCGCTCCGCGTCGGCGCGAGTGAGGTTCCGCGGCTCGATGGGCTCCGTCTGCATCACCCCTCCACGAGAGCGCACTCCCGTGAGCCGGGCTCCTTGCTGGGTGTGTTCCAGGGTGAGCGTGTTCTGGGCCCCGGTGATGTGGCCCTGACGGCCGAACTGGAGCTTCAAGACGGCGGGCACGGTGGAGAGCACACACTCGAAGGGGGAGCTCGGGCGGGCCTCACCAGCGGCGGGCCCGGTCTTCACCGCGAAGTCGTAGGCGTCCAGGGCATCCGTGGTGGTTTCCCATTGGCGTCCGAAGTGGAGGGCCTCGGAGCGCAGCAGCGTTCCCGCCGCCGTCTTCGCCAGCGCCGTGCCCGCCTTCAGGAACACGAGCTGCTGGAGGGGTGACTGCGGGAGGCGCCCCACCTTCACCCAGCTCCGACCCGCGTCGAAGGTGGCGACCACGTGCTCACCCGACCACCCGAGCCAGCTCTGGGGAGACCGCCTGGCGACGCCGTCCAGCGTCGTGAGGACGCCGGTGCCCGCGCTCCTGAGGGGGCCGGCCCAGGCGAGCTGGCCCGAGACGTAGGTGCGCAGACCGGACTCTCCAAGCTCCATCGCGGCGTCCCGTCGGTCGAGTGTCACCACCGCGTCATCACCCATGGCGACCGCATCCTTGTCCAGGGCGGGAACCCACGTGCCCGGAGCGCCTCGGGCTGCTCCGACGATGATGACGTGCCGCCCCTCCGGTGTCTTCGCGACGCGCAGGCCCGCGTGCTGCTCTCCAGCGGCCAGCGGCCGGGCCTGCCACGTCTGGCCTCCGTCGGTCGTCTGGAAGCGGCTCGACTCGCCGGCCATCCAGGCCACCTCGCGTGTCAGGCGGACCACCTTGTGGGGCTTCTCGGGCTTCGGGGGCAGCATGGGATGGCGTTGGACCGTCGGGAGATCGGGAGCGTTCAGGCGAGCCCAGTGCTCCCCACCGTCATTCGTCTCCCACAGGGAGCCGTTCAGCCCCAGGGCCCAGCCCCGCTCCGGGTCGAGGAAGGACATGGAGATGCACGGGGCATGGACGGAGAAGGGCGGAAGCACCAGCTCCCGCCAGCTCGCGCCCGCGTCGTCGCTGCGGTGGAGGCCTCCCGTGGAACCGCAGGCCCACGTGCGTTCACCCGCACGCGCCAGGTCATGGACCCACAGGTCCTCCGGTAGCGGCACGGACGCCCAGGTGCGCCCCGCATCCACCGTGCGCAACACCCGCGCGCCCAGGGCGCCCGCGATGACCCCGATGTCGGGCGTGTACCAGACGAAGATGTCGGGGCGGAGCTTGTCGTCGCTCACGACGCGACCGAGCGCGGCGGTGAGCTCCGGGTCTTCCCTCCACGAACGGCCCGCATCCGCGCTGCGCAGTATCTGGAAGGGAGGCGCTCCGTTGCTCGGCTTGTCCCCACGCGAGACGCCCACCACGGCCCACCAGTCCGCCTCCGTCCGGCGGGCCACGCTTGCGATCTGCCGGTAGTCGAGCTCCTTGACGCCCAGGTCGACCTGGCTCGGTTTCACGTCGCGAGGAGGCGCCTCCGCTCGAGGAGGCTCGCTCGACGCGGGGGACTCTTCGCGGGTGCGGCACCCGGGTCCTGCCAGCAGCACCAGCCCGAGCAGGGCTGGCACCCACGAGGTGGGACTCATGGTCTGAATCCTCCAGAGACGCCAGTATACGCCAACTGGAGTGGCTTCTCGCCGATGACGCCCAGACAGGAAATCTATCAAGACATGCTGAGGTGGACGCTTCCCTGGCTGCGCAACGTGGCGACCTGGTCATGGTGGCAGCGCGCGCTAGACCGTTCGGCCTATTACGAGTCACAGCTCATACACAGCCTGTACAATTGTGCCGCCTCACCTGCGAGAGAAGCTCCAGTGGCAGGGGCCCGGGTGACGCAGGGCCCGTCGCCCGTCTGCCGGGCCGGCCGCTCACGGCGGTGAAACGACTGTTCCCGGTGGGGCCGTGACGCATCATCCGGGCGTCGCTTGTGGGGAGTGGTCCGAGTGTCCGACACTCCCTCTCCTACATGGCCGCCAGCGAAGAACGCCGCTTCCAGGCATTGGTGCTCGCGCCCGTCCGGCGTGTGCAGCGGCGTCTCAATGCCGTGGCCTGGACCGAGGCCGGTGTCGCCCCGGTGTGGGCCACCGCCACCGCGTGCGTGCTCGCCCGGCTGCTGCTTCGCGGCGCCGTGGTGTGGGCCCTGCCTCTGTTGCTGGCCGCGGGCTTCGCATGGTGGTTCTGGCGCGCGCGCTCGCGTGGGGTGTCGCTGGAGTACGCCGCCGTGCTCGCGGACCGCTCGGCGAGTGCGGGCGGACTGCTGCTCACGCGCCCGTAGGGCCACGCTCGCCACCCGCCGGTAGTCGAGCTCCTGGATGCCCAGGCGCACGAGGACGGTCGGGTCCACCGTGCGAGCTGACCCATCCCACCGAGGGAGCTTGCCGCGGGTGGGGCACCCGGGTTCCGTCACCAGCAGCAGCCCGAGCAGGCCTGGTGCCCACGAGGTGAGACTCATGGTGGAACCTTCCAGAATTGCCAGTCTGCACCCGTGGGCGTTGCCGCTGTGCCAGCGCCGGTCCTTCGAGACGGCATCCGCGGTGCTTCCAGGCGGCGCTCGGGGGTATTCGCATGCAGGAGTGGAAATTGAGCTGCAATGGCAGTGTGGCTGCTGACCCGGAATTGGTTCTCCGTGAATAGGAATCGTTGAGTTCTTGACGGTGTGAAGATAGGGTCGCGCCGCCTCTGTCCTGACCTGCATCGAGCGCCAAGGGTCGATCCGCCAGACGGCATGACCTCCGCTCCAGCACAGAGTCCACACCGCATGCTCCTGCTTCGCCCGATGTATCGCTGTCTGGTTTTTGTCGTGTCTTGCGTCGTCCTTCTCCTGTGGGGAGAGGCTCGCGCCGCCTGCGTAGACGGCTCGACGCAGACCTGCTCCGCCAACGGCTGCAAGGGGACAATGACTTGCGAAGGGACGCAGTGGGGAGCTTGTCAGTTCTCGGGGGAGTCCATCCAGCCATGCTCCGTCTGCGGTCGCAGTGGCACCCGGCGCTGCACCACCGGCTCGGGTGAAGACGGCCTGGGTGGGCAGATCATCCCCAATTCCTGTTCGGCCTATCAGTCGGAGTCCTGCAACAGCTGTGACGATGATGGCGACGGACAGGTGGACGAGAACGCCGCCAACAATGGCCCGGTGACCAACGGCGCCTGTTCCAGCGAGGTGGGGTGTCCTGGAACGCGCACGTGCCGCAACGGTGCCTATCAGTGCGTCTACCAGACGGGGATTCGGCTCTCGTGTTACCGCGATTACGCGACTCCGTGCGCCAACTCCACCGCCGCGTGCCTCGCGGACGGCACCCTGGGGCCCTGCCAGCCTCCGACGCCCGGACCCGAGCAGTGCAATGGCTGTGACGACGACCACGACGGGGTCGAAGATAACAACGCCGGGCTGCCGATGGGAAGCCTGACGCGGGAGTGTCAGAGCAGCGCTGGTTCCTGTCCGGGCTCGTCGCAGACGTGCCACAGGGAGGTCCTGAGTGGCTACCCGGTCTTCTATTGGGGCGACTGCACGGCGCCCGCGGAGAGTTGCAACGGCGCCGACGACGACTGCGACGGCAGCATCGACGAGAGCGACGTCTGCCGGACGGACCAGGCCGTGTGCCAGTGTCAGCCGCGCTCGTGTGCCGAGCAGGGGAAGAACTGCGGCACCATCGATGACGGCTGCGGGTGGCCGCTCAGCTGTGGCACCTGCACAGGTGGAAATACGTGCGGAGGGGGTGGCACACCGAACGTCTGCAGCGGGGCGTGTACGCCGCTGACCCAGGCTCAGGCCTGCCAGGGACGGTGCGGCATCGTGTCCAACGGATGCACCGGAAGCCATGACTGCGGAGGCTGCACCAGCCCCCAGACGTGCGGCGGCGGAGGAACGTCGAACGTGTGCGGGTGCACGCCCGTTGCCCAGGCGACGGCGTGCTCGGGGAAGAACTGCGGCACCGTGCCCAATGGCTGTGGCGGGACGTACACGTGCGGCGGTGGCACCTGCACCAGTCCGCAGACGTGTGGTGGCGGAGGAACGCCGAACGTGTGCGGCTGCACCATCACTCCCCAGGCGACGGCGTGCGCGGGGAAGACGTGTGGCACGGTGTCCAACAACTGTGGCGGGACGTACACGTGTGGGACCTGCTCGGGCTCCAATACGTGTGGCGGCGGAGGCACTCCGTATGCCTGTGGTTGCACCCCCCTTTCCAGATTCGAGGCCTGTGGTGAGGAGCGCCAGTGCGGCACCGCCTCGAATGGATGCGGTGCGCAGCTGAGCTGCGGCACGTGTCCGACGGGGACGACCTGCAAGTTCGGGGTGTGCCAGGGCAATCCCGACGGGTTCTGATTCGCGAGGCGGATGCGCGGAGAGGCGAGGCCTCTCCGGGCGACAGGCCTTCTGACAATGGTTTGCGAGACGCGCCGGAGTCATCCGGCGTCACCGCTTGCTTCAAGGTGTTGGGATGAAACGCATTCTTTCGGTGCTGACGCTGGTGGTGTACTGCACGCAGATGGCGGTCTCCTGCGGCTATGCGCTGGACGAGCCAGGGAGGCCGGAGTCCGGGGGCGTGACGCACTCGCGCCTCACGGGCGACCAGGAGCTGCCCACGCCGCAGGACGCCGTGGTCCGGAGCGAGCTGGATGATGAGGGGCTCGTGCCCGGCGCCGTGGCGGGAGGCCTGAGCGTGACGCCGGGCGGCGCGGCGACCTACCACGTCCCGCTGTGGGTCCCCCAGGGGCGTGCCGGAGTGCAGCCATCGTTGTCGCTCGACTACAACAGCCGGGGGGGCAACGGCCTGCTGGGCATGGGCTGGAACCTCAGCGGCTTGTCGCAGGTGGTCCGGTGCAACAAGACGCTGGCCCAGGACGGAGCCCCGGCACCGGTCCAGTTCGACGATACGGATGCCTTCTGTCTGGACGGCAAGCGCCTGCTCCAGGTGGGCAGCACCGACGAGGGGGAGAAGACCTACGCCACGGAGGTGGAGGCGTTCTCACACATCGTGGCGCGGCAGGAGGACGCCTTGGGGCCCCTGTGGTTCGAGGTGCAGCTCAAGAGCGGGCTCGTGCTGGAGTACGGCCGGGAAGGCGCCTCGCGCATCGAGGGCTACCGGATGCGCTTCGAGGCGGCCTCCAGCAACCCCACGGATGCCACGGTGGTGGGAAACCACGCCGCGCAGAGCGTGCGCTACGGCTGGTCGCTGTCGCGTGTGAGGGACCGGCATGGCAACTACATGCTGGTGGAGTACGAGCTGCGCACGCACGGTGATGTCAGCTCGGGCTTCGGCTATGAGCAGCTCCCGGTGGCCATCCGCTACACCGGCTCCACCACGGACCCCTCGGTTGTGACTCCGCGCCGCGCGGTGCGGTTCTATTACCAGTCCACGGAGCGGCCCGACCGCATCGAGCGGTTCGTGTCCGGGTTCCGGATGGTCAACGTGCGGCTGCTCACGTCCATCCACATGTGGGGGCCGGGCTGGGGCACGGGGCCGCTGCGGAGCTACACCCTCACCTATCTCAACAACAGCGTCTCCGGACGGAGCCTGCTGGAGAAGGTCAAGGAGTGCGACGCCAATGGGGATTGCAAGCGCCCCACCCTCTTCACCTGGGAGCTGGGCACGCCGGGGACGGGCCGTGTGGAGCAGGTGCCACCCGTCGACCCGTATTTCCTCCGCGTGCAGGTGTCTTCCGCGCTGCCCTACATCGCGGGGAGCGCGGGCTACCCGGACGCCGAGGGTTTCGCGCCGGGACCGGACTTCTGGACATTGCAGACGCTGGACGTCAACGGCGACGGGCGCGACGACCTCATGTACCGCTTCAGCCCGCTCATCAGCGGCAAGATTCAGCCGCCCAGGTGGTATCTCCGCCTCAACACCAATGGCGAGGACTTCGGCCCGGCCATGGAGTTGCTGGCGCTGTCTCCAGCGCGCGCGGGAGACGGCGCGGATGACCTGCGCACCGTGGACCTGAACAACGACGGGAAGGTGGACGTCGTCAACCTCTCCCTGCCCGACGTGCAGTCGGGCACCAACGGCAAGTACCAGACCTTCCTGTCGAACGGGACGGGCTTCACGGAGACCCAGGCCGACGCGTTCGACTTCTGGTTCGACCAGTCGAGCCCGGTACGCGTGCCGGCCCTGCACGTCGCCGACCTGGACGGCAACGGGTTGCCGGACATGGTGCGCAGCGTGACGCAGGGCACGAGCGGAAGCCCCTTCCCGCGCGAGTGGGGCGCGCGCCTGACTCAGGTGGATGCGCAGGGAACGCCCGTCTTCCCCGTGGGACACCAGCGTACGGGCGTGGCCGCGGGGCAGGACCACGCGGGCTACGCGGTGGACGTGGACGGGGATGGAGCGACGGAGTTGCTGGTGCGCGAGTTCGACTCAGCCACGGCGGATGACTACTCCCGCTTCCTCGTGGCGCTGGGGCGCACGGCGTCGGGGGCGATTGGCAAGAAGCTCACCACGACGCTCACCACGCAGCCAGTCCCCAACAGCACCTACCTCGACTTCATCTACCGGCAGCACTGGTTCATGGACATCAACGGGGACGGGCTGCCCGACTCGGTCAGCGCCAAGCGGCAGCCCCAGGCGCATGACAGGGGAAACATCGAAATCTCCATCAACACCGGCAATGGCTTCGCGCCGCCGGTGACGCAGGTGCTGCCGGCCGGGGCGGAGGTGAGCTTCTCGCGCCTGGACCCGCGGCACCGTCTCACCGACGTGGGTGTGCGGGTGGTGGACTTCAACATGGATGGCAAGCAGGACCTGCTGCTGACGGACGGCGGCTACGGCGTGGGCCTGCGCAACACGCACGTGGTGCTGCAGTCGACGGGCACGGGCTTCACGGTGCGTCCGCTGAGCATCCCGGTGGGACAGACCACCGGCCGCGGCAATGTCATCAGCGTCAGCACCGAGGACTCCTCGAAGACGTCGCTGAAGGGCTCGGGCTGGGGGATGAAGTTCACCCAGCTCCTGGATGCCAACGGAGACGGGCTGACGGACGTCATCCAGATGGAGCAGGGGGAGCTGGTGCTCTACGTGCGCACCTCCTACAAGCCGGACATGTTGAAGAAGGTGGAGGATGGCCTCCAGAACCAGGTGAAGGTTGCGTACGAGTCCGTCACGCACCGCAGTCGCTCCGCGGAGGCATCCTTCCATACGCCGGCAACCTGCACCTGGCCGCAGTCCTGCAACATGCGGGGGCAGTGGTTGGTGTGGCGCCACATCGAGAGCGGCTCGGGCATCCCCGGGGGCGGGGACCGGGACTTCAGGTACAGCTATGAAGGCGGCCGGACGGACCTGCGAGGCCGCGGGTGGCTGGGATTCGCGAAGCGGACGGTGGAGGACGTGGCCGCCTCCCAGGAGACCACCTCGCTGTATCGCAATGACAAGCTCACCCAGGGCTTCTACCTGGAGGCGCACCGGCCCTGGGAGGTGACGACGAAGGTGGAACTGGAGCCGGGGAATGTCGACTCCTTCCGGCGCACCTCCGAATTCGCGTCCCGCCCCACGGCCGGAGGCAGGGGCATCTTTCCGTACGTGTCGAAGGTGACCGAGACGGAGGTGGGCGGGGCCTACGGAACCCTGCGCTACCAGGAGTCGACGAACCAGTACGACACGTACGGCAACCTCACGCTGCACGAGGAGGTGGCGCAGGACGGCACCCGCCTGGTGACGTCCACCACCTATGAGAACCACCCCACGCCGGGAGACCACCTGCTGGGCCTGCAGCGCCGGCAGACGGTGACGAGCACGACGCCCGCGGGGCTGTCCGTCACCCGGACGACGGAGCTCCAGTACTGCGACGGTGCCTCGTGCCAGCCGGCTTCGAATCTGCCGCGTCGGCTCATCGTGGAGCCGGATTCGGTGTCACCCGAGCGCGAGGACGTCTGGCTGGAGTCGGTCTTCACCTACAACGGGTTGGGGCTGCCGACGCAGGTGGTGAGCACGGACGCCGCGGGACGCCAGCGCCGGACGGAGCTCCACTACGACGCCTACGAGCGGCTGCTGGTGGCGGCGCGCATTGCCCATCCCACGGATGACCCGAATGGCCCCGTCCTCCGCACGGACTATGCCTACCAGCGGGGCATGGGAGTCGTGGCGGTGCAACAGAACCACAATGGCTTGCAGACGCGCTGGTATTACGATGCGTTCGGTCGCCCGCGGGCCGAAGATGGCCCGCACAAGGGGGATGCCACCCTCAGCTATTCGTCGGAGGACGGGCGACCCCTCGTCACCTCGCGCGAGGTCGATATCTCGACCTGCGGGGGGAATGCCTATGGACTGAACTTCGCCACCTGTACGCCCAACGGCATCGAGTCGCAGGTACGCCATGACTCGCTGGGCCGTGAGTCGGTGCGCCGCACGCGGGGCTTCAACGGCGAGTGGATGGTGACGGATACGGAGTACGACGCGCTGGGGCGGGTGAAGCAGGTGTCCATGCCGCACACGGTGCTGGGACCGGTGCTCTACAGGCGCTTCGAGTACGACAAGCGGGGGCGGCTGCGTTTCGTCCACAACCCGGATGGCACGTTCCAGGAGAAGAAGCATCAGGGGCTGAAGACGCTCCGCTGGGACGAGAAGCGCAATGAGGGCTACACGGTGGAGGACGCGCTCGGGCGGGTGGTGCAGAGCGCGGACGTCATCTCCACGGGCACACTGGTCACCCAGTATGGGTACGGGCCGTTCGGGCTCCCTCGCACCGTGACGGATGCGTCGGGCAACCAGACCGTCCTGGAGTACGACAGGCTGGGCCGGCGCACGCTGCTCCATGACCCGGACTCGGGCATCCACCGGACCGCGTACACCGCGTTCAGTGACGTGCGGTGGCAGACGGACGGGAATGGAAACACCGTCACCCGCACGTATGACGCCTTGGGGCGCAACCTCACGGAAACCAACCAACCGGCGGCGACGGGCAGCCCCGCGCAGGTGACGACGCTTGTCTGGGACACAGCGCCCAACGGGCTGGGGGCGCTGCACACGGCCACGTCGCCGGACGGCGTCGTGCAGACGTACGAGTACGACACGCTGAGCCGCCCCGTGCACGAGCGGTGGAGCATCCAGGGGCAGGAGTACCGGCTGAGCCGCGCCTACGACGCGCAGGGGCGTCTGCAGACGGTGGGGTACCCGGAAGTGGCGGGGCGCGCGAGGATGGGCCTGCTCTACAACTACACCGGCCATGGCGACGTGCAGTCGGTGCAGAACATCAACACGGGCCAAACGTACTGGACGGCGACGTCCCGCAACGCGTCCGGCCTGTTGACGGCGGAGACCTTCGGCAACGGCGTGACGACGACGCGGCGGTACGACGCGCTCAACCAGCTGCGCTTCGTCGAGACGTCGGGGCCGGCGGGGGACGTGCAGAAGCTGGCGTATGACTACGAGGCCAATGGCAACCTGCGCAGCCGGGTGGACCGGCTGGGGCAGGTGACGGAGGACTTCCAATACGACGGCGTGGACCGGCTGACGCAGTGGAAGGTGAGCAAGGGCTGCAACAGCGCGGTGTTCGCGTACAACTATGACGCGCTTGGCAACCTGAAGTACCGCTCGTCCAAGCTGGGCAATACGAGCAGCGCTCCCTTTGAGGAAGTTACGTACGGGTACGGGGACGGGCCGGCGGGGCCGCACGCGGTGACGAGCGTGGGGGCGGACCACTACGCGTACGACGGCAACGGCAACCTCAACCGGCGCCAGCTGGGGACGGGCGGGCTGCGGGAGCTGGAGTACACCTACTTCAACCTGCCGAAGAAGGTGACGGAGGGGACCCGGCAGTGGACCTTCGGGTACGACGCTGGCCACCTGCGGACCTTCAAGCAGTCCAATGACGGCTCTCGCACGGTGTACGTGGGCGGCCTGTACGAGAAGCGCACGCAGCCGGATGGGAAGGTTTCGCACATCTTCTACGTGGCGGGGCCGGAGCAGGTGGTGGCGCAGGTGGAGTGGACGGACGTTCCGACGCCGGGCGCGGAGACCGTCGCCTACCTGCACATGGACCACCTGGGCTCGGTGGAGTCGGTGACGGCCAATGGTGGCCTGGTGGTGGCGCACCATAAGTACGACCCCTTCGGCCTGCGCAAGAATCCCACCAACCCGGCGCTCCCCTTCACCGGGAGCGCGGCGAGTCTGCGCCTGGGCTTCACGGGCCACGAGGAGGACGACGAGCTGGGGCTCATCAACATGAAGGGCCGGATGTATGACCCGAAGCTGGGTCGCTTCATGAGCCCGGACCCGGTCGTCCAGGCCCCCTTCTTCGGGCAGTCCCTCAACCGCTACAGCTACGTCCTCAACAATCCCCTCACGTTCACGGACCCCACCGGCTTCCAGGCCGAAGAGTCTATGTCCTATCCCATCATGGGGTTGCGGCAGGTCTACGAGCCGCGGGTGACGGAGATTGAATTCACGGATGACATCATCGAGGGGACGAGCCCTGAGCCCGAGTTCATCGAGCCCCCCGCCGAATTCTGGCAGTCCGGCCCGGGAATGGGAGTGGAGCCCGTCGTCGGGGCGGCGGATCCGAATGGCAGCCGCGTCTCCGGATTGGAGGCAGCAGTCTACGGCGTGAATGGACTGCTCGCTGGCGTTGCCATCGGAATGGGGTCGGCGTATGCCCTCGGAGCCTTGGGCGCTCTGTGCCCACCTTGCGCGTTGGCAGCGGGGGTGGGGTTGCTGGCCTACGGCGTCTACCAACTCGCGAACGGAGGCGCGCAGTCGCTCTGGGACAGTGGCGAGCGCATCGTCCAGGGACGCGGGACAGCGGACGACTACTTCGGGGTTGGAGCCGTCGTCGGCGGCGTGGCCAGTGGGAGGTTCCTCGCGAAGCCGGCGAGCCTGACGGGGCAGGCGCATGGGCTTCGGTTGTCGGCTGCTGTCCGAGCGGCCACAGTGCAGGGCCCGCAACGAGCCGCCAGTGCGGAGCAGTTGGCGCTGCGCCTGGAGCGAATGGGATTCCAGGCCGGGCAGGAGGGACAGTATACGGATCCTGAGGTTGTGCTCGAGTATGCTGCGGCCATGGAGCGCGGGACCTGGAATTGGGGGGTTCGCGGGCCAGGCCCTGGGGGACGCTCTCTGGAGCCGATTATTGTTTCAGGCGACGGTGTCCTCATGAATGGACATCATCGCGTCATTGCCGCAGCGCTTACCGAGACGCCCATTCCCCCGTCTGCAGTTGTCAATACCGGGCAGACGACCGGTTGGAGCTTTCCGTGGTATGAAGCAATTCCTACAGGGCTCTTTCAATAGAGGGGTTCATGGGAGTGGAATGTTTTGGCGTGAAGTTGAGCCCTGGTGTGGGTGGTTTGTCAGGGCAACAGGCCCTTGCCACGATAACGGGCCTTGCCCCATCGGGAGTGGGTCAGGTCGGCTGGCCACACTACGAGCTTCTAACCGCCTCAGGTTACGTTGAGTTCGAGCTCAGGCCCGGTGGGGATGTGTCGTGCCAGATTGCCCTGTGTCAGCCGGACGAACTCGATGACGTTTTCTTTGATGTTGTCATCAGCTTGATGGGGAGAATGAAGGCATCGTTGCTTGTCCCGGGAAAGGTGGAAGCCCGCCTCTCTCATCAATCTCCGGCGCCGGAGGTGCTGGATGTGTTGCGCCAAGGGGTAGGAATAAAGCGGGAACGATGGCGGGCTGTATTTGGCGACAGGCGGGTGCAGGCGACGTGTGGCGAGGCGCTCAAGCTGCTCACTGGCACTGGTAGCTAGCTGTCCGGGGAAATGCAGTAACTGCCAGCTGTCCGGATTGATGCTTCGTATCGGGATGGGGCAGAAGCCGAGGCCCGGAAGAGCTGGTTCGCGGCGGTGTGGCGACCGCCCACGGTGGGTCCGCGACGCATCAGCCGGGCGTCGCTTGTGGGGAGTGGTCCGAGTGTCCGACACTGCCTCTCCTACATGGCTGCCAGCGAAGAACGCCGCTTCCAGGCATTGGTGCTCGCGCCCGTCCGGCGTGTGCAACGGCGTCTCAATGCCGTGGCCTGGACCGAGGCCGGTGTCGCCCCGGTGTGGGCCACCGCCACCGCGTGCGTGCTCGCCCGGCTGCTCCTTCGCGGCGCCGTGGTGTGGGCCCTGCCTCCACTATTGGCCGCGAGTTTGGCGTGGTGGTTCTGGCGGGCTCGCTCACGTGGCGTGTCGCTGGAGCATGCCGCCGTGCTCGCGGACCGCTCGGCGAATGCGGGTGGACTGCTGCTCACGCGCCTGGAGCGGCCCGTCGGTGAGTGGGAGCTCACCGTCAACCAGCTCGCCAGTTCGGTGAAGACTCCGGAGGTGCAGTGGCGCAAGCCGGTGGGCGCGTTGCTGGGCGCGCTGCTCTTCACTGTCGTGGGCTTCATGCTGCCGCTGCCCGCGCCTCGCGTCCGTCCCGCCAATGCCGCCGCAGCAGCGAAGGTGGCCGCCGTGCAGGCCCAGGCGGAGGCCCTCGCGAAGGAGGAGGTGCTGGACGAGGCCGTGCAGGACGAGCTGCGCCGGCTCGCCGAGGAGGTCGCCGAGGGCCGCTTCGACTCCGGTGACTGGGAGGCCGCCGACGCCATGGAGAAGCGGCTCGCGGAGAAGGCCGCCGAGGCCGCCGCCGAGCTGTCCCGCGCCTCCGAGGCCGCGCGCGAGCTGGAAGACGCCCTGGGCGCCGCCGGAAGCGCCGAGGCCACCTCCCGCGAGCGCGAGGAATTGGAGCGCGCGCTGATGGAGCTGAGCGGTGCAGACCCCAGCGCCCCGCAGGACGGCAGCGAGGGCACGGAGCAGGCCCAGGGCGACACCGGTGCGCAGGGACAGCCACAGTCCGGCGACTCCCAGCAGCAGGGACAGCAGGCCCAGGCGCAGCAGGGGCAACAGGGGCAGGGCCAGCAGGGGCAACAAGGTCAGCAAGGCCAACAGGGCCAGCAGTCCGCCGCCTCGCGGGCCCGCTCGCAGGCGTCGGGCTCGCCGGACCAGATTGCCAACCTCCGTCAGTCCCTGGAGCGGCGCCGCCAGGCGCTGGAGAACCGCTTCGACCCGCAGAAGAACAACGGCTCCGAGGCCCAGGCCCAGCAGCGCTCCGGGCAGGGCCAGCAGGGGCAGTCCGGCCGGGGCCGCCGTCCGGGGCGCGAGGCCTCCGGTGAGGGCGAGGGCTCCGAGGGACAGGGCGCTCAGGGACACGCGAGCCGGGGCGTGGGCAAGGGCGCCAGCGCGGGGCGCGGGGGCGAGAGTCAGCCGCTCGTCTACGGAGACCAGGCGCAGATGGACCCGGAGCGGCTCGCCTTCGAGCCGCTGCCGCAGGGCAAGGGCGGTAACGAGGCCGAGGAGTTGTGGGGCCTCCAGGCCGCGGAGCCGTTGCGGCACGCGGGGCCGGCGGGAGCGGGGGGAGCGCAGGGCACCAGTGCCCGGGGCGATGCGACGGCGGGGCCCGGTGCGGCGCCGCTGCTGCCTCGCAACCGCGACCTGGTGAAGCGGTACTTTGGGGGCGAGTAATCGGGGAGTCGTCCAGAAGGGGAGAACACGTGGCAGCGGAGCTTCTCAGTCCCGTCGAGGCGCAGGGTGCGGCGGAGGTGGCGGCGCGGCTCAAGGACGCGCTCAACACCGTGATGCTCGATCAGGAGTCCGTCGTCGAGCAGGTGGTGGTGGCGGTGCTCGCGCGCGGGCACGTGCTGCTGGAGGGCCTGCCCGGCCTCGGCAAGACGGAGTTGTGCAAGGCGCTGGCGCGGCTGCTCTCGCTTCCCTTCCGCCGCATCCAGTTCACCCCGGACCTGCTCCCCGGCGACATCACCGGCACCTACGTGCTGGAGGGCGAGGGCCGCCGCGACTTCGTCTTCCGCGAGGGCCCGCTCTTCGCCAGCCTCGTCCTCGCGGACGAAATCAACCGCTCCAGCCCCAAGACGCAGTCCGCGCTGCTGGAGGCCATGCAGGAGCGCAGCGTGACGGTGCTCGGGCAGACGCGCTCCCTGCCCGACCCGTTCTTCGTGCTGGCCACGCAGAACCCCATCGAGCTGGAGGGCACCTACCCGCTGCCCGAGGCGCAGCTGGACCGCTTCCTCTTCCGCATCCAGGTGCCTCCCGTGGGCGCGAAGACGCTGCGCACGCTGCTCACCACGCGCGTGCGTGGCACCCCACCGGAGCTGTCCCCGGTGCTCGACGCGAGCGGCCTGTCGCGCCTGTTCACCGCGGTGGACCGCGTCCACCTGCCCGGCCCCGTGGCGGACTTCATCGGCCGGCTGGTGGAGGCCAGCGACCCGCGCCAGGCCTCCGCGCCGGACGCGGTGCGCCGCTTCGTGCGCTATGGCGCCAGCCCTCGCGCGGCGCTCGCGCTCGCCGCCTCCGGGCGGGCCCTGGCGCTGCTGCGCGGCCGTCCCAACGTGGGCTTCGATGACGTGGTGGCCACCGCGTCCGCCGCCCTCAACCACCGCCTCGTGCTCGCGTACGAGGCGTCGCTGGAGAAGGTCTCGGCTCCGGACGTGGTGCGCGCCCTCCTGCAGGCGGTGCCCGAGGTGCCTCGTGGCTAGCACCCTGACGGCCGCGGTGCTGCTCGTGCTGCTCGGCTCCCTGCCCGCCGTGGCGGACGAGGAGCGCGTGCGCGCGGGCTACCGGAATGCCTCGGGCAAGAGCGAGGTCCTCCAGGAGGGCCACCTGCGCACCTCCATCCGCACCGGGGTGCTGAAGCCTCCGCGTGGCTACACGCCGGTAGAGGTGGTGCTGCAGAACACCGGCCCCGTCCCGCTCCGGGCGCGGCTGTCGTTCGAGGGGCACTACGGCACGGGCTCGCGCATCTCGGAGCGCACGGTGGAGGTGGGGCCCCGCGCGCGCGTCGTCACGTGGCTGCCCGTGCCCGCGGTGCTGCAGGCGGGCAACCTCACGGTGGACGTGCCCGGGCTGGAGAGGATGGTCCAACCCATGTACCTGGACGACTCGGGGGAGGGGGCCGCGCTGGTGCTGGGGACGGTGAAGGACTTCGAGATGGACCTCCACCTGCAGGAGACGCAGGCGGAGCAGGAGCCCCTCTTCGCCGCCCGCTTCCTCGAGGAGCGCGAGGCGCCCCGCGAGCTGTCCTCGTACGTGGGCTACCCGACGGTCGTCGTCGCCATGGACGCCACCCGGCTGCCCGCGGACGTGTGGGCCGTGCTGGAGACGTACGCCGCCACCGGAGGCCGGCTCGTCATCACGCGCCCGTCACGCGACGTGCTCGAGCGCCTGCCGCTGCTGCCCGAGAATGGCAGCGCCGAGGAGTCCCCGTATGGCTTCGGCCGCGTGTGTCTGGGCTCGCGGTCCGGAGTCTCCGCTCTGGGAATGGTGCTCGAGCCCTCCGAGGACGACACCGCCCTGGGGATGGTGAATCCCGTGGGCCCGCCGCCGCGCTGGGAGCGGGGCAGCGCGCTCCGCAATGGCACCGCGCCGCTGCTGGAGAGCGCGCGTGCGCCGGTGGGCCGCTTCCTCTTCCTCATCTTCGCCTTCGCGCTGGCGGTGGGCCCGGGCGGGCTGATGCTGGCGCGGCGCCGGGGGCCGGTGTCCGTGCTCGTGGCGGTGCCGCTGATATCCCTCGTCACGTGCCTGGCCCTCGTCTCGTGGTCGGTGCTGGTGGACGGCTTCGCGGTGCACTCCGCGCGCTACAGCCTCACCTGGCTGGACGGTGAGCGCTCCCGCGCGGTGACGCTGGGCGTGGGCGCCTGGTACGCCAACCTGGACCAGGGCGTGGTGAAGCTGCCCGGCTCCAGCACGCTGCTTCCTCCCGGTGACGCGGAGGAGCCGCCCGCGGACCTGGACTGGACGGAGGGGCTGACGGTGACGGACGGCTTCCTCTCGCCGCGCACCTACCGCGAGTGGGGCGAGGTCGCCGTGCTGCCCACGCGCGCGCGCCTGGTGCTGCGGCAGGAGGGCGACGCGCTGCGGGTGCAGAACGCCCTGGGGGCGGCCATCGAGGAAGGCTACGTGCGGCGGGGCAGCGCGACGTACCGGCTGCCCCGGCTGGAGGACGGAGCGGAGGCGGCGCTGCAGGGGCCCGTGCCCGAGAGCGAGCTGCCCCATCCGACGGAGGTGCTGATGGACCAGATGGGCTCCGCGCTGTTCGACCGGCTCCTCACGAACAAGGGCGCCTTCCGCGCGGACCTGCCCGAGGGCGGCTTCGTCGTGCGCACCGGGGGGCCGGGCATGGCCCCCACGTCTTCGATGAAGGTGGAGCTGGAGGCCGGCATGCACGTGGTGCGCGGCCAGGTGCAGGAGGTGCGGCCATGAGCCTGCTGGAGGTGAAGGGACTGCGGCGCGACTTCGGCACGCTGCGCGCGGTGGACGAGGTGTCCTTCAAGCTGGAGGCCGGGAGCATCCTGGGCTTCATCGGCCCCAACGGCGCGGGGAAGAGCACCACGCTGCGCATCCTCGCCACGCTGGACGTGCCCACCGCCGGCGAGGTGCTGCTGGACGGGCACTCGCTGGTGGACGCGCCGGACAGGGCCCGGCCGCTCATCGGCTACATGCCGGACCGGTACGGCACCTATGACGACGTCACCGTCTTCGAGTTCCTCGACTTCTTCGCGCGCGCCTACGGGCTGAAGGGCCCGCAGCGCAAGCAGCGGGTGGACTCCGTCATGGCCTTCGCCGGCCTCACCCCGCTGGCGGACAAGCTCACCACCGCGCTGTCCAAGGGCATGCGGCAGCGCGTGGCGCTCGGGCGCACGCTGCTGCATGACCCGCGGCTCCTGCTGCTGGACGAGCCGGCGGACGGGCTGGACCCGCGCGCCCGCATCGAGCTGCGCGAGCTGCTGCGCGCGCTGGCGGACCAGGGCAAGGCGGTCATCATCTCCAGCCACATCCTCACGGAGCTGGCGGAAATCTGTGACACGTGCGCCATCATCGAGCAGGGGCGCCTGCTGGCCACGGGCAAGGTGGAGGACATCCTCCAGCAGGGCGGCGGCCATGCCGTGTCCCCGGAGCTGACGGTGCGGCTCGCGACGGGCGCGGAGGGCGAGGCCCTGTGGGAGCGCGCGGAGCGACTGCTGCTGGAGCAGCCCCGGGTGGCGCGGGTGGCGCGCGAGGGTGAGGCGCTGCGCGTGCGGCTGGAGCTGGAGGCGGGCGCCGGGCCCGCGCAGGCGGACGCGGCGGCGGCGGTGCTGCTGGCGGCGCTGGTGTCCGCGGGCCTGCCGGTGTGCGCGTTCAACGCCCGGGAGCGGAACCTCGAGGATGCGTTCATGACGGTGACGAAGGGGAGGGTGGCGTGAGCACGCCCGTGGACACGGCCGCGAGCGCGGCACCGGAAGCGGCGGCGCCCGTGGCGGGAGGCGCGGCGGCGAGCATGGCGCCGTGGTGGGAGCGGTGGGGCGACAGGCTCAACCCGCTGGTGGTGAAGGAGGTCCGCCAGGGCCTGCGCACGCGCATCTTCTGGGCGTGCTTCGGGCTGATGCTGCTGGCGTGCATGGTGCTGTCGCTCATCGCCTACGTGGAAGTCCGCGAGGCGGCCTTCGCGCGCCATGGCCGGGGCTTCTTCTTCGGCTTCTTCTTCTGCCTGGGCGTGGTGCACTTCTTCGTCATCCCCTACAACGCGTACCGCTCCCTGGCGCGCGAGCGGGAGGACGAGACGTGGGTGCTGCTGGTGCTCACCGGCCTGGGGCCTCGCCGGATTCTGCGCGGCAAGGTGGCGTCGTACCTGGTGCAGGCGGGGCTGTATGCGTCGGCGGTGGGGCCCTTCCTCCTCTTCAGCTACTTCCTCAATGGCATCGCCCTGCCCACCATCCTCATCATCCTGGCGCTGGGGGCGGCGTGGCTCGTCTTCCTCACGGTGGTGGGCGTGTGCGCGGCGACGCTGGCGGATGGACGGCTGGGACGCGCCTTCATCCACTTCGCGCTGCTGGCCGCGCTGGCCACCGCGCTGGTGCAGGGGCTGGTGGCCGCGTTCGTGATGAGCGACGAGGGAGACCGGCTGCTGCGCGATGACGACTTCGTCTACGCGGCGGGCATCTCGCTGCTGCTGATGCTCACGGACGGGTGGCTGCTCTTCGAGGCCGCCGCGGCGCGGCTGTCGCTGCCGACGGAGGACTACACGCGCGGGCCGCGCCGGGCGCTGCTGGTGCAGGTGCTGCTGGGCATGCTCGGCGGCGTGGCGGTGTGGTGGGCGGAGGGGTTCGAGCACACCGTCGCGGAGGTGTTCGGCATCATTGGCGCGCTGCACCTGATTGCGGTGGGGCTGTTCGTGACCACGGATGCGGACGGCCAGGCGCGGCCGCTGCGCGCGCTCACCCGGCCGTGGTCGCTGCTGCGGCCCGGCGCGCTGCGGGGCTTCCGGATGGTGGTGCTGCTCCTGGCGGCCTGGTGCGTGTGGTTCCTGGGGCTGGAGGTGCTGTCCGCGGACATGCCGATGCGCGGGGAGGCGCTGCGGATGGCGACGGTGGCGACGCCCGCCTACGGCATCCTCTTCCTGTCGGTGGCGGTGCTGCTGGGGCGGATGTCCCGCTCGGACCGGCTGTCCTCGCCCGCGGCGGTGCGGCTGCTCTTCGTGGCGTCGGCGGGCCTGGCCTCCGCGCTGCCTCCGCTGGCGGCGGTGCTGATGGAGCTGGAAGGGGATGACGGGCTCATCAACCTGCTCAACCCGGTGGTGGGCATCGTCAACTTCGGCGTGTATGACTACGCGATGTCGGGCCCGAAGATGACCTGGACGCTGCTGGGCTTCGTGGTGGGCGTGGCGGTGCTGGCCGCGTTCGCCGCGGACCGGGTGCTCGCCGAGCGCGAGAGACGGGCCCACGCCTCGTGAGCGCGAGGATGGACGAGGCGGCCGTCGCGCGGCTGGTGCCGGGGCTGGGGCTGGCGCTGCCGCGCGTGCCCCACCGGGGCCGGGTGGGCGAGGTGCGCGCCACGTCCGCCGGAAGCTCGCTGGAGCTGCACGACTTCCGCGCGTACCAGCCGGGGGATGACCTGCGGCAGGTGGACTGGAATGCGGTGGCCCGCACCGGGGAGCTCATCCTCCGCATCCGCCAGGACGAGGTGTCTCCTCGCGTGGAGGTGGTGCTGGACGGCTCGCGCTCCATGGCGCTGTCCCCGCGCAAGGCAGCGTGTGCGCGCGAGGTGGCGCTGCTCACGGCGGAGGTGGCGGCGCGGCACGGCCTGTCACCCACGTTGATGGTGGCGGGAGCGCGGCCGGAGCGGGCGCAGGGGAATGCGTGCCGGGCGGCGCTCCAGGCGGCGGAGTTCGACGCGCGGGATGACTTGTCGGCGTCGCTGGGGCGGCTGCCCCCGCTGCGCCCGTGCGGGCTGCGGGTGGTGGTGAGCGACTTCCTCTTCGAGGCGGACCTGCCGGCGCTGTGCTCGCGGCTGTCCCGGGGGGCGTCGGGGTTGTTCCTGGCGCAGGTGCTGGACGCGGAGGACCTGGACCCGTCGGGCGGCGAGGGCGCGCGGCTGGTGGACGCGGAGAGCGGCGCGGCGCTGGAGGAGTTGCTGACGGACGACGTGCTGGCCGCGTACTCGCGCCGGTTCGCGGAGCACCAGCGTGGGTTGCGGGCCGCGGCCATGCGGGCGCGCGGGACGCTGGTGACGGCTCCGGCGTCGGAGTCGCTCGCGGCGCTGGTGGCCGGGCCGCTGCGGCCCCTGTTCGTGGCGGGAGGTGGAGCGTGAGCTTCGGCTTTCCGTGGGCGCGTCGGGTGGCAGGCCCATCGCGGCGTCGGTGTAGCGCGGGAGGTGGAGCGTGAGCTTCGGCTTTCCGTGGGCGCGTCGGGTAGCAGGCCCATCGCGGCGTCGGTGTAGCGCGGGAGGTGGAGCGTGAGCTTCGGCTTCCCGTGGGGGCTGCTGGCCCTGGGCGCACTGGCGCCGCTCGTCGCCGCGTACTTCCTGCGTCGCCGGCAGAAGCCCGTCGTGGTCAGCGCGCTGTTCCTGTGGCGCACGCCGCGTCCCCGCGCCGAGGCGGGTCCTCGCTTCGAGCGCTTCACGCGCGAGGCCTCGTTGCTGCTGGAGGCCCTGGCCGTGGTGGCGGTGGCGCTGTTCCTCGCGGACGTGCGGCTCGGTGAGACGGCTCGCACGCGTCACCTGGTGCTGGTCGTGGACGGCAGCCTGTCCATGTCCGCGCGCGGCCCGGACGGTGTGACGGTGCTGGAGAAGGCGCGCCAGGAGGCCGCGAAGCGTGTGGAGGAGGTGGACGCCACGCAGGTGACGGTGCTGGCCAGCGGCATTGCCCCGCGCGTGCTGGCGGGCCCGGAGGCGGAGCCGTCCCGTGCGCTCGCGGCGCTGGAGTCCTTCCACGCCCTGGGCGCGGACCATGACCCCATGCCCACGCTGACCTGGGCGCAGGAACTGGCCGGTGCCGGCAGGCGCGTGGTCTTCCTCACCGACGTGGCGCCGGAGAACGCGGCCCTCGTGCCGGCCTCGGTGCGGTGGATGGCGCTCGGGACGGGACGCGACAACGTGGCGCTCGTCTCCGCGCAGCGGCGGGACGAGGGCCCCACGGCCACGGTGACGCTGCGGGTGGCGTGCTTCGGAGCGGGGCCTCAGGAAGTGGAGGCCCGGGTGCGTGCGCAGCCCGGCCCCGGCGCGAAGCAGGGCACCGAGCGTGTGGAGCGCGTGCGCCTTCCGGACGAAGGCACCGCCACCGTGCGCCTCACCTTCCAGGGCGCGGGAGAGGTGGAGGTCTCCCTGCCCGACGATGCGCTGCCCGAGGATGGACGCGTCCGCCTGCCGCCCGCGCCGTTGCGTCCCGTCGCGGTGGGCATCGCGGAGGGGCTCGCGGCTCCCGAGCGGCAGGCCGTGGAGCGCTTCCTCGCGGTGGCGCCCGAGGTGGAGAAGGGGCCTGCGACAGGAGAGACACTGCTCATCGGTCCCCGGGGCACGGATGCGCGGGTGACGGTGGGCTCGGCGGGGACGCCGCGCACCTTCCTGGGGCCGTTCTTCTCGGAGAAGGGACACCCGCTGCTGGACGACGTGCAGCTCGCGGGCGTGCGGTGGACCGCGGGAGACAACCCGCCCGGGCGCCCGCTGGTGACGGCGGGTGAGGCGGTGCTCGTGTCCGAGGAGGAGGGAGGCCGGGTGCACCTCAACGTGGACCTCACGCGCTCCAACGTGCAGCGCGTGGCGGCGTGGCCGGTGCTGCTGGGCAACGTGGTGCGCGAGGCGCGGCGCACGCGAGAGGGCTTCCCCCGGCGGCAGCTCACGCTGGGCGAGCCGCTGCCCGTGGTGACGGTGCCCGGCGCGCGCTACACGCTGGCGGGCCCGGAGGGAAGCCGTCCCGTGTTCGGCGCTGGGGTGGTGGACCTGCCGCCGCCCTCGGGCCCGGGCCGCTACGTGCTGGAGCGCGACGGGGACGAGGTGGACGCGGCGGAGGTGCTCGCCCTGGACGCGCGCGAGTCAGACCTGCGCGGGCGAGGTCGCGCGGACGTCGCCGCGCGTGAGGCCGGTGACGACGAGGAGCGCGGCTCTCCGGGACGGGCGCGCTGGCCCCTGGTGCTGCTGCTGGCCGCGCTGGTGGCGGACTTCTACGTCACCCGGCGCGTATGAGTGCTCAAGCCATGCGAGAGAACGAACAAGGCGCCGCGTCCGAACGCAATGACCTGAGCCGGCTGCTCGAAGGGAGCGGCTCCCGGCTGCTGTCCAGCGAGCGCGTCGTCATCCGCTGGCAGGGGCAGGCCGCGCCGGGCGGTTTCCCGGAGACTCCACCCGCAGGCGTCAGGCTTCCCTCGCGATGACCTTCTCCCTTCCCCAGGCGTGGGTGCTGCTGCTGCCGCTGGGCCTCTTCCTGTGGAAGTACGGCCGGCGGCCCGGCCCGCCCATGTGGCTGCGGGCCGCGCTGCTGGTGCTCGCGGTGGGCGCGCTGTCCGGCCCCGAGCTGCGGCTGGCGGACGCGGGCAGCGACGTCGTCGTGGTGGTGGACCGCTCCGCCTCCATGCCCCGCGACGTGGACCGCACCGCGCAGGAGCTCATCACCCTGCTGGAGGCGCAGCGCCGTCCCGGAGACCGCGTGGGCGTCATCACCTTCGGCCGCGAGCCGCGCGTGGAGCAGTCGCTGTCCACCACCGGCCGCTTCGGTGGCTTCTCGCGGCCGGTGGACACGGAGGCGTCCGACCTGGCCGCCGCGCTGGATGCTGCGGGTGGCCTCATCCCCGACGAGCGCACCGGCCGCGTGCTGGTGCTTTCCGACGGACGGGCCACGGGCGTGGACGCGCGCGGCGCGGCGCGGAGGCTGGCGGCGCGAGGACTCGCCGTGGACTGGCGCCAGCTCGCCCGCCCCGAGCCTCCGCTGGACGTCGCCGTCGTCTCGCTGGACGTGCCCGGCTCCGTCGCCGTGCGCGAGCCGTTCCAGTTCTCCGCCGTGGTGCACGCCACGGCGGCCGTCACCGGCACGGTGCGCCTGGAGCGCAACGGCCGCGTGCTCGTCCAGGGCCCCTTCGACTTCACGCCCGGCGCCAACGTGCTGCCGCTCCGGGATTTGGTGGAGGAGTCGGGGCTCGTGCGCTACCAGCTCACGGTGGAGGCCCCCGGCGACGGGGTGACGGAGAACGACAAGGGGCTCGCGGTGCTGCGCGTGGAGGGGCCTCCGCGCGTGCTGCTGCTGACGAACCAGCCCCGGGGCACGCTCGCCAAGGCGCTCGCGGAGACGGGCATGCAGGTGGACGTCCGCGCGCCCTTCCGGCTCACGCTGGATGACCTGGACGGCGTGGGCTCGGTGGTGCTGGAGAACGTGGACGCCAACACGCTGGGCGAGCCGGGGCTCCTCTCGCTGGCGTCCTATGTGGAGCAGGCGGGGGGCGGGCTCGTGATGACGGGCGGGCGCAGCAGCTTCGGCGAGGGCGGGTACCGGCGCTCGCCGGTGGAGCCGCTGCTGCCGGTGTCGCTGGAGATGCGCGAGGAGCAGCGCCGCGCGGCCGTGGCGCTGAGCGTGCTGATGGACTGCTCGTGCTCCATGGGCGTCACCGTGCCCGACGGGCGCACGAAGATGGAGCTGGCCGCCGAGGGCGTCGTCGCCGCGCTCACCCTGCTCAATCCGAAGGACGAGGTCTCCATCCACATGGTGGACACGGAGTCCCATGAAATCTTCCCGCTCAGCTCCGTGGAGGCGGGCCTGCCGCTGAACGAGGTGGCGCGAGGCTTCAGCGGGGGCGGCGGCATCTACGTGGGCGAGGCGCTGCGCACGGGCCGGGGCGAAATCCTCCGCAGCGACAAGCCCACCCGGCACGTGCTGCTCTTCTCCGACGCCGCGGACTCCGAGGAGCCGGACGACTACCAGCGCACGCTGGCGGAGCTTCGCGCGAAGGACGTGACGGTGTCCGTCATCGGCCTGGGCTCGCCGAAGGACCCGGACGCGGACCTGCTGAAGGAGGTGGCCACGCGCGGCGGCGGGCGCATCTACTTCGCGGAGGATGCGATGAGCCTGCCGCGCATCTTCAGCCAGGAGACGCTCACGGTGGCGCGCGCCACCTTCGTGGACGAGCCCGCCTCGCTGGAGGGGGCCCCGGACCTGCCGCTGCTGGGCCGCCTGTCGCCGCAGGGGCTGCCGCAGGTGGGCGGCTACAACCTCACGTACCTCAAGCCGCGCGCCAGCGTGGCGCTGCGCACCCTGGACACCAACAGCGCGCCGGTGCTGGCCATGTGGCCGCGCGGCGCGGGCCGCACGGTGGCCTTCACCTCGGAGGTGGACGGGCCGTACACGGGGGAGTTGCGCCAGTGGAGCGCACTGCGCGCGGCGCTGGAGGCCATGGTGCGCTGGACGCTCGCGGGCGCGACGCCCGTGGGCGAAGCGGTGGTGCGCTCCGAGCGGCGGGGCCACCTGCTGCGCGTGACGCTGGATTTGCCTCCGGGCGGGCCACTGCCGGGCGCGCTGCCCACGCTGGTGCTGCTGCCCGGGGACGGGCGCACCGCGCAGGTGGAGAGGCCCATGCGCTGGGAGGATGAAGACCGGCTCGTGGCCGAGTACCCGCTGCAGGGCAGCGGCACGTGGCACCCGGTGGTGCGCCTGGGCTCACGCGTGCTGCGCGCGCCGCCGGTGACGCTGCCGTATGCACCGGAGTTCGAGCCCGGCAGCGCGAAGGAGGGCCTGGAGTTGCTGCGCGCCGTGGCGGCGGTGGGGGGCGGCGTGGAGCGGCTCTCCATGACGGGCCTCTTCATGGAGGCCCCCGAGTCCCAGGGTCGCCTCGCCCTGGCGCCGTGGCTGGCGGGCCTGGCGCTGGCGGTGCTGCTGGCGGAGGTGGCCGTGCGCCGCTTCCTCTCCGGGCCTCGCGTGCGCAAGCCGGCCACGGTGTCGGTGGCGAAGCCCGCGTTCGCTGGCATGCCGGCCGTCGGAGCGGGCTCGGCACCCGCGCGCGCGGCCCCCGAGGTGGAGCGCAAGCGCGACGCGGTGGGCGAGGGCGCGACGGCGGACACGTCCACGGAAGCCGAGGTCGCGAAGCCGAAGGAGGGCGGGGTGGACTCCGCGCTGGAGGCGGCTCGTGCGCGCTCCCGCCGGCGGCTGGACCGGTGACGGCGCGGAGGTGACGGCGCGCTCACGCCAATGACTGGACCGCGAACGTCGCGGGACGCTGGCGGGTGGCGGCATCGCTACGGATGAAAGGTGCGGGCTGGCCGACTCGGGATGAAGGATCAGCGCTGAGGCACAGCCCGCGGTGAAAAATGCAGGCCGCCCCGGGTTCGAGATGGGCAGTCAATGGTGTGGGGCGGCCCGCGGTGAAACGGTGCGGGTCGTCCCGGACTCAGGATGCAAAATCACAGTTGGGGGGCGACCTGCGGTGAGGCACGGATGACCCCCTACTCGGAGGGGATACATAGATGCGGTGGGGTAATCCGTCCCCGTGGGTCTCACAGGGCGAAGAGGAAGATACACGCGAAGTGTGCTCGGGTCAACAGAATTGGAATATTCCTTCTGTGCGATAATTCATGAGCATCCCTGAGCGCAGAACGGCTGCCCCCGCCTGCCGTTGTGCAACACCGAGCGCTTCCGGAGGTGTCACCCGTCACGGGCGGGAAACCAGCAATTCCGGACCAGGAGGGCCGTGGCAATCTTCACCGCCATGGACCTCCAAGAGACGATGCGGGAGCTGGAGTCATTGGGTTCGGAGCAGACCCGGAAGACGTTCCTCCGTCACGGCGCGCCGGAGCCGCTGTTCGGCGTGAAGCTCGGGGACCTGGAGAAGCTGCGCAAGCGCATCAAGACGAACGCCGGCCTCGCCGAGGCGCTGTGGGACACGGGCAACGCGGATGCGCGCATGCTGGCGACGATGGTGGCCGATGCCGCCGCCATGTCTTGGGATCACCTGAATGCCTGGGCGCATGCGCTCAACTGGCACACGCTGGTGGATGTCTTCATCAGCAACGTGGCGCTGCGCTCACCGCACTTCAAGACGGCGGTGGAGACGTGGACGGCCCAGTCCGGGGAGCTGCAGCGCCGCGCGGGCTGGCAGTTGCTGGCGGCGCTGGCCACCAAGACGACGAACCTGGTCGACGAGGAGCTCGCCCCCTGGCTGCCGCGCATCGAGCAGGGCATCCACACCGCGCAGAACCGCGCGCGCGAGGCGATGAACAGCGCGCTGATTGCCATTGGCGGGCGGGGTGGGGCGCTGCGTGACACGGCGCTCGAGGTGGCGAAGCGTATCGGCAAGGTGGAGGTCGACCATGGCGACACCGCCTGCGAGACGCCGGATGCGGCGGAGTACATCGAGCGGATTCGCGCCCGGAAGGAAGGGGGCATGGCGAAGGCCGCCGCCGTGGCGAAGAACGCGGTGGACAGCGTGAAGGACATGGCGGCGAAGGCGCAGAGCGCGGCGGCGGGCGCGAAGAGCGCCGTGGCCAATGCGAAGAACGTGATGGCGGGCGCGAGAAGCGCCGTGAGCAACGCGCAGGACGTGGTGTCGGCGATGGCGAAGAAGGCGGCCGACGGCGCGAGGAACGTGGTCTCCGGTGGGGCGCCCAAGGAGTCAGCGGGCGTGAAGGCGGCGGCGGTGAAGAAGGCCCCGGCTCGTGCGCAGACGGCGAAGGCTTCGGTCGGCGCGAAGAAGAACGGTGCGGCGAAGGCTCTGCCAGTCGCGAAGAAGAACGGCGCGGCGAAGGCCCTGTCAGTCGCTAAGAAGAACGGTGTTGAGAAGGCTCTGTCCGTCGCGAGGAAGAGCGGTGCGGCGAAGGCCCTGTCCGTCGCTAAGAAGAACGGCGCGGCGAAGGCCCTGTCCGTCGCGAAGAAGAACGGCGCGGTGAGGAAGGTCAGCGCGGCGCCCGTGGCTCACAAGGCCACGGCGAAGCGCACCGGCACCACGGCGAAGAAGGCCGCCGTGAAGCGCGGCGCCTCCCAGACGAAGCGGACCACGGTGAAGCGGGCCGCTCCCGCGCCGAAGCAGGCCACGGCGAGGAAGGCGGCGACTTCGGGCCGGAGCAGGACTGGCACGAAGCAGAGCGCTCGGTCACGCTCCTGAACCTCGGGCCGGCGCTCCGCCTGTCCCGGATGACAGCGGCTCCAGCGCGGAAGCCGCACTCCGAAGTCTCACTCCGCTACGGCGTGCACAGCCGCTGGCCACCGGCCTGTTTGTAGGCCCGCACGCGGCCCACCAGGTTGTCGTTGTCCGACTCCGGCGTGGTCGTCCCGTCGATGCCGGCGCCGAACGCGAAGCCCACGGAGTGGGCGGCGGCCAGCTCCGCGGTGTGCGTGAAGAAGTAGTCCACGCGGTTGTCCTTCCACGCGTCACCCGCGTTGGGCAGGTTCGGATTGCCCACCGGCAGCTGCCACCAGAAGTTCGGCTTGTTGAGCCGCTCGGAGACGGCCTTGGCCCAGGCGAAGGCCTGATGGAAGTGGGGCAGGGTGGCGTTGGACGCGTCCCACCACGTGTCCTCGCCCTCGTTCACCTCGTACCAGCCGGCGTCGCGGTCCGCCGCCTCGATGACGATGAAGTCCGTGTCCGCCGCGCCCAGCTTCAACAGGAAGTCGGCCACCTTCCGGGCCTCGCCCACCACGTCGAAGGACGCCTGCGTGTTGAGATACACGTCCATCTTCGACGCCCACGGGCTCGCGTGCAGGCCCACCTTCGCGTTGGGCGCGTACTTGCGCGTCATCGCAACCATGCACTTCGCCAGCCCGGCGGCGTTGTTCTCCTGCGCGCCACAGTCCGTGGAATTGGCGCTGGCCACCTGCGCCGGCACCGTGCTCGGGTCTTCATTTTTCGAGTGGAACTGGATGTAGCCCCACAGGTCCGGCTCGAGGTGCAGCAGCGCGCGCTCGCTGCCCACCTGCTGCAGCGCGAAGCGCCAGTCGTTCAGGTAGCGCCGCATGAACGCCACGTCGTTCAGCTTCGTCAGCTGCGCCGCGCCCTCATTCTCCCGGCTGCCCAGCAGCTCCACGTAATAGGTGATGAAGGCAAGCTGGCCGCGCCCCTTCGCCAGGCGGATGAAGTCGCGCACCATGGCTCCCGGCGCGGCGGAGATGTCCTGCCAGCAGCCCCACCAGGCGCACTGGTACTGCCCGCAGGAGCCCTCCTGCGTCGTGCAGCTGTCGTTGCAGGCGTTGCAGACGTTGGTCGAGTCCACGAGCCGGCTCGACACGTAGAGGTAGTGCACGTCGAAGGGCGCGCTGGCCGCAGTGTCGTCCTCCATCTTCGCGCCCACCAGTAGCCGGTCCTTCCCCAGCGACTTCAGGAACGAATCGCCCAAACACGCCGAGGGCTGGGTGCCGCCATCCGTGTTGCCACCGGTACCCGCGTCCGTGTTGCCACCGGTACCCGCGTCCGTGTTGCCACCGGTGCCCGCGTCCGTGTTGCCGCCCGTCCCCGCATCCACGCCCGCATCGGCCGAGGGTTTCTTGTCGTCGTCGTCCGAGCTGGAGCAGCCCGCCAGCACCAGCAGGCCGAGGGTGAGGAACGCGAGCCGCTTCATCCGCTTCGCAGGAGGAGTGCGCATACGGCTCCCGACGCTACCCCGGCGCCACGCCAGGGAGTCACCGGACGCACGCGCTCCGGGTCTGCCCGGCCTGCCTGCCCGCCCACCTCGGCCCACGTCCAGCCACGAGCCAACAATCCGCCAGTCTTTCAAATCAAGAAATTCTTGAGAACTGCTCATCGCCCCGGCTAGACGCACGGCTCCCCTATTCCCCCCGAGGATTCTTGATGAAGACGCGAGTGTGGATGCTCCTGGTGCCCGCGCTGCTGGCGGCCGGCTGTGGCCCCGTCGACGAAGCGGAGGCGCCCGTCATCGACGAGCTGACCGGACAGGTGCTGCAGGAGGCCACGACGAAGTACGACATGCACCGGCTGATGGAGGACGCGGACATCATCGGCGGCCAGTGGATTACCGCCGCGCAGGTGCAGGCCTTCCTCCAGCAGAACGGCTCGTACCTGGCCACGTACAGGGACCCGGCCTGGGGCAACAAGACGGCCGCCACGCTCATCGTCGAGCGCTCCAAGGCGTACACCATCAGCCCGCTGTACATGCTCGCGCGCATCCAGGGCGAGTCGAGCCTCATCCAGAGCGGCACCTCCACCAACCTGTCCAAGGCCACCGGCTGCGGCTGCCCGGACGGCAGCGGCTGCGACGCGCAGTACACGGGCTTCGGCAACCAGATTGAGTGCTCGGCGAAGAAGATGCGCGGCTACTTCGTCGACCTGGACGCGGGGCGCACCACGGTGTCCGGGTGGAAGGTGGGCCTGACGAAGAACACGTCGGACCCGTGCTCGGTGAAGCCCGTCACCAAGGCCACCGCGGCCCTCTACACGTACACGCCCTGGGTGGGCGCGTACGCCATCCAATGCGGACGCACCACCGTGGGCGGCTCGTCGCTGATGGCCAGCATCTTCAACCGCTTCAAGTCGGCCTATAACTGGGGCACCGGCACCACCACCTGCTACACCGAGACGGCGGGCACCTCGCTGCCGGTGAATGGCTGCGTGCAGAGCTCGTCGGATGCGCTGTGGCGGCAGTGCCTGTCGTCCGGGGCCTTCACGGCGGGCAGCACCACGAAGCCCTCCACCTGCACCGTGTCCTATCCGTGGTGCTCCTCCGCCACGCTGGGCCGCTCCGTCCCCGCGCGCACCTGCGTGCAGTCCTCCGGGGACTCGCAGTGGCACCAGTGCGGCGTGGAGGGCGCGTGGCAGAGCGCGCCCACGGCGCCCACCAGCGGCGCGGGCCCCGTCGGCGCCTGCTTCGAGCTGTACGCGCTGTAGCCCGCCCGCGCATCCCGAGCACCGGCTCCCGTCCCGATGCACGGACGGGAGCCGCCGGGCGCGTCAGTATTCCTTGCTCCAGATGAGGTCCAGGCCGCCCGAGCGCGCGTCGCCGTACTGGCCTTCCAGGCTCCAGCGCGTGCCGAGCTGGTACTCGAAGCGCACGGCGTTGGCGTTCTCCCCCTGCTGGAGGTTGGCGCCGACGCGGCCGGTGTAGCCCACGTAGATCTTGTCCGTCACGTACGTGCCCACCTCCAGCTTGGTGCCGGAGATGCCGGAGTCGCCGGCCTCGATGGAGAGCACGTCCAGCGGGAGCTTCGCCGCCAGCGCCTTGCGCGCCTCGTTGGCGACGAGCGAGCCCACCACGGAGGCCGCCTGGGCGCTGGCCGTCATGGACGCGCCCGAGCCGCGCTCCAGCGTGCGGCGGCCGGTGGCGAGCAGCGTATAGATTTCCGACTCCGGCAGCGGCGGGTCGCTGGTGGGCTTCAGGGTGATGTCCCGGCCCTGGCCGCGGATGGTGACGAACACCGTCACCTTGGCGTTGTCGTTGCGGTGCTCGGCGGTGACGTTGATGTACGGCACCGTCGCGGGCCCGGTGAAGCGCACCTGGCTGTCGCGCTGCACGTCGAACCGGCGGCCCAGCACGTCCACCCGGCCGCGCAGCACGCGCACCTCGCCGAACAGGCGCGCCTCCTCGCGGTACTCCACGCGGAAGTCCTCGGACAGCCCCAGCTCGACATTCACGTCCGAGCCCTTCACCCAGACGTTGCGCGGCGCATTCACGTTCACCCAGTACGTGCGCAGCGGCGCCGGCTGCTCCACCCCGACCTCCTCGTCGTCCCCGGCCTCGTCCACGGCCTTCGCGAGGTCCTCCGCCTGGGTGCCCACGCCCTGCGCGCCCGGGCCGCTGCCACCCACGGCCGTGCGGCGGCGGTCGCTGGGCGTGGCGTCCGGGATGTTCTCCTCCTGGTCCTTGTCCTGCGCGGCCGTCCCGGGCGCTCCGGGCGAGGCCTGTTGCCGCTGCTTGCGCTTCTTGCGCTCCACGGGCACGCCGTTGCGCACGAGGACGACGTCGCCGGGCCGCTCCAGCGGCTGCAGGTCCTTTCGCTTCAGCTCCGGCAGGGTGATGGTGGCCTCGGGGATGGAGACGTTGCGCAGGTTGACGAGCTTCTCGGACAGCGTGCCCTCCACCTTCGCGCGCATGCTCAGCACGGCCATGAGCTGGTCGTCGTAGACGATGGGGAAGTCCTGCGCGACGAGCGGGTGCTCATTGCCCTTCGGGCTGGACAGCTCGTACTCGCCCGCGCGGGTGCGCACGGCCGTCAGGGGCGCCTCCAGCCGTAGTGAGCCATTGCCGGCCTTCGCCGACAGTGTCCGCAGCGCGATGGACTCCTGGCTGGCCTCCAGGGCGAGCTGGATTTCGCGGTACTCGCCCATGCCCATCAGCCCCAGCACGCCGTCCTTCCACGCCAGGGTGCCCTGGAAGGTGGGCGCGCCCACGGTGCCGGCGAGCTTCGCGTCCGCCTGCACCAGGCCGCCCAGGGTGCGCACCATCTCCGTGGCGCCGGAGAGGAAGGACGGGTCGAAGTTGCGCGCCTTGAGGGACACCTCCAGTGGCGCGCGCGTGTACTGCAGGCCCTTCTCGAAGGCGGGCAGCGACACGTCCAGGTCCACGCCGCCCGTCACCATCATCGTGCCGCCCGCCGGCGCGGTGAGCAGCGCGTCGAAGGCGGAGTGGATGCCCTTGTACGTGTAGTGCAGGCGCGCCTGCCCCAGCCCCAGGGTGCCCACGCCCAGCTTCTGCACGCCCGCGGTGAGGTCCACCTCCGGCGTGTCCAGCGTGCCGCGCGCGGCGATTTCCATCGCCAGCACACCCTGCAGGCCCTGCGGGTTGGTGCCCGGCGTGGGCGGAGGGCCCGAGGTGCGTGCGCGGGCCAGGCCGGGCAGCTCCTGGATGGACACCGGCATCAGCCGGCCGCGGATGCGGAAGGGGATGTGGCCATAGACTTCGCGGTCCTGCAGCGCGCCCAGGGGCGCCAGCAGGGTGGCCTCCAGCTGTGCCAGCGGGCCTTCCTGGCGCTGCACCGCCAGCGTCACCTTCACGTCCTTGTCGCCGCCCGTCACGGTGAGCTGGCCGCTCTGCGGGGGGATGTCGTTGGCGGTCGCTCCCGTCACCTGCACGGCCAGCTTGCCCTGGGGCACCAGCACCGAGCCCTGGATGTCCACCTGCGCGGACACCCTGCCATCCGGCTTCTCCACGCCCGGCATCCCCTCGAGCAGCTTGAGGGGCAGGTCCGCCACGCGGGCCTCCAGCTCCAGCGCCGCGCTCAGCGCCTCGTCGGGCGTGGGCGGCTTCGCCATCAGTCCGCCCAGCGTGAAGGGCGTGCGCAGCGCGACGTACGCCTGCGAGGCGAGCCCCTGCAGGTCCAGGCGCGCGTCCAGCGTGCCGTCCTGCGCGTCGGACGCGGCGCGCAGCTCGAAGGCCAGCGGCTGCTTCAGCGAGAAGCCCGGGGGCGGCACCTGGTAGAGCAGGTCCTTGCCGCGCAGGACGAAGTCCAGCTTCGGCTCGCGCGCCGGGCCCACCACCGCCAGCGTCCCGGAGAGGTGGCCGCTCGGGCCCTTCGGCTGCTTCGCCAGCTCCATGGCCCGGGCGACGTCCAGGTCCTCCAGGTTCACCTTGAGGGACATCATGTCCCGGCGGCGCTTCAGCACGCCCTGCACCGGCACGTCGAAGTCCGCCGTGAGCTTCGCCATGGGCAGGCTCGCGGACAGCTTCCCGGTGGCGCGGTCCTTCACGTAGCGCGCGTCCACCGCCGCGTGGAGCCCCTCGTACCCCTGCACGCGTCCGTCCTCCCAGCGCAGGTTCGCCTCCGCGTCCGGACGCGGCAGCCGTCCGCGCGCGGCCACGTGGCCCGTCACCGTGCCGCCCAGCCCGAGCGACTCGGGGACGAAGGCGCGCGGCAGCTTCGTCAGGTCGAACGCGCCCAGCTCCACGCGCGCCGTCACCTGCTCGCCCTCTTTCGCGCCGCGCAGCGACAGCGACTGCGGGCCGGAGCTGAGCGACAGTGCGGGCTCCACCTCCACCCGGCCCCCGCCGAAGCCCACGTGCGTGGGGCGCTGGAGCGTCCAGGTGGCCTCCGGCCAGGACAGCGACAGCGCGTCCACCGCGAGCCCCTGGCCGTCCTCGTCCACCATGCCGCCCAGGGCGAGGCCGAGCTGGACGTCCCCCTGCACGCGCACGGTGGCGTCCAGCTTCCGCTCGCGCGTGGCGACGGTGGCCGCCAGGTCCTTGAAGGTGCGCGTGCCCGAGCGCAGCTCGGCCACCACCACGGAGCCATCCGTGTCCAGCGGCCGGGTGACGTCCGGCAGCTCCACCTTCACGGACAAATCCTTCAGCGACAGGTCCGGGCCATACGACAGCGAGGCGAAGCTGCCATGGGCCTCCAGGCCCGGCGTGCGCAGCGGGCCCTCCACGACGAAGTCCAGCGTGCCGCTGCCCGCCATGGGGGCCACCGTGCCCGGCAGCAGCTTCGTCAGCGTCTGGGACAGCAGGGCGAGGTTGCCCGCGGTGAGGCCGCCGTCCACGCGCAGCTTCTCCTGGGTGCCCTGGCCCCTGGCGCGCAGCGAGGCGCCCGGCAGCAGCACCATGAGCCGCGACAGCGTGTACTGGCCGTTCTTCGCGCTGGCCTCCAGCTCCACCGGGCCCAGGGGCTGGCCCTGGTACTCGGACGGGGAGACGGTGAGGTCCACCTCGCCATCCAGCGTCTCCAGGCTGGTGCCGCCGCCCTTCGCCACGAGGTCCGCGTGGACGTTCGTCTTCGGGCCCTCCGCCACCAGCTGGGACAGGTCCACGTCCCGGGCCTTGGCGGTGAAGCCGCTCGTCCGCATGTGTTCCAGGTCCAGGTCGCCCTTCAGCTCCAGCTTCGCGTCCGCCGCCTTCGCCCGCGCGTCCGCGCGCACCTGGTCTCCGTCCATGCTGGCCGTGCCCTCCAGCGACACGGGCACGAGCAGGGGGTACGTGGGCACGAAGCCCTTGAGCAGCTCCGGCGGCGCCACGAGGCGGCGCACCGTCACCTGCCCCTGCAGCTTCCCCTCGGACTGGCTCGGGAGCTGGCCCGGGGGCGGCTCCGGCGGCAGCTTCACGTTGCCGCTCGCGTCCAGCACCAGCCCCGCGGCCTCCAGGCCCACGTCCGCCTGGAGCGCGCCCTCCTCGCCGCCGCCCTCGAGCGTCAGGCGCACCGGCCCGGCCACGGGACGGGCCAGGCCACCGGTGGCCTCCAGCGTGGCGTTGAAGCCCTGCGTCGCCGCCGCGTAGCTGGCGGAGCCCTTCGCGTCGAAGTCCTCCAGCCGGACGTTGCGGTCGGGGCCGCCCTCCACCTCCTGGCGGAAGTCGACGTAGCCGTCCTCCAGCACCAGCTCGTGGATGTCCAGCTTCAGCTTGCCCCGGCCCTGCGAGGGCTCCTCGGGCTTGGGCACGCGCGGCTCCAGCGCGCGGGACAGGTTGAGGCCGCGCTCGTCCTGCGCGAGGTACAGCCGCGGGCGCTCCACCTTCGCCAGCGACAGGTCCACGTGCTGGCGCACCAGCTGGCTCAGCCCCAGGCGCGCCTCCACGCGGGCAATCTCCGCCACCAGCTCGCCCTCCGGGTCATACAGCTTCAGGTCCGTGAGGACGGCGCCGCCCGGCCACAGGTCCAGGCCGCCCAGCTCCAGGCGGCCGGAGAGCTGCTCGTTCGCCAGCGCCACGCCCTTGCGGACGAGCCACGCCTCTCCGCCCGGGCTGGTGAGGTAGACGAGCGCGCCCACCACGGCGAGCACGAGCACGAGCACGAGGCCGGCGAGCCCCCACAGCAGCCTGCGTCCCCAGTGCTTCCGGTCGCTCAAAACGCCTCTCCAATCGACAGGTGCAGCGCGCACAGGCCGTCCGGGGCGCCCGCGAAGGTGGCTCCGCGCGTCCTCGGACCGGTGGTGCTCCAGCTGCTGCCAATGCCGAAGCAGCCCCCGGAGTCGGGATAGATGTACCCCGGGGTGGAGACGGGCAATCCCCTGCCGATGTTCAGCCGCCGCGCGATGTCCAGCCGGATGGGCCCGACGACGGTGAGGTAGCGCAGCCCCAGTCCCAGCGCGTGGTAGTGGTCGGGACCGAACAGTCTGGGACTGCGGGCCGAGCTGAAGTCGGCGATGCCCACCAGGCCGGAGTCATAGAAGGCCGCCACCACGAGGCTCTCGGTGAACTGGTAGCGCAGCTCCAGGGCGCTCTCGAACATGCTGTTGCCGCCCACCGGCACGGTGTCCCACTGCTCGTTCTGCGACACCACGGGGCGGACCTGGCCGTCCTCGATGGGCTCGTCCACCGTTTCGGGCAGGGCGGCCATGGGAGACAGGCGCTGGCCGTTGAAGCCGCGCATGGAGGTGGCGCCGCCGGAGAAGAAGCGGGTGACGATGGAGCTCTGCCCGTTGCCGGCCGGGTTCAGCGTGCCCAGCCGCACCTTCGCCGCGAGCACAAGCCGGCGCTCCTCGTCCAGGGCCCGGTAGAAGCGTATGTCCGGCAGCACGCGCACGTAGGTGAAGTCGCCGAAGAAGATGGGGCCGCCGCCCTTCTGGATGGACAGGCCCAGGTAGTAGCCGTCGCGGGGCTCGATGGGGTCGTCCCGGCGGTCCCACGCGAAGGCCAGCTCCAGGTAGCTCAGCGCCACGTCGCACTGGGTGGCGTTGTCGCCGCAGCCCAGGATGATGGGCGGCACGCGCGCGTCGGCGGAGACGCGCCCGGTCAGCCGGTAGATTTCGAGGTTGTAGGAGGGGAAGACGGAGAAGTTGGGGTGGGGCTGCCAGATGACACCCGCCTGGAGCTTCCCGCCCCAGTAGTCGTACGCCTGCTCCAGGCCGCGCTCGGCGGTGAGCGACGTCTGCAGGCGCAAGTCGCGGAAGAGGAAGCGCGGCTGCTCGAACTCGGTGGTGATTTCGAAGGTGGGGCCGCTCTTGCTGACCTTGAAGATGTTGGGGATGAAGGCGTAGCCCACCTGTCCGCGCACGGTGAAGCGGCGCAGGCCGCCGCGGAAGTTGCGGTGGGTCCATTCCCCCAGCACGCGCACCTCCTGCCGCGCGGCGTCCACGCCCACGCCGCCGCCCAGCCGCACCGAGCGGAAGGGCGACTCCCGCACGTCCACCACCACCGGCACCGTGCCGGACTCCCGGTCCGGCGCCCCGCGGTTCACCTTCACCGCGCCGAACACGCCCATGCGGAACACGCGCGACTGGGCCTCGGCCAGCGCCGTCTCGCTGTACCAGTCCCCCTTCTTCAGGCTGCCCTGCACCTGCTCGATGATGCGCCGCGGCGGCACCTGGGGGTTGGCGTCCGTGGCGACGAAGGTGTTGCCGAAGCGGTAGCGCGGGCCCGGGGTGATGCGCAGGTCCACCGTGGCCTCCTTCGTGGCCAGGTCCACCCGCACCTCGCCGCCGGCCTCCGCCTCCGCGTAGCCCAGCTCCCGCAGCCGCTCCTGCACCAGGCCCTTCGTCTCCTCCCAGGTCGCTTCGCGGAAGATGTCCCCCTTCTTGAGGGGGAGGTCCGCCATCACCCGGCCCTGGTGGGCCTCGCGGAACTCCTGGGGCAGCGTGTCCAGGCCGGACACCTGGATGTCGGCGATGCGGGTGGGCTCGCCCTCGTTCACCTTCACCTGGAGGGAGACGGCGTTGCCCCCCTCCGGCTTCACCTCGTTGGAGACGACCTCCGCCGCGTAGAAGCCCTGGGCCTGGTAGTAGCGCTGGATGCGGCGCAGGTCCGCCTGCCAGGCGTTGGCGTCGAAGTAGCGCGGCCCGCCGAAGGGCCAGAAGCCCCACCAGGGGGTCTCCGTGGTGAGGATGCGTTCCTTGATGTCGCCCTCGTCGACCTCCTTCGTGCCCTCGATGTTCAGGTCATTGACCTTGGGGCCGGAAGGACGCTCTTGCGTGGTGGCACAGGCGGCCAGCAGCAGCAGCGCGGCGGTGGTGGCGAGGCGGTGGGTTCGGGGATGGGCGGCGGCCACGGGGGCGTTCTTAATCCCAGTTCCCGCCGCTGACTCTCCCCTTGCCAACGGAAAGTCGCCCCACTGTCGCATTCCGAGACCTGCGCGAAGTCAACAGTGTCCGCTGTCTCGCGCGGATACCCCCGTGTAATACAGCGACACGTGCAAGGCGGGCCGAGGTGCGCAAGATTGGCACCCTATGTCCCTGTCCTGGCCAATGAGAGTCCTGGGGTTCTGTGCGCTGGCGGTGTTCAGCTCCGCGTGCGGCGTGGACGACGACGAGGTGGTGAAGCTGAAGGAGGGTGAGAGCTTCGCGGACGCGGCCTACTGCGGCTCGTTCGGCTGCGAGGACCCGTACCAGCTGTGCGCCGAAATCTTCCTGGAGTTCGGCCGCTCGCCCCCGCTGTGCGTCTACGACGACGTCTGCGAGCGCCTGGAGTGCGCCAACACCAACCGCCGGTGCGCCGTGTTCGACGGCTTCCCGGGCCAGGTGAAGTGCATCGACTGAAGTGAAGGCGCCCCCGCGCCCGGAAGGTGTGCTCCGGGGCGGAAGGTCCGCGTCGCCAGCGCCTTGCCGGCGGAAGACCTCCTCGCGGAGGTCGTCCGGTGGGAGGCGTCGTCCCTCTAGCGCCGCGCGGAGGCGGTGAGCCAGGCCAGGCGCTCGGCGGCGCCGCGGGACTGCTCGTCCTTGAGCAGCGCGTCCGCGTCCTGGCTGATGCGGTAGGCCCAGTTCGAGTCGCTCATGGAGCCGGGCAGGTTGATGCGGTCCCGGGTGCCGAGGATGTCCTGCCAGGGCAGCACGCACACGTCACTGCCGGAGTTGAGCGCCGACGCCAGCATGGCGCGGTGGACCTCCGGGGTGAACTCGCGGGTGACGGGCACGCCGTTCAGCTCCGGCCAGGCGCGGGCGGCGGCCTGGCGCTCGTCGTCGCGGGCCCCCTCCCACCACTCGGCGACGGTGTCCGTGTCATGGGTGCCCGTGGTGACGAGGGACACCGCGGGGAACTGGTGCGGGTCGCGGTAGGTGTTGTCGTCGCGCTCCCAGCGCATCACCCGGTAGCCCGGCAGCTTCAGGTCCGCGAGGATGCGGCGCACGAAGGGCGGAATGACGCCCAGGTCCTCGGCGACGATGCCGGCGCCTTCCGACAGGAGGCGGAAGTGCTTCTCGCCCAGGCGCTTGTGGCTCTCCTCGTCCGGCGGGACGAAGCGGCCGGTGGGCGTCTGCTCGTCGCGAATCCACTGGCGGAAGTAGCCCACCGCGTGGTCCACGCGGCGCAAGTCGTAGTAGCTGGCCGCCTTCTTCGCGCGCTTCTTCAGCCACGCGTAGTCGTCCTTCTCCATGGCGGCGAAGTCGAAGTAGGGCAGGCCCCAGTCCTGGCCGGTGGCGGAGAAGTCGTCGGGGGGCACGCCCAGGCGCGCGTCGCGCCGGAGGATGTCCGGGTGGGCCCAGCAGTCCGCGCTGTCCTGGCCGATGATGAAGGGCTCGTCGCCGCACAGCAGCACGCCGCGCGCCTTCGCCTGCTCGCGCACCGCGTCCCACTGCGTCTCGGCCACCCACTGGAGCCACGCGTGGTAGCGCACCCGGCGCTCCAGCTCCTTCGACTTGGCGCCCAGCGCTTCCGGCTGGCGCTTCTTCAGGCCCTCCGGCCACTCCCACCAGGGGCGGCGGTCCTCCTGCTCGCTGATGGCGGTGAAGAGGGCGTAGCTCTCCAGCCATTCTCCTTGGGCGTCGCGCCACTGGCGGAAGGCCCTGGCGCGCTCGGACTGGGGGCCCCAGTGCTGGGCCTCGAAGGTGTCGAAGGCGCGCGCGAAGGCGGCGTCCTTGAGCGGGAAGACCAGGTCGTAGCGCACGCGCGGGGCGGCGCGGGCCTCGGCGAGCTTCTGGCGCTGCTCCTCGGAGAGGGCGGCCTCGCCTCCGGAGGCGGTGAACTCCGGCAGCTTCTGGAGGTCGATGAAGAGCGGGTTGAGGCCGAAGGCCGAGCGGGTGGAGTAGGGGGACGGGTCACCCGGCGCGGTGGGCAGCAGCGGGAGCAGCATCAGCAGGCGCTGGCGCGCGGCCTTCATCCAGGCGAAGAGGCCGTCCATGGCGCCGAAGTCGCCAATGCCGAAATCCGTCTGTGAGCGGAGCGAGAAGAGCGGAAGCAGGAGACCGGAGAGCCGGCCAGGTGTGGACATGGTGCGGCGCAATCTGCCCCAGCCCCGCGCCGGTGTGAACTGCTCCGACAGCGAGGAGTGCGCGGGGGCTCCGCTGCCTGACGGAACAGACTCCAGGCGGCGGCGCTACTTGGCCCCGGGTACTATTCCAACGTGAACTGGCTTCCGGAATCCTTCTATGCGCGACCCGCGCTGACTGTCGCCCGCGAGCTGCTCGGCACCCTGCTGGTGGTGGAGGGAGGCGGGGTGAGGCGGGTGGGGCGCATCGTCGAGACGGAGGCCTACATCGGCGAGCACGACCTGGCGTGCCACGCCGCCAAGGGCGTCACCGCGCGCACGGAGGTGATGTTCGGGCCGCCGGGACGGGCCTACGTCTATCTCATCTACGGCATGCACCACTGTTTCAACGTGGTGACGGACGCCCCCGGGGTGGGGGCGGCGGTGCTGGTGCGGGCGGTGGAGCCGGTGGAGGGGCTGGCCGGGGGCGAGCGCACGGACGGACCCGGGCGGGTGTGCAAGGCCCTGGGCGTCACCAAGGCGCACAACCGGGTGGAGCTCTTCTCCCCCGCCCTGCACCTGCTTCCCGGGGAGCCCGTCCCTGAGGCACGGGTGGCCCGGGGGCCGCGTATCGGGGTGGACTACGCCGGGGCGTGGGCGGCGGAGCCCTTCCGGCTGTGGGTCCGGGACAGTCAACACGTCAGCCGGCCCCCCAAGGGGGCGCGCAAGCAGCCTTGACGGAAGCCGCCGCGGCTGGTTGGGTGCGCCCCGCCATGTCCGACGAGGCCGCCAGGGAAGAGGACCGACAGCTCCTCGAGAGGGCACAGGATGGGGACGTTTCCGCCTTCGAGGCCCTGGTGGATGCCCACCGGGACAAGGTGTACGGCCTGGCCCTGCGCATGACGCGCTCCGAGGCCGACGCCGCGGAAATCACCCAGGATACCTTCCTGTCCGCCTACCAACACCTCAAGGACTTCCGGGGGGATGCCGCCTTCGGGTCCTGGGTGCACCGCATCGCCGCCAACCACGCGCTCATGCGCCTGCGCCACCGCCGGGTGGCCCAGGCGGCCGAGCAGGAGCTCCAGGGGCCGGAGTTCACCGAGCGGGGCTCCCTGGCGGAGTACCCCCTCTCCGACTGGAGCCGGGACGCCGAGGAGAAGGCCCTGGACGCCGAGCTGGGGACGGCCATCCAGCAGGCAACCGACCAGCTTCCGCAGGGTTACCGGGAAGTCTTCCTCTTGAAAGACGTGGACGGCCTCAGTTACGAACAGATTGCAGAGACGACGGGGGACTCCATCCCCGCCATCAAGAGCCGTTTGCACCGTGCCCGGCTCGCGCTCCGTGAAGCCATCGATGATTTCTACAACCGGGACAGTCGCGGGGCGTGAAACGCGACGAAGCGCTCGGCATCTTCGAAAGGGACAAGGGCGCGCCGCAGCCAGCCGAGGTTCGGATGTATAATTGCAAGGATTCGATCAACCTCCTGCTGGAATTCCTCGATGGCGAGATGTCCGCCGAGGAGGCACAGCATCTGAAAGAGCACCTGCGCGGGTGCAGCCCCTGCGTGGACTTCCTCCGCACGTACCGGGCGACGCCCGGGCTGTGCAAGAAGGCCCTGGCGGCGAAGATGCCGAAGGAAGTCTCCGAGAAGCTGACCGAGTACCTTCGCTCCAAGATCAAGTCCGCCTCGTGAACCTGAAGCAACTGTCGCTCCCGGAGCTGGAGGCCGCGCTGGCCCCGCTCACCCCGTCCCCCGCCGCCGTCCGCAAGGTGTTCGCGGCCGTCTTCGCTCACGGAGCGAAGACGGTGGAGGACGTGGCCGGGGCCCGGCAGGTGCCTCGCCGCGTGGGGGACTACCTGCGGGAGCACGCGGAGCTGCCGACGCTGCAGGTGGTGGAGCGGCGCAAGGCGGACGACGGCTTCGTGAAGTACCTCTTCGACTCGCCGCTGGGCGGGCGCGTGGAGGCGGTCCGCATCCCCATCTTCGACGAGAAGTACGTCATCTGCGTGTCCAGCCAGGTGGGGTGTGCGCTGGCCTGCGACTTCTGCATGACGGGGAAGCTGGGCTTCAAGCGCAACCTCCAGACGTGGGAGATCCTGGACCAGGTGCTCCAGGTGCGCGCGGAAGCGGACCGGCCGGTGCGCGGCGTGGTGTTCATGGGGATGGGCGAGCCGCTCCTGAACTACAAGGAGACGCTGCGCGCGGCGGACATCCTGCGCACCCCGTCCGGGTTCTCCATCTCCGGCGAGGCGATTACCTTCTCCACCGCGGGCCACGTGCCGGCCATCCGCCGCTACACGCGTGAGGGCCACCCGTACCGGCTGGCCTTCTCCGTGACGAGCGCGATTCCGGAGAAGCGCGCGCAGGTGCTCCCGATTGAGAAGACGCACCCGCTGCCGGAGCTGATTGAAGCCATTCGCGAGTACAGCTCCGTGCGGCGCGAGCGGGCCATGATTGCGTACGTGGCCATCAGCGGCTTCAACCTGGGGCGCGAGGACGCCGAGGCGCTGAAGGTGGCCTTCGAGGGCATCCCCATCAAGGTGGACCTCATCGACGTGACGGACCCGACGGGGAAGTACCTGCCGCCGACGCCCGACGAGCTGAGCGCCTTCCGGGACTACCTGCAGATTTTGAAGTCGCCGGTGGCGCGGCGCTACTCGGGCGGCAAGGAGATTGGCGCGGCGTGCGGCACGCTGGCGGCCACGCAGTACGGCGGCACGGTGATGCCGCGCCCCGAGCCCACCGCCTCCTGAGCGAGGCTCAGGCGCCCCGGAGCAGCTCCTCCAGCAGGGCCTGCCCTTCGGGCCACGCGCCGAGCTTCGCCGCGCTGCCCAGGTGGCCCTTCGCGCCCATGTTCACCAGCCGGGCGCCCCAGTCCGCGGCGAGCCCGGTGACACGCGCCATCGTGATGTAGTTGTCATCGGTACTCGCCACGACGAGCGAGGGAAACGGCAGCCGCAGGCGCGGCATGGGCGCGAAGCCCACCGTGCCCGCGGGGAAGCCGGGCGCCTCGGTGTCACTGGGCGCGACGAGCAGCGCGCCGCGCACCCTGCCGGTACTCGCCGGGTGGGCCGCGGCCCAGTGCGCCACCAGGATGCACGCGAGGCTGTGGGCCGCGAGCACCACGGGCCGCCGGGCGCCCGTGACGGCGCGCTCCAGCGAGGCGACCCAGTCCTCGCGCCGGGGCGTGTTCCACTCCGCCTGCTCGACGCGCTGGCAGTCCTTCCGCTCCCGCTCCCAGTGGGTCTGCCAGTGCTCGGGCCCCGAGTTGTAGAGGCCCGGTAGGAGGAGCACGGTGGGAGCGGTGTCGGTGGACATGGGCCTGGGACGTTACCGGCGGCCCCCGTCCGGTCAAGGGCTGGACACGAGCGGCACGCTCCAGAGCTGGTTGGCCGCGGTGTCGTCGAAGGCGCTGAAGAACACCCGCTGTCCCACGCGGGTGTAGCCGTACGGAAAGGAGCTTCCGTTCGGGGCGATGTCCTTCAGCGCGCGCGTGCCCGCCACCGTGCCGTCCGTCACCCAGGGCTCGATGCCCGTGGCGCCGTCATAGGCGGCGAAGAAGACGAGGCCGGAGTCCACGGCGACGATGGGCGAGCCGTACTCGTCGGAGAGGCTCAGCGGCCGACGCAGGAGCTTCGTGCCGGCCTTGGTGCCATCCGTCACCCACAGCTGCGTGTCGCGCGGCGCGGGGCCGGAGCTGCCGATGGTCTGCTCGAAGTAGATGCGGTCCGCGGTGGCGCTGAAAATGTTGAGGGTGGGGAAGGCCTCTCCCTGGTCCGCGTACGGGTTGGGCAGTGTGGCGACGTGCTCCTTGCCGCCCTGGCCGTCCAGGCGCAGGCGGAAGATGGCGAGCCGCTGGTCGACCGGGTTGGACAGGGTGACGTAGAGGTACGCGCCCAGCGTGGTCATCAGCCGCGGGTAGCGGCCGTCGTTGGCGAACGTGTACAGGCGCACCGTGCCCGTGCGCGTGCCATCCGTCTTCCAGACGGTGGTGGCGCCCTGCGCGTCGTACGCGGTGAAGAACGCCAGCCCTCCGGCGCTGTTCACGTCCAGGGGCGCATAGCCTCCCGACGTGTTGAGCGCGCGCAGTGACTGCGTGCCCGCGCTGGTGCCGTCGGTCCTCCAGGCCGTGGTGTTGCCGGCCGCGTCCCGGACGAAGAAGACGAGCGTGTTGCCCGCGCGCGCCGTCCGCCAGTCGGCCTCGACTCCCGTCCCCAGGTCGAGGATGCGGACCGTGCCGGAGGCGGTGCCGTCGCTCTTCCACACCTCCGTGCGCGAGGGCGTGGAGTCCGTGCCCGGCACGGTACGGAAGAAGGTCAGCGTGTTGCCGAGCGCGGTGAGGTTCGTCAGCTGCGAGTCCCCGGCACCCGGGGTGACGTCCTTCACGAGCCGGGTGCCGCCGGTGGTGCCGTCACTCACCCACAATTCGTTGCCGGACACGGGCTCGCCCACGGTGAAGAAGAGGCGGTCGCCCATGGGCGTGAGCTGCGCCACGCGGGTGTTGATGGCGGGCGGCGGCGACACGGGAAAGCTCTTCACCGCGACGGTGCCCGCGCTGGTGCCATCGCTCGTCCACAGCGCGCGGCTGCCATCCTCGAAGTTGGCGGCGAAGGCGAGCTGTCCCTTGAACTCCACCAGGCTCGCGGGCCCCTCCGCGAAGAGCGGAATCGTCTGCGTGGGAGGGAAGATGACCTTCACCCGACTCGGAGTGCCCGGAGCGACGGCCGCCATCGCCGCGGAGGCCGGCTGTCCCTGTACGTCCTCCCGCGCCGCCACCGACGTGCTGGGGGACAATCCCTCCTCCGCCACCATCCCCCCGCATCCCGCGGCCAGCCAGCCCACCAACACCCCACCGCACCATCCACGCATCCGCCACCTCCATCCAACTGCCTTGCGCGAGGGTAGGGAGCGTGGGTCATACGGACCACCGCGTGCGGGAGTGCGCGGCGCGCGTTGCGTGCGCTGGCCGACGGATGTGCTTCCCCTCTTGCTCCATGAGTGGGAACGCGAAGGGCCACACCGTGAAGTTCGTGCGCCACAAGCAGGCAGGAGCACGGGCCCACGCCTTCGTGCCGGCCCGCGAAGTCACGGCATCTTCATGCTGACGCTGGAGTGTGGCGGCACCGTCACGTCGCGAAGGTGGCACTGTCCTTCCGTGACGCTGTCCGGGAAGTGCCTCGCGGAAGAATGCTGTGCTCCATGCCCGCGCCCACCCCGCCGAAGGCCGTCGCGAAGCCCTTCGGGCTGCGGCTCATCATCGCGTACAAGGTCATCAAGGCGGCGCTGGTGCTGAGCCTCGCGTTGCTGCTGACGCTCGCCCCCGAGAAGGCGAGCGCCTTCACCGAGCACCTCATCCACGCGCTCTCCGAGCGCGGGGCGCTGCTTCATCGCCTCGGGGCGTGGCTGCGCTCCCACGGTGCGGTGACGCTCGTGAGCGATGCCCGGCTGGTGGCGTGGGTCGACGGCGTGTCGACGGCCATCGAGGGCGCGCTGCTCCTCTCGGGGCGTGCGTGGGGCGAGTGGGTGGTCGTCGGAAGCCTGGCCCTGCTCATTCCCGCCGAGCTCGTCTCGCTGGAGCGGCGCTTCTCGGTCGCGAAGGTGGTCGTCATCGTCGTCAACGTGGCCATCGTCGCCTACCTGGTGCACCTGCGGCTCCGGGCCCGGCGCGGTGCGCCCCGCGCGTCCTCGTGAGCCGGCGCGGTGTGCCCCGCGCGTCTCCGTGAGTCAGCGTCGCGGCTCCGGTGGCCGCTCGTGTCCGAGCCGCTCGGTGAGCAGCTCCACCTGGAGTTGCTGAAGCTCCAGCATGCGCTCCCACTGCATGTGCATCAGGTGGTCCAGCTTCTCGTGCAGCGTGGCCACTTCGAGCTCGGCCTTGAGGTTGACGCGGTAGTCCTGGTCGGCCTGGCGCCTGTCGCGGAGGGCCTGGCGGTTCTGCGACATCATGATGATGGGGGCCTGCAGCGCCGCCACGCAGGAGAGGACGAGGTTGAGGAGGATGAACGGGTACGGGTCGAAGGGGCGCGCCGCCTCCCAGCCTGAATTGAGGAGCACCCAGCACAGGATGACGGAGAGGCCGCCGAGGACGAAGCCCCAGGAGCCGCCGACACGGGCCACGGCGTCCGCCGCGCGCTGACCGAAGGTGAGGTTGCGGGTGAACTCGCGCTCCAGGTCCTCGGCGACGGTGGAGTGGATGGCCGCGCGCCGCGCCACGTCTGCTTCCACCGCGGTGAGCTGGCCACGCTCCTCCTCGAGGCGGGAGGTGACGAGGGCGAGGCGCTCGGCGTCGCGGCAGCCGCGGCAGATGAGGGCGCCGGGCGCGGCGGCGTCCGGGTGGCGCTGGATGATGAAGCGGGACAGCTCGGCGCGGAGGGCATCCATGCGCATGCGCTCGCTGGACGGGCGCTCACGGTGACAGACGCAACACGTGAAGGTGGGCGGGTGATGGGGCCCGTGGTGGTGATGTCTCGGGTGCCCGTCTCCGGTGCTCGTCGTCATGGATGTCTCCCTCTGGAGCGGCTGTGTCACGGAGGGCCGCCCACCCCGTTCCACCACTGTGCCACCGTGAAGGTGCACGCGGGGGGCGGGCCACCCGGAAGTCGACCTGACCACCACGTGACACCCGCCCCGGAGGGAGGACGCTCTCGCTGGGAGTCAGCGGGTAGGGTGCCCCGCGGGAGCCGGACCGCCGGCCGTCGCCGGGGGCGCGGGCTCCCGAGGGAGGGCCTTGCCGTGTCCGTGCTCTCGGAGTTCAAGGCGTTCGCGTTGAAGGGCAACGTGGTGGACCTGGCGGTGGCGGTGGTCATCGGCAATGCGTTCACCGCCATCGTCAACGCGGTGGTGGCGGACCTGGTGATGCCGGTGGTGGGGCTGGTGCTGCCGGGCGGGGACTGGCGCAACGCCACCTTCACGCCGCTGCAATTGCGCATCGGCCACCTGCTGGGCGCGCTGCTCGACTTCTTCATCATCGCGGTGGTGCTGTTCCTCGTGGTGGTGAAGGTGGGCACGCTGTGGCGCCGCAAGCAGGAGGCGCCTCCGCCGCCCACGACGAAGGTGTGTCCGGAGTGCCGGGAGACCATTCCCCTGGAGGCGCGGCGCTGCCGGGCCTGTACGTCCGTGCTCGAACCCCTGGCGTCCGGCCGTGCCTGACGGTGTTCACCGCTGGCAGGCCCGGAGGAGATGTCGCTTTCCCTTCAGGCCCTCCGGACTTAAGTCTGGGTCGCCGGAGGTCTCACGCGCGGATGGTGGAATTCATCGACCAGCTCATCACCTCCCTGGGGCCCCTGGGGCTGCTGGTGCTGGGCGTGGCGGCGGCGCTGGAGTACGTCATCCCGCCCTTTCCCGGGGACACCATCACCCTGCTGGGCGGTGTGTACGCGGTGCGCGGCACGCAGCCGTGGCCGCTGGTCTTCCTGGTGGTGACGGCGGGCAGCGTGGTGGGCGCGGCCATCAATTACTGGGTGGGCCACTGGCTGGCGAAGCGCTTCGCCGCCCACCCCGGGAAGAGCTACTTCGGCATCACCCACGCGAGGCTGGAGCAGGTGCAGGCGCGCATGCGGCGCAACGGGCCGTGGCTGCTGCTGGCCAACCGTTTCCTGCCCGGCATTCGCGGGCTCATCTTCGTCGCGGCGGGGGCCGCCAACATGCCCCGCTTCAACGCGATGGTGCTGGGCGCCCTGTCGGCCATGGCCCACACCGGGCTGGTGCTGGCGCTGGGCGCGGCGGTGGGCGGCAACCTGGAGCGGCTGGCCGCGCTCGTCACCCGCTACCAGTACGCGGTGGTGGGGCTGGTGGTGGCGGGGGTGCTGGGGGTGCTGGTGCGCATGCTGGCCCGGCGCCGTGCTCCCGCGCCGGAGCCCTGAGTCCGGGGCAGGACGGGACCGCGGGTCGGGATTGCGTGACTCCGGCGGGCGCGCTTGAGTCGGGCCCATGGTCTTCCGCGCCCGCCCCTGGAGTCCGCTGCTCTTGGCATTCGTGGTGGTCGTCGTCGGCGGCTGCCGATGCGGCGACCCGGGCCTGGGAGGCACGCGTGAGGGCTTCCGTCCCCAGGAAGAGGCCGTGGACTTCGGCCGCGTGCTGGAGGGCGAGCAGGCGCGCAGGCAGGTGACGCTGCTGGCCACCGGCCGCGCGAGCGTCACGGTGACGGCCTCCGTGGGCGCTCCCTTCTCCGTGGCGACGCCGGAGGTGACGGTGCCGGGCAGCGGCACGGCCACGGTGGAGGTGGTGTTCACCGCGGGCAACGGGGAGGCGGAAGGCTCTCTGGTGCTGGCGGGCAGCGGCGACACGGAGACGGTCCGCCTCACCGGCACGGGGGTGCGGCCCAAGCCCTGTCCGGCCGCGCAGTGCCTCCAGTCGCGCTTCGACGTGGAGTCCGGCGAGTGCGTCGAGTCGCCCCAGCCGGACGGGGCCACGTGCATCCCGGAGAGCCGCTGCCAGGAGAACGGCCGCTGCGAGGCCGGCGCGTGCGTGGGCAGCCAGCGCTCGTGCAATGACGACAACCCGTGCACGGTGGACTCGTGCTCGCCCACGCGGGGGTGCGTGACGGACCCGGTGGTGTGCCCCGCGCCGAGCAACCCCTGCAAGGTGGGGCTGTGTGAGCGTGAGGACGGCTGCACGGAGGTGGACGCCGAGGACTTCATCCCCTGCGGCCCGCTGGACTGCAGGAACGCCAATGTCTGCATCGGCGGCAGTTGCACGAAGGTGCCCACGCCGGACGGCACCGTCTGCGCGCCCGCCACCGCGTGCCGGGACGAGGGCACGTGCCAGGATGGCGAGTGCGAGCTTCCGGACGCGGGCGAGCTCGAGTACGCCCTCCGGCAGCAGCTCGGCGGCGAGCCGGTGGGCGAGCCCGGCGGACCCGTGCTGCTGGTGCAGGACGGTGCGCTGTTCACCTCGCTGTGCGGTGGGGACGCGGGCTGCCGGCTCGTCTCGTACACGGCGAATGGACTGCTGCGCTTCGAGTCTCCCTATCCGGATGGCGGTGCCCGCACGCTGCTGGTCGTCTCGGACGCGGGCGTGGTGGTGCTGGGCTCGGAGGGACTGGAGGGCTATGCGCCGCGCGACGACGGCGCGCGGCTGTGGGAGGCGTCGTGGGCGTCGATGGGCCCACCCTCCGCTCCGGACGCGGGGACGTGGCATGGCGGGACGGGGGCGGGGCGCGTGGCGCTCACGGCCGAGGGCGACGTGCTCGCGTACGTGGACTGGCGGCCGGATGCGGATGCAGGGGTGGATGGAGGCGACGGCGGGGCGGTGCCGCTGCCCCCGCCTGAGGCCGCGCGGCTGGTGTGGCTGGCGGGACGTGAAGACGCGGGCACGCTGCTGCGCGCATCGCCGGTGGAGGCCTGGCCCGGTGAGGCCCGGCTCGCCCTGGATGTGACGGGCGCGGCCTTCCTCTACTCGGTGGATGGGCGGCTGGCGCGCGCGGACCTCGAAGAGGATGGCGGTACGGCGCTGTGGCTGTCACCGCTCGTGGATGGCGGGGTGCCGGATGGCGGTGCGTCGCTGGCGGTGGCGGATGGGACGCTGCTGGTGGGTGCTCGGGCCTTCGTGCACCTGGAGCCCGGGGACGCAGGCACCTTGCTGCCCGCGGCGCACCCGGGCCTGGAAGGGACGCAGGGGACGGAGGCGCTGCCGTCCGCGAGGCCCGCGGGCGCGGACGGGACGCGGTGGCTGGCGCCGCGTGCTTCACTCCTCGCGGACGGCGGGGCGCCGGTTCCGGTGGACTGGGACGGTGGGACGCGGACGCTGGTGCCGCTGGCGGAGCCGGCGCTGCTGTCCTCGGCGGATGCGCCCGGCTACCTCTTCGCCCGGGCCTGCAACCGCACGGACGGCGTCTCCTGCACACCCGAGGAGGAGCGCGTGGTGCTGCGCGCGGTGGACCCGGCCACGGGGAAGCTGGTGTGGGAGGTGGACGCGCTTCCGGACGAAGCCCTGCCGGGCACGCTGCACGACGCGACGCTGGTGAGTGGCGGCGCGGTGGGCGTGCTCGCGGCCGCGGAGCAGGCGGACGGGCCTCGCGTCTGGTACCAGCTCTTCGCGCGCGGAGAGCGGGTGGGCATGTGCCCGCTGCCCGGAAGGCCGCGCGTGGCGGGCGCGGCCTTCGTGGGCGGCCTGCTGCACGTCGTGGTGGAGCGCCAGGGCGCGTGGCTCCTGGAGTCCTACGCGGTGGACGGGAGCGCGCAGACGCGCGGCTGGCCCCAGCGCCACGGCGGCGCGGACGGGGCCCGGCGCGAGTCGCCGTGACTCAGGAGGCCGCGCCCGGGTCCACCCAGAGGTCCTCGAAGCGCACCTGCGGCGGCGTCTGGTGCAGCCGCAGGCCCTGCACGGTGGGCATGGCCGCCGCGTGGATGCGCTCGTGGTACAGCGGGATGAGCGGGCAGTCCTCGTGGAAGAGCTTCTCCGCGCGCACGTAGAGCTGCTGGCGCAGCCCCGGGTCGATGGACACGCGCGCCTCCGACGTAATCCGGTCCAGCTCCGGGTTGCGGTAGCCCAGCGGGAAGATGGTCTGCGCGTTGGAGTTGAGCAGGAAGTAGAGGAACGTGTCCGGGTCCGGGAAGTCCGCGAGCCACCGGCTGCGGAAGGCGGGCAGCTTCCCCTCGCTTCCCCGGGCCGTGTACTCCTCCTGGGACATCCGCACGTGTCGCAGCTCCAGCAGCCCCGCCTGCACCAGCGGACGGAAGAGCACCGCGTCCTCGGCGGCGGGGTCCTGGTCGGCGGGGTGGTGCAGGGTGAGCCGCAGCCGGCGCAGGCCCGCGTCACGCAACAGCTGCTCCGCCAGCGCCACGTCCGGCACGTGCGGCGCCCCCATGTCCGCGTCGTCCAGCAGCTCCGGTGGGGTGAGGGTGCGCGCCATGCGGGCGCCTGGGTGGAACTGGTCCACCATGCCCTGGATGTCCATGCCCGCGCGCAGGGCCCGCCGGACGCGGACGTCGTCGAACGGCGCCTCGCGCTGGTTGAGCACCACGAAGGCGGTGGAGGGCGTGGTGCTGGTGACAATCTGGAGCGACTCCAGTCCCGGTATCTCCACGTGCTCGGCGGCGAGGAAGGAGACCATGTCCAGCGCCCCCTGCCGCAGCCGCGCCACGGCCTCCTGCCGCGAGCCGGCGAGCAGGAACTCCAGCCGGTCCACCAGCGGGACGCCGGGGCGCCAGTAGGAGGGGTTGCGCTCCAGCACGACGCGCTCCTGCTCCAGCGCCGTGAGGCGGAAGGGGCCGGTGCCCACCAGCCGCCCGCTCGAGTCCACCCGCGCCACGGCCGTGGCGGTGAGGGCCATGATGTGCAGGAAGAAGGCCTTGGGCTCGCGCAGCCGGATTTCGAGCGTGCCGTCGTCGAGCGCCTCGATGCCGGACACCTCGCGCGCCAGGCCGGAGGTGTACTCGGGCGCGCCCTCCACGTCCTCCAGCAGGCTGCGGTCCGGCGAGCGCACGGCCGGGTCCAGCAGCCGCTCCAGGTGGCGCTTCACGTCGCCCGCGGTGAGCAGCGTGCCGTCGTGGAAGGTGACGCCGCGGCGCAGGTAGAAGCGGTAGCGGCGCGCGGACGGGTCCGCGTCCCATCGCTCGGCGAGGTCCGGCTCCAGCCCGCCGTCCTCCAGCCGCAGGAGGCTGGAGAAGATGCACGAGGTGAGCTCGGCGACCTGGTTCTCCACGCTGAAGAGCGGGTCCACCGCCTGCCGGTTGCGCAGCAACGCCGCTTGGTGCAGCCCCACGCGCAGCGTGCCGCCGGCGCGGGGCGTGGGCAGCTTGAAGCGGAACACCTCCGTCTCCAGGCCCACGGCCTCGTGGCCCAGCTGGTCCACCGTGCGCGTCAGCCCGTCGCCGATGCGGATGACGCGGCGGGCGTCCTCGCGCACCTGCGCGACCTCCTCGCGGATGGAGACATCGCCCTTGGTGAGCACCACGTTGGCGGAGCGCAGCTCCTCGATGGCCGCGCTCAGCCGCACCACGGACTCGGACAGGTCACGGCCGGTGCGCGCCTGGGCCTCGGCCTTCTGCGAGGCGCTCTGGCCCACGCGCGCCATCTCGTGCGTCTGGCGCACCAGCTCGCGGGCATGGCCGGACTGCTCGATGGCCATGCGCGTGACGTCCTCCACGCGCCGGGCGACGCGGCGGCTGGCCTCGACGACGGTGGTGCCCTGGGCCTCCAGCCGCTGCGTCTCGGCCACCGTGGCCTCCACGGCGGTGAAGGTGCGCTGCGTAATCGTGCGAATCTCCACTAGCGCCTCGGCGGCGCGGTCACCCAGGGCCACGCCGGCGGTGGCCTGCTCGCGGCCCTCCTGCACCAGCGTCACGGCGGTCTGCACCGCGTCGCGCACGCCGGCCACCATGGCGGCGATTTCGCGCGTGGAGCGCGTGGTGCGCTCGGCGAGGCTGCGAATCTCGTTGGCGACGACGCCGAAGGGGCGCCCGTGCACGCCGGCCTGGGCGGCGATGATGGCGGCGTTGAGGGCGAGCAGGTTCGTCTGGTCGGCGATTTCCTGGATGACGTCGACGATGCGGCCAATCTCGGTGGAGCGGTTGCCCAGCGTGCCCATCAGCTCGGCGGCCTTGCGCACCGTCTCCTCCACCCGGTACATGCCCTTGACGCTGTCGCCCACGAGCACCTCGCCGCGCTCGGCGGTGGCCGTCACGGCGATGGCCAGCTGGTTCGTGTCGTTGGCGCGGCGGCGCACGGAGTCGATGCCGCCCTCCACCGCGGCCACGAAGTCCTCGGCCTCGCTGGCGAAGCGGCCCAGCTCGTCGCCGGAGGAGGCGATGTTGGCGAGCCGCTCGGCCATGGCCTGCATCAGCGCGCTGGTGTTGTGCGCGAAGCTGTTGACCTGCGTGAGCGAGTCCACCACCTGCTCCAGCCGCTCGGTCATCTCCAGCAGCGCGCCGGTGGTGTCGACGGCGAAGACCTCCAGTTGGTGGACGCGCTTGACGGCCACATGGAGGCTGCCGCCCATGCCGCTGACGGCTTCCAGGGTGCGCTCCACGGCGCCGCCCTGACGGCGGGCGGCCTCCAGCAGCATGCGGGCCTGCTCGCTCACCTCGTTGCTGGTGCGGTGGAGGTTGGCCGTCACCCGCTGCACCTGGGACAGCGCTCGGCGCAGCGACAGGATGAGGCGGCGGGTGTCCTCGTGGCCCTCGTAGCGGGAGCTGACGGTGGTGGTGAGGTCGCCCTCCGCCAGCCGTGCCATGACCTGCCGGCGCACGCGGCGCCGGCGGGCCGCCCAGCGGAACCACGCGAGGTAGCCGCCGGTGAGATAGAGCGCCGGCGTGGCGACGAGGAGCACGGCCCACGTCAGGTTCGGCAGCGGGGCGTCGTGAACGGCCCGCAGCAGTCCCCCCAGGACGAGCGCGGAGATGAGGCCCGCGGCCAGGCCGAACGCGAACAGATACCGTTTGGCGCCCATGAACGGCGCAACGCTACCCTGCCTTCTCGCGCCGGTCCTCAAAACGCCGCACACTTCGGGCCGTGGCCGCCCTGCTCGCCTTCCTGCTCCTCGCTCTCCCTGTGAAGCCCGCGAACCCTGGCGAGGTGGCCGGGTCTGCGCTACCCCGTGAAGAGGCGCGCTTCGTCTTCGCGTGGCGGGGCGTGCCCGTGGGGACGGTGACGCTGACGCGGGAGCCGGGGCGCTTCACGTACGCGAGCCGGCACCTGCACACGCGTGACGGCCAGCCGGGCGAGCGCCGGCGCGAGATGACGCTGGAGGTGGATGGGGTGGGGCGGGTGCGCGACTCGCAAGCCGGTGAGGCGAGCAAGGGGCCCGCACCGGCATGGCATGGGCGAGGTCCACTGGAAGTGGGTGCCGGGCATGACGCGGCGGTGGAGGCGCGAGGCTCACCGGATGCGGGCTCGAAGCGAGGGCGGGGCTCGGGCGCGGAGGCAAACGCAGTGGAGCGGGTGTCGGGCCCGGACGTGTTCCCGCAGGCGCTGTGGCTCTGGCGCGGTCCGCCGGCCGTGGGCTGCGTGGTGGCGCGAGAGGAGCTCTCCGGACGCGAGGGCCCGCATTGTGTCACGCGCGTGGAGGGCTCGCGGGTGGAGGGCACCCTGCTGGGCACGCCCTTCCGCGCCAGCTACTCCGAGCGGGGCCGGCTGGAGGTGCTGGACGTGGGCGACTCCCGCTTCACCGTGGCGGCCCCCGGCACGCGGCTGCGCTCGCCGCCGGAGCTCTTCGCGCAGGGGCTGCCGGTGGAGGGCACGCGCGGCGCCCTGGCGCTGGCGCCTCCGCTGGAGGTCCCCGCGCGACTGGACGGCATGACGCCCTGGGAAGCGGGGTCCGCGAGCGCCCTGGCGGAGCGGGTCCACGCGGCCTTCATCGACAAGGGGCCCACGGTCGCGGACTGGGCCGAGAATGGCGAGGGCGAGGCGGGCGGCTGTCTCGCGCACGCGCTGCGCTTCGCCGCGGGAGCGCGGGAGCGTGGCGTGAAGGTGGCGCTCGTCCACGGACTGCTGGTGGTGGACGGCGGCCCGGCGCGTCCGCACGCGTGGGTGCGCGTGGCGCTGGCGAAGGGAGGGACGCTGGACCTGGACCCCACCTCGCTGGACGCCGTGAGGCCGGACACGCACCTGCCGCTCGCGCTGGAAGACGCGCGAGGGCCGGCACTGGAAGCGGGACGGCGCTGGCTGGAGCTGCTGCGCGGGGCGCACCGGGTGGTGCGCCGGCCGTGACGCGCGGCTACTCGAAGGGGATGAGCGACAGCTTCGCCCCGGGCTCCGCGCCCAGGATTTCCTTCGCGCGGGCGGGCAGGTAGGCCACGGTGTTGTCCAGGCGGGCCTGGCAGCGAACGGAGCGGAAGCGGTTGCGGCCCGAGTCGTGCTCCAGGGCGACGAGCACGTCGTCGCCCTCCATCTCGAAGTCCTCCTCGGCCAGCTTCACGGTGCGGTACTTGCGCACCAGGGTGATGTCGGCCGTGTTGGCCTCGAAGTGGGGGCCGCCGTCGAACGGGTCGATGCGCTCCACGTACTTGAAGCCGACGCGCTCCAGCATGCGCTGCACGCCGCGCGTCTGGGGGCCTACCTCGCCCAGCACCTTCTTCACGCGGTCCGGGAAGAGCGACGCGTAGATGTCCGAGGAGGGGAACAGCTCCTTGATGAACTCCTTGTTCTGCCGGCTGAGGCGGTCCGCCTCCTGGTAGGTGAGGCCGGTGAACTTCTTGCCGCACGCCTCCCACAAGAGGCTGCGCCCGTCCGGCAACAGCGGCGGGAGCAGTTCCGCCAGCACGCGCGGGCGGAAGATGCGCCGGTGCATGGCGATGAAGAGGAAGCGCACGTAGGACAGCTGCTTGCCGGGCTTGTCCGGCGTGGCGCGGTAGGGCGGGTCCACGACGAGGCCGCCGATTTCGGTGGGGCCCTCGTAGTTGTAGGCGATGGAGAGCACCTTGTGGCGCAGGTGCCGCTCGAGGGACGCGGAGTAGTGCTCGCGCTCGCTCACCTCGTAGTAGATGTGCGGCGCCTCGTACGTCCCGTGCTGGGCGATGATCATCGACGTGCCGATGATGAGGTTGTTGCGCACGTCTTCGAGGACGAAGAGGTACTCGCGGTCGAAGGGGTTCTTCACCTTTCCCGCGAAGCTCTTCACCGACTTGTCGATGATGGCTTCGAGCGTCTCCTCGTTGTTCGGCAGGTTCACCGTGTTGAGCACGGCGGCAAGCCGTTTGAGGCCGGCCAGGTCGGTCTTCTGGACGTCACGCAGAACAAGCATGGGTGCACCGGGGACGCCCCCTTCAGAGGGGGTGCCGGAAGGGTGGGGACCATACACCACGCCTGCCGGCAGTCAGCCTCCTGGTTGCCCGCCTCGTCGCCTTGTGCACTGCGTCACGCGGGCCGGCTCGCCCGGTTGGCCGAGGGGCCACTCAGAGTCACAGAAGGGTGAAACATGTTTCACACCCTTCGAGGGCTTGTCTGTCTGTCTGCCCTGTTGTCAGGCAGGTGGGAAGGAATTGCCGGTGGAATGAAGCGCGGAATGCCTTGCGGTACGGTGTGTCACTCGTTGGCTGTCAAACCTTCTCAAGGGCACATCAGTGAAAGCACTCTTTCCCGTCTGGCTTGCGATGTGGCTGGTCCCTGGCCTGGCGTCGGCTGGAATCGTGTGGCGCGGTGACTTCGAGACGGGAGACCGCTCGCAATACTCCGGCACGCAGATGGTGGCCGCGGACCGGCTGCAGGTGGTGACGTCCCCGGTGGCGGAAGGGAAGTACGCGCTGAAGGTCACGGTGAAGCAGGGCGATGACCCCATCAACGCCAGCGGGAACCGGAACGAGCTGGTGTACCAGGGCCGGGAGGCGGTGGGCTCGGAGTACTACTACCGCTGGAAGGTGATGTTCGCGAAGGACTTCCCGAGCGTGGACACGTGGCAGCTCTTCACGCAGTGGCACCATGACGGGTGCTGCGGCTCGCCGCCGGTGGAGTTCTACGTGCGCGGCGAGGAGATTCGCCTGTCATTGCCCGGCACGGGCGAGGTGCCGTGGAAGACGAAGCTGGTCCGCGGCGTGTGGCACGAGTTCATCCTGCACGCGAAGTGGGGTGCCACCGCGAACACGGGCTTCCTCGAGCTGTGGCACAACAAGGAGCTCGTGATGCCCAAGCGCGGCGCGGTGACGATGTACTCGGGGCAGAAGAACTACCTGAAGCTGGGCCTGTATCGGAGTGACACGGTTCAGCCGGTGGGCGTCGTCTACCATGATGGGTTCGTGCAGGCGACGGCGCTGGCGGATGTGATTGCGCTGGATGTGCCGCCGCCGCCCGTGGACGCGGGGACGCCTCCTGCGGATGCGGGAACTCCGGTCGTGGACGCGGGGACGCCGCCGGTGGATGCGGGGACGCCTCCCGCGGATGCGGGGACTCCAGTCGTGGACGCGGGGACTCCGCCGGTGGAGGAGGCTCCGGAGACGGAGACGCCGCCGGGTTCGGGCGTGCCGCCTCCGTCCCAGGGCATTCCCTCGGGCGAGGAGCTGGCTGGTGAGGTGGGTTGCAGCAGTGCCGGTGGGACGCCGTTCGCGGCCTTCGCGCTGCTGGGCGTGCTGGGGCTGATGCGGGCCCGGCGCCGCCGGAGCTGACGTGGAGCGGGGCGCGCGAGTGATGGGCTCGCGCGCCCTGTGGAGTCGAGGCGCATGGATGGTGGCCCCTGGAGGCCTGCTGCTGCCTTGACTTGAGGGGCTCCTCCTTCTGGAGTGACGCGGCCCGGAGCAGGGCGCCCGGTCGGAGGGGTTCTGATGATGCCGCGTCGGTGGTGGCCGCTGCTGTGTGTGGTGCTGGCCGCGTGCGGCGGTGCCCGGCAGACGGTGCGGCTGGATACGGGAGAGGGTGCTCCCCGTGTCCACGTTCCGCGTGACGCGGATGCGGCGCCGCTTGCGGTGGATGCGGAGGACTTCCAGGCGGCCGTGGCGGAGCTGGCTCGCGAGGTGCGTCCTCCGGCCCGGCCACAGGAGACCGCGCGACGGTTGTTCGACGTGGACGCGCGCGCGGGCACGTATACCTACGAGTCGCGCAGCCGCCGAATGACTCCGGCAGGGCCAGGGGAACGCCTGGAGGCGGAGCTGCCGGCAGGGGAGGTGGCGCTGACGCGTGCCTACCTGGCGTGGTGCGCGCGGACCGGCGGGAAGGGCGACTGCCTGCGGCTGCTGGTGGAGAGTCCCGTCGTCACCGGGGATGGACGCTTCGCGCTGGCCATGGCCCTGGCGAGGGGCGCGGTGCTGGAGGAGATGCTGGAGGCGTTCAAGGACATGGCGGACCCGGAGGCCATGGTGTCCGCGGTCCTGTGGACCATGGCGACGTATGCGATTCTGTGGACGGTGCCGGAGCCCCTGACAAAGGGCGTGGCGGCGGTGATGACGGCGTCGCTCATCGTGTACGTGGGGCTGGATACCTTCAGGGGACTCATTCTCGGGTTCCGGCGGCTCTGGGAGGAGTCGGAGCGCGCGAGCAGTTTCGACGAGCTGCGCGACGCAGGGGCGCGCTACGGGAAGGTGATGGGGAGGAACGCGGCGCGGGCGTTCGCGATGCTGGCGATGGCGGCGATGGGCAGCACGCCGACGGCCTTCGCGGCGAGGTTGCCGAAGCTGCCTGGGGCGGCGCAGGCGGTGGTACGGGCCGAGGCACAGGCGGGGCTCGTGTACGGGGCCGTGGGGCAGGTGGAGACGGTGGCGGTGACGGCCGAGGGCGTCACCATGGTGCTGGCGCCTGGAGCCGTGGCGATGGCGGCCCGTGGTGCGAGCACGTCTTCTGTAGCCCAGCCGGCCGGAGGCAGGGCCTGGAAGTCGTTCAGTGGCTTCAAGAAGGCGATGGGGAAGGCGGGCCCCGGAAAGCAGTGGCACCACATCGTCGAGCAGACGCCGGGGAACGTGCAGCGGTTCGGACCTGAGTCCCTGCACAATGCACGGAACGTCGTGCCATTGGACGAGGCACTGCATACTCGGGTGAGCGCGTTCTACTCATCGATCCAGCAGGAAATCACCGGCTCCAGGAGTCTGACCGTGAGGCAGTGGCTCAGCACCAAATCCTACGAAGCCCAACGTGATTTCGGACCCTAAGCCATCGAGAAGGTCCAGAGGGGGATCTGGGGGGCTGGGACGTGAATCTGGAGAAGCTCGTTGAGGCATTCGCCCGACACGCCGCCGCGCAGACTGATGCCATCTGGCAGGGGGATGCCAAGACGGGGAACAAGCACGCCAGGCAGGTCAACGCGACGTTCGACAAGCTCTGCGCACAAGGAAACGCGGGAAGAGATGCGCTCGCGGCATTGCTCACACATCCACGAATGGACGTACGGGTCAAAGCCGCGGCTTTTCTGCTCCGCCATCGAACCGAGGATGCCAAAGCGGTGCTCCGTGAAGCGGCAGTGGGGGAAGGAATGGTCTCCTTCTCAGCTTCCGAAGCCCTGAAGCGATGGGAGGAGGGCTCGTGGGCCTTGGACCCGGGCTAGTGAACCGGAACTTTGTGACTCTAAAGTAGGCAATCTTGTGATGTCCCTCGAGGAATTGGTGGAGCAATTCGCTCACAGCGTCGCAGCACAGACGGATGCTATCTGGCGAGGGGATGCCAAGACCGGTAACAGGCACGCCCGACAGCGTGCTGCCGCGTTCAAGCAACTGCGTGCTCAGGGAGATGCTGGGCGCGATGCGCTCGCCGTGCTTCTCGCCCATCCCAGTGTGGATGTCCGGACGATGGCGGCGGTGTACCTCCTTCGTCACCGCACCGACGAGGCAGTAGCGGTTCTGAAGCAGGTGGCCATGGGGCAGGGGCTCATTGCCTTCGAAGCAGGGCAGGCGTTGGAGCGTTGGAGGGAGGGAACCTGGGCCCTCGACCCCGGGTAGCCCGCACCCGGCGCTTGAAGCTCCGCGCCACCCATGGGAGGAACCGCGCGCATGAGCCACGACGCGCGTGACGGTGACGAAGCGGTGCCCCATCTGAGCCCGGAAGAGTTCCGGAAGCTCGGGCACAAGATGGTCGACTGGATTGCCGACTACTGGTCCCGCCTGGAGTCCTTCCCCGTCCGCTCGCAAGTCAGTCCCGGCGCCGTCGCCTCCAAGCTCCCCGCGCATCCTCCCGAAGAGGGCCTCGACGGTGAGAAGGGCTGGGACGCCATCTTCCGCGACCTCGAGGACGTCGTGCTCCCGGGGCTGACGCACTGGCAGGCCCCCTCCTTCTTCGCCTACTTCCCCGCCAATGCCTCCGGCCCGGCCGTCCTCGGCGAGCTGCTATCCGCCGGCCTCGGCGTGCAGGGCATGCTCTGGTCCACCAGCCCCGCCGCCACGGAGATGGAGACCCGGGTGCTGGACTGGCTCGCCGAGCTCACCGCCCTGCCCGCGTCCTTCCGCTCCACCTCCGCCTCCGGCGGCGGCGTCATCCAGGGCACCGCCAGCGAGGCCACCCTCGTCGCCATGGTCGCCGCTCGAGACCGCGTCCGCCGCCACGGCGCTCCCGCGGACTCTCAATGGGTGGCCTACTCCTCCACGCAGGCCCACTCGTCCGTGCTCAAGGCCGCCATGCTCTGCGGTGTCGCCCGGGGCGCGGACGACACGGTGCACGTGCGCCAGATTGAAACCGACGCCCACCAGGCCCTCCGCCCCGAGGCACTGGAGCGCGCCATCCGCGAGGACCTCGCCGCCGGTCGCCGCCCCTTCTTCGTCTGCGCGAGCCTGGGCACCACGTCCTCCGGCGCCTTCGACCCCGTCCGCACCGTGAGCGCCGTCCTGGAGCGCACGGGCGTCACCGCCTCGGGAGGCTGGCTCCACGTCGACGCCGCCTGGGCGGGCGCCGCGCTCGTCTGCCCCGAGCACCGCGCGTTGCTGGACGGTGTGGAGGTGACGGACTCGTTCGCCTTCAACCCGCACAAGTGGCTGCTCACCAACTTCGACTGCAACGCCTTCTACACGCGGGACAAGCGCGCCCTGCTGGACGCCCTGAGCGTGATGCCCGAGTACCTCCGCAACGCCGCGAGCGCGAGCGGGGCCGTCATCGACTACCGCGACTGGCAGGTCCCCCTCGGCCGCCGCTTCCGCGCGCTCAAGCTCTGGTTCGTGCTCCGCCACTACGGCGCGCGCGGCCTGCGCGCCCATGTCCGCGGCCACATCCGCATGGCGGAGCACTTCGAGTCCTGGGTCTCCCAGGACGCCCGCTTCGAGCTCGCCGCGCCGCGCTCCCTCTCCCTCGTGTGCTTCCGCCTGAAGCCCCTGCCCGGCGAAGCCCCCGAGGCCACCGATGCGCGCAACCGGGCCCTGCTGGAGCGGGTGAATGCGACGGGAAAGCTGTTCCTCACGCACACGGTGCTGCCGCCCGTGGATGGAAGGCCTCCGCGCTATGTGCTGCGCATGGCCATCGGCGGTACGTACACGGAGGAGCGCCACGTGCGCGCCGCCTGGGACGCGCTCGCCACCACAGCTGACTGACGAGGGCTGGGCTCAGCGTCCGTGACGGAAGACGCGCCACGTGCGCGCCGCCTGGGACGCGCTCTCCGTCTCCGGAGACTGACGCCAGGGCGGGAACGGGAGCCACGCCTGCCCGCCCGCTCGCGGAAGGGCTTGCGGCGCGGGGCCTGTGGCATCATGCCCTCCCGCATGGAGTCTCCCCGCCGCGTCGCGCTCGTCCTCAGCTACCAGTACCCCGGCAAGTACGCCTTCACCGTGCTGGCCGGCGCCGTGGAGTCGGACCCGGCGCTCGTGGGCGTGTCGCTCCACTTCCCGCGAGACCGCGAGACGCTGCTGTCCACCGTGCGCGAGCGCGCCGACGCGGGTGACACCGTGGTGGCCGCGTGGTCCTTCTACTCGGCCAGCTTCGGCCCCTCGGTGGAGGAGCTCGCCTGGGTCCGCGAGCGGCTCGAAGGGCGCGACGTGCTCTGCATCGCCGGCGGTGTCCACGCCACCGCCGAGCCCCTTCAAACCCTCCAGGCCGGCTTCGACATCATCGCCGTGGGCGAGGGCGAGCACTCCCTGCGTGAGTTGCTCGGCCGCGTGCAGCGGGGCGAGGACCCTCGCGCCACCCACGGCGTCGCGTACCTCGAGGACGGGAAGCTGGTGCAGAACGGCCGGGGCGAAGGCGTGCAGCTCGACGACTTCCCGCCCTTCGCCGCGCGCAATGCCATGTACGGCGCCATCGAGATTACGCGCGGCTGCATCTACGCCTGCCGCTTCTGCCAGACGCCCTTCATGAGCAAGGCGCGCTTCCGCCACCGCTCCGTGGCCAATGTGGCGCACTGGGCGCGCGAGCTGCGGCGCTCGGGCCGGCGCGACATCCGCTTCATCACCCCCACGTCCATGTCCTACGGCACCGCGGACGAGTCCGTGAATCTCGCCGCAGTGGAAGCACTGCTCGCCGCCGTGCGCGAGGCCATGGCCCCGGACGGGCGCATCTACTACGGCACCTTCCCCTCCGAGGTCCGCCCCGAGCACGTCACCCCCGAGGCGCTCGCGCTCCTCAAGCGCTACGTGCACAACGACAACCTCATCATCGGCGGGCAGTCCGGTTCGGAGCGCATCCTCCAGAGCACCCGCCGCGGCCACGACGTGGAGACGGTGGTGCGCGCCACCCGGCTCACGGTGGAGGGCGGCTTCATCCCCAACGTGGACTTCATCCTCGGGCTGCCCGGTGAGGAGCGCTCGGACGTGGATGCCACCGTGGCCCTCATGGAGCAGCTCGCCGCGCTGGGCGCCCGCGTGCACGGGCACACCTTCATGCCGCTGCCCGGCACGCCCTTCCGGGACGCCCCCGCCGGCCGCGTGGACGAGGAGACGCAGCGCAAGCTGGACCGGCTGGCCTCCCAGGGACGGCTGTATGGCCACTGGAAGCAGCAGGCCGTGCTCGCGGAGGGCATCGTCTCCCGCCGCAAGCCCCGCGCCCGCGTGGCGCCCCCGTCCTGACGCCGCCACTTCTCCGGGCCCGCGCCCCCCGAGGCGTTTAGGATGGAGGCGCGATGTCTTCCGACCAGGCTCCTCCCTATTGGGTCCTCATCTCCGTCCTGTTCAGCTCCCAGCCGCTGAGCCCCGCGCTGGCGATGACGCTGCACCAGGCCGCCTACGAGCTGCACCAGCGCGGTGACGGGATGAAGGAGGTGGCCGGAGACATGCTGAGCGGCCGCGTCATCAACCTCCGCAAGGACGTGGCCCTGGGCGGCATCTCCGGCCCGGCCTTCGAGGCGGAAATCGACACCGAGCGCGGCTCCGGCGTCGTGCGCTTCGTCCTCACCCGCCAGGGGCTGGAGATGATGAAGCAGCAGCCCGCCGAGCCGCCCCGCCCGAAGTACCTCAACTAGGCCACCGGGGGCCCGTCAGGCCGGCTGCTCCCTGCGCGGGGCGGGCGGCCGTCCCCACCTTCGAGGCAAGGCGTCAACGCACTGACTCGAAGGAGCCACGCATGGATTCGAAGGACGACTACCTCAAGCGCAGCGCGGGCATCCCCCTGGACCCGGCGAAGCAGAAGGACCCCGAGGAGTCCGGTGACGAGGTGCCCGCGGAGGGCCGCGCCGAGCACCTCAACGACATCACCGAGCAGCACGGGGGTCAGCGCACCGAGGTCGAGCTGCCCTGGAAGGGCGCGCCCGAGCTCCAGGAGGCGTACCGCAAGGAGTACGACGAGAAGAGCAACAAGAAGAAGGGCTGAGCCCCGCAAGGACGAAGGGCGGGGCCGCCACTCGCGTGGCACGCTCCCGCCCTTCACGCCCGCGGCCCGAGGAAGCTCAGGTGTCGAGGCTGACCTTGTTCTTGTTGCCCATGTGGATGATGGAGTTGCCCAGCGTCGCGGCGGACAGCGCGGCCAGGTCCATCAGCGCCTGCTCCTGCTTCGCCTGCTCCGAGCCCGGCTGCGCGGCGGTGGCGCCCTGCCCCTGCGCCGGGGTGCCCTCCTGGGAGATAGGCCCGCGGCCCACGGCCGAGAGGTAGGAGTTCATCAGCCCGCTGTGCGGCGAGCTGCCCACCGACGCCAGCGCCGAGGCCACCACCGCGCCACCGGACGTCATCAGCGGGTCGCCCGGACGGTTGGCCGGCGCCGCCGCGGCGCCCTGGAGGAGCGAGCCGAAGCCCGTGCGGGACGCGCCGCTCGTGGCCTGGGTGGTGGGCTGCTGCACCCGGGGACCCGAGAAGGAGTTGATGCGGTTCATGGCGGCTCCGTCGCGGCCCGGATGACGCGCACCTCGCGCGCTTCAGGCCTCTGATCCCCATTATCGCCGGAACCGGCCGGAAGTTGCGTCCCCCGAAAAACGCCCGAAGGCCGCGGACTTACGGGCGCACGGCCCGTCCGTCCACGGCCTCCTGGAGACCTTCACGACTTCGCGGCGCGCGACTAGAACTGGTGCGCCTCGGTCGACTCGTGCAGGGCGAGCGTGCTGGCGTTGCCGCCGGAGATGACCTCGGCCACCTGGTCGAAGTAGCCGGTGCCCACCTCGCGCTGGTGACGCGTGGCGGTGTATCCGTCCTTCTCGGCGGAGAACTCGGCCTGCTGCAGCTCGCTGTAGGCCGCCATGCCGCGGTCCTTGTACTTCCGGGCCAGCTCGTACATCCCGAAGTTCAGCGCGTGGAAGCCCGCCAGGGTGACGAACTGGAACTTGTAGCCCATGGCGCCCAGCTCACGCTGGAACTTCGCAATCGTCGCGTCGTCCAGGTTCTTCTTCCAGTTGAAGGACGGCGAGCAGTTGTAGGCCAGGAGCTTGTTCGGGTACTTCGCGCGGATGCTCTCGGCGAACTTCTTCGCCTGGGCCAGGTCCGGGGTGCTCGTCTCGCACCACACCAGGTCCGCGTACGGCGCGTAGGCCAGACCGCGCGCGATGGCGCAGTCCAGGCCGCCGTTGAGGCGGTAGAAGCCCTCCGCGGTGCGGCCGGCCTTCTTGTCGATGAAGGCGTGGTCGTACTCGTCCGCGTCGCTCATCAGGAGCTTGGCGCTGTCCGCGTCCGTGCGGGCGACGACGAGCGTGGGCACGCCCATGACGTCCGCCGCGAGGCGCGCCGCCGTCAGGGTGCGGATGAAGTGGCTGGTGGGCACCAGCACCTTGCCGCCCATGTGGCCACACTTCTTCTCGCTGGCCAGCTGGTCCTCGAAGTGCACGCCGGCCGCGCCGGCCTCAATCATGCCCTTCATCAGCTCGAAGGCGTTGAGCGGGCCGCCGAAGCCGGCCTCCGCGTCCGCGATGATGGGCGCGAACCAGTAGCGGTCATTGCGGCCTTCCGCGTGGTCAATCTGGTCCGCGCGGCGCAGGGCGTTGTTGATCTTCTTCACCACCGCGGGGACGGAGTCCACCGGGTAGAGGCTCTGGTCCGGGTACATCTGCCCGGCCGAGTTGGCGTCCGCCGCCACCTGCCAGCCGGAGAGATAGATGGCCTTCAGGCCCGCGCGGACCATCTGCACCGCCTGGTTGCCCGTGAGCGAGCCCAGCGCGTTGATGTAGTCCTCGGTGTGGAGCAGCTCCCAGAGCTTCTTCGCGCCCAGCTCCGCCAGCGTGTAGCTGACGGTGATGGAGCCGCGCAGCTTCTCCACGTCCTTCTGGGTGTAGTTGCGGGTGATTCCCTCGAAGCGCTGAGCGTGGAGCTTGGCGTGAGGGGAGGCTTCGGTGGTCGTCGGCGTGGCGTCGTACATCGCAGGCTCCTCGCTACAGTTGAAGTGGTTGAAAGACGTGCTGCGCAAGTCAGCCCTGTGCGTCCAGGGCCTCGTAGGCCGGCAGGGTGAGGAAGTCTTCGAAGGTGGAGGCGGTGGACAGCTGCTCGAAGAGGGCGCGGGCGCGCTCCAGGTGGGCGGCGCCGTAGCGCTCCTTCGCGCCCTCCTTCTCAATCCGGGCCATCTCCTCGCCGAGCAGCGTGCGGAACAGCTCGCCCGTCACCTTGCGGCCGTCGTCCAGCGAGGCGCCGTGGTGAATCCACTGCCACACCTGGGCGCGGGAGATTTCCGCGGTGGCCGCGTCCTCCATGAGGTTGTAGAGCGGCACGCAGCCCAGGCCGCCCAGCCACGCGGAGGTGTACTGGATGCCCACGCGGATGTTGTGGCGCAGGCCGTCCTCGGTGCGCGTGCCGGACGGCACCTTGAGCAGCTCCGCCTCGCCGATGCGCACGTCCTCGCGCTTGTTGGCGATTTGATTCGGCCCCTTCATGTTCGCGTCGAAGATGTCCTTGGCCACCGGGACGAGGCCGGGGTGGGCCACCCACGTGCCGTCGTGGCCGTTCTTCGCCTCGCGCAGCTTGTCGGTGCGGACCTTCTCCAGCACCGCCTCGTTGGCGGCCGCGTCCCCCTTGATGGGGATGAAGGCCGCCATGCCGCCCATGGCGTGCACGTTGCGGCGGTGGCAGGTCTGGATGAGCAGCTGCGAGTAGGCGTTGAGGAACGCCTTGTCCATGGTGACCTGGCCACGGTCGGGCAGCACGACGCTGGTGTCCGACTGGAGCGTCTTGATGAAGCTGAAGATGTAGTCCCAGCGGCCGCAGTTGAGACCGGCCGAGTGCTCGCGCAGCTCGTAGAGGATTTCGTCCATCTCGAACGCGGCGGGCAGCGTCTCGATGAGGACGGTGGCCTTGATGGTGCCGCGCGGGATGCCCAGCTCCGACTGGGCCAGGTGGAACACGTCGTTCCACAGCCGGGCCTCCAGGTGGCTCTGCATCTTCGGCAGGTAGAAGTACGGGCCGGTGCCGCGCGCCAGCTGCTCGCGGGCGTTGTGGAAGAAGAAGAGGGCGAAGTCGAAGAGCGAGCCGGAGATGGGCTTGCCGTCGATTTCCACGTGGCGCTCGGGCAGGTGCCAGCCGCGGGGGCGCACGAAGAGGACGGCCGTCTTCGGGTTGAGGGCGTAGTGCTTGCCGCCCTCGGCGGTGAAGCTGATGGTGCGGCGGACGGCGTCGCGCAGGTTGAGCTGCCCGCGCACCACGTTGTCCCAGGTGGGGCTGTTGGCGTCCTCGAAGTCCGCCATGAAGACGTTCGCACCCGAGTTGAGCGCGTTGATGATCATCTTCCGGTCCACCGGGCCGGTGATTTCCACGCGGCGGTCCTGGATGTCCGCGGGCAGGGGCGCCACCGTCCAGTTGCCCTCACGGATGGCCTTCGTCTCCGCCAGGAAGTGGGGCCGCTCGCCCTTGCGCCACGCCTGCTGCACCACCTTGCGGCGCTCCAGCAGGGCCTCTCGGCGCTCCCCGAAGGTGCGCACCAGCTTCGCGACGAACTCCATCGCCTCGGGGGTGAGCACCTCGGCGTAGTCGGGGTGCCAGAGGCCCTTCACCACCACCCCCGCGCCGAAGGACGGGGTCTTGTTCGAAGGGGCTGCCGCGCTCATCCAGACTCCTTGGCCTGATGCGTTGTAAATCGCTCCGACGGTCCCAAAAATGGATCCTCAGAGGGAGGAAGGGAAGTGTTGGTGAAGTTGTGCCTGCTTGCCTGTAATCCTGTCAACAAGCGGTGGATTAAATCTGTAAATCAACAAACGGGCGGGGTGGGGCGGCGATGACCCACCGGCGGCGAGGCAATGCCGGGCGGGCGCAATCGGGAGCGCCGACTTCCGTAGGTAGGGACGAGGGCCGCTGACGCCAAGGGCGGCCCACTGGGGAGTGACACACCATGGACGCCATGAAGCGCTGCACGGCCTGTGTGGAGGAGATGAAGGTGGAGGCCACGAAGTGCCCGCACTGCGGGACGCGGACGGAGCCGATGCACCGCGGGGTGGAGGGGCGGACGCTGTCCGGCGTGTGCGCGGCGCTGGCGCGTCAGTTCAACCTGGACCCGGCGCTGGTGCGCGTGGCCTTCCTCGTGTCGCTCCTCTTCTCCTTCGGTACGACGATGCTCGTGTACCTGCTGCTCTGGGCCTTCACGCCGTCGTCCCCGGTGAGCAAGGCCCCGTTGCAGAGCACGGTGGACTGGCTCGGCAGCCTGGGGAACTCCGACGAGGCGCGCGTCGAAACGCGCGTGTAGCGCCCGTGGGCGGCCCGGGCCTCAGGGCAGCTTCGGGCGGATGATGCGCGGCGCGTCCGGATTGACGTCCAGGAGCCGCACGCCGTCACCCTCGCGCACCGTGCCGCCCCGCAGCACCTTCGCGAGCTGCCCGCGCCGGCCCCAGCTCTCCTTCAGGAGGCCGGGGCGCAGCGCGTCCAGCTTCCAGCACGGCACGCACGGCTCCGTCAGCTCCACCAGGACTTCCTCCCCCAGGGCCAGCCGCTGGCCCGGGGGCAGGGTGTCCAGCGACAGCCCCTCCACCAGCACGTTCTCCTTCAGCGCGCCCACCGGCACGTCCAGCGCCGCGCGCGAGGCGTCGTCCAAGAGCAGCACCTGGCGCTTGTGCCCGAGCGCGCGCTGGGAATGGCGGTCTCCCTCCAGGCCCCGCCCCTCGACGGCCCGGGCCTCGGGGACGCGGAGCATGGGCGTGCCCCGCGCCTGGGCCAGCAGGAGGGCGCGGATGGTGCCGCTTGCGGTGGGAGTGCTCACGTCCCAACGGTAATCACGCCGGGACGGCGGCCGCGAGCCCGGGCCTGTTATTCCCTGGCGCCCCGCATCCCCCTTTCGAGGAGTCCCCCGCGTGAGCACGAAGAACGTTCGCATCGAAAAGGACACCTTCGGCCCCATCGAGGTGCCCGCCGAGCACCTCTGGGGCGCCCAGACGCAGCGCAGCCTCCAGAACTTCGCCATCTCCACCGAGCGCATGCCGCCCGCGCTCATCCGCGCGCTCGTGCTGGTGAAGAAGGCCGCAGCGCTGGTCAACATGGAGAACGGCACCCTGCCGCGCGAGAAGGGCGACGCCATCGTCAAGGCCGCCGACGAGGTGCTGGCCGGCCGGCACGACGGCGAGTTCCCCCTGAGCATCTGGCAGACGGGCAGCGGCACCCAGACGAACATGAACGCCAACGAGGTGCTGGCCAACCGCGCCTCGGAGCTGCTCGGCGGCGAGCGCGGCGAGGCGCGCAAGGTCCACCCCAACGACGACGTCAACAAGGGGCAGAGCTCCAACGACGTCTTCCCCACCGCGATGAGCGTGGCCGCCGCCACCGCCCTCGTCGAGCAGGTCCTCCCCGAGCTGAAGTCCCTCCGGGACGTGCTCGCGGAGAAGTCCCGCGCCTTCAAGGACATCGTCAAGATTGGCCGCACCCACCTCCAGGACGCGACGCCCCTGACGCTGGGCCAGGAGCTGAGCGGCTACGTGGCGCAGTTGGACCACGCGCGGGGGCACCTCGAGATGGCGCTGCCGCACCTGTACGAGCTGGCCCTGGGCGGCACCGCCGTGGGCACCGGCCTCAACGCGCCGAAGGGCTACGCCGAGCGCGTGGCGAAGGAGATTGCCCGCCTCACCGGCCACCCCTTCGTCACCGCGCCCAACAAGTTCGAGGCGCTCGCCGCCAATGACGCCCTCGTCCACGCGCACGGCGCCCTCAAGGGCCTGGCCGCCTCGCTCTTCAAGGTGGCCAACGACGTGCGCTGGCTGGCCTCCGGGCCCCGCTCCGGCCTGGGCGAAATCACCATCCCGGAGAACGAGCCGGGCAGCTCCATCATGCCGGGCAAGGTGAACCCCACGCAGAGCGAGGCGCTCACCATGCTGTGCGCCCAGGTCATGGGCAACGACGTCGCCGTCTGCGTCGGCGGCGCATCCGGCAACTTCGAGCTGAACGTCTTCAAGCCCCTCATCATCCACAACGTCCTGCAGAGCTGCCGGCTGCTGGCGGACGGCATGCGCAGCTTCCGCCTCCACTGCGCCGTGGGACTCGAGCCCAACATGCCGCGCATCCGGGAGAACCTGGAGCGCAGCCTGATGCTCGTCACCGCCCTCAACCCGCACATCGGCTACGACAACGCCGCGAAGATTGCGAAGAAGGCCCACAAGGAGGGCAAGACGCTCAAGGAGGTCGCCGTCGAGCTGGGCCTGCTCACCGCCGAGCAGTTCGACCAATGGGTCCGCCCGGAGGCCATGACGGGCCAGAAGGACTGACGCCCCGGCTTCGTGTGCGAGAAGGTGAGCCGGGCCTTCATCGGCCCGGCCCCCGGACTCGCAGGGCGGGAGGGCGGCCGGGAGGGCGTCGTGGGACGTCCGGAGCCGAAGCGTGGGGCAGCGCACGCTCCGGGAAGAAGGGACGGGCGCGCCGGGACGAGGGGGATTAGGGTACTGGGGCCATGAACGTCCCCTTCGTCATTGAGACCACGCACCGCGGCGAGCGGGCGTACGACCTCTACAGCCGGCTCCTCAAGGACCGCATCATCATGCTGGGCACGCCCGTCAACGACGACGTGGCCAACATCATCGTGGCCCAGCTCCTGTTCCTGGAGTCCGAGGACCCCGACAAGGGCATCAACCTCTACATCAACTCGCCCGGTGGCTCGGTGACGGCGGGCCTGGCCATCTACGACACCATGCAGTACGTGAAGTGTCCGGTGTCCACCATCTGCGTGGGGCAGGCGGCCTCCATGGGCGCGCTGCTGCTGCTGGCCGGCGCCAAGGGCAAGCGCTACGCGCTTCCCAACAGCCGCATCATGATTCACCAGCCGCTGGGCGGCGCGCAGGGCCAGGCCACGGACATCGACATCCAGGCCAAGGAAATCCTCCGCCTGCGCAGCTACATCAACGGCCTCATCGTGAAGCACACGGGCCACACCATCGAGCGCATCGAGAAGGACACCGAGCGCGACTACTTCATGAGCGCCGAGGACGCCCGGCAGTACGGCCTCATCGACGAGGTGGTGGAGAAGCAGCGCATCATGACCCCCACCGCCGGGAAGTAGTCCCTGGCTGGCGCCGCCCGTCCGCTCCCACGAGCGGGCGGCCGGCTGCCCCGGGACGTCGTCGTGAAGCACGTCAGGACGCGGGCAGGGGGGCGCTGGAGGCCCTGGCCGGCGCCTGGGGAGCGAGCAGCCGCGCGATGAGCTCCGCTCTCGCTCGGACGCCGAAGCGCCGGTAGATGGACTTCGTGTACTGGTTCACCGTGAAGCGGCTGATGCCGAGCTGGCCGGCGATGTCCTTGTCCGTGAGCCCGCCCAGAAGCAGCTCCAGCGTCTGACGCTCGCGCGGCGAGAGCCGGGCCCGCAGGCGCTCGTCCTCCGTGAGCTCCGGCATGTCGAGCATCCGCCCGCATTCGGCGTGGAACAGGTGCATCAGCTCGCGGTCCGCCTCGTCGAAGGGCCGCTCGTTCCGGCCGCGGTAGAAGCCGAGGCCCTGCACCACCGACGGCACGTCCGTGCGGTGAATCGAATACAGCGAGTCGTCGAGGTGCGCCGGCCAGACGTGGTGCTCGAGGAAGGGCGAGCCGTACCAGGTCCGGTCTCCGGTGAGCTCGCGCCGCGTCGCGGTGATGATGGCGCCAGCCTCGGGGCGCCGCTTCATCAGGGCGCGGATGCTCGGGTTGAAGGCGCTGCCGTTCTGCCCGAGGACCCGAATCGCGGTGAGCGTGGAGTCGTCCCAGCCATCCAGCACGATGGATGTGAAGTAGCCGTGTCCTCCCGGTCCGAAGTCACGGTCCAGGACGCAGGCCCCCACGGCGGCGCCCAGGATGCGGCGCATGCCGGCGAGCAGGTGCCGAGGTCTCTCGGTACGGCCCACCTCGTGGGCCTCGTTGAGCAACCGCACCAGCGCACGGACCTGGGAAACTCGGAGCTGGCCCTCGGCCATGGGACCTCCAGGAGTCGTTGAGCGCGCGGAGTATACTTCATGATTTTATTGAATTCCTGATTGAGCAGGCTTGGCGAGGGTTTGTCGCGTGAAACATCTCGACGCGGTTGAAGCCCTGAAGGGGCGGTGCGGGTTCCGGCACGGGGATGATTCCCGCGAGGCACCGGCGCAGACCCTGCGCTGGTAGCCCGGGCAGGCGCAGGTTCTTCGCGCCGGCAACGCGTGCTCCCTCGCCTGCGCGTGGCACGGTCCATGCTCAATCTCAAGGTATGCCTCCGCCCCGCCCCCGCTTCGTCCTGCGCATGCTGCTGCCCGGCGCCATCCTGGCCAGCGGCGCCTGTGCCACCAGTCCCACCGGCAGACCGCCCGAGCCTCCTTCGGCGTATTCCGTCCAGCAGGAGCTCGGGCAGCGCGACGTCATCCAGGCGGGGCAGGAATACGCCCGGAACAACAGCTTCCTGGTGGCCGAGGCCCGCAGCGATGCGGTGGAGCTGCGCCCCAACTACTGGCGCATCCGCTTCGGGTTGGCGGACAAGCCGGGGCGCGGGGTGGAGCTGGAGTTCGACGAGCTGGCGCGCCGGGTGACGAGCATCCAGGAAATCGAAATCATTCCGGGCGAGCTGCCCGAGCAGGGCGCGGGCGGGAGCGGGTTCAGCGTGCCGGGCGGGAGTCAGGGCCGCGGGGTGCCGCCTCCCTGAGGTCAGGCGTTGTCGTCGAAGAGGCCGGTCGGCAGCCCGTCGAGGCTGCGGACGTTCTTCTGGCGCCGGTAGGTGTCGAGGCCTTCCGGGCCCTTGGCCTCGGCCCACTTCGTGAGCGTGGGGCGCTCGCCTTCGTACGCGTAGAGCGGCACACCATAGCCGCACGAGGTCTGCACCAGCTCGACGTCCAGCTGGATGATCTGCCGTGCGCCGAGCGGCTCCTCACCCCCGAAGTGGGACGTGAGCACGTGCGTGTATTCGGGGCCGCCGTGACGGAGGACCCGGCCGCGCCCGTAGAGGCGCAGAATCATGGGGGGCCCCTCGAAGGCGCAGAACATGATTGTCAGCCGCCCGTCCGCGAGCAGGTGCGCGGCCGTCTCGTTGCCGCTGCCGGTGAGGTCGAGCCAGGCGACCGTCTTCTCGTCGAGCACGCGGAGCGCGTCGAGCCCCTTGGGCGAGAGATTCACGCGCCCGGTGGACGCGGCGGACGCGGTGAAGAACACCCGCTGGCGCTGGATGAACTCACGGTGGGTGGGTTCGAGCTGCGGGAACTGTTTGGCCATGCGGTGGACCTCCTCCCGCATCGTAGTCCTTCTGGCTTCTCCCGGCCGCGTGGACTTGCGGCTCAGGGGATGACGCGGCGGCGCCGGAAGTCGTCGAAGATGCCCAGGAACATCGCCTCCGTGTCCACGTACTCATGGAAGCCGAAGCGGCGCGCCTTCGAGCCGTCGGCGAACATGTCGTAGTTCCAGGAGAAGACGAAGTCGCCGAAGCGCCAGGAGGACACGTCCTTGTAGGCGTGCCGCTCCAGCCCGTGCTTCTCCTGCATCGCCTTCCACAGCGGCTCCTTGTCGGCCATGACGACGTCCAGCGACATGGGCAGCGGCGGTGCCACCTCCAGGCCGAAGTGGCGGGCGATTTTCGGCCACAGCTCGCTCCACCGGAACAGGTCGCCGTTGTTGATGTTGAAGGCCTGGTTGGCGCAGCGCTCGTCGGTGGCCGCCCACACCGTGGCCTTCGCCAGCAGCCCCGCGTCCGTCATCTCCAGCAGCGAGTCGTACGCACCCGGCTTGCCGGGGAAGCGCAGCGGCAGCCCCAGCTCCTTCGAGATGGCGGCATACACGGCGATGACCATCGCCAGGTTCATCGGGTTGCCGAGCGCGAAGCCGCACACCACGGATGGGCGGATGGCGGACCAGCTCCACGCCTTGCCCTTCTGCCGCGCCTCCAGGAACGCCTGCTGGTCCACGTTGAACTCGGGCGGCATGTGGTTCGCGTCCGTCTCACGGGCCGGCGTCTTGAACGGGCCCAGGTGCGCGCCGTAGACCTTGTAGCCCTGCATCAGGCTGACGTGACGCAGGCCGGGGGCGATGGGCTCCACGGCGTCCACGACGTTGACCAGCATGGCGAGGTTGGGAGGCACCAGCTCCGCCCAGGTCGGCCGGTCCTGGTAGGCGGCGTAGAAGAGATGCGTGACGTGGGTGAGTCCGCCCAGCTTCGCGCGGCAGTCGGCCGCGTCGAGCAGGTCCACCTCCACGTGCCGCACGTGGCCCTCCGAGGGGCCGCCCCGCCGCGACAGGCCGATGACGTCCCAGTCGCCGAGCGACGCGAGGTGGGTGACGAGGTTGCGGCCGATGACTCCCTGGGCTCCGACGACCAGGGCGACCTTGTTCTTCGGACTCATGGGCATGACTCCCGTGGAAACGGCGCTGGCGCGCGGGCACGCAGGCAGCGGCCCTCGATGGGGCCTGCCTCGCGGCGACAAGCGCGAACGCTCCTGATAATGGGCTCCGCACCGCTCGTGGACCACGCAGTCACACGGCATAGGACTTGTGAGGTGAACTCACGATGGCGCGTCTGGACGTCAACCGCTCGGGAGAGATGGAGGTGTTCGTGAAGGTCGTCGACCTCGGCGGCTTCTCCGCCGCGGCGCGCGCGTTCCGGATGACACCTTCCGCGGTGAGCAAGCTGGTGGCCCGCCTGGAGGCGCGGCTGGGCGCCCGGCTGGTGAATCGCTCCACGCGGAAGCTCCAGCTCACCCCCGAGGGCGTCACCTTCTACGAGCGGAGCGTCCGCGTCCTCGCCGACCTGGAGGAGGCCGAGCGCGGGGCCGCGGCGAGCACCACGCCCCGGGGCCTGCTGCGCGTCAACGCGAGCGTGCCCTTCGGGAGGCACTTCCTGCTGCCCCTCGTCCCCGGGTTCCTCGCCCGTCACCCGGCCGTCTGCCTGGACCTCGTGCTCACCGACGCGGTGGTCGACCTGCTGGAGGAGCGCACGGACGTGGCGATTCGCAGCGGGCCGCTCAAGAGCTCCGACCTCGTCGCGCGCAAGCTGGGCGAGACGCGCATGGTCATCGTCGGGGCGCCGGCCTACCTGAAGCGCGCCGGCACTCCGGCGACGCCGAGCGAGCTGGAGCGGCACAACCTGCTCCGCTTCGGCTACGCGCGCGCGGTGGAGGGGTGGCCGCTCGTGGAGCGGGGCACGCCCGTCACGGTGATGCCACGCGGCAACGCCCACGCGAGCGACGGCGAGGCGCTGCGCGAGCTCGCGCTCGGAGGGCTGGGACTCGCCCGGCTCGCCGCGTTCCAGGTGAAGGAGGACCTTGCCGCGGGCCGGCTCGTGGCCGTGCTGGAGGACTTCAACGCCGGAGACACCGAGCCCATCCACGCCGTGTTCCTGGGTGCGGGCGGACAGCTCCCCGCCCGCGTGCGCGCGTTCCTGGACCACCTGGCCGCGAAGGTGCGGCTGGACTGACGCGACGTTCCACCCGCCTCCTCCAGTGGTGGAAGGAGGCGGGTGACGCGACGCCCGGCGATTACGGCGCGGGCGGCGGCAGGATGCCGGTGATGCGGTCCAGCGCCGGGACGGGCAGCGGGCTCGCCTGGCTGCTGTTCGTCTTGAGGTAGTTCTCCAGGGCGTCCGTGTCCACGGCGCCGCCCAGGCGGTTGCGGCCCTCGTTGAGCACCGCGAAGCCGTCGCCGCCGGTGGAGAGGAAGCTGTTCACCGTGACCCGGTAGTCGGCGGCCGGGTCGATGACCGCACCGTCCAGGCGCATCTGCGCCGGGTCGATGCGGCTGCCAATGGGCTGGGTGGCGTCGTAGGTGTACGTGAAGCCCGCGGACGGATGGAGGATGCGGGTGATGACGTTCGTCGCCGTCTGCTGCCACTGGCGCTCCAGCAGCGCTTCGAGCTGCGCGCCGGTCAGCGTCAGGGTGACCAGGCTGTTGCCGAACGGCTGCGCGGTGAAGGCCTCGCCGTACGTCACCTCACCCGCGGCGATGTCCGCGCGCACGCCGCCCGGGTTCATGAAGGCGATGCGGGCGCCGCCCAGGTTGGCCGGCTTCGTGGCGGCGAGCTGCGCGTCCGCGATGACGAAGCCCAGCGTGGACTGGCCCACCGGGTCCTTCTGGTTGCCCGGCGTCTGCAGCGTCCCCGCCACGTGGCCGATGACCCGGTTGGCGAGCGGAGCGGAGCGCTCCTGGTACTTCGTCACCAGCGCCTGGATGCGGGTGTCCTCGGCCACGGTGCGGGTGGCGATGACGTTGTTGGCCTTCGCCTCCACCACGTCGCCCGTCGTCTTGTCGAGCTTCAGGTCGATGTCGGTGACGAGCCGGCCCAGCGAGGCGGCGCTGGTGACGAGCTTGCCGTCGATGACGCAGTTGTAGGCGTTGTGCGTATGGCCGCTGACGATGACGTCCACCTCGTCATCGATGCCCTTGGCGATGTCCACGATGGCGCCGGAGATGAGGCCGTCCGCGGTGCCCGTGCCCTTGCACTCGTTGACCAATGCGCCCGAGGCCGCGACGCCGCCCTCGTGGACCACGATGACGATGGTCTCCACGCCCTGCTGCTTCAGCTGCGGGACGAGCGCATTCACCGTCTCCACCTCGTCCTTGAAGCTCAGGCCGGAGACGAACGTCGGCGTGACGATTTCGGGCGTGCCCTCCAACGTCATGCCGATGAAGGCCACCTTCACGCCCTCGAAGGTGCGGATGTCATGGCGGGGGAAGAGGGTGCGGTCCGCGCTGGTCGCCACGTTGGCCGCCAGGTACTTGAACCTCGCGCCTTCGAAGCCATCCCCGTCCTGGCAGCCGTCCACCGGGTGGCAGCCGCCGTTCTGGATGCGCAGCAGCTCCGAGGTGCCCTCGTCGAACTCGTGGTTGCCCACCGCGACGAGGTCGAGGCCCAGCTGGTTCATGGCCTCGATGGTGGGCTCGTCATGGAAGAGGGCCGAGAGGAGCGGGGTGGCGCCGATGAGGTCACCCGCGGACACCACCACGGTGTTGGGATTCGTCTCGCGCAGGTCCGCGATGTGCTTCGCGAAGTACGTGGCGCCGCCCGCATTCACTCGGTCCGGGCCGCCGTCCGGGAGCACGCCCGTCTGGATTTGCCCGCTGCTGCCCGCCGGAGCCTCCAGCTGGCCGTGGAAGTCATTGAACGCGAGAATCTGGACGCTCACCGTGGTGGAGCCGGCGTCCGTGCCGGCGTCCGTCCCGGCGTCCGGCCGGGGCTGCTCGGTGGGCCGCGTCTCGCACGTCTTGTTGATGCAGACCCACTCCTGGCCCTGGGAGGGCGCGCCGTTGTTGTCCTGGCAGTCGGCGGCGCTCTCACAGTCGTCGCTGCCGCAGCCCGCGTGGGTGAAGAGGAGCAGGCCGGTGACGAAGGCTCCGGCGAGCAGGAAGGTGCCAGGCCGCGCGCCGAGGCGCGGTGGGGACGAGGTCGATTGCATCGCAGCGGCTCCTGGAGCGGGAGGGTGGGAGACCCCGCTCGGGTCGGCGGACCTTGTCGTAGCCACGTGGCAGGCAGGTGAAACCCCTGCGGCTGGCAGGTGCCGTTACCGTGGTTCAAAGGACACGGAGCCATTCTCCCGAGTCGCTCTCTCAGGCGCTGCGCGGTGGGAAGCGCGGGCGGGCCGTCAACCCCCAGAACCCGGCGTAGTACTCCGGACAGACACAGTCCACGTTGGCACGGGGAGGTTGGATGAGCCGGTCCAGATAGGGCTGGAGCACTGCCTCCAGGCGCCTGGCATTCTCATAATCCGCCTCGGTGACGTGGACGGAATCGCCTTCGGCTCCCGAGAGAATGAGGGAGAGCACACCGTCCTCGGACTCGAACCGCGCCCCCTCTTCCAGCTCCATCCCCAGCTCCTCCAGGTTCGCCGACAAGGAGCCCTGAAGCTGCGCCAGCTCCGTCTCCCAGGCGCAGCGTAGGGAGATGAGGAACCCGAACCCTTCATCCGGCCCTCCACACGAAGAGTAGAAGCGAAAGTGCTGGAGCCCGGTGGCCCACCGGCGGACCTCCTCCTCGCGGTCGGGCGGGTAGGCGCGGCGGTGGGGCGGCAGGAGCATGCCCGTCACGTCACCAGGAGGAGGGATGGCGTCTGGTGCCGCTCCTGGCTGCTTGTAGAGGCCGGCGATGTAGTCGTGGAAGTGAGAGGCGCCCGGATGCCAGGTGTCGAACTGCCGGAAGCCGTGTGGGTCCCGCTCCTGGATGTCGACATTTCCGGACTCGAGCAGGAAGAGCACGTGCTCGAGGAACGCCGTCCAGCTCGGGGCGACCACGTAGTTGGTGTCCTCGCGGGCCCCGAAGAGGATGACCTGACCTGCCTGGCCCTTGGGGCCTGGCGCCAGATCGATCCCCAGATAATTGCCTCCCGAATCATGAGTGACAGGCACCCAGCCTGGACAGGCGCGGAAGGGCTGGATGGCCCCCTCTGGCTTCGTGGCAACCCCCTGGAGCCAGGCGGGCATCTCCGTGGCCTGGCGCTCGAGCTCCTCCATGCATGTCAGGATTTCGTCCAGCGGCAGGAGCCTGAGCCCGATGACGAGGCCGGTGTTCGATGCGTCCTGCTGCCCGTTGTGAAGCGCGTAGGAGGCCCGGAAGTCCTCGGGCAGGGGGCACCCGAGCCGCTGCTCGAGCTCGGCGAGCTGCGCCTGCGTGGCTCCCGGATTCAGGAGGGGGACCAGCTCCGGGACATAGTCCTGGTACCAGGACTTCAGGCGCTGCCAGACCGCGAGCACGTCAGACATGGACTCCTCCCAGACATGGCGCGCGCAGTATCACATGAGGGCCGTCGGACTGCGTTGGAGGCCGACTCCCTCGCGAGTAGCCTGTCCGTGCGCGGAGTCAGCCGCCTACGAGGCCTTTCATGGAGTCCAACCACCTCAAGCCGGCACGCCTGCCCCCGGGGACGTCCATCGGTCCGTGGCGCCTGCTGGAGCAGCGCGGCCGGGGCGCCTACGGCGTCGTCTACCGGGCCGAGCGCGTGGAGGCGCCTCAGGGCGCCGTGGCCCTCAAGCTGGCCCTGTACCCCGGCGATGCCCGCTTCGTACGTGAGGCCGAGCTGCTCTCCCGCATCCACCATCCGGCTGTCCCGCGCCTCTTCGACCACGGACAGTGGACGCCTCGCGGCAGCGCGTCCTACGCCTGGCTCGCCATGGAGTGGGTCGAGGGCGCGTCCCTCTATGACTGGGCCGTGGCGCAGTGCCCATCGTCACGGCAGGTGCTCCACCTCCTCGCCCGGCTGGCGCGGGCGCTGGAGGCCACCCATGCCGCCGGAGGCGTCCACCGCGATGTGAAGGGCGAAAATGTCCGCGTGCGACGCGCGGACGGACAGCCCTTCCTCATGGACTTCGGCTCGGGGCACCACCTGGGCGCTTCCACGCTGACGTGGCAGCCGTTTCCTCCCGGCACTCCCGCCTACCGCGCTCCCGAGGCCTGGCGCTTCGTGCTGTGCTCCAGCAAACCTCCCGCTGTCGCCTATGCCCCCGGCCCCGCCGATGACGTCTTCGCCCTGGGCGTCACGGCCTGGCGACTCGTCACCGGCAAGTACCCGCCGTCGGCGCATCCGTGTGACGACGATGCCTGGCTGTGGCACCCGGAGAAGCTGGCGCTCTGGACTGCCAGCACCATCAACGCCCGCTGCGCTCCGGAGCTGAGCGCCTGTGTGTCCCGGATGCTCTCGCTACAGCCGGAAGCGCGGGGGAGTGCGCGGGAGGTGGCCGAAGCGCTGGAGCAGGCTGCATGGATGGCGGGGCCTGATGCGGATGTGCCTCTCTTCACCGGCGAGGAGGCGAGGCCCGCAGGCCCCTTTCTTCCGGTCCAGCGCGTCGCGGTGCGGCCACCTCCTCGCGTGGCGAGGTGGCCCCGGCTCGTGGCGGCCAGCCTCGGTGCCGCCCTGGCCCTGGGCGTGGGAATGCTGTTGGGCACGTGGTCCGTCAAGCCGTCCGAGAAGACACAGCTCGCGAAGGGGGAAGAGGCGAAGGATGGAGGCTCGGTCGCCGTCGGAGACGCCGCGCTGACGGCCCCCGTCGCGCCCGAGCGTGCGCCCTCCTCGGGGTCGGCCCTCCAGGCGGAGTTGCCGCCAAAGCCCTTCCCAAAGCAGCGGAGGCCCGATGGTGACGGGCGGTGTTCCGGGAAGGGACTGGTCGCAATCAACGGCGGCTGCTGGGCGAAGTTGCTTGTGGAGCTGAAGGACTGCGAAGCCACGGACGGCTTTGTGTTCAAGGGCGAGTGCTACGTCCCCGTCTGGGTCCTGCAACGCCCTGCCACTTCAGGTTCCACGCATCGCGACAACCCTCCATAGACTCGACCTCAGGGGCACCCATCTAGACATCTCTGGCTGCTGTTTGGCTCGACCGGATGACGGCCGCGTGAAGTCCCCACAGCAGCCCCTGTGTTGTCATTGTCCCGGAGGGGACGGCCCGAGATGGCCGTCCCCTCCGCGTTCTCCAGAGACTGGGTGGACCCAAGAGCTACCTAATACTCATTGAATGGCTGGTGCTCCCGGGCCAACGCGTCAAACGCGCTGCGCTGGGACTGCGCGAGCTTCGTGAGGTCCGTGGCGCAGTACGGGCAGAACTGGATTGGCGTCTTGAGCAGGACGTGAATCGGCGCAAGCCTCCCGCGTTCGTTCAAATACAGAGGTGCCAGCAGCTCACGTGCCGCCTCATCCTGCCCCAGACGCTTCAGGACGTCCGCCTGATGCCTGGTGAAGGGGCGGGAGTGGAGGACGAATTGCGGCTCGCCCCACTCGAGCGACGCGACGACGCTCGTGCCGGCCTCTCCAGCCTGGAGCAGCATGTTCTTCAGCCAAGTGCAGCAGGGTTTGAGCATCGTGTGCCTCGCTACGGTACCAGGAACTGGTTGAGCTTGGCGGCGGTGTCCCCCAGGAAGACCAACTCCTGGGCGTAGCTGCTCGTTCCCTGCAGTTGGTCGAGCCTCGATTGCACGTTGCTGGCACGCTGCATCTCCATCAGCCAGCGGGTGGGAACCTCGAAGCGGTACACCTGGCCTCCGTACTGGTTCGCGTACTGCGTCGCATGGGAGAGGTCCGGGGTCGTGGAGAACTTGCCCGGCCCGACGACGCCATTGACGAGCTTTCCTCCATGGAAGAGGGTCGTCTTCGCGAGGTCCCTGCCCTTGTCGGAACCCGCGCCGCCTCCGAAGAGGGCCGCGAACATCATTCCCCCGCCGTAGACGACCTCGCCCGTGGTGGCCGTGGCGCTCCCCGCGAGGACATAGGCGCTGGAGGCCCCGAGCGTGGCGCCAATCGCGCCGCCCACCAGTGCTCCCTTCGTCACCGCGGCCCAGTCCACCCCGCGCCCCGGCTCGTAGGTGCTGATGGCGGCCCAGCCCGCTCCGATGATGGCCCCACCCGCGGCGGTGACCACGAGAAAGGGCACGCGGCCGCTCGGGTCCGTGTACCCATACGGGTTGTTGAAGACATAGGCGTAGCCATTCGAGCCCTGGGGATTGCTCGCCTCGGGCCAGGCCGTATCGCGGCTGACGAAGCGGCCCAGGGTGGGGGCATACAGGCGCGCGCCGTAGTCATAGAAGCCCGTGTCCGCATCCAGGACGCGGCCGTTGTAGTGGCGGGGGATGGCGGCGTCGGTGGCCGTCCAGCGCTCGCCCCAGGGCTGGTAGTCGAGCCGGGCCACCACGCTGCCCGTGGCGTCCGTGCGCGCCAGGACGCTGCCGGTGAGGTCCGTGTGCAGCCACTGTCGCTCGGCGCAGGGGGGCGCCGAGGCCCCGAGGCACCCTTCCACCGCGACGAGCCGGTCCGCGACGTAGAGGTAGTCCCGCAGCCGCTCCCCCGTGGGCAGCGTCTCCGAGATGAGGCGGCCGGACGCGTCGTAGTGGTACAGCGTCGAGCCGCTGGTGGCTGTCTTCTTCACCCGGTTGCCGCGGCCGTCATACAGGTAGGTCGCGCCATCCGACGTCGAGGCGACCTGGCCCGCGCTGTTCCAGGAGAGCGTGAGCGCGGCGGGCACGTGGGGCCCCGTCGCGGAGGCCAGCCGGTTCTTCGTGTCGTAGGTGTACGTCGTCGTGAAGCTGCCGACGGAGGCCAGGGTGCGGTTGCCGAGCTCGTCGTAGCTGTAGGTCGCGGTGCCCCAGAGCGAGGGGGCCGTCGACACCTCGAGCCGGTTGAGCTTGTCGTACTGCATGCTCCGGCTGGAGCCGGGCACCGCCGCGTTGTCGAGGGACGTGACGTTGTTCACCCCGTCATAGCCGTAGTCCAGCTCGACGACGCCCGCCGTGGTCAGCGTGTCGACACGGCCTCTCGCGTCGAAGGTGACGCTGGTCGCCCTGGCATTGCCATGGGTCATCGCCTTGATGCGGTCCGCCGGGTGGTACGTGACGTTGCTGGCGATGGTGCTCGCTCCCACGGAGACGCGCGTGACACGGTTCGAGGTGTCACACGTCATCGTCAGCGTCGTCCCGGTGGGGTACGTCATCGACGTGAGGCAGCCGGCGCGGTTGTACACATAGGAGGTCGTGTAGCTGCGCCCCTCGTACGTCCAGGTCTGCGTCTCGAGCCGGTTCAGCTCGTCGTAGTCGTAGACGAACGTGCCACCGTTGGTGCTCGCGAGCCGGGTGAGGTTGTGGTCGTCGTCGTACTCCATCGCCACGTTCTCGGCGGAGCCCGTCCCGTACGACACGCCGCGGAGCCGGCTCAGCGGGTCGTTGTAGGTGTACGTCGCGACGACGCCCCGGGCATCCGTGCGGGTGCCCACCTGGCCGAGGCCATTGTGTCCGGCCAGGGTGATGGTTCCCGTCTCGGCGGTGGTCTCGCTCGTCTGGTACTGCCGGGTCGAGTCGTAGGTGAAGGAGCGGTTGCCCCTGGCCACGGGGGCGGTGAAGGTCTTGAGCTTGCCGTGGGTGGAGTAGGCGTACTCCCACTTCTTGTCGTTCCCGTCGGTGACTTCCCGCAGCCGCTGCTCACCGGGGTCTCCGAAAGAGATGAAGCAGTGCTTCCGGGTGAGGGTGTTGCCCGAGGCGCGCTGCTCGTGGGTCGTCGCGCAGTTCTGGGAATAGACGGTGGTGACGGTGCAGGCGCCCGCGACGTCGCAGGTGTTCGTGGCCGGGCGGTATCCCCGGGTCAGCGTGGTGACGCGTCCCAGCCCGTCGAACTCGAACCGCTCCCCCGTCTCGTTGATGGAGCTGTCATGCGGGTAGGACTTGAACGAGGTCCGCCCCATCGTGTCGTAGCGGAGCGTGGACACCTTGCCGGTGGAGTCCGTCACCGAGGTGGTGCGCCCCAGGCCGTCGACGTTCGTGGTCTGCACGAAGCTGCCCCGCGTCAGGGTGCTCGAGGAGCCGTTGGTCGCGTAGGTGTAGGTCGTGGGCTCGTTGTCGCCTGGAGGGGTGATGCTCGTGGGGCGGCCAATCTTGTCGTAGGTGTAGTCGGTGACGTCGCCCCGGCCATTCGTCTCGCTCTTCAGGCGGCCTTCCCACCAGGCGGTGCGCGTGAGGGTGAAGGCGTTGTTGAAGTTGGCGGAGGTGGCAATCCCGTATCCCGCGGCGTAGCCGCTGAGCGTGAGCTTCTGGCCGAGGGGGTTGGTCACCGTGTTCAGGTTCCCATCGGAGAAGTAGTCGAACGTCGTCGTCAGCCCCGCGAGCGTCTCGGTGTCCCTGGCGAAGCCCGGCTCGTTGTACGTCCAGCTGTTGGCGACGCAGTCGGTGCCGATGCAGACCCGCTGGGTGAGGGGACGGCCGTGGACGAGGTTGAGCGTCTTCCCGCTCGCGTCCTGGAGCGCGTAGAAGAACGTCAGCGTGGTGGTGCGGGTCTGCTGGCCAGTCTCGGTGACAGTCTTCGCCTGGCCATAGGCGTCGAAGTTGGAGTAGCCGGTGGTGTACGTCACCCCATCCCGCGTCACCGTCCGCTGCGTCATGACGGGCGACGTGACGGTGTTGTCCCAGACCAGGTACGGCCCGCAGTTGGTGGAGTAGGCGGGGGCGCTGTAGACGGCGTTGGAGAGCGTGTTGCCGGCGCTCCAGGTGAACTTCTCGACCTCGGCCCCGTCGGCTCGGGAGATTTCCGAGGGCAGGCCCACCATCCACGTGCTTCCGGCGGCGTTCTTCCCCGCGACGAAGCCGAAGCCGTGGAGCTTGTGGAGGTCCTTCTTGCCGTCCGGCCGGGTGATGGTGGTCGTATGCAGGGCCGTGCCCGAGGCCGGTGAGACGTAGGCGTAGCTCCAGGTGGCCGGGGTGACGCCGCGGCCCCCCACGGTGCGCCCGGTGACGACCGAGAAGGGGACGCTCTCGCGGCCGGTGAAGAAGGTCGCGTTGCCGTACGTGTAGGTGGTGGTTCCCCCCGCCGGCAGGGTGACGGACGTCAGGGCGTACTGATTCTGGACCAGGGTGTTCTGATATCCGTACGTGTAGAGGTAGGACGGCCCGCTGGGCGGCGTCACCTCCGTCAGGAAGCGGCGCTTGCCCGGCAGGGGCAGCCTTCCCGTTCCTCCCGTGTTGGCCCCCGTGTAGGCGGTGTAGCTGTACTGGTAGACATTGGCGTTGGCGGTGATGGAGGCCAGCCGCTTGCCATCCACGTCCGTGGTGTAGCTGAACGTGACGGTGCGGTTGTAGGTGTCGGTGATGCTGCTGACCGCGCCACTCTGGTCCGCGACGTAGGCCACGCTGATGCGGTTGTTGAAGGAGTCGACGATGCCGGAGGCGGGCCAGACCGGCGTCGTCCCGATGAAGAACTGGTTCGTGGAGGCGTTGGAGAACTCGAGGCGGATGCCGGTGCTCGTCCAGACGCAGGCCCCGTTCCCCGACAGCGCGGCGCAGCCCTTCTCCATGCGCCAGGAGTCCTTGGAGAAGAAGAGGGTGTTGCTCCCCGGCGCCGGGTAGAAGACGTGCGAGGTGCCGTCCGGCGCCTCATAAATCGGAAAGTCTCCGCTGCACGTGCCGGACTGTCCGGAGGCATTGGGATTGCGCAGCCGGCCCATGTGCAGGCTCCAGCCGTAGCCGAGGACGGTGCGCTCCTTCTCGGCGAGCAGGGGCTCCATGTCCAGCGCGTCGGAGCGTCCCCAGAGCTTGCTGCTGTAGGAGCGCACGATGCGCAAATCCAGCCCGGCCTTCCCGGGCAGGACGAGGTCCGTCTGGATGAGCCGCAGCGTGCCCGTGAAGGGGTCCACCGTCTCGCCGGGCAGCTCGTGGACGAAGACCTTGTTCCGGGTCTCCGTATGACGGAAGAACGGGTCGAAGACGTCTCCCGCCGCGTGTCCTTGATTCGTTGCCGCGAGCACTCCGAAAAGGAGCACGCCGACGGCCAGGGTCGTTCGATGAAGTCGAAGCATGTCTGTCAATCCGGGTTCGGCCCTGGTGCTTCAGGGCGAGGCGTTGTTGGTCGTGGCGGTCAGGTTGCCCGCGTCGTCGTAGAGGAACGTCGTCACGCGCGGGCACTGCGGCCCGGTGCCCCGGTTGAATCTGCTCGGGTACTGGAGGTTGGCCCGGCAGTAATAGAAGACGAGGACCCCGTCGAAGTCGTCGTAGAAGTCGAAGGTGTAGCGGATGTCAGCGCGGAAGGGGGCGCTGCCGTAGTTCTGGTTCAGCCACGCCTCTGTCTGCTGGTCACACGGCGGATGGTCGTAGCAGTAGCCCGGCGTGGAGTAGTCGCACCACTGGTATTGGAATGCCGGCTTCTGGGGGAGGGAAGTCCATTCCGCCACGCCGAAGTCACGGTGCTCGCAATATCCATACGTGTTGCAGCCGGGGGTACTGGGAGCGCAGGTGCTCTGGGCGAAGTGCGTCTGATTGGCTCCGGGGCCACCCTGGGGGAGGCCCGAATCGCTGTCGTGGATGGTCGTCGCCGTGAAGATTGCCGCCAGGAACAGCAGGGCTGCTCCCCAGGTGAGGTAATCCATACGACTGGCGCGAGCAGGGGAAGGGGGCCCTGCTGGAGTGGGGGTGGGGCGTCCTCGGGAAAAGAATGTCAATCGCGTAGCCTCCAGGCCGCCGGTGGGGTGAACCGACGGGTATCCTGGATACGAACGCGCGGAGGCTCCTGGTTGGACGAAAGCCGATAAGGCGTTGCTTGTGAATTTCCCGTGCCAATGCAGTCGAGTTGCAAATGGCTGGGCGTGACGGAAATGTTGCTTCAGCCGCCGCAGAAGCGCAGCCCGGCGGGAGTGTCCACGCGGCCCACCAGCACGGCCACCTGTCCGTAGGCGCGGCCCAGGCGCTCGGCCTCCGCGCGAGGCAGGCCTGGGACGAAGAGGCTGTCCTCGGACCAGCTCTCGTCCTCCGCCACGCCGATGGCATCCACCACCCGCCAGCCTCCCGCCGCCAGCTCCGACTTCAACTGCTGCTGGGCGCGGTCGTTCTCATCCTTGTCCCGCGGGCGCGAGCCCGGGTTCCAGGCCGTCAGGAAGGCCCACTCGCGGTGGCCGTGCGCAACGAGCGCGGCGTCAACCTCGGGGTGGAGGGCATCCACTCGCAGCACCCACTCCCTTCCTCCCGTGAGGACGTGGGGACGGACGACGTAGCGCGTGGCCCGGTAGGCCTCTTCCAGTCGCTTCCGCTCGGCGTCGTTCATGCGCGGTCTGCCTCTCGCCTCATCGTGCGGTCTCCGGCGACCACCGGGGGGCGAAGCCTGCTTCTGTTAAATGCCGTGAATATTGGAACCCCCCCGACGTCCGAAGGGCCTGCCACGTTCCATTGCGGAACGTTCTGGTTCGAGGGGAAAGCAAATGATGCGTCGAGTCGTCGCGGGTGCCGCGCTGTTCATGGCGTTTGGAACGGGCTGTGTCTCTGTCAGCCAGGTGCAGACGGCAGACACGCTGGGTTCGGGCAAGTTCCAGTTCGGCATCGAGCCCGGCGTGGGCGGCGCGGCCGTCATCAGCGACGACGTCGGCGGCGGCAGCATCTACTACCCGCACGTCGACCTGTCCGCGCGCTATGGCGTGTCCGACAGCGTGGACCTGGGCGTCCGCTTCGGCTCGTCCCTGGTGGAGCTGCAGAGCAAGTTCCTGCTGACCGACCCGCAGGACCCGGGCAAGGCCATCTCCCTGGCGCCCTCCGTGTCGGGCGTGTTCCTGGGCTCGTCGGAAGGTGACGACAGCAGCATCAGCTACGTCAACGTGTCCCTGCCGCTGCTGGTGGGCTTCAAGACGAGCGGCGGCTCGGAGTTCGTGCTCGGGCCCCGCGTCACCGGCACCCGCCTGTCCGGCAACGCGCTGGATGAGGGCGCCGCCGTCAACATCCTCAGCGTGGGCGCCTCGGTGGGCTACGCGCTGCGCGTCACCGAGGGCTTCCGCCTGATGCCCGAAGTGGGCGTGTCCGTGCCCGTGCTGGGTGAGGTGAACACCTCGGATTCGGACTCCGAGGTGGCCTCCGGCTTCGGCGGCGGCTTCGTGCAGTTCAAGCTCGGCTTCCTGTTCGGCGGCGGCCGCCCCATCAACCGCAACGCCGACATCGACGTCGAGGACATCGACCACGGCGGCGACGACGCCAAGGACGGCTACGAGGACTGAGGTTGCCGCCCGCGCGCTCACGGTGAGGGCTTCACGCCTCCCGTGACGCGCTTCACCGTCTGGCCCGCGGGCAGCGTGTCCCCGGGCTGGACGCCGTTGATGAGTGCCACCTCCTCCACCGGAATGGTGGAGGGGTGCTTCTGGTGGAACTCGCGCACCGTCATGGGCGCCTGGAGCTTCACCAGCTCGATTCGGGCCGGCTGCACGGCCAGCGCGGCGGCGTCCGTCAGCTCGCCGAAGCTGGTGAAGGTGGCGCGGAAGGCGTCGTCGTACGCCGGGAGCTGCTCCGCCGTCGTGTAGCCGAGCAGCTGCAGCGTGGCGCCCGCGTGTGTGAAGAAAGCGGTGACACCGCGCACGACGCCCTGCTCCGTCTGTGCCTGGAAGTACACCGAGCCCTGCGGGTAGCCCGTGGCGGGCGTGTCCGCCACCTGGACGCCCTGCTGCGTGACGAAGGTCTTCAGCGCGTCCTGGGGCGGCACGCTGCCCGCCGACGCCAGGCCGAGGAGGGCGTCCTCCTTCGGGCTGATGGCGAGCACCGCCTGCATCTGGTTCACCGTCTTCCAGCCCTGCGGGAAGGTGAGCTGGAAGCGCAGGCCCGGGTGGAGGAAGCGGCTGCCCTGGAAGAAGCCCTGGCGCGGGTCCTCTCCGTAGGCCATGCCCTGGAGCATGGCGAGGTACTCCTCGCGCCCCTGCTTCAGGCGGGCGACGTCCACGTTGGCCTGCTCGGCGCGCGCGCGCGCCGTCTTCACGCGCTCTCCCGGGTCGGGGTGCGAGGACAGCCAGGAGGGCAGGCCGCCGCCCGCGGACTCCCCCACGCGGCCCAGGGTGACGAAGACGTTGGCCGCCTCGCGCACGTCGTAGCCGGCCTCCAGCATGTAGCGGAAGCCCAGCTCGTCGGACTGGCGCTCGTCGTCGCGGCCGTACTTGAGGAACAGGAGCTGGAGGCCCGCCGCGGCCAGCCCGCCATACTTCGCGATGTCCTCACTGAGGACGCTGCCCACCACGAGGCCGACCTGCGCGAGCTGCGCCTGGGACAGCTGCTCCACCGAGTGCCGCGCGGTGATGTGGCCGATTTCGTGCCCCAGCACCGACGCCAGCTCCGCCTCCGAGTTGAGGTGGCTGAGCAGGCCGCGGGTGACGAAGACGGGGCCACCCGGCAGCGCGAAGGCGTTCACCACCGGGTCGTCCGCCACCTGCACCGTCCACGGCAACTCCGGCCGCTCCGAGCGGCGCGCCATGGGCAGGCCCACCGCCGCCACGTACTCCTGCACCTTCGGCGAGTCGAGCAGGCCGATGGACTGCTTCACCTCCATCGCGCCCTGCTTGCCGAGGGCCACCTCCTCGTCCTGGGACACGAGGGACAGCATGCGCTTGCCGGTGGCGGGGTTGCGCACACAGGCGGTGAGCGAGAGCAGCAGCAGGGACAGCACCCGGAGACGTAGGGCCATGAGACCTCCTGAAAGGGGGGTGTCCCGGGAAGGCCGGGCCCGGGAGCGGGGTTCGACTTAGGGCAGAGGGGCCCGGAGGACCACGGGCGGTGCGGATGGGGTGTCACTGCCGGACAGAAGGGCGCGCGGACGGGGCCGTCTTCCGTTACGTTCAGCCCTTCCCGGCGCACGGGTTTCACGGGCAGGAGGCTCTCGGATGGACACGCTCGAGGCACGGATGGAGCGGCTGGAGCGCCGCTGCCGGTGGTGGCAGGGGCTGACGTTCGCCGCGCTCGCGCTGGGCGGGCTGGGGCTGGGCGCGGCGGCGCTGAGGGACACGGCGGTGCCGTCCGGAGAGCTGGTGGCGTCGCGGCTGGTGCTCACCGACGCGCGCGGGCGCACGCGGGCCACCCTGGGCACCGACGAGGCCGGCAACGCGGCCCTGGTGCTGCGCGACGGCGCGGGCAAGCCTCGCGCGCTGCTGGGCGTGGGCGAGGACGGCTCGCCGAAGCTGCGCTTCTCCACCGCGGCCGGCGAGTCGCTGGCGGAGCTCACCGTGTACTCCGACGAGGCGCCGCGCCTGACGCTGTCCAAGCCCGGCGGCGCGGACCTGTTCTCCGTGGGGCTCCAGGTGGACGGCTCGTCGCGGCTGGAATTGGCGGATGCCAACGGGCGGCCGCGCGCGATTCTGGGCGCGGACGAGCACGGCGCGCCCAACCTGCTGCTGGTGGACCGGCGCGGTCAGGCGCGCGTGGCGCTGCGGGTGAGCGCCGCCGACGCGGCCAGCCTGGTGGTGGAAGGGCGCGACGGCGAGGTGTTCCGCGCGCCCGGCGTGCAGTGACGTTTCAGCAGGCCTTCACTGTGAAACTCAAGGATAAGTCACCCTCATTCCCTGGTGCCCAATGAATAAAGAGACCAACGCACTCGGCCAGTTCTGCTCGATCGCATAGTCTCTCTAGATTTCAGTCCACCGTGCAGGTTGCGGTTGGATTCTGAAGTGCATTCACAAGGCTTTGGCGGACCTCCTCATTTTCCAGTTAAATGGAATAGGCGCCGAGTTGACGGATGTGCCCGAGCCAACGCTAAGATTCAGTTCTCATCGCAGTAATGTGTCGAGGAATTCGATGCCATCGAAGGTCAATCTGGATGCATTGATTAGGCGTGAGGATTTTGAAGTGACGAGTGACCAGCAGCCGGCGCTGGCTATTCAGACACTTCAGGTTCGCGACCTTGAGAGTACGGCCTTTTTCTATCCTGCTCTGCGAAAGCCCGACTTTCAGCGAGAGACTGCGGAATGGACGCCCAATCGAATCTGCGAGCTTGTGACGAGCTTTGTTGATGGCGATCTCATTCCGGCAATAATTCTCTGGCGATCGGGAGCGTATACGTTTGTGATTGATGGTGCGCATCGCCTGAGCGCGCTTATTGCTTGGGTTCAGGATGACTATGGGGATGGTCCGCGCTCCAAGGAATTCTTCGGGGAAAACTTACCTAGTGAGCAGGTTCGGGCGGCGAGAGAAACTCGGGACCTTATTAACGAGAAAATCGGCTCCTACGCTCAGTTCCGCAGTGCCGCGCAGTCGCCGACGGCTGCTAATTCCGACCTTGCACATCGTGCCTTACGGCTTGGCGCCCTTGCCGTCCAACTTCAATGGGTGACAGGGAGTGCTTCAAAGGCAGAGGATTCATTTTTCAGAATCAATCAGTCTGCGGCTCAGATTAATAAGACGGAGTTGATGATTATTAAAGCCCGAAGGCAGCCGCAGGCGATTGCTGCTCGCGCTATTATTCGGGCGGGTACAGGGCATAAATATTGGTCTGCGTTTTCGGCGGTAAGGCAGGCAGAGGTTGAGGCGCTGGCTGGTGACGTTTATAGGTCGTTGTTTCTTCCAGAGGTAAAGAGTCCGATCAAAACGCTTGAGTTGCCAATGGCTGGAAAGGGGTACTCATCCGAGACCCTGTCGTTGGTTGTTGATTTCGTTAAGCTTGCTCAGGGGGACGCGAGTCATGAAGAGGCAGTTGATGACAAGGACGGTGCTGCGACCGTTGCTTGCTTGACTAAGTGTCGCGATGTTGCGCGGCGGATATCTGGAACTGATTCCCGTTCTCTGTCGCTGCACCCGGCGGTGTATTTTTATGCAAGATCGGGAAGGTATCAGCCACCTGCGTTTCTTGCGGTTGTTAGCATGATTCTTGAGCTTGAACGCGAAGGGACCGCAGGATTCAGGCGGTTTATCAAGCTGCGCCGCCCCTTTGAGGATGTTCTAGTCGCACATAAAGGCCTGATTAATCAGTTGGTTAAGAAGCATGGCGCAGGCCTTCGTTCGCATGCGCGTATTGCGGATTTCTTTAAGTCCGCGTTCGTTGCTATTGAATCTGGCGCTCAAAATCCGCGCGCCGTCGTTGAGAAGATTCGTGCAACTGATCCCCGATTCTCTTTTCTCGAAGTCGATGAGTCCGGCGGGGATGACGAAGGAGTGAGTTCCAGTTTCTCCAATGCGTCTAAGTCGGCCGTGTTTCTCCGCCAAGCGCTTGAATCTTCACTGTACTGTGGTATATGCAAAGCACATGTGATGGGATCGACTGCTGCGATTGATCATATTCAACGGAAGGCAGATGGTGGGGCTGGGGTGCCTGAGAATGGTCAGTTGGCGCATCCGTTCTGCAATTCTGTGATTAAGCAGTAGGGCCGGCGAAGAGGTTCGGGCCCCACGGAAGTCGAGAGCAATTCGGTTGGATGCCGCGGTGCTGTGTCCGCAGGTCGCCAAGGCTGAGGAGAGGCTTTCGAAGCGCAGAGCCCCTGCGGGCACGTATGAGGCCGTGTGACACTCGCCAATACCGATAGGGAGGTCATCACGGCTTCGGAGGCACCACCTTGTAGCCGCGCTGAAGGAGGGGGGAGAGCTGATCCGAGATGTCCCAGGCCTCCACCACTTTGCCGTCGCGCATGCGGTACAGCGACTGCCCGTTGAGCAGGAGCGGCTTCGGCTTGCCGGTTTCGTCCAGATTCTTCGGGTCCGAGCCCAGGGCCTTCCAGTGCACCGCTACCAGGTCGCCTTCCGCGACGAGGTGGAGGATGTCGAACTTGAGGTCGGGGAACTGCTGGAAGTGGGCCTCGGCCTGCTGGCGCATGAGGGCCGGGCCCACGACGTTCGGAGGTGTGCCCGGTGAGTGGTCCACGAAGTCCTGGGCGATGAACTCGGGGATGCGGTCCAGCTTGCGGAGGTTGTAGAGTTCCTCGGTGAGCAGCCGCGCGCGCTCCTTGTTCTGAACTTCTAATGCGGCGGCGCGCTCCACGGGAGACAGGGTGGCGCAGCCGGACAGCCATCCCAGGGCACAGAGCCACAGCGTCACATGTCGAGTCATGGGGACAGGGAGTCTGCCCGGGCCACCGCAAGCCCGTCAGCGCCCCGGCCCCGCAATCGTTCACCTCATAGCGCCCATGGGGGGAAGGGGCGGGGGCGTTGTTGGATCCTCTGCACACCCTGGTTCGTGAGCCAGTCCCTTCCCGACTGGGGGCCGGTGCGATAAGCGGGACTCTTGCCGCACTGCATCGACTCCGGGAGCGAGTCCGTCATGGCCAAACTCGAGAAGCTGACCATCAAGGGCTTCAAGTCGATCCGGTCGCTGGAGGGGCTGGAGCTTCGTCAGCTCAACGTGCTCATCGGCGCGAACAGCGCGGGCAAGAGCAACTTCATCGCGTTCTTCCGGCTCTTGAATGAGCTGATCGAGGGACGGCTGCAGCTCCATGTGGCCCAGCGCGGGGGGCCGGACGCGTTGCTGCACTACGGGCGACGAATGACTCCCGAACTCAAGGCCGAACTTTTTTTTGGACAGAACGGCTACATCTTCAGCCTCACTCCTACAGTAGATAATCGGCTGATCTTCTCTGACGAGTCGTTCTGGTTCTCCGATGGTAGGGAGACGTCTACCAGGGGGATCGTATCCGGACATACAGAAAGCCTCGCGCAAGAGGCCAGGGATCTGATGTCTGAGAGGTTCTCCTCTGGGGTTCCGAACGTCCACGCGTGGCGCGTCTACCACTTCCACGACACGAGCGACGCGGCGAACGTCAAGCGGGTAGGGGCCCTCAACGACAACCACTTCTTGCGCGCGGACGCGGGCAATCTGGCAGCCTTCCTCTATCGATTGCAGGTGCAGCACCGGGCTGAGTACGAGCGCATCCGCGACGCGGTCAGGCAGGTGATGCCCTCCTTTGACGACTTCCTGCTGCGCCCCTCGCCGCTCGCCCCCAACTCCATCGAGCTGGAGTGGCGGGAGCAGGGCTCCGACTTTCCATTCCTGGCGCATCAGCTCTCGGACGGGACGCTGCGGTTCATCTGCCTTGCGACGCTGCTGCTCCAGCCCGAGCTGCCGTCCACCATCCTCATCGACGAGCCGGAGCTGGGCCTTCATCCCTACGCCATCAATGTCCTGGCTTCCCTGCTGCGAAGCGCTTCGACCCGGACCCAGCTCATCCTCGCGACCCAGTCCGTCACCCTCATCGACCTGCTGGAATTGGAGGACCTCATCGTCGTGGAGCGGCACGGCGGGCAGTCGACGTTCAAGCGGCTCTCCTCCTCGGAGTTCGCGCAGTGGATGGAGGAGTACAGCCTGGGCGAGCTGTGGATGAAGAACGTCCTGGGCGGGAGGCCCTCCCGGTGATTCGGCTGAACATCATCGTCGAGGGACAGACCGAGGAGACCTTCGTGCGGGACCTGCTCGCTCCCCACCTGGGTGAGCATCAGGTCTTCACAGTGGCTCGTTGTGTCGAGACAGGGCGCCGCAAGCAGCGCATCTACCGGGGCGGGCTGCTCAGCTATGCCAAGGCCCGGCAGGACATCCAGCGCTGGCTGTCACAGGACCCGCAGGCGCTCGTCTCCACCATGTTCGACTACTACGCCCTGCCGGATGATTTCCCGCAGCCAGCCGTGCCTCGGGGCGGCACCCCCATCCTGGAATGGGTAGCGAGGCTGGAGGCGGCCCTGGCCGCAGATATAGGAGGGGGCTCCCGCTTCGTGCCGTACATCCAGGCCCACGAGTTCGAGGCGCTCCTCTTCAGTGACGTGGAGGCGACGAGCCAAATCCTCGGTGCCACCCCCGCGCAGCTCCAGCAGCTTCAGATGATTCGCGGGGACTTCGAGACACCCGAGCACATCAACGACTCACGGGAGACCGCTCCGTCCAAGCGGCTCATCCAGCTCTTCCCCGCGTACGACAAGACCTTCTTCGGTCCGGCGGCGGTGAGCCGGATTGGCCTGACCGCCGTCCGGCGTGAATGCTCTCACTTCGCAGACTGGCTCACGCGCCTGGAGCGCCTGTCCGCACAGCCCGAGGGGGGCGAAGCCACCGGAGGGTAGACCCCGGCGGCTCCGTTCATGGCGCCAGCCGGCCCAGGCCGATGGGCGCGGCGAGGCTGGTGTCCGGAATCCCAAACGCGTCCACCAGGGCCACCGCGTCCGGCCGCACCTCCGCGCACAGCCGCTCCACCTCCTTGCGGATGGCCTTCGCCTTCGAGCCCTCCAGCAGCCCGTGCTCCAGGAACCAGCCGCTGGCCGACTCCAGGCACGACAGGCCATACAAGTCACACATCCGACCCAGCACCGTCTTCAGCCCCGGCTCCTGCACCGCCGCCACGCCCTTGAGGAACTGCTCCAGCACCAGCCGCTCCACGTGCGCGTGCGCCAGCGCGAGCAGGTGCTCCTGGCACTGGTTGAAGGCCTCGAACGCCTCCACCCCCGCGCCCAGCCGCTTGCGCAGCCGCCGCGAGACGGAGGCCAGCAGGTCCTCCTCCCGGTAGCGCAGCACGCGCAGCTGGAAGTCGCCGTCGCGCAGGTGCTCGGTGTCCGTGCGGCGCGTCGAGAAGGGGTTGCGCTCCACCACCCCCGCCGCCCGGTCCGCCAGCAGCTTCAGCACCGCGAAGACGCGGTCGTCCTCGAAGCGCTGCCGGTAGCCCGTGAGCAGGCCCTTCGCCACCAGCTGCATCAGCACCGTGTTGTCGCCCTCGAACGTCGTGAACACGTCCGTGTCCGCCTTCAGCGCCGGCACCCGGTTGGCCGTCAGGTAGCCCTGGCCGCCGCACGCCTCGCGCGCCTCCTGGAGCACCGCCGTGGTGTGCCACGAGGCGTACGCCTTGAGGCCCGCCGCCAGCGCCTCCACCTCGCGCGCGTCCTCCTCCGTGCGCTTCACGTAGCGCTCCACCAGGTACTCCAGCGCGAAGTCCAGCGCGTACGTCTTCGCCAGCGGCTTCAAGAGCCGCAGCTGGTGCGTCTGGTGGTCCAGGAGCCGCACCTCCTGCGCGCCCACCGGGCCGAACTGGCGCCGCATGTCGCCGTAGCGCACGGCGATGGTGAGGCCACTCTTGGCCGCGCTCAGCGCCGCGCACGCCACGCTCACCCGGCCCGCCACCAGCGTGCCCAGCATGGTGAAGAAGCGCTTCGAGTCCCCGGGGATGGTGCTGTGGTACTCACCCTTCGCGTCCACCTGGCCGAAGCGGTCCAGCAGGTTCTGCCGCGGGACGCGCACGTGGTCGAACCAGATGCGGCCGTTGTCCACGCCGTTGAGGCCCATCTTCTCGCCGCAGTCCTCAATCCGGATGCCCGGCAGCACCTTGCCCTGCGTGTCGCGCAGCGGCACCAGCAGCGCGTGCACGCCCAGCGCCTTGCCGCCCACTTCCAGCTGCGCGAACACCGTGGCCATGCGCCCGTGGCGCGCGGCGTTGCCAATCCACTCCTTGCGCGCGCCGTCCGAGGGCGTGTGCACGATGAACTCGCCGGCCTCCGCGTCGTAGCGGGCCGTCGTCTCCACGTCGCGCACGTTGGAGCCGTGGTGCAGCTCGCTCATGGCGAAGCAGCCGGGCAGCTCCAGCGAGGCCACCTTCGGCAGGTACTCGCGGTGGTGCCGCTCCGTGCCGAGGAAGAGGATGCTCGCGCCGAAGAGGCCGAAGTGCACGCCCGCCTTCACCACGAGGCTCAAGTCGAAGAAGGCCAGCGTCTCGAAGGCGGCGATGAAGGCGCCCAGGTCCGCGCGCGTCTCGTCCCCTTCCGGGTAGGCGATGCGGCCCAGCCCCTGGTCCGCCAGCGACTTCAGCCAGGAGAACACCCTGTCGCGGTACGCGTCCGTGTCATGCGTGTCCACGTAGCGGAAGGCCGGCGCCTCCAGCCACGCGCGCACCTTCTGGCGGGCCTCGGGGTACTTGCGGTCCAGCACCGCGCGCAGCGCCTCCGGGTCGAAGGAGGTCGTCTCCGTGGGGCCGTGGCGCGGCGGCGCGGGGGCGGCGGCGGGCACCAGGGAGCGCACGGCCTCCCTGCCGGAGATGCCCAGCGAGTCCTCCAGCAGCTTCAGCGCGCGCGCCAGCTCCGGCATGGGCGCGGGCAGCCCGTCCTTGCCTGTCGCCACCTCCGCCAGCTGCGCGCCCAGCTCCGCGAGGCTCTGCTGCCCACTATGGGACAGTTTCTCGGCGGTGCGCTGGATGTGCTCCCGCACCGCGGCGAGCTCGCCCGCGCTCGGGGGGAGGACGGGGTCCAGCCAGCGCGCCAGCACCATGTTGGAGCGCAAATCCAGCCAGGGCTGCTGCCGGGCCGCGTCGCCCAGCGCGCGCAGCTCCGCGTGGCTCAGCTCGCCGTCCGTCCAGGCGACGTACAGCATGGGCACCAGCGGCGCGAGGCGGGGAAGTGAGAGCAGCTCGTGCGCTGTCGGACGGGTGTCTTCCACCATGGTTGGCTCTCCAGGAGGCGAGGGAACGGGCGCAGTGTGGCCAGCCCGCTCCCTGGCGGCAATGGGAGAGCGTGCTCTTTCGGGGGGCAGGCGGGCGAGCGCCCGGTGGCGGGGGCAGGGAAGCATCCCCACGTTGCCGCGCATGGACGAAATGCAGGAACTGGAGGAGATGCTGCCCCAGGCCGGGGCCCACTTCCTCGACAGCGACAGGGACCGGGCCCGGCACGAGATGCAGGGGCCCTTCATGTTGCCACCGGGGCCCGCGGGGTTCTCCTTCTCGCTGTACCAGTCCGTGGGCGTGGGGCTGATTCCGGGCCACCGGCTGGAGCTGCTGGAGAACGGGACGGTCTTCGACCGCATGCTGGAGGACATCCGCGGCGCGAAGCAGAGCATCCACATCCTCGTCTACATCTGGCGGCCCTGCGAGCTGTCGGACCGCATCGTCGAGGCGCTGGTGGAGCGCGCCCGCGCGGGCGTGCAGTGCCGCGTGGTGGTGGACCCGGTGGGCAGCGAGGAGGTCAGCGGGAACAAGGACTTCGACCTCCAGGTGGAGAAGCGGCTCACCGAGGCCGGCGTGGAGGTGCACTACTACCGGCTGCTCGCGGGCAAGGTGATGGGCCGGCTCCTGGGGCGCACCCACAACAAGATTGTCGTCGTCGACGGACGCATCGGCTACACGGGCGGCTTCGGCATCTGGAAGGTGTGGGAGGGCGACGGCCTCAAGCCCGAGGAGTGGCGCGACACCAGCGTGCGCGTCGAGGGCGCCGAGGTGCGCCGCATGCAGCTGTCCTTCTCGCGCCACTGGCAGGAGTCCGGGGGCGGGCTGCTGCCGCCGAGCGCCTTCCCGGAGGTGGAGGACCAGGAGTCGGAGGGGCCGGCGAGCGCGGGCTTCGTCGACAGCGCGGGCAAGCTGGGCGTCACGGATGCCGAGCGCATGGTCCGCCTCGTCATCGCCGCCGCGCGCGAGCGGCTGTGGATTGCCAACGCGTACTTCACCCCGCCCAACGCGATTCTGGAGCAGCTCGTGGAGAAGTGCCGGCAGGGCGTGGAGATTCGCGTGCTCGGGCCCGGGCCCATCCACGACGTGCCCATCATCCGCGCGTCGCAGCGCTCCACGTACGAGCGACTGCTGGATGCGGGCGTGCGCATCTGGGAGTACCAGCCGTCGATGCTCCACTCGAAGACGATTCTGGTGGATGACTGGCTCGCGGTGGTGGGCTCCACCAACCTGGACGTGCTGTCGCTCAACAAGCTGGGAGAGGGCTCGCTGGTGATGAGCGACCCGGAGTTCGTCCGGAAGCTGGAGCGGTGCTGGGCGAAGGACTTGCGCCACTCGAAGGAAATCACCCTGGAGAACGGGGGCCGCACCAACCCGTGGCGGCGCCTGGCGCGGCGGACCACGCAGATGGTGGGGCGGGACAGGTAGGACGCGCGACGGGCCTTCGCTTCACTTCAGCGCGGGTCCGTCACGCCCACCTGGCGGCAATACTCCAGCACCGGGCACGTGGAGCACTTCGGCCGCGTGCCCGTGCACACGTGCTTGCCGAAGGGCACCAGCAGCCGGTTGATTTCCACCCAGTACGCGCGCGGCAGCTGCGTCTCCAGCGCGGCCAGCGTGGCTTCCGGCGAGCGCGCCCGCACGTAGCCCCACCGGTTCGTCACGCGGTGCACGTGGATGTCCACGCTGATGGCCTCGTGCCCGCAGGCGATGCCGAGCGCCAGGTGCGCGCACTTGGGGCCCACGCCCTTGAAGGACTGGAGCACCTGGGCGTCGCACGGCAGCGTGCCGCCGAACTCGTCGCGCGTGCGCACGGCGATGGCGTGGATTTGACGCGCCTTCGGCTCGTGGAAGGTGACGGGCTGGATGATGGCGTCAATCTCGTCGGGGGTGAGACGCGCCAGCGCCTCGGGCGTGGATGCGCGGCCCAGCAGCGCGAGCGACACCGGCAGGCTCACCTCGTCGCGCGTGCGGATGGAGAGGATGCAGGCCACGAGCTGCTCGAAGAGCGAGTCGTGCCCGTTGGCGGCGAGCGCGAACATCGCGGCGTCCGCGAAGTGGCGGACCTCCTCGCGGATGCGGCCGAGCACCTCGTCGATGTCGAAGGGGGCCTTGTCCTCGCGGGGCGGCGGCTCGGCCACCACCCCCGGGGCCGGAGTCTCCTCCGGCGCCCGGGGCTGGCGGACCGTGCGTGCACTCACCCTCGCGGGGGCGCGCCGGCTAGACGCCCTGCTGTTCCGGGTTGGGCTCATCCGAGCGCGCTTCGCCATTCTTGTTGGGACCACCGTGGGTGCCGAAGTCTCCCGCGTTGCGATTGGCGGGGTAGACGTCCGTGTCGTCGCGGCGCTCACGCCCCTGGCCCGACACGTCTCCGGAGTCCGCCTTGCGGGGCGGGTTCTCCGGCGCGTCAACTCGTCCTTTGTCCTGCTTCTTCGCCATGGTCTGCCTCCTGGTCCCCCAAAGGTGGGGACCGCGGCGGGACATGGCCCGGGCTCGCCCCCGGGCCCGCTGGTAGGGCAGGGGAGCGAGGGTCTTCTGGCGGAGAGGTGACCTGCGAGGTCAGGCGGCCGGCTTCGTCAGGTCCAGCGCGTACCAGTTGTCGCAGCCGAAGTGGCCCGTCTTCCCCATGGGCGCGCAGAGCGGCTCGAAGCCCAGGCGCCGGTAGAGCTTCTGCGCCTGCTTCATTCCCGCGAGCGTCTCCAGGTAGCAGCGAGTGAAGCCCGCCTCGCGCGCGAAGGCCAGGCAGTGGCGGAGCATGCGCTCGCCCGCACCCAGGCCCCGGGCCTCGGGGAGGAAGTACATCTTGCGCAGCTCGCAGACGCCGGGGTCTCCGCCTTCCAGCGGGGCGATGCCGGCGCCGCCGATGACGCGACCGTCGCGCTCCACCACGAAGTAGGCGTGACGGGGGCGCGAGTAGGCCGCGCTCATCGTCGACACCTCGGGGTCATGGATGGCGAAGCCGGGGCCGTCCGCGCCGAACTCCGGCATCACCGTGCGGATGATGGAGGCCACCGCCGCGTCGTCCCGGGGCTCGATGGGACGGAGGACCAGGGTTTCCGTGCTCGTGCTCATGGGGACCGCAACGTTCCACAGCCCGCGCCGGAGGGCCAGCGTCCACGTGAGGTGCGTGCCGGAGCGCGCACCCGGTGTGCACCCCGGTGCACAGGTGGCACAGGGGTGACGCACCGGCGCGGGGCGTCCCAGAGGGGGCCGGTTTCCATGGGCTTGGAATCCGGGGCATCCTGCGTGGCACGTCCGTTGTAACGAGGGGGGGACATGTATTGCCCTGACTGCCGGCAGGAACGGCTTGGCAACGCCAGACATTGCGCGCTGTGTGGCACCGCGATGGCGCTGCGTCCTCGCGACGCCGTGGAGGCCGAGCTCGCGCACGTGCACTTCCTGCTCGATGAGCTGAAGCGCTGGGATACCTCCGAGGTGCCGCGCAACGTGTCGCGGTTCCTGTCGGAGCGGTACGAGCGCCAGGCTCGCATCCTTCTCTCCGTGCTCACGGAGATGCCCGTGGACGCGAAGGGACGCGCGCCCGTGACGAACGCGTCCGGGGTCACTCCGCTCCCGGCGTCGGTGGCGGCGTGGACCGGGGAGGTGGTGAAGCCACAGCCGGCAGCGGCGGGTGTTCCGGTCGCAGCGGTGGGGCCTGTCGCGGCGTCGGTGGCTGCGCGTTCGGCGGAGACGGCTGGTTCGACGCAAGCCGTTGAGCTTGCCGCGGCGTCGGTGGCGCGTTCGACGGAAGCTGTTGAGCCTGTCGCGGCGTCGGTGGCGGCGCGTTCGACGGAAGCTGTTGAGCTTGTCGCGGAATCGGTGACGGCGCGTCCGGCGGAGCTTGCTTCGACGGAAGCCGTTGAGCCTGTGGCGGCGCGTTCGACGGCGCCTGCTGCGACGGAAGCTGTTGAGCCTGTCGCGGAGCCGGTGGCGGCGCTTCCGGTGGAGCCTGCTGCGACGGAGGCCGTTGAACCTGTCGCGGCGCCGGTGGCGGAGTCTGCTGCTTCGACGGAGGCCGTTGAGCCTGTCGCGGAATCGGTCGCGGCGCGCCCGTTGGAGCCTGCTTCGACGGAGGCCGTTGAACCTATCTCGGAGTCTGCGGCTTCGACCGAGGCTGTTGAGCCTGCCGCGGAGTCGGTGGCGGCGCGTCCGGCGGAGCCTGCTGCTTCGACGGAGCCCGTGTCTCCTCCTCCGGAGGCAACGCAGGACGACACGCGGGAAGAGCCGGCCCGTGAGCGCGGGGCCCGCGCACCGGGGCTGCCCCGTCCCCGCCGACTGCCGCTGCCGCCGAATCCGGCGGAGGCGTACGCGGAGCCTCCGCAGCCGCGCAGCGCCACCGCGCGGCTCGTCGAGGAGACCTCCACCTGGAACCGGGTGTGGAGGCCGTTCCTCTACGAGAGCATCATGTGGTTCGTCGGTGCCTTCCTCATCCTGTCGGGCACCCTCTACTTCGTCTTCGAGAGCTGGGCGGGGATGTCCTCCAGTCTCCGCTCCCTCACCGTGTTCGGCATGACGGCCGGGTACTCCGCCGGCTTCTCCATCTGGGGCGGCTACCTCGCCCGGCGCGAGGCGCTGCGCAACCCCGGCCACATCCTGGGCCTCATCGGCTCGGCCGCCGCGCCGCTCGCGGGCATCGCGCTCGGGCCGCTCGACATGGGTGAGTCGCTCCACTTCAGCGGCGTGGGCCCCCTGCTGCTCATCCCCATGTTGCTGGCGTGGTCCGGTGTCGCCGCCGTCCTCGTGCGCAAGCCGGCAGAGTCTCTCGACGCTCCCTCCCGGCCGCTCGTGCAGGCCGCCCTCGCCGCGAGCACGCTGATGATGGGCCTGGCCCCGCTCGCCGCGAAGCTCGGCGGCGCCGCGCTGTGGCTCAACCTCCTGCCCTGCGTGCTCTTCTACGTCCTCTCCTCGCGCTCGACCTTGGAGCCGCGCAAGAGCGAAGCGCTCGTCTTCGCCGTGGCGGCTCCGCTCTACCTCCTCGCCCTCTACTCGGTGCGCCTGCACGTGGCGCTGGTGGGCGTGGACCTGGAGCCCGTGCCGGGCACGTACGCGCCCTTCGTCGCCATCCTGCTCGCCACGGCGCTCCGCTTCCGCACGCTGGCGCCCGAGCGCACCGCCGACACGCTCGCGCTCGGCGTGGTCTCCCTCCAGGTGGCTTCGCTGGTCGCCGCCGCGACGGCCCCCGCGCCCGCCTTCTTCGTCACCGCCGCCGTGCTCACGTGGACGCTGGTGTCGCTGGCGCGCGGCGGGATTGCCCGGCTGCCGTGGGTGTACGGCGCCTACGCCAGCACCTACTTCGCCTACGCCTCCAGCGCGCAGCTCATCCCCGGCCCGGTGAAGCGCTTCATCGACGCGCTCAAGGGACGGCTCGGCTACCCCGTCACCGACAGCCTGCCCCTCCAGTACGGCGCGCTGTCCGCGCTGCCCTTCGTCACCGCGGGCGCCGTGCTCGCGGTGATGCGGCTGTGGCGCGGTGAGCGCACCGGCAACGCGCGCGACCTCGCCTTCGCGGAGGTGCTGCTGCGCGCCACCGCCGTGGCCAGCCCGCTGTTCGCTCTCTATGGCATGGCGGGCCCTGATTCGCGCCCGGCCTTCTGGAGCGCGCTCGGCATGTGCCTGGTGTGTCTGGCCGCGGGCCTGCTGGTGGAGCGCTTCTATCTGACGGCCGTCGGCGCCGGTCTGGCGCTGCTGCTGCCACTCCACGCCGCCATCGCGCTGGGGGCTCCGGGCGCGTCCGTCGTTTCCGGCGTGCTGGCGCTGGTGCTCGCCACCGTGAGCCTGCTGTGCACCTCGCGCACGCGCTGGCTGCTCGCCACCGTCGTGGGCGTGACGGCGTCGCTCGGCTTCCTGATGGGCATCTCCGGTGGCAGCGCGCTGTCCGTCACGGGCGTGGTGTTGTGCGGCGCCGCGGCCCTCGTCGCCGCCTGGGCGGTGCAGAGCGCGCCGGCCCTGGCGTTCGCGGCGCTCCTCGCCGCGGCGGCGCTGCCGAAGCTGGCCGGGCAGGTGTCCGGGGACGCGGTGGCGCCCGCGCTCGCGGTTGCCGCGCTCGGCCTCGCGCTCCTGGGAGAGCGGGGCGGGCTGGCGCGGCTGCTGGGGTTGCCCGCCATCTTCTATTCCGTGCTCGCGCTGGCCTGGGGCACGGCGTCCGAGGTGCCGGGACTGGGGCTGGTGGTGCTCACCGCCGCGGCCTCCGTCGCCGTGACGTCGCGCAAGTTCCCCGTCGTGCGGCCGCTCGCGGTCATCATCGCCGCGCTCGCGCTGCTGCCGGACCTGCGGGACGTCTACGAGCCCTGGGGCGGGTGGATGTCTCCGGGCCTGTCCGTGTCGCTGTTCGTGCTCTGGTCGCTGGGCACCTCGCTCGCCGCCGTGCGCTGGGGCAGGAGCGCCAGCACCACCACGGCGGCGCTGGTGGCGCTCCTCTTCTCGCTGGTCCCCTCGGTCGTGGGCTCGGGGCAGCACGTGCCCCTCATGCTCGGCGCGGCGCTCGCGGCGCTGCTCACCGCGCGCGCACTGCCCGCGAGTCTCAGTGTCGGCGTGGCCGCGCTGTATGCCGCCGTTGCCCTCGCCGACGTGGGCCCGCTGGCGATGCTGGCGCTGGCCGCCGTGCTGAGCATCCTCGCCGTGCTGGAGGAGGTCCCCGCCGTGCTGCACGCCGGTGCGGGCGGCAAGCGCTTCGCCCTGGTCGCCACGCTGGCCGCCGTCATCGTGCTGGGAGCCAGCGTGGTGCAGTGGGACGACGCGGGCCTGCCGTTGCTGGTGGCGGGCACGCTGGTGATGCCGCTGCTGTGGACACGCGCCAACCAGATGCCCTTCTTCGCTGCCCTCATGGTGCCCTACACCCTGGTGGGCATCGCCGTGGTGGGTGGGACGCCGCCCGTCTGGGCACAGGTGCTGCCGCTGGTCGCACTGGCCGTGGTTCGCGCCGCGGAGCACTTCCCGGCCGTGGCCTCGCTGCTCCTACGCTCGAGGGAGGAGAAGCCCCGGCGCGAGCTGTCCGTGTGGATGCAGGGCGCGCTCGCGGTGGTGACGCCGCTGCTGCTCCTGTCGCCGTGGTCGGGCTCCGGTCCCGTGTACTTCCTTACCGCCGCGCTGGCGCTGATGCCGGGGCCGCGACCCTTCCTGCGCGTCTGTGGGGCGGCGCTGTTCCTTCTCTTTGTGCCCCAGGCTCGGCCCGTCGTCACCGGGCTGCTGCTGGCGCTCGCCCTGGCCGAGCACCACAGGCCCACCGTGCTATGGGCCTTCTTCCGGTGTGAGCCGGACGCGACGCTGCGGCCCGCGGCCGTCTTCACGGCGCTCGCCTTCGCGGTGCTGCCCGCGCTGGCGCAGCCCACGCCCCTGCACCTGGCCGTGCTGGCCGCTGTGCTCGCCGCCGCCGCGTTCCTGCTGTCCCGCCGGTGGCTGCTGACCCCCGCCGTGTTGGCCCTGGCGCTCGCGCCCGTGGGCCAGGTCGATGCTCACGCCTTCCTGGAGTGGCGGCCCGAGGCGGGGCTGCCCATCATCGCCGTGGCGCTGGGCGCGGCGCTGCTGTCCGCCGTGTGCCAGTCCGGCCGCGTGCAGCGTGCGCTCACCACGGCCTTCGCCCGCGTGCTGCCGGAGTTGGAGGGCACGTGGAGCGAGCCGCTGTGGGTGGGCGGCGCGGGCTCGCTGGGGTTGCTGCTGGCGGGACGGTTGCTGGACGCGGGCCCGGGCGCGCTGAGCCTTCCCGTGGCGCTGGGCGCGGGGCTGACGTCGTGCGTGCTCATGGTGGCGCGCACGCGGTGGATGGCCAACGTGGCCACCGGGCTGCTGGGCCTGTCGCTCATCGCCGCGGTGCCGCCGCTGTGGGCGCCCGCGGTGGTCAGCGGCGCGGGGCTGACGCTGTGCCTGCTGGGCATGTGGCTGGACAGGCGTGGCCTGCGCGTGGGCGCGGCGCTGCACCATGGCGGCTGGGTGCTGTCGCTGCTGTCGCTGGCAGGCCTGCGCGACCTGGAGCACCTGGGCACGCCGCTGTGCATCCTCTTCGGCCTGGGCGCCGCGTGGACCGTGGTGCTGCGGCGCCGCGAGCGCGAGGTGGTGGGTTGGCTGGCGTCACTCGCCGCCGTGCATGGGTGGCTGCTGCACCTGGGCGCGGTGTACGCGTCCGGGCGGAGCTTGGAGTTCATCCTCCCGTACTGCGGCGTCGCCAGCGCGCTGCTCGCCACGCTGGCGACGCGCGTGGCGGGGAAGCCGTGGCGCCGGGGCGTGGGGTACGGCTTCACCGTCGTCGCGCTCATCGAGGTGCTGCTGGGCCTGGGGCAGCCCACGCCCCTGCATCTGTCCATGCTGGCCGCCGTGCTCGCCGCCGCCGCGTTCCTGCTGTCCCGCCGGTGGCTGCTGACTCCCGCCGTGTTGGCTCTGGCGCTCGCGCCCGTGGGCCAGGTCGATGCTCATGCCTTCCTGGAGTGGAGGCCCGAGGCGGGGCTGCCCATCATCGCCGTGGCGCTGGGCGCGGCGCTGCTGTCCGCCGTGTGCCAGTCCGGCCGCGTGCAGCGTGCGCTCACCACCGCCTTCGCTCGCGTGCTGCCGGAGTTGGAGGGCACGTGGAGCGAGCCGCTGTGGGTGGGCGGCGCGGGCTCGCTGGGGTTGCTGCTGGCGGGGCGACTGCTGGACGCGGGCCCGGGTGCGCTGAGCCTTCCCGTGGCGCTGGGCGCGGGGCTGACGTCATGCGTGCTCATGGTGGCGCGCACGCGGTGGATGGCCAACGTGGCCACCGGGCTGCTGGGCCTGTCGCTCATCGCCGCGGTGCCGCCGCTGTGGGCGCCCGCGGTGGTCAGCGGCGCGGGGCTGACGCTGTGCCTGCTGGGCATGTGGCTGGACAGGCGTGGCCTGCGCGTGGGCGCGGCGCTGCACCATGGCGGCTGGGTGCTGTCGCTGCTGTCACTGGCGGGCCTGCGCGACCTGGAGCACCTGGGCACGCCGCTGTGCATCCTCTTCGGCCTGGGTGCCGCGTGGACCGTGGTGCTGCGGCGCCGCGAGCGCGAGGTGGTGGGCTGGCTGGCGTCACTCGCCGCCGTGCACGGGTGGCTCATGCACCTGGGCGCGGTGTACTCGTCCGGGCGGGGCTCGGAGTTCATCCTCCCGTACTTCGGCGCCGCCAGCGCGCTGCTCGCCACGCTGGCACTGCTCGTGGCGGGGAAGCCGTGGCGCCGGGGTGTGGGGCACGGCTTCACCGTCGTCGCGCTCACCGAGGTGCTGCTGGGCCTGGCCCTGCTGGGCGCCACCGGGGACGGGTTGCGCGAGGCGCTCGTCGCCACCGTCGCGCTGGCCGTGCTGCTCTTCGCGCTGGTGCGCCGCGCCGCCGTCAAGGAGGACGAGATGTCCGCCTTCCTCGCGCAGGGCGTGCTCGCGCTGGGCTACCTGTCCGTGCGCCTGCTGGGCATGGGCGTGATGCCCGGCGCCGCGGACAGCCTCGCCGCGCTGGTGGGCGGCGCCGTCTTCACCGGCCTCTACTTCTTCGTCCAGCGCGAGGGCTCGGGACTGGAGGTCTTCCGCCGGCCCGCGCTGGTGGGCGCGTTCCTCTTCCCGTTGGCCGGCCTGCTCTCCGCGCCGTGGGGCGAGCCGCTCCAGGTGGCCGCGCTGCTGGTGGGCCATGCGGCGCACTTTGCCGCACTGAGCACGCACCCGTCGCGCCGGGGCCCGGCGTCGCTGGCGGCGGTGGTGGCCTTCAACGCGGCGCTGCTCCTCGTGTGGCAGGGCACCGGCGCCGGGGAGCCGCAGCACTACGTCATCCCCGCGGGGCTCTCGCTGCTCGCGCTGCTGCGCGTGTTCCGCGCCTCCATCGAGGAGGACACCTACGCGCGGCTCCGCGCCTTCGCTGTCACCGGCATCTACGTGGCCGGCGCGTGGAAGCCGCTCATGTTCAGCGACGGCAGCTCCATGCTCCTGTGCGTGGTGCTCTGCGTGGTGGGCGTGGGCTTCGGCATCGCCCTGCGCATCCGCTCCTACGTGTACCTGGGCACCGCGTTCCTGGTGACGTGCATCGCCGCCAACCTCGTGCGCTTCGGCATGAGGGACCACCGCATCGCCGCCGCGTCGCTGTTCCTGCTGGGCCTGCTCGTCATCGGCTCCATGGTGATGCTCAGCGCCCACCGCGCCGCCCTGCTCCAGAGGTATGCGCGGGTGCGAGACATGCTCTCCACCTGGGAGGGCTGACACGGAGAGTTCTTGGCGACACGCCCGGGAGGTGGGATTGAATGCAGCCCCAACAACCCCCCGGGAGGAACGCTGTTGCTTCGCCTTCGTCTGCTCGCCGCCATCCCCCTGTGCGCTCTCGTCGGCTGTGCCACCGTGAAGTCCCGCGCGGCGGAGCCTCCGGTGGCGATGGCGCCCGCGGCGGCGGTGACGGACGCGGCCACGACGCCCGCCAACCCGCACGCAGAGGCAGGGCAGGCAGGCCTGGACGCGGTGGAGGAGAAGGTGCGGCTGGTGACGTCCGGCGTGATTGCCGCCGCGCTGCAGGCCGCGAGCCTGGTGACGGGCCCGGCCAGCACCACGGGCCGCTTCTGGGATGAGCTGCTGTCGCCGACGGAGCAGGCGCGCTCCATCGTCCAGCGCTCCATCCAGCTCGTCGGTGAGCGCAACCTCGGCCGCGTCAGCCGGAGCGTGCCCAATGACTGCTCCGGCTTCGTGCGGCTGGCGTACCTGGCGGCGGGCATCGACCTGGTGGCCCACGGCTTCCTCGCCGGGGAGAACGCCGTGTCCGCCATCTTCCGCCGCGCGCTGGACGTGGGCACCGTCCACCACCAGGCGCCGCGCCCGGGCGACCTCGTCTTCTTCCGCGAGACGTATGACCGCAACCGCGACGGCCGCCGCAACGACGGGATGACCCACATTGGCGTCGTGGAGACCGTGGATGCCGACGGCACCGTCACCTTCATCCACCGCGGTGGCAAGGGCGTGGCGCGCGGGCGGCTCAACCTCTCCGCCCCCGCGAAGCACCAGCTCGGCCAGGGCGGGCCGGTGTTGAATGACTACATCCGCCCCGCCGCCAAGGGCACCCGCGCCTACCTCTCAGGAGAGCTGTTCGCCGCGTTCGCTTCCCCTGAGGGGCTGTAACCTTCCAGTGGCGCGCCCACACCCGGCGTGGCTTTGAAGAGCCGCCGCGCTGGGGCGTCATACGCGGCATGCGAATCGCCCTGCTGCTCGTTGGGGGGCTGCTTCTGGCCCCGGGTTGTGTCCTCCACACGCGGCCGCTGCCACGTCCCGCGCCGCGCCCGCAGCCGCCGCCTCCTCCCCCACCACCGCCGCGTCCCTCGGCCATGTCCTACAACGAGGCCGTGGACCTGGGCTTCGGCCAGTGCCGCTCGCGCGGCTACGAGTGCCGGCTGAAGGAGGCCCACCGCACCGGCAACCACGTGTGGAAGGTGAAGTTCGCCGCCTTCACCTCCGGCGCGAAGGGCCACCTCCACCTGGACTACGACGCGTACTCGCGCAACCTCCTCAAGGTGGACGAGAAGGTGAAGGCCCGTCGCGACGACTGGGACGACGACGACTGGGATGACGGCCATGGCCATGGCAGGGGCAGGGGCAAGAAGAAGGGCCACGCCCACCGCGACGACTGAGCTCCTCCTTCCGCTCGGACGTCCGTCAGTGGGGTGTGAGCCCACATGGCCCGGAGGCCGGGCCGGGCTGTTTTCATTCACGGGTGTCCGCGGATTCGCGCCCGGGTGTCTCCAGGGTGCGGCGCCATGACTCCCACGTCCCAGGTCGACATCTCCTCGCTCTACCGGCGCCACGTGGCGCTGGTGCGCGGCTGTGCGCTGCGCATCCTCGGCGAGCCCGCCGCCGCCGAGGACGTGGCGCAGGAGGCCTTCATCCGCTTCCTGCAGCACCGCGAGCGCAGCGGTAACGAGCAGGACACGGCCGCCTTCCTCTACCGCACGAGCACCAACCTCGCCCTCAACCGGCTGCGCGATGCGCGCCGCCGCAAGGGGCTGCACGACGCGCACCTGCCGGACGCGGAGCCGCACAGTCCGCACTCGCCCGAGGACGGGCTGGCGCTGCGCAAGGTGCTGGCCGAGGCCGACCCGGAGCAGGCGCAGATTGCCGCCTGCTACTTCATCCACGGCATGGAGCACGAGGAAATCGCCGGGTTGCTCGGCGTCCCGCGCCGCACCGTGGGCCGCCGGCTGGAGAAGTTCCGCGAGCACGCCGAGCACATGCTGCAGGGCGAGCGCAGAAAGGAAGCAGGCCATGGTGGCTGAGCCGTTTCCCAGGTCCAAGCTGTCCGCGGAGTGCCTGTCCGGGTGGCGTGTCTCGCAGGTGGTGCTCGGGCTGCTGTCCGCCGAGGAGCGCGTCCCCGCCGAGGCGCACCTCGCCACCTGCGCGGCGTGCAAGGGGCGCGTGGACGCGGAGCATGCGCAGGCGCGGGCCGCGGCGTTCGAGCAGGTGCCGGAGGCGCTGCTTGCCGCCGTGCCTTCGCGGCCCGCGCGTCCGCGGTGGTCGCCGTGGAGGTGGGTGCCTGCCTTCGCCGTGCCCGCGCTGGCGGTGGGGGTGTTCCTCGCGGTGCGGACTCCGCCGCCGGTGGAGCGTTCCGGGGAGCGGTGGAAGGGGGGCGCGTCGCTGGATGTGGCGGTTGCGCGCGAGGGGGCGCTCGTGGTCAACGGGATTCCCGCGGAAGAGGTGGCAGGACTGAGGGCGGGAGACCGGCTGCGCCTGCGCGTGCAGGGTGCGCCGCCGTCCGCGTGGCTCATCCTCCAGGGAGATGAGGAAGGACAATGGACCCCGTACTTCGAGGGGCTCGCGCCCCAGGGCGGCTGGCTGCCCATGGGCATCACCGTCACGCCGGAGGGGCGCACGCGGATGCGCCTGCTGACGTGCGCGGAGAAGCCTCCGCGCGGCGTGCCGCCCGAGGAGATCTGCCGGGTGCGCGTCTACGACTGGGGCATGGCCGGCACGCCGTGAGCCGCTCGCTGGCGCTGGGGCTGGGCGTGCTGCTTGCCCTGGTGCCAGCGGTCTCCCATGCGAGCGAGGCGCGCTATGCGCTGCTGGTGGGCGCGCACAAGGGCAACGCGGACGAGCCCCGGCTCTACTTCGCCGGACGCGACACGGAGCGGCTGCGCGAGGTGCTCGTCACCCTGGGGGACTTCCCGCAGGAGAACGTCACCGTCCTCACGGACCCCAATGCGGACCGCGTGCGCACCGCGCTGGCGCGGATGAACGCGCGCATCCGCGAGGAGGTGGCGCATGACCGCTCCAGCGTGCTGCTCGTCTTCTACTCGGGCCACGCGGACGCGGAGTCGCTGCACCTGGGCGGCACGCTGCTGCCGTGGGAGGAGCTGCGCAACCTCACGTCGGGCTCGGCCGCGGCGGCCCGGCTCCTGGTGGTGGACGCGTGCCGCTCCGGACAGGCCACGCGCGTGAAGGGCACGAAGCTCACCGCGCCCTTCGCGCTGCCTCCCGACGTGGAGTCGCACGGGCTGCCAGAGGGCTTCGCGATTCTCTCCTCATCCGCGGCGGGGGAGAGCGCGCAGGAGTCGGACTCGCTGCAAGGCTCCTTCTTCACGCACCACCTGGTGGCCGCGCTGCGCGGCGTGGCGGACACCAGCGCGGACGGGCTCGTCAGCCTCGCGGAGGCGTACCAGTACGCGGCGGACCGCACGGTGGCGAGCACCGTGGCCACGGTGGGCGGCGTGCAACACCCCACGTACCTGTATGAGTTGAAGGGCCGCTCGGAGCTGGTGCTCACGCGGCCGGGGCGCAACCAGGGGCTGGCGGCGGTGCGGCTGGAGGGCGCGGGGCAGTACTTCTTCCGGCAGGGCGGGCGCGACGGCCCGGTGGTGCTGGAGGCCGGCATCTCCCACGAGGCGCGCACGGCGCGGCTGGTGCCCGGGACGTACTTCGTGCAGCACCGCCTGCCGGATCGGCTGCGCGAGGCGCGCGTCCTCGCGGAGGAGGGCCAGCCGCTGGAGCTGGCCAAGGCGTCCTGGAGCGTGGTGGAGCTGGACCAGCTCGTGCGCAAGGGCGGGAGCGGAGGGAGCACGTGGACGGTGGGCGCGTGGAGCCGGGGAACGGCGAGCCTGCTGGAGGGCTTCCCCTTCTTTCCGTCCGGCGCGGTCCAGGTGTCGCTCGACACGTCGGCACTGACGCTGGACATGGAGGTGGAGGGCGCGCACTCGGGCTACACCGACGACGCGAGCCTCAAGCGGCGACTCACGCTCGGCGCGCTCCGGGCAGGAGCCCGGAAGGTGTTCGACGTGGGGCCCTTCTCCCTGTCGGGCGGCGCGAGGCTGGGCGCTGCGTACGTGGACCAGCGCTTCTTCGGGCGGCTGGCGCCGAGGCGCTGGCAGGTGGTGCCGCAGCTGGACACGCTGCTGCGCGCGGACCTGCACCTGCCCCGGGGTTTCTTCGTGGGCGCGGAGGCGGGTGTGCGGGCCTCGTGGATGCGCGTGCTCCCCGGAGTGGGACCGGAGGAGGTGCGCACGCCGGTGAAGCCGATGTTCGCGGCGGGACTGGGGCTGCGGTGGTGAGGCTGACCGCCGCGCGCGGGTCGGGGGTCTCTCGTGCGTCCCCGCGCGTGGGGCTGGCCGCGCGCTTCGTGGGAGGGAGTCCTGTCATGACATGGAATCGGTTCGTGAAGCCGCTGGGCCTGATGCTCGCGCTCGGGAGCGCCGTCGGATGCGGAGAGGCCTTGAGGGACAGCACCTACGTGGGCGAGGCCCGTTATGTGGTGCAGGGCGAGGTGAAGTCGCTGGCACCCACCACGAAGCAGGGGACGACGCGCGTCACCCTGGCCTGGGACAACTGGGCTCGCGAGGGAGACGTCATCTCGTACCAGAGCGTGGAGCTGACGAGTCAGAACCCTCCGTTCGACTACCAGCTGAGCGTCGTCGACACCCCGGAGGAGATGGCGCTCAATGACTTCCAGGGGGGCCTCATCGGCTTCGCCTACCTCCTCGTCTACGAGGACGGGAATGGGGATGGCATGCCCGACGGGGACGAGGCCCGCCACTGGAACACCCTGCGCGGCATGGCGCGCAACCACGTGGTCATCTACGTGCCCCGGCTCACCCCGGGCTTCGTGGAGGCGCTGCGGGATTGGGGTGGCTTCCTCAACGCGGAAGACTTGAAGCCGGGCTTCAACCTGGCGCGCGGCGTCTGCACGGGGACGGACTCTTCGTTCGACACGCTGGAAATCGTCCCCGACGAGCCCGTGCTCGTGGCGGACCCGGGCGACAAGAGTGTCAGGTCCTGCATCAACTACCACTGAGTGTACGGAAGAGCGTCTCTGGCTTTGGGTGTGTCAGTGTCAGGAAATTCAATTCTTGACATGGATTGACCGCCATGAGTCTCATGCGCGCGCTGTGAAGGCTCAGACGGTGGCCGGTGAGCCCTTCAGGTTTCAGAGCTCGCTGTGCATATCTTCAAGCGCGTGAGCGCAGGCCTGAACTGGGTCTGCCTCGGCCTCCTGGGGGGACTGGCTTGTACCGAGCCGCCCCTCGGCACTCCCCCTGAAGCCCCGTCCGTGCTCTCGGAGCACCGCACGACGCTGGCGTCCGCTCCCTCGAAGGAGCTGGGCGAGGCGTGCACCGCGCACGGTGCCTCCGAGTGCCGCTCCGGCATGTGCCTGCATACCGGCGCGGACCCGGCCGAGGGCTACTTCTGCAGCACGACGTGTCAGGCGGAAGCGCAGTGCCCGTCGCAGTGGAGGTGCACGCAGGTGCACCCCGGCGCCCAGGCACGTGTCTGCATTCCTCCCACGGAATGGCAGGCCCACGCGGTGACTCCGCGCGGCTGAGCTTCGCTTCCCTCCAAAGCCTTTCAATCTTCAGCGTCGGGAGACGCCTGTGTCCTTGCTTGCCCGAATCGTGACGTGTGTCTTCTTGCTGGCGCCCTTCTGGGACGTCCAGGCCGCCAATGTCTGCAGCCCGGGTTCATCGACGAGCTGCTCCACCGAAGGCGGCTGCGGTGGAACGAGGTACTGCTTCGGCGACCCGGATGACCCGCGCAGTGGGGAGTGGTCCGAATGCATGCCCCACAACCGGCCCCAGGCGTGCACCTCCTGCAACGGAGGTGGCACCGCCGTCTGCGTGGATGGGGAGAACCTGGGCCCGTGCCAGCCCGCGACGGCGCAGGCCACCGACATCTGCAACAACCACTGTGACGAGGACCGCGACGGCACGGCGGACGAGGACTGCGCCGGCAGCTCCACCTTCGACTACTGCGAGCGCAATCCTTCCGGCGGCGGCTACACGCGCTGGACGTGCGGCTGCGGAGACGGGCTCAACGTCGGCTACTGCCTGGGCTCGGGAGACTCGCAGGCGTCGTGCAGCAGCCCTTCGGGCTGTCTGAAGGCTCCGGCCTTCGGCACCAGCGGTGCCTCCCAGGCGGGCGGCAACTACCAGTGCTGCGTCTCCAGCAAGCCCTGCTACGCGGAGGGCTATGACACCACGGCGCTGCACTGCAGCGCGTGGAACACGCCCAACTTCGAGTGCACGCCGGGCGCCTCGTGCGACGACAGCAACGGGTGCGGCAACACCTGCGCCGGCATCGCCCCGCAGGTGGACCGTACGACGGGCACGCGCGTGGGCAGCGGCGCGTACTGCGCGGCCGGGCCCGTGTGCAGCCAGGCGCAGGGTGGCTTTGGCACGCCGGCCAACGGCGTGCGCGCCATGCTGCTGGACAGCTACATCGAGCTCTGCGGGCTGATGACGTACAACCATGGTGCGTCCTATGTCTGCAGAGAGGTGCTTTACCGGCCGGACCCCGTGGAGTCGCTGCCTCCGCGGGATGTGCCGGGAGGTGGCGGTGGAGGTGGGGGTGGCAACGATGGGGATGACGGAGAAGCGGACGGTGACGAGGGTGACTCGGAGGGCCCCGCGCCGGAGACATGCGGGCCGGCCACGGAGGGCTCCGAGGTGGTGGGGGCGGCCGTCTCGGCGATGTCCGTCCCGCGCGTGCAGCTGAATGACTTCACCACGCGCCACACCGAGGCGGACCTGGGCCTGCACGGCGAGCTGGGCGGCTTCAACTTCGTGCGCAAGTACGTCTCCACCGACACCTTCTGGTCCTACCAGTCCATGCTGGGCGCCAGCGGTGAGGCCTTCGTGCCCAAGCCCTTCGGCTCCAGCCCGAGCCGTCAGACGTCCATGCGCTGGTGGCACACCCTCTACAGCTTCGTGCACCAGAAGGGCATCACCGCGGGCGTGAGCACCTGGGCCGTGCGTGACACGGACGGCGAGGTGCTGGAGTTCTTCGCCTGCAAGAACACCGGTTCGGGCTGCTTCGCCACGCCGCGCAAGACGAGCCGCTGGTCCAACGCCAGCCTCTTCTGGACGGGCACGTCCTACGTGCTCATCAAGCCCGGCGAGGGACGCTTCGTCTACGCGTCGGGGTGGGCGGCCCCCAACGCCCCCATCAAGCGCTACTTCCTGACGCGCATCGAGGAGGACCGGCTGACGGGCACGCCGCGCGTGCGCCTCAGCCTGGAGTACGCGCCGCAGACGCTGGTGAACCAGTACGGCCAGACGGTGGTCTGCCCGGGGCAGAGCTCCATGGGCAACGGCGTGCCCTACCTGGCGACGGTGACGACGGAGGAGGGCTCGAAGCTGCGGATGTACTACCGCCTCATCAACAGCCTGCATGCGTCGCCCGCCACGGAGTGCGTGCTCGACAGGCTGGCCATGCGAAAGAATCCCAACGCCACCGACTCCGCGCTCAGCCAGGAGGAGGTCACCGTCGCGCAGTACCGCTACCCGGTGCCCTCGGGCTTCGGCTTCCAGGCGGCCGGCCTGCTCTCCAGCATCGAGTACCCGGAGACGGGCGACGTCGTCACCTACGGCGACAGCACCACCACCACGGCGACGGCCACGGAGTGGAACGTCTCCGTCAACCAGTCCTCCGTCGCGGCGCACCAGTACGTCTCCGGCAAGGTGGCTTCGCTGAGCACCGGCACCACGTCCGCCACGGCGATGACCTCGGGCTCCGGTGACTGCAGCGGGCCCGACCCCATGTCCGGCGGCTCCACCTGCGTGCCTCCCAGCGCCGAGCCCGCGTCGGGCAGCGCGGGCGACTCGGCGGGCAGCACGGTGAAGTACCGCCGCACGCTCTTCCCGACGAACATGTCCTACTCGCCGCACAGCGTGCTCGGCTCGTACCGGGACGAGTGCCTGGCGAGCACCGGCAACTGCAGCGGCTTCTCCCCGGGCTGGGTCCACTACGGCTACGAGGAGCCCGCGAACGGCACGCTCTTCCTGCGCTACATGAGCGACAAGGCGGGGCGCTTCGACTTCCGCAACAAGACCTTCGCCGCGGCCGGCACGGCATCCGTGCCGGGCGTCGTCAGCCCGGTGCAGGGCGAGACGCGCGGGTATGGCCAGGACTACTACGGCGCGGGCGGCGTGGTGGGCACGGCCACCAGCCAGACCTTCGTCAACGCCCCCTCGGGCGCCCTGGCCCACCCGTGGAAGCCGGTGAAGCAGACGGTGGACTCGATTGCGTCCGTCCTCCAGCCGAGCGGCCAGGCCGTGACGCGCACGACGTACGACGAGGCCACGCGCTTCACGAAGTCCATCATCCGCTCGGGCTACACGCAGACGTTCGACGCCGTCAGTGGCGCGTGGACCAGCCCGGTGCTCCGGCACGTGGGCACCTTCTACTTCAACCACCACCGGTGCGCGGGCGGCACGGACACGGGCGGCACGGTGGTGAAGGAGGTGCACGGCCCCTGCACCGTCAGCGGGCCGGAGGCGACGGACTGCTCCGGCAGCGACTACCCGATTACGCAGTACCACTACTACGGGCCGCCGAGCGTGGAGCGCAGCAACCGCGCCAACCGCCTGATGAAGGTCTCCCGCTACACGCACCACGCGGGCACGCAGGGCTGCGCGCCGTACACGCCGCTCGACACGCTGTATGGCGGCTACGACTCCCGCGGCAACGTCACCCAGATGACCTCGGCGCAGGGCGGCGTCACCACCTTCGACTACCGGGGTGGCCGGCTGGAGGGCGTGACGACCCAGGGGCTGACGACGACGCTGCTGTACGAGGGGGCGCGGGTGCGGGCGACGCGCAAGCCGGCGGGCGACTACACCGTCTACTGCTACCGCACGGGCACGACGCCGGAACAGGGCTGCACGGGTGGGACGAAGACGTCGCTGCTCCAGTGGGTGGCCACCGCGAGCGACGAGAACGGCGCCGACTGGAGCGAGCTGAACGTCAAGACGTACTGGCCGGACGGCTCGCTGAAGTCGGAGGAGGCGCGCTCCCGGCGCGGCGGCGTGGTGGAGAGCCGGCGGGTGTCGGAGTACCACCCGGACCCGCACCGGCGGCCGTCCTATACGCGCAAGGGGGCGGGCCCGGGCAGCTTCGCCTCGGTGGAGGCGTTCGACCTGAACGGCAACGCGGTGGCGCTGGGCCAGCCCTTCGACGGCGCCCCGGACTTCTGCCGCAATGGGGACCAGTCCCTCTCCGCGCTGTGCACGTCGCTGGGCTACGACACGGCCGACCGGCTCAACCGGATGTCGGAGACGTTCCCCAATGGCACGCAGCAGCACACCACCTTCGCGTATGACGCCCAGGGCAACGTGAGTGCCGTGCGCACGGGCTGCTCGAGCCCCACCAGCACCTGCGGCACGCTCGCCTCGTACCAGTACGATGACTTCGGCAACCTCGTGGCGGTGAAGCTGCCCCATGCAGCGGGGCCGGTGCGCCACGCGTACGATGCGCTGGGCCACCTGCGCGTGAAGCAGTCGGAGGCGATGCGCCAGGCCGGTGAGTGGCTGGAGTATGGCTATGACCTGCCGGGCCGGCCGACGACGGCGGCGCGTCGCCGCGGTGGGGCCAGCCCGCTCGACGAGCTCCTCTACCGCTTCGCCTATGACGTGGACGGGGCGGTGCCGTCGTACTGCGGGAGCGGTGAGCTGTACTCGGTGGGCCTGCCCCGCTACCGGGACGACTCCTTCGGACGGACCTGGTACCGCTATGACTTGAGCGGGCGCCTCGTGGCCGAGCATCGGCAGCGGCAGGACGAAGCTGGCTGCACGCCCGAGCTGGAGACGCGCTACACGTACGACGGCGTCGGCCGGCTGTCGGGGTTGCTCTACCCGTATGGGCGCACCGTTTCCTACGTCTATGGGACGGGAGCGCTTGCCCAGCGCGTGTCCGCCATCGACGTGAGCCTCTTCACGGCGACGGGCACCGAGACGCGGCGACTGGTGAGCAACATCACCTGGGAGCCCTTTGGCGGGCTGCGCGGCTACCAGCTCAATCCGCCCTCGGGTACGGCGCGCGCGGTGGAGTACGCGCTGGGCGACAACGGCACCCTGGCTCCGGCCAACTGTGCCGTGGGCTTCCCGTCGGAGCTGGACTCGGACCGGACGGGCCGCACGCGCTCGCTGCGCGTGTCCTCCGGAGCCTTCACTCCGGGCAGCGGCAGCGGTGACATCTACAAGCGCACGTACACGTGGAAGGCGGACCAGGTGATGCGCACCGACACGTGCCTGCTGGGCGCCACCACGCCGCGCACCGAGCTGTTCAACTACGACCAGACGCTGCGCCTCACCTCCGCCACCCGGCCCTCGGGCAACGACGACGCCACTGGCGGCGCCTTCTATTCCCAGGCCTTCGGCCATGACTCGCGGGGCAACCGAAGCTCGTTCCTGCAGTCGGGTGGCTACCGCGTGACGAACCTGACGTACGACACGGGAGACAACGTGGACCGGCTGCTGTCGGCCACGCCGCAGCATGACGCCTTCCAGCGGGTGGCCTTCCAGTACGACGCGGATGGGCGGGCGGTGCGCAAGGAGTCCGGCCGCTACACGTCGGGCGCGGCGGCCAACGTGCTGGAGCTGGGCTATGGGCCCTTCGACGCCAGCGGGCAGGGCTCGGCGCGGGAGTCGGTGTTCCGCGCGGTGCGCGTCAACGGCGCGACGTACAGCTACTACTACGACGCACTGGGACGCCGTCGCGCGAAGGTGAACCCCTTCAACCAGCGCGACGAGTACTTCCACGGCGCGGGCAATGAGCTGCTGGTGGACCAGGGGTGGAACCAGGTCATCCAGTCGAGCTTCCGCGTGGTGGATGACTACGTGTGGCTCGGGGGCCGGCCGGTGGCGCTGCTGCGGGGCCGGCTGGACGCGAGCCTCCCCGTGCGCCAGCCGGACACGACGGCGGACTGCCAGCGCAACGGCGACGCCGCGGCCTGCGGTGCGTACTTCCCGGTGACGGACACGGTGGGCAAGCCGGTGCTGATGCTCGACGGCGCGGGCCGGGTGGCGGGCGCGGCGGACTACCAGCCCTTCGGCCACGTCAACCGCGTCAGCAGCGGAGACCCCACCGCGCACCCGTATGGGGATGATGACAGCGAGAGCATCTCCAGCTTCGTGCAACCGTCGGAGAACGCGCAGGTGAAGGTGCGCATGCGCGGCCTCTTCCAGCTGGTGGACACCCAGGACGACATGGACGGCGTGGACGATGTGACGCTGCTGGACTCGGACACCGGCGCGTTGCTGGCGCGGCTCAAGGGCCCGGAGCAGGGGCGCATGGTGACGCCGTGGATGCAGCCGTCCGCGGGCCGCGTCGTGGTGAACTTCACCGCGGACGCTCAGGGCGACCAACCCAACACGTACACGGGCGTGGTGGTGGAGGGGTACGAGTACCAGCGCTACCAGACGGGCGCGCAGCCCTTCTGGACGCCGCTGCGCTTCCCCGGCCAGTACCACGACGAGGAGACGGACCTCTTCGAGAACTGGAACCGGTACTACGACCCGAGCGTGGGCCGGTACCTCCAGCCCGAGCCCCTGGGCGCGGACTCCGGGTTCGTCCAGGGCATGGCCCAGCGGGGACATGCCCTGCCGGCCTACGCGTACGCGCTGAACAATCCCAACGGGTATGTCGACCCCGATGGGCGCAATCCCCTCGTGCTCCCGTTCCTGATTGGCTTGTGGGCGGGCTACACCCTCGAGGAGACGCTCGCCGCGTCGGAAGTCGGGATGGACGAGGCTCGGCAGCTGAGCGTGCCGAATGCCGATGCACCGACTGGAGGCCAGTTCGATGCCTTCAGGCACTGCGTGGCGAGCTGCGAGGCCACCCAGCGGACGGGCCGGGTCCCGGCGGCGGCGGCGGGCTACCTCAACGAAATCATTGGCTGGGACCGGAACGACGCCGAGCAGCGGTCGATGGACCTCGACAACAACGCCTGCGGCCGGGAGTTGGGGAAGGGGTTTGACAACTGGAAGGATTGCGCGGTCGGCTGCCGTGGAGCGCTGCTGGATGGACGACTGAGGACGGACTCTCCCTGATGCCCACTTCTCGTCGCGAGGTCATCGGGACGCTGGTGACGGTGGTCCTGGTGCTGGGGGGCGTCGTCGCCGGAGCCACGTACTGGCTGGGGCGCACCTCCATCCTCGTGCTCAACGAGACGGGGTGCGCGCTCAGCACCCTGCGCGTGGAGTTGCCGGGCCTGGACTGCGCCTTCACGGACGTCGCCCCACAGGCGTCCGTGAGGTGCGAGGGCCGCGCGCGGGGAGATGGCCTGCTCGCGGTCGCCTACCAGGGCGGGGCGTGTGGCGAGCGTCAGCTCCAGACGAATGAATACGCGAACCCCACCCTCGGCTGGCGGGGGGTGCTGCTCTTGAGGGCCGATGGGAGCGTGGGCTCTACCGAGCTGCGGTGACCCGGCTCCTTCACTTCGGAGGGTGAATCATGCGTCGTTACGCACTTGCGCTGTCTTCGCTCCTGCTGCTCGCGGCGGGCTGCGGCCATTCACGGGCAAACCTGCCCACGCTGCCCGCCAGCCATGGGCGCCTTTCCAAGGCGCTGGAGCTGTACGTGAAGCAGTTCCCGGAGGCCGCGGGTGACTTCGTGCCCGCGGCAGGGAGCATGGGAGAGCCCAAGCTGGTGGTGGAGCCCGCGCAGGCGCCAGCGGTCCATGCCGAGGCCGTCAAAATCTTGCGCGGAAGTCCTGGCCCGGAGGAGGTCCGTGATGCGGAGGACGACCTGCGCGCCGCGTGCCGGGCCGACCTGGCAGAGGCGTGCCGCTTCTTGCGCGAGCAGTTCAGGCCTCCCGTGAACATCACCGGTACCCAGCCGCAGATGACGAACGCGGCCATGGCGAATGGGACCTTCGCCACGGTCGTCGTCCGCTGCGAGCTGGGCGCGGACGGCCGGGTCCGGGACTGCCAGGTGCTGGAGAGCGCGCCGGATGGGCTCACGGAGTCGGTGCTCACGTACGCCGCCATCGCGAGGTTCCAGCCCGCGACGCTGGCGGGACATCCCATCCCGATTCCCTACACCTTCACCATCAACTTCATGCCCGGTCGGGTGGACCTCACCCTGGCGCAGCGAATCCAGCTGGCGAAGTCGCGCACGCAGCGCTTCCCCAAGAGCCCACCGGCCTGGGCCCACCTGGCGAACCTGCTCTCGAAGGTTGCCCCTGAGGACCCCGCGTTCGTGAAGTCCCTGAGCGCGCTCGAGGCGCTCGTGCCGTCCTACTGGTGGCCGGTCAACGAGCTGGCGTGGCTCCATGTGCAGCAGAAGCGTCATGCCGAGGCCGCGCCCCTGGTGAAGCGGGCGATGAGCTGGGAGCCCGACAACTCCTATGTGCTCGAGACCTCCGCGGCGGTGCATGCCGCCACCGGGCAGTGCGAGCAGGCGCTGAGCGAGCAGCGCCGCGCCGTGGAGAGGCTTCCCGCGGAGTGGCCCGCCCCGGAGCGGGAGCGCTTCATGCGCACGCTGGAGGCGTACCAGCGCCAGTGCGCGGGGACGGACGCGGCACCTCCGGGGGCTTCCTAGTCGCCCTTCCTCTTGAGCTTCTTGATGGCGGCCGCGGCCTCGTCATGGCCGCAGCTGCCGCTGGAGAAGAGCTTCTTCTCCCGGGGCTGCTCGGTGACGCGAGTCAGCGCGGGGATGGCGTCCGAATCACCGAGCCCGGCCAGCCGCTCCGCCGCGCGTGCGCGAGTGCCGCAGTCCTTCGACTCCAGCGCGGCGGTGTACGCGTCCACCAGGTCCACGCCGTCCGTGGCCCTGGCGAACTCCAGGTAGCGCAGCGCGCCCCACTGCTTCGGCGAGGACGTCTCTTCCGCCACGTCCTCGAAGTGGCCGAGGACCCGATTCCTCGGAAGGCTGCCCAGCACCTTGCGCAGGCCCGCGTCGCCCTCGTCGTGCCCGAAGTCCTCGGCCAGCCCGTCGAGGACCGTGTCCTCCACGTCCGCACGCCCGTCGTCGTCCAGCCCGTTGAGCTGCGTGTATTCCTTGTCGTGCTCGCCGTACGCATGGAGCACCGCCGCGCGGGCCCGGCGGATGGCGGGGTCCTTCAGCGCGTCGTCCGGAACCGTCTTCAGCCGCGCCAGCGCGTCGTCCTTCCTGCCCTCATCCAGCAGGGCCAGGATTCGCACGGCCGGGTCGTTCTGGTGCACCACCCACGCCACGCCCGCGCCCACCAGCAGCACCAGGATGCCCACCAGCAGCGCCTGCAGGCGCCGGTTGCGTCGCAGCGCCGCGGTCCTGGCGCCCAGCCACTCCTTCACGTGCCTCGAGCCCACGCCCAGCCGCTTCTTCACGGACAGGGCCGCCACGCGCGAGCCGAGCGCCTCCTTCACCCGGCCCAGCAGCGGGCCCATGCCGCTCGCCGGCGTGAAGCGCTCGCCGAAGGGCGGGCCCTCCGCGGCGCGGTGGCAGCGGTAGAGCTGGAGCTGCTCCTCGCGGCCGGGGAGGGTGACGCTGCCGCACGGCTCGGCGGTGGCCTCGGCGCGGTTGCGCGCCAGATTCACCGCCTCGGTGAAGGTGACTTCGTCCGCGGCGGCGACGTGCTCCACCGACTCCACCACCTCCATGGGCTCGCCCAGCACCGTGTCGGCCGTGACGAGCACCTCGCCCGCGTGCAGGCACACCCGCACGTGGAGCTGCTCCTCCGGCGGCACCGTCTGGTTGTGCCGCCACAGCCGGTCCTGCATGGCCATGCCGCACAGCACGCCCGCCGTGGGGGAGCGGAACACCACCAGCAGCGCGTCCCCGCGCTTCTGAATCAGGCGGCCCTCGTGCTCCTTCACCAGGGGCATCAGCAGCCGGTCATGCGTCTCCAGCATCCGCGCGTTCTCTTCGTGCGTCTGCCGGCTGGTGCGCTCGGTGAAGCCCTGGATGTCGGTGAGCATCACCGTCAGGTTCTGCGGCTTCACCACCGACGCGGAGCCCGACAGCGAGGGCACGCTTCCGGACGGCCGCGTCCCGAAGGCCGCCGTCCCCGTGCGCATCGCCACGGGCGCGGACGGGCCCAGGCCGAAGGCCGCGGTGCCGCTGCCCTGGGGGGCCATGGGGGCACCTCCCGCGAAGACGGCCGTGCCGCTCGGGCCCGGGGCGGCCGCGGCCTCGCCCGCGCCGAAGACGGCGGTACCGGAGGACGGCCCGCTCCCCTGCGGTGCGTAGACGGGCGTGCCCAGGCCGGGCGTGAAGGCGGAGAGGGCGGAGTACGCCGCGGCCAGCGCGTCCGCCAGCTCGTGCGCGTTCTGCGGCCGCTTTGCCGGGTCCTTCTCCAGCAGGCGCATCACCAGCGACAGCAGGCCGATGTAGCGCGACAGCGACGGCGCCGCCCGGTCCAACGGCAGCGGCGCGTGCGAGGCGTGCTGCGCGAGGAAGTGTCGCGGAGACGGCCCGTCGAAGGGCAGCCGGCCGGCCAGCACGCGGTACATCAGCACGCCGAAGCAGTAGAGGTCGCTGCGCGTGTCCACCTTCGCGCCCACGGCCTGCTCCGGGGAGAGGTACTCCGGCGTGCCCAACACCACGCCCACCTGGCTGACGGCGCTGCCGGCCTCCGGCTCCACCAGCCGGGCGATGCCGAAGTCCAGCAGCCGCGCCTGCTCCCCGCGCGCGCCGGGGGAGATGAAGACGTTCTCCGGCTTCAAGTCCCGGTGGATGATGCCCTTGTCGTGGATGGCGGCCAGCCCCTCCGCGAGCTGCTGGAGCAGTGGCAGCGCGCGGCCCGGGGGCATGGGGCCGGGGAGGAGGACGTCGTAGAGGCTCTGGCCCTCGACGAACTCCATGACGAGGCAGGCGTGGTCCCCGGACTCGCCGAAGTCGACGATGTGCACCACCGCCGGGTGCTCCACGGCGGACAGGAGGCGGGCCTCGCGCTTGAAGCGCTCGGCCATGCCGGCCTGGGCGTGCAAATCCTGGTGGAGGACCTTGATGGCCACCTTGCGCCCCAGGGACACCTGCTCACCCAGGTACACCTCGCCCATCCCACCCGAGCCCAGGGGTCTCAGGACCCGGAAGCGACCTTCGAGGACGAGGGAGTCGGGGGCCAACACGTGGGAGGCATATAGTCCGACTTCCGGCCGGGGTGCATGTCGTTCCTGCACGGTGCGTCGAAGCGGGCATCACGCCTCGTTGCCTGCTCCACAAGCGGGGGGATTGTCAGAAATTTCGAGGGCTTGGAGGGCGTGGTAGCGTTCCAGTCCCCGCGATGGCCAACGATAGCGACTCCACCAAGCCCGCCGCGGCGCAGGAAGCGCGCGCCGCCGCCCCCGAGCTGCGCCTGCTGGACCGCAGGGCGTTCGTGGGCTTCCCGGCATTGGAAGTGCTGCCGGGCCTGCGCATCTCCGACTTCGCGCTGCAGATTCCGGACGTCAGCTTCCCGTTCAACGTCAGCGCCGGCGCCACGCGCTACCAGCGCAAGAAGCTGCTCTTCGGCTTCCTGGAGCTGTCCGTCGACGCGGACCTGGTGACGCGCCGGGTGGCGGAGCTGGCCGGACGGCTCGCCGGAATCGAAGAGCTGCGGCTGCACTTCCGCCCCGGCTACCTCGAGGGCCAGGGCCGCCTGCCCGCGCCGGAGCGCACGCCCTTCACCTTCAAGGTGGCGTTCGACGCGGACGGGGAGAAGCTCGGCGTCTACCTCTACGACGTGCGGCTGTATGGCTTCTCGTCCACGCCGTCGGTGCAGGTGCCGGGGATTCTGGCCACCGCCGTGGGCGCGCTGGGGCTGGTGCCGGACGTGGAGGTGCGCGGCGCCACCGGCTTCTCCACGCGCGTGCTGCCCGCGCTGTGCCAGCTGGCGGCGGTGAGCCGTGGCTACAAGATGCCCGCGCTGGACACCGCGCGCCTGTCCGCCGCGGAAGTGTCGAGCACCGGCCTGCGCCTGCGCTTCGCCGCCGGAGGCCTGCCGCCGCCCGCCGCGCCGGACGAGGAGCTGATGCTCTCGCTGGAGGGCGCTCGCGCCTTCTCGGACGCGGAAGGACTCATCGCCCAGGGACGGCTGGCCGAGGCACGCCAGGCGTACCTCCAGGCCGGCGACGCGCAGGACGCGCACCCCTTCGCCGCCGAGCGGCTCCTGTCGCTGATGGTGGCGGACCCGCAGGCGCACGACCTGGCGCTGGATGTCGCCGCCACGCTGCAGCGGCGCAGGGACCGCAGCCCCGCCGCCCTCTGGGGCGAGGCCGTGGTGCGCGAGCGCCGGGGCGAAGGGGCCCGCGCCGCCGAGCGCTACCTGGCCCTCTGCGCGCTGGCCCGCCGCACGTCGGAGGAGGCCGCGGCCTTCTTCGCCGCCGAGGCCGCCGCCCGCTGCTCGCGCGACACCGCGCCGCAGGTGGCGGTGAAGGCGCTGCACGAGCTGCTGGGCCTCAAGCCGGACCACCTGCCTTCGCTCAAGGCGCTGGCGCGTGCCTCCGACCAGGCCCGCGACAGGGCCGGGGCGGTGCGGGCCTACCGCCGGCTGGCGGCGCTCGCCAGGGACCCGGCCGAGGCCGCCGATGCGCACGTCCACCTGGCGCGGCTGTGCGCGCAGACCGAGGACGACGTCGCCGGGGCCCGGCTGCACTGCGAGGCCGCGCTGCGGCTGGCGCCGGACCATCCGGACGCGCTGCTGCTGCTGGGTGAGCTGTGCCACCGGGGCGGTGAGCACCTGCGCGCGCTGAAGGCGCTGGACCGGCTGCGCGAAGTGGCCATGGCCCGGCACGAGCTGGACCGCGTGGGCCATGCGGACCTGCTCGCCGGCCGCGTGTGGGACGAGGGACTGAAGCAGCCGGACAACGCGCTGCTGCGCTTCCGCGAGGCGGTGTCGCTGCTGCCCGGCGAGCCGGAGCCGCTGTTCGCCGCCGCGCGCGTCGCGGAGGGGCTGGGACGTCTGCAGGAGGCGCTCTCCGGTTACCAGCAGGCGCTGGAGCTGGCGGGGCCGGCGCCGCGCTCGGAAGGGGTGCGCCATGCCGCGCACGCCAGCCACCACGCACTGGCGCGGCTGTACCGCACGCGGCTGGGAGACCCGGCGCGCTCGCGCGAGCACCTGGAGTCCGCGCTGTCGCTGGACCCGCGCGACGCGGTGGCGCTCGAGGAGCTGATTCCGTACTTCCGCGCCACCGGCCGCTCGCAGGAGCTGGCAGAGGCGGTGGAGAAGGCCGCCGCGCTCCAGGAGGAGCCCGGCAAGCGCGCCGCGCTGTGGGCCGAGGCCGGTGAGCTGTACCGCGGCAAGCTCCAGCAGCCGGAGAAGGCCGAGCGCCTGTTGTTGCTGGCGCTCGAAGCGGATGGAGACCACCGGGCCGCGCTGGAGTCGCTGCTGGCGCTGGCCGAGGCGCGGCGTGACGGCGCGCTGCTGACGCGGTGCCTGTCCTCGCTGGCGCGGCTGGCCACGGACCTGAAGGACCGCGCGCAGAAGTACCGCCGCCTCGCGGTGGCCGCGCGCGACCTGGCCTTCGACCTGGACCTCGCGGTGCACGCCCTCCAGGAGGTGCTGCGCGCGGAGCCCGATGACCTGCCCGCGCTGGGCGAGCTGTGCGCCCTGCAGCGCAAGCGCGCGGACATGGCGGGGCTGGCCTCGGCGCTGGAGGTGCGCGCGCGCGTGGCGGAGACGCAGGGCGACAAGCGGCTCGCCGCCGCCGCGCTGCGTGAGCTGGCCGGTGTGCTGGAGGCCCGCCTGGGCCGCGTGGGCGACGCGCTGGTGGCGCTGGAGAAGGCCGCGCGCCTGGCGCCGGACGCCGCCGTGCTGCTGGACCTCGCGGACCTGTCGCTGCGCTGCGAGCGGCCCGAGCACGCCCGCCGCGCGCTGGAGACGCTGCTGTCCACGCTGCCCCGCACGGCGGCGCCGGAGAAGCTGGCGGACGTGCGCGCCCGGCTGGGCCGCGCGTGCGAGATGCTGGGCGACCGCGACGGCGCCATCGCCGCCTACGCGCAGGCCTTCCCGCTGCGCCGCCTGGACGACGCGCTGGCCGCGCGCCTGGAGTCCCTCTACACGGAGGCAGGCGAGACGCAGGCCCTGGCCGAGCTGTGGGCCAGCCGCGCCCAGGCGCTGATGGGCGCCGACCGCGCGGAAGAAGCCGCGCCCCTCTTCCTCCAGAGTGCCCGCGCATTGCTGGAGCGCGGAGAGAAGGCCGCCGCGCTGCTGCGCCTCACCGCCGCGCTGGAAGCGAGCCCGCAGGGGCCGCTGGCCGCCGAAGTCCTGGAGTCGCTGGCCGAGCTGGAGCTGGAGCGCGGCGAGAAGCTGGAGGCCGCCCGCCTGTACGCGCGCCGCGCGGCGCTGGTGCCGGACGCGCGCGCCGGGGCGAAGCTGCTCTTCCGCGCCTCGCTGCTCGCCGCGGGCACCAGCCGCGAGGAGGCCTTCCTCGCCGAGGCGCTGGAGCGCGATGCCTCCTTCGCCCCCGCCCGTCAGCGCCGGGGCGAGCTGCGCCTGCCCACGGACGCTCGCGCCGCGCTGGAGGACTTCGAGGCCGTGCTGGCGCTGCCGCCGGTGGACGCCGACGCCCCGCGCGAGGCGGAGCGTGTCGCCCTCACGCGCAGGGCCGCCACCGCGGCGGTGCGCGCGGGCCGCACGGATGCCGCGCGCCGCCTGCTGGCCGAGTACTGCGCCCGCGCGCCCGAAGACCTGGATGCCCGCACGGAGCTGGCCGCGCTGCACCGCAAGGCCGGCGCCCGCGAGGCGCTGGCGGACCTGCTGGTGGAGCTGTGGCCGCGTCTGTCCGGCGAGTCCCGCCGCGCCGCCCGCCGCGAGCTGGCGGAGCTGTCGCTGGGCCTGGGCCGCGCCAATGCTGCGGTGGACTCGCTGCGCAGCCTGCGGCTGGAGGAGCCCCACGACACGTGGGCCGCGCAGGCCCTGCTGGATTTGCTGCCCCCGCCGGGCACGGGCACGACGGAGGAGGAGGCCGAGCGGCTGGAGCTGCTGGGCACCCTCGTGGCCGCCGCGTCGGGCGAGGCCCGGGCGGAGCTGCTCGCCCGCCGCGCCGTGCTCCACCGCGCCGCGGGCCGCATGGCCTTCGCGCGCGACGACTTCTCCGAGGCCGCGAAGCTGTCCCGCCGTCCCGCGCCGCTGCTGCTCGCGCTGGCCGAGCTGGCGCGCGAGTCGGGCGACGAGTCCGCCGAGCTGGAGGTGTGGCGCAGCGCCGTCGCCGCCGACGCGAGCCTCGCCACGCGCGCCCGGGAGCGCCTGCTGGCCCTGGCCGCCGTGCTGGTGGAGAAGGACGCGCGCGTGCCCGCCCGCGACGCCCTTCGCGCCGCGATTGCGCTGGAGCCGTCCTCCGCCGAGCGCTGTGACGCCTTCTTCTCCCTGGCCGAGCTGGCCCACCGCGACGGGCAGCCGGACGACGAGGCCGCCGCGCTCGCCGAGGCCGCGCGCCAGGGGCCGACGCCCCGCCGCGTGGAGGCGCTGCTCGCGCGCGCCGCGCTGCTCGAGGCTCGCGGACATATAAAGGATGCGGGGCAGAGCCTGGAGGCCGCGCTCACCCTGGCGCCGCGCCACGCGCAGGCCACCGCCGCCCTCCAGCGCGTGCTGCGCGCCCGGGAGGACTGGGCCTCCCTGGCCGAGCTGCTCGCCGCCGAGGCGCCGCACACTCCGCCCGCCGAGGCCACCGCGATGTACGCGGAGCTGGCGGACCTCTACCTGGACCGCCTGGGCCAGCCCGTCCCGGCCGAGGCCGCGCTGCGCCAGGCCCTGCGCCTGTCTCCCGCCGACGCCGCCGTGCGCCGCCGGCTGGTGTCACTGGTGGCGGGCCGGGGAGAGCTGCGTGAAGCCGCCGCGCTGCTGGAGACGGCCGCCGAGAGCGCCTCCGCCGCCGAGGCCGCCGTGCTGCTGCGCGAGGGCGCGGGCCATGCCCGGAGCGCTCAGGATTTGGACCGCGCGCTGAAGCTGGCGCGCAAGGCGCACGCGCTGGTGCCCGCGCAGGGCGCGGAGCTGGCCTCGCTGGCGGAGCTGCTCTACCTGCGCGGCGCGGTGCTGGAAGCGCTGCCCTTGCAGGACACGCTCGCCACGGGCGCGGACTTCCGCGCGGCCCCCGAGGCCGCCGAGTCCACGTGGCTGCGGCTGGGCGAGCTGGCCGAGCAGGCCGGAGAGACGAAGCGCGCGGTGGCCGCGTACCGGAAGCTGCTCGTCGAGCGGCCCCTGTGCGAGCCCGCGGTGCAGCGGCTCGCCGCGCTGCTGGAGAAGGAGGACCCGCGCGGCGCCTTCGACGTGCTCGTCACGCATGCTCGCGCCCTGGCGCCCTCCGAGGACACGGTGCGGCGGCTCGTCGCGCTGGCGGAGCGGGCGCGCGCGGCGCTGGCGGACGCGGGGGTCGCCGCGTCGCTGCTGTCTCGCGCGGCGGAGCTGTCGAAGGAGCCGCTGCCGCTGCGGCGCCAGCTCGCCAACCTCTACCGCGAGACGGGACGCTCGCTGGAGCTGCTCACCGAGCTGCGCCAGGTGGCGACGCTCAGCCTCCAGGCCGGAGACACGGCCGAGGCGCTGTCCGCGTACACGGAGGAGGCCCGGCTCGCCGAGGACACCGGCCGCGCGGACGACGCGCTGCGGGCGCTGGCGGATGCGCGCGACGTGCTGGAGTCGGAGGGGCAGGCCGCCGAGGCCGCCGCCTGCGAGCGCCGGCGCGCGGAGCTGCTGCGCGACGTGAAGCTGGACCCGGCCGCCGCCGAGGCCGCGCTGGAGCGCGCCTTCGCGCTGGCGGAGGACCTGGGCACGGCGCGGCTGGGCGCGGCGCTGGCCGAGCGGCGGGACGACTCGGAGGCGGAAGGCCGCTGGCTGGAGCGCGCGCTTCCGCTGCTGAAGGACGCGCGCGAGGCGGCGACGCTGCGGCTGCGCCTGGCGCGGCTGCACCTGGGCGTGCTGTCGGACGTGGAGAAGGCGGAAGGCTTCCTGCGCGAGGCGCTGCGCGCGGACCGCTCGCTGGCCGAGGCCGAGGCGCTGCTCGCGAAGCTCCTGGAGAGCGACGGGCGCCTGGCGGAGCTGGCCGCCTGGTACGAGGAGTGCGCCGAGAGCGAGGCGGATGCGGAGCGCCGCGCGGACCTGCTCCAGCGCGCCGCCGTGCTGTACCGCGACAGGGCAGGGCGCCCGGATGCCGCCGCCGCCGCGTTCATCGCCGCGCGCGCCGCGCGTCCGGACGACCTGGAGCTGACGGCCCAGGCCGCGGAGCTGCTGCACGAGGTGAAGCGCCACGCGGACGCCGCCGAGTTCGACGCGGTGCTGCTGGAGGCGGACCCGTTCCGCGAGCCCATCTTCACCCGTCACCTCGCCTTCCTGGAGGAGGCGGAGGACCACCAGGCGCTCGCCGAGCTGATGCTGCGCCGGGCCCAGCGCCAGCAGGCCGCCGACGCCGCCCAGAGCTACCTCGCCGCCGCCCGCGCCTTCCGCGCGGAAGGGGCCCGGGAGCGGGCGCTGCTGTGCGAGGACCAGGCCTTCGAGCTGAGCCCCGCCAGTGACGAGGCCTTCGCGCACGTGCGCGAGCGCGCGGCCGGAGACGTGCGCCGGCTGGCGGAGTTGCTGGCCCAGCGCGCCGCGGCCCTGCCCGCGCCCCAGGCCCTGCCGCTGCTGCGTGAGCGCGCCAACAACCTGCTGGAGGCGGGCGAGGCGCTGCTGGCCGCCGAGGCCTTCGACGAGTACCTCTCCCGCGCCGGTGATGACGTGGAGGCGCTGTCCGCGCGCGCCGAGCTGGCCGCGAAGGGCGGCGGGCCCATCGCCGCGCGGCCGTATGACCGCCGCCTGCTGTCCGCGGGCGGTGACGCGCTGCCGGTGCCGGTGCGTGCTCGCACGTGGCTGCGGCTGGGGCACGCCTCGCTGGGCGCGGGCGCGTACCACGACGCGGCGGACGCCTTCGAGTCCGTGGTGACGCTGGAGCCGGAGGGCGAGCGCGGCCGCGAGGCGCTGTCGCTGCTGGCCGAGGTCCACTCGCGCACGGGCAACGGGCCGGGCCTCTACCGGGCCTCGCTCCAGCTCGCGCGCCGCGCGGACGACACGGCCACGGCCGAGGTGCTCTACCGCCGCGCGGCGGACCTCTTCGACGACCCGAAGGACGCCATCGACGCGCTGCTGCCCCTGGCGCGGCTGCGGCCCGCCGACGCGGCCGTCATCGACCGGGCGGTGGCGGGCCTGAGCGCCCTGGGCCGCCACGGGGACTTGCTGGAGGTCTACGCGTCCGGCGCCGAGGCCGCGGGCGGCAAGCGCGCCGCCGAGCTGCTGCTGGCCGCCGCCTCCGTCGCCACCGAGTCGCTCGCGGACGAGGACGCGGCCTGGGCCCTCACCCAGCGCGCCGCCGAGGCCGCTCCCGAGGACCTGACGGCGCTGCGCGCGCTGGTGGAAGGGCTGCGCAAGCGCGGGGAGTCCGCGCGCCTGCTGGAGGCGCTGGAGCGGTGGGTGCCGCGCGTGGAGGACGCGGACGAGGCGTCCGTGCTCCGCCTGGAGCTGGCCTCGCTCGCCCGCGCCGCCGCCCGTGAGGACGCGGCCCGCGACGCGCTGGAGGCGGTGGTGTCGCGCGGTGCCTCGGGCGCCGGCTACGCGGACGCGCTGGAGTCGCTGGAGAAGCTGCTGGGCGAGGTGCCCGCGCGCCGGGCCGAGGTGCAGGTGGCTCGCGCGGAGCTGGTGTCCGGCCGTGAGCGCCAGGTGCTGCTGATGGCGGCGGCGCGGGCCTTCGAGTCCGCCGGCCGGCTGCCGGACGCGCTGAAGGCGGCGAAGGCCGCGGCGGCGGTGGAGCCGGACGTGGATGCGGCCCTGCGCGTGGCCCACCTGCACCGTGCGTCCGGAGACGCGCCTGGCGCGGCGCGCGCGCTGATGCAGGCCGCCCGGCTCGCGGCGCCGGAGGAGCGCCCGCCGCTGCTGCTGGAGGCGGTGGGGCTGTGGGAGAAGGCCGACGAGCACGCCGAGGCGCTGGAGGTCATCGAGCGCATCGCCACCGAGGCGCCGGACATGCTGCCGCCGTCGGAGCTGGCGGAGCGCTTCGGGCGCCTGGGCGCCTTCGCGCGCGCCCTGGACGTGGGCTTCGCGCCCGCCATGGCCGCGGGCGACTACACGGACGCGCTGGCCATGGCCGCGCAGGCCGGCGACGCGGCCCGCACGCGCGACGCGCTGTGGGCCCTGGCCGGGCTTCCGGACGCGGACCCCGCGCATGCCGCCGCCCTGGCGGAAGCGCTGCGCGCCGAGGGCGAGACGGAAGGACTGCTGGAGCTGGCGGGGGTGTCCTCCGCCCGTGACGCGGCCTTCGCGGTGGGCTTGCGCGAGGAGGTGCTCCGCTCGGCGGAGGCGCCCGTGCGGGCCCGGCTGCGCGCGCTGGAGGAGCTGTCCTCCGACGCCAGCTTCGCGGCCCGCCTCACGCTGCTGCTGCCCACGCTGGAGAAGCTGCCGGAGGCCCTGGCTGAGGCGGTGCTCGCCCGGGTGCGCGCGCAGCCCGAGCACGCCCGCGTGGAAGCGCTGGCCATGGCGGCGGACGGCTGGCCCTCCCGGCGCAAGGCGCTGCTGCGCGAGCGTCATGGCCTGGAGTTCGAGCTGGGCCGCTTCGACTCCGCGGCGCAGACGCTGGCGCGGCTCATCGACGCCGAGGAGGACGCACACGCCCGCGCCGCCCTGCACCAGGAGCGCGGCGAGCTGCTCTTGAGCCCGCTGGACAGGCCGGCCGAGGCGCGCGAGGCCTTCGAGAAGGCCCTGGCCGACGACGGCTCGCACCGCCCCGCGCTGCGCAACCTGCTGGCCCTGGTGGACGTGGCCGCCGAGCCCTCCGTCTTCGTCTCGCTGGCGGAGCGCCTGTCCGTGGAGGAGGGCCCCGACGCGAGCGCGCCGTACCGCGAGCGGCTGGCGGACGCCTACGAGGCGCTGGGCATGGTGGCGGACGCCGCCGCGCAGCTGGAGGCCCTTCCGGAGACGGAGGAGCGGCTGGCCCGCCGGGCGCGGCTGGCGGAGGAGCGCGGCCTCGTCGGCGAGGCGCTGCGCCTGCGCGAGCGGCTCACCGACGAGCCCGCGGTGCTGGAGTCCATCCTCCGCGGCTACCTGGACGCGCAGCTGGTGTCGCCCGCGGCCCGGCTGGCCGAGCGCCTCTTCGAGTCGGGCGTGCTGTCCCCGGAAGTCACCCGCATGTCGGCGGAGCGGCTCTCCACCGCGCCCGAGGGCGCGACGCTCGCGGCCCGCATCTGGCCGGAGCTCTTGCGCGCGCAGCCGATGGACGTGGACGGGTGGACGCTCTACGCGGAGGCCCTGCGCGGGCTGGGCCGCGTGGAGGCCGCGGAGCGGGCGGACGGCATCGGCGCGGCGCTGGACTCCAGCAGCGCGGCGGCGCGCATGGCGCCCATCACCGTGCTGCCGCCGCCCTCCGGCTTCCAGCACCCGGTGCCGCCCAACGCGGTGCCGGTGACGTCCGAGCGCTTCCCCCGCCTGGCCGCCGCGCTGCGCCCGCTGCTGTCCTCGCTGGGCGCGGGCGGGCTGCGCGTGGTGGTGGACCCGGTGGGCGGCGTGGAGGCGTACCTCGCCAGCGCCGAGGAGCTGGTGCTGGGCGCGGGCGCGCTGTCCTGCTTCGGCGCCACGGAGCTGGGCTACCTGTGCGCGCTGGCGCTGGCGCTGGGAGAGTCCGGCGTGAAGCTGGCGCGGCCCGGCGAGGTGCCCGGCCTGACGGAGGCGGCGGTGGCGGCCTTCCGCGCGATGCCGGCCTCGCTGGCGGCGGGGCGGGTGCTGGCACGGCTCGACTCCGAGGTGCGCGGAACGGATCCATCGAAGGTGGAGGTGGGCCTGGTGCTCGCTCGGGGCACGCTCTTCCGGGCGGTGGCCCTTTCCGTGCTCGAAGGCGCATAGCCGTGTAGCCTTCGCGGCGCATGCACCTGAAGCGCCTCGCCCTCGCCGTCCTCCCCGCCGTGGCCGTCGTCACGGCCATGGCCTGTTATTCGGACCCGGTGTACCCGGGCAACCAGGTGCTCGGCACCTTCCGCTTCGAGGCGAGGTTGGACCCCGCGCGGACCACGTGCGACGCGTCCGTGCGCGACTTCGCGCAGCTCGACGACGCGGGCGTGTTCCGCTTCGAGGGCACCTTCTCGCGCGACACCGACGCGGGCACCGGCTACTTCACCGTGCAGGGCTTCTCGCGCGATGCCGGCTACGCCGACCAGCTGGCCACCTCCACGCTGCGGGCCAACGCGCCGCGGGCCACGTGTGGCACGGGCTGCGAGGACTCGGCGATTGAGGAGACGCTGAAGGTGACGCTCTTCAGCGACAGCCAGGCGCGCACGCTCAACCGCGACTGCAAGCGGCACGACGGCGGCATTCCCGAGGGCACCGCGCCGGGCCCGACGGAGAACGGCTATGACGTGTCGCTGGCGTGCGGCACGCTGACGGACCTGTTCCTGCCGGGCACGCGCAACTGCAACTGCCAGCCGGCCACCTGCACCACGGCGTACACCGTCCAGGGCGAGCGGAGGGACTGATGGCACCGCGCGCGGTGGTGTTGATTTCGGGCGGGCTGGACTCGACGACGTGTGTGGCCATGGCGAAGGCGAAGGGCTTCGAGCCCGTGTGCCTCGCGGTGGCCTACGGCCAGCGGCACTCGGTGGAACTGGAGCAGGCGCGCAAGGTGGCCTCGGCCATGGGCGTGAAGGACTTCCGCATCGTCAGCATCGACCTGCGGCAGGTCGGCGGCTCGGCGCTCACCGCGGACATCGACGTGCCCAAGGACCGGCCCGCGGACGAGATGAGCCATGGGATTCCGGTGACGTACGTGCCGGCGCGCAACGCGCTGTTCCTCTCGCTGGCGCTGGGGCTGGCGGAGGTGGTGGGCTCCACGGACATCTACATCGGCGTCAACGCGGTGGACTACAGCGGCTATCCGGACTGCCGGCCGGAGTTCATCCGCTCGTTCGAGGCGATGGCGAACCTGGCCACCAAGGCCGGCGCGGAGGGCGCGCGCTTCACGGTGCATGCGCCGCTGTCCGGGCTGACGAAGGCGGACATCATCCGCGAGGGCGTGAAGCTGGGTGTGGACTACGGGCTGACGCACTCCTGCTATGACCCGGACCCTCAGGGCCGCGCGTGCGGACGCTGCGACAGCTGCGTGCTGCGCAGGAAGGGCTTCGAGGAAGCCGGCGTACCGGACCCGACTCGCTACGTGGAGGGGGCATGACGATGCGGACCTGGATGGTGGTGGCAGCGGGGCTCACGGTGAGCGGCCCGGGGCTCGCGCAGGATGCCGGCACGCCGACGCCTGCTGCGAAGGCGAAGCCCGTGAAGGCTTCGAGGGACGCGGGCAAGCTGGTGACGGCCACCACGGTGGTGACGGACCTGGTGGAGGACCTGCGCTACGCGACGGCGGACAACTTCCTGAAGAAGAAGGTGTACCCGGACTCGGCGCGGTGCCTGCTGCTGCCGGAGTCGGCGGAGCGGCTGAAGAAGGCGGCGGACGTGCTGCGGCCGAAGGGCTACCGGCTGAAGGTGTACGACTGCTACCGGCCGCGCGCGGTGCAGTACGAGATGTGGAAGATCATGCCCGTGCCCGGCTACGTGGCGGACCCGGTGAAGGGCTCCAACCACAACCGGGGCGGGGCGGTGGACCTGACGCTGGTGACGCTGGACGGGAAGGACGTGGAGATGCCCACGCCCTTCGACTCCTTCACCCCCGCCGCGCACCACGGCTACGCGGGCGGCACCGAGGCGTCGCGCCAGCACCGCGAAATCCTGCGCGAGGCGATGGAGGGCGCGGGCTTCTCTCCCAACCGCATGGAGTGGTGGCACTACGACTTGCCGGACGCGAAGACGCGGCCCGTGCTGGACGTGCCGTTCGAAGCGCCCAAGGCGCAATGATGGAACCATGATGGAGAACGGAGGCTCGCGTGCGACGGGACGCGGGCCGGCCGGGGAACATGGCGGCACCATGAACCCACTCCTTCGCAGTGCCCTGCTCGCCGCGCTCCTGCTGTCCACCGTCGCCACCGCCGAAGAGGCCGCTCCCGCTCCGGCGGGTGAGATACAGACGGAGTACATCAAGCGGATTGTCGTGCACCGGCACCACCCCCCGTCGCGAACCCGCGCCTCGCATGCCGCCGACATCCGGAGCTCTCCCGCCAGGACTCCCTCGTGGATGCTCTCCCGGATGTCCGTGCTCGTTCCGGACGGCACGCCGCAGCTCGTCTACCGGGCGCCCTCCGCGGCGCGAGGCAGCCCGGACTTCGGCGGTTGAGCGACCCGCTTGCCGGGCAGGCGTCCGCCGGAAAACCCCGTGCCATGATGAAACCGTGATGATTGGCCACCCCGCCCGAGGCACGCTGCGGGGCCCTCTTGAGGACCGTCGCACCGCGCTGGCCACCCCATGAAGCCCGCCCTCTTCAAAGCCCTGTGTGGCGCCCTCCTGCTCCTCGCCGCGCCCGCGCTGGCGCAGAGCGGTATGTTCCACGGCACCGTGGTCGCCCGCGTGGACCTGCGGCCCCTCGCGGACGTGCGCGTCACCGCCTCCTCGCCCGCGCTGAAGACGGAGCAGGTGGCGGTGACGGACGCCCAGGGCAACTACCGGCTCCCCCAGCTCCCGCCCGGCGTCTACACGCTCCGCTTCGAGAAGGAGGCCTTCCTCCCTGTCACTCGCAAGGACCTCCGACTGAAGCCCGGTGGCACCGTGCGCCTGAACCTGGAGCTGACCTCCGCCGCGCATCCGGAAGAGCCCCGGGCCCTCAACCCCTTCCCGAGCGTCGCCAGGCCCGAGCCGCCCATCCTCCAGGCGCCGGACCGGGACATCTCCGTCGAGCGCCCCGGCAACCCGCAGGACCCGGCCCGCGCCTTCCAGTCCGTGGCCCCGCTGGCCCCGCCGCTGCGCACGGAAGCCGAGGGCGTGGCCCGCTACCTGCCCCCCTACGTCGGCTCGGGCGCCCGCGAGGAGACCCCCGCCTGGGCGATGCAGCATCTGACCCCGCTGCCGGACGGCGCCACCCAGTACCTCTACCGGGACTCGGACGACTCCGCGCGCAGCCGCTCCAGCCCGGGGAGCAACGGGGTGAACCCCACCATCGACACGGAGGAGGACCGCTTCTCCGTCTTCTTCGTCGGCGTGGACACGAGCCCCTACGCCGTGGCGCGCGACTACCTGCAGCGCGACGTCCTGCCCGACGAGCGCAACGTCTGGGCGGAGGCCTTCATCAACGCCTTCGACTACGGCGGCGCGGGCGACATCAACGGCCCCTTCGTCATCGACGCGGAGGGCTTCCCGTCGCCCGGCCGCAAGGGCTACCACGTGGTGCGTATCACCCTGACGGCGCGCGAGACGCTGCCCGACGTGGACGTGCAGGTGGAGTTCGACCGGCAGGCGGTGGCCCGCTACCGCCTCGTCGGCTACGAGCGCGCCGTTCCCGCCCCCGAGTCGCTCGACGAGGACGACGAGCCGAAGACGTCGCTCGCCGCCGGCCGGGCCGTCACCGCCATCTACGAGGTGAAGCTGCGCGGCCCCGCCATCGCCTTCGGCACGCTGCGCGTCCACTACGACGTCACGGGCGGCGGCTGGCGCCGCGTGCAGAAGCTCCTGCCCTCCAGCCTCCTGCGCGCGTCCTACTCCCGCGCCGCGCCCGCCACGCGCCTGGCCTACGTGGCCTCCGCCTTCGCGGAGAAGCTGCGGGGCTCCTACTGGACGCGCACGCTCGACTGGGCGCGCCTGGCCGCCCTCTGTGACGACGTGGGCGAGCCGCTGCACGGCCGGCCGGACGTGGTGGAGCTGGGCGCGCTCATCCGCAAGGCGCAGGCGCTGGACACGCGCAAGGACCGCTTCGAGCGCGTCGCGCCGCTGAGCACCATGGACTACGACCGCGCCCCGGACACGGGAGACTAGTCCCCGACGATGCTCCGCCGCCTGCTGCCCACCCTCGTCGCCCTCGTGCTCGGCCTTGTCGGGCTCGGCTGGGGTCTGGGCTACCTCCAGCGCATCTTCGCCACCGAGCGCGACGACGCCCAGGCCTCGCTCGACTCGCGGCGCAAGGCGCTGGAGCAGTACGCCCGCGCCTCGCTGGCGCAGTCGCTGCAAGACAGGCTGGAGGCCGCGCGCCCCGCGCTGGAGGCCGCGGCGGTGGACCCGCTGGTGTCCGCCACCGGCCTCTACCTGCGCGAGCGCGGGGACCAGCTCTTGCCGCGCATGGCCCTCCACGACACCGGCGACGACGCGCCCGCGAAGGAGCGCTACGCCCGGCTGCGCGCGGGCACCGAGCGCGCCGACGAGGAAGAAGACCCGTGGGCGGAGCGGCTCGCGCTGGTGCGCGCGGTGGAGGGCGCCCTGGCCCGGGGAGACCGGCGCGCCTCCACCCTGGCGCTGATGGCGCTGCTCCAGCACCGCGCCCAGTACGTGCTCGCCTCCACGCGCGACGTGCCGGGCCTGCTGGTGGTGCTCGAATCGCTGTCGGAGCGCGGAGACCCGGTACCCCAGCTCATGCACGCGCTGGTGCGCGACGGACTGGCGGACGGCCGGGGCGGGCGGCTCGAAGGGCTCCAGCGGCTGCTGCTCCTGCGCCGCTCGCGCTTCACGCCGTCGGACTTCGCCTTCTTGCGCGAGCGCGTGGCCGCCCTCTCCGCGAAGGTGGGCGCCCCGGTGGAGGACTTCGAATCGCGCGCGGGCGAGCTGGCCACCGAGCCGCTCCCGCTGCCCCGCACGCTCCCCGGCCCGGCGCTGGTGCGCGCCGGCTGGTACCTGGAGCCGCGCGGCGGCAGCCAGGTGCGCGGCGTGGCGGTGCACCTGGGCACGCTGCTGGAGTCCCTCACCCGGGAGATGCGCGAGCGCGGGCTGCTCGAGTCGGACGGGCAGGTGCGCCTCTTGGGAGACGCGGAGGTGCTGTCGCTGGACGCGCTGCCCCTGTCGGTGGACACGCCCGAGTGGGCGCGCGCGCAGGGGGCGCTGGAGCGGCGCTACCGGCTGAAGACGGGCATGGTGGCGCTGTGCGGCGTGCTGGCGGTGGCCATCTTCGCGCTGGCCTTCGTGGCGCAGCAGCGCAAGTTCCGCTTCCTGGAGCTGAAGAGCGACTTCGTGGCCACCGTGTCGCACGAGCTGCGCACGCCGCTGGCCTCCATCCGCCTGCTGGCGGAGACGCTGGAGTGGCGGCTCGCGGAGGGCACGGACGCGCGCGACTACCCCGCGCGCATCGTCCGCGAGGCGGACGGGCTGGGCTTCCTCGTGGAGAACCTCCTGTCCTTCAACCGCATCGACAAGGGCCGCTGGGTGCCGAGGCTGGAGCCCGTGCGCCTGGACGAGCTCGTCTCCCTGCTGCGCCGCGATTTGGAGGCCTGGTCGAAGGTGCCGGTGGAGCTGGAGGCGCACGTCGGCGAGATGGCCTTCCGCGCGGACGCGCAGCTCGTCCGCCTGCTGCTGTCCAACCTGGCGCGCAACGCCTGTGCGTACAACACGCGCAGCCCGGTGCGCCTGCGCGTGGAGGCGCTCCCGGGCGGCCGGGTGCGCTTCTCGGACAACGGCATCGGCATCCCCCAGGCCCAGTGGGAAACCGTCTTCGAGGAGTTCGTCCGCCTGCCGGGCCAGGGGCGGGACGTTCCCGGCAGCGGCCTGGGTCTGGCACTCTGCCGCCGCATCATGCGCCTGCATGGGGGGAGCCTGCGCGTCGCGGCCTCCAGCCCCGAGGGCACCACCTTCGAGCTCACGTTTCCCCCCACGGTGACGACATGACCTCTTCCCAACCCGCCATCCTCGTCGTGGAGGACGACACCAACCTGCGGCTCGCGCTGCGAGACAACCTGGAGAACCAGGGCGGCTACGCGGTGGAGGAGGCCACCAACGTGCGCGAGGCGCGCGAGCACCTCGCGAAGCGCTCCTTCCAGCTCGTCCTCCTGGACGTGATGCTGCCGGACGGCGACGGCTACACGCTGTGCCGCGCGCTGCGGGACGAGGGCGTGGCGACGCCGGTGCTGATGCTCACCGCGCGCACGCTGGAGGACGACGTGGTGCGCGGCTTCGAGGCGGGCGCGCAGGACTACCTGGGCAAGCCCTACCGGCTGCGCGAGCTGCTGGCCCGCGTGGGCGCGCTGGTGAAGCGCTCCGGCGGCGCGCCGACGAAGCAGGTGCGCTTCGCGGGCTACAAGATGGACCTGGACCGCCGCAAGCTGGAGTCGCCAGACGGCGCGGCGGTGGAGCTGACGCGCACGGAGTTCGACCTGCTGGCCTTCCTCGTGCGCGAGAAGGAGCGGGTGCTGCGCCGCGACGACATCCTGGACGCGGTGTGGGGCCGCGACGTCGTCGTGGACCCGCACACCGTGGACAACTTCGTCTCCAGCCTGAAGAAGAAGCTCGGCTGGAACAGCGCCTCGCGCTTCGCGATTCAGACGGTGCGCGGCGTGGGCTACCGCATGGAAATCGAGGCGCCCTGAAGGACTTTCAGCGCAGCGGGTTGTGCCGCAGCCGCTCGGCCAGGGCGTCCAGAGCGGCCCGCTCCGGCGCCTGTGCGTGGAGCCGGGCCTCGTCGATGAGCGAGGCCGTCTCCGGCGCGTCCACCCGCAGCACGGCGTTGGACAGGGCCCGCCGCACGTCCCCCGTGTAGTGCGGGTACGCGCGCACCAGCGCCTCCGCCGCCACGCGCCGCACGGCGCCTTCCTCGGAGCGGGCGCTCGGCCCGGACGTCGCCCACGCCCAGGCGGAGCCGACGTCTCCGAGCGAGCGCGCCAGCCGCCGCGCCTGCTCGGGCTCGGGCCGGGCCGCCAGCGCGTCGGCGAGCGCGCGCGCCGCCACCAGCCGGCGGGACTCACCCAGCTTCTCCTGCGCGGCCTCGCCCCGGGGGCCGCCCTGGAGCGAGAGGGTGATGAGCGTCTGGGTCGCCTCCAGCGTCTCCATCCGCGCCAGCGCGCCCGCCGCCGCGCGCAGCACGGGCGCCCGCGTGTCCGCGCCCGTCTCCAGAATCTCCGTCCACAGCGGCACCACGCGCGCGTCGCGCAGCTCGCCCGCCGCCTCCATCAGCCCCACCTTCAGCGCGAGCCGCGCCGAGTCCTGCTCCAGCCCCTGCGCCTGTGCCTGCGCGGACGGGAAGGCGAGTCGCTCCACCATGGGCCACAGCGCCTCCGGGCCCAGCCCCCGGAACAGGTGCGCGGTGGGGGCCAGTGTGCCCCGCTTCCTCGCGTCCAGCAGCCGCACCTGCGACACGGCCGAGTCCATCCGCGTGAAGGCCGCGGGCGTCTGCTTCCGGGCGCGGGCCACCTGCTCCAGCAGCACCGCCCGCCAGTCGCCCACGAGCGCCGCCGTGCCCTGCGCTTCCTCCGCGCCGGCCGTCAGCGCGAGGAGCAGGAGGGCAGCCCCCAGGCCCCGGTACACGTCACGCCTCATCGTCCGCCCTCCCACCACTTCGTCGCCGGGGTTGCGCGCGCGCTGTTGGTGGCGCAGTGCACCTGGCCACCGCCGATGTGGTACGGGCTCCAGACGTCGCTCCAGTGCACGCGGATGCCGTACGCGGCGAGTGACTCCTCCAGGTGCGCCTTGAAGGGGTCCTTCCCGTCGATGAGCGGCCCGTGAGGCTCCGGGGCAATCACCTGCGTGGAGGACACGGCCAGCAGGTTGAGCTGCGCGGGCTGGAGCGCGCCCAGGCCCCCCGTCATCCTCTGGAAGAGGAAGGGCACGCGGATGATTTCCGCGTCGGTGAGGCCCGTCTCCTCCTGGAGGATGGCGCGCTGCGTGTCGATTTCCAGCGAGGCCAGCGCGCTGGCGTCCATGACGCCGGTGTTGTCGAGCACCTGGGAGACGGTCAGCTCCGCGGGCCTGTCGAAGCCCCACGTCAGCCCGGTGAAGAGCTTCGCGTCCCCGTGCCCCCGCGCCCGCAGGTCCAGGAGCATCCGCCGCGCGAGGGCCGGGTCGGCCATCAGCACCACCCACCCGCGCGGCGTGTTCGCGGGCAGGAAGCTGAACGTCTCGTCCACGTGGCTCACGTTGAGCCACGAGGTGTCCACGTACACGGCGGGCTGCACGCCCTGCGCGTCCAGCAGGCGCGTGAAGCTGGGGTCCGGCTGGAAGTCCGGCCGCGTGTCCGGGCCCCGGCCGCGGAAGAGCCGGCCCAGCGGATACGTCACCCCGTCCTTCTCGTAGGGAGGGATGACCTCGGTGTTGCCGAACGAGTTGAGCGTCTGCGACTCCTCCGACATGCCCGGCTGGTACTGCTGCACGGCGGCCTGGTTGTGGCCCCGCATCCCGAAGGCCATGCGGCCCGCGGCGCGCAGCGCGGCGTTCTTCTCCGGGGCGATGACGAAGGGCGCGCGGTAGTTCACCTGGATGACGTGCTGCGTGCCGCCGGGGCGGGGCATCGACATGTAGGCCGGCTCGAGGAAGTCCTGCGCCCAGGGGTCGTCCACCTCGAGCTCGACCAGCGACACGGGCTGCTCTGCGCCCGCCAGGGTGGCGCGCAGGTCCTTGCGGAACCGCGCCGCGTCCAGGTCCCCTTCGAGGCGGGAGACGATGACGCTCTCGGCGGGCGTCAGGTGGTGGAACATCACCACCGGCGCCACGCGCAGGCGGACGGTGTCCTGGAACTGGGTGTCGGTGATGGGGCCGCGGCTGACGGTGAGCCGCACGTCCGCGAAGCCGTCCCACTTGCTGGTGTCCCTGACGATGTCATTGGCCTCGATGGCCAGCTCCATGCCCCGGCGCAGCTGCGCCGCGGTGAGCAGGATGCGGGAGGGGTTGAGCTGCGAGGCGTAGGCGTTGCCGAACTTCTCGAACAGCCGCACCCGGCTCGCCGCCGGCCCCAGGACGGTGACGTAGCCGACGACGTAGTCGGGCGCCTCCGGCCACGGCGCGATGCGCAGGCGCGCGAGGTCCTCCAGGTCCTCCTCGCCATTCACCTCCGCGTCCCAGGAGTCATTGCACCCGGGCAGCTGGTCGTCGCCCAGCGTCCGGGGGGACGGGGAGAAGAGGCATGCGCCCTCGTCGTCGTCGATGTTGGCGAGGAAGATGGCGCCCCGCTCGGCGGTCCAGGTGTCCTCGCCCTCGTCGTCCGCCGGGTCCGTCAGGTCCACCACCCCGTCGCGATTCACGTCCGCGCGCAGGTCCACCACGGGGGTGAAGGGGCCCGTGAGGCGCTCGGGCCGGGGCAGGGGGATGCCCTCGGGCTCATGGACGGGCTCACAGCCGCCGGCCAGCAGCAGGGGAAGCAGCAGGAAGGTGAGGAGGCGTGCGCGTACACGCGGGGTTGCCCACATGAGGAAGGCGCTCTCGGAGTACGGACGACCGGCCCGGCGCCGGAGGGCGCCCGTCCATCTGCTTGGGGCGCATAGGAATGACAGCCCGGGGCCGGGGTCAAGTGACGAAGCGTGGAGCCCGCCTTCACCTCCAGGCGGAAACCACTTTTTGACAAGACAGGTAGGGTTGAGTCGGTGGTGGGGGGCTCGTTATGCAGGCGAGCCATGACGGACACGGTTCGCTACGCCCTGGAAGCCACGGTGCTCTCGCAGAAGTCCCCGGCCGAGGCCGCGCCAGCGCCCGCCGCCACGACGCGCCGTAACACGGTGCTGCCGCGGGTGGAGTGGAAGGGAGACCGGGCGGACCTCGTCCCACCCCAGCGCGAGCGCTTCGAGGAGATGCGCCCGCTGGGGCAGGGCGGCATGGGCGAGGTGGTGCTGCTGAAGGACCACGACATCGAGCGGCTGGTGGCGCTCAAGCGGCTGCCGGAGGGCGCGGACCTGGACCGGGTGCTGCGCTTCGTGGAGGAGATTCGCACCGTCGGGCAGTTGGACCATCCGAACATCGTCCCGGTGCACGACGTGGGCATCGACGAGCGCGGCCGGTACTTCTTCGTGATGAAGCACCTGCACGGCGACACGCTGGAGTCCATCATCGCGAAGCTGCGGCGCGGGGACAAAGCCACGCACGAGCGCTTCGGCTTCCGGGCGCGGGTGCAAATCTGTCTCGGGGTGCTCAACGCCGTCGCGTATGCGCACCGCAAGGGCATCATCCACCGCGACTTGAAGCCCGCGAACATCATGGTGGGGCCCTTCGGCGAGGTGACGGTGATGGACTGGGGCCTGGCCCGGCCGGTGCGGACGCCGGCGCCGACGCCGACGCCGGACAGCCAGGGCGTCGCGATGCGCATCCACCCGGTGCCCGCGGTGAGCGCGCGGGAGGCCGTCTCGCTGCGCACGCAGGTGGGCTCCGTCATCGGCACGCCGCTCTACATGTCCCCGGAGCAGGCGCGCGGCGAGGACTCGCTGGACGCGCGCAGCGACGTGTACAGCCTCGCCGTGCTGTTCCACGAGCTGCTCTTCCTGCGGCACTACCTGGAGGGGCGCGAGTCGCTCGCGGACATCCTGGACGGGGTGCAGCGGGTGAAGCCCGTGGTGGACGCGCTGCAGTCGAACCCGCACCAGTCGCACGTGCCCGCGGAGCTGTCGTGGTTCGTGTCGAAGGGCGCCCAGAAGGACGCGGCGAAGCGCTACCAGTCGGTGGAGGAGATGATTGAAGCGCTCCAGTCCCTGATGGAGGGCCACATCGTGGTGCAGTGCCAGCGCACCATGCTCAAGCGCGGCCTCCACGAGGTGCTGCGCTTCGTGGACCGCAACCCGGTGGCCGTCATCCTCGGGAGCACCCTCGGCACGCTGGCCGTGCTGGGCTCCATGGCCTACACGCTGATGTCCCTGCTGGGCTGAGCGCGCGCGGCGGCCGGGCAGGCGAGCTGCGCGTTCCGCGGGCGACAAAGTGTCCCGGACCTTCCGACGTCGTCCCGACAATCCGGCAGGGCGGCCGTCCCGTGGCCCCACGGAGCACGCCCGCGGGCCTGTCGGCACGTGCATTGCTCCGCACGTGGCGGGTCAGACAAGGAGGCCCGCATGCAGCTCGCAGCCATCATCCGTCGCGCCCGGGAGCAGGGGGCCAGTGACGTCCACCTGGAGGGCGGCATGCCCATGGCGCTGCGCGTGCGAGGCGCGCTGCGACTGGTGGGCGAGCCACTGTCCGCTTCCAACCTCACCGTCCTGGCCCGTGAGGTGGTGGGTGAGGACGGCTGGCCCGAGTTCCTGGAGCGCTGCTCGTACGACGTGTCGCGCACGATGGAGGGGCAGCGCATCCGCATCAACGTGCTGCGCAGCGCGCGGGGGGTGGGCTTCGCCATCCGGCTGTTGTCCACGTCCCAGGCGACGCTGAAGCGCTTGAATCTGCACCCGGACCTGCGCCGGCTCGTGGAGCCCACGCATGGGCTGGTGCTGGTGAGCGGGCCCACGGGCTCGGGCAAGACGTCCACGCTGGCGGCGCTGCTCCAGGAGCTGAACCTGGGCGAGTCGCGCCACATCATCACCGTGGAGAGCCCCATCGAATACGCGCTGGTGCCCCGGCTGTCCTTCATCCGCCAGCGCGAGGTGGGGAGGGACACGCCGTCCTTCGAGCAGGCGCTCATCGACGCGATGCGGGAGGACCCGGACGTGCTGATGGTGGGGGAGATGCGCGAGCCGGAGGTGATGCGTCTGACGCTGAACGCGGCGGAGACGGGGCACCTGGTGCTGGCCACGGTGCACTCGGCGAGCGCGGGCGAGGCGCTCTCTCGGGTGGTGTCGGCGTTCCCCTCGGAGATGCAGGCGGCGGTGTGCGCGCAGCTGGCGGACTGCCTCGTGGGCGTGGTGTGCCAGCGGCTGCGCTACCGGCCCGAGGTGGGCCTGCGCGTGCCCGAGTGCGAGGTGCTCATGGGCAGCACGCCGGTGAAGAGCATCGTGAGACAGGGGCACTTCTACAAGATTCCCTCGGCCATCGAGACTGGCGCCGCAGATGGCTGCTGGTCCTTCCCGCGCTACGCGGAGTGGCTGGCGCGCAAGACGGACTGGAGCCAGCCCTCCACTGTTTCCGAGGAGGCTCCCGTGGCCGCACCCGAGCCCGAGCCCGCGTCCGCGCAAGAGACGCTCCTTCCCTCCGCCCGGCTTCGGCCCGTCGCCGTCACGCGGCTGCCCGCGAGGACGCGGCGGAGTGTGGCCCCATCGAAGGCCACGGAGTCCCGTGCCGCGGAAGAAGGCGTCTTCGTCATCCCGGGAGAGCAGGACGACCTGGTGTCCATCATCCGCGAGCTGGAAGAGGACGGAGGTTGAGGGATGCGGCCGCGTCATCACGGGAGCCAGGACGAGGGGGGGCGCATCATCCGCGAGCTGGAAGAGGACGGAAGTTGAGGGCGGCGACCGCGTCAGTCTGGGAGAGCAGGACGACCTGGTGTCCATCATCCGCGAGCTGGAAGAGGACGGAGGTTGAGGGAGGCGGCTGCGTCATCTCGGGAGCCAGGATGACGGGGTGTGCATCCTCCTCGGGCTGGAAGGAGGCGGGGCTGAGCGGTGGGGGCTTTCGCTCGCGCGGGTGCTGGTCGATTCTTGCGCTCATCTGCCTGGAGTCACCGGATGACAACCCCGAACGCACAGCCTCGAATCGAGTCCCTGAAGGTCCCCACGTCCCGCCTCCGGGAGCAGCACCTGCTGGCGAGCGGCGCACCGGGCGGGGTGCCGGTGGTCTTCATCCACGGCAACGTGTCCTCCTGTCGTTTCTATGAGGACACGCTCGCGGCGATGCCCTCGTCCTTCCGGTGTCTCGCGCCGGACCTGCGGGGCTTCGGTGAGACGGAGCGCGCGCCCATCGACGCGACGCGCGGCATGGGCGACTTCGCCGATGACCTGCACGCACTGCTGGCACTGCCGGACGTGGTGCCCGAGGGCAGGAAGGTGCACCTGGTGGGCTGGTCGGCGGGCGCGGGTGTGGTGATGCGCTTCGCCCTGGACCATCCGGAGCGGGTGGCCTCGCTGGTGCTGCTCGCGCCCATCTCTCCGGCGGGATACGGCGGTATGAAGGGCGACGCGTCGGTAACTCCGTGCTGGCCGGACTTCGCGGGCTCGGGCGGCGGCACGGTGAACCCGGAGTTCATCCGGCGCCTCGTCGCGAAGGACTCGACGGACGAGAACGACGCCTCGCCGCGTACGGTGATGAACCGGTACTACTTCAAGCCGCCCTTCCGGCTGGAGCGCTCGCGCGAGGACGCCCTCGTTGCCGAGATGCTGAAGATGGCCGTGGGCGATGACTTCTACCCGGGCGACCGTGTGCCGTCCCCGAACTGGCCGGGCGTGGCCCCGGGAACGCGAGGCATGAACAACGCCATCTCCGGCAGGCACTTCGACGTGCGCGGCTTCCCGTCCATCCCGACGCGTCCTCCGGTGCTGTGGGTGCGCGGCGCGGATGACCAGATTGTCTCGGACACGTCGCTGTTCGACTTCGGCTTCCTGGGGCAGCTCGGTGTGGTGCCGGGCTGGCCGGGCGCCACGGTGCACCCGCCGCAGCCGATGGTGAAGCAGATGCGGGCCATGCTCGACGAGTACCGGAGCCGGGGCGGCCACGCGCGCGAGGAGGTATTGCCGGGCGTCGGGCACTCGCCGCACCTGGAGGCGCCGGAGGTCTTCCACAAGTTGCTCCTCGGCTTCCTCGCGGAAGGACGCTGATTCGAGACGCGAATGGGGGCTGCAGGATAGGAGCGCGCCTGCGCGAGAGCTCGGAGGAAGGAACCCTCCACTTCCGCTGATGTGTACTTGCGCTCGTCGAGGGGACAGGGCCCGCGAAGGCCATGCAATCGGGGTGAGCAGCATCAGTGCGAGCGCTCAAGCCCACGAAGGTGTCCCCGTCCAGCCAAGGGACACCGCGCCACGGACCGCCCTCGCGAGGCGTGCAGGCGCGGAACGATTCAGTCCTGGGCGCATGGCGAAGCGGGGCGCGCGGGCCCGAGCATCGGCGGCCGAGGTCCCAGCCACAGTTGCGAAGCGTGAGAGGTAGGGCCCAGCCATGGGGGCCTACCCGCAGGGATGGCAGGTGCTCCCTACCCGTCATGTCAGCCCCCTCCGGTAGAAGGGAATGGTGGAAGGAACATTCCTTCCACGGAACAGCCCGCCCGGAAGGGGGCAGGAGGGGGTAGGGGATGGGGTTCGCGGAGCATTACCTGTCGGGGATGATGCAGAGCTCGGCGGAGGTGCTGGGCCGGCATGGCTACGAGCACGTGAAGGCCGAGGAACTGGCCCGGGCCGTGGGGATGTCGGTGGGCAGTTTGTACCGGCGCTACGGCAGCAAGCAGCACTTCGCCCATACGGTGCGGACCTTCCACGAGAACACCTTCTGCCAGGAGGTGGACTGGGCCTTCTTCTGCAAGCACGGGGCGGACGGCGTCACCTTCCGCGAGGCCTTCTTCACCTTCTGGAATTCGCTGACGCACTGGGCGCTGGGGTTGCCCGGCCCTTTCGTCTTCGCCTTCCTGCACCGGCACCCGGACGTCGCCGGGCAGCCTGCGCCCGGCAGTGCGGCGCGGGCCCTGGTGCGCGAAGTGCTCCTCAAGGGAGAGCAGGACGGGGCGCTGGTGCCAGGCTGTGCCAGGGTGGGCGAAGCCCTGGTGTGGGGCACGCTGGCCGAGTGGGTGCGCGCGATGGCGGAGAGGAACGAGGAGGTGTCCCGGGAGGACGTCCTCGAGTCGGCCGAAGCGCTCTGGCGCGCCCTGGCGAAGGCCGAAGACTCCGGCGGTCCCCGCAGGGGTGGCACTCCTCCGGGTGCCGCTCAGCCAGCGTCACCGACGACGGAGGACGAGCCAGGTGATGGCGGCATCTCTTCTGGTGTCGAGCCGCAAGAGCCGCAGGCGCCAGTAGACGACTCCAACGGACTTGGTGGGAGCGGTACTGCGCGTGGCGTCGCACCTCTAGAGCCACGGACGGCGGTGGAGTGTTCCTCCGTCCACCTCGAGGGCAGCACGCCTCTTCCGGGCGCACCCGGTCCGAGCCCTCGGTGCCGCCAACGCGTCCGCAGACCCCAGCTTCGTGCCGTGGGAATCGCCAGCAACCGTCGGACCCGGCATCCGAGTTCACGGAAGCCCGAGCACCAGCGCGCAGCCTGGATGGCGATGGGCCAGCCGAGGCGAACCCTTCCTCCACCAGCGGGCGGGCCACGGCAGGCGCCTCGGCTGCAGGGGCCTGGACGGGGTGCAATGGGCGTGGTCTTTCGGAAGGCGCGACGTAACTTCCGACCGCCTCCCGGGTTGAACCCTCTGCCATGCGTCTTCTGCCCCTCTGGTCCGTGGTGGCCGTCCTGCTCTCGTGTGCGAGCAGTTCCCACCTGCCAGTCACGCCTCCCTCCGCGCCGCCGTTCGACGAGGCGCGTGCGGTACATGTCCTCCGCCGCCTGGCCTTCGGACCTTCCGCCAGGGACCTGGGTGAGGTGCGGCGGTTGGGCGTGGAGGGCTGGGTGGAGGCGCAGCTCACCCGCTCGGACGGGAAGCCACCGCCGGAGCTGGAGGCGAAGCTCCAGGCGCTCCCCACGCTGACGATGTCGATGGCCGACCTCGCGCGAGACTTCCCGGCGAAGAAGCAGCGGGAGCAGGCGCTGCTGGACGGGCGCGAGCTGCAGCGTCCCGCGCTCATCATCCACGACCTGTCCGCGGCCAAGGTGCTGCGCGCGGTGGAGAGCCCAGCCCAGCTCGAAGAGGTGCTGGTGGATTTCTGGTTCAACCACTTCAACGTGTCGGCGGAGAAGGGCGCGACGCGGTGGATGGTGACGTCCTATGAGCGCGACGCCATCCGCCCGCACGTCTTCGGCCGCTTCAGGGAGCTGCTCGGAGCAACGGCCCGCCACCCGGCGATGCTCTTCTACCTGGACAACTGGCGGAGCACCCGCGACGGCATGCCGAGGCTCATGCGCCGGGACGCGCAGCCCGCGATGGAGGACGCGGGCATGTCCGGGGACGATGAGCCGGATGAGGAGGCGCCCCGGCCCGGCCTCAACGAGAACTACGCGCGCGAGCTGCTCGAGCTGCACACGCTGGGCGTGGATGGCGGCTACACGCAGCAGGACGTCCGCGAGGTGGCGCGCTGCTTCACCGGCTGGAGCATCCGCCGGCCGCGCAGTGAGCCCGAGTTCATCTTCCGCCGCAGGGCGCATGACCCGGACGAGAAGCACGTGCTCGGGCAGCGCATCGCGGCGGGAGGAAGGCTGGAGGACGGCGAGCGGGTGTTGGATCTGCTCGCTCGGCACCCCGCCACCGCGCGGCACCTCGCGACGAAGTTGGCGCGACGGTTCGTCTCCGACACGCCGCCGCCCGCGCTGGTGGAGCGGGTAGCGAAGGCGTTCCTCGATTCGGATGGAGACCTGCGCACGGTGTACCGCGCGCTCTTCCAGTCGTCGGAGTTCTGGGCGTCCGAGGCACGAGGGGCCAAGGTGAAGACGCCCTTCGAGTTCGTGGTGTCGGCGCTGCGGGCCACGGGGGCGGAGGTGACGGTGCGGCCGAGGCTCGTGCAGTCCCTGGCACGGATGGGCGAGCCGCTCTACCGCGCGCCCGCGCCCACGGGCTTCCCGGAAGTCTCGGCGCCCTGGGTGAACAGCGGCGCGCTGGTGGCCCGGCTCAACTTCAGCCTGGAGCTGGTCTCCGGACGGCTGCCGGGGACTCGCGTGGCGCTGGGGGCACTGGCCACGCCGGCCACCCGCACGGTGGAAGACACGGTGGACGCGCTTGGCCACGCACTGCTGGGAGCACCGCCCTCGGCGGAGACGCGGGCCACCATCCTCGCCGCGCTGTCGAAGCGGGCCGAGGCTGCCAGTGCCGAGGGCGAGCCGGGCCCCGTGGACGTTCCCCTCATCGCCGGGCTGCTGCTCGGCTCGCCGGAGTTCCAGAAGCAATGAGCGCGCGACTTCTGCTGGTGGCTGCCCCGCTGGCCAGGGCTTCAGAAGCAATGAGGGCGCGACTTCTGCTGGTGGCGGCCCCGCTGGCCAGAGCTTCAGAAACAATGAGGGCGCGACTTCTGCTGGCGGCTGCCCAGCTGGCCAGGGCTTCAGAAGCAATGAAGGCGAGACGCTCCTCCCGGTCCTTCGCCGGGCTGCTGCTCCGCATTCCAGAGGTCACGAACCCATGAGCTCCTCACTCTCCCGCCGCCACCTGCTGCGTGCCCTGGGACTCTCGGGAGCGGGTCTCGTCCTCGCTCCTGGCTTCCTGGGCCGTGCGCTGGCCGCCAGTGCGAACGTGCCCGCGCGCCGCGCGCTGGTGACAGTCTTCCTTCGCGGCGGAGTGGATGGACTGTCCCTGGTGCCACCGGTGGAGGACGCGGCGTACCACCGCGCGCGCCCCACGCTGGCGCTGAAGCAGCCGGGCAGCGGCCCGGACGCCGCGCTGAAGCTGGACGAGCGCTTCGGCCTGCACCCGAAGCTGGCTCCACTGCTCCCGTTGTGGAGCGAGGGCCGGTTGGCGGTGCTGCACGGGGTGGGGCTGCCGGAGCCGGTGCGCTCGCACTTCGATGCGCAGGACTTCGTGGAGTCCGGCACGCCGGGGCGCAAGTCCACGTCGGACGGGTGGCTCAACCGCGCACTGGAGGATGCGGAGGGAAGCGCCGTGCTGCGAGCGGTGGCACTCCAGCCCACGCTGCCCCGGGCGCTGTTCGGAAGCTCGGGCGCGCTGGCGATGGGACGTCTGGAGGAGTTCCGGCTCCGAGGAGGACGGCGCGGCGAGGAGGCCGCCGGTGGCTTCAGCGCGCTCTACGCGGGCGCGGTGGATGAAGCCCTGCGCACCACGGGGCAGGGCGCCTTCGAGGCGCTGTCGCGGCTGGACGAGGAGCGCCTGTCCCGGCTGGCCCCGGCCTCGACGGTGGAGTACCCCAAAGGCCCGCTGGGACAGCGACTGCGGGACATCGCGCGGCTGCTCCGGGGCGACGTGGGGGTGGAGGTCGCCGCCACGGAGATGGGCGGCTGGGACACGCACGCGGCGCAGGGCGCGGCGGCGGGCGTCTTCGCCAACCGGTGCCAGGAGCTGGCGGGCGCGCTGTCGGCCTTCGCGGCGGACCTGGGGCCGAAGCTGGAGCAGGTGACGGTGGTGGTGCTCACGGAGTTCGGCCGCACGGTGCGGGAGAACGGCAGCCGGGGCACGGACCACGGCGTGGGCAGCGCCATGCTGGTGCTCGGCGGAGGCGTGCGGGGCGGAAAGGTGTACGGCCGCTTCGGCTCGCTGGCGCCGGAGCACCTGCAGGACGGGCGCGACGTGCCCTCGTGGACGGACGTGCGCTCGCCGCTCGCGGAGGCGCTGCGCGCGTGCCGTCCTGGCGTGGACCTGGCGAAGGTCTTCCCCGGCTTCACTCCACCCGCGCCGCTGGGGCTGTTTGCGTAGCCCGGTCCTCCTGGCGCGAAGATGAGGCAGACTGGGGCCTTCATGCTCCGGCTCCGCCGCATGCTCACCCTCCTGCTCTCCCTCGTCGCGATTCTCTACCTGGTGCTGTGCGTGGCCGCCTTCGCGCTCCAGCGCTCCATGCTCTTCCCCGCGCCCAGGGCGGCCATCGCGCTCCCGAAGAGCGAGGGGTTCGGCCGCCTGCCACTGAGCGGCGACCTGTACGTGGACACGTACCACCTGCCCGCGCCTCCCGGAGCGCCGACGGTGGTGCACTTCCATGGCAACGGCGAGCAGCTCCTGGACCAGCAGGAGCTCGGCGCCAGGATGCACGCGTGGGGCCTGGGCTTCCTCGCCGTCGAGTACCCCGGCTACGGCGCCTCGCCCGGCAGCCCCACCGAGGACGGCATCTACGCCGCCGCGGACGCGGCGCTCGCCTGGCTGCGGGCCCAGGGCGTGCCGCCGGAGCGCACGGTGCTCAGCGGACGCAGCATCGGCACCGGCGTGGCGGTGGAGATGGCGCGACGCGGACACGGCTCGCGGGTGATGCTCGTGTCGCCCTACACCTCCATCACCGACCTGGCGGGCCTGAGCTTCCCCTTCCTACCCACCCGGCTGTTGGTGAGGGACCGCTTCGACACCGCGTCCAAGGCGTCAGCGGTGAAGCTGCCGGTGCTCATCATCCACGGCGAGGAGGACACGCTCATCCCGGTGACGATGGGGCGCGAGCTCGGGACGCGCTTCCCCCAGGCCACCGTGGAGACGGTGGCGGGGGCCGGGCACAACGATGTCCTGGAGCGCTCCGGCCCGGCGCTCGTGGACCGCATGGCCGCCTTCGCCCTCGGCGGCCCGTGAGCGGCCCGGCCGGCTCGCGGGGGCCAGGCGCCCCTCGCGAGTCCGGGCCCCGGCGTCTTCAGTGCAGCATCGACGGCGTGCTCGTGTGCGAGGAGACCTCACGCACCAGCTCGGCGGTGTCCTCGGCCTGCATGTACCGGGCGAGGTCCGCCTGGGACACCATGCCGCAGACGGTGCCGTCATCGTCGATGACGACCATCCGGCGCACCTGATTCTCCTCCATCAAGTCCCGGCAGTCCTCCAGGCTCGTGTCCCTGTAGACGGTGGCGGTGGAGTGCGTCATCGCGTCGTCCACGTGCAGGGCGTAGGGGTCCCTGCCCTGCGCGATGATGCGGCAGGTGATGTCCCTGTCGGTGATGACGCCCAGCGGCTTGTTGTCGATGTCGACGACGGGCAGGGCGCCACAGTCACCATCGACCATCCAGCGGGCCGCCTGCTGGATGCCCGTGTCCGGCATGCAGGTGACCGGGTTCTCGGTCATGACCTCTTCGACCTTCATGGGCCTTCTCCGGAAGTGAGGGGTTTTCCCATCCAAGGTGGGGCGCCCGCCTGAAGACGGCAGAGGCCGTCCCGGGGGGCCGCCACCCGGGCGCCCCGGCGCTCACGGACGCGGAGGCCCGCTCGGATGCCAGGGGCACCGGAGGCTCGCACGACGGGGGCCCGGCCGGGCGTGAAGGCGCCTTTCGAGCGGAAGGCACCGGTGGCCATGGCGGCTCAGCGCGACAGCCGCCACGAGCCGAGCATCCGGTCGAGCGTCCTGTTGTCCTCCCACGTCGCAGTGCCCACCAGCCCTCCGTCGCCGGACATCACGGCCTCGTAGCGCACCTCGCGCGGGATGTTTCCGCTGAAGGGCGCGGTGAAGCGCAGCGTCCCTTCCGGGGAGCGCTCCGCTCGCACGTCGAAGGGGCCCTCGGCGCGTCCGTCCGCGAAGGTGATGCGCAGCACGCCGTCATACCGCTCGCCGTCGGGTGACAGCTCCAGCCGCATCGTCGCGGGGGACTGGCCCGCCTCCTCGGGGTAGAGGCGCAGCTCGCCCTTCCAGACGCCGGGGAGCGTGTCCCAGCGCATGCTCGCGGCCGGTGGGAGCGACGGACGCGTCCTGGGAGGGAGCGGCTCGATGGCGTCGACCCGGGCCTTCAGCGCTTCGACGCTGCGCCAGGCGGCCTGCTGCAGCAGCCTCGCGGTGGGCTCGGGAAGGGACACGAGGGTGGTCTCTCCTCCGCGCGGCTCCCCGTCGGGCGTGGGGACTCCGCGCACGGTGGCGGTCAGTCCCTCCGGGGTGCGTCCGAACAGCGCCGCATACAGTGTGCACGCCGCCAGGTAGGTGCCGGCGGGAGCGGGGTGGCTGCCGTCGGCGACGTACAGGGCCAGGTCGGGATGCTGCTCGCGCACGTCCAGCCACGCGGGGCCCATGGGGACGACGGTGGCCTTCAACTCGCGGCCCAGCGAGAGGAACGCGTGGTTCAGCAGGGCCTGGGCCGCCGGGGCCCGCCGTCGGGACCACGTGAGCGACAGGACGGTCCGCGCGCCCCGCTTCTCCGCCTCTGCGTGGAACCTGCGCGCGTAGGGGAAGAAGATGCGCTCGGGGTCATTGATGTCGATTCTCCCGTCCACCATCAGCCCGCCCAGCGTGCTCTGCTCCTGGAGGACGACGTAGTCCCAGCCGCCCTCGCGGAGGGCCTCCACCGCGTCCTCGTCGTCCCAGTGGGTCTTCAGCCGCGCGCCCCCCTCCGTCACCGCGCGCGTCTCCAGCGGGATGGGCGGGGACGCGGAGGCGGCCAGCGCCTCCAGCACCCGGGGCAGGTTGTTGTAGTACGTGTAGCTGTTGCCAATGAAGAGCACGCGCGTCGCACGCGGCCCCGCCGGTGCGTCGCCGCGAGGCTTGCACGAGGCGAGCACCGCGAGGCTGGCGGTCAGCGCGAGGAGCACCGCGCGCCGGGTGGGAGGACTGGACATGAGGCTCACGTTCCCTGCGTACTTCAGAGTGGCGATTGACCGCGAGATGGGTACACCCGCGTGCCGCGGTTTTCGTGGGCCCGGCTGACATCCTGGTGGAGGTGGAACGCGAAGTTGAACACGTCCCAGTCGGGAAAGCTCCAGGCCAGCGGGCCATGGGGACTGACGAAGCGCACCTCGTGGAACGGCTCGCCGCGCTCGAGGAAGCGAATCCAGCTCTCCTCCCCGTCGATGCCGCACTCGTACTCCACGGTGATGTGCGCGGTGACTTCGAGGAGGTGCTGAGGCAGGGCGAGGAAGTTCGTCCCTGCGTTGCTGAAGAAGGCGTACAGCGCGCCGTGAAGCACCGCGAACCGGCCGTCGACCGGGTAGCGGTAGGCGTCCCGCGTGTCGAGCTGCTTCTCCTCGAGCGGAACCAGTCGGCCCTCGCTCACGTCGAAGCGGACGTGTCGGCCGGGGACGTCGAAGTCGGAGAGCCAGACGGAGGCCATGGGCGCGGAGGATAGCTCCGAGGGGCGATGTACTGCATGGCGATGAAGACGCGGCCCTCGACGTGGCCGACCTCGTATACGCGGACGCGGCTCACGCGCTCGCGGCTCACCCTGGCCTGGGCGCGCGCCTCGGGGATGAAGCGGCGGGTGAGCTCCGGCTCGTCGCCGCGCACGAACCTGAGGGCCACCTGTCGGCGCAGCCTCGGGTCCTGGGCGAGGAACACCAGGCCCATGCCGCCCTTTCCGAGGAAGCGCACGTACGGGTAGCGCTCCCACCCGGGGATGGGGAAGGCCGGGCCGCTTGCGTCCGGCGCGGGCCCCGTGTCGATGGGAACGGCCACCCCGCGTCCGGGCCCCAGGATGTGGGTCTCGTCCGGGTCGGCCTCGCGCGGAGGGGCGGGCACCTTCTGGAGCGAGGCCAGCGTCTCCTCGGAGATGCGGCCGCGCTCACGGAGCGGCACGAGGGGGCTGCGACCAACCTGCGGCCTCTTCCTGGAGGGCCTTCCGCTTCGCTCCGGGGCAGGAGCCCCACGTCGACGGCGAGCCCGATTTCCGTTTCGTCTTGGCCGTGCATGCCTTCCCCACCCACGGGCAGTGTACCTGCCCGGTAGGATATCCACGCGTCGTGAGTTCCCGGGGCCTCGCCTACTCCGGGCGCCTCGCTTGCGCGGGGTGGGGCCCGGCCCATACGCTCCGGCTCCTCGGAAACCTCCCCCCGCTCCCGTCTCCCGGGGAGCCCCCAAGAGAGTACGGATGAGTGCCCCGGCAGTCGCTTCCACCCCCACCTCCACCACGCTGGCGGATGCCGCGCGGGAAATCGTCGAGGTGGGCCGCTTCCTCAGCGTCCGTAACTTCGTCCCCGCCACCAGCGGCAACTTCTCGCGCCGGCTGGACGCCCGCACCGCCGCCGTCACGCGCTCGGGCGTGGACAAGGGCGAGCTGACCGAGGCCGACATCTGGGCGCTGGACATCCACGCCCCGCCGCCGCCCGGCTCCTCCGCGGAGACGCACCTGCACCTGCACCTCTACCGGGACCGCCCGCACGTGCAGGCCGTGCTGCACACGCACTCCATGGTCTCCGCGCTGCTGTCCAACCTGCGCAAGGCCGAGGGCGAATTGCCGCTGAGCGACTACGAGCTGCTCAAGGCGCTGGGCGACACCCGCACCCACGAGACGACGGTCTCCATCCCCATCTTCCCCAACGACCAGGACGTGCCCCGGCTCGCCGCGCGCGCGTCGGAGACGCTGGCGAAGCGCCCGGAGTGCGTGGCCTACCTCATCGCCGGCCACGGCCTCTACACCTGGGGCCGCTCCATGGCGGAGGCCCGCCGCCACACGGTGGCCCTGGAACACCTGCTGCAGTACGAGCTCGAAACGATGAAGGTGCGACGATGAGCCAGCTGACCATCTACCCCGACGCCCACCCCGAGTCCCCCGTGGGCACGTACACCGAAGCCGCCGACATCCGCCGCGAGCTCAACGCCATCGGCGTGCGCTTCGAGCGCGTGGACGCCTCCATCCCCCTGCCTGATGGCGCCGGGCAGGACGACGTGCTCGCCGCGTACAAGCACGTGGTGGACGCGGAGAAGGCGAAGCACGGCTACAACACCGTGGACGTGGCGCGAATCAAGCCGGACGCCCCCAACGCCGCGCAGGCCCGCCAGAAGTTCCTCTCCGAGCACACCCACACCGAGGACGAGTCCCGCATCATGGTGGAGGGCAGCGGCTGCTTCTACCTGCGCACGCAGGGCCGCGTGTACCAGATTGTCTGCACGCGCGGAGACCTCATCAGCGTGCCCGAGGGCATGCGCCACTGGTTCGACATGGGCCCCCGCCCCGAGTTCGCCGCCATCCGCTTCTTCATCCGTCCGGACGGCTGGGTGGGCAACTTCACCGGTGACGCCATCGCCGACAGCTTCCCCCGCTACGAGACATGAGCAGCGTCCGCGCCATCGTCACCGACATCGAGGGCACCACCAGCTCCATCTCCTTCGTGAAGGACGTGCTGTTCCCCTTCGCGAAGCGCAACCTGGAGGCCTTCGTCACCGCCCACGCGCACGAGCCCCAGGTGCGCGAGTGCCTGGACGGCGCGCGCTCGCTCGCGGGCACGCCAGCCCTGTCCGACGCGGACACCGTGAAGCTGCTGCGCCAGTGGATTGACGAGGACAAGAAGGCCACGCCCCTCAAGTCGCTCCAGGGCCTCATCTGGGAGCGCGGCTACAAGAGCGGCGAGCTGCAGGGCCACGTGTACCCCGACGCGGTGGACGGCCTGCGCGCCTGGCATGCACGGGGCTTTCGCCTGTACGTCTACTCGTCGGGCTCCATCGCGGCGCAGAAGCTCATCTTCGGCCACACGGCCCGGGGTGATTTGACGCCGCTGTTCTCCGGCTACTTCGACACCACCACCGGCCCGAAGATGGAGAGCCCTTCCTACGCGCGCATTGTCGGGGAGGTCGGCCTGCCTCCCGGCGAGGTGCTCTTCCTGTCGGACAGCGTGGCGGAATTGAATGCCGCCCGCTCGGCCGGCCTGCGCACGGCCTGCCTGGACCGGGGGGAAGCCGTCATCCCCGCCGGGCATGGCCACCCCACGTTTCACGGTTTCGCCACGCTGGACCCGTCCGCCCTCTAAACCCCCGAGCCGGGAGTCCCCACCATGTCCACCCCCACCACGCCCGTCATCGGCATCCTCGGCGGCAGCGGCCTGTACCAGATTGACGGTCTGAAGGACGTCACCTGGAAGAAGGTGTCGTCGCCCTTCGGCGAGCCCTCCGACGAGCTGTGCTTCGGCACGCTCGAAGGGGTCCGCGTCGTCTTCCTCCCGCGCCACGGCCGGGGCCACCGCGTGTCGCCCAGCGAAATCAACTACCGGGCGAACATCGACGCGCTCAAGCGCAGCGGCGTCACCGATTTGCTCTCGCTGTCCGCCGTGGGCAGCCTGCGCGAGGATTTACCCCCCGGCACCTTCGTGGTGACGGACCAGTTCATCGACCGCACCTTCGCGCGCGAGAAGTCCTTCTTCACCACCGGCATGGTGGCCCACGTGTCCATGGCGAAGCCCGTCTGCGGGCGCCTGGGTGACGCGCTGGTGGCCGCGTGCGAGGGCCTGGGCGTCAACGTGAAGCGCGGCGGCACGTACCTCGTCATGGAGGGGCCGCAGTTCTCCTCGCTCGCGGAGAGCCGCATGTACCGGAGCTGGGGCTGCGACGTCATCGGCATGACCAACATGCCGGAGGCCAAGCTCGCCCGTGAGGCGGAGATTTGCTACGCGACGGTGGCCATGGTGACGGACTTCGACTGCTGGCACCCGGACCATGACGCCGTCACCGTGGACCAGGTCATCGCGCACCTCCTGGGCAACGCCGGCAAGGCGCGCGGGCTGGTGAAGAACGTGGTGCCGCTGCTCGGCTCGCACACGGGCCCGTGCAACAAGGGCTGCCAGAACGCGCTGGACCATGCGCTCATCACCTCGCCGGAAGCCCGAGACCCGGCGCTGCTGGAGAAGCTGTCCGCCGTGGCCGGCCGGGTGCTGCGCAAATGAAGGTCCACGGCAAGCCGATGCGCTCCATCTGGGTCGAGCCCGACGGCACCGCCGCCGGTGTCATCGACCAGACGCGCCTGCCGCACACCTTCGTCACGGTGCGGCTGTCCACGCTCGACGAGGCGGCGCACGCCATCCGCAGCATGCTGGTGCGCGGCGCTCCGCTCATCGGTGCCACCGCGGCGTACGGCGTGTGGCTGGCCCTGCGCGCGGACGCGTCCGACGGGGCGCTGGAGAAGGCCCTCACGGTGCTGCGCGGCACGCGGCCCACGGCCGTCAACCTGCACTGGGCGCTGGATGAGATGCGCCGCGCCCTGGCCCCGCTGCCTCCGGGCCAGCGCGTGGCCGCCGCCCTGCGCCGCGCGGGCGAAATCTGCGACGAGGACGTGGCCATCAACCGCTCCATCGGCGAGCACGCGCTGAAGCTCTTCGAGGCGGCGTGGGACAAGAAGGGCCGCAAGGGGCGGCTCAACGTCCTCACGCACTGCAACGCGGGCTGGCTGGCCACGGTGGATTGGGGCACGGCGCTGGCGCCCATGTACCTGGCGCACGACGCGGGCCTGCCCATCCACGTCTGGGTGGACGAGACGCGTCCTCGCAACCAGGGCGCGGTGCTGACGGCGTGGGAGTTGGGACAGCACGGCGTCCCGCACACCGTCATCGCCGACAACGTGGGCGGCCACCTCATGCAGCACGGCGAGGTGGACCTGTGCATTGTCGGCACGGACCGCACCACGTCGCACGGGGACGTGGCGAACAAGATTGGCACGTACCTCAAGGCGCTGGCCGCGAAGGACAACGGCGTGCCGTTCTACGTGGCGCTGCCTTCGCCCACCATCGACTGGACGCTGAAGGACGGGGTGAAGGAAATCCCCATTGAACAGCGCGAGGGCACGGAGCTGAGCGACGTCACCGGGCGCCTGCGCTCGGGGGAAATCGCCACGGTGCGGATTACGCCCGACGGCAGCCCCGCGGCCAACTACGCCTTCGACGTGACGCCGGCGCGGCTGGTGACGGCGCTCGTCACGGAGCGCGGCGTGTGCCCGGCCACCGAGGAGGGCCTCCTGTCCCTCTTCCCCGAGCGGCGGGGGAAGGCGGCGTGAGCGTGGAGCACCGGGCGGTGCGCGAGGCGATGATTGCCACCGCCCGGAAGATGAACACGGCGGGGCTCAACCAGGGCACCTCCGGCAACCTGAGCGTCCGGGTGGAGGGCGGCTTCCTGCTGACTCCCACCGGCATGGAGTACGACGCGCTGGTGCCGGAGGACCTGGTCCTCATGCGCTTCGACGGGAGCCATGAGGGACGGCGCCGGCCGTCGTCGGAGTGGCAGCTCCACCGCGACATCCTGGCAGCGCGGCCGGAGGCGGGGGCGGTGCTGCACGCGCACTCCATGTTCTGCACCACGCTGGCGTGCCTGCGCCGGGGCATCCCGGCCTTCCACTACATGATTTCGGCGGCGGGGGGCTCGGACGTGCGCTGCGCGCCCTACGCCACCTTCGGCACGCCGGAGCTGGCGCGCAGTGCGCTGGACGCGCTGGAGGGGCGCAAGGCGTGCCTGCTGGCCAACCACGGCATGCTGGCGCTGGGGAGGGATTTGGCGGGCGCCTTCAAGCTGGCGGTGGAGGTGGAGACGCTCGCGGCCATGTACTGGCGCGCGCTCCAGGTGGGAGAGCCCGTGCTCCTCGACGGCGCGGAGATGGAGCGCGTCATCGAGAAGTTCAAGACGTACGGGCAGCAGCCCGGCCCTGGCGACGAGCGGCGGTAGGGCTCACGGAAGGGGCCTGCCCGCCGCGCCCCGGCGGCTGGCGGACGTAGAAGAAACGTTCATTCCACCTGAGCCGGCCGCCCGGGGGCGCGGAAGGAACGTTCATTCCTCCTGCGCCGGCCGCCCGCCAGGGTGGAGAGTGGAAGGAACGTTCATTCCACCTGAGCCGGCCGCCCGGAAGGGGGCGAGGTGCGGCGTCTTCTCGCGCCGCGAGGTCAGGCTGCTCGCAGGGTGAGAATCGTCACCTCGGTGGGCACGCCCAGGCGGAAGGGCATCCAGTGTCCGGTGCCGCCGGACACGTACAGCTGGTGGTCACCCTGCCGGTAGCGGCCGAGCATGTACTTGAAGGCGAACCAGAAGGCCGGCACCCCGAGGAAGGCCACCTGTCCGCCGTGCGTGTGCCCCGCCAGCGTGAGCCGCGCGCCGCGCTCCGCCGCGTGCGGGAAGAAGTCCGGGTGGTGGGTGAGGCACAGCAGCACCTCGTCCGCCGAGGCGTCGCGGAAGGACTGCTCCGCGGACTGCAACATGCGCTCGGCCTTCACGCGGTGGCTGCGGCCGGACATGGGGTAGTCCACGCCCACCACGCGCACGCGCTGCCCCTCGTGCTCGAAGCCGTGCGACGCGTCCACCAGCAGGCGCACCGGGCCGCCGCGCGCCTCCAGGTCCGCGTAGGCGCGGCGGATGGCGTTGAGCCCCCGCCAGTGCTCGTGGTTGCCGAGCACCGCCAGCATGCCGTGGCGGGCCTTGCACGCGGACAGCGCGGCCATGGTGCCGTCGAGCTGCTCCAGGTCGTCGATGAGGTCGCCCGTCATCACCTGGAGGTCCACCTGCGCGTCGTTCATCGCCTGCACCGCGGCGTGCAGGTATTCGGTGTCGATGAAGGTGCCCACGTGGACGTCGGTAATCTGGCCGATGCGGAAGCCGTCCAGCGCCTTGGGCAGGCCGGGCAGCCGCACCTCCACGGGGCGCACCGTGAAGCCGGACACGCCGCTGGCCATGCCCACCGAGCTCGTCGTCGCCGCCAGCACCGGCACCGCGCGGCCCACGTTGGTCAGGAGGCTGCGGCGGCTCAGGTTCACCCCCTGCACGGGGGCGCTCGGGGCGGCGGCGCGTCTGGCGCTCCGGCGCTCCACCCACGCGCGGACGAGCGCGACGGGAGTGCCGAAGACGACCACCATGACGGCCGTGAGCGACCAGCCCATGGCGAAGACGCGCGAGAGGGCGTGGTCCACGGGCAGCCCGCCATCCCGAAGGCCCGCCAGCGCCGCGAAGGCCAGGATGACGAGCGACAGCACCGCCCCCGCGACGAAGACGCCCAGCCGCCACTTCCGGAGCAGACCGGGCCAGAGCGCGCGCAGCACGGCCCAGGCGGCCACGTTGACCCCGAGGAGAAGCAGCAGCCTGACCATCTACGACGCTCCCTTGCGGTTGGAGGGAGCACTCATAGCGGGCCGGGACGGCCGGTGCCGTACGAATGCAGTGAGTGGGCGCCCCGGAGCGGTGAACGGGCGGAAGCAGCCAGCAGTCGGCGGGCCAGGCCCTCGTCTGGCCGTGGGCCTTCCCTACACGCAGGAGGGGCGCATTTCCCAGCCGTCAGCCGCGGCCGGGGGAGGCCATGCGCAGATGTGCGTGCAGCGTCTCCGTGCGGAGGTAGAGGAACTGCGCGTCGCCGAAGGACAGCGCGTCGCCGTCGTTGAGCATGCGCTCCTGCTCCGGCCCCAGGGCCTGGGCGTTGATCCACGTGCCATTCATGGAGCCCGCGTCACGGACGGAGCAGTCATGGGCCTCCGTGTGCCAGCGCAGCGTCGCGTGGTGCTTGGACACGGACGGGTCCGGCACCACCAGCGTGCAGCCCTCGATGCGGCCCACGGTGAAGGACTGGCCGTCGGCCTCGGGCCGGAGGAAGTGCACCTCCAGGGCGTCGAAGCCGCGCAGCATGACGAGGAGCCGGTCCACCAGCCGGGTGCGGTGGGCCATGCCCACGGTGCGGGCCTCTCCCAGGCGCATGGCCACCTGCTGGAAGACGGGCTCGGGGGGCTGCTGGACGAGGACCACCGGGCCGGAGGCTTCGAGAAAGGCCTCCAGCGTTGCCAGGGCGAACGGGCGAAGTTGCTTCACGGACGGCATGGTGGGGTGAGGCTACCCCGGGGCCCGCGGTTCTTGCCCCTCGAGGTGGCCGGGCCGTAAGGAAGTCGTCATGTCCCTGACTCCCACGCCCCTGCCGACGTATGCGACCCATGAGACGGGCTGGCGCCACGTCCAGGCGCTGCTGCCTCAAGCCCTCCGGCTCGGCGGAGCCCAGGCGCCCATGCCGGAGGAGGAGTGGCTCGACGTGGGCGCCTTCCGCGTCCACCTGGACTGCTGGCGCGGGGCGGATGCGCCTGCCACGGTGGTGCTGGTGCATGGCGGTGGAGGCAACGGACGGTTGCTCTCGCCCTTCGGGGCGATGCTCGCCGGGCTCGGGTACGAAGTCGTGGCTCCGGACCTGCCGGGCTATGGGCTGACGCGGGTGGAGGACAAGCGCGCGCTCGTCTACGAGGACTGGCGGGACACCCTGGCCGCCGTGGTGGAGGCGGAGGCCGGCCGCTCGCGGCGACCGCTCGTCATGTTCGGCGCGAGCATGGGCGGCATGCTCGCGTACGACGTGACGGCGCGCACGCGCCTTCCCGCCGGACTGGTGACGACGTGCTTCCTGGCGCCGAGAGAGCCGGAGGTGCGCCGCCGCATGGTGCGCTGGCCGTGGATGGCGGGGCTCGCGGGGCCGATGCTGACGGCGCTGCCCTTCCTCACGGACCCGCTGCCGGTGCCCATGCGGCTGGCGGGCAACATGATGGCCATCGCCAACTCCGCCGAGCTGTCACGCGCCATCGCCAGGGACCCGCTGGCGGGAGGCACGTGGATGCCCGGGCGGTTCCTGCGCACGTTCCTCGAGTCCGAGCCCGGGGTGCCGCCGGAGTCCTTCGACGTGTGCCCCGTGCTGATGGCCCACCCGGCCGAGGACCGGTGGACGCACGTCTCCGTGTCCCAGCCGTTCTTCGACCGCCTGCGTGTGCCGAAGCGGCGGGTGATGCTGGAGAACGCTGGCCACTTCCCGGTGGAGGAGCCCGGCGTGTCGCAGTTGCGCCAGGCGGTGCACGACTTCCTGCGCGAGCGCGCCGCGCCTCCCCGGTGAGGGCGGCCGCGGCACCTAGCGAGGCGCCGGTGTGCCTCCACCCGAGTGGCTGACGCGGTAGAGGACGCCGCCGGTGTCGTCGCTGAAGAGCAGCGCGCCGTCGGGCATCACGGCGAGGCCCACGGGGCGGCCGAACTGCGCGTGCTTCCCGTCCTGCTGCGTGAGGAACCCGGTGATGAAGGGCTCGATGGCGGTGGGCCTGCCGTCCTGGAAGCGGATGCGGACCAGCTCGTAGCCGCTGGGCGGCTTGCGGTTCCAAGAGCCGCGCATGGTGGCGAAGGCGTCCTGGCGGTACTCCTCGGGGAACTGCTGCCCCTTGTAGAAGGCGAGCTGCATGGGCGCGCTGTGGGCGGTGTACGTCAGCACCGGGGCGCGCTGCTTCGCCGCGAGCTGCTCCATGGTAGTGCCCTCGGGCGGGTCGTCCTGCGGGTTGAACTTGCCGTCCTCGTAGATGTACGGCCACCCGTAGTCCCGGCCCTGCTCCAGGAGGTTGAGCTCCTCCTTCTGCTCGTCATCGCCGAGCCAGTCGATGCCGTGGTCCAGCCCGTACAGCTTGCCGGTGCGAGGCTCCCACGCGAAGCCGATGGTGTTGCGCAGCCCGCGCGCGAACACCTGGACGCCCGAGCCATCCGGCTTCGAGCGCAGCAGCGTGGCGCTCTTCTCCGTGGTCTCCTTGCACGCGTTGCAGGTGCTGCCCACGGAGACGTAGAGCATGCCGTCCGGGCCCACCGCGAGGGTGCGGTTGGCATGCTGCCCGCCCGCGGGCAGGCCGGTCATGATGCGGCGGAGCGTGCCGAAGGTGCCGTCCTTCTTGCGGTCCGCGGTGAAGACGTCCTCCACGGTGACGAACCAGGCCTTGTTCCCCTTGAGGGCGATGCCGTGGAGCTGGGGCTTCTGGACGATGACCTTCTGCGTGTCCGCCACGCCGTCGCCGTTGGTGTCGCGGAGCATCAGCACGTCGCCGGGCTCGCGGCGGGTGACGTAGACGGTGCCGTCATCGGCCACTGCAATCATGCGGGGCTTGCCGAGCCCCTCGGCGAACTTCTGGATGCGGAAGCCGGAGGGAAGCTTGAGGGAGCGGAGGCGCTCCTCGGTGGGCTCGAGCTTCTGGGGCTCGTAGATGTGCGCGTTGAGCGTCACGTCCGCGGCCTTCGGGTCCTTGAGCTGCGGGGACGCGGCGCTTCCGGGGGCCGCGCCCTGGGCTCCCGCGTCGCTGGATTGGGCCAGGGCCAGGGCCGGCAGCAGGGCCAGGCACAGGCCCGGCAGTCTCCACATCGCTCGTCGCATGCGTCGTTCTCCTCACGGGTGCGGGCCCTGCGTAGCGCGGGAGGACGTCGCGTCACGGGGAAGGTGCGGAGTGATGCGTGGCAGTGGACAGCGCGGAGCCGGGAGGCCGCTGGGCCCGTTCAAGGGAGAACGCGTGGCGCCTGTCACTGCGTGGCGCGACGCGTCGCGAGCGAGGCCCCGTGCCGGTGCTTCCCCTCTCCGAGCGCGTCCGGTTACATCCGTGTCACGCGAGTGACTCCGGGGCCCGAGGGAGCCGGACGGAGCGTCGCGAGGCCCCGGGGGGCCGGGTGGGTGTCACGAGGTCCTGCGTCCGGGGGGAGGCATCAGGAGCGCCCGCCGCCGTGCTGACACAGGAGCGAGCGACAACATGAGTGAGCAGAGGCGGAAGTACAGCGCGCTGGCGCTGGTGGCGATGCTGCTGGTGGTGCCCGCGTGCTCGGACGACCCGGAGGTCGAGCCCCGGCAGGACGCGGGTGCCCAGGTGCCGGACGCGGGAGATTCGGGCACCGACGACGGAGGCACTCCGGACGCGGGTGACGACGCGGGCACGTCCGGGGAGGACTCGGGCACGCCGGACGCGGGCGACGACGCGGGCACGCCGGACGCGGGTGGCGACGCGGGCACGCAGCTGCCTCCGCTGGAGGTGACGCAGGGCTGCAACCCGATTGCGGCGGAGCACGACTGCCTCCTGCCGTTCCCCTCGGACTACTTCCTCTCGGACGACGCGACGCTGCCCTCGGGCCACCGCGTGCGGCTCACCGAGGCGGCGAAGCTGAAGATGACGGACGGTGGCTCGTTCGACTTCACGGACCTCCACCCGGCGGATGGCTGGTCTCACGGCACGCAGGTGCTCGCGCTCTTCCCGGGCGGCGTGGAGGCCACGGACCTCCCGCCGCTGGCCAGCCCCACGGCGGCGACCACGGGGAGCACGGTGCTGCTCGACGCGGAGCGGGGCGAGGGCGTGCTCCACTTCGCGGAGCTGGACCCGCGCGCTGCGAGCGACGCCCGCCGCGCGCTGTTCGTGAGGCCGCTGGTCCGGCTGCGCAACGGAGCCCGCTACATCGTCGCGCTGCGCGGGCTGAAGGCGAAGGACGGCACCCCGGTGCCGGTGCCGGAAGGCTTCCGCCGCATCCGCGACGGGCAGACGGCGGGAGACCCGCTCCTGGCCCCGATGGCCGCGCGGTACGAGGACGAAATCTTCCCGGCGCTGGTGGCGGCGGGGGTGCCGCGCGCGGAGCTGCAGCTCGCGTGGGACTTCACCACCGGGTCGGAGGAGAACGTCACCCGCGACATGCTCGACGTGCGGCGCCTGGCCATGGAGGCGCTGGAGGCCACCCCGCCCGCCGTCACGGTGACGGAGGTGAGGGACGACGTGGATGCGAATGTCGCCCGCCGCATCAAGGGCACGCTTCGCGTCCCCCTCTTCATGGAGAGCACCCAGCCGGGAGCGCTGCTGGCCCGGGACACGCAGGGCCGCGTGCGGCGCAACGGCGAGGCGGAGGTGCCCTTCACGCTGCAGATTCCCCGGAGCGTCTGGGGACAGGGCGTGGCGCCGGTGCGCTTCATCCAGTACGGACACGGCTTCTTCGGGAGCCAGTCCGAGGCGGATGGCTCGTTCGTGCGGCCCTTCATCCAGGCGACCCGGTCGGTGGTGATGACGGTGGACTGGTGGGGCATGTCCAACGTGGACGCCCCGGGCGTGCTGCAGGCGATGGGCAGCAACCCCACCCAGACGCTGCGCTTCACCGACCGCGTGCACCAGGGCATGGCGAACCAGCTCGCCGTCACCTACGCGGCGCGCACCACGCTCGAGGAGGTGGCGGAGCTGCAGGACAAGGGCGTGCTCGTCTATGACCCGGAGCAGACGTACTTCTACGGCATCAGCCAGGGGCACATCCTGGGAGGCACCTACGTGGCGCTCTCGCCGCACGTCTCGCGGGCGGTGTTCAGCGTGGGCGGGGCGGACTTCTCGCTGATGATGTTCCGGGCGCGGCCCTTCAGCCCCTTCCTCAACACCATCGCCCAGACGGTGCCGGACGCGCTGGACCAGCAGAAGTTCGCGGCGCTGACGCAGACGGGCTTCGACCGCATCGACCCGATGACGTACGCGCCGCACGTGCTGACGGACCTGTACCCGGGAGCGCCAGCGTCGCGCCGCGTGCTGGCGCAGTACGGCCTGGGAGATGCGTCGGTGCCCAACGTGGCCACGGAGCTGCACGCGCGGGCCATGGGGCTGACGCAGCAGCTCCCGGCGACGTGGCGGGTGCCACAGCTCGCCGCGCAGGAGGGGGCGATTGATGGCTCCGCGCTGGTGCAGTTCGACTTCGGGCTGCCCGCGCCGCTGCCGGGGACGGAGGCGAACCTGCCGGCGGCGGACAACGCCGTGCACGAGGGCGTGCGCCGGGACGACGAGGGCCGCGAGCAGGTGGACCGCTTCCTGAGGCCGGGCGGCCAGGTGGAAGTCACGTGCTCCGGCATCTGCCGGGGCGGCAACTGAGGGCGGGGTAGGGGGATGACGTTGCGTGCTGGAAGTCTCGGGCACGCAACGTCACCCGGGCTCGCGGGTCCTTGCTATACGAGGGACCCGCACAGCCATGATTGATTACAACCCCAAGGACTGGTTCACCTTCATCTTCCGGTTCCATCAGGCGGACACCGTCCGGAAGCTGTTTCCGATGATTGTCGCCATCAGCGTGTATTCGCTGCTGGTGGCGTGGCTGGAGGCCGCGGTCTGGAAGCTGCCGGACGACAGCCGCGTGAAGAACATCTCCATGCTGCACAGCCTGCTGGGGTTCGTCCTCTCCCTGCTCCTCGCCTTCCGCTCCAACAGCGCCTACGACCGGTGGTGGGAGGGACGGAAGCTGTGGGGCTCGCTGGTGAATAACAGCCGGAACCTCGCCCTGAGGATGAATGCCCTCCTGCCCGAGACGGACGAGGAGAGCCGGCGGCTGTTCCGGGTGCTGATTCCCAACTACGCCTTCGCCCTGAAGAATCACCTCCAGGGGAAACACCGCCCGGAGGAGCTCGTGGCCGGGGGCGGCTTCGAGCTCTATCACCTGGACCCGGCGAAGCACGTGCCCAACCAGCTGGCGTCCTTGCTGATGCGGAAGACGTACGCGCTGCAGAAGCAGGGCGTGCTGACGGGGGAGCAGCTGCTGTCGGTGAACGCCGAGCTCCAGTCGTTCACGGACATCTGCGGGGCGTGTGAGCGCATCCTCAACACGCCGGTTCCGTTCTCGTACACGGTGTTCCTGAAGAAGTTCATCTTCTTCTATGTGATGACGCTGCCGTTCGGCCTGGCCTTCAGCCTGGGCTACTTCGTCGTCCCGGCGGTGGCCTTCACGTTCTACGTCCTCGCCTCCATGGAGCTCATCGCGGAGGAAATCGAGAACCCGTTTGGCACGGATGCCAATGACCTGCCCACCGAGCGCATCAGCACGAACATCCGCCGGCACGTCGGGGAAATCCTCTGAGCGTTCACCTGTCCTCCGGTGTCAGGAAGCCGGAGCCGCAGCGCGTCCGCGTCGCCGGGATGGGCCAGCGCTGCTTCGCGCTCGGGCCAGGGCCCATGGAGGGATGACCATGGCGGTGCCGGAGTTCGACAGGGTGGAGAGTCAGAGGCTCGTGCTGCGGCGGCTGCGCGCGGAAGATTTGGACGCGCTGGTGGCCTACAGGAGTGACGCCGAGGTGGCGCGCTACCAGAGCTGGAGCGACTACGACGCGGAGCGGGGCCGCAAGCTCATCGAGTCGATGCAGGGGCGCCAGCCCGGTGATCCCGGCTGGTTCCAGTTCGCGATGGCCCTGAAGGACACGGACGCCCTGATTGGCGACTGCGCGCTGCGGACGGATGAGTACGACACGCGCCTGGGCGAGATTGGCTTCACGCTGTCCCGACAGCACCAGGGGCGGGGACTGGGCACGGAGGCGGTGAGGGCGCTGCTGGGCTACGCGTTCGGCACATTGAGCCTGCACCGGGTCATCGCCGTGACGGACGCGAAGAACACCGCCGCCGCCACCGTGCTGGAGCGCGTGGGCATGCGCCGGGAAGGGCACTTCCTGGAGAACACCTTCTTCAAGGGCGCCTGGGGCGACGAGTTCCTGTTCGCGATGCTCGGGCGTGAGTGGGCGCGACGCTGAACCCGACTGTCGCGTAGTCCACCGTGGCTCATCCGCACATCTCGGAAGGTTTCAGGTCTGGCGGTGCCGGGCCTGTGAGGCCGTATCGCTACTGAGATGCTGTAACAACTGACCACACAACCTCATAGCCACAATCCACGAAGTGGCTCTCCACGATAGCGACGGGGCCGCGAATGGCTGCACATAGGCGGCGGAGTCCGACCGGTGGGCTCCATCACCCAGGAGAACAACATGAAGACGCTATCGTTGGTCGTGGCGGCGGGGCTGGCGCTGGGGCTGCTCGCGGGTTGCGGTCCGGAGGATGCGCAGCCGGTTGAAGCGGAGGCCACGCAGGGGCCCCGCTATGTCGCCACCCGTGCGGACGGCAGCCTCGTGACGATTCGGGACGCCACGGGAGAGAACCTGGCGAGCGCCCAGGACATCGACGGAGAGCGGACCGTCAACGCCCAGGGCTGCTGGGTGACGCTCCAGTGGTGCTCGGAGCCGGGCACCGGAGATGCCGTCTGCACCCAGAACGGCCAGTGTACGCTCCAGCAGTTCGTCGACGCGTGCCTGTCGCTGATTGACGACATCTGCGGGTAGTCGTCGCGAAGCGCGCAATGTGCACCATCGCCAGATAGGTGGCGGCGCGCTCTTCGTGGCGCCGTCACTCCGCGGTTCTGCTTTGGCACGTGGTCCCTGCTAAAGAACCCGCTGATGGATTGGCCCCTTGTCCTCGAGTTCATCCAGCAGCGCGACCCGGCGTTCCTGGCCCGAGTGGAGGGGGCGCCGGCCGCCACTGTCGCGACCCTGGCTGCCAGCCGCGGCGTCACGCTGCCTGCCTCCTATGTGGAGTTCTTGCGGCGCATGGGAGTCAGCAGCAATGGCTATACCCCGTTTGGTCCCACGCAGGACCACGGCATTGCCGCCATCACCGAGTGCCTCGATGACGAAGACGATGCGCCGTCCGGTCGCTTCTTCCCGGTGGCCATCGAAACCGACCCATCGCTGGTGGCGTTGTATGACCACTGCCTCGACCTGAGGCCCGGTGATGACGATGACGCGCCGCTCGTGATGCTGGAACAGGACGTTGCACTCGAATGGCAGACGCCGATCGAAATTCGCGAAACCTTCAGCGAACGCATCACCGCCAGCGTGTTCAACCACTTCGAACTGCGCCGCCGTGCCGGACGCGACGTGGTCTCCGTGGGCGGCGGCACGCTGCAGGCAGGCGAAGGCCGTGCCGCGTTGCAGCGGGCCCTGGCGCTGCTGCAACGCGCCGGGTTCGCGCCTGTCCTGCCGCTATCGGGCCGCGTGGCCTGTCTGCAGGCGGGGCCGCTCAGCGTGTATGCCCGGGTCAACGAGAACTTCGAGTTGCTGACGCTGCGGCTCGGCGGCGACGACCCTCGGGCCGTGAAGGAGTTGGCCGAGCAGTTGCTCGCCGATCTCCCCGGCACGCGGCGACCGGCCGGCCCGCGCAACCAGGACTAAACTCGTCGCGTCGGGCAGGCGGGGAAGCGCGGGGCCGGATTCGGGGTGGAGCATCGTCCGAGAAGGCCGCTCCGCTGCCACTCCAGGCCCTGGGCTCCGCCCATTGCGGCCTGCACTACTCAGGAGGCTTGCGATGTGACCATGGTGCCCGAGAACCTCGCGGGTCGCATCCTCGCAGAGGTGCGTCATGGGCACGTAGCTCTTTCCAGCTACTGCGGTGGGGGCCCCGGGATAGCGCCTGAGGCGTCCTGTTCGGGAATGTCGGGGGTTTTTTGGGAGGGGCGCTCGCAAATGTCCCGACATTTCCGAACAGGACGGTGCGGGGAGTGTCCGGCCCGCTCATGCCGTCAGTGAGTACCGACTGGCAGCCGGTCTTCAGGTCTGTCCCGCTACCAGGACTGCACGCCGGACCAGCCCGCGAAACCACTGTGCCGCTGGGTCGGTATGGGTGCGCTCGTGCCAGCACAGCGAAATCTTCACGGTGTGCGCGGGTGACGGAGCGTTGACCGCGCGCACTCCCATGCGCGTGCCCTGGGCGACGACGAGCGACTCCGGCAGCGTCGCGACGAGGTCGGTCTCGGCCACGACCGCGGCGGCGGTCGTGAACGAGGGCACCGTCATCGCGACCTCGCGGCGGATGCCCGCGCGCGCGTACGCGGCACCGACGAGGTCACGGATGCCCTTGCCCGGCACCATCTCCACGCCGACGTGCCTGAGCTCACCGAGCGCGCGCGCCGACAGTCGCTTTCCGAGAGCAGGGTGGCCTTCGCGAGCCACGAGAACGGTGCGCTCGACCAACAGCGGCTCGATGTGCAGGCCCGCGCCCTTCCCGGCGAGGCCGATGTGCAGATCGATGTGGGACGAGGCCAGGTCTCCGAGCGAGACGAGCGAGGCGATGCCGACCACGGAGAGGCGCGCGTTCGGCATCTCCTCGGCCATCAAGGCGGCAATCCGCGGCACCCAGGTGAGCTGACCCGCATCCGCGACGGCGAGGGTGAAGGCACGCGTGCAGCGCGTCGGGTCGAACGGGGCCTCGTGAATCGCAAGTTCCAGCTCACGCAGGGCGCGCGCGATGGCGGGCGCGAGCGCACTCGCCCGCGGCGTGGGGACGATGCCACGGCCGTTGCGCGTCACCAGCGGGTCTCCGAGCGCGGAGCGGAGGCGTGCGAGGCCGTTGCTGATGGCGGACGGCGTGACGTGGAGCCGCTCCGCCGCGCGCGCCACGCTCCGCTCGGAGAGGACGGTGTGGAGCATCAGGAGGAGGTTGAGGTCGAGGGCCGCAATCGAAATGCTCACGGTTGGTGAGCTTACGCCTCACGAATCATCACTACCAGAGAGGACCCCGCGGACGCATTCTGCCGGGCATGCACAGATTGCTCGGCTGCCTCATCGCGGGCGCGCTCGTCGCGTGCCACGCACCCACTCCTCTTCGCCCCCAGAGCACTCCCATGGCCACGGCTCATCACGTCCAGGTCCTCGACTCGTTCATCTCGTACCGCGAGGCAGGGACGGGCTCGCCCATCGTGTTCCTGCATGGCAACCCCACGTCCTCGCACGTGTGGCGCAACGTCATCCCCCAACTCGCCGACCGCGGCCGATGCCTCGCGCCCGACCTCATCGGGATGGGGAGCTCGGGGAAGCCCGACATTGCCTATCGATTCGCGGACCACGCGCGGTATCTCGATGCGTGGTTCGAAGCGCTCGACCTGCGCGACGTCGTGCTCGTCGGCTACGACTGGGGAGGGGTGCTCGCGCTGGACTGGGCGCGGAGGCATCCGGACCGCGTGCGCGGCGTGGTCGTGTTCGAGACCTTCCTCCGGCCGATGCACTGGAGCGACTGGCCTCCGCAGGGCGAGCAACTGTTCCGAGCCCTGCGCACGCCGGGAGTTGGTGAGAAGCTGGTGCTCGAGCAGAACGAGTTCCTCGCCAGGTCGTTCGCGAACGGCATCAAGCGCGGGCTCTCGGAGAGCGACCGCGCTGACTATTACGCCCCGTACCCCGATGCCGCGTCGCGACGCCCGGTGCTGCAGTGGACTCGTGAAATTCCCATCGACGGCGAGCCAGCGGACGTCGCCGCCGTCATCGAGCGCTACGACGCGTGGCTCGCGCGCCCGCCCGCGAAGCCGGCGCTCCTGCTGACGTTCGGGGACACCGGACTCAGTGCGCCGAAGATTGTCGAGTGGGCGCGAAGCACGCTCACGGCGCTCGAAATCGTCCCGCTCGGCCGCGCGGGACACCATGCGCCCGAGGACGCGCCGGAGGAGATTGCGCAGGCCATCCGGAGCTGGCTCGACCGCCACGCGTTGTGAGCGCCTGGCGCGGCCAGTCCGGATACATGAAGGGCGGTGTCTCCTCCTGCTTCAGGGCCGCCCTCCGACTCCTTCAGCGGCTCTACCCCGCCGAGCTCACACCCGTGTTCTTCAGCAGGTGGTCGCCGAACTCCTCGCGCAGCTTCGTCTTGAGGAACTTGCCCGTCGAGGTGCGCGGAATCTGCTCGATGAACAGGTAGTCATCCGGCATCCAGAACTTCGCGAACTGCTTCTCCAGGTGCGCGGCCAGCTCCTGCTTCGTCGCCGTCTGTCCCGGCTTCAGCACCACCGCCGCCAGCGGCCGCTCGTCCCACTTCGCGTGCCTGCCGGCGAACACCGCCGCCTCCAGCACCGCCGGGTGCGCCATCAGCGCGTTCTCCAGCGACACCGACGAAATCCACTCGCCACCGGACTTGATGACGTCCTTCGCCCGGTCGCAGATGCGCACGTAGCCGTCCTTGTCGAGGGTCACCACGTCCCCCGTCTTGAACCAGCCGTCCGCCGTCCAGCGGTCCTTCCCCTCGTCCCCGAAGTACGAGCTCGCCACCCAGGGCCCCCGCACCTCCAGCTCGCCCATCGTCTCCCCGTCCCACGGGAGCTGCTTCCCGTCGTCGCTCACCACCCGCGTCTCCACGAAGGGCAGCGCGAAGCCCTGCGACGCCCTCGCCGCCAGCTGCGCCTCCTGCGCCGCGTCCCGCAAGTCTCCCTTCAGCTTCGCCATGGTGCCCACGGGGCTCAGCTCCGTCATGCCCCACGCGTGGACGACCTCGAGCCCGTGCCGCTGCTTGAAGCCGTCAATCAGCGACGGCGGCGCCGCCGAGCCGCCAATCAACATGGAACGCACCGTGCTCAAGTCCCACTTCTTCGGCGTCGCATCCAGCAGCGCCAGGATTCCCAGCCAGATGGTGGGAACGCCGCCCGCCATGGTGACTTTGGTCTCCGTCATCAAATCCAGCAGCGACTGCGGGTCCAGGTGCGGCCCGGGGAACACCAGCGTCGCCCCGGTGAAGATGGCGTCGAACGCAAGCCCCCACGCGGCCGCGTGGAACATGGGCACCACCGGCAGCACCCGGTCCGCCTCACGCATGCCCGTGACGTCCGTCATGCAGCACGCCAGGGTGTGCAGGACGATGGAGCGGTGGCTGTAGAGCACGCCCTTCGGGTTGCCCGTCGTGCCCGACGTGTAGCAGAGCATCGCCGCCGTGTTCTCCTCCAGCTTCGGGAAGTCGAACGTGTCGGACTCCGCCGCGAGCAGCTGCTCGTAGTCCAGCTTCCCCTCCGGCGCCGGCCCGGCGTCCGGCACGACGATGACGTGGCGGAAGCTCGGCACCTGCGCGGAGAACTTGTCGAACAGCGGCAGGAGCGAGCGGTCCACCACCAGCACCGAGTCCTCCGCGTGCCGCGCGATGTAGCCCAGGTCGTTCGGGTGCAGTCTCAGGTTGAGCGTGTGCACCACCGCGCCCATGGCCGGCACGGCGTAGTACGCCTCCAGGTGCCGGTAGTGGTTCCAGCTCAGCGTGGCGACCCTGTCACCGGGCTTCACGCCCAGGCGCGTCAGCGCGTTCGCCAGCCTGCACGTGCGCTTGTAGAAGTCCGCGAAGGTGTAGCGGTGCAGCGACTTGTCGGGATTGCGGCTGATGACTTCCGAGCGCGGATAGTACGTGCGCGCGCGCTCCAGGAAGTGGGTCAGCGTGAGCGGGAAGTCCATCATCCGTCCGGCGAGCATCGGCACCATCCCTTGTCCGTGAGGAGTGAAGGTGCCGATGCTACCGGAACCCCGGGCCCTCGTTTCAGGGCCGCCGGGGGATGTTGCGTTGCGTCAGCCGAAGAACACCTGGGCCACCTCGAAGAACTCCTTGGGCACCTTCTTCAGCTCGCGGGTGGCGTCCGCCAGGTCCACGGTGATGATGTCGTTGCCCTTGAGCGCGGCCATCTTCCCGAACTCGCCGCGGGCCACCATGTCGCAGGCGTGGACGCCGTAGCGCGTGGCCAGCACGCGGTCATGCGGGGTGGGCGCGCCGCCGCGCTGGATGTGGCCCAGCACCGACACGCGCGTCTCGAAGCCGGTGCGCCGCTCGATTTCCGCCCCGACGATGTTGCCCACGCCGCCCAGGCGCGGCCGGCCGGCTTCGTCCAGGGCGCCCGTGGTGACCAGGTGCTCGTTCTGGTCCTGGGACGTCTTGATGCGCGTGCCTTCCGCCACCACGACGATGGAGAACGTGCGCCCGCCCGCGTGGCGGCGCTGGATGTGCTCGGCCACCCGGGTCAAATCCGCCGGGACTTCCGGCACCAGGATGACGTCCGCGCCGCCGGCGATGCCCGCGTACGTCGCAATCCACCCCACGTGCCGTCCCATGACCTCGCAGACGATGACGCGCTTGTGGGACTCGGCGGTGGAGTGCAGCCGGTCGATGGCCTCGGTGGCAATCTGCACCGCGGTGTCGAAGCCGAAGGTGAAGTCGGTGGCGTTGATGTCGTTGTCGATGGTTTTCGGGACACCGACGATGCGCAGCCCTTCCTGCGACATGCGCGTGGCGGCGGACAGCGTGCCCTCGCCGCCGATGGCGATGATGGCGTGGATGCCGTTGCGCTCCACGGCGCGCTTCACGCGCTCCAGCCCGTTCTCCACCTTGAACGGGTTGACGCGCGAGGTGCCGAGGATGGTGCCTCCGCGGTGGAGGATGCCCGAGGTGGTTTCACGCGTGAGGCGGAAGTGGTTGTCCTCCAACAACCCCTTCCAGCCATCCCGCAGACCCATCATCTCGAAGCCGTGCTCGGCGGCGCGGCGGACCACTGCGCGGATGACGGCGTTGAGGCCGGGGCAGTCACCCCCGCCAGTGAGGACAGCGACTTTCATATGGGAATGTTCTATCTCGACCGGCGCCGGACGGAACCCCTCAATTGCGCCCGAGCGCTCACCGTGGGACTTTCCGCCCGGCCGAATACCGCCGGAAGGCGGTGCGTGCACGGGTGGGCGGGCTCCAGCGGGGCGGCCAGCCGGAAGAGGGTGGCCTCGCCCCCGAAGCGGCCGATGGCCCGCACGCCCACGAGCCGTCCGGGCTCCAGTGCCGCGGCACGCTCCTGGCCGGGCCGCCCGTCATGTTCGCCAGCGGGCAGTAGGGCGTGAAGGCGGCGGCCCGGAGGCCGGCTGTCCGTCATGGACACCCCCGCCATGTCGCGCCGCATTGAAGTGAACGGGGCGGGCACTTCCACACTCGCGCGGGGGCAGGGGCTCCCTATGGTCCGCATCCGTGAAACTCCGCGTCTTCGACTCCGAGCAGCACGCCGCCTCCGCCTGCGCGGCCCACGTCGCCGAGGCGGTGCGCGCGCGGCCCTCCCTGGTGCTGGGACTGCCCACGGGCCGCACGCCGCTCAACGTCTACCGCGAGCTGGTGGCCCTGTCCGCGCGCGGGGCGCTGGACGTGTCGCACGCCAGCACCTTCAACCTGGACGAGTTCTTCGGCCTCCCACCCGAGGACGCGGGCAGCTTCCGCGCGTACATGGAGCGGCACTTCTTCCAGCACGTCAACCTGCCGCGCGAGCGCATCCACTTCCTCGACGGGAGCGCGCCGGACGCGGAGGCGGAGTGCGCCCGGTACGACGCGGAGCTGGCCGCGGCGGGAGGGCTGGACCTGGTGCTGCTGGGCATTGGCGGCAACGGACACATCGCCTTCAACGAGCCCGGGGACAGCCTGCTGGCGCCGTGTCACCGGGTGAAGCTGGGGCGCGAGACGCGGCTGGCCAACGCCGGGCTCTTCGGGGATGACCCGACGCGCGTGCCCCTGGAGGCGCTCACGCTGGGCATGGGCGCCATCCTCCAGGCGCGGCGCGTGGTGCTGCTCGCGTTCGGCGAGGGCAAGGCGGAGGCGGTGGCGCAGATGGTGGAAGGCCCGGTGACGCCGCGCTGCCCCGCGTCCTTCCTCCAGCTGCACCGCGACGCGGAGGTATGGGTGGACCCCGAGGCCGGCCGGCGCGTGTCCGCGCGGGCCCGGCCGTAGCGTCAGGGGCCTGCGGCGAGAAGGAGGGTGGCGACGCGAAGGCTCCGGAGCATGCGGACTCCTGGAAGGAAGTGACACGGCCAGCTTCGCCGTTCAGTACTTCCTGGCGGCCTCGGCCCAGTTGTACCGGGGCAGTATCGCGCGCACGCGGCGCAGCAGCGAGAGGAACTCCTCGCGGTCCTCCTGGCCGTCCAGCGCAGCCTCCACGAGCGACTCCGCCGTCTCGAGGCTCATGCCCGAGGCCTGGCGCGCTCCACGCAGCAGGTCCGCCGTGCCCGCCACCGCCGCGGCGAAGCGCAGGTCCGACGACGCCTCCTCCAGCGAGGCGTGGACCTGGGGGCGCTCCAGCGTGAAGCGCTGCTCGGCCGCTTCCTCGCCGCCCGGACGCTTCGCCCGGACGCGCACGGTGGCCAGGCGCGTGCCCTCACCCGTGAGCTCCACTTCGTACAGCGCGGTGACGGAGTGGCCCGCGCCAATCTCGCCCCCGTCCACCGTGTCGTCGCGGAAGTCCTTGTCCGCCACGGCGCGATTCTCGTAGCCCACCAGCCGGTAGCCGCGCACCGCGTCCGGATCGAAGTCCACCTGCACCTTCACGTCCTGGGCAATCACCTCCAGCGTGCCGGCCAGCTGCTCCTGGAAGACCTTGCGGGCCTCGCGCTCCGAGTCGATGTAGTAGGAGTTGCCGTTGCCCTTGTTCGCCAGCCGCTCCATCAGGTCGTCGCGGTAGTTGCCCATGCCGAAGCCGATGGTGGACAGCGTCACGCCCTGGCTGACGTAGCGGGCCACGCTCTCCAGCATCGCGTCCGCGGTGAGGTTCTTCCCGAGGTTGGTGTCCCCATCCGTGAGCACCACCACGCGCGACACGGTGTCCGCACCCGCTCCGCGCGCCGCCTGCCGGTAGGCCAGCTCCAGGCCGTCACCCATGGCCGTGCCGCCGCCCGTGCAGAGCGAGTCGATGGCCGCCGCGATGTGGCCACGCTCCGACGCCGGCGTGGGCTCCAGCACGGTGCGCACGTCGCCCGCGTAGGTGGTGATGGCCACCGTGTCCGTCTCGTTGAGCCCGCCCACCGCCAGCTTCATCGCCGTCTTCGCCAGCTCCAGCCGGTCCTCTCCGGACATGGAGCCGCTGGTGTCCACCAGGAACACCAGGTGCGTGGGCTTGCGCTGGCTCTTCGCCACCCGCCGTCCCTGGAGCCCCACCTTCAGCAGGTGGCGGTCCATCGTGAAGGGCGACGGCGCCGCCTCCAGGTCCACCTGGAAGGCCCCTTCGCCGGGCCGCGGCTCCGGCAGGTGGTAGCGGAAGGCGTTCACCCACTCCTCCACCCGCACCGAGTCCGGGTGCGGCAGCCCGTTCTCCTCCCGCACTGTGCGGCGGAATAGCGCATAGGACGCGGTGTCCACGTCCACCGCGAAGGTGGAGAGGCGGTCTTCCCGGGTATGGGTGAAGGCGTTGGGCTCGTGCCGCGTGTGCGTATTGGACGCGGAGGACGCCTCCGGTGCGGGCGCCCGCGGCGCTCCACGTGCCGCCACGGGCAGCGCGTCCGGGGACTGCATGCCGAAGGAGCGCAGCGTCTTTCGCGGGTGGGCGCCGCCCACGTCGGGCGAGCCGGCCAAGGACGAGGCGGAGGCGCCGAACAGCTTGCGGATGTTGTCCCCATACAGTGTCACCCCTCCGACAATCCCAAGGACGGTCAGCAGGGCGATGCAGCCGCGGATGAAGGTTCTGCTCATGGACGCCTCGGGGGAGTGGCAAGAAAGAACGTGGGTGAGGCGCCCTTGTTTCACGGGCCATGGAGGCCGCGCGTCCGTCATCCGCCCGAGGTCGGTCAATGGGAGGAGGTCGGTCAATGGGAGGATGGCGCGGACCGTGTTACGCAGGGGCCGCGGGCGGCGAGGGCGTCCCGTGGCGCGCGATGCTCCAGGGATTCGGGCGGCGGTGCACGCGCCGGGGTGGCCGGATGCGGTGCTTCGGAATCTGATGAGGCGTCACATGGAATGGAACGACACCACGACAGGGCATCAGGGCACGGTGGACCGGGTCCGGGACCTGGAGGAGCGGCTGGCGCTCGCGACGCCGGACAAGACGTGCCGGGGCATGTTCCTCAAGGGCGTGCTCCAGGTGGTGGGCTCGTACGGGGACGAGGCCGTGGTGCAGCGGTGCCTCGAGGCCGGCGGGCAGACGCGCATCAACGACTTCTCCAACTACCCCATGGCCGCGCGGCTGCGGATGACCTGGGTCGCCGCGGAATTCATTGCACCGAAGGTGGGAGGCTTTGACACGGCGCTGCGACTGCTCGGGCGGCAGGCGACGGCGGACTTCATGGCCTCGCTGGCGGGCCGGACGATTCTGGCGCTGACGGCGCGGGACATCGTGAAGATGGTGAACAGCCTGCCCACCGCCTACGGCGCCTCCATCAACTACGGGAAGTACACGGTGGAGTGGACGGGCCCCAGGAGCGGCCGCTTCTTCCTCGACGGCGACCTCATGCCCGAGCCCACCAACACCGGCATCATGGAAGCCGTCCTCGCGGCGGGGAACGTGAAGGGCGGGAGGGTGCTGGGACGCCAGCTCGCGCTGACGCAGTGCGAGCACCTCTTCTCCTGGGAGTGAGGCCCGGACGGCTTCGCGTCGCCGGGGCGCGCGCGCGCCCGGAGGGCGGGTGCGGTGTGTCCCGTGGGTGAGAGGGACGCTCCGGCTCAGCCGCGCCGCGCGCTCACGGTGACGCCCGGCTTCACCCGGTCGTCCGCGGAGGCTGGCGCCTTCGTGGGGGGCTTCGTCCGGGCGGCGGGCTTCGTCCGGGCCGCGGGCGCGGGCTTCGCCGACGGCGCGGGCTTCAGCGCGGCCTGTGCCGCCGGCCTCGTGACGGGCGCGGGCTTCACGGTGGGGCGGGCACTCGCGCGCGCCGTCGTGGGTGCGGGCGCCCTCGGTGTCGTCCGCGCCGCGACGGCGGGCGCGGCCGGCCGCGTGTGCTTCCAGGCCGCGAGCACCTTGGGCACGTAGTACTCCGTCTCCCCGTTGCGAGGCACGCGGCCATGCACCGCGCCGGGGCCCGCGTTGTACGCGGCCACCGCGAGCCGCACGTCCCCGAAGCGCCGCAGCTGCTCGGCCAGGTAGCGCGCGCTCGCGTCGATGGCGGACGCCGGGTCGAACGGGTCCTCCACGCCCAGCATGGACGCCGTCGTCGGCATGAGCTGCCCGGGCCCCATGGCGCCCGCCGGAGAAATCCGGTGCACGCGCGTCTCCGACTCCACCTGCACCAGCGCCCGCAGCAGTCCCGCGGGCAGCCGGTGCCGGCGCTCGGCCGCGTCGATGAGGGGCTCGAGCTCCGGGTGTCCCTCCAGCAGGCACGAGGGCCGGTGCTCCGCGTACGCGCGCAGCGCCCCGGCCTTGGACTGCAGGAAGGAGAACGACAGCGGGGACACCGTCGTTTCGCCCAGCCAGGCGATGCCCACGTTGAGCAGCACCACCGGCACGAGCGCGCACGGCACCAGCCATGCCCACCCGGGGATGTTGAACCCGCCGCCGCCGCTCCTGGCCCGCTTGCCTGCCACACTCCACCCTTAAGGGCGCTTGGGGCCTCCGTCCAGCTTCCGGCGCCCGGGCTTGTTGACTCCGGGAGGCAGCCGCAGCCCGTCCAGCACCAGCGCCGTCAGCGCGTCCGGCAGCTCCAGCAGGTTGCCGATGTCCTCCTCGCTCAGCACCGCCAGCAGCAGCCGCTCCACCGCGCCCACCACCGCGAGCCCGCTCACCGCCGGGCGGATGGGCCTGAGCAGCCCGTGCGTGTGCGCCTTCTGCGTGATGTCCACCGCGTGCCGGGCCACCAGTCGGGACAGCTCGGCCACCTGGGCGCGCGCGCCCACCGCGGGGCCCCGGCTCTCCTGGAGGTACAGCCGCACCACGCCCGGGTACTGGAGGAGCGCGCCGACGATGACGGCCGCCACCGCGCGGTAGGCGTCGAACATGGCCTCCACGTCGCGCGCCTGCGCGAGGGAGCGGCCGCACGCCTCCATCCCCGCGAGCAGCTCGCCGCGCACCGGCGCCAGCAGCGCGTCCACCAGGGCGGCCTTGTCGTCGAAGTACCGGTAGAACGTCCCCTTGGCCACCCCGGCCGCCTGGGTGATGTCGTCGATGGTGACGGCGTCCAGCCCCCGCTCCACGAAGAGCTTCAGCGCCGCGTCCTCCAGCTCCTTCGTCCGCTCGCGCCGGTGGGCCTCCCGCCGCCCGCCCGGCCGCCCGGGCCTGCGTCCCGGCCCCGCGGAGGTGTCCGCTCCCGCGCTCCGGGGACTCTCTTTCGTCGCCATAAGCGTGCACTCCGACTTCTTGCGTTGTAGAAAAAGAGTGACCAAATAGTCATTATTCGCAGCGTGGCGTCGGCCGGGCGCCCGCCGGAGAGAGAGCAACCATGATCGGCATTCCACTCGGCTGGGCGTACTCCAATTTCGGGGAATGGGTGCTGCACCGGTACGTGCTGCACGGCTTGGGGAAGCACCGGGGGAGCCTCTGGAGCTTCCACTGGCACGAGCACCACCAGAAGTCGCGGCGGCACGACATGGTGGATGACCAGTACCTGCGCTCCTTGTGGACCTGGTCGGCGAAGACGAAGGAGCTGCTGGCCCTGGCGGCGCTCGCGGTGGCGCACGCGCCGCTGTTCCCCGTGGCGCCCTTCTTCGTGGGCACGGTGTGGGCCTGCGCGGTGAACTACTACCGGGTGCACCGGCGCGCGCACCTGGACCCGGCGTGGGCCCGCGAGCACGTGCCGTGGCACTACGACCACCACATGGGCCGCAACCAGAACGCCAATTGGTGCGTGACGCACCCGTTCTTCGACATCGTGATGGGCACGCGCAGCGAGCACCTCGGCATCCAGCCGCCCGCGCCGGTGGCGGCCGGCGTGCCCGTGGAGGCCAGGGAGCACGCGGTTGGCGTGTCCCCTGGCCTGTGCTGAGCGAAGCGGGCTGCGGGCCTCAGAAGATGAGGTCGAAGTAGCTCGCCTTGGCGCGGATGCCGGCGCACGCCTTGAGGGAGGCCGTCCACGACTCGGTGGGCAGCGAGCCCCGGGCGACGAAGATGAACTCCAGCTCGTCCTGGCGGGCCAGGTCCAGGAGGTCCACGGCGCCGCTGCCAGACAGGCTCAGCGTCTGCGTGGGGGTGGAGCTGGTGCGGCGGAACTCGCCGATGAGGATGGTGTCCTCGCTGCCCGGCTTGCGCACGGACACGCTGGCGCGCTCGATTCCGCTGATGTCCGTGTCGGCCGTCACCTCGAAGACCTTGAGGCGCAGCTCGGTGTCGATGTCGGCATCCTCGGGCAGCGGGGTGGACAGGTCGCCCAGAGGGAAGGTGAGGCTCTGCTGGACGTTCGCGGTGCCGGGGAAGGCGGCGGGGAAGGAGAGGTCCGGCTCCGTCTTGCAGATCTCCTCGGCCTCCGCCTCGATGAAGAACAGCGAGTCACAGCCGGTGGCGAAGAGCGCCGTGGAGCACAGCAGCAGGGCGCGGAAGGAAGTCTTTCGCATGGTGGATGGGCTCCGGCTCTAGAAGAAGTACAGGAGGAACCCCACCTTGACGGAGGGGATGGTGGCGCGGATGGAGAGGTTGCGGGCGGTGACGCTGGGGTCTTCCGTGGCGTCCTGGATGATGGCGCTCGCGTCGTCCACCTTGAGGGCCACGTAGCTCAGGCCCAGGTGGAGGAAGAAGTTGAAGCGGCTGGCCGAGCCGATTTCCAGGCCGACGCTGCCGCTGACGTAGTCGTAGGTGACGTCCTCGACGCCGGCGACGCGGCGCGGGGTGGCGCCCAGCCAGTCGACGACGTCGTTGTAGTCGGAGCCGAAGTAGTGGCCCGCCTCGGCGTTGAGGGAGGGGGCGATGAAGGTCTGCAGGGGCAGGAGGCTGACGCCGCCGCGCAGGCCGAAGCTGAGCGTGTTGGTGGTGGGGCCCGCCTGGAGCCGCAGCCAGGGCAGCGGCCGCAGCACCGCGGACACGCCGATGCCATGGGGCGCGCCCGCGTCCAGCAGCGCGCCGAAGCGGCGCAGCTGCGGCTCACCGGCGCCGTCCTGCGCCAGGGCCGGGGATGCGGCCAGGAGCGCCAGGAGGCAGGCCCAGGCGGCGGCGTGCTGTCTTGGGGGGAGTGCCGTGCGTCTTCTCGTCGAGGATGTCGCCATCGTCATAGGGATGTTCCAGCGTGGGTCCGGCCCGGCGGCCATCATTCGCGCGACCGGGCGGAAACGGAAGTCACGTCGAGGGAAATGACCCGCGAGTGGGGGAGGGCGGACAGGGTGGGCCTGCCTGGGGGTCTGGGGACCACGTTTTCCGGGGCTGTCGTGTAGCGTGGAGCTTGATGCGCCTGGGGTGGAGCGCCAGTCAGACGCCAGGAGCAGGCCGCAGCATGATTGAAGCGTACTCCGCAGGCGCGTACTGGCCCGGCCGGGTCGAAACGCTCGACGCCTATGCTCGGCGCGCCGAGGTCTTCTTCCGCCTGCTCGCCGCCGCTGACGAGAGCTTTGCCCGGTGGCTCGAGAAGGCGGATTCCCGCTCGGCGGCACTCGAGCTCCAGTTCAGGCCGGATGCCGAAACGTTGCGCGGCCTGTTCGAGAAGAAGAAGTACCGGCGTGACGAGGCCGGCATCGCCTTCTCTGCCTGGAACGGAGCGCCAGATGGAGCCAGCAGTGGGGTCAGGCTCGCCTGTGGCTCCGTCTCTCCGCTCCTGGGAGACCTCTGCACGCTGAGCCTTCCCACGGAGGGGATATCCAGGGCGCGTGTCCTGTCGGCCGACGTGCTCGCGCAGGTCTTGCGCGCCATGGCGCTGGCCTGGGAGCCGGCGTGGGGTACCGCCACGTCCCAGGTTCACAGGGATGTGGTCCTGAAGCGCTCCAAGGCCGGGACGTTCGTCGGCTGGGTCATGTACTTCGCACACAGCCGGGGGACGCTGCCCCGGTTGCCCGACCCTGTTCGCACCGAGCCCGTGGGCGACAAGGGCACTCTCGTCATCCTCACTCCCGAGCGCTTCACGGCCAGCAACCCGGAGCATGTCGCGCTGGCAGCGCGTGTTCAGGAACTGCTGGAGCAAGCGGGAGTGCTGGGGCCGCTCGGTCCATCGCTGGCTTCTATTACGGCTCGCAGTTGAATGAGGTTGGATGCGCAATGAGCCGCGAGTTCTTCAGGCTGGATGATGATGTCTATGTTCAGGGGCGTTGGCACCTGGCGAATCCCGCGGATGGCAAGGGCCACGAGTTGGCAGAGCCTTGGCGATTCACGGATGGAACGGCAGTCCAGCTTTCAGAGCGATTGCAGGTGCCCGTCAAGCTCCAGGGAAAGGCCTTGGACTTCACAATGGCCGGTCTGGGAGTCCCGGTGGCGCACGTCAGGGTGGCCTCCATTTTCACCGAGTTGGCACCTGACGACGTGCAGTTGATTCCAGTGGAGGTGGCTGGCCGTCCGGACCAATACCTGATTCTCGTGGCGACAAAGCTCATTCGCTGCATCGACGAGCAGGCTTCCACGATTCAGCTCTGGAGGCCGGAAGACGGGCTTCCAGACAAGGTGGGGCAGTACTACTCGGTGGACGAAATGCGAATCGACCGGTCCAGGGTGGGGGCCGCAAAGGTGTTCCGCCCATGGGGATGGGAGGTTGCCTTGATTGTTTCGGGAGAGATCAAGTCCGCCATCGAGCGTATTGGCGCGACCGGCGCGAAGTTCACGAAGGTGTGAGCCAGTAGGCAGGAGCGCGCGACGCTCTGTCCTTACCATAAGGGTTGCCACCATTTCAGACAACCCAGTAGGTTGACCGACATGGGTGACTTCTTCCAGAACATCGTGGCCCGGGACGTCTCCGCTGAGGACGCCCCGCGCCTCGCGGCGAAGGTTCGGGACTGGCTCATCGCACGGCGCATCATCGAGCCCGAGCTCTCCGACTGCACGTTGGGTGACCCGGGTCATCGTCCCGGGCCCGAGTACGCGCTCGCCCAGGAGACGCCCAACTCCGATGTCCTGCACCTGGCGACGAATGGCCTGCGAATCGAAGTCGGCCGGACGGTCTTCTACAACCTGCAACCCGAACTGACCTGCCGCGCCTGCGGTGCCCGCTTCGAGCCCGGCGATGACTACCAGGATGCCGTAAGCTTCTGGTTCGAGGGCAACGACGCTGTCACCTTCGCCTGCCCTCAATGCCACACACCCGAGCGCCTCACCCAGTGGGACGGTGACTCCCCATGGGGCCTGAGCCACCTGGGCTTCACGTTCTGGAACTGGTCGCTCCTGTCCGAGCGCTTCATCCGCGAGGTCTCCGAGCAGCTCGGCCACCGCACGCTCGTGGTGCGCGACAAGCTCTAATCAACGCACCCACTCTCCCCATCCCCTGTTGAAGTCCCGACGTCCCTCCACCCCGCGGGTCACTACCTGCACCCAGGTGGCGGGTGACACCTTGCCCTCCCGGAAATCACGGGCGGCGAGGCGCTGCCCGTGAGCTCCGGCCCAGGACCCTGGGGGGGACCGGATGATCGACGAAGTCGATCAACGCATGAAGGCGTGGGTGGGCCGCATCGCCGGTGACGTCCCCGTGTTCCTCGGGGTGCCGGACCGCGAGTCCCTCGAGCGCGGCGTGTGCCTGTACCTGCTCGAGCTCGGCCCCGCCCCGCCCGCGCGCGGCGGCGGCCGGCCGCCCCTGCAAATCTCCGTCTGCTACCTCGTCACCGCCGGCGGCGAGTCCCCCGAGCGCGCCCACCGCCTCCTTGGCGAGCTCGTCTTCGCCGCCATGGAGGAGACCGACTTCGACGTGGAGCTCACCCCCGTCCCCACCACCGTGTGGGCCGGCCTCCGTGCCGCACCGCGACCCGGCTTCCGTCTGCGCGTCCCCGTGCGCCGCGAGCGTCCCCAGCCCGTGGTCCACCGCGTGCGCTTCCCCGTCGTCACCACGGCCATTCCGGCCGAGGCGCTGCTCGGCTGCGTGGTGGGGCCCGGTGACGTGCCCATTCCGGGCGCGCTGGTGGAGCTGCCGTCGCTGCGGCTCACCACGCGCACCGACGCGAAGGGCTGCTTTCGTTTTCCCCGCGTGCCGCCAGTGGCCACGCTGGGGCGGCTGGAGGTGCGGGCGAAGGGGGAGGTGCTCGCGCTGGGACCGGAGGCGCTCGCCGCCGAGCCACAGCCGCTGCTCATCCGCCTGCCGCTGAAGGAGGAGTGACGTGCCGAATTACCTGACACCCGGCGTCTACGTGGAGGAGGTCCCCAGCGGGGCACGCTCCATCCAGGGCGTGGGCACCACCACCGCCGCCTTCATCGGCCGCGCACCCGCCGCGGACGCCCGCGTCCACCAGGCCGTGGCCGTGAATGGCTGGGCCCAGTTCGTGAAGGAGTTCGCCCCACCCGGCACGCCGAGCACCCCGCTCGCGCAGGCCGTGTACGGCTACTTCGCCAACGGCGGCCGGCGCTGCTTCATCGTCAACATCGGCGACAGCGAGAGCCTGGTGGGCGACGCGCGCCGGCGCCAGGGCGTGGCCGTGCTGGAGGAGGTCAGCGAGGTGGCCATGGTCGCCGCCCCCGGCTTCGCCAACGCCGCTGCCTGGGACGCGCTGCTCACCCACTGCGAGAAGATGAGGGACCGCGTCGCCATCCTCGACGCTCCCGAGGACGTGGACGACGTGGGCCGCCTCACCAAGGTGGCCACCGGCGACGCGGGCGGCGGCCTGCGCCCCCGCACGTCCGACCAGGGCTACGGCGCCTTCTACTACCCGTGGTTCTCCACGCCGGACCCGCTGGGGGACGGCAAGACGCTGGTGAATGTGCCGCCGTCCGGCCACATGGCGGGCATCTACGCGCGCACGGACATCACCCGCGGCGTGCACAAGGCCCCGGCCAACGAAGTCGTGCGTGGGGCCCTGCGGCTGGTGCGCGACGTGACGCCGGAGGAGCAGGGCGAGCTCAACCAGGTGGGCGTCAACTGCATCCGGTACTTCCCGCGCGGCGGCATCCGCGTGTGGGGTGCGCGCACCGTGGCGGGTGACGACAGCGAGTGGCGCTACATCAACGTGCGCCGGCTCTTCAACTTCGTGGAGGAGTCCATCGCCCTGGGCACCAACTGGTCGGTGTTCGAGCCGAACGACTCCAAGCTGTGGAAGTCCCTCGCGCGCGACGCGCACGCCTTCCTGCTGCGGCTGTGGCGGGACGGGGCGCTGATGGGGCGCACCCCGGAGGAGGCGTTCTTCGTGCAGTGCGACGAGCAGACGAACACGCAGGAGACCATCGACGCCGGGCAGGTCTTCGCCGTCATCGGCCTGGCGCCGGTGAAGCCCGCGGAGTTCATCGTCTTCCGAATCGGCCAGCACGCGGGCGGCGCGGAAGTGGAGGAGGTGACCAATGGCTGAGGCCAAGGCTCCCGAAGCGCCGCCGCCGGAGCAACCCGCGGGCGCGCAGCCCGGTGGGCAGGTGGAGCTGTTCCGGGGTTACAACTTCAACCTCCTCATCGACGGCGTCAACGCCGGGCACTTCCTGTTCTGCTCCGAGCTGCAGGTGAAGGTGGCCGCGCTACGCTACCGCGAGGCCGGCGCCGGGCCGGTGGTGCGCAGGCTGCCGGGCCCCGTCTCCCATGCGGACGTGACGCTGCGCTGCGGCTTCACCCAGTCGCCGGAGCTGTGGACCTGGTTCCTCGCGTCGATGAGCGGCCTGCCGCAGCGCAAGAACGTCTCCATCCTCATGCTCGACATCGACGGAGTGACCGAGCGGCTGCGGTGGAACCTCAACGAGTGCTGGCCGTCCGAGTGGAAGGTGCACCCGCTGGATGCGCTCGGGCAGGAGATTGCCATCGCCTCGCTCACGATGGTCTACGAGTCGCTCACCCGTGGCTGAGACGTCCCAGACACCCTGGCGCGCCGCCTGGGTGCGCGCCGTGGCCCGGCGGATGAAGGCGTGGGCGGAGGCCGTGCTCGCCGAGGAGCCGGCTCCCGCGTCGACGCCCGGGACGGCTCCGCGCCCGGAGTCCGCCGTCGCGGGCCCACGAGGCCCGGACGGCGCCGCGCCTCCTTCGCCCGCGCCGCCGGCGCCGGAGCCCGCGTTCGAGGACCTGGAGGCGCGCTGGCTCCGGGACCTCGAGGCGCGGCGGAGCGTCCCACTGGGTGACTGGGTGGCGCGCGTGCGCCGGGGCGCGCCCCGGTTCCTGGAGGAGGTGCAGCGCGACGGGCTCGTGCCCGCTCCGCCTCGTGGGGCTGGACGGCCGGGTATCACCGCGCACGGGCCACCGCCGCCCGCGTGGACGGCGCCGGACGCGCCTCCTCCCGCTCCGCCGCCCGCGTCTCCTCCCACCGTCCCGGCGGAGGGCAGGGAGGCGCACACACGCAGGGAGCCCCCTCCGGCCATCCACACCTCCAGCGCTTCGAGACCGTCACCCCCACCGGCAGTCCCGTTCTGGACGGCGCCGCCCCGGCCGGAAGCCGAAGTCTCGCGGAGCGCTCCATCCTCTCCCCCGAGGCCCGAGCCGCGCGCCGCCCCCCGCGCGCCATCGACTCCGGAGCGCCCTCCCGTCGGCGCCGAGCCCTGGCCCGTCCCCGCTCCCGCGCCCCGTGCGCTGCCCTCGCACGAGGCAGGCGCTTCGGTGCGCCGCTCACCCTGGGACGACTTCCCACCCTTCGCGAGCGAGGGGCGCACCACACGGACTCCCACCCGCGTGCCGCCTCCCATGCCCGCACCCGCCGAGGAGGAACTGCCCGCGCCCACGGGACACGTGAAGGCGCTGCCGAGGCCGGCTCCTCCCAGGGCCTACGCTCCCTGGGGGGAAGAGGACTCCGCTCCCCGCTTCGCGCCTCGCGAGCCCCCGCGCAATCAGGTGTCCTCCCCAGCGGACGAAGGCGCCTGGGACGGCGCCCGCTCCCCGTCCACGTGGAGGCCCCGCCTGGTGGAGGCACCTCCGCCCACGGAAGCCGAGTCCTCCACCGCGCGGGATGAGCCGGCGGCGGGCGCCGCGAGTCCCTGGCCCGAGCTTCCGCCCGTGCCGGTTCCGGAGAGCACGGAGACGGTGGTGGAGCTGCGTCAGTGGGAGCGGCGCCGGCGGCTGGACCGTGAACAGCGAGGCGAGTGATGGAGCGCGTGGCCTTCCTCATCGAGCCCGGCGGCGAGCGCATCGGGTGCCTGCTCAACCCGGAGACGCTCGTCATCCGTCGCGTGGCCGGCCTGCAGCCGAGGCGCGCGCTGGGCGGCTCGCTGCCGTGGGGCGGGCCCGGGGACGACCCGCTCCTCTTCACCGGCGGGGGCAGCACGGAGCTGACGCTGGACCTGCTCTTCGACGTCTCGCTGTCCGACTCCACGCTCCAGACGGAGGACGTGCGCGAGCTGACCGACCCGCTGTGGCGGCTGGCGGAGAACGGCCTGCGGGAGGACGGCAGCATGCGGCCGTCGCTGGCGCGGCTCGTGTGGGGCAAGTGGCTCAACTACCTTGGCGTGGTGGCCGCGGTGGCCGAGCGCCTGGAGCAGTTCACCTCCACGGGCGCGCCCCGCCGCTCGTGGCTGCGGATGCGCCTGCTGCGCGTGGAGGACGAGGCGGGCCCGCAGGAGCCCGTGCTCGCCAGCGAGCCGCCCGACGCGGACGCGGTGGCGGCGGCGCTGGGCCCGGAGGACTACGAGGCGCACACGGTGCTCGGCGCGAGCGAGGAGGAGGGCGCTCCCGGCGGGCAGCGGCTGGATGAAATCGCGTACCAGCGCTATGGCGACCCGTCGCTGTGGCGGCTCGTCGCCGCGCTCAACGGCGTGGCGGACCCCAACAACCTCCCGGCGGGACAGGTGCTGCGGCTGCCCACCGCCGAGGCGCTCCGGAGGGTGATGTGAGCCGCATGCGCGGACTGCCCGAGCTGCGCATCGAGGCCGGAGGCTCGCCCCTGTCGGTGGCGGACCTGCGCAGCCTCTCGTCCGTGCGCGTGCAGCAGCGACTGGCGGCCCCCGCGCAGTGCGAGCTGACCTTCACGGACCCGCGCGGCACCCTGGCCTCCTCGGGCCTTCCGCCGGGGACGTCGCTGCGCGTGGCGGCCGGCGCGGGCACGGAAGACCTCTTCACCGGCGAGGTGACGGCCGTCGAGTTCGCCCATGCCACGGGCGGCGCGCGCGAGGTGCGGGTGCGCGGCTATGACGTGCTCCACCGCCTGCGCAAGCGCCAGCCGGTGCGCGCGCACGTGCAGGTGACGCTGGAGGACCTGGCGCGCGAGCTGGCGTCGGGGCTGGGCCTCTCCGTCGACGCGGCGGCGCCCGGGCCGCTGTGGCGCCACCTCATCCAGCATGGCCAGTCCGACCTCGACTTCCTCGTGGAGCGCGCGGACCGCTGCGGCCTCTACCCCGTGCTGCACGGGGACACGCTGAAGCTGGTGACGCTGGAGGGCGAGGGCACCCCGGTGCCGCTGCTGCTGGGCGAGACGTTGCTGGAAGCCACCCTCGAGGTGAACGGCGACGCCTCCTGCCGCGAGGTGTCCGCGGAGGGCTGGGACGCCCTGCGCGCGGAGTCACACGCCGGCCATGCCGAGTCGCCGCGCGTGGGGCGCCGCGTGGACGCGGAGGTTTCCCCGGGCAGCGTGGGCGGCGAGGACCGGCGCGCGCTGGTGGACGAGGCGACGGAGGGCATTCCCCACGCCGACGCCGCGGCCCAGGCGGAGCTGGACCACCGCTCCGCACGCGAGGTGGTGCTCACCGCCGCGGCCGAGGGTGACGCGCGGCTGCGGCCGGGGGCCCGGGTGGAAGTGAGCGGGGTGGCCGCCGCCGTGGCGGGCCGCTACGTGCTCACCGCCGTCACCCACCGCGTGGACGCGCGCCACGGCTTCATCTCCGAGCTGTCCTCCATGCCTCCACCCCGGCGTGCACGGGCCCGGGCCTCGGCGGTGACGCTGGGCGTGGTCAGCCGCGTGGACGACCCGGACGGCAAGGGCCGCGTGCGCGCCACGCTGCCGGCCTACGGCGGCGTGGAGACGGACTGGATGCAGGTGCTCGCGGCGGGCGGCGGCTCCGGCAAGGGGCTGATGCTGCTGCCGGACGTGGGGGACACGGTGCTGCTCGCGCTGGGCGGCGAGGACCCCGCGCGCGGCGTGGTGGTGGGCGGCCTGTACGGCGGCGGCGGGTATCCGGACGCGGGCGTGGAGGGCGGCGCGGTGCGGCGCTACACGCTGCTGACGGCGGGCGGGCACAAGCTGCGGCTGGACGACGAGGGCCGCACGCTGCGGCTGGAGGACACCACGGGCAGCTACCTGGAGCTGACGCCCAGGGGCGTGCGCCTGCACTCGGAGGTGTCGCTCGACATCGAAGCGCCCGGCCAGGACGTGGTCATCCGCGGGCGCTCCATCGACTTCCGGAGAGGGTGATGCGGGTCCTGACGGTGGATGCGCTGGTGGTGTGCGCCCATGAGCTGGGCCGGGTGGGGCTCGTCCACTCGCAGTCCTTCGTGACGGTGGAAGGCCGGCCCGTGCTCGTGCGCGCGGACCCGGAGGGACGTCCCATCGGCGGGTGTCCCAACATCGGCCCCACCATCAAACCCTGTACCGCCACGCTCGCGGTGCAGAAGGGCTACTCCCCGTTCGTGACGATTGACGGCAAGCCCGTGTGTCTCGACTCGCTGACGGGGCTGACCGACGGCACCCCGCCCGGCACGGTGAAGTACAAGGTCAACGCCCCCGGGCAGACGCTGGTGACGGAGGCCGGATGAGCGCACCCCGCTACCGCACCTGGCGCTTCGCGCATCCCGACTTCGAGATGGCGGAGCAGTCCGGCCTGCGCCTCGCCCCCACGGGCCGGGCGGAGATGGTGGAGGAGCACGCCTCCATCCGCCAGGCCGTGCTGCTCCTGCTCACCACCACGCCCGGAGAGCGCGTCATGCGTCCGGACTATGGCTGCGAGCTGCACCGGCTGCTGTTCGCCAGCAACGACGACACCACCGCCGGCCTCGCCATCCACTACGTGCGCCGCGCGCTGGAGCGCTGGGAGCCGCGAATCGTGGTGCTCCACCTGGACGCCACGCGCAGCCCGGACGAGCCGCACCGGCTGGACATCTCCCTGGAGTACCGCGTGCGCGCCACCGGACGCACCGAGCGGCTCGCCTATCCCTTCTCGCTCACGGGAGGCCCGACATGACCTCGCTCCCGTCGCCGCGCCTGGATGACCGGAGCTTCGCCCAGCTCGTGGAGCAGGCGCGCGCCCGCGTCCAGGCGTCGTGCCCGGACTGGACCGACCTCACCCCGCATGACCCGGGCATGGTGCTGCTGGAGGTGTTCTCCCACCTCACGGAGACCATGCTGTACCGGCTCAACCGGCTGCCGGAGAAGGCGTACGTGGAGTTCCTGCGCCTGCTGGGCGTGCGCCTCCAGCCGCCCGCCGCCGCGTCGGTGCGCCTGCGCTTCACGCTGGCGCGCCCGGCCGAGCGGCCCGTGGAGGTGCCGCGCAACACCCCCGTCACCCTGGCCCGCGCAGGCGCCGGCGCGGAGCCCGTCGTCTTCCACACCGCGGACTCGGTGACGATTCCGGTGGGGAGCACGGAGGTGGAGGTGCTCGCCTACCACTGCGAGCAGGTGGACGCGGAAGCCGCGGGGCAGGGCACCGGCCAGCCGGGCCTCACCGTGCAGGCGAAGCGGCCGCCCATCGTGGCGCCCACCGGCGACTCGCTGGACCTGGTGGTGGGCGTGGAGGCGGCGCCCGGCGAGCTGGACGCACGCGCTCCAGCCCGACGCCATGACGGCCGCACCTACCGCATCTGGCGCGAGGTGGAGAACTTCGCCGCGCTGGCGCCGGACGAGCCCGCCTACGTCGTGGACCGGATGACGGGCGCGATTACCTTCGCCCCCTCCGCGCGGCTGGCGAACGAGGCCGGCGAGCTGGGCGCGCCGCGCGCGCTGGCCGGGATTCCCCGTGACGGAAGCAGGATTCTCCTCTGGTACCGGCGCGGCGGAGGCGACCGGGGCAACGTGCCCGCGGGCACGCTGGAGCTGCTCAAGGTGCCGATTCCGGGCGTGAAGGTGACCAACCCCCGCCCCGCCACCGGCGGCCGGCCCGCGGAGACGCTGGACAACGCGCTCCTGCGCGGGCCGCAGGAGCTGCACTCGCTGCGGCGGGCCGTGACGGCGGGCGACTTCGAGCTGCTGGCGCTGCGCAGCTCCGGCGCCGTGGCGCGCGCGAAGGCCGTCACCCTGGCGCAGCTGTGGGCGCACGCGCCCGCGGGCACGGTAGAGGTGCTGCTGGTGCCCCACCTGCCACCGGACGTGCAGGGCCCCGCGGGCGAGGGCATCACCGAGGCCACGCTGCGCACCCACGAGACGGAAGAGGCGCGCGCCCGCATCCTCGCGGAGCTGGACGTGCGCCGGCCGCTGGGCACCGCGTGCCACGTGGAGTGGGCGCGCTACAAGACGGTGCGCGTGCAGGCGCGCGTGGTGGCGCACCGCGAGGAGGACGCCGCCGCGCTGCGCACGCGCCTCATCGAGCGGCTCCACCGCACCCTCACGCCGCTGCCCTCGCCGCTGCAGCCGGAGGGCTGGCGCTTCGGCCAGGCGCTGCGGGCCTCGCACGTGTACGACGCGCTGCTGGCCGAGCCGGGCGTCAGCTACCTCGACAAGGTGCGCCTCATGGTGGACGAGGTGCCGCGCGAGGTGCGCACCCTGGCGGCGGACACCTTCCAGCCGGGCACCTTCTACGCGGGCGGCGGCGAGACGCTGTTCCGCACCGTGAATGACGCGGACGGCTGGGAGAAGGCGGGCCTGTTCCCCGGCGAGGACGTGGACGCGGTGGAGGCGCACCCCCAGCGCGCGGGCTACGTGGCCGTGTCCGCGCGGCTGGCCAGCGACGCGAAGCGCTCGCGCATCCACGTGTCCTTCGACTGCGGCGAGACGTGGGAGTCCTCCACGCACACCCTGGACGCGGTGGAGGACCTGGCATGGGCGGAGCGGGACGGGGTGCCCGTGCTGCTGCTCGCCACCCGCGTGGGCCTCTTCGAGCTGATGGTCCGCCCGGGCGCCACGCCCATCCAGGTGCTGGTGGACCCGGCGAGCCAGGATTTGGGCTTCTTCGCGGTGGCGGCCACCACGGACGCGCGCGGCGCCGTCAACGTGGCGGTGGCGGCCATGGGCACGCGCGGCGTCTTCCTCTCCGCCGGAGGAGGGCGCAGCGGCACCTTCCGGCCCATTGGCCCGCGCGGCGCGGACGTGCGCGTGCTGGAGGTCCAGAAGGACGGGCCGCGCTCCTTCCTCTGGGCGGGGCTGGCCGCCGCCAGCGGCGCCGACCCGGGCCGGGGCTGCCTGTGCTGGGAGCTCATGGGCAGCGCGGACCCGCCGGACGGGTGGCGGCCCTTCGACAAGGGGTGGGACGGCGGCAGCTGTCTCACGCTCGCCTTCAGCGGCTCCACCGTGTACGCGGGCAGCCACCGCGTGGGCGTGCTGTGGCTGGACGCCAGCCGTCCGGGCGCGACGTGGAAGCGGCCCGAGGTGGGCAGCGGCCTCCCGCTGCGCGAGGCCGAGCGCCTCTTCCAGCCCGTGTACGCGCTGGCCACGTCACCCAAGGGCGCGCCGCTGCTGGCCGGCGGCCCGGACGGCGTCTTCCGCAGGCCCTCGGGCAGCGAGCGCTACGAGCCCGTGTCCACGCGCGAGTTCACCGAGAAGGTGACGCTGCCGCCCACCTGGCTCCTCTGCTCCGGCGCCCACGTGCTGGAGGTGGTGACGGACAATGCGGAGCCCTGAGATTGAGCGCCTGCTGCCGGGCGTCTTCCAGCGCACCGTGCAGCCCGAGTCCCCCCTGGCCGCGCTGCTGGAGGTGATGGAGGCGCTGCACGCGCCCAGCGAGGAGGTGCTGTCCCACCTGGAGTCGCACTTCGACCCGCGCCGGGCGCCGGACCGCTTCGTGCCCTTCCTCGCCCGCTGGGTGGGCATGGACCTGCCGGTGACGACGGGCCTGGGGCGCCTGCGCGAGTTGGTGGCCGCGGCGGTGGAGATTTCACGGTGGCGCGGCACGGCGCGCGGCCTGCTCCTGTTCCTGACCACCGCCACCGGGCGCACGGACTTCGCGGTGGACGAGCAGGTGCCCGGGCCGGACGGCCGGCCCCGTCCCTTCCACGTGCGGGTGCGCGCGCCCGCGGAGGTGGCCTCCCACCGGCTGCTGCTGGAGCGAATCATCGAGCGGGAGAAGCCCGCCTACGTCACCTACGAGCTGCACTTCGCGCAGCCGCCCAAAGGAGCAGGTTGATGCCACGCGCCTTCGACATCACCGCCGTGACGGACTCCATCCGTCTGAACGCGGCGGGACAGGGGGAGGTGGCCTTCACGGTCTCCAACGCGCTGCGCGCGCCCGTGCGCGCCCGTGTCTCCGTGGTGCCCGGCCCCGGCGCGAAGGCCGAGTGGTTCAGCATCGACGGGGAGGCGGAGCGGGACTTCCTCCCGGACGGCACGCGGCAGCTCTCCGTGAAGATTCGCGTGCCGCCGGGCACGCCGCCGGGGCGGCTCACCTTCCACGTGCTGGTGGTGGACGTCGTCAACCCGGACGAGAGCTACGCGGAGGGGCCCTCCACCGCCTTCGAGGTGGTGGCGGCGGCGATTCCGAAGAAGCCCTTCCCGTGGATATGGGTGGCCCTGGCGGCGGGCATCGTCCTCATCCTGGGGACGGTGATTGGCATCATCGCCTCGCGCGGGGGCGCGCCGGAGCTGAAGGAGCCGTGTCCGGAGGGCGAGTGCGACAAGGGCCTGGCCTGCACCGGCCAGGACGGCGGCGTGTGCCTGCTGGCGGCGGGGCAGCCGTGTGACGGCGGCGCCATCTGCTACACCGGCTTCTGCAACCGGAGCGGCGCGTGCGAGCTGCCGCTGGGCGAGGCGTGCACGACCGAGACGAGCTGCACGGGCCCGCTGAAGTGCACCCAGGTGCTGGGCAACCGCATCTGCATGCTGAAGCCGGATGCGCCCTGCGAGCGGGACAGCGACTGCTCCAGCTTCTTCTGCCGGCCGGACAACAAGTGCAACCGGGACGACGGGCGCTGTGAGAGCAACGCGGAGTGCCGGTCACCCTCCACGTGCAGCCCCACCCGGCTCTGCCAGCTTCCCAATGGGGAGCAGTGCACGCGCAACGAGACGTGCCTGTCCGGCTTCTGCTCGGGCACCTGCCAGCCCGCGCCCTCCGGCTCCCTGTGCCCCGCCGGGTGCCCGCCCTTCTCGGCGTGCAGCTTCGGAAGGTGCATCCCGGTGGCGGGGCAGACCCTCAACCAGGACCTCCTGATGGGTGCCCCGAGGACGCGCGAGAGCATCCAGCAGCTCCAGATTCAGCAGAACCCCCAGCAGTAGCCACGCGCCATGCCCGAGCTGAAGCCCATCCACGCGGTGCTCATCCTCGCCATCATCGCGATTGTCGCGCTGTACGTGCTCGGCGTGGGGTTGGGCGCGACGAGCGACTCACCGCGCGCGGTGGACCCGGCGGCGTCGGCGGAGCGGCTGAAGGAGCGCTTCCTGAAGCCCCGCCCGGTGACGGCGGAGGAGCTGGCCACGACGTGCCCCTTCGAGGACGGTGCGCTGGCGGTGATTCGCGGGCCGCCGTGCACCGTGGACGTGAAGGCGTCGGACGCACGCTCCCGTTCCTTGAAGCTGATTCCCCGCTCACCGTCCTCGATGAAGGTGGAGTGGGTGCCGCGCGGGAAGCCGTCGGTGCCGGCGACCTTCAACACGCTCGACGAGGCGAAGGAGCTGGACGTGACGAAGGAGGGGGCGGACCTGAGGGTGACGTGCCTCGTGCCCGCGTCATCGATTCCCTTCTGCGAGCTGCGCCTGCTCCCCTCGGCGTCCGCGCGGGCGGATGCGGGCCGCCCGGAGTGAGCCTTGGGGGGCCCGTGACGCTCAGGGCAGCAGCGCCTGGGCGACGTCCATCAGGCGCCGTATCTGCTCGTCGGACATCTTCAGGTGTTGGGCCGCGCCCGCCAGGTCCTCCGGAGGGAGGGCCCGCATGGCCCGCGGGGTGAACCAGTTGAAGAGGGTGACGATGCCGCGCACCATGGTGGAGCGCGTGAGGACGACCGTGGGCGGAATGACCTCGCCCTTCGCGCCCCGGCCCCGGTTGAGCGACTGCTGGCGCTGGGTGGCATCCGGCCCGGGCCCTTCCGCCAGCACGAACTGCGCGCTCATCGTGGGCAGGTACCTGGAGATGAGGTCGCAGTAGCGCACCCACTCCTCCTGGGCTGGAGGCTGCGCGTCGTGCGCAATCACCAGCACGTCACCCACCATGGCCACGCCCAGGGTGCGGCCCTTGAACACGTCCCGCACGTCCGGTGCGTCGAGCTTCCCCTGCGCCGCCGAAAGACCCGCTTGTCCGGAAACTCCGCTCATACCGGGATGCTCCCCGCAAGCCGCGGGCGCTGCAACCTCCCACCTCGAGCAGGCGCCCCCGAGCGAGGTCGGGGACGCCCCACGTCACGGGCAATGACTCAGCTCACCGCTACTGGCAGGTGATGCCGGGCAGGCCCCGGTACGCGCCCTGCGAGGTCCACCGCGTGTACGGCGTGCCGCAGGAGCCCGCATACGGGTCATCCGTGCCGTAGCCCGGCACCCAGTACTCGAAGTGCAGGTGCGGTCCGGTGGAGGCACCGGACGAGCCCACCCGCGCAATCCAATAGGCGCAGGCGAGCGACGTGCCGCGGGCGAACTGCTGCGTGTAGGCCTTCAGGTGCCAGTACTTGGTCTGGGTGTTATCCGGGTGCCGCATGATGATGTAGTTGGCCGTGTAGAGGCCGCAGGCGGCGTACGGGTTGGCCTGGTCCCAGTAGTTGCACCGGTCGAAGTACCCGTCCACGTTGGCTTCGATGTAGCCGCGCGCGGCGTTCATCGCCCAGACGCCGTAGTCCATCTTGCTGAACCCGCCGACCAGCGCGTAGTCCGTGCCCGTGTGGCCGCTGTAGCGCACGCCACCGCAGGCGTAGTCCCGTCCGCCGTAGTCCTTGTACGCGCTCACCACGCAGCCGCCGTTGCCGCACTGGTCCGTGAGCTGCGAGGCGGGGAAGCGGAACATCGTCTGCGCCGAGGAGAGGGCCGGAAGGGCCAGCAGCGCGAAGGCCAGCGCCGCGGTGAGCTGCTTCAGGTGCGTGCGCATCACTTCTCACCTCCCAGGTCCGGAGCCGCGTCACCCGTCCGCACATTCAGCTTCCAGAACTCACCGCCGCCCGCGTTGTAGCGGAGCACGTCGTCGCTCACCCACTCCATGTGGTGGCTGGAGACGGGCGGGGGCACGAAGCCCTTCGGAGGGCCACCGAACAGCAGCGTGCTGTCCATCCCGACGTTGGTGAGCTGCCGGGGCTCCCCGCCGTCCACCGTCGTCACGTAGAACGACGCCACGGTGGTGCGGCCGGACACGAAGACCACCGTCCGGCCATCCGGAGAGATGCTGGGCGTCGCGTCCACGCCGGGGCCGTCCGCCAGCACCTTCACGCGGCCCTTCATGTCGATGAAGCCCACGGACGTCTCGTGCGCATGCTGGCCGTCCATGATGAGCGTGGCCACCAGCGCGTCACCCTTCGCGGTGGGGAACAGGTCTCCGCCCACGCCCCTGGCCAGCAGCCGCTCCCGGCCGTTGGCTTCGCGCAGGCGCAGGTTGCCCTCGCCATCCAGCAGCGCCACGTCGCGTCCCACCGTGCGCGCCTCGCGATACTTGAACTCACGGTCCACCACGCGCACCGCGCCGCTCGCCTCGTCGTACTGGACGATGGCCAGCAGCGGCAGCTCGTCCGTGCCCAGCGGCTCGGCTGGAATCTCCGCGACCACGCCGGCCAGCATTCCCTTGCCCTGGCCGAAGAGGTGGACGAACCGGGCCTTGGGCCCGAACTCCTTCGCGACGGCGGGGACCAGGTGCTCTCGCGCCTTCGACACCCGGCGCAGGTCCGCCGGATTCATGCGGTCCGCCGCCACGGCGCTCGTCGCCGCCAGCGTCACCACGGTGAGTGCCAGGAATTGTTTCTTCATTTCGCTCCAGGGGTTGGGGGGAAAACCCATGCGGGCTTTGTGACGAGAAGGGTTTTCTCACCGGGCTGGAGCGAGTTGCTTGGAAATTGATTATTCCTTGGAAGCGACAAAGTTGAAGGCCGGGTGTGCGCACGGCCTTCGCCGTCCGGCTGTCATCAATAAATCGACTGGCACACGGACTTGCCGGCGTCGCGGGTGTCCCAGTCGCTGACGACGCAGGTGTTGCCGTAGCGGTCTCGCTGGATGGAGCCGCCTCTGGAGAGCCGCGCGAGGTCGTTCGCTCCGAGCAGCGGGCAGATTTCACCCACCCGTTGCCGGGCGTCATCGGGCGACACGAGCGCCTGCCACGGCGCGCAGGGCCAGTCACCGGCTTCGCGCTCGAAGGCGAGCTGCGTGGGTTTGCAGAGCGACCAGCCCATGACGGCCGGGTCCTGGTCCTGGATGGTGCAGTAGGTGCTGTAGCCCTTGCCGGTGATGGAGCCGCCTCCCGAGAGGCGGACGTGGTCCCACCGGCCGATGGAGTTGCAGAGATTCTGTCCGCCGTTGCGCGCCTCCTGGGGGCTCATGAGCTCGGAGCCCTGCGGGCAGGACCCGTCGCCCTTCTGCTCGAACCAGGGCACGGGCGGCGGCATGCACAGACTGCCCAGCCGCTTGCTGTCGGTGGTGTCGTAGATGATGCAGTCGGTGACGGTCCGCTGCATCGCACCGCCTCCCTCCAGCCGGACGATGTCTCCCGGGGCGAGGCGGTAGCAGACGGGCTTCAGGTTGTCGCGGGCCACCGAGACGGGCATCAGGTAGGTGCCCGGCGCGCACGTCGAGTCGCCAGCGACCACCTCGAGCTGCCCGGCGAGGGGCGCCTGGCTCCGGGCTGTTTCCTCCGTGGGCGGCTGGGGGGCTTCGGTGCTTTCTCCGCAGCCGGGCGCGGCCAGCAATGACAGGCAGACGAACAGGTGCTTCCTCATGTGTGGCTCCAGGGCAGTGCCGCGAGCGCGTGGGCGGCTCGCGGCATGACGGGAGGGCACATGAGCAAGGGCGGGACCAGGGCGTCTGGAGCCGGCCCCGCACACGGAAATCGAGGGGTTGGCGCGGGAAGTCCGGCCACCCACGCGGCGGCGCGAGCGCAAACGTGCCAGTCCTGGCACGCGCCCGGCGTCCTCTCGCGGACGGGGATGTCAGGCGCCTCGAAGAGCCGTGAGGCTGAAGGGGGCGCCCCCGCATGAGCGCGGGGGCGCCACACCTGGGGACGGTTACTGCCGGACGACGCGCTTGAGCCTGAAGGGCGAGGGGCTCTCGCTCATCGTGAAGTAGCTCGCGCCGTTGGCCTCGTACTCGATGGCCTCGCCCTGGCCCTCCACGGTGTCCGTCAGCGTCACCGGCGTGGCCGCGAAGGCCGCCTCGATGCCGCTGCCCGCGGGCGCGCGGAACTCATAGACGACGCGGTAGGTGCGCAGCAGGAAGCGGTTGGCGCACGGGTGGATGGCGCCGGACGTCGCGTAGGAGAAGTTCACGTCCGTCGTGGTGGGCAGCTGGAGGTTGGACACGAAGACGAGCGTGGACATGGTGCCCGGCGCCGGCAGCGGCTGCGGGAACTTGTAGACCTTGCTCGCCCCCGTGCCCGACTTGGTGATGACGTAGATGTCGCCCGTGGTGGGGTGCACCATGATGGTCTCGGCGTCCTTCGGCGAGTCCGGGTACTGGAAGGGGAACTTCTCCGCCGTCAGGCTGCCGCTCGTCTGGCCGGCGCCGATGTTGGGCTCCGGAATCCGGTACACGGCGAAGGTGGACGGAGGCGTGGGGAAGTTGGCGCTCGAGCGGCCGATGTCGCCCATGTAGATGCACTGGCCGGCGGGGCAGGGGCCGGTGGCGACGTCCTCCCAGTCGGCCGGCGTCACGCCGGCGACGTTGAAGGTGCCCAGCGTGCTCGCGTTGGCGGTGCTGATGGCGACCACGGCGGTGGTGTCCTCGTTGTGCACGTAGAGCACGCCCGGCGTGAGGCGGCTGGCGGCGAGGCCCGACGGCTCGACGATGGCGGTGGACGCCACGGTGCCCACCGTCGTGTACGTGCTGGCGTACGTGTCACCCACGGTGCACGCGGGCGCGCCCGCCGCCCGCAGCGCGACGACCTGCGCGATGTTCGTCTCCGCGTACGGAGAGCTGCCGTTGAACGCCGGCTGCGCCCCCGCGGCGCCCAGGGCCAGGTACGCCGCGTCGTAGATGAGCCCCGTGGACGAGGACACGAGGCACGTCTCGAACGCCTCGGTGAAGCCCGTGGGCGGGACGATGGGGCTTGCCGGGCAGGCCGCGCCAATCCAGATTTGTGAGCCGAACCACACCGCCAGGCCGTTGGCCGACGTGGTGGTGATGGCCGGGGTGTTGAAGCTGGCGGTGAGCCCGTTCTTCTGGCCGCTCTGCGCGTCGATGGGGTTGGCGGTGTCGACACCGGAGAACGCGGAGAGGCTGCCCGCCATGTAGCTCGCCAGGTCGATGGTGAAGGTGTAGCTCGCGGGCTCGGCGGCGCCGGCGACCTTGTAGAGGACCCAGGCCTTGATTTGAGACGCGCTCTGGTCCGAGCGCAGCACCGTCCAGCCCGCGGGCGGCGTCAGCACGGCGGCGACGTTGTTGCGGTTGATGATGCGCGCGAGCAGCACGTCCCCCTGCGTCGTCCCGGCCGGCTTGTTGATGGCGAGCGAGGTGATGCCCTTCCCGCTGGCGGTGGCGCTGCTCCGGTAGCCGATGGTCGTCAGCGCCTGGGCCTGGGACGGGGAGTCGGACTCGAGGGGGGCCTGCTGCGTGTCCACCGGCCCGCAGCCCAGCAGGGCGAGGAGCGGGAGCGCGCAGGCGAGGCGTGTGGCGTTCAGCCTGAAGACCTTCAATGTCATTACAATCTCCGAGGGGGCTGCCCCGCGGATTCGCTGGGCATTGCGTCTGTGTTACATGAGCAATGCCTTCATGTATATGTATCGCTGACGGCGGCGCTGTGGCTCACGCCGCGGCCATGCGCTTGATGCGCAGCACCTTGACGATGGAGACCAGCGCGCCCACCAGCAGCAGCACGGCCCAGATGAGCCCGAGGATGGCGACGATGATGGCGCCCACCGCGTCGGTGATGCTCACCAGGATGCCGGGCACGAGGCCGTGGAGGAAGGACACCACGGCGTTGGCCAGCAGCGAGGTGAGGTAGAGCAGCACCAGCCCCTTGTTCTGCAGGAAGCGCTGGTGCGCGAGCACGAGGCACACGCCCGCCGCCAGCTTGAAGGTCATCAACAGCCCCAGCGTGCCGGCCGCGCCGCCCCGGTTGAAGAAGCCCCACACGGCCAGGTACGCGAGGGTGCCGAAGGGCGCCGCGCACAGCAGGCTCACCATGGTGATGAGCAGGGCGATGGCCGCGATGAGCAGGCCAATGCCCGCGAGCAGCGCCACCACCGCGCCAATCAGCGTGGCCAGCCCCTGCACGCGCCCGTGGACGCGCTCGGGGATGATGAGGCTGGCCCCCATCAGCGCGAGGGTGAGCAGCAGGAGCCCGTCCACCAGCGCGAGGTAGGGGATGCCCATTCCGGGCGTGGGCGGGTTCTCCTGCTGCGTGCGCAGCACGTCGTCCGGATTCACGCCCTCGCCCTCGCACACGGACTTGTGCAGGGGCAGGCACGCCTCGGGGAGGGTGGCGGGCGGAGGCGCGCACGGCTTCGTGCCCTTGAGCGCCGAGCAGTCCGCCGGCTTCTGCGGCAGCAGCACGGGAGAGCCCACCTCCACGAGCACCGACAGCGCCAGCAGCACCAGCGCGGCGATGAAGAATGGTCTGCGCAAGCCACCCATGCGGCGTCCCCCGGCCGGCGCGCGTTGTGGTCGCGCGCGGGGAGGATAGGCATGGCGCCAGCGGGCTCCCCGGCGGGGTGGCGCGGACTGTCCTGCGGCGCACCGGGCCTCCTCCCGGAGGGCAGCGCCGTGCCGGTATGCTGCGGAAGCAATGTCCGAACGCGCACGCGCCAGCAAAGAGGTCCGGGCGGAGCTCCTCGCCACGGACGGGGACACGCGCCGCAAGCTGGAGGGGCGCGTCGAGCTGCTGGAGGCCGGCCTGCAGCGCTACCGGTGGCTCGACGACGCGCTGAGGGACGACGACTGGGAGGGCAAGCTGCGGGCGGAACCGGCGCTCATTCAAGAGGTGCTGGCGCGGGACGCGGCGTGTGTGGAAGCGGTGGAGCGCGTGGGGAAGCGCGCGGAGGTGGAGGGCTGGCGTGAGGACGCGCCGGTGCTCGGGCTCGCCCGCGAGGTGACGGCGAGCCGGGCGCGGCTGGAGGCGCGGGTGCGCAAGCGGCTGGACTCGGTGAAAACGGTGCGCGGCGCGCTCTCGCTGGAGGAGGCGCTGCGCCGGCTGGAGGCCGTCGTCCGCGTCCCGGTGTCCCTGGTGCGCGAGCCGGGGGAGTCCTTCTCGCTGGCCTGCGGGACGCTGGATGCGTGGAAGCAGAACCTGGCGGCGGTCCTCTACGTCCTGTCGCTGGTGGGCCTCCTGGCCGCGTTCGTGGTGACGCTGGCGGCGGATGTGCAGGCCCTGGCGTGGCTGCTGTGCCCCGCGCCGTTCCTCGTGACGGGAGGCGCCATCCTGGCCTTCCGCGGGCTGCGCCCGGGCGTCCTCTGGCTCACGCCTCGGCGCCTGGTGTGGGCGCCCGCCCGGAGCGAGCCCGTCGAGCTGCGCCTGGACTCCATCCCGGAAGGGGGCGTCGCGCTGACGCGGAGCGGTCTCCGCGTGGAGGGAGGCCGGCTGATGGACCTGCGCGGGCTCGGAGAGACTTCCACGAAGAAGCTGCGGCTGTGGTTGGAGCTGCTGGTCCGGCAGCCGGAGCTGCGGGAGCGGAGCGCGCTCGTGGAGCGACCGGTGGACGTGGTCTGCTTTCCGGCGCTCCTCCGCCGCAACAAGCTGTGGGAGCCGGGGCAGGCGGTGCTGCTGCGGCGCATGCTCTTCTTCCTCCCCGGTGAGGATGCCGGCGCGACCCTGGTGCGTGCCGCGACGGGGCGGACGCTGGACTTCCACGCCGAGCCGTCATGGGTGCTGGGCCTGCTCCGCTGGCAGCCCGAGTCGGACCTCGACGCGTACCTCCTCCGGGCCGTCAGGGCGAGCCGGGGTGTCGCGTGGCCCTCGGACCTGGCCCGCCACTCCCGGGACGTCCCGCTGGAGCAGCAGATCCACTTCACCTACGAGGCCGAGGTGCTCGTGGGGCGGGCTCCGGGGAGGGACCTGTCCGCCATCGCGCGCATCCTCGAATCCTGGACGGAAGGGGCCGGGACGGTTTCTCCGCTCCGGCGCGACGTTTAAGCTCTCCACCCGCACATGGCCGAACGCACCCGCACCGGCGGCGCCACGGGCGCTGGACTCTCCACCGAGGACATCCACCGCCGCCTGGAGGGACGGGCGGAAGTCCTCGAGGCCGCGCGCGCGCGGCAGGCCACGCTGGAGTCGGTGCTGGGCGCTCGGCGGTGGAGGCACCAGCTTCGCGCCCGGCCGGAGCTGATTCCGGAGTGGCTGACGCACGCGCCCGCCGTCACCGAGGCGCTGGAGCGCACGCGCCGCCGCGCGGAGCTGGAGGGCTGGCCCGAGGACACGCCGGTGCTGGTGGCCGTGCGGGAGCTCGGGGACGGCGGGAAGCGGCTGTCGGCGCTGGCGCGAAGCCGGCTGGCTGTGCTCGCGCCCGTGTCCGGAGCTCCGTCGCTCCAGGAGGACCTGCGCCGGCTGGACGCGCTGGTGCGCAAGAAGACGGCGCTCACGCTGGAGTCGGGAGAGGTGCTCGTCTTCGAGAGCCAGCAGAAGTGGCAGGCCTCGCCCCACATCTCGCCGCTGGTGGCGATGCTCCTGCTCGGCACCGGGGCGCTCATCGTCTCCGCCATCCTGGTGGACAAGCTGTTCGACATGGGCGGGGTGGCCCTGCTGCTGATGATGGCCACCGTCGTGCCGTGGATGGTGGTGGCGATGCGCTCCGGGCGGGTGTGGCTGACCAGCGAGCGGCTGCTGTGGCAGCCGGTGCTCGGAGAGCCGGTGTCCGTGCCGCTGGCGTCCATTCCCACGGGCGGCGTCCACGTGGACCCGGGGATGCTCAACGTCCGGGTGGAGGGGGAGCGCCGGGCAGACGTGCGCCATCTCCAGGACGCCCACCAGCTCGGCGTGCTCGTGGAGTTGCACCGCCAGCCTCCGCTGCGCGGCGTGGCACGGGCCGGGGTGAAGCTGGCGGACGTGGCCATCTACCCCGCCGCGCTGCGCGGCGAGGCCACCGGGCCGCGGAAGGGCCACGCCGTGCTGCGCCCGGACGGGGTGTCCTTCATCCCCGAGGGTGCCGGGCTTACGGCCCTGCGCGCGGTGACGGGGAGCGCGGCGGACCTGCCGGTGGAGACGGAGTGGGTGCTGGAGCAGCTGCGCTGGCTGCCGGACACGGAGTTCGATGCGTACGTCGCGCGCGTGGTGAAGGCCACGGGGGGCCAGCGCTGGTCGGCCTGGGACGCGAGCTACCGCCCGGGGGCGCCCGTCTGGCAGGAGGTGCGCATCACCCGGGGCTCCGCGGTGCTGACGGGCGGGGTGGACTGGTCCCGGCAGGGCGCCACCGAGCGCATCCTCCGCTCGTGGCCCCAGCCCACCTCGGGGGAGCCTCGCTGACCCGCTTCAGCGGTGAGGCGGCTTCTTGGCGTGGTCATCGGAGTGGTCATCCGACCTCTCTTCCGAGCGCTCTCCTCCGACCTGCCTGACGTGGGTCAGGGCGACAGGATGAGCTCCACGAGCAGGTCCTCGTCCTCGTCTTCCTGGACGGCCGCGTCCGCGTCGTCCACGTCGTACCCCTTGAACGAGAAGCCCGCCGGCATCCCCTGGCCGAGGCACGGAATGCTTCGTGGCGGCGCGCCCACGCCGTCCCCGTCCTCGTCCCGGTAGACGACGGCCCAGCGGAAGAGGTCCGCCGCCGCGTCATCGCAGTCGTTGCCCGTCGCCTCCGTGAAGTAGGGCGCCGACAGGGCGGCACCCACGCACTGCTGTCCCCGCTCGGGCATGGTGTGGCCGTCCGCGTCCCGGTCCACGTGGAAGTAGGTGCGCGTCTGCCAGCGTGTGCCGTCCTCGGCGGCGCAGTCCGTCCCGGTGATGGACCAGGGCGCGCGCACCACGCCATCCGTGCACAGCATCGTCGCGGTGCCCGCGCCCACGCCGTCCGCGTCCGTGTCCTCCCAGGCCTGCAGGCGCAGGTACACGGTGAGGTCCGCGTCGTCGCAGTCGAAGCCATTGGACGCGGTGTGGTAGCCGGGCGGCAGCGCGGCTCCAGAGCACCACAGGCCCGACTCCGGCACGGTGTAGCTGTCTCCGTCCACGTCCCGGTGCAGGTAGGACAGCACCTGCCACGCGGTGGCGTTCGTGGCCGCGCAGTCGGTGTCCACGAAGGAGTAGCCCTGGGGCTGCTGGGGACCGGCGCACAGCGTCTCCTGGGCCCCCGAGCCCACGCCGTCCCCGTCGGTGTCCGGGTACAGGCTCCAGCTCACCCGGACGTCGCGGTTGCCGTCATCGCAGTCGTCGCCGAGCGGCCATTCGTGATGGCCCTCCGGCAGCGTCCCCGAGGTGCACAGCACGCCGCTCTCCGGCACCGTGGCCCCGTCGCCGTCGTGGTCCCGGTGCGAATAGGAGCGCCACTGCCAGAGGGCGCGGTCCTCGGGGGCGCAGTCCTCTCCCTGCCACGCGTAGCCCGGGTCCGGCGTGGCGCCCATGCACCGCGGCACGGATGCTCCGACGCCGAAGCCGTCCCCGTCCGTGTCCACGTACGTGCCGCGCAGGGCCCACCGCGTGCGGTCCGTGTCGTTGCAGTCGAGGCCGCTCTCCAGGTTGGTGTAGCCGATGGGCAGCCACGCGGCGCACAGGGTGCCCGACTCGGGCACGGTGGCGCCGTCCACATCCCTGTCCCGGTACCGATAGGAGAGCCACTCCGAGCTCGTGGAGTCATCGGGCGCGCAGTCGCCGTCGCCCGCGGCGTAGCCCGGAGGAGGGCGCGCGCCCAGGCAGTAGGACACGCTCTCTCCGCTGCCGACGCCGTCCCCGTCCGAGTCGAGCCAGCCCAGGGTCGACTGCTGGAAGCGGGGCGCGGCGTCATCGCAGTCCGGAGCGCCGGGCGCCTCCTCGTAGCCCGTCAGGGTGTTGCCCACACACGCCGTCACCGGCCCCGCCGCCGTCGCGCCGTCTCCGTCCAGGTCGGGGTAGAGGCCCTCCACCTGTCTCCACCGGGTGGAGTCGGTGTCGTCGCAGTCGCCCGCTTCGGGGACCCAGCCGTCGGGCAGCGTCCCATCCGTGCACCGCGTCGCCTGGGGCCCCGCGCCCAGGCCGTCTCCGTCCAGGTCGCGGTAGCCCGGCAGCGGCCGCCAGACCTGCGCGGAGCGGGCGGCGCAGTCCTCGGCATCTGCCACGCCGTCACCATCCGAGTCCAGCCCGGTGCCCGCGCCGTCGCTGCTGGAGCACGCGGACTGCAACCCCAGCAGGGCCAGCGTCAGGGCCAGCCATGTGCTTCGCCTCGTACCCATGAGAGGACTCCGTCTTCCCGACCCGACGAGGGGCCGGAGAGCGGCTAGCGGCGCGTCAGCTGGCAGGTGGAGGCCATCCAGGTCTCTGGCGCCTGCACCATCGTGAAGAGGTAGAGGCCCGGCTTGCTCATGGAGAGCAGCGCCATCCGGTCGCACCGCGAGAACAGCGCGCCGGCGGACGTGCTGACGGTGCCGCGGAAGACGAAGGTCCGCGGGGCGCCCTCGCCCTGGAGGATGCCGGTGACCTCGACCCGGTTGTCGTCGACGATGAGGTAGCTGTCCACCGTCTCGAAGACGTAGGGCTTGCTCGACTGGGGCTTCTCCGCCGCCAGGGCGGAGGGGGCCAGCCCCGGGAAAACGGCCAGCAGCGCGGCGAGACGCAAGGAGCGGTTCTTCAACATCGTGGAATTCCTCGTGGGGGACGGCGGCGGAGCCGGGGCCTGGAGGCGCCGCCTCGTATACGGAGCGAGCGGGCTTTCCTGACCATTTCCAGCCTTTTTCGGCGTCCTTCCGACGCAAGCCGCGTCCCGGGGCCCTGCTGCGCCTTGTCACGGCGAGGCCCCTGCAATACGCCTGAGGCATGTCCTCCCCCGTGCTGCCCGCCGACTTCCTCCGCGCCATCGCCGAGGGCTTCCCCCCGGACTTCCTCACCCGGGAGCCGGCCGAATTGCAGGAGTTCGGCCGCGACTGGACGCGCGTCTACACGCCGGCCCCCAGCGCGGTGGCCCTGCCCCGGAGCACGGACGAGGTGGCCCGGCTGCTGGCGCTGTGCCACCAGCACCGCGTGGCGGTGGTGCCCTCCGGGGGCCGCACGGGCCTGGCGGGCGGTGCGGTGGCGGCCCGGGGGGAGGTGGTGCTGTCGCTCCAGCGCATGGCCCGCATGGGTCCGGTGGACCTGCTCGGCAACACGGTGCGCGTGCAGGCGGGCGCGGTGACGGAGGCCGTGCACCACCACTGCGCCGGGCACGGCCTCACCTGGCCGGTGGACTTCGCCTCCAAGGGCTCCAGCACCGTGGGCGGCAACATCGCCACCAACGCGGGCGGGGTGAAGGTCATCAAGTACGGCCTCACCCGCCAGTGGGTGCTGGGCCTTCAGGTCGTCACGGCCCAGGGCCAGGTGCTGGAGCTCAACGGCGCGCTGGAGAAGAACAACACCGGCACCGACTTGCGGCAGCTCTTCATCGGCAGCGAGGGCACCCTGGGCGTCATCACCGAGGCCACCCTCAAGCTCACGCAACTGCCCGGCAAGCTGGACGTGTTCCTCTTCGCCGTGCCGGACGTGGCCGCCGTGCTGCGGCTGTTCCGCGACGCGCGCCAGCAGACGGCCTTCGGCATCTCCGCGTACGAGTTCTTCACCGACAGGTGCCTGGCGCGCCTGCAGCGCCACCGCAAGCTGCGCTCACCCTTCGACGCGTCCAGCGGCTGCTACGTGCTCTTGGAGGCGGAGCCCCGAGACGCGGCGGCGGTGGAGGCGTGGCTGGGCTCGCTGTTCGAGCGCGGGCTGGTGACGGACGGCACCCAGGCGCAGGGCGCGTCGCAGGCGGCGGAGCTGTGGGCGCTGCGCGAGGGCATCAGCGAGAGCCTCTCCGCCACCGGCCTGCCGCACAAGAACGACATCTCCCTGCCCGTGGCGGGGCTGGAGGGCTTCTGCGCGGAGCTGGAGTCCGTCTTCGCCGCGCGCTACCCGGGCTGGGAAATCTGCCTCTTCGGCCACATCGGCGACGGCAACCTGCACGTCAACGCCATGAAGCCGGACGACATGGAGAAGGCCGAGTTCCTCACCCGCACGAAGCAGGCGGACCCCACCATGTTCGAGCTGGTGAAGAAGCACGGCGGCAGCATCTCCGCCGAGCACGGCATCGGCCTCTTGAAGAAGGACTACCTCGGCTACTCGCGCTCCCCGGCGGAGCTGGAGCTGCTGCGCGCGCTCAAGCGGGCCATGGACCCCCAGGGCATCCTCAACCCCGGGAAGGTCATCGACGTGTGAGGCGCACCGGACGTCAGGACACGATGCGCGTCTTGATGTCCGTCTGCAGCCCGGCGATGGCGTTGCAGACGGGCTGCGACACGTCCTGGTCCAGGTCCATGACGAGGTAGCCGATGTTGGCGTCCGTGCTGAGCACCTGGGCGTGGATGTTGGCGTTGAGGTCCGAGACGATGCGGTTGATGTCGCGGAGCACGCCGGGCGTGTTGCGGTGCACGTTGAGGATGCGGTGTGTGCCGGGGATGAGCGGCGCCTCCACGTTGGGGAAGTTCACCGCGCCCGTCGTCGCGCCCGCCCTGTAGAACTTGAGCAGGCTGGTGGCCACCTCCTTGCCGATGGCCGCCTGCGCCTCCTCCGTGGAGCCGCCGATGTGCGGCGTGAGCACCACGTTGGGCAGCCCCTGCAGCTCGGTGACGAAGCCGTCCGAGTTGCTCTCCGGCTCCTCCGGGTAGACGTCCACCGCCGCGCCGCCCAGGTGCTTGGAGGTGAGCGCCCGCGCCAGCGCGGGGATGTCCACCACCGTGCCGCGGCTGGCGTTGATGAGGCACGCGCCCTTCTTCATCCGCGCCAGCTGCTCCGCGCCCATCATCATGTGCGTGGACGCCAGCGCCGGCACGTGCAGGGTGACGAAGTCCGACACCGCCAGCAGCTCGTCCAGCGTCGTAGCCGACTGCGCGTTGCCCAACGGCAGCTTCGTCATCACGTCGTGGTACAGCACCCGCATGCCCAGGGACTCGGCCAGCACGCCCAGCTGCGAGCCGATGTGGCCATAGCCGATGATGCCCAGCGTCTTGCCGCGCACCTCGCGGCTGCCGGTGGCCACCTTGCGCCACTGGCCGGCGTGCACCTCGCGGCTGCGGTCGAAGAGCTGGCGCGTCAGCACGATGACCTCCGCCAGCACCATCTCCGCCACGCTGCGCGTGTTGCTGAACGGGGCGTTGAACACGGGGACGCCGTGCGTGTTGGCCGCCGTCAGCTCCACCTGGTTGGTGCCGATGCAGAAGGCGCCAATGGCCAGCAATTCCTCCGCGTGCACCAGCGCGGAGGCCGGCACCGTCGTCTTGCTGCGGATGCCCAGCAGGTGCACGCCCTTCAGGCGCTCCGCCAGCTCGTCCGGCTTGAGGGCGGCAGCGGTCCGCTCCACCTGGAAGCCCTCGGCGGCCAGCATCTCCTCCGCGGACGGGTGGATGTTCTCCAGCAGCAGGGCGCGGAAGGGGCCCGTGTTGCTGATGGGACGCGTGGGCGAGGGGAACCGGGCAGTGTTCATGGCGCTTTGCGTTAGACCTCGGCTCCGGGGCTGTCAAGCGTGGGGTGAGGGAGCCGCCGCCCGGGTGGCAGCGGGAGCGTGAAAGTGAATGTGCTGCCGGCGCCGGGGACGCTCTCCACCCACAGCCGGCCGCCGTGGGCCTCCACCAGCCCCCGGGCGATGTAGAGGCCCAGGCCGCTGCCCCGGTGCGCGGTGTCCCGGGACTGCCAGTGGCGCTCGAAGATGCGCGGTTGCTCGTCCTCGGGGATGCCCGGGCCGGTGTCCCGCACGGCCACGCGCACCTCGCCGGCCTCGGCGCGGACGTCCACCGTCACCGCGCCACCCGCCGGGGTGAACTTCACCGCGTTGCCCAGCAGGTTGGCCAGCACCTGGAGGATGCGCTCGCGGTCGCACAGAACCATCAGCCCCGGGGGCAGGTGCTGCTCCAGCCGCAGCCCCCCGCGCAGGGCCTGGGGCTCCATCAGCGCGAGCGCCTCGCCGACGAGCTCCCCCACCGGCTCCGGCCGGGGCTCCACCGCCAGCGGCTGGCCCGCGTCCAGGCGGGCCGCGTCCAGCAGCGCGGTGATGAGGCCGAGCATGTGCACCGCGGCCCGGTCCATGGCGGCCACCCGGCCCACCAGCCCCTCGCCGCCGGGCAGCCGCAACAGCTTCTGCTGGAGCGCCGCGGCGCTCAGCCGCACCGTGGCCAGCGGGTTCTTCAAGTCGTGCGAGACGATGGCCAGCACGTCCTCCAGCTCGCGCGCCGCGGCCTCGGCGGCCCGGGCCAGCCGGGCATTCTCCATGGCCAGCCGGCGCTGCTGCTCCGCCTCCTCGCCCGCCTGCTTCCACGCGCGGACCTGCTCCTGGTGCAGGCGGTTGCTCTCATTCGCCGCCCGCCAGACCACCACCGTCAGGGCCAGCATCATCGCCATCGCGAAGAGGGGCCACGCCAGCCGCGCCTCCACGAAGCCCCGCCGCGCGCCCAGGTCCACCAGCACGCCCACCACCAGCGGCAGCAGGCCCGCGAAGAGCAGCCGGCGCGCCATGACGCCGCCTGCCGCGACCGACGTCACCGCCGCCACGGGCCCCTGGTCCGGCCGGAGGAAGAGGATGCCCAGCGCCAGCAGCAGCTGCGCCGCCGCGTTGTGGGGGGCGGCGCCAATGCCGCCGCCGAGGTGGTAGATGCGGTGCTCCCCGAAGGCATAGCCCAGCAGCACCGTCAGGGGGATGAGCATGGCGGCCAGCGCGAGCAGCTGGGAGCGGGCCGTGCCCCACCGTCCCCTGCGGTCCACGGTGAGCAGCGACAGCCCGAGCAGCGTCAGCGCCGATGCCGTGTGCGGCGACATGCGCTGCCCGGAGAGCAGGCCGGGCAGCTCCACGCCCACCGGGCGCCAGACGTACGACAGGAGCGTGAGGAGTCCCGCTGCCGTCACCAGCAACGCGGCGATTGCCGCCAGCCAGTGACGGGTGGGGCTGCCCCTCAGCAGCCAGGTCGTGGCCATCGCCGTGAGCATCAGACACGCGGCGGAGGCGGGCACCATGACGGGCATGCCGGGGCGGGAGAGCACGTCCTCACCCTGGAGCACCCAGCCGGCCAGCACCGCGGTGCACACGGGCAGCACCAGGGCCGCGGCGACTCGAGGCAGCATTCCCGACCTGCGCCAGAGCTGCAGTTGTCGTGTCTCGTCCACGCCCCGCCCCCCGGCTTCGGCCCTTCAACCTATGAATCACCCTGGCGGGCCGCCCGAGCGGGGGAGCGGGCCCTGTCCGGGCCGGTGGCCCGGGCCTGGCTGGAAGGTCACCGGACGTGGGAGGGCGTTTTCTTCCAAGCCGCATCGGAGCCACCCCGGCACTATTTTCTGCTAAGCCCGGCCCCAAGCTGGACGCAGGGGCTCGCCCACCCGCTCCCGACCGGGTGCGTCCCATTCCCCCTCTCGTACTCGACCGCTCGCCCGGCTTCTGGGTAGCCTCCTCCCCCTCTCGTGAGCACGCCCGTTCACCGCCCAGGACCCGAGGCCGCCACCTCTGTCGCGGCAGGTCCCCCACGAGTCTGGATGGTGGACGACAGCCCCGCGCAGCTGGAGCGGGCCTGCGAGCTCCTCGCGAAGCGCTACACGGTCGAGACCTTTCGCAACGCGGAGGAGATGCTGGAGCGGCTCGCCGGCTCGCCGCCAGACGCGCTGCTGCTGGACTGGCAGCTGCCGGGCGTCTCCGGTCTGGACGCGTGCCGCTTCGTGCGTGAGCACTACGATGACGTCACGCTCCCCATCCTGATGCTGTCCTCGCGCGGGGCCCACCAGGACTTCACGGAGGGGCTCCAGGCGGGGGCCAATGACTACGTCGCCAAGCCGTACGACGAAGCGGAGCTGCTCGCCCGGGTGGCCAGCCTCCTGCGCATCCGGGCCCAGGGACAGCGGCTGCGCGAGCGCGAGGCGTACCTGTCCACGACGCTCTCCAGCATCGGCGATGCCGTCATCACCACGGACCCGGCCGGGCGCATCACCTTCCTCAACCCCGTGGCCGAGAGAATCACCGGCTGGAGTGACGCCGATGCCCGGCAGCGGCCCCTGACCGAGGTCGTCCGCCTCATCGATGCCGCCTCGCGCGCGCCGGTGGAGAACCCCGTCAGCCGGGCACTCGCGCTCGGCACCGCCCAGGGGCTCACCCACCCGACGCTGCTCATCCGCAAGGACGGCTCGGAGGTCCCCGTCGACGACCGCGCGGCCCCCATCCGCGCTGGAGCGGGCGCGCTCATCGGCGCCGTGCTCGTCTTCCGCGACGTCGCCGAGCAGACCCGGGCCCGCGTGCAGCGCGATGAGCTCACGGCCAGGATTCGCGCCAGCGAGGACGAGCTGCGCGTCCTGCTCGACGCCATCCCCGTCCTCGTGTCGTTCGTCACCGCGGACGAGCGCTACGGCCGGGTCAACAAGGCGTACGAGGACTGGTTCGGGATATCGCAAGAGGACCTCCGGGGCCGCAAGGTCCGGGAGGTCATCGGAGAGGCGGCGTACGCCGTGCTCGGCCCCTACGTCCGGCGGGGGTTGAGTGGAGAGAGCTTCTCGTTCGAGCAGTACGGTGTGCCCTACCGTCTGGGCGGCACCCGCGACGTGAGGGTGACCTTCATCGCGCAACAGGAGCCGGGCGGGCCGGTGATGGGCTACGTCGCGCTCCTCCAGGACATCACGCTCCAGCGGACGCTGGAGCAGGAGCGCGAGCAGCACCTCCAGCAGCAGCGGCAGCAGGCGGAGTTCGAGCAGCAGCTCATCGGCATCGTCAGCCATGACCTGCGCAGCCCCCTGAGCGCCATCCTGCTGGGGGCCGGCCGGCTGAATCAGCGGGAGAAACTGGACCCGAGCGCCCACAGGGTCGTGTCGCGCATCGAGTCGTCCGCCTCACGGGCGGTGCGGCTGGTGAGTGACTTGCTGGACTTCACCCAGGCACGGCTCGGCGGCGGCATCCGCATCGTGCGTGCCCCCGTGGACCTCCACGCGCTCAGCCGGGCCGTGGCGGAGGAGGTGGAGGCGGCCCAGCCTTCCGTCCAGCTGGAGGTCCGGGCGAGCGGCAACGCACAGGGCCTGTGGGACGCGGACCGGCTGTCCCAGGTGATTCAGAACCTGGTGACGAACGCCGTGAAGTACGGCGAGCCGGGAAGGCCCGTGCAGGTCTCCACCGAGGGTGACGGCACCCAGGCGACGCTCCGCGTGCACAACGAGGGCACGCCCATCCCGCCCGAGCAGTTCGCGACGCTCTTCCAGCCCCTCCAGCGGGGCACCGACGTGGTGGACCGGGTGGGCCGCAGCGTGGGGCTCGGCCTCTTCATCGTGAGGTCCATTGTCGAGGCGCACCAGGGCCACGTCCAGGTGGAGTCCGCTCCCGGGAAGGGCACCACCTTCATCGTGACGCTGCCGCAGCAGCCGGTGGAGCCTTCGGCGCCCCACTGACGGAGCCGGGCTTCCACGCCGGCCTGCTCCATTTCGCGGCCCCCCCTTTCCGGCGCTCGCGAGGGGGCCTCACCCGCCCTTCAGGCCATGGGCAGGGTGAACAGGAACGTGGTGCCCCGGCCGAGCTCGCTCACCACCCGGAGCGAGCCGCCGTGTGCCTCGACGATGCCGCGGGTGATGGAGAGCCCCAGCCCCACGCCGCTGCCGGGCGTGCGCGCGGGGGGCCGCTGGACGCGGTCGAACAGGACGGGCAGCACGTCCGGAGCGATGCCCATGCCGGTGTCCGACACGCTCAGCTCCACCTGGTTCTCCCGGAGGGTGGCCGCGAGCTGGATGAGGCCTCCGGCGGGGGTGAAGCGGACCGCGTTGCCCACCAGGTTGGAGAACACCTGGTGGATGCGGTCCGGGTCGCACCGCACGGCGATGTCCCGTTCGAGCGGCCGCAGCTCCAGGTTGATGCCGCGCTCATGGGCCAGCGGCCCCAGCTCCGAGGCCTGCTCCATCAGCGTGGTGACGGTCAGCGGCACGGGCGCCAGCCGGAAGGCCCCGGCTTCGATGGCCGCGAAGTCCAGCAGGTCATGGATGAGCCGGTCCATGCGCAGCGCCGAGCGGTTGATGGTGTCCAGGTGGTTGCGCGCGCGCCCGTTGAGGGAGACCAGCAGCGGGGCCAGCAGGGACGTCGTCATGGTGATGACGCCCAGCGGGTTGCGCAAATCGTGGGACACCATGGCCAGCAATTCCTTGCGCAGCCGCGTCTCGGCCTCCGCCGCCTGGCGCGCGGCGCGCTCCGCCGCGTAGAGCCGTCCGTTCTCCACGGCGACCGCGGCGGAGTCCGCCAGCGCCTGCAGCAGCGCGACCTGGCGCGTGCGGGGCGTGGTGTGCTCCGCCCAGTACGCGCCAATGGCCCCGATGGGGTCCGCGCGGCGGATGGGCACCATGGCCAGGCTCTTCACGAAGGTGGCACGGTACGCCTCGATGGGGATGCGCTCGTCGGCGTAGATGTCCTCGATGATGGCCGGCGTGCGGTTCATCACCACCCAGCCGGAGATGCAGGCTTCGATGGGGAAGCGGCGCCCCTTCCACAGCGGGGCGATGGCCTCCTCGTCCGCGTAGTGGACGTGGTCGCCCTCGCGCAGCACGAAGGTGACGCCGTCCGCGCCACTCAGCTGGCGGGCGGCACGACGCACCAGCGCCATGATGTCGTCGAGCTCCCGTAGGTGGGCGAGCTCACGGACGACCTCCAGCAGCACGAGCGCGTCGTCGTGTGACAATTCCTCGAACGGAAGCGGGTCCTGGAACCGGCGCAAGGAGCTCCTCCTCGGTTGGATGGACTCAACCAACATGCTTGGGAGGCACTACGTTCATTCGCTCGGCGTGGAGGGCCGGAGGCACACCGGGGAGATGAAGGCTTGCTTGCATGCCCGGCCATATAGGAATGGCCGAAAACAGACGCAAGCCCGTGCCCCGGGGCACGGCGTCAGCTACCTGACAGGCGCCCGGAGGGGCCGGAAGCACCCTCCGCTCCGGCTCCCTGCCGCGGCCCACGCCGCCTGACGAGGGCGCCCGGGATGCCCCCAGGGGCCGGACATGAAGACGGCGGAAGTCCGGGCCCGAAGGACCGGCCTCCCGCCGTCAGGTGGGCCCGCGGTGGGCGTCCCCGGCTACTGGATGACCCAGGCCACCGTGCCGCCGCAGCTCGTGCTGCCGTAGCAGCCGGCGCGCAGCTGGTACGTGCCCCCCGCGCCCGGAGGCACGGTGTAGGTGGCGTATGACAGCGTGCCGCAGCTGTCGTCATTGCTCGCCACCTGCTGGCCGGCGGCGTTGAACAGGCGCAGGTACGTGTCCCCGGTGCCGGAGGCGCCCGCGACGGTGCAGGTGCCGAAGGAGATGCCCTGGCCGGCGGTGAGGGGGATGTCGCGGTTGGCGGTGTTCTGCTGGGCGTTGTTGGTGTTGGTGGCGTTGAACACGAGCGAGCCGCTGCCGGCCGGCGGGGGGCCCGCCTCGAGCGTCCACGCCACCGTGCCGCCGCAGCTGCCGGTGGAGTAGCAGCCCGCGCGGATTTCGTAGTCGCCGGCGGTGGCGGCGGTGAACGTCAGGTTGGAGCCCGTCCCGCCGCAGGCGTCGTCGTTGGCGCTCACCTGGGTGCCGGCCGGTCCGTACAGGCGCAGGAACGTGTCCCCGGTGAAGCTGGAGCCCGTCACGCCGCAGGTGCCCAGGGTGATTTTCTGCCCCGCGCTCAGGGCCACCACCTTGTTGGTGGTGCCGACGGAGGCGCCGTTGGTGTTGCTGGCCGTGTACGTGAAGCTGTTGCCCGCCGGAGGCGGCGTGCTGGAGCACAGCCGGGCGCTGGTGGACGCCGCGCAGAAGGCGTCCACGGCGGGCCGCACGTAGGTGATGTCCTCGCCGCGGCAGCCCGTCTCCGTGCACACGTTGACGATGTTGCAGCCCCCGCTGGCCCTGTAGTCCGTCTCGCCGCGCACCAGGATGCCGGCCACCGTGTAGTCGCTGTTCTCGTACACGCCCGAGCCGGAGTTGCCGCCGAAGGTGTCCGTGTTGGCGACGAAGTAGTCCAGCGTGCTGGCGCGCGCGTCGCGCACCGAGCCGCCCGAGTCAATCTTGAAGGGGATGCCGCTGCCCGAGCCAATCACCGTTACGTGGGTGCCCACCGCCAGCGCGCTGTTGCCCGCGCGGATGGGGGCCGGCGTGAAGCGCGGGGTGGCCGCGCGGTCCAGCTTGAGGATGGCGTAGTCCAGGTTGCGCCCGTTCACCGTGGCCTGCTGGCGCACGACGATGGACTGGCAGGAGAAGATGTCCGCCGTCGTCACCGTCTGCATGGCGTTGGCGGCCGTGCGGTAGAAGTTGAAGACCAGCCGCGTGCTGGTGCAGGCCGAGGCGCTGGTGACGCAGTGGCCCGCGGTGAGCACCAGGTCATCGTCGATGAGCGTGCCCGAGCAGAACGCCGGCGTCAGGTCCGTCAGGAAGCGCTCGGTGCCGCACAGGCCGTACGCGCTCTGCAGCGTGGCCGCGTTGAAGGCGACGTTGTCGGGGCTGGACGCGTCGATGGCCGACGGGCGCATCAGCGCCACGGTGGCCTGCTGGGCGCGGGCGCGCAGGGTGGCATTCGCGTGCGCGTACACGTCCGTGCGGTTGTCCGTGCCGTAGACGACGGGCTGCTGCTCCGTGCCCGTGGGCGCGCCAGCCGCCGGCTCGGCCTCCGGGGTCGGCCCGCAGGCCGCCACGGAGAGGGTGCACAACAGCGCGCCGAGCAGCTTCCTGCGGGCGTCGGTCCAGGAGAGGTACATGGAACGGCTACTCCTACGAGCGGGGAAGAGGCAGCCTGCCCGGAGGCAGGTGGGCCCCACTATAGGTGAAAAGTTGGAGTGCCGTCAGAAAGCCGGGCTCAGTCGGCCTCGGGGTTCTTCAGCCACGCCAGCGCCTCGCCGCGCGTCTCGAAGGTGCGCGTGGGGATGGTGAGCATGGCCCGCTTCGTCATGCGCCAGGCCTGGAGGCCGGAGGGCGGGTCGATGACCACGCGCGCCGAGCGATTCATGCCCTTCAACTGGGCGTAGGCGTTGAGGCTGGCCATGGCGCTCACCACGTCGCCGGGCATCACCCGCAGCTGCGACTGGTCCACCAGCGCGGACCACTCCCCGTCGAAGGAGGCCATGGCCTTCTTCACCTCGGCCAGGTACTCGGCTAGGTCCTCCGCCGTGACTTGCGGGGGATAGACGACCTCGAGGATGCGGTCCTGCGCGTGGACGGTGATCTGGAAGGGCATATGCGGTGACGGCTCCGGACGGGCGCGCCATCCTAGCCGCAGCCGGTGACAAACCGATACCCGACGAAACGCCACCCTCCCCGCGGGGTGGGTCGCCTGCCCTGTCCGGGAGTACGGGGAATGTCAGACCCGGGTGGTACCTACGTCCTTCCGGCTGCCCCGGTAACGCCGCGCGAAAGGGGCGCGGCGGCGGAGGCAGGCCGGCAAGGGGGTCTCATGTACACGAAGCTCTACGTCCTGGGTGCGGTGCTGGGTACCGCTCCGGGGCTGCCGCCGGAGGCGCTGTCGGCCCCGGTGGCTCCACCGCAGGAGTCGCGCCCCGACTCGCGCGGGGCTTCGCGCAAGAGCCGCGGAGGCCGCGCGACGGGCGCGACGACGCGCAACGCGAGCGACGCGGAGGTGCCGCGTCACCCGTGCGAGCTCATCACCATCATGCAGGTGCCCTGCGACGCGTCGAAGGCCACCTGCGAGTACACGTACTGGAAGTGCCCGGAGGTCGTCAGCCCGCTCCGGTCCTGAGCCACGGATGAGCGCGCGGGCGGCCGGTTCCGCCCGCGCCACGAAGTGACTGGCGCGGTGGGTGGGCCCCTGAAGTCTCGAGGGGCGCCGCCCACCGCGCCGGTGTTTCGGGCCGGGGCGTCAGTTCGTCGCGCTGGCCTTCTTGAGGTACTGGTCCAGGAAGGCGCGCGTGCGCGAGTAGGCCTCAATCTCGTTCTTCTTCTTGGTGAAGCCGTGGCCCTCGTCGGGGAAGACGACGTACTCGACGGGGACCTTGTTCTTCTTCACGGCCTGGACGATTTCGTCCGACTCCACCTTCAGCACGCGCGGGTCATTGGCGCCCTGGATGACGAGCAGCGGCTTGCGAATCTTGTCCGCGTGGAAGAGCGGCGACGCGGCGCGCAGCATCTCCTCCTGCGTCTCCGGGTTGCCCATCTCCTGGTAGAGCGCCTCGCGGAAGGACTCCCAGTAGGGCGGGACGTTCTTCAGCGTGCGCAGCCAGTTGGACACGCCGAAGATGTCCACGCCCACGTTGAAGCTGTCCGGGTGGAAGGCCAGCGCCGCCAGCGTCATGTAGCCGCCGTAGCTGCCGCCGATGATGCCGATGCGCGAGCCGTCCACGTACGGCAGGCTGGCCAGGTACTTCTTCGCCTCCAGGCAGTCCTGGAGCGGCTCCTTGCCGTGCTTCTGGTCGTCCGCCGTGAAGAACGTCTTGCCGTACCCGGAGCTGCCGCGGTTGTTGATGCCCAGCACCACGTAGCCATGGTTGACGAGGTACTGGAAGAGCGGGTTGTAGCCCTTGCGCGTCTGGCCTCCCGGCCCGCCGTGCACATAGACGAGCGCGGGCAGCTTGTTGTCCGGCGTGGCCTGGTGGGGCTTGTAGAGGACGTTGGGAATCTCCATCCCGTCGAAGGACTTGAAGCGCACCCCCTGCGAGTCCACCAAATCCCTCGGGTCGATTTCGGGGTTGAGCGAGTCCGTCAGCCGCGTGAGCTTCTTCGTGCCGAAGTCGTAGACGTACAGGTCCGTGGGCGCGCGGTCGCCCTTCACGAAGAAGGCCATGCGCTTCTCGCTGCGGGCCACCACCACGCCGTTGAGGTCACCCTCGGGCAGCTGCGGCAGGGCGAGCGGCTTGCCGGCCTTCACGTCGTGGATGCGGATGACGGTGCGGGCATCCTCGTTGATGCCGGTGACGCGCCACGCGCCGTTGCGCGAGAAGGACGTGTACATGATGTCCCAGTCCGCCTTCTCCACCTCCTCCATCTTCCCGGTGGCCAGCACGTAGCGGACGATGCGGGCGAACTCCGAGCCCTCGTCGGTGTGCAGGTACAGCGCGGAGGAGTCCGGGGTGAAGGTGGCCGTCCTCCAGGCCGCGGCGCCCTTGTGCGGCGTCAGGTGCTTCAGCTCCTTCGTGGTGACGTTGTAGAGGTAGACGTCGCTGTCGGACGTGGTGTTGGACTTGTCGAGCGCCACCCACTTCTCGTCCGGGGACACGTCGGCGGGGTCATTGCCGTCGTTGTTCTGGTAGAACAGGGTGCGCGCGTACGTCTTCGCGTCGTAGCGGTACAGGTCCATGAAGCGCGCGTCGCGCTCGTTGCTGAGCACGTAGAAGGCGGAGTCGTCATGGCTCCAGCCGAAGAAGTCGGCGCGGTGCTTGTCGCCCGGCGTCAGGTCCTTCTCCTTGCCGTCCGGCGTGCGGACGTAGACGTGGGACAGCTCGTTGCCGCCCTGGTCCCGCGTGAAGAGGATGCGCTCGTCCTTCGGGAAGTAGCCCACGGCCCAGGTGCTGTCCGTGGAGCGCGTGAGCTGCGTGGGCTTGCCGCCCGCCACCGGCATGGAGAAGACGTTGTAGATGCCCGTCTGGTTGGAGGAGAAGAGCAGCCGCTTCTCGTCCGGGGAGAAGGACGCGCCCCGCACGCTGGTCGTCTTCATGAACTGCTCGACGGTGTACTGCTTCGACGGGCGCGAGGTGACGCGGGCGGCCGGGGCCTTCGTGGGCGGCGGGGCCGGCGGCTGCGGCGTGGCCAGCGCCAGGGTGGGGACGAGCGCCACGGCTGCGAGCGCTCGGGACAGGGTGGACCAGCAGGGTGACATGGGACGCTCCGGGTGGAGGTGGGGGACGGCTCAGTTCGCCGGCCGGGCCGGCGCGGGGGACTGCTTGAGGTAGGTGTCCAGGAAGGTGCGGATGCGGGTGGAGCTCTCCAACTCGCTCTTCTTGCTGCTGAAGCCGTGGCCTTCGTCCGGGAGGACCATGTATTCGACGGGGACGTTGTTCTTCTTCACGGCCTCGACCACCTGGTCCGACTGCGCCTTGAGCACCTTCGGGTCATTGGCGCCCTGGATGACGAGCAGCGGCTTGCGAATGTTGTACGCATGGAAGGCGGGGGAGATTGCACGCAGCGCTTCCGCTTCCGTGTCCGGGTTGCCCAGCTCCTGGTACATCGCCTGGCGGAAGGACTCCCAGTACGGGGGGATGTTCTTCAGCATGCTCACCCAGTCGGACGGGCCGAAGACGTCCACGCCCACGTCGAAGGTGTCCGGGTGGAAGGCCAGCGCGGCCAGCGCCATGTAGCCGCCATAGCTCGCGCCGAGCACGCCCACGCGGGAGCCGTCCACGTACGGCAGGCCGGTGAGGTACTTCTTCGCCTCCACGACGTCCCGGAGCGGCTCCTTGCCGTGCTTTTTGTCATCCGCCGTGACGAACGCCTTGCCGTAGCCGGAGCTGCCGCGGTTGTTGGGCGCGAGCACCACGTAGCCGGCGTTGACGAGGTACTGGATGAAGCCGATGTAGCCCCGGTACGCCTGGTCACCGGGGCCGCCGTGCACCCAGACCACCGCGGGCAGCTTGTTCCGGGGCGAGGCCTGGAGCGGCTTGTAGAGGATGCTCGGAATCTCCAGCCCGTCGAAGGACGCGTAGCGGACCACCTCGGCGACCACGAGGTCCTTCGCGTCGATGGAGGGGCTGAGCGTGTCCGTCAGCCGCATGGTCTTCTTCGTGCCGAAGTCATGGACGTAGAGGTTGTTGGGGGCGCGGTCATCCGTCAGGTGGAAGGCCATGCGCTTGCCGCTCCGGGCCAGCTCCACGTCGGAGATGCTGCCCTCGGGAAGCTTCAGGGCGAGCGGCTTGCCGGCTTTGACGTCGTGGACCCGGAGCAGGGCACGGCCGTGCTCGTTGATGCCGGTGACGCGCCACGCGCCGTTGCGCGAGAAGGCCATGGAGGTGATGTCCCAGTCCGCCCTCTCCACCTCCTCCCGCTTCCCGGTGGCCAGCACGTAGCGGACGACGCGGGTGAACTCCGAGCCCTCGTTGGTGAGCAGGTACAGCGCGGAGGAGTCCGGTGCGAAGCAGGCCGTCTTCCAGCTGGCGTCGCCCGTGTGCGCGGTGAGGTGCTTCACCTCCTTCGTGCCGAAGTCATACAGGTGCACGTCGCTGTCGGAGAGCGAGCGGGACTTCTCCAGGGAGAGCTGCTTGCCGTCCGGGGACACCCTGCCCAGGTCGTAGCCGCCGTCGTTCTGGAAGACGAGGGTGGGCGCGTACGTCTTCGCGTCGTGGCGGTACAGGTCCATGAAGCGCTCGTCGCGCGCGTTGCTGGAGACGTAGAAGGCGTCGCCGTCCCCGCTCCAGCCCTGGAAGACGGCGCGCACCTTGTCGCCGGGGGTGAGGTCCACCTCCCTGCCGTCCAGCGTCCGGACGTAGAGGTGCGTCAGCCCGTTGCCCGCCTGGTCCCGCGTGAAGAGGATGCGCTCGTCCTTCGGGAAGTAGCCCACGGCGAAGGTGGCGTCCGTGGTGGAGCGGGTGAGCTGCGTGGGCTTGCCGCCCGTCACCGGCACGGAGAAGACGTTGAAGACGCCCGTCGGGTTGGACGTGAAGAGCACCCGCTTCTCGTCGGGGGAGAAGGACGCGCCGAACACGTCCGTCGTCTCCATGAACTGCTCGATGGTGTACTGCCTCGACGGGCGCGTGACGGGGGGCGCGGCCAGCACCAGGGTGGGGACGAGCGCCAGGGTGATGAGCGCGCGGGACACGGCCTGCCAGGACGGCATGGGCTCTCCGGAGGTGGGAGGAGGGAGGCCGCGAATCTGGCGCAACGTCTCACGCAAGGCGAGGTTCTCGACACTCCCCGTCACGCCGGGCCGGCCGGGCTGTCATTCCGAAAGCCTCCCGGTGGAAAAGGTTTCACCCGCGCTGTGTACGCCCGGTGCAAGCGCGCGGAAGCACTGGGCCACCTCGTGGCACGGCGTACGCACGTCCCACCGCGTGAAGCATGCCGTGGGGGTGGGTCGTGCGGCGCATGCGTTTGGGCGAGCTGCTGCTTCACCTGGGACTGGTGACGCGGGAGCAATTGGAAGCGGCGCTGGCGTACCACACGCGGTGGCACTGCCGGCTGGGTGAGGCGCTGGTGCACCTGCGACTGCTCACGCCGGAGCAGGTGCAGCAAGCGCTGTCCCGTCAGCTCGCGGTGCCCTTCGTCCGGGGCGAGCAGATGGCGAAGGTGCCGGCCGCGGTGGTGAGGAGCGTCCCGGCGGACGTGCTGACGCGGCTGAGGATGTGCCCGCTGCGCATGGAACGCCAGGGCTCGCGTGGCATCCTGTACGTGGCCACCGACCAGCCGGAGAACCTGCCCGCCCTGGATGCGCTGGCCTTCATCACCGGCTTCACCGTGCGCCCGGTGCTCGCCCTGCCGGACGACATCGAGCGGACGCTGCGCCACCACGGCCTGGGCTGCCCGCGGGGCATCGTCCCCCTGGAGCTGGCGCCCGACGACGGGCCCGCCCTGGAAATCACGCGGGGAGGTGCGCTGTAGCCCCCGCCTGAGCCGGTCATCCTGGAGTGAGCCACCAGGGCCGCGCCCGTCCGGTCGCCTGAAATGCGGGGCGGGCGAGGGCTGTCTCCGGAGGAAGTGAAAGCCATCCCCTTCCGCGTTGTGTTGGCGATGCACGATTCCCAGACGACTCCCACCAACGCCTTCCCGAACCTGCTCACCGGCCAGCGCAACCAGCTGGTCGTCCCGTTGCCCGAGGACTCGTTCCGGAAAGCCTTCGAGGAGGCGAGGGAGTGGCTCGACAGCGTCCACGAGCGGATGCTGGGAGGCCCGGACGAGGTGCTGCGGCAGAACATGCACTCGCTGCACCTGGGCCTCATCACCCTGCGGCGGCGGTGGAGCCCGGAGATGTGGCGGCGCTTCTGCAAGGAGACGGCGAAGAAGCACCCGCTGCGGGCCTTCCTGCACCAGTGCCCCTTCACGCGCCGCGCGTACGAGCGCCCCCGCGGGTACGCCGGGGATGCGGTCCTCATCGACTACCTCTACATGGACCGGGCGGCGGACGAGCTGCACGCGGGGCGTGAAATCTACCGGTACATGCACCAGCAGCCCAGCTCGCTCAGCGTCCGCGAGCGGAAGCTGCTGCTGGCGCGGACCATCGACGAGACGGCCGAGCGCGTCCCCGCCGGCGCGCGCATCCTCTCCGTGGCGTGCGGCCACCTGCGCGAGGCCGAGGCCTCGCGCGCGGTGGCCGAGCACCGCGTGGGCGAGCTCATCGCCTTCGACCAGGACCCGCTGAGCCTGGCGGAGATTTCCCACCACAACCCGCTCGACGTGGTGAAGCCGGTGGCCGGCTCGGTGCGCGCGCTCCTGTCGGGCAAGACGAAGTTCCAGGACATGGACTTCGTCTACTCGGCGGGGCTCTACGACTACCTCTCGGACTCCGTGGCCACGCGCCTCACCGGGCTGTTGTTCGGCATGCTGCGCTCGGGCGGGAGGATGCTGGTGGCCAACTTCGCCATGTACCCGCCGGAGACGGGCTACATGGAGGCCTTCATGGACTGGTGGCTCATCTACCGCGACGAGGACGGCATGCGCGCGCTGCTGGGCGAGGTGCCCCTGGAGCAGCTCGCCTCCGTGCGCCTGTACCGGGACAGCCAGGACAACGTCATCTACCTGGAGCTGACGCGTCACTGACGCGCCGTGCCCGGTGCCTCAGTGCACCGGCCCCGAGCGGGGCAGGGTGACGGTGAAGGTGGAGCCCTGGCCCGGGGTGCTCTCCACGTCGATGCCGCCGCCCAGGGCCTGCACGATTTCGCGCACAATCCACAGGCCCAGGCCGAAGCCGCCGTAGTGGCGCACGGACACCGCGCGCTCGAAGCGCTCGAAGATGCGCTCGCGGTCCTCCTCCGCGATGCCGATGCCCCTGTCCCGCACCTTCAGCCGGACGACTCCGTCGTTCTCCTCCATGTCGACTTCAATGGGCTTGCCCGCGCCGTACTTCATGGCGTTGGCCAGCAGGTTGCCCACCACCTGCTCCAGCCGCATGGCGTCCCAGCGGCCCACCATGGCGGGCGCGGAGGTGTGCAGGCGCGCGGGGCACTCGGCGCGGGTGAGCGCCTCGCGGCTGCGCTCCAGCTGGCCCTTCACCAGGGCCACCAGGTCCACGTCCTCCAGCTTGATGTGGAGCTGGCCCTGGGCGATGCGGGAGATGTCCAGCAAGTCGTTCACCAGCCGCCCCAGCCGCTGCGTCTGCGAGTAGGCGGACTCCAGCTTGGCGCCGAGCTTCTCCGGGGCCAGCGGCTTCTGCGCGCCCGCGCGCACCTGGGACTGGAGCCCCTGGATGTGGAGCTGCAGGGAGGTGAGCGGCGTCTTCAGCTCGTGCGCGGCGATGGAGAGGAAGTCGTCGCGGCGGCGCACCGCCTCCTGCTCGGCGCGGTACAGGCGGCCCTGCTCCTCGGAGAGGGCGGCGATGCGGGCGAAGTTCTCCGCGTTCTCCAGGGCGGCGCCGGCCAGCACGGTGACGAACTCCGCCAGCCGCTCCTCGTCCTCGCCGAACAGCGCGCCCACCTGCCGGTGGCTCGCCACCACGCACGCCACCGTCTTGCCGCGCACCTGGATGGGCGCGCACAGGAGCGAGCGCACCCCGAGCAGCTCCATGCTCTCGCTCACCCCGCCGGGCAGTCCCTGGCCCATGACGGCGATGCGGCCCGTCTCCAGCGTGCGGGCCAGCGCGGTGCGGCTGACGCCGTGGGCCTGCAGCTCCTCGTCGGGGAGCAGGTCCTGGGGGTCCAGCACCACGCAGTGCTCGGCGCGCAGGAGCTCCAGCATGGACTGACGCACGGCCTCGATGACGGCCTCTCGTGACAGGGCGGAGGCCAGGCGGCGGCCGGCCTCCAGCACGCGCGGGAAGCGGTCCACCAGCGACAGCGTGCCCACGCCGCCGTTGTCGCGCTCGGCCTCGGGGGCGATGCCCTCCTCCATGGCCTCCAGCTCGCGGCTGGCCTCCGCCAGGTCCTCCACGGCGCCGGCCCAGTCCAGCGCCCGCCCCAGCTCTCCGCGCGCCTTCATCGTCAGCGCGCGCTCCTCGCGCATCTCCTGCGCCTCGGCCACGCGCAGCGACTGCTCCAGGAAGCGGCGCGCGCGCCGGGGGTGGCCGCGCATGGCGGCCAGCAGGCCCCGCTCGCGCAGCGCGTGGGGGAGGTTGTTGTGGTAGGTGCGCGCCACCTGGTGGGCCCGCTCCGCCACCGCGTCCGCGCGCTCCAGCAGCGCGTTGCGGCGGGCGGGGTGCAGGCCGGAGGTGGCCTCGGCGAGCTGGCGCAGCGCGGTGGCGAGCCAGGGGGCAATCGGGGCCACGTACTCCTGTCGCAGGTGGGCCTCGTCGACGAGCCGCTCGGCGCGCTCCAGCACCTCCACCGCGCCCGCGGCGTCGCCCATGCGCAGCAGGCGGATGGCCTCGGCCTGGAGGACGCCCGCGTAGCTCTGCGGGTCCGGCTGGTCCGGGTTGGCCAGCTCGGCCTCCAGGAGCGAGCCGGGGATGCGGCCTCCGGCGGCCTTGGCCCAGGCCTCCAGGGCCAGCCGCTGCGCGTAGCGGTCCCCCAGCGCCGTCGCGGCCGCGTGCAGCCGCTGGCTGGTCTCCAGCGCCTCCTTGAGGCGGCCCAGCCGGTAGAGGGACATCGCAATCTGGAAGGTGGCGTTGTTCACCTCCCACGGGTCGCCGGTGCGCTCCAGCAGGCGCACCGCCTCGCGGCACTTCTCGATGCACTCGCGGAAGCGCGACGAGGCGTAGAAGGCCAGCCCGTAGAAGTGCAGCGACTGGCCCTGGCCCCACACGTCCCCCTGCTGCCGGCGCAGCGCGAGCGACTTCTCCGCGTACGCGTACGCGCGGCTGAACCAGGGCAGGGTGGTGAGCGCGGGCGAGTGCGCCGAGTACGCCTGCGCCAGCTCCGGCGTGGGCGGGTAGCGCTCGGCGAGGTTCAAGTCTCGCAGGTGGGCCCACAGCACGGCCATGCGCCCGCGCTGGTACCAGTAGCCGTAGGCGAGGCGGCTGTAGAGCTGGATGGCCAGCATGTCCTTCTCGCCCCGCTCCAGCGGGCGGCGCGCGAGGAACAGTCGCGGGGCCACGGTGTGGCCCGCCTGCGAGAGGATTTCCCACAGCGAGCTGGCGCCGGTGAGCAGGCCGCGCGGAGGCACCCAGCGCCCCAGCAGCTTGAGGCTCTGCTCCAGGTACGTGTTGGCCTGGCCGACGTCGCCCCGCTTGAAGGCCAGCTCTCCCAACTGGCCGAGGATGCGGGCCTGCTCCGGCCTGTCATGGGCGAGCCCCTGGGCGCGCTCGAGCTGCTGGCGCGACTCCTCGTAGCGGCCGCGCAGCATGAGGACGTTGCCCAGGCCCGCGGCGATGCGGAAGCGGGTGCCCGCGTCGGCGCCGGGCGCGCCGCGCTCGGCGATGCGGTAGTTCAGCTCCGCCGTCTCCAGGGCGAAGCGCACGCGGGCCTGCTCGGCGGCCGCCAGCGCGTAGGGCAGCGCCTGCTGGTACTCGCCCGCGGCGTCGAAGTGGTACGCCAGCTCGAAGGAGTCCTGCGGCACGCTCTTCGCCGCGGCCCGCGCCGCCAGCCGGTGCAGCTCCCGGCGCTCCTGCGGCGTGAGCATGTCCAGCAGCACCTCGCGCAGCTTGTCGTGGACGAAGGTGTAGCGCGAGCCGTCCGCCCACAGCATGTGCCGGCGGCGCGGCTCGTCCAGCTCGCGCACCACGTCCGCGGGCGTGTTGCCGGCCAGGGCCGCCATGCGCCCCAAATCGAAGGCCTTGCCCAGGATGGCGCCCACGGACATGAGGCGCAGCGCGTCCGGGGGCAGCAGGCGCAGGCGCCGCACGAGGAAGGTGGCCGCCTGGCGCGAGGAGCGCGCGTGCGCCATGGCCTCCGGCTGCACCTGCCAGCCGTCGGGGCCGGGCACCAGCACGCCGTCCTCGACGAGGCCGTGCAGCACGGCACTGGCCATGAAGGGGTTGCCCTCGGACAGGCGCGTGACGAGGTCGGTGGCCTCGTGCGGGAGCGCGCCGGCCATGGACTCCGCCAGCCGCGTCACGTCCGCGAGGCCGAAGGCGGACAGTCGCAGGTGCGCGGTGGGTGCCAGCCGCCGCAGCACGTGCGTGGAGGCGATGTCCTCGCTGCGGAAGGAGACGACGACGAGCACGCGGCCCCGCGCCTGGCGCCGCGCGAGCGACCAGCCCTCCAGCGCGCGCAGCGTCAGCTCGTCCGCCCACTGGCAGTCATCCAGCACCACCACGGCGGGCTCGTCCTCCGTGCCCAGCGCGCCCAGGAGCGCGGTGAGCGCCCAGATGCTGCGGCTCTCGCCCAGCGACTCCGGCCCCAGGCCCTGCGCCGTGCCCTGGGGCACGGGGCACAGCGCGGGCTCCAGCTGCGGCAGCACCGTGCACAGCCCCGCCTCCTGGCCCGCCAGCCGCTCGCGGAGCAGCTGCGCCAGCGCGGGCCGCTCCTTCATGGCGGCGGTGATGCCCGAGGCCACGCCGGCGAAGAGCTGGAAGGGCCGCTGCGCGGCCTGGTCCAGCGCCTGGCCCTGGAGCACCCACGCGCGGTGCTGCAGGGCGCGCGCGGAGAACTCCTCCAGCAGGCGGCTCTTGCCGCCCCCGGACTCACCCTCCACCACGACGAGCCGGCCCGGGTCCGCGCGGGTGCGCTCCAGCTCGCGCTCCAGCGTCGCCACCTCCTCGTGGCGGCCGACGAAGGAGGGCTCGGTGAGGCTGCGGCGCTGGTCGTGCGCGCCGGTGACGAGCTCCGGCTCCGCCTGCCCGTGCGCCAGCGCCTCCTCGATGTCGCGCAGGTCCGCCAGCGCGGACTCGGCGGACTGGTAGCGGTCCGGCGGGTCCGTCTGGAGCAGGCGCGAGATGAGCTCTTCCAGCGCGCGTGGCACCTCCACGCCCACCGCGCGCAGCCGGGGCCGCGTCGCCAGGTGCTGGCGCAGGACTTCCCCCACGGAGGTGCCGTCGAAGGCGGGCCGGCCGGAGAGCGCCTCGAAGAGGACGATGCCCACCGAGTACAGGTCCGACGTGGCCTCCACCGGCCGGTTGAGCAGCCCCGCCTGCTCCGGCGACAGGTAGCGCGCGGTGCCCACGGGCAAGTCCCTCAGGGACGGGTCCAGCCGCTCGCTGCGGGACAGGCCGAAGTCCACCAGGACGGCCCGGGAGAGGGGCTCGCCGGAGACGAGGAGGTTGGAGGGCTTCACGTCGCGGTGGAGCACGCCGTGGCGGTGGGCCTCCGCCAGCGCGGTGAGCACGCTGCGGCCCAGGGTGAGCGCCTCGGGCACGGAGAGGGGCCCCTCGGACAGGCGCTCCTCCAGGGGCTCTCCCTCCAGCCAGGGCGTCACGAGGTAGAGCAGCTCGCCGGAGGTGCCCAGGTGGCGCACGGGGACGATGGCGGGCGAGTCCAGGCGGGACAGGACGGCCGCCTCGTGCTCCAGCCGGTGCCTCGCCGCGGGCGCGAGCGCCGTGGCGGAGGTCAGCTTGATGACGACGCGTTCGCCGGTGCGCAGGTCGTTGCCCACCCACGTGGAGATGCCGCGGCCGGTCTTCAGGCGCTGGAGCAGCTCGAAGCGGTTCCCCAGACGCCTGCCTGGCTGCGGCTCTCCGGGAGCGGCGCCGGCATATTGGAAGCCCTCAGCCATTCAGTGCCCTCGCCCCCAAGCGAATCGCTCCGCGCGATACGGTCGGCCGTGCGTCCCTCCAACAACCTTGGGTGCCGGAATGGACGGTGCCAAGGGGGAGGCAGGCGCATGCCTTCCGTGCACCGCCTGGGACTTCAACAGTCGTATACGCTCCGCTTCCCACCGGCATGGCAGGCCGGGTGGCGGTGGCTCGGAGCCCGGGCGGGGAAGCGGCGGCCCGGCGGGCCCGGCTGCTTCCGGACCGTGGGGTGCCCTGGAGTCGGGGAGGAGTGTCCGGAGGATGACCCCGCGTAGGGGGGACGTCCCCGCGGCATCGCGGCGACGTCGAGCAGGCGAGCGTGCTACGAGGGCGCGGGGCCAGGGCGCGCGGCGATGCCTGCCCGGAGTCGGCCGCGCGCTCCACCCATCCACCGGGCGACACCACGAGGACACATCCCATGAAGCTCTTGAACACGCTCGCCGCGGCGCTTGCGCTCGCGCTGCTCTCGAACTCCCCCCAGGCCGAGGCCTCCGACTATCCGCCGGACTACCCGGTCTGCAACGTGAATGACTCGAAGGTGACGGGGCCGTTCGAGGTCATCCGCCACACGTCGAAGCTGCCGGGCCGCTTCGCGACGCTGACGGTGTCCTACCGCGGCTACCTGCGCACGAAGTACCGGGACGACCAGATCAGCATCTTCGTGAAGCTCAACAACCAGTACGCGACGCTGCGGGCCAGCGCGGGCACGAATGCCGACGCGTACATCTACCTGAACGCGGGCCCGCGCAACTGCGGCAAGTGCATGCGCTACATGAACACGCCGCTGTGCAACGCGCACTTCGCCGCGGGCGGCCAGGAGGGCGTGTGGGTCTGCGAGCAGCCCACCGCCACGGAGAACCACGTCTTCCTGTACGGGTGGGACCAATACGGCAACCAGAACGCCTGGGACATCTACGTGGCCGCGACGGCCAACGGCGAGTGGGACAGCAACTCGGGCGCGAACTTCTACGCGCGCCTGCCGGCGCGCACGTCCTGCTGGTAACCCCTTAGGACCTCCTGCCGGTAATCCCTTAGATGGGGTGTCGGGCGAATCGTCACGCTTGACACCCCCGGCCCCCCGGCGGAAAAGCCGGGCCACAGATGGCGGCCCCGCCGTTCCCCCCATGGGCCGCCGGGGAGCCCGGGATTGAAGCTCGCGACGCTCAAGGACGGAACCCGTGACGGCCGGCTCATCGTCGTCAAGCGGGACAACACGGCCTACGCGCTGGCCACCAACGTGGCCCTGACGCTGCAAGCCGCGCTGGACGACTGGGACACGAAGGAGCCGCAGCTGCGCGCGCTGGCCGCGCAGCTGGAGGCGGGCACGGTGCAGAGCCGCCCGCTGGACGTGCGCGCCCTCCACGCCCCGCTGCCCCGCGCCTACGAGTGGATTGACGGCAGCGCCTACCTCAACCACGTCCTGCTGGTGCGCAAGGCCCGCAACGCCGAGCCGCCGCCCACGCTGAAGACGGACCCGCTCGTCTACCAGGGCGGCTCCGGCGACTTCCTCGCGCCCACGGCCGACATCCCCCTGGCCGACGAGGCGTGGGGCCTGGACTTCGAGGGCGAGGTCTGCGCCATCCTCGGAGACACGCCGCAGGGCACGAAGGCCGCCGACGCGGAGAAGCACGTCAAGCTGCTCTTGCTGGCCAACGACGTCTCCCTGCGCAACCTCATCCCCGACGAGCTGGCCAAGGGCTTCGGCTTCTTCCAGAGCAAGCCCGCCACCGCCTTCAGCCCCTTCGCGGTGACGCCGGACGAGCTGGGCGCCGCGTGGCACGACGGCCGCATCCACCTGCGCCTGCAGTCGGTGCTCAACGGCGTGCAGGTGGGTGACACGGACGCCGGGCCGGAGATGCACTTCTCCTTCTTCGACCTCATCCAGCACCTGTGCAAGACGCGCAGCTACACCGCCGGCACCATCCTCGGCAGCGGCACCGTGTCCAACGCGGACCGCGCGCGCGGCATCTCCTGCCTCGCCGAGCGGCGGATGATTGAGACGATTGAGGAGGGCAAGCCGAAGACGCCCTTCATGAAGCCGGGCGACACCATCGACCTCGAGATGCTCGACGCGGAGGGCCACAGCGTCTTCGGCCGCATCTCCCAGACGGTGAGGAAGATTCCATGATGCGCCTGCGCCTCCACAGCTACTGGCGCTCGTCCGCGTCGTGGCGCGTGCGCCTGGGCCTGGCGCTCAAGGGGCTGAAGTACGAGTACGTGGCGGTGCACATCCTGAAGGACGGCGGGCAGCAGCACTCGGAGGCCTACCGGGCGCTCAACCCCATGCGCACCGTGCCCACGCTGGAGTGGACCGAGGACGACGGCACCGCGCGCCGGCTGTCCCAGTCGCTCCCCATCCTGGAGTACGTGGAGGCGCGCCACCCCGCGCCCTCTTTCTTCCCGAAGGACGCCTACCTCCAGGCCCGCGCCCGCATGCTGGCGGAGATGGTGAACTCCGGCATTCAGCCCCTGCAGAACCTGGGCGTGCTGCAACGCATCAAGAACGAGCTGCACGCGGACGACAAGGCGTGGGCGGCGTACTGGAATGCGCGCGGGCTTGAAGCGTTGGAGGCGGCGGTGCAGCCCACGGCGGGCCGTTATTGTGTGGGGGACGAGGTGTCGCTGGCGGACATCTGCCTCGTGCCCCAACTCTATGGGGCCCGGCGTTTCGCGGTAGACCTGACGCCGTACCCCACGCTGCTCCGCATCGAAGCGGCGTGTAACGAGCTTGCCGCCTTCCAGGCGGCCCACCCGGACCGGCAGCCCGACGCGGCGCCGGCCTGACACCCGCGGCACCGTGAAGGAGTCACGACATGGCCAGACCGGAATCCCTGGGCATCAAGACGCTGGAGAGCGTCCACTGGTACGTGCATGACCTGGAGCGGAGCCGCAACTTCTACACGAAGGGGTTGGACTTCGCGGAGCTGGGCGTGTCGTCGCCGGACCTGGACACGAAGGGCCGGCAGAAGTCGGCGGTGTTCCAGGCGGGCGACGTCGTCCTGATGGTGAGCCAGCCGGTGGGCGAGGGGGGCCGCGCGGCCCGCTGGCTGCGCAAGCACCCGGACGGGGTGGGCACCCTCAACTTCGAGGTGGAGGACGCGGAGAAGGCCTTCCGCCTGCTGGACCAGCGGGGGGCCACCTTCATCACCGACGTGCTGCGCTTCACGGACGCGCGGGGCGGCAAGCTGGCGATGTTCTCCATCACCACGCCCTTCGGTGACACCACCTTCCGCTTCGTCCAGCGCGACGGCTACAGCGACCTGTACCCGGGCTACATCCGCCACGCGACGCCCCTGGGCGGGAGGAACAAGTACGGCTTCGGCCGCATCGACCACGTCACGTCCAACTTCCAGACGATGCGCCCCATGCTCCTGTGGATGGAGCACGTCATGGGCTTCGAGAAGTTCTGGCACATCGAGTTCCACACCGAAGACGTGGCCGCGAAGGAGAAGCGCGCGCACGGCAGCGGCCTGAAGTCCGAGGTGATGTGGGACCCGAAGAGCGGCGTGAAGTTCGCCAACAACGAGCCCTACCGGCCCTTCTTCAAGTCCTCGCAAATCAACATCTTCAACGAGGACCACCGGGGCGACGGCGTGCAGCACCTGGCGCTCACGGTGAAGGACATCCTCACCTCGGTGACGGACATGCGGAAGAGCGCGGGCATCGAGTTCATGCCCACGCCGGGCACGTACTACGACGCGCTGCCCGAGCGCATCCAGAAGCTGGGCATCAAGAAGATTGACGAGGACATCCAGACGCTGCGCGACCTGGAAATCCTCATCGACGGGGACAAGGAGCACAGCTACCTGCTCCAGATTTTCATGAAGGACGCGGCCAGCCTCTACAAGGAGCCGTCGGCGGGCCCGTTCTTCTACGAAATCATCCAGCGCAAGGGCGACCAGGGCTTCGGCGGCGGCAACTTCCGCGCGCTGTTCGAGAGCATCGAGCGCCAGCAGCAGTCCGAGGGGCGCATCTAGCGTCGCCGCGTCGTTGCACGCCATGCGGGCCCGTGCCGGGTAGGGTACGGGCCATGGCGTCTTCGCAGCCCTCCCAGCCCGAGCCCACCGCGTTGAAGGAGCTGGCGCTCCTGTTCCTCCGGCTGGGCACCACCGCCTTCGGCGGCCCGGCGGCCCACATCGCGATGATGGAGGACGAGGTGGTGCGGCGCCGCAAGTGGCTCACGCGCGACGAGTTCGTGGACCTGCTCGGCGCCACCAACCTCATCCCCGGCCCCAACTCCACCGAACTCGCCATCCACATCGGTCACCGGCGCGGAGGCTGGCCCGGGCTGGTGGTGGCGGGTGTCTGCTTCATCCTCCCGGCCTTCCTCATCGTCGGCACCATCGCCTGGGCGTACGCGCGCTTCGGCAGCCTGCCGCGCGTGGACGCGCTGCTGTACGGCGTGAAGGCCGTCATCATCGCGGTGGTGCTCCAGGCGCTGTGGGGCCTGCTGCGCAGCGTGGTGAAGACGCGGCTCGCCGCCGTGGTGGGCGTGGCGGCGGTGGTGGCGGCCTTCCTGGGCGTGCACGAGCTGCTCCTGTTGCTGCTGGCCGGGCTCGCCGTGCTGCTGTGGCGCGCGGGTGAGCGGCGGCGGGGACCGCCGCCCGGGCCGCCTCCGAGGCCAGAGCGGGCGGCGACTCCTGGGGCTCCCGCGGGGCAGGCTGGGGCGGAGACTCCGGAGGCCTCTCCAGCGCGGGGCCCGGCGCAGGCGTTGACTCCCGAGTCCCCTGCGGCACAGGACTGGGGGCAGGCAGGGGCGGCGACTCCTGCGGCCGCCGAGGCTCCACCCCAGGGGAGGGGCTCCATCAGCTCCGCGGTGCTTCCCCTGTGGCCCGTGTCGGTGACGGGCGCCCTCGCCACCGCCGTGCCCTTCTCGCTGTCCGGCCTCTTCCTCTTCTTCCTCAAGGTGGGCTCGGTGCTGTACGGCAGCGGCTACGTGCTGCTGGCCTTCCTGCGCTCGGACCTGGTGGAGCGCTACGGCTGGCTCACGGAGGCGCAATTGCTGGACGCGGTGGCGGTGGGGCAGGTGACGCCGGGCCCCGTCTTCACCACGGCGACCTTCATCGGCTACGTGCTGGGCGGTGCGTCCGGCGCGGTGCTGGCCACGGTGGGCATCTTCCTGCCCGCGTTCGTCTTCGTCGCACTCAGCGGGCCGCTGGTGCCGCGCCTGCGCCAGTCGTGGGTGGCGGGGGCCTTCCTGGACGGCGTCAACGTGGCGTCGCTGGCGCTGATGGCGGTGGTGACGTGGCAGCTCGGACGCGCGGCGCTGGTGGACGCGTGGACGGTGGGGCTCGCCGCCGTGTCCGCGGTGCTGCTCATCCGCTTCCGCGTCAACTCCGCGTGGCTCGTGCTGGGCGGTGGCGCGGCGGGGATGCTGCTGGCGGGGGGCCTCGGCTTGCGCTGAGTCACCGCGCGTACGCGGCGCGCTTCCTCCGGGCGGCGGAGATGGCCAGCCCCAGCACCGCCAGCGGCACGCCGATGACGACGGGCCACAGCCACAGCGGCTCGCCGCCGTGCACCACCGCGCGGAACTCGCGTCCCTCCGCGGGCGCGTCCACCAGCTCCGCCAGGGGCACCTTCCACTCCACGGTGTCCTTCTTCTCGTTCACCGTGCCGTTCGTCTCGCCAATGCCCGGCCCGTGGATGCGCAGGGTGACGTGGTTGTTCGCGAAGAGGGCCTTCGCCATCCCCTTCGCGATTTCCTTCGTCGCCAGCACGGCCACGTCCTCGCTGGCCTTCCCGGCGGTCGCCGCCTTGTCCGGGACGAAGCGCTGGGTGAAGACGTAGTCGCCGCCGTTGCGCTCGATTCGGAAGTCCCAGTTGCCCGTGCCGCCCTGGCGCTCGCGGACCGCGTCGTCCGCGAGCCGCCGGTACAGCTCCGGCAGCTTCGTCGCGTCGTGCACCGTCAGGTCCTGCACGAGGTGGACCTTGTCGCCCTCCTCGTAGCTGCGCTGCTCCAGCTTCGCGATGTTGGGGTCCTCGCCCACCTTCTTCCAGGCGGCCTCCTGCTCCTCGCGGACCTGGTCCAGGAGGCTCTTGCCGCCCCGCGTCTCCCCGAGCGCCATCAGCCCCTTGGGAATGGCGAGGTCAATCACCACGCGCGCGGAGCCGTCCGGGTTGATCCACACCTCCTGGAGGAGGTCGAAGCAGCCGGTCAGCGTGAGCAGCGCCAGCGTGGCGAGCAGCCACGGAGGGCGGGGCGTGGTGCGCGGGGCCATGGAGTCCGTTCCAATCTCGCCGGCACACGGGCCCGGCGACCGCGTCCTACTGTGCCCGAGTGGACGCGCTCCGCGCCACTCCCGCTCAGGCGCCCGTGAAGGGCAGGGCGGCCACCTTCGCGGTGGCGGGGCCCCCCGCCAGCGTCAGCTCCGTGCCCGGCTCCAGCGAGTCGCGGTGCACGTAGCCCAGCGCCACCCGCTGGCCCTTCACCGGCGAGCGCACCACGCTGGTGAGCCAGCCCACCTTCTTCTCCCCGCGCCGCAGCTCCGTGCCCGGTGCCACGTCCGCGTCACCCAGCAGCAGGCCCGTCAGCTTCCGGTTCATGTGCCCGCGGAAGGTGGCGCGGGCGATGACCTCCTGCCCGATGTAGCACCCCTTGTTGTAGGAGATGGCGCCCGCGAGGTTCGCCTCCAGCGGAATGGTGGTGTCCACCATGTCCTGCCCGTACCGGGGCACCCCGGCCTCCACGCGCAGCAGCTCCAGCACCTCGAAGCCCAGGGGCTCGAGCCCCTGCGCGGCGCCGGCCTCCGTCAGGGCCCGCCACACCGGCTCCAGTCCGGCGCGCGGCACCCACACGTCCACGCCATGGGGCTCCATGGCCGTGTTGCCCACGAGCACGACTTCCTGCCCGGCGAGCGAGGCCGTCCGGGTGGCATGGTGGGCGAGCAGCTCGAAGGGGCCGCCCAGGGCGGCGGCCAGCACCCCGGCCGAGCGGGGGCCGAGCAAGCGCAGGAGGCCGTACTCCCCCGTCGCCTCGTGCAGCTCGGCGTCCTCGGAGATGAGGTATTTGTCCAGGAACTCCCGGACCTTGGTGCCGGTGCCGGGCTCCAGCTCCAGCAGCAGGTCCGCCTCCCGCTTGAGGATGCGGGCGTCCGCCACCATGGCCCCCTTGGCGTTCACCATGGCGGCGTAGGCCGCCGAGCCCACGGGCAGGTTCTTCACCTCCTGGGTCACCATGCCGTGGAGGAAGGAGGCGCGGTCCTCCCCCGTTATCCGGAGGATTTCGCGGTAGGAGGCGTCGTGGAGGGCGACGGCCTCGTGTGCCGCCCGGTACTCTCCCTCCCCGTCCCCATACCCGGCCACGGCCTCACGGCCGCCCACGTCCATGAAGCGGGCGCCCGTCGCCTCGTGAAGAAAATGCAGAGACAGCGGTTCCATGTCCGTCGCTATATAGAGGCGAAGGAGCGAATGCCACGATGGATGTGAAGCACCTGTCCACCTTCCAGGGTTTCTCCCCGGAGAAGCTCCAGAAGCACAACCTCTTCCAGTCCGAGCGCTTCTTCCTCGACGTGTACTGCGTCGCGCCCGGGCAGGCCCAGAAGCCGCACCGCCATGCCACGTCCGACAAGGTGTACGTCGTCCTGGAAGGGCGCTGCCGCTTCCGCGTCGGCGCCGAGGAGCAAGTGCATGGCCCTGGCGCCTCCATCTTCGCCCCCGCGGGCTCCGAGCACGGCGTCGTCAACGACGGCCCGGAGCCCGCCCGCCTCCTTGTCCTGATGACCCCGCCCCCGGAGCACGCATGAGCCCGAAGTCCTCCTCCAAGGCCCCCTCTCCCACGGCTCCCGTCCGCGGCGCACTGGCGTTGCTGGTGCTGGGCCTCGCCGAGAGCGGCCTCGCCATCTTCCAGTGGATGCAGCTCGTCACGATGCGTGGCGGCGGCGCCACCGTGTGCGGCATCTCCGAGACGGTGAACTGCGAGACGGTGTGGAACTCGCCCTTCGCCAGCCGCGTCCATGAAGTGCTCGGCATCCCCGTCGCCGGCCTGGGCGTGTTGTGGGGCCTGGTCGCGGTGGGCCTGTCCGCGCTGTACCTCGCGTGGGCCCGCGCGGGCCGCTCCGTGCGCCCCGCCGCCAATGGCCTGCGGCTGGTGGCGCTGGTGGGCGCGGTGTCCGTGCTCGTCTTCGGCATGGCCAGCTTCAGCTCGGGCGCCGTCTGTCCGACGTGCCTGGGCACCTACGCGCTGGTGCTGGCCTTCGCGGGCGTGGCCTGGCGCGGGCTGCCCGGCCCGGTGGCGCCGGCCTCCGGTGAGTGGGGCTCCACGCTGCAGTGGACGGTGGGCATCACCGTCGCGGCCTTCCTCGCGCTGCTGCTCCCCGGGCGCGCCACACCGAAGGCCACGGACAACATCAGCGCGCTGCTGCCGCCGCCCGCCGCCAGCCAGGGCGGTGAGAGCTCGGGGCAGGCCGCGAGCAAGCCGCCCGCGTCGCTGGAGGAGTTCCTCGGCGGCCTGAGCGCGGAGCAGAAGCAGTTCATCGCGGACGGGCTCGCGCAGTACCGCGCCAGCACGCCGCTGCCCGCCGTGGCTCCCGCGCGCAAGCTCTACGGGCCGCCGGACGCGCCGGTGAAGATTGTCGAGTGGACGGACAGCAAGTGCCCCCACTGCAAGTCGCTGGTGGAGGAGCTGGCGGTGCTGAAGAAGCGCGTGCCCGAGGGGAAGATGTCGCTGGAGGCCCGCCAGTTCCCGCTGGACGGCGCGTGCAACCCGGCCATTCCGCGCCGCGGCCCGGATGCGCCCAGCGTGCGCTGCAGCGCGGCCCGGGCTCAGGTCTGCCTGGAGGGCGCGCCGGACTACTGGGAGCTGCGCGAGAAGCTCTTCGCCGCGCAGGCCATCCTCGACACGGAGCGCGTGCTGGAGATTGCCTCCTCCGGCTCGATGTCGCGCATGCAGCTGGACGCGTGCATGTCGAGCGCGGCGACGGCGGCGAAGCTCCAGGAGGACTCCACCTACGCCATGAAGCACCGCATCAGCGGCACACCGCTGGTGGTGGTCAACGGCCGCCAGACGATTCCGTCCGCGCCGCTGCTCTACGCGCTGGTGATGGCGGGCGGCAACCCGAGCGCCCCCGCCTTCAACGTGCTGCCGCCGCCGCGCCCCATGCCGGCCGGGGGCCATGACGACCACGCGGGCCACAACCACTGACGGGCCACGCCATGGGCAAGCGCGACAAGAAGGCCGAGGCGCCCGCCGCCCCGGCCGCCCCGTTCAACAACCCGTTCGCCGCGCTGTCCTCCAAGCGCGAGGAATTGCCCCAGGCGCCCGCGGCACCCGTGAAGCCTCCGCCCGCGAAGCCCGAGCCGAAGGGCCCCGCGCGCGCCGTGGTGCGCATGGAGCGCAAGGGCCGCGGCGGCAAGGAAGTCACGGTGGTGGAGCACCTGGAGCTGCCCGCGCCCCAGCGCGAGGTGTGGCTCAAGGCGCTGAAGAACTCGCTGGGCTGCGGGGGCGTGGTGGAGGACGACGCCCTCGTGCTCCAGGGAGACCAGCGCGAGCGGCTGCCCGCGCTGCTGGAGGCGCGCGGCGTGCGCAAGGTGACGGTGGGCTGAAAACGCAGCGGGCCGGGCCGCTCAGCGCGACGGTGGGCTGAAACGCCGCGGGCCCGGGCCTCTCGAAGCAGGCCGGGCCCATGGGCCGCTCAGCGCGACAGTGGGCTGAAATGCAGCGGGCCCGGGCCGCTCGAAGCGCCCCGGGCCCGTGTGCGCCAACTCACCGTGCCGTCTACAGCGCGGCGATGATGGCGTCGGTGAACTCGCGGGTGGTGGCGCCGCCACCGAGGTCGCCGGTGCGCACCGTGCCGCCGCTGTACACCTTGTGGATGGCGTTCTCCATGCGGCGGGCTTCCTCGCGCATGTCGAGCCAGTCCAGCATCATCACCGCGGACATCATCAGCGCGGTGGGGTTGGCAATGCCCTTGCCCGCGATGTCCGGGGCGGTGCCGTGCACGGCCTCGAAGACGGCGGTGCGCTCGCCGATGTTGGCGCCGGGCACCACGCCCAGGCCGCCCACCAGGCCCGCGCACAGGTCGCTGACGATGTCGCCGTAGAGGTTCTCCGTCACCAGCATGTCGAAGCGCGTCGGGTCCTTGACGAGCTGCATGCAGAGGTTGTCGACGATGACCTCCTCGTAGGTGATGTCGGAGTACTCGCGGCCCACCTTGCGGCAGCAGTCCAGGAAGAGGCCGTCCGACAGCTTCATGATGTTGGCCTTGTGGACGGCCGACACCTTCTTGCGCCCGTGCCGCTTGGCGTACTCGAAGGCGAAGCGGGCAATGCGGGTGGACGCCTTCTCGGTGATGATTTTGAGGGACTCCACCACGCCCGGGACGATGATGTGCTCCAGGCCGGCGTAGAGGTCCTCGGTGTTCTCCCGCACCACGATGAGGTCCACGTTCTCGTAGCGCGTCTTCACGCTGGGCACGCTCTTCACGGGCCGCAGCGAGGAGTACAGGTCCAGCCGCTTGCGCAGGCCGACGTTGGCCGACGGCAGGCCGCCGCCCACCACGGTGCCGGTGGGGCCCTTGAGCGCGACGCCGCTGCGCAGCACCGCCTCCACCGTCTCGTGGGGGAGGTTGGTGCCGTACTTGGCCACCACCTCGGTGCCGGCGTCCTTGTGCTCGAACTCGAGAGGCACCTTGAGCGCCTCGAGGACGCGCACGGTGGCCGCCATCACCTCGGGGCCGATGCCATCGCCATTGATGATCGTGACAGTACGGGTGTTCGCCATGGGTGCGGATTCACAGCACAAAACCCCAGGGCCCGAAAGGACGAAAACCACCGCTTTTCAGCGGGGGGCATGGCGGCCATGAGTCCGAAAAGCCTGGGCGCGGCCCGCCCGGCCCCTCTCCGGGCGGGAGGGCCTGCCTGCCGCTCAGTGCTCGGCGGACGAGGTCGGGCGCGGCGGGGGGCGGCGGGTGGGCCGGCGGCGCTTGTGGATGGCGTAGGGCCGGTAGAACGACTCCCAGAGGGCGGCGCGGCGGCCCCGGGGGCGTGTGCGCAGCTCACCCATGGGGGCGCGGATGAAGAAGGAGGAGATGAACAGGTAGGTGGCGCCCACGGTGAGGAAGACGAGCAGGGCCATCACCACCGGGCCTGGAATCCACGCCACGTGGGCGCGGTACAGGAACTCCGCGAAGTCCTCCGGTGGCTTCGGGTGGCTGTAGACCTTCACGAACCACGTGGCCATCAGGACCATCAGGATGGGCCCGTAGGCGCGGTTGAGCCGCGTGGAGATGGCGGAGAAGAGCGACAGCTGGATTTGCGGGCGGGACATCTCCACCGCCAGCTCGCGCATGGCGTCCGGGTCCAACGGCTCACGCCGGAGCATGGGCGCCCACCAACCGTCTTCCAGCAGACGGACGCGGCGGTTCCACAAGTCGTAGTACCGGTAGCGCCGCGCCTCGATGAGGAGGAACGACACCACCATCCAGATGCCCACGAGGAAGGTGACGTGCGAGCTCTGCGGCGTGGCGAAGCCGAAGGAGATGACGGCCGCTGTCGTGGTGAGCGCCCAGTTGGTGGTGGTGTCCAGGCGCGTGCGCCACGTGTCGGAGCGGCTCAGCTCCCCACGGAAGAGCTGTGCCATGGCCTGCTGCGAGAGCCAGGGCGGCTCCATCAAGTCGTTCTTGTTGCGCTCGGTGCCTGCCATCCGTCCCTGCAAGGTGGGCCGGCGCACCATCAGATGCAATGTGAGGCGACTGCTCACGCGCTGAAGTGCACAGGCGCGGAGCAGCGAGCAGCCAGGCAGGCGCCGGGTGGCCATGGCGGGCGGGCGTGCACACCTTGGCGTCTTGAACGTGTCTGCCGCGAACCCCATCCAGGCCCTCTCGGAGTTGCTCCAGGAGGAGCGCGAGCGTGTGGCGCGCCTCTGGGCGAAGCGCCTGCGCGCCGAGACGTACGAGGTGGACGTCCCGGGACGGGACTTGCGCGCCCCGCTGCGCCGGCTGCTGGACGAGCTCGCCCGGCTGCTCAGGGACCGGGGGGATGATGCGGTGCGCCTGTGGCCCGAGGTGGTGCGCTCACACGGCGCCTTTCGCTACAGCCAGAACTTCGAGCCCGAGGACCTGACGCGCGAGTTCAAGTCCCTGGAAGAGGTGCTGCTGTACGTCTACGGGCGGCGCAACGGGAACTCCATCGAGCCCGAGGTGGCGGAGCTCATCGCCGAGCTGGTGTGGGAGGCGCACGCGGCGGCGCAGGCGTCCTACGCGCGCGTGCTGAAGACGGAGGAGGTGCGCTTCCGCGAGGCGGCGGTGATGGAGTCGGTGCTCAACCAGGTGGACGTGGGCATCCTCCTGGCGGAGGTGGACGGCACCGTGTCGTTCGTCACGCCGCCGGTGAGCCGGCTGATGGGGCTGCCCATGCGCGCGGTGCTGGGGGCGCGCGCGTCGAACACGCTCAGCCCGGTGCTGTCGCAGGTGAACGCGCGCCACCTGACGGGCGAGCCGTTCAAGGTGACGGACATGCCCTTTCTGCGCGCGCTCAAGGAGAAGGGGCCGGTGCGCGGGGTGATGATGGTGGTGGAGCGCCCCAGCGGCGGCGAGGCCACGCTGGAGCTGAGCGCCACCCCCGTGTGGGAGGAGGAGGGCGAGCTGGCCGGCGCCATCCAGACCTTCACCGACCGCACCGAGGCGGTGAACAAGACGAAGGCGCTGCAGAGCGCGCACGGCGAGCTGCGCCGCCTGCAGGGGCGCCTGTTGCAGCGCACCCGCCAGCAGGCGCTGGGGCAGCTGGCCAGCGGCGCGGCGCACGCGCTCAACAACTTCCTCAACGTGCTGCGGCTGCGAATCACGCTGCTCCAGCGCGAGTTCAAGCCCGAGCACCTGGAGGCGCTCGACAAGACGGTGGGGCAGATTGGCGAGCTGGTGGCGCGGCTGCAGGAGTTCAACGTGCAGCGCACCCAGGAGCAGCCCACCGACGTGCCGGTGGACCAGACGGTGCGCGAGGCGCTGGAGCTGGCGCGCGGGGAGCTGGAGCAGCGCGAGCACCCGGTGCACGTGGACCTGGACCTGGGCGGCTCGGGGCAGGTGCGGGCGGACGCGGGCTTCTTCCGCGAGCTCATCGTCAACCTGCTGCTCTCCGCGAGAGACCGCATGGAGAGCGGCGGCCGGCTGCGCGTCACCACCCGCGCGAATGGCGAGCCGTGGCTGACGCTGCGCATCGAGGACGAGGGCCCGCCGTACGCGGTGGAGGAGCTGTCGCAGCTGTTCGACCCGCTGCGCAGGGACACGGGGGCGCCGCAGCTGTCGCTGTACCTGGCGGTGGCGCGCGCGCAGGTGCAGCGCTGGGGCGGCGAGCTGACGGCGGAGAACAGCACCTCGGGGCATGGCGCGGCCTTCGTGGTGCGGCTGCCGCGCGTGCATGAGGGGGCGGTGCAGGCGCCCCGCGGGGAGGCCTCGCGCGCGGAGGTGACGCGGCCTGAGGCGCCCCGGCGCTTCCAGAAGACGCGCCGCGTGCTGGTGGTGGATGACGACCTGGACAACGCGCGGATGATGGCGGAGGTGCTGGGCGAGGAGGGCTACGAGGTGCAGGTGGCCCACAGCCCGGAGGTGGCGCTGGGGATGTGGGACCGGCGCCGCTTCGATGCCGCGCTGCTGGACGCCGTCATGCCGGAGATGAGCGGGTGGGAGCTGGCGCGCGAGCTGCGCCAGCGCTCGCCGCAGACGCTGCTCGCCATCGTCACCGGCATGGACGTGCGCGGGCAGAACCGCGCCAACCTGGCGCTGGTGGACGCGGTGTTCCGCAAGCCCATCGACGTGGGCGCGCTGGACGACTTCCTCGGACAGTCGGAGCACGGCGGGGGCGGGGGCGAGTCCGCCGGGGACGAGGGCCCGGAGGCACCGGACCTGGGTCCCTCGGGGGCTCAGCACTGAGCGCGCCGCTCGGGAAGGCCGCGCCGTCGCACCGGCCGGGCTGCCGTGCCTCATTCCCGCAGGCGTGAGCGGGCCCCGGGCGACAGCCGGAGCACCTCGGGCGCGGACTTGAGGCGGCGCTTCAACTCCGGCTCGACGCGCGCGCTCCACGCCCGCGAGGCCGTGAGCCGTGACAGGCGCTCCTGGAGCGCCTCGGGGGTGGGCGCGCCTGAGAACCAGACGAAGACGTGCTCGCCCTCCCGGACGGGCAGCGCGGTGAAGGTGTTGGGGCTGTCGTCCGTCTGGAAGTACGCGGAGACGGGCAGGCCGGCCGCGGTCAGCGCGGGCTTCAATTCCTGCTCGAAGAAGCGGACGAAGTCCTCGTCCACCGGCGCGTCGAATGCGTACACCGTGGCGAGGACCACGCTCGGAGGAATGGTGGTGGCACCCACGGGGGGACGCACCGCGAGGTGGCGGCCGAAGCCGGAGTCGGGACGGGAGGGCTTGAGGAGGAGGACGTTGGACGCGTCCAGCATGGTGCCGTTCGCCGTCTCGCGGTGCGCCTTCCAGACGGGGCCGCCGTAGAAGGTGGTGAGCCCCTGGTGCCGCGAGGCCATGTCGGAGAAGCCCCGGAGCCAGACGAAGCGCTCGGGCCGGTCGAAATCTCGGAACTCCCCCGGGATGGCCATGCCGACGGCCTCCTGGCTTTCGAGGAACTCGCGCTCGAAGAGGTCCACCAGCGTGTCCCGCTGGCCGGGCTTCAGGGTGTACTGGCGGAGCTCGACAATGGCGCAGCAGGAGTCTGTGGGCATGGAGGGCGCGTCCGTGGCGGGCCGGGAGCCCGCGCAGGCCAGCGAGAGCAGGAGGAGCGCGGGAGCGAGGTGGCGAGGCCGTGGCATGGGGCGCAATGTCCACGCTGGAGTGGCCATCCTCAATGACCGCTTTGGCCGGCTCTCGTATGGCCATTATCCTGAGGCCATGAAGCGAGCCCCGTCGGGCATCGTCCCCATCATCGCGGTGGACCGCCGCTCGTCCGTGCCGCTGTACCGGCAGATATACGAGGGCTATCGCGAGGCCATCGTCGACCGGCGGCTGCGCGCGGGGGAGCGGCTGCCCTCGACGCGGAGCCTGGCCACGGAGCTGGGCATCTCCCGCATCCCCATCCTGGGCGCCTTCGAGCAGCTGCTCGCCGAGGGCTACTTCGAGAGCCGCGTGGGCGCCGGCACGTTCGTCGCCCGCTCGCTTCCCGACGAGGCGCCCCCGGCCGATGCGCACGCCCCGGCGCGAGGCACGCCGGGCCGGCGCGTGCTCTCCCGGGGAAGCGCGGTCCTCGGCGAGGGGCTCACGCCCGAGCCCTGGCACGGGGGCTGGGGCGCGTTTCGAGTGAGCCAGCCCGCGGTGGACCACTTCCCGTTCCAGGTCTGGTCGGCGCTGCTCGCGCGGCACTCGCGCAACCCCACCCGGAGCCTGCTGACCTACGGCGACCCCATGGGGTACCGGCCGTTTCGCGAGGCGCTCGCCGCGTACCTGCGCACGTCGCGCGCGGTGCGGTGCGAGGCGGACCACATCATGGTGGTGAGCGGCTCGCAGCAGGCGCTGGAGCTGTCGGCGCGGGTGCTGTTGGACGCGCACAGCCCTGTCTGGATGGAGGAGCCGGGCTATCCGGGGGCGAAGGACGTGCTCACCATGGCGGGCGCCCGGATGGTGCCGGTGCCCGTGGACGAGGAGGGGCTGGACGTGAGCGCGGGCATCGAGCGCTGTGCGAATGCGCGGGCCGCGTACGTCACGCCCTCTCACCAGTATCCGCTCGGGGTGACGCTGAGCGCGTCGCGCCGGCTGCAGCTGTTGGACTGGGCGCAGCGCAGCGGCGCGTGGATTCTGGAGGACGACTACGACAGCGAGTACCGCTACGAGAGCCTCCCGGTGTCCGCGCTGCAGGGGTTGGACAGGGATTCGCGCGTCATCTACATCGGGACGTTCAGCAAGGTGCTCTTCCCGGCGCTGCGCGTGGGGTACATGGTGCTCCCGCCCGACCTGGTGCCGCGCTTCACGCGCGTGCGCGATGCGATGGACATCTTCCCGCCCACGCTCTTCCAGGCGGCGCTGACGGACTTCCTCACCGAGGGCCACTTCGCGCGCCACCTGCGGAAGATGCGGCAGCTGTATCGCGAGCGGCGCACGGTGCTCGTGGAGTCGCTCACCCGGGAGCTGGGCGACACGGTGGAGGTCCTCGGAGCGCAGGCGGGCATGCACCTGGTGGCGGCGCTGCCGAAGCGCTTCAAGGACCGACAGCTTTCCGAGCGTGCCGCGAAGGAGGGCATCTGGGCCATGCCGCTGTCGTCCTGTCACCTGGAGAAGGTGTCCCGTCCGGGGCTCGTACTGGGCTATGGCGGCACGGACGCCGGGCGGATTCCGGAGGCGGTGCGACGGCTCCGGAAGGCCATTCGCGCCGGCTGATTCGAGGAGCGGAGGCGGCGGTCCGGACTGTCCCGGCACCGTGCTGTTCGGAAATGTCGGGACATTGCGCGCCTCAAAACCCCCGACATTTCCGAACAGTACGGCCTCAGGCCTCGCCCAGGGGCTCACCGCAATCAGCGGGAGCCACGCCGCAGCCTGAGTCCCGACTTGGGGGGATGACCCCTGACAGGACGTGCTCCGGCTGGCTTAGAGTCGCGCGGGTGAGCGCCCCACAAGACCTGGAGCGCGTCCGCCGGAAGGTGGAGGCGGGCGAGCTTCTCAGTGACACGGAGCTGGACCTGCTGCGCGCGGAGGCCCGGCGCACGCCCGGCCCGACGCTGAGGCTCGCGGTGGCCCATGCGCTCATCAACGCCGGCGCCGAGCGCGAGGCCCTGCCGCTCCTGGAGTCCCTGCGGCGCGACTTCCCCCGGGACGTGCCGGTGCGACTGGGGCTCGCCCGGGCGCTGCTGGGCCTGGAGCGCCACGGCGACGCGGAGGCGCTGCTGCGCGACGTCCAGGCGCAGGAGCCGGACGACCCCGAAGTCCTCAAGGTGCTCGCGGTGCTCGGGCTGCGGCGCGGTGAGGCCGACAAGGCCCGCGCGTATATAAAGGATGCGCTCGCAAGAGACCCCTTCGACGCCGAGGCCCGACTGCTGAAGGAGGAGCTGGAGGCCGCCGACCTGCCGCCTTCGCCCGCGCCCCAGGAGCAGGTGCTGCGCCCGGAGTTCACCACGGCCCTGGCCGCCGCGCTGGGCCGGGCCCGGGTGGCCTTCCGGCGTCAGGGCAGGGACCTGCTGGTGAAGCTCGCCTCGGGGGGCGTGGGGCGCGTGGACGTGGGCTCGCTGTACGCGGCCTGGAGTGAGTCTCCGGGCACGGAGGGGCTCACCGCGCACGTGGACGCGCTGGCGGCGCGGCTGGGAGGCCTCTCCTCGGGCCTGAGCGCGGAGGGCGCCGCGCTGGAGTCCCGGCTGCGGCCGGTGTTCCGGTCGGCGGACTTCGCCGCGCGGGCGGTGGGCGCGCTGCACCGGCCGGGCCCCGCGGGCCTGGAGGTCTTCTACGTGCTGGAGGACACCGACTTCGTGCGCTACCTGCCGGAGTCCGCGCTGGCCCCGGTGGGGCTCACGGCCGGGGCGGTGGACGCGGCGGCCTGGCGCAACCTGGAGGCGAGCCCCGCGCCGGTGCGGCCCGTCCTCATCGACCAGGGGGAGGTGCGGCTCGCCGAGGCCTTCTCCGGACTGTGGGCCGTGGCCGCGGGAGACGGGCACGACGGGGCGCGCCTGCTCACCGCGTCGCAGCGGGAGCGGCTGGCCCAGGAGACGGGCGAGGAACCGCTGCGGGTGTCGCTGGGCCGACGGGAGCTGGCCCTCGTCTGCCGCGAGTCGGACGCCGCCGCGCGCGAAGCGCTGGAGCGGCTGGTGCCGTCGCCGGATGGGATTCCCGGCGTCTTCACCCTCACCGCCGCGGGGCTCTCCGCCGAGTGAAGGTCAGCCCGCGGTGGCCGTGGGCAGATTCTGTACGAAGAGCACCTCGCGGTAGCCCAGCGTGAGCAGCAGCGCGCGCAGGGAGCGCTCCGCGGAGTCCCGGGCGCGCTGGCGCAGGCGTGAATCGGCGCGCACCTCCTGCTCGAAGGCCACGCGCGCCTTCTCCAACAACTGCGCCGTCTGCGCGCTGTCCAGGTTGGAGTCGATGACCTCCGTCTCCCCGGGGCGCAGCTCCACCTTCACCTCCAGCGGCGGCAGCACCACGTAGACGCGGGTGCCGGCCACCTGGAGGTGGGACGAGTCGAAGCGCTGGAAGTCGAAGCCCAGCCGCGCATCCGCGAAGACGATGGCGCGGCCATGCTGATTGCGCAGCGTGTAGGCGGCCCAGCTCAGCACGTCCTTCCACAGCGCGTCGGTGGCCTCGGGCTGGGGAGTGAAGGACACCTTCTTGTAGAGGGAGACGTCCAGCGTCTCCAGCCGGGCCACGTCGCGCATCTGCTGCACGACGGACGGCGTGTCCGGCAGGGAGGTGGGCGGCGGGCGGAGGAGCAGCCAGGCGCCCAGCGCGCCGAGCGTGGCACCCAGGAGGACGGTGAGGACTCGCGAGAGGTGCGCCATGGGGGCAGTGTACCTCCTTCCCTGGAGGGGGCGTCTGGGGCACGGTGTGCGCACGGGAGCGACGTGTCGCGTGGAGGAAGCCGGGTGGAGCTGACGGACGAGGAGGTCGAAGCGCTGGGTACGCGCGGATATTTCATCCGGCCCGCGTTCCTGGGCGAGGCGCAAGCGCACGCGGCGCGGGACGAGGCCCTGGGCCGGGTGGACTCCGGCGGCCTGCGGCCCGCGGCCATCCGGCGCGGCGCGGACCGCACGCGCGACACGGCCGTGCGCGGAGACCTCATCGACTGGGTGCTGCCGGAGCCGGGCACACCGCTCGGCGTGTTGTGGGAGTCCTTCCGACAGCTGGGCGAGGCCCTGTCCTCCGGCGCGTACCTGGGGCTCGGGCGCTTCGACTTGCAGCTCGCCTGCTACCCGGGCGGAGGGGCCCACTACGCGCGTCACCGCGACGCGTTCCCCGGCCAGTCCAACCGGCGGGCCACGGCCATCTGGTACGCCAACGCGGGCTGGACGCCGGCACACGGCGGCGTGCTGCGGCTGTACCCGGAGGACTCCGCGCCCGTGGACGTGGAGCCGTCGCTGGACAGGCTGGTGGTGTTCCTGAGCGAGCGCATCGAGCACGAGGTGCTGCCCGCCTTCGCCCCGCGCCTCGCCCTCACTGCCTGGTACTACGGGCGCGACGCGGGCTGAGCCGCCCGGCTCACACCGCCGGCGCCAGCAGGACGACGGAGTAGCCCACGGCCGTCTTCGTCCCCGGGTTCTCGTAGGAGTGCTTCTGGTCGCCCCGGAAGACGACGACGTCGCCGGGCTGGAGGTGGAAGCGCTCGCCGCTGGCGATGAGCAGCAATTCGCCGGCCTCACAGGCGAGGTACTCGCGGGTGCCGGGGGTGTGGGGCACGCCGGTGATGCGCACCTGGGGCGGCAGCTCCATCCGGTCGAACTCCATGCCGGGCAGCGGGTCGGGCAGCAGCTTGCGCAGCATGCCCGCGCCGCGCATGCGGACGGGGAGGCTGGCGCGAGGGTAGTGCCGGGCGCTCGCCCGCGGCTTCGCGATGAGCTCCTCCAGGGACACCTGCAACGCGCCCGCGACCCGGTGCAGCACGGCCAGCGTGGGGTTGGCGGCCCCGGACTCGAGGTTCGCCCAGGTGGCCCGGGGCACGCCCGCCAGCTTCGCGAGCTGCGCCTGCGTGGCCCCCCGCGTCTCGCGGAGGGTCCGGATGTTGCGTGCCAGCCTGTCCGGCAGGTTCTCGTCGTTCATGGATTGGCAATCTGCCAAGGCATTGGCCGCCGCACCAATCCTTTGGCGGAAGCCGTGTATCCCTCCAGGCATGGAGGACACACGCATGAAGCTGGTCGGAAAGGCCGTACTGGTGACGGGGGCGAGCCGGGGGCTGGGCCAAGCGCTGATGGCGACGTTCGCCCGCCGGGGCGCCCGGGTGGTGGGCGTGGCGCGCCACGCCGGAGAGATGGAGGCCGCCGCCGCGGCCCTGCGCGTGGAGGGACTGGAGGTCCACGCGCTCGCATATGACATGGGGGACAAGGAGGCGATTCACCCGTTGGTGGGCGCGGCCACGGCGCTGGTGGGCCCTATCGACGTGTTGGTGCACAACGCGAGCACGCTGGGCCCCACGCCGCTGCCGCTGCTGCTGGACACCGCGTGCGAGGACCTGCAGCGCGTGCTGGAGGTCAACGTGGTGGGCCCCTTCCGCCTCACCAAGGCGGTGGCGGGCAGCATGGTGGTGCGGGGGCAGGGGCTGGTGCTGAACCTCACCTCGGACGCGGCGGTGTCCGCCTACCCGCGGTGGGGCGCGTACAGCGTGTCGAAGGTGGCGCTGGAGCACCTGGGTCGCATCTGGGCCGCGGAGCTGGAGGGCACCGGCGTGGGCTTCCTCAACGTGGACCCGGGGGAGATGGACACGCGGATGTACCGCGACGCGGTGCCGGACGCGGACTACTCGAAGCTCGCCCGGCCGGAGTCGGTGGCGGCGCGCCTCGTCGCGTGGGTGGAGCAGCGGGCGGAGTCGCTGCCCTCGGGCACCCGCCTGGAGGCGGCGAAGCTGGAGGCCGCATGAAGCCCGCGCGCTGGCCCAACGAGCGCCCGGAGACGGGGCGCCTGCTGCACGTGGAGCCCCGCGCGGGCCGCTTCTCCGACGCGCACGTGGCGGACCTGCCGTCGCTGCTGCGCGCCGGGGACTTGCTGGTGCTCAATGACGCCGCCACGCTGCCCGCCTCCCTGGCCGGACGCACCGAGGCGGGAGAGCGCATCGAGCTGCGGCTGATGTCGCGCGAGCCGGACGGCACCTGGACGGCGGTGCTCTTCGGCACGGGGGACTGGCGCAAGCGCACCGAGGACCGGCCGCCGCCGCCGGTGCTGCCGGTGGGCACGCGCTTCGTCGCGGGCGGGCTGCACACGCGGGTGGTGGAGGTGCTGCCGCCCTCGCCGAGGCTCCTGCGCGTGGCCTTCGCGGAAGCGGGCGCGGCGCTGTGGGCGGCGCTGTACCGGGGCGGGCGTCCGGTGCAGTACGCGTACACCGGCGGGCCGCTGGCGCTGTGGCACGTGCAGACGGTGTACGGCGCGCGCCCGTGGGCCGTGGAGGCTCCATCCGCGGGCCTGCCCCTCACCGGGAGCCTGCTCCTGGCGCTGCGACGGCGCGGCGTGCAGCTTGCGACGCTGACACACGCCGCGGGCCTGTCCTCCACGGGGGACGACGTGCTGGACGCGGCGCTGCCCCGGCCCGAGCGCTCGGACCTTCCCGCCGCCACGGTGGAGGCGGTGGAGCGCACCCGGGCTCAGGGCGGACGCGTGGTGGCGGTGGGCACCACCGTGGTGCGGGCCCTGGAGGGCCGCGCGGCGCAGCACGGCGGGAAGCTGGTGGCGGGCGAGGGCACGACGGACCTGCTGCTGGGCCCGGGCTACGTCCCGCGTGTGGTGCACGGGCTGCTCACGGGCGTGCACGAGCCGGGGAGCAGCCACCATGCGCTGCTCCAGTCCTTCGCGCCGCTGCCGCTCTTGAAGGAGGCGGCCGCCCACGCGGAGGCGAGCGGCTACCTGGGGCACGAGTTCGGCGACTCGTGCCTCCTGCTGGATGCGTGAAGGCCCCGAGGCTCGGAGGCTCGGACGCCGTCACTGAATCTGCGACGGCTCCAGCTCCACCTTCACCCAGCCCGGCTTGCGCAAATCGAAGTTGCGGTACGCGTCGATGGCGCTGCCCATGGGCTCCACGTGGGACAGGATGGACGTGGGGTCCACCACGCCGGTGCGCACCAGCTCCAGCAGCTTGGGGATGTACTTGCGGTGGTTGCAGTTGCCCATCTTCAGCGTGAGGTTCTTGTTCATCGCCATGCCGATGGGGAACGTGCGCATCTGCTGCGGGTAGACGCCGATGATGGACAGCGTGCCTGCCTTCGCCAGCGCGTCCACCGCCCACAGCAGCGCCTGCGCGGGGGCATCGCCCGGCACCCAGTTGTCACCATCCGGGTTCGTCTTGGGGGCGGCCTCCTTCACCTCGCGCTTGAATTCGGCCTTCTCCGCCTTGGCGGCCTTCTCCGCCGGGCCGTGGTGGGCATGCATGGAGTCCACGCCCACCGCGTCGATGGCGCGGTCCACGCCGATGCCGTTGGTGAGGCGCTTGAGCGTCTCGACGGGGTCTTCCTGGTCGAAGTTGATGACCTCGGCGCCCTGCGAGCGGGCCAGGTCCAGGCGGTCCTCGTGGCAGTCGATGGCGAAGACGCGGCCGGCGCCCATCAGCTTCGCGCTGGCGATGGCGAACAGGCCCACCGGCCCGCAGCCGAACACCGCCACGGTGTCGCCGGTCTTGATTTCCGCCAGCTCCGCGCCGAAGTAGCCGGTGGGGAAGATGTCGGAGACGAGGATGGCCTGCTCGTCGGTGACGCCCTCGGGCACCTTCACCATGCCCACGTGCGCGAAGGGCACGCGGACCTTCTCCGCCTGCATGCCGTGGAAGGGGCCCGTCATCGCCGGGCCGCCGAAGAAGGCGGTGCCCGCGGCGGGCCCGTTGGGATTCGCGTCGTTGCACTGGGAATGGTAGCCGGTGCGGCAGTAGACGCAGTTGCCGCAGGCGATGGTGGAGCAGATGACGACCCGGTCCCCGACGTTGAAGTTGCGCACGTCGTCACCGAGCGACTCGATGTAGCCCACGCCCTCGTGGCCGAGGATGGTGCCCGGCTTCATGCCAGGCATGGTGCCGCGAATCATGTGGAGGTCCGTGCCGCAGATGGCGCTCGCGCTCAGGCGGACGACGGCGTCCGTCGGCTTCTCGATGTTCGGCTCCTCCACCTCGTCGAGCCGGATGTCCCCAATCCCATGGAAAACGACAGCCTTCATCGCGCGCGCTCCTGCCCCTCGTGGGGCCCTGTTCACAAGGCGGACGGGCCCGTCGTGAGGGCGGACCCGTGCGCCTTGGAGGCTGGGCATCCCCCGGGGTGGGGGCAAAGCGAGCGCCGCCTCCTCTTCCGGACAGCGGCCGGGCGGGCGGGCGCTACCGGGCGCCGGTGTGGTGGACGTGGAACGACAGCCGCTTGCCGAAGACGCGGCGGAAGTTCAGCACCTCGTGCTCCACGTTCCACAGCTCCAGGTCCACGGGCTGGCGCGTGTGCAGGTGCAGCGCGACGCCGTCCTTGCCGTTGGTCACCTTGAAGTCCTTGATGGGCTGGTGGTGGCTCAAGTCCAGCGAGTTGGCCACGCGGAGCAGGGTGGCCAGCTTGCGCACGGTGCGGGCCTCGGTCGGGTTGAGGCCGTCCATGCCGGAGTGCGCCAGCTCCGGCGGGCTGCGCCGGTGGTAGCGGGCGACGCGGGCCACCAGCTCGCGCTCGCGGTCGGCGAGCCCGGGGATGTCCGCGTTCCGGATGAGGTAGTACGTGTGCTTGTGGTGGCGCTCGTAGCTGACGGCGTGGCCGACGTCGTGCAGCAGCGCGGCGACCTCCAGGTAGGGGCGCACGGACAGCGGGAGCTGGTGGAGGGCGGCGAGCCCGTCGAAGAGGGCGAGGGAGAGGCGGGAGACCTGGCGCGCGTGCTTCTCGTCGAAGAAGAAGCGCTGGCCCATGGCGATGGCGGCGTCGGCGAGGCTGTGGTCCTCGCGGTCCTCGTCCTGGCGGTAGAGCAGGTCCACGAGGATGCCGTCGCGCAGGCCGCGGTTGACGACGCTGACGGACTCCACGCCCAGGTGGCGGGCGACGGCCTCGAGGATGACGGCGCCGGAGACGATGATGTCCGCGCGCTTGGGGTCGAAGCGCTTGCGCCGGCGCTCGGGGGGCATGTCCGCGAGCGTGTCCACGGCCTGGGTGAGCTGGCGCACGGTGGCGTTGCCGCTGCTCTCGCTGGAGGCGAAGGCCACCACGGCGTTGATGGTGCCGGACGAGCCGAGCGCCACGCGGGGCAGGTTGGGCAGGTGCTCGGGGAGCGTCTTGCGCAGGGCCTCGTAGACGAAGCTGCGCATGAGGCGCAGCTGCTTGGCCGTCACGGTGCCGGAGGCCTCGAAGACCTCGGTGAGGCGCACGGAGCCGAGCGAGAGGCTCCAGAGGTTGTCGGGCTTCTCGCCCACGGCGGTGGCGACCTCGGTGCTGCCGCCGCCGATGTCGATGAGGAGGGAGCGGGTGCCGGGGGGCTTGCGGTGGAGGACGCCGAGGCAGATGAGGCGGGCCTCCTCCTTGCCGCTGACGACTTCGAGGGTGAGGCCGGCCTCCTCGCGGACGCGGCGGACGATGTCGCTGCTGTTGCGGGCCTCGCGCAGGGCGCTGGTGGCGACGGCGCGCACGTGGGCCTTGTGGCGGCGGCAGAGGGCGGCGTAGCGGCGCAGCGTGGACAGGAGCCGCTCGGCGGTCTCTTCCGGCATGGCGCCGGTGGCGAAGACGCCCTCGCCGGGGCGGATGGGGTCTCGCTCCTGGTGGAGTGTCTCGAGCGAGCCGTCGGCGTCCGGGCGCGCCAGCTCCAGGCGCACGGCATTGGTGCCCACGTCGATGGCGGCGAGGACGGGCTGGAGGGGAGGAGTGGGCATGGCGTGCCGCCAAGTGTAGGGCGCGACGGCACGGGGGCGCAGCGGGAACCGCACGCAACCGTCGTGTGACGGCCGTGTGGCGAGCAGGGCCTCAGTCGAGGAAGCGGCGCTCCCAGCGGCGGGCTTCGTCCGGGTCCAGGCCAAGCTGGTACGCACCCTCGCCCCAGAGGGTCCACGGCTCCAGGATACGGGCCAGTTCGCGGTAGGCGGGCAACTCCTTGCCCTGCCCGGTGTCTCCAGCTTCGGGCCAGAGTCCGAGGGTGATGACGGCCCGGTCGCCCTCCATCTCCTGCACGGTGGTCCCTGGAGTTTGGAGCCGGGAGCGCAGGCCCGAGGGTCCACCGAGCTCACCAAGCACGGGCTGTCCCAGGAAGGTCAGCCAGGATGGGCCTTGGACGCGTGTGCCAATGCGCGTCGAAATCGAGCTCGGATGGAGCACGTCCATCCCGGGATGGCGGAAGCAGTACTTGTGGACCTCGTGTGCGACACCTGCCAGGTCCAGCCGGCAGTTGAATGCGAGCCCCGCGTTTCCAGAGGAAAAGGGCAGGGGGGCGGCCAGCGCCAGTATCAACTCTCGCACCCACGAGGGACCACGTTCCTCGAGTATTTCGGTAGGCAGCCAATACGAGACTGCGCAGACCTCGTCCGGGTCGCTGTGGATGGACGGGTCATTGATTGCTCGCCCGCTATAGGTGAAGCGATAACGCACTTCGCCACTCGCGGAGTCAACCAGGTGGACGTTGGCGTAGCGCGGATTGAGAAGCTCACGACGGGTGCGTTCCCAGCCGGCTTCGTCAAGCTGCTGCCACTCGCCTTCGTCGTCCGCGTAGGAGTCGAGCGCCGAGGAGCCCAGGGTTTGAAGGAATATCTCCAGCGAGCGCACGACTGACAGCGCGACTTCGGAGTGCAGGCGCTTCATGAAGAAGCAAAGGCTCAGACCCTCACGAACAAGCATGTATCCGCTCTGCGCTCGTAGCCGAATCCTTGGAAAATGTTCGCTCATCGGATGGCCCCAAACCTGGGCTGGATGCGTAGAGGAGAGTACGAACCGGACCCTCCCCACCAGAATCAGGGGAACCCGCAACCGCGCGCTGCTACCTCCTCCGCCGCCGCCCGATGAAGCTCGCGAACCGCTCCGCGAATCGCGCCACCACCAGCCCCACCACATCCAGCAGCCACTGCTGCAACGGCGACCGTCCGCACTCCTCCAGGAACACGCGCCGCGACACCGCCATGTGCTTCTCCAGCCACAGCGACGCCTGCGCCGACACGCGCGGCTCCTCCACCTCCACCAGCGTCTCCAGATTCACGAGCGACAGCGGGTCCAGGTTGAAGCTGCCCACCAGCAGCTTCTCCCCATCCACCACCGCCGCCTTCGCGTGCAGCGTGGTCGCCGTCCACTCGTAGATGCCCACGCCCGCGCGCAGGAAGTCGCGGTACAGCCGCATCGTCGCCGCCCGGGCGAACACCACGTCGCTGCGCCCGGCCAGCAGCAGGGACACCTTCACCCCCCGCCGCGCCGCCCGCTTCAGCGCCCGCACGAAGCCCATGTCCGGAAGGAAGTACGCGTGCGCCAGCACCACCTCGCGCTTCGCCCCATCAATCGCGGACAGGTAGCGCTTGCGCAGCCGGTGCCCACCGCCGAGGCCCGACAGGAACAGGCTCACCGGCCCCGACACCAGCGCGGACGCGCCCGCGTGCAGCTTCGCGCCCAGCTGCCGGCAGATGTCCCCGCGCAGCTCCAGCGCCAGGTCCGCCCACCCCGGCTCGTCACCGTGCGCCGCATACGCATCCCCGATGTTGATGCCACCCAGGAACGCCACCGCGTCATCCACCAGGAGAATCTTGCGGTGGTTGCGCCACGAGCGGCCGGTACACAGCGAGGTGAGCGGGTTGTACACGCGCACCTTCGCGCCCGCGGCCCTCAGCGTCTCGGTGAGGTGGCTGCTGGCCTTGATGCTGCCCCAGCCGTCCACCACCACCTTCACCGTCACACCCCGCCGCGCCGCCTCCACCAGCGCGTCGAGGAAGCGCGCGCCCACACCTTCACGCTCGAAGGTGTACACCTCCAGGTGCACCCGGTTCTTCGCGGAGGCGATGGCCTCCAGCATTCGCGGGTACGCCTCCGTCCCGCCATCCAGCAGGGTGATGCGCTCCGCATCCTCCTCCCGGGGGGACGGCAGGGGAGGGACGGGCAGCGGGGACAGGGCGGCTTCGGTGCGCATGGACGCCCGTACCCTACCGCTCCAGGAGCGGAAGCGGGACGGCCTCCGGGTGACACCGGGGCCGTCCCACACGTCACCCGCTCAGTCGTCGTGCTTGCGAGCGCCGTGGCCCTTGCCCTTGTGACGGCACTGGTCGCCGTCCCAGTACTGGCTCGGGTGGCACTGCTTGCTGCTGGACTTGGACTTCTTCGACTTGGACGGAGAGGACTGCGCCTCTTTGAGGCCGCGGTGGTAGATGCAACCCTGAAGGGTGAAGAGGGCGAGGACGGGGACGAGGAAGCGGAGATTCTTCATGGGGGCACGCAGGGTAGCGGACTCCGCCGTGGAGTCATCTCCCCCCGGACCCGCCCGCCCGGTGGGTGGCCACACGGCCCATCGACGGTGCGCGTAGGGTCCGCTACCCTCCGCGCCGTGCCCCCCGCAGAGAAAGCCACCCGTCATCGGAAGATTGGCGCCTACCGCGTACTCGGAGAGCTGGGTCGCGGCGGCATGGCCGTCGTGTATCGCGGCCTGCATGAGATGTTGCAGCGCGAGGTCGCCATCAAGGAGTTGCTCCCGGGGGGACAGCGCGACAAGGAGACGCTGTCGCGCTTCCGCCGCGAGTCGCTCGCGCTGGCCGCCTTCCGCCACCAGAACATCGTCACGCTCTACGACCTGGTGGAGAAGAACGACAGCCTCTTCATGATTCTGGAGCTGGTGGACGGGCCCACCCTCCACACGCTCATCCGCGAGGGGCCGCTGCCGCCCGACGTCACCGGCGTCATCGCCGCGCGCATCGCCAGCGCGCTGGACCACGCGCACTTCCGCCACATCATCCACCGCGACCTCAAGCCCGCCAACGTCATGCTCACCAAGTCCGGTGAGGTGAAGCTGATGGACTTCGGCATCGCCAAGGACGTGGGCATGGAGGCGCTCACCCAGCAGGGCATGGCCGTGGGCACGCCCTCGTACATGTCACCGGAGCAGGTGACGGGCGCGCCGCTCGACGGGCGCACCGACATCTTCTCGCTCGGCGTGCTCCTCTACGAAGCCCTCTCCGGCGCCCGGCCCTTCCACGGCAAGACGGCCGGCGAGGTCTTCGCCAAGATTCGCGACGGCAAGTACACGCCGCTCTCCAAGGTGGCGCCCAACGTGCCCGCGGCGCTGTCCCGCATCATCCAGCGCGCCATGGAGGTGAAGCCGGAGGACCGCTTCCCGGACGCCGCCGCCATGCGGCGCGAGCTGGACGTGTTCCTCGCGCAGGAGGTGCAGATTTCCCACGCGGCGCTGCTCGTCGCCTTCCTGCGCCACCGCAACAAGCTCACGGAGACGGAGGCCCAGCAGCTGCTCCGCCCGCAGGAGCTGGACGCCGCGGTGGAGGTGTTCGACATGCCTCGCGGCGGCTCGGGTGGCGGCCTCAAGTGGGTGCTGGCCGCCGCCGCCGCCGTCATCACCGCCGCGGGCGCGGGGCTCTACCTGAGCCAGTCCCAGTGGGCGCCGTTGATAGAGCAGCTCTTCCGCTGACAAGAGGCAGGAGGCATCCCATGGGACGCATCGTCACCTTCGTGTTGGGCATCAGCATCGTCGCCGGGGCGGTCTGGTACGTCCTGTACCGGCCCGCGCGGACGGACCCCGAGGCGGCTGCCGCGCGCGGGCTGGAGAACGCGCGCAAGGCCGCGGACCGCATCGAGGGGGACATGCAGAAGCGGGCCGACGACCTGCTCCAGCAGCGGCAGGAGCAGGAGTAGGCCCGAGCGGGGCTTTCAGCCCTTCTTCTTCTCGTGCGTGACGGTGACGATGGTGCCGATGCCGCCGCGCACGAAGAAGTCGCCCACCACGGTGAGCTTGCGCGGCTGGATGGCCTTGATGATGTCGTCCGCGATGGTGTTGGTGACCTTCTCGTGGAAGGCCCCCTCGTTGCGGTACGCCCACATGTAGAGCTTGAGGCTCTTGAGCTCCACGCAGAGCTGGTCGGGCACGTACGTGATTTTGAAGCGGGCGAAGTCCGGCTGGCCCGTCAGGGGGCACAGGCAGGTGAACTCCGGACAGTCGAAGGCAATCTCGTAGTCGCGATCGGCTGCGGGGTTGGGGAAGGTCTGGATGTCCTTGGTCGGCTGCGAGGGCATGGCGATGTCGTCTACCACACCGACGCCGAGTGTCATCCGTCGCGTGGATGTCGGCTTGCCGCCTGCCCCTGGGGGCATCTGTCGGCCCCCCAACGTGCCCGGCGTCCACCAGCGGGGAATCCGGGGGGAGGGTCGGTTGCCAGCCCGGAGAGGCGCTCATAATCCCCAGTGGGTCTCTCCCCCCGCCCTGAGCACATGCCGCTTCCTTCCGACGTCGAAGATGCTTTTTCGTGCCTCCCGCTCGCACTGATACGCGTCGGGCCGGACCTGCGCGTCCAGTGGTGCGAGGACGGCTTTGCCCACAAGACGGGCGTGGAATTGCGCGCGGGCGGCGACCTGCTGGATGCGCTCGAGCGCGGTCGCAGCCTGGACGCGGTGGAGCGCGCCATCCGCGAGGGCCGGGCCCACACCGGCCACGTCATCACCCGCGCGCTCCGGCAGGTGCGCGTGCAGGTGCGGCCCGCGAAGGCGGGCGAGAAGCCGGGCGCCTGGCTGGTCGTCGAGCCCTCCGGTGTGGACGACGAGGGGGCCTTCTCCCAGGCGGTGCAGGAGATTGCCCGCGCGGTGGGGGAGACCTTCGAGGTGGACAGCGTCTGCGCGGCGGCCGTGGTGGCGCTGGTGCGCTGCGCCCAGGTGCGGCGCGCCGAGGTCTTCCTCTGCGAGGAGGGCAAGGAGCTGCGCCGGGCCGCGGTGTCGGACCTGGCGGGCTCGGACTCGCCGGAGGACACCTTCGACGTGGAGGAGGACCCGTTCCGGCAGGCGCTGGCCTCGCGCCAGCCGCAGCTCGGCATCCAGCGCGGCTACGGGGATGCCATGGGCTCCATCTTCGCCGCGGTGCCGCTGTGCGCGCCGCGCCGCACGGTGGGCCTGCTCCTGCTCTACAAGGAGCAGGGGACGTCCTTCTCCGTGCGCGAATTGGAGCTGTGGAGCGCGGCGGCCAACCAGCTCGCGGTGGCGGTGGAGAACGCGCGCCTGTTGCGCGAGGCGAAGGCGGCGCTCCAGGTGCGCGAGGAGTTCATGTCCATCGCCAGCCACGAGCTGAAGACGCCGCTCACCCCGCTGAAGCTGGGCCTGTACACCATGGAGCGGCGCATCTCCGCGGGGCAGCCGGTGGAGCTGGCCTCGGTGCTCAAGTCCAAGCGCCAGGTGGACCGGCTGGCGGGGCTGGTGGATGACCTCTTGGACGCGTCGCGGCTGGATGCGGGAAAGCTGGCGCTCAACCTGGCCGCGCTGGAGGTGGGGCAGCTGGTGGCGGAGGTGGTGGACCACTTCCGCGCCGCCTTCGAGCGGCCCTTCACCGTCGAGGTGCCGCGCGAGCGCGTCTGGGTGCAGGGAGACCGGGACAGGCTGGAGCAGGTGCTCGTCAACCTGCTGGAGAACGCGCACAAGTACAGCCCCGCGGGCGAGCCCATCTCCGTCACGGTGGAGAAGCTGCACGGCGAGGCGCGCATCCACGTGAAGGACCACGGCATCGGAATCCCTGGCGCGGACCAGTCGCAGGTGTTCCAGCGCTTCTACCGGGCGCGCAACGTGTCGCACCGCAACTTCGGCGGGCTGGGGCTGGGCCTGTTCATCAGCCACTCCATCGCCAAGCTGCACCGGGGCTCGCTCTCCCTGGCCAGCTCGGAGGGCCACGGCAGCACCTTCACGATGAGCCTGCCGAGCATGGCCTCGCACGAGGTGAAGCGGCTGCCGCGCCGGGTGCTGCTCCTGGACGAGGACCGCGCGCAGGAGTCGGTGGCGGAGCGCGTGCTGCTGGCGGAGGGCTTCGAGGTGCTCACCGCGCGCGACGGCGCGGAGGCCCTGCGCCGGGCCACGCACCTGCCGGTGGACCTCATCGTCCTGTCCACCAGCGCCACGCACGGGCAGGCGGGCGTCTTCCTGGAGACCTTCGCCACGCTGCCCCGCGCACGGCCCGTGCCCATCCTGCTGGCCGGCGACGAGCGGCCCTGGTGGGCGCAGGAGAACACCTCGCTGTGCACCCGGCCGTACCTCCCCGACGAGCTGGTGGCGCGGGTGCGCAACGTGCTGTCGGTGGAGCGGCGCCGGCCCACGGAGCTGGCCGCGCCCGAGGCGCCGCTCGCGGGGCTCAGCCCCCGGGTGTGAGGACGCGGAAGTCCGCCGGGACGACGCCGGCCTTCGCCAGCACCTCGCGGGCCCGCGGGTGGAGGAACGTCTCCAGCTCCACCTCGCGCTGGGCGGCGTAGCCGCTCTTCAGCGTCTCCGGCCGGTAACCCGGGTGGCACATCAGCTCGATGACGCCGTCCGCGGGCAGCGAGGCCAGGTGCTGCTCGAAGCGCTCCAGCGTCCAGTACGCGTCCGTGCCCGCGTCACCGATGAAGTGCGCGTTGGTGGCCACGCCATGGGACTCCAGCGCGCGCCGCATGCCCGCGTCGATGGAGCGCACAGGCACTCCGGCCGCGCGGGCGGCGCGGGCCAGACCCTCCAGCACGTGCGGGTGGCGGTGCAGGTGCTTGTGCACGTCCACGTGGGTGGCGGGCCGGCCGAGCAGCCCCGTGAGCCGGGCGAGCTGCGCGAAGACCTCCGCCTCCACCACGTCCGGGGGCAGGGTGGCGGCGCGGGCCTCCACGAAGCCGCCGTCCTCGCCGAGCAGCGCGCGGGGGAAGCCGCTCCACACGGGCGTGCCCCGGGCGAGGTTGAGGTGCAGGCCGATGGACAGCCCCCGGGCCTCGCGCGCGGCACTCTCGGAGAAGGGGGTGTTCACCATGAAGGTGGCCGAGGAGACGACGCCCTCGCGCATGGAGCGGAGGATGCCTCGGGTGACGGCCGGGTCATAACCCAGGTCGTCGGCGTTGATGATGAGGGCGCGGGCGCTCATGGACGGGCTCTCTCCTTGAAGAAGCGCCACGCCTCACGCGTGGCGTCCAGGTTCAGCGTGCCGTTGTTGAAGTTGGGGTATCCCGGCCACGCGTGCCTGCCTCCCTGCACGGTGCACAGCGAGGCGGTGGCGCTCGAAGGTGTGCACCCGGTGTACGTGGTGCAGGTGCTGTCTCCCTGCTGGTACGTCTGCACGGCGGTATCGCCGCAGCCGTTGCGCTTCGCCCAGCGCCGCACCGTCTCCTCGGCGCCGGGGTAGACCTCCCCGTAGCGGCCGAGGTTGTCGCCGCCCGCGTAGCGGATGAGGTCGTCGGCGGTGCCGTGGAAGTGCAGCACAGGTACTGGGCGCGACGGCGTGCAGGAGCTGACATTCTCCGGACCGGACACGGGGGCGACGGCGGCGAAGCGGCTGGCGCGCTCGCAGGCCAGCCGGTAGGTGAAGTAGCCGCCGTTGGAGAAGCCCATGGCGTAGGTGCGGCGGGTGTCCACGCACAGGCGCGTGTCCAGGTCCGCCAGCAGCGCGTCCACGAAGCCCACGTCGTCCACGACGCCCCGGGCCGGGGCGCAGCACCCGCCGCCGTTCCAGCTCCGGGGCGAGTCCTGGGTGCCGGTGCCGCGGATTTCCGCCGGGCTGAGCGCGCGTGGGTACACGGCGAGGAAGCCCTCCGTGTCGGCCAGCGTGGACAGGCCCGTCAGGGCCTCCATGTTACGCTCGTTGGAGCCGAAGCCGTGGAAGGCGAGCACGGTGGGCGTGGGGCGGGCGGCGTCGTAGCCGGGCGGGACGTGGACGCGGTAGGTGCGCGTGCGGCCCTCGTGCTTCACCGCCCAGTCGTAGGTGCCGGGCCCCACGGTGAAGCCGGTGCAGGCGGTGCGCTCCGGGACGGGTGGCTCCGCGGAGGGGCCCACGCCGGGTGAGCCGTTCCGGAGCGCCTCGGTGGACGAGGAGCACGCGGCGGCGCCGACGAGCAGGGCGGTGAGCGCGGGCGTGAGGCGGAAGGGGTGCATGGCGGGGAAGGTAGCGCGCCTGCCGGACCCTGGCTTCACTTCCCCGTCGAGCACTCCGTCGCGAGGACACTCGCGCGGTCCGGGAAGCGCTTCGCCAGTGCGCGCTTCACCTCGTCCACCGCGGCCGCGTTGCCCGTGTGGGCGTGGAGCTGGCAGCGGGCGGTGAGGGCGCGCGGGTCCTCCGGGGCGAGCTTGTCCGCCTCCTGGTAGGCGCGCTCGGCGCCCGAGGTGTCCCCCTGACGGAAGAGGACGGCGCCCAGGTAGTAGTGCGCCACGGACAGCCGCGCGTCCTTGCGGAGCGCGCGCTTGAGAAGGCTGGCGGCCTCGTCCACGCGCTGCTGGCGGAAGCGCACGAAGCCCAGCTCCGCGAGGCACCGCGCGTCGTCGTCATTCTCGCGCGTCCACGCGGCCAGCACGGTGGCGGCCTCGTCCAGCCGTCCGCTCTGGGAGAGCAGGCGCCCATAGCGCGGCGTCACCTCGGCGGAGCGCGGCTTCAGCGCGTACGCCTTCGCCAGCGCGGCCAGCGCGCCCGGCACGTCGCCCTGTCGCTCGCGCAGCTCCGCCAGCGCCAGCAGGGGCCGGAGGTCCTTGGGCGCCAGCGCGGTGGCATTGTCGAGGGCGCGCTCGGCCCGCTTGCCCAGGAGCAGCTCCGTGGCGGCGCGCGCTTCGAGCAGGTGCGCCTCCACGTCCTTCGGGAAGCGGGAGGTGTAGGCCTCCGCAAGCTCCAGCGCCTTCGCATGGGCGCCCGCCGCCATCAGCAGGGCGCCGGCCCGGGCCAGCTCCGCGGACGTCGCGCGCGCGTCGGCGCCCAGCCCCTCCAGCGCGGACACCTTCGCGTCGGGAGTGGGCGCGGCCTCGGCCTTCGCCAGCCGCTCGGCGGGAGGCACTGTCGGGCGCATGCGGTACCACGCCGCGCCGCCGCCAAGCGCGCCCAGCACCAGCACCGCCGCGAGGATGGCGCCGAGCCGTGAGGGCTTCCGGCCGGTGGAGGCGCCCTCCGTCACCTGGGAGTCGGGCGCCGCACCCGACGCCCCCGCAGTCTGCACGCTGGAGGTCGCGACGGCATTCGTGCCGGGCGTGCCCGCCCGCGAGGGAAGCGATGCGGCGGTGCCCGGCTGCGACAGGGAGCGCGGGCTCGCGGCGGCATTCAGGCCCGGCGTGCCCTGCTGCGGCATCTCACCCGACCACCCCCGTGCACCAGGCGCTCCGGAGGTGCCCGTCCCGCCGTCCTCGTGGCCGCGCGCGGGCTCCGGTGCGGTCTCCGCGCCTCCCTGGCGGACGTGGGCCGGAGGCGTGCCCCCATGCGACGGGTCCGCGAGCCGCGCCCGGCGCAGGGTCTGCCGCTTCGAGTCGCTGTCGGGCGGGAAGAGGGTGTCCACGTACGCGGCGAGCTGCTCGTGCGTGGCCACCTCCGCCGCGCCGCCGATGGCCTCCATCGCGTCGATGAAGGACTCGAGGCTGTCGAAGCGCGCGGCCGGGTCCCTCGCCAGCGCGGTGAGGCACACCAGCTCCAGCGCCGCGGGCACGGACGGGTCGAAGGCGGTGGGCGGCTTCGGGCGCCCTTCCGCGATGCGTCCCAGCACCTCCTCCGCCGTCAGGCCCGTGAAGGGGCGCCGGCCGCAGAGCTGCTCGTAGAGCATGACGCCCGCGGCGAACAGGTCCGCGCGGTGGTCCACCTGCCTGCCGGCAATCATCTCCGGCGACATGTAGAAGAACTTCCCCTTCAGCACGCCGGGCTCGGTGCCGCTGCCGAGCGCGTCCGCCTTGGCGATGCCGAAGTCGATGACCTTCACCGCGCCATTGACGCCCACGTGGATGTTGTCCGGCGTGAAGTCGCGGTGGACGATGCGCAGCGGCCGGCCCGCCTCGTCCACGGCGCGGTGCGCGGCGTCCAGCCCGCGGCACGCATCCACCAGCACGCGCAACGTGATTCCCAGCGGCACGCGCTGGCCGTGCTCCGCGGCCTCCTGGCGCAGCTCCGCGAAGGAGCGCCCCTCCAGCAGCTCCATGGCGATGAAGGGCTCGGTGCCCTCCATCCCCAGCTCCAGAATCGTGACGACGTTGGGGTGGCGCACCTGCGCGGTGATGCGCGCCTCGTTGAGGAACATCTGCACGACGCGCCGGTCCGAGGCCAGGTGCGGCATCAGCCGCTTCACCGCCACCGCCGGCCCGCGCGTCCCGTCCGCGTCGATGCGCCTTCCGAGATACACCTCCGCCATGCCGCCTGTCGCGATGCGCGCGGACAGTCGGTAGCGGCCCACCCAGTAGGGGTTCTGCTCCAGCTCCAAGATGGCGGCAGTCTACGTGTAGGAGCCCACCCGCGTCCTGCTCCTGTCGCCTGCCCTGGTCGCTCGCCCGGCCTTCACGACGCTTCCGCACGGGGGAACTTGCACCGTTCCGTCGCGAAGCCCACGCTGCGAGGCCGGGTGCCGTGGAGAGGAGGCGGGCATGGACAGGCTGCTGTGGCTCGTACACGCGGCGTCCACCCTCTTCATGGTGGGCGTCATCGCCGTCATCCAGGTCGTGCACTATCCGCTCTTCGCCCGGGTGGGAGCCGCCAGCTTCCCTACCTATGCCGTAGAGCACGCCCGGCGAATCACCTGGGTGGTGGGTGGCCCCATGCTCGTCGAGCTGGCGACCGCCGTGTGGCTCGTCTTCGGCCCCCTGCCGCCCGGTGTGCCCGCGTGGATGGCGTGGGCCGGGCTGGGGGCCGTCCTTGCCATCTGGGCGTCCACCTTCCTCCTCCAGGTGCCCCGGCACGACGCGCTCCGGGGCGGCTTCGACCCGGAAGCGCACCGCCGGCTGGTCTCCTCCAACTGGCTGCGCACAGTGTTGTGGTCGTTACGTGGGGTGTGGGTGCTGTACCTGCTGGCTCGCGCAATCTGATTGGAGTGCTAACCTCCGGAGCCGTTTCCTGGGCCCACGGGAGGAGGGCCCCTGACACGCACACGCTGCGAACGGAGGGATGTTGGGCACCGTCCTCAAGGGTGGTTACGTCGTCGAGCTGGAACCCGCGCTCGTGGAGCGCGTGGACTTGCGAATCGAAGGAGAGCGCATCGTCGCTCGCGGGCCGGACCTCACCCCCGCCCCTGACGACGAAGTCGTCGCCCTCTCCGGCAAGCTCGTCTTTCCGGGGCTCGTCAGCGCGCACCACCGCCTGCACGCGGTGCTTGGCCGCGGCATGCCACACCCCCCGCTGGAGACGTACCAGGACAGCCTGGAGAAGGTGCTCTGGCCCTACGAGAGCGCGCTCGATTTGGACGCGGTGCAGGTGGCCGGTACCGCGGGCGGGCTGGAGGCCCTCCAGTGCGGCACCACCACCGTCTGTGACTCGCACTCCTCCCCCAAGGCCGTGTCGGGCTCGCTGGTGCGGCTGGCGCGCGGGCTCCACGAGGTGGGCGTGCGCGGCGTGCTGTCCTACGCGGTGTCGGACCGGCTGGGCGCGGTGGTCCGCGAGGAGGGCCTGGAGGAGACGGTCTCCTTCGCGAAGAAGGCCAAGGGCCGCTTCCGCGGGCAGGTGGGCGCGGGGCCCTGCTTCACGCTGGGGCCGGACGGCCTGCAGGGCATTGTCGAGGCGCTGAAGTCGCTGGGCAATGCCGGGCTGCACCTGCCGCTCGCCGAGGACCCGCTGGACGAGCGCCTCTCCACGGAGCGCTACGGCGCCTCGCCCGTGGCCCGGCTGCTGGAGGCGGGCCTGTTGTCCCCCAAGAGCCAACTGGCGCACGTGGGCCACCTGGAGTGGGCGGACCTGGCCCAGGTGATTGCCACCGGCGCGTGGATTGTCCACACGCCGCGCTCCAACCAGGGGCTGGAGGTGGGCTACGCGCCCGCGCTGAAGTTCGGCCACCGCGCCACGCTCGGCGTGGACGCCGTGTCCGCGGACCTCTTCGCGGAGGCCCAGGCGGCGTACCTGCGCTCGCGCGAGGCGGGGCAGCCCATCGACGTGCTGCGCTACCTCGCCAACGGCCACCGGCTGGTGTCACAGCTCTTCGAGACGCCCGTGGGCCCCATGCGCGAGGGCGCGCTGGCGGACCTGCTCATCCTCGACTACCTGCCGGCCACGCCGCTCACCGCGGAGAACCTGGCGTGGCACGTGGTGTTCGGCCTGGGCAGCCGCCACGTGGAGGCCGTCATGGTGGACGGCGTCTGGCGCATGTGGGCGCGCCGGCCGCTGTCGGTGAATCCCACGGTGGTGGCGGAGCAGGCCCGCGAGGCCGCTGCGGCGGTGTGGGCACGCCTGGCCGAAGCGAAGTAGAGTCTCCGCCATGCTCATTCCAGTGCTCGTCGCGGGCCTCTTCAGTGGGGCCATTCCGCAGGCGGGTGACACGGCGCCGGACTTCACCGTGAAGGACACGGCCGGCAACGTGTACACCCTGTCGGAGATGGTGAAGCAGGGGCCCGTCATCGTGGCCTTCTTCCCCAAAGCCTTCACAGGTGGTTGAACCCGCGAGCTCTCGGCGTACCGGGACAGGTACTCGGACATCGAGAAGCTCCACGGCCAGGTCCTGGCCGTCAGTATGGATGACGCGGAGACGCTCGCGCGCTTCAAGGCCGAGCTGAAAGCACCGTTCCCCTTCATTCCCGACCCGAAAGGAGAGGTCGTCGCGGCGTATGACGTGAAGATGCCGCTGCTCTCCGTGCCCAAGCGGTACACGTTCGTCATCGGTGAGGGACGGAAGATTCTGAAGGTGGAGACCGGCAGCGACGCCATCGACCCGAATGGGGCGATTGTGTCGTGCCCCCTGCGCAAGCCCTCGGCGGCGCCGGACGCCGGGACGAAGTAAGGCCTTCAGGCCTGGCGAGTGGTGGAAGCCCGCCACTCGCGCAGCACCCAGAGCTGCGCGCCCACCATGGCCGCGGTGACGAGGAACATCACCCACGTCATCGCGGACGCGTACCCGATGCGCAGGTACTCGAAGCCGTTCTCGTAGATGTAGAGCGGCAGGAAGGTGGTCGCGTAGCGCGGCCCGCCCTGGGTGATGACGAGCGCCGGGACGAAGGTCGTCTGCAGGCTCACCACCACGTCGCGCGCGGCGAGCAGCGCCAGCGTGGGCGCCAGCAGCGGCAGCGTCACCCTGCGGAAGACGGTGAGCGCGTTGCCGCCCTCCAGCTCGCACAGCTCGTACAGCTCCTCCGGTAGCTCGCGCCGCGCGGCCAGCAGCACCACGAACACTTCGCCGAGCTGGAAGACGGTGAGCGCCACCAACGCGCCGCGCGCGCCCCACGGCGTGAGCAGCCACCCGCCGCTCGTCACGCCGGCCGCCTTCAGCGCCAGCGCGAGCGGGCCGTACAGCGGGTTGAGCAGCCACAGCCACAGCAGCGCATACGCGATGTCCGGCACCACCGTGGGGAGGAACACCGCCGCCCGCGCCAGCCGTCCGCCCCGGTGCAGCAGCAGCGCCAGCCCCAGCGCCACCGCGAGCCGCAGGGGCACCGCCATGCCGGCGAAGAGCAGCGAGTTGCCCAGCGCCGTCCAGAAGAGCGGGTCGCCCCACATCCGGACGAAGTGCGCCACGCCCACGAAGCGCGGGGGGCTCAGCGCGTCGTACTCGGTGAAGGCGAAGCCCAGCGCGAGCAGCGCGGGCACGCCCACCAGCAGCGCCGCCGCCGCGAGGAACGGCGCCGCCAGCCAGAGCATGGCTTCCTTCCCGCGCGGGGCGCGTCCTGTCATGGCGCTCCCTTCAAGGGGCTCCGGCATCCGGCCGCGGCGCCGAGTCGAGGATGCCCTGCACGGCCTCGTTCAGCTCCTGGCCGAGCGTGTTCACCTCGTCGCGCTGGCGCAGCAGCCGCTTCATGGAGCCACCGGCCTCCTGCGCGGGGCGCACCTCGGTGGAGTCCGCCTGCGTCAGCTTCGTGCCCCCGGGGGGCACCGTGTAGAACCACTCCTCGACGATGACGTCCGCGCGCGCCTCCACCTCGTTCCACACCGGAGCGTTGGGCAGCCGGCGCATGATGGGCAGGGAGTCCAGGAAGACGCGGGCCGAGGCGGGACGCTGGCTCGCGTCCAGGAACGCGGGCCCTTCCGCCACGGCGCGCAGCGAAGGCACCGTGCGCCCGCTGCGCGCCAGCAGCTCCGCGCCCGTCGTGCCCAGGGCGAACTCCACGAAGCGGAAGGCAGCGTCCTTCACCTTCGACGCGCGTGACATGCAGAAGCCGTCCGAGTGCAGCACGGTGGCCTTCTGCTTGTGCCGGGGCAGCGGCGCCACGTCCCAGTCCAGGGCCGTCACCTCACGCAGCGTGGGCACCAGCCGGCGGCTGTTGAGGTGCATGCCCAGCCGCCCGGCCGCGAAGCGCGCCTCGGCGTTCTCCGACTTCGCCTCCTCCAGCGTGGGCGTCACCTTGAAGACGCGCTGCAGGCGCAGCACGTAGCGCAGCGCCTCCTGCGCGGGCGGCGTGAGCAGCTCCAGCTGCCGCGGGTCCTTGATGTCATTGACCACCTCGCCGCCGGCCTGCCAGATGAACGGCGCCAGGCGGGACAGGTTCGGGTCGAAGGCGAGCCCGTGGACGTCGGCGCGCCCGTCACCGTCCTCGTCGCGGGTGAGGGCCTGGGCCGTCTTGCGGAAGTCGTCCCAGCTCCAGTCCGGCTTCGGCGGCGGCACGCCCAGCTTCTCGAAGAGGCCGCGGTTCCAGTAGACGACGAGGCTGGAGACATTCTGCGGGATGCACTCCAGCGTGCCCTCGAAACGGAAGGCCTCCATGGCCTGCGGGTAGAAGTCCTGCTCCTTGAGGGTGGCGCTCTTCTGCATGCGAGGGCCCAGCGGCTCCAGCACGTCCTTGGCGGCGAACTGGCCGAAGCGCCGGTAGTTGAGGAGGAAGAGGTCGGGCGGGGTGCCACCGGAGAAGGCGGTGGTGAGCTTAGCCATGTGGTCCTTCTGCTTGCCGATGGGGACCAGGCGCACCTTCACGTCCGGGTTCTTCGCCTCGAAGGCGGTGATGAGCTGGCGGTAGCCCTCCACCTCCGCCGGGTCTCCGAAGAGCTGGAGTGTCACCTCGGTGGCCTGCGTGGCGGGGGCGCCCGCGTCTACGGCCTCCGGGGCCTTCGCCGTCGGTTCCTCGCGCTTGCAGCCGCTCAGCGACGTCATGCCCGCCAGCGCGAGCGCCGCGGTCCACCTCATCGTCCGAGCCATCCGCTTCCCCTCTCCTCGCCGAGGAACATGCGCTGCGCGCCCAGGAAGGCGAGGACGGCGGGCAGCGTGACGACCACGGCACCGGCGAGCAGCACGGGCCACTGCGTGGAGCCGAGCAGCTCCAGCGCGTGCAGGGCGAGGGGCGCGGTGAGCGCGTCCTCTCCACTGAGGTACAGCAGCGGGTCGATGAAGTTGCGCCACGACAGCGCGAAGGCCAGCAGCGCCACCGCGGCGGTGGTGGGCCGCACCAGCGGCAGGGCGATGGAGCGCCACAGCCGCACGGGGCCGGCGCCCTCCAGCCGCGCGGCCTCGAACAGCTCCGGGGGCAGGCGCCGGAAGGCCACCGCGTAGAGGAGCACGAAGAGGGGGCTGCCACCCATGAGCGCCGGGGCCACCAGCGGCACGGGCGTCCCGGTGAGGCCCAGCACCTTGAAGACGGCGAAGCGCGCCAGCCACACGGCGGTGCCGGGCACCATCTCCAGGAGGAGCACCGTGCCGGCCAGCGTCCGCCAGCGCCACCCGGTGGACTGCGCCAGGGCCAGCCCCGCCCAGGACGCGGTGATGACGCTCAGTGGCACCATGAATGCCGCAATCAGCAGGGAGTTGAGGAGCGCGCGGCCGAAGGGCACCAACGTGAAGGTGGCGAAGTACGCGGCCAGCCCGGCGCCTTGTGGAATCAACTCCACCCCGCGTGGGGGCGGCAGGCCCGGAGGGCGCAGTGAGCCGGTGAACATCACCACCAGCGGCGCGAGGAACACCGCCACCAGCACCCCGATGAGGAGCGCTCGGGACGACGAGCGGAGGAGGCGGGCGGGGGGCGGCATCGCGGGGGCCCCATTCGCGCGCACGGGTGCCGCGCCGTCAAGCCGGACATTCGGGGCGTGTCACGGGAACTGTAGGGTGTCCGGAGCGCGCAATCAGGGCTTCGCGCCCTGCGTAGGTACTCCAGGAGGTGTGATGCCGCTGTCGAAGCTGTCCCGGTCGCTGTGTCTCCTGGTGTCGGTGGTGCTCGTGGGTGTCCAGGCCTCGGCGGCCAGCCTGGAGGAGTCCCTCTCCCGCTTCGTCGCGGACACCGACTTCAACGGTGTCATCCTGGTGGCGCGAAACGGCGAGGTCCTCCACCACCGCGCCTACGGCCACGCGGACCTCGAGGCCGGCACGCCCACGGCGCTCACGACGCGCTACCAACTGGGCTCCATCTCCAAGTTCGTCGCGTCGCTGGTGGTGCTGAAGCTCGTGGACGAGAAGAAGCTGTCCCTGACCCGCCCCATCTCCGACTACCTGCCGGCGTACCGCAAGGACGTCGGCGGCCAGGTGACGCTGCACCACCTGCTGTCGCACACCAGCGGCGTTCCGAACGGCCTCATCGCCGCGTTCAAGGCGGACCGGAAGGTGGCGGAGGTGGAGTTGCCCCTCACCACGGCGGTGGAGCGCTACGCGAGCGGCGCGCTCCAGTTCGAGCCCGGCGCCCGGTTCGACTACTCCCACTCCAACTGGATTCTCGTGAAGGCCATCATCGAGAGCGCCTCGGGCCGCTCCTACGCGGAGAACGTCCAGCGCCTCCTCGGGCCGCTGAAGCTGAAGGACACCGGCATCTTCGCGGGGGACTTCACGAAGGTCTCCGGGAGCGCCGTGGGCTACACGGAGGTGCGGCCCGCGCCGAAGCGCTACCTCGTGCCGAATCCCGCCTTCATCGCCTGCACCGGAGGGGCGTTCAGCACCGCCTCGGACCTGCTCACGCTGACGCGCGCCCTCTATGAGGGGCGGCTCATCTCCAAGGGCGCCCTCCAGAAGCTCTCCACCCCGTACGTCGCGGACGAGGGCTATGCCTACGGAGGCCGGGTGAAGACGCTGAAGCTGGGGGGCCGGGACGAGGTCGTCTCGTGGCAGAGCGGCTCGAATGGCCCCTTCAAGTCCCGGGTGAGCCGCGTGCTGTCGAACGGCCTGACGGTCATCCTCCTGAGCAACACCGGCGCCAACCTGGACAAGCTGGCGGCGTTGACCGAAGAGGTCCTCCAGACACTTTCCGCGCCACGAACCGCGCGCTGACGAGGACTCCCGGATGCCGAGCAAGCCGAAGGCGAAGACCGCGAAGAAGGCCCCCGCCGCCCGCAAGCCTCGCGAGGCGTCCCGGAGTGCGCCGAGCAAGCCGAAGGCGAAGACCGCGAAGAAGGCCCCCGCCAGCCGCAAGCCTCGCGAGGTGGCTGGAAGCCGCGCCGCCGCCGTGGAAACGGGCGGCTCCCGGACGGACCCCGCCGTCATCGCCTTCCTGCGCGACCTGGAGCATCCGCTGAAGAAGGAGCTGGAGGCCTTGCGGCGGCTCATCCTCGACGTCAGCCCCGAGATTCGCGAAGGCCTCAAGTGGAACGCGCCGAGCTTCTACACGACGGACCACTTCGCGACCTTCAACCTGCGCACCCCGGACCGCATCCGCCTCATCCTTCACACGGGGGCGAAGACGAAGGAAACGGCGAAGACGGGCGTGAAGGTGGAAGACCCGGCCGGCCTGCTGGAGTGGCTCGCGAAGGACCGCTGCCTCGTGACGTTCAGCGACGGCAAGGACCTGAAGGCCCGGGGCCCCGCGCTGCAATCCATTCTGCGCGAGTGGATGAAGTCGGTCTGACGCCCGAGGCGTGCAGGGGGGCCGCGCTGGCGGTGGACGCCAGCGCGGCCCGGCCTCCGCACCTACAGGATGACGGAGAGGACCGCGGGCGCCGTGCCGTACAGCGTCTGCGCTCCGAAGTAGTCCAGGTCGGACTGCCGGTAGCCCCCCGTGCCGCTCGGCCGGCACTGCGGGTAGTGCATGATGGAGTTCGCGTCATAGGCCGTGACCAGACGCGCATTCGTGGCCTCCTCCGTGGTGCAGGGGTTCGCCAGCCAGATGTGCTCGTGCCGCATGCCGATGGTGTGGCCCAGCTCATGGCTGAGGATGCCGAGCAAGTCACGCCCGCCCGCCGTCGTGGTGAAGGAGACGGGGTCGATGAGCAGCTCGCGCGCCGACCGGCCTTCGTTCGGGAAGAACGCGGAGGCATTGGGGCCGCCGAGCGACGTCTGCCGGATGTTGAAGACCACCCCGCTCGTGGCGTTGTTGCACGTCGCCGTCACCACGCGCCGGAACGACACCCCGACGCGGCGGGACCACGAGTAGGTGGCCTGCTCGAGCGTGTCCAGGAACAGGTTCGCGTTCGCCCCGAAGCTGGCGGTGTCCACGCAGTAGGTGAGCTCCATGCGCTGGGGATGGGTCCACACGGTGTCCACGCCGCCGGACTGGTTCACCGTCAGCGGCTGGCCGACGGAGCCGAGCTCGCCTTGCGAGCGTGCCGCCTGGCTCTGGCGGGACCAGGTCATCTCCTGCTCGTAGAAGGCACGGGCGGAGGCCTCGTTCTCCACGAGGATGTCCTGGTCGATGATGAGCCGGCCGTCCTCGAGCACCTGGGCCTGGGCCAGGAACTGCTCGAACGTCTGCGGCTGCACTTCTTCAGAGGGCGCCGCCTGGGCGGCCGCGCCCTCCATGGGCTCGCAGCCGGGGGCGGCGAGGGTGGCGAGCCCCAGGAGCAACACGCGGGCGGCGCAGGGGGCCGCCCGGGGGAGTCGGGTTCGAGTCATGGCGTCACCCTTCACTAGAAGGTGATGGAGACGGCCTTGACGTAGCAGACGCCCGCGGTGGGCTCGTAGGCCACCCACACCGGCCGGCCCGCGAGCCCCGCCGCGTGGAGCGTCTCCACAATCTCCTGGAAGTTCGTCCGCGCCCGGGCCAGCCGGAGCGTGGCGTTGCCACCGCAGAGGTCCGTGCCCCCCGAGTTCGGCCACACCGTGCGGATGTTGCCGTCCGAGTTCTTGAACCTCACGTACACGTCGTTGTCGCCGCCCTGCTGCAGGTCGGCCACCTTCAGGCCGCCGATGGACCAGGGGAAGCCGCCATCCGTTGGCCCGGCGTGGGCCACGGCGGCTCCCAGCAGACCGGAGACCACGAGCGCGGAGGCAACAGCCGACACCTTGAAGCGGTTCATCGTTTCTTCCTTTTTTGAGTACTGCGTTGAGCCTGCGTTGCTTGCGAGCAGGTGCCAGTTGCCTGTGCAACCGCACGGCCAGCAAAAACCGATGTCGTGTCCGGGGGTTGGCCGGCTGTCCCGGTGGTGTCCCGCCCGCGAGGGCCGCTGTCCCATTCCGGGTGGGACGCTGCCGCTCACTGCCGCGCCGCCTCGACGTCGAGGCCCAGCCGCTCCGCCCAGCGGTAGACCTGGCGCCGGTCCTTCCCGAAGAAGAGCGCGGCGCGGGCGACGTTGCCCTGCTCGCGGACGAGCACCTGCCACAGCTCCTCGCGCGAGGGGACGGTGTCCCTGCCGACGGCAAGCTCCAGCAGCGGTGGGGGCGTCGGTATGTCATCGGGGTCCGGGGGGAACTCGCGGTCCCTCAGGCGCTCCGCGATGGACGCGGGAAGGTGGCGCCGCCGCAGCATGCCGCCGTGGGCCCGGGCCGCGGCGGCGCCCAGGCACTGCTCCACCTCGCGGACGTTGAGGGGCCAGTCGTGGAGCAGCAGCGCCTCCGCTGCATTCGCACTCATCAGCGGCGGGGAGCCGGCCCGCTCGAGCGCGAGGCGCGCGAAGGGAAGCACGTCCTCCCTGCGGCGCCGCAGCGGGGGCAGCTCCATCGTCCACCCGGAGAGCCGGGCCAGGAGGTCCGCGCGGAACAGCCCCCGCTCGACGGCGAGGCTGAGGTGGTGGTTCGTGGCCGCGATGACGCGCACGTCGACGGTGCTGGCCTCGGCGGAGCCCACCGCGCGCACCTCGCCCTTGCTGAGCGCGCGCAGGAGCTTGGGCTGGAGCGCCAGCGGCATGTCGCCCACCTCGTCCAGGAAGAGCGTGCCCCGGTGGGCGGCGCGGAAGACGCCCTCGGAGGAGCGCACCGCGCCGGTGAACGAGCCGGCCACGTGGCCGAACAGCTCGCTCTCCGCGAGCTCGGCGGAGATGGCGCTGCAGTTGACTGGAATGAAGCGTCCCGTGCGCCCGCTCTGCCGGTGCAGCTCCTCCGCCACGCGCTCCTTCCCCGTTCCCGTCTCACCCAGCACCAGCACCGAGAGGGGCCGGGGCGCCACGAGCGCGATGTCGCCCCGGATGCGCTGCATCTGGAGGCTCGGGCCGCGCACCCCGGCGCTCTCCGCGAGCAGCGTCGTGTAGGGCGGCAGCTGCAGTCGCTCGAAGAGCAGGAGCGAGCTTCCGACGCGGAGCACGTCTCCGTCGTGCAGGCTCACCCGGTCGACGCGCGCCCCGTTGACGAACGTGCCGTTCCGGCTGCCCAGGTCCGTGAGGGTGCATCGCCCGTCCCCCGGCTCACATTGGAGCAGGGCGTGGCGCCGGGACGCGTGGTCGTCCTGGAGGGCGATGCCTCCCGCGTCGTTTCCCTCCCGGCCCAGCTCGTACCGCGCGTTGCCCAGGGAGATGACCGCCCCGCGCCTGCGCCCGTGGACGACCACGAGCCTGCAGACGGCGTGCTCCTTCTGGAAGGACTGGCTGCTGCCGTCGAGCGTCTCCCGCATGGCGCCGTGGGGGGACCACCCGGCCTCGAGCTGCATCCCGCCGTCGCTCGCCGCCGTCTGGACATCCGGCGTGGAGGCGGGGGGCTCGCAGGCGGCCAGCACGGTGAGTGCGGGCCAGGACACAGGCACGAGGGGTGTTTTCACGGTGTCCTGCCAACGAGCGACGGGCAGGATCTTCCCGCGGGCCCGGCGCGCTCACTCTCGCCGGGGACGGGCGAGCTGCTCCAGCGCCTGGAGCAGCGCGTCCCCCGACTCGAAGCGCGGGTGGTGCTGCCTGGCCAGGCACTGCTGCACGAGCGCGGCGAAGCGCGGGTCGATGCCCGGCACCCGCTCCGAGAGCACGGGCGCCTCCTCGACCTGGACGTTTCTGGGGAGCGTCTCGAAGGGCAGGTGTGCGAACGGCGCCGCCCCGGTGCACAGCTCGAACACGAGCGCCCCGAAGCCATAGACATCCGTGCGCTGCGTGGCGGGCTCGCCGCGCCAGAGCTCCGGCGCCATGTAGAGCGGCGTGCCCGCGATGGCCGGCGCCGGCGCGGAGCGGTCGCCCCTGGAGTCGTCGCGTCCCGGGCGGGGCGGCAGCAGCCGGTGCGAGTCCGCCAGCGTGGCTGCGCCCCGCGCCTCGCCCTCGGGGAGCGCGGGCAGGACGGGCCAGGGGGGTGGTGGCTCGTCCGCGCGTCCCGTGTCCGTGGGCCCCTCGGCGTCCGCGAGCTGCGCGAGCCCGAAGTCGATGAGCTTGATGGTGCCGTCCTCGGTGAGGAAGACATTGGCGGGCTTGAGGTCCCGGTGGAGGACGCCCTGGCGGTGCGCCGCGGCCAACCCGCGCGCGAGCCCTACCGCCACCTCCAGGGCAGCCTCCCAGCGCAGCGGCAGCGGCAGCCGGTCCAGCGACTGCCCGCGCAGGTACTCCGAGACGAGGAACGGGCGGCCGGAGACCTCACCGGTGCGGAAGACGGAGACGACGTTCGGGTGCTGCACCCGGGCAATCGCCCGGGCCTCCTGCTGGAACCACTCGCGCCGGAGCGGCGAAGGCGGGTGGCGCTCGTGCGAGATGAACTTGATGGCGACCGGGCGCTCCAGGCGCGTGTCATGGGCCAGGTAGACTTCCCCCATGGCCCCGCGTCCCAGCAGTCGGACGAGGCGGTACTCCTCGAAGGCGGCGGGCAGGTCCGCGGGAACGAGCGTCGCATCGGACGCGCCTGGAAGAGCGGACCTGGACGACATCTCTCGGCCTCTCCGTGGGGACAGGAAACGTCCCTGCCCGCGACGAGCCCCGGCTCATGCTCGCGCCACCCTGGAACGTACGGGGCGGCCGAGCGTGCCCGCAAGGGGCCCTGCTCCAAGGAGGCCGCGAGTCCTTCAGCCGCGGCGCTCCCGCTCCTCGTGGCGCGTCGGCTGGCGCGCGGAGTCCGCACGTGGCACCGGTGCCCGGGGCGTCATCACCTTGCGGAACCAGGCGAACGTCTCCACCAGTCCTTCCTCCAGGGACACCCGTGGCTCCCAGCCCAGCAGCGTGCGGGCGCGGCTGATGTCGGGCTTGCGCTGCCGGGGGTCGTCGCGGGGCAGGGGCTTGAAGACGATGCGCCCGTCGCCGCCGTGCACGTTCCTCACGGCCTCGGCGACGCGCAGGATGGACAGCTCGCGCGGGTTGCCCAGGTTCACCGGCTCGGTGACGTCCGAGAGGGCCAGGCGCACCAGCCCATCGATGAGGTCCTTCGCGTAGCAGAGCGAGCGCGTCTGCGTGCCGTCACCGAAGAGGGTGAAGTCCTCGCCGCGCAGCGCCTGGCCCACGAAGGTGGGCACCAGGCGGCCGTCGTCCAGCCGCATCCTCGGGCCGTACGTATTGAAGATGCGGGCAATCCGCGTCTGCATTCCGTGCATGCGCGCATACGCGGTGACGAGCGCCTCGCCGTAGCGCTTGGCCTCGTCGTACGCGGAGCGGGGGCCCACGGGATTCACGTTGCCCCAGTAGTCCTCCCGCTGCGGGTGGACGAGCGGGTCGCCGTAGATTTCGGAGGTGGACGCCTGGAGGAACACGGCTCCCTTCTCGCGGGCCAGCCGCAGTCCGTTCTCCGTGCCGACGGAGCCCACCCGCAGCGTCTCGATGGGGAGCTGCGCGAAGTCGCTGGGCGAGGCGGGCGACGCGAGGTTGAAGACGCAGTCCACCGGGCCGTCCACGCGCAGGGGCTCGGTGATGTCGTGCACCACCACGCGCAGGTTGCCCAGCGGGGCCACGTCCACGAGGTTGCGCTCGTTGCCGGTGATGAGGTTGTCGAGGCTGATGACCTCGCCGGCCCCGTCGCGCAGGAGCCGCTCACAGAGATGGGAGCCGAGGAATCCCGAGCCCCCGAGGACGACCACTCGCCTGCCCTTGAAGTCATTCATGGGCGCCAAGGTTCCGCACGTGCGAAAGCAGGGATACCCGTTCCGCGGGGCAGGGTGGGGGGCACGGTCGGCTCCCGGACGCATGCGCCACGGTCGCATCCGTTGCCCGGCACTCTCCGCGTTCAGCACCACACGGCGGGCCGCGCTGGAGCGTGTCTACCGGCCCTGGGCGCGGGCGGGCGGGCGACGGTTGTCGAAGACCTGGGCCGGCGAGCCGTCCACCCGCGTGTCCTCGAAGGCGCCGTCGGTGTACTCGGCGATGACGCTCCGCCAGAAGGCGATGGCGGAGCGGTTGCCGGGGAGCTGCGAGACTTCCCACACGCCGCGGAAGCGGTCGAAGATGGCGCGGGCGGCGAGCCGGCCGAGTCCCCGCCGTCGCTCGCCCCGGAGGATGAAGAACTCGCTCATCCGGAAGTCGCGCCCCGGTGTCATGTACGGGAAGGGCGTCTCCCCCACGAAGGCGAAGCCCACCGTGCGCTCCTCGTGGCGCAGCAGCAGCGGGTGGACGTCGGGCGAGCGGCTCAGCCAGGTGGGCAGGCAGTCCGGCTGCCAGCGTCCCTGCTCGTCCAGCCGGTACTCCACGCCGAACTCGCTCAAGTCGTGCAGGTAGAGCGGGTACAGGTTGTGGAGCAGCGGGTGCTCGGCGGGGCCTGCTCGGAGAATGTCCATGGAGCACCTCCCGGGCCCGCAGCATGACCGGGCGGCCTGCTCCCGGCCAGGACGCTCTGGTGTGGGTGTTGGGGGCGGGCACACACACGGGCTCGACGCGGACCGCCACTCCCCGTCCCCCGAGTCGGGGGCGCGTGTCGAGTCACGCCCGCGTCCCCGGTACGGGAAGGGTGTCACGTGGTGGTAGCGCGAGCGTGCCTCGCGGGGCGCGACGTGGCTTCACCGTGATGCGCGGGCAGGACGGTGACGCGGCACGACACTCCCCGCCCGATTTGCCGCGACCTACGTTGCCCGCGCGAGCCGGGGGCTCGGGTCGCCCGGCCGAGCTACGACCCGGGTACGAGGCATCTGGGGGGCGGCCTCCGAAGGTTCTGACGGTGTCGGCGGGGGCGGGGCAATGAAGAGCAGGCAGGTTCTCATCACCTGCATCCAGGGCGCGGCGCGGGCGGAGGCGGGGGGGGCTCACCGGATGACACGGAACAGGATTCGGAGCGGCGCGGGGCTTCGCACCTCGCGGGTGGGGCTGGTGCGGGACTTCACCCCAGGCGACCACGCCTCGGTGGAGACGGCGCTGGCGGACCTCGAGGTGCTGGGCGTGCGTGAGCTGCGCACGCGGGTGTCCGGGGCCCATGCGGCGACGCCGGAGGGGGCCCGCTGGTACCGCTGGCTGATGCGGCGGCTGTCCCATGACGTGTGCGTGCTGCCCTGCCTGGTGGGCACGCCCGAGGGCCTGGTGGGCGGAGGCCGGGAGAGCGCACCGCCCGGTGAGCCGCGGGCCTACGGTGACTTCGTGGAGCGGTTCCTCTCCGAGCACGGGCGCTTCGTGGAGTGGGTGGAGCTGTGGGACGAGCCGCGCAGCCTGTCCTCCTATGACTGGCGGCTGGACCCGGCGTGGGAGACCTTCACCGCCATGGTGGCCGAGGGCGCGAAGCGTGCGCACGCGGCCGGCAAGCGCGTGGTGCTGGGCGGCATGAGCCCCGTGGACCCGCCGTGGCTGGACGGGCTGCTGGAGCGGCTGGGCCCGGACGCGCTCGACGCCGTGGGCGTGCACGGCTGGCCGGACACGCATGACACGCCGTGGACGGGCTGGCGCGCGTGGCTGGAGCCGGTGGAGGACGTGCTCGCGCGGCGCGGCTCGCGCGCGGAGGTGTGGATTACGTCCGCCGGCTACTCCACGTGGCGTCACGGAGAGCGGCGGCAGGTGGCGGAGTTCCTCGACGCGGCCGCGGCGCCGGTGCCGCGCATGTACTGGGACGGCCTGTGCGACGCGGCCTCGGTGGAGGACACGCCCCGGGAGGGCACCGACGAGCGGGATGGGTACCTGGGCCTGAAGCGCGCGGACGGGAGCCCGAAGCTCCTCTACCGGCTGTGGGCGGAGTGTGGCCTCGCGGGACTGGCGGAGGGCTTCCGGCGGCTCGGCCCCTCGCGCGGCGCGCGCGCGGAGCGGCAGGTGGTCATCTTCGGCGGCGCGGGCTTCATCGGCTGCAACGTCGCCGACGCGTACCTGGAGGAGGGCCGCCGCGTCCTCGTCTACGACAACCTCGGTCGGCCGGGCGTGGAGCGGAACCTGCGCTGGCTGAAGGAGCGTCACGGCGCGCGGCTGGACGTGGAGGTGGCCGACGTCCGCGACGCCGCCTCGGTGCGCGGCGCCGTGCGCCACGCGAGCGAGGTCTTCCACCTCGGCGCACAGGTGGCCGTCACCACCAGCCTGGAGGCGCCCGCGCACGACTTCGAGGTCAACGCGCGCGGCACCTTCAACGTGCTGGAGGCGCTGCGCGCCATGGACACGCCGGCGCCGCTGCTCTTCACGTCCACGAACAAGGTGTATGGCGGCCTTCCCGGCCTGCGCTTCGTGGCCGGGGCGCGGCGCTACGAGCCGCTGGACCCGGACATCCGCGCCAATGGCATCAGCGAGTGCCGCACGCTGGACTTCGAGAGTCCCTACGGCTGCTCCAAGGGCACCGCGGACCAGTACGTGCTGGACTGGGCACGCGGCTACGGCCTGCGCGCCACGGTGTTCCGCATGAGCTGCGTCTACGGCCCGCGCCAGTTCGGCACCGAGGACCAGGGGTGGGTGGCCCACTTCCTCATCCGCGCGCTGAAGGGCCAGCCGCTGACCCTCTACGGCGACGGCATGCAGGTGAGAGACCTCCTCTTCGTCGACGACCTCGTGCGCGCCTTCCGGCTCGCCCTGGCGAACCTGGACACCGTCTCCGGCCAGGCCTTCAACCTCGGCGGCGGCCCCACGCGGACGGCGAGCCTGCTGGAGCTGTTGGACCTCCTCGAGGAGCTGGTGGGCCACCGGCCCGACGTGCGCCACGAGGACTGGCGCGCGGGAGACCAGCGCTACTACGTGTCCGACACGCGGAAGTTCCAGGCCGCCACCGGCTGGGCGCCGCGGGTGGGCGTGCGCGAGGGCCTCACCCGCCTGCGGGACTGGCTGGAGGAGCTGGTGGGGGGCCGCCCCTTCCCGCCGGCGAAGGGGGCCGGCGGCGCTCGGCAGCCTTCTCCGGAGAGGCCATCGCCATGAGAGTCGTCCTCTTCTGTCACTCCCTGCTGTCCGACTGGAACCATGGCAACGCGCACTTCCTGCGCGGCATCGTCACCGAGCTGGCCGAGCGCGGCCACGAGGTGCGCGTCTGGGAGCCGAAGGACGCCTGGAGCCTCCAGCACCTCCTGGCCGAGCCCCGGGGACAGGAGGCGCTCGAGGCGGTGCGCGCCATCTACCCGCGCGTGCGGCCGCACCCGTACGAGCCGGGCACGCTGGACCTGGACCTCGCGCTGGACGGCGCGGACGTGGTGCTGGTCCACGAGTGGAGCCCCCCGGAGCTGGTGCGGCGCGTGGGCGAGCAGCGCGCCCGGGGCGGACGCTTCCGGCTGCTCTTCCACGACACGGACCACCACAGCGTCACCGCGCCCCTGGAGCTGGCCCGTCGAGACCTGTCGCACTACGACGGCGTGCTGGCCTTCGGCGACGTCATCCGCCGTCTCTACCTGGCCCGGGGCTGGTGCCGCCGGGCCTGGACGTGGCACGAGGCCGCCGACACGCGCGTCTTCCGCCCGCTGCCCACGGTGGCGCAGGAGGAGGACCTCTGCTGGGTGGGCAACTGGGGCGACGACGAGCGCACCGCGGAGCTGCACGCGTTTCTGCTCGGCCCGGTGAAGTCGCTCGGGCTGAAGGCCCGCGTCCACGGCGTGCGCTACCCCGACGCGGCGAAGCGCGCGCTGGCCGACGCGGGCATCCAGTACGGCGGCTGGCTGCCCAACCCCGAGGCCCCGCGGGCCTTCGCCCGCGCACGCCTGACGGTGCACGTGCCGCGCGGGCCGTATGCCTCCGCGCTGCCGGGCATCCCCACCATCCGCGTCTTCGAGGCGCTCGCCTGCGGCATCCCCCTGGTGAGCGCGCCGTGGGAGGACGCCGAGGGCCTCTTCACCCCGGGCCGGGACTTCCTCTTCGCGCGCGACGGGGCGGAGATGGAGCGCCACCTGCGCATGCTGCTGGCGGACGAGGACGCGCGCCACGCGCTGGCCGCCCATGGCCGGCGCACCGTGCTGGCCCGCCACACCTGCGCGCACCGCGTGGACGAGCTGTTGAGCATCTGCCGCGAGCTGGGCGTCGACACCCACGCGGCGCCGCCGCGGGCGCTGGAGGGAGTGGCGTGATGGAGCCCCGGTGCATGCGCATCGTCATCCTCGGCCTGTCCATCACCTCGTCCCGGGGCAACGGGCACGCGGCCACGTTCCGCGGCCTGGTGCGCGAGCTGGTGCGCCGAGGGCACGACGTCCTCTTCCTGGAGCGGGACGTGTCCTGGTACGCGGCCCACCGGGACCTGCCCCGCCCGCCCTGGGGACGCACGGAGCTGTACGCCGACCTGGCGGAGCTGCGTGAGTGCTTCGCCGCGGACGTGCGCGACGCGGACCTCGTGGTGGTGGGCTCCTCCGTCCCACAGGGCGTGGAGGTGGGGCGCTGGGTGCAGGCCACCGCGCGGGGCATCCCGGCCTTCTATGACTTCGACACGCCGGTGACGCTCGCGAAGCTGGCGCGCGGGGACTTCGAGTACCTCTCGCCGGACCTCGTCCCCGGCTACCGGCTGTATCTGTCCTTCACCGGCGGCCCAATGCTGCGGCGCCTCGAGCGCGAGCTGGGCTCGCCCGCGGCGCGCCCGCTCTACCGCGGCGTGGACCCGGAGCTGTTCCTGCCCCGGCCCCGCGCGCCCGACTGGGATTTGGGCTACCTGGGCACCTACAGCACGCACCGGCAGCCCACGCTGGCGCGGCTGCTGCTGGACGCCGCGTTCCAGTGGCGGGCGGGGCGCTTCGTCGTCGCCGGCCCGCAGTACCCGGCGGTGGTGCGGTGGCCCTCCAACGTGGAGCGGGTGGCGCACCTGCCGCCGTCCGCGCACGCGGACTTCTACTGCGCCCAGCGCTTCACGCTGCACGTCACGCGCGCGGACATGGTGCTGGCGGGGTACTCGCCCGGCGTGCGCCTCTTCGAGGCCGCCGCCTGCGGGGTGCCCCTCATCAGCGACGTGTGGAACGGGCTGGAGAGCGTCTTCGTGCCCGGGGAGGAAATCCTCCTGGCACGCACGGCGAAGGACGTGCTCGGCCACCTCCGGGAGCTGTCGGAGGCGGACCGGCGTGCGTTGGGGGAGAAGGCCCGGGCGCGGGTGCTGGCCGAGCACACGGTGGCCCACCGCGCCCTGGCCCTGGAGGAGTACGCCCGGGAGGTCAGCCGTGCCTCCGCCGCGGGGACACCCGCGGAAGGGCTCATCGTGCAGCGCTGAGCTGGAAATGAAGGACGGGGGGAGTCATGAAGATTGCGGTGGTGGGTACGGGGTACGTGGGGCTCGTGGCGGGGACGTGCTTCGCCGAGTCGGGGAACGAGGTCACCTGCGTGGACGTGGACGCGCGCAAGGTCCAGGCCCTGCAGGAGGGACGGGTCCCCATCTACGAGCCGGGGCTGGAGGAGTTGCTGCGCCGCAACGCCGCCGCGCAGCGGCTCCACTTCACCACCGACCTGGCCAGGGCGGTGACGCCCGCGCAGGTGGTCTTCATCGCCGTGGGGACGCCGGAAGGGGAGAGCGGTGACGCCGACCTCCGGTACGTCCTCGCCGCCGCCGAGGGCATCGGCAAGGCGATGAAGCAGTACACGGTGGTGGTGGACAAGAGCACCGTGCCGGTGGGCACCGCGGACAGGGTGCGGGAGACCATCCGTGCGGTGACGGACGTGGAGTTCGACGTCGTCTCCAATCCCGAGTTCCTCAAGGAGGGCGCCGCGCTGGAGGACTTCCTGAAGCCGGACCGCGTCGTCATCGGCACCACGTCCGAGCGGGCGCGCAAGGTGATGGGCCAGCTCTACGGGCCCTTCGTCCGCACGGAGAACCCCATCCTCTACATGGACACGCGCTCGGCGGAGCTGACGAAGTACGCCGCCAACGCGATGCTGGCCACGCGCATCTCCTTCATGAACGACGTCGCCGCGCTCTGCGAGAAGGTGGGCGCGGACGTGGAATACGTGCGCAAGGGCCTGGGCTCGGATCGGCGCATCGGCTACCCCTTCCTCCACCCGGGCTGCGGCTACGGCGGCTCCTGCTTCCCCAAGGACGTGAAGGCGCTGGTGGCCACCGCGCGTGAGTTCGGCCTGGAGCTGGATTTGCTGCGCGCCGTGGAGCGCACCAATGCGCGGCAGAAGCGCACGCTGATGGCCAAGGCCCTGAGGCACTACGGGGAGCTGGCGGACCGGACCTTCGGGGTGTGGGGCCTGGCCTTCAAGCCGAAGACGGACGACATGCGCGAGGCCCCCGCCGTGGAGCTCATCGAGGGACTGCTGGGCAAGGGCGCCCGGGTGCAGGTGCATGACCCGGTGGCGGCGAAGGTGGCGGAGCGCTACTTCGGCAACCGGGTGCTGTACGCGCCGTCAGGCTACGCGGCGGCGGAAGGGGCGGAGGGCCTCTTCCTCGTCACCGAGTGGAACGAGTTCCGCCGGCCGGATTTGCGCAAGCTCAAGAGCCTGATGAAGGGCCCCGTCATCTTCGACGGCCGCAACATCTTCGACCCGGTGCAGGTGCGCGAGGAGGGCTTCACGTACTACGGCATCGGCCGCGCGTGACGGCTCCACCGCGCGGGCAGGTTCGCGGAAGGAACGTTCCTTCCCCCGTACTCCGTCCGCCCTGACGGGCGGCGGGCTGGCGGAAGGAACGTTCCTTCCGATGCTGCCGGCGGTGGGGCGGTACGGGCACGTCATTCCGTGCGGCCCGCCCCGCGTCCTGAATCAGGCGGGCTTCGCCACCATCTCCCGGGGCGGAAACACCACCTGCGCGGCGCCGGAGACCAGCGGAGCGTCATCCGCCTGGAGTCGGGCCAGCCGCGCCAGCCGCTCCGGCGTCCACCCGCGTCCGGGCGCCGCGTCCTGCACCAGGCACCACACGGCCACCCGCCGCGCCTCCGCGCTCGGGCTCGCGGTGAGCCGCGCCTCCACGGCCTCCAGCTCACCCACGGGCAGCGCGCCCACCACGCCCCGGCACGCCTCCAGCGCATCCGCGTGCAGGTGACCCGCCTCACCCATGTGCGCCACCCGCGCGGCCCACTCCACCGGAGCCAGGGCCGCGCCCGCGCACCGCACCCGCAGCGGCGCCAGGCGCGCGTCCTTCGACAGGACGCGCTCCGCCGCCAGCGCCGCCTGCATGTAGCTGGCGCGGGACTTCACCGGCAGGGCCAATAGCTGGTTCAGCGCCACGCTCAGCGCGCGCCGGTCCGCCGCCACCGCGTCCAGCATCCCCTCCAGGCGCTCCAGGTCGCGCTCGTCGGAGCGGTGGAGGATGGCGCGCATGGCCGCGACGCCCTCGTCGTCATACGGCGAGCCCAGCCGCGCGCCGCAGGCAGACAGGAAGGTGCGCTCGGTGTCCCTCACGGCGAGGTACGCCGCGCGGTTGAGCAGGTCGATGCGGGCCTCCGGCTCCGGCCGGCGCAGCACGCGCCCGAGCAGCTCGGACAGCTTCCGGTCCGACTCCACGGTGAGCCGGTCCGCGGGGATGTCGCCCAGGCGCGAGGCCATCACCCAGTCGGTGCCGTCCACCGCGCGGGCGAAGACGCCCCACGTCGGCTCGCGGTCCAGGTGGTCCCACAGGGCGCGCAGCATGGCGATGCGCACGTCCCGGTGCAGCGTCAGGCCGTCCAGCTCCAGCAGCCGCGCGTAGGCGGCGTCCGAGCGCAGCTCGCCCAGCAGGCGCACCACCTCCTTGGCCACGGTGACCTTCGTCAGGGGCACGGAGGACAGCAGCGACACCACGCGCGAGGGCGGCATGCCCTTGAGGGCCCGGCGCAGGCCGTAGATGGCGATGCGGGCGCGCGCGTCCTCCAGGCACCGCAGCAGCGTGGGCACGCCCTGGCCCTGGTCGCACCGCCCCATGACGCGCAGGGCCTTCTCCTGCACGGCCGGCCGCGTGTCGTCCGCCAGCGCGCACAGCCTGTCCATGGGCGCCCAGTCGATGGCCGCCAGCAGCGCGGTGGCCCACAGCAGCGTGGGCGTGTCGCGCTCGCGGTCCTCGAGCATCCGCCCCACGGAGTGCGAGTAGGCGGCGCTCTGCTCCGGCGTCCACCGGAAGAAGCCGTCGCCGAAGGACAGCAGCCAGCCCGTCTTCCCCGTCGCGAAGCGGCCGTGGATGACGGGGGCGCCCAGGTAGGGGGTGAGCAGGTCCTGCCGGCGGCGGTGCAGGTAGGTGTGGACCACCGGGAAGCAGATGACGCTGGCGTCGGCCTTCAGCAGCGCGGGCAGCAGCCGGTCGAAGGCGCGCCAGTCCTGCTGCAAGAGCACGTTGAGCGCGGAGGACGCCTCCTTGCCCAGCCGCAGCGCCACGCGCTCCAGACCGGAGACGAGCTCGACGTGCAGGGGCTCTCCCTCCTTCCTCGGCTCCTGCGTCGAGGCCAGGGCGATGATTTCCGACAGCCAGCCCCGGTCGTACCAGCGCCGCACGGTGGTGCCCAGCGTCGCCTCGAAGCGCGCGCGGCCGTGCTCGGACAGCCACTGGCTGATGCCCAGCGCCATCCAGGCCCAGCCCGTCTCGTCGCGGATGCCCACGAGCAGGTCCTCCAGGCCCGGCACCAGGCCCACGCGCTCGCCCAGGCTCTGCACCAGCAGCAGCAGCGGGCCCCCGCGCTCGCGCTGCGCCCAGGCCTTCGCGATGTCGAAGAGCTGGGGCGCGGCGGCGCGCACCTCGTCGTCGCTGAGCTGCTCGCCCAGCCGGGGGTTGTGGAGGACGCCACGCTCCTTGATGAGCGTGGCCAGCCACGTCGCGCCCCAGGCGGCGTCCCGTGCGAAGACGCGCAGCACCAGCGTCTCCGCCAGCTGCGCCGTCCCGTGGGACAGGTCCGCCGCGTCGAGCGCGTCGCGCACCATGCGGCCCACCGCCTCGGTGTGCTCGCGGCGCCACACGCGGCGGGGCCACCACACGAGCGCGCCCAGCATCGCCGCGCGCACCGGGTCCTGCTCGTTCTTTCGCGCCAGCACCAGGGGCAGGGCCCGGTCCACCAGGGTGGTGTCGTCGGGACGCAGGCCGGGGATGGCCAGCAGCGTCGTCAGCGCCGCGCCGCGCGTGTCCCCCTCGGGGTGGCCCAGGTAGGACTGGAGGGCGGACTGCGCCTCGTCCCAGGGCAGCAGGCGCGCGTACTCCATGCGCTGCCGCGGGCGGGTGCCCAGGGCCACCACCTCGTTCAGGTGGCGGCGGGCCTCGCGCTCGCGCAGGTCGAGGGGAAGGAGGCTCAGCACGTCCAGGGAGATGACGCCGTCCTTGTCGCGCGAGGCGACGCTCCAGCGCGAGTACACGTGCTCGCGCACCTGCGCGTCGGAGATGGAGCGCAAGAGCTCCGTGCCCCAGGCCGGCGCCACGTCCACGGCGGCGCACCACGCGTCGACGACGGCGCGGCGCGCGGGCTCGGAGAGCAGGGGCAGCAGCGTCTTCACGTTCCCCAGCGAGCCCGGCGCCTCGCGCACGAGCCACGCCAGGGACTCCGTGCTCAGCCGGGGGGCCGCGTGCGCGAACGTCTGCCAGAAGACGGTGGCGTGCGCGTGGCGCTGCAGCAGCGCCAGCGCGGCCTCGGGCCGGTGCCGCGCGAGCCAGCTCCAGGCCGAGCCATCCGGAAGGATGTGCCGGGCGAGCAGCAGCTCGAACAGCTCCAGCGCCGCGTCGGGCACCTGGTCCGCGATGCGGGGCAGGTAGGCGAGGATTTGCCACCGCGTCACCGGGTCGGGCTCACCGGGCACGGCCCGAAGGCGCGCGGCGAGCACCTCCGCGAGGATGTCCGGGGCGAAGCGCGACAGCCGGTTCCAGAAGCGCAGGCTCGGCTTCTCCAGCGCGCGGGCGAGGTGCCGGCGGATGGCGCCGGGCGTGCCCAGGGGCACCGCGTCCGCGAAGTCCGGCACGCCCGTGCGGGCGGCGAGCCAGTCGAGGTACGCGTCGATGACGCCCTGGCGCTCCTTGCGCACGAGGCCCCTCAGGATGGCGCCCTCGCGGCGCATGGCGTAGGCCATCTTCAGGGCCTCCAGCGCCTGGGCGTCGTCACAGGCCAGGGGCACCAGCCGGAAGGCGAGGGCGCGGATGCGGCTGGACGCGTCGGACGTGGCGTGGAGCACGTGGGCGCCGTCGCGCCGGGTGAACTGGGCGGCGAGGGCCAGCCGCCGCTCGTACGCGTCTCCCCGGGCCAGCCCCTCCAGCGCGGTGCTGGCGTCCGGGTCCGTCGGCGCGCGGCGGCCCAGCTCCACCATGCGGCGGATGCGGGCGTCGTGGTGGGTGGCGGACAGCTCGGCGCGCAGCTCGGGCAGGCGGGTCTCGGACATGGCGCGAAGGATGCCCGGGCCCCCCTGTTCCTGACAAACCCCCGTCAGGAGAGGCGCCAGGAGCGGAGCCTCAGCGCGACACCTCGGTGGGGCTGACCGGGTAGCTCCCGTGCGAGTGGGCGTAGGCGTGCTGGGCGGAGAGGAACCGCCGCACGGCGCCGCGGGTGAGCAGCCCGCAGGTGGGGCTGCCCGGCGGGGTGGTGACGGGCAGTGCGTCCACGTCCTCCTGGTCCATGACGCGCAGCGCGTGGGCCAGGTCCTGGTCGGGCGACAGCAGGGGCAGCTTGCGCGCCAGGTCGCTGGCCACCAGCAGCGGGTACATGGCCTCGTCGCGCCACACCTCGCGCAGTTGCTCCACCTGCACGGTGCCGTAGACCTGTCCGTCGGAGTCGAGCACCGGCAGGGCGCCCGCCTCGGAGGTGAGCAGCAAGTCGGTCAGCGGGCGCAGCGGCGTCCCCGCGGGCACGGGGGCCAGGTGCGCCATCACCGTGCGCACGGGCGTGCCCTCCAGCAGGTCCGTGTCGCTCTGCACCTTCGGCGCCTTGCGCTCGATGAGGTAGTGGCAGAGCGCGGAGGCGATGGTGCACGTCACCATCAGCGGGAGGATGATGTCGTGGTTCCCGCTCAGCTCGTACAGCATCATCATGCCGGTGAGCGGGCCGCGGTTGAGCGCCGCCACCGCGCCGCCCATGCCCACCAGGGCGTACGCGCCGCTGGGCCCGGTGCTGGCGGGGAAGACGTAGTGCACCAGCGTGCCGAAGGCGCCGCCCGCCATGGCGCCGATGACGGCCGCGGGGAAGAAGGTGCCGCCCGAGCCGCCCGAGCCGATGGTGAGCGCGGTGGCCACCAGCTTCAGCACGCACGCGGTGACGAGGAAGAGGAGGGGCAGCCGGCCGATGGCGGCCAGGTTGATGAAGTCGTGCCCGCTGCCCCACACCGGGGGGCTGATGAAGGCCAGCAGGCCCACGCACAGCCCGCCCAGGCCCGCGCGGTAGTGCAGCGGCCTGCGGGCGAGCCAGGGCGACAGCCGGCCCCCGCCGCGCCCCTGGAAGAAGTGCTCCACCCCGTGCAGCAGCCGCACGAAGGCGAAGGCCAAGAGCCCGCAGCCGATGCCCAGCCCCGCGTACGCCACCACCTCGCCGCCGCTGACCAGCTCGTAGGGGACGCGGCGGAGCATGGGCGCCTCGCCCAGGACGCCCTGGCTCACCAGGGTGCCCGCCACGCTGGCGAGGATGATGGGCGAGAAGACGCGCAGCTCGAACTCGCGCAGGATGATTTCCATCGCGAACACCGCGCCGGCGATGGGGGCGTTGAAGGACGCGGAGATGCCCGCCCCCGCGCCGCACGCCAGGAGGATGGACAGCTCCCTGCGGCTGAAGCCCAGTACGCGGCCCACGGTGGATGCGAACGCCGCGCCGCCGTAGACGATGGGGCCCTCGCGTCCGGCGGAGCCGCCGCTGCCAATCGTTATCGCGGAGGCCACCAGCTTCAGCAGCCCGCGGTCCGCCGGCACCACGTTGGCGCCGCTCTTCACCGCCCGCACCACCTCCGGCACGCCGTGGCCGTGGGTCTCCGGCCTGTCGCGCAGGAGCCGGCCCACCACGATGCCGCCCAGCGTGGGCGCCAGCAGCATGAGCCACCAGGGCAGGTCCGCCAGCGTCTCGGGCAGGTTGTGCGAGTGGCCGAACACGCTGTTGAGCGCGGCCAGCGCCACCAGCGGGTAGTAGAGCGACAGCGCGCCCAGCGTCAGCAGCGCCAGCAGCTTCAGCCGGCGCTTCACCTCGTCGCGCGGGCCGCCGGGCTGGATGAAGCGGCCCACCAGCAGCGCGCCCAGCGCCAGCGGTGCGCCGATGATGGCGTACTCGAAGTGCCAGTGCGCGGTGGAGAACGCCTCCATCAGCGTCTTGAGCTGGCCCCGGCGCAGCGTGTGCGTCAGCTCGGCGGCGCCGAAGGTGAGCCCGGTCATCAGGCCGATGAGGTTGGCGAAGATGCCCGCGGCCAGCCCGCTGTAGAGCCCCACCACCGCGCCCGCCACCGGCAGCACCGAGGGCCCCGGAAGCCGCAGCCGGTTGGAGGCCTGGAGGAGCTCGTGAATCAGGCGGCTCAACGCCGCGCGAAGACGGCCCATGAGCGCGCGCCGTTGCGCCGCGTCGGGGATGGGTCCTGCGCCTTTCATTTGGGGTCCCACTAAGCAGGTGTAGACGGGCGCTTCAAGTGCCGCGAGTGGGTTGTCGGGCTGCTGGCACTCCGCCCCGGCCGTGGGTCGCGCGCCCGTCAGGGGGGCAGTCGGCCATGCTACGTACACGGGGCCGGAGGTTGGACGAGGACACCGGCGTGGCGGGACTTCCGGCACCGCCGCGCGAGGGGCTTTCGCATGCTCGAGCCAGGAGACGTGGCACCGGACTTCACCGTCAGGGACCACACCGGCCGGACGCACCGGCTGGCGGACTACCAGGGGAAGAACGTGGTGCTGTGGTTCTACCCGAAGGCGGACACCCCGGGTTGAACGGCCCAGGGTTGCGGGTTCCGCGACCAGAAGACGCAATATGAAGAGAAGAACGCGGTGATTCTGGGAGTCAGCTTCGACACGTTGGAGGAGAACAAGGCGTTCGCCGAGAAGTTCGGGTTCAACTTCCCGCTGCTGAGTGACACGGACCGCAAGCTGGGGCTCGCCTATGGCGCCTGCGACGACGTGAAGTCGCCGAACGCGCGCCGGGTGGGCGTCATCATCGGCCCGGACGGGAAGGTGAAGGCGTGGTACCCGAAGGTGGATGCCCGCGCCTTCCCGCAGGAGGCGCTGAAGCAGCTGTGACGCCGTACACGCCGCCCCCGTGACACGGGGGCGCGTCCGGCTTCACCTCCGGGCGCGCCCTCCTTGCAACGGTGTCTACGACTTCGGAGCGAGCGCCACCGCCGCCGCGCCGCGCACCGGGCCGCGTGACTCCTGGGCCACCGCCACCGCGCGCAGGGACGCGCGCTTCCAGCCCGAGGCCAGCGGCACGCGCACCTCGGACACGAAGCCGCCCGCCGGGTCCGCCCTGGGCGCGGGCAGCGTCACCTGGGCGCGCACCACCGCCGCGTGCTCCAGCGTGCGGCCGGCATTCTCGCCCCGAGTCACCCGGCTGGACAGGCCGTCCTCGGTGAGCGCGGCCCACAACTCGGTACCCGCCGGGGGCGCCGCGTCGAGCCGCACGGTGAGCACCGCCGCGTCCCCCTCCACCCGCGCGCCGACGCGCAGGGCCACCTTGGCCCGCTTCGCCGCGGAGGCCGCCTGCTCGCGCGCCTTCGCCTCGTCGCCCACGAAGCTGCGCTCCCCGTCCACCACCATCTGCGGCGTGTAGACGCGGTTGTCGTCCCCGTTGAGGGCGTAGCGCCGCTGGCGCGCGCTGAATGCGGGCGAGGCGTAGGGGTCCTTCCACCCGAGGTCGTCCCAGTAGTCCACGTGGAAGCCCAGGGGGATGAGCTCCACGCCCTCCACCGGCTGGGCCCGGGCGAGCCGCGCCAGGGCGGCGTCGGCGGACGGGCAGCTCGAGCAGCCCTCGGAGGTGTACAGCTCCACCACGACGGGCGTGCGGGAGACGGGCGCGGCGGTGAGCAGCACCAGCGGCAGGGCGAGGAGCGCGGAAGTCATGTCCCCACTACGCCCCCGTGAGGGCCCGGGTTACACCGCGCGCCCGCCTGCCCGCCCTCGAAGGCGACAGCGGCCCCCCTCTCGCAGGGAACCCTCGGGTGCGAGCGCCCGGGTCCCGCCGCGCCCCTTCCGCGGCGCTCAGGGGGCGTAGGCGCGGGTGGGCAGGCGCGAGCGCACGAGCACCGCCACGCCCGCCAGCACCAGCCACGGCAGGACGTGCGCGGACATCAGGTGGCTCACCGTCCCGTCCGGGCAGTGCAGGTGGAGGACGAGGAGGCTCACCCCGGCGGCGGACAGGCCCGCGGCCAGCGCGCGCACGGGCTGGAAGGCGGAGCGGCACAGCAGCACGAGCGCGACGGCCAGCGGCAGCACGGACAGCACCACCTCTGAACCCATGCACCCCAGCATGCCCCGCATGGGCGGCCGTATCTGGAGCCCGGAGCCGCCCAGCACCTGCACCGCCGCCACGCCCACCGCGGCCAGGGCCACCAGCCCCCACGGCAGCCGCCGCCGCGAAGGTGCCAGCGCCAGGAAGGCACCGCCGCCCACCAGCACCAGCGTGAGCAGCGCCACCGCGGCCACCACCATCGGCGGGGCCCGGTTGCCCACCAGCCCGTCCCGGCTGAACCAGGCCAGTCCCCCGCCCAGCACGGCCGCGTAGACGGCGAGCAGCACCAGCAGCTCGCGCCACCAGGGCGTGGGCCTGGGGTGCGCGGCCAGCTCCTTCAGGGCGAGCTGGTGCGCGGCGTCCAGCTTCGGGACGGGGGCCGCGGCGGGCGGGGCCCCCGGCATGCCGCCCAGCGCGTCGAAGCCGCCCACCAGGGCCCGGCAGTCCCCACACGTGGCCACGTGCGACGTCAGCTCCGCGGGCAGCGGTCCTCCCAGCGAGTCCATCACCCGCGAGCACTCCGGCTTCATTCCGTGGTCTCCTGGTGCAGGGCGGCGAGCAGCTCGCGCAGGCGCTCATAGCCGCGGTGGGCGCGGACCTTCACCGCGCTCTCGGTGAGGCCCATCGCATCGGCGACCTCCGCGAAGCTCATCCCCTCGAAGCGGTGCAGGAGGATGGGGACGCGCTGCCCCTCCGGCAGCTGGGCCAGGGCCCGCTGCACCGCCTGCTCGAGCCCGCTGTCGCGGGGGCCCGGGGTGTCGGCGGGGACGCTCGCGGGCAGCTCGCCCTCGGGGGTCAGCTCCTCCGGGCGCCGGCCCCGGCGCTGCGAGTCGCGCGCCGCGTTGGTGGCGATGGCGTAGAGCCACGGCTTGAAGCGCGAGCCGGGCTGGAAGCGCCCGCGGGCGCGCACCAGCGACAGGAAGGTGAGCTGGACCAGGTCATCGGCCGTGGACGGGCTGCCCGTCAGCCGCGAGAGGTAGCCGTGCACGGGCCGGGCGTAGCGCTGGAAGAGCGCGTCGAACGCCGTGGAGTCCCCCTCGCAGAACCGCGCCATCAACACCTCGTCGGACCGGTCGGCGACGGGCTCGCGTGCCGGCATTTCTCCGGTACGCGCGGGCGTGGCTTCGGGTTTCAGCGAGGAGGGCGGCAGGGGCACGCGCGCGGGACTCTACCCCGGGACGGCGTCGCCCGGGGTATTCCGGTATGGCCCGCTCAGCGGCGCTTGAGCAGGGCCTGCGGGGACGGCGCGGAGGTGGGCAGGTGGTCCGCGGCGGCGGCAATCGCCTCTCGCACCTTGTCGCCTGCCACCTTGGCCGCGTCTCCGGCCGCCTTGGCCGCGTCCCCGGCCGCCGCGCGCGCCGCGACGAGCTGGGCCCGGGCGCCGGTGGCGCCCCAGAAGCGGGTGGGGGCGGCCAGCTCCGCGCGCTCCGCGTCCGTGTACTTGCGGAAGGCGTACTTCGTGGCCTCGGACGGGGTGCGAAGTCCCTCCACCACACCCACCCAGGACAGCGCCTTGAGCGAGTAGTAGCTCAGGTCCACCTCCCACCAGAACCAGCCCTGGTTGGCGGTGTTCTGGTGGTAGTGGTGGTTGTTGTGCCAGCCCTCGCCCAGGGTGATGAGCGCCAGCAGCCAGTTGTTCCGGCTGGTGTCCGTCGTCTTGTAGCGGCGCTTGCCGAAGATGTGGCTGAGCGAGTTGATGGTGAAGGTGCCGTGCCACAGCAGGGTGGTGCTGACGAAGAAGCCCCACACCAGCATGGAGAAGCCGCCGATGAAGTAGAGCGCCACGGCCAGCATCACCGGCGGCACCAGGTGGAAGCGGTTGAGCAGCACCAGCTCCGGGAAGCGTGCGAAGTCCTTGATGGCCTCCATGCGCGTCTCCCCGTACTTGTCACACAGAATCCAGTTCATGTGGCTCCACCAGAAGCCACGCTGAATGGGCGAGTGGATGTCCTCCGCCTGGTCGGAGTAGCGGTGGTGGTGCCGGTGGTTCGCCGCCCACCACAGCACGCCCTTCTGCGTGGAGGTGCTGCCCACGAAGGCGAGGATGAACTGGAAGACGCGGCCCGTCTTGAAGGCCCGGTGTGAGAAGTACCGGTGGTACCCCACGGTGATGCCCCACATCCGGATGATGTACAGCCCCACACACACCGCCACGTCCACCGGCTTCGCGCCCACCCAGATGATGGCGAAGCACATCAGGTGCACGGCGAAGTAGGGGATGGAGGACAGCCAGTTGAGACGCTCGTTGTCCGCGGACAGGGCAGGAGAGGGTGTCTGCAAGGGAGCCTCGTGAGAGCAGGACTGGGACGGAGCGCAACCTGCTCAGTCCCACCCTGCATCAACACCCCCTCCTGTCATGGCTCTGTCAGGAGGCGGCGGATTGCCGCAGCTCCGTCAGCCAGGCCTCGAAGGCCGGGTTGCCATGCAGGGGCGCCAGGTCCGCGTCCGAGGCGGCGTAGGCCCCGTCGGTGAACCCCAGCTCCGTGGCGCGGCGCAGCATCCGCAGGGCCTCCGGCGCATTGCGCGCGCGGGCATGGGCGCACGCCGCGTCATAGGCGATGGTGGCGCTCGGCGTATGACGGAGCGCGGCCTCGCCCACGGCGGCCGCCTCGGAGAAGGCGCCCCGGATGAAGAGCACGCGCTCCGCGCAGGTGTAGGCCGCCGCCGGGTCCAACCCCGGCAGCCGCAGCGCGTCCTGCTCGCGGCCCAGGCGGATGAGCGTGCCGGCGTACTCGTGCATCACCGTGCGGTCCGACGACGTCTGCCACGCCTGCTTCCACCACTCCACCGCGCGCGCGTCGTCGCCCACCAGCGAGAAGGCCGCCGCCACCGCGTGCGGCTCCACCGCGACGCCGCCCTGCACCTGGGAGAAGTGGTCCAGCGCGGGCCGGCCGTGGCCCTCCTTCAGCGCCACCCACCCCAGCAGGTGGTGCGCGTGGCTGGCCAGCTGCGGCGTGAGCCCCTCTTCCGTCTCCAGCACCCCGGCGCCCAGCCGCCGCGCCTCGTCCAACTGGCCCGCCTTGAGCGCCGCCTGCGCCTCGCGCAGCTTCTCCGCCAGCGGCCCCCGCAGCTTCGCGGCGTCCACGCCCTTGTCGGTGCTGCGCAGCACGTCCGTCACCAGGCGGAAGGCCTGCACGCCGTACATGGCGAAGATGAGGGTGAAGATCATCAACCCCGTCTTCAGCCCGAACACCACCGCGCCCACGCACACCAGCAGGGCCAGCCCCTGCGCCAGGAGGATTCCGCGCCGGGCGCCGAACACCCGGGTCGCCAGCGTGGTGGTGATGTGGCCACCGTCCAGCGGCAGCACCGGCATCATGTTGAGCACCGCCCAGAAGAGGTTGGCCAGCGCGAAGGTGCCCAGGAAGAAGTCGAGCGCGGGCGTGCGGCCCTTGAGCAGCGCATAACCCGCCCAGCACCCCAGCCCCAGCATCAACCCGAAGAAGGGCCCGGCCGCGGTGATGAGCAGGTTGCGCTTCCAGGGCAGGGGGCCGGGCTGGTCATTGGGCAGCGTGTGGCCCCCCATCCAGGCGAGCGCGATGCTCGGCCGGTAGCCGAACAGCCGGCTGGCCAGGGCATGCCCCAGCTCGTGGACGAGCACGGACACGAAGACGATGAACATCCAGGACAGGACGTAGAGGACCATCGCGCTGGCGTGGCCGAGCGCGGGCGCCCCCGCCACCTGGCGGAAGGGCCAGCCACCCTGGGCCCCTTCAATGGAGGTCCAGGCAATCATGCCGGACACGAGCAGGTGGCTCGGTTGGACTTCGACGGGAATGCTCCCGAGACGAAAGCGGAACATGGGGACGGACCTTAACCGTTAGGTGCGGGCCGCGCAGGCTCATGAGCAGGGCCTGCAAGCTCCTGGATGTTCCGCTAGGTTCCCCGCCCTTCATGCCGCAGCTCGGTCCCTACTCCCTGCCGAACCCCTACATCCTCGCCCCCATGGCCGGGGTGAGCGAGATGCCCTTCCGGGTCATCGCCTTCCGCCTGGGCGCCGCCCTCTGCCCCACCGAGCTCGTCAGCTCCCAGGGGTTGATGCGGGCCAACCAGCGAACCCTCAAGTACCTGCGCTACGACGCCGAGGTGGAGCGGCCGTACTCGCTGCAAATCTACGGCGGCGAGCCGGAGGCCATGGCCCGCGCCGCGGTGGTGGGCCGCGAGTCCGGCGCGCAAATCATCGACATCAACATGGGCTGCCCGGTGAAGAAGGTGACGAAGAACGGCGCCGGCAGCGCCCTGCTGTGCGACGTGCCCCGGGCCGCGGACATCGTCCGCGAGATTCGCGCCGCCACCGGGCTGCCCGTCACCTGCAAGATTCGCTCGGGCTGGGACGCGAAGAATCGCAACTACCTCCAGATGGCCGCCGCGCTGCAGGAGGCCGGCTGCGCGGCGCTGGCCATCCACCCCCGCACCCGCGAGCAGGGCTACTCGGGCCAGGCGGACTGGAGCGTCATCGCCGACCTGAAGCGCCACTTCCCCGAGCTGCCCCTCATGGGCAACGGGGACGTGAAGACGCCCCAGGACGCGCGGCGCATGCTGGAGACCACCGGCTGCGACTTCGTGATGATTGGCCGCGCGGCGCTGGGCAACCCGTGGATATTCCGCGAGCTTTCGGGCGGCCCGCCCGCCACGCCGGCGGAGCGCTGCGCCCTGGTGCTGGAGCACCTGCGCGCGCACCTGGACTTCATGGGCGACCCGCTGGGCGCCGTGCGCTCCTTCCGCAAGCAGCTGGCGTGGTACGCCCACGGCCTGCACGGCGCCGCCGCCTTCCGCGCGGAGGTGAACACGCTGGACATGCCCCAGGCCGTGGAGGCCTGCGTGCGCCGCTTCTTCGCCGCCGCCGACGCGGACCTCGACGGCCCCGGCGAGGAGCAGGACGTGGACTACCGCGCCGCCCTGGGCTGAAGGAAGCGGCGGGAAAAGAGAAGGCGCGGCCCCTCGGGTGGAGGGTGCCGCGCCTTCGCGCTTCAGACGGCTTGCGGCCGTGTCCGGCCTAGAGGCTCGGGCGGTACGTGGAGGCGGCCCACGCCATGCGCGTCACCTGGCCCGCGGTGAACGTGTTCATGCAGGAGTCGTCGGTGTAGTCCATGAAGTTGTAGATGGGGTCCGCGCCGGACGAGGAGCAGGTGTCGCGGCCCGCCGGGCAGCCGTAGGCCGCGGAGGCCTCGGCCGGCGTGTCATCCACGGAGTCGCCCGGGGCGTTACAACCGCCCTGGAACGTGTGGTACAGGCCCAGGTAGTGGCCGACCTCGTGCGTGGCCGTGTCACCCAGGTTGTACGGCGCCGCGCTGCCACCGGGCAGCGAGCTGTGCAGGAGCACCACACCGGCCTGGGGGCTGGTCTGCGCGTAGGACCACGGGAAGGTGGCCCAGCCCAGCAGGCCCTGGCCCGGGGCCGCCGTGTAGATGTTCAGCGTGGTGGCGGGGCTCTTCGCCAGCGCCGTCTTCGCGTTCGTCTCGTTCCGCGAGCCCGGCGCCATCGTGTACCACTTGGAGTTGCTGGTCCGGTCGATGGAGACCGTCTGGAACTGGAAGCCCTTGCCGAGGTAGGCCGCGTTCAGCACCGCCATCTGCTGGGCAATCTGCGCGTCCGTCACGTTGCCGGCCGTGCCGTTGGTGATGACGTGCCACGCGACGTTGACCATGTTGTCGGCGAAGGCGCGCTTCTCGAACGCGGCGGCCTCCTCCGGCGTCGGGGCGCGGCGGGCCTCGGTGGGACCGAAGTCCACCGTGGCGCAGGCACCATGCTTGTTCTCGGCGAAGAACGCCTCGTCGATGACCTGACCGCCGATGAGCTGGAAGTCGGACGCCTCGGCGGCGGGCTTCGGCTCCTCGCTCTGGCAGGCGGTGAAGCTCAGGGCGGTAGCGACGGCAACGACACTCGACCACATCTTCTTCATGAAGGGGCTGCTCCTGGTGTGTGAGTGGCCGACCCCGGGCTTCCTCATGGCAACGAGAAGCCCGTCCGGTTGGTCCCGCATCAGGCAGCGTATCGGTTGGTCAAGTCAAGGTGGTGAGAGTGGAATTCTTGTGGTGTGGCTGATTTTTGCTGCGGGAGCGGTAGAAATCCGTCCTCGTTCAAGTCACTTGCGACCTTGTTTCAGTCGGTGACCCGGGTCGCTGTCCCAGCTTCGGACAGCGTCAGCCGCCCGTCGGGGCCACGAGCCGGCGGCTGGTGGCCACGCTCCGGAAGTAGTCGCAGGCGGGGGTGGGGCGGCGCTGCAGCGTGTCGAAGTCCACGTGGTAGAGGCCGAAGCGCGGGCCCCAGCCCTCCAGCCACTCGAAGTTGTCGAGCAGGCTCCAATAGAGGTAGCCGCGCACGTCCACGCCGAGCCGCCGCGCGGCGAGCACCTGGGCCAGGTGCGTATGGAGGTAGTGGGGCCGGCGCGCGCCGCCGCGGTCATCGATGCCGTTCTCGGTAATCCACACCGGCCGCCCGTAGCGCTTCACCTCGCGCAGGCTCTGCAGGAAGCCCTCGGGCCAGTCCTCCCAGCCGATGTCGGTGAGGCCCCGGCCGCGCGTGTCGCGGTACTTGAACTCGATGAAGGGTGGGCGCGGCACGAAGCGCAGGTGCGCGCGCGTGTAGTAGTTGACGCCGATGAACTCCACCGAGTCGCGCGCCGCGGGGATGTCCACGCGCGTGGAGGCCACGCCCGGCATGGTGACGCGCAGCTTCCCGGTGGCCAGCGCCTCGTGGAAGGCATGGTTGTAGGCCTGCGCCCCCAGCCGCACCAGGGCGCGGTCCATCGGGTGCCACCACCGGTCCGGCGCGAAGGCGAGCGTGTTCTGGGAGATGCCCAGCTCCACGCGGCCCAGGCGCGCCAGCAGCTCCTCGCGCGCGGCCGCGTGGGCGCGCACCAGGTTCTCCATGGCCCGCATGGTGCTCGCGCCGTCGGCGACGCCCGGCGGAATGGCGCCCTGCAGGTAGCCGCCCAGCAGCAGCACCATGGGCTCATTGAAGGAGATGACCAGCGCGTCCAGTCCCTCCAGCAGCGCCGCGCACTGGCGCGCGTACTGGCGGAAGGCGTCCACGCTGGCCGGCTGGTGCCACGGCGTCTCGCGGTGGAACCACGTCGGGTGGGTGAAGTGGTGGAGCGTCACCACCGGCCTCAAGCCCGCCGCCTTCATCTTGAGCAGCCGCTCCCGGTACGCCTCCAGCGCTACACCGTCGTAGCGCCCGCGCTCCGGCTCGATTCGCGCCCACTCCAGGGAGATGCGGAACGCGGTGGCGCCCACCGCGCGCGCCAGGGCGTAGTCCTCCTCGTAGCGGTGCCAGTGGTCCACCGCGAGGCCGCAGCGCGCGTGGGGCTCCTTCAGCTTTCCGGCGCGCTCCCACTCGGCCCAGTCGTTCTCGATGCCGCCCTCCACCTGGTACGCCGAGGTGGCGACGCCGAAGGTGAAGTCCGCGGGGAAGGTCAGCGCGTCGGTGCTCATGGTGGGGGCGCAACGTAGACCCCGCCTCCCAACGCGGAAAGCGCCGCGTGCCTGGTCGCTCAGGTGCCGCGAAGCCCCGCTCGGCGGCGGCGCGAAAGTCGCTCCGACGCGTCCGGAGCCGGAAATTCGGCCTCGCGCGCGACGCCCGCATGCGCCTCGGAGTGTCCGCGAGGCACCGTTTCGGGCCTCCAAACCCGCCCGATGCCGAAAAATCGGCCTTGAAGCGCGTTGCAATACATCACCATGCGTTGACACACGCGCATGGCGCCCGTACTCTTCACTTCAAGCACTCACTCCCATCAAGAAGAGTGCAGGGTCCTGGTTGACGGGGCCAAATTCACCGAACCTGGAGGTTCTGATGGCTGCCAAGAAGAAGACTGCCAAGAAGGCCGCGGCGAAGAAGACCACCACCCGCAAGACCGCGGGCAAGACCGCCACCAAGAAGGCGGCGGCCAAGAAGGGTGGCGCTCGCAAGGCCGCTCGCAAGGCGCCTGCCCGCAAGCGCGCGAGCAAGACGACTGCGGCCCCGGCGACCCCGGAGTCCTGAGCAGTACGCAGTCATGAGCGGACGTGAGTTGACGTCCGGTGAACGGCTCGGCGAAACCCGCCGGGCCGTTTTCATTTTCTGCGCTGGAGGGCCTCGTGTCGCTGCGTCCCGTGGAGCTGGAGCAGGTGGTGGCGGAGGTGGGAGCACGCCTCACCGGAGCCGTGGCGCAGAAGTCCTGGTGCCCGCTCCCCCGGCTGGCCTACGTCGAGCTGCGAGTGCCCGGCCGCTCGGTGGTGCTGTGCCTGTGCGCGGAGGGCGACCTGGCCCGCGTGTCGGTGGCCGAGGAGCGCTTCCCCACCCCGGGTGAGCCCGCCCCCTTCCAGCGGTGGCTGCGCCACGAGCTGACCGGCTTCAAGCTGCACGGCGCCCGCTGGCGCGAGGCCGAGCGCGTGGTGGAGCTGGACTTCGAGCGCGAGGACGTGCGCCGCCGCCTCGTCATGGAGCTGGGCGCTCCCGGGGGCCTGCTGCTGCTCAGCGACAACGGCCGCGTGCTGATGCACTCCGGAGAGGGCTTCGCACAGCGCCGCAACCTCTACCCGGGCGCGGCGTGGACGCCCCCGGAGCCGCTGCCGCCCGACGCGCTGGCGAAGGGCCGCAGCGCGCCCTCGCGCCTCGTCCCCGTGGAGGGCGATGACCTCCCGTACGCCCGGGCCGCGGAGCGCCTGCTGGGCGCGCGGGACAAGACGAGCCGCGCGGAGAGCATCCGCCGCCGGCTGGCGCAGCCGTACCGCGCGCGCCTCAAGCGCTCGTCCCGCACGCTGGAGAAGGTCCGCGCCGAGGCCTCGCGCGGGCCGGACGCGGAGAAGCACCGCGGGCTGGGCGAGCTGCTGGCGCAGAACCTCTACCGCCTCAAGCGCGGCGCCACCGAGGTGACGCTCACCGCGTACACGGAGGAGGGGGCGCGGGAGGTCAAGGTGACGCTGGACCCGAAGCGCACGCCGAAGGAGGAGGCGGACTGGCACTTCCACCAGTACCGTCGGCTCTTGCGCGGCGTGGAGCAGGCGCGCCACCGCGAGGCGGAGCTGGCCCGCGAGGTGTCGCTGGCGGAGGGCGCGCTCGCCCAGATTGAGAAGCTGGACGAGGCCGCGCTGCTGGCGCAGGTCGAGGTGCTCCACCTCGCCACGGGCGGCGAGGGCACGCAGGAGGGGCGCCCCTTCAAGGAGTACCTGGGCCATGCCGGGGCGCGCATCTGGGTGGGCCGGGGCTCGGAGGACAACGACACGCTCACCTTCAAGGTGGCGCGGCCGTGGCACCTGTGGCTGCACGCGCGCGGCGTGCCGGGCAGCCACGTGGTGCTGCCGCTCGAGAAGGGCCAGGAGGTGGCGCAGGAAGTCCTCCTGGACGCGGCGCACCTGGCGCTGCACCACTCCTCCGCGAAGGGCGAGCCGCGCGGCGAGGTGAGCTACGTGCCGGTGAAGTTCGTGCGCAAGGTGAAGGGCGGGGCGCACGGACAGGTGACCTTCACCCGCGAGAAGACCTTCGTCGTGCGCATGGAGCCGGAGCGGCTGGAGCGGCTGCTCAAGTCGCGCCACGCGGAGGCGCCCCCGTCCACGTCCTGAAGTCACTCCGCGAGTGCCCTGGCGGGCGGGCTTGCCACGCGCACAGGCCGCACGCCGGGATGTGAGTCCATCGGAATCCCGGGACGTTGACTTCTGACGCGGTTGACGGGCTGACGGAGGGGAGGCAGGCGGCTGCCGCCGGCCTTGAGTCCCCAGGGTTGGCGGGTACGATGGGCGGCCGAGTGACCCCCGAGCACCTCCGCCAGCAGATGTCCTTCTTCCCGCGCGGCATGTCCGCGGCCAACCGCGCCGCGACGGCCGCCGAGCCGGAGCCTCGGGACGCGCCGCCCGCTCCCGCGCCGCCGCAGCCCCGCCCCCCTCCGCCGCGCAACCGCGTGGCGGAGGAAGCCCCGCGGATGCTCGACCTCACGCCCACGCGCGAGGAGCTGTGGTCTCGCGCCGAGTCGCTCGCCTGGCGGCTGAGCGCGGAGCTGGGCATGCCCGTGCGGCTGTCGGTGACGGACAACCGCTCCACCATGGTGTCCTTCCGCCGGGGCGCCAACGTGCTGCAGCTGCGCCTGCACCACATGTTCCTGGACGCGCCGGAGCCGGTGGTGCGCGCGGTGGCGGACTACGCCGGCCGGGGCCACCGCAGCGCGGGCGGCGTGCTCGACGAGTACATCCGCGGCCAGCAGCCGCGCATCCGCCAGGTGCGCCGCGAAACCGACGCCGACCTCAACCCGCGCGGCCGCTGTTTCGACCTGAAGGCGCTTTACGACGGCGTCAACGACGCCCATTTTCAAGGCCTCATCCAGGCCCGCATCGGCTGGGGCCGCATGCCGCCCCGCCGCCGCCGCAAGTCCATCCGCCTGGGCGTCTATGACCACCAGACGCGCGAGATTCGCATCCATCCGGCCCTGGACAGGCCGGAGGTGCCGGCCTTCTTCGTGGAGTTCATCGTCTTCCACGAGATGCTCCACCAGCTCTTCCCGAGCAACGCGCGAGGCGGCCGCCGCGTCCACCACCCGCGTGCCTTCCGGGAGCGCGAGCGGACGTACCCCCACTACGCCGCCGCGCTGCGTTGGGAGCGGGAGAACCTCGGCGTCCTGTTGCGTGGCTGACGCGTCCAACGCTCCGCTGCTCGCTGGCTCATTTACCGTTTTACCGAGCGAAACCACCCGTGGAGCGTGCTTGACGCGTCCATGAGGTCCACCCATTCTCGCGAGCCCTATGCGAAGAGCGAAGATTGTCTGCACCCTCGGTCCCGCCAGTCAGAGCCAGGAGATGCTCGAAGCGCTCCTGGAGAACGGCATGGACGTGGCCCGCCTCAACTTCTCCCACGGCAGCCATGAGAACCACGCGGAGAACATCGCCAAGCTGCGCGCCGCCTCGCTGAAGGTGCGCAAGGCGGTGGGCATCCTCGGGGACTTGCAGGGCCCCAAGATTCGCACCGGCCGCTTCGTGAAGGGCAGCACCGAATTGAAGGAGGGCGGCACCTTCCACATCACCACCGATGAAACGGTGCCGGGCACGGACGACATCGTGTCCACCACGTACCCCTTCCTCGCGGCGGACGTGAATCCGGGAGACCGCATCCTGCTGGATGACGGCCTGCTGGAGCTGAAGGTGCTGGAGACGGACAAGCAGAAGCTCATCAAGACGCAGGTCATCCACGGCGGCACGCTGAAGAACAACAAGGGCATCAACCTGCCCGGCGTCGCCGTTCGCGCGGAGGCCCTGACGCCCAAGGACCGCGAGGACCTGGTCTTCGGCCTCAAGGCCGGCGTGGACTTCATCGCCCTGTCCTTCGTGCGCCAGCCGTCGGACCTGGACACCGCGCGCCAGGCCATGGCCGAGGTGGGCCGCACGGTGCCCATCATCTCCAAGCTGGAGAAGCCGGAGGCGATTGCGCGCCTGGACGCCATCCTCGACAAGACGGACGGCGTCATGGTGGCGCGCGGCGATTTGGGCGTGGAGATTCCCCCCGAGGAGGTGCCGGCCGTCCAGAAGGACATCATCCGGCGCTCCAACCTGCGCGGCCTGCCCGTCATCGTGGCCACGCAGATGCTCAACTCGATGATTGACAACCCGCGCCCCACGCGCGCCGAGGCGAGCGACGTGGCCAACGCCGTGTACGACGGCGCGGACGCGGTGATGCTCTCGGGCGAGACGGCGAGCGGCAAGTTCCCCATCGAGTCCGTGCAGATGATGGAGCGCATCATCCTCGCGGCGGAGTCGTCCGCGCGGGTGCAGAGCCCGCCGCGCTTCATCGAGGCGCCACTGGGGCTGCCCCAGCACTTCCCGGACGTGATTGCCCGCGTGGCGTGCGAGGCGGCCAAGGCGAGCGGCGCGACGCTGATTGCGGCCTTCACCCTGTCGGGCGTGACGGCGCGGCTGCTGGCGCACTACCGGCCGCCGGTGCCCATTGTGGCCTTCAGCCCCAACCAGGAGGTGCGCCGTCGGCTGGCGCTCCTGTGGGGCGTGGTGCCGCGCGTGCTGGAGCCCATCCAGGAGACGGAGGCCATGGTGCGGCGCGTGGAGGAGGAGCTCATCGCGCGCGGCCTGGGCCGCAAGGGCGACCGCATCGTCATCGTCTTCGGCGCGCCCGTGGGCCAGCCGGGGAAGATCAACAGCCTCCGCCTGCACACCATCGGCTGAGGCGCGGAAGCGCTGGGTAGAGAAAAGGGGCCGGCGGGATGTCTTCCGCGGGCCCCTTCTTCATGGCGTCAGGCGTGTGTCAGGCCTGCTTCTTGTCGTGGAGGGCGCGGCGGGGAATCTCCGCCTCGACGAAGACGGTGAACAGCGCCTTGTCGAGCTGGCCGGAGTCCGCCTCGCGCTTGAGGATGTCGAGCGCGAGCGTGTGGGGCACGGCCTTCTTGTAGGGCCTGTCGCTGGCGGTGAGCGCGTCGTAGATGTCGGAGATGGACATCATCCGGGACTGGAGGGGGATGGCCTTCTCGGCGCGCGGGTAGCCGGTGCCGTCCAGCTTCTCGTGGTGGGCGTAGGCGATTTCCGGCACGCGGCGCAGGGTGCGCGTCCACGGAATCTGGGAGAGGAAGCGGTAGGTGTGCTCGACGTGGCTCTCGATTTCGCGGCGCTCCTCGGGAGAGAGCGTGCCGCGGGTGATGGAGAGCGACTGGATTTCACGGGGCAGCAGCAGGGGCTGGGCCTGCCCGTTGGCGTCGTCGAAGCGCAGCTGGCCCAGCTCGTGGAGGCGCTCGAAGCCGCCCTGGGCGAGCACGGTGGGGCGGTTGCAGGTGAGGATGAACTCGAACACCTCGTCGAGCTTCTTCAGCTCGGTGGTGAGCCGCTCCTGCTCCTCGCCCTCGATTTCGGGCAGGTGCTTGTCGCCGCGGACCTTCACGGCCTCCAGCCGGCGGCGGTAGCTCTGCAGCTGCAAGTCCTTGCGGGCGAGCTGGAAGCGGGCGCGCAGCCCCTCCAGCTCGTGCGGGTAGAGCTTCTCCGCCTTGACGAGGACGGGCTCGCGCACGCCCACCTTGCCGAAGTCGTGCAGGAGCGACGCGTAGCGCAGCTCCTGCAGCTCCACGGGGGAGAAGCGCACGTGGGCGTGGGGGCCGGTGGACAGGTGCTCGAGCGCCTGGGCCAGCGACACCGTGAGGTCGGCCACGCGGCCGGAGTGGCCGGCGGTGGTCGGGTCTCTGGCTTCGATGGCGACGACGGAGGCGGAGACGAAGCCCTCGAAGAGGCGGTTGATTTCCTCGTGGAGGAGGGCGTTCTCGATTGCGCCGGCGGCCTGGGCGCCCAGGGCGAGCAGGAGCTCCTCGTCCTCGGCGTTGAAGCTGCCGCCGTCGAGCTTGTTGAGGGCCTGGATGACGCCCGTCACCTCGCCGTTGGCGTCGCGCATGGGGACGCAGAGGATGGTCTTCGTCTGGTAGCCGCTGGAGACGTCGAACGAGCGGTTGAAGCGCGGGTCCGAGTAGGCGTCGGGGATGTTGATGACGGCGCCCGTCTGGGCGACCTGGCCGGAGATGCCGCTGCCCAGCGGGAGGCGGATTTCGTTCTTGGAGCCCTGGGCCACCTTGCTCCACAGCTCGTTGCGCTCGCGGTCCAGGATGAAGAGCGAGCAGCGGTCCGCCTCCACCACCTTGGTGGCCTCGAAGAGGATGAGGGGCAGGAGCAGGTCGAGGTCGCGCTCGGCGCTCATCGCCTTGGCGACATCCAGGATGGAGGTGAGCTTCGCCAGGCGGCGGCTCAGGTCAGGGGTTTGAGGCTGGGCGGGCTGGGAAAGCACCGGGGCGGCTCCGGGTGAAGAGCGGCCAGCGGCCGCGAGGGCTTCAGGGTTGTAGCACGGGCGACAGGTCGGCCGCCCGGGGGCCCCACCTGCTCGGTCACCTGCTCTCCGGTGGACGCTGGCGGCCACGTTCCCCACACCCGGCGCGCCCGAAGCGGGTATGAAGCGCCGCATGCGCCGCCCCGTCCGCATCTCCCCCTCTGTGTTGTCCGCTGACTTCGGCCGCCTCGCCGAAGAGGTCCGTGCCGTGGAGGCCGCCGGTGCCGACCTCATTCACGTGGATGTCATGGATGGCAGGTTCGTCCCGAACATCACGCTTGGCCCGGTCGTGGTGGAGGCCATCAAGCGGGCGACGACGAAGCCGCTGGACGTGCACCTGATGATTGCGGAGCCGGAGCGCTACGTGGAGGCGTTCGCGAAGGCGGGGGCGGACGTGCTGACGGTGCACGTGGAGGCGAGCGTGCACCTGCACCGGACGCTTCAGCAGATTCGCGCCGCGGGGGCGAAGCCGTCGGTGGTGCTCAACCCGAGCACGCCGCTGTCGGCGGTGGAAGAGGTGCTGGGCGACGTGGACATGGTGCTCTTGATGAGCGTGAACCCGGGCTTTGGGGGGCAGGGCTTCATCGAGTCGACGGTGGACAAGGTGCGCCGGCTGCGGGCGATGTTCGACGCGCGCGGGCTGGACACGGACATCGAGGTGGACGGCGGCATCAACGCCGACACGGCGAAGCGGGTGGTGGCGGCGGGCGCCACGGTGCTGGTGGCGGGCAGCTACGTCTTCGGCTCGAAGGACTACGCGCAGGCCATCCGCTCGCTGCGGCCCTGAGGCGCGCGAGGGCGCGCGCGCCGTTTGGGGCATTCCGTCAGGCGCGGGTGCGGGCGACGGAGGTGGCGAGGCGGGCGACGCGGGTCATGAAGGTGGGGTCGAAGGGCTTCACCTCGTAGTCGTCGGCGCCGAGTTCGAAGCAGACGTGGCGGGTGAACTGGTCCTCGACGCCGCTGAGGATGATGACCTTGCACTCGCGGGTGGCGGGGTCCTGCTTGAGCCTGGCGAGCAGGTCGCGTCCGTCGTGGTGCTGGTTGATGTCCAGGATGATGACGGCGGGCCGGTGCTGCCGGGCCAGCTCCAGGACGCGCTCCGAGGTGGTGTCCGAGATACACGTCAGCCCGGACCGCTTCGCCTCACGGGCGAGGGCCGAAACGATGAGGGCATCGTCATCGGAGATGAGGACGACGGGGGGCGTCATGGAGTCGTGCTGCTGCAATGCAGTGTAACCTTTTCAGCGGGGCAGGAGGGGCTGCATTCCGGGAGTACCGGAATGTCAGGGAGTTGGGAAGGGGGAGATGGGGTCAGGGGGGACTGCGGGGGAGGGTGGGACGGGGTGCAGGGAGGCGGGGAGGGGGAGGAAGAAAAGGTGATCCGAGGCCGTTGACTCAGCCGGGCGGCTCGGGTACTACCGGCCGCACTTCGCCGGTCCCGAGAGGCAACCACCGGCGGACGGACATATCGGGGAGTGGCTCAGCCTGGTAGAGCACTTGGTTCGGGACCAAGGGGTCGCAGGTTCAAATCCTGTCTCCCCGACCACGTCATGAAGCGGGCTGGAGATCGCAAGGTCTCCAGCCCGTTTTCATTTTGGGCCTCCTGCTTCGGCCCACCAGCGTCCGGCTGACCGCCGACCTGGCTGCCGGGCGCAGGCGCATGGACCGCTGGGGAGAGGTTCTGGTGCCCGGCCAGCTCCTGGATGGCCTTCGCCGGGGCTCCGACCATCGCCAACCGGGAGCAGAAGGTGTGGCGAAGGATGTTGATGCCCCCGTCACCTTCAGCCCGGCCAGCCGCTGGATGCGGCGCATCCACTTGTTCAGCAGCACCTGGGTCACCTTCGGATGGCCATCGGCCCGCCAGAGGACGCGCTCGCCCCGGAGGTGCTGCTGCTTGCGGAGGGCGTCCGCCTGAGCGCGCCCCCGCCTCGGTGGACAGGTTGACTACGCTACCTGCCGCTGCACCTCAGCCGCACGCTCGTACTCGGCTGGGCTGACGTAGCCGAGTGAGGAGTGACGGCGCTTCCGGTTGTAGAACACCTCGATGTACTCGAACAGCGCCAGCCTCGCCTCCTCGCGCGTCCGGAAGCTGCGCGTGTGGACCAGCTCCATCTTCAGGCTGCTGAAGAAACTCTCGACCACCGCGTTGTCCCAACAATTGCCCTTGCGGCTCATCGGGCAGGTGATGCCGTGCTCGGCCAGCCGCTCCCGGTAGTCCTCGCTGGCGTACTGCCTACATTCAAGGGGTCGTCGCAACGCCACCTCGTTGGAGTGCGCATAGATGAGCGTCGAGAGCCTCGGCGGGCGTTTTTCCATCCAAGAGTCTTGCGAGGCCGGTTGTTGAGGGCAGCTGCAACAGTGGCGAGCTCCTCGCGGGAGTGGCTGGACAGGTCTGTCCCTTTCGGGAAGTACTGGCGAAGCAGACCGTTGGTGTTCTCGATCGTGCCTCGTTGCCATGGGCTGTGAGGGTCACAGAGGCGGGCCCTGCACGCGGTGACGCTCCAGAAGCTCAAGCGCGAAGAACCCGCCGGCGATGCAGCGGCCACTTTCGCTATCAGCGCCTGCTCACGGAGTGCCGCCGCCAGCCCGGCACTGCTTCTTGCCCTTCGCATTGGCGTCGCATTGCTGATGGCATGCTCCAAGGCACATTCCGAAGGCCAGGCCGCAGTCCGTTCCCATGCGGCGCTTGTTGCAGTACCTGGCGCACGCTTCGCGCTCTTTCTTGCACTCGGCATTGCAAGCCGGGCTCGCTGGAGCCGCTGGGCTCCTGGCAAGCGCGCTTCCACCCCACAACGCCGAGATTCCCAGCAAGACCGTGCAGCCGATACGACGCGTGCGTTTCATGCGCTTCTCCCGAGCTCTGACCTGCCTGCTCTGTCTTCTTCAGAGCCCCGGAGCCGCGGAACGATGCAGCTTTTGGGAGAGGCGGCGAGGAGGTGGTGATGGCCCGGCGCGGCCTCCCCTGAGACGCGGGCATACGCGCACCAGGGACAGTCCGCTACCGTGGAGAGAACGAAGCACAGACGCGCAGGCCGGTCCTGGCGTCACGCGCCGTCGGGTCACCAGGGGAGAAGCCCGCGATGTTCGCTCCGGTCGCGTCGAAGTACCAGGAGCCTCCCCGGAGAACGACACTCCCCAGCTCAGGCGTCTCGGACCGCGTGAGCTCGTAGGCGTTGCCGGCCATGTCGTCCAACCCGAAGGGGCTCACCGAGGCGGGGTGGGCACCCACCATGTCGGGCCCGAAGGCCGTGGGGAGCCGGTCGTAGGTCTCGTCGATGTTGGCGTCGTCGGGCTTTAGCTCGTCACCATGGGGGTAGTTGCGGCCGTCCGCGCCTCGGGCGGCGTACTCCCACTCGTGCTGGCTGCACAGGCGCGCTCCCGGCAGACGCTTCGTCTGGTGGAGCCAGGAGAAGTAGCCCTCCAGATCCTGGGCCGAGACGCCAGACAGCGGAAACCGCCTCCAGTCGGCGGTGTTCCTCCGCGTCCTTCCCGCGTACACGAAAGCCTCGCCCACCTTCACCGTACTGAACTCCTCGGGCGAATGCTGGAAGGAGAAGAGCCACCCATCGCTCGGGTGCCGCCGCAACGAGACCGCCCCACCGTCGATGAAGCGCGGCTGCTCGAGAATCCTCCTCGCGGGCGCATCCGGGGGCAGGTCGTCGAGGTAGGTCAGCCAGTCGCCGAACGTCACCTCCTGCTTGCCGATGAGGAAGCCCTCGGTGAGGCAGAACCGGTGAAGCGGCGAGCTGTACATGAACTTCCGCACCTCCTCCGAGCCGGAGCGTCCCATGAGGAAACAGCCTCGGGGGACATAGGCATAGCCGTCGGGCACCGCCGTGGGGAGTTCGAGGTGGACCGTCTCGCGAGCACCGTGCGTGAGGAGCAGCGGCAGCTCCACCGGCGCATGCCCCGGCTGCGTGACGCGGACGAGATAGGAGCCCTCGGGAAGCAGGAGGCGGGTGATGGGGGTAGGGCCCAGGTCGCCGGCCTCCGGAACGGGCTCACGGCGGAACGTGCCCTTCCCCCGGGTGTAGCGCTCGAACTCGACGTGTGCGCCAGGAGGGGTGGTCACCAGCTCGAGCTCGGCCGGAGCTTGAAGCCGTCGCAGCCACTCCGCGCCTTCCTTCGCGGCGCCCACCTCCTCCTCCAGGAGCCGCACCCACTCGTTACGCTCGCGGCGCTGGTGAAAGAGCTCGGCGAGGAGGACGCGTTCATAGGTGACCTCCGCGATGAGCCGGCGCGTGTCCACGTGGCGGCGATCTCGATCGAGGACTCTCTCGAGGCTCCGGCGGACGCCGGTGTAGGCCACCTCGGACTGTTCGCGCAGGTCCAGCGCCTCGGCCCATCTCCGCTCGGCGGCGGTCCTGAGGCCCGAGGGGCCCGGCGGGATCTCGAGGCCCGCATCCGGAGGCACGCGTCCATCGAACAGCGCCAGCGCCGTCTCGCGGCTCTCACGGGCCCTCTGGGCAAGGGCGCGGCCCCTGGCGAGCACCTCCCGCGCCGCGCCGAGCTCCGCGGCGATGAAGCGCGAGTCCTCGAGGTGCTCCTGCAGGCGAAGACCGCCATAGGCGGCCAGGACGGCGAGCGCGAGGAAGAGCACCGCGAGCCGGCGCCCCCAGCGCTCCCGTGTCACGGCGCGGCGGGAGGCGAGGAGAAAGGCACGCTCGCGCGAGCCCAGGGTGGAGGGCTCGAGCGGCCGGGCCTCGTCGAGCTGCCGCTGCCCCCAGAGGGCCTCGCGGGCGCGCAGGAGGCGCTCCCACTCGGCGCTGGCCACCTCGACCCGCTTGCGCAGGACGCGATGGCCGATGTCGCCATCGAGCCAGTCACGGAGCGTGCCCCAGCTCTCGATGAGCGACTCGTGGGCAATCTCACAGCGCGGCTGGCCGCCCACGGTGCGCGTGTGCACGAGGCGGCCTTCGACGAGCGCGCGAAGTGCGGCGCGCGAATCCCCCTCCGAGTCCTCGACGAGCGCGTCCTCGGCGCGCTCGATGCGGGTGCCCTCGGCCGTCACGAGCTGGAGCAACAGGCGCCGTGCCGCCGCGTACTCCGTGGGGCTCAGTCGCGCGAGCACCGCGTCCGCATGCCGGGACAGCGCTCCGGCCACACCGCCCATCTGCTCGAGCGCCTCCCGGGTGATGCGGCCCTGCGCCGGGGAGCGCCGCTCCCATAGCTCGGCGAGCGCGAACTGGAGGAGCGGCAGGCTGCCCACGCCGTGCGCCGTGGAGGCGATGAGCGTCTGGAGGAGCTCACCGGATTCGAAGGACACACCCCGGCTGCGCGCGGGACCGACGATGGCCTCGCGCACCCCCTCGGGCGACAGGGGGCGCAGGATGTAGAGCGCGCGCTCCGCTGCGTCGCCCAGGCCGGGAAGCGCGCACAGGCGCGTCAGGAAATCGCCGCGCGCCGCCATCAGCACGTGCACCCCCGCCGACGGCAGGGTGAGCTCCCCCAGGAGGCGGGCGAAGTGCGCTGCCTGGACCGGCTCGGAGAGGGTGAGGAGCTCCTCGAGCTGATCGACGAAGAGCAGCAGGCCCCGCCCCCGCGAGTGCGCCTCGCGCAGCTTCTTCCCGAGCCAGTCCGGCCTGTCCGCGAGCGCGGTGACGAGCTCCGCCTCCTTCCAGCCGAGCAGGGGCGCGAGCGCGGCGGCCAGCGCCTCCAGCGGGCGGTGACCGGGCCACAGCGTGAGGATGACCTGCTCACGGCCCTCGTCCAGGGCGCCCGTGGCCACCTGGGGCAACACGCCGGCGCGGCACAGTGAGGACTTGCCCGTCCCCGAGTCCCCGGCGACGAGGACCATGGGCTGGGCGCGGAGGCGCTCGAGCACGGCGCGAATGTCGGCCTCGCGCCCGAAGAAGAGCGACCGGTGCTCGGCCTCGAAGGGAGCCAGGCCGCGGTAGGGATTGCCGGCGGCCAGTGGCTCGGGTGCGCAGATGCGCGCGAGCCGCTCCAGGGCCGCGCAGAGGAGCTCGGCCGAGTCGAAGCGCTCGTCGGGATTGGTCGCGAGGCACCGGGTGATGAGCGCGGCGAAGTCCGGGTCGACGTCCGGCCCCAGCGCGGCGCGAGGGGGGACCTCGCCGCCCCTTCGGGGCGCGCGACGCGGCACCTCGCCCGTGCACAGCTCATGGAGGATGAGGCCCAAGGCATAGATATCGCTCTGGAACGTCGCGGGAGCACCGGCAAGCAGCTCGGGCGCCATGTAGGGCAGCGTGCCGCCAATGACAGGCGAGTTGGACGCAGGGGCCGCCCCCGCCTCGACGCGTTCGGCCAGGCCGAAGTCGAGCAGCTTCACCTCGCCTTCCCGGGTGACCAGGGCGTTGGCGGGCTTGAGGTCGCGGTGGAGCACGCCCTGGCGATGCGCTGCCGCGAGCCCCCGGGCGAGGCCTACGCCCAGGGTGAGCACCCGGCGCCACGGCACCGGCCGGGAAAGCTCCGCGAGGCTCTCGCCGACGACGTACTCGGAGACGATGTACGGGCGTCCGCCCACCTCACCAACGCTGAAGACATTGACGATGTTGGCGTGCTGCACGCTCGCGAGCGCCTGGGCCTCGGTCTCGAAGTTCTCACGGACCCAGGCGTCGGGCTGATTCGCGGCGATGAACTTCACCGCCACGCGCCGTTTCAGCACGCGGTCATGCGCCAGGAAGACGACGCCCATGCCACCACGGCCAATCGGGCCTTCGAGGCGGAACTGATCGAACGCCTTGGGGGGCACCCAGGAGAGGCCCGGCTCCGTCGAGATGTCATCCGGCGCGGGGGCCCCGGGGGCCTCTTTCCCGGAGTGCTGGATGCCAGGAGTCAAGGTGGCCAGCAGGGCCCGGCACGCGCCGCACCCGGCGGCGTGCTCATGGACACGGGCCAGTTCATCGTCCGGCAGCTTTCCCTCCAGGAGGGCCACCAGGACCTCGTCCGTCAGGCAACTAGAATTGGGAGGACGCATGGGGTCGGGGGGACTCATGGTTGACCATCCAGTCGTTGCCATTCAATGGCATGCCTTGGAGTTCCAGGTAAAAATAGTTATGTTTGACTACGCATGGAAAAGGGGCCCGAGCTGGTCGAGACGTTTCTCGCACACACCCAGGTGCGCTTCATCCCTCCCACGGCCGCGGAGGCGGAGGCACTCGACGCGCTGCTGCTTCGCGCCTGGGAGGAGGCCCGCGTGCAATGGCCGAAGGTGACGCTCTCCGCGGAGCTGTTCGTGATTCACGTCGCCGAGCGGCTGCCCACGGTGGGCCCCGACAGCCCCGTTACGCCACTCCTCACCGGCCTGTCCCTGACAGAGCTCTATCTCACGTGTGCGTGTCTTCAGGGCATCACCCCCGCCTACGAGGCCTTCGAGCGAAGCTATCTTTCCCTGCTGCCGGGAAAGCTCCGCCATCTCAAGCTGCCCGATGCCATGATTGACGACGTCTGCCAGATAACGGCAGCGAAGCTCCTGGTCGCCACGCCCGAGAGCGCCCCGAAGATTGGAGAGTACACGGGGCGCGGCGCGCTGATGAGCTGGGTCGTCGTCACCGCCGGGCGCGTTGCCAACAAGCTGCGGGACGCCGAGAAGCCCGCGCCCGAGGATGACGCAGAGGAGATCTTCAAGGCGCTGCCGGGGCAGGGAATCGACCCCGCGCTCAATGTCATGCGGCGCCACCACCAGGCCGACTTCCGCAAGGCCGTGTACGAAGCCGCCGCCACGCTTTCCGCTGACGAGCGCCACCTGCTCCGCCTCCACTTCGCCGATCGGCTCTCGACGTACGAGATGGGCCTGCTCTTCCGTGTCAATCAATCGACCATCTCTCGCTGGTTGAAGAGCATCCGAACCCGGCTCTACGAGGAGACCCGGCGTCTCCTGAACGAGCGACTGAACTTGTCCAGTTCAGGCTTCAAGAGCTTCCTGGCCCTGGTCCGCAGCCAGTTCGACCTGAGCATCAGCCAGCTCCTGGTGGACAATCCCGTGCCGCCTCCCCAGAAAGGCCCACCCAAGAAGCATTAAGGGCTCTTGTTCGCGGAGGCGTGGCCTTTCGGGGCGCCATACGAGCGGTTCCGTAGCAGCGCGGCCCCGGGGTTCACGTCCGCCCGGCGCACCGTGCAGCGCTCTCCCTCGTCCAGCTCGACCGCCGCACCTGTCTGGAACCGGTTGGGACACTCCTTGAGGACGAGCTCCAGCGCACGGTCGTCACGGGTGCGTGCCAGGCAGGTCGCACCGTCGGGCGCCCACGCCGCCTCGAAGGAGGCCCTCTCGGGGTCCCACTCCCTCGTGGCCACTGTCGTCCGCTTGCTCATGCCAAGCCAATCGTAGACGTCGATGATGGTGTCCTGGCTCGTGTGGCTTCGGCCGTCGCCGCAATAGTCCGCGCGCACCAGTCGGGTGCAGGCCTGATGGACGTCGGCCAGTGGCTGCCCATCATGGCTGGCCCAGGGCTTGTACCCCCAGAGGACGCACTTGGTGATGGCACCATTCTCACAGGCGAAGGTGAGCTTGCCCGGGGTGTCGTGGTGGGCCCCGCTGGCATCCCAGACGCCGCCCACCGCGAGGGCGCGGGGAGCGGGCGCACGGTCCACGGCGACGCAGGGGTTCTCCCACTCCTGGGCCAGCGGGTTCCAGGCCTCGATGCGGTAGAAGACCATGCCGGGGTCCTCGCGAGAGGGCTCGGCGCCGCAGATGGCCACCTCCACGGGTGTGCCGTCGCTGGCGGTGCCCTGGAGCACGGTGCCGACGACGCCGTGGGTGGCCGCCCCTGCCTCCGGGGCAGCAGAGGCCACCAGGTGCCCGCCCTCGAGCCGCAGGGGCGCGAGGTCGGCCGAGACGAGCACGCTGCTTCGCGCCTCCGTCTGCTTCTCGGTGTTCCAGTCCCGCTTGGTGCCCCACAGCATCGTCCCCTGGGGCCAGACCTTGCGGTAGTCGGACTGGGACTGGCACCGGCGCGCATGGCGCTCGGCGTCGGACACCGGCCCCTTGGGAGTGGAGGGCGCGAGCTTCGCGGGGGCCGGAGCGCTGGCGAGGGCCGGAGCGAGGGCGGGGGCCGGAGCGCTGGCGCAGGCCAGCGCGAAGACATGAAGGAGCAGGCAGGCAAACAGCTGGTTCTTCATCGCGTTCTCTCCGTTGAGCCAGTGGGCTGAAGTGGTGGCCCGTAACCGTAGAGAGCCCGTGACCTGGAGAATCATGCACAAAAATCACCGGGAGCCTCCAGGGCCAATTCCTGGCGGCCTCCGCGTGACATTGTCGCGGAACCGAGGAGCAATCGCTCACGCTGAGGGAGGTCGTGTTCGCGCTGTGGCAATCCAGGGCTGGGTGGGCCTCACCCTCCCTCCGTGGCTGGCCGGCCGCTTTGATTCCGCTATGCTTCTCCCGGCAGGATGCGCACCTGGGGAACCCGTGCTGAACATGCTACGCAGGTCTCAACGAGCAACGATGACGTACGGGGTGGCCCTGGCTGCCGCACTGCTCTTGACCGGTTGTGTGAGCGCCCCCCGGTTCACCGTCGGCGTCCCCAGGCAACGAGCGCTCAAGCTCAACGACGTCTATGTGTATTCCTTTCTGGATGTCCGGGACGATGTCTTCAGCAAGGCGTCCCTACAGCGCTTCAGGTCGCAGCTGGCGGTGGCCCTGACTCTCCACGGCGTGAGAAACACGCAGATGGTGTTCCACGATGTCCGCTCCGGCCAGGGAACTCCGGTTCTTTCCATGGATGAATCGTCACTCAATGTATCGGTGGGCGTCATCATCGCGCGGAACCAGCTGAGGGAGGAGGCGTTTGGCGCGAAGTACCGGCTGCTGATCTTCCCCACCGAGGCGAGCATCCTTGTGCCTGGATACACGTTTCTCTGGCGCCTGATGGATGCAACCACGGATGAAGTCATCTGGTCCGCTACGTCGTGGATCGGCGCTCTCGGAGACGGGGCACAGCAAGCACGTCTCGTTGATGGTTTCATCGATCAGTTGTGGAGTCAGGGACTCATCAAGGCGATGCACTACCCAGCCCGCGCAGCGGAGCGTCCTGGCCCAGGACAATGAAGGGAGCCCAGTAGTGGGGATGGGGCCGGGTGGCCCGCAGCCAGAGCATGGCCTCGCGCAGCGCGCTGGCGCGGCCCTGACCGGCGAGCAGCTTCTGGTAGTAGGCCTCCATCAACTGGCGGGTGGTGTCGTCATTCACCTGCCAGAGGCTCGTCACCACTGTCTCGGCACCAGCCACCACGAGGGCTCGGCGAAGGCCGTGGACACCCTGGCCCAGCTTGACGTCGCCTCGGCCGGTGTCGCAGGCGGACAGGACCACCAATTGGGTGCCCCAGAGATTGAGGGAGGACAGCTCCAGGGCGGTCGCCAGCGCGTTGTCGGGCGGGGGCTGGGGGGCACGAGAGCCTGAGGGGGCCAGGGGGCGCGCGCCCGCGAAGACGAGACCGGAGCGCAGCAGAGGGTCCGGCACCTGTGCCGCGAGAGGGGCCTCTCCCAGCGCACAGCAGTTGCCAACGGCGCGGGACTGCATGGGCGCTGGGGCGTTCCCCAGAAAGAAGCCATGGGTGGCCAGGTGGAGGATGCCGGGAGCAGGCAGGTGCCACAGCCGCTCCTTGGTGGCCTCAAGTCCGAGGAAGAGCTGGGCGTGGGGCAGCAGCCTCCGGATGGTCTGGGCCTCCCGGCGGCTGCCGGGAAGTGGGACGAGGTTCCAGTCGCGGCGCGCCAGCTCCTCGCGTCGGGTGGAGCTGAAGCGCTCGAGGGAGGTGGAGCGCTCGGCTGACACCAGCGCCTCTGTCAGGGAGGGGGCGGGTGGTGGAAGCGGAGCGCTGAAGTCCGGGTCTGCCAGGACGACGACGGTGGAAGCGGGGGCTGGCTGCTGGGGGCGAGGCAGCAGGTCCTTGCCGGAGGTGAGATAGGTGAAGTCGAAGGTGTCGACGAGGAAGTGGTGGCCGTCGTGAAGGGCGGCGAAGGGCACCAGGGACAGCTCTCCATCCGGCGAGAGGAAGAGGCGGCGGGCCTTCCCCAGCAGCGGGAGCAGAGGTTGAAAGGCAAGCTGGTAGAGGGCCTGGGCATTCGCCTGGAAAGAAGCATCGCGGTTGGCCAGGGCATCTCGCAGGCGGGAGGCGGCGGAGTCGATGGGGGCCGCGGGGCCCAGGTCGAGGGTGAGAATGCGGGTGTCCGGCAGGAGCACCAGCGCCAGGTAGCGGAGATGGGGCTCGGGGCGGCCTGGCTCGGGCAGGAGCGGGCGGTTCTCGTAGGCGATGAGCTCGATGAGGGCTCCGTCCCCCGGCAGCGCCTTGGCGACCCGGTCGACGATGTCGGCGGGAGCCGGAGGGACGGCCAGCATCGCGCGCAGGGGCGCGGAGTGCCTGGCGAGGGTGGCTTCGAGGGCATCGCCCTGGCTGGCGAGCTCTTTGAGCTGCTGCTGGTAGGCCGGCGGAGGAAGGGAACCCGGGCCCTGGAGCGAGAGGTGGGCCTGCTGGGTGCGGAGGCCTCGCAAGCGCTCGAAGGTTTCGCGAATGCCCGCGCCCAGCAGGCTCCGGTAGACAGTCCCGGAGTTGCTGGTGAAGGTCACGCGCCCGTCGGAACCCACGCTCCGGTAGACCGCCTGGGAGATACTGGCTGTCTCCTCGGCAGAGCGGCCCTTGAGGAGCAGAGCAGCGCTCAGGGCCAGGCGCCTGACGCTGGCGAGGTCGGGATGCTCACGCAGCAAGGCATAGAGGCGTTCTTCGTCGGAGCGCAGGAGCTGGAGAAAGCTGGCCAGGCGCGCCTCGGAGAAGTCGAGCGCCTCCTGGCGCAGGCGTTGTTCGGAGATGGCGAAGGCGCGCGAGAAAAGCGGCACGGCTGCGTCGGGGCGATGCTGGGCCAGCCTGAGCAAGGCGAGGCTGTTGAGCGACGAGGCGAGGTCGGGATGGTTCTTGCCGAGGGTCGCTTCCCGAATGGCGAAGGCGCGCTGGTGGAGTGGCTCGGCCCGGTCGTACAACCCCTGCGCCTGGTAGAGGAGGGCGAGGTTGTAGAGCGACGAGGCGACTTCGGGATGGTTCTTGCCGAGGGTGGCTTCCCGAATCGTGAGGGCCCGTTGAAGCAGTGGCTCGACCTGACCGTACAGCCCCTGCGCCTGGTAGAGGAGGGCGAGGTTGTGGAGCGAATCGGCGACGATGGGATGGCTCTTGCCGAGGGTGGCTTCCCGAATCGTGAGGGCCCGTTGAAGCAGTGGCTCGACCCGACCGTACGACCCCTGCGCCTGATAGAGGAGGGCGAGGTCGTGGACCGACGAGGCGGTGTCGGGATGACTCTCGCCGAGGGTGGCTTCCCGAATGTCGAGGGCGCGCCGGTGGAGCGGCTCGGCCCGGTCGTACAACCCCTGCGTCTGGTAGAGGCTGGCGAGGTTGCTGAGCGATGAGGCGACTTCGGGATGGTTCTTGCCGAGGGCGGCTTCCCGAATGGCGAGGGCACGCTGGTGGAGCGGCTCGACCCGGCCGTACAGCCCCTGCGCCTGGTAGACGCTGGCGAGGCTGTTGAGCGAATCGGCGACGGTGGGATGGCTCTTGCCGAAGGCCGCTTCCCGAATGGCGAGGGCGCGCTGGTGAAGCGGCTCGGCCCGGTTGTACAGCCCCTGCGCCTGGTAGACGCTGGCGAGGTCGTGGAGCGATGAGGCCAGGTCGGGATGATTCCTGCCGATGGCCGCTTCCCGAATGGCATGGACGCGCTCGTCAAGCGGCGCGGCCTGGCCGTACAACTTCCGCTGCCGGGAGAGGCGGGCGAAGGCGTTGAGCGAATCGGCGACTTCGGGATGGTTCCTGGCGATGTCCGCTCGCCGATCGGCGAGGTAACGCTGATAGGTATGGTCGGAGAAGTCCGCTTGCAAAAAACCGAGGGGGATACCGAGGGGAATACCGGGGGGGATACTGAGGGGGACATTGACGTAGCTATAGTTGGGTAGGGAGGCCCTTCCTCGCGACTGATAGACGCTGGCGAGGTTGCGAAGCGATGAGGCGGCTTCGGGAGGGTTGCTACCGATGGTCATTTGCCGAATGGCGAGGGCGTCCTGGTAGAGCGGCTCGGCCCGGTCGTACAACCCCTGAGCCTGATAGAGGCTGGCGAGGTTGCTGAGCGACGAGGCGATGTCGAGAGGGTTCCAACCGAAGGCCCTTCGCCGAATGGCGAGGGCGCGCTGGTGGAGCGGCTCGGCCCGGTCGTACAACCCCTGAGCCTGATAGTGGAGGGCGAGGCGGTGGAGTGAATCGGCGACTTGGGGATGGTCCTTGCCGAAGGCCTCCTCCCGAATGGCGAGGGCGCGTTCGTCGAGCGGCCCGGCCCGGTCATACAATCCCTGCTGTCGGTGGAGGAAGGCGAGGTCGTGGAGCGCTTTGGCGACCTGGGGATGGTTCCTACCGAAGGCCGCTTCCCGAATCGTGAGGGCCCGCTGAAGCAGTGGCTCGGCCTGGTCAAAGCCTCTTTGAAGCCGGTGGATATCACCGAGCAGCGTCAGGCAGGTGGCGACTCCGGGATGCCGGGCCCCGAGCACGGCCTCCGCTCGCATCAGCGCATATTCTCCTTGCGCCACGGCCTCGCCGTACTTGCCCGCGTCGTAGAGCGCAAGCGCCTGGGAATGCGCCGTCTGCGCCTCCTGCAGCCACGCAGCCGGTGGCTCCTCTCCGGCCAGTGCCGTGGCTGCGCCGCCCAGGATCCCCATGGCCAGCAACATGAGCACCTGCCGCATGTCTCCCCCCTGGCCTCAGCGCGGCCATTGAACGTTCAACGTCCCTCTCTTGAGAGACAGCGACCCGGAAAATGATGCAGGCGCGTCCGCCTGCCTTTTCGGCGATTTCTGTCAGAACTGGTCGGGCCTCGCGACGCTGCCCTCCACCTGGTCTGACACCTGCGGCTACCCGGGTAGCGATATGTCTGCCTACGCCGGCAACTGATCCCCCGCTCAGCCCAGCGGTGCCTGTCCCGCCGGGTGCGTACGCTGGAGGTCCTGCAGGTCCTTGATCTCGAAGATCTGGAACACGGTCATGAGAGGGACGATGGCCGCCAGGCCCGCGAACAGGATGGAGAAGAAATTCACGTCACTCGCGAAGAAGGAGACCACCACCAGCGACTCGATCACGACGCCGATCCAGGCCATGGTGATCGACCGGGTCAATCCGCTGAGGAGCGCCACCACGAGGATCGGCGTGCCGAAGGTGCAGCCGGCCGCAGGGATCGCGCTCGTCACCTCTGGAGGTGCGTGCCCTATCTCCACCAGGCCTACCAGGATGAACACCAGGCAGATCCCCAGGCCCATGATCAGGGGCAGGACCCAGAGCTCCCGATACGCTTGCCGGAGCTTATCGGGGGCCTCGCACACGGCCAGGACGGTATTGCAGCTCGGACACAGCACGCGCCTGGCGTTTCCTGGGAGGCAGCGAGCGCAGTAGCTCGCACTGCACTGACGGCAGCTGCTGGCAGGGACGAAGGGGTGCTGCGGACACGTCGGAGCAGCCTCGGGTCCTACAGGAGGGCTGGCCACCGCTGCGGGGGGAGGACTCATGGCCTCGGGGGCCATGGGCCTGGGGGCCGCTGGCACAACGGTCTGCTCAGGGACCGGCGTGCGTGGCGCCACCTGCCCGAGGCACTGGGGGCAGCCCTTCGCTCTGGGGGGCATGCTCTTGCTACATGCGGGACAGTTCATGGTGAAGCCTCGAATCCAGACACGAGGCGTCCGCCTCGCTCCCATGAGCGAGCCGCTCCCCCCGTATGTGAATGAGCCCGCGAGGCGGAAAATGATGCGGAAAAGCGGGTGGCCTACCGGGAGGAGCGGACGTGGGGAGGCCGGAGTCCCTGGTGGCACTGTTCCTGCCCAGGCCTGAGGCCCCTGCACACCGGGTGCTGCGCGAGGAGGGGCCGCTGGCCTATCGCGGCCCCGTGAGGCCTCTCCCCTCTGGCCTCATGGTCCCCGCGTCACTGCCCGGCGCGCGGTTTCAACCCCTGGCACGCGAACTCGGCTTCGCGCGCTACCCTCTGCTCAAGGTCAGCGCCGATTCGGTCAACTACGAGGACCTGTTCGGCGGCCTTGAGGTCGACTTCGTGGTCCACGAGGGCATGCTCACGCTGAGCGGACCTACCTACGTACACAATGAGGGCCTGCGGGTGTGCGTAATCAATGGGTCACGCTGTGAATCAGGGCCGACCCTCGGTGGTGTCGGGCCCCAGCTCGCGCAGCGGGGCGTCTCGGCCCAGCGCGATGAAGGGCGCCCAGTAGTGCGGCGTATAGGCGGGAGAGAGACCATGTTGAGGGGGAGGGCTGGCGCGGAGGTGCCGAGGAGGGCCGCTGACGGTTGCCGCCGAGCTGTGCGCCAGGCTGAGGAAGAGGCCGTGCAGCCTCCTTGGGGCACACCCCGGCCCAGGCGGTCCCTCCAGCATGGGGGCAGCAGGGGCATGAGCTTCTGGAGCAGCGCGACTGCTTGAGCCTCCACACCACGCCAACTGCGCTGGCCCCCGTGCTGGGGCCAGCTTCGCAGGCCCAGCGGGCAGTCCCAGGTGCTCCAGAATGGCGCTCACACCACAGGGAGCTGTCAGGTACGCCAGCGAGGACTACCGGGAGCGGCTGGCCGAGCACGGCATCACCTGCCCGATGAGCCGCAAGGGCAATTGTTGGGACAACGCGGTGGTCGAGAGCTTCTTCAGCAGCCTGAAGATGGAGCTGGTCCACACGCGCAGCTTCCGGACGCGCGAGGAGGCGAGGCTGGCGCTGTTCGAGTACATCGAGGTGTTCTACAACCGGAAGCGCCGTCACTCCTCACTCGGCTACATCAGCCCAGCCGAGTACGAGCGTGCGGCTGAGGTGCAGCGACAGGCAGCGTAGTCAACCTGTCCACCGAAGCGGGTGACGCTCACTCCTCCTCCAGTCCCGGCTCCGACCCCGCTCGTAGGCGCAGGTCCACGCCTATACCTGTGTCGGGCGTGAGGCGTTCCCGACGCTGGCGCGTACCTCGAGCAGCCCCTCGCGCATCTCGGCGGCGCGAACTGGCGAGGCGGTTTGTCGACGAATGACCCGCTCGGCCACGGCGACGTTGATGACCCAGCCGGCGCCCAACAGCAGCGCTCTGGCGAGCTCGCCCGGCGTGCCGACGATGAGGAACCAGGGCACGGAGACGAGCACCTGCGTGCCCGCGCCCAGACCGATTGCGTAGCCTCGAATCATCCAGGCCCGGTGGCCGCCGACGTCCCGCCGCAGGATCGCGGCCAGCCCCAGGACGAGGGACAGGACCATCGCCGAGCCGAACAGGAGCCGCAGGCCGTCGAGGAGCTCACCGTCGCCTTCGGCGCGGGGATAGAACAGCGTCATCCACAAGCCCGAGAGCCCGGCCACGAGGCCGCACGCGACCAGGAGCTGCCCGGCGACGCGGTGCCAGCCGGGCCGCCGGCGGCGAAAGTCCGGGGCGAATTGGAAGGCACCCAGGACGCAATACACGCTGGCGCTGAGGACGTGCAGCACCACCGGTAGGGGCGATGCGAAGAACCGCGCGTTGTGCGGCGTGAGCTCGGCGCCGCCTGCCAGCTCGGCCAGACGGGCGGCGCCGGCAAGGATGGGCACGAGCGCGAGCGCGACCAGCGCAGCGGACACGCGCCGCTCGGCCTTGGTGGTGGAGGTCATGGAGGCTCTTCTCCTGTCGGTGTCGGAACGATGGGCAACGCGCGTGACGACGGCGACGCCTCGTCCCGTGTGAACAGATAGCCCTCCGCGACCACCAACGGAATTGACTGAGTTCCTTCACCTGATATGCGAAAATGCATGGACTGGCGGGCGGTCAAATTCGATTGGAATCGGGCGCGGGCCTTTCTGGTCACCGCGGAAGAGGGCTCGCTCACGGCGGCGGCGCGTGCGCTCGGCATGGCGCAGCCGACACTCGGGCGTCAGGTGAGCGCGCTCGAGGAGGAGCTGGGCGTGGTGCTGTTCGAGCGCGTGGGGCGGGGCCTCACGCTGACGCCGAGCGGGCGCGAGCTGCTCGACCACGTTCGAGCCATGGGCGACGCCGCGGGGCGTGTCTCGCTTGCGGCCGGCGGACAGTCGCAGAGCGTCACCGGGCTGGTCCGCATCACGGCCAACGAAATCTACTCGGCCTTCCTGCTGCCGCCCCTCGTGGAGAAGCTTCGGCGCGAGGCGCCGGGCATCGACATCGAGCTCATCGCAACCAACACCGCGGTCGATCTGCGCCGGCGGGAGGCGGATATCGCGATTCGCAACTTCCGCCCCACCCAGCCCGACCTCATCGCCACCAAGGTCAGGGACGACCCGATGCGGCTGTATGCGGCGACCCGCTACCTTGCGCGCATCGGCAACCCCCGTACGCCGAAGGCACTGAGCCGCGCCGACTTCATCGGGATTGGTGGGACGGATGCCATGCTCAGCGGGCTGAAGGGGCTGGGCTTGAGCCTGACGCGACGGAACTTCCCGGTGCTGACGGGGAACCACCTCGTGCTCTGGGAGATGGTCAAGCAGGGCATCGGCGTGGGCGTTGCTCCCGAGCGCGTGGGAGACGCCGAGCCGCTGGTCCGGCGTGCCCTCCCCAGCCTCGCCCCGTTGTTCCTTCCCATCTGGCTGACGACCCACCGCGAGCTGAACACCAGCAAGCGAATCCGACTGGTGTTCGACCTGCTCGCGACCGAGCTCGGGCGGTGAGTGACGGCGCGCTCCTCAGGCCACCGCCGCATGCCCCCTCATCCTCACCGTCTCACCGAGTGTAAAATTCAAGTGACTCGCGGTCTGTCCCACGGGCACTGGGGCCGGTGGCGGATCAAATTCTAAGAAACTCCGAGCCCGCACCGCCGACAATCAGGTCAGACACCTTCGGTTTCAGGAGTACCCCGAATGATGACGTCCAAGGTCCGGTCCGGAGACACGCTGAGTGGAGTCGCTGCCAGGCACAGCGCCGGGGAGAAGCCGGCCACCAGGAAGTACGTGGACTACACCGTGAAGAGCGGTGACACGTTTTCGGGCATCGCGGCGAAACACGAGCTCTCGCTGGCCGCATTGAAGAAGCTGAACCCACAGGTCGACAACATCAACGTCATCCACCCGGGCCAGAAGCTGCACGTGAAGGTCGTGAACACGCCTGCGGCTGAGCCGAAGCCAGCGCCGAAGCCAGCGCCGAAGCCGCAGCCTGGCAAGAGCACCAGCGTGCTCCCCAAGGGCATCCCGAACACCGAGGGCATGTCTCAGGCGAAGGAGTACGCGCTCTACTCGAAGTACGTGGACAAGTACGGCGACGCCAAGGCGAAGCAGGACCTCGCGGCCGGCAAGCGCGTCATCGTCGGCCTGAGGGTGAACACGCCATTCACCAAGGACCGCCCCTCTGGCGGCACCTACGACGATCGGCTCGTCGTCATGTGGAAGGACAGCAGCGGCAAGCCGCACGTCCAGGAGTTCAAGGCCAACACCGAGCCCAACCGCCGCTGGGCCGATGACCCGAGCCAGAGCACCAAGCCGGTCGGCCGCCTCGTCGGCAACAAGACCTACCACTACCGGAAGAGCTTCAACGGCAACTTCGGTGGCAACATCCTCGCGCCGGACCTGCGCTACGGGAACCCGACCGTGCGGCGCGACACCAACCGCGATCACCGGATCAACTCGAAGGACGATGTGTTCAGCGGCGACTGGGGCGGACAGGGCTACTACTTCCATCGCGGCGGAACGTCCGACACGTACTCCGCCGGCTGCCAGACGATGGACCAGGGCCGCTTCAACAACTTCTGGGCCGCGCTCGGCTCTCAGGGCGAGTTCAGCTACGTCCTGGCCCAGGTCGGCTGACGTGGCGTAGCGCATGGGGCGGTCGGCCAGTTTGCTGCGGTGGCCGCCCTGCATGAGGCATGAGGTCCTTGCTCGCGGGCACCTACAGCGGGCCGAAGTCCGGCCCCTGGTCCTCCTCGGGGGCGGGCGGATGGGGTGCCGGGCAGCGCCTCGCGTCGCCGGTCAAGTCCCGAGTCGTGTGTAGGAGGGGGAGCGGGGGAGTGCCTCGGCGTACATCACGCAGTCTGCTGAATGGGCTGCGCTTGGGTGGGACTCCCTGGGCCGCGTGGAGCGGTGGAACGGCTGGGACGTGCTCGCCGAGCCGGGGCGTCTGCTCTCCGCCAAGGCCTCGCACCTGCGCGAGCCCGGCGCCTTCCCGCACCTGACGCTCACTTGATTGCAGCTGCGCCGTGATTTCCGGCGTGCCCGATATGCGCGTGCGCGACGCGCATTGAAGCGGCGCCCCCGAGGTCCCCCGGTGCATCGCATGATGAAGACCCCAAGCTCGGCCTGGCTGCTGTTGCTGTCCCTGCTGATGCAGGCGTGCGGTGACGCCTCCCTTCCAGAGCCCGCCGTCCCGGAGATACCGCGGCAGTCCACGGCCCCGCTGGAGACCCCGGCGGAGCTGGACGACCTCCTCGCCCGGTTGCAGTCCATTCCCGGGCTCACCGTCATCTCCGAGCGGTCCTCTCCCATTCCAGGCACGCGCTGGTTCCTGTTGAGCCTGTACCTGCCCGTGGACCATGCGCGCCCGCAGGGAGAGCACTTCCCGCTCCGGCTGCTGCTGATGCACCGCTCGGTGGACGCGCCCATGGTGCTCGCCAGCGAGGGCTACATGCTGACCGGCCTCTTCGAGGCCGAGCCCTCCGCGCTGCTCGGCGCCAACCAGCTCCTCTTGGAGCACCGCTTCATGGGCGCCTCGCGGCCGGCGTCCAATGACCTTGGGCTGCTCACCCTCCAGCAGGCCGCGGGCGACTACCACCGCGTCATCGAGGCCTTCAGGCCGCTGTACTCCGGGCACTGGCTGACGACGGGAGGCAGCAAGGGCGGCCTGGCCGCCGTGTTCCATCGCTACTTCTACCCGGACGACGTGGACGCCACCGTGGCCTACGTCGCGCCTGCCAGCCACGGGCTGCGCGACGTGCGCTACGTGCACTTCGTCGAGCAGGTGGGAGACGCGGACTGCCGCGCGAAGCTGGATGCCTTCCAGCAGGACGTGCTGCGGCGCCGCGAGGAATTGCGGCCCCTCGTGGAGGCGCTGGGCGCGACGCTGGGCACCGGCTTCACCGTGGTGGGCGGTGCGGACCGGGCACTGGAGTTCTCCGCCGTCGAGGCGTCCTTCTACTTCTGGCAGTACGGCCCGCCGTCCGGCTGCGCGGGCATTCCCGCGCCCGGCGCGCCGGCGGAAGAGACCTTCGCCTTCCTGGACGCTGTCGTGGGCGTGGCCTTCACGTATGGAGACCGCTTCGTCGCCCCCTTCGCCCCCGCCTACTACCAGGCGGCGACGCAGCTGGGCTGGCCTCGCTTCCCCACGCGGCACCTGCGCGGGCTCTTGCGCTACCCGGGGGAGAACACGCCGGACGTGTACCTGGACTTTCCGGTGACGGAGCCGTTCGACCAGGACGCCATGCTCCGCGTGGAGCATTGGGTGCGCACCCGCGGCGAGCGGATGCTCTTCATCTACGGAGGGAACGACCCGTGGTCCGCCGCGGCCTTCTCCATTCGCGAGCGCAATGACGCGTTCCGCTTCTTCGTCCCGGGCGGCAACCACGGGGCCAACATCCTCGGCCTGCCCGAGCCCGAGCGGAGCCGCGCCCTCGAGCGCCTCTTCACGTGGATGGGACGGAGCGCCCCGTCCGCGGCCGCCAGCGCGCGGGCCCTGGAGCGCGCCGCCGAGGCGGAGGCCGCGAAGCCCCCGCCGCCGCGCTTCCGGCGGTAGTGATTGAAAGACACGAGGACACCGCCTCCACCCGGTGGAGACGGTGTCGCCGCGTGTCCTTCGAGCTTGTCGACGACCTCGTTGCCCCGTTGCGCCATCATGAGCTCGTCGCCGAAGCGCCCGGTGCGTGGATGCCCTGGACCTACCGCCACGCGCTGGAGAAGCTCGGCGCCACGTCGGCCGGCTGAACGAGCCGCGCCTCCCGTGCGCTCCAGTCCCGCGAGCACGCATCCAACGGGGCTCGCCTGTCGAGACCGCCCACCGCTCCGTATCGGTTTTCTTCCGTCACCTCGCGCCGTGTACTCACTTCGTCCGCGTTCACGGCCCGCTGAGCGGGTGGTGTGGTTCAGCTCAACTCGTCCCCCCAATTGCCCAAGAAGTCGCCCATGGTGAGTCGCACGCCTTGGTTGCGCAAGATGCCGTAGGCGGTGGTCACGTGATAGAAGAAGTGGGGGATCGCGAATGCGATAAGAAACTGGCGGCCACTGGAGCGCATCGAGCCACGGCGGTGCTCGATCACGATGGCTCGATCGAGTCCGGCTTCGAGGTCGCCTGGCGCGATCCCTCGGAGATACGCGATTGTCGCATCGAGCCGCTGGTGCAGGTCCGCAAAGCTCTTTGCATCGTTCGCGGCCGGCACCCGTGGCGCACCCAGCAACTGCGCGATTGCCAACCTGGCTCCCTCCGCGGCCCAGTGGACTTGAGCGGCGAGCGTGTACATGTGCAGGTCCGCTGGCGCGTCACTCGCAACGCCGCGCATGCGCCCTTCCGCGGCGAGTTGCGCGTCCAGCAACGCCGCTTCACCGCTGCCACTGGCAGCGGCGTGGTCCTCGGCCTTCGTCAACTGTGTTTTCAAGTTGGTCAGTCCGCGGACGAACACGCCAGCAGATAGAGCGTAGGCATTCAAAGACATGGCGCATCCTTCATCGCGTCATGCGCCAGTGCCAACCGCTCCCGACCGGCGCGTATGGATGAAACGCGATGATTACTGCACCTTGTCCCTCGCAGCCAGCGGGGCGTACGTCCAAACTGGTGTCTCAACAATCCGGTGCGGTACATGAGCGAGCGCACCGAAAGCAGACCTCAGGCTCGAGCAGCGCCCCGCCCGGCGAAATGCCGTATGTGTTCGCCGTGCTCCGTCCCGACGCCACGCTGACGCGGCGGGGTTACTCGGCCTCTGGGGCGTAGAACTCCGCCGGGCCGGCAAGCCACACGGTAGTGCCCGCCGTGCGCTCCAGCAGTTCCTCAGCCAGCCTGGCCCAGTCATCGTAAAGGCCCACGACTTTCAGGCTGGAGGGGATGTAGCCCAGGAACTGCCGGGGGCCCACGGCAACGACTGTCGCGGCCGGTGCGCTGTACTTGCCCTCCGCATGGGCGCCATAGATGGCCCAGGTCCTCCAGGAGCGGCTCAGCGCGTTGTAGCGCAGCGGCGCACAGCTCGTCTGGGCGATTTCCCTGGCGTCCTGCTCGCTCTCACCCGAGCAGACCTGGAGGCTGTCACCGAGCTTCACGTCCTGGAGCGGACAGGAGACCTGAAGGGAGTGGTGGCAGTGGCCGATGGGGTGGGGCACGCCGCGCTCGCTCCAGTAGACCTGCACGAACGCCGCCGACCCCTGCGGGTCCTCCCACTGGATGGACTCGCCCATGCCCACCAGGAAGACCCAGGGCACGGTGGTGGCCTCCACGAGCGCCGCGGCCAGCCCCTCCTTCTCCGTGGCGTACCCGATGGGCTCCTCGCTGAACGGGACGAACCCCACGTAGCCCCCCGACTCCAGGGCCGCCAGGGTGCCGGCGCCCTCGAGCGAGACGCGGCCCTTCGTCGAGCCCCCCGGACGCCCCACGGTACCGCCGTTGCCCTTGTCAGTCCCCGGAACGTCCCTGGCCGCGTCCGCACAGAGCTGGGTGCAGGAGTTCTTCGCGTCCAGGTCGGCCCAATCCTGGCTCGTGTTGGAGCAGCCCATGGTTGCGTTGAAGGCGGGTACGGCGGGTGGCAGGCAGGTGCAAGGCTTGTAGACCGCCGTGAACTGGCACGCCGCCTCGACCCACGGCGGCGGGCCTTGATGGTCGTAATACCCGACGCCGATGATGCCCCCGGGCGTACGCGCCTGGGCCGGCGTGCTCCAGGTGACGGCGCTCAGGGCGGCCAGGAACGCGAGCAGGGAAATCCTCGACATGAAACGAATCAGGCGCGATTGCGGGAACATGTGACCTCCATCAAGAATCCGGACGAAATCCCAGACAGTCCACCGGCCGCGGCTGGGCAAACATCGCGCGCCCCTCTGGACGGGCGCATGCTGATTCCCAGACTGGAAATGACTCCCGCGGCGACCCGGAAATATCGGGCATGCAGCTCCCAGTCCCGTGGGGCCAGGAAGTAGCTCGCGGAACGTACGGGAGCCTGTTGGGAGATGGCATCACCCATAGGGGTGATGCCATCCGGGAGTCCGGGGTGAGGGGAGCTGTCGTTGCCGTGCATGGTACAAACACCTCGGACGTGTGCCGACGCTTGAATCCATCCGTGGAGGAAAGTCATGCGCGTGAAGGGTCAGCAGAGCTCCATGCAGCGCGAGCAGGTGCTCCTGGAGGTGATGACAGCGCTGACCAGCTCGCTCGACCTGAAGGAAGTCTTCTCGGAGTCCCACAGGATCCTGTCACGCGTGCTGACCGCGGACTTTGGAGGGCTTTGCGTGTCCAGGCCAGGGGAGCCCGGTCAATATGACTGGCCCATGGTCCAGGGCATGCCCCAGGTCTTCTTTGACCGCTATCCGGAGATTTCACACGAGTGCTTCGTGAGCTCCGCGGTGATTCAGCGGCCCAACATCGTGCTGCGGGACACCGAAATGCTGTCTCACCAGCAGCTGCGGAACAGCGCCATGTATGCGCACTGCCGGGAGATGCACATGGTGGTGGAGCGCGTGCTGTCCGTGTCGCTGGACATGGGACTTGGCTGGCACAGCGGCTTCACCCTGTACCGGTCTGGCCGGAAGGCCTTCTCGGAGCAGCAGCGGGCCTTTCTTCAGCGCCTGACGCCCATCCTGGCAAGAACGGTTCGCAACTGCCTCATGCTAGGAGACATGGCCCGCCAGGGGGACCTCCTGGAGCAGCTCTTCCGCCATACAGGGCTCGAGAGCATCGTGCTGAGCCCTCCCAACACCGAGCTGATGCGCACCCCCCTCTCCACGGCGCTGCTCCATCGCTGGTTCCCCGATGCGCCCTGTGGCCGTTTCGGTCTGCCACAGGTACTCCTGCATGCGCTGGAGGGGCTCAGTCGCTCCGGACAGCGAATGCTCTCCGGGCAGGATGTCCTGACGTTCCGGCGACCAGGGCAAAGCTTGAAGGTGACCTTCCTTCGGTTGCCAGGCCATCCCGGGAGAACGCCATGGGCACTGTTGTTCCAGGAGGTGTCTCACGGGACGCATGCCCCCACCGAGTGGCGCAAGCGCCTCACGCCTCGCGAGATGGACGTGGTGGAGCGTGTCTTGAATGGGTGGGACAACCAAACCATCGCGGAAGATATGGGGAGCTCGCTGAACACGTTGAAGACGCACCTGAAGCGGGTCTTCGTCAAGCTGGCCGTGCCCAGCCGGGCCAAGCTGATCCTCCTCGCGCAAGAGCGAAGCGCCGAGGCGGAGAGGTGAGCTGCTCAGAATGCGTTCGTGGCCGACTTCCACTCCCGGAGGCGCTGCGCGATGAGCTGCGCGCGCTCCTCCTCGCTCCCGCTCTCCAGCACCTGGAGGTCCGCGGGGTTGGCTCGAAGGTAGACGCCGGCGGTTCGGGCATTCAGCCCGGGGTCGCGATCCGACCGTGTCGTCCAGTACCCGGTGGCGCGGTCGGCGGTTTGCAATGTGATTTCGCCGGCACCCTCGAGCTGCGGAGCATTCGCGTGCCGAGGCCGCTCGCCCTTCCAGAAGTAGAGGATGCCGGCCGGCTCCCTGCGCTCCTTCGTGGCCTCGCTCCAGTAGCGGGTCGACAGGGTGCCGTCCTCCTGCCATGCCCGGCCGGTCACGGTCAGGTCGCCGTCGCGGTCCCGCGAGATGCGCAGGAGGCTCACCGCCGACGGTTCCTCCACGCTCCGTACCGTTAGCGAGAGCTGCCACCACAGCCCCTCGACCGGGCCGCGGCGGCCCTCGGTCTCGATTGCCTTGCGGAGCTTCTGGTTCATCGCGCGAACCTCCGCCGGGCTCGTGGCCGGGTCGTAGCGGACGGAGGTCAGCCCGAGCAGGTCGCTCGGGAGCTTCGAACCATTCGCGTGGAGGATGAACGTGCGCCGGATGCCGAGCGCGCCGCCGAACAGCCCGGCCTCGAACACCACGTTGTCGCGCGGCGATGCCTGACCGGAGTGGGACGCATCCGTCGCCGTCCAGTCGTCCTGGGCGAACACGAACGCGGCGAAATCGACCTCCTGGGAGAGCTCGACGAGACGGTCGAGGGTGGACCGCCCCGGGTTGAAGGTGGTCGTCCAGGGCTCGACGTCGGCGACGTCCTCGAGCCCGCGCGTGATGGCCTGGAGCAGCTTGGCCTGCTTGCCCGACGACCCGAGGAAGATGCGCGGCTTGTTCATGCGCGAGTCACCGTTTTCGGTTGAGAGGCGGGGCAGCGTACTCGAACCGCTCCCGTAGACCACGCCGATGGCAGTCGCATGCGCCAGTGTGCGGGAATGTCCGCCGACCCGTCGCCACCGTCTCGTCGATGCCAGGGGGGGAATGCCAATCACCACCGGCCACAGCCACAGCGGCTCGCCCACCGTGCACCACGGCGCGGAGCCCGCGGCCCTCCCTGGGCACGTCCGGCAGCTCCGCCAGGCGGAGCTGCCACTCCACGGTGTCCTTCTTCTCCTTCACCGTGCCGTTCGGCTCTCGCCGATGCCGGGCCCGTGCACGCGCAGGACGGCGTGGTGGTTCGCGAAGAGGGGCTTCGTCAGCCCCTTGGCGATGTCCCGCGCCGCCTGCTCCGTCAGGTCCTCACGGCCTCCCGTGGAGGTACCGGCCGCCGCGGCACTCAGTCCTCGTCGTGCTCGCCGTCGCTGTCGCTATCGCCGCCGTTGCGCTTCCACGGCTTCAGTCCGATGACCATGCCCTCGCGACGCAGATCGGCCCCGCCGTAGCTTCGCCCGGTCCGCAGGTCGGTCACGACGCCCTGCACCGAGCCGATCGTCAACGTGCATGCATTCGTACCGGCGGGCCCGAAGACGAGATGCCCGCGCGCGCGCAATTCATCCTGCGTCGCGACGCTGAACTTCGGCTGGATGAAGGCGTCGGCACCGTCGCAGGACATCGAACCGAGCGGGGTCACCACCGACAGGCGCGGCGCGTTGATTGCCTGCTGGATGGACATGCCGTGGTCGATGAGGTTCAGCGTCACGTTGAACACGGAGTTGATGATGGTCGAGCCGCCCGGCGCGCCGTAGGCTGCGACCGGCTCCCGGCCCTTGAAGACGAGCGTCGGCGCCATCGAGCTGCGCGGGCGCTTGCCCGCCGCGACGTCGTTCGCACCCGGGTTGCCCGTCGCCGGGTCCCGGGTCGGGTCCAGATTGAAGTCGGTCAGCTCGTTGTTGAGCAGGAAGCCGTACCCGGGCACGGTGATGCCGGTGCCCCAGGTCGCCTCGATGGTCGTCGTGTAGCTGACCACGTTGCCCCAGCGGTCGACGACCGTGAAATGCGTCGTGTGCGACGGCTTCTCCTCTTCCTCCGGAATCACCGGCAGGTGCACCTGCGTGTCTCCGGTCATGTTCGGGTCGTACGGCAGCGGGTTGCCCGCCGCGGGGGTGGCCATTCGAACGGTGGGATGAATCATCGCGGAGCGCGTCGCGACGTAATCCGGATTGAGCAGCCCCACCTTCGGGACCTGCACGAAGTCCTCGTCGCCCATCCACACGGCGCGGTCGGCGAAACCGAGCCGCATCGCCTCGGTCATTACGTGCAGCGTGTTCGTGCTGCCGAAGCCATACCCGCGCGTCGCATCGCCGAGCGGGAAGCGCTCGACCAGCTTGAGCATCTGCGCGACGGTCAGCCCCCCGGACGAGGGCGGCCCCATCGACGTGACCGTCCATCCGCGGTAGTCGACCTGGACCGGCTGGCGGATTGCGACCCGATAGTTGGCGAGGTCCTGCAGCGTCATGCGGCCCGAACCTTCAGCGGCGACCGGCGTACGGCTGCGGGTCTGCGCCGCGACGAGCGCCTGCGCAATCTCCCCGCGGTAGAAGACTTCCGGGCCATGGCGGGCGATGAGGCGGAACGTCTTCCCCAGGTCACGCTGGACGAGCAGCTCGCCCTCCTTGAGCGGCACCCCGTTGGGCCGGAACACCGCGGCCGTTTCCGGCTGCATCGACGTCCGGCCGCCGTCTTGCGCGATGTTCGCCGCGAGGAACCGGTTGACCGGAACGCCCTGCTCGGCGGCCCGGATCGCCGGCGCAAGCGCCTCGGCGAGAGAGAGGGTGCCGAAGTGGCGCAACGCGGTGTCGACGGCCGCGACGGTTCCGGGCACGCCGACAGACAGGCCGCTGGTCGACGCGAGCGTGAAGCGCTGCGCGGGCGTGACGCCGGTGAACACGAACTGGTTGGGCGTCGCCGCCGCCGGCGCCGTCTCACGCGCGTCGATGGCGAACGTGCGATTGCCGCGCGCCAGGTGAACCATCATGAAGCCGCCGCCGCCGATTCCCGAGTACTGCGGCTCGACCACGTTGAGCATGAACTGGATGGCCGCGGCCGCGTCGATGGCGTTGCCGCCGCGCGCGAGCACGTCGGCGCCGGCACGGGCAGCGAGCGGATGCGACACCGAAACGACTCCGCGCTTGAAGGCGACCCCGTCCCACGAAGGCGGCGGCGGCACGGTCTCGGTGGTCGGCGGCAGCGTGATGCCGGGCGGCGTGCCAATCGTGTGTGGCCGAGGGTCGGTGCTCGCGGGCAAGGCGAACAGGACGGCGAACACCGCGGCGGCGATGTTCAGGCCGGTGCGGCGACAGGCAGGGGATGAGAATGGATTCATCGCGGCAGGCTCCAGGACGTTAGACGAGCGCGGTGCGTGGCTTGCGGCGGACTCGGCATGCTGCGGCGACGAGGACGTCGGCAGAAGAGCCCGAGTCGAACGCCGCTCACGACCGCGATGAGGTTAGGCGGGGCCCGATATCAAACGCAACGCATGATGGGATGGCGTATGCGTATAGGCGGGACGGAAGCCCTGTTGAGAATGAGGCTGGAGCCGGGGAGCCCGGAGCGCCTTCGGCCAGGCCCGCGGCATCGACACGCTGCTGCCGCGCGCGGCGGTCCTGCTCTTCATGGACGCGGTGCTCGGCCCCGGGACTCCCACGGTGGCCGTCGTCCGCTGGGACCTGATGGAAGGCGGCGCCTCAGGAGTTCCAGGCGCGGAAGCCGCGGCCATTGGTTCCGAGGACGGGGCCGCCACCCTCCACGATGGGAGTGAAGGTCGGGTAGGCCCGCGCGCTCGTGTCGACGCTCACGCAACACGTGCGTGAGAACAGGCCCGTGGAGTTGGGGGTCTCGTGCGACACGGGGGCGGCGGGGTTTCAGGCTGTCAGGCTGCTTCCATCAACCCCGGGGGACTTCCATGAGCACGACCCTGATGGGTTGCGTGGCACTGGGGTGCCCGGCGGACCGCCCGCTCGGGCTCGCTTCCCCGCCTCGTGGACTGCCTGTGAGCCGCGGAGGGCTCCTCCTCCGTCAATGCGGGGCGTGCCGCTCGACGTCGATGCCCTGCTCCGGCCTCGACGGGTCCACGAACCCGGGACGCAGGCGGTAGCGGGCCTGGAAGCCGTCCATCAGGTCCAGGTACTGCTCCAGGTAGCGGGTCATCAGGAAGTTCTGCCGCACCTTCTCTCGCGCGGCCTCGCCCATGCGGCGGCGCAGCCCCTCATCGGAGAGCAGGCGCACCAGGCGGTCCGCGGCCTCGTCCACCGAGGACACCAGGAAGCCATTCTCCCCGTCGTCAATCTGGTAGCGGATGCCGCCCACGTTGCCGCCGATGACGGGCGTCCGCTTCCACATGGCCTCGCTGACCGTCAGGCCGAAGCCCTCGCGCAGGGACTTCTGCATCACCACGGCGGCGCGGCGCTGGAGGGCATTCACGAACGACGTGTCCTCGCCGCTCATGATGAGGATGCGGTCCTCCTTCGCTCCCAGGAGCGACTCATAGACCTGCGGCCCCTCGGGGTCATCCGTGGCCACGTTGCCCACGAGCACCAGCGTGCAGTCCACCTTGCGCCGCGCCATCTGGAAGGCTTCGATGACGCCATGCGGGTCCTTCCAGCGGTCGAACCGGGAGACCTGGACTATCAGCGGCAGGTCCGTGGGGACGCCGTAGTGGCGCAGGCGCCGCTCCACCTCTCCTTCCGGCAGCTCGCGGTTGAGGATGCTGAACGGGTCGATGGCCGGCTGGAAGACGAACTGCGGCACGCTCCAGGGCTGGTGGTACTCCGTCGCGCTGCTGATGACCGCGTCGTACTTCTCGATGTACCCGGTGAGGTACTCGAAGATTTCCTGGCTGGGATTGGCCATGTCGACATGGCAGCGCCAGACCCACGGTCCGCGCTTGCGCGAGAACTCCACCAGCGGGAGCGGCTGCGGGTCGTGCACCACGACGTAGTCATGGTCGAACCGGTTGCGAAGCGCGTTCTGGAACGCGACGTCCTCGTAGATTTCCTTCTTGATGTCGGTGAGGCGGATGGGGGCGCCCTGGAGCGCGTTGTGCATCTTCTTGGTGATTCCGAAGAAGTCCGGCGGGCCCTGGATGGCCCGCCACTCGGCGTCGAGCCCCAGTGCGCGCATCAGCAGCGTCATCGAGGCGAGGATTTCCGCCACGCCGCCGCCGAAGTACGTCGAGTTCACATGGCAGACGCTGCGTCCGGCGAGCTGCCGGCCCTTGACGAGAATCCGCTCCACCGCCTGCGGGCCGATGAAGGGCTCGTAGTCTTCCACGGTGGAAATCACATGTCGGCTCTGCATGCCGTCCTCCCTCGGGTTCAAATGGGCCCAGGCGCCTTGGGTCTCGCGGGCAGGCTGGCCATGCCCCAAAGCTGGGGACCTCTGTTCGCGGCTTCAAGCTCACCCTTCGCCGCCCGCCCGCGCGCGGCCGGTCGGCCAGCCGGTCGGCTCGGTGCTGACTGCGGAATGCGGTGGGATGACGCGTGCCGTGCGATGCGGATTCGGGGGGCTTGAGTTCCCGGAACGCGCGCTCCAAGGTGGGCGCTTCCACCGAAGGGAGCCCTCATGAAGAAGCATCTCCGAAGCCTGTCCGCCGCCCTGTTCCTGCTCCTGCCCGCCGTGGCCGTCGCGGAGACGACGTGGGTCATCAACGCGAGCGTGCCCGTGGTGGGCGCGGGAGGGGGCTACGTCTTCCATCAATTCGAGCTCAACACCGGGGTGTGGCCGGTGGCGCCCGGGCACACCGTGGGTGTCGTCTACACCTGGGACCACTGGCAGACCGTCCAGTGGGGCACGCTCTCCTGGCAGACCAACCAGTCCAACGCCTATGGCAGCCAGGACGAGGTGTGGCGGGGCGCCTTCAACATCCCTCCCAACCTCACCTTCACCACCCTCGAGTACGCCATCTACGTGGATGACGCCGCCGGCCACCGCACCTGGAACAACAACAACGGGCAGAACTTCACCGTCGCCAAGGCGAACTAGGGGCGAGGCGCCCGCTGGTGCGGGCGCTGTCCGCCACGTCCATGGGGGCATGAGGGCCACGCAGGGGCGTGGCCTGGACGGGCACGGCACACGCGGACTCCCTCGCGGCGGCATAGGCGAGCACGGCGACGTCCCAGTCGCCGGTGGCGCCTTCCCATCGCGGGGAGGTGCCGCTGCTTGCGGAGGACGTCTGTCAGCCGGGCGGTCATGTTCGCCTGCCAGACACGTCCACCCGCGGGCAAAGGTCCCAATCTCGCGCAATCGCTACTACAGATGCAATCGAGATTCAGTTCCGGCTCCTGGCCGGAAAGCATCTTTTGGACCGACGTCTCCCGCTCTCAGATGATGCCGGCCTTCACCCACCGGCCGTGAGCGCGGCCGGTCTTCACGCGAGGTGGCCATGGCCTGGAGCGCGAGAGCGGTATCGAGGACAGCGGGAGTCTGTCTGGTGATGGGGCTGGGCGCCCCTGCGCTGGCCCAGGAGGACCTCGCGGAGCGACGCGGGAGCGAGCCCGTCGTCTGGGGCCCGTGCCCGGAGTCCTACGAGGGCGCGGAGTGCGCGACGGTAGCGATGCCACTGGACCACCAGCGCCCCCGCGGAGAGGTCCTCCCCATCTTCGTCGCACGCAAGCTGTCCGGCGTTCCCAACGCGCCCCAGCTGTGGATTCTCGACGGAGGCCCGGGCGGCTCCGGGGAGGGGCTGTACCTCGGACAGGCGGAGCGGCTCGCGGCGGTCCTGCCCGGAGTGGACCTCTATTTCCCCGCCCACCGTGGCACCGGGAACTCGGTCGGGCTCACCTGCGCGGGCGAGGAGCTGGAGAGCCCGAATGGCAGCGAGCTGTCGCCGGAGGAGTGGCCGGACTGCCTCGCCGAGGTGCGAGCGCGCTGGGGCCACAAGCTCGCCCACTTCAACGTGAGCCAGGCGGCTATGGACCTCGGCACGCTCATCGAGCGCGTTCGGGGGTGCAACCAGCGCGTCTTCCTCTACGGCCTGTCCTATGGAACCTACTGGGCGTGGCGCTATCTGGAGTTCTTTCCCCGGCAGGCGGACGGCGTCATCCAGGACTCCGTGGTGTCTCCGGGAGAGATTTTCGTGTCACGGACGGACCTCGGGTTCGACCCCGCCGCCCGGGGCTACGCGGCGCTGTGCGCCCAGGACTCAGGCTGCCGTGCGCGGCTGGGACCGGACCCGTGGGCGCGCATCCAGGCCATCTCCGACAGGGTGGCGCAGGGCCATTGCGCCGAGTCGGGCTTCACGCGCCCGCTGCTGCGCAAGTCGCTCGCGGGGATGTTCATGACCTGGCGTCTGCGCGTCCTGTCGCTGGCCATCCCCTACCGGCTGGAGCGCTGCGCGCCCGCCGACGTCCAGGCGCTGCGATACTTCCTCAACCTCTACTTCGAGCCCTTCGAGCTCCATGGCTTCTCCCAGGTGCTGGAGGCCAACATCAGCTTCTCCGAGCTCTGGGAGTCACCCGCCCCGAGCCCCGCCACCCTGCGCCAGCGCGCCGAGTCCGCCACCTTCAGCCTGGACTGGGGCGTGGACCGGGCCGACATCTCGGTGCGGTGGCCGAAGTACTCCAGCCACTACGCGACGCGGTGGCCCCGGGTGAAGGTGCCACTGCTGATGATGAACGGCACCCTGGACCCGATGACGAGCCACGAGTCGGCGCTCGTCGCGGCGCGGCGCTACCGGGCGCCGAACCAGACCTTCGTCACCTTCACCCACGTGGGGCACAGCGTCGGCTTCAACTCGCCCACCACGCTGCCGGGTAACCCCAGCTGCGGACACCTGGTCACGGCGAGCTTCATCCAGAACCCGCATGCGCCGCCGGACACCTCCTGCCTCGTGGCGATGTCGCCGGTGCCCTTCGATGACCGCGGCGCGGCGCGCATCTACTTCGGCGCCGCCTTCACCAGTATCTGGGACAACCCCGCGACGCCCTGAGGACTCCGGACTCCGCCACGCCGAGCCGCTCGGCTGCTTCCGCGAGGCCTGGAATCAGCAGTCATTCGACAGCGGCGAGGTGATTCGCGACTGCGGCGGCGGAAGGTGACGCAGGCGCGGGGCACGCCCGACGAGTGCGTGAAGTGGCCTCCAGCTTCCCCGGTAAGTGGCCCTTCCCGCCTCACCGCGCCGCGCGCAATCTGGCCCCACGAGCAACGCCAATCCCTCGCAGCACGGAGCAAGCCGATGCTACAAGACCCCCATCGCCGCCGGATTCTGCAGCTGTCGCTGCTCGCCACCGCTTCCAGCCTGATGCCGTTCGACACCGTGAGCGCCGCCGGTCCGAGCGTCGGCGACGGCAGGGCCGAGGGCGCGAGCGGCCCCGGTGACTTCGATTTCTTCCTGGGCACCTGGACGGTCAGGCATCGACGCCTGAAGCAGCGACTGGCCAATAACAACGAGTGGCAGGAGTTCGACGGCACCTGCCGCGTCTGGCCGTTGCTCGGAGGCGTCGCCAACATCAACGAGCGTGTGGTGAACCGGCCGGACGGCGTCCATCGCGGGCTGGGGCTGCGCGCCTTCGATGCGAAGACGAAGACCTGGGCCGACTGGAACCTGGATGCGCGCCATCCGCACAAGCTCGACGTGCCCATCATCGGCACCTTCGCGAACGGTGTGGGGACCTTCCTGTCCGACGATACGTTCGAAGGCAGGCCCATCAAGGTGCGCGGCATCTTCTCGAAAATCACTCCCACGTCCGCGCAATGGGAACAGGCGTTTTCACCTGACGGCGGCAGGACCTGGGAGACGAACTGGGTGATGCGCTACGCGCGTACGGCGTGAGCCGTGACGCACCAGGCCCTCCGCTCAGTGCTGGAGGCTTGCACCGGAGCCCCCTTCACATGGGCTCGCGCCCATCCCTCGCCATGATATGCACGCTGGGAGGGCCACGAGCGTGCCACACGCGGAACTCCACAACGAAACGCCCCTTGCCTTCGAGCAGGTGTACGTCGCGGACGAGGACGGCCAGCCGCTGCTCGTACTCGTGGTGAAGGCCACCTACGACCTCCGCGAGGACGGGCTCCACCTGTCGGAGAAGCAGGTCCCGGTCGACCTCGGTGGCAAGCACTGGGGCGCGCCCGGCGAGTCCAGCTACAAGCTCGAGCCGGAGGGGGCCTTCTTCAAGCCGGCCACGGACGTGGCGCTCGTCGGCCACGCGTACCCTCCCGAGAAGGGCGCCAGGGAAGCCCTGGTGGCGCTGCAGGTGGGCCCCCTGAAGAAGGCCATCCGGGTGCTGGGGGAGCGCACCTGGTTCCGGAGCATGGGCCACATCGCCGCGACGAAGCCGCTGCCCTTCGACAAGCTGCCCCTCACCTGGGAGCGCGCCTTCGGAGGGTGGGACAGGACGGACGCGGCCCGGCCCGCCTTCGAGCCGCGCAACCCCGTGGGGGTCGGCTTCCGCGCCAGCCCGCGCCACTTCGAGGAGGGACTGAAGCTGCCCAACCTGGAGGACCCGGCGGAGCCGCTGCGCGAATTCGGACAGCGGGTCACCCCCGTGGGCGTCGGCTTCACCGCGCCCCACTGGCAGCCGCGCGCGAAGTTCGCGGGGACGTATGACGAAGCGTGGAACAAGGCGCGCAAGCCGCTGCTGCCCGGCGACTTCGACCGGCGCTTCTTCAACGCCGCCGCGCCGGGCCTCGTCGCTCCGGGCTACCTCAAGGGAGACGAGGCCGTCGTCCTGGTGAACGCCTCGCCCCGGGGACGGCTCGCCTTCACGCTCCCCGGCCAGGCGCCTCCGGCCGTCACCGTCCGCCTGGGCGGGGCCATCTCCCCGGAGATGCACCTGGACACGGTCATCCTGGACATGGAGACCCACCAGGTGAGGCTCCTCTGGCGGGGGCACGTCCCGCTGGACAGGGGGCCCCATGACGTCCGGAGCATCGACATCCGGATGGTGTAGACTGGGCGTTCCACGCCCACCCGAGGCCGACCATGGCGAACACCGTCGGTGTCAACAAGCTCTCCGTGGTGACGAAGGACAGCAACGGCGTCACCATGGCCTTCCCGGACGTCTGCAAGACGCCCAGTCCGGCTGGCCCCATTCCCATCCCCTATCCCAACGTCGCGAAGTCCTCGGACTCCGACAAGACGGCCGACTCCGTCACGGTGGCGGGCAAGCCCCTGTGCGTGAAGGACTCGAACTTCAGCACCAGCACGGGGGACGAGGCCGGCACCGCGGGCGGCGGGGTGGCATCCAGCAAGACCAAGGGCAAGGCCGAGTTCGTCAACTTCTCCTTCGACGTGAAGGCGGAGGGCAAGAACGTCGCGCGCGCGCTGGACCTGATGCTGCACAACGACAAGAACACTCCGCCCTTTCCCGTGGTGCAGCCCCCCGTGGTGGCGCTCCCCGGCAGCGAGGAGAAACCCAAGTGCCCCTGCTGCGGGAAGCCTCGTAAATGAGCGCCAACTGCTTGTTCCTCGCGCTGCCCCAGAATGACTGGGAGCAGCTCCGGAGCGAGCCGGAGACCGGGCTCGACGTCCCCACCTCCCCGGTCCTCTACGAGGAGGACGCGGAAGGGGGCCAGGCCTTCCGCGGGCTGACGCTCCAGGAGGACGTCGTGGACGCGCTCCGCTTCCTCCTGGGCGCCATGGAGGAGGCGGCGGAGCCCGGCGTGCCCTTCGTGGCCATCCAGGCCTCGGCCCGTCCCATCGACGAGGCGGTGGGCCAGCCGACGCCGCTCGACGGCCAGGCCTGGTATCTGTCCCCCGACGACGTCCGCCGGGCCGCGGCGGAGCTGGCGAAGGTGACGGCCCTGGAGCTCGCCTCCCGGTTCGACGCCGAGCAGATGGAGGACTCCGGCTTCGCGAAGCTCGCCGAGGAGCTCGACCACCTGGAGCCGTGGACGGAGCAGGACCTTCCGTCGCTCCAGGAGTCCTACGCGGCGCTGGTGGAGTACTTCCAGCAGGCCGCCGAGCGGCGCGAGGGCATGCTGGTGCTGCTGGAAGACGGCCCGGTCTCCGCGCTCGACCTGGCCATGGAGTGAGGCGGCCATGGCGTACCCGGAGGTCACTCCCCACTGGGAGCTGTACGAGGTCCATCTCGACGAGGCGGAGTACGTCGCCGCCCAATGGGAGGGCGCGCTCACGGCACCGGACCGGTATCTCTCCCACGTGGCGCAGCGCGAGGCGCGGCTGCTGGCGCACGTGGACGCGCTGGCGCTCGGCGGAGGCGAGGTGTCCCGGCGCTACCTGCTGCCCGCCCTCGCGGGCTCCGCGCCCCTGCGCGTCAGCGCCGCCGCGCTCGCCCTGCTCCAGCAGGAGGGCACCGCCGGGCGTGACGCCGTCCTGGCCGCGCTGACGGAAGGGCCGCCGGAGTCGCTGCCCGGCCTCCAGCGGGCGCTGGAGCTCTGCGGGCGCGAGGACGTGCTCCCGGGGCTGGTGGCGCTGCTCACGCCAGACACCGCCCCGGCCGTGGCCGCCGTGGCGTTGGAGGTGCTCGCGGCGCACGGACGCGTGCCTTCCGTGGCGCTCGAGCCCTGGCTGGAGCACCCGGAGCCCGCCGTGGTGGCCGCGGCGTGCCGCGTGCTGCCCTTCACGGGGGCCGCGCTCGCCGCCCCCGTGCTGCGCCGTTGGGCCCAGGCGCTGGAGTCGTCCGAGCCGCTCGTCCGTGACGCGGCCCTGGCGTCCGGGGCGGTGCTCGGGCTGCGCGCCGCGTGGATTGGCTGCCGGCAGCGGGTGGAGGCCGGGGGCGAGCCGGGCCGCCTGCCGCTGCTGCTGCTGGCGCAGGGGGGGAACATGCAGGAGCAGGCGCTGCTCATGGAGCTGCTGGGCGAGCCCCTCGCGCGCGCGGACGCCGTCTGGGCGCTGGGCCATGGTGGCCGGTCCGAGGCCGCGGAGGCCTGTCTGCCGCTGCTGGAGGGCGACGACGCCGGCGTGGCGCGGCTGGCCACCGAGGCCTTCAACGCCATCACCGGGTTCCCCCTGGTGGACGCCCACCTGCTCTCGGAGGAGGAGCCTCCGCCGGACGAGTCCCCCGACGCGCCCCTCCTGCCGGAGGTGGAGCAGACGCTGCCGCGAGCGGTCCCCGAGGTCGCGCGTGCCTGGTGGGCCCGGCAGCGCGAGCAGCGGCGCTTCGCACCCGGAACGCGCCACCTGGCGGGCGTCCCCTTCTCCGCGACGGCGCTGCTCCAGTCCTTCGCCACGGCGCCCGCGCGGCGCTGGTCCGCCCTGGCGCTGGAGCTGGCCATCCGGAGCCGTGGCCGCCACATCGTCTCCGCGCGCGACTTCAGCTTCCGGCGCCACCGGCGGCTGGCGGTGGTCCAGGGCTTCGCTCCGCGTGGGGAGCAGCCCTACTCGTCCCTGCTGGACTCGTGAGCGAGCGCACCGCCATGCCCCCCACCCCGAATGCCGCCGAGCCCGCCGTCACCCAGCGCGTCCACGCCTTCGTCGAGGCCGTGGGCATGGGCTCGCCCCTGGGGCCCTTCGTCCAGGCCTGCGCGGCGTTCCGCACGGGGCTGGACCGCTTCGAGGGCGCGCGGGACTTCCACTACTTCGCGGGCGAGGAGAACACGCGGCTGGAGCTGAAGACCTCCGCCCTGCCGTCGGCCACGTTCGGCTTCGCCGCGGCCGGAAGGCTGGTGGCCATCGCCTGCGAGACGTTCCAGGACCTGCGCGCCCGGCTGCCGGAAGGGGCCCTCACGCGCGACACCCCCCTGTTCCTGGCCCTGCCGGACCCATTGGAGCTGGGGATGGCGGTGTCCCCGGAGCTGGAGCGCAACGCCGCCAGGCGGCTGGAGTCCCTGGGGCGGCGGGTGCTGTCCATCACCTTCGAGAACCTGGGCTGGCCCTGGCCCGGAGGCCCCTGGCACTTCTTCGGCGGCGGACACGTGGGGTTTGCCCGGGCGCTCCAGGCCGCCGGCGCCTGGATGGCCGGCAGCGCCAGCCGGGGCTGCGTGGTGGCGTCCGTGGACAGCCTGCTGGACGCGGGGCTGCTGGAGACGCTCCTGCTCCAGGCGCGGTTGAAGACCGAGGAGCAGCCGGTGGGCTTCACTCCGGGCGAGGCGGGCGTGGCACTGCTGTTGCGCGTCCCCGGCCGCACCCCGGCCGACCTGCCCCGGGGCCGTCCCCTGGTGGAGGCGGTGAGCCTGGGGCAGGGGCCCGCGGAAGCCCCGGGTGACGCCCGGGCGCTGGCCTCGTGCGTGCGCGCGCTGAGGCCGTTCCTGCCCGGCGAGGCCGGCGAGCCCTTCTGGGTGAGCGACCACAACGGCGAGGAGCTCCGGGCCATGGAGTGGGGCACGCTCCAGACGCTGCTCCGGGCGGATCCGCCCCATTGGGAGTCCTTCGACGTCTGGTACACCGCCGCGGGCTTCGGGGAGACCGGGGTGGCCTCCGGGGCGCTGGGAGTCGCGCTGGGAGTCCGGGCCCTGGAGCGCGGGTACGCGCCAACCCGAGCGGGTATCATCCTGTCCACCGACGAGAGCGGCGAGCGCGCCGCCGTGCTGCTGGCGTCCACGGTCACCTGAGCGGGTGGCGGGGTACACGAGTCATGAGCAAGGCGAAGAAGAGCGACAACTTCACCAAGCAGCCACTGGGCACGGGTGAGAGCGCCATCTTCAACCAGGACCTGTCCGTCAAGCCGGGGCTGTTTCCCGAGCTGGACGACGTGGACTACCCGGCGAAGCTCATGGAGGAGCTGAAGAAGGACAAGCAGGAGGGGGAGAAGCAGGCCGAAGACTGCCCTCCCGACATCGCCCACCGGCGGCGGCTGCGCGGCTTCCACAAGTACCGGACGGCGGCCTACACCCATGACCAGGGCAAGCTGAGCAAGAACGGGCGAGACCACTACGCGAAGCGGCCGGACTACGGGAAGGAAGTGCTGGACGGCGCGCTGGCCTCGGGCCTCATCAGCCAGAAGTCGTACGACACGCTGAGCGACGAGAAGAAGTGGAAGGATGCGATGGCGTTTCCCCGTGAGGGCTCGCCGTCGAAGTACAACAAGGACGCCAAACGCTTCGTGCTCAGCAACGTCAACCAGCACAAGACGGAGAAGGACAACTTCTACCTGACGGGCTCCTGGTATCCCTACCAGTGGACGGCCCACCACCTCATCCCGCACGAGCTGCTCTCGGAGAAGAGTCTCGGGGACATGGAGTACCAGCTGCTCCAGAAGTCGGGCTACGACGTCAACAACGGCCACAATGGCATCGTCGCGCCGGCCTGCTCCTGGGCCGTGCCCATGCACCAGTTGGTCCAGCATAAAGGCAACCACGGCGCGTATACCGAGTTCGTGGAACGGCAGATCGAGTCGGTGATGAGTTCCCTCAAAGACCTGGCCGACCAGGTCAAGCAGCAGACGCCCCCCAAGGACCACAAGACGGTGCTCGCGGACGTCCTGAACGAGCTGACCAAGAAGGAGCAGCTGCTCTTCGAACGTATCTTGGAGATCAGCGCAGCGGTCGTCTCGGTAGCCCTTCGGGGGAATCAGACCGCGAGGCCCTTCGTCTCCTTCGCGCGGGGCAAGTCCCTCTTTCCGTTTGGAGTGCTGAGCTGATGGCAGACAATGACTACTGGGTCCTGAAGACCGACTACACCAGCGCCGTCATCAAGAAGCTGCCGCCAGAGGGGCCGGAGGCCTACGTCCTGGACCGCGGCGAGCCCGCGGCGGCGCTGTTCCCGCCCGGGGCTACCGTGCGCTTCTCGGAGGACTACCCCAAGCGGCGCAAGGTCTGCGACTTCATGTCCACCATCTTCAGCTCCCTCATCGTGTCCGCCAAGGTGAAGCACATCCTGGAGGCGCAGGGCGCGAAGAACTGCGAGTTCATCCCGCTGACCCTCCTCGACCACAAGGGCAAGGTGGCCAGCAAGGAGCACTTCCTGCTCCAGGTGCTGGGCCATGTGGAGGCCGTGGACATGGAGCGCTCCCAGGTGGTGATGAACTCCATCCTGAAGGACCGCGTCGGCAACTTCAAACTCATGGTACTCGACCGGAAGGCCATCCCGCCCGACGCGGTCATCTTCCGGCTGTCGCGCAAGCGCGACGAGTTCCTCGTCAACCAGGCCACGTACGAGGCCCTGACGAAGGAGGGCGTCACGGGCCTCAAGTGCTTCAAGGCGGACGGCTGGAACGGGATGGATATCTACTAGCGCATGGAGCTGGACTTTCGCGGCCTCCGGGGCGCTGGGAGTCCGGGCCCTGGAGCGCGGGTACGCGCCAGCCCGAGCGGGTATCATCCTGTCCACCGACGAGAGCGGCGAGCGCGCGGCGGTGCTGCTGGCGTCCACGGCCACCTGAGCGGGTGGCGGGGTACACGAGTCATGAGCAAGGCGAAGAAGAGCGACAACTTCACCAAGCAGCCGCTGGGCACGGGTGAGAGCGCCATCTTCAACCAGGACTTGTCCGTCAAGCCGGGGCTGTTTCCCGAGCTGGACGACGTGGACTACCCGGCGAAGCTCATGGAGGAGCTGAAGAAGGACAAGCAGGAGGGGGAGAAGCAGGCCGAGGACTGCCCTCCCGACATCGCCCACCGGCGGCGGCTGCGCGGCTTCCACAAGTACCGGACGGCGGCCTACACCCATGACCAGGGCAAGCTGAGCAAGAACGGGCGAGACCACTACGCGAAGCGGCCGGACTACGGGAAGGAAGTGCTGGACGGCGCGCTGGCCTCGGGCCTCATCAGCCAGAAGTCGTACGACACGCTGAGCGACGAGAAGAAGTGGAAGGATGCGATGGCGTTTCCCCGTGAGGGCTCGCCGTCGAAGTACAACAAGGACGCCAGGCGCTTCGTGCTCAGCAACGTCAACCAGCACAAGACGGAGAAGGACAACTTCTACCTGACGGGTTCCTGGTATCCCTACCAGTGGACGGCCCACCACCTCATCCCGCACGAGCTGCTCTCGGAGAAGAGTCTCGGGGACATGGAGTACCAGCTGCTCCAGAAGTCGGGTTACGACGTCAACAACGGGCACAATGGCATCGTCGCCCCAGCCTGCTCCTGGGCCGTGCCCATGCACCAGCTGGTCCAGCATAAAGGCAACCACGCCGCGTATACCCAGGTCGTGAAGAAGGAGCTCGCCTCGGTGATGAAAGCCCTCAAAAGGCTGGCGGACCAGGTCAAGAAGGCTCAGCCCCCCAAGGACCACAAGACGGTGCTCGCGGACGTCCTCGGGCAGTTGACGGACACGGAGCAGCTGCTCTTCGAGCGCATCCTGGAGATCAGCGCGGCGGTCGTCCCGGAAGCCCTGAAGGGGACCCAGACCGCGAGGCCCTTCGTCTCCTTCGCGCGGGGCAAGTCCCTCTTTCCCTTTGGAGTGCTGAGCTGATGGCAGACACCGACTACTGGGTGCTGAAGACCGACTACACCAGCGCCGTCATCGAGAAGCTGCCGCCGGATGGGCCGGAGGCCCACATCCTGGACGAGGCAGAGCCCGTGGCGGCGCTGTTCCCGCCCGAGTCCACCGTGCGCTTCTCGGAGGACTTCCCCAAGCTGCGCAAGGTCCTCGACTTCATGGCCAATACCTTTGGCTCCAACATCGTGTCCGCCAAGGTGAAGCGCATCCTGGAGGCGCAGGGCGCGAAGAACTGCGAGTTCATCCCGCTGACCCTCCTCGACCACAAGGGCAAGGTGGCCAGCAAGGAGCACTTCCTGCTCCAGGTGCTGGGCCACGTGGAGGCCGTGGACATGGAGCGCTCCAAGGTCGTGATGAACCGCATCCTCAAGGACGAGATCAGCAACATCAAGCACCTGGTGCTCGACCGGAAGGCCATCCCGCCCGACGCGGTCATCTTCCGGCTGTCGCGCAAGCGCGACGAGTTCCTCGTCAACCAGGCCACGTACGAGGCCCTGACGAAGGAGGGCGTCACGGGCCTCAAGTGCTTCAAGGCAGACGGCTGGAACGGGATGGATATCTACTAGCGCATGGAGTTGGACTTTCGCGGCCTCCGGGGCGCTGGGAGTCCGGGCCCTGGAGCGCGGGTACGCGCCAGCCCGAGCGGGTATCATCCTGTCCACCGACGAGAGCGGCGAGCGCGCGGCGGTGCTGCTGGCGTCCACGGCCACCTGAGCGGGTGGCGGGGTACACGAGTCATGAGCAAGGCGAAGAAGAGCGACAACTTCACCAAGCAGCCGCTGGGCACGGGTGAGAGCGCCATCTTCAACCAGGACTTGTCCGTCAAGCCGGGGCTGTTTCCCGAGCTGGACGACGTGGACTACCCGGCGAAGCTCATGGAGGAGCTGAAGAAGGACAAGCAGGAGGGGGAGAAGCAGGCCGAGGACTGCCCTCCCGACATCGCCCACCGGCGGCGGCTGCGCGGCTTCCACAAGTACCGGACGGCGGCCTACACCCATGACCAGGGCAAGCTGAGCAAGAACGGGCGAGACCACTACGCGAAGCGGCCGGACTACGGGAAGGAAGTGCTGGACGGCGCGCTGGCCTCGGGCCTCATCAGCCAGAAGTCGTACGACACGCTGAGCGACGAGAAGAAGTGGAAGGATGCGATGGCGTTTCCCCGTGAGGGCTCGCCGTCGAAGTACAACAAGGACGCCAGGCGCTTCGTGCTCAGCAACGTCAACCAGCACAAGACGGAGAAGGACAACTTCTACCTGACGGGCTCCTGGTATCCCTACCAGTGGACGGCCCACCACCTCATCCCGCACGAGCTGCTCACGGAGAAGAGTCTGGGGGACATGGAGTACCAGCTGCTCCAGAAGTCGGGCTACGACGTCAACAACGGGCACAATGGCATCGTCGCCCCGGCCTGCTCCTGGGCCGTGCCCATGCACCAACTCGTCCAGCACAAGGGCAACCACGCTGCGTACACCGAGGTCGTGAAGATGGAGATCGCCTCGGTGGTGAGTTCCCTCAAGGCGCTGGCCAAACAGGTCAAGAAGGCGCAGCCCCCCAAGGACCACAAGACGGTGCTCGCGGACGTCCTGAACGAACTGACCAAGAAGGAGCAGCTGCTCTTCAACCGCATTCTGAAGATCAGCGCAGCGGTCGTCCCGGAAGCCCTGAAGGGGACCCAGACCGCGAGGCCGTTCGTCTCCTTCGCGAGGGGCAAGTCCCTCTTTCCCTTTGGAGTGCTGAGCTGATGGCAGACACCGACTACTGGGTCTTGAAGACCGACTACACCAGCGCCGTCATCGAGAAGCTGCCGCCGGACGGGCCCGAGGCTTTCGAGCTGGACGAGGCAGAGCCCGCGGCAGCGCTGTTCCCGTCCGAGTCCACCGTGCGCTTCTCGGAGGACTTCCCCAAGCGGCGCAAGGTCCTCGACTTCATGTCCAACACCTTCGGCTGCCACATCGTGTCCGCCAAGGTGAAGCGCATCCTGGAGGCGCAGGGCGCGAAGAACTGCGAGTTCATCCCGCTGACCATCCTCGACCACAAGGGCAAGGTGGCCAGCAAGGAGCACTTCCTGCTCCAGGTGCTGGGCCACGTGGAGGCCGTGGACCTGGAGCGCTCCAAGGTGGTGATGAACTCCATCCTCAAGGACCGCATCGGCAACTTCGAGCACCTAGTGCTGGACAGGAAGGCCATCCCGCCCGACGCGGTCATCTTCCGGTTGTCGCGCAAGCGTGACGTGTTCCTCGTCAACCAGGCCACGTACGAGGTCCTGACGAAGGAGGGCGTCACGGGCCTCAAGTGCTTCAAGGCGGACGGCTGGGACGGAATGGATATCTACTAGCGCATGGAGCTGGACTTCCGCGGCCTGCGCCAGGACTCGGCCCTGGCACTCGAGCTCCTGCTGGGGCGCATCCATCCGGATGCCTCCCGCGAGGAGCTCGTGCGCGACGTGATGTCCGCCTGCGTGGGCTTCCACACGCTGGGCGTGGCCAGCCTGCTGGTGGACGGCTATTCGAAGGACTTCTTCCTCAACCTGGGACGCGCGGGAGAGAGCTGGCGCCGGTTGCTCGCGCTGCTGCGCTCGCGCGGTGAGTGCCCCCCGCCCGCCACCTGGCAGGAGCCGCTGCTGGGCGCGGTGGCCGCCGGGCACTGGGAGCTCGCCCGGCGCATCGCCCGGGACTCGGCCACGGAGCGGCAGCCGGAGGCCGACGAGTACGAGGACGACTTCGACTGGGCGGTGCTGCTGCGCGAGCTCATCGCCCCACGTGAGGAAGGGCCGGAGCGGACGGACGCGTTGGTGGCGGCGCTGAAGCGCTCCGGGGAGAAGACCTACGCGGAGAGACTGGAGTTGGTGGATGCCCTGCGGCAGCGGGACGCCCATGCCTTTTTCAAGGCCTTCGAGGCCACCCGGCTGGCGCACGGGCAGCAGACGGAGAAGCTCGCCAACAGCTTCACCACGGACGTGGAGCGCTTCGCGCCCTACCGCTACATCTGGTTCGAGGGCCTGGCGCTGCTGCGCCTCGGGGAGCGCGCCGGGCTCCAGAGCCACGACCGCTACCTCTACTGCCCACCGCTGGCTCGCGTGCGCATGGCCGTCCCCATCGACGAGGATTGGCTCGTCCGCCTGCCAGCTTGAGCGGCTCCCATCGCGAGGGGGCCCCGGAGGCGGTAGACTCCAGGGTCTGGACGGGTCCACGCGGGCCCGTCGCGGGAGCACGCTCATGAGCACACCGTCAGACGCCCCGGAGCCCGGTCAGGGTCCCCGCCCGCTGGAGCCCCTGCTGGGCAGCCGAGAGGGCTGGGTCGCCGGTCTCGACGCGCAGGGCCGGTTGCTCGTGGACTTCGAGGACAACCCCCTCGGACAGCCCGTGCCCGCGAAGCTCGCGGTGGCGCTCGACGCAAAGGCCCGGCAGGACGCCGTCGCGTCCCGCCAGCGGGTGGTGCTGCTCTTCGAGAAGGGCGACCCGCGCCGGCCCTTCCTCATGGCCCTGCTGCATGAGCCCAGCGAGACGCCGCTGCTGGATGCACTGCTGGAGCCGGAGCCCGTCCCCCCACGTCTTCCAGCCGAGGCCCGCGTCGATGGACGGCGGGTCGTCCTGGAGGGGCAGGACGAGGTCGTCCTCCAGTGCGGCGAAGCCAGCATCACCCTGCGGCGCAACGGGAAGGTCGTCATCCAGGGCGTCACCGTCGAGACGCGGGCTCGGGGCGCCCACCGCATCAAGGCCGGCACGGTTGACATCAACTGAGCTGTACCCGCCGGGCTCACGCCCTGCTCTCTGTGATAGCCTTCCGCCTCCATCCCGGGCACTGGCGGTAGCACGACGCGGGTGAAGGGAAAGTCATGTCTCGACAGAATTCACCTGCGTTCTCCGTCCAGGTCGGCTCGTTCGGCCCCGATGACCTGAGTGTCTCCGGCATCTCGGGCACGGAGGGCGTCAGCCGGCTGTACGATTTCCGTGTCGACTTCTTCACCCGGGACGGCGAGCCGCTGGTGGTCTCGGACCTGGTGGGCAAGGACGCGCTGGTGACGCTGGCGGTGCGCGACGGTGACTCGCGCTACGTGCACGGCGTGGTGCGCGAGGTGGAGTCGCTGGGGATGAAGACGGGCCGTCGGCGCTACCGGGCCCACGTGGTACCCAGGCTGTGGCGCCTGTCCCAGGTGCACAAGAGCCGCATCTTCCAGAACAAGAGCGTGCCGGACATCCTCAAGGCGGTGCTGGGCGAGGGCGGGGTGGAGGTGAAGCTGGCGCTCAGTGGCAGCTACGCGCCGCGCGAGTACTGCGTGCAGTACCGCGAGAGTGACTTCGCCTTCGTCAGCCGGCTGATGGAGTGGGAGGGCATCTTCTACTTCTTCGAGCACACGGACGCCGGGCACACGCTGGTGCTGGGGGACAAGCCGTCCGCGCACGCGCCGCTGCCGCAGGGAGGGACGCTGCCGCTGCGCCCGCGCATGGGCAAGGAGGCGGTGGACGGGGAGTTCGTCTACGCGCTGGAGGTGGTGCACCGGCTGCGGCCCGGCGCGGTGCACCTGAAGGACTTCGACTTCGAGAAGCCGGCGATGGACATCTCCGGCAAGGGCAAGGCCACCGACGGCGTGGCGGCGCTCGAAATCTACGACTACCCGGCCGGCTACGTGGCGCCGGGGGTGGGCAAGGCGGCGGCGAGCGTGCGCGCGGAGGCCGTGGGCGTCGGTGGCCGCACGTTGACGGGCGAGGCGATTGCGCCGCGGCTGACGCCCGGCTACCTGCTGGAGTTGGAGGCGCCGGAGGACGGCACCTTCGCGGGCGAGTACCTCATCACCGAGGTGGTGCACTCAGGGGTGCAGCCGGACGTGTCGGGCGGCAGCGAGTCGTTGCAGGGGCTCTACCGCAACCAGTTCCACCTGTTGCCCAAGGCGGTGCCCTTTCGGCCGAGGCGGCTGACGGCGCAGCCGCAGATTGCCGGCCCGCAGACGGCGACGGTGACGGGCCCCGCGGGCGAGGAAATCCACACCGACGCGCACGGGCGCATCAAGGTGCAGTTCCACTGGGACCGGGAGGGGAAGAGGGACGACAAGTCGTCGTGCTGGGTGCGGGTGGGCCAGCCGTGGGGAGGCCCTGCGTGGGGTGACGTGTGGCTGCCGCGAATCGGCCAGGAAGTGATTGTGCGTTTCCTGGAGGGAGACCCGGACCGGCCGCTGGTGGCGGGGGCTGTCTACAACGGCGCCAACGCGGTGCCGTACGCGCTGCCGGACGAGAAGACGAAGTCGACGCGCAAGAGCGCCTCCAGCCTGGGCAGCAATGGCTTCAACGAGGTGCGCATCGAGGACGTCGCCGGGGAGGAGGAGGTCTTCACCCACGCCCAGAAGGACGAGGACCTGCTCACCGAGAACGACAAGGACCAGGCGGTGCACGGCTTCGAGGACCTCCTGGTGAAGAAGGACCGCAAGCGCACCGTGGAGGGCAACCAGGAGCTGCTCGTCAAGCAGAGCGATGTGAGCGTCATCGAGGGCAACCAGTCCCTGCTGGTGCAGCAGAACCGCGACACCCTCAGCCGCAGCAAGCATGAGGAAGCCGTCAAGGGCGACCAGTCGATGACGGTGGGCAAGACGCTCACCGTGATGGCGGACCAGGCCGTCATGGAGACCGTGATGGCGGCGAAGGCCACCACCATTGGCGGCGGCTACAGCGTCAACGTGGGGCTGGCCTACAACGAGGCGACGGGCGCGTTGCGCTCGATGGAAATCGGCGCCGCGCACACGGAGTACATCGTCGGCAGCCGCGAGGAGACCATTGGCAAGGACAAGCAGTCCAAGGTCTCCGGCGACTACCAGGTGGAGGTGACCGGGCAGGTCTCCCTCATCGTGGGCACGGACTCCACGGAGAAGGTCGGCGCGAAGTTCCACCTGGAAGCGAAGGAGCCGGTGGACTGGGTGGCCAAGAGCTTCGAGCTGAAGGCCGACAAGCTCCTGCTCATCGTCAATGGCAAGCAGGTCCTCGCCGTCGAGAAGTCGGGCAACGTCACGCTCTCCGCCAAGACGCTGACCCTGGACGGCTCGGACATCAAGCTCAAGGGCTCCAAGGTCAAGCTGGACGCGGCGAAGTCCCCTGCCTCCACGCAGATTCAGGCGCTGAAGCTGGCGGCCGTCGCGGGCGTCCCGTTCTGCCAGCATTGCGAGAAGGACCTGTAGGAGACCTGGAAATGTCCTCGCAGGAGAAGGTGCTCGCGGCCATTCGCGCGGAGAGCGAGCCGCTCTTCGCGGTGCTCGATGCGGCCCGGGAGAAGCGGGTCCTGAAGCTCCTCCAGGAGTCGGGCCAGTCGTACGCGTCCCTCTACGAGGGCCCCGAGGGCCTGGAGTTGGCGGAGGTGGCACCGTACCTCGTGCACCTGCCCGGGGACTCGGAGCTGCTCGGGACGCTGGTGCGCGAGGGGTGGGGGAAGAGCTGGGGCGTCTTCCTCACGTCCCGGCTGCCGTTCAAGGAGACGCGGCGCCACCTGCGCAAGTTCCTCACGGTCCTCGATGAGAGCTCGGGCGAGCAGCTCTACTTCCGGTTCTATGACCCGCGCGTGCTGCGGGCCTTCCTGCCGACGTGCACGCCCGCGGAGCGGGCTGAGTTCACCGGCCCGCTGGGCGGCTTCCTGCTGGAGGGCCGGAAGGGAGAGCTGCTGCGGTTCAAGGCGGCTGCGCCTACCGGGTGATGATCCACCTGCCGCCCGACTTGCGGTAGATGATGTCGAAGGCCTCCGAGCCGCTGTCGTCCGCGAAGTTGAAGCCAATCATCGGCATCCCGTCCCAGCGGGTCAGCTTCGCGAGGCGGCCGTTGCCGAACACCACCAGCTCCGAGTCCTCGGGCTCGAGCGGGAAGAGCGACATGTCGGGGTCCACCGCGGTCTTCTCCAGCCGGGAGAGCTTCCGCGCCATCTCCGCCTCGGTGGTGTTGAAGGCGATGGCCAGCTCCTGATTCCTCTCGGCGAACAGGGGCAGGACCTGGGACACCTTCTTCCCGTTCACCGCATTCCAGATGCGCTGGTACTCGGCGATGAGCTCCTGGCGCGTTTCGCTGTTGGCGGGGATGAGGTCGCTCTGCAACCAGTTCCACCGCGGCAGCGCCACGGGCAGGGTGATGCCCCGGCGCAGCACCGCGCCGCGCCCCTTCTGGGGCGGCGTCGCGAGCACCTCTCCGACGAACACCGTGCCCTCCTCCTTGTCGGCGGGGAACCCCGCCCGGTCGGCGAAGCGGCCGGCGGGTGAGCTCTCCTGGATGCCCTCGGCGGGCTCCTGGAGCTTGCCGGAGAAGCGCAGGCTGGCAATGGGCTGGGCCGTCTTGGCGGGGGCGCCGCTCCGGTGCACCTTCAGCGTGGCGCCGCACCGCGGGGCCACGCCTTCCGCTGCGCCCTGGGGCAGCGGCTTGAGCTCCATCGACAGGATGTTCTCTCCCGCCCGGGCCCAGTGGTTGACCGGGATGTCCGCCACGACGGGCAGCCCCCGCTCGTCGCTCACCAGCGGGACGTCGTTCAACCGGACGTCATAGGCGCATCCCGACATGTTCACTTCGACCACCAGGTAGGGCTTGTCCTTGAGCATGCTCGGGGTTCCTGTGTCCTTGGCTCGCGAGGGAGGCTTGCCGGCATGGGCCTGCGGCGCCAGGAGGCACAGCAGCAGTAGCAGCCCGGCCGCCCTCACGCGCTGCCATCCTTCAGGGGGACGGGCTTGTTCTCGCTCGGCCACTTCGCCGGCTCCACCACGACGTATTCCTTCGTCGTCGAGTCCTTGAAGTTGCTCTTGGGCTTGGAGCGGAACTTCGAGTTCGATGTCGAGGAGACCCCGGCCTGGTAATAGTAGGCGTAGTAGCAGGTGATGCCGGAGAAGAAGAGCTGTCCCTTCATGCTCGGGCCCTTGTCGGACGATTCGGCGGAGAGCTTGCCCCCGACTTCCGTCTTGGCGCCGATGTTGGCGCCGGCCCCGGCGCTGAATATCCAGATGGTCCCTTCGGCCGAGGCCTCTCCCTTGATTTCGAAGGCGAGCTTGGCCACGACCTCGCCCGACGGACTCCAGTTCCCCTTCCCGTCGCTCTTCCACTCCAGCGCGCCTTCGACCTTCCCCGCGACGGTGAGCAGGATGGAGACGTCGGCCTTCGCGCTGACGAGGTCCCCTTCGTACCCCTCGGCGGCGCGCCTCTTTATCTTGACCAGGAGCGTGCCGAAGCCGCCGGCCGCGTCGCCGGCAATGCGGATCAGCCAGTTCAGGATGTCGGTCTCTCCCGACGCGCCGATGAGCGGGGCGAAGGCGACCTTGACGTTGCCTTCGGTGAGGACCCTGAAGTCCTTCTCCTTGTTGGTGACGCCGCCGCTCAACTCCAGCTTCGGCCAGAGAATCTTGATCTTGCCGTAGTCGGAGTTGATGTCTCCCAGCATGGGAGCCACCTTGTTCAGGAAGGCCTGCGCCTTGCCGAACAGCTGCCGGGTCAGCGCATTGTTCTTCTGGTGCCCGCCCTGGGGCGTGGCCGAAGCGCCCAGGGTCCACGTGCGCTTGTCGTACTTGACCTCGATTTCACCGTCCAAGCCCCACTCACCGTCCACCTTCAGCTTCTTCCACTCCTGGTTCTGGACGAAGTTGCTGCGCTTGTACGTGTTGTAGGAATAGCCGACGGAAACCTTCCCGCTCCAGGAGCTCTCCGGAAACGCCTGGACGATGACCTGGGTGCCCGCCTTGTGCGAACAGGTGCGCGTGCTGACGGCGTACACCTCGGGGTACGAGTTGGGCACCAGCACCCGCTTGAAGAAGTCGATGAAGTCCTCGTCGCAGGGGTCCGTGCGCGACGAGTAGATGTTCACCTTGGCGGGGCTCGGCTGGTCCACCTGGACACTCGAGCCGGTGACGAACACGGTGGGGCAGGCGCCCTGCGAGTTCGGACGGACGTCCACCTCGCACTTCGCGGACTGGCCAGACTTCGAGGGCTTGCCGTTCTTGCACTTGCCCTTCACGTCGAAGATCAGCGTGTCGGCCTTGTAGCTGCTGGCAATCACCTGCAGGACGTGGGGCCCGTGGCCAATCTGGGCGTGCTTCACCAGGTCCACGGTGATTTTCTTGTTGGTGTTCTCGGTGTCGGAGCTCTGGATGCTCAGCTCCTCGGCCTTGCAGTACGGGCAGGGCTGCGTGGTGGCGCCGACCGCCGTCTTGCCGAGCTTCTTCGGAGGCAGGGCGAGCTTGTCCCCCGGGTTGATGCGGTAGGGGGGCTTGCGGGCCTTGAGGTACGTGTTCTTCGCCTTCAGCTCGTTGAAGGAGACCTCCTTCTTCTTGGCGATGTTGTAGAGGTTGTCGCCCTTCTGGACGGTGTATTGCTCAGGCATGGCGTTCCTCGTTCTCCGCGGCCGGGCCGCCGAGCTGCGCGGCCTGGTACTCCTCAAGGGCATCCATCTTCGCCACGCCGTCCAGACTGTCGTCCTCGAGAATGGCGCGGGCCCAGGCGCACTCGGGCGCGCGGTCGAAGTTCCAACCGTAGAGGACGGCGCACTCGAGGTAGCGCTGGACGTCGCCTTCGAGCACCACTCCGTACTTCGAGGCGCGCTCCGCCGCCTCGGTGACGTGCTTCAGCAGGCTCTCTTCGCTCCAGGGCTGGGTCTCCTCGGGGAAGACCTCGCGCAGGTGCGTGGCCATCTGCTCCATGAACTGCTCGGCCATGAGTTGGCGCATCGCCTGCAACTGCTCTGCTCGAACCTTGAACATGCGCTTCGTTCCCTGCGGCCAGGTCGCGTCCTGGGGCAGCCAGGGTAGCACACTCCCCTCTGTGCCAGAGCCAGCCCCGGAGCGAGGGAGCGGCCGGGCCGGACGCCCTCGCCGCTGCCGCCACGCCCTCTTTCCCGTGCCCGGAAAGAGCACCGGAAATCCGCGTAAATAATCGATTTACGGAAATTCACCTTTGGACATTAGCATCCGCGCGCGGGCGATGGGCGTGCCGGCAAACCCTTGCGTGAGAAACCATGGCTTCCACACATCTGCAGCGCTGTCGTTGTCTGTCGAGAGTCCTCATCGCCGCCGTGTTGCTGACCGGCGCCGCAGCCACGGCCACCCCGGCGGCAGCGCCGTTCACCCTCTTCGAGAGCGGGCAGGTCCGGCCGCTCGCGCTGTCTCCGGATGGCAAGCTCCTGTTCGCCGTCAACACGCCGGACAACCGCCTGGAGCTCTTCCAGGTCAACAACAGCGTCCTCATCCACCGGGCCTCGGTGCCGGTGGGCCTGGAGCCGGTGTCGGTCGCCGTGCGGAGTCAGGAGGAGGTCTGGGTGGTCAACCACCTCTCCGACAGCGTGAGCGTCGTGCGCATCGACCCGAACCGGAAGGGGGGCACCGTGGTGCGCACGCTGCTCGTCGGTGATGAGCCCCGCGACATCGTCTTCGCCGGGCCGGGCCGCACGCGCGCCTTCATCACCGCCGCCCACCGCGGCCAGAACGCCCCGTTCGACCCGCAGCTCACCACGCCGGGCATCGGCCGGGCCGACGTCTGGGTCTTCGACGCCGACAACCTGGGCGCCTCGCTCGGCGGCACCCCGCTCACCATCATCTCGCTGTTCGCCGACACGCCGCGCGCGCTCGCGGTGTCGCCGGATGGCTCGCACGTGTACGCGGCGGCGTTCCACTCCGGCAACCGCACCACCGTCCTCCACGAGGCCCTGGTGCGTGACGGCGGCGAGGCGGCCGGCGGCGGCCCCGGGCCCAACATCAACTTCGAGGGCATTCCGGCCCCCGAGGTCTCCCTCATCGTCAAGCACAACGGCCAGAACTGGGTGGACGTGCTCAACCGCTCCTGGACCTCCCGGATTCGGTTCTCCCTGCCGGACAAGGACGTCTTCACCATCTCCGCCAACGCCAACCCGCCGGCGCAGCTGCCGGGCGCCGAGGGCTTCCACTCCGGCGTCGGCACCATCCTCTTCAACATGGCCGTCAACCCGGTGAGCGGGAAGGTGTACGTCAGCAACACCGAGGCCCGGAACGACCTGCGCTTCGAAGGGCCGGGCATCTTCGCCGGGAAGACGCTGCGGGGACACCTGCACGAGAGCCGCATCACCGTGCTGGGCCCGGAGGGCGTCACCCCGCGCCACCTCAACAAGCACATCAACTACGACGTCTGCTGCGCGCCCACGCCCAACGTGGAGAGCGAGCGCAGCCTCGCCCAGCCGATGGGCATGGCGGTGACGTCGGACGGCGCCACGCTCTATGTCGCCGCGTTCGGCTCCTCGAAGCTGGGCGTCTATTCCACGGCCGCGCTGGAGACCGACACCTTCCTGCCGAGCACGGAGGACCAGATTCAGCTCAGCGGCGGCGGCCCCACCGGCGTGGTGCTGGACGAGGCCCGCCAGCGCCTGTTCGTGCTGACGCGCTTCGACAACTCCATCTCCGTGGTCAATACCGCCACGCGCCAGGAGGTGGCCCACGTGCCCATGTACAACCCCGAGCCGGCCAGCGTGGTGGAGGGACGCCCCTTCCTCTACGACGCCCGGAACACCTCCAGCCATGGCGACTCGTCCTGCGCGAGCTGCCACATCTTCGGCGACTTCGACAGCCTCGCCTGGGACTTGGGCAACCCGGATGGCCAGGTGAAGGCCAACCCCAGCCCCGTCGTCCCCATCCTGCCCGAGTTCGGTGACGACCCCACCTTCGGCCAGAACACCTCGTTCCACCCGATGAAGGGCCCCATGGTGACACAGAGCCTGCGCGGCATGGCGAACCACGGCCCCATGCACTGGCGCGGCGACCGCAACGGCGGTTTTGACGGCCCCAGCAGCCAGCCCGACGACGGAGCATTCAACGAGGCCGCGGCCTTCAAGCAGTTCAACCCGGCGTTCATGGACCTCATCGGGCGCAGCGCGCAGCTCACCACCGCCGAGATGCAGAAGTTCACCGACTTCGCCCTGCAGATCTCCTATCCGCCCAACCCCATCCGCAACCTCGACAACTCGCTGACGCCGGCGCAGCAGGCGGGGCGGGACTTCTTCTTCGACGTCCCGAGCGCCGTCAACGGCTCGTGCGAGACCTGCCACGTCACCAACCCCAACGGCAATCCCAGCGCGGGGCAGTTCAAGGGCTTCTTCGGCACGGACGGCCGCTCGTCATTCGACGCGGCGCGGCAGTTCCCCAGGGTTCCGCACCTGCGGAACGTGTACCAGAAGGTCGGCATGTTCGGCGTGGCCATTCCCACCGGCGCGACGCCCCCCACCCCCTTCATGGGCGAGCAGATTCGCGGCTTTGGTTACAACAGCGATGGAACGATTCCCACGCTGTTCCAGTTCAGCGGCGCGTTCGACCTCAACATCTTCAACCCCCTGGGCATCCCACGCACGCCCGAGGGCGCGCAGATCAAACGGAACCTGGAGCAGTACATGCTGGCCTTCGACACCAACCTGGCGCCCATCGTGGGCCAGCAGGTGACGCTCACGGCGGACAACCAGGACGTGGTGGCCCCCCGCATCAACATGCTGCTGGCGCGTGCGAACGCGGGGGAGTGCGACCTGGTGGCGAAGGGCCGCGCCCTGAACCAGGACCTGGGCTTCCTCTACCTGGGAGATGGCCAGTTCGTGGGAGACCGGCGGGTGCTGCCCCGGTTGCCGGACGCGCTGCTCCGCTCGGCCATCGTCGCCAGCAACGGCGTGCTGACCTACACGTGCACGCCCCTGGGCTCGGGCCCGCGCATCGGCATCGACCGCGACCTCGACGGCATCCTCGACGGTGACGAGGGTGGCAGGGGTGGCAGGCCGGTGTTCCTGTCCCCGGCGCACTGAGGCCCTCCCTTCCGCCGCGTCCGGGCGCACGCGCGCCCGGGCGCGGTTCCTGTCAAGCGTCCCGCCTTCCAGCGCCCCCTCCTGGGGGCCCACCCCTCCGCGACGCTCCCAGGGGGGGCGGGGGGGTGGCATTGCCGGAATTGTTGCGAATCAGATAGCTTTCCGACTCATTTCGCTGAGTGCCCGGCTTCCGCCAGCGCACTTTTTCCACGAGTCTGGATCCGCAACCATGAGCGCTGAACCGCAGCCCGTCGCCGAGCCTCGTCCCGAGGCACCGGCCAACGAGTACCGCCCCGACCTGGATTGCATCCGCGTGTTGGCGTTGTTGGGCGTGCACTTCCACCACGTGGCCCTCGTCTTCGGCCCCGTCTGGTGGCTCCTCAAGGCCCCCGTCACCATCGACTCCCTGAAGTTCTCCATCTTCTATCCGCAGTTCATCCGACTGCCGCTGCTGATGGTCGTCTCGGGCGTGGCCACGGCGTATGCGCTGCGCACCCGCACGGCGAAGGGGCTCATCGGGGACCGGGCGAAGCGGCTCCTGATTCCGCTGCTGTTCGGCGTGTTCTTCATCTCCCCGCCGCAGATCTACATCGAGCGGCTGGCCAAGGGCACCTTCCAGGGCAGCTACCTGGACTTCTACCCGTCCGTGTTCGAGTTCGTTCCGTGGCCCGCGGGCAGCCTGAGCTGGCACCACCTGTGGCTGCTCTGCTACCTGTTCCTCTTCAACGTGCTGCTGCTGCCGTTGTTCAGGTGGATGCGCGGTCCCAAGGCGGAGTCCTTCCGCGTCCGGCTGGAGGCGTTCCTGCTGCGCGGGCACAACGTCTGGCTGCTCTTCATCCCCGTGGCGCTGGTCAACCTGGTGCTGTACCGCTTCCCGGCCACCATGGCCCTGGTCAATGACCCGCGGCTGTTCCTCCACATGTTCTCGTTCTTCTTCATCGGCTACCTGCTCGGGAACAGCCCGCGCATCTGGGACCACCTGGCGGCCCGGCGCAAGCTGTACACGGTGGCCGCCCTCGTGGTGTTGGCCATCATGTCGGCGCCCTGGCTGGTGGGGCCCAAGGTGAACTACCCCATGGTGCTGCAGACGACGGGCAGGTACCTGGCGGCCTGGGGCCTCATGCTCGCGGCCCTCGGCTGGGCTCGCGCGCTCGTCACCCGGACGACCCCCCTGCTCAAGTTCATGCGCGACAGGGCCTACCCCATCTACATCCTCCACGAGGTGGTGCTGGTGGTGATGGCGTACCCGATGCTGCGCCTGCCGCTGAGCCCGTGGGTGAACTTCTTCCTGGTGCTCTTCGGCACGCTGGCGGCGACGATGCTGGCCACCGAGGTCTTCTACCGGGTGCCCTTCCTGCGCCCGCTCGTCGGGCTGCGGTTCCGCCGCTCCAGCAAGCAGGCTACGGAGCCGGCTTCCGTCGCTCCGGCGATGCCCGGCGCCTGAGCGTCCGGACCCGGCAGGGCCGCGGCGCCGTGCCCCGCCGCGGCGCCGTACCCCGCTGCGGTGCCGTACCCCGCCGCGGCGCCGTACCCCGCCGCGGCGCCGTACTTCGCTGCGGCGCCGTACCCCGCCGCGGTGCCGTACCCCGCCGCGGCGCCGTATCCCGCCGCGGCGCCCTGTCCTGCTACCCCCGGCCGCCGCCTCCGCCGTCTTCCTGATCCAGACCGCCGCCCCGCGGGAGTGCCCACTCCGCCAGGAGTGCGCTCAAGCGCTGCGGGGCGGGGCACGGGGTCATGAGGCCTGGCGTTCCGAGAGCCGGAGATGGTGGGCGAGCAGCCGCGCGAGGGCGGTGGCATGGGAGGCGCTCAGCAGCGTGTAGTGGTCGCCTGAGACCTCATGCACGGTGAGCGCCTCGCCCAGCCACTGGCGCCATCCCAGGTCCTCCATCACCGGGGCGCCGACGACGGGTGTGGCGGCGCGGAAGAGGAGGACAGGGCCGCTGTATGGCTTGGGCACGTAGGCGCGCTGCGCCGCGGAGAGCCGGCGGTAGACGGCGAACAGCCGCTCGGCTTGTTCGAGGTCCAGGTTCTGCAGCTCGTTCCCGGGCACACGCCGCGCGTGCTCGAGCACGTACGCGAGCTGCTCCCGGCCCTCCAGCCGTCGCAGGTGCTCCACGTCCAGTGACTGCACCAGCTCCCGCCAGGGCATCCGCAACAGCTGGCCGAAGGTCGCCAGCTGGGAGAGGGCATCCGGCTCGGGAGCCGCCTGGCCCCTGGGCGCGTGGGTGTCGAACATGGCGAGCAGGTCCACGCGCTCCCCGGCCTCCTGGAGCTGGCGTGCCATCTCATACGCCACCAGTCCACCAAAGGACCAACCGCCCAGGGAGTAGGGCCCGTGAGGCTGCACCGCGCGCACCTGGGCCAGGTAGTGGCGCGCGAGGAGCTCGACGGACGCGGGGGGCAGCGCGCCGCCATCCAGGCCGTGCGCGTGCAGGCCGTACACGGGCCTCTCGGAACCGAGCTGGCGGGCCAGGTCCGCGTAGCCCAGCGCGCTGCCACCACCGCCATGGACGAGGAAGAGCGGCTGCTGGGTGGACTCGCCCCTGTCGAGCCGCATCAGGTTGGGCAGGTCGCGGGCCGTGTCCTGTCCCTCCACCCACCGGGCCAGCCGCTCCACGGTGGAGCCCTGGAAGAGCGCCGACACCGGCACCGTGAGGCCGGCGTTCTTCTGGAGGTGCGTCACCAGCCGCACGGCCAGCAGGGAGTGGCCGCCCAGGACGAAGAAGTCGTCGGTGATGCCCACGCGCGGCAGCCGCAGCACAGTGGCGAAGGCCTCCGCGAGCTGCTCCTCCAGGGGCGTGCGCGGGGCGACGTAGGCCGCGCTGGTGGCGGAAACGTCCGGAGCGGGCAGGGCCTTGCGGTCGACCTTGCCGTGGGTGTTGAGGGGCAGTGCCGGCAGGAAGACGAAGGCGGAGGGCACCATGTACTCGGGCAGCGAGCGCAGCAGCGCAGTGCGAAGCTCCGCCGAGTCGAGAGTGCGGCCTTCAGGCGTGACGAGGTAGGCGACGAGGCGCGGGTTGCCGGGGATGTCCTCACGCGCGAGCACCACGGCGCGGCTGATGGTGGGCTCCTTCTCCAGGGCGGCTTCGATTTCACCCAGCTCAATACGGAAGCCCCGCAGCTTCACCTGGAAGTCGATGCGGCCCAGGTAGTCCAGCTCGCCGGTGGCAAGCCAGCGCACCTTGTCGCCGGTGCGGTAGAGACGGCCGCCGGCAGTGGTGCCGAACGGGTCTGGGATGAACTTCTCGGCGGAGAGCTCGGGCCTGCCGAGGTAGCCGCGAGCGACGCCGGCGCCGCCGATGAAGAGCTCACCAGGGACGCCGGTGGGCACCGGTTGCAGGTGCTCGTCGAGGACGTAGACCTGCACGTTGGCGAGCGGCCCGCCCAGCGTGGGCCGTGAGGCGCCACGGATGGAGCGAGCGGTGGTGTCGACGGTGCACTCAGTGGGGCCGTAGACGTTGAAGCAGTGGATGAAGGGGTGGGCCGCCAGCTTCGCCCAGAGGGCTTCGTCCACGGCCTCGCCGCCTACCAGCACGCGCAAGGGGCGTGAGGAGGCCAGTCCCTCTTCCAGCAGCAGGCGCAGGTGCGAGGGTGAGCAGTCGAGCACGTCGAGCTGGTGCTTCTCCACCCACGCCTTGAGCAGCGCCACGTCCTCGCGCGCCGACTGGGGCACGACGCAGAGGGCATGGCCATCTGCCACCTGGATGAGCTGCTTCACCGAGGCGTCGAAGGCGAGCGGGGCGTTGAGGCTGACGCGCAGCGGATTGCCTGCCCCCGCGTAGACGGCGGAAGCCAGGGCCGCGCGCAGGTTCATCACGGAGGCGTGCTGAACCATGACGCCCTTGGGGCGGCCGGTGGAGCCGGAGGTGTAGATGACGTAGGCGAGGTGCGCGGGTGAGGTGACGCGAGGCGGGTTGGCTTCGGACTCGCGAGCGAGCTGCTCACTCACCGCCACCGCGTCCAGGTAGAGGGGCTCCACGCCGGAGCCTTCCATCCGCTCGGACAGGTGGCGCTGGGTGAGGGCCAGAGAGGCGCCGCAGTCCTGGAGCATGAAGGCCAGCCGCTCACGCGGGTAGGCGGGGTCCATGGGGACGTAGGCGCCGCCAGCCTTGAGGATGGCGAGGACGGCGACCACCATGTCCACGCCGCGCTCCATGCAGAGCGCGACGCGCACTTCGGGCCCGACGCCGCGCTGGCGCAGCGCATGGGAAAGTCGGTTGGCCTGGCGGTTGAGCTGAGCGAAGGACAGCGAGGCGGAGTCAACGAGGACGGCCAGCGCATCCGGCGTACGAGCAGCCTGCACCTCGAAGCGCTCGTGCAGCGCGCCGTCCCAGCCCAGCTCCTGGCGGGTGTCATTCCACTGCACCAGCACCTGCTGGCGCTCCGGCGCATCCATCAGCGGCAGCATGCCCAGGGGCGAGTCCGGGGAGGCCACGGCGGCTTCCAGCAGGGTGCGCAGGTGGTGCGCCATGCGGGCCACGGTGGACGGCTCGAAGAGGTCGGTGCGGTAGGTGAGCGCGCCGGCCAGGCCCTGAGACGTCTGCGCGAGAGCCAACGTCAGGTCGAACTTCGCCGCCGACAAGTCGGCTTGCACGGGGGAGAGCTTCAGCGGCGGCAGTCCGCCGCGGCTGCTGCCCAGCTCCACTGCCTGCTCGGGGGTGTTCTGCAGGGTGAGCATGACCTGGAAGAGAGGCGAGTGGCCCAGGCTGCGCTGGGGGTGCAGCTCCTCGACGAGCTTCTCGAAGGGCACGTCCTGGTGCTCGTAGGCGGCCAGGGTGGTGGTGCGCACCTGGGCCAGCAGCTGGCGGAAGCTGGCGTCGGGCCGCACGCGAGAGCGCAGCACGAGGGTATTGACGAAGAAGCCGATGAGGCCCTCGGTTTCGGCGCGGGTGCGGCCGGCGATGGGAGAGCCGACGACGACGTCGTCCTGGCCGGAGTAGCGGGCCAGCAGCGTCTGGAAGACGGCCAGCAGCGCCATGAAGGGAGTGGCGCCCTCCTGGTGGCAGAGGGCCAGCAGGGCCTCGGTGAGAGGTGCGGGCAGCAGCACGGGCTGGCCGGCACCGCGGTGGGACTGGACGGCGGGGCGGGGCTTGTCGGTGGGCAGCTCCAGCAGGGCGGGAGCGCCGGTCAGCTGCTGCTTCCAGAAGTCGAGCTGGCGCTGGAGCACCTCACCCTGAAGCCAGGCGCGCTGCCACACCGCGTAGTCGGCGTACTGGAGGGGCAATGGCGCGAGGCGGGGCACCTCACCCGCGGCGATGGCCGCGTAGAGCGCCACCAACTCACGCACCAGCACGCCCATGGACCAACCGTCGGAGACGATGTGGTGCATCGTCACCAGCAGCACGTGGTCGTCGGGGCTGAGGCGCAGCAGGGATGCGCGCAGCAGCGGGCCGTCGCTCAAGGAGAAGGGCCTGCGGGCCTCTTCGGCGGCAAGCCGCAGGGCCTGGGCCTCGCGCTCATCCTGCGCGCCGTACCCGCTCAGGTCCACGACCGGCAGCGAGAAGTCGAATGCCGGGTGGATGAGCTGCACGGGCTCGCCGTTGCTGGAGGCGAAGGTGGTGCGAAGCGACTCGTGACGCTGGACGAGGGCGAGGAAGGCCTGCTCGAGGGAGGCCACGTCCAGCACGCCCTGCACGCGCAGGGCGGTGGGGATGTTGTAGGCGGAGCTGCCCGGCTCAATCTGGTCGATGAGCCACAGGCGCTGCTGGGCGAAGGAGAGGGGAGGCGCGCCCGTCGGGGCCATGTGTACCAGCGGGGGCGCCTGGGGAGCCTTCTCGCGCTGGGCGGCGTCGATGCGCTGGGCGAGAGCGGCCAGGATGGGCGCCTCGAAGATGGCACGCAGGGGCAATTCGATGCCGAAGGCGGCGCGGATGCGGGAGACGAGCTGGGTGGCCAGCAGCGAGTGACCGCCGAGGGCGAAGAAGTTGTCCTCCACGCCCACACGCTCCAGTCGCAGCACCTGGGCCCATGCAGCGACCAACCGCTCCTCGGTGGGCGTGCGCGGGGCGACGTATGCGGTGGCGGAGGCCGGGGCGTCCGGCGCGGGCAGGGCCCTCCTGTCCAACTTGGCGTTGGAGGTGAGGGGCAGGGAGTCCAGGCGCACGAGAGCGGAGGGCACCATGAACTCGGGCAGCCGCTGCTGGAGGAAGGCGCGCAGGGCGGCGGTGTCGAGGGGCTCGGGGGCCACGACGTAGCCCACCAGGCGCTTGTCGCCGGGCACGTCCTCGCGCACGACGGCAACGGCCTCGCGCACCGCGGAGTGCGCCAGCAGGGCCGTTTCGACTTCGGCCAGTTCAATGCGGAAGCCGCGCAGCTTCACCTGCGCATCCATGCGGCCGAGGAACTCGAGGGTGCCATCGGCGCGCCAGCGCACCTTGTCACCGGAGCGGTAGAGGCGGGCTCCCGGCACGCTGGAGAAGGCGTCGGGGATGAAGCGCTCGGCGGTGAGGCTCGGCTGCTCCACGTACCCACGAGCCAGGCCGTCGCCGCCAATGAAGAGCTCTCCGGGGATGCCCACGGGCACCGGCAGGCCGTACGCGTCCAGCACGTAGAGGTGCGTATTGCCAACAGGGCCGCCAATGGGAAGCGAGGCCGCTGCCTGCGCCGGGTCCGTCATGCGGAAGTAGGACGCGAGGACGGTGGACTCGGTGGGGCCGTAGGCGTTGGTGACGGGCAGGCCCAGCTCCTCCAGCACACGGCGGGCGTGGGGAGCGGAGACGACGTCGCCGCCGGTCAGCACCTGCTTGAGAGAGCGCAGGGATTGAAGGTGGCCCTCCACCATCTGGGTGAAGAGGCCGGAGGTGAGAAAGAGGGTGGTGACGCGCGACTGGAGAAGGGTGCGTCCCAGCTCCTCGAGGGAAGGAGGCTGGGGAGGCATGACAACGAGGCGGGAGCCATGCAGCAGCGCGCCCCACAGCTCCAGCGTGGAGGCGTCGAAGGAGATGGGCGCCAGCTGCAGGAAGGTTTCGTCCGGACCGAAGTGCGCGTAGTCGACACCGAAGACAGTGCGCAGCACGGCGGCCTGCGGAATGCCCACGCCCTTGGGCCGGCCAGTGCTGCCCGAGGTGAAGTCGATGTACGCGAGGCTCTGGGGCAGCGCGGCCATTGGCGGCGAGTGCGTGGGCTGGCCCTCCAGAGACACTTCCTCCAGCACCACCGTGGACAGGCTGTCGGAGGGGATCTTGGGCAGCAGCGCGCGGGAGGTGACAAGCACGCGCGGGCGCGAGTCCTCCACCATGGCGTGCAGACGCTCACGCGGGTAGCTGGAGTCGAGCGGGACGTAGGCGCCGCCGGCCTTGAGGATGGCCACCAGCGCCACCACCAGCTCCAGCGAGCGCTCCAGGGCAATGGCCACGCGTGAATCGGTGGACACACCCAGGTCCCGCAGGTGCCAGGCCAGTTGGTTGGCGCGCGCGTCGAGCTGCCGGTAGGTGAGCTTGGAGTCGCCGAACTCGACGGCCACCTTGTCGGGATGGCGCGCCACCACCTGCGAGAGGACCTCGGGCAGGGTGGAGCCGCGCGGGTACTCAGTGGTGGTGGCGTTCCACTCCACCAGCACCTGCTGGCGTTCCGCCTCGGTCATCATGGACACGGAGGCCAGGGGCGCCTCGGGCTGGGCCACCAGCGCTTCCACCAGCGTGCGGAAGTGCTCCGCCATGCGCGCGGTCGTGCCAGCCTCGAACAGGTCGGTCCTGTAGTGCAGCGCGCCGAAGTAACCGTCCGGCGTCCGTACCAGGCTCAGCTCCAGCTCGAACTTGACGACGGTGCCGCCAATGCCTTCCACCGCCCCCAGGGTCAGGCCGGGCAGCGCCAGCTGGGGCCTGGGCGTGTTCTGAAGGGTGAAGAGGACCTGCACCAGCGCGGGTCGGCTCAGGTCTCGCTCGGGCTTGAGCTCTTCCACCAGCCGCTCGAAGGGCAGCGCCTGGTGCTCGAAGGCGCCCAGGGTGGTGTCGCGCACCTGGGCCAGCAGCTCGCGGAAGGAGTCCGTGCCGGAGAGGCGGGCGCGCAGAGGCAGCGTGTTGACGAAGAAGCCGATGAGACCTTCCAGCTCCGCCTGGTCACGTCCCGCCACCGGAGAGGCGACGAGGACGTCCTGCTGGCCGGAGTAGCGGCTCAGCAGCAACTGGAAGCTGGCGAGCAGGGCCATGAAGGGAGTGACGCCTTCGCGCTGGCAGGCCTCATCCAGGGCGCGGGCCAGAGGCTCGGGCAGGTGCACCGCGGAGGCGGCGCCGCGCGAGGATTGGACGGCGGGACGGGGCTTGTCGGTGGGCAGCTCCAGGACGTGGGGAGCCCCTGCCAGTCGCTGGCGCCACCAGGCCAATTGCTCGTCCAGCACCGCGCCCTGCAGCCACTGGCGCTGCCAGACCGCGAAGCTGGAGTAGTGCAGCGGCAGCTCAGGAAGCGGAGAGGGCTGGCCCTGGTGGAAGGCGGCGTAGAGGGCAGCCATCTCGCGCACGAGCACGCCCATGGACCAGCCGTCGGAGACGATGTGGTGCATCGTCACCAGCAGCACGTGCTCGGAGGGAGACAGGCGCAGGATGAGAGCGCGCAGCAGCGGGCCGTCGCTCAAGGAGAAGGGCCGCAGGGTCTCCTCGGTGGCCAGGCGGCGGGCCTCGGCCTGCCGCTCCTCGGCGGGCAGGCTGCTCAGGTCCACCACGGGCAGCGGGACGGTGGCGGGCGGGTGGATGAGCTGGATGGGCTGGCCATCGCGCACGGCGAAGGTGGTGCGAAGCGTCTCATGACGGCGCACCACCTCGGTGAGACCGCGCTGGAGGGCCTCCAGGTCCAGCGTGCCCTCCAGCCGCAGTCCGGTGGGCATGTTGTAGAGGGGAGTGCCGGGTTCGAGTTGGTCGATGAACCACAGCCGCTGCTGGGCGAAGGACAGCGGCGGCGCGCCCGTCAGCGTCATGGGGACGAGGGGCGGAATGGCGTGGCCGGGCTTCGTCTGGCGCGCGGTCTCCACGCGGGTGGCGAAGGAGGAGAGGGTGGGGGCCTCGAACAGGGCCCGCACGGGCAGCTCCACCTCGAAGGCCTGGCGCACGCGGGAGATGACCTGGGTGGCCAACAGCGAGTGGCCGCCGAGGGAGAAGAAGTTGTCCTCCACGCTCACCCGCTCCAGCCGCAGCACCTCGGCCCAGATGGAAGCCAGCCGCTGCTCGGTGGGGGTGCGCGGGGCGACGTAGTCGGAGGCGGAAGAGGAGGCGTCCGGGGTGGGCAGGGCCTTGCGGTCCACCTTGCCGTGGGTGTTGAGGGGCAGGGCCTCCAGGAAGACGAAGGCGGAGGGCACCATGTACTCGGGCAGCTTCCGCTGGAGGGAGTCGCGCAGCGCGGCCGTGTCCAGCGAGAGAGCCTCGGAGGGCACCACGTAGGCCACCAGGCGTTGATTGCCGGGCACGTCCTCGCGCGCCAGCACGACGGCGCGGCGCACGCCGTGCGTCCCCTCGAGGGCGGCTTCGATTTCGCCCAGTTCAATTCGGAAGCCGCGCAGCTTCACCTGGAAGTCGATGCGGCCCAGGTAGTCCAGCTCGCCATTGGCCAGCCAGCGCACCTTGTCACCGGTGCGGTAGAGGCGGCCGCCGGGCGTGGTGCCGAACGGGTCCGGGATGAACTTTTCGGCGGAGAGCTCGGGGCGGCCGAGGTAGCCGCGGGCGAGGCCCTCACCGCCGATGAAGAGCTCACCGGGCACGCCGATGGGGACGGGCTGCAGGCGCTCGTCCAGCACGTACATGCGCACGTTGGCGAGCGGCCCGCCCAGGGTGGGGCGGGAGGCGCCACGCACCGCACGCGCGGTGGAGTCCACGGTGCACTCGGTGGGGCCGTAGACGTTGAAGGCGTCGATGCGCGGGTGGTTGGACAGTCGGGTCCACAGCGCTTCGTCCACGGCCTCGCCGCCCACGAGGATGCGTAGGGGCCGCGTGGAGGCCAGCCCTTCATCCAGCAGCACTCGCAGGTGAGAGGGCGAGCAGTCCAGCACGTCAACGCCGTGCCGCTCCACCCAGGAGGTGAGCAGGGCGGCGTCCTGGCGAACGGCCTGGGGCACCACGCACAGCGCGTGCCCGTCGCACAGCTGTACCAACTGCTGGACGGAGGCATCGAACGCCAACGGCGCGTTGAGGCTGACGCGCAGTGCACCCTCGGCCCCCGCGTAGGCGGTGCGGGCAAGAGCGGCGCGCAGGTTCATCACGGAGGCGTGCTGAACCATGACGCCCTTGGGACGCCCGGTGGAGCCGGAGGTGTAGATGACGTAGGCGAGGTGCTCGGGCGAGGTGACGCGGGGTGGGTTGGCTTCGGACTCGCGAGAGAGCTGCTCGCGCACGCCGACGTCATCCAGGCAGAGGGCCTGGACGCCAGAGTCTTCGAAGTGCGCTGCAAGGTGCAGCTGGGTGAGGGCCAGCCGCGCATCGCAGTCCTGGAGCATGAAGGCCAGGCGCTCACGAGGGTAGGCGGGGTCCATGGGAACGTAGGCACCACCGGCCTTGAGGATGGCCAGCAGGGCGACCACCATGTCCACGCCGCGTTCCATGCAGAGGGCGACGCGCACCTCGGGCCCCACGTCGCGCGCGCGCAGCGCATGCGCCAGCTGGTTGGCGTGGAGGTTGAGCTGGGCGAAGGACAGCGACGCGGAGTCATCGAGGACGGCCAGCGCATCTGGCGTGCGTGCTGCCTGCACCTCGAAGCGCTCGTGCAGAGCGCCGTCCCAGCCCAGCTCCTGGCGGGTGTCATTCCACTGCACCAGCACCTGCTGGCGCTCCGGCGCATCCATCAGCGGCAGCAGGCCCAGGGGCGAGTCTGGGGAAGCCACGACGGCCTCCAGCAGGGTGCTCAGGTGGCGCACCATGCGGGCCATGGTGGACGGCTCGAAGAGGTCGGTGCGGTAGTTGAGCGTGCCGGCCAGGCCTTGCGGCGTCTGCGCGAGAGTCAACGTCAGGTCGAACTTCGCGGCCGACAAGTCGGCTTGCATGGGGGAGAGCTTCAGCGGCGGCAGTCCGCCGCGGCTGCTGCCCAGCTCCATGGCCCGCTCGGGCGTGTTCTGCAGGGCGAGCATGACCTGGAAGAGAGGCGAGTGGCCCAGGTTGCGCCGAGGGTGCAGCTCCTCGACGAGCTTCTCGAAGGGCACGTCCTGGTACTCGTAGGCGGCCAGGGTGGTAGCGCGCACCTGGGCCAGCAACTGGCGGAAGCTGGCGTCGGGCCGGACGCGAGAGCGCAGCACGAGGGTGTTGACGAAGAAGCCGATGAGGCCCTCGGTTTCGGCGCGGGTGCGGCCGGCGATGGGAGAGCCCACGACGACGTCGTCCTGGCCGGAGTAGCGCGCCAACAGCGTCTGGAAGACAGCCAGCAGCGCCATGAAGGGAGTGGCACCCTCCCGGTGGCAGAGGGCCAGCAAGGCTTCCGTCACAGGCGCTGGCAGCAGCACGGGCTGGCTTGCACCGCGCGAGGATTGGACGGCGGGGCGGGGCTTGTCGGTGGGCAGCTCCAGCAGGGCGGGGGCGCCGGTCAGTTGCTGCTTCCAGAAGTCGAGCTGGCGCTGGAGCACGTCACCCTGCAGCCAGGCGCGCTGCCAGGCGGCGAAGCTGGCGTATTGCACCGGCAGGGCGGGCAGGTGGGCCGGGGTGCCGGTGGCATGTGCCGCGTAGAGTGTCACCAACTCACGCACCAGCACGCCCATGGACCAGCCGTCGGAGACGATGTGGTGCATCGTCACCAGCAGCACGTGGTCGTCGGGGCTGAGGCGCAGCAGGGATGCGCGCAGCAGCGGGCCGTCGCTCAAGGAGAAGGGCCTGCGGGCCTCTTCGGTGACAAGCCGCAGGGCCCGGGCTTCGCGCTCTTCCTGCGTGCCGTGCCCGCTCAGGTCCACGACTGACAGCGAGAAGTGCAGTGCCGGGTGGATGAGCTGCACGGGCTCGTTGCCATGCACCGCGAAGGTGGTGCGAAGCGACTCGTGACGCTGGATGAGGGAGCGGAAGGCCTGCTCGAGGGAGGCGACGTCCAGCACGCCCTGCATGCGCCGGGCGGTGGGGATGTTGTAGGCGGGGCTGCCCGGTTCAATCTGGTCGATGAGCCACAGGCGCTGCTGAGCGAAGGAGAGAGGAGGTGCACCCGTCAGGGCCATGGGCACCAGCGAGGAAGCCTGGGGAGCCTTCTTCCGCTGGACGGTGTCGATGCGCCGGGCGAGCGCGGCCAGGGTGGGCGCCTCGAAGATGGCGCGCAGGGAGAGCTCGATGCCGAAGGTGGCGCGGATGCGGGAGACGAGCTGGGTGGCCAGCAGCGAGTGGCCACCCAGGTCGAAGAAGTTGTCCTCCACGCCCACGCGCTCGACGCGCAGCAGTTGCTGCCAGAGCGCGGCCAGCTGCTGCTCCACGGGAGTGGAGGGAGCGACGAAGGTTTCACTGCCTTGCGTGTCGGGCGCGGGTAGGGCCTTCCTGTCCAGCTTGGCGTTGGAGGTAAGGGGCAGGGAGTCCAGGCGCACCAGTGCGGAGGGCACCATGTACTCGGGCAGCCGCTGCTGGAGGAAGGCGCGCAGGGCGGCGGCGTCGAGAGGCTCGGGGGCTACGACGTAGCCCACCAGGCGCTTGTCGCCGGGCACGTCCTCGCGCACGACGGCAACGGCCTCGCGCACCGCGGAGTGCGCCAGCAGGGCCGCTTCGACTTCGGCCAATTCAATGCGGAAGCCGCGCAGCTTCACCTGCGCATCCATGCGGCCGAGGAACTCGAGGGTGCCATCGGCGCGCCAGCGCACCTTGTCACCGGAGCGGTAGAGGCGAGCGCCCGGCACGCTGGAGAAGGCGTCGGGGATGAAGCGCTCGGCGGTGAGGCCCGGCTGCTCCACGTAGCCACGGGCCAGGCCGTCGCCGCCGATGAGCAGCTCGCCCGGAACGCCCACGGGCGCCGGCTGGCCGTACGCGTCCAGCACATAGAGGCGCGTATTGCCAAGAGGGCGGCCAATGGGGAGCGAGGCCGCTGCCTGCGCCGGGTCCGTCATGCGGAAGTAGGAAGCGAAGACGGTGGACTCGGTGGGGCCGTAGCCGTTGGTGACGGGCAGGCCCAGCTCCTCCAGTACACGGCGGGCGTGGGGAGCGGAGACGACGTCGCCGCCGGTCAGCACCTGCTTGAGAGAGCGCAGGGATTGAAGGTGGCCCTCCACCATCTGGGTGAAGAGACCGGAGGTGAGCCAGAGGGTGGTGACGCGCGACTGGAGAAGGGTGCGTCCCAGTTCCTCTAGGGAGGGAGGCTGGGGAGGCATGACGACGAGGCGGGAGCCATGCAACAGCGCGCCCCACAGCTCCAGGGTGGAGGCGTCGAAGGAGATGGGCGCCAGCATCAGGAAGGTTTCGTCCGGACCGAAGTGGGCGAAGTCGACGCCGAAGACGGTGCGCAACACGGCGGCCTGCGGAGTGCCGACGCCCTTGGGCCGGCCGGTGGAGCCGGAGGTGAAGTCGATGTACGCGAGGCTCTGGGGCAGCGCGGCCACCGGCGGCGAGTGCGTGGGCTGCGTGGAGAGCGGTGCATCCTCCAGCACCACCGTGGGCAGGCCGTCGGAGGGGAGCTTGGGCAGCAGTGCGCGGGAGGTGACGAGCACGCGCGGGCGCGAGTCCTCCACCATGGCGGCCAGACGCTCACGCGGGTAGCTGGAGTCGAGCGGGACGTAGGCGCCGCCGGCCTTGAGGATGGCCACCAGGGCCACCACCAGCTCCAGCGAGCGCTCCAGGGCAATGGCCACACGCGAGTCGGTGGACACGCCCAGGCCGCGCAGGTGGTGCGCGAGCTGGTTGGCGCGCGCGTCGAGCTGCCGGTAGGTGAGCTTGGAGTCGCCGAACTCGACGGCCACCTTGTCGGGATGGCGCGCCACCACCTGCGAGAAGACCTCGGGCAGGGTGGAGCCGCGCGGGTACTCAGTGGTGGTGGCGTTCCACTCCACGAGCACCTGCTGGCGCTCGGCCTCGGTCATCATGGCCACGGAGGCCAGGGGCGCCTCGGGCTGGGCCACCAGTGCTTCCACCAGCGTGCGGAAGTGCTCCGCCATGCGCGCGGTCGTGCCTGCCTCGAACAGGTCGGTCCTGTAGTGCAGCGCGCCGAAGTAGCCGTCCGGCGTCCGTACCAGGCTCAGCTCCAGCTCGAACTTGACGACGGTGCCGCCAATGCCTTCCACCGCCCCCAGGGTCAGGCCGGGCAGCGCCAGCTGGGGCCTGGGGGTGTTCTGCAGGGTGAAGAGGACCTGCACCAGCGCAGGTCTGCTCAGGTCGCGCTCGGGCTTGAGCTCTTCCACCAGCCGTTCGAAGGGCAGCGCCTGGTGCTCGAAGGCGCCCAGGGTGGTGTCGCGCACTTGGGCCAGCAGCTCGCGGAAGGAGTCCGTACCGGAGAGGCGGGCGCGAAGAGGCAGCGTGTTGACGAAGAAGCCGATGAGGTCTTCCAGCTCCGCCTGGTCACGTCCTGCCACCGGAGAGGCGACGAGGACGTCCTGCTGGCCAGAGTAGCGGCCCAGCAGCAACTGGAAGCTGGCGAGCAGGGCCATGAAGGGGGTGATGCCTTCACGCTGGCAGGCCTCATCCAGAGCGCGGGCCAGAGGCCCGGGCAGGTGCACCGCGGAGGCGGCGCCGCGCGAGGATTGGACGGCGGGACGGGGCTTGTCGGTGGGCAGGTCCAGGAAGTGGGGAGCCCCCGCCAGTCGCTGGCGCCACCAGGCCAGTTGCTCGTCCAGCACCGCGCCCTGCAGCCACTGGCGCTGCCAGACCGCGAAGCTGGAGTAGTGCAGCGGCAGCTCAGGAAGCGGAGAGGGCTGGCCCTGGTGGAAGGCGGCGTAGAGGGCGGCCATCTCGCGCACGAGCACGCCCATGGACCAGCCGTCGGAGACGATGTGGTGCATCGTCACCAGCAGCACGTGCTCGGAGGGAGACAGGCGCAGGATGAGGGCGCGCAGCAGCGGGCCGTCGCTCAAGGAGAAGGGCCGCAGGGTCTCCTCGGTGGCCAGGCGGCGGGCCTCGGCCTGTCGCTCCGTGGCGGGCAGGCTGCTCAGGTCCACCACAGGAAGAGGGAACTCCCGCGCCGGGTGGATGAGCTGGACGGGCTGGCCGTCGCGCACGGCGAAGGTGGTGCGCAGCGTCTCATGGCGGCGCACCACCTCGGTGAGGCCGCGCTGGAGGGCCTCCTGGTCCAGCGTGCCCTCCAGCCGCAGTCCGGTGGGCATGTTGTAGAGGGGAGTGCCGGGCTCGAGCTGGTCGATGAACCACAGCCGCTGCTGGGCGAAGGACAGCGGCGGTGCGCCCGTGGGCGTCATGGGCACCAGGGGTGGAATGCCGTGGCCGGGCTTCGTCTGGCGCGCGGCCTCCACGCGGGTGGCGAAGGAGGAGAGGGTGGGGGCCTCGAACAGGGCCCGCACGGGCAGCTCCACCTCGAAGGCCTGGCGCACGCGGGAGATGACCTGGGTGGCCAACAGCGAGTGGCCGCCGAGGGAGAAGAAGTTGTCCTCCACGCTCACCCGCTCCAGCCGCAGCACCTCGGCCCAGATGGAAGCCAGCCGCTGCTCGGTGGGGGTGCGCGGGGCGACGTAGTCGGAGGCGGAAGAGGAGGCGTCCGGAGCGGGCAGGGCCTTGCGGTCCACCTTGCCGTGGGTGTTGAGGGGCAGTGCCGGCAGGAAGACGAAGGCGGAGGGCACCATGTACTCGGGCAGCGAGCGCAGCAGCGCAGTGCGAAGCTCCGCCGAGTCGAGGGTGCGGCCTTCAGGCGTGACGAGCCAGGCGACGAGGCGCGGGTTGCCGGGGACGTCCTCACGCGCGAGCACCACGGCGCGGTTGACGCCGGACTCCTTTTCCAATGCGGCTTCGATTTCGCCCAACTCGATGCGGAAGCCGCGCAGCTTCACCTGGAAGTCGATGCGGCCCAGGTAGTCCAGCTCACCGTTGGCCAGCCAGCGCACCTTGTCACCGGTGCGGTAGAGGCGGCCGCCGGGCGTGGTGCCGAACGGGTCCGGCACGAAGCGCTCCGCGGTGAGCTCGGGGCGGCCGAGGTAGCCGCGGGCGAGGCCCTCACCGCCGATGAAGAGCTCACCGGGCACGCCGATGGGGACAGGCTGCAGGCGCTCGTCCAGCACGTACATGCGCACGTTGGCGAGCGGCCCGCCCAGGGTGGGGCGGGAGGCGCCACGCACCGCGCGCGCGGTGGAGTCCACGGTGCACTCGGTGGGGCCGTAGACGTTGAAGGCGTCGATGAGCGGGTGGTTGGACAGCCGGGTCCACAGCGCCTCGTCCACGGCCTCGCCGCCCACGAGGATGCGCAGGGGCCGCGTGGAGGCCAGCCCTTCATCCAGCAGCACTCGCAGGTGAGAGGGCGAGCAGTCCAGCACGTCAACGCCGTGCCGCTCCACCCAGGAGGTGAGCAGGGCGGCGTCCTGGCGAACGGCCTGGGGCACCACGCACAGCGCGTGCCCGTCGCACAGCTGTACCAACTGCTGGACGGAGGCATCGAACGCCAGCGGCGCGTTGAGGCTCACCCGGAGGGCCGTCTCCACGCCCGAGTAGGCGGTGCGGGCAAGGGCGGCACGCAGGTTCATCACGGAGGCGTGCTGAACCATGACGCCCTTGGGACGCCCGGTGGAGCCGGAGGTGTAGATGACGTAGGCGAGGTGCTCGGGCGAGGTGACGCGAGGCGGGTTGGCTTCGGACTCGCGAGAGAGCTGCTCACGCACCGCCACCTCGTCCAGGTAGAGGGGCTCCACGCCGGAGCCTTCCATCCGCTCGGACAGGTGGCGCTGGGTGAGGGCCAGCCGCGCATCGCAATCCTGGAGCATGAAGGCCAGGCGCTCACGAGGGTAGGCGGGGTCCATGGGGACGTAGGCACCACCGGCCTTGAGGATGGCGAGGACGGCCACCACCATGTCCACGCCGCGCTCCATGCAGAGGGCGACGCGCACCTCGGGCCCCACGCCGCGCTGGCGCAGCGCATGGGAAAGTCGGTTGGCCTGGCGGTTGAGCTGAGCGAAGGACAGCGAGGCGGAGTCATCGAGCACCGCGACGGCGTCGGGGGTGCGCGAAGCCTGCACCTCGAAGCGCTCGTGCAGCGCGCCGTCCCAGCCCAGCTCCTGGCGGGTGTCGTTCCACTGCACCAGCACCTGCTGGCGCTCTGGCGCATCCATCAGCGGCAGCAGGCCCAGGGGCGAGTCGGGCGAGGCGACGGCGGCTTCCAGCAGGGTGCGCAGGTGGTGCGCCATGCGGGCCATGGTGGACGGCTCGAAGAGGTCGGTGCGGTAGGTGAGCCCACCGATCAGGCCTTGAGGCGTCTGCGCCAGTGACAAGGTCAGGTCGAACTTCGCGGCCGACAAGTCGGCTTCCACGGGGGAGAGCTTCAGCGGAGGCAGTCCGCCGCGGTTGCTGCCCAGCTCCATGGCCCGCTCGGGCGTGTTCTGCAGGGCGAGCATGACCTGGAAGAGGGGCGAGTGGCCCAGGCTGCGCTGGGGGTGCAACTCCTCGACGAGCTTCTCGAAGGGCACGTCCTGGTGCTCATAGGCGGCCAGGGTGGTGGCTCGCACCTGGGCCAGCAGCTGGCGGAAGCTGGCGTCGGGCTGCACGCGAGAGCGCAGCACGAGGGTGTTGACGAAGAAGCCGATGAGGCCCTCGGTTTCGGCGCGGGTGCGGCCGGCGATGGGAGAGCCGACGACGACGTCGTCCTGGCCGGAGTAGCGGGCCAGCAGCGTCTGGAAGACGGCCAGCAGGGCCATGAAGGGAGTGGCACCCTCCTGGTGGCAGAGGGCCAGCAGGGCCTCGGTGAGAGGCGCCGGCAGCAGCACGGGCTGGCTGGCACCGCGCGAGGATTGGACGGCGGGGCGGGGCTTGTCGGTGGGCAGCTCCAGCAAGGCGGGAGCGCCGGTCAGCTGCTGCTTCCAGAAGTCGAGCTGGCGCTGGAGTACCTCACCCTGAAGCCAGGCACGCTGCCAGGCGGCGAAGCTGGCGTATTGCACCGGCAGCGCGGGCAGGAGGGCCGGGGTGCCGTTGGCATGCGCCGCATAGAGCGCAACCAACTCACGCACCAGCACGCCCATGGACCAACCGTCGGAGACGATGTGGTGCATCGTCACCAGCAGCACGTGGTCGTCGGAGCTGAGGCGCAGCAGGGATGCGCGCAGCAGCGGGCCGTCGCTCAAGGAGAAGGGCCGGCGGGCCTCTTCGGTGGCAAGCCGCAGGGCCTGGGCTTCGCGCTCCTCCTGCGCGCTCAGGTCCACGACTGGCAGAGAGAAGTCCGATGCTGGATGGATGAGCTGAATGGGCTCGCCGTCATGCACCGCGAAGGTGGTGCGAAGCGACTCGTGGCGCTGGATGAGGGAACGGAAGGCCTGCTCGAGGGAGGCAACGTCCAGCGAGCCCTGCACGCGCAGGGCGGAGGGGATGTTGTAGGCGGGGCTGCCGGGCTCAATCTGGTCGATGAGCCACAGGCGCTGCTGAGCGAAGGAGAGGGGAGGTGCACCCGTCAGCGCCATGGGCACCAGCGGGGGCGCCTGGGGAGACTTCTCCCGCTGGGCGGCGTCGATGCGCCGGGCGAGCGCGGCCAGGATGGGCGCCTCGAAGATGGCGCGCACGGGCAGCTCGATGCCGAAGGCGGCACGGATGCGGGAAACGAGCTGGGTGGCCAGCAGCGAGTGACCGCCGAGGGCGAAGAAGTCTTCCTCCACGCTCACCCGCTCCAACCGCAGCACCTCGGCCCAGATGGAAGCCAGCTGCTGCTCGGTGGGGGTGCGCGGGGCAACGTACTCGGAGGCGGAAGAGGAGGCGTCCGGGGCGGGCAGCGCCTTGCGGTCGACCTTGCCGTGGGTGTTGAGGGGCAGGGCCGGCAGGAAGACGAAGGCGGAGGGCACCATGTACTCGGGCAGCGAGCGCAGCAGCGAGGAGCGCAGCGCGGCCGAGTCGAGGGGGTGGCCCTCGGGCGTGACGAGGTAGGCGACGAGGCGCGGGTTGCCGGGGACGTCCTCGCGAGCGAGCACCACGGCGCGGCTGACGCTGGCCTCCTGCTCCAGGGCGGCTTCGATTTCGCCCAGCTCGATGCGGAAGCCGCGCAGCTTCACCTGGAAGTCGATGCGGCCCAGGTAGTCCAGCTCACCGTTGGCAAGCCAGCGCACCTTGTCGCCGGTGCGGTAGAGGCGGCCGCCGGGCGTGGTGCCGAACGGGTCCGGGATGAACTTCTCGGCGGAGAGCTCGGGCCTGCCGAGGTAGCCGCGAGCGACGCCTGCGCCGCCGATGAAGAGCTCACCGGGGACGCCGGTGGGCACCGGCTGCATGCGCTCGTCGAGGACGTAGACCTGCACGTTGGCGAGTGGCCCGCCGAGGGTGGGCCGTGAGGCGCCGCGAATGGCACGGGCAGTGGTGTCGACGGTGCACTCGGTGGGGCCGTAGACGTTGAAGCAGTGGATGAAGGGGTGGGCCGCCAGCTTCGCCCAGAGCGCTTCGTCCACGGCCTCACCGCCCACCAGCACGCGCAAGGGGCGTGAGGAGGCCAGTCCCTCTTCCAGCAGCAGGCGCAGGTGAGAAGGAGAGCAGTCGAGGACGTCGAGCTGGTGCTTCTCCACCCACGCCTTGAGCAGGGCGACGTCTTCGCGAGCGGCCTGGGGCACGACGCACAGGGCGTGGCCGTCGGCGACCTGGATGAGTTGCTTCACCGAGGCGTCGAAGGCGAGAGGCGCGTTGAGGCTGACGCGCAGCGCGCCCTCGGCTCCCGCGTAGACGGCGGAAGCGAGCGCGGCACGCAGGTTCATCACGGAGGCGTGCTGAACCATGACGCCCTTGGGACGTCCGGTGGAGCCGGAGGTGTAGATGACGTAGGCGAGGTGCTCGGGCGAGGTGACGTGGGCCGGGTTGGCTTCGGACTCGCGAGCGAGCTGCTCGCGAACGCTCGCGTCATCCAGGCAGACGACGTGCGCGCCGGAGTCCTCGAAGTGCGCGGCGAGGTGCAGTTGGGTGAGTGCCAGCCGCGCACCGCAGTCCTGGAGCATGAAAGCCAGCCGCTCGCGCGGGTAGGCCGGGTCCATGGGGACGTAGGCGCCGCCGGCCTTGAGGATGGCGAGGACGGCCACCACCATGTCCACGCCGCGCTCCATGCAGAGCGCAACGCGCACCTCGGGACCCACGCCGCGCTGGCGCAGCGCATGCGCCAGCTGGTTGGCCTGACGGTTGAGCTGAGCGAAGGACAGCGAGGCGGAGTCATCGAGGACGGCCAGCGCATCTGGCGTGCGTGCTGCCTGCACCTCGAAGCGCTCGTGCAGCGCGCCGTCCCAGCCCAGCTCCTGGCGGGTGTCATTCCACTGCATCAGCACCTGCTGGCGCTCTGGTGCATCCATCAACGGCAGCAGGCCCAGAGGCGAGTCGGGCGAGGCGACGGCGGCTTCCAGCAGGGTGCGCAGGTGGTGCGCCATGCGGGCCATGGTGGACGGCTCGAAGAGGTCGGTGCGGTAGGTGAGCCCACCGACCAGGCCTTGCGGCGTCTGGGCCAGAGCCAACTTCAGGTCGAACTTCGCGGCCGACAAGTCGGCCTGCATGGGGGAGAGCTTCAGCGGCGGCAAGCCGTCGCGTCCGCTGCCCAGCTCCACGGCCTGCTCGGGCGTGTTCTGCAGGGTGAGCATGACCTGGAAGAGAGGCGAGTGGCCCAGGCTGCGCTGGGGGTGCAGCTCCTCCACCAGCTTCTCGAAGGGCACGTCCTGGTGCTCGTAGGCGGCCAGGGTGGTGGTGCGCACCTGGGCCAGCAACTGGCGGAAGCTGGCGTCGGGCCGCACGCGAGAGCGCAGCACGAGGGTGTTGACGAAGAAGCCGATGAGGCCCTCGGTTTCGGCGCGGGTGCGGCCGGCGATGGGAGAGCCGACGACGACGTCGTCCTGGCCGGAGTAGCGGGCCAGCAGCGTCTGGAAGACGGCCAGCAGGGCCATGAAGGGGGTAGCGCCCTCCTGGTGGCAGAGGGCCAGCAAGGCTTCCGTCACAGGCGCTGGCAGCAGCACGGGCTGGCTGGCGCCGCGCGAGGATTGGACGGCGGGGCGGGGCTTGTCGGTAGGCAGCTCCAGCAGGGCGGGAGCGCCGGTCAGCTGCTGCTTCCAGAAGTCGAGCTGGCGCTGGAGCACCTCACCCTGAAGCCAGGCGCGCTGCCACACCGCGTAGTCGGCGTACTGAAGGGGCAATGGCGCGAGGCGGGGCACTTCACCCGAGGCGATGGCCGCGTAGAGCGCCACCAACTCGCGCACCAGCACGCCCATGGACCAGCCGTCGGAGACGATGTGGTGCATCGTCACCAGGAGCACGTGGTCGTCGGAGCCCAGTCGCAGCAGGCGGGCGCGCAGCAGCGGGCCGTCGCTCAAGGAGAAGGGCCTGCGGGCCTCTTCGGTGGCAAGTCGCAGGGCCTGGGCTTCGCGCTCCTCCTGCGCGCTCAGGTCCACGACTGGCAGCGAGAAGTCCGATGCCGGGTGGATGAGCTGCACGGGCTCGCCGTTGCTGGAGGCGAAGGTGGTGCGAAGCGACTCGTGGCGCTCGGTGAGCGCACGGAAGGCACGCTGCAGGGAGGCCACGTCCAGCGCGCCCTGCACGCGCAGGGTGGTGGGGATGTTGTAGGCGGAGCTGCCCGGTTCAATCTGGTCGATGAGCCACAGGCGCTGCTGAGCGAAGGAGAGAGGAGGCGCGCCCGTCGGGGCCATGTGCTCCAGCGGGGGCGCTTGGGGAGCCTTCTCCCGCTGGACGGCGTCGATGCGCCGGGCAAGGGCGGCCAGGGTGGGCGCCTCGAAGATGGCTCGCAGGGGCAGCTCGATACCGAAGGCGGCACGGATGCGGGAGACGAGCTGGGTGGCCAGCAGCGAGTGGCCGCCGAGGGCGAAGAAGCTGTCTTCCACGCCCACGCGCTCGACGCGCAGCAGTTGCTGCCAGAGCGTGGCGAGCTGCTGCTCCACGGGAGTGGAGGGCGCGACGAAGGTGTCGCTGCCCTGCGTGTCGGGCGCGGGCAGGGCCTTTCTGTCCACCTTGCCGTTGGGCGTCAGCGGCAGGGCCTCCAGCACCAGGATGGCGGAGGGCACCATGTACTCGGGCAGGTGCTGCTGGATGGCGGAGCGCAGTGTCCCGGCCTCCAGCGAGTGGCCTTCGGCGGCCACGACGTACGCCACCAGGCGCGGGCTGCCGGGCACGTCCTCGCGCACGAGGACGACGGCATCACGCATTCCGGGCTGTTGCTGGAGGGCGGCCTCGATTTCGCCTGGCTCGATGCGCTGGCCGCGCAGCTTCACCTGGAAGTCGATGCGGCCCAGGTACTCCAGCGTACCGTCGGTCCGCCAGCGCACCTTGTCACCCGTGCGGTACAGGCGCGCCCCGGCCTGGGTGCCGGAGGGGGCGGGCACGAAGCGCTCGGCGGTGAGATGAGGCCGGCCCAGGTAGCCATGTGCCAGCTGCACGCCACCGAGGAAGAGCTCTCCCGGTACGCCAACGGGCACCGGCCGCAGGTGCGCGTCCAGCACGTAGGCCTGGGTATTGGCCACCGGGCGGCCGATGGGAACGGTGAGTCCGGACTGCGCGTCCGCGGCCTCGGAGAAGGTCGCGTCGATGGTGACTTCGGTGGGGCCGTAGAGGTTGACCAGGCGGACCGCGGGCAGCGCGGCGCGCAGGCGCGGGACCAGCTCGGCGCCCAGGGCCTCACCGCCGCAGAAGAGCCAGCGCAGGTGCGAGGCCTGGGCCAGGGCGGGCTCCTCGAGCATGAAGCGAAGCATTGAGGGCACCACCTGGAGGACGGTGATGCGCTGGCGCACCACGCACTCCAGCAGGGCGGCCGGGTCGCGGTGGGCCTCGGGCGGGGCGAGGACGAGCGGCGCCCCCACCAGCAGCGGGGCCCAGCACTCCCAGACGGAGGCGTCGAAGCTCAGCGGCGTCTTCTGAAGCACCCTGTCTTCGGCGGTGAGGCCGAAGGTGGAGAGCAGCCAGGCCATGTGGTTGGCCAGGGCGCGGTGGGGGATGACGGTGCCCTTGGGCTGGCCCGTGCTGCCGGACGTGTAGATGACGTAGGCGGAGTGCTCGGAGGTGACGGCGGAGACAGCGGCCAGGGGGGCCGTACCAGAGAAGGAGTCTCCTCCTGCGCCGAGGCACACGACGGCGGGGCCTTCTGGCAGCAGGCCGCGCAGGTGCTGCTGGGTGAGCAGCACGGAGGCGGCGGAGTCCTGGAGCATGAAGGCCAGGCGCTCGCGCGGGTAGCTCGGGTCCAGCGGCACGTAGGCGCCACCGGCCTTGAGCACACCCAGCAGGGCCACTGGCAGCTCCAGCGAACGCTCCAGGCAGAGGGCCACGAGGGTGCCGGGGCGCACGCCGAGCGCGGTCAGGTGCGAGGCCAGCAGGGTGGAGCGCGCCTCCAGCTCGGCATAGGTGAGCGAGCCGGAGTCGGAGATGGCGGCAACGGCGTCCGGCGTGCGCGCGGCCTGGGCGCTGAACAGGTGGTGGACGCAGTCGTCGGACGGGTCGCCCGCAGCGGTGTCATTCCACTCCACCAGGACGCGGCGCTGCTCGGCCTCGTCCATCAGCGGCAGCGAGGAGATGGGCTGCTCCGGGTGGGCAATGGCCGCGCCCAGCAGGGTGCGCAGGTGCTCCACCATCCGGGTGGCGGTGGACGCGTCGAACAGGCCGGAATTGTATTCGAGCCCGCCCACGAAGCCCGTGGGCGACTCGGCCAGGGCGAGGCTCAGGTCGAACTTGGCCACCGGGTTGGTGCCTTCAACGGCGCGGAGGGTCAGTCCGGGCAGCGACAGCGCCGTGGAGGGCGTGTTCTGCACGCTGAGCATGACCTGGAAGATGGGTGACTGGTTGAGGCTGCGCTGGGGCTGCAGCTCTTCCACCAGCTTCTCGAAGGGCACGTCCTGGTGCTCGTAGGCGCCCAGGGTGGACTGCTTCACCTGCTCCAGCAGCGCGGTGAAGGGCGCGTTCGGGTCGATGTGCGCACGCAGTGCCAGCGTATTGACGAAGAAGCCGATGAGGCCCTCGAGCTCCGCGTGGGTGCGGCCGGCGTTGGGGGAGCCGACGACGACGTCGTCCTGCCCGGAGTAGCGGGAGAGCAGCACCTGCCAGGCCGCCAGCAGGGCCATGAAGGGCGTGACGCCATGGCGCTGGCAGAGAGCCAGCAGGCCGTCGGAGAGCGTGCGGGAGAGGGAAATGGGGACGGCGCCGCCATGGTGGGACATGACGGCGGGGCGGGGCCTGTCGGTGGGTAGCGTCAGCAGCGCGGGGGCGCCGGAGAGATGCTGCTTCCACCAGTCGAGCTGTCGGGCAAGCGCCTCGCCCTGGAGCCAGCCACGCTGCCACACCGAGAAGTCGGCGTACTGCAGCGGCAGCGGCGGAAGCGTGGGCGAGCCGCCCGTGCGGAAGGCCTCGTAGCAGGTGGCCAGCTCGCGAGTGAGCACGCCCGTGGACCAGCCGTCGGAGACGATGTGGTGCATCGCTACGACCAGCAGGTGCTGCTCCTCCGTGAGTCGGAGCAGCAGGGCGCGCAGCAGCGGGCCGTCGCTCAAGGAGAAGGGCCGCAGGGCCTCTTCGGTGGCCAGGCGCCGGGCCTCGGCCTCTCGCTCCGAGGCGGGCAGGTTGCTCAGGTCCACCACGGGCAGGGAGAACTCCCGTGCCGGATGGATGAGCTGAACGGGCTGGCCGTCGCGCATGGCGAAGGTGGTGCGCAGCGTCTCATGGCGGCGCACCACGGCGTCGAAGCCACGCTCCAGCGAGGCCACGTCGAGTGCGCCCTCCAGGCGCAGCGCGAAGGGCATGTTGTAGAGGGGGCTGCCGGGCTGGAGCTGGTCGATGAACCACAGCCGCTGCTGGGCGAAGGACAGCGGCGGTGCGCCCGTCCGCGCCATGGGCGCCAGGGGCGGAATGCCGTGGCCGCGCTTCGTCTGGCGCGCGGTCTCCACGCGGGTGGCGAAGGAGGAAAGGGTGGGGGCCTCGAACAGGGCCCGCACGGGCAGCTCCACCTCGAAGGCCTGGCGCGCGCGGGAGAGGACCTGGATGGCCAGCAGCGAGTGGCCGCCCAGAGCGAAGAAGTTGTCCTCCACGCTCACCCGCTCCAGCCGCAGCACCTCGGCCCAGATGGAAGCCAGCCGCTGCTCGGTGGAGGTGCGAGGGGCGATGTATTCGGAGGCGGAGGAGGAGGTGTCCGGGGTGGGCAGGGCCTTGCGGTCGACCTTGCCGTGGGTGTTGAGGGGCAGGGCCTCCAGGAAGACGAAAGCGGAGGGCACCATGTACTCGGGCAGCGAGCGCAGCAGCGAGGAGCGCAGCGCGGCCGAGTCGAGGGGGTGGCCCTCGGGCGTGACGAGGTAGGCGACGAGGCGCGGGTTGCCGGGGACGTCCTCGCGAGCGAGCACCACGGCGCGGCTGACGCTGGCCTCCTGCTCCAGGGCGGCTTCGATTTCGCCCAGTTCAATCCGGAAGCCGCGCAGCTTCACCTGGAAGTCGATGCGGCCCAGGTAGGCCAGCTCACCGTTGGCAAGCCAGCGCACCTTGTCACCGGTGCGGTAGAGGCGGCCGCCGGGCGTGGTGCCGAACGGGTCCGGAACGAACTTCTCCGCGGAGAGCTCGGGCCTGCCGAGGTAGCCGCGAGCGACGCCGGCGCCGCCGATGAAGAGCTCACCGGGGACGCCGGTGGGCACCGGCTGCATGTGCTCGTCGAGGACGTACACCTGCACGTTGGCGAGGGGGCCGCCGAGGGTGGGGCGTGAGGCGCCGCGAATGGCACGGGCGGTGGTGTCGACGGTGCACTCGGTGGGGCCGTAGACGTTGAAGCAGTGGATGAAGGGGTGGGCCGCCAGCTTCGCCCAGAGGGCTTCGTCCACGGCTTCGCCGCCTACCAGCACGCGCAAGGGGCGTGAGGAGGCCAGTCCCTCTTCCAGCAGCAGGCGCAGGTGAGAAGGAGAGCAGTCGAGGACGTCGAGCTGGTGCTTCTCCACCCACGCCTTGAGCAGGGCGACGTCTTCGCGAGCGGCCTGGGGCACGACGCACAGGGCGTGGCCGTCGGCGACCTGGATGAGTTGCTTCACCGAGGCGTCGAAGGCGAGAGGCGCGTTGAGGCTGACGCGCAGCGCGCCCTCGGCTCCCGCGTAGACGGCGGAAGCGAGCGCGGCACGCAGGTTCATCACGGAGGCGTGCTGAACCATGACGCCCTTGGGACGTCCGGTGGAGCCGGAGGTGTAGATGACGTAGGCGAGGTGCTCGGGCGAGGTGACGTGGGCCGGGTTGGCTTCGGACTCGCGAGCGAGCTGCTCGCGAACGCTCGCGTCATCCAGGCAGACGACGTGCGCGCCGGAGTCCTCGAAGTGCGCGGCGAGGTGCAGCTGGGTGAGTGCCAGCCGCGCACCGCAGTCCTGGAGCATGAAAGCCAGCCGCTCGCGCGGGTAGGCCGGGTCCATGGGGACGTAGGCGCCGCCGGCCTTGAGGATGGCGAGGACGGCGACCACCATGTCCACGCCGCGCTCCATGCAGAGCGCAACGCGCACCTCGGGACCCACGCCGCGCTGGCGCAGCGCATGCGCCAGCTGGTTGGCGTGGAGGTTGAGCTGGGCGAAGGAGAGCTGGTTGGCGTCATCGAGCACGGCCAGCGCCCGCGGGGTGAGGGCGGCCTGGGCCTCGAAGGCCTCATGCAGCGCGCCCTGCCAGGACAACTGGCGACGGGTGTCGTTCCACTGCACCAGCACCTGCTGGCGCTCTGGCGCATCCATCAGCGGCAGCAGGCCCAGGGGCGAGTCCGGGGATGCCACGGCGGCTTCCAGCAGGGTGCGCAGGTGGCGCACCAGGCGGGCCACGGTGGACGGCTCGAAGAGGTCGGTGCGGTAGGTGAGCCCACCGGCCAGGCCTTGAGGCGTCTGCGCCAGTGACAACGTCAGGTCGAACTTCGCGGCCGACAAGTCGGCTTCCACGGGGGAGAGCTTCAGCGGCGGCAGGCCGTCCCTGCCGTTGCCCAGCTCGATGGACTGCTCGGGGGTGTTCTGCAGGGCGAGCATGACCTGGAAGAGGGGCGAGTGGCCCAGGCTGCGCTGAGGGTGCAGCTCCTCGACGAGCTTCTCGAAGGGCACGTCCTGGTGCTCATAGGCGGCCAGGGTGGTGGCTCGCACCTGGGCCAGCAGCTGGCGGAAGCTGGCGTCGGGCCGCACGCGCGAGCGCAGCACGAGGGTGTTGACGAAGAAGCCGATGAGGCCTTCGGTTTCGGCGCGGGTGCGGCCGGCGATGGGAGAGCCGACCACGACGTCGTCCTGGCCGGAGTAGCGGGCCAGCAGCGTCTGGAAGACGGCCAGCAGGGCCATGAAGGGAGTGGCACTCTCCTGGTGGCAGAGGGCCAGCAGAGCCTCGGTGAGAGGCGCTGGCAGCAGCACGGGTTGGCTGGCACCGCGCGAGGATTGGACGGCGGGGCGGGGCCTGTCGGTAGGCAGCTCCAGCAGGGCGGGAGCGCCGGTCAGCTGCTGCTTCCAGAAGTCGAGTTGGCGCTGGAGTACGTCGCCCTGCAGCCAGGCGCGCTGCCAGGCGGCGAAGCTGGCGTATTGCACCGGCAGCGCAGGCAGGAGGGCCGGGGTGCCGGTGGCATGCGCCGCATAGAGCGCAACCAACTCACGCACCAGCACGCCCATGGACCAGCCGTCGGAGACGATGTGGTGCATCGTCACCAGCAGCACGTGGTCGTCGGAGCCCAGTCGCAGCAGGCGGGCGCGCAGCAGCGGGCCGTCGCTCAAGGAGAAGGGCCTGCGGGCCTCTTCGGTGGCAAGCCGCAGGGCCTGGGCTTCGCGAGACTCATGCGCGCTCAGGTCCACGACTGGCAGCGAGAAGTCCGATGCCGGGTGGATGAGCTGAATGGGCTCGCCGTCATGCACCGCGAAGGTGGTGCGAAGCGACTCGTGGCGCTGGATGAGGGAGAGGAAGGCCTGCTCGAGAGAGGCGACGTCCAGCACGCCCTGCACTCGCAGGGCGGAGGGGATGTTGTAGGCGGGGCTGCCGGGCTCAATCTGGTCGATGAGCCACAGGCGCTGCTGAGCGAAGGAGAGGGGAGGTGCACCCGTCAGTGCCATGGGCACCAGCGGGGGCGCCTGGGGAGCCTTCTCCCGCTGGGCCGCGTCGATGCGCCGGGCGAGCGTGGCCAGGGTGGGCGCCTCGAAGATGGCGCGCAGGGGCAGCTCGATGCCGAAGGCGGCACGGATGCGGGAGGCAAGCTGGGTGGCCAGCAGCGAGTGGCCACCCAGGGCGAAGAAGTTGTCCTCCACGCCCACGCGCTGCAGTCGCAGCACCTGGGCCCATGCAGCGACCAACTGCTCCTCGGTAGGCGTGCGCGGGGCGACGTACTCAGAGGAGGAAGTGGAGGCGTCCGGCGCGGGCAGGGCCTTTCTGTCCAGCTTGGCGTTGGAAGTAAGGGGCAGGGAGTCCAGGCGCACCAGTGCGGAGGGCACCATGTACTCGGGCAGCCGCTGCTGGAGGAAGGAGCGCAGAGCGGCGGCGTCGAGAGGCTCGGGGGCCACGACGTAGCCCACCAGGCGCTTGTCACCGGGCACATCCTCCCGCACGACGGCAACGGCCTCGCGCACCGCGGAGTGCGCCAGCAGGGCGGCTTCGACTTCGGCCAATTCAATGCGGAAGCCGCGCAGCTTCACCTGCGCATCCATGCGGCCGAGGAACTCGAGGGTGCCATCGGCGCGCCAGCGCACCTTGTCACCGGAGCGGTAGAGGCGGGCTCCCGGCACGCCGGAGAAGGTGTCGGGGATGAAGCGCTCGGCGGTGATGGCCGGCTGCTCCACGTAGCCACGGGCCAGGCCGTCGCCGCCGATGAGCAGCTCGCCCGGAACGCCCACGGGCGCCGGCTGTCCGTACGCGTCCAGCACGTAGAGGCGCGTATTGCCAATGGGGCCGCCAATGGGAAGTGGGGCAGAGGCCTGGGCCGCGTCCGTCATGCGGATGCAGGTCGTGAAGACGGTGGACTCGGTGGGGCCGTAGGCGTGGGTGACGGGCAGGCCCAGCTCCTCCAGCACGCGGCGGAAATGAGGAGCGGAGCCGACGTCGCCGCCCGTCATCACCTGCTTGAGAGAGCGCAGTCCTTCCAGGTTGCCATCCACCATCTGGGTGAAGAGGCCGGAGGTGGCCCAGAGGGTGGTGACGCGAGACTGGAGAAGGGTGCGTCCCAATTCCTCGAGGGAGGGTGGGTGGGGAGGCATGACGACGAGGCGGGAGCCATGCAGCAGCGCCCCCCACAGCTCCAGGGTGGAGGCGTCGAAGGAGATGGGCGCCAGGAGCAGGAACGTTTCGTCCGGACCGAGGTGCGCGTAGTCGACACCAAAGATGGTGCGCAGCACGGCGGCCTGCGGGGTGCCGACGCCCTTGGGACGGCCGGTGGAGCCGGAGGTGAAGTCGATGTACGCGAGGCTCTGGGGCAGCGCGGCGGGAGGCGGCGAGTGCATGGGCTCGCCCTCCAGGGACACTTCCTCCAGCACCACCGTGGACAGGCCGTCGGAGGGGAGCTTGGGCAACAGCGTGCGCGAGGTGACGAGCACGCGCGGGCGCGAGTCCTCCACCATGGCGGCGAGGCGCTCACGGGGATACGACGAATCCAACGGGACGTAGGCGCCGCCGGCCTTGAGGATGGCCACCAGCGCCACCACCAGCTCCAGCGAGCGCTCCAGGGCAATGGCCACGCGTGAATCGGTGGACACGCCCAGGCCGCGCAGGTGCCAGGCGAGCTGGTTGGCACGCGCGTCGAGCTGCCGGTAGGTGAGCTTGGAGTCGCCGAACTCGACGGCCACCTTGTCGCCATACCGAGCCACCACCTGCGAGAAGACCTCGGGCAGGGTGGAGTCGCGCGGGTACTCAGTGGCGGTGGCATTCCACTCCACCATCACCTGACGGCGCTCCGCCTCGGTCATCATGGCCACGGAGGCCAGGGACGCCTCGGGCCGGGCCACCAGCGCTTGCACCAGCGTGCGGAAGTGCTCCGCCATGCGCGCGGCCGTGCCAGCCTCGAAGAGGTCCGTGTTGTAGAGCAGCGTGCCGGAGTAGCCCTCCGGCGTCCGCACCAGGCTCAGCTCCAGCTCGAACTTGACGACGGTGCCGCCAATGCCTTCCATCGCCCGCAGGGCCAGGCCGGGCAGCGCCAGCTGGGGCCTGGGGGTGTTCTGAAGGGTGAAGAGGACCTGCACCAGCGCGGGTCTACTCAGGTCGCGCTCGGGCTTGAGCTCCTCCACCAGCCGCTCGAAGGGCAGCGCCTGGTGCTCGAAGGCGCCCAGGGTGGTGTCGCGCACCTGGGCCAGCAGCTCGCGGAAGGAGTCGGTGCCGGACAGGCGGGCGCGCAGGGGCAGGGTGTTGACGAAGAAGCCGATGAGGCCTTCCAGCTCCGCCTGGTCACGTCCCGCCACCGGAGAGGCGACGAGGACGTCCTGCTGGCCGGAGTAGCGGCTCAGCAGCAGCTGGAAGCTGGCGAGCAGGGCCATGAAGGGGGTGACGCCTTCACGCTGGCAGGTCTCCTCCAGGGCTCGGGCCAGCGAGTCGGGCAGGTGCACCGCGTGGGCGGCGCCGCGCGAGGACTGCACGGCGGGGCGGGGCTTGTCGGTAGGCAGGTCCAGGAAGTGAGGAGCCCCCGCCAGTCGCTGGCGCCACCAGGTCAGCTGCTCATCCAGCGCGGCGCCCTGCAGCCACTGGCGCTGCCAGACCGCGAAGCTGGAGTAGTGCAGCGGCAGCTCAGGAAGCGGAGAGGGCTGGCCCTGGTGGAAGGCGGCGTAGAGGGCGGCCATCTCGCGCACGAGCACGCCCATGGACCAGCCGTCGGAGACGATGTGGTGCATCGTCACCAGCAGCACGTGCTCGGAGGGAGACAGGCGCAGGATGAGGGCGCGCAGCAGCGGGCCATCGCTCAAGGAGAAGGGACGCAGGGTCTCCTCGGTGGCCAGGCGCCGGGCCTCGGCCTGCCGCTCCGTGGCGGGCAGGTTGCTCAGGTCCACCACGGGCAGGGAGAGCTCCCGCGCCGGGTGGATGAGCTGGATGGGCTCGCCGTCGCGCACGGCGAAGGTAGTGCGCAGCGTTTCGTGGCGACGCACCACCTCGGTGAGACCGCGCTGGAGGGCCTCCAGGTCCAGCGTGCCCTCCAGGCGCAGCACGGTGGGCATGTTGTAGAGAGGAGTGCCGGGCTCGAGCTGGTCGATGAACCACAGCCGCTGCTGGGCGAAGGACAGCGGCGGTGCGCCCGTGGGCGTTACCGGGACGAGCGCCGGAACGCCCGAGCCTGGACGGCGCGGGCGCGCGGCGTCCACCTGCTGGGCCAGGCCAGCGAGGGTGGGCGCCTCGAACAGCATGCGCAGGGGGAGCTGGATGCCGAAGGTGGTCCGGATGCGGACGACCACCTGCGTGGCCAGCAGCGAGTGGCCGCCCAGCTCGAAGAAGTTGTCATGGATGCCGACGCGCTCGACGCGCAGCACCTCCGACCAGATGGAGGCGAGCTGCGCCTCCAGGGCGTTGCGCGGAGGCACGTGCAGCGCCTCGGAGCGCGCCGGAGCCTCCGGGGCGGGCAGGGCCTTGCGGTCCACCTTGCCATGGGCGGACAGTGGCAGGGTTGCCAGCGCCACGAAGGCCGAGGGCACCATGTACTCGGGCACGCGCTGGCGCAGGTGCTCGCGCAGGGCCGCGGTGTCCACCTCCGCTGGCACGACATAGGCCACCAGGCGCTTGTCGCCGGGCACGTCCTCGCGCACCAGCACGGCCACCTCCTTCACCGAGGTGTGCGCGCGCAGCGCTGCTTCCACTTCACCCAGCTCGATGCGGAAGCCGCGCACCTTCACCTGGAAGTCCATGCGGCCGAGGAACTCCAGCGTCCCATCCTCCCGCCAGGACACCCGGTCTCCGGAGCGGTACAGCCGGGCACCCGGAGTGGACGAGAAGGGGTGGGGCATGAAGCGCTCGGCGGTGAGCGCGGGGCGCCCCAGGTAGCCACGCGCCAGGCCGTCGCCGCCGATGAACAGCTCCCCCGGTACGCCGACGGAGACGGGCTGCAGGTCCTCGTCGAGCACGTACACCTGGGTGTTGCCGATGGGGGCGCCGATGGAGACGGAGTCATCCACCGCGTCACCGGGCGACAGCCGGTGGGTGGTGGTGATGGTGGTGCTCTCCGTGGGGCCGTACGCGTTGATGATGGTGCCACCCTGGGCCAGCCGCTCGCGGACGCGAGGCGCGGGCATCACATCCCCGCCGGCCAGCAGCTGCGACACCCGGGCCAGGACCTCGGGCTGATGCTGCTGCATCAGGTCGAAGATGGCCGTGGCCGTGAACATCGACGTCACCCCGTGCTCGGTGATGACGCGTGCCAGCTCCGCCACGTCGGGCGTGCGGGGCGGGTAGAGGACCAGCCGGGCGCCGTGCAGCAGCGCTCCCCAGATTTCCATGGTGGAGGGGTCGAAGGTCAGGGGGGAGGCCTGCAGGACGACCTCGTCAGGCCCCAGCCGCGCGAAGCGGCTGCCAATCACCAGGCGCAAGACACCGCGGTGGGGAATGGCCACGCCCTTGGGAATCCCCGTCGAGCCGGAGGTGTAGGTCACATAGGCGAGCTGCTCGGGCTCCGCGGGTGCGGACACCGCCTGGGTGGACAGGTGCGACAGCTGCTCCCAGTCGGAGTCGACGTGGAAGACAGGCCGTGAGCCCTCCGGCAGCGCGGCGCGGGTGGCGGACGAGGCCAGCACCGCCGCGACCTCCGCGTCCCCGAGCATGAAGGCCAGCCGCTGCGCCGGCTGCGTCGGGTCGAGCGGGACGTAGGCGCCACCGGCCTTGAGGATGCCCAGCAGCGCGACGATGAGGTCCAGGCTCCGGAGGATGCACACGCCGATGCGCGGCTCGGCCCCCAGGCCCAGGGTCAGCAGGTGGCGGGCGAGCTGGTTGGAGCGCTCGTCGAGCTGACGGTAGGTGAGCGTTCCTCCCTCCGCCACGACCGCGATGGCGTCCGGGGTGCGGGCGGCCTGGGCGGCGAAGAGGGTGTGGACGCTGGCGTCGCGTGGGAAGTCGGAGGCGGTGGCGTTCCACTCCACCAGCACCTGACGGCGCTCCTCCTCCTCCAGCATGGACACGGAGGACAGGCGCACCTCGGGCCCGGCCAGCAGGGACTCCAGCACCGCCCTCCAGTGCCGCAGCAGCCGGTCCACGGTGGACGGCTCGAAGCGGGCCACGTCGTACACCAGGCGCAGCTGGAGCTGCTCGCCGGGGAGCACGATGGCCACCAGCGGCATGTCCGACTGCTCGGCCGTGGTGAGGTCGCGAATCTCCAGGTCCTTGCCGCCGGAGCGGACGGCCTCGTCCACGGGGTAGTTCTCGAAGACGTACAGGCTCTCGAAGAGGATGGAGCCGCGCGGCACGTCGCTCCAGGCCTGGGCGCGTGCCAGCGGGGTGTGCTCGTACTGGCGCAGCTCCAGCATGCGCGTGTGGAGCTCCGTCAGCCACGCGCGCACGGGAGCCCGGGGCTCGAGCTGGATGCGCACCGGCACGGTGTTGATGAACAGGCCCACCATGTGCTCGATGCCGGGCAGCTCGGCGGAGCGCCCGGAGACGGTGGTGCCGAAGAGGACCTCGGGCTCGCCGGCGTAGCGCGAGAGCACCAGCGCCCAGGCGCCTTGCAGCACCGTGTTGGGCGTCAGCTGGTGCTGGCGGGCGAAGGCCTGGAGCTCGCGCGTGCGGTCCCCGGTCAGGTGGACCCACCGCTCATCCTTGCGGAGCGTGGCTCCGTCCTGGCGCGAGGGCCGCGCGCCCGGCAGCGGCGTGGACGAGGAGAAGCCGCCCAGGGCCTTTCGCCAGTACGCCTCGGTGCGCTCCGCCGGCTGCTGCCGCTGCCAGGCGATGAAGTCACGGAAGGCAGGCGCCTGCGGCAGCGCGGGCATGCGGCCACCGACGGCGGCGGCGTAGGCGGCGAACAGCTCCTTGAAGAGCAGGCCGAGGCTCCAGCCGTCCAGCAGCAGGTGGTGCGAGGTCCAGAGGACACGCCAGTCCCCGCCCTCCAGCCGCACCACGGTCAGCCGCATCAGCGGCGCCTGGTCCAGGCGGAAGCCGAGGGCGCGGTCCGTGGCCATCAGCGCGGTGAAGCGGGCCTGGAGCTCGGACGTGGGCAGGCCGCTCCAGTCGAGCTCCTCCCACGGCAGCTCGGCGCGTGGGCTCACCACCTGCAGGGGCTCCTCGAGCCCCTCCCAGGCGAAGGAGGTCCGCAGCGGGGCATGGCGCTCCACCACCACCTCCCAGGCGCGGCGGAAGGCGGCCACGTCCACGCGGGCGCCGAACGTCCACGCGTGCTGCGTGACGAACACGCCCGAGCCGGGAGCCATCAGCGACTGGAAGAGCATGCCCTGCTGCAGGGGCGACAGCGGATACACGTCCTCGACGGGCAGGCCCGCGGGGAGCACCCGGTCCAGCGCCGCCTGGGAGCAGCCCGCCAGCGGGAAGTCCGCCGGCGTGTACCGGAGGGCATCCGGCGAGGTGCGGCCCGCGATGAGCACGCGCAGCGCGTCCACGAAGGCGCTCGCCAGTGCGCGGGCGGTGGCCTCGGTGTGGACGTTCTCGCTGTAGTGGAGGCTCACGTGGAGCTGGCCGCCGCGGATGACGGCCGTCACGTCGAGCAGATGGGGGCGGAGCGCCCGGGGGCTGAGCGTTGGCCCGGAGGCCTCGGAGGCGAGGCTGAACAGCGAGGTCTCGCCCGAGGCGGCGTCGAGCTGGCCCAGGTAGTTGAAGGACACCTCGGCGGAGGGGAGCGCGCGCAGCCGGGCACCGGTCTCGTCCTGGCGCAGGTAGCGCAGCAGGCCGTGGCCCAGGCCACCGGCGGGCAGGTTCCGCAGCCCGTCACGGGTGCCGCGCAGGGTGTCGCCGGGGCTGGCATCCGCGGGCACCTGCAGGAGCACCGGGTAGACGGCGGTGAACCAGCCCACCGTGCGGGACAGGTCCACGTCCGCGAAGAGGTCCTCGCGGCCATGGCCCTCGGAGTCGACGAGGAAGCGCGAGTGGCCCGACCAGGAGGCCAGGGCACGGCCCAGGGCCGCCAGCAGCACGTCCGGGAGGCGGGCGCGGTACGCCGCGGGCACCTCGCGCAGCAGCGCGTGCGTCTCCGCGGACTCCAGGCTGGTGGAGATGGAGCGCGAGGAGGCGACGGTGTTCTCCCCGTGCGCCCTGTCGCGGGGCAGGGGCTGCGCGTGCGCGCGGGCCTCGTCCAGCCAGTAGGGCTGCTCGGCGACGAGGGCCTCGGAGCCCGCATGCTGGTGCAGGCGCTCGGCCCAGGCCTTGAAGGAGGTGGTCTTCGGCGGCAGGGCGGGGGCCGCGCCGCGCTGGAGCTGGCGGCAGAGCGACTCCAGGTCCTCCACCAGGACTCGCCAGGAGACGGCGTCGACGACGAGGTGGTGTGCCACCAGCAGCAGGCGCGCGGGCTCTCCCGGGCCGAAGTCGAAGAGGGCCGCGCGCAGCAGCGGCGGCTCCCCCAGACGGAAGGAGGTGTGCAGCTCGGTGGCGAGCGCCTCCACCGCGCGGGCGCGCGCGTCGGGGGACAGCGAGGACACGTCGGCCCGGTGCAGCGTGGGCGCGGACTCCAGGCCCGTGGCGTGCTGCCGCCAGTGGCCCGCCTCCTGGAAGAACCGCAGGCGCAGGGCGTCGTGGTGCTCCACCAGCCTGCGCAGGGCCGCCTCCAGCACGGCGGGCTCCAGCGGCTCCCGCACCCGCAGCATCAGCGCCTGGTTGAAGTGGTGCTGCTCGGGCCCGCCCTCCTCCAGGAAGGCGAGCTGGATGGGCGTGAGCGGCACCGGGCCCACGACAGGGGCCTGCTCGGCGGTGGCGCCATGGCGCGTGGAGACCTCCTTCGCGAGGGCGGAGATGGTCTGGTGCTGGAAGAGCTGCCGGGGCGTGAAGTGGAGGCCGGCCTGGCGGGCGCGGGCGATGAGCTGGAGGCTGATGATGGAGTCGCCGCCGAGCTGGAAGAAGTTGTCATGGATGCCGACGCGGGGCACGCGCAGCACCTGGGCCCACACGGAGGCCAGGGCCTCCTCGGTGGCATCGCGCGGGGCGGCGTACGTCTCGGCGGAGGCCTTCGCCAGCTCCGGGACGGGCAGGGCCTTCCTGTCCACCTTGGCGTTGGCGGTGAGCGGCAGCGCGTCCAGGCGCACCAGTGCGGAGGGCACCATGTACTCGGGCAGCCGCTCCTGAAGGAGTGCGCGCAGCGCGACGGTGTCGAACGGCTCGGGCGCCACCACGTAGCCGACGAGGCGCTTGGTGCCGGGCACGTCCTCGCGCGCGAGCACCACGGCCTCGCGCACCCCCGGCAGGGCCAGCAGGGCCGCTTCCACCTCGGCCAGCTCGATGCGGTAGCCACGCACCTTCACCTGCGCGTCCGCGCGGCCGAGGAATTCCAGCACGCCGTCATGGCGCCAGCGGGCCAGGTCGCCCGTGCGGTAGATGCGGGCACCGGGCACCCTGGAGAAGGCGTCCGGCAGGAAGCGCTCGGCGGTGAGGGCCGGCTGCTCCACGTAGCCGCGGGCCACGCCGTCGCCGCCGATGAACAGCTCTCCGGTGATGCCCGCGGGCACGGGCTGGCCGCCCGTGTCGAGCACGTACACCTGCGTGTTGCCGATGGGGCGGCCGATGGGCACGGAGGTGCCGGGCTGCTCCGGAGACGTCATCCGGAAGCATGAGGCGAAGAGCGTGGACTCGGTGGGCCCGTAGCAGGCCGTCACCGGGATGCGCAGCTCCTCCAGCACCCGGCGCACGTGCGGGGCGGACACCACGTCACCACCGGTGAGCAGCTGTCTCACCGTGCGCAGGCCCTGGAGGTGGGTGTCCACCACCTGGGTGAACAGGCCCGCGGTGAGGTGCAGCGTTGTTACCCCGTGCTTCACGAGCAAGGCCTCCAGCTCATGCACGTCGGAGGGTGCATGGGGCGGGAAGATGGCGAGGCGCGCGCCATGGAGCAGCGGGCCCCACAGCTCCAGGGTGGAGGCGTCGAAGGAGACGGGAGCGATGAGCAGGAACGTCTCGTCCGGACCGAGGTGCGCGTAGTCGACACCGAAGACGGTGCGCAGCACGGCGGCCTGCGGAGTGCCGACGCCCTTGGGACGGCCCGTGGAGCCGGAGGTGAAGTCGATGTACGCGAGGCTCTGGGGCTGAGCGGCCATCGGCGGCGAGTGCGTGGGCTCGCCCTCCAGGGACACTTCCTCCAGCACCACCGTGGGCAGGCCGTCGGAGGGGAGCTTTGGCAGCAGCGCGCGGGAGGTGACGAGCACGCGCGGGCGCGAGTCCTCCACCATGGCGTGCAGACGCTCACGCGGGTAGCTCGAATCCAGCGGGACGTAGGCGCCGCCGGCCTTGAGGATGGCGACCAGGGCCACTACCAGCTCCAGCGAGCGCTCCAGGGCAATGGCCACGCGCGAGTCGGTGCTCACGCCCAGGCCGCGCAGGTGCCAGGCGAGCTGGTTGGCACGCGCGTCGAGCTGCCGGTAGGTGAGCTTGGAGTCGCCGAACTCGACGGCCACCTTGTCGCCATACCGAGCCACCACCTGCGAGAAGACCTCGGGCAGGGTGGAGCCGCGCGGGTAGTCGGAGGCGGTGGCGTTCCACTCCACGAGCACCTGCTGGCGCTCCGCCTCGGTCATCATGGCCACGGAGGCCAGGGGTGCCTCGGGCCGGGAGACCAGGGCCTCCACCAGCGTGCGGAAGTGGGCCGCCATGCGCGCGGCCGTGCCTGCCTCGAACAGGTCGGTGTTGTAGTCGAGCTGGCCGGAGTAGCCCTCCGGCGTGTGCGACAGGTTCAGCTCGAGCTCGAACTTGACGGGCTTGTGCTGCGTGCCCAGCCCGCGCAGGGCCAGGCCGGGCAGCACCAGCTCGGGCATGGGCGCGTTCTGGAGGGCGAACATCACCTGCACCAGCGGTGGCCGGCTCAGGTCGCGCTCCAGCTTCAGCTCCTCGATGATGCGCTCGAAGGGCAGCGCCTGGTGGGCGAACGCGCCAAGGGCGGTGTCGCGCACCTGGGCCAGCAGCTCCCGGAAGGACTCCGTGCCGGACAGGCGGGCCCGCAGGGGCAGCGTGTTGACGAAGAAGCCGACGAGGGGCTCCAGCGCGGCATTGTCACGTCCGGCCACGGGAGCGCCGATGACCACCTCCTGCTGGCCGGAGTAGCGGCTGAGCAGGAGCTGGAAGGTGGCCAGCAGCGCCATGAAGGGCGTGGCGCCTTCACGGCGGCACAGCGCGTCGAGCGCCTCGGTCAGCGGCACGGGGAGGTGAACGGGACACGAGGCGCCGTGCGAGGTCTGCACGGACGGGCGGGGCTTGTCGGTGGGCAGCTCCAGCGCATGGGGAGCCCCCGCCAGCCGCTCGCGCCACCAGGCGAGCTGTGCCTCCAGCGCCGCGCCCTGCAGCCAGCCGCGCTGCCACACGGCGTAGTCCGCGTACTGCACGGCCAGCTCCGGCAGCGGCGAGGGCTGGCCCTCGCGGAAGGCCGCATACAGGGCGCCCAGCTCGCGCACGAGCACGCCGACGGACCAGCCGTCGGAGATGCTGTGATGCATCGTCACCAGCAGCACGTGCTCGGTGGCGCCCAGGCGGAGCAGCGTGGCGCGCAGCAGCGGGCCCCGCGTGAGGTCGAAGGGGCGTCGCGCCTCTGCCGTCACGAGACGGCGTGTCTCGGCCTGCCGCTCCTCGGGGGCGCGCGCGCCGAGCTCCACCACGGGCAGCGAGAACGGAGTGGCCGGCTGGATGCGCTGGACGGGACGGCCATCCAGGGAGGTGAAGGTGGTGCGCAGGGACTCGTGGCGGCGCTGAATCTCCGTGAACACGCGCTCCAGCGCGGGCACGTCCAGGTCCCCGTCGAGCGCCAGGGCGGTGGGGATGTTGTAAAGGGGGCTGCCCGGCTCCAGCTGGTCGATGAACCACAGACGCTGCTGGGCGAAGGACAGTGGCAGCTCGCCGGTGCGAGGCGCCGGAGTCAGCGGCGGAGCCTGAAGTGCCTTGCCGCCCGACTCGGCCAGGGCCTCCAGCCGCGTGGCCAGCTGGGCCACGGTGGGAGCCTCGAACAGCTCGCGCAGGGGCAGCTCCACGCCGAAGGAGGCCTGAAGGCGCGAGAGGGACTGGGTGGCCAGCAGCGAGTGGCCGCCCAGCTCGAAGAAGTCGTCATGCACGCCCACGCGCTCGACGTGCAGCAGCTCCGCCCAGAGGGTGGCCAGCTGCTGCTCGACGCGGGTGCGCGGCGCGACGTACTCGCGCGCCTGGGCCTCGGAAGTGCCCTCGGGAGGAGGCAGGGCCTTGCGGTCCACCTTGCCGTTGGGCGTCAGTGGCAGCGCGGGTAGCACGGCCATGGCGGCGGGCACCATGTACTCGGGCAGCCGCTGCTTGAGGGAGGCACGCAGGATGGCGGTATCGAGGGTTTCGTCCTCCTGGGCGACGACGTAGGCCACCAGCCGGGAAGCGCCAGGGGAGTCCTCGCGCACCACGGCCACCGCTTCGCGCACGGACGGGTGCTGCAGCAGGGCGGACTCGACTTCGCCCAGCTCGATGCGGAAGCCGCGCAGCTTCACCTGCGAGTCGATGCGGCCCAGGTACTCGAGGGTGCCGTCGGCCAGCCAGCGCGCCTTGTCGCCGGTGCGGTAGAGGCGGGCACCGGGGACACCGGAGAAGGCATCCGGCACGAAGCGCTCGGCGGTGAGCTCGGAGCGGCCGAGGTAGCCGCGAGCCAGGCCCACGCCTCCCACGCACAGCTCGCCGGGCACGCCCACCGGCAACGCGCGCAGGGCCGCGTCCACCACGTACAGCCCCAGGTTGGCCCAGGGCCGCCCAATGGTGAGGCGCTGCCCAGGCACCAGCGGCTCGGTGATGGAAGCGCAGACGGTGACTTCCGTGGGGCCGTAGGCATTCAGGAACCGCACGTGCGGCCCCCAGCGCTGCACCAGCTCCGGCGTGCACGCTTCGCCAGCGGAGACGAGGGTATGCAGGAAGGGGAAGTCCTCGGGCGTCAGCTGCGCCAGCACCGAGGGCGTCAGCGTCACGGCGGTGATGGACTCCTCGCGCGCCAGCGTGCGCAGCGGCGCACCGGGCATCAGCTTCTCGCGAGGGGCCAGCACCAGCGTGGCACCCGACAGCAGGGCGCTGAAGATTTCCCACACCGAGGCATCGAAGCCGGAGGAGAAGAACTGGAGCACCCGGCTGCCAGGGGCCAGGCCCATGGAGCGGCCCGTCTGCAGGGCCGTGTTGCACAGGCCCCGGTGCTGCAGCAGCGTGCCTTTGGGCCGGCCCGTGCTGCCCGAGGTGTAGATGACGTAGGCGAGGTTGTCGGCTCCCGCGCCGGTGGTGGGCGCGGTGGTGGGCTGGGAGGAGATGAGAGAGGCGTCCGAATCCAGCAGGACGAGTTGCTCGCCGCCGGAGGGCAGCTCATCGGCGATGGCCTCGGTGGTGACGAGCACCGGAGCGGCGCAGTCGCGCAGCGTGTACGTCAGCCGCTCCACCGGGTAGCTGGGGTCCAGCGGCACGTAGGCGCCGCCGGCCTTGAGGATGCCGAGGATGGAGATGATGGTTTCCAGCGAGCGCTCGACGCAGAGGGCAACGGGCACGTCGGCGCGCACGCCCAGCGAGCGCAGGTGCCAGGCCAGCTGGTTGGCGCGGGAGTCGAGCTGGGAGTAGGTGAGCTGCTGGCCCTCGAAGCGCAGGGCGATGGCGTCGGGAGTGCGGGCGGCCTGGGCCTCGAAGAGCTGGTGGGCGCAGGCTTCCGACGGGAAGTCACGTGCGGTGGCATTCCACTCCACCAGCATTTGGCGCTGCTCGGCGTCGGTGCTCAGCGTCAGCGCGGAAACGCGCGCTTCGGGCCGAGCAGCTGCGGCCTGAAGCACCGTGCCGAGGTGCTGCACCATGCGGTCGATGGTGGAGGCCTCGAAGAGGTCGGTGCGGTACTCGCAGGTGCACTGCAGTCCCTGCGCGGTTTCGAGAATGGAGAGGGTGAGGTCCAGGCGCGAGGTGCTGACGTCGACGCCCTGGGGGCGCAGGGTGAGGCCGGGGACCTGCAGCTCGGTGGTGGGCTGGTTCTGCAGCACCAGCTTCACCTGGAAGAGAGGGGCATGGCCCAGGCTGCGCTCGGGGTTGAGCGCCTTGACCAGCTCCTCGAAGGGCAGGTCCTGGTGGGCGTAGGCGCCCAGCGTGGCATCCCGCACGCGACCGAGTAGCTCGCGGAAGGTGGGGTTGCCGTCCAGCCGCATGCGCAGCGCGAGCTGGTTGATGAAGAAGCCGATGAGGCCCTCGGTCTCCGCACGGTTGCGATTGGCGATATCGGTGCCGAGGACGAAGTCTTCCTGGCCGGAGTAGCGGGAGAGGACGACCTCGAAGCCGGCCAGCAGGGCCATGAAGAGGGTGATGCCCTCCTGCTGGCACAAGGACTGGAGTCCGTCAGACAGCTCACGCGGCAGCACGCGCGTGAGGGTGGCGCCGCGGAAGCCCTGGACGGCCGGGCGCGGGAAGTCGGTGGGCAGCTCCAGCAACTGGGGGGCGCCAGTCAGGTGCTCGCGCCACCAGGCCAGTCGCGCCTCCAGGGCCTCCCCCTGGAGCCAGGAGCGCTGCCAGGCCGCGTAGTCCGCATACTGCACGGGCAGCTCTGGCAACGACGGAGGCTGCCCGGTGGCGAAGGCCACGTAGAGCGCGGCGGACTCGCGCACCAGCACGTTCATGGACCAGCCATCCGTGACGATGTGGTGCAGCGTCAGCAGCAGCAGGTGCTGGGACTCGGACAGCCGAAGCAGCGTGGTGCGCATCAGCGGACCACGGGCGAGGTCGAAGGGACGCTGCGCCTCTTCGCGTGCCAGACGCCGGGCCTCTTCCTCGCGCTGGTGCTCGGGCAGCGAAGACAGGTCCACCACGGACATGCGCACGGGCATGGACGGGTGGATGTGCTGCACCGGTCCATCCCGGAAGAGGGTGCGAAGCACCTCGTGACGGCGCACCAGCTCGGTGAAGCTGCGCTCCAGCGCGGCCACGTCGAGCGTGCCCTCCAGCCGCAAGCCGAGGGGGACGTTGTAGAAGGGGCTGCCCGGCTCCAACTGGTCGAGGAACCACAGGCGCTGCTGCGCGAAGGACAGCGGCAGCTCGCCGGTGCGAGGCACCGGAGTCAGCGGCGGAGCCTGCGTTGCCTTGCCGCCCGACTCGACCAGGGCTTCCAACCGCGTGGCGAGGCCCGCGACGGTGGGGGCCTCGAAGAGCTCGCGCAGGGGCAGCTCCACGCCGAAGGAGGCCTGAAGGCGCGAGAGGGACTGGGTGGCCAGCAGCGAGTGGCCGCCCAGCTCGAAGAAGTCGTCATGCACGCCCACGCGCTCGACGTGCAGCAGCTCCGCCCAGAGGGTGGCCAGCTGCTGCTCGACGCGGGTGCGCGGCGCGACGTACTCGCGCGCCTGGGCCTCGGAAGTGCCCTCGGGAGGAGGCAGGGCCTTGCGGTCCACCTTGCCGTTGGGCGTCAGTGGCAGCGCGGGCAGCACGGCCATGGCGGCGGGCACCATGTACTCGGGCAGCCGCTGCTTGAGGGAGGCGCGCAGGACGGCGGTATCGAGGGCCTCGTCCTCCTGGGCGACGACGTAGGCCACCAGCCGGGAAGCGCCGGGGGAGTCCTCGCGCACCACGGCCACCGCCTCGCGCACGGACGGGTGCTGCAGCAGGGCGGACTCGACTTCGCCCAGCTCGATGCGGAAGCCACGCAGCTTCACCTGCGAGTCGATGCGGCCCAGGTACTCGAGGGTGCCATCGGCCAGCCAGCGCGCCTTGTCGCCGGTGCGGTAGAGGCGGGCACCGGGCTGGGTGCTGAAGGGATTGGGGACGAACTTGTCGGCCGTCAGCTCCGGACGGCCGAGGTAGCCGCGAGCCAGGCCCACGCCTCCCACGCACAGCTCGCCGGGCACACCCACCGGCAACGCGCGCAGGGCCGCGTCCACCACGTACAGCCCCAGGTTGGCCCAGGGCCGCCCAATGGTGAGGCGCTGGCCGGGCACCAGCGGCTCGGTGATGGAGGCGCAGACGGTGACTTCCGTGGGGCCGTAGGCATTCAGGAACCGCACGTGAGGGCCCCAGCGCTGCACCAGCTCCGGCGTGCACGCTTCGCCAGCGGAGACGAGGGTATGCAGGGAGGGGAAGTCCTCGGGCGTCAGCTGCGCCAGCACCGAAGGTGTCAGCGTCACCGCGGTAATGGACTCCTCGCGCGCCAGCGTGCGCAGTGGCGCGCCGGGCATCAGCTTCTCGCGAGGGGCCAGCACCAGCGTGGCACCCGGCAGCAGGGCGCTGAAGATTTCCCACACCGAGGCATCGAAGCCGGAGGAGAAGAACTGGAGCACCCGGCTGCCGGGGGCCAGGCCCATGGAGCGGCCCGTCTGCAGGGCGGTGTTGCACAGGCCCCGGTGCTGCAACAGCGTGCCCTTGGGCCGGCCCGTGCTGCCCGAGGTGTAGATGACGTAGGCGAGGTTGTCCGCGCCCGCACCACTCTCAGGAGTCGTCGTGGGCTGGGAGGAGATGAGAGAGGCGTCCGAATCCAGCAGGACGAGTTGCTCGCCGCCGGAGGGCAGCTCATCGGCGATGGCCTCGGTGGTGACGAGCACCGGAGCGGCGCAGTCGCGCAGCGTGTACGTCAGCCGCTCCACCGGGTAGCTGGGGTCCAGCGGCACGTAGGCGCCGCCGGCCTTGAGGATGCCGAGGATGGAGATGATGGTTTCCAGCGAGCGCTCGACGCAGAGGGCAACGGGCACGTCGGCGCGCACGCCCAGCGAGCGCAGGTGCCAGGCCAGCTGGTTGGCGCGGGAGTCGAGCTGGGAGTAGGTGAGCTGCTGGCCCTCGAAGCGCAGGGCGATGGCGTCGGGAGTGCGGGCGGCCTGGGCCTCGAAGAGCTGGTGGGCGCAGGCTTCCGACGGGAAGTCACGTGCGGTGGCATTCCACTCCACCAGCATTTGGCGCTGCTCGGCGTCGGTGCTCAGCGTCAGCGCGGAAACGCGCGCTTCGGGCCGAGCAGCTGCGGCCTGAAGCACCGTGCCGAGGTGCTGCACCATGCGGTCGATGGTGGAGGCCTCGAAGAGGTCGGTGCGGTACTCGCAGGTGCACTGCAGTCCCTGCGCGGTTTCGAGAATGGAGAGGGTGAGGTCCAGGCGCGAGGTGCTGACGTCGACGCCCTGGGGGCGCAGGGTGAGGCCGGGGACCTGCAGCTCGGTGGTGGGCTGGTTCTGCAGCACCAGCTTCACCTGGAAGAGAGGGGCATGGCCCAGGCTGCGCTCGGGGTTGAGCGCCTTGACCAGCTCCTCGAAGGGCAGGTCCTGGTGGGCGTAGGCGCCCAGCGTGGCATCCCGCACGCGACCGAGTAGCTCGCGGAAGGTGGGGTTGCCGTCCAGCCGCATGCGCAGCGCGAGCTGGTTGATGAAGAAGCCGATGAGGCCCTCGGTCTCCGCACGGTTGCGATTGGCGATATCGGTGCCGAGGACGAAGTCTTCCTGGCCGGAGTAGCGGGAGAGGACGACCTCGAAGCCGGCCAGCAGGGCCATGAAGAGGGTGATGCTCTCTTGACGGCACAGGGCCTGGAGCGAATCCGCCAGCTCGCGCGGCAGCACGCGTGTGAGGGTGGCACCGCGGAAGCCCTGGACGGCCGGGCGAGGGAAGTCGGTGGGCAGCTCCAGCAGCTGCGGGGCGCCAGTCAGGTGCTCACGCCACCAGGCCAGTCGCGCCTCCAGGGCTTCCCCCTGGAGCCAGGAGCGCTGCCAGGCCGCGTAGTCCGCATACTGCACGGGCAGCTCCGGCAACGACGGAGGCTGCCCGGTGGCGAAGGCCACGTAGAGCGCGGCGGACTCGCGCACCAGCACGTTCATGGACCAGCCATCCGTGACGATGTGGTGCAGCGTCAGCAGCAGCAGGTGCTGGGACTCGGACAGCCGAAGCAGCGTGGTGCGCATCAGCGGACCACGGGCAAGGTCGAACGGGCGCTGCGCCTCTTCGCGCGCCAGACGCCGGGCCTCTTCCTCGCGCTGGTGCTCGGGCAGCGCGGACAGGTCCACCAGGGCGAGGGGGACGGGGGCGGGCGGGTGGATGACCTGGACCGGGCCCTCCTGGAAGGTGGTGCGCAGGGACTCGTGGCGGCGCATCAGCTCCGTGAAGCTGCGCTCCAGCGCGGCCACGTCCAGCGTGCCCTCCAGCCGCAAGCCGAGGGGGACATTGTAGAAGGGGCTGCCCGGCTCCAGCTGGTCGAGGAACCACAGGCGCTGCTGGGCGAAGGACAGCGGCAGGCCACCGGTGCGAGGCATGGGGACCAGGGGCGGAGTCTGCGGGCCCTGCAGCCCGCTCCTCGCGGCGGCGTCCACGCGCATGGCGAGGCCCGCGACGGTGGGCGCCTCGAACAGCTCGCGCAGCAGCAGCTCCACGCCCGTGGCGGCGCGCAGCCGCGCGGCCAGCCGGGTGCCCATCAGGGAGTGGCCGCCCAGCTCGAAGAAGCTGTCGGTGGCGCCCACGCGCTCCACGCCCAGCACCTGGGCGAAGATGCCGGCCAGCAGCTCCTCGGTGGGTGTGCGCGGGGCCACGTACTCAGGGCTGCTTCCCGTCAGCTCCGGAGCGGGCAGGGCCTTGCGGTCCACCTTGCCGTTGGGCGTGAGGGGAAAGGCGTCGAGCGCCACGAACAGCGAGGGCACCATGTGCTCGGGCAGGTGCTGGCGGGCGTAGTCTCGCAGCGCGCCCGTCTCCACGGTGTGGCCCGGTTGGGGCACGAGCCACGCCACGAGGCGTCCGTCCCCCGAGGCGTCCTGGTGCACGCCCGCCACGGCCTGCCGGACGGACGGGTGGCGTGACAGCGCGGCCTCCACCTCGCCCAGCTCGATGCGGAAGCCGCGCACCTTCACCTGGAAGTCGGTGCGGCCCAGGAAGTCCAGGGTGCCGTCCCTGCGCCAGCGCGCCAGGTCACCGGTGCGGTACATGCGGCCGCCGGGGACACCGGAGAAGGCATCCGGCACGAAGCGCTCGGCGGTGAGCTCGGCGCGGCCCAGGTAGCCACGCACGACGCCGTCACCGGCGATGAACAGCTCGCCCGGGGCGCCCACCGGCGCGGGCTGGCCGTGCGCGTCCAGCACGTACAGGCGGGTGTTGGCGATGGGGGCGCCGATGGAGATGGTGGCAGCGCCCGCGTCACCGTCCCCCACGCGGTGGGTGGAGGACCAGACGGTGGTCTCCGTGGGCCCATACATGTTGGTGAGGGCGGCGGAGGGCAGGGCCGCGCGGAGCTGGGCGGCCAGCGGCCCGGGCAGGGCCTCGCCACCGATGAGCAGGTGGCGCAGGGCGCCGAGCGCCGGGACGGACTCGGAGGCCAGCACCCTGCCGCGAGCGAAGGCGGGCGTGCACTGCAGGTGCGTCACCGCGTGGCGGCGCAGCACCTCGGGCAGCGCGAGCGCGGCGCCCTGGCGCGTGGCGGCCCGCTCGTCATGCAGCACGACGTGGTAGCCACGGGTGAGCGTCCACAGCAGCTCCAGGACGGAGATGTCGAAGGAGATGCTGGTGACGGCCAACCACGTGCCGGGCGAGGACGTGCCCAGCAGTGAGTCCATGGCGCCGAAGAAGTTGGCGGCGGTGCCGTGTGGCACCATGACGCCCTTGGGCCGGCCCGTGCTGCCCGAGGTGTAGATGACGTAGGCCAGGTTCTCCGCTCGCGACGTACCCGGGCTGCTGGCGGCGGGCTCGCCGTCCAGGACCTCGTCGAGCAGCAGCACCTGGGCGTCCCCGGCGGGGACGGTGCCGAGCAGGTGGCGCGAGGTGAGCAGGACGGACGCCCCGGAGTCCTGGAGCATCCAGCTCAGGCGCTCGGCGGGGTAGTCCGGGTCGAGCGGGAGGTAGGCGCCGCCGGCGTGGAGCACGGCGAGCATCGCGGCGACCATGTCGGGCGAGCGCTGGAGGCACAGCCCCACGGGTGCATCCGGCCGGACGCCCAGCGCCTGGAGCCGGTGCGACAGGCCGAGCACGCGCTGGTGGAGCTGGCGGTAGGTGAGCTGCGTCTCACCGAAGCTGAGCGCGGGCGCGTCGGGCGTCCGGGCCACCTGGGCCTCGAACTGGTGGTGGATGCAGGACGCGTCGTAGGGGCGGGCCGTGTCGTTCCACGCCGCCAGCACCTGCCGGCGCTCGTCCGAGTCCAGCAGCGGCAGCTCGGACAGGCGCCGCTCCGGGTTCGCGGCGATGCCCTCCAGCAGCTGCTGGTAGTGCTTCAGCAGCCGCGCCACCGTGGCCCCGTCGAACAGGTCCGTGCGGTAGACGGCGGCGACGCGCAGCCCCTGGGGCACCTCGGCCGCCAGCAGGGACAGGTCCACCTGGCTGGCGCCGCTGTCCACCGGCTGCGCCTCCATCACCATCCCGGGGACCTGCAGCGCGGGCAGCGGCGCGTTCTGCAGGGTGAAGAGCACCTGGAACAGGGGGTTGATGCCCAGTCGCCGCTCCGGCTGGAGCGCCTCCACCAGCTTCTCGAAGGGCACGTCCTGGTGGGCGAAGGCCCCCAGGGCGGTGTCATGGACGCGGCCCATCAGCTCCAGGAAGGAGGGGTCGCCGGACAGGTCCACACGCAGGGCGAGGGTGTTGACGAACAGGCCGATGAGCCCCTCCAGCTCGGCGCGGTTGCGGCCGGCCACGGGCGTGCCGACGACCAGGTCCTCCTGGCCGCTGTGGCGCGCCAGCAGCACCTGGTAGGCGGCCAGCAGGAGCGTGAAGAGGGTGCGACCCTCGCGCCGGGCCAGCGCCTCGAGGGACTGGAGCAGCTCCAGGGGAAGCACCACCGTGTGGCGGGCGCCGCGAGAGGTGGCCACGGCGGGCCGGGGCTTGTCGCCGGGCAGCTCCAGCAGGGCGCGCGGGTCCAGCCGCTGGCGCCAGTACGCCAGCTGCGTGTCCAGTGTCTCCCCCTTCAGGTAGTCGCGCTGCCAGGCGGCGAAGTCCGCGTACTGCATGGGCAGCGGCGGCAGGGGCGACGCCCGGCCCGCGGCCAGGGCCGGGTAGAGCGCGCCCAGCTCTCGCACGAGCACGCCCAGCGTCCACCCGTCGGAGATGATGTGGTGCAGGTTGAGCAGCAGCAGGTGCTCGCGCGCGCTCCACCGGTACAGCGCGGCGCGCAGCAGCGGGCCCTTCTCCAGCTCGAAGGGGCGCTGCGCGTCGGCATGGAGCCTGCGCCAGGCCTCCGTCTCGGACCCGTCCGCGACGTCCACCACGTCCAGGGGCAGCTCCAGCGACGGGGAGATGTGCTGGAGCAGCCGCCCGTCCTGCTCGACGAAGGTGGTGCGAAGCGGCTCATGGCGCTGCACCAGCTCCTGCAGGGCGCGGCGCAGGGCGTCCACGTCCAGCTGGCCCGTCAGGCGCACGGAGATGGGGACGTTGAGCGCGGAGCTGCCGGGCTCCAGCTGCTCCTGGAGCCACATGCGCTCCTGGGCGAAGGACACCGGGACACGACGGGACTGACGGGTCTTGTCGCGCAGCAGCTCTGCGAGCCGCGCGCGCTTCTGGTCTGGAGTAAGCGACATGACTAGGAACGTTCCCTGGAGCCGCGCCGTCCGGGCCCTGGCCGATGCGCGTCCTGTACCGCCAGCTTCGCGTCAGCCATGGCGGAAGGACATGCATCACTCGCTTGCATGGAAGCGAAGCCGGGTAGCCACCGGACACGTGGGCTCACTGAAAAGGTCTCCATGAGGGGGATGTGGGGAGGAGCGTCGTCCTCGCTCCCCATGAAGCGCATGGAGACAATATCGCTTTCTGGAATTGTCCAAAATTGGAGCCAAGACATGTTTCGCGGCTCTAGGGCGGGAGCGGACCTCGGGCCCGCCGCGGCGGCATGCCGGCAGCGCTCGGTGCACCCGCCTGCTCGGCTGGTCGCAGGTGCACGGCCGAGCAGGCGCCGTCTGTCCCCGTGGGTCACTTTGTCGCCACGGACCTTCCATCGGAGTGCGGCGGGAAGCGTCCCGCCGACTCACAGAGAGCAGGTCAAGATGGTGCATCACGGCGGCATGGAAATCCGTGGCAGCAATCCCCCCAGGTCCCGGTTCTACAACCGGGGTCAGTTCGGCAGGCTCTTCCCGGGGCTGGCCCCTTTCGCGCAGGACACGCACCCGACGCGGGAGGCGCTCCTGGAGCTGGGCAGGAAGGGAGGCGTAATGGACCCGGGGGACCCACCGGGCCCGCTGGACCCGATCAGGAACCCGGAGAACCCCGCGCGGCTGTCCGCGGGCTTCACCTTCCTGGGACAGTTCGTGGACCACGACATCACGTTCGACCCGACGTCCAGCCTGGAGCGGCAGAACGACCCCGAGGCCGTCGCCAACTTCCGCACGCCCCTGCTGGAGCTGGACAACGTGTATGGCGCGGGCCCCTCGGCGTCGCCGCACCTCTACGACGCGAGCAAACCCGGGAAGTTCCTCATCGACACGGCGGCCCCGAAGGACCTGCCGCGCAACAGCCAGCTCCGGGCGCTCATCGGGGACCCTCGCAACGACGAGAACCTCATCGTGTCGCAGCTGCACCTGGCCTTCCTGAAGTTCCACAACGCCGTCGTCGACCATGTCATCGCGAAGGGCGGGGTGTCGCCCGGCGAGGTCTTCGGGGAGGCCCAGCGCATCGTCCGGTGGCACTACCAGTGGATCGTCCTCAACGAGTTCCTCCCGCACATCGTGGGCGAGTCGCTGGTGAAGGACCTGATGAAGGAACACTGCGACACCCGGTGCTACCGGTGGAAGCATGAGCCCTTCATCCCCGTGGAGTTCGCGGTGGCCGCCTACCGCTTCGGTCACAGCATGGTGAAGCCGGGCTATCTGGTGAACGCGGGCTTCGCGGCGCCCGTCTTCAACGTCAACCTCGACCCGTCGGACCCGGACCCGCAGGACCTGCGCGGAGGCAAGCGCGCGGCTCGGCGGTTCGTGGACTGGAAGTTCTTCTTCCGCATGGGGGTCGACCCCGCGCCCAACCTGCCGCAAATCGCCCAGCGCATCGACACGAAGCTGTCGACCCTCCTGTTCGAGCTGCCCTTCGGTCCTCCGGGATTGCCCGGCGCGAGCCCGGCGTCCCTGGCGCAGCGCAACCTGCTGCGGGGGCTGACCTTCGGGCTGCCCTCGGGTCAGGACATGGCCCGCGCGCTGCGCATCCGGCCCCTGACGTCCGATGACCTGGGGGACGTGAAGCACCTGAAGCTCGACCGCTCGACCCCGCCGTGGTTCTACATCCTGCGCGAGGCGGAGCGGCGCGAGGAGGGCAAGCGGCTGGGCTCGGTGGGAGGCCGCATCGTCGCGGAGGTGTTCCTCGGGCTGCTCGAGGGGGACCGGCTCTCGTTCCTGCGGGCAGACCCCTTCTGGAAACCCTTCCTGGGGAAGAAGGAAGGCGAGTTCAGCATCGGCGAGCTGCTGAGGTTCGCCGGGGTGGCGTAGCGCGCCCCCCTTCCTGCCTGCGTGAACATGCACGAGCGAGAGGACAGACGATGACCGTGAGAACTCCCCGTGGCGCTCCGCCGCCACGTCATGGAAGCGTCCTTCCCTCCCGTGGCAGGGGCCCGCTCCGCCTCACCCCCTGCTGGAGTTTCCGCTCGACGCGGCCGGGGCGGGCCCGGGGCGCTCCCGTGCCGTGTCCCCGGCCCGTCGAGTCGGATGCCGTGGCGCTGGTGTGCGTGGGCCTGTCCCACCAGACGGCGCCGCTGGCGGTGCGCGAGCGGCTGGCGATGAGCGAGGCCCGGCGGCTGGAGTTGCTGCGCCGGTGGGGGCGGGCTCCCGACGAGGCGATGCTGGTGGCCACGTGCAACCGGGTGGAGGTGTACGTGGCCACGGCGGCACCGGCGGGTGCGCGGGCGCGGGTGCTTGAGGAACTGGAGCGGATGGGCGGCCCCGAGCTGCGGGACTACCTCTACGAGTACCAGGGCACCGAGGCGCTGGAGCACCTGTTCCGCGTGGCCTGCAGCCTGGACTCGCTGGTGCTGGGCGAGTCGCAGATTCTGGGCCAGGTGAAGGCGTCGTTCGAGGCGGCAAGGCGCGCGGGGGCGGCGCGCGGGAAGCTGGCGCGCGCGTGCGCGGCGGCGTTTTCGTGCGCGAAGCGCGTGCGCACGCGGACGGCCATCGGCCGGGCGCCCACGTCCATGGCCTCCGCCTCCGCGGCCCTGGTGTCCCGCGAGGTGCGCGGGCTGTCGGACAAGACGGTGCTGCTGGTGGGCGCGGGGGAGATGGGACGGCTGGCGGCCCGGCACCTGGGACAGGCGCGGGTGGGACGGCTCCTCGTCATCAACCGCACCCGCGCGCGCGCCGAGCTGCTGGCCTCCGAGGTGGGCGGCGAGGCGCGTCCCTTCGAGGCGCTGCCTGCGCTGCTGAAGGAAGCCGACGTGGTGGTGTGCTCGACGAGCTCACCCGTGCCACTGCTCACGCGGCAGGGCGTGGGCGCGGTGGGCCCGGCGCGCCGGTTCCGCCCGCTGCTGCTGGTGGACCTGGCCGTGCCCAGGGACATCGCCCGGGACGTGTCCGAGCTGGAGTGGGTGTCGGCCTACGACGTGGACGACCTGCAGCGGTTCGTCGCCCGGAGCGTGGCAACGCGCGCGGAGGCGGCCCGCGAGGCGGGCGTGCTCGCACGACGGGACGTGGAGCGCTTCGTGCGGGACGAGGCCGAGCGGGAGGGCACGAGGACGCTGGTGGAGCTGCGGCGCCGCGCGGGGCGTATCGCCAGGGTGGAGGTGGAACGGACCCTGGCGACCCTGGGGCCGGGGCTCACGGGCGGGCAGCGTCAGAGCGTGGAGGCCCTGGCGCGTGCCATCGTCAACAAGCTGCTGCACGCCCCCACCGCCTGCCTGCGGGCAGAAGCCCATGGAGCGGAGGGCCAGGCACTCTCCGAGGCCGCGGCCCGGCTGTTTGGCCTCACGGAGGCGTGACGTCGCCAGCCGCACCTGCCGCGCCGTGACGAACTTCTCGTCATGGGCGCCTGGTGCCGAAGTTCAGCGTGTCTCGTGGTAATCGCGGTAGAGGCCGGCTTGCTCTGTGCGTCGCCATCCCCAACACTTCCACAGGCATCGTCTCCCCACCCATCTTCCCAGACAGGCTCAACGAATGACTTCCAGACCGTGGCGATGGCTCCTGGCCCTCACCCTCACCGCGTGTTCCGGCACGGACCTTGGAGACGAGGGGACGGACTCGCCGACTGGCATGGAGTGCACCACGGAGCTGCGGCCCAACTTCGACGGCGAGGGCTGCTGCGGCGAGCCCGTCGCGGAGCCGCTCTGCTCCACTGGAACCATCGTGTTCTGCGAGGTTCGTGACGCCCGCTCCGAGCCCGTCAGCTGCTACTACAAACACAACAACACGAAGCTGCGCTGCACCAGCTGCCGGGACACCAACGGCTGCGCGAACGAGGCGAACCGGGTCTGCGGTAAGTGAACGCCCGAAGGTGCGCGGCCCGCTCTCGTCCGCATCCGGACGGGGGCAGGCGCACCTTCATGGCTCGCGAAGCCGTACGAGCCTCCAGGCGAGGGGCATCCCCAGGCCGGCGAGGGCCGCCTTGAGCAGCCCACCGGGGAGGAAGGGCAGGAAGCCCTTGTGGAGGGCCGTGGAGAAATCGAGAGAGGCCGCCACGCAGAGCCAGAGCACGCCAATGGCCAGGATGACGAGCTGTCCCGCGAGGAAGAGCGGGACGGCCTTCCATGGCGACCTGTCGAAGCCGCGCCGTGCCGCGAGCCCCAGGAGGAAGGCCACGGGGAGGAAGCCCACCAGGTAGCCGCCCGTCGGCCCGAACAGCTGGGCCCAGCCGCTGGCCCCCTTGGCGTAGAACGGCAGTCCCACCGCCCCGAGCAGGACGTAGGCGAGCTGTCCGGCCATGCCCCGCGCGGGCCCGAGCGCGGCGGCCGTGAGGACGACCGCGAGCGTCTGTCCCGTGATGGGCACCGGCGAGCCCGGCACCGTGATGGCCACCTGCGCGAGCAACGCGGTGAACAGCGCGGCGCCGAGCACGAGCGCCCCATCATGGATGCGCGTGCGTGCGAAGACGTCGGCCAGGACGCGAGGCGGTGGAGAGCCGGTGCCCGCGCTCAATGCCGTCCCAACCGGAAGGTGCACGAGCAGCGGGACGACGTGGAGGGGCGCGGAGACACGGAAGCGATGCTCAGCGAGGACGCGCTCCGTTGCAAGACGTCGTCGAGCCCCGGGGGCGCGTGACTTCGGGGCGCGGCCTTTCCCACCGCGTCCGGTACACTCCGGGCATGACGATGGATCCTCACGGGGCATGGGCGTACCGCCCGGATGCTCCCCTCCGGGGCGCGGCGGGTGGACCGCTTGCGGGCCTGACGTTCAGCGCGAAGGACCTGTACGGAGTGCCGGGCTGGCCGCTCCGGGGCAGCTCACGGGCCGTGCTTCCCGAAGTGGGCGACAGTCCGCTCGTGGCGCGCCTCCTGGGGCTCGGGGCGACGCTGCTCGGCAAGACGCACCTGCACGAGGTGGCGCTCGGCATCACCGGCGCCAATGCCTTCGGCGGGACGCGCAACCCGCTGGACCTCACGCGGGTGGCGGGGGGCTCCAGCGGCGGCGCGGCCGTGAGCGTCGCGACGGGGGAGGTGGACTTCGCGCTCGGCACGGACACGGGTGGCAGCATCCGCGTGCCGGCGGCGTGGTGCGGCGTGGTGGGCTTCAAGCCCACGAAGGGCAGCGCCGCCTGGCCCACCGAGGGCGTGCTGCCGCTGAGCGACACCTGCGACCACACGGGCCCGCTCGCGCGGGACGTGCCCGGGGTGGTTCGCGTCCACAGCGCCTTGTCGGGCGAGGCCGTGGCTCCGCGGGCATGGGCCGGCGTGCGCGTGGGTGTGTGGGACGTCTCCGCCTGGGTCACCCCGGAGGTCTGGGCCGTGGTGGAGGCGGAAGCGGCGAGCCTGGCGGCGCTGGGGGCACGCGTCACCCGCGTGTCCTTCCCCGACGCCATGGATGCGTACACCCCCATCGTGCTGAGCGAGGCGGCGGCCGTGCATGCGCGGGCCCTGGCGAGCGAAGCGCCGGGCTTCATCGCCGCCACGGAAGCGAACCTGCGCGTGGGCGCGGCGCTGAGCGAAGCGGACGTGGCCGCCGCGCGCGCCAGGCGGGAGGCGCACCGCGCGCGCCTGGAGGCGCTGTTCCGTGAGGTGGACGTCCTGCTCGGCCCCGCGGTGCCGGACGTGGCGCCGCGGTTCGACCAGGAAGAGGTCCGCGTCGTGGAAGGCGTGCTTCCGGTGCGGCGCGCGGTGCTGCGCATCACCGCGCCGTGGAGCCTGCTGGGCGCGCCGACGCTGTGCCTCCCGCGTCCGCTCGGCGCGCTGTCGGTGGGCGTCCAGCTGGTTGCGCCCTGGGGCCAGGATGCGGCCCTGCTCGGCTGGGGACTGGGAGCGGATATCCGTGCCCCCTCCGGCCCCGCGGCCCCCTGAGCCCGGGCCCTCCCCGGGGAGGGCCCTCGGGCGGGTGCTGACGTTCTCCGCTGTCCCGGAGTGTTCCCCTATAGTCCAGCCTCCCCCTGGTGGGGACCTCTGGAGGCGCGCCGATGGGACAGGAAGCGGACGTCATCGTCGTGGGTGGTGGGCTGGCGGGGCTCGTCGCCGCGACGGAGCTCGTGGACGCGGGCAAGCGCGTCACGGTGCTGGACCAGGAGGGTGAGCAGAGCCTGGGGGGACAGGCCTTCTGGTCCTTCGGCGGGCTGTTCCTGGTGGACTCGCCCGAGCAGCGGCGCATGGGCATCCATGACTCGCATGCGCTCGCGCTGGAGGACTGGATGGGCACCGCGGGCTTCGACCGCGAGGAGGACCACTGGCCGCGGAAGTGGGCGGAGGCCTTCGTCGGGTTCGCCGCGGGCGAGATGCGGCCCTGGCTCCGCCAGCTGGGGATGCGCTGGTTCCCCGTGGTGGGCTGGGCCGAGCGGGGCGGCTACGGTGCGGTGGGCCACGGCAACTCGGTGCCCCGCTTCCACGTGACGTGGGGCACCGGGCCGGGAGTGCTCGCGCCCTTCGTGCGGCGGGCACAGGCGGCGCGCGAGAAGGGGACGCTCACGTTCATGTTCCGGCACCGGGTGGATGAGCTGCTCGTCCAGGCGGGCGCGGTGGTGGGCGTGCGGGGAATGCGGCTCGTCCCCTCGGACGTGCCGCGCGGCGTGAGCAGCCCGCGGGAGACGGTGGGCGAGTTCGAGCTGCGCGCCTCGGCGGTCGTCGTCACGTCGGGAGGCATCGGCGGCAATCCGGAGCTGGTGCGCAAGAGCTGGCCCGCGAGATTGGGCCCGGCGCCGAAGTTCATGGTCCAGGGGGTTCCCGACCACGTGGACGGGCGGATGATTGCCATCACCGAGGCGGCGGGAGCCCGGCTCATCAACCGGGACAGGATGTGGCACTACACGGAGGGGCTGCGGAACTGGAGTCCCATCTGGCCGCGGCACGGCATCCGCATCCTCCCCGGGCCCAGCTCGCTGTGGCTGGATGCGACGGGCAAGCGGCTGCCGCCTCCGCTGTTCCCGGGCTTCGACACGCTGGGGACGCTCGAGCACATCCTGAAGACGGGACACGAGCACTCGTGGTTCGTGCTGAACCAGCGAATCATCAAGAAGGAGTTCGCGCTCTCGGGCTCCGAGCAGAACCCGGACCTGACGAACAAGGACTGGCGCGGGGTGCTCAACCGCGCGGTGGGCAAGAAGGCGATGGGGCCGGTGGAGGCGTTCAAGTCTCACGGGGTGGACTTCGTCGTGGCGAAGGACCTCCGGGCGCTGGTGGACGGGATGAACACGAAGACGGAGACGCCGCTGCTGGACTACGCGACGGTGGAGCGCGAGGTGCTGGCGCGCGACAGGCAGCTGGACAATCCCTTCGGGAAGGACCTCCAGCTCGCGGCCATCCGCCAGGCGCGCTCGTACCGGGGGGACCAGCTGGTGCGCACCGCGAAGCTCCATCGCATTCTCGACCCGGAGGCGGGGCCGCTCATCGGCGTGAAGCTGAACCTCCTGACGCGCAAGACGCTGGGCGGGTTCGAGACGGACCTGTCGGGCCGGGTGTTCGGGACGAACGGGCAGCTCATCCCCGGCCTCTACGCCGCCGGCGAGGTGGCGGGGTTCGGCGGCGGCGGAGTGCATGGCTACCGGGCGCTGGAGGGCACCTTCCTGGGCGGGTGCATCTTCTCCGGCCGCGCGGCGGGCAGGGCGGCGGCGGGGGCGGTGTAGCGCTGGAGGCTCGACGCCGCTCCCGGCGTCTTGACTCCGTGCGCCAACGCGAAGCGAGCGGCTCGGGGAGGGCCTGCCTCCCGGTTCGCCGCACGCATCAAGTCATTGCTCCGGAGCGCGGGGGCGACCACTCTGCGCCGCATGACACCCAAGCGGCTGATGCGGATTGGCGTCGTCGGTGGTGGAGCGATGGGGTGCGGCATCGCACTCGAGCTCGCCACCGCCGGCCGGCAGGTGGTGCTGTACAACACGCGCTCCGAAAGCAGTGAGCGGGCGCGGGTGAAGCTGGAGCGGGACGCGGCCCTGCTGGTGGAGACGGGGCTGCTCTCCCCGGAGCGCGCCTCCGCGGCGCTCGCGCGCATCCGGCGCACCACGGTGCTCGCCGAGGCCGTCGCGGACCAGGACCTGGTCATCGAGTCCGTCCCCGAGGACCTCGCGCTCAAGCAGGAGGTCTTCCGGGAGCTGGACCGGCTCGCGGCACCGGACACCCTCCTGGCCTCCAACACCACGGCGCTCAGCGTGACGGCCATTGCCCGCGACTGCACGCGCCCCGAGCGCGTCCTCTCCGCGCACTACTACCTGCCGGCGCACCTCATCCCGCTCGTGGACGTCATCCCCGGCGAGAAGACCTCGCCCGAGGCCGTGGAGACCACGCGGCGCTTCCTCGAGGAGCTGGGCAAGGCGCCCGTGGTGTTCGCCAGGGACGTGCCGGGCTCGGTGGGCCCGCGCCTGCAACAGGCGCTCATCGGCGAGGCCATCCGGCTGGTGCAGGAGGGCGTGGCCACGCCGGAGATGGTGGACCGCGTGCTCACCCAGGGGCTCGGGCGGCGCCTGGGGGTCTCCGGCGTCTTCGACCGGCTGGACCTCGCGGGGCTGGACCTCGTCACCGCCATCCTCAAGGGCTCCGGCCGCCCGGTGCCTCCGGTGCTCTCCCAGAAGGTGGAGCGCGGCGAGCTGGGCCTGAAGACGGGACAGGGCTTCTACACCTGGACGCCGGACTCCACCGCGGCCTTCGAGGAGCGCGTGGCCCGCCACCTCATCACCCAGCTCCACCAGGACCGCGCCGCGGGGCGCCTGCGCACGCCCACGGCGGAGGGGGAGTCATGAGCCCGGACGCCGTGCTGCTGGACCCGGCCGTGCTGTCGGGCTTCCTCGCGGACTGCCTCCGCGAGTACACGACGTGCACCCCGGAGCTGCCGCCCCGGAGCTGGGCCGTCCTGCTGGGGCGCTTCGTCGGTGACGCGATGCGGGTGGAGCGCGTCCGCTTCGCCGCCAACATCCGCGAGACGGACGACACCGTGCTCCAGGAGTTCGACGCCACCATCATCCCCCGCTTTGGCGCCTGCTACGCCAACGGGCGGCGGGGCTTCTGGTGCGAGCCCCGGGAGATGCTGCGCATCACCACCGAGGCGGAGGCGGAGGGGCTGGAGGTGCTCGGCTCCATCCACCTGCACCCGGACTGGCACCACATCGGCCCGCCCCACGAGCGCGGCATGCGGGTGAGCCAGGAGCCCACGCCCATGGACCGGCACCTGTTCCATGGCTCGGGCTGGCCGCTCAACCTGATTCTCTACCTGGAGCGGCGCGAGGGCCGGCTCTACCACGCGCTCGGCGCCTGGGCCCCGCCCACCGTGCCCGACGGGGGCTGCCGGCCCCTGGCCATCCGCCTCGGCCTCCCGGAGCAGGTGGTGGCCACGCCGTGGGAGGGGGCTCCACTCGCCGCGCTTCTCCCTCAGCCCGGACGTGTCGCCACGACGACCGAGTAGTGGCCCCACAGCGGCTGCACCCGCGCCTGGGTGAAGCCCTCGGCACCCAGCAGGGCCGTCAGGTCGCTGCCCCGGAACTGGCGGCCCTGCATCTCCATCGCCATGTTCAGCGAGACCAGGGCCGTCCAGAGCGGCCCTGGCCGGTCCTCGTGGAGCAGGGCCTCCTGGAGGATGAGCTGGCCGCCGGGGCGCAGGGACTGGAACGCCTTGCGCGCCAGCAGCCGGCATTGCTCATCCGACCAGTCGTGGAAGATGTTGGTGAACACGATGGCGTCGAAGCCGCCCGGCCACTCCGAGGCGAACATGTCCATCCCGATGCAGCGGATGCGCTCGCTCACGCCATAGCGGGCCGTCATCTCCTGGGCGGTCGGCACCGTTCCGGGAAGGTCCAGCAGCGTCAGCTGCATGGACGGATTCTTGAGCGCCAGCCCGATGCACACCGAGCCCGCGCCGCCCGCCACGTCCATCACCGTGCTGGCGCCGCGCAGAAGCCCCGTCGAGTGCAGGGCGAAGCCCAGCGGAAACGAGGCCTTGTGCATGTGGATGCTGAACTCGCGCGCGTCCTGGGCCCGGCCGCTCGCCCACTTCGCCACGAGCCCGCGGACCACACCGCTGCGAAGCACCTTCAGCCGTCTCTGGCTCAGCATCGGGCGGGGAAGCCCCACGGTGAAGGGCGTGCCCGGCAGCAGGTACAGCCGGGCCGCTGGCGTCAGGGCATAGCCGGCCCCGTGCGGCGCGATGACCTCCGCCGCGAGCAGGACCTCCACGGTGGCTCTCACCTGTCGCGGGGAGAAGCCCATCCGCTCCGCGACGTCGTCGGCCGTCGCCCCGGGATTCTTGTCGAGCAGCTCCAGGGCCCCATGCTCCCGCGCAAGGGCAATCACCTGGAGCGCCCGGTCCATCCGCCCACGCTCCTCATAGACTCGCAGGGGAGGGGGAATCCCGTCGCTCGCGAGCAGTCCCGAGGCCGTCAGCCCTTGCAGTCCCTGCTTGTTCCAGAACTCCGCATGCCATTGGCGATGCGCGCGACGCTTCTGGACCTTCTTCCAGAAGGACAATGCAACGAAGGGCAGTGCCGCCGCGACCAGGTGTGTGACGAGTGGCAGGAGCATGCGCGTTGCCTAGAACGGCGGGAGCGGCCTGCTGGCGCACCCGGTGGCGGGGTTCGAAGGGAAGGCCATGTCTGTCTTCAGCGCAGCAGCGGCTCGAAGGTCGCTGGCGTGCCTTCGTTCGGCAGCGGCGTCACGCCGATGAGCCGCGCCAGGAGCGGGTAGACGTCACGGTTGCTCAGCTCGTCGATGACGGCTCCGGCCTTGAAGGCGGGGCCTTTCGCGATGAACAGCGCCGCCATCTCGGGCGACATGTTGTCATAGCCATGCGCCCCGCTCGGAAGGCCGCGCCTGCGGCCCGAAATCACGAACCAGCTCGTCTCGGCCAGGCACACGAAGGGGGTGATTCGCCGGTGCTTCCCGTAGCCGAACCGCTCCGGGATTTCCTCCTTGCGCCAGCAGGTCATGTGCGGGTGGGGCTGGAGGAGCGCCTGGGCCAGCTCCGCCTCGCGCCCCTTCCGCGGCCGGAGGTAGACGAGCGGCCCCGCACTGAGGAGCTCGAAGGTGGACGGGTCCACGAGGGTGTCGAGCTTCACCAGGCGCTTCGTGTTGACCTCCGCCATGCCGTGGTCCGAGACGATGACGAGGTTGACGCGATGCTCGATGCCCGCCGCCTTGAGCCCCGCGACCAGCCGGCCGATGGCCGCATCGGCGAGGCCCACCGCCTCGGTCGTGCGCGGATGGTCCGGCCCGAACTCATGGCCGGCATGGTCGACGTCGGCGAAATAGAGCGTCAGGAAGCGCGGGCGAAGGCTCGCGGGCCTGGCCAGCCAGGCCAGCACCTTGTCGACGCGGGCCTCGTTCGTCACCGAGACATCGAAGGGCTCCCAGTCGCTCGGCTGCACGCCGCGGATTTGCGCCTCGGAGCCCGGCCAGAACATGGTGGCGGTGCGGACGCCAGCGCGCTCGGCGGTCACCCAGAGCGGCTCGGCATCGTCCCACCAGCGCCTGTCGGCGACGGCCTCATCATTCGACGGGCGGAATGTCACGCCGGGTATCAGCGGGTCCTCCATCGTGTTCTCGACCATGCCGTGCTGGTCGGGGCGCAGGCCCGTCACCAGCGTGTAGTGGTTCGGGAAGGTGAGCGAGGGAAAGCTGGGGCGCATCACCTTCGCGTGCGCACCCGCGGCGACGAGCGCCGCCAGGTGGGGGGTGACACCGCGGTCGAGGTAGTCGGCGCGAAAGCCGTCGATGGAGACCAGGAGGGTGGAGACCATCTCCTCGTCGACAGGCTCGCGCCGGGGTGCCACCGACTTCGAGGTCGCGCTCGTGCAGGCGCCCAGCAGCAAGAGGCCGCAGGCAAGGCCCGCCAGGACACGTGTTCCGCTCATCGACCAGACCTCGCTCATCCAGATGGGAAGACGCTCCGCGCTGCCCTCGCGAATGGCAGGCGGCTCGTGACGTGAAGAGGAGCGCCGCGGAAGTTAACACGGCCGCCTTCGAGGGGACCGCGTGCCACCCCTGGGCGCCATAAGGCCCGAGCCGGGGTAGGAGAAGCTGGTTTTACACCTAATTCTTTTTCTGGCTAGACTCATGTCTGGCCTGGCCTGAGACATCCATCGCGAGTCGTGTGGCCCGTTGCCGCACCGAGAACGCACCAACCACCCGCCGCCAGCCCGTGTCCCTCCAGTGAACCAGCCACCCAGTCCGTCGCCCTCGGTCTCCCTTCCCGTCGGCAGTGCCCGGCCGGAGCCCCTGCAGTCCTGGCCCACCCGGCTCGTGCTGCCCTGCCTTGCCGCGGCGTCCCTGGCCGTGCTGGCGGACTGCGCCAGTCATGGGTGGGGCGTCTGGGTGCTCGCGGCCGTGGCGGTGATGCTCGGCATCTCCTCCCGCTGGGGCATCAAGGCCGCCTTCTTCGGCGTGGCCTTCATCCTGCCCCTGGGGCAGGTGTATCTGATCGGCATGTCGCGCAGCCTGCACACCGCGGCGCCCATGCTCGAGGTTCCGCTGCTCGCGTTCTTCGTGTCCTGGTTCGTGAGTGACGCCCGGCAGCGGACGGCGTTCCGGAGCATCTCCAGGGAGGACTTGCCGTGGCTGCCCTTCCTGGCCTTCGCCCTGGGGGCGACCCTCCTGACGTGTGCCGTGGGGCTCAGCCAGACGGAGGTCCTCCCGAAGGTCAGCCTCCTGCGCATCCTCTTCAAGGAAGGGCCCCTCACGCCGTTGTATCCCCTCCGGGTGTTCTTCACCTTCGTCGAATCCTTCATGCTGTATATGTTCGTCCGCACCCGGCTCGAGCGCAGGGATGTGGACACGCTCTGCCGCGTGTTGCTGGGCTCCTTCGCCATCGTCGTGGCGGCGGGCTACTTCGTGTACTTCCGGTACAACACCGCGCCCCGGTTCCTCGGGGTCAACCGCGCCATCTCCCTGTTCCTGGGGCCGAACGAGCTCGGGACGTACCTGCTGCTGACCCTGCCCATCGCCGCCTGGACGGCGCTGCGCTCGCAGAACGGGAAGCTCCGGGTGCTGGCCATCGTGGCGGGAGCGGCCGGGGTGCTCCTGCTCTTCCTCACCCGCTCCCAGGGGGCGGGGCTCGCGGTGGCGGTGGCGCTTCCCGCCATCGGGCTGCTGGCCGTGAAGTCCGCCCCCCTGCGCCGGCGCCTGGCCCTGGGCGCGCTGGCGCTGTTGGTGGTGGGGGCCGGGTGGGTCTGCTGGATGTGGGCCACCCTGCCGGCCTCGCGGCTCAACGAGCTGTCGGATGGGCGGTACTACCTGTTCCTGTCCGCGAGCAACATGGTGCGCACCAGCCCCTTCCTGGGGGTCGGGCTGGGCCGGTTCCATGCCTTCCTCGGCAGCTTCTATCCCGAGGGGATTGCCTGGCGGACCCAGCACGAGCATGCACACAACATGTATCTGCAGGTCGTCGCCGAGCTGGGACTGATTGGCTTCGCCCTGCTGTTCTGGCCGCTCGGCAAGCAGCTGGTGGGGGCTGTCCGCGGCCAGGGCGCGCTGACGCCCCTCAACGCCGCGCTGCTGCTGGCCATTGCCTGCGCGCTCCTGCACTCTTTGACCGACTACACGCTGCTCATCGTCCCCATCTCGCTCCTGTTCTGGACGCAGGTGGGCATGCTCGAAGTCTCCGTTCGCTCCGCGCGCGAGCCCGCACCTCACGCGACCCACTGACGGCCATGCTCAATCCTCCCTGGAACGAACTCGTTTCATCCCTGGTCCACGTGCGTGAATACAGCTCGTTGTTCCCGGGGCGCTGGCGCTACCTGCGGGACTTCACCGCCTGGCGTTCCCAGGCGGCCTCCGGGCCTTCCGTTCCCGCCGAAGGCCCGCAGCGGCTCACCGTCGTCCTGTTGAGCTATCGGCGCGTGCGCAACATGGAGCCGCTCGTGCGCAGCCTGCTCCGCGCGGACTTCGTCGGCCGCATCATCGTCTCCAACAACAACCCCGACTATCGCATCGCGGAGTGGGTCCGGGTGAAGGATGAGCGGCTGCAGCTGGTGGACCAGCCCGGCCGCCGTCCCGCGGGCATCCGGTTCGAGCTCGTCCGGGACCTGAAGGACGAGTATCTCGCCAGCATCGACGACGACATCTTCCTCACGCCCGAGCAGCTCCGCCGGCTCTTCTCGCAGCTGCTCGCCGACCCGAGCATTCCCCATGGCTTCAAGGGGGAGACGCATGACGGAGGACAGGGGCGCGCCAGCTGGCGCCTGGGCCTGCGGGGCGAGCGGCGGGTCGACGGGCTCAGCGGCATCTATCTCTTCACCCGCGAGCACCTGGAGGAGCTGTACCGGCTCGCGAGCCTGTTGGGCATCGACGTGGCGAACACGGCCAACGGCGAGGACCTGCTGCTCAGCTTCAGCGGGCGCGGCAGGCCCGCGATTCATGACATCGGCCATGTCACCGAGTGCCTCTCGGCCCACCGCAATGGCGTTGCCACCTGGCGCACCCACCAGCACTTCTTCCGCGAGCGGGGCGCCCTCTTGAAGCGCCTGCGCGAGCTCAAGGCCCTGCCGCAGGTCTGACCTCGCTGGGGGATTTGCTCCCCCTGAACGGTGCTGGCCTGATGATGTTGCCCCCTTGTGGTAGCGTCTCACCCTCATTCCTGGTGTGGGTGTCTACGCACCGCCGGCGAAGGGGGCCGTCATGTCTCGAAGCACTTCGCCTGCGTTCTCCGTGCAGCTCGGGGCCCATGGCCCCGACGACCTGAGTGTCTCCGGCATCTCGGGCACGGAGGGCGTCAGCCGGCTGTACGACTTCCGGGTCGACTTCTTCACCCGGGACGGCGAGCCGCTGGCGGTCTCGGACCTGGTGGGCAAGGACGCGCTGGTGACGCTGTCGGTGCGCGACGGTGACTCGCGCTACGTGCACGGCGTGGTGCGCGAGGTGGAATCGCTGGGGATGAAGACGGGCCGGCGGCGCTACCGGGCCCACGTGGTGCCCAGGCTGTGGCGCCTGTCCCAGGCGCACAAGAGCCGCATCTTCCAGAACCAGAGCGTTCCGGACATCCTCGAGGCGGTGCTGCGGCAGGGCGGGGTGGAGGTGAAGCTGGCGCTCAGTGGCAGCTACGCGCCGCGCGAGTACTGCGTGCAGTACCGCGAGAGCGACTTCGCCTTCGTCAGCCGGCTGATGGAGTGGGAGGGCATCTTCTACTTCTTCGAGCACACGGACGCCGGGCACACGCTGGTGCTGGGGGACAAGCCGTCCGCGCACGCGCCGCTGCCGCAGGGAGGGACGCTGCCGCTGCGCCCGCGCATGGGCAAGGAGGCGGTGGACGGGGAGTTCGTCTACGCGCTGGAGGTGGTGCACCGGCTGCGGCCCGGCGCGGTGCACCTGAAGGACTTCGACTTCGAGAAGCCGGCGATGGACATCTCCGGCAAGGGCAAGGCCACCGACGGCGTGGCGGCGCTCGAAATCTACGACTACCCGGCCGGCTACGTGGCGCCGGGGGTGGGCAAGGCGGCGGCGAGCGTGCGCGCGGAGGCCGCGGGCGTGGGTGGCCGCACGCTGACGGGCGAGGCGATGGCCCCGCGGCTGACGCCGGGTTTCCTCTTGGAGCTGGACGCACCGGAGGACGGCACCTTCGCGGGCGAGTACCTCATCACCGAGGTGGTGCACTCGGGGATGCAGCCGGACGTGTCGGGCGGCAGCGAGTCGTTGCAGGGGCTCTACCGCAACCAGTTCCACCTGTTGCCCAAGGCGGTGCCCTTCCGGCCGCGACGGCTGACGGCGCAGCCGCGAATCGTCGGCCCGCAGACGGCGACGGTGACGGGCCCCGCGGGCGAGGAAATCCACACCGACGCGCACGGGCGCATCAAGGTGCAGTTCCACTGGGACCGGGAGGGGAAGAGGGACGACAAGTCGTCGTGCTGGGTGCGCGTAGGTCAGCCGTGGGGAGGCCCTGCGTGGGGTGACGTGTGGCTGCCGCGAATCGGCCAGGAGGTGATTGTGCGCTTCCTGGAGGGAGACCCGGACCGGCCGCTGGTGGCGGGGGCCGTCTACAACGGCGCCAACGCGGTGCCGTACGCGCTGCCGGACGAGAAGACGAAGTCGACGCGCAAGAGCGCCTCCAGCCTGGGCAGCAATGGCTTCAACGAGGTGCGCATCGAGGACTCGAAGGGCGAGGAGGAGGTCTTCACCCACGCCCAGAAGGACGAGGACCTGCTCACCGAGAATGACAAGGAGCAGGAGGTGCGCGGGTATGAGGACCTCCTGGTGAAGAAGGACCGCAAGCGCACCGTGGAGGGGGACCAGTCCCTCGCCGTCACCCTGGACGATGCCAGCGTCATCGAGGGCAACCAGTCCCTGCTGGTGCTGCAGAACCGCGACACCGCCACCAGCCTCGACCACGACGAGTCGGTGGAGGGGAACCAGTCCATGCAGGTGGCTGGCAACGAGACAGCCCTGGTGAGCAAGGGCGCGGTGATGAACGTGGGGGCCGCGCGGGCGCAGACCATCGGCGCCGGCTACGTGGTCAACGTGCTGCTGGCGTACAACGAGGCCACCGGGGGCCTGCGCACCGTGCAGGTGGGGGGCGCCTCCACCGAGTATGTGGTCGGCTCGCGGCAGGAGTCCGTGGGCGCGGACAGCGCGCGCAAGGTGGGCGGGGACTTCATCGCCGAGCTGCTGTCCGGGGCGTCGGTGACGGTGGGCAAGGACCTGAAGGAAGACGTCGGCGCCGACTCACAGCTCAAGGTCGAGGAGGAGACGTCCTGGCTGGCGAAGACCTTCTCGCTCCAGGCGGACAAGTTCTCGCTGATGGTGAACGACAAGCTCATCCTCAGCCTGGAGAAGTCCGGCAACGTGCAGCTGTTCGCCAACAAGCTCACCCTGGACGGCTCGGAGCTGAAGTTCAAGGGTTCGAAGATTCAGCTCCTGGACGCGGGCTCCCTGAAGGACAAGAAGGCGGCGCTGAAGGACATCGAGAAGCTGGAGGAGGCGAAGCCCGCGCCCCTGGAGTTCCAGCTCAAGGGTCCGGACGGCAAGGCGCTCTCCAACGTGGCATACGAGGTCGAGCTGCCGGACGGCACCGTGCGCAAGGGCACGCTCGACGGCAGTGGGAAGGCGAAGCTGGAGGGCGTCCCCCCCGGCAAGTGCCGCGTTTCCTTCCCTGACCTGGACGCGGGCATCTCCCGAGCCTGAGGACACCATGAAGAACTACAAGGTCCAGGAGGGCGATACGCCCGATGGGCTCGCAGAGTCGTTCCAGTTCAAGGCCTGGAAGAACATCTACGAGCACAAGTCCAACGAGGCTTTGCGCGGCAAGCGCGGGCCCAACGAAATCCAGCCGGGCGACATCGTCTCCATCCCGGATGCCTTCAGCGAGCTGGCCAGCGGCGGCCCCAGTACGCTGCTCGCCTCGGAGAAGCTGAACCTGGTCCCCGTCATCTTCGACGCGCACATGCACATCATGAGCGCCAACTGCACGCCGTTTCCCGTGGCGTACTTCACGCAGCTGGAGCCGGTGATCAACGGCGTCTTCGGGGGCAAGCTCAACTTCCTGCTGTCTCCCGCCAGCTCGCGCAAGCGCCTCAACAAGATTGGCAGCACCTGGCTGGTCAGCCTGGTTCAGCCCTTCCTGAGCTGGTCTCCCCGCTCCACGCTGCGCATCGGCCAGGACACCATCGAGCAGAACGACAGCGTCTTCGACGTCTTCCGGGCCCGCTCGAAGGATTACAACCTGCAGCACCTGCGCGACGCCGGCCGCTCCTTCCTGGGCATCTCCATCGTGCTGCCCATGGACATGGACCTGTGCCATCTCGATGGCTACAAGGGTGAATCCGTCTACACGGAGTCCAAGCCGCCCGGCGCGAAGAAGGCCGTCTACACCTACAACGTCCGGCTGACGGGAGAGGTGAACGAGCGGCGGGACACCGGCACCGCGCACCCCACCGAGTGGGGCCTGTTCGAGACCTGGGACGAGCAGGTCCTGAACACCAAGATCGCCTGCGCCCAGCACCCCTTCCGGCTCATCCCCCTGTATCACTACGAGCCGCGCCGCTACTCCGTGTGGACGGGCCAGGAGACGTCCTTCGAGCAGGCCTCGCTCTCGCCCAAGTGGGAGAACCCCTTCAAGCAGCTGGCCACGAAGTCGCAGGCGGGCATGTTCGCCGGCTTCAAGATGTATACGCCCCAGGGCTACCAGCCCGTGGACTCCCGGGTCCCCAGCCTGGCGAAGTTCTTCGCGCGGTGCGCCGGCGAGGACCTGCCCATCATGACCCACTGCACTCCCAGCGGGCACTTCACGCACGAGCGCAGAATCTTCATCGACATGGACCCCGCGGAGGCCGCGAAGCTGAGCCAGCGGGACCGGGACGACTACAAGGACGCCAGCGCGAAGCGGGACAAGTACCTGGACGCGAAGGAGCGCTTCACCCGGGCGGAGAAGGCGTTCGAGGACCATTGCCGCGAGCACCATGTGCCCATGGACCCGTACATCTACCAGTCCTCCGGAATGCTGGTCCCGGAGATGGCGGGCCCTCCGATGCCGACGGACCCCGAGTACTGGAAGGCCTATTCGGAGTACCACGACGCCCGCTCGGCGCTCGAGGAGACCGGGGAGACCTACGAGCGCGCCGCGAGGGCCATCCGCCTGCACGAGGACATGCCCGCCCGGCTGGCGCGCGCCGGAGGTGACAGCCAGAAGATGGCGCAGGACCCGCCGCTGCGCCTCAAGTACTTCAAGGAGAAGTACCTGCACCCCGAGGCCTGGAGGCCGCTGCTGGAGAAGCACAACAAGCTGCGCCTCTGCCTGGCCCACTTCGCGTCGGACGCGTGCATCTGGTGGCACTATCTCGACAACGAGAAGGGCCCCTGCATGGACCTGGACGACGTGCCGTATGAGAAGAACTGGGTCCAGTCCATCGTGGAGCTCTGCACGAACCCGGCCTACGAGAACTTCTACACGGACCTCTCCTACCTGCCGCTGATGGAGCCCCTGATTCCCTATCCCGGGCGCTCGAAGAAGGAGGCGCAGGCGCTCAAGAAGATGGAGAAGAACGAGGAGCTGCCCCTGCACTGGGAGGGCCTGGCCAAGGTCTGCAAGCAGAAGGGCATGCTGAAGAAGATCATGTTCGGCACCGACTGGTACATGATCCTCGCGTCCAAGATTGGCTATGCGAAGTGGCACAAGCAGGCGCTGGAGGGCCTGGCGCTCGTCGAGAAGGAGCTGAACCTTCCTCGCAAGGTGAACCTCTTCTACCAGTTCGCCGTGGTCAACCCGATGCGCTTCTACCGGATGCCGCTCATCGCGGACAAACTCCTGGAGGGCATCGAGAAGTTCGTGGCGACAGCGCCTGTCTCCGAGGAGGAGAAGGAGCTCTACTTCGGCAAGACGAAGGAGCGCATGGCTCGCAACCACCAGCTCGTGAAGACTCTCGCGGCCGTGCTCGAGCAGGTGGAGAAGGCCCCGGGTGATGACCAGGGCATCCTCTACGAGGACCAGGTCCGCTTCACCGACGTGTTCGCCGACTCGTGACCTTCGCCCCGGAGCCTCCATGTCTACCGCCCCGCTCGCACTGAGCAAGAGCCTGCCCTTCCCGGGCGAAGCCCGGAGCTACGCCCTGCCGGTGGTGCCGGAGGAGCTGGCGCTGGTGCTGCCCACGCTGCGGCCGGGCGCCGCGGCCGTGATTCTCTTCGACGAGACGCTGCGCCTGCTGGAGCTGGGGGTGTCGTCCGCCCAGACTTCCAAGGTGGCGAAGCGGTACGAGGAGCAGGTGTCCGGAGGGAATCTGCAGGCCCTGGCACCCGCGGTGCTGCCCGACCTGGCGGCGTACCTCCAGTCGCGGCTGCTCGTGCTCTACGACCTGGCGCGGCGCGAGCACCAGGTGCACCTCGCCGCGGACCACGTGAAGGAGAACCCCGTCGCCGCGCGCTGGCTGTCGGTGGAGCCCCGGCGGGTGGCCGTGCTGGTCCGAGACCTGACGAACTACCTGGACACGGACACGGTGGACTTCCGCCTGCGCGTGCTCGACCTGGGCGGGCGGGAGGCGGAGACCGTCGGCCAGCTGGAGATGGGCACCGACGGTGGTTTCGTCTGGGACGCGGGCAATGGCCTGCTGATGCTGCGCAAGGACAATCAGGTGCAGGTGTTCGGCCCGGCGCTGGATGGGCCCCGGGAGCATCCCTTCACGAGGGCGCTCGGGGCCATGCTGTCCGCGGGCCTCCGGCTGGACAGGCTGCGGCTGCATCCCACCCGCCCGCTGGCCGTCTTCACCGTGGCGGCGCTCACGCCCACGTCCAAGGCAGTCGGGGGTATCTGGCGCGCGACCTGGGATGACAAGGAGGCGAAGCTGGCACCCCTGGCGACGCTGTCTGCGCTGGAGCGGGTGCACCTCGGAGAGTTCTCTCCGGAAGGCGGGTGGCTCTTCTACACGCAGGTGGAGCCGGGGCCCACGCGGCTCTTCGTCCAGCAGGTGGTGGAGGAGCCGGGCCCCCCCTTCGAGCTGGGCAGGCTCGAGGACGTGAAGGCCCTGCTCTGGACGAGGGCGCCCCTGGCGCTGGCGGCGGTGGCCCCGGCGAAGCAGCGCATCACCCGCTGGGCGTTCGACACCCCGCCGAAGCGCTGACCCTCGCGCCCCGGGTTGCGCCGGCCCCGCCCGGGTAGCCCCGGGCTCAGTTTCCCTTGTCAGGGGACTGGCATATGACGCGTCCTGTCGTGGAATTTTTCACCCGGGGCGGCATGGTTCGCGTATCGCTGATGGCAGTTCTCGTTGCATCCTGTGTCCTGGCCTCCTGCCAGGACGTGACTCCCGAGCACGGCGGCGGTGAGGCCGCGCGGCCCGACGTGGCGGGCTGGGTCCAGGTGGGGCGCTCGTTCGACTTCGAGCGTCCACCGTCCGAGAGCCGCGCCGCTCCCATGGCGATGAAGGCCGCGGCGTCCGGAGCGGATGGCGCCCTGGCGCGCGTCCAGGCGCACTTCCCCGAGTTCTTCGAAGCCGAAGCCGGGCTCGCGGACGCGACGCCCGTCAACGCGGAGGCGGCGCTGCACGTGACGCCCCCCGCGACGGAGGCGGATGCGCTGGAGCTCACCACCCGGGGGTACGTCTTCCAGGTGCGGGCACCGCGGGACGGGGGCAGGGCGGCCGCGAAGCGAGCCACGGCGGAGGGCGCCTGGTACGGGCCGGACCACCTGTGGGCGCCCGTGGGCGGCGGGGCCGGGCCGCGCGAGGGCAGCTGGGTGGCCCACCGCGTGGAGGAGTACTTCGTCCTGCCCGAGGGCGCGCGGCGGCACCACGCGCGCTACGAGGTCACCGTGCCGGACGGCATCGTGTCGGTCCGCGACGCGGGGGACTACCTCGAGTTCCTCGACGCCGGGGAAGAGCCCGTGCTGCGGATGCACCATGTCGTGGCGCGCGACGGCCAGGGGCGCACGCGCCAGGGGCCCGCGCTGCTGCGCGGCGTGGTGGCGGTGGCGGGTGGCGGCGGGCAGCTCGCGCGGTATGCGCTCACGGGCCGCACCCTCACCGTGCGGATGGAGCTGGACCTGGACGGCCTGACGGGGCCGGTGGTGGTGGACCCGGGTTGGTCCTCCACCGGCTCCCTGTCGGTCATCCGGCACAGCGGCACGGTGACACTGCTCCCCAACGGCCGGGTCCTCGCCGCCGGTGGGTACGCCGCGAGCGGCAACCTGGCGTCCGCGGAGGTCTACAACCCCGCCTCGGGGACCTGGGCCTCGGCGGGGGCCATGCACATCGCGCGCTCCAACCACACGGCGACGCTGCTGCCCTCGGGGAAGGTGCTCCTGGCCGGGAACTTCACCGGTGCCGCCGCGTACGCCGCGGAGGACCTCTATGACTCCGCCACGGGGGCCTGGTCCGTCACCGCCGCCATGAGCAGCCCTCGTGGGTTCCATACGGCGACGCTGCTGCCCTCGGGCAGGGTGCTGGCCGTCGGAGGCAGTGCCTCCAGTGCCGAGCTCACCGCGGAGCTGTACGACCCCACCACGGGCACGTGGAGCCCCACGGGCAGCCTGCCGACGCGGCATCGCCAGCATGCGGCGGTGCTGCTGGCGGACGGCAGGGTCCTGGTGGCGGGCGGCTATGGCTTCTCCACCGCCGTGACTTCCGCGGCCGAGCTGTACGACCCGGCCACGGGCACCTGGACGACCACGGGGAGCACCCGCTCGCCCCGCCGGAATGGCACGGCAACCCTGCTGCCCAACGGCAAGGTGTTGCTGGCGGGGGGCTCCGGCCTTCAGGGCAACGGGGGCATCAGCCCCGTACACTCCAGCGCGGAGCTGTATGACCCGGCCACGGGCACGTGGACGGCGACGGGGTCGATGACGTCGCCTCGAACCCAGGCGGTCGCCATGCTGCTCTCCAACGGCAAGGTGCTGATGGTGTCCGGCTATGGCGCCGACAACTATCCGACCGACACCTCCGAGCTGTACGACTTCAACTCCGGCACGTGGACCGCCTCCAGCCGGCTGCTCAGCACCCGGCAGACCACCCTGGGGACGCTGTTGTCGGACGGCCGGGCGCTGGTCTTCGGCAACTCTCCCAGCGTGAGTGAGGCGGTGGAGGTGTACGAGCCGTCCACCGCCGTCCGGGACTTCGCGGGCGGGCTGAGCACCGCCCGCACCGGCGCCACGGCGACGCTGCTGCCCGGCGGCGAGGTGCTGAGCATGGGCGGTCGCACCGCCACGGGGGCGCACGCCTTCGCGGAGCACTTCATCCCGTCCAGCGGCTCCTCGGCCAGCACCAGCCAGGTGTCCACGCTGCGGAGCGGACACACGGCGACGCTGCTGCTGGATGGCCGGGTGCTGATGGCCGGAGGCTCGCTCTCCAATGGGACGGTGCTGGCCACGGCGGAGCGCTTCTGGTCCGCCCTCACCTTCTTCCCCACGGGGACGATGAACGTGGCGCGCACGCGGCACGCGGCGACGCGCCTGCCCGACGGGCGGGTGCTGGTGTCGGGCGGCGTGGACGGCACGGGCGCCTCGCTCTCCTCGTCGGAGCTGTATGACCCGGCGACCGGGACCTGGCGTGCCACGGGCACCCTGCGCACGGCCCGGGACGGCCACCTGTCGGTGCCGCTGCCCGACGGCAGGGTGCTCGTCGTCGGAGGCAACAGCGGCACGTCCGTGCTCGCCTCGGCGGAGCTGTACGACCCAATCACGGAGCAGTGGACCTTCACCGGGAGCCTCGTGACGGCCCGCGTGAGCCATGCGGGGACGCTGCTGCCCGACGGCCGGGTGCTGGTGCTCGCCGGGCGCAACGGGGCCGGGACGCTCCTCGCCTCGGCGGAGCGGTACGACCTGGGCTCGGGCACCTGGAGCGCCGCGGCGAACCTGCCCGTCGCGAGGGACCAGACCACCGCGACGCTGCTGCTGTCGGGCCACGTGCTGGTGAGCGGAGGCCGCCAGGATGCGGCGGGCACCGCGCGCACGTCCCTGGACATCTACGCCCCCGCGACGAACACCTGGACGACGAGCTTCGCGGTGCTGGCGACGGCCCGGTATGGCCACACCGCCACGCTGCTGCCCTCGGGCAAGGTGCTCATCCTCGGCGGGACGGGGAGCGGCGGCGCGCCCACGTCCACGGCCGAGTACTTCAACCCGGATGGCGCCCTCGACGCGTGGCGTCCCTCGGTGAGCCTGCCCAACTTCATCGACAGGGGCGCGGCCCTCACCCTCCGCGGCGCCGGCTTCCGCGGCATCTCCGAGGGGAGCACCGGCCGCTGGACCTCCGCGCCCACCAACTTCCCGGTGGCCTGGCTCATGCCCGTGGGCGGCGGGGCCATCACCCGGCTGCCGAACACCTGGTTCTCGGGCACGTCGCTGAGCACCGTCGCGCCCCTGCTCCCCGAGGGGCACTACCTCCTGTCCATCTCCGTGGGCGGAGTCTCGGGCGGCCGCGTGGTGCGGCTCGGAAAGGGCACGGTGCAGGCCCAGGGCGCGTCGGTGACGACGGCCGAGGACTCGCCGGTGCCGGTGACGCTGTCGGCCACCAGCACCGAGGGCCGGCCCATCGTCTACTCCATCGCGGTGCCGCCCGTGCGCGGCACGCTCTCCGGCACCGAGCCCCAGCTGACGTACACGCCGGCGGCCCACTTCTTCGGCACCGACTCGTTCATCTACGAGGCCTCGGATGGGCTGACCTCCACCCTGGCCACCGTCACCCTCACCGTGACGCCGGTGAGTGACGCGCCGGCGGCCGGTGACGTGTTCGTCACGACGACGGAGGGGACTCCGGTGGCGGTGACGCTGTCGGCCCCGGACGCGGATGGTGACGCAGTCACCTACACCGTGACGTCCGCTCCGGCCCACGGCACGCTCTCCGGCACCGCACCCCACCTGACCTATACCCCGCAGGCGGGTTACGTCGGTCAGGACGCGTTCACGTACACGGCGAGCGACGGCGTGTTCCAGTCCAACGTGGCCACGGTGACGCTGACCATGAACAGCGGTCCCATCCATGCCACCGCCATCTACGACAGCACGCTCAAGGTGCCCCGGTGCCCGGGCGCGGCGGCCTCGTGTGACTCGCTCGCGCTCCTGAACGGCCGCGCGCTGCTCGGCCCCGAGCCCAACCAGCCCAACACGCTGGGCGGCTCCTGCGCGGACGGCACCTCCGGCGGCTATCACTCCGACGAGTCGCTGGACCGGTTGAAGGTGTCTTCGGTGGATGGCCAGCCCTTCACGGTGGGGAAGGGTGTGAAGATCGAGGCCACGGTCTGGGCCTACATCGCTGGCGGGTCGGACCATCTCGACCTGTACTACAGCGCCAGCGTCACCAATCCCTCCTGGGTCTTCATCGGCACCCTGACGCCCGCCGGGACGGGCGCCCAGGTGCTCTCGACCACCTACACACTGCCCTCGCAGACGGGCTCCCAGGCCATCCGGGGCCGCTTCCGCTACAGCGGCAGCGCCTCCTCGGCGTGCGTGGCTGGCAGCTACAACGACCACGATGACCTGGTCTTCACCGTCAGTGCCGCCCCGGACCTCTCGCCGCCCACCGCGACCCTGACAGCGCCGCTTCCGGGCGCGGTGCTCCGCGACTTCGCCTCCATCACCGCCACGGCCACCGACAACGTCGGGGTGACGAAGGTGGAGCTCTACGATGGCGCGGAGCTGCTGGGCACCGACACCTTCGCGCCGTATGCCTTCAGCTGGAACACGCGCACCACGACGAACGGGCCGCACACGCTGTCCATCCGCGCCTACGACGCGGCGGGCAACGTGGGCACCGCGTACGTCACCGTCACCCTCGACAACGACCTGACGGCGCCGCAGGTGGACCTCCAGGCGCCCGCGGCGGGCAGCCTCGTCCGGGGCGTCGTCACGCTCGTGGCCAGCGCCTCCGACAACGTGGGCGTGACGCGCGTGGACTTCTACGACGGGAGCACGCTGCTGGGCAGTGACACCACCGCGCCGTATGCCTGGGACTGGGACACGCGGACGGGGCTCGGCGGCGTGCACACGCTGCGGGCCGAGGCGTACGACGCCGCCTCCAACCACGGCACTTCTACCGCGCGCTCGGTGACGGTGGACAACACGCCGCCCACCGCCACCCTCACCGCTCCGGTGGACGGCGCCACGGTGCGCAACCTCGTCACGCTCACCGCCACCGCCGTGGATGACGTGGAGGTGGCTCGCGTCGAGTTCTTCGTGGACGGCATCCTGCTGGGCAGTGACACCACGGCGCCGTTCTCGTGGACCTGGGACTCGGGCGCGGTGGCCAATGGCAGCCATGCCCTGAGTGTCAGGGCCCATGACTCGGTGGGCAACGAGGGCGCGGTGACGTCCATCTCCGTCCTCACCGACAACGACGAGACGCCGCCCCAGGTGCGGCTCGCCGCGCCGCTCGCGGGCGCCACCGTGCGGGGCAACGTCGCCATCACCGCCTCCGCCTCGGACAACGTCGGCGTGACGAAGCTCGAGTTCTACAGCGGGACTCAGAAGGTGGGGACGGCCCTCAACACGACCTCGGCCACCGTCTGGTGGTCCACGGCCATCGAGGCGAATGGGACGTACACCCTGCGGGTGCTCGCCCATGACGCTCGCGGCAACGTGGGGGAGACTTCCGTCACGGTGACCGTGGACAACGAGTCGGAGCCGCCCGCGCTCACCTTCACGTCCCTGGTGGAGGGCGCCACGGTGAGCGGGACGGTCCGCTTGAGCGTCAGCGCCTCGGACAACATCGCCGTGGCCTCCGTGTTCTACGAAGTCGACGGCCATGGCATCGGGACCAGCACCCGGCCGCCCTTCCTCCTGGGCTGGTCCACGATGCTGGTGGCCGACGGGCTCCACACCGTGACGGCCACGGCGTTCGACACGTCCGGGAACCGGAGCCAGCCAGCGACGCTCACCGTCTTCGTCGTCAACGGGGTCCCCGTCTCCCAGGCCCCCGGGGGCGAGAGCCTGGCCCGGTAGCGCTTGGGCGGCTCCAGCCCGGCTCCACTACCGGCCGCGCGCCTCCACGGCCTTCACCCAGCCGGGCTTCACGGGTGTGGGCCGGTGGTCCGCGTCCGCCTCCACGTCGTGGAACTGCACCAGCGGGGTGTCCCCGGGGCCGCGCAGCACGCGCCAGGGCCCGTGCTCCAGCCACCGGCGCGACACCGGCTGCGCGTGTCCCTCTCCCCGGAAGGCACAGGCCCACCCGTGCGCGTAGTGCTGGAAGGCGAAGCCGGGCGCCGCATGGGCGTCCGGGCCCTGTTCCCACTCTGGATGCGCGGTGTCGAAGGAGGCCACGGTGAAGGGCAGCGCCGCCAGCCACTCCATCACCGCCTGGGCCCCCAGTTCCCGCGGCTGCCCGCCTTCACGAGGACTCCGGGCGTGTAGATGAGGAAGTGCGCGGCCGGAAACCCGGACCACCTTTATTGGCCAGGGGTGGCCTTCACGGGGGAGTGTCAGCCAGGTCCTCAGTCGGATGTGGGCGTCACGGCCTGGATGTCGGCCTGCTGGACTGTCTCCTGGTCAGCACCGGGCGGAGGCTCTGTCCTTTTCGCGACGCGCACCGGCCCCAAGGTCTGAACCGCCCGTGAAATTCGTGACTTCGCCAGCGAGAGTCCGCCGGAGACCCACGGATGAATCCCACGACAGACAGAGGCGCGCGGCCGGAAGTCTCATTGAGCCCCACGGAGGCCTCCGGGGCGGCTCCCGCCGGGGACCCGCTCCGGCCCCAGCCCCCGGAAGACGCGGAGCGCGCTCGCGCGCACCTGCACAGCCTCTTCATGCAGGCGCCCGCCCCCATCATCGTGATGCGGGGGCCCGAGCACCACGTCGAGCTCGTCAACGCGCCCTATCTGCGGCTCGTGGGCTGCGAGGTGCACGTCGGCCGGCCCCTGCGCGAGACGTTTCCGGACCTCGAGTCCCAGGGCATCTTCGCCATCCTCGACGGCGTGTACACGACCGGCACTCCCTTCGAAGGCAAGGAGTTGCCGGTGCGCCTGCACGCCAGCGGGGAGGAGCGCTTCTACAACTTCGTCTACCAGCCGATGCGCGGCACGAGCGGCAACGTCGAAGGCATCATGACGTTCGCCTACGACGTGACGGAGCAGGTCCGCGCGCGGCAGCAGCAGGCCCGGGCGGAGGAGCAGGCGCGCGAGGAGCGCGAGACGCTCGACCTCCTGAACAAGGTCGGGCAGTTCATCGCGGCCGAGCTCGACACCGACAAGCTCGTGCAGGCCATCACCGACTCGGCGACGCGGCTGACGGGCGCGCAGTTCGGCGCGTTCTTCTACAACGTCGTCGACGACCGGGGTGAGTCGTACACGCTGTACACCATCTCCGGCGTGCCCCGAGAGGCCTTCTCGAAGTTCCCGATGCCCCGGAACACGAAGGTCTTCGCCCCCACCTTCTCGGGCGAGGGCGTCGTCCGGGTCGCCAACATCCGGAAGGACCCGCGCTACGGCCAGAATCCGCCGTACCACGGCATGCCCGCCGGCCACCTGCCGGTCGTCAGCTACCTCGCGGTGCCGGTCGTCTCCCGCGACGGCCGTGTGATTGGCGGCCTCTTCTTCGGCCACGGCAAGGAGGACGTCTTCACCGAGCGCGCCGAGCGGCTCGCGGTGGGCGTCGCCACGCAGGCCGCCATCGCCATGGACAACGCGCGCCTGTTCCGCGAGGCGCAGCGGCTCATCCGGGCGCTGGAGCGCAGCAACCAGGACCTGGACCAGTTCGCCTACGTCACCTCGCATGACTTGAAGGCCCCGCTGCGCGGCATCGCCAACCTGTCGCAGTGGCTCGAGGAGGATGTCGGCGCGGGGCTGAGCGCGGACTCGCGCAAGCACCTCGACCTGATGCGCAGGCGCGTCCACCGGATGGAGGCGCTCATCGACGGCATCCTCGAGTACTCGCGCGCGGGCCGTGTGCGCGGGAAGCCGGAGACGCTCGAGGTCGGCAGGCTGCTGAACGAGCTCGTCGAGCTCGTCGCTCCCAGGCCGCCAGCGGTGGTGGAGTTTCCGGGCGGCTTCCCGGTGCTCTTCACGGAGCGCGTGCCGCTCCAGCAGGTGTTGATGAACCTCATCACCAACGCGCTCAAGCATGCGCGCCGCGAAGATGCCCACGTGGTGGTGAGCGCGGTGGAGGAGGGCGACTTGTGCCACTTCGCCGTCGCGGACAACGGGCCGGGAATCGCCCCCGAGTTCCACGAGCGCATCTGGGGCATCTTCCAGACGCTGGAGGCGCGCGACAAGGTCGAGGGCACCGGCATTGGCCTGGCGGTGGTGAAGAAGGTCGTGGAGTCGCGGGGCGGGAGGGTGTGGGTGGAGTCCGCCGCTGGAGCCGGCGCGAAGTTCCACTTCACCTGGCCCATGAAAGAGAGGGCGGCGTGAGTGAAGACAGGGCGATGAACATCCTCCTCGTGGACGACGACGAAGTGGACGTGATGAACGTCCGCCGGGCCTTCGACCGGAACAAGATTTCCAATCCCATCTACGTCGCGGAGAACGGCCTCGAAGGGCTGCGGATGCTGCGCGATGGCACCGTCCCGCGTGGCCGCCGGCTCGTCCTGCTCGACCTCAACATGCCGAAGATGAACGGCATCGAGTTCCTGCGCGCGGTGCGGCAGGACCCCGAGCTCGTCGGGCTCTCGGTGGTGGTGCTCACCACGTCGAACGAGGAGCGCGACAAGGTGGACGCGTACAAGCTGAACGTCGCCGGCTACCTGCTCAAGCCCGTCACCTTCACCAACTTCGTCGAGCTCACCTCCGCGCTCAACAAGTACTGGACGCTCGTGGAGATGCCTTGAGGCAGGACGTGTTCGCGGCAGCCGAGCCCGTGGCGGCCCCCGGGGAACGGCGCGCCCTCGAGCCGCTGCGTGTGCTCATCGTCGACGACGACGAGTTCGACCGGATGACGGTGAAGCGGATGATGCGCTCCGCCGGCTTCGCCGTGGACGCCGAGGAGTGTGAGGACGCGGCCTCCGCGCTGCGGCTGCTGGAGACGGAGTCCTTCGACCTCGTGCTGCTGGACTTCAACCTCGGCCTGCCCCCCTATGACGGGCTGTACGTGGTGCGCGAGCTGCGGGCCCGGGCCGTCCGCGTGCCCGTGGTGGTCCTCACCGGGCAGGACAATGCCGAGGTCGCCGTCGCGCTGATGAAGGCGGGGGCCTCGGACTACCTGGCCAAGTCCTCGCTCTCGGCGGACCGGCTGGGCCATGCGCTGCGGTCGGCGCTGCGCATCCACCGGCTCGAGCAGGAGGCCCGCGCCGCGCAGGAGGCGCTTCGGGCGAGCGAGGCGCTCAACCACGGCGTCCTCGCCGCGAGCGGCGACTGCATCAAGCTCCTCGACCTCTCGGGCCGCCTGCTCTCGCTGAGCAACGCGGGCCAGTGCATGCTGGAGATAGACGACCTGTCCACGGTGGTCGGCACCAGCTGGCTGGACTTCTGGAAGGACGCGGACCGCGCCGCCGCCGAGGCCGCCCTCGAGCGGGCCCGGGCCGGGGAGTCGGGCCGCTTCGTCGGCCACTGCCCGTCGACGCGGGGGAAGTCGCTCTGGTGGGACGTGCTGCTCACGCCGATTCGAGGGGCGGACGGCAGGCCGGAGAGACTCCTCTGTGTCTCGCGCGACGTGACGGAGCTCAAGCGGCGCGAGAGCTTCGAGCAGCAGCTCGTCGGCATCGTCAGCCATGACCTGCGCAATCCGCTGAACGCCATCCTCGTCAGCGCCGACCTGCTGCTTCGCAAGGAGGGGCTCGACGAGCGCACGGTGAAGTCGATGAGCCGCATCCGCTCCGCCGGTCAGCGGGCGGTGAGGATGATTCGCGACCTCCTCGACTTCACCCATGCGCGGCTCGGGGGCGGCATCCCCATCATGCGAGCGCCGGCCGACCTCGCCGGCGTCTGCGGGCATGTCATCGAGGAGGTGGCGCTCGCCTGGCCGGAGCGGAGAATCGTTCCCTCACTGCCCGCGCGTCTCGAGGCCTCCGTGGACGTGGACCGCATCGCGCAGGTGCTGACCAACCTGCTCTCCAATGCGCTCCAGTACAGCCCGGTGGGGACGGACGTCACGGCGGCGCTGCGCGAAGCGGACGGCTCGGCGGTGCTGGACATCCACAACCACGGCACGCCGATTCCCGCGGCCTTCCTGCCGAAGCTCTTCGAGCCGCTCCAGCGCGCCACCGCCACGCATGACCGCTCGAGCCGGAGCATCGGGCTGGGCCTCTACATCGTGAAGCAGCTCGTGCGAGCGCACTCGGGGACGATTGAGGTCGTGTCCACCGAGGAGGCGGGGACGACGTTCACGGTCCGGCTCCCGCTCACCGCGTAGGGCGGCTCAGGCCCTGTTCGGGAAGTGCGGGTTCTGGATGATGCCGAGCAGGTTGCCGAAGGGGTCCTTCACGATGGCCACCCGGATGCCGCTGCCCACGTCGCGGACGGGGCTGAAGGGCGTCGCGCCCAGCGCCAGCAGGCGGTCCCAGGTCCGCGCCGCATCCTCCACGCCCCAGTAAGTCGTCACGCCCGCGGCGCCCGCGGGGACGCCCGAGGTGTCGGGGTCCAACCCCAGCTCGAAGCCGCCGACGTTGAAGCCGACGTAGTAGGGCTCGTCGAAGTACGGGCGGGTCTCCAGGACCGCGCTGTACCAGTCCCGGCCCTTCTGCAGGTCGGTGACGGGGTAGATGGCCGTGCGCAGGCCGAGGAGGGGCTTGGGGCTCATGGCGGGCAACCTCCGGGAAAGCCTCGTGGGTGGGAGTGGCGGCACTGTGCCACAGGCTTCCCGTCATGGTGCGGGTTGCCGCGCACCCGCGCTCATGTTCGAAGACGTGGGTTCGGCGCTCATGGCATCCTCGAAGGTCGGCAACCCAGACGGAAGAGGTCCCGTGAGCGTCGCAACCATCGAAGAAGGCCCGCTGCGGGGGCCGAGCTTCTTCCTCAATCGTACGGCGCTCCGCGCGCTGGCGGTGGCCCATCGTGACGCCTACGCCGCCGCACGGCCCCACCCCCACGTCGTCATCGATGGCTTCCTGGGAGAGCCGCTGGCGTCCGGGCTGGCCGGGGTCTTCCCGGGCGCGGCCGAAGCCGACTGGAAGCGACGGGACCACCAGGAACAGGCGGCGCGCCTGGGCCAGCTCCAGCGCAAGGCCTTCGAAGGGGTGCACGGGTCTCTCCGGCACCTGCTCTCGGAGCTGTCGGGCATGTCGTTCCTCGACTTCCTGGAGACACTCACCGGCGTGCAGGGGCTCATCGCGGACCCTCACTTCCGGGGCGCCGGGCTGCACCTCACGCTGCGGGGAGGGCATCTGGCGCTTCATGCGGACTTCAACCGGGACCGCTTCCGCGCGCTCTCGCGGCGGCTCACCGTCCTCTACTACCTGAACCCCGGCTGGGAGGCCGCCTGGGGCGGCGACCTGGAGTTGTGGAGCGCCGACCTCTCCCGGTGCGAGACCCGAATCGCCCCGCTCCTCGACCGGCTGGTCGTGATGGCGCATGGCGACGACCACTGGCATGGCCACCCGGCCCCGCTGGAGTGTCCCGAGGGACGGGGGCGCGCCGCTGTCGCGGCCTACTTCTATACGGCGCAAGAGTCCCCGGATGCGCCGGAGGCGCACAGCGCCATCTGGGCGCCGGTGCGTTAGCCGTACCGCTCGGGCCGGAGCGCGCCGCGCCCACCCGGGCGGAGAGGCCTGCCCGAGGCCGCGGGCGTGGGAGCCCCTGCCCCCGGTCGCGAAGCAGGCGCGCGGAACGAACGTTCCTTCCGCGCGCCCGCGTCCTTCCTCAGGGCTGGAGGTCGATGAGGCCACCCGTCCAGGCGTTGTTGTCCTCGAGGAGCTCGTCGCTGGTGTCGTCGGGGTCCACGAAGGCGCCCACGTAGCGCGAGCCGTACAGGCTCGCTCCCGCGTGCGCGAAGACCGTCACCAGCTCGCACTGGCCGGGAGCGAGGTGGCTGCTGAAGTCCCCGCCCGAGCGGGAGTCCGGGGTGGGGCCATACGGCGAGGTCGGGGTGATGACGGTGTCTTCGGACAGGTACAGCTCCACGGAGGTGCTGCCCGCCCGGGTTCCCTGGTTGCACACGCGCACCGACGCGTCGAAGAAGTCGCCGGGCTGCACGCTCGAAGGCGCGGTGATGGACGTCACCACGAAGTCCGGCTTCTCACCCACGCCGAAGCGGCTTCCCACGTGCGTGTTGTCGTCCTCGATGAACTCCGGGGTTTGTCCGTCCGGGTCCACCACGACGGCCGGGTGCCACGTGCCCGTCGGGAAGCGCGAGTACGCGGAGACCGTCACCGTCTGGCACTGGCCCGGGGCGAGCGGGTCCACTGCGGCGGTGTCCAGGAAGACGTCCGGCCCGCCGTGCCGGTTCGCGACGAGCGTCAGGTCCTCCGACACGTAGAGCTCCAGGATGGAGCCGTACGTCGCCTGGCTGCCCTGGTTGCACACCGTCGCCGAGACGTCGAACCACTCGCGCGGCAGCACGCTCATGGGGCCGCTGATGGAGGTGACGACGAGGTTCGGAAGGACTCCCACGCCGATGCGATGGCCCAAGCGGGTGTTGTTGTCGTCGAACAGCTCGAGGACCATGGCCATCGGGTCCACGGCGGCACCCAGGTGGTACGTGCGGTTGTTCCCCGGTACCAGGGCCTGGGCGGGGATGCTCAGCGCCTGGCACATGCCCGGCGCGAGCATGTCCGAGCGTGCCGAGCCGATGGGGAAGTCGGTGACCGGGCGGGGGGGCGTGCTCGGAGTGATGTCCGCGTCCTGCGACAGGAGGACTTCCACGTTGGCGCTCTCCGCGCGCGTGCCCTGGTTGCACACCGTCGCGGTGACGGTGATGGGCTGACCGGACGTCGCGCTCGCCGGGCCGCTGACGGACGTGACGATGAAGTCCGGCCGGTGGCCCACGCCGATGCGGTTGCCCGCGAGGGTGTTGTTGTCCTCGAACAGCTCGCTGACGAAGCCGCGCGGGTCCACGATGGCGCCCAGGTGGTACGTGCCATCGGGGCCGCTCGCGTAGCCCGTCATCGTCTCCGTCCGGCACTCGCCCGCCGCGAGGTCCACGTAGCGGATGTCCAGGGGCCAGTCTGAATCCATGCCCGGGGCCGGCGCCGGCATCGGGGTGATGACGGAGTCCTGCGAGAGGTACAGCTCCACTGCGGCGTGGCCGGATGCCGTGCCCTGGTTGCACACGCGCACCGCCGCGCTGAAGGAGTCCCCTGGCCGGGCGCCGGTGGCGCCGGAGACGGACGACACCACGAAGTCAGGCCCCTCCGCGAACGCGATGCGGTGGCCCGTGTGGGTGTTGTTGTCCTCGATGAGCTCCAGGGCGACATTGTCCGCGTCCACCGCGGCGCCCAGGTAGTACGTGCCCTGGCTGCCACCCGTGGAGCCCACGAGGGTGCGCGTCACGCACTGCCCCGGGAAGAGCGGCGCGACGGAGCCGGAGCCCAGGAGGAAGTCCGCGGACGGGCCCCGGGGGGTGATGACGTCGTCCTCCGACAGGTACCACTCCACCGGTGCGCCGGTAATCTGGCTGCCCTGGTTGCACACCGTCGCGGTGACGGTGATGGGGCTGCCCGGCAGCGCGCTCGCGGGGCCGGTGATGGCCGTCACGGCGAGGTCCGGCTTGTCGCCCACGCCGATGCGGTTGCCTGCGAAGGTGTTGTTGGTCTCATCAGACTCCGGGAGCCCGTTCATGGGGTCCGCGACGGCGCCCAGGTAGTAGCCCCCCTCGGTGCTCACGGACGCGGTGACCTGCAGCGATTCCGTCCGGCACTCGTCCGGCCAGAGGTACATGAGGACGCTGCCCAGGGACACGTCGGACCAGGGGCTGTTGGGAGTGATGATGCCGTCCGGCGACAGGTACAACTCCACGGGGGCGCCGCCAGGCTCCGTGCCCTGATTGCAGACCCGCACCGAGACGGACATCTGCTGCGACGGCAGCGTGCTCGTGGGGCCTGTCACCGACGTCACGACGAAATCCGGCCCCATCTGCAGGGACCGCGCGGTGACGCCGGGTGACGCCTCCGCGGGAGCCCGGGACGCCTGCGTGGCCTCACCACATGCCGCCAGCGTCAGCCATGCCGCGAGCCCCGTGACACATCTGCTTCCTGCACTTCGGTAACGCATCGCTTCACCTCGCCAAGGGTACGGGGAGGCCCATGAGCAAGGGCGGGGCCACGACGCGCGAACGGGCAGACCCGCTCGGGAATCAAGAGGTTGGCGTCGTCGCGCCGCTGGCGGACGTGGCGCCGGAGGGTGGAACGTGCCAGTCCTGGCACGCGCGCGGGGCTCCCCAGCGGACACACCTGTCAGGCCTTCATCCGGAGCCCGCGTTGCTCCTCCATCCGCAGATGTGCTGAGGTTGCGGCCGTTTCGAATGACAGTCATTCGCGCGCGGGGGGAACGAAGGTCGCCTGGCGCCAGGCCCCTCTGCCTCCGGAGGGAGTCCGGACGAAGGAGGCCCCAACCGGCGCCCACTCCGTCCGGGTTGCCAGCCTCCTCGCTTTTTTCGCCGACAGGGATGGAGATGGATACGGTGTTCTCTGCCGAGGAGGAACAGCGCTACGCGGAGCGGGGCTTGAGCGAGCTCCACGCGAAGCTGCGCTGGACGTTCCTGGTGGCCGCGACGCTCTTCTTCGCCTTCATGGGGTTGGACTATCAGCTCGACCCCGGGAAGCTGGGCCGCAACCTGGTGGTGCGGCTTCTGGCGGTGGGGGCATACCTCGTGCTGCACCTGCTCGCGCGCTGGGAGCCGGCGAGGGCGCGGGTGGAGCTGTTGCTGCTGGCGGGAGTGGGGGTGGGGGCCGCGTCGGTGACCCGGCTCTCGGTGGGCCTGCTCTTCGGAGAGATGCTCGCGGTGGGCTCGTTGCTCCTGATGGTGGTGATGCTCTCGGGGCTGACGACCTCGCTGCGCCAGGCGCTCATCTGCCATGGGCTCCTGCTCGCGGTGGTGAACGTGCTTGGGTTCGTCTTCGGGGCAAGCCGCCTCTTCTTCTTCGCGGTGAACGTGTTCCTCGGCTCGGGGGCCACGGCGGGGGTCATCCTGGCGGCGCTCTCGGAGCGGCTCTCCCGGCGTGCCTTCCGGCTGGAGCTGGACCTGGAGGTGCTGGCCACGCGCGACTCGCTCACCGGCGTGCACAACCGGCGCAGCTTCCTGCAACAGGCGGAGCACGAGCTGGACCGCGCGAGCCGCGCCATACGCCCGGTCTCGCTGCTGATGGTGGACATCGACCGCTTCAAGAGCATCAACGACACCCATGGCCACCCGGTGGGGGACGCGGTCATCCGCACGCTGGCGAGCACCAGCCAGGGCGCGCTGCGCAGCGTGGACGTGCTCGGGCGGCTGGGCGGCGAGGAGTTCGCCATCCTCCTGCCGGAGACCGGCGCGCAAGGGGCGCTGCGGGTGGCCGAGCGGCTGAGACAGTCCCTCGCGGAGGCCGTGGTGCCAGGCGTCGGGAAGGCCCTCTCGTTCACGGTCAGCGTGGGGGTGGCGGAGTGGCGCCCGGGGGAGGGGCTCGAGCAGCTGCTGTCCCGTGGAGACCAGGCGCTCTACGCCGCGAAGAACACCGGCCGGAACAGGGTCTGCGAGGCGGTGCGGTAGGCGTTCTCCGGACCAGGGAAGTCCAAGGCCCTTCACGCGCCCGTTTCCCAGACGCGCACCGCGGCTCGGTCCGGCTCACGAGGTGGCGGCGCCCCAGAACAACACCGCGAAGCCGCCGAGCTCACCGGCAATCAGGGCGACCATGGAGCCGACCATCACCGCGGGTGGAAGCTCGGCGCGTCCGAGCTTGTGGGGCCGCTCGAACTGGTTGTCCGTGTCTCGCAAGACGCCGTGGACGACATAGCTCGAGAGGCCCAGCGCGAAGAAGCCAATCACCGAGAGGACCGCGACCAGCTCGACGGTGGCGTCCAGCGTGCTGAGGATGACGAAGCGTTCGACGACCAGACACGCGAACGCGTACAGCAGCGCGGCCCGGTGGGCGATGTCGACATAGACGGAGGCCTGGGCCTTGGGGCTCCGGGCAATCTGGACGTACTTCCAGACGCCGAAGGACAGGCCGGCCAGCAGGAAGCCGCCGGCCGAGAAGACCGCGATACTCTGGGCGAGGTTCATGCCGCGAGTGTGGAGCCCCGCGCCCTCCGGCGCTTGTACGAACCAGCTACAGTGGGCGGATGTTTCAAGCACGCATCGACCTGTGGGAGGACCGGGTCCTGTCCATCGCGCGGCTGGGGCGCGTGGCCCTCCATGCGCACACGGGCTCGGCGTTGCTCGTGGGCATCGACGGCCGGTTCGGTTTCCGCCTCGGGCAGCCCGGCGCGGTGTGGCAGGTCGTCGAGCACCTCGTCGTCGCGCCCGGGTGCCTCCATGAGCTGGACTGCGGCGAGACGCTGATGGGAGTCCTCCACCTGACCCCAGGCCAGGTCGACCACCGACAGCTCTGCGAGCATGCCGAGCTGCCCGCCTTCGAGAGCGTGCACGTGCTCGGGCAGCCCCGGCGGCGGCGGCAGGATCTTCGGGCCATCTTCGCGGGAGAGCTGCCGCTCGCGGAGCTGGAGGCGTGGGTGGAGCGGCAGGTCGGGCCTCCTCCGGGACGGTATGCGAGCGACGCCCGGGTGGAGGAGGTCGCGGCGTTGATCTCCCGGCAGCCGGATGCCCTCTGGCGGCTCCCCACGCTCGCTGCGCGCGCGGGCGTCTCGCCTTCGCGGCTGCAGCACCTCTTCCGTTCCGACCTTGGCGTCACGCCGCGTCAGCTGCGGACGTGGCAGCGCCTGCGCGAGGTCAGCCGGCGGTTCGCCGCGGGCGAGAACCTCACGCTGGCGGCGCACGAGGCCGGGTTCGTCGACTCGGCGCACATGAGCAAGGCCTTCCGGCACTTCTTCGGAATCGCTCCCTCTCGAGTGCTCTCGGGAGGGACTCACGTGCGTGTGCATGAGCCGCGAGCGCCGGCCGGGCTCACCACGAGCCGGTGAAGGACCTTCCAGCCCTGGCTCGACTCGTGATGTCCACCTGACGCCGCGTCAATCCTGCGTCAGGGTCTGGAACACCGCTGGCAATTCATGGCTGCCCAATCCCGCGCTGACGGCTCGCTTGTAGTTGTCGAGCAGCTCCTTGGGAAAACGCGCGCAGATGCGGGCGTCGTTGCTCAGCCGGACGATGTGCTCGATTGCCGCCACGTGGGTGTTGAGACTGCACTGGTTGCCGGAGAAATCGTTGCTTTCAATCATCGCCTGGGCAGCGTCGGCGGTGACGGAAATCAGGCCGATGAACGAGTTCTTGTGGGAGAAGAAGGTCTTCGGGTCGAGACCTTCCGCCTTGCACATGGCCGCGGCGTGGAGGAACGCCAGAGAGCTTCCGTAGTAGGCCTCGAGAATCGCGCAGTCGAGCGTCGCGGCGGAACCAATCTGCTCGTCGACGTAGACCGAGCTCCTGGCAATCGCCTGGAGGGTTTCGAGGTGGCGGTCGAAGACCGAGCGCTTCCCGGCGTAGAAGACGGTCGCGTAATCGGTGGCGACAAAAGCGGGGTAGGCGAGTATCGCGGCGTCCAGGTAGTCCACGCCGTGGGCCTGCGCCCACTCGAGCCCCCGGCGCGCGTCCGCGGGTGAGCCGCTGGTGAGCTGGACGAGCGTCGTTCCAGCAAGCGCCGACGCGACGCCCTCTGAAGAGAACAGCTCGGCGCAGGCGGCGTAGTTGGACAGGGAGACGACCACGAGCTGCCGTCCGGAAACGGCCTCAATCAGATTCTCGAACGCGACAGTGCCACAGCCTACGGCTCTGGCCTTGCTTGGGGTCCTGTTCCAGACCGCGACCTCGTGCCCCGCCGCCGCGAAGGCTCGCGCCAGCGCGCATCCCATGAGGCCACTGCCAATCACCGCCATCTTCGTCGGACTGCTGGAAGCCATGTTCCATCTCCTGTTGTTTCGGGCCAATACGTACGTGCTGGAACGGCGACATCGAACGCTGCTGCTACTTCTTCTCGTACCTGGGTTTGTAGTCGCGGCGGAGGTCGAGCGGGACTCTCATCGTCCGAGCACTCTAGCCGCGATGACGGACCCACCCACGCGCACCGGTATGCCGTGCGAGCAGTCCCCCCCCGACGCCTCTCATCACCTCGACGCGAAAAGGTCATCTCGATGAAGCACCCTGTTGCCCGTTCCTCCTGGCGCATCTCCACCGGCATGCGCGCCCTGTCCCTGTTCACGGGGGACGACTCGGACGAGCAGGGGGATGACGAAGACACGCCGCTGTATGCCATCACCACGCGGATGCTCGTCTCGGACCCGGCCGAGATGACGAGCCAGACGGAGCAGGCCGCAGCGCTCTCGCTGGAGAACGCCATCAAGGTGCCTGGCCGCGCGCTCGGCGTGGGAATTCCCAGGCCTGGCTCGCTCTACAGTGAGGGCACCCGCGCGACAAATCAGCGCGGGACGGGCCGGAGACCGCTCACGAGTTGCGCCGTGCCGCTGCATGGGGCAGGGAAGGAGCCATGAACAGCCCCATTCTCGCTCCCGTCGTCGCGCTCGTGTCCTGGTCCATGGTCATGTGGGCATGGATGTATGCCACGCGCTTGCCGGCCATGTTCAAGGTCCGCATGAAGCCCGACCCGTATGCTCCGCGCGGCGAGCAGATGAGCCAGCTGCCGGCCGAGGTGCGCTGGAAGGCCGACAACTACAACCACCTGATGGAGCAGCCCACCGTCTTCTACGCAGTCACCCTGGCGCTGGCGCTGCTGGGCGAAGGAACAGGTCTCAACCTGATGCTGGCCTGGGGCTATGTGGGCCTGCGCGTGATTCACAGCCTGGTGCAGGCCCTCATCAACAAGATAGAGCTGCGCTTCGCGCTCTTCGTGCTGTCGTCACTGGCGCTGTTGGGGCTGACGTTCAGGGCGGTCATGGCAGTGCTCTGACCGGGTTCTCTCTACGCGAGCTGGCGGCTGCGACCTGAGCCCCTCTCCGGTCGGAGTCAGCGCTCCACGCGAGCGGGGGAGGGCGCGACCTGAGGGTCGTGCGGCGTGACACGGTGGGCCTCCGGGGTGTTCCACCACGCCGACTCCGGTACCGCGCGCGTCGCGTTGGTGCCGCAGTGCACGTTGCCGGTGAGTCGGTGGAAGAGGTTCCAGTCGTCCACCCAGTGCACGCGCAGGCCGTGGGGCGCGAGCTGCGCCTCGAGGTGCGCCTTGAACACGTCCACGCCATCCACCACGGGCCCGTGCGGGTCGGCCACTGCGACGTCCGTGCGCGAGAGCACCACGAGGTTGGCGCTCGCGGGCTGGAACGCCGCCACCTTGCCGGCGCGCGGCTGGAAGAGGAAGGGCGCGCGCACGAGCTCCGCGTCCGTCAGCGCGAGCTCACGGCGCAGCACGGCGAGCTGCCCCTCCACCCCGGTAGCCGCCCGTGCGGAGGCGTCGAGTACGTCCGTGCGCGCGAGCACCTGCGCCACCGTCGTCTCCGCTGGCACGTCCTGGCGGCTCACGCGCCACGCCTTGCCCACGAAGAGGCGTGCCTCGCCATGGCCGCGCGCCTCCAGCTCCTCGAACATGGCGCGCGCGCCCGCGGGGTCTGCTGCCAGGAGCACCCATCCCCGCGGCGCCGTGGCACTCGGCAGCAGGGCGAGCGTCTCGTCCACGTGGCCCACCTGCAGCCAGGACGTGTCCACATACACGGGTGGCTGCATGCCCTGCGCCTCCAGCATCCGCGTGAAGGACGCGTCCGGGGCCCCTCCCGAGGCGCTGCCGCGCAGGTGCCTGCCGAGCGGGTAGCCCGCGTACGGGGGCACCGTCTCCGTGTTGCCCATCGCGTTGTAGGTGCGCGAGCTCAGCGCGCCCTCGAGCTGGAACTGTTGCAGCGCCGCGACGTCGGGTCCACGCAGCGCGTACACCACGCGGCCCGCGGGGCGCAGCGGCGCGAGCGGGTCGGTGGGCGCGTACACCTCGGCGGAGCGCACGTTCACGCGCATCACGTGCTGACGGCCGCCCGCGGCGGGGACCGCCATGTATGCATCCTCGAAGAAGTCCTGCATCCAGCGGTCCCGGCTCGGGTGGCGCAGGAGCGGAGCGGTGATGCCCGCCGCCTCGCGCAATTGCTCGAGGCGCGCGATGAAGGCGGCCTCGTCTTCACCACCGGCCGCGCCTGGGTCCGACACGTGGAGTGCCTCCACCGGCTGCAGGGCGCTGAGCGTCAGCACGGGCGCCACCTTCAGGCGGACCCGGTCGCTCGCGAGCACGTCGCCCGGTGCCTCGTCACGCCCGAGCGAGAGGACGACGTCCGCGCTGCCGTCCCACGCCGAGAGGTCGCGCGCCACGTCCCGTCCCTCGAGCGCGAGCTCGAGGCCCGCGCGCAGCAGCCCTGCCTCCACCCGGGCGCCCGGTGCGAGCGCGCGCCAGGTGCCGGACGTGCGCAGGAACAGCCGCGTGTAGGCGGCGCCCGCGCCCACCACCTGCACGGTGGCGAAGGCGTCCTCCGGCGCATCGGGGAGCGCCACCGTCCGCAGGGGCGCGAGGTCCAGTGCATCCTGGCTCCCGTTGACGACGTCGTCCGACGCGTCGTGGCAGGCCGCGAGCTGCACGTCGCTCACGTCCGCCGGCAGCGTCGCGGGTGCGCAGCGCCTTCCGTCGTCGTCCAGGTTCGCGAGGAACAGCGCGCCGCGCGTCGCCGTCCACGCCTCCTCGTCGGCATCGTCTCCGGCGCCTTCGAGCTCCACCGTGCCGTCCCGGTCCACGTCGGCGCGCAGGTCCGCCACGGGCCGCCAGGCCGCGGGCGCCGGTGGAGGCTCCCCTGCATCCACGGGCTCGGGCGTGGGCTCGCCGGTGCAGGCGACAAGAAGGACGGCGGCGAGGGCGGGAAGGCGCAGGGCGGCGGGCATGGGGCGGCTCGGAGTGCGGTGGGATGCGACAGGCAGGCCAAGGGGGCCTGACCCATGAGAGACCGGCCGACGGCCTGGAAATGGGAATTGGATTCGGCAGTGCCGTGGACCGGGCCGGGCCGCCCGTCCTGGAGCACGGTGAGGTGCTTCGGCACGCCAGGGGGACGCCCGCGCGGAGTTCCGCCAGATGGCGCGTAGCGTCAGCGTCGTGGCTGACCCCGAGGAGGCGTCTCTGCCCGGCCAGCTCGCACGATGCGTTGGAGAATTCGGGCCTCGGCAGAAACACGAATCCAGCGGGTTTGCCCCTTAATGAGCGGGTCCGTTACCGTGCTCATCAGTACCAGCCTGAGTACTCCGGAGGCCGCATGCGAAGACGCGTTCTCCTTGTCGGTTCGATGCTTGTCGCGGGAGTGTTGACCGGTTGTGGCGGTGTGGAACCGAACGGGGAGAGTCCAGACTCCCCTGTCGCCGAACAGACTCAGGCGCTGGCACCCTCGTGTCCCGAGGGATACACGGGAACCTACACCTGGACTTGCTCGCGGCTGGGACGAGGACAGCCGCCCTGCTACTACGGGGGCCCCGGGCACTACAACGTGGAGCACCTCTATTGCCAATCCGGCTCGAGCTTCATCGATGCCGGGCCGACAGGTGCCTACGCCTGTGGTGATTGTTTCTAGCCCGGCGGCGGCTGCGCCTACGTTTCATCAGGGTAACGCTTTCCGTTGCATTGAATAGCGCCCCATCTCCAAGCCCGCGCCTCGGTTCAAGCGAGGCGCGAAGCCTCCCTGGATTGTCTGATGGTGCGGTGCCAGCCACAGGGATGGTGAAACACGATTCGTGCACGTGTTCGTGTCGGTGGAGCTGCGCAACGTGCAGCGGCTCGAGCAGCTCGGACCGGCCGCGCCCGCTGGAACGTCCAAAGGGTAGGATGGTCGAGCGGCCTACCCGCTCTCGCCCTGGAGTTCCCGATGCCTCCTCCCGTGAAGGATCGCTTCTGCTCGTTCTGTGGTACCGCCTACGCCGAGCCGCTTGCCTATCCGCGCACCTGCCCCAATGCCGCATGCAAGGTGACGGTATGGGCCAACCCCATTCCCGTCTCCGTGGTGCTCGTCCCGGTGCGCTCGGAGCAGGGCACGGGGCTGCTGGTGGTGCGGCGGGGCATCGAGCCTCGCAAGGGCATGCTGGCCCTGGTGGGCGGCTTCCTGGAGGAGCACGAGACGTGGCAGGTGGGCGGCGCGCGCGAGGTGTCCGAGGAGGTCGGCGTGACGGTGGACGCGACGAAGCTCACGCCCCTGTGGTTCACCAGCACCGAGCCCCGGCCCAACCGGGTGCTGCTGTTCTCGGTGGCGCCTACCCTTGAGCGCGCCTCGCTCGCGGCCTTCACGCCGAGCACCGAGTCGCAGGAGCGTGGCGTCATCCATGGGCCGCAGGGACTGGAGGACATCTTCGCCTTCCCCCTGCACATCCAGGCGGCCCGGAAGTGGTTCGAGTCCCAGGGCCTCACCGGTCCCCACCGCTTCACCCCGGCCTAGACCCTGGAATCACCCGACGAGAAGACGCTGGCCCCGGGGTGCTGCGCGTGGAGCGGCGGTCGTACCGGGGCAAGCGCGCCAGGACGGCTCAGTACACACAGCGGCAGTAGCCGCTCGTCCCGCTGGGAGTCACAACGCGTTGGCAGACAGGGACCTGCTCGGGGTTGCTGCAGGAGAAGTTGGCACAGTCCGCATTGGTCGTGCAGGACGGTGCGAGCGCTTCCGCCCTCGGTGCGGAGATGACACCCGCGGCGAAGGCAACGGCGAAGCCTGCGATTGCGGCCAGAATTGTCTTCTTCATGTGAGCCTCCAGGTTGTGGTCATACTTGCAAGTAAGAAAAGCGGGTGCTCTCGGAAAGCTACTTCGGCCCTGTATGGGGTTCCAATGAAGGCCGGACGTCTACGTTCGTCCAACGCATCCACTACAGCGCGGGCACCGTCCAGCCTCGTGGGTAGATGAGGTACGCCGTGCCTCCGGAGCGCGAGAGCCACAGCGGCTCCAGCTCCGAGCGGAGGTAGGTGCGCCGCACGACGGTGTCGCTGGCGCCCGCCGGGTCGTTCACCACGGCATTCCCAACCGCGTCGAAGCCCGCGAGCACGATGAGGTGCCCCGCGGTGGAGGGGATGGACGCGCCCGTCAGCTCTCCCTTGCCCCACGCGACGCTGAGGATGGCCGGCACTCCGGCGGACAGCCACGGCTCCAGTTGGGCGAAGCTCGTGAAGCGCGCCACATGGGCCTGGAAGCCCTGCCGGGCCGCGTACGCGGTATTGAAGGGCCAGTTGCCATGCCCGCCGTAGAACCAGTCATGGACGCCGCTGACGGCCGCGCGCACGGCCGGCTCGCAGCCGCTGGTGTCTGCCGTCCAGTACTTCAACACCATGGCCGTGGACGTGGGGCTGCACCAGACCTCGCCGCCGTCCGGGTAGACCATCTGCGAGCACTGCGGCACCGCGAGCACCTGGTTCCACCGGGCGGGGTTGCCGGGCGGAACGGTGGGCCGGCTCTCCGGCGAGGTGGAGGTGGTGAGCGCGCTGGCGTGCAGGGTAGGCGTGGACAGGCCATCCACGCTGAACAGGCGCGTCTTCACCTGCCAGGCGCTCGCGCCCGACTTCTTGGCGGTGACGAGCAGCGTGTCGATGGCAACCCTCGCGACGCTGTCCGACTGGGAGTCCACCGAGTGGCGCCGCACCGGGGCGGCGTCCGAGGCCCACACGCCGAGGCTGAACCACTTCGTCCAGGTGCCGCTCACCTGCACGCGGATGAGGGTCTCCACCCAGGTGCCCGTGGGCGTCGTGGCCTCCCACGAGGCGATGGCCTCGCGGAAGCTGAACGCGCTGCTGATGATGGGACTGGTGGCCTCGCCCTGAACGAACGCGCCGCCGTTGTAATACGTGCCTCCGTAGTAGCCGCCCGGCCCGTAGGGGTCCGTGCCGGACCAGGCCTGTCCCGGGAACAGCTGAAGGGTGCCATCCGCCGCCCGGCTCACTCCGCTGAGCTGCCAGGTGAGGAAGTCGCCCCGGCTCGCCGCCCAGCGGGTGGAGGCGCTCTGGCCCGCCGTGGCCAGTGCCGGGACGAGCGCGAATGACGTGAGGAGCAGCGAGAGTACGGCGGACCTGGACTTCCTCATGGTGCCTCCGGGGTATTCAGGTCAGGCAGTTATTGCGTGTTTTCTCCCCGGAAGCAGCTCCTGCTTCCTCGTGGGCTCGCCGCCGAGGCTCCTGTGTAGCCTTTCGTAAATGAGCTCCGTCTCAACCGCTGGGTGCTGTGGAGCTCGCTGTCGACGCTGAGGAGGGAGCGGCGGACTCGCTGACTCCACGGTCTTCATTCAGTCCGCGGGGCCCGAAGTGGAAGGGCGCGCGGGCTTGAAGACGGCCACGTAGCACGCGTCCTTGTACACGTAGCCACTCTCGTCACAGTCCTCCGGGGCCAGGGTCAACTTCAGCCAGCAGCCGCCATGGATGGCAACCTGCCCCTTGCGTGGGCAGCGGCCGCTGGCATCCGGCCGCATCTGTCCCGGGAACGGCTTGGGTGGCAGGTCCAGGGCGATGGTTGACCACACGAATGGTGGTGCAGTGGCGGGTAGGGGTTCCGTCAGGGCCGATTCCCCTACGGCCACCGCACCGGCGTCCTTCGAACCAAGCTGTGCCGAGACGTCCTCGTTCGTGGACACGTCTCGGGGCCGCGTACTCAGCAGCCACACGATGCCCAGCACCAGCGGCACGCCCACGCCGGCCGGGATGCTCCTGTGCCTCCTGCCCGCACCCCGGCCACGGAGCGTCACGCGCCGAGAGGATGCGGCCACATCCACGGGCGGAGCTTCTTCTGGCCCGAAGAGGGGTACATCCGCCTCCGGCTCCGCTTCGTGTGCGGCCTCGTCCAGCGCCACGGCCAGCTCGCGTGCGCTGCCACGCGCCTCCGGATGCACGGACATCATTCGGGACACGAGGTCACTCAGCTCCACACAGCAACGGCCGTTGAGGTCTCGTGGAGCGCGAGGACCCGGGCCCTCCAGGCTCCAGACGCGAGCTCCCTCGGCCGACAGCCCCAGCGAGGGCGGGTAGTCGCCTGTCACCAGCCGCCAGGCGGTGACACCCAGTGCGAAGACGTCATCCGCGGGCCTGGGTGCGTAGGGGACGGCCGGAGCAGGGGCGGGGGGCAGCACGGTTCGCCACGCTTCCGGTGAGCGATAGGCGGGCGTTCCGGGAGGGAAGGGCGGCCAGGTCAACGTGGCGGCGCCCACGTAGTGGCAGGAGCCGAAGTCGGTGAGGAAGGCCTGGCCATCCCCGTTCCTCACGAGAATGTTGTCGCCCTTCACGTCTCTGTGCACGCCCCCCGCGGCATGTGTGGCCTCCAACGCCCGCGCGAGACTGGCGAGAAGCAAGAGCAGCTGTCGGGAGGAGGGCCGGTGCACCCTCGCCCAGTCATAGAGAGACAGGCCTTCCACCCACTGCATGGCGAGGAAGGGGAAGGCCGTGCCAGCCGGGTCCCGCCACTCCCCGTGCCCCACGAGGCGAGGGACGTTCGGATGATGGATGCGGGAGAGCAGCTCCGCCTCCCGTGCGAAGCGTTCATCGCGAGGATGCAGGGCCAGCTTGAGGGCCACGGGCCCCGCGGCGCCCTCCGCTCCAAGGGCGCGATAGACGGCGCCGTAGACTCCGCGTCCACGCTGTTCCAGCACGCGCCACGGTCCCACTCGCGTGCCCAGGGGAAGCCGTGCCGGGTTCAGGTAGCCAGCCGCCATGAGTGTCTCGCGAGGAGGGCCGCGGTCAATCCGCTCGCTGCGAGCGTACTCCCAGCCGCGGTACCTGTCAGGGAGACCCGCGACGACAGAACCCTGAACCTGGTGCTGGAAGACGGCGGATGCGCGCTGACGGCGCTCTCACGGGAACGGGATGCAGGACAGCAGCTCGAGGGGGATACGCCCGGGCGCCCCGCGTTGACGGCGCCCGTGGCGTCAGGTGCTTCGCGGACCCGTCAGCGCGCCGCGCCCTCCACGCAGACGAAGCACTCCGCCGGCCCCGCGAGCCACACGTCCGCCCTGGCGCAGATGGAGGTGCACGTCGCCCGGGCATTGGCCTCTGCCTCTTCCGGGCTGGTCTCGGAGCATCCCTTCGCCATGTTCCCCCACGGGGTCCATGTGCCCTGGCCACAGTAGAAACACGGGATGGACGCCCTGTAGGTGCAGAGTCAGTATTGGCTGTCTTCTCAGGGAGTGACGGCGCGTGGCGCGTTCCACCCGGTTGGCGTGCCACGTCCCGGACCGGATACCGTCTCTGCCACCATGAATGATTCCAGGGATTCCCGGCAGGATGGCGGGTTCGGCTTGGGCATGCTTTCCGGTGGCGTGATTGGCTTTCTCGTCAGCGCACTCATGTTCGGCGTGGGCGGCTACGCCTGGGTGAAGAAGAAGGAGCGCGACGTCCGGAAGGGCTGGAACCTGGTCCCCACGGTCGTCGCGGCCGTGGACCTGTCCGAGGGCACCCTCGTCGGTTTCGAGCACATCTCGCAGCGCTCGGTGCCCGAGCAGTTCGTCACCAGCTCGGTGGTCAGGCCGGACAGCGCCAGCTACATCGTGAACCAGCGCATCCTCGTGCCCGTGCAGGCGGGCGACCTGATGCTGTGGTCCCACTTCGAAACGACGAAGCGGGAGTACTACCTCGTGGCGGCGCGGGACATCCCGCCCGGCGCGAAGCTGACGGAGGACGACGTGGAGTCCAAGGGGATGGACCCGGACACCCTGACGCCGTCCTACGTGAAGGCAGTCGATGGCCCGCGGTTGGTGGGCCAGCCCGTCATTGCCGCCTTCCACAAGGGCGACCCCATTTTCTGGACCCACTTCCGGGCCGAGCCTCCGCCCGTCGCTGGCACCCCGACTCCCTGACACCCCGCTCAGCCTCCGCTGGCGCTTCGCGCCCACCGCATTTTTCCTCCCAGCTCCTTCGCATATTTCCGTAACTCGGGAATTATGCGGTGCGTTGGAAAAAAGTGACTGAGTCGCCTTTCCGCCTACATCGGATGGGACCCTAATCTCTCCGGTAGGTGACAGTTCGTCACTTTGGGGGCGACGTTCGCGACCTGGTGTTCCGGCGATGGTGCTGGGACACCTCCCGGGTCTCACGGTGGCTCCCACCCCGCGGTTGAACAGGGAGTTCCCCCACGTGAGAAGGTTGGTTGCCACGCTGTCTGGCCTGTCGCTGGTGTTGTCCGGTACCAGCGCTGTTGCCCGGACGTTGCCGAACTACGATGCATTGCAGGACGCGAAGCCCGCGGCTGGAGTCGCTGGCTTCAAGTCCGTGACCCCCATCAAGGGTGCGCGCGTCGCGCACCGTGACGAGCGCATGGGCGCGCCCACGTTCATCTGGGCGACCAAGGACGCGGATGGGGCGAAGCTGAGCGCCTCGTTCGCGAGCATGGCTCCGGAGCAGGCCGCTCTGGCGCAAATCGCGAACCATGCGCCCCTCTATGGCCTGAGCTCCCTCGAGTCCGCGGGTGCCAAGGTCGTCTCCGTCAGCCAGAACCGCCAGGGCGTCAAGGTGGTGACGCTGGCGCAGGAGACGGGCGGCATCGAGGTCTTCCGCCAGGGCCTCAACCTCCTTCTCAATCGCGACAACGAGCTGGTGGCCATCTCCGGCTCGCTGTCCAAGCACGTGTCCAACGACATCCCGGAGGCGCGCATGCGCTTCCTGGTGCCGGCCACCCAGGCCATCGCGGTGGCGTACCAGGACCTGACGGGCAACGCGCTGGACCCGAGCCTGCTGGCGAAGACGAACGCCAGGCAGGAGACGGGCAGGTACTCGCACTACACGCTGGCCCCCTTCGCCCGCCCGCTGGAGCAGGGCCTGGTCATCCCGGCCCGCGTCAAGCAGGTGCTGTTCCCGCTGCCCACCGCGCTGGTGCCCGCGTACTACGTGGAAATCAACACCGGGGCCGCGGACAGCCAGGACTCGGACTACTACGCCTACGTCGTGTCCGCGGCTGACGGCAGCCTGCTGCTGCGCAACAACCTGACGGCGCACGCGGAGTTCAGCTACCGCGTCTTCGCGGACAGCACCCCGCCGTACACCCCGCATGACGGCCCCGCGGGCACCAACGCCACCCCGCATCCCACGGGCAACCCGGACGGCTTCCGCGCGGCGTACGTGCCTCCCGCGCTGGTCACCCTCGAGAGCGCCCCCTACAGCCAGAACGACCCCTGGCTCCCGAATGGCGCCACGGTGACCACCGGCAACAACGTGGACGCGTACGCGGACATCGTTGCTCCGGACTTCTACAACTCGGGCGACCTGCGCCCCACCGTCACCGCGCCGGGCGTGTTCGACCGGACCCTGCTGTTCGACATCCAGCCGAACGCCAATGCGGAGCAGATTGCCGCGGCCACCACGAGCCTGTTCTACATGAACAACTGGCTCCACGACTGGTTCTACGACGCGGGCTTCGACGAGGCCTCCGGTAACGCGCAGACCAACAACTTCGGTCGCGGCGGCCTGGGCAACGACGCCATCCACGCGCAGGCGCAGGACTACAGCGGCACCAACAACGCCAACATGTCCACGCCGGCGGACGGTGCGTCCCCGCGCATGCAGATGTACCTCTTCACCGGCGCGCGCAACGCGCGGGTGACGGCGAACACGCCCGCCCCGGTGGCGGGCAACTACCAGGCCGGTGTCGCCGCGGCCTTCGGTCCGCAGACGTTCGACATCACCGGTGACGTGGTGGTCGCCCTGGACGAGTCCAATGCCGCCGGCGTCCTGACCACGGACGGCTGCACCACGCTGACCAATGCGGCGGCGGTGACCGGGAAGATTGCCCTCGTCGACCGCGGCACCTGCACGTTCAACGTGAAGATCGAGAACGCGCAGGCGGCGGGCGCCATCGGCGTGCTCATCGCCGACAACGCGCCGGGCTACGTCACCGACATCGGTGGCACGTCCACCCTCGTCACCATTCCCTCGCTGCGCCTCACCCTGGCGGACGCCAACCGGCTGCGCGCCGCCATCCCGGGGCTCAACACGCGGATGTTCCGCGGGCCGACGGTGGGCCTCGACGGCACGGTGGACAACGCCATCGTGGCGCACGAGTGGGGCCACTACATCAGCAACCGCCTCATCGCGAACTCCGCCGGTCTGGTCAACAACCAGGGCCGCGCGATGGGCGAGGGCTGGGGGGACTTCACCGCCCTGCTGATGATGGTGCGCGCCGAGGACATCAACGTTCCGTCCAACGCGAACTGGAATGGCGTCTACGCCATGGCCGAGTACGCGACGCGCGGCACCTCCCCCGACGCCGCCTTCTTCGGCATCCGCCGTGGCGCCTACTCGGTGGACCCGACGAAGAACGCGCTGCGCTACCGCCACATCATGGACGGCGTGGAGCTGCCGACCACCACCCCGTTCGCTCCGGGTGGCGTCAACTCGCAGGTGCACAACTCCGGTGAAATCTGGGCCTCCACGCTGTGGGAGTGCTACGTGGCGCTCCTCCGTGCGCATCCGTTCCAGGAGGCGCAGGACCGGATGAAGAGCTACGTCGTCAACGGGTACAAGCTGACGCCTCCGTCGCCCACCTACCTGGAGGCGCGTGACGCAGTCCTCGCGGCGGCCCTCGCCAACGACCCCGCCGACTTCCAGCGCCTCTGGGCGGCCTTCGCCCGGCGCGGCATGGGCGTGGGCGCGGTGGCTCCGGACCGCAACTCCACCAACCACGCGGGCGTGGTGGAGAGCTACCAGACCGGCGCGGTCGTGGAGCTCGTCGAGGCCTACTACGCGGACTCCGCCGCCACTCCGGGTGACGCGGACGGCATCCTGGACAACGGTGAGACGGGCTCCATCATCGTCACCGTCTACAACAAGGGCTCCGACGCCGCGGCGGCGACCAGCGCCACCGTCGTTTCCACCACCCCGGGCGTGACGGTGGGCAACCGTGGCTCCGTCAACTTCCCGGCCATCCCGGCGGGCGGTGCGGCGTCGGTTGCCGTGCCGGTGACGCTCAGCGGCGCGAGCCTGGCGCAGCGGGTCGACTTCGCCATCGCCATCCGCGATGACGGCCAGGTGGTTCCGGGCGACAAGTCGACGGCGCTGGCCTTCAAGGTCAACTACGACGAAGTGCCGGAGGCCACCTCCACGGAGACCGTCGAGGCATCGGGCGCGAACCTGCCCTGGTCGACCGAGTACGACCCGACGCTGGCGGGTGACTTCTTCTCCCTCGTGGAGTTCACCGACCTCAACCGGGCCTTCTTCGGCCCGAACGTGGGCGCGGGCAGCGACATCCGCCTCATCAGCCCCGAGCTCCAGGTGAGCAGCACCCAGCCGTTCTCGCTGACCTTCCGTCACTCCCACGCCTTCGAGGCCGACACCGGTGGCAACTACGACGGTGCCGTCATCGAAATCACCCAGGACGGGGGCCAGACGTGGGTCGACATCGGCGAGTCCCTCTACAACGGCGTGCTCATCAACTACGCCGGCAACGAGAACCCGCTGGCCGGACGCCGCGCCTTCGTGGGCAGCACCACGGGCTTCCCCACGCTCAACACCGTCACGCTGAACCTGGGGAACACCTACGCGGGGAAGACCGTGCAGGTCCGCTTCCGCATCGGTAACGACAACTCCGTCGCCGTCTCCGGCTGGGTGCTGGACGACATGGCCTTCAGCGGAATCACCAACACCCCGTTCACGAAGATCTGCGCTGACAACGGCGTCTGCGGCAACGCCGCTCCGGTGGTCAACGCCGGCCCGGACGTGACTGTCGATGAGCGTGCGCAGGTGACGCTGACCGGTAACGCCTATGACCTGGACGGCAACGCGCTCACCTACGCGTGGACGCGCGTGTCCGGCCCGGTGGTGACCCTCACCAACGCCAACACGCTCACGCCGTCCTTCACGGCGCCCGAGGTGACGGCCAATACCAACCTGGTGCTCCGGCTGACGGTCAGCGACGGGGTGACCACCGCCAACGACACGGTCACCGTGACCCTGCGGCAGGTCAACCGCGCGCCCACCGTGAATGCGGGCCTCGACGCCATCGTGGACGAGCGCGGCACCGCCACGCTGACCGGCTCCGCGAGCGACCCGGACGGCACGGCGCTCACCTACCTCTGGACGCAGGTGTCCGGTACGTCGGTTGCGCTGCGCAACTACAACCAGGCCACCGCCACCTTCGCCGCTCCGGAGGTCGCGTTCGATGAGACGCTCTCCTTCCGGCTGACGGTGAGCGACGGCCAGACGAGCACCAGCGACACGGTGGACGTGGTGGTTCGCCACGTGAACCGCGCTCCGGCCGTGACGGCTTCCTCCGTGACGGTGGACGAGCGCAGCACCGCGACCCTGGAGGCCACGGCCTCCGACGCGGACGGCGACGCGCTCACCTACGCCTGGACGCAGCTATCCGGCCCGTCGGTGGTGCTCTCGGGTGCCAACACCTCGCGCGTCACCTTCTCCGCCAGCGAGGTTTCCGCTGACTCGGTGCTCACCTTCCGCGTGACGGTGAGCGACGGGACGGCCACGGCCAGCCAGGACGTGGTGGTGAACGTGCGCCAGGTCAACCGCGCGCCCACGGCGAACGCGGGCCTGGACGCTTCCGTGAACGAGCGGGCCACCGCGACGCTGAGCGGCTCCGCGACGGATGCGGATGGCGACAGCCTGACCTACCAGTGGGTGCAGGTGTCGGGTACGCCGGTGGCGCTGTCTGGCGCCACCTCGGCCACGGCGACCTTCACCGCGCCGGAGACGGTCTCCGGTGAGACGCTCACCTTCCGTCTGACGGTGAGCGACGGCAAGGCGACCACCAGCGACACGGTCAACGTGACGGTCAACGCGGTCAACCGCGCTCCGGCCGTTGCGGCCGCCCCGGTGACGGCGAACGAGCGCAGCACCGCGACCCTCGAGGCCACCGGCTCCGATGCGGACGGCGACGCGCTGACGTACGCCTGGACGCAGCTGTCCGGTGCGCCGGTGGTGCTCTCGGGTGCCAACACCTCGCGCGCCACCTTCGCCACCGGCGAGGTTTCCGCTGACTCGGTGCTCACCTTCCGCGTGACGGTGAGCGACGGGACGGCCTCGGCCAGCCAGGACGTGGCGGTGAGCGTGCGCAACGTCAACCGCGCGCCCACGGCGAACGCGGGTGTGGATGCTTCCGTGAACGAGCGGGCCACCGCGACGCTGAGCGGCTCCGCGACGGATGCGGACGGCGACAGCCTGACCTACCAGTGGGTGCAGGTGTCGGGTACGCCGGTGGCGCTGTCCAGCTCCACCTCGGCCACGGCGACCTTCACCGCGCCGGAGACGGCCTCCGGTGAGACGCTCACCTTCCGCCTGACGGTGAGCGATGGCCAGACCAGCGCCAGCGACACGGTCAACGTGGCGGTCAACGCGGTCAACCGTGCTCCGGCCGTGACGGCTTCCTCCGTGACGGTGGACGAGCGCAGCACCGCGACGCTGGAGGCCACGGCCTCCGACGCGGACGGTGACACGCTCACCTACGCCTGGACGCAGCTGTCCGGTGCGCCGGTGGTGCTCTCGGGTGCCAACACCTCGCGCGCCACCTTCTCCACCAGCGAGGTTTCCGCTGACTCGGTGCTCACCTTCCGCGTGACGGTGAGCGACGGGACGGCCTCGGCCAGCCAGGACGTGACGGTGAACGTGCTGCAGGTCAACCGCGCGCCCACGGCGAACGCGGGTGCGGATGCTTCCGTGAATGAGCGGGCCACCGCGACGCTGAGCGGCTCCGCGACGGACGCGGATGGTGACGACATCACCTACAGCTGGGTGCAGGTGTCCGGTAGCCCGGTGGCGCTGTCCGGCGCTACCTCGGCCACGGCGACCTTCACCGCGCCGGAGACGGCCTCCGGTGAGACGCTCACCTTCCGCCTGACGGTGAGCGACGGCCAGGCCAGCGCCAGTGACACGGTGGACGTGACGGTCAACGCGGTCAACCGCGCTCCGACCGTGGCGGCTTCCTCCGTGACGGTGGACGAGCGCAGCACCGCGACGCTGGAGGCCACCGCCTCCGACGTGGACGGTGACACGCTGACGTACGCCTGGACGCAGCTGACGGGCGAGACGGTGGTGCTCTCGGGTGCCAGCACCTCGCACGCCACCTTCTCCACCGGCGAGGTTTCCGCTGACTCGGTGCTCACCTTCCGCGTGACGGTGAGCGACGGGACGGCCTCGGCCAGCCAGGACGTGACGGTGAACGTGCGCGACGTCAACCGTGCGCCCACGGCGAACGCGGGTGCGGATGCTTCCGTGAATGAGCGGGCCACCGCGACGCTGAGCGGCTCCGCGACGGACGCGGATGGTGACGACGTCACCTACAGCTGGGTGCAGGTGTCCGGTAGCCCGGTGGCGCTGTCTGGTGCCACCTCGGCCACGGCGACCTTCACCGCGCCGGAGACGGTCTCCGGTGAGACGCTCACCTTCCGCCTGACGGTGAGCGACGGCCAGGCCAGCGCCAGTGACACGGTGGACGTGACGGTCAACGCGGTCAACCGCGCTCCGGCCGTCGCAGCCGCCCCGGTGATGGTGAACGAGCGCAGCACCGCGACGCTGGAGGCCACCGCCTCCGACGTGGACGGTGACACGCTGACGTACGCCTGGACGCAGCTGACGGGCGAGACGGTGGTGCTCTCGGGTGCCAACACCTCGCACGCCACCTTCACCACCGGCGAGGTTTCCGCTGACTCGGTGCTCACCTTCCGCGTGACGGTGAGCGACGGGACGGCCTCGGCCAGCCAGGACGTGGCGGTGACGGTGCTGCAGGTCAACCGCGCGCCCACGGCGAACGCGGGTGTGGACGCTTCCGTGAACGAGCGGGCCACCGCGACGCTGAGCGGCTCCGCGAGCGATGCGGACGGCGACAGCCTGACCTACCAGTGGGTGCAGGTGTCGGGTACGCCGGTGGCGCTGTCCGGCGCCACCTCGGCCACGGCCACCTTCATCGCGCCGGAGACGGTGTCTGGCGAGACGCTCTCCTTCATGCTGACGGTGAGCGACGGCAGGGTGAGCACCCGTGACACGGTGGACGTGTCGGTCAGCGCGCAGAACCGCGCGCCGGTCGTCGCGGCCGCCCCTGTGACGGTGGACGAGCGGAGCACCGCCTCCCTCGTGGCCACCGGCTCCGACCCGGACGGTGACACCCTGCTCTACGCCTGGACGCAGCTGACCGGCCCGGAGGTCACCCTCTCGGGTGCCAACACCGCGACGGCCACCTTCGCCACGGGCGAGGTTGCCGCCGACACCGAGCTCTCCTTCAGCGTGACGGTGAGCGACGGGACGGCCACGGCCACGCAGAACGTGGCCGTGACGGTGCGCCAGGTCAACCGGGCGCCCGTGGCCGACGCGGGTGAGGACCTCTCCGCCAAGGCGAAGTCCGTTGTCTCGCTCAATGGCAGCGCGAGCGCCGACGCGGATGGCGGCACCCTGACGTACCAGTGGACGCAGGTGGGTGGTCCGCAGGTGACGCTGACGGGGGCCGACACGGCCGCGCCGTCCTTCACCGCTCCGAACGTGAAGGCGGACACGCAGCTGACCTTCCACCTGGTGGTGAGCGATGGCTCGCTCACCAGCGCTCCTTCCGCCGTGACGGTCACCCTCACGCGGTCCGACAACACCGCCCCGGTGGCGAAGGCCCGCCTCATCCTCAGCGGCGACCAGACGTCGATTACCCTCGACGGCTCGGCCTCCAGCGACCCGGATGAAGATGCGCTCACCTACAAGTGGGAGCAGACCGGCGGACCGTCCGTCACCCTGGGCAGCCCCAACCAGGCCGTCCTCAGCGTGGACGTGCCGGAGCTCGACGACGACAGCGCCACGTTCAGCTTCAAGCTGACCGTGACGGACGCTCGCGGTGGCACGCACACCGCCACCGTGGAGACCACGGCCACGCCGGACCGCGGTGGTGGCTGCTCCGCGACGGGCGCGGGTGCCCCGGCCGGCATGCTCGGCCTGGCGCTCCTCAGCCTGCTGCGCCGTCGTCGCAAGCTGGTCTGAGCCGGTAACGGGACTCCTCCTCCCACTCGGGAGGAGGCAGGCGCCGCCCGCCCCGGACGGCTGAACGGTCCGGGGCAGGCGGTTCGAAACTGAGTGGGATTCTCCCGGCGGCCGGCTCCCTGATTCGAGGGGGCCGGCCGCCTGTCTTTGACAGGCTGAAAGCCCGGTACAGGGCTCACCGGCGGCGGCGAGGCGCGCGGCCCGTCACCCGGTCAACTAGATACAGTTGATGTAGCACGCGTCGTAGCAGGCGGGGTTGGTGGTGCCGCACTGCTGACGACAGAATCTGTTGCAGATGCAGGCGTCGGTGTCACACGCCTGGGCGCTCACGGTTGCTTCGTCCGTCGGCTGCTCACTCACGGGCGCTTGTGACTCCTCGGACATGGGGCCTCCGCAGCCAACCATCAGCCCGAGGACCGCCACGGCCGCCAGCCAGGTTCCTGCTCTCTTCATGTTGCTCGCCCCTTGTTGAGTCGCGCGGAAGTGCGCGGCCAGGATTTTAGACGTCACCGGGCCATCCGGGGATGGACACACATCCGGCAATACAGGCTCGTCCAGTGGGACTGATATTTTGAGAGCCCTGACGGCAGGCCAACTGCTAGAGCGCGCAGGTATGCGAATCGCCGTATCCGGTACTCATCGTTCGGGGAAATCCACCCTCATTGGCGAGTTGTCCGACCTGCTCCCCACCCATGTGACGGTGGATGAGCCGTACCACCAGCTGGAAGAAGAGGGGTACACGTTCGCGGAGTCGCCGTCGGTCGAGGACTTCGAAGAGCAGCTCGCACGCTCCATCACCAACCTGGACGAGAGTCCTCGCGACGTGTTGTTCGACCGGTGCCCGGTGGACTTCATCGGATACGTGTTGGCCCACGAGGACCGCGACGCATTCGACCTCGACGCATGGCTGCCGCGCGTACGCAGCGCCCTCCGGAAGCTCGACCTGATCGTCCTGGTCGGGCTGGAGCGGCCGGACCGGATCGCGCGCTCCGCCTCGGACGACGAGGAGCTGCGCCTGGCGGTCGACGAGCAGTTGAAGGAGCTCCTCCTCGATGATTCCTACGCCTTTGAAGTGGAGGTGCTCGAAGTCGAAGGTTCGCCGAGCGCGCGTGCGAAGCAGGTTCTCCAGCACCTTTCCAGCGCATCCCGGTAACGAGAGGCCCACGGTAGCCCTCGTCCATGTCCACTGGCTGCGAACAGGCGCACCGCCTGCGTGAGCGTCGTCAGTGCGGGGAGGACACGTCCGGCTGCGAGCTGGAGGCGGGCAGCGGCCGCATCGGTTCGCGCTGCCCTTGTGTGAGGAGGTGCAGCTTCAGCTGGTGCCGGACCCTGCGCTCCCGCTTGAGGAAGAGCTTGTAGAGGTACTCGGAGCCCACGGCGAGCCGCTCCGTCAGCGGAAGCTCCCGCACTTCGTGCATCAGGTTCGCCGACAGCTCGGCACGTCGCCGGAGGATGGCGTTGCCACAGGCGGCGGCCGCCGCGCGCCAGGGGCCCTCCGGCCGGTCCACCAGGGCGCGCACGTGCGCCAACAGCGGGCCCGCGGCGGCTTCGTCTCCGGCGCGCAACACCATCACCGGCGTGCGGTGGGGCTCGGTCGTCTGGGCGCAGAGCTGGACCAGCGCGGTGTCGAGCGTGTCATCGACGAGCAGCATGGCACCTCCGGTGGCCGGACGCGCTTCGGGAGTGTCCACCACCCAGCCGCCGGTGTTGTACACGCGCACGCGGGAGCGGAGCTCCGGCAGCGCCACCTCTTGCGCCAGCGGGTGGTGCGTGTGTCCGTAGGTGAAGATGTGCTCGGTGGGGAAGGGCTGATTGCGGGCGCCCAGCTCCCGGGCCACCTCCGCCGCGAGCGGCCCCTTCAGGTAGTTGATGACGCCCTCGTCCACCTGCTCCCGGGACTCGAGCGACTGGCGCACGTCGTTCTCCTCGATGAGGTCCAGGGCTCGCAGGAGGAAGGGCAACAGCAGGCGCTGGCGCAGGCGGCGTCCGAACTTCCGGCCTTTCAGCGAGACCAGCGCTCCAGCCAGTCGGCTGGCGAGCAGGACCTTTCCCGGGTCCGTCTTGAGCATGTCATAGCTGCGCCGCACCCCCGCGCCGACCTGTCCCTCGCGGCCGAGGCTGGACCAGAGGAAGTCGATCCACGCGGCGTTGTCCGTCTCCAGCTGGGCAATCGTCGGTGCCCCATCCGCCTCGCCGTAGATGGCCCGGGCCAGGGGCGTCATCAGCAGGTAGACGTCATCGGCGAAGTGGCCGTGGTGGGCGAGCAGCATCCGCTCCTGCCGGATGACACCCATGTTCGGGTAGCTCATCACCACCCGCAAGTCAGGGTGGGTGGGATGGCGATGACGCAACATGCGCGTGAGCAGCGAGTTCTGGGCGGGCTGCTCTTCGGGGAGTGCGCCGGGCGCGGGGTGGAGCTCCGCGAAGATGGGCGTGGTCGGGGAAGAGGCTTCGAGCGGCTCCTCCCGCGAGATGCGCATCATCCGCTCGGCGACGAGCTCGTCACGCGTCCCCGTCCACAGCTCGTGGTCGTGGTTGCCGGGGATGAAGACGATGGTCGGGGAGAAGAGCGCCTCGCCGCCGGGTGGAAAGAGCCGGTCGATGAACTGGTCGAACCCGTCGAGCGCGACGTGGGTGGGCGCGAGCGCGAGCTCGAAGATGTCTCCGACCAGGACGAGGTGGGGCTTGATGCCGGGAGGGTTGGCCCGGGCGACATCCTTCAAGCACGCCACCAGGCCGTCCAGCGCGTCGTTGGCCATGAGCGGCCGGCTGGCGCCATTGCTGGTCGGGTCGCTCAGTAGACTGTTGCGCTCCCCGAAGTGCAGGTCCGACAGGAAGACGTAGTGGATGGCGGCCATGTGTTCCCCCGAGGGCGACGAGATAGCCATCCGCTCCTGCTCCGAACAACCCGACCGGACGGACGATGGCGCGTCTGTCCCGCTCCAGCGCCAGCCCCGGGAGTGTCCTCCAGCAGCCCCTGGAGACCTCGCCACGGCTACTTCGTCGGAGGCTCCCGTGGTTCAGGCGTCAGCGCACGCAATGGAGCGTCCCGACCCAGGACGATGAAGGGAGCCCAATAGTGCGGATGGGGCCTCGAGGCCCGCAGCGAGAGCATGGCCTCGCGCAGGGCGGAGGCTCGGCCTTGTCCCGCCAGCAGGTTGCGGTAGTACGCCTCCATCAACCGCGAAGTGGTGTCGTCCTTCACCTGCCACAGGCTCATCACCACCGTCTCGGCTCCCGCCACGATGAAGGCGCGTCGGAGCCCATAGACGCCCTGGCCGAGCTTGACGTCTCCGCGCCCGGTGTCACAGGCGGAGAGGACGACCAGCTGCGTGCCCCACAGGTCGAGGCCGGCCAGCTCCAGCGCCGTCACCAGCGCCGTGTCGGGCGGGGACGGGGCGGGGCTGGCGGTGGAGGACGTCGGCGTGCTCGCCCCCGCGAAGAGCAGCCCGGAGCGCAGCAGGGGATCCGGGGGGCGCGACTCGCGAGGGTCCTCACCCAGGGCGCCGAACTGTGCGATGGCGCGGGAGTGGGGGGACACGGGAGTGTCATCCAGGAAGAAGCCGTGGGTGGCCAGATGGAGGATGCCTGGGGTCGGCAGGTCCAGCAGTCGCTCCTTGGTGGCCTTGGGGCCGAGGAAGAGCCGGGCATCGGGAATCAGGCGCTGGATGGCCTCGGCCTCCTCGCGTGTGCCGGGCAGTGGAATGGCGGCCCAGGTTCGGTACGTCTGGCTCTTGTTGAGCGAGGCGAAGAAGCGCTCGACGGAGAAGGAGCGGTCGGCTGCCGGTGAAGCTTCCGTGTTGGCGGAAGCAGGAGGTTGAAGCGCGGCGCTGAAGTCCGGGTCCGCGAGGACGACGACGGAGGCCACGGGTGCCGTCTGCTCGGGACGCGGCAGCAGGTCCCTTCCGGAGGTGACGTAGGTGAAGTCGAAGGTATCGACAAGGAATTGGTGGCCGTCGTGGAGTGCCGCGAAGGGCACCAGGGCCAGCTGACCATCCGGGGAGAGGAAGAGGCGGCGACTCTTCCCCAGCAGTGGAAGCAGGGGCTGGAAGACAAGCGCGTAGAGCGCCTGGGCCTGGGATTGGAAGGAGGCGTCTCGGCTGGCCAGGGCGTCGCGCAGCTGTGAGGCGGCGGAGTCGATGGGCTCGGCGGGGCCGAGGTCGAGGACGCGGGTGGTGGCGTCCGGGAAGAGCACCAGCGCCAGGTAGCGCAGCTGTGCCTTGGGGGTGCCGGGGCCGGGCAGCAGGGGGCGGTCCTCATAGGTGATGAGCTCGACGAGGGCGCCATCCTGGGGAAGGGCCTGGGCGACACGCGCGACAATGTCCGCGAGAGATGGCAGTGCGGTCAGCGCGCGAAGGGGGGCGGAGCGCCTGGCGAGGTCTGCCTCGAGGGCATCACCCTGCACGACGAGTGCTTGGAGCTGTTGCTGGTAGGTTGCCGGGGGGCGGGTGCCCGGGCCTTCGAGCGAGAGCCGGGCCAGTTGGGTGCGCAGCCAGCGCAAGCGCTCGAAGGTGTCGTGCTCCTCTTTGCCCAGGCTTCGGTAGACAGCGCGGGAGATGTCGGCGGTCTCTTCGACGGAGCGGCCCTTGAGGAGCAGGGCCGTCCCCAGGACCAGTCGTCTGACGCTGGCGTTGTCGGGGTGGGCGCGCAGCAGCGCGTAGAGGCGCTCCTCGTCGGTGCGGAGAAACTGGAGGAAGCTGGCCAGGCGCGACTCGGAGAAGTCGAGTGCCTCCTGGCGCAGGCGTCGCTCGGACATGGAGACGGCGCGCGTGAACAGCGGAATGGCCGCACCGAGGCGACGCTGGCCCAGCCTGAGTAATGCGAGTCCGTTGAGCGCCCGTGCAACCCGGGGATGGTCCTTGCCGAGAGCCGCTTCCAGGATGGGCAGCGCGCGTTGGTAGAGCGGCTCGGCCCGGCTGTATCGCCCCTGCTTGACGTAGAGCTCGGCGAGGCCGTCGAGAGATTGGCCGACTTCGGGATGGTTCCTGCCGACAGCATCCTTCGAAATGGAGAGAGCGCGTTGGTAGAGCGGCTCGGCCCGGCCGTATTGGCCTTGCTTGACGTAGAGCTCGGCGAGGCCGTTGAGCGAATGGGCGACGATGGGGTGATTCTTGCCGTGGGTCGCTTCCCGAATGGCAATCGCACGCTGGTAGAGCGACTCCGCGCGGTCGTACAACCCCTGCTCCGAGTAGAGGATGGCGAGGTTGTGGAGTGAGATGGCGACGATGGGATGGTTCTTGCCGAGGGTTGCTTCCTTGAGGGCGAGGGCGCGCTGGTAGAGTGGCTCGGCCTGACCGTACAACCCCTGCCCATGGTAGATGTTGGCGAGGTTGGTGAGCGTGCTGGCGATGTCGGGATGATGGGGGCCGAGGGCCTCTTCCCGAATGGCGAGCGCGCGCCGGTGGAGCGGCTCGGCCCGGCCGTACAGCCCCTGCTCCCCGTAGAGGATGGCGAGATTGCTGAGCGAGGTGGCGACGGAGGGATGGTTCTTGCCGAGGGCCTCTTCCCGAATGGCGAGCGCGCGCCGGTAGAGCGGCTCGGCCCGGCCGTAGAACCCCTGTTGGTCGTAGAGGACGGCGAGGTTGCTGAGCGAGGTGGCGACGCTGGGATGTTTCCCGCCGAGGGCCGCTTCCCGAATGGCGAGCGCGCGCTGGTGGAGCGGCTCGGCCTGAGCGAACAACCCCTGCTCCAGGTAGAGGTTGGCGAGGTTGTTGAGAGAGTCGGCGACGGAGGGATGGTTCTTGTCGAGGGCCTCTTCCCGAATGGCAAGCCCGCGCTGGATGAATGGCCCGGCCCGGTCCAGCTCCCCCTGACGCCGGTGTAACGTACCCAGCAGGTCCAGGCAGTTGGCGACCTCTGGATGCGAGCCCCCGAGCACCGCCTCGTGCAGCGCGAGGGCCTTCCCGCCCTCCGCCGCGGCCTCGGCATACCTGCCCGCCTTTTCGAGCTTCAGCGCCTCTGCATATGCGGTCTGTGCCTCCTGCAGCCGCACATCCGGCTTCTCCTCCCCGGCCGCTGCTCCCGCTGCGCAGAACAAAGCCACCAGCGCGAGCCACCCAGAAGTCCGCCGCATGTCTCTCCCCCTTTGAGCCCAAAGAGTGTGATGCCCACGCGCTCATTAGCACTCCCGTGTCAGGGGGGAGGCGGAGGAGCGGGCAACTGAGGGCTGTGCCCTCTGGCCGCTATTGCGTGGTCTGCCGGAGGGGAGGCCTGTTGAAGGCGAAGGCGAGAGCGGAGGGGGTGTCCGACTTCAAGCCCGAGGCAGGCCCGTCCAGACGGACCGGAGTCTCTGGCCCGGCGCTCGTCCTTTTTCCTGCATCATTCACCGCCTCACCGGCTCATTCGGTCCGAGGGGAGCCGCGCGGCTCCGCGAAAGAAGAACGGGGACGGGCCAGCCCCTCATGCTGTTCCCTGGAACACGCACTGAAAGGGCACTCGGGATGATGACAAAGTCAGGTTCGTGGCTCGTGGTCTGCACCCTCGTCGTGTCGTCGCTGTTGACCGCGCCAGTGGAGGCGGAGGCCGAGCAGGAGAGCTGCTTCGAGGACTGGAGTTCCTGCATGGGGTGGGCGAACTCAGAGCCCGTGGACTATATCCAGGACGCCAAGAGGGATTATTGCAATGGCGCCTATGGCGCCTGCGCCGGGTATACCGGCTGTGGCGACACCTTTTGTGACACGTATCACGACTGGGAGAACCATCAGTACTGTCCGAGCGACTGCCCATAGTCTGATGTAGGGCAGTCAAAGGAGGGGCGATTCACCCACTCCCGTCAGGGTTGCTCATGCTGATTCCTGACGGGCTCGTGGGCAGCAGCGCCCTTCCTTCCTTCGCGCTCCTCCTGGAGTGGCGTTGGGCCGCTCAGCCGATGCGCAGCTCCGGATGCAGGGCCTCTTCCAGGCGGGCGCGCTGCAGCTTCCCGTTCGTGTTCCGGGGGAGATGCTCCACCCGGAAGAAGTCGGTGGGGACCTTGTGCGTGGACAGGCGCTCTCGAAGCGCCTGCCGCAGGTCTCGCTTGGGAGGGCAGGGCGCTCCGGGTCGGAGCTGGAGGAAGGCTGTGAGCGTGGTGCCGTAGAGCGGGTCCTCCCGTCCCCACACCGCGGCGTCCTCCACCCCGGGCAGCTCGCGCAGGGCCGCTTCAATCTCGAACGGGCTCAATCGCTCACCGCCGACCTTGAGCAGGTCGTCATTGCGGCCCAGGAGCGTCACCAGCCCGTCCGGCCCCAGCTCCGCCAGGTCCCCGGTGCGCAGCCAGCCGTCCTCCACCTTCTCGCGCGTGGCCTCGGGGGCGCCGAGGTAGCCCAGCATCAACTGGTCCCCGCGCACGCACAGCTCGCCCTCGGCGGTGAGCTTCACGGCGAGGTTCCCCACGGGGTAGCCGGTGGCCTGGCTCAGGAACGCGGGGTGGTCGCTGCGCAGGCACAGCACGCGCGGTGACAGCTCCGTCTGACCATAGTTGGTGTAGACGCGGCTGGCGGGAAAGGCCCGCAGCAGCCGCTGGCGCAGCCGCGGGCTCAGCGCCGCGCCCGCGGAGACGACGTGGGTGACCTCCTCCGTGCGCAGCGGCCCATCTCCCAGCAGGCGCAGCAGCGTCTCATGGTGGGAGGGCACGCCGCTGATCATCCCCACCAGCCGACCCTCGTCGAGCAGCGCCTTGAGCTCCACCAGGTTGCCCAGCAGCGCGGTGGGAAGGCCCGCCGCCAGCGCGGGCAGCAGCTGTCCCAGCAGTCCGAACGAGTAGGAGAGGGGAAGGAACAGCGTCTGTCCCGGCGCGGAGTCGAAGTCCAGCGAGGCCCGCACGGCGGCCACGTTCGCCTCCACGTTTCGTCGTGAGAGCTGGACGGCGCGTGGTGCCCCCGTGCTGCCGGAGGTGAACAGCACCACCGCCGTGTCCGGGTGGTGAAGTGGCGTCACCGACTCGCTCCGCCAGATGACGGAAAGGGACTCGTCCAGCTCGAAGCAGCAGCCCAGGCCCTGTCGCCGCGCTTCCACCTCCGCGGCGGTCCACTCAGGCGAGAACACGGCCTGGGGCACTCCTGCCTCGTAGAGGGCGAGGAAGCCGGTGATGAACTCACGGCTCCGGTGGGCCCGCAGGATGGCGATGCCGGACGGCAGGCCCCCAAGGCGGCGCTTGCGTGCCTCGACCTCGTCCCTCAGCACACCGAAGGAGACGGACTCTCCGCCGAGCGAGAGGGCCACCGTGGCGTCGTTTCGGGTGAAGGCGTGCTCGGTGCTCATGCGCTGGTCCCTGGAGAGGGCCTCACCGCCGGGCGTGAGGGCTGCCTCGGCGTCGGCCCGGGTGAAGTCGTGTGGGGTGCTCCTGGGCGTGTCGCCTACAGGCTGTGCAGCAGCGCGCAGGCCGAAGCACCGCCCGCACCCGCGGAGACGAGGAGGACGCGCTGCCCCGGCTTCAGCGGCAGTTGCTCCTTCAGGTGCGCGAGCGCGATGCCCACGCTGGCCCCTGACGTGTTGCCGGTGAAGCGCACCGTTTCCACCACCCTGGCCGGGTCCGCACCCAGCTTCTCCGTCACCGCCCGCATCAGGTGCAGGTTGGCCTGGTGGGGCACCACCCAGTCCACGTCCGCCACGGTCAGCTCCAGCCGGTGCAGGAGCGAGGCCGCGCCCGCGGTCATGTTGTCCACGCCCTTCATGAACAACGTGGCCCCGTGCTCCATCTTCAGGAAGCCCTTGGAGGGGTCGTCGTTCCGGTGGTGCGGCAGCCGCGAGCCTCCCGCCCGGATGGCGATGATGTCCGCCATGGTCGCGTCCGCCGCCAGCTCGCTCGCCATGAGCTGGAAGTCCGCGCCCTCGGGGTTGCGGGTGACGAGGCAGCTCGCGCCTCCGTCGCCGAACAGGGCCGTCGTCGCCAGGTCCTCGCGGTTGAGGAACTTGGAGCGGATGTCCGCGGCGATGACCAGCTGGTCGCTGCCCGTGGACGCCGCGAGCGCCGCCCCCACGTGCACGGCGCTGGTGAAGCCGGCGCACGCGGCGCTCAAGTCGAGCACGCCGACCCTGTCGAGCCCCAGGCGCGGCAGAATCAGGGGCGAGGTGGGCGGCGTGGGGAAGTCGCCGGACACGGTGGCCAGCAACACCTGGGCGATGCGCTTCCGGTCGATGTGGCAGTCCTCCAGCAGCCGCAGGGCCGCCGCGGAAGCGACGTCGCTGCACGCCTGCCCGTCCTCCACCCAGTGCCGCTGCTCCACGCCCGTGCGGTGCGTAATCCAGCTCGGACGCGCGCGGGTGCCCATCCAGTCGAGCACGTCCTGGTTCGTCACCACGCGCTCGGGCAGCCATGCCCTGGGCCCGAGCAGGTACACCGGCTCCGTGGGTCTCAGAAAGCTCATGTCCGCAACACTCCTTCCAGCCGGAACATCGGCAGACCGCCGGTGACGTCCAGCACCGCGCCGTTGATGTACTGGTGCGCGGAGAGCAGCGAGTCGAGCGCCTCGCCCACGTGCTCGGGCTCGCCCAGCGCTCCCTGCGGAATCACGCCGCCCATCCGCTCCACGTAGCGGGGCTTCGACCAGTACTTCTTCGTCCGCTCCGTCTTGAAGATGCCCAGCCGCACCGTGTTGGCCAGGACGTTGAACTCGCCGTAGTCCACCGCCAGGTTGCGCATCAGCCCCTCCAGCGCGGACTTGCACAGGACATAGGCGCCGTACCGCCCCGTGCCGTTGACGGTGGAGACGCTGGAGATGAAGACGATGCGCCCCCACCGCGCCTCCACCATCGACGGCAGCACCCGGCGCAGCAGCCAGAGGTTGCCCATCAGGTTCGCGGTGACGTCCGCCTCCAGCGCCTCCTGGGGCAACTCGTGGAAGCGGTAGAGCGGAGGCCGCCGCGTCCAGGCATTCAGCACCAGCCCCTGGAGCCCCTGCGCCAGCACCTCCGCGAGCGCCGCTTCGCCGCCCGCCGGAGCCGACAGGTCCAGCACCAGGCCGCGCGCTTCCATCCCCTCCGCGCGGTAGCGGGCCAGCGTCTCCTCCAGGGACTCCGCGGACGAGGCCGTCACGATGACCTCGTCCCCCAGCGCCAGCCGGCGGCGGGCGATGGAGCGCCCGATGTCCGAGCTGCCCCCGGTGATGAGCACCTTCATGACGCGCCCAGCTTCCGCAGCCAGAAGGCCAGGGAGGCGAGGCTCTGGAAGGCCGCCTCGGAGAAGTCGCGGCCGGAGATGCGCAGCGAGAACTCCTTCTCCAGGGCCGCCACGGAGAGCACCATCAGCAGGCTGTCCATTCCATAGGCGGACAGCGCCTCGGACGTGCTGGCGGGCACTTCCTCCATGCCCGCGGCGCGCAGTGCATTGCGAATGCGTTCGACCAGTTCCATGGCTCACCCCGCCTTTCAGCGCTTCACCCAGTGCTGCATCGCGAAGGACAGGCCGCCGCCCACGCTCATCAGCAGCACCCCGTCCCCTGGCGCGAACAGGCCCTGCTCCAGCGCCTCGGACAGCGAGAACAGGACGGAGGCGCCGCCGACGTTGCCCACGCGCTCCGCGCTCCAGACGAGGCGCGCCTCCAGCCCGCCCACGTCACAGACCTGCTCGACGAGCTTCCGGTTGATCTGGTGGGCCACCACCCACCGGATGTCCTTCAGGCCCCGGCCGCCGGGAAACATGGCGCCGAGCATCTCCAGGTAGCGCCGCAGGGCCTCCTCCCGCAGTCGCGTGCCATCCCCGACCATGCAGTAGCCGCCCGACTCCAGGGTGGTCCGGTCCGGGGGCAGCCGCCCCGGCGTCGTGTACAGGTCCACCAGCGTGCCGTCCGTGGCGTAGAGGCACCGGCGGACCTCGAAGTCGGGGGAGACGGGCTCGCGCTTCAGCCACACGGCCGCGCCACCGTCCGCGAGGATGTACCAGGTCTCCTTCATGGCCGGGTTCATCACCTTGGAGAGCGTCTCCGCGCAGCTCACCAGTACGTTGCCGCAGCCGCTCCCCAGCAGCGCCACCGCCAGGTGAAGGCTGGCCAGCGAGGTGGAGCAGCCCGCCTTCACCTCCCACGCGGAGGCGTGGCTCTCCAGCCGTCCCAGGATGGCCGCCGCCTGCGAGCCCGTGTAGCGGCTCGTCGTCGTCGTTCCGTGGATGAGGGCCTCCACCTCCGTGCCGCTGTGCCTGCCCAGGGCCTGCCTCGCGGCCGCCAGGGCCAGCGACTCGCTCGTCTCCTCATCGTCGTGCGCGGGCGCTCCAGGCAGCCGCGCGAGGTAGCGCTGGCTGAAGCCCAGCCGCGCGGCCACCTTCCGGCCCAGTGCCTCCAGGGCCTCGGGCGAGCGGCCCCGCTGCTCGGAGTCCAGCGCGAGCAGCCCCGCGTTGGACACGGGGCGTTGCCCGGGCAGGGCGCGGCCATGTCCCAGCACCTGGATGCCCAGGCGCGGCTCCAGGACATTCATGACGGGCGGTCCTCGGAGCGGCGCGCGGGGTTGAAGTGCTCCCACTCGAAGTTCTCCACCCGCGAGTCCTCGGGCAGCGAGTCCTTCAGGAGCTTGTTCTGCATGCCAATCCAGCTGCGCGAGCCGATGGTGGTGCGTGGCCCCACCATGGCGCCGGCCGCGAGGAAGACGTTGTCGCCGATGTTCACCGGCCCCAACATCACCTTGTCCCCCAGGAACATGTGCCCGATGACGAGGACGTTGGCGCCCATCGTGCAGCCCTTGCCGATGGTCAGCAGCGGGTAGTCCGCCAGCACCGCGAAGATGGAGGAGTTCACCCCGTACGCGATGCGCGCGCCCATCGCCCGCCAGTAGAGGTACTTGGTGACGTAGAAGGAGAAGAAGAACGGCTGGAGCCCGGAGATGCGCACCGAGTGGCCCAGGCACAGCGTCATGAACCACGCCAGGTAGTCCCGGGACATCTCCATCTTGTACGTGCCCGGCCGCATCCTCGGGATGCACAGGCGCACGAGCCAGCACGCCGCCAGGAACGCTCCCGCCAGGACACCGGGCGCCAGCAGGGCCCGGAGCGGGAAGGCCGGCTGCTCCCAGCTCCAGCGCAGGTAGAGCGCGAAGGCCCACCACGCCGCCAGCGCGGGCGTCAGCGAGAAGGTCATGGTGATGAGGTCCACCAGGAGCACCCGCGTGAAGCCGAACCCCTGGGACTGGTGCTTGAACTTCCGCCGCGCGGTGCCGAGCGCGTCCGCCGTGCTGTCCGTCATGTGGCCTCCTGAGCGGCTCGGGCTCAGTGCTCGGGGTTGACCTGGTACAGGGGGAAGTAGGACGCGACGCGCCCCTCCTCGACGTCGCGCGCCAGGAGGGGCACCTCATCCCAGGTGTAGACGCGCTCCCCGTCCACCGGGGGCAGCCAGCCGGCCTCCTCCGCGAAGCCCACCGCCGCCACGGCCTCGGAGAAGCGCGCGTAGTGGGTGTTGATGTGCTGGTGGCGCTTCGTGCACTCGGTGGAGCGCGAGAGGTCCATCAGGTCCGCACCCAGCTTCCACCCGGCGGAGGTGATGACGCCCTCGCGGCCCAGCGCCTTGAGGCTGGCCTGGAGCAGGGGGCCGCCGATGTGGTCCAGGAAGATGGAGACGTCCTGGCCCCGGCCCGCCTCCTTCACCCGCGTGAGGAACTGCTTCTCCGACTGCGCGTAGCGCTGCCGGTACGCCGCGTCCGAGGCGAAGCGGGCCGGGTCCAGGTTCAGGTCCGGGAACTCGCGCCGGTCCAACGGGATGATGCCCACGGACTCCAGGTGCCGCAGCCGCTCCTCCTGCGAGGCGACCATGGCCACCCGGCACCCGGCGTAGCGGGCCAGCCGCAGTTGCGCGTAGGACACGCCGCCGCCCCAGCCCACCACGAAGGGCACCGGGCAGTCGGACTCGCTGACCTGCAGGCGGAAGCACCCCCAGGCGAGCCGCCAGTTGGACCACGCGGTGACGTACCGGAGCGAGAAGGCCGCCCACTGCCGCAGCGAGTGGCGGCTGTTGGCGGGAATGGGGATGAGCACGTGCTGGGGCAGCCGGGTCCGCCGGGCCAGCAGGCCCATGGTGCGGCTGGCGTCGTAGGCCAGCACCTTGACGGGATAGCCGTGCTCGTCCGGCTCGGCGTTGCAGAACACCAGGCAGGAGTCCCCGGCGCGCACGCGGGTGACGGCGCTGCCCGTCTCCACCACGCGCACCACGCCCGCGTTGCCCAGGACGACCTTGTCCTCGCGGCGCAGCCGGCAGACATCCACCGGCACGCGCTGGAGGGCATGGCCCATGTTGCCCTCCCAGCAGCCGTAGATGGGCTCCGCCACCACGTCCTCCGGCCCCGGGTCCGGGAAGGCGAAGTCCTCGTCCACCAGCGCTCCCGGGACGGCCTGCCCCTCCCGCTGCCGCTCCCCGCGATGAAGGACCCAGGCCCGTGTCTCCCGCATGACGCCTCCGATGTGCTCACGCGCTGCCCGCGCGACGCGCTGAAGTGCACCGGATGATGTTGAAAGGTGATTCAGGTCTCAAGAATGCCCCGGGTGCGTCCGGTCCGGTCCACGGCGACGCGCGGCGGGTCACCGCGTCGCGAAGTGGCGAGGACACGCGGGAGGTCTCGCGCCACGCCGGATGCGCGCGCGCGGCTGGCCCTGGAGGAGGGCGACCCATCAGGGCCTGCGCGGACCTGAAAAGGACTTCCATTAGGTGCTGGTTTTCCGGGGTCGTCCGCCTTGTCGGGTGAAGCCAGACAGGCTTTTCACTCCACGTCCGTCAGGTGCCAGTCAATGGCGCGTCTGACGGCCGGACGTGCGTCCATGATAGAAGCCCGCACGTCAAACCCTTGCATCCCCATATGCCCATGCTCCGAGCCTACCCGCGCGCAGCCGTCCTCGTGGCGCTGCTCGCCCTCGTCTCCGCCTGTCGCTCCGAAACTCCCGGCGACCCTCTCGAAGAGGCCTGTCGCGACGTCGCCTGCGGTCCCGGCCGGTGCGTGCTCACCACCGGCGGCGCGGCGTGCCTGTGTGACGTGGGCCACCACGCGGATGGGCTCTCCTGTGTGGCGGACCCGCCGCCGCCGGACCCCGACGCCTGCGAGCCCAACCCGTGCACCGAGCCGCACCGCACCGTCTGCACCGCGGAGGGCAGCGGCTACCAGTGCGCCTGTGACGCCGGCTACCTGTGGAAGGACGGCCAGTGCGTGGAGTTGACGCGCCCCTCGTGCGCCGAGGAGCCCTGGCCGGGCGGCGATGCCTTCGAGCCGGATGACTGCCCGGAGCGCGCCATCATCGACTTCCCCATGGGCAGCCCCCAGGAGGGCCGCACCCTGGCCCCCGCCGGAGACGTGGACTGGTACCGCATCCCGGTTCGGGAGGGCTTCACCTACCGCGTCCAGGCGCAGGGCGCCCCGGGTGTCCCGCTCTACCTGGACGTCCTCACCTCGGAGGGGCTCCAGCCCGTGTCGGCGGACCACCTGCGCGGAGCCGTGGTGCAGACGTACTTCAAGGCCACGGGTTCCTCGCCGGTGCTGGTGCGGCTGAGCACGTACGACGTCGGCGCCATCTCTCCCTATACGCTCACCATGGTGGAGGAGCGGCCGGACGACTACGCGGACACGGCGGACGGCGCGCGGGTGCTGCCCGCGGGGGGCGTGGTGGTTTCCGGCCGCACGCAGTTCCACGGTGACGTGGACGTGCACGTGCTTCCGCTGGAGGCTGGCCACTCCGCCTTCCTGGACGCGGTGAGCTCCCCGGACCCCGACGCGGAGCTGCGGCTGGAGCTGGTCTCCCCCGACGGCGCCACGGTGGTGCAGGAGGCGCGGGGCTTCGAGGTGCGGATGCCCCTGCGCGTCGCCACCTCCGGCGCGTACCTGCTGCGGGTGCGCAACGTCGACCCGTCGGCCCGGGGCGCGTACCGGCTGTCGTTCCAGAAGCTGGGCCTGGATGACCACGGCGATGACGCGCCGGCCACCACCCCGCTGTCGCCGCCCACGCCGCTGGAGGGCACCTTCGAGCGGGAGCTGGACGTGGATGCCTTCACCTTCACGACCGTCGCCGGCCACCAGTACAGCACCCGCTGCTTCATGCACGTGGGCGGTTGGTGCGAGCACCTCCTGTCCCGCCAGGGCGAGCTGCCCTCCGGCTCCTGGAACAGCTTCAACTTCGGTCTCAAGGCGCTGGACGCCACGCCCATCGTGATGAAGGTCCGCCACTCGTCGGGCGCGGTGGGCGCGTACTCCGTCGTGGTTCAGGACCTCGGTCCGGACGACCACGCGGACACCGCGGCGGGCGCCACGCCCGTGACGGTGGGCGGCCCGCCCGTGCCGGTGCGGCTCGCGCTGGCGGACGACGTGGACGTCTTCTCCTTCACCGCCCAGGCCCGCCACGTCTATCGCTTCCAGTGCGCCGCCAATGACTGGCTCAGCCTCTCGGCGAAGGATCCGGCCGGACAGCAAGTGGGGCAGCCCGCCCTCGCCGACGCGCCCCTGGTCTTCCAGGCGGCCGTGGACGGCGTCCACTCCCTCGTGGCGCGCGCGTACGTGAACTCCGTCCCCGGCGCCTTCTCGTGCCAGCTCACGGAGGGCGCGGCGGATGACCACGGCAACACCCCCGCCGAGGCGAGCCCGCTGTCAGGGGGCGAGGCTTCCGGAGAGGTCCAGTTCGACGGAGACGTGGATGTGTTCTCCGCCCCGACGGTGGTCGGGAGCCTCTACCGGGTGACGCTGAGCCCTGGCACCAGCCGGAGCCTGGGCCTCAACGTCATCCCCGGGAGCAGCGGCTCACTGGGCAACGTCTGGGTCGGCACCTCGCCCGCGGTGCTCGCCTTCAAGGCCACCACCGCGACGACGGCGTTCGCGGTGAGCAGCTCCGGCTCCTCCGGCCTGGGCACCTACGGACTGCGGCTGGAGGTGGTGGGCACGGACGACCATGGGGATACGTCCGCGACGGCCACCCCGCTCACGCTGCCCGGCTCGCTCGTCGGGGCGCTCCAGTTCAACCAGGACGTGGACGTCTTCTCCTTCGCCGTCACGGCGGGCCGCATCTATCGCATCTCCTGCTCGGGCACCGGCTCGGACTGGCTGGCGCTCTCCGCGCGCCAGGGCTCGGACACGGTGGTGGCTTCCGGCTACAAGACGCTGCATCACCGGGCGGCCGCCAGCGGCACGCTGGCGGTGGGGGTGAGCAACGGCAGCGGCCCCTATGACTGCGCGGCGCAGGACGTGGGTGTGGACGACCATCCGGACACGGCGGAAGGGGCCACCCTGCTGTCCGTCCCCGCGACCGGCAGTGGAGTGCTGGAGACGTACAACGACGTGGACGTCTTCACCTTCCGCCCCACCGCGGGCCGCATCTACCGCGCGTCGTGCACGCGGATTGCCTGCGGCTTGCGCGTGCGAGCGCTGGACGGGCAGGTGCTCTCCGAGAAGACGCCGGACTGGCAGGGGGCTGTCCTGGGCTGGGAGGCGGGCGACCAGGAGCTGGTGTCCCTGGAGGTGTTCGTCGGCTCCACGATGAGCACCTACGACTTCACGCTGGAAGAGGTGGGCACGGACGACCATGGAGACATCTCCGCCGTGGCCACCGCGCTCGGGGCCGGGACGGTGCAGGTGGGCGCCATGCTCGAGAGCCTCGGTGACGTGGATTCCTTCTCCTTCCCCGCCACCCAGGGGCGCATCTACCGGGTGCGCTGCGTGGCCCAGAGCGCGTCCTCGTGCACCGTGCGGGTGAAGGACCCGACGGCCCATGAGGTGCCCGCGTCCCACGAGGCGGTGGTGAGCGGACGCTACCTCGTCGACGTCTACGCCGACGTCTCCGGCGTCACCGGCACGTACACCCTGCACGTGGACGACCTCGGTCCGGACGACCATGCGGACACGGCCGCGGGTGCAACGTCCGTCTCCGCCGGCCCCACGCCGGTGGCGGGCCACCTGGAGACGTTCGACGACGTGGACGTCTTCGCCCTCTCCGTCACCGCTCCCCGGGCGTACCGCGTCGCCTGCCGGGCGGACCAGGAGCTGGCGGGCTGCAAGCTGCGCGTCGTCACCGCCAGCGGCACGACGGTCGCTTCGTCGAGCAGCTTCCCCGACACGGTGTCCTTCGAGTCGTCCGCCACGGGCCTGCTGTTCGTCGAGGTCTCCGCCTCCTTCTCGCAGCGCGCGGGCACGTACACGCTGACGCTCACGGACCTCGGGCCGGACGATGCCGGAGACACCCAGGCCACCGCCACCGCGCTCGCCCTCTCCGTGCTCGTGAACGGCCGCTTCGAGTCGACCTCGGATGTGGACGTCTATGCGGTGCAGCTCACCGGAGGAGCGCGCTACTGGGTGGAGATGAGCTCGAACGCCCTCTTCCAGCTCAGCGTGCGCGATGCCAGCGGCAACCTGCTGCCGCTCGACTTCACCCGGGTCGTCACGCCCTCCACCACGGGGACGTACTACTTCCACCTCGCCACGAGCGAGGCGGGCGTGTACCAGCTCCGCGTGCAGTCCACCTTCTGAGTCGAAGGGGCCTTCCGCCCGGAGCGCTTCGCCACGTCGGGAGCGCTCCGGGAGGGCCTGTCACGCAGGGTCGTGCCGCTCATGGGGTGGGCCACCGCCAGCGCGACGGGCCGTCGTTGTCGCACCTCCAGGCCCGGTCGCGCCTGCCCGTCTCTCAGGGCGAGGGCGTCGCCGCGGCGAACCGCGCGCGGCCCGCGCTCAGCAGGTACACGGCCACCGCGATGCCCACGCCGCACAGGGCCGCCACGTAGTGCGCGGCCGCCAGGGGGTTGTTCTTCATCATCAGGGTGACGACCAGCGGCGTCAGGCCCCCGAAGATGGCGTAGGCCACGTTGTAGGAGAACGACAGCCCCGAGAAGCGCACCTCGGCGGGGAACGCGCGCACCATCACCGTGGGGACCACGCCCACCACGCCGACGCAGAAGCCGACCAGCGCGTACAGGGGCACCAGCCGCTCCGGCGCCGCGCCCACGCCGCGATAGAACAGGTACGTCGCGCCGAGCAGCAGCCCGCAGCCCAGCACCAGCGCGCGGCCCACGCCCACGCGGTCCGCGAGCAGCCCGTAGGCGATGCAGCCCACCGTGAGGCTCAGCGTGGCGACGCTCGCGGCCTCCAGCGCCGGGGCCGGGGCGATTCCGTAGAGCTTCTGCACCAGCGTGGGCGTCATCAGGATGACCACCACGATGCCGGCGGTGAGCACCCAGGTGAGCAGCATCGACACCACCACCGCGACGCCATGGCCGCGCAGCACGGCCTTGAGCGGCAATTCCTGCACCAGGGCGCGGCGCTGGCGCATCTCCTCGAAGACGGGCGTCTCCGCGAGCCAGCGGCGCAGGAAGACGGCCAGGAAGCCGAACACGCCGCCCACGAGGAAGGGCAGGCGCCACGCGAAGGCCTGCACCTCTTCCGGCGTGAAGACGGTGTTCACCAGCGTCGCCACCAGCGAGCCGAGCAGGATTCCCAGCGTGAGCCCCGACGTCAGGGTGCCGCACGCGAAGCCCACGCGGTGGGCCGGGACGTGCTCGGAGACGAACACCCACGCGCCCGGCACCTCGCCGCCCACCGCCGCGCCCTGGCACATGCGCAACAGGAGCAGGGCCAGCGGCGCCGCGTAGCCCGCCGTCGCGTACGTCGGCAGCGCGCCGATGAGCAGCGTGGGCACGGACATCATGAACACGCTGAGGGTGAACATGCGCTTGCGACCGGTGCGGTCGCCGAAGTGCGCCATGATGATGCCGCCCAGCGGGCGCGCGAGGTAGCCCGCCGCGAACAGGCCGAAGGCCTGCAGCTGGCGCAGCCACTCCGCCGTGTCGGGCGGGAAGAAGAGCTGGCCAATCACCGTCGTGAAGAACACGAAGATGATGAAGTCGTAGAACTCCAGCGCGCCACCGAGTGCCGCCAGCCCGAGCGTCCGGGCGTCCTGGCCGGTGAGCGGGCGTTGCGCGGAGTGCTGCCCGGGGTCGAGGGAAGAGGTCGGCATGCGTGCGCCGAGCATAGGCCGAACCGGGCGCCGCTGGCGCCGGGACGTGGCGCGGGTGTCCTGAAAGACGGGTTACGCCAGGAAGGGTGGGTATTCGCGCTCTGTATACACTTTGTGTCAGAGTGTCCCCGCGTCACCCAACACAGACAAAGGAGACACCGATGTTCTCGAAGCTCACGCGTCAGCTGTCCACGCTGCTTCTGGTCGGCGCTGCCTCGCTGGCCCTGGGTGGTTGCTCCGCCGCTCCCTCCGGGAGTGACGACACGGCCCGTTCCATGGCGGCGGCGCCCCGGTCGCTGGAGCTGACGGAGGCAGGGAGCGAGGAGTCCGTGGCGGCCTGTAGTGCCACGTGCTACGGCCCGTGCAAGACGTGCATCCTCGGCGTGTGCGAGGACACCTGTCACTAGGGTCCTCTGAAGGCCGCAGGGGCGCCTGGCGAAGGCTCACTGAAACGGCAGGGAGAGGTAGTGCGCGCCCAGCTCCGTCACGGCACCGGGCGCGCCCAGCAGGCTCGCGAAGCACGGGTCGTTCGTCCACCGGCCGGTGAACCAGGCGTAGCGGAACACGTCCTCCCGGCTCTCGCAGACGGAGACCATCTCCGCCATCTGGGCCTTCTGCTTCGCGAGGGAGTCAATCTGCGCGCCGTCCTGCTGGCTGTGGCAGTTGGCGAACTCCGTCACCCAGAAGGGCTTGCCGTACTTCTTCAGCCGGTCCAGCTGGCCCGCGAGCCCGTAGTCGTACCAGTGGAACGCGAGGTAGTCGATGCGCGGCTCGCGGTTGCCATTCGCCGCGCGGTAGGCCGCGTAGAACGCGTCGAGCCAGACGACCGGGTCCGAATATCCCTGCACCGTGCCCCAGCTCATCGCCGGGCCCACGAGCTTGACGCCCGTGTTGGCGGCGACGCTCTCGTAGCGGGGCCACAGCGCCGCCGCGTCCTTCGGTGACAGGTTGGACTGGTCCGTGAGGTTGGGCTCGTTGAGGAGCAGCAGGTAGCGGACGTGTGGATTGGCCTCGAGCCAGGTCTCGACGCCTGCGGCGTCGAAGTTCCCGTTCCACAGCATGGGGATGAAGTCCATGCCGTAGCGCGCGCGGTAGTCGGCGGGCACGTCGCGGTGGGGCCGGGGGCTCCAGTTGTACCACCAGCTCACGCCCGGAGAGACGGCGGCGAGGTCCGCGGGCGTCGCCAGGTCGAAGGCAATTCCGCGCTTCGCGCTCTTCGCCAGGGGCTGGGTGCCCGCGTCCGTCGAGGGCCGGGTGCCCGCGTCCTCAGCTCCCCTCGGCTCAGAGGCGGCCGGGTCACACGCCAGCAGCAGGAGGGCCACGATGCAGACCGGTGCGAGGACGCTTCTCATGGGGCTCTACCTCGGGCTCGAGGCTGCGGGATGGCTTGGGGCGGACGGCAAGGAAGGTCAGCGGGCAAGGTGGATGGGGCGCGGCGGCTCGCGCCGCGGCAGGCGCATGTCGACGAGGATGTCGTAGGCGCGCGGCTCGGGGAGGACGGGGCCGGCGGCGAAGCGGTAGAGGTGGCTGACGTCGCGCTCCTCGGGGAAGCGCTCCTCCACCAGCGCGTGGAACATCTCCTTCGCCACCCACTCGGTGTCCGCGGACACGGAGCCGAACTCGTCCAGGTAGCGCAGGGGCGCGGACGAGTCGCTCTGCCGGGCGGTGAGGACGAAGACGCGGGACTGCCGTGCGGGCACCACCTGACGCGCACCCGCTTCCAGCAGCGCCAGCTCACGGCCCTGTGGAAGCGCGAACAGCTCCAGCGCGTGCCGGTGGGCGAGCAGGGCGCTCACCGCCACGAACACGCCCAGCAGCGCCGTCGCGACGCGCGGGCCGTGCGTGGGCCAGCCGCTCCCCAGCTTCATGAGCGACGCGACGAAGTAGACGCTCCACACGCCGGTGAGGGCGTAGAGGGTGCGGTACGTGGGCCAGCGCTCGCTGGCGAGGAAGCTGACGGAGTACGCGGCGGCGGACAGCACGAGCAGCCCCACCAGCCACGTCGCCGCGCCGACACGGCCCGCGCGGCGGCCCTGGAGGCAGAGGCCCAGTGTCAGCACGGTGAGCGTCAGGCCCACCATGGGCCAGTAGCCCGCCGTCGGCGCGGAGCCCGTCGTGTCGAGGGCGCTCAGGGCCAGCGCGTTGGGGAGCACCTGGGTGAGGAACCAGCCCGCCTTGTCCAGGAAGTGCTTCTCGAAGGCGATGCGCGGCGAGGGCGCGAAGAGGCCCAGAATGAAGGACAGCTTGGTGAGGACGAAGGCGACGCCCAGGCCGCAGCCCATGACGAGGAGGTGCCGCGCGAGCCACCGCGCGGGGGCGCGCAGGTCCGTGTCCCGCCGCACCACCAGCGCCGCCGCGAGCAGCACCGCGTAGAACAGGCCGCTCACCTGGTAGATGAGTGTCGCGGTGGCCATGGCCACCCCGCCGCCCAGGCACCACGCCCACCGCCGCCCCGCGGCCCCGGAAGGCGCTTCGAAGCCCCGCCGCGCTAGGGCGAACGCACCCACCGTCAGCAGGAGCGCCACCACCTGCGGCCAGCAGATGCCCCAGCTCGCGATGACCTGCGCGGACGGCATGAGGGTGAGGAACGCCGCGAGCAGCGCCGAGGGGGCTGCGCGCCAGCCCTCCTTGCGCAGGAGCAGGAAGAGGGCGGCGCCCAGCAGTCCCAGGCCCGTGACGGACAGCGCCCGCAGCAGGGCGAGCCCGTCGATGTGGCCCGCCTCGGGCATGGATGCCTCCAGCAGCCAGCCGTACAGCGGGCGGCCCATGGCGGCGCAGACGCGGAGAATCTTCCCCGGCTCCTCGCGCGCCTCTCGGAGGATGGCGTAGTCGTCCCGCAGGCCATACCGCTGGAAGACGGCGCTCCCATAGATGAGCCAGGGCAGCAGGAAGAGCAGGACGGCAGGCGCCGTCACTCCGAAGGCGTGTGTCGTGGAGCGTGTCCGCAGGGGGGAGGACCTCTGGCGGTGACCCTACCAGAGTCCCATGACGCAGGACGGCAGGCGTGTGGGGCTCAGGCCGCCGCGGCGAGCCCGCCCAGCGCGTGCTGGGAGCAGGCAAGGCAGTCCGCGAGGAAGCGCAGGTAGCAGTCCAGCCCGCGCGCGCCGTATGCGGCCAGCTGGGAGCCCACCTCCGGCCGGACGCGCAGCAGCTCCTCCATCATCCGCTCGTTGAGCGCCGTGTGGCCCACGTCCACCTCGGCGTGCTCCTTGAGAAAGGACAGCTGGTCCAGCGTGTCCTGGCCGAGCACCTTCTTCACGTGGGCGAGGATGCGGGGCACCAGCACCACCGCGAGGTAGCCCACCTCGTACTCGATGGCCGCCTGGCCCAGGGGCAGCTCGCCGGTAATCGCCTCGTCGTGCACCTGCCGGTACTGGCGCATCGCCTCCGTGGGCGCCTGGGCCACCAGGGCGTCCGCGTCCAGCTTCGGCGCGTGGCGCGCATTCCAGCGGCCCGCCAGCACCCGCGCGTCCGCGATGGTCATCAGGTGGTGCCCGGCTTCGTGCCTCGCGTGGGTGATGAGCGCCCGGCCGAGCTTCTCGTGTCCCAGCTCGAGGCAGCGCTCGCCCGCGCCGCGAATCCAGCCGTCCACCGGCTCGGTCATGTACGCACCCCGCGCCGACCACTCGATGAGGAAGCGCTCCAGCAGTACCGGGGAGATGTCCGGGGACAGCAGCGTGCGCACCACGGCATCGGTGTCCAGGCGTGCGCGGGTCTCCTGAACGTGCGGCAGGTACTGCGTCTTCATCAGGCTCATGACGGTTCCTTCTCGGTGTTGTGGTGGGAGGGCAGACGGCTCAGCGTCTGCTCGTGGATGTGCTGCAGGAACTCGGGGGCGAGGTTGGCGGGGATGAGCCACAGGAAGGGCTTCGTCTCCGGGGCCTCGTCGCGCAGGCCGGACGCCTCGACGTCGCCGTCCTCCTCGCCCAGGAAGACGAAGCTGTCGCGGCCCCGGCTGGCGTACCAGCGGCGCGCGGCGGCCAGCAGCGCCGGGAAGGCTTCCCGCCCACGCGGGGACAGCGCGAACAGGCGTGTGGCGTCCAGCAGGTGGAAGGGGTTCGTCCCGGGCGGGCCCACCTCCAGCACCGCCGCCGCCAGCGGTGTCCCCGCGTGGCGCGCGATGAGGACGTGCCGGGCGCGCTCCAGCCCGGCGGTGAGCCACGGCCGCGCCGCGTCCGCGAAGTCCAGCGCGTCGGGGCCAAGGTCCAGCGCGTCGACGTAGCTGGCGGGCCGGGTGCGGGCGATTTGCTCCGTGAGCAGGACGCGCTCACCCGGCGTCGCGGGGCCGACGGCGAAGGCGTCCTGGCCGCCCGTCTCGTGGCAGTCGACGTCGAGCATCCTCACGGGGCGCAGCAGCCCCCGGCCCGTGCCGGCCATCCGCTCGACGAAGCCGGCGTGTGCGCGGTGGATGAAGGGCACCGTCGACTCGATGTAGGCCGCCAGCCACCGGATGCCCGGGTCCGCCAGCGCGTGCTCCACCGTGCGCACATAGAGGTCCCGGAGCATCTGTCCCGGCACGCGCTCGAAGCGGGAGCCGCCCTGACGCTTCGCCAATTGGTGCACCAGCCACGTGGCGCGGTACGGCTTCATCGCGGAGAGCGTCGCCTCCACGCCTCGCTCCGAGGTCCAGACCGACTCACAGAGCACTTCCGGCAGCGCTCCGGCTCGCCGCCCCAGCTCGATGAAGCTCGCACGTCGGGCCTCGAACCAGGCAGCCGACCTGCCCGCCAGATTGAAGTAACCCGAGTCGACGAAAAGCTGCCATATCTGCTCCGCGCGGGAGCCGTCGGGCTGCGTCGTCGGGTGGCGCAACCTCGCGCCAGGCACTTCCCGGCTGCGCGGCGGTGATACCGCGGGCTCCGAAGACCATGGCTGGTGGGTTGTCTCGGGCAACGGGCGGACCCGTGCCTGTGCGTCGTGCGCCCTCAAGCTTCCTCCAGGGTGTGGGGTGCGCGCGGAGCCACCTCAGGCCGTGGGCGGACGCGCCCCATCTACCGGGGCGGGTCCGTTCCCGGGCCGCGCACGAAATCTCATACGGAGAATGGCGTGCGGGCTGGTCGTCGAAGAATGACGTGCCCTCTCGTAACCATCGCCACCCATCTGCGATGATGCCGGCGGGCTTGGGGACCGTGCGGCACAGACGGGAGCCTTTCGCATTGGGGAGCGGAGACGATGCTGCGGGTGCGCCGTGAACAGATGCGCGTGTTGTCCGACGCCGTGACGCAGGCGCGGGTGGCGGCGCTCATCGAGCAGCTCGTCCCCCGGTTGCTCGTGGAAGTCCCCGCGGCGCCGGCCGAGTGGCCGATGACGCCCGGGACGGCGGAGACGCTGGCGCCGGACACCCTCGCCCGGTGCATCGAAGCGGGCTCACGTCATGGCCTCACGATGGAGGCCGGGGCGCGTCTCTATGTGGCGCTCGCGCTCGCGCATGGCTGGGACTTCGAGGCACGGCCCGACACGGCCTGGCTGCGCCAGTTGGTGGAAGACGAAGACGTGTTCGACCCACTCGAGCGGGTGCGGCGTGCCCACGCGGAGTGGGGCAGGCGTCGCGCGCTGGCCGAAGAGAACCAGCGCCGCGAAGCGGAGTTTCTCGCGCGGTACGGAATGACGGAGTGACGGGATGCCAGCGGACACGTCGGACAACGCGGTGGCACCCTGTCCCCTGGAGCGCGGGGGGCTCGAAGTGCTCGTGGTGGGGGATGACGGACGGGAGCTCGTCGGGGTGAGCCTCGAGCTGGCGGAGAAGGACGGGAAGAGGGTCCTGCGCTCACGCACGGACGAGAAGGGACACTGTGTCTTCCAGGGGCTGCTGCTGAAGCCCTTCGACTTGCGGCTGCCCAGGGTCGACGGTGGCCTCTGGAGCGTCGTGGGCGAGCAGGTGCTGGAGAAGAAGAAGGAGGACGCGCCCCCGGCGCCGTTCGGCGCCCCGCCCGAGGACAAGGACGTCGACGGCGTGGTGTACAAGGCGAAGGGCGGTGAGAGCGCCAGCGTCGTGGCCCACCGCTACGGCGTGGCCCCCGCCTCGCTGACCGGGCAGGACGGCCGGCCACTGGACCTCGAGCGTCCGCTCCGCGCGGGCGAGGCCGTGCGGGTGCCGGCGCTCCGCCGACAGCGGGTGGAGGTGCAGACGGGACGGCGCTACATCGTGCACCGGGCCCGGGTCCCCTTCTCACTCGTGCTGCGCCTGCGGGACGCGTACCACGGGCCTCGCCTGCGCGTGCCCTATCTGCTCAAGCTGAAGCTCTCCGACGGGCAGGAACTGCCGCACCGCGAGGGGCGCACGGACGAGGAGGGCCGGGTGGTGGAGTCGATTCCCCCGGAGGCGGCCGAGGGCGAGCTCGTCCTCGCGGGCGGAGGCCAGGCCGAGCGGGTGCGCCTGAAGCTGGGCCTGCCCGAGCCCGTCGACGAGGCGGACGGCCTGAGGGAGCGGCTCGACAACCTCGGCTTCAGCTGCGGCGGTGAGCGCGGCGCCCTGGGGGAGAAGACCCGCGCCGCCCTTCGCTGGTTCCAGTACGCGCTCGGGCTCGAGACGACGGGCGAGGCCGACGACACCACCCGAGACGCCCTGCGCGCGCTGCACGGCTCCTGAGGACCTGCCATGGGATGCCCACACCTCGCTGATGGCTCCGCGCGGGACTTCGACACCTGCGACGAGTGCGGCCAGTTGTTCTGTGAAGACTGTTTCCGCTTCCACTCCCACGAGGAGGAGGAGGCCCCCGTCTCCGCCTTCGCCGACCTGACCGCCGCGGAGCGAGGCGACGAGGAGTTCGACCCCTCGGAGTGGGATGACGATGCTCCCTTCGGCTCCGCCTTCGGGGAGCTCTCCGCGGCCCAGCGAGGGGATGACGAAGTCGTCTGGACGGAGCAGGAGCGCGCGGAGCTCCAGGAGTACATGCGGCAGCTCCAGCAGGACGCCGCGAGAGACGAAGCCCCGGTCAGCATCCATGTGATGGCCGAGTCGACCCTCCAGTCCGAGCAACTGATGGAGGACGCGCTGCTGCCGTCCCTGCCCGTCATCGAGCTCTCCCAGCCGCAGGGCGGGGGCGTCCAGACGGTGGCCCTGAATTCGGTGACGACGTTGGCGAAGCTCGCACCGGCGCCTCGGGAGTACCCCTTCCGGTGCCTGCTGTGGAACGTCGCCAACCTCGGCGGCAAGTTCGGCTACCCGAAGGTGCGCGACGACTCGGTGATTGAGGCGACCGCGCGCATCATCCACCAGGCGGACGCGGACGTGGTCTCCATCCTGGAGCTACTCGGGAGTGGCTCCGGAGAGAAGGAGCCGAAGCCGCCGGTGAAGCCGTCCGCGCGCGGCGCACGGGAGGCGAGCAACCCTCTGCTCGACAGGCTGCTCAAGGCGTTCGGCTACGAATCGGAAGGGGAGGACGTGGAGGCGCTGAAGGGGCTCCTCGGGCGGTATTTCTCAGAGCGGGTGCAGGGCGCCCTCTGGCCGGGGGCCAAACCCGACGTCTCCGCGCTCGTCGAGCAGGCGAAGGCGATAGAGGATGCCGAAACGGGAGAGGCGCTCGCCGCCCTGATGGAGGAGGCCTGGGGCACCGTCTGCGCTCCGATTCTCGACGCCCTCGCCCCGGTGGTGGATGGGGACGCCTCGGACCCGGTCGACCCGGACGCGCTCGCCGAAGCGATCTCCCGGGCGCCGAAGAAGGGGGGCGTCGCGGGGGAGGAACCGAGCGCGAAGAAGCGCAAGCGGAAGGCCGAGAAGCCTGGCCGGCAGGAGCATCTCCTGCTGGCGCCGCAGGCGGCGATGCTCCGCGACGGAATCCAGCTGCTCTCCGCGGAGGGCTACACGCACTGGCTGGAGGGCTACACCGCGAACTACGCGAAGAACGATGGGACGGGCGGCGTCTCCAAGGAGGCGGGCGACGCCCGCGACAGCGCCTGCGAGAAGGTCCTGAAGCTGCTGGCCTCCGGGTGCATGAGCCTGTGGGTCCAGTTCCTGCGGGGCATCGTCGGGAACGAGGTCTCCGACAAGGAGCGCGAGAAGTGGAAGAGCGCTGAAGGGCCCCGGGGGCAATACGAGTCCCGGCTGTGGACCGCGTGCTGGAACCTGCTGCTGAGCGTCAACGAGAAGGCGATGACCGCCGACTACGAGCGGCGGGTCGCGCGCTGGAAGAAGCGCCACGGCGCGGGGGACGGCAAGGCGACGAAGCACGACGGCATCCGGGAGTTCCTGCGCATCCGCGACGCGCTCAATGCGCTCGCGGCGGACGCCTATGACTCCTGGCCCGCGAAGCTCCCGGAGGACACGGACAAGAGCGGCTACACGCAGGGCGAGACGTACGGTGTCCTCTGGAAGAAGGCCACGGTGGTGCCGGACCTCGACCACGTCGGGTTCATCTCCGCCTTCGACGACGACTTCTCGTTCTCGAAGCGCCAGCCGCTGCGCTTCCCCTTCCAGCTCAAGAAGGCGGCGTCGGGTCCGCCCATCGTCCTGGTTCCCTGGCACGCGCCCGCGCCGAGCGCGGCGAATGCGACCGCCCGCTCGAAGGACTTCCCCACCTTCGTGCGCTACTGCGAGGCCGAGCGCAAGGCGAAGCGGCTGGGGATGCTCCTGTCCGACCTCAACGTCAACACCGTGTCGGGCAGCACATCCGTCGAGCACTGTGACGGCACGCTGGAGGTCGGCGCGCTGTTCCGCGGCATCAGCGGCAGGACGGATGCCTACACCCAGTTCCCGGCCCAGGTGGGCGTTCAGTCCACCCTGGCCGTCTCGAAGTTCCGGCCCTGGCTCATCCCCGACCTGCTCGAGCAGGATGACCCCTCCGCGAAGACGGCGAAGGCCCTCGTCAGCAAGCTGCAGTCGGACTTCACCGCGGGCCACTTCAAGACCTCGCACGGCCTGCTCGACTTCATCCAGGGCTTCAACAAGACCTTCACGCCCCAGCACCGGATGGGCGCGAGCGCGTACGACAAGATTCTTCCCATCTGCGGCCGGGCGGACCGGTGGAAGCTCGGCTTCAAGTCCACCTGGGCGATTCCCTTCCCGCACGCCCTGGCGCTCGAGGAGGAGGCCGAGTTCTTCCGCGCCCGGGAGCAGCTCTCCAATGCGCTGAAGCCGTTCGCGTTCCTCCTGGCGAAGAACGCCAACAAGAACCTCACGGACCTGCGCGCCTATGCCGAGCGGCCGGAGAAGGCGAAGAAGCTCGAGGAGCTGATGCTGCTCGCTCGCGAGCTGAGCGACCACCTGCCCATCGTGGCGGAGGTGCGGCTCATCGACACGGAGGCCGAGGAGGAGGAGGCGGTCGTCGAGGCGCCCGTCGAGCTGTTCAGCGTGAAGCCCACCGCGCTCGACGAGCTGGAGGCGTGGGCCTCGGCGTACGAGAACGCGGAGGTGCTCCTGGTTCGGGAGGTGGCGCTGAACGAGCTGCTGGACTGGTGGAACAAGACCTACGAGACGGCCGCTCCGTCGGAGGCGGCGCAGCGGCGGTTCCAGCGCGCCCTCCAGAAGTGGGACTCCGCCGAGGCCCGGAAGCCGCAGCACGACGACGACTCCCGCCAGGCGTCGCGGCCGGCCCTCACCAAGGCCGAGCCGCCGCGGAAGAAGGAGGTGAAGACGCTCGCCCTCCACCTCCATGAGTCGCACCAGCGGACGCGTGGGAACCAGGGAGGGGGCGACTGCCTCTTCCGCAGCATCGCCCAGCTCGTCTTCGGCGATGAGGGCCGCCACGGCGAGGTGCGCCAGGCCAGTGTGAACCACCTGGAGGACCTGCTCGCGGGGCATGCCCTCGACGCGGACGGCCGCGTGGGCCCTGTCACCCAGGTGGAGTTCGCCACGCGCCTGGGGCAGCTCCATGACTGGCACCGGGTGCAGTGGCCCAACGTGCTGGCCTACCGGCGCGTCCTCGGGGTGGACCGCTGGCGGCAGTTCTGCCTGGGCATGAGCCGGGCTGGGGAGTGGGGTGACCTCCTCATCCTGTGCGCCGCGTCGCACCTCTTCGGCGTCCGCTTTCGCGTCAACGTGCAGGTCGTCGGGGGCGGCTACTACAGCGACGAGGTGGACTTCGTGGACCGCGCGCTCCCGGCGCGCCCGGAGCTCGTGCTCGTCAACTACGGCAACTACCACTTCGTCGCGGTGACACCGACCGCGCGCGAGGCGCTCATCGACGTCGCGGTCGGCACGCCCGCGGGCTGGGAGGCGCTGTGCGTGTGGAGGGACCGGGCACCCCCGGTGCCCCCGCCAGAAGCCGGGCCGAAACCAAAGCCGGAGGTGGGCAAGGCCTCGTCCTCCGGCAGCACCTCCTCGGGCAGCGGGCCGAAGCCCTCCGGCAAGGTCTTCAAGTGGCCCGCCTCGACGAACTGGTCGCTCTCCGACGCGAATGGCGCCCCCGGCTGTCTCTTCCTCTTCGGAGAGAATGGCGTGAACAAGGGGAGCCGGGTGTTCCAGAGCAGCACCCAGGCCTGCATCCGTCCCGCCCTCAACGCCGTCGGCATCCGCACCTGCTGGAAGCCCGGCGCGGACGAGAGCGACCAGGGCGCCATGCTCGACACCGAGCTGGCGAGGAACCAGAAGGCGCTGGACGAGGACTTCGAGGAGGCCCTCACCTGGCTGCGCACCGGCCGCTACTCGACGCTCGTCGTCCCCTGGGACACCGTGAGCGACCTCCCGGCGCTCGGCATCGGCGTCGCGCAGCTCCCGAAGCGGGCGAAGAACACCTATGCCCATCTCTGCAAGGGCACCGCCGCGTTGATGGAGTGGGCCGGGAAATACCTCGGGACGGTGGTCGTCTCCCCCAGGGAGACGGGACTGACCGAGCAGATCTGCAAGGCCGAGCCGCAGACGCTGTTCATCCATGAGGTCAACTGCGGCCTCGAAACGCCGGACGCCCTGAAGTGGTTCATGGGGGTCGACCCGCTGTTGACGCTTCCGAACGTCAGGACGGTCCGCACCGGGACGCACATGTTCTTCACCATCCAGGACGCGAAGCTGGCGGAGAACACCCGGTTGCTCGGGCTCGACTTCGACGCGCTGGAGGCAGCGGTCAAATCGGGCATGTTCCGCCGCATCGTCATCCCCGATAGGAGCTGGGCGCTCGGTGAGAAGTCCCAGCTCGCGAGCACCGCTCCGAATACCCACGCCTACGTGCAGAAGCGGCTGCAGCAGCTCGTCGACCTGTGCGCCGCGACGCCGGCGCCCTTCTGGGCACCGTCCATGCCGGTGGCGACACCCTCGACGGTCTCCGCCCAGGAGTCCGAGGACGTCGACGACCATTGGGGCGAGGACCCGGACGAGCGCGCGACCAAGGTGCGACGGAAGAAAGAGGAGGGTGGCATCTCCCACTCGCTCCCCAAGGCGGCAGAGGAGGAGGTGGTGGTGGAGGCCGAGGTGCATCCGCCCCCGCTGGGGCCGGGGCCGCTGGTGCCACCCCAGCAGGAGGATGAACAGCCGAACCCGCTCAAGCGGCGGAAGACGATGCCCGATGGGGAGTAGCGGCTCGCCACCGGTCATCTCCGGCGACTCGCAGTAGCCCTTCGCGGACGAGGCGCCGGCACAGCGTCACGCGCGCCTCCTCTGTCAGTGTGTCCGGCAGGTCCCGAATCCGGAACCGGGACTGCTCGAGGACATACCGGAGCGCGGGCTCGCAGAACGCGGGCGCCACCAGGGCGCCCCCGTTGAAGGCCACGCTCACCTCCTCTCCGCGCCGGGACAGCGCGCTCGCGTGCCCCGGCCGGCACTCCAGCTCGCTGTCCGGGCGGAGCGCGCCCAGTCCCTCCAGCGAGCGCAGGTAGCCCCCAGGCCCGGGGCCCACCACCTCGTCCGGCTGCACGAGCTGCGCCTCCAGCGTCTCCAGCAGCGGGTCGAGCGGGCCCAGCCCACGGATGTCCTCCGCCAGTTGTTCCGCGAGCTCGTGGATGCAGGGCACCTGCCGGATGCAGCGCGTTCCGACGGCGGAGACCGAGCGGCGCCAGTGGGGATGCCTGCTCACCACGGCCCTGACGAGCTCCGCGAGCACCGCGTCCATGAGCACGGGCCGGACGCCAATCGACAGGTGGACGGAGCAGCAGTCGCCGGTGACGGCCGAGTGCGGGGTACCCCTGGGCAGGTACAGCAAGTCACCGGCAGTCAGCTCGACTTCGCGGATGGGGGCTCCCCAGTCCTCTTCGTCCATCTTCCGGCCTTCGAGCGGGAAGTCCTCCTGCGGCGTGTACAGCCGCCAGCGCTTGCGGCCGGAGGTCTGGAGGACGAAGACGTCGTGGCCGTCGTGGTGGGTGCCGAAGCCCTGGGACGCCGGGCCGGTGATGTACGCGTTGCCGTTGGCGTAGCACCGGAGCCGGCGCTGCACGGCGTCCACGAGCGCATGCACCGCAGGCCAGCGCCGGTGCACGCCGTTGAGGTTGAGGGTGTAGCCCTCGCGGAAGGCCTGGAACACCACGCGCGGCGGGGCCTCCTCCTGCTCGTGGAAGACGATGTCCGGCTTCCCCATGGCCACCATTCGCAGCTCGTTGCCGCGCGGCTTGACGGTGAAGAGGTACTGCTCCACCTCGTCCAGCCCGAACAGGCCCGCGTAGTGGTCGGGAGCCTGGCGCTGGACATGGAGGGGCTCCTTCTCCCAGTACGCCTCCAGGAACGCCGGCAGGGAGAGCGGGTCGAGCAGCTTCGAGATGGCACGGTCGACGTCTGACATGGTGTGGCTCCTCGGGGATGGACGATGGCCCTCCGCGGCTCAGGCAAAGGCAGTCTGCGGATTGGACTTCGCGCGGCCGACCTCCTCCAGCGTCAGCTCGTTGAGCTGGACGATGCGGGTGGGAGCGATGTCGAGGATGAAGTCGGCGTCCTCCGTCGCCAGGGCCTGGTCGATGAGCCGCGCCGTGTAGCCCACGTGCCGCGACTCGTCCCACATGAGCCGGTCGAGCATGCGCGTGAGGCGCTCTCGCGACTCCTCCGGGCAGTACGTCATGAGCACCGGGCGGGCCAGCAGCTGGTTCACCAGGGTGCGAATCTCCGCGACATTCATCTGGAGCAGGTTGTCCAGGACGGCCTGGCCGCTGTACGGCGACAGCCGCTCCGGCCTGTCGCCGAACCGGTAGATGGGCGCGAGCGTCTTGAACTCGGCCCGGAGCGCCTCGGTCACCGTGCCGGGGAAGATGCGCTCCACCATGCTTTGATACATCCGCGAGTGCCGCGCCTCATCCATGGCGTGTTGCTGGATGAGCACCGAGACGTCTTCGTCGGGCGTCTTCCCGGCCAGGTGCCAGAGCTTTCCGGAGCCCCAGCCCTCCGTGGACGCATTGCCCACGATGATGTTCGCGAACCACTCGGGATTGCGCGCCATCTCCCGGAACTGGTCGCCGTACCAGGCGGCGCTGAAGGGGGGAGGATGCGCCTCGAAGGTGCTCCTGAGGCATTCGCTATAACGCTCGAGCGGTCCGACTCCGTGTTGCCCGAGCGATTCGAGGGTGATTTCAGCAACGACATTCATGGACGCATCCTCCCTGTCTTCTCTTCACGGGTCCGGGCTACAGGTGCTCAGGCGCGAACGGGGCGTTGCGCGCGAAGTAGAGGCAGTCGAACCCCACGGCGCGGCCGGCGCGGACGGCGGTCTGGATGTTCATCCTGCCGCTCGACGACTGGCGCGACGCCTCGATGGACTTCAGCTCGGTCTCCTTCAGGTCGAAGGAGATCTGGGACGACTCGTGTCGGGTCTGCATGAAAGGCACTCCTGATGTATGGGTATGGGTTGGGTTGGGTTCACGACTCGAAGGGGTTTCGCGTGTGTCAATCCATGGGAGACCTCCTGGTGGGGGAGGGGGGTGGAGTCCGGGTTTCTTGGAGTCAGGCGCGGTGGCGGTGAATGGCCTTCCGCGTCCTTCACCTGAGTTGAGTCCGCGAATGCGGGCGTGTGACGCGGCGACGTGACAGCGTTCGCGGGGGCCACGGGAGCGCCGCACCTCGCCTGGTCGCGGTGGGAGGGTGGAGCGCGCCCCATGCCCGGCTGCTTCCACCCCGGGAGCCAACCGCGCTCTCTCTTCAAGGAGAAGTCCAGCTATCCTCGCGCCTGGCAGGTGGCCGCGGGGACATGGCGAAGATGTCGGAATCGGTCGAGGTGAGGTGCCTCCGGTGCGGTGCGCCGGATGCGGGGGAGCGCGCGCGCTGCGTCTGTGGGGCCAGCCTCCTGATGGACGTGGTGCTGAAGGACGCCGTGGGGGACGAGCGCCAACGCTTCGGGCTCGCGCGAGCGCTGGCCCTGCTCGGCCCTCCGGCGCCCTCGTTCTCCGAGGCGCGGGTGGCGCTGGCGCTGCCGGGCAACCGCGTGGTCCGCGGCGTCTCCAGCGCCTTCGCGCAGAGGCTCCTGGGCGTCCTCTCCGAGCATGGCGCCGACGCGTACCTCCAGCCCTCGGAGGCGCTCGGGGCCACGCCCCGGCGCTCATCGCGAGTGGCCCTCGTCACGGCGCTCGGCGTCCTCGTGCTGGGGGGCGTCGCGTTCGGCGCGTGGGCGACCCGCTCGCCCATGCTCCGGCAGGCGACGCGGCAGCTCTCCGGCTGGGACCCGGGCGCGACTGGCCAGGAGGCCGGGAAGGCTTCAGGGGAGGAGGGCGCCCTGCCCACGCAGGACATCGCGAAGCTCGCCTCGCCGAGCACGGTGAGCCTGCGGTGCGAGGGCAAGACGGGCTCCGGCTTCTTCGTGGACACGGAGCTGGTGCTGACCAACGAGCACGTGGTCTGCCCGGCCGGGAAGCTGATGACGGTGATGCTGCCGGACGGGCGCCAGCTCCTCGGGGAGACGCTGAAGACCGACGTGGACCTGGACCTCGCCACCGTGCGCGTGGTGGGGGCCAAGGCGACGCCGCTGAAGCTGGGGGACGTCACGCGCCTGGAGCCGGGAGACAGGCTCGTCTTCATCGGCAGCCCCAAGGGGCTGGACTTCACCGTGCACGAGGGGAAGGTGGGCTTCGTGGGCCGGGAGTACCTGGGCACCGGCTACGTGCAGTTCAACGCGTCGGTGAACCCGGGCAACAGCGGCGGGCCGCTGCTCGACGGGCGCGGCGAGGTGGTGGGTGTCGTCTCCATGAAGGTCAACGACGCGGACGGCATGGGGCTGGCGCTGCCCATCCCCTATGCCAGCAAGCTCGTCACCGTCCCCACCACGCCCGAGTCGACGGCGCGCTGGGAGGCGCTGCTGGCGCGGGTGGCCCGCGACGAGCAGCGGGAAATCCAGCGCTACCAGCAGGAGACGGCGGAGCCGGTGCTCCTGTCGGTCCGCCGTGTCGAGCAGCTGGGCCTGGTGGCGCTGCTCATCGAGCGCTTCGACGCGCCCCCGCGCCGCGTGTTGCGCCGGATGGAGCTTGAGGCCGAGGGAAAGAAGTGCTCGCTGACGGTGGACTTCGAGTACTGGCGGCCGGTGCGCGACACGATGTCCGCGGCGGAGGACTCGCGGCGCCTGCGCTGGTTCGCGGCGCGAGGGCTGTCGGAGGGCATCCACGTGGGGGCGGCGCGGCTGCCGGTGGAGGACTGCTCGCTCCTCGCCGGGGCGGGGAATGCCTCGCTGAAGCTGGAGGGCGCGGGCGAGGATGCCGAGCGCTTCGACGTCCCGATGAAGGACTTCCACGCCTCGCGCGAGGAGTGGAAGCGCAACAAGGGCGGCATCCAGATGTGGCAGCAGAGCCTCTGGCAGCGGCGCGAGGAGGCGGACCGCTCCCGGCAGGAGGCTGACGGGTGGCGCAACAACTTCAGCCGGGCGCGGGCCCGCATCGCCACGCTGGAGGAGGAGAAGCGCAAGCTGCTGGCGGACGAGGCCGCCGGAGGCGCCGCCACGAAGCGCCGCTGGGAGGTGGAGGTGGAGCTGAAGCTCGCCCAGGGACAGCTCGCGGACCTGGAGCGGTACGCCACCGAGAAGAGCGTGCCCGCCTCCTGGCGGCAGTAGGGCTCGCCGAAGACGCACGCGCGCACCTGGGGTGGATGACCCCGAGCCATGTCGGCTTCGTCCTGGGAGGCAACCGGGGCTCCCTCCACTTCGACATGGACGCGGAAGGCGGCGTCCACGCGGTGGAGCCCTGACTCAGGGGCGGGGGCCGGCGGGCACGTGCTGCTGGAGGAACCGCCCCACCACGGCCTGCGCGAGCTGGCGGCCGAAGCCGCCGTCCCAGACGTCGAAGGCGTGCTCCGCGTACGGCAGCGTGAAGAGCTGGTGCCGCACGCCGGCCTGGGTGAGCCGCGCGGCCAGCACCTGTGAGGCGTGGAGCGGCACCACGGTGTCCGCGCCTCCGTGGACGAGGAGCGTGGGCGGGGCTTTCGGGCCGGCGTGCGTGAGCGGGGAGAGCAGCGCGTACAGGTCGCGGTGTCCCTCCAGCGGCACGCCCGTGAAGCCCTCCAGCACCCGCCGCGAGCCCGCACGGTGCCCGGCGTGGGCGGCCAGGTCGCTGGGGGCGTAGAAGCTGATGACCGCCTTCACTGACGTGTCGGGTGCGTCGCAGGACGCGGGAAGCCGCGCGTCGCCCGAGGCGTAGGCCACGAGGGTGGCGAGGTGCCCGCCCGCGGACTCGCCGAAGAGGACGAGCTGGTCCGGGTCGATGCCGTAGTCGGCGGCGTGGGCCTTCACCCAGGCGATGCCGCACCGGAGGTCTCCCGGGGCCTTCAGGCCGGAGGCGGGTGGGAAGAGCCGGTAGTCGAGGCTGATGACCGGGTAGCCCAGCGAGGTGAGGAAGCCGGCCCACGCGCGGGCGTAGGCGCGCTCGCCCCCGCTCCAGCCTCCTCCGTGGAGGTAGAGCACCGCGGGCCGTGCGGCGGAGGACGGGGCCGCGGGGAGGAACACGTCTGCATGCAGCTCGATGCCGTCGACGGTGGCGAAGCGCACCGTCTGGCTCGGGAGGGGCCGCCGTGCCACGAGGGGACGGAAGTACTCACGGAGGCTGAGTGGAATGCCGTGCGTCCGCGCCAGCCACCACGTGGACACGGCGGGCATCAGCGCGGTGTAGAGCAGCAGCAGCACGGCGGCCGCCGAGCCCCAGCGCAGCCAGCCCCACTTCCCGGACTGAATCACGCAGGCGGTGAGCAGCGCGGACACGAGTACCGGCAGCAGCAGGAGGAGGCTGTACTCCCGCAGGATGCCCTTGAGCAGATTCACCAGCGAGGGCGCCCAGGGCGGCGCGAAGAACACCGCCACCAGCAGCAGACAGCCCACGGGGTTCAGGACCGCCAGGAACGTGAGCAGTGCAAGAAGGCGGGAGGCGCGGAACAGGCGTTTCATCCGGAAGGTGTCGGGTCGTTCGCGGTGGAGCGCTCATGCTGACCGGTGTGGAGGTCCACGCCAATTCGTATGAGCGCGTCTTCGGCCGAAAAGCAACCGGGGCCCTCTGCATTTCGGGTGTACGCCCCGTGAAGCCAGGGGGTGGTTGCAGTTTGATTGCCTCATGAGCTTGCATTGCGCCGTTTCTCCTAGAGTTGGAGGGGGCCGGACTCAGGAAAACGGGAGTGTGCAAGGTGATGCGCAGTCTGTTGGTAGCTACGACAATCTTTGTGGCGGTAGGGGGACAACCTGCTCATGCAGCCCGGGAGCTTCCCACGGTGGATGCCTTTGCGCGCATCCCTCCGTCCGGGAGCGAGCCGAGCGCCCGTGAGCGGGCGAAGGGCGTGGACGTCGCGCACGAGGAGCCCCGGCTGGGCGTCCCCACCTTTGTCTGGGGTGTGCGCGCCGCGCAGCCCGGCGCGAAGAGCCTCCGGCCGGTGCCGCCCGAGCAGGTGGCGCGGACGTACCTGGGCGAGCAGGCCGAGCTGTACCGGCTGGGCCGCACCGACGCGCCGCACATCCCCCTGCGGGGCGTCCACCGCGCGCGCAACGGCGCGAGCATCGTCACCTTCGGGCAGGAGGTGGAAGGCATCGAGGTCTTCCGCCAGTCGCTGAAGGTGCTGCTGGGCCCGGACAACCAGCTCGTCGCCATGTCCGGCCATCTGAGCCCGCAGGCCTCCAGGCCCGGGCTGGAGAAGGGCGCCGCGGCCTTCGCGTTGGAGCCGCGTGAGGCCATTGCCCGAGCCTGGAGGGATTTGCACGGCGACCCGCTCCCCGCGATGAGCCTGTCGCTCACGGGGCGCGCCCAGGGCCCCTACAGCCACTATGCGCTCACCCCCGGGCCGCGCCTGGTGACGTTCTCGTCCCCCGCGCGCGTGAAGCAGGTCTTCTTCCCGCTGCCCGACGCGCTGGTGCCCGCGTACTACGTGGAGCTGGACACCACCCCCGTCACCGCGACGGACGGCGACCAGTACGCCTACGTCATCTCCGCGGAGGATGGGCAGGTGCTCTACCGGCACGACCTCGCCTCCCACCAGAGCTACACCTACCGCGTGTGGGCGGACCCCCAGAGCCCCCACATCCCCTATGACGGTCCGCAGGGCAACGCGGCGACGCCGCACCCCACGGGCCTGCCGGACGGCTACCAGGCGCCCTTCGTGGCGCCCAACCTCGTGACGCTGCAGAACTCGCCCTTCAGCCGCAATGACCCGTGGCTGCCCACGGGCGCCACGCAGACGACGGGCAACAACGTGGACGCGTATGTCGACCTCGTCCCGCCCAGCGGCTTCGGCGTGGGGGACCTGCGCGGCAGCCTCAACGGGTCCGGCATCTTCGGCGACGGGTATGATTTGCTGCTCTCGCCGAGCGTCACGGACGCGCAGCAGATGAGCTCGGTGGCGCAGATCTTCTTCGTCACCAACTTCCTGCACGACTGGTACTACGACTCCGGCTTCGACGAGGCGTCGGGCAACGCGCAGACCGACAACTACGGACGAGGGGGGCTCGACGCGGACTACCTCCGTGCCGAGGGACAGGACTACGTCGGCCGCAACAACGCGAACATGTCCACGCCCGCGGACGGCGCGCGGCCCCGGATGCAGATGTTCGTGTACGACACGAAAGGGCTCCGGGCCGTGGACGTCTCGTGGGAGCACCCGCTGGGAGGCCGCTGGCCGACGGGCGTCGCCGCCTTCGGGCCCCAGCAGTTCAACGTCACCGCTCCCGTGGCCGTCGCCGAGGACGGCGTGGCGAGCCCCGTTGGCACCGTGGCGGACGCGTGCGAGCCGCTGACCAACGCCGCCGCCGTGGCAGGAAGGATTGCCCTCGTGGACCAGGTGGGCTGCCCCTTCACCGTCAAGGCCGTGCACGCCCAGGCCGCCGGCGCCGTGGGCCTCGTCATCATCCCCGAGGGGGAGTTCGCGTCGGCGTTCACCGTGCCCGGCCGGGACTCTTCCGTCACCATCCCCGTCGTCTCGGTGGAGCAGTACCTGGGGGCCTGGCTGCGCTCCCAGCCTCCGGAGCGCTTGACGCTCCTGCGGCAGGGGGCGGACCGCGACGGCACGCTCGACAACACCATCATCGCCCACGAGTGGATGCACTACATGTCCAACCGCCTCATCGGCAACGCCAGCGGCCTGACGAACAACCAGGGCCGCAGCATGGGCGAGGGCTGGGGCGACTTCGCGGGCCTGCTGATGGTGGTCCGCGAGGGCGATGACCTGCTGCCCTCCAACGCGAACTTCAACGGCGTCTACGCGCGTGGCTCCTACGTCAACAGCGGCGGTGCGAACCAGGGCTATTACTGGGGCAGCCGGCGCTACCCGTACACGACGGACCTGACGAAGAACCCGCTCACCCTGCGCTACATCCAGAATGGTGTCCCGCTGCCCGAGGGCATCCCGGTGAACTTCGGCAGCTCCGGTGTGAACAACGCGGAGGTCCACTCCTCGGGCGAGGTGTGGGCGGTGACGCTGTGGGAGTGCTACGCGGCGCTGCTGCGGGACAAGCAGCGCCTCACCTTCGCCCAGGCCCAGCAGCGGATGAAGGACTACCTCGTCGCGTCGATGAAGCTCACCCCCAACGCGCCCACCTTCCTGGAGGCGCGCGACGCGCTGCTGGCGGTGGCCTATGCGGAGGACCGGGCGGACTACCTCCTCTTCGCCCAGGCCTTCGCGAAGCGCGGCGCCGGGACGCGGGCCGTCGCGCCCCTGCGGGACTCGACGGACCATTCCGGCGTGGTGGAGAGCTTCACCACCGGCAAGGACGTGGTCCTGGCCAGCGTGGAGGTGCTCGAGCAGCCGGGGACGCCCGCGTCGTGTGATGACGATGGGGTGCTCGACACGGGCGAGACGGTGCGCCTGCGGATGTCGCTGCGCAACAGCGGCACCGACCGGCTGACGCAGACGAGCGTGACGCTCTCCAGCGACACGCCGGACCTGTCCTTCCCGGAAGGGACGACGGTGTCCGTGCCTCCCACCGACCCGCTCCAGCTCGTCACCGTGGAGGTGCCGGTCCGGCTCTCCGGCCCGGCCACCCCGCGCGTCATCTCCCTGACGCTGACGTACCGGGACGCGGACCAGACGGTCCCCGGGGAGCAGTCGCGGACCCTGACGCTGCGGGTGAACACCGACGAGCTGCCGGGCACGGGCATCGTGGAGACCGTGGACCCGGTCCACCACCCGTGGATTCTGGAGGAGACGCCGTATCCGGGCGCCTTCCCGTGGACGCGGGAGCACGACGCGGGGGACCAGGACTGGTACTTCCACGGTCCGGACAACCAGACCAACTCGGACGTCCTCCTCGTCTCGCCGCCCCTCGAAGTCTCGGCGACGGGCGCGTTCCGCTTCACCTTCCAGTACCGCCACTCCCTGGAGGACTTCTACGACGGGGCCGTCATCGAGCTGAGCGAGGACGGCGGGTGGACCTGGACGGACATCGGCTCGTTCCTGAGCCCGTCCTACACCACGTTCATCGAGCCGGATGGCGGCAACCCCCTCGAGAACCGGATGGCCTACAGCGGTAGGAGCGAGGGCTATCCCGCGTTCGTCCAGGGCGTGGCCGACCTCGGAACCGCCTACGCCGGCAAGACGGTGCTCATCCGTTTCCGCATCGGCACGGACGTGAGCGTCGGCGCGGCGGGCTGGGACGTGGATGACATCCAGTTCGAGGGACTGGTGAACACCCCGTTCACGACGTTCGTCCCCCACCGCGGCCTGTGCAGGAGCATCAACCATCCGCCGGTGGCGAACGCGGGGCCCGCTCAGGAGCGCTATGAGGGCCTCATCGTCCAGCTCGCTGGCAGCGGCACGGACCCCGAGGGCGCCGCGCTGACCTACGCGTGGACGCAGACGGCGGGGCCGGCGGTGGTGCTCGCCAACTCGAGCTCGCCACGGCCCCTCTTCCGCGCGCCGGCGGTGACGAGGGACACGGACTTCACCTTCCAGCTGCGCGTCCACGACGGTGTGAATGTGAGCGCCCCGTCGTCGGTGACGGTGCGGGTGCGAAACGTCCCCGGGGGCTTCCCCGTGTCGTTGGACAAGCCCACCCCCACGCTCGGCGTGGAGGATGCGGCGAGCGTCACCGGGGCCAGCGGGCCCGTGACGGTATTGGCTCCGGGCTGGGGCTGCTCGTCGGGTCCGGAGGGCTCCGTGCCGGGAGCCGCGGTCATGCTGCTCGCGGCGCTCGGTCTCGCGATGCGGCGTCCCCGCGCGCGGGCCGTGACGCTGCCGAAGCGCTGAGCTGAAGCGGTGGGGACTCGCCGGGCGCTGAGCTGGCCCGGCAAGTCCCGTCCGTAGGGCCAGGGCCCTGGAGGCCGGCGGGGAACCTTCAGCCCGGCCGGCTCACTCCAGAATCCGGCCGTCCTCGGAGTCCTGCCTGGGCTCCCGGAAGCAGGCCCGGGCCCCGCCACAGGAGTGCGGGTGCACGAGGTCGTCATCCGGGCCCACGCTTTCGCCCGTGTCGACACACCAGAACGTCGCCGTCGACACGTAGCCCGCGTCCCAGTCCACCACCGCCTCGTACCGGTAGCCCGGCGTTCCCTTGGAGCGCAGGCGCCGGCAGACGGCCGGCGGCTTCTGCTCGCCACCCGAGTCCATGCGCGCGCGCCCTCAGGCCTTCGCCGCGGCGAGGACCGTCCTGCGGACCACCGCTTCGAGGACGGGCACCTTGTAGGCGTTCTTCGACAGCGGCGTCGCCCCGCTCACCGCCGCCTTCGCGGCCTGGCGCGCGAGCGCCTCATCCAGCGGCTTGCCCACCAGGAGCTTCTCCGCCTCCGTCGCACGACGAGGCGTCGGCGCCACCCAGCCCATGGCAATCGCCGCCTCGCGCACCACCTTGCCGTCCATGCGCAGCACCACCGCGACGTCGCAGATGGGCCAGTCGTAGCTCTCGCGCTCCCCCTGCTTGTGGTACGCGGCCTTGGTTCCCGACGCGAGCGCGGGGAGGCGCACGCGCGTCAGCACCTCGTTGGGGGCAATGACGGTGTCGCGCGGGCGCTTCATGTCCGGCGGCAGCAGCAGCTCGGACACGGGCACCGTGCGCGTCCTGCCCCCGGGGCCGGTGAGCTCCACCGATGCCCCGTAGGCCACGAGCGCCGTGGCCGGCGTGGAGGCGTGCACCATCACCGTGCGCTGGTTGTCGAAGATGGCGTGGTACTGGTTCTCGCCTTCACGCACCCGCTCGACGTCGTTGCCGCCGGTCTGATGGAAGTGCTCACTCCGGAAGTACCAGCAGCGGGGCCGCTGGAGCAGGTTGCCTCCCATGGTGGCGGCGTTGCGCACCTGGGGCGTGGCCGCGTGCTCGGCCGCGTCCGCGAGCGCCACGTAGCGCCCGCGCACCTCGGGCTCGCGGGCCACGCGCGCCAGTGTCACCAGGGCGCCCAGCTCCAGGCCCTGCTTCGCGTCGAAGCGCACGCCGTCCAGGCCCTTGATGGACCTGAGGTTCACCACCCGGTGCGGCGAGACGACGCCGTTCTTCATCAGGTCGAGCAGGTCCATGCCGCCGGCCTTCGCCATGACGGGCTGGCGCTCGCTCGACTCTCCCAGCAGGGAGACGGCCTGCTCCACGGATTCCGCGTCGACCCACTCGAAGCTCTGCATGCTTCCTCCGAATCCGTCTCAGGTGGTGCGCAGCGCCGCGAGCACGTTCGCCGGCGTCATCGGGAGCGTGCGGATGCGCTTGCCCGTCGCGTTGTAGAAGGCGTTGGCCACCGCCGCCGCCGTCGCCACGTTGGCGGGCTCGGCCACGCCGCGCGCGTCCGTGGAGGACTGCGCGCCGAGCTGCTCCAGGAGGATGACCTCGATTTTCGGCACCTCGCGCGAGCCGACAATCTTGTACTGGTCCACGTTGGCGTTGAGCTGGTGGCCGCTGCCCGGGTCCAGGTGGCGCTCCTCGTAGAGCGCGTAGCTGACGCCCTGAATCACGCCGCCGAAAATCTGGCTCTCGGTGAGCTTGGGGTTGATGGGGCGCCCGCAGTCGTGCACGGCGACCACGCGCTCCACCTTGACGATGCCCGTCTCCGTGTCGACCTCGACCTCGGCGAACTGCACGCCGCCGATGCCGTGCTTGCTGATGCTCATGTCCGGGGTGGAGAACGCGTAGCCCTCGTAGTCGTCACGGCGGTCGGCGCGGTGGGACAACTCGCGCACGCCGGCCTTCTTCACCGCGTCGCGGAAGGGCATCGCGGAGGACGCCTTGCCCTTCACCATCACCTTGCCGTCGGCGAAGACGATGTCGTCCGCGCTCGCCTTGAACAGGGGCGCGATTCGCGCGGCCAGGTCGCGGGCGGCGCGGTGGGCGGCGTTGCGGGCGGCGGGCGTCAGCGAGCTGGTGACGCGGCTGCCGCCCGAGGCCGGCCCCTGCGGATAGCGCGAGTCACCGACATACGCGCCGATGTCCTCGGGCCGCAGGCCGAACTCCTCCGCCACCACCTGCGCGAGGATGGTGCGCGTCCCCGTGCCGATGTCCTGCGTGGCGCTGAAGGCCTCCACGGAGCCGTCTCCGGACACGCGCACCTCGCACGAGGTGTTGCGGTGGACGAGGTAGAGCCACTGGGACTGGGCGACGCCCAGGCCCCGCTTGATGGGCCCCTTGTCCGAGCCCGCGGGCCGCCGCTTGCTCCAGCCGACCTTGTCGGCGCCCACCTTGCGCTCCTGGGCGCGGGCCCGGGCGTCGTCGGTGTCGGAGACGTCAATCTTCGCCCGGAGCGCGAGCGCGTCCATGCCGATGCGCTCGGCCAGCTCGTCGATGGTCTGCTCGAGGGCGAAGATGCCCTGCACCTGGCCGGGCGCGCGGAAGGCGGCGCAAGGGCCGGCGTTGGTGAAGACGTCGTACTGCTCCACGCTCACGTTGGGGCACTCGTAGAGCGTGGAGTGGCAGAAGCCGACGCCCGCGCCTCCGGCCACGCCGCCGCTGCCGTACGCCTGGAGCTGGAGCGCGACGAGCGAGCCGTCCCGCTTCGCGCCCACCTTGAGCCGCTGGATGCTGTTGGGACGGTTGCCGCCCGACACGTGCTCCTCGCGGCGGTCCAGCACCATCCGCACCGGCGCCCGGGCCTTGCGCGACAGGTGGATGGCGAGCAGGCCGAAGTTGCCGATGCCGTACTTCGCGCCGAAGCCGCCTCCGGTGAAGTCGCTGATGACGCGCACCTTGTTCTTCGGAAGGTCGAAGAGCTCGGCCGCCTCGTCCCGCACGCTGCCCACCCACTGGGTGGACGCGTAGAGGGTGAGCATGTCGTCCTTCCAGTCCGCGACGAGCCCGTGCGGCTCCATGGGCACGTGCGTCTGCACCTGGGTGCGGTACTCCGCCTCGACGACCACCTCGGACTCACGGAAGCCCTTGGCCACGTCTCCGCGCGGGCCCATGCCTCGCGGCTTCGTGTCGGGGCCGCGCACGTTGCCCTTCTGCGGCAGGCCCGGCGGCGCGCCGCCGCCTCCCGCGGTGGCGGGCTGCTCGGTGGGGCCGGGGAAGACGCGAGGCGCGTTCTCCTTCATCGCCGCCTCCAGGTCGGTGACGTGGGGAAGCGGCTCGTACTCCACCTTGATGAGGCGGGCCGCGGCCTCGGCGGCGCGGGGCGAGTCCGCCGCCACCGCGGCGATGGGCTGGCCCGCGTAGCGGATGGTGGGGTAGCGGCCCTGCTCCGCCTTCGGGTCCCTCAGCTTCGCCGAGGCGAGCAGGCGCTCCATGATGTGGACGGCGCGCACGCCCGGGTAGCGCTCGGCCGCCGAGGTGTCGATGGACTTGATGCGCGCGTGCGGCAGCGGTGAGAGGACGCGCTGGCCCCAGAGCATCCCCGGGAGCTGGATGTCGAAGGTGTAGCGGGCGCGGCCGGTGACCTTCTCCACGCCGTCCAGGCGGGAGACGGGCTTGCCGATGGACTTCAGCTTCGCGTTCTCCGGCAGGGGCGGCGGCTCGTCGAGCGGCACCCGCCGCGTGACTTCCTTCATGCCGGCGCCGACGATGCCGTACTGCATCGTCTGCTCCCGCGAGGGGCCGGGGTTGGGAGGGGGAGGCTTCTGGGGGCTGCCCGTCTGGGCCTTCTGGCCGTCGGTGGGCTTCGCGGTGCCCTGCGTACCGGTGGTGTCCTTGACGTCCTGCATCAGCTCTTCCCCTTGCCCTTGCCGCTCGCCTGGGCTGCCGCGAGGGTGGCCTTGAAGACGTTGGGATAGGTGCCGCACCGGCACAGGTGGCCACTGACCGCCTGCTTCACGTCATCGAGCGAGCACTTCGGGTTGCGCTCCACCAGCGCGGCGCAGCTCATCACCATGCCGGGCGTGCAGAAGCCGCACTGGAGCGCGTCGTTCTCCACGAAGGCGCGCTGCACCGGGTGCAGCTCTTCCCCGCGCGCCAGGCCTTCGATGGTGGTGACCTTCCTGCCGCGCGCGTCGAGGGCCAGCGTCATGCAGCTCGCGGCCACCTCGCCGTCGAGCCACACCGTGCACGCCGAGCACGCGCCGCGGTCACAGCCCACCTTCGTCCCCGTCATCCCGAGCTGGTTGCGCAGCAGCTCGGCCAGCGTGGTGCCGGGGTCGGCCTGGACGGAAACAGCGCGGCCGTTGATGTTGAGCTGGAGGGTGGAGGGCTCGGGCCCCAGGACGGCGGGCCCGGCCTGGGTCGCCGCCTGCGCGGCCGTCTGTACCAGGGTGGCGGTTAGCGCGGAGGCACCCGCGCCGGTGAAGAAGGCGCGGCGGCTGAGCCTGGGCAGCAGGGGCTTGGGGTCGGAGTCATCATCGGATGGGGCCAATGTCGAATGCTCCTCTCGACCCCATCGTTACAGAAGCCCTCCGTCGTTCATCAAACCTGTCTGTAACATTCGTGGCGACAATTTCGGCTTCTCAACGAAACGCGAGGGGTAGGGAACAGGCTCTGGGGAGATCTCGTCAGACGCGGGTGACGCACCGCTCACCACGAGGCGCCCAGCTCGAACAGCAGCACGTGCTTCTCGTAGTTGCCATTCGTGTAGTCGTAGGCATGGCAGCGGTAGTCCGGCGCGGTGCAGGCACCGGCCTCGTCTTCGAGCCGCGTGTCCACGTTGGAGCGATTCACCAGCAGCTCGTAGCGTGTGGAGAGCTGCAGCCACCGGGACAGCCGCGCGCTCAAGCTGACGCCCAACGTGAAGCGCCAGTCCTGGCGTCGCCGTGGGTTCCAGGCCTCCGCGCTTCCATTCAACGGGGTGACGCGCAGGTAGCTGTCGCGCAGATAGCCGCGCCGCTCCAGCTCGGCGTCGAGGCTCGCGTCGAGCGTCGGGTCGAGCACGCGGCGGGTGGAGAGGCCCACGGCGTGTCCGGTCCAGCCGAAGGGGATGACGTACTCGCGCGAGGCGCCGGTGGTGTCGGCGGTGGTCTCCTGCACCAGCGTGCCGATGCGGTCCTCGCGGTAGCGGTACCACGCCGTCAGGCTCTGCGCCGGGAGGCGGAACTCCTGGGACAGCATCGCATCCAGGCGGGGGCCGGTGAGGTAGTCGAACTCGCTGGCCAGCCCCGTCTTCCGGGCGAAGGTCAGGTCCAGCCGGGTGCTGGTCAGCTCGCTCTCGTCCACCGCGAGCCAGCCCCAGCCATTCACCGAGCCCTGCAGCCCACGGAAGTCCGAGAGGCCGGTGAAGAACAGGTCGCCTCCGGCGGAGAGGCCCACGCGCACCCGACGGGCCGCTTCCCACTCCACGGTGGCCGCCGCGCGGTGCAGTTGCAGCGAGTAGTCGCGCACGGACTCGAGCGTGTAGATGCGCTGGCTTCCGCCGTAGGAGAGGTGGGCGAACAGCGTATCGGAGAGGCGGCGGCGGGCCGCGAGCCCCACCCCTGCCTCCAGGAAGGCGCTGGCGGTCTCCACGTTGGTGCTCGCCCCGGACACGTCGCGCGCCGCCACGCCGACCTGCAGCACGTTGCTGTCGAAGCCTCCGCCTGCGCCGGCGGATAGCTGCAAACCCGGGCCGCTCGCGCGCAGGCCGAAGGAGAGGCGGTCGAGGTACTGGTAGGCGGTGCCCCGGTCCGCCGGGGTCAATGAGAGCGCGAGGGCCGCGGTGAGGTCCTCGCGTGCCACCGCGCGGGCTCCCGTCCTCCAGGCGGAGGCTCCGGCCATGAGGCGCGCGCGGCCCGAGGTCGGGTCTGCCGCCGCCGCCCGGAGGAAGTGTGCTCGCGCTTCGTCGAAGCGTCCCGCGTCGAAGGACACCAGGCCCAGGCTGTAGGCCGCGTCGCTCTCGCTCACGGCGCGTCCCTGGGCCTGGGCGACGAGGGCACGCAGTTCCTCCACCTGGAGGGCTTCGCGCTCGGAGGCGCCGGGCGCGGCGCGGTCCGCCCACGTGGCGGCGCGCTCGGGTGAGCCGGCATCGAGCGCGGCGAAGCCCGCGTTCAGCCAGGCGACCCGCGCGAGCGTCGCGTCGGTGCCGGCGTCGACGAAGGCCTGCTCGGCTTCCTCGAAGCGGCCCAGCGCGTAGAGACAGGCGCCCCGGTTGAAGTTCCAGAAGGCGGGCTCCGGCGCGTCCTCCGCGCGCCCCGCTGCGTCGAGCGCCTCCAGGGCCTCGGAGGGGCGCCCCGAGCGAAAGCGGGCGAGCCCCACGAGGTAGAGCGCGGCACCGAGCCGCGGAGGCTGGGCGCCTTCCAGGGCAAGTCGTTCCGCCTCCGCGTAGTCGCCCCGGGAGAACGCCTCCTGCGCGGAGGCGAGCGGGTCGGCCGTGGTGGCCTGGGCCACGAGCTTCGTCTGCGCAGATGTGCCATGCGCGAACGGCACCTGGGCGGAGGCAATCAGGTCGGCCGTGGCTGACAGGGCCGCGAGCTCCGCCTGCGCGGATGTGCCATGGGCGAACGCCGCCTGCGCCGGAGCAAGCGGGCCCGTCGTGGCCCCTCGGGCCATGAGCACCGCCTGTCCATGGGCGAACGCTGCCTGTGCCGGGGCAAGCGGAGCTGTCGTGGCCACCAGGGCCACGAGCGCGAGCGCTGGGGCGACCGTCATCGTCGCGGCTGTTCGGGCGACGGTGGCGGTGGTGGCGCCGAGGGAGGCGGCTGTGCGCCGTCGGTCCGGGGAGACGACGGAGGTCGCGCGCGCCCGTCACCTCCCGGAGGAGGAGGCCCGCCGCCGGTCCGCCCCGGTCCCGGAGACCGCTTGTTGTCGCGGGACTCCGAGCCGGGCGGCGGTCGCACGGCATCCCCGCGCGGAGGTGGCGCCGGTCGCTCCAGCCGCATGCGACCGAAGATGGTGTCGACCTTCTCTCCAGGCGCGATGACGTCCACCGTATGGGAGCTGCGCACGCGCGCTCCCGGCTCGGAGGCGGGCGGCGCCGGGGCCGGCGCCGGCACATTCTTCATCGGAGCCTCCGGAGCCCGCACCGCCCCCGTCTCCGTGGAAGGAGGCGGAGTCGCGGGTGCGGCCTGCTCCTGTGCCCGAGCGTCACCGGCGACGAACAGGACGAGCGCCGCGAAGGCCGCGGCAATCCCTGGCGAAGACCTGTTCATCCGTCCGTCACCTCCAGCACCACGTCGTGCTCGATGCGCTGGCCGCCGGCGCGAGCCTCGGCCGTCACGAGGTAGCGGCCCGGCCGCTGCCCGCGCACCGCGATGGGGATGACGTTGCTACCCGCGCTGAGCGCCTGGGTCCACTGGAAGGAGCGCAGCGGCAGTTCCTCTCCATCCGCCCAGAAGGAGAGCCCCTCCGGAAGGCTCACCTGGAAGTCCGCCTGGGCCACCGCCACGTCCGCCGTGAAGTCCAGCTTGATGACCGCCACCTTGCTCACGGGCACCTGGGTCCCCGGCACCGCGAGCGGCCGAGCCGCCACGGCGGGCGGCGGGGCAGGGGGCTCCCACACCGCGCCCAGCACCAGGAACGCGGCGACGCCGGCCGCGACACCCACCGAGGGCCAGACCACGGGAGCCCGGTGCCGGAAGAGCCAGCGCACCCAATCCCACCCGGGGGCGGGGTCCGGCGGCCCGGCGTCCACCAGGCGCCGATGCAGCGCGGACTGGAAGTCGAAGGAGGGCGGCTCGTCCCGCAGTGCTCCCAGGCGCTCGCGCAGCGCGCGGTCCTCGGTCTCTTCGGGCTCACTCATCTACCGCTCCTCGAACCATCTGACGAAACATCCCCATTGAATGTTCCCACCGACCCACCCCCATCCTGGCTCCCGGGGGCCTGTCCGCCCGCCAGCAGGGTGCGAAGCTGCGTCCGGCCCCGTGACAGGCGCGACTTCACCGTGCCCACCGGCACCCCTTCGATGGCGGCCACCTCTTCATAGCTGTACCCCTCGACATCGAAGAGCACCACCGCCGTGCGGAACTCCGCCGGCAGCGCCCGCAGCGCGCGCCACAGCCGCTCCTTCTCCTCCGCCCGGGCGATGCCCTCGTCGGCGGGCTCGGCGCCCGACGGGGCCCGGACGTGCTCCACCTCCAGCGGCTCCTCCAGGGCGCGCTCCCGGCCGGCGCGGCTGCGCGTAGCGTCGAAGAAGACGTTGCGCACCACCGAGTAGAGCCACGTCTTGAAGGCGGACTGGAAGCGGAACGAGCGCAGGCTCTTGTAGACCTTCACCAGCGCTTCCTGCGCCAGGTCGTCCACGTCCGCGTCCGAGGCGGCGAAGGCCCGCGCGAAGCGGCGCACCTGCGGCATGTGCGAAGCGATGAGGAGCTCGAAGGCGCGCACGCTGCCGTCCTGGGCCTCGGTGATGAGTGCGCGCAGCTCGTCGTTCACGTTCAAGCCGCCAGTGTAGCGGTGCGCGCGGCGCACTTCGCAAGCACGGAAGCGACGAGTGCCGGGAACACGAAATTAATTCCTCTCGTCCCATGGGCGCAGTGGGAAGCGGGCCGGGCACTGAAACACCAAGGAGCACGAACGATGCGCAGGAACAGGGGCAGTCAGTGGCTTGGAGCACTCGCACTCGCAGCGGGCGCGATGACGGCGGGTTGCAGCTCGGACAAGACGGCCGACGAGGCCACCTCGGAGGTCTCCCAGGCCGTGGAGGCCGTCTCGGATTCGAGCGACGCGGTGGAGGTCTCCAGCCTGCTGCACGGCCTGGACAAGCTGCGCCCGCAGGCGGTGGAGGGCTTCCACTGTGATGACAGCCCGGACATCACCACCGTGGAGGTCTGCGGCCAGAGCCTGCCGGCCACAGTCCACCTCGAGTGGACCGACTGCGCCGCGCCCACGCGTCCCGGCGGTGGCCGTGGGCCCGGCGGTGGCGGCGGCCGTGGCCCCGGCGGCGGTGGTGGCATGCCTCCTCCAGAGGGCACGGACGGCACCGTGCGAGCCCACTCCGCCGGAGGTCCCGGCGATGGCGGCCCGCGCGGAGGCCGCGGCCCGCACGGCGGACCTTCCACGGGCACGGTGGACATCGCGACCACGTACACGGCGCCGGAGAACTGCGAGGGCGCGGTGACGCAGGAGCAGACGGTCACCTTCCAGATTTCCCGCACGAACTCCGATGGTGAGGTCTCCACCGTGCAGGGCACCACCACCTCCTCGGCGGAGCTGACGCTGGGCGCCCCGCCGCGCCAGAAGGCGACGCAGGCGGATGTGACGCGCACGCGGACGGACGCGTCGGGCGCGGTGGTGAGCTCCGTGCACCTGACGGGCTCCCTGTCCGTCGCGTTCTCCAGTGACACGCCGCCGGTGCGCACCATCGACGGCTCGTACTCCGAGGCGTTCCTCGACGGCTCACAGGGCACCGTCACGCTCGCGGCCATCGTCCGGCCGTCGCGCGACGTCTGCCCGTGGCCCACGTCCGGGACGCTGACGCGCGCCACCGCTGACGGTGAGACGCACGTGCTGGCCTTCGGCCCCGAGTGCGGCGACGCGACGCTCGACGGCACCGCGGTGGACCTGCCCGAGCGCGGCGAGCGAGGTGGGGGACGCCGCTAGGTCTTCCCCGAGGTACCGCGGCCCGGGGGCGCTTCACCTTCCCCCTCGCCAGCCCCCGGGCCGCGGCCTCTCTTTCCGAGCTCCTCCGGAGCAACTCGTGGGTCGCAATCGCCCCTGTCTCGCTGAGCGGGGTGATTCTCATTTTCTGGGGTTTCGGTTTGACCGCTGCTCCTCTGCCTTCCTAGTTTCTCGCTGTTCGTGCGTGAAGCCGACGCGCGGAATCGAGAACGCGATGAAGGCGCAGTGGTTGTGCGGAATGACGGTGGTCCTGGCGATGTCGCTGGCGGGCTGTTCGGACGAGCCCCAGGCGCAGGGGGAAGAGGCGCAGGGCTTCGCGCTCCTCCAGCGTGACGAGACGACGCTCGAGGCCACCTACAGCGCGGGTGGCGCGTCGGTGCGGATGCTGGTGGTGGAGACGGAGTCCAAGGTCGTCGAGGTGACGTACGACTTCGGTGAGCCGGTCATCGGGTTCCACATCGACTTCAACCAGGGCACGGGCAGCTTCCTCCCCAGCGGTGGGGCGCTGGACGCGGCGCAGTCCGAGCTGATGGGGCCGCTGCTGGACGGCGTCACGAAGCTCGTGGCCGAGACGGACGAGGCCCGGCGCACGCGCGTCGAGGACGTGGCGATGCGCCAGACGAGCTTCATGCAAATCGTCCCGGTGGGCGAGCTGCTCACGGGCTACGAGTTCGTCTCCGAGCGCGGCTGGACGCACCTGTCCTGCACCTGCGGCAACCAGTACATCGGCTCCGGCTACTACCGTCAGGCGGGCCGGGGCTGCGGCTGCACCGGCGGCTCGGGCGGTGGTTGCAAGGGCCGCTGCGGCCAGGGCTGCGGCATCACCAGCACGCCCCCGTGCGTGGGCACCACGGCGTACACGCAGGACTGCGCCAAGCACGACTACGGCCTGGGCAGCTTCGCGGCGGCGTCCGATGACTACTCGTTCGCCAGCAACAACTGCAGCTGCAGCGGCGTGGGCACCTGCGGCTGATGGCCTCCGTCAAGACATGGGTGGCGCTGGCCGCCATCCTGGGTGTGGCGTCAGGCTGTAGCCGGTCCTCCTCCGGTCCCTGTCCCGATGGCGCGCGGCTGCACGGCCGCGCGCCGCCGGACGGCACCGTGCAGTGGTGCGCGAAGCCCGACGGCGTGAAGCATGGTCGCTGGGCGGAGTGGCACCCCAGCGGCAAGCTCAAGACGGAGGGCCAGTACGTCGACGGGAAGATGGAAGGCCGCTGGGTGAGCTACTTCGAGGGCGGCGTGAAGCAGCTCGAGGGCGAGTACCGCGGTGGTCTCAAGCAGGGCCTGTGGACCCTCTATTACGAAGAGGGGCAGAAGAACCGCGAGGAGGTCCACACCGCCGGCTCGAAGGAGCTGAAGTGGACGGCGTGGCGCTCCGACGGGCAGAAGTGGGCCGAGGGCACGCTCGTCGGGCACCAGGCGCAGGGCCCGTATTCCGAGTGGCACCCGAACGGAAAGCTCGCCGTGACGGGGGACTACGCGAACGGCGCGAAGGCGGGGGAGTGGAAGTACTTCAACGCCGACGGCCAGCCCTCGGAGTCACCGCAGGGTGACTTCGCGAGGGATTGAGCCGGTGGCGCGAGTGAGGCCCGTCCACCCGGGCGGGCTCCTCCTCGCGCTGCTCCTCGCGGCGTCGGGCGCGTGCGACGGGCCGCATGCGCCCGTCCCCGTCCCCGCGGCGACGCGGCAGCCTGTGGTAGGCGGAGCACCGGAGTCCGGCTTCCCGGCGGTGGGCGCCATCGTCCCGGTGTCGCCCACGTGCGGCGAGCCGGACGCGGCGTCGCCCGTCACCTGCACGGGAACGCTCGTCGCCCCCCGCGTCGTCCTGACGGCGGCGCACTGCGTGGAGAACACCGACGCGCCGCAGGTCCTCTCGGTGGTGTTCGCGTCGGAGACCGCGCGGGCGCTCGGCAGGGAGCGTGTGCGCGCCGTCGCGGGCCGGCTCCACCCCGACTGGCGCGCTGGTGCGCACGACATCGGGGTGCTCATCCTGGCCGAGGACGCGCCCGTCCCGCCGGTGCCCCTGCGCACGGCCCCGCTGCCGGCGGACATGGTGGGGCGGACGACGCGGGTGGTGGGCTTTGGCCTGGACGATGAGGGAAGGACGGGCCAGCGGCGCAGCGGCACCGCGCGCGTGACGGCGGTGGACCCGGGCGCCTTCTCCATCGAGATGGCCCCCTCCATGTCGTGCGGCGGCGACAGCGGCGGCCCCTCCTTCCTGGCGCTCGACGGCGCCGAGCACCTCATCGGCGTCACCTCGTTCGGAGACCTCGCCTGCACGACGGGCACGAACACGCGCGTGGACGCGCATGCGGACTTCCTCCAGGCGGTCATCGAAGACGTCGCCCACGCGCCGCCCACGCGGCCCGCGCTCGACGCGGCGGTGGACGCATGCACGGTGCGCTGTGAGTCCCATGCCGACTGCCCTTCGGGCATGGCCTGTGTCGACCAGCCCGGGGGAGGGCGGAGCTGCGCGGTGGCGGGCCTGGAGGCCGGTCGCTTCGGCGCGCCCTGCTCCGAGTCGGACGGAGCCAGTCCGTGCGTGAAGGCGGGCGACACGTGCCGGCTGTGGCTGCCCTGCGCAGAGGAGACAATAGAAGGAGGGGGCTGCTCGCTGGCGGGGGGCACCGCCGGGGCGGGGACCTGCGCTACGCTGTTCGCATTGGCTCTTGGCCTGGTGCGTCGTCGCTCCAGACGCACTCCTGGTGGCTCTCGCGTTCCCAGGAAGTGAAAAGTGCGTAGAGGTAGGCAAAGGTCAGCAACCTTTCTTCGCCGTCCGCGATAACTCGTCTGTAGGCTTTCTCGCCGCCCCCGCGAAGGCACTCCCCATGAAGCTCAACCGGAAGACGCCCCCTCCTTCCCCCCGAATCGAGTCGGCCTCCCCGCCGAAGTCGCCCACCTCGTCCGTCAAGGGTGGCTCCTCGCCCGGCCCGTCGCGGACGAACTCGGTCTCCTCCCCGTCGACGTCCGCCCCCGCGAAGAAGCAGGACGACTTCGACACCGGCTCGCCGCGTCCGCGCCCGTCGCGCCGCCCGTCCAACGCCAGCACCGAGCAGGTGCACGGCCCGGACGCGAGCGGAGCGAAGAAGCCCACCACCAACGCGGACATCCGCAAGTGGTACCTGGACAAGGTGGCGACCATCCCCGAGCTCGACAGGCAGTGGGCCGCCCAGGGCGTCTCCATGGAGGAGCGTGCGAAGCGCGCGGTGGCCATCCGGCACGACGCCCGGCTCGAGGCGCGGAAGATGATGAGCAGCCCGCTGGAAGTCGCGATGCTGCGCGCCCGGGACTTCTTCACCTATGGAAGCATCAACGGTCCGAGCTTCGACCAGCTGGTGAAGAAGGCCGAGGGCAAGGGGCTCCGCGGAGATGACGTCTTCAAGGAGCTCATCGGCAGCTCGAACCGGACCAACCAGACCGTGAACCAGCACATCCTCGGAGAAACGAGGCCCAATTCATGACCGCCGAAGAGCTGATGACCCGGAAGCTGAGCTGGGCGAAGGCCAGTGATCCGCTCCACCCCTTCCGCACGCAGGTGGACGGGCACACGCTGACCATCCGCCTGAATGACTTCCCCGAGGAGTCCATGTACTCGCTCCTCATCGACGGCAATGCGGTCAGCGACTTCGACGACTGGCCGAAAATCTGGAGCCGTCCGAGCTAGCTCCCCGGGCGCGGGCCGAACAGCTCGCGCACCAGGCCCCAGCTGTGGCGCGGCCCGTAGCGCAGGGTGATGAAGACGAGCCCCAGCAGGAAGAAGACGAGGGGGCCCGCCACGCCCCCGACGACGATGCCAGTGAGCAGCCCGCCGAGGCCCCACAGCACGCCCGCGGAGAAGCCCAGCGTCGCGCCCACCACGCCGCCCAGCACCGCTCCACCCAGGATGATGGGCTCGATGAGGTTCATCGTTCTGTCACTCCCTCGCGATTGAGGTTCCCTGCGCGCGCGCCGCCGTCAATCATCCGGCACATGGACGTGCCCTCGCCAGCCCAGCCCGTACCCCTCGCCGTCCAGCGCCGTGTGCGGGCGCTCGTCTTCATCACCGTGTTCCTGGACCTGGTGGGCTTCGGGCTCATCATCCCGCTGCTGCCCTTCTACGTGGAGTCCATGGGCGGCTCGGCGACGACGGCGGGCGTGCTGCTCGCGCTGTTCTCCTCCGCGCAGCTGGTGGCCACGCCCGTGCTCGGGCGGCTGTCGGACCGCGTGGGCCGGCGGCCCGTCATCCTGCTGAGCCTTCTGGGCAACGCGGTGTCCATGGCCCTCTTCGCGTACGCCACCCACGTGCACCTGCTGCCCGTGCTCTTCACCTCGCGGCTGCTGGCGGGAGCCACCGCGGGCAACCTGGCCGCGTGTCAGGCCGCCGTGGCGGACGTGACGCCCCCGGAGGCGCGGGCCGCGGGGCTGGGCCGCGTGGGCGCCGGCATCGGCCTGGGCATGGTGCTGGGGCCCGTCATCGGCAGCCAGCTCCACGTCCTGGGCGAGTGGGCGCCACCGCTGGCGGCGGCGGTGCTCGCGGCGGCGGCGATGCTGGGCGTCTTCTTCCTCTTCCCCGAGACGCACCCCGACCATGGCCCCAGTGGCGCGAGCGCCACACCGGGCCGCAAGAAGGTGCGGCTGGCCCAGGCGCTGGCCCAGCCGGGCATCGCCCCGATGCTCGTGCTCTTCTTCCTCACCTTCATCGGCATGACCAACCTCCAGGTGTCCTTCGGCCTGCTGGCCCAGGCGCGGTTCGGCTGGGGCGAGCGCGAGGTGGGGCGCCTGTTCGCGCTGATGGGGTTGATGACCTTCCTGCTCCAGGCCTTCGCCATCGGTTGGCTGACGCGCCGGCTGCGCGCAATCACGCTCGTGCTGCTGGGCGCCACGCTGATGGGCGCGGGCCTGGCCTGCATCGCCGTGGCGTCGCACCCGGCCATGCTGGTCGTCGCCATGCTGCTGGTGGGCACGGGCATGGGCATGCTCCAGCCGGTGCTCGCCAGCCTGGCATCCGCGCTGGCCGGCCCCGAATTGCAGGGCGGTGTGCTCGGCATCGCCCAGTCCGCGGGCGGGCTCGCGCGCGTGGTGGGCCCGGTGTGGAGCGGCTTCCTCTATTCGGCGGTCGCCCCCGGTGCGCCCTTCGTGAGCGGCGTCGTCTCCGCCGCGCTGTCACTGGTGGTGGCGGCCACGCTGCGCAACCGCTTCCCGGCGCAACAGCCCGTCCCCGCTACCGTGAAGCGCTGAGTCATTTCAGTGCACGCGCAAACCTTCACGCGCGGCCATGAAAACATCCAGTGCTCCGGCATCAATGACAGTCAATGTCTGCTTTTCGGCCAGGAAGTGCACAGGTTCCAGAGTCTCGGCGTTAATAGAGCCATCACCCCTGAGTAGGAGCATGCATGAGCGACTCACGAGGCAGGGTGGTTCTCATCACCGGCGCATCCTCCGGAATCGGGCAGGCCTGCGCGGAGCTGCTGGGCGCGAGTGGCCACGCGGTGTACGGCACCAGCCGCCGGCCCTCGCCGGATGGCGCGCACCACAAGATGCTGGAGATGGACGTCACCCAGGATGACTCCGTCCAGCGCGCGGTGGAGGCGGTGCTGGCGGCGGAGGGGCGCATCGACGTGGTGGTGAACAACGCCGGCTTCGTCATGGCGGGCGCGGTGGAGGACGTCTCCATCGACGAGGCCCGGCGGCAACTGGACACCAACTTCTTCGGGGTGATGCGCGTGTGCAAGGCGGTGCTGCCGTCGATGCGGGCGCAGCAGTCCGGGCTCATCGTCAACATCAGCTCGCTGGGCGGCGCGGCGGGCCTGCCCTTCCAGGGACTCTATAGCGCCAGCAAGTTCGCGCTGGAGGGGCTCACGGAGAGCCTCCGCCAGGAGGTGGCGCCCTTCGGCATCGAGGCCACGCTGGTGCAGCCCGGCGACGTGCGCACGCGCGTGCGGGAGAACCGCGTGAAGGCGAGCCAGTCCGGCCCCGGCTCCGCGTACCGCGAGGCCTTCATGAAGGTGCTCCAGACGGTGGAGGTGGAGGAAGGGGAGGGCATCGCGCCGGAGGCCGTCGCGCGCAAGGTGCTGGCGCTGACGGAGAAGCGGGGCGTGCGCGTGCGCTACACCGTGGGCCACCTGTCCCAGCGCGCCGCGCTGATGGCCAAGACGCTGCTGCCCTCGCGCACCTTCGAGCAGATGGTGATGTCCCTCTACGGCCTGTCCCGCCGCTGAGCGGACACTTCAACCCCGAGTTCCTCCAACAAAAGAACAAAGTCCACCAATTCAGGCTTTCCCCGTGGTAACGGAGTTCCGCGTAAGCGGACGAACGGGGAGGACTGAATGGCCTGGGAGCTCGGAAGTGGTGCGGCGAGGCGCTGGATGCTGGCGCTCGCCGTCGGGAGTCTGATGCTGGGTGCCGAGGCGGTGGCGGCGCCCGTCGGGCAGACCATCTGGCTGAAGGCGTGCGCCACGCAGCAGTTCGTGTCGGCGGACCAGAACCTGGGCGCCACGGCGCCGCTGGTGGCCAACCGCGCGACGGTGCAGGGCTGGGAGCAGTTCCAGGTCGTCGACGCGGGAGGCGGCACGGTGGCGCTGCGCGCGGCGGGCTCGGGCCTGTACGTGTCGGCCGACACCAACCTGGGCGGGCAGCTCGTCGCCAACCGTCCCACCCTCCAGGACTGGGAGCGGTTCGAGTGGGTGGAGTTGGGCAACGGCTCCATCGGCCTCAAGGCACGGAGCAACGGCCTGTATGTGTCCGCGGACCTGGGCCGCAACGCGTCCGCGCCGCTGTACGCCAGCCGCGCGGCCATTGGCGGGTGCTGGGAGTCCTTCACCTGGGGCGCGGTGGGCGGGAGCGGCAACTGGGTTCAGGTCTGGAGCGACGAGTTCGACGGCACCAGCGTCAACGGCTCCAACTGGTCCCACAACACGGGCGTGCACGTGAATAGCGAGCAGCAGCAGTACACCAGCTCGCCTGGCAACGTGCAGGTCGGCAACGGCACGCTGAAGCTCATCGCGCGCAACGAGTGGAACAACGGCTACCCCTTCACCTCCGGGCGGCTGGAGAGCGCGGGCAAGCGGGAGTTCGGCCACGGCCGCGTCGAGGCGCGCATCAAGATGCCGGTGGGCCCGGGCCTGTGGCCGGCGTTCTGGATGCTCGGCAACGACATCAGCCAGCCCGGGGTCGGCTGGCCCGCGTGCGGCGAGCTGGACATCATGGAGAACGTCGGCTTCGGCAACTGGACGTCCGGCGCGCTGCACGGCCCGGGGTACTCCGGCAACACGCCCATCACCGGCCAGTTCTACCCGAGCTCCCCCGTCAGCGACTGGCACGTGTACCGCACGGAGTTCTCCACCGCGGACATCAAGTGGTTCATCGACGGCGCGCTGGTGAAGACGGTGACGCGCGGCGAGGTGGAGCGGTACGGCCCGTGGGTCTACGACAAGCCCTTCTTCATCATCCTCAACCTGGCGGTCGGCGGCACCTATCCCTTCGGGATGAACGGCGCGAGCACGCCCTACTACGGCGTGCCGCAGTCCACGCTGGACCTCATCCGCCAGACGCCCCAGCAGATGGAAGTCGACTGGGTGCGCGTCTACCAGTGGCAGCAGTAGCCCTCACGTCGAGAACCCTCAAGGAACCCACCATGTCCCTCGAAGTCTCTCATTGGAAACACGTGATGCTCGGGGCCGCGTGCCTCGCCACCCTGCTGGCCTGCGCCGGCGAGCCCGAGTCCGGCTCCCCGTCGCCCGTGGAAACGCTGGAGTCGCCCGCGCTCGCGACGCGAGTCGTCGGCTACTTCCCCACGTGGGCCGGTGACGTCAACGCCATCCCCTACGACAAGCTGACGCACATCAACTACGCCTTCGCGCTCCCCACCGCGCAGGGCGGCCTCACCGGCGTGAGCAGCGGGGACGCGCGGCTGCGCTCGCTGGTGACGGCCGCGCACGCCCGGGGCGTGAAGGTGCTCATCGCGGTGGGCGGCTGGAACGACGGCAACGACAGCGCCTTCGAGCAGATGGCCGCCAACGCCGGCGCGCGCACCACCTTCGTCAACACGCTGGTGTCCTTCGTCAACGCGGCCGGGCTGGACGGCGTGGACCTCGACTGGGAGTACCCGGAGCCCGGCGCGTCCGCGCAGAACTTCGGTGCGCTGGCGCGCGAGCTGGGCGCGGCGATGCGCAGCCGGGGCAAGCTGCTCACCGCGGCCGTCGTGGCCAACGGCTACTACGGCGACGGCATCCCCGCGTCGGCGTTCGCCGACCTGGATTTCATCAACATCATGGCCTACGACGGCGGCCAGCCCCACTCGACGTATGACTACGCCGTCCAGTCGCTCAACTACTGGGTGGGCCGCGGGCTGCCCCGGTCGAAGGCGGTGCTGGGCGTGCCGTTCTACGGACGCTCGCCGTCGTCCTACGTCGCGTACTCGCAGCTCGTCGCCATGGACTCGCAGGCGCCGTACAAGGACAACGTCGGCGACGTCTATTACAACGGCATCGCCACCATCCAGGCGAAGGCGCGGCTCGCGCTCGGGCAGGGTGGGGGCGTGATGATCTGGGAAATCAGCCAGGACACCCAGGGCGCCACGTCGCTCCTGAGCGCCATCGCCCAGGTGCTGCAGTCCTCCGGGGGCGCCGCGTACCGGCTGGTGAACAAGCTGACGGGGAAGTGCGTGGACATCGCCGGCCCCAGCGGCGCGGACGGCACCGCCCTCCACCAGTGGGCCTGCCACACCGGCTCCAGCCAGCAGTGGGTGATGGAGCCGACGGACAGCGGCTATGCGCGCTTCGTCTCGCGCTACAGCGGCAAGGTGCTGGACGTCGCCGAGGTGAGCACCGCCGACGGCGCGCGGCTCCACCAGTGGGGCTGGGTCGGCGGCGCCAACCAGCAGTTCAAGCCCGTGTCGCTGGGCAACGGCTACTACCGGCTGGAGGCGCGGCACAGCGGCAAGGTGCTGGACGTGGCCAACTGCTGGAGCAGCGGTGACGGCACCATCCTCCAGCAGTGGACCTGGTCCAACAACGACTGCCAGCAGTTCCGCATGGAGCCGCTGTAGCCGGAAGGCGGCTCCGGGTGCTGCCCTCCTACCGCCAGCGGACGACGGAGGGCAGCACCATGCCCAGCGCGAGCAGGGTGATGGCCAGCCACAGCGAAGAGCGACCGTTGATGGCATGGATGATGGCGAGCAGGAGCGCGCCGAGGCCGCAGATGAGTGGGATGGACATGGGCGTGTCGCTTTCAGGGACTGCGCGGTGGAGGGAGTCAGGTGGGCTCAGGAGCCGCCGCCCTTGCACGTCTGGGTGCCGGAGGGCGGACCCCAGCAGTCCTGCTTGGAGGCGCACTGGTAGGTGAAGGCGGGGTTGGGCAGCACCGCGGACTGGGCCTTGATGATGAAGTTCACGTAGACGTTCAGGGCCCGCGTCTCGTTGTCGGACACCTGGTAGGTGGGCGCCGAGTTGTTCGGCCCGACGAGCACGTTCGTCGTGGGGCTCGTCTGGGATTTAAGCCAGGCCATCGGATCCGCGGTGCTCACGACGGTCTCCGTCGAGGGCCCGATGACCTGCTGGTAGTCATGCTGGTGCGTGAGGAAGGCGTCGAGTTGCACCGAGCCGACGCTGTTGCCGCTGTTGCCCTGGCCGTCGCTGCCCGTGGCCGAATAGCGCGCGTTCAGCCGGCTGTCGGTGTCCGGGTCCCTCTTCACGCTGGTGTCGCTGACGCCGGGGAAGTTGCGCGTGGCGTCCCGGTTGACGCCGCGCAGGAACGAGCCCCGGTAGTCCGGCAGGTAGAACTGGATGGGGGCCGTGTCGTTTCCTGACTTGGGCGGCGCCCCATACAGCGTGCCGATGATGTTGTAGAGCTCGGGGTACGTCCCGTTGTCCACGACGGAGCCGTCGCAGAAGAGCCAGCCCTGCGCCATGAGGTTGGCCTGGGTGCACGCGTTGATGGGGCCCGCGTAGGGCAGCACCGAGCCCACGGGGGACACGACGGCCATGGGGACCATCGTGGGGGTGCTGCCGGAAGGGGGCGGAAAGGGAATCATCGGTATATCTCCGGAAGGGTGGAGCCCTCCCGTAGATAGAGGAGGGACGTGGGGACCTCGACGCGCCATGAATGTGTGTCATTGGCGGGCTTGCGGTCCAGGGCCTCCAGCAGCGCGGTGAGCAGGTCGACCAGCACCTCGGGGACGGGCACCTCTCCGGGCCCCCAGGGCGGGAGCTGGCCGTAGGCGAAGTAGTACGCCACCGGCAGCCAGTAGCTCGGCGCCACCGGGACGAGCATCCGCGCCGAGCCGGCCCGCAGGAATTGCAGGAAGCGCGCGTCGGAGTCCTGGGCGTGCGTGGCCAGCCCCATCCAGTCGAAGGTCGGCTCCGCCGGCTTGCTCCCCGTGCCCCACGGGTAGAAGCGGTAGGCCATGTCCTTCCACTCGAAGGCCGCGTCGAAGAAGCGCAGGTAGGGCGGCTGCTGGTCCTCCGGGCGCGGGTGGAGCGCCTGCAGCGCGGCGAGGCCCTTGCTCTTGAGCGACTCGTGCTCCAGCTCGCGCAGCGTCCACGGAGACTCCCGCAGCCGCTGCCAGCAGCCCTCGTACCAGAGGCGGCAGCAGCGGCGGTAGCCGGCGAGGATGGCCTCGTACACGCGCAGCTGCCACACCTCCCACAGCATGGACGTCCACGGGGGCGAGGGCGGAGACAGCGACGTATCCCCGTCGGGAGGATGCATCACGCCCTCGGCGCGGTAGTAGGCCTCGAGCAGCTGGTAGTTCGTGTCGTCGATGTCGCGATGCGAGGTGATGGGTATCCAGAAGCGCTCCGGCGGGAGCGGCGGCGTGGGCAGGCGGCCCGAGGGCTCCAGCAATTCCTGCAGCGCGCTGGCGGGCTGCGGGACGAGGATTTCCACGATGAGACGCGCGCCCCGCTCGTCGAGGCTCATCCGGTAGACCTTCTTCAGCCACTGGTAGATGCCCACCTGGCGCAGGTCCTTGCCGCGGTTGTCGTGCACGGCGCGCGAGACGCGCTCGGACTCCTCCACGAGGCGCCGCTCGCGCTGCGTGCCGAGCCGCGCTTCCAGGCGGTTCGCCGCGAGCTGGAGGGTCTTCTGGATGGTGCGGGTGTCATTGGTGGTGAGCGTGTCGTTGTCGCTCAGCGTGTCGGTGGCGGTGCCGCCCAGCGTGAGCGTCAGGCCGTTGCTGCCGTAGCTGTAGGTGACGTTGCTGAAGTCGCGGGTGAGGGTGTCCGAGGCGGCCAGCGACTCCACCTCCTGCCGCAGGTCCTGGTCCGTCTGCGTCTGATTGGACTTCGACTTCTCGTCCTTCGACTCGCGCTCGCGGCGGGAGTGCTGCTCGGCGTGGGAATGGTGGCGCTCGGAGAGGACGCGCTTCTCACCCGGCATCACGTTGAGGGTGTAGGCAATCTCTCCCGGCTCGTAACCCTTGAGCTGCTGGCGCACGAGCTTCAGCAGCCCGAAGCCGAGCAGCTGCGTCCAGCCCGTGTCGTCTCCTGGAGGTGACAGCGGCGAGCCCAGGGCACTGTCCGCCAGCGGCACGCTGTCGGGGAGCTGCGCGCGGGGCAGCACGACGAGCGCCGAGAGGGCCTGCTTGCGCGGCTGTTCCTCCTTCAGCGTCGCGTCGCCGTTCTGGAGCCGCTGGAGGAAGGAGAAGACGCGCAGCGCGTTGATGAGGGCGTCTCCCTCCCGCGTGCGTCCGGGGCTGTTCGCGGCGTGGTCGATGATTTGATTCCACAGCGTCGTCCGCAGGTCCTTCGCGTCCTGCGAGCCCAGCCAGTCCCCCGGCGGCTGCTTCAGCGCGTCCTGCGCCGCCTTCACCAGCCGTGACAGCTCGCAGACGCCCTTGATGGCGGAGAGCACGGGATGCAGCCCGGCGAGCTGGCTCGTGGAGACGGGCAGCGGTGGTGGCGGTGGCGGAGGAGGCTCGCAAGGCTGCGCGGCGGGGGCCGCGGCGGCTGGCGGCGCGCTCGTGGCACTGCTCGCGTCCGGAGCCGGGGCGGGCTCGGCGGGCGGGGGAGGTGTCGCTGGCGCGGCGGCCGCGGTGTCGTCGGGGTGGAAGATGAAGCGGCCGTCCGTCCCGGGCGAGCCCCCCTTCTTCGCGTACTGCATCACCAGGTAGGAGAGGATTTCGACCGACTCCGCCGGGTTGTCGATGACGACGCCGACGGGCTCGTCATGGTGGGTGTGGAAGGGCGGGGCGGGCTGGTCGGTCCACCACTCGGAGATGGAGAGCTCCTGCACCGTCGACGCGCTGAGCTGCACCTCCGCGCGGAAGTCCATGCGCGGCAGTTGCTGGTAGTGCAGCTCCAGCTCCAACGTGGCGGGAGGCTGACCGAGCTGCATCCACTTGCGGCGATTCACGGCGTCCAGGTGGAAGGCCTCCTCCTGGCCGTTGGTCGCGGAGCGCACCGTCCCGCTGACGGCGAGCCCGTCCGTGCTGGCGTGCCAGGCCACGGTGAAGCGGCCCATGCCCGGCAGCTCCACCCGTCCCACCCGCCCCCGCTCAAGCGGAGGGGGAAGGTGGCCCGGCGACTGCGCGACGGGCGCGGACGCCGGGGCGGAAGCCGGAGCGGGGGCGGGTGGGACGGCGGGCGGCGGGGCGCCCCGGGACACGGGGGGCGCCGAAGCAGATGGCGCCGCGGGCCACGCGGGCGTACCGGGGAGCGGAACCGGGGGACGTCCAGGATTGCGCGGAGCCATCTGTCTTCATCCTTTCAGGGAAGGTCGAAACCGCCGCCGCTGGCGCCGCCGCTGCTGGCGTCGCGAACAACGGGGGCACTCGGCAGGCCGCCGCTGCCACTGCCGCTGCCACTGTCGCAGTCGCTCGAGGCCTGCATGAGCCACCAGGGGCTGATGCTGTCGGCATGTTCGGGCGACTTGTTGACCGTCCAGCCGCCGATGTTCGTCCGCAGGACGATGTCCGACGAGAGCTTGATGCTCAGGATGATGGAGACGGGCCCCGACGAACCCATCTGGACCTGGGAGGCCAGGTCCAGGCGGGCCTCGGTCTGCAGCGGCGCCTCGTTGATGGGGCACGGAGCGCTGGAGGCGGTGGCGGTGGCTTGCAGCTTGTAGGTGCCGGAGCTGCTCCCGCACTGGGTGGTGAGGGTGACGGAGTACGGGTCCGAGGTCTCCCAGCTCACGGAGAAGCCGTTGTAGCTCCAGCTTCCGGAGGCCGTGGGGGTGTCCGCGCCCTTGAGGGGCTGGATGGAGGAGGAAGAGGACTTCGAGGATGGACTGGTCATGGGCTCTTTCTTCGGGATGGGGTCAGGTGGCGCGCAGACCGGTCTTCCCGGTCTCCTTGTCGTGGTAGGCGGTCACCGTGCAGTTCAGGGTCTTCAGGCTCAGGCGGTTGGACATGCAGCCGCCGATGACGGCTTCCAGCTCGTACTCGTCCGCCAGCCCGAGCGAGCCGGAGTGCTGGGGCGGGAGCTGGAGCAGGCCCTCCAGGTGGGGGTTGAGCCGCTCCACCTGGAAGCACAGCGGCAGCAGGGTGCTGTTCTCGCACCGCAGTTGATGGGGCTGGAGCGGGGGTTCCTGCACCACCTCGAAGAGGGGACTCTGGTCGTCGTTCCGGCGGAAGGCGAAGAGGCGGATGGACGGCCCGTTGAGCACGTCGAGCAGCAGGTCGTACCGCGTATCCGGCGAGCTGTTGAAGACGCGGATGCGGTACTGCTCGTCCACCTTCTGCCGGTACCTGCCCCCCTTGTCGAGCGTGAAGCTGCCCGACAGTCCCGCCTGCTGGCGGAGCCGGAACTGGACACGCAGGGATGTGTCGTTGATGAGGAGCAGGGTCATCGTCGTCTCGAGCGCCTTCGGATGGGAAGCAGGACAGGCAGCCGTGATGCGGGGACAGGCGGACGGCGGTCGCTGGAAACCTTCCGCCCGTCCCCGCGCGCACCGGCCTTCAGCTCACCGTGAGGGTGTAGCTCTCGTCGTTGTTGTCCGGGGTGACGGTGATGGTCGCGTTCGGGTCCGTGATGGTCACCGTCCCCGTGGTGATGCCGTCGGCGATGACGTAGCACTGCCACTGCTGCGCGGTGCTCACGGTGGTGTTGTTGTGCTCGTTCACCACGGTGACGATCTGCATCGGCGAGCCCGGCTGGCTGATGGTGAACTGCACCGGGTTGCGCCAGGTGTTCTCGCACACCAGGGCGGAGGGCTTGGTGCCGGCGGACTGCACGAGCTGGAAGTCGTAGAAGCCGTCCTCCGTCAGCACCTGCGCCAGCAGCGTGGCGGACGTGGTGTTGAAGGAGAGCGTGTTGGACGTGAGCGAGAAGTCGCCCATCGTCGTGAAGGCCTGCACCGAGTAGTTGGTCGTGGTGGGGACGGAGGCCTGCCCACCGGACGCGACGCCGATGCGGGCAATCTGGTTGCTGCCCTGGGACAGGCGGAACTCCACGGACGGGGTGCTGGCGGCGGGGACGGCGTTGACGAGCTTGATGGCGGACATGACGACTCCTGCGTTGTGGGGGTGAAGGCCGGGGACTGCAACCGCGTGAGAGGCCGGCCTTTGAAAGCGCCCCCACACGTGAGACATGAGGTTGGGTGTGTCTGACTTTCAGCGTGTGCCGCGTGCTGCGTGTTGCGGCGGCAACGTTTTCAGGACGCCTCAGCCTGCCCGTTGTGAACGGCGCGCTTTTCCCGCCGCGAATCCGGCTTCAGATCCGCCAGCACGGTGCGCAGGGCGCGGTACGCGAGCTGGACGCGCTTGCGCACGTTGCAGTTCGTCAGCCCGAGCTGATGGGCGATGTCTCCATAGGACATGTCGTGCATGAAGCGCATGACGAAGGGCTCGCGCAGCGTCGGTGGCAACGCCAGGACGCGCTCCCAGACGCAGCTCTCCACCTCATCGCGCAGCACCAGCGTCTCGGGAGAGGGCGCGGTCGACTCCAGAGTGCCGACGCGGTCTACCGGCTCGTCATCGTCGCTGGAGTCGTCATGAAAGCGCTGACGCCGGCGGTGCGCGTCCACGCAGACGTTGCGCAGCACCGCGCCCAGCCAGGCCTTCTCGTTGGTGACCCGGAGCTCCTGCGCGTGGACGGCCTCACACGCGCGGAGCCTGGCCGCGCTGAACGCCTCCTCGGCGTCAGCGCGGTTTCCGTTCATCATGCAGAGGCTTTGCCGATAGAGGTACTCGCTATGGCATTGCCAGATGCTCCAGAAGTTATCCCTTGAAATGGACATCGCGGCCCGCGGGGCCCAACGCGAATCCGATCAGCAGGTCCGGTGCTGATGGGAATGCGAGGAACCTGAATGTGTGAGTTGCCGTACGGAAGGCACTTCAACTCTTGACCCGAAGCGAAAGGGTCGTGGGGCCGCACGTTCAATATTGATCCAGGGGCTGACATGCGGGGCCGCGGCGTTTCGCATCACAGTTGCGGCGCGCCACGCGTCACCCCATGACGTGAACACCGCCAACCTCGCCATCCTCTTCACGCGCGTCGTGCATGACACGACGCGAGAACACCCTCGCACGTTCGACGAGGAGCGACGGCTGCGCGACGCGCACGCGTGGCGCGTGGTTCCGGCGTGTCGCGCCCGCGGAGGTCGGGTGTTCAGCACGCGTGGTGGTGCGTTCCTGGTTGCCTTTGCGTCGCCTACCGTCGCGGTCCTGTGTGCCCTGGAGATGCAGACGCGGCGTGCGCGTGATGACACGCACGCGCGGAGACCCGAGCGGTTCGAGCTGCGGCAGGTGGTGAGCACGGGGGAGGTGTGGCTGGAGTCGGACGACGTCGGCGGTGAGCCGGCGGACCTGGCGGAGCGGCTTCAGGAGGCACTCACCGGCGACGGCGTGTACCTCACCGAGTCCACCTGGCTGGTGATGGACAAGGCGCGCATCCCCACGGAGCAGGTGGGCATCTTCCTGCGCGACGTCGTCCCCGGCGGGGTGCGCGTATTCCGCGCGCGCGCGCCGGCGAGCGGGCTGGGGCGGGGCCCCGGCTGGAGCGGTGAGGCACGGCGCGGGGTGGCGCGGTTGACCCTGGTGTTCCGCCGACTCGTGCGCCGGGGGCGCGACGTGACGTGGAAGCAGGCCCGGCGGGTGGTGATGGCGCTGGGGCTGATGGCGGTGCCGGTGGTGGCCGGGTACTGGCCTTCACGGTGGGAGTCCGCGCTCGAGGCCGTGGCGCGCGCACCGGAGGCGGAGCGGGCCGCGAAGGCGCGCGAAGCGCAGGCCTTGCTGGACGCGGAGGCGGACGCGGGCGTGCGCGCCTTCCAGCAGGGACAGCTGCGCGAGCTGCTGGGCGAGCCTCGCCTGGCGGTGGAGGACTACCGGGCGGGCGCGGAGGCGGGACATGGCGCCGCGGCGGAGCGCCTGGTGGAGCTGCTGGGCCACGCGGAGTGTCCGGTGCGCGCCGCCGCCGCGCGTGCGCTCGGCGGGCTCTCGGTGGACGGGGCCATGGAGCCGCTGCGGGAGCTGGCCGGGCGCGGGCCGGGTGATGGAGGGAGTGACAGGTGCGGCTCGCGCCGGGCCGCGGCGCAGGCGTTGCGCAGGCTGGAGGCGGCGTCGCGGTAGTTGCGGAGGTGTGCGGCGCCATGCCGGCGTCGTGACTCGCGTGAATGCGAAGGGCCGCCCCGGCGTCCTGCCGGGGCGGCCCTGTGCTTGCGCTGCGATGCCCGTCACTGCTGCCGGGGCTCGGGCTTCCGGACCACGTACACCGGGAGGCCTTCCAGCCGGTCCGGAAGGCCCCGGGTGTCCGCGTCCTCGGTGACGAAGAGCACGAGGCAGGGCGCGTCTGCCCCTCCGTGCTCGCGGGCGTTGCCCTGGGCGAGCCCGGTGACACCGGGCCTTCGCAGCAGCACGGAGGCGTTTCGCTGGATGACGTCCCGCAGGTCCTGGTCTGCCATCGTGGCTCCTCTTCTTGCCGCCGCGCGCGTGCGCTCGCGCGCGGGCAGGCGGACGCTCCGAGTCTAGAGCTTGACCGCGACCGAGCCGCTATCGCCGCCCTGGGACATGAGCGAGGTAATGAACTGGTCGGAGAAGATGGCGGTGCCGATGCCATCGATGCCGATCTTGAGCGTGGCATGCACGTGGGTGACCTTGCCCGTGGTCCTGTTGGTCGTGCGCCCCGTCTTCTGCAACTCCATCCCGATGACGGGGTAGGCCGTGGCCTCGTCGCTCGAGAAGCGCACGTCGAGCAGTGCCAGCACGGTGTCGATGGGCGAGTAGAAGCTCTGGCTGCTGCCGTCACCCCCCCACAGCAGGCCGACCGCGGGGTTGGCCTTGCTGGGCGCGGGCACGCCGTCCAGCGGCGTGTTGTCGATGAGGGAGAAGTCCGTGGGCGTGGCCAGGGCCGCGTCGACGAAGTTCTCACCCTGGCTGTCGGGGATGATGGTGATGAACTGGGAGAGCTTCGCGATGGTGTTGGCGGGCGCCCGGCCCCCGTCGTACGGCCCCGGATAGACGATGGGCGAGCCCAGCGCCGCCTTGTTGTTGTTGGCCAGCACGTGGTTGTTGGACAGGATTCGCGGCGAGCCATCCTTGTTGGTGAGGACCAGCGCGCCGAACGTGCCCGCGGTGATGCTCACCTCGCCGATGCTCGTCCCGGGGCGGGCCGGGGGAACATTGGAATTGTTGATGTGCTGGTAGAACGGGCCGTCCGCCTCGACGATGTCCGTGGGCACCTCGGCGCCGGGAATCAAGATCTTGTCGGGCAGCACGGCACTGGAGGGCAGCCCCGAGCGGGACCGCTTGCGCGCGACAATCACGGTCACCGCGAGGTCGCCGGTATTCCTGCCGCCCGTGAGCTTGTAGCCGACCGCGACGCCCAGCACGTTGGGGTCCTTGAGCAGTGACTTCGCGTGGACGCTGCGGGCGGCACGGGCCGCATGGTGCATGGGAACGCTGGGCTTCGACATGGGACATCTCTCCTTCCTCGCGCTCGCGCGAGGGCTGTGGGGTGCAGCCGGAGAGACGGCGAAGCATCAACGCTTGTGAAGTGGGAGCCTGGAAACACCGCGAGCCAGGACGCCCACTCGCATGGGCACACTGGCTCGGGGAGGACTGCCGGGAAATGTCGCCCGCTGCTCAGGCGGCGAGGGTGGCCTCGTCCACGCCGGCCTCGGCCATCAGCGTGGCGAGCGCGGCCTTGAGCTTGTCCTTGGCGCGGATCTCCAGCTGACGGGCGCGCTCGCGGGAGAAGCCGAAGTGCTCGCCCAGCTCGCTCAGGGTCATCTCCGCGTCGCCCATGACGCGCTGCTCGATGATGAAGCGCTCGCGCGGGTCCAGGCGGCGCAGGGCGCGCTGCACCAGCTCGCGGGTGAGGTCCGCCTGCTGCTTGTCGGCGACCTCGTCCACCGCGGAGGCGGACTCGGACTCGACGAAGTCCAGGTGGGTGGCGTCGCCGTCCTCGCCCATGGGCGCGTCGAGCGAGAGGTCCCGGCCGCCCATGCGCTGCTCCATCTCGCGCACCTCGGAGGCCTTCACGTTCAGCTTCCGGGCAATCTCCTCGGCGTTGACGATGTGGCCGTCACCGGCGCCCATCTTCTCCAGCTCGCGGCGCGTGCGGGCCAGGCTGAAGAACAGCCGGCGCTGCGCCTGCGTGGTGCCGAGCTTCACCAGGCTCCAGTTCTTGAGGATGCAGTTCTGGATGTACGCGCGGATCCACCACACCGCGTAGGAGATGAGGCGGATGCCCTTGTCCGGGTCGAACTTCTGCACGGCCTTCATCAGGCCGATGTTCGCCTCCTGGATGAGGTCCGACATCTTCAGGCCGTAGGAGCGGTACTCGTACGCCACCTTCACCACGAAGCGCAGGTTGGCCGTGACGAGCTGGTGGCCCGCCGCCAGGTCGCCCGCGCGAAAGCGGCGCGACAGCTCCTGCTCCTGCGGCTGCGTGAGCAGCGGGTAGCGGTTGATCTCCGAGAGGTACGTGGAGAGAGAGTCGGGAGAAGCGGAGAAGGAGTTGGAGGTCTGCATGGTGTCTCTCGGGGTAAAGAGATCGAAACCTGGGGGTTCGCTCGACTGCGGACGGGGGTGGCCTATCGCAATGCGTGTGCCACGGCTGATCCACAGCGTTCCCGAGTGGATACGCGGGTTTGCACAAACGCCCCGGGGTGCTTAGGGGCGGTAGTCGGTCGTTTTTACAGGGGGCCTTTGGGAAGTCTCTTCCGACTGTTCACCGACAAACGTGGGGGGGCGTGGGAGGCGCCGCCAGGGGCAGGCAGGCGGACGAGCCCTCGGAGGGTGGGTGTGCTCCTTCTTACCTGCCGCGTCATCTCCACCTTGGTGAGATGGCGGACGTCTTCCAGCTCTTCGCTGTCTCCGCGGTGGTGATGGGGGTGTCGCAGACCATCGCCCGGGAGCGCATCTTCGCCCCGCTGCGGGAGCGGCTGGGAGGGAAGGACACCTGGGTGGGGTACCTGGTGTCCTGTCCCTACTGTGTGTCGCACTACGCCGCGTTCGCGCTGGTGCCGCTGACGGGGACGTACGCCATCGACGTCACCGTCGGCGGCTGGCCGGGCACGGTGTTGAGCTGGTTCCTCTCGTCGCTGCTCATCACCGTCATCGCCGCCTTCTTCCGGGTGGTGTTCTGGTTCGTGGACGAGACGCAGGGCTTGGTGAAGCGGCGCCAGCGCACGGAGGAGGAGGAGACCGCGACCCGGCGCCTCATGCGCAAGCACGTGGAGCAGAAGGTCGCTCCGGAGGAGCGGAGCGAGCCTCCACCGCCGGACCCGCACTGACCCGGACGGCGCGAAGGGAGCGTCGCTACTGCTTCCCCTGGGCTCGCACGTGGTCGAGCACGGACTGCAAGGCGCGTCGGTGCCGCGAGGCCCCGGCGGTGTCCCCGAGCTGCTGGAGGGACTCCGTCAGCAGTTGCTCGGCCTTCGAGGGCTCGCCGCGTGCGAGCAGGATGCGGGCCTGGGTCGTGAGGACGAGGATGCGCCCGCCTCCACGTGCGAGCGTCAGCGCGCGGTGGCTCGCCTCCAACGCGCGGTCGAGCTGGCCGGACATGAGGTACAGCTGGGCGAGCCGCGCCGGGGCGGAGTAGTCCTCCGGATGGCCGCGCTCGCTCTGCTCCAGGGCGGGAATGACACGTCCGGGCTCCTCCAGCGTCAGCGCCGCCATCACCCGGTGGCTGTCGAGCGCGGAGCGCTCATCGGCACTGCGCGCGGCCTTCGCGTTGGCTTCGAGAAAGCCGAGCCACTCCTCGGCGAGCTCGCGCGCCCCGGCCTCGTCCCCCGCCATCTGCCGGACCTCACAGACGGACTCGTAGAGGGAGGAGCGCAGCATGGGCGCCAGGGCGTCCGCGGGAGACCGGATGCCGCGGACGGCCTCCTCCGTCATCCGGGTGCGCAGGGCGGTGGCCTCTTCCGTCTCCAGGTCCAGCGCGCAGCCGATGCCGACGTACAGCAGCCGCGCGCGGTCCTCCAGGCTCGACAGGGACGGAAGCTCCCGGTCCGTCAGCCGCACGCATTCGTCGGAGGCACCCGAGGCGGCGAGTGACTTGAGCAGGGACACCACCGTGCCCGCACGCAGCGGGCTCTCCCGGGGGAGCCGTGCGAGCTCCTGCTGATAGGCGGTGGCGGCCTGTGCGTGGGCGCCCGAGAGTGCGAGCCCATCCGCGCGGGCAGGGCCTTGCTCCAGGGCGCGCTGGGACTGCTCGAGGAAGGCGAGGAGCTGCGGCACGGACACGGCGCCCAGCGAGCGCGCCACCACCGACTCCTGCTCCGGGTCCAGCACGAGCACGGTGGGCCAGGTGTCGATGGGGAAGCGCCGGAGGAAGGCCTCGTTGCCGGGCTGGTCCGTGTCGATGGCGAGCCAGACGAAGCGGCCGGCGTAGGGGAGGAGGGCTGAATCGGTCAGCACCGTCGCGCGCATGGAGCGGCAGGACTGGCACCAGAGCGCCCACGCCTCGACGAACAGGGGCAGGTGCTGCTCGCGCGCCTTCTGGAGCGCGGCCGCGTAGTCGTCCTCGATGAAGGCGAGCCCGTGTCCCCGCTCGGGCGGAGGCTTCGAAGGAGTGCTGCTCGTCGCACAACCCCAGACGGCCAGCAGGAGCCAGGCCGTGTGTCGCAATCGCATGTCAGCTCCAGTGTGGTTGCAGGAGGCGGCGCACCGGACACCGCGGGGGGAAGAGAAGTTCCATCCGCTGTTTCTTCCGAGCCGTGCTGAGACAGACGCGTCCTGCACTTTTAGGACAACCCTGTAAACTTTGACTTCTCGGTTCCGTGCGGGGCTACTGCGCATGCGGGCCGGGACGCCCCCTTCACGTGCGTCCGCTCGCGGAGAGCACTCACATGAAAGCGGGTTCATTCCTCAAGCAGGCGCTCGCGGGCGCGGCGCTGGTGGCGACGAGCGCGTGCGGTTCATCGTCTCCGGCCGAAGACGTTCCGGCTCCGGCGGACGTGGCGGTTTCGTCCGCGGCCATCGGCGCGACGCGCAGCAGCTACCCGGCGCCGCGCTCGCCGGTGATGCTGGGCGTCCACTCGCCCGACATCGCGCACCAGCTGGGCGCGCTGACGGCGCTGTTCCCCGGGCGCAAGGGCTGGATTGTGAAGGAGACGTACAGCACCGATGTGAACTGGATTGGGGGCCTGCTGGGCGACATGGCCACCGCGGCGGGGCAGGGCTTCACGCCGGTGGTGCGCGTGGACTACGCGCGGGGCGCCGGCAACATCAACCCGCAGGGCGCGTCGGTGGCGGGCGCCACCATTCCCTGGGAGGGCGGGACGAACAACGGCTCGTGGGGCCGCTGCTACCTCTCCCCGGACCTGAGCGCGCGGATGGGCGACATCACCACGCCGGGCGGTACCCACAAGGAGTGCTACCTCGACTACCTGCGCCGCGTGCTCACCGCGCCGAACAACGGGGCGGTGCACACGTGGATCATCGGCAACGAGATGAACATGAAGGGCGAGGCGCTGGGCTTCCCCAACGGCCGGATTCCCTACAACGTCTACGGCGACGTCTACCGGTCCGCGCGGGCGCTCATCCGGAGCATGCCGGGGCACGGGAATGACGCCGTCTATGTCGGTGGTGTCTCGCCCAACGCGACGGACTTCACCGCCGACGTCTACACCTCCGGCAAGGACTACCTCACCGGGATTCTCTACAACCTGCACCCGGTGGACGTGGACGGCATCGCCATCCACGCCTACGCGGGCGGGGTGAGCAATGCGGCCGCGGGCCTGGCGACGTTCCGCACGGGCACCACGGGCGCGGGGCTGGGGTACCAGAACACGCTCCAGTGGATTGACGCGCTGGGCTTCTCGCAGGTGCCGGTGCTGCTGTCCGAGTGGGCGGCCAACGTCGAGGGCTCCTCCACCGAGAGCCACGTGGCGAGCTTCATCAGCACGGCGCTCAACGACATCAACGCGTGGAACGGGGGCAGCTCCAATCACGACCTCATCGGCGCCGTCTGGTACACGTGGCACGACGATGCGTGGCCGCAGCAGTCGTTGTCGCGCTATCCGGCGTTGCGGCAGGCGTTCGCGAACAACTCCAACACGTTCAACGCGGGAGACCCGAACACGGGCTGGGGCGCGTGCTGGCGGCAGAGCCTCTCCCCCACGCGCCTGTTCCCGGAGACGGGGAAGACGGTGCGCGGGCTGTTCCTGAGCACGTACGACTCGAAGGGCGGGCTGGGCGTGTTCGGCTTCCCCGTCGCCGAGGAGGACTGCGGCGTGGACACGCGCACCGGGCGCATCCTCTGGCAGCAGTGGTTCCAGCGGCACCGGCTGGAGTACCACCCGGAGCTGCCCGCGGGCTCGCAGGTGGCGCTGGGGGCCATCGGCAGCCAGCTCGCGCGCGAGCGGTATGGCATCAACCCGGATGACTGGACGCCGGGACAGGGCTCGCCCGGGTCGAACTGCTCGCTCATCGGCCCGTTCGCGGGCGGCGGCAAGTACGTGTGCGGCGCCTTCCGGGACTACTTCAACGCGAAGGGCGTGGCGGTGCTGGGCTATCCCATCTCCAGGGAGCTGGACTTCCTCACGAAGGACAACCGGTGGATTCGCGCGCAGTGGTTCGAGCGCGCGCGGCTCGAATACAACGGAGCCGTGACGCCCATCCCCATCCAGGGCGGACTGCTCGGGTGCGAGGCGTCTGGAATCGTCGGGCCGGGGTGCTGAGGACCCGCTCTGGGAGCGCGCCCGGAGCTTCACCCCCGGGCGCGCAACTTCCTTCCCACATTTGTAGACAATGGTGGGCAAGCCCATCGCCCCCGTGGGTTTGGAGGTCCTCCATGAGCCCCATCGACCGCAGCCGCAGCGTCTCCGTCCCCACGAGCCCCACGCAGGCCCGCACCACCGCGACGGCGCTGAAGAACCCGATTGGCTCGCTGGTGGATGCCGCGAAGCAGGGCCTGGCCGACCTCCCCCGCTTCGTGAAGATGGGCGCGGACGTCTTCGAAGCCTCGCACCTGAGCGAGCTGCGCCGCGTCTTCGGAGGCGACGCGAAGCCGGACCGGATGAGCGACGGGAAGTTCGTCGGCGCCAAGGGGCAGTCCTTCCCGCCCGGCACGCCGCTCAAGGACATCCCCGCCGTCACGCCGCTCGACAATCCGAACCCGTCGAAGACCATCCTCTACGTCAACGGCATCATGACCCCCATGGAGGGGCAGCTGAAGGAGATGCAGTCCATCGCGGAGACCGCCGACGCGCGCGTCATCGGCATCCACAACGCCACCCAGGGACTGGTGACGGACCTGGCCCAGTGCGTGACGGACAAGCTCGACAAGGGCACCAACCCCGCCGTGGACACGCTCGCGGACACCGTCTACGGCGAGCTCAAGGCGGGCCGCGAGGTCCACCTCATGGGCTACAGCCAGGGCGGCCTCATCACAGCGCGCGCCCTGTTCGACGTGGAGCGCCGGCTGCGCATGGAGGACGGCATGTCCAGGCCCCAGGTCGAGCAGCTGATGAGCAAGCTCAGCGTGGAGACCTTCGGCGCCGCGTCCACGCGCTACCCGGACGGCCCCCAGTACGTCCACTACGTCAACAACGCGGACCCGGTGCCCACCCTCACCGGCCTGGGCGGCAGCATCGACCCGGCGTCCTTCCTCAAGGACGCGGGCAAGGGCGCCGTGGTGCACCGCTTCACCGACGGCAACCTCAACCCCATCAGCAACCACATGCTGGACACCCTCTACATGAAGCACCGGGTGGACTTCGACGAGGCGCGCGCGGGCCGCTTCTAGCTCACCAGAAGCCCTGCTCCCGCAGGAGCGCCGCCAGCGGCCGCGCTCCCTGCCGGTACGCGTCGAAGAGCTGCCCGGCCGCCGCCCACGTGGGGTTGGCCCAGGTGCCCGCGCCGCACAGGAGCAGCGAGGACCTCAGCTCCTCCGCGGAAGAGAACCGCGCGTGCTCGAAGGGCAGCGGGTTCTGGCTCGCGAGGAACACCTGCCGCGTCCCCAGCTCCCGCATGCAGGCCTCCACCCACTTCGGATGCAGGCCGTTGGCCAGCTCGTCCGTGATGGCGAAGTCCTCATTCACGTCCAGGTAGTAGAGGAAGGACAAGAGCCGCTTCTGACCGAAGCCCAGCTCGGCGTGTGACAGCCCGCCGCCGTCGCCGCACGCGAAGTGGAAGCCGAACCCGCCGAAGCCCACGCGCCCGCCATTCTCGAACGAGCGCTTCTCCAGCACCTCCACGCGGAACGTCCCCGCCTTGAAGCCCGCCAGGGACACGAAGCGCGCCAGGAAGCTCCGCTCCATGGTGTCGTGCCGGAACACCAGCACGTCCGGCGGCGCCTCGCGCTCCACCTGCTCGCGCAGCCACCCCGGCATCCACGTGGGCAGCGCCATCAGCCCCAGGGGGAAGACCTCGCCGTCCCGCACCTCCATGGCGTAGCGGATGCCGCCGAGGCGCTCGAACATCCCGAGCCCCTCGTCGAAGCGCTGCGGCGCCAGCAGGAAGGTGCGGCGCAGCAGCTCCTTGAGCCGCTCCTTCATGTCCCGGTCGATGTACTGCGCCGTCATGAACAGCAGCGTCCACACCGAGCGGTCCAGCAGCGACCAGTGCATGGTGCGCGACCACGCGGACTCGCCGTCCACCTTGCAGTCGATGCCCGCCTCGTCGGCGCGCATCACCAGCCGGGAGGCGGGGGACGTGAGCTTCAGGTCCACCTCGATGCGGGGGTGCAGCCCCGCCGTGCCCGTCTGCGGCGTGCGCAGCGGCAGCAACTCGGAGCCCTTGCGCGGCGGCTCGTCCGGGTCCGGCGGGGCGGCGGTCTGCTCGTTGCGGACGTAGACGTGGAGCTTCATCCCCGGGAAGGTCAAATCGTATTCGAGCGAGAAGCGCTCATGGACGAGGCTGGAGAAGTCCGAGCCGACGACGGTGGAGATGAGCTCCAGCAGCGTGGTCCTCCCGGTGCCGTTCTCCCCCAGCACCAGGTTGAGCGATGGGCTGAACACCAGCTCGGTGCCGGGGGTGACGCTTCGGTAGTGATGGACCACGAGCCTCGTCAGCTTCATCGTGCCGACAGCATGGCCACCCCGGGCGGCAGGGGGAACACTTCCGTGACGTCGAGTGTCCAGTCCGCGCTTCGCCCGCGGGGGCAGGCGCCGCGAGCCCCGCCGCCGGGGTAGGGTGGTGTCTCCTCCAAGCGGCGCGCGGTGCCATCCGCCGCCGGAAAGGTTCGGTTGGACATGGACTACCGGAAGCTGTTCCAGGTGCTGGTGATGGGCGGCGCGCTGGTCGGAGGCGCCACGGGCTGCAACCAGGGCACCAAGGGGAATGAGCAACCCTCCGGCAGCACCGAGGGCACGGGCGGCTCCGGCGCCCCGGATGCGGGAACCCACGACGCGGGCACCGCGAAGGCGGGCGGCGGCGGCGTGAAGGGCTGGTGACGCACCCGCCCGAGCCATGACGCGGTGCGAGTCCGCGTCGAAAGTGTGGAAGGTCCGCGTCGCGTCGCTACACTCCGCCCGCTCTTCAACCCAATGGGTTGAGAAAGGACGAAGTGAGGACGATGAAGAACCTGGCCCTCGGATGTCTGCTGTCCGCGCTCGTGGCCCTCGTGGCCACGCCCGCGGCCGCCCAGCTCGAGCTCCCCGCCGCAAGCCCCGCGGCGAAGGTGATGCAGCGGGTGGGCGTCACCGACATCACCATCGACTATTCCAGCCCCGGCGTGAAGGGCCGGAAGATCTGGGGCGACGTGGTGCCCTTCGACAAGCCGTGGCGCACCGGCGCCAACGCGGCCACGAAAATCACCTTCAGCCGCGACGTCACCTTCGGTGGCAAGCCCGTGCCCGCGGGCACGTACTCCATCGTCTCCATGCCCTCGCAGAAGGGCTGGAAGGTGATGCTGAACAAGGAGCTGGGCCTGTGGGCGACGCCCGCCCCCTACGTGGCCTCCAACGACGTGGCCACCGTGGACGCCACCACCGCCGAGATTCCGAACCGCGAGCGGCTGGCCTTCATCTTCTCCAACACCACGGATGACACGACGTCGCTCGACCTGGAGTGGGAGAAGCTGCGCGTCTCGGTGCCCATCAAGGTGGACTCGGCCGCGCACGCGAAGGCCAGCATCCAGTCGGCGGTGGACGGCTCGGCGCGGATGCTCGCCAACGCGGCCCGCTACCTGGCCGACACGCAGAAGGACCTCCCGGGCGCGCTGAAGCAGGCGGACGCGTCCGTCGCCATCCAGTCCAACTGGTTCAACCAGTGGGTTCGCGCCGACATCCTCGCGCGCATGGGCAACTACGCCGAGGCCCGCAAGGCCGCGCAGGCGTCGTGGGACCTGGGCCAGAAGGACAAGAACTTCTTCTTCCGCGACCAGGTCTCCAAGGCCCTCGCGGAGTGGAAGAACAAGAAGTAGTCCCAGGCTCGCAGGCCGGGAGCCCCTTCAGCGCTGGGGGGCTCCCCTCGCGAGCCGGCGGTAGAGCGCCTCGTAGCGGTCGATGGCGGGGCCGAGCTGGAAGCGCTCGAGCACCACCTCCCGCGCGCGGCGTGAGTAGTTCCGCCACCGGGCCGCGTCCTGGACCAGGGTGAGCACGTGCCCGGCCATGGCCGTGAGGTCCCCCACCGGTGCGAGGAAGCCCGTCTCCCCGTGGGTGACGAGCTCGGGGATGCCGCCGATGTTGCTGGCCACCACGGGGATGCCGCAGCTCAGCGCCTCCAGCGCGGCGAGCCCGAAGCTCTCCTGCTCGCTGGGGAGGAGGAAGACGTCCGCCGCGGCGAGCAGTTCCTCGAAGCGGTCCTGCTTGCCCAGGAAGGCGACGCGGCTCTCCAGGCCCAGCCCGCGCAGGTGGCGCTCGGCGGAGGTGCGCTCGGGGCCGTCGCCAATCATCACCAGCCGGCAGGGACGCTGGCGGTGCACCTCCGTGAAGATGCCCACCACGTCGCTGATGCGCTTCACGGCGCGGAAGTTGGAGACGTGGATGAGCACGGGCTCCGGCTCGCGCAGGTCCGGGAAGAGGGGCAGGAGGCAGGCGCGGTCTCTCCTGGGCGCATAGCGCTGCGTGTCCACGAAGTTGAAGATGACGTCGATGGGGACGCTCTCGGGGATGCCGAAGCCCTTCCACGTGGCGCGCCGGAGGAAGTCCGAGGGCGTCGTCACCGCGTCGCTGCGCAGGATGGAGAAGCGCGTAATCGGCAGGTAGCTGGGGTCGATGCCCACCAGCGTGGTGTCCGTCCCGTGCAGCGTGGTGACGATGCGCGGCGCCTTGTCGCCCAGCACTTCGCGCGCCATCCACGCGGCCGTGGCATGCGGGACGGCGTAGTGGACGTGCAGCACGTCGAGCCGCTCGTAGCTGGCCACCTCAATCATCTTGGAGGCGAGCGCGATGGGGTACGTGCTGGAGTGCTGGAGCGCCGGGTAGTCGCTCTCCGTCACCTCGTGGAAGAAGACCTTGCGGCTGGTGCCGTGCAGGCGCACCGGCAGGTCCTTCGCGATGAAGTGGACGCGGTGGCCCCGGTCCGCCATGGCGAGGCCAATCTCGGTTGCCACCATGCCGCTGCCGCCGAAGGTCGGAAAGCAGGTGATGGCCACGTTGAGCGAGTCAGTCATCGGCGTTGGGGGAAGAACAGGGGGCGCGCGAAGCTATTCCGGCGGAAGTGGTCCACCGGGTCGGTCAGTCCCAACGTCTCACGGACGACATACGGCTCGCCGTGGGCCACCCCCACCTGCGCGCCATAGAAGGCGTCCCGGGCCTCCAGCGAGGAGAGGGACAGCGGCGAGCCCACCAGCGTGGGCGGCGCGTCCGGGCGGGGCTGCACCTGGCTCGCGTAGCAGCGCACCGCTGCCCGCTTCTGCTCGTACACGGAGGACACGTCCAGCACGAAGCTCGGCTCGGCCAGGTGGCGCAGCGGGTAGTAGAGCACCTGTCTCGGCGTGAAGGGGGCGCCGGGGGGCTCCGCCTCGAACTTGCGCACTCCGGCGAAGAACAGCGCGCGCGTCACCAGCGCGCTGGTGGCCTCGTGGTCCGGGTGGCGCTCCTCCTCCCAGGGGACGACGACCAGCTCCGGCCGCAGGCGGCGCAGGACTTCCACCACGCGGGCCACGGCGGCGGTGCGTGAGCGCTCGGGCTCGGGCGTCTCGAAGCCGGCCCAGGGACTCACCCAGCCATCCGGCAGGCCGAGGTTCTCCCGGAGGGACAGGCCCAGCGCGCGCGAGGCGGCGTCCGTCTCCTGGGCGCGTGTCTCGGGCGTGCCGCGCGAGCTCTTCTCGCCGCGCGTCAGGTCGATGATGCCCGTGCGGTAGCCCTGACCCGCCATGCGCGCGAGGAGGCCGCCGCAGAACAATTCCACGTCGTCCGGGTGCGGGCCGAAGGCGAGGACGTCGAGGCCGTAGGACTCGCTCATGGCGTCAAGTCCCTGAGGTCGCCGGAGAAGGGCACGCAGGCGTCGAGCACCTGCTTCGTGAAGGCGCGCGTACCGAGGCGACAGGCGAAGGAGGGCATGGCGAGGACGCGCTCCTGCGGCTCGCCGTTCGGGGTGAGGTACGTGCGCAGGCGGTCCACCCGCTCGGCGGCGACGCCGTCGCGCCGGGCGAGCGCACGGGCATACCGGCCCGTGAGGCGCGACACGGCGACGCGCACGGTGCCCCGGGTGCGCTGGAGCGCGTCCTGGAGGGTGGAGTCCAGCGCGAGCATCGAGTCGTTCAACCGGTCCAGCTCCGCGGCGAAGGCGCCGAAGAGGCGGGCCTCCAGGGCCTCGGGGGACTCGAGCGGCTGGGTGGCGTCACGGGCGGCCAGTCGCGTCAGCAGGTCCTCGCGCGGCGTGCCCACCTCGTCGGGCTGGAGGCCCAGTTTGCCGAGCCACCGCCGGGTGCGGTCATCGAGCACGCGGAAGCGGGCGCGCGGCACGATGAGCGGCATGGGCAGGCCCGCGTGTGCGTAGAGCGGGGCGAGCTGCGCGAAGTAGGCCACCTCGCCAGGGCCTCCGACATAGGCCGCCGTGGGGAGCCACGTGTCCTGCAGGAGGGGCCGCAGCAGCGCGGACGTGGTGAAGCGCAGGGGCTCCCGCTCCAGCCAGCCGAGCAGCTCGGCCGTCGTGACGGTGCGTCCCTCCGGGTGGCCGACGAGGCTCCAGGTGTCGGGGCCCGCGGGGTCCAGGCGGTAGCGCGGGCCGTCGACGCCGTCCGGTGAGAAGAAGCCGAGCGGTGAGCCGGGGCGGATGTGGACCTGCTCGGAGAAGCCGGCGTCGGTGAGCGCCCGCACCCGGGCGGCGAGCGCGGTGGAGATGGCCTCCGCCTCCAGGATGGCGCGGCGGTGCACGGGCGCCGCGAGCGGCGCGAGGCGGGCATCCCTCGGGTCGAGGAACACCAGCCCCTCCTCGGCGAACACGTGCGAGAGCACCTCGGTGAAGGCCTCCGCCAGCGTGGCCTCGGGGCGGTAGGCGCGCTCCAGCAGGGCCAGGTGCTCGGACGCGTGGGGCTCCTCGCCCAGCTCGGCGCGCAGCGTGGCCAGGGCGGCGGTGACGCTTTCGCCCAGGTGGCGGTGGGCGATGGGCACTCGCGAGGCCGCCGCGTCGGGATGTTCCAGCGCCAGGCGCAGGGGGCCGCCGGTGGGGCGGGGGATGAAGCAGTGGTCGACCTCCGGCAGGTCGTGGTCCTCCGTCTGGAGCCAGAAGACGGGGACGCAGGGCCGGCCGGTCTCCTGCGAGAGTGCGCGGGCCGCGGTGATGGCGGCGGCGGCCTTGTAGAGGGTGAAGAGCGGGCCGAGGAACAGGCCCATCTGCTGTCCCGTCACGACGGCCACGGTACCGGGGCGTGACAAAAGCTCGAGGTTGCGCTCGCGGGCGGGACTGGGGGCGAGACGCGCGTTGCGGGCCACGAGCACGTCGAGCAGCGCCGGTGAGACGGCGCGCGACGCGGCGGCGGCCACCGCCTCGGCGCGCGCGGCCGGGTGGCGGAAGCGGTCGGGGAGGAAGGAGAGCGCACGCGCATCTCCACGAAGCCACACGGCAGAGAACGAGGACGTCACGGGGCGGGCTAGATAACAGGTCCGGTGCGGACGGGCACGGCAACGGACACGCACGCGGCGCACTTATTCCCTGGCCAATCGCGTCAATGACGATTGGGGACGATTGAAGGTCACGCGCGCGGGTGCGAGTGCCTTGTTATAGGGTCCGCCCGAATGCGGAATCTGCTCGGCTTGGGAATGGCGCTGGTCATGAGTCTTGGAGTCGGGTCGACGGCCCTCGCACAGGCGCCGCGACAGCCCCATGCGGGGGAAATCGCCGCGGGGCTGCGGCGGCTGGGGACGACGGGGAGCGTGCTCTACGTGGCCGCCCACCCGGACGACGAGAACACGCGCTTCCTGGCGTGGCTCGTGGGTGAGCGCGGCCTGCGGGCGGGCTACCTCTCCATCACGCGCGGCGACGGTGGGCAGAACCTCATCGGCACCGAGCAGGACGCGATGCTCGGGCTCATCCGCACGTATGAGCTGCTCGCGGCGCGGCGCGTGGACGGCGCCGAGCAGCTCTTCACCCGGGCGCGCGACTTCGGCTACACGAAGAGCGCGGACGAGGCGCTGAAAATCTGGGGCCATGACGAGGTGCTGGCGGACGTGGTGCTCGCCATCCGCCGCTTCCGGCCGGACGTCATCGTCACGCGCTTCTCCACGAAGCCGCCGAACCACGGGCACCACACCGCGTCCGCGCTCCTCGCGGCAGAGGCCTTCACCGCCGCCGCCGACCCCAAGCGCTTTCCCGAGCAGCTCACGGAGGTGAGTCCCTGGAAGGCGGACCGGCTGCTGCACAACACCTCCACCTGGAGCCTGCCGGCCAACGCGGACATGTCCGGCTACCTGAAGGTGGACGTGGGCGGGTACGACGCGCTGCTCGGGCGCTCGTGGGGGGAGGTTTCCGCGGAGAGTCGCAGCCAGCACAAGAGCCAGGGCTTCGGCGTGCCCGCCGAGCGCGGCCCGCTGCTGGAGTACTTCTCGCCGCTGGCCGGGACGCGCCCGAAGGCGGACATTTTCGAGGGGCTGGACTTCACCTGGAAGCGCTGGAGCGGCGCGGAGGCCGTGGCCCGCGCGGTGGACGAGGCGCAGAAGGGCTTCGACGTGCGCGCGCCGCATCGCAGCGTGCCCGCGCTCGTCCGCGTCCACGAGGCGCTGACGTCCCTGCCGCAGGACAACCCTTGGAGGGCCCTCAAGCTGCGCGAGACGGAGGCGCTCCTCGCCGCGTGCGCGGGGCTGTTCCTGGAGGCGCGCGCCACGGAGCCCTCGGCCGTGCCGGGCTCGCAGGTGGAGCTGAGCCTGACGGCGCTGAACCGCTCGCCCGCCGCGCTCCGGCTGGTGAGCGTGACGCTCCCCGGAGGCGAGTCCCTGGCCGCCGGCGCCGCGCTGGCCGAGAATGCACCGGTCAAGCTGACGCGGAAGGTGGCCCTCTCCCAGTACGCGCCCATCACCACGCCCTACTGGCTGCGCCGGCCCGTCACGGGCGGCCTCTACACGCTGGAGGACGCGGACCGCGCGCTCACCGGCAGGCCCGAGGCAGACCCCGCGCTGACGGTGACGTTCGTCTATGAGGCCAACGGCCGGCGCTTCGACGTGACGCGGCCGGTGGTCTTCGTGTGGACGGACCCCGTGCGCGGAGAGCTCTATCGCGCCTTCGAAATCGTCCCCGCCGTCACCGCGACGCTGGAGCGGGACGTGCTGATGTTCCCCAACGGCGCGGCCCAGTCCGTCTCCGTGGTCCTGGCCGCGGGCCGCGCGGACGTCAGCGGCAAGGCCCGGCTGGACGTGCCCGAGGGCTGGAAGGTGGCGCCGTCGGAGGTGCCATTCCAGTTCGCCGCGCGGGGTGAGGAGCGCACCGTGGTCTTCACGGTGCGCCCGCCAGGGGGCGCCACGGAGAAGGGCCGGCTGCGCGCCGTCGTGGAGACGGGAGGGCGCTTCGACTCGTGGCGCGTGCGCACGGTGGCGCACGAGCACATCCCGCCGCTGGCGGTGCGCCAGCCGTCGGAGGCGACGCTGGTGCCCTTCACGCTGGCCACGAAGGTGAAGCGCATCGGCTACATCCCCGGGCCGGGAGACCGCGTGGCGGAGAGCCTGGCGGCGGTGGGCTACGAGGTGACGGTGCTTCCCGAGGAGCGCCTCGCCGGGGAGAAGCTGGAGCGCTACGAGGCCATCCTCGTGGGCGTGCGCGCCTTCAACGCCAACCCGCGCCTCGCCGTCCACCGCGAGCGGCTGCTCGAGTACGTGGAGGGGGGAGGGCGGTTGGTGGTGCAGTACAACACCAACAGCCGCGTCGGCCCGCTCACCACCTTCGTCGGCCCGTACCCGCTGGAGATTGGCCGCGAGCGCGTGACAGACGAGACGGCGGCGATGACGCCCGTCACCCAGAAAGAGCCGCTGCTGCGTGCGCCCAACGCGCTGTCCGCCGCGGACTTCGAGGGCTGGGTGCAGGAGCGCGGCCTCTACTTCGCGTCCACGTGGGATGAACACTACCGGCCCGTGTTCGCGATGAGCGACGCGGGTGAAGCTCCGCTCAAGGGCTCGCTGCTCGTCGCCCGTCATGGCAAGGGCGTCTTCGTGTACACGGGGCTCGCCTTCTTCCGTCAGCTCCCCGCCGGCGTCCCCGGCGCCTACCGCCTCCTGGCGAACATCCTCGCGCAATGAGCAACGCACCTGACCCGTCCCCGGCGCCCCGGCCCGAGATGGATGACGCGCCGCCGCTGCTCGGCTCCTGGCGCAACATCTACCTCGTGGTGCTCGGCACCTTCGTCCTGTTCGTCGCCCTGTTCTGGGCGCTCACCGAGGCGTATTCGTGACACTGCTCGACTGGTTGGTCCTCGTCGGGACGATTGCGTTCATCGTGGTGTGGGGGCTGTGGAAGGCCCGCAGCGCGCAGACCTCGGAGGACTACCTGCGCGGGGCTCGCGAGCTGAAGTGGCCCACCATTGGCCTGTCGGTGATGGCCACGCAGGCCAGCGCGATTACGTTCCTCTCCGTCCCCGGGCAGGCCTACGAGGACGGGATGCGCTTCGTGCAGTTCTACTTCGGGCTGCCGCTTGCGATGGTGCTCATCAGCGCCGTCTTCGTGCCCATCTACTACCGGCTGAACGTCATCACCGCGTACCAGTACCTGGAGTCGCGCTTCGACCTGAAGACGCGGCTGTTGGGCGCGTTCCTCTTCCTCATCCAGCGCGGGCTGGCGGCGGGCATCACCATCTACGCGCCGTCCATCATCCTCTCCTCCATCCTGGGCTGGCCGCTGGAGCCCACGGTGGTGGCCATGGGGGCGCTCGTCATCCTCTACACGGTGACGGGCGGCTCCAACGCCGTCAGCCAGACGCAGAAGCAGCAGATGGTGGTGATGATGGGCGGCATGGTGGTGGCCGCGCTCGTCATCATCTGGCGGCTGCCGGAGCACGTCTCGTTCGGGAAGGCCGTGGACGTGGCGGGCGCCTTCGGGCGGATGAACGTGGTGAGCTTCGACTTCAACGTGGAGGACCGCTACAACTTCTGGTCCGGCATCACCGGCGGCTTCTTCCTGTCGCTGTCGTACTTCGGCACGGACCAGTCGCAGGTGGGGCGCTACCTCACCGGACGCTCCATCTCCGAGAGCCGGCTGGGGCTGCTCTTCAACGGCGTGCTGAAGATTCCGATGCAGTTCCTCATCCTCTTCGTCGGAGTCCTCGTCTTCGTCTTCTACCAGTTCAGCACGCCGCCCCTGCTGTTCAACGAGCCGCTCCGCGAGCGCGTGCAGGGCACCGCGCAGGCGGGCGAGTTCGCCGCCGTCGAGGCCCGGTGGGAGCAGGTGCAGTCGGCCAAGAAGGCCGAGGTGGAGCGCTTCCTCGCGGCCCGTGAGGCCGGGGATGCCGCCGCCGAGTCCACCTCGCGGGAGGCGCTGCGGGGCGCGGCGAAGCAGGCCAGCGACATCCGCAAGGAAGCCAAGGCCGTGGTGACCCGCGCGCTGCCGGGCGTGGAGACGAAGGACTCGGACTACATCTTCATCGGGTTCGTGAAGCGCTGGCTGCCCAGCGGCCTGTTCGGGCTGCTCATCGCCGTGATTCTCTCGGCGGCAATGAGCTCCATCGCCAGTGAGCTGAACGCGCTGGGCGCGACGACGACGGTGGACTTCTACCGCCGCGTCTTCCGCCCGAATGCGTCGGACCGGCACGTGCTGGTGGCGTCCAAGCTGTTCACCGTGTTCTGGGGCCTGGTGGCCGTGAGCTTCGCGACGTTCGCGTCGCTGCTCGACAACCTCATCCAGGCGGTGAACATCCTCGGGTCCATCTTCTACGGGACGGTGCTGGGCATCTTCCTGGTGGCGTTCTTCCTCAAGCACGTGCGCGGGCATGCCGTCTTCGGGGCGGCCGTCATCTCCCAGTCCACGGTGATTGCGCTCTTCATGCTCAGCGACATCGGCTACCTGTGGTTCAACGTCATCGGCTGCGCGCTGGTGGTCGTGCTGGCGCTGGTGCTCCAGGCCGTGCTGCCCAAGCAGCCGGAGCCGGTCCCCGCCGCGGGGGCGTGAGGGCGCTTCGCCCCTGAGTCTCGCCATCGACCGCGGGCTGGCTCCTTCACGGGAAGTGGGAGCTGGCCCGCCGTTCGCATCTGCCGGGCCGGGTCCGTAGACTGGGAGCCCGCCTGGGAGGTGTACCGTGGAGCGCATCCAGCCTGTGCTGGGCCACCGTGAGGAGGGCGCGGCCGCGTGCGTGGTGTGCGAGGCCGCCCTGGAGGGCTCGCGCTGCGGTCACTGTGGTGCCGCCGCGGCTCCGGGCGGCTACCGCGTCCAGCGGGTCATCTCCCAGTCGGTCCACGGCCGCGTGTACCTCGCGGTGGACCCGCATGGGCGCCGGGTGGCGCTCAAGGAGTTGCTCTTCGCGCTGGTGCCGGGCACGGAGCAGCTCGACGCCTTCGAGCGCGAGGCCGCCGTGCTGCGCGCCTTGAGCCACCCGGACATCCCCCGCTTCGTGGCGAGCTTCAAGGAAGGCAGCGGCGTGGGCACGCGGCTGTACCTCGCTCAGGAGTTCCTCGAAGGGGAGTCGCTGCTCCAGCGCATCGAGCGCAAGCGCCTGGACGAGGACGAGGCGTGGACGCTGGCCGCACAGGTGCTGGAGACGCTCCAGTCCCTGCACCAGCGCACGCCCGCGCTCATCCACCGGGACGTGAAGCCGGCCAACCTCATCCTCCGCCCGGACGGGCGCGCGGCGCTGGTGGACTTCGGCGCGGCCCGGCACCTCGCGCGGGAGGTGACGCACGGGGCGACCCTGGTCGGCACCTTCGGGTACATGCCCCCGGAGCAGCTCGGCGGGACGGTGGAGCCGTCGAGTGACCTGTACGCCCTGGGCGCCACGCTGGTCCACGCGCTCAGCGGCCGCATGCCGGCGGACCTGCTCGACGACGGGCTGGCGCTGTCCTTCGAGCAGCACGTCCAGGGCTCCGAGCCGCTCCGGGCGTTCCTCCGGCGGTTGCTCGCGCAGAAGCGCTCGGAGCGATTCGCCTCCGCGGCCGAGGCGCTCACCGCCCTGCGCGCCGCCCGGGCCCCGCCTCCTCCGGAGGCCGCTGGTGACCGGCAGGGCACGGTGACAACCGCTGCGTCAGGCGGAGCCACCGCGCAGCCGGGGCCGGAGGGGAGCACCTCCTCACCTTCTGCCCAGGTCGAGGCTCATGCGGTGGGGGAGGGCGTCACCGAGCCCGCCCCGGCGCTCTCGAAGCGGCGCCTCGTCCGTCGGGTCCTCCTGGGGCTGTCCCTGGGCGCGCTGCTCGCCGGAGCGCTCCTCGCGGGCGGGCTCATCGACCAGGACCCCGTTGTGGTGGTGGAGGACCCACCTGACACCATGGCCCCCGTCCGTCCGGGGGCGCCGCTCCCGCCGTCGAAGCCCACGCCTCCGGGAGGCGGCTCGCACCGGAACTTCCGCACGCCCTGGCCGGGCTCTTCCTCTTCGTCCACGTCGTCCGACTCCCGCTAGCCGGCAAGCGGGCAGGCAGCCGCGCACGGGCGCGGAGGCGTGGCTGGGGGCGCACAGGCACCGTGGCTGGCCGCCCGCGTCCCATGGCTTCGTTCCACGGCCCGACTCGTGCTTTCATCGCCGGTAGCTGGCCCCCTGCTTGCTCCTTCCCGGGCAGGCAACTCGCGCCGCACCCCACCCCATGTCCTCAAACGAATCGGAACCCACTCCGCCCCGACCGCGGTTCCTCACGCGCGTATTCGGAGAGCTGCGCTGGACCCCGCCCCCCTGGGCCGCCTCGCTGGGCCGCGCCTCCGCGCGCATCGCGCGCAGCGGGGTCGACAAGGTCCGCCAGCGCCCCGGGCGCTTCGCGCTCTCGCTCCTCGCCCTGGTGCTGCTCGTCGTGGGCGCGGATGCCGGCTACCGCTGGTACCAGAACCGCCCCAAGCCGGTGAGCTACGCGCTCTCCGCCACCAACCCTCCGCTGACGAAGCTGGAGGACGTGGCCCAGCCGATGCCGGTGTACCTGCACTTCACCGGCTCGGTGGCGCGCCTGGAGGCCATCGGCAAGCCCGTCACGGCCGGAATCACCATGACGCCCGGGGTGAAGGGCGAGTGGCGGTGGGCCAGTGACCAGATGCTCACCTTCACCCCGGCCGAGGACTGGGCGGTGGGGCAGGAGTACAAGGTCTCGCTGGACCGCACGCAGTTGTTCCCGGACCACGTCCTGCTGGACGCGTACGAGACGAGCTTCAAGTCCGCGCCCTTCTCCGCGTCCATCTCCAACCTCGAGTTCTACGAGGACCCGCGCAACCCGAAGGAGAAGCGCGTGGTGGCGACGCTGACGTTCTCCCACGCGGTGGACCCGGCGACGCTCGTGCGCAACCTGTCGCTGCGGCTGGGTGAGGAGAAGCGCGGGCTGCTGGGAGCGAGCTCCGACGGCTTCCCGTTCAACGTCACCTACGACAAGCTCAAGGGGCAGGCGTACCTCCAGTCGGACCTCATCTCCATCCCGCAGAACGACACGCCGATGACGCTGACGGTGGCGCCCGGCATCCGCGCGGCGCGGGGCGGGGAGGGCACCCTGGACAGGCAGTCGCGCGTGGTCACCATCCCCGGCATGTTCACGTACTTCCACGTGAGCGGCTCCGAAGCGTCGCTCGTGCGCAATGACCGCTACGAGCCGGAGCAGGTGCTGGTGCTCAAGCTCTCCACCGGCGTCTCCGAGGCGGAGCTGCGCAAGAACCTCCAGGTCTGGGTGCTCCCCAAGGACCGGCCCGCGAAGGACGGTCAGCCCGCGGTGCCCAACGCCGTGTGGAGCAACTACGGCGTGGCGGACATCGGCGAGGAGCTGCTGCCGGCCTCCGCGAAGCTGAAGCTGGACGCGGTGCCCACGGACACGGAGTTCGCCAAGCTGCACAGCTTCCGCATCCAGGCGGACGTGGGGCGCTCGGTCTACGTGCGGCTCAACAAGGGCATGCAGTCCGCGGGCGGCTACGTGCTGGCCGAGCGCTACGACACCATCTTCCAGATGCCGGCCTACCCGGAGGAGGTGAGCATCCTCCACGAGGGCGCGCTGCTCAGCCTCGCGGGCGAGAAGAAGGTCACGGTGATGTCGCGCGACGTGAAGGCGCTGCGCTTCGCGCTCGGCCGCGTGCTGCCGGACCAGCTCAACCACCTGATTACGCAGACCGAGGGGCGCTTCGCGCACCCCGAGTTCAACTCCTACAACTTCAACGAGGAGAACATCTCCGAGTCCTTCACCGAGGTGCGCCCGCTGGAGGGGGCCGGCCGCGGCAAGGCGCAGTACGCCGCGTTCGACCTCGCGCCCTACCTCACGCCGGAGAACGCTCCGTCCTCGCGGCGTGGCCTGTTCTTCTTCAAGGTCCAGAGCTGGGACCCGGAGCACAAGCAGTCCACCGGCAAGGAGGACACGCGGCTGTTGCTGGTGACCGATTTGGGGCTGGTGGTGAAGGACAACGCGGACGGCTCGCACGACGTCTTCGTGCAGAGCCTGGGCTCCGGCCAGCCCGCGGAGGGCGTGACGGTGAGCGTGCTGGGCAAGAACGGCCTGCCGGTGGTGAGCGCCACCACGGACGTGGACGGTCATGCCGCCTTCCCGAAGCTGACGGACTTCGTCCGCGAGCGCTCGCCCATCGTGTACCTGGCGCGCAAGGGCGACGACTTCGCCTTCATCCCCGTCAACCGGTATGACCGGCAGCTCAACTTCAGCCGCTTCGACGTGGGCGGCGTGGAGAGCGGGTCCACGCCAGACCGGCTCTCCGCCTTCCTCTTCTCCGACCGCGGCCTCTACCGCCCCGGGGACACCTTCCACGTGGCCCTGGTGGTGAAGGCGTCCGACTGGAGCCGCCCGCCCACCGGTGTCCCGCTGGAGGCGGCCGTCATCGACCCGCGCGGCCTGGAGGTGCACAAGAAGAAGCTGTCGCTCTCCGCCGTGGGCCTGGAGGGGCTCCAGTACACGACGGAGGAGACGTCCCCCACGGGCAACTACCAGGTGAACCTGTACGTGGTGAAGGACGGCCAGCGCGGCAGCCTGCTCGGCTCCACCACCGTGCGCGTGGAGGAGTTCCTCCCGGACCGCATGCGCATCACCACGCGCTTCAGCGCCGAGCGCACCGAGGGCTGGGTGCCTCCGAAGGACCTCAAGGGCATGGTGACGCTGAAGAACCTCTTCGGCATCCCCGCCGCCGACCGGCGCGTGTCCGCCGAGGTGTCGCTGTCCCCGGCGTACCCCAGCTTCCGCAAGTACCCCGGCTACCTCTTCCATGACCCGCTGCGCGCCCCGCGCAGCTTCACCGAACGCCTGGAGGACACCACCACCGACGAGAATGGCGAGGTGGAGCTGGAGCTGGGCCTGGAGAAGTTCGAAAAGGCCACCTGGCGCGTGTCCTTCCTCGCGGAGGGCTACGAGGCGGAGGGCGGGCGCGGCGTGTCGTCCGAGGCGTCGCTGCTGGTGTCGCCGCTGCCATACCTCGTGGGCTTCAAGCCGGACGGTGGGCTGTACTACCTGAGCCAGGGCTCCGCGCGCTCGGTGGACTTCATCGCCGTGGACCCCACGCTGAAGAAGCTGGCGGTGCAGGGGCTGAAGGCGGAGCTCATCGAGCAGCGCTGGGTGTCCGTGCTCACGCAGCAGTCCAATGGCACGTACCGCTACCAGTCCGTGCGCCGCGACATGACGGTGCGCACGCGGGACCTGCCCATCGCCGAGGCGGGCTTCAAGTACGCGCTGTCCACCGAGCAGCCCGGCGACTTCGTGGTGGTGGTGAAGGACGCGGAGGGCACGGAGTTGGGCCGCGTGGAGTACTCGGTGGCGGGCCAGGCCAACCTCACGCGCGCGCTGGAGAAGAACGCGGAGCTGGAGGTGAAGCTCGCGAAGCAGGACTACGCGCCGGGCGACGACATCGAGCTGAGCGTCAAGGCGCCGTACACCGGCGCGGGCCTCATCACGATTGAGCGAGACCGCGTCTACGCGTGGAAGTGGTTCAAGGCGGACGCCACCAGCACGGTGCAGACCATCCGCCTGCCGCCGGGCCTGGAGGGCAACGGCTACGTCAACGTGACGTTCGTCCGCGCCATGGACTCGCAGGAAATCTTCATGAGCCCGCTGAGCTATGGCGTGGTGCCGTTCTCCGTGAGCCGCGACAGCCGCGCGCTGCAGGTGACGCTCACCAGCGCGGACAAGGCCCGCCCCGGCGAGCCGTACCGCATCCGCTACCGCGGCAACCGCGCCGGCAAGGTGGTGGTGTTCGCGGTGGACGAGGGCATCCTCCAGGTGGCCGGCTACCAGACGCCGGACCCGCTGGCGCACTTCTTCAAGAAGCGCGCGCTGGAGGTGCGCACCGGGCAGATTCTGGACCTGCTGCTGCCGGAGTTCTCCGTGTCCCGGGCGGTGTCCGCCATGGGCGGTGACGACGAGGGCGCGGCCGCGATTGGCAAGAATCTCAACCCCTTCAAGCGCAAGCGGGACAAGCCGGTGGCGTACTGGTCCGGCGTCGTGGACATCGACGAGACGGAGCGGGACGTCGTCTACAACGTGCCGGACTCCTTCAACGGCGAGCTGCGTGTCATGGCCGTCGCCGTGGGCACGGAGTCGGTGGGCGCCGCCAGCAAGCGCGCCATCATCCGCGGGCCGTTCGTGATTACGCCCAGCGTGCCCACCTTCGTCGCGCCCGGGGACGAGTTCAGCGTGGGCGTGGCGGTGGCCAACAGCCTGGATGGCTCCGGCAAGGGCGCGAAGGTGACGCTGGAGCTGAAGACGTCCGAGCACCTGGAGGTGCTGGACGAGGCGAAGCGGCCGCTCGACATCGACGAGGGGCGCGAGGCGAGCACGACGTTCCGCGTGAAGGCGAAGTCGGTGCTCGGCTCGGGGACGCTGGCCTTCACCGCGTCCATGGGCAAGGAGCGCGTGAAGCAGTCGGTGGACCTGAGCGTGCGGCCCGCGGTGCCCTACCTCACGTCCGTGGCGGGCGGGCACCTCAAGGACGGCAAGGCGGACGTGGCGGTGTCCCGGAAGATGCACGGGGCCTACCGCACGCTGGAGGTCAGCGCGTCGCCGCTGCCCCTGGGCCTGGCGCGCGGCCTGTCCACGTACCTGGAGAAGTACCCCTACGGGTGCACCGAGCAGCTCGTCAGCCGCGCCTTCCCGGCGGTGGTGCTCAAGGGCCGGCGCGAGCTGCTGGGCCAGGGGCCGCAGGTGGCGGAGGCCTCCTTCGCCTCCGCGCTCCAGACGCTGCGCTCGCGGCAGAACGAGGAGGGCGCCTTCGGCCTGTGGGCGGCCAACTCGTACGCACCCACGCTGCCCAGCATCTACGCGCTGCACTTCCTCACCGAGGCGAAGGAGCGCGGCTTCGCGGTGCCGCCGGAGGTGCTCAACCGGGGCCTCACGTGGCTGACCGTGCTGGTGGGCCGCACGCCCTCCGACCTGACCCAGGCGCGCAACATCGCGTATGCGCAGTACGTGCTCACCCGAAACGGCAAGGTGTCCCGCCCGGTGGTGGTGTCCCTGCGCGAGTGGCTGGACACGAACGCCGCGGAGGCCTGGCCTACGGACCTGACGGCCGCGTACCTCGCCGCGACGCACAAGCTGCTCAAGCAGGACAAGGAGGCCGAGGCCGCGCTGAAGAAGGTGCGCGTGGGGACGCCGCAGGAGGCGGACTACGCGTCGCTCTATGACGGGCTCGTCTACGACTCGCAGGTGCTCTACCTGCTGTCGCGTCACTTCCCGGAGCGGCTCAAGGCCGTCACCGGCGACATGCTCGTCGGCATGACGCAGCCCATCACCCAGGAGCGCTTCAACACGCTGTCTTCCGCGTACGCCATCCTCGGCCTGGAGGCGTATGCCCAGGCGCTGGGCGCGCAGGGAATGCCGTCGCGCAGCGGGGCGGCCATCCTGGAGAAGGTGGCGGACGCGCTCCGCCCGCTCACGATGCCCGAGGGACTCTTCCCCCAGGTGGCCTTCTCCGAGCAGGCCACCGGCGTGCGCGTGCAGGGGCCCACGGACGCGCCGCTCTTCTTCCAGGTGACGCAGGCGGGCTACGACCTGGAGCTGCCCACGCAGCCCATCGTCCAGCGGCTGGAGGTGCAGCGCGAGCTGCAGGACCTGGACGGCAAGGTGGTGACGGAGGTGCCGCTGGGCGGCGAGGTGGAGGTGCACCTCAGGCTGCGCGCGGTGGGCGACAACGTCTCCCACGTGGCCATCACCGACCTCTTGCCCGGTGGCTTCGAGGTGGTGATGGAGAAGCCGGCCGCGCCGTCCTCCGACGAGGGGTCCGAGTCCGAGGAGTCCCCTGACGAGGGCTCCGAGGACAGCTCCGACGAGGGCGAGGGCGAGGAGTCGTATTACACGGAGCCCGAGCCCGTCGCGGGCGGCTGGGTGCCGCCGGTGGGCAGCGACCGCTCCTCGTTCTCGCCCGAGTACGTGGACGTGCGCGAGGACCGGGTGGTGCTCTACGGCACGGTGGGCGACACCGTCACCGAGTACATCTACCGCATCAAGGCGACCAACACGGGTGCGTTCGTGATGCCGCCGGCCTTCGCCGAGGGCATGTATGACCGTGGCGTGCGAGCGCGCTCGGTGGGCACGAAGGTGACGGTGCGCACGCCGTGAAGCGTCGCGGGTTGCGCCGGTGGTTGCTGGCGGTGCTGGGGCTCGCGGTGCTGTACGCCGCGGTGCCCCGGCCGCCGCTGCGCGAGGAGCTGGGCTTCTCGCAGGCGGTGTTCGACCGCGAGGGGCGGCTCCTGCGGCTCACCCTGTCGCCGGACGAGAAGTACCGGCTCTGGGTGCCGCTGGAGCGGATTCCCCCGGTGCTGGTGGAGGCCACGCTGCTCCACGAGGACCAGCACTTCCGCGAGCACATCGGCGTCAACCCCGTGGCGCTGGGCCGCGCCGTGTGGAGCACATACCTGGCGCGTGGACGCCGCATGGGCGGCTCCACGCTCACCATGCAGCTGGCGCGCATCCGCTACGGCATCGAGTCGCGCACGCCGGGCGGCAAGGTGTGGCAGATGCTGCGGGCGCTGCAGCTGGAGTGCACGTACTCCAAGGACGAAATCCTGGAGGCGTACCTCAACCTCGCGCCGTATGGCCGCAACGTGGAGGGCGTGGGGGCGGCCAGCCTCGTCTACTTCGCGAAGGACGTGGAGCGACTGTCGCTGGCGGAGGCGCTCACCCTGTCCGTCGTCCCGCAGAGCCCGGCACGCAGAGACCCGGGCCGTGACGCCGGCGCGCTGACGGCGGCGCGGCTGCGCCTGTTCGAGCGGTGGCTGGTGCTCCACCCGGAAGACGCCGAGCGCCGGGCGCACCTGTCCCAGCCGCTCCCGGTGCGCACGCCGGAGGAGTTGCCCTTCCTCGCGCCGCACTTCGTGGGCCGGGCGCTGCGCGCCAGCCCCGCGGGCTCCAGCGTGAAAAGCACGTTGGACCTGTCCCTGCAGAAGCTGCTGGAGCGCCACGTGCGGCAGTACGTGGAGCGGCGGCGCGAGGTGGGCATCCGCAACGCGTCCGCGATGCTGGTGGACTGGCGCACGCTGGAGGTGCGCGCGGCGGTGGGCTCGGCGGACTTCTTCGACGTGGGCATCGACGGGCAGGTGGACGGCACGCAGGCGAAGCGCTCGCCGGGCTCGGCGCTCAAGCCCTTCATCTACGGGCTGGGCTTCGACCAGGGGCTGCTCCACCCGCGCACCATGCTGAAGGACGCGTCCACCGGCTTCCGGGGGTATGACCCGGAGAACTTCGACGGCGAATACGTGGGGCCGCTGGCGGCGGAGGAGGCGCTGGTGCGCAGCCGCAACATCCCCGCGGTGGCGCTGGCGAAGCAGCTCCGCGCGCCCGGGCTGTATGGCTTCCTGCGGCAGGCGGGAGTCACGGGCCTGCGCGAGGAGTCGTACTACGGCCTGTCGCTCGCGCTGGGCTCGGCGGGCGTGTCCATGGTGGAGCTGGTGGAGCTGTACGCGATGCTCGCCAACGGGGGCGTGCTCCGTCCGCTGCGCCTGTCCGTGGAGGCGCCCCGCGACGAGGGCACGCGGATGCTGAGCGCCGAGGCCAGCTTCATGGTGCTGGATGGGCTGGCGAAGGGCCCGAGGCCCGCGCAGTCCTTCCGCGCCGAGTGGGCGCGGGACACGGTGCCGGTGTCGTGGAAGACGGGCACGTCCACCGGCTTCCGGGACGCGTGGAGCGTGGGCGTGGTGGGGCCGTACGTGGTGGCGGTGTGGGTGGGCAACTTCGACGGGCAGTCCAATCCCGCCTTCGTGGGGCAGACGGCCGCCGCGCCGCTGATGTTCGAGGTGGTGGACTCGCTGCGCTCGAAGGACTCCGACGTGCGGCGCGTGCACCCGTCGCCGCCGCCCGGCGTCAGCCGCGTGCAGGTGTGCGCGCTGTCCGGCGGCATCCCCGGCCCGCACTGTCACCGCAAGGCGAGCACCTGGTTCATCCCGGGCACCTCCCCCATCCGCGCCTGTGACGTGCACCGCGAGGTGCTGGTGGACACGCGCACGGGCTTGAGGACATGCGCGCCCGGGCCCTCCACGCGCGCGGAGGTGTTCGAGTTCTGGCCATCGGACTTGCTGCGCCTGTTCCAGAAGGCGGGCCTGCCCCGGCGCGTGCCTCCCGCGGAGGACGCGACGTGCGGGCTGGAGCAGCGCGCGAGCGAGGGCACCGCGCCGCAAATCACCACGCCGGAGGAGGGCGTGGACTACAACCTGCGCGTGTCCGCGGCGGCGCCGCAGACGGTGCCGCTGGCGGTGGTGACGGACGCGGACGTGCGGCGGGTGTTCTGGTTCGTGGACGAGCAGCTCGTGGGCACCGCGCCGCGCGGCGAGCCCCTGCACTGGGCGGCGAGGCCAGGCACCTGGGTGGTGCGCGCCGTGGATGACCAGGGCCGCTCCGACGCGCGCACGCTGACGGTGCGGCTGGTGCCGTGAAGACGGTGGCCCGGGGCCTCTGTTGACGGGCGCAAGCCCGGGTCTCCATTGACGGGCGCGGGGCCGGCCTTGAAGTATGCTCCGCTGGGAGAGGGCCGCACATGTCCAACGGGAAGAGGAGGGCCCCCAGTCCGGGGCGCTCCGACGAGACACGCATCGCGCCGGAGGAGGACGCGGACGCGACGCGGGACATTCCCATCCTCACCCGTCCCGAGGAGACGCGCATGGCGCCCCTGGAGACGGGCCCCCAGGAGACGCGCATGGCGCCCCTGGGCGTGGGCGACCCGAATGCGACGCGCATGGGGCCCGTGGAGGACAAGCCCGCGCGGGCGGGCAAGGCGGGCGGCAAGGGACGGGAGCCGGCGGACGTCGCCACGGACGTCCAGAGCCAGAAGCCCGCGGGCAAGGCCAGCACGAAGCCGGCAGCGAGCTGGCTGACGAAGGGCGGGGAGAAGCGGACGAGCCCGGCGCCCGAGAAGGTGGGCGTGGTGCGGCTCAATCCGCTGGAGCCCGCGAAGGGGAAGGGCGCGGCGGAGGAGGAGTCCCCGGCGCTGCGGACGATGTTCGCGAACCACTCGGCGCTGCTCGCGGAGGAGCTGCGGCGCGCGCTGGCCTCGAAGATGTATGGCCGGGGCCCGCACCGGGTGCTGCGCATCGACGAGCCGGAAGGGCCGAGCACGGCGGGCGGGAAGCTGGCGCGGCAGGCGATTTCCCTCGTGCCCCGGAAGGGCAATGCGCCCTCGCTGATGTGCGGCTGGGTGGACGTGTCCAAGCGCGAGGCGCAGCTGCGCAACTTCGAGGCCGTGGCGAAGCGGTACGAGACGCACCACGGCGAGCCCCTGGAGATGCGCGCGGACGAGTACGAGCGCTTCCTGGGGGACGTGGAGGACGTGCTCACCAAGGCCGTCATCAAGGTGCGCATCATCGTCCCGGAGGAGCAGGCGGCGGTGCGCGTCGCCCCTCCAGTCCAGGCACGGGCGAAGGGGGTCCCGATGCTCTGGGTGGCCACCCTCGCCGTGCTGGCCTTCGTGCTGGGCCTGTTCGTGGGGCGGATGCCCCACTGAGGCTATGCCGGAGGAGGCGCCTCGCGCGCCCAGTGCCGGTGCGCGGCGATGGCGGACGCGAAGAGCTGACTGAAGCCCTTCGTCTCCGGCTTCACGCTCCGCACCACGCCCAGCGCCCCATCCACGCCCTTCGCCGGAGGCGGCGGCGCGAGCTGGCTGACGCCCGCCGCGTCCAGCAGCATCCCCGCCTCACCCGAGAGCGCCAGCGGCTTGCAGTGGGTGAAGGCCTCGCGCACGAAGTCCACCGCGAGCGGCACCCGCTTCAGCGCCGCCACGCTCTTCTCCCCACCCGGCACGTAGACGGCGTCGTACATCACCGAGGACGCCGTCAGGTACGTCTTGAGCGGCGTCACCTGCTCGCCCTCCATGCTGGTGACGGGGCTCAGCGTGGGGCCCACCACCTCCACCGTCGCGCCCATTCCCTCCAGCTGCTTGCGCACGTGGGCCAGCTCCTTCCCCGCGAAGCCGTCCGCCACCAGCGCGGCAATCTTCCGCGTCTTGATGGAGTCCTTCGGCGTGTTCTCCAGGCTCAGCGCCGGTGACGACTCCAGGGGGGGCTTCGCCTTCTTGCCCGCCGCCTTCGAGGGCTTCCCCGGCTTCGGTGGGGCCACGCCCACCGCGCGCGCCACCCGGACGGCGATGTCCGGGTCGATGTTGACGAGGATTTGATTCACCACGCGCTCGCGAATCTCCTTCCGCTCCACCTTGCCCACCTCGAACTCCAGCGCGGCGACCAGGTGCTCCTGCTCCGGCTTCGTCAGGCTCTTGAAGAAGAGCGTGGCCTGGCTGAAGTGGTCGTTGAAGCTCCCGCTCCGCTGGCGAATCTTGCGCCCGTCCACGCGCTCCTGCAGGTGCGTGAAGGCCTGCTTGGGGTTGGCCAGGAACGGGCAGCCTCCGCCCAGCGAGTTGGGGTGGTAGTTGGCCCGGCTGGTGGGAATCGTCTGTCGCCCGAAGCCGTCCTGCTGGTGGTTGTGCACCGGCGCCACCGGCTTGTTGATGGGCAGCTCCGCGAAGTTGGGTCCGCCCAGCCGGGTCAGCTGCGTGTCCAGGTAGGAGAACAGCCGCGCCTGCATCAGCGGGTCATTGGTGAAGTCGATGCCCGGCACCACGTTGGCCACGCAGAAGGCCACCTGCTCCGTCTCCGCGAAGAAGTTGTCCGGGTTGCGGTCCAGCGTCAGCTTGCCCACCCGCTGCACCGGCACCAGTTCCTCCGGCAGCAGCTTCGTCGCGTCGAGCAGGTCGAAGCCGTACTTGAGCACGTCCTCCTCGGGAATCAGCTGCAGGCCCAGCTCGTACTCGGGGAAGTCGCCGGCCTCGATCGCCTCCCACAAGTCGCGGCGGTGGAAGTCCGGGTCCTTGCCGGACAGCTTCTGCGCCTCGTCCCAGACCATGGAGTGCGTGCCGAGCAGCGGCTTCCAGTGGAACTTCACCAGCGTCGCCTTGCCCTCCGCGTTGACGAGCCGGAAGGTGTGGACGCCGAAGCCCTCCATCATCCGGAAGCTGCGCGGAATGGCGCGGTCCGACATCAGCCACATCACCATGTGCGACGTCTCCGGGACGAGCGAGACGAAGTCCCAGAGCGAGTCGTGCGCGGAGGAGGCCTGGGGGATTTCGTTGTGCGGCTCGGGCTTCACCGAGTGGACGAAGTCCGGGAACTTGATGCCGTCCTGGATGAAGAAGACGGGCATGTTGTTGCCCACGAGGTCGAAGTTCCCTTCGGGCGTGTAGAACTTGGTGGCGAAGCCGCGCACGTCGCGCACGGTGTCCGCCGAGCCGCGCGAGCCGCCCACGGTGGAGAAGCGCACGAAGACTGGAGTGCGCAGCGACGGGTCCGTGAGGAAGCGCGCCTGCGTGTACTTCTCCAGCGACTTGTAGACCTGGAAGTAGCCGTGGGCCCCGGCGCCGCGCGCGTGCACCACGCGCTCGGGGATGCGCTCGTGGTCGAAGCGCATCATCTTCTCGCGGAAGTGGAAGTCCTCCAGGAGCGTGGGGCCACGGACGCCCGCCTTCAGCGAGTTGTCCGTCTCGGAGATGGGAATCCCCTGGTCCGTGGTGAGGAACTGCCCTTCCGAGTGCATCCGGTAGGGCTCGAGGCTTTCGCTCTTCAGCGACGTGGGGGGATTCTTCGCGGCGGTTTTGCGCAGACGCATAGAGACCTGTCACCAGCGGGGGAAGGTGGACGTGCCGGAAAAGACGGCACAGACGGTCTGTATGCCGGCCCTGTACCCAGGTGCAGGACGGCGCCCGCGAGGCGTCAGCGAGTGGGCACTGCGGCGCGCTTCGCGCCGGGGCAATGTCCACGAGCGCGCGAAACGCGACCGCCCCCGTCGCGGAAACCCGCATCCGGGGGCGGCGAGCCTGCGCTCAGGGGTGCATCAGGGCGTGGGCTGGGCGACGACGGGAGCGCCCTCGGCGGGCTGGGCCGCGGCGGCGGCAGCAGCCTCGGCGGCGGCCTTCTCCGCGGCGGCCTTCTCGGCGGCCACGCGCGCGGCCTCGGCCTCGGCGCGCTTCTTCGCCTCGCCCTCGGCGGCCGTCTTCAGGCTGGCCAGGCCCCGCTCGAAGTCCGCGCCAATCATCTTGTCCATGTCGATGACCAGGCAGAAGGCCTTGCCGATGAAGTCGTTCTGGCCCTTCATCGTCCACGTCACCTCGGTGCCGCCCTCGGCGGGCTTGAACGCGAAGGTGGTGGTGCTGGTGGACGGGAAGGGCTTGATGAACTCCAGGTTGATGCGGACGAGCTCGTTGGCCTTGCTCTCCTCGATGGTCATCCGGCCCTCGCCGGCCTTGTCGTTGCCCACCCACGAGTAGACCGCGCCCGTGCCGGACTCCGCGCCGGTGAAGGTGGTCTTCATGTTCGGGTCCAGCTTGTCCCACGGGGACCACTCGGGCCAGTGGTGGAAGTCATTGACGAGCACGAAGGCCGCGTCGGCCGGCACGGGCAGGGTGGCGCTGCGCTGGACGCTGTACTCCGCGGGGCGGGTGGCGATGACGCCGACGAGCACGAGAATGGCGGCGGCGAGGCCGCCGAGAATCTTCTTGAGCATGGGGTGTGTGTCCTTTGGACGGGCCCGATGGGGGACGGGCCGGGGGCGTCTTAGAGCCCTCGGGCAACCCGACGCAAGCCGCACCCCGCCGCGGAGGCCACCCTCCACGTCGGGTCCGAAATGGCCACGCACCTCGCGCGAAAAACAGCGCGGCCCGGCGCGAGGACTCCACGCCGGGCCGCCGGTGTCTCACCCCGTGGGACGGGGGTGGGACGCGACTCAGTTGTAGGTGGCCGTGTAGGTGCCGGCCTGCGCGCCGTTGATGAACGCGAAGCCCACGCCCTTGATGGTCTGCGACACCGTCGTCACCGCCGAGCCGTTGCGGCTCACCGAGACGAGCGTGCGGCCCGTCGCAGTGCGCGTGGGCACCATGAGCGACAGGTTGCGCGCCGGAGAGGCCACGGAGAAGGTGAGCACCGTGCCGGTGAAGGCGACGGAGGACACGCTCGTGGCCTCGCGCGCGTCCAGCCACGCGAGCAGCTGCTTCGCGGTGATGACGGACACGCCCTCGCGCTGGGCCGAGGCGATGATGGCCGCCGAGCCCGAGGCGCCCGCCGACGGGTCCGAGTCCACGTGCATGTTGGCGTTGAAGGCGCCGTAGTAGCCCTTCGTCCCGAGCGCGTTGGCCAGCAGCGTGTCGATGTGCAGCGGGTAGGACTGGCCCGACTCGTCCGTCATCTGCGTGGCGAGCTGGTAGACGTCGATGGGCGTGCCGTCCACGTCCGCGAAGCGCATGGCCAGGCCCGAGCCGGTGAACAGGCCCGGACGGTCCTGCACCCAGTAGTCCGGCCAGTAGTAGTAGTTGGTGTCCATCCGGATGCCGTGGCTCAGCGACACCTTCGGCTGCGTGGCCCAGTCACTGAACGCGATGCAGTGCGTGCGGTTGGTGGTGGGCGCGGGGATGCCCGGGTACGACGCCGCGAAGCTCGCGAGCTGCGGGGTGAAGAAGCTCGGGTCCAGCGAGGTGGACGTGTAGTCGCCGCAGTTGGTGTTGATGTGCAGGGCGTACTCGAAGCCCTGCGCCGTGTAGCTCGCGGCCTGCGTCGCGGTGAGCCCGCCGACGAAGTCGTAGACGGTGCCGCGCACGCACTGCCAGTCATCCACGCTGCAGCCGGAGGGGCTGGCCGCCAGGTAGTTCTGCCAGCGCTGGTTGATGGCGCCGCCCGGGTGCCCGTCGCCCGTCATCACCACCACCGCCTTCTTCGCGCTGGGGAAGTACCAGAGGCGCGGCAGCGGGACGGCGCTGGTGAGGTGGAGCATGTTGGCCAGCAGCCGCTGCTGCTCGTCCGCCTGGGGAATCTGGACCTTGGTCAGGTTCACCCAGTCCGGCTTCGGGTCGAAGGATGCGTTGCCGTAGAACATGTCGCTGGCGCGCGCGCCCGGACCGATGGTGGAGCCGTCGCGGTTCTGCCCCTGCCACGACGGGTTGCCCTGGCGCGTGAGGATGACGGACTTCGCCAGGTCGAAGGCGAAGGAGATGGCCGTGCCGCTGCCCACCGTGCGCTGCGTGACGGCCGCGTACGTCGTGGGCGTCGTGGCATCCGAGTACAGCGTGGCCACCACGCGCGTGCCGCTCACCACCGTGTGCCGGTCCGCGGTGCCGTGGTACTGCATCGTCTCCGCGGTGAGGCCCGCGCCCGGCGCCTGCGTGGTGTCGATGAGCAGGTAGCCGTTGTCCTGCGTGCCCGCGGTGGCATTGAGGCCGAGCAGCGCGTCGAGGTTGGCCGCCGGGCGCATGGCGATGAGGCTGCCGCCCGCGTTCACCCAGTTGGTGACGAGCGTCACCTGGGCCGCGCTCAGCGTCTCCTCGCCGAGGATGAGCACCTTGTAGTCATTGAGCGACACCGTGGCGCCGATGTTGCCCGCGTCGGTGGTGGCGAAGGTGGTGAGCCCTTCCGCCTTGAGCACTTCCTTCAGGTAGTCGGTGAAGTGGTTGGTCGGGTCGGTGGCCACCAGCACCGGACCGGAGCCGAAGACGCCCGGGCGGGGCAGGGCGCCGTTCGGCTCGAAGACCACGTCCACCCAGTAGTTGGTGTTCTGGTAGCTGCTGTTGGGGAAGGTGGACAGCGCGCCATAGGCGAACACGCCGTTGCCGCCGCTGGACGTGCCGGGCAGCGCGTGCAGGGGCGGCGCGTCCACGCCGCTGGCCAGGCCGTTGGAGTCGAAGGCGTAGCCGCCGAACGGCGCGTGGTACGAGGCCACGTAGGTGGTGCCCGCGGTGATGGGCACCGGCGTGGCGAAGCTCACCTGCTGCCAGCCGGAGGCCGTCTCGCTGATGAAGGTGGCGCTGGCCAGGTTCGCGCCGGTGCTGCTCCACAGGTTGCCCACGTGCGTGCCGGAGTTGCCCAGGCCCTTGTAGAAGCGCACGCCCTTCACGCTGCCATCCACGTCCGCGCGGAACTTCACGCCCACCTCGATGGAGGACGTGTCGTTCGAGGTGGCGGTGGCCGGCGTCGCGGTGGAGGGGAAGATGTTGAGGGTGTTGCCGGGCGGGGGAGGAGGAGGCGGCGGCGCGCCCGTGGCCTGGAAGACCACGTCCACCCAGTAGTTGGCGTTCTGGAAGCTGTCGGTGGGCAGGGTGCCCGCGGGGCCGTACTTGAAGACGCCGTTGCCGCCGCTGGACGTGCCGGGCAGCGCGTACAGCGGCGGGGCATTCACGCCCGCCGCCAGTCCGCCGTTGTCGAAGGCGTAGGCGCCGTTGGGCGCGTGGTACGAGGCGATGTACGTGGTGTTGGCGGCGATGGCCACCGGCGTCGCGAAGAGGACCTGCTGCCAGCCGGAGGCCGTCTCGCTGGTGAAGGTGGCGCTGGCCAGGTTCGCGCCGGTGCTGCTCCACAGGTTGCCCACGTGGGTGCCCGTGTTGGCCGTGCCCTTGTAGAAGCGGATGCCCAGCACGTTGCCGCTCACGTCGGTCTGGAACTTCACGCCCAGCTCCACCGCGCTGGAGTCATTGGTCACCGAGGCGACGGTGGGCGTGGCGGTGGCCGGCCAGAGGGTGACGGGCGCGGCCGGGCGGAAGACCACGTCCACCCAGTAGTTGGAGTCGTGGAAGCTGCTGGTGGGGAAGGTGCCCGAGGGGCCGTAGGCGAAGACGCCGTTGCCGCCGTTGGTGGGCCCGGCCAGCGCGTGCAGGGGGGGCGCATCCGCGCCCGCGGAGAGCCCGTAGTCGGTGAAGGCATAGGCGCCACCCGGCGCGTGGTACGAGGCGACGTAGGTCGTGCCGGCGGTGACGGGCACCGGCGTGGTGAGCGTCACCTGCTGCCAGCCGGAGGCCGTCTCGTTGGTGAAGGGGGCGGTGGCCAGCAGCGCTCCGGTGGCGCTCCAGACATGGCCCACGTGCGTGCCGGTGTTGCCCGCGCCCTTGTAGAAGCGCAGGCCGACGATGTCGCCCGCCACGTCGGCCTTGAACTTCACGCCCAACTCCACCGCGGCGAAGTCGTTGGTCACCGAGGCGACGGCGGGCGTGCTGCTCGTGGGGAAGATGGAATACGTCGACTGTGCCCATGCGCTGCCCGCGGGCAGCGCCGTCAGGACGAAGGCGAGCGCGAGAGTCAGGCGTGTGAGCAGGTGTTGGATGACCCGGGTGGGTCCTGGCTGGATGTGTGTCATCAGATGGGTTCCTCTAGCGCCGCGGGGCGTGCGCTGGTGCGGTGGGGGTTATCCGCGACTTCCCATCCTTCCGCCTGTTTGCGTCATTCACAATGCAACGAAGAGCTGTTTCGCCCGACGCCGATCCAATCCGGGTGCCCCCATGCAACTTTCCCAGCCAGGTGGGAAAATAGAGAAGTTCACAATTTGCGGCCGTAGGCCGTGTCTTCAGGAGTTCCATGCCGGGTCCAACGGGGGGAGTAGGTGGAGGAAATGGCGCTGCCGCTGCTGCTGCCGCGCTCGAGGCGCAGCGCAGGGCAGAGGCCGCACGCAGGGCGGCGGAGGCGGCGCGCAGGGCGGCGGAGGCCGCTGCGAAGGCGGCGGCGGATGCCCAGGCGAAGGCCGCGCGTGAGCGGGGCCAGTCGGACCGGCTGGCGGACCGGATGGACCGGGCGCCGGGTGGCAGCCGCGCGGAGCTGGGGAAGAAGCTGACGCAGGAGTCCGGCGAGGCGGCGAAGGCGGAGAAGGAAGCGAAGAAGCTCACGGACGAGGCGGCGAAGGCCGAGCAGAAGGCGCTCGACACCGCGAACGCGGCCATCGTCAAGCGCCACAACGCCAACGCCCAGGCGCGCCTGGCCGGGAAGCAGACGCCGTACGGCGGCCTGGACAACGTCCACGACGCGGTGGACGCGTCGCGCCTGTCCAGGTCGGACCAGCAGAAGCTGCTCGGCTTCACGTCGGTGGCAGACCCGAAGCAGGCGGTGGCCCGCGACCTCCAGTCGCTCCAGCGCGAGACGGACCGCGGTGGCCGCGAGGGCGCCGCCGAGCTGCGCCGGCTGATGGAGACCAACCAGGACCCGGGCTACCGGCGCCTGCTGGCCCAGAGCGCCGCGCCGCAGGTGGAGCGCATCAGCGAGGCCGTCAACCGCGACGACGACCGCATGGACTCGGGCGACCTGCAGGGCACGCTGCGTGATTTGTCCCGCGCCACCGTGCTGGGCGGGCCGGGGCCGGACGGCGGCGCCGCCATCGCCCGCGCCTTCTCGCACAAGATGAAGGACGACCACCTCGACCTCGATGACGGCGACCAGTTCGCAGGCGCGGCGCGCGCGGTCATCGAGGAGGGCAAGACGCCCGAGGCGGCGCAGGCCAACGCCCTGTTCTTCGGCGTGCTGTCCAACGAGCTGAAGGCGCAGGACCGCAACCCGGAGGCGCAGAAGGAAATCAACAAGGCCATCAACGAGGGCCTCAACGGCCGCCCCGGCATCGTCGAGCAGGTGGCCAACAAGGCCAACCCGGTGGCGGACGCGCTGGGCGGCGCGCTCAACTTCGCGGGCGACCGGCTGGACGACGTGAACAGCGTCATCCCGGACGTGCCGGGCACGGGCGACATCGCCAACGCCATCATCCCGGGCAAGGACCTGCCCATCCCCAACTTCAAGCCCATCCCCGACCCGAGCGCCGCGCTGGACATGGCGTCCGCGGCGCTGCACGGCACCGGCGACGTGGTGGCCAACTCGCCGGAGATGGCGAAGGCGATTGCCACGGCGTCCAACTACCGCTCCGCCATCGACACGCTGGGGCCCAACGACAAGTTCACCATGGGCGCCGGCGGCAAGGTGGCGTTCGACTTCCTCGAGGGCGGCCTCAAGGGCAAGGTGGAGGTGACGCGCGAGCGCGACTGGACGCCGCTGGCGCAGAACGAGGGGCCGGACGGCAAGCCCTTCCCGCCGGACATGGTGCGCCAGGGCCCCAACGGCACGCTGGAGCTGAAGAACAAGAAGCCCTACGTCATCACCGTGGACGGTGAAATCAGCGGCGGCGTCATGGCCGAGCTGGGGGCGAAGGCGGACGCCAAGACGGAGAAAACGGGGGGGACGCCGGACGCGACGCCGAGCGCGACGCCGGCCAAGCCGGGTGCCAGTGGGGCGGCGCGTGGTGGCCTGTCGGCCGGCGGCAAGGTGGAGCTGCGCTTCGAGTCGGCCGAAGAGGCCAAGCGCGCGATGGACATCATCGCCGCCTCGGCCGTCAGCGGCGCGCTGGCCTCCAACGTCTCCTCGGGCGGCCCCATCACCGCGGCGGCGGCCCAGCCCATCATCGACAAGGTCTTCGGCGCTTCCGTGAAGGACCTGCCGTCGCTGGGCAAGAACGTCAGCGCCGTGGAGCTCCGCCTGGGGCAGTACGGTGAGCTGTCCGGCAACCTGCAGGGCGCCCTGAAGGGGGTGTCTGTCAGCGCCAAGGAGGACCTGAAGGGCACCGTGCGCGTGGAGATGTCCGACGGCAAGCCCACCTGGCTGGCCACGCGCATCGACGCGAGCGGCGAGCTGGGCGGCTCCGTGTCGCTCGGCAAGAAGCCGGCGAAGAACCCGGAGACGGACAAGCCCGAGGGGACGGGCGCCACCACGTCGTTCGCGGGCAAGACGCGCTTCGAGGGCTCGCTGGAGTTCCGCCGGCCGCTGAAGGACGGCTTCGACTGGAAGGACCTGCAGGGCGTCAGCGTGGCGGCCTCGGCCTTCACGCCGGACACGCGAGCGAAGCTGACGCTGGCCAACGAGACGGAGCTGAATGGCGCCGGCAACGCGGGCGGCGTGCGCAGCGAGGTGGAGCTGAACGGCGAGCCCGACACCCTGCTGAACAGCGGGTTTCTGGGCAAGGCGTTCGACGGGGACATGGACGGCGCGTTCGACGCCATCGAGCGCGTGCAGAAGGACGCGGGCTTCCTGGTGGCGGGCCGCGTGCTGCCCTACTCGACGAAGGGTGTGAAGGGCACCATCGAGGCCAAGAGCGGCGGCGCGGGCGTCGGCGTGGACTTCGAGGCCGGGACGCGCGACTACCGGGACCCGGTGGCCAGCTACGCGGGCAACGCCACCGCGCTGCGCGAGGACCTGGGCCGCCTCAAGAACCAGGCGCTGCGCGGGATTGCCCCCACGGGCAACCCCATCGAGATGGGCTTCCCCATCATGGTCCGCGGCTAGCGGTCCGTTGACTCAGCGGTAGCGGCGCGGCGGCTCCTGGAAACGGGGGCCGCCGTGCGCGTTTCAGCGGTGTGTCAGCACTCCGGGAGGCCGACGCTCAGGTTGGCCACTTCCAGCACGTTGACGGCGAGGCCGCCGCGCGCCGTCTCCTTGTACTTGTCCTTCATGTCGCGGCCGGTGTCGCGCATCGTCTTGATGACCTTGTCCAGGCTGACGAAGTGCTTCCCGTCGCCGGACATGGACATGCGCGTGGCGTTGATGGCCTTCACGGACGCCATCGCGTTGCGCTCGATGCACGGCACCTGCACGAGCCCGCCGATGGGGTCACACGTGAGCCCCAGGTTGTGCTCCATGGCGATTTCCGCCGCGTTCTCCACGTGCAGCGGGGAGCCGCCCAGCACCTCGGTGAGCCCTCCGGCGGCCATGGAGCACGCGCTGCCCACCTCGCCCTGGCAGCCCACCTCCGCGCCGCTGATGGAGGCGTTCTCCTTGTAGAGCACGCCGATGGCGCCGGCCGTGAGGAGGTAGCGCACCACGCCGTCCTCGTTCGCTCCCGGCACGAAGCGCCAGTAGTAGTGCAGCACCGCGGGGATGATGCCCGCCGCGCCGTTGGTGGGCGCGGTGACGACGCGGCCGCCCGCGGCGTTCTCCTCGTTGACGGCGAGCGCGTAGAGGTTCACCCAGTCCAGCACGGTGAGCGGGTTGGTGAGCCCGGCCTCGGGGCGGCTGAGCAGCCGCTGGTACATGGCCGCGGCGCGCCGCTCCACCTTGAGGCCGCCGGGGAGGATGCCGCCGCTGGAGCAGCCCCGGCGCACGCACGCCTGCATGACCTCCCAGATGCGCAACAGCCCGGAGCGAATCTCCTCCTCGCTGCGCCACGTCTTCTCGTTGGCCAGCATGATGGAGCTGATGGGCAGCCGCTCGCGCTCGCAGTGCGCCAGCAGCTCGGCGGCGGAGTGGAACGGGAAGGGCTGCGGCGTGGCGTCCGGGCGAATCGGGTTCTGGCCGTCGGCCGCCGTCTCGTCCACCACGAAGCCTCCACCCACGGAGTAGTAGACGCGCGAGTCCAGCTCCGTGCCGTCCGCGGCGAAGGCGGAGAAGCGCATGCCGTTCGGGTGGTAGGGCAGCGTGCGGCGGCGGTGCATCACCAGGTGCTCGCCGTCCTTGAAGGTGACTTCGCGCTGGCCCAGCACGGCCACGCGTCCTTCGGTACGCCAGCGCGAGACGATGGCGGGAATGGACTCCACGTCCACGCCCTCGGGCGTTTCACCGCGCAGGCCCAGCAGCACCGCCTTGTCGCTGCCGTGCCCCTTGCCGGTGGCGCCGAGCGAGCCGAAGAGCTCCACCTTGAGCTTGGAGAGCCGCTCCAGCTTGCCGCCCTCCGCGAGCCGCTGCGCGAACGTCCGCGCGGCGCGCATCGGCCCGACGGTGTGGGAGCTGGAGGGACCGATGCCAATCTTGAAGAGGTCGAAGACGCTGACGGCCATGGGGGGCGGAACATGCCACGTTTCGCATTCCCTCCCAGCGCCTGCCGGCGAAGTCGATGTCCGCGTCAGGACGGACAGCGCTCATTGGGATGCCAACGAGCGGTTGGCCGCAGGTACGCTGGTCGAGCGCTGTGACGCATGGGTGTCGACGCAGCGCGTTGGCGGGTGCCAGGTGCGGCCGGGTGGGACGCCACGGACCTCACCGCGTTGGAGGGACTCCGGCTGTGACTCCCGGTTCGACACACGTCAGCGCGGTTGCCTATGCTTTTTCCATGCGCGTGCTCAGGGGACTGAAGCCACGGCAGGGAGGGCGGCCGCGGCCGGGCTCGCGCGTGTCCCCACCCACTCCCGGAGAGGGCTGACGCATGCCGGCCTCCGCGCGCGCTCCGGCCTTGGGCACCACCGCGGCTGCCGCGCGCGCCCCGGCCCCCGCGCGGACGGGCACGGTGGCCACCACCGCCAACGCGCCGGGCGGGGCGGCCGTCCGCCTGGGCGGTGCGGCCCGGCGAAGCCCGCGCCTCCTCCGGGCCATGGCCCACCTGCGGCAGGAGCCGGAGTCCTCCACGCAGGCGGTGGGTGCGTCGCCGGAGGCCCGGCCCCTGATTGCGGCGCCACCCCTGCCCGGAGCTCCCGGCGGCGGCGCGCCCCTGACGCCCCCGGTGCGCAGCGCCGCCGAGCGCAGCTTCGGCGTCGACTTCGGCGCCGTGCGCGTGCACTCGGATGCGCACGCGGGCACCGCCGCGGAGCAGCTCTCCGCGCGGGCCTTCACGTACGGCAACCACGTCTTCCTCGGCCGCGGCGAGCAGTCCACGGACGTCCGGCTGCTGTCCCACGAGCTCGCGCACGTCGTGCAGCAGCAGGGCGCTCCGGCGGTGCAGAAGTCGGCACCGGGGCAGGACGGGCCTCACGAGCGCGAGGCAGACCGCGCCTCGCAAGCGGCGTCCCGGGGCGAGTCGTTCAACGTCAGCGGGCGGACCTCGGGGCCCGGGGTGCAGCGGCTGGGCATCAGCGACGCGCTCGACTACTTCGCGGGCCGGGCCAACAACATCCCCGGCTTCCGGATGTTCACCCTCATCCTCGGGGTGAACCCCATCAACATGAGCCGCGTGGACCGCAGCGCGGCCAACATCCTCCGCGCGGTGGTGGAGTTCATGCCCGGCGGCGGGCTCATCACCCAGGCGCTCGACAACCACGGCGTCTTCGAGCGCGCGGGCGCGTGGGTGGAGCAGCAGATTTCGTCGCTCGGCGTGACGGGCGGTGCCATCCGGGACGCCATCAACCGCTTCCTCGACTCGCTGAGCTGGCGCGACATCTTCAACCTGGGCGGCGTGTGGGAGCGCGCCCGGCGCATCTTCACGGAGCCCATCGACCGCATCATCAGCACCGCCCGCGCCATGGTGAGCGGCATCGTCCGGATGGTGAAGGACGCCATCCTGCGCCCGCTGGCGCGGCTGGCCGAGGGCACGCGCGGCTACGACCTGCTCAAGGCCGTGCTGGGGCAGGACCCGATTACCGGCGAGGCCGTGCCGCGCAATGCCGAGACGCTGATTGGCGGCTTCATGAAGCTGATCGGCCAGGAGGAAATCTGGAACAACCTCCGGCGCGCCAACGCGGTGAGCCGCGCGTGGGCGTGGTTCCAGGGCGCGCTGGGCGGGCTGATGGGCTTCGTCCGGCAGGTTCCCGGGCTGTTCCTCTCGGCGCTGCGCTCGCTGGAGATCGCGGACATCGTGCTGCTGCCGCGCGCCTTCGCGCGGGTGGCGAGCGCCTTCGGCGGCTTCATCGGCAGCTTCCTGGGCTGGGCGGGCAACACCGTCTGGAACCTGCTCGAAATCATCTTCTCCGTCGTCGCGCCGGGGGTGATGCCGTACCTGCGGCGCGCGGCGGCGACGTTCCGGACGATTCTGCGCAACCCGATGGGCTTCATCGGCAACCTGGTGCGCGCGGGCCTCCAGGGGTTGCGGCAGTTCGCGGGCCGGTTCCTCACGCACCTGCGCGCGTCGCTGATTGGCTGGCTCACCGGGGCGATGAGCGGGGCGGGCATCTACATTCCCCAGGGCTTCACCCTGATGGAGGTCCTCAAGTTCGTCCTCAGCGTGCTGGGCCTGACGTGGCAGAACATCCGCCAGAAGCTGGTGCGCGCCGTGGGCGAGACGGCCGTGAGGGCGATGGAGACGGCGTTCGACCTCGTCCGCACGCTCGTCACCCAGGGACCCGCCGCCGCGTGGGAGCAGATTCAGCAGAGCCTGTCGAACCTGCGAGAGATGGTCATGGAGCAGGTCATGACCTTCGTGCGCGACAGGGTGGTGCAGGCGGCGATTACGCGCCTGGTGACGAGCCTCAACCCGGCGGGCGCGTTCATCCAGGCCATCATCGCCATCTACAACACGGTGATGTTCTTCGTGGAGCGGCTGCGGCAGATTTCCCAGGTCGCCGCGTCCGTCATCGACTCGCTCGCCGCGATTGCCAGTGGCGCGATTGGCCCCGCGGCGAACCGCGTGGAGCAGACGATGGCCGGGCTGCTCACGCTGGTCATCAGCTTCCTGGCGCGCATCGCCGGACTGGGGCGGGTGAGCGACGCGGTGACGAACGTGGTCAACCGCGTGCGCCAGCCCATCGACCGCGCGCTGGACAGGGTGGTGGACTGGATTGTCGCGCAGGCGCGGCGGCTGGGGCGGTTCATCGCCAGCTCCGTCCGTGGGGCGGACACGCGCACGCCCGAGGAGAAGCAGCGGGACCTGGACCGCGCGGCGCGGGAGCTGCGCCCACTGATGGAGCCGATGTTGAGGCGAGGGACGCCCCGGCTCGCCCTCCGTGCGCGGATGTTGGTGTGGAAGCGCCAGTACCGGCTCACCGAGCTCGGGCTGGTCGGCGGGCGGATCCGCGCGACCATCAATCCGCAGGTGGACATGTTCAGCGCCGAGGAGCAGCAGCTCGGCCGGGAGCTCGAGCGGATTCTCCAGGCGGCGGAGGCCGCATACCTGGCCGCTCGGAACAGGAGAGGGGGCCGCACCGAGATACTCGAACGTGCGAGGAATGCCATCCGGCAGGGACGGCAACTGTCCGGGGCGCTGACCCAGGAGGACATGGTCGGCCTCATCCGTGAGCTCCCCAGGCTGCGGCAGGGCGCCTTCGTGGTGAGAGCGCCGGGCTACCGTCTCGCCGTCGCCGCCGACGGGCGGCTCCGAGTGGAAGGCCCTGGCTACTACATCTACCGAAACCTCCCCGGCCATGCTGCCAGCACGCAGGCCGCTGCGGTTGGACCGGGCGGGTTCTTCCAGCGTGGTGGCAGCTCCTTCCTCTGGGCTGGCTCCGTCAACAATCAGGTGACCAATGACCCTCGAATCGTCGGACTCAGGGACCAGGTGGAGGTCGCGCGGGCGCGGGGGGCTTTGCCTGCGAACCAGGTCTCGCGCGCGCTCGTGGCCCTCTCGGCGGAGGCGGGTTCCATCCGTGTCGTCGCCGAGGTCAACATTCCCGGCGCGGCGGGTGTGGTGAGCGAGGCGGAAATCACCTATGGGCGGATGGCTCCGATGGCGGCGCCCGCCTCCGCACGGGCGGGGACGGGGGCCGAAGCAGTGGCGAGGCCGGGCGTCGGCGAGGCACGCGCGGAGGCCATCCGTCAGGGCAGCTACGCCGTCATCTTCAACACCCTCTCGCAGGCCGTGCGCACGTCCTCCGATGCGCTGGTGAGATTGCCGGGCCGCCAGGGAGAGGCGCTCCAGGCGGTTGCACAAGCGTATGACCAGTGGCGCGCCGTGGCGGTCGTCAACGGACAGCTCCAGGAAGACAGCCCCGCCATCACCCGCGCCGCGGACGCGCTCCGCACCGCCCTGGTCAGGCTGATGGGCGCGACCCAGGCGAGGTAGCCATGACGCTGCTCTCCAAGAGCGTGGTTCTGAAGGCCCCCCCGACGGACGACCTCCTGCGTGAAGAGGCCGATGCGCTCTTTCGTGCGTGGCACGAGGAGCTGGACCTCTTCTATCTGTACGACGGCTGTACCGAGCAGGGCGAGGGGATGCGCGTCCATACCTGGTGGGACCCCGCGCGGCCCGACCTGGAAATCCGTCTCGTCTGCGATGACGTTGCTCGGCTCCGGTACTTCAGTGTCAGTGCCGGAGAACCGGAAGAGGTACGCATCCGCGACGCGCTACTCCAGCGGATGGCCGCCCGCTTCCCGGTGTTCTCCGTGAGCGAGCTGCGTGACGGCGTGCGCACCCAGCCGGACGACACGGTTGCCTGGATGCGCCTGGGGCTGGGCCTCGACGGTGACTTCGATGCCGAGTCCTTCGAGCTGCTCTCGAAGGCACTGAGGGCCAGCGACCCCAGAACGCGCCGGGGCGCCGCGGAGGCTGCCTCCCTCTTGCAGTGGCCGCAGCTGGCGATGCCGCTTTCCGAAGCCGTTCAGAATGAGTCGGATGACTCCATCAAGCAGCTCCTCGAATTGGCGGTGCGGGTCTGTGGCGACGCACAGGTGGAGCGCCAGTGAGCACGGGGTCCTGTCTCCCTTCGAGATAGCGACAGGCGACGCTGCCCGTGTTGCGACGGACGTCACAATCCTGGGCGGGTTTGTGACTTCACACGTCACATCGGGAGAGGGCGCTGACGTAACTCCAGACGGAGCATGCGTGGCTTGCTTCATGCTTCAGGGGCGGGCTCCCCCCTCACCTGAAGGAGACGCAGATGAAGAAGACTCTCGGAATCTTCGTTGCAGCCATTGCCGTCGCGGGCTTCGGTGCCTCCGTGCATGCCGCCGTCATCGGAGGTGGCTTCACCAAGACCTACGGAGGTGGTGGCACTCCCGTCAATCCGAACCCGACGTTCTACGGCAACTGCACGGCTGCGCTGCAGCAGTTCGCCGTGGGCTCCAACGGTGGGCCTGACTACAACGTGGTGATCAACTGGGTGACGGTGTCGGCGTCTACTCCTGGCGAGTGCAATTCCATCGTCAATTCGTACCTCAACAGCAGCAGCGGCGGATTCTGGTTGCTCAGCCCGTACCTCCCCCGGTGTGCATGCGCCTCGCCCGGCATGGGGCGAGCCATTGCCCTCGGCGACACCTTGAGCTGGACGCAGGCCCAGGACGACGCGATGAGCGCGGAGCTTGCCGATCTGAAGGCGGAGTACCGCGTCGATGAGTACTACGAGCGCGTGCAGCAGCTCGTGGAAGAGCGGATGCAGTAGTCCCGCCTCACTCCGCTCCATGGCGCCCGGCGGGAGTCCCGCCGGCGCGCAGCGCGTCATGCCACTGCGCGCTCCGAGGCGGACATGGCGGCCTTCCGCCCCGGAGACGCCGCGCGTTCCTCCTCGCCGATAGCGAGCGTCTTCCGGTACCCGGTGGCCTCGGCCAGCCGTGTCAGCTCGAACTCCCCGGGGGCTCGCGCACGGCCCGCGCAATCTCATCCAGCGTGACGCGGAGGGACCCGGGCTCGGAGTCTCGGAAAGGCTGAGAACTTTTTCCCACCCGGCACGTTGAAGCCTCTCACCACGCCGCGCACCCGCCCGGAGAGGCTGTTCCATGTCATTCGTCCGTACCCTGCGCGCCGCGCTCGTTGGCGTGCTGTGCCTTGCTTTGCCCGCGCTCGCTGGTGGCCCGCCGCTGGGCGAGGCGAAGATGTCCACCGCCAACAAGGCGGCGGCGAAGGTGCTCAAGGCCCGCATGCAGGAGGAGCGCCCGGAGGACTACGCCGTCCTCCAGAAGGTGGAGGCCGCCGAGGTGGTGGTGGTCTCCGGCGAGTATGACCGCGTGGAGGACGTGCTGCGAGAGGTGGGCGTTCCCTTCGTCGTGGTGACGCCGATGCAGCTGGCGCGCACGCCGCTGAATGCGAAGCAGCTCCTCATCATCAACTGCTCGGGCAGCCTGGGGCCCCAGGGGTTGGAGAAGGTGCGCAAGTTCGTCAACGCGGGAGGCTTCCTCTACACGACGGACTGGGCGCTGACGAACGTGGTGGAGAAGGCCTTCCCCGGCTTCATCGCCTCCAACGGCCGCGAGACGGCGGATGACGTGGTGGAGGTGCAGGTGAAGGAGTCCAGCGGCAGCAACCTGCTCAAGCACCTGCACCTGGCGAATGCGAACCCCAAGTGGTGGCTGGAGGGCGCGTCCTACCCCATCCGCGTGATTGCTCCGGACAAGGTGGAGGTGCTGGTGGAGAGCCGGGAGATGAAGAAGAAGTACGGCGCGGCGCCGGTGGCGGTGCTGTTCCGCTACGGAGACGGCAAGGTGCTGCACATCGCCAGTCACTTCTACCTGCAGCGCAACCAGGTGCGCTCGGTGGCCGAGGCGAAGAAGGGCGGTGCGTACCTGAAGGAGGACGCGAAGCTGTCCAAGAAGGCCGCGGAAGCGCTCGCGAACGACGAGGACGTGAAGAACGCCCAGGCCGGGGACCTCCAGAGCGCCTACGCCGCGCAGCAGATGACGAGCAACCTGGTCATCGAGCGGAAGAAGGACCAGGCGCGCATCGACCAGCTCTACAGCAAGACGCTGGCGCAGCCGGCTCCGGCGAGCCGGGCGAGTGCGGGACTGGGCTCGGGCACGCGCGTGAAGGTGTTGGAGCAGAAGGGTGGGAAGGTGAAGGTGCGCTCCATGGAGGGCGACGAGGCGTGGGTCGACTCGGCGGCGGTGAAGTAGCCGCCGCGTCGAGCCCTCGCGCTCAGCCCACCACGGGCTGCACGGCCACGGCAGCATCGGGCGCGGACTTCATGGCCTGGGGCCGGATGGCGAGCAGGCGCAGGCCGTTGGCGACCACCAGGAGCGTGCTGCCCTCGTGCAGCACCACCGCGTGGCTGATCTGCGTGAGGCCGAACACGGCGGCGATGATGAGGATGCCGCTGATGCCCAGCGAGATGACCAGGTTCTGCTGCATCACCGCCGTGGCCTGACGCGCCAGCCCAAGCGCGAACGGCAGCCGCGACAGGTCGTCGCTCATCAGCACCACGTCCGCCGTCTCTAGCGCCGCGTCCGAGCCCGCGCCGCCCATCGCCACGCCCACCGCCGCCGCGGCCAGGGCGGGCGCGTCATTCACGCCGTCACCCACCATGGCCACCGAGCCCTTGCGCCCCATCTCCCGCACCGCCGTCACCTTGTCGGCCGGCATCAGCGGCGCCTTCGCCTCGTCCAGCCCCACCTGCTCGGCGATGGACTTCGCCACCCGCGCGTTGTCGCCGGACAGCATCACCGTCCGCTCGATGCCGTAATCCTTCAGCGTGTGCACCACGTGCCGCGCACCCGCGCGCAGCGTGTCCGCTACACCCAGCACGCCCAGGTAGCGCCCCGCCTTGCGCACCACCATCGTCGTCTGGCCCGCCTCCTCCAGCTTGGAGACTTCCGCCGCGATTTCCGCCGGCACGGCCTCGCCCTCGAACAGCGCGAGGTTGCCCACGTCCACCAGCGCATCCCCTACCTTCGCGCGGATGCCCTTGCCGTGGATGGCCTCGCAGTCGCTCCCGGCCGGCGCCTGGATGCCAGCCTCCGCCGCCGCATCCACCACCGCCTTCGCCAGCGGGTGCGCGGAGAGCGACTCCACCGCCGCCGCCGTGCCCAGCAGCTCCTCGCGCGACACGCCCTGCGCCGGCACCGTGCTCAAGAGCTTCGGCCGGCCCACCGTCAGCGTGCCCGTCTTGTCGAAGGCGATGGCGTTCACCTTCGCCAGCAGCTCCAGGTAGATGCCGCCCTTCACCAGCACGCCGCCCCGCGCCGCCGCCGCCACCGCGGAGAGCACCGCCGACGGCGTGGAGATGGCCAGCGCGCACGGCGAGGCCGCCACCAGCAGCGATACCGCCCGGAGGATGGCCTCCTTCACCGGCGTGCCCATCAGCACCAGCACCACCGGGAACACCACCGCGCCAATCATCACCAGCGGCGCCACCGTGCGCTCCAGCCGCTGCGCGAAGCGCTGGTTGGGGCCCTTCTGCGCCTCCGCCTCCGCCACCATGTCCACCACGCGCGCGAGCACCGACTCCGAGGACAGCCGCGTGACTTCCACCTCCAGCAGGCCCTCGCAGTTGATGGTGCCGGAGAACACCTCGTCCCCCGCCTTCTTCGCGACGGGGAGCGACTCGCCCGTAATCGCCGCCTGCTCCAGCGAGCTCTTGCCCTCGCGGATGACGCCATCCAGCGGGACGCGGTCGCCGGGGCGCACGACGACGCGCTCGCCGCGCTGCACATCAGCCACCGGCACCTCCACCACGTCGCCGCCCCGGCGCACGCGCGCCACCTCGGGACGGAGCGCGCCGAGCGACTCGATGGAGCGCCGCGCGCGGTCCATGGCCCGGTGCTCCAGCGCGTGGCCCGCGGCGAAGAGGAACAGGAGGAACGCGCCCTCGAACCAGGCGCCCAGCACCGCCGCGCCCAGGGCCGCCACCACCATCATCGTCTCGATGTCGATGCGCAGCTGGAGCAGCGACTTCAGCGAGCCCCGGATGGCGAAGAAGCCACCGCTGGCCATGGACAGCGCCCAGACAATCGTGGGCACCAGCGCGGGGAGCCCCGCGAACTTCTCAATCGCCCAGCCGGCCACCAGCAGCACGCCGGAGACCACCACCAGCGGCATCTCCAGGAGCGGCGCCAGGCCACCGCCGTGCGCGTGGTGCGAGCAGGCATGGCCACTGGTGGGCACCTCCAGCGCGTAGCCGAGCGCCTTCGCCTTCGCCTCCACGTCCTTCAGCGTGACTTCCGCGCTGTCGTACTCCACGACGAGGCGCTCGCTGGCATACGCCACGCTCGCGGAGAGCACGCCCTTGAGCTTCCCCAGCCCGTGCTCGATGGCGGTGGCCGCGTCGGCCGAGGTCATCCCGCGCACGAACCACGTCTGGTGCTTGTAGCGCTCCGCCACCTCGGCGCCGGTGCGCTGCGCGGCGGTGAGGAGCTGCGACGCGCTCACCACCTCCGGCTTGTAGTGGATGCACACCTCGGCATGGCCCGCGTCCCTTCGCAGGTGCACGTCGGTGACGCCGCGGTGTGCCTCGAGCGCGGCCTCCAGCTTCTGGAAGCGGCCGGCGTCGTCCGTCTCGCCCGGCAGCGCACCCTCCAGGTCGAGCTGGAGCGCCGTGCCGCCGCCTTCCGCGGGGCGGTGCCCGGGAGGACGGATGCGCTTGGGCTTCGAATGGTGGTGGTGGCCATGGTCATGACCGTGGTCGTGGTCATGGTTGCAGCCGGGGCCGTGCTCATGCTTCTCGCCATGGGCGTGTGCATGGTCATGACCGTGGTCGTGGTCATGCTTGCAGTCGGGCCCGTGCACGTGCTTCTCCGCCTTCGGGCCGATGACCTTCAGCCCCTTGAAGGACAGCTTCCCGGCGGGCTTCACCGCCGCCAGGGACGGGCCGTGGTTGCAGCCCGGTCCGTGGACGTGAGGCTCGCCATGTCCGTGCTCGTGCGCGTGGTCGTGGTCATGCTCGCAGCCTGGGCCGTGGACGTGGCCGGACGACGCGTTGCTCTTCTTCTGCTCGGACATGGCGTGGGTCTTCCTGCGGCTAGTGGCGGTGGCCGCCGTGCTTGCGGGACGGGGCGGGGGAGGGGGCTTTCACGGGCTCGGGCTGCTTCGCCTCCTCTTCCTCGTCGTGGTGGTCCTCGTCCTCGTGCTCCTCGGGGATGGGCTGGGTGAACTTCTGCCCCGCCACCTCCAGGGTGAAGGCCTTGCACGTGGCCGGGACGTCGAACTCGAGCACCGCCGGCAGCCGGCCCTCGTACGACTTCAGGACCTTGCCCTGCTCGTCGTAGATGGTGCCGCCGGCGGCGACGGTCATCGTCTCATCCACCAGCACCGCCACCAGCTCCGCCATCTCCTCCATGCGGTCGGCGATGCGGTGGCACCAGAGGTGTCCCACGCCCGGGTACGTCTCGTGGGAAATCTCCTCCATCTGCTCCTCGTCCACCTGGTCACCCACGCCGACGAACACGAAGTTCATCCGGGGCAGGCGGCCCGCCGCGATTTCCTTCGCCACCTGCGTGGCGTAGGCGCGCACGTCGGGGCCGTCGGACAGCTGCGAGTCGGTGATGATGACCGCGAGCCCCTGGCGCGCGCCCTTCGTCACCTGCTGCTTCATGTGCGCCACGAAGTCGCGCAGCACCGGCAGCATCACCGTGGCCTTGCCGTAGAAGCGCGGGCCCGGGAAGCGGTAGTCCTTCGCCTGCACCGCCGTGAGGTCGCCCAGCGCCTCCAGCTGGCTGCCGTCCCCCGTGGCCCAGTAGGCGACGCGCACGCCGCCGTCGCGGTCCTTGCTCGCGAGGTACTCGAGCATCCACCGCATCTGCGGCTCGACCAGGTTCTTCACCGGCGCCAGCTTGGCCAGCACGCCGCGCGGCCCGTACTCGTCCTCCATGCTCGCCGAGCCGTCCATGTAGAGGGCCACGTCCAGCCCCTCCACCGTCGGGTCATGCAGCAGCGTGGCGACGACCTTGTTTCCCATCCGGTGCACGTCCGAGAACGGACGGACGATGGCTTCGTGGCCGGCCATCAGTGGTGGTCCTCGTCCTCGTCGTGGTGGTCCTCGTCCGGCAGCGGCTGGGTGAAGCGCTGGCCGTTCACCTCGAGGGTGAAGCTCTCCGCGCCCTCGGGCACGTCGAACTCGAGCACCGCCGGGAGGCGGCCCTCGTACGTCTTCAGCACCTTGCCCTTGTCGTCGTAGATGGTGCCGCCGGCCGCGACGGTCATGTTCTCGTCGACCAGCACGGCGACGAGCTCCGCCACCTGGGTGATTTCCTTGGCGATGCGGTGGCACCACAGGTGGCCGACGCCCGGGAACTCGGTGTGGGCGATGCGCTCCAGCTGCTCCTCGTCGATGCCGTCACCCACGCCCACGAGGACGAAGTTGAGGCGCGGCAGCTTGCCGGAGGCAATCTCCTTGGCCACCTGCGCGGAGAACTTCTCCACCTCTTCGGCGTCGTGGAGCTGGCCGTCGGTGACGATGACCGCGCACCCGCGGCGGGCGCCCTGGGGCACCTGGTCCTTGAGGTAGCGCACGTAGTCCTTCAGCGCGGGCGTGAGGAACGTGTGGCTCCCGAGCTTCTTCGCGCCGGGGAACTTGTACTGCTTCACGTCCACGCCCTTCAGCTCGCCCACCACCTCCACCTCGCGGCCGGACGCGCCCGAGGCCCAGTAGGCCACGCGCAGCATGCCGTTGCGGTCCTTCGTGGCCAGGTACTCGAGCATCCACTGCACCTGCGGCTCGACCTGGTTGGCGGGGTCCTTCATCGGCGCGCCGCGAATCCACTCCAGGAAGCTGCGAGGAGGCGTGTTGTACTTGTACTCCTCCTGCATGCTGCCCGACGCGTCCATGTAGATGGCCACGTCCAGGCCCTCGACGGTGGGGTCGTGCAGCAGTACCGCGCGAACCTTCCCCTCCTCGACATGGAGGTCGGAAAACGGCTCTACCGGCTTCTCGTGTCCCATGTGTTCCCCCTGCGGATGAGGGGCGACGGTATCCCCCCCCAGGCAGGCGTCGCAATGGCGGCCCGTCAGTCGTCGAAGTCGGACATCCAGTCCGGCTTCTTCCCCGCTGGCGAGGAGGGGGCCGAGGGAGCCTTGGGCTTCGCGGGCGCTGGGGGAGCGGGCGGGGCCCCACCGAAGTCCTTCATCCACGTGGGCGTGCCGGGCTTCGCGGGCGGGGGCGGGGCGGTGAAGGCCGGCTTCGCGCGCGTCAGCTTCGGCTGGGCGCCGCCGGGGTGCGACGCGGCGTGCGCGTCCAGGAAGTCCCGCATCCAGTCATCCGGGCGCGGCGGCTTTGGCGGCTCGCGAGGGGGCAGGGGGCGCCTGGGCACCGGCGCCGCAGCCAGGGGCGTGCCGCGCGAGACGGGCGCGCTGCCACCGGCCCGGCTCAGCGCGCGGAGCACCCGCTCCGTCTCGTTCGGCCAGCCGGGGAGGGCTTCGAGCGCCTTGCGCGCCACGTCGAGGAAGCCGGGCGCCCCCGCCTCGGAAGGCACCTTCACCTTCTCCGCGCGCAGCCACTCCGCCATGCGCGTGAGCAGGCCCGGGTGGTTGCGGCGGAGGATGGCCACGTCGCCCTTCACCTCGTAGCCGCGCATCTCCAAGTCGGCGATGGCCATGGCGCGGCTGGGCACGGGCAGCTCCATCCGCGCGAGAGGCTCCGGGCCTCCGTGGGCGTGCGCGTCCTCCTGCAGCTGCGTGAGGACGTCATGGAGGATGCGCGCCACCATGGGGCCGTTGGAGGCATTGCCCACCTGCAGCTCGGGCGGCACCGCGGGCCAGGCGAGCACCAGCCCGCGCCCTTCCGCGAGGCGCTCGGGGCGGTCTCCGGGCAGCAGCGCGTGGTAGCCGCGCGGCGCGGCCGGGCTCTCCGGGGTCTGCACGTAGTGGAAGGCGTCCGCCGCGCTGTGTACCAGCCCGGCCAGCACGTCCCCGCGCGTCACCGTGAGCTGCCCGGGCACGCGCATGGGGGCGTCTCCCGGCCACGGGCCGGACAGGTGGCCGTAGAGGTACACGGGGTCGTTGAAGCCCTCCGCGTTGGCGGGGTGCTCCACCAGCTCCACGGCGAAGAAGTACAGCTCCAGGGCGGCGATGCGGCGGGGCGTGCGGCCGGACGCCACTTCGTGGTGCGCGAGCTGGGCGCGCGTGGCGGGGGGGAGCAAGTCCCGCTCGCTCGCGGGCACGACGTGCACGTTGCCCACGGCGTCGACGCCGACCACCCACTCCTGCTCCAGCAGGTGGGGCGCGTCCAGGCGGAAGGCATCCACCACGTGCGTCATCTCGGAGGCGTCCGAGCGGACGGGCTCGGCCGCGCTGGCGGCATGGGGGACGAAGTAGCGGGGATGGCTCACGGCGAGGGGAACGCTGTCCCAACCGGGCGGTTCTCGCAAGGGCGGGGCCCCGCTGAAATGCAGCGGGCCGGACGGAGCGTCTGGCGAAACGTTCCATCCGGCCCGTGAAGGCCCGAAGGCCGTGAGGCGCGAGCGCTACTGGTCGTCGCAGGGCGTGCCCAGGCGCATGCCCTCGTAGACGCCCAGGTCGTTGTAGATGAGCGGCAGGTTCTCGTGCACGGGCACCTGGCGCAGCTCGAACGACTTCTTGGTGTTCTCAATCCACATCGAGGTCTTGTCGCGGTCCAGCACCAGCCGCAGCTCGCCCTTCTTGGTGGAGAAGATTTCGCCCTCGGAGTCCGAGACGACGTTGGTCATCTTCTGCTGCTTGAGGGTGCCGCGCTGGCCGATGAAGACGCGGTAGCTCTTCTGCTGGGCCGGCTGGTAGCCGCGGTCCACGAAGTAGTAGTTGCCCTTCGTGTCACGCAGCAGGGCATGGGGCGCGTACTGCTGCGGGTTGGGCTGGAACGTGGCCTTGCGCAGCATCTCCGCGGCCTGCGCGCTGTCCACCAGCGTGAGGGGAATCTGCTTGGTGCCGCACCGCAGGGAGCAGGACTTCTCCTTCGTGTCCAGGTCCACCGCGGAGATGACCCGGTAGTCCATGCCGCGGAAGTTGGGGTTGGAGTCCTTGTTGAAGAAGCGCGGGTCCAGGAAGGAGTTGGACGACGCGTACCGGCCGGGAGGCTCCACCACGACGAAGGTCTTCCCGTCGCCGTAGTACATGGCGTTCTGGTTCGCGTCCTCCTGGGGCGCCATCACCACGTAGTGCCCCTTGCCGTCGGTGCACACGGAGGTGGCCTCCATCAGTATCTTCTGGCCGAGGTTCTCCTCCTTGCCCCAGGGGGGCGTGATGGGGTCGGCGGCCAGGGCGGCGCCACACGCGAGGGACATCGCAACCGCTGCGAATCGCTTGAAGTTCATCGGGGAGGCTCCGGCTACAGGTTCTGCTTGAAGAACTTCGTGGCGTACGCGTCCTGGTTGCTGGCGTCCTTGTTCGTCTGCCAGATGACGCGGTCGGCCTCGACCTTCGTCTCCAGGGCGGGCCCGAAGCGGCAGCTGACCTGCTTCACCTTCTCGCGCACGGTCTGCTTCGCGACGTTGGAGACCTCGCACAGGCCCTTGAGCGACGTGAGCGGGGACTCGCAGTAGCTGGAGATGCTCAGCTCCTTGAGGAGGTCGTCGTTGACGCTGCTCCAGTCGATGGCGGCCGACACCGAGGTGCCGCACGCGTTGTTCATCTCCAGGAGCGTGTCGGCGTAGGCCTTGTCGTGACGGGCCTGCTCACCCTTGCGGTCGAACGCCATCAGCTTCGCCAGCGTGCCGTCCGCCTGGAGCTTCTGGTACGTCGCGTAGACCTCTTCCGGCTTCAGGGCCGCCGTGCGCTTCTCGTCGAAGGTGACGCGGATGGCTTGCTGGCGGCCGGGCACGTACAGCTCGTAGCGCTGGTCGCGCACGTACAGGGTCGTGTAGCCGCGGCCGTGCCACTGGGTCTTGAAGTTGTACTGCTCGGTGCTGCTGGTGCTCCAGTCGTTCAGCTCGTAGGGGAAGACCTTCCCGTCGAACTCGGAGCCCGTGCCGCGCACGCGGAGGATGTACTTCTTGGCGGACCGCGGCGCGAGCGGGACGACGGCGACCTCCTCGCCCTCGGAGCCGGAGTACACCTTGCCTGCTTCCACGGGAGACGCGGCCAGGCCGGTGGAGGCCCCCAGCGCGACCGCCGCGACAATCACTGCGACCATGTTTCTCAAGCGAATCACCTCGGGATGCGGGGAGGGCCTCCCTTGGAAAAGGCCCTTCGGGTCAGAGAGCGGGATCGGTGTCGTGCTGCTGGCAGAACTGACGGAGCTTCGGCTTCTCCGCGGCGGGGACCTTCGACCATTCCTGCTTCGCAACGGTCAGGTCCCCCTGTAGGCAGGCGGAGCGGACGATGATGGCGTACGAGGCTGACGGTTTGAAACCGGGCTTCGTGCGCTGGCTGAGCCTGGCCAGGCGGATGGCCTCCTCGGGGTTGCCGGCCTCCAGCGCCTCCCTCGCTTCGTCCAGCACCCGCTGTACCTCGGGCGGCAGCTCCTCCTTCTTCGGGTCCGGACGCGTGGTGGGACGGCTGGTGCCCGGCGTGTCCGTCGTGGTGGTGGCCACTGTCTGCACCGTCGTGGGCGGGAGCTGCACGACGGCCTGCGTGTTGTTATCGGTGCCGGCGGCAGCGGGTTGCGTGCCATTGGACGCGCCGGTGGCGACCTGCGTTCCATTGGGCGTGCCGGTCGCGGGCTGCTGCACCGCCGCCTGGGGGCCCGGAGTCTGCGTGCTGGTGGCCGGCGCCGTGGGCGGCGTCACGGGACGGCCCATCCACCAGACGAGGCCGCCTCCCGCCACGAAGAGCGCCACGGCGGCGGCAATCATCGGTGCACGGCTCTTCGCCGCCGGCTGCGCCACGGAGACGGGCTGCGGCGTGGGCGCCACGGAGACGGGCTGCGGCGTGGGCGCCACGGAGACGGGCGGGGCGACGGGCTGCGGCGTGGGCTCCGATGGCGGCGTCACCGCGGTGATGGGCTGGGCCGGCCTCGGAGGTACGGCGGGGATCTGCTTGGAGATGAGCGTGGGGTCCAGGCCCGGCGGGTCCAGGAGCGGCGCGCCCATGCGGCCGGTGCCGCTTCCCACGGGAGGCTCGGGCTGCACCATTCCCATGCGGCCGGTGCCTCCGCTCAACGGCGCCTCGGGCTGCACCAGGCCCATGCGGCCGGTGCCGGAGCCCCCATTCCCCAGCTCCACGACGCCCATGCGGCCGGTGCCGTCGGGGACCACCTTCACGCTGCCCGGGGCCACGGTGGCGTCGAAGCCCTCGTCCGCGGCCTGCGAGGGCAGGGCGATGCCCGAGGGCGCCTTCGGCACGGCGCGCGGCAGGGGCTGCGCGCCCGACGGCGGGGAGAGCGTGTGCAGCGGGCTGCCCGTCAGCGCCTCCACGAAGGAGGTGACGTCCGGGAAGCGGTCCTCGGCCTTCTTCGAGAGCGCGCGGTCCACCGCGGCGATGGCGTGCGCGGGCGCCTCCGGGCAGAGCGGGGCGAGGGGGTCTGCCGGCTCGTACACCACGCGGAAGATCATCTGCGCGAGGCTGCCCGCGCCGAACACGGGCTTGCCGGTCATCATCTCGTAGACGATGCAGCCGAGCGCGAAGATGTCCGTGCGCGCGTCGATTTCGCGATTCTTCCCCATCGCCTGCTCGGGCGACATGTACTGCGGCGTGCCGATGATGGTCGCTTCCTGCGTCTGCAGCGTCTCCGAGGACAAGACCTTGGAGATGCCGAAGTCGAGCAGCTTCACGCGCTGGCCCAACAACCCGCCGGAGTCGGTGGGCACCAGGAAGACGTTGGCCGGCTTCAGGTCGCGGTGGACGATGCCCGCGCCGTGCGCCGCCTGGAGCGCCGAGCCCATCTGCCGCGTGTAGGAGAACACCTCGGGCAGCGTCAGCGGCCCGCGCTCCAGCCGGGACTGGAGGCTCTCTCCGCGCAGGAACTCCAGCACCAGGAACGGGGTGCCGTCCTCCAGCGTGTCGTAGTCCAGCACCTCCACGATGTTGGGGTGGCCCAACCGGGAGGCGATTTCCGCCTCGCGCCGGAAGCGGGTGAAGATCTCCTGCGTCAGGTGGTCGCCGCCGCGCAGCACCTTGACCGCCACCTGCTTGCCGGGAAGCCGCAGGTGCTGGGCCAGGTACACCGAGCCCATGCCCCCCCGTCCCAGCACGGAGGCAATCTTGTAGGTGTTGCGCAAGACGGTGTCGGTACGGAGGTCACCGTCAGAGGGTCGCGTCATGGGTTCGGGGCTCGTGGGGTGTGACGGAGTGCGGATTTTCCGCCATTCCATCCTCCCACCCCACCGCGAGGCAACCCTCCTGACGTCGTATGGGACCCGGGGAGGGAAATTGACGGGGAGTGGAACCCTGGAGGACGGCTCCGGTGTCCCAGAGCGCGCCAGCCTGCTAAGGAAGCAGGCGTATGTCGACGGTCAAGCCCCAGGACACGCTCGAGGTTCGGGTCCGCCGCATCCATCGCCGGGACCTGAACCGGACCTGGGAGTTCCTCAAGCTCGTCTTCCGCGACGTCAATCGCGAGACGGTGGAGTACCAGCGTCCCCGCTCCAAGCGGCGCTTCATGGAGGTCTACACCTCCGAGTGGATCGAGCAGCTCCTCTACGAGGTGGACGGGGAGATTGTCGGCTACTCGGAGTGTGCCTTCGAGGCCACGGGGGACGACAACTGGGTCAACCCGCGCTGGTTCGAGAAGCGGGGCATGCGGCCGCTCTTCGTGGAGGAGCTGGCCGTGCACCCGGACTACCAGGGGCGCGGGGTGGGCAGCTTCATGATGGATCAGCTCCAGCACCTGGCCCGCACGCGGGGCTGCACGCACCTGGTGCTGGAGGTGGCGGAGAACAACGAGGCCGCGCTGGCGTGGTACCGGGCGCGCAGCTTCTACAAACTCGATGCCGCCATCTTCATGGCGCAGAAGGTGCCCGGTGAGCCGGACCTGCTGCCCCCGCGGCGCATCAAGCGGCAGCCGAAGGTGGCTCCGGAGGCCGGGGCGAGCCCCAACACCGGCCCCATGCCGGAGACGCCCGCCGCGAAGCCGGGTGGGCGAAAGGGGCGCGCGGCCGCGAAGAAGGGCGGCTGAGCGTCGGGGCCCTTCCGCGGAGGTGCGCGGTGCGGCCCTGTCCCAGGCGGCGCGGACAGGGGCGCGCTCAGGGCTTCGCGGGAGCGGGCGCCAGCGTGCGGGTGAAGAAGCGCACCGCGTCGGCGGCCAGCTCGCGGTGGAGCTTCAGGCGGTCCACGCCGGGCGGGTCCATGCACAGCTCCTGCTCCTCCGGCACCGACTCGGGCGTGCAGGGGGCCATGAAGACGTAGTGCCCCGCGCGCGGGACGAGCGTGTACTCGGGCCGCTTGGGCAGCGAGGTGCGCACGTGGCCGGCGTGGTCCGCCACCGGGAGCACCTCGTCCTTCTCGGCGGCGTAGAGGCGCACGGGCACCTTCACGTTCTTCAGCGCGGCCTTGTCGAAGAAGACGCCCACCGGCGCCATGGTGAAGATGGCGCGGACGCGCGGCTCCGCCGTGTCCTTCAAATCCGGGCGCGTGACACGCACCTTCGGCAGCATCCCGCAGAGCACGGCCTGCTTCTTCGCGCGGCAGTACTTCTCCAGCCGGCCGAAGTCCGGTACCGCGCCCGCCAAGAGCAGCGTGGTGTAGCCACCGGCGGAGAAGCCCAGTGCGCCCACGCGGCCCGCGTCCACCGAGGGGCCCAGCGTCGCGTCCGCCAGCACCCCGTCCAGGAGCGCCCGGACCTGGAGTCCACGCCCGAGCCACACCGCGTCTGTACCGGCCGCCGGGCCATTGGCGTCCTTGAAGGAGGCGCCGGGGTGGTCGAGCGACGCGACGATGAAGCCCTCGCGCGTGAGCGCCGTGGCGAGGTCATGGTGCCCCCAGCGGCTGCCGCCATGGCCGTGGGAGATGAGCACCAGCGGGTAGCGGCCGGGGACAGGCTCCAGCTCCCGGCCCGCGTCGACACGCCACACCCCCACGGGAAGCGGCTCGGTGGGCTGCGAGGACGGGTAGAAGACGAGGCCCGTCATGGGGCCACCGCCCACGGGGTCCTTCAACGCCAGCTCGCGGAAGCCCACGCCCGCGGCCTGCGCCGCGGCGGTGGTTCCCAGCAGGAGGGCGAGGAGCGCGAGGGCTCGGGGGAGGTGAGGGCGGCGCGGTCCGGAGGTGCTCATGCCAGTCATCACGCGCCAGCGACAGGTCCATTGCAAGTGCCAGGTGATGGCGACTCGCGGGCGCTGAGTGGATGACGAACGCCCGTGCGCCTTCCTTCGCGGAGGGGAGCACGGGCGGCGGGGACTGCTTCGGACGCTTCGCGCCGTCAGGCCGGCAGCGGCACAGAGGGGCCGCGCGGCTCGGGCTCCGCGAGGGTGGCCGTGCTCGCGGCGGCAGCGGGCACCTGGGGCGCCGGAGCCACGGGCACCTCGCCCACCGTCTCGCCGTGCTGGCTCAGGTCGAGCCCCAGCTCCTCCTGCTCGCGGGTGACGCGCAGCGGGACGAAGAGGTCCACCAGCTTGTAGAGCAGGTACGAGCCCACGAAGGAGAAGGCCGACACCAGCACCAGCGCCAGCATGTGCATGAGGAAGGTCCGCGTCTCCCCGTAGAGGAGGCCCACGTCCTTCGCCAGCACGCCCGTCAGCACCATGCCCACCACGCCGCCCAGGCCGTGGCAGGGGAACACGTCCAGCGTGTCGTCGATGGCGGTGCGGCTCTTGTAGTGCGCCGCCGCGTTGCTCACGAAGCTCGCCACCAGGCCCACGACGATGCTCTGGCCCACGGTGATGAAGCCCGCCGCCGGCGTCACCGCGACCAGGCCCACCACCGCGCCTACGCAGGCACCCATGCCGCTCGGCTTGCGGCCCCGCAGCCAGTCGAAGGCCATCCACCCCAGCATCGCCGCCGCCGAGGCCGTGTTCGTGGTGGCGAACGCCAGCGTGGCCGCCGACGACGCCGACAGCGCCGAGCCCGCGTTGAAGCCGAACCAGCCGAACCACAGCATGCCCGTGCCCAGCATCACGAAGGGGACGTTGGCCGGCGTGTGCGGCACGTTCTCCACGTGCACCGTCCGCCGCCCCAGCACCAGCGCGCCCGCCAGCGCCGCGAAGCCCGCCGACATGTGCACCACCGTGCCGCCCGCGAAGTCCAGCACCCCCCAGTTGCGCAGGAAGCCCTCCGGGTGCCACGTCCAGTGCGCCAGCGGCGCGTAGATGAACAGCGTGAAGAGCACCATGAACAGCACGTACGCCTTGAAGCGCACCCGCTCCGCGAACGCGCCGGTGATGAGCGCCGGGGTGATGATGGCGAACTTGAGCTGGAACAGCGCGAACAGCAGCAGGGGAATGGTGGGCGCCAGGTCCGGGTGCGTCTCGCCGCCCACGCCGCTGAACATGAAGAAGGTGCGAGGGTCGCCAATGAGCCCGTGGAAGCTGTCACCGAAGCTCAGGCTGAAGCCCACCACCACCCAGAGCAGGCTGATGACCGCCATGGCGATGAAGCTCTGCAGCAGCGTGGACACCACGTTCTTCAGCCGCACCATGCCGCCGTAGAAGAAGGACAGGCCCGGCGTCATCAGCAGCACCAGCGCCGTCGCCGTGAGGATCCACGCGGTGTCCGCCGCGTTGATGGGTCCCCCCTGCCGCACCTGCGCCGCCGGACTCACCAGCAGGCCCGCCACACCCACACCCACCAGAAGGGCCACCGCCAACCACTTCTTCATCGCGCCACCCCACGGAAGACTGACGCAATGCAGTATGGAGCGGCGCTTGGGTAATTTCAATCCCGCGTGAGCTTGTCGTCGTAGATTTTGACCTAAAAGCGTCGGGATTTGTTCTTTCCGGGTGGGTTCCTTCCGGTTCGCTCGCCTGCTCGGCTACTTCACCTGGACCTTGCCGTCCTTGATGTCGAGGTTCTCGCCGCCCTTGAGCACCACGTTGCCGGCGTCCGTCCGCACCGTGCAGGGGCCGGAGCCCTGGATGGTCACCGAGGCCGTCTGGCTGCGGCCGAACGTCACGCTGGTCTTCACGCCGCTGCACACCGCCGACCACGTGTGGTCGCGCGAGTCGCGGTTGTAGTAGCGCACGGTGACGGCCGCCGATGCGGCCGACGACGCGAGCAGGGCCATCACGAGAGTCACGGCGGAGAGCTTCTTCTTCATGGCGTCATCCCCCACAGGATGGAAAGCGTAGCGTCGCGCACCCATGCCGGGTGCGGCGACGGTTGTCCACGCAGTCATACGTCCCATCCCTGACATCCGCTTGCTCGCGTGCCCTGACTCCGCGTGGAGTCGTTCAGGCGCGTAGCAACCCCGGGGGATGACGCCGCTTCCGGCTCAGAGGTCCTGCTTCAGTGCCGCATTCGCGGCGCGGTAGTGCTTGAAGTAGAAGTCGTCCTGGTTCCAGAAGTCGTTGTCGATCATCTGGACGTGAATCTGCCCGGTGATGCCCGGCGCGATGCCGCTGTCCAGGTCCCAGATGGTGATGCCCTCCAGCTCCTCCTGGCCACCGGTGTAGTTCACCGGAATCTCCGTCTGGATGCGGCCCGTGCGGATGTCGACGCCAATCACGCCGCGGCCCACCACGTCCGAGACGAGGTAGAGGTTGCCCTTGGGGGAGAACTCGCCACCCTGCAGCCGCGAGAGCGTCACCGGGTTGCCGTTGATGTCGCGCAGGGTGATGGTGGCCACCCACTCGAACTCGACCTTCAGCGGCACCGTCGGGTTGGTGCTGCCGAGCCAGACAATCTTGTACTTGCGGATGACGCCGCTGTTGAAGTTGGACGCGTACAGGTGCCCGTCCACCGGGTTCACCGCGCACCACGGCGCATCTCCCGCGCCCGGCAGCGTGGCATGAGCCACGTAGTTGAGGCTCGTGTCGAACACGGCCACGGCCGGCGTGGAGCCTTCGATGGGCACGAACAGCCGGCCGCCGTAGTACGAGAGGTCGCCCAGGTGGTTGTAGGCGGAAATCTGCGAGGGGATGCCCCGGCTGATGGACGCGTAGCCCGACTGCGAGAGGTTGCGCCCCACCGGCATCTTGTAGAGCGTGCCCGTGTTGGTCATGTACCAGTTGCTCGCGTCATGGGTGACGCCCTGGATGTTGTCCGTGTACCCGGGCGCGGAGTTCGAGGGGAACTCGCCGGCCACGGCGAGGTCCGGGAAGGCCCTGCGCCACTTCGCCGCGAAGTCCACACGCGCGGAGGGCGCGACGACGTCGATGCGCGAGCGGAACCAGCCCGTCGTGTCCATGATCCACCGCTGGTAGTAGCGCGGCGCCAGGTTCCACGTGTTGTAGCGCTTCCAGCTGCAGCCGCCGTCGCAGTTCCACCCGTCCAGGAAGAACACCGCCGAGCCCACGAAGTCCGCCGCCAGGCCGGACGTCTCGTAGTACGTCGTCTTGCGCCAGCCGCTCTCCGCCCAGCCCACGTTCGTGGGGCAGAACACCTCGTCCATGCCGGTGCCGACGCAGAAGCTGTCGCGCCACCACTGCGCATCCGCCTCCCAGCTCTCCCAGGCGCCAAAGCTCATCAGCGGGCCCGGGCCGCCCACGGGCGCGTCCGCCTGCGCCACCTCGGCCGGGGGCTCCGTCATCGCCTCCACCGCGCCCGGAGCCTTCGCCGCCGCCCGCCGCTGGAGCGCGTCCGCCAGGGCCTGGGGCATGGGCGCGTCACCGCCGCGCAGCTCGCGGTAGAGGGCGTCCATCGGCAGCGCCAGGCGCTCGGGGCCCAGCGCGGTGGGCTCGTCCACCGTGCCGCTCTCGCGCAGGCCCACCTGGCCCGGGGAGAACTCGTAGAACTCCACGCGGTGCGTGGCGCTCAGCTCCACCTGCGCCAGCAGGCTGCCGTTCACCGCGTTCTCCACCGCGTCCTGCTGCTCGGGGCCTCCACACGCTCCACCCATCAGCCCCACCGCGAGCGCCCCCATCAGAATCCGCTGACTGCCCATGATGTCGTTCCCCATTCGAAAATCCCGTGACGGGAAGGAGAACGGAACCCTGGCGAAATCTTCCCTCGCGCTCAGGGCGTGGGCGTGGAGACGTCTGACGGCGCGAGGAGCTGCTTCGCGGGGAGGGTGCGCTCCAGCTCCTCGGGGTGGAGGCGGAACCAGCGGGCAATCAGCATCACCTCCTGCGCCTCGTGCGCGCGCAGGCCGAGCGTCTCCGGCTCCGGGCGCTCGAAGATTTCGCGGGCCCGGGCTTCCAGCGCGGCGCGCTCCTCGGAGGTCTCCGGCGTGGGCTGCTCGGCGCGCACGCTGCCCCGGCGCACGACGTAGGTGTAGTCGTTCCCGCCGTGGCCGGGCACCGTGTAGACGAAGGAGAGCTGCTTGAGCGTACGGCCCAGCTCGACAATCCAGCCGCGCATCAGCTCCAGCCGCTCCGCGCGGTCTCTCAGCTCGGCGGCGTACTCGAACTGGAGGCGGCGGGCGGCCAGGGCCATGCGCTCGCGCAGCAGGGTGAGCGGCGTGTCGGAGGCGCCCTCCAGGAAGGCCCGGGCCTGCACGACGCGCGCGTGGTACTCGGCGTGGGTGCAGCCTCCGGCGCACGGGGCGAGGCAGCGCGAGAGCTGCCCGCGCATGCACAGCGGCTCCATCTTCACCGGGAAGAGCTGGAACTGGTCCGCCAGCCGCATCGGCGTGTCGGAGGCGCAGTCGCGCAGTTCCAGGAGGTCGCTCACCGCGCGCACCACGTCGGAGATGGACGCGCGGCCGTGGAAGGGGCCGAAGTAGTCGCCGCTCTCGCCGTTGGCGCGGCCCACCACGCGCAGCCGGGGGACGGCTTCGCGCGTGAGGTGGATGAAGCAGTGGCCGCGGTCGCGCTTGTGCTCCACGTTGTAGAGCGGGCGTTGGGCCTTGATGAGCCGGAACTCCTGCAGGAGCGCGGCGAACTCGCTGGCCGTGTACTCCCACTCGATGCGGTGCGCGTGGGAGACGATTTCCGCCGCCTTCTCCCCGTCGTCCGCGCGGAAGTACGACAGGAGCCGCGTCCGCACCCGCACGGACTTGCCCACGTAGAGCAGCTCTCCCGAGGGCCCCAGCATCCGGTAGACCCCGGGGCGGTTCTCGGCGTGCTCGCGGACGTGGGCGAGGAGTGAATCGACGCGGGAATCCATGCGCGGAAAGGCGGGCCCGCTGCGATGCGGGCCGAACGCCCCACGGTACACCGCCCGCGGGGCGCGTTGGCGGAGGCGCTCCGAGTCGCGCCGGTGCACGGCCGGAGGGCGGGCGGCCCGGCTGTCTGGTCATGAGTGCTGCCCCGGGCGGCGGCCCCGGGCGGGGAGGGGACCGTCCTGTTCGGAAATGTCGGGGGTTTTTCGCCTCCGAATGTCCCGACATTTCCGAACAGGACGCTGTCGGACGCATCCGGACCGGTGCCAGGCCCGCGGCCGTCCCTTCGGTTTGTGAAGTTTTGTGAGGGTACTTGTCTCACTGACTTAACGCCGTTAAGTGTAGATGCGTCGTCAACCCCGCCGCCCGCGGTCTCGCGCTTCCGCGCCTGGGGATTCGTCCGTCCCGCGCCTGCCGGCGCATGGAAGCAAAGGAGTCACCTTCATGGTTCGCGCCCCGTCGCCGACCCTCTCCGCCGCGCTGCTCGGCGGCCTCGCCGTCCTCCTCTTCGGCCTGCTGTCCACGGGCTGCTCCGGGGCGGCCTCCGCGGCCCCCACGCCCGCTGTGTCGGGCGAGGCTCCCGTGCGGGTGCGGCTCGCGCCCGTCGTCGCGGAAGAGGTGGCCCGCCCCGTCCGCGCCAGCGGGACGCTGGCCGGCAAGCGGGAGGTGCGCCTCTCCACCAAGGTGGGCGGCGTGGTGCAGGCGGTGTCCGCCGACGAGGGGCAGAAGGTGAAGCGCGGCCAGGTGCTCGCGGCGCTGGACCTGTCGGAGATTGGCCCGCAGGTGGCCCAGGCCCGCGAGGCGCGCGAGAAGGCGGCGCGAGATATGGAGCGCGTGAAGGGGCTCCACGCGCAGCAGGTGGCCACGCTGGCGCAGCTCCAGGACGCCACCACCGGCTACGAGGTCGCCGACGCCGCGTGGCGCGCCGCGGCCTTCAACCAGCGACAGGCCACCGTGCTCGCGCCGTCCGAGGGCCGCATCCTCAAGCGCATGGTGGAGCCGGGGGAGGTGGTGTCTCCAGGCCAGCCGCTCTTCCTCTTCGCCAGCACCGAGGGCGGCTGGGTGGTGCGCGTGGGGCTGGCGGACCGCGACGTGGTGCGCGTGAAGGAAGGGGACCCGGCCGAGGTGACGCTCGACGCCTACCCGGGCCGCACCTTCCTCGCGCGCGTCAGCGAGGTGGCCAGCGCCGCCACGCCGGGCGTGGGCACCGCGGAGGTGGAGCTCGCATTGGACGTACGCCCGGCGGCCGGAGCCGAGGCGCCTCGCCTGCTGTCCGGCCTGTCCGCCAAGGCGGTGGTGACGCCCTCCGAGCGGCAGGCAGTGCAGCTCGTGCCGGTGGAGGCGCTGCTGGAGGGAGACGGCGAGGTGGCCAGTGTCTTCACACTCGACGGGGACGGCCGCACCGCGCGGAGACAGCGCGTCCGGGTGGCCTTCCTGTCCGCCACCGACGGCCGCGCGGCGCTCTCCGAGGGCCCGGGTGGGGGCACGCGCGTCATCACCGACGGCGTGGCCTTCCTTCGCGACGGGCAGGCGGTGGCGGTGGTGGAGACACCCTCCACGGGGCCCACCTCGCGTCGCTGAGCTCCTTCCTCCTTCCCCACCGCGAGACGCCCCATGAAGCTCTCCACCGCCGCCGTGAAGAACCCGCAGTTCACCCTCGTCGTGTTCGCCATGCTGGTGGCGCTCGGCGTCTCCAGCGCGCTGTCCATTCCGCGCGCGGAAGACCCGGTGTTCCCCATGCCGTCCTTCACCCTCGTCGCCGTCTACCCCGGTGCCAGCCCGAGAGACCTCGAGCAGCTCGTGGTGGACCCGCTGGAGGACGCCTTCGACGAGCTGGAGGACGTGAAGAAGGTGCGCAGCCAGATGGAGGACGGACTGGCGCTCATCCAGCTCGAGTTCGATGCCTCCGCCGACCCCGACGACAAGTACTCCGAGGTGCTGCGGCAGGTGAACGCCACACGGCCGAAGCTGCCCGCGGACCTGGTGCGGCTGGAGGTGGAGCGCTACAGCGCCGCCAACGTGAGCGTGGTGCAGTTGGCCCTGGTGGGCCCCAACGCCCCGGCGCGAGAGCTGGAGCGGCAGGCGGACGCGCTGGCCGAGCGCCTGTCCAACGTGACGGGCGTGAAGAAGGCCGAGGTGTTCGCGGTGCCGAAGCAGGAGGTGCGCGTGTCGCTGGACCTGGAGCGCCTGACGCGTTCAGGCGTGCCGCTGCCGCAGGTGCTCCAGGCGCTGGGCGGGGCCAACCTCAACGTGCCGGCCGGCAGCGTGGACGTGGGCACCCGGCGCTTCAACGTGCAGACGAGCAGCGAGCTCACCTCGCTGGAGCAGGTGCGCGCCACGGTGGTGGGCGGCGGCGCACAGGGCGTGGTGCGCCTGGGCGACGTGGCCGACGTGTCCTTCCGAGACCAGGACGCGGTGCACCTGGGCCGCTTCAACGGCGAGCGCGCGGCCTTCGTCAGCGTCACCCAGAAGGAGGGACAGAACGTCTTCGCGGTGCGCGACGCGACGCTGGCCGCCGCGCGGGAGTGGGCGAAGGCGCTGCCCTCGAACCTGCGCCTGGAGACGGGGTTCGACCAGTCGGTCCAGGTGGGCCGGCGGCTGGGCGGCTTCGCCACCGACTTCGCGCTGGCGCTGGCCCTCGTCCTGCTGACGCTGCTGCCGCTGGGCTTCCGCGCCAGCCTCATCGTCATGGTGTCCATCCCCCTGTCCCTGGCACTGGGCCTGGTGGCGCTGGACTTCGCCGGCTTCACGCTCAACCAGCTCTCCATCGTCGGCTTCGTGATTGCCCTGGGCCTGCTGGTGGACGACAGCATCGTCGTGGTGGAGAACATCGCCCGCTTCCTGCGCCAGGGCATGGGCCGCGTGCGCGCCGCGATTGAAGGCACGTCGCAGATTGGCCTCGCGGTGCTGGGCTGCACCGCCACGCTGGTGCTGGCCTTCGTGCCGCTGGTGTTCCTGCCGGGCACGTCCGGGCAGTTCATCCGCAGCCTGCCCATGGCGGTGGTGTTCACCATCCTCGCGTCGCTGCTGGTGTCGCTCACCGTGATTCCGCTGCTGGCCAGCCTCTTCCTCAAGGAGGACGCGCACCCGGAGGGCAACCGCGTGCTGCGCGCCTTCCACCACTTCATCGAGCGCAGCTACCGCCCGGTGCTGCACCGCGCGCTGGCCCGGCCGGTGCTGACGCTGGTGGTGGCGGTGGCGCTCTTCGTGGGCAGCCTCGCGCTGGTGCCGGTGGTGGGCTTCAGCCTCTTCCCCAAGGCGGGCACGCCCATGTTCCACGTGCTGGTGGAGGCGCCGGACGGCACCAGCCTCGCGGAGACGGACCGCGCGGTGCGCTTCGTGGAGGAGGCCCTGCGCCGCCGGCCGGAGGTGGTCAGCGTGTCCGCCAACACCGGGCGCGGCCACCCGTCCGTCTACTACAACGTGCAGCCGGGCGCGGAGCGGCCCAACATCGGCGAGGTCTTCGCGCAGCTCCATGAGTACGAGCCGGACACGACGCCCGCGCTGCTGGACGGCCTGCGCGCGGAGCTGGATGCGTACCCCGGGGTGCGCATCGAGGTGCGCGAGTTCGAGCAGGGGCCTCCCGTCGAAGCGCCGGTGGCCGTGCGGCTGGTGGGGCCGGAATTGGAGCCGCTGCGCTCGCTGGCGGTGGACGTGCAGAAGGTGCTGGAGACGACGCCGGGCACCCTCTACGTGAAGAACCCCGTGCAGACGCGGCGCACGGACCTGGAGGTGGAGGTGGACCGCGAGAAGGCGGGCCTCGTGGGCGTGTCGGCGGCGGAGGTGGCGCGCACGGTGCGCTTCGGGCTGGCGGGGTTGAACGCGGGGACGTTCCGCGACGCCGACGGCGAGGACCACCCCATCCTCGTCCGGCTTCCGCTGGAGTCGGGCGCCTGGCCGGAGCTGGGTGCGCTGGAGCGGCTGCACGTCGCGGGCGTCACCGGCAACCTCGTGCCGCTGGGGCAACTGGCCCGGGTGCGGCTGGAGGCCAGCCCCAGCCGGATTACCCACCGCGAGGGGGAGCGCACCGTCACCGTCACCGCGAGCGTGGCCACCGGCTACAACACCGACAACGTCACGCGCGCGGTGATGGCGCGGTTGGACGAGCAGCTGAAGCTGCCGTCGGGCTACCGCTGGGAGGTGGCCGGAGAGCTGGAGAGCCGCCAGGAGAGCTTCAGCGGCGTGTCCGCGGCGGCCATCATCGCGGCGTTCGGCGTGCTCGCGGTGCTGGTGCTGGAGTTCCGCACCTTCAAGAGCACCCTCATCGTCGCGTCGGTGATTCCGCTGGGGCTGGTGGGCGGCATCGTCGCGCTGTTCCTCACCGGCAACACGCTGTCCTTCACCGCGTCCATCGGCTTCATCGCGCTGGTGGGAATCGAGGTGAAGAACAGCATCCTGCTGGTGGACTTCACCCACCAGTTGCGCGCGCGGGGCGTGGGGCTGGATGCCGCCATCGAGCAGGCGGGCGAGACGCGCTTCCTCCCCATCCTGCTCACCACCCTGACGGCCCTGGGCGGCCTGCTGCCGCTGGCGCTGGAGAACAGCAGCCTCTACTCGCCCCTGGCGTGGGTCATCATCGGCGGGCTCATCTCCTCCACGCTCCTCACCCGGGTGGTGACGCCGGTGGTGTACAAGCTGCTGGCACCCGAGGTGGAGCCGGAAGACGTGTCCACGGCCGGCGAGGGGACGGGCCCGGCGCTCCCCGGCGCACCCGCCGCGGCCGGAGGTGTGGCATGACGTAGGGTGGGAGACGCGACGTCACGGAAGGGCACCATGGGCATCAAGGAGCGGCGAGAGCGGGAGAAGCAGGCGACGCGGCAGCGCATCCTGGATGCCGCGCGCGAGCTCTTCGTCCATGAGGGCTACGAGGCGGTGACGATGCGGCGCGTCGCCGAGAAGATTGAGTACAGCCCCACCGCCATCTACGTGCACTTCAAGGACAAGGCCGCGCTCATCCGTGAGCTGTGCGCGCACGACTTCCTGCGCTTCGCCGAGGTGCTCAACAAGGTGGCCCGCGTGCAGGACCCGCTGGAGCGGCTGCGCAAGCTGGGGCGGGCCTACATCGCCTTCGCCCAGGAGCACCCCACCACCTACCGGCTCCTCTTCATGCAGCGCCTCCCGCCGGACCTGAAGGACGCGAAGGAGAACAACATCCAGCAGGGCAACCCGGAGCAGGACGCGTACGCCTTCCTCCAGAAGCAGGTGCAGGAGGCGCGCGACGCCGGCTGCTTCCGGCCCGAGTACCAGGACGTGGACCTCATCAGCCAGACGATGTGGGGCGGCCTGCACGGCCTGGTGTCCCTCCACCTGGTGATGGAGAAGGACGAGTGGCTCACCCTCAAGCCGCTGGGCAAATCCGCCGACCTGATGGTGGACCTCATCCTGGGGGGCTTCGCGCGCCCCCCAGGGGGCGGCACTACGCGGGCTCGATGAAGTTGAGCCGGTAGCCGTCCGGGTCCGTGACGATGATTTCCCGCGTGTGCCAGGGCTGCACCACCGGGCCCTCCACGACGGCGCCCTGGGACTGGGCGCGCAGGAGCAGCTCGTCGAGTCCGCTGGCGCCCTGGGCGCGGAAGCCCACCAGCACGCCCAGGCCTCGCCGCCCCTCCAGCTTCAGCATGGGAGGAGGGGTGACGAGGTAGACGTCCACCGCCCCCGCCCACTGGAGGTGGACGAAGGGCGGCTCGGCGCCCATGCGCTCGAAGCCGAGCGCCTCGTAGAACGCCAGCGAGCGCGCGGCGTCCGAGACGAGCAGCTTGACGAACGACGGCGTCACTTCCCGAGGCCTTCGGCCTTCAGCGCGGCCTGCACCGCGGGACGGCCCGCCACGTGCGCCATGTAGGACTTGAGCGCGGAGTAGGGCTCCAGGTCCACCTTCACGTGGCCCGCCCAGTTCGTCACGGTGAAGAGGTACGCGTCCGCCACGGTGAAGAACTCGCCGAAGAGGTAGGGGCCCTTCTTCGACAGAAGCTCGTCGACCAGCTTGAAGCGCGTCGCGAGCCGGTCCTTGTAGATCTGCTTCCCCTCTTCGGGGAACGCGGGGTTGAAGAGCGGGCTGAAGCTCTTGTGGAGCTCGGTGGAGATGAAGTTGAGCATCTCCTGGAGGCGGTAGCGCTCGAGGGTGCCGTTGGCCGGGGCCAGCTTCTTCTCCGGCACCTTGTCCGCGAGGTACTGGACGATGGCGGGCCCTTCCGTGAGGAGGCTGCCGTCGTCGAGCTGGATGGCCGGGACATAGCCCTTGGGGTTGACGCCGAAGTAGTCCGCGCCGTGCTCGGTCTTCTTGGCGCGGATGTCGACCTTCTCCAGGTCGAAGGAGAGGCCCGCCTCACGCAGGACGATGTGCGGCGACAGGGAACAGGCACCCGGGGAGTAGAAGAGCTTCATGTGTGGAATCCTCGCGCCAGACGTTGGATGGCGCGGATTTCTGCACGCTTCCCGCCCGATGCGCCACCGAATCGCCGCGTGTCCGGGGCCGGCTCTCGCGGTATGAGGAACTCCACCCTGTCACCCCGTGCCTGCCTGCTCTCTCGTGCGGAGAGCTACGCCCGGCGACCACAGGGTCCCTCCAGCCCGGGTGACCTGGAGTCGGCCCGGGTGATAGTTCTTCGGGCCCCTGGCTTGTGTGCCCGGTTCGGAAGGACCCTATGCGCTTCAATCGGTTTGTGGTGCTGCCCCTCGCGTTGCTCGCGCTGGGCGCGCTGCCGGCGTGCTCGAACGACGACGACAACGACGACGACGACAACAACCCCGACTCGGGCGTGTCCGCGGACGCGGGCACCTATACCTTCCCCGACGCGGGCGCGGACCCGGGCGTCAGCCCCACGGCCACGTGTCCGGCGGGCGCGCTCATCTGCGAGACCTTCGACAAGGGCACCAACGGGTGGAGCGACAGCTCGGACCGCGCCACCGCCGAGGTGGTGGGTGGCCGGCTGCACGTCATCACCGCGGACGGCGTGGACGAGAGCAAGGCGCCGGTGGGCCAGGACTGGGATGCCATCGTGCGCTGGGAGAAGCGCATCCCCACCTTCGGCACGCAGCTCTTCGTGCGTGCGCACGTGTACCTGCATTCCCTGCCCGCCATCTTCGGCCAGATGGGGACGTTCTTCGTGCTGGCGAACCTGAATGAGGACTTCGGCGGCATCGAGCTCCAGGTGATTTCGGATACCGGCTTCGCGCTGGACGACTGGTCCTTCCGCGACGGCCAGGGCTGGAACCGCCAGCCCACGCCGGTCAGCCTGGGCATGGCCGCGGGCAAGTGGGTGTGTCTGGAGTGGGAGGTCCGCCGCGACACTCCGTCGAGCATCTACGGCAGCGTCAAGGTCTACAGGGACGGGGCCCTGGCCTACACGTTCCCCGAGATTGGCATGCGGAACTTCGACCGGTTCAACGTGGGCTACGGCTTCGTCCACCCGCAGGGCAAGTCCGCCTCCGAGGCGTGGATCGACAACGTCGCCGTCAGCAGCACGGCGCGCATCGGCTGCCAGTAGCACCGCGGTGTCCAGCGCCCTGTCAGGCTCCCCCGGCAATCTTCGTGTAATAAAGACACGAAGATTGCCAGGGAGCAGGTCATGTCGCTGAAGGGACTCGCGCAGCAGACGGTGGAGGTGGTGGAGCGGGGGGAGTACGTGGCGCCGTCCGGGCAGCGCGTCTCCCTCCGGGCGGCGGTGGAGCACGCCAGGGACGGGACGGCGCTGTACCGGCCGGGTGACTTCGGACGGCTCGAGCGGTCCGCGTCCTCCGTGGGCCCGGGCCGGCCCCGCATCGAGGTGACGTCGGAGAAGACGGGCGAGGCCTGTCGCAGGCTGGTGGAGGGGGAGGGCGTGGCGGGCGTCGTCGCGCTCAACTTCGCGTCGGCGAAGAACCCGGGCGGCGGCTTCCTGGGCGGAGCGAAGGCGCAGGAGGAGGACCTGGCGCGCTGCTCGGCGCTCTACGCGTGCCTCCTCACGCAGCGCGAGTACTACGACGCCAACCGCGCGGAGCACTCGCCGCTCTACACGGACCACATCATCTACTCGCCGGACGTGCCCTTCTTCCGGGACGAGGGACTGACGCTGCTGGAGCGGCCCTTCTGCGTGTCCCTCATCACCGCGCCCGCGCCCAATGCCGGAGCGGCCCGGAGCAACGCCCCCGGCCTGGTCCACCGCCTGCGCGAGGTGCTGCACGCGCGGGCCATCAAGGTGCTCCAGGTGGCGGCGCACCACCGCCACCGCACCCTGGTGCTGGGGGCGTGGGGCTGCGGCGCCTTCCGCAATGAGCCGTACGACGCGGCGGACGCGTTCTCCGGGGCCCTCGGGTCCTTCCCCGGCGTCTTCGAGCGGGTGGTGTTCGCGGTGTGGGAGCGGGGCGGGGACGGGCCCAACCTGCGCGCCTTCCGGGAGCGGTTCGGCTGAAGGGGTGCGGATTTAACTCGGTTTAATTCAGCCTCCGCCGCGTTCCGCGCGACAACCCCTGTGACTGTGTCAGAGGGGGAAGTTCACATGCCGGGACCGATTGGAAGCTTCAGGCAGTTCATCAGCACCGTGCTGCCGTCGAACAGCGGAGCCGTCAGCGCTCCGCAGCAACAGGGGCCCGCGGGTCCGCCGCAGCAGCAGACGGGGGGCACGCCTTCCGGGGGGAGCCTGTTCACCGACAGCTTCGGGGGGAGCACGACGGGGAGCACGCAGCGCAACCCGCTGAACGCGCCGGCCGCCGCTCCGTCCACCGCGCGAGAGCCACTGGCGACCCTCTCGCGCGAGGGGAGTGCCAAGGGCTCGGTGATGTTCGGGCCGGGCGGCATCTCCGGGTCGGCCACCCTGGAGGGCGGGGCGAAGATTGAAGCGGGCATCGTCTCGCTGACGGTGGCCGCATACACGCAGCTGGACGCGGGCTTCACGCGGACGCCCGGCACGACGACGTTCAGCGTGCAGGCGGAGGTCGGGGTGCAGGGGGAGCTGAAGGCGGATGGGAAGTGGGCCTCCGCCAGCGTCACCGGCCAGACGGGCGTGCGGGGCGGCTACGAGGTGACGCTGCCGACGGCGGCCGCCTCGGCCATCACCACGCCGGAGCAGGCCGCGGCGCAGCTCAACCCCACGCTGCCGCAGAACCTGCCCGTGGGCGCCACCGTGACGCTCACCGGTGAGGCCTTCGCGGAGGCCGGCCTGTCCACCACGTTCAAGAACATCGCCGGCCTCTTCGACTTCACGGCGGGCCTGAGCGTCGAGCGGGCCAGGGGCATGGCCCTGTCGGTGACGAAGCTGGACGACAAGACGGTCCGCGTCACCGTCGGACCGACGGAGGCGGTGTCGCGCAACACCGAGGCCAGCTTCGGACCGCTGGGCGTGTCCGACACGCTGTCGGTGAGCGGGATGTCCGCGCGGCAGGTGGACTTCGACATCTCCCGGCCCGAGGGGCTCGCCGCCTACAACCGCTTCCTCGCCACGGGGGAGCTGCCGAAGAACGACCCGGCAAGCGGCACCTCCAACGCGGCGACGGTGGAGATCTCCTCCGAGTCCTTCTCCCGGGAGGTGACGATGCTCTTCGACCTGGGCGAGGCCACCATCGAGAGCGGCGAGTACGTCACCACGACCTACGACGCCGGCGGCCCGACGGAGTTCCAGTACACGGGCACCAAGGGTCCCGTCACCTTCACCGTCAATGGCGAGTGGAAGGACCCCGAGGACCCGACCGGGTACACCTATGCGGTGACGCTGCCGCACCTGACGCCCAACACCATCGAGGGCACGCGAGAGGTCTACCCGGGCGCGACGGGGAGCGGCGAGACGGTGTCGGTGTCCTTCACCCACGCGGAGGCCCAGCAGGTCCAGCAGATCGTGAAGGACTACATGGCGGCCATCGCGCAGAACCAGGGTGCCAACGGCTTCCCGATGCCGACGGACGTGAAGCTCGTCGTGATGGAGAGCGTCGCCAACGCCGCGACGCCCGAGGAGGCCATGGCCATCCTGCTGACGCCGACGGCGAACAACGACACCGCCACGGTGGTCTACCGGCTGCACGAGCTGGCCAACTTCGACCGCGACCACGGCAGCGGTGGCCCGATGCCGGGGACGATGACCCTGCTGCCGGAGTGAGGGCCCGGAGGAGGAGGGCTGGCGCGGCTCTCAGCGGCCCAGGCGCGCCAGCTTCTCCTTCACGGTGTCCGCGGCGGGGCCGTTGGGCAGGAGCGCGAGGTAGCGCCCATACGCCTTCGCGGCGTCCGGCTTGCGGCCCAGCTTGTCGTACGCGTCACCCAGGTTGAGGAAGGCCACGGCGCGCTGCGGGTCCAGCACCAGCGTCTTCTCCAGCCACTTCACCGCGTCGGCGTACTCGCCCCGGCGGAAGTGGACGAAGCCCACGTTGTTGGTGGCCTGCGCGTCCGTGGGGTCCAGGCGCGCGGCGGCCTGGAACTCGGCGAGGGCCTCCTCGTAGCGCTTCTCGCGGTAGAGCGTCATGCCGCGGTCCCCGCGGCGGCGGGCCTCTTCCTGGGGCGTGGCGGCTGGCACCGGCGCGGCCGCCACGGCGGGCGCGGTGCCGGCGTCCTGCAGCTGCGACAGCTGGCTCTTCGCCGCCTCCAGCTCGCGCGCCAGGGCCTGGTTGCGCGCCGTCTTCGCGGCGATTTCGGAGCGCACCCGCTCCAGCTCCGCGTTGAGGCGGATGGCCTCGGTGTCGAGCTGCTCGGAGCTCTCGCTGAGGAACTCGCCCTCGTGGGACAGCTCGAGGACGAACTCGCCGCCCTCGCTGCCGGGCATGCTGCCGAAGGCGGGCGTCTGCCGCGACAGCGAGGACACGGTGGGGCCCACGTACGCGGCCAGCTCGGACGCGGTGACGTAGCCGTCGGTGTTGAGGTCCGCCTGTCCCTCCATGCCCTGGAGCAGCGTCCACGTGAAGATGGAGTGGCCGTTGGGGCCCTGGTCCGCCACCTGCTCGTCGGCGCCACCCGCGGTGAGCACCTGGCGCACGCTCCGGCGCGTCACCTCCTGGAGGTACTTGCGCACGTCGCCGCCCGCCGGGGCCCCGCCGCGCGTCAGCGCCAGGCCGCTGTAGCAGGCGTCCATGACGAAGAAGGCGTGCTTGGCGGGCATGGCCTCGCTGATGTCCTGGAAGTTGGTCATCGAGATGGCCGTGCTCTGGTAGTTGGACGTGTCCGCGTCCACCGGGACGATGTAGCCGAGGCTCTTCCCGTTGGGCAGGCGGCGGGTGATGCCGTGGCCCGCGAAGAAGACGAAGACGCGGTCCTCGCGCTCCACCTTCTTCGGGTCCGCCAGCGCGTCCCCCAGCACGGAGAGGATGCGCTCGCGCGTGGCCTCCGCGTCCAGCAGCACGGTGACGTTCTCCGGCTTGAAGCGGTACTTGCGCACGAGCAAATCCCGCACGCCCTCCGCGTCGTTCACCGCGTAGGAGAGCTTCGGCCACTTCTGGTACGCGTTGATGCCGATGACCACCGCCCAGCTCTCGCGGTACAGCGCGCCGGGCGCGGGGGCGGGCGTGGCCGTCGGGGGCACGCCGCCGTCCGCCGAGTCGCCGACCATCCGCGTGCCGTCCCAGAGGACGAAGCGGTAGCCGCGCGTCTGGAGCGTCTCGAGGATGAGCGGGAGCGCCTCAGTTGTCTGGCTGTGCACGTCGTGCAGGAGGATGACGCCGCGGCCGTTGGCCTCCACCTGCTGCACCACGCGGTTGGCGATGGAGGTGGGGATGGGGTCGCTCCAGTCGAGCGAGTCCACGTTCCACAGGTACGCCTTGAGCTGCCGGGCCGCGAGCGCCGCCGCCACCTTCTCGTTGCGCGCGCCATAGGGCGGACGGAAGAGGGCGATTTGACTGTTCGTCACCTCCTCGATGACCCGCTTCGACTCGTCGATTTCCCGCTCCAGCCGCGCGTCGCTGAGCTTGGGCAGGAAGGCGTGCGTCAGCGAGTGGTTGGCGAGCAGGTGCCCCGCCTGGAGGATGCGCTCGGAGTACGCGGACGCCTCGGTGCGGCTGAGCGTGCCCGCGTCGCCCGCGCCCTTGCCGCGCACGGCGACGTTCTGCCCCACCTCGAAGAAGATGGATTTGACGCCGTATTTCTCCAGCGTGGCGAGGATGGACGGGGTGAACTTCGGGTGCGGGCCGTCGTCGAAGGTGAGCACCAGCGTCTTCGGCGGCAGCGAGTTGCCGGTGATGATGGCCGGGTCCTCCTTGCGCGGGCCCTTGCCGCGCAGGCCCTCACCCAGTGAGCCCAGCGTCTCGTCGAAGGACTTGAGGATGGACTCGCGGGTGAAGCGGCCCTTGAGGAAGGTGACGTAGGCCTCCCAGGCCTCGCGGCGCACGGCCATGCCGCGCGTGTCGAAGCGGCCGAAGACGGCCTGCAGCTCCTTCTCGTAGAGGGCCTGGATGGCCTGGAGCGCGCGCTGGTCCTCCTCGACGCGGGCGAGCAGCGGCGCCTTCCACGCGGGCGCGGAGGGCAGCGCGGCGAGCGTGTCGCGCACCTCCGCCAGCGTGTCCTTGAAGGCGAGCTTGTCCGCGTCGTGCAGCTCCGCGTCCTTCTCCAGCCAGTCCAGGAAGGCGGTGACGGACGCGGGCCCGGCGCCGGAGGTGAGCGCCTCGTGGAGCCGCCCGCCGAGGGACTCCAGCGCGTGCCGATTCTCGTCGAAGAGCATGCGCCCGACGATGGCCGCGCGCTCGCGGGTGTCCTCGTCCAGGGTGGCCTCGTCCGCGGCGAGGACGATGTTCTGCCGGTAGCGGGTGAGGATGCCGGCCAGCTCCTCACGCGTGGCCGCGTCGTCCTTCACGGGGACGGCGGCGGGGGCGCCCGCGTCCGGGGCCAGGGGCGCGGTGGCGGTAGCGGGCCCGGGCTTCGAGGCGGCGGCCGGAGGCGCGGACGCGGTGCCCTTGCAGGCGACGAGGAGGAGGGCGGTGAGCCACGGCAGGGCGCGGTGCCAGGAGGGCTTCCGGCACACGACGCTGCGTGGGGAGACGGAAAATGGGAGTCGGGTGCTCATGGGTGGGGCGGAAGCCGCCCGGAGCATGCCCGGCGGGGCATGGGGACGCCAACCCACGCGGGCCCTGCCGCGCTCGTGAGTAGGGAGAGGTGCTACCCGCTGGTGTCCCGTGCCAGCTGCGAGTGGATGGCCGAGAGCAGCTTCTCGTCGGAGAGCGCCTCCTCCCAGTCACCGGGCAGCTCCACGCGCACCGACTTCGCGCCGCCGCTCGGTGTGCAGACGACGTGGTAGCGATTCCGGGCGCCGTCCACCTTCGCCGCCTCCGCCTTCTCCTCGCCTCCACCCAGGCCGGCAAAGGCCTGGATGCAGCTCCACGTGATTCCGTCGCCGTCCTTCACTTCGCGCGGCATGCGCCTCCCTGGTGGGCTCAACCTGTCCACCGGTGGGCGCGGCTCCAAGCCGCGCCCACGATGAGGACGGGAGGGCGGGCAGCCGGCCGAGCGCCCGTTGGGGGATGGCCTGCCCATGCGCATCGTCTCCGGGGCCGCCGAAACGGGGCGCGACTCGACAAGGGGGAGACATGGCGACCGGAGCACTGCGAGGACCCGACCTGCGACGGATGACGCAGGCGGGGCGGCAGGCCAGCAGGGGCGGCGTGGAAATGGCGGCCCGGGTGGGCTACGCCGCCCGCGCGGCCGTCTACGCGGTGATTGGTGTGCTGGCGCTGATGCTGGCCCTGGGGCAGGGCGGCCGCGCGACGGACACGCACGGCGCGGTGGAGGAGGTGGCGCGCCAGCCCTTCGGCTCGGTGCTGCTCGTCCTCCTCGGACTGGGCCTGCTGGCCTTCGCCGTCTGGCGCTTCGTGCAGTCCGCGCTGGACGTGGAGGGCAAGGGCCGCTCCGGCAAGGGGCTCGTCGCGCGCGCCGTGCTGGGCATCAGCGGAGTGATTCACGCCAGCCTCGCCCTGTTCGCCTTCAACCTGCTGCGCGGCCACGCCAGCCGTGGCGGAGGCACGAAGAGCATGACGGCGGAGCTGATGTCGCAGCCCTTCGGCCAGGTGCTGGTGGGCGCGGTGGGCGTGGCGGTGATTGGCTTCGCCGTGTACCAGTTCAAGCAGGCGGTGAGCGGGAAGATGCTGGAGAAGCTGAGCCTGACGGGCCTGGCCGCGCGCCAGCGCACGTGGGTGGAGCGCATCAGCAAGGCCGGCGCGCTGGCCCGCGCGGTGGTGTTCCTGCTGGTGGGCACCTTCTTCATCCAGGCCGCCGTGGCCGCGGACCCGGGCGAGGCGGGCGGCCTCGGCGAGGCGCTGGGCGCGCTGGCGTCGCAGCCGTTCGGCCCGTGGCTGCTGGGCCTGGTGGCGCTGGGGCTGGTGGCCTACGCCGTCTACCAGCTGCTGGAGGCGCGCTACCGCCGCATCGCCACGCCATGACGTGGGCGGTGGGAAGGGCTTGCCTCCCCTGGGACTGGCGCATATGCAACGCGTCCAGAACCTCCAGGGAGGTGTCATGTCGGGACACGAGCATCGCTACACGGTGGCGTTGAAGTGGACGGGCAACACGGGTGCGGGCACCGCGACCTACCGGGGCTACGAGCGCGCGCATGAGCTGAGCGCGGAAGGCAAGCCGGTGATTCCGGGCTCGTCCGACCCGGCCTTCCGCGGAGACCCGAAGCGGTGGAACCCGGAGGAGCTGCTCGTGGCCTCGCTGTCGGCCTGTCACAAGCTCTGGTACCTGCACCTGTGCGCCACCGCTGGCGTGGTGGTCACCGAGTACGTGGACGCGGCCGAGGGCCTCATGTCCGAGGACGCGGATGGCGGCGGCCGCTTCACCCGCGTCGTGCTGCGCCCGCGCGTCACCGTCACCGCGGGCTCCGACCGGGAGAAGGCCCACGCGCTCCACCACGAAGCGCATGCGAAGTGCTTCATCGCCAACTCGGTCAACTTCCCCGTCACGCACGAGCCCACCACGCTCGTCGAGACACCGCGCGCGTAGCGCGGCGCCGAGCGGTGGTGGGGGTTCAGAGTCGGGGTTCGAAGGCGGCAACGGCGGGCAGCATCGCCTCGGGAGCCAGCGGGGGCTGCGGGCGGACCAGCGCCGGGTAGGCCTCGATGGGGGCGGCACAGCCCACCACGAAGTCGGCGGCCTCGCGTAGCTTCGACAGCGCGAGGTCCGTGCAGTGGATGGTGATGATGGGAAGGAAGCCCGGCTCGCTCATCCACTTCACCGCGTCCGAGAGCTGGTGGGTGTCCAGGAAACCCATCACGGCGTTCCGGAGGGCCCGTCCCTCGCTGGCCGTCGCCTTGAGTACGTTCCGTCGGTCCCGCTGCGGCGCGGGGACGTAGGAGTCGGAGTCCTCGCGCGGCATGATGATGGTCTCAATCCACATCGGAACGCCTCCGGACGGCGGGCCCGATGACACCGTGGCGCCTCCAACCGCGAGCCCCGGGCATCGGATGATGGCAGGCATGATGCGCGATTCAGCCGCGGTTCGTTTCACTCCCGGCGCCAATTCCTTCTGAGAAGGCGTCACGTGTATGAAACTGGAGTGTGCGTGCCTCGCACCCCGTTGCCGAAACGGGCCTCCGGTGCGGTATGTCCGGGGGCCTGGCCCCGCATGTATACGGGAGCGGACAGACGCGCCTGACGAGCGACCTTTCGGGCCCGGCCGCGCTGTGACTGCCAGCGCGGGTCATTCCGGCCCTACAATGGTTCTCCAATGCACACGACGTCTCGTCAGGGGCTCGGGCCCCCCGCTGTCTTCGTGGGCCGCGCCGAGGAGGTGCAACGGCTCGGAGGCATGCTGCGGCGCGTGCGGACCGGCGTCGTCTACGGCCTGCCCGGCGTGGGCAAGTCCGCGCTGGCAGCGGCGGTGGCGGCGCGCTACCGGGGCCCCGTCGTGCACCGGCGGGTGCGTCCCGGAGACACGCTGGACACCGTGGTGGACGACGTGCGCCGCCTGCTGAGCGACGCGCCCGTGGCCCAGGCGTTGTCGGATGCGTCGCGCCTGGAGGACCTGGCCCTGGCGCTGGAGGCGCGCCGCGCGCTGTGCGTGCTGGACGACCTGCACGGGCTGAAGCCCGCGGAGCGCGCGGCGCTGCTGGAGGAGGTGGGCGGGCGCCTGCGGCAGGGGGCGCTGCTGGTCACCTCGCGCGAGTCCGTGCCCCGGCGCGCCGCCAGCCCGGACCGCTTCGAGCTGCGCCTGGACGGCCTGGCCGAGTCCGCCGCCCGCGCCCTGTGGGAGCAGCTCGACTCGCTGTACGGCACGCGCGAGGGCTTCGACGCCGCGTGGGCCCGCTCGCGGGGCGTGCCCTTCCTGCTGCGCCGTGCCCACGCCGGCGACGCGGGGGACGAGGAGCCGGTGCGCGCGGCGCTGGCGGCGCTGCCCGGAGACGAGCGGCGGCTGGCCGCGGTGCTGGCGCTCAGCGAGGTGCCGCTGCCGGCGAGCGCGCTCCAGGACGTGCTGCCCGACGGCGGGCCAGACGCGCCCGGCGAAGCGCTGCGGCGGCTGGGCGCGAGGCTGCTGGTGGAGACGGACGCGCAGGGGCGGCACGGCCTGCACGACCTGGTGCGCGAGGCGCTCACGTCGCTGCTCACCCCGGACGAGGCCCGCTCCGCGCACGAGGCGCTGCTGGCGCTGCTCGGACGCGAGCCGCTGCCCGCCGTGGTGCGCGTGCGCGCGGTGTGCCGCCACCTCCAGGCCCTGGGCCGGTATGAGGCGCGCGCGGCCTTCATCGTCGAGCAGGCGGAAAGCCTGGTGCGCCTGGGCGCCGCCGCCGAGCTGCTCTCGCTGCTGGACTCGCTGCCCCCGGCGCTGCGCACCGCCGACGCGCGGCTGGCCCGGGCGCGCGCGCTGGTGCGGCTGCTGGATTTGCGCCACGCCCTGGCCGGGTTGCTGGAGCTGCGCGCCTCCCTGGAGGAAGCGCCCCCGGAGGACGGGGACGCGCTGCGCGAGGACGTGGGCACGGTGCTCGTCCGCGTGGCGCTCTTCTCGCTGGAGGTGGACACCTGTGAGCGGACGCTCGGGTCCATGCCCATGCCGCGCCAGCCGGAGGTGTTCCTCCAGCAGCTCCTCGCCTGGGCGGCGCTGCGCTTCTTCCAGGGCCGGCTGGACGAGTCGCTGGAGATGCTGGACTCCGCCGCGGCCGCGTCGGAGGACCGGCGCGTGCTGGGCTGGTGCGCCTACGCGCGCGTGCTGATGCTCTGGATTGAAGGCCGCGACAGCGAGCTGGCGGAGCCGCTGGCGCAGTGCGTGTCGCTGCTGGAGGGCGCGCCGCTCGACTCGCGCGGGCCCATGGTGACGGCCCTGTCCGCGGGAATCCTGAGCCGGCTGGGCCGGATTACGGAGGCGGAGGCCGCGCTGGCGAGGGCGCGCGAGCGGCTGGGCCGGCTGGGCGCGCCCCGGCTGGCGCTGGAGCTGGACTGCATCGCCGCGTGGTGCCAGGCGGACCGGGGCGAGCGCCGGGCCGCGCTCGCCGCGCTGCGGGAGACGGAGGCCCGCGCCGAGCACGCGGGCTACCTCTTCATCCGCCACCTCTCGCGCCTCGGCGCCGGGCGCATGCTGCTGGAGCTGGGCCGGCGCGCGGAGGGGCTGGCGCTGCTGGACGTGGTGGAGTCCGACGCCCTCTCGCGGGGGGCGGGCGGGCTGGCCCGGGCCGCGGAGGTGGCGCGTGCCGCCGATGTCTTCCGGCAGGTGGCGCTCCCCGCCGCCGTGGAGCCGCGCGAGGTGCGCCCGGGCGTGGCCGCCCGCCAGCGCGCGCTCGCGGCCCTGCATGCCGCCATGCAGGGCGACAGCGTGCGTGTCACCGGGCTGCTCGCGTCGCTGGACCCGCTGGCGCGCGGCGAGGACTTCGCGCTGGAGCGCGCGCTGGGCCACCTGGCGCGGGCCCTGCTCCATCAGCGGGCGGAGCGGGCCATGGACGCGCAGGCCGCGCTGGAGGCCGCCGCGCGCGAGGCCTCGGCGGGCGAGGTGGACCCGGAGCTGATTCCGGAGCTGGCGCGAGCGCTGGCGCCGCGGAGCGCGCTCGCGCAGGGAGAGGCGCCGGCCGGCGTCTCGGACGCGGTGGTGGTGGACGCGCGCCAGCACGAGCTGCGCGCCTCCGGGCGCACCGTCTCGCTGGCGAAGCGGGTGCTGCCGCGCCGGCTGCTGTACGCGCTGGCCCGGCAGCCGGGGCGCACGCTGCCGAAGGAGGCGTGCGTGCGCGCCATGTGGGACGCGGACTATGACCCGCGCCTGCACGACAACTCCCTGCGCGTGCACGTGAGCTACGTGCGGGAGCTGCTCGAGGGCACCGGCGCGCGGGTGGTGTTCGAGGACCCCGGCTACCGGCTGGACGCGTCGGAGGGGTTCGCCTTCATCAGTGACGAGCCCTGACGCGGCCCGAGGCCTCGCGGGGCGCGGCCTACAGCGGCAGCTCCACCACGAAGGCCGCGCCGCCACCGGGCGCCTCCTCCACGCGGACGTGGCCGTGGTGGGCCTCGATAATCTGCCGGACGATGTAGAGCCCCAGCCCCAGGCCGCCCTTGTGCACGGCGTTGGGGTTCTGCGCGAAGCGCTCGAAGATGCGCTCGCGGTCCTTCTCCGCCACGCCCGGACCGTAGTCCCTCACCACCAGCCGGACGGTGCCGTCCTCGTGTGCCAGCGTCAGGCGCACGGGACTGCCCGCGCCGTAGCGCAGCGCATTGGCCAGCAGGTTGCTCACCACCTGCTCCATGCGCAGCCGGTCGAAGCGACCCCGCGCCGGCCCGTCCACCTGCGCGCTCAGCGTCACGCCCGCCTGCCGCGCCTCGTCCGCGAAGCGCGCCACGAGGTCCGACACCACCGCCGCCAGGTCGCCCTCCGCGAACTGGAAGTCCAGCTTGCCCGTCTGGATGCGGCTGACGTCCAGCAGGTTGTCCACCAGCGCGCCCAGCCTGCGGAGCTGGCGCTCGGTGGAGTCCAGCTTCGCCGCGACCTTCGGCGCGGCGAGCGGCTCGCCGGGCGTGGTCTCCGCCATGCGCCGCAGCATCTGCAATTGCAGGCGCAGGGACGTCAGCGGCGTGCGCAGCTCGTGGCTGGCCAGGGACAGGAAGTCGTCGCGCGTGCGCACCGCCTCCTGCAGCGCCGTCTCCGCCTCCTTCAGCGCGGTGACGTCGAGGATGGCGCCGCGCACCACCACCACGTGCCCCGCCGCGTCGCGCAGCGCCTTCGCGCGGCTGATGAGCCAGTGCCACGAGCCGTCCGGCCAGCAGGTGCGGAAGGTGGAGGCATAGGCGTCCACGCTGCTGGAGAAGAGGGCGGAGACCTGGGACTCCACCTCGGGCCTGTCCTCCGGGTGGATGGAGGCGAGGAAGCGCTCGTGGGTCCACTCCGCCAGGGGCTCCGGGTAGCCGTAGAGCCGGTCATGCCCCTCGGAGCGGAACACCTGCCCGGTGGCGAGGTTCGTCTCCCAGACGGCCATCTGCGCCGACTCCAGCGCGACCTGGAAGCGCTCGCCCATCTGCCGGAAGCGCTCCTCGGTGCGCGCCACCTCGCTCTCCGCCTGCTGGCGGCGGGTGATGTCGGCGGCCAGCACCCACGTCTCGTCGCCCACGGCGCGGACCGTCACCTCCAGCCACATGCGCGAGGGCAGCTCCGCGAGGAAGCGCCCGCCCTCGCGGGTGGTGAGGGCCGTCATCAGCCGCTCGTGCAGCACGGTGCCCGCCAGCTCGGGCCAGGCGCCCCACGGCTCCTGCCCCCGCAGCCGGTCGGCGGGCTGACCCATCAGCGCGGCGGCGCGGCCGTTCAGCTCGCGGATGCAGCCCTGGGCGTCCAGGGAGATGAACGCCTCCTCCATCATCTCCTGCAGCATGCACAGGCGTGCCTCGGGAGACAGGCCCGCCTCGTCGGCGGCGGCCGCGGGCAGGGGAGCGCGCTCGGTGGAGTGGCGCTCCTGGGACTTCACGGAGAGAGGCGGCACGGGACCCATGGATACCTTGAACGTCTCCCGCGTCTCCGGAGGCGTCAAGACGTCCGCGGCCTTCGCCTGTCCGGAGGCCGGGGGGGCGTCCGGCACCCCCCGTGTCGCCCTCCCCTGGGGGCCCCGGTGCCGCGAACGTCCCATGCGGGCTAGTCCCCGGAGGAGGGGGCCGTAGGGTCCACCAGGGGCCCCGGCATCACCCACAGCCCCTCCGGCTGGAGGTAGGCCTGGTCGAAGGCGTAGAGGATGCCCGTCCAGCGGTCCCAGAAGTCGGCCCAGCTGTACTCCGTGGGCGGCGAGGTGAGCGGGTTGCCGTCCCGGTCCGGCTGGCTGTACGCGTAGTCGGAGTAGTTCCACTTCACCGTGCCGAAGTCGGTGCTGAGCAGCGGGGTGAGCGCCTGGAGCAGCGCGGCCCGGGACACCTCGTCCGCGCGGGGCGGGGAGGGCGTGAAGACGGGCTGCGCCATGTCGTGCTGCTCGCGCCAGGCGATGTAGTTGTTGCCCATGGCGATGAGCGCGTCGCGCCGGGCCGGCGTGGGTGCGAGGCGGGCCTCCTCGTACACGGCGAAGGCGGCCACCAGCAGGCTCTTCCAGTGCATGCCCGGGAAGAGGACGTCGAATTCATACGGGCGCGGCGTGTCGTGCGCGTGGGCCAGCGCGAAGTCATAGGCCTGCCGCGACTCGGCCGGCACCGCGCCCGGCAGGGTGAACTCCGTGAGCACGCGCTCCGGCGTCACCGCGCCCGCGCCCTGGCGCCAGTCGAGGTAGAGCCGCCCGGCGCCGCCGACGTCGCCGAAGATGGCCAGGTTGCCCTCGTGCAGCGTGCGCTCCAGCGTCACCACCACGCGCTCCGCCTTGTCCAGCGGGAGGAGGGCGGGGGCGCTCGCGTAGAGGGCGGCGAAGCGCGACGCGGTGGTGACGAGCGTGCGCGGGTCCGCGAGCGCACCCCAGTTCATCGCCGTGGCGAGCGCCGCCAGCGAGGCGGCCGCGTCGACGGGCACGCCGTACAGCACCAGTTGCAGGCCGAGCCGCTCCACGGAGAGCTCCAGGGCGCCGGTGAGGCCCACCCGCTGGAGCGCACCCAGCACCGACAGCGAGGGCTGTCCGCGCGCGGCGTCGAGGATGCGCCGGGCGATGGCCGCGCCGAGCATGCCCTCTCCGCCGGTGCGCGAGGCGTGTGGCGCGAAGACGTACCAGTTGGGACGCACGCTGCTGGTGCCGCCGGGCTGGAGCGTCGGGTCCAGCACGCCCCCCATCTCGTACGCGAGCTGGATGTAGCCCTCGGTGATGACGCGGTTGTCCTCCAGCGGCGTCGCGGCGCGTGCCCGGGAAGGCAGGGTCAGCAGCAGGGTGGCGAGGAGCAACGCGGAGGACGCGCGGAGCGGAAGACGGAGCAAGGGCGTGTGCATGGGGAAACCGGGGGCTGCAGCGGGGTCTCCTGGAACTAGTCACTGTCCGGAATCTTCCAAGTCATTCGACGGTGCGCCGCCCCGCATCTGTCCGGAGGAGGACCCTCGCGGGCATGTCCGGCCGGACACTCCCGTTCGTCGCGTCCGAGACAGGTGCCATGGAGATGGACAGCGCCACGCGCCCGCCTGTTCGTCGAGCAACGCGCGCTCTGTCACTGCTGGATGGAAGCCCTGGTCCCCGGTGCAGGTCCGGTGCTCGAACAGGAGAACGCAGGGTATCCCGTAACGAGGGGTTCATCGCGCTCCTGCCCACTCCGGCCCGCCCCTTCGGATGGGGCAGGGTGCCTCGTCCGGTGTCCACGAAGACTCGCACGAGGAACTGCATGACCCCCATTGGAATGCATGCACGGAGAGCGGGAGTATGTCTGGCGGTGCTGGTGCTCATCACCGCCTGCGGCCCGACGGAGGCGCCCGTGGCGTCCGAGCCGCCTGCGCCCACCGGAAGCACGGCCCGGGAGCTCCAGAGTGACAATGGTCTCTCGGTGAATGGCCTGTCGTTCAACGGGCTGTCATTCAACGGGCTGTCGTTCAACGGGCTGTCGTTCAACGGCCTGTCGAGCAGCGCCTTCACGTCCTGGTTCCGCCAGGACCCGGCGCTCGCCAGCATGGTGATGCGCTACGTGGTCCACTGCGCCGTGCCGGCGGGCCAGGTGCGCAGCCATACGGAGGACGGCCAGACGTACACGTGGCCCGGGGGGCTGGGGCTGGCGCCCGCGTGGGCGGCGGGCGCGGCCGCCACGACGCGGGAGCAACAGGTGGTGTCCGCGTGCCTGGCCGCGCATGCCAACAAGTACAACCAGCGCGTGCCCATCTCCGTGCTGGGGCTGCGGGCGGATGGGAAGGCCCTTCCCGTCACGGACGAGGAGTTGAAGGAGTACAAGTGGCGGGAGTCCTGCTTCTTCGGAAACCTCTTCACCCACGAGGGCGTCCACGTGGGCCGCGACAAGAGCCGGCTCAAGCCGCGCGAGAGCTCGTCGCGGGCCTGCTCGGTGGTGGCCAGCCGGGGTGACAAGGAGGACGAGGCGGCGGATGCGCTCGACGAGGACGACACGTCCGCCGACGACTCCGCCGAGGACCTCGAGCTCAACCGTCGCCGGTGCACGCCGCTCGTCTACGTGGGCCGGTGCGCGCGGCACTGCGAGCTGGATGACTCGAAGTCCTTCTACACGTCCTGCACCTGGAACGGGGTGACGTACCCGGCCCTCACCACGCGGCTGGACAAGCGCAGCCTCTACAAGTGCGGTGACGGCACCTGCCAGCCCACCGAGTCCTGCGGGGAGAAGAACGACTACCTCACCTGCAAGGACGACTGCGGCACCTGCGGCTGAGCCCTGGTGGGGGCAGCGTCGCCGACGCTGCCCTCCACCGCCCCCGACTCAGGGGCAGGAACCACAGTCCAGGCCACAGGCGTCATACCGGTTGGAGGCGCCGCACCGCTCCGTGGCCTGGCACACGGCGTCTCCGCACGTATGGACGTCCTCGACTCGCAGCCGCGTGGTGATGGGCCGGTGATAGGTGGTGCCGTTGTACGTGCAGGACTCGAAGTAGAGCCCGCTGGAGTGCAGCGTGCAGTACGTGGTGCAGGCGCCCGCGTACACCATGGGCGCACAGGGCGCGGCGGCCTCGCCGCCACCGTTGAGCAGCGCACCGCATGCGCGCGAGGTGCTCTCGGCGGGGCCCAGCGGCTCACGCTCGGCGCCCACGAAGAGGCCCTGTCCGGCGAAGAGGTTGCCGAAGAAGCACGCCTCCCGCCGCGCGTGCGACGTCAGCTCCGCCGCCGAGTAGGGGATGGCCGTACCCGTCGCGTCCCGGCCCAGGATGGAGATGGACACCTCCTCACCGAGCCGGTTGGCATGCGCGGCCAGGCACGCGGACACCGCCTGCTGCTCGTACAGCGTGGCCGTCTGGCCCATGAACCAGCCGGGCGCCAGTCCCAGCGCGCCGGACCACGTATACGACTGTCCCGTGGAGGGCTCCGTGTACGTGCGCGTCTGCCCCGCGGGCGCGGCGCAGCGGACCACGTAGCGCATCACCTGGTGGGCCACGGCCGGGTTCGACTGGAACCACGTGGTGAACGCGCTCGTGGACAGGCCGTTGAACGACAGGCCGTTGAAGGACAGCCCATTGAACGACAGGCCGTTGAAGGACAGCCCGTTGAACGACAGGCCGTTGGAATCCTCCTGCGCCTGCTCCCGTTGCCCGAGCGGCGGTGGCGCCTGCTCCTCCACGGGGCCGCAGCTCGCGGCGAGCAGCAGCAGGGGGATGAGTGCGCGACACTTCCGCTTCCACCGTCTTGCTTGCATCGGCTCCTCGGTCGCCAGGAATCACCGGACGGCTCACGCGGAGCCGCTCCGTGAAGGCCACTCCGGGAGCACGTGCGCGGTGTCGGTGGCCTTCTGTGCGTGAAAGTTGCACCTGTATTGGGCACGCGGAAGCTGGGGGGCCCTGTGGGTCTACGTGCTCGTCGACATTCAAGGCGTGGGCCCGGCGACGGGCGTGTGCGTTTCCAGCGCGCAGGAGCTGTCCCGCGAGCACGGGTGCCGCGCGACTCGCGGTGCGAAACCGTGGACAGCGGTTCCTGGCATCGCGGGGCAGTTGGCGCGTGACGTGGTGGACGCTGCCTCGTGCATCCGTCCGTTGCAGGATGCTGGCTTCGTCAGCGCCACGTGCATGCGGTCGTCACGGATGGGCGGCGTGGGGGCCGCGTGGTGAGATCCACTTCCAGGTGACGGGCAGGGCCGTCCCGGGGGTCCCCGACAGGCGCAGCGGGAGAGGGCGATGGGAGATGTCTTGCGAAGGCTGACGCTTCCACCGACGGGCACGCTGCGAGCCCTGCCCGCTCACGAGCTGTCGTCGCCGGCCGCGCCGCCGGAGGGCACGGTGGCGCTGGTCTTCACCGACGTGCAGGGCTCCACGCGGCTGTGGGAGCGGTGCGACGCGAGCATGCGCGCCGCGCTGGAGGTGCATGACGAAGTGCTGCGCTCGCTGCTCGCGGGCACCACCGGCTACGAGGTGAAGACGCAGGGCGACTCCTTCATGGTGGCGTTCCCCTCGGTGCAGGAGGCGCTGCGCTGGTGCCTGGAGGCGCAGGAGGCGCTGCTGCGCGCGCCCTGGCCGGCGGAGCTCCTCGCGCTGCCGGAAGCGGCGGAGGAGCAGGGCCCGCGCGGGACGCTGCACCGCGGGCTGCGCGTACGCATGGGCGTCCACGTGGGCGAGCCCGAGTGCCGCCTGAACGAGCAGACGGGCCGCATGGACTACCTGGGCCGCATGGTGAACGTGGCGGCGCGGGTGACGTCGGCGGGCCATGGCGGGCAGGTGCTGGTGAGCGGCGGCGCGTGGGCGCAGGTGGCGCCGGCGGTGGAGTCGCTGGGCCGGCCCGCGGTGCGCCCGCTGGGGGCGTTCCGCCTGAAGGGCATCGACGACGCGGTGGCGCTGGTGGAGGTGCTGCCGGCGTCGCTGTCGGACCGGCGCTTCGGCGCGCCCCGCGCGCCGCGTGACAGGCAGGGCAACGTGCCCGTGGCGCGCGAGGGGCTGGTGGGCCGGGGCGCGGAGCTGGCGACGTTGAGGCGCTGGCTCGAGGAGGGCGCGCGGCTCGTCACGGTGCTGGGCCCGGGAGGCATGGGCAAGACGCGGCTGGCCACGCACTTCGGCGCGCTGGAGCTGGAGTCGGGGGCGTGGGAGGGCGGCGTCTGGCTGTGCGAGCTGGCGGAGGTGCAGTCGGCGGACGCGCTCTGCCACGCCGTGGGGCAGGCGCTGGGCGTGGCGCTGCGGCGGGACGGTGACCCCACCGGGCCGGTGGAGCGGCTGGGACGCGTGCTGGACGACTGCGGGGACGTGCTGGTCATCCTCGACAACCTGGAGCAGGCGGTGCGGCACGTGCCGGCCACGCTGGGGCGCTGGATGGCGATGGCCCCCCGCGCGCGCTTCGTCACCACCTCGCGCGAGTCGCTGCGTCTTCCCGGTGAGCGGCTGCTGGACCTGACACCCCTGGACGTCCCCGACGTGGGGGCGTCGCGCCTGGAGGAGATTTCGCGCTCGGACGCGGTGCGCCTGTTCGTGCAGCGGGCGCGCGAGGCGCGGGGCGACTTCGAGCTGACGGTGGAGGATGCGCCCCGCGTCGCGGACATCGTGCGCCAGCTGGACGGAATCGCGCTGGCGCTGGAGCTGGCGGCGGCGCGCATGGGGCTGTTGAGCGTGAGCCAGCTGCGCGAGCGGCTGTCGCGCCGCTTCGAGCTCTTGCGCGGGGGGCGGCGGGACGCCAGCGCGCGGCAGGCCACGCTGCGCGGCGCCATCGACTGGTCCTGGAACCTGCTGGAGCCCGCGGAGCAGACGGCCCTGGCGCGCTGCTCGGTGTTCAGCGGCGGCTTCACCCTGGAGGCGGCGGAGGCGGTGCTGGGGCTCCCGGAGGACGCGCCGGCGTGGGAGGTGCTCGAGTCGCTGCGCGCCAAGTCGCTGCTGCGGGTGCTGGAGCCGGAGGACCCGGGAGGAGAGCCGCGGCTGGGGCAGTACGAGAGCATCCGCCAGTACGCGGCGGCGAAGCTGCCCGAGGTGGGCGGGGCCGAGGCGCTCGCGGAGCGGCACGCGGACTGGTACCTCGCGCTGGCGCGGGGGCTGCGCGCCCGGGTGCGGGGCCCGGGTGGCGCGGAGGCGCTGCGGCAGCTCGCGCAGGAGCGCGAGAACCTGTTGGCCGCCTGTGACAACGCGCTGCGCGTGCAGCCGGCCACGGCGGGCTCGGTGGAGCGCGCGCTGGAGGCGCTGGTGGCGCTGGAGCCGGAGGTCGTCACGCGCGGGCCGGTGAGCCTGCTGCTGTCGCGGCTGGACCAGGCGCTCGCGAAGGCGTGCGCCGTGGCGGCCTCGCCGCTGCTGGTGGCCGAGGCGCTGGCGGCGCGCGGCCGGGTGCTGCTGGAGTCGGGCAGCCTGGAGCTGGCGCGCACCGACCTGGAGGCGGCCCGCACCGCCCTGCGGGCGCTGGGCGCGGTGGCGGGGGAGAAGCGCGTGCTGGTGGACCTGTCCATCGTCGCGCGCCACGAGGGCGACGTGCCGCGCGCGTGGGCGCTGGTGCGCGAAGCGCTGCGCCTGCAGTCGGGTGAGGACCGCTGGCTGGAGGCGTACGCGGTGGGCAACCTGGGGCTGGTGGAGCAGGCGCGCTGTGGCGCGGAGGCGGCCATTCCCCACCTGCGCGACGCGCAGGCGCTGTTCCGCGCCGTGGGGGACGTGACGTTCGAGGTGGGCTTCCTCACCAACTGCGCGGTGGCCATCGGCGAGGTGGGCCGCACGCGCGAGGCGCTGGCGCTGCTGGAGGAGGCGGTGACTCGCGCGGCCAGCGTGGGAGACCGGGCGGGCGTCGCGGTGGCACGCCTCAACCTGGGCTGCTACCTGCTCGAGGATGGCCGGGCGCTCGACGCGCGCGAGCACCTGCTGGCGGCGGGACGCATGGGCCGGCAGCTGGGCCAGCGGCTCCTGGAGGGCACGGCGCTGGGCGAGCTGGGGCGCGCGGAGGCGGCGCTGGGCTCGTTCGAGGAGGCGTGGGCTCGGCTGTCGGAGGCGGTGTCCGGCCTGGGCCGGGTGTCGCGAGGGCAGGCGCTGCGCTTCGCCATCCACCGGGCCGCGGTGGAGGCCTTCCTGGGGGACGCGGCGGCCGCGGAGGCGAGCTTCGTGGTGCTGGAGGGCGCGCCCGAGCTCCAGGAGGACCCGGTGCTCCGGGAGCTGGCCGCGCTGCTGCGGGGCGCGGTGGACGTGGCCGATGCGAGGGCCACGCCCGGAGACTCCGAGCGGTTGCGGCAGGCCATCGAGGCGGTGCGCCGCCGCATCGAGCGGGCACGCTGCTCTCCCGTGGAGGCGGCCTCGTCCGACCTTCGCGGCGCGCTGCGCTTCCTGGAGGACGCGCTGGGCGCGTGCCGCACGGCGCGGGAGCCGAGCCCACCCGCCACCGCCTGAGCGCTGCCAGCGGGTCCCGCTCACGGAAGGCCGGACAGCCGGTGGGCGTGCGAACCGGCAGCGCCCGTCCTGGGGCTCACGGGTATCCGACGCACCGGGCGTGTTAAGCACGGCGCATGGCGAGATTCAGGGTGCGTTGGGGCCGCCTGCTGGGGCTGCTGTGCGCGGTGGGACTGCTCGGAGGCGGGGCGAAGCTGCTCACGGCGGAGCTGCCTCCCGCGCCGCCGCACACGCGCGCGGTGCCGGACTTGAAAGCGCTGCCTCCGGTGGAGGTCTGCTGGCTGGAGCTGTCGCGGAGCGACGTGTGGGGCCAGCTCGGCACCGCGGGCCTCACGCGCACCGGCACGTGGAGGAACACGGCCTCCGCGCTGCTGGTGCGGCATCCCCGGGGCGACGTGCTCATCGACGCGGGCTACAGCCCGAACGTGCACGAGGAGGTGAAGCAGCGGCCGCCGCTCGCGCGCTTCTTCAACGAGTCGGCGCTCAAGGGGACGCGGGACAGGTCCACGCTGGCCGCGGCGTTCCAGAAGGTGGGCGCCTCGCCGGAGGGCCTGAAGTGGTTCATCCCCTCGCACGCGCACCTGGACCACCTGGGCGGCATGGTGGAGCTGCGCGACGTGCCGGTGCTGCTGCCCGCGGAGGAGCTGTCGCTCATCCAGGCCTGGCGCACGCGCAAGGAAGTCTTTCCCGAGCACGCCCAGGCGGTGGAGGGGCGCATGACGGCCATGGCCTTCGAGCCGAAGCCCTATGAAAATTTCGACGAGCGCTTCGACGTCTTCGGCGACGGCGCGGTGGTGGTGGCGCGGATTCCCGGCCACACGCCCGGCAGCATCGCCACCTTCGTGAACCTCTCGCCCGAGCGGCGGCTGGTCCACGTGGGCGACACCGTCAACCTCGTGGAGTCGGTGGAGCGGCGCCTGCCCAAGAGCACGGTGCTTCAGCTCTTCACGGACACGGACGCCCAGTCCGCCAGCGAGCAGGTTGCCCGGCTCTCCCAGCTCCACGAGCTGGCGCCCGAGCTGCAATTCCTCCCCGCGCATGACCGCGACGCCTGGGAGAAGTTCTTCGGCAGTCCCTGGAGCTGCGTGAAGGCGCGGTAGCCGGAAGCGGGAGGAGGCGTCGATGCTGGACCGGAAGGCCGCGCGGGGACTCGAGGCGGCGGTGCGCGCCGTGGTGGCCGACGCTCCCGCGCCCACGGAGGCCGCGCTCCTCGGGGAGGACGTCCTGCCCGTGGCGCACGGCTGGCTCCTGCTGTGCCTGCTGCGGCAGGTGAGCCGGCAGCGCTGGCTGTTGCAGATGGTGAGGGAGCGCATCACCGGACGCGGGCTCGACGAGGACGATGGGGACGTGCCGGGGTACGCGGGCTGGCGGTTCAGCTTCCATGGCATCGGCTGCTGCTTCGAGGGCCCTGGCGAGGTCATCGACATGGACTTCCACGACGAGGAGGGCGCATCCATCGACGCGTACTTCTTCGCCCGGCGAGTCCTGTCGCTCACCGAGCCCGCGCTGCCGGAGTCCCGCCTGCGCTCGCTCCTGCCCGGCGCGGCGCTGCTGGTGGACGCCATTGATGACCTGCACGCGGCGGGGCTCTTCGGACGGCCCGAGCAGGACGGTGCCCTCCGGCTCCCGCCCGGCCTGGAGGCGCTCGCGGAGGCCGCCGCGGCGCTGGACCTGTCGAGCGACGTGGCCACGACGCGGTGCCTCGTGCACCTGCGCGACTTCGAGGCGCTGGCGTCGCGTCCGGGCGGCGAGGTGTTTCGGGAGAAGGCCGAGGCCCAGCGGAAGTCCCGGCGCGACTGGCTCCTCGCGCACGCTGGGACACCCGGGACGGCGGAGGAGGCCCTCGCGGCCCTGCAGGGGCTGGCCACGGACGAGGAGCAGGTCCGTGCCTGCACGCGCATCATCGAAGGCCCCGTGTCCTCCGCGACGGGCGATGCGGTGAACCGCCTGGACGCGATGCCCGGCGCCGCTGGGAGCGAGGCCGTGCTTCGCCTCGCATTGCAGCGGCTGTCCCCCAGCGAGCACCACCCCTACCCCATGTACGCCGCCGCGAAGTACCTGCTCGGGCGGAACCTGGAGCGCGAGCGCGTGCTCGCGGCGATGCTCGCCTTCGCGCGGGTGGACCCGGTGAAGGGCTACCGGGGCAACCCGTACATCGGAGACTTCGCCCTGCTCGCGCTGGAGCATGCGCACGAGCACGCGCGGGAGTTGGTCCGGCTCGCGCTGCGCTCCTCCGTGCCCGCCGCGCGGCAGTTCGTCACGGCCGTGCTCTTCGTGCTGGACCGGCCCTGGTGTCACCACGAGCTGGCGGCGGCCCTCCACGAGTCGGACCGGGAGCCGGGCTCACTGCTGATTGCGGTGGCGCTCTCCCGGAGTCAGTCGGACCTGGCGCGCGCCGTGGCCGCGCGCTGGCAGCGGGAGCATCCGCTGCCCCCGTCGGAAGGGCCGGGCTTCACCTGGGCGGAGGTGGAAGAGGCGAACGCCTCCGGCTGGTTCGACGCGGAGGTGGAGAAGGCGCGCAAGTGGGTGGAGAGGGCAGGGGCCCGCGTCCCCGAGACGCTCCCCTGAAGTCGGCCCGGGCTACTTCCCCGTGCGCATGGCGGTCAGCAGGTCCGTGTGGAGGTAGCGCGCCTTCGACTGTCCCGGCTTGAAGACGAACACATACTCCTGCCCGTCCTCTGTGCGGAAGCCGTCCTGTCGCGTGCGCTGGAGCGGCTTCGCGGCGTCCGTCGTCAGCACGAGCTGCTTGCCATCCCACGACACCCCGAAGCGCACGAGGTCCGCGTGCGCATACGTGCCCGTATAGCGCTCCGCCTCCGCGGCGGTCAGCGGCGGGTCATCCGGCAGCGGCGCGGGCGGGTCCGGCAGGCCGAAGACGGTGCGCGAGATGACGTCGAGTGACTTGCGCAGCGTGACGCCGTTCTTGTTGGTGATGAGCAGCACCGCGCCCTGGCGCTCCGGGAGGAAGCGGAAGTGTGAGCCGTACCCGCGGCGCACGCCGCCATGCTCGAACACCTCCGTCCCACCGAGCCGCAGCCGCACCAGCCCGAAGCCATAGCGCGCCTCCTCCGGCCCGGCGCCGGGCAGCGGCACGTGCGCGGTGAAGAAGTCCCGGACGGCCGCCTCGGGCAGTACGCGGCGCTCCCCGTCCAGTCCGCCGCGCGCCAGCACGGAGGCGAAGCGCGTCAGCTCGCGGGCGGAGGAGAACGCGGAGCCCGCCGGGTACATGGCGGTGTTCTCCGCCATGGGACGGACGACCTTCAGCTCGCTCCCGTTCTCCTCGTGGCCCTGGGCGAAGTCGGAGGTGATGGCCTCCAGCGGGCGCAGCGTGCTGCGCGCCATGCCGAGCGGCTGGAACAGCGCCTCGCGCATCGTGTCCGCGTAGGGCTTGCCGTGGACGCGCTCCAGCACCAGCCCGGCCAGCCAGTACCCGGGGCCGCTGTACGAGAAGACGTCGCCGGGAGGCGCGAAGAGGTAGTCGCCCTTCCAGCCGCGCACCATCCGACCCAGCCCCTCGTCATCCTTCGACTGCACGGAGGGGGACGCCTCGCGCATGCCCGCCGTGTGCGACAGGAGCTGGCGCAGCGTCACCTTTCCCAGCGCCGGGTGCACGTCCTTCACGTACGTGCGCACCGGGACGTCCAGGCCGAGCCGCCCCCGTGACGCCGCGTCGAGCGCCGCCAGCGAGGTGAGCATCTTGGTGGTGGAGCCCAGGCGGAACAGCGTGTCCGGGGTGACGGGCGTGCGCTCCTCGTTGCTGCGCACGCCGAAGGCCCGCAGATAGACAGTCTCTCCGCCCCGCACCACGGCGACGGCCGCGCCCGGCGCGCCGGACTCGCGCAGCTCGTCCTCGACGGCGCGGGTGATGGCCGCTTCCTGCTCCGGCGTCAGGGGCCCGCGCTCAGGCTCCTTCGCGGCGGCCCCGGCGCGCAGGGTGGCCAGCAGCAGGAGGAGTGCACCTGTCCGGAAGACCTGTCGTCCCACCATGTCCGGCTCCTCGCGAGGGTCGCGGGCACATCGACACCGGACGCCCGGCAGGCATTCCCGGCCCGCGCCGGACGGGAGGGGTCCCTTGGCACCTGGAGGGGCGTGACTATCTTCCCGCGCACTTTCCGGCTCCGGGACCTTGAAGTCCCGGGGCCTTGCACGAGGAGGAATACATGCAGGTGAAGACGCTGCTGGCCGTGACGCTGGGTGCGCTGGTGCTGGGTGTGGGCTGCCACCGCAACACCCGCGAGAGCGCCAAGGACGACATGGAGCAGGCCGCGGACAAGACGGAGGACGCCGCGGAGAAGGCGGCCGACAAGACGGAGGACGCCGCCGAGAATGCCGCAGACAAGACCGAGGACGCCGCCGAGTCCGCCGGCGACAAGATCGAGGACGCCACCGACAACTAGTCTCGTCGGAGCAACAGCGGCCCGCTCCGGAAGGTGTCCGGGGCGGGCCGTGCGCGTCCTACCGAGGCTGTCTCAGAAGCCGGTGTCGGAGGTGTAGTCGTAGTAGGCCGACGTGGTGCCCCACCGGAACCAGGCGCCAGACGAGCGGCCCTGTCCGCCGATGACGTTCCACTTGGCCGGCTCGCTGTAATACGTGTACTCGAAGTCCTGCCCCGCGGTGTCCGGCCGTGCGTCCCCGCTCAGGGGGACGGAGTCGAGCTCCGCCGCTTCGGCCGAGGCGCCTCCGTACCCGGCCATCATCATTCCGGCGGCCAGCAGCGCGCTTCCGATGACGTTCCTTGCCTGCATGCGTCCCTCTCGAACCGAGCTTCGGCGTGTCACTGCTTTTCGAGGGTAACGCAGCAAAACGACATGGCCAGGCGCGGGAGGAAGAAAGACGGGCACGCCGTGCCGCGCGTGCCCGTCAGAGATGCCGTGCGTCAGATGACGGTGCCGGTGGCCATGAAGACCACCTCCACCGCACGCACCTCACCCAGCGCGGCGAAGCGCGTCGAGTCCACCAGCAGCGTCCACTCGCCCAGCAGGCTCCGGTCATAGAAGGAGTTGCTGGCGGGGGTGGAGCCGCCCGGCGCCACGCTGCACTCGTCGGAGAAGGGCGCGGCCTGGAAGGCGGTGGAGCACGACGCGTCGGTCAGGTTGCACACGGGCGGGCGGGACACGCAGGCGGTGAAGGGCACGTAGTGCAGCACCTGCCGCGTGCCGCCGGAGGTGTACCGGTCCTTCTCCACCAGCTCGAACTCGGCGAAGTAGCCGCCGAGCTTGAAGGCATCCATCGTGTCGCGCACCAGCACGGCCGGCACCGACACCGTCGTGCCGCTGGCGTTCACCACGTTGATGCGCACGTTGCGCACGCGGTGGCCGTTGCGCAGGGACAGCTCGGGCGTGGCCGCCAGGTCGCTCGCCGTAATCTGGAAGCGCGCCCCCACGTACGTCGTCGGCCCGTTGAGGAGGTCCCCCAGCGCCTTCATCCTCGCCACCTCGTCCGCGGTCAGCGGGTGGAAGGTGCTGCCCGGCAGGCGCCGGTAGTGCGTCGCGTTGCTCAGCACGTAGTGGGACTGCAGGTTGTCCAGGTCCACCAGCCGCGTCTGCATCTGCGTATAGGTGAGGAGGTTGAAGTCGTAGTTCGCCCGGAAGCCCGCCGGAATCGCGCTGTCACCGGTGGACGGGTCGAAGGGCAGGTACTGGTACTCCGCCACGCGGATGAGCTCCCAGTAGCGCGCGGTGAGCTGGTCCAGCGTGCGCACCGCGGTGGTGTACACCTGCTGCCCGATGAGGAGCTGGTCGAACTGGCGCAGCTCCGTGCCCGCGCCGAAGGCGAGGATGGAGTTGAGCGCGTCGCGCGCGGCCACCGCGTTGCGCTGGCGCAGGAGCACCGTGTCCCGCTCCATCTGCGCCAGCTCGTACTCCGCCCGGGCCTTGGTGAGCTGGGCCTGCAGGTCCAGCAGGTCCAGGGTGATTTCCACCTGGGACTGGCTGAGGATTTCCTTCTTCACCTCGTCCGCCAGCACGCTGCGCGCCGGCTTCTTCTGGTTGCCGCTGACGACATCCCACAGCTCCGTGCCGCCGCTCTTGAGCTTGTCCTTGAAGGGCTTGCTCTTGGCCGCGTCGGTGGCGGACGTCTTCAGCGCCTCCCACACCCCGGACAGGAACGAGTTGCTGTCGTTGCTGGGCGGGCCCGAGCCGGGCACCGACGTGGCGCTCGTCTCCGACTGGAAGCTCTTCTTCATCTCGCCCCACAGCGCGTCCGCCGCCTTGCCGCCGATGGCGGTGAGGAACTCGCCGCCGTAGGCCGCGGCCACGGTGCCCACCATGTCCAGGAGGAAGTCACCGAAGTCCTTGCCCGCGGCGTTGTAGTGCTCCTGGATGCGGGTGTCCGTCGTCTGGATGGCCTCCGTCAGCGAGGCGATGGCGGCCTTGCGGTTGTTCATGGACTGCTCCAGCGCGTTGAGCTGCGCGGTGGCCACGACGATGCGCTGGTCCGCCACGTCGCGCTCCTGGCCCAGCGTCACCACCTCGTTGTTCAGCTCCGTCTGGTGCGCGGCCATCCACGCGGAGAGCTGCACGGTGGTGGAGAGCGTCAGCCAGTGGCCCACCGAGCTGTCCAGCACGCCGTAGAGCGTGTTGAACTCCGAGCGCAGCTGCTCGTAGCGCACGTGCGGGTTGAGCGGGGTGGCCTTCGTCAGGCCGTGGAAGTTGCGCTGGCCCTGGAGGAAGCTGAGCTTCGTCACGTCGTGCGCCATCAGCGGGCAGAGCGCGCCGTACAGGTACACGTCCGCGAAGGGCCGGCCGGTGGGCGCCACGTCGCACACCATGCCCGCCTGCGCGAGGATGCCGCCCATCTCCGCGATGTTCTGCGAGTAGACGAAGGCGGCCTCCTTCAGCTCACCCCGCTTGAAGTGGGCGTTGCCCTGCGCCTGGGCCACGCGCCAGGACTGGGGCGCCAGCAGCGCGCGCAGCATGTCCACGTCCCGCCGCGTTGCACGCAGAGCACGCACTGTGCCGACGGTGCCCGCGGCCCCGGCGGTGCCCGCGGTGGCCTTGGTGCCCACGAAGCACGTGCGCTGCTCCTCGCGCGGCACGCAGAGGTAGTCGTCGTAGAACTCGCAGGAGCCGGGCGGCGCCTCCTGCACCGTCACCGTCACCGTCTTGGAGGCCCGGTTGCCGGCGAGGCCCTTCTTGCCGCCGATGGGCGCCGCGTTCAGGAACTCGGCGCGCGTGTCCGTGTAGCGCCCGTTGTAGGGCTCGGACATGGAGATGTCGTGCCACGTCGCCAGCTTCTGCCGGCACAGCAGGTCGCCGTAGAACGGGTTGCTGGAGCAGTTGCTGTCACCGCAGTCGATGCGGTAGTCCCCGTCGTTGTCCACGCCGTCCGTGCACTGCGCGACGGTGTTCTCGGTGTTGCCGCAGACGGTGCCGGCGAGCGGGCTGTTGCTGCACTGGTAGTCGTAGCAGTCCCGGAAGCCGTCCGCGTCATTGTCCACGCCGTCGCTGCACGTGGCCGCGGTGGCCTCCTGGAGAAAGGGATAGGTCTCCGGCTCGCACACCTTCGCGTAGGGGTTGCCCGAGCACCCGGAGTCGCTGCAGTCCACCTTGCCGTCCCCGTCGTTGTCGATGCCGTCCGAGCAGTTCACCGGGGTGCGCTCGCTGCCGCAGGCGGTGGTGACCTTGGGGCTGATGCGGCACTCGCGGTCCGCGCAGTCCGTGTCGCCGTCCATGTCATTGTCGGTGCCGTCCGAGCACGCCGCGTCGCTGAGCTCCTCGAAGCCGCTGGTGAGCGCCAGCAGGGGGCCTCGCGCGCAGGCGGGCAGGGACATGCAGCCCGGGTCCGCGCAGTCACCCAGCGCGTCCCCGTCGTTGTCGAGCTGGTCCGAGCACTCCTCGTCGCCTGCTTCTCCGGAGAAATTCACACAGCTGTAGTCCTGGCTGTCCTTGTAGCCGTCGCCGTCGTTGTCCTTGCCGTCCGTGCAGAGGTCCTCGGTGAACTCGCTGTTGGAGGGACGGCCCTGCTGGCAGAAGCCGCGCATGCCGCACTGCGGGTCGGCGCAGTCCGTCTGCCCGTCGCCGTCGTTGTCGCGCCCGTCGCTGCACGCCTCGGCGGAGGACTCCTTCGCCAGCGGGGACCAGGTGGCCTCCGGGCACACCGTCACGTGGGGATTCTTGGAGCAGCCGTAGTCCTGGCAGTCCTTGAAGCCGTTGTGGTCGTTGTCGATGCCGTCGGAGCACTGCGCGTTGTCGGCCTCGGTGAGCACGTCGCACAGGGCGATGGCCGGGTTCCACCGGCAGCGCAGGCTCTGGCAGTGCAGCGCGTCGTCCATGAAGCACTGCTCGGGCGTCACCGGCGCGGACTTGTTGGGCTCGTTGACGAGGCCGGGCCCGGTGAGCGAGGTGTAGCGGATGAGGACCTCGCCGCCCCGTCCGCCCTTGCCGCCGTTGCTGCCGTTCTGCGCCTGGCGGGGGATGGACGTGGCCGTGCAGCTCACGCTGGGGTTGGGACCATAGTTGCCGGAGATGGTGGTGGTGATGCCCTCGGCATGGGCGTCCATGCCAGGCCAGCCGTCATCGCCCTTTTCGCCGGTGACGTTGACGCGCACACCGTTGAGGACGTTGGTGTAGAGGACGAAGCTGCCCGCGTTGCGCCCGTCGCGCCCGGGCGGATGGGGCGGTGGGGTGGACCCGGTGGGCTCCGGCGGCCGTACCGCGGCAGCGCGGTAGCCCGGGGAGGTGCTCAGCGGGAAGCCGTTGGCGACGTAGTCACCGGCGGCGATGACGAGCGTGGTGCCACCGGTGTCCACCGGGCCCGCCAGCTCCACGCGCGGGGCCACCAGGACGATGGCCGCATAGGGCTGGAGCGCGAGGTCCTCCGTCGTGGGGACGAAGAGGTCGGCGCACGCGTGGGTGGTGCTGCACGCGTTGCCGGCCAGCGTCTGCGCGGTGACGACGGGGGACTGCGCGGCGAAGACACCGTCCGCCTGGGGCAGCAGGGCCTGGTTCCCCCGGAGGAAGACAGGGTAGTTGCGCGCGTACGACGTCAGCAGCCGCACCTTGTGGGTGGGCTGGTGCCGGGTGGAGAGCACACCGCGCAGGTCGTCGAAGCGAGGGGAGGGGAGCACCCGCAGCAGCTCGGCCACCGTGGTGTCCATGGCCGCGGGCGGCGGGGGCAGGCCCCGCAGCTCGCTGAAGTCCATGGGAGAGGAGAAGGCCAGCGGCTGGGCCGCCGCGGCGGTCTCCAGCCCGGCCGGAGTCTCCTCTTCGGGGAGACCCGACTCACCACAGGCGCTCAGGGCCAGCGCGCACACCAGTGCCCAGGCCCTGTGCGGGCGAAGGTTTCGGAAGGACGTCATTTTCGATTGCTCCTTTGCTAGCGAGCAGAACGGAGAGCGCGGGTTTTCTTCCCCTCCTGGCTCGAAAATGACTCCGGCCCTGGGGCGCGGCTACCTCCCGACGCGCAGCGTGTACGTGTAGTCGATGGGGGCGCCGAAGGGGGCCAGGGCCCGGACATTCACCACGTGCTCGCCCGGCGACAGCTGGAGCATCAGCCACCAGCCATCCGTCACACCGCGCTGCTCGCCGCCGGTGAGGCACGGGTCGGGAATCTTCCCCACGAGGCTCGGGTCCCCGTCGAAGGTGAAGAGGCCGCTGGTGTGACGGTGGCGGCGGACGTCGATGCGCCGCCCGTCGATGGTGACGACGAGGTCCTGCGTGCCGTTGTTGAAGTCGATGGCGCCCTGGCGCAGGAAGTCCTCCAGCGTCTGGCCCGGCGCGGGCTCGAAGGACGGGTCGGGGCAGGGGTAGTCGTTGATGATGACCCACAGCGGCACGAGCACGGGCCGGTTCTTCGGGACGCGGCAGGTGCGCTGGAACGTGGTGTCCAGGTCATACACGGGCACGAAGAAGACCGGGCTGTCCTGGTCCACGTCGCAGTCCTGCTCCAGCAGCAGCATGGGGCTGCGGTCCGCGGGGACGCGGAAGTGCCAGCGGTACCACTCTTTCGCCCACTCCGTCACCGTGCGGCCGTGCACGCGGGCATGGGGCGGAAGGACCACGGCGCCCCGTGCGCCCAGCGCGTCCTCCGCCTGGGCCGTGTCCGGCTCCACCGCGGCGGTGGTGGGCTCTGTCTTCTCCTGCACGGGTTCCTCCCCCGCGCAGCCCGCGAGCCAGCTGGTGAGCACTGCCACTGCGAAGATGTCGCCCCTCATGTGTGGACCCTCCTGAAGTGAGGGTTCCAAGTTAGAGAGGTGGGGCGGACCCGTATTGTACGCGCTTGCGCTGTCCACGCCCCGCGAGCGCCGCGGCCCGGTAGGCTCCCGGCGTCACGCCCAGCGTGCGGCCGAAGTGTTTGATGAGGTGGCTCTGGTCCGTGAAGCCGCACGCGAGCGCCACCTCGGCCATGGGCAGAGGGCCGGCCAGCAGCTCCTGCGCCCGGCGCAGGCGCAGGGCACGCTGGTACACCTGCGGCGTCTGCCCGAGCTGGCGGTGGAAGGCGCGCACCAGGTGCCAGGGGCTGAGCCCGGCGACGCGTGCCAGTTCCTCGAGGGTGACGTTGCGAGTGGGGTCCGCCTCCAGCAGCTCCCGCGCCCGCCGCACGCCCGGAGGACACGCCGGAGCGCGCCGCGCCCCGCGCGTCAGCCCCGCGTGGCGGCGCAGCAGGACCACCAGCAGCCCGAGCAGGTGCTCCTCGCGCTCCAGCGCCGCCACCGCGCCGTCCTTCAAGGCGTCGAAGGTGCGGGTGAAGGACGCCAGCAGCTCCGGGTCCTGGAACACGGGGGCGGCGAAGCCGGGCAGGCTCCCCGCCGGGGCTCCGGCCTCCTCGGCCGCGCGGGTGAGCAGCGCGGCGGGGACGTAGAGGATGCGGTACGCCCAGCCGATGCTCGAGTCCGCCGCGCGGCCCTCGTGCATCTCCCCGGGGGCAATGGCCATCAGGCTGCCCGCCGAGGCCACGACGTGCTGCCCTTGCAGGTGCAGCGCGTGGGCGCCCGCGTCATAGGCGACGAGGGAGAAGACGTCGTGGGAGTGCTTCGGGAAGGTCCACTGGGTGTACGCCGCCTGGTGCAGCTCCAGTCCGGGCACCTCGGGAGCCACCCAATATCCGTCGCCTGTCTCCCGAGCCGTCCGCTGCGTGCCTCGCCGCATCGCTGCTCCTCTCGTTCCGGGACGGGCGCATGGGGTGCTGCGTCCCAGCCGGGCAGGAGAACGCCCGGTGCGGGAGAACGTATCGGTGGAGGGCCTACAACCCCGTGCATGGGAGGCGCGGACGGCGTATGGAACGGTGCGTGAGCCCTGCTGACTCCCGCGGAATCCTCTTCGACCTCGACGGCACGCTGGTGGACTCGCTGCCGGACATCATCGACAGCTTCCTCCATGGCTTCGCGCACCTGGGGCTGCCGGCGCCCGCGTACGCGGAGGTGCGAGCCCTCATCGGTCAGCCGCTGGACGTGATGTACGCGCGGTTCGAGCCCGAGCACGTGCCCGCCCTGTGCGCCGCCTACCGCGAGCACTACCCGCGCAACTTCCTCAACCGCTCCCGCACCTTCCCCGGCGTGGAGCAGGTGCTGCGCACCCTGCGCGAGCGGGGCTACCTGCTGTCCGTGGCCACCACCAAGCGCAGCGACATGGCGCGGCGCTTCGTGGACGCGCTGGGGCTGGGCGGGCTGCTGCACCACGTGCAGGGCACGGACGGCTTCCCGCACAAGCCGGCGCCGGACGTGCTCCACCGGGCCCTCGCGGCCCTGGGCACCGGCGGGCTGTGGATGGTGGGGACACCACGCTGGACTTGCACGCGGGACAGGCGGCGGGCCTGCGCACCTACGCCGTGACGTGGGGCACCCACTCGCCGGACGAGCTGGCCAGCGCCACTCCGGACGAGCTGCAGCCCGACCTGGAGCGACTGCTGGCGCACCTGCCGCCGCTCGCCTGAAGCGCGGCGTCGCGGACAGAACGGAAGCCGGAGCCCCGAGCCCGGAGGCAGTCCCGCCCATGCGGAGGCGTGGGATGGTCGCCGCGCTCACCTGCTTCGAGACGTGCCTCCCACCCACCCGGAGCCCACCATGAAGAACGTCCTCGCGTCCCTCCTCACCTGCGTGCTGCTCGCGTTCGTCACCGGCTGCAAGGGGGGAGCTGGGAGCGCGAAGCAGGACGCGGGCGTGCCGGCGGCGGAGGGCAACGCGCTCACCATCAAGGGCAGCGACACCATGGTCATCCTCGGCCAGCAGTGGGCCGAGGCCTTCATGAAGGCGCGCCCGGAGCTGCGCATCCAGGTGACGGGGGGCGGCTCCGGAACGGGCATCGCGGCGCTGCTCAACGGCACCACCGAGATTGCGATGTCCAGCCGCTCCATCAAGCCGGCCGAGGCCCAGCAGGTGCAGGCGCGCCACAAGGTGGCGGCGAAGGGCACGCCGGTGGCGAGGGACGGCGTCACCTTCTACGTGCACGAGTCCAACCCGGTGCGGGCGCTCAGCATCGACCAGCTCCAGGCCATCTACCTGGGAGACTTGAAGAACTGGAAGGAGGTGGGCGGCCCGGACGCGCGCATCGCCGTCTACTCGCGTGAGAACTCGTCGGGCACGTATGTCTTCGTGAAGGACGAGGTGCTCGACGGCAACGACTTCACCTCCGCGGCGCTGACGCTGCCGGGCACCGCCGCCGTGGTGAATGCGATTTCCAAGGAGAAGTACGGCATCGGCTTCGGAGGCGCGGCCTACGGCAAGGGCATCCGGGAGCTGTCGGTGAAGGTCGGCAACGACGAGGTGGCGCCGACGGAGGCGAACATCCAGAGCGGCAGGTATCCGCTCAGTCGCGACCTCTTCTTCTACACGCGTGGCGAGCCCGCGGGCACGGCGAAGGCCCTCATCGACTTCGCGCTCTCGCCCGAGGGGCAGGCCATCGTCACGAAGGTGGGCTACTTCCCGCTGAAGCAGTAGCGAAGGCCCGCTCAGTCCTCCGCCTGGACGTCCTGGGGCTTCACGCCCCACTCCTCCAGCACCTGGGCCTCATCCTGGGCGCTGCGCGTCTTCTTGAAGCGGGCGCCCGGCACGCCCTTCACGCGGCGCTCGCACGCGGCCCAGGTGGCGTGGCGCTTCACGGCGCGGCCCACCTCGCTCAGGTACGAGTACGCCTTGGCGGAACTCGAGCGCTCACCGGGCTTCTTCTCGGGGACGGACATGTCGTCGGGGAGGTCCGTCACCGCGATGCCGTACCCCTGCAGCGGGCCGGAGTAGAGCAGGGGGCTCTTGCGCTTGGAGTAGGCGACGGCAATCTCGTCCACGCGCTCGTTGCCGGGCACGCCCGCGTGGCCGCGGACGTACTTCCACTCCACGACGGCGTCCTGACCGGAGAAGGTCTGCTTGCGCTCGGCGAGCAGGGCCATGAGCCGCTTCCAGTAGGCGGCATTGGCCACGTCACCGCCGTCGGCGGTCTTCCACCCGCGCTTGCTCCAGCCGAAGGCCCACTTGGTGATGCCCTGGATGACGTAGGTGGAGTCCGTGAGGATGTGCAGCGGCCCGGGCGTGCGCTCCAGGTGGCGCAGCGCCTTGCCCACGCCGGTCAGCTCCATCCGGTTGTTGGTGGTCTCCGCCTCGTGGCCTCCCAGCTCCGTCACCTGGCCGTCGGGCGTGACGATGATGACGCCCCAGCCGCCGGGGCCGGGGTTGCCGGAACATGCACCGTCGGTGAACACCAGCGTGGCGCGACTCTCCATGTCGCCACCCTATGCGGCCGTGGCCCGGGGCCGCCAGGGAGACGAACACCGGAGGTCGCCTCCGGAGCAATGGGAAGGCGGCTCCCGCGCGCCCGGTGCGGGGAGCCGCCGTGGACTCGCGCGCTAGGAGCGGGCGACCCGGGTGGGCGTGGTGCCCGGTGTCCCGGTCGTCGTCGCGCCGAGCTGCTCGGGGCGGCTGACCTTGAGCTGGTTGTGGACGTCCTTCACGCCGAGGACCTCCTCGACGATGTCCTCGATGACGCGCTTGTCGCGGCGCTCATCGACGAAGCCGGTCAGCGTGACTTCGCCGGCCTTCACCTGCACCTCCACGTCCTCGGCGTTCACCCACCCGTGCATGAGCCGGTCGTAGATGTCCTCGCGGACGCGGTCATCCGAGCGCGTGTACGCCTTGGGGCCCTTGCCCAGCTTGCGCACGCCCTCGCGGAACTTGTCGCCGAGCCGCTCGAAGGGGCCACGCTCGTCGACGTCACGGCGGAAGTTGAGCCCGTCGGTCCTGTCTCGCGCCACGTAGGTGCCGAAGCCGCGGTCCTGGCCCCGGTCGTAGCCGACGTCGCGCTCGGACCAGCCGCCGCCGAAGGTGCCCGGCACGCTGTACTGCCCGTACCCCGGGCGGGCATTCCAGTCGTTCCCGCCGTAGCCCTGCGAGCGGCCGTAGCCACCCTGATTCCCCTGGAAGTTGACGCCAGGGTTGTAGTTGTAACCCGTGTTGTAGTCCCGGTCGTATTCCCGGGTGTTGTAGTCCCGGTTGTAGTCACGAGTGTTGTAGTCGCGGTTGTAGCGAGAGGTGTCCTCGCGGGTGCCCCGGCCGTAGTCCTCGGAGCCGCGGCCGAAGCCGCTACCCATGTATCCCTGCCCGCCCTGCCACGGGCCACGCTCCTGCCTTGGCCCCGGGTCGCTGCTCCGGTAGCCATCGTCGAAGTCCCGCTCCCGGGCTCCCCAGCGGTCCCGGTCGTCTCCGAGGAAGCGACGGTTCTCGTAGTCCCTGTACGCCATGGCGTGCATCTCCTTCGAGCGTGCGGATGCGTGTCACGTGACGGTGACGTGTGCGGTCCGGTGTTTTGTCGGTGTCACGTGGGGCCCGCGGCGCACGGAGGCTCGCGGTCCTCGGCAAGACTGGGACGTCAACGCCGTGCGGCAACAGGTGAACGAGGACGCGTCGGCAGTCCGCTCGCTGGGCAGTCACTGGCCCGCGAGGCGCGCGGGTCTGGAGAATAAAGCGCGGCTCACTTCAACCGTGCGAGGTCCGCCTCGGTGTCCACGTCCTCGTTTCCGCCGGGGAGGGGAACCTCCGCCACGCGCGAGGGCTCGCGGGCAATCACCCCGCGCGCGCCCTGCTCGGGGCGGAGCGCCTCCAGTTCCGGGAACACGGCGCGGGAGAACAGCGCGGGCACGCCCCGGACGCCGTCGTAGGTGGACGCCACCACGGACGCGCCCGTGTTCCGCCACCTCTCCACGAGGGCCTTCAGGTGCGCGGTGTCCACGCGGAGCTGGTCGCAGAGCAGGACGAGCACGGCGTCCACGGACGGGGCCTCGCGCATCCGGGTGAGCGCGCGCACTCCCGCGACGAGTGAGCCGCCGGGCCCCGCGGCCCAGTCGGCATGCGCGACGACGTGCACCGGCAGCCCGAGCAGCTCGGCGGCCACGGCCTCATGGTGCGCGCCGAGCACCACCACCACGGGGCCACACTCCGCCGCGATGGCCGCATCCGCGGCCCGGCGCACCAGCGTCTTCCCTTGATGGACGACGAGCTGCTTCGGACGCCCCAGTCGCGACGAGCCTCCGGCCGCGAGCAACACCGCGCCCACCGTCACGCGAGCTTCCGCGCTGGAGGCGCCGCCGCCGAATGGATGGGCGCCTGACGCTCGCGCAGCTTGCCGCCGTCGCGGTCCGCCACCACCGCCTGGAGCTCCGCGACGATGGACAGGGCAATCTCCTCCGCGCCCTCCGCGCCCAGGTCCAGCCCCACCGGCGCGTGCAGCTTCTCCAGCTGCGCGGACGTGGGCGCGGGGGACAGCTCCGCGAGCAACCGCTCCGTGCGCGAGCGGGGCCCCAGCACGCCCAGGTAGCGCAGCTCCCGGGGCAGCAGGCGCGGCAGCAGCTCTCGGTCCTGGGGCAGGCTGTGCGTCATCAGCACCGCGAGCGTGCGCGGCGACAAGGTCAACGCGTCGACCGCGTCACGGGCCTTCGCCGACACCACCGCGTGCGCCAGGGGAAACCTGCGCCGCAACGTCTCCGAGGGCCGGTCCGCGACGACGGTGACCTGCCAGCCCAGGCTCGCGGCCTGCGTCACCACGGGCGCCACGTCGAAGCCGCTGCCAAAGAGCACCAGCGGATGCGGCGGGTCCACCACCTCCACCAGCACGTCCGCGCCTCCGCACGGGCCGCTCCACGTCCTTCCCGCCTCCAGCGCCTCGCGCGCCGCCTCGCGCACGGCCTCGCGCAGCGCTCCGGAAAGGTCTCCCGCCTCCGTGCCGTCCGCGCGCACCAGCAGTCGCGAGCCCACGGCGTTGGCGGGGCCCCGGTACACCGTGGCCACCACCGCGCGCCGTCCCGAGAGCCGGGCCTCGGCGGCGAAGGCGAGCGCCTCCCCGGGGCCGGGCTCGAAGCGCTCCAGCAGCACGTCCACCACGCCGTTGCACCCGAGCGCGAAGGACAGGCTGCCCTCTTCCTCGGCGTTGTCGCCGGTGGAGTCGTAGCGCAGCAGGCGGGGGCCGGTGCTCGTCCAGAAGAAGGCCTTGCGGACGATGTCGGCCTCCAGGCATCCGCCGCTCACGCCACCGGCCAGCCACCCGTCCTCGCCCATCAGCATGCGAGCACCGGGCTTGCGGTACGACGAGCCGGACACGGCGACGACGGTGGCCAGCACCAGGGGACCCTGGGCGCGCTGCCGGGCCCGGAGGATGGCGTCGAGGTCTTTCATGTCGGGAAGGAGTCGGTGCGCATGGAGCGTATCGGTGCCCCGAGATTATCACCGCGCTCCCTGGGGACGCCGCCCGCACGACGAGTTGTCGTCATGCGGACGATGCGTCCCGGCAGGCGCGCACGTCAGCTGGCGGCACCGCGCCGATGGAGGTGTCAGGTGTCCGGCTGTCCGGGGCCCCCCCGGTACTCGGAGGCCTGTGCAGCGAGCGACGGGGGCAGCACGAATATCGCGACACGCGGCAGGTGCATGCCGACAAGGCTGGCGCGCGCCCCACGGAGTGCGGTCCATGAAGTCGGCCGGGAAGATTGCAGGCCGAGCGCCTGGGGCTGGATGAATCTCCGGGACTGGGGTGTAGTTCCCATCCGCATGCCCGTCTTGCGCTACGTCTTCACGCTGAACGCCGTGCGTGAGCTCGGCCGCCTGGCTCCGGACATCGCTCGTGCGAGAGCGGAGGCTTCCTGGGACGAGTGTCTCCAGGGCATCCGCGAGGCGTGCACGCTGTCGCTCGGCATGGAGTTCGATACGCTGGTGTGCTTCGACGCGCGCTCCGTGGTCCGCCTGTTCGCGCACGCGGAGCAGGCGCGCATCTTCGCCCGGCTGGTGGACGAGCGGGCGCGCGCCTTCGCGGAGCGGGGCCTCTTCCAGGCGGCGCTGGACGACACCGTCTACGCGGGGCAGTTGCTGGCCTGCTCGCGCCAGCGCTTCGGCGTGTCGCGGGACGCCCATGCCGCCGAGACGCTGGAGCGCGAGCTGCCCGAGCCGGGCTGAGCCCTGGCCCCTCAGGAGGCGACGCGGGCCCGGGGGCGGCGGACGCGCTCCACGCCGCACGCCACCGCATGGCGCGCGAGCGCCGCGTCGAGCGCCGCGTCGTCCAGCTTCACGCCCTTCTCGCGCCAGAGGTTGTCCACGTGCAGCGTGTCCTCGCGCACGCGTGCCTCCAGCCGGCCCACCAGCGCGCCCCGGTGCAGCAGCGGGCACACGTACCAACCCCACTGCCGCTGCGCCGCGGGCTTGTAGACCTCCCACACGTAGTCGAAGCCGAACGCCAGGCTCACCAGCCCGCGGTCCCACAGCACCGGGTCCAGCGGCCCGAGGATGCGCATCCGCTCGTCCGGCTCCGGGAAGTCGCGTGCGCGAAAGCCCCTGGGCGCCAGGTACCGCCGCGGCGAGCCCGGCACCGTCACCTCCTCCAGCACGCCCTCCTTCACCAGCGTGTCCGGCAGGGGCGAGGTGCGCACGTCGGTCAGCGTGGACCAGTGCGGCCCGCTGACGCGGCTGAGCAGGCCCGCGGCCTCCACGCGCTCCACGAGGGCCCAGCGCTCGAAGGTGTCATCCACCGGGGCGTCCGCGAGGCGGGGCAGGGCGCGGCGGGGCACGTCGTACACCTTGCCGCCCGGAGCGCGCCCGCACACCACCACCTGGCAGCGCGTCCACAGCACCTCCAGGGCCATGGCGGTGGCGCGGCCGGTGCCCTTCCATCCGCTCCAGTCCAGCGGCACCACGGGCCCGTGGTCCGTCAGCGTCTTCGCGGAGGCAGGGCCCAACTCCTCCACTTCCTTCAGCACCGCGTCGAGCACCGTCTCCGGCACGCGCTTGAGCCGCTCCTCCAGCCGCCACCAGGGCGCCTGGACGGCGCGCTCGCGGTAGTAGGGGAAGGCGCTGGCGGGCAAGATGCAGCGCTCCTTGGCGAAGTGCTCGAAGGCGTGGCCCGGCATCAGGTGGCGGTACACGTCGCCGCGGACGAGGCCGTCCACGCGCGCCAGCGCCACGAGGTCCGCGTTGGTGCCGATGACGTCGAGCGGGTCCAACTGGATGCAGCGCAGCGCCTTCAGCAGGGCACGTACGCCGCGCGCGCCCGGGGGCAGCGCAGGCCGGGCCAGCCCGAGCTGACCGACGAGGTAGCGCCGCGCTTCGTCCGGGTGCAGCGTCGCGGTGGGAGGCAGGGAGGAACGGGGCACGGCGCGGGACGTTAACAGCCCGCCGTGCCGGTGCCTCGCCCTACCGCCGCGGGAGGAGGGAGGGACGCAGGGCGCGGGACGTTGGCGTCCCCACGCCGTGGTAGCTCCGCTCTTCCGAACGCCGCGGGTTACTCCCGCTGGGACACGGGCTCCTCGCCGCGCCTGCGGGCCTCCTCGTCCTCGTCGGGGCTGCGGGACTCGGGCTCCGGCTCCAGCCGGGCCTGGCGCTCGCTGGCCTCCCAGGACTCGTCGGCGTCGCGGGCATGCACGCGGGCGGCGGCCTCGTCGTCCTGCGAGCCCGTCCACGTGGTGTGCCCTCCGGCATAACCCTCCAGCGGGCGGGGGCCCCGGCGGGACTCCACGTCCAGGTCCTTCCGCTCCTCCTCGCGCAGCCGCTCCCGCTCCTGTTCCCGCTCCCGCTGGTGCTGCTTGTCGATGGGGTTTTCCGCCATGGTGCTGTCACCTCCTGCCCCAAGGTGCTGCCCGCCCTGGAGGACGGCAGCGGGGGAGCGGGCGCTCGCGCCTGGACGCATGCCCGGCGGACACCCGGGCGCCGACGCGGGGCTCACCGCATGCGCAGCACGACCTTGCCCGTCGCCTTCCGGGCCTCCAGCTCGCGCAGCGCCTGCGCTCCCTGCTCCAGGGGGAAGACGCTGCCCACCACCGGCTCCAGCACGCCCTGGTCCGCCATCGCCTCCAGGTCCTTGGCGATGGTGGGCGTCAGCGACGGCTCATGCAGGAGGAAGCCGCCCCAGGCCACGCCCACCACGTCGATGTTGCGCAGGAGCAGCCGGTTCACCTGCACCTCGGGGATGCGGCCACCCGCGAAGCCCACCACCAGCAGCCGGCCCTCGGGCGCCAGGCACTTGAGGCTCTTGTCGAAGATGTCGCCGCCCACGGGGTCCAGCACCACGTTGGCGCCCATGCCGCCCGTCTTCTCGCGCACCTGGGCCACCCAGTCCCCGGTGGACAGCAGCACCTCGTGCGCCCCGGCCTTCCTCGCGACCTCGGCCTTGCGCTCGTCGCTCACGACGGCGAGCACGCGCGCGCCCGCGCCACGGGCCACCTGCACCGCCGCCGTCCCCACGCCGCCCGCCGCGCCGTGCACCAGCACCACGTCGCCCGACTTCACCCGGCCGCGCCGGTGCAGCGCGAAGTGGGCCGTGTGGTAGTTCATCACCACGCCCGCCGCCGCCTCGAAGCTCCAGCGCGCGGGGATGGGGAACACCATCTCCGGCTGTATCGCCGCCACTTCCGCGAAGCCGCCCAGCCCGAAGCTGAACGCCATCACCCGCTGCCCCGGCTTCACCGCCGAGCGCGCCGGCGCGCTGCGCACCACGCCCGCCACCTCCACGCCCGGCACGAAGGGCAGCGCGGGCTTCATCTGGTACTGCCCGCGCGTGAGCAGCAGGTCCGGGAAGCTCACGCCCGCCGCCGCCACGTCGATGAGCACCAGGTCATCCGACTCGGGCTCTGGGATTTCCACGAGCTGGAGTCCGTCCGGTCCGTCCAGCCGCTGCAGTTGCAGTGCGCGCATTGTCTGTCTACCTCCAGGGTGGGCCCTAGCGTAGCGGCCCCACCGGGACGTGGCGCGGGAGGATTCGCGGAAAATAAAGGCCCCGCGTCAGGGCCCGTGCGCGGCGCGCGTCCTTCTCCTCGCAGGCAAGGTCGACGGCGGCACCGCCCGACACCGAGCCACCTCTTTGAAGCGCCTGGCCGGTGAGGCCCTACACGCACTCACTGTTGGTTCGAATCCAACTTCCGCCACCAAATGGCGGAATAGCCAAATGGTAAAGGCACTCGATTCATACTCGAGCTTCACCCGATGGCTTCACCCCTCGGGCGCTTCAATACCTCTCACGTTTCGACGTCCGGCCGGAGTGGCCCTACACGCCCTGGGTGCTTGTTGTCGCCGGTTCGAATCCGGCTCTCCCGACTGCTGCCGGGAGATAGCTCAGTGGTAGAGCGCGAGCCTGAAAACACACGGCTACCCCACTCGGACGTCACCTTCCTCCCCGACAGCTCCCGTCCCGGCCGCGCGATGCGGGTGCCTCACGGCACCCCGTCGACGTGGCCTGGGCGCGTTTTCCGGGGCTGACTTCGCGCGCGGACCCTGCCAGTGTTTTTCTGGCCACAGCTTTTTTCGAGGAAAAGCGCCAATCTCGATGTGACCCGTCACGTTCTGCCGCAGTCTTCGCGGACTCGGCCGGGTCCTTCTAAGCCCATGGAACTTTTAAGTTTCCATGACAAAGCTTGATTTCTGAGAATTGGTGATAGCGTGAAATAATCGCGCAACCTTGAAATCCCCGTCACCTCCGTGCGACCATGCTTCCTAATCTTTCCGCTTAGGAGGATTACATGGTGCAGAGCAAGAGAGTGCGCGGAGCACTCGGAATCGCGGCGTTTTCCTTTGTTGTCGGCTGCAACGAGTCCACCCCTGCTCCCGAGGCCAACAAGCCCGCGGAGGCTGCCAGCACGGCGGCGCTGGAGAATGGGCAGAGCGTAGTGTCGAAGGACGGGGCCGGTGTGGCCACGTTCATCAAGGGCAACCTGGGCGCGGTGCCGGAGATCCCGGCGGCGGGCGCGGCGTCCCTGCAGCGCGAGGCGCTGGCCCCGGTGGTCGAGGCCCTGGCCCCGATGTTCCACCTGGCCCCGGCCAACCTGGTCTTCACCAAGGGCTACACGGATCCGCAGGGCGACAGCCACTTCCGGTACGCCGTGCGTCACAACGACATCCCCGTGTTCGGCGGTGAGTTCCGCCTGCACGTGCGTGCCGGTCAGGTCATCGCGGCGAACACCAACGTTCGCAGCGACCTGAAGGCGGACGTCAAGGCCACCATCCCCGGCGAGGCCGCGGTGGCCTCGGCCGCCTCGGACCGCGAGGCCCTCGAGGGCTTCGTCACCCACCCCGAGACGGAGCTGGTGTACTGGCGTGACGGCGACGAGCTGCGCCTGATGTACAAGCTCGAGCAGACGGGCATGAAGGCGGACGGCACCCCCGTGCGCGACATCCTGCTGGTCGACGCGAAGAGCGGCGACGTGCAGGTTCGCATCCCGACCATCAAGCACGCGCTCAACCGCCGCCTGCACAACCTCAACCACGGCACCTCGCTGCCCGGTCCGGTGGCGCGCACCGAGGGCCAGGCTCCCGTGGCCGACGCGGTGGTCAACACCAACTACGACCACCTGGGCACCGTCTACAACTGCTACAGCACGCTGTTCGGCCGCGACTCGCTCGACAACGCGGGCGGGGTGCTCATCAGCTCGGTGCACTACAGCAACAACTACGTGAACGCCTTCTGGAACGGCACCCAGATGGTGTACGGCGATGGCGACGGCGTGAACGCGTCCAACCTGGCCAACTCGCTGGACGTGACGGCGCACGAGCTGACGCACGCCGTGACGGAGCACGAGTCGGACCTCACCTACTCGGGTGAGTCCGGTGGTCTGAACGAGTCCATGTCGGACATCTTCGGCGCGGTCTGCGAGTGGTACGGCGACGGCTCCGGTGATGTGTCTCCCCGCCACTGGCTGGTGGGCGACGACGTCTGGACGCCGAGCATCCCGAACGACGCGCTCCGCTACATGAACGACCCCGTGCTGGACGGGGACTCGCTGGACTACTACCCGGACTACTACTCCGGCGTGGACGTGCACTACAGCTCCGGCATCTCCAACCTGGCGTTCTACCTGCTGTCGCAGGGTGGCACGCACCCGCGTGGCAAGACGACGCAGGCCGTTGCCGGCATCGGCATCGAGAAGGCCGGCCAGATCTTCTACAGGGCCAACAGGGACCTGCTCCTGCCCTCCTCCAACTTCGAGGCCGCGAAGACGGCGACGGAGCAGGCGGCGGCGCAGCTGGGCTACGACGCGGCGACCATCGCCTCGGTGAGCAACGCGTGGAAGGCCGTCGGCGTCGGCGTGCCGGTTCCTCCTCCGCCGACCAACCCGCTCGAGAAGGACGTGCCGATCACGGGCATCTCCGGCTCCAGCGGCTCGCTGAAGTACTACTCGGTGACCATCCCCGAGGGTGCGTACGACCTGACCTTCACGCTGTCGGGTGGCACGGGTGACGCGGACCTGTACGTTCGCTACAACAACGCGCCGACGACCACCTCGTACGACTGCCGTCCGTACCGCTCGGGCAACGAGGAGACCTGCGCCTTCGCGGCTCCTGCGCACGGCACCTGGTACGTGATGCTGCGCGGCTTCAGCACCTACGCCAACACCTCGCTGAAGGTGACCTGGAAGGGTGGCTACATCCCCGTCGACAGCGGCGTGCCGTACAAGTACTTCAGCGGCGCGGCGGGCTCGTCCACGGTGTTCACCATCAACGTGCCGGAGCGTCGTCCGGGCAGCGGCAAGAACAGCCTGTACGTGTCGACGGGTGAGGGCTACGGCAACCCCGACGTGTACGTGAAGCTCGGCTCGGCCCCGACGAAGTCCGACTACGACTGCCGCAGCGTGAAGGAGCACATGTCCGAGACGTGCAACCTCCTGAACGTGCCGGCGGGCAAGTACTACATCGAGGTCTTCGGCGCGAAGGGCGGCTACGAGGACATCGCCTTCATCGCCTCGTTCCTCCAGTAGTCAGAAGTCCGAAGTGACGGCGCGGCGAAAGCCGCGCCGTTGAGGCCCCGGGTCGTCCGCTCAGGCGGGCACCCGGGGCTTCGACTTTTTGGCGGGAAGGGGTTGCTTCAGAGCGGCCGGACGGCCGGGCCGGGGAGGATTTCCCGCATGAAGCGCTCCAGGCTGCCGCCGCCCCGGTGCCTCCACTGCATGGGGTAGCCGAGCGAGACCTCCTCGAAGCGCACGCCGTCCCGCCACAGCGTGGCGGGCATGTGGAGGTGCCCGGAAACGACCACCTCTGCGCGGAAGCGCGTGTGCCAGTCCTCCGTGCGCTTGGTGCCGCACCAGATGGAGAAGCGGGGGATGCGTGGCAGCCGCACGTGCTCGTAGCGCAGCGGGTAGTGGTTGATGAGCACCGTGGAGCAGTCCGCGGGCAGCGCCTGCAGGCGCGCCAGGGTGGACTCCACGCGCGCGGCGCACCAGGCGGACCGGCTGAGGTAGGGCTCCGGGTGCAGGAGCACCTCGTCCGTGCACATCAGGTCCTCCTCCCACGCCCACTCCAGCGCCTTCTCCGCCGGCACGTGGTCCGGGCGGAAGGAGTAGTCGTAGCCCAGGAACATGGGCACCAGGACGCGGGGCGGCCCCTCGCCGGGCCAGCGCGGGTAGGGGTCCTCCGGCGTGAGCGCGCCGTAGCTGCGGCACAGCGCCACCAGCCGCTGGTAGCGCGCCTCGCCGCGCAGGGGCGGCTGCTCCGACGGCATCGTCCACAGCTCGTGGTTGCCCGGCACCCAGAGCACCTGCCGGAAGCGCTCGGTGAGGGTGCGCAGCATCAACTCCATCTCCGCCAGCGTCTCCCCCACGTCGCCGGCGACGATGAGCCAGTCCTCCGGATGCGCGGGGATGGACTGGAGGGCCTGCTTGTTGTCGGGGTGGCGCAGGTGCAAATCACTGATGGCGTAGAGCTTCATGGCGCGAGGGAGGGACCTTACCGCGTGCCCCGGGCGTCCGTCGTCCCCGGCGTGTCCTTCGGGTTGCCGCCGGATTGGGTCATCATCCCGCGAGCCCGGAAAGGGGAGCCGTGAAGTGAAGGACTACTACGTTCGTTTTCCCGCCCTGCCGCTGACGCGGTCCGACGTCATGGCGCGTCTGGCGCCCGTCTTCCAGTCGGAGGAAGTCCTGCCGTCCGACGAGGACTGCGAGGAGCTGGCGCTCGCGGCCCGGCTCCAGATGCACGTCTGGACGGGACGCACGGCGCCGTGCCACGGCGTGGAGGAGGCGCTTTCGCAGGCGGAGGACTGGCAGGGGGTGGCCATCCACTTCCGGTATGCCGTCGGGCCGCTCCACTGTTCCATGTCGCTCCTGCTCTGGAACTACCACCGGAGGGACTTGACGACCGTGGCCCTCTACGAGCCCACGGAGCTGTTCGACCTTCAGAAGGAGCACCCCGCGGCCTGGGCCCGCGCGAGACGGCTCTTCCTGTCCATGGGCCGCGCGCTGGAGGCGTCGTTCTGCCAGCTCGAGTGCGACCCGGACCTGGGCACGCCCACGCTCTACGAGGTGTCCGGCGTGCTGGAGCGAATCCTCACGGATGGTGCCGTGCCGTACTTCCTCGCGGCGCGTCCCGAGGTGCTGCCGGAGGCCCTCGATGCGGTGCGGGCCGGCCCCACCTGCCGCGTCCTCCGCGAGCAGGACTACGTGGTCATCGAGGATGCCCGGATGGGCACCCCGGGAGAAGAACAGGGCGGAGGAACCGGACGGACGGGGTGAGGTGGGCCACCTTGGAACCGCGCCGGATGGAGTGCTGCGCGCCTTTCGGCCGGCTCATTGAGTCGGGCTCCAGCGAGAGCTGAGAAGGACGCAGTCCCACTGTCTCGGTAGGCCGCCTGACGTGCAGGGTCCTCCGCGTTCCAGCGGACGTCTCACGCCGGACTGCCGGCCACCCCCGCCCCCAGCGCGCGCAGCAGGGCATGCACCTCTGACGGCGGCGCGGCGCGGTCCATCCAGGTGATGCCGAGCGTGCGCAGCGTCCGGGGCGGCAGCGCCGCGAGCAGCGCGCAGGCCGTGCGCGGGTAGCGCGCGCGCACCTGCTCCAGCAGGCCCAGCCCGTCACCATCCGGCAACAGCTCGCTGCTCACCACCACCGCGGGAGGCTCCTCCCGCACGAGCGCGAGCGCCTCCGCCACGCCGCGCGCGAAGCGCTTGCAGCCCGGCAAGTCCCTCACCAGACGCCGCAGTGCCGCGAGCGAGCGCGGGTCTTCGTCCACGAACAGGAAGGTCAACATGGTCTTCGCGTCCACTGCGCAGGACCCGTGAGGTGGGTGTGATGCACGGGGTCACCAGCCGACAAGACTACCCAGGAAGTTCTTGGATGCCAACCTCTCAAGTCATATCGACATAGGCGGACCCGGTAGGTTAACGACCCATGGAAAAGACCCTCGCATCCCGCCTTGGAGGAGCCGCGCGCCTCGCCAGGACCCGCCTCAACCTGACCCAGGCGGACGTCGCGGAGCGCATCGGCATCGCGAGCGAAGTCTATGGGCGACTGGAGCGCGGCCACATGCTGCCCAGCATCCAGACCTTCCGCCGGCTGTGCGTGGTGCTCTCCATCTCCGCGGACGAGGCGCTGGGCCTCAAGCCGTCGCAGGAGGTGAAGTGGGCCGCGGAGCCCCCGAACGACTACGGCGAATCCGCCGAGCTGCGCCGCCTCATGCGACGCGCCCGCCAGCTGGACCGCACCGCCATCCGCATCCTCAGCGTGCTCGCCGCGCAGTTCAAACCGAAGGGCAGCTGACCCGCTCATCGCCCGGACGCCTCCGCTCCCAACTTCGAGAGCCGCTCGCGCAGCTTCTTCACCGAGGGGAAGCCGTTGAAGAGCACCACCTGCGGGTGGGCCTCCAGCGCCTCGCGCTCCTCCGCCGCCTTCGCCAGCGCCCGGTCCACGCCCAGCAGCAGCCCGCCGTCCGGGCGTGAGCGCAGCTCCGCGAGCCTCCGCGCCAGCGGCCCCGCGTGCCAGGCGTGGAACAGCTCCAGCGCCACCTCGCGCCGGGACTCGCGGTGGCGGAAGGTCAAATCCGGCACGCACAGCCCCGAGGCGCCCATGTGCCGGGGCAGCGGCGTGAGGTCCAGCTCCCAGGCCTCGTCCTGGAAGCCCTCCGCCAGTGACGCCACCTCCGCGGGCACGTGGCCCAGCGCGGCCGGCAGCGGCGACACCAGCGGGTCCTTGTCACTGAGCGCCAGCGTGGCCTGCTTGCGCGCCGTCTCCACCGTGGCCGTCAGCTCCCAGCGCCCCAGCACCGGCACCACCGACAGGAAGGACGCCAGCTGCAGGCCGTACTTCTTCTGCAGGGCCAGCATCGCCCCGGGGCCCTCCACCTCCAGCGACCAGTCCTCGCCGACGTGCCGCACCTCGGCCACCAGCCGGCAGAACTTCAGCCACCGGAGTACCTTGCGCACCCGCAGCAGCTCCGGCGCGAGCGCCCGCAGCGTGAGGCGCCGCGCCGTCAGCAGCGGGCCCTGCGCCAGCGCCAGGTTGTAGCGGTCCACCAGGGCCTGCGCGGTGAGGGGCTCGCCGTCCCAGCCCACCAGCCGCCGGTTTCCCGGCAGGTCCGAATACAGCGCCTCGCGCACCTCGGGCAGTGGCGCGGGCAGCACCTGCGCGAGCCTCGCCTCGTAGGCCTCCACCGTCGCGTCCGGCGGCAGCGTGCGCAGCACCCCGGCCGCCGCCTTCAGCCGCTCCCAGCGCGCCTCGCCCACGCCCGGGGAGGGCTCGTCGAAGCACAGCCGGTCCACCAGCAGCTTCACCAGCCCGCGCGCCACCTTCGGCCGCGTGAAGGCGCCGGCCTTCAGCCCGAAGGACTCCTCCACGTCGTCCAGCCTCACGCCGCGCGAGGCCTCCACCTCGGCCAGCAGCTCCTGGGCGAAGGCCAGCAGCGCCTCGTCGTCGCGCTTCACGTAGGCGGGCCGCAGCACGCCCTGGCGGACGCGGTAGGTGAGCAGGTCGCGGGTCAGCACCTCGCGCCACCCTTCCGGGCAAGGTCGAGCCGCGTCGTGTCGTCGCGCCGCACGCGGGCCGGGCGGGGGGCGAGCTCGATGGCGCGGCGGATGGGCGGGCTCCGGGTCAGCACCTCACGCCTCCTCCTGGTACGCGTCGTGCTGGCGCCGCCGCTCGCTGATGCCGCTCTCCGCCGTCTGCGCCGAGCACACCTCGTACAGCATCGCCCGCTTCCCGGGGCGCTTGCGGAGGATGCGTCCCAGGCGCTGCACGTGCTCGCGCACGCTGCCACTGCCGCTGAGCACCACGCCCACGCGCGCTTCGGGCACGTCCACGCCCTCATTCAGCACGCGCGAGGTGAGCAGCACCGGCAGCTCGCCGCTCGCGAAGGCGGCCAGCAGCGCCTTGCGCTCCGGCACGGGCGTGTGGTGGGTGAGCGCGGGAAGCAGCAGCCGCCGCGCCAGCGTGTAGACAGTCTCGTTGTCGTCGGTGAAGACGATGACGCGGTCCTCGCGGTGCTCCAGGAGGATGCGCCACAGCACCTCCTGCTTGGCGCTGGACGTCAGGGCGATGCGGCGCTGCTCGCGGTAGGCCCGGTACGCGGCGCGGCCCTCGTCGCTGCGCTGGCTCTGCGCCAGGAAGCGCGCCCAGCCTTCCGGCGCGGAGAGCTGCATGCCCAGCCTGCGCACGAAGCCCACGTAGAGCGCCCGCGCCGCGTCGTAGCGCGCCTTCTCGTCCGGCGGCAGTGGCACCTCCACCCGCTTCACCTCGTAGGGGGCCAGGTACTCGCCCTGCAGCTCGCGGATGTCCGTGCGGTGCACGCGCGGGCCCAGCAACTCCTCGCACACGCGCTCGCCGCCGTCCGTGCGCTCCAGCGTCGCGGTGAGCCCCAGCCGGTACGGCGCCAGCGAGCCCTCCGCCACGAAGCGGTAGCTGGGCGCCGGCAGGTGGTGGCACTCGTCGCAGATGAGGAGGCCGAAGCGGTTGCCGTGGAACTCCGTCTGCAACGTGGCCGAGTCGTACGTCGTCACCGTCAGCGGCTGCCTGTCACTCACCCCGCCGCCCAGCAGTCCCACCGGCACGGAGAAGTGGCGGGCCAGCACCCCCTGCCACTGCGTCATCAAGTCCAACGTGGGCACCACCACCAGGGTGGGCCGCTTCACGTGGGCGATGGCCAGCACCGCCATCAGCGTCTTGCCCGCGCCCGTGGGCAGCTCCACCAGGCCCCGGCCTCCCGCCTTCGTCCATGCGTCCAGCGCCGCGCGCTGGTGGGGGAAGGGGGTGATGGGGGTGGTCAGCTCCAGCTCCAGCGGCTCGAAGCGCTTCGCCCGGTCCTCGTACGGCAGTCCCAGCTCGCGCAGCCGCAGCACCGCGTCGCGGTAGTGCCACGCGGGCGCGCGGTACACCCCCGTGCGCGAGTCCCGCTGGAACAGGGCAAGCAGGCGGGCGTCGTCCGGCAGCATCGGGGCCACCAGGGTGCCGCAATCGAAGTGGAGCTCGGTGGGGGTGGCCATGCGCCTGACGGGAAGTAGCTCGGCAACCCGCGTTTCGCCACCATCAAGAAAGACCTGGAGAGTAGGACCACCGCCTGAGCTCCCGGTTCCCCTCCGTCCGTCGTCCTGACTTGCGGAGGTGGGAGGGTTCACGGTACCCAGCGCGCGGCATGCGTCTCATCTCGCTCGTTCCCCTGCTGTGCGGCCTGGCCGTGGTGGCCCAGGCCGGTCTCAACCGTCGCTTCGCGGGCCAGTGGGGGCTGCTGAGCGCCGTCCTCATGAACATGGTGGTGGCGACGGTGGCCACCTTCGCCGTCTACATGGTGGCGCGCTCGGTGCCGGGCTTCTGGCCCGAGGCCGCCACTCCCGGTGGCTCCGGCCGCCTCTTCGACGGCTTCACCGTGTGGCACCTGCTGCCGGGCCTGTGCGGTGTGCTCATCGTCATCGGTATGCCGTGGGCCATTGGCCGGCTGGGCGCGGTGCAGTCCGCGCTGTTACTGATGGCCGCGCAGCTCCTCACCAGCCTCGTGTGGGATGCGATGGTGGAAGGGCGCCCGGCCACGCTCGCCCGGGTGGTGGGCTCGGCGCTCGCCTTCGCGGGGGCCGCCATCGCGGTGTGGAAGGGCTAGATTCAACGGGTGATGCGCCGCGTCCTCATCGTCAGCCCCCACTCGCCCTCGCGGGAGCTGCTGCGGCGCATGCTCGAGGAGCCGGGGCTGTCGGTGTCCGCGACGGGCGACACGGATGATGCGTTCGCCGCCATCGCCTCCGGGCCGCCGGTGCTCGTGGTGGTGGACCTGCGCAGGCCGGACGAGGACCACCCGCTGTTCCTCGGACTGCTGCGCAAGCGTCACCCCGCGCTGCCCGTCATCGCGTTGGTGCCCGGGCGGCTGCGCATCTTCGACGGCCGCCACGAGCGTGTGCGCGAGGCCCACGGAGAGACGACCGAGGCGCTCCAGCACCTGCTCGGTGCGCTGAAGCAGGCCATGCACGACGTGCTCGCGCAGGAATTGCTCCGCGTGCTGCGCACCCCGGTGGGACAGGCCTGACCCGCGCAGACAGGCGCACCCGGGAGGGGCATGGGCGCGGGGCCCTGCTCGCGGCTACGCTGGCGACATGCGTGATGTCCGCCTCGCGCCGCTCCTGCTGCTCCTCGTGCTCGCTCCCGGGGCCGCGAGGGCTCAGGCGACGGAGACTCTTTCGGATGAAGGGGAGTGGCGCGCGTATCCGGAGGGCACTCCGGCTCCCGTGCCTGACGCTTCAGCGCCGTTCGAGCCCGCCGACTTTCCGGGCCAGACGGCCGCGTCCGACACGGCCGGGGAGTTCCCGGCTCCTGGCGTCCAGGGCGCGTCACCCGAGCGGATGCAGGTGCGCGATGGCGCCACCTCTCCTTCCGTAGAGGATGCCGCCTCCTCGCTGGAGCTGCCTTCCGCGGGCCCAGGCGACTCTTCGCGCGTGGAGCCTTCCGCGCCGCTGGGCGACGCCACGTGGGAGGAGCCTTCCGCGCCGCCTGGCGACGCCTTTCGCGTGGAGCCTTCCACGCCGCTGGGCGATTCCACGCGGGAGAAGGATTCCGCGCCGCTGAGCGACTCCTCGCGGGAAGAACGTTCAGCGCCGCTGAGCGACTCCACGCGAGCGGCGCCTTCCGCGCCACGGGAGGACTTCTCGCGGGAGGCCCCCTCGCCGCTGAGCCTCATCCCCTCGCCGTCCGCTTCCGGCCCCTCGCCGCGCCTGACGCCAGAGCCGCTGGCGGTGCCACTGGTGCGCTCGCTCCTCGACCTGGCGGGGGCGAGCGCCCTGACGTTGAGCAGCGCCGTCGCGATGGACGCGCTTGTCGGCACGCGCTGCTTCCGCGACACCGAGCGGATGTGCATCCTCACGTCCTTCCTCGTCACCATGCTGAGCGTCTCGGCCACCGCGCCCGTGGGGGCGTGGGCCGTCGGCAGCCTCCTCGGAGGCGAGGGGCGCCTCTGGGCGGCCTATCTGGGCGCGGCGATGGGGATGGGCCTGGGCGTCATCGGCACCATGCCCACCATCGCCTTCGGGAGCGGCGTCATCCTCGCGGTCGCCGGCCCCATCGGTGCGGCGGTCGGCGCGGTCATCGGCTACGAGGTCTCCCACCGGCGCGTGGTGCGCGGCGCCTCGCGGTTCGCGCAGCGGCCCGCGAGCCTGAGGGTGTCGCCCCTGGTCGCCACCACCCAGGGCGGCGGCCTGCTGGGTGGGATGGCGGGGACCTTCTGAGCGGAAACGCCACGCCTCAGAGGCGCAGGCGGTAGCCCAGGCTCGCGAGGAAGCCGCCCATGTTGACGTCTCCCGTGATGACGAAGTCCACCGGGGCGAAGTGGTAGTGCGCCTCCACGAAGAGCCCGCCCGGACCGAGCGGCAACTCCAGCCCGGCCAGCGCCTGCAGGCCGAGGCCGCCGTCGCTCTCCGAGGACACGGCGCCGAAGATGTCCGCCGTCGCGCGGTGCAGGTAGAGGCCGGGGCCTCCGCCCACGTACGGCGTGAGCGTGCCGAGCGCGTGCTCGAAGCGGTACACGGCCGACAGCAGGAAGGCCACCTCGCGCACGGCGACCGAGTAGGTGCCATCCGGCGGCGGAGCGCCGAAGCCACCCAGCTGCGGGTCCGTCAGCGTGCCCGACAGCTTCGGCCGGTGGTAGTTCACCTCCAGGACCACCGCGAGGCGCCGCTGCAGCAGCGGCGTGATGTAGCCCACCTCCGCGGCCAGGTAGAGGTCGCCGCTCAGCGGCGTGGTGCTCTTGAAGAAGCCCACCTTCGGGGCGAGCAGGACGCTGCCCTCGCGAGGGGCGGTGTCCGCCTCGGCCGCGAGCGGCGTGGAGGGCTCCGCGGCGGCGAGCGTGGTGAGCGCGGCGAGCAGGGCAAGGGCGTTCATGGTGCAGGCGCTCCGCAGGGCTGGGAAGCCAGGGCACACTCCCCGAGGTCCGACGTCAGTCCCGCCCCGTCCGCGGTGACGGTGAAGCCCTGGACGGCCGGCACCTCGCCGATGGCCCCTCCCGGGTCCGCGACCTCGAGGGCGTAGGGCCCGCCGGGCACGATGCCGCTGGGACACCGTGGGTCGGTGATGGGCGGCGCGTCGAGGCCGGAGCAGGTGGGCACCACCGCCCTCACGGTGCCGGGCCCGTCGTAGGTGACGTCGCGCAGCGGGATGCGCACCACCTCCGCCGGATTCGTCTTCAGGGCCGCCACGAGGACGATGTCCGGAGGCCCCGAGAAGGGGCGCTGATCGCCCGCGGGCATGTTGGTGAGGGTGATGGCCTGGTCGCTCAGCTCGCTTCCGGAGCGCGGCGCCACGGTGAGCGTGCCCAGCCGCTCGTAGGTGATGTCCAGCGCACGAGGCACCGTGGTGTCACAGCCCTCCGGGTTGGTGAGCACCAGGTCGTAGACGCCCTCGGGCGTCCCGGGGGGAATCTCCGACTCGATGCGCGTGGGCGACACGACGTTGATGACGAACAGCGACTGGCGAGACCCGTCGGCGGCGACCAGGACGATGTACGGGAAGGTGTCGAGCCGGAAGCCCGTCCCCTCGATGACGATGGGGCTCGAGCCGGAGAACGAATAGCCATCCGGCGGAGGCAGCACCCGGGTGAGGGTCGGCGGCGGCACGACAATCAGGGCGTCCGCCAGCGAGGCGCTGCCGCCCACCGGGTTGCCCACCTCCAGCGTGTAGCTGCCCGCGGGCAGATCCACCGGCGGCGTCGAGTCCCGCGTGGGCACGTCCACCAGCAGCAGCTCCGGGCGGATGTAGAAGACGTGCTCCCGGGGCAGCGTGAGCGTGGTGGGACCGCGCAGCGTCACCTCCGGCAGCGCCGCCATGGGCGCATCCGCGAGCACGTCCCCGGGCACCGGGGCGAAGCCGTCCCCCGCCACCTCGAGCCGCCAGCCCTGCTCCCCTCCCTGGGCATTGCACACGCGCGGGGGCGTGACATTGCGGGTGAGCGGGTTGATGACCCCCTGGATGCGAGGCGTGGGGCCTTCCGTCGTTCGGGAGCAGGCGACGAGTGCGAGCAGGGCTGCGGCGACCGGCAGGCGCAAAGCGGTTCTCCTCCACCTCAACAGGCGCGCGGCACGTTAGGACGGCCACCCCCGAGGGCCGGAGTTTTTTCCGGTTTCCCTCTGGCACCGCGCCCATCCTGACAGGAAGAGCCTTCGTAACGCATTGAAATCACGCGGCTTCTTGGGGCTTCCGGCGGCTGGCACGGCTGATGCTAATGCTTCAGGCAGCTGGGAACGGCGCGGTACGGCGGACGGGGCAGTGGGGGGCGTGGGGGGACGCCGTGCGCGCCAGGTGGTCGGGGGGAAGGGGCGAAGTCGAGGCGGTGCCTGGAGTGGGGAGGCAGGCCTCGCGGGGGTGGGCCGGAGCAGCAGGCCGGCAAGGGGGAGTGGCGGCGGGAGCAGCGGCGCTTCGGAGCTCGGGAAGGACTGCGGGCTCGTGGCACGGGGATGGGTGGGGCGGGGAAGGGGACGGACTCCGTCGAGGTGGGGGCCTTGACGGAGTCCGGCTCACTTTGGATGGGCGGGCGGCGGGTGGGGGGCGGTCGACGTTCGCGGGTGAGGAGACACCTCCTCCCGGCGAGCGGTCCTGTCGGAGTGGGTCGGTGGGGCGGGACGGTCGGGCACTGCGGGGACATGGGGTGGGCGGCTCCGGTGGGGAGGCAACTCCCGCCGGAGCCTGTCCGTCCGGTCCGTGCGGTGGAGGCGGAGGCGGGTGGCAGCGAAGGCGCGAGCCACCAGGGTGCGGCAGGTCGGGACGGTGGCGGCGGCGGTGGGAAGTTGGAGGCGGTTCATGGGGGCGGTATCAGCGCTCACATTGCTGGGGTTGTTGTTGACGGCGCGGGTGGCGCTGGCGACGGGCATGCCGCCCTCGGCGCGGCTGAATCCGCCGGCGGAGGTGCAGGGGCGGGTGCAGGACCCGGAGCGGCTCGCGCCCTTCGGGCTGATGCTGGACGCGGGCGTCCCCGAGGGGGCGGGGCTCTCGGTGTCCTTCCGGCCCAGGCACGAGGTGCGGCTGCACCTGGGCGCCACGCACAACGGCATCCGAGCAGGCGCGCGGGCGGGAATCACACTGCTGCCCCTGCGCGGATGGCTGACGCCGGCGCTGACGCTCGAATTGGGCCATGCGCAGCCCGCGGACGCGCGTGGCCTGGAGCGGCGACTGGCGGATAGGACGCTTTTGCCCAGTCCTTCCTTCGAGCGGGTGGGCTACACGTACGCGAGCGCGCTGCTGGGCTTCGAGGTGCAGGCGCCCGGAGGCCTGACGTTCTTCGTCCGGGGCGGCTTCAGCGTCATGGAGCTGTATGGCCCCGGCATGGAGGACCTGGACGAGCCCTTCCGTGGCGCGCTGGCGCCCGAGGAGGCCCGGCCCTGGGGGGTGCGCAGCACGCGGCCCACGGCGAAGCTGGGACTCCTGCTGTCCTTCGGCTAGCGCACGCGCGCGGCGAAGAACTCCAGCACCTGGGCCTCGGCCCAGAAGCTGGGGCGGTGCGCGCGTCCCGCGACGAAGCCCACGTGGCCGCCGCGCCCGGTGAGCACCACGCTCAGGAGCGGATTGTCGCTGGCACTGGGAGGAATGACGGGCGACTCCAGCATCGGGTCGTCCGCGGCGCTCAGGAGCAGCGTGGGCCGGCGGATGGCGTGGAGCCGGGGACCGGAGGACGCCTCGGCGTAGTAGTGCGCCGCGTCCCGGAAGCCGTGCAGCGGAGCGGTGACGGCGTCGTCGAAGGCGCGGATGGAGCGCGCGGCCTCCATGGCCCGGCCGTCGAAGGCGCCGGGAAAGCGCCGCAGCTTCTGCCGGGCCTTCCCCTTCAGCGTGCGCAGGAAACGCTCCCGGTACAGCCGGTGGAAGGGGCCGGGGCCGTCGAGCTTCCGGCAGCAGGCGTCCAAATCGTACGGCGCGCTGATGGAGGCGGCGGCATCCACGGGCGCAGCCTCGCCCTGCTCCTCCAGCAGCCGGCACAACACGTTGGCGCCCAGCGAGAAGCCCACGGCGAACAGGGGGCCGGTGACGCGCGCGCGCACCTCGTTCAGCACCAGCAGCGCGTCGTGGATGTCGCCCGAGTGGTACGAGCGCGCCAGCCGGTTGGGCTCGCCGCTGCACGAGCGGAAGTTGAGCGCGGTGGCGCCCCAGCCGCGCTCGGCCGCGCCGCGGAGGATGGCGGTGATGTAGCCGGCGCGGGACGAGCCCTCCAGGCCATGCAGCGTCACCACGTGCGGCGCGCCGCGCGGGCCGTCGAAGGTGTCCAGGTCGACGAAGTCCCCGTCGGGCAGCTCGCGGCGCTCGCGGCGCGCCGTGGGCGCATGGGTGGGGCGCACGAGCGAGGCGTAGATGGTCTGCGCATGCTCGTTCGCCAGTCCGGGCGCGGGGACGAAGGGCTGGGTGGGCTGGAATCGCACGGCCGGGGATTAACGAACACCTCGCGGCGTGTCTACCCGTCGCGGCGTCCGGGTGGCGTCCCGCCGGAGGAGCGACCGGCGGCCAGGCGGCGGGCGCTGCGCATGGTGGGGCAGCCCTGCTCGCGCACCTCGCGGGCCTCGTCCGCGAGGCCGAAGAGGTCCAGGTACTTCTTCACGCGCTCATCCAGCGTGGGCGCTTCGATGAGACGGCACACCTCGTCCGCCGCGTAGGCGCGGCACACGGCCGGCCGCTGCTCGTACACGCGACAGAGGTTGTCCTCCGCCAGGTGCGGGCAGCGCATGCCCAGCGGCTTGTCCAGCGCGGCGATGTCCGGCGCCACGCAGCAGGCGCCACAGCAGGTGCACTCCATGGGCGGTTGACCTCGGTGACTCAACGCGGGACGACCTGCTCCACCTTCCCCAGGTTCGTCACCGTGAGGCGGGCGTCCTGGCCCTTCTTCCACGACAGGAACTCCTGCTCGCTCTTCGGCTCGAGCACGTGCTCCTTCGTCCCGTCGTCCTCGTACCGGAGGCGGACGGAGTAGTGCTCCTCACGGCGCAGCCGGTCCACGCCGCTCACGGACAGCTCGGGCCAGCGCGGCCGGTCATCCGTGCCGGACGTCTCGCGGCGGTCCACCTGCTTCCACTCGTAGGTGTCGTAGGTGCACTGCTGCGCGTAGACGGGCTCGGTGCGGTAGCGCGTCTCGTTCTGGCAGTCCTCGTAGCTCTCGTTGCAGTACTTCGTCACGTCCTCGCACACCTCTTCGACGAAGCCGTTGCCCTTGTCGCGGCGGCGGCACTTCTCCTCGGTGCCGCAGGCCACGCGGCGCGACTTCGTCCGGCACACGCGCTCCGTGCCGTCCGCCACCCGGCGCGTGCCACGCTGGCGGGACACGCAGCCGCGGACGTTGGCCACGCCCGCCACCTCGCCCGCGCCGTTGACGGGCATGCGCGGGGAGGTGGTGCGCAATTCGTCGCGCCAGCCCGTCTTCGCCACCGGGGTGAAGCGCTCCTGCACCACCGCGCGCTTCCACTCCGTCCCCGTCACCTCCCCGGGGTACTCGTGCGTGCGGCTGCCCCAGAAGCCGAACACGCCCGAGCCGAAGCAGCAGGAGAACAGCACGCCCAGCACGAGCCAGCCCGTCTTCCCCATGCGCTTCTTCGGCTGCGCCACGGGCTGGGGCGGGGGCTGGGGGGCGTCCAGGTCCCTGCTCGTGGCCGCCTTCGCGTCGTCGGTGCGCTCCGCGCTGCACTGCTTGCAGCGGGGGGCGTCGCCCCGGTTGGCGGCGCCGCAGTACGCGCAGAACCAGTCCTCGCCGGCGGCGGCCACCTCCAGCGTCTCGGCGTCCGTGACGCCCTCGCGCAGGGATTTGCCGCTCTTCGCGTCCACCCCGCCGAAGTCGAACTCCGACTCCTTCCCCGTCAGCTCGCGCGGGTTGTTGCAGGTGGGGCAGAGCTTGTGGCGCGCGGGGATGCCCTTCGTGTCACAGGACGTGCAGTTCCAGGTCCCCTCGATGATGCGGGTGCGCTTGGCCATGGGGCTCCATCCTACCCGGCACTCACACCCAGAGCGCGCGAGGGAAGGGGATGGCCGCCGGGGGCGGCAGGCCCGGCCGCAGGGGGCGCACCATGGGCAGTGAGCCGTTCCTCGCCACGCGGCTGGCCCCGGGGACACGCGCCACGAGCTGCGGCGTGCCGGGCTCCTCCCACAGCACCACCTTCGCCAGCGCCGCGCGGTGCGCCACGGCGCGCGCCATCTCCAGCAGCGCGGCGGCGTCCTCCTCGGAGCGCGCGTCCAGCATCAGCACCACCAGCTCGTCGTAGCGGGCCATCATCGCCCACAGGACGGTGGAGTCGCCCACCACCGCGCCGCACGCCTCGGGCTGGGGGCGGCGCAGCAGCTCCGCGTAGATGCGCTCGCGCTCCAGGTGCCAGTCCACCTGCGCCGGGCTCGGCCACAGGTAGAAGGGCGCGTCCGGCCGCCGCATCCGCTCCAGCGCGGCCGCCACGTCCGCATCCGAGAGCAGCGCGTCCACACGGCGGGAGGCAGGCTCCTCGCGGGCCGGCAGGTTCCAGTCCCAGGCGGGGACCTCCTCGTAGCCGGAGCGGCGGTAGAGGGGGGCGCCCACGTCCGAGAAGAGGACGGCGGCGTGCCCCTGGGAGGAGGCGTGCTCCAGCTCCGCGGCCAGGAGGCTCATCATCCGCGTGGCGTGGCCCTGGCCGCGCAGGTGCTCCTCGGTGAAGACGCTGGCGATGGAGAAGCTGTCGCCGCGCGCGAGCTGTCCGTCCGCGCCGCGCAGCCAGCTGTCGTTGTGGAACGTCTCGCACGAGGCGAGCACCCGGCCATCGTCCCCGCACAGAAGCCACGTGTTCATGCCCTCGGCGCACCAGGGGCGGGCGCGCAGCCGCAGCTCCCGCTGGTGGAACTGCGCCACCGTCAGCGGCGAGCCCCAGGCGGAGTGGGTGACGCGGTCTCTCTCGGCCTTCTGCGCTTCGGTGGCAAGGACCAGGTGCATGGCGGCGCAGGCTAGCCGCGCCCGTCTCCGCGCGCAGCAGGCGGCGCGTGCGCCCGGCGCTCATCCGGCCTCCGGCTCACAGCCGGGTGGTGTACGGGAAGCGGAAGTGGAGCTGCAGGTAGGCCTGGCCGACGTGGAAGATGCCGTCGCGCAGGCGGTCCGGCAGCCCGAGCCCGCCCAGCTCCTGCGGCACGTAGAGGGCGGACTCCCAGCCCACGCTGACGAGGAAGCGCTTGGAGAACTGCAGCTCCAGGTCCACGCCCAGCTCCGCGCCGGGCCGCAGGAAGTGCGTGTCCGCCAGCGTGTCCGAGTGCAGGTACGCGTACGTCAGCAGCAGCCCGGCCCCCACCGACAGGCGCACCGGGCTGCTGGACAGCGGCACCCCCAGCGACAGCGGCTTCCAGGTGGCGCCGTACATGCCGGTGTCGCGCACCTTCGGAGAGATGATGAGGGTGTCCGGGATGAGGATGGACGGGGAGATGCGAATCTCGTCCATGCGCTGCGCCTGCTTGCGGTAGCGCTTGGGGATGAGGCGCTGGTTCTTCTTCAGCCACTCGCGGTCCAGCACCGCGTCCACCGAGATTTTCAGTCCGGTGTGGAGGGGCTGGTCGTCGAAGACGGGGCCGAAGAAGAGGAACGCGGCGGGCCCCACGCCCACGTCCACCGGGACGGTGACGCGCTGGGCGGCGGCCAGCGTGGGCAGCAGGAGGGTGGCCAGCAGCAGGAGTCGGGCGGGGTTCAGGGACACGGGCCTCCTCGGGGCTCCAGGGAGGCCAGAATTAAGCACGTGGGGATTGAACCCCGGCCCTTCTTTGGAGCAGGAAGGGGCCCCAGAACTGGAGACCTCAATGCTTTCCGCCGCGCTGTTGATTGCCACCTCCCTGCAGGCCCAGGCGCCTGTCCCCACCACTCCCGCACCCACCGCTCCCCGCGCCGCCCCGGCTTCCGAGCCCCAGCCCGCCCCGGCGAGCGCGGAGGAGCGCGCGGCCGCCGCCGCCGAGCGCGCCGCCGCCGCCGCCGAGCGCGCCGCCGAGGCCAGCGCCCGCGCCGCGGAGGCCGCCGAGCGCGCGGCCACCGCCGCCGCCGGCCAGCCGCCCGCCGCGCCTGTCGCCGCCGCGCCCGCCGCCGCCGCGCCCGCCGCCGCCGCGCCCGCCCCGAAGCCGGACGTGTGGGACGTCACCCTGGGCGCGGGGCTCATCTCCATCACCGGCAACGCCTCCACCTTCACCTTCAGCGGCCTGGCCAGCGCGCAGCGCAAGACGGAGAACTGGATCTACGCCTTCAGGGCGTACAGCTCCTACGGCCGCAGCCGCCCGCCCGAGCTGGAGGGCGACGAGTCGCTCTCCCAGGTGGTGGCGCTCAACGCGGGCGCGGAGTTGCGCGGCGACCGGCGCTTCACCCAGGTCGTCAGCGGCTACGCGCTGATTGGCGCGGAGACGGACCACGTGAAGAGCGTGGAGTCGCGCAGCTTCGGCGAGGGCGGTCTCGGCATCCTCTGGTGGGACGAGAAGTCGAAGGAGGGCAAGGAGTCCTACCTGCGCACCGACGCCGCCTTCCGGTACGCCTACGAGACGCGCTTCCAGTACTACCCCGAGCGGCTGGACCTGGAGGACGTGGACCTGGGCGGCCCCCGCTTCGGCGCGGCGTTCCGTTACAGCCTCAACGAGCGGGTCCTCTTCAAGGAGGACGTGGAGGTGCTCATCAGCGTCATCGGCGATTCGCGCGTGCTGGCGAGCAGCCAGACGCAGCTGTCGGTGGGCCTGACGGACGCGCTGTCGCTGGGCGCCAGCTTCCTCGTGAAGACGGACAGCGAGCCGCCCGCCGGCAAGGTGTCCACCGACACGGCGCTGGCCCTCAACCTCGAGGTGAAGCTGTAGCCCGCAAAAGCAACGCGGCGCCGGGGAAGTCCTCGGCGCCGCGCGGGGTGGGGCGGTGGGCCCCGAAGTCCTGAAGGCCGCTCAGTGGCCCTCGGACTGCTCCTTCGTGCCGTGGCTCCGCACGCCGCCGCCGAAGCGGCCTTCCTTCACGTTGGCGCCGATGTCCGGCGGCTGCAAGTCGCTGTACTGCGAGCCCGGGGGGTTGGAGCCCCGGAAGCGCGTGCCCAGGTCCAGCAGCGGCACTGCCAGCATCAGCAGCACGAAGAGGATGGACACGCTGAACACCAGGCGGTTGGCGCCTTTGTGGTCGATGAGGTGCATGAAGTACAGCGTCACCAGCGTGCCCTTCACCGTGGCGATGACGAGCGCCAGCAACAGGCCGAAGCTGGGCAGGTGCATGCGGCCGGTGATGACGGTGACGAGCGTCAGCACCAGGAGCGCGCCCCAGATGACCCAGTAGCGGCCCGCGCCGTGGTGCTCCTCCATGTTGTGGGCTTCGTCGCGCGATTCGTTGGCGATGGCCATGGTCTATGAGCCCTTCAGACGAGGTACAGCATCGGGAACAGGAAGATCCACACCAGGTCGACGAGGTGCCAGTACATGCTGCCCAGCTCGACCATGGTGTAGTTGTTGGGGCCGAAGTCCGCCCGCCGCAGCGCGCGCACCATGGAGAAGGCCAGCACCACCATGCCGATGATGACGTGGAGGCCGTGCAGCGCCGTCGCGCAGAAGTACACGGTGAAGTACATCGGCACGCCCGGCAGCTGGATGCCCTCGTAGAAGTAGTACCGGCCCGGCAGCGTCCCGATGTGGAACTTGTGCGAGTACTCGAAGTACTTGATGACGAGGAAGCCCACGGCCATCAGCAGCGTGAGGAAGATCTGGATGGCCACCATCTTGTTCTTCCCCTCCTTCGCGTAGTGCACCGCGAGCGCCGCGGTGAGCGAGGAGGTGATGAGGACCACGGTGTTCACCGTGCCCATCGTCAGGTCCAGGCTGCGGCTGGCCGCCGCCCAGGCCTCGGGGAAGAGGAAGCGGTAGCAGCCGTAGCAGATGAAGAGACCGGCGAAGAGCAGGATTTCCGTCGCCAGGAACAGCCACATGCCCAGGCGGGCCGCGTGGTTCTGCACCTCGAGCGACGCGAAGTGCATGGCGAGCCGGGGGACGGGGGCCACCGTCCCATCGGCGGTGGTAGCGCTAGACTGCATCGGGCACCTCGGCCTTCTTCGGATCCACGTAGAAGTGCGGCTCCTCGGGGTAGGTCGGCTGCGGACCCACGAAGTTGTGGGTCGGCGGCGGGGACTCGGTCAGCCACTCGTAGCCCTTGCTGCGCCACGGGTTCTTTCCGGCCACCCGCCCGTAGAGCAGGGCGTACGTCAGGTACATGGCGATGATGACGAAGCCGAACGCCAGCAGGGACGCGCCCGCCGTGGAGGCCACGTTGAGCGCCTGGAAGCGCTCCGGGTACTCGTAGTAGCGGCGCGGCATGCCGTTGTTGCCCAGGAGGAACTGGGGGATGAACGTGGCGTTGAACCCGAGGATGATGAGCGCCGCGGACACCAGGCCCCAGCCCTCGTGGTACGTGCGCCCGAACATCTTCGGGAACCAGTAGTGCAGGGCGGCCAGGAAGGCCATGATGGTCGCTCCCACCATGATGAAGTGGAAGTGCGCCACCACGAAGTAGGTGTCGTGCCAGGGGACGTCCAGCGACACCGTGCCCAGGGCGATGCCCGTCATGCCACCGAACACGGTGAAGAACAGGAAGCCGCAGAAGTAGGCGAAGGGCGTCTTGAAGTCGACGGCGCCCTTGTAGACGGTGCCCACCCAGTTGAAGACCTTGATGGCGGTGAACACGCCCACCAGCATCGTCAGCACGCCGAACAGACCCCCGACGAAGGTGGACTGGCCGGACACGAACATGTGGTGGCCCCAGGCGAAGAAGCCCACGAAGGCGATGCCGAGGCTGGAGTACGCCACCGCGCGGTAGCCGAAGATGTTCTTCCGGCTGAAGGAGGCGACGACTTCACTCATCACGCCGAAGGCCGGCAGCACCATGATGTACACGGCCGGGTGGCTGTAGAACCAGAACAGGTGCTGGAAGAGCACCGGGTCGCCGCCGCGGGCCGGGTCGAACATGCCGAACCCGAACAGGTTCTCCACCGTCACCAGCACCAGCAAGAGGCCGATGACGGGCGTGGCGAGCACCTGGATGCAGCTGGTGGCGTAGATGGCCCAGACGAACAGGGGCATCTTGAACCAGGTGATGCCCGGCGCCCGCATGGTGTGCACGGTGACGATGAAGTTGATGCCCGTGACGATGGAGCTGAACCCGATGATGAAGGCGCCGAAGAGCACGGGCGCCACCGTCGTCGTCGTGTGCGTGCTGTAGGGCGCGTAGAACGTCCACCCGGTGTCCAGGCCGCCGTTGAGCATGCCCCACAGCGCCAGCATGGCGCCGCCCAGGTAGATGTAGAGCGACAGCAGGTTCAGCCGGGGGAAGGCCACGTCCTTGGCGCCCAGCATCAGCGGCAGCATGAAGTTGCCGAAGACGGCCGGAATCGCCGGAATCATGAAGAGGAAGATCATGACCAGGCCATGGAGCGTGAACGTACGGTTGTACGTCATCGCGTCCATGATGGTCGGTCCGGGCGTGAGCAGCTCCACCCGGATGAGCAGCGCGAAGATGCCGCCCACCAGGAAGAAGAGCAGGACCCAGAACAGGAACATGAGCCCGATGCGCTTGTGGTCCACCGTCAGCAGCCACGACTTGATGGTGGTGCCGTCGACCAGGTAGCTCGGGTGGTGGTCGTGGTGCTCGTCGTGCGCGGGAGCCGCGCCCGGGGAGGCGATGCTACTGGATGGCGTCATAGGCGGGTCCCTCGGAAGCGCCCTCGCGAACGTTCGGAGTGCGCAGCGACTTGATGTACTCGACGATGGCGGCCGTCTCCGGGCCCTGCAGCTTGCCCTGGTAGGTCGGCATCACGTTCTGGTAGCCCGCCACCAGGTGGGCGCCCGGGTCCATCATCGACTGGGTGATGTAGGCCTCGTCCACGCGGATGTCCTGCCCGTCGTCGAGCTTCTCCACGCGGTCATACATGCCGAGGAAGGTGGGGCCGATGTGCTTCGAGCCGTCCACCGAGTGGCACTTGAGGCAGCCCTCGCTGCCCGCGAGCACCTGACCCTGCTCCACCATGCGGGCCACCGGCGGCACCAGCGAGGTGTCCGCCAGCGCGTCCTGGCGGTCCTGCAGGCGGCCGCGGCGCTGGTCCTTCATCCAGACGTCGAACTCCTCCTGGGGGAGGACCACGACTTCGGCCAGCATCTTCGAGTGCGACAGGCCGCAGTACTCGGTGCACAGCACCTGGTACGTGCCCGGCTTGGTCGCCTCGAACCAGATCTGCGTGTAGCGCCCCGGCAGCGCGTCCTGCTTGATGCGGAACGACGGCACGTAGAAGGAGTGCAGCACGTCCCGGGATGTAATCAGCAGGCGCACCGGACGGTTGGCCGGGACGTGAAGGACATTCACGCCGTTGGGGCCCTCCGGGTACGCGAACTTCCACATCCACTGCTTGCCCATGACGTAGACGTCCATCGCGTCCTTGGGCGGCGTGGTGACCCAGGTGAAGTCCCGGAAGCCGATGCCGAACCAGGCCAGGAAGAACACCAGCGGCACGGAGACGAAGAGGAACTCCGTCTTCAGCGTGGGGACGACGTACTCCGTCGCCTGGGCCGGGAGGCGGCGGCGGTACCGGAAGAACATGAACAGGGCCGCCAGGCCGACGCCCGCCGACATCACCATCGTCGTACCGACGACGAAGTGATGCAGCATGTCGACCCGCTCCGCGAACGTGGATGCGGCCTCCGGGAGGAACAGGATGTTGTTGAGAAGCTCGCTCATGCCGCCGCGCCTTTCTTCAGCTCGCGCCTCCAGAAATAGATCAGCATCGTCGCCAGGGCGCAGAACACCAGCGTGCCGCCCAGGCGGATGAACCCGAAGATGTAGAATCCGTACCGCTTGCTGGCGGTGTCATACTTGAAGCAGGACATGACGACGCGGTCGAAGCTGGTGCCCACGCGGCCCCCGGCCGCCTCCAGCAACGCGAGCTTCATGTCCTTGGGAGGGAAGGTCACCCCGTAGAGGTACCGGGAGATGCTTCCCTCGGGGGTGATGACCTGCACCACCGCGGGGTGGCCGTACTGCTTCGTGCTCGTGTCGTACGTGTACTTGAAGCCCACCGCGTCCGCGAGCCGGCGCACTTCCGCGTCCGTCCCGATGAGGAAGTGCCAGGGCGCGCGCTCCGGCTTGCCCATGGACTGCAGGTGACGCCGGCGGCGGTTGAGGCTCTCCGCCGGGGTGTCCTCCGGGTCGATGCTGACCGTCACCGCCTCGTAGTCCTCGCCCAGCTCCAGCCCCAGCTCCTGCATGGCCTTCACCTGGCCGTTGAGGACCAGGTTACAGAGCATGGGGCAGTTGTAATACACGAGCGTCAGCAGGGTGGGCTTCGTCTTGGACAGCACCTCACCCAGCTTCACCTCGCGCCCGTCCTCGTTCGTGAAGCGCGCGTCCAGGGGGAGCGGCTCCCCCAGGTGCTCCTCCACGTCCACGCCCTTCACCGGAGGCGGCAGGTCCTGCTGGGCCTCGATGATGGCGCGAGGCGTCTTGCCGGCACCGGGCATGGCGGACGCGGACAGCGCGGTGCCGAGCACCAGCGCCGCCGTGAGCAGTCCCAGGCTGGCGGCGCGTGGGTGGAAGTGGGAGAGAGCGGGCTTCATGGCAGGACGGCTCTTACGCCAGGGGGAAGGCGGATGCTACTGCCTCGGTGACGCAGGGGTCCCCGGGGCGGGGGGCGTCGTCGGGGGCGTCTGCGGAGCAGGCGACGGAGGGGCGGGAGGCGGGTTGCGCGCCTCCTGGATGACCCGGTTCATGGCCTCGTCGAGGGTGGGGTGGGCCTTCACGCCGGGCTGGTCGCCCCAGCCGGCGCCGAGCGCCTGCTGCTGGCCGCCAATCTTGTCCACCGCGTGCCAGTCCTGTTCGAACAGGCGCTGGTTGACGATGCCAATCTCGTACTGCCCCATGGCGGCGGGACGCGGCGGCGGGCCGTCCGGCTGGATTTCCTCCATCGTCCGGACCTGGATGCGCCAGGCCCAGAGGATGCCGACGAGGAAGATGACGAGCGAGCCCACGCCGATGCCCACCACCTTGCCCATGACGAGGTGGTCTTCCTCGGCCGCCACACCGTGCGCGCCGACGATGACGCGCGACTCGAGCTCCGACTGGGTCTTCTTCATGGCTGCACGTACCTCAGGGACTCGGCGATGTAGGGGTCCTTCACCGGGAGCGTGAAGCGGTTGCGAGCCTGCATGAGCGCGAAGCCCACCGCGATGCCGCCCACCCCGAGGAACGCCGTCACCAGCGTCCAGTGGAAGGTGGGGCCCGTGGTGCCCGTCAGCGCGGGCCAGATGAGCCAGTACAGGTCCACCAGGTGGATGGCCAGGATGTAGACGGCCACCGCCGCCAGCTTGCGCGGCTGCAGCTTCAGGTTGCGCGACAGCAGCGTGAAGAAGGGCAGCACGAAGTGCAGGAAGAACAGGGCGATGGACATCGGGCGCCACGGGCCGAAGATGCGCAGGCCGTACCAGGGCGCCTCTTCAGGGATGTTGGCAATCCACACCAGCAGGAACTGGGAGAACGCGATGTAGGCCCAGAACGCCGTGAAGGCGAGCATCAGCTTGCCCAGGTTGTGGAAGTGGTCGAGCTTCACGACGCTGCCGTAGAGGTTGGCACCCGTGGCGTTGGCCGTGACGATGGTCAGGACGCAGAAGGCCGCCAGGAAGCTTCCGGCGAAGTAATAGACGCCGAAGATGGTGGACTGCCAGAGCGGCGTGAGGCTCATCATCCAGTCGAAAGAAGCGAAGGTGATGGTGAGCGCAAGGAAGGGCAGTGCACCCGGAGAGAACCGGCGCTGCTTCACCGTGAGGTCCAGCCCGCCCTCTTCATCCTGCTTGAGGCTCCACGAGCGCAGGCGCCAGGACACGAAGGCCCACACGCCGAAGTAGATGACCTGGCGGAAGTAGAAGAACGTGGGGTTCAGGTAGCCGTGCTGCTTGTGCGCCAGGTGCTCCACTTCGATGCCGTGGATGTTGTTGGCCAGGGGCGAGCCGGGCCACCACGGGTACAGGTCCTTCACCATGGCCAGCAGCGGCAGGAACAGCACGATGAAGATGGGCACCGAGGCGGCGGCCGTCTCCATGGTGCGGCGCAGGACGATGAGCCACTTCGCCTTGGCCGTGTGGAAGATGGCCACCATGATGAGGAAGGCGACGCTGATGCCCAGCCAGTACACGAAGGCGATGAGGTAGCTGTGCGCGGCCTCACCCTTGGCGCTGGTGGCGAAGTAGCCGGCGAGGGTGGCCAGCAGGCCGAGGACGCCCACGCCGAACGCGGGCACCATCAGCTTGGGGGTGGCGGTGTAGCGCGCGAGGTCCGAGGCGCGCGCGGTGGTGACGGGGGGGCTCATCGGTTCTCCTGCGGAACGGGCTGCTGCCCGTCCGAGCGCATGTTGCGGGCCGCCTGGAGGGCGCGCACGTAGGCGACCACGGCCCAGCGCTCGCGCACGTCGAGCTCACCCGAGAAGGACGGCATCACGCCGTAGCCCTCGTTGATGGCGGCATAGAAATGCCCTGCCGGCTTGCCCTGCAGCTCCAGCAGCGAGGGCGGCAGGCGCAGCGCCATGTTCTCCGCGACGATGCTGTTGCCGTCGCCGAGCACGCCGTGGCACTGCGAGCAGACGATGTTGTACTTCTTCTGACCCAGGGTCAGCAGCGTCTTGTCCACTTCGACGGGGATGTTGCCCACGAGCGCGCCGTTGGCGCGGCCGGTGCTGATGCCGGGGTTGCCCACCGGGCGCTCACGCGGCACGGTGCCCGCGGGGGGCGTGCGCATGGCGCGGCCGTCCGCCCAGAAGTCGGACGCCTCGTAGTACTCGTATTTCGCCTGGTCCTCCATGCGCTGGAGGAACTCGGAGGGGACGTCGCAGCCCGAGAGCGCGACGAGTCCGGCGGCGGCGGGGATGAGCCACCTCATTCCTTCTCTCCCGTGACGAGGGTCACCTGGGTGGCGCCCAGGGCCTTGAGCTGATCCATGACGGCGGTGGCGTCCTGTCCCGTCGCCTGCGGCACGCTCAGCCAGTAGCCGTGCGTGGACGCGCTGCGGAAGGCGTCGGACTCGAAGACGGGGTGGTAGGGCTGCGGCAGGCGGCTGAGCGCGAGCAGGCCGAAGAAGATGCCGAACGCGGCGAACAGCACGCTCAGCTCGAAGGTAATCGGCACCCACGCGGGCAGCGACAGCAGCGGGCGGCCGCCGATGTTGAGCGGGTAGTCGTACGTGTTCATCCACGTCTGCATCGCGAGCGCGGTGCACAGGCCGGTGAGGCCGCCGCCCAGCGCGATGAAGGGCACGCGCGAGGGGGGCAGGCCCAGGGCCTCCGAGCCGCCATGCAGCGGGTACGGGGAGTAGGTGTCCATCCCCTGGAAGCCCTTCTCGCGCATCTGGCGGGTGGCATCCACGAGGGCGTCTGGCGTGGCGAACTCGGCCAGGACCCAGGAATCGAGGACTGTGGCTTCCATGGCTCTAGTGCGCTCCGTGGGTGTCGTGAGCGTTGAGGTGGGCGGCGTGCTTGAGCTCCAGCTGCAGCTCCTTCACCTCGCTCACCGCGACCGCGGGCACGAACTTCAGGAAGAGGAGGAACAGCGTCCCGAACAGGCCCAGGGTGCCGATGTAGATGCTCCAGTCCACCCAGGTGGGGGTGTAGATGCCCCACGACGAGGGGAGGAAGTCCTGGCTGAGCGAGGTGACGATGATGATGAACCGCTCGCACCACATGCCGATGTTCACCATGATGGAGGCCACCCACATGATGGGGATGCTGGTGCGGCACTTCTTGAACCAGAAGATGTTCGGGGTGATGACGTTGCAGGCAATCATCAGCCAGTACACGCCGGCGTAGGGGCCCGTGGCGCGGTTCACGTAGAAGGTCCAGAACTCGTACTGGTTCTGCGAGTACCAGGCGATGAAGTGCTCCATCAGGTACCCGTAGGACACGATGAGGCCCGTCGCCAGGATGACCTTGTTCATGTTCTCCAGGTGGCGGTCCGTAATCACGTCACGCAGGCCCAGGTACTTGCGGGCCGGAACCATGAGCGTGATGACCATCGCGAAGCCGCTGAACACGGCGCCGGCCACGAAGTAGGGCGGGAAGATGGTGGCGTGCCAGCCGGGCAGCAGCGACACGGCGAAGTCGAACGACACGATGGTGTGCACCGAGACCACCAGCGGCGTGGAGAGGCCGGCCAGCAGCAGGTACGCAATCTTGTAGTTGTGCCAGTGACGCCCGGAGCCGCGCCAGCCGAGAGCGAAGAGGCCGTAGATGACCCGCTGCGCCTTCGTCTTGGACGAGTCACGCAGGGCGGCCAGGTCCGGGATGAGGCCCACGAACCAGAACAGCGCGGACACCGTGAGGTACGTGGAGATGGCGAACACGTCCCACACCAGCGGGGAGCGGAACTGCGGCCACGCGCCCAGGGTGGAGGGGTAGGGGAACAGCCAGAAGGCGAACCAGGGACGGCCGGTGTGCAGCAGCGGGAACAGACCCGCGCACATGACGGCGAACAGCGTCATGGCCTCCGCGAAGCGGTTGATGCTCGTGCGCCACTTCTGCTGGAAGAGCAGGAGGATGGCGGAGATGAGCGTACCGGCGTGGCCGATACCGACCCACCAGACGAAGTTGATGATGTCGAAGGCCCAGCCGACGGGCTGGTTGTTTCCCCACACGCCGATACCGCGGGCCAGCGTGTAGGTGACGCCGATGACGAGCAGGCCGAGGGCGCTGAGCGTCATGCCGAAGAGCAGGAACCAGCCCTTGCCCGGCTTGGCCCAGACGTGGGCCAGGAGCGTCTCGTTGAGCGACGCATCGTCGTGGTGCGGCGCGACGAGGTGCCGCGGCTCGAGCGGGTCGAGCGGAGCGGTGATAGCAGTCTCTGCCATGACTAGTGGCTCCCTTCGGTGGCCGCCGGCGTCTTGGCGGGCTCGAGGGCGGGGTTGGGGTTACGGACGCGGATGAGGTGCGCGGTGCGCGGGCGGGTGCCCAGCTCGTGCAGCAGCTTGTAGGCGCGCTCGTCCTCGTGCAGCTGCGTGACGCGCTGCTGCTTGTCGTTGAGGGAGCCGAAGGTGATGGCCTGCGTGGGGCAGGTCTGCTGGCAGGCCGTCATCAGCTCCTTCTCCTGGATGAGGCGCTTCTCCACCCGGGCGCTGATGCGCGTGCGCTCGATGCGCTGGACGCAGTACGTGCACTTCTCCATCACGCCGCGGTTGCGCACCGTGACGTCCGGGTTCATCGCCATCTTCTCGGTGGACGTCTTGCCGGAGGTGTAGTGCAGGTAGTTGAAGCGGCGGACCTTGTACGGGCAGTTGTTGGAGCAGTACCGCGTGCCGACGCAGCGGTTGTACACCATGTCGTTGAGGCCCTCGTCCGAGTGCACGGTGGCGTTCACCGGGCACACGTACTCGCAGGGGGCCTTCTCGCAGTGCACGCACATGACCGGCTGCATGACCATCTTCGGGTCGCTCTCGGGCCCCTCGAAGTAGCGGTCGATGCGCAGCCACTGCATCTCACGGCTGCGGGCCACCTGCTCCTTGCCCACGACGGGGATGTTGTTCTCCGCCTGGCAGGCCACCACGCACGCGCTGCAGCCCGTGCAGCGGGACAGGTCGATGGCCATGCCCCACTTGTAGCCGTTGCTGTAGTCGAAGTCGGGCAGGTTGTCGTGGATGCCCGGCTTCAGCTCACCCTGGACGCGCTGGAGGACGTGCTGCGTCTCCTTCGAGGGCTGCGCCAGCTCGGACACCGGCATGTCCAGCGCGAGGGGGCGGCCCTCCATGCGCCAGTGCGTCTGGGTGAGGCTGAACTTGTAGCTGCCGCGCGCCTTGGTGAGCGTGGCGCCGCCGTCGAACCAGGGGGCCGCGGCGCGGCGCAGGACGTTGGCGTTGAAGCCGACGCCCTTGGCCACCACCTCGTGCAGGCCGTTGCGGCCGTAGCCCAGCGCCACCGTCACGGTGCCGTCGGCGAGGCCCGGCGTGGTCCACACCGGCACGGACAGCTTCTGGCCGCCGTAGCTCAGCTCGGCCATGGCGCCGGGCGCCAGGTCCAGGTCCTTGGCCGTCTGCGGGCTGATGAGCGCGGCGTTGTCCCAGACCATCTTGGTGATGAGGTCGGGCAGCTCCTGCAGCCACGCGATGTTGCCGAAGCGTCCGTCGAAGACCTTGTAGTCGTGGACGAAGTTCAGCTCGAGCTCATTGGCCGCCGGGGTCGCGGGCGGGTTGTAGCCCGACACCAGGGCGGTGGCGGCGCCGAAGTCCGGCGCGCCCGGGGCGGGGGCAGCGGCGGTGCCGGCGATGATGCCCTCGGACACCCACGTCTCCCAGCGGGACTCGAAGTCCGCCTGGCCCGTGGCCTGGCCCTGCCAGTACTCGCGCAGCATCTGGTACGCGGGGCGGAAGGGCTCGTCGAGGAACAGCGCCAGCAGCTCGGACTCCGGCATGCCGTTGAAGAGCGGCTGGATGAGCGGCTGGGCGATGGAGACGGTGCCGTCCACCGCGCGGCCGTCGCTCCAGGTCTCCAGCGGGTGCGCCGCGGGGACGAACCAGTCCGCGTACTGGCTGGTCTCGTCCTCGTAGAGGCCCGTGTAGAGCACGGACAGCTTGGCGCGCTCCGGGTTGGTGGCGGGGTTGAGCAGCTCCGCCAGGCCCGCGTCGGACGGCAGGGCGTAGAGCGGGTTCCACGCGGTGATGACCAGCGTGTCCACGCGGCCGGCCTTGATGTCCTCCACCAGGGCGCGCACCTGGGCGAGGCCGAAGGGCTCCGCCACGGGGGCCTGCACGTACTGCACGGTGGTGCCGGTGTTGCCGAGGGCCGCGTTGATGGCGTGGGCCAGGACGTGGACCGCGGCGGGCTGACGCTCGCCGGCGATGACCAGCGTGCGGCCGGGCTTCGCGGCGCGCAGGTCGGCGACCACGGCCTGGATCCAGGCGGTGGACTTCTGGACTTCCTCGGGGGTGCCCCGCAGCTGCGCCTTGCCGGCGGCGGCCGAGGCCGCCGAGGCGGCGGGACCACCGATGGCCTGCGCCACGGCGGCGGCGACGGCGAGCACTTCCGCCGACTTCACGCGCAGGCGGTGGTCCGCCATGCCGCCGGTGATGGAGAAGCGGGCCTCCGCCGCGTAGAGGCGGTTGAGGGGGCCGTTCTTCGGGTCGCGGCGGTCCGCGAACTGGCGGGCGTAGGTGAGGTTGGCCGGACGGCTCTCCAGGAAGTCCGCGTCCAGCGACAGGATGACGTCCGCCTGGGCGAAGTCATAGCGGGCGGAGACGGGCTGGTTGCCGAAGAGGGCGCGGGTGGCCTCGGTCTCCGCGTCCTGCGTCATCGCCGTGTAGCTGTAGAAGCGCGCGTTGGGCAGCTTCTTCAGGATGCGGTTGCGCAGGTCGCCCATCATCGGCGAGTTGCCGGGCTCGGTGAGGAAGCGCACGCGGGCGCCACCGTCGGCGGGGGCGGCCTTGTTCACCAGGGTGGCCACGTCCTCGGCCAGCACGCGCAGGGCGCGGGGGCTCTTGCCCTGCCGCAGCACGCGGGCGCGGTTCGGGTCATAGAGCGAGAGGAGGTACGCCTGCTCCCAGACGCCGGCGGCGCCCTGGTTGACGGGGTGCTGCGGGTTGCCCTCGATCTTGATGGGGCGACCCTCGCGGGCGGTGATGAGCAGGCCGGAGGTGTGGCCGGCCAGCGTCATGCCGGACGCGTAGTGCAGCGGGTTGCCCGGGGCCACCTCGGGCGGCGTCTTGGTGTACGGCAGGATGCGCTCGTCCTGGGGACGGGTGCTGCAGGCGGTGGCGCCGGCCAGGGCCAGCGACGCGCCCAGCAGCTGCATGAACTCGCGGCGCACGAAGCCGGTGGGGGCCAGGTCCGCGCCGACGGGGAACTCGGGGCGGGTCTCCTCGAGGTACTCGGGCGTGCCGAGCTTCTCCTCGAGGCTGCGCCAGTAGGTCCGGCCGTAGCCGGTCTCGGTGGCGGAGGCGTTGGCGGCGGCGTGCTCGAGGGCCTCACCGACGGCGTCAGCCGCGGGGGCGGGCCGGTCCGAGACGACCGGGAGCGCGAAGGAGGCAGTTTCCTGCGACGGGGCGCCGTCGCGCTTCGTGTTCATCGGTGGCATGTGGAGCAGCTCGTGCGCGAGTGGACGTCGTACTCTTCCTTCAGCTTCTGACCGAGCGCGGCGGCCTCTGCCTTGTCCGCGGGCGGCGTCCAGGTCATCGAGGTGATGAACTCGGCCGGGCGCAGGTTGGGCTCGGGGTTGCGGTGGCAGTCCAGGCACCAGGCCATGGTCAGCGGCGCGTGCTGCTCGACGGCGCCCATCTGGTCGATGCGGCCGTGGCAGGTGGCGCAGCCCACGCCCTTGTTCACGTGGATGGCGTGGTTGAAGTAGACGAAGTCCGGCAGGTTGTGGACGCGGACCCAGGGGATGGGCTGGTCGGAGAAGAAGGCCTTGCGCACCTCGGTGAGGTACGGGCTCTTGTTCCACACCTGGGCGTGGCAGGACATGCACACGGTGGTGGAGGGGATGCCCGCGGAGGGCGACTTCTCCACCGTCCAGTGGCAGTACCGGCAGTCGATCTGCTCGTCACCCGCGTGATGGCGGTGGTCGAACTCGATGGGCTGCTCGATGGGCATCTGCTGGTTGGTGACGTACGGCGAGCGTACGTAGGCCATGAGGCCGCCGAGGCCGATGGCGGGCACGGCGAGGAGCGCCGCGGCGGACAGCCGCGACACCGTGTTCGTCCAGCGTGGGAAGAGAGGGCCGCTCATACCAGGACCATGGGCAAGGGGGCTTCAGCGACAGCGGTGACAGGAGGGCTAAAGGAGGCGCGAGCGTTGCGGGGCGCTGAGGGCGGAGGGGCGATCCCGGCCCCGATGGGGCGGGCGGGCGGAGGCTCCTGGCGCACGGAATCCGAAGCAGTCACGTCCAACGAAACCTCTATGAGAATGCCGTGAGCTGGGCCCTCCTCCTTATCCCAGCCCTGACGCGGCGCGGGACCATCGGGCATCGCTTCGGCAGTGTCAACCATTCTGATGTTGCGACTCTGATGTTGAGACAGCCGGATACCACTTCCGCTCGCGGAGGCGGAAAGTCGCGGGTGCGAGGCGATGAATCTCTCTTCTACGGGGAGGAAGGGGCGTTTGAGCGGCACGCGCGCGGGCGATCACTTCCGCCCGGTTTCTCCCTCGGAGCGCACCCGCTGAAGCGCTGGGTGCACGCAGCGTGTGGCGTTGAACGGGGCGCTACAGGTTGCGACAGAGGAAGTCATCCGCGCCATGAGCGGCGTGGTGCCCTCACTCCGCGTCTTCGCCGTCCGGCTCGCGCCAGCGCTCGCGGCGGCGGGCCAGCAGCCGCTCCACCAGCTCACGGGCGCGCGCGTCACGGTGGTACCTCACGTCGTGCCGGCTCTTGCCCTGGTTGCAGCGGGCGCAGGCCAGGCCGAGGTTGGTCAGCACATCGGTGCCGCCAGCGGTCTGCGGGAGGATGTGCTCGATGGTGGCGCGGCTGATGGGCTCGCCATCCGCGCCCACCCAGAGGTGGGTATTGCAGTGCAGGCACTTGCCCACCCAGGCCTCGCGGCCGCGGTGCTCGGAGCGCTCGAAGGTGCGGTCGGTGGCGATGATGCCGAGGATGCGGCGGCGCTTGGCGGTGCTCATCCTACACCTCGACCACTGCGGGTTCGGCGATGGCGAAGACGCGCTCGCCGGGGCGGCGGGAGACATTGAGCCCGCCGGTGAAGGCGCTGAAGGCGGGCAGCACGCCCACGTCGCGGCCCACATGGAAGCAGGGCAGACGCAGCCTGTCCCCTCCGCCGGACAGGCGCACCATGGGATGGAGGTGGCCCGCCCACACGTAGCGGCCGGGCGCGGGCTCCGGGTGGTGGGCGAAGCGGAAGGGGCCCTCGTCGGCGTGGGACTCCAGGACCTCGAGGCGCCACTGGGGGGGGAGCGTCTTCACGTGGCGGTCGTGGTTGCCGCGCACCAGCACCAGCTCCACGCTGGCATGGGACTCGCGCCAGGCGGCGAGCCGCTGGACGAGGGCCGGCGTGAGACCCTGCCGGGAGTGGATGAGGTCTCCCAGGAGGAGCAGGCGGCGGGCGCGGGTGGCGGACAGGGCGGCGGACAGGCGCGCGAGGTCATCCTCCAGCACGCCGCCGGGCAGGGGGATGCCGTGCTGCTGGAAGCTCTCCGTCTTGCCCCAGTGCAGGTCCGCGACGGCCAGCATGCCGGCCTCGGGCCAGTGCAGGGCTCGCTCGGGGAGCAGCTCCAGGAGGGTGCCGCCTACGCGGACCTGGCATCGTCTCGCGTCCATCGCTCCTTCAGGCGCTCCACGCGCTCCAGCAGGGACTCGTTGGAGACGCTGGCGCTGATGCGCTCGACGACGAGCGGAAAGCCCAGCGGCGTGGGCCTGCGCACGTGGACGAGCTCCACGGGGCTCCTCTCCAGCCGCTCCAGCGTGCGGCCCAGGCGGCCCTGCTCGAATTGCTGCTCCAGCACCTCGCGGCGGGCCTGGACGAGGAGCAGGTTGTCCGGGTCGTACTTGAGGAACACGTCATAGAGGAGGGATGAGCTGGCCTGCACCTGCCGCGTCGACTTGCGCGCCCCGGGCAGCCCCGGCAGCACCAGCCCCGCCACGCGGGCGATGTCGCGGAACTGCCGCTTCGCCAGCTCGCTCACGTTGACGCTCTCCAGCACGTCCTCCACCAGGCGCTCCCGGGTGAAGAGGGCGGGGCGCAGCGCCTCCTCGAAGGGGAAGGGCGTTGGCGTGAGCAGCTCCAGGCCGTAGTCATTCACCGACAGGCTGAAGGTGGCCTTCTGGAGACGGGTGAGGCGCAGGGCGAGCAGCGCCGCCAGCCCTTCGTGCACCAGCCGCCCCTCGAAGGGGTAGAGGAAGAGGTGATGGCCGTCGCGCGTCTCGCACGTCTCCGCGAGCAGCGAGCCCGCGGCGGGGATGCGCGACAGCCGCTCCTGGGCCTCTAGCACGGGCCAGGCGGCCGCCAGCTCGTCCGTGGTGACGTCCCCATGGCGCGCGGAGTCCAGGGTGCGGCGGACGGCATTGGCCAGGGAGCTGGACAGGGGCAGGCGGCTGCCATTCCAGCGCGGCGTCTGCGTGGCCTTCGCCTTCGCCGGCTTCACATAGGCCGTCATGTCCTTGAAGCGGCTGAACTCCAGACGCTTGCCCGCGAAGAGGAAGGTGTCCCCGGGGCGCAGCCGGCTGATGTACGCCTCCTCGATGTTGCCCAGCCTGCCGCCGCTCCAGTAGCGCAGCTGCACCACCGCGTTGGACGTAATCGTGCCGATGTTGAGCCGGTGCAGGCGGCCGATGCGTGCGTCCGCGATGACGAAGCGGCCCTCGCGCTCCACCACGCGACGGAACTCCGGGTAGGCGCGCAGCGTGGGGCCGCCCTCGCGCACCAGGGCGAGCGTCCACTCGAACTCCTCGTCGGTGAGGCCGGCGTAGGCGGCGGCGGTGCGCACCTCGTCGCGCAGGGCCTCTCGCGTGAAGCCGCCGCCCATGGCGCACGTCACCAGGTGCTGCGCGAGCACGTCCAGCGGCTTGCCCGGCGGCGTGCGCGGCTCCACCTCGCGGCGGAGGATGGCGTCCCTGGCGGCGGCCATCTCCACCAACTCCAGCGCGTGTGTGGGGACGAAGAGGATGTGGCACGTGGCGCCGGGTCGGTGGGCGCTGCGGCCGGCGCGCTGCATCGTCCGGCCGATGCCCTTGGGGCTGCCCACCTGCACCACCCGCTCCACGGGGCCGAAGTCCACGCCCAGGTCCAGCGAGGACGTGCACACGACGATGCGCAGCCCGCCGTCCTTGAGGCCCGCCTCCACGCGCTCGCGCTCCTCGCGGTCGATGGAGCCGTGGTGCAGGGCGATGAGGTGCTCCCACTCCGGACGGGCGAAGCGCAGGCCCTCGAACCAGCGCTCCGCCTGCGAGCGCGTGTTGGTGAAGACGAGCGTGGACTGCTCCGGGTCCAGCCACGCGGCCACGCGCGCCAGCATGGTGAAGCCCAGGTGGCCGGACCAGGGGAAGCTGTCCACCGAGTCCGGCAGCAGCGTGTCCACCGCCACCGGGCGCTCCAGGTCCGCGCTCACCAGCGTGGGCACGCGGCCGGTGCCCACGACGTGGCGCGCGGCCTCGTCCAGGTTGGCCAGCGTGGCGGACAGCGCCCAGGTGCGCACCTCCGGGGCGAAGCGGCGCAGGCGGGCCAGGGCCAGCTCCATCTGCGTGCCCCGCTTGGAGCCGAGCAGCTCGTGCCACTCGTCCACGATGACCGAGCGCAGCGACGCGAACATCTCCGCGGCGCGCTCGTTGGACAGGAGGACGGAGAGGGACTCCGGCGTGGTGATGAGCACCTCGGGCAGGCGCTCGCGCTGACGCTGGCGCACGGAGGACGACGTGTCCCCCGTGCGGCTCTCCACGTCGAGGTCCGCGTCCAGCACGCACAGCGGCTCCAGCAGGGCCTTCTCCACGTCGCGCGACACCGCGCGCAGCGGCGTCACATAGAGGACCTGGAGCCCCTTCTGGCCGCGCTCCGCCACGTCCGCGAGCGGGCCGATATAGGCCGCGTACGTCTTCCCGGCGCCCGTGGGCACGTGGATGAGGCCGCTGTCTCCGCGCGCGTACGCGGCCCAGGCCTCTTCCTGGAAGGCGTAGGGCGTCCACCCCTTCGACGCGAACCAGCCGCGCAGCCGCTCCATGGGCGTACCCGTCACCGGTGCCGTGGCTCCGGTGCCCTCGGCGGCACGGCGACGCTTCACCGTGCGGCGCCGCTTCTTCGCGGGCGGGCCCTGCATGGCGGGGGCTCCGCCTCCTTCATTGCCGGAGCGCAGCGCCTTGCGGCGGGCGGCAATCTGCGCCCTCAGGCTGCGCGACCTACCCGCGGGCATCGAGCAGCTCCTTCAATGTGGCCAGCGTGTCCGCGTCCTGGGGCTTCTTGTCCGTGCGCCAGCGGGCGATGCGCGGGAAGCGCAGCGCCACGCCCGACTTGTGGCGCGGCGAGGCCTGGATGCCCTCGAAGTGCAGCTCGAAGACCTGCTCCGGCTCCACCGAGCGCACCGGCCCGTACTTCTCCTTCGTGTGCGCGCGAATCCACCTGTCGAGCCGGCCAATCTCCTCGTCCGTGAGGCCGGAGTACGCCTTCGTCACCGGCTGCAGCTCCGTGCCGTTCCACACCGCGAAGGTGTAGTCGGTGTACAGCGACGAGCGCCGGCCATGCCCCGGGTGCGCGTAGAGGAGCACCGCGTCCACGGTGAACGGGTCTATCTTCCACTTCCACCAGTCGCCCCGCTTGCGCCCGGTGAGGTACGCGGAGTCGAGCCGCTTGATCATGAAGCCCTCGACGTTGCGCTCGCGCGCCTCGTCGCGCAGCTTCGCCAGCTCCTCCCACGACGCCGCTCGGACCGACGGGGAGATGGGGAAGCGCGGCCGGTCCTTCAGCAGCACCTCCAGCTTCGCGCGCCGCTCGCGCAGCGGCAGCTCGCGCACGTCCTTGCCGTCCAGCTCCAGCAGGTCATAGACGATGAAGGCCGCGGGAGCTTCCGCGAGCACCTTGGGCGTCAGCTTCTGCCGGCCGATGCGCCGCTGGAGCAGCGCGAAGGGCAGGGGCCGGCCGTCCTCGTACGCCAGCACCTCTCCGTCCAGCACGGTGCCCTCGGGCAGCGCGGCGGCGGCCTCGCTGATTTCAGGGAAGCGCTCGGTGATGAGCTCCTCGCCACGGCTCCACAGGTACACGCCGCCCTGGCGGCGGATGAGCTGGCCGCGGATGCCGTCCCACTTCCACTCCACCTGCCAGTCCTCGAGGTCCCCCAGCGACTCCGGCGGCTGCTCCAGCGGCGAGGCCAGGTAGAAGGGGTAGGGCCGCGAGCTGTGCCCGTCCGAGACATCCGGCGACACGAGCTGCGTGAAGAAGGCCGGCGTGGGCGTCCACGTCCCCATCAGCCGGTGCGCCACGCTCGGCGGCGGCAGGCCCGCCACCTGCGCCACCGCGCGAATCACCAGCGTCGCGGAGACGCCCACGCGCAGCTCCCCCGTGAGCATCTTGTTGAGCAGGAACAGCTCCCGCCGGGGCATGGCCTTCCACCAGGACACCACGCGCTCGCGCTGCTCGGCGGCGTCCAGGTTGCGCAGCGGCAGCAGTCGCTCCTCCAGCCACACGGAGAGGGGCAGCTCCTCGGGCTCGGGCGGGCGCTCGAGCGAGTCAAGCAGCAGGGCGATGACTTCCGCGAGGTCTCCGACGGAGGCGTAGACCTCCTCGAAGAGCCAGCCGGGAATGCCCGTCAGCTCCTGCGTCCACCCCACCAGCAGCTTCGTGGTGAGCAGCCGCTTCAGCTTCTGGCCCGTGAGGAAGTACAGCGCCCAGGCCGCGTCCTCGGGGGGCGCTTGCTGGAAGTAGCGCACGAGCGCGTCCACCTTCGCGTTGGTGGACGTCGTCTGGTCCAGCGCTTCGTAGAGGTCCGCCAGTCGCCTCACGCGTCAGTCCTCCGCCTCGCCCTCGAAGGGCGTGGCCAGGGGGGCGGCGTCCACGCCGGCGTCGCGCAGGTAGTGCGCCAGCGGGTCCGTGTAGCCGTGCGTCACCAGCACCCGCTCCGCCCGCGTGTCCGCCACCGTGCGCAACAGGTCCGGCCAGTCCGCATGGTCCGACAGCACGAAGCCCCGGTCGAAGCCGCGCCGGCGCCGGTTTCCGCGCACCCGCATCCACCCGGACGCGAAGCCCGTCTCGTGCTCACCGAAGCGGCGCATCCACGTGGAGCCCCCCGCGCTCGGCGGCGCCAGCACCAGCGCGCCCGCGAAGGACGTGCCCTTCTCCACCTCCGACACCAGCTGCGTGGGAATCATGTGCACGCCCGCCTCGCGGTACACCGCCACGAGGCTGTTGAGGGCCCCGTGCACATAGGCCGGCCGGTCCGTCAGCCGCGCCAGCTCCGCGAGGATTCGCTGCGCCTTGCCCAGCGCGTAGCAGAACAGCACCGCGGAGCGCCCCACCACGCGGTTGGCGTCCCACCACTTCAGGATGTCCTCCGCGATGAGGCGCGTGTCGTCCCAACGATAGATGGGCAGCCCGAAGGTCGCCTCGGTGATGAAGGTGTTGCAGCGCACCACCTCGAAGGGCGCGCACGTCGGGTCCGGCGCGCGCTTGTAGTCGCCGGAGACCACCCACACCTCGCCCTTGTGTTCGATTCGAATCTGCGCGCTGCCCAGCACGTGGCCCGCGGGGTGGAAGCTCACCGTGACGTCGTTGATGGTGAGCCGCTCGCCGTACTCCAGCGTGTCGATGACGGAGTCCGCGCCCAACCGGCGATGCAGCAGTCCCTCGCCTGCTCGGGCGCCGAGGTAGCGCTGGCTGCCGCCCCGTGCGTGGTCACCGTGGGCGTGAGTAATGAGCGCTCGCTCCACCGGACGCCAGGGGTCGATATGGAAATGGCCCGGGGCGCAGTAGAGCCCCTGCGGCGTCACCGTGATGAGCGGCGGTCTGTCCTGAAAGGGATAGGAGGCGCTCAAAGCTTCATTCAGATAGCGAGGCACCCTGATGGTGGCCACCCGAGGTGTGTGTCCTCCCTACGGGCCATTGCTCCCTGGCATGCCCCTCTGGCACTCACCTGTCACCGCGGGCCCGGCCAGTTGCCGCGGGAATATTCCGTCCCCTTGGATGGCGTTGCCGGACAGGGGATAACAGCGGCACCTTCCGGACTGGATGCCCTTCGCATGACACCTGCCCTCCTGCTGTCGCTGGTCCTCTCCCAGTCGCCAGAGCTCGAGTTGCACTACACCGCGACGTCGCTGGAAGAGGGGGCGGACGCGTCGAAGCGCGCCCTGGACACCTACGACTTCACCCAGTTCGAGCCGTCCGCGAACAAGGCGGACCTCTATGTGGGCGTGGACGAGGCCAACCTCCGCCAGACGCCCGGGGCGGACGCGGCCGTCGTCACCACGCTGCCGCTGGGCGCCCCCGTGCGCGTGCTGGAGCGCGGCAAGGAGCGCCTCAAGGTGGGGGAGTACGTCAACCACTGGTACCAGGTGGAGTACGTCGACGGGAAGGGCGCTCCCTTCAAGGGCTGGCTCTTCGGCAACACACTCACGCCGTTCCGCTTCGAGGGTGACTTCGACAACGACGGTGAGCAGGAAGTGGCCACCGTGGTGATGAGCTCGGACTTCAAGATTCGCGTCCGCGTCCTGGAGCCGGGCGTGAAGCCGCCCCGCCGCGTCAGCAGTGTGGACATCACCCCCGCCGGACAGGGCTATATGAGCGTGGACGGCGGGTCTGCGAAGGTGACGCTCGTCGCGGCGAAGACGGCGGGGCTGGCGCTGGTGCAGGTGGACTCCGCGCCCGAGGCGTGCAGCGACTTCAGCACCACGTACGTGAGCTACACGGTGCCGGGGAAGAAGAAGGGCGTGCTCGGCAAGGCGAAGCTGGCCATGGAGGTGGCCGGGCTGGCGGACCCGCCCAACAGCTCCTCGTACAAGGTCTCCTTTCAGCCGAAGCAGCAGGGCCTCACGGTAGTGCGGACGAACGTCGAGGAGGACGAGTCCGGCAGGGAAGTGAAGACGACGGAGCGCACGAAGTACAAGCTCGCCGACGGTGTCTTCTCCGAGGTGAAGGCCTCGGACGCCACGGCGGAAACGAAGCCCTAGAAGGGCAGAGCCAGTCATGAAGATGGATGCACAGGAGCGGAAGTCGGCCTATCGCCAGCTCGCGGAGAAGGGCGAGGCGGTGCCGGTGTCGGTGGAGCTGCCGGCGGACCTGGATACGCCGCTGTCGGCGTACCTGAAGCTGGGCGGAGGCTCGCGCGGCTTCATCCTCGAGTCCTGCTACGGCGGCGAGCGCTTCGGGCGCTACAGCCACGTGGGAGCCCAGCCGGCCGGGCGCGTGCGCCTGGACGCCACCGGAGCCACGTTGTGGCGTGGCTCACGCGAGGAGCGCCGCGAAGGCAAGCCCCTGGACGTCCTGCGCACGTTGTGGCGCGAGCTGGCTGTCGCGCGCCTTCCCGGCGAGGCCCCGTTCCTGGGCGGGCTCGTCGGCTACATGGGCTACCACTGCTTCTCGTGGCTGGAGCCCACGGTGCCGGACCGGCACCCGCGCGACACCTCGTTCCCGGACTCGGAATGGCTGGTGTGCGAGGACTTCGCCACCCATGACTCGCGCACCGGGACGCTCAAGGCCACCGCCATTGCCCGGCCGTCGCTGCACGGCAGCGTGGCCGCCGCGCTGAAGGACGCCGAGGAGCGCGCGCAGGCGCTGGCGGACAAGCTGCTCAAGCCGCTGCCTCCAGAGGCGTACGCGCCCGGCCCTCGCATGCGCGGCGACACGGCCCCTGTCGCCTGCTGGGACCGCGCCGGCTACGAGGCCGCGGTGGAGCGCGCCAAGGAATACATCCGCGCCGGAGACATCTTCCAGGTGGTGCTCGCGCGGCGCTTCGAGGCGCTCGGTGCGCCGCCGCCGCTGTCGCTCTACCGGGCGCTGCGGCGGGTGAACCCGTCGCCGTACCTCTTCCTGGTGGAGCTGGGCGAGGCGCGCGCGCTGGTGGGCGCTTCCCCGGAGCTGCTCGTGCAGGTGCGCGACGGGGACGTGGTGGTGCGGCCGCTGGCGGGCACCCGCCGCCGGGGCGCCACCGAGGCCGAGGACCTGGCGCTGGAGAAGGAGCTGCTCGCGGACGAGAAGGAATTGGCCGAGCACGTCATGCTGGTGGACCTGGGCCGCAACGACGTGGGCCGCGTGGCGGCGCCGGGCTCGGTGCGCGTCGAGGACATGAAGGTCATCGAGCGCTACAGCCACGTGATGCACATCGTGTCGCAGGTGCGCGGGAAGCTGGACGCGAAGTACGACGCGCTGGACGCGTTGGCCAGCACGTTCCCCGCGGGCACCGTTTCGGGCGCTCCGAAGATTCGCGCGATGCAGATCATCGACGAGCTGGAGCCGCAGCGGCGCGGGCCCTATGCGGGCGCGGTGGGCTACCTGTCCTTCTGCGGCACGCTGGACGTGGCCATCGCGCTGCGGACCTTCTTCGTGGACGGAGACAGGACGATGTGGACCTCGGGCGCGGGCCTGGTGGCGGACTCGGTGCCGTCGAAGGAGGCGGACGAGACGGAGGCCAAGGCGGGCGCCATGGCCGCCGCGCTGCGGATGGCGCGCGAGGGAGGTGGCCGGTGATTCTCGTCATCGACAACTACGACTCGTTCACCTTCAACCTCGTGCAATTGCTGTACACGCTGGGCGCCGAGGTGAAGGTGGTGCGCAATGACGACCTGGACGCCGCGGGCGTCGCGGCGACGGGGGCTTCGCACCTGGTGATTTCGCCGGGCCCGTGCACGCCGCACGAGGCGGGCGTCAGTGTGGCGGCCATTGCCCGCTCCCGCGTGCCCGTGCTGGGCGTGTGCCTGGGGCACCAGTCCATTGGCGCGGCGTTCGGCGGCAAGGTGGTTCGCGCGCCGACGCCGGTGCACGGGAAGGCGGCCCAGATTCAGCACGGGAACACGGGCGTCTTCACCGGGGTGAGCCAGGGCTTCACGGCGGCGCGCTACCACTCGCTCATCGTGGATGCGCCCTCGCTGCCCGCGGAGCTGGAGGCCACCGCGTGGAGCCAGGATGGCCTCATCATGGCGCTGCGTCACCGCACGAAGCCCGTGGTGGGCTTCCAGTTCCACCCCGAGAGCGTCCTCACGCCCGAGGGGCCGAAGCTGGTGAAGAACTTCCTCGACGGGCGGCTGTAGGCGTCAGGCGCCGGGGGCTCCCGCGTGGGAGCCCTCGGTGCGCAGGTGCGTCATGTCATTCCACGTGACGATGACAGGCTGGGTGCCGTCGCCGTCGAGGCTGACCACGCTGATGGACGCGGTGCCCAGCATGAAGAGCCGCCCGTCTTCCGGCGGCAGCCCCAGCCACCGTGCGGCCAGCACCCGCAGCAGGTGGCCGTGGGCGAAGAGGAGCACGTCGCCATTCACCGCGCGGGCGTCCGCGATGACGCGGTCCACGCGGGCGCCCACCTGCGCGGCCGTCTCTCCGTTCGGCACGCCGTCCTTCCACAGCGCCCAGCCTGGACGCTCCGCGCGGATGTCGTCGCCGGTGCGGCCCTCGTAGTCGCCGTAGTCCCACTCCATGAGCTCCGGCCGCTGCTTCGCCACGTCGCCGAAGCCGGCGAGCGCGCATGTCTCGGCCGCGCGGCTCAGCGGGCTCGTCCACACCTCGGCGAAGCGCCACGCCTTCAGCGGCTCCGCGAGCAGTCCGCCCATCTTCCGCCCGTCCTCGAGCAGCGGCATGTCCGTGCGGCCCGTGTGCTGGCCACTCCGGCTCCACGCCGTCTCGCCGTGCCGGACGAGCACCACCTGGGGACCTCGGGTCTTCATGGCGTGCATGGTGCCAGACGGCGCATGGGAGGCGTCGCGCCTTCCACCCACGAGCGCCCGAGGTTGGACAGTCCGCGCGGTGTTACACGTGGAAGGTTTGCTGGCCGCCCTCGGGTTGCTCGGTGGGGCCCGAGGTGGCGGGGCGCGGGGGCGGAAACACCGGGGTGTAGCAGGCGCCCTTGTAGACATAGGACTCTTCATCACACTCGTTTGCGGAGACCTTCAACGCCCTCCAGCAGCCACCGTTGATGACAACCTGCCCTCTGGTACGACAGTGGCCGTTGGCATCCGGCCGGGTCTGCCCTGGAAGGGAGCTGGGGGGCAGCTCCACGGCGATGGTCGACCATGCGAACGGTGCTCGGAACGGAGTCACCGGAACCGTCGGCGCCGAGTCTCCGATGGCCACGGTGGTGTCTGCTCTCGCATCCACTTCTCGCATGGCTTGTGCCTTTGTCGTCTCCCTTCGTGGCGATGCACCAAGTCTCCACCCGGTTCCCAGTATCAACGCTCCTGCCAAGCTGGCCACCGCGAGCCAGGTCCGTGTGGATGAGTGACAAATGGCCGTATCGAGGTTGTCAGGATCCATCAGGTGCCTCGTTTGGGTGCGCACTAACCGATGAGTGCTATCCGCCGTCGGTTTGCTCGGCGGGGCCCGAGGTGGCGGGGCGCGGGGGAGGGAACACCGGGAGGTAGCAGGCGCCCTTGTATACATAGGACTCTTCGTCGCAGTCCTTTATGTCGGAGACGTGGAGCCTTCTCCAACAGGCGCCGTTGATGACGACCTGCCCTCGGGTGAGACAACGGCCATTGTCATCTGGCCGGGCCTGTCCTGGCAGGGGCCTCGGTGGCATGTCCACGGCGATGGCTGACCATGCGAACGGTGCTCGGGACGGAGCCACCGGCGCCGTCAGCGCCGAATCCCCGACGGCCACGGAGCCTCCGTCCTTCGCCTGCTCCGCCAATGGCTCCTCCGTAGGCTCATCGACGCGGCTCGTATTGCTGCTCTGCACGACGGCCAATGCCAGGGATGCACCCAGACTGGCCGCTGCGAACCACGGCCACCTCACCACACGCGGCAGTTCGGTCACGACCGGCCGGGAAGCTGGGATTCCGTCATGGACCCGGGGCTCCCTCCTCGTGAAGAGGGGCACGTCCAATTCGGGCTTCTTCTTCCGTGCGGCGCGCTCCAACGCTTCTGCCAGCTCGCTTGCGCTCCCTCTTGCCTCAGGGCGAGGCGTGAGCATCCGGACCACCAGCGCATCCAACTCCGGAGCGCAGCGGACGTTGTGCGCCCTCGGAGAGCGGGTGCTGGCGTCCTCCAGGCGCCCAGACAGTGGCTCCTCGGCTGAGAGGGGATACCGGGCGGTGAGCAGCCGATAGGCGGTGACGCCCAGTGCGAAGACATCGTCCGCGGGCCCGGGGGCGTAGGCCTCTGCCGGTGCCGCCCTCCCGAGGCGCACGGAGCGCCAGGCCTCCGGTGAGCGATAGGCCGGTGTGCCCGGTGGGAAGACCTGCCAGGTCAGCGTCGCGGCGACCACATGGTGTCCCGAGCCGAAGTCCATCAGGAAGGGCTGGTCGTCCGAGTGGCGGACCAGGATGTTGTCTCCCTTCACGTCGCGGTGGACGCCCGCCGCCGCATGTGTGGCCGCCAGGGCCCCCGCCAGACGCGCAAGCAGTTGGAGCACCTGCCGGGAGGTGGGGCGCCGCACCCGCGCCCAGTCATAGAGCGAGAGGCCCTCCACGAACTCCATGGCGACATACGGGTAGCGGCGGCTGCCCTCGGGGTTCTGCCATTCCCCATGGTCTTCGAGGCGAGGGACGGCCGGGTGACGGATGCGGGTGAGCAGCTCGGCCTCCCGCGCGAAGCGCTCATCCCAGGGGTGCAGGGCGAGCTTGAGGGCCACGGTGACCTGCGCGTCCTCGGCGCTCACGGCGAGGTAGACGGCGCCATAGGTGCCGTGGCCTCGCGGCTCCACCACGCGCCAGGGGCCGACTCGCGTTCCCGGCGGAAGAAAGGCCGGATTGAGGGTGCCAGTCTCCATGAGGTGCCTCGCGAGGAGCGGCGCGGACCACTCCGCGCCCCCGGAGACTACTTGCGGAGTAGGTATACGTCAGCGCAATCTGGCAGGTGGAGGAGGACTCCTCCAAGACGCACGTTGCCCGCCCCAGGCTTGAGGCGCGCATTCGCACGCGTGACGCGTCCAGAGAGAGGCGTGGCCAGGGCAAGCAGGTGACGGGAGGGCAGGGGAGCCCCGCCCTCCGTCCACCGCTCAGCGCTTGAGGCCGCGCTTGATGTCCGCGCAGAGCGCCTTCGCCGCGCCCGGCCCGTCCGAGTGCGCCGCGCGCACCAGCGCACTGCCCACCACCACGCCGTCCGCGTGCGCCGACAGCGTGCGCGCCTGCTTCGCCGTGGAGATGCCGAAGCCCGCCACCACCGGCACCGGAGACGCCTTGCGCACCACGTCCAGCCGCTGCGACAGGTCCGCCGGCAATTCCGCCCGCATGCCCGTCACGCCCGACACGGACACGCAGTAGACGAAGCCCCGCCCGTCACGGGCAATCGCCTCCGCCCGGGCCTTCGGGGTGGTGGGCGCGCACAGTGGAATCAGGTCCACGCCCGCCGCGTCGAACGTGGCCCTCAAGCCCGCGCTCTCCTCGGGCGGCAGGTCCGGGAGAATCGCGCCCGACACGCCCTTCTCGCGCGCCAGCTTCGCGAAGCGCTCCTCGCCCATGGCCATGATGACGTTGACGTACGTCATGATGACCAGCGGCGTCCCCGGGCAGCGCCTGCGGACTTCCGGCACCACCTCGTCCAGCACGCGCTTGAGCGTGGAGCCGGCCTTCAGCGCCCGCTCGGACGCGCCCTGGATGACGGGGCCGTCGGCAATCGGGTCGCTGAACGCCACGCCGATTTCGATGATGTCCGCGCCACCCTCCACCAGCGCGGCGAACACATCCACCGAGCGCGGCAGGTCCGGGTCTCCCGCCATGGCGTACGCCACCAGGACGCCCTCACCGCGCGCCTTCGCCTTCGCGAACGCCTGCGCAATCTCTCCGCTCACGACTTCACCCCCACCGGCGGCGGCACGCCCCGCGCGGAAATGGTCGCCACGTCCTTGTCACCGCGGCCCGAGCAGTTGATGACCAGGTGCTTGCCCTTGCCCAGCTCGCGCGCCAGCTCCTTGCCGCGCGCGAAGGCGTGTGACGTCTCCAGCGCGGGGAGGATGCCCTCCGTGCGCGCCACCTCGTAGAAGGCCGCCAATGCCTCGTCGTCCGTGGCGGTGCGCACCTCCATCCGCCCCGTCTTCGCCAGGTGCGCCAGCTCCGGCCCCACGCCCGGGTAGTCCAGGCCGGCGGAGATGCTGTGCGCCTCCTGAATCTGTCCGTGCTCATCCTGGAGCACCAGCGAGCGCGAGCCGTGCAGCACGCCCTCCGTCCCCAGCGTCAGCGACGCGCCGTGCTGCCCGGACTGCAAGCCGTGGCCTCCGGCCTCCACGCCCACCAGCCGCACGTCCTTGTCACCGATGAACGGGTGCAGCACGCCAATCGCATTCGAGCCGCCGCCCACGCACGCGATGATGGCATCCGGCAGCTTCCCGAAGGCCGCCTGCGCCTGCGTGCGCAATTCCTTGCCGATGACCGACTGGAAGTCGCGCACCACCGTGGGGTAGGGGTGCGGCCCCGCCGCGCTGCCGATGACGTAGTGCGTGTCCGCCACCTGCGACACCCACGTGCGCATGGCCTCGTTCATCGCGTCCTTCAGCGTGCGCGAGCCCGACTCCACCGGCTTCACCACCGCGCCCAGCGCGCGCATGCGGAAGACGTTGAGCGACTGGCGCTCCACGTCCAGCGCGCCCATGTACACCTCGCAGGGCAGGCCGAAGAGCGCGCACGCGGTGGCCGTGGCCACGCCGTGCTGGCCCGCGCCCGTCTCCGCGATGATGCGCTTCTTCCCCATCCTCTTGGCCAGCAGCACCTGGCCCACGGTGTTGTTGATTTTGTGCGCGCCCGTGTGCGCCAGGTCCTCGCGCTTGAGCCACACGTGCGCGCCGCCCCACGCCTCGGTGAGCCGCCGCGCGGGCGTCAGCACCGTGGGCCGGCCGACGAACTCCTTCAGCACCCGCGCGACTTCCTCGCCAAAAGACGGATCCGCGCTCGCCTTGGCGTAGGCCTCTTCCAGCTCCAGCAGCGCCGGCACCAGCGTCTCCGGCACGTAGCGCCCGCCATAGCGCCCGAAGCGTCCGACGGTAGTCTCCGTGGTCATCTCTCACTCCCAGAGGTTGATGGACTTCGCGAGCCGCACGAAGGCGCGCACCGCGTCCAGGTCCTTGATGCCAGGGGCCGACTCCACCCCACTGGCCACATCCACACCGTACGGCCGCGTCGCCCGCACCGCCTCGGCCACGTTGGACGGCTTCAGGCCTCCCGCCACCAGCACGGGCACGCCACAGCCGGACAGCGAGGCCACCAGCGACCAGTCGAAGCCGACGCCCCCGCCGCCATACCCCGGAGCCGCCCCGTCCAGCAGCAACCCCGCCACGTCCCCCACGCCCACGTACCGCCGAGCATTCGCCACGTCTTCCGGGCCGCGCACGCGCAGCGCCTTGATGACCGGCACGCCGTAGCCCAGGCAGGCCTCCGGTGGCTCGTCCCCGTGGAGCTGCACCGCCGTGAGGCCGCACTCGCGCACCTTCGCGCGGACCTCGTCGGCGGGCGCGTTGACGAACACGCCCACCACCGCGCCCAGCGGAGGCCGGGTGGCCGCCAGCCGCGTCGCCGTGCCCAGGTCCACGCAGCGGGGTGACTTCGCGTAGAAGTTGAGGCCGAGCGCGTCCACGCCCGCATCCCACGCGGCCCGCGCGTCCTCCAGCCGGGTGACGCCGCAGACCTTCACGCGGACGCTCATACGGAGCCCTCCGCGCAGGGCCGCGGCTTCAGGAGCCTTCCGCGCTCCGCCCCTTCCACCCGGATACCCATGCGAGGCGCTTGGCGCCGATGAGCCGCGTTCGTGCCCGCCCGGACTCCGTTGCCCACCCGGACGCTCATACGGAGCCCTCCGTGCCGAGCAACCGCCTCAGCGCCCGTCCGGGGTCCGCCTCGCGCAGCAGCGACTCGCCCACCAGCACCGAGTCCGCGCCCGCCTCGCGCGCCGCCAGCAGGTCCGCGAGCGACTTGAGCCCGCTCTCCGCCACCAGCGCCCGGGAGCGCGAGCGCAGCCGCGGCATCACCCGCAGCGCCGTGCCCGTGTCCGTCTTCAGCGTCGCGAGGTTGCGGTTGTTGATGCCCACCAGCTCCGCGCCCGCGGCCAGCGCGCGCTCGGCGTGCGCCTCCGTGTGCGCCTCCACCAGCGCGGCCACCCGCACCTCGCGCGCGGCGGCCAGCATCTCCCGCAGCTCGCCGTCCTCCAGTGCGTCCGCGATGAGCAGCACCGCGTCCGCGCCCCACGCCGCGCTGTCCACCACGTCGCGCGCGGCCACCAGGAAGTCCTTGCGCAGCACTGGGACGGACACCGCCGCCCGTACCGCCACCAGGTCCTCCAGGCTCCCGCCGAAGTCCGGCCCGTCCGTCAGCACGCTGATGGCGCTGGCGCCCGCCGCCTCGTAGGCCCGGGCCACCGCCACCACGTCCGCGTGCGGAAACGCACCGCCCGAGGGACTCTTGCGCTTCACCTCCGCGATGACGCTCACCGGCCGCCCCGGCACCTTCGCCACCAGGGCCCCGGCGAAGTCGCGCGGCGCCGGACGCACGGGCGGCGCCATCGGCGGACGCTCGGCCAGCTCCCGGCGCTTGCGCGCCATGATGACGTCCAGCGTCCCGGAGGACGCCGGCCCTTCCCGCTGTGCGCCGCTCACGACGCGGCCCCGTGGATGAGCGCGTTCAGCTTGCGCAGCGCCGCACCCGAGTCGATGGCGTGCTCCGCCTTCCGCACGCCCTCGAGCAGGTCCGTCACCAGGCCCACCACCACCAGCGCCGCCGCCGCGTTGAGCAGCACCGCCGTGCGCAGCCCGGAGCGCTCTCCGTCCAGCAGCGAGCGCAGCCGCTGCGCGTTCTCCTCCGCGTCGCCGCCGGCGATGGCCTCGCGGGACACGACCTCCAGCCCCGCGTCCTGAGGTGTCACCGTGAAGGTCCGCACGGTGCCGTCCTCACGCAGCTCCGCCACCTGCGTGGGCGAACAGGGCGAGATTTCATCCAGCCCGTCGTCGCCGTGCACCACCCACGCGCGGCGGCTGCCCAGGCGCCCCAGCACGCGCGCAGTCTGCTCCACGCGCCTGCCGTCGAAGGTGCCCAAAAGCTGGTAGCGCGCGCCGGCCGGGTTGGTCAGCGGGCCCAGCAGGTTGAACACGCTGTGGAAGCCCAAGTCCCTGCGTGCCTGCGCCACGTGCTTGAGCGCACTGTGGTGCGAGGGCGCGAAGAGGAAGCCCACCCCGTGCTCGTCGATGTCCCGCGCCACGCGCTCGTGCGGGCGCTCCATGGAGACGCCCAGCGCCGCCAGCACGTCCGCGCTGCCGCAGCGGCTGGAGACGGCGCGGTTGCCGTGCTTGGCCACCGTCACCCCCGCCCCGGCGGCCACGAAGGCCACCGCGGTGGAGATGTTGAAGGTGTGCGCCCCGTCACCGCCCGTACCGCACGTGTCGAGCACCACCTCCGCCTTCGGAGCGAGCTTCGCCGCGCAGGCCCGCATGGCCTCCGCCGCGCCGAGGATTTCATCCTCCGTCTCGCCCTTCATCTTGAGCGCCGTCGCGAGCGCGCCCACCTGGGCAGGCGACGCCTCTCCCGCGAGCATCAGGCCCATGATGCGGGCCATCTCCTCGCGGGTGAGGTCGCGCCGGCCTACCACCTTGCCCAGCGCATCCTTGAGCGTCATGGCCTATCCCAGTCTCACGACTTCGCGGCCCATCGCCTGGGCGATGGCGCGGACCTCGTTCATGGACTTCTCGAACTCGGAGAAGTCCAGCGACTGGGCGCCGTCCGACTTGGCGCGCGGCGGATCCGGGTGGACCTCGACGATGATGCCGTCCGCGCCCACCGCCGTCGCCGCGCGCATCATCGCCGGCACCGCCTTGCGCACGCCGATGCCGTGCGAGGGGTCCACGAAGACGGGCAGGTGCGAGAGCGCCTTGAGCATGGGCACCGCGTTGAGGTCCAGCGTGTTGCGCGTCATCGTCTCGAAGGTGCGGATGCCGCGCTCGCAGAGGATGACCTGCGTGTTGCCGCGGGCGACGATGTACTCGGCCGCCATCAGCAGCTCCTTGATGGTGGCGCTCATGCCGCGCTTGAGCAGCACCGGCTTGCGGCGCTCGCCCACCGCCTCCAGGAGGCTGAAGTTCTGCATGTTGCGCGCGCCAATCTGGAGGATGTCCGTGTGCTCGGCCACCGCGTCCAGCGTGGCGGTGTCCTTCACCTCGGTGGTGACGAGCAGGCCCGTCTCCTTGCGCGCCTCGGCGAGCAGCGCGAGGCCGTCACCCTTGAGGCCCTGGAACTCGTAGGGGCTGGTGCGGGGCTTGAACGCGCCGCCGCGCAGCATGGTGGCGCCCGCCTTCTTCACCGCGTGCGCGGTGGAGAGAATCTGCTCGCGCGACTCCACCGAGCAGGGGCCGGCGATGACGTGGAACGCCGCGCCGCCGATGGTGAGCCCGCCGATGTCCAGCTGCGTGTTGTCCGGCTTCACCTCGCGGCTGACGAGCTTGAACGGCTGGGAGATGGCCACGGCATCCGCGACGCCAGGGAGGACACGGAAGGGCTCCGGCTCGACGGCGCCCGGGTTGCCGGTGATGCCGATGGCAGTGCGGGTGCCCCCTGGAATCGCGTGCGGTTGCCAACCACGACGGCGGATCTCGTCGTTCACACGCTCGATGTCCTGGGCCGTCGCGTCGGGTCGCATCACGATCAACATGGGGGTTCCTGCTCTCTCTCCGAGTGAAGGTGCCGGCGAAGCGCCAGCACCGGCTGTCCAGGCTAACGGGCAGCCTGACGATGTTCAGCCACAAGTGTCCGTTGCCCGCAACCGGCCAGGAGTCTCACTTGTGCCCGACGGGGTTATCAAGCCAGGGTGAAAGGTTTGTGGCGTGGATGTGGGAGGGCGCGCGCGTGTCGAACCTGGACGTCATCGTGGTGGGAGCGGGACTGGCCGGGCTGGCATGCACCCGGGCGCTCGTCTCCGCCCGGCTGAAGGTGTTGCTGCTGGACGCTGGGGACGCACCCGGAGGCAGGGTCCGCACGGATACCCACGAGGGCTTCCTGCTGGACCGGGGCTTCCAGGTGTATCTCACCGCCTATCCGGAGGGACGGCAGGTGCTGGAGCACCGGGCGCTCGCGCTGCGGCGGTTCATCCCAGGTGCAAAGGTGTGGCGAGGCGGCAGGCTGCACACCGTGACGGACCCGTTGCGGCGGCCGGTGGAGGCGCTGTCGCACCTGTTCGGCGGGCCCGGCACCTTCGGGGACAAGCTGCGCGTGCTGGAGCTGCGGCAGGCGGTGGTGTCCGGTGAGCTGCAGGACTTGTGGCAGCGGCCCCAGCGCTCCTCGCTGAAGTACCTGGAGGAGCTGGGCTTCACGGAGGACATGCGGGAGGGCTTCCTGCGGCCGTTCTTCGCCGGCATCTTCCTGGAGCGCGAGCTGACCACGTCGAGCCGCTTCCTGGAGTTCGTCTTCCGCATGTTCTCCACCGGCGACACGGTGGTGCCGGAGCGGGGCATGGGCGCCATCCCCGAGCAGCTCGCCGCGCGGCTGCCCGCGGGCGTGCTGCGGCTGCGCGCGCCGGTGGCGGACGCGTGGGGCCACCGCGTGCGGCTGGCGGATGGCGAGACGATTCCGGCCAAGGCGGTGGTGGTGGCGGCGGACGCGGCGGGCGCGCTGGCGCTGCTGCCCGGCCTGCCTCCGCACCCGACGAACCGCGTGACGTGTCTGTATTTCGCCGCGCCGGAGCCGCCGGTGCAGGGGCCGTGGCTGGTGCTCAACGGCGAGGGGCGCGGCGTGGTGAACAACGTGGCGGTGATGAGCGAGGTGTCACCGGCCTATGCGCCCGCGGGCCAGGCGCTCGTGTCCGTGTCGGTGCTGGACGGGAAGCTGGACGCGGAGGCCCTGCAGGCGCGCGCACGGGAGGAGCTGACGGGCTGGTTCGGCAATGCCGTGTCCGAATGGCGGCACCTGCGCACGTATGTCATTCCCAACGCGCTGCCCGCGCAGCCTCCGGCCGCGCTGGAGCCGCCGCGCCGCACGGTGCGACTGTCGCCGGGCCTCTATGTCTGCGGGGACCACCGGGACAACAGCTCCATCGACGGAGCGCTGGGCTCCGGCCGGCGCGCGGCGGAGGCGGTGCTGGAGGACCTGGGGCGTTGAAGGACCTCATCGACTGAGGTGGGCTTGCGCCGCGTCGTGTCAATCCAAACAGGTTGATATGTAGATTGAAACCCGCATGTCGTTGCAACCGGGATGTCCTTGCAATTCAGACATCTCCGGCGCCAGCATCAACCCCTTCACGCCTGTCCGAAGGGGGATGCATGGTTGAGAAGCGATTGCGCGGTGTCCTGGGCATTTCGTTGCTGTCTTTGATGGCGGGTGCCTGCACGGAGGCCACACCCTCGGGAAGACCCCCGGAAGCGGCGGCGAAGCAGTCCGCCACCGCCCGCCTGGACGGGCTCCAGGTGGTGGGGTTCGAGCCGGACGGCGTTCCCACCTTCATCAACGGCCCGCTGGGCGCCGCGCCCACCGAGGCGGGCGCGGTCCACTCCGTCCAGGCCGCCCAGCTGCTCCCCGTGGTGGAGCGCGTGGCGCCGCTGTTCCGGCTCAGCCCGGGTGACCTCTATCTCAAGAAGGCCTACGTCGGCTTCGACGGGGACGCGCACTTCCGCTACGGCGTGCGGCGCCACGGCATCGACGTGCTGGGCGCGGAGCTGCGCCTGCACGCGCGCGACGGCGCGGTCTTCGCGGTGAACACCAACGCCCGCGGCGACCTGGCCGCGACGGAGCGGCCCACCATCTCCGCCGAGGCGGCCGTCACCGCGGCGAGGGTGGACCGGTCCTCTCCGCCCGACGCCACCGCCACGGGCACGCCCCGGCTCGTCTACTGGCGCGACGGCGACCAGCTCGTGCTGGCGTACGAGGTTCGCATCCGGGGCACGGACGCGGATGGCGGCCCCCTGGACGACTCGGTCCTCGTCAACGCGCGCAATGGCGACGTGTTCGAGCGCCTCTCGCATGTCCAGACCGCGCTGAATCGCCGCGTCTACGACGGCAATGGCGGTCCGAGCCGCAACGAGGGCGAGCCGCCCGTCGCCAACCCCCTGGTCAACATCGCTTATGACCACCTGGGCACCGTCTACCGTTGCTACAACGAGCTCTTCGGCCGCGACTCGTATGACAACGCGGGCGCGATGCTCATCAGCACCGTGTACCAGCGCACCCACTACGTGAACATCTTCTGGGACGGCACCCAGCTGGTGATGGGCGATGGCGGCGGGGTGACGCCCGCCCTGCTGGCCCGCGCCGTGGACGTGATGGCGCACGAGGTGACCCACGGCGTGACGGCCACCGAGTCGGACCTCATCTACTCCGGAGAGTCCGGAGGCCTGAACGAGTCCATCTCCGACATCTTCGGCGCCGTGTGCGAGTGGCACAGCAAGGGCAAGGTCGTGGATGCCAACACGTGGCTGTTCGGCGAGGACATCTACACGCCCGACATCCCCGGGGACGCCATCCGCTACATGCACAACCCCAAGCTGGATGGCGTCTCGCTGGACGTCTACAGCGACTACACCTCGGGCACGGACGTGCACTTCAGCTCGGGCATCCCCAACCTGGCCTTCTACCTGCTGTCGCAGGGCGGCGTGCACCCGCGCGTCCCCAACCAGCTGCCCGTGACGGGCATCGGCATCGAGAAGGCCGCGCGCATCTTCTACAAGGCGAACGTGGACCTCCTGCTGCCGTCCTCCAACTTCGAGGCCGCGAAGGTCGCCACGGAGCAGGCCGCGTTCCAGCTCGGCTACGACTCGGAGACCCTCACCTCGGTCAGCCGGTCCTGGATGGCCGTGAAGGTGGGCGTCCCCCACATCCCGCCGGACAGTGAGCTGGAGAAGGACCTCCCCGTCCAGCTCTCCGGTACGCAGGGAAGGAAGTTCTATTTCTTCACGACGGTCCCCGAGGGCGTGAGGAACCTGAAGTACACCCTCACCGGCGGCACGGGTGACGCGGACCTGTACGTGCGGTTCAACAACGCCCCGACGACCACCAGCTATGACTGCCGCCCCTACAGGTCGGGCAACGAGGAGGAGTGCCTCTTCCCGGCGCCTGCCCAGGGCTCCTGGTGGGCGATGGTCAACGGCTTCAGCGCGTACTCCAACGTGACGCTGAAGGTGACGTGGGAGGGCGGCTACGTGGTGCTCCAGCCCGGTGTGGAAGTCACGGGCCTGGCCGGCGCCGCGGGCTCGTCAAAGGTCTTCACCGTCCAGATTCCGGAGCGCGGGGACGGCGGCACCCGCAACGTCCACGCCCGGCTCACGGGCTCGGGGAACGCGGACCTCTACGTGCAGCGCGCCGCGGCGCCGACTCCGAGCGCCTATGACTGCCGCGGCATGAAGGAGCACAGCACGGAGAACTGCGACCTGAATGGCGCCGAGCCGGGCAGGTTCTACGTCGAGGTCTTCGGCGCCAGGGGCGGCTACTCGGACGGCTCGCTCATCGTCACGTACGACTGAGCGGCCCTGCCGTGGGGCCCGCCCCTGACGTGAAGCGGGGCGGGCTCACGGGCTGCTTCAGGGAACCGGGGTGGCGACATGCCCCGGCGGGGGCGGCGCGCCGGGAGGCGGCATGGGCTCCACGCGCGCCATGCCCTGCATGGTGCCCGGCGCACGGCCCTCACCGGTAGACGTCGCCAGCTTCAGCGCGAGGACCGAGCGGCCCTTGAGCGAGTGGTTGCGCTGCGCGACCAGCTCCCGCACCGGCACGTCCACCGCGCCCACCAGCTCGGTGCCGCGGAAGTCGTCGATGTACACCTGGAAGGTGACGGGCGCCTCGTCGAAGGCGTTGCCCAGGATGACGAACTCGGCGTCGTAGCCCATGTAGATGCCGTGCTGCGGGGGCGTCGTCAGGCGCAGGCCGTCCGGGAGCACCGCCTCGACGCGCAGCCGCGGCTGGTTCTCCGGGGGAATGGTCATCGCCAGCTCCATCACCACGTCCGACATGCCCCGGCGCTCCGCCAGCGACACCAGCTTCTGGGCGACGCGCGCGAAGAGGGGGCTGGCCGCGCCCACCCAGGCATTGCCGTCCGGACGCGCGGGCACCACCAGCAGCGAGCGCAGCGCGACGCGGTAGGGCCTGGGCTCCGCGAGCTCCAGCTGACGCGCGGCATAGCCGTCATCCTGCCCGGTGCGCACCGCGCCGCGGTAGGCATCCGCGGCCCGGAACCAGTCGCGGTTGGCGAGCTGCCGCTCACCCTCGCCGACGTGGCGCACGTACTCCTCCAGCGGCGCCGCCCGGCCACCCTGCCGCAGGCTCAGCGCCGCGCGATAGCGCTCCTGCGCGGCCACCCAGTCATGGTGCATCCGCGCGTCGTCACCCTCGCGCGCCAGCCGCTCGTACTCGAAGGTGACCCACTGCTCGTACTCGGCGGCGATGCCCTGCGCCCAGCCGGCCAGCGAGCCGTCCAGCCCGGCCACGAGCTGCGCCAGCTCGTTCGCCGCGATGAGGTTGCGCTCCTGCCGGTAGCCCTCCGCCCGGGCGCGCCCGCCGGAGACGATGAGGCGCCGCACCTCGTCGGAGCGACCCTTCACCTCCGGGGTCTGCGACAGCTGCGTGGCCCGCTGCAGGTCGTTGGCGGCCTCGGGGAAGTGGCCGCTGCGCGCGTGCTCGGCCGCCCCGTCCAGCATTCCCATCGCCACGCGGTTCGCCGCGCGCATGCGGAAGGAGGCGAGGTCCGCGTTGCCGCCGTCGATGGAGAGCGCGAAGTCGGACTCGGCCAGGGCGCAGTTCCAGTCCTCCACCTGCGCGCACGTCTGCGCGCGCTTCTGGGCGTCCTGGAGCGCCTGCTCGCGGGCCTGCTCGTACTTCGCCTTCAGCTCCGCGCTGTCCGGCTCGTTCGCCAGCGCCTGGCGGTACGCCGAGTACGCGCTCTTCCAGTCACCCACGGCGGCCGCGCGGTCTCCCGCCTTCTCGGCACTCGCGCATGCGGCCAGCATGAGGGCCGCCACCACTCCAAGCACTGCTCGCTTCATTCTGAGAACCCCTCGTCCAAGTGGACCCGAGGATAGCCGAAGGCCGCGTACATGGGCTGACAGGACCCCGAGTCCATCGATACCCAGGAGGCTGGCGTGGGGCGGCACCGGCTCCCGCGGCGGGGCGGGTCCGCCCGCCTGCCCGGAGTACACTCCACCGTCCGAGCACGATGAAGCCGTCCATTCCGCTGCCTCCTCCGCACTTCGCGCTCGCGGCGTACGTGAGGGACCTCATCTACGAGGACCGCGGCCGCGAGGTGCGTGGCACGCGCTACTTCGCGCCGGGCTCGCTCGTGTACGTGGGACGGCCGTACTCGGGAGATGGCTGGGAGCGCACGTTCCTCACCGGCCCGGTGCGAGGCAGCGGGCAGTACGTCTCCGTGCTGGGGCCGCGCAGCCGGCTCGTGCACCACCACCGGCGCCAGGTCTCGGACGCCGTCGTGCTCGAGGCCCTCTCGCGGAGCCGGAGCGGGTGGTGGGGGGCGGGCGGCTCGATTCCGGAGGACCTGGCCCGCTTCTCCGAGGACCCGCTCGCGGACACGCGCGAGGCCGGGTGGGCGGACGGGGAGTGGGAGGCGCTCACCTCGCGGCTGCTGGTGCCCGAGCGCCCCCGGCTGGTGGAGTGTGTTGCCCGGGGGCTCGATGTTCCGCCCGCGCGGGCGGAGGCGCTGCTGGCGGAGGGCACCGCGGGGCGCGCGCTGCGCAACCTCTTCAAGGGGCGCCCGGGCCCCCACGGAGCCGCTGCGCCGCGGAGCGCCCGCTCGGCGTGGAGCGCGCTCGCGCCCGCTGCGTGGCTGGCGGACGGGTCCGGGCGGCGCTTCCTCTCCACGAGGGGAGAGGAGCTGGACGCGCCGGAGACGCCGCTCGACGTGGCGTGTCTGTGCTCCGACGAGGCCGGCCTGGTGGAGGCGGAAGAGGTTGCGCGGGAGCTGGCCGCGCTGTGTGGCGTGACGGGACGGGTGCGCATCGTCTGGCGGCCCGTGTCTCGCACGGAGGTGTACCGGCACGCGGGGCCCTACCCCCATGGGCCCCCGCTGCGGGAGGGCCCGGACCGGCTGGAGGTGCTCTCGCGGGTGCTGGCCTGGGCCGTGCGGGCCATCGTCGGCGCCAACGTGCGCTGGCGCTCGGACGCGGCCGACGTCGTCGCCCGGCACGGGGCGCCTCCGGCGGAGACCTTCCGCCTGCTCTGCGCGCTGCTCGGGAAGGGCTACGCGTTCGAGCGAGTCGAGCCGGAGCGGGTGGTGCTGCTGTGCCCGGTGCTGCCCTCGCCATGAGGCGGGCCTTTCCGGCACACGCAGGCCCGCCCGCTCCCGCTGCCTTCCTTCCTCCCGGGACTGGCGCAGACGGCCTCGCCAGCCGCTGACGGCGTCGCCAGATTCGAAGTGGGGGAGGGGCGCCATGCAGGCCGACGCGCGCGACGCGCTGGAGCAGCGAATCCACCAGTTCTGCGAGGAGGGGAACGTGGGGCGTGCCGTGGAGGAGGCCCTGTCCGGCTACGGCGCGGAGCTCATGCGACTGCTGGCCTCCCTCCTCAATGACAAGGAGCGGGCGCGCGAGGCCTACGCCATCTTCAGCGAGACGCTGCTGATGGACCTGCCGTCGTTCCGCTGGGAGAGCTCCTTCCGGACGTGGGCCCACCGCGTCGCACGCAATGTCGCCTACCGGCTGGCGGCCGCTCCGTCCGGCCGCGAGCTTCCCGTGAGCAATGGCGCGTTCGACCACCACGTCCACCATGAGTGGACTCGCACGCGCCCGTGGCTCCGCACGGACATCAAGGAGCGCATCCGCGCCCTGCGCTCCCGGCTGGAGCCCTCCGAGCAGCGGTTGCTGGAGCTGCGCATCGACCGGCGGATGTCCTGGACGGACGTGGCGAGGCAGCTGGCGGAACCGGACGAGCCGATGACGCCCGAGGCGCTCGCCCGTCGTGCCGCCGTGCTGCGCCAGCAGTTCCAGCGCGTCAAGGCCCGGCTCCGCGCCCTCGCGCGCGAGGCCGAGCTGCTCTCCCGCGAGTCCACTCCCGCCTGAAGACGCCGTCACATCCGGCCCGGCGTGACTCTCTCCTCACAGGGTTCACGCAACGCGGAGAGGGGAATGGCCGGAGACCCAGGTCCAAGAACGGGATTGCCACCCAACCTGCGCCCCTTCGCGCGCAGCACGCGCTTCCGGCTGCTGGGGCGCATGGGCGAAGGCGGCATGGGCACCGTCTACCGCGTGCATGACCGCGAGCTGCGGCGAGACGTGGCCCTCAAGGTGATGCGCCAGTCGGGGCCCTCCGCGCTCCTCGCCCTGAAGCGCGAGTTCCGCTCCCGCGCCGGGCTCAGCCATCCGCACCTCGTCCAGTTCCACGACCTCCTCGTCGGTGACGACTACTGCTGCTTCAGCATGGAGCTGGTCGAAGGCCGGGACTTCCTCGGCTGGGTCCGGCCCGAGTTGTCCCGCGCGAAGCGGCTACCCCCCGCGCCACACGAGGCCGGCGTCGTGCTGTCGGAGCTCTCCCCGCTGCTTCCCGAGGCCGCGCCGCGCCTGCGTACCGCGCTCGTGCAGCTCGTCCGCGGTCTTCAGGCCCTCCACGCGTCCGGGCTCGTCCACCGCGACATCAAGCCGTCCAACGTGCTCGTCTCGCCCGAGGGGCGCGTCGTCATCGTCGACTTCGGCCTGGCCACGGAGCTGCTGGCGGGGCCGCTGGCGCGGGTTGGCTCCTCCGCCGCGGGCACGCTGCCGTACATGGCCCCCGAGCAGCTCCAGGGCGGGCCGCTCACCCCGGCCTCGGACCTGTATGCCGTGGGGCTCGTGCTGTACGAGGCGCTCACCGGCTTCCGCCCCTTCCGTAACGAGACGGCCTACTTCCTGACGGGAGACACGGAGCTGCTGCTGGAGCGCAGGCGCGCCGAGCCGCCGCCCGACCCCCGCCAGCTCGCTCCGGGCATCCCGGACGACCTGGCCGAGCTGGCGCTGGCGCTGCTGTCCCTCGCGCCCGGCGCGCGGCCGGACGCCGGTGCGCTCCTGTCCCGGCTGTCGAGGGAGCTGTTTCCCGCCGACGCGCGGCCCTGGGAGGCGGACGCGCTCTTCGGTCCCCCCAAGGCGTCCTTCGTGGGCAGGACCGCCGAGCTGGCCATCCTGGACGACGCGCTCCGGGCCGTTACGCGCCGGGGGCAGCAGCTCACCGTGCACGTCCACGGCCCCTCCGGCATCGGCAAGTCCACGTTGGTGCGGGAGTTCCTCCGGCGCCAGGGCACGCCGCTCGTCCTCAAGGGGCGCTGCCATCCGCGCGAGGTCGTCGCCTACTTGTCGCTGGACCCCATCGTGGACGCGCTGGCCGCGCACCTCTCCACGCTCCGGGGCGAGGCCGTGGAGGCGCTCGTCCCGGAGCACGCCTACGCGCTGGTGCGCCTGTTCCCCGTGCTGGGACGGGTGCCCGCGCTGCGCGGCGCCCCGGTGCCCGACTCGCTCCCCGCCGACTTCGAGCTGAGTCGCCTGGGCGCCGAGGCCCTGAGGGAGCTGCTCTCCCGCCTCGCACGCACGGGCCCGCTGGTGGTGTGGATTGATGACGCGCACTGGGGAGATGCCGACTCGGCGCGGCTGCTGGAGCAGTTGCTTCGCGAGCCCGCGCCGCCCTCGTTCCTCCTCGTGCTCACCCGGCGTGATGGGGCCGACGGCGTCCAGGCGCCGACAGTCGGCGCGAGCCTGCCCGCGTCCCGCGTCCGCGACGTGCCCCTGGGGCCGCTGACGACGGGCGAGGCGAAGGTGCTCGCGCGGCAGTTGCTGGAAGGCACGCACGTGAGCGCGGAGGACCTGCGCTGCCTGGCGGGGCAGGCCGGAGGCAGCCCGTTCGTCGTGGGCGAGGTGGCCCGGTACCTCACGGCCGCCGTCAGCCGGGGCGCGGCGCTCGACGTCACCGCGCCGCTCGACATCCAGCGCGTCCTGGCCGAGCGGCTCCGCGCGCTTCCTCCCGCGCAGCGCGCCCTGGTGGAGGTGGCCTCCGTGGCCGGAGTGCCCGTGCCGCGCGACGTGCTGCTGGCCGGCGCGGGGATGGACGTGGGAGGCCGCCCGCTGGTCTCCGCGCTCTGCGATGCGTCGCTGCTGCGGCTGGGCGGCGGAGAGCACGCGGCGACCGTGACGACGTACCACGACCGCACCCGCGAGGCGGCGCTCGTGCTGCTGGGAGGCGCGTCGCGCGCGCGGCGGCACCAGGGGCTGGCCGAGGCGCTGGAGAAGTCCGGCTCCAGCGACTGGGAGTTGCTCATGTCCCAGTGGGACGGCGCGGGCGAGCCGCGGCGCGCGGGGCACTACGCGGTGCGCGCCGCCGACCGTGCCGCCCATGCCCTGGCCTTCGAGCATGCCGCGCGGCTCTACGCCCGGGCACTCATGCTGCTGGGCGCGGAGGCGGACCGGCCGACGCTCCTGGCGCGACAGGCCGACGCGCTCGCCAACCTGGGGCGGCGGGAGGACGCGGCGGCGCGGTACCTGGAGGCCGCGGACGCGCTCGGCGGTGGAGACGCCGAGCGCGTGCGCACCCTGAAGCGCCACGCGGCCGAGCAGTCCATCCAGTGCGGCCGGGTCCAGGAGGGCTGGCGGCTGCTGCTCTCCGTCCTCGCGGAGCTGGGGGTGTCCGTGCCCCGCGGCCGGAAGCACGCGCTGCTGTCGGCCACCTGGCAGCGGCTCCGCTTCCTCCAGACGCACCGGGAGCCGGAGGCCCGCGCCACCAGCCAGGTGCCCGCCGGGGAGCGTCCCGTGCTGGACGCCCTGTGGACGGCGGCGTGCAGCTTCGCGCAGGTGGACCACGTGCTCGCGGATGCGTTCCGCGTGCGGTACCTGCGACGCGTCCTGGAGCTGGGGGACGCCTCCTCCGTGTGCCGGGCGCTGTCCTGCGAGGCCGCCATGGAGGCGCACCTCAAGGGCGGCTGGATGGACCGCCACTGCCGGAAGCTCATGGCCCAGGCGGAGCGCCTGGCGCGATGGACGGGACGCGCCTGCGACGAGGGCTGGACGTTGCTGGCCCGCTCCATCCACGCCTTCACGCAGGGCCGGTGGCTGGACGCGGTGACCACGTGCGAGCGGGGCGAGACGCTCCTGCGCGAGCGGTGCACCGGCGTCACGTGGGAGCTGGACATGTTCGCCGCCTACCACCATGGCGCGCTGGCGATGCGCGGCGAGCTGGCGCGGCTCGGCGAGCGGCTGGGGTGGTGGCTGGAGGACTCCACGCGGCGAGGGGACGTCTTCGGCATCATCGAGAGCTGTCTGGGCGACTGCGTCCTCCCATGGCTCGCACGCGGCGAGGGCGCGCGGGCCTGGGCGCTCGCGCGGGTGGCGCTGGAGTCGCTGGAGCAGGGCTTCTCGGCCACGGGGGACGAGGCGTGTGCGTACCGCGTGGGGCACTCGCACCGCGTGAGCTACTGCCTGCTCCTGGCCCACGTCCACACCGCCCTGTACGAGGGCCACCCCTGGACGGCCTGGCGGGAGGTGCAGTCGCGTTGGGACGGCCTGTACCGCGCCACGCCGTCGCTGCGCTTCTACGACGCGCACTCGCGGCACGCGCGGGCCCGCGCCGCCCTCGCGGCGGCGGAGCAGCTGGAGGCGCGGCGGTCTCCTCCGACGGAGGTGGAGGCGCGCTGGACGCGGCGCGCGTTGCTGGCGGACGCAAGAGACCAGGCCCGCCGCATCGGCGGGGACCCGCTGGCGATGGCGGAGCCCCTGGCCTCGCTGGTGCGCGCGGGGGTGGCCCGGCTGGAAGGCGACGCGGACGCGGCGCGGACACTGCTGGTCCAGGCCCTGGAAGGCTTCAGTGCGGCGGACATGGCGCTCCACCGGGAGGCCGCGCGGTACGCCCTGGGCGCGCTCCAGGGCGGGCCGGAGGGCGCGCTCTACCAGCAGCAGGCGGAGGCGTGGATGCGCGAGCAGGGCGCGGTGGACCCGCGAGCACTGGCCGCCACGCTGGCGCCCGGCCTGGGGCTCGGGCCCCGCTGAGCGGGGCTCAAGGCTGGGGCCCGGGAGGCGTGGACAGCGTGCCCAGCAGCTCGCGCACCCGCTCCAGGAAGGCCCGCAGGGCCTCCGCGCCGCCGCCCGGAGGCTGGAGGGACGCGAGGAACGGCAGGGCCAGGGGCTCCAGGTGCAGCACGTCCCAGACGTGCGGCAGGCCCGCGGCGAAGAGTCGCGCATCCAGCTCGCGCAGTGGCTCCATCTCCGGCAGCTCGTACTTCTCCGGGTCCCAGATGCGGCAGTACTCGCCCACGGGCGTCACCCGGAACTCCGGTGAGCCGGTCAGCGTTCCCTGCCCGCTGTACTCCGGCACCGGGGGGACCGACGCGGGCCCGGCCAGGTCCCTGGCCCGCGCTTCTGCGGGCTGCTTGTAGGTCAGGTAGTGGTCGATGATGGCGTTGACGGCATGGCGCGCGGACTCATTCGCGGACTCCATGGTGGTCATCCGCGTGAAGGTCTTGAGGTACGTGCCGGCGAAGAGGAGCCGGTCCCAGTGCACCGGGTAGCCGCCATGCGGGGCCTGCCACACGCCCTGGGGAAGTCGCTGCTCCACCAGTGTCTCGGGCCCGAGCGGGTTCCACGGCTCCGTGCCGGGCCGGCGCTCCCAGTCGCCCATGATGGGGATGAGGTAGGGCGCCCGGTTCTCCACGGGGCGCTCCTTGCCCGTGGCCTCGTCGCGCCCGAAGCGGATGTACCGGTCCAGGTGGTACCAGGACGGCTCCGGCAGCATGAACCCGAACTGGCGGGCCTGGGGCAGCGGGGATTGGTGCTGCTCGGTGGCCTGGCGAATCTGCCGCCACACCTCCCGGGCAATCTCGTAGCGGGAGCAGTCCGAGGGACTCTTCTGCCCCGGCTCATTCACATACCAGTTGCCGATGTCCACGCTGAGCACCGCGGCGAAGCCGTCGCGCTCGAGCGCGGGCGGCGTGGCCCAGTACTGCTGGCTGTTGATGGCGGACAGGCCCCAGGGCGCATCGAGGAAGTAGAGGTAGCCCTCGGAGAGGCGCACGGAGGAGGGGAAGAAGAACTGGATGCCGGTGAGCGTCTGGAAGCGGTCCCAGGGCACGTGGCCGGGCAGCACGCCGAGGGGGCGGGGCTGAGCGGGCTCGGCGCCGCGCGGGTTGGGCGGAATCTGGCTGGTGAAGCCGCGCAGCCCTTCGATGACGCCGATGGGCGGCAGGTCCTTCGTCACCTGCTCCGCCGTCACGGCGTCGGTGGCCACGAGGTAGTAGTCCACCGGCTCCAGGGCGCCGAACCTGCCGGGGCCGATGCTGTCCTCTTCCTCCTCCTGAAGGTCCCCGTATCGAATCCAGGCCACGAGGCGGCCCTCGTCGCCGAGCTCGAACCGCGACAGCTTCGCCTCGCGGAACAGGACTCCGAGCGACTCCTCCAGGTAGCGGCGCCAGGGGCGGAACCAGGCCGCCGTCGTGGGCCCGTTGAGGGTGCCGTCCGTCTTGGGCAGCGGCAGCACGTTGTTGAGGTAGAGCTGCGCGAGCGTGTTGCCATTGGTGCGCGCATCCCCCCACATGCCATCGAACGCGGCGAGCACGCGCGGAGCGAACTGCATGTCGCGCTTGAAGGCGGGGCTGTACACGAAGCGGCGCGCGCCCGTCTTCGGCTCGTAGCCCTCCAGGTACTCCCACCAGGAGACGTTCTCGAAGTCGGCCTTCCGGCGCTCGGAGCAGGTGCTCATGTAGCGCCAGATGCGCAGGGTGAACTGGAGCATGTCCGAGAGGGGGTAGCCGGAGGACACGAGGTCCTTCAGGTCCTGGAGCATCTCCACGGCACGGGTGGAGGGCGCGCGGCGCAGGAAGCGGATGCGGCGGCCCTGCGCGGCGATGCCATAGAAGCTGGAGGGGATGAGGTTGTCGAAGACGCGGCGGCCGGTAGGGCGGCCCTCGTCATCGAGGAGGGGCGTCTCCACCATGGTGGAGAAGAGGTGGCGGTAGTACGAGGGGAAGAAGCGGAAGCCGTGCTCGCCGGGCAGGTAGTGCACCACCTCCAGCAGCAGCTCGTCCCTGTCGGCCAGCGGTGGGAGGGGCGCCTCCAGCTCCCGGGCGAACTGCTCCTCCTCCTCCCCCACGATGAGGACGCGCTCGCGCGACAGATGGGGCGAGGCCCGCTCCTCCGAGGTGATGGCGTGATGGAGGAACTCCTTCAGCGCGCCCGCCCTGTCGCGGCGCTCGATGTAGCGCCGCCAGTCCGGCGAGCCGAAGTCCCCGAAGCCCGGGGGCTGCGGGATGCGGATGTGGAGGAAGCCGGGCGACGGGCCGTTGAAGAAGCCGCACCCCATGACGAACTCCTGCACCTGGCCCTGGTTCGCGATTTCCGCTCCCTCTTCGGGAGGGGCGCCCGGGGTGAAGGCGTAGCGGAGCTGGTACCTGGGATTGAAGGCGAAGGCGCCCTCACGGGGGAAGTTTCCCAGGGCGCCCTTGGCCGCGCGCACGAGCTGCGAGCGGGCCAGGCCCCCCACCGCGGGTCCGCTCGCGCGCCGTCCCGACTCGTCGTACTCGCGCGCGGGCTCGTAGACGCACACCCGGAAGCCCCGGCGAGCGAGCTCATGCGCGGCCGTCAGCCCGGTGATGCCCGCGCCGTAGATGTGGACGCGCCCGGGGCTCTCGAGTCCGACGGGCGGGGCAACGGGGTCCTGGTCCTCTGGCTCTCCAGTCATGCGGCGCTCCTTCCCGTCAGACGATGTCCACCATCGCCTCCAGGGGCCCGCGGACCCGTTCCAGCAAACGAGCGCGGGGCCCTGGCGTCGTCCGCCGGCTCAGTCGTCGTGAGCCGCGGCGTTACCGCATCCCCGACGCGCTGGCCTTGAGCAGGGCCTCCAGCCCCTCGCGCACCTTGCGCAGCAGCTCCAGCAGGGGCTCGGCTCCGCCGGCGGTGTCGAGCGACGGGATGAAGGGCATCGCGAGCGGCTCCAGGCGCAGCACGTCCCAGACGTGGGGCATGCCCATGGCGAAGAGCTTCGCGTCCAGCTCGCGCAGGGGCGCCAGCTCCGCGAGCTCGTGCTGTTCGGGGTCCCAGATGCGGCAGTACTCGCCAATGGGCGTCATCCGGAACTCGGGCGGGCCCTTGATGACGTCCCGGTCGTCGATGGGCCTCACGGGCGCCCGCGCCCCGGGGGCCTGCTCCGGGTTCGCCAGGCCATTCCAGTACAGGTAGTGGTCGATGATGGCGTTGACGGCATGGCGAGCGGACTCGTTCGCCGCCTCCATGGTCGTCATGCGGGTGAAGGTCTTCAGATACGTGCCCGCGAAGACGAGCCGCTCCCAGTGCACCAGGTAGCCCCCGTGCGGCGCCTGCCACACGTTGGCGTGTCGTTGCGGCTGCTCCGTGAGGGGCAGCGGCCGGAGCGGGTTCCAGGGCTCGGGGCCGGGCCTGTTGTCCCAGTCGCCCATGATGGGGATGAGGTAGGGGGCGCGGTTCTTGTAGGGCCGCTCCACGCCCGTGTCGGTGCTGAACTGGATGAAGCGGTCCAGGCAGTACCAGGCGGGGTCCGGGAGGGCGAAGTCGTAAGGGGCCGAGTTGGGCAGGGGCTTCTGGTGCAGCTCGGTGGCCTTGCGAATCTGCCGCCACACCTCGTGGGCAATCTCGTGGCGGGAGCAGTCGGCGGGGCTCAGCTGGCCCTCCAGGAACCAGTTGCCGATGTCCACGCTGAGCATGGCACCGAAGCCGTTGCGGTCGAACGTGGGCGGAGTGACCCAGTACTGCTGGCTGTTGATGGCGGACAGGGCCCAGGGCGCATCGAGGAAGTAGAGGTAGCCCTCCGCGAGCCGGAAGGAGGCGGGGAAGAAGAACTGGATGCCGGTGAGCGTCTGGAAGCGGTCCCAGGGCACGAGTCCGGGGAACTCTTCATCCCCGCGGGGCCGAGGCTCACCGGACTCCCGAGGCTTGACGGGGACCTTCGTGGTGAAGCCCTGCAGCCCCGCGATGACGCCGATGGGGTCCAGGCACTTCGTCAAGCGCTCCGCGGCCGCCGCATCGGTGGCGACGATGTAGTAGTCCACCTCTTCGACCGGAGCCGGTTCGTCGGGCCCCAGGCCCACCTCCGGGTTGGAGACCTTCACGTCAGGCTCCGGGTTGCGCCCTCCCTTCCTCGTCCAGAAGGGCGTGAGCCGTTCGGTGTCCTTGTCAAACGTGAGCTCGGTCAGCTCGCCCGCGTGGAACTCGACCTTGAGGTACTCGCGGAGGTAGCGCCGCCACGGGCGGAACCAGGCCTGGGTGGTGGGCCCGTTGAGGGTGCCGTCCGTCTTGGGCAGCGGCAGCAGGTTGTTGAGGTAGAGCTGGACGAGCGTGTTGCCGTTGGTACGCGCATCGCCGCATTGGCTGTCGAAGGCGGCCAGCACGCGGGGCGCGAACTGCATGTCGCGCTTGAAGGCCTCGCTGTACGTGTAGCGGCTCGCGCCCGTCTTCGGGTCGTAGCCCTCCAGGTACTCCCACCAGGAGACCTTCTCGTAGTCGGCCTTCCGGCGCTCGGAGCAGGTGGACATGTAGCGCCACAGGCGCAGGGTGAACTGGAGGGTATCCGAGGCCGGATAGCCGGAGTCGGCGAGGTCCTTCAACTCCTGGAGCACCTCCACGGGGCGGGTGGAGGGTGCGCGGCGCAGGAAGCGGATGCGGCGGCCCTGGGCGGCGATGCCGTAGAAGCTGGAGGGGACGAGGTTGTCGAAGACGCTGCGGCCGGTGGGCCGGCCCTCATCGTCGAGGAGGGGCGTCTCCATCATCGTGGAGAAGAGGTGGCGGTAGTACGAAGGGAAGAAGCGGAAGCCGTGCTCGCCGGGCAGGAAGTGCATCAGCTCCAGCCACACCCCCTCCTTGTCGGCCACGGGTGAGAGGGGCGTCGCGGCCCCGATGTTCTCGAGCTCCCGGGCCTCCCTCGGGCCCAGCAGGATGACGCGGGCGGGGGCGAGCTTCACCTGCCCCTCGAAGGGGTCCCCCGTCAGGAACCTGCGCAGCGCCCGCGCGTTGCGCAGGCGCCGCTTGCCTCCTTCGCTGTCCTCGTTCTCGTCGGGGGCTGAAGGGACACGGAGGTGGAGTACGCCCTGACCTTCGCCGCGGTTGAAGAAGCCGCAAGCGTTCAAGAAGCTCTTCACCCACCCTTTGACGGACTTGGGGACCCTGCTCGATTCCTCGCCCGCGTCGAAGTCCGGGGGGTACTCGAGGAAGACGCGGCTGTCCTCGTGCGTGCCCGCGTCCCTCCCGACGAAGTTGCCTCGGGCCCCCCAGTCCACGCGGAGGAACTGGGTGCGCGCGAGTCCCCCCACGGCCATGCGGCGCTCCACGGGAAGCGGAAGCCCCTCCAGCTGGCCCGTCTCGTCGCACTCCTGGGCGGGCTCGATGACGCGCACCCGGAAGCCCCTCAGGGCCAGCTCATGGGCCGCGGTCAGTCCGGTGATGCCCCCGCCATAGATGTGGACGCGGCCAATGCCCTTCCAGGCGGGGGGATTCTCATAGGTATTGCCAGTCTCCGGCGTGGCGGTGGACTCAGGCTTCATGGGACTCACCTCGCAGTGGGGGACGGGAAGCAACGCCCTCGCGGCACACCGCGCGCAGCCGCGCGAGCAGCGAGGGGAACGAGGGGCAGCGCACCGCCCCATGCACGTAGGTGACGAGCCCCTCGTGCAGCGCCATCAGCGCGGCGAGCGGACCCACCACCTCCAGCGCATCCGTGAGCACGGCCCGGGTGAGTGACAGCCGCGCGTCCAGCACGTCCGCGAGCACGCCCCGGCCCGTCACCAGCAGGGCCTGCGCCGCCGGGCCGGTGGGCTCCACCCGCGCGCTGCCCGGCGCGAAGCCGAGGAAGAAGCGCTCCGCCCCCACGCACACCTCCACGGTGTGTCCCTGGAGCTGCTCGCACATGAGGGCGTGCTGCGCCGGCTGCTCGCGCGCGAGCGCCGCGAAGGACTCCGCGAGGAGCCGCCCCACCGGCCCCTCAGTCCCGGATGAGCTCATGGACACCGGTCGCCTCCAGCTCGAAGGGTTCTCCGCCCACGCACCCGTGCGACACCACGCGGCCGCTGAGCTCGTTGAGCACGGACACGGTGCGGGGCTCGCGCTCGCCCGGGGTGATGACCTGGGCCAGCTCCTCCGCGGCGAAGCGCAGGTGGAAGGTGTCGCCGCCTTGGGCCACCGACAGCTCCATGCTCGCGGGGACGTCGCACGCCAGGCCGGGGGTGAGCAGCGCCATCTCCGGGGGCACCATGAGTCGCCGCGCCGGCTGGAAGTGGCCCTGGTGGAGGACGCGGATGTCCCTGTCCCGGAAGGTGCGCACCGCGCCGCCGCTCCTCCAGAGGAAGAGGGACTGGTAGCGCACGCTCGTCCTGCGCCGGTCCATCATCCGGGCGAAGACGGCGCTCCACGGATGGGCGGCGTCGGCCGGCAGCGCGTGCGCCCACTCCCAGGAGAAGTCCCCGCCCCAGCGGAAGTGGCCCCAGTTGTGGTCGTGGTACGCGGGCGCGCCGTCCACGCGGTGCGTCCTGCTTCCGAGGGTGACGGTGCCCCGCGCCTCCAGCCGGGGGACGACGACCCACGACAGGTGCTCCCCCGGGGCGAGCGGGTGGTTGGTGAAGAGCAGCGGCCGCAGGGTGGGGACCAGCTCCAGCTCGGCCGACAGCGCGTGCTCCCGCAGGCAGACGGCGAGCAGGTAGCGGCCCTGCTCGAAGCGCAGCGTGTTGGCGCCGAAGCGCGCGTCGATGCGGCCGGGGAGGACGTGCACCTCGGACTCGGGGAAGCGCTCCATGCCGCCCACCCACGCGTCGCTCCGGGCGAGCATCGTGAGCCGTGCCACCTCCGCGCGCCGCGGGTCGGCGGCCCACGGGTCGTCCTGGAGGCTGAAGTTGATGAGCAGGTGCGCCGCGCCGGCATTCACGAGGAAGTACTGCCACTCCTTGTGTCCGCCCCGGCCACCGAGCCGCGCGGGCGAGCGCCGGAAGTAGTCGAGCCGGGGCAGCAGCTCCGCGAGCTCTGCCTGCAGCGTGCCATGCGGGTCCTGGCGCCGCATGGTCAGCGCAGCAGCTCCCGGAGTCCCGGCAGCGGAGCGGACGGCGCTTCCGGACACGAGTCCTCGGTGGAGGCGGTCCGAGGCCCGCCGGGCGACGTCGTGCCGGCGCCGACGGCGGGAGCCTCCGCGGTTGGGACGACACGTGGAGCGGTCCGGGGGCCTGCGTCGCGCATGGGCGTGAGCACGGAGCGCAGGTGTCCACGAAACGCGATGAGCCCGAGCACCAGGGACAGGAAGCGCTCTTCTCGGGCGTCGATGTCCCGCCCCACCTCGGGCTCCGGGCATGCGGGGGACGCACCCGGCGGGGGCAGCAGGGCGTCCAGCCGCCGCAGGGCGGAGACGAGCCCCAGCAGCAGGAGCACGGGCAGGTTCTCGTCGCAGTAGTCGTCACGGACTTCATCGAGGCTCGCCATCCCGGGGCTCACCTCCAGGGGGGAAAGAGGACTCGGGCCGCGCGGCGGCGAGGTTGGGGGATTCGGCACCGCGCAGCAGCGCGTCCAGCCACGCCGAGGGCAGGACGGTGTTGGGGTCCTCCTCCAGCATGTCCAGCCCGAGCGCCCCCCACAGCTCGCTGGCATGGCGGATGAGCGGAGACGCGGCGAGCGCGGTGGCCTGGCTGCGTCCCTCCGGCGTGGCCGCGAAGCGCCGTCCCTCGGCCACCAGGGCGGAGAAGGCCGCCTGCGCCGCGACGGGGTGCTGGAGCAGCAGCCGCCGCGCCCGGTGCAGCAGCGCGACGACCTCGCCGGCGTGCGCAGGCGCCCCGGCGTCATCCACCGGCGGCGGCCCTCCGGGCGCCATCCCCGCGCCCGGGGAGAGTGTGCCCTGGAGGACCAGGTGGTGGATGCGATGCAGCTCCTCCCAGATGAAGGACCGCACCCGGAGCGGGTCCAGCGCGTTGGGCGTCAGCGGCGTGCCCAGCAGCAGTCGCAGCAGCTCGTCCATGAGTCCTCCCTCCGCATCACCGGACGCGCGCCAGCACGTAGGCCACCAGCGAGTCGAGCAGCCGGCGGTGCGCGGAGTCGGGCAGCCACTCGCGGCAGGCCTCCAGCCTCCGCTCCGCGTCCTCCGCCCACTGGCGGGCCACGCCCTGGGCATGCTCCAGGCTGCCCTGGCGCTCGATGAGTGACAGCAGCAGGCGCACGTCGGCCTCCGTCTTCACCGGGCCCCGGACCTCATGGGCGCGCAGGGCCTCGCGCAGCCGGGCCTCGCCATGGGGCGTCACCGCCCCTTCCTCCACCAGCCGCGACAGCAGCGCCTCGAGCGAACCGCCGGAGCCTTCCGATGAAGTGGCCTCCGGCTCGTCCGGGCGGGGCAGGCGGAGGATGCGCGCCACCTCCTGCCGCTCCGCCTCGGAGGCGCCGCGCAGCATGTGCAGCAGCATGAGCGTGCGCTTGCCCTCCCAGAGGTCCCCGGCGATTTCCTTGCCGTAGTCGGACTCCTGGCCGCGCAGGTTGAGGACGTCGTCCTGAATCTGGAAGGCGATGCCCAGCGAGCGCGCGAAGCCCGCGAGCGCGTCGATGTGCTCCTGCGGCGCCCGGGCGGTGATGGCACCCACGGTGACGGGGGTGATGAAGCTGTACCAGGCCGTCTTCTGCTCCACCATCCGGACATAGTCGTCATCCGTGACGTCGAGCACGCCGTGGCGAATCCACTCCAGCTCCAGCGCCTGGCCCTCCACCGACTCGCGCGTCATCCGCGCCACCGCCTGGAGGATGCGCAGGGCCGGCCCCAGCCCGAGCACCGCCACGTTGTCGAGCAGCGGCTGCAGCGCGAGGGCCAGCATGGCGTCCCCCACGTTGACGGCGATGGGCAGCCCATGGGTGCGGTGGAGCGTGGGGCCGCCGCGACGCATGAGCGAGCCATCCTCGATGTCGTCGTGGATGAGGAAGGCGTTGTGGAACAGCTCCAGCACCGCCGCCGAGCGCACCACCGCGTCCAGCTTTCCGCCCAGCGCGCGGCAGGAGGCGATGCACAGCGCCGGCCTCAGTCCCTTGGCCTCACGCAGTGGGTAGTCGAGCATCAGCGCGTAGAGCGGAGACGCCTCGCGCTGCCCGGCGGGGATGATGCGCTGGATTTCCTGGAGGGCGAGGACGCGGCAGTCCTCGAGGTAGCCCAGCAGCTCCGCCGACCCCATGAGCACCTCTCCCCGCTCGTTTCGAGGGAGGCGGAGGGTGCCACCTTGTCTCGCGGCGTGGAGCAGTCCCCGGGTAGGGAGGGCTGTCTGGAACTGCTCAGGACGTCAGGGGTGGGACGGGGTGGGGGGCGCACTTCGGGAGGAGCCGCCAGCCCTGGCGGCCCCTCCTCACCGGTGCTTCAGCTCGCGGCCGGCGGAGTCGCGGCCGGCTGCGAGGACTCCTGCACCGTGGCCTGGGCCACGGCCGCGTTGGTGGGCGCCTGGGCGGCCTGGGCCGCCACCTGCGTCAGCAGCCCCGTCATCCGCCGCGCGAAGCGGTTCGGGTCGGAGATGGTGCTGCCCTCGGTGAGCAGCGCCTGGTCGTGGAGCAACTCAATCCACTCCGCCACCTGCGCCGCGTCCGGCTGACGCTCCATCACCGCCTTGAGGTGGGCAATCACGGGGTGGTTCGGATTCACCTCCATGATGCGCTTCACGCGCGGCATGCCCATGCCCTTGCCCCGCTGCTGGAGCAGCCGCTCCAGGTACGCCGGTGAGCCGCCCTCCGGCACCACCAGGCACACCGGCGAGTCCGTCAGCCGGTCCGACACGCGCACCTCGCGCACGGAGTCCTTGAGGACGTCCTTCATCCTCGTGGTGAGCGTCTTCAGCCCCTCCGCGTGCTGCTCCTGCTCCTTCTTCTGCTCGTCGGTGGCCTGCAGCTTCAGGTCCGACGTGAGCGCGGAGACGAGCGGCTTGCTCTGGAACTCGCGCAGGCCCTGCGCGGCCCACTCGTCCACCGGGTCCGTCATGTACAGCACTTCGTAGCCGCGGCTCTTCAGCGCCTCCAGGTGCGGGCTGTCCGCCACCGCCTGCCGGGACTCGCCGTAGATGTAATAGATGGCCTCCTGGCCCTCCTTCATCCGCGACACGTAGTCCGCCAGCGAGGTGAGCCCTTCCTCGCGCGAGCTCTCGTAGCGCAGCAGGCCGCCCAGCTTGTCCTTGTGCTCGGCCTCGGTGGCCAGGCCCTCCTTCACCACCGTGCCGAAGGCCTTCCAGAACTCGCGGTAGTCGTCCGGCTTGTCCTTGGCCAGCTTCTCCAGCAGGTCCACCGACTTCTTCACCACGTGCTTGCGGATGGCGCGCACCACCTGCGAGTCCTGCAACAGCTCGCGCGACACGTTGAGCGGCAGGTCATCCGAGTCGATGACGCCGCGCACGAAGCGCAGCCACTGCGGCACCAGCTCCTCGCAGCGGTCCATGATGAAGACGCGCTTGACGAACAGCCGCACCCCGCGCTGCTGCTGCGCGTTCAGGTCGAACGGCGGGTGCTTGGGCACGAAGAGCAGGCCGGTGAACTGCTGGTTGCCGTCCGCGCGGAAGTGCGTCCACGCCAGCGGCGCCTCCCAGTCGTGCGTCAGGTGCTTGTAGAACTCCTGGTACTGCTCGTCCGTGATTTCGGACTTGGAGCGCTGCCACAGGGCGCTGGCCTTGTTGACGACCTCCAGCGCGACTTCCGTCTTCGCGTCGTCCCCCGTCCCGGTGGTCTTCTTCACCTGGAGCTTGATGGGGTGGCCCACGTAGTCCGAGTACTGCGTAATCAGCGTGCGGAGGCGGTACTCCTCCAGGAACTCCTTCTGGTCCTCCTTGAGGTGGAGGGTAATGGCGGTGCCGCGCGTGGCGCGCTCGGCCTTCTCCACGGTGAAGGAGCCCTTGGCGTCCGACGCCCACTTCCACGCCGGCATGTCCCGGCCGGGGGCGCGGCTGACCACCTCCACGTGGTCCGCGACGAGGTACGCGCTGTAGAAGCCCACGCCGAACTGGCCGATGAGTTGCACGTCCTTCTGGCCGCGCTGGGACAGGGCCTCCAGGAACTCGCGCGAGCCGGAGTGGGCGATGGTGCCCAGGTTCTTCACCAGCTCGTCATGCGTCATGCCGATGCCGGTGTCCTCGATGGTGAGGGTGCCCTTCTCGGCGTCGGGGATGATGCGCAGCTCCAGGGCCGGCTCGTCCGCGAGCAGCTCGGGCTCCGTAATCGAGCGGAAGCGCAGCTTGTCGAGCGCGTCGGACGCGTTCGACACCAGCTCACGAAGGAAGATCTCCTTGTGGCTGTAGAGCGAGTTGATGACCAGGCTGAGGAGCTGGTTGATTTCCGCCTGGAAGGCGTGGGTTTCCCTCTGGGGGGAGTTCTCGACAGTCATGTGGAAAGGCCTCCAGCGCCCCCGTGGAGCGCGAGCGTCGCTTCCCCATAACCATGGAAATGGGCGTGTCGAGGGCGGAAGCCCGGAGGCAGGCCGGCCAGCCAGGCCGGCGGACGCCTCCGGGTCTCCTCCTACCCGTGGTTACGGGGTGGCGTGGATGTGCTGGTAGTTGTAACCGAAGTTGTTGTCCCAGTACGTCTGCCCGTTCACCTCGTAGCGGACGTAGAAGAGCAGCACGTTGCCGGAGATGCCCGGGATGTGGGCCTGCCAGCGCTCGACGCCCTGGGCGTTGGGGCTCTGGATGTAGGAGTAGCCGTAGGTATAGCCGCTGACGTACGAGGCGGCGGCCTCGTGCGAGGTGGCCCAGCCGTCCGTGGTGTACACCACCGTCACGTTCTTCGTGTAGGCGAGGTTCTTCACGTCGATGCTGACGTCCAGCTCCCCGGTGTCCCGCCAGAAGCTGGCGTCCACGAGGACGTTGGTGCGCAGCAGCGGGCCGTCATTCCGGCCGAGGTGGTAGTTGGCGCCGCCGTTGTTGTCCCAGTAGGACACGCCGCCCACGACGAAGCGCGGGACGAACTCCAGGTCGCGGCTGGGCTGCGGGTCGGTGCCCCAGCTGGCGTACTGCTTCGTCACCTTCCACAGCTCGAAGCCCGTGCCCGCGGGGCCCACGTAGTAGGCGGGGAGGTCCACCCAGGAGCCGTCCGGCTGCTTCTGGTGGACGTAGACGAACTTCTCGTAGGCCAGGTTCTTCACCACCAGCGTGTAGCTGACGTCCTGCCAGGACTGCCCGTAGCGGCTGCCCACGGTGCTGACGGCCTTGAGCAGGCGGACCTCGTCCGCGGCGAGGGCAGGGGTGGAGGTGAAGCCGAGGGCCAGCGCGGCCACGAGGGCCAGCAGGGCGCGCCAGCGGGGCGCGGCAGCGGGGGGAGTCGTCATCATGGTGGGGGTTCCTCGCGAGCCCGGGCGCGGGGGCCGGGCACAGGGGGCCTGGGTCATCCAGGCCCGCGCATGTTGGCAGCCCGCTCCGACCTCCGTCGCGTCGCGCCGGGTCAAACCGTTTCGTTGGAATCTTCCAGCTCGCGGGCCAGCCTCGCTTCGTACCTTCGAACGCAGACGCCCACGAACCTCCGGAACCTCTGGATGCCGGGCACCGAGGTGAGGGGTGTCAGGTCTACCGTCTCCAGACGGGGACGGAGCGCACTCGCGAGCTTGCGAGGCTCGACGCCGAGCAACTCCGCCAGGACTCGTCGTGGCTGCATCCGGGCGCGCGCGAGTTGCTCTGGCGTGGGCTCGCGGCCGACGAGCTGGCGGATGATGTCCGGGTCGCGGAAGAGCAACCCCTCCGGCGGCGTCCTCAGGAAAAACACGCGTAGCAGCGAAGCCAGGCCTGAGTGTTTCAGGAAGCCGTAGACGCGGAGCTTGTCGCGCTCCCGTTGATTCGGGCTAGGCTTCCTGGAAGGTCCTATCACCAGGGCAATATCCAGTTCGTTCGTCAGGCGTGAGCCGGCCTCGGTGACGGCACCGTCCCAGCCACCCCCGTTCTTCATCCGGACTCTTGCCGCGAGCTCGGGCCCGAGCAGCTTCTTCAGCACGAGCACTGCGGTGTTGCTCGAGGTGATGACATGCGGAATCACGAGAAGTCCTCCTTCCGGAGCCAGTAGCTCAAATCGCCACGCTCGACTGCCTTGCGCCATTTGATGCGGAGGGCCGCTCGCATTCCGTGCTGAAGCGCAAGGTCGATGTCCGAGCCCTGCCACAGCAGGAGGTTCCGGATGGGGTGGACGCTCACGGCCTCAACCACCGACAGCGAGACCTTGCTGCTGCTGAAGAGAATGCCCACGGCGCCACCGGGGCGACGTTGAAGTTGGAGCGCCAGCTTCGCGATGGGCTCGAAGCCGATGGACTCGGCGTGGTCCTTCGTCTCAACGATGCAGGCCAGTCCATCGGAGTAGATGGCCCCGTCCAACTGCTCGGTGTCGTTGACGTAGGGCCACACGACCCGGGCTCGCTCCAACTGGAAGGCGCGCAGCAGCATGAATTCGAGCGCCCTTCCAGGTGGCCAGTCCTCCAGCGCCTCCCGGGCCTTCACCCGCTCCCACAACACACGAATCTCGACCGGTCCCATCCCCTGCACCCTCCTCGCGTACTCCTTCTCGACCCCCACGCCGCCACCTCCTCTATACAACCTGTGAGGTAGATGAGTCTAGGTACTACCCCTGACATTCCCCGGGTCCGTGGTCAGCCCCTCCAACAGCAATCCCCCTGCCACCCACCCACCACTCGCCACACGGCGGACTGGGAGGGGGCGCGGCGTTGGAGTAGGGAAGGGGCCATGAACCGTACCCTCCTGTCCCTCGTCGGCGCGGCGCTGCTGTCGGGCGCCGCCACCGCCGCGGAGAAGACTCCCGCGCGCGTCCCGGATGCCACCGAGCTGCAGCGCCAGACGGCGCGCTTCGCCCCCGTGGAGCTCAAGGTCGACCTCAAGGCCCTGCCCGACGCCGAGAAGCGCGCCCTGGGCAAGCTCGTCCAGGCCTCGAAGTTGCTCGACGTCCTCTTCCTGCGCCAGCGCTGGGCCGGCAACGAGACGCTGCTGCTGGACCTGCTCCACGACGACTCGCCCCTGGGCCGCGCGCGCCTGCACGCGTTCCTCCTCGACAAGGGACCCTGGAGCAGCCTCGACGAGGCGCGGCCCTTCATCCCCGGCGCGCCGCCCAAGCCGGACTCCGCCAACTTCTACCCGGCCGGCGCCACCAAGGCCGAGGTGGAGGCGTGGATCAAGTCGCTCCCCGAGGCGAAGCAGCACGAGGCCACCGGCTTCTACACCACCATCCGCCGCGGCCCGGACGGCAAGTTCATCACCGTCCCCTACAGCGTCGAGTACCAGGGCGAGCTGGCCCAGGCCGCCACGCTGCTGCGCGAGGCCGCCGCCCTCACGAAGCAGCCCACGCTCAAGGCCTTCCTCACCGCCCGCGCGGACGCCTTCCTCTCCAACGACTACTACGCCAGCGAGGTGGCCTGGATGCAGCTCGACGCCACCATCGAGCCCACCATCGGGCCCTACGAGGTCTACGAGGACAACTGGTTCAACTACAAGGCCGCCTTCGAGTCCTTCCTCGGCCTGCGCGACGAGGTGGAGACGCAGAAGCTGGCGAAGTTCAGCGGCCAGCTCCAGGGCCTGGAGAACGCGCTGCCCATCGACGCGAAGATGCGCAACCCGAAGCTTGGCGCGCTGGCGCCCATCCGCGTCGTCAACAGCCTCTTCTCCTCCGGTGACGCCAACCGCGGCGTCCAGACGGCCGCCTACAACCTCCCCAACGACGAGCGCGTGACGGAGAAGATGGGCTCCAAGCGCGTCATGCTGAAGAACGTCCAGGAGGCCAAGTTCGAGCGCGTGCTCCTGCCCATCGCCAAGGTGGCGCTCACCGCGAAGGACCAGCAGGACGTGTCCTTCGACGCCTTCTTCACGCACATCCTCATGCACGAGCTGATGCACGGCCTGGGCCCGCACAACATCACCGTGGACGGCAAGCAGACCACGGTGCGCCAGGCGCTCCAGGTGGCCTCCAGCGCGCTCGAGGAGGCCAAGGCGGACATCTCCGGCCTGTGGGCGCTGCAGCAGCTGGTGGACAAGGGCGTCATCGACAAGTCGCTGGAGCGCACCATGTACACGACGTTCCTCGCCTCCGCGTTCCGCTCCATCCGCTTCGGCGTGGACGAGGCGCACGGCAAGGGCATTGCCCTCCAGCTCAACCACTTCCTCGACACCGGCGCGGTGAAGGTGAACGCGGATGGCACCTTCGCGGTGGTGCCGGAGAAGATGCGCGCGTCCGTCACCGCGCTGACGAAGCAGCTCATGGAGGTGCAGGGGCGGGGAGACCGCAAGGCGGCCGAGCTGCTGCTGGCGAAGATGGGCGTCGTGCGCCCCTCCGTGCAGAAGGTGCTGGAGCGTCTCAAGGACGTGCCGGTGGACATCGAGCCGCGCTACGTCACCGCCGAGGAGCTGGCGCGCGAGGCGACCTCCTCGTCCGATACCGCCGTGCGGAAGTAGCCACCGGCCGCCGCCCCGTCCGCCGCGCGCCGCTTTTCCATGCGCGGCGGACAGGGCATGGCCAGTTAGCAGGAGAGATGCAGACTCCAGCCCGCCACTCCCGTCCGGCACCGCCCGACCCCTGGGGCGTCGTCCTCGCGCTGTGCATCCTGGGCGCGTGGGCGGGGCACCTCGTCTGGCTCTTCCTGGCGCCCGGGCTGCCGTGGGACGCCCCGCTCACCTGGCTGCACATCGCCCTGCAGGCCTGGCTGTGCACCGGTCTCTTCATCACCGGGCATGACGCCATGCACGGCACCGTGTCCCGCCACCGCTGGGTGAACGAGGCCGTGGGCACGGTCGCCTGCTTCCTCTTCGCGGGGCTGTCGTACCGCCGGCTCGTCGTGAATCACCGCGCGCACCATGCGCAGCCGACGGGCCACGACGACCCGGACTTCTCCACCCGCACCCAGTCCTTCCTGCCGTGGCTGGGCACCTTCATGGTCCGCTACACCACGCTGCCGCAACTGGGCGTCATGGCGGCGAAGTTCAACGTCTTCGTCTTCCTGGGTGTGTCGCAGCCGCGCATCTTCGGCTTCTGGGTGGTGCCCGCGCTGCTGGGCACGCTGCAGCTCTTCTACTTCGGAACCTACCTGCCGCACCGCCGCCCGGACACGCCGGACATGACGCCCCACCATGCGCGCACCCAGTCGCGCAACCACCTGTGGGCCATGCTGTCCTGCTACTTCTTCGGCTACCACTGGGAGCACCACGAGTCGCCCGGCACGCCCTGGTGGCGGCTGTGGCGGCTGAAGGACGCCCGGGCCCGCGAGGCCGCGCTGGACGCGCGGGGTAACCGAAGGGACGGGTCAGCCGTTATACAGGGGCCATGAGCGACAAGCCGCCCGCCGAGCCCCCCAGCTCCGAAGTCACGCCCGAGGCGCTCTACCTGCGCCGCCGCGAGTTCCTGAAGAATGCCGGCCTCTTCGCGGGCACGGCCGCCGCCGTGGCCGGGGGCCTGTACCTGCTGGGCCGCAAGCAGACGCGGCCCATGGACGCCTTCGTCCCCGACGCGGGCCTGATGGAGCTGCCGGTGGCGAAGGCGAAGGGCCCGTACGACACCGACGAGCCGCGCACCCCGTACGAGGACGTCACCACCTACAACAACTTCTACGAGTTCGGCCTGGACAAGAACGACCCGGCCCGCTTCGCGCACACGCTCAAGACCCGGCCCTGGACGGTCGTCATCGACGGCGAGGTCCACAAGCCGCAGACGGTGGATATCGACCAGCTCACCTCGTGGTTCCCGCTGGAGGAGCGCGTCTACCGCATGCGCTGCGTGGAGGCCTGGTCCATGGTGATTCCGTGGCTGGGCTTCCCGCTGGGGGAACTGCTCAAGCGCGTGGAGCCCACCAGCCAGGCGAAGTACGTGGCCTTCACCACGCTGCAGGACTCGGAGCAGATGCCCGGCCAGCGGCGCGGCACCCTGGACTGGCCCTACGTGGAGGGCCTGCGCCTGGATGAAGCCCAGCACCCGCTGACGCTGATGGCGATGGGCCTCTACGGGCGGCAGCTGCCCAACCAGAACGGCGCTCCGCTGCGGCTGGTGGTGCCCTGGAAGTACGGCTTCAAGGGCATCAAGTCCATCGTCCGCATCTCCCTCACCCGCGAGGAGCCGCCCACCACCTGGAACCTCGCCGCGCCGGAGGAGTACGGCTTCTACGCCAACGTGAATCCCGACGTGTCCCACCCGCGCTGGAGCCAGGCCTCGGAGCGCCGCATCGGTGGCGACCTCGAGCGCCGTCCCACGCTGCCCTTCAACGGCTACGCGGACCAGGTGGCGCACCTCTACGCGGGCATGGACCTGCGGAAGAACTACTGAGCCGTTTCCGAGCCTCAGCGAGCCCCCGTCATGGCCTCACCTCCGCACCCCTGGCTCAACCCCGCCCTCACCGTGGGCGGCCTCGCTCCGTTGATGATGCTGGCCGTGCAGGGCCCCCAGGGCGCCCTGGGCCCCAACGCCGTGGAGGCCGCGCTCAACCAGACGGGGCTCCTCGCGCTGGTGCTGCTGCTGGCGTCGCTGGCCTGCACGCCGCTGCGGCTCGTCTTCAAGTGGACGTGGCCCGCGCGCATCCGCCGCACCCTGGGCCTGCTGGCCTTCACCTACGCGGCGTCGCACTTCCTCGTGTACGCGGTGTTGGATCAGGGTCTGAAGCTGGGCGCGATTCTGGAGGACATCGGCAAGCGCCCCTTCATCACCGTGGGCTTCACCGCCCTGATGCTGCTGGTGCCGCTGGCCGTGACGTCCACGAACAAGTGGGTGCGCCGGCTGGGCTTCCCCCGCTGGCAGCGCCTGCACCGGCTGGCCTACGTGGCCGCGGTGCTGGGCGTGGTGCACTTCGTGTGGCGCGTGAAGAAGGACCTCACCGAGCCGCTCTTGTACGCCGCCGTGCTGGCGCTCCTCCTCGCCATCCGAGGCGCCGAGGCGCTGCGAAAGCGCCGGGCCCGTGCCGCGGTGGCGGCTCGGAGCGCGGCGTCGTAGGCGCTGGCGCGGTCGATGCGAAAGCGCAGGGCCCGTGCCGCGGTGGCGGCCTGACGCGGAAGGCGGAAACGAAAACGCCGGACCCCTGCCGCGGTGGCGGCCCGGAGCCCGGCGTCGGGTGCCGCTGGCGCGGCGGGGACTACTTGCGCGGCAGCGGGAGGATGGTGTCCACCAGCGTCATCAGCTGCGCGCAGCTCACCGGCTTGCGGACGAAGGCGCTGATGCCGGCCTTCTGCCCGAGGGCGCGGACCTCCGCCACGTTCGGGTCGCCCGTCATCATCAGGATGGGGACCTTGGACAGCTTGGCGTTGGTGCTCGCGCGAATCTGCGCCGCGAAGTCCGCGCCGTTCATCCCGTCCATGTGGAAGTCGGTGAGGATGAGGTCCACCGGGCCTGACTCGGCCACCTTCAGTCCCTCTTCGGCGGACTCCGCCTCCAGGAACTCGAAGTTGCGGGCCATCAGGTAGATCTTCAGCAGCGTCCGGATGGAGCGGCTGTCGTCCACCAGGAGGACGCGCTGGGGCGCGGCGCCCGCGGCCGGACGAGTCCCCAGAGGTCGGGTCGTCTCCGACGTGGAGCGGTTGGGTACGGGCTCTGGAGAGGGGAGGGTTCCGGCCTTCATCGGATCATCAACCTCAGGTGGGGCTGTTCCCCTGGAAACTTTGTCATGTTGACGGAAGGAGGGGCCGAAGTCAAAGCCGGGAATCTCATGGGACTTCCAGGACGAAGGCCTGGCTTGCCTCTGCGGGGAGTCGTACTTCAGCGGCGATGACGGGGTCCAGTTCATTGGGGACCCGCCACGTCTGGCCGGTGGATTGGATCAGCACCAGGGTATAGCGCCCCTTGGGCATCTCCCTGAGGGGGGCGGGCGCCGCGGCATTGCTGGCGTCCAGCGCCAGCGGCCGCACCACCACCTGCAATTCCTGAATCGGGACGGGCGTCATGCGCGGGTTGCCCTGCTCATCCGTGAGGGCGGCGATGGGGCCGTCCGGGATCAGCCCGGCGGCGAGCACCACGAGGCATGGCTTGCCGTCCAGGGTGCTGTCCGCGTGGACGCAGGGCTCGCTGCCGACGTCGAGCACGCCGTTGCGGTCCAGGTCGTTGTCCTCCAGGAGGCCGGGCGCGGGGCCCGCCAGCTTGCGCACCACCACGCGCGGCCAGAGGTCGGGCACGCCGTCCTTGTTGGCGTCGTCCGGCGCGCCGTCGCGGTTGGCGTCCACGTAGCTGACCATGAAGGCGGGCGGGCGCTGGTCCACCACGTTGCCCTGGAAGGCTATTGGCTGCAGCCTCAGCACCTTGTTGCCGGAGCCCATCGTCCGGTCGCCCTGCACCACCTGGAAGGCGGGCCGGTCCAGCGGCACGCGGGCCGAGTCGGAGAAGCTCACCGAGACGCCCGTGAGGGGCTGGGGCAGGCCTTCCTCGTCCGCCTTGACCTCCAGCGTGAGGGGCGCGCCCGTGCTGGGGTCCACCGCGGCGCCGCCCACGTCGCCCTCGTTGGGCTCGCTGGTGACGCCGTACCAGGGGTTGAAGTCCGGGCGGTGGCAGGGCTGCGTCGCGGTGGTGCCGCAGGTGTCCGCGTCGATGAAGCCGCGCAGCGTGTAGCGCCCCGCCGGCACCAGGCTGAAGGTAAAGGGCGCGGTGAAGGGCCCGGGCAGGTTGCCACCCAGCGCGGGGCCGAAGAGCTGCTCCGAGGGGATGACGGTGAAGGCGATGGGGCGGCCGGTGCCCTGCGGCGGGGGCGGCCGCTCCGCGTCGTAGAGGAACACGATGGCGTTGCCCCGCGCGCGGGACTGCACCACGAGGCTGCCCTCGATGCGGGCGGTGTGGGTGTTCTGCCGGCCGTCCGCGGTGGGGACGATGGGCGGCGCCTCGCAGCCCAGGCCGATGAAGGAGGTGAGGGCGAGGCCGCCGAGGGCCTTCGTCCAGGACAGGAGGGGGCGGCTCATGGAGTCACCGTCAGCGTCGCATAGACGCGCCGCTCGATGCGATTGCCGAAGGGGTGCTGCGAGTGCGCGCCGGCCAGGTGGCTGCCCACCAGCGCCACGTCCACGGTGTCCTTCACCGCCTGGTAGCCCACTCGCGCATTCACGACGGTGTAGGCCGTCAGGGGGTTGGACAGCAGCTGGATGCTCGTGGGGTCCGCCGCGGCGGGCTCACGCTCGATCCAGGTGCTGGCCGAGGTGAAGGCCGCATCCACGCCGAACTCCAGGTCCGCCTTGGTGCGGTAGGTGACACCGGCATACAGCTTGAGCTGGGGAGCCTGGCTACACGGGCCGCACTGGGCCTTCTCCTCGATGTCGGACGTCACGTTCTGGAAGGCGGCGCTCGCCTTGAGGCCGAGGCCGTCCACGGGGGCCATGTTGGCGCCCACCTCCACGCCGCGCGCGGTGTAGACGGCGTCCTCGTTCTGGAAGAACGAGCGGCCGAGCAGGTACGAGCCGGTGCCCGCGTCGTAGGACTCCTCCGGGCTCAGTCGCGTCACGGCGGACAGGCCGATGAGGTCCCTCACCGTGTTCTGGTAGAGGGCCACGTCCCAGTCCACGCCCAGCGTCGGGGCCTCGCCGCGCCAGCCCAGCTCGAAGGCGGTGAGGCGCTCGGCGCGCAGCTCCCTGTTGCCGGTGGTGAGCGCGCTGGCGCCGTTGACGCCCGGCACGGGCACGGGGATGCGGGTGTAGGACTCCAGGAACGTCGGCTCGCGGAAGGCGGACGCCGCGCTGGCGCGGAAGGCCTGGCCCTCGAAGGGGATGAACAGCGCGGAGATGCGCGGCGAGTGCGCCAGGCCCGGCGAGCCCTTGTCCAGCAGCGGGTGCCGGTCCACGCGGTAGCTGGCGACGAGCCGCAGGGGCTCCACCAGCCGCCACTCGTCCTGCACGAAGGCGGCGGCGTGAATCTCCTGGCGCAGCGGTCCCAGGTAGTTCCAGCCCACGCGCTTGAGGCGGCCCTCCACGCCCACGTTGAGCTGGTGCTCGCCGCCCAATTGGAAGGCGCGCGCGAAGAGCAGCTCCGCGTTGAAGAGGTTGGAGCTGAGGCTGGTGCCCAGCGAGCGCTGGCCAATGGCCTCGTACTGCGGCCCCGCGTCACCGGAGATGTGGTTCCAGAACGTCTTCAGCTTGAGCGGCCCCAGCTCCACGTCGCCCTTGGCGTACGCGTTGAGGCCGTCCATGAAGTAGTTGCGCAGGAGGCCCAGCGGATAGATTTCCGTGTTGTAGCGGTGCACGCCGCCGGACAGGCCCACCTTGCGGTCGTCGGCAAAGGTGTAGATGGCGGACAGCGTGCCGCGCGCGCCGCGCATGCCGATGTCCGGGTCCGGGTCCTTCAGCTCCATGTCCGGCCGGCCGCTGGCGAAGTCGCGGCTCCACTTGTCCGCCTGCGAGTACGCCACCGCCGCGCGGTAGCTCAGCGCGCCGGACTTGCCGTGGCTGAGGAACGAGCCCGCCGCGGTGTTGCCGGTGCCGCCAGTGACGGAGAAGCGCGCGCGAGGGCCGGTGCCGGGGGCCTGGGTGATGATGTTGATGACGCCCAGCATGGCGTTGGCGCCGTACAGCGCGCTGCCAGGGCCGCGGATGACCTCGATGCGCTCGATTTCCTCCAGGCCGATGGGGATGGAGGACCAGAGCGTCAGGCCGAGGAAGTCCTGGTACTCGGTGCGACCGTCCACCAGCACCAGCACCTTGTTGGCGATGCGCTGATTGAAGCCGCGCAGGGACACGTTGGCGCTGCCCACGCCCAGCGACATGACGTCCGCGCCGGGCACGCGCCGCAAGAGGTCCGGCAGGTTGGTGGCGCCGGACAGGCGGATGTCCTCGGCGGTGATGACGGTGGTGGCGTTGGGCGCCTCCAGCGAGGACTGGGCACGGCGGCTCGCCGTCACCACGCGCTCCTCGTACGGCACCGCGCCCTCGTCCGCGGCGGCGGCCGAGGCGTCGGCTTTACCCGCCGGGCCCGACGCGACGGTGGTGGGGGCGGGGGCCGCGGCGGGAGCGCCGCCGGTGGGCATGGACTCGGCGCGCTCGATGGCCTTCTCCAGCCGCTCCAGGAGCACGCCCAGCTGCTGCTGCGCCTGGATGCTGGCGGGCGGCGGCGGCATGGGCAGCGCGGACTTGTCGTCCGGCGGGGTGGACGCGGTGGCTTCGCCGGCCTTCAGCTTCTGCTCGAGGACGGCGATGGTGGTGGTCACCGTCGCCGCGTCCGGCGGGTTGCTGGCGAGGTAGCGCTGGTACGCGTCCAGCGCCTCGGTGAGACGGCCGGCGTCGTGGTACGCGCGGGCGATGTTGTAGAGGACGTTGGGGTGCGGCTTGATGGCGTAGGCGGCTTCCAGCTCGGCGATGCCCTCGTCGAATTGCTTCTGGGCAATCAGGCTCATTCCGTTGCGGAAGTGACGGCGCGCTTCCAGACGCGCGTCCGCCAGAGCCTCACTCGCGCAGAGACACAACGCGAGGAGGCCCGCACGTTTCAGGGCTGAGGGGGTTTTCACTGGTACGGGTCGTCCTTGTAGGTCGACGAGCCGGAGGCCTTGCCGGGCTTCGTGCTCGTCTTCTTCTTGGGCTGGAGCTTCTGGAGGAAGCGCGCCTCGGGGCCTTCACCCTCGGCGGTGACCCTGACGGGCTGGTAGCCCGCGAGGCTGAAGGTCAGCTCCGCGCTGGCCTTGCCGCCGTCGCCCGGGGGCACCTCGAGGTTCAGGGGCGTCTCGCCCACGTCCTTCCCACGGTACGTCACACGCGCGCCGCTCGGCTCGCTGGCGATCAGGAACCGCACCGGCTTGATGGAGAGCTCGGCCAGGGCCAGCTCGTCGTCGTCGTCGCCGAGCGTGGAGGGCGCCGCGGCCGCGGCGCCCGCCGAGGGACGCGGGGCGGCGGGAGCCTCCGACGGGGACTGCGCCAGGGCGGAAGGCGGGAGCGGCTGCGGGGGGGAGGGGCGAAACGCGATGAAGGCGGCTGCGCCGACGCCCAGCAGCAGCGAGCCCACGAACAGGCCGATGGCCAGCGGGCGCCGGCTCGGCCCGGACTCCTCCTCCACGGAGATGTCCAGCGCCATGGTGCTGGGGCCGGAGCCGGAGGAGCTGATGGGGCCGCTGATGGGGCCGCTGCCGGTGCCCGTCAGGCGCGAGCCGCTGAAGACGCCGCTGACGCCAATGGACGAGGCCACGCGGCGCATGGCGTCCATCACCTCGTCCATGGACTGGTAGCGCTCCGCCGGCACCTTGGCGAGGCACTTCATCACCAGGGCCTCCACCTCGGCGGGCACGCCATGGCTGGGCCAGATGGAGCCGAAGGCGGGCGGCGGCTCGTTGATGTGCTTCACGATGACGTCGATGCTCTGCGACGCGAGGAAGGGCGGGCGGCCCATCAGCATCTGATAGAGCACCACGCCCATGCTGTACACGTCGCTGCGCGGGTCGGCGACGTTGCGCGCCTGCTCCGGCGCCATGTACTGCGGCGAGCCGAGGATGATGCCGGCCTGGGTGAGCGAGGTGTCCTGTTGAAGGGCGCCCGCGTCGCCGATGAAGGACTTCACGAGGCCGAAGTCCAGCACCTTCACCACGTCATGGTCCGTCTCCTGGTTGAGGACCATGACGTTGGCGGGCTTGAGGTCGCGGTGGATGAGGCCGACCTTGTGGGCCTCGCGCAGCGAGCGCGCCACCTGCTGCGTGATGTTGAGCGCGCGCGCCCACGGCAGCGGGCCCACCTGGGTGAGGAGCTGGCTGAGCGTCAGCCCCTCCAGGTACTCCATGGCGATGTAGTAGATGCCGTCGTCCGTCTTGCCGTAGTCGATGACGGTGACGGTGTTCGGGTGGCGCAGCTTCGCGGTGACGCTGGCCTCCAGGAAGAAGCGCTTCTGGAACCCGGGGTCCTTGCCCTCGCCATACTGCGGGTTGAGCACCTTGAGGGCGACCAGCCGGTCCAGCGGCGCCTGGATGGCCTTGTAGACGCGGCCCATGCCGCCGGCACCGAGGGTCTCCAGGATGCGGAAGCGCTCGTTGAGGACCCGGCCCAGCAGCGGATCCTCCAGCTCGGGCGGGGCGCCATTCGTCGGGGCGTTGCTTTCGATCATGGTTGCCCCCGCCGACCGGGATGGCACGCGACGCTCCGGTCGTACATGCCCGTCGATGCTAGCACTGCAATCCTCCACTGCCCAAGCGACCTGCCGGGTTGGCGCAGTGCGGCAATGGCCGAGATTCCGGCCCGGGAGGCGCAACGTCGGGCAGCGGACACCTCGGGGGGGACGTGCACGTGGCGACGTGGCGCGGGACTGGAGCCTGCCTGCCTGTCCTCCTGCCTACGGACGCACCGGGAGGGGCGCGTTAGGGTGCTCTCCATGAACGCGCGATTGTCCGAGCTGCTCTCCTCCGCGCCGCCATATCCCCGACGGGTGGTGTGCATGACGGAGGAAACGACGGAGGTGCTCTACCGTATTGGCGCGGGGGACCTGGTGGTGGGGGTGTCCGGCTTCACGGTGCGGCCGCCGGAGGCGCGCAAGAAGCCGCGCGTGTCCTCGTTCCTGGACGCGAACTTCGAGCGCATCCTCGACCTGAAGCCGGACCTGGTGCTGGGGTTCTCCGACCTGCAGGCGGACCTCGGCCGCGAGCTGTGCAAGCGCGGCGTGCCCGTGTACCTGTTCAACCAGCGCTCCATCGCGGAGATATTGCAGTCGGTGCGGCTGACGGGCGCGCTGGTGGGCCGGGCGGAGGACGCGGCGCGGCTGGCGGACGAGCTGACGGCGAACCTGGAGCGCCATGCGGAAGCCGCGGACCGGCTGCCGCGCCGGCCGCGCATCTTCTTCGAGGAGTGGCACGAGCCGCTCATCTCCAGCATCCGCTGGGTGTCGGAGCTGGTGGAGCTGGTGGGCGGCGAGGACGTGTGCCGTGAGTCGCGCGCGTCGCACGGCGCGAAGGGGCGCATCTTCGAGCCGGAGGAGGTGGCGAAGCGCAACCCTGACGCCGTCATCGCGAGCTGGTGCGGGCGCAAGGCGAAGCGCGAGAAGATTGCCTCCCGCCCGGGCTGGGCGGAGGTGACGGCGGTGGTGGAGGACCAGCTCTACGAGGTGAAGAGCAGCGTCATCCTCCAGCCGGGGCCCGCCGCGCTGTCGGACGGCGTGGCGCAGCTCGCGCGAATCGTGGCGGCGGTGGCGCGCGGTGAGAAGCTGCCGGAGCTGCGGAAGGGCGACCTGCGGTCCGCGGCGTGACGGCGGGCGAGGCGTCCACGGCCCGCCGTCTTCCGGGGCGCGCTGTCTGCCCGGTCCGCCCCTGGGTCACCTCGCTCGCCTCCCGGGGCGTGCTGTCCGCCCGGTCCGCTCCTGGGTCACCTCGCTCGCCTCCCGGGGCGTGCCGTCTGCCCGGTCCGGCCCCGAGCCACCTCTTTCCCTCTGTGCATCGCGGCGTGAGGTGGGGCCGCGCCGTTCGAGGTTGTCGCTGGCGGCAGACGCGGCCCGTGCCAGGATGCGCCCGTGCCCCTCCCGTTGCTCGCCCTCCTCGCGCCACTCGCCGTGGTCTCAGCCCAGACGCCCCCGGCACCCGCGTCTTCCGAGCCGGCCGTCGCGGCGCCGGCCCGCGCCGTTCCAGAGGAGCAGGAGGACTCTTCAGCATCCCCGGGCGCCGCTTCACGTGAGGACGCCGAGGCCCGGAAGGAGAACTACGAGGAGGCCCTCGTCGCCTGGGCCCTGAAGGCGCAGGAGCGCGTCGCGGAGCCCTCGCCCGAGGGAAAGGTGCTGGAGGAGGTCCTCGTCTCCACCGAGGAGGTCGTCGCGGAGAGCGACCCGTACCCGGGCTTCCTCAACATCTTCCACGTGCGCACCCGCGAGGAGGTGGTCCGCCGCGAGGTGCTGCTCCAGTCCGGCCAGCCGTACTCCACCGCGCTCGCCGACGAGACGGCGCGCAACCTTCGCTCGCTGCGCCTGTTCTCCGTGGTGCGCCTCGTCCCGGTGAAGGGCCGCGCGCCGGGCTCGGTGGCGCTGCTCGTCGTCACCAAGGACATCTGGTCGCTGCGGCTCAACAGCGACTTCTCCGCGGTGGGCTCGCTGCTGCAGTACCTGCGCCTGCAGGGCACGGAGCAGAACTTCCTCGGCCGGGGGAAGAAGCTGGCGGTGGACTTCACGCTGCGGCTGGACACGCTCAGCTTCGGGCAGAGCTATACGGACCCGCGCGTGCTGGGCAGCCGCTGGTCCCTCAGTGAGTCCGCGGCCCTCATCATCGGCCGCGAGAGCGGCAGGACGGAGGGCTCTCGCGGCAGCCTCTCCGTCAGCCGGCCGCTGTACTCGTTGTCCACGCCGTGGAGCACCAGCACCTCCGTGGCGTGGAACGTGGAGACCAACCGCGTCTACCGCGGCGCGGACATCTGGCAGTTGCCGTTCCCCGACGGGCCCGCGGTGCCGTACGTCTACGAGACGGAGGAGGTGGCCGGCGGCGTCTCGTACACCCGCTCGTACGGCCTGCGCTACAAGTGGAACGTGGGCGGCACGCTGGGCGCGTACCACTACGCCTATGACCCGCCGGCCGCGTCCATGCTCAGCGACGCGCAACTGGACTGGTTCCGCCGCAACTACCTGCCGCGCGCCGAGGACGCGGGCTACGCCTCGCTGTCCCTGCGTGCCTTCGAGGCTCGCTACGAGGTGCTGCGCGACGTGGACTCGTACGCGCTCTCCGAGGACTTCCAGATGGGGCACTCGGCGTCCGTGACGGTGCGCTATGCGCCTCCTGTCTTCGGCGCCGCGTCGCACTTCGCGGAGCTCGGGGTGGCCGCGCGCTACCGCTTCCGGCTGGGGGACGCGCTCACCACGGCCTCCGCCGCGGCGGCCATCCGCCGGCAATTGGGCGAGGGCGCGGGGTGGAGCAACCGGCGCTGGGCCACGGAGCTGGCGCAGGTGTCCCCCAAGGTGCTGGGGGGACGCTTCGTGGCGCGCGGGCTCCTGGACGTGAATATCGACGACCTGTTCGACAGGATTACCCTGCTCGGTGGCGGCAACGGGCTGCGTGGCGCGCCCGCGGACGCGTACTCCGGCAAGCGGCTCCTGCTCTTCAACGTGGAGTACCGCACCGCGCCGCTCGTCGTGCGGACGGTGCACCTGGGCGGGGTGCTCTTCTTCGACTCGGGCAGTGCCTTCGACGACAGGCCGGACATGGTGCACACGGTGGGCGTGGGCCTGCGGCTCTTGTTCCCCCAGTTCAACGTGATGCCGTTCCGCCTGGACTTCGGCTACGTGCTCAACGACGACAATCCGCCCGTGGGCAGCCGCTTCTCCATCGCCGGCGGACAGCTCACGGACCTGCGGCCCGGCTTCCTGGACTCGCCGCTGTAGCCCCGGCTCAGGGCAGCTCGGTGCGCAGCAGCTCGCGGAACAGCACCTCCGCCACGTCGCGGAACAGCTCCCCCGAGGCCAACAGCCCGCCGCAGTGGTGCGGCTCGCGCGCCAGCGTGAGCGCCACCGTCTTCCCCAGCACCGCGTCCCAGAACGGCTCCGAGCCCTCCGGCAGGAGGAACTCGCGGATGATGCCCCGGGGCCACGGCAGCACCGTCGTCGGGTCCGCGTCGCTCAGCGTGGTGAAGCAGTCCAGGTCCACGTCGAGCAGCACCTTCTCCGCGCCCTCCAGCACGTCCCGCACCGCGTCACCCGGGGCCGGGTGGTTCCACGCCTCCGCCGCGCGGTCCACCGTGGGCACCACCACCAGCCGGTGCGTGCGCCCCCGCGTGTCCACGTACGTCTCCCCGGCGAACGCGCCGCGGGGCCGGGCCCGCGCAATCAGCAGGGCATCCCCCACCAGCCCCGCCTCCATGGCCGCCAAAAGGTGGTCGTAGTTGCGCACGTCCAGGGCGTACCGGGCGTGCTCGTCCAGCGCCCGCGTCCCCGCCGAGCGGTCCGGCACCGACTCCGGGTGGCGGGGCACCACCGTGTCCAGGTGCCGGTCCAGCGACACCAGCAGCGCGGGCGGGCCGGACTCGCCCAGCGCGAAGGCCCAGGAGGGCAGGGCGAGCCGGTGCGGGTCGAAGACGTACGCGTCCGTCGGCCCCCGCCCGCCGCCCAGCCCCAGCCGGATGACCCCGGCCAGCCGCAGGTGCCGCAGGGCGTCGTCTTCTGTCTCCATGACCTCGGGAATCCTCTCGCCTGCCGAGCGTTTGTGCGGGCCGCGTGGCGGCCGAGTGTAGGCTGCCCCTCACCTTTCCGTGAAAGGAGACCCGCCCACCGCGGGTATTCGACCAAGCATGCGCCAGGTCCTCACTGCAGCGCTCTTCCTCGCGAGCCTCCCCGTCGTCGCCCAGGAGCAGAAGCCCCTACCCGTCATGTCCCAGCCCCAGCGCAAGTCAGACCCATTCCTGCGCCAGTACTCGGAGACGCGCCGCTTCATGAGCGGCCGGCCCGTGGGTGTGAAGATTGCCCCGGACGAGAAGTCCGTCCTCTTCCTGCGCACCTCGCCCACGTCCAACGTGCAGATGCTCTACGCGTTCGACGTGGAGTCCGGGCAGGCCAAGGAGCTGCTCACCCCCGAGGCCATCCTCAAGGGCGCCGAGGAGACGCTCACTCCCGAGGAGAAGGCCCGCCGCGAGCGCATGCGCGTCAGCGCCCGGGGCTTCACCGGCTATCAAATCTCCGAGGACGGCACCCGCCTGCTGGTGCCCCTGTCCGGCCGCCTCTACGTGGTGGAGCGCGCCAGCGGCAAGGTGACGGAGCTGAAGACGGGCGCGGGCACGCTGGACCCGAAGTTCTCCCCGGACGGCAAGCAGGTGGCCTACGTGCGCGAGCACGACGTCTACCGCATCGACATCGCCGCCAACAAAGAGCAGCGCGTCACCAAGGGCGGCACCGCGGCGAAGACGCACGGCCTCGCGGAGTTCGTCGCCCAGGAGGAGATGAGCCGCTTCTCCGGCTACTGGTGGAGCCCGGACGCGAAGTCCGTCGCCTACACCGAGTCCGACACCTCCGAGGTGGAGAAGCTCACCATCGTCGACGTCATGCACCCCGAGCGCGGCGGCGAGGACTTCGCCTACCCGCGCCCCGGCAAGGCCAACGCCAAGGTGCGCCTGGGCGTCACCCCCGTGACGGGCGGCAAGACGACGTGGGTGAGCTGGGACGCGACGAAGTACCCGTACCTCGCCACCGTCACCTGGCCCAAGGGCGGGCCGCTCACCATCCTGGTGCAGAACCGCAACCAGACGGAGGAGCAGCTGCTCGCGGTGGACCCGCGCACCGGCAAGACGACCGAGCTGCTGGTGGAGAAGGACAACGCCTGGGTGAACCTGGAGCAGGACTTCCCGCTGTGGCTGGAGGATGGCAGCGGCTTCCTCTGGTACACCGAGCGCAACGGCGGCCCCGAGGTGGAGCTGCGCAAGGCGGACGGCTCGCTGGACAAGAGCCTGGTGAAGCCGGACGCGGGCTTCCGCTCCCTGGCGCGCTTCGTCCAGAAGGACCGCACGCTCTACTTCAACGGCGGCGCCAACCCCACGGAGAGCTACCTGTGGCGCGTGAAGGACGGCGGCGCGCCGGAGAAGGTGTCCAGCGGCGCCACTGGCCCCGGCACCGAGGGCGGCTTCGTCTCCAAGGATGGCGGCCTCATGGTGCTCAACGCCTCGGGCCCGAAGTCGCTGCCCAAGGTGCTCGTGCTGCGCGGTGACGGCAGCCGCGCGGGCGAGCTGCCCGAAATCGCCCAGGAGCCGTCCTTCACGCCGAACCTCGAGGTGCGGCAGGTGGGCCCGAAGAAGTTCTGGGCCTCCATCGTCCGCCCGCGTGACTTCAAGAAGGGCCAGAAGCTGCCCGTCATCGTCGAGGTGTACGGCGGCCCCACCACCACCGTCGTCCACCAGAACATGGGCGCCCACCTGATGGCGCAGTGGATGGCGGACCAGGGCTTCATCGTCGTGAAGTTCGACGGGCGCGGCACCCCGCTGCGCGGCGCCGCCTGGGAGCGCGAGGTGAAGTACGACTTCGCCACCGTCACCATCGAAGACCAGGCCGCCGCGATTCAGGAGCTGGCGAAGGAGGTGCCCGAAATCGACCTCAACCGCGTCGGCATCGAGGGCTGGAGCTTCGGCGGCTACATGTCCGCGCTCGCCGTCCTCAAGCGCCCGGACGTCTTCAAGGCCGCGGTGGCCGGCGCCCCGGTGGTGGACTGGCTCGACTACGACACGCACTACACCGAGCGCTACCTCGGCGTGCCCCAGGAGCACCCCGAGGCGTACGAGAAGAGCTCGCTGCTCACCTACGCGAAGCAGGACAAGCCCATTGGCAAGCTGCTGCTCATCCACGGCACCGCGGATGACAACGTGTACTTCTTCCACACGCTGAAGCTGTCGGACGCGCTCTTCCGCGCCGGCAAGCCGCACGACTTGCTGCCCCTGAGCGGCCTGACGCACATGGTGCCGGACCCCGTCGTCACCGAGCGCCAGTGGGAGCGGGTGATGGACCACTTCAAGCGCAACCTGTAGCCCGCGCGCCCCGCCTGCTGGAAAGCAAGAGGCCCGGTCCCTGGAAAGGGGGCCGGGCCTCTGTTTCATCTGCCAGTCCGGAAGGAGTGGCCGACGGACGCGTTACCCCGCGGCGCGGACGTTCTGCGCCTGCAGGCCCTTGGGGCCGCGGGTGACCTCGAACTCCACCTTCTGGCCCTCGGCCAGGGTGCGGAAGCCATCCATGTTGATGGCCGAGTGGTGGCAGAACACGTCCTCACCACCGCCGTCCTGGGTGATGAAGCCGAAGCCCTTCGCGTCGTTGAACCACTTCACGGTACCGGTTGCCATTGCACTTCCTCAGTCTTGCGGGGCGGCGTGGGGAGAGCCGCCCGTTCTTCCCGCCCCCCGACTACCGGGAGACACTCCTCTTTGTAGTGAAACGGCCGGCTGGAAGTCCAGCCGGCCGCCCGGAATGCCCGAGTTGCCAAGAACCCGGGACTCATATTCAGCATGTATCGCGCAGGTTTGCCGCGCGGTGAGCCGCGTCGCGTCAGACGTCGAGCAGCAGCCGCTCGGGGTCCTCGATGCACTCCTTCACGCGCACGAGGAACTGCACGGCCTCGCGGCCGTCCACCAGGCGGTGGTCGTACGTGAGGGCCACGAACATGATGGGGCGGATGACAATCTGGCCGTCGCGCACCACGGGGCGCTCGACGATGTTGTGCATGCCCAGGATGCCCGTCTGCGGCGGGTTGAGGATGGGCGTGGACAGCATGGAGCCGAAGATGCCGCCGTTGGTAATCGTGAAGGTGCCGCCCTGCAGGTCCGCCAGGCCCAGCTTGTCGCTGCGGGCGCGGGTGCCGAGCTCGGCCACCGTCTTCTCCAGGTCCGCCAGGCCCAGCTTGTCCGCGTTGCGCACCACCGGCACCACGAGGCCGCGGCTGCCGCTCACCGCCACGCCGATGTCGTAGTAGTGCTTGAAGATGACGTCCTCGCCGTCGATTTCCGCGTTGATCTGCGGGAAGGCCTTGAGGGCCTCGACGGACGCGCGGATGAAGAAGCTCATGAAGCCGAGCTTCACGCCGTGCCGGGTCTGGAACTTGTCGTTGTACTTCTTGCGCAGGGCCATGACCTCGCCCATGTCCACCTCGTTGAAGGTGGTGAGCATGGCGGCGGTGGACTGCGCCTGGATGAGGCGCTCGGCCACGCGCTTGCGCAACGGCGTCATGCGCACGCGCTCCTCGCGCGCGGCGTTGGGGCGGGGGCCGGCGGGCGCGGCCGGAGCGGCGGGCGCCTGCACGGGGGCGGGGGCGGCCGGACGGTTGATTTGACCGAGCACGTCCTCCTTGGTGATGCGGCCACCGGCGCCGCTGCCCTTCACCTGGGTGAGGTCGACCTGGTTCTCCTCGGCCACCTTGCGTGCGGTGGGCGTCATGCGCGTGTCCACCGCCGCCCCCGCGGGAGCGGCGGCGGCGGCGGGAGCGGGCGCCTGGGCGGGAGCGGCGGCGGCGGCCGCGGGCTTCGCGGCCGAGGCGCCGGCACCGGCCTCGATGAGGCCCAGCACCTCGCCCACGCGGACCTTGTCGCCCTCCTTGAAGGAGATGCTGGACAGGGCGCCGGCGGCGGGAGCGGGCACGTCGATGGTGACCTTGTCCGTCTCCAGCACGACGAGAGGCTCGTCGGCGGAGACCGCGTCACCCATCTTCTTGTTCCACTTTCCGACGACGGCCTCGGTGATGGACTCGCCCAGCGGGGGCACTTTCAGTTCAACGGCCATTCTTGGTCCCTCGGAAGATGGCTTCTTCGATGATGAGCTGTTGCTCGTATTCGTGAGTCTTGGGGAAGCCGGTGGCGGGGCTGGCGGCCTCCGCGCGCCCGATGTAGCCCAACTTCAGCGGCTGCTGCGAGCGCGTGGACGCCAGGTCGTGCAGACGGGGGAACATGAAGTGCCAGCCGCCCGCGTTGCGCGGCTCCTCCTGAACCCAGAGGAGCTCCGTGAGCTTCGGCATCTTCGCGACGAGGCCTGCCAGCTCGTCGTAGGGGAACGGGTAGAGCTGCTCCAGCCGGACGATGGCGATGCTGTCGTCCTTGCGCTCGTCCCGGGCCTTCACCAGGTCGTAGTACACCTTGCCGCTGCACAACAGCAGCCGCGTCACGCCCGCGGGCGCCACCTTGTCCAGGATGACCTCCTGGAAGGTGCCCGTGGCCAGCTCGTCAATCTTGCTGGTGGCCTCGGGGCGGCGCAGCAGGCTCTTGGGCGACATGATGACCAGCGGCTTGCGCACGGGGCGCACCACCTGGCGGCGCAAGAGGTGGAAGATCTGCGCGGGCGTGGTGGGGTAGCACACCTGGATGTTGTCCTCGGCGCACAGGTCCAGGAAGCGCTCCAGGCGCGCGCTGGAGTGCTCCGGGCCCTGGCCCTCGTAGCCGTGCGGCAGCAGCAGGGTGATGCCGCTGAGCCGGCGCCACTTGCTCTCGGCCGCGGCGATGAACTGGTCGATGATGATTTGAGCGCCGTTGGCGAAGTCGCCGAACTGGGCCTCCCACGCCGTCAGGCCGTCCGGCACGTCCAGGCTGTAGCCGTACTCGAAGCCCAGCACGCCCATCTCCGACAGGGGGCTGTTGAAGATGTGGAAGGCGCCCTTGCCGGTGACGAACTGGCGCAGCGGCGTGTACTCCTCGCCCGTCTGCACGTCGTGGAGCACCGCGTGGCGGTGGCTGAAGGTGCCGCGCTCGGCGTCCTGGCCGGTGATGCGGACGCTGTAGCCCTGGGCGAGCAGGGTGGCGTAGGCCAGCGACTCGCCCTCGCTCCACTGCAAGTCGCCGCTGTCCAGCATGCCCAGGCGCTTCTTGATGACGGTGCGCTCCACGTCGCGGTGGACGTTGAAGCCCTCCGGCAGCGTGGACAGCTTCTTCAGCGCGTCACACAGCACGTCCTTGGCCACCGCGGTGGACACCTGCGGGGCGCCCTTCAGCGCGCCGCCCTGGTACGGCTTCCACAGGCCCTCGAGCGCGTTGGGCTCCTTGAACTGGCTCTCCTGGCGCGCGCGGGTGAGCGCCGCGTCGAACTCCTGCTGGCAGCGCTGCTTGATGGACTCGGACTCCTCCGCGGAGATGCGGCCCTTCTCCGCCAGCGCGGCGGCGTAGAGCGTGCGCACCGTCGGGTGCTTGCGGATGATGTCGTACATGGCCGGCTGGGTGAACGAGGGCTCGTCGCCCTCGTTGTGGCCGTAGCGGCGGTAGCAGATGAGGTCGATGACGACGTCGCTCTTGAAGGTCTGCCGGTACTCGGCCATCAGCCGCGCCACGTGGACGCAGGCCTCCGGGTCGTCCCCATTCACGTGGAAGATGGGGATGTCCAGCATCTGCGCAATCGCCGTGGCGTAGATGGAGGAGCGCGAGTCATGCGGGTCGGTGGTGAAGCCGACCTGGTTGTTGATGACGATGTGGACCGTGCCGCCAGTGGTGTAGCCCTTGAGGCCGGACAGGTTGAGCGTCTCCGGCACCACGCCCTGACCCATGAAGGCGGCGTCGCCGTGGATGAGCAGGGGCATGACGCCGGTGCGCTCGGTGTCACCGCCGCGGTCCTGCTTGGCGCGCACGCGGCCCTCCACCACCGGGTCCACCGCCTCCAGGTGGCTGGGGTTGAAGGCCAAGGACAGGTGCACCGGGCGGCCCTGGCGGGTGGTCCGGTCCGAGGAGAAGCCCATGTGGTACTTCACGTCGCCGCGGCCCAGGTAGGCCTTGGGGTCCTTCGGGCCGTCGAACTCGCTGAAGATCTGATCCGGCTTCTTGCCCAGGATGTTCGTCAGCACGTTGAGGCGGCCGCGGTGGGCCATGCCGATGACGACCTCCTTGAGGCCCATCGCCGTGCCCACCTCGGTGAGCGCGTCCAGCATGGGGATGAGCGCCTCACCGCCGTCGAGGCTGAAGCGCTTGGCGCCCACGTACTTGGTGTGGAGGAAGTGCTCGAAGCCCTCCGCGTAGGACAGCTGGGTGAGGATGTGGCGCTGGTCCTCCACCGAGAAGTCCGTGCGGTTCTCCGCGTGCTCCATGCGCTGCATCAGCCAGCGGCGGCGGCCGCTGTCGAGCATCTGCATGAACTCCACGCCGATGCTGCCGGTGTACGTACGGTGCAGACGGCCGAGCAGCTCGCCCAGGCGCACGCGCGCTTCCGGGAAGACGTTGTTGCACTCCACCAGCTGCTCGCGCTCGCGGGCGGAGAAGTGGCCGTCGTCCACCATGCCCACGTCGGCCACGTGCTCCAGCGGCGGGCGGGGGCGCTCCAGCGGGTCCAGCTTCGCGCGCAGGTGGCCGCGCAGGCGGAAGGCGGTAATCATCTGGTCGACCTTCGCCTGCAGCCCGAGGATGTCCTGGGCGGGCGCGGCGGCGGGGGCGACGGGGGCCTGCGCCACGGCCTGCGGCGGTGCGGCGGCGGCCTTGCCATTCACCTTGCCAGGGGCGGGGGCCACCGGGGCCGCGGCCGCCTCCAGCAGCTTCGTGCTGAAGATGGGTCTGCCGGCGCCATCATTGCGCTCGAACACCTCGCGCCAGCTGGCATCCACGCTGGCGGGGTCTTCGAGGTAGCGGGCGTAGAGCCCTTCGATGAAGTCGATGTTGGCGCCGGAAAGGAACGTGTCCTGGAAATTCGCCATGGCGGTGTCGTCTTTTACTGGAAGGGCGCCCCGTTGGGGGTTTTTCGCGGCATCTTTGTTGAGCCTCCGAGGCTGCCCGGACGCCGGTCCGCTCAGCGGGAAGCAGGTGGATTCATGCGCCACGTGAGCGCAGCTTCACCCGGGAGCGTCCGGCCCTCTGGGAGCCGTGTCCGCCACCTGCGCATCCGTTCCGTCCCCGGCAGGGCCGGCCGTTGCGCCACGCCTGGCCGCGGAGGTGGGGTGGCGCCCGGGTTTCGTCCCGCTCCTCCCGTCAGGAGTGGTAGGAAGCGCGTTTCCTTCTCTTCCTTCCGACGAGGCCGCCTTTCATGCTGCTCCAAGGCAAGAAGCTGCTCATCACCGGAGTGCTGACGCCCCAGTCCCTCGCCTACGGCATCGCCGAGCACGCGCTCGCGCAGGGCGCGGACATCCTCCTCACCGGGTTCGGCCGGGCGAAGTCGCTCACCGACCGGAGCGCCAAGCGCCTGAAGCCCGGCCTGGAGGTGCTGGAGCTGGACGTCACCAACCCCGCCCACTTCACCGCGCTCACTGAATCGCTGCGCCAGCGGTGGGACCGGGTGGACGGCGTGCTCCACTCCATCGCCTACGCCCCCGAGGACGCGCTCGGCGGCAACTTCCTCAACACCCCCTGGGAGAGCGTGCAGACGGCCTTCCGCATCTCCACCTTCTCCCTGAAGGAGCTGTCGGTGGCCTGCCTGCCCCTGATGACGAAGGGCGGCTCCATCGTCACGCTGGACTTCGACAACCGCATGGCCTGGCCCATCTACGACTGGATGGGTGTGTGCAAGGCGGCGCTGGAGGCCACGGTGCGCTACCTCGCGCGCGATCTGGGCCCCAAGGGCATCCGCGTCAACGCGCTGGCGGCCGGTCCCCTGGCCACCATCGCCGCGAAGGGCATCCCCGGCTTCAAGGCCCTGGAGCAGGGCTGGGGCAAGCAGGCGCCGCTGGGCTGGAGCGCCAAGGACAGCCACGACATGGTGGCCCGCACCGCCTGCGCCCTCCTGTCGGACTGGCTGCCTTCCACCACGGGCGAAATGGTTCACGTGGACGGTGGCTACCACGCGGTGGGGGCGCCGCCGGTGGAGCCGGAGGGCGCGGCCACGGAGTTCCCGGCGAACACCCCCAAGCCGGCGGCCGAGTAGCCGTTTTTCCTCGCATGCACGGACCCCGGGAATTGTCCCGGGGTCATCTGGCACCTGCCCGCTCGCTACCACGGCGGGCCCGGGGTGCCGCTTTCTCCCGTGAGAGCGCTCACGGTAGAGTCCTGAACAGTCGCAGGGGCATCCCGCACAGCGCGGGCCTGCGGAGGAGCCGCATCACAGTGACCACCCACAGCACCAACGTCTTGCTGGTGGACGACAGCCCGACGGTCCGCAACATCGTCAAGATCTACCTGATGAACCTCAAGGTCTCGACCGTGGAGGCCGACGATGCGACCCGCGCGCTGCAGATTCTCCGGCTCGTCCCGGTGAGCCTGGTCATCGCGGACATCAACATGCCCGGCATGGACGGCATCACCTTCGTGAAGGAGGTGCGCGCCAGCCAGATGCCCCAGGTGCGCTCGGTTCCCATCCTGCTTTTGACGGCGGAGAAGAACGCGGACCTGCGCCAGAAGGGCACCGAGGCCGGCGCCAACGCCTTCATCCAGAAGCCGGTGTCCCACCACGAATTGACGGAAACCGTCCGTCAGTTCCTCTCGAAGGCCTGATGCCGTGAGCCTGCCGTCCCTGCTGCTCGTCGACGACAGCGACGCGATTCTCGCGCTGGAGCGCGCCATCCTCTCCGGCCACTACACCATCCACACGGCCAGCAATGGCCGTGAGGCGCTGGAGAAGGTGGGCCGGCTCCATCCGGAGGCGGTGCTGCTGGACCTGTCCATGCCGGAGATGGACGGCGACGAGGTGCTCCAGCGGATGAAGGCGGACCCGTCCACCGCGGGCATCCCCGTCATCATCATCTCCTCGGAGAAGTCGCGCGCCGAGGCGTGCCTGGGCCTGGGCGCGGAGGCCTTCCTCGCCAAGCCCTTCCGCGCGGACGAGCTGCTGCACACCGTGGGCGAGTCCATGGCCAGCGCGCGGCGCCGGGCCCGCACGGGCTCGCTGCTGGTGCTGCGCGTGACGGTGGGGGAGCTGGAGTTCGCCATCCCGCTGGACGCCGTGCGCGAGGTGCTGCTGCACCCGGCGACGCGGCCCCTGCCCACGGGCCCGGCCTACCTGCGCGAGTACGTCGAGGTGCGGGGCCACGCGCTGTGCGTGCTGGACGTGGCGCGCCGGCTGGGCGTGGAGCACAAGCTGGCGCGCGTGGAGCGCATGCTGGTGGTCATCGAGGTGGACGGCGTGGCGCTGGCGCTGGCGGTGGACACGGTGAAGGACCCCGAGGAGTACGCCGCCGCGGACGTGGAGCGGCGCGAGCGCGTGGGCGGGGCCGACCATGGTCCGCTGCGCGAGGGGCTCATCGGCATGCTGCGCTCCGCCGGGCGCGCGCTGCCCATCCTGGACCCCAAGGTCTTCATCGCCCGCGGCCTGCTGCGCGAGCTGCCCACGATGCTGGAGGCCGCGGAGGCCAGGCGGAGCGCATGAGCGGCGAGCTCGACCCGCGGCTGCTCACCCGCGCGCGGGAGGTGGTGGCCGCCATCACCGGCTTCCGCGACGACGCCATCGCCACCGAGGCGATGGAGCGCGTCATGCGGGCGGAGCTCACGCGCGGCCGCTCCGCGGGAGACCTGCTCGGAGAGCTGCTGCACCCGGTGTCCTCGCTGTCCAGCACGCTGGCGCGCGCGGTGCTGGTGGGCGAGACGTACTTCTTCCGCCAGCCGGAGCACTTCCGCTTCATCGCCCAGGAGGGCGTGCCCGGGGCGCTGCGCCGGGGCGCCCTGGCCCTGCGCGGCTGGAGCGCGGGCTGCGCCACCGGCGAGGAGGCCTACTCGCTGGCCGCGTGCCTGCAAGCGTCGCTGCCGCACGGCTTCCCGGTGGAGGTGGTGGGCACGGACCTGCAGGAGTCCAGCCTGGAGACGGCCCGCCGCGCCACCTACGGCTCCTGGTCCCGCCGCGAGTCCGCGCCGCGCCTCTTCCCCCTCTACGTGGAGACGGGGGAGCGCGAGGTCACCATCCTTCCCGTCGTCCGCCGCGTCACCACCTTCGCCCAGGCCAACCTGCTGACACCCCTGCCAGAACGGTTCGGCCGCTTCGACTTCATCCTCTGCCGCAACGTGCTCACCTACTTCACACCGGCCGCGCGTGACGCGGCGATTACCCTCCTGTCCCGCACGCTCAACCCGGGCGGGCTGCTCTTCCTGGGCGCCGTCGAGGCGGACCGCGTCCCCAAGGGCATGGTGCGCGAGGGCCCTCCGGAGCTGCAGGCCTTCCGCCTCCCCGCCCCCGGCGAGCCCGCCGCGCCGTCCTCGCGTCCTCGCGTCGCCGAGAGCGCGCGGGCGCCCGTGCAGGCCCGGCGGGTGGCGTCGGCTCCGGCCGCCGCGCCCGCTCGCGCCGCCGCCGCGCCGCCGCCCGAGCCCTCGCGGCTCCACCTGAATGCGCTGGAGCGCATCGAGGAGGGGGACGAGGTGGGCGCCACCGCCGTGCTGGAGGCGCTGGTCCGCCAGTCGCCGGACTACCTGCCGGGGCTCTTGGAGCTGGCCCTGCTGCGGGAGCGCTCCGGGTCGCGCGAGGCGGCCGTGCCGCTGATGCGGACCCTGCGCACCCGCGCCGAGCGCCTCCCGCCCGACCAGCTGGTGGACGGGCCCGAGGCCCTGCCGGCGCGCTTCTACCAGGCGTCCGCTGACGCCTACCTCAATCAGGGGACGCTGGAATGAAGGTCACCCCGCGGACGATGGAAGAGGCGCAGGAGACGGAGGCGCGCGAGCTGCTCGAGCGGCGCGCGTCCCGCCTGCGCGAGCAGGGCGAGACGGCCGTCGAGGAGGCCGTCCACTGGATTGCCGAGTTCCCCCTGGGCGAGGAGCGCTACGCGCTCTCCCTGGAGACGCTGCGCGCCGCGCTGCCCCTGAAGATGGTGACGCCGGTGCCGCTGTCGGCCCCGCACGTCGTCGGCGTGCTGCGCTTCCAGGGGCAGGTGCTGGCCGCGCTCAGCCTCGCGTCGCTCCTGGGCGGCCACGGCTGGCGGCAGGACCCCGCCGTGCTCCTGGTGGTGGACCGCGGCGACGGCGAGCTGTGCGCGCTGGACTGTGAGGCCATTCCCCGCCCCACCACGCTGCCCATGAGCGCGGTGGAGGCCGCGCGCGTGCGCGCCGAAGGGGCGGTGATGGAGGTCTTCACCCAGGACCGCCAGCTCATCCACCTGATTGACCTGAAGCGCCTGTTCGCCCTGCGCGGGACGGGAGGACGTCATGCCCGTTGATCCGCTGCTGCAAGGACTCGTCGCCGGCTTCGCCGTGGAGGCCCAGGAGGTCATCCAGAAGGTCACCATGGACCTGCTGGAGCTGGAGCGCGACGGCCTGGAGACGGACGCGCTCTCCAAGCTCTACGTGCGGCTGGGCCGCCACCTGCACACCCTGAAGGGCAGCGCCTCGTCGCTGGGCATGCAGGACCTGGGCGACATCGCCCACAAGCTGGAGGACGCGCTCGCTCCGCTGAAGGCCAACCCGCAGAAGATGCCCCGGCCGGTGGTGGACATCCTCCTGCACGGGCTGGACCTCTTCATGCTGCGCGCCCAGGCCCACGCGGACGGGCGCGGGGACGCGCTGCCGGACCCGGCGGCGGCCCTGGCCCAGCTCGTGTCGGAGGCGCCGCCTCCGGAAGAGGCCGCGGCCATGGGGGCGTCCGGCTCCCTGAAGATGTCCGTGTCCGCCGCGCAGGTGGCCACGCAGGTGGAGGTGGAGCCGCCCGCCCCGAGCGCGGCGGCCGAGCCCGCCTCCATGGTGCCGGATGTGGCGCCCGAGTCGGCGGACGCCGGCTGGCGCGTGTCGGCGCGGCAGGTGACGGCGCTGATGCGCGAGGTGGAGCGCCTGCGCGAGGTGCGGCTGCGCTTCGAGGAGCGCGGCCGCGAGCTGGACCGCGTGGTGACGCTGCTGGCGAAGCAGGGCCTGCTGGCGGAGACGGCCGAGGCGCGCTCGCAGCTGTCGGGCACGTCGCGCACGCTGCGCACCGACGGCGAGGAGACGGGCGACATCGTCGAGGCGCTGGAGGAGGGCCTCAAGGCGATTACGACCCGCCCGGTGCGCACCATCCTGGACCCGCTGCAGCGCATGGTGCGCGACTTGTCGCGCCAGCTGGGCAAGGAGGCGCGGCTGTCGGTGGTGGGCTCGGAGCTGTCGCTGGACCGGCGCCTCCTGGAGAAGCTGCAGGGCGCGCTGGTGCACCTCTTGCGCAACGCGGTGGACCACGGCCTGGAGCTGCCGGCCCAGCGCGAGCGCGCGGGCAAGCACCACGAGGGCGCCCTGACGATGCGCATCGAGCAGCAGGGCAACCTGCTCTACCTCGAGTGCGCGGACGACGGCGCCGGCATCGACGTGGAGCGCGTGAAGAAGGTGGCGGAGTCTCGCGGCGTCGTCACCGCCGAGGAGACGGCGCGGCTCAACGAGAACCAGGTGCGAGACCTCATCTTCCGCCCCGGCTTCAGCACGCGCGCGGACGTGACGGACACGTCCGGCCGCGGCGTGGGGCTGGACGCGGTGCGCGCCTCGGTGGAGGCGCTGCAGGGCCGCATCGAAGTGGCCAGCACGCCGGGGCAGGGCACGCGCTTCGTGCTCACCCTGCCGGTGGACCTGGGCAGCTCCCCGGTGCTGGTGGTGCGCGCCACGGAGACGCTGGTGGGCCTGCCCATGCTCGCGGTGGAGGCCACGCAATTGGCCCGCGCGGACTCGCTCCGCCTGGGCAAGCGGCGCGCGCACCTGGAATACCAGGGGCAGCTGTTGCCGGTGGTGGACCTGGGGGCGCGGCTGGGGCTGCGCGCCCTGGCGCCGCCCGCGGAGGGGCAGCCGCTGCTCATCGTGCAGAGCGGTGGCAAGCGCGTGGCGCTCGCGGTGGACGCGGTGGTGGGGGACCGGGACCTGGTCATCCGCCCGCTGCCCTCCGAGGTGCGGGACGTACCGGCCTGGCAGGGCGCGGCCACGCTCAGCCGCGGCGAGCTGCTGCTCATCTGCCGCCCGGACTGGCTGGTGACGGACACGTCGCAGGCGCAGGTGGTGGCGCAGAAGCGGGCGCTGGTGGTGGACGACTCGCTCACCGCGCGCGCGCTGCACCGGGCCATGCTGGAGGCCGGCGGCTTCACGGTGCACCTGGCCGCCAGCGGCGCCCGGGCGCTGGACCGGCTGGCGACGGACAGCTACGACGTCGTCATCTGCGACCTGGACATGGAGGAGATGGACGGCGTGCAGCTCATCGCGAAGCTGCGCGAGCGCAAGGAGACGGCGTTGCTGCCCGTCATCCTCGTCTCCGCGCATGACAGCGCCGCGGCCCGGGAGCGCGGCATGGCGGCGGGCGCGGACGGCTACCTCAGCAAGCGCGAGTGCGCCGCGGGTCGCCTGCTGGCGGAGGTCCTCGACGTGATGAGCCGCAGGGGGAACCGGGCGTGATGGGAAAGCGGTCCATCCGCGTCCTGGTGGTGGATGACTCCCCCACCATGGCCAACACGCTGACCGCGCTCCTCACCGAGGAGCCGCGGATTGAGGTCGTGGGCCGTGCCGGTGACGGCAACCGCGCCGTGCAGCTCGCGCGGCTGCTGCGTCCGGACGTCATCACCATGGACCTGCTGCTGCCGGGGCTGGACGGCCCGGCGGCCATCGCCGCCATCATGTCCCAGTCGCCCGCGCGCATCCTCGTGGTGAGCGCGGTGGCCGAGGAGCGCGGCGTGGACCTGGGCTTCCAGGCGATGAGCGCCGGCGCGCTGGAGCTCATCGGCAAGCCCAACGTCTCCAATGGCGAGGAGCTGCGCAAGTGGGGCCGGGATCTGGCCCACTCGGTGTGCCTGATGGCGGAGGTGCCCGTCATCTCGCGCCGCCCGCGCACCGGCGTGACGCCGCCGCCGCCCACGGGCGCCCGGGTGGACGTCTTCGGCATCGTCGCCTCCACCGGCGGCCCGCCCGCGCTGGCGGACCTGCTGGCCAAGCTGCCCAAGGACTTCCCCGTCCCGCTGCTCATCGCGCAGCACATCACCGTGGGCTTCACCCAGGGCATGGTGCGCTGGCTGTCCCAGGTGACGCCCCTGCCGGTGGACATCGCGAAGGAAGGCGAGCGGCTGGAGCCGGGCCGCGTGTACTTCCCGCTGGACGGGCATGACCTGCTGGTGGACGCGGCCGGCCTGGCGCGGCTGCAGCGCAGCAAGGGCGGTCCGTGCCCCAACGGTGACGTGCTGCTGGCGTCGTTGGCCTCCGTCTTCGGCCGGCGCAGCGGCGGCGTGGTGCTCACCGGCATGGGGGAGGACGGCGCTCGGGGCCTCCTGGCCATCCGCAACGCGGGCGGCGTCACCTTCTCCCAGGACGAGGCCTCGTCCGTCGTCTTCGGCATGCCTCGCGCCGCGATTGAGCTCAAGGCCACGGACCAGGGCGTGCCCCTGACTTCCATGCCCGAGCTCATCCTCCAGAGCTGCTCCATGCCCGGCTTCCGCGGGGGCCCCTCCCGATGAGCCCCTGTTCCCACTTCCACCCGTCCCCTCGAGGGTGCGCTCCTGACGTCGTTTCCCCGGTGGTGATTCCGTGAAACCTTCGCAACCTTCGCTCACCACGCAGTTGAGCCAGCAGTTCCGCCAGTCCCTGGGGCTGGCGCCGAAGTTCATCCTCCTCACCGCGGTCATCAGCGCGTCGCTGGCCCTGTGCCTCACCGCCATCGCCACGCAGCGGCTGGAGAGCGGCCTGATGGCCAACCACACGGAGGAAGGGCAGCTGGTGGCCCGGAGCATCGCCGTGGCCGCCGAGCAGGGCATCACCGCGGGCGACGGCACGCTCCAGCCCATGCTGGACGTCACCCGGGACAGCGACGACCTGGACTACATCTTCGTCCAGGACGCCAGCGGCAATGTCGTGGCGCACTCCTTCGCCAGCACCTTCCCCGAGCCGCTCAAGGCCGCCGTCGTCGAGGCGGGGGACGCGGCCGTGGTGGAGCTGGAGTTCGGTGACATCCGGGTGCGCGCGGTGAACGTCGCCGCCCCGGTGGCCGGCGGCAAGCTGGGCACGGTGCACGTGGGCATGTCCCTGGAGCACATCGCCAGCCAGGTCTCCGAGCTGCGCTGGCGGATGGCGGGGTTCGCCCTGCTGCTGGTGGCGCTGGGCGTGGCGGTGGCCGCGCTGTTCGGCCGCAGCATCGTCCGGCCGCTGCGCAACCTGACGGAGGTGGCGGGCCACATCGTCGAGTCCGGGGACCTCACCCGTCCCATCCAGGTGAAGAGCGGCGACGAGGTGGGCCGGCTGGCCAACTCCTTCGCGCAGATGGTGGGTCGGCTGCGCGAGGTCACCCTCAACCTCCAGCAGGCCGCCACCGCGCTCACCCAGTCCACCGAGCACCTCAACGCGTCCTCCGCCGACCAGGCGCAGACCATCTCCCGGCAGGCCGCCGCCCTCCAGGAGACGCAGGTGACGGCGCAGGAAATCAAGCAGACGTCGATGCTGGCCGCGCAGAAGGCGGAGAGCGTGCTCTCCGTGGCCGAGCGCGCTGACGCCCTGGCCAAGTCGGGCGAGGCCTCCATCGAGCTCACCATGGCGGGCCTCAACGACATCCGCGTCCAGGTGGGCGAGATTGCCCAGAAGATTGTCGAGCTGGGCGAGCGCACGCAGCAGATTGGCGGCATTACGCAGACGGTGAAGGACCTGGCGGACCAGTCCAACATGCTCGCGCTCAACGCGGCCATCGAGTCCGTCCGCTCGGGCGAGCATGGCAAGGGCTTTGGCGTGGTGGCCCGCGAAATCCGCGCGCTGGCGGACCAGTCCATCCAGGCCACCACCCGCGTGCGCGAGCTGCTGGACGACATCGCCAACTCCGTCACGGCCGCCGTGCGAATCACCGAGCGCGGCGCCGAGCGCATGGAGGCGGGCCTCGCCCAGGTGCGCACCAGCGGTCAGAACCTGCGCGAGCTGTCCTCCATCGTCCAGGACAACGCCGCCGCCGTCCGTCAGATTGCCGCCGCCGTGAGCCAGCAGAACGTGGGCATCAATCAAATCACCCTGGCGGTGAATGACCTCTCCAAGATGATGGACGAGACGGTGGCCCGCATCGGCTCCACCGGCGAGGCCGCCACCACGCTGCAAATCATCTCCCAGCAGCTCTCCAGCGCGGTGAAGAGCTACCGCGTCGGCTGAAGTCGCCGGGCCCGCGCGCCCGGAAGCACAAAGGCCCCGACTCCACCTGGGAGCCGGGGCCTTTTCATGTCCGGCGCTCGCGGTGGGGGGCTCCGCCGCTTCGGCAAGAAGAAGGCCCCGACTCCACCTGGGAGCCGGGGCCTTTTCATCTCCCGCGTCTGGCGCCTGCTAGGCCGGCGCCGCCTCGGCGGTGGCGGGCTTCGTCTGCAGCTTCAAGCCGTCGCCCTCCACGTCGTAGCGGGCGACGCCGCCGTCCTTGAGGTCCCCGAAGAGGAGCGCCTCGGCGAGCGGCTTCTTCAGCGAGTTGTCCACGAGGCGGGCCATGGGGCGCGCCCCGAAGGCCGGGTCATAGCCGTGCTCGGCCAGCCACGCGCGGGCGGCGGGCGTGAGCTCCAGCTTCACCTTCTTCTCGTCCAGCATCTTCTGGAGGAGGCGGACTTCCTTGTCCACGACCTTCAGGATGATTTCCGGCGGCAGGCCGGAGAAGAGAATCCACCCGTCGAGCCGGTTGCGGAACTCGGGGGTGAAGGTGCGCTCAATCGCCTTCTTCGCGCGGGTGCCGTCCGCCGGCTTCGCCAGGTCTCCGAAGCCAATGGCCTTGGTGCTCATCTCCTGGGCGCCCGCGTTGGTGGTGAGGATGAGGACGATGTTGCGGAAGTCGGCCTTGCGGCCGTTGTTGTCCGTCAGCGTCGCGTGGTCCATCACCTGGAGCAGGATGTTGAAGAGGTCCGGGTGGGCCTTCTCGATTTCATCCAGCACCAGCACCGCGTACGGGTGCTTGCGCACGGCGTCCGTGAGCAGGCCGCCCTGGTCGAAGCCCACGTAGCCCGGAGGCGCGCCGATGAGCCGGCTCACCGTGTGCTTCTCCGAGTACTCGCTCATGTCGAAGCGCAGGAACTCCACGCCCAGCGTCTGGGCGAGCTGCTTGGCCAGCTCCGTCTTGCCCACGCCCGTGGGGCCGGAGAAGAGGAACGAGCCGATGGGCTTCTCCGGCGCACGCAGGCCGGAGCGCGCCAGTTTGATCGCGCTGACCAGGTCCTTGATGGCCGCGTCCTGCCCGAAGATGACCGCCTGCAGCTCCTTCTCCAGACTCTGGAGCTGGACGCCCTCGCTGGCGGACACGCTCTTGGCGGGAATCTTCGCCATCTTCGCCACGACGTTTTCGACGTCCGCGGCGGTGACGGTGTTGGTGCGCTTGCCCTCCGGCTTGAGCCGCTCGGCGGCGCCCGTCTCGTCGATGACGTCGATGGCCTTGTCCGGGAGGAACCGGTCATTGATGTGCTTGGCGGACAGCTCCGCCGCGGCGCGGATGGCCTCCGGCACGTACTTCACGCCGTGGTGCTCCTCGTAGCGGCTCTTCAGCCCCTCCAGGATGAGGACGGTGTCCTCCACGCTGGGCTCGCCGACTTCAATCTTCTGGAAGCGGCGGGACAGCGCCCTGTCACGCTCGAAGGCGGCCTTGTACTCCTGGAACGTCGTCGAGCCGATGCAGCGCAGCCGCCCGCTGGCCAGCGCGGGCTTGAGCAGGTTGGACGCGTCCATGGAGCCGCCGCTGGTGGCGCCGGCGCCCACAATCGTGTGGATTTCGTCGATGAAGAGGATGGCGTCCTTCTGCTCCTGCAGCGCCTTGAGCACGCCCTTGAGGCGCTCCTCGAACTGGCCGCGGAACTTGGTGCCCGCGAGCAGCGCGCCCATGTCCAGCGAGTAGACGACGGAGTTCTTCAGCGCCTCCGGCACCCGGCCCTCGTGGATGAACAGGGCCAGGCCCTCCGCAATCGCCGTCTTGCCCACGCCCGCCTCGCCCACGTAGAGCGGGTTGTTCTTCCGGCGGCGGCAGAGCACCTGGATGGTGCGCTCCAGCTCCTTCTCGCGGCCGATGAGCGGGTCGATGCGCCCCTCCTTGGCCTCGATGTTGAGCTGGGTGGTGTAGGCCTCCAGCGGGCTCTTCCGGGGAGACTCACCCTCCTCGTCGTCCCCCATGGGCGCGCCGCGGCTGGCCGCGCCCTCGGAGGCCTCGCCCCCCGCGCCCTCTCCGTCCTTGGAGATGCCGTGGGAGATGTAGTTGAGCAAATCCAGCCGGGTGACGCCCTCCTGCTGGAGCAGGTAGAGCGCCTGGCTCTCCTCCTCGCGGAACATGGCCACCAGCACGTCGCCGCCGTCGATGAGCTTCTGCTCGGCGGACAGCGCATGCATGGCGGCGCGGTGGAGCACGCGCTCCACGCCAATGGTCTGCTGGGGCTCGGCCTCCACGCCCTCGGGCAGCCGTTCGACCGTCTCCTCCAGGAAGGAGACCAGCCGCTCCTGGAGGCGCTTCACGTTGGCCCCGCACGCCCTCAGGACTTCGCGGGTCCGCGAGTCCTTCGTGAGCGCGAGGAGCAGATGCTCCAGCGTCAGGTACTCGTGGCGCATCTTCCGCGCCTCTTCGAGAGCGGTGCGGAAGCTGGCCTGCAACTCTTTGGCAATCAGCGGTCCTGCCACGTTTCAACCTTCCTCGGGTTCCATGGAGAGCCGCAGGGGAAACCCATTCTCCTGAGCCGCGGCCTCCACCGTCTTGACCTTCGTTTCGGCGACCTCGAACGTATAGACGCCGGCAACCCCGACCCCGTTGTAATGAACGTGCAGCATGATCTGCACGGCATCCGTCTCCGACTTGTGGAAGATCTCCTTGAGCACGGCGACAACGAACTCCCGCGTCGTGTAGTTGTCGTTGTGCAGGAGCACCTTGTAGAGGGTGGGCCTCTTGAGCTTCTGCTTGGGTGCTGACTCCGTGACGACGGAGGTATCGTGCTCGTGCTTCTGCGCCATGGGTGTGTCGGGCTCCCTTTAATGACGTCGGGAGGGGGGATTTTCAGGCCCCCTCCTTGAAACCGGTTTCTGCCCGCCACTGGGGCAGGCCGCCTTCCACGGCTGCCCGCTCGTGGGCCAGGAAGCCGCGCACGGCGCGGTCCAGGCCGGGGTGGAGGAGCAGGTGCGCACTGTATGTGAGGTGCGGCTCGAATCCCCGGGTGAGCTTGTGCTCTCCGCCGTGGCCCGGCTCGAAGCGTGAAAGCCCCCGGGCGATGCCCTGCTCCACCGGGTGGTACAGGCAGACGTTGAAGTGCAGGAAGGGGTGCTCCTCGAAGCAGCCCCAGTAACGGCCGTAGAGGACATTGGGGCCAGCGAGGTTGAACGCTCCGGCCACCAGCCGTCCTTCCCGGCGGGCCTCCACCCACTCACAGCGGTGCCGGAAGCGGGCGAGCATGCGCGCGAAGAAGTCCGGGGTGAGAAACCGCATGCCCCACGGGTACTTGTCCACCGTGGAGGCATACAGGCGGTAGACAGTCTCTGGGTCCACCTCCGCCAGCGCGTCGCCGCGCAGGGTGCGCACCTCGATGCCCTGGGACGCGGGGGCGCGCAGCTCGCGGCGCAGCTGGGTGCGCCGCTTGGAGTGGAAGCGCTCCAGGAAGTCGTCCAGCGTGCGGTAGCCCTCGTTGCGCCACTGGTACTGGACGCCCAGGCGCAACGCGAAGCCCTGGGCCTCCAGCACGGGCAGCTCCTCCTCGGTGGGGAAGAGGACGTGGACGCCGGACAGGCGCTCGGCGCGGGCGTACTCCTGGGCGGCGGCGTACAGCTCCGCCTCGCGCGCGCGGCGGTCCTCGCCCGGGGCCACCAGCACGCGGCGGCCGGCGGCGGGGGTGAAGGGCACGGTGATGACGAGCTTCGGGAAGTAGCGCAGGCCCGCGCGCTCGGCGGCGGTGGCCCAGGGCCCGTCGAAGACGAACTCGCCGTTGCTGTCGTCCTTGAGGTAGGCGGGCGCGGCGGCGACGAGGCGCGAGCCGCGCCACAGCGTGAGGTGGCGGGGATGCCAGCCCCGCTCCGGCACCGCGCTGCCGCTCTGCTCCAGGCTCTCCAGGAAGGTCCACTCCAGGAAGGGCAGGCCGGCCTCGTCCACCAGGGCATCCCACGTGGCACGGGGGACCTCGGTGATGGAGGGCAGGATGCGCAGGGTGGTGGGCAGCGGGGTGGACATCGCGGCGGGTTCGGGTGGGCTCGGGCGCCGAGCCCCTGGCTGGGTAGCGCGAGCCTATAACGGTGCGCCCCGGGGGCCGCCAGCGGCCGCGCCCCGGACTACTTCCCGCGTGTCAGCTCCGCGGCAAGGAAGCGTCCGGCTTCCGCCACTCCCTCGGCGCCCCGGCGGCGGCCCTCCTCGGTCTCCATGACACGGCGCGCGGCGTCGCCCGCGGTGCCGACCTCCAGGTCCGCGAGGATGAGGAAGGCGCTCCACGCGGGGTTGAGGGTGGCCGCCTTGCCGGGCCGCAGGGGGCGGTCGCCCAGCGTGGCGGCCACCTTCTCCAGCAGCCCGTCGTCGGTGAGCCGCTTCGCCTTGCCGCGCATGGCCTCCCACGCGGCCTCCAGCAGCGCGGGCAGCATGCGCCCGGCGAGCGCGGTGGACAGCCGCTGCGAGGCCTCCTCCTCGTCGATGTTGTGGGCCTGCGCGTAGGTGGGCATCAGCTTCGCCACCACCACGGCACGGGTGGCGAGGTGGGCGAGGCGGGGAGGGTAGGGCACGGACACTCCTGGGGGCGGGCTACCAACGCACCAGCAGACGGTAACCGTCGGGGCTGCGTTCCTCCACGGTGATTCGCGGCTGCACGGACGTCAGCTCCAGCATCCGCTCCAGGCCGCCCGCCATCAGGTCCGGCCGGTTGTAGCGGTCCGTGAGGTGGATGCGGCGGCCGCGCTCGCCCACGGGCGTCAGCGTCACCGCGATGTCCGTGCGGCCCATCATCGCCAGGTAGCGCGGCACCCGCTCCAGGGCGCGCAGGGGGCCAATCATCGGCAGGGCCACCGCGGCGACGCGGCCCACGAAAGTCTCAGCGAAGCCCGTCACGAGCATGCGGCCGAGCTGCCGGTAAGCGCCCTCCTCGCTCAGCTCCGGGTACACCTCCTGGCGTGCCAGGGTGACGGTGCGCTGCCAGAGCTGGATGGGGTAGTCCATCTCCGGCTTCTTGATGTCGTAGCCGAGCGCCGCCAGCTCCGTCACCAGCCGCCCCTCCGCCTTGAGGCCCCGCACGAACAGCCCCTCGAACACGCTCGCGGGCACGCGAGGCGTCGGAACGGGCGTTTCCTGGGAGCGGCGGTGGGTGCTCATCAGCATGTGCCTCCCAGTATACCCCATTCCACTGGAGGTTCTGGAAGTTCTTGGAATTCTTGTTGAAGAGTGGCAGGGCGGAGGAGGGGACGTTTGCTTCTTCGAGAGTCGGGTTGCTATGGGGCAGCCGGCGCCTTAGAGGAAGGGCCTCAGGAGAATTGAATGTCGGTGAACATCCAGCTCGAGTGGACCCCGAACCCCAGCACGCTGAAGTACGTGGTCGACCGGAAGCTGTTGGCGGGCGGCGCGCTGAACTTCACGAACCGGGACGACGCCCAGGCGAAGTCTCCGCTGGCGCACAAGCTGATGGACGTGCGTGGCGTGACGGCGGTGATGATTGGCAGCAACTTCGTGACGGTGACGAAGGGCGAGGAGGGCGAGTGGGACGAGATGAATGACGCGGTCATGTCCACGCTGGACTCGCACCTGACGGCCAACGAGCCGGTGGTGGACGAGGCGGCGGTGGCGGCGGCGCGCCAGGCCTCGTCCGGCTCGGAGGGTGGCTCCATCCAGGCGCGCATCCAGGACATCCTGGACAGCGAAATCCGCCCGGCGGTGGCGATGGACGGCGGCGACATCACGCTGGACCGCTTCGAGGATGGCATCGTCTACCTGCACATGAAGGGCTCGTGCGCGGGCTGCCCGTCGTCCACGGCCACCCTGAAGATGGGCATCGAGGGGCGCCTGCGTGAGGCCATCCCCGAGGTGCTCGAGGTGGTGTCCGTCTGAGGCGCAACGTCAAGGCCTCCCAGGTCCGGCGGGAGCTGTTGCCGGACCAGTCCCCGGCGCTCCTGCGCGAGCTGCACCTGCTCACGCGCGAGGGGAACCTCAACGCGGACGCGCTGCGCAAGCTCAAGCAGGTCAACCACCTGATGGGCCTGTTGCGCCCCGCCATCGAGGACGTGCAGGCGCGCCACCCCGACTCCGTCATGGTGGACGCAGGCAGCGGCAACGCCTACCTGGGCTTCGTCCTCTACGAGCTGTTCCTGAAGGACGCGGAGAAGGGGACGCTGCTGTCGATTGAGGGCCGGCCGGAGCTGACCGAGCGCGCGAAGGGGCGCGCGGAGCGGCTGGGCTTCAAGCGGATGCAGTTCCAGACGGCGCACATCGACCAGGGGCAGTACCCGGAGCGCATCCACCTGCTGATGGCGCTGCACGCGTGCGACACGGCGACGGACGACGCGCTGGTGGCGGCCATCCGCCACGGGGCGGACCACGTGGCGGTGGTGCCGTGCTGTCAGGCGGAGGTGGCCGCGCAGCTCAAGGAGAAGCGGCCGGTGGTGGCGGGCAGCGGCGCCATGTCGCAGCTGTACGCGCACCCGTGGCACCGGCGCGAGTTCGGCTCGCACCTGACGAACGTCATCCGCGCGCTGACGCTGGAGGCCTTCGGCTACCAGGTGACGGTGACGGAGCTGACGGGCTGGGAGCACTCGCTGAAGAACGAGCTGATTCTCGGGCGCAAGGTGCACCGGGAGAACCGCCGCGCCCGCGTGCAGCTGGAGCGGCTGTTGGCGGAGACGGGCGTGGCGCCGAAGCTGACGCGCGAGCTGGGCGTGAAGCCCTCCGTGCAGGCCGCCCCGGAGGCCGGGACGGAGCCGGCTGCGCCGGAATCCCCCGAGGCTCCCGAGCCCGCGGGCGCTTGAGTCCCACGGTGGGCCGCTCCCGAGCGGCCACCGTCCGGGCTGGAGTAGAAGGGCCCTCATGTCAGACACGGTGAAGCGGTCGGAGCTGGTGGCGCTCGTCGACATGGACGGGACGCTCTGCGACTACCAGGGGGCGATGCTCCGGGACTTGGAGCGGCTGCGCAGCCCGGGCGAGCCTCCGCTGACGGCCGAGTTCGAGGACTCGCCGTGGCTGCGGGCGAGGCAGGAGCTCATCCGCGGGCAGCCGGGGTGGTGGGCGCGGCTGGAGCGGCGGCCTCAGGGCTTCGACGTGCTGGAGGCGTTGCGGGCGCTCGAGTTCGAGCTGCACGTGCTCACCAAGGGCCCGGCGAACTCGACGAACGCGTGGGCGGAGAAGCTCCAGTGGTGCCAGGCGCACGTGCCGGACGCGCGCGTCACCGTCACCATGGACAAGGGGCTCGTCTACGGGAAGGTGCTGGTGGACGACTGGCCGGAGTACATCCACCGCTGGCTCACGTGGCGGCCGCGCGGACTGGTCATCGTCCCCGCGCAGCCGTGGAACGTGGGCTTCGAGCATCCCAATGCGCTGCGCTACGACGGCACCAACCTGGCCGAGGTGCGCGCCCGGCTGCGGGCCGTGAGGGACGCGGCGCTGGCGAAGCCCGGTGACGCCTAGAACGGCGCGGGCTGCTCGAAGGTGACGGGCTGGCCCGTGCCCGGGTGCAGGAAGGACAGCGCCTCCGCGTGCAGGAGCAGGCGCTCACCGGGGTGCCCGTAGAGGCGGTCTCCGACGATGGGGGCTCCGAGGCCGAGCGGATGCGCCGCGTGGACGCGGAGCTGGTGCGTGCGGCCGGTGCGCGGGAAGAAGGCCACGCGGGTGCGCTCGGCGGAGCGCTCCAGCACGTGCCACTCCGTCACCGCGGGCTTGCCGTGGACGGGGTCGTGAATCTGCCAGGGCCGGTCATCCAGGTCCACGCGGATGGGGAAGTCGATGGTGCCCCGCTCGCCCTTCACGAGCCCCTGGAGCCAGGCCACGTAGCGCTTGTGTACCGTCCGGTGGAGGAACTGCCGCTGCAGCGTCGCGTGCGTCCTCGGGTCCAGCGCCGCGACGAGCAGCCCCGACGTGTCCAGGTCGAGCCGGTGCACGAGCAGCGGGCCTGTCGCGTGGGGATACCGCGCGCGCAGCCGGGTGAGCACCGAGTCCGTCAGCGACGCCTCCCGGCCGGGCACGGAGAGCAGGCCCTGGGGCTTGTCCACCACGACGAGCCACGCGTCCTCGAAGAGGATGGACAGTCCGTCGCTCGTGGACGCGGCGGGAGCGAAGGCCCTGGGCGGCGCGACGGACAGGCCTTCCAGCATGTACGGCAGCAGGGGCCCGCACTTGTCCCGGCATGCGGCGTAGAACGCGCCGGAGACACGGCCTCCCGAGAGGGGAGGGGCACCCCACCAGAACTCCGCGAGCGCCAGTGGCTGGAGGCCGAGCTTGAAGGCCTGGGCGAGGAGCTTCGGCGCGGCGCAGTCCGCGGCACCCGAGGGGGGCTCGCCGGAGGTGAACAAGGCGCGGAGGGGACGGCGCTCGCCTCTCGCGTTCGGCACGCCGTAGGTGTCGTGAAGGCGCTTCATGAGCGTGCGGCTGACGATGCGGCGCAGCCGCTCCAGGGCCCGCAGCCGCCGCTCCAGTCGCTTCAGCTCCGACGCGAGCGTCCGCTGTTCTTCTTCCTGTGCGGCGTCCAGTCGGCGGGCCTCCGCCTTGTCGCCCCGGCTCTCCTGGTCCAATGCATGAAGCGCCGCACGCCGCGCGGCTTCACCGGGTGACGCGGTGGCCGGCTCCGGCGCCTGACGCTCCGCACGCTGCGCGGCTTCACCGGGTGACGCGGTGGCCGGCTCCGGCGCCTGACGCTCCGCACGCTGCGCGGCCGCATCGGGTGACGCGGTGGCCGGCTCCGACGCATTGAGTGCCGCACGCCGCGAGGCTTCATCGGCTGACGCGGTGGCCGGCTCCGGCTGGCGCGGTGCCAGCTGCGTGAGCGCCAGGGGCTTCTCCGCGGCCGTGAACTCCGCCCTGCGCGCGTGGCGCTGCTTCCGCCGCTCCTCATGCCGGGCCCGCATCGCCGCGCGCTCCGATGCATGGCGCGCCTGCTGCACTTCGAGCGCGGCTCTCAGTTCCACCAACTCCGGCGACGCACGGTGCGTCTCCGTGCGAGCGTGGAGCGCCTTCACCACGGCCTCGCCCTCGGGCTCCAGCTGGCCTCGCACCTCGCGGTCGAACAGCGGAGGCACGAAGCCGGGCACGTCCCACCGTCCCGCGAGCATCCCGGAGAAGGCCCGCAGGTAGCCGATACGTCCGTCCGGCTCTCGCACCACGAGCACGCCGAACATCTTCCCGCCCTCACGGCCCTCCAGCACCGAGGCCGGAATCCCGGGGGCGACAAGCCCCGCGCGAAGCTCCGCCTGCAGCTGCTCCGCGGCCCGCCGGGCGAGCGCCTGGGGCCCCTGCTCGTCGAAGGGGCTCGGAAAGCAGCCCGCGACGTCCGCCGTCGCGGGCTGCGGCTCGAACGGTGTCACCCACGTCTCCACGGCTCATCGGTAACACGAAACCGTGGAGACGCGGCGCCTCACTGGTACTGCCAGTTCGGCTGGTACTCCTTGTAGACGACGAACTCGTCGTCCGCGTACAGCGTGGGCGAGTTGACCTCGAACGTCAGCTCCAGGCCCACCGACTGCGGATGGGCTCCCCAGACGCTCTCGCCGCACGGGTAGTTGTACGACCACCAGTCGCTGCACCAGGTCTGGTACCAGGCATACGACTCGTAGAGCTGGTTGTAGGGCACGAAGCTCGACGGCGCGCTCTGCGCGTAGGTGAACGCCGCCTTCACGGACTTGAGCGTCACGCCGGCATTCGGGTTGACGACGTAGCTCGGCGCGGCGAGCGTGTAGTCGGCCGTCTCCTGGCAGGAGAGAATCTTCCCGTAGTCGTCGTAGCAGCCGGAGTACCAGTTCGCGATGAGGACGGTGGGCTCCGTGTTGAGGTTGAAGACGCCCCACGGAATCGTCTGCACGGGCCGGTAGAAGTCGGGCGCGGCGGTGCCGGTGTGCAGCGCGAAGTCACCCATGTCGATCTGCTGCACGGTGGTGATGGTGCCGGTGAGCGCCAGCGCGCCCTCGAAGTTCATCGGCTCGCGGCGGGCCTGGCCCGTCTTGCCGCCCATGAAGAACTTCACGAAGCCCACCAGCGCGCCGATGTACGGCGCCGCGCTGACCGCCCCCGAGGCGAGGAACGTCTGCGCCGGCGCCACCCACCACGGGTCCGCCGTCGCCGTGTTGTCCGTCTCCTTCTTCACCCGCGCCGCGAGCGCCGCCTTCTGCGCATTCACGTCCTTGTAGTACTTGTGCCCCGCGTTGTACGCGCCCACCAGCGTGGAGAAGGCGTTGGTGTTCGAGGACGACGGCGCCGAGCTGTCGATGACCTGGTTGAGGTTGAGCGAGCCCTCGAGCGCGACCTGGCTGATGTCCATGCCGTGCAGCTCCAGGTGGAGCTTGGCGTCGGGATGGGCGTTGGGGTCATACCCGAACAGCGTGAAGTCCGCCCAGGCCCAGCCATGGTTGATGGCCATGCGGCCCATGAAGTCGTCCTGCTTGGCCTTGTCGTAGTCCGCGAGCGACGCCTTCACCGTGTCCGTGAAGGTCATCAGGCCCGCGGTGCTCGTCGTGCTGCGGAAGGACAGCTCCGCGCGGTACGCCGTGTACGCGAGGTTCTCCGCGTTGTAGTACATGAAGCGCAGCGTGCCCTTGTACTTGTTGTAGAGCGCGAAGAAGGGCATCGCCGGGGCGCTCGTGGGCGTGCCGAAGTCCCGGTACACCAGCATCCAGCCATCCGCCGGGTACATGTCCTTCTCGTCCGTCGCGAGCGGGTGGCCGCTCGTGAAGAAGGGCAGCTGCACGTTGTTGAGCTGGACCGGCGTGGCGCCGTTCTTCGAGTAGTACATGGTGTGGCCGGCCCCGCTGACCGTCCAGTCCCACGTGGGGCTCAGGTTCGGGTCTCCTGGCGGCACATAGCGGCCATTCAGGATGCGGTCCTTCTTCGGCTGGCGGATTTGCGTCTGTGTCTGCACCTGCGTCGGCGCGGCCATGGCCGGTCCGAGCATGAGGATGCCCATCAGCGCCATCGCGCGATGCGCGACGGTACGCGTCGTGCTCATCATGGGGGTTGCTCCGTGTGGAGGGTTGAGCACCCAGAAAACGTGCGGCCCCAGGATTTGTCGCAAGGCGTGACACAGTTGTTGAAGTCACACCCCGGAGCCTGCACACGAAGCGAAGTGCTCCTCGCGCGCGACGTGCGAGGATGACGGGATGATGGAAGGACTCGTCGAGGGAACGGACGGAGTGCGGCGGTGCAGGTGGGCGGGGAGCGCACCGGACTACATCGCCTACCACGACACGGAGTGGGGCCGGCCGGTGACGGAGGACCGGCGCCTCTTCGAGAAGCTCTGCCTCGAGGGCTTCCAGTCGGGCCTGAGCTGGCTCACCATCCTCCGCAAGCGCGCGGCCTTCCGCGAGGCGTTCCTCGACTTCGACTTCACCCGGCTGGTCCACTTCACCGGGCGTGACGTGGAGCGGCTCCTCGGCAACGCGGGCATCGTCCGCCACCGCGGGAAGATTGAGTCCGTGGTGAACAACGCCCGCCGCGCGTGTGAATTGGTGGAAGAGGAGGGCTCGCTCGCCGCCTTCGTCTGGCGCTTCGAGCCCTCCGAGGCCAGCCGGCCCCGCCGCCTCACCTGGGAGGTGCTGCGGAGCATGCCCACCACACCCGAGTCCACCGCGCTCTCCCGCGAGCTGCGCCAGCGGGGGTGGAGCTTCGTGGGCCCCACCACGTCCTACGCCTTCATGCAGGCGATGGGGATGGTGAACGACCACGTGGACGGCTGCGCGCTCCGGCACGAAGCGGAGCGCTTGCGCACGTCCCTGCGCCGGCCCGGGTAGGGGCTACCGCGCCGGCACCGCGCTGTCGTCCAGCGTGCCGGAGCGCAGGGCCTGGTCGGCGACGCCGGACATGCGCTCGGCCAGCGAGTGCACGGAGCGGGTGACGGTCTGCGTCTCGTCCACCACCTTGAGCGTGCGCTGCATCTGCCCGGACAGCTCCTGGATGGCCTGGGCAATCTGGTGGGTGCCCGCGTCCTGCTGGGCCACGGCGGAGGTAATCTGGCGCACGCTCGAGCTGGTATCGCCGATGATGGCGGCCAGCTTCTGGAGCTGCGCGCCGGAGGTGCGCACCGCGTCCAGGCTTCCGCGCACGCGCAGCTCGCCCTGCTCGCTCACCTTCGCGGCCTCGCGCATGCTCGCGCTCACGCCGTCGAGCACGTCGCGGATGCGCTGGGTGGCCTGGATGGACTGGTCCGCGAGGCTGCGCATCTCCCGCGCCACCACGCCGAAGCCCTTGCCGCTGTCGCCGCTGCGCACCGCCTCGATGGCGGCGTTGATGGCCAGCATGTTGGACTGGTCCGCGAGCGTCTTCACCGCGTCCACGATGCCGGCGACCTCCCGGGTCCGCGTGTCGAGCGCGAGGATGCGGCTGGCCATCTCCGACACCTCGGTGCGGATGGCGGAGAGGTCCGACAGCGTGCGCTCCAGGGCCACGCCACCGTCCCGCCCCACCTGCTCGGCCGTTTCCGCGGAGGCGGCCAGCAGGCGGGCCTTGTCGGCCGTCACGTGCGAGCTCTGGCGGATTTCCTCCACCGTCTGCTCCAGCTGCTGGAGCGCCGTCGCCTGGCGGCTGATGCCCGAGGTCTGCTCCTCGCTCGTGGCGCGCAGCTGCTGCGCCACCGCGGCCAGCTCTCCGGCGCCGCTGCCCATGCTGTCCGCGAGCTGGCGCACTTCCTTCCTGCGCGACTCCAGCTGGCGCGTGTGCTGCGCGAGGGACTGCATCACCACCGACGAGCGGCGCCCCACGATGCCCACGAGCGACAGCGTGAGCGCGAGGAAGCCCCAGTGCAGCTGGCTGTCCGCCGTCTCCATCAGGCCGAGCATGGGGAGGGTGCTGTGGACGCAGAAGACGAAGAAGACGCCCAGGCCGACGAGGAAGATGCGGGCGTCGGCGTTGCCGCGCCAGGCCTCGACGGCCGCGACGCCGACACAGACGAGGATGCCGGGGAGCGAATAGAGGACCATGAACGGCAGGATTCGCTGGGCCGCGCCCAGGTCCACGAGGACGAGGACGCCCTGGATGGCCGCTGGCACGGAGACCACCGCGGCGCCGGTGCGGAACCAGCGCATCCGCCCCTCGCCAATCGTGTCGGAGATGAACCACGCGAGGCCCGGAAGGATGCAGTACGAGCCCAGCAGCGTGAGCTGACTGCTGGTGGCGGTCAGGTCCCAGAGCGCGGGGAACAGGGCGCTCGTGCCGAGCAGCATCACGCCCGAGCCACCGGCGAAGATGGTCAGCGCCATCAGCATCCGGTACTGGCGGCGCAGCAGGGCCGCGCCCATGGTGAGAAGGCCGATGGCGAGGAGGAACGTTCCCATGACGAAGGGGGCCAGTCCCGCTCGCGTCACCATGGCGAGCAGCTCATGGCGAGGGCCCACCCGCGCGTCACGTGTCACACCGATGGCGGGTCCGGTTCCCTGGATGCGCAGCAGGAGGCGCTGGCCCTTCACCGAGGGGGGCAGCGGCACCAGGTGCCAGGCCATGTTTTCCATGGCCTCGCGGCCGGCGGGATTCACCTTCCCGCTCGTGTAGATGCGCTGGCCGCCCGCGTACGCCTCGAAGGCGTTGGCGACGGTGCCGAGGTAGAGCGCTGGCTCAAACCACTTCCCCTCGGGCACGGGGATGCTCAGCCACAGCAGCGTGTTCGTGCCACGGCCCGGCGGCACGCGCAGGGCGGCCACGGGCTGCCAGCCTGTCTCCGTGCCCGTCTCCTTCGCCCAGCTGGGCGCCCCGTCGGGGCCGATGGGAGAGTCGCCCCAGCGGAAGCGCCACCCATCCATCGCGGGCACGGGAGCCTGCGCCGTCGCCGCGTGCGCCAGGGGCGCCATCATCAGGACCAGCAGCAGCGCGGTGCCGAGGGCGGCGAGGCGCGGGCCCCTGCGCGGAGGCCCTTTCGCGAAGGACCTCGCGGGAAGGGAGAGGGCGACAGCTGCCGTGGGCACCAGGGAGAAGACGCGGGAGAGACCCATGTAACGAGGGATGGTCCGGCGTCTGAGACATGAATGTAAACAGGGTCTGATACAACCCCCGGATGCCTGCTGGCTCTGGAGCGCACGGCTTCCGCTTCTTCCGGTGTTTCATGTATGAGATTGAGCCGCCCGGCTGGCTGCACACCGTGCGCGAGCGCGCTGCCGCGAGAGCAGGCGAGCGCGGCCCCGGCCACGCTCCGGCGCGTCCCCGAAGCGCGGGACGGGTGGGGCCCTACGCCCCCGTCAGCAGCAGGCGGCAGCGCAGGCCGCCATTGCGCACGGGGAGGCTTCGCGCCCCGGGCAGGTCCAGCGCCTTCATCAGCGCGGCGTCGTCCGGGAGGATGACCGCTGCCCGCCAGCCCGCGAAGCCGCGCCGCAGCGTGTGGCCCAGCGCGCGGTAGAGCCCGGGCAGGTCCTCCGCCTCACCCACGCGCTTGCCATAGGGCGGATTGGCCACCACCAGCCCGGGCCCCGGCACGGGCGCCGCCAGCGTGCGCACGTCCTGGCGCTCCAGCGCGAGCGTCACCCCCGCGCGGCGGGCATTGCGCCGCGCCGTGCCCAGCGAGCCCGCGTTGATGTCGAAGCCGTGGAGCGTCGCGCGCGGAGCGGGCAGGGCCTCCGCCTCCGCTCGCGCCTTGAGCTTTGCCCACGCCGCGGCATCGAAGCCGGGGAAGGACTCGAAGGAGAAGGCGCGCTGCAGGCCCGGTGCGCGGCGCATGGACAGCCACGCGCCCTCGATGAGGAAGGTGCCCGAGCCGCACATCGGGTCCACCAGCGGCTCCGTGCCGTCATACCCCGCGAGCCGCAGGATTCCCGCCGCGAGCGTCTCGCGCAGGGGGGCGCGGCTCACCTCCTGCCTGTAGCCGCGCCGGTGCAGCGGCTCGCCGCTGGTGTCCGCGCTCACGGTGAAGGCGTCGCCCTCCACGCGCACCAGCAAGGTGAGGCCCGCACCGCCTCCCTCCTCGTCGAGCGGGCCCGCGTGCTCCACCGAGGGCAGGCCCCAGGCGTAGGCGGCCGCGGAGAACACCACGTCTGGCCCCGGCACCGGAGAGCGATGCATGCTCACCGACAGCTTCGGCGGCGTGCGCCCGTCCCAGAGGCGTGACAGCTCCAGCGCGCCCAGGTGCTCGGCGAGGGTGTCGGAGTCTCCCGCGCGGAAGGCGCCCAGGCGCAGCAGCACGCGACTGGCGGTGCGCAGCCGCAGGTTGGCCTCCTGGTGCAGGCCGGCCGGGCCTTCCAGCTCCACGCCGCCCTCGACACGGCGCGGCTTCCAGCCCAGCGCGGACGCCTCCGCCTCCAGCGCGGGCTCCAGGCCGGGCAGCGTGGACACATAGATTTGTTCTTCGGCTCGGGGGCTCGTCACGGCGGGCCCCATTGTCCGCGTCCCGGCGCGGGCCGCAACGACTCATTCCGGGACGCGGAGGCCACGCCTCACGGTCCGGGCGCGGCGGGCCGCTCCGGCTCCCGGCTCACCGAGGCGGGCGGAGGGTCCTCCCCGTACACACCGCGGTACTCGGGCGGCAGCAGCGCGGCCACCCGGCGCATCATCGCGTCCACCAGCGCCTGGCGCGCGTCGTCGGCCCCGGCCACCTCCGGCTCCAGGTCCTCCACGCGGAACGGCCGGCCGAAGCGCACGAAGACGTCGGCCTTGAACAGCCGCTCGCCGCCCATGTCCGTGTCGTTGATGGGCATCAGCTTCTCCGTGCCCTGCAGCGCCACCGGCACCACCGGCACGCCCGCGCGCTTGGCAATCAGCGACACGCCCTTCTTCGCCTCCAGCAGCGCGCCCGTGCGGCTGCGCGCGCCCTCCGGGAAGATGAGCACGGACTGGCCGCCCTTGAGCGTGTCCACCGCGCGCCGCATCGCCTCGATGTCCGCCGAGTTGGGCTTGATGGCGATGGTCTCCATCACCTCCGACGCCAGCCGGGTCATCGTCGTGCTCTGCAGCTTCACGCCCGCCAGGAAGAAGACCTGCCGCGGGCGGAAGGCCCGGTCCAGCGTGAAGCCGTCCGCGTTGGACAGGTGGTTGCAGATGAAGAGGCAGGGCTCGTCCGGGATGTTCTCCCGTCCCTCCACCACCTCGTTCGCCAGCGTGTCCCAGACGCGGTTCATCAGCGCGCGCACCACGCGGCGGCGCGCCCGTTCCGGCAGCATCGACATCAGCTCAAAAAGAATGCGCAGCACGCTTCGGTCGCCTCCATCTCGGGACGGCCCGAGAGCATGGCTCGGCTGGAGCCCGGGCGGGCGACCAGGATTTTCCGGGGCCCCAGTCCCGCCACTACCCACCAGAAGATGTAGTCCCGTCCGGCGGCACCAGTCATCACCCACTCCTGCCCGCTGTCCGCCCGCACGGCCGGCCGTCGGGCAGGCAACGCTCCCCACCGACCGCGGGACAGACCCGCTCCGCCCTCTCGTGGCCACGGCCCGCGCGGTACACGACGCGCCGCTTTGCGTCAGACGCGGAGCGTAAAGGCGTCGAAGCGAGGCCCCGGGTTGCGCTAAGGGAAGGGGGCATGAGCGCCGAAGCCACCGTGTCGCGCAGCAGGAAGCCCGTGGAGTACGAGGTCACCGTCGCCCGCGTGCGCATGGACACGCATGACACGGCCACGCTGTTCCTCGACTTCGGCGGCGCGCCGCTGGACTACAAGGCCGGCCAGTTCATCAACATCGACCCGCACCAGTTCCCCGCGCTCGGGCGGCTGTCCGCATACCTCCAGGAGCAGAAGGGCCGCAAGGAGCCGCAGCGCTCGTACTCGCTCGCATCCGCGCCGCACGAGCCGCTGGTGGCCATCACCGTGAAGGACGAGGAGTTCATCCCCGGCCTCACCCGCTACCCGCCGCTCTTGTCGCCCTTCCTCGTGCACGGCCGGCTCACCGGCGCGCGGATGAAGGTGCTGGGCTTCATGGGCCCGTACGTGCTGCCGGACGACGTGGAGTCGCGCACCGAGCACATCGTCCACCTCGTGGCCGGCTCCGGCGCGGTGCCCAACTTCGCCATCCTCAAGGACGCGCTCCACCGGAAGCTGAAGCTGCGCCACACCTTCGTCTTCTCCAGCAAGACGTGGGGCGACGTGCTCTACGGCGAGGAATTGGAGTCCCTGGCGCTCAACCACCCGGACCGCGTGCGCGTGGTGCACACGCTCACCCGCGAGACGGACGAGTCACGCTTCGGCGCCCACGTGCGCAAGGGCCGCGTGGCGGAGGCGCTGCTGGAGGAGCTGATTCCGGACCGCGACACCTGCCTCGTGTACGCGTGCGGCCCGGCGATTACGCCGTGGGACCGGCGCAAGGCGCTGGAGACGCGCACGCCCGCCACGCCGCGCTTCATGGAGACGGTGCTCGGCCACCTCCACGCGCTGGGCATCGGGGACAAGCGCATCAAGCGGGAGACCTACGGGTAGGCCGCCACGGCTCGAGGCGGGCGCGCCGCTTCGTGCCTCCCTCGACACTTCCAGTTGCGTCTGGAAGGTTTGTCGTCATGCCTCCATTCCAGAATCCCGCCACCCCGGACGCGCCCACGGCGCGTCGTGAGAAGGTGGCCATCCTCGGCGGAGGCATGGCCTCGCTCTCGGCCGCCTTCGCGCTGACCGATACGCCGGCGCTTCGCGCGCGCTACGCGCTCACCGTCTACCAGGACGGATGGCTGCTCGGCGGGAAGGGCGCCAGCGTCCGAAACCGCGAAGCGCACGGGCGCATCGAGGAGCACGGCCTGCACGTCTGGCTCGGCTACTACGAGAACGCCTTCACGCTGCTGCGTCGCTGCTACGAGGAGCTCGGCCGGCCTCCCGGCGCCGCGATGCGCACGCTGCGCGACGCCTTCATCAAGCACGGCGCCATCACCGTCGGGGAGAAGACCCGTCGCGGCTGGGAGCACTGGAGCGTCTCCTTTCCGGAGACCTCCGAGTGGCCCGGCGAAGGGCGTCCATTCCCGGGGGCCGGGGAGGCCATCCGCGGCGCCGCGGTCCACGTGCTGCGGTATGCGCTCGCCTGGTGGAAGCAGGGGAAGGGCACGCGCCCCGAGGTCGCCGACGTGGCCGGGCAGCTCGGGGGACTGCTCAAGCGCGTGCTCGCGCTGGAAGGCTCGCTGCTCGTCGGCGAGGCGGCGCGGGGCCTCGCGGACGGTGTCCGCTCACTGCTCGAGCGGCTCCGCTCCCTGGCGCGGCGTGATTTGGAGGCGGACACCGAGCTGCGGCGGGTGTGGGTCGTCCTCGAGTTCAGCGCCGTCTCGCTCATCGGAATCCTGCGCGACGGCATCCTCGGACCGGATGTCGACGTCGAGGCGCTCGACGCACTCGAGTACAGCGACTGGCTCCGCAAGCACGGCGCCTCCGAGCTGACGGTGTCGAGCGGGCTGATTCGCGCCTTCTACCACCTCGCCTTCTGCGACGGCGACGGGGCGGGCGCGGGGCTCGCCGTCCTCGGCATGCTGCGCATGTTCACCTGCTACCGGGGCGCGGTCTTCTACAAGATGCGCGCGGGCATGGGAGAGACGGTCTTCGCGCCCCTGTACGAGGTCCTCCGCCGGCGCGGCGTCCGCTTCGAGTTCTTCCACCGCGTGCAGCGCCTGGAGCTGTCCGCGGACCAGCGGCGCGTGGAGCGCGTCGTCATCGACCGGCAGGCCACGCCCACGGACGGCACCTATCACCCGCTCATCGACGTGGGCGGGCTGCCGTGCTGGCCGGAGCAGCCCCTCTACGGCCAGCTCGTCGAGGGCGAGGCGCTCTCCCGGCACGGCGCGGGCCTCGCCTCCTTCTGGAGCGAATGGACTCCCGTCGAGCAACGGACGCTGCGGCGGGGCGCCGACTTCGACCGCGTCATTCTCGGCATCTCGGTGGGAGCGCTTCCGTTCGTCGCCTCGGAGCTCATCGCCGCGAGCCCGAGGTGGCGGCGCATGGTGGAGCACGTCAAGACGGTCCGCACGGTGTCGGCGCAGCTCTGGACGACCGAGCCCCTCGCGCCGCTCGCCTCCAGCACGGACGCGCCCGTGATGACCGCCTACCAGGTGCCGCTCGAGACCTGGGCGGACATGACACACCTCATCCCCATCGAGGGCTGGAAGGCGGGGGATGGCGTCCAGGGCATCCTCTATGTCTGCGGCCAGCTGGGGCACGGCGATGACCCCGTCGCCGCGAGCGACCCACGCGTCGGCGACCGGGCGATGATGGAGGCCGTCACCCGCGGCGCCGTCGGAGAGCACCTCGCGCACCTGTGGCCGCGCGGAGCCGACGCGCGCGGGGGGCTGCGGTGGGAGCTCCTCTTCGATGCGGAAGGGCGCACGGGCCCCGAGCGCCTGCGCTCGCAGTACCTGCGCGTCAACGCGGACCCCTCGGACCGCTACGTGCTGTCGGTGCCGGGCTCGCAGAAGCACCGCATCGCCCCCGACGCTTCGGGCTTCGAGGGCCTGGTGCTGGCGGGTGACTGGACGCGGACCGGCTATGACCTGGGGTGTATCGAAGCGGCGACGATGTCCGGCCTGATGGCGGCGCGGGCGCTCGGCGCGGAGGTCTCCATCATCGGCGAGGTTCCGCGGCCACGCGCCGTTCCGGAGGTCTCCCTTCCCCTCTACGTCGACCGCCCGGGCGAGATGTCACTGCGCTCGCCCTATGTGATGGAAGACGTGTGGCTGACCGCGCTGGTGCTGCGGGCCCGGCAGGGCGCGCTCGGCGCGCTGTTGGACCGGTACCTGAACGTGCCGGCGCGGGGGCACGTCCGGTACGTGCCCGCGGCGCCCTTCGTCGTGCTCACCTCGGCCTTCGCCGGGCGCGCCTTCTCCGGAGACCCCGAGCATCGCCGCCTCGGCTACATGCCGGAGACGGACATCGCCTTCTGGGTGCCGGCCTGGGCCATGCGAGCGGGGAAGGGCGGGCTCATCCCCGAGCGGCTGGTCTGGTTCATGCCGCACGTCTTCGTCACGACCGGGGCCGCCGCGGCCGCCGGGCGCGAAATCTACGGCTTCCCCAAGAGCGTGGTGGACGTGGAGGTGCGCCGCTCGGGCCGCGCGCTCGAGCACCTGTCGGTGGTGGGGGAGGTCCTCGCGCGGCACGCCCCCGAGACGCGCGGCGGGAAGGCCCGCATCCTGGAGGTGACACGGAGTGATGCCACCCCCGCGCCGGTGCGCTCCGTCTCCGAGGTCATCGGAGAGCTCATCCGGCCGATAGACCCCTCGGGCGGGTGGGCTTCGTCGCTCGCGCGGAGCTTCGCCGTGGATGACGTGACGATTGCGTTCCTGAAGCAGTTCCGCGACGTCCAGCACACCGACCGCGCCTGCTACCAGGCCATCATCGAGGCGAAGGCCTCCGTGCGTGAGTTGCGCGGCTATGGCCCCCTTCCCGGCACGTTCCAGGTGAGCTGGGGCGACCACGCGAGCCACCCCTTCGCGAGCGACCTGGGCCTCGAACCTGGAGGGCAGCAGGCCCTCGCGGCCACCTGGGCCGAGTTCGACTTCGTCATGGAGTCGGGCCGGGAGCTCTTCCGCGCGGGGGGGTGACCCTCCCCGGCACCGTGTCGAAGCATGCGTCGTACATGCTGTCGACCCACATGGTCTGATTTGGAGGGGGGGGGCCGGCCTACTCCATTCATCGCATCGGCCTCTATCGAGTGTATAAGCCTGGATGGCCCTCGAATTGGAGTCCATGTGATGCTGTTACATCGCAATGTCCGGAGCAGCGTCCTGGCGCTCGTGGGGAGCGCGCTCCTGCTGCTGTCCTGCGCGAAGGAGGCCCCGGCGCCCGCTGACGGCAACGCCGAGGCGTCCATCGCCGCGCCCCTGGCGGTGGCTCCCGGCTGGACCCCGACCGCGCCCATGCCCTCCGCGCGCGGGCAGCATGCCGCCGTGCTGCTCGGCTCCGGCAGGCTCCTGGTCATCAATGGCGTCAACAGCACGGGCTTTGTCACCACCGCGGACCTCTACGACCCGGCCACCAATACCTGGACCTCCGCAGGAGCGCCCGGCCTCCTGGGCAACGTCACGCTGGCCGTGCTCCTCTCCAGCGGCAGGGTGCTCGCGCTGACGGATGGGTCCGCGGTCGGGCGCATCTACGACCCCGTGACGGGCGCCTGGACGGCCACGGGCCCCATGGCGGCCACCCGCGGCCTGCCCACCCTCACCGTCCTGGACTCGGGGCGGGTGCTGGTCGCCGGTGGCACGGGGAGCGGAGGCGTCCGGCTCACCTCCGCCGAGCTGTATGACCCCGCCACCAACACGTTCTCCCCCGCCGGCAACATGACCCTGGGCCGGAATGGGCACTCCGCCACGCGGCTCCAGGACGGCCGGGTGCTCGCGGTGAGTGGCTTCGGCGGGGCCGGTGAGGTCCCCGGCGCGGACCTGTATGACCCCGCGACGGGGGCCTGGACCGCCGCCGCGGCACCCATCGTCCCGCGGCACTACTTCACCAGCACGCTGCTTCCCGATGGCCGCGTGCTGATTGCCGGCGGCTTCGCCGACGCCAGCGCCACGACTCACGCGGAGCTGTATGACCCTGCGAGCAACACGTGGACCGCCACGGGCAGCCTGGCCTTCGCACGCTCGGGCCACATGGCCACGCTGCTGCCGGATGGCCGGGTCCTGGTCAGCGGCGGCTCCGAGTTCAACGCGGCTCCGCAGCAGGTCTCGGAAATCTATGACCCCGCCACCGGGCTGTGGTCCGCCGGGGGCACGATGGGGGCCGGGCGGGAGAACCACACCGCGACGCTGCTGCCGTCCGGCAAGGTGCTGGTCGCGGGCGGCTTCACCCAGGCGCCGGGCACGACCTTCTTCGCGAGCACGGAGCTCTACGACCCGGGCGTCAATGCGTGGACTCCGGCCGGCGCGCCAGGCGGCGCCCGGGTGGACCCCGTGGTGGCCCTGCTGCCCACCGGCCGCGTCCTCCTCGCGGGAGGTCGCGACGGCGGAGGCGTCGCCCTGGCCTCGGCGCAGCTCTATGACCGGGCGGCCAACACCTGGTCGTCCGCGGCGGCCCTCTCCATTCCCCGCGAGCGCGCCACGGCGACCGTGCTGCGCACGGGCGCGGTGCTCGTCGTCGGCGGCCTCAGCGGGGGGGCCTCGGTGGCCTCCTCAGAGCGCTACGACGCGGTCGCCAATACCTGGAGCCCGGCCGCGGCGCTCGCCGGCACCCGGCACTTCCACACCGCCACGCTCCTTCCCGACGGCCGGGTGCTCGTCGTGGGCGGGCAGCGCGACGCCACGGTGCTCGCGACGGCGGAGCTGTATGACCCCGCCGCCAACACGTGGGCCCCGGCGGCCTCCCTGGCCACGGCCCGGTCCGCGCATGCCGCCGCGCTGCTTCCCAACGGCCGGGTGCTCGTCGCCGGAGGGCGCAACGGCGGCGGCGCGGCGCTCACCACGGCGGAGGTGTACGACCCGGCCACCAACACCTGGGCTCCCGCCGCCGCACTGGCGCAGGGCCGCGAGGGCCTCACGCTGACGCTGCTGCCGTCCGGGCAGGTCCTGGCGGCGGGCGGGCTCTCGGGCGCCACGGGGCTCAGGTCCACGGAGCTCTATGACGTCGGCACCAACACGTGGGCCGCCGGGCCCGCGCTCTCCGAGGCGCACGGGTACCACACCGCGACGCTCGCGCCCTCGGGCAAGGTGCTGGTCGCGGGCGGCCTGAGCGTGCCGGGCACGTCCGCCATTTCGGCGGAGGTCTATGACTCCACCATCCGCGACTGGACGGTCGTCAGCGCCCCGTCTTCGCGCGGAGGGCTCGTCGCCGTGGCCCTGCCCTCGGGCGAGGTGCTGCTCGCGGGGGGCAACGGGGCGACGGGCGCGGAGCTGTACGAGGACACCGGCGCGCAGCCCGCGTGGCGTCCGGTGGTGAGTCAGCCGGACGTCCTCGTCCTCGCCTGTCCGAGCACCCTCCAGGGCCTGCGCTTCCGGGGCATCTCGGGTGCGAGCGGCGGCACCTACTCCGACTCCCCGACGGACTTCCCCCTGGTGCGCCTGCGGGGCGCCGAGGGCGGGCAACTGCGAACGCTTCCCGCCACGGCCATGTCCGCCACGAGCGCGACGGTGGTCGTCCCCGCGGACGTCCCTCCGGGGCCGTATGCGCTGTCCGTCTTCGCCAACGCCATTCCGGGTGGGCGCATGGTGACGGTGGCCCCCAATGCCGCGCCCACGGCGCAGGCCCAGACGGTCTCCACGGGCCCTGGCGTCCCCGTTGCCATCACCCTCGTGGGGACGGACCCGGACGCGGGGCAGACGCTGAGCTGGACGATTGTCACGCCTCCCCAGCACGGGACGCTGAGCGGCACGCCTCCGAACCTCACGTACACGCCCGAGGCCGGCTACCAGGGCCCCGACAGCTTCACCTTCCGGCTCCGGGACTGCGGCCTCGACAGCAACGTCGCCACGGTGGACATCAGCGTCACGAACACGCCCCCCACCATCACCTGCCCCGCGGACCTCGTGAGTGAAGCGACGCGCCCGGACGGCGCCCAGGGGAACTGGCCGCCCGCCACCGCCACCGACGCGGAGACCGCCAACCCCACCATCACCTATTCGCCTCCCAGCGGGAGCACCTTCCCCTTCGGGAGCACGACTGTCACGGCCACGGCGACGGACGGCTCGGGCGCCACGGCGTCGTGCACGTTCCAGTTCACCGTCGTGGACACGCGGCCCCCCTCGCTCAGGTGTCCCGCGTCGCAGCGGGTGGAGGCCACGAGCGCCTCGGGGGCCACCGCCACCTGGGAGCCGGTGACGGCCTCGGATTCCGTCACGACCAATCCCACCGTGACGTCCTCGGCGGCCCCGGGCAGCACCTTCCCGCTCGGCACCACGGACGTCACCGTCACCGCCACGGACGCCGCGGGCAACACGGCCACGTGCACGTTCCAGGTCATCGTCGCGGACACCACGGACCCGTCCGTGACGTGCCCGGCGGACGTGCAGGTGGCCCCGCAGGCGGCCTCGGGCACGCCCGTGACGTACGAGCCCCCCGTGGTCTCCGACGCCGTCTCCGAGCCGACGGTGGTCGCCTCGCCGCCCTCGGGCAGCAACTTCCCGGCGGGGACCTCGGTCGTCTCCTATACCGCCACGGATGCGGCCGGTAACTCGGCGCAGTGCACCTTCCAGGTGATGGTGCAGGCCCCGGTGGTGTCCATCGCCGGAGGCGGCTGCCAGAGCACGGGCAGCGGGACGGCCTCGTCGCTGGTGCTCCTGGTGGCAATGGCCTTGTGGAGCGGACTGCGCCGTCGCCGCTCCTGAACAGCTCGCACGAACCCCCCCTTCTTCGCGAATGGACCTCTCCTTGCGTACACAGGCTCCGTGCCGGGCGCTGGCCGCGCTGCTGGCCGTCTTCCTCGCCCCCGCCGCTCTGGCCCAGAGCGCCGGGCCCATCATCCCCATCGATTTGGAGCGCCTGCGCTTCAATCCCGCGGGCACCGACTCGATGCTCGTGGACACGGGCCACGTGCTCCCCGAGGGCGGCTTCCGGCTGATGCTCATGGCCGGCTACGAGCGCGGCATCCTGGTGCTGGAGGGCAGTGATGGCGTGGAGCGCCCCATCATCGACTACCGCGTGTCGGGCTGGCTCGCTGGCGCGTGGTCTCCCGTCGACCGGCTGGAATTGTCCGCGAAGCTGCCCGTCATCATCACCCAGGGCGGCAACGGCGCGGATGAGCTGATTGGCGTGACGGAGCCGAAGTCCTTCGGGCTCGGGACGCCGGAGCTGGGCGCGCGCGTCGCGCTGCTTCGCCGCGAGGACGGGGCACCGGTGTTCCTCGGCCTGGGACTGGACGTCGGGCTGCCCGGCGGGACGGCGAGCGCGTTCGGCCGGCAGGACGGCTGGGCCGGCTTCCAGGTCGCGCCCCGGGTGGCCGTGGGCCGCGAGGTGGGCCCGGTGTCGCTGGGCGCCAGCGTGGGCGTGAGGATTCGCTCCACGGAGGTCGAGCCCGGCCGCGACTTCGGCAGCGAGCTGGAGCAGTCGCTGGTGGTGGCCACGCGCGGCGAGGGCCTGCGCGCCGAGGTCGCCCTGCAGGCGGCCGAATCCTTGGTGGAGCCGGATGTGGCGCTGGAGCTGCTCGGGGGCCTGCGGCTGCCGGTGGGCAGCGGCTTCGAGGCGTTCGCCCTGGCGGGGCATGGCTTCACGGACATCCCGGGCACGCCGTCGCTCCGCATCAACGCGGGCATCGCCTGGGCCCACACGCCGCCTTCGCGCGAGGACCCGTGCAAGGGCGGACGGACCCACACGCCCGAGCAGTGCCCGGACCTGGACGACGACGGGGACACGGTGGCCAACGGGCAGGACCGCTGCCCGCTGGAGGCCGGCGCCGTGGACAACCAGGGGTGCCCGGACCGCGACTCGGATGGGGACACCGTGGTGGACCGCCTGGACGCGTGCCCCAACGAGCCGGGGCTCCCTCGCTACAAGGGCTGCCCCGCGCCCGACGCGGATGGGGATGGTGTTCCGGACGACGAGGACGCGTGCCCGAAGGAGCCGGGCGTCGCGGCGAATCGCGGCTGCCCCGTCCAGGAGGAGAAGCCCACCGAGGCGCCGCCTCCCGAGCCTCCGCGCGAGGAGCCGCCGCCTTCCGAGCCCGCGGCCGACCCGGCCGGACCGCCGATGGACCACCACGTCCTCTTCCCGACGGGACAGTACGAGCTCCAGGACGAGGAGAAGCAGCAGCTGGATGCCATCGCGGACCACCTGAAGGCCCACCCGCGGCTGTCGGTCCGCATCGAGGGGCACACGGACAACACCGGTCCGGAGGCGCTCAACCGCAGGCTGAGCCAGCAGCGCGCCGACATGGTGCGCAGATATCTCATCCAGCGCGGCGTCGCGGGCTCCCGCCTGGTCGCCAGAGGGTACGGGGCCGACCGCCCCTTGAACGGGAATGGCACCCCCGAGGAGCAGCGCGAGAACCGCCGCGTGGAGTTCGTGACGAAGTCCTCCGGCAAGGCTCCGAAGCGCTGAGCCGGCCCCCGCGAAGGCCCGCGGGGTGCTTCCAGGCAGGCTGCCAGGGCAACGGCGACCCGGTTTCACCGGGTCGCCTCACCCTCTACCATGGGGGGTGGACGCCCGCGCCCGCGCAGCACGCCCCCTCCGTGCGCCGTCCTGGAGCCTGACCGTGACGCCCGAGCAGCATCTGGAGACCTTCTACCGAGCGAATCGCGAGCGCGCCGTCGAGTACTTCTACGACAGACTCTGCGAGGCAAAGCTCAAGTCCTACGTCGAGGCGCCGCGCGAGCCCACGCTGGCGGCGGTCGGGGCGGCCTTCGACAACCTCATCAACGGGCTCGTGAACCGGACGCCCGAGGCGTACGTCGAGAGCCAGACCGCGGCGTTCAAGAAGCGCATCGCGGCCGGCGTCTCCCCGAAGGACATCCTCGGCGGGCTCAAGTCGGCGGAGACGGCGATGGCCTGGCTCATCGAGCAGGCGAGCGTGGAGCGCCCCGAGTTCGGTCCGCAGCTCAAGCGCGTGGGTCAGCAGTACCTGCTCATGACGCACATGACCGCGATGGCCATCCGCAGCTACCAGCCCTGAGGCGTCCCCGGCGCGCGCGCCGGCGGGGCCGCCTCAGTGCGGCAGCTCCGCGGCGCCTCCCGTGGGCTGGATGTTCTGATTCACGTGGAAGAGGTTGTCCGGGTCGTACCGGTTCTTCACCTCCACCAGCCGGGCGTAGTTGTCGCGGTACGTCGCCTGCACCCGCTCCTGGCCCTCTTCCATCATGAAGTTCACGTAGGCGCCGCCCGCGGAGTAGGGGTGCAGCGCGTTCCAGTAGTCCTTCGTCCAGGTGGAGATGTCCTGCGCCTTGCCCGGCGAAGGGTCCACGCCGACGATGACCTCGGCCCAGCGCGCATCCCGGAAGCTGAACGCGGTGTCGCCGGGGCCCACCCGGTGCACCGCCCCGTCGATGGGGTAGAGGTGCATGGTGGAGTGCATCGTCGGCAGCCGCTCGGCGAACTCCACGTGCCGGGCGATGGCCGCGTCTGGCAACTCCCGCACGAAGTCCGCGCGCCAGTACCACTGCAGGCCGGGCGGGTAGAGCCCGTCGAAGGCGCTCTGCAGGACGGGGTAGGGCATGGGGTGCACGCCGAACAGCGCCGGAGCGAGCGCCCGCACCGGCGCGAACATCTCATCCGCGTGCGCCGGGTCCCCGGTGTAGCACCACACCACCCCGCACATCTTCTGGAGGTGCAGGTGCTCGGGGAAGGGCGGTCCGGGCGGCACGGTCATGAAGGCGAAGAAGCCGCTGAGCTCCTCGGGCGCGGCCGGGAGGAACTCGCGGTACCACTGCATCACCTCCGCGGCGCGCTCCAGGGGCCAGAGGGTGGGCCCGCCGACGATGGTGCCCACCGGGTGGGCCCGGAAGAGGAAGGAGGTGACGACGCCGAAGTTGCCGCCGCCGCCCCGCACCGCCCAGAACAGGTCCGGGTGCTGCTCGGCCGTCGCGGTGACGAAGCGCCCGTCCGCGAGCACCATGTCCACGGCGAGCAGGCTGTCGATGGTGAGGCCGTAGCGGCGCGAGAGGTAGCCCAGGCCGCCGCCCAGGGTGAGCCCGCCCACGCCCGTGGTGGAGATGATGCCCGAGGGGACGGCGAGGCCGAACGCGTTCGTGGCATGGTCCACGTCGCCCCAGACGCTGCCACCGGAGACGCGCACCGTGCGCGCGCTGGGGTCCACCCGTACGCCCCGCATGCGCGACAGGTCCGCGACCAGCCCTCCCTCGCAGATGCCCAGGCCGCCGCCGTTGTGCCCACCGCCGCGGATGGCCAGGGTGAGCTTCTGCTCGCGGGCGAAGCCGACCGTGGCGATGACGTCCGCCACGTCGGCGCACCGGGCGATGAGCGCCGGGTGCTTCTGAATCATGGCGTTGTAGACGCGGCAGCTCTCCTCGTAGTCGGCATCCCCGGGCCGGACGAGCCCGCCCCGCAGCCGGGCCCGAAGTTGCTCCACCAGGTCAGGCGTCATGCCGGGCGGAAGCCCGCCGCCCGCCCGTGCGTTCGCACGCTGGGTGTCCAGGGTCATGGTGCTCTCCCTCCGAGGGGCGCGCGGTTGGGCGCGTCCCCGCACCTCCCAAGCTAGGAATGGCCGGTGCGCGCCCGGGCAGGCACGCGGGGCGGGGCGCCCCGGCACGCCTCGCGCGGTGGCGGCGGGTGCGACGCTCGGCGGCTCCGACGGCGTGAAGCTGGCGCCGTGCCCGCTTCAGCACGCCGCCTGGCTCTCCCCGCCAGACTCCAGGCCCTCCTGGTGCCGCTCTGCGGCCGGCTCCGTGGGCGACTCCGGGTCCACCGGCAGCTCGACGACGAAGGTCGTGCCTCCGCCTGGCGTGTCCTCCACCTGGATGGTGCCGCCGTGCGCCTGGACTATCTGCCGCGTCACGTAGAGCCCGAGGCCGAAGCCGGAGATGTTCGTCCCCCGCACCGCCCGCTCGAACACCTGGAAGATTCGCTCCCGGTCCTTCGGCGCGATGCCCGGCCCCTGGTCCTGCACCATCAGCCGCACCCGGTCCTCCCGGGCCCGCGCGGACACGAGCACGGGCCTGTGCTCGCCATACTTGATGGCGTTTCCCACCAGGTTGGCGACCACCTGCTCGATTCGGGGGCGGTCCCACCGCGCGTGGATGGGCCCGTCCTGCTCGAAGCGGATGGGGATGCGGCCCCGGGACAGCTCGTCGTCGAACCCCGCGAACACGTCCCCCACCACCTCGGACAGCTCCACGTCCGCGAAGCTCAGCTCCATCCGCCCGGTGAGGATGCGCGACACGTCGAGCAGGTTGTCGATGTGCTCCCGCAGCCGGTTCAGCTGCCGGTCCGCCAGGCTGAGCAGCCGGGTGATGCGCGCGGAGTCCGGCGCCGGCCTGGAGCGCAGCGCCTCCCGCTCGACGGACTGCAGGTGCAGCTTGAGCGACGTGAGCGGCGTCTTCAGCTCATGGGAGGCGATGGAGAGGAACTCCTCGCGCGCCTGCGTCGCCTCGCGTGAGCCGCGGTAGAGCCTCGCCGCGTCGATGGCCAGCCCCCCGCGCTGGGAGACCTCCTCGATGAGCGCCAGCTCCGCGTCGGAGTACGCCGGGCGTCCCGGCTCCGGGTAGAGCACGTACAGGCCCAGCACCTCGCCCCGCACGCGCAGCGGCGTCACCCAGGCGGGCGGGGCGCCCGACGAAGGCACCCTGGCGGGGGCACACGCGCCGTGCCCGTCACGCACGGCCGCGAGCCATCCCGAGAGCTGCTCCGGGGAGGCCTCCAGCCCCTGCTCCCGCTGGCGCCGCTCCCGTTGCGCGTCCGCGTCGGCGAACACCGTCCGCCAGTGCGAGCCTCCCTCGTCCGAGGGCTCCTGGACCAGGAGCACGCAGGTGCGCGCCAGCGAGGGGATGAGCAGGTGCGCCACCGTGTCGAGCGTCACCTCGAAGTCCAGCGAGGAGGCGAGCCGGCGGCTGGTGTCCGACAGCAGTCGCAGGGCCTCTTCCGCCCGCTTCCGCTCGGTGATGTCGGTGGCGATTCCGCACACCGCGTGGATGGCCCCGGTCGCGTCCTTGAGCGGGAACTTCTGCATCAGATAGGTGTGCGGCCCGTCGGGCCCCGGGAAGACGTCCTCGGACTCCAGGCGCACGTCCTCCTCCAGCACCTGACGGTCCAACGTCCGGAAGCGCTCCGCCACCTCCGCCGGGAACAGCTCCGCGTCGGTCCTGCCAATCAGCTCCCCGCGCTCGCGAGTGCCCAGCACCTCCGCGAACCGGCGATTGATGCTGAGAATCCGCCCCCGTGCGTCCTTCACGCAGATGAGGGCCTGCGAGCCCTCGACGAGCGCGCTGACGATGTGCATCTGTCCCGCGCGGTGCGCCGCCTCGAGCAGCCGGGCCTGGGTCTTCCGCAGCGCGGCCTCGGCCCGCTTCCGGGGGGTGATGTCCACCACCGTGCCCTCGATGAGGTCGCGGTCCGGGTACCGGGAGGCCGAGAGCGCCAGCCAGCGCAGGCCTCCGTTCCCGTCGGGAAGCTCGACCTCGTACTCGCGGGCCCCGCTGCCCCCGGCGGCGAGCTGGTCGCGCAGCGTCGCCGCCGTCGCTCCGAGCGCATCGTCCAGGGACTGGCCTTTGAGCCCGGCCGGCTCCGCCTGCCCGAACAGGTTCGCCGCCTTCCGGTTGGCGCGGACGAAGCGGCCGCCGGACACCTGCCACAGCCCCACGAGCGCACCCTCGAACACGGCCCGGTGCATCTCCTCGCTCCGCCGGACGGTCCGCACCGAGACATCCAGCGGGAGCACGACGCGGTGGTAGACGAACAGCAGGAGCCCGGTGAACAGGACCAGGCCCGCCAGGAGCGTGGCGCCCTGCAGCCAGCGCAGCCGCTCCAGGGTCTGGTCGCTCCTGCGCTGGAGGCGGGCCACGTACCGGTCGGTCTGCTCGACGAGGAGTCCGGACTGCTTCTGGATGTGGTCGATGTGCGGGTTGTCCGTCAGGTCGCCACGGTCGGAGCGGAGGGCCTTGACGCCCGCGTACTCCAGGTCGTGGAAGCCCTTGTCGAGGGCCCTCAGGGCCTTGCTCATGTCCGGGTCCCTCGTCGCGGGAACGGTGACCTGGAAGCCGCTCGTCTCCACGGTGTCGCCCACGAGCAGGGCCTCCACGCGCTCGTGGAACCGGCGGGCGGTCCGCTGCGCCTTCGCGCGCTCATCCAGGAGCCGCCCCCAGTCCCGCTGGGACAGCCCCACCAGGGCCAGGTTCGTCTCGCGCGTGTACCGCTCGGCCAGCATCCGGAGCGAGCCCGCGACGTTGAGGATGGCGGCGTCCGCGCGCTTGGACCGGGACACCTCGGCCAAGAGTCCCTGCGACACGCCGAGGAAGAGCAGGAACAGGGAGAGCAGCAGGGCAATCCTCAACATCAAGCCGGACCGCAGGTGAGCCAGGTCTCTCCCGAAGCGCATCGCGTCCCTCACCTGAGGCCCAGGAATCCGGTCCGCTGCGCGAGCGCGTGACGACGGCGGATTCCATCGTAATGAGCGTCCTCCACGGGCACGAAGCGGCTGAGCAGCGCCGCGTCGAGAATCCGGCGTCCCTCCGCGTCCTCGTGCATGTGCGTCAGCGCGAAGCCCAGGCGCCTGCGCAGCTCGGGCTCCATCTTCGTGGAGACCACCACCGGAGGGCTGGCCTCGGGGCCCAGCGACTTCAGCACCCGGACCTGGTCGGCGGCCCCGAAGTGCATCTGCCGGTCGTAGTCGAGCACCATGCTGTCGACGAAGCTCGCATCCGCCTTCCCGCTCGCCACCATCCGGATGGACTCCTCGTGCGAGCCCGAGCGGAGGACCTTCCCGAAGAAGCCCTCCGTGAGCCCGCGCTCGATGAGGAAGGCGCGGGGCATGTTGTAGCCGGAGTTGGAGTTCTCCTCGTTGTAGACGAGCGTCGCGCCCTTCAGGTCCTCGAACCGGTGGAAGCCGCTGTCTTCCCGGACGATGAGGTCGGAGAAATAGAGGGGCTGATTCCCGTAGCGGGGGGTCTTCACCACCGGCGCGGCCAGCACGTCGACGAGGGGCTCGGGCCGGTCATGCTTGAGCACGTAGGGGTAGCCACAGATGAAGGCCACGTCCACGGCACCGTCGTCGACCATCTCGTCGATGGTGCCGTAGGAGAAGCCGCTCACGAACTCGACCTGCCGGCCGAGCTGCCGCGAGAGCCAGTCCGCGAGCTGCGAGTAGACGCCGATGCCCGACTCGGACACGAACGCCGCGCTCATCGCGATGCGGATGGGCGGCCCTGCGAGGCGCTGCTCGCGAGGCGCGGTCTCCAGCACGGGAGCACCTGGCTGCCCGGCGGAAGGCGGGCCCCGCGCGTCCTCGCTCCCGGTACACCCGGAGAGCAACAGGACCCAGCCGAGCAGCCCCAGGGCCAGCGGCCCCCTCACGAATCGCGACATCACGTTCCCCCGGTATCTGGGGAAACATCGTCACAGCGAGGACTTCTGCCGAGGGCGAAGGGAGCGTCCGGCCGCTTCCGTGGCGTCAGGGGGCGGGGGCCCTGCGGCCCGGCTCCGCGGGCAGCCACAGCTCGAAGCGGGCGCCGCCGCCGTGCCGGCCCGTGGCGCGCACGGTGCCCTCGTGGGCGAGCACCACGCGCCGGACGATGGCCAGCCCCAGCCCGCGCCCGTTGGCGCGGGTGAGGAAGAAGGGCTCGAAGATGCGGCGCGGGTCGACGTCGGGGATGCCGGGGCCCTCGTCCTCCACCACCAGGCACACGCCGCCGTCCGTGGGCGCCACGGACATGCGCACGCGACCGCCGGTGGGGGACGCCTGCACCGCGTTGCGCACCAGGTGCGTCACCGCGAGCTGGAGCAGCAGCTCGTCGCCTTCGATGGTGGGCGTGTCGGGGGCCTCGTCCACGGTGAAGCGAAGCGTGGGCGCATCCGGCGGGCCGTGGAGCTGCCCGAGCGCGCGGCGCACCAGCTCACCCACCTGGACGGGCCGGGGGCGCGGCTCCAGCGGGCGCACCACGTCGAGCAGGTCCTTGACGATGTCCTCCAGCCGGATGACCTCCTCCTCCAGCATGCCCACCGCGGCCTGGCCGGTGGGGCCCAGGTGGGCCTCGCGCCGCAGCACCGCCACCGCGTTGAGGATGGCGCCCAGCGGGTTGCGCACCTCGTGGGCCACCACGCCCGCGGCCTCGCCCAGCACCGTCAGCCGCTCGCGTGCCACCAGCTCGTTCTGGAGGCGGGACACCTCCTCCAGCCGCACCGCCAGCGTCTGGTGGTGGCGCACGTTCTCCAGCGCGCCGCCCAGCAGCTGCGCGAACAGCTCCAGCGTGCCCGCTCCCGCGGGGGTGAGCGTGGTGCCCTGCACGGAGAGCAGGCCGAAGGGCGCGTCGTCGACGAGGATGGGGGCGTCCAGCGCCTGGGTCTCAGGCGGGCTGAGCTTGCGGATGTTCTCCACCACCTCCGGCGGGTGGATGCGGCTCACCGTGGCGAAGATGTCCGGGTAGAAGGCCGCCTTGCGCCGCTGCAGCACCTCCAGGAAGTGCGGCACGGCGGCGGTGGGAATGCGCACGTCGCCAATGGGCATGCCGTAGAGCTTCTCCGCCGCGGCCACGCTGGCGGCGTTCTGGCGCATGGGGCCGTGCCGGAAGATGTCGCCCTCCAGGCGCATGACGGCGACGTAGAAGCCCTGGCGGTGCACGGCGTCCACGGCCTTCTCCAGCACCGCCTGCTCGTTGCGGCAGTGCAGCATCTCCGCGGCGGCCGTCGCGAGCGCCCCGGTGAGCCGCCGCACGGAGTCCTCGCCCGCCGCGTCCTGCATCAGCACCAGGGTGTCTTCCGGGACGAGCCCCGGGGCGTGGTGCACGCTCAGGGTGTGCTCCTGCCCGTCGGCCCGCCGCACGCGCACCCACCGGGGCTGCTCCGGGCGGGGGCCTCCCCGGGAATACGCCTCATGGAGGGGTTCCACCCAGCCGCGCTCCTCGGGGACGAAGCGGGCGATGAGCTGGGTGACGGGGGTGGCGAGCAGCTCGGCGACCGGGGTGCCGAACAGGGTCGCCATCGCGGCATTGGCGTGCAGCAGGTGCTCGCCGCGGACCACCGCGGCGGCAATGGGGAGCCCGTCGAGCAACCGGTAATCAGCAGAGGGGGAAGACACGGCCGTCATCCTGGGGGGCACCCCGGGCGTCCGCAAGCGACTCCCGGCGAGGCTCGCGCGGCTCTGTGCAATGGGTTTCGTCGTACCCCGTAGGAAAGGGCGAGGGGCAATACCGGAGGTACCGACAATGAGCTTCCTGAGCGTGATGGGCCGCGATGACCTGGAGTTGAAGGCGGTGATGGCGGTGATGGCCGCCTTCGTGATGACCGGGGCGGTGTTCCTCGGACAGATGCTCTAGCCGAGACCCACGCCCGGTCTCACTTCTTCACGGGCTTCGCGCGGACGAGGAACTTCTGGATGAACTCCTTCTCCTCCGCGCGCAGGTGGCTGAGCCGCAGGCCGTAGCCCCGCGGGTTCTTGCCGTCCTCCAGCGAGTTCTCCCAGATGACGGAGCTGCGCAGCGTCATCACCCGCGCCGGGTCATCGAAGCGCAGCGTCAGCTCCACCTGGGTGCCGAGCCGCAGCGGCTTGTCCGTGGCGATGAAGAGGCCACCCGACGACAGGTTGATGATGCGGTGGTCGGTGAAGATGCCCGCGTTCTGCAGCGACACGCGCACGTCGGCGTGGATGCGGTCGTCGGAGCGCCGCTCCAGGCCCACGAACTCGGCGGCGGAGTACGCGGGCGCCGCCGTCGCCTTGCGCACGGACGGGGACGGCGCGGGCGAAGGCAGCGTATGCGTGCGCTGGGGAGGCGCGGCGGAAGGCGCCGGCTGCGGGCGCATCACCGGCGTGGGCGCCGCCGCGACGGGCGCGCGCGCGGGCATGGGCGCCGCGGAGGCCTGCACCACCGGAGGCGGGCGGGCCGGCATCACCGGCGTGGCCGCCACCGGAGGCGCCACGGGCGCCCTGGCCGGAGCCACGGGCGCCACCACGGGCGCGACGGACGGCGCGGCGGCGCCATTCAGGTCCAGCCGGGGCGGCGCGGGGCGGGGCTGCTGCGCGCCCTGCGTGTAGAGCGCTTCCGCCTCGCGCATGCGGCGCGAGAGGAACTCGAAGATTTCCGCCGACACCTTCTTCAGCTCCGGATGCGTGTCCGGGGACATGTGGTCCGGCGTGAAGCGCTTGGCCATGCGGAAGTAGGCCAGGCGCAGCTCGTCCAGGCTCCCGTGCGGCTTGACGCCGAAGATGTCGTGAGCGGACAGGTTCTGCAGGCCGCGCAGCTGCGTGCGCAGCCGCTCCGCCTGCTGCTGCTCCACGGACTGCGTGGGGCGCGCGGCGGCGAACAAGTCACTCAGCTCGGGCAGCTCCTGGAGGGCCACCCAGGTGGTGCCGTCCCGCGAGGCCCGCACCGCCGCCTTCAACCGCCCGGAGGCGATCAGCTCTCTCAGGGCCTGGAGGGCCAGCGGCCCCAGCACGCGTCCGAGGTTGTCCGCAACCCAGTAACCGACAGCAGGAGACGACACGCAGACACCCCGTGAATCAGTGAGCCAGCGCCTGGCGCACGGCCGAGGCGATTTCCAGCGGGTGGAAGGGCTTGCCCACGAAGCCCACGGCGCCCGCGGCCATTGCCTGCTCCACCACGGGCTCGGCGTCCATGCTGCTGATGACCAGGACACGTGTTCCCGGCGAGACGCTCTTGATGGCCCCCAGCACCTCCAGGCCGCTCTTCTTCGGCATGAACAGGTCCAGGAACATCACCGCCGGCTTCTCGCGAGCGGCCACCGCCAGCCCTTCTTCTCCGTCCGCGGCCTCGAGCAGGCGCAGCTCGATGCCTGTCTCGGAGATGACGTCCTTGAGGATGCGGCGCACGAAGCTGTCGTCGTCGACGAGCAGCAGAGTCGGGGTTTCAGCCATGGCGCCGCATGATACGCGGACCTCGAAACATCCGCGCGGGGGACGTGCAGCGCCTGCCTGCCTTTTGGGTTATGGGGGCCGCATGTCCACCGACAAGGCACTCTTCCACTTCGAGTCCCAGAAGCACGCCTACCTCGAGGACCTCAAGGCCCTCGTACGGATTCCCAGCGTCTCATTTCCTGGCTTCGACGCGGCCGAGGTCCGCCGCGGCGCCGAGGCCACCGCGAAGCTGCTGAAGGACCGTGGGTTTGAAAACGTTCAGCTCCTCGAAATCGAGGGGGCGCATCCGTACGTCTACGGGGAGGTGCTCAAGGCACCGGGCAGGCCCACGCTGCTGCTGTACGCGCACCACGACGTGCAGCCGGCGGGAGATGCGAGTGCCTGGAAGAGCCCGCCCTTCGAGCCCGTGGAGCGGGACGGCCGCCTGTACGGGCGCGGCTCGGCGGACGACAAGGCCGGAATCGTCGTGCACACGTCCGCGGTGGACGCGTGGCTGAAGGGCGCGGGCCGGCTGCCCCTCAACGTGAAGGTCATCATCGAGGGGGAGGAGGAGATTGGCAGCAACCACCTGTCCGCCTTCCTCCAGAAGCATGCGGCGCTGCTGAAGGCGGATGCCATCGTCCTGACGGACACTTCCAATTTCGACACGGGGCTGCCGTCCATCACCACCGCGCTGCGGGGGCTCGTCACGGTGGACGTGGAGGTGCGGGGGCTGAAGCAGGCGGTGCACTCGGGGATGTGGGGCGGGCCGGTGCCGGACCCCGTCATGGCGCTGTGCCGGATGCTGGCCACGCTGACGCACCCGGACGGCTCCATCGCCATTGAAGGCATTCGCGAGAAGGTGCGGCCGCTGACGGACGCGGAGCGCGCGAGCATCCACTCGCTGCCGGGCAACGAGGCGTACTTCCGCGAGCAGGTGGGCCTGTTGCCGGGGGTGCAGGTGCTGGGCGGCGGGCAGCACCCGTTCGAGATGAACTGGCGGCAGCCGAGCATCGCCATCAACGCCATCCAGGCCAGCAGCCGCCGGGACGCGCGCAACATCATCTGCGACTCGGCGTGGGCGCGCGTGGGCATCCGCATCGTGCCGGATTTGGAGCCGCGCGACGTGGAGCAGCGGCTGAAGGACCACCTGCGCAAGGTGTGCCCGTGGGGGCTGGAGGTGGACTTCCACACGGAGGGCGCGTCCGGCTGGTGGTACACGGACCCGTCGCACCCCGCGTTCCAGGCGGCGTTCCGCGCGCTGGAGAAGGGCTACGGCGGCAAGGCGGTGGCCATCGGCTGCGGCGCGTCCATTCCCTTCGTGGAGCCCTTCGCGCGCGAGCTGGGCGGCGTGCCCGCGCTGCTCATCGGCGTGGAGGACCCGTACACGTACGCCCACTCGGAGAACGAGAGCCTGCACCTGGGCGACTGGGAGAAGTCCATCCGCAGCGCCATCCACATCTACGAGGAGCTGGCCACGGCGCTGGGCGGCCGCTGAGGTCCTGCCCTCCGGTGGGGGCGATATGTCCGTTTTCCCTTCGCGTTGATTCGCGTGCGGCCCGTCCGGTGGGGCGGAGTCGCGCGCGGGACAACAAAAGGGGACCGGACATGAAGGGCTTCGTGTGGCGTCGGGCCGCAATGGCGGTGGTGTGCTCGTTGCTCGGCTGTACCGCGGAGGTGACGCCGGGTTCCGTGCAGGAGGCACGGGCCGCGAAGCCCTCGGGAGCCGTCGAGGCGTCGCTCGCCACGGAGCGGCCCAGGTTCCCGGACAAGCTGCGCATCTTCAGCAGGGACTTCTTCCCCGAGGGCGTGGCGCACGCGGCGGACGGCACGTTCTACGTGGGCAGCTATTCCACCGGGCAGGTGGTGCGGCAGAGGCCGGGCCTGCCCGTCATGGAGCCGTTCATTCCCGCCAACGGCCGGGCCGTGGCCGGCATGAAGGTGGAGGACGCCACGCGGACGCTGTGGCTGTGCGAGCTGGACCTGACGCAGGCCACGCCCGACAATCTCCGGGCATATGACTCGCGCACGGGCGCGGCGCGCGGGGCCTGGCCGCTGCCGCTCGGGGGCGGGTGCAACGACGTCGCGCTGGACGCGGCGGGCAACGTGTACGTCACCGACTCGTACCTGGGCGTGGTGCGCCGGCTGAAGCGCGGTGGCTCGGCGCTGGAGGCGTGGGCAACGGACGCGCGCTTCCTCGCGCCTCCGGGCTACCCCGGCCTCAACGGCGTGGCATGGCAGGGCGGCTCGCTCTACGTCGCGAAGTACGACAGCGGGGAGTTGTTCCGCATCGGCATCTACGCGGACGGCTCGGCCGGCACGGCGACGCGCCTCACGACGAATGCGCCCATCGGCCTGCCGGATGGCATCGTCTTCCTGACTCCGGGCGTGCTGCTGGTGGTGGACAACGACAATGGCAAGTTCCTGCGCCTGGACCTGTCCGGTGACACGGCCGCGGTGACGTTGCTGGCCACCGGCCTGGACAACCCCACCACGGTGGCGCTGCATGACGGCGACGCGTTCGTCGTCGAGTCCCAGTTCGACCACTTCTTCGGCATCGACCGTACGCCGGCGGACGTGCCTTTCGTGGTGACGCGCATCTGGCTGAGGTAGACCCGGTGACCCAGGGAGGGGGCCCGCATGGCCCCGGCTTCGGGAGTGGATGCCGGCGTCGTCGCCAGCTTCGTGGCGGCCATCGCGTTCGAGGTGCTGATGCCGGTGGCGGTGGTGCTGTGGGCCCGCCGCCGGCTGGGCGTGGCGTGGAAGGCCCGTGGCTACCGCGCCCTGAAGCGGTCCGTGGCCTCCACCAGCGCGGACGTGTTGCCGGGCTCGTTGGCGGAGTGGCCCGCGTCCGGGACGATGACGAGCTCCGCCTCCGGCCACGCCTTGTGCAGCGCCCAGGCGCTCTCCGGCGGACACACCACGTCGTATCTCCCCTGGACGATGACCGCGGGGATGTGGCGGATGCGGTGCACGTCGTCGAGCAGTTGCGTGTCGCTGCGCAAGAAGCCCTTGTTGACGAAGTAGTGGCACTCGATGCGCGCGAAGGCGAGGGCGAAGGTGTCCCCGGCGTTGCGCGCCACCAGCTCCGCGTTGGGGTACAGGCAGCTCGTGCGGCCCTCCCACACGCTCCACGCGCGCGCGGCCTCCTGCTGCGCCTTCGTGTCGCCGCCCATCAGCCGGCGCGCGTAGGCGGAGAGCAAATCGCCGCGCTCCTCGGGGGGAATGGGCGCGAGGTAGTGCTCCCATGCATCCGGGAAGAGGGCGTCCGCGCCGCGCTGGTAGAACCAGTCAATCTCCCGCTGGCGCAGCAGGAAGATGCCGCGCAGCACCAGCTCCGTGACGCGCTCGGGGTGCGTCTGCGCGTAGGCCAGCGCCAGCGTGCTGCCCCACGAGCCGCCGAAGAGCTGCCACCGGTCGATGCCCAGGTGCTCGCGCAGCCGCTCCATGTCGGCGACGAGGTCCCAGGTGGTGTTGTCCTCCAGGCTCGCGTGCGGGGTGCTCTTCCCGCAGCCGCGCTGGTCGAAGAGGACGATGCGGTACGCCTCCGGGTCGAAGAAGCGCCGCTGCCGCGGGTCCGTCCCGCCGCCCGGGCCGCCGTGGACGAAGACCACCGGCTTGCCGTGCGGGTTGCCACACTCCTCGAAGTACACCTCGTGGAGCGATGACACGCGCAGTCGCCCGGTGCGGTAGGGCTCCAGGGGCGGGTACAGCGTACGCAACGGCTTGGAAGAGGCGGACACGGGACTCGCTTCTCACGGATAGGGGGCTTTGCCTTCACCGTACCAGAGCGCCCCCGTCCGCCAGACACCCCTTCACCTCCGCGGCGGCTCCGCCCCGAGGGCAGGGAGACGTCCGTCAGTGGACGCTGGCCCGCTCGCCCTCCAGCCCCTCGGGCTGGATGTGACGGCGAAGTTGCCCGGCCGCAACGCTGACTTTGCGGGCGACGTGGACACTTCCGTGGACTCCCAACCCCCGGAGCGTCCCATGAACATCGCCTCCCTGATGAACCCCCCGAAGGCGCGCGTCACCCCGGCTCGCGAGCCCCGGCTGCGGCTCGTGCGCGTGCAGGCCGCCGTCCTCGCCCAGGGCGCGTGGAGCGCGATGAAGGACAGCGTGCACGCGTTCCGCCACATGCGGGACGTGCTCACCGGCGGCTACGCCGACGTGCGGCCGTAGCGTCCGGAAGAAGGGCCCCGGGCCCGTGGAGACAGGGGCCGGGACAGTCTCAGGAGGGCGCGCCCGGGCTCGGGCTGGTTCCCGGGCTCTTCGGCGCGTCCTCCTTCGGCGGCGGAGGCGGCACGCCCTTGCCCGCGGGCGCCACCATCCGCACCTCGGTCCGGTCATCCAGCGCGAGCCCGTCGCCCTTGGGCTCCGTCTCCGTCACCGAGATGACGTCCCCGCGGTGGAGCTGCATGAAGCGCTCGTTGCGCTCGTTGCGGTGCCGCTCCTGCATCGCCAGGCCCACGCGCCCCTCGGGGCCGCAGCCGATGTAGCGCTTGCGCCCCTTGCCCTCCAGCGGCTCGGAGACGATGCGGAACAGCCTTCCGGGCGGCAGCTCCGGCCACGCCTCGCCCTTGGGCGCCAGCACGAGGTAGCTCATCTTGAGCGCCTCCTTGTGCAGGCTCGCCGCGCGCGCAATCTCCTCCACCACCTTGGGCATGGGCCAGGGCCGCTCGGCGTGGCACCAGTCCGTCTCCTTCACCAGGGCGGGGCACGCGCCCCGGTACATGCACGGCGCGCGCACCGCGTAGCCGCGCTCCACCATGGCGTCGCGCACGTGGAGCAGGCCGCGGCTCGTCTCGCGCAGCGCGGGCTCCATGACGAGCAGGCTGCCGCCGCGCTTCACCTTCGCCAGCGCCGCCTCCAGCAGCGCCGCGCGCGGGGCCGTGGCCGAATCCCCGGTGCCGTACAGCTCGTTGATGACGTGGCCCATCGTAATCAGGTCGAAGTTGCCCTCCGGCAGCGCCGCGCCCTTCTTCGTCGGGTCCCAGTCGCGCGTGGCCAGCGCCTCGCCGGCCTCGGTGGCCAGACTGCGCGCGAGGTTGAGGGCCGCCTTGCTGCGGTCCGCGGCCGTCACCTCGCCCGCGCCCGCGTCCAGGGCCGCGAAGGCCACCGGGCCCGGGCCGCTGCCCAAATCGAGCACCTGCCGGGGACGATTGGGTAGCTCGCCCAGCACCTGCCGCGCCTGGGCGTAGGACACCGGCCAGTAGAAGAGCAGGTAGGCGCCGAGCAGGCGCGGGTCATCCATGTACCGGGCGCCGGCGAGCTGCCGCTCCCGCGTCAGGCCGAGCGAGAGCTGGCGGACGCCCGCGCCCACCTCCTTCACCTCCTGCGGCGTGAGGCGCGTCTCCGGCCCTTCGCCCCTGCCGCGCGAGGCGCGCCACACGGCGATGAGCCTCGGCATCCACCGCTCCAGGTCCTTGCTGTACGCGTTGCTCATCCCGCCGGCACCTTCACACCGTGGCGCGCCACCCGGGGGCGGCCACGTCAATCCGTTGTCATCCCGCCAAGGCTTCAACGGGAAGGTCGCCACCCGGGGGCGACCGCGTTAAACCCTGGTCCCACATGATTTCCGTCCGCGGCCTGCGCAAGCACTACAAAGTCCACAAGCGGCCACCGGGCCTGAAGGCGGCCCTTCGCTCGCTCGTCCACCGGACCTACACCACGGTGAAGGCCGTGGACGGTATCTCCTTCGACATCCGTCCGGGCGAGCGCGTGGGCTTCCTGGGCCCCAACGGCGCCGGAAAGACGACGACGCTCAAGGTGCTGTCCGGGCTGCTCCACCCCTCCGAAGGCGAGGTGTCGGTGGACGGCCACGTGCCGCGGCTCCGGGAGGAGGCCTTCCTCAAGAAAATCATGCTCGTCATGGGGCAGAAGCAGCAGCTCCTCTGGGACCTTCCTCCCGCGGAGACCTTCGAGCTCAACCGCGCCATCTACGACGTGCCCGCCGCCCAGTACAAGCAGACGATGGAGGAGCTGATTGCCCTGCTCGACATCGGGGACCTCATCGGCAAGCCCACCCGGCAGCTCTCCCTGGGCGAGCGGATGAAGTGCGAATTGGCCGCGGCGCTCATCCACCGCCCCCGCGTGTTGTTCCTCGACGAGCCCACCATCGGCCTGGACGTGTCCATGCAGGCCACCATGCGGACGTTCATCAAGGACTACAACGAGAAGTACGGCGCCACGCTCATCCTCACCAGCCACTACATGGACGACGTGGCGGCGCTGTGCCCCCGGGTCATCGTCATCGACAAGGGCCTCTTGTCCTATGACGGCAGCCTGGACGCGCTGGTGCAGCGCATCCGCCCGGAGAAGCGCGTGGTGCTGCGGCTGTCCGAGCAGGTGGACGCCGCGCGCCTAGCCCCGCTGGGCGGCAAGGTGGTGACGCACGAGGCCGGCACCGCGGTGCTCCAGGTGCGCCAGGAGGCCGTCAACGCCACCATCAGCCGCGCGCTGGCGGGGCTGCCGGTGACGGACCTCACGGTGGAGAACGCGCCGCTGGAAGAGGTGATGAGCGAGCTGTTCGCGGAGAACAAGGCCCGCCGCGAGGCGGCGGCCCACGAGACTCCGGCGGGCGCGTCGGTGCCGGCATGAGCTTTCGCAACACGATGCGCGCCATGCCCACGCTGCTCAAGGTCGGCTTCGCCGAGGCGGTGGCCTACCGCGCGGAGATGCTCATCTGGGTGCTGTCCACCACCATGCCGCTGGTCAACATGGTGCTGTGGATGGCGGTGGCCCGCAACGCGCCGGTGGGCCGCTTCGGCCAGGCGGACTTCGTGGGCTACTTCCTCGCCACCTTCGCGGTGCGCCAGCTCACCAGCTCCTGGGCCGCGTGGCTCATCAACTGGGAGGTGCGGCAGGGGACGCTGTCCATGCGCCTGTTGCGCCCCATCTCCCCGCTGTGGGCCTACGCGGCGGAGAACATCGCCGGCTTCCCCATGCGCCTGATGGTGGCGGTGCCGGTGACGGTGCTCGCCGTGGTGCTGGTGGGCAGCAAGGCGGTGCCCCAGCACGCGTGGCAGTGGGGCCTCTTCGTGGTGGCGGTGCTGGGCGGGTGGGCCATCACCTTCCTGGCCAACGTCGCCATCGGCGCGCTGAGCTTCTTTCTGGGCAGCAGCCAGAAGGTGATGGAGGTGTGGCTCGTCCTGTTCTTCGTCTGCTCCGGGTACATGTACCCGGTGGAATTGCTGCCCGCGGGGCTGCGCACCCTCATCAACTGGCTGCCCTTCCGCTACCAGATGGGCCTGCCGGTGGAGCTGATGACGGGCGCGCACGGCTGGCGCGAGGCGCTGATGCTGTTGGGCGCGCAGTGGGCCTGGGTGGCGGCGCTGGGCGTGCTCACCGCGGTCGTGTGGAAGCAGGGCGTGAAGCGCTTCGCGGCGTTTGGAGGGTAGGGGCATGGTGCGGCGCTATTGGCGACTGCTGGGCATCCAGCTCAAGGCGTCCGGGCTGCTGGCGCTCCAGTACCGCGCGGACTTCTTCACGGAGGGGCTTACGTCCCTCTTCTGGACCTTCACCGCGCTGGCGCCGCTGTTCGTCGTCTACGGCGAGCGGCCCGTGGTGGAGGGCTGGGGCTTCGGCGAGGCGCTGCTGGTGGTGGGCTGGTTCACCCTGCTGCAGGGCATCCTCGAGGGCGCCATCAACCCCAGCCTCACCGGCGTGGTGGACCACATCCGCAAGGGCACGCTGGACTTCGTGCTGCTCAAGCCCGCGGACGCGCAGTTCCTCGTGTCCACCCAGCGCTTCCTGCCCTGGCGCGCCTTCAACGTGCTCACCGGGCTGGGGCTGTTCGTCTACGCCTTCGCGAAGCTGGGGCACGGGCCGTCGGTGACGGGCGTGCTGGCGTCGGTGCTGCTGCTGGGCACCAGCACGCTGCTGCTCTACTCGCTGTGGATTCTGACGGTGAGCGCGGCCTTCTTCGTCGTGCGCGTGGACAACCTCACGTACCTCTTCACGTCCATCTTCGACTTCGCGCGCTGGCCGTCCTCCGTCTTCCAGGGCGTGGCCAAGGGCGCGCTGACGATTTTCTTCACGTACGTCATCCCGCTGGCGCTGATGACCACCTTCCCCGCCGAGGCCATGCTGGGGCGCCTGCCACTGCATGCGCTCTTCGGCGCCGTGGGGGGCTCGGCCGCCTTCGCCTGGGTGGCCCGCAGGGTGTGGCTGCGCTCCATCGGCCACTACACGTCCGCCAGCAGCTAGCCCGGGCCGCCCGCCCGCCTGCCTGCCTGCCCCATGGGGCTGGGTGTCTACGACCCCACCCGGTGGAGTGTTCACTTTCGGCGGGTGCAATGGCCTCCCGAGCACGGGGTGGAGTAAAGGCGGCAGAACGTGGGCCCCCGCCCACCTCCCCCCTCAAGTCGGAAAAAAGGACTCCTCCCCATGAATTGCCCTGCTGGGTTCGGCCGCATGGCCGCGCTCGTGATGACGCTCGCCATGGCGGGCTGTTCACACGAGGATTTTGCAGAGTCGCTGGATAATCTGGAAGTCGAGAACGCTGAGCTGAACGGAACGACCTGGTCGGCGGTGGCGAGCATGTCCACGCAGCGTGTGGACCACACCGCGACGTTGCTGCGCTCGGGCCGGGTGCTGGTGGCCGGTGGCCAGACAGCGAGCGCGGAATTGTACGATGCGAAGCTTGGACTGTGGTCCAACGTGGGCTCGATGGTGGCCGCGCGCCGCCGCCACACCGCGACGCTGCTGCCGTCCGGGAAGGTGCTCGTGGTGGGCGGCGACTCCGGCGCGTCCTCCACCGGCACCGCCGAATCGTATGACCCGGCCACGGGCCTGTGGACGGCCACGGGCAGCCTGGACTCGCTGCGCTCCGGCCACACCGCGACGCTGCTGAACACCGGGAAGGTGCTGGTGGCGGGCGGTGAGAATGGCACGGGCGGCGGGCTGGCCACCGCGCGGCTGTACGACGTGGCGACGGGCACGTGGGCGGTGACGGGCAGCCTCTCCACGTCGCGCGTGGGCCACACCGCGACGACGCTGCCGTCCGGGAAGGTGCTGGTGACGGGCGGGCGCAATCGCCCGGGCGGCACCTTCCTGCGGACCGCGGAGGTGTATGACCCGGCCACGGGCCTGTGGACGACGACGGCGCCCATGAGCGGCGTGCGCTCCGGCCACACCGCGACGCTGCTGTTGTCCGGCAAGGTGCTGGTGGCGGGCGGACTGGTGGATGAGTTCACCGCCACGCGCACCTCCGAGCTGTATGACCCGGCCACCGGCACGTGGACGCCCACCGTCAGCTTCCTGCCCATGGAGCGGGCGATGCACACCGCCACGCTGCTGCACTCGGGCGAGGTGCTCGTCACCGGCGGCACCGACGGCGGCGAGCCGTACCTCCAGAGCGTGGCGCTGTACGAGCCGACCAGCAGCCGGTGGTTCACCACGTACTCCATGGGGACGAGCCGGCTCGGCCACACGGCCACGCTGCTGAACACCGGCGACCTGCTCGTCGCCGGAGGCCGTCCTGACGGCGGGCCGGCCACCGCGAGCGCCGAGCGCTACACCCCGCAGACGCCGCCCTGGCGGCTGACGGGCGCCATGACGGCGGCGCGCTACCACCAATCCATCACCACGCTGGACTCCGGCCAGGTGCTGGTGGCGGGCGGCACGGCCACCGGCAACAGCGCGCTCATGGGCGCCGAGCTCTACGACGAGCACACGGGGACGTGGGTGGCGGCGGGCACGCTCGTGACGCCGCGCTTCCTGCACAGCGGCACGAAGCTGCCCTCCGGCAAGGTGCTGGTGGCGGGAGGGCAGGGCAGCTCGTCCCTCTTCCTCTCCTCCGCGGAGCTGTATGACCCGACGACGCATGTCTGGGCGCCCACCGGCGCGCTGGCCACCCCGCGCTCGCGTCACACGGCGACGCTGCTGAACTCGGGGCAGGTGCTGGTGGTGGGCGGGCGGATGAGCTCCAGCTTCAGCAGCCTCCTCAACACCGCGGAGCTGTACGACGCGACGGCCGGCACGTGGCGCGCCGCGCCGAGCATGAGCCTCAAGCGGCTCAACCACACCGCCACGCTGCTGCAGTCCGGCAAGGTGCTGGTGGTGGGTGGCACCACCCCGGACGGGGACACGGCCACGGCGGAGCTGTATGACCCGGCCTCCGACACGTGGGCCGCCACGGGCTCCATGGCGGCCACGCGGTACGGGCACGCGGCGGTGCCGCTGCGCGACGGCAAGGTGCTGGTGGTGGGCGGCTGGAGCGGGCGGGGCGCCGTGGCCACCGCCGAGTTGTATGACCCGTACACCGGCCAGTGGTCCTCGGTGGCGTCCATGTCCGTCGCGCGCTACGGGCCCATGGCCACGCTGCTGGAGCCCTCCGGCCGCGTGCTGGTGCTGGGCGGCGACGGCGGCACCAGCGTGGGCCTCCTGGACTCCTCGGAGGTGTATGACCAGGGCACCGGCCTGTGGACCCCCGCGGGCTCGCTGTCCACGCCGCTGACGAGCGCGGGCGTGGCGAAGCTGCCGGGCTCCGGCCGCGTGCTCGTCTGCGGCGGCCTGGGTACGAGCGGCGCCCTCACCTCCACGGAGCTGTACACGCCCGCGCTCTGAGCGCGCGCCCCGAGGCCTCTGTCCGCCCCCTTCTGTATGGGGGCGGACGACCTGGACTGGGGGTGTGCTTCGACCCGTTGACTCGAATGTCAACCGTGCGAGGGTTGCGCTGCTCTCCCTGGCAATCCGGGAGTCGCAGCTGTTCCAAACCCCCCCTCAGCAGCGTGAAGGAGCCGGTGATGAAGAGGCTTCAGGCGGTCCTCGTGACAGCGGTGTGCGCGGGAGTGCTCGGGCTTGCGCCCGAGGCCCGCGCGGGTGCGGCGAAGACGACGTACCCGGTGGTGTTCGCCCACGGCATGGGCGGGTTCGACGACCTGCTCGGCTACGACTACTGGGGCGACGACTACGGCATGTTCGTGGGGGACGCGTGCGACGCGCTCTTCGAGACGGACTGCAACGAGGACATCGACGCGGGTCAGAAGTCCTTCGTGGCGCAGGTGGCACCGTTCCAGTCCTCGGAGGTGCGGGGGCTGGACCTGGCGAACGACATCGAGGGCTTCATGGCGACGTCGGGCGCGGCGAAGGTGAACCTCATCGGCCACTCGCAGGGTGGCATCGACGCGCGCAAGGCGGCGCGGGTGCTGCGCGAGCGGCGCGGCGTCACGGCGGTGGCGGTGCTGGTGAGTGTGTCCTCGCCGCACCGGGGCTCGCCGGTGGCGAAGTACATCCTGGACCTGAAGCCGGGCGTGACGAGCGTCGTCGCCGCGCTGGCGGAGTACTACGGCAACGTCGTCTACCGGGCGGGCAATGACGCGTTCGCGGGCGCCAAGCAGCTCGTCTACAACGACTACTCGGCCACGGACGGCGTCACCACGGGCATGAAGGCGTTCAACGACAAGTACCCGGTGAGCACGAGCTACGCGGGCCGCTACGTGTCGCTCATCACCGCGCAGAACGGCGTCAACGTGAATCCGGCGCTGTACCTGTTGAGCGAGTTCTTCTTCGACATCGACGGGGACGGGTACTGCGCGAACGACGGCGACAACGACGGCGCGGGCGGCTGCGGCGACGGCGTGCGCAACGAGGCGGATGACGATGGCCTGGTGGGCATCAACTCGCAGCAGATGGGCACCCGGCTGCGCTACTCGGAGTCGACGTTCGGCTTCGACTCGGTGACGAACGACACGTCCGTCGCCGCGGTGACGAGCCTCAACGCGCCGACGAGCGCGCAGATGACGTCCACCTCCAGCGTCATCACCCAGGACCACCTGGACGTCGTGGGCGTGGGGCCGGACACGTTCGACGAGCCGGAGTTCTACGCCGCCATCTTCCAGTACATCGCGACGTACGACTGAGCGGTGACACGGGCGGGGGCCGGGCATGCCCGGGCCCCTGCTAGTGCGCGTCCCGCGGTGCGCGTCGCAGCCAGTACGAGGGGCGCCGGCGCGCGTGGGCAATCGCCAGGACGAACACCCGCTCGTTGAAAACCAGGTACGGCAGGCCGTAGGGAAACCGCTCCATGACGAAGCGGCGGATGCCCAGCGGCTTCGCGCGCGCATCCGGCCAGAGCGGCCAGGTGTGAGGGCTCGAGGCGATGGCCTTCAGGTGGGCCTGAAGGTCCGCGAAGAACTCCGCACCCAGGCCGGCGCGTCGCTCCTCGTACCAGTCCACGACGATGCCCACTTCCTGAGCGGCTTCGGGGTGGAGCTCGATTCGCAGCATCAGCGCCGGGACTTCAGTCGGGCGGTGATTCGGGCCTCGACCTCTTCCCAGGGGACAGTCTTGACGCGGCCCTGCCGGATGTCCTCGGCACGACGCTCCAGCTCCGGAGCCCACTCGGCCTCGGCATTTCCATCGTCCGGACTCTCATCCAGGCTGAGCAGCAGCTTGTGCGCGACCTCGGCGCGCTCCTCGGGAGGAAGCTGGAGCACGTCCTTGAGCAGGTCGTCCTTGGTGGCCATCGACGTGAATCCTACCTGTCCGGAGCCGCGCTGGCATGTCGTGTCGCCTGCCACTGGACTTCCGGGGCTTCACGCCCCCGGCTGCGTCTCCTCCGCCTCCACCCCGTAGTACGCGAGGCACTCCACTTCCCGCCCGCGCACCACGCGCCTGCCGTCGAGCGGGCCTCCATGCGCGGTGACGACGGTGCACTGGCCCTCCTCGTCGTCTTTGTCGAAGTAGAGCACCACCCAGTCCTTCGTGGTGCCCTGCTGGTGCGCCAGCGCCGTGTTGGAGAACAGCGCCCGGATGTTCCACCCCTCCACCTTGCGCCGCAGCACCGGCAGCCACGCCTCACCCGACGGGTTGAACCGGCGCGGAGCAATCCTCCGCAGCTCTCCCGCCGCCGCGCGCCGCCGGTACTCCTCGTCCATCTCCAGCAGCAGTCCAATCTCCGGCTGCGCTCCCTGGGCCGCTGCCGCCTGGAGTCGCGCCGCCCCGCGCCGCTGACGTCCGAGCCGCGCCGCCAGCAGCTCGCGCACCTGCTGCCCGCGCCGGGGCCCGAAGCCCTCCACCCCCTCCAGGCTCCCGTCGTGCGCCGCCTGCTCCAGCTCCTCCAGCGTCCTCACCCCCAGCTCCGCGTGGATGCGGTGCGCCAGCTCCGGGCCGATGCCGGGCACGCTCGCGAGCAGCTGCTCGGGCGACGCTTCGGACTCCAGCCGCTCGAGCAGTCCCAGCGCCCCGGTCCGCACCCACTCCGCCACCGCCGCCGCGATGCTCTTGCCCACCCCGGGCAGCTCGCGAAGGCCCGCCTCACCGTCCGCGGCGAGCACCTCCGCCACCGGCTTCGGCCACTTCGCGATGCTCGCCGCCGCCTTGCGGTACGCGTTCACCCGGAAGGGCATGGCGTCCTGCTCCTCCAGCAGGTCCGCCACCCGCTCCAGCATGTCCGCGACGTCGATGTTGTCCTTCCATTTCGTGCCCATGGCTACCTTGAAGGTGGGACGGCGCAAGGCCAACCGCCAGTCCCGCCCCGGCCCACGTCCAGCAGGGCAGGCGGGCAGGCGAGGCGAGCGGCTCCCCGTCCCAGGGAAAGGCCCGCTCTGCCGCCCGGATTCCGGGCTGGGCACCCGGCGCTCGTTGCGGGCTGCAAGGAAAGACCGCGCGTGATAGTTGGCCTCGGGTCATGACGAACGAGCTCGACAGGGAGGTCGCCCGCAGGCGCACCTTCGCGATCATCTCCCACCCCGACGCGGGCAAGACCACGCTGACGGAGAAGCTGCTGCTCTACGGCGGCGCCATCCACCTGGCCGGCAGCGTGAAGGCCAAGCGCGCGCGCCGCCACGCCACCTCTGACTGGATGGAGCTGGAGAAGGAGCGCGGCATCTCCGTGACGTCGTCCGTCCTCCAGTTCGTCTACCGCGACCATGCGGTGAACCTGCTGGACACCCCGGGCCACCAGGACTTCTCCGAGGACACCTACCGCACCCTCGCGGCGGCCGACTCGGCGGTGATGCTCATCGACGCCGCGAAGGGCGTCGAGCCCCAGACGAAGAAGCTCTTCAAGGTCTGCCGCATGCGCGGCATCCCCATCTTCACCTTCGTCAACAAGCTGGACCGGTACGGCCGTGAGCCCCTGGACCTCATGGACGAGCTGGAGCAGGTGCTCGGCATCCGCTCCTACCCGATGAACTGGCCCATCGGCATGGGGCCGGACTTCCGCGGCGTCTATGACCGCAAGGCCCGCGTCGTCCACATCTTCTCCGCCGAGGGCTCCCACGGCGAGTCGGAGGTCGCCGAGCGCTCGGTCTCCATCGACTCGGACGAAATCAAGAGCGTCCTCACCGAGTCCGAGCTGGCGAAGCTCCACGGCGACATCGAGCTGCTGGACATCGGCGGCGACGAGTTCACCCGCGAGAAGCACGACTCGGGACAGCTGTCGCCCATGTTCTTCGGCAGCGCGATGACGAACTTCGGCGTGCGCCCCTTCCTGGACGAGTTCCTGGACCTGGCGCCCGCGCCCACCGCGCGTCCCACGAAGACGGGCCCCCGCGAGCCCACCAACCCCAAGTTCGCGGGCTTCGTCTTCAAGATTCAAGCGAACATGGACCCGGCGCACAGAGACCGCATCGCCTTCATGCGCGTGGTCAGCGGCCGCTACACGAAGGGCATGAGCGCCTTCCACTCGCGCCTGGGCAAGGAAGTGCGCCTGGCCAAGCCGAGCCAGTTCATGGCCGCCGAGCGCACGGCGATTGAAGACGCGTGGCCCGGGGACGTCATCGGCCTGTTCGACCCGGGGCAGTACCGCATCGGCGACACGCTGGCCGAGGGCGGCACCGACGTGGAGTTCGAGGGCGTGCCGCGCTTCAGCCCGGAGTTCTTCGCGGTGGTGCGCTCCAAGGACCCGCTGCGCCGCAAGCAGATGGAGAAGGGGCTGGAGCAGCTCTCGGAAGAGGGCACGGTGCAGATCTTCCAGCAGCTGCAGATGGGCATGAAGGACCCCATCGTCGGCGTGGTCGGCGCCCTCCAGTTCGAGGTGCTGCAGTACCGCCTGGAGCACGAGTACGGGGCGAAGATTGCCCTGGACCGGCTGCCCTTCAGCCACGCGCGCTGGGTGGTGGGCGCCAACTTCGACCCGAAGTCGTTCGACTGGGAGGGCAACCGTCAGACGGTGCAGGACCGCGACGGCCTGCCCCTGGTGCTCTTCCGCGACGACTGGGCGCTCCAGCACGCCGAGGACAAGCACCCGGAGCTGAAGTTCGTCTCCGAGGCGCCCATGCTCCGGAAGATGGCGGAAGCGGCCACCGGCTCCTGAGCCGGCGACCGCACCGGGGGCGGGTGGCGCTCTACTTGTAGGGCGCCACCGTGCCGCCGCGGAACGCGGAGTCGCGCAGCACCAGGCCCTCCTTGAAGAGGCGCGCGGCCTTGGGGCCGACGAAGAAGCCCTTGGGGTCGCCCTTGCGGTAGGTCTTCTTCACGAACTCCTCAATCTCCAGGAACAGGAGCCGGAACCTGTCCGGCGCCGCATTCTTGCGGCCCGTCTGCGCGGTGATGTCCAGCTCCGCCCAGAACTGGCCGCTGAGCAGCTCTCCCTCCTCGTTGGGGCGCGAGCGCTCCATGAAGATGACGGGCGAGCGCACCTCGTCGATGCGCCAGTAGCCCTTGTCGGGCCCGCGCTTCACCTTGTCCACGATGGCGGGGCCCAAATCACTGGCCACCATGTAGAGGTCCTCGGGCGGCAGCTTGGGGATGTTCTCCATGCTCGCGCGGAAGGTCTGCCAGTCCTCGGGGACGCGCCGCGGGTAGACCTCCAGCGTGAAGCGCTCCAGGAAGCGGAAGAAGGCGACTTCGTCGTCGGGGGACATGAAGAACTGAAGGACGTTGGCCATCGCGCAGCCCTCATACCCCTGAGTGCGTCTTCCGCGAAAGTCCGCCGCGAAGCGCGCTAAGAATCCCGGGCATGGATACCTGGCTGCTCTCCCGAATGCAGGAGCTCCGCGACCTCCAGGGCCTCATCGGCCTGGCCACCTGGGACCAGGAGACGTACCTGCCCGCCAGGGCGGGCCCCGCGCGCGCCCACCAGCTCTCCACCCTCCAGGGGCTGCACCACGAGCGGCTGGTGGACCCCCGGCTGGGCGAGGCCCTCGCGAAGGCCGCCGCCCAGGACGGCCTGTCGGAGGACGCGCGCGCCATGGTGCGCGTGCTCAGCCGCGAGCGGGAGCGCGAGGTGCGCGTCCCCTCCGCCCTGGTGAAGGCCCTCGCCGAGGCCCAGAGCCGCGCCCTCCACGCCTGGCGCGAGGCGCGAAAGGAAAAGAGCTTCGCCGTCTTCCAGCCCGCGCTGGGGCGCCTGCTGGAGCTGCGCCGCGAGCAGGCGGACGCCTACGGCCACGGCGGCGAGCGCTACGACGCGCTGCTGGAGGGCCACGAGCCCGGCATGCGCGTGGAGCGGCTCACCCCGGTGCTGGCCGCGCTGCGTGAGCAGCTCATCCCCATGGTGGGCAAGCTCGCCGCCGCGCGCCGCACCGTGCCCCGCCTCTTCGACGGGCGCCGGTACGACAGGGACGCGCAGTGGGCCTTCACGGTGCGGCTCCTGAAGGACATCGGCTTCGACCTGGAGGCGGGCCGGCAGGACATCAGCATCCACCCCTTCACCGGGGGCACGCACCCGCAGGACGTGCGCCTCACCACGCACGTGGACGAGTCCAACCCGCTGTCCGCCATCTTCAGCACCATCCACGAGGCGGGCCACGGCCTGTACGAGCAGGGCTTCGCCCCCGAGCACTACCGCACGCCGCTGGCCGCCGCGCCCTCCATGGGCCTGCACGAGTCCCAGTCCCGCCTCTGGGAGAACATCGTCGGCCGGAGCCGGCCCTTCTGGGAGCACTACTTCCCAGGGCTGCGCGCCGCCTTCCCGGACGCCCTGTCCGGCGTGGACGTGGAGGGCTTCCACGCGGCCGTCAACGAGGTGAGCCCCTCGCTCATCCGCATCGAGTCCGACGAGGTGACGTACAACCTCCACATCGCCCTGCGCTACGAGCTGGAGCTGCTCCTGGTGCGCGACGAGCTGCCGCTGGCGGACCTGCCCGCGGCGTGGAACGCGCGCATGGAGAAGTACCTGGGCGTCGTCCCGCCCGACGACACGCGCGGGGTGCTCCAGGACATCCACTGGGCGTGGGGCGAGCTGGGCTACTTCCCCACGTACTCGCTGGGCAACCTCTACGCCGCGTCCCTCTACCGGGCCGCGGAGCGCGCCCTGCCGGACCTGCACGGCCACCTGCGCCGGGGCGAGCTCTTGCCCCTGCGCGACTGGCTGCGCGCCAACGTCCACAGCCAGGGCTTCCGCCTGCCGGCCGAGGAGCTGGTGCGGGGCGTGACGGGAAAGGGCCTCACCGACGCGGACTTCCTCGCCTACCTGCGCGAGAAGTACGGCGCGCTGTACGGCGTGACGCTCTGAGGAAGTGTCAGTGGGCGAACAGCAGGGGCCTGCACGCGCGGGCCAGCTGCAGCGCGTCGCGGGCGAGCGCGTAGGAGTCCGGGTCCTCCGCGTCCAGCCACGCGGTACGGGCCACGCGGTTGCCCAGCTCGAAGCACAGGCTGGCGGTGCGGCGGGCCAGCCGGCTCTCCTTCTGCAGGGCGCGCACGTTCAGCTCGCACAGCTCCGCACACTGCCGGAGCAGGCGTACCACCTCGCCGCCCATCGGCTGTCCACGGGCCACCATTCGCGCCATGCCTTCCTCGCAGGACGCCTGGCACTGGAGGCTCGCGGCGATGCAACGGGAGATGTCCGCGCGTGCACCATCCACCCTGGCTCCCAGCATTGCGTGCACCTCCACGAGGAGGACAAAACTATGCACGCGCGCCCTGTCGGCAACCGGAAGTGGGGGGCCCCGGGGTGCGTGTTCAACGGTGGGCCTTGTGAGCGCTCACCCCCCATCCTCTCGGGAAATGAGGCGTCCGCGCGAGCACACATTCCTGCACCGGCTGTCAGTAGCGCGTGAGGAAGCGCTCCAGCCCCGGGCGCAGCGCCGCGCGCTGGGCGATGCACAGGTCCACGCGCTCCAGCGACTGCGCCAGGGTGCGCTCGCCGCCTTCGATGTGCTGCGCGTGCGGGCCGAAGAAGTCGGCCACCTGCTGGCGGTGCTCGGCGTCGCAGAAGAAGCTGCCGGTGGCCAACAGCCACGTGGCGACGTCGCGGGGAAGGCGCTGGCGCAGCGGCTCGAAGTGCTCGCGCAGGAAGCCGAAGGCGCCGGCGCGGGTGGGGGGCTCGGAGAGCTGGCCGAAGAGGATGGGCAGCGCCTCGCGTGCGTCCACCTCCGGGGCCAGCAGCAGCTGCAGGCTGGCGCGGGAGAGCGTCGGGTCCTTGAAGGTGCCCAGCGCGCCGAAGATGAGCTCGCGCTCGCGGCCGCTCGGCGTGTTGCGCAGGGCCTCGCGCAGGCGCTGGTGCAGGGCGGCGTCACCTCCGGCCGCGGCGGTGCCGAGCACGGCGGAGGCCGCGTCCAGGGAGAGGACGCTCCGGTCCTCCAGCCAGCGCAGGGCGAGCTTTCGGGCCTCGGCGCGCAGGGCGGCGTCCTCGCCCACGTTGGCCACCAGCCACACCAGCAGCGGGCGCAGCATGCGCTGGTCCTCGCTCTCGCCCGGGCGAGACACGAAGCCCAGCCGGCGCGCGAGCGGGCCGAAGAGGCCGCGCACGAAGCGCGCGCGGTGCGGCAGGAGCGCGTCGGGGATGAACTCGTCCCGCACGCTGCCCACCACGCCCACCGCGCCCGTCACCAGGTCCGGGTCCTCCGGGCGCAAGAGCCGCGTGGCCAGCGTGAGCGCCTGGGCCACGTCCAAATCACCGCTCGCCACCAGGGCCTGGGCGTCGTCCATCAGCACGCGGCGCTCGGTGACGCTCAAGCCCTGGCCGCCCCGGCGCGCCAGCCGCTCCAGCCCGTCCCCGCGCAGGAGCGCGTGGTAGTAGCCGCGCCCGTCCGCGTTGGGGTGGACCTGCTCCGGGCACGCCTTCGCCTCCTTCAGCACCAGCGTGCCCGTGGGCTCCGCGAGCACCGTGCACGCACGCCCCCCGGTGCCGCCAGCGGTGTAGCGAACGCACACCGGCACCTGCCACGGCGTCGCGTCCTCCCCGCCGGGAGAGCCCAGCGGCAGGTAGCGCCGCTGCGCCAGGGCGAGCTGGGGCGGCGCGCCTTCGGGGCACTGGAGCTCCATGGACACGAGCGGCACGCCGGGCTGGTCCAGGAAGGTGGAGAACGCGGGCCCCACGTCCTTGTCCACGGTGGCGGAGAGGGCCCGGAAGAAGTCGTGGGTGGTGGCGGTGCCGCGCGCATGCGTCTGCAGGTAGCGGCGCACGCCGAGCTGGAAGGCGTCCGGCCCCAGCCAGGACTCGAACATGGCCAGCACCGCGGCGCCCTTGCCGTAGGTGATGCCGTCGAAGGCGCCGTGGATGTCGCCGACGGACTCAATGGGCTGGCGGATGCTGCGGGCGCTGACGAGCTGGTCCTCCGCCATGGCCTGGCCGCGCGCCTCCACGCGGCGCACGTCCCAGCGCCACCCGGGCTGCCACTGCGTGACGACCTTGTACGCGAGCCAGTCCGCGAAGGACTCGTTGAGCCACAGGTCGTCCCACCACGCCATGGTGACGAGGTTGCCGAACCACTGGTGCGCCAGCTCGTGCGCCTGCGTCTCCGCGAAGGTGCGCTGGCGCCACAGCGAGTCCCCCTCCACCGGGCCCAGCATGGACTGCGCGCCGAAGGTGATGAGGCCCGGGTGCTCCATGGCGCCGCCCGGCGCGCCGGGCAGGGCCACCACGTCCAGCTTGGCGAAGGGGTAGGGCGTGCCGAACCACTCCTCCAGTCGCTCCAGCAGCGGCGGGGTGACGCGCGCGGCCCAGGCGGCCTCGGCGGCATGGCCCCGCGGCACCAGCATGCGCACCGGCACGGCGTTGCGGCCCGCCCTGCCCGCGTCCACCACCTCGAAGGGACCCACCGCGAAGGCCACGAGGTAGCTGGGCAGGGGCGGCGTGGGCCGGAAGCGCACCGTCTTCCAGCCGTCCTCGCCGCGCTCCTCGGCCTCCACCGGGGAGTTGGAGAAGGCGCTGTCCTCCGCGCGCACGCGCAGGGTGAGCTGCCAGGGGAGCTTGAAGCCGGGCTCGTCGAAGCAGGGGAAGGCGCGCCGCGCGTACAGCGCCTCGAACTGCGTCATCGCGTACCAGCGCCCGGCGTCCTGCTCGCGGAAGATGCCGGAGTCCTCGTTCGCGAGCGCGCGGCCCGTGTACTCCACGTGCAGTGTCGCGGCGCCGGGGCCCACCGGCTCGTCGGTGATGAAGGCGAGGAACTCCCCCATGGGCAGCGCCGCGACAGGCACCTTGCGGCCATTCACCTCCAGGGTGGCGCCCTCCACGAAGAGCTCCTCGCCATGGAGCCACAGCTCGCGGGTGGCCTCCGTCAGGGTGAGCTCCACGTCCGTCGTGCCGCGGAACGCCTCCCGGCGCGGGTCCAGCTCCAGCGTCACCGCCTGCCGCACCGGGCGGGCCCGCGCGTCCAGCCGCAGCGTCGGCGGAACGAGGGCGCGCGGCCCTTCCTCCGAAGTCATGGCGGAGGGCGCGGCTTCGCGGGCCGCGACGGGCGAGGCCCGCGCCGTGGGGGAGGGCGGCTCCTGCCGCGTGCTCACGCAGCCGGCGAGGGTGAGCGCCGTCAGGAGGCACGTGGCCGCGCCGAGGTGTCCGAGCCGCATCGGGAAGGTCTCCGCTCGCGGGACACGACGGCCCGCGACCGCGGACATTCCACCACTCGCCACCGCGCGGCGATAGCGTCCCGCGCGGGTGTCAGGCGTGACGCGGGTGGACGCGAAGCGGCGGCTCCACCCCGGCGGGGAGAAGATTGCGGTGACGGTGTCACCGCGGGTATCAGCCGTTGAGCACGGGGTGTTTGGCGAGCAGCTCGAGGAGCGCCGGCCCGTACAGCCGCAGCCGCTTCTCGCCGAAGTAGGGCACCTGGGCCAGCTCCTCCGCGTCCTTCGGCGGACGGCCCGCGAGCACGTCGAGGATGGGGTTGGGCAGCACCACGCTGGGCGTCACCTTGCGCTCGGTGGCCTTCTCCACGCGGAACTGCTTGAGGGCGTCCTCGCGCTTGCGCCGGTTGACGTCCCGGGGCCCCTTGGCCTCGCGCTCGGGCTCCAGCTCCCCCTTGCGCGACTTCTCCACCAATTCGCGCACCACGCCGAGCACCTCGTCGCCGTAGGTGCGGACGAAGGAGCCGCGCACACCGGCCATGCGCGCCAGCTCGCGGGGGTTGGCGGGCAGCTTCACGGCGATGTCGCCCATCGCCATGTTGGAGAGCATGCGCCCCATGGGGACGTTCTCCTTCTCCGCCCACTCCAGCCGCTTGCGGTGCAGCGCGTGGGCAATGGCGTTGGCCAGGGCCATCTGCGCGGGGTTGAGCCCGCTGCGCGGCAGCTTGGGCTTGAAGTCCGCGCCCACGTCGGGCCGCGCCACCGCCTCGTCACACAGGCGCACGCAGTCCAGCAGCACCTCTTCCAGGATGTCCGCCTCCCGGCACGCGTCGCGGACGTTGCGGCCCAGCTCGCACAGGTAGCGCACGTCGTTGGCGATGTACTCGCGCATGGCGGCGGGCAGCGGGCGGATGGAGAAGTCGGACTGCTGGTGCTCCTTGGGCAGGTCCACCCCCAGCCGCTCGCGGGCGACGTCGGCCAGGCCCACCTTGGGCCAGCCCAGCAGCGTGGCCGCCCGGTGGGTATCGAACAGGCCCTGCACCCGGACGCCCGCCTCGGCGAGGAACTGCAAATCGCCCTGCGCGGCATGGAAGAACTTGGTGCGCGCCGGGTCGGCCATCAGCGGGGCGAGCAGGCGGGCCTCCACCCCGGGCTGGAGGGTGTCGAAGAGGAAGACTTCGTCGTCGGTGGCGAGCTGGAGGAAGCACAGCCGGGCGCGGAAGGCGTGCATGGAGTCCGCCTCCAGGTCCACGGCAATCTCGCGAGCCTCCTCGAGCTTGCGCGTGGCGCTCTGCGCACCAGCGGAATCCACCACGTCCACGGCACCCTGCGGGTAGGTCGGCATCGGGCTGGGCAGGCTAGCGGACCAGGGCTTCCCTTTGAGGTGTTTTTTCCCGGGCCGCCGCTAGGATGGCCACGCCGATGAACGACGTCCAGCGCCTGGAGAAGAGTCTGCTTGGCCACATGGGCCGGGCTATCGCGGACCACCGCCTCATCGAGGCGGGGGACCGCATCATGGTGGGCGTGTCGGGGGGTAAGGACTCCTACACGATGCTCCATCTGCTGCGGGAGCTGCAGCGGCGAGCGCCCGTGAAGTTCGAGCTGCTGGCGGTGAACCTGGACCAGGGACACCCCGGCTTCCCGGCGGACAAGCTGGAGGGCTACTTCCAGCGCGAGGGCTATGCCTACAAGATGCTGAAGGAGGACACCTACAGCATCGTCCTGGAGAAGACGCCTCCCGGGAAGACGCAGTGCTCGGTGTGCTCGCGGATGCGCCGCGGCATCCTCTACACGGCGGCGGTGGAGCTGGGCTGCACCAAGATTGCCCTGGGGCACCACCGGGACGACCTCATCCACACGCTGCTGCTCAACCTCTTCTTCGCCGGCTCCATCAAGGCGATGCCGCCGCTGCTGAAGAGTGACGACGGGCGCAACGTGGTCATCCGCCCGCTGTGTTATGCGCCGGAGAAGGACATCGCGAAGTTCGCGGAGTTGATGCAGTTCCCCATCATCCCCTGTGATTTGTGCGGCACGCAGGAGAACCTCCAGCGCAAGCGGATGCAGCGGCTGGTGGAGGAGCTGGGCAAGGAGATTCCGAACGTCCGTCAGAGCGTGCTCAACGCGATGATGAACGTGCGGCCGTCGCACCTCCTGGACAAGACGCTCAACCCCGACCCGCTGCACGCGCGGGAAGACGGGGCGCCGACAACGGATTCGAACGACACGCAAGGGAGCGCCAGCCCATGGCTCGAGAGCAGGCAGTAAAAGCGCGCAAGGAGCGCAACGGCGCGCTGGTGGAGGCGATGCTGCTGGCGGCCATGGCCGACGGCCGGGTGTCGCAGCGGGAGATGCAGACGCTGCTCAGCCGCGTGCTGGAGCGGCCGGAGTTCGAGGGCACCAAGCCCGACGAACTGAACGCGCTGGTGGAGACGAGCGCGGCGCGGCTGTCCGAGGCGAACGACCTGGAAGAGGTGCTGGCCTCGCTGCGGCGCAGGCTGCCGGACCACAAGAACCGGATGCTGGCCTTCGGGCTGGCGGCGGCGGTGGCGCTGGCGGACCAGCGGGCCACGCGCAACGAGCTGGGCCTCCTGAAGACGTTCCAGGCCGCGCTGGGCATCTCCGAGGACGAGGTGGCGCAAATCATCGACGTCATCGAGAACGGCGGCAGCCTGGCGGAAGCGCTGGGCGAGCCCCTGGAGCGCCTGTTCGCGGAGGTCATGGTGCTGGTGAGCGCCGCGGACGGGAAGCTGAAGGAGGCGGAGGCCCGGGCGCTGGTGGAGAGCTTCGCGGCGGACCCCCTCTTCGAGAACGTCAGCCCGGAGCGCGCGCAGAACTTCGTCAGCGAGGCGGTGGTGGCGCTGGCCGCGGAGGGGCTGCCCCAGCGGCTCCAGGTGCTGGCGCACGGGCTGGCCACGCACCCTCAGCGGGTGAAGGCCTACCGGCTGGCCACGAAGATTGCCCACGCGGGCGGCGAGCCGAGCCTGGCGGAGCAGCGCATCCTGGACATGCTCCAGGCGACGTTCGGGTTGGCTGACGACGAAGTGGCGCGACTGGGCAGGGAGGGGTAGTTAGGGGACTGCATGACCCTGCAAGTCCCATCCGGCCCCCGGCATTCGTTCCGCTTCGGGCTGCCTCCTTCGCTGGGCAACGAGACGGCGCGGGAGCGCGCGGAGCGGCTCGCGGCGTTCCTCCAGCGGGCCCTGGGCAAGGTGGTGGAGGTGTCCGTGGCGCCCAGCTACGAGACGCTCGCCAAGGACCTGTTGTCCGGGCGGGCGGACGCGGCCTGGGCGCCGCCCTTCGTCTGCGCGCGGATGGAGGCGATGGGCGTGCGGGTGGTGGTGCGCGGGGTGCGCCGGGGCATGTCCTCCTACCGGTCGGCGCTGGTGTGCCGGGCGGGGGCGGGGCTGACGGTGGAGCGACTGAAGGGCACCGCGGCGGCCTGGGTGGACCGGGACTCGGTGGCGGGCTACCTGCTGCCCACCGCGTACCTCAAGGCGCAGGGGCACGAGCCCACGCGGGCCTTCTCCGCGCAGCAATTCACGGGCTCGTACCGGGGCGCGCTGGAGGCGGTGCTGGACGGCAAGGCGGACGTGGCGAGCGTCTTCTGCCCGCCGGCCTCCACGGGCCTGACGTTCGCCACGGGCGTGGAGGACGTGCTGGGGCCGGGCGCGGGGCGCCGGTTCGAGCTGATTGCCTACACGGACGAAGCGCCCAATGACGGGGTGCCCGTGGCCATGGGGCTGCCGCCGGAGTTGGTGAGCACGCTGGAGTCCTCGCTGCTGGGCCTGCAGGCGTCGGCGGAGGGGCAGGCGCTGCTGAAGGACATCTTCAACGCGGAGCGCTTCGAGCCCGCGCCGCGCATGGGCTACCGCGCGCTGTACCGGGTGGCGCTGGCGAGCCTGTAGCGGCCCGTGCCGGCTTGTCGCATTTCTCCAATGCAGGTCCGGGGAGACGACGGCAGGATGCGCGCATGACCGAGCTCAAGAGCTACGAAGGCGGCTGTCACTGCGGGAAGGTCCGCTACTCCGTGAAGCTGGACCTGTCCCAGCCCACGGTGGCGTGCAATTGCTCCATCTGCCAGAAGACGGGGACGGTGCTCAGCTTCGTGCCCGTGGAGAGCTTCACGCTGAAGTCCGGGGAGAAGGACCTCACCGACTACCAGTTCAACAAGAAGGTCATCCACCACCTGTTCTGCTCCACGTGCGGCGTGCGCTCCTTCGCGCGCGGCACGGGCCCGGATGGCAAGGAGATGCGCGCCATCAACGTGCGCTGCCTGGACGGCGTGGAGCTCGACAGCCTGCAGGTGATGAAGTTCAACGGCCGGGACCGCTAGTCCCGCTGGACGATGAAGCGGAGGTCGCCGGGTTCCGGCGAACGCTCCGGCAGGCACCAGACGCTGCGGGGGACCGGGCTTGCTCCCGTCCCTCCAGCAGGGCGGAACCTGGAGCCGGGGCTGCTACCGCTCACCCTCGCCGTGGCCACCACCGCGAGGAGGTGCGCGCCGGGGGGCAGGTGCATCCTCCACCGCCGGCCGTGCGGTCTTCGCCGGTGCGGGCTTCGTGCCCGGTGCCGCCGCCGGTGCCTTGGCCACCGCCGCGCCCTTGCCCTGCACGTGCGAGGCAGGTGCCGGCGCGGCGGGCGCGGAAGCACGTCCCTGCGAACCGGGGCCGGGTGCGCCCGCTTCCGCGCTCCTGCCATGTGCCGCGGGCACGGGCGAAGCCGCGGCGGACGAACCCCCGGGGGCCTTCACCGGTGACGCCGACGCGGACGAAACCGTCCGGCCCTGGGCTCCCGGCACGGGCGCCGCCGACGCGGACGAACCTCCGGGGGCCTTCACAGGCGCCGCCGACGCGGACGAAACCGTCCGGCCCGGCACGGGGGACGCCGAAGCAGAGGAGTTCCCCTTCACCGGCGCCGCCGAGGCAGACGAGCCACCAGCCGGCCGCGCGGGCTTCGCCTCGGCCGCCGGCGCACTGGCCGCGAGCCGCGCCGCGAGCTTCGGGTCGTAGTGGATGACGGTGGGCTCTGCCGCGAAGCGCTCCTCCTCCAGCTCCTCCGCGTACATGTCCTGCATGAACGCGGCGAGGTGCGCGGGGATGGCGTGCAGCTTCTGCTGCATGAGGAACTCCTCCAGCGCGAGCTGCAGCTCACCCGCCGTGGAGAAGCGCTCCTCGCGCTTGCGCGCCAGCGCCTTGAGGACAATCGCGTCCAGCGCCTTGGGAATGTCCGGCACCACCTCCGACGGCGGGACAATCTTCGCCCCCACCACCGCCTTGAGCGTGGCCAGCTCCGTGTCCCGCTTGAACAGCCGCGTCAGCGTCAGCAGCTCGTAGAACACCGTCCCCAGGCCGTACACGTCCGAGCGGTGGTCCAGCGGCTCGCCCCGCGCCTGCTCCGGGGACATGTACGCGTGCTTGCCCTTGATGGTGCCCACCATCGTCTGGGACAGCTTCCCGGACGCCTTGGCCACCCCGAAGTCGATGAGCTTCACGCCGCCGTTGAAGCCCACCAGCACGTTCTGCGGCGACACGTCCCGGTGGATCAGCGCCAGCTTCCGTCCGGACGGGCTGCGCGCGTGGTGCGCCGCGTCCAGCCCCGCGGCCGCGTCCGCGATGATGCGGCACTTGAGCCCCAGGGGAATCACCACCTTGCGCTGCTGCGCCCGCACCCCCAGCGGCCCCACCGCCTCGCCGTGCACGTACTCCATGGCGATGAAGTACTGCCCGTCCACGTCCCCCAAATCGTAGATCTGCGCGATGTTGGGGTGGTTGAGGTGCGCGGCGATGCGCCCCTCGTCGAGGAACATCTGGATGAACTCGTCGTCCTCGGACAGGTGGGGCAACAGCCGCTTGAGCACCAGCAGCTTCTGGAAGCCCACGGGGCCCTTCTGCCTCGCGAGGTAGACGGCCCCCATACCGCCGACGGCGATTCTCCGGAGCAGCTCGTAGCGGCCGAACGTTTCCACGACGACCGCCACGATAGCCGCGCCGGGGCAGGGGGCGGAAGCCCGCGGCGCATCATTTCCCGCGAGGCCCGGACTCCCCTGTCAACCCCCGAGTCCGTGAAACCTCACGGCGTGGCCGGAGGGGCCTTGCACACGCTGCGGTAGCGCACCTCCACGGCCTGTCCGGGCGTGGGCACCGCGTCCGAGTTGAAGACGACGGAGTTGCTCCCCGCGTCATAGGTCCACCGGCTGCCCGGCAGCACCTGCCCCTGGACTCGCACCGTCATCTCCGCCGTGCCCGTGGGGGCCGCGGTGAGCGGGAAGTCCGCCTGCAGGGCGCCGGCGCGCTGGATGACCGAGTCGAGCAGCGGGCGGTAGTCGGAGCGGCAGATGGACTCCACCTGGCCGCCCGTGCCGCGCGCCACGCTGGTGAAGCGGTCCGCCTCGTTGCCGGCGGTGGAGCAGCTGTTGTCCGTGGGCACCAGCGCGTAGAGCTGGCTGCGGTGGGACATGCCCGTGCCCTTCAGCGTCTGGAGGAACTGGATGTAGCTGTCCGGGCTGAAGCCCGAGTTGTCGTCCTCGTCGGCCAGCACCACCACCGCCATGCGGGCGGCCGCTCGGGTGAAGCCCGCGTTGCCGTCGTTCGTCTGCGCGGTGCGTGGGTCATCCATCTGCTCGGACAGCGGCGCGGACAGCGCCGCGCGCATCGTCTCCAGGCCCTGCACCAGGTTGTGGCAGAGGCCCACGTCCAGGTTCCGCTGGATGATGGTGGCCGCGTTGGCGTTGTTGCCGGACACCACGCGCGGGCTGCTGCCGTCCACCGGGAAGAGGCGACCGGCCTCGCCGCCGTTGGCCCCGCCGCCGCACTGCGCGCCCCGGGCGACGAGGCCCGTGCTGGTGACGCCCACGCGCACGTCCACGCCCGCCTGCTTCGCCGTCTGCAGCCAGCTCGGAATCGCCGCCTTCAGGCGGTCCTGGTAGGGCGACATGGTGGTGGTGTTGGACACCACGAAGAGCACGTCCAGCTGGCTGTCGGTGCCCTGCGTGTAGCGGTCCACCTGGATGCCCTCGTGGTTCGTCTCCGCCAGCAGCGGGACGAGGAACGGGTCCGCCTCCGTGTCGGCGCGCAGGTACAGCGGGCTGAAGTGCTGCCCGTGCACGTTGCGGGCGTAGCCCACCTCCAGCTCGAAGCCCTCGCCCGGCCCCAGCGTGCGCGGCGTGATGACAGGCGTCAGCAGGTTGAACTGGCTGCTGGTGCCGTTGCCAATCTGCGCGTCGGACACCGTAATCGGCTCGCTGCAGCGGTTGGAGATGTACGTCTTGCGCGGCGCCGCGGCGCAGTCGTAGCGGATGGGGCCGAAGTCCACGAAGGACGGCGTGGCCACGAGGCAGCTCGCCTTCGACACGCCCTTCAGGGGCAGCGTCACCGTGGGGTAGGCCGGGTTGTTCACCGTCATCTTCAGCTCGCCCGTGTAGCTGCCCTCCGCCGGAGGCCGGAAGGCCACCATGGCGCTGAAGGCCGTGTCGTAGACGACCACGCCGCCGGTGAGCCGGCCGCCGGGCATGAAGAAGGCGCCGCCCGCGTCGTTGGAGAGGTGGATGTCCTTCACCGCGCACTCGGCGCGGCCCGGGTTGCGGAAGTAGAAGCCCAGCACCGCGCCGCGGCCGGGCACCACGTTGCCGAAGTCCATCGCCGGCTGCGGCAGCAGCTCGTACACGCAGGGGCCGCTCGCGCGAGCCCGGCCGGTGAGGACGATGGCGCGCTCCGGGTTGAACATGTCGTCCGAGCGCACGTACAGCGTGGCCTGCCAGCTGCCCTCCGCCTTGGGCTCGAAGTAGACCTTCAGCTCCAGCGCGTCGTTGCCGGGGGCAATCGTCAGCGCGTCCGAGTCCAGCGTGGGCCAGGCGCCGCCCGTCCACGCGTAGCGCTGGGTGCCGCGCGTGGGCACGTCCACGGCGAACTGGGTGCTGGCGCCGTCCGCGCGCACGCCGGTGAAGCGCAGGTCACCGTTGCTGCCCGCGTTGGTGATGCGGATGACCCGCTCCACCTTGCCGCCCACCGGCAGCTCGCCGAAGTCCAGCGCCACCGGCGTCACCGCCAGCGTGGGACGGCCGCCGCGCGCGTCCAGAATCACCTGCGACTGGCGCGCCTTGTCGGACGCGTAGTGCACCGTGAGGTCGCCCACGTTGGGGCCGGAGAAGCGGGCGGCGAACTCCATCTTCACCTCCACCGTCTCGCCCGGCTGCACCGTGCTGCCTTCCGGCTTGGAGAGCGGCTGGAAGGCGCGGTCGCTGGTGGCGAGCTTGGAGATGGTGACCGGGCGCCAGGTGATGTTGCGCGCGCGGGTATAGGACTCGGTGCGCTCGTGCACCGGAATCTGGTCGAACGGCACCGGCGCCGGGTCGAACGCGAAGGCGTTGGCCACCGAGTTGCCCTTCAGGTCCACCACGGAGGGCGTGCAGCCCTCGCAGGAGCGGACCTCCAGGCGCGCGCCCATGGCGCCCAGCGCGCGGGGCAGGTACTTCGTGCTGACCTTCTGCGAGGCGAAGGGCGGAATGGTGATGGTGTCCGGAGTGAACGGGTCCGGATTGTCACCCTGCACCACCAGCGTCAGCGGCAGGTCCACCGGGTTGGTGACGGTGACGTCCAGCGTGCGGTCGCTCTCCACCTCCAGCGTCTCGTAGTCCAGCAGGGGCGGGTACACGCCGATGGGCGTGGGCGTCCCCAGGCCCATGAGGCGCACCTGCGCCTGGGCGCCCTGGTTGGCGTCCGTCGTCACGTGCACCGTTTCTTCGGTATTGCCCTCCTTGAGCGGGTGGAAGCGCACGTGCACCAGGTGCGACTCGCCCGGCTCCACCCTTCCTCCGCCCTCCCCGAGCTCCACCTCATAGGAAGGGTTGCCGGCCAGCCCCAGCGCGTCGAGCGCGAAGAAGGGCACGTAGCCGACGTTCCGGATGCGCACTGCCTTCTCACGCCACTCGCCCACCGGCACCTCGCCGAAGTCGAGCACGTCCACGTCCAGCACCGCCGTTGCCTGCACCGCGCGGGTCTCATCCCCCTCGTGGCAGGCCACCCCGGTGGTGGCGAGCAACGCCAGCGCGAGAAAACGCCCCCTCAGCCCCATCCTCATCTTCCGCTCCCCACCCTTCTCCCAACCCCAACCCAGCCCGGTGCGTGATCCACCGCGCCCTCCCTAATCAATTCGCGTACCAACCGGCGCGCGCGAAACGGGCTCGTGAAATCAAGGGGTTGTGAAAAGGAGTTCCCCGCTTGGGGGAAGGAAGGAAGAGTCTTGCCCTGGAGGGTGAAAGGTTTTTCCCGACCTTTTTGGAGGGAGTTCAGCCTCCCTTCAGGCTCCGCGAAGGCTCCCCTCAGGCTCCGGTGACGAAGTCGGTGACGGCGCGGGCCACATCTTCCGGCTGCTCCATGTGGACGTGGTGGCCGCCGGGGAGCATGAGCGTCGGCCCGGCGAGCGTGGGCAGTCCGTCCAACCGGCGGCGCAGCAGCGCTTCGTCGGGCACCAGACCCTCGGTGCCTCGGAGCAGCCGTACGGGGCACCGGATTCCGGCCTGCACGGCCAGCCACTGCGCCTCGTCGTAGGCCATGCCGAAGCGGCGGCGGTGGCGCGGATCAAAGGTGAAGGCCACGCCGTCCTCGAAGGCCTCCGTGCCGTGGCGGGCCAGGTGCAGCGCGGCGGGCTCGGGCAGGGACGGATTGTTGTCCCGCAGACGCGCGGCGGCGGCCTCCACGCTGGGGTAGCGCTTGCGGTTGGGCGGCCGGCGCGAGTCGTCCAGGAAGCCGCGCAGCCGCTCCAGCGCCAGGGCGGACGCGCCGGCGGTGGGGCCGATGCTCTCGATGAGGAAGACGCTCTTCACCACGTCCGGCCGCGCGGCGGCGTAGGCCATGGAGACGATGCCGCCCAGCGAGTGCCCGACGAGGTGCACCGCTTCCAGGCCGAGCCCGGCGCGCACCGACTCCACGTCCAGCACGTAGTCGCTGAAGTGGTAGGTGCCTCCGCCGCCCACGTGCCCGCTGTGGCCCATGCCGCGGAAGTCCATCAGCACCAGGCGCCAGGCGTCGGGCAGGTGCGCGGTGAGCGCGTCGAAGCTGTGCGAGTGGTCCAGCCAGCCGTGGAGGAACAGGACGGCCGGCGTGCCCGACGCATTGCGCTGGCGCACGTGCAGGGGCAGGCCCTGCGCATCAAGGGTGAGGGACTCGAAGGGTGCGGGCACGGGAGCCTCCTGCCCCGTGCCTTACCCGTTAACGGCCCGCGTGAGAATCGCCGCCTGCGGTGTGGCCGGCGGGTGGAAGGCGGAGTCCTCTACCGGGACTCGGCTGGCGCACGCGGCGGGCCACCCGTGTCTGGCTTCGAGAGCACCATCGCGAGCTGCCGCGCCTGGTTCTCCGTCGCACAGCGGTACTCCTGCATCTTCCCGTTGTCCTTCTCGATACGGAGAACCCAGACGTCGTTCTCCTGCGTCACCGTGGGCCGTTGAGACATGTTGGCGGTTCCTCCCCACCGTGGGGAGAAGCATGTTCCGTGCCGGACAGAAGTCTCCGCCCAAGCGCTCGGAATTCCAGGACAACACCCCAACTCCAGAGGGGCTGGGTGACAAAAATTGTGCAGCCCTGCGACAAAACGGGCGCGCATGACTCGCACTCCTTGCGTAGTACCGCGGGGTCGGGTCGTGCTGGACCCGCACCGGGGACGCATTGTCATTCCATGGCGTCCGGCCACTCCCAGGCGGAGCGGTAGGCGCCGGTGGCCTGGGTGCCCTCGATGAAGCGCGCGTAGAAGGGGTGGCCGCTGAGCGTCGCGGAGTCGCCCACCACGAAGAGGTGCCGGCGCGCGCGGGTGAGGGCGACATTCATGCGGCGCAAGTCGGTGAGGAAGCCGAGCTGGCCCTCGCCGTTGGAGCGGGTGAGGGAGACGAGGATGGCGTCCTTCTCGCGGCCCTGGAAGGCGTCCACGGTGTCCACCTCCACGTCCGGGTGCAGTGCCTCCACGCGCTCGCGCAGGCGGTGGGCCTGGGCGCTGTAGGGCGTAATCACCGCCAGCTCGCGCGGTGACAGGCCCAGGGCGAGCAGGGCCTTCACGCGCGCTTCGATGAGGCCGGCCTCGCCGTCATTGAAGAGGCTGCGCGTGGTGGGCTCCACCTCCTCGTCGAAGCCCTTGCCGGCGGTGTCCAGGTAGATGACGGGCGGGGCATCCACCTCGGCGCCCGGCGTGAGGACGTCCGCGAGCGTGCGGTCCGCCACGGACGGGTGGGCGCGCAGCTCGCCGCCGTACATCTCGCGCGAGGGGAAGTCCATGATGGCCGCGTTCATCCGGTACTGCTCGCGCAGCATGCGCTTGACGCCCTCGCCGTGGTCCTTGAGGAGGCGCTCGAAGAGGCTCACCCCGAGGCCGGCCTTCGCGGCCTCCTGCGAGAGGACGGTGGGCGGCAACTGCTGCGGGTCTCCGGCGAGGATGACCCTGGGCGCGCGCAGGAAGCCCAGCAGCGCGAGGGGCTCGGTGGCCTGGGTGGCCTCGTCCAGCAGGGCCAGGTCGAACTCCTCGCTGGCGAGCACTCCCGAGCCCAGGCTGGCCAGGGTGACGCAGATGACGTCGGCGCGGGCGAGCACGGCGCGCACGGCCTTCTTCTCCAGCGCGCGGGCCTCGTCCAGCATGCCCTTGGCCTCGGTGGAGGAGGCCCGGGCGTTGGAGAAGCGCTCGCGGCTGCGCCCCTGGGTGCGCTGGCGGCGCGCGTAGCCGAGCAGGTCGTAGGCCTCCTCGAAGAGCTCGCGCGAGACGGTGCGGTCCGGGTGGTCCTCCACGACGATGTCCAGCGTGTGCTCCTGGAGGCGCGCGGCGACGCGGGCGGGGTGGCCCACGCGGATGGCGCGCAGGCCCTTGTCCAGGCAGAGCTCCAGCAGGTGGTCCACGGCGGCGTTGCTGGCGGCGGTGCACAAGAGGCGCTTGCCGTCCGCGACGGCCTGGGCGGCGATTTCGGCGAGCACGGTGGACTTGCCGGTGCCCGGCGGGCCGTGGACGAGGAAGAAGTCCTCGGCGGCGAGCGCGCGGGAGGCCGCGTCGAGCTGCTCGGGGTTGAGGGGCCGGGTGGGCTCGAGCTCGCGGGGCTTGTCGAAGCGCGGGGGCTCGTTGCCCAGCACCACCTCGCGCTTGCGGCGCTCGGCGCCCTTGTCCATGGCCTTGATGCGCTGCAGGCCGGCGCGGAGCCTGTCGTAGGTGACGTCGTTGGGGACGATGTCCAGGCGCAGCAGCCCCTCGTGGACATAGGGCGGCGGGGCGCGGTCGAAGGCGAGCTGGATGCGCGTGGCGGTGGCGCGGGAGATGAGGGCGCGGGCGGGCTCCTTCACCTCGGCGCGGCGGGGGAGGACGGCCACGAGGTCGCCGTTGTGCAGGCGCGTGGGCAGGGGCCGCCGGTCGGCGCGGGCGAGGGTGAGCAGGTAGCGGCCACCCAGGCCCACCTCCTCTTCGATGGACTCCAGGTCCAGCACGGACAGGCCGTGCTCCTCGCGCTCGGAGAGGGAGAGGCTCTCGGCGAGGGAGGCCAGGCGGGCTTTCTCGGCCTCGCGTTCCCGGGCGAGGAGCGAGCCGAGGTGGTCGAAGAAGGAGACATCACGAGCCATGGGCACGTCATGCCACCCGGGCGCGGGGACGGCCAGCGTCTCCGCGCGCGCCCTGTCGCCGGGCGTGCGGCGGAGTACGGAAGGAGGGCCGGTGCTCCGTGACGGAAGCACCGGCCCGGTGAGTCATCCGGCGGCTAGATGAACTTCCCGCCGCTCACCACGAGGCCGTAGTCGGCGTCGATGGCGGTGGTCTCCAGCCGCGCGTCCTGGACGAGCTCGTCCGCCAGCACCTCCACCTTCCACGTGCCGGCCGCGGGGTTCTGCAGGAAGACGTTCTCCACCGTGTCCAGCTTGTTGGAGACGCCGCCCGCCGTGGACACGTTGCCCGCCGTCAGGCCGTTGTTGCCCCAGTAGACGACACCGGAGGGAGACGTCACGCGCAGGGACAGGTCGTTGATGCGAGCCCGGGCGGCGCCCACCGTGCCCGCGGGGTCGTTGTAGACCATGGTGACGTTCAGCTCCGTCTGCCCGGTGGCCACGCTGACGTTGTAGGTCCTCCTGCCCAGCGGGGCGAGGACGTCCGTCTCGTTGACGATGCTCGTCACCGCCGCGCGGTCATACAGGCGCTTCACGTCCGCGGTGCCCCAGCCCTGCTTGTTGCGGTCCAGGTCGCCGTTGGCGCCGCCCGCCGGCCAGTTGTAGCGGTAGGCCATGTTGATCATCAGCGCCTTCGCGGTGGCCATCTGCGGGCGGCTGGCGAACACGTCCGCGCCGCCGCCGAAGCCGGCCCACACGCCGTTGTGCCACATCTGGAACAAGAGCCCGAAGTGGCCCGCCGTCTGCGGCGTGGCCGCGCTGGTGCCGCTGAAGTTGTAGTACGACGTGTTGCTCGAGTTGTTCGCCGAGCGGACCGCGTCATAGAAGTACGCGAGGTCCGGCTTGATGCGGCCGTCCGCCGCCGGGCCGATGCTGGCGCCGCTGTTCCAGCGGTCATCCGTGCGGCTGGTGTTGTCGTAGTGGTACATGCCGCCCACGGAGACGATGTTCTTCGCCCACGCCTGCGGCCGCGAGTTGCGCGTGCCGGAGTTGCTCTGCGACTGCGTGCTGAGGATGGGGTGCTTCAGCAGGTAGTCGTCCACCTCGGCGGAGATGGTGGTGTACGTGGTGCCCAGCGTGCTGCCCACGCTCGACGTCTGGAACACGGCGCGGTAGGGGCCGGCCGGGTCGATGAGCTCCTTGTTGATGTCGTAGCGGGACTTGGTGCCGCCGAACTGCGTTGACTGGCTGTAGAGGAAGAAGATGCCCTGTCCCGACGGCAGCAGGCCCCGCGCGCTGGCGTCCACGCCCCGGGCGAAGTTGATGCTGTAGCACGAGGTGCCGTGCGCGCTGCCCGTGGTGGAGGTGCTGTGGACGAGGGGCGGGTTGGCCCACTCCTGGTGCGTGGTGCGCAGCTCCGTGTCGAAGATTTCGCCGCGCACGCCCTGGCCCGTCCAGCCGCGCAGCGTCTCCAGCGCGGCGGCGCCGCCCACCGCGCGCACGTTGTTCATGTCCACCTCGCCGGGGCCACCCCAGCGGTCGATGAACTGCACCGCGTTGGAGCGCACCAGCCGCTCCAGCTGCGGCTGCGTGAGCGTGGCCTCCACGCGCCAGCCGCCCGGCTCCACCAGGTCCACCGTGCCGCCCAGCTTGCGCACCAGGTCCGCCACTTCTCCCTGCCGCGCCGCCCCGTGCTCGCCCACCATGATGGAGTAGCGCTGCGACTCCAGGCGCGCCGCGCGGCCCAGCAGCGCCTCGCGCAGCGGCGCCTCCACGCGGTACTCCGGATGGTACGGGCCCACCCAGCGCACGTAGGGCAGCTCGGCGACGCGCTTGTGCGCGCTCGCGTCCAGCTCGACGAGGAAGGTGTGGTCCGACAGGAAGCGCAGCACCTTGCCTCCGGAGGCCTCAATCGCCGCGCGGAACTCCGGCAGCGGCGTGCCCTGGAACTGCACCAGCCGCAGCGTGTTGTCCGGGTCCGCGGAGAGCAGCCCCGTCGTCAGCGGCAGGGCGCCGCGGACCGGGTCGAACTGCGTGTGCTCCAGGCGGATGAGGTAGCTGGTGGCCTGCACGCGGCCCAGCAGCTCCGCGCCGCCCCGGCTGTAGGCGAAGAAGTCCTGGCGCACGCCGTCCGCGCCTTCCTCCTCCCACGTGTGCAGCTGCACCGCCGTGGCCGGCACATCGAGCGTCCGCAGCGAGCGGACGGCCGCGTCCGTGCGGTGGAAGACGTGCCCCGTCCCGGTGACGAGCGCGAAGCGGCCGTCCGTCCCTCCCTCGAAGCCGGGAATGAGGCGGGCCTTCGCCGCCGCGTCAGCCTCGACGAGCCGCGCCGGCCCCACGGCCTCCGAGGCCCGCGTCACACCCGGCCTTGCGTCCGGCCCCTGCGCCGCGAGCACCGGCAGTGGGACGACCAGGCCCCAGCCCAGGGCCAGGACGGAGAGGGGACGCCAGCAGTCCACATACGACGAGAGGGGAAGCTTCATCTCGGTGTCTCCTTTGCAGCGGGCGGGTTGCGACAGCTCAGGGAAACCAGGAAAAGCAGATGAAGTAGATAATTCAGACAAACACGGAGAGTCAATTCACCCGGCCGGTAGGTGACATCCACTGTTGGCGGTGACACTCAAGGGGGAGGGCGTCAGGCGTCGGAGCGGCGTCGCGTCGAATGAGGCTCCGCCATGGAACTGGTCCTGTTCATCGGCCTGCAGGGCTCCGGGAAGAGCAGCTTCCAGCGCCAGCGCTTTGCGGAAACGCACGTGCTGGTGAGCAAGGACCTGTGGCCCCACGCGCGCCGGAAGGAGGCGAGGCAGCAGCGGTACATCTCCGAGGCGCTCGCGGCGGGACGCTCGGTGGTGGTGGACAACACCAACCCGTCGCCCGAGGTGCGCGCGCCCCTCATCGCCCTGGGCCGGGCGCACGGCGCGCGCGTCGTCGGCTACTACTTCGCGTCGGACCTGAAGCTGTGCCTGGAGCGCAACGCCCAGCGGCAGGGACGGGCGAGGGTGCCGGAGGTGGCGCTGTTCGCCACCGTGAAGCAGCTCCAGCGGCCGGGCCGTGCGGAGGGCTTCGATGCGCTGTACCACGTGACGTTGACCGCGGAGGGCGACTTCCGCGTCGAGGACTGGAAGGAGGAGACCGATGGAACCGGATGAGCTGGCGACCCGCATGCGACAGGGTGAGGTGTTCCACGGCCTGCGCCTGCTGCCGGGGGCGTGGACGGTGCTGCGCGTGGATGGCCGGGGCTTCTCGCGCTTCACGGAGGAGCGCTTCGAGAAGCCCTTCGACCCGGCCTTCCACCAGCTGATGGTGCGCACCGCCAGCGCGCTCCTGGAGGACCTCCAGGGCGTGTACGCGTACACGCAGAGCGACGAAATCTCCGTCCTCTTCCGGCCGGAGTGGTCGCTGTTCGACCGCTCCATGGAGAAGCTCGTCTCGCTGTCGGCGGGCCTCGCCAGCGCCACCTTCACGCTCGCGGCGGGCGTGCCGGCCGTGTTCGACGGCCGCGCGTGGCTGGGCACCAACGAGCGCGCGGTGCTGGACTACTTCCAGTGGAGGCAGTCGGACGGCAGCAGGTGCGCGCTGCATGGCTGGTGCTACTGGACGCTGCGCAAGGAGGGCCGCACGGCGACCCAGGCCACGCGCGAGCTGGACGGCCGCAACGTGGGCTACAAGAACGAGCTGCTCTTCCAGCGCGGCATCAACTTCAACGAGGTGCCGCTCTGGCAGCGCCGGGGCTCCGCCATCTTCTGGGAGCAGTACGTGAAGGAGGGCGTGGACCCGCGCAACGGCCAGCGCACGCAGACGTCGCGGCGGCGGCTGAAGGTGGACTCGGAGCTTCCGATGAAGGAGGCCTACGAGGACTACCTGCGCGGCGTCCTTGCCGTCAGCCCGACGTAGGCGCGCCCAGCGCCAGCACCTTCCACAGCCGGGGCTTGTCGTACTGGGGAGGAATCATCCCCAGCGGCCAGCCCTCGGCGGTGACTTCCGCGTACTGGTAGCTGCGCCCGCCCAGCCGCAGGCGGGTGCCGTTGCCGGGCAGCCCCACGCCCACCGCCGCGTGCGCCAGCGGGTCCGAGTAGAGCAGCACCGCGTCGATGCCCGCCTGCCGCAGCAGCATCACCGCCAGCACCGCCTTGGAGTCGCAGTCCCCGCGGTCCTGCGCGGGCACCAGCGCCGGGGGAAGGATGCCGAAGGGCACGTCGTGCGGCAGCTCGTAGCGGATGCGCTGCACGAAGCCGAGGATGAGCTGCGCGGCCTGCGAGGCGTCCAGCCCGCGCTCGCGGATGGAGGTGACGAAGCGCTCCCCCAGCGCGTGCACCGGCTCCGCGTTGGTGCGCATCAGCTCCTCGTAGATGCAGCGCATGTCCGCGGTGCACCCGGCCGGGGCGTTGTAGGTGAAGCGCTCGGGGCCCGTGGGGCGGTAGCGCAGCCGCCGGCCCAGGGCCGCGTGCGCCTCCTCCAGCTCCAGGTCCAGCTCCGTGCCCAGCCCGTAGGAGACGTAGTGCAGCGGAGGGCTGATGCTCTCCGCCTTCCACTCGTAGTTCTTCGCGCGCTGCGGCGGCGTGTCGGACGGGAGCAGCACCGCGCCCAGGTCCACCACGCGCACGCTGCTCGGAAAGCCCGGCAGGGGCGCGCGCACGTCCATGTCGGCCAGCCGCCCCAGCATGCCCAGCCCGCAGCAGCAGAAGCAGCTGGCCAGGGCGATGCCCACGAGCAGCAGCTTGAACAGCGTCTTCCAGGAACCGGAGCTGGAGGCCATGGGCGCGCCCCTACCTCACGCGGGTGCGCGCAGCGTCCCCTCGGGCAGCTGCGGGAAGGGGATGAGGCCGTTGAGCGCCGCCTGGAGCCCCGGCGCCGTCAGCAGCGCGAGCACCACCAGGATGGCGGAGAGGATGAGCGCCGCGGCGACGTTGCCCTTGCGCACCTCCGCCAGCTCGTCGATGCCGGGCGTCATCCGGTCGAACAGCAGGATGCCCATCGCCAGCACCGCCACGCCCACGCCCAGCGACAGCCCCACGTGCAGCACCGCGACGGCGAGGAGCTTGCCCACCATCAGCGGCTGGAAGGGCGGGGTGCGCACGGTGAGGTCCACCGCGTCCGACGTGGCCTGCACCGCGTGCTGCACCAGCAGGCCCAGCGACAGGAGGCTGGCGGCGTGCACGGTGCCGGCGGCGGCGTTCCCCTGGCGCAGCTCCTCCACGGGGTTGGTGCCGAGGATGCGGCTCAGGCCGCGCAGCCCCAGCCAGATTCCGAGCGCGGCGACGAGGCCGCCGAACACCACCTTGACGAGTCCGACGAGCAGGAGGACGAGATCCATGGAAGGCGCGGCGCCCTGAAGTGGGGCGCCGCGCCGCGGACTCTACCGCTCAGGGCGTGCCGAAGTCCTGCGTCCAGTAGTGCTTGTAGGTGCTCGTCGGCGCGTAGAAGTAGCCGATGCCGATGTGGCGCAGGCCGGCGTTCATGATGTTGTTGCAGTGGCCGGCGCTGTTCATCCACCCGGTCACCACGGCGCTCGCGGTGGCGTAGCCGGCGGCGACGTTCTCCGCGGCGCTCCGGTACGTGTAGCCGGCCAGGTTGATGCGCTGCCACGGCGTGGAGCCGTTCGAGCCGGTGTGGCTCATGAAGTTGTTCGTCCCCATGTCCTTGGAGTGCTTGCGCGCCGCGCAGCGCAGCCGCGTGTCGAGCGTGAGCGCGGGCGCGGGCGGCTTCGCCACGCCGCCACAGGTGGCGCCCGCGGCCCGGCGCTGATTCACCAGGGTGAGCACCTGGGACTCCAGGCTGGCCCAGTTCGCATCCCACGTCGTCACGTCGTCGCAGTACGCGAAGGCGGAGACGGTGTTGGACGGCTCGGACGTCTCCTGGGCGGGGACGAGCGCGCCCTCGCCCGTCTCGGTGACGGGAGACTCGGGAGCACCGCAGCCGCCGAGGACGGCGACACCCAGGAGGAACAGCGGAAGGGAGCGGGAGGCCATGTCGGTTCCTTGTGTGAGGTGAAGCGGCCCGCCTCGGGGGAAGCGGACCGCCCACGCATCCTGCCCGCTCCTCCTGGAGAGTCGAGGGCGGACCTGACTGGGGCCCGCATGCCTGCGTGTTTCCGTCAGCCCATCCTATTGCAGCAGCAATTCAATGGCCTTGAGCAGCTCCACGTCCCTGCCGGTGGCGAGGTCCTCCGCCGTGGGTGCCACCTCGACGTCCGGGATGATTCCCACGCCGTGGAAGGGGGAGCCGTCCGGGAAGAGGACCTCCGCGCCGGTGGAGAGGAAGCGGAAGGCGCCCGGCAGCTGGAGCATGGTGATGTTGCCGTTGGTGCCCGCGCTGCGCTGGCCCACCACCCGCACGCGCTTCTGCGCGACGAGCAGGATGGAGAAGTTCTCCGCCGCGGACACCGTGTGCGGGCCCACCAGCAGGACGATGGGGCCCGTGAAGGACGGCTCCAGCAGGGGCGGGAGGGCGTACTGGAGCCTGTCCAGGTCGAGCTGGTCCGGGCCCGTCCAGCGCCGTGTGCGGAAGATGGCGGAGAAGACGGTGTCCTGGAGGAGGTGCTGGGCGAAGGCGTAGTGGTCGACGCTGGGATAGTCCCGCATGTCCAGCACCAGGCCGCGTGCACCCGAGGCCTCCTTCAGGAGGGGGCGGAAGTCCATGGTGGCGGTGAGCACCTCTCCCGCCAGGTTGATGTAGTAGACGGACGGCGCGCCCAGGTCCCCGAGGAACCCCGCCGGCCGCTGCGAGCCCCAGGGGCCCAGCCTCGCGGCCGCATCGGTGGTGGCCAGGGGCCGCACCGTCTCCGTGCGCTCGCTGCCATCCAGGGCCCGCAGTCCGAGCGTGAGCGGCTCACCCTGCTCGCCCAGCCTGCGCGTGGCGACGTCGAACCGGTAGCCCGGCGTGGCGGCGGAGGTGCGAGCCAGCTCCTCGGCGTACCAGTCGGCCGCAGCCCGGGAGCCGATGTGCACCAGCGTGTCTCCCGGCCGCAGCTCCGGCACCAGCGAGCGGCGCACCACCGGCGCTCCAGCGACCTCCTCCACCAACGCGGGCAGTATCCTGGGGGTGGGAAGGCTCGGGTCGGTGACGAAGCCATGTCCATCCTGGAGGACGGCGGCGAACCGGCGCAGCAGCTGGCGGATGCGCTCGCGGCTCACGGGCGCCGCGTCCACGGCGGCGAGCGTCTCCTCCAGCCGCGCGTCGATGCCGTCCCCGACGATGGCGAAGTAGGGGAAGAAGCGCCGCATGGCCCCGTGGACGATGAGCAGGTCCGCGCGGGCGATGCCGGCGGACTGCCCCGGCGCGGGAGCGGAATGGAGCTGCGGGTTGCGTGGCACCATGCGCGCCCGGGCGCGTGGCACGCTCCGGTCCAGTGCGCCCGGCGCGCCCTGCGTGGGAAGCTCGCGCAGGCTGTCCGCCAGGGCCTCTTGCAGTGGCCGGTCCGCGGGCAGCAGGTCCGGCAGCGGGCCCTCGGTGTCTCCGAGCTGGAGGACGCGGATGGCGAGCCCCTGCGCACCGATGGGCGCCCAGCGGGACTCCGCCGCGGCGGTGGCCACGGGCTCGCCGTAGAGCCAGGCGCGTCCCGCCGCGCGCAGGTCCACCGCGAAGCGCGCCGCCGTGGGAGGCAGGGCGGCGCTCGTGAGCAGCGCCACGGGCAGCTCCACCTGCCCCGAGGGAGCGTACGGCGGAGAGCTCAGCAGGGTCGTGGTGTTCGAATAGATGTTCAGGGCGTTGAACTCGTCCGTCAGCCCCTGGTGGAGGCGGACGCGGTGGCCCATCCGCGCGACGGGCCGGGTGCTGGCGACGCCGATGGCGCGGGCGAGGGCCTCTTCCAGTCCCGGAGCCTCGGTTAGCCCCCGGAGGTCGATGGCCACGGCCCGGGCTCCCGGCGGAAGCCTCACCTCGCCCGGGTGGATGACCGCGAGGTCGCCCAGGTCCTCCACGCTCGCGGCGGGCAGGGGCTCCGCGGCGGTGGCCTCCCTCGCGCACACGTCCTCGAGCGCGTCGGCGTAGGTGCGGGCCGCGAAATCCCAGTCGACGGTGGGGCCGTCCAGCGCACTGGCGAGCGCGGCATCCAGCTCGAAGGCGTGACTGCCCGGGCTGAAGAAGCGCACCAGCGCGTGGGCCGAGGACATCGCCAGGGCAGGGCTCCCGGAACCTGTGGGGCCCGGCGCCACGAGGGGGCACCAGTCGACGGCCACCGGGGGAGTCCCCGGCTCCGGCGTGGGAGCAGCGGGCTTCTCGTCATCCGTACAGGCCGACAGGAGGCAGGCCGCGACGAGCAGCCACCCCATGCGCGGCGCGCCCCTTGCTGTCTCAGGGTTGAGCAGGGTCATGCCCGAAGAACGCAATCACACGTGCGAAGTCTCGGCCAGTGGACGGGAGACTGCGTGGGGCGCCAGCGCACATGGATGAGGAGGTCCATCACGCCACGGCTGCGGGTGGGGAAGCACACCCCCAGCGGGGGCTCACGGCTTCGCGGGAGGTGCCCAGAGCCGGTCGGGCGGCAGCTCCAGCACGGCGGCCGCGGACGCATGCAGCGACGCGGGCTCGAGCCGTCCCTCGCGCGTGGCCTTGCCCAGCCACTCCTGGATGGCTCCTCCGGTGCGCTCGAAGCCGTCGGCCTTGAGGAGTCCATACAGCCCGGCGGCGAGCACGTGCATGCCGTCATCGGCGCGGCGCCAGCGCTCGCGTGCCGGGACGGCGACGCCGAGCCGCTCGTTGATGAGCTGCTCCAGCGCCTCGGCGGTGTCCTCGTCGAAGAGTCCTTCGAGTGTGGTGTAGCCGAAGCTCGGGTCATGGTCCGCGACGATGCGGATGAGCAGCGGGTCTCGCTGCAGCACCTCCATCGCCGCGAGAATGTCGGGGTGCTTCGCGTCGAAGGGCGGGTGCAGGATTTCGTGGGCCGCGTTCCGGATGACCAGCTCGTCCGAGTACGTGAGGTGCGTGAGGAAGCGCTGGCCGATGACCTTGATGCCGTGGGGCTTGGAGAAGTGCAGCAGGTCGATGGCGATGCCCTCCTGGAGCGGGTGGCCCAGGAGCCGCTCCTGCTCGGCGATGACGTCGACGCTGGCCAGCCGCTGCCGCAGCGCCGCCGCGCGCTGCTCCACGCGGTCCCCGAGCACGTCCCGACGGAACGAGGAGAATCCGGAGGCGTCCAGCGCTTCGAGCACGCGTGCCAGTGAGGGACGGGCCGTGATGAACCAGTCCCAGTCCTCGGGCTTCCAGTAGGGGCTGGCGCGGAAGCCGGGAAGCAGCCGTGCCTCGGCGCTCGCGAGCGCGCCGCGCAGGTCCGCGAGCGTCTCCGTGGGGCCCGCGGAGAACACCAGGCAGAGGAACGGACCCATCATCCGGTTCTGCGCCTTCGAGGAGTCCTTGAGCTGCTGGAGCGTGGTGACGGCATCCGCGGAGAAGCCGGGTGTGAACCGGGCGAGTTCCTCGGTGTAGTAGCGCGTGTAGAAGGAATCACCGGACAGGGGATTGAGGAAGCACAGCGCGTCCATGCCCTCGGAGCCGGCGACCTTCCAGCGGGTGCGGGGTGTGGCGGAGGCCACCGGGGCGCTCGGGCCTCGGGAAGCGCAGCCCAGCGTGGCGGCGAGGGGCAGGGTGAGCAGGGCGGAGAGACAATCGCGTCGGTTCATGCCCCGCGGATGTAGTCGCTAGCGCCGGGCCGTTCTTGAATCCAGTTGACCTTCGGGAGGCGGTGGCCCGCGCCTCAGGGCCCCGGGCGTGCGTCCCGTCAGGGCGACCACGTCGCGAGTCATGTGCGCCTGGTCGGTGAAGCCCAGCGCGAGGGCCAGCTGCGCGAGCGGCAGCGTGGAGCGGGGAATCCGTCGCCAGGCCTGGAGCGCCCGCACGTCGGCGCGGTAGCGCTTGGGCGAGACGCCGTAGGCCCGCTTGAAGCCACGGGCCGCCGTCTCCGGCGCGAGGCCCATGCGCTCTGCCCAGTCCGTCAGACTCAGGGTTGGATTGTCGCGCAGTGCCGCGGCGAGCAGGTCGGGCCAGTCCTTCGGACCGGCGAGGGGAGCCATCAGCGACGAGACGACGAGGTCCGCCGACGAGAGGGAGTCCCGCTCGGCCAGCCGTACCACGGCGTCCACGTCGCGCAGCAGCCCCACGGGCACCATCGGCGCGGAGGCGGGAAGCGGCAGGTTGAGGACGACGGCTCCGGTGGTGCCGAAGTGGTTCGCATGCGCCTCGTAGGCGCGGTGGAAGACCACGGAGCCCGCCGCCAGCCTGAAGCGACCGGAGTCCCCTGCCTCGACATAGCCACCGGCCACGACGACGGCGGTGTACCCCGTCACATGCCGGTGGCGCTCCAGTCGGGTCGCCGCCGTGAAGCGCTGCCGTGCTGTGGTCTTCATGGCGGTCATCGGCTCGGACATCCCGGCTTCTCGGTGAGGCGCGTCATCGCGGCGAAGGACTGCCGATTGAAACACGGGTTGCAGGCCCCGCCTTGGGACGTTGGAGGCAATCGTTCCCGAGTGCAACGGAGGGGTAGGGCCTGTGCGATGATTTCTCCACCCACCGCGTCGTCCCCGTGGCGCAACGGCTCGGACCTCGGAGCCCTGGGGACCGTGCAGGGCTGACGACGGCACGCCTTGCGGCGGTGCCAAGGAGCTGTGGTCGTGAATCGAAGCCGGCTGACATCCCGCTGGGGCGTGACGCTCTTCACCATCGGCGCGTTCTTCCTCGTCAACGAGTACGTCCGGCGGTTGCTGCTCCTGGCCCCGATGCAGCTCACGACGCGCAACGTGACGCGGCAGGCCCTGGAGGGGGTCCTCTGTCTCGTCGCGGTCGCGCTCGTGCACCGCCTGCGTCCCGGCGCCGCCTTCCGCGAGGTCGGCTTCGGACGCTCGCCGCTGCGGGCCGCTGTCTTCTCACTGGTGGCCACCCTGCCCATGTTCGTCACCTATGGATACGCCGCGGGCTTCGTGCCGCAGCGGCTCACGGCGGGCTACGTCCTGACGTCGGTGGTGATGGCGGCCCTCGCCGAGGAGGTGCTCTTCCGGGGCTTCCTCTTCGGCCAGCTGCGGCGGCGGGCGGGCTGGTCGTTCTGGGGCGCGGCGCTGGTGGGCATGGTGCCCTTCGCGTTCGGGCACTTCTATCAGGGCTACCAGACGGGCCATGGCGTCTGGGGCCTCGTGGGTGTGCTCGCCATCACCGGAGCGGGACATCTCTTCTTCACGTGGCTGCTGGAGCGCTGGGGCGACCTGTGGGTGCCCATCGGGATGCATGCGCTGATGAACCTGTGGTGGGACCTGTTCGGGGTGGATGCCACCGCGCTGGGCGGCGTCCAGGCCAACGTCGCGAGGTTCCTCACCGTGGCGCTCGCCATCGGGCTTACGCTGCGGCTGCGTCGGGGACGGCCCCACTGGGCGGACGAGGAGCGGAGCCTGGGGGCGGGCCCCCTCGGTGAGACCGCCGCGTCGTGACAGCATGGGCTGGAGCGGGCCCATTCGCTCGTCTACGGTGCGCGTCTTTCCACCGAGGAGACGCGCATGCCGGCATCGGCCGGGGAGGATGGAGCCGAGACGCGCGCATCGGGGCTCCTGCTGCGCAACAAGGCCTTCCGCTCATTGTGGACCGCGCGAGTCATCTCCTTCACGGGAGACTCGCTCAGCCTCGTGGCGCTGATGCTCCATGTCGCCGGGGCCACCGGACAGGCGCTCGCGGTGTCCCTGCTGCTGCTGGTGGGGGACTTCGCGCCCGCGTTGCTGAGCCCCCTCACCGGGGCCATCAGCGACCGGTTCGACCTCAAGCGAGTGATGCGGGTCTGTGAGCTCCTCCAGGGCGTGCTCCTCCTGACGCTCGCGCTCGTCCTGCCGCCGCTGCCGGTGCTGCTGGTCCTGGTGGGGCTGCGCGCGGTCGCCGGACAGGTCTTCCAGCCCGCCTCCCGGGCCGCGCTGCCGGCGCTGGTGAAGGAGCGGGAGCTGGAGGTGGCGAACTCCACCCTCGGCTTCGGCACCAACGCGGCGGAGGCCCTGGGCCCGCTGGTGGCAGCGGCGCTGCTGCCCTTCGTGGGCGTGCGCGGCGTGCTCCTCATCGACGCGGCGTCCTTCTTCTTCTCCGCGCTGCTGCTGGCCTCCGTGCCGTCCCTGCCGCCGGCACCGAGCGAGGCGCATGGCCCTCCGCCGTCACTCCTCCGGCAGGCGCGGCTGGGGCTGGGCTACCTCTGGTCCACTCCCGCCGTGCGCGTCATCGCGCTGGGCTTCTGCGCCGTCGTCGCGTTCAACGGCGTGGACGACGTGGCGCTGGTGTTGCTGGCGAAGGAGACCTTCCTGGCGGGGGACTCGGCGGTGGGGCTGCTGCTGGGCGCGGTGGGTGTCGGGCTGGTGTGTGGCTACGGGCTGCTGGCGCGGTATGGCCCGCGCGTGTCGATGCCGCTGCTGCTCGTGCTCGGGTTCGCGGTGAGCAGCGTGGGCAACCTGCTCACCGGCCTGGCCTGGGCCGTTTCCGCGGCCATCGCGATGCAGACGGTGCGGGGGCTGGGCATCGCGGCGATGGACGTGGCCACCAACACGCTGCTCCAGCGGGTGGTGCCGCCGGGAATGCTCGGGCGGGTCTTCGGCAATCTCTACGGCGCGATTGGCGTGGCCGCCGCGGTGTCCTATCTGGGCGGCGGCCTGCTGCTGGATGCAACCTCCGCCCCGGTGACGCTACTGGTCGCCGGGGCCGGAGGCACGCTGGCCACCGTCCTGGTGGCGCTCACGCTGCCGGGCGCCCTGCGCAGGAGTCTGGCCGCGCGCGACGCCGCGTCCGAGGAGGTCAGACGAGCCGCTTCCCCTTGACGAACTCCGCGCCGAGCAGATTGCCGCGATGGTGGATGGGGTCCAGCATCACCTTGCGAATCCGCCAGCCCTCGGAGGTCTTCTCCACGTCGTGCGTGTAGCGGATGACGAGCGTCCACTCCTGGGGCACGCCGTTCAGCGAGAAGAAGTGGGCGACGTCCGCGTAGGCCATCACCTGGGCCTCCGTGCCGCTCTTGAAGTGGGTCCGCACCGTGTTGGCGGTGGCGTGCTGGACGCGGCTGTAGGGCGACAGGGCGTCACTGCCCAGCTTGCCCATCTCCTCGCGCGCCATGGTGACGGGCTCACCGCCGAAGAGCCGGGTGTAGTCCGCCGTCACCTGGGGCGTGAAGACATTCACCCAGCGGCTCCAGTCCCCGGTGTCCTTGCCGAAGTCGATGGCCTGCCCGTACTCCGCCACCAGCTCCTGGACGGCAATCCAATCCAGCACGTACTGAAGATCCTGGCCCTTCATCATGTTGGTGCACCTCCGTGTAGAGCCCGGAGCTTCCGACGAATGGGGGCGCTACGGAAGGAAAGGCTGCTTCACGGTTGCAGATGCATCGCGACTCCAGCGCGTCTGGAGTCGCGGGTACACGGCGCGGAAGGCGGCGAACCACAGCCCGCCCGCGAGCAGGTCCACGGCGTAGTGGTAGCGCAGCACCAGCGTGGACAGCACGATGACAATGCCAACCGGCAGCAGCAGCTTGAACCGTCGCGGATGCGCGAGCCGGTCATGCTCCAGCAGCACCAGCGTGATGTACGTGTGCAGGCTTGGGAAGATGTCGTAGGCGGACGAACCGCCCGCCACCACGGCCGCGTTCAGCCGCGTCAGCCATCCGCCCTCGATGGGCACGGTGAAGAGCTCCGGCCAGGCCACCGCGGGTCCGAGCCCGGGCACGAGGTAGTAGCCCGCGATGCCCGGCACGTACGCGGAGAAGACGTGGACGAAGAAGCGCTCCGCGCGCGCCCGGGGACCAAGGACGGCCCACGCCATCGCGAGGTGCAGGTACGCGTGGAACGCGAGGTAGCCCCCGCTGAACACGTCATTCACCCACGGGGTGCTCCAGCGCTGGAGCCACACCGCCGGAGTGACACCGAACATGCGCACGTCCACGGCGAGCAGCCACGCGTCGTACGACGGCAGCCCGAGCGCCGGCACCGTGTGCTTCACGGACGCATAGAAGAAGAACGTCGCGGCATAGGCGAGCAGCAGCCGCACGCGGAACACATGGGCGAAGCCATCCAGCCGCGAGAGCAGGGCCACACCGCCCACGAACAGCACCGTCGCCCCAAGCACCTGCGAGGTGACGGGAGCCCCGGTGCCCGCGACGAGCAGGAGCGCCAGGGAGAGGGCCGCGCCGAAGCTGCCCAGCAACACCTCGTGCAGGTACGGCCGCTCAGGCATCCGGGGCGGCGCTTTTCACTCCGCGCACGAGCGAGCCGCTGACGACGCCGCGCACGAACGAGAAGTAGGACGGAATGAAGGGCGCGCCCTGGGCGAGGAGCTCCGAGCGCAGCGTCCGGTGCAGCTCGGGCAGGTTGTACCAGGGCACTCGCGGGTAGAGGTGGTGCTCGAGGTGGTAGTTCTCGTTGCACATGAAGAAGCGAGTCACCGGGTTCGACAGGATGGTGCGCGAGCCGCGGACCGGATGGTTGCTCTCCGCGAGGAACGTGTGCTGGCTCATGCCTCGGATGTTCACGAGCGTGTTGATGACGAGCATCGGCACCACCCATGCGTGGAGCAGCACCGTCCCGGGCACGAAGGCGACGGCGAGCGTGGCGCCCGCCGCGAGCAGCGCCACCTCCAGCTCAATCCACCGGCGCTCGGAAGACGTCCCATGCCGCCAGCCCAGGATGGGAATCATCGTGATGTACGCGGGATAGCCGAGCAGCAGCCGCCCCACGTGCATCAGCAGCTCCAGCCAGCGGCGCCCCGTGTAGTTGCCGTAGTGGTCCGGGTCCCTCCCGCCGCCGAGGTCGATGTGGTGGCGCAGGTGGAGCACCTTGTACGCCGCGAAGTTCTGCAGCACGGGCAGCGCGCACAGCATGCCCCCGAGCCGGTTGAGCCAGCGCCGCCGGGACAGGCTGCCGTGCACTGCCTCATGGGTGAACAGGCTGATGCCGTGCAGGGACGCCGCCGCGATGACGTACAGCACCGCGCGTGCGAGCCACCCGGAAGCCGAGGACTCCCCCGCGAGCCTGACGGCCAGCGCCGCCGCGACGAGGTACAGCGCCAGGAAGAGGAGGAGCCGGGGAACGTGCCGGGCGTCGACCTGCTCCAGCGTGCGCAAGCGTGCGGGTGTGAGGGACTCTGTCGGCAACGGCATGGCTGTTCCGGTGGAGATGACCATGCCATACAGTCGTCGCTTCCGTCGACGCCACCTTCCGCCGTCCCGCCTGCCCGTGAGCTCAACGCCGTACCGACTGAAGTTCGCCGTCGTTCGTGAAGACCCCGAGCTGGAGCTGGCGCTCGTCGAACGCACGAAGGCCCGGGCCGTCCTCACGGTGGCCTCCGGTGGCTGCACCCTCCTCACCCTCGCGCGGCGTCACCCGGGGCTGGAACTGGTGGGCTTCGACTTCAACCCGCGCCAGCTCGCCCACGTGCGCGAGAAGGCCGCCGCGCTCGGTGGCGGGCCGCTGGAGCGCTTCAACGTGGGCAGCGCGGACCCCTCCGGGCTGAACCAGCGGGGCGAGTTCGAGGGCCTCTTCCGGACGCTCCGTCGTTTCATCGAGGAGTTCGTCGCGCCCGCGCGAGAGCTGGCGGCGTTCTTCGAGCCGACCACGCCCGGCACGGAGCGAAGCGCGCTGCTCGCCCGCTGGTTCGCCTCGCCGTACTGGCCGGTGGCGTTCGAGCTGGCCCTCGCGGCCCCGTTCCTCCATGCGATGTTCGGCCCGGCGGCGACGCAGCACGCGGCGCCCGGCTCGTACCCCGGCTACTTCCAGGCCGTCTTCGAGCGGGGGCTCCGCCGCGAGGACGCCCCGCGCAACCCGTTCCTCCAGCACGTGCTGCTCGGCCATTACCGCGCCGAGGACGCGCCGGAGTACCTCCGCGCGGAGCGGCCCGTGCTGCTCACGTTGGTGGAGGGCTCGCTGCCCGACGTCCCCGGGCTGGGACGCTTCGACGTCATCTCGCTCTCCAACATCTTCGACTGGTCGGACGACGCGCTCGTCGCGAGCTGGGCGGCGCTGCTCTCCCGCGAGGCCCGGCCGGGCTGCGCGGTGGTCTGCCGGCAGCTCAACAACCAGAGGAACCTCCGGCGCTTCTTCGAGCCGGCGTTCGAGTTCGACGACGCGCTCGGAGCGGAGCTGCTCGCGAAGGATCGCAGCCTCTTCTACGAGCGCATCGAAGTCGGCTTTCGCGCATGAGCGGCGTGCGCTTCGTGGTGGCCCGTCCCGACTCGCTCGGGCCGTACGTCGAGCGCCTGCGCCGGTTGGAGCAGGGCATCCTCTATCCGCTCGCGGATGGGGCGGACCACTTCTTCATCGACCATGGTCCGGAGTACCACCCGTTCTTCTCGTCCATGGGGGACGCGTACTTCCTGCTCGCCCTGCGCGGCGACGAATTGCTGGGCTCCGTCACCGGGGTGGCCCGGAAGGTCTTCCGTGGCGGCCGTTCGCTGGACGCGCTCTACATCTGTGACCTCAAGCTGGTGGAGCACGCGCGCGGCCAGGGGCTGTCTCGGCGGCTCATCTTCGAGGGGCTCACGCACCTGTTCCGCATTCCGGCCCTGCGCCGCACCCGGTTCCTGTACGGCGCCGCGATGCGAGGCGCGCGAGGCGACGTGATGCGCACCGCGCGAGGGTGGAATCCGCTGCGGATGGGACGGCCGGCGAGCCGGCTCGCGCTCTACTTCGTGCCTCCCGCGAAACTCGCGGCGCTGGAACCCCGGGGGAGCCCCGGGCGTCCCATGGGGGACGGGCTCTGCCTGGGGCCGGCCCCCGGGCGGAGGCTGGAAGGAGCGGGCTGGTGCAGCACGGCGGGAGCCAAGGACCTGCAGCGGCTGTCGACCCGGAGCCCCTGGCCGCTGGTCCACCTGGCCGCGCCTCCGGGTGCCTGGACGCATGGCTGGGCGACATATCTGCGCGCGTGTGGTGAGGAACTGGTGGCGCGAGGTACGGACGCGCTGGCCTGCTTCAGCATCGACGAGCGGCTGGAGGACCACGTCGCCTGGTTGGGTGGCGCGGGCCTTCCTCCTGACTCGGTGTGTACTGTCTATTCACTCGACCTCTCGTTCCCGATGAAAGCGCCAGCATGGGTGCACCTTCCCTCGTCCGAAATCTGAAGCTGCGACAGCGCATCGCCGGGCTGAAGGCGGAGTGGAATGCCCTGGATGGGCCCTACCTGCGGGCGCTGCGGGACGGCACCTTCGAGCGCGACGACTTCGTGGAGACGCAGGTGCAGTTCTTCGGCGCGGTCGCGCACTTCTCGCGGCCCATGGCCATCCTCGCCAGCCGGCTGCCCCGGCCCGAGCAGCGGCTGCCGCTCGTGGAGAACGTCTTCGATGAGCACGGGCGCGGAAACCTGGCGCACGGACATGAGCGGACGTTCCGGCTGCTCCTGGAGCGGCTCGGAGTGGAGGCGGCGCGGGTGGGGCGCGTGCCCTGGCCGGAAGTGCGCGCCTTCAACGCCGCGCTGACGGGGCTGGCCTCGTTCGACTCGCCGCTCACCGGGCTCGCGGTGTTCGGCATCATCGAGGACCTGTTCAGCGGAATCTCGCTGGAGCTGGGACGCGGCATCGTCTCGCGAGGCTGGCTCGACGCCGCGCAGGTGGTGCACTACCCCACGCACGCGACGCTCGACGAGGAGCACGCGGACGGCTTCTACCGCCAGCTCGACGGGCCGTATGGCGCGGATGCCCGGGACGCGGAGGAGATCGAGCAGGGGCTTCGCCTGGGAGGACACCTCTTCCTGAGCCTCTACGACGACCTCTACCGGGCGCGCAGGCGTCGCGAGCCGGGGCTGTAGGCAGGGGCGGGTTCTTCTAATCCGCACCGGCCGGCTGGAACCCCGCGGAGTCATTCCACCTGTCCACACGGAAGAATCGAAGACCTTCGGGTGGCGGTGTGAGCGCAAGGATTCGGTCAACCAGGGAACAGTGGAATACGTAGGTGGAGGTTGACTCCGCCAGCACGAACAGTAGGCGCTGCTCCAGAGGGATTTCCTGTAACGCACCCTCGTCGAGCACGAGCTTGTTGATGCTCAGCACGTCTCCATCCGAATAGAAGGTGCAGTTGGATCGCTGCCGGTCGAGGCAGTGGATTTCGTTGAAGACATGCAGCAGCCAGTACCGTCGGACGTCATCTGGTTTCACCTTCACGTCGGCGGGCACGAGCTGAACCTCGCGGAGACCGAGCGGATCCAGCACTTCCATCACCCGTGTGGAAAACACCGGCTGCGGCAGGCTGTGGTGGTCTACCATCACTGGGTTTCGTGGAGCAGGGGCACTCAGCCGCAGCCGGACTGGCTCGGTAACGACCACGTGCTTGCCCTTTCGGAAACGCCCTCCGTGCTCATCCCATTGCAGCAGGGGATGAGAGTTGTTCGGCGCTGACTCGATGACGAAGTAGTCGGTCTGCACGGCGCTCACTCTCCAACGCGCAGAGGCCGCTTCGCCAGGGGGCGGCCCGTAACTGTGTGCTTCTGGCTGTGGCGTCGTTCCTGGGGGCAGGTCGCGGCGCTGGGTTTCTGCTGGATGCTCTTGATGCCTGAGCAGCCCCGACCTCCAGGCGCGTAGTCGAGCCCGTCCCGGGTCAGTGTCCAGATGAAGCTCGCCACTTTTTTCAGGATCTCCGCACTGAGTTGATCAAGCCTGCGAACGAGAGCCTCAGGGGCGGAGCAGAATGCTCCGCGCTCCAATCGGTCCTCAATCTCCTGAAGTTTTGTCATCACTGCCTTCGGGTAGGGCAGATGCAGGTCGAAGGCATGGCCCTCGGAGTGATTCCCGCGGTGCACAGCGACGTGGAGCTCGCACGCGCTGGCCATCTTCATTGGCAGGAAGACCCCATTCTCCTTGCGGTCGGGGTGGTAGCCGAATCGCGGGCAGTGCTTTGCCCACTGCTCGTTGTCCAGTGCTTCCAGGCAGATGAGGTGGTGCGCGGCGACCGAGAACGGCCCCACGTACCACGGATGAGTTGCCAGCTCCCTTCCTTCAAGCATGTTCCGCCCAAGCACCGCCGAGCTGCCCAGGTTTCCACCGATGCGGCCCTTGGTGTCGAAGGCGTGCTTCTCCTTGCCGCAGGACTCGCACAACTCTACGGGCTTCGATTCCTCACGCGTGTCGACGCGCCCGGCTACGGGGCGAGAGACCTGCGGCTGCATGATGGGAGCCGGCGGCACGTTGTGGTCATTGAGGGTGAACAGGTCGAAGTTCCGCACGACGTTCTTCCCTTCAATCCTCACATCGAAGGAGTAGTTGACCGGGTGCGCCGCCCCCTTCGTCTTGCCCGAGGCAACGCCTCCACCGGCGCTCCCCGCTTCATTCCCGGTGGATCTGCCCAGGCGGGAACTGGAGAGGCCCACCGGGGCACCATTGATGGTGACCGACCGCGAGCCCTTCTCGAGCGAATCGCTCTGCGCGACGTTGGGATACGGCACCGGCACGGGCCCGGCAGGTCCCGGCGTCTTGCAGACGTCCGGAAACCCGGCCACCGTGCCACCACTCTCCTTCGTCACAGGGCTCATCCCGTTGACGAGCGTGGAGTTCTTCTTGGGCATGGCACTCCCCCCGGAATGAAAGGGAGGATGAATCGCTCACGGTGCCAGGCCACATTGCCCTGGGGTGATGTGAGAGAGTGCCGCAACGCACTTCATGGACGACAAGCGCTACCCCATCCCGGCGGGGCACCACCGGGTGGAGCAGGACATCCAGCGAAGCCGCTTCGTCACCACCGCCGCCCACACCCCGACGGTGGAGGAGGCGAAGGCCTTCGTCGCCTGCGTCCGCGAGGAGTTCCCGGACGCGAACCACAACTGCTGGGCATATGTCGTGGGGCCTCCGGGCTCGACGGCCCAGGTGGGGATGAGTGACGACGGTGAGCCCCACGGGACGGCGGGCCGGCCCATGCTCACGGCGCTGCTCCACGGTGGGGTAGGGGACGTGGCCGTGGTTGTCACCCGCTACTTCGGCGGCACGCTGCTCGGGAAGGGCGGGCTGGTGCGGGCGTATACCGGCTGCGTCCAGCAGGCACTGGAGGGCCTCCCCACCACCGAGCGTGTGCGGAAGGTCCGACTCGCCGTCGAACTGGAGTACGCCAGCATCGACGGCGTGCGCCGGCTCCTGCCCGAGTACGAGGCCCAGGTGGTGTCCGAGGAGTACGCCGCCACGGTGGGCTACCGGTTCGAGCTGCCCGTCACCCGCGTGGACGCGTTCCGCACCGCGCTGACCGACCTGACCCAAGGCCAGGTCCTCATCGAGCAGGTGGAGTCCGAAGATTGACCCTGGGGCCCGCAGGGGAGAGCCTCCGGGGCGATGAGCGCAGGCCCCGACCTCTTCTCCGCCTCCGTCGATGTGAACCGCTTCGCGCCCCTGGCCGAGCGGATGCGCCCGCGCACGCCCGAGGACTTCATCGGGCAGGCCCACCTGCTCGGCCCCGGCGCGCCGCTGCGCCAGCTCATGGAGCGCAAGTCGATTGTGTCCTCCCTGTTCTGGGGTCCGCCCGGCGTGGGCAAGACGACGCTCGCGCGCATGCTGGCGTCGAGCGTGGACGCGGAGTTCGTCATCCTCTCCGCCGTGTCCGACGGCATCCCTCGCATCCGCGAGGTGGTGGCCGAGGCGGAGCTCCAGCGCAACCGCTACTCCCGGCGCACGGTGCTCTTCGTCGACGAAATCCACCGCTGGGCGAAGAACGTCCAGGAGCAGGCGCTGCCCCACGTGGAGAGCGGGCTGCTCGTCCTGCTCGGTGCCACCACGGAGAACGTCAGCTTCGAGGTGCGCCCCGCCCTCATCAGCCGGTGCCGCGTCTTCCAGCTCAAGGAGCTCACCCTCGCGGACATCCAGCGCGCGCTCACCCGGGCGCTCACGGACGAGAAGCGGGGCCTGGGGACGCGCAAGCTGACATTGGGTGAGGAAGCGCTGACGCTGCTGGCGAAGGGCGGCGCGGGAGACGTACGCAAGGCGCTCGGCGCGCTGGAATTGGCGGCCAACCTCACCGCCGACGGCGCTGAAATCACGGTGGAGACGGCGCGAGAGGCCGTGGGCACCAGCCTGTCGCGCCACGACAAGGACGGGGACGAGCACTTCGACCTGCTCAGCGCGCTCCAGAAGTCCTGCCGCGGCTCCAATGCGCAGGGCGCCATCTTCTGGGCGGCGAAGCTGCTCCAGACGGGCGACGTCGTGTCGTTGTGGCGCCGGCTCAAGGTGATTGCGGTGGAGGACGTGGGCATGGCCATGCCCGAGGCCATCACCATCGTCCGGGCCTGCGAGGAGGGCTTCCACTCCATCGGCATGCCGGAGGGGCGGCTCTTCGTCGCGCACGCGGTGGTGACGCTGGCCACCGCGAAGAAGAGCAACCGTGCCTACCAGGCGATGAACGCCGCCATGGAGGCGCTGGAGCAGCACCCCAACGCCGGCCCGCCGCTGAACCTCCGCAACGCGCCCACGGAGTTGATGAAGGACCTGGGCCACGGCAAGGGCTACCAGCCCCCGTGGAACTTCCCCAATCACTACGCTCCGGGGCAGACGTACCTGCCCGCGCCGCTGGAGCGCGCCGTCTTCTACCGCCCGAGCAAGGAAGGCTACGAGGCGGAGGTCCACGAGCGCATGACGCAGTGGTGGCGCGACGACAAGGCGGCCAAGGGCGAGTAGTGCTTCAGTCGCCGCGCCGGAGCGGCACGAAGCGCCAGCCGAAGGCCCACGCCGGAACAGCCGTGGCCGCGAAGCCCGCGCCCAGCCCATACAGCACCTCGTCGAGTGGGACGCCCAGGATGCTGCCCGGCAGCAGCACGCTGGGCCTCCACGTGCGCTCGAACACGCCGGGCACGAGCGCGCCGAAGACGAGGCACAGGCCCAGGTAGATGCCAGCCGATACCCACGCTCCGAGCAGACTCGGAACGATGAGGTCCCTGCGCATCAGCAGCAGCGCCGAGGACACGGACACCATCGCCGCCACCGCCGCGTAGAGGATGGACAGGCCCGCCGCGAGCAGCACCCCCGTCACCGCCATGGCCAGCGCGAAGGCCCCCACGGCCCGTGCCCATGCCTTCACGGGCCTGGCGTGGGGCACGAGCGTGCGGCGGAACGCCACCGCGTAGGCCGTGGAGGAGAAGGCGCCCAGGCCCGCGACGAACAGCACGTCCTCGATGCCGAAGCCCAGGCGGTCCGCCAGCCCGAAGAGGAAGCGGGGCGTCCAGTACTCCGGATAGAAGAGCCACTCCGTCGCAGCGAAAGGCAGGGACACCACGACGACCCGCTTCAGCAGCGGGCGCAGGTCCGGACGCGTGAGCCAGACACAGCTCCCCGGCACCAGGAACAGCACCGACAGGAGGAGGAACTCGTAGGGCACGGCGGCCTCAACGCAGCGCCAGGGCGACGAGCGGGAGGGCCACCATGGCCGTGGTGGCGGTGATGGCGGCGGCCACGCGGACCAGGATGCGCCGCGAGCCGGGAGGCGCGGGACGGGTCAGCACCACGCCCAGCGCCGCCAGCGCTGGCACCAGCAGCCACAGGTCCGCGCGCAGTCCCACGGCCTCCAGTCCGAAGGGAGCCAGCACCAGCGTGAGGGCATTCAGCGCCAGGATGACCCACGCGGCGCGCTCGCCTCCCACCCGCGCCGGCAGGGTGAGCTTCCGGCTCTCCCGGTCCGACGGCTCGTCGGGCAGCGCGGTGGCGATGGCGCAGGCCAGGTGGGTGGGCAGCAGGCACGCGATGAGCCACCACGGAAATCGTTCGAGCGCTCCTCCCTGCGCGAGGTAGCCGTAGAGCGGGAGCACGCCACTCACGCCCACCATCTGCAGAACTTCACCGCCGCCCCGGTAGGACAGTCTCGTGGGCGGGTAGCTGTACGCCCACAGCAGTGCCAGGGCCGCCAGCGCCAGGAGCACGAGCAGCGGCGCTCCTCGCGTTGCCGCCAGCACGGTGCTGACCGTCACCAGTCCCACGGCACAGACGAGCGCGGCGATGCCGAGCGCCCGGGGGGAGAGCCGCCCTTCCACCAGCACGCGCGAGCCGCCGGAGAAGAGGGTGGCCGTCTGGTTGCGGCGGTCCGTCTCCTGGTCCGCCCAGTCGTTGGCGTAGACGATGAAGAGCTGGTCCAGCACGCCGAAGAGCTGGACGCCGAGCAGCGTCGCGACGTCGAGCGAGCGCCCCGTGAGGCGAACGGCGACGAGCTGCCCGAGCAGCAGCGGGAGCGCGATGTACGACTGCGACGGCAGCCGCGAGGCCTGCAGCCAGGCGCGAAGGGCCGTCACGAGGTGCGGCCTCGCGACAGGCCCAGGCGGAGCGCCGCCTCCGTGCGCAGGTCTCCGAATGGCAGGTGCCACCGGGGGTCTCCATCCAGCCGCCACGCCTTCACCGGGATGAGGTCTTCCCGGGCCAGCGTCTGGTGGAGCCGCGTTTCCTCGTCGGGCTCGCGCGAGAAGCCGAAGGGGTTGCGGAACTCCGAGCCCTGGAGCCGCGAGTACTTCGCGTCATTGCTGGCGACGAGCGCGAGCATCTCCTGCCGGCGCCCTTCGAGGTACTCGAGGAAGGTGGCATCGAAGGGGCGGATGGCGGCGCGCTGCTCCGGCTCGCGCATCACCCAGCGGGCCCAGTCGTAGCCGAAGACGAAGTCGTGCGCGTACCGGAAGCGCAGCGCGGACCGGGCGCCGAAGCCGCGACACAGGGCCACCACGCGGCGCGCGAAGGCCTCCATGTCTCGCGGTGTTCCGGCCTCCCAGAGGCAGCGCACCGGATAGTCGAGGTCCCAGAAGATGTTGTCCGGGAAGTCCTCCGCGAGCGCCTCGACGATGTCGCAGAGTCCCTGGGTGAAGGCCCGCAGCCGCGCCTCGTCGCCCTGGCCCGCGGTCAGCTGCTCGGCCAGCTCACACGGCGTCGGCGCGCGAGCGCGGTCCGGCGCGAGCGAGGCCCGCGCGCCGAGCAGCGGCTCCAGGCGCTCCAGCCGGGAGCGCAGCGTGTTCTCCAGCCGCCTCATGCCGGCGCCCCTCCAAGAAGCCCGAGGCCGTCGAGCAGCACGAGTCCGGACAACGCGAGCGTCCCCCACCAGATGGCCCGGTGCAGCTCCAGCTTGTACGCGGACTGCGCGCCGAAGGCGTTCGTCACCGCGCCGGAGCTGCGCCTCCATACGCGTGCCCCGAAGAGGAGCACCACCCCGGCCGCGGGCAGGACGGTGAGCGGCGGGGCCACGCGGGGCATCCACGGCGCCGCGAGCCAGAGGAGCGCGCCGAGCACCAGCAGCACCTCCGAGCCCCGGCGCGCGGAGGCGTTGCCTCGGACCGAGGCCCACGTGCGCTTGCCTCCGGCGCGGTCGCTCTCCTCGTCGGACAAGCCGCTGGCCAGGGCGCTGGAGAGCGACAGCGCGAGCAGGCCCGGCGCCAGCGCCACGAGCCACGGCGGAGCCCACAGGCCGCACTGCGCATACGCATGCAGCGCGGGGAGCACGCCGCCGACGCCCACCATCTCCAGCACCTCGCCACCGCCCCGGTAGTTGAGCCGCAGGGGCGGCAGCGAGTAGGCGATGAAGACGAACAGCGCCAGCGCGGCAATCGGCGCCAGCAGCGGACGCTCCAGGGCGGCACCGGCCACCATGGCCAGCAGGAGCGCCACCGCGCCCGCGCCCAGTCCCGCGGCGAGCAGCGCCTCCGCGGGGAGGATGCCGTCCGGAATCGTCTTGGGCGAGCCGGCCTTGGGGAACATGCGGCGCTTGAGCGCGTCCACCGCGCGGTCGCCCCAGTCGTTGAGCAGGACGATGAAGGCGACGTCCGCCACCATCCACAGCGCGCCGAAGGCGAGCGCTCCCACGGAGAGGCGTCCCGCATGGGCGGCGCCCACCGCCTGTCCGAAGAGGGCGGGGACGAAGACCTTCGGCCAGCTCGCGGGCTTGAGGGCGTACCACCACCGCTCCGCAAGGCCCATGGTCTCGACGTGCATGCGTCCTGTGTCTCTCCCGAGGCTCGGAGGTTCTGCCCTCCGGTGGGCAGCGTCAATGATTCGCTTCCCGCAACCGCCAACCCCCGAACCTGTGCGGCGTCGCCATGGACGCCTCCGGACACTGCGCACCGTGCGCTCGTTTGCCAGCGGCGTGTCGCGCCCTTTGTGCTTGCTCGTATTCCGGGCGCTTCCTATCTCCGGGAGAGGCCCCTTCCCAGGAGTCCCCATGGCCGCCCCCACTTCGCCTTCCGGTCCCACCAATCGGCTGGGCCAGGAGCCCTCGCCGTACCTGCGCCAGCACGCCCACAACCCGGTGGACTGGTTCCCCTGGGGCGAGGAGGCGCTCGCGCGGGCGAAGGCGGAGGACAAGCCCATCCTGCTGTCCGTGGGCTACTCGGCCTGCCACTGGTGCCACGTCATGGCGCACGAGTCCTTCGAGTCGCCCGAGACGGCCCGGCTGATGAACGAGGGCTTCATCAACATCAAGGTCGACCGCGAGGAGCGGCCGGACCTGGACCAGATATACCAGGGCGTGGTGCAGCTGATGGGGCAGGGCGGAGGCTGGCCGCTCACGGTGTTCCTCACGCCGGACCTGAAGCCCTTCTACGGCGGCACCTACTTCCCGCCGCAGGACAAGTACGGACGGCCCGGCTTCCCGCGGCTGCTGGCCTCGCTGCGCGACGCGTGGGTGAACAAGCAGGACGAAATCCAGAAGCAGGCCCGGCTCTTCGAGGAGGGCCTGGGCGAGCTGGCCTCCTACGGCCTGGACGCGGCGCCCGGCGCGCTCTCCGCGGAAGACGTGGTGGCCATCGCCCGGTCCATGTCCCAGCAGGTGGACCCGGTGCACGGCGGCTTCGGCGGCGCGCCCAAGTTCCCCAACCCGATGAACCTCGCGCTGATGCTGCGCGGGTGGCGCCGGGGCGGTGGGGCTCCGCTGAAGGATGGCGTGTTCCGCACGCTGGAGCGCATGGCCCTGGGCGGCCTCTACGACCAGCTCGGCGGAGGCTTCCACCGGTACTCGGTGGACGAGCGGTGGCTGGTGCCCCACTTCGAGAAGATGCTCTACGACAACGCGCAGCTCGTGCACCTGTATGCGCAGGCGCAGCAGGTGGAGCCCCGGCCGCTGTGGCGCAAGGTGGTGGAGGAGACGGTGGAGTACGTCCGCCGCGAGATGACGGACACGGGCGGCGCCTTCTACGCGGCCCAGGACGCGGACAGCGAGGGCGAGGAGGGGAAGTTCTTCGTCTGGCGCCCGGAGCAGATTCAGGCGTCGCTGCCGGAGTCCCGGTCCGAGCTGGTGCTGCGCCACTTCCGCGTCACGTCCGCGGGCAACTTCGAGCACGGCACGACGGTGCTGGAAGTCGGGCTCCCGGCGGCGGAGCTGGCGAAGCAGTGCGGACTGTCGCTGGAGCACGTGGAGCGGGAGCTGGCGGCGGCGAGGCAGGCCCTCTTCGACGCGCGCGAGCAGCGGGTGAAGCCGGGGCGGGACGACAAGATTCTGTCGGGTTGGAACGGGCTGATGATTCGCGGGCTGGCGCTCGCCGCGCGCGTCTTCGAGCGGCCGGACTGGGCCCGGCAGGCGGCGGCCGCCGCGGACTTCGTGCTCGCGAAGATGTGGGACGGGGCGCGGCTGGCGCGCTCGTACCAGGACGGACAGGCGCGCATCGACGGCTTCCTGGAGGACTACGGGGACCTGGCCTCGGGGCTGACCGCGCTCTACCAGGCGACGTTTGACGTGAAGTACCTGGAGGCGGCGGACGCGCTGGTGCGGCGCGCGGTGGAACTGTTCTGGGACGCGGAGAAGGCGGCGTACCTCACCGCGCCTCGCGGGCAGAAGGACCTGGTGGTGGCGACGTATGGCCTCTTCGACAACGCCTTCCCCTCGGGCGCGTCCACGCTGACGGAGGCGCAGGTGGAGCTGGCGGCGCTCACCGGGGACAAGCGGCACCTGGAGCTGCCGGAGAAGTACGTGGCGCGGATGCGCGACGGGCTGGTGAAGAACGCCATGGGGTACGGCTACCTCGGGTTGGCGGCGGACGCGCTGCTCGACGGCGCGGCGGGCGTCACCTTCTCCGGAACGCGCGAGGCGGTGGCGCCGCTGCTGGCCTCGGCGAACCGGGTGTACGCGCCCACGTTCGCCTTCGGCTGGCGGGAGCAGGGAGCGCCGGTGCCGGCGCTCCTGAAGGACCTCTTCGAGGGCCGCGAGCCGGTGGGCGGCAGGGGCGCGGCGTACCTGTGCCGGGGCTTCGTCTGCGAGCGGCCCCTCACGGACGCGGAGGCCCTGGCCCAGCGGCTGGCGGTGACTCCAGCGGGAACCTGAGCGCCGCCGCGCCAGGCCCTGGCGCGGGGCTGGCGCGCCTTGCTCGCTGCTTCGGTGGGGCCTGAGCACCTCGCTCGTGGCTCCGGCGGAGGCGTGGCGCTCAGGGCCTCGAAAGTAGCTCCGCGCCGCGTGCTCAGGGCGACATCGGGGCCGCGGCTTCTTCCTCCTCCTCGGCGCGAGGGTAGTCCGCCGGGCGGGCCATCGCCGCGTCGACGTCGTTGAGCGAGTAGTCGTCCACGGTGAGGATGCCCACCCTGTCTATCGACATGCCGAGGCTCAGCCGCCGGGCCGCGCTGGGCACTGCCGGCGTCGTCCACTCGGCGCGGGTGTAGCTGCTCACGGCCGGCAGCAGCGGGCCCTGCGTCCAGTAGTCCCAGACGCCCGCGCTGTCGCGGTAGTACGCCTTGAAGCGGACCGACGTGGTGGCCTTGTACCAGGCGGAGATGCGGTAGCGGTGGCCGCTCGTGGCGGCCGGGGCGCACGTGCCGCTGTCCTGCAGGCTGATGAGCTTGCGGTCGCCGCTGGTGTAGCTGGTGATTCGCACCTGCTGCGCCCAGCTCCCGCTGTGCGCGTCCGACGTCCGCGTCCACGTGAAGGTGTTGGTGCCGAAGCCGCCGCGCTGCCAGCAGTCCGGCGTGCCGTCGCCGTTGCTGTCTGCCTCCAGCGACGGGTTCTGGAAGAGCTGCGAGGACGTGGGCGGCCAGGAGACGGGCGGCTTCAGCGCGCCGCCGATGACGGTGTCCATGAGGGCGACGGTGGTGCCCCGCGAGACGCGGGGAGCCAGCCAGTCGAGGAACGCCGTCAGATTGGCCGGTGAGATGGAGTACTGCTGGGGCGGGTCGCACGGCGAGCAGATGTGGTGGAAGACGATGGGAATCCATCCGCCGCCGGAGTTCTCCGCGTTGAGCACCCAGGCCTTCAGCGTGTCCAGCGAGGTGGTGTTCTGCACGGAGCCGTGCGTGCGAATCGCGTACGCATCCGCGGGAGGCACGGGCTCGCCGTAGGGATTGCTGCTGCTGCCGCCGGGCGAGCGCAGGCCGCCACTCTCCCGGGCCGAGTTGTAGTTGCAGTCGATGACAATCTGCCGCGTGACGGAGTCCTTGTCGCCGAACGGGTAGGCGAAGGACGTCACCCGGAAGCCGGTGTTGAGCAGGGCCACCCGGTCATTGCAGATTTCCCTGCGCTGCGCGTCCGCGGAGAGCGACGTGAGACGCGGATGCGTCAGCGTGTGGCCGCCAATCTCATGCCCGGCGTCCCGGAGGGCGCGCAGCTGGGTGAGCGTCAGGCGGCCGGACATGCCCAGCCTGGCGCTGTTGATGTAGAAGGTGCCGCGCATACCCCGTGCTTCGAGCATGGCCGCGGCCTGGAACTGGTTGGCCAGACAGTCATCGAAGTTCAGCGAGACGATGACCTGCCCCGGCGCCAGCGCGCGAGTGGTGGTTTCCATGATGCCCCCCTCTGGTGGCGGTGTCGGATCAGCCTGAAGTTGGGCACGAGGGGTGTTGCGGGCACATGCTTGGGTCCAAACGCACGCGGGGCGCGGAAGGCCGTTTCCAGGCCCCGCGCCCCGCGAGTCACTCACGTGTGCGAGTGAGGACTAGAACAGCCGGATGGTGCTCGGCTGGCCGCCCGAGCGCACGCTGCGCAGCTGCTGCGCGCTGCCGTACACGTTGGCCTCCGCGCAGGAGCCCAGCGCGCCGATGTAGCGCACGTTGATGCTGTCCACGGCGCCGCGCGGGCGCACGATGATGCCGCTGAAGCGCACCAGCGTGTTGCGGTCGTCGGAGTCGAACGGCGTCTCCGGGTTCTTGAAGCCCACCGTCAGCGTCAGGCCGTCCGCGGACACCTCGGTCGTCACCGTCTCGGAGGCGTTGTTGTTCGGCTGGTCCGTCACGAAGCGGCCCATGTTGCCGTCGACGTCGATGTCCGTGGTGAGCAGCTGCGCCACCTGGCAGTCCGCCGTGCGCGGCGCGACTTCCACCGGCCGGTTGAACGTCACCACCAGCTTGCCCGCGGCGCCCAGGAGCGCGTCCGGGTCATCCGCGTTGGAGAACACCGCGTAGAAGCTCTGGTCCGTCGCGCCGGAGCCGCTGATGGCCATCGCCTGCTCCGGCTGGCTCATGCCCGCGGTGATGTCCGCCTGGCCCGACAGCACGCGGCCGTCGACCGCGCCGCTCAGCACCGCCTCGCAGTGGTACGTGGCGCCGTTGACCAGCTGCGCGCCCGGAATCACGGCGATGCCGTTGGCATCCGTGGTGGCGCTCACCGTCGTGCTGCCCGTCGCCTCCGGCGGCAGGAAGCTGCCCGCCGTCTGCAGCGTGTTCGTCTGGTCCAGCCGGTACTGGCAGTTCACCTTCACGTCCGGCACCGCGCGGCCGTCGAGATTCACCAGGAAGCGGTAGTCCACCGCGAAGCCCGTGGGGAACATGCGGAGGTTGACCACCTCCTGCGCGCTCTCCTGCTCGAAGTCGTTGCTCCACGTCTGCATGGTGTAGCGCCCCATGAAGCGCTCGTAGCCCGGCGCCTGCGCGAAGATGGGGAACTCCTCGCCCAGGGGGATGCCCTCAATCTGGTAGCAGCCGTCCGCCTCGATGCTGTTCTCCTGCGTCAGGTCGCCCTCGCCACAGGGCTTCGCCCGGCGGAACTCGCCGCGGATGACGGCGTACACCTGGGACTTGGACGCGTCGTCGTCGTCGAGGTTGTTCTTGCCGTCGTTCGCCTGGAAGAAGTTCATGCGCTGGCCGCTCTGGCCATCCACCACGAACCCGACAACGCGACCCTCGCCACCGCTGCTGCAGCCCGTGGCCGCCGCCAGCGTGAGCACCACGAACGCCTTCTTCAGCTTCTGCATGTTGGCCCCCCTCTGTGTGTGTTGAGGCAGGGCCGCTGAATAGTCGAAGTGTCAACGCATCGCCAGTGGGCGCCCGGACGGGGCGCCTACACCCCGGGGCCGGCTCTACCCGGCCCACGGGTGCGTGCTGGCGCTCACTTCACGTCAGTCACCTTCAGCGCGCCGATGAGGGGGGTGATTTCGGCGTTCCCCTCCTCGCCGAAGGCGAAGTGCGTGGCGTCCGCCACCACCTGGTTGAAGGTGGGGTCCATCTGGGTCCACTCGCCCACGTAGGCCTCCACCCACTCATGCCAGTAGAGGGCGGGCACGCCGTCCTGGTTCACCATGTAGATGACGCCGTCCACGCGCCGCGCGGGAATGCCCGCCGCGCGCAGCAGGGCCACCGCCAGCAGCGAGTGCTCCGTGCAGTCCCCGCGCCGCTGGCTCAGCACGTCCGTGGCCCGGTCCGCGCTGGCCCCGTAGTCCTTCTCCAGATTCGTGGCCACCCAGGTGTTCACCTTCTGGGCCGCGCGGTACGCGTCCTTCTCGTCGCCGACAATCTTCTTCGACTGCTCGCGGATGGCCGGGGAGTCGCTCTCCACGATGATGGAGGACTTGAGGTTGTCCCCGCCGTCCGGGTCCGCCAGCGGCCGGGGCTTGCGGGCCTTCTCCGAGGGGGCCGCCGCCGACAGCGTCACCTCCACCCTGCCGTCGGGCAGGGGCTTGAAGTGCTGCCGGTACGTCTCCTCGCGGAACTTCTCCGGCAGCCCCTGCACCACCAGCGTCACCTTGCCGGGCACGGCGCGCGCGGACTCGGGCAGCGGCCTGGGGAGCACCACGCGGGTGAGGCCGAACACCTCCACCAGGTCCAGGCGCTTGGCGACGGGCTCCGTCTCCTTGCGCGCCTGCATCGTCTGGCCGAAGTCCACCAGCACCGTCTCTCCGCGCTGGGTGATGAACGAGGTGACGGGCACCTTCTCCTTCTCCGATAGCGTGCTGACCTTGCTCAGCTTCACCTTCACCCCGTTGATGACCCGCTGCTCCGGGGGCTCCACGGTGGTGGTGAGGCCGTAGGTCTCCAAATCCAGCCCGTCCAGCGTGAAGCCCGTCATCTTCGCCTTGCGCAGCAGGGCCACGCGCGCCGAGTCCGCGTCCTCCACGTGCTCCTTCGGGGTGGGCAGCTTCGGCAGTTCCTCGTCCGGGCGGCCCGGGCGCTTGCGCACCACGCGCATGCCGTCGGGCAGGGCCGTGCCCTCCAGCGACTGGTCTCCGCCGTCCCCCTTCTGCGTCACGGTGAAGGACAGCAGGCGCCCGCCGGGCTTCGCCTCGTAGACGCGCTCCTCGCGGTGCACGCGCTCGGACACGCGCGTGGCCACCATGGCCTTGAAGACGAGCTGGTTGGTGGCCTTCACCCGCGCGGGCTCGCCGGGCAGCAGCTCCAGGTCCGTGAAGAGCCAGCCCACCTTCTTGTCCATGAGGTAGAGGCCGAAGTACTCTCCCCCCTTCGGACGGGGGGCCTTCACCACGTCCGACAGCTCGGCCTTCGCCGGGGCCGTCGTTGACGCCGCGGCCCGGGCCGCAGGCTTCGGCGCGGACGCGGCGGGAGCCTGGGCGAGGACAGGCGGCGCGCCCGTCAACAGGGCGCACAGGGACACGGCGGCGAGGGACGTCAGGCGGAGCGGGCGGGTCATCACGCCCCTTCTAACGAGGGAAGGGGCCGTTGTCTTCAACCGCCCCGCGCCGCGTCCCTCACGGGACTACATCCGCTTGGTGAGGATGATGAGGTCGTCCCCCACCTTGTAGAAGTCGCGGATGCGCGCCTCCTCGCCGTACTTCATGGAGGCGTAGAAGCCGCGGGTGGGGCCGTAGGCCTCCGTGGCGCTCGTCTCCACGCGGATGAGGCGGCCGTTGCGGCGGCGGATGTCGCCCTCCATGGCGGACACCAGCGCGGCGCCCACGCCCTGGCCCCGGACCTCCGGCGCGGAGGCAATCCAGTACAGGTCGTAGGTGTCCTCCGTCATCGGCGTGGGGCCGTAGCAGACGTAGCCGACCAGCTGCCCGCCCCGGTCCGCGACGATGATGGAGTAGTCCGTGTTGCCCGGCGTGAGCGCGATGCCGACCAGCTCGATGGCGACCTCAACCTCCTGCGGCGAGAAGGTTTCGATCTTTCGAATCAGTGCGGCGAGGGGCTCCTTGTCCTTTGCGACGAGTGGCCGGATATCCATGTGCTCTCTCGAGAGCGACCTCCACGAGCCGGGCCGCCAGGGCCGCATAGTCCATGCCCGCGGCCTTGGCGGCCTTGGCGAACCCTGCGCTCGGATGAAGGTCACAGTTGGGGTTGATGTCGATGACGTAGGGCATGCCCTCCGGGGAAACCCGGAGATCGACCCGTCCATAGTCCTGACAGTCCAGTGCTGCAAAGGCTTCTAGCGCCACTTGCACGCAACGCGCCTCCAGCGTCACGTCCACCTGGCAGGGCCCGCTGGTCGTGTCGCGGTACTCGTCCGACTCCGGCTCCCACTTGGCGGTGTAGGAGACGATGTTCGGCCGTGCCTCGAAGGTACGGCCGAAATGAATCTCCGTCAGCGGCAGCGGCTGGCGCGGCTGGTTGCCCAGCAGCGGCACGTAGATTTCGCGCCCGGGAATGAACTGCTCCACGAGGGCCGGCTGATGGAAGGTGCGGAGCACCGCGTCACAGGCCCGCACCAGCGCGGCGCGCTCATGGACGACGGAGTCGGCCGTCACGCCCACGCTGGCGTCCTCGCGCGCGGGCTTGACGATGAGGGGCCAGGGCAGGTCCACCGCCAGCGCGTCCTCCAGCCGGCTCACCACGCGGAAGGCGGGGGTGGGCACGCCGCGCGCGCTCAGCACCTCCTTGGCCTTCGGCTTGTGGAGCGCCAGCCCGAGCGACAGGGCGGACGAGCCGGTGTAGGCCAGCCCCAGCGCGTCGAGCAGGCAGGGGACCGCCATCTCCCCGCGGCTGTCCGCCGCGAGCGACTCGCAGAGGTTGACGACGAGGTCCGGCTGGCGCCGACGCAGGGTGTCCACGAAGTCCAGCCGGTCGCCTTCGATGGCGAGCGGCTCGGCCAGGGTGTCTCCTCGGGAGAGGGCCTCGGCCAGGGCCGAGGCGACGCGAACGACATCCTCGCGGGCCTCCCGTCCGGGGTCGTCCTCGAGGAGGTCGTGGTCGCGGTTGTGCAGCAGAATGATGTGCATTCGGAAGTGGGCGAAGGGTTAGCACGTCCCCCGAATTGATCCCAGTCCGTGGATGACGGTCGGCTACCTCCTGGGCTACCTCCCGGAGGGGTATGAAGTACGGTTGGCTACCTCCCGGAGAGGTATCCAGGAGTATGGAAAGAGAACCATGCGCATCCGCGACCCCATCCACGGCACCATCCCGGTGAGTGACTCGGAGAAGGCCGTCATCGACAGCCGGCACTACCAGCGGCTGCGCTACGTGCGCCAGTTGGGCTTCGGAGACCTCGCCTTCCCGGGGGCCACGCACACCCGCCACATCCACTCCCTGGGGGCCATGCACGTGGCCTCGCGCGTCTTCGGCGCGGTGGCCTCCCGCTCGTCGCTGCCGGACGATGTGCGGGAGCGCTTCTGTGCGGCCGTCCGGCTGGCGGTGCTCTGCCACGACCTGGGGCACATGCCCCTGTCCCATGCCTCGGAGCGCATCGCCCCGAAGCGCTCGCTCCTGCGGCTGCCCTCCTGGCTGGACTCCGCGGCGGAGGGAGAGCAGGCCACCCACGAGGACTACACGGCGAAAATCCTGCTCGACAGCTCGCTGACGCCCATCATCGAGCGGCACTTCGGCTCGCTGGGCATCACCCCCATGGCGTCCGTGGCGCTGATTACCGGCGCGAAGCCGCCGAAGGACCCGGGCTTCACGCACCAGGGCGTGGACTGGACGCCGCTCTTGCGCGCCATCGTGTCGGGGGAGCTGGACGCGGACCGGATGGACTACCTGCTGCGGGATTCCTTCTACACGGGGGTCAACTACGGTCGCTACGACATGGATTGGATCATCGGGAACCTCAACCCGGCGGTGAAGGACGGGCGGGCGTACCTCGCGCTGAGCCGGGCGGCGGCGTTCGCCTTCGAGGACTTCCTGCTCAGCCGCTACCACATGTTCGTGTCGGTGTACCTGCACCACACCTCGGTGAACTTCGACTACATGCTGCGGCGCTACTACGAGGAGTCGCCCGGCGAGTTCGAGATTCCGTCGGACCCGGAGGCCTTCCTCCTCTGCGACGACGCGGCGCTCTGGTACACGCTGCGCCGCTCGAAGAACCGCTGGGCGGAGCGCATCAGCCGGCGGCAGGGCTTCAAGCTGCTGGCCCAGTTCACCGAGCGCGACACGGGCTACGATTTGGACGTCCTGCGCAGCGCGCTGGTGACGCACAACTTCGAGCACTATGTCGTCGAGTCGATGAACGTGCTGAGCAAGTACGCCTCCGGCGCGGGGAGCAAGGGGCCGAGCCTGTTCATCATCGACGCTTCCACCGGGCGGCTGACGGAAGTGGCGCGCTACACCCCCCTGTATCAGCGCTACAGTGGCGCGGTGCGCCTCAGCCGGCTGTACGTGCGGCCGGACCAGGCGGACAAGGCACACGAGCTGATGGGCCGGCTCCTCGGCCAGACGGTGCAACCATGAGTGAGCGTCTCCCCGGTCTGGGCCTCGGCCTGGACACCAGTCACACCCCCGTCGAGCCGCGCGCGTCCTCGGTGGCGGTGCTCTACCGGCGCGCGGGCGCGGGCGTGGAGGTGTTCTGGGTGAAGCGCGGCAAGCAGCTTGCCTTCGCGGGTGGCTTCTACGCCTTCCCGGGCGGGAAGCTGGACGCCGCGGACGCCGAGGTGCCCGTGCGGGGCGCGACGGGAGAGGAGGCCGCGCTGCGCTCGGCCGCCGCGCGCGAGCTGTTCGAGGAGGCCGGCGTGCTGGTGGCCGAGGGCGCGGAGGCGCTCCCGCCGGAGCGGCTGAAGGCGCTGCGCAAGGCGCTGCTGGCGGGGGAGCGGGGCTGGGGCGACCTCTTGAAGGCGGAGGGGCTGGAGCTGCGCGCGGACGACTTCCGCGCCGCGGGCCGGTGGGTGACGCCGCCGTCCCTGCCGGTGCGCTTCGACACGCGCTTCTATCTGGTGGAAGCGCCGGAGCACTCGCGCGCGGAGTGGTGGCCCGGGGAGCTGTCCGAGGGGGCGTGGGTGACGCCCGCGGAGGCGCTGGCGCGGTGGGGAAACGGCACGGCGCTCTTGCACCCGCCCGCGCTGCATGCCTTCCAGGTGCTCGGCGCCTTCACGGACGAGGCGGAGGCGCGGGCGCGGATGACGACGCCGCCGTTCTGCCCGGGCTACGTCGCCCAGCGCATCGAGTTCCAGCAGGGCGTGCGCGTCATGGCGCTGGAGACGCCCACGCTGCCGCCGGCCGCGCACACGAATGCGTACGTGCTGGGCAACGGCGAGCTCTTGGTGGTGGACCCGGGCGCCTCGGACGTGAAGCAGTACGCGAGGCTGCTGTCGCTCCTGTCGGGGCTGAAGGCGGAGGGCTTCAAGGTGGTGGCGGTGGTGCTCACCCACCACCACGGGGACCACGTCGGCGGGGCGCGCGCGGTGAAGGAGCGGCTGGGCGTGCCGCTGTGGTGCCATGCGCTCACGGCGGACCGGCTGGACTTCCCGGTGGAGCGGCTGCTGGAGGATGGCGAGGTGCTGGAGCTGGCCGGCGACGTGCCGCAGCGCTGGCGCGTGCTGCATACGCCCGGACATGCGCGGGGCCACGTCTGCCTGGTGGACGAGCGCAGCCGCGCGGCGGTGGTGGGGGACATGGTGGCGGGCGTGGGCACCATCGTCATCGACCCGCCCGAGGGCAACATGCGCGAGTACCTGACGCAGCTCGCGCGGCTGCGGGATTTGCCCGTGACGACGCTGTACCCCGCGCACGGCCCGCCGCTGCCGGACGGGCCCGCGAAGCTGCAGGAGTACCTGGACCACCGCGCCCTGCGCGAGTCGCTCATCCTCCAGGCGGTGCCGCCGGAGGGGGCCACGCTGGCGCAGGTGGTGTCCACGGCCTACGCGGACACGCCGCCGCTGTTGCACCCGGTGGCCGAGCGCAGCGCGCTGGCCACGCTGGAGAAGCTGATGGAGGAGGGCCGGGTGCGCGAGGAGTCGCTCCAGTACTTCCGCGTGTAGTCGCGGCCCTTCAGAAGCGGCCCATCAGCCCCAGGCGGGGCCCGTGCTCCGTCATGCCCGCCAGGGGCACCACCCGGACCTGGGACGGGCGGGAGATGGAGGGCGGGGGCGCGGCGGGCCCGGACGCCTGGGACAGCTCGTAGCCCACGGTGGCGCCGGCGACGGGCATCACCAGCAGCGCCAGCGAGAGCGCGTCACTGTCGCCCGAGTCCAGCAGCAGCGAGCCCAGCAGCGCGCCGCCCCAGCCCACGAGGCTGCCGCCCGCGGTGGCGAGGAAGGTGCCCCTGCCCCCCACGAGCCGGCCGCCCAGCCACGTGCCCGCGGGGATGCCAATCAGCACGCCGGTGAAGCCGCCCACGAGCGACACGACATTGCACTCGTCGCAGCCCACCGTGGGCAGCGCCAGGACGTAGCCCGTCACCAGCCCCACCGTGCCCGCGACGATTCCACCGGCGGTGCCTCCCACCAGCTCCAACGCCACGCGGGGCACGGGGTCCTCGGCGGGCACGGCGGCGCGGCCGGGACGGGACGGCCTGCTCGCGGTGGTGGGGGGCTCCTCGCCCCGGTCCGACGGCTCGCGGGGGTCCTCGCCCTCGGGAGGCGGCTGGCGGGACGGCCGGTCCGAGCTCCCGGGCGGAGGGACGGGGATGAGCGGCGGCGGGGTCAGCTCGGAGGCGGGGGCCTGGGCGGGCTCGGCTTCGGACGCCTCGGCGGGCGCCTGCTGTCCCCAGGCGGCACGGGTGCCCGCGAGGACGAGGACGGCCAGCCAGGTGGAGAGCGCGCGCGGAGGCTTCACCGGGGCGACGCTACCGCAAGGCGGGGCCGGCCGTCGCGTCAGCTCGCGGAGACCTCGGGCACGCGCGGCGAGCGGCTCCGGCGGCGCAGCAGCAGCCAGACAAGGGGGGCCGCGGCCAGCAGCGCCTGCGGGACGAGCGACACCGCGTCCGGGTAGATGCCGAGCAGGTCCACGGTGATGAAGCGCAGCGGCACCAGCGGCAGGGCGTCCACCTCCTGCAGCGAGTGCAGGCCCTTGCCCAGCAGCATGACGGCGGTGACGACGAGGATGACGGTGGACGCGTTGAAGAGCGTCTTCATCGGCAGCCGGTAGCCCACGCGATTGACGAAGAGGACCAGCACGAGGATGGCCACCACGCCGAGCAGCGCGCCCCAGGCCACGCCCGCCGGGGAGTCCAGCGCGAGCCCCTGGAGGAAGATGGCCGTCTCGAAGCTCTCGCGCAGCACGGCGGTGAAGGAGATGAAGAACAGGCCCGCGAGGCTGCCGCGCCCCAGCGCCCCCTGCATCTTCGAGCGAAGCTCGCCCATGAACTGGCTCATGTTGGAGCGCGCGTTGAGCCACAGCGCGGCGTACAGCAGCATGCCCACCGCGAGCAGCGCGGCCACGGCCTCCATCCACTCGCGCTGCGCGCCGGCCAGCAGGTGGCGGCCCAGCACGTAGGCGAGGGCGCCGACGACGAGCGCGGAGATCCACCCGGCGTGCACCACGCGCACGTGCTCGGTGGCCTTCATCTTCTTCAGCGCCGCCAGCAGCGCGGCGACGATGATGGTGGCCTCGAAGCCCTCGCGCAGCATGATGAGCAGCGTCAGCCACATCGTGGACATCAGGTCCGCCGCGCTGCCCGTGCTCCGGCGCGCCTGGTCCAGCAGGGAAATCAGCTCGCGTCCCTCGTCCTGCAGGTGGGGGCTGCCGCTGTCCGCCGCCATCCGTGCCTGGAGGAAGGCCTTCTCCAGCCGCGCCACCAGCGCCGGGTCTCTCGAGCTCAGCTTGGGCTCCACCGGCTCCAGGCCATTGAGGTACGCGTCCAGCAGGGCCGCCTTCGCGGCGGCGCCGTTTCCGGCGGCGCCCTGGCGCATGGCCTCTTCGATGCCCTCGCGCGCCAGGAGCAGCGAGCGCTCCTCGTCCGCGTCCGGCAGCTTGCGGCGCAGGCACGCGAGGTGCTCCTGGCCGTACTCCTTCACCAGGGCGTCATCGGTGGAGTTGGCCAGCCGCTCCAGCGAGGCGCTCGGAGGCGTGCCCTCGCAGGCGGGCAGGCGCAGGGTGAAGACGAAGAAGGCCAGCGACCAGCGCTCCTCCTCGGAGAGGGTGGGGTAGGCCGGCATCGACGTGCCCGGCACGCCGAAGCTGGTGGTGTTGAAGGCCTTGTAGGGGGTGAGGCCGCCCATCAGCTCGGCGTCCTGGAAATTGGCGGGGGCGGGCTCCATGTTCGCGGCGATGGGCACGTCCGCGTGGCCGTCCACGCCGTGGCACGCCGCGCAGTTGGTCTTGTAGAGCTCCTCGCCGCGCTTCAGGTCCGGCGGGCGGCGCGGGCTGCGGGCGAGGCCGCCGGCCAGCACCAGGTCCTCCACCAGCGTGCCGCAGTCCCGGCTGACGCCCGGCGCGTCCTGGGCAAGGTCCACCCGCGCCTGGATGGCCTGCACGCGCGGCAGGAACGCCTCCGCGGAAGGCCCGAGCGCCTTCGCCGCGTCCACCGCCTCCGCCGCGAAGCTCTTCTGCTCCGCCAGCTCGAACTCCGACTGGGACTCGATGGCCAGAGGGTAGTCCGCCTCCAGGTACTGGAGGATGCCGATCAGCCGGTGCCAGGTCCGCTCTTCCGAGGTGCCCTCGGCACGGGCCGACAGGGGCAGCACGAACAGCAGGCACAGTACGGACAGGGCAGCGCGATTCATGGCCCCCGGTCTACCAGCCGAGGGCCCGTATCTCAATCTTGAGAGTCAATATCAAAATCACGGCGCATCAAGCACCCGATAAGGCGGGGCGGTCCGGTCCGGTCCACTGCTCCACCTGGAGCGAGCGGATGCGCAGACGGTCCAGCTTCCAGTCCCCGCCGCGGAGCCGGCCAATGGCCAGGGCGCCGATGGCGAGCGCGCCGACGCTGAGCGCCCCCATGGTGAGGGCGCCCAGGGCGGTGGCGCCCGAGGCGAGCGCGGGGAAGGCGCGGGGCCGGGGATGGCGCCGGGCTCGGAGCAGGGAGGCGAGTCGCAGGGAGACGGTGAGCGCGGCGCCGTTGGCGGCGGTGAGGGCGGCGGCGCTGGCCAGGGCCGCGACGCGCCAGGGAAAGTCGGCGGGACGGGTGGTGATGGCGGTCTGCATGCCGTGGAAGTGGGCATGTGCCGACAGGGTGCCAGCAGCCGGCGTGCGGAGCGCCCGTCGGGACGGGCACTCCCTGGGCGTTCGAGATGTCAGGGGACAGGTGGAAAAGGGCGTCCATGCCCCCATGGACCTGGATGTGCCCGCCCCGAAGCCCGCCGCGCCGCTGAAGATGTACATCCTCATCCGCGAGTCGGTGCCCACCGGGCACGCGGTGCTGGCGGCGGCGCACGCGTCGCTCGCGGCGTACCTGAAGTTCAAGGACACGCCCGAGGTGGCCGAGTGGCTCGCCGGTCCGTTCTACAAGGCAGTGTGCCGGGTGTCGGACGCGGAGTTCGAGCAGGGCCGGGCCTGCGAGGACCATGTCGTGCTCACCGAGTCCTCCCTGGGCGGGCAGGAGGTGGCCATCGCCTTCCGGCCCCGGCGCGAGTGGCCGAAGGCGTTCCGGTTCTTCCGCCTGTTCAAGTGACGCGGACGCGCCTCGGCGCACGAAGGTGAGGCGCACGTGGAGGCCCCGGCGCGTGCTGTACGGGGCGTCAGCGCACGCACGAAGGCGAGGCGTGCGTGGAGGCCACTGTGCGTGCTGGACGGGGCGTCAGCGCACGCACGAAGGTGAGGCGCGAGTGGAGGGCACGGCGCGTGCGGGACGGGCTCACCGCTCGTACGTGAGGAACGCGTGGGGCAGCTCGGCCTCCGGGTGCTGCTCATCCTCGACGAGCCGCCAGCCGGACAGGTCCACCTCGGGGAAGTACGTGTCGCCGGGGAACTCGCGGGCGATGCGTGTGAGGTAGAGCCGGTTCCAGCGGTCCATTGTCTGCGCGTACAGGTCCGCGCCACCGGCGATGAACACCTCGCCGTCGCCACGTGCCCCGGCCAGCGAAAGCGCCTCGTCCACCGAGTGCGCCACCGTGACGCCCGGGGGCGCGTAGTCCTTCTGCCGGGTGACGACGATGAAGGTGCGGCCCGGCAACGGGCGGCCGATGGACTCGTACGTCTTGCGGCCCATGACCAGGGTGTGGCCCATGGTGAGCTTCTTGAAGCGGGCCAGGTCCGCGGACAGGCGCCACGGGAGCTGGTTGCCGGCGCCGATGACCCGGTTGGAGGCCATGGCGACGATGGCGGACAGTCTCATACAGCCACGGGCGCCTTGATGGCGGGGTGCGGCTCGTAGTCCTCGAGCGTGAAGTCCTCGTACTTGAAGGCGAACAGGTCCTTCACGTCGGGGTTGATGCGCATGCGGGGCAGGGGACGCGGCTCGCGCTGGAGCTGCGTCTTCGCCTGCTCCACGTGGTTGAGGTACAGGTGCGCGTCGCCCACGGTGTGGATGAACTCGTGCGCCTTCAGGCCCGTCACCTGCGCCACCATCATCGTCAGCAGCGAGTACGAGGCGATGTTGAACGGCAGCCCGAGGAAGATGTCCGCGCTGCGCTGGTAGAGCTGGCAGGACAGCTTCCCGTCGGCCACGTAGAACTGGAAGAGCACGTGGCAGGGCGGCAGCTTCATGGAGGGCAGGTCCGCCACGTTCCACGCGCTGACGATGTGCCGGCGCGAGTCGGGGTTCTTCTTCAGCCCCTCCACCAGCCCGTTCATCTGGTCGATGTGTTCACCGTTGGGCGCGGTCCACGAGCGCCACTGGTGGCCATACACGGGGCCGAGGCTGCCGTCCGCGTTGGCCCACTCGTCCCAGATGGTGACGTTGTGCGCCTGGAGCGAGCGCACGTTGGTGTCCCCCGCGAGCATCCACAGCAGCTCGTGGAGGATGGACTTCACGTGCAGCTTCTTCGTGGTGACGAGCGGGAAGCCCTGCGTGAGGTCGAACCTCAGTTGGTGGCCGAAGACACTGAGCGTGCCCGTGCCGGTTCGGTCGCCCTTCTTCGTCCCATGGTTGAGGACGTGGTCGAGCAGGGAGAGATATGGCCGCATACGGCCATGTAGGATCGGCGCCAGTCTGGATCAAGTCTTTGACGTATCCGTCCGCCTTCCCGTGGACGACGCCCGCGCGCTGCCGTTACAAGCCGGCCAACGATGAAGATCTATACGAAGAGTGGAGACGCCGGAGAGACGGGGCTGTTCGGTGGCGGACGCGTCCCCAAGGACGACGAGCGCGTGGACGCATACGGCGAGGTGGACGAGCTGAACGCCACCCTCGGCCTGGCGCGCGGCTTCCCGATGCCGGCGGACATGGACGCGCTGCTGCAGCGCCTCCAGGACCAGCTCTTCACGCTGGGCGCGGTGATGGCGACGCCCGCGGACACCAAGGCGTCCTCGTACATTCCCGAGCTGAAGGCGGAGTGGACGGCGGACATGGAGCGCGTCATCGACGGCTTCGAGGCCGAGCTGCCGAAGATGACCCACTTCATCCTCCCCGGGGGCACCCAGGCCGCCGCCGCGCTGCACCTGGCGCGGACCGTGTGCCGCCGCACGGAGCGCCGCACGGTGCCGCTGCTGCGCGAGGGGAAGATTCCGCAGGCCGTGGTCGTCTACCTGAACCGGCTCTCGGACCTGCTGTTCGTCATGGCCCGGCTGGCGAACCACCGGGCTGGCGTCCCGGACGTGAAGTGGATACCGGAGAAGAGGAGCACGCCGTAGAAGACGCCCGATGAACTCGCTGCCCACCTCCCAGCTTCGCGAGCTCGCCAGCCTCGTTGGCTTCGACCTGGTGGGCTTCGCGCGCGCGGAGCCGATTCCGCCCACCTTCCTGATGGAGTGGGTGGAGTCCGGCTACGCGGCGGACATGGACTGGATGGGAGAGCGGGCCGCCGAGCGCCTGGATGTGCAGAAGCTGCTCCCGGGCGCACGGACGGTCATCTCCTTCGCGAACAACTACTGGCGGGACGACGCGCAGACGGTGGACTCGCCGATTGCCCGCTACGCACGGGGGCGTGACTACCACTCCACGCTGCGCGACAGGATGAAGGCCTTCCGCAAGGCGGTGGTCGCCATGTTCCCGGGCGTGGGCACCTACGGGAGCGTGGACAGCGGCCCGCTGATGGAGAAGGTGTGGGCCGCGCGCGCGGGGCTGGGGTACGTGGGGAAGAACGGCTGCTTCATCACCGAGCCCTATGGCTCGTGGGTGCTGCTGGCCACGCTCATCCTGGACGTGGAGGTGGATGCGTACGGGGAGGGCCCGGCGGCGGACCGGTGTGGTTCATGCCGCCGCTGCCTCATGTCCTGTCCCACGGGAGCGCTGGTGGGCAACGGCCGCGTGGACGCGCGGGCGTGCCTGTCCTACCAGACGATTGAGAACCGCGAGCGCGAGGTGCCCGAGGCGTTCCGTCTCAAGTTCGACAACCTCATCTTCGGCTGCGACATCTGCCAGCAGGTGTGTCCGCTCAACCGGCGTCCGGTGTTCGCGGAACACCCACGCTTCGCGCCGCGAGCGGTGGCGGAGCTGGGCACGCTGGAGCTGGCGGGGCTGACAGCGGAACAGTATGAGCACCTCGTACCCGGTACAGCGCTGGCACGGGCGCGGTACGACGGGCTCCGCCGCAACGCGGTGTATGCGCTGGGCGTCGCGAAGCGGGCGGATGCCCGGCCGCTGCTCGAAAAGCTCTGCGGCGACACGAGCGAGTTGGTACGTACAGCGGCGCAATGGGCGCTCAGCCAGCTCGACCCCTGACCTCCACCGCTGCCTCCTCCTCGCTGGGCCTGGTGTACGCAGGCATGTGCGTCCAGGTCGTCATCAGCGCGGGTACGTACCTCGCCGGCAAGCGGGCGATGACGGAGCTGCCGCCGCTCACGGTGGTGATGTGGCGCTTCATCCTGAGCGGCGCGGTGTTCGTGTTGCTGCTGGGGCTGACGCCGGGGCCGAAGCTGCCGCCGCGCCACGAGTGGAAGCGGGTGCTGGGACTGGGGCTCTTGGCGGGGCCGGTGAACCAGGCGTTCTTCTTCTATGGCCTGTCGAAGTCCTCGGCGGCGCACGCGGCGCTGTTCTATTCGCTCACGCCGCTGGGCGTGTACCTGCTGAGCCTGGCGCGAGGGCATGAGCGGGCGTCACTGCGCGCGGTGGGAGGCATCGCCACGGCCTTCGTGGGCGTGGTGGTGCTGCTGCTGGGACGGGGGCTGGCGGACGCGAGCGGCTCGTTGATGGGCGATTTGCTCATCCTCGGCGCGGTGGTGGCGTGGGTGGGGTACACGACGGAGGGCAAGCCCTTCGTGGCAGCGCACGGGACGATTCGCGCGACGGCGTGGAGCATGGTGGCGGCGACGCTGATGATGCTGCTCATGGCGCCGTTCATGGCGAAGCCCGCCGAGGTGATGGCGGCGAGCAACGCGGCGAAGGGCTCCATCGTGTACCTGGGGCTGCTCACGTCGGTGGTGGCGTACCTCATCTGGTACTACGCGCTGTCGAAGGTGCCGGCGTCGAAGGTGGCCATCTTCTCGAACCTCCAGCCGCCGACCACCGCGGTGGCCGCGTGGCTGCTCTTGGGCGAGGCGCTGCACTGGGAAATCGCGGTGGGCGGTGTGCTCGTGCTCGCGGGCGTGCGGTTGACGCAGACGGCGCACGTGCGGCCTCCGCCGTCGGCGCCGCTGCCTCCGGAAGGTGAGCGGCAGGCCGCGTAGGCGCTGCGCCGGAACCCGCCCGCGCGCTGGGTTGACACCCGGGGCACGCCGGCTATCGTTTCCCCCCATGATGATGTCCAAGCACATGCGGTTCGCGGTGTTCCTGGGCGCCTGAGGCGCTTCGAGAACCCTGACCTGGCGTGGCCCGTTGGCCCGCCTTTCTCGGCTGCCCTGCCGTGGCGGCCATGCGAACCCATTGGACACACTCATGACTGACCCCAAGCCCGCGCTCTCTCGAGCGCAGCTCGACTCGTTCATCAACGACGGCTTCGTCCGCGTCGACAACGCCTTTCCCCGTGCCGTGGCCGACGAGGCCCGCGCCATTCTCTGGGCCGACACCGGCTGCGACCCGGACAATCCAGCCACCTGGACCCGTCCGGTCATCCGCCTCAACCAGTACGCCCATCCGCCCTTTCGGGCTGCCGCCAGCACCCCGCTCCTTCACGGCGCCTTCGACCAGCTCGTCGGGCCCGGACGGTGGCGGAAGCCTGGCGCACTCGGCACCTTCCCCGTCCGCTTCCCGTCAACGGAGGACCCGGGCGACGCCGGCTGGCATGTCGATGTCTCCTTCAACTTCGAGCATCCCGACTTCATGGAGTGGTGCGTGAATGTCTCCTCCACGGGCCGTCTCCTGCTGATGCTGTTCCTCTTCTCGGACGTGGGAGAGGACGATGCCCCGACCCGCATCCGGGTGGGCTCGCACCTCGACATCGCGCGCCAGCTTGCGCCTGCCGGTGAGGCGGGGCTAAGCCTGCGCGAGCTCGCCGCCGACAACTTCGCCCGAAGCGCCCACCGGCGCGAGGCGCTGGCGACCGGTCCGGCTGGCACCGTCTACCTCTGCCATCCCTTCCTGGTGCATGCGGCCCAGCCGCACCGGGGCACGAGGCCGCGCTTCATGGCGCAACCCCCGCTCCTCCCCGCCGAGCCGCTGAAGCTCGAACGCGCGGACAGCGAATACTCGCCCGTCGAGCTCGCCATCCGGCGCGCGCTGACCCTCGCCTGAGCACCACCGGGCGGCCCGAGAAGGTTGGGGCGGCGTGCTGCTGCGAAGGCACGCCGCCCGACGACGGCCCACCGGGTGCCTCGACAGTCACGGGTCCGCGGTGGCCCAGGCCTCGGCGACCTGGAGCATCTCGCGGCCGCCCTCCAGGCCAATCTTCAGGCACAGCAGGCCCGAGGAGGTGCACTCCATCAGACCCCATTGCCAGACCGCATCCGGGGCCGCGCCGGTGAGCGCCACCAGCCGGTCTCTGCGCGCCCGCCCCAGGGCCACGGGGTCTCCGGCCAGCAGCTCGGGCGTCCACTCGCGCATGAGGACGCCCAGGTCGTAGGCCTTCTCGATGAAGAGCCCGTCCGGGTCGATGAACTTGAACCGGTCCGCCCCTTCGCCGGGAGCCCGCAGCGTGTTCCACGAGTGGGCGTCGCCATGGCCCAGCACCGCTGACTCGGGGGTGTACGCCCGCCGCCGCGACTCCGCGAAGGCCTGGGCCCTGGCCACCAGTCGCTCGGAGCACGGCCGCCCCAGCTCTTCCCAGAGCTCCAGGATGAAGGCCTCCAGGCTGTCTGCCTTCCCCGCCCCGGTGATGAAGCCCATCGGCTCCGAGGGCTTCGACCACGCCGCGTTCAGGGTGGCGCAAATCGCCGTCATCTCGGCCTCCGGCGACCATCCCAGGGTGGCCAGCGGCGCGCCCAGCCGCTCCAGCAGCATCGCGCCCCGCGCACGCTCATGGCGGTAGACCTCGCAGTAGCCGCGTCCCTGCGCCGCCAGCAGCGCGTCGAGCTCGCGCACCGCCGGGTCCTCCTGCGACCCGGCCACCTTCAACACCGCTTCCCGGCCGTCCTCCAGCGCCACCTCCATCACCAGGCCTTGCGTGCCGCCCGTCAGGACGCGGCCCGGCACCAGCCCCCAGTCCGCGACCAGTCCGTCCACCACGCCCGGCAGCGCCGCCAACCAGGCCGCTCCGGCCGCGCCTTCCGACAGCGCCCTGAGCCTCACGGGCTCCGGGATTTCGAGCGGCACGGGAGGTGGACGGGTGGGCATCGGGTCCTCAGTCGCCGTTCGGGTCCCAGTCGGAGATGTCCTTCTTCGGCGCTGGCGCGGGCGCCGGTGTCTGGCGGGGCGGCGCCTTCGTCGTCGTCGCGGGCTTGCGCGACGGTGGAGGCGCCGCAATCACCGCGGGCTCCTCATCCAGCAGCGGGTCCTTCGCCTCGGTGCTCGCGGCGGGCGTCTCCGGCTCGGACTTCGCCGGCGCGCTCTTCCCCCCGGACTTCGCCACCGGCGCGGGCTCCGGCGGCGCGTCCAGCGGCTCCAGGCCCTCCAGCCCCAGTGACTTCTCGGGCTCCGGCTCCGCGTCCGAGGCCCGGTACCCGCTGCGCTGCGAACCCGGAGAGGAGCTCCCCGTCACCATCTCCTCCGCGTTCGCGCGGCTCGACGTCGCCCGCGAGCCCGAGGCACGCGATGGGGCCGGCGCGGGCGGCACCTCCTCGCGCCGGGGCGGCACTTCCTCGCGCGCCGCCTCCGAGGCCCGGTACGACTCCCGCCGCTCCGGCTCACCCTTCGGGTTGGACGCTGGGACATCACCGTACGGGTCGTCCCTGCTCGAGCGCTTGGGCGCCGGGTCGTCGTCTCCGAACGGGTCGTCCTCCTGGCTCTTCTTCGTCTTCTTCCGCGCCGGCTCGGACTTGCGGGACGGGCGCGCATCGTCGTTCGCCACCCCGGGCGGCAAATCCTTCAGCGACGAGTGCCGGTTGGCGCAGTGGTCCAGCGTGTCCTGGCACTCGGCCATGCACGAGGTCAGCTTCTTGATGGTGCGCCCGCTGCCTCCGTACTCGATGGCGCAGTCCTCCTTGCACGAGGAGTAGTCCTCCTGGCAGCCGGTGGGGACGGCGGCGGCCGCGGGGGCGGAGGCGAAGAGCAGGGCGAGGAGCGGGTAGGCACGCATGACGAATGCGAAAACTACCAGTCTTCTCGCCTCACGGCGCCAGGGGCCCGCGCTATGGTCCGCGTTCGCGGCACTCATGCCTAGAGGAGGCACATGGCTGTCAGGGTGGGCATCATCGGGAGCCACGGACTCGGACAGACGCTGGGTGTCCTCGGTCGGGGGGAGTCCCACACCCTGGAGACGCCCTTCGGCCCCCACGCCGGCCCCATCATCACCACCGAGCTGGACGGCGTGTCCGTGGTCTACGTGTCCCGCCATGGCCCCGGCCACATCTACAACGCCACCCGCGCCCCGTACCGCGCCAACCTCTTCGCGCTGAAGCTGCTCGGCGTCACCCACGTGCTCGCCACCGGCACCGTGGGCAGCCTGCGCGAGCACCTCCAGCCGCTCCAGCTCGTCCTGCCGGACCAGGTCATCGACCGCACCTACCGCCGGCCCTGCACCTTCTACGACGACGTCGCCGTCCACGTGGAGCTGGGCAGCCCCTTCTGCGCCACGCTGCGCGCCGTGCTCGCCGCCGCCGCGGACCCGCGGGGCCCCACCGTCCACCCCGACGCCACCTACGTCTGCGTCGAGGGGCCCTCGCTCAGCACGCGCGCGGAGAGCCTCCTCTACCAGTCCTGGGGCGGGGACCTGGTCGGCATGACGGTCATGCCCGAGGCCCGGCTCGCGCGCGAGGCGGAGCTGCACTACGCGCTGGTGGCCCTGCCCACCGACTACGACTCGTGGCGGCCGCCGCCTCCGGGCCAGGCGCACGAGGACCTGCTGACGCAGGTCTCCCACAACGTCCAGGCCGCCACCGTCAGCGCCGCCGCCCTCATCCGCCGCGCGCTGCCCCGGATTGCCGAGCCCCGCGGCAACGGCTGCCGCTGTGACACCGCGCTCGCGCTGGCCATCGCCACCGACCGGGCCCGCATCCCCGACGAGGTCCGCACCCGGCTTCGTCCACTGCTGGGCAGATACCTCCCACCCAACGTCGCCTGAGCGGCCCGAGCGGCGCCTGTCCGGCCGGGCGCCTGCCTGCTCGCCTGCTGCCAATCCTCCCCACCGTTCCCACCTTCCTCGCCCCGGGGGGAGAGGCGAGCGAGGAGGGGAGATGCGATTGTTCAGGCTCAAGTACCTGACATGGCGCGAGTTCGGCCGGCGCTTCGTGAAGGAGTTCCAGGAGGACACCGTCACCGACATCGCCGCCCAGCTGTCGTACTACCTGCTCTTCTCGCTGTTCCCGTTCCTCTTCTTCCTCTTCACGCTCGTCGCCTACCTGCCCTTCGCACCGGGCGCGGTGGACGCGATGGTGGACCGCATCCGTCCGCTGGTCCCCGGGGACGCGCTGGAGCTGGTGACGGGCCACCTGCAGTCGCTGGTCAACCAGCCGAGGCCGAAGCTGCTGACGGCGGGCCTCATCATCGCCCTGTGGACGGCGTCGCGCGGCGTGGACGCCCTGCGCAAGGCGCTCAACCTGGCCTACGACGTGCCCGAGTCCCGCCCCATCTGGAAGACGCAGGGGCTGGCCATGCTGGTGACGCTCGTCGGCACGCTGCTCATCCCGCTGTCCTTCACCATCTTCCTGCTCGGCGGACGGCTGGGCGCGTGGGTCGCCGACAAGCTGCAGCTCGTCGACGAGTTCTACCTCGTCTGGTCCTGGCTGCGCTGGCCCTTCACCGCCTCGCTGGTGATGCTGGCGCTCGCGCTCTGCTACTACCTGCTCCCCGACGTGAAGCAGAAGTTCAAGTACATCACCCCCGGCTCCATGCTGGGCACGGGCATCTGGCTGACGAGCACCTGGGGCTTCACGCAGTACGTGGAGCACTTCGGCAAGTACAACGTCACCTACGGCTCCATCGGCGGCGTTGTGGTGCTGCTCTTGTGGCTCTACATCTCCGGGCTCGTCTTCATCCTCGGCGGCGAAATCAACGCCATCCTCGAGCACGCGTCCGCGGAGGGGAAGGAGAAGGGGGCGCGCGACTTCGACCAGCCCGCGCCGCTGGAGCCGCCCGTCATGACGCCCGGGGCGGCGAAGAGCGCCAGCAGCGCGAAGAAGTCGCGGCTGGCGCGCTTCCGGTGGAGGCGGCGGGTGGCCCGGGGCCAGTCCCCCGAGCCCACCCTTCCGGAGCTGGAGCGCGAGCCCCCCTCCCACCTGCACTGAGCGCCGCGCGGGCTACTTCTTGCCCAGCTTCTGGTGGATGGCCGGCAGCCCGCCCGGGCTGTTGTTGCTGCCGCGCAGGTTGTTCTGCGAGATGACCTTCTGCAGGTGCGCGATGCGGTCCTGGTTCGTGGGGTGCGTGCTCAGCCACTTCATGAAGGCCGGCGAGTCCCCCTGCTCCTTCTGCAGCTTCTGGAAGAAGGTGATGAGCCCGCGCGGGTCATAGCCGGCGCCGGACGTGTAGCGGGCGCCGTACTCGTCGGCCTCGGTCTCCTCGCTGCGGCCGTGCGCGAGCATCGTCCCGCCGCCCACGAGCTGCGCCGCCACGGTCGCCACCGCGCCCGGGTTCTTCCCCAGCGCCGCCTGGGTGACGGCCTGCAGGCCGAGCTGGTTCACCATGGCGCGCGCGGAGTGGCGGCCCACCACGTGGCCCGCCTCGTGCGCCATGACGCCGACCAGCTCCGCCTCCGTGTCCGCCGCCAGGATGAGGCCCGTGTAGACGTACAGGTAGCCGCCCGGCGTGGCGAACGCGTTCACCATCTTCGGGTCGTCGATGACGTTGACCTTCCACTTCACGCCCGGCCGGTCCTTCGTGGCCTGCCGGAGGACGGGCGCGGAGATGCTCTTCACGTAGTCGACGACGGCGGCGTCCTGGACGTACTTGATCTTCTCCTTCGTCTCGAGCTCCTTCTTGACCTCCTTGCCCAGCTCCTCCTCCTGCTCGTCGGAGATGAGGGTGGACGCGATGGCCTTCTCCGCCTGGATGCGCTGCTTCGCGCAGCCCGTGGTGAGGCCCATCGCCAGGGTGAGGCCCAGTACCATCGAGAGGATTCGTTGCATGACCGGGTGTGCCTTTCGTTCCATGAGTTGATTCGTCGGGAGCGGGCCCCGACTCTTGGGCAGCGCCCGCCTCCGGGCAAGCGTCGCGTGGGGCTTCGTCCTCCAGGGACGTGAAGCGGACCGAATCCATCCAAACACCGGCGGCGCTCCAGCCCGTGCCCCCACCGGGGGGCCCGGCGAGCCTTGCGGCACCGGGCTCCGGTACGGACTCTTGAAGTTACGGGTGCCCCGCGCGCGGCGCCCGGGGAGGCGCGGATGTCACGTCCCGTATGGGTGGGCTCGCTGGGCTTCGGCCTGGTGAGCGTCCCGGTGAGGCTCTACAGCGCTGTCAGCCCGAAGCAGGCGCAATTCCACCTGCTGCACGACGCGGACGGCGCTCGCATCCAGAACAAGCGGGTGTGCTCGGCGGACGGCGAGGAGGTGGCCTACGAGCACGTGGTGAAGGGGTACGAGCTCGAGGACGGCCGCCGCGTGACGGTGACGCGCGGGGAATTGGAGGCCTTCGCCCCGCAGTCCAGCCGCGTCATCGAGCTGGAGGACTTCGTGGAGGCGGGGGAGATAGACCCCATCCACTACGACACGCCCTACCACCTGGTCCCCGCCGAGGGGGCCGAGCGCGCGTACTCGCTGCTGGTCTCCGCGCTGCGCGAGGCGGGCCGCGTGGGCATCGGCCACTTCGTGCTCTACCAGAAGGGACACCTGTGCGCGGTGCGCCCCCATGGCCGGGGGCTGCTCCTGTCCACGCTCCACTACGCGGAGGAGATGGTGTCCCAGGACAGCCTCGCGGAGCTCTCACACGTGAGCGAGCATCCGCAGCCGCGCGAGCTGGAGGCGGCGCTGCACCTCGTCGAGGCCCGCGCCACGCACTTCGAGCCCCAGCGCTACCACGACGTCCACCGCGAGCGGCTGCTGGCCTTCATCGAGCGCCGCGCGGCGCGCACCCGTCCGAAGACGGCGGAGAAGTGGCCCGTCGTGCACGCGGGGGCCACCGCGGGGCCTCCGTCGCAGAGCGATTTGCTCGCGGCGCTGGAGCGGAGCGTGGCCGCGCTCCGGGCCGGCCAGCCGCTGCCGCCCGAAGAGGGCTCGCTGCGACTGCGCCCACAGGCCGCGGCGCGCGAGGTCCGGGAGCGGCGCGGCGGAGGCGAGGCCTCCACGTCCAGCACCCCGGAGCCCCGGCGGAAGAAGGACGACGGCGGCGAGCCGTCGGCCTGAGCCTCCCGCCGGGCGGAAAGAGGACGACGCGCTACTTCAGACGGCCTTCGCAGGCGTCGTAGTCGATGTTGGAGAAGTACGCGTCCACGTACTTGCCGCGCTCGTTCGCCTTGTAGTCCGGCGTGAAGGCGTGCTCCCACGCGTCCATGATGATGATGGGCTTGAAGCCGGCGATGTTGTTGGTCTCGTGCAGGGTGATCCAGTGGTTGGACAGCCACCCGGTGCGCGGGTCCTGGAACGTCACGGCCCAGCCGATGCCCGGCATGGTGGCCACGGCCTTGAAGTCCGCGAACCAGTTCTCGAAGGAGCCGAAGCTCTCCTCCATGGCCTTCTTCAGCTTCGCCGGCGGCGTGGCGCCCGAGCCACCCGGCTTCATGTTGCCGAAGTAGTACTCGTGGAGGACCATGCCGTTGTACTCGAAGCCCAGCCGGCGGGTCATCTCCGCGTAGGCCGGGTTGGTGCCCGCGGCCTCGCCCTTGAGCTGCAGGCCCGAGAGCGTCTCGGTCAGCTTGTTGGTGCGGTTGACGTAGCCCTCGTACAGCTTGAAGTGCGTCTCGAGGACGGCGTCGCTGAGCCCCTTGAGGCCCTTGAGCTGCGGGAACTGCATCGGCGTGTACTTCTTCTGCGGAACGTCCGCCATGCTGCCTCCAGCGAATGGGTGGTGTTGGGTCGGAAGCCCGCCTCATAACGGAGGCGGGGCTTCCCGGCGCGGGGAACTTCACGCCGGTGTGCGCGGTACGACAAGTAAGAAATGCGCACGCCCCGCTCGCGGTGCTATGTGCCGGAGCGGATGCCTGAGCTTCCGGAAGTGGAGATTGCCCGGCGCAACCTGGTGCGCTGGTTCAGCGGCCGGAGGCTCGTCCGCGCCGAGGCCGACGACACCCGCATCTTCCGCGGCGCCGAGCGCCGCCACTTCGCCGAGCTGTCCGGCCGCCTGGAGTCCCTCGTCCGCCGGGGCAAGTACCTCCTCTTCTCCTTCGAGGAAGGACGGGGCCTGCTGGGCCACCTGGGGATGACGGGCAAGTTCGTCCGCCGCACGGAAGGGCAGGGTGAGCCCTACAGCCGCGCCCGCTTCCACCTGGATGACGGGCACGTCCTCCACTTCAGTGATCCACGCATGTTCGGCCGGCTGGAGCCCGCCCCCGCCGCCGGGCTGCGGGAGCTGGAAGTGGTGAAGGCCCTGGGCAGGGACCCCCTGGCGGACGGCCTCACCGCGGGCCAGCTCGAAAAGGCCGTGGCCCCGTCCCGGCAGCCCCTCAAGGTGGCGCTGATGGACCAGGCCCGAATCACCGGCCTGGGCAACATCCACGCCGCCGAGGCCCTCTTCCGCGCCGGAATCCACCCCTCCCGGGAGCCCGCGTCCCTCACCCCGGAGGAGTGGAAGCGTCTGGTGGGCGCCATCCGGGCCACCATCGACTTCGGCCTCAAGGAGCAGGAGGGGGAGGAGCCGGTGTACCTGGAGGAGGGGCGCTCGGAGAACCCGTTCCTCGTCTACGGCCGGGCAAAGGGCCCATGCTCCCGGTGCGGGAGCCCCGTCGAGTCCTTCACCCAGGCCGGCCGCACCACCCACTTCTGTCCGAAATGCCAGCCCCGCTCAGGCGTTCACGCGACGAAGCCCCGGGCCGGTAAGCGTTGACACCCCCATGTCCCGTGGCTTGAATCGCCCGCCTTTCAGACCCGGCCGCCCCGCGCGGCCCTGGAGAATGTTGCCCATGTCTCACGCCCTGCTGGCGGCGCTGCTCGTCGCTTCGTCCACGGCCACCGCGCAGACGCCGGTGCCCGACGGTAGCGCGCCCGCGCCCGCCGCCACCGAGGCCGCGCCCGCCGCGCCCGCTTCCCCCTCCGCCGAGCCGCCTCCCGCCGCCCAGGGGGACTCCGTCAGCCGCGAGGACCTGGACGCCGCCAAGCAGGAGCTGCGCGAGGAGATTCGCGCCGAGGCGGCCAAGCAGTCCGTCGACTCCAGCGAGTGGAACGAGGAGTTCCCCGAGGAGAAGCGCAAGCTGGAGGTGTTCACGCTCGACGGCTACTTCCGCCTGCGCCCCACGCTCTTCTACAAGTTCGACCTGGGCAAGCAGCCCGGCCAGGAGCTCTTCCCGCGCTCGCCGCGCAGCGCCGGGGAGAACACCCAGTCGTTCGCCACCATGCGCCTGCGCATGGAGCCCGTGTTCAACGTCTCCGAGCAGGTCAGCCTCAAGATGGAGGTGCTCGGCCTGGACAACGTGGTGCTGGGCTCGCAGCCGGACAACCTCTACCCGGGGGACCAGCGCAACCTCTTCGGCGTCTTCTCCGAGAGCCAGGACTCCGCCGTCGACATGCTGGAGGACTCCATCAAGATTCGCCGCGCCTACGGCGAGGTGAAGACGCCGGTGGGCATCCTGCGCTTCGGCCGCATGGGCAGCCACTGGGGCCTGGGCATGCTGCGCAACGACGGTACCTGCTTCGACTGCGACTACGGCGACACGGTGGACCGCGTCCAGTTCGTCACCAACCCCTTCGAGGGCTGGTACGTGACGCCCATGTTCGACTTCAACTCCGAGGGCGTCGTCGACGGGCGCGGCTCGCAGGGCGAGCCGGTGGACCTGACGCAGTCGGACGACAGCCACAGCTGGGTGCTCGCCATCGCCCGCCGGGACACCGACGCGGTCATCCGCTCCAAGCTGAACAACAACCAGAGCGTGCTCCAGTACGGCCTGCACTTCACCTACCGCACGCAGAACTGGGAGTACGACGCCAGCACCGACAACGGCACCGGCACGGGCTTCATCCCCCGCTCCGCGTCGCTCTACATCCCGGACCTGTGGCTGCGGTACGAGGAGCGCAACTGGCGGCTGGAGTTCGAGCTCGCCGGCACGTTCGGCAACATCGGCAACCGCGCCCTGGACGTGGGCGGCATCAACGACCCCACGCAGAACCAGAGCCTGCGCGTCGCCCAGTTCGGCGGCGTGGCGCAGGGCGAGGTGAAGGTGGCCAACAACAAGCTGTCGCTCGGCCTGGAAGTGGGCTTCGCCTCCGGCGACAAGGCCCCCGGCTTCGGCAACTACCCGGCCCGACCCGGCTCCGGCACCAACGGCTTCACCGAGCCGGGTGACTCGGAAGGCCCGCAGTTCCGCTGCGGCTCCGGCGGCTGCTCCGACAACGCCATCCGCAACTTCCGCTTCAACCGCGACTACCGCGTGGACCTCATCCTCTGGCGGGAAATCATCGGCGGCATCACCGACGCGTTCTACGTGCGGCCTTCCGCCAAGTACACGCTGACGGAGGGCTTCGACCTGTACGGCCGCCTCATCTACTCGCAGGCGCTCTACTCGGAGTCCACCCCGTCCTTCACCAGCAGCGCGCTGGGCGTGGAGGCCAACGTCGGCGTGGACTACAAGACCGAGGACGGCTTCATCGCGGGCGCGGCGTACGGCATCCTCTTCCCGATGAGCGGCCTGCAGGAGTTCGACAGCACGCTGCGCGCCGAGTTCGAGACGCCGCAGACCATCCGCGGCTGGCTGGGCATCAACTTCTAGCCATGCGCCGAGTCCTCTCGTCCGTGTGTGTCGCCACCGGCCTCGCGCTGGTGCTGGTGGCGTGTGGCATCAAGGGCTCGCCGAAGCCGCCCGAGCCGCCTCCCGCGCCTCCCACGGAGACGCAGCCGCCTCCGGCGGACACCACCCCCCGCGGCCCCATCGAGCCCTCGGGGCCGTCCGTCTCCCCGATTCCGGACGCGGGGCCCGCCGTCCCGGGCACCGAGCCGACCCCGTGAACCACTTCCACTGGCGCAAGGGCGTGCTGCACGCCGAGGGCGTGCCGCTGCCGGCCATCGCGGAGTCGGTGGGCACGCCCACCTACGTGTACTCGGCGGCCACGCTCACCCGGCACTTCCGGGTGGTGTCGGAGGCCTTCGGCGCCACGCCGCACCTCATCTGCTACTCGGTGAAGGCGAACTCCAACCTCGCCATCCTCCGGCTCTTCTCCGGGCTGGGGGGCGGGTTCGACATCGTCTCCGGCGGCGAGCTGGCCCGGGTGAAGCAGGCGGGCGGCGCGGCGGACAAGACGGTGTTCGCCGGCGTGGGCAAGACGCAGGAGGAGATGGAGGCGGCGCTGGCCGCGGGCATCCTCCTCTTCAACGTGGAGAGCGCCGAGGAGCTGGACGCCCTGGACGCGGTGGGCCGCCGCCTGGGCCGCCGCGCGCCCTTCGCGCTGCGCGTGAATCCGGACGTGGACGCGCGCACGCACCGCTACATCTCCACCGGGCTGAAGACGTCCAAGTTCGGCGTCCCCTTCGAGGAGGCCGTCGCCCTCTACACGCGCGCGAAGAAGCTGAAGGGCGTGCGCGCGGCCGGGCTGGACTGCCACATCGGCTCGCAGCTCACCCAGGCCTCGCCCATGCGCGCCGCCCTCACCAAGGTGGCCGGCCTCTACACGCAGCTGAAGGCGGCCGGGCACCCCTTGGAGTACCTGGACGTGGGCGGCGGCCTGGGGATTACGTACACGGACGAGACGCCTCCGTCTCCCGAGGAGTACGCGCGCACCGTCCAGGACGCGACGAAGGGCACCGGCGCGCACCTGGTGCTGGAGCCGGGCCGGGCGCTGGTGGGCAACGCGGGCGTGCTGCTCACCCGCGTGCTGTACCGGAAGAAGACCCCGGCGAAGCACTTCGTGGTGGTGGACGCGGGCATGAACGACCTCCTCCGCCCGGCCCTCTACGAGGCCCACCATGGCCTCCAGCCGCTGGTGAAGCGGCGCGGGAAGGCGGTGGAGGTGGACGTCGTGGGGCCGGTGTGTGAGTCCACCGACGTGCTGGCCCGGGCCCGGCCCCTGGTCCTCCCCCAGGCAGGCGAGCTGTATGCCTTCATGAGTGCCGGGGCTTACGGGATGAGCATGGCTTCCAACTACAACTCCCGTCCCCGTCCGGCCGAGGTCATGGTGGATGGGGAGGCGTGGAGGGTGGTTCGCGAACGGGAGCGGCTCGAGGACCTCTGGCGCGGCGAGCGGGCCTGAACATATAAGCGCCGCCATGAAGACCTTCGAAGGCTCCATGACGGCGCTGGCCACCCCGTTCCGTGACGGGGCGTTCGACGAGCAGGCCTACCGGGCCCTGGTGCGCTACCAGGTTGAGGGTGGCACCAGCGTCCTCATCCCCATGGGCACCACGGGCGAGTCGGTGACGATGACGCCCGACGAGCGCGCCCGCGCGGTGAAGGTGGCCGTGGAGGAGTCGAAGGGGCGCGCGGCGGTGGTGGGTGGCGCCGGCTCCAACAGCACCGCCGAGGCGATTGAGGGCGTGAAGCGCGTGCGCGAGACGGGCGCGGACGGCACGCTCATCGTCACGCCGTACTACAACAAGCCCACGCAGGCGGGCCTGGTGGAGCACTTCCGCGCCATTGCGCGCGCGCACCCGGGCTTCCCGATTGTCGCCTACAACGTGCCGGGCCGCACCGGCGTGGACATGCTGCCGGAGACGGTGCAGCGGCTGTGCGACCTCCCCGAGGTGGTGGCCATCAAGGAGGCCACCGGCAACATGTTCCGCGCGCTCGAAATCCTCGAGAAGTGCGGCGAGCGGATGACGCTGTTGTCCGGTGACGACTTCACGGTGCTGCCCTTCATCGCCTGCGGCGGCAAGGGCGTCATCTCCGTGTCCTCCAACGTGGCGCCGCGGATGATGGCGGACATCGTGGCCCAGGCGCGCGCGGGGAACATCGCCAAGGCGAGAGACCTCCAGGTGCGGATGAACAACCTGCACCGGCTGCTCTTCGTGGAGTCCAACCCGATTCCGGTGAAGTGGGCGCTGCACGTCATGGGCCTCTTCGGTCCGGAGCTGCGCCTGCCGCTGGTGCCCATGAGTGAGCCCCACGCGTCGAAGCTGCGCGACGAATTGCGCACGCTGGGGCTGCTCAAGGGCTGAAGGCCCGACACCCGATGGTCCGCCAGGAGCGCCGGCACTCATGATTCGCACCGTCATCACCGGAGTCACGGGCCGCATGGGCAGCACGCTGCTGCGCCTGGCGCGGGACGCGGAGGACTTGAAGGTGGTGGGCGCCACGGAGCGCCCGGGCGGCGCCGCCGTGGGGCTGGACGCGGGGCTCGCCGCGCGGCAGGGGGCGCTGGAGGTGCAGGTGATGGACGACCTGGCCCGGGCGCTGGACGCGGCGAAGGCGGACGTCGTCATCGACTTCACCAGCGCCGAGGTGAGCGTGGCCCACGCGAAGGCGTGCGCGGCGCGCGGCGTGGCGCTGGTGGTGGGCTCCACCGGCTTCACCCCGGAGTCCACCGCAGCCCTGGCCGAGAGCGCGAAGTCCATCCCCGTGGTGGCCGCGCCCAACATGTCCGTGGGCGTCAACGTGGTGTTCCGCATGGCGGCGGAGCTGGCGCGGGTGCTGGGCTCCGGCTTCGACGTGGAGGTGCTGGAGGCACACCACCGCATGAAGAAGGACGCGCCCAGCGGCACCGCGCTGCGGCTGGCGGAGGTGCTGGCCGGGGCGCTGGGGCGCTCACAGGAGGACCTCACCTTCGCCCGTCACGGCATGGTGGGCGCGCGGCCCGCGAATGAGATTGGCGTGCAGACGCTGCGGGGCGGGGACGTGGTGGGCGAGCACACGGTGTTCTTCTTCGGCGAGGGCGAGCGCATCGAGCTCACCCACCGGGCCACCAGCCGGGACCAGTTCGCCCTCGGGGCGCTGCGCGCCGCGCGCTGGGCGGTGGGCCGGGCGCCAGGGCTCTACGACATGGCCGACGTGCTCGGCTTCCAGAGGACTTCATGACGACCGCGCGCTACTGCCGTTTCCTGCACGAGGGCCGTGCGCACCATGGCCGCGTCGAGGGCAACGAGGTGGTGGTCCTCTCCGCCGCGCCCTGGGTGGGCGCGAAGGACACGGGCATCCGCCGCTCGCTGGCCGGGCTGACGCTGCTGGTGCCGTCGGACGCCTCGAAAGTCGTCTGCATCGGCCAGAACTACCGCAAGCACGCGGAGGAGATGGGCAAGCCCGTCCCGCCCGAGCCGCTCATCTTCATCAAGCCCTCCACCGCCCTCAACGGCATGGGCTCGCCCATCCGGATTCCCAAGGCGAGCCAGGAGGTGCACTACGAGGCGGAGCTGGCGCTCGTTATCGGTGAGCGCGTGCGCAACGCCGACGAGGCGACGGCCGCGCGCGCCATCTGGGGCCTCACCTGCTTCAACGACGTGACGGCGCGAGACATCCAGAAGCGCGAAATCCAGCACACGCGCGCCAAGGGCTACGACACCTTCGCCTGCGCCGGGCCGTGGGCGGTGACGGGCCTGTCCCCGCTGGACTTGCGAATCGTCTGCCGGGTGAACGGGCAGGTGCGCCAGGACAGCCGGACGTCCGACATGATCTTCAGCCCCGCCCGCCTGGTGTCCTTCATCTCCCAGGGCATGACGCTGCTGCCTGGTGACCTGGTGAGCACGGGGACGCCGTCGGGCGTGGGGAAGCTGGAGGCGGGGAACACGGTGGAGGTGGAGATCGAGGGAATCGGGACCCTGGTCAACCCGGTTGAGATGGAGCCGTGAGCGACACCGTCTATGTGGGGCTGGGTTCCAACGAAGGTGACCGCGAGGCGCACCTCGTTGCCGCCCTGACCGCGCTGTCCCGCATCGACGCGGTGGCGGTGCTGAGCTATTCGTCTCTCTTCGACAGCGCCCCCGTGGGGCCGCCGCAGCCGCGCTACCTCAACGCCGTGGTGGCGCTGGAGTGCGGCCTGTCGCCCCAGCGGCTGCTGTGCATCCTCCAGCAGATAGAGAAGGACCTGGGGCGCCACCGCGAGGTGCGCTGGGGTCCGCGCACCATCGACCTGGACATCCTCCTCTGGGAGGGCCAGGTGGTGGCCGACCCGAACCTCCAGGTGCCCCACCTGGAATTGCACAAGCGCCGCTTCGCGCTCGAGCCGCTGGCCGAGCTGGCCCCGGAGCAGAAGCACCCGGTGCTGGGCGTGACGGTGAAGGAGCTCCTCGGGAAACTCGCCCCGCAGGATGTCCGCAGGAGCGAGGCCACGTGGTGGCCCGAAGCGAGCTACTCGAGCAACGACTCATGAACCTGTCCCTTGCCCTGGCCACCGCGGCGCTGCTCGCCGCCGAGCCGACGAATCTCCCGCCCGGCCACCCGACGGTCCCCCCGGGGACCACGGCGTCGCCCGCCCGCACGCCCGCCGCTCCTGGTGCCAGCGCCCTCCCCGAGGGGCACCCCCAGGTGGACGGCGCGCAGCCCGGCGCCGCTGCTCCTTCGGGTGCGCTGCCCGAGGGCCACCCGCCCATGTCGGGCACCGGCCGCGCGCCGCCGTCTGCGGACGAGCTGCTGCGCCAGCTCGACTCCACGGAGGGGCTGCGCGACAGGGAGAAGACCTTTGAAATCGCCTCGTCGCTGGGGCGGCTGTACTACGTGAACGGCCGCAACACGGACGCCGTCATCTACCTCCTGCAGGCCGAGGCGCGGGCGAAGCCGGCGCGCGACGTGTTCCTCGCGCAGCGCAAGAAGCTGGGCAAGGCGGCCGTGCCGTCGTCGGCGGCCGCGGGCTGCGGCTTCTCGGCGGGCACACCGGTGGAGGACATGACGGCGGCGGCGCAGGAGCGCGCGAAGAAGGGCGACGCCGCGGGCGCGGCGGCCTGTGCGCGCGCGGCGCTGGCACCGGCGCTGGACGTGGGGATGATGCGGGCGAACGCGCTCTTCCTCTCCGGTGACGTGGACGGCGCGCTGGCGGCGTACGCGGCCGTGCTGGAGGTGGAGCCCTCGCACGAGGAGGCCCTCTACGCGCGCTCGGCGCTGCTGTTCGAGACGAAGGGCGAGGACGTGGCCGCGCTGAAGCAGGCGCGCGCGGGCTTCGACGCCATGGTGGCCGCGCACCCGGACTCGCAGCGGGCGCCCATGGCGAAGCGGCTGAGCACGCTCGCGGAGGAGACGGTGAAGGCCGGCGGCCGCAAGAAGCTGCTCGCCTCGCGCGCGGAGGACCGGCGCATCCGGCTGTCGCAGGTGGCCACGGCCCCCGCCGCGGCGGACGCGCCGCGCCCGCTGTCTCAGGAGGCCATCGACGCGGTGCAGAACACCGAGCGCACGCCGGAGCTGGAGCAGGGCCTGGCGAAGCTGGTGGACGAGGGCGAGGAGCACCTGTCCAAGGGCCGCTACCAGGAGGCGCTCGCCAACTACACGCGCGTGGTGCCCTTCCAGCCGGAGAACGGGCGCGCGAAGGCGGGCATGGCGTGGGCGCTGGTGGGCCTGGGCCGTCCCATGGCCGCGCGCGTGTGGGGCGTGGCCGTGCAGGCCGACCCGGCCGCGGTGGAGAAGCTGGGTGACACGCTCAAGAGCAAGGGCGACGAGAAGGGCGCCAAGGCGCTCTGGGAGAAGCTCGCCGCGGACGCTCCGAACTACCCCAACAAGGCGTCCCTGCAGGCCAAGCTGGGGCAGTAGCGCACCGATAGCGGGGCGGCACGTCCCGGTGCTTCCATCCGGAGCGCCGACGTGTGGCGGCCCGCCCGTTTCGGCGCTTCCATCCGGAGCGCTGGGGCGTGGAGTCCGCTGGAGTTCCGAGGGACGCCCGCCGCGCGGGTCAGACGAACTTCGCGGCCAGCAGGTCCTGCACGTCGAGCAGGCCCACGGCGTGGCCTTCCGCGTCCACGACGGGCAGCTGGTCCACCTTCAGCTCGCGCATCTGCGCGGTGGCGGTGAGCACCAGCGTCTCCGGCGTCACGCAGCGCGGGCGCTTGCCCATGACGTCGCGCACCGGCACGGTGAAGTCGGTGAGCCCGGCCTCCACGCGGCGGCGCAAGTCGCCGTCCGTGAAGATGCCCACCAGCAGTCCGGCCTTGTCCACCACGCACGCGGCGCCCGGCCGGCCCGGCGTCTTCGTCATGACGCCCACCACCTGCGACAGGGGCGCGGTGTCCAGCACCAGCGGGTTGGCGGGGCCGCTGCGCATCAGCTCGAACACCCGCTGCACGGAGCGCCCCAGCTTCCCGCCCGGGTGCAACAGCGCGTAGTCCTCCGTGCCGAAGGGCCGCGAGCGCAGCACCGCCATGGCCAGCGCGTCCCCCAGCGCATGCAGCGCCGCGGTGGACGCGGTGGGCACCAGCCCCATGGGGCAGGCCTCTTCAATCCGCCCGATGTCCAGCACCAGCTCGGAGCCGCGCGCGAGCGGGCTCTCCGCGTCACCCGTGAGGGCGATGACGGGCGTGGCCATGCGCTTGAAGGCGGGTAGCAGCCGCACCAGCTCCTCGGTGGAGCCGCTGTTGGACAGGGCGAGGATGACGTCCCCGCGCCCCACGCGGCCCAGGTCTCCGTGCACCGCCTCCGCCGGGTGCAGGTACACCGAGCGGATGCCCGTGGACGCCAGCGTGGCGGACAGCTTCTGGCCGATGTGGCCCGCCTTCCCCATGCCGGTGACGACCACCTGGCCCGTGCACCCACGCACCAGCGTCACGGCGCGGAGGAAGGAGTCGCCCAGGCGCTCCGTGACGTTGAGGATGGCGCGGGCCTCGGCCTCCAGCACGCCCCTCGCGTAGGCGAGCGTGGCCTCGGCATCAGGGGCAGGCACCTGGGCAGGGCGCCCGGGGAGGGCGCGCAGGCGGGGCTTCTTGGCGGCGGAGCGGGGGGCGCGGGCCATGGTGTTGGCCGGACCTTCTACACGCCACCCTCCACGGTGGCCACCCTTGACGCGTGGGGGGGCATCGGTTACGCGCCTGCTCGCCTGGGCTTTTCGGCCCGGCTACATCCACCTTCATTCAATCGCAGGTTCTTTCCCAGGAGAGGGGACGAGATGAAGTTCTTCATCGACACCGCCGACGTCGAGGAGATCCGCAAGGCCCATGCAATGGGCTGCGTGGACGGCGTCACCACCAACCCGTCGCTCCTCGCCAAGGTGGGGCGGCCCCTGGAGGAGACCATCCGGGAAATCTGCTCCATCGTGGACGGGCCCATCAGCGCCGAGTGCGTCTCGCTGGAAGCGGACGAGCTCGTGAAGGAAGGCCGCGGCCTCGCGAAGATTCACGACAACGTCGTCGTGAAGGTTCCCATGGGCGTGGAGGGCATGAAGGCCGTCAAGGTGTTCACCGCCGAGGGCATCCGCACCAACGTCACCCTCTGCTTCTCCGCCAACCAGGCCCTGCTGGCCGCCAAGGCGGGCGCCACGTACATCTCGCCCTTCGTCGGCCGGCTGGACGACATCTCCCAGGACGGCATGGAGCTCATCTCCAACATCCTGGAAATCTACCGGAACTACGACTTCACCACGCAGGTGCTGGTGGCCAGCGTGCGCAACCCCGTGCACGTCCTCCAGGCCGCCCGCATGGGCGCGGACGTGGCCACGCTGCCCTTCAGCGTCATCGCCCAGCTCGCCCAACACCCGCTCACCGACGCGGGCATCAAGAAGTTCCTGGCCGACTGGGAGAAGGTCCCCAAGGCGTCCAAGCCCCCGGCCGCGCGCTAGCGCCCCTTCGCCCACCGGCCGCGTCGCCCGGTGGGCGTGAAGGGCACCGGAAAACACCACGGCCACCGGCTCCTCCAGAAGGGAGCGCGGTGGCCGTCGTGCTTCCAGCGCCGGGGCCCGTCAGGTGGGCCCCGGCCGTCCGGCCGCCGTCAGTTGACGTTCACCGGAACCTGGAAGGTGACGCCGGAGTACTGGTTCCCGTACTTCACGTCGAGCATGCCATCCTCGGAGGGAGTCGTGTCGGACGTCGGCGCGCCCGTCACCTTCAGGGTCGCCGTGTTGCCGCTCCGGAAGGTCGACAGCTGGTAGCGCCGCATGCACCGCGCCTTGTCGGCCGTGCTGCCCGCCGTGACGCTCTTGCCCGGGTCGCAGGCACCGCCGAAGGTGTAGCCCGGCGCCGAGGCGCTGGTCTGCGTCTCGAGCAGCTGATGGGAGATGCTCACCCCGTAGTGGCGGCTGTTCAGCAGCGGGTCGACGGCCACCACGTCGGCTGAGCCCTTCGCGGTGGTGAGGCTGGCGGTGATGGTGGCGGTGTCCGGGGAGATGGGGTTCAGGTAGGCGTCCGACATGAGCAGGTTGTAGCTCCTGCTGGTGCCGCGGGCGTAGACCGCGTTGGCGGGGGTGGGCAGCCCGGTCGCCCGGGCGCTCCCGACGACGGAGGAGAACCCCGAGTAGAGGATGTGGGTGGAGCGCCAGATCTGGATGTCGCCGTCCCAGCAGCCGTTGGGGCCGTCCCAGCGGCCGTTCTTCGCCTGGCGCGCGCCGGTGGCGCAGTCCAGGCGCTCGGTGTCGATGAACGGCTCGCCCCGGTCGTAGACCTGGTTGTCGTTCTCGTCCACGAAGGGCTCGGCCACGTCCACGAACCACTCGCCCACGTCCCACTTGCCGTTCTTCACGCCGTCGGAGACGCCGGAGCCGTCATAGAAGGCCTCCTCGCCCGAGGTGACGGCGATGACGGTGACGAGCATGTCGCGCGGGTTGAGGGCGCCGTTGGTGGGCTCGCCGGTGATGGGGGCGACCTCGGCCGGCGGCCACTTGCCGGCGGTGCTGAACTTCGTGACGACCTTCCCGTTGCCCTGGGTGCCGCCGCCCGTGCCGCCGCCCGTGGCGCCGCCCTCGGTGGAGACCGGGCTGCCAATGGAGCCGGCCTCGGCGTACCAGCTCACGCTGGTCTTCAGGGTGACGGGGTTGCGGAAGCGGTCCACGAGCTGCGCGGTGCAGTCGGTGGTCAGGTCCTGGCGCGGCGGCGTCTCCGTCGCGTTGGCGGCCAGGTTGACGCGGGTGCACTCCACCACGAAGCCCTCGTCCGACGGACGCGCACCCACGATGGGCGTGCCCAGCGAGACGGCCGTCAGCGCGGGGTTGCCCACGGTGGCGCGCACGGTGGCGATGCCCACCTCGTCGCCGGACTGGAGGGTGGTGGTGGCCTTGCCCTCTTCATTCGTGGTGGCGCTCACGGGGTTGACAATGGCCCCGCCCACGCCGCGCACGTCGAAGTTGACGATGACGCCCGGCACGGGGCGCTGGTTCAGGTCCACCACCACGAACGTCACCGGCGTGGAGGTGTCCAGGTTGGAGGAGCGGATGCCCAGCTGCGCCAGGGTGCTGGCGGACTGGTAGACGAGGTTGGCCGGCGGGCCCGGCGGCGTGGTGGTGGTGCCCGCGTCCGTGCCGGCGTCGGTGTTGCCCGTGCCCGCGTCCGTGTTGCCGGTGCCGGCGTCGGTGACAGTCTGCCCGACGACCTGGAGGACGGCGACGTCGCTCTCCTCGCCCCACTCGGCGCTGATGCTCACGGTGAGCTGGCAGCCGGTGTCCTGCGCGCGCACGCAGCGGAAGTTGGTGCTGGCCTTGCCACCGCTCAGCGTGAGCGTGACGCTCTTGCTGTCGTTGTCGAAGGTGCCGGCCGCGGCGGTGAGCGTCACCTCGCCGGTGCCGTCCCCGCCATTGGCGTCCCGGGTGGTGACCCGGACGCTCGTCGTCTGACCCTGGTCATTGATGGTCGTCGGCGTCAGGTTGACGTTGAGGTAGATGCCCCCGGAGTTGGTGTCCCCCTCCTCGACATCCCCCTTGCACGCGGTCAGACCCGCGACCAGCACCAGAGTGCTGGCGATCTTCAACAAACGAAACATGTGGCTGTCCCCTCCCTGGGGGCCGAATTGGCGGCCGGGAATTATTCCCCTGACGTCAGGCTCCGTCAAACGCCTGACAGTGCAGGGGAAAGGCTGGCATGAGCGGGTGGGATGCCGGCGCCGGCCTGGGATTGGCGCATAGGACTGGCGATTTCGCGGCGCGGCATGTATTCGTTGACTCCCGAATCAACGAGCAGCCCGAGTCACGAGGAACCGCATGGAATTCCAGCTCACCGACGCCCAGCGCGCACTCCAGGAAGCGGCGCGCAAGTACGCCCGCGAGGTGGTGCGCCCCAAGGCCGCGCACTACGACGAGACGGCCACCTTCCCCCGGGACTTGCTGTCCACCGCGTGGGAGCTGGGCCTCTTGAACATGGCCATCCCCTCCGAGTACGGCGGCGTGGGCCTGTCCCACCTGGAGCAGGTCATCGTCGCGGAGGAGCTGAGCTGGGGCTGTGCCGGCGTGGCGACGTCCATCATCGCCAATGACCTGGCCAACCTGCCCATCATCCTCCACGGCACCGAGGACCAGAAGAAGCGCCTGCTGGGCCACTTCTCCGAGCGGGTGAAGTTCTCGTCCTTCTGCCTCACGGAGCCGGAGGCGGGCAGCGACGTGGCCAACATGCAGACCACCGCCGTGCGCGACGGGGACCACTACGTCCTCAACGGCGCCAAGTGCTTCATCACCAACGGCGGCCAGGCCGAGCAGTACACGGTGTTCGCCACGGTGGACAAGGCGAAGAAGCACAAGGGGATTACCTGCTTCGTGGTGGAGGGCCGCCCCAAGGGGCTGACCCCCAGCAAGCACGAGAACAAGATGGGCCAGCGCGCCAGCGAGACGGTGTCGCTGACCTTCGAGGACGTGCGCGTCCCGGTGGCCAACCGCATCGGTGAGGAGGGCCAGGGCTTCGCCGTGGCCATGGCCACGCTGGACAACAGCCGCCCGCTCACCGCCATGTTCTCCGTGGGCATCGCCCGCGCCGCGCTCGAGTACTCCATGGAGTACGCCAGCCAGCGCAAGACGTTCGGCAAGCCCATCATCGAGCACCAGGCCATCCAGTTCATGATCGCCGACATGGCCATGAACACCCACGCGGCGCGCATGCTCACCTACGAGAGCGCGTGGCTCCTGGACGAGGGCAAGCGCAACACCCTCCAGTCCAGCTACGCCAAGAGCTTCGCCGCGGACATGGCCATGAAGGTCGCCACCGACGCGGTGCAGGTCTACGGCGGCTACGGCTACATCAAGGAATACCCCGTGGAGAAGCTGATGCGCGACGCCAAGCTCATCCAGGTCTACGAGGGCACCAGCCAGGTCCAGCGGCTCGTCATCGCTCGGGAACTGTTCAAGTAGAAAAGCGGAACTGGGGCTGGCGGCCGTTTCCCGTTGCCGCCGTGACTCCCGGATGCCTATTAACCCTGACTGTTCGCGCGCCGCGTCAACCCGGCCCGTACGGACTGTTTCGCAGACTTCAATCGTCTCCCGGTAAGGAGAAGCACCACCGTGAAGATCCTCGTCACCGCCAAGCGCGTGGAAGACCCCGAGTCGAAGATCAAGGTCAAGCCGGATGGCTCGGGCATCGTGCAGGAGGGGCTCAAGTACAAGATCAACCCCTTCGACGAGATTGGTGTCGAAGAGGGCTTGCGCCTCGTCGCGAAGCACCAGGGCGAAGTCGTCGTGGTGTCCATCGGCGGCAAGGAGGTGCAGGAGCAGCTCCGGCACGCCCTGGCCATGGGCGCGCACCGCGCGGTGTGGGTGAACCACACCGGCCCCCTGGACCAGCTGGGCATCGCCGGCCTGCTCCAGAAGGTCGTGGAGAAGGAGAAGCCGGACATGGTCATCCTCGGCAAGCAGTCCATCGACGATGACCAGAACCAGGTGGGCCAGTACCTCGCCGAGTTCCTCGGCTGGGGCCAGGCGACGTTCGCCTCCAAGGTGGAGTCGCTGGAGAGCGAGCAGGAGAAGAACAAGGCGCCCGCGCTCATCGTCGGCGCCGACGGCAAGACGGTGCGCGTGGTGCGCGAAGTGGACAACGGGCTGGCCACGCTGGAGTGCCAGCTGCCCGCCATCGTCACCACCGACCTGCGCCTCAACCAGCCGCGCTACGCCAGCCTCCCCGGCATCATGAAGGCCAAGAGCAAGCCGATTGAGGAGCTGACGCCGGCCAAGCTGGGCGTGGACGTCACGCCGGCCATCCAGGTGCTGAAGATGTCGGCGCCTCCCGCGCGCAAGGCGGGCATCAAGGTCGCCGACGTGCCGGCCCTGGTGGAGAAGCTCCACAACGAGGCGAAGGTCGTCTGATTCGAACCCGGATTCGAACCTCTTAGAGATTACGGAGTCACGCAGATGCCAATCGTTCTCATCATCGCCGAGCAGCAGCCGGACGGGCACCTTCGCAAGGCCACCTTCAACGCCATTGGCGCCGGCAAGCAGCTGGCCGACAAGGCCGGCGGCGAGCTTCACGTCGCCCTGGTGGGCAAGGACCCCGGCAAGGTCGCCGACGAGCTCAAGGGCTACGGCGCCAAGGCCGTGCACGTGGGCGCGGCCCCCGAGCTGGAGCACTACCTCGCCGAGACGTACGCCCCGGCCCTGGCCGCGCTGGCCCAGGAGCTGAAGGCGGACTACGTGGGCATGGCCTCCACGGCGCAGGGCAAGGACCTGATGCCGCGCCTGGCCGCGCGCCTGCGCGCCGCCATGGCCACGGATGTCATGGCCTTCAACGGCGGCGGGGCCGACGTCACCTTCAGCCGCCCCATGTGGGCCGGCAACGTCTTCGCCGAGGTGAAGCTCACCACGCCGGTGAAGGTGTTCACCCTGCGCGCCACCGAGTTCACCGCCGCCCAGGGTGGCCAGGGCGCCGCCGAGGTGAAGACCTTCACCCCGAAGGTGGAGGCCTCCAAGACGAAGTTCGTCGACTTCAAGGAAGTGAAGAGCGCCCGCCCCGAGCTGACCGAGGCGCGCGTGGTGGTCTCCGGCGGCCGCGGCACCAAGGGCGACTTCAAGGAGATTGAGGCCCTGGCCGACGAGCTGGGCGCCGCGGTGGGCGCGTCCCGCGCGGTGTGCGACGCGGGCTGGGTGCCCAACGACTTGCAGGTCGGCCAGACGGGCAAGGTGGTGGCTCCGGCGCTCTACATCGCGGCCGGCATCAGTGGCGCCATCCAGCACCTGGCGGGCATGAAGAGCTCGAAGACCATCGTCGCCATCAACAAGGACCCCGAGGCCCCCATCTTCCAGGTGGCGGACTACGGAATCGTGGCGGACCTCTTCAAGGTCCTGCCCGAGCTGCGCACCGAGCTGGGCAAGCTGAAGTAGTCAGCACCCGGTACGCCGGTTTCCGAATCAAGAGGGGCGGACGTGGGGACTCTCCCCGCGCCGCCCCTTCGCTTTGCGGGCTACAGCTCGATGTCGCTGTCGCGCTTCTCGTCCCCGGGCGCGTCGGGCGCGTCGGGCGCGTCCGAGTCCCGTCCGGGCGGCTCGGCGCCGAAGGGCGGCTCGGGAGGGACGGGCGGCTTCGGCGTGGGGGGCGGCATCCCGTCCTCCCCGGGCTCGTCCCCGAGCGCGCCACCGGGCTCGTCGCCGGGCTCGTCACCGGGCTCCTGTTCGCCGGGCGCGTCGTCCCGCAGGTCGATGACGGTGCCGTCCTCCACCTCCACGGCGAGCTTGCGGTAGTGCCACTCCGCGCCGCCCTCGGACTGCTCCGCGTCCACCTGCAGGGTGCCGTCCGCCTTGGGGCCGTCGAGGGGAATGGTGAAGCGGGCCTCGGTGCGGCCGTTGTCGGAGCTCACGGAGGACTGCCTCGGCAGGCCGGGGTCGATGGGCGCGCCCAGGGCGCGCTGCACCTGGGCGTCACCGGTGGCCAGCGCCACCGCCTCCGTGTACGCCCCCATCTTCGACAGCGAGGAGAAGCCCGCATAGGCGAGGACGGCGCCCAGGCAGCCACACGAGGCCACGATGCCCAGGCACCCCACGGGGACCATCCACTTCCAGTTGCGACTCCACCAACCCCGCTGGGGCACCAGGGAACCCTCGGGCACCGTGTCCATGGACTCGTCCTTCCTTCGTGCGCACAGATGACAGGCGCGGGAACCCCCTCATATCGGGCCCGGGCGGGGCGCGGTAGAAACCCGCACGGGCCGGTGTCAGCCACGAAATTCGAAGGCCAGGGACATGCCGTCTCGGAAAACCCCCTCCACCGACGTCCTGCTGGGTGTGCTGGAGGCCCTGCCTCCCGGGCAGCGGCTGTGGGTGCACGGCGTGGGCGGCAGCCTCCACCCCCTGTTGCGCAGCGGGGACGCGGTGCGCGTGCTGCGCTGCGGGCCCGGCGCGCTGGCGCGGGGGGACGTGGCGCTCCTGCGGCAGGCCCGGAAGCTGGTGGCGCAGGTGGTGGTGTCCACGCGCCCGTGGCGGACGGCTCCGCTGCTGGGGGGCGCGGACGCGCCGGCCGGGGGGGTGCTGGGGCGGGTGGTGGCGGTGAAGCGCGGGGAGTGGGTGGTGCCGCTGCCCCGGCCCTTCCGGCCGGCGTTGTGGATGACGCAGCGGACGCTGGCGGCGGTGTGGGCGCGGCCCGGAGGGCGGGTAGTCTACCGACGCGTGCGGGACTTCTTCTTCTCCGGCTGGTCGAGACCCTTCCGGCGCCGGCTGGTGGGGCCGCTGGAGGTGCGGCTGCTGGGGACGGGGGATCTGGACGTGCTGCTCGCCTTCGCGGGCGAGCGGCTGGTGGTGTCCACCGGCTTCTTGCGCCGCCAGCTCCGCGAGCGGTGGGGGGTGGAAGCGCCCGCCCGGCGCGGGGCCGCCGCGGGGGCCTTCGACGCGGAAGGGCGCATGCGGGGCTTCGCCTGGGTGGACGCCTACCGTCAGGAGGCGTTGCCGTTGGACGGCGTCTGGGTGCGCTCCCTGGTGGTGGCGCCCCAGGCCCGGCGCATGGGCGTGGCCACCCGGCTGCTGGGCTGTCTGCTGGACGAGGCCCGGCGCCAGGGCGAGGTCCGCGTCCACGCGGACGTGGACGACGACAACACCGCCTCGCTGCGGACCTTCGCGAGGCTGGGCTTCCGGCCCGCCCCCGCGGAGCTGACCCGGCAGGCGAACGAGGCCTGGGACGCGGCGGGCCGAGCCAAGGCCCTGGTGGTCCTGGAGCGGGAACTGGCGCCGTGAGGTGGCGGGGGTTGCGTCAGGCCCCTGGGTGGGCCAAAAGCACCCGACTCTCGCCCTTCCCGCAGTGACGTCCTGAGCACCTCGACTCCAGACACCCTCGACGGCTCCCGCCCGGAGCGCACGCAGCGGCTCCATGCGGACGGCGCGCTGGCCCTCATCACCCTCTTTTGGGGCGTCACCTTCGTGGTGGTGAAGGACGCGCTGGGGCATGGGGACCCGTTCTCCTTCCTCACGCTGCGCTTCCTCGTGGGGGCGGGCGTGCTGAGCGCGCTGGCGGGGCGGCAGGTGCTGAGCCCCGTCAACCTGCGGCGCGGCTCGGTGCTGGCCGTCTGCCTCTTCGCAGCCTACGCGCTGCAGACGGTGGGGCTCACGCTTACCACTCCGTCGCGCTCGGCCTTCATCACCGGGATGTGCGTGGTGTTCGTCCCGCTGCTGTCGCTGGTGCTCTTCAAGCGGGTGCCGAAAGTCACGTCGCTGCTGGGCGTGGTGCTGGCGGCGGCGGGGCTCTACTTCCTCACGCGGCCGGAGGCGGGAGGGGAGGGCGGCGGGCTGGCCCTGGGCGACGTGCTGACGCTGGGCTGCGCCGTGGCGTACGCGTTCCACATCATCCTCACGGAGCGGTACGCGCCGAAGGAGGGGGTGATGGGGCTGGTCGCCGTGCAGCTGTGGGGCGTGGCGCTCTTGTCCGCGCTGTGCCTGCCCTTCGTGACGCGGCGGGTGGAGTGGACTCCGTCCTTCGTCGCGGCGGTGCTGGTGTGCGGCGTGCTGGCCAGCGCGGTGGCCATCAGCGTGCAGACGTGGGGGCAGGCGCGCACCTCGGCGGTGCGGGCGGCGGTCATCTACTCCATGGAGCCGGTGTTCGCCGCGGGCTACTCGGTGGCGCTGGGCTACGAGGTGCTGGGCTCGCGCGAGTGGGGCGGCGGCGGGCTCATCCTCCTGGGCGTGCTGGTGTCCGACGTGGGTGCGGCGGCGTGGAAGTGGTGGCGCTCGAGGGCACGCGGCTCGTAGGTCTCCGGTGGAGGACCCGCCGGGGCGGGGTGCGCTGGCGGCGGTGGGGGCGGGCGACGCGCGGTGCCCCGACGGAAGCCGCGGTTCACCCCTCCTGGCGGGTGGGCCTGCCCGGCAGCCGGCCGGGCGGGGTGGGGAAGTGAGGAGGGCCAGCGGCGCCGGGACGCGCTATATCCCTGGCCCTTCCCATGAGTGTGGAGCTGCGCCGAAACGGGATGCACCTGACGGGCACCCCCCTGTCCCTGGACGCGAAGCGGAAGTCTCCGCTGTGCTTCGTCAGCCATGGCCACTCGGACCACATCGCCCGGCACGAGCGCACCATCGCCACGGCGGCCACGCTGCGCTTCATGACGCACCGGCTGGGCCCCGTGAATGCGCCGCTCGCGGTGCCCTACCGCCAGCCTTTCGATTTGGGGCCGCTGGTGCTGGAGCTGCTGCCCGCGGGCCACATCCTCGGCAGCGCGCAGCTGCGGGCCATCCGCTCGGATGGGAAGCGCATCGTCTACACGGGTGACCTCAACGTCGCGCCCTCGCTCACCGCCGAGGCGACGGAGGTGGCCGAGTGCGACACGCTCGTCATCGAGTCCACCTTCGGCCACCCGCGCTACCGCTTCCCGCCGCGCGCGGAGGTGCTGGGGCAGGTGGAGGAATGGATTCGCAAGCAGCTCGAGCGGGGCGCGGTGCCGGTGCTGCTCGGCTATCCGCTGGGCAAGAGCCAGGAGGCGATGAAGCACCTCGCCGGCCGGGGCTTCCCGCTGGTGGCGCACTCCTCCATCTACGAGGTGGCACAGCTCTACGCGGAGCTGGGCGTGCCGATTGAAAACCTGCGCCTCTTCAGCGGCAAGGTGGAGCCGGGCGAGGTGCTCTTCATTCCGCCGCACCAGGCGCGCGGCGGGGCGCTGGCGGCCTTGTGGCCCAGGGCCACGGCGGTGCTGACGGGCTGGGCGGTGGACCGGGGCGCGGCATATCGCTACGGCGCGGACGTGGCCTTTCCCCTGTCGGACCACGCGGACTTTCCCACCCTGATGTCCTACGCGAAGGCGACGGGTGCGAAGGAGGTCATCACCTGCCACGGCTTCGCGGAGGAGCTGGCGCAGGCGCTGCGGGACGGTGGCATCGACGCGCGCCCGCTCGGCGGGAAGCCGCAGCAGCTCAGCCTGCTCTGAGTTAGAAACGCGTCCATGGCTTCCCGCACCCCGCAGCTGTCCGGGCGCACCGTGCGCGTCCTCGTGTGCACCGAGAAGAAGAGCTTCGTCACCCGCGAGCTGGCGGAGACGAAGGTGACGTTCGAGGGCATCGAAGGCGACAGGCACGCGGGGCTCACGCGGGCCGCGGACGTGCGCACGCCGTGGTTCCCCAAGGGCACGCCTGTCCGTAACACGCGACAGCTGTCGCTGGTGTCCACCGAGGAGCTGGCCGAGGTGGCGCAGACGCTGGGCCTCCCCAAGGTGCTGGCCTCCTGGCTGGGGGCCAACCTGGAAGTGCAGGGCGTGCCCACGCTGACGCAGCTGCCGCCGGGGACGCGGCTGTTCTTCCCCGAGGACGCGGTGCTGGCGGTGGAAGGAGAGAACGAGCCGTGCACCGGCCCGGGGCGCGTGATTGAGGCGCACCACCCGGACACGGAGAAGCTCGCGAGCCGCTTCGTGAAGGCCGCGTGGCAGCGCCGGGGCCTGGTGGCCTGGGTGGAGCGGCCCGGCGTCATCCGCGCGGGCGACGAGGTGCGGGTGATGCTGCCCAAGCCGGTGACGTACGTGCTGCCGGAGAAGCCCGCGCGCAAGAAGCTCGGGTAGTCGTCAGTCGCTGGAAACACCACGGGGCCGCCAGGCCCGGGAAGCTCCCGAGCACAGCGGCCCCGCGGGGCTCATCCTTCACCGGTCCGTCAGACGTCCGGCGACTGGACGATGAGCTTCTCCTTGCCGCACACGTCACAGCGCACGTGGACGAACAGGTCGTCGTCGCTGTCCTCGGGCACCTCGCCCTCGGGCACGCCGAGCTCCGCCTTCGCCAGCGCCGGCACCTTCGCGGGGATGTCCTGGGCCTTCAGCGCCTGCACGAAGGTCATCTCCCGGTCATGGCACTCGCGCGTCTCCGGCCCGTTGATCCACGCCGGCTCCATGCCCTCCGGCAGCCGGCTCACCAGCTCCAGGTTGGACACGGACTCGGCCAGGTACGCCAGCCGCCGCAGCCGCGACTCCTCCGGCAGCGCGGAGAAGACCTGGAAGCCCTCGAACAGGGCGTTGCGGTCCTCGCCCGTGGCCGCCTGCGCCAGCTCCATCGCCGCGTCGCTCGACTCCAGCGCCTCGTCCCAGTTGTTCTCCGGGTTGAAGCCCGCCTCGAGCAGCGACGTGTAGAGCTGCGTGGCCGCCAGCCGGCGCCGCGCCTCCTGCAGGTGCTCCACCACCTCGTGCGTCAGCCGCAGCTCCAGCAGCGCGCCCGTGGTGCGGGGGTCAATCTGCCCCGTGAGGTCATCCACCTGGACCTCTTCCAGCAGCGCGGCCTTCAGCACCTGCGCCGCGGAGAAGCGGGCCAGCGGCACCACGCCCACCTCGCGCAGGTACATGGCCGACACGGCCGCGTCCTTGGCGCCCATCCGCAGCGCCTTCTGCGCGCGCTCCACCACGCCCGGGTCTGCGGCAGGCTTCTTGTTCTCCAGCCGCGTCTTCACCGCCTCGCGGTACAGCGTCTCCAGCGAGCTGCCCGGCGGCAGCCGCTGCGGCAGGAGCGGGCGCAGGCCCGGCACGTCCAGCACCCACAGCGGGGGCATGGCCATGCGCTTGAGCGCGCGGAAGAAGAGCGAGCCCGGCGGGTCCTGCGGGCGGAAGGGCGGCAGCTCGTCGCCCGTCGGCTCGCCCTGCATCATCGCGGCGGCCTGCTGACCCAGCGCCTTCTCGCGCTGCTCACGGGTGAACGCGGTGATGCCCTGGGCCGGGGGCGGCGGGGGAGGTGGGGCCTCCTCGCCGTCCAGGCCGACGACGCGGTCCATGTCCACGTCGTCCATCTCCACGTCATCCAGGCCCTTGGCGCCCGTGAAGTCGCAGCGCAGGAGCTTCAACTTCTCGAAGGTGGCCCCCTCCAGGTTGGCCCCCCGGAAGTCGCAGTCCTGGAGCCGCCCGCCGTGGAAGTAGGCGTTGGACAGGTCCGCGTCCCGGAAGTTGACCTTGGACAGGTCGCACCGCTCCCACTCGGAGCCGATGAGGCCCAGGCCGGACAGGTCCGTGTTGGCGGAGAAAAGTTGGGTAAAGGTTGCGCCGGTATGGTCGGTTGAGACCTGACCGGACTTGCGCATCCGGTTCCATTCCGCCGAACCACTCTGAAGAAGCTTCTCGATACTCGGGGCTTTCGCCATGGACCGGGGATTATTCGTATGGTCTGGTCGCCGCGCCAGCACAAATGATCGAGTACCGAATCGAAGCCGACACCGCCGGGATGCGGCTGGACAAGCTCCTGCGCAAACGGCTCCCCAATGTTCCGGTGAGCCACCTCTTCAAGATGATTCGCACCAAGAAGGTGCGGGTAAACGGGAAGCGCGCCCAGCCTGAGCAGTTGCTAGCCGAGGGAGACGTGCTCACCATCCGCGGCGACGAGCAGCAGCTCACGGCCGACGACCGTCCGAAATCGGACCGTCCAAAGCCCCCGCCCCCGCCGGTGGACCCCAGCCGGCTGGTCATCTTGAAGGAGGACGACTGGCTCATGGCCGTGGACAAGCCCAGCGGGATGGCCGTCCATACCGGCAGCGGCATCACCGGCGGAACGCTGGTGGACTATGTGCGCGCCTACCTGGGCCCCAAGGCCGTCCGCAACGACTTCACCGCCTCTCCGGCCCACCGGCTGGACCGGGAGACCTCCGGCGTCATCCTGGTGGCCAAGCGCCGCCCGGCGATGGTGCACTTCACCGAGGTCTTCACCCACGGCCTGTCGAAGAAGCGCTACCTCACCCTGGTGAAGGGAAAGATGCCCAAGGACTCGGGCGTCATCGACCTGCCCCTCTCGGAGCACCAGCAGACGGCCGAGTCCAAGGCCCGTCGCGGGGTGAACATGCAGGAGGCCCTCACCCGGTGGAAGGTCGTCAAGCAGTCGGGCGACGCAGCGCTCCTGTCCTGCTCCATCGAGACGGGGCGCACCCATCAGATAAGAAGGCATCTGGCCGCCATCGGACATCCGGTGGCGGGTGACAAGAAGTACGGAGACTTCGCCTTCAACCGCGACGTGCGGGCGCGCTGGGGGCTGAAACGTTTGTTCCTGCACGCCGAGCGCATTGAATTTCCGCACCCCGAGGGCGGTGTGAAGGTGGCCGTGGAGGCCCCCCTCGCACCCGAGCTGAGGGACGTGCTCAAGCGGGCCGCACTGGTGCCCTGAAGCCCGCAAGGTTCCGAAACGCGTATGGCCGACCCCAAGACGACTGACCGCAGCCGCTCGAAGCTGGTGCTCGACGGCGTTCCCCCCGGGCGCTGGTGGAAGTTCCTCCTCAAGGCCGCCGGCTGGCTGGCCCTGACCGGAGCCACCGCCGCCGTGGTGGCCGTGACGGCGGTGTACTACGTGTACGCGGACGGGCTGCCCGCCATCCCCAAGGTGGACGAGTACTGGCCGCCCATCGTCACCGAGGTCTACACCGACGACGCGGTGCTGGCCGGCGAGTTCTACAACGAGCGCCGCAAGGTGGTGCCCTACGAGCGCATTCCCAAGCGGCTCGTCCAGGCCTTCATCGCCAGCGAGGACTCCAGCTTCTTCGACCACTTCGGCGTGGACGTGCTGGGCACCACGCGCGCCGGCTTCAAGACGGTGACCTCCAAGCTGGGGCTGCGCGCCGGCGGCATGCAGGGTGGCTCCACCCTCACGCAGCAGACGGCGAAGGCCGTCCTCATCTCCGCGGAGGGCTACAAGAGCGCCACCGCCAAGACGCTCACCCGCAAGATTCGCGAGGCCATCCTCGCCCTGCGGCTGGAGCAGGCGCTGACGAAGGAGGAGATCCTCTACCTCTACCTCAACAACGTCTTCCTCGGGCACCACAGCTACGGCGTGCAGAGCGCGGCGGAGAACTACTACCGCAAGGACGTGCGGGATTTGACGCTGGGGGAGATGACCCTCATCGCCGGCCTGCCGCAGGCGCCCAGCCGCTACTCGCCCTTCCTGCGCCCGGAGGCCGCCCGCAAGCGCCGCTCCTACGTGCTGCGCCGCATGCTGGACGAGGGCATGATTTCGCAGGCCGAGCACGACACGGCCAACGCCGAGCCGGTGAAGGTGTACCCGGTGGAGGACGTCTTCCACGAGTTCGCGCCGTACTTCGTGGAGCAGGTCCGCAAGGACGTGGTGGACCGGTACGGCAACCCCGTGCTGCTGAAGGACGGCCTGAAGATCTTCACCACCATGGACAGCGAGCGCCAGCGCGCCGCGCAGGACGCGGTGATGGACGGCCTGCTGTCCGTGGACAAGCGCCAGGGCTGGCGCGGGCCGGTGCAGCAGCTGGCGTCCCCTGAAGCCATCACCTCGTTCCTGGACCGCGCGAAGAAGTCCATGGGCAAGCAGGAGCTGGTGGACAACCGGCTCTACGTCGCCGTCGTCACCGCGATTGACGGCGATGGCAAGGGCGCGGACGTGCAGGTGGGCCCGCACCCCGGCCGGCTGCCGCTCTTGGGCATGCGCTGGGCGCGCAAGGTGAACCCGGAGGGCTACTACCCGGCGATGATGCTCTCGTCGGTGAAGAAGGCCATCGCCGTGGGCGACGTCGTCGTCGTGCGCCACGTGACGAAGAAGGACCTCACCGACGACAAGGAGCAGTGGGACAAGAAGCTGGCCGAGGAGATTCCGGAGGAGGGCGTGAAGCTCTTCCGCCTGGAGCAGACGCCCGAGGCGCAGAGCGCGCTCGTCTCCATCGACCCCCACCGCCAGTACCTCACCGCCATGGTGGGCGGGTACGACTTCGACGACAACGAGTTCAACCGCGCGTTCCAGGCCTGCCGCCAGCCGGGCAGCTCCTTCAAGCCCTTCGTCTACTCGGCGGCGCTGGAGCAGCTCAACTGGACGGAAGCCACCGTCATCGTCGACTCGCCCATCGTCGAGCACGACCCGGACAACAAGGTGTCGTGGAAGCCGGCGAACTACAGCGAGGAGTTCGTGGGTGACGTGCTCCTGCGCACGGCGATGATCAACTCCATGAACATCCCCGCGGTGAAGACCTTCGCCGCGGTGGGCGTGAAGAACATGGCCGCGTGGAGCCAGAAGCTCGGCATCTCCACCCCCATGAACATGGACTTCTCCGCCGCGCTCGGCTCGTCGTGCGTGTACCCGTTCGACCTGGCCAACGCGTACGCGACGTTCAATCGCTACGGCCGCAAGAAGCCCACGTACTTCATCCGCAAGGTGGAGGACCGCTGGGGGCGCACGCTGGAGGACCACACCGCCTTCGACGACCCGTGGGCGCCGCTGCAGGACCGCGTGGCCGCCGGCTACGCGCGCCTCTTCGAGCCCGGCGAGCAGGTGATGGCCCCCGAGACGGGCTTCATCCTCACGCACCTGCTGCGCGGCGTGGTGCTCCAGGGAACCGGCGGCCCGGCCACGAAGCTGGGCAAGCCCGCCGCCGGCAAGACGGGCACCACCAACGACTCCTTCGACGCGTGGTTCGCCGCCTATACGAGAGACCTCGTGACGGTGGCGTGGGTGGGCTACGACTTGAACCCGCACCCGCTGGGCCGCTACGAGACGGGTGGCCGCGCCGCGCTGCCCATCTGGCTCAACTACATGAAGCGCGCGCTGGAGGGCCGGCCCCAGTCCGAGTTCTTCCCGTGGCAGTCGATGGACCTCGTGAAGCTCTACATCGACAAGAAGACGGGGAAGATTTCCTCGCCGGGCGCCAAGGGCTCGGAGCTGATGTTCTTCAAGAAGGGCACCGAGCCCAAGGACGCCGTGCCCGACAAGAACCAGGTCGACGTGGACCAGTTCATGATGGGCGCGCAGTAGCGAGGAGTCGAAGCTGAAGCACCGTGGCCCCGCGGCCCCTCAGGGGAAGCGGGGCCTTCGTGTTTCTTCAGCTCAGCGCTTCGCGCCCTCGCGGAAGCGGCGCGCGGGCTCCAGGTGTCGCTCCAGCGCGTCGCGCAGGCTGGCGGCATCCGGGCCCGCCTCCAGCACGGAGCGCGTGGCGGTGGGCACCACCTGCAGCTCGCGCCCGGCGAACAGGCGCTTCAAATCATCGAAGCCGGCGCCCTGCGCGCCGATGCCGGGCGTGAGCATCAGCGTGCCGCCGAGCCGCTCCACCACGCCCCGGTCGCTGTCGGGGAGGGTGGCGCCCATGACGGCGCCCACCACCGGCGGCGCCCCCGGGCCGGGCTTCTCGTTCAGCTCGCGGATGCCGTCGGCCAGGGCCTCCGCCACGGTGCGGCCGTCGGCGCCGGTGGACGTCTGCAGCGACGTGCCCTCCGGGTTGGACGAGCGCACCACGATGAAGGCGAAGGCGCTGGCCGCGCGTGCCAGTTCAATCGTCTTCACCAGGGCGCCGAAGCCCAGGTACGCGGAGAACGTGGCGGCGTCCGCCTGGTACGCGCTGTTCGGGCCGAAGAGGCTCTGCGCATACGCGTCCATGGTGGAGCCGATGTCGCCGCGCTTCACGTCCAGCAGCGTGAGGGCGCCCTGCTTCTTGAAGCGCTTCATCACGTGCTGGAGCACCTTCAGGCCGTCCGGGCCGTGCCGCTCGAAGAAGGCGCTCTGCGGCTTCACCAGCGCGACTGTGTCCCCGGCGGCGTCGGCCAGCCGGTCGCAGAAGTCGCGCAGGCCCTGGGCGGTGTCGGGCAGCCCCCAGCGGGTGAGCAAATCTTTCGACGGGTCGATGCCGAGGCAGAACGGCGAGCGCCGGTCGGCGAGGGCGTGGAAGTTGTGGGAGAAGGACGGGGGGAGCGTGGTCACCGGTCTGCCTCCGGAAGAAGCGGGTGGGGGACGTCAGCGCAGCCGGCGCGCGGCGGCGTCGAAGAGGGGGTTGGGCAGCACCTTCACGAGGCGCGTGGGCAGCGCGAGCTGCCAGGGGAAGGTCAGCTCCGTGTCGCCGCGGAGGATGCCCTTGCCCATGAGCTCCACGGCGGCGTCCGTCTCCATGAGGAAGGGCATGGGGAAGTCGTTCTTCGCCGTCATCTCGCTCTTCACGAAGCCGGGGTAGACGCAGGTGACGCGCACGCCGGTGCCGCCGAGGTCCACGCGCAGGCTCTCCATGAAGGTGGCGAGGTACGCCTTGGACGCGGAGTAGGCGGCATGCCCCGCCAGCCCCCGGTACGCCGCGAGGCTGGAGATGCCCACCACGTGTCCGCGCCGCCGCTCCACCATCTGCGGCAGCACGGCCGTCAGCGTGGCGGTGGCGCCGGTGACGTTGGTGTCGATGATGGCGCGGACCTTCTCCCACTGCAGGCGCTTGCCGTGGGTGACGCCGCCCACGCCCGCGTTGGCCACCACCAGGTCCAGCCCGCCGCACTCGCCGTCGAGCTCGCGGATTCGCTCCAGCGTCGCGTCCGCCTGCGTGACGTCCAGCTCCAGGGGCTCCACGGTGGCACCGGCCGCCTGGGCCTCGGCGGACAGGGCCTTGAGCTGCGGCAGCCTCCGTCCGGCGGCGAACACGCGCAGGCCCCGCTTGGCCAGCCACAGCGCCAATCCACGTCCCAGGCCGCTCGAGGCGCCCGTCACCAGCGCCGTCCGGTAGCTCATCTCCGCCATGCAGTGCTCCTTGCCGTGCGCCCTGGCTTCTCGCACGGTTGGACGCGGGGTGGGGCACAAATCCGTGCGAGGGCTGGCGCCCCGTCGCTCCCTCGGAGGGAAGTCCTACCCGGGGGGCAGGCCGTGTGGACTGGCGGGCGCGCGCCGGGCCCGGCAGGGCCCTCGGACGTGAACGGGGGCTGCGCCGCCAGGCCGATGGCATGCGGACTGCCCGTGCCGCACCTTATGGGCTCCGAGGAGGGCCTGGGCATGACGCCATGGAACTGCGTGATGGCGGTCGATGACGACGCTGACATCCTGCTCGCCTTCAAGGACGTGCTGGAGATGGAGGGCTACTGCGTGCTGCTCGCCCGCAGCGGCCGCGAGGCGCTGGACCTCCTGCGGCGGGGCGCGCGGCCGTCCGTCATCCTGCTGGACCTGATGATGCCGGACATCAGCGGCTGGGAGTTCCGCGAGCTGCAGCTCGCCGATGCCCCGCTCGCCGCCATCCCCGTCGTCGTCGTCTCCGGGCAGGGGGTGAGTGCGCGCGACGTGGCCGCGCTCGGCGTGGACGGATACCTCAAGAAGCCGGTGGACCTGGACCAGCTGCTGGGCACCGTGGCGCGCTACGTGCGGCGCACGCAGGTCCAGCCGCAGCATGCGTGAGGCGCCGGCCCGCTCGCCTACAGCATGGGCCAGTACGGGCGCAGCGCCTCGCGGCTGGCCCTGAGCGCCTGCTTCGCGTCCGCGTGCGTGGGCCCGGTGGGGAAGGTGTCCTTGCGGCCGGCGAGCACCTCCACGCAGGCGTGCACGGACTGGGACAGCCCCTCCAGCGAGTAGCCCCCTTCCAGCAGCAGCACGAGCCGGCCGTCGCAGACCCGCTCGGCCAGCGACTTCACCGCCGAGCACATGGCCGCGAAGCCGCGCTCGGTGAGGTCCATGCCGCCAATCGGGTCATGCTGGTGCGGGTCGAAGCCGGCGGAGACCAGCACCAGCTGCGGCCGGTACGCCTCCGCCACCGGGAGGAGCAGCTCCTCGAAGAGCATGCCGTAGTCGGCGTCCGAGTTGCCGCCGGGCAGGCCGATGTTGACGGTGTAGCCCTCGCCTTCCCCCACGCCCACCTCGGGGGCCGCGCCGGTGCCGGGGTAGTAGGGGTACTGGTGCACGGACTGGTACAGGACGTCGCGCCGGCCCCAGAAGGCCGCCTGGGTGCCGTTGCCGTGGTGGACGTCCCAGTCGAGGACGAGGACGCGCTCGGCGCCCAGCCTGCGCCCGGCCTCCGCGGCGACGGCCACGTTGTTGAAGAGGCAGAAGCCCATGGCCCGGCCCGGCTCGGCGTGGTGCCCCGGAGGCCGCACCAGCGCGAAGGCGTTGCGCGCGCGGCGCTTCATCACCTCTTCCACCGCCTGCACCGACGCTCCCGCCGCCAGGCGCGCGGCGTCCACGCTGTCCGGCGACACCCGCGTGTCCGGGTCGATTTGCGCCTCGTGCCCGCTCAGGAGCTCCAGCCGGGCGAGCAGCTCCGGGGTGTGCACCGAGGCCAGCTCCGCGTCCGTGGCCGAGCGGGGCGCCGCCATCACCGTGCCCGGCACCGGCGCGCTGGCCAGCACGCCCAGGATGCGCTGGAGCCGCGCGGGGGACTCCGGGTGGCCATATCCCGGTTCGTGCCTCTGGAAGAGCGGGTCGGTCAGCAGCAGGGTAGCGGTCATCACGTAGAACCTTACGCATCCGGGCGTGGGGAAGTCAGGTCCCCGGCGAGCGGAGGGGCGACGGCGGGGCCCCGGTTCTTGCTCTGCCGGTGATTCAGTCCCTACAGTGCCCGGGCTTGACTGCCCGCTTCAAGAAACCCGGCCTGCGAAGCCTCCTGCTCGGCTCCTTCGCCCTGGTGCTCGCCCTCATCCTCGGGACGCTCTTCTTCGTCGTCCGGTCGGAGGTGGAGGACTATCTCGAGCGCCGCCTGCTGACGCACGGTAAGGACAAGGCGCAGCAGGTCGCCAGCGTTCTGGAGGCACAGCCCGCCGCGAGCCTACCGTCCAACCTGGAGCGCCTGCACGGCGGGGATGTCGACTTCGCCGTCCTGGCCCTCGTCGCCGAGGATGGTCGGGTGGTGTCCACCCACCCCAGGTCCCCCCCTTCCTGGTTCGAGCAGGAATTGGCGGAACGTCCGGCAGGCGCGCCGCTCAACGGCTTCCGCTTCACCAACGGCAACCGGGGGGTGACAAGCCCGGTGTCGGAGCGCGAGAGCGGCAAGGGGCAGGTGCTGGTGGTGGTGGACTTCTCCGTGCTGGACGGGGTCGTTTCCAAGCTGCGTCAGGTCGTCCTGCTCGCGTTCGGCATCGGCCTGGCGCTGTTCATGGTGGTGGCCTTCATCATCTCCCGGGCATTCATCCTCGTGCCGCTGGACGCGATGATGACCATGGCGCGCAGGCTCGCGGAGGCGGACCTCACCGGCCGCGTGGACGTGGCCACCGAGGACGAGCTGGGGAAGCTCGCCGAGGCGCTCAACCGCATCGCCCAGAGCTGGCGCGACACGCTGGGCCGCGTGCGCGGCGTGTCGGACGTGGTGGCCGGCGTCATCGAGCAGATCCACCGCACCGGCACCACCGTGTCCTCCGGCGCGGGCACCGTGCAGGCGCGCGTGGAGGAGACGTCCTCCTCCATGGTGGAGATGATGGCCTCGCTGCGCGGAATCGCCGAGAACGTGGAGGTCCTCTACCAGAGCGCCGAGGAGAGCAGCTCCTCCATCATGGAGATGGCCGCCACCAACGACGAGGTGGCGGAGAACGTCCAGGCCATGGCCGCCAGCGTGGAGGAGACCACCAGCGCCATCGAGGAGATGACGTTCTCCATCAAGGAGGTGGCCAAGAACATCCAGGAGCTGTCCGCCTCCACGGAGGAGACGTCCTCGGCCATCAGCCAGATGGATGCCGCGATTGGCCAGGTGGAGGCCAACGCCAAGGAGACGGCCCGCCTGTCCGAGCAGGTCTTCGAGGACGCGCAGACGGGCGTGGAGTCACTGCGCAAGACGCTCACCGGCATCGACCGCATCAAGGAGACCAGCCGCAGCGCGGCCGGCGTCATCGACAGCCTGGGGCGGCGCATCTCCGAGATTGGCAACATCCTCAACGTCATCGACGACGTGGCGGAGCAGACCAACCTCCTGGCGCTCAACGCCGCCATCATCGCCGCGCAGGCCGGCGAGCACGGCAAGGGCTTCGCCGTCGTCGCGGAGGAAATCAAGGACCTGGCCGAGCGCACCGGCGCGTCCACGAAGGAAATCGCCGAGCTCATCCGCAGCATCCAGGAGGAGAGCCGCAACGCCGTCGTGGTGATGAACCAGGGCGTGCGCAACGTGGAGGAGGGCGTGCAGCTGGGCCGCGAGGCGGAAGGGGCGCTGCGTAAAATCAACGACAGCACCCAGAAGTCCACGCAGATGGTGAAGGCCATTGCCCGCGCCACCGTGGAGCAGGCGCGCGGCAGCAAGCAGGTGACGGCCTCCATCCACCGCATCAGCGAGACGGTGTCCCAGATTTCCAAGGCCTCCAACGAGCAGGCCAAGGGCGGCGAGCAGATCATGAAGAGCGCGGAGAAGATGAAGGCGCTCACCGCCCACGTGCAGCGCAGCAGCCAGGAGCAGGCGCACGGCAGCAAGCAGATTACGCGCTCCATCGAGAGCATCAACGAGATGGTGACGCACCTGAACCGCGCCCAGAAGGAGCAGACCAAGGGCAGCGAGCAGGTGCTCAAGGCGGTGGAGACCATCAAGGGCGTGTCCGAGCACCAGACACGCTCGGTGCGTCAGCTGGAGGAGGCCATCGACAACCTCCAGCGGCAGGCGGAAATCCTCCGGGCCGAGGTCCGGCGCTTCCGCGTGTAGGCGTGCGCAGCGGGCGGGAATGGCTTAGGAAGGGGGACGCATGGCCACACAACGGCAGGTCTCCGAGCGCGCGGTGGTGTTCCTCATCGGCGCGGTCCAGTTCGTCAACATCCTGGACTTCGTGATGGTGATGCCGCTGGGCCCGGACTTCGCGAAGGGCCTGGGCATCGCCGCCTCGCACATCGGCACCATTGGCGGTGCGTACACGGCGGCGGCGAGCGTGGCGGGGCTGGTGGGGGGCTACTTCCTGGACCGCTTCGACCGGCGCAAGGCGCTGGCGGTGTCCATGCTGGGGCTGGTGGTGGCCACCGCGGCGGGCGGGCTCGCCACGGGGCTCACCACGCTGCTGCTGGCGCGCGTGGTGGCCGGCATCTTCGGCGGGCCGGCCACGTCGCTGTCCCTGGCCATCATCGCGGACCTGGTGCCGGTGGAGCGACGCGGGCGGGCGCTGGGCTCGGTGATGGGGGCCTTCTCCATCGCCTCCATCGCCGGCGTGCCGCTGGCGCTGTGGCTGGCCGAGTGGGGCAGCTGGCGCACGCCCTTCCTCGTGGTGGCGGGGCTGGGACTGCTCGTCGCCGCGGGCGCCATCTTCTACCTGCCCCCGGTGCGAGGACACCTGGACTCGGGGAAGCCGGTGAACGCGGTGAGCGTGGGGGCGCTGCTGTCGCGCGGCGACGTGCAGCTGTCCTACCTGATGACGGCGGTGGTGATGATGGCGAGCTTCGTCATGGTCCCCAACATCTCCGCCTTCGTGCAGCAGAACCTGGGCTACCCGCGAGAGAGCCTGGGCTTCGCGTACTTCGTGGGTGGCCTGGTGAGCTTCGTCACGCTGCGCGTGGCGGGCCCGCTGGTGGACAAACATGGCGCCTTCATGGTGGGCACCGTGGGCTCCGTGCTGGCGGTGGTGTCCACCTACGTGGGCTTCGTGAACTACCCCCGGTGGCTGTCGGTGCCGGTGCTCTTCATGGCCTTCATGCTGTCCATGGGCATGCGCAACGTGGCCTACAACACCCTCGCCTCGCGGGTGCCGGAGAATCCGGTGCGCGCGCGCTTCATGTCCCTGCAGTCGGCCATCCAGCACATGGCCGCCGCCGTGGGCTCCTTCGTCAGCGTGCAGATGTTGACGGACCTGCCGGACGGCACCCTGGGAGGCATGTCGCGGGTGGCCGGGCTGTCCATGGTCATGACGCTGATGGTGCCCCCGATGATGTGGGTGGTGGAGCGGCGGGTCCGCGCCCGGGAGCAGGCCCGGGCCCTGGCCGTCCCCCCGTCCATGGGAGGCGCCGTCCCCCTGTCCCCCGAGGCCTCCCCCCACTCGTAGCGGGCGCCTCCAGGCCGCCTGGCTGCCTGCCACCCTCCCACGGTGCCGGGCGGACGCATGGATGTGACGAGCGGTTGCGCCAGCCCGTCCGGGGCGCGATAACCCGGGCTGCTTTCCCGGGAGCGCGTCAGGACATGTTCAACATCGGCGCAGGCGAGATGGTGCTCATCGCGGTGGCCGCGCTGCTCATTCTCGGGCCGAAGCGGCTGCCCGAGCTGGCGCGTGGAATCGGCAAGTTCATGCGTGAGTTCCGGCGCCAGACGGACGAGGTCCGCAACGTCGTGGAGCGGGAGTTCTACTCCATGGACCAGGACATCGCCGCGCCCACGCCCCCCGTCCGCCCCGGGACGCCCTTTGGCAACACGCCCCCGCCCTCGGTGGCCCTGCCCGAAGCGCCCGTCTTCCCGCCGGACGCCGCCCTCGCGGGCCCGGAGGCCCCGGCCCCCGAGGCCGCCATCCCCGTCCCCTCCACCGGGACGCAGGTGCTGGAGATGGACGCCGCCGGGCCCCGGCCGCTGGAGCCCTCGCTCCTGCACGAGCCCGCGCCCGTGCCCGCGGCCCCGGCCGAGCCGGTGGCGCTCACCCCTGATACGCCGGTCCCCGTTCCCGGCACGGTGGCGCGCAACGCGCCGAAACGGAGCTGAGCCCTGAGTCCCCCGCCCGTCGCCTCCGAGCCCGAGCTGCGCATGAGCCTCATGGAGCACCTCTCGGAGCTCCGCTCGCGCCTGTTCAGGTGCACCATCGCGGTGCTCGTGCTGGGCACCGTCTCGCTGGTGTTCGCCCGGCCCATCTTCGGCCTGCTGATGCGGCCGGTGCTGGACGCGCTGCCCGAGGGCAACCGCGCCCTCATCTACACGTCCGGCATCGAGGAGATAAACGTCCTCATGAAGGTGGGCGTGTACTGCGGCATCTTCCTCACCACGCCCGTCATCCTGATGCAGATCTGGGGCTTCGTGTCCCCGGGGCTGTACCCGGAGGAGCGCCGCTTCGCCGCGCCCTTCGTGGCGTTCGGCTCCATCGCCTTCATCCTCGGCGCGTGCTTCTGCTACTTCGCGGTGCTGCCCTCCATGTTCAAGTTCCTCCTCAACGAGGAGGAGACGCTGGCGCTGGAGCAGCGGCTGGACACGGCCCGGCTGCGCGCGGATGACGCCCTGCGCTTCCTGCGCGTGGGCGACGCCGAGCGGGCGGGCGCGCTCGCGAAGGAGACGAGTGAGTCGCTGCGAGCGACTGGCGAGGGCCAGGTGCCCGAGCCGCAGCAGGCCCCCGCGGTCAGCGTGGAGCTGAAGTCGCGGATGGAGGCGATGGGCGTGCTGCTGGACGCGGCGGCGGACGGCTTCGGCGCTCCGGCGCGGGGCGTGCTGCGGCAGGCGGTGGAGAAGCGGGTGGAGGCGGTGGCCGCGTACGGCCGTCAGGACTACGTGGCGGCGGCGGCGGCCCTGGACAGCGCGGCCGGCCTGCTGGCGGGCATCGCACCCACGCGCACCGAGGAGCTGGCGGGCCTGTGGAAGCTGGAGAAGGAGCTGTCCGCCGGGTACGCGCGCCACGACGCCGCGCGGTGGACGCGGCCCATGCTGTCCATGCACGAGCAGCTCTCCCTGGTGCTGCTGCTCATCCTGGCCTTCGGCATCATCTTCGAGCTGCCGCTGGTGATGGCGCTGCTGGGTGTGGTGGGCGTCGTCCAGTCGAGGTGGCTCTTCAAGTACCAGCGCCATGCCTTCGTGGTGTGCCTCATCGCCGCGGCGGTGATTACCCCCACCGGTGACGTGGTGAACCTGTCGCTGATGGCGGGCCCCATGCTGGCCTGCTACGAGCTGGGCGTGCTGCTCGTGTGGCTGGTGGAGCGGCGCCGGGCGCGCAACGCGACTGAAACCGGCATCACCCCGGCGTCGTAGTCCGTGGAGGCGTCGATGCGGGGCTCCCGCAGGCAGTTCCTGGCGAACCTGCGCTACCTGCGGGCGCTCATGCGGCGCTTCCGCACCACGCTGGTGCTGTCGGCGGCCCTGTTCCTCCTGGGGCCGCTGCTGTTCTGCTGGCGCTACGCGCCGACGGACGGGACGCCCCTGACTTTTGGCGAGGCGCTCCACCACGTCTACTTCCTGCTCTACGGCCAGCCCTCGCTGCCGTACGTGCACGACTGGCTCATCGAGCTGCTCAACCTGGTGATTCCGCCGGTGGGAATCGCCCTGGTGGTGGATGGCGTGGTGCGCTTCGCCTACCTCTTCTTCGCCCGGCACAAGAACGACAAGGAGTGGATAGAGGTGGTCTCCGAGACGATGAAGGGACACGTCGTGGTGTGCGGGGCGGGGCGGGTGGGCTACCGCGTCGTCGCGCAACTGCGGGAGATGGGCCGGGACGTGGTGGTGGTGGAGAAGCGCGAGGACGCCGCCTTCGTCTCCGCGCTGCGCGACGAGCAGGTGCCGTTGCTCATCGACGACACGCGCAGCCCGCTGTGCCTGCCGCGCACCAACGTGAAGAACGCCTCCGCCATCGTCTGCGCCACGGACGACGACCTGGCCAACCTCAACATCGCGCTCGACGCGCGCCGGCTCAACCCGGACATCCGCGTGGTCATCCGCCTGTTCGACGATGACCTGAGCGGCAAGGTGCGCGACACCTTCAAGGCGGAGGCGCTCTCCAGCTCGTCGCTGGCCGCGCCCGCCATGGCGCTGGCGGCGATGGACCCGCGCATCGTCCACTCGTTCCACCTGGGCAAGCACCTGATGGTGGTGTCCCAGTTCGACGCGCGCGAGGGGCTGCCCGGGCTGAACATCGCCAGCGTGCGCGACAGGTTCGGCGCGCTGACGCTGTCGCTGGTGCGCGGGGCGCATGAGCGGCTCAACCCGAGCGGTGACGAGGTCGTCCAGGCCGGGGACGTGCTGACGCTCCAGGCGTCCTATCCGGACTACCGCCGGCTGCGCGCCTTCACCTGTGAGTCCGAGCCGCCGACGTGGTCCCACCACGCGCCGCCGGAGGTACCGGGGCATCGCAGGGTGGGGTGAGCGGGCCATGAAGCGCGTGGCCGTCATCCCGGGAGATGGCGTCGGGCCGGAGGTCATGCCCGAGGCGCTGCGCGTGCTCTCCCGGCTGGACGCGTCGCGCTCACTCCAGCTGGAGACGTTCGACTTCGGCGCGGAGCGCTGGCTGCGCACCGGAGTGGGAATGCCGCCGGGGCAGGTGGACGTGTTCCGCCAGGACTACGCGGCCATCCTCTTCGGCGCGGTGGGAGACCCGCGCGTGCCCGGCCAGGTGCATGCGCGCGAAATCCTGCTGGCGCTGCGCTTCGGGCTGGACCTCTACGTCAACTTCCGGCCGTGCCGCCTGCGCCACGAGCGCCTGGGGCCGCTCAAGGGCCGGGGCCCGAGCGACGTGGACTTCGTCATCTTCCGGGAGAATACCCAGGGCTTCTACACGGGAGGCGGCCGCATCGAGCGCGAGGGCGCCGCGGACGAGCTGGCCGTGGCCGAGGAGTCGCACACCCGCGCGGGCGTGGAGCGCCTGGTACGCGCCGGCTTCGCATGGGCGCGCTCGGCGGGACGGCGCAGCGTGACGCTGGGGGACAAGTCCAACGCGGTGCCCGCGCACGCGCTGTGGACGCGCACCTTCCGCGCGGTGGCGCGCGACTACCCGGAGCTGGAGGCGCGGCACCTCTATGTGGACGCGCTGGCCATGGAGCTGGTGCGCCACCCGGAGGACTTCGACGTCATCGTCACCACCAACCTCTTCGGCGACATCCTCAGTGATTTGGGCGCGGCGCTCATCGGCGGGCCGGGGCTGGCGCCGTCCGCCAACCTGAACCCGGACTCCACGCCGCTGTTCGAGCCCGTGCATGGCTCGGCCCCGGACCTCGCGGGCCGGGGCGTGGTGAATCCGCTCGCCATGCTGCTGACGCTGGCGCTGATGCTGGAGACGCTGGGCCACCTGGAAGACGCGCGGCGCGTGGAGCGCGCCGTGGATGCCGCCATCGCCTCGGGCGAGGTGACGGCGGACCTCGGCGGCGGGCTCACCACGACGCAGGCGACGGACGCGGTGCTACGCCACCTGGACACGGGCCGCTGAGCCCAGGCCCTCGGGGAGCGCGAGCGCGCGGGTGAGGAGCGCGGCCATGGCCTCCCACTCCACGAGGAAGCCGTCGTGTCCGTACGGGCTGGACAGCACGGCGTGCTCGGCATGGCGGCCGTGCTCGCGCAGGCGCCGGGCCAGCGCTTCCATGTGGTGCGGGAGGAAGAGCTGGTCCTGGTCGATTCCCACGCACAGCGCGCTCGCCCGGATGCGCGGCAGGCCCCGGTCGATGCAGCGCGAGAGGTCGTGGTGGTCCATGGCCCCCAGCAGCGCCAGGTATGCGCGCGCGTCGAAGCGCGCCTCCAGCTTGCGGCCCTGGTGCTCCAGGTAGCTCTGCACGGGGTACAGCGCGCGCGAGGACCACGCGGCGGGCCGGGCCTGTCCCCGCTCCAGTCCCGCTTCCGCACGGTAGGTGAGCATGGCGAGCTGCCGCGCCAGCTCCAGCCCCCGGTGCGGCGCCTCGGGGAAGCCCGGGTCCAATAGCAGCGCCTGCCGCGCCACGTGGTTGAAGCCCACCACCCAGGACGTGGCGGACTCGGCGGTGGCGATGGGGGCCATGCGCGCGAAGCGCTCCGGCGCGAGCGCCGCGAGGCAGAGGACAATCATCCCTCCCAGCGAGCCGCCGGTGACGAGCGCCACTTCATCCACGTCCAGCGCGTCCAATGCCAGGAGGATGCTGCGCGCCTGGTCCCACGGCGTAATCGTCGCGGGCAGCCGTGCCTCGTCCTGGCGCAGGTCTCCCTTGGCGACGGCCGGCGGCGGGCCGAAGCGCACGTCGTCGAGCCGCCCCGGGAAGCCCTCGTCGGCGGGACCGGTGGTGCCGTAGCAGGAGCCCAGGTTGTTGAAGCACAGCAGCCGCGTGCGCGACGGGTCCAACGCGCGCCCCGGGCCGATGAGGGGCTCCCACCAGCCGCCTTCTCCGCCCGCGCGCATGTCGCCGGTGAGCGCGTGCACCACCAGCACGGTGGGGACGCGGGCGGGCGCGCGGGCGGGGCCTCGGGGACGGGCGCGCTCGGCCGCCTGACGCTGCTCGGCCACGGTGCGGCGCACGACGCGCAGGGTGCTCGCGCGGGCTTCCTCTTCGGGGAGGACGCGGGCGCGGGAGTGGAGCCAGGGGAGGTCCTCCTCGGGGCCCCACCACCAGCCGCGGACGAGGTGATTCGAGACGCGCGCGCCGGCCTCGAGCCTCATGTCGGGCAGGGCGACGTCGAAGAGGCGCGGTGTGGGCGCGGGAAGGGGCGAGCTGGGCGTGGGCATGGGACGCGGATTCCTCTCGGTGGAAGGGGCGAGGGGAGAGCGCGCGTCCAGGAACGACGAAGCCCACCAACCCTCGCGGGTGGGTGGGCTCCGGTGGCTCGTCAGGGTCGGTCCGACGGACGTCAGCCGACGCTGGCGGGCTGGAGCCCACCCGGCATCGACATTCGACACATGGACGAGAAGTGCGTCATTCGCGGGTACGGATAGTCCCGGGCCCGCCGTGAGTCAAGCCGCGCCTCCATGACGAGCGTTGCGTGGAGTTCACTCAATTCCGGGGATGTCAGGGCCTCCTGGAAGGCTCCGTCCTCCCTGGCGCTGTTCCAACACACCCCTGGAGGTCGCTCCCGATGAAGCACTTGCTGCTGCTCGCGGCGCTCGCCGTCGCGCCGACGGTGTCCGCGAAGCCCAACTCGCCGCTGTACGCCACCGGTGCCGGTCCGGGCGGAGGCCCGGCGGTGAAGACGTTCGACCCGAACACCAACGGCAACTGGGTCTCCTTCTATGCCTACGAGTCCACCATGGGCACGGGTGTGGAGATGGCCACCGGCCGCGTCACCACGAACTGGCGCCCGGACATCGTCACCGGCACCGGCGAGGGCGGCGGCCCGCTGGTGAAGGTGATGGACCCCAACACCGGCGCGGTGCTCAGCCAGTTCTTCGCGTACGACTCGAACTTCCGCGGCGGCGTCTTCGTGGCCACGGGCGACGTGGACGGTGACGGCTACGACGAGGTCATCACCGCGCCCGGCCGTGGCGGCGGCCCGCTGGTGCGCGTGTGGAAGATCAACGGTGGCCCGTACCTCATGCACGAGTTCTGGGCCTATGACCCGTCCTTCACGGGCGGCGTGCGCCTGGGCGCGGGTGACGTCACGCGGGACGGCATCGCGGAAATCGTCACCGTCCCTGGCCCTGGCGGCGGCCCTCATGTGCGGGTGTTCAACCGCTGGGGCGGCGAGCTGTACGGCTACATCGCGCAGGTGCCGCGCAAGCCCTGGGACAACAGCCACTACACCAATGGCTACCGCGTGGCGGTGGGCAGCGACCCGTGGGGCACGCCGGAGCTCTACGTGTCCGGCAGCCAGTGGCGGTTCTTCACGCACTACCAGCGGAGCGATGACTGCCAGATTCCCCCCATCTTCGTGTCGCCCAACTTCGTGCGGAAGGCGTACTGGGTGCTGACGCCGTACGTCCACGTGCTGCGCATCCCGGACGGCGCGAAGCTGGCCGAGTTCTCCACCGAAGCCCTCAACACCGGTTTCCTGGGGCAGGAGGTCTCCTACGCGGACTACAAGAACCTCTGCGAGCCCGGTTACATCTCCTGCAACGTGTTCTCCTACCCGCTGGCGAACAATGGCGAGCCGGACTACTCCGCGCCGGTGGCCACGCTGCAGCAGGCGGGCGCGGGGCCGCGGGTGCTCGCCGGCAGCCCGCAGCTGAAGCTGGGGCAGGGCGTCGCCGCCTGCTACTACGACACGATGTTCGCCCCCGGCACGCTCAAGCTCTACGAGCGGTGGGGCGCGGCGCTCTGGTCCTTCCAGCCGTATGGCCACTTCTACGGCGGCGTGCGGCCAGGGACGAACAACGACTGAGGCGCTTCGCGTAGCGGTATCGAGGTCAGAGGGGATGCCGGCGAAGACGTGCATTCCCCCTGCTTCACGCGCCTCCCGCGCATGCACCCGGTCGCCGCTCGAGCCGGTCCGGGGGGAGGTCGGAGGCTCCCTGTTCAGAAATGTCGGGACATTTCGCCGCGCAAACCCCCCGACATTTCCGAACAGGACGGTCCCGCTCCCCTCCCGGGAGAGGCCGCGCGTGCATGCTGGCAGGCAGCGCATGTCCGCGCGCCAGGTCGTGGTGGGGTCGTCAGGCCGCCGACGTGGTGACGAGGTGCGCGTTGGCCGTGTATGGCGCCAGCGCGCCGATGTGGCCAGGGCGAGCCTTCACGCGCTCCATCCATGCGGTCACGGCGGGGTAACGCCCCAGGTCGAAGCCGCCCTCGGGCGCCACGTGCGTGTACGCATACAGCGCGACGTCCGCGACGGTGGGGCGCTCGCCCACGAGGAAGGTACGTCCGCGCAGGTGGCGCTCCATGGCCGCGAGCGCCTCCTGGCCGCGCTCCGTGCGCAGGCGCAAGGTCTCCGGGTGGCGCGAGGCACGCCCCGTCAGGTGCCAGAAACGCACGGTGCCGACGTTGGGCTCCACGCTGTTCTGCTCGAAGAAGAGCCACTGGTGCACGTGGGCCTGCTCGAAGGCGTCCTCCGGCAGCAGCGGCGTGCCGCGCGCGAGGTAGAGGAGGATGGCGTTGGACTCGGCGAGGAAGCGGCCCGGCTCGGGCTCGAGCACGGGGATGCGCCCGTCGGGGTTCTTGTTCCGGAGGAAGTCCTCGGTGTGGCTCTCGCCCGCGAAGATGTCCACGGGGACCAATTCGTACGGCCGGGCGAGCCAGGAGAGCAGGAGGCGGACCTTGTAGCCGTTGGCGGAAGGGGCGTAGTCATAGAGGCGCATGCAGGGTGGCTCCGGGTGGTGCGGACGCGAGGCAGGGTAGGGAGCACGCCCCGGGCGGACGACCCGCTCCTTGCGGCCTTCGGCGGCGGCGGGCGGGCGCAAGAACCGGGTTGTTCGTAAGCGCCTCGGCGGCCATACCAATGTCCAGGAGCGACCCCTTCCAAGGAACCGTGGCATGGCGACCAGCGACTACGCCCGAATCGAGCAGGCCATCCTCTATCTCGACGCCCATGCACGCGAGCAGCCGTCCCTGGACGACGTCGCCGCGCACGTGGGCCTGAGCCCCTTCCACTTCCAGCGGCTCTTCACGCGCTGGGCGGGCATCAGCCCCAAGCGCTTCCTCCAGGTGCACACGCTCAGCTCGGCCCGGCGCCTGCTGGCCGAGCGGCGCAGCGTGCTGGACACGTCCTATTCCGTGGGCCTGTCCGGAGGGGGGCGTCTGCATGAGCTCTTCATCACCCTCACCGCGATGACGCCGGGCGAGTTCAAGCTCGGTGGCGAGGGGCTCACCGTGCGGTACGGCATCCACCCGTCGCCCTTCGGTGACTGCCTCATCGCCGCCTGCGAGCGCGGCATCTGCGGCCTGCACTTCCTCACCGGCGAGTCCGCGGAAGAGGCCCTGGCGTCGCTGCGAGCGCAGTGGCCCCGCGCCGCCTTCGTGGAGTCACGCGAGGACACCGCGTCCTGGGCGGAGCGCATCTTCCCCGCCGAGCCTCCCCGCGAGCCCACGCCGCTGTCGGTGCTGGTGAAAGGAACGCCCTTCCAGGTGCAGGTGTGGCAGGCGCTGCTGCGCATCTCCCCGGGTCAGGTGGCCACGTACGAGGACATCGCCCGCGCGATTGGGAACCCGAAGGCGGTGCGCGCGGTGGGCTCGGCAGTGGGGGACAACCCGGTGGCGCTGCTCATCCCCTGCCACCGCGTGCTGCGCAAGACGGGCGTCTTCGGCGACTACCGCTGGGGCCCGACGCGCAAGCAGGTGATGCTCGCGTGGGAGTCGCTGCGCTACGGCGCGGAGAACGACGGCGGCGCGGCGCGGGCCGCGGAGGCCTGAGGCCCGCTCAAGAACGCTGGAGCTTGCGAAGCGCCTCGAGGGCTTCGTTGAGCCCGACGAGGAGGAACAGGAGCAGCGTGGCGGCGAGCGCGGCGTTGATGAGCCAGTTGTTGCGCAGCGGCCCGACCCAGGCCCGCCGGTTGTTCATCCACAGCAGGGTGAAGGCGAGCAGCGGCATGAACAGCGCGCCCACGATGGCGTAGGCGAGCTGCGCGCGCTGCAAGGGGGCCCACAGCATGGGCAGGGGCACCAGGGCCAGCGCCACGAGGTACAGGCGCCAGGCCCGCGTGGTCCGCAACTCCACCTGCACGGCGGGCTGCTTGCGGTGGATGCGGAGGTAGTCCGCGAACAGGTAGGGGACACCCTCCCAGACGCCGAGCAGGCTGGTGAAGACGGCGCCCCAGAAACCGAGGAGGAAGAGCCAGTAGCCCGCGGGGCCGATGACCTCGCCGAGCCGCTGCGCGAGCAGGTTGGCCACCTTGAGGCCGCTGCCCTCCAGCCGCAGCGTGGAGCCGATGAGCACCATGCCGATGCCGAACAGCCCCGTCAGCGAGTAGCCCACGGCGAGGTCGGCCTGGCACGTCTTCAGCCACTGCGCGCCCTCGCGGCCCTTCTCGCGAATCCAGTAGCCGTAGGAGAGCAGCGTCACGGTGCCGCCCACGCCGCCCAGCAGGCCCAGCACCCAGCCCGCGCCGCCCTTCGGGATGGAGGGGATGACGAGCCCGCGCGCGGCCGCGCCCCAGTCCGGGCCCGCGCCCACGGCGGCGAAGAGGACGGCGACGAACATCAGGCCGGTGCACGCGGCCATGAGCTTCTCGAAGAGGCGGAAGCCGCCGAACCAGACCAGCCCCAGGCCGACGAGCGAGTGCACCACGCCCCAGATGCGCCGGGACGTCTCCGCGTCACTGCTCAGCGGCCACAGCGCGTCGCCCGCGGCGCCGCAGGCGGAGATGAGGGCGCCACCGGTGAAGAAGCTCCAGCCGAGCAGGTAGATGAAGAAGAGGTAGCGCAGGCCCGAGCCGAACCGCGCCCAGCCCTCCAGCACGGTGGTGCCGGTGGCGAGCTGCCAGCGGGCGACGCCTTCGTTGAGGAAGGCCTTCAGCACCGAGCCGACGAGCGCGGCCCAGAGGATGGACACGCCCACCGTGGAGCCACCGAGGCTGGCGGTGAGCAGGTCTCCAGCGCCGACGCCTGTGGCGGCCACGAGGATGCCAGGGCCGAACCGCGCCAGCAGCCCGAGCCGGGCTGGAGGTGCCGTGGCGGGAGACTGCGCTGGAGGAGGGGCGTTGGCCGTCATGAGGGGCGGGGAACGCTAGCTGCCCCTTCCCCGTGAGGCCAGCACCGCACCGGCGCTCGCCGACCCAGTCAGGATGCGGGTGGGGCTTGCATGGAATGGACGTGACGAGTCCCTGCCCGGTGGGCGGCACAGGACCGGAAGGAACGTTCATTCCAACCCGGCGGCCTCCCGAAGGCGCGCATGCCGCGCCTTCATGTGTCTTGCATCAGGACATCCGTGCCACGAGCTTGAGCGGCAGGTTCCGCAGCAGGAAGCCGACGGCCGCCCACGGCCAGCCCGGCACGTACGCCTTCACCGGCTCGCGCTCAATCGCCTTCACCAGGGCGCGCGAGCCCTTCTCTGAGTCCACTGCGAACGGGAGGTTCTTCGCCCCCGCGTTCAGCTCCGTGTGGATGTAGCCGGGGTAGATGGTGGTGACCTTGATGCGCGTGCCGAGCAGCTCGGCGCGGATGCCCTCCGTCAGCGTGGCGAGGCCGGCCTTCGTCGCGGCATAGGCCGTCAGGTGCCGGGGCAGCCCGCGCATGGCGCTCATGGAGGAAATCGTCACCAGGTGTCCCTGGCCCTGCTTGCGCAGGATTCCCACCGCCGCCTCGCACTGCGCGAGCGCGGCGACGAAGTTCGTCTGCGCCGTCTGCACGTTGGTGGCGAAGTGGCCGGTGCCAATCCGCTTCCCCTGGCCGACGCCCGCGTTGACGATGATGCGGTCCAGGCCGCCAAGCTCCTGCGCGAAGCCGTCGAACACGCTGAACACCTGCGCGTGGTCATTCACGTCCAGCGCCCGCACGGAGATGGTGATGCCCGGGTGCTTCTGGAGCAGCTCCGCCTTGAGCGCGTCCAGCCGCTCCGTGCGGCGCGCACAGAGGGCGAGGTTGCGTCCCATGGCCGCGAACTCGCGCGCCATGCCCTCGCCCAGGCCGGAGGAGGCGCCGGTAATCAGGATGTTCTTTCGCATGGGAGGCGGGCCTTCAGCGGTAGGTGAGGAGGGCACGCTGCGTGCCCTCGAAGTGGCCGTGCTCGTTGAGCGTGGACAGGAACCGGGTGCGCTCGCTGTAGACGACCTTGGTGACGCCGCAGTTCGCCAGCGCAGTGTTGAGGCGGAAGGCGTGCTCGTCCGGAATGCGCAGCAGGTCCTGGCAGATGGCCGTAATCGGTCCGCCGGAGGTGAACACCAGCGCCGTCTTCGACGCGCCCAGCTCCTGAATCAGCTCCTCGAGCGCCCGGATGCAGCGGTCCCGGAACGTGGGCCAGGGCTCGGCGTACTCGTCATCGTGCCGGCCGCTCACCCAGCGGGCCACGGCCACCGTGAACAGCTCCTGGAACGCACGGCGCGGCTCCGAAGCCCCGGCGATGTCCTGCATCAGCAGCGTGCGGTCCGCGTAGCGCGGTGTGTGGCGGACGATGAGCTCGTCGAGGTCGAACTCGTCGAAGGCCGCCAGGCGCTTCGGGCTGTTCTCCACCTTGAGCGCGGCGAGGCACGCATCGGCCGTCTGCCGGTGGCGCGCCAGCGTGCCCGTCACCACGGCGTCCACGCGCGGGATGCGCGACCGCAGCGCCTCCCCGAGCACCCGCGACTGCGCCACACCCGTCTCCGAGAGCTGGTCATAGTCCGCGGCCCCGAACGAGGCCTGCCCATGGCGGACGAGGTACACGACGCCCATCAGCGCGCTCCCTTCGTGCGGATGAGCCGCTCACAGCGCAGGCCGAGGTAGTTGGCCAGCACCCAGAAGTTCTTGAACGCCGGGTTGCGCGTCTGCTTGTGGTGATAGCGGTAGTAGATCTGCTGGATGATGACCACGAGCCGGAACAGGCCGTAGACCTCGTAGAAGGTCCAGTTGCCCGGCTTCAGCTTCATCTTGTCGAGGTAGTACTCCACCACCTCCTCGCGCCGGAGCATGCCGGGCAGGTGCGTGGGCTGGCGCCGCGTCATGCGCAGCATGAAGTTGTCATCCGCGTGGACCCAGTAGGCCAGGGCGTTGCCCAGGTCCATCAGCGGGTCGCCCAGCGTGGCCATCTCCCAGTCGAGCACGCCGATGACGCGCGTGGGCTCGGCCGCGTCGAGCACCACGTTGTCGAAGCGCCAGTCGTTGTGGATGACGCAGGTGGCGACGTCGTCCGGCGTGTGGGCCTTGAGCCAGTCGCGCACGTACTTGAAGCTCAGCACGTTCCAGGTGCGCGCCTTCTCGTACCGGTCGGACCAGCCCTCAATCTGCCGCTTCGGATAGCCCGGCCCCTTGCCCAGCGAGGAAAGCCCCACGGCCGCCGCGTCCACCTGGTGCAACTCCACCAGCTTGTCGATGACGTTGAGGCACAGCTGCCGCGTGGTGGCCTTGTCGAGCTGCAACCCGCGCGGCATGTGCTTGCGCGGGATGATGCCCTCGATGCGCTCCATGACGTAGAAGTCCGAGCCGATGACGGACGCGTCCTGGCACAGGCCCACCATGCTGGGCACGGCCGGGTAGGCCGGCTTCAGGGCCTGCTGGACGTTGTACTCGCGGGACATGTCGTGCGCGGACTTCGCCTTCGTCCCCGCCGGAGGCCGGCGCAGGATGAGGTCCCGGTTCGCGTACTTCAGCCGGTACGTCCAGTTGGAGGCGCCGCCCGAGTACTGGGTGACTTCCGGCATGCCCTCCAGCGAGGGGACGCGGGCCTTGAGCCAGGCGTCCACGGCGGGGACATTCAATTCCTCGCCGGGGCGGACGGCGCCGGCCGGGTCGATGGGGGTGGTGGAAGGCATGACGCGTTCTCTCCCTCAGGTCGTCGGTGCGGGGCCGGGGGGCGGGCGCATCCGGGCGGTGCTCTTGCGCATGACCTTGGCGTAGATGTCGCGCGGGAGGAAGCGCTTCAGGAGCCAGGCCCTGCGCCCCTCCGCGTGGGACAGGACGTAGAACCGCCGCTTCTCCACCGCCTGGAAGACGTCGTTGGCCACGTCATCCGCGGTGATGGCCGAGCGCTCCAGCAGCCGCGCCATGGTGGCGCCCAGCCTCGGGTCCGTGGTGCGCAGCGAGTCGCCCAGGTTCGTCTTGAAGAACGACGGGCACACGACGCTGACGCCGATGTTCGCCTCCGCCAGCTCGTTGTGCAGCGTCTCCGACAGCGAGACGACGGCCGCCTTGGTGGCGTTGTAGCTGCTCATCATCGGCACATCGAGCAGGCCTGCCATGGAGGCCACGTTGACGAAGTGCCCATGTCCCTGCCGCCGGAACACGGGCGTGAAGACCTTGCAGCCCCGCACCACGCCCAGCAGGTTGATGTCGATGATCCACCGCCAGTCGTCGATGGACACGTCCTCGATGGCGCCGGCCTGCGCGACACCGGCGTTGTTCACCACCACGTCCACGCCGCCCCAGCGGGACTGGAGCTCTTCCGCGGCGGCGCGCAGGTCCTCCTCGCGCGTCACGTCGCAGCGCAGGAAGTGGCCGTCCCTGCCCAGGGCGGCCAGTGTCTCCGCGCCCCGGGCCTCGTGGAGGTCGGCGATGCAGACCTTCCAGCCCGCGCGCGCGAAGCGCAGGGCGATGGCCTTGCCGAGTCCGCTCGCGCCGCCGGTGATGAAGATGCGCTGGTCGGCCATGGCGGTCAGCTCCGGGAGTGGCCGCGCTTCGCCAGCTCGATGCGGGCGATGAGCCCCTTGTGGACCTCGTCCGGGCCGTCCGCGAGCCGCAGGGTGCGCGCCTGCGCGAAGAAGCCCGACAGCATCGTGTCCTGGGACACGCCCGCGCCGCCGTGAATCTGGATGGCGTCGTCCACCACCTTCTGGAGCACGTTGGGCGCGGCGACCTTGATGGCGGAAATCTCTGTCATCGCCCCGAGCGCGCCCACCTGGTCCATCTTCCACGCGGCATAGAGCGTCAACAGCCGCGCCTGGTCGATGGCCACGCGGGCCTCGGCGACACGCTCGCGGTTGCCGCCCAGGTTGAGCAGTTGCTTGCCGAAGGCGGTGCGCTGCATGCCCCGGTCAATCATCAACTCCAGCGCCTTCTCCGCCGCGCCGAGGCACCGCATGCAGTGGTGGATGCGGCCGGGCCCGAGGCGGCCCTGGGCAATCTCGAAGCCCATGCCGGGGCCGGAGATGATGTTGGAGAGGGGCACGCGCACGTTGTCGAAGTGCACCTCGCCATGCCCATGCGGGGCGTCATGGTCGCCGAACACGGGCAGCATGCGGCGGATGTTCACGCCCTTCGCATCCATGGGCACCAGCACCATGGAGTGCTGGTGGTGGCGGTCGCCGCCGGTGTCGGGCGTGCGGGCCATGAAGATGATGACCTTCGCGTTCGGGTGGCCCAGGCCGGAGGACCACCACTTGCCGCCGTTGAGGACGACGTCATTGCCGTCCACGACGGCGGTGGCCTGCATGTTGGTGGCGTCCGACGAGGCCACCTCGGGCTCCGTCATGCAGAACACGGAGCGGATTTCACCCGCGAGCAGCGGGGTGAGCCAGCGCGCCTTCTGCTCCTCCGAGCCGTACTTCCAGAGCACCTCCATGTTGCCGGTGTCCGGGGCGCTGCAGTTGAAGACCTCGGGGGCGATGAAGCTGCGGCCCATCTCCTCGGCCAGGGGGGCGTACTCGAGGACGCTCAGGCCGGCGCCGAGCTTCGCGTCGGGGAGGAAGAGGTTCCACAGCCCCTCCGCCTTCGCGCGGGCCTTCAATTCCTCCATCACCGCCGGCACCTTCCACGTCTTCCAGTCGCCGCCGTGGCAGGTGGCATTCACCTCCTCGCGGTAGCGGGACTCGACGGGGTCGACGTGCTCGCGCATGAACCGCTTGATGCGCTCCAGGTAGTCCTTGGTTCGGGCGCTCGGCTCGAAGTCCATCGCGGGTCCTCCTCCAGCTTGAGTCTTCCCATCCTCCGTATCCGGCCTTGATGCATCCAGTGAATGTTGGTCATGTGTTCCCATGAACCCAGTTCAGGATTCCGCCCGGCTGGCGCGGCTGGACCTCAACCTCTTCCGGGTGTTCGACGTCGTGCTCCGGGAGCGGAACCTCACCCGGGCCGCGGAGGTCCTCTTCCTCAGTCAGTCGGCGGTGAGCCATGCGCTCGCCCGACTGAGGGACCAGCTGGGGGAGCCGCTCTTCGTGCGCGAGGGCCGGGGCGTGGCGCCCACGCCCTTCGCGGAGCGGCTGGCGCCGGAGATTCGCGAGGCGCTCGCACTGCTCGACGGCGCCGTGCACCACACCCGCGGCTTCGAGCCCCGGCGCGACGTGGGCCACTTCACGCTCGCGATGAACGACCTGCTGGAGCCGTCCATCCTCCCGCACCTCGTGACACGGCTGCGCGAGCGCGCACCGGAGGCGCGCGTCGCCAGCGTCCGGTTGGACCGGGCGCGGCTGGAGAGAGACCTCGCGTCGGGGCGGTTGGACCTGTCCATCGACGTGGAGCAGCCCACGGGCGCGGACCTGCGGCATGCTCCGTTGCTGCGCGACACCTTCTGCGTGGTGAGCCGGCGGCGGCGCAGGCTGGACGTAGCGGCATACATGGCCGCACGGCACGTCACCCGCTCTTCCCGCCGCACGGGGCTGGCCGTGGAGGACCTGGTGCTCAGCCGCCTGGGCTACCAGCGCGAAGTCACGGTGCGCTGCCAGCACTACGAGGCCGCCTTCCACATCGTCTCCGGCTCGGACCTGCTCCTCACCATGCCCCGGCGCCGCGCGGAGGCGCTGCACGCGCTGCTGGGCAACCACATCCTGCCCATGCCGCTGGCGCTGCCTCCGCTGGAGCTGCACCTGTACTGGCACCGGCAGTTGGACTCGGAGCCGCGCAACAAGTGGCTGCGCGGCGAGTTGCTGTCTCTCGCTGGGGAACTGGAGAAGCGGGCGCGGTAGCGAGGGCCCTCACTGGCGGCTTCGAGGTCGAACGCCAGCGCGGGGGAGCCCTGGGGCCGGAAGTGTGGCACCCGCCGAAAAGCGCTCGCACGTGACTTCCGGCACATGTGCACCCGGGCAGGGCTCTTCATATTGCCTCGCATCACCCGCCGTATCTCGAGGCATCCCGTGAAGCTCCTGCTCGCCGCCGTCCTGCTGCTGGCCGCCAACGTTCACGCCGCGACGCTCACCCTGGACCTCCAGGGCCTGAGCAAGAAGTCCGGCCACGTCCTCATCGCCGTGCACTCCGACGCGGCGTCGTTCAACGACAAGGGCCGGCCCGCGGCCGTGCGCCGCGTGGAGGTGACGGACGCGAAGCTGACCGTCACCATCCCGGACCTCGCGCCGGGGGACTACGCCGTGAGCCTGTTCCACGACGCCAATGACAACAACAAGCTCGACACCAACTTCATCGGCATCCCCCAGGAGGGCTACGCCTTCAGCAACAACGTGGGCGCGCGCGGAAAGCCCTCTTTCGACGAGGCGAAGTTCACGCTGAGCGCCGAGGGCACGACGCTCACCCTCAAGGTGTTCTGAGGAGGCGCGCCATGGACCGTCGCACCCTGCTGCAGGGGATGGGCGCCGCGCTGCTCACAGGCTGCGCCTCGCGTCCGCGTCCCGCCACCGCGCCGCCCGCCGCCCCCGACTGGGCCCTGGGCTGGCGCTCCGTGACGACGGACGCGCTGGCACCGGTGGACGCGCGCGTGGAGGGCCGCTTCCCGGACGCGCTGCATGGCACGCTGTACCGCAATGGCCCCGGCCGCCTGGAGCGCGCGGGCCAGCGCGTGCGTCACTGGTTCGACGGCGACGGCCTGGTGCAGGCGTTTCGCGTGTCTCCGCGCGGCGTCACGCACCAGGGGCGCTTCGTGTCGACCTTCAAGTTCCAGAACGAGGAGCGGCTGGGGCACTACGCGCTGGGCACCGACGCGCTGCCCGCGCGCGGCAACGATGCGCACAACACGGCCAATACGTCGGTGCTCATGGTGGGCGGGGAGCTGCTCTCGCTCTGGGAAGCGGGCTCAGCGTACCGGCTGGACCCCGTGACGCTCGAGACTCGTGGCACGAAGGACTGGTCCCCGGAGCTCACCGGCCTGCCCTTCTCCGCGCACCCGCTGCCCGAGCGCGACGGCAGCTACTGGAACTTCGGCCTCGCTCCGTACGCGGGCGAGCACGGCCTGATGCTGCTGTACCACTTCAGCGCCGACGGACGGATGCTTCAGTTCGCACATCAGCCCATGCCCCTTCCCGGCTACGCGCACGCCTTCGCGCAGACGGAGCGCCACCTCATCGTGGTGCTCGCGCCGCTGCTGTGGGCGCGAGAGCGCGGCGTGACGTGGTTCGACGCGGAGGCATGGCAGCCGTCGCTGGGCACGACGGTGCTCGTGGTGGACAAGGCGGACCTGACGCGCATGGTGCGGCGGGAGCTGCCCGCGGGCTTCGTCTTCCACTTCGGCCAGGCGTGGGAGGACGGGGACCGGCTGCGCGCGCATGCCTGCTGGTACGAGGACTCGCACTTCATGCACCTGACGGTGGACCAGGACGTCCAGGGACGGGGGAATGGTCTCCCACCGGCGCGGCTGGCAGAGCTGGAGATTCCCCTGGGCGCGGGAGCGGGCCGCATCACCCGCAGCCCCTACGCCGCGGAGTTCCCCGTCGTGGACACACGCGTTCCGGGCCGGCGCGGGAGCGCGCACTTCGTCACGCTCGAGAGCGAGGCTCCGGCGCTTCCGCACGGCGGCGCCATCGCGCGCATCGACGTCGAGCGCGGCAAGGTGCAGCAGTTCGACTACGGCGCGGGCGTCATCGCCGAGGAGCACCTCTTCGTGCCAGCGGGGCCGCGCGAGGGCCAGGGCTGGCTGCTGGGCACGTCGCTGGACTGCGTGAGCGGCCATACGCGGCTGGCGGCCTTCGACGCGGAGCACCTCGACGATGGGCCCGTGGCGCTCGCCACGCTGCCGCGCGCGCTGCCGCTGGGCTTCCACGGCACGTTCCTGAAGGGGTGAGCGGCGGGGGCGCACGCGCCGGGCGGACGGGAAGCGCCCGGCTTCGCGGCGCGGTACACGGGAGGGACGTCGCCGGCCCTCCCGTGGAACCTCACCCGAGGACTACGAGCAGTAGTTCGCCCAGTCACACGAGCGGACCTGCTGGTTGATGGGCAGCAGGTGGGGGCCATTGTCGTAGTTGTTCCAGGCATCTCCGCAGCAATCGGCGTCGGACACCCAGCCCGCGCAGTTGATTTCATAGACCTGGAACTTCTCGGACTTGTTCGGCGAGCCGCAGCTGCTGACGTCCTGGAACACCTGCTGGCCGGTGAGCTCGATGGAGTAGTAGCCGGAGTGCCAGTCCTTGTCGGTGTCGCAGACATTGGCGCTGACCGGCTGCCAGATGGCGTTGTCCGTGTCGCAGACGGTGCCGATGCCGTCGCCATCGCAGTCGGCCTGGTTGGCGTTCGGGATGAACTTGCAGTTGTCCACGTAGTCGCTGATGCCGTCGCCGTCGCGGTCAACCGTGCAGACGCCGTAGTCCCAGCACGTCATGTTGTTGCCGAACTCGTCGGTGCCGCACCACTTGTCACAGGGAGTCGTGGGCGTGCAGCTGGTGGGCGAACAGGTGAAGACCCGCTGCTCCGTGCTCTCCAGCGTCTCGGGGGCCTGCGGCTCCTGGGAGTCGGAGTCCGCCATCGGGCCACAGGCAACCAGGGCCAGGGAGCCCACCACCATGATGAACTTCATCGCGTTGCGCATCGCACCACCTCGAAGAAAGGAGGAGGCGCCCGGGGGAGGGAGCGCGTTCTACCCGGGATTCGTGCGGGGTTGCAAATGGAGGCGGGTTGCGACTTACGGCGGCCCTGCTCAGGCGGGAGCGCTGACCGGGGTGACGGGGCCACGCTGGCGCCGGAGGGCCAGCAGCAGCGCTCCCAGGCCGAAGAACATGGTGACCAGGGCGACGACGCCGCCAAGGTACGGCACCCGCCGCAGGAGCGTCAGCAGGACGAGCCCCGTCAGCAGGGCCAGCACCAGCGAAGGGCCGTGCTTGCCGAAGCGCTCCAGCAGCTGCCGGCCGATGAGCATTCCCACCACGGGGAAACTCGCCAGGAGCGCCAGCGCGTAGAGCCCCAGCACGAACACGCCGAGCCACCAGCCTCCCACCACCAGGCCCACCCCGAAGAAGAGGGAGGCGACGATGGGGGCGGCCACGAAGGCCACCAGTCCCAGGCCCAGGCTCTGCCACGGCCGCTCCTTCAGTACCGTCGGTGCGCTTCGCGCGAGCCTGGGCACCAGGAGCGCCAGCAGCAGCCCCAGCGCGAACAGCCCGATGATGGAGCGCACCCAGAGGTAGAGCACTGCGAGCGCGGTGCTCCCCGTGCTCTGCTCGTGCGCCGGGATTTGCTCCAACTTGCCGGCCACCAGGCCAGGAGGAATCGGCACCGCGTGCTCGGCGGTGATGCTCAGGTCTCCGCCGATGCTGGCCCCCTCGGCGAAGTTCAGTGTGTTGACCTCGGCATCCACGCTGCCCTGCACCGGCGCACCCAGCGTGACTTCCTGCGAGGCGACCTGCAAATCCCGCCCCACGGGTGTGCGGATGTCCACCCTGTTCCCGGCGATGAGGAGGTCCCCCGGGATGTTCCCCTGGGGCACCAGGCGCAGCTGGTTGCCGGCGAGCAGCGCGTCCTTGCCCACCGTGGTGCTCAGGAAGAGGTTGTTCGTGGCGCTGCGGAGGCTACCGCCCACCCGTCCCTTCGCCACCGTCTCCGCCGCCGCGGAGAAGACGTCGCCCTCCACGTTGCCCTGGAGCGTGACCTTCCGCGCCGCCGTCACCACGTCGCCGCGCACCGTCCCCTGGATGTCCACCTCCTGGGCGAAGACATACAGGTCATCGTCGATGACCTCCTGCGCGCCCACCACCACCTTGTCCCCCGTGCGCACGTCCGCGGCCCGCGCGACGCCGGGGAACGCCATGCCCAGCACGAGCATGGCGAGCACCCAGGCGGCCGGTGCCCGTCCCCCTCCGTGTGACTGCATGGACCTGACCGTGGACATGGCGCGCTCCCGTGCTGGTGGCCTTCAAGGCAACCGCTGGGGACGCCCACTTCCAGGAGCAAGGCGGAGCGGGCAGGGGACGACTCCTGCGCCTGGAGTGCCCCCCGGTCGGCACACCGGGGGGCCAGCGCTCACGCCTCGATGTCGAACGCGAGCGACGCCCGCTCTCCCGGCTCCACGTGCAGCAGCCCTTCACCGGTGGCGAGCGCCCCGGCCGCCGCCGTCCAGGGCTCCACGCAGACGAAGTCCTTGCCCTGTAGCGTCCACACCACGAGCAGGCGGAACTCCGGGCTCCAGGACAGGTGCACCGGCCGGCTCCCCGGCCCGCGCTCCAGCTTCGTCCCCGGGCCCGAGTGGTCCCTCAGGTGCAGGTCCACCTCGTCCCGCGTGAGGTCCAGCCCGGTGAAGGGCACCTCGCGCTTGAGGCGGTTGTCCCAGGCGTGCGTGGCGTTCGTCTCCACCGTCGCGCGCGCCTTCAGCGCCTCCGGCACCCGGAAGTAGGGGTGGTAGCCCAGGTGCAGCGGCAGGGGCCGCCTGTCCCGGTTCTCCACGTCGAAGTCCAGCGTCAGCCGCGTGCCCACCAGCGAGAAGGCGAGCTGCGCGTCGAACTCCCAGGGGAACTGGCGCAGCGTCTCCTCACTGGAAGAGAGCGCCACCACCAGGAGGGACTCCTCCGCCTGCCGCACCTTCCACGGCAGCCTGCGCGCGAAGCCGTGCTGCGGCAGCGAGTACGTCTTGCGGTCCGCGGGGTACGTGTCCCCTGGCAGCGGCCCGGCGATGGGGAAGAGGACGGGAATGCCTCCACGCACGTTCTTCGCCGGGTCGGCGACGGTGGCCTCGTCGAGGTAGAGCACCTCGTCGCCATCCACCGTCATCCGAGTGACGAGGGCGCCGCGCGAGGGAATCACCTCCACGCGGCACCCGCCGTCCACCAGCGCGTACGTGTCCAGGCCTGCGATGCCGGGAAACGGACCGCTCATACGCTCCTCAGATGGCGCCCTCGTGCGGGTCGCTGTCCATGAAGGGGTACGCCACCTTCGTGGGAGGCACGAAGTTCTCCTTGATGGTGCGGGGGCTCGTCCAGCGCAGCAGGTTGAGCGCCGAGCCCGCCTTGTCGTTGGTGCCCGACGCGCGCGAGCCGCCGAAGGGCTGCTGGCCCACGACGGCGCCCGTGGGCTTGTCGTTGATGTAGAAGTTGCCCGCCGCCTGGCGCAGCTCGCTCAGCGCCGTGTCGATGGCCTTGCGGTCCCGGGCGAACACCGCGCCGGTGAGGGCGTAGGAGGCGGCCTGGTCGACCTCGCGCAGCGTCTCCACGTACTTCGCATCCGGGTAGACGTGCAGGCCGACGACGGGCGCGAAGATTTCCTCACGCATGATGCGGTGCTTCGGGTCCGCGAGCTGCACCAGCGTGGGCTTCACGAACCAGCCCTCCTTGCGGTCCACCTCGCCGCCGGCGACGACGGTGGCGTCCTTGTCGCTCTTGGCCAGGTCGATGTAGCCGGAGGTCTTCTTGAAGGAGCGCTCGTCGATGACGGCGCCCATGAAGTTGCGGAAGTCCGTCACGTCGCCCATGCGAATCTCGCTGATGAGCGCCTGGAGACGGGGCTTGAGCTTCGGCCACATGGACTCGGGGACGAAGATGCGGCTGGGCGCGGAGCACTTCTGGCCCTGGTACTCGAAGCCGCCGCGGACGATGGCCACCGCCAGCGCCTCCACGTCGTCCGCCGCGGACGGGTGGGCGACGATGAAGTCCTTGCCGCCCGTCTCACCCACCAGCCGGGGGTACTGCTTGTACTTGGAGATGTTCTCTCCCACCGTCTTCCACATCGCGTTGAACGTGGGCGTGGAGCCGGTGAAGTGGATGCCGCCCAGGTGGGGGCTGGCCAGCACGGGGTTGCCCACCGTGGGGCCGTCACCCGGCAGCATGTTGATGACGCCGTCGGGCAGGCCCGCCTCGCGCAAGAGCTCCATGACGTACCAGGCGCTGTAGGCGGCGGTGTTGGACGGCTTGAAGAGTACCACGTTGCCCATCAGCGCCGGAGCCACCGCCAGGTTCATGGCGATGGACGTGAAGTTGAACGGCGCGACGGAGAAGACGAACCCGTCCAGCGGGCGGTAGTCCGTCATGTTCCACGTCTGCGGCGCGTTCTCCGGCTGCATCGCCAGAATCTGCTCGGCGAAGTGGACGTTGTAGCGCAGGAAGTCCACCGCCTCGCACGTGGCGTCGATTTCCGCCTGGTGGGCCGTCTTGGACTGACCCAGCATGGTGGCCGCGTTGATGATGGGGCGGTAGCGCGTGGCCAGCAGCTCCGCGGCGCGCAGGAAGATGGCGGCGCGCGACTGGAACGGCATGCGCGCCCAGTCCTCCTTCACGGAGAGCGAGTTCTGGATGGCCTTCTCCACGGTGCCGGCGTCGGCCTCGTGCAGCGTGGCCAGCACGTGCGAGTGCTTGTGCGGCATGCGCACCGAGTCCGTCTTCCCGGTGCGCACGTGCTTGCCACCGATGAGGACGGGAATCTCTATCTGCTCGGCGCTCATGCGCTTGAGCGTGGCCTGCAGCTCACGACGCTCCGGCGAGCCGGGCGCGTAGGAAAGGACGGGCTCGTTCTTCGGAGCCGGGACGCGGGTGGTGGCGTTGATCACGCGGGCTGACCTCGGGACGGAAATGAAGGGCAGGGGAGCATAACCAACCCACCTCGCCAGGACAGCGGGGAAGCAGGCGGGATGTGTCGAGAACCCCTGGATTTTCCAGGAGACCCCTGTCCGACGGGTGACATTGGCTGATGGACTCTATGCACGGGTACGATGTGCGTCATGCGCATCCTGCCTCGCAGCCCCGAGCTTCCGTCGGCCCCCGGCCTGTCCGCGCTGGAGGACGCGATTCGCAAGGATTTGGAGCGGCTGGAGTATCCGCGCCGGCCGTGGGTGCTGCCCCGCTGCACGCGGGCCGGGCAGCCGGTGCTGGACGTGCTCGTCATCGGCGGCGGGCAGAGCGGGCTCACCGCCGCCTTCGGCCTGATGCGCGAGCGCGTCACGAACCTGCTGGTGGTGGATGACAGCGAGCCGGACCTCGCGGGGCCGTGGAAGACCTTCGCGCGCATGCACACGCTGCGCACGCCCAAGCACCTCACCGGGCCGGACCACAACCTGCCCAACCTCTGCTTCCAGTCCTGGTACGAGGCGCAGCACGGCGAGGCCGCGTGGCGGGAGGTGGAGCGCGTCCCCAAGGAGATGTGGGCGGACTACCTCAACTGGTACCGCCGTACGCTGGAGATTCCGGTGCGCTGCCGCACGCGGGTGGGCGCGCTGGCCTGGAGCGCGGAGGAGGAGTGCTTCGTCGCTCCCCTCCACCACACGCGAGAGGGCGACGCGGGCGTGCTGTATGCGCGCAAGGTCGTGCTGGCCACCGGCATCGATGGCTCGGGCCGCTGGGAGGTGCCGTCCGTGGTGGCCGGCCTGCCGCGTGAGCTGTACGCCCACACGCGCGACGACATCGACTTCGAGGCCCTGCGCGGCAGGAGCGTGGGCGTGCTGGGCGCGGGCGCGTCCGCCTTCGACAACGCAGCGGTGGCGCTGGAGCACGGCGCCGCCGAGGTGCGCCTGTTCTACCGCCGCAAGTCGCTGCCCAACGTGAATCCGTACCGCTGGGCGGAGTTCGTGGGCTTCCTCAAGCACCACGCGGACCTGCCGGACGCGGACCGCTGGCGCTTCATCCACCGCATCATGGAGATGGGGCAGTTGCCGCCCGCGGACACCTTCCGCCGCGCCCGCTCCTTCCCCCAGTTCCACCTGCACGGCGGCAGCCCCTGGCTCTCCGCCGAGGAAGTCGGTGGCAGGGCCCGCGTCACCACGCCCCAGGGGCAGTTCACCTTCGACAAGCTCATCGTCGGCAGCGGCACGGTGACGGACCTGTCGCTGCGCCCGGAGCTGGCGCTGCTGCACGACGACATCGCGCTGTGGAAGGACCGCTTCAGCCCGCCGAAGGGGCAGGAGCACGTGGACCTCCTGCGCCACCCGTACCTGGGCGAGCACTTCGAGTTGCAGGAGAAGCACCCGGGCCGCGCGCCGCACCTGGCGTCCATCTTCAACTTCACCTTCGGCTGCCTGTTGTCGCTGGGCTTCGGCGGGGCGAGCATCTCCGGGATGAAGTACGGCCTGCCCCGGTTGGTGAGCGGGGTGACGCGGCAGCTCTACCTGGATGACCGGGACGCGTTCTTCGAGTCCCTGGAACGCTACGACGAGAAGGAATTCGAGCCATGAGCGGAGAGCAGTTCGTGCTGCGAAGCCGGCGGGTGCTGGCGCCGGGAGGCCTGCGCGAGGCGGCGGTGGTGGTGAAGGACGGGAAGGTGGCGGCGGTGGTGTCGCCCTCGGAGATTCCGGTGGGCCTGCCGGTGACGGACGTGGGCGACAAGGTGGTGATGCCCGGCGTGGTGGACAGCCACGCGCACATCAACGAGCCCGGCCGCACCGAGTGGGAGGGCTTCGAGACGGCCACGCGCGCGGCGGCGGCCGGCGGCATCACCACCGTGGTGGACATGCCGCTCAACTCGCTGCCGCCCACCACCACCCTGGACGCGCTGCTGCTCAAGGCGCGCACCGCGGAGGGGCGCTGCCAGGTGGACCACGCCTTCTGGGGCGGGGTGATTCCGGGCAACGCGGACCAGCTGGAGGCGCTCATCGACGCGGGCATCTCCGGCTTCAAGTGCTTCCTGTGCCCCTCGGGCGTGGATGAGTTCCCGCACTCCGACCGCGCGGTGCTCGACGAGGCCATGCCGGTGCTGGCGCGGCGGGGCGTGCCGCTCATCGTCCACGCGGAGCTGGAGTCGCCGGTGCGGCGCGGGGCCAGGGAGGCGGACCCCCGCACGTACCGCGGCTACCTGGAGTCCCGGCCGAAGCGCTGGGAGAACGACGCCATCCGGATGATGGTGGAGCTGGCGCGCAACCACGGCTGCCGCGTGCACATCGTCCACCTGTCCTCGGCGGACGCGGTGCCGATTCTTCGCGACGCCCGCCGCGAGGGGCTGGCCATGTCGGTGGAGACGTGCCCGCACTACCTCTCCTTCACGGCGGAGGAGATTGAGGACGGCGCCACCCACTTCAAGTGCGCGCCGCCCATCCGCGAGTCGGAGAACCGCGAGAAGCTGTGGGCCGGGCTGGCGCAGGGAGACATCGAGCTGGTGGTGTCGGACCACTCGCCCTGCACGCCGGCGCTGAAGCACCTGGAGAAGGGGGACTTCGGCGCGGCGTGGGGTGGCATCGCCTCCCTGCAGCTCAGCCTGCCGGCGGTGTGGACGGAGGCGCGCAAGCGCGGCCTGGGGCTGGAGCAGCTGGCGCGGTGGATGTGCGAGGCCCCCGCGAAGCTGGTGGGGCTGGCCGGGGTGAAGGGCACGCTGACCCCCGGGGCGGACGCGGACCTCGTGGTGTTCGACCCGGAGGCTTCCTTCACCGTGGAGCCCTCGCGCCTGCTACACCGTCATCCGATAACCCCCTACGCGGGCCGGTCGCTGACGGGCGTGGTGGAGATGACGTTCCTGCGGGGGATGAAGATCTACGAGCGCGGCCAGCCGTTGCCGCGCCCGGTTGGTCGCTGGGTGCGCCGCCCCGTCGCGGCGCGTGTCGCTGCCTGAAACACCTGAGACACCTGGAGAAGGACACACCATGCACGCACCCGAAGAGGGAAAGCTGCGCGTTGGCTTCACCGAGCTCGTCGACCTCGCGGCGGAAGCCGTCGGCGGCCGAGCCCTGCTGGCCAGCGATGAGTTCTTCGCGGGCAAGGAGAACCTCCTGAAGCCCGGCCGGGGCGTCTTCATCCCCGGCAAGTACACCGAGCAGGGCAAGTGGATGGACGGCTGGGAGTCGCGCCGCAAGCGCGTGCCGGGCCATGACTGGTGCATCCTCCAGCTCGGCCTGCCGGGCGTGGTGCGCGGCGTGGACATCGACACCAACCACTTCCTCGGCAACTTCCCCGAGTTCGCCTCCGTGGACGCGCTGGAGGTGGAGGGCACGCCCACGGCCGAGTCGCTGGTGGATGCGAAGTGGACGCGCATCCTCCCGCAGCTGCGGCTGCAGGGGGGCTCGCGCAACCTGTTCCCCATTGCGAGCGAGGGGCGGTGGACGCACCTGCGCCTCAACATCTACCCGGACGGCGGCGTGGCGCGCTTCCGGGTGCACGGCGAGGTGCGGCCGGACTTCGAGCGCCTGACGCGCGCCCATGGCACGGTGGACCTGGCGGCGGCGGAGCACGGCGGCACGGTGGTGGCGTTCAACGACGCCTTCTTCGGCGGCAAGGACAACCTCATCCTCCCGGGCCGCGCGGCCAACATGGGCGAGGGCTGGGAGACGCGCCGCAAGCGGACGCTTCCGGGCTTCGACTGGATTGTGGTGAAGCTGGCCGTGCCGGGCACCGTGCAGAAGGTGGAGGTGGACACCGCGCACTACAAGGGCAACTTCCCGGAGTCCGCGTCGCTGGAGGGCTGCTACCTGCGCGAGCCGGTGGTGGACTTCGCCAACGCGCACGACATCGCCTGGACGGAGCTGTTGCCGCGCACGAAGCTGCAGGCGGACCACCGGCACTTCTACGAGTCCGAGCTGCGCGCGCAGGGGCCCTTCACCCACGTGCGCCTGAAAATCTTCCCCGACGGCGGCGTCAGCCGGCTGCGCGTCCACGGGCGGCCGGCGTGAGCGCGCTCGAGCGGCTCAACAAGCTGCTGGCGTCGGAGGCCCGCGCGGAGCTGATGCGCTGCTGCGGCTCCTCGCGCTGGGCGGACGGCATGGTGCGCTCGCGGCCCTTCCGGGACGCGGAGCACCTGTTCGCGGAGGCCGCGTGGCTCTGGAAGCAGACGGGGCCGGACGACTGGCGCGAGGCCTTCACGCACCACCCGCGCATCGGTGACGTGTCCCAGCTCCGGGCGAAGTTCGCCGCCACCGCCAGCTGGTCCTCGCAGGAGCAGGGCGGGGTGAGCGGCGCGGACGAGGCGGTGCTGCAGGGACTGGCCGAGGGCAACGCCGAGTACGAGAAGCGCTTCGGCTTCATCTTCCTGGTGTGCGCCACCGGCAAGAGCGCGGCGGAGATGCTGGGCCTCCTGCGCGCCCGCCTGGACAACGCGCCGGACGAGGAGCTGCGCATCGCCGCCGAGGAGCAGGCGAAAATCACCCGCATCCGACTGGAGAAGCTGCTGGCGTCATGAGCACTCTTTCCACCCACGTCCTCGACACGCACCGCGGCCGCCCGGCCTCCGGAGTCCCCATCTCCCTGGAGCTCCAGGGCCCCGGTGGCACCTGGAAGGAGCTGGCGCGCGGAGTCACCAACGACGACGGCCGCGTGCGCGACTTCCTTCCGCAGGGCGCCCGCGTGGAGCCCGGCATCTACCGCATGGCCTTTGACACCGGCGTGTACTTCCGCGCGCAGGGCGTGAAGGGCTTCTACCCGTCGGTGACGGTGGTGTTCGAGCTCACCGCGCCGGAGGAGCACTACCACGTGCCGCTCCTGCTGAGCCCCTTCGGCTACTCCACCTACCGGGGGAGCTGAGTCAGAGCTTGCGGCCCATGGCCTGGGCGGCGCGGATGGCATCCCCGCCCCGCCGCAGCAGGGCGTGCAGCTCGGTGATGAGGACCGGCGGCTTCACTGGCTTGACGAGGTACACGTCGGGCCGAGGGGCGTCCTGGTTGCCCTCCTCGCGGGGCTGGTAGCCGCTGACGAAGACGATGGGGATGTCCTTCAGCGTCGGCTCGGCGCGGAAGCGGCGGCACAGCTCGTAGCCGTCCATTCCGTCCATGTTCACATCGGACAGCAGCACGTCCGGAGGGTGGGCGAGCGCTTGCGCGAGTCCCGACTCACCGTCGGCTGCCGTGTCGCAGTCGAACTCGCCGGACAGCAGGAGGCGCAGCGTCTCCCGCATCGTCCACGAGTTCTCGACGATGAGAACCTTTGGCTTCACGTCACACCGACTCCCAGGGTGGGGAGGCGGCGGCTTCGAGGCCCGGCGCTCCCGCGTTGACTCAACGACACCTCCAGCATCACCGCACCGCGCACGGCGAGCAAGGGGTCCGCAACGCCCCCCGTCGGGGCAGGCAGACCCCGGGGCTCCCGGGCGATGCGGCTGGACGCCGGGGGACTACTCCTCGGGTGGGGGATTGACGAGGCCCCGGCGGGACACCTCGGAGTCGGGCTCCTCGTCGCCGCGTGCCTCGCGCTCGGGCACCTTCTCCGTGGTCCACTCCTCGCCGCGCTCCACGCGGGCCTCCCAGTCGGTGTCCGACGTGGGGCTGGCCTCGCGCGCCTCCCGGTTCAGCCGCTGGGCCGTTTCGGCGGCGCCCCGGTCCTGCGCGTCCTCGAGCTGCCCCCGGTTGCGGGGCTGGAAGTTCTCTCCGGCGTGGAAGCCCGCCTGCTGGTCGTCGCCGATGTCCCGGGGCCGTTCGTCCTTCGGGCCCTTGCCCTTGTTGCCCGCCATGGTGTCGCCTCCGTGCGTACCGCGTGCCCGACTCAAGTTCGGAAGCGCCGGCACGCCAGGCAAGCGCGGCCCGGCCGGCCGTCCGGGTGGTGGGCTAGCGGGACGGGGTCGTGCCTTGGTGCGCCAGCGTCGGGCCACCCCGGGCCACTTCCTCCACCCGCGGGCCCAGCCCGGCGGTGGGCGTGGCGATGCGGCACGCCGCGCCCCCGTGGACAAGCCCCACCACCTGCATCCGCGAGTCCACCAGCGGCGCGCCCGAGTCCCCCGGCCGGCCCCTCATCGTGGTGAAGAGGGCGGCTGGCACGTCCGGCAGCGAGGGGCAGCGCCCCAGCCGCTCCAGCAGGGCCTCCTGCGCGTCGCCGGGCCTGTCGTGGCGGCCGGTGAAGATGAGCGGCGCGCCCGGCGCCGGCAGTGTGTCCGCCACCTCCAGCGCCCGCACCGGCGCCCGGGCATCCAGCCGGATGATTGCCACGTCCCGGCCCCGGTCCACGTGGACGTAGGTGCCACCGAGCCGCTGTCCGTCGATGAAGGACAGGTCCACCCGTGTGTCGTGCGGCTGGACGCAGTGCGCCGCGGTGAGGGCATGGTTTCCGTCCTCCACCACCACGCCCGCGCAGTGCCCCGGCTCCAGCGTCACCGTGGCGGCCGCCACGTCGTCTACGTCCAGCGGGGTGTCCTCCTCCGGCGGAGCGCCGCCGTCACAGGCCGCCACCGCGAGGACGCCCAGCGCTCCCACACATGCCAACCACCGCCTCGAGCCCGCGCGCATCATCCACCTCCGTCGCGGGTGCGCCACTCAGCGCTGGCGCCCCTGACGGGAGGATGCGCACCCACCGTGCGCACCCTTCACGAAGGGCTGTCCGGCAGGCGCACGGCCGGGGCGCGCGTCGGTCGTCGCTTGCCTGTGCACGACGGAGGGAGGTCCGCTGTTACCCGTAGCAGCCCCATCGAACGTGCTCGTACCGTGGAAACGTGATATTCCATTGACCTCTGGATTCCGCTTACCCCCGGGTCCCAACGCACCTCCGTGAGTGACGAGGAGAAGACAGCCGTCCTGGACGAGCGCAGCCGTCCTCCAAGCTCGTGGGGGGACCGCATCCGCACGCCCATCACCCTCCCGGGAGCCACGGGAGAGCGCCGCTCGCTGGATGTGGGCATGGTGGTGACAGGGCGCTACCAGGTGGAGGGGCTGCTCGGTGAGGGCGGCATGGGCCGCATCTGGCTGGCGTCGGACCTGCACGAGAAGCGCCGCGTGGCGCTCAAGGAGATGCAGGTTCCGGCGGGGCTGACGGCGGGGAAGACGGAGGAGCTGGTGCTGATGTTCCGGCACGAGTTCTTCGCGATGAAGAAGCTGCAGCACCCCGGCACCCTGAAGGTCTTCGACTGGGGGATGACGGAGGCCGGCAACCGCTTCATCACCATGGAGGTGGTGGACGGCAAGGACCTGAGCACGCTGGTGGGCGACGCGCCGCTCGACACGCGCACGCTGTACCGGGTGCTCATCCAGATGGCGCAGGTGCTGGCCTTCCTGCACTCGCGGCTGTACGTGCACTGCGACATCAAGGCCAGCAACGTGCGCATCACCCGCTCCGGCGCGGTGAAGCTGATGGACTTCGGGGTGATGCACCAGCTGGGCACGCCCAGCCCCGGCCGGCTCAAGGGCACGCTGGAGTACCTGGCCCCGGAGTGGCAGCGCGGCGCGAGCATCGACGGGCGCGCGGACCTGTACTCGCTGGGGGTGATGGCCTACTACCTCGTCACCCGGCGGCTGCCCTTCAAGCGCAACACGCCGGCGGCGCTGCTCGCGGACCACCTGACGCGCCCGCCGCCGCGGCCCTCGACGATTTGTCCGGTGGAGCCGCAGCTGGAGGAGCTCATCCTCGTGCTGCTGGCGAAGGATCCGCGCGAGCGCTTCCAGGACGCCGGTGAGCTGCTGGAGGCGCTGTGCCACGCCAGCGGCGAGCCGCTGCCGGAGGAGCCGCTGTCGGCGCGCGCCAGCTACCTGCACGTGCCGGAGGTGGTGGGGCGCGGCGCCGAGCTGGAAGCGCTGATGAACGGGCTGGCCGAGGCGGACTGGGGCCAGTCGCACGCGGTGCTCATCGGCGCGCCCGCGGGCGTGGGCAAGACGCGGCTGCTCCAGGAGTTCGAGCTGCAGGCGAAGCTGGCGGAGCTGCCCTTCGGCCGCGGGCAGTGCCGCGCGGAGGGCCAGGCGCCGCTGGCGCCGATTTCCCAGGCGCTGCGCAGCCTGGTGCCGCACACGCCGGTGGAGATGATGGCGCGGCTGTCGCCGAAGCTCTCGCGGCTGCTGCCCGGGCTGGGCGGCACGGAGGGCCCGGCGCCGCAGGCGGTGGGTGAGGAGAAGCTGGCCTTCTTCGGCGCGCTCGCCGAGTGGGTGCAGGCCTTGGGGCGCCAGATGACGCTGGTGCTGTGCTTCGAGGACCTGCACTGGGCGGACAGCGCCACGCTGGAGGTGCTCAACGTCCTCATCCGCACGCTGCACGGCACGCGCGGCATGGTGGTGGGCACGTTCCGCTCCGGCGAGCTGAGCCGGCTGAGCCTGGCCTTCCAGACGGTGGACGAGAAGCTCACCACGCGCATGGACCTGGAGCCGCTGGCCGCCGAGCACGTGGGCACGCTGGTGGAGTTGGTGCTGCCGGGGCTGACGGTGCCCGAGGGCTTCGTGGCGCGGCTGCACGCCACCACCGGCGGCAACGCCTTCTTCGCCACCGAGTGCCTGCGCGCGCTGGTGGAGGCGGACGCGCTCAAGCGCGTGGGAGGGCGATGGAGCGCGGCGGAGGGGCTCGACACGCGTCCGTTGCCGTCCAGCATCCAGGACGCGGTGCTGGCCCGGCTGGCCACCGCGCCGCCGGAGCAGGTGGCGCTGCTGCGGCGGCTGGCGCCCGCGGGACGCAGCCTGGACCTGCCCATGGTGCGCGCGCTTGCGGACCTGCCCGAGGTGGAGCTGTTCGCGGTGCTGGACGGAATCGTCGAGCGGCAGTTCCTCCAGGAGGTGGAGGGCCGCTACGTCTTCACGCACGACACCGTGCACCAGGCCGTCTACGACAGCACGCCGGAGTCCGAGCGGCGGGTGGCGCACGGCCAGGTGGCGCTGGCGCTGCAGACGCTGCACTCGCAGCGGCCTGATTTGTCGCGCACGGTGGGCTGGCACTACCTGCGCTCGTCGGAGCCGGAGCTGGCCATTGGCCCGCTGCTGGACGCGGGCCGGGCGGCGATTGAAGCGCAGGCGCTGCTGGAGGCCACGCTGCTGCTGAAGGAGGCGGCGGCCCTGCTGGAGGCGGCGCCGGACTTCCCGGGCCGCGACAGGCTGCTCCTGCGCATCTGGGTGACGATGGTGGAGGTGGGCTACGCGAGCGACCCGCCCACCTCGCTGGCCTTCGCGGAGAAGCTCTTCGCGCACTGGGCGTCCACGGTGGACCTGGAGGAGGGACGGCGGCAGGCGCTGGAGGCGCTGGAGGCGGCGTGCTCCGCGCCCGAGGCGGAGCGCCCCGCGCGGCTGCGGGAGCTGTTCCGCGAGCGCGAGGCGGATGCGTACGCGTCACCCGCGGACGTCTTCTGGAAGCAGGCGGAGCTCCAGATTCTCCAGGCCATGGCGCTGGCCATCGTCGGGCGCACGGCGGACCTGTCGGCGCTTCTGACGCGCGTGCAGGCCGAGCAGCCGGAGGTGTCGCCCTACCGTGCCGGGGTGCTGCTGTCGCCCGCGGTGCTGTGCGCGTACACGGGCCGCTTCGCGGGCGTGCTGGAGACGCAGTACGAGCACCTGGCGCGCCTGCGAGGGCTGCGCGAGGCGATGGGCCGGCTCCCCCGGCGCCTGGCGTGGGCGCTGGGCATGGGCGGCTACATGATGAACATGAACCTGGCCCTGCGCGGCGAGCCGCTGGACGCGCAGGCCACGCGCGACGGGTACGCGGTGGCGGAGGCCCACGGGTTCACGGACGTGCGGGCGTTCCACCTGTTCTCGGTGGTGACGCGCGCGGCCTTCACGGGAGACGCCGCGGCCTTCGTCCCGGCCTTCACGGAGAAGACGGACCTGGTGAGGCGGCTGGGCAACCCCCGGCTGATGGAGCGCAACCTGGCCATCTTCACGCCGCCCTACTACCTGGAGCGCGGCGAGCACGAGCACGTGGCCGCGGTGGTGGCGCGCGCGGAGACGCTGGCCGGGGTGCTGCCCGGTGACAGGTGGCTGCAGTGCCACGTGCAGGTGTACCAGGCGTGCCGGGACGTGCTCTTCGAGGACGCGGCGGCGGCGCGCAAGTCGCTCCCCAGGGCGCTGGAGGCGGCCCGCGAGGGTGGCCTGCGCATGGAGACGCTGCTGCGCGTGTACCAGGCGCGCTTCGAGCGGGAGCAGGGGAATCTCCTGGCGGCCTCGGAGGCGGCGGAGGCCGCGCTCGCGCGGGCGTTGGACCCGGTGCTCGCCAACCCGTGGGATGAAATCGTGGCCCGCCGCGCGGTGGCGGCGCTGCTGCCCGGCGAGGAGGGCACCGTGCACCTGCGGCGCGCGCTGGCGCTGGCGGAGCTGACGGGCAACGTCCTGCAGATGGGGCTCGTGCACCTGGCGCTGGCGGAGCGCGAGCCCGTGAACGCGGCCTCGGTGGTGGAGCTGGAGGCCGCGGAGGCGCTCTTCACCGAGGCGCGCGCCACCAGCCTGCTGTCGCTGACGAGCTCGGTGCGCGGCGCCCTGCAGCGGCGCGCGAGTGTCCGGCAGAGCGCGTAGCCGCTGGCGCTGACCGCTGCTGACGCCGGGGCTCGCGGCTGCGCGCGACTGTGCGGCAGAGCACGTAGCCATTGGCGCTGACCGCTGCTGACGCCGGGGCCCGCGGCCGTGCGCGACTGTGCGGCAGAGCACGTAGCCATTGGCGCTGACCGCTGCTGACGCCGGGGCCCGTGGCCGCGCGCGACAGTGCGGCAGAGCGCATGGCTCCCTGTGCTGACGGGGCTGACCGTGAATGGGGGCGCGGAGGCTGTGCGCCCCGCCCGATGCTCGCGGTGTACCGCTTCCCCGCCGGCCAGGAGCGGTAGAGTGCCCGCATGGCCCCAGCTCCCCTGCGCTTCTGTCTGGACTACCTGTCCCCCTACGCCTATCTCGCGTGGACGCGCATGCCCGCCCTCGCCGCGCGCCATGGCCGTGTCGTGGAGCCCGTGCCCGTGCTGCTGGCGGGCCTGCTCAACGCGCTGGGCTCCGTGGGCCCGGCGGAGATTCCGCCCAAGCGCGTCTACGTCTTCAAGCACACGGTCCGCATCGCCCATGAGTTCGGCGTGCCGCTGGTGCCGCCCCCGTCGCATCCGTTCAACCCGCTGCTCGCGCTGAGGGTGACGGCGGCCGTGGAGGACCTGGAGGCCCGGAGCCGGCTGGTGTCCGCCCTCTATGCGTCCACCTGGGGCGGCGGGAAGGGCTCCGAGACACCCGAGGCCGTGGCCGCCGCCATCCAGGCCGCCGGGCTGGATGCACCCGCGCTGCTCGCCGCCGCGCAGACGCCGGAGGTCAAGGACCGCGTGCGCCGCAACACGGAGGAGGCGCTCGCCGCGGGCGCGTTCGGCGTGCCTTCCGTCCTGGTGGACGGGGAGATGTTCTTCGGCGTGGACTCGCTCGGTCACCTGGAGCGGTTCCTGCGTGGCGAGGACCCCCTCTCCCAGGTGGACCTCGAGCGCTGGAGAGACCTGCCCTCGACCGCGTCCCGGCGCTGAAGAGCTGGCGCACGGAGCCGCCGCTTTCCGCTAGGGTGCCCGGACCATGGTTTCCCGTGGCCCCGCGATGACGCTCACCCAGAAGGTCCTCACGCACCACGCGCGGGGACTGGCGCGCCCCTGGGTGCGGGCCGGTGACATCGTCCGCCTGCGTGTCGACTGGACGATTGCCAGCGAGCTTGCGTGGAACGGCATGGACCGGACCTACAGCGCGCTGGGCCGGCCGCCCTTGCATGACCCGGAGCGGTTCTTCCTCGCGGTGGACCACACGGTGGACCCGGTGTCGCTCGCGAATGACGCGAAGGCCCGCGCGCTCGCGCAGCGCTCGCGAGACTTCGCCCGCGAGGCCCGCGTCCGCCACTTCCACGACGCCAACGAGACCATCCTCCACACGCGCTTCTACCGGGAGCTCGTGCAGCCGGGGCAGGTGGTGCTCGGCGCGGACTCGCACACGACGTCGCATGGAGGGCTGGGCGCCTTCGCCATCGGCCTGGGCGGCGCGGACGTCACCGCGGCCATGGTGCTCGGCGAGACGTGGCTGGAGGTGCCCGAGGCCATCGCCGTCGAGTACGCCGGCACGCCCGCGTTCGGCATCGGAGGCAAGGACATCATCCTCCACACGCTGGAGCGGCTCGGGCGCAATACCTCCGCGCTGGAGCGCACGGTGGAGTTCCGTGGCGACGCGGTGCGCGGCTTCTCCACGGACACGCGCTTCACGCTCGCCAACATGACGGCGGAATTGGGCGGGCTCAACGGCATCTTCGAGGCGGATGCGGTGACGCTGGCGTGGCTCGCCGGGCGTGCTTCGGAGAAGGACGCGGCGCTGTGCTTCCGCGCGGACGAGGGCTCCCCATACGTGGAGCGCCACCGGCTGGACCTGGAGCGGCTGTCCCCGCGTGTGGCGAGGCCGTTCTCTCCGGACAACGTCGGCTCCGTGGAGGAGGCGTCGGGGCAGCCGCTGCATGGGTGCTTCATCGGCGCATGCACGACGACGGAGGAGGAGTTGGTGCTCGCCGCGCTGGTGCTGGAGGCGGCGTTCAAGGACCGCGAGCGTCGGGCTCCGGTGCGCGAGCGTCTCGTGGTTCCCGGAGACCTGGCCATCATCGAGCGCATGCGGCAGGGCGGCCTGTGGGCGCACTACGAGAAGGCGGGCTTCCGCATCGGCCCGCCGGGCTGCTCCATGTGCCTGGGCGTGGCGTCCGAGCGGGCGCGGCCGGGCGAGGTGTGGTTGTCCTCGCAGAACCGCAACTACGAGAACCGGATGGGGCAGGGCTCGCTGGCGTGGCTCGCCTCCGCGGCCACGGTGGCGGCGTCCTCCGTGGACATGCGCATTGCCGACCCCCGGCCGTACCTGGAGCGCATCGACCGCGAGCGGTACGCGCGCCTGTTGTTCCGCGACCGGATGCCGCGCGTCCCGGAGGTCCCGGTGCGCGAGCCCGACGTGGAAGGAACGTTCATTCCGCCGGCTCCGGGGCCCGGTGACCCGCGAGTGGGGGCCCAGGCTCGCGAGCCGGAGGTGGAAGGAACGTTCATTCCGCCGGCCCCGGGGCCCGGTGACCCGCGAGTAGGGACGCAGGCGCGAGAGGTCGGGGTGGAAGGAACGTTCATTCCCCTGGCTCCGGTACCTGATGCCCCGCGCGTAGGGGCGCAGGCGCGCGAGGTTGGGCTGGAAGGAACGTTCATTCCGGCCACGTCGGCGTCCGGGAGCCCGGGAGCGGAGTCGACCGCGCACGAGCCCGAGGTGGAAGGAACGTTCATTCCGTCGGGTGCGGTGGCCGGGCGCTCGCGTGCGGAGGTAGAAGGAACGTTCATTCCGTCAGGCGCGGTGGCCGGGCGCTCGCGTGCAGAGGTGGAAGGAACGTTCATTCCGCCCGCCGGTGGCCCGGGAGTGGGGCTTCCCGTGAGGCCCGCGGCGCTTGGGGCGGACGCGGGGGCGGAGCAGGTCTCACGCGGTGACCATCCTCCTGCCAGCGTCATCCACGCACAGGTACAGCGCTTCGGTGACCACGTGGACACCGACGCCATCATCCCCGGCGAGTTCTGCCACCTCACCGACTCCACGGCCCTGGGCACGCACTGCTTCGAGCACGTGCGTCCCGAGTTCGCCGCCCGCGCCCGCGACGGCCGCACCGTCATCGTCGCGGGGGAAGGGTGGGGCACCGGCAGCTCCCGCGAGCAGGCCGTCTGGGCCCTGCAGGGCGCCGGCATCCGCGCCGTCATCGCGAAGAGCTTCGCCTTCATCCACCGGCGCAACCTCGTCAACGACGCCGTGCCGCATCTCGTCCTCACCGACCCGGACTTCCACGCGCTCGTCCAGGAGGGCGACGCCCTCGACGTGGACCTGAGCCGCGCCACCGTCACCCACGGGCCCTCCGGCCGCCGCTTCACCGCCGCGCCCGTCAGCCCGCTCGTGCACGCGCTCCAGTCCGAGGGCGGGCTCGTCCCCGCAATCCGCCGCCTCGGCCGTCACCTCTTCGAGGTCCTCCCCGCATGAACGTCCTCGTCGAGCTGGGCATCGCCGTCGCCGGCCTCGTGCTCGCCATCGTCCTGCTGTCGCTCAACCTCTGGCGCGCCATCCTCTTCCTCTTCCCCGCCAGCGTCCGCGTGGAGCCCGAGGCCCCCGCCGACCAGATGGACCTCCCCGTGGAATTGGAGCCCGTCGCCACCCAGCTCCAAGCGCTCGGCTTCGTGCCGCTCGGCAGCCACGACGAGAAGCCGCGCCTGCAGAAGGCCTCGCGCTCCTACGACTGGGCCCACCCGGGCGAGCGCGTCTTCGCCACGCTCCACCTGGGTCAGGATGACTCGCCCCGGCTCTACCTCCTCACCCCGGTGGCGCCCCACGGCTTCGTCATCACCGCCGGCTACCGTCGCCCCGCGCTGGAAATCCCCGGCGTCTACCGCTCCGGTTCACTGGAAGACGCTTCCCCCGAGCGCCTGCTGCGCGCCCACCTCCGCCGCCTGGAGGGCTTCGCCCCCACGGGGGACTTCACGTGGGAAGGCCGGGTGGAGGCCGGGCGTTCCTGGTACCAGGGGCTCGGCCGCAAGGAGATTCGGCGGCAGAACCTTCAGGGCTTGTTGTGGACAGTCATGGCACTGGCCATCGTCGCCAGCGCCTTCCTGGGCCGGCGGGTGCCCTGACGACCCACCCCCACACCTCATGACGTCACGGCGTGCGTGCACACCGCACGCGTTGAGAGTAGGTAGACGACCACCATGAAGAGCGTGTCCAAGACCGAGGAGATCTTCTTCCTGTCCGGCAAGCGCACCCCATTCGGAACCTATGGGGGCAGCCTGAAGGACCTCAGCGCCACCGACCTCGCCGTGGAGTCCGCGAAGGCCGCCTTCGCCCAGGCGAAGGTGTCCCCGGGGGACGTCCAGCACGTCGTGTACGGGAACGTGGTGCAGACCAGCTCGGATGCCATCTACCTGCCGCGCCACGTGGGCCTGCGCACCGGCGTGCCCGTCCCCGTGCCCGCCCTCGGCGTCAACCGGCTGTGCGGCTCGGGCTTCCAGGCCTTCGTCACCGCGGCCGAGCTGATGCTCACCGAGCAGGCGAGCTGCGTGCTGGCCGGCGGCACCGAGTCCATGAGCCAGGCGCCCCACGTCATCCGCGGTGCCCGCTGGGGCCTGCCGCTGGGCAAGGGGGGGCTCGAGGACATGCTCTGGACGGCCCTCACCGACAGCTACACCGGCCAGGCCATGGCGCTCACCGCGGAGCAGCTCGCGGTGGACTACGGGCTCACGCAGGACCAGGTGGACGAGTACGCCGTCCTCACCCAGAAGCGCTTCGCCGCCGCGCAGGAGGCGGGCCGCTTCAACGACGAGATTGCCCCCGTCACCCTCAAGGGGAAGAAGGGCGACACCGTCGTCTCGCGCGACGAGCACAACCGCCCGGAGACGACGCGCGAGGGGCTTGCCAGGCTGCCCAAGGTCTTCAAGAAGGACGGCGTGGTGCACGCGGGCGCGGCCAGCGGCATCTGCGACGGCGCGGGCTCCATGGTGATGGCGACCCGGAGCTTCGTGGAGAAGCAGGGCCTGAAGCCCATCGCCCGGCTGGTCAACTGGGGCATCTCCGGGTGCGACCCGAAAATCATGGGCATCGGCCCCGCGCCGGCCATCCGCCAGCTGCTGGAGCGCGCGCAGTGCAAGCTGTCCGACGTGGACCTCTTCGAGGTCAACGAGGCCTTCGCGCCGCAGTACCTCGCGGTGGAGAAGGAGCTGGGCCTGCCCCGGGACAGGACGAACGTCAATGGCGGCGCCATCGCCGTGGGCCACCCGCTGGGGGCGTCCGGGGCTCGCATCACCACCACGCTGGTGTACGAGCTCAAGCGCCGCGGCGCTCGCTATGGTATCGGGTCCGCCTGCATCGGCGGCGGCCAGGGCATCGCGGTACTGGTCGAGGCGCTCTGATGGCCGCACAAGACACGGGACGCGAGATGAGCAACGAGGTGGACGCGAAGACGGCCCGTGAGCGGGCCAAGGCCATCGCCGAGCAGCGCCGCGCGGAGCGCCGCAACCGCAAGCGCAGGTGCGTGGTGTGTGGCGTGGAGGAGAGTGACAAGACGCCGTTCCACGCCCACCCCGAGGGCATCGGCCCCGCCTGCAAGGACGAAGTCGCTTGCCTGTCTCGCAAGGCCGCCGGCGGGCGGTGAAGTCCCGGGCTCCGGCCCCGCGCCGCCCGCGCGAGGCCGAGCTCATCCACGACTGGAACGCCGCCGGCGCCCCGCCCCGCCCCGCGCACCCCGTGCAGGTCTCCGACGAGACGCTGCGCGACGGCGTCCAGTCCGCCTCGGTGAAGGAGCCCTCCACCGAGGCCCGGCGGGCACTGCTCTCCCTGATGGACCGGCTGGGCGTGGGCGCCGCGAGCCTGGGCATGCCCTGCACTGGCGAGCGCGCCTTCGAGCACAGCCTCTCCCTGGCGCGGCACGTGCGCGAGGCCCGGCTGGGTCTGGAGCCCTACTGCGCCGGCCGCACCGTGGTGGAGGACCTGGTCCCCATCGCCGAGGTGGCGCAGCGCTCCGGCGTGCCGGTGGTGGCCCACACCTTCGTCGGCGCCTCCGGCATCCGCCAGTGGACGGAGGGCTGGAACGACGCCTTCCTCCGCCGCGCCACCCGCCGCGCCATCCAGTTCGCCCGGAAACAGGGACTGGAGGTGGCCTTCGTCACCGAGGACACCTCGCGCTCCTCTCCAGAGCGCCTGGAGGGCCTCTTCCGCACCGCGCTGGACGCGGGCGCCACCCGGCTGGTGCTGTGCGACACCGTGGGCCAGGCCTCGCCCGACGGCGCGCGCGCCCTGGTGCGCTGGACGCGCCGGCTCGTGGACGGGTGGGGACTTTCCGACGTCCGGCTGGAGTGGCACGGGCACAACGACCGGGGCCTGGCCCTGCCGTGCGCCCTGGCCGCGCTGGAGGCGGGCTGTCACCGGGCGCATGGCTGCGGGCTGGGGGTGGGGGAGCGCACCGGCAACGCGCCCCTGGACTTGTTGCTCCTCAACCTGTCGCTGCTGGGGTGGGCCCGGGTGGACCTGGGCGCGCTGCTTCCGTACGTGCGGGGGGTGTCCGAGGCGCTCGGAGTGCCCGTTCCGCGCAACTACCCCCTGGCCGGTGAGGACGCCTTCCGGACGTCCACGGGGGTGCATGCGGCGGCCATCCTCAAGGCCCGGGCCCGGGGGGACGCGTGGCTGGAGGACCGGGTGTACTCGGCGGTGCCGGCGGCGGCGCTGGGACGGCGGCAGGCGATTGAGGTGGGCCCCATGAGCGGCCGGGCCAACGTGCGGGCCTGGCTCGAGGCCCACGGGGTGCCCGTCACGGAGTCGCTCTGCCGGGCCGTCCTCCGGGCGGCCCGGGCCAGCCCCGGCCTACTGTCCGACGAAGAACTGCGGGCCCTCTGTTCAGGGGAAGGCGCGGCCCCGGCCCGGACGCGCCGGGGCCGGATTGTCGGCCCCGTTTCTTGATGGCGGAATCGTCTCGGGGTAAACGTCCAGAATCTCTGGTTTAGACGAGGGTCGGAATGGGCGTTATCAGCTTCACGGGAGTCAAGGTGTTCTCCACCACTCTCGCGAGAGATCGCGAGAACATGGGTGAGAACATCACCAAGTGGCTCAAGGAAAACCCCAACGTCGAAGTGGTGGACAGAGTGGTGACGCAGTCCTCCGACAAGGAGTTCCACTGTCTGACCATCACGCTCTTCTACAAGCCGAAGGCCTGAGCGGCCCCAAGGCGGCTGAGAGAAGAGTCGGTGTGCGAGGGCGCTCTCCCTGATGACGGGGATGGGCGCTCTTCGTCGTTTGGGGTTGCGAAGCGGGCGAGGTTCCACCACCTTTGGTCGGCTCTTCGAGCGGCGAGTGGAGGGAGTACTGAATGCGACCGATGCGCAGCTTCGGCGGTAGGGGTGGAGGCGGGCTGCCCGGCCTGGAAACGACGGCGTCCAAGCTGGCCGCCGCGCTGGTGGCCGGTTCCGTCCTGTACCACCTCACCAAGAGCGGGCAGGGGAGCCTGCTGCTGCTGCTGCCGGACTTCGTCTTCAGCCGGCTCTTCCTGTGGCAGCCCCTCACCTACGCGTTCATCGAGGCGAGCCCCTTCGGCATCATCTTCGGCGCCATCATCACCTGGTCCATTGGCGGCTACCTGGAGTCAATCTGGGGCGGCAAGCGCCTGCTCCTGGTGGGTGTCGGCGTCACCGTGCTGGCGGGCGTCCTCACGTCGCTGCTGGCCCTGCTGGTGCCCGGGGCAACGGTGCAGGCGTACACCGGTGGCAACGTCATGACGACGGTGCTGTGGGTGGCGTACGGCCTGAGCATCGGCAAGGGGGAGACGAACTTCTGGGGCATCCCGCTCTCGGGCAACGCGCTGGCGGGCGTGGGCGCGGGCTTCGTGGTGCTGATGGCCATCATCGGGCCGTGGCAGGCCCAGGTGCCGGACCTGCTCGCGCTGGGCATGGTGTTCGCCTACGTGCGCGGCGCCAACCCGCGCCGGCTGATGCTGCACTTCCAGCACTGGCGCCTGCAGCGCCAGCTCCGGGACCGCTCCAAGCACCTGCGCGTGGTGCCGAAGAACCAGAACCGCCCGGACCGGGACCAGTACCTCAACTAGGCCGGGGCTCGGCTCCGGAAGGCAGCCCTCAGTGGGCTGCCTCGGGGTGTCCGTACTGCTTGAGCTTGCGGTAGAGCGTGGCCACGCCGATGTCGAGCTGCTCGGCGGTGCGCGCGCGGTTGCCGCCGTTCTGCGACAGCACGGCGAGGATGTACTCCTTCTCCATGTCCTCCAGCCGGCGCGGGTTGCCGGTGGGCACGAGGCTGGGCGGCGCGGCACGGACCTCCTCGGGCAGGTCCTCTCGCTCCACGCGCTGGCCCTCGCACAGGGCCACCGCGCGCTCCACGGCGTTGCCCAGCTCGCGCACGTTGCCGGGCCAGCCATAGCGCAGCAGCTGGTCCGCGGCCTCGGGGGCGAGGCCCGCCACCTTGCGGCCCAGCCGCTCGGCGGCCTCGGCGAGCAGCAGCCGCGCCAGGGGGAGGATGTCCTCGCGCCGCTCGCGCAGCGGGGGAATCTTCAGCTCGATGACGCGCAGGCGGTAGTAGAGGTCCTGGCGGAAGCGGCCCAGGCGCACCTCCTCGGCGAGCTCCCGGTTGGTGGCGGCCACCACGCGCACGTCCACCTTGCGGCTGGTGTTCTCGCCCACGCGCCGCACCTCCTTCTCCTGCAGCGCGCGCAGGAGCTTGGCCTGCATGGACGCGGGCACCTCGCCCACCTCGTCCAGGAAGAGGGTGCCGCCGTGGGCCGCCTCGAAGAGGCCGGCGCGGTCATGCGTGGCGCCGGTGAAGGCGCCGCGCGCGTGGCCGAACAGCTCGCTCTCCAGCAGGCTCTCCGTGACGGCCGCGCAGTTGACGGCGACGAAGGCCTTGTGCGCGCGGGTGGACTCGTCGTGGATGAGGCGGGCGATGCGCTCCTTGCCCACGCCGCTCTCGCCGGTGACGAGCACCGTGGAGTCCACCTTCGCCGCGCGGCGCGCCAGGTTGATGACGCGCAGCATGGCCTCCGAGCGCGCCACCATGCCCGCCGGGTCCTCCGTCACGCCCGCGCGCGCGAGCGACTGGCGCTTCGCGCGCAGCTTGCGCTCGGCCTGCTTCAGCGCGTCCGTCACCTGCGCCAGCACGCCCTCCATGCACTGCGTTTCATAGAAGCGCAGCACCTCGGTGCACTCGGTGCTCCACTCCTCCGCGGGGCGGCCGACGAAGTGGCAGGCCGCGTCGCCCTGGCCCACGCAGCGCAGCTCCGTGCCGTAGATGGGCTTGCCGTTGACGTAGCTCATGTAGCCGGACGCGAAGCCGGTGAGGCTCCAGCACACCGGCTGGTCCGCGCGGCCCAGGTGCAGCAGGTGCTGCTCGGCCTCGTAGGAGTCGCGCCACTGCGCCTCGGCGAAGGGCTCGGGGCCCTCTTCGGGCCGTCGCTCCACGCGCTCCACGCGGACCTGGCCCTGGAGGGTGTGCAGGCGGCCACCGGCCCGGCGCCACACGGACTCGTCCGGCCAGGGCACCGCCGTCTTGAGCGCCTCCGCCGTCCGCCAGCCGTGCGCGTAGCCCAGCCGCGTGAAGATGCCGCGCGCCGCCGTCATCCCCACCAAGTCGATGAGCTCCTTGCGCAGCAGGCCCAGCGCCACCGGGTCCATCAGCACCGCCCGCTGCCCCGCGAAGTGGATGAGCCCGCCTCCCGGCTCGAAGTTCAACAGCTCGTTCAAGCCCAGCTCGAATCCGCCAGCCACGGTGTACAACTCCCTTCCAGAGTGAGCTGTCTCTCTATCATTATGAGAGTCCCATTGCACGCGCCGGCAAGGGATTGGAGCAATTCCAGGGGGTTGTCATGTTGCGTGCCCTGGTCCTGGGGTTGCAGTAGAAGGCGCCCATCATGGGCGACGGACTGGACAGGCGCGAGGTACTGCAAGGAGCGGCGGCCGCGGGCGTGGCGGGCGTGCTGGGTGCCGGCCAGGCGGGCAGCCGGGCGCCGGCGGTGTTCGTGTCCCACGGCTCGCCCATGGTGGCGCTGGACTCGGACGACTACCCGAAGGCGCTGAAGACCTTTGGTGACGGCGCGGCGGCGGCGCGGGCGCTGGTGGTGGTGTCGGCGCACTGGGAGACGGAGGGCGAGGTGCGCGTCACGACGAGCGCCGCGCCTCCGCTCATCTATGACTTCTACGGCTTTCCGGAGCCGCTCTACCGGCTGAAGTACGCGGCGCCGGGCGCGCCCGCGCTGGCCGGGGACGTGGTGGCGCGGCTGAAGGAGGCCGGCCTGCCGGCGGTGGCGGACGCGGAGCGCGGGCTGGACCACGGCGCCTGGGTGCCGCTGCTGCACGCCTTCCCGGACGCGAAGCTGCCGGTGGTGCAGGTGTCGATGCCGCTCGGCGCGAGCCCCGCGCAGGTGGCGCGGATGGGCGAGGTGCTGCGCCCGCTGCGCGCGCAGGGCGTGGTGCTCATGGGCAGCGGCGGCATCGTCCACAACTTGCGCCGGCTGAATTTCCACGAGAAGAACGCGTCCGTGGAGCCGTGGGCCCAGGCCTTCGATGGTTGGGTCTCACAGAAGCTGGCTGTGCGGGACTTCTCCGGCCTCCAGCAGTGGTTGGATGCACCGAATGCACGGCTCGCGCATCCGAGAGCCGAGCACCTGATGCCGCTGTATTTCACCCTCGGCGCTGCCCTCCCCGAGGACCGACTCACCTCCGTATTCGAGGGCTTCCATCACGGAACCCTGTCGATGCGCAGCTTCGCGCTGCGCGCCTGAAACCGCTGAACCCCAAGGAGCACACACCCCATGAAGACCTCCCTGAAGAGCGCTGTTGCCCTGATGTTCGCCCTCCCCTCCATGGCGCTGGCCACCACGTGGGACGTTGACGGTTCCCACTCCAGCGCGGGCTTCACCGTGAAGCACATGATGGTGTCGAACGTGAACGGCTCCTTCAACGTGAAGAGCGGCACCGTGAATGTCGACGACAAGGACATCACCAAGTCCACCGTCGAGGCCGTGCTGGATGCGACGACGGTCAACACCGCCAATGCCAAGCGCGATGAGCACCTGAAGAACGCGGACTTCTTCGACGTGGCGAAGTACCCGACCATCACCTTCAAGTCGAACAAGGTGGAGAAGGCCGGCGAGGGCAAGCTGAAGGTCTCCGGCGACCTGACCATGCACGGCGTCACCAAGCCCGTCGTCCTGGACGTCACGGGCCCGGCGAAGGAGTCCAAGGACCCCTGGGGCAACACCCGCACCGGCGTGCAGGCGACCACCAAGCTGAACCGCAAGGACTTCGGCCTGACCTACAACTCCGCGCTGGAGACGGGCGGCGTGGCGGTGGGTGAGGAAGTCACCGTGAACCTGGACCTGTCGCTGGTGAAGAAGCAGCCGGCGGCCCCGGCCAAGCCGGCGACCGCGACGGACAAGAAGTAGTCCGAAGCCTCAGTCCCCGCTGAATGACGGAGGGGCCTCCCACGCGAGTGGGGGCCCCTCTTTCACGTTGCGGGCTGTGCGTGGGGGAGGGGAGCGCCGCCCTGGGACGCGCTCCCCTTCCGGGGCAGGGCCTCAGCCCTCGGCCACGGCCTGCACGCTGGAGCGGTAGATGAAGATGCGGGCGGTGTTGGTGCGCTGGTCCGCGGGGATGACGAAGAAGCCCGGGGTGGCGCCCTTGAAGTCCTGCGAGAAGCCCGCGACCTGGCGGCCGTCGTTGAAGGTGACGCGAATCTTCTGCCCCTCGGCCTGCGGCTGGCGCGTGCCGGCGGTGAGCATGAAGAAGATGGCCTTCACGCGCTTGCCGGGAATCTGCTCGGGCGCGTAGCCGCTCTGCTGCTCCAGGGAGATGACCTCGTCGAGCAGGTCCGCGTCGCGGATGGTGCCGCGCTTCACCTGGCCCTCGACGGTGTGGATGATGACGCGGTGCTCGCCCTCCACGAAGGAGGTGATGGGCGCCGAGTCCACCACGGCCGGCTGGGCGAAGAACGGCTCGCGCGCGGCGCGCAGCTGGTTGGCGGCGGGCGCGGGCTCGGCCACGGCGGGGGCCACGGCCGGCACGGAGACGGAGGCCCGGGTGTTCGGGGCGGCCGTCACCACGGGCGAGGGCGGGACGACGACCGGGGTGCTCGCGGCGGAGGCCCTGGGCGCCGGCGGGGCGGCGCTGGCGGAAGCCCGGAAGGCGGAGCTCACGACGGCGGACGCGGCCATGACGGCGGCGGCGGGCGCGGCTGGAGCGTAGGCCGCGGGCGGCGGCTCCACGGACTCCTCCACGAGGTCGATTTCCGCGAGCTCCTGCTCGGGCTCGATTTCCACCGGGACTTCTTCCTCGACGGGCGCGTCATGCTCCGCAGCGGAGAAGTCCTGGGACTGGGTGGCGAAGGGGCTGCCGCCGGACTGCCAGGCGGGAGCCGCCGGGGGCTCCGCGGCCCACGGCTGCGCGGGAGCGGCGGGCTCCTGCTCCCAGGGCACCGCCTGGGCGGGCGCGCCGAAGGGCGAGTCCGTCTGCGCGGGCGTGGAGCTCCACTCCGGCTCGACTTCCACCGGCGCGTCGCTCCACTCGGACTGGACGGCCTCGGCGGGCGCGTCGGCGACGGAGATGTCCTCGGCGGGCGTCTCGCTCCACTGCGAGGCGGCGGTGGACTGCTGCGCGCTCCACTCGGGAGCGGGCTCGGCCTCCGGCGTCACCCACTCGGGCTGGAGCTCCTCGGGAGCGGCCTCGGCGGCGGGCGTGGACTCGGCCCACTCGGCCTGGACGGCGTCGGCGGGGAGCTCCTCCATGGGGGAGGCCCACTCGGCCTGGGCGCTCTCGGGAGCGGCTTCGGCGGCGGGTGCGCTCCACTCGGGCTGCGCGGGTGTGGTGGCGGCCCACGCGGGCTGGGCGCCGTCGGCCGTGGGCTCGGCCCACTCGGCCTGGACGTCCTCGGGGGCAAGCTCCTCGACGGGCGTGGCCCACTCGGGCTGGGCGGCTTCGGCGGCGGGCGAGGCCCACTCGGGCTGCGCGGCCTGGGGAGCCGCTTCAGTGGTCCACTCGGCCTGGACGGCCTCGGGAGCCAGCTCTTCGACAGGCGTGGCCCACTCGGGCTGCGCGGCCTGGGGGGCGGCTTCAGTGGCGGAGGGGGCCCACTCGGCCTGTACATCCTCGGAGGCGACTTCTTCGGCCGCGCTCCACTCGGCCTGGGGAGCGGCTTCGGTGGCGGGCGTGGCCCACTCGGCCTGGACCTCCTCGGGCGCGAGCTCCTCGACGGGCGTGGCCCACTCGGGCTGGGCCGTCTCGGGAGCGGACTCCTCGACAGGCGTGGCCCACTCGGGCTGCGCGGCGTCGGTGGAGACCTCTTCCGCGGACGTGGCCCACTCGGGCTGCACTGCCTCGGGAGCGGCTTCTTCGACGGGCGTGGCCCACTCGGGCTGCGCGGCCTCGGTGGAAGCCGTGGCCCACTCGGGCTGCGCGGCCTCGGGTGCAGCTTCTTCGGCGGGCGTGGTCCACTCGGGCTGGGCGGCCTCGGTGGAAGCCGTGGCCCACTCGGGCTGGGCGGCTTCTGGCGCCGCCTCCTCGATGGGGGTCGCCCACTCGGCTTGGAGCTCGACGGGGGCGGACTCTTCGGCAGGGGCGGCGGTCCACTCGGACGGCGCGGCCTCCGTGCTGGCTCCGCTCCAGGCCGACGGGTTCTCGGTGGCCGCAGTTCCATCCGCGGACGGCGTCCACTCGGAAGAGGGCTCGGCGTCCCCGGTCATGGCGGCCGGCTCGGAGGCAGAGGCCCACTCGGGCTGCAGCTCGATGGCCGCGGTCTCCTCGGAGGAGCTGGACGTCGCGGTATCGGGCGCCCACTCGGACTGGAGCTCCACCGCCGAGGTGTCGGCCGTGTTGTTCCAGGCCTCGCCGGTCGTGCCAATCTCCGAGATGAAGTCGGCATTGCTCGCGAGCGGCACGGCGTCCGCCGTGCTCCCGCTCCACTCGGTGCTGGTGGCCTCGGGCTCCTCGCTCACGAGCGGCATCGCATCCGCCGAGTCCCCGCTCCAGCCGGCAACCGCGGACTGTCCCTCACTCCGGAGCTCCAGGCCCCGGTCGTTGGTGGACGTGAAGCTGCGGTACTCCACGAACTCGCCCGCGGCGGCGAGCGGCACCGTCTCTTCGGGATTGCCGCTCAGGTCGAACATCTCCTGCGCGGAAGGCGGGCCCACGTACTCTCGCGCGGCGGGGGCGGCAGACCCACCGGCGACCTCGAGCGTGTCAGCCTGAAGGTCCGGGCCCACCTGCACCGAGCGAAGCTCGATGGCTGGCACGTCGGACTCCGCGAACGGAGACCCGGCCGGCACCGCGGGCTCCACCTCGGTGCCGAGGTCGGCCACGTCGAACGTGGGCGGCTCCGCGCTCTCGGGGGCCGACTCGATGTCCATGACATCGAGCGAGGGCTCCTCCATGCCGGAGTCCTGCGCGGAGGACGGAGCCTCCATCGTCGCGAAGTCCGTCGCGTCGGCGGCACCCAGCTCCATCGTGGGCGCGTTCTCCTCGGTGCCCGTGAAGGGGGCGGGAGTGGACTCCTCGCTCACGTCAGAGGACTCGAGTGCGATCTCCTCGGCCGCTGCCGGCGTGCCCTGCTCCCAGGTCGCGCCCGCCTCGTCCGGAGCCGCCACTGCGGCAGGCTCCCGTGCGTCCTCGTAGCTGGAGTCCGCGTAGGGCTCCGCCTCGCTGACGTCGGACGCATCGAGTGCAATCTCCGCCGGGGCGGCGTCGCTCACGTCGGACGCATCGAGTGCAATCTCGGCCGGGGCGGCCTCGCTCACGTCGGAGGCGTCGAGCGCAATCTCCGCCGGGGCGGCCTCGCTCACGTCGGAGGCGTCGAGCGCAATCTCCGCCGGGGTGGTCTCGCTGACGTCTGAGGCGTCGAGCGCAATCTCCGTCGGAGCAGCCTCGCTCACGTCGGACGCATCGAATGCAACCTCGGCCTGGGCGGCTTCGCTGACGTCGGAGGCGTCGAGCGCAATCTCCGCCGGGGCAGCCTCGCTCACGTCGGACGCATCGAGTGCAATCTCGGCCGGGGTGGCTTCGCTGACGTCAGAGGCGTCGAGCGCAATCTCCGCCGGAGCGGACTCACTCACGTCGGACGCATCGAGTGCGATTTCCGCCGTGCCCGTCAGGTCCTCTGGAGCGCTCTCGTTCTCGGCGGACTGGGAGAGCTGTACCGAGGAGGTCTCGACCTCTACGCTCGCCGAAGGCGTCGTGTTCTCGGTGGACGCATCGAACTCCGCGGAAGCCTGGGCCTCGGCCGGAGTGCCCGAATCCCAGGCGCCTGCCGCGCTCTCCGCGAACGCGGTCGGCTCGCCCGAAGCGCCCGCGTCCCACCCGGCCGCTGCATTCTCCTCGTTCGAGGTCGGCTCGCCCGGAGTGCTCCACTCGCTCGCAGCGTTCTCCGTGCCCGGAGCCGCCTCGCCCGAAGTGCCCGCGTTCCACTCGCCGGCGGTGTTCTCGGCGTACGCGCCCGGCTCAACCGACGCGCTCGCGTCCCACTCGCCGGCGGTGTTCTCGGTGTATGCGCCCGGCTCAACCGACGTGCTCGCGTCCCACTCGCCGGCCGCGTGCTCGGCGACCGGGGTCATCTCGGCCGGAGTGCCTGAGTCCCATGCATTCGCGGAAGCGTCCGCGACGGGAGTCGCCTCGGCCGGAGTGCCCGAGTCCCAGGTGCTCTCCGCGTTCTCGGTGTACGCGCCCGACTCGGACGGAGTACCCGAATCCCAGGTGCTCGCGGCAGCCTCCGCAACCGGAGTCGCCTCGGCGGGAGTGCTCCACTCGCCCGCTGCGGCGTCCTCGAACGAGGCTGTCTCGCCCGGAGTGCTCCACTCGCTCGCCGAAGCTTCCGCGACCGGAGCCGCGTCGACCGAGCTCCACTCATTCGCCGAAGCTTCCGCGACCGGAGCGGTCTCGACCGAGCTCCACTCGTTCGCCGAAGCCTCCGCGACCGGAGTCGCCTCGTTCGAGCTCCACTCATTCGCCGAAGCTTCCGCGACCGGAGCGGCCTCGTCCGAATTCCACTCGCCCGCCGAAGCCTCCGCGACCGGAGCGGCCTCGTCCGAGCTCCACTCGCCCGCCGCGCTCTCCGCGACCGGAGTCGCCTCGTCCGGAGATGCGGCTTCGATCATGTCGGACGCATCGAGCGAGATCTCCGCATCCGCCGCCTGAGCCGCATCCGTATCGCCGGCCCGGGCCTCCGCGGAGTCACCCGTAGGCGTCGTGCCCATGTCCTGGGCCATGAGCTCGATGTCGGCATCCGAGGTCGGCGTGGCATCTTCCATCGCCCCGACGTCGATGATGTCACCCGCGTCCGCAGACTCGGCCTGCGCGGCCTCCACGGCGAGCGGGGCGGACGCCCACGCCTCGTCCATGGGCGTGTGCTCCTCGGCCAGCAGCGGCTCGCTCTCGGCCGTCGCGTCGACGAGCTCGACCTCGGAGGAGGCCACCTCCAGCTCGGCGGAGGACTGCTCCACGTTGTCGGGCGAGGCCGGAGTCTCCGGCGCCGACTCGACCTCCATCGACAGGTCGGCGAACGACGCCTCCAGCGACGCCTCGGGCTCGGTGGCGGAAACGGCCTGCACCTGCTCCGGCTCGCCGACCGAGGAGAAGTCATCCTCCGCGACCGTCTCACCCGAAGCCTGGGGCAGCGGCTCCGCGCTCGCGGCCACCGTGTCCGACTCCATCAGGTCCACGCTGACGTCCGCGAACGAGGCGGACGGGTCCGGGGTGGTGTCGACCGACACGTCCCCCTCCGTCACCTCGAGCACGTCCTCGGCGGGGGCCGAGGCCTCGTGGGCCGCCTGCTCCTCCGCGCCCTGTGCCTCCTGCTCCATCGCGGCCGCGGACTCCGCGGCGCCAGGGGTCATCCACGGCGCGGGCTCGCTCAGCGCGGGGATGTCGATGTCGTCCGCGCTGAGGGCCAGCGCATCCTGCTCGGCGGGAGCCTGCGGCGCGTAGGCGTTCGGGTGCGCGTAGCCGGGGTAGGGCTGCGGCTGCGCCTGGCCCGCCCAGGCCTGCTGCTGCGCGTTCGGATCAGCCTCCCAACCGGCATGGCCCTGCTGCGCATAGCCCTGGTTCGGGTCGTACCCGCCCTGCGCGTTCGGGTCATACGCCTGCTGATTCGGGTCGTACCCGCCCTGCTGCGGGTAGCCCGCGTAGCCCTGCGCGTTCGGGTCATAGCCCGGCTGCGCATAGCCCTGCGCGTTCGGGTCGTAGCCCTGCTGCGCATAGCCCTGCGCGTTCGGGTCGTAGCCCTGCGCGTTCGGGTCATAACCCGGCTGCGCATAACCCTGGTTCGGGTCGTAGCCCGGCTGGGCGTAGGCCTGGTTCGGGTCGTAACCCGGCTGCTCGTAGCCCTGGGCGGGGTAGGCGTACCACTGGCCGTCGGCGCCGTAGTAGCCCTGGGGCTGCTGCTCGGCGTAGCCGGCGGGGTAGGCGTACCACTGGCCATCGGCGCCGTAGTAGCCCTGGGGCTGCTGCTCGGCGTAGCCGGCGGGGTAGGCGTACCACTGGCCATCGGCGCCGTAGTAGCCCTGGGGCGCGGCCTGCTGCTGCCAGGCGGCCTCGGACACGGGGGCCGCGTCCTGGATGCCCAGGAGCCCGCGCAGCTCAGTCCAACGAGCCTCCTCCACCGGAGACAGGCTTCCCAGCTTCCGCTTCTCGTCCAGGAAGCGAAATTCTCTCATCGCCGCGCGCGTGTCCGACATCCGTCACCTTGCTGCGGACAGCGTACTTCGCAGGGTACTGCCGCAGCGTGAATGGGGGGCTGCGAGTGTAGGGGACTCCCGGGGAGGGGTAAACCAATTGGACCGGGCTCGGCTGGCAGCCTCCTCTACTGGAGAGCGTCCCGTACCTCCTCGTCGAGGGACGCCAGGGTCTCCCCGTAGTGCTCCCGCAGGGCCTCCTCGACGGGCCTTCCCCCACCCACCTCGCGGATGAAGGAGATGAGCCGATCGGCCCCCCCGCGTCGCACCAGCTCCCTCACGGCGAGGGCGGACGTCGCATAGGCAACGCTCGGGTCCTTGGTGTAGATGAGGGACTGCTGGGCCAGGTCCGCCAGTCGGGGCAGCGTGCCGCCCTTGGCCGCGACGGCCATCCTCCCGCGGATGCGGTTGTCCGGGGGGCCCTCCGCTCCCAGGTAGCGCCACTCCACGTACTCGGCCAGCCCCTCGTTGAGCCAGATGGGGAGCTGGGTCCGCGAGTCCGGGGTGTACTCGTCGAGCACGGCGTGGATGTACTCGTGGACCAGCGTGGCCCGGGTGCGCTGGTTCAGCTCCGCCGCGTCGTTGATGCGGATGGCGTTGTCCGAGTACTGCCCGGCGACGAACCGGGCATACGACTCGCCGAAGTGCAGGCGGAACTCCTCCCGCGTGTAGAGGACGACGTCCACCGGCGACTCGCGCGTCTTGCCAATCTCGCGCAGGGTGAAGTCGTAGGCCTCGTCCAGCGCGGAGACGATGTGGCCCTCGTAGTCGGCGCGCTGGCCGAAGTCGCGCTGGTTGTTGAAGTAGCGGATGGTGAAGCGCCCGTTGGAGCGGGTGCGCATGCCGCCCGGGCCCGTGCTGGACTCGTAGGTGAGGCTGACCGGGCGCGTCTCGCCCTTGGTCCCCCGTCCCGTCGCCGGGGCCACCTCCAGGTCCGTCTCGGACGGCCTCCGGCCCGTCGGCTTGCCATTCATGAGCTGCTCGAGCCGCTCCGCCTCCTTGCGCGCGGCGCCCTCTTCATTCGTCTTCGCGCGGGCCTGCTGCACCAGCCGCTTCGCCTCGGCGGCCTCGCGCGAGCGGGGCGGCACCTTCTCCAGCACCACCAGGGCTCCCGCGGCGTCCTGCTCCTCCAGCAGCAGCCGGCCCAGCTCCAGCGGGAAGGCGCCGTCCTTCGGGTGCTTCTCCAGGCCCTTGCGCAGGGCGGCCTCGGCGGAGGCGCGCTGGTCCGTCTTGCGCGCCGAGCGGGCCAGGCACCGCAGCGCACCGGCGGACTCCTCGTACACGGCGGCGCGCTCGCCCAGCGAGTACGCCATCACCGGGTCCTCGTTCAGCAGGGCCTCGCACCCCTTGAGGAGCGCGCCGGAGATGGTGCGCCGCTGCGCCTCCGGCACGTCCTTCGCCTCACCGGAGGCGAAGGCGAGGTACAGGTCCTCCCAGGCGCGGCTCGCGGCCAGCTCCTTCGCCTTCTGGGCGGAGGGAGGGGGCGCGGCGGCGAGGACGAGGGCGACGAGCAGGGCACGCATGCCCGCCAGTATGGCCGAGCCCCGGTGCAGTCATGCAAGACCCCCTCGCCGTCCCGGTGTTACTTGCGCGCCACCTGCCAGCCCAACTGGTGCAGGGCCTGCATCAGCTCCTCGATGTGGCCGGGGCCCGTCGTCTCGAGCGTCACCTCCACCATGGCCTCGCCCAGGCCCGCCTTGGAGAAGGCGCGCTCGTGATGGATTTCCACCACGTTGGCGCGCAAGTCGGCCACCTGGGTGGTGAGCTTCGCGAGCATGCCGGGCCTGTCGGGCAGCCGCACCTCCAGCTGCACCAGGCGCCCCGTCTTCACCAGGCCGCGCTCGATGATGCGGCTGATGACGTTCATGTCGATGTTGCCGCCGCTGAGGATGATGGCGGTGCGCTTGCCCTTCGCCTGCGGCACGTCGCCGCTGAGCAGCGCGGCCAGGCCCACCGCGCCCGCGCCCTCCACCACGCTCTTCTCCTGCTCCAGCAGCGTGAGGATGGCGGCCGCGATTTCCTCCTCGTCCACCGCCACCACGTCATCCACGTACTTCTGCACCATGGGGAAGGTCAGCTCGCCCACGCGCTTCACCGCGATGCCGTCCGCGATGGTGGTGCCCGCGGCGGTGAGGTCCACCAGGCGGCCGGCCTCCACCGACGCCTTCATGCTGGCGATGGTGGACGTCTGCACGCCCACCACGCGGATGCCGGGCTTCTTCTCCTTCAGCGCGCAGGCGATGCCGGAGATGAGCCCGCCGCCGCCGATGGGCACGAGCACCACCTCCAAATCAGGACACTGCTCCAGGAGCTCCAGGCCGATGGTGCCCTGGCCGGCCATGACGAGCGGGTCGTTGAAGGGGTGGACGAAGACGGAGCCCTCCTCCTTCTGGATGCGCAGCGCCTCCGCGTAGGCCTCGTCGAAGTTGGAGCCCTTGAGCACCACGTGCGCCTTGTACTCGTCACGCGTGCGCGACACCTTGATGAGCGGCGTGCGCTCCGGCATCACGATGGTGGCCTTGATGCCCAGCCTCAGCGCGTTGTACGCCACGCCCTGCGCGTGGTTGCCCGCCGACGCGGCGATGACGCCCCGGCGCCGCTCGTCCGGCGTCAGCGTCAGGAGCTTGTTGAGCGCGCCGCGCTCCTTGAAGGCCCCCGTGCGCTGGAGGTTCTCCATCTTGAAGAACACCGCCGCGCACTCCGTCTTCTCCGTGAAGTAGTCGGACTGCGGGCACGGGGTGGGGCGGATGACCGAGCGCAGGCGCTCCCGCGCCGCGAGGATGTCCTGGAGGGTGACCATGGGCCGCGTGTACCGGATGCGCGCCCCGGGCGGAAGAGACACGCGCCGGGCAGCCGTCCTGCCGCCCGTCCCGCCGCAATGCGGCACGTCCACCGCCAGACACCCGGTGGCACGGTGCCGGGCCGCGTCAGATGCCGCGCAGCACCGTGGCCTTGCCCACCCGGCCGATGGCCAGGATGTAGGCGGCCGTCCGCATGGAGACCTTCCGCGCGCGGGCAATCTGCGCCACGCGCTCGTAGGCCTCCTTCATCGTCTTCTCCAGCTCCGCGTTGACGCGCTCTTCCTCCCACGACAGGTGCTGGAGGTTCTGCACCCACTCGAAGTAGCTCACCGTCACGCCGCCCGCGCTGGCGAGCACGTCCGGCACCACGAAGATGCCGCGCTTCTCGAAGATTTCGTCCGCCTCCGGCTGGGTGGGCCCGTTGGCGCCCTCGATGATGAGCCGGGCGCGCACCGCGTTGGCGTTGTCGCGCGTCAGCACGTGGCCCAGCGCCGCGGGGATGAGCACCTCGCAGTCCGCGGCGAGCACGTCCTCGTTGGTGCACGGCGTGCCGCCCGTGAAGCCCGTCACCGTGCCGGTGCGCTTCACGTGCTCGAAGAGGGAGGGGATGTCCAGGCCCTGCGGGTTGCGCACGCCGCCCAGCACGTCCGCCACCGCCACCACCACGCCGCCGTCCTCCCAGAGGAGCTGCGCGGTGTGGCTGCCCACGTTGCCAAAGCCCTGCAGCGCGAAGCGCGTGCCCTTCACCGGCAGGCCCAAATCCCGCATGATTTCACGGCACACGTACAGCAGGCCGCGCCCGGTGGCCGCCTCGCGGCCCTTGGAGCCGTAGAGCTCCAGCGGCTTGCCCGTCACCACCGCCGGCGAGTGGCCGTGGTAGCGCGAGTACTGGTCCATGATCCACGCCATCACCTGGGGGTTGGTGTTGACGTCGGGGGCGGGGATGTCCCGCGTGGGGCCGATGACGTCCTGCACCTGGTCCACGAACTTCCGCGTGAGCCGCTCCAGCTCCTTGATGGACAGCTGCGACGGGTCGCAGGCGATGCCGCCCTTGGCGCCGCCATAGGGGACATTCACGACGGCCGTCTTCCACGTCATCAGCGACGCGAGCGACGCGCACTCGTCCTGGTCCAGCAGCGGGTGGTAGCGCAGGCCGCCCTTCATGGGGCCGCGGCTGTTGTCGTGCTGAATCCGGTAGCCGAGGAACGTGCGAATCTCCCCCGAGTCCATCTCGATGGAGACCTGCACCTTCACCTCGCGCAGGGGCGTGGCGAGCAGCGTCTCGATGGGGGTGCCGACGTCCATGATCCGCGCGGCCTTGCGGAAGAAATAGTTGGTGCCGTCGACGGCGCTCATGGCTCGAATGCTCCTCGCGCGAGACCTTAACAGAAGGGGTGCGCTACCATAGGAAACTGCCATGCCGGCCGGCCCGCCAGACCTCGCCTCCGCGAGCGGATACCTGAAGGAACTGGCCCGGCGCATCCGCGCGCTGCGCGAGCGGCGCGGCCTCACCCAGGAGGACTTCGCCGCCCGGTGCGGCATCTCCGTGTCCTTCGCGTCCCTGCTGGAGCGCGGCGAGCGCAGCCCCAGCTACGAGACGCTCCTCCAGGTGGCCTCCGCGCTGGAGATGCCCCTGTGGGAGCTGCTCCGGCTGGAGGACGCGCAGGACGTGGGCCTGCACCGGCTGGAGGCCTTCGCCCGGGCCCGCCGCCTGTCGCGGATGGACCTGGACCGGCTGCTGGCGGTGGCACAGGTGCTGTTCAGCGAGGACGCGGCCTCCGCGGTGACGGAGGCCCGCCCCGAGCCCGCCCGCTGCGGCGTGCCCGGGTGTGGCCGGCCGGTGCTCGCCCGGAGCCTGTGCACCGCCCACTACCACCGGGAGCGGCGCAGGAAGGCGGCCGGAGCGGGCACCGGGGACTGACGGCCCGCGCGCTACTTCTTCTTCGCGCGCTCCACCTTCAGCGTCCGGTCGCCGTGGGGCTTGCCGTGCGTGGACTCGAAGCCCGCCACGTCCTCGTCGGCGACGAAGACGTACGCGTACGTGGGGCGCAGGTCCATGCGCACCACCTTGCCGGCGGGAGCCCCCGCAGCCTCGAGCGCGGCGGTGACGGCCGCCTCGTCCAGCCCGTCCTGGCGGCCCAGGCCCACCCACAGGCGCGTCTGGCCCGGCACGTCCGGCAGGGCCTCGCTCCTCGGGCGGCGCTCCTCGCGCGAGCCGCGCGGGCGGTGGCGCTCCACCTTCAGCGGCTTCTCGCCGTGCGGCTTGCCGTTGAGGGCCTCGAAGGCGGGGGCGTCCGCCTCGGCCACGTAGGCGTAGCCGTAGGTGGGGCGCATCACGACCTTGAGCACCTTGCCCGCGGGCGCGCCCAGGGCCTCCAGCGCGGCGGGCAGCTTCGCCTCGTCCATGCCGTCATCGGTGCCCAGGTTCGTCCACAGCTTCGCCTCGCCGGGGCCCGCGTCCGGGGACGGGGGCGGGCGGGGCGCGGAGTCGCGCTCGGTGCGCGGCTTGCTGCGCTCCACGCGCAGCACCTTGGAGCCGTGCTGCTTGCCGTTGAGGGCCTCGAAGCCGGGCACGTCCTCCTCCGCGACGAAGACGTACGCGAAGGTGGGGCGCAGCTCGGCGCGCACCATCTTCCCCAATGGGGCGCCCGCGTCCTCCATCGCCGTGGCGATGCTGCCGGGCCCCAGGCCGTCCGCGGTGCCCAGGTTGACCCACAGCTTCACCTCGCCGGGGCCGGCCTCCAGCGCCGCGGCGCTGCGGCCGCCCTCGCCACGCTCACGCCGGGGCTCGTCCCGACGGGGGCGCCGCTCGCGCTCCGGAGCCGCTTCCGCCCGCTCGGTGCGCTCCGGCCGCTCGGCGCGCGGAGGCCGCTCCCGGCGCTCCTCGCGGTCTCCCCGCTCGCGCCGCTCGCCGCCGCGCTTGTCGCCACGCTCCCCGCGGCGCCCGGTGTCGCGGCTCTCGAACTTGCGCTCCTGCGGAGGCTCGCGCCCCTCGGCCGCGAACTGCGCCGCCGCCTTCTCCATGCGCAGGTGGCTGAAGAAGTACTTCAGCAGGAAGGCGATGAGGTCATCCGCGTCCGAGCGCGTCTTGAGCTGCGAGGCCAGCGGCAGGAAGCCCTCGAAGATGGAGGAACCCGCCGCCTCGTGGATTTCGCGCACGTGGCGCTCGGTCCACAGCCGCATCGCCTCCTCGGGCGCCGGCATCTCGCGCATCTCGAACTTGATGCCGTACTTCTTCTCCAGCGTGGTGAACGTGGCCAGCTCACGCCCGGAGAAGAGGTTGATGGCGGTGCCCTTGTTGCCGATGCGGCCGGTGCGGCCCACGCGGTGCAGGTACACCGCCGCGTCCTCCGGCAGCGAGTAGTTGATGACGTACTCCAGGCCGGAGATGTCGATGCCGCGCGCCGCGATGTCCGTGGCCACCATGAAGGCCACCTCGCCGCGCTTCACCTTGCCCATCACCCGCTCGCGCTCCTTCTGCGGCAGGTCTCCGTTGAGCAGCTCCGCGTCGAAGCCGTTGCGGTTGAGCACCGCCGTCACCAGCGCCGTGTCGTCGCGGGTGTTGCAGAAGATGATGGCGTTCTGCGGCTCTTCCTTCTCCAGCACGTAGATGAGGTTGCGCGGCTTGGGGAAGGCGTCCGACACGTCGTAGCGGATGTGGTGGATGTGCTCCACCGTGAAGACGTCGCCGGACAACAGCAGCGTCTCCGCATTCGTCGTGTAGCGGGCGATGAGGTTCTGGATGTCCGTGGGGACGGTGGCGCTGAAGAGCAGCACCTGCCGGTTCTTCGGAAGGCGGTCGAGGATGCGCGTGACTTCCTCGTAGAAGCCCTGGTTGAGCATCTCGTCCGCTTCGTCCAGGACGGCGTGGTCGCACCCGTCCAGCTTCAGGTTGCCGCGGTTGATGTGGTCGAAGACGCGGCCCGGGGTGCCGACGATGATGGGGGTGCCTTCCTCGAGCGCATCCTCCTGCTGCTTCATGGAGGCGCCGCCGTAGATGGCCGCCACCTTCACGCCCTTGTACTTCGCCAGCGACTTCAGCTCGTCGGCCACCTGGAGCGCCAGCTCGCGGGTGGGGCAGAGGATGAGGGCGCGCACGCGCTTCTCATCCGAGGGAATCTTCTCCAGCAGGGGCAGGCCGAAGGCGGCCGTCTTGCCGGTTCCCGTCTTGCTGCGGACGATGAGGTCCCGGCCTTCGATGGCCGGCTTGAAGGCGCGGGCCTGGACGGGGGTGGGGTTGGTATAGCCGCGCTCCGCCAGCGCGCGGCGGAGGGGCTCGGAGAGGTTCATCTCGTCGAAGCCGATGTCCGCGACGTACTCGGCGGGACGGGTCGGGGCTTCGTCAGGTGCCGGGCTTCCCGGCATGGGCTCTTGGTTGTCGCTCATCAAGCATGGGCATAGCCCCTGCATTACCCTCTGGCAACAATCGCAGCACTTTGCTGTATGGAGCGCCCATGGCGAATGGGAGGAAGAGAACCAAAGAGGCGACCCCCCGCTCTCGCGCGAAGCGCCCGGCCACCCCGGAGGTGGTCGACGCGGAAGTGGTTGACGCCCAGGCCGGGGAGGCCGAGCCCCAGGTGGACCCGGATTCCATGGAGCCGGACCCGGCGGAGCTGGCCGAGGTGGAGCCCGAGGCGGACGTGAGCGCCCCCCTCGTCCCCGTCCGGGCCCTGGCCCGGGCGGAGTCGTCCAGCCTGACGACGAAGGACCCCCTCCAGGCCTACATGGCGGAGGTGCAGCGCCACCCCCTGCTGACGCGGGAGGAGGAGGTGGACCTCGCCCGGAAGTACCGGGCGACGGGCGACGTGGGGGCGGCCTACCGGCTGGTGGCCTCCAACCTGCGCCTGGTCGTCAAGCTGGCGCACGAGTACCACCGCAACCCGCTGTCCCTGCTGGACCTGGTCCAGGAGGGCAACATCGGGCTGATGCAGGCGGTGAAGAAGTATGACCCGGAGCGGGGCGTGAAGCTCAGCAGCTACGCCGCGTGGTGGATTCGGGCCTACATCCTCCGCTACATCATGGACAACTGGAAGATGGTGAAGCTGGGGACCACCGAGGCCCAGCGCAAGCTCTTCTTCAAGCTGCGCCAGGAGCAGGAGAAGCTCATCTCCCAGGGCTTCGAGGCCAGCCCCAAGCTGCTGGCGGAGCGGCTCAACGTCTCCGAGCAGGACGTGGTGGAGATGGACCAGCGGCTGGGGCACGACGAGATGTCCATCGACGCGCCGCTGCGCGGGGACGAGGACTCCGGCGCGACGCGCGCGGACCGCTACCTGCCCTCGGGGGCCATGGCCGTCGACGAGCGGCTCGGCGCCGAGCAACTCAAGGCCCTCTTCCGCGAGAAGCTGGCCGAGTTCTCCCGCACGCTGGAGGGCAAGGAGCGCTACATCTTCGAGAACCGGCTCACCTCCGACGAGCCCCTCACCCTCCAGGACATCGGCGACAAGTACGGCGTCAGCCGCGAGCGCGCCCGGCAGATTGAGGCCGCCCTCATCAACCGGATGCGCGAGTTCATGCGCGAACACATCCCCGACTTCGACCTGGTTGCGACGCCAAAGGCCTGACGCCCCGGCCCCAGGGACGGCCGGGCTCCGGGCTTGGAGACCAGGCGGGCATTCCCGGCAAGCGGGGAGCCCTGGGGATACACGGCCGGACGGCGGCGATATGCTGTCCGTCCGGCACCGTTCATCTCCGACCCCAGGGGGCCCCTCATGCACCGCTTCACCCGCGCCGCGGGACTGTGTCTCGCCGTCGCCACGCTGGCGCTCGCCGGCTGCTCCAACACGCTCCGGCAGAACTACATGCGCGACCAGGCGTCGCACCACGTCTACCGGAAGCAGCTAGTGGAAATCTGGCCTGCGGTGCACGAGGTGCTGAAGGCGCGGGGCCTCTCGTGGCGGGAGAACCCGGGCGTCTTCGTGCTGGAAACGGAGTGGCGGGAGTCGGGGGGCGGCACCCTGGGCCCCACCACCTCCTCGCGCTTCCTCGTGGAGGGCCTCCGGCTGGCCAATGGCGGCACCAGCCTGCGGGTGACGCGGCTGGACCGCACCTCGCAGTCCATTGGCGTGGGCTACACGGATGGTGTGGTGCGCAACACCCGGGAGCGCGCCGCGGCAGCCAACGGCAGCACCGCCAGCGGCACGCTGCCCACCGAGAACCGCTCCTCGCGCGATACGGAGCTGGAGCTGGCGCTGCTCCAGCGCATCGACCCGGAGGCGGCGGCGAAGCTGGAGGCGGCCGCGAAGGCCGCCCACCCCTGAGTGGCTACTTCCAGGGCCGGGAAATCACGCAGGCGTTGATGCCGCCCACGCCCATGGACAGCTTTCCCGCGCAGCCCGCGGGCGTGGCCACCGCCTCGTCGAAGACGAAGCGGCCGTGGACGCGGGAAATCTGCTTGTTGAGCTCCGCCTGCTTCAGCGGCGTGGGGAACACCTTGCCGCTGCCGTAGCCCAGGTACTGGGCCGTCAGCTCCCAGCCGCCGCCCGCGGACATGCCGTGGCCGAAAGTCCCCTTGCGCGCGGTAATCAGCACCGTCTCGGGCAGCACGTCCCGCAGGTTCTGCACCTCCAGGAAGTCACCCGGGGTGGCGGTGGCGTGCAAATCCCAGCTGCCCACGTCCGCGGGCGTCAGGCCGGCGCCGGCCAGCGCCTCGCGGATGGCCAGCGTGGGGCCTTCCTTGGACGGGGTGATGATGTGGTCCGCGTCCGCGGTGACGCCCACGGCGACGGGCTCCATGCCCAGCGGCTTGAAGCCCTTCGCCGTGAAGTGCTCCAAGTCCCCCAGCACCCAGACGACGGAGCCGCCGGCGATGTGCGTGCCGCGCAGCGCGGTGAGGGGCTTGGAGACGGCGGCGTCCGCGGAGATGACGCGGGCGTTGTAGAAGCCGCCCACGACGAGCGGGGTGGGCGGCGGGTCCGTCATGCCCATGACGACGGCCTTGGCCTGGCCCAACTGAATCGCGTTGATGGCCAGCCGCAGGCCGTAGCCGAAGGACGAGCACGCGGCCACCGGGGCGAACGTCATGCCGGTGATGCGCCCCATCATCGAAATCTGCGAGGCGGGCGTGTTGTGGATGTTCCACAGCACGTTGGAGGAGACGGCGTTCCACGGCGGCTCCGGCGACATCCACTTCTTCTGCAGCCGGGCGTTGCGGGTGCGCTTCTCCTTGATGACGGCCAGCTTGGCGGACTCGACGTCCCCCTCGTCCGGCACGCCGATGGCCTCGATGTCGCGCAGCTCCGCCAGGTACTCGCGCAGCTCGGAGGAGCGGCCGGCCCAGAAGTGCCACCACGCGTCCTCGGCCTCGTCGCGCGTGGCCTCCTCGACGGTGGAGGGCTCCGGGGGCAGGCCGGGCAGCGGCTCGCGCGTCTCCATCCACTGGCGCAGGACGCTGTTGCGCTCCGGGGCGGCCCAGAAGCGGTCCCACCGGCGCTGCGCGCGGTACAGGTCGAGGGAGATGGACTGGATGGTGGGCAAATCCCCCAGGCCGGTGCCCACGTAGACGTGGGCGCGGGGCCCCAGCGCCTGCAGCTCCTGCTCCAGCCCCGGGTTCTGCTGGAGCGACTGGATGAACGCGCCGATGGCGAACTGCGTCGGCTGGCCCATCTTCCGCTCGAGCTGCGAGAAGCGGCTGCCGGGGAAGCGCGCGTCAATCCACGGCTTGTAGTCGGTCAGCTCGAACTCCGGCATGCCGACGAGGAAGTTGTCCGGCCCGAAGCCGTTGAAGGGGGACAGCCAGCTTTCCGAGGATGAGAGGTTGCGCTCGAAAGCTTCGATGTTCCTGGACTTGGGGGCGACGACGCCCCAGCCGAAGATGCCTACTCTGCGCACGTGAGGCTTTCCTTGCCGCTAGGGGGAGAGCGGCTCGATTTTCAGATTGTCGAAGTGCACGCGGGTCTTCCAACCCGAGAACCCGAAGAACTGGTTGCGCGGGCCCTCCAGCGGGGAGGGGTCCTGGAGGGTGAGGAAGGGCTGGCCATCCAGCTCCCACGCGATGTGGCCGCCGCGGCGGGTAATCTTGAAGTGGTGGTGCTTGCCCGGGACCACGACCTGGCCGTTGCGCACCGCGCGGTCATTGGTGTGCTCGTGCTGGCGGGCGATGGCGGACTGGGTGTTGCGCCAGCCGCCGAGGATGAAGACGTAGCCGGTGGCGGTGTACTGCAGGCGCAGGTCGCCCGCGTAGAAGGAGCGGCCGTCGCCCCAGGCCTCCACCTTGATGTCGCCCTCGGGGCTGTCCGACCAGGCGTCGAACTCGATGGTGGCGTTGGCGGGAAGGGGCCGCTTGAGCCACACGGGCCGGTTGTGGATGAGCTCCACCACCAGCGCGCCGTCCTCCAGCTTCGTCGCGGAGGGGTTGGTGACGTTCCACGCGTCGCCCAGCGTGGCGCGGTTGAAGTCGTCCGCGTAGGGGCCGGGCGGCGGCACGGGCTCGGCGGCCACGGGGGCGGCGGCGACCAGCCGGTCCGGCGTGTCCACGCGCAGGTTGTCGAAGAAGATTTGCGACTCGTTGCCGGACAGGCCCAGCCTGTCGTTGCCGGGGCCCTTGAGGGGCAGCGGGTCATCCAGCTCGAGCATGAGCTGGCCGTCGATGCTCCACCGGAGCCTCTGGCCGCGCCGCTCGACGCGCCAGTGGTACGTGCGGCCCGACTGCACCGGCGTGCCGCGCGCCTCCACGCGCACCCGGGTGTCCGCGTCGTAGACGCCGGAGGCCACCAGGTCCGCCGTCCCGTCGGCGCGGCTGGCGCGGCGCTTGAGCGCGTCCATGTTGGGGGCGCCCACGTCCTTGCGGGCGATGACGGACACGGAGTTGTTCCACCCGCCGTGCACCAGGACGTAGCCCGAGGCCGGGTCCACGCCGTTGCCGAAAATCTCGAGCCGGACGTCACCCTCCGGGTACTCGGAGCGGACGTCGAACTCGACGGCCACGTCGTCCGGCAGCGGGGCCTGGAGCCAGAGCGGGTTGTTCTTCACGCCCGGGGCGAGCAGCTCGCCATTCACGGTGCGCCAGAAGCCGCCGGTGGTGAAGAAGTCGCGCTTCACCACGGCCGGGTCCGAGAAGTCCTGGGCGTAGGGCACCGCGGCCGTCACGTCGGCCTGGCCCCGGAAGAGGGCGTGGTGGATGAGCGGGAACTGGATGAGGAGGATGATGCCGGCGAGCAGGGCCCAGCCACGGCGGGACATCCCCCGCGGCTTCACCCACACGTCGGAAGGCGCGGGAGCTTCCGGTCCGGGCGTGGGCTCCGGGGGGGAGGGCTCCTGCGGCTTCTCCTTGTCCTTTTCCTTGCGCCTGGCCTGGCCCATCAGTCCTTTACGGGGGATTCCGGGGGGAAAGGCGGCGGAATGTACGCGCCAGGGCGGTGGACGTAAAGCGCGCCGCGGTCGGGGCTACTTGGCGCCCCAGCGCTTCTCGAGCGCCCGCTGCTCCGCCTGGCGCTGCTTCAGCTGTTCGCGCTCGGCGCTCCGCTTGTCCGCATCCTCGGGAGAGGGGCGGACGGCCAGCTGGTACACCGCGCCGGCGATGGCGAAGAGGCCCGCCGCGACGATGACGCCCCAGGGGCGGCTGGCCACGGCGGCCACCAGCCCGCCGAACTGGTGCAGCGCCGCGAGCGCGCCGATGACGAGCACCCACGCGCCCACCGAGGACGCGACGAGCGCGGCCACCACGCGGTGCAGCAGCGCGCCCACCAGCCCGCCGATGATGAAGCCCGGCGCGAAGCCCAAGAGGAAGTCCTGGGGCCCGGCAATCTGCCCGGCGACCAGGCCCAGCGGCACGCCCAGGCCCACGAAGGTGATGGCCGGGGGGAAGAGGAAGCCCAGCGCCAGCAGCACCGCCGCGACGATGGTGGGCAGCCTGGGCACCACCTCCGGCATCCCGAGCTTCGTGGTGACGATGCCGGTGCACCACACGCCCAGCAGCGCGCCGAGGGGCCCCGCGAGCACGCGGAACAGCCGCCCGCCGCCCGCCAGCAGCAACGTCACCCCGACGACACAGCAGACGATGCCGGCCCACATGGGCAGCAGCCGGTAGATGCCCACCCAGCCCGAGGGGTTGAACGTCTCGTACGCCCTGAGGGCCTGGAGAAGGCCTTCCATGACTTGGGTCTCCTTGGCTCCGCGCGCAGCGAAGCGGTGCGCGTGCCGGAAGGGGACGCGCGCTGGTGAGCTTACGCGTATCGGGACAGCGCGAGCACCAGCAGCACGACGAAGATGGCGGCGCCCAGCAGGGCGAAGCCGTACAGGCTCCTGGGGGTGGAGGTGCGCCGGAGCAGCTCCTCGGCTTCGGCCCGGTCCTCGGCGGAGGGGTTCTGGGCCAGGATGCGCTCGGCGTCCCGCCGGGCTCCGGCCACGTCGCCGGCCTCCCTGCGGGCCCAGGCGGCCCTCACGTCCGCCGACCCGGGCGACCCTGGCCCTGGAGACGTCTGTCCGCCTTTTGCCATGGGGGCCCTCTATACCGGGGAATGCGAGTACCCGTCGACGGTATATAGGAACGCTCCATGTCCTCCCGGCGATTGACGCGTCGAAACCTCCTGCTCGGCACCGCCGCGCTCGCCCCGCTGCTGTCCCGGCGGGCGGACGCCTTTGGCGAGAAGAGCCGTTTCATCCCCGCGGTGGCCCGGCACGGAGGCCGCTGGGATTTGCGCATGTCCGGGCTGCGCCGCATCGCCTGGGAGCTGCAGCGGCGTACCTCGGTGGAGGTGGTGCCGGACGCGCGCGGCTTCCCGCTCAGTTCGCCGGACCTCTTCGAGTACCCCTTCCTCTACATGGGCGGCGAGGGCTCCTTCCCCGCGCTCACCGACGCCGAGGTGGCCAACCTGCGGCGCTACCTGACGTACGGCGGCTTCATGCTGGCGGACGCCAACGACGCCAGCGACGGGGACGGCTTCGACGCGTCCTTCCGCCGGGAGATGGCGCGGGTGCTGCCGCAGAGCCCGCTGGCCGAGCTGTCGTCCGGGCACGTGGTGTTCAAGTCCTTCTTCCTGCTGGACGCGGCGCCCGGGCGGCTGCTCAACAAGCCGCAGATGTCGGCGTGCATGATGGGCAAGCGCGCCGCGGTGCTGTACTCGCAGAACGACCTGGCCGGGGCGTGGAGCCGCAGCGAGTCCGGCGACTACGAGTTCGACGTGTCTCCCGGCGGCGAACCCCAGCGTGAGCTGGCCGTGCGCCTGGGCATCAACATCTGCATGTATGCCCTCTGCCTCGACTACAAGGACGACGCCGTCCACCTGCCGCTCATCCTCAACAAGCGGCGCTGAAGCACCGGCCTGACGCCGAAAGCCTGGATGAACTCCCCCACCTTCAACGCCTGGAAGCTCGTCAGCCTCTCTCCGCTCCCGCAGTGGGCGCTGGTGTTGCTCGCCCTCGGCCTGGTGCTGGGCGTGGCGCTGGCCGCCTGGGGCGTGCGCCGCGAGCCCTCGCGCCTGCGCCGCGTGCTCCTGTGGACCCTGCGCGTGGGCGCGGGCGTGGCCGCGCTCTTCTTCCTCCTGGAGCCCGGCATCCGCCACCTGCAGGTGGCGCGGATGAAGAACCGCGTCGCCGTGCTGGTGGACCGCTCCGCCTCCATGAGCTTCCCCTCGGAGCCCGGCGGCCCCACGCGCACCGCGCAGGTGGCCTCCTTCCTGGAGAAGGCCGCGCCGCAGCTGGCCGCCCTGCAGGACCGCTTCACGGTGGAGATGTACGGCTTCGACCCGGAGCTGGCGCCGGTGACACCCGCGTCCCTGGCGAAGGAGCCGGCGCGCGCGGGCACCACGGACCTGCTCGCCGCGGTGCGCGCGGCGGCCGGGGCGGGGCAGGGCGCTCGCAAGCTGTCGGGGATGCTGCTGTTCAGCGACGGCGCGGACAACCAGGACCTGAAGGCCGGCGTGGTGGGCCGGGCGCGCGCGGCGCTGGCGGACCTGAATGTCCCCGTGTCCACCTTCACCGTGGGCCAGGAGGCGCTGAAGGACCTCGCGGTGGAGGGGCTGAAGGTGGATGACTTCGCCTTCGTGCGCAACTCGCTCACCGTGGAGGTGGAGATTCACGGCCGCGGCTTCAGCGGGCGCGAGATTCCGGTGGTGCTCAGCCAGGAAGGCAAGACGGTGGCGAGCAAGACGGTGCGCCTGGAGTCCTCGGACGACATGAAGCCGGTGTCCTTCACCTTCACGCCGGACCAGACGGGGCGCTTCGTCTACACGGTGACGGTGCCCACCTTCCCGGACGAGGCGGTGGCGGACAACAACACGCGCTCCTTCACGCTGAAGGTGATTCGAGACCGCGTGCGCGTGCTGCTGGTGGTGGGCCGGCCCTCGTGGGACGAGCGCTACCTGCGCGGCCTGTTGCGCCAGGACGCCAACGTGGACCTGGTGTCCTTCTACATCCTTCGCACGCTGTCGGACGACCCGGGAGTGTCGAGCGAGCGCGAGCTGTCGCTGATTCCCTTCCCCATGGAGGAGATTTTCGACACGAAGCTGGACACCTTCGACGTCGTCATCTTCCAGAACTTCGGGCACGCGGACCCGTCGCTGTCCATCGCCGAGTACGAGCGCAACCTGGAGCGCTACATCCACAACGGCGGCGCCTTCGTGATGATTGGTGGCGACAGCGTGCTGGGCGAGGGCCGCGCGATGATGCCCACGCTGATGGAGGCGCTGCCCGTCGCCGCCGCAGGCCCCGCCAACCCGGAGCCCTTCAAGGCCCGCCTGACGCCGGAGGGGCAGCGCCACCCGATAACGGGCATTGGCACGGGCGCCGCGAGCACCGAGGCCGCGTGGGCCGAGCTGCCGCCCATTCCCGGCGCCAACCTCACGACGGCGCGTCCCGGGGCCACGGTGCTGCTGGACGTGCCGCACATGACGGCGAACGGGAAGAGCGTGCCGCTGGTGGCGGTGTGGGACTACGGCCGGGGCCGGGCGCTGGTGATGGCGACGGATGCGTCCTGGTACTGGGCCTTCGCGGCGCACCGGGACGGCTCGCCGAGCCGCGCGTATGACCGCTTCTGGGGCAATGCGCTGCGCTGGCTGGTGAGAGACCCGGACCTGACGACGCTGAAGGTGACGGCGGACCCGCCGTCCGTGGAGCCGGGCCGGCCCGTGGGCGTGGTGGTGCAGGCGCGCATGGCGGACTACCAGCCCGCGCAGGACGCGCAGGTGCGCGTGGAGCTGTTCTCCGTCGCGGCGCAGAAGCCCGTGGCGGTGCAGACGGGGACGACGGGCGTGGATGGCGTGGTGCGGCTGGAGTTCGCGCCGCCCGCGCCGGGTCCGTACAAGCTCCTGGCCTCGGCGAAGAAGGGTGAGACGGATTTGGGCTCGGGCGAGGACGCGGTGGCCGTGCGCGCCGTGGGGCCGGAGCTGTCGGATGCGTCGGTGCGGCCGGAGCTGATGGAGGCCATCGCGAAGGCGACGGGTGGCAAGGCGTACAAGCTGCCCCAGGACGGGCTGCCGGATGTGCCGCTCCTGGACCCGCCGGTGGTGGAGGTGGGCCGCGCCAAGGACCAGCCGCTATGGGACCGCTGGTACTACCTGGTGGCGCTGATTGCCCTGCTCGGCGCGGAGTGGTTCGCGCGGCGCCGGTTCGGCTACGTGTGAGCGGGGCGCCGCTGTAGCGCGAGGCCCGGGTGCGGTAGACAGTCGCCTGTCCCCCACCCGGAGCTCCCGTGCGATACGCCCTCGCGCTTCTCCTCGTCGTCCTCCCGCTCACGCCCTTCGCGCAGCAGCAGGGCTCGCAGCCCGTTTCGCAGCCGGACATCGACGCCGCGATTGCGCGGACGATGGAGGCCTTCGAGGTGCCCGGCATCGCCATCGCCGTCGTGAAGGACGGGAAGGTGGTGCTGACCAAGGGCTATGGCGTGCGGAAGCTCGGTGAGCGCGCGCCGGTGACGCCGGACTCGCTGTTCGGCATCGCCTCCAACACCAAGGCCTTCACCGCGGCGGCGCTGGCCATGCTCGTGGATGAGGGCAAGCTCCAGTGGGACGACCGCGTCATCGACCACCTGCCGTCGTTCCAGATGTACGACCCGTACGTCACGCGCGAGCTGACGGTGCGTGACCTGCTGGTGCATCGCAGCGGCCTGGGGCTGGGCGCGGGGGACTTGCTCTACTTCCCGCAGACGACGTTCACCGAGGACGAGATTGTCTCGCGGCTGCGGCGCATTCCCCCGGCCAGCAGCTTCCGCAGCCGGTACGCGTACGACAACATCCTCTACCTCGTCGCGGGGAAGGTCATCGAGAAGGCGAGCGGGAAGACGTGGAGCGCGTTCATCCGCGAGCGCATCTTCGCGCCGCTCGGGATGCGCACCAGCAACACCAGCGTGACGGCCTTCCGCCCCGGCGCGAACGTGGCGATGCCGCATGCGAAGGCGGATGGCGTGCTGACGGCCATTGCCCCGGTGCCCTTCGACAACAACGCGCCCGCGGGTGCCATCAACACCAGCGTGAATGAGCTGTCCCGGTGGATGCTCGCGCAGCTGGAGCGCGGCGTGATTCCGGGCACGGACGGGAAGAAGCGGCTCTTCAGCGAGGAGCAGTCTCGCGAGATGTGGTCCGCGCAGACGGTGCTGCCCGTCAAGGAGCCGTCGAAGGCGCTGGCCGGGACGCGCGCGAACTTCGCGGCGTACGGGCTGGGCTGGTCGCTGCGCGACTACCGGGGCCTCAAGCTGGTGGGGCACACGGGCGGGCTGGCGGGCTACGTGTCGCGCGTGGTGCTCGTCCCCGAGCAGCGGCTGGGCATCGCCGTGCTGACGAACCAGGAAGCGCGTGGCGGTTACGAGGCGCCCACGTGGACGCTGCTGGACGCGTACCTGGGCGCGCCCGCCACGGACTGGGTCGCCGCGTTCAAGGCAGACGAGGAGGAGAAGGAAGCCAGGGCGCAGGCGGTGGTGGGCGCGGCGAGCGCGGGACGGAATGCGCAGTCGCGGCCCTCGCTTCCCGTGGACGCGTACGTGGGGAAGTACCGGGATGCCTGGTACGGGGACGTGGCCATCGTGAAGGAGGGGGAGAAGCTCGTCATGCGCTTCAGCCGCACGCCCGCGTTCACCGGGGTGCTGGAGCACTGGCAGTACGACACCTTCGTGGCGAAGTGGAAGGACCGCGCGCTGAACGCGGATGCGTACGTGAGCTTCTCGCTGAAGCCCGACGGCTCCATCGCCGAGATGCGGATGCAGCCCGTGTCACCGCTGACGGACTTCAGCTACGACTTCCAGGACCTGCTCTTCACGCCCGTGAAGGACGGGGCGGCCGGAGCCGTTGTCCGCCCCGTCCACTGACCCAGCCCGCCTGCAGGAGCGACTCGAGGGCTGGAGAGACAGGACGCGTTCCATGCCGAGGTACGAGGAAGAAGCGCACGCGCGAGAGCTGCTGGCCCTGCTGGAGCTGCGATTCGCGCACCCTTCGGCGCCCGTGGCACTCGCGATGGAGGGGGCGGGCGTTCACTGGCACGTCGACGCGCGGGCAGGGGAGCGTTCCTGCCGGGTGCACACGTTCCACTACAACCGCGAGGGAGCGGAGTACTACCTCGTGCTCTCCGAAGGAGAAGGCGCGCAAGCGCTGGCGAAGGGGCGGACGCGCTCGGTCGACGTGGTGCCTCACGTGCTCCAGGCCTGGCTCCTGGATGCGACACCGCTCCAGGAGTTGTACTCGCGCTTCCCCTTCATCGACCGGCAGAGGCGAGCACTCGAAGCGCTGCGCGGGAAGGTGGATGGCGTGCTGGAGCGCCTGGGGTCATCCCGGCGGTGCTCCTTCGAGCAGGAGATTGGAGACTCCTACACGTTGACCGTGGAGGGGGATGGCCGCTCCTGCGAGCTCGAAGCGCTCCAGCCGGGCTCCGAAGCACGCTGCACGTTCAGCCACCTGGGCACGAACCTGGCCGTGGGAGCGACCTCGGATGTAGATGCGCTCGCCACCGCCATCGGGCGATGGCTGGACTCAGGTGCTCGCGTCGACCCGCTCACGCGTGAGTTCCCCTTCGTCCACGGCGAACCCCACGCTCCGTCCTACGAGCAGGGCCGCTACGCGGAGTGGCTCTGGGAGTTCCACATCGCACACGCGCGGCAGAGTCAGGCCACGGGACGCTGGGAACCGATGGCGGCGCACCTTCCTCTGCTGGAGCGCATGGCGCGGCACCCCGTCATCCGGCGCTTCTTCGTGTTCACGAGCCACGAGGTGCTCTGCTTCTCCCGCTGCCCTGTCTATCCGTTCTCTACGGCGGGGCTTCCGGTCATCATTCCCCACGAGAGCTCCCGTGCTCCCCGGGCCGACCCGGGATTGGCGCGATACACGGTGCGCGCAGGTGCCCGGAAGCTGGAGGGACGCACGGAAGAGGTCTTACAGGTCGTCGAGGAGATTCTGACGGCCGAAGGTGACTCCACCTTCTACGGAAGCGAGGAGCACCGGGAGTCCTGACCCGGGAATGCGGACGGGCTTGCGTGGCGAGGAAGCTCCTGCCGGACCTCGCAGGAGCTCCCCGGGCAGGCGCGGGGACCGTCCTGTTCGGAAATGTCGGGGAGTTTGTGGCGCGAAATGTCCCGACATTTCCGAACAGGACGCTGCCAGGCAGGGTGCCTCCCCGGCCTGGGAGAGGCACCCACCGCGCGGATGCCTACTGCTGCGCCTTCTCCACCACGCCGCAGGCGATGCGGCCGCCGGCGTCGCCGGTCGGGTCGGTGAAGTAGTCGTCCTCCTTGGTGTGCACCACCACCGCCGAGCCGTCCTTGTCGAACAGCTGCTTCAGCGTGAGGCCGCTCTGGGCGAAGATGTCGAACTGCACGCGGCCGTCCTGGCCCACGTAGAGGTTGGGCAGGTCTCCGTGGTGCTTGCCCTTCTTCGCCATCATGCCGTGGGCCTTCTTGCTCGGATTGAAGTGGCCGCCCGCCGTCTTGAAGTCCGGGGCCTCGCACTTGCCCGTCTCGTGGATGTGGAAGGCGTGCTGGCCGGGCGGCAGGTTGCTCAGGGTTCCCTTCACGACCACGCCCTGCGCCGTCTGCTCGAGCGTGATTTCACCCACGTCCTTGCCCTGGGCGTCCTTCACCATCGCCTTCGCCATCTCGCCCTTCGGAGGCGCCTTCTTCTCCGGAGCCGGCGCCGGAGCGGCGGGCTGCTCACCGGCCGACTTCTCCTGTCCCTGTCCCTTTCCCTTGCCCTGACCCATGGCCCCCTTGCCCTGACCCTTTCCTCCCTCTTCCTGGGCGGGCGTCGCGGCCTCCGGGGCCTGGGCCAGTGCGGGCATGGCGGCGGTGAGGGCGGCGGCGGTCAGCAGGGCTCGAATCTTCATAAGTGGGTCCTTCCTCCTGGGTGGTTCGCTACGGAGAAAAGACGACACTAGCGATTGCGCATTCACGGTGCCTCGGAAACCGTGCGGGCCTTCGCGTCCGCTGCCCCGGAAGCGTTCACTCCTTCGCGGCAGCCCCCAGCGGCACCGGCACCACGCGGGAGGCGCCGAAGGCTGGCGCCCAGATGTCCTGGACCTCGGGCCCGTTGAGGAACGCCACCAGCGCCCGGAAGGCCTCGAGGGGTCCTCCGAGCCGCTCCGCCCACGCCTGTCCCCGTGGCGACAGGTTGGGCACCAGCGGCCCCAGCTCCTCCAGCGTCGACGCGGAGCGGGTGACGGCGAGCCCCTCGTCCCGCAGGCGCTGGGGCACGTATAGCGGCGCGAAGCGCGCGTGCCGATGGTCATGCACGCAGCCCTCTTCCTCGAGCAGCGCGGCCGACAGCGGCAGCTCGCGCACGTTGAAGAGGAGCTTCACCGCGCCCAGGTGCGGGTCATACGGCCCGCGCAGCCGGTGGTCTCCCCGGGGGATGAGGCGCCGGTCCAGGTAGCAGTACGCCCGCGCCTCGGGCGGCACCGTGCCCCGGTGGCGCGCGCCCCCGTAGCGGAAGAAGGGGCGCACGTGGCTCGGGTCCACCTCCAGCGGCGGGCCCGCCTTCAGCTCGTGAAGCTTGGGGAGCAGCTCCTCCGGCAGTCCGTGGGCCCGCGCGAAGTCGGGCAGCTGTTCCTTCCGGGCCGCGGCGAAGGCTCGCACACGCGCCAGCAGTCGCTTTGCGTCCGCGTCCACCAGCAGCTCGTCGAAGCGCGTCTTCACGCCGGGCAGGCTCACCGGGATGAGCGTGCTCAGCGGCTCGCCCTCCGCCCGCCACCGCGCGTCCAGGTCCGCGGCCTCCGGGGCCGTGGGCGCGAGGCGCCACTCCGGAGCCTCGGGGGTGAAGCCCTGCCAGACACCCCGGCGCTCGAAGCGCGGAGCCACGCGCGGGCCCGGCAGCGAGGACCACACGGTGATGCACGTGCGCACCTGCGTGCCGGAGAAGGCGCCGGGGCCCAGGTCCACCACCTCGCGCAGGGCCAGCGTGGCCAGCAGGGACTGGCGCAGTGGCGCGTACATGAACGCGTCCAGCAGCGTCGCCGGGGTGATGAAGGCGAGCACTCCGGGTCGCGAGACGAGCCGGTGCGCGGCCACCAGGAGGAAGAAGGCGAAGTCGTCTCGCAAGCTGGTGCCCGGAAGCAGGGCCAGCGGGAGGAGGGCGCGCAGTCGCGCGTAGGTGCTCGCGTCCTTCAGCACCGGCGACGTGCCGTTGTAGGGCGGGTTTCCCACCCATAGCTCCCGGTGCTCCGGCGGCGTGGCGGCGAGCAGCGGCTCCAGCCCGCCGCGCAGCGAATCTCCCACGCGGATGTCCGCGCCGGGCACGCGGGCCTGGCAGACGCGCGCCACCTCCGGATCCAATTCCAGGCCGCACAGCCGCGCATCGGGCCGTCGCTTCGCCACCGCCGCGAGGAAGGCGCCCGCGCCGCAGGCCGGGTCCACCACGGTGAGCGGGCCGTCGCCCAGGTGCTCCAGCGCGAGCGCCAGCGTGCGCTCCACCAGCGGCGCGGGCGTGAAGAACGCCCCCACCGCCTTGCGGTTCAGTCCGGGGAACTGACGGACGAGCTTCTCCTCGTCCACCTCCAACGGGCTGCTGGCAGCGCGTCGCATCCATCCCCCCATCGTCCTGGCCACCGACATACCGCGTCCGTGCCGGGCCAGCCCCCCGGTACTCCACCCAGGCGCGCTGCTGTGTCCTTCGCGTCAACTCACCTGCCCTGGAGGGCAAGACGCGTTGCCGCAAAACCCTCGTGGCTTGACCCACGGCGGAAGAGATGGCACCGGGGCTGTCGATGCCGGGGGCCCGTGTCACGGTGGGCGGGTCTGCCGGGGAGCGACGTTCAGGGCGTGGAGCCCACGTGCTGGCGGTCGCCTTCGCCAACACGCAGCCCGCCGGTGGAGTGCTCACCGGCCGAAGGCCCGAGGGACCTCCGCCGCATCACGGCCAACTCCCACCCGCGGAAGAGGCCCATGCCCGCCAGCATGGCCGCGACGAAGAGCAGCACCGTGGGCGCGCCCTTCGCCAGCGAGACGAGGGCCGGCCCCGGGCAGTAGCCCGCCAGCCCCCAGCCGATGCCGAACAGGGCCGCGCCGCCGACGAGCCGACGGTCCACTCGCGTCTGCGTCAGCTTGGGGAAGGCCGGCGCGAGCACTGGCTGCGTCCGCCTCAGGATGAACCGTCGCAGGACGGCGTGAGTCCCGACGGCGCCGGCCATGAGGAAGAGGAGGCTCGGGTCCCAGGCGCCAGCGACGTCGAGGAAGCCCATGACGCGGGCCGGGTCCGTCATCCCTCCGATGCCCAGGCCCAGCGCGAAGAGCAGGCCCGCCACCAGGGCCATCAATACCGCCTTCATCACGCACCTCCCAGCAGGTGCCGCATCACGAAGGCGGTGCCCATTCCGGTGGCCACGAAGACGGAGGTGGCCACCAGCGAGCGCCTGGCGCCGCGTGCCACGCCACAGACGCCGTGCCCGCTGGTGCAGCCTCCGCCCAGCCGTGAGCCGAAGCCGACGAGCAGGCCCGCGAGGACGCTGACGCCCACCCCCGAGACGACCGGAGCTCCCAGCGCCCGGGGCAGGAATACCGCCAGCAACGCGCCTCCGAGGACGAGGCCGCCGACGAAGGCCGCGCGCCAGGCGACGTCACCGCTCGCGGGCGTGACGATGCCCGCGGTGATGCCACTGACGCCCGCGATGCGGCCGTTGAAGAGGAGCAGCAGGGAGGCGCTGATGCCAATGAGGACGCCGCCCAGGAGCGAAAGGAGGAATGGATTCATCGCTGGTCTCCCGAGATACAGGTCGCAGACGGAGCATTGAAGAGCTGTCGGAAGAGCATCGCCATGGCCTCCCCACAGTGAGAGTCGGGCCGATGGAAATGGGATTCATCGGGCGGCCGGAAGAGTGCCCTGCTCCCCAGCCAGGCGGTCCCCGGGCCGTGCGTCCGAGAGAAGGACTCCCATGGCGGCGAGAAGTGAGGCGGAGCTGTCGGCGGCGGCCCGGAAGGGTGATGGCGAGGCGCTGGAGGCGCTGCTCGCCCGGCAGGAGCCCGCGCCCCTGAGCTTCACGTCGAAGACGGGCGCGGGCCCGGGCTCCTCCTTGGAAGCCCGGGCGAACCGTCAGGCCTTGCTCGGGTGGACCCCCGGCGGCGGCGTGGCGACGGCCGCGGAGGCCGGCACCTCCGGCGCGGGCAGGCCCTCCGTGGGCGCGCCCACGTGCATCCGGTGCCGGACCTCGTCGAAGCGGTCGGACGCCTCGTGCTCCGGGAAGAGCAGCGACACCACCACGCCCACCAGGAAGGCGAGGGGGATGGTGATGACGCCCGGGTTCTTCAGCGGGAAGAACGCCGTGGTGTTCTTCAGCAGGTCCACCTGCACCGTGGGCGACAGGAAGATGAGCACCACCGCGCTGAACGTGCCCACCAGCATGCTGGCCACCGCGCCATTCGTGGTGAACTTCTTCCACGACATGGACAGCAGCAGCGCGGGGAAGTTGCCGCTCGCGGCGATGGCGAAGGCGAGGCCCACCATGAAGGCCACGTTCTGCCCCTTGAAGATGACCCCGAGCACCACCGCGAGCACTCCCAGCAGGAGGCTGGCGAGCCGTGCCACCTTGAGCTGCTCGTGCTCGGGCGCCTTGCCCTTGCGCACCACGGTGGACCACAAGTCGTGGGACAGTGCCGCCGCGCCGGACAGCGTCAGGCCCGCCACCACCGCGAGAATCGTGGCGAAGGCCACCGCGGCGATGAAGCCCAGGAAGCCCGTGCCGCCCACCACCTCCGCCAGCATGGGCGCCGCCATGTTGCCGCCCTTGTCCACTCCGGTAATCGCCGTGCGGCCCACCAGCACCGACGCGCCGAAGCCGAGGATGAACGTCACCAGGTAGAAGTAGCCGATGAGCCCCGTGGCGTAGAACACGCTGCTGCGCGCCGCCTTCGCGTCAGGCACCGTGTAGAAGCGCATCAGGATGTGCGGCAGGCCCGCGGTGCCGAACATCAGCGCCAGGCCCAGGGAGATGGCCTCCAGGGGGCTCGCCACCAGCTTGCCGGGCGCCAGCGTCTCCGCGCCGTACTGGGTGGCCGCCTCGTTGAAGAGGTTCACCGGGTTGAAGCCGAACTTGTAGAGCACCGCCACCGCCAGCGCCGTCGCGCCCGCCAGCAGCAGCACCGCCTTCACGATTTGCACCCACGTGGTGGCAATCATCCCGCCGAAGAGCACGTACAGAATCATCACCGCGCCCACGATGATGACGGCCATCTCGTACGACAGGCCGAAGAGCAGGTGGATGAGGTTGCCGGCACCCACCATCTGCGCAATCAGGTAGAAGCTCACCACCGCGAGCGTGCCCAGCGCCGCGGCCAGGCGCACCGGCGTCTGCTTCAGCCGGTACGCCACCACGTCCGCGAAGGTGTACTTGCCCAGGTTGCGCAGGGGCTCGGCGATGAGGAACGTCACCACCGGCCAGCCCACCAGCCACCCCACCGAGTAGATGAGCCCGTCGAAGCCGGACATGGCCACCAGCCCCGCGATGCCCAGGAAGCTGGCGGCGCTCATGAAGTCGCCGGCCAGCGCGAAGCCGTTCTGCACGGCGCTGACGCCGCCTCCCGCGGCGAAGAACTCGGACGTCGTCTTCGTCTTGCGCGCCGCCCAGTACGTAATCGCCAGGGTGATGCCGACGAAGAGGAGGAAGAAGACGATGGCCGTGGTGTTGGGCTGGCCCAGCTGCGTGCCCGTCGTGGTCGGGTTCATGCCGTCCTCACTTCCTGTCCCGGTACTGGTGGAGGGCCCGGTCGTACTTCCCATTCGCCCAGACGATGTAGATGCCTGTCAGCAGCCACGCGGCGAGGATGACGAGCACCCCCAGCACGATGCCGATGGACAGGCCGGGGATGATTTGCTGCCCCATCAGCGGCTTGTTGAAGGCCACCAGCAGGATGAAGCCCAGGTACGCCACCAGCATGGCCACGGTGAGCGCCGCCGCCACGCGCCAGCGTGACGCGGCCAGCGCTTCCAGGGCCTGCTCTCGGGAGTTCGTCTGCATCGTCGTTCCTCCGCTCATCGCCTGGCCTTCGGGGGGACGCCCTTGGTGAGCAGCTCATCGAGCACGGCGGGGTCGGCCAGGGTGGTGGCGTCGCCCAGGTTATCCGTCTCTCCGGACGCAATCTTCCGCAGCATGCGCCGCAGAATCTTCCCGGAGCGCGTCTTGGGCAGGCCATTGACCAGCACCACACGGTCCGGCGTGGCAATGGGGCCGATGACGTGGCGTACCTGCTCCTTCAGCGCACCCACCATCTGCTCGGCCGAGGCGTCCGACCAGTCCGGCTTCATGGTGACGAAGGCGCACACGCCGGTGCCCTTGAGGTCATGCGGGAAGCCCACCACGGCGGCCTCGGCGACGGACTCGTGGGCCACCAGCGCGCTCTCCACCTCGGCGGTGCCCAGGCGGTGGCCGGACACGTTGAGCACGTCGTCCACGCGGCCCGTAATCCAATAGTAGCCGTCCTGGTCGCGCCGGCAGCCGTCACCCGTGAAGTACAGCGTGGGGAAGCGCGAGTAGTACGTCTCCACGAAGCGCTGGTGGTGGCCGTACAGCGTGCGTGCCTGCCCGGGCCAGGAGCGCGCCAGGCACAGGTTGCCGCTGACGCCGTTGCCTTCAATCACGCGGCCCTCGTCGTCCACCAGCACCGGCTCCACGCCGAAGAAGGGCAGGGTGGCCGAGCCGGGCTTGCACGGCGTGGCGCCCGGCAGCGGGGCGATGAGGATGCCGCCCGTCTCCGTCTGCCACCACGTGTCCACCACCGGGCAGCGGCCCTCGCCCACCACGTCATGGTACCAGCGCCACACCTCGGGGTTGATGGGCTCGCCCACCGAGCCGAGCAGGCGCAGCGTCTTGCGCGAGGACTTCTTCACGAAGCCGTCGCCTTCCTTGATGAGGGCGCGCAGCGCGGTGGGCGCGGTGTAGAGGATGGTGGCCTCGAGGTCGTCCACCACCTGCCAGAGCCGGCCCGCGTCGGGGTAGGTGGGCGTGGACTCGAACATGACGGTGGTGGTGCCCGTCGCCAGCGGCCCGTAGAGGATGTAGCTGTGGCCCGTCACCCAGCCGAGGTCCGCGGCGCAGAAGTGCACGTCGTCCGGCTGGATGTCGAAGACGTAGCGGAACGTGGTGGCCGCGTAGGTGAGGTAGCCGCCGGTGGTGTGCAGCACGCCCTTGGGCTTCCCGGTGGAGCCGGAGGTGTAGAGGATGAAGAGCGGGTCCTCCGCGTCCATCCACTCGGCGGGACAGGTGCCGCGGTGCTTCGACATCTCCGCGTCCAGCCAGGCGTCGCGGCCGGCGCGCATGGGCACCTCCTTGGCGGTGCGGCGCACGACGAGGATGGACTCCACCTGGGTGAGGCCCTCCACCGCCTCGTCGGCGATGGCCTTGGTGGGCACGAACTTGGGGCCGCGCGGGCCCTCGTTGGCGGTGACGAGCACCTTCGCGCCCGAGTCGAGGATGCGCTCGCGCAGCGACTCCGACGAGAAGCCGGCGAACACCACCGAGTGCACCGCGCCGATGCGCGCGCAGGCGAGCATGGTGTACGCCAGCTCCGGCACCATGGGCAGGTAGATGCAGACGCGGTCGCCCTTGCGCACGCCGTGGGCCTTGAGCACGTTGGCCACGCGGCCCACGTGGTGCTGCAAATCCCGGAAGCTGATGACCTGGTACTCGCCGGGCTCGTTCTTCGCCCAGATGATGGCGGGCTTGCCGGGGCGCGCCTTGGCGTGGCGGTCCACGCAGTTGAAGGCGACGTTGAGCTTGCCGCCGCCGAACCACGAGAAGTCCACCTGCTCCGCGTCCACGTCGAGCACGGTGTCGGGCTTGTGGAACCAGGTGAGCTGCTGGGCCATCTCACCCCAGAAGGCCTCGGGCTCTTCCAGGCTCTTTCGATAGAGGCGCTGGTAGTCCTCCAGGCTCTTCACGTGTGAGCTGCGGGTGAACTGCTCCTTCGGGGGGATGAAGTCATCCTGCGTCGGGGCCATGCGCGTCATTCCTTCGGGGCGGGAGGTCAATAGAAGAGCTGGAGCTGGGCCGTACCGGTGATGCCGGTGTCGGCCTCGGAGAGGTCGCCCACCCTGGAGATGGCGACCTCCGACTTGAGGTTGAGGGTGTGCTTCTGGAACCAGAGGTTGAAGCCCGGCTTCAGGGCGAACACGTCCTGGCTCCGCACGCGCGAGTTGAAGTACTCGGCGGAGAGCAGGGGCTCGAGCTGGCCGAAGCGCCAGCCGACCTCGGAGTAGAAGCCGGTGCCGCTCTGGGGCGAGTCGAAGCCCTGGCGATAGTGGAAGACGCCCGAGTTGAAGATGACGGCCTGGTCCCCGGCGAGGGGCAGGTCCAGGAAGACGTCCGTGGACACGGCGAACGAGTCGTGGACGCCCGAGGCGGTGGCGACGGCGGAGGGCTGGTAGTCGACACCCGCGCCCACGGAGAGGCGCGGCTTGTCGTCGAAGTAGATGCCCTGGAAGAAGAGGTCCTCCTCGCGGGTGAAGAAGTTCCAGCGCACGAGCGCGACGCCGCGCGGGAGGTCATCCGGGTTGACGGTGGTGCCGTCGGGCTTCCGCACGCCCTCGGCGCCGTTGAGGATGGCGGCGCGGAAGCCGAGCGGCCCCGCGAAGCCGCGCAGCTGCACGCCCACGTCCCGCCAGACCTTGCCGACGCCCGGGGTGAAGCGGACGAGGCTGGAGTGGTAGTCCACCGTGTTGAGGGCGATGGCGCCCTGGAGGTTGTGGCGCGAGAGCGGGGCGATGAGGAAGCCCGCGTCCACGAAGACCTTGTCCACGAGCTCGTACGAGACGAACGCGTCCTGGACGAAGAAGGCGACGTCGTAGTTGCCGTCCTTGCCGAAGTTGGGCTGGTCCGTCTCGAAGAAGAAGGACAGGCGTTGGGTGACGTTGCCGAAGACGAGCAGGCGGGCGCGCCGCAGGTAGAGGTCGGTGCCCACGTCCCCCACGGGCGCCCCGTCCTTGATGAGCTGCAGCTGCGGCTGGAGCAGCAGGCTGATGTTGAGGACGGCTTCGTCGCCAATGGGAATCTTGGCTGCGACCGCGGGGCCGGCGGACAGCAGGGCCACGAGGCCCAGGAGCGACAGCTGGCGGAGGGGGGCAGGGCGCATGCCCCTCGCCCTGAGCAACGCCTCTGCCAACGGGCGTTGCTCGGAGATTCAGGACCTTACGGGTTGGCCCGGTGCGTCAGGACGTTACGGAAGGTGACGTGCGCGTTACCGCGGTAACGAATCATGCAATGCGTCGTAACAGGGTGTGCGGGCTCACGGCTGCGCGGGCTTCAGTCCTCGCAGCCGCCACACGAGGAAGGTGTGCAGCTTCCGCCCGCGGAACTCCCCCGCCAGCTCCACGTGCCCCTCCACCGCGGTGAAGCGCGCGACCAGTTCCTCCGGTGGAGGCGGGCCGTCCTCGGCCACCCACAGCACGTCCTGCCCCGGGGAGATGGCCGGGTCCGGCCACACGTCATACTGGCTGAAGCGCGCGGGGGGGAAGGTGTCCGTCACCGCGCCCGAGTAGGCCGCGACGTGGGACGCGAGCTGGTAGTTGAGCGCGTAGATGACGGCCACGTTGTGTGCCTCCAGGCCGGGGAACAGCTTCTCGGGCGCCGCCAGCTCGCGCAGCACGCTCCAGCCATGGGTGCGCCACAGCACCGTGTCCCGCCGCTCGGTGCGCACCACGGGGAAGAGCACGTGCGAGCCCACCGCCAGCACCACCGCCAGCCCCGAGGCCGCGGCAGCCCGCTGCCACGCCGGGCGCATGCCGGCCACGCCCACGCACACGGCCACGTAGGCCGCCGCGGGCCAGTTGGCCTCGCCCCGTGCGCGCGCCGACGCGTAGCCGAAGAAGAGCAGCGGCACCACCGCCGCCATGCGCAGCAGGAACTGCTCGCGCGGGCCGCGCACCGCGTACACCAGCGCGAGGGGGAACAGCACCGGGCCGCCGAGCGCGAGCTGCCCCGCGAGGAACTCGCCGAAGGTGTTCCACCCGCCGCGCCCCTCGAAGCCGTGGTTGAGCTGGAAGAGGAACCCCACCCACTCGTGCCGCGCGTTCCACAGCACCACCGGCACGAAGCACAGCAGCGCCAGCGCCCCCGTGCCCCAGGCCCCCCACGGCAGCCTCCGCGCGCGCGCGGCCGCGAGCAGGAAGGCGAGGCCCAGCAGCACCGCCGGGTACTTGGACAGGAGCGCCAGCCCGCAGGCGAGCCCCGCCCACCCCCAGCGCTCATTCCACAGGGCCCACAGCCCCAGCGTCCAGAAGAGGAGCAGCGGCGAGTCGGGCGTGGCCCAGACGCCGGCCACCATGCCCACGGGCACCACGCTCCACAGCGCCGCCGCGCGCCACGCCGCCTCGCGGCTGCCGTACACGTCCCGCGCCAGGCCCCACACCGCGGCCACCGTGCCCGCGCCACACACCAGCGCCGTGGCATGGATGCCGAGCACCGCGATGAGCCAGGCCGCCATGGGCGGATGGTCGTAGTAGCCCCACGCCAGGTGACGGGCCCACTGCCAGTAGTACGCGGTGTCGAAGTAGACGTCCGTGCCCAGCGCCAGCACGAGCCGCAGCGCCGCCGACACCGCGAGCACGGCGAGGCAGGCCTTCAGGCCCGGTCCGGTGGTGGGGGTGGGTACGGCTGGGGGCGACGACGGGCTCACGCCTCTGGATAAGCGCACCGGGCTCCCGTTGACCAGAGGCGTGTTGTATCTCCGGGCTCAACGCCCCCTACACGCCAGCGGGCTTCGAGGTGGAGTTCAGGTTGCGCTCGTCGACGAGCACCATCCGCGTGCCCGGCCCATCCTTCGAGTTCCGGACGCCCTAAGCGCGGGTGCGGGGAATGCCGAGCTTCTGCCGCTTCTCCCACAGCGCCTTGCGGCTGATGCCCAGGCGCTTCGCCAGTTCCGTCTCTCCCATGTGGTCCTGGTGCTCCAGCACGAAGCGGCGGAAGTACTCCTCCATCGAGTCCGGCGAGTCTCCCGCTTCCTCGACACCGCTCTCGACGACCTCCGGTGTCACGCTCTCACCGCCGCCCGGCAGCTCCAGCGCGAGCAGGTCCGGCGTCACCACCGTCCCGTCCGCGAGGATGACCGCGCGCTCGATGGCGTTCTCCAGCTCGCGCACGTTGCCCGGCCATGGATGCGACGTCATCGCCACCATCGCCTCCGTCGAGAACGTCGCCACGGGGCGCCCGAGCTGCCGGCACACCTTTTCCAGCAGGTGCTTCGCCAACGCGGGAAGGTCCTCTGCGCGCTCCCTCAGTGGCGGAAGCCTTATCTCCACCACGCGCAGCCGGAAGTAGAGGTCCTGTCGGAACGTCCCTTCCTGCACGCGGCGCGGCAGGTCCCGGTGCGTCGCCGCCACGATTCGCACGTCCACGCGGCGCGGCCGCGTCGAGCCCACCCGGCGCACCTCGCCGTCCTGCAACATCCGCAAGAGCCGCGCCTGGGCGGGCGCGGGCAGCTCGCCAATCTCGTCCAGGAAGAGCGTGCCGCCGTGCGCCGCCTCCACGAGGCCCGCGTGTGCCGTCTGCGCGCCTGTGAACGCGCCCTTCTCGTGGCCGAACAGCTCACTCTCCAGCAGGCCCTCCGGAATCGCCGCGCAGTTCACCGCCACCAGCGGCCCGTCCGTCCTCGGGCTCTGCGCGTGAATCGCCCGGGCCACCAGCTCCTTGCCCGTGCCGGACTCGCCCAGCACCAGCACGGTGGCGGGAGAGGGTGCCACCTTGCGCACGCGCTCGAAGACCTCGCGCATCGCAGCGCAGCTCCCCACCATGCCGCTCACCGGGTGCGCCTGCTCCACCTCGCGCTTCAGCGCCGCGTTCTGCCGCGCCAGCTTCCCCTCGCGCAGCACCCGCTCCACCTGCATCAGCAGCTCGTCGTGGTCGAACGGCTTCGCGATGTAGTCCACCGCGCCCAGCTTCATCGCGTCCACCGCGGACTTCACCGTGGCATAGCTCGTCATGATGAGCACCGGCACGCCCGGGCACAGCGCAATCACATCCGTCCCGGGCGCTCCCGGCAGCCGCAGGTCCGTCAGCACCAGCTCGAACGAGTCCAGCGCGTAGTCGGCCGACGCCTCCTGCACGCTGCCCGCCTCGGAAACGTCGTGCCCCGCGCGCACCAGCAGGCGGCGCAGCTCCGTGCGGATGATGGGCTCGTCCTCGATGACCAGGATGCGACTCATGCCAGGGCTCCTCGTCCGGTCTGGGCTCCCAGCGGCTCCGGCAGGCTCACCGTCACGCTAGTGCCTCCCCCGGGGCGGCTGTCCACCTGCATGACCCCTCCATGCTCCCGCACGATTCCCGCCACCAGCGCCAGCCCCAGCCCCGTGCCCTCGCCCGGCTGCTTCGTCGTGAAGAAGGGCTCGAAGATGCGCTGCGTGAGCTCGCGCGCAATCCCGGCCCCCCGGTCCAGCACCCGCAGGTGGATGCGCCCATCGGCGGCCTCCGCCTCCAGCTCCACCTCCGCGCCGTCGGGCGAGGCGTCGATGGCGTTGGTCAGCAGGTTCACCAGCACCTGCTCCAGTCGCTGCGCGTCGCCCAGCACCTCCAGTCCCTCGGGACAGCGGTGCTCGAAGCGCAGCCCCCGGTCCTTTCGCGTGCCGCGTGCCAGCCTCGCCAGCTGTACCGCCTCCGTCAGCAGGGGGGACACCGCGACGCGCGTGAAGGGGCGCGCCTCGCCGCCCGCCGTGCCCGCGTGGCTGAAGCCCACCAGCGCCCGGACAATCGCGTCGATGCGCTGGCACTGCTGGAGGATGAGGCCCACGCGCTCGCGCACCGCCTGCGCGTCGTCCAGCTCGTACTTGAGGTTCTGCGCCAGGCTGGCAATCGCCGTCAGCGGGTTGCCAATCTCGTGCGCCACGCCCGCCGCCACCCGGCCCAGCGAGGCCAGCCGGTCCTGGTGCGCCAGCCGCGCGTCCACCGCCTTGCGCTCCGTCAGGTCCTCCACCAGCAGCGCCATGCCCTCGGAGGCGCTGCCCCTCGCCTCCGCCGCCGACAGCCGGGAGCGGTGCAGCCGCAGCACGCGCTCTCCTGTCGCCACGGTGACGCGCGCCTCCGTGTCCTCCTCGGCGCCCGCCGCGAAGCCGGACAGCAGCGGGCCCCAGGGCCCCGGCAGCGCCGCGAGCAGGAGGCCCCGCACCGCGCCCGCCTCCACGCCGGCCAGCCGCTCCAGCGCCGCGTTCCAGATGACCACCTCGCCATCCGGACCCACCGCGCACACGCCCAGCGGCAGGTCCTCGAGGATGCGCCGCAGGTAGCGCCGCACCGCCTCCAGCGCGAGCACGGGGCCGTCCTGCATGCCGCGCGCATCCCGCAGTCGCTCCTCCACGAAGCGCAGCTGCTCCGCCAGCGCGGTGCGCGCCCCCGGCTCCAGCCGCAGGGCCTCCTCCACCGTCAGCCGTGCCAGCACCGGACCGAGGAGCCCCGACAGGTTCCGCTCCACGCCGTCGCGCAGCCGGCGCAGCTCCGCGGGCCGGCGCTCGTCCGGGGGCAGGCCCAGCGAGGCCAGCGCCCGGTCCACCTCCGCCGCCGCGGCCTCCTTGCCCAGCAGCGGCGCCAGGCTGCGGCGGAACTCCTCCGGCGAGCCCGCCACCACGCCGCCCGAGGCCAGCGCGGGCGCCTCGCGAGTGCAGGCCCGCGCGGCCTCCGCCTCTCGCGCCGACTGCCGCGTGGCCAGCGACACCGCCACGAAGGCCAGCACGTTGAGCGTCAGCGACGCGAAGGTGGAGAAGCCCCACGGCTCGTCCGAGGGGAAGCCGAGCAGCCCCGCCACGCGCCGCGTCCACGCCACCACGCCCGGCGAGGCCCACAGCGGCATCACCAGCGTCACCGCCCACATGGCCGCGCCCACGCCCAGCCCCGCGAGCAACCCCGCCCGCGTGCCGCGCTTCCAGAAGAGCAGTCCGAGGACGCCCGGCGCGAACTGCGCCACCGCGACGAAGGACACCAGCCCCAGGTCCACCAGCCCCGTGCTCCGCGCGTCCAGCAGCCGGTAGAAGCCGTAGCCCGCGAGGATGATGATGGCGATGAGCAGCCGCCGCGCCCACAGCAGCCATCCGTACAGGTGCGGCTGTCCGCGCGCGTAGCCCAGCGGCAGCACCAGGTGCGTGAGGCACATGGGTGCCAGCGCGAGCGTGGTGACGATGACCATGGCGCTCGCCGCGGACACGCCGCCCAGGAAGGCCACCAGCGCCAGCCCCGTGGCCCCGCGCGACGCCGGCACGCCCAGCACGTGGAAGTCCGCGGGCCAGGGCAGCCCCACCGCGTCGCCGCTCCACAGCAGCACCGGCACGAACAGGTTCATCACCAGCAGCAGCAGGGGCAGTGCCCAGGTGGCGGTGGCCCAGCCGTCCTTCTCCGGGGCCTCGGTGAAGGCCACGTGGTAGCTGCGCGGTGTCAGGAAGGCCGCCGCGCAGGACAGCACCAGCAGCGGCGCCCAGGACGCGTCCCGGGCCGGCCGCTGGAGCCCGTCCACCGCCTCCGGGTGCGCGTCCAGCCACGCCAACAGCCCGTCCACGCCGCCGAACACGGAGGACACCGCCCACAGGCCCACGGCCATGAGCGCCACCACCTTCACCGCGGACTCGAAGGCGATGGCCAGCATCAGCCCCTCGTGCCGCTCGCGCGGGGTGAGGTGCCGCGCGCCGAAGAGGACGGAGAAGCCGGTCAGCACCGCGCAGAAGCCCAGGCCCACCAGCGTGGGCGACGCGGAGGGGCTGAGCACCTTCGCGGACTCCACGACGGCGCGCACCTGCAGCGCGAGGTAGGGGAGGCTGCCGGCCAGCATGAACAGCGTCACCGCCGTGCCGGTGGACTGGCCCGGGTAGCGGTAGGCCAGCACGTCCGCCAGGGACGTGAGCTGCAGCTCACGCGTCAGCCGCAGCAGCGGGCGCCACAGCACGGGGCTCAGCAGGCACGCCAGCGTGACGCCCAGGTAGATGCCCAGGTAGCGGAAGCCGTGCCGCGCCGCGTACCCCACGCTGCCGAAGTAGGACCACGACGTGGCGTACACGCCCAGCGCCAGCGAATACACGAGCGGGTGCTGGGTGATGCGCGCGGGGATGACGCCCCGCTCGGCCGCGTACGCCACCAGGAAGAGCACGAGCAGGTACGCGACGGACGCCGCGACGAGCGGGCCCAGCTCAAGCGTCATGGCCGCCGCTCCGGTGCGCCACCCAGCCGCCCAGGGCGATGACGCCCAGCCAGACGAGGAAGGGCAGGTAGCCGGGCGCGCCCTCCGCCAGCCACAGCCGGCGCAGCGGGGAGCCGAAGACGAGCACCGCGATGGCGAAGACGAGCAGCGTCGGCATGGCCGGCGCGTCGGGCTCGGAGGGGCGCTTCATGACCTCCGAGGATAGCAGCGGTGGGACGGCCGGGTAGCCCACCCCCGGCCCGGGCTGATAATCCAGGAGGCACATGGCGGACGTCCCTCCCTTCTCCGAGCTCTCCCAATTCACGTTGGACCGTCCCTCGCTCCGGCTGCTCCCGGAGTCCTTCTGCCGGCGCAACAAGGTGGTGGTGCTGGGCCGCGTGGACCCGGCCGCGCACGCCACGCCGGTGACGGTGGGCATGGTCCAGCCGGACAACCGCGTCATCCTCGAGCTCATCACCGACTTCCTCCGGCGCCCGCTCCAGCCCGTCCACCTCAACCACTACGAGGTGGAGTCCGCGCTGGAGGTGGGCTTCGGCGCGGGGCCCCGCATCACCGCGGACCTCACGCTCAAGGCCCGCGTGCCGTTGTCCGAGAGCCCGTCCGCCGTGGAGCTGGTGGACCACGTGCTCGCCACCGCGGTGGAATTGAAGGCGTCCGACATCCACGTCGAGGGCTACTTCGACGACGTGGACCTGCGCTATCGCATCGACGGCATCCTCCACCAGTCGTACACGGACATCGACCCGCGCTCGCTGCCGGAGGTGGTCAGCCGCATCAAGCTGCTCGCCGGGATGGACATCACCGAGCGCCGCCGCCCGCAGGACGGCCGCTTCCGCGCGCTCCTGGAGGGCTCCGACGGGCGCAAGCTGGTGGACTACCGCGTCAGCGTGGTGCCCAGCCCCGTGGGCGAGGACGTGGTCATCCGCATCCTCGACTCCAGCGTGGGCCTGGTCCCCGTGGAGAAGCTGGGCATGTCCCCGGCCATGCAGACGCTCTTCCTCCAATTGCTGTCCAACCCGGAGGGGCTGGTGCTCGTCACCGGGCCCACGGGCAGCGGCAAGACGACGACGCTGTACTCGGCGCTGGCCCGGCTCAATGACGGCCGCAGGAAGATCATCACCGCCGAGGACCCCATCGAGTACTACGTCCCCAAGGTGAACCAGAAGCAGGTGACGCAGCAGATGCCGCACGCGACGCTGCTGCGCGCCATGCTTCGCCAGGACCCCAACGTCATGCTGGTGGGGGAGGTGCGGGATTTGGAGACGGGCAGCATGGCCCTCACCGCGGCATCCACCGGCCACGTGGTGCTGGGCACGCTGCACACCGCGGACGCGGTGGGCGCGGTGGCGCGGCTGCGCGGGCTGAAGCTGGACGACGTGGACATCAGCGACTCGCTGCTGGCGGTGCTGGCCCAGCGGCTGGTGCGCCGCATCTGCGAGCAGTGCGTGGAGCCCGTCGCGCCCACCGCCGAGCAGGAGGCGCTCCTCGGCCGGCTGCTGAAGGGCGTTCAGCCGCACGCGGGCAGGGGCTGCGAGGCGTGCCACCACACCGGCTACAAGGGACGCCTGGGCATCTTCGAGCTGCTGCTGGTGGACCCGGACCTCCAGGAGCTCATCGCCCGGGGCGCGCCCACCGTGGAGCTGCGCCGCCACGCGCGAGCGCACGGGCTGCGCACGCTGGTGGAGGACGCGCTGGACAAGGTGTCCGCTCGCACGACGACGCTCGCGGAGCTGGTGCGCGTGGTTCCGTACCGCCACATCCTGTCCACCCGCGACGAGGAACAGGACGCCGGGTAGGATGCCGGCCTCGAAACGAGGGTGGGGGACCAGGCCATGCTGACCGTCCAGGAACTGCGAGCGCTGAGCAGGCGGCTGACGGAGCCGTTCTTCTGCCGGCAGGTGGGCCCCTTCGTGCTGGTGCAGAAGCCGCCCAGCCCGGTGATGGCGCAGCTCGCGCTGAAGATGGGCGCGGCCCGCACGACGATGGCGCGCGACATTCCCAGCCTGGAGCGGCAGCAGGTGGCCCTCTGGCTGCACTTCGACGCGCTCACCGTGGCCACGCTGCCGCCAATGGGCGGGCAGGACGTGCTCACCGTGGGCCGCCAGCCGGACTGCGACCTGGTGGTCAACGAGCCCTCCGTCTCCAAGCGCCACGCGCAGCTGTGCTGGCACGGCCCCGCGGCGGGCTGCACCCTGGTGGACTTGAAGTCGAGCAACGGCACCTTCATCAATGCGAAGGAGCTGTCGCCGGGCGGCGAGCTGCACGTGCGGGACGGCGACCTGCTGGGCTTCGGCGATGCGACGTTCGCCTACCTGCTCGCGCCGTCCTTCTACGCGAAGCTGCAGCGCCTGGCCCCGTGAGACTCCGGGCCCGGGGCCCCTCCCGTTCCCAGCGCACCGGGGCTACCTGAGAAGCATGGACCGGAGGGAATGATGCAGGCGGCCGGACACGGGAGCGCACGGCACCTCGCGGAGGCGGGGTGGCTCAAGGGCACGACGTCCGGTGAGCCCGGGGCGCCGGAGGCGAAGGCCGAGGAGTCCCTGGAGACGCGCGAGCCGGACGCACCCCTGTGCTGCGCGCGCTGTGGCCATCCCGTGACACGCGAGCGCCACCGCATCCCCGTCAACGGCCGGCACCGTCACACGCGCGTCAACCCGTTCGGCATCGTCTTCCACTTCGGCTGCTTCGCGCAGGCGGAGGGCTGCGCCGTGGACGGGCCGCCCACGGCCGAGGCTACGTGGTTCCCCGGATACGCGTGGCAGGTGGCGCACTGCGCCGCCTGTGGCGCGCACCTGGGCTGGGCGTTTCGCGGCGACGGGGACTTCTTCGGGCTGCTGCTGGACAGGCTGACCCTGCCATCCTGAGCGTGCTACGCACCCAGGAGCGCAACGGCACGCATCGGGAGGGGATGCACATGGACACGACACCTGGGGACTACGGGTCTCCGCGAGACGAGCAGGAGCTGGCGGCGGCCGCGGACATCATGGTGCAGTCGTATGCGATGGCGCCGGCGGCGGCGACCACCTGGACACAGCGCGTGGGGGCATCCAGCCTGCGGCTGATGCGCGAGGGCGGCCGTGTCGCGGGGACGCTCGTCTTCATTCCCATGGGCCAGTGGTACGGCGGGCGCAACGTGCCCATCATTGGCATCGGCGGCGTGGGCGTGTCTCCGGTGCACCGCGGCCAGGGCACCGCCACCCGGATGATGCGCAACGTGCTGCGCGAGGCCCGCGCGACGGGCGCTCCGCTGTCCACGCTCTATCCCGCCACGCAGCCGCTCTACCGGCGCGTGGGCTACGAGCACTCCGGCGCGCGGTACGAGGTGCGCCTCCAGGTGCCCATGCTGGACGTGAGCGAGCGCACCCTGTCGCTGCGGCCCGTGGAGGAGAAGGACGAGGCGGCCATCGCCGCGAACTACCAGCGCTTCGCCCAGGCGCGGCAGGGCTGGCTGGCCCGGGGGCCCTACGTGTGGAGCCGTGTGTATGCCCCGCGCGACGGAACGGCCTCGGGCTACCTCGTGGAGGGCGCCTCCGGCGTGGAGGGGCACCTGTTCGTCGTGCGCAAGTCACTGGCGGGGTGGAAGCAGGAGCTCATCCTGTCGGACGTGGTGGCGAACACGCCCGCGGCGGCGCGGCGCATCCTGAGCTTTTTGGGCGACCACCGCTCCCTGGCGACGGAGGCCGTCTGGTACGGCGGGGCGGATGACCCGCTGCTCCTGCATCTGCGCGAGCAGACGTACACGGTGAAGCTGGACATGCACTGGATGGTGCGGGTGCTGGACGTGGCGAAGGCCCTGGAGGCGCGCGGCTGGCCGGTGGGGCTGTCCGGGACGCTCCACCTGGAGGTGGAGGACGACCTGTTCCCGGAGAACCACGGGCGCTTCGTGCTGGAAGTCTCGGACGGCGCGGCGCGCGTGCGGAAGGGCGGAGACGGGAGCCTGCGGCTGCATGTGAAGGGCCTGTCCCCGCTCTACACGGGCTACCAGTCCGCGGAGACGCTGCGGATGGCGGGCCTGCTGGAGGCGGATGACGCCACGGTGCGCACCGCGGTGTCCCTGTTCTCCGGCCCGCAGCCGACCCTCCGCGACATGTTCTGAGTCAGCGCCCGTCGGTGGGTGCGTCCGCGCGGTGCAGCTCCTCGGCGAGCGCGGTGAGCAGCTCCCGCGCCTCCGCCAGGGACTCCGACGGCATGCGCAGGAGCAGCCGCTGGGTGGCGGCCTCGACGGTGCCCGTGGTGGGGACGTCCAGCGCGCGTCCCGGCCCGGCCACGAAGAGCAGCGTCCGGCGCATGTCTCCCGGGTCCTCCTGGCGCATGAGGTAGCCCCGCTTCACCAGCCGCTTCACCACGCCGGTGAGGGTGCTGGGGTGGACGTGGAGGACGCGCGCGAGCCGGGTGGCGGTGGTGCCGGGGGACTGCTCCACCAGCTGGAGCACCAGTCGCTGGAGGTCCGTCAGCCCCAGCGCGGCCTCCATCCCCTTCGAGGCGGTAATCAGCCCCTGGGACACCGCCCACAGCAGCCGCATGAACTCCAGCACCTCGCCCAGGTCTGTCGGCGTGAGCGCGGGGCCCGAGAACCGGGCCCTGGCGACACGCCTCTCCTTCGTGGGCGGGGCCTGGCTCACCGAGTCTTCAGCAGTCATGGCTGGTGCGCCTGCTCGGAAGAGGGGAGTCCCAGGGCGCCGGCCAGCTCGGAGAGCTTCGCCTGCACCTTGCGCATGTTCTCCGGCCCCATGCGCAGCAGGTGCTTCTCGGCGTCGCCGAGGGCCTCCAGGCGCGGGTCCGCATAGACGTAGAGCGCGCCCTTCGGGGTGAGCTCCACGGGGCCGCGAGGAACCTCGACGCGGGTGAGCCTGCCGATGGCCTGGGCCAGGGCCTGCTTCAGGCTCCGCCCGGGCGGGGCCATCTCCGCGTGGGCCGCGTCCAGCAGCGGCTCGAGCTCCTGGTACACTCGCTGGACGCCCTTCACGTCCACCGAGGTCAGGGCCCGGACGACGCCGTCGTAGCGGGCCGCGCTCTCCGGCGCCATGACGGTGCGCCCGGCGCGCTTCACGACGCGAAAGGCCCCGGCGGGCGCCATGAAGGACAGCGGCGTCCGCGGGCTCTGTCCCTCGGCGACGAGGTTCGTCGCGGCGGTGAAGCGACGGGGCAGGTCCTCCGCGGACAGCCAGCGCAGGAAGTCCGCGTCGCTGGAGAGCCCACCCAGGAGCTCCCTCACGCGCGGGTCGGTGCCGGACAGCTGCACCGCGGGCGGGGCGGGGACGGCCGCGACGGGGGCCGCCTGCTCGGGTACCGGAGCGGGCGCGGGCGGCGGCTCGGACGCGCGGATCAGGTACGTGGCCACGCCTCCGACGAGCAACACCAGGACCAGGGAGCCCGCTACCAGGGGGCCGCGCGAGGAGCGGGGGGGCGGGGCGGGCGACGGCGGGGACGCGTTCTCGGGGGTGTTCATGGGCGCTCTCAGGCGGGGAGGGAGGGCTACAGCTCGCCCGCGTGGGCCTGCTCGGCCTGACGGAACGAGAGCTCGGCGCGGCGGTTCTTCTCCGGGGCGCTCATGTCCATCGGCCGCTCCTCGCCATAGGACACGACGGAGATGCGCTGGGGCTCGACGCCCAGGCGCACGAGGTAGGCGCGCACGATGTCGGCGCGGCGCTGCCCCAGCGCGATGTTGTACTCGGTGGTGCCCAGCTCGCAGCTGTGGCCCGACACCGTCACCTTCGCGAGCGTGCGCTGGTGCAGGGCCTGGGCGACGCCCTCCAGCGCGTCACGCGCCTCGGGCGCGAGCGTGGCGGAGTCGAGCGAGAAGTAGATGGGCGCGGCGGTGAGTGCCAGGAGCGCTTCGGGGTCCGCCTCATCGGCGGCCGGGCGGGAGGCCGCGTCGGGCCGCAGAGCCGTGGGCGAGGGCGCGGCCTGGGCGGGGCCCGTGGGGGAGGTGGAGCTGTTGGCGGCGCGGCTCGCACAACCGACGAGGCCGGCCGTCAGGAGGAGACAGAGGAGGGTGCGGGGCATGCCTTGTGGTTGAGCAAGCCCCATGCCGCGCGAGCCGCCCTCGGGAGAGGGGCGCATCGCCTCCTCCGGGTCTGGCAAAGCGCGGCGTCCTAGCGTTGCGAAACGCCGGGGTCGGCGCGCTCCCGCCGGTGGATGGTGGAGACGTCAATCCCCAGCAGCTCCGCCGCGCGCGTCTTGTTGCCTCCGCAGCGGGCAAGCACCCAGGCGATGTACTCGCTCTCGAGCTGCCGCAGCGGCACCACCTGCTCGTGGGCCATGGCCAGGGGGTGGGGCTCCACGGCCCCCCCGGAGGCGTGATGCCGCAGGAGCGACAGGTCCACGGTGGGCTGGGTTCCGAGCACGACGAGGCGCTCGATGAGGTTCTCCAGCTCGCGCACGTTGCCGGCCCACGGCATGCGCGCGAGCACGGCCACTGCGTCGGGGGCCAGCGTGGTGACGGGGGAGCGCGGGTTGCGGGTGCGCGCCCGGGCCACGAAGTGCTCGACGAGCATCGGGATGTCCTCGGGCCGCTCACGCAGCGGCGGAATCCGCAGCGACACCACGTTGAGCCGGTAGAAGAGGTCCGCCCGGAAGCGCCCCTCCTTCACCCGGGCCTCCAGGTCCTGGTGGGTGGCGGCGATGACGCGCACGTCCACGCTGCGCGAGCCGTCCGCGCCCACCGCCCGCACCTCGCCGTCCTCCAGCACGCGCAGCAGCTTCGCCTGGAGCTCGGCGGGCATGTCGCCAATCTCGTCGAGGAAGAGCGTGCCGCCGTCCGCCTCGACGAAGAGGCCCCGGCGCGCCGTGGTGGCGCCGGTGAAGGCCCCCTTGAGGTGACCGAACAGCTCGCTCTCCAGCAGCGCATGGGGCAGCGCCGTGCAGTTGACCGCCACGAAGGGGCCGGCGCGTCGCGGCCCCTCCGAGTGCAGGGCCCGGGCGACGAGCTCCTTGCCGCTGCCGCTCTCTCCGCGCACCAGCACCGCGGCCCCGGAATGGGCCACGCGCTCGACGAGCGCGTAGAGGGACTGCATGGCCGTGCTCCGGCCGATGAGCGAGCCCAGGCCGCTGCGGTCCGCCACCTGGCGCTTGAGGTCGCGGTGCTCGGCGCGCAGGCGCCGTTCCTCCACCGCGCGCCCGACGTAGAGGAGCACCTCGTCCAGTCGGAAGGGCTTGGTGAGGTAGTGGTACGCGCCGCGCTTCATCGCCTCCACCGCGCTCTCCACCGCGCCGAAGGCGGTCATCAGGAGCACCGGTAGCTCGGGGTCCAGCTTGCGCGCCGCCGCGAGCACGTCCATCCCGTCCACGTCCTCCATGCGCAGGTCACACAGCACCACGTCGTAGAGGCGGGCGCGGAGCTGGGCGATGGCGTCCGCCCCGCCCGTCGCCAGGTCCACCCGGAAGCCGGCGTCCCGGAGTGGCTCCTCCAGCATCTGTCCCATCTCCTCGTGGTCATCCACCACGAGGATGCGTGCGCTAGACGGCATGTCGCTCCTCCCAACCGGGGACGGTGGCCACGGGCCACCGCAGCGTGACGAGGGTGCCCAGGCCGGGCTTGCTGTCCACCTCCACGTGGCCTCCGTGGTTGCGGACAATCTGCGCCACCATGGTGAGGCCAAGGCCCGTGCCCTGGCCCCGCTTCTTGGTGGTGAAGAAGGGGTCGAACACCTGGTGCAGGTGCTCCGGGGCGATGCCGCGGCCATCGTCCTGGATTCGCACCTCCACCATGCCCGCCGCGTCCGCTCCCTCGCCCGCGCTCAGCCGCACGGAGCCTCCGGCGCTGCACGCGTCGCAGGCATTGAGGGTGAGGTTGAGCAGCACCTGCTGGAGCTGGTCCACGTCGGCCGCCAGGGCGGGGAGCCGCTCGGGTACGTCGACCTCGAACCGGATGCGCCGTCGCTCCGCCTCCACCTGGAGCAGCTCCTGGAGACCGCGCACCACGGGGGCGAGCGAGATGGCGCGGGCCCTGGCGGGCTGGAGGCGCGAGAGGTCCAGCAGCTGGCGGATGATGCGGCTGACGCGGTCAATCTGGGTGACGATGGCGCCGAGGCCCCGGCTCCGGGGCTGGTCCGCCCCGCCGGCCTTCTGGAGCATGTACTCGGCGTGGCCGCGGATGATGCCCAGGGGCGTGCCAATCTCGTGGGCCACGCCCGCGGCGAGCACGCCCACCGTGGCCAGCTTCTCCGCGCGCAGCAGCTGGTCCTCCAGCATGCGCACGTTGCTCAGGTCCTCCAGCACGAGCAGGGAGCGGACCTCGCCATCCCCGTGCTCCAGAGGCACGGCGTGGACGTTGTACTGCCCCTTCTCGCTGAAGAGGCTGAGCGGCTCGCCATGCAGGCTGCGCACGCCACCACCCTCGCGCGCGGACGTCACCAGGGCCTCCAGCCGCTGCACCACGGGGGCGGGCGCGGCCGGGAAGGCCTCGGCGAGGCTGCTGCCCAGCACGGTGGCGGGCAGCCGCGAGCGGAGGGCCTGGTTCACCGCGCTGATGTGGCCCTCGTGGCTCAGGGCGAGGACGCCGGTGGGGATGTGGTCGAGAATCTTCTGCGTCTTCTCATGCAGGTGCGCGAGCTGGGCGGCGTGGCGGCGGCTCTCGCGCAGCTGCACGGCGCGGCGGTTGGCGAGCACGACGTACGCGCCGAACGTCACCAGGAAGACGGCGATGAGGAGCGCCGCCAGGGACAGGCGCAGGACGAGGGTGCGCTCATGGGTGCGCAGCGCCCGCGTGGAGGAGAACGTGGCCACGGACCAGGAGGACTCGCCGCTCATGCGCAGGGGCATGAAGGTGGCCACCACGTCGGCGGCCCCCAGGCCGAGCCGGTCCGCCTCGGCCTCGTCGAGCCGCAGCGTTCCGGACCCGCCGCCGCGCATGCGCTCCACCAGCGTCCGCAGGCCGGGCACGTGCGGGCTCCCGGCCGCCTCCAGGCGCGCGTACCAGGACGCCAGGGTCGGGTCGCTCATGGGAGCGGGCGTGCCGTGGACGCCGAGCAGCAGCAGCCGGGTGTTCTCGTCCACCGTCACCAGGCGCAGCGGCGCGAAGAGGGGCTCGGTGTCCACGAGGATGGCGACGGCACCTCCGCCCCCGGCCGCGTCGGTGGGGATGGGGGTGGCGAACACGCGCATCCACCCCGAGGCGGAGGAGCCGAGCGGGTGGGATGCGACGATGCTGCCTGGCGGCGCCGTGAGCGCCTGGCGCGCGGTGTCCGCCAGGGCCGGGGGGCGGACGGCATCGGCCGGCAGGTGGCGGGCCCGGTGGTCCACCAGGGTGAGCAGCTCGCCACCCTCCGGCCCGAGCACGGCGATGGCGCGGTACTGGCCCACGGCCTCCAGCAGGGCGCGCAGCTCGCGGCGGTGGTCCTCGGCGGAGCCCGGCTGGGCGAGCAGCTCGCTCGCGAAGCGCAGGTTGTCCCCCAGGTCCTCCAGGGACTTGGAGACGCCGCGGGCGGCCTCCTCCAGCTGGGCACGCCGCTCCTGGCCGAACTGCTCGACGAGCGCCTGGCGGTCCCGCTGGATGAACCACACGGCACCGCCCGCCACGCTGGCCAGGGCCATCAACAGCAGGAGGATGGGGACGAGGGGGCGGTGCATCCGTGGAATCCAGCGCCCCCACAACGCAAGGCGGATGCCAGCCGTTCCCGGGTGCGGCGGACCTCCAGGCGGCCCGACGCCGTCGTAAAACGCCAGACCCGACTGGCACTTTGCCAGGGCCCGGGCGGCATCCGCCCGCCCCGGCCGGGTGCGCCAGGCTGCCTGGCAGCGCGCCGGGCCCCCCTCACCGTGGAGGCAGGTGCTTCGCTTCCTGGACGATGAGGACGTCGCACTCCGCCCGCCGCAGGCACGCCTCGGCGACGCTGCCCATCAGCCTGTGGCCCAGTCCCTGCCTGGCACGCCTGCCAATCACCAGGAGCTCCGCCCCCTGTTCGCGCGCGGAGCGCTCGAGCTCGACCCGGGGGTCTCCCGATATCACCCGGGCGTGAAGTCGCGCTCCCTGCTCCAGGTAGGGCTCCAGGAAGCCGCGCAGCGTGGCCTCGGACCGGGCGTGCTCTTCCTGGTAGTAGGCCATCAAACGCTCGGAGGACACGCCCTCCTGGCGCAGCACGAGCGCGTAGCTGGTGTCATGGCAATGGACCACGTCCACGGGCCCGGTCTCTGGCGTCTTCAGGCGGAGCGCCAACGCCAGGGCTTCATGTGAAGTTTTGGAGTAGTCGAGGCCGACCACGATGCGCTGGTAGGCCTGCCTCGCCGGGTGCTGGATGACCAGGACCGGCGCACGCCCGGAGCGGGCGAGTTGCTCGGGCGTGGTGCCGAGCAGGCGCGCCAGCCGCCCCCTCGGCTCGCGGGTGATGGCGACGAGCTCCAACCCCGCCTGCTCGCGCTCACACTCGATGGCCGCCGTCAGGTCGTCCTCCGCGGGGCGCCGGATGAGGGTGAGCTCGCCTCCCAGCGCGTGCAGCCGCGACGCCAGCTTCCGGGCGGAGTCGCCCAGCACTCCCTTGAGGTCCTCACCCTGCCTCAGGAGGAGGGCCACGCGAGCCTCGGGCGCCAGGTGCAGCAGGCCGGCCCTGTCAACGGCGAGCGACGCGTGCGCGGACATGGCTACCACGGCCACCTCGCGCAGGCCCCGCGAGGCGTGGGGCCGTGCGACGGGCGAGGACTCCTGTCGAGGTTCCAAGTGGTTGTCCATCGCCGCTCCCCTGGTGCCCCCGTCGCGGTGGGCCCGCTCACCTTCATGCTCCGCACCCTCTGCGTGAGATTCAACGACCTCCGGGCCGCGTCAGGCTGGTTGGAGGGCGGAGGGCACCGCCCGCCGGTACGCGCGGGGTGTCCTCCCGCGGACGGGGCTCCTGGAGAACTGTGTGGAAGTGACGCTCCCTGGCCCGGGCCCCGCCCGCCCGGCGCGTGCCGCCTGGGAGATGTGGTCGAGTCCCGGGCTCTCGTGGCGAGGAGGCCCGCGACACCCCGGCGGCCATGATTACGGCACTCGTCATTGGCGGTTTCTGCGCGGCGCTCCTCGCTCCCTGGGGCGTTCGGCTCGCCCCGCGGCTGGCGGGCCGGGCGTTGATGCTGCTGCCGCTGGGCGCCTTCGTGGCCTTCGCGCGCGTGCTCCCGTCCGTCACGTCGGGAGCGCCCCTCACCGAGCGGCGGGCGTGGGCGCCGCAACTGGACCTCTGGCTGTCCTTCCGCCTGGACGGACTGGCGCTGCTGTTCGCGTTGCTCATCACCGGCATTGGCGCCCTGGTGACGCTCTACGCGGCGTACTACCTGGAGGGGCACGCGCAGCTGGGGCGCTTCTACGGCTACCTCTTCCTGTTCATGTCCGCGATGCTCGGGGTGGTCGTCGCGGACAACCTGCTCGCGCTGTTCATCTGCTGGGAGCTCACCAGCCTGAGCTCCTATGCGCTGGTGGGCTTCGACCACGAGCGGCCCCAGGCCCGCCGCTCCGCGCTGCAGGCCCTGCTGGTGACGGTCGCCGGAGGGCAGGCGCTCCTGGTGGGGCTGCTGCTGCTGGCGGCCATGGGCGGCAGCTTCGAGCTGTCCGCGCTGGTGGAGCGGGGTGAGTCGCTGCGCGCCCATCCGCTCTACCTGCCCGCGCTGCTGCTGGTGCTCACGGGCGCCTTCACCAAGTCCGCCCAGGTGCCCTTCCACCCCTGGCTCCCGGGGGCCATGGAGGCGCCCACCCCGGTGAGCGCCTACCTCCACTCCGCGACGATGGTGAAGGCGGGCATCTACCTGCTGATGCGCCTCCACCCGGCCCTGGGCGGCACAGCCCCCTGGGGGCTGCTGCTGACGCTGGTGGGCGGAGCCACCATGCTGTGGGGCGCGGCACGGGCGCTCGCCGAGGTGGACCTCAAGCGGCTGTTGGCCCAGGCCACCCTCGGCGTGCTCGGGTTGCTGGTGATGCTGCTGGGAGTGGGGACGTCCGCGGCGCTGCGGGCGGCGCTCGCGTACCTGCTGGCGCACGCGCTCTACAAGGGCGCGCTCTTCCTCGTCGCCGGGGGGGTGGACCACGAGACGGGCACCCGCGACGTGGGGCGCTTGAGCGGGCTGCGCCGCGCGATGCCGCTCACCACCACGGCGGCGGCGCTGGCCGCCCTGGGCATGGCGGGCGTGCTCCCCGTCTTCGGCTTCATCGGCAAGGAGCTCGTCTATGAGTCGGTGCTCCACGCGTCGGGCTCCGCCGCGCTCGTCACCGCCGCTTCGCTCCTCGCCTTCGCCCTGCTGGTGGCCGCGGCGGGGCTGGTGGGCGCGCGTCCCTTCCTCGGCGGCCCCGGAAGCCCTCCCAAGGCTCCGCACGAGGCCCCACCAGGACTCTGGGGGCCGCCGCTGCTGCTCGCCTCGCTGGGGCTCGTCTTCGGCCTCGCACCCGGGCTGCTGTCGCCCCTGCTCGACTCCGCGGGCGAGGCGCTCCAGCCCGGGCTGGAGCCGGTGAAGCTGTCCCTCTGGCACGGCTTCACTCCCGCGCTCGGCCTGAGCGCGCTCAGCCTCGCCGCCGGCGCGGCGGTGTTCGTGGGGCGCGAGCGCGTGCGCGGGGTGGCGGCCGCGCTCTGTCCCCCGGCGGTGCGGGCGGCGTGGGACTTCGACCGCTTCCTCGCGGGGCTCAACGCGGTGGCCCTGTGGCAGACGCGGGTGCTCCAGTCCGGGGACACCAGCCGCTACATCCTGCTGGTGCTGGGGGCCACCTTCGGGCTGCTCGGCTATACGCTGGCGGTTCGCGGGGACGCCTTCGCGCTGCCGCCCACCACGGGCGGGGTGGACGTGGCGGACGCGGGCGTGGCGCTGCTCACCGTGCTGGCCGCGGGGCTCGCCGCGCGGGCGCGCTCGCGGCTGGCCGCTGTGGCGGCGCTGGGCACGGTGGGCTTCGGGGTGGCGCTGCTCTTCCTCTTCTTCGGCGCGCCGGACCTCGCGCTCACCCAGGCCATCGTCGAGGCGCTCACCGTCGTGGTGTTCCTGCTCGCGCTGCTGCACCTGCCACGCTACACGCGCTTCTCCAGCACGGCGGTGCGCCTGCGCGACGGGGCGCTGGCGGTGGGGGTCGGAGGGACGATGGGGCTGCTCGCGCTCTTCGCCGCCAACCCACCGCCGCATCCCACCCTCTCCACGTTCTACCTCGAGCAGAGCGTCCCCCAGGCGCACGGCCACAACGTGGTCAACGTCATCCTCACCGACTTCCGGGCGCTCGACACCCTGGGGGAAATCACCGTGCTCGCGGTGGCGGCGCTGGGGGTGCACGCGCTGCTCAAGTTGCTTCCCTCCCGGAGGGTGCCGCCATGAGCTCCTCGCTCATCCTCTCCACCACCACGCGGGTGCTCCAGCCGTTGCTGCTGCTCTACTCGTTCTTCCTGCTGGTGAGCGGGCACGACGAGCCCGGTGGCGGCTTCGCCGGAGGCCTCGTCGCCGCGGCCGCCTTCACCCTGCACGCCATTGCCTACGACGTGGCCTCGGCGCGCCGGGCGCTGCGCTTCTCGCCCTCCACGCTCATGGCCCTGGGGCTGCTGCTGGCGCTGGGGACCGGGGTGCTGCCGCCGCTGCTGTGGGGCGGGCCCTTCCTCACCAGCGCCTGGGTGGAAGTGCGGCCGCTGGGGCTGGGGCCGTTGGCCCTGGGCACGCCGCTGCTCTTCGACCTGGGCGTCTACCTGGTCGTCACGGGGGTGGCGCTCACCTTCGTGCTCTCGCTGGCGGAGGTGTAGCGGATGAGCATCCTCCTGGCGCTGGTGATTGGCTGTCTCTACGCCGCGGGCATCTACCTGATGCTGCGGCGCAACCTGATGCGGCTCATCCTCGGGCTGGCGTTGCTGTCGCACGCGGCCAACCTGCTCATCTTCACCGCGGCCAGGCTGCGGCGGGGCCGGCCTCCCATCGTCCCGGAGGGCGCCCTGGCGCCGGAGGGCCCCACGGCGGATCCGCTGGCGCAGGCGCTGGTGCTCACCGCCATCGTCATCAGCTTCGGGCTCCTGGCCTTCACCGTGACGCTGCTGCACCGGGCCCACCAGGTGACGGGGTCGGCGGACCTCGACTCGCTCGAGGACACAGACCGATGACGCAGCTGCCGGTCCTCCCGCTGGTCATCCCCCTGGCCACCGCGGCCACCACGCTGCTGCTCGGGAAGAGCCCCCGGGGCCGGCAGGCGGTGAGCACCCTGGGCGCGGCGCTGCTGCTGGCGGCGGCGCTCGCGCTGCTCGCACGCGTCGAGCGCGAGGGCATCCAGGTGGTGCAGGTGGGCCACTGGCCGTACCCGTTCGCCATCAGCCTGGTGGCGGACCTCTTCAGCGCGGTGCTGGTGGTGCTCGCGGGGGTGCTGGGGCTGGCGGTGAGCGTCTATTCCATGACGGGCCTGGACGCGCGGCGCAAGGCGTTCGGCTACGACGCCTTCGTGCACGTGCTGCTGATGGGCGTGTGTGGCGCCTTCCTCACCGGGGACCTCTTCAACCTCTACGTCTGGTTCGAGGTGCTGCTCATCGCCTCCTTCGCGCTGCTGGCGCTGGGCGGTGAGCGGCCGCAGATAGAGGGCGCGGTGAAGTACGTCACCCTCAACCTGCTCGCCTCGGCGCTGTTCCTCGCGGCGGTGGGGCTGCTCTACGGGCTGACGGGCACGCTGAGCCTGGCGGACCTGGCGCAGAAGCTGCCGCAGACGCCCCGGCCGGGTACGGTGGCGGCGGTGGCGGTGCTCCTGCTGGCGGCCTTCGGCCTCAAGGCGGCCCTCTTCCCGTTCTTCTTCTGGCTGCCGGCCAGCTACCACACGCCGCCCATGGCGGTGACGGCGCTCTTCGCCGGCCTGCTCACCAAGGTGGGCATCTACTCCCTCATCCGCGTCTTCTCGCTGCTGCTCGCCCATGACTTCGCCTTCTTCCAGCCGGTGCTGATGGTCATCGCCTCACTGACGATGGTGACGGGCGTGCTGGGGGCGGCCTCGCAGTACGACTTCCGGCGCATCCTCGCGTTCCACTCCATCAGCCAGGTGGGCTACATGCTGCTGGGGCTCGCGCTCTTCGCGCCGCAGGGCCTGGCCGGGGCGCTCTTCTTCATCCTCCACCACGGGCTGGTGAAGTCGAGCCTCTTCCTCGTCAGCGGGCTGACGCACCGGCTGCGGGGCACCTACGACTTGAAGGCGCTCGGGGGGCTCTACGTCTCGAGCCCGGGGGTGGCGCTGCTCTTCGCCATCTTCGCCCTGGCGCTGGCGGGCCTGCCCCCGTCCTCGGGGTTCTTCGCCAAGCTGGCGCTGGTGCGCGAGGCGCTCGCGCAGGAGCGCTACGTCACCGTGGCGGTGGCGCTCACGGTGAGCGTGCTGACGCTCTTCTCCATGACGAAGATATGGGCCGAGGTCTTCTGGAAGGCGCCGCCCGCGCCCGTGCTCGCGGGCACGCCGCCGCTGCCGCGCTCGCTCGTGGTGCCGGTGGGGGCGCTCGCGGTGGGGGTGTTGTGGCTGGGGCTCCTGCCCGGGCCCGCCTTCGGGCTGCTCACGCGCGCCGCCGAGCAGCTGCTGTCCCCCGAGGGCTACATCCTCGCGGCGCGGGGAGGTGGGTGATGAAGATGCTGCTCGGCAACGTGGCGCTGGCGGTGGGCTGGGCCGCCATCACCGAGTTCAAGGTGAGCAACCTGCTCGTGGGGTTCGTGCTGGGCTACTTCGTCCTCTGGGCCTCGCCCACGGTGGCCGAGCGCAACGCCTACTTCTCGCGAGTCCGGCAGCTCGTGGGCTTCGTGCTCTTCTTCATCAGGGCACTGGCCGCCGCCACGCTGCGCATCTCCTACGACGTGCTCACGCCCACCCACCGGATGAAACCGGCGGTGGTCGGGATTCCGCTGGACGCGCGCACCCCCGGGGAAATCACCTTCCTGGCGCTGGTGGTGAGCCTCACGCCGGGCACGCTCGCGCTGGATGTCTCCAGCGACCGGCGCACCCTCTACATCCATGCCATGTACGCCGCGGACCCCGAGGCGGTGCGCCGCGACATCAAGCACGGCTTCGAGCGGCGCATCCTGGAGTTGCTGCGATGAGCGCGCCGGACTCGCCCGCCTTCACCCTGTTGCTGGAGGTCACCCTGGGGCTGCTCACCCTGGCGATGGCCCTCGTCTTCGTGCGGCTGGTGCGTGGCCCCACCGCGCCCGACCGGGTGGTGGCGCTGGATGCGATGGGCGTGCTGACCATCGGCATGACGGCCGTCTACAGCGTGTATACCCGGGAGCCGCACCTGCTGCGCGTGGCCGCCGGTATCGCGCTCATCTCCTTCCTGGGCACGGTGGCGGTGGCGCGCTACCTCGAGCGGATGAGGGCCCGATGATGGCGTGGCTTGGCGGTGGGCTCCTGCTGTCGGGAGCCCTGTTCATGGTCATCGCGGCGCTGGGCCTGGTGCGCCTGCCGGACCTCTTCTGCCGCATGCAGGCGGCGGCCAAGAGCGGGACGGCGGGCGCGGGACTGCTGCTGCTGGGCACGGCGGTGTACTTCGAGGATGCGGAGGTGGCCACCCGGGCCCTCTCGGTGGTCGCCTTCCTCTGCCTCACCGCGCCAGTGGCCGCCCACCTGCTGGCACGCGCGGGCTACAGCCTTCACGTGTCCCTGTTCAGGACGGAGACGGACGAGCTCCGGGAGCGCTTCGGGCGGGGCGCGGAGGTGCCCGGAGGGACTCCCGCGCTCCACACGCCCGTCCGGCCCGTTCCGCCAGAACGCGCGGAGCCACCTGCCACTCCTGGCGACTGAGGGTCGCGGCGATGGCGGGGCTGGTTGCTCGAGTGAAGCCGACTCCGCCCACGGGCGGGCCGTCCGCCGGACTTCACGGCGGGTGACAGGCCGCCAGGTTCGCGGTGCTGGCCCCATTGTGGCGTATTCTCGACCTTCTGGCAGGGGCGGAAGGTCCGGAGTTTTCCCTGCCCACGCCATCGACCATGCACGCGCCCCGTTCCCTCATCGACCTCCTGGAAGAGCGAAGCCTCACGCGCGCCGAGCACACCCTCTACACGTTCCTGGAGGATGGGGCCGGAGAGGGCACCTCGCTGACGCGCGGCGCGCTGTACACGCAGGCCCGGCGCATCGGCGCGGCCCTGCAGGCGCTGGCGCCCGCGGGGGAGCGCGCGGTGCTGCTGTACCCGCCCGGCGCGGAGTACCTCGCGGGCTTCTTCGGCTGCCTCTTCTCCGGGCTGGTGGCCGTGCCCGCCTACCCGCCGGACCCGGCGCGGCTCGAGCGCACGCTTCCCCGGCTGCGCGCCATCATCGACGACTCGCGCGCCACGGTGGTGCTCACCACCTCCTTCATCGCTTCCATGGTGGAGGTGCTCTTCGAGAGCGCGCCGGACTTGAAGTCGCTGCGCTGGGTGGCCACGGACACGCTGGAGGAGGGGAGCGAGTCGGCGTGGCGCAGGCCGGAGGTGAAGGCGGACTCGCTGGCCTTCCTCCAGTACACGTCCGGCTCCACCGGCTCACCGAAGGGCGTGGTGCTCAGCCACGCCAACCTGCTGAGCAACCTGGAGCTGATTCGCGGCGCGTTCGGTACGCGTGATGACAGCGTGGGCGTCATCTGGCTGCCGCCCTACCATGACATGGGGCTCATCGGCGGCATCCTGGTGCCGCTGTACCAGGGCTTCCACACCGCGCTGATGTCGCCGCTGGAGTTCCTCAAGCGGCCGCGCTTCTGGCTGGAGACGCTGACGCGGTTTGGCGGCACCATCAGCGGCGGTCCCAACTTCGCTTTCGAATTGTGCGTGCGCCGCATTCCTCCCGCCGAGCGCGCGGGGCTCGACCTGAGCCGCTGGGAGGTGGCCTTCTGCGGCGCGGAGCCCATCCGCGCCGAGACGCTGGAGCGCTTCACCGAGGCTTTCGGGCCCTGGGGCTTCCGGCGCGAGGCCTTCTATCCCTGCTACGGGCTGGCCGAGGCCACGCTCATCGTCTCCGGTGGTGCGAAGGATGCGCCGCCCCGGCTGCGCGAGGTGGACACCGCCGCCCTGGAGAAGGGCCGCGCGGAGCCGCCGAGGGGCGAGGCCCGGACGCTGGTGGGCTGCGGCGGCTCGCTGCCGGGGCAGCGCGTCCTCGTGGTGGACCCCGACCTGCAGCGCCTGTGCGCGGAGGGGGAGGTGGGCGAAATCTGGGTGAGCGGGCCCAGCGTGGCGGGAGGCTACTGGCAGCGGCCGTTCGAGTCGCAGAGCGTCTTCGCGGCACGGACCAACAAGGGCGAGGGGCCCTTCCTCCGCACCGGAGACCTGGGCTTCCTCGACGAGGGCGAGCTGTACGTCACGGGACGGCGCAAGGAGCTGCTCATCCTCCGGGGCCGGAACCTCTATCCGCACGACCTGGAGCTGACGGTGGAGCGCAGCCACCCGGCGCTGCGGCCCGGGTGCGGAGCCACCTTCAGCATCGAGGTGGACGGTGAAGAGCGGCTGGTGGTGGTGCAGGAGGTGGACGCGCGCAAGGTGACGGGGTCGCTGGAGGACGTGGCGGGCTCCATCCGGCAGCGACTGGCGGAGACGCACGAGGTGCTGCCGCACGCGCTGGCGCTCATCGAGCCCGGCAGTCTGCCCAAGACGTCCAGCGGCAAGGTGCAGCGGCGCGCGTGCCGGGCCGCCTTCCTCGCTGGGGAGCTGCGCGAGGTGTACGCGTGGAGCGTGGCGCTTGGTGAGGCGCCTCCGCGTGCCGTGGCTTCGGAGGAGGCCGCGAGCGAGGTGTCCGAGGCGCGCGAGGCGCCCCCCGATGAGCCCGACACCGTGCGGAACGTTCCGGTCGACCTGCTCGGTGCGAGTCCCGCGGCCCCGCCGACTGCTGCCCCGGTCGGGACAGCCGAAGCCGCGCCGGTCGCGGGGACACGCGCGAATCCGCCGGCCCCGGCCTCTGCTGACGCGCAGGAAGCGCTGCTGGCGCGAGTCCTGGCGCGCGTGGCGACCCGCCTGGGCGCTCGCGTGGGGACGGTGGATGCGGAGGCGCCGCTCACCCGCTACGGCCTGGACTCCCTGGCCGCGGTGGAGCTGGCGCACGCCCTGGAGAAGGACCTGGGCATCGCGCTGCCCGTGGAGCTGCTGCTGAGCGGCGCGAGCGCGTCGGAGCTGACGCGGGAGCTCGCCGCGCGGCGCTCGGCGGCGGGGCTGCTCCCGCCCATTCCCCGCGCGCCACGCACGGGGGCCCTGCCGCTGTCCTTCGCCCAGCAGCGGCTCTGGTTCCTCGACCGGCTGGAGCCGGCCAGCGCCTTCTACAACGTGCCCGTCGTCTCGCGGCTGGACGGGAAGCTGGACACGCGGGCGCTGGAGCTCGCCCTCCAGGCGCTGGTGCAGCGGCACGAAGCGCTTCGCACCGTGTTCGTCGACGAGCAGGGAGAGCCTGCTCAACGCATCCGGGACTCGCTGTCCCTGCCGCTCGCGCTGGTCGATTTGCGCTCGCTGTCCGCGGAGCTTCGCGAGGCGGAGGTGCTCCGGCTCTCCGCGGAAGAGGCGCGGTGTCCGTTCGACCTGGCCCAGGGGCCGCTGCTGCGGGCCGTGCTGCTGCGCGAGGACGATGAGCGGCACGTGCTGCTGCTCACGCTGCACCACATCATCGCGGACGGCTGGTCCATGCGGGTGCTGGTGCGCGAGCTGGCGGAGCTCTACGAGGGCTTCCACTCCGGCCGCACGCCCGCGTTGCCCGAGCTGCCCCTGCAATACGCCGACTACGCGGCGTGGCAGCGTGAGTGGCTGCGCGGCGAGCGGCTCGAAGACCTCCTCGGCTGGTGGCGCACGCACCTGGCGGGCGCGCCCCCGTTGCTGGAGCTTCCGACGGACCGCCCGCGTCCGAAGACGCAGTCCTACCGTGGCGCGCACGTGTCGCGGCGGATGGAGCCGTCCGCGTGGGAGCGCGTGAAGTCGCTGGCCCAGGGCGAGGGCACCACCCCGTTCGTCACGCTGCTGGCCGGCTTCCAGGTACTGCTGCACCGCTACACCGGGCAGGATGACGTCGTGGTGGGCGTGGACACCGCGCACCGGAGCCGCGCGGAGACGGCGGACCTCATCGGCCTGTTCGTCAACCAGCTCCCGCTGCGCGGGGACCTCTCCGGGGACCCGAGCTTCCGCGAGCTGCTCGCGCGCCTGCGGCCCGTGACGCTGGACGCCTGGGCGCACCAGGACCTGCCCTTCGACGAGCTGGTGCGCGGCCTCAACCCGGAGCGCAGCCTCGCCCATGCGCCGGTGTTCCAGGTGAAGCTGGTGCTCCAGGACGCCGTGCCCGCGCCGCTGCGGCTGCCCGCGCTGTCGCTGGACAGCGTGCTGGGAGACACGGGCGCCACCAAGCTCGACCTCACCCTGTCCGTCACCGACACCGCCAGCGGCCTGGAGCTGCTGTGCGAGTACGCCACGGACCTCTTCGACGCGGCCACCGTCGGTCGCATGCTGGAGCAGCTTTCCGCCCTGCTCACGGAGGCCGCCGCCGCGCCGCAGCGCCGCATCTCCGAGCTGCCGCTGCTCTCCGAGGCGGAGCGCCGCCGTGCGCTGGAGGAGTGGAGCCACACCGCGCCGGCGATTCCGGACGCCTACGCGCACCTCCTCTTCGAGGGACAGGCGCGCCGCACGCCGGACGCTCCCGCCGTCTCCACGGGAGACCGGACGCTGACGTACCGGGAGCTGGACGCCCGCGCCAACCAGCTCGCCTGGCACCTGCGCGCTTCCGGTGTCGGCCCCGACGTGGTGGTGGGCGTGCACCTGGAGCGCACGCCGGAGCTGGTGGTGGCGCTGCTCGGAGTGCTCAAGGCGGGCGGGGCCTTCCTTCCACTGGACACGGGCTACCCGCTCGCGCGGCTGGAGTTGATGCTGCGCGAGGCCCGCGTGCCCGTGCTCGTCACCCGCGAGGAGCTGGCCGACCGGCTGCCCTCGCAGGGCGAGCTGCTGGTGCTGATGGACGCGGAACGCTCCGTGCTGGAGCGCCAGCCTTCGACGGCACTGGTTCCCGCGCCGGACATCACGCCCTCGCACCTCGCCTACGTCATCTTCACCTCCGGCTCCACGGGGATGCCGAAGGGGACGCTGCTCGCGCACCGGGGCCTGAGCAACTCCGCCTGCGCCCTCCGGGACGCGCTGGGCCTGCGGGCCGGTCAGCGCCTGTTGCAGCTCGCGGCCATCGGGTTCGACGCCTCGGTGTCGGAGGTCTTCTCCACGCTGCTCTCCGGCGCGGAGCTGTGCCTCGCGCCCGCCGAGTCGCTGCTGCCCGGGCCTCCGCTCCAGCAGGTGCTCGCGGAGCGCGGCATCACCACGCTTCAGGCCACGCCCACCTCGCTGGCCCCGCTGGAGCCGGAGGCGCTGCCCGGCTTGTCCGTCGTGGCCTCCGTCGGAGAGGCCTGCACGCCGGCCCTGGCCGCACGGTGGAAGCCCGGCCGCCGCCTGCTCAACGCGTATGGTCCCACCGAGGTGTCCATCTGCGCCAGCGTCGACCTGGACGTGGACCCGACGCGGCCCTCCATCGGCCGGGCCATTGCCGGCGCCCGCGTGTACGTGCTGGACGCGCGGATGGCGCCGGTGCCTCCGGGCGTGCCGGGCGAGCTGTACGTGGGCGGCGCGGGACTGGCCCGGGGCTACCTGCACCGCCCCGCGCTCACCGCCGAGCGCTTCGTGCCCGACCCGTTCTCCACGGCCCCCGGAGCGCGGCTCTACCGCACCGGGGACGTGGTGCGCCCGCTGGCGGACGGGCGGCTGGAGTTCCTCGGCCGGAGTGACTCGCAGGTGAAGGTGCGCGGCGTGCGCGTGGAGCCAGGCGAGGTGGAGGCGGCGCTGGCCCATTACCCCGGCGTGCGTCAGGCCGTCGTGGTGGCGCGCGAGGAGCGCCTGGTGGCGTACGCCGTCACCGACGAGGCGCTGGAGCCCGCGGCACTGCGGCGCTTCCTCAAGGAGCGGCTCCCGGAGGTGATGGTGCCCTCCGCCTTCGTGACGCTGGACGCGCTGCCGCTCACCCCGGGCGGCAAGCTGGACCGCCAGGCGCTGCCGTCGCCCGAGTCGATGCATCCGGCGCGGGAGTCGGCCGCCGCCGAGCCCCACTCGGAGCTGGAGCGGCGCATCGCCGAGGTCTGGGCGCGGGCGCTCCAGGTGCCGCACGTCGGGCTGCACGACCACTTCTTCGATGACCTGGGTGGCAGCTCGCTGCTGGTGGTGAAGGCCAGCTCGCAGCTGCGCGAGGTGCTGGGCCAGGACATCCCCATCACCCACTTCTTCGAGCACCCCACCGTGCACGGGCTGGCCGCGCGACTGGAGCGGGAGCAGCGCTCCGAGTCCGCCCCCGCGAAGGCACCCGAGCGCAAGGATTTGACGGACTCGGGCTCCGGCGACATCGCCATCATCGGCATGGCCGGCCGCTTCCCGGGAGCCGAGGACCTGGACGCTTTCTGGCGCAACCTGCGCGGCGGCGTGGAGTCCATCTCCCGCTTCTCGCCCGAGGAGCTGGAGTCATCACCGCTGTTCCCGGACTCGCTGCGAAGCCACCCGGAGTTCGTCCCCGCGGGCGGCGTGCTGGAGGGCGCCGACGGCTTCGACGCGCGCTTCTTCGAGGTGTCCCCGCGCGAGGCGCAGTGGATGGATCCGCAGCAGCGGCTCTTCCTCCAGTGCGCGTGGAATGCGCTGGAGGACGCCGGGTATGACCCGGAGCGCTCCGAGGGGCTCATCTCGCTGTATGCCGGCGCGGGCTCGTCGGGCGGGCACATGCTGTCGCTGCTCGGCCAGACGCGGAAGGACCCGGCCTCGCTGTTCGAGGCGCTGGGCACCACGACGGGAGAGAATGCCGCCACCAAGACGGCCTACAAGCTGAAGCTCGGCGGTGAGAGCCTCAACGTCTACACCGCGTGCTCCACCGGCCTCGTCGCCGTCCACCTGGCCTGCCGCAGCCTGCGCATGGGGGACTCGGACGTGGCGCTGGCCGGCGCGGTGAAGGTGTCGCTGCCGCAGCGCACCGGCTACCTCTTCCAGGAGGGAATGATTCTCTCGCCCGACGGGCACTGCCGCGCCTTCGACGCGCGGGCCCGGGGCACCGTCCTGGGCAGCGGCCTGGGCGTGGTGGTGCTCAAGCGGCTCGACGAGGCGCTGCGCGACGGGGACCGTGTCTACGCGGTCATCAAGGGCTCCGCGCTCAACAACGACGCGGATGCGAAGGTCAGCTACACGGCGCCCAGCGTGCAGGGCCAGCGCGAGGTGATTGCCCGGGCGCTGTCCGCGGCGGGCGTGGACGCCGCCAGCATCGGCTACGTGGAAGCGCACGGCACCGGCACCCCGCTGGGGGACCCGATAGAGATTGCCGCGCTGACCCGTGCCTACCGCACGCATACCGACCGGACGGGCTTCTGCGCCATCGGCTCGGTGAAGACGAACATCGGCCACCTGGACACGGCGGCGGGCATCGCCGGCCTCATCAAGACGGCGCTCGCGCTGCACCACGGCGAGCTGCCCCCCAGCCTCCACTTCGAGCGGCCCAACCCGGAGATAGACTTCGAGAAGAGCCCCTTCTTCGTCAACACCACCCTGCGCCCCTGGCAGCGGGGCACGGAGCCGCGGCGGGCGGGCGTCAGCTCCTTCGGCATCGGCGGCACCAACGCGCACCTCGTGCTGGAAGAGGCGCCGCCGCGCGTGAAGGCGAAGGACAGCACGCGCGAGCGTCAGCTCGTCACGCTGTCCGCCCGCACCGCCTCCGCGCTGGAGGCGATGTCGCGCGAGCTCGCGGACCATGTGGAGGCGCATCCGGAGGTGGACCTCGCGGACCTGGCCTTCACCCGGGCCCTGGGGCGCAAGGGCTTCGAGTTCCGCCGCACGGTGATTGCCCGGGACACGGCGGGGCTGGCGCGCACGCTGCGCAAGAAGGGCACCGTCGTCCAGGTGGAGGACCTGGAGGAGGCCCGCTCCGCGCGCGTGGCGTTCCTCTTCCCCGGACAGGGCGCGCAGTCCGTCCGCATGGCGCAGGGGCTCTACACGTCCGAGCCCGCCTTCCAGCGTGAGCTGGACGCCTGCCTCGCGCTCCTGCCGGGCGCGGGGCTGAAGGAGGACCTGCGCCCGGTGCTCTTCCCCGAGCCGGGCGCGGAGGCGCTCGCGGAAGCGAAGCTCGTCCAGCCCCGCTTCGCGCTGCCCGCGCTGCTGTCGGTGGAGTACGCGCTGGCGCGGATGTGGATGGTCTTCGGCTTCCGTCCCTCCGCGATGTTGGGGCACAGCTTCGGTGAGTACACGGCGGCGTGCCTGTCCGGCGTGTTGTCCCTGGAGGACGCGCTGCGGCTCGCCGTGGTTCGCGGCGAGCTGATGTCGCGCCTGCCGCCCGGCGGCATGCTCGCGGTGGGGCTGTCCTCGGAGGAGCTGATTCCGCAGCTGCCCCCGGAGCTGGAGCTGGCCGCCTTCAATGGGCCGTTCCGCTGCGTGGTCTCCGGCCCGCTGGCGCCGCTGGAGGCCCTGGAGCACGCGCTCGCCGGCCGCAGCGTGGCCGTGATGCGCCTGTCCGCGGCGCATGCCTTCCACTCGCGCGCGGTGGAGCCGCTGATGCCCGAGCTGGAGCGGGTGGTGGCCGGTCTCACCCTGAGGGCCCCGTCCATCCCGTACGTCTCCAGCCTCACGGGGACGTGGATTCACGCCGACGAGGCCATGTCGCCGCGCTACTGGGCCCGGCAGATGCGCGAGCCCGTCCGCTTCACCGCGGGCATGGACTCGCTGATGAAGTGGGGCTGCGGCTGGTTCATCGAGGCCGGCCCGGACCAGCACCTCTCCTCCCTGGCGCGAATCCGGCTGCGCACCGAGCGCCATGCGCTGATGGTCGCCTCGCTTCCGAAGAGCGGCACCACCACCTCGGACGGAAGGACGCTGTTCGAGTCGCTGGGGGCGCTGTGGCGTGCCGGCGCGGCCGTCGATTGGGAGGGCTTCTACGCCCACGAGCAGCGCGGGCGCATCTCCCTGCCGGGCTACCCCTTCGAGGAGCGCAGCTTCCCCGTGGCGGCGCGGCCCGTGCTGCCCTCGGAGCTTCCCGCCCCCGTCGCCGTCGCCGAGACGGTGGAGCGCCCCGCCGCGACGCCGGTGGAGACGGAGCCCCGGAGCGACATCGAGCAGCGACTGGTGGAGCTGTGGCGCGAGCGGCTGGGCGTCGCGGACATCGGCCTGGACGACAACTTCCTGGAGCTGGGCGGCAACTCGCTGATGGCCGCGCAGCTCCTCACGCGGCTGCGCGAGGCGTTCCGCGTCCAGATTCCCCTCAGTGACTTGTTCGAAGCGCCCACGGTGGCCAGCCTGGCCGAGCGCATCGAGACGCGGCTCCAGGCCGAGCGGCCCGGGAGCAGCGCCGCCGCGACGGCGATGCAGCCCGTGCCTCGCACGGGCGAGCTGCCCCTGTCCTACGTGCAGGCGCGCGTCTGGGAGCTGGAGGTGCAGGAGCCGGGCAGCTCCATCTTCAACGAGCCGCTGGCGGTCCGCATCTCCGGCGCCCTCCAGGTCGCCGAGCTGGAGCGCGCCTTCAACGGCGTCATCCGCCGGCACGAGTCGCTGCGCACCGTCTTCCAGCAGGCGGGGACTGGAGTGGTGCCGCGCATCTTGTCGGAGGTACGCATCGCGCTCCCCGTGATGGACCTGCGCGACTTCGCGGGAGACCGCGAGGCAGAGGCGATGCGCCTCGCGCGGCTGGAGCCGGCGGAGCCCTTCTCGCTCGACCGGGGCCCGCTGGCGCGGGTGCGCCTGCTGTGGCTGGCGCAGACCGAGTACGTCCTGCTCGTCACCATCCACCACATCGTCGCGGACACGCTCTCGCTGGTGAACTTCATCCGCGAGGCGGTGGCGCTGTACACGGGCTTCACGGTCGGCGTCACCGTGCCGCTGCCGGAGCTGTCCGTCCAGTACCTGGACTTCGCGGTGTGGCAGCGCCGGGTGCTCGCGGATGGCACCCTGGCGTCGCAGCAGGCGTACTGGCGCCAGCGGCTCGCGCAGCGGCCCGGGCCGCTCCCGCTGCCGTTGGACAGGCCTCGCGTCGAGGGGGCGCGCCGGCGCGGAGCGCGGCACTCGTTCGCCTTCTCCCGGAAGCTGGGCGCGGCGCTGAAGGCGTTCAGCCAGCGCGAAGGGCTCACGCCGTACATGACGCTGCTGACGGGCTACAAGGCCCTGCTGGCCCGCTGCTCGGGGCAGGAGGACATCCTCGTCGGCACCTCCATCGGCAACCGCACGCGGCCCGAGCTGGAGCCGCAGATTGGCTATGTGGCCCACGCGCTGGCCCTGCGCACGAGCCTGGAGGGAGACCCGGGCTTCCGCGAGCTGGCGCTGCGCGTGCGCGACACCACGCTGTCCGCCTTCGCCCACCCGGACGTGCCCTACGAGCAGCTGCTGGGAGAGCTGGAGCCGGGCGAGGAGGCGAAGCTCTCCCGCCTCTTCGACGCCATCTTCCTGCTGCACACCCAGGACGTGTCCGCGCCCATGCTGGAGTTCCCCGGCCTGCGCCTGGGCTACTTCGACGTCACCGGGTTGCCCGCGCAGTACGGCACCTCGCTGGCGGACCTCACGCTGCTGATGCGCGAGGACGATCACGGCTTCTCCGGCACCCTGGAGTACGCCGTCGATCTGTTCGACGTCTCCACCATCGAGCGCCTGCTCGCGCAGTTGGAGGCGCTGCTGTCGGACGCGGTGGCCTCGCCGGACCGGCCGCTGTCGCAGCTCTCGCTGGAGGCCAAGGCCGAGGAGCGCCGGTTCCCCACGGCCGATGTCCAGAGCGGCAATCCGTCGTCACAGCTCTCGCTGGAGAGCTCTTCCGAGGAGCGCCAGCCCTCCACGGCGGATGCCCGGAAGGGCAATGCGGCGTCGCAGCGCGCTCTGGTGGACACGGCCGAGGAGCGTCGGTCCTCCACGGTCGTGGCTGAAAGTGTCTTCGCTCCCTCGCTGCTGTCGGCGCGAGCGGAGCAGGCGCCGGACGCGGTGGCACTGCGCGCGGGGGCTCGGAGCCTGAGCTGGCGCGAGCTGCGTGCGCAGGCGCACGCCCTGGCGACGGAGCTGCGCGCCCGGAGCGTGGGGCCCGGTGTCCCGGTGGCCGTGTGCCTGGAGCCCTCTCCCGAGCGCGCCGTGGCCCTGTGGGCCGTGCTGGCCGCCGGTGGTGCCTTCGCGCCCGTCACGACCGAGGAGCTCAGCGGGCTGTCGGCGCTGGGAACTCCGCTGCTGATTGCTTCCGAGTCGCTCCGCCTCCCTCCGAGCGTGGAGGAGGCACGCGTCCTCCGCCTGTCCCTTTCTGGTGAGCCACGCCCGGCGTCCGCGCTTCCCTCCGTGGAGGCGGGCACGCTGGCCTGCCTGGCACTGCAAGGCGAGGCGGGGCAGCGCACGCGGGTGATGCTCAGCCACCGCAACCTCGTCCACCTCTTCGCCGCGCTGGATTCCCGCGTGGACGCGAAGGCAGGCGAAACGTGGCTCAGCGCCGCCGAAGACGACCTGGAGCTGCTGTGGGCCCTCACGCGGGGGCTCACGGTGGTGTGCCCCTCGAAGGCCGCGGAGCGCGCCGTGGCACCGCGCCCCGAGAGCGCACGGAGGCCGCTGGACTTCAGCCTCTTCTACTTCGCCAACGACACGGAGGTGTCCGGGCGGGGCCGCTACCAGCTCCTCATCGAGGGCGCGAAGTTCGCGGACACCCATGGCTTCAGCGCGGTGTGGACACCCGAGCGGCACTTCCACGCCTTCGGTGGGCCGTACCCCAGCCCCGTCGCCACCAGCTCGGCGCTGGCCATGGTGACCGAGCGCGTCGCCATCCGCGCCGGCAGCGTGGTGCTGCCACTGCATGACCCCATCCGCGTGGCGGAGGAGTGGTCCGTCGTCGACAACCTCTCCAACGGCCGCGCGGGCGTGTCCTTCGCGACGGGCTGGAACGTCAACGACTTCGTCTTCGCGCCGGAGAACTTCCACCAGCGTCCCGAGGCCGTGCGGCGGGGCGTGGAGGAGGTGCGCGCGCTGTGGAAGGGCGGCACCGTGCGCCGCACCAACGGCAACGGCGCCGAGGTGGACATCTCCATCCGCCCGCGCCCGGTGCAGGCCGAGCTGCCCATGTGGCTCACGGCCGCCTTCAACCCGGAGACCTTCCGGCTGGCCGGAGAGCTGGGCGCGGGCCTGCTCACCAACGTGCTGGGCCTGGGCCAGGACTTCGAGGAGCTGTCGCGCAAGATTGCCCTGTACCGCGAGGCCCGTCGCAAGGCGGGGCACGACCGGGGCCACGTGGTGTTGATGCTGCACACCTTCGTGGCCGACAGCGTGGAAGAGGTGAAGCGACAGGCGCGCGAGCCGCTCATCCGCTACTTCCGCAGCTCGGTGGAGCTGTTCAACAGCCTGGTGGCCAGCCAGGGGCCGGGCATCGACGTGCGCGGCCTCACGCCCGCGGACATGGACGTGCTGCTGGAGCAGGGCGTCACGCGCTACCTGGAAGCAGGCGGACTCTTCGGCACGCCCGAGACGCTCGCCGCGCGCGTGGAGCAATTGCGCCAGTGCGACGTGGACGAGGTGGCCTGCCTCGTCGACTTCGGCCTCGGCCAGGAGGTGGCGATGGAGGGACTGCGCCACCTGGACGTGCTGCGCCAGGAGAGCCAGCGCGGGCAGGCACGCACGGTGTCCTCGTGGGAGGAACTGGAGCGTGCCGGGGCCGCGCGCCTCACGGCTTCGTCGCTGGAGGAGACGCTTCGCACCGGGACTCCGAGCCACCTGCGCCTCACGGCCGCGCTGGCCCGGACGCTCGCGGGGATGCCGGATGCGGCCACGGTGCTCGCGCCCGTTCGCACGCTGGTGCTCGACGACGCGGAGCGGCTCCCCGTGGACCTCGCCGCCGCGCTGAAGTCCGCGACGTCCGCGCGCGTGGTGTCCCCCGTGTCCGTGCTCCCGGAAGCCCGCGAGGGTGCCACGCAGGCGCCTCGCGTCGTCCTGGACGGCGCGGGCCGCCGCGCCCCCGTGGGCGTGGTGGGTGAGCTGTTCCTCGGCGGAGCCGCGGTGCCGCTGGGTTTCTGGAAGGCGCCGGAGGTGTCGCGCGCACGGCTGCGCGCGTCGCCCGAGGACACGGGTGTCCAGTTGTTCGGCACCGGCACGCCCGCCCGCTACCGCGCGGACGGAGCCGTGGAGGTCCTCGCCCCCGCCATCCGTCGGAGCACCCCTGCCTCGGTCCGGAGCGGTTCTTCCGTCGCTCCCACGCATGGAGACCTCTCCGCGCGTCCCGGCACGGCACAGCGCCTCCCCGTCCCTGCGAGCGTGGGGGGCCTTACCCCCGCCGCACGCCCCGGGACGGCACCGGGCAGCACCGTCGCCGCCCCCGTGCGAGCGGACGCGCTGATTCCCCGCGTGCCGCGAAACGGCGCGCTGCCGCTGTCCTTCGCGCAGCAGCGGCTGTGGTTCCTGGACCAGTTCCAGCCGGGCTCCGCGCTCTACAACATCCCCTCCGCGATGCGGCTGGAGGGGACGCTCGACGTGGGCGCGCTCGGACGCGCCTTCGCCGAACTGATGCGTCGCCACGAGGCGCTGCACACCACCTTCCAGGCCCGGGAGGGTGAGCCCATCCAGGTGCTTGCTCCCGACAGCGTGACGTCCACGCTGGACCTGGTGGACCTGGGCCACCTGCCGCCCGAGCAGCGCGAGGCGGAAGGACTGAAGCTGGCGCGTGAGGAGGCCAGCACCCCCTTCGACCTCTCCAAGGGGCCCCTGCTGCGCGCACGGCTGGTGCGCCTGTCGGAGTCGGAGCACCTGTTGCTGGTGACGATGCACCACATCGTCTCGGACGGCTGGTCCATCGGCGTGCTCATCCGCGAGGTCGTCGCGCTGTACGAGGCCTTCGTGGCCGGCCGTCCGTCGCCGCTGCCGCCGCTGCCCATCCAGTACGCCGACTATGCGATGTGGCAGCGTGACTGGCTCAAGGGGCCGGTGCTGGAGGAGCAGCTCGCCTGGTGGAAGGGCCGGCTCGCGGGAGCGCCGCCCTCGCTGGAGCTGTTCACCGACCGGCCGCGCAGCACGGACACGAGCAGCCCCGGCGCATCACACCGCGTGCTGCTGCCGCTGGAGCTGATGAAGGGCCTGCGCACGCTGTGCCGGCAGGAGAAGGGCACGCTGTTCATGGGGCTGCTGGCGGGGCTCCAGGCGCTGCTGTTCCGCTACACCGGGCAGGAAGACCTGTGCGTGGGCTCGCCCATCGCCGGGCGCACGCAGCCGCAGACCGAAGCGCTCATCGGCTTCTTCGTGAACACCCTCGTCCTGCGCACGCAGCTGGACGGAGACCCGAGCTTCCTGGACGTGCTGCGCCGCGTGCGCGAGGTGACGCTGGGCGCGTACGCGCACCAGGACGTGCCCTTCGAGAAGCTGGTGGAGGTGCTCCAGCCGCCGAGGCAGCCGGGTCACACGCCCTTCTTCCAGGTGACGCTGGTGCTGCTCAACACGCCCTCGGCGGAGCTGGCCGCGCGCGGACTCACCTTCCGCCCGGTGGACGTGGACAGCGGCACCTCCAAGTTCGACCTCATGCTGGTCTGCACCGAGACGCCTCGGGGCCTGAGCACCGTGCTGGAGTACCGCAGTGACTTGTTCGAGGAGTCAACGGCCGCGCGGATGATGGAGCACCTGCGCACGCTGCTGGAGGACGCCGTGGCCAACCCGCGGCGGCGCCTGTCCGAGCTGGCGCTGATGCCGGAGGCCGAGCGGCACCAGGTGCTGCTGGAGTGGAACGGCAGAGCGGAGGACTCCAACGACGAGCCCTGCGTCCACGAGTCCTTCGACGCCCAGGCCGCGCGGACGCCCGACGCGGTGGCGGTGGTCTTCGACGGCAGCCAGCTCACCTACGCGGAGCTGGAGCGCCGCGCCAACCAGCTTGCCTGGCACCTGCGCTCCCTGGGGGTGCACACCGGGGACCGCGTCGCGCTGTGCCTGGAGCGCTCGCCGGAGATGGTGGTGTCGGTGCTGGCCGTCCTGAAGATGGGGGCGGCCTTCGTCCCCGTGGACCCGCAGTACCCCACCGAGCGCCTGGCCTTCATGCTGGAGGACTCGGGCGCGCCGCTGGTGCTCACGCAGTCCCACCTGCTCCCGTCGCTGCCCCGGGGCATGCAGGCGCGCGTGGTCTGCGTGGACACGGAGGCGGAGGCCTTCGCCCGCCAGCCGGATGACGCCCCGTACTGGCCGCTGTCGCCGGACGCCCTCTGCTACATCATCTATACGTCCGGCAGCACGGGCCGGCCCAAGGGCATCGCGGTGCCGCACCGCACGCTGTCCACCGTGGTGGCCTGGCAGCGCGCGCGCTCCGTGAGGGCGAAGGCCACGACGCTGCAGTTCGCCTCGCTCAACTTCGACGTGTCCTACCAGGAGATGTTCGCCACCTGGTCCGTGGGCGGCACGCTGGCGGTGCCCACGCAGCAGGTGCGCCAGGACATGCCGGCGCTGCTCGACTTCATGGTGCGCCATGACGTGGAACGACTGTTCCTTCCGTTCATCGCGCTCCGCGCGCTGGTGGAGGCGGTGGCCCACGCGAAGCAGTTCCCTCCGCGCCTGTGCGAGGTGGTGACGGCGGGCGAGCAGCTCCAGGTGACGCCCGCGCTGGTGTCCTTCTTCGAGCGGCTGCCGGACTGCGTGCTGGAGAACCAATACGGCCCGTCGGAAGCGCACGTGGTGAGCGCGTACCGGCTTCAGGGAGCGCCGTCCACGTGGCCGCTCTTGCCGCCCGTGGGCAGCGCGGTGCCCGGCACGCGCCTGTATGTGCTGGACGTGCACGGCGGCCCCTGCGCCATCGGCGTGCCCGGTGAGGTGTACGTGGGCGGCGTGCAGGTGGCGCTCGGCTACCACGACCGGCCGGAACTGACGGCGGAGAAGTTCGTCCCGGACGCGCTCTCCGGAGTGCCGGGCGCGCGGCTCTACCGCACGGGGGACCGCGCTCGCTGGAAGGCGGACGGCGTCCTCGAGTACTTCGGCCGGCTGGACGGGCAGGTGAAGGTGCGGGGCTTCCGCATCGAGCTGGGCGAGGTGGAGGCCGCGCTGCGCGACGCTCCGGGCGTCCGCGAGGCCGCGGCCATGGTCCGCGAGGACACGCCGGGCGACAAGCGACTGGTGGCCTACGTGGTGCTCCAGCCGGGCACCGCATGGGAGCCGGAGGCCCTGCGCCAGACGCTCGCGCGCCGCATGCCCGAGTACATGCTCCCTTCCGCGCTGGTGCGGCTGGACGCGCTGCCGCTGATGCCCACCGGCAAGCTCGTGCGCAGCCTGCTGCCCGCGCCGGACGTGGAGAGCCTGCGAGGCGAGGCGCCCCTCGTCGCGCCGCGCAACCCGCTGGAGCAGGCGCTGGCGGAGGCCTTCGCCCGCGTGCTGAACCTCTCGCACGTCGGCGTCACCGATAACTTCTTCGCCCTGGGTGGGCACTCGCTGCTGGCCACGCAGGTGGTCGCGCGGGTGCGCACCGCCATGGGCGTGGAGGTGGCGCTACGGGAGATGTTCGAGGCGCCCACGGTGGAGTCGCTGGCGCGGCGGCTCGAAGCGCGGATTCCGGCGGGGCCGCGCCGGGCGTCCGCGCCGAGGATTGCCCCTCGCGCTGGCACGGGCGACGTGGAGCTGTCCTTCGCCCAGCAGCGGCTGTGGTTCCTGGACCAGTTCCAGCCCGACAGCGCGCTCTACAACATGCCGGCCGCCCTGCGGCTGGAGGGCGTGCTCGACGTGGAGGCCCTGGCGCGGGCCTTCACCGAGCTGGTCCGCCGACACGAGGTGCTGCGCACCACCTTCGCCGCCGGGGACAACCGCCCCATCCAGGTCATCTCCCCCGCGTCGGACCAGGCGCTGGAGGTGGAGGACCTGTCCTGGCTGCCGGCTTCGGAGCGGGAAGAGGAGGCGATGACGCTGGCGCGCGAGGAGGCGCGCCGTCCCTTCGACCTCACCGCGGGGCCGCTGCTGCGCACGCGGCTGTTGCGGCTGGCCGAGCAGCACCACCTGCTGCTGGTGACGATGCACCACATCATCGCGGATGGGTGGTCCATCGCCGTGCTGACGCACGACATGGTGGCGCTGTACGAGGCGGCCCTGGCCCGGAAGCCGTCGCCGCTGCCGTCGCTGCCCATCCAGTACGCGGACTACACGGTGTGGCAGCGCGAGTGGCTCCAGGGTGAGGTGCTGGACTCGCAGCTCGACTACTGGCGCAAGCAGCTCGACGGGGCCCCGCCCGCGCTGGAGCTGCCCACGGACTGGCCTCGCACCGCGGAGACGAGCAACCCGGGCACCTGGCTCCGGGTGGAGGTGTCGCGGCAGCTCACGCAGGCGCTGACGGCGCTCTCCAAGCGCGAGGGCGCCACGCTGTTCATGGGCCTGCTGGCCGGGCTCCAGGCGCTGCTGTCGCGCTACTCGGGGCAGGACGATGTCTGCGTGGGGGCGCCCATCGCCGGCCGCACGCAGGCGGAGACGGAGGGGCTCATCGGCTTCTTCGTCAACACGCTGGTGATGCGGACGCGGCTCGACGGGAATCCGACGTTCCGCGAGCTGCTCGGCCGCGTGCGGGACGTGACGCTGGGCGCGTACGAGCACCAGGACGTGCCCTTCGAGAAGCTGGTGGAGGCGCTCCAGCCCCCGAGGCAGCCCGAGCGCACGCCGTTCTTCCAGGTGGCGCTGGTGATGCTCAACACGCCCACGACGGAGCTGACCGTCCCCGGGCTCACCCTGAAGCTGATGGAGCTGGACAGCGGCACCGCCAAGTTCGACTTCAACCTCACGGTGAGCGAGACACCCGAGGGCCTGCGCGGCGCGCTGGAGTACCGCACCGACCTGTACGAAGACGCGACGGCCGCGCGGATGATGGAGCACCTGCGCACGCTGCTGGAAGACGCGGTGGCCCACCCCGAGCGCCGCCTGTCCGAGCTGTCGCTCCTGTCCGAGGCCGAGCGCCGCAAGGTGCTGGTGGAGTGGAATGCCACGGCGGTGGACACGGCGCGCGCGGCCTGCGTGCACGGACTCGTCGAGGCCCAGGTGGCACGGACGCCGGACGCCGTGGCCGTGCGCTTCGAGGAGGAGCAGCTGTTCTACGCGGAGCTGGAGCGCCGGGCGAATCAGCTCGCGCACCACCTGCGCGCGCGGGGCGTGCGCCCGGGAGACCGGGTGGGGCTGTGCGTGGAGCGCTCGCTGGAGCTGGCCGTGGGCGTGCTCGGCATCCTGAAGACGGGCGCGGCCTACCTGCCGCTGGACCCGGCCTATCCGGTGGAGCGGCTGGCCTTCATGCTGGAGGACTCCGCCGTGGCGGTGGTCGTCACGCAGGAGCGGCTGGTCCCGGTGCTCCCGGCGGGAGCGCGCGTGCTGCTGGACACGGAGGCGGCGGTCATCGCCGGCCAGCCTTCCGGGGCGCTGGCGCTCGACGTGTCGCCCGAGTCCGCCTGCTACGTCGTCTACACCTCCGGGAGTACGGGACGGCCGAAGGGCGTGGCGATGTCCCACCGTGCGCTGTTCCACCTGCTGACGTGGCAGCTCGGGCAGTCTGTGAAGCCCGACGCCACGACGTTGCAGTTCGCCGCGCTCAGCTTCGACGTCTCCTTCCAGGAGATGTTCTCCACGTGGTGCGCGGGCGGCACGCTGGTGGTGCCCACGGCCGAGATGCGGCGCGACATGCCCGCGCTGCTGGGCCTCATGGTCCGGCAGGGCGTGGAACGACTGTTCCTTCCGTTCGTCGCGCTCCAGGCCCTGGCGGACGCCGTGGCCCAGGGCGCGCCGTTGCCGCGACAGCTGCGGGAAGTGCTGACGGCGGGCGAGCAGCTCCAGGTGACGCCCGCGCTGGTGTCCCTCTTCGAGCGGCTCCCCGGGTGCCAGCTGGAGAACCAGTACGGCCCGTCCGAGACACACGCGGCGAGCGCGTACCGGCTGCACGGTGCGCCGGCCTCCTGGCCGCGCCTGCCGCCCATCGGCTCGCCGCTGCCGGCCGCGCGGCTCTACGTGCTGGATGCGAGCGACCAGCCCTGCGCCGTCGGCGTGCAGGGAGAGCTGTTCATCGGCGGCGAGCAGCTGGCGCACGGCTACCCCGGGCGTCCCGAGCTGACCGCCGAGCGCTTCGTGCCCGACCCGTACGCCTCCGAGCCGGGAGCGCGCCTCTACCGCACCGGAGACAGGGTCCGGTGGAAGTCGGACGGCGTCCTCGAGTTCCTCGGACGCCTGGACGGACAGGTGAAGGTGCGCGGCTTCCGCATCGAGCTGGGCGAGGTGGAAGCGGCCCTGCGAGACGCGCCCGGCGTGCGCGACGCCGCCGCCGTGGTGCGCGAGGACGTGCCCGGTGACAAGCGGCTGGTGGGCTACGTGGTGCTCCCGCCCGACGCCACCTGGGCGCCCGAGTCCCTGCGCGAAGCGCTGCGGAGCCGGCTGCCCGAGTACATGGTGCCCTCCGCGCTGGTGCGGCTGGACGTGCTGCCGCTGACGCCGAGCGGCAAGCTCTCCCGCCGCCAGCTGCCCGCGCCGGACGCCGACAGCCTGCGCGGCGAGGCTCCCTTCATCGCGCCGCGAAGCGCGCTGGAGCAGTCGCTGGCGGACGTCTTCGCCAGCGTGCTGGGCGTTGCGCGCCTGGGAGTCACCGACAACTTCTTCGCCCTGGGCGGCCACTCGCTGCTGGCCACGCAGGTCGTCTCGCGCCTGCGCGGCGTGCTGAAGCTGGAGGTGCCGCTGCGCGAGCTGTTCGAGGCGCCCACCGTGGAGGCGCTGGCCCGTCGGCTCGAAGGCAAGGCCTCCACCGAGGCGCGGGGGATGTCGGCCCCGGTGATTGTCCCGCGCACCGTGGAAGCGGAGCTGTCGTTCGCGCAGCAGCGGCTGTGGTTCCTCGACCAGCTCCAGCCGGGCACGCCGCTCTACAACATGCCGTCCGCGCTGCGCCTGGAGGGCGTGCTCGACGTGGCGGCGCTGGAGCGGGCCTTCACGGAGCTGGTCCGCCGGCACCAGGCGCTGCGCACCACGTTCCGCACCCACGAGGGGAGTGCGGTCCAGGTCATTGCTCCCGCGGCGGCCTGCCACTTCGAGCTCGAGGAGCTGGGACACCTGCCGGAAGCGGAGCGGGAAGGGGAGGCACTGAGCCGGGCGCGTGAGGAGGCGCGGCGGCCCTTCGACCTGTCTCGCGGCCCGCTGCTGCGCACGCGGCTGCTGCGTCTGTCCGCACAGCGGCACGTGCTGCTGGTGACGATGCACCACATCGTCACGGACGGCTGGTCCATTGCGGTGCTCATCCGGGAGATGGCCGCGCTGTACGACGCCTTCGTGTCCGGCCGGCCGTCGCCGCTGCCGCCGCTGCCCATCCAGTACGCGGACTTCGCGACGTGGCAGCGCGGCTGGCTCCAGGGCGACGTGCTGGAGGCGCAGCTCGACTACTGGCAGAAGCAGCTCGAAGGGGCACCGCCCACGCTGGAGCTGCCCACCGACCGGCCGCGCACCACGGACACGGACAGCCCAGGGGCCTCGCTGCCCATCGCCCTGCCGCCGAGGCTGACGCGGGCGCTGGCGGCGCTCTGCCAGCGCGAGGACGCCACGCTCTTCATGGGGCTGCTGGCGGGGCTTCAGGCCCTGCTGTCCCGCTACTCGGGACAGGACGACGTCTGCGTGGGCGCGCCCATCGCCGGCCGCACGCAGGCGGAGACGGAGGGGCTCATCGGCTTCTTCGTCAACACGCTGGTCCTGCGCACGCGGCTGGAGGAGAAACTCACGTTCCGCGAGCTGCTCGGCCGCGTGCGCGAGGTGACGCTGGGCGCGTACGCGCACCAGGACCTGCCCTTCGAGAAGCTGGTGGAAGCGCTCCAGCCCCCGAGACAGCCGGGCCGCACGCCGTACTTCCAGGTGGTGCTGGCGCTGCTCAGCATGCCCGAGGCGAAGTTGGAGCTGCCCGGGATGCGGATGGAGAAGCTGGAGGTGGGCAACGCATCCTCGCGGTTCGACCTCTCCCTCGTCTTCAACGAGACGCCGGCCGGGCTGCGCGGAATGCTGGAGTACCGGACCGACCTCTATGACGCGGCCACGGCGGCCCGGCTGGTGGAGCACCTGGGCGTGCTCCTGGAGGAAGCGGTCTCCCGGCCCGACCAGCGCCTGTCCCAGCTCTCGCTGATGACCGAGGTGGAGCGGCAGCGCATCCTCGGACGGTGGAGCACCCGCGTGACGTCCCACCCGGTGGGGACGAGCATCCACGCGCTGTTCTCCGCCCAGGCCGGACGGACGCCGGAGGCGGTGGCGCTCGTCTCGGGAGACACCCGGCTCACCTACGCGGAGCTGGAGCGGCGGGCGAATCAGCTCTCGTGGCATCTGCGCTCACGCGGCGTGCGGCGGGGTGCGCGCGTGGGTGTCTGCCTGGAGCGCTCCGTCGACCTGGTGGTGGCGCTGCTCGGCATCCTCAAGGCGGGCGCCGCCTACGTGCCCATCGACCCGGGCCTGCCCGCGGAGCGCTCGGCGCTCCTGCTCCAGGAGGCGGATGCCGGCGTCCTCGTCACCCGCGAGGCGCTGGCGGACGCGCTGCCCACCGTCTCCAGCCTGCTCGTCCTGGTGGATGCGGAGGCCGCGCTCATCTCCACCTGGCCGGACACGGACCTCGCGCTCGACTTCGGTGGCGAGGCGCTGGCCTACGTCATGTTCACCTCGGGCAGCACGGGCCAGCCCAAGGGCATCTGCATTCCCCACCGGGGCGTGGTGCGACTGGTGAAGTCCGACCCGTTCATCCACTTCGGAAGCGAGCAGGTCTTCCTCCAGCTCGCGCCCGTCGCCTTCGACGCGTCCACGCTGGAGGTCTGGGGCGCGCTGCTGCACGGCGCCCGGCTGGTGCTGGCTCCGCCCGGCGAGCTGTCGCTGGAGGACCTGGGCGCGCTGCTCACCCGCCACCGCGTCACCACGCTGTGGCTGACCGCGGCCCTGTTCGAGCAGATGGCACGGCACCAGGGCGAGGCCCTGGCCCGTGTGTCCCAGGTGCTCGCCGGTGGCGACGTGCTGCCGGCGCAGACGGTGCGCGAGCACCTCGCGCGCCTGCCGGAGGGCGAGGGCGCGGTGCTGGTCAACGGCTACGGCCCCACGGAGAACACCACCTTCTCCACCACGCACACGCTGCGGCGCGGGGACGGGGTGGGGGCCTCGGTGCCCATCGGCCGGCCCCTCGGGAACTCGACGGCCTACGTCCTGGATGCCTCGCTGCGCCCCGTGCCGGTGGGCGTCCCCGGCGAGCTGTATGTCGGCGGTGACGGGCTGGCGTGGGGCTACCTCCACCGCCCGGACCTCACGGCCGCCGCGTTCGTCCCGCATCCGTTCTGCACCATTCCCGGCGAGCGGCTCTACCGGACGGGTGACAGGGCCCGCTGGCGCGCGGACGGCACGCTGGAGTTCCTGGGCCGCTTCGACTTCCAGGTGAAGGTGCGGGGCTTCCGCATCGAGCCGGGCGAGGTGGAGGCCGCGCTGCGCCAGGTGCCCGGCGTGGAAGACGCCGTCGTCCTGGCGCGCGAGGACGTGCCCGGCGACAAGCGCCTCGTGGCGTATGTCGTGGGCCCGGCGGCGGAGGACTTCCGCGCGCTGCGCACCGTCCTCGGGAAGAAGCTGCCCGACTACATGGTGCCCTCCGCCTGGGGCCGGCTGGAGGCGCTGCCCCTCAACGCCAACGGCAAGGTGGACCGCAAGGCCCTGCCCGCTCCGGAGGCCCCCGCCTCCGACGAGGCGCGCTTCGTCGCTCCGCGCACGCCCGTGGAGGAGCTGCTCGCCTGTCTGTGGATGGAGGTGCTGCACACGCCTCGCGTCGGCATCCACGACGACTTCTTCGAGCTGGGTGGCCACTCGCTGCTGGCCACGCAGCTGCTGTCCCGCATCCGGAGTGCCTTCTCCGTGGACCTGCCGCTGCAAGCGGTCTTCGAGGCGCGCACGCTCGCGGAGCAGGCGGCGCGCGTGGAGTCCCTCACGCAGCGGGGCGCGCGGCTTCAGCCGTCACACCCCCGGCCGATGCCGCGCCAGGAGCGCATGCCGCTGTCCTTCGCGCAGCAGCGGCTGTGGTTCCTGGACCAGCTCGAGCCCGGAAGCCCCACGTACAACATCCCCATCTCCCTCCGCATCGAGGGCGCGCTGGATGTGCCGGCGCTGGAGCACGCCTTCCAGGAGGTGGTGCGCCGGCACGAGGCCCTGCGGACCGTCTTCGTCGACACGCCCGAGGGGCCCGCGCAGACGGTGGTCTCCGACGTCGAGCTGCTGCTGGCGGGCGCGGACCTGAGCGTCCTTCCGGCGGAGGCTCGCGAGCAGGAGTCGCGCCGGCTGGAGGCGGAGGAGGCGCTGCGCCCGTTCGACCTGTCCCGGGGCCCGCTGGTGCGCGCGACGCTGCTGCGGCTCCAGGAGGAGGAGTACCTCCTGCTGCTGACCATGCACCACATCGCCTCGGACGGCTGGTCCATGGGCGTGCTGGTGCGTGAGGTGGGGACGCTCTACGCCGCGCACCGCGAGGGCCGGCCCGCGCCTCTCCCGAAGCTGACGGTGCAGTACGCGGACTACGCGGCCTGGCAGCGGGAGTGGCTGAAGGGCGACGTGCTGGAGGCGCAGCTCGCGTACTGGCGCCAGCAGCTGGAGGGCGCCCCTGCCGTCCTGGAGCTGCCCGCCGACAGGCCCCGCCCCGCGGCGCGCTCGTACCGGGGCGCGACGCATGTCTCGACACTGAGCCCCGCGCTGGCGGAGAAGCTGGAGGCGCTGGCCCGGCGCGAAGGGGCCACGCTCTTCATGGTGTTGATGGCGGGCTTCCAGTCGCTGCTGCACCGCTACAGCGGCCAGACGGACGTGGTGGTGGGCACGGACGTGGCCAACCGCAACCACGGGGAGACGGAGGGGCTCATCGGCTTCTTCATCAACCAGCTCGTCATGCGCCTGCGGCTGGAGGGCAACCCCGTCTTCCGTGACGTGCTGGAGCAGACGAAGCGCGTGTCGCTGGCCGCGTACGCGCACCAGGACCTGCCCTTCGAGGAGGTGGTGCGCGCGCTCGACCCGGAGCGGAGCCTGGCGCACGCGCCGCTCTTCCAGGTGAAGTTCGTCCTGCAGAACATGCCGCTGACGCCGCCGGCGCTGCCCGGCCTGAAGCTGCACATCAAGGAGTCCGAAGCGGCCCCGTCCAAGCTGGACCTGACGGTGCTCGTCAGCCCCATGCCCGAGGGGCTGGTGTGCTCGTGGATGTACAGCACGGACCTCTTCGAGGCCTCCACGATGGAGCGCCTGTCACGGCACTTCCAGCGGGTGCTGGAGGCCGTGGTGGCGGAGGAGGGACGGCAGCGGCTGTCCGCGCTGCCACTGATGTCGGACGCGGAGCGGCACCGGGTGCTGGTGGAGTGGAACGACACCGCGGCGCCCTACGCGCGCCAGTGCATCCACCACCTCATCTCCGAGCAGGCGGCACGGACACCGGACGCAGTGGCCGTGGTGGCCGGCGACGAGCGGCTCACCTACGCGGAGCTGGAGCGGCGGGCGAACCAGCTCGCGCACTGGCTGAAGGCGCTGGGCGTGGAGCCGGAGACGCGCGTGGGCCTGTTCGTGGAGCGGCGCGCGCACGCCATGGTGGGCCTGCTGGGCATCCTCAAGGCGGGCGGCGCCTACGTGGCCTTGGACCCGGCGCACGCGCACATGCGCGAGCGTGTGCGGCACGTCCTCCAGGACGCGCGGGTGCAGGTCATCGTCACCGAGGAGGCGCTGGCCAACGAGCTGCCCTCGCAGGGCGAGTTCCTGGTCAGCCTGGATGCCGACGACGGACTGCTGGAGTCGCAGCCGGAAGAGGCGCCGGTCAGCGGCGTGGTGCCCGGCAACGCGGCGTACATCATCTACACCTCGGGGAGCACGGGGCAGCCCAAGGGCGTGTGCATCGAGCACGGGCAGCTCGCCTGCTACGTGGCGGGCGTGAGCCGGCGGCTGGAGCTGCCCCAGGGCATGAGCTTCGCTTCCGTGTCCACGCTGGCCGCGGACCTGGGCCACACGGCGCTGTTCCCCACGCTGTGCGCCGGAGGCGCGGTGCACCTGGTGGGGACGGCGGCGGCGGCCGACGCTGCACGGCTGTGGGCCTATGGGCGGAAGCACGGGGTGGAGGGACTGAAGATCGTCCCCACGCACCTGGAGGCGCTGCTCATGGACGAGGGCGCGCGTGACCTGCTGCCGCGCCGCCGGCTGGTGCTGGGAGGAGACCGGGCGGAGTGGTCCCTGGTGGAGCGCGTCCACGCGCTGGTGCCGGAGTGCGAGGTGTTCAACCACTACGGCCCCACCGAGACGACGGTGGGCGTGCTCTCGGGTCGGGTGGAGCGCGGCGAGCGCGTGCCGGGGACTCGCTCGGTGCCGCTGGGACGGCCGCTGGGCAACGTGCGCGTGTACGTGCTGGACGGGTACGGGCAGCCGGTGCCTCCGGGTGTGCCAGGGGAGCTGTACGTGGGCGGCCAGAGCGTGGGCCGCGGCTACCTGGGCCGGCCGGACGGGACGGCGGAGCGCTTCCTGCCGGACGGCTTCAGCGGTGAGGCCGGCGCGCGCCTGTACCGGACGGGAGACCGGGTGCGCTGGCTGGAGGACGGGCGCATCGAGTTCCTCGGCCGCGTGGACCACCAGCTGAAGATTCGCGGCTACCGCGTGGAGCCGGGCGAGGTGGAGGCCACGCTCGCGCAGCACCCGGGCGTCAGCGAGTGCGTGGTGGTGGCGCGCGAGGACGTGCCCGGTGACAGGCACCTGGTGGCGTACGCGGTGGGCAGGCCGGGCCGGACACTGGAGGAGCCCGCGCTGCGCGAACACCTGGAATCGCGGCTGCCGGACTACATGGTGCCCTCGGCCTTCGTGGTGCTGGAGGCGCTGCCCCTGACGCCGAACGGGAAGGTGGACCGCAAGGCGCTCCCCGCGCCGTCGCGGAAGCGCTCGGAGGCGGAGTACGTGGAGCCGCGCACGGAGACGGAGCAGCGGGTGGCCGGGCTGTGGATGGAGCTGCTCGGCGTGCCCCGCGTGGGCGTGCGCGACGACTTCTTCGACCTGGGCGGCCACTCGCTGCTGGCCACGCAGGTGGTGGCGCGCGTGCGCTCGCTGTTCGACGTGCAGCTCGCCGTCATCGACCTGTTCGAGGCGCCGACATTGGAGGCCCTGGCCGCGCGCATCGAAGCGGGCACCACGTCGGACTCGCCGATGGTGACGTTGAGGAAGGGCGGCGACGCGAGGCCCTTCTTCTGCGTGCACCCGGTGGGAGGCGGCGTGCTGGCCTACCTGGAGCTGGCGAAGCGGATGGATGCGGACCAGCCCTTCTATGGCTTGCAGGTCCCCACGGGCGGCTCCGGTGACACGGTGGAGCAGATGGCCACCCGCTACCTGGAGGCCGTGCGCGAGGTGCAGCCGGAAGGCCCGTACCTCCTGGGCGGATGGTCCATGGGCGGCCGGCTGGCGTACGAGATGGCGCGGCAGCTCCGGGAGCGGGGAGACGAAGTGGGGCTGCTCGTCGTCATCGACGCGAGAGGCGTGGATGTGGCGCCCGCGGAGGAGCTGGACGCGGAGGTCGTGCTGGAGTTCGCCAGCCACCTGACGCGGCTCTCCGCCCTCCACCCGAGGGCGGCGGAGGTGCTGGACCACGTGGACGCGGCGGAGCTGGCGGCGGTGCTGGAGGCGCGGCCCGGCGCGGACTCCGCCCTGGACGCGGAGGCGTGCGCGGAGCTGCGGACCCTCTGGACGATGTTCGCGCGGAACCGGCGGGCGTCTCGCGGGTACGTGCCCCAGCCGCTCGATGGCGCCATGGTGTTGCTGCGCGCCGCGGAAGGCCCTCCAGGACAGGAGGAGGACCTCGGGTGGCGCGGGCTCGCGCGGGGCGGGGTGGAGGTGTTCGAGGTGCCGGGTGACCACTTCAGCCTCGTGGCCGTGCCCCACGTGGAGCACCTCGCCGCGCGGCTGCGGGCCCTGCTGGCTCGGGCCCGCTCGGGGGAGGGACTGCAGAAGGCCGGGTAGCGTGGGTGGCCGGCGGCCTGTTCGGGTCGCCGGCTACCGGGACGTGGCGCCGTACTGCTTCACCTTGCGGAGCGACTCCCGCGCGGCCTCGCGCAGGGCTTCCTCCGGTGCGTCCTTCAGGGACTCCAGCGCGGCGGGGACTTCGTCACCGGGGTAGATGATTTCGCCGAGGCGCTGGGCGGCGAGGACGCGGTCCTTCAGGTCTCCGCGCCGCACTTCCTGCAGCAGGTAGTCCTTGTAGCCGGCGAGGAAGTGGTTCTCCGCCTCCAGCATCCGGGCGCAGAGCGCGCGCAGGTGCTCGCGGTCCTCGGGGGCTTCGGGCACGCGGTAGCCCCAGCGCTTGCGGCACGCGTAGATGTCCTCGAACAGGGGAGACCACGCGTCATTCACGAGCTCGCGGTGCGCCTCGATGGACTCGCGCTTGGACGCGGTGTTGCGGCCGGTCTTCGCGACACCGACGGCGGCGAACCAGCACGCCAGGGAGACCAGCTCCTTGAATCCCCGGTGCAGCTGCCCCCCGGCATCCATCGCCTCGCGGTGGTCATAACCGTAGAGCTCGCCTTGCGGGTCCGGGTAGTCGAGCGGGTAGCGCAGCGGCTCGCCCTCGCTCCGGGCGCGGCCGCGCTCCATGAACATGTAGGGCCAGTGCATGCAGAAGCGCAGCCACCGGTCCGGCGCCATCATCGGCACCTGCTCGCGGATGTCCTCTCCCGCCAGCAGCAGGGAGTTTCGCTTCAGCTTGACCTCGCCCAGCTCCATCAGCTGCGCCTCGTCCACCACGCTCATGTCCAGGGGCATGCGGGCCAGTCCGCCCAGGTAGTGCCGGAGGCGGGCCGCGCTCTCCTTCTCCCCCTCCTGGAAGCGCTCCTTGAACACCACCGTCAGGTCGAGGTCGCTGTCCTCCACCGCCTCGTTGGTGGCATGCGTGCCCAGCAGGTAGCAGGCCCGGATGCGACCCGGGAAGACCAGCTGGCAGACACCAACGAAGCCGAAGAGGGCGAGGTTGACGGTCATGTCCTCCGTCATCGCGACCAGCGGGAGCTCTTCATCCATCACAGGGGCCTCGTCTCCTCGGGCACGAGCGTCCCGGCTCCAGGCCGCGGACCCGTCGCCCGGGTGGGAGTCTCGAAGGGACGCCGGGCGGAGGCAACCCTCGCGTCCGCACGAGGCTCCATGATTTCATGGCGCTCCGTCCATGGCCCGTCGCTTCACGCCCGAAGAGGAGAAGGAGCTGCGCGCCCTGCTCGCCGCGGGAACGCCCCTTCGCATCGCCGACGTGCAGCGGGTGCTCCGGCTGCCGGAGCTGCCCCATGCGCACCTGCTCGGTGACGACACGTGGCTTCTGGGCGGACGCGTCCTGCGCTGGCTGAGCGGGGAGATGGATGGCACCCGGGACTCGGCGGACTACGACTTCTACTGTGGCTCCGTCGAAGCCTACGAGCGGACGGCCCGGCGACTGCTGGAGGCGGGCTTCACGCCGTGCCGTCGGAAGGGACCTCCGACGATGTTCCGGTGGCTGATGGGCATGGTGTTCCCCAAGGACGAGCACGCCGCGTGCGCCGCCGAGCGCGCGGGGTCCGCGTCGATGGAGGAGCTGCTCAAGGTCCGGAAGCTCCCGGACGGCAGCGAGCTGTACATCCTCCAGGTCCACTCGCCGGAGGGACACCTGCTCCAGCTCATCCACCTCCCGGCGCTCTTCCGGGAGGGGCCCCGCGTGGGCCGTCAGGTCGACGTCACGGACCTCAGCATCTGCCAGTTCACCCTGGACGGCAGCCACGTCCATGCGGGGCCCGACTCCTGGGAGGACCTGCTGCGCGGGCGCGTCCACGCGGTCCACATCGCGGTGGCGGAGCGCACGCTGTACCGGCTCATCAAGTACGCCCTCCGGGGGTTCTGGCCCCGGTGGCAGGCGCTGCGGGCCGTGCGCGAGGCGTGGAGCGCGCGGCGGCGCGGACGCGGGTGACGCCGGACCGGGGGAGGCGACGCGCCCGGGCCAGGTGACACCCTGCCCGAGGCGGCCGACTGGCGGCTACCCCGCTGGACACGGGTGGTGGTAGGAGCGCGGGGTCTTCAGGTCAGGAGAGTCGTCCATGCGGGCATTCGTCACCGGCGGTTCGGGCTTCGTGGGCAGGAACCTCATCGCGGCGCTGAAGGCGCGCGGGGACTCGGTGCGAGCGCTGGCGCGCTCTGCCTCCTCCGTGGCGGCGGTGACGGAGTCCGGCGCCGAGCCCTTCGAGGGAGACCTGTCCGACGCGGACAAGCTGAAGCCCGGCATGGAGGGCTGCGACACCGTCTTCCACGCGGCGGCGTACGTGAAGGGATGGGGGCCTCGCGAGGAGTTCTACGAGGCCAACGTGCGCGGTACGGAGCGGGTGCTGGAGGCGGCGCGCGCGGCGGGTGTGAAGCGGCTGGTGCACGTCAGCACGGAGGCGGTGCTGGTGGACGGCACGCCGCTGGTGAAGGTGAACGAGACCTGGCCGATTCCGGAGCGCCCCATCGGCAACTACCCCTCCACCAAGGCCGAGGCGGAGAAGCGGGTGCTGAGCGTCAACTCCCCGGACTTCGTCACCGTGGCGGTGCGCCCGCGCTTCATCTGGGGGAAGGGTGACACCTCGCTGCTGCCGGAAATCATCGACGCGGTGAAGGCGAAGCGCTTCGCGTGGTTCAGCGGCGGGCGCTACCTGTCCTCCACCTGCCACGTGGCCAACTGCGTGGAGGGCATGCTGCTGGCGGCGGAGAAGGGCCGCGGAGGCCAGGCGTACTTCCTCACCGACGGCGAGCCGGTGGTGTTCCGCGACTTCATCACCGAGATGCTGCAGACGCAGAACGTGGACGCGGGCACGCGCACGGTGCCGTATGGCCTGGCGGCGACGCTGGCCACCCTGGGTGACATGGTCTGGGGCGCCTTCCACCTGAGCAGCCGGCCGCCCCTCACCCGCGCCGAGCTGCTGCTGGTGGGACGCGAGGTGACGGTGAGCGACGAGAAGGCCCGCCAGGAGCTGGGCTACGAGGGCCGGATGACGCGCGAGGAAGGGCTGCGCGAGATGCGCGCGGACTTCAAGGCGAAGGCGCCGCGCACGCTGTGAGGCGCCGGGCCGGAGCGGGAAGCGGGGCTCAGGCCGCCGCCGCCGTCCGGCGCTCCCGGGCTTCGCGCGCGAGCCGCTCCAGGGTGTCGAGGGCCTCGTTGTCCTGGCGCAGGGCCTTGAGCTCCTCCGAGGTCTTCTTCAGCCGCGAGCGCAGCACCTGGTCCTCCAGCAGGGCCTGGACGCGGGCGCGGATGGCCTCCGGCGTCGCCTGGTGCAGCGGCAGTCGATAGGCGAGGCCCTGCTTCTCCAGCAGCAGGGCGTTGAGCGGCTGGTCGGCGAAGAGGGGGATGATGAGCATGGGCACGCCGTGGCGCAGTGCCCGGCCCACCGCGCCCCAGCCTCCGTGCGTCACCAGGGCGGAGACCTGGGGCAGCACCTGCTCGTGGGGCACGAAGCGCTCGATGCGGATGTGCGGGGGCATTCCCTCGGGCACGTCGCGGGCGGCGGCCGCGGTGGCGAGCACGGGCCGCTTCAGCGGGGCCAGCGCCTCCAGCACCTTGCGCAGCAGGCCCCGGTCCCGGCCCACGGTGGTGGTGCTGACCAGCACGGTGCCGGGCTCGACGGCCGGCGGGGCCTCGGTGGGGGCGGGGTCCCCGTCGAAGACGTTGGGGCCCGAGAACAGCTGATGCTCCCGCAGCGGGATTCCGGCGAGGCAGCCGGGCTGGCTGGGGATGAGGTTGAGCTGCGGGGACGCCATGACCTGGAAGAGCTCCGCGTGCTTCACCGGGCGGGGGGGCAGCCCCAGCCGCGCCCGCGTCCGCCGCAGGGGCACCACCGCGTCCACCAGGGCATGCCCCAGCCGCAGCGGGAGCCGGTGGAGCCGCTGCTTCCAGCCGCGCCCCGCCATCACCAGGGCCAGCGGGAAGCCCGTCGTCGTCACGGCGTTCCCCAGGTTGCCGGTGCTGACGGCGGGGATGCCCACCCGCTCCGCCGCGTAGCTCGCGCCCAGGGCGAAGAAGTCGTACACCATGCAGTCCACCTGCTCGCGGCGCAGGATGGGCTCCAGCAGCCCCGCGAGCTCCGCGGCGCTCTCGTCCAGGTGGCGGCGCAGGTGCACGCCGCTGTACAGCGCGCCCAACGGCCCACCGCGGGCCCAGCGCGGCGCCGACTTCGAGGTCTGGTCCAGCCGGGCGCCCACCTCGCGGAAGCCCTGCGAGGAGAGGAGCTCCGCCCCCGCGGCTTCCACCAGGGCGCGGGACGCCTCCGGCGTGTGCACCAGGACGCGGTGTCCCCGCCGCGTGAGCTCCCAGGCGAGGTCCAGCAGGTTCAGCAGGTGGCCCTTCAGGGCGTTGCCCGCGTTGGGCGCCACCAGCAGGAACGTGGACCGGCCGGAGGAGGGAAGGGAAGGCGCTGTCGTCGACATGGGCTGTGTCCTCTCAGGCTGCCACGAACTGCCGCTCCACCAGCCGGCGATACAGGCCCCCCTGCTCCATGAGGGAGGCGTGGTCGCCGCTCTGCACCACCTGTCCGCCTTCCAGCACGAACACGCGGTCCGCGTTGGCCACGGTGGACAGGCGGTGGGCGATGATGAGGGTGGTGCGGCCCTTCATCAGGCGCTCCAGCGCTTCCTTCACCAGGTGCTCGCTCTCCGAGTCGAGCGCGCTGGTGGCCTCGTCGAGGATGAGCAGGCGCGGGTTCTTCAGCACGGCGCGGGCAATGGCCACGCGCTGCTTCTGGCCGCCGGACAGCTGCACCCCGCGCTCGCCCACCAGCGTGCCGTAGCCGTCCGGGAAGCGGGCGATGAAGTCAGCGGCGTTGGCGGTGCGGGCCGCGGCCTCCACCTCCGCCTTGGTGGCGTCCATGCGCCCGTAGCGGATGTTGTCGAAGATGGAGCCGGAGAAGAGCATGGGCTCCTGCGCCACCACGCCCACCTGCTGGCGCAGCCACTCCGGGTCCAGCGCGCGCAAGTCCCTACCGTCCAGCATCAGCCGCCCGCCCTGCGGGTCGTACATGCGCGCCAGCAGGCTGGCGATGGTGGACTTGCCCGCGCCCGAGGGGCCGACGATGGCCACCACCTCGCCGGGCTGAACCGACAGGTCCACCCCCTGGAGCACGGGCGCGTCCGGCCGCGTGGGATAGGAGAAGTGCACCCCCTGGAAGTCGAGCTGGCCCTGGAGGCCCGGGATGCGCTCCCCTCCGGAGATGGGCATCTCGGGCTGGCGGTCGAGCATCTCGAAGACGCGCTCCGCGCTGCCGGACGCGCGCATGAAGTCCGCCCACAGGTCCGTCAGCCCGCTCACCGACAGGGAGACCAGGGTGGTGTAGACGAGGAAGGACGTGAGGTCGCCCACCGTCATGTCCCCGCGCAGCATCAGCCGGCTGCCGTACCAGAGCACGATGGAGCCGGCGGCGAACCCGCTGAAGGAGGTGCCGGCGATGAAGAAGGCGGACAGCCGGGAGCGCTGGCGGGCCAGCGCGGCCGCATCCTCGATGGCGCCCCGGTAGCGGACCACCTCGTGGCGCTCGGCGGCGAAGGAGCGCACGGTGCGGATGCCGACGAAGATTTCCTCGGCCACCCCGTTGGAGGCGGCCAGCGCGTCGTTCACCCTCCGCGACGTCAACCGCATGCGCCGGCCATACACGACGCCCACCACCACCACCGGAGGCACCACGAGGAGCATCAGCAGCGTGAGGGTGGGCGAGGTGTAGAAGAGCAGCGCGAGGCCGCCAATCACCTGCGCCCCGCTGCGCAGCGCCATGGCGATGTTGCCGCTCACCGTGTGCTGCAGCACCGCCGAGTCCGCGCCCAGCCGGCTGACGAGCTCCCCCGTCTTGCTCTGGTCGAAGAAGGCCACCTCCTGGGACACGAGGTTGGAGAAGAGCTGCTCGCGCAGCCGTATCACCACGCGCTCGCCCGCACTGGTGAAGAAGTAGTAGCGCAGCGCGTGCGCCACGGCCTGGAGCGCGAAGATGACCGTCATCCAGAGGGTGGCCTCGTCGATGAGGCGCTGGTCCCTGGCGCCCAGCGCCTCGTCGATGATGAGGCGGATGACCTGCGGGAAGGCCAGCGACAGCGCGCTGCCAATCATCAGGAAGACGATGCCCACCGCGAGCCGGCGCGCCTCGGGGCGGGCCAGGCTGAGGATGCGGCGCACGGTGACTCGGTTGTCGTCAGTGGGCATGGGCAGTCGGACGAAGGAGGTGCGGCGGACGCTCGCGGCCTGCGCCGGAGTGTCGAATCGTTTCGGGGGACGGCCGGCTCAGGCCGCCGCGGCCTGCCGGCGCCCGCGAGTCTCGTGCGCGAGCCGCTCCAGGGTGTCGAGGGCCACGTTGTCCCGGCGCATCGCCTTCAGCTCCTCGGAGACCTTCTTCACGCGCGCGTGGAGGACCTGGTCCTCCAGCAGGGCCTGGACGCGGGCGCGGATGGCCTCCGGCGTGGCCTGGTGCAGCGGCAGGTGGTACGCGAGCCCCTGCTGCTCCAGCACCGTCGCGTTGAGCGGCTGGTCGGCGAAGAGGGGGATGATGAGCATGGGCACGCCGTGGCGCAGCGCCCGGCCCACCGCGCCCCAGCCGCCGTGCGTCACCAGGGCCGACACGTGGGGGAACACCTGCTCGTGGGGCACGTAGGCCTCGGTGCGGATGTGGGGGCCCAGATTCGTGGGCACGTCGCGGGCGCCGGCCGTGGTGGCCAGCACCGGGCGCCCCATGGGGGCCAGCGCCTCCAGCACCTTGCGCATCAGCCCGCCGTCCTGTCCCACGCTGGTGGTGCTGACCAGGAGGGTGCCGGGGTCGATGGCGCCGAACGCCTCCGCCTTCGCCTTGGATGCACCGTCGAAGGCGATGGTCCCCGCGTAGAGCTGGTGCTCGCGGCGGGGGATGCCGTCCAGCAGGTTGCCGGGGACCATGGCGAGGTGCAGCTGGCTGGAGCCCATGGTCTGGAAGAACTCGGCGTGCTTCGACGGGCGCGGGGCAAGGCCCAGCTTCTCCCGCGTCCGCCGCAGGGGGAGGAACGCATCCACCAGCGTGTGCGTCAGCCGGGGCAGGCGGCGCGCCAGCTGGCCGGGCGGCGAGGCCCGCAGCAGCATGGGCAGCCCGTCCGCGTCGATGACGCTCCCCAGGTTGCCGGTGCTGATGGCGGGGATGCCCAGCTTCTCCGCCGCGTACCCCGCGCCGAACGCGAAGTAGTCGTACACCACGCAGTCCACCTGCTCCTGGCGCAGCAGCGGCTCCAGCTCCTGGAAGTAGGCCTCCGCGCTGGCCAGCACCGCGCGGCGGTAGCACACGTACCAGTAGGCCCTGCGCGCCAGCAGCGAGATGCGCATCCAGGAGGGAATCGTCTTGCGCGCCTCCTCCAGCCGGTCCCGGATGCCCCGGTAGCTCCTGGCCGCCACCAGCTCCGCCCCCGACGCCTCCACCTCTCCCGGGACGGCCGCCTCCGTGAAGACCAGCACGCGGTGGCCCCGGGACACCAGACCCTGGGCCAGGTCCAGCACGCGCGTCAGGTGGCCCTTCATCTGGCCTTCACCACCGGGCGTAATCATCAGGAAGGTGGCCCGGCCGCCTGACGGCGTGGAGGGCGGGTGGCTCTGCATGGGGAACCTCGGGAAGGTGCCGCGGCCCGGGCCGCGGAGGAGTCAGCGCAGGAAGTACTCGGCCTGCCCGTAGGGCATGTCCGCGCGAATGCCCTTCTCGGCGCAGTACGCCAGGAGCTTGCGGGACTCGACGAGCTGGGGCGAGTTCTCGTGGTAGCCCATCACCATGACGTGCCCCAGCCACGGCTCGCGGCCCATGGCGTAGATGTAGACCTGCCCGGGCTTCAGCCGCTGGACGATTTCGATGGCGCGCACGGCGTTGGAGCCGTTGAGCCGCCGCGACTGGTCCATCTTCCGCTGCATGGGGGCCGGCAGGAGCGGGCCATACATCCAGCTCAGCGGCCCACCCTCGGACTCCATGCCCAGCCACATCATGTCGATGTGCCCCACCTCGCGGTGGACGTGCTCGTACAGGCGCGGCTCGAGCGCGTTGGAGTCCGCCGCCATCAGCAGCGACTTGCCCTCCAGCTTCACCAGGTGGGCCAGCTTGGCCTGGATGTCCAGGTCGCCGTGCTCACCGATGAAGGGCAGGCCCATGAGCTCGCCGCCCTGCAGCGGCAGGGACTCCAGCTCCGCCAGGGCGACGACGTTGCGGAAGCCCGCGTGCTTGAGCATCAGCTTGAGGGACGGGTCCGCCAGCCCGCCGCCGCCCGCCGCCGGCACGACGACGGTGCCAATGCGGTGCCGCAATTGCAGCAGCGGCTCGAACATCAGGTGGTCGGCGTGGCCGTGGGTGATGAGGACGTAGTCGATGTGCTCCGGCAGGTCCGCGAAGGTGTAGCGCGGCATGTCCGTGGGGAAGTCGTAGCTGACCACGGGGTCCGTGAGGATGCTGACGTGGCGCGACTCGATGAGCACGCACGCGTGGCCGAAGTAGCGCACACGCACCCCGTCACCGTCATATCGGGGCGCCGGGCGTGGAGGCTCTTCGGTGAAGAAGGCGGCGAAGGTGTCCTGGTCCTTCGCGTCGATGCCCAGCGCCTCGCGCACCGGCTCTACCGCCGCCGGCGTGCGCCGCATGGCGAAGAGCCGGTCAATGGCCTCGTGACGGTAGGGAATCTTCACCTGGAGGCTGCCGTCCGCCGTGTCCAGCCGCGGCGTGCTGAAGACATACGGCCGCGCGTCCTTGTGGATGAGACGCATGGACAGGCTCTGCGAGGACTCCCGGTGGAACGGGCTGCGGTAGAGCAGTGGCTCGAAGAAGCGCGGCGTGGCCCGGTTGTTCAGGTCGTACGTCAGCTCCACGTAGCCGCGCAGCAGATCCGGAACGCGCGGGTACAGGTCCTCCAGCGAGTAGCCCTCCGCGGTGGCCAGCAGCTTGTCCAGCTCCACCATGGCCTTCGCGTACTGGATTGACAGCGCCTCCTCCGAGAGTGTGCGCTCCAGCAGCGCCTTCACCTCGGCCACCCGGTCCACCCCGTAGTTGAGGTAGGGACCACCCCGCAGGGCCGGGCTCTTCAACGCCGCCACGTGGATGGCAGGGTTGGCCACGAAGGACTCCATGATCTTCACATGGAGGTTCGCGACGAAGAGCGGCGCCGTCATGGGCGACGCGAGAAACCACCACGCGTACCACTGATTGTAGAGCGGTTCGGTGACGACGTTCTGCTTCAGATACAGCGCTGGCTGAGACATCCCTCGGTCCTCGGTGGAACGCGCCCCCCCAGCAATGGAGGGCCGTTCGGGCTCACGGTTGCGAGTCGGGGCTGACTCTTCTGGCCGCAGGCGCGGCGCAGTTTGCCACAGGCAATGAAATTGTATAGGTGTCACCCCCGCAAAATTTGTATTCAGGGCATTACTGACCGTCTCTGCCAAGCAAGGACTCCTGGCGAGAATGGTTTGCCCTTCGAGGACTGTAATGGCTGCCGGTCTTGCCCCGCGTTCCGGGACGTTGGTTGACGTGTTGCTATCGCGGGTCGGGGAGCAGCCGGAGGAGCGTCTCTACAGCTTCGTGGAGGAGGACGGGCCGGACGCGGAGCTGACGTACCACGGGCTGGATGCGCGAGCGCGGCGCATTGGCGCTGCGCTCCAGGAGTCCGCCGGGCCGGGTGAGCGCGCGGTGCTGCTGTATCCGCCCGGGCTGGAGTACGTGGCGGGCTTCTTCGGCTGTCTGTATGCGGGCCTGGTGGCGGTGCCGGCGTACCCACCCGACCCGATGCGGCTGGAGCGGACGCTGCCGCGGCTGCGGGCGATCATCCAGGACGCGCGGGCGACGGTGGTGCTCACCACGTCCTTCGTGCTGTCGATGAAGGAGGCCCTCTTCGAGCTCGCGCCGGAGCTGGCCGCGCTGCGGTGGGTGGCGACGGACGAGCTGCCCGAGGGCGCGGAAGGAGCGTGGCGCAGGCCGGAGCATGACGCGGAGTCGCTGGCGTTCCTCCAGTACACCTCCGGCTCCACGGGCACCCCGAAGGGGGTGATGCTGAGCCACCGCAACCTGCTGCACAACCTGGGGCTCATCTCCTCGGCCTTCGGCGTGCGGGACGACAGTGTGGGTGTCATCTGGCTGCCGCCCTACCACGACATGGGGCTCATCGGCGGCATCCTCCAGCCGCTGTACGCGCGCTTCCCGTGCACGCTGATGTCGCCGCTGACGTTCCTGAAGAACCCCTTCCGGTGGCTGGAGGTGCTGTCGCGCACGGGAGGCACCATCAGCGGCGGGCCCAACTTCGCCTTCGACCTGTGCGTGCGGAAGGTGTCGGAGGCGCAGCGCCAGCAGCTGGACCTGAGCCGCTGGGAGGTGGCCTTCTGCGGCGCGGAGCCGATTCGCGCGGAGACGTTGGACCGCTTCGTGGAGGCCTTCGGGCCGAGCGGCTTCCGCCGGGAGTCGCTCTACACGTGCTACGGCCTGGCGGAAGGGACGCTCATCGCCACGGGCGCGACGAAGGGCCAGGCGCCGGTGCTGCGGGAGCTGGACCGGGAGGCGCTGGAGCTGGGGCGTGCCGAGCCGCCGCGTCCGGGCACGGTGGCGCGCACGCTGGTGGGCTGCGGCACGGTGCTGGAGGATCAGACGCTGCGGGTGGTGCACCCCGAGCTGCGCGAGCCCTGCCCGGTGGGTGCGGTGGGCGAGGTCTGGGTGGCGGGGCCGAGCATCGCGCAGGGCTACTGGCAGCGGCCCGGGGAATCCGAGGCGGCCTTCCAGGGGAAGCTGGTGGACGGGCACGGGCCGTTCCTGCGCACCGGAGACCTGGGCTTCGTCGACGCGAGCGGGGAGCTGTTCGTCACGGGGCGCCTCAAGGACCTCATCATCCTGCGCGGGCGCAACCACTACCCGCAGGACCTCGAGCTCACCATGGAGGGGAGCCACCCGGCGCTGCGGCCGGGCGGGGGCGCGGCCTTCGCGGCGGAGGTGGGCGGGCAGGAGCGGCTCGTCGTCGTGCAGGAGGTCGACCTGCGCCGCTACTCGAACCTGCGCCAGCAGCTGGAGGCGGGTGAGCTGGCGCTGGGCGCCATCCGCCAGCGTCTGGCCGAGGGGCACGAGGTGCGGCCCCACGCGGTGGTGCTCATCGAGCCGGGGAGCCTGCCCAAGACGTCCAGCGGCAAGGTGCAGCGCCGCGCCACGCAGGCCGCCTGGCTGGCGGGTGAGCTGCGCGTGGTGCTGGCGTGGGAGGAGGAGGGCGGCCCCACCGACGGGGGCCCTTCCGGTGGTGGGCCCGGCTCGGACGGTCCTTCCTCCAGCGGCCCCACGGGGGGACCATCTCCGGCCACCGGGGCGGGAAGCGGGACGGTGCGCGCCGCGGGCGAGTCCGGCGCGCCGACGCGGCTGGAGGCGGTGCAGGCGTGGCTCGTCTCGCGGCTGGCGGCGCGGCTGCACCTGCGTCCCGAGGAGCTCCGGCTGGAGGAGCCCATCACCCGCTACGGGCTGGACTCGCTGGCCGCCGTCGAGCTCGCGAACGAGGTGGAGACGGGGCTGGGCGTGGCGCTGCCCATGGAGGTGCTGCTGCAGGGGCCCAGCCTCTCCGAGCTGGCCCAGCGCATCCTCGCGAAGCGCGACGGGAGCGCGCGCGTGGCGCTCACCCGCGGTCCGGACGACGGGGCGGTGCCGCTGTCCTTCGCGCAGCAGCGCCTGTGGTTCCTGCACCAGCTGGAGCCGGGCAGCCCGCTGCACCACATCCCCGCGGCGGTGCGCCTCTCCGGCGAGCTGGACGTGACGGCCCTGGAGCGCGCGCTGGGCGAGCTGACGGGGCGCCACGAGGCCCTGCGCACCACGGTGGCCGAGCAGGACGGCGTGCCCGTGCAGCGCGCCCTTCCCGCCATGGACGTGGCGCTGTCCCGGGTGGACCTGTCGGACGTGCCCGCGGCGCTGCGCGAGACGGAGCTGCACCGGCGCCTGGGGGAGGAGGCGCGCCGCCCTTTTGACCTGGCGGGGGACCTGCTGCGCGCGCTGCTGGTGCGCACGGACGCGCGGGAGCACGTGCTGCTGGTGGTGGTGCACCACCTCGTGGCCGACGGCTGGTCCATGGGCGTGCTCGTGCGCGAGGTGGCGGCGCTCTACGCGGCGCTGCGCGAGGGCCGGGACGCCGCGCTGCCGGCGCTGGCGGTGCGGTACGTGGACTTCGCGCGGTGGCAGCGCGAGTGGCTGAAGGGCGAGGTGCTGGAGTCGCAGCTCGCGTGGTGGCGCCAGCAGCTCGCGGGGGCTCCGCCCGTGCTGGAGCTGCTGGGGGACGCCCCGCGTCCGCCGGTGCAGTCCTACCGGGGCGCGAAGCTGCCCGTGCGCCTGCCCGCGGAGCTCACCCGGGCCGTGCGCGAGCTGGCCGCGCGCGAGGGCGTGACGCCCTTCATGGTGCTGCTGGCGGCCTTCCAGACGGTGCTGCACCGGTACTCCGGACAGGAGGACGTGTGCGTGGGCACGCCGGTGTCGGGCCGGCAGCGCTCGGAGCTGGAGGGGTTGGTCGGCGTGTTCATCAACACGCTGGTGCTGCGCACGCGCGTGGAGGGGCGGCTGACCTTCCGGGAGCTGCTGGCGCGGGTGCGGGAGGTGACGCTGGGGGCGTACGCCCACCAGGACGTCCCCTTCGAGCTGCTCGTGCAGGCGCTGCAGCCCGCCCGCTCGCGGAGCCACGCGCCGCTGTTCCAGGCCATGCTCATCCTGCAGCCCGTGTCGGCGGCGGCGCCCGCACTGCCCGGCCTGGAGTCCCGCCTGGAGGACGTGGACACCGGCACGTCGCAGTACGACCTGACGCTGTCGCTGCACCAGGTGCGGGACGGGCTGGAGGGGACGCTGGAGTACAGCACCGACCTCTTCCAGGCCCCCACCGCCGCGCGACTGATGGCGAGCCTGGCGACGCTGCTGGAGGGCGCCGTGGCGCAGCCCTCGCGGACGCTGTCCCGGCTGCCCCTGCTGCCGGAGGAGGAGCGGCGGCGCGTGCTGGTGGAGTGGAACGCCACCGGCCGGCCGTACGAGGAGGCGGGGCTCGCGGCGCTGCTGGAGGCGCAGGCGGCGCGCACTCCGGACGCGGTGGCGCTGGTGTGTGGTGGGGAGCGGCTCACGTACGCGGCGCTGCACCAGCGGGCCAACGCGCTGGCGCTGCGGCTGCGCGGGCTGGGCGTGGGGCCCGAGACGGTGGTGGGCCTGTGCGCGCGACGCTCGGTGGAGCTGGTGGTGGGAATGCTGGGCATCCTGAAGGCCGGTGGCGCGTACCTGCCGCTGGACCCCGGCTACCCCGCGGAGCGCCTGGCGTACATGCTGGAGGACTCGGGGGCGCGGCTGCTGCTGACGCAGGCGTCGCTGGCCGGCACCCTGTCCACCGGGGACGTGCGCACGGTGTTGCTGGACGCGCCCGAGACGCGCGCGGACGTGGCCGAGCAGGGGCCCGGAGAGGGTGCGGGCCCGGAGCACCTGGCCTACGTGCTCTACACGTCGGGCAGCACGGGGCGTCCCAAGGGCGTGCAGGTGCTGCAGCGCAACGTGGCCAGCTTCTTCGCCGGCATGGACGAGCGCGTGCCCGTGGGGCCCCGGCCGGTGTGGCTGGCCGTCACCAGCATCTCCTTCGACATCTCCGTGCTGGAGCTGCTGTGGACGCTGGCGCGCGGCTTCCAGGTGGTGGTGCACGGTGACGAGGTGGGCGCGGCCGCGGTGCTGGCGGGGCTGCGCGCGCACGGGGTGACGCACCTGCAGGGCACGCCGTCGCTGGCGCAGGCGCTGCTGCTGGAGCCCGGCGCGGAGGACGTGCTGGGTGCGCTGCGCTGCCTGATGGTGGGCGGTGAGGCCCTCCCGCCCGCGCTGGCGGCGTCACTGGAGCGGCGGCTGCCCCGGCGGCTGCTCAACATGTACGGCCCGACGGAGACGACGGTCTGGTCCTCCACGCACACGGTGGGGCCGGCCGAGTCGCCGGTGTCCATCGGGCGGCCCATCGCCAACACGGAGCTGTACGTGCTGGACGCGCACCTGGGGCCGGTGCCGGCGGGGGTGGCGGGGGAGCTGTACATCGGCGGCGCGGGCGTGGTGCGCGGCTACAGGGGCCGTCCGGAGCTGACGGCGGAGCGCTTCGTGCCGGACCCGTTCAGCGGGCGGGCGGGGGCGAGGCTGTACCGGACGGGAGACCTGGCGCGCTGGAAGTCGGACGGGACGGTGGAGTTCCTCGGCCGCGCGGACTTCCAGGTGAAGGTGCGGGGCTTCCGCATCGAGCCGGGCGAGGTGGAGGCCGTGCTCGCGCGGCACCCGGACGTCCAGGCCGCGGTGGTGGCGGCTCGCGAGGACGTGCCCGGCGACAAGCGCCTGGTGGCATATGCCGTGCCTCGCCCGGGGCAGGCGCTGGATGTGGGCGCGCTGCGAGAGCACCTGCGGCGGGGGCTGCCGGAGTACATGGTGCCGTCGGCCTTCGTGGTCCTGCCGGCGCTGCCGCTCACGCCCAACGGGAAGGTGGACCGCAAGGCGCTGCCCGCGCCGGAGGGCCGCTCGCTGGAGCCGCGCCGCGAGGCCTTCGTCGCGCCGCGCACGCCCACCGAGGAGCTGGTGGCGGGGCTGTGGGCGCGCCTGCTCCAGGTGGAGCGGGTGGGCCTGCACGATGACTTCTTCGAGCTGGGAGGGCACTCGCTGCTGGCGGCCCGGCTGGTGTCGGCGCTGCGCGCGTCCCTGGGCGTGGAGGTGCCGCTGCGGGACGTGTTCTCGGCCCCGACGGTGGCCCGTCTGGTGGAGCAGCTCCAGTCCGTGGCACGGGGCGCCGCGGACTCCGTCCCGCCGGTTCGGCCCGTCCACAGCGAGGGCCCGGCGCCGCTCTCCTTCGCGCAGCAGCGGCTGTGGTTCCTGGACCGGATGGAGCCGGGCAACCCGGCGTATAACGTCTCCGGAGCCGTGTGGCTGGAGGGCCGGCTGGAGGTGGCCGCGCTCGAGGAGGGGCTCCGCGAGGTCCTCCGCCGGCACGCGTCGCTCCGGACGACCTTCCGTGAGGCGGAGGTCGGTCCCGTCCAGGTCGTCTCGCCGGTGACGTCCGGTCCGCTGCTGGAGGTCATCGAGCTGAAGGGGGTGGATGCGTCCGCGCGTGAGGCCGAGGCGCTCCGGTGGTCTCGCGAGGAGGCGCGGCGTCCCTTCGAGCTCACGCGAGGGCCGCTGCTGCGGGCCACGCTGCTGCGGCTCGGCGAGCGTGAGCACGTGTTGCTGCTGACGATGCACCACATCGTCTCGGACGGCTGGTCGCTGCGGGTGCTGGTGCGCGAGGCGGTGCAGGTCTATGGCGCGCGCGTCGAGGGTCGCGCGCCCGTGCTGCCGGCCCTGCCCGTGCAGTACGCGGACCATGTGCTGTGGCAGCGGGAGTGGCTGCGGGGCGAGGTCCTGGACGCGCAGCTTTCCTGGTGGCGCGAGCAGCTCGCGGGGGCACCGCCGGTGCTGGAGCTGCCAACGGACCGGCCGCGCCCGACGGTGCAGGGCTTCCGAGGCGCGCTGCTGCCGGTGCACCTGCCCCGTGAGCTCTCCGGAGCGCTGAAGGCGCTGAGCCGCGCCGAGGGCGTGACGCCCTTCATGGTGTTGCTGGCGGGGCTCCAGGTGCTGCTGTCGAGGTACTCCGGACAGCCGGACGTGAGCGTGGGCACGCCAGTGGCGGGTCGTCATGGCACGGAGGTGGAGGAGTTGATTGGCGTGTTCATCAACACGCTGGTGCTGCGCACGAAGCTGGAGGACGGGGAGTCGTTCCGGGCGCTGCTGGGGCGCGTGCGGGAGGTGACGCTGGGCGCGTTCGCGCACCAGCACGTGCCTTTCGAGCGGCTGGTGCAGGCGCTCCAGCCCGAGCGGCGACTGGGGTACTCGCCGCTGTTCCAGGTGATGCTCGTCCTCCAGCAGGACCTGCAGGCCGAGCTGAATCTGCCGGGTCTGAGCGCGCGCCTGAAGGACGTGGACGTCGGCACGTCACGATTTGATTTCACCCTCTCGCTCGCGGACACGGCGGAGGGATTCCAGGGGACGCTGGAGTACAGCACCGACCTCTTCGAGGAGGCGACGGTGCGGCGGATGCTGGGTCATCTGCGCGTGCTGCTGGAGTCCGCGGTCGCGGAGCCGGAGCGGCGGCTGTTGGAGCTGCCGCTGCTGATGGAGGCGGAGCGCCAGCAGGTGTTGGTGGAGTGGAACGCGACGGCGCAGGAGTACGCGCGCGAGTCGAGCATTGCCGAGGAGTTCGAGCGTCAGGTGGCGGCGAGGCGTGACGCGGTGGCGGTGGAGTGTGGGGAAGAGAAGCTGACGTACGGGCAGCTGGAGGAGAAAGCCAACCAGCTGGCGCACTACCTGCGAGGCAAGGGAGTGGGGCCCGAGGAGCGGGTGGGGCTGTGCGTGGAACGCTCGGTGGAGTTGGTGGTGGCGCTGGTGGCCATCGCCAAGTCTGGCGGGGCGTACGTGCCGCTGGAGGTGGACTACCCGCGAGCGCGGCTGGAGCAGATGGTGGAGGAGGCGAAGCCGCGCGTGGTGGTGACGAAGCGCGCGCTGGCGGCGCGACTGCCGGTGGAGGGGCTGGAGTGCGTGCTGCTGGAGGAGGTGGCGGAGCAGCTGGCCCAGCAGCCGAAGCAGGCGCCTCGCAGTGGGGTGGGCGGACGCAACCTGGCGTACGTGGACTTCACCTCAGGAAGCACGGGCAAGCCGAAGGGCGTAGGGACGGAGCAGCGCAGCGTGCTGCGCACGGTGAAGGGGCCCAACTACGCGCGGCTGGGGCCTGAGGAGACGCTGCTGCTGATTGCGCCCGTCTCCTTCGACGCGTCGACGCTGGAGGTATGGGGCAGCCTGCTGAACGGGGCCCGGCTGGTGGTGTACCCGGCGGGGCCGGTGGGAGACGTGGAGCAGCTGAAGAAGGTGGTGAAGGGGCAGGGGGTGACGACGCTGCACCTGACGGCGGGACTCTTCGCGCAGGTGGTGGACGCGGACGTGGAGGTTTTGAGGGGACTGCACCAGCTGCTGACGGGCGGGGACGTGGTGTCAGCGCCGCACGTGAAGCGGGTGGTGGAGGAGCTGGGAGTGCCGGTGACGGCGTGCTACGGCCCGACGGAAAACACGCTCTTCACCAGCTGCCACCGGATGACGGAGGCGGGGCAGGTGGGAGAGGTGGTGGCGATTGGGCGGCCGATTGGCAACACGCGGGTGTACGTGCTGGACGGGGCGCTGAAGCCGGTGCCGGTGGGAGTGGCGGGAGAGCTGTACGCGGCGGGAGAGGGAGTGGCGCGGGGGTACATCGGCAGCGCGGAGCAGACGGCGGAGCGCTTCGTACCGGACCCGCATGGTGCGGTGGCTGGGGAGCGGATGTACCGCACGGGGGATATGGCGCGGTGGCGTCCGGACGGGGTGCTGGAGTTCCTGGGCCGGGCGGACACGCAGGTGAAGGTGAGGGGCTTCCGAATCGAGCTGGGGGAGGTGGAAGGAGCGCTGAGGGCGCACCCGGCGGTGAAGGAAGCGGTGGTGGTGGCGAAGGGGCAGGGCGCGGGCGACAAGCGCCTCGTGGCCTATGTCGTCGGTCACGGCTCCGACTCACTGGACGTGAGCGAGCTGCGTCAGGGCATGAAGTCGAGGTTGCCCGAGTACATGGTGCCAGCGGTATTCGTAGCGCTGGAGGCGCTGCCGCTAACGTCCAACGGCAAGGTGGACCGCAAGGCGCTGCCGGAGCCGGAGGGCGTGCGTCCCGAGCTGGCGCGCGAGTACGTGGCGCCGCGCACGGAGGCGGAGAAGTCGCTGGCGGAGGTCTGGGCGCAGGTGCTGGGGCTCGACCGGGTCGGCGTGCAGGACAACTTCTTCGAGCTGGGTGGCGACTCCATCCTCACGCTCCAGGTGGTTTCGAGAGCGCGCAGAGCAGGGCTGGAGATTGCTCCGAGGCAGCTCTTCCAGCGGCAGACGGTGGAGGAGTTGGCGCAGGTGGCGAAGGCGGCGGTGGCCGTGGCGCAGCAGGGCCCGGTGGAAGGACCGGTCGACCTGACGCCCATCCAGCGGGACTTCTTCGCGCAGCACCGGAACAAGGCTCACCACTTCAATCAGTCCCTGATGTTGGAGGTGACGAAGGGGACGGAAGCGTCGGCGCTGGAGAAGGCGCTGGGCGCGGTGGTGAAGCACCACGACGCACTGCGGATGCGCTTCGAGCGGGTAGGCGGTGAGTGGCGTCAGCGCAACGCCGGGGTGGAGGAGGCGGGGAGCCTGAAGCTGGAGCAGGTGGACCTGCGCGGAGTGGAAGCAGGGGCAAGGGCCGCGGAGCTGGAGCGGGTGGCGACGGGAGTGCAGGGGGGCCTGGAGCTGGAGAAGGGTCTGCTGGTGAGGGCGGTGCTCTTCGAGCTGGGAGAGGCGGGGAGGCGACTGCTGGTGGTGGTGCACCACTTGGTGGTGGACGGGGTGTCGTGGCGGGTGGTGGTGGAGGACGTGGAGAGGGCGTGCGAGCAGGCCAGCCGGGGAGAAGAAGTGGAGCTGGGGCCGAAGACGGCCTCGTACCAGCAGTGGGCGAAGAAGCTGGGGGAGTACGCGGGGCAGGTGGAAGGGGAGGTTGGGTACTGGGAGGAGCAGGGGGCGAAGCCGGTGGCGGGGCTGCCGGTGGACGAGGCGGGCGGGAGGAATGAGACGGGGCTGGAGGGAGAGGTGCGGCTGGAGCTGAGCCGCGAGGAGACGGGCGCGCTCTTGAGAGAAGTGCCCGGGGCCTACCGCGCCCGCGTGGACGAGGTGCTGCTGGCCGCGCTGATGGCGGCACTGGCGAAGTGGAGCGAGGCGCGCGGCGCGAAGGCCGCGCAGAGTCTGCGCGTGGAGCTGGAAGGGCACGGGCGCGAAGAGGAAGTCGGGCTGGACGTGTCGCGCACGGTGGGGTGGTTCACCAGCCTCTACCCGGTGGTGGTGGAAGCGCCCGCGCAGGAGGCGGCGGGGGCGTGGGTGCGCGCGGTGAAGGAGTCAGTGCGGCGAGTGCCCGGCAAGGGCCTGGGGTACGGGCTGCTGAAGTACCTGGGCAGTGAAGAGGCGCGGAGGAAGCTGGGCGCGTTGCCCAAGGCGGAAGTCGTCTTCAACTACCTGGGCCAGGTGGACGGAGTGGCAGCGCAGTCGAGGCGGTTTGCCCCGGCGAAGGAGAAGGCGGGAGCGGCGCAAGCGGCGGGCGAGAAGCGCGGGCACGTGCTGGGAGTGAATGGGCTGGTGGTGGGCGGCCGGCTGGAAGTGGCCATCGACTACAGCCAGGGCCTGCACCGGCGCGAAACCGTGGAAGCGCTGGCGGGACATTTCGCGAAGGAGTTGCGGCGGCTGGTGCAGCAGCGCGCGGACGCGGACGCGGGGCTGTGGACGGCGGCGGACTTCCCGCTGGTGAAGGCGAGCCGGGAGCAGTTGGAGAAGGTGCTGGGGCGTGGCGAAGGCGTGGAGGACGTCTATCCGCTCTCTCCGCTGCAGCAGGGCCTGCTCTTCCACTCGCTGCTGGAGACGGGCAGCGGCGTGTACGTGGAGCAGCTCACCTGGGAGGTGAGCAGCGGATTGGACATCGCGGCCTTCAGGACGGCCTGGGAGCGCGCGGTGGAGCGACTGCCGGTACTGCGCACCGGCTTTGTCTGGGAGGGGCTGGAGGAGCCACTTCAGCTCGTCCACGGCGCGGTGGTGCTGCCCTGGGAGGAGCGTGACTGGAGCAGCCTCGGACGCGAGCAGCAGCAGCGCGCGCTGGACGAGTACCTGAAGACGGACAGCCGCCAGGGCTTCACGCTGAGCAAGGCGCCGCTGATGCGCATGGCGGTGATGAAGCTGGGCGAGTCAGGGTGGCGGTTCATCTGGAGCCATCACCACCTGCTGCTGGATGGGTGGAGCCTCGGCCTGGTGCTGGAAGAGGTCTTCGGCACTTATGAAGCGCTGGTGACGGGCGCGCAGTCGCGAGGCAAGTCCCGCCCTGCCTATCGCGAGTACATCGGGTGGTTGGCGAAGCAGGACTCGAAGAAGGCGGAGTCGTACTGGCGCGAGGCGCTCCAGGGTGTGAGTGCGGCGACGCGACTGCCGCTGGAGGCTCGTGGCCAGAAGGGAGCCAAGGAGCAGCAGGACCTGCATGTGCAGCTGACGAGGGAGGAAACGTCGGCGGTGCAGGGCTTCGCGCAGCGCCACCAGGTCACGGTGAACACGCTGACCCAGGGCGCCTGGGCGCTGGTGCTGGGACGCCACGCGGGCGAGTCCTCGGTGGTCTTCGGCGCGACGGTGGCGGGTCGTCCCTCGGAGCTCGAGGGTGTGGAAGGCATGGTGGGCCTCTTCATCAATACCCTGCCGGTCCGGGTGCGCCTGCCTGGAACCGAAGTCGTGGCGGAGTGGCTGAAGGGCCTGCAGAAGCAGCAGGCCGAACAGCGGCAGCACGAGCAGAGCGGGCTGGTGCAGGTGCAGGGCTGGAGCGATATCCCTCGCCGTCAGCCGCTCTTCGAGAGCCTGCTGGTCTTCGAGAACTATCCCATCGACGACTCCATCAAGAGCAGGACGACCCGGCTGAACGTGCGGGACGTGTGGCTCGGTGAGCGGACGAACTATCCCCTCACGCTGTCGGTCATCCCTGGCGATCAGCTGCGCATGCGGCTCGCGTACGAGACGCCGCGCTTCGAACAGCACGGGATGGACGTGCTGCTGAAGCAGTGGAAGGCGGCACTGCTGGAGCTGGTGTCGAGCGCGGGCACGCGCCTGGAAGACGTGTCGCTGCTGACGGAGGCGGAGCGCCAGCAGGTGTTGGTGGCGTGGAATGCGACGGCGCAGGAGTACGCGCGCGAGTCGAGCATCGCGGAGGAGTTCGAGCGCCAGGTGGCGGCGAGGCGTGACGCGGTGGCGGTGGAGTGTGGGGAAGAGAAGCTGACGTACGGGCAGCTGGAGGAGAAAGCCAACCAGCTGGCGCACTACCTGCGAGGCAAGGGAGTGGGGTCCGAGGAGCGGGTGGGGCTGTGCGTGGAGCGCTCGGTGGAGTTGGTGGTGGCGCTGGTGGCCATCGCCAAGTCAGGCGGAGCGTACGTGCCGCTGGAGGTGGACTACCCGCGAGCGCGGCTGGAGCAGATGGTGGAGGAGGCGAAGCCGCGCGTGGTGGTGACGAAGCGCGCGCTGGCGGAGCGTCTGCCGGTGGAGGGGCTGGAGTGCGTGCTGCTGGAGGAAGTGCAGGCGCAGCTGGCCCAGCAGCCGAAGCACGCGCCTCGCAGTGGGGTGGGCGGACGCAACCTGGCGTACGTGGACTTCACCTCGGGAAGCACGGGCAAGCCGAAGGGCGTAGGCACCGAGCAGCGCAGCGTGCTGCGCACGGTGAAGGGAGCCAACTACGCGCGGCTGGGGCCTGAGGAGACGCTGCTTCTGATTGCGCCCGTGTCCTTCGACGCGTCGACGCTGGAGGTATGGGGCAGCCTGCTGAATGGGGCCCGGTTGGTGGTGTACCCGGCGGGGCCGGTGGGAGACGTGGAGCAGCTGAAGAGGGTGGTGAAGGGGCAGGGGGTGACGACGCTGCACCTGACGGCGGGACTCTTCGCGCAGGTGGTGGACGCGGACGTGGAGGTATTGAGGGGGCTGCACCAGCTGCTGACGGGCGGGGACGTGGTGTCAGCGCCGCACGTGAAGCGGGTGGTGGAGGAGCTGGGAGTGCCGGTGACGGCCTGCTACGGCCCGACGGAGAACACGCTCTTCACCAGCTGCCACCGGATGACGGAGGCGGGGCAGGTGGGAGAGGTGGTGGCGATTGGGCGGCCGATTGGCAACACGCGGGTGTACGTGCTGGACGGGGCGCTGAAGCCGGTGCCGGTGGGAGTGGCGGGAGAGCTGTACGCGGCGGGAGAGGGAGTGGCGCGGGGGTACATCGGCAGCGCGGAGCAGACGGCGGAGCGCTTCGTGCCGGACCCGCACGGGACGGTGGGCGGAGAGCGGATGTACCGCACGGGGGATATGGCGCGGTGGCGGCCGGACGGAGTGCTGGAGTTCCTGGGTCGGGCGGACACGCAGGTGAAGGTGAGGGGCTTCCGAATCGAGCTGGGGGAAGTGGAAGGAGCGCTGAGGGCGCACCCGGCGGTGAAGGAAGCGGTGGTGGTGGCAAAGGGGCAGGGCGCGGGCGACAAGCGCCTCGTGGCCTACGTCGTGGCCCACACCCCCGAGTCCCTCGATGTGAGCGAGCTCCGCCGCGGCCTCAAGACCCGTCTGCCCGAGTACATGGTGCCCTCCGCGTTCATGTCGCTGGAGGCGCTGCCGCTGACGTCCAACGGCAAGGTGGACCGCAAGGCGCTGCCGGATGTCTCCGGAGCACGTCTCGCCTCCGACCAGCCGTACGTCGAGCCGCGCAGTGACGTCGAGCGACAGCTCGCGAGCATCCTGTCCGAAATCCTTGGAGTGGAGCGTGTCGGCATCCACGACGACTTCTTCGAGCTGGGAGGCCACTCCCTGCTCGCGACCCGCACCATCTCCCGCATTCGCAGCGAGCTCGGCGTCGAGCTGCCGCTGAGTGCGCTCTTCGAGAATCCAAGCATCGCCCGGCTTTCCGTCCACCTGGTGCAGGCGCAATCCACCCAGGCCGACCCGGAAGAGCTGGAGCAACTGCTGGCCCTGCTGGAGCAGGACGCCGGCGGCGACATTGAAGCCCTGCTTGCGTCAGGGCCCCCGGCATCCCGCGAGGAATGACATCCATGAGCGACATCAATCAGCGTATCGCGGCTCTCTCGCCCGAGAAGCGAGACCTGCTCCTCCGCCAGCTTCGCAAGAAGGACGCCCAGGCGGCGCGTCCGGCCATCACCGCGCGCCCGCGTGAGGGCGGCACGGCCCCGCTCTCGTTTGCCCAGCAGCGCCTGTGGTTCCTGGACCGCATGGAGCCGGGAACGCCCACGTACAACATGCCGGCGGCCGTGAGGCTCGAGGGCTCGCTCGACGTGGCCGCGCTGGAGCGCTGCTTCGCGGAGCTGCTCCGCCGTCACGAGTCCCTGAGGACGGTCTTCCGCGACGAGGACGGCCAGGCCCTCCAGGTCATCCCGCCTCCGGGCCCGCTCGCGCTGACGCTGCATGACCTGACGTCGCTGCCCGAGGCGGCTCGGGAGCAGGAATCGCGGCGCCTGGCTCGCGAGGAGCAGCAGACGCCGTTCGACCTCACGCGCGGTCCGCTCCTGCGGGCCACGGTGCTGCGGCTGGGCGAGCGCGAGCATGTGCTGCTGCTCACGATGCACCACATCGTCTCGGACGGCTGGTCCATGGACGTGCTGGTGCGCGAGATGGGACTGCTGTACGCGAACCTCTCACGCGGCCAGGCGGGCCAGCTGCCCGAGCTGGCGGTGCAGTACGCGGACTATGCGCAGTGGCAGCGGGAGTGGCTCCAGGGCGCGGTGCTGGAGAAGCAGCTCGGATGGTGGCGCGAGCAGCTCGCGGGGGCTCCGCCGGTGCTGGAGCTGCCGACGGACCGGCAGCGGCCCTCGGTGCAGAGCTTCCGGGGCGCCAGCTGCGAGTCCCTGCTGCCTCGTGCCCTCCATGAGCGACTGAAGGCGCTGGGGCAGGCGGAGGGAATGTCTCCGTTCATGGTGCTGCTGACGGCGTGGAAGGCCCTGCTCGCGCGCTACTCGGGGCAGGAGGACATCTGCGTCGGAACGCCCATCTCCGGCCGGCACCAGTCCGAGCTGGAGGGGCTCATCGGCTTCTTCGTCAACACGCTGGTCGTGCGCGCGAAGCTGCCCGCGGAGGCGAGCTTCCGCGACCTGATGAAGCGGGTGAAGGAGTCCACCCTGGGCGCGTATGCGCACCAGGACGTGCCCTTCGAGAAGCTGGTGGAGGACCTGAAGCCCGCGCGCAATCTGAGCTACTCGCCGCTGGTCCAGGTGATGGTGAACCTGGAGCAGGCGAAGCCTCGTCGACTGGAGGTCTCGGGGCTCACCTTGACCCCGATGCCGCAGGCCGACCTGTCCGCGAAGTTCGACCTGGAGCTGCTCTTCAAGGAAGAGGCCGAAGGGCTGCGCGCCGTGCTCGTGTACAGCACGGACCTGTTCGACGCGGAGACCGCGAAGCGGATGCTCGGACATCTGCGCGTGCTCCTGGATGCGGCGGCGGCCAATCCCGAGCGGAGCCTCGCCGAGGTGTCGCTGCTGACGGAGACGGAGCGGCGGCAGGTGTTGGTGGAGTGGAATGCGACGGCGCAGGAGTACGCGCGCGAGTCGAGCATCGCCGAGGAGTTCGAGCGTCAGGTGGCGGTGAGGCGTGACGCGGTGGCGGTGGAGTGTGGGGAAGAGAAGCTGACGTACGGGCAGCTGGAGGAGAAAGCCAACCAGCTGGCGCACTACCTGCGAGGCAAGGGAGTGGGCCCCGAGGAGCGGGTGGGGCTGTGCGTGGAGCGCTCGGTGGAGTTGGTGGTGGCGCTGGTGGCCATCGCCAAGTCTGGCGGGGCGTACGTGCCGCTGGAGGTGGACTACCCGCGAGCGCGGTTGGAGCAGATGGTGGAGGAGGCGAAGCCGCGCGTGGTGGTGACGAAGCGCGCGCTGGCGGAGCGTCTGCCGGTGGAGGGGCTGGAGTGCGTGCTGCTGGAGGAGGTGCAGGCGCAGCTGGCGCAGCAGCCGAAGCACGCGCCTCGGAGTGGGGTGGGCGGACGCAACCTGGCGTACGTGGACTTCACCTCAGGAAGCACGGGCAAGCCGAAGGGCGTGGGCACCGAGCAGCGCAGCGTGCTGCGCACGGTGAAGGGGCCCAACTACGCGCGGCTGGGGCCTGAGGAGACGCTGCTTCTGATTGCGCCCGTGTCCTTCGACGCGTCGACGCTGGAGGTATGGGGCAGCCTGCTGAACGGGGCCCGGCTGGTGGTGTACCCGGCGGGGCCGGTGGGAGACGTGGAGCAGCTGAAGAGGGTGGTGAAGGGGCAGGGGGTGACGACGCTGCACCTGACGGCGGGACTCTTCGCGCAGGTGGTGGACGCGGACGTGGAGGTTTTGAGGGGACTGCACCAGCTGCTGACGGGCGGGGACGTGGTGTCAGCGCCGCACGTGAAGCGGGTGGTGGAGGAGCTGGGAGTGCCGGTGACGGCCTGCTACGGCCCGACGGAGAACACGCTCTTCACCAGCTGCCACCGGATGACGGAGGCGGGGCAGGTGGGAGAGGTGGTGGCGATTGGGCGGCCGATTGGCAACACGCGGGTGTACGTGCTGGACGGGGCGCTGAAGCCGGTGCCGGTGGGAGTGGCGGGAGAGCTGTACGCGGCGGGAGAGGGAGTGGCGCGGGGGTACATCGGCAGCGCGGAGCAGACGGCGGAGCGCTTCGTACCGGACCCGCATGGTGCGGTGGCTGGAGAGCGGATGTACCGCACGGGGGATATGGCGCGGTGGCGTCCGGACGGGGTGCTGGAGTTCCTGGGCCGTGCGGACACGCAGGTGAAGGTGAGGGGCTTCCGAATCGAGCTGGGAGAGGTGGAAGGAGCGCTGAGGGCGCACCCGGCGGTGAAGGAAGCGGTGGTGGTGGCGAAGGGGCAGGGCGCGGGCGACAAGCGCCTCGTGGCCTACGTGGTGCCGAAGGCGGAAGGCTGGCCCGGCGTCTCCGGGTTGCGGGAGCACGTCAAGGCGAAGCTGCCCGAGTACATGGTGCCGTCGGCCTTCGTGGCGCTGGAGGCGCTGCCGCTGACGTCCAACGGCAAGGTGGACCGCAAGGCGCTGCCGGAGCCGGAAGGCGTGCGCCCCGAGCTGGCGCGCGAGTACGTGGCGCCGCGCACGGAGGCGGAGGAGACGCTGGCCGACGTGTGGGCGAAGGTCCTGGGCATCGACCGGGTCGGTGTGCAGGACAACTTCTTCGAGCTGGGGGGCGACTCCATCCTCACGCTCCAGGTCGTGGCGCGGGCTCGCAGGGCGGGCCTGGAGATCACCCCGAGGCAGCTCTTCCAGAAGCAGACGGTCGCGGAGCTGGCCCAGGTCGCGAAAGTGGCGCTGGAGGCCGGAGAGCAGAAGCCGGTGGAAGGCCCCGTGGAGCTGACGCCCGTTCAGCTCGCCTTCTTCGAGCAGGGGCGGAGCCATGCCCACCACTTCAACCAGTCCCTGATGTTGGAGGTGGGGGAGGAGGTCGAGGCGTCAGCGCTGGAGAAGGCGCTGGGCGCGGTGGTGAAGCACCACGACGCGCTGCGGATGCGCTTCGAGTGGGTGGGAGGCGAGTGGCGTCAGCGCAACGCCGGGGTGGAGGAGGCGGGGAGCCTGAAGCTGGAGCAGGTGGACCTGCGGAGCGTGGAGGCTGGAGCGCGGGCCGCGGAGCTGGAGCGGGTGGCGACGGGAGTGCAGGGGGGCCTGGAGCTGGAGAAGGGGCCGCTGGTGAGGGCGGTGCTCTTCGAGCTGGGAGAGGCGGGGAGGAGGCTGCTGGTGGTGGTGCACCACCTGGTGGTGGACGGGGTGTCGTGGCGGGTGGTGGTGGAGGACGTGGAGAGGGCGTGCGAGCAGGCCAGCCGAGGGGAAGAAGTGGAGCTGGGGCCGAAGACGGCCTCGTACCAGCAGTGGGCAAAGAAGCTTGGGGAGTACGCGGGGCAGGTGGAAGGGGAGGTTGCCTATTGGGAGGAGCAGGGAGCGAAGCCGGTGGCGGGGCTGCCGGTGGACGAGGCGGGCGGGAGGAATGAGACGGGGTTGGAGGGAGAGGTGCGGCTGGAGCTGAGCCGCGAGGAGACGGGCGCGCTCTTGAGAGAAGTGCCCGGCGCCTACCGCGCCCGCGTGGACGAGGTGCTGCTGGCCGCGCTGATGGCGGCACTGGCGAAGTGGAGCGAGGCGCGCAGCGCCAAGGCCGCGCAGAGTCTGCGCGTGGAGCTTGAAGGGCACGGGCGCGAAGAAGAAGTCGGGCTGGACGTGTCGCGCACGGTGGGGTGGTTCACCAGCCTCTACCCGGTGGTGGTGGAAGCGCCCGCGCAGGAGGCGGCGGGGGCGTGGGTGCGCGCGGTGAAGGAGTCGGTGCGCCGAGTGCCCGGCAAGGGTCTGGGGTACGGGCTGCTGAAGTACCTGGGCAGTGAAGATGCGCGGAGGAAGCTGGGCGCGTTGCCTAAGGCGGAAGTCGTCTTCAACTACCTGGGCCAGGTGGACGGAGTGGCGGCGCAGTCGCGGCGGTTTGCCCCGGCGAAGGAGAAGGCGGGAGCGGCGCAAGCGGCGGGCGAGAAGCGCGGGCACGTGCTGGGCGTGAATGGGCTGGTGGTGGGTGGCCGGCTGGAAGTGGCCATCGAGTACAGCCGCGAGCTGCATCACCGCGAGAGCATCGACGCGCTGGTGAAGGAGTACGAGGCGCAGCTGAAGAAGCTGCTGCGCGAGAAGCAGGAGTCGGACGCAGGGCTGTGGACGACGGTGGACTTCCCGCTGGTGAATGCGAGCCGGGAGCAGCTGGAGAAGGTGCTGGGGCGTGGCGAAGGCGTGGAGGACGTCTATCCGCTGTCTCCGCTGCAGCAGGGCCTGCTGTTCCACTCGCTGCTGGAGACCGGCAGCGGCGTGTACGTGGAGCAGCTGGCGTGGGAAGTGCGCGGCGGGTTGAAGGTGGAGGCCCTCAAGCGCGCGTGGGAGCTGGTGGTGGAGCGGCTGCCCGTGCTGCGCACCGGCTTCGCATGGGAAGGCCTGGAGGCGCCGCTGCAGGTGGTGCACCGGGCAGTCCGGTTGCCCTGGGATGAGCGCGACTGGACGGGCCTGAGCCGTGAAGGCCAGCAGCAAGCGCTGGACGCCTATCTCCAGGAAGACGCCCAGCGTGGCTTCGAGCTGGAGAAGGCGCCGCTGATGCGCATGGCGCTGATGAAGCTGGGCGAGGAGGGGTGGCGCTGCGTGTGGAGCCACCACCACCTGCTGCTGGATGGGTGGAGCCTCGGCCTCGTGCTGGAGGAGGTCTTCAGCACGTACGAGGCGCTGGTCACTGGCGGCGAGACGCGAGGCCGGACGCGCTCGGCGTACCGCGAGTACATCGCCTGGCTGGCGAAGCAGGACTCGAAGAAGGCGGAAGCCTACTGGCGCGAGGCCCTCAAGGGCGTGAGCGCCCAGACGCGGCTGCCGCTGGAGGCTCGCAGCCAGAAGCCGATGGCGCAGGAGGAGCTGACGCTCCAGCTGACGGAGCAGGAAACGTCGGCGGTGCACGGCTTCGCGCAGCGCCACCAGGTGACGGTGAACACGCTGGCGCAGGGCGCGTGGGCGCTGGTGCTGGGCCGGCACGCGGGCGAATCGGAAGTGGTCTTCGGCGCCACGGTGGCGGGCCGCCCCGCGGAGCTCGAGGGCGTGGAAGGCATGGTGGGGCTATTCATCAACACGCTGCCGGTCCGGGTGAAGCTCGGCGGCGGCGAGTCGGTGGAGTCCTGGCTGAAGGCGCAGCAGGAGCAGCAGTCGGAGCAGCGGCAGTACGAGCAGAGCCCGCTGGTGCGGGTGCAGGGCTGGAGCGAGGTGCCTCGCGGCCAGTCGCTCTTCGAGAGCCTGCTCGTCTTCGAGAACTACCCCATCGACTCGTCGCTGAAGGGCCGCGCCAACCGCTGGGAAGTGCGGGACGTCCGAGTGAAGGAGCGGACGAACTACCCGCTCACCCTGTCGGTGATTCCCGACAAGCAGCTGCGGTTGATGCTCGCCTTCGACGTGTCCCGCTTCGAGCAGCACGGGATGGACGCGCTGCTGAAGCAGTGGAAGGTGGCGCTGCTCGGACTGGTGGCCAGCGCTGGCAGGCGCGTCGAGGACGTGCCGTTGCTGACCGACGCCGACCGTCACCAGGTCCTGTCGTCGTGGAGCGGCACTCGCGCGCCCTTCCCGGCGGAGTCCTCCCTGTCCTCGCTCTTCGAGGCCCAGGTGGACCGGACGCCGGACGCGGTGGCGGTGGAGCTCGCGGGACAGCGGCTGACGTACCGCGAGCTGGATGCGCGGGCCAACCAGCTTGCCCGGCGCCTGCGTCAGCTCGGCGTGGGGCCCGAGGTCCGGGTGGGGCTGTGCCTGGAGCGCTCGCTGGAGCAGGCGGTGGCGCTGCTCGGCATCCTCAAGGCGGGTGGAGCGTACCTGCCGTTGGACCCGTTGCTGCCTCGCGAGCGGCTCGCCTTCATGCTGGAGGACAGCGGCGCGGAGGTGCTGCTCACCCAGTCGTCGCTGCTGGAGCGCTTCCCCAGGAGCGCGGCGCGCACGCTCTGCCTGGACGGGGAGCGTGAGGCGCTCCTGCGCGAGAGTGCCGAGCGCGTCTCCTCCGGCGTGAGCGCCGGCAATGTGGCGTACGTCATCTACACCTCCGGCAGCACCGGCACCCCCAAGGGCGCCGCCATCGAGCACCGGAGCGTCGTCAACCTGGTGACGCACGAGGCGGTGGCGTACGGCATCGGGCCGGGCAGCCGGATGCTCCAGTTCGCGAGCCTGAGCTTCGACCTGTCGGTGGAGGAGATCTTCACCACGCTGACCTCGGGGGCCACGCTGGTGCTGGCGCCCTCGGAGCGGCTGATTCCGGGCGACACGCTGTGGGCGCTGCTGCGGGACGAGAGCATCACCGTGCTCAGCCTCACGCCTGCGGCGCTCGCCGTGACGCCGGCCGAGGGACTGCCCTCGCTGCGCACGGTCATCTCCGGCGGCGAGGCACTCCCGGCGGACGTGGTGGCGCGCTGGGCTCCGGGGCGGCGCTTCGTCAACTCGTACGGCCCCACGGAAGCCACGGTGGTGGCCACGCTCACCGACTGCGTGGCGGATGGCCGCATGCCGTCCATCGGTCGGCCGCTGGCCAACGTGCGCGCCTACGTGCTCGACGCGCGTGGCGCGCTGGTTCCGATGGGCGTCGCTGGTGAGCTGTACCTGGGCGGCGTGGGCGTGGCTCGGGGCTACCCGGGCCGTCCGGAGCTGACGGCGGAGCGCTTCGTGCCGGATGCTTTCGGCGGCGAGCCGGGAGCCCGTCTGTACCGCACGGGAGACGTCGCGCGCTGGCGCGAGGACGGCAGCCTGGAGTTCGTGGGCCGCGTGGACGCGCAGGTGAAGGTGCGCGGCTTCCGCATCGAGCTGGGCGAGGTGGAGGGCGCGCTGAGGGCGCACCCGGCCGTGAAGGATGCCGTGGTGATGGCCCGGGGAGAGGGCGCTGGCGCCAGGCGACTGGTGGCCTACGTCGTGGGCCACGGCTCCGAGCCGGTGGACGTGAGCGAGCTGCGTCAGGCGCTCAAGAACCGCCTGCCCGAGTACATGGTGCCGTCCGCGTTCGTGGCACTGGACGTGCTGCCGCTGACGTCCAACGGCAAGGTGGACCGCAAGGCGCTGCCGGAGCCGGAGGGCGTGCGCCCGGAGCTGTCGCGCCGGTACGTGGCACCGCGCACGGAGATGGAGAAGACGCTGGCGGAGGTCTGGGCGCAGGTGCTGGGGCTCGACCGGGTCGGCGTGCAGGACAACTTCTTCGAGCTGGGTGGCGACTCCATCCTGAGCCTGCAGGTGGTGGCACGTGCGCGCAGGGCGGGCCTGGAGGTGACGCCGAAGCAGCTCTTCCAGCGGCAGACGGTGGAGGAGCTGGCGCAGATCGCGAAGGCGGCGGTGGCCGTGGCGGCGCAGGGGCCGGTGGAGGGGCCCGTCGAGCTGACGCCCATCCAGAGGAGCTTCCTGGATGAGGCGTGGAAGAAGCCGAGCCACAGCAACCAGGCCGTGCTGCTGGAGGTGAAGGCGGGGACGGAAGCGTCGGCGCTGGAGAAGGCACTGGGTGCGGTGGTGAAGCACCACGACGCGCTGCGGATGCGCTTCGAGCAGGTGGAAGGGAAGTGGCGTCAGCGCAACGCCGGGGTGGAAGAGGCGGGGAGCCTGAAGCTGGAGCAGGTGGACCTGCGGGGAGTGGAAGCAGGGGCAAGGGCCGCGGAGCTGGAGCGGGTGGCGACGGGAGTGCAGGGGGGCCTGGAGCTGGAGAAGGGTCTGCTGGTGAGGGCGGTGCTCTTCGAGCTGGGAGAGGCGGGGAGGCGACTGCTGGTGGTGGTGCACCACCTGGTGGTGGACGGGGTGTCGTGGCGGGTGGTGGTGGAGGACGTGGAGAGGGCGTGCGAGCAGGCCAGCCGGGGAGAAGAAGTGGAGCTGGGGCCGAAGACGGCCTCGTACCAGCAGTGGGCGAAGAAGCTGGGGGAGTACGCGGGGCAGGTGGAAGGGGAGGTTGGGTACTGGGAGGAGCAGGGGGCGAAGCCGGTGGCAGGGCTGCCGGTGGACGAGGCGGGCGGGAGGAATGAGACGGGGTTGGAGGGAGAGGTGCGGCTGGAGCTGAGCCGCGAGGAGACGGGCGCGCTCTTGAGAGAAGTGCCCGGGGCCTACCGCGCTCGCGTGGACGAGGTGCTGCTGGCCGCGCTGGCCTCGGCGTTGAAGAAGTGGAAGGGCCTGGAGCGCGTGCGTGTGGAGCTGGAAGGGCACGGGCGCGAAGAGGAAGTCGGGCTGGACGTGTCGCGCACGGTGGGGTGGTTCACCAGCCTCTACCCTGTGGTGGTGGAAGCGCCCGCGCAGGAGGCAGCGGGGGCATGGGTGCGCGCGGTGAAGGAGTCAGTGCGCCGAGTGCCCGGCAAGGGCCTGGGGTATGGACTGCTGAAGTACCTGGGCAGTGAAGAAGCGCGGCGCAAGCTGGGTGCGCTGCCCAAGGCGGAAGTCGTCTTCAACTACCTGGGCCAGGTGGACGGAGTGGCGGCGCAGTCGAGGCGGTTTGCCCCGGCGAAGGAGAAGGCGGGAGCGGCGCAGGCGGCGGGAGAGAAGCGCGGGCACGTGCTGGGCGTGAATGGGCTGGTGGTGGGCGGCCGGCTGGAAGTGGCCATCGACTACAGCCAGGGCCTGCACCGGCGCGAAACCGTGGAGGCGCTGGCGGGACACTTCGCGAAGGAGTTGCGGCGGCTGGTGCAGCAGCGCGCGGACGCGGACGCGGGGCTGTGGACGGCGGCGGACTTCCCGCTGGTGAAGGCGAGCCGGGAGCAGCTGGAGAAGGTGCTGGGGCGTGGCGAAGGCGTGGAGGACGTCTATCCGCTGTCTCCGCTGCAGCAGGGCCTGCTGTTCCACTCGCTGCTGGAGACCGGCAGCGGCGTGTACGTGGAGCAGCTGGCGTGGGAGGTGCGCGGCGGGCTGAAGGTGGAGGCCCTCAAGCGCGCGTGGGAGCTGGTGGTGGAGCGGCTCCCGGTGCTGCGCACCCGCTTCGTCTGGGAGGGCCTGGAGGATCCGCTGCAGGTGGTGCACCGGGCGGTCCAGCTGCCGTGGGAGGAGCGTGACTGGAGCAACCTCGGCCGCGAGCAGCAGCAGCGCGCGCTGGACGAGTACCTGAAGGCGGACAGCCACCAGGGCTTCGAGCTGGGCAAGGCGCCGCTGATGCGCATGGCGGTGATGAAGCTGGGCGATGAGGGGTGGCGGTGCGTCTGGAGTCACCACCACCTGCTGCTGGACGGGTGGAGCCTGGGGCTCGTGCTGGAGGAGGTCTTCACCACGTACGAGGCACTGGTCACTGGCGGCGAGGCGCGAGGCCGGACGCGCTCGGCGTACCGCGAGTACATCGGGTGGTTGTCGAGGCAGGACTCGAAGAAGGCGGAGACGTACTGGCGCGAGGCGCTCCAGGGCGTGAGCTCGCCGACGCGGCTTCCGCTGGAAGCGCGGGTGGGCAAGGGCCAGACGGGACAGGAGGAGCTGGCGCTTCAGCTGACCGAGGAGGAGACGTCGGCGGTGCAGGGCTTCGCACAGCGCCATCAGGTCACTGTGAACACGCTGACCCAGGGCGCCTGGGCGCTGGTGCTGGGCAGGCATGCGGGCGAGTCCGAAGTCGTCTTCGGCGCGACGGTGGCGGGACGCCCCGCGGAGCTCGAAGGCGTGGAAGGCATGGTGGGGCTCTTCATCAACTCGCTGCCGGTCCGGGTGCGCCTGCCTGGAACCGAGGTCGTGGCGGAGTGGTTGAAGGGGCTCCAGCACCAGCAGGCGGCTCAGCAGCAGTTCGAGCAGAGCCCGCTGGTGCAGGTGCAGGGCTGGAGCGACGTGCCTCGCGGTCAGCCGCTCTTCGACAGCTTGCTCATCTTCGAGAACTACCCTGTCGATGAGTCGCTCAAGGGGCGTGCGAGCCGCTGGGATGTGCGGGATGTCCGCTCGAAGGAGCGGACGAACTACGCGCTCACGCTGTCGGCGATGCCGGGCTCCCGGTTGAAGCTGAAGCTCGTCTACGAGACGCCGCGCTTCGAGCAGCACGGCATGGACGTGCTGCTGAAGCAGTGGAAGGCGGCGCTGCTGGGACTGGTGGCCCGCGCTGACCAGCGGCTCGACGAGACTCCGCTGCTGACGGAGACGGAGCGCCAGCAGGTGTTGGTGGAGTGGAATGCGACGGCGCAGGAGTATGCGCGCGAGTCGAGCATCGCGGAGGAGTTCGAGCGTCAGGTGGCGGTGAGGCGGGACGCGGTGGCGGTGGAGTGCGGAGAAGAGAAGCTGACGTACGGGCAGCTGGAGGAACGCGCGAATCAGCTGGCGCACTACCTGCGAGGCAAGGGAGTGGGCCCCGAGGAGCGGGTGGGGCTGTGCGTGGAGCGCTCGGTGGAGGTGGTGGTGGCGCTGGTGGCCATTGCCAAGTCTGGCGGGGCGTACGTGCCGCTGGAGGTGGACTACCCGCGCGCACGGTTGGAGCAGATGGTGGAAGAGGCGAAGCCGCGCGTGGTGGTGACGAAGCGCGCGCTGGCGGAGCGGCTGCCGGTGGAGGGGCTGGAGTGCGTGCTGCTGGAGGAAGTGCAGGCGCAGCTGGCCCAGCAGCCGAAGCATGCGCCTCGCAGTGGAGTGGGCGGACGCAACCTGGCGTACGTGGACTTCACCTCGGGAAGCACGGGCAAGCCGAAGGGCGTGGGGACGGAGCAGCGCAGCGTGCTGCGCACGGTGAAGGGCGCCAACTACGCGCGGCTGGGGCCCGAGGAGACGCTGCTTCTCATTGCACCCGTGTCCTTCGACGCGTCGACGCTGGAGGTATGGGGCAGCCTGCTGAATGGAGCCCGGCTGGTGGTGTACCCGGCGGGGCCGGTGGGAGACGTGGAGCAGCTGAAGAGGGTGGTGAAGGGGCAGGGGGTGACGACGCTGCACCTGACGGCGGGACTCTTCGCGCAGGTGGTGGACGCGGACGTGGAGGTATTGAGGGGACTGCACCAGCTGCTGACGGGCGGGGACGTGGTGTCGGCGCCGCACGTGAAGCGGGTGGTGGAGGAGCTGGGAGTGCCGGTGACGGCCTGCTACGGCCCGACGGAAAACACCCTCTTCACCAGCTGCCACCGGATGACGGAGGCGCAGCAGGTAGGGGAGGTGGTGGCGATTGGGCGGCCGATTGGCAACACGCGGGTGTACGTGCTGGACGCGGCGTTGAAGCCGGTGCCGGTGGGAGTGGCGGGAGAGCTGTACGCGGCGGGAGAGGGAGTGGCGCGGGGGTACATCGGCAGTGCGGAGCAGACGGCGGAGCGCTTCGTGCCGGACCCGCACGGGACGGTGGGCGGAGAGCGGATGTACCGCACGGGGGATTTGGCACGGTGGCGCCCGGACGGGGTGCTGGAGTTCCTGGGCCGAGCGGACACGCAGGTGAAGGTGAGGGGCTTCCGAATCGAGCTGGGGGAAGTGGAAGGAGCGCTGAGGGCGCACCCGGCGGTGAAGGAAGCGGTGGTGGTGGCGAAGGGGCAGGGCGCGGGCGACAAGCGCCTCGTGGCCTACGTCGTGGCTCACACCCCCGAGTCCCTCGATGTGAGCGCGCTGCGCGAGGCCCTCGGCCTCCGGTTGCCCGAGTACATGGTGCCCTCCGCGTTCATCGCGCTGGAGGCGCTGCCGCTGACGTCCAACGGCAAGGTGGACCGAAAGGCGCTGCCGGATCCGGAAGGCGCGCTGCTGGAGCGGGCGCGCGAGTACGTGGCGCCGCGCACGGAGGTGGAGCAGACCCTGGCCGGAGTCTGGGCCCAGGTGCTGGGCACGGAGCAGGTCGGCGTGAACGACAGCTTCTTCGAGCTGGGCGGCCACTCCCTGCTCGCCACCCGCGCCATCTCCCGCATCCGAGAGGCGCTCGACGTCGAGCTGCCCCTCAAGGCCCTCTTCGAGGCACCCACGGTGGCGGAGCTGGCCTCCCTCCTCCAGCGCAGCGCGCTGGCTCCGGAGACGCTGGCGCCGCCGCTCACCCCCGCGGACCGCTCGCGACCGCTGCCGCTCTCCTTCGCCCAGCAGCGACTGTGGTTCCTGGAACAGCTCGCTCCGGGCGGCTCGCGCTACAACATCCCGGCCGTCTTCCAGCTGGAGGGAGCGCTCGACGTGAGCGCGCTCCGGCAGGCGCTCCACGCGCTGCATCAGCGCCATGAAGCCCTGCGCACCTCCTTCGCCGGTGAGGCCGGGCAGGTCTGGCAGGTCATCTCCCCCGAGGCAGAGCCCGCCCTGACGCTGGCCGACCTGCGCCACGTCCCCGAAGCCGAGCGCGAGGCCGAGGCCCTGCGCCAGGCCACGCAGGAAGCCCAGCGGCCCTTCGACCTCCGCAAGGGCCCGCTGCTGCGCACCCTGCTGCTGCGGCTCGGTGAGCACTCCCATGTGCTGGTGCTCACCGTGCACCACATCGTCTTCGACGGCTGGTCCACCCAGGTACTCGTCCGTGACCTCGCCGCGCTCTACGAGGCCCGGCGCCGTGGCGGTGAGGCGTCGCTGCCTCCGCTGCCCATCCAGTACGCGGACTACGCCGTGTGGCAGCGCACGTGGCTCCAGGGCGCGGCCCTCGAGTCGCGGCTGGCCTGGTGGAAGGACCAGCTCGCAGGCGCTCCGCCCGCGCTGGAGCTGCCCACCGACAAGCCCCGCCCGGCCGTGCAGTCCTCCCGTGGCGCCAGCCACCCGGTGTCGCTGCCTCGCGAGCTGGCGGACCGCCTCAAGGCGCTCGGCCAGCGCGAGGGCGCCACGCCCTTCATGGTGATGCTCGCCGCCTTCCAGTCCCTCCTGTTCCGCTACTCGGGCCAGGAGGACCTCAGCGTGGGCTCCCCCGGCGCGGGCCGTGGCCGGCTCGAGCTGGAAGGCGTCATCGGCTTCTTCATCAACACCCTGGTGCTGCGCACCCGCCTGTCGGGCCAGCACTCCTTCCGGGAGCTGCTCGCCCGTGTCCGCGAGGTGACGCTCGGCGTCCACGCCCACCAGGACGTCCCCTTCGAGCGGCTCGTCGACGAGCTGCGTCCGGAGCGAGACCTCAGCCGCAACCCGCTCTTCCAGGCGTGGTTCGTCCTCAACCCCGAGGAGCCCATCGCCCGCGTCCTGCCGGGACTGTCGCTGCGGCCGCTCGCGCTGGAGGACCCCACCACCCAGTTCGACCTGACGCTGTCGCTGGTGGACTCGCCCGAGGGCTTCTCGGGTGCCCTGTCGTACGCCACCGACCTGTTCGAGCCGGCCACCATCGCCCGCATGGGCAGCCACCTGCGGGCGCTCGTTGAGGCCCTGGTCGAGTCGCCCGAGCACCCCCTGGCCTCGCTGCCGATGCTCGGCCATGCCGAGCGTGAGCAGCTCCTGCGCGCCTGGAACGACACCGCCCGGCCCGTCACGGCCGAGCCCGTCCACCGCCTCTTCGAGGCACAGGTGCGCCGCACGCCGGACGCCGTCGCCGTCTCCTTCGAGGGCCAGGAGCTCACCTACGCGGAGCTCAACGGCCGCGCCAACCAGCTCGCGCACTACCTGCGCGCGCGCGGCGTGGTGCCGGACGTCCTCGTGGCCCTCCATGTCGACCGCTCGCTGGAGCTGATGGTGGGCGTGCTCGGCATCCTCAAGTCCGGGGCCACCTACGTCCCGCTGGACCCGGCGCTGCCGGAGGACCGGCTCGAGCTCATCGCCGACGAGGCCCGCGCCCCGCTGCTGCTGACGCAGGAGTCGCTGGCGGACCAGCTCAGCCACCGCGCCGCCCACACCCTGTGCCTGGACGTGGACTGGGACCGCGTGGAGCGCTACCCGGAGCGGGACCTCGAGGGCGGGGCGGAGGGGCATCACCTCGCCTACGTCATCTTCACCTCCGGCTCCACGGGCACGCCCAAGGGGGTGATGCTGGAGCACCGCGGGCTGACCAACACCGCCCTGGCCTGCGTCGACGCCATGGAGATTGGCCCCGGCAAGCGGGTGCTCCAGTTCTTCTCCAGCGGCTTCGACGCCTCCGTCTGGGAGATGTTCCCGGCCCTCATCTCCGGCGCCCGCCTGCACCTGGCGAGCCGCGAGAGCCTGATGCCCGGCACGCCGCTGCGGACGCTGCTCGCCGAGCAGGCCATCACCACCCTGACGCTCACGCCGTCCGTGCTGGCCCAGCTGTCGCCCGATGCGCTCCCCGCGCTGAAGGTCGTCGTCGCCGCGGGCGAGGCCTGCACGCCGGACGTCGTGGCGCGCTGGCGGCCGGGCCGGCGGTTCATCAACGCCTACGGGCCCACGGAGACCACCATCTGCGCCACCCTGAGCGCGGACGTGGACGCGGCGCGGCCCACCATCGGCCAGCCCATCACCAACGCCCGGGTGTACGTGCTGGACGCGCACCTGCGGCCCGTGGCCACCGGCCTGCCCGGTGAGCTGTACGTCGGCGGCACGGGCGTGGCCCGGGGCTACCTCGGCCGGCCCGAGCTGACCGCGGAGCGCTTCATCCCGGACCCGTTCAGCGGCGACCCCGGCGCCCGGCTGTACCGCACCGGTGACCTGGTGCGCTGGCTGCCCGAGGGCTCCATCGAGTTCCTCGGCCGCCTGGACAACCAGGTGAAGCTGCGCGGCTACCGCGTGGAGCTGGGTGAGGTGGAGGCCGTGCTCCTGCGGCACCCCGGCGTGCGCGAGGCCGTGGCGCTGGTGCGCGAGGACTCGCCGGGCCTGCGGCGCCTGGTGGCCTACCACGTCGGCGACGCGGCGCTCACCGCGGCCGAGCTGCGCGCCTTCCTCCAGACGCGGCTGCCCGAGTACATGGTGCCCTCGGCGTTCGTCGGCCTGGCTTCGCTGCCGCTCAGCTCCAGCGGCAAGGTGGACCGGCAGGCGCTCCCGGCGCCGGAGCTGCTGCGCGACGAGGAGTCCCATGTCGCGCTGACCACCGACACGCAGCGGCGGCTCGCGGCCATCTGGAGCGAGCTGCTCGGCGTGGAGCGGGTGGGGGCGAGCGACAGCTTCTTCGAGCTCGGCGGCCACTCGCTGGTGGCCACCCAGCTGCTGTCACGCATCCGCCAGGGCTTCGAGGTGGAGCTGCCCCTGCGCGCCATCTTCGAGGCCCGCACCCTGGCCGAGCAGGCCGAGCGCGTGGACGCCCTCGCCGGGCGCGGCGGCGAGCTCCAGGGGGGCACCCCGCGGCCCATGCCGCGACAGGAGCGCATGCCCCTGTCCTTCGCGCAGCAGCGGCTCTGGTTCCTGGACCAGCTCGAGCCGGGCATGCCCTTCTACAACATCCCCATCGCGGTGAAGATCGAAGGCGCGCTGGAGGTGGAGGCCATGGACCAGGCCTTCCAGGAGGTGGTGCGCCGGCACGAGTCGCTGCGCACCACGTTCCACCATGGCGAGGACGGCCCCGCGCAGGTGGTGCAGTCGGGCGTGCAGATGCCGCTGGCGCGGGTGGACCTGCGCGCGGTGCCCCAGGCCCTGCGCGAGCAGGAGGCGCTGCGGCTCCAGGAAGAGGAGGCGCGCCGGCCGTTCGACCTGTCCCGGGGCCCGCTCGTGCGCGCCACGCTGCTGTGGCTGAGCGAGGACGTGCACCTGCTGCTGCTGACCATGCACCACATCGTCTCGGACGGCTGGTCCATGGGCGTGCTGGTGCGCGAGGTGGTGACGCTCTACGCGGCCTACCGCGAGGGCAAGCCCTCGCCCCTGCCGGAGCTGGCGGTGCAGTACGCGGACTACGCGGCCTGGCAGCGGCAGCACCTCCAGGGCGCGGCGCTGGAGGCGCAGCTCGACTACTGGAAGAAGCAGCTCGACGGCGCGCCCTCCACGCTGGAGCTGCCGGCGGACCGCCCGAGGCCGGCGGTGCGCACCTACCGCGGCGGCACGCACGTGTCGATGATGAGCGCGGAGCTCGCCAAGGGGCTGGAGGCGCTGGCCCAGCGCGAGGGCGCCACGCTCTTCATGGTGCTGCTGGCGGGCTTCCAGTCGCTGCTGCACCGCTACAGCGGCCAGACGGACGTGGTGGTGGGCACGGACGTGGCCAACCGCAACCACGCGGAGACGGAGCCGCTCATCGGCTTCTTCATCAACCAGCTCGTCATGCGCCTGCGGATGGAGGGGGACCCTGCCTTCACCTCGCTGCTGGCCCAGGCGAAGCAGGTGTCGATGGACGCGTACGCCCACCAGGACCTCCCCTTCGAGGAGGTGGTGCGCGCCATCAACCCGGACCGCAGCACCGCGCACGCGCCGCTGTTCCAGGTGAAGTTCGTGCTCCAGAACATGCCGGTGTCCGCGCTGGAGCTGCCCGGCCTCAAGGTGAGCGCGGAGGGCGCCGACCCCGCCACCGCGAAGCTGGACCTGACGGTGCTGGTGAATCCCCGCCCGGACGGCCTGGTCATCACGTGGATGTACAGCATGGACCTGTTCGACGAGCCCACCCTGGCGCTCCTGGCCCAGCGCTTCCAGCGACTGCTGGAGGGCGTGGTGGCGGAAGGCGGACGGCAGCGGCTGTCCGCGCTCCCGCTGCTTTCGGACGCGGAGCGCCACCGGGTGTTGGTGGAGTGGAACGACACCGCGGCGCCCTACGCGCGCCGCTGCATCCACGAGCTCGTCTCCGAGCAGGCGGCGCGGGTGCCGGACGCGCTGGCGGTGGTGGCCGGCGATGAGCGGCTCACCTACGCGGAGCTGGAGCGGCGGGCGAACCAGCTCGCGCACTGGCTGAAGGCGCTGGGCGTGGAGCCGGAGACGCGCGTGGGCCTGTTCGTGGAGCGGCGCGCGCACGCCATGGTGGGCCTGCTGGGCATCCTCAAGGCGGGCGGCGCCTACGTGGCGCTGGACCCGGCGCACTCGCACGTCAGCGAGCGCGTGCGGCACGTCCTCCAGGACGCGCGGGTGCAGGTCATCGTCACCGAGGAGGCGCTGGCCAACGAGCTGCCCTCGCAGGGCGAGTTCCTGGTCAGCCTGGATGCCGGCGACGGACTGCTGGAGTCGCAGCCGGAAGAGGCGCCGGTCAGCGGCGTGGTGCCCGGCAACGCGGCGTACGTCATCTACACCTCGGGGAGCACGGGCCTGCCCAAGGGCGTGTGCATCGAGCACGGGCAGCTCGCCTGCTACGTGGCGGGCGTGAGCCGGCGGCTGGAGCTGCCCCAGGGCATGAGCTTCGCCTCGGTGTCGACGCTGGCGGCGGACCTGGGCCACACGGCGCTGTTCCCCACGCTGTGCGCGGGTGGCACGGTGCACCTGGTGGCCAAGGACACGGCCTCCGACGCCGGGCTCATGGCGGCGTATGGACGGGAGCACCGGGTGGAGGGGCTCAAGATTGTCCCCACCCACCTGGAGGCGCTGCTGGCGGCGGACGACGCGCAGGCACTGCTGCCTCACAAGCGGCTGGTGCTGGGCGGCGACAAGTCCGAGTGGGCGCTGGTGGAGCGCGTCCACGCGCTGATGCCGGAGTGCGAGGTGTTCAACCACTACGGCCCGACGGAGACGACGGTGGGTGTGTTGTCGGCGCGGGTGGAGCGCGGCGCGCGCGTGCCGGGCTCGCAGACGGTGCCGCTGGGCATGCCGCTGGGCAACGTGCGGGTGTACGTGCTGGACGGGTACGGCCAGCCGGTGCCTCCGGGCGTGCCGGGTGAGCTGTTCGTCGGCGGCGAGAGCGTGGGCCGTGGCTACGTGGGACGGCCGGACCTCACCGCCGAGCGCTTCGTCCCGGACGGCTTCAGTGGCGTGGCCGGGGCGCGGCTGTACCGCACGGGAGACCGCGTGCGCTGGCTGGAGGGCGGCCGCATCGAGTTCCTCGGCCGCGTGGACCACCAGCTGAAGATTCGCGGCTACCGCGTGGAGCTGGGCGAGGTGGAGGCCACGCTCGGCCAGCACGCGGGCGTGGGCGAGTGCGTCGTGGTGGCCCGCGACGAGGCCGGCGGCAAGCAGCTGGTGGCCTACGTGGTGGCGAAGCCGGGAAGCACCCTGACTGAGGCGGGGCTGCGCGAGGACCTGGCCGCGCTGCTGCCGGACTACATGGTGCCCTCCGCCTTCGTGGTGCTGGAGGCGCTGCCGCTGACGTCCAACGGCAAGGTGGACCGCAAGGCGCTGCCGGCCCCGTCGCGCGTGAAGGCGGAGACGTCGTACGTGGCGGCGCGCACGGAGACGGAGCGGCGGCTGGCGGCGCTCTGGCAGGAGCTGCTCGCCGTGCCCCGCGTGGGAGTGCACGACGACTTCTTCGACCTGGGCGGCCACTCGCTGCTGGCCACGCAGGTGGTGGCGCGCGTGCGCTCGCTGTTCGACGTGCAGCTCGCTGTCATCGATTTGTTCGAGGCGCCGACGCTGGAGGGGCTGGCCGCGCGCATCGAAGCGGGCACGTCCTCGGACTCGCCGCTGGTGACGTTGAGGAAGGGCGGCGAGGCCCGGCCCTTCTTCTGCATGCACCCGGTGGGGGGCAGCGTGCTGGGCTACCTGGAGCTGGCGCGGCGCCTGCCGCCGGAGCAGCCCTTCTACGGGCTGCAGGTGCCCGCGAGCGGGGCCGGGGAGACGGTGGCGGAGATGGCCACCCGCTACCTGGAGGCCGTGCGTGAGGTGCAGCCCGAGGGGCCGTACCTGCTCGGCGGCTGGTCGCTGGGCGGGCGCGTCGCCTACGAGATGGCGCGGCAGCTCGAGGCGCGCGGCGAGCAGGTGGGCCTGCTCGTGGTCATCGACGCGAGCAGCCAGGACGAGGCCGCGCCCGAGGAGGAGTGGCAGCAGACCCTGGAGTTCGCCGACCACCTGTCCCGGCTGTCGGGCGTCCACCCGAGGGCGGCCGAGGTCCTGGAGTTGGTGGACGCGGTGGAGCTGCGCTCGCTGCTCGAGGGCGCGTCCGGCGCGGCGCTGGGCCTCGACGAGGAGGCGTGCGACGAGCTGCGCGGGCTGTGGCGGCTGTTCGCGCGCAACCGGCGGGCCGCGCGGGCGTACGTGCCCGGGCCCTATGGCGGCTCGCTGGTGCTGCTGCGCGCCGCCGAGTCACCGGCCGGGCTGGAGGCGGACCTGGGCTGGGGCGCGGTGGCGCGGGGCGGGGTGGAGGTGGCCGAGATTCCCGGCGACCACTTCACCCTCATCGCCATGCCGCACGTGGAGGCGCTGGCGGCGAAGCTCACCGCGCTGCTGGAGCAGGTCCGGTCCGGACCCGTGCTCCAGGCCGGGTAGGCCCCGCCCGTCCGGCGCCGGCGGCGCGGCTCAGGCCGTCGGCGTGCCAGGACGGGGGCCGTACTTCTCGAGGCGACGGAGCGACTCCGCCGCCGCCTCGCGAAGCTCCGGCTCCGGCGCTTCCCCAAGTGCCTTCAGGGCCGCGGGCACCTCGTCGCCCGGGTAGAAGATGTCCCCCAGTCGCCGGGCCGCCTGCACGCGGTCCTTCACCTCTCCCCGCCGCAGCTCGGCCAGCAGGTAGTCCTTGTAGAGGCCCAGGAAATGGTTCTCCGCTTCCAACATCCTCGCGCAGAGCGAGCGCAGGTGCTCCCGGTCCTCCGCCGCCTCCGGCACCCGGTAGCCCCAGCGCGTGCGGGCCGCGTAGATCTGCTCGTAGAGGGGTGTCCAGACGTCGTTCACCAGCGCGCGGTGCGCTTCGATTGCCTCGCGCTTGGAGTACGTGTACCCGCCCGCCTTCACGGCCACGTCCACCGTCGCGAGCCGGCACGCCAGGGTGACCAGCTCCTTGAAGCCCCGGTGCGACTGGCCCTGGGCGTCCTGCACCTCGCGGTGGTCATAGCCGTACAGCTCGCCGCGCGGGTCCGGATACTCCAGCGGGTACCGCAGGGGCTCGCCCTCGCCGCGCGAGCGGGCGCGCTCGATGAAGACGTAGGGCCGGTGCATGCAGTAGCGCACCCACTGCTCCAGCGGCATCAGGGGGATGCGCTCCCGGAGGTCCTCGCCCGCCAGCAGCAGCGAGGTGCGCTTGAGGTTGACCGTCCCCTCCGTGAGCAGCTCCTCCTCCTCCACGACGTTCGCATCCAGCGGGAGCGTCATCAGCGGGCCCAGGTTCCTGCGGAAGCGGCGGAAGCGCTCCCGCTCGCCCGGCTGGAACCGGCCCTTGAGGACCAGCGTGAGGTCGACGTCGCTGTCGCCCACGGCCTCGCTCGTCGCGTGACTGCCCAGCAGGTAGCAGGCCCGGAGGCGGCCGGGGAAGACCATCTGGAACAGTCCCAGGAAGCCGATGAGGACGCCGTTGAGATGGAAGTCCTCCGTGAAGCCGACCAGCGAAACCTCTTCATCCATTGCGATGCGTCCCTCGTGACTTTCGAAACTCGCTGTCATCCTAGTGTGTCCACATGAATCGGGTCAGGCCTGAATACGACGTGGTGATTGTTGGCAGCGGCCCTGGTGGCAGCACGCTGGCCCAGGGGCTGGCGCGTCGCGGTCTCCAGGTGCTCATCATCGACCGGGGGGACTACCTCAAGCCCCTCCCGGCCTTCGCCGGACAGGCGGGCGTCTTCATGGACGACGTCAAGAAGGCCGGCGCGCGCAGCACCGTGGGCGGCTCGACGAAGTACTACGGCGCGGCGCTCTACCGCCTGCGCGAGCACGACTTCCAGGCCACGGCCACGGAGAACGGCGAGTCGCCCGCGTGGCCCATCTCCTACGCCGACCTGGAGCCCTACTACGCGGAGGCGGAGCGCCTGTACGGGGTGCGCGGCACGTCCGAGGGCGACCCGTCCGAGCCGCCCCGCTCCTCGCCGTACCCCCATGGCCCCATTCCCCACGAGCCCCTCGTCGCCGGGGTGATGGAGCGCATCCGCGCCCAGGGCATCCCCGTCGCCAGCATCCCCAAGGGCCTGGACGTCGGGCCCGGCGGCAAGTGCGTGCTGTGCGCCAACTGCGACGCCTTCTACTGCCAGCGGGACGCGAAGATGGACGCGGAGACCGCTGCGCTGCGCCCCGCGCTCCAGACGGGCCGGGCCCAGCTCCTCACCCGCACCGCGTGCCTCAAGGTGCTCACCTCGCCCGACGGGCGCCGCGCCACGGGCGTGCTCCTGCGCAACGATGACGGCGAGGAGCAGGTGGTCCACGCCGGCGTGGTGGCCGTCTGCGCCGGGGTGTCGAACACGCCGCTGCTGCTGTGGCGCTCGCGGGGTGGGGCCCACCCCAACGGCATCGGCAATGCCTCCGGCAGCCTGGGGCGCTACCTGGCCGGCCACACCGCCAGCTTCATCTTCCCCGTGCACGGCTGGAAGAAGCTGCCGCCGCTGCACCAGAAGACGTTCGCCATCAATGCCTTCTACGGCCCCTCCGCGGACTGGCCCTACCCGCTGGGCGTCATCCAGGCCACGGGGCAGATTCCCGTCTGGAGGAACGTGCCCGCCGCCGCTCGGCCCTTCGTGCGGTTCGTGGCCGAGCGCAGCCTGACGTGCATGCTGATGACCGAGCTGGTGGGCAGCCGCGACTCGGGCTTCGAGTTCGGCGATGACCACATCGTCTCCCGGCGCTCGCCCCCGCGCCACCGGCAGACCTTCGCCAGGCTGCGCGGCCTCGCCGTGGACATCTTCCGCCGGGCCGGCTTCCCCTACGTGTATGCGCCGCGCGGCCCGAAGGGCATCTGGCATGCCGTGGGCACCGCGCGCATGGGGAATGACCCCGCGACTTCGGTGGTGGACGCCGGGTGCCGCGTGCACGGCATGGACAACCTCTACCTGGTGGACTCGTCCGTCCTGCCGTCCGCGGGCGCCGTCAACACCACGCTGACCGTCAATGCCCTGTCGCTCCGCGTCGCCGCGGCCATCGCCGGTGAGCGGCCCGCGACGGAGCCGGGCCCCGCGCCGGGAAGGGTGGCCTGATGGCTTTCATAGGATTGCCGTCCCCGCGCCTGGAGCGCCGTTGATGGTCCGCGACTTCAGCGAGACGGAGCGGCGGGAGCTGTGTGCCCTGCTCGGTGTGGGGGACTTGCGCGACACGGAGGCCCTCGCGAAGCAGGGGCCCGTCCTCATCGAGGACGTGCGCCGCATCCTCCAGCTCCCGCCCATGCCCCACCACCAGCTGCTGGACGAGGAGACCTGGATGATGGGGGGCCGCGTCGTGCGGTGGCTCGGCGGGGAGATGCGGGATGGGAAGGACGACGGGGACTATGACCTCTACCCCGGCTCGCTCCCCGCCTTCGAGCGGACCTACGCGCGGATGCGCTCGGCCGGTTACGCCGTCTGCCAGATGGAGTACGAGCGGCCCTGGTCGAAGCTGCCGGTGCCTTCCGTGCTGCGCGGCCGGCAGCCGGCCCGTGGCGACGGCCCGGAGGCCAGGGCTCCGGCGAGGGAGGCCGGGCCCCTGGTGCGCACGCTGCCGGATGGTCAGCAGATGCACTCGGTGCAGATGCGCTCGCCCGAGGGACACTTCCTCCAGGTCGTGTACATCCCCTCGCTCTTTCCGGAGGGCCCCTCGGTGCACCACCTCATCCGGCAGACGGACCTCAGCATCTGCCAGTTCGTCCTGGACGGCCGCCACCTCCATGCGGGTCCCCACTCCTGGGCCGACTTCTTCCGGCACCGCCTCCGCACGGTCTTCATCCGCAGCGCGCGCCGCACCGCGGGCCGCCTGCTGAAGTACTCCCTCCGCGGCTATCTGCCCTATCCGCAGGCCGTGCGGGACGTGTCCGGCACCTGGCTCGCGGAGGCGCTGGGACGCAAGGCGCCAGGCGTGTAGGCGCCGCGGGGGGCCCTCCGCGCCAGTCCGTGCGGGCGCCCGGCGAGGCGGTGCGCTAGCGTGCGCCGGACGCCGTCGCCCGAGGAGGGAGCGCCATGCGCAGGTTCGAGTTCGTCGAGGGCAGCAGCTCCAAGTTCTGGGAGCCGGAGCTCAAGGGCAGCACCTTCACCGTCACGTTCGGCCGCATCGGCACCGCGGGCCAGCGCAAGGAGAAGGCGTTCCCCGACGAGGACTCCGCCCGCCGCGAGTACGAGAAGAAGGTCGCCGAGAAGCAGCGCGAGGGCTACCGCGAGGTGACGGCCGGCGCGCCGGACACCGCCGAGCCCCCGCCGCCTCCCAAGCCCCAGAAGGCCCCGCTGCCCCGCCGCGTGCCGCGCGCCACCCCCACGCCCGAGGCCGTGAAGGCCGCCGCCGACGCGCTGGCCGCCCTGCGCGCCCGGCTCGGGTGGCGCAGCTGGGAGGTGACGTCCCGTGCCCGTCGCGCCCGGCGGGCCCTGCGTGCGCTCGGGGGCGTGGACCCGGCGGCGCACCCGGAGCTGGCGGGCACCTTCACCGCGCTGATGGAGCGCGTGGTGGCAACGCCGAAGGAGGGCCGCCTGCCGCTGCGCCACGCGCTCTCGCTGCTGGGCGCGGTGGACGTGGCGGCCTTCATCCGCGCCACCGAGGTGTGGCGGCGCGCCACGGCACCGGCCGCCCCCGCCGCCACCGCCGTCTCCCAGCAGGCCGCGTCCCTGGGGGAGCCCGAGCTGGCGCTGCGCCTGGGCATGCTGCTGGCCGAGCGCCCGGGCCTCGGCGGCGGCCTGTCCGAGGACGTCTGGGCGAAGCGCTGGGCGGAGCTGAAGCCTCACGTGGAGTCACACCTGACCTCCGCGGGCGGCTCACTGGCCGCCTGGGTGAAGGGCGTGGAGGCCGGGAGCGACGCGCACCTCGCCAAGCGACTGGCCCGTCTGGAGGCCTGAGCGGACGCCGGTGCTACCGTGGGGGGCATGACGAGCACCACCCCACGAGGGCTGCTGGCGGCGCTGCTGCTGCTGGCGGCAGGCTGCGCCTCCGACAGCGGCGCGACGCGCGAAGGCAACACGTCGGATGCACGCGTGCAGGAGCTGGAGGCGCGCAACCAGGAGCTGCGCGAGGAGCTGCGCCGCAAGCAGGCGGAAATCGAGCAGTCCTTCGCCGCCGCCACCCAGGCGGAGGCCGCCGCCGGGCTGCGCGGCCTGGACTGCGCGGGCGTCACCCCCGCCAGCGCTCCGGCGAAGGGCCAGCCGCGCTCCGGCACCGTCCACTCGAAGGTGAAGCTGAGCCACCGCGCCTTCCAGATGACCCCGAGCTTCTCCGCCGCCCGCACCGCCGGAGGCTGGAAGGTGTCGCCGGGCAACTGCCAGGTGTCCGCGCAATGAGCACGCGAATGAAGCGGGGTTCCGCGTGGGGGCTGCTCACCGCCGCCGTGCTGCTCGGCGCCGCGGCGCTGCTGGGCGGTTGCGCGGCGGACCCGCGCGTGCGGATGAAGTCGCTGCGGGAGGAGAACGGGCAGCTCACCCGTGACGTGCAGGCCGCCGACCAGGCCGTGCAGGCCTCCGCCTCGTACCTCGCGGAGCTGCAGTCCCCGGCGAAGGCGGGTGGGGCCTTCTCGCTCTACTTCACGCCCGAGGCGCTGGACCGGATGGCGGCGCAGATGGTGCCGTACCGGATGCCCGGCCGCGACTTCAACAGCAAGCTCCAGGGCGAAATCGTCGTGGAGCGCGTGACGGACTTCCAGTTCCTCTCCCGCAACCGGCTGCGCTGCAAGGCGCACATGCGCGGCGAGAAAATCAAATACACCGGCAACGTGCCGTCCTTCGCGAAGGGCCAGGTGAAGGAGTTCGAGCAGGCCGTCACCAAGGGCGCCATCGCCGACATGGAGGTGGAGCTCAAGCTGGAAGGAGCCCGCGTGCTCGCCCGCGCCCAGGCCACTGACATCCGCCTCAAGGCGAAGCGCGACTCCAGCGCGGAGAGCCGCCTCCAGAGCGAGATGAACAGCCGGGCGCTGCGCCTGCCGCTGGTGTTCGACATGACGCTGCAGGCCAGCGGCGCCGTGCCGCGCCGCCTCCTGGTGACGGGCAACCACGTCGTCGTCACCTACGCCCCGTAGTCCCGGCGGGCGCTCAGCCCGGCCCACCGGCCGTGGACTCCCGGGCGGCGGAGCCCTGCGCGGGTACGGTGTCCGGCTGCCGGTCCACCTCCTCGGCGGGGAAGTTGCCCGCCGCGTCCAGGTAGCGCCGCGGCTGGATGAGGCGGCGCTCGCGGCGCGTGAGGCCCTCGGGCTCGAGGAGCTGGGGCTCGGCGCCCGGGGCACGCTCGACGCGGTGCCCGTCGCAGAAGAGCCACCCGGTGCGGCCGTCCGGCTCCTGGCGCGCGTAGTACACGTCCGGCCGTCCCACCTGGGGCTTCTCCGGGCACCACGTGGCGCGCGCGGACGACTCCCGCTGGGGGGCCTCCTCCTTCCACTTCGTCCGCGCCTCGCTCAGCGCCGCGGCCGCCAGCACAGTGGGCACCTCCTCCAGCCGGGTGCTCGCGGCCCGCAGCAGCTCCGCGCCCCGCCGGGAGATTTCAGGGAAGGCCCCGGAGCGGCGGAAGCCACACTGCTCCAGCGCCGCGAGCGTGCCCCGGTGCACCTCCATGACGGGCGGAAGCGTCCGTGTCGCCTCCTCCGCCAGCGCTCGCGCCTGCTCCGAGCCGCCCAGCTGCTCCGACTCGCGGAGGAAGCGCGCGAGCAGTCCGTTGACGGCCGTCAGCTCGTCCGCCAGCCACCGGGGCTCCGCGTCGCAGGGGCTGGCCTTCGCCCCCGCGTAGTCCCGGTACTCCGCTCGCGCCATGCCCAGCGCATACCGCTTCATGGGGGGCGCGGGCCTCCCCGCGCAGGCGCAGAGCGCCGCCCCCAGGCCCAGGACCATCAGCCGCCGCATCGTTCCCGCCATGCTCCGGAGTCTGGCATATCATTTGAGCACAAACAAACCGCCGGAGGATGGCAGCCCGAGGTGCGCGGGGGCTTGCGAGGAGGGCAGGCGGCCTGACGGACTCCGTGCGCGCCCGCCATGTCACGACTGTGTGACAGGGGTGCAAAGACGAGGTGAGCAGGCGACGGGACTCCTTGTGACGTGACGTCGGGGCGTTTCACAGTGGTGACCGACGATGCAGGGGAGAAACCGCCGATGTGGAAGGTCCAACTGGGGTGTCTCGCGCAGGCGCTGCCGGAGGCGTGCGGGTGTGGCGACGGTGCCTCTTCGCGTGAGACGGGCTCCACCGGACGCGCCTTCGAGGAGACCTTGAGGTCCTCTCATGAGGCGCGAGTCGGCACATGAAGCCCAGCGTCCTCATCATCATCGGGTTTCTCGTCGCGGTCGGCGGGGTCTTCTATCTGACCTCCCAGCGCGGCGTGGGCTCCCAGGGCGGCCCCGCCCCTCGGGGCACCGAGCCGGCCGCGCGCGGCGAGGTGACGGAAATCTCCTTCCTCTACAGCACGGAGAAGAAGGACTGGGTGGAGTCCGTCGCGGCGTCGTTCCAGCGCGAGCACCCGGACATCAAGGTCAACCTCGTGGGCAGGGGCTCGCTGGAGGCGGCGCAGGCCATCCTCGACGGCCGCGAGAAGCCCACCGTGTGGAGCCCCGCGGACAGCGCGGTGCTGCGCATGCTGGAGGCGGACTGGGCCACCGAGCCCTCGCGCGGGCCGCTCTTCGCCACCGACGGCGAGGGGGCCCCGCAGCCGCTGGTGATTACGCCGCTCGTCTTCGTCGTCTGGGAGGACCGGGCAGAGGTGCTGCAGAAGGCCAACGAGGGCAGGGCCGTGTCGTGGAAGGCCATCCACAAGGCGGTGGCCAGCGACCAGGGCTGGCCCGCGATTGGCGGCAAGCCGGAATGGGGCTTCGTGAAGCTGGGCCACACGGACCCGACGCGCTCCAACTCCGGGCTCCAGGCGCTGCTGCTGGCGACGATGGAGTACTACGACAAGCGCAGCGGCCTGACGGTGGGTGACTTGCTGGACCCGAAGTACCAGCAGTGGGTGAAGCAACTGGAGAAGGGCGTCACCCGCTTCGAGACGTCCACGGGCACCTTCATGACGGACATGGTCCGCTTCGGCCCGTCCAAGTACGACATCGCCGTGGTGTACGAGAACCTGGCGATTTCGCAGATCTCCAATGCGCAGGGCCGCTGGGGCAACCTGAAGGTCTACTACCCGGCCCTCACGCTGTGGAGCGACCACCCCGCGGCGGTGCTGCAAGGCGACTGGGTGACGCCGAGGCAGAAGGCGGCGGCGCTGGAGTGGCTGCGCTACCTGCGCAGCCGGCCCGTGCAGGAGCGCGCGCTGGCCTTCGGCTTCCGGCCCGTGGACCCGGCGGTGCCGCTGAAGACGCAGGACGCGGGCAACCCCTTCACGCGGCTCGCGCCACACGGCATCCAGGTAGACGTGCCGCCCGCGGCGGAGGTGCCCGAAGGGCCCGTGGTCCGCAATCTGTTGACGATGTGGTCTCACGTGGTGGCCGCGTCCCGGTAGCGGGCGGGCGGCCAGTGTCCGCTTTCGGGCGTACGGCCTCGTGAGCATCTCTGATGCGGGCCCGCGGCCCTCGTCCTGGGAGCGGGGAAGACGTCCTGGGCCGGCCCTCACATCGGCCCGGAATGCGCCCCATCCAGGTGTCCGTCCCTTCGTAGGCCGAGCAACCGGACGGTGCGTCAGGGAGCGTCCCTGGCCGCACCGTGCGTACGCCGTCACCTTCGCCGGGGGTGGATGGGAGGGGTACACATGACACCTGGTCTGTATGTGAAAAGAAGTGTCGTGGTGCTGTGTCTGGGACTGCTGGCGCTGGTCCCCCGGGCAGAGGCCTTCAGCGACGCGGACGCGGTGAGGGTGATTGGCTTCGCGCGCACGCAATTGGCGGACACCACGCGGGAGATGCCGGACGCGACGTGGTCTCCCAAGGCGGGCCTGTCGGACGGCACGTGGAGCCGGGAGCCCAACACGGACCTCATCGAGTGGACGCAGGGCTTCTTCCCCGGGAGCATGTGGTTCATGTTCCAGGTGGGCAGCGAGCCCCTGTGGAGGGACCGCGCGGACCGCTGGACGCGGCCGCTGGAGCTGCAGAAGACGAACCGGCAGACGCACGACCTGGGCTTCAAGCTCTTCCTCAGCTTCGGCAACGCGTACCGGCTCACCGGTAACACGTACTACCGCGACGTCCTGCTCACGGCCGCCGAGTCGCTCGCGTCTCGCTACAACTCCCAGGTGGGCATCATCAGCTGCTGCGACTGGAACTCCGCCTGGCAGGTTCCGCTCGTCACCGACACGATGATGAACCTGGAGCTCCTGCTGTGGGCGTCGCAGAACGGCGGTCGTCCGGAGTGGAGGACGATGGCCGTCAACCACGCGCTCCGGACGCTGCAGGACGCGGTGCGCGCGGACGGCAGCTCCTTCCACTACGTGGACTACAGCCGCACCACGGGGGCCATCCGCTCGAAGGGCACCTTCCAGGGGTACTCGGCCAGCTCCACGTGGGCGCGCGGCCATGCGTGGCTCATCAACGGATACACCATGGTGTATCGGTACACGGGTGACGTGCGGATGCTGGAGGCGGCGCGGAAGGTGACGGACTGGTACCTGGCCCGGCTGCCGGCGGACATGGTGCCCAACTGGGACTTCAACGCGCCCAGCATGCAGAAGGACTCGTCCGCGGCGGCCATCGTCGCCTCCGGGCTGCTGGAGCTGAGCAGCCTGGAGACGGACGCCACCCGCAGGACGCGCTACCGCGACGCGGCGCTGCGCATGCTCGACTCGCTGGTGTCGCCCGCGTACTTCGCGGAGGGCACCAACAGCCCGGGCCTGCTGCTGCACGGTGTGGGGCACCTGCCGGCGGGGCGGGAAATCAACACCACGCTCATCTACGGCGACTACTACTTCCTGGAGGCGGTGCTGCGCTTCAACCCGAAGCCGCCGTACCCCTGGTACTCGAAGACGTCCTTCTTCCAGAGCCAGCACCTGCTCGGCACCACCAACACCGGCGTGCGCACCATCGAGTTCGACATCAATCCACGTGCCTTCCCGCAGGACGGCACGGTGGGCTACGCGGACAGCTCCACCGAGATTGCCGGGTATGGAAGCCTGCCGATGACGGTGCGCATGAACACGAGCGGCTACTTCGACGTGCGCAACGGAGGCGGCTACGCGGCGCTCACGCGGGTGCCGTACGCCTCCGGGCAGACGTACCACGTGCGCATCCTCGTGGACCTGCCGGCGCAGCGCTACAGCGTCTGGGTCCGCCCGCCGGGAGGGAGCGAGATTCGGATTGCCGACCGCTATGTCTTCCGCACCGGGGCCCCGGCCATCAATGACGTCGGCCGCGTGTCGGTGAGGACGGTCATCGAGGACAGTGACTTCCGCGTGCTGCGGCACACGGTGGTCGCCGGCTCGACCGCGACGGCGGTTGCTCCCGAGCCCGAGGCCGAGGTGCTCCCGGCCCTGCTGCTGGACAGCGTGGGCGGCTTCGAGCGGGACGAGGCGGCCCGGGAGGACGGCGAGGGTGGGACGCCACTGGAGGGCGACGGGCCTCCGGGCGCGGTGGAGGACGCCATGTCCCCGCCGGACACCGCGCCCACCCCGGCGCCGGACGAGGGCGTGCCCGACGTACTGGGGAACGAGGGGCCCGGGGGCTGTGGCGTCACGGGGGCGGCGGCGCTCCCGCTGGGCCTGCTCGTGCTCGCGGGTCTGGCACTGCGCGGGAGGCGCAGGCGCGCGTCGCGATGAACCCGAGCCGAGCCCGGCCTCCCGCCGCGAACCGCGAGCGGAGGAGGGCGTGCCTTGGCTTCACACCTCCAGGATGAATCCGGCCTCCCTCCGCGACGTGCGCGCGGAGGGAGGCCGCGCCGTCTCAAATCATCCCGTCCCAGCCGGCGTCATGCCGACGGAAGGTGTCGCGGATGGCGTCGACGAAGTCCGCGGGCAGCGGGCCCTGCTCCAGCGTGCGCAGGTTGCGCCGCAGGTTGTCCAGCCGCCCGGTGCCCACGATGCAGGTGGACACGCCGGGCACGTGCGCGGCGAAGCGCAGTGCCACCTCGCTCCAGTCCAGCCCGCGCGAGTCCAGCGCCATGGTGCGCATCCGGTGCCAGTACTCGCCAAGGTCATGCGCACCGGGGCGCTCCGCGAAGCGCCAGGGCGCGTTGCCCAGGGGCCGCTTGGCGATGACGCCCACGCCTTTCTCCCGGGCCCAGGCCACGCCCCGGTCGATGGCGCGCTGGTCGAACAGGTTGACGGACGTCTGCACCACGGTGAAGGCGCCCGTGCCCAGCGCGTACTCCAGCGCGGCGTTGTCTCCGGAGTAGGCGGCGGCGCGCACCTTGCCCGCCTCCACGGCGCGCACCAGGGCCTCAATCAACCCGGGCCGCTGGAGCACGTCCACGGGGCACGAGTGGAAGTGCACCACGTCGAGCACGTCGGTGCGCAGCCGCTGGAGGGCCTGCTCCACGCCCCGGGTGATGCACTCGGGCGTCCAGTCCTCCACACCGGGCACGCCGTAGCCGCACTTGGTGGAGAGGACGAGCTCGGAGCGGCGGCCGTGCAGGTGCCGGCCGATGCGCTCCTCCGACAGCCCATAGCCGGGCGCCGTGTCGACGAGGTTGATGCCCGCGTCCAGCACGCCGTGCAGCAGCGCGGCGGCGTCCGCCTCTGCGAGGTCCGGACTGCCCACGTGCCCCGCGCCAAAGCCGAGCACGGACACGTGCAGTCCCGTCCTTCCCAGGGGACGACGCTCCATGGAACCTCCTCGCGCGGCCCCGCGGGGGCGCGCTCCAGGTGAGGTCCCCAGCATGGCACGGCGTCAGCGGCCTCCGCGCGCCGCCAGGTCGATGAAGCCGCGAATCCAGATGAGATTCACCGCGTGGCACTTCGCCAGCGGCGTGGGCGTCGTGGTCTCCAGCGTCGCCGCGTAGGGGACGCCCTGGCGCGTGTACCAGTCGGTGATGCTGCCATCGTGGTACTCGATGAGGCCGTCCGCGTCGGTGACGTTCACCTCGTCCACCTTCTGGTTGCGCACCACGGTGACCTGGCGGGCCGCCGCATCCACCAGCGGGCGGTAGGCATTCTTGTCCCCGAAGGTGTACGCGTACGTCGCCTCGCCGCCCAGGTAGTTGTCCTGGTGGATGTCGAGCGCGGCATGCGGCGGCGGGAAGCGCGCCAGGTCCGAGCGCACCGCGCGCGTCTCCTTCGGGCCGCCGTCGAACAGCACCCAACGGAGGATGGGCTGCGGGCGGCTCAGCTCGCCCTTCCACTCGCCGGGCGCCACTTCGTAGCGCATGAAGTCGTTGTTGGGTTTCTCACCGCTGCGGTTGTAGCGGGTGCCGTCCTCGAAGCCGGAGGGGTTGATGCACGGGTAGACGCGCAGCCCCACGTTCCGCTCGCGCGCGTAGGCCACCACCTCCGGGAAGTGCTCGGCCAGCGTCAGCGGGCCGGCGGGCTCCTCCCCGTGGAAGCCGGAGGTGATGACCAGCCAACGTTCACCCGGGACGGTGAGCCGGAAGAGGGGGTACTCGAGGCCCCCTTCCGTGACGCGGCCATACTCGGCCACCTCCGCGAGCGTCACGAAGGAGCGGATGCGCTGGGCATAGTCGGTGTAATTCACGGCTTGAAGCTATCCGTGTCGCACCCGGCCGCCCACCCATTCCCACCTCGGTACAGGGCCGGGGCGTTCAGTGCTCCACGGCGCCCGGGCCCGTCCTGGGTGACGGGCCCGGCCGGGCGTTCACTTCACGCCCGTGCGCTGACGGAACTCGGTGGCCAGCTCCTTGCGCTGCTCCGGCGTCAGCGTGCCGTGCACCTCCAGCGCGGCATCCGTCATCTTGTGGGCGAAGGCGCGCATGGCGTCGATGCGGGCATCCACCAGCGCGTGCAGCTTCTGCGCGTCCGGGTTGTCCGACGCGAGCTGGGTGAAGGCCTCCGCGCGCGCCCCGTGATGCTCCTCCATGAGCTGCACTCCGTCCTCGAAGAGGCGGTCCTTCACGGCGTTGATGGACTGGCGCTGCGCCTCGGTGGCGTCCAGGTCCTCCAGCTTGTCGTTCAGCCGCCACGTCACCATCTGCTTGATGCGCTCGGGGTTGTGGCCCCAGCCATGGCCGCCGCGGAAGGCGAAGCCGCTGAGGAGGAGGACGGCGAGGACGGCGGAACTGGCAATGGCGAGCTTCTTCATCATGGCACTGTCTCCAGGGGCCTGAAGGGCCCGGAAGGGGTTGTCGACAGTGCTCAATGTGCCGGTCGCCCGTTTCGTGCGTCTGTACGGGGCGTGAAGAAGTGTGAAGGCGAAGGCGGGGCTCAGCGCCGCCCCTGGACGCGAGGGCGGTGTGACACCGGCCGCTCGCGGGCCAGCACCTCGCGCAGCGAGCGCACCACGTCCGGATGCAGCTCGCTGATTTCGCGCGCTTCCTCCGGGTCCGCCACCACGTCGTACAGCTCCACCTTCACGCCGCGCGGCGTGGGCAGCTCCAGCAGCTTCCAGCGCCCCAGGTACACGCCCCGGTGCTTCGCGCGCTGCACGGGCGCCTCCCACTCGGGCTTGAGGGTGATGTCCCCCGAATCCGGTTCCACGGTGGCCGTCTCGTAGACCCAGGGGTAGGGGATGCGCACGCGCTGGTAGGGCTGGCCGTCCCTGTCACTGAACCACAGGTCCGTCTCCACCAGCGCGGGCGCATCCGGCAGCGTCACGCCCCGCGCGCCCGGCCGGACGAGCGGCGCCAGCGAGCGGCCGCGGAAGCTCTCCGGCGCGGGCACGCCCAGCAACTCCAGCAGCGTGGGGGCCACGTCCAGCGAGCGGGCGCGCTGCTCCACCGTGGCCCCTTGGGCCACCTGTCCCGGCATGCGCAGCACGAAGGGGATGCGCAGCGCGGCGCCGCCCCACAGGTGCTCCCCGTGGCCCACGCCCCGGTCCGCCTCCGCGAGGTGCTCGCCATGGTCCGCGAGCACCACCACCAGCGTGCGCTCCCACAGCCCGCGCTGCTCCAGCTCCGCGCGCACGTCGCCCACCAGCCCGTCGAAGGTACGCACCGCCGCGTCGTAGTTGGCCACCAGCGCCTGGACGTCCTCGGGCGTCGGCGGCGGCTCGCCCGGAGGCGCCTCCATCCGGGGCGTGGTGCCGAAGCGCCAGGGGCCCGCGTAGTCCGGCGCGACGAAGCGGCCCTCCTCGGGCCAGGGCGCGGCGTAGGGAAAGTGCGGCGTGGAGCCGAAGACGACGAGCGCGAAGGGCGCGTCGCGCGGCAGCCCGTCCAGCGTGCGCCGCACGCGGCCGAGCAGCGGGGCCGGGTCGGTCAGCTCGGGGAACTGGCCACGCTCGGGAAAGAGGCCGGGCACGAGCGCCGTCCACGGCAGCAGCGCCACATGGGTGATGAGCATCCGCTGGCGGATGAGGTCGGGGAACAGGAAGGAGGGCGCCTCCACGTGCTGGAAGCCGAAGTCCAGGCGGGAGAAGTGGTCGCCCGCGTAGTCCGCCACCACCGCCGTGCGCCAGCCCGCGCCATTGAGCGCGGTGGCCAGCGTGGTGAGCGGCTGCGCGCGTGCGTCGCGCCCCACCAGCGTGTGACGGATGGGATGCTCTCCCGCCCACTGCGAGGTGAGCAGCGTCGTCCACGAGGGCGCGGTGCGCGGCACCTGCACCACCGTCTCGCGGAACTGCGTGCCCTCTCGCAGCAGCCGGTCGATGTTGGGCGTGGTGGGGCGCGGGTAGCCGTTGCCGGAGAAGTGGTCCGGCCGCAGCCCGTCCGCGGAGAGGATGACGAGGTTCCACCGCCCCGCCTGCTCCTCGGGCATGGCGGGCGGAGGCCCGGCCCGGACCCGCCCGCCCGTCACCAGCAGCACCGCCACCGCCAGGGCTCCGCCCACGGCCACCACCTGTCCGCGGACCCGCCACGTCGCCCGCGCGAGCAGTGCCATGACAGCGAGGGCGGGCAGCACCGCCGCGGCCCCCTGGTACATCCGGGGCGGCGTGCCGCTCACCGCCAGCAGCAGCCACCGGGTGACGGCCGAGCGCTCATACAGCGTGGCCGCATACAGGTGCGGGTGGTGCGCCAGGTCCCCCAGCACCAGCAGCCCGTCCACCGCGAGGCAGGCCAGCGCGCTGCCCCAGAACACCGCCCGGCGGCCCGCGCCCAGGGCCCACAGCCCCGCCCCCAGCAGCGTGCCCAGGGCCAGGCCCACCCCGGTATAGGCCGCGATGAGCCGGGCGACCTGCCACAGCACCACCTCGCGCCACTGGCTCCACACGAAGTCGGTGACGACGCGGCTCTCGTTCCCCTGGTAGCCCAGCCTCATGTTGAACACCGCGCACACGGTGTAGAGCGCCAGGAAGGCGAGCAGCCCCGCCCGGCAGCCGAGCAGGAGGGCGCGGGCAGGGGTGGGGCGGTCCGCGGAGGCCATGGCCGTTTCACCCTGGGCATCGTCGAGCCCGCGCAACACCCCGAAATCGCACCGGAATGCGCATGACTGGACGCTTGGACGGCCGCACGGGGGCGGGCGCCGGCAGGCCCGCGTCGTTACTTTCTTCGCCCCCGCTTCCGCCCATGGCAGAAGAGGCTCCAGGGCCGATTTATCGGCTCCGCCGTCGCCTACCTCCAGAGTCTCGATACTGGACTGGCGAGCAGGGGAGCGCAGCCCTAGTGTTCAGCATCTCTCCTCCTGGAGTGGCACGAGCCCATGTCTTTCACCCACCTCCACCTGCACACCCTCTACTCGCTCCTCGATGGGGCGATTCGGATGAAGGACCTCATCAAGACGGTGAAGGAGAAGGGGATGACCAGCGTTGCCGTGACGGACCACGGCAACATGTTTGGCGCCATCGACTTCTACAAGAAGGCCAAGGACGCGGGCATCAAGCCCATCCTCGGCATGGAGGCCTACGTCGCCGGCCCCAAGGGGCGTGAGGACCGCTCGGAGAAGGTGTCCCACCACCTCATCCTCGTGGCGAAGAACGCGGAGGGCTACGCCAACCTCCGCTACCTCTCCTCCACCGCGTACATGCAGGGCTTCTACTACCACCCCCGCATCGACAAGAAGGTGCTGGCCGAGCACAGCAAGGGGCTCTTCGCCCTCACCGCGTGCCTCGGCGGTGAAGTCACCAGCGCGTGCTTCCGCGGCGACATGGACCACGCCCGCCGCGCCGCGCAGGAGTACAAGGACATCTTCGAGCCCGGGCACTTCTTCCTGGAGGTGCAGTCCAACGGGATGCCCGAGCAGGAAAAGGCCAACGAGAACCTCAAGCAGCTCTCGCGGGACATGGACATCCCGCTGTGCGCCACCGCGGACGCGCACTACATCAAGCGCGAGGACGCCCGCGCGCACGAGTTGCTCATGTGCATCGCCAGCGGCAAGACGCTGGCGGACGGCAAGCGCATGAAGCACTCCACGGACAAGCTCTACGTCACGAGCCCCGCGGAGATGCTGGAGGCCTTCAAGGACATCCCCGAGGCCGTCCACAACACCCAGCGCATCGCCGAGCAGTGCAACCTGGAGCTGAAGCTGGGCAAGCCCATGCTGCCCACCTTCAAGGTGCCCGACAGCCACACCCCGGACAGCTACATGGCGGAGCTGGCCTACGAGGGCCTGCGCGAGCGCTTCCAGGAGCTGGCGGCCACCGTCACGTACCCCATCGACCGCGAGGTGTACCTGGACCGCCTGAAGCTGGAGATTGGCGTCATCCAGAAGATGGGGTTCAGCGGCTACTTCCTCATCGTCCAGGACTTCATCAACTGGGCGAAGAAGCAGAACATCCCCGTGGGGCCGGGCCGTGGCTCCGGCGCCGGCAGCCTCGTGGCCTACGCGCTGCGAATCACGGACGTGGACCCCATTCCGTACAACCTCCTGTTCGAGCGCTTCCTGAATCCGGAGCGCGTGTCGATGCCGGACTTCGATATCGACTTCTGCCAGGACCGCCGCGACGAGGTCATCAAGTACGTCGGCCGCAAGTACGGCGAGATGAACGTGGGGCAGATCATCACCTTCGGCTCGCTCAAGGCGAAGAGCGTGCTGCGCGACGTGTGCCGCGTGTTCGCGCTCCCGTTCAGCGAGGGTGACCGCATCGCCAAGCTGGTGCCCGAGGTCCTCAACATCACCTTGAAGGAGGCCATCGAGATGGAGCCTCGCCTCAAGGAGATGATGGAGACGCCCACCAACCTCGGCGAGGTGGAGGGCCGCCCCGTCACCACCAAGGACGTGCTGGAAATCGCGCTCGCGCTGGAGGGCCTGCACCGCCAGCCCGGCATGCACGCGGCCGGCGTCGTCATCGCCGACAAGCCGCTGTGGGAGTTCGTGCCCGTCTACCAGCCGCCCGGTGAGAAGACGCTCATCACCCAGTTCGCCAAGGACGAGGTGGAGGCGGCGGGCCTGGTGAAGTTCGACTTCCTCGGCCTGAAGACGCTCACCGTCATCCAGCACGCGCTGGATCTGGTGAAGCGCAACCACGACAAGGACATCCCCCGGCACGAGATTCCGCTCAACGACGACAAGGTCTGGGAGCTGATGGCCAAGGGCGACACGGCCGGCGTCTTCCAGATGGAGTCGAGCGGCTTCACGGAAATGGTCGTGAAGCTCAAGCCGAACTGCTTCGAAGACGTCATCGCCGCCGGCGCGCTCTACCGCCCGGGTCCGCTGGACTCCGGCATGGTGGACGTCTTCATCAACCGCAAGCACGGCCGGGAGAAGGTCTCGTACCCGCACCCCGCGCTGGAGCCGGTGCTCAAGGACACGTACGGCGTCATCGTGTACCAGGAGCAGGTGATGCAGATTTCGCAGGTCCTGGGTGGCTACACCCTGGGCCGCGCCGACCTGCTCCGCCGCGCGATGGGCAAGAAGAAGGCCGAGGTCATGCAGGCCGAGCGGGCCGGCTTCCTCGAGGGGTGCGCGAAGAACAACGTCGACCTGAAGGTGGCCGGCGAAATCTTCGACCTCATGGAGAAGTTCGCCGAGTACGGCTTCAACAAGAGCCACTCGGCGGCCTACGGCCTCGTCACCATCCACACGGCGTGGCTGAAGGCGCATTACCCGTGCGAGTTCATGGCGGCCCTTCTCTCTTCCGAGAAGGACAACACTGACAAGGTGGTGAAGCACATCAGCGAGGCGCGCGAGTCGGGCCTCGCGGTGCTGCCGCCGGATGTGAATCAGTCGGACCTGCACTTCGGCGCGGTGGAGGGGAAGATCCGCTTCGGCCTCGGCGCCATCAAGGGCGTGGGCGAGGGCGCCATCGAGTCGATTCTGGAGGCGCGCAAGGACGGCCCCTTCAAGAGCCTGTTCGACTTCTGCGAGCGCGTGGATGGCCGCAAGGTCAACCGCAAGGTGCTGGAGGCGCTGGTGAAGGCGGGCTCCTTCGACTTCGAGAAGCGCCCGCGCCGGCAGATCTTCGACACGATTGAGAAGGCGATGAACCGCGGCTCGGCGAGCCAGAAGGACAAGGCCGCGGGGCAGAGCTCGTTGTTCGGCATGCTGGCCGGCCCGGCCTCGGGCGGCAGCGGGCTGAAGGACGAGTACGTGCAGGTGGAGGAGTGGACGGAGAAGGAGCGGCTGGCCCTGGAGAAGGAGGCCATCGGCTTCTACGTGTCCGGCCATCCGCTGCACCAGTACGACAAGGAGCTGAAGCGCTACGCCAAGCCCATCACGGCGGTGCAGCGGGCGCGCAAGGACGACAAGCTCACGGTGGCCGGCGTCGTCACGGTGCTGCGCGAGCGGCCCACCAAGACGGGCAAGCGCATGGCGTGGGTGACGATTGAAGACCTGTCCGGCTCCATCGAGCTGGTGTGCTTCCCGGGCAAGGACGGCACGCGCAACGTCATGGGGCGGGATGGCAAGTGGTCCAAGCAGGGCCCCAAGCCGGGCTTCGAGAACTGGGAGCACCTGCTCAAGTCGGATGACCCCATCCTGGTGTCGGGCACGGTGCAGATCAGCCAGCGCGACGAGGAGTCGCCCACGCCGGAGCTCATCGTGGACGACATCCAGAGCCTCAAGTCCGTGCGAGAGAAGCGCACGAAGCGGCTGGAGTTGCGCGTGCCCGCGGACCTGCTCACCGAGGAGCGGGTGGCGAAGCTGCAGGAGCTGGCGAAGAAGTACGCGGGCGCCACGCCCGTGGCCGTCAGCGTGCTCTTCCAGGGCGAGGGTGAAGCGCTCATCGGCAACACATCCATCAAGGTGCAGGTGAATGACGACCTGCTCCACGCGGTGGACCGGCTGTTCGGCATGCGGGTGGTGGAGTTCGGCTGACCGCGGGCGCCGCATCTGGTCAAGTGCCGTCCAGCTCATCTCCGCGGGAGGAATGAATGGACGGCACGTACAAGTCACTGCGCATCGAGAAGGGTGAAGGCGTCGCCGAGCTGGTGCTCACCGGCCCGGGCAAGGGCAACGCCATGGGCCCCGACTTCTGGCGGGAGATGCCCGAGGCGCTGAAGGCCCTGGACGCGGACGACAGCGTGCGCGTCGTGCTGGTGCGCGGCGAGGGCAGCCACTTCACCTACGGCCTCGACTTGATGGGGATGATGGAGTCCCTCGGGCCGCTGCTCACCGCCGAGGGCAACCTGGCGCTGGAGCGCACGAAGCTGCTCAAGCTGATTGGTGAGATGCAGCAGGCCACCGAAGGCATGGCCCGGTGCAGGAAGCCCGTCATCGCCGCGGTGCACGGCTGGTGCATCGGCGGGGGCATGGACCTCATCGCCGCGTGTGACTTCCGGTACTGCTCGCAGGAGGCGAAGTTCTCCCTGCGCGAGGTGAAGGTCGGCATCGTCGCGGACCTGGGCGCGCTCCAGCGGCTGCCGCGCATCATCGGCGAGGGGAACACGCGCGAGCTCGCCTACACCGGCGGCGACGTGGACGCGGCGCGGGCTTTGCGCATGGGGCTGGTGAATGAGGTGTTCCCCACGCCCGAGGCGCTGCTCACGGAGGCGCGGGCCACGGCGCGGCGGATTGCGGACAACCCGCCGCTCGTCGTGCAGGGCGCCAAGCAGGTGATGGAGTACTGCGCGGACAAGTCCATCGCGGACGGGCTGCGCTACGTGGCGGTGTGGAACTCGGCGTTCCTCCAGTCGCATGACCTCACGGAGGCCTTCTCCGCCTTCGCCGAGCGCCGGCCTCCCCGCTTCCAGGGTCGTTGAGACTCGCTCCAGACAGAGAGAGAGGAGCACGCATGGCACCGCGTCGGTTGTTCGAGTACCGCGTCGCCCAGTCGCAGGAAGGGCGGATTACGTTCATGGATGGTCAGTGGGCGGGAAGCATTCCCCTCCAGGAGGCATCCCGGCATCCCAAGCCCTTCGAGTACTGCGCCCAGGTGCCGGAGTGGCTCCAGGCCCAGGGGCAGAGGGGCTGGGAGCTGGTGTCCGTCACCGTCGAGGGAGCGGGCGGGCAGAACCTGACCCGGCTGTACCTGAAGCGCGAGCTGGACGTGGACTGACGGGGTGGGGGGCTTCCGCGAGCGTGCCGTCGATGCGAGGATCTCCTCATCATCATCGTGCACGTGCAGCGGGAGCCTGTCTCACATGACGGAGAGCATCGCGTTGCTGGGGTATGGGCGCTTTGGTCGCGCCCTCTCGGGGTTGCTGCTCGAAGCAGGCGTCCCGCACCGGGTGCATGACCCACGGCAGCCGGAGGTTCCCCCGGCGCTGCGCGCGGACTCGCTCGCGGAGGCGGTGGACGGCGCGAGCTTCGTGGTGCTGGCCATGCCGGTGGGGGCCATGCTCGCGGTGCTCCAGGAGCTGCGCCCGCACCTGAAGCCCACGCAGACGGTGCTCGACGTGGGGAGCGTCAAGGTGAAGCCGGTGCAGGTGCTGGCCTCGGTGCTGGGCCGGGACATTCCCTGGGCCGGCACGCACCCGCTCTTCGGCCCCGCCAGCCTCGCGCGGGGAGACAAGCCCCGGCGCACCGTGGTGTGCCCCAACGCGCTGCACCCGGACGCCGTGCGGCGGGCCCGGGAGTTGTTCGAGCGGCTGGGGTGCGAGGTGACGGAGATGACGCCGGACGAGCACGACACGCTGATGGCGCGCACGCACGTGCTCACCTTCTTCCTGGCGCACGGCCTGATGCGCGCCGACGCGGGGAAGGACCTGCCCTTCGCGCCGCCGAGCTTCCTGCCCATTGCCCGCCTGGTGGAGTACGCGAGCCAGGAGGTGCCCCACCTGCTCGGCGTCGTGCAGTCGGAGAACCCCTACGGCCGCGACGCGCGCCTGGGGCTGATGGACGCGCTCACCCGGCTGCACCTGGAGCTGGAGGCCTCGCGGACCTCGGACCGCCTCGCGGCCTCAGAGGCCCTCCCCACGCCCCCCGGGCTGGCGGAGATTCGCGAGCGCATCGACGGGCTCGACCGCGAGCTGGTGGAGCTGCTGGAGCGCCGTGCGCGCCTCGTGCAGGAGGCGGCCCGGGTGAAGGCGGAGCACGGCCTGCCCCTGCCGGACCTGGAGCGGGAGGCCAGCCTGCTGAACGTCCGGCGCCAGTGGGCGTCGGAGCAGAAGGTGGACGCCGACGCGGTGGAGGACGTGTTCCGCGCCGTGCTGCGCTTCTCCCGCCGGACGCCCCAGGCCTGAGCCGGGCCGCGCTCCGCGGCGGTCAGACCATCCGGCCCGAGCGCGCGTCGGTGTAGCGCCCCTGGTCGACGAACACGCGCCCGTTCACGATGACCTTCTCGAAGCCCGTGGCCCGGCGGATGTAGCGGCCTCCTCCTCCGGGGACGTCATCAATCATGTGCTCCTCCCCGCGGGCGACCGTCTCCGGGTCGAAGAGCACCAGGTCCGCGAACTTCCCCTCCGCAATCACGCCGCGGTCCGGGATGCGGAAGTCCCGCGCCATCTCGCCCGTCATGCGGTGGATGGCGCGCTCGAGCGTGAGCTTCCGGTGCTTTCGCACGTAGCACTCCAGCATGTACGTGGAGTCACCCTCTCCGGAGAACTGGGCGATGTGCGCGCCCGCGTCGGACCCACCCACCTTCACGGAAGGGTGGTTCAGCATGTGTCCGACGATATTCACGTTGGCGTGAATCGCATTCCTCCAGTCGAACAGCGTCGCGAGCCCATCTCTCAGGCTGACGTCCAGCAGCACGTCCGTCATGGTGCAGCCCTCCTCCTGGGCGATGTCCCAGAGGTTGCGGCCGACGTAGCCCTGGTTGTGCGGTGAGTCCGTCTTGCGGACGTGGATGCAGCGGAACAGGTTCTCGAAGGGCCGCGTCTCCTCGTGGAGCGCCTGGCGGAGGGTGCGGTCGGCGAACCCCGCGGCGCGCTCCGGGAGGCCCCGGGCCATGATGGCGGCCCACGTGGGCATGTAATAGGCCACGAGCCAGGCCCTGTTCAGGGTGAAGGCCAGGTCCAGCGGCCGCACCTGGGTCTCCAGGGCGATGTTGGCGCCACGCGCCCTCAGCGCGTCGACCTTCTCGAGCTCCGCCACCCACTGCCCTGGAGTGACGGGGTTCTCCATGATGCCAAGGACCGAGCAGAACACGCCGGACTCGAGGGCGAGCGCCCCGAGCTCGTCGAGCTGCCGCAGCCGCGTCTGGGTATCCAGCAGGTCGATGTTGCACTGCACGTACGCACGCTGGTGCGCCGAGACGACCCGGGCGAGCGCGATGCGCTCCCGGGCATCCGCGAAGCCGCTGGCGACCGGACGGTCATTCTCGTCGTGCAGGTGCCCGTAGGACAGCGAGAGGCCGAACCCTCCGCCGGAGAGCGAATCGGCGAGCACCGCGCACAGGTTGTCCAGCTCGGCGTCCGTCGCCGGGCGCTCCTGGGCGGCATCCCCCATGACGAAGTGCCTGAGCGTGGAGTGCCCCACCACCGCCCCCGCATTGATGCCGAGCCCCGGCTTCACGAAGTCGACGTACTGCCCGAAGCCCTCCCAGCAGTAGGGGACCGCGGCCGCGAAGAGCTCGGGCCTCAGGTCCTCGATGCGGTTGAACATCCGGGTCATCTTCGAGACGCCGGGGCCCTTCACGGGCGCGAGGCTGAGCGAGCAGTTCCCCATCACCACGGTGGTCACCCCGTGCTCCGCGGCCGGGGAGGCCGTCTTGTCCCAGCACAGCTGCGGGTCATAGTGCGTGTGCACCTCGATGAAGCCCGGGGCCAGCACCTTCCCCGTCGCATCCACGACGCGCTCGGCTTCGAGCTGCCTTCCCGTGCCGACGTAGGCGATGCGCTCTGCGGCGACACCGACGTCACCGACGAACTCGGGCCCGCCCGTTCCATCGACGATGCGGGCATTCTTGAGCAGCAAGGACAGGGTCATTTCTCCATCACCTCTCTGGGCTTGAGCGCCTTCATGAAGCCGACCAGCTCCTGTCCCCGGGGATTGGTGCTCTGGTCCAGGCGCTGCATGATTGTCTTCTGGTCCTGCTCGCTGCGGTTCTGGCTCAGCTTGAAGCTGCCCTCCAGCCGGCCCACCTGGAACTCGAAGGCGACGACGCCGGGGAGGAGGCGATTCATGACCTCTTCGTTCTCGTCCGGGTTCCAGGGTGTGTCATTGCCCCGCTCATGTTTCAGGGAGAGCAGCCGCAGGAAGCGCAGCACCTCCCGGGGCTCCGTCAGGACGCGGGGCGTGCCGTAGGCATGGACGGCGGCGTAGTTCCAGGTGGGCACGTTCGGCGCCGAGTACCAGGCGGAGGACACATAGGCATGGGGCCCCTGGAAGATGAGGAGCGCTTCGCCTGCCGCGGAGAACGTCTGCCATTGCGGGTTGGCCCGGGACATGTGGCTCAGCAGGGTCATCCGGCCATCCATGGCCCGCCCGACGAGGAAGGGCAGGTGGCTGGCCATGGGGACGCCGTTCTGCAGGGTGACCAGCGTCGCGAAGTTGTACTGCTCCATCAGCGCGAACAGCCGGGACTCGTCCTGCTCGAGGAAATGCCTGGGAGTGTGCATGGTGGCGCGTGTCCTTCCTGTCTGGTTTGGGGGGAGTCTGCCTGGCCGCGCGGCCTCAGTCGTCGGGGGCGTCTGGCGGGCCCGCGCTCCGCCGCAGCCGCTCCGTGAAGCCCTGGAACGTGCTCATGTCCACGTAGAGGGGGATGAGCAGCTTCCTGCCCGTGGCATCCAGGGCCACGTCACCCAGCATCTGCGCGCCCTGCCGCAGGTAGAGATGGAGCAGGAAGGGGAGGGACTGGCTCGGGACGCCTGTCTTCAGCTGACGCACCAGGGCCCGGAAGGCCTGGGCTCGCGAGGAGGGCCGCGCGGGAGGCTCGGGCGCGGAGTCCGCGTCGTCCCCGAAGGGGCGCCGGGGGTGGACCCTGCGGGTGGCCGGCAGGTGATGGCGGCGCAGGTAGTCGACGATGAGCCCGAGCGACGTCACGCCGTGGTCCAGCAGGGACACCGTACCGAAGACGCTCTGGTATCTCGGATGCAGCCGGGCGAAGGCGCCAATCGAGGACAGCAGCGCATTCATGATGGTCTGGGTGCGCGGGTGCCCTCGCAGGGCCCAGAAGCGGCCATATTCCAGGGCGGTGTCGAAGAACAGCTCGGCCCTGGGCGCGAAGGTCCAGCCCGTGTTCAGGTAGAAGGCCGCCAGTCCCTCGTGGGCGACCAGCTCGTCGCCCAGGCACAGCCGGAGCGCTCCCACCGGCTCGGAGGCCTCGCAGGCAATCAGCTGGAGGGCCCGCTGGTCCTGGTCATCCAGGCCGTAGTTCCATGGCCCGCCCTCGCCGAAGGCCCGGGCCCGCAGCCGGGTGATGCGCCGGACGAGCGCGGGTTGCTCCGCGAGCCGGATGGCATACACCGAGAGGCCCCTGAACTCGCAGAGCGGCTGCAGCCCGTGGACCGGTGAGTCGGCCTCCGCGTCCGGCTCGGGAGCGCTCAGGACGCGCGATAGACTTGTATCTGCCACAGCTGGGTCCTCTCCCTGTCCATGGCTCCCCGGAACGAGGAGGACAGCAGCTCGAAGCCCGAGGTGTCTGGCCTTGGGATGCGCATGTGCCCCCGGGTGACGACGTGGGCCCGAGGTGTGAGCCCCGGCCGCAGCTCCTGCAGGAAGTGCTGCTCGCGCGGGCCCTTGAAGAAGGTGGGGACGTCGGACAGGGAGAGGAAGTCGACGCCGTCACCGCTGTTCCGGACGGTGTCGAGCACGTCGCCCTTCACGTAGCAGACGTCCGTCTCCTCCAGCGCGCGGCGGGCCCTGGCGTGGATGTCCGGGTCGCACTCGAGGGGATTGCCCTCCGCGTAGCGGAGCTCTCCGAAGAAGACCAGCTGGAGGAAGTAGCTCTCACGCGCCCGCGCTTGCGTCAGCAGTCTGTCGAAGATGCCGCGGTAGATGCTGAAGGCGCTCTCCGGGCGGTTCTTCCGGGGGAACTCTCCCTTGTAGAGCAGGGAGTTCAGGACGGTGGCATTGCCCAGCAGCAGCAGCACGAGGCGGAAGCGGCGGTGGGGGAACGAGGAGCCCAGGTAGGCGTGCTGGGCCTCGAGGCTCGTCGCCTCGAAGACGCCCTGTCCCGCGCGGCCGGTCAGCAGGTGGTTGAGCCGGGACAGCTGCGCCAGGGTCTGCTCGAAGCGGCCGAGGTAGATGATGGGCGCCCAACCCCTCGCTTCGAACGTCCGCTCCAGCGAGCGACGCGCCGGAGCGGACAGCGCCAGGCGCTGGAAGCACTGCTTGCGCTCCTGGGGCGTCATCGGCCGGGGCGGGTAGCCCAGGAAGCCGACGAACTCCTCGTGCTCCAGCGCGCGCAGGGCCGCCAGTCGCAGCTCCGTCAGGAAGAGCTGCGGGCCGGAGATGTCGACGCAGGTGAGCTTCCGGGGCGCGCGGGCGAGCAGCGGAATCACCCGGCCACCGGAGCCCGCGACGGAGACGACGTGCCGCGCCTGCTCGGGGAGGACCGCCAGCTCCACCGACGTGTCCTCGTCGCCCAGCGTGTAGTTGAGCTGCTCGTCGAAGTACTCCGCCTCCCCCGCGCCCGCGCTCACTTCAGCATCCCGAGGAAGGCGTAGCCGGGAGAGCGCTCCTTCTTGAGCCGCTCGTACTCCGCGTAGACCTCCTCCATCATGTTGCCCATCAGCCGCAGGCTGGTCTCCATGGCCCGCTCGACGTCCTGCCAGTCCTGCTCGGACTTGCAGTGCTGGGCAATCATCCGTCGCACCTGCTCGGCGTGGTCCTCGTCAATCTTCGAGTGCGCGATGAAGAACGTCATCTGGCCAGGCTTGAGGTCGAGCCGCTCCTTCAAGCGCGTGATGAGCGGCATGATGTAGTCGTAGGAGCTCTCCGCCCAGTAGCTGTAGCCGAGCCGGCGCAACGGATTCCCGGTCGCCGAAATCCAATAGAGATAGGCAATCAACGCCTCGGTCATGGGCAGCGGAGGCGGAATCACGAGCGTGTCCTTCGACAGTCCGAGCGAGAGCACGTCGTGCAACGCCATGTGCTCGTGGCCCGTCTCCTCGGTGGCGTGCTCGAAGCAGAACTTCAGGTAGGGAATGCTGATGTCCCGCGCGCGCACGCCCACCAGCGCCTGGTTGCGGGCGTTGTGCAGCGTGTAGTGGTAGGTCTCCAGCAGGTAGATGGCGTAGAGCTGCTTGTCGACGCGGTCCTGCTGGATGGATTGGATGAGCCGGGAGCGGGCGAACAGGTCCTCCCAGGCGGACTTCAGCGTCTGGTCCAGGACCTTGAACCTGGAGTCCGTGTCGGCATTCTCGAGGGTGCTCATGTGTTGTCTCCGGGAAGGGCAGGGTGCTGCGGCCTGGGGGACGACGGGGGAAGGCGGTTCAGGAAGGGAGCACGTGCAGGGGGAACCGGGCGCCATCGACACCGGAGACCAGGCACGCGCCGACCACGCGCCCGTGCTCGAAGTCGCACTCCATGGTGGTGCCCGGTGCGAGGCCCTGGACCCGGAGCACTTCGTCCGACGCCGGTTCGAGCCTCAGCAGGGGCTGCTCGTTGACGAGCGCGATGAGCCGCCCCTCCTGCACCTGGACACGTCCCGCGACGGGCGCTGGCAGCGGGTCATAGGACGTGCCGGGAGGAACGAAGCCCGCGGGAAGGCGGAACTCGAAGGCGAAGCGCCGCAGGTGCTCCTCCCCGCGGGACGGCTCGCCGGCCATCTTGATTCCCCGCGCCCGCTGCGACGCGATGAACTCCGCCGGGAAGAGCCCGAGCACGAAGTCATTCACCAGCAGGTCGATGACCAGGTGCACCCGGGTCACCCGGCTGCGGTTGCAGGCGCTGTGGGGCAGGGAGAAGTCGCCGTACCAGAGCTCTCCCTCCTTCCAGTCACAGCGCCTGCCGCCGATGAAGAAGTCGACGTCCGGGTGGGTCACCACGGGGACGTGGAGTCTCAGCATTCCATCCTGGAAGGAGACGAACTCGTCACGATGTTCGGAGATGATGCCGCCCGGCCCCAGCGATAGCAGGCGGACCAGCGGCTTGGGACAGGCCAGCCCCTCGAGGATTTCCGCGAGGTACGGAGCCCGCCCCAGCGCGGCGGTCGGGCTCGACGCCTCGGCGGTGCCCTGCTCCAGCCGCGGATGTCCGGCCCCCGCCCGCGGGGCCATCAGGCTGAGGCTCTCCCACGCGCGGTGGGATTCGCCCGCGTACCCGGCGGACACGCGCTGCAGGGCCTCCAGGTGACACAGCTCGGCCTGCATCCGGGCGGTGTCGTAGGTTCGTGGCAGGCGTATCGCTGCGTGGTGCATGGGCTGTCTCCCCCGGCGCGGACTACGAGGCGGCGCGGCCCTGCTCGACGTGTCTCGCGCCGGCGAGGAGGCGCTCGATGTTCTTGTGGAGGACGAGCTCCCGCTCCAGCGGCGTCAGGTCCGCGAGCGGCCCGTCTTCCTTCGTGACTGTCGCCACGAAGCTCTGCTGGGTGCCCTGGAGCCGGAAGACCGGCCAGTCCGTCCCGAAGATGACCTTGTGGTTGATGCCCCGGGAGACGGCGGCCCTCACCACCTGCCCGTTGCCATCCGCCCGGAGCCTGCTCTGGAAGGCGCTGATGTCCAGGTAGACGTTGGGCCGGTGCGAGCACATCATCGCGCACTCCTCGGTGAAGCTCACCGAGCCATGCGCGAGGATGAAGTTGACCGTCGGGAAGCGCCGGGCCGCCTCGTCGAGCATGAAGGGATTCGTGGTGTCGAAGGCCAGTGCCGGCGACGTGGGGCCGATGTGCAGGAGCACGGGGACCCGGTAGTGCGCGCACAGCTCGTAGTAGGGGAACAGCGCCGGGTCGCTCGGGCTGTACCCGCAGGGCGGGTAGACCTTGAGGCCCCGGAACCCGAACTCCGCGAGCGAGCGCTCGAAGAGCGCGATTCCGTCCGCGCCCCAGCGGGGGTCCACCCCGCCGAAGACCTCGAACTTGCCCGGATGCCGGAGGAGCACCTCGCGGTGTCTGAGGAACGACTCCTCGATGGTCAGCGGGCAGTCCTTCAGCGCATGCGTGAAGTCCGGGACCAGGAGGATGCTCTTCGCGATGCCCGCCTCCGCCATCTCCGCGACGAGCTCGTCGCAGAGCGGGTCCTGCAGCTTCTGCAGGTACATGCTCGCAATCATCTTCGGGGAGGCCCGCACCCCCTGGGCCACCAGCGCCGTCACCATGTTGGAGATGGCTCCGTCGATGAACGAGCGGGGCGTGTGCTCCGGGGTCGCGATGTGGCAATGCGCGTCGATGAGGGTCGGAGGTGCTGCGGCGTGCGCGTCCATGGTCATCCCCTCTCAGGAGGCCTGCTGGGCCCGGGCCCGGCTCACAATCTGTCTGCTGGCGTTGAGCGCATCCGCCACGGTGCGCATCTGGTTGACGTTCAGGTCCATGGCCTGGTCGCCAATCTCGATGCCGAACGCCTCCTCGAGCCGGAACACGAGCGCGGCGATGCCGAGTGAGTCGATGCCGAGGTCGTTGCGCAGCTGCAGCTCGGGGGTGATGCGCGTCTTCCGGAGCTGGCCCGGAATCGCCTCCGCAATCAGGGACAGGACCTTCTCGTCGAACTTCGCGTCAACTTCCATGGGTTCTCCTGACGGGGGCTGCCTTGCCTTCAGGCCGCCGCGGACTCGGACTGGGATTGAAAGTGCGCGGCGATACGCTTGCGGTCGAGCTTGAGATTCGGACGCAGGAAGCCGTTCTCACGGGTGAAGACCACGTCCGTGAAGAGGACCCGTCCCACGCTCCTGGACGGCCGGCGCACGCCCAGCTCATTCACGAAGCGCTCGATGCGTGCCCGGGCCTCCGGGTCCTTCAGGTCCTTGGGAAGCACCACGGCGACCAGGGCCCGGGTCCCCGGGTCGATGAACACCACCGACTTGGCGACGTCGGGGCACGCGTCGATTTCGGCCTCGAGCGCCTCGGGGTGGACCTTCTCGCCGCCGGCGGTGATGAGAATCTCCTTCTTCCGGCCGACGATGTAGAGATAGCCCTCCTCGTCGAAGCGGCCGATGTCGCCGGTGGCGACCCGGTTGTCCCCGACGAAGGTCTTCTCGCTCTCTCCCGGCGCGCACTCGAAGTAGCTGACCGCCTTCATGTGCTCGCAGCGGACGATGAGCTCCCCGTCCGCGGCGATGTCGACCTGGAGTCTGGGCAGGAGCCTGCCGACGGAGCCAATCTTCCGCGCTCCAGGAAGGTTGAAGGAGATGGAGCCGGCCTCTATCAGCCCGTAGGTCTCATACAGGGGGAGCTGCATGCGGGCGAACAGGTCGAGCGTCGAGCGCTTGATGGGGGCCATGCCCGTCACCATCATCCGCATCCTGCCGCCCAGCGTGTCATACGCCTGTCGGAAGATGCGGGCGGCCAGTGCCTCGCGCGCCGCCTGGGTGGGAAGCGCGCCCGCCACGCCCGCGGCAATCATTGCCACCGTCCGCTTCCACCGGGGCAGGTTGTAGAAGCGCGTCTCGAAGGCCTCGTAGAGCGTGGGCGGCGCGACCAGGATGGTGGGCCGGAAGTCCTTGAGCGCGCGGAAGAGCCGGTTGGGGTCCGTCACGGCGATGTCGGCGCCGTACCAGAGCGCCGCGTAGTACAGCATCCGCTGCTGGAAGTTGGCGATGGGCAGGAACAGCAACAGGCAGTCATCCGGACGCGGGGCCACCGCCTCCGTGATGGCGACGACGTTGTCCTCGATGCCCCTGCGGTTCAGCACCAGCCCCTTGAGCCCTCCGGAGGAGCCCGACGAGAAAATCATCCACGGGTGGTCCGTCCCGTCGCTCCGGTGGAGCGGGCCGTGGTCGGCGGCCCGCACCCCCGTGTTGTCCCCACCCATGCTGGCGATGAAGGTGTCCTCCGCGGGGTGGCTCGCGCGCTCGCTCGCGGGGACGAGCAGCACCGCCAGGGAGTACTTGTCGCGAAGCTGCCTCGCGCTGACGCCGACGAAGTCGTCCGGGAAGGCCACCGAGATGGCCCCCAGCTCGAGCAGGGCCAGGTCATAGACAATCCAGAAATAGGAATTGGGAGAGCGAATCCCCACGCGCATCCCGGGCTTCACGCCCCAGGCAGTCAACGCCGCGCAGGCGGCCCGCACATCCTCATGCAGGGTGGCATGGGTCCTCTGGACCACGCGTCCACCCTCGAAGGTGAAGACTTTGTTGCCATGCCGTCCAGACAGACGGGAGAGCAGGGTGGCGAACTCCATGAGCCTCGTGCCTCGTTCGATGGATGCGGACGGCGGACCCGGCGTGGCCTTCGCCGTGCGGCGGTCCGGCCATGGTCAGGGGTATGTCTTGTCAATGCGTCAGGAGCGCTCAGGCGCTCCGGGTGGCTTCGTGCGGCACGGACGGCCGTGCGGAGTGCCGGGGCTGCGTCCGCAAGAACTCCTCGATGAGCTCCGCGATGAACTCCGGTCTGTCATACAGGCAGTAGTGGGTCGCCCCCTGGACGTGCACGTGGCGGGCATTGGGGAGCAGCTCCGCCATCTCCCGCGACGTTTCGGGTGAGGCCACCGCGTCGTGTTCCGCGCTGATGAGCAGCACCGGGGCGTGGACTCGCGCCGCCGTCTGTCGCGGGTCGTAGGACCAGAAGTCGACGATCTGCCTCGCATAGTTGACGACGACCGGCTCGCTCCGGAAGGGCGCCAGGACGTGGGGCTTCAGGTCCCTGTTCATCAGGGCGAGCACCCGGGTCGCCGCCTCGGAGTCCCGCGCCCCGCTCAGGTCGCCCTCCTCCTGGGACATGCTCAGCCGGAGGGACTTCAGGACCGAGGCGGCCATGGCCGGGCGGCGGACGAGGATGCCGCACAGGGGCTCGAAGTTGTGCTCATAGGCCGTCTGGTGCGTCTTCGGGCTGCCGGTGCACCGGAACGAGCCATTGAGGAACACCATGGACGCAACGCTGGAGGGGTGGCGGAGGTAGAACTCCACGGCGACCTTGGGCCCGGTGCACCAGCCCACGAGGTGGCTGGACTCGAGGCCCTCATGACGGAGGATGGCCTCCAGGTCGTCCACCTGGTCGCGCAGCAGGAACGGCTGCGGGCCGGACTCCGTGCCGCGCGGCTCCCAGATGAGGACGCGGTGGCGGCGCAGCAGGTTGCTCACCAGCCGTCTCCAGTAGAACATCCCCTGTCCCAGGGCGTTCAGGAGGACGATGGGCGTGCCGCCCCGGGCGCCGCCGACGAAGTAGGTCAGCGGGGCACCGCCCCTGTCGAGCGTGCGCTGGCCGAGCGTGGCGAACACGGAGGCGGCGCGGGCCCTGTCCTCGGCGCGCGCCGCGTCCTGCTCCCGGCGGATGGCCTGGAAGACGGCCTCCTGGGTCGCCCCGTCCAGCCGCACCTCCTCGAAGCCCTCTTCCACCGAGGCGGCGGGGACGTCCGTCAGCCAGCCGTGGAACCCGCCCAGCCGCTCATGGAGGCTCCGGTCGACGGCGTTCAGCGCCTGCGGGTCCTCGACCGCCTGGAGATTCACGCCATAGGCCGCGCCCACCCGCTCGCAGAGCCGGGCGAAGGGGACGCGCTCCGAGGCGGTGAGGTGGAAGCGGCGCGACAGGCTCCCGGGAGCGCGCGCGAGGCTCAGCAGTTGCCGCGCGGCCTGCTCGACGCGCACCAGCCCGAGGCTCGCGCCCGCGGGGGCCCAGCAGTGCAGCGGCCGGGAGCCGAGGTACCCGGGGTGGCGCTCCTCGAGCTCCCCCTTGAGGTCATGGAGCGCCTCGAGCAGCTGGAGGCCCCCCTCACGGTCCGGCCCCCGGAGCGCGGGGCCGTGCCCGATGACCGGTGCGGTCCGGAAGAGGCCATGGCCGATGCGGCCCGCCTCGCACGTGGCCACCACGGCGCGCTCCGCGTCACGGTGGACCGCCGTGAAGTCCGCGTCGTCCCGGGGCGCCAGCTGCGGGCCCACGTAGTTGAAGTCCGGGACGCCGAGTCGCGGCAGCACCGCGAGCAGGCGGCGCAGCAGTCCACCGTCTGCCTCCAGGGGCGCTCCCCGCGCGGGACGGTACCCTCCGCCCAGGTACCAGGCCTCACTGATGCCGGCGCCCTGGAGGGCATTGAAGAGCGCCTCCTCCTCGCCGTCCACCTCCAGGGTGTGCAGGCGGGAGCGCAGCTGCTCCCACCGGCCCTCCGCCTCGGGGCCTGACAGCAGCCGCCGCACGGCGTGGCGCACCAGCAGGTGGGACTCCTCCGCATCGAAGCGGGTGCCGTCCGGACGCCCCAGGAGGACGAAGACGGTGTCCTCCGATGACGACAGGCAGAGGGCCGCGAGGTGGCTCGCGAAGAGGCCGGCTGAGCCGGTGATGAGGACGTGGCGTGGCATGCGTTCATGTCCTGTGGCGTGCCCGCTGCCGCGGCGGGCGGCCCACCTCATGGTGCGCCGCACTCCCGGCCCGTTCGTCGCGGGGCGCGTCCGTCAGGAATGTCAATCATCGAGAGGGGTGGTGGAACGTCCGGTTCGCGATGAACAGCGTTCGCGGCTTATACGCGCCCCTCTGGCGCGCCGATAGCTGGGGTGAACCCCATACATGAATATATGTATCTGGTTTTCCGGTATGTACGGGGCTTTACTTGTTCAGTACAAGGCTCACGCAAGGCGGGTGTCCCGGTCTGCCTTTCATTGTCGACCGGGTTCAGGGCCTGAAAGTCATTGGGTCTGCTCCACGGAAGCCCCCAGGAGATATTCATGTATTCCAATTACGCGTTGGATCTGTTGATCGACTTCGCGCTGATTGTCGGATTCGGGGTCCAGCATTCCATCATCGCCATGATCCGGCTGAAGACCGTCATCCAGCGGGTGACCGGCATCGACCCGATTGCCTGGCGTGGGGTGCAATCCTTCATCAATGTCTCCTACCTGCTGATGGCGTGCATCCTGTGGCGCGAGGTGCCCATCGTCATCTGGGACCTGCAGGGGGTGTGGTACTGGGTCGCCGGGGTGACGCTGGTGCTCTCGTGGGCCTGGTACTTCCAGATCCACCTCTTCGAGTACGACTGCGGCATGGCCTTCGGCTCGTCGGCCGTGCTGGCGCGCCTGCACAACGCGAAGCCGCCGCCCATGGAGATGTGGAAGGTGGGCACGCGCCGCTGGCTGCGCTTCCCCGTGCACACCGCCTTCTTCCCCATGTTCTTCGCCTTCCCGAGGATGACCGCGAGCATGTTGCTGCTCGCCATCGTGGCGAACGTCGCCAACATCATCGGCACCGTCCTCTATGACCGGCGGATGGTGTTCCTCGTCAAGGACGTCTACCGCGAGTACCAGAAGGTGACGGGGCTGATTCTGCCGCCGGTGTTCCGCGCTCCGGGCGGGGCCAAGGACATGAAGTTCCCCGAGCCCTGGCACTGGTCCCGGGTGGCGCACAACGTCCCGGGCCTGGCCATGGGGCTCTTGGCGGGGGCCCTGTTCTGGAAGGGCCTGGGGCCCACGAGCCTCGTCACCGAGGAGCTGGTCCGCTCGTGGCTCTCCGCGTTCGCCGTCGCGCTGGTGGGTGGCACGGTGGTGGGGCTGATGCACGCGGTGCGTGGCGGTGCGCTGGAGCTGGCCTACCCCAAGCTCCTGACGATGCTCGCCACCAACACCGCGCTGATGAGCGCCACCTCGCTGCTCACCTGGACGGGGCTCTGCTTCGCCACGCAGGGCACGCTGCCGCTGCTCTACATCTTCTTCCCGATGTGGATGACCATGCTGTGGCTGGGCCACTTCGTGTCGTCCACCGTCTTCTTCGGGCTGAGGCCCTCCCTGGTGCCGGGCCCCGCGGCCATGGCGCCGGCCACGGCGGACATCAAGCCCGCCCGCTGAAAGCCCGCCCGTCCTCCTCCCGCCGTCCGTCCTGGACCGAGACCCATGACCTCGTTCAACACGCTCGTCCGCGAGTTCGATGTCAAACCGACCGTCCGCTCACTGCCGCGCGGCTACAGCAGCGCGTGCTGGGAGCCGCCGGCCCGTCTGGCCCCGGCGCAGAAGGAAGCCATCTATGGCGCGCTGCGGGAAGTCTCCACGCTCGCCTTCGGCGCGGACATGACGCCCTACTGGCGCGACCGCTCCCGCGATGGCTACCTGGACAGGATTTCCCGCTTCTATTTCATCCACAGCGCGGATGACCGCATCGTGGGGTGGACGGGGTATCACCGGCTGAAGCTGGCCGGCCGCTCGTGCCTGTATCTGGATTCGACGGGCGTGCTGCCGGAGCTGCAGAACACCGGCATCATGACAGGGCTGTTCAGCCAGTTCCTGACGCGGGAGATGCTGCGCGCGGCACCGTGGGGCGTCTATGTCTCCATGCGCACGGAGAACCCCGTCGTCTACCAGTCCTTCTACAAGGTCGCGGGCGAGCGCAACACCTTCCCCTGCCTCACGGCGGCGGTGCCCGCGCGAGTCCAGGAGATGGGCCGCCAGCTCTCCGTGTGGCTCAAGCAGAGCGACAAGTTCGAGCCCTCCTCGCTCCGCGTGAAGGGCGCGTACGACAACCTCGACGCGCTCTACGGCGAGCTGCCCACCTGCGACGACGACAACATCAATCGCTACTTCCGGCAGCACCTGCGGCCCGTGGATGCCTTCCTCGTGCTCGCGAAGCTGTCGGGCCCCAGCACGCTCCTGTCCATTGCCCGGAGGCGGCTGGGCGCGGTGCTCAACAAGCGCCACTCGCGTCGCCCGGCCGACGTAAGGAAGAAAGCCGCCTGACCCGGCTCGCCCTCGCTCCTCTCCCACCTTCGGAACCAGGTCTTATGATCATTGATGACGTCGAGCGGAGTTTCTGGGCGACGGATGGCTGCCTGAACATCCCCGAAATCGGGCTCAACCTCTCCGCGCTGAAGCAGTACATGCCCCAGGGCTGGGTGCACCTGGTGTACCTGACCCGGCTCGCGAACACGATTCGCTCGCTGCAGCGCAATGACGGCTCGCTCACGGCGCCGGACATCGCCCGGCAGCTCTTCGAGCAGTCCGCGCGGGCGCTGGACTCGGCCGCGGACACGTGCCCGGACCGCGACATCGGGGAGCTGATGCGCCTGCGGGCCCAGGGGCTGCTGCGCAATGACCTGCGCGAGGCCGCCACCGCGCTGGGGCGCTCGGAGAACGACCGGCTGATGGTGCTCTGCGGGCCGCTCGTCACCTGGCCGGGCCGCAGCAGCGCGTATCTCCACTCCACCTGCGTGGCCCTGGAGAACCGCCGGCTGACCCTGCAGGTGCGCGCGCTCGAGGAGCGCCTGGACGACCTGCGGCGGTACTACGAGGAGCTGCTCGGCCTGACGGGGCTGGAGCTCCACGAAATCCCCCGCTACACCGCCAGCGAGCTGGTGCTCTGCGGCGGCGAGGCCAACGGCTTCCCCAAGCACTTCACCTACTTCCTCCCGGAGGACGAGGGGCACCGGAAGATAAAGCCGCGCAAGACGGTGCTGTTCCGCAACATCTACCTCGAGCGCATCCGCTGCCTCAGCCTGCCGCTGCTGCGCAGCCTCTGCCCCGGCCTGCCGCTGGCCGACGAGGACGTCTGCGACACGCTGGTGGCGCTCACCTGGTTCCGCGGCCACGACGTGGGGCACTACTGGCGCCACCCCTCCGCCGCGTTCGCCCGGCTGCGGGAGCTGGGGACCGCGCGCTCGTACGCGCTCCAGGAGGCGCTGTGTGACGTGCTCGGCTACCTCGCGCTGCTCGGGCCGTGGCGTCAGGGCTCCCGGCGCGACGCGCCCATGGGCTTCTACCTGGCGGAGATGCTGCGCTTTCTCGGCCGCGGCTACCAGGGCATCCACCCCGACTTCGAGGCCTCCCACATCGTCGTCTCGTACCTGGTGAAGAAGGGGTTCGCGTCCCTGGATGGGGCGCGCGGCGAGCTGTTCGTCACCCCCGAGAACTTCCAGCGGGGCGTGACGGAGGTCGCCGTCCGGCTGATGCGCGCCGTGCTTGGCGGAGACGTGGACGAGGCGCGCAGCCTGCTCGAGGCGCATGGCCTGGCGACGGAGCCGCGCGACAGCCACCTGGACCCGCTGATTCGCAAGGCCGCGAGCATCGGCAATGACATCCGGTACACCTACGAGGGCTGACATGGCGGGCGGAGACAATCTTCAGGGCAGGCGGGTGGTGCTCACGGGCGGAGCCAGTGGCATCGGGCGTGTCACGGCGGCGGCCTTCATCCGGGCCGGCAGCCGGGTGGCCATCCTGGACCGCGACGAGGCGGCCCTCGCCGAAGTGGTGAAGGAGCTGGGGCCCGCGGCGCGCGGCATCCTCACGGACGTCTCGGACCCGGACTCGCTCGAGGAGGCCTTCCTGCGCGTGGACCGGGAGCTGGGCGGCGTGGACGTGCTCATCGCCAACGCCGGCATCAGCGTGAGGCGCTCCTTCCTGGACATCTCCCCGCAGGAGTGGCGGAAGGTGATGGCGGTCAACCTGGACGGCGTCTTCTTCTGCGCCCGCGAGGCGGCGGCGCGGATGGTGGCCGGGGATGGCGGCGTGCTGCTGCTGATGGGCTCCACCAACGGGATGGCCGGCTACCCCTACTACGCCTCGTACAACGCCTCGAAGGCGGGCGTCATCGAGCTGGCACGCTCGCTGGCCATCGAGCTCGCGCCCAAGGTGCGCGTCAACGCCATCTGCCCCGGCTACGTGATGACGCCCATGCAGGAGCGTGAGTACACGCCCGCGATGCTGGAGAAGGTGAACGCGAAGATTCCCCTCAAGCGCCATGCGCGCCCGGAGGAGATTGCCGACCTGTTCCTCTTCCTCGCCTCGGACCGGGCCCGGTACATCCATGGCCAGGCGCTCGTCATCGACGGCGGGGAGCTGGCGGGGGGCCTGGCGAGCGCGGGCGTCAGCAGCGAGGGCGGGGCATGAGCGCGGGGGGCGGCATGGGCGGCGCCGAGGCGTTCTCGCGGGGATACATCCCCGCGCGGGCGCGCTTCCGCGACGCGTGCGCGCGGGCGGACTTCGAGCTGCGAAGCCACCCCCTGCCCGTGTCCGTGCCCGGCGTGGAGCTCACGGTGGATGTGGCGGTGGGCGGCACGCGGGACGCCCGGCGCGCGCTGCTCGTCACCAGCGGCCTGCACGGCGTGGAGGGCTTCATCGGCTCGGCGCTCCAGCTCGCCTTCCTCCAGCGGCTGGCCGAGGACCGCTCGCCGGCCCGGGACTTGAGGCTGGTGTTCGTCCACGCGCTCAACCCCTTCGGGTTCCACATGCAGCGGCGCACGGACGCGCAGAACGTGGACCTCAACCGCAACTTCCTGTTGGGCTCCGAGGAGTACCGGGGCGTGCCGGAGTCGTACTGGGCCATCCAGCGCCTGCTGGGGCTGTCCGCCGCCACGCCGGGCCGGGGCTTCTTCCCCGTCAACCTGCTGCGCTGCCTCTCGCGCCATGGAGAGTCGGCCACGCGGGACGCGGTGGCGAGCGGGCAGTACGAGGACCCCTCGGGGCTCTTCTTCGGAGGCCGCGAGCTGTCCGCCACCGGGGCCCTGCTCCAGGCGCAGCTGCGGGGCTGGCTCGGGGAGGCCCACGAGGTGCTGCACGTGGACCTGCACAGCGGGCTCGGGGAGCGGGGCGGGTACCGGCTCATCCTGGAGCATGACTGGGAGACGCCCCACCTGCGCTGGTTCGCCCACCGCTTCGGCGAGGGACGGGTGGAGCCGAGCGAGCCCGAGCGGGGCATCTCCTACCGCAAGCGCGGCTCGCTGGGGCCGTGGTGCGCCGAGCTGCTCAAGCCCCGCGCGTACGACATCCTCATCGCGGAGTTCGGCACCTACCCGATGCCACTGGTGCTGCTCGCGCTGCGCGCGGAGAACCGGGACTGGTTCCTCGGGCGGGACGGGCCCCGGCGCAGGCTGGCCACGGCCGCCCTGCGCGAGGTCTTCGCGCCTCGCAGCCGCCGCTGGCGCGAGGCCGTGGTGCACCGGGGCCTGGAGTTGCTCCACCGGGCGGCGGACGTCTGCCGCACGGAGGGCGTCCCCACCGCGAGGCCCCGCGCGGTCGCCTGAGCCGGGCCCCGCGAATCCATTTCCTTCCCGGCCCGGGCGCCCCCGGTTGCCGGAGGCACGTCACCCGCTCGTTTCCACCCAGGACCCACCATGACTGCAAAGACTACGAATGATGTGGCAGCCCAGCGTTCCTCCGAGCCCAGCTCCCACGAGTTCATCGAGAGGCTCGGACGCGAGGTGATGGCGCACCGCGCGGTGAACCACCCGTACCTGCGGGCGCTCGCCAGCGGGCAGCTGCCGGACCCCGTGGGGGCGCTGCGCGACTATGCGCACCAGTACTTCGCGTACAGCACGAACTTCCAGCGCTACCTGACCGCGACCATCTCCCAGCTGGACCTGCCGGAGCACCGGAAGGTGCTGCTGGCCAACCTGCTGGAGGAGGCGCACGGGGTGAGCCCGGAGGAGGCCGACATCATGCGCAAGCATGACATCGACCTGGAGTGGGTGGAGAACGTCCCGCACCCGGTGCTGTACCGGCGCTACCTGGACGCGCTGGGCATGGACGAGGCCTGGCTGCGCGCGCACCCCTTCTGCGACGACGCGGTGCTCTGGAGCCAGCTCTTCCTCCAGTGCTGTACCGCCCTGGGTGCGGCCACGGCGGTGGGGGCCATGGGCATTGGCACGGAGCTCATCGTCCGCCACGTGTACACGCCCGTGCTGGAGGCCATCCAGAAATACATGGACGTGTCACCGAGGGACCGCGTGTTCTTCGACCTGCATCAGAAGATTGATGACGAGCACGGCGAGGTGCTGCTGGAAATCGCCAAGGAGATGGCGGAGGACCTGGAGCACCGCCCGCGGATTCGCGCCGGCGCGCTCATGGCGCTCAACCTCCGCGCGTCCTTCTACGACTCCATGTTGCATCGCGCGCAGGCGATGCCTCGCATGACGCGCCTGCGCGTCGCCCAGAGCCCGGCCGCGAGCGGCCCCGCCTCCAGCGGCTCGTCGGAGTTCGTGGACACGCTGCGCAACCGGGACTCGCTCGAGCCGCGCCCGGTGGAGCATGAGCTGGGGGAGCTCGTCCACCGGCAGGTGGGACGCGAGGGCGTGGCGGAGGACTTCAGCCGCTCGCGCGGGCACCCGGTGTACCCGGTGTCGCTGCCCTCGCGGGCGGTGAGCTTCAGCATCGGTGAGCTGGAGTCCGGCCAGGCGACGTCCAACCACCGCCACGCCTACGAGTCGCTCATCTACATCCTCGAGGGCTCCGGGTGGACGGTCATCGAGGGGCGCAAGGTGGCGTGGAACGCGGGCGACGCGCTCTATGTCCCGCCGTGGAACTGGCACCAGCACTTCGCGAGCGACGAGAAGGCCGTCTACCTCACGGGCACCAATGTGCCCCTGCTGAACAGCCTCGGCCAGACGGTGCTGCGTCAGGAGCAGGGCTCCGGCAACGCCTGAGCGGCTGCGGGTCCTGGAGTGCTCCCGAGCGCGCGTGACGCTGGCGCGCGGGCGGGGGCCCGCCCGGAAGCCCGGGACCACCGCGTCCCGGGCGCTTGCGTCATGGACGCGCATCTATCGCGGCATCCGGGTGGAGCAATACCTGGACACCGGCTGGGGCCGGCGAGCAGGGTGGGGGCCGCGTGACGGGCCAGCAGGCTTTGTCTCGAAGCGCGGAGTGTGTGCGATGGCGCCATGAATGCGTCGCCGTCCGGCGCGCTCCGGCTCCCGGGGGCGCATGGCATCCAGGGACGCCGCGGGCAGAATGCGCGCGGTCCTGGTTGCAGGCACCTTCAATTCCGCAACGTCACCTGTGTCCGGCTGCCCTCCGGGTGACAGCCGGGCCTTGTTGAACGTTGCTTTCCGAGCGGAGTGTCGATGGGTCTCGTCAAGGGGGCAGTCCTGCTCCACCTGAAGCAATTCGTTCATGAGCGGTTCGGCCCGGAGGCCTGGCGTGCGCAGCTCGCGGCGATGCCGGCGGCGGGGCGCGCGGGGGCGCTACAGCCAGTGCAGGCCTGCTGGTACGATGCGACCATCTTCCGACAGTTGCTGCGGATGTGCTCCGAGTACTCCGGCAATGGAAGCCGCTTCGTCATTGGAGAGCTGGGGCGCTACACGGCGGAGCGGGAGCTGTCGGGACCCCAGCGGTGGATGTTGAGCCTGCGGCCGTCCTTCGCGGTGCAGAACCTGGACCTGTGCTGGCGCCGCCTGTTCGACATGGGCCGTTGGAGCTCCCGGCGCAAGGGCGGAGAGCTGGTGTTGCGGCTGTCCGAGTGGGCGGGAGAGCCGCTGCTGTGTGAATGGGGAACGGGATATCTCCGGGGCGCGCTCGGCCTCTTCGGGTGGCAGGTGGATGAGGTGAAGCACGTGGACGAGCCCTCGGAGGCGGGGGGCGGGACGTGTGCCTTCCTCGTCGGAGGTCGCCTGAAGTCGGACTCGGTCCGGGTGGGCCGGCTCACCTCCCGCGCCGAGGTCATCCAGGCCGCGCGTGTGTTCACGCAATACACCCAGACGGAGGAGCTGGCCCGGCTGGTGGTGGAGCTGGTGCGCGTACAGCTGGGGGCGGCGGGGGTGCAGCTCTGGGTCTTCGAGGCAGAGGACAGCGGGTTGCGGCTGCTGTGCACGAGCGGTGAGTGGGGGCGGGGGATGCGGCGCAGCTGTTTCCTGCTGGAGTCGAGCGGGCGGATGATGGGGCGCGTCGAGGTCTGTCACATGCAGCCGCAGCTGGAGGAAGACGCGGCCAGCCTCCTGGACGAGCTGCTGCCATTCATCGCGGACAGCCTGGCGGGCCTGATGGGGGCCAACGTCCCCGAGGCGGAGGTGTCGCGGACCCGGGACGAGGCGTTCAATGAGAAGCTGCTCGCGGCCCGGCACCTGTGGGGCCTGACGGCGCGGCAGACGGATGTCCTGGCGCTGGCGGTCCAGGGGCAGGCGAACAAGGAGATTGCCCTGGCGCTCGGTTGTCAGAAGAGCACCGTCGAGCTGCACATGTCTCACATCCTCCGGAAATGCAGGGCGGAGAACCGGAGCATGTTGACGGCCAGCTTCTGGGGTCTGCACTGAGCGTCGCGGGCCGGGCCCGCGCGGCACGGCGGCCCGGTCCTGTCCGGCTTCCGGATGCTGGAAGAGGAGCGTGGTGATGGACGAGCTCAAGGGCAGGGTGGCGCTGGTCACTGGCGGAGGGATTCGGCTGGGGAGGTCGCTGGCGGAAGCGCTGGGCCGGGCCGGGGCGACAGTCGCGGTCCACCACCACGGCTCCCGTGAGGGAGCGGAGGCCGTGGTGGCCACCCTGCGTGAGCGTGGCGGCCGGGCCCGGTCGTTCCAGGCGGACCTGTCGCGCTCCGAGTCCATTGCACCCCTCGTCGACGAGGTGGAGCGGGAGCTGGGCCCCATCTCCATCCTCATCAACAGCGCCGCGCGCTTCGACCGGGCGCCCTTCGTGGAGACGTCCATGGCCACGCTGGAGGCCTGCTGGGCCCTGAATGCCAGGGCGCCGTATCTGCTGAGCCAGCAGGTGGCTCGGGGGATGCTGGCACGGGGTGGAGGCGACATCGTCAACATCCTCGACGTGGGGGGCGCCTTCGCGCCCTGGCGGAGCTACTCGGCGTATGGAATGACCAAGGCGGCGCTGACGCATCTGACGCGATGTCTGGCGTTGGAATTGGCGCCTTCCATTCGAGTCAACGGTGTGGCCCCGGGCACCGTCCTGCCTCCCGAGGCGATGGCGCCCGCCGTGAGGGAGGCGCTTCGCGGGCGCATTCCCCAGAAGCGCTTCGGAGCACCGTCGGACATCGCGGAGGCGGTGCTCTTCTTCCTGACGGGGCCTTCCTTCATCACGGGGCAGATCCTGGCGGTGGATGGTGGCCGGATGTTGGAGTCAGCGCCCTCCTGAGCCGGGGACGGAGACTTCCCCTCGCGCCCCCGTGTCCAGGTAGCGCCGGAGCTGCTCCGCGAGCAGGTCCACGTTCGGCGACCGCAGGATGGAGTGGTGATTGCCTGGAATCCGGTGGACCTTGACGCCCGCGCTCGCGAGCGGCCGCCAGCCATTGTCCTGCGCCTGGAGGGTGGGGTTGGAGACCTCGGTCGCCTGCAGGAGGACGAGCTCTCCGCCATAGGGCCCGGGCGCGTAGGACGAGAGGAGCCGCAGGTGGTGCTCCAGCAGCTGGCGCAGGGCTGCGATTCGGGGATGGTCCAGGTGCTCCGCGAGGTGCTGCAGCTCGGAGGCAAGCACCTCCTTCACCACCTCGCCGACGTCCGCATCCGCGGACAGCTGGCTCGTGGGGTGGGCATAGGCGTCGATGAGTGCGAGCAGCTCCACCTGCTCGCCCTGGGCTTCGAGCTGACGGGCCATCTCGAACGCGATGTCGCCACCCATGGACCAGCCCATGAGGCGGTAGGGCCCGGACGGCTGCACCGCCCGGATGCTGTCCAGGTAGAAGCGGGCCAGGGACTCGAGCGACGTGGCGGGGCCCCGCGGCGTGTCGAGGCCTCGTGCGCGCAAGCCATAGAAGGGCTGCTCGTCGCCGAGCCGTCGTGCCAGCTCCACGTAGCAGAAGACTTCACCGCCAATGGGGTGGACGCAGAAGAGGGGCGGCCGCGAGCCTCCTGCCTGGAGGATGACGAGCGGCGAGTCCGGGACCTCCAGCGGCGTTGAAGCGGAGCCAGGCTGCCGGGGCTCGGCTTCGAGCGTGGCGGCGAGCGAGGCGATGGTGGGGGACTCGAAGAAGCGCTCCAGGGGCACGTCCGTGCCCAGGACTTCCTGGACGCGCGCGAGCATGAGGACGGAGGAGAGCGAGGAGCCGCCCAGCTGGAAGAAGCTGTCGTTTACGCCGGGCGTGGGCACCTCCAGTACCTCGGCCCAGATGGAGGCCAGCGACGCCTCCAAAGACGTGCGCGGGGCGATGAACTCCGCGGAGGCCGGTGCCTCGGGAGTGACGAGGATTTGCGGGCGCAGGGGCGGCAGCTGGAGGGGCGCTTCTGGAGGCAACTGGCTCAGCGGGAGGAAGGGGTTGACGGCGATGCCTTCCAGCAGTGCGACGAAGTGGCCCGCCAGGCGCTGCATGGAGGAGGGCTCGAAGAGGTCGACGCAATACTCCACCTGGGCTTCGAGGGCCCCGGCGTGCTCCACCATCGTGAGGCCGAGGTCGAACTTGGAGGTGTCGGTGGGGGCGGAGATGCCTTCGACGCGCAGGCCGGAGAGGGCCGGCGGGCGCATGGGAGCATTCTGGAGAGCGAAGGACACCTGGAAGAGTGGAGAGCGACTGAGGTCTCTCACCACGCCCAGCTCCTCGACGAGCTGCTCGAAGGGGACGTCCTGGTGGGAGAAGGCGGCGAGGGATGAGTCCTTCACCGAGGCCAGCAGCTGGGTGAAGGTCGGGTCTCCGTCCAGACGAGTGCGCAGTACGAGGGTGTTGACGAAGAAGCCGATGAGCGGCTCGGTCTCGCGGCGGGTGCGGTTGGCGATGGGAGTGCCGACGCAGATGTCCGTCTGGTTTGAGTAGCGAGAGAGGAGCACCTGCCAGGAGGCGAGCAGCACCATGAAGAGGGTGGAGCCGGACTCGTGGGCGAGTTGGTGGAGGGAGTCGGTGAGGGAAGGGGGAATGCGGAAGGAGTGGGCTGAGCCGCGGTGACTCTGGAAGGCAGGCCTGGGCTTGTCGGTGGGAAGGGCGAGGGTGGGGGCGCCGTGCAGCTGCTGGCGCCAGTAGTCGAGCTGGGCCTGGAGGACATCGCCGCGCAGCCACTGGCGCTGCCAGAGGGCGTAGTCGGCGTACTGCGCCGGCAGCGGAGCCAGGGGCGAAGGGCGCCCGAGGAGGAAGGCCTCGTAGAGCGCGGCCACTTCACGCACCAGCACGCCAGCGGACCAGCCGTCGGAGACGATGTGGTGCATGCACGCGAGCAGCAGGTGCTCACCGTCGTCGAGCTTCAGCAACTGGGTGCGAAGCAGCGGGCCGGTGCTCAAGTCGAAGGGACGCTGGGCCTCGTGCATGGCCAGCTCGCGGGCCTGGGTTTCGCGCCCATCCACGGGCAGCGAGGACAGGTCCACGAGGGGCAGGCTCCAGGCTGGAGGCGGGTGGATGAGCTGCTGAGGCGCGCCGTGCACGGTGGAGAAGGTGGTGCGAAGGGCTTCGTGACGGCGCACAAGCTCCTCGAAGGAGCGGCGAAGAGCCTCGACATCCAGGGGCCCGGAGAGGCGGAGGGAGGCGGGGATGTTGTAGGAGGCGCTGCCGGGCTTGAGCTGGTCGAGGAACCACAAGCGCTGCTGGGCGAAGGACAGCGGCAGTGCGCCCTCACGCGGCTGCGGCGTGAGCGGCGGTGCGCGCGGGCCCGCGTGCCGGGGCTCGGTTTCGAGCGTGGCGGCGAGCGAGGCGATGGTGGGGGACTCGAAGAAGCGCTCCAGGGGCACGTCCGCGCCCAGGACTTCCTGGACGCGAGCGAGCATGAGGATGGAGGAGAGCGAGGCGCCACCCAGCTGGAAGAAGTTGTCGTTTATGCCGGGGGCCGGCACCTCCAGCACCTCGGCCCAGATGGAGGCCAGCGACGCTTCCAGGGCCGTGCGCGGCGCGACGAACTCCGCGGAGGCTGGTGCCTCGGAAGTGACGAGGATTTGCGGGCGCAGGGGAGGCAGCTGGAGGGGCTCTTCCGGAGGCAACTGGCTCAGCGAGAGGAAGGGGTTGGTGGCGATGCCTTCCAGCAATGCGACGAAGTGGCCCGCCAGGCGCTGCACGGAGGTGAGCTCGAAGAGGTCGACGCAGTATTCGAGGTTGGCCTCCAGTGCGCCCTCGTGCTCGACTAGCGTGAGGCCGAGGTCGAACTTGGAGGTGTCGGTGGGGGCGGAAACGCCTTCGACGCGCAGGCCGGAGAGGGCCGGCGGGCGCATGGGGGCATTCTGGAGGGCGAAGGCGACCTGGAAGAGCGGAGAGCGGCTGAGGTCTCTCACAACGCCCAGCTCCTCGACGAGCTGCTCGAAGGGGACGTCCTGGTGGGAGAAGGCGGCAAGGGACGAGTCCTTCACCCGAGTCAGCAGCTGGGAGAAGGAAGGGTCGCCCTGGAGAGGGGCACGCAGCACGAGGGTGTTGACGAAGAAGCCGATGAGCGGCTCGGTTTCGCGGCGGGTGCGGTTGGCGATGGGGGTGCCGACGCAGAAGTCGTCCTGGCCGCTGTAGCGGCCCAGGAGGGACTGGAAGGCAGCCAGCAGCACCATGAAGAGGGTGGAGCCGGACTCGTGGGCGAGCTGATTGAGGGAGTCGGTGAGGGAAGGGGGAATGCGGAAGGAGTGGGCTGAGCCGCGGTGACTCTGGAAGGCAGGCCTGGGCTTGTCGGTGGGAAGGGCGAGGGTGGGGGCGCCGTGCAGTTGCTGGCGCCAGTAGTCGAGCTGGGCCTGGAGGACATCGCCGCGCAGCCACTGGCGCTGCCAGAGGGCGTAGTCGGCGTACTGCACCGGCAGCGGGGCCAGAGGAGAAGAGTGCCCCAGCAGGAAGGCCTCGTAGAGCGCGGCCACTTCACGCACCAGCACTCCGGCGGACCAACCGTCGGAGACGATGTGGTGCATGCACGCGAGCAGCAGGTGCTCACCGTCGTCGAGCTTCAGCAACTGGGTGCGAAGCAGCGGGCCGGTGCTCAAGTCGAAGGGACGCTGGGCCTCGTGCATGGCCAGCTCGCGGGCCTGGGTTTCGCGCCCATCCACGGGCAGCGAGGACAGGTCCACGAGGGGCAGGCTCCAGGCTGGAGGCGGGTGGATGAGCTGCTGAGGCGCGCCGTGCACGGTGGAGAAGGTGGTGCGAAGGGCTTCGTGACGGCGCACAAGCTCCTCGAAGGAGCGGCGAAGAGCCTCGACATCCAGGGGCCCGGAGAGGCGGAGGGAGGCGGGGATGTTGTAGGAGGCGCTGCCGGGCTTGAGCTGGTCGAGGAACCACAAGCGCTGCTGGGCGAAGGACAGCGGCAGTGCGCCCTCACGCGGCTGCGGCGTGAGCGGCGGTGCGCGCGGGCCCGCGTGCCGGGGCTCGGTTTCGAGCGTGGCGGCGAGCGAGGCGATGGTGGGGGACTCGAAGAAGCGCTCCAGGGGCACGTCCGCGCCCAGGACTTCCTGGACGCGAGCGAGCATGAGGATGGAGGAGAGCGAGGCGCCACCCAGCTGGAAGAAGTTGTCGTTTATGCCGGGGGCCGGCACCTCCAGCACCTCGGCCCAGATGGAGGCCAGCGACGCTTCCAGGGCCGTGCGCGGCGCGACGAACTCCGCGGAGGCTGGTGCCTCGGAAGTGACGAGGATTTGCGGGCGCAGGGGAGGCAGCTGGAGGGGCTCTTCCGGAGGCAACTGGCTCAGCGAGAGGAAGGGGTTGGTGGCGATGCCTTCCAGCAATGCGACGAAGTGGCCCGCCAGGCGCTGCACGGAGGTGAGCTCGAAGAGGTCGACGCAGTATTCGAGGTTGGCCTCCAGTGCGCCCTCGTGCTCGACTAGCGTGAGGCCGAGGTCGAACTTGGAGGTGTCGGTGGGGGCGGAAACGCCTTCGACGCGCAGGCCGGAGAGGGCCGGCGGGCGCATGGGGGCATTCTGGAGGGCGAAGGCGACCTGGAAGAGCGGAGAGCGGCTGAGGTCTCTCACAACGCCCAGCTCCTCGACGAGCTGCTCGAAGGGGACGTCCTGGTGGGAGAAGGCGGCAAGGGACGAGTCCTTCACCCGAGTCAGCAGCTGGGAGAAGGAAGGGTCGCCCTGGAGAGGGGCACGCAGCACGAGGGTGTTGACGAAGAAGCCGATGAGCGGCTCGGTTTCGCGGCGGGTGCGGTTGGCGATGGGGGTGCCGACGCAGAAGTCGTCCTGGCCGCTGTAGCGGCCCAGGAGGGACTGGAAGGCAGCCAGCAGCACCATGAAGAGGGTGGAGCCGGACTCGTGGGCGAGCTGATTGAGGGAGTCGGTGAGGGAAGGGGGAATGCGGAAGGAGTGGGCTGAGCCGCGGTGACTCTGGAAGGCAGGCCTGGGCTTGTCGGTGGGAAGGGCGAGGGTGGGGGCGCCGTGCAGTTGCTGGCGCCAGTAGTCGAGCTGGGCCTGGAGGACATCGCCGCGCAGCCACTGGCGCTGCCAGAGGGCGTAGTCGGCGTACTGCACCGGCAGCGGGGCCAGAGGAGAAGAGTGCCCCAGCAGGAAGGCCTCGTAGAGCGCGGCCACTTCACGCACCAGCACTCCGGCGGACCAACCGTCGGAGACGATGTGGTGCATGCACGCGAGCAGCAGGTGCTCACCGTCGTCGAGCTTCAGCAACTGGGTGCGAAGCAGCGGGCCGGTGCTCAAGTCGAAGGGACGCTGGGCCTCGCGCATGGCCAGCTCGCGGGCCTGGGCTTCGCGCCCGTCGACGGGCAGCGAGGTCAGGTCCACGACGGGCAGGCTCCAGGCCGGGGGCGGGTGGATGAGCTGCTGGGGCGCGCCGTGCACGGTGGAGAAGGTGGTGCGCAGGGCTTCGTGACGGCGCACAAGCTCTTCAAAGGAGCGGCGAAGCGCCTCGACATCCAAAGGCCCGGAGAGGCGAAGGGCGGCAGGGATGTTGTAGGAGGCGCTGCCGGGCTTGAGCTGGTCGAGGAACCACAAGCGCTGCTGGGCGAAGGACAGTGGCAGCGCGCCCTCGCGCGGCTGCGGTGTGAGCGGAGCCACGTCTCCCGTGCCTGTCTCGGTCCGGGCCTGCTCGATGCGCCTGGCGAACGCTTCGAGCGTCGGCGCCTCGAAGATGCTCCGCAGGGACAGCTCGAGCTGGAACGTGCTGCGAATCTGGGAGAGCGTCTGGGTGGCCAGCAGGGAGTGGCCGCCCAGCGCGAAGAAGTCATCCCCCAGTCCCACGCGCTCGACGTGCAGCACCTGCTCCCAGATGCGTGCCAGGGCTTGCTGGACTGGCGTCCGTGGAGCGATGAAGACAGCGTCCTCTCCCCGGAGCATGCCAGGCGCCGGGAGTGCCCGGCGGTCCACCTTGCCGTTGGCGGTGAGGGGCAGGGCTTCCAGCAGCATGAAGACCGACGGCACCATGTGCTCGGGCATCCGCTGGCGCAGGAAGTCCCGCAGGGCTCCCACGTCCGGCGCCTGCTCCCGAGCCACCGCGTAGGCCACCAGTCGGGTGTCACCCGGTACGTCCTGGCGCGCGAGCACCACCGCTTCTTTCACCGCGGGGTGCTGGAGCAGGGCGGTCTCCACCTCGCCCAGCTCGATGCGGAAGCCGCGCACCTTGACCTGATGGTCGATGCGATGGAGGTAGTCGAGCTGGCCATCCGTGCGCCAGCGCACCTGGTCTCCGGTCCGGTACAGCCTTGCCCCCGGGGTGCCGCTGAAGGCATCCGGGACGAACCGCTCGGCGGTCAGCTCCGGGCGGTTCAGGTAGCCGCGGGCCACCTGGAGGCCACCGATGAACAGCTCACCGGGAATGCCAGCAGGCACCGGCCGCAGCGCCGAATCCAGCACGTACACGGGCACCCCGGGTAGCGGCCGGCCGATGCTCGGCGCGTCGGGGGACGTGTGCATGGCGCATGAGGTCGCATCGACGGTGCATTCGGTGGGACCGTAGACGTTGAAGAAGCGGATGCGCGGGTGCCGGGCGAGCTGCACCCAGGTGGCCACGTCCACCGCCTCACCTCCCACCAGCACGCGCCGGAGCGTGTGCTCCGTGCGCTGGAGGAGCCCCTCGGCCACCAGCAGCCGGAGGTGAGCCGGTGAGCAGTCGAGCACGTTCAGCCGGTCCCGCTCGATGCGCAGCAGCATCCGCGCGATGTCGCCGCGGTCCTCTTCGGGGATGATGCACAGCGTGTGGCCATCCAGCACCTGGATGAGCTGCTTGACCGAGGCATCGAAGGACAGCGGTGCGTTGACACTGACACGCTCGGCGCCCTGACGGTCGGCGTGGACCGTCGAAGCCAGGGCCTCGCGCAGGTGCAGCGCGGAGCGGTGCGAAATCATCACGCCCTTGGGCCGCCCCGTGGAGCCCGACGTGTAGATGACGTAGGCGAGGTGGTCCGCGTGTGCGGACAGCGGCGGCGCCTCGGTGCTCTCGCCGGCGAGCACGTCCCCGTCCGAGCCGAGGCAGAGGACGTGGGCTTCGCCCGAGGGCAGCGCCTCGCGCAGGTGCCGCTGCGTCAGGATGACCCGGGCCCCGGTGTCCTGGAACACGAAGGCCTTCCACTCGTGGGGGTAGGAGGGGTCCACGGGGACGTAGGCGCCGCCCGCTTTGAGCGTCCCGAAGATGGCGACCAGCGCCTCCACGGAGCGCTCCATGCAGAGGACGACGGCTGAATCAGGGCCGACGCCGAGCGCCCGCAGCCGGTGGGCAAGCTGGTTGGCGCGCGCTTCCAGCTCCCGGAAGGACAGGTGGGCGTCGCCGCAGGTGACCGCCTGGGCATCGGGCGTGCGTCGGGCCTGCTCCGAGAAGAGCTGGGGAAGGGTGGCCTGAGACGGAGCCTCTCGCCGGGGGCTGTTCCACTCCACCAGGAGCTGGTGGCGCTCGGCATCGGTGAGCAGCGACAGCCGCTCGAGCGGGACATCCGGTTGCGTGGCGGCGGCCACGAACATCTCCCGCAGGTGGCCGAGCAGCCGCTTCACGGTGGCGGCGTCGAAGAGCTCGGCGTTGTAGCTCATGGAAACGGCCAGGCCCGTGGGCTCCTCGTTGAGCGTCAGGGTGAGGTCGAACTTGGTGGCGTGGCTGTCGGCGTCCAGGACATGGAAGTCCAGGCCGGGCAACTCCAGGCGGGCCCGCGGCTGGTTCTGCAGGACGAGCATGACCTGGAACAGCGGCGTGTGGCCGAGGCTGCGCAGCGGATTGAGCTCCTCCACGAGCCGCTCGAAGGGAACGTCCTGGTGGGAGTAGGCCTCCAGGGCGTTGTCACGGGTCTGCCGCAGCAGCTCCCGGAAGCTGGCGCGCGCGTCGATGCGCGCCCTCAGCACGAGCGTGTTGACGAAGAAGCCCACCAGCGACTCCACCTCGGGGCGGGTGCGGCCGGAGATGGGCGAGCCGACGCAGACGTCGTCCTGGCCGCTGTAGCGTGAGAGCAGTACCTGGAAGGCGGCCATCAGCCCCATGAACGGGGTGGCCTTCTCCTGGAGGGTCAGCGCGTACAGGGGCGCCATCACCTCCCGGGGGAAGTGCTCCTGGCGCCTGGCGCCCTGGAAGTTGAGCACCGCCGGGCGAGGCCTGTCCGTGGGCAGCTCCAACAGGGCAGGTGCCCCGGCGAGCTTCTGGCGCCACCAGGACAGCTGGGTGTCCAGGATGTCTCCCTGCATCCACTGGCGCTGCCAGAGGGCGTAGTCGGCGTACTGCACGGGCAGCGGCGGAAGCGAGGGCTCCTGCCCGGCCGAGAGGGCCTGGTACAGCGCGACCATCTCCCGGACCATGACGCCCGCGGACCAGCCGTCGGAGATGGCGTGGTGCATCGTGCACTGCAGCACGTGCTCACGAGGGCCCAGTTCCAGCAGCACCATGCGCAGCAAGGGGCCGCGTGCCAGGTCGAACGGGCGCGCCGCGTCCTCGGCGGTCAGGCGCAGGACCTCGGCCTCACGTGTGCCCGCGGGGAGCGGGCTCAGGTCGATGCGGGCGAGGCGCGGCGGCTCCGGGGAGATGACCTGGACCGGTCTCCCGTCGATGCTGGGGAAGTAGGTGCGAAGCGACTCGTGCCGCTGGACGAGGAAGGTCAGGGCCTTCTCGAGCACCTCCCGGTCCAGGGCCCCCTCGATGCGGAGGACCGCGGGGATGTTGTAGGCGGCGCTACCCGGCTTGAGCTGGTCGAGGAACCACAGGCGCTGCTGGGCGAAGGACAGCGGCAGTGCGCCCTCGCGCGGCTGCGGCGTGAGCGGCGGTGCGCGCGGGCCCGCGTGCCGTGGCTCGGCTTCGAGCGTGGCGGCGAGCGAGGCGATGGTGGGGGACTCGAAGAAGCGCTCCAGGGGCACGTCCGCGCCCAGGGCTTCCTGGACGCGGGCGAGCATGAGGACGGAGGAGAGCGAGGAGCCGCCCAGCTGGAAGAAGTTGTCGTTTACGCCGGGCGCGGGCACTTCCAGCACCTCGGCCCAGATGGAGGCCAGAGACGCTTCCAGGGACGTGCGCGGCGCAACGAACTCCGCGGAGGCCGGTGCCTCGGGAGTGACGAGGATCTGCGGGCGCAGGGGCGGCAGCTGGAGGGGGGCTTCCGGAGGCAACTGGCTCAGCGGGAGGAAGGGATTGGCGGCGATGCCTTCCAGCAGCGCGATGAAGTGGCCCGCCAGGCGCTGCACGGAGGTGAGCTCGAAGAGGTCGACGCAGTATTCGAGGTCGGCCTCCAGGGCCCCGGCCTGCTCGACCAGGGAGAGGGACAGGTCGAACTTGGCGGTGTCGGTCGGAGTGGAGACGCCTTCGACGCGCAGGCCGGAGAGAGCCGGCGGGCGCATGGGCGCATTCTGGAGAGCGAAGGACACCTGGAAGAGTGGAGAGCGACTGAGGTCTCTCACCACGCCCAGCTCCTCGACGAGCTGCTCGAAGGGGACGTCCTGGTGGGAGAAGGCGGCGAGGGATGAGTCCTTCACCGAGGCCAGCAGCTGGGTGAAGGTCGGGTCTCCGTCCAGACGAGTGCGCAGTACGAGGGTGTTGACGAAGAAGCCGATGAGCGGCTCGGTCTCGCGGCGGGTGCGGTTGGCGATGGGAGTGCCGACGCAGATGTCCGTCTGGTTTGAGTAGCGAGAGAGGAGCACCTGCCAGGAGGCGAGCAGCACCATGAAGAGGGTGGAGCCGGACTCGTGGGCGAGTTGGTGGAGGGAGTCGGTGAGGGAAGGGGGAATGCGGAAGGAGTGGGCTGAGCCGCGGTGACTCTGGAAGGCAGGCCTGGGCTTGTCGGTGGGAAGGGCGAGGGTGGGGGCGCCGTGCAGCTGCTGGCGCCAGTAGTCGAGCTGGGCCTGGAGGACATCGCCGCGCAGCCACTGGCGCTGCCAGAGGGCGTAGTCGGCGTACTGCGCCGGCAGCGGAGCCAGGGGCGAAGGGCGCCCGAGGAGGAAGGCCTCGTAGAGCGCGGCCACTTCACGCACCAGCACGCCAGCGGACCAGCCGTCGGAGACGATGTGGTGCATGCACGCGAGCAGCAGGTGCTCACCGTCGTCGAGCTTCAGCAACTGGGTGCGAAGCAGCGGGCCGGTGCTCAAGTCGAAGGGACGCTGGGCCTCGTGCATGGCCAGCTCGCGGGCCTGGGTTTCGCGCCCATCCACGGGCAGCGAGGACAGGTCCACGAGGGGCAGGCTCCAGGCTGGAGGCGGGTGGATGAGCTGCTGAGGCGCGCCGTGCACGGTGGAGAAGGTGGTGCGCAGGGCTTCGTGACGGCGCACAAGCTCCTCGAAGGAGCGGCGAAGAGCCTCGACATCCAAAGGCCCGGAGAGGCGCAGTGCGGCGGGGATGTTGTAGGAGGCGCTGCCGGGCTTGAGCTGGTCGAGGAACCACAGGCGCTGCTGGGCGAAGGACAGCGGCAGTGCGCCCTCGCGCGACTGCGGCGTGAGCGGCACGTCGTCGGTCCGTTGCTTCTCCTCCAGATGCTTCGCGAGGGACTCCACGGTGGGCGCCTCGAACAGGGCGCGCAGGGGCAGCTCCACGCCCAGCTCCGAGCGCACGCGTGAGACGACCTGCGTGGCCAGCAGGGAGTGACCGCCCATGGCGAAGAAGTCGTCGTGTACGCCCACGCGCGGCAGCCGCAGGACCTCGGCCATGAGAGCGGCCAGCTTCGCCTCCGCTTCCGTGCGGGGTGCCACATACTGCTGGAGGGAGTCAGGCGCCTCCGGCTCGGGCAGGGCCTTGCGGTCCACCTTGCCGTTCGCATTGAGAGGCAGGGCCTCCATCACCCTCAGGGTGGAGGGCACCATGTATTCCGGCAGTACGCGGCGCAGCGACTGCTTCAGTGTGTCCGTCTCCAGGGTGTGGCCCGGTCGTGGCACGACATAGGCTACCAGGCGCTTGTCGCCGCCATCTCCGCGGGCGACCACCACTCCGTCCTTCACTGCCTCCTGGTTGCGCAGCGCCGTTTCCACTTCGCCCAGCTCGATGCGGAAGCCTCGCACCTTCACCTGCTGGTCGATGCGTCCCAGGAACTCCACACGCCCGTCCGACAGGTGGCGCGCCAGGTCGCCCGTCCGATAGAGCCGGCTGCCCGGAGGCCCGAAGGGGTTGGGGATGAAGCGCTCGGCCGTCAGCGCCGGGTTGTGCAGGTACCCCCGCGCCAGCCCCGCGCCGGCCGTGTACAGCTCTCCCGCGACTCCCACCGGCACCGGCTGCAGGTGCTCGTCCAGCAGGTAGACCTGGGTGTCGTCCAGCGGCCTGCCCAGGGGCACCGAGGCCCTCTCGCGCAATTCCCTCACCGGCTCGCAGCAGGTGAAGGTGGTGTTCTCCGTGGGGCCGTAGCCGTTGATGAGCTGGCAGTGTGGCAACTCCTGGAGCACGCGCCGTACGTGCAGCGGTGAGAGCACGTCGCCGCCAGCCAGCAGGTGACGCAGTCCCTTCAGCGCGTCCAGGTGGAGGTCCACCATCTGGTGGAAGAGGGGGGCGGTCAGCCACAGCGTGGTGACGTGGTAGCGCCGCAACTGCTGGCAGAGCTCTTCGAGGGAAAGCGCGCCGGCATCCGCCACCGCGACGGTGGCACCGTTGAGCAGGCCCGCCCAGATTTCGAAGGTGGCCGCGTCGAACGAGACAGGCGCGAACTGCAGCAGCACGTCGTCCGCGGTCAGGCGGATGTAATTGGAAGCCCTGGCCAGGCGGACGACGGCGCCGTGGGGAATGCAGACCCCCTTGGGCCGCCCGGTGGAGCCGGAGGTGTAGTTGATATAGGCCAGCTGCTCGGCGCGAACGCGAGCGACGGAGCCTGTCGGCGCGCGGGCAGCAATCGCGGCGGCCTCCGTGTCCAGACAGACGACGCGCGCTCCGGTCTCCGGCAGCCGGGGGAGGAGCGAGGACGTGGTGAGCAGCAGCCGGGCGCGTGCGTCCTCCAGCATGAAGGCCAGGCGCTCGCGCGGAGCGGCCAGGTCGAGCGGCAGGTAGGCGCCACCGGACTGCAGGATGGCCAGCAGGCAGATGACGCTGTCCGCCGAGCGCTCGAGGTACAGGCCGACAACGGACTCCGGCCCCGCGCCGAGCGCCTGGAGATGGCCGGCCAGGACGCGGGCGCGACGCGACAGCTCCCGGTAGGTGAGGCGCGTGTCACCCGCTACCAGGGCGATGGCGTCCGGAGTCCGGGTGACCTGTTCCTCGAACAGCTCGTGGACACACCGATGCAGGGGGTGGTCCGTCGCCGTGGCATTCCACTCCACCAGCAGCTTCTGACGCTCCTCGCCCTCCAGCAGCGGCAGCATCGCGAGGGGCTGCTCCGGCCGGGCGACGATGCCCTCCAGCAACCGCTGGAGGTGGCTCACCAGCCGGGTCATCGTCTCCGCCTCGTACAGTGCGGTGCTGTATTCCAGCGTTCCGCTCAGCCCCTGGGGCGTTTCGGTGAAGAAGACGCTCAGGTCGAACTTCGCCGTCTGGCCTTCGAACGCAAGCGGGGAGAGCGTCAGCTCGGGCAGCCGCAGCTCGCCCACGGGCATGTTCTGTAGCGCCAGCAGTGTCTGGAAGAGGGGCGTGTGGCTCAGGCTGCGTCCGGGCTGCAGCGTCTCCACCAGCTTCTCGAAGGGCACGTCCTGGTGCTCGTACGCCCGCAGCACCGTGCCGCGCACCTGCCGCAGCAGCTCGCGGAAGCCCTCGCCGCCATGCACCCGGGCGCGCAGCACGAGGGTGTTGACGAAGAAGCCGATGAGCGGCTCGGTCTCCTGCCGGGTGCGGCCCGCGATGGGCGAGCCGACGCTGATGTCCGGCTGGCCGGAGTAGCGAGCCAGCAGCACCTGCCAGCCCGCCAGCAGGACCATGAAGAGCGAAGCGCCTTCCTGGTGCGCCAGCCTCTCGAGGCCCTCCAGGAGCGCTCGCGGCAGGGTGAAGCCAAGCGAAGCCCCCGCGCTGCCACGCACGGTGGGCCGGGGCTTGTCGGTGGGCAGGGCCAGGGGGGGGGCGTCGTGCAGTTGCTGGCGCCAGTAGTCGAGCTGGGCGTCGAGGACGGGCCCCTGCAGCCACCGGCGCTGCCAGAGGGCGTAGTCGGCGTACTGCACTGGCAACGGAGCCAGGGGCGAGGGACGTCCCCGCAGGAAGGCCTCGTAGAGGGCGGCCACCTCGCGCACCAGTACGCCGATAGACCAGCCGTCGGAGACGATGTGGTGCATGCACACCAGCAGCAGGTGCTCGCCGTCGCCCAGCTTCAGCAGCTGGGTGCGCAGCAGCGGGCCGGTGCCCAAATCGAAGGGACGTCTCTGGTCCTCGAGGACCCTCCAGCGCGCCTCGGTCTCACGGGCCTTGGCGGGCAGTGCGCTCAGGTCCACCCGGGTCAGCGGTACCGCGGACTCCGCGGCGATGACCTGATGCGGCTGTCCCTCCACCGTGACGAAGGTGCTCCGCAAGGTCTCATGTCGCCGCACCAGCTCCGCGAAGCTCCGCTCCAGCGCCACCCCGTCGAGGGGGCCGGAGAGCCGGATGGCCGCGGGGATGTTGTAGGCGGTGTCGTGCGGCGCGAGCTGATGGATGAACCACAGCCGCTGCTGCGCGAAGGAGAGGGGCACCGGGCCCGTGCGGGCCACGGGCTGGAGGACGGGGACCGCGAGCCCCTCGCGGGCCTCCCGGAGGACGTCGATGCGCCGGGCCAGTCCCTCCAGGGTGGGGAACTCGAAGAGGTCGCGCACGGACAGCTCCACCTTGAAGGTGGCGCGAATCCGCGAGGCGGCCTGGGTGGCCAGCAGCGAGTGTCCGCCGGCCTCGAAGAAGTGGTCGTTCAGGCCCACCCGCTCCAGGAGGAGCAGTCCGGCCCACAGGTCCGCCAGCCGCTGCTCGGTGGCGGTGCGCGGCGCAACGTACGCCCGCTCCAGCTCCAGCCCGGAGACGTCCGGCGCAGGCAGGGCCCGGCGGTCCACCTTGCCACCAGGCGTCAGGGGCAGTGCCCGCAGCCGGACGAGGGCGGAGGGCACCATGTGCTCTGGCAGCTTCTGCTCCAGGAAGGCGCGCAGGTCGGCCGCTGTCAGCGCCTCGGAGGCCACGAAGTAGCCCACCAGCCGCGGGCCATTGCCGTCGTCGCGGGCCGCCACCACCGCGTCTTGCACCTCGGAGTGGGCGCGGAGCGCGGACTCCACCTCGTCCAGCTCGATGCGGAAGCCCCGCACCTTCACCTGCTGGTCCACCCGGCCCAGGTACTCCAGGGTGCCGTCCGGAAGGTACCGGGCCAGGTCCCCCGTGCGGTACAGCCGGCTTCCGGGCTCGCGGGCGAAGGGGTGGGGCAGGAAGCGCTCCGCGGTCAGGTCCGGCCTGCCCAGGTAGCCTCGCGCCACGCTCGCCCCACCGAGGTAGAGCTCGCCCGGCACGCCCACCGGCACGGGCTCCAGCCATCCGTCCAGGACATACGCCTGGGTGTTGTCGACAGGCCGGCCAATCGGGACGGTCGCCCGCGTGTCCTCCGCCCGGTACCGCGCGAAGGTGGCGTCGATGGTCACCTCCGTGGGCCCGTAGAGGTTGACCAGCGCCACCGAGGGCAGGAGCGCGCGGAGCCGCTCACCCGATTCGGGCGTCAGCGCCTCACCGCCGCAGAACAGCCAGCGCAGGCTCGTGGCGCTCGCCAGCGTGCCGTCCTCCAGCATCACCCGCAGCTGGGACGGAACGAGCTGGAGCACCGTCGCCTGATGCCGCACCACCGTGTCCACCAGCGCGGCGGAGTCCCGGTGGGCCTGGGGCCCGGCCACCGCCAGCCGCCCGCCGGTCATCAGCGAGGCCCAGCACTCCCACACGGAGGCATCGAAGCTGAGCGGCGTCTTCTGCACCACGCGGTCCTCCGCGCCCAGTGCGAAGGCGGAGGTGAACCAGGCCATGTGGTTGCTCAGGGCGCCGTGGGAAATCTGCACGCCCTTGGGCCGGCCGGTGGAGCCCGAGGTGTAGATGACGTAGGCGAGGTGGTCGGCGGAGACAGGAGTGTGGAGGGGCGCGCCCGACTCCTTGAAGACGCGCTCCCACTCCGAGTCGAGGCAGAGCACCCGTGCGCCATTCGAGGGGAGCAGCGAGCGCAGCCGCTGCAGCGTGAGGAGCACCCGCGGCTCGGCGTCCTGGAGCATGTAGGCCAGGCGCTCGGGGGGATATCCCGGGTCCAGCGGCACGTAGGCGCCGCCGGCCTTGAGGATGGCCAGCAGGGCCACCACCAGCTCCAGGGAGCGCTCGACACAGAGCGCCACCCGCACCTCGGGCCCGACGCCGAGTGAGCGCAGGTGGTGGGCGAGCTGGTTGGCACGCCGGTCGAGCTGGCGGTACGTCAGCCGCTCTCCCTCGAAGTCCACCGCGATGACGTCCGGCGTCCGTCCGGCCTGGGCCTCCACCCGCTGGTGGACGCAGGTGTCGTAAGGGGCGGCCCTGCGGGTGTCGTTCCACTCGACGAGCAGCGCGTTGCGCTCCGTCTCGCTCAGCAGGGTGCTCCGCTCGTAGCGCTCGCCGGGCTTCAGGGCCATGAGCTCCAGGGCCCGGGCGTAGTACCGGCTCAGCTCCTCCACTCGCGCCGGGTCCACGCCCGTGGAGCGCAGAATCAGGTGCAGCTCCGAGGTCCGCGGGTCCACGCTGAACGTCGCGGAGAGCGGCAGCTCCAGCCGCTCGATGACCTGGGGCGGCTCCACCAGCTCCAGCCCCTCGAGCCGGGACAGCCCGTCGTAGACGTGGAAGTGGACGTAGTTGAAGAGCGTGGTGAACAGCGGCGTGCCGCCGTGCCGCTGCAGCAGCCGGGCCAGGGGGTAGCGCCGGTGCGGCACCAGCTTCTGCTCCCGGGCGAAGGTGGCCTGGACCAGCTCGCTCCACGTTCCACCGGAGAGCGGCAGCCGGAAGGGGACCGTGTTCAGGAACAGGCCGAGGACCCGCTCTCCGTCGCGGACCTCGGGACGCCCGTTCGAGACCAGCCCCGTGGCGACGTCCGCGCTCCCCTCGACCCAGCCCATCACCCGCAGGTGCGCGGCCAGGAGCACGCTCTTGAGCGGCACCGCGGCGGTCCGGGCGAGCCGCTTCAGCCCCTGGTGGACGTGCTCGGGAAGCGCGAGCCACTGCTCGTGGAAGGCGGGCGCCGCCGCCCACGAAGGACTGGCGCGGGGCAGCGCCTCCAGCACCTGCTCGAAGTAGCGCGTGGCCTGCTCCGAGCGAAGCGTCTGGCGCTCCAGCGCGATGAAGGCCTGGAACGAGGTGGCAAGCGCCGGGGGCTCCTGCTCCGAGCCGGCCCGGAGCGCGAGGTAGCGCTCGAACAGCTCGGTGAACATCGAGGCCACGCTCCAGCCATCCAGGATGGCGTGGTGGAAGACGGCCGAGAACTGGACCGTCCCGTCGGTGCGCCGGTGCAGGGCGAGCCGCAGCAGCGGGGCCCGGGCCCAATCGAAGGGCCGGCAGCGCTCCTGCTCCAGCCACGCCGCCAGGAACGCGCGCTGCGCGTCGGCGTCCAGGTGCCGGAGGTCCTCGACGTGCAGGGGGACCTCCACCGCGCGGTGCACCCGCTGGAGCGGCTCGTCATGGTCGACCAGGTCGAACGAGGTCCTCAGCACCGGGTGGCGCGCGATGAGCCGCCGCGCCGCCTCCCGGAAGGTGTCCACGTCCAGGTCCAGCCCGAGGTGGAAGCTGAAGGCGTCGTGATACAGGGCCACTTCCGGGCTGAGCTCGCTGCGGAAGAGCATCCCCGCCTGGAGCATCGACACCGGGTAGGCGTTCTCGACGTCCTCGGGCAGGCGCGCCCTGTCCGCCGGGGAGATGAGCGCGAAGGGGAGCTCGCTGCCCGCTTCGGGCACCTCGGCCTCGCCTCGCCCGAGCCGCTGCGCCAGCTCGCGAATCGTCTGATGCTCGAGGAGCTCTCCCACGGACAGCTCGATGCCCCGGGCCCGACACCTGGCGACAATCTGGATGCTGCGCAGGGAGTCTCCCCCGAGCGCGAAGAAGTTGTCGTCGCTGCCGACCGACTCCAGGCCCAGGACGTCCGCCCACACCGCGGCCAGCACCTCCTCTTGCGCCGTGCGGGGCTGCGCGAAGGCCACGGAGAGCCGGGGCCGTTCCGGGCCCACCTCGGGCAGCGCGCGCCGGTCCACCTTGCCGTTCGGGGTCAGCGGCAGTGTCTCCAGGAGGACCAGGGCCGAGGGCACCATGAACGCGGGCAGCCTCTCCCGCAGGAACAGGCGCACTTCGTCCATGGTCAACGCGGCCCCTTCGGAGGGGACCACGTAGGCGACCAGCGCCTTCTCGCCGGCGAGCTCCCGCACGACGACCGCCACCTCACCGACCGACCGGTGCTGCCGCAGGGCGCTCTCGACCTCTCCCGGCTCGATGCGGAACCCGCGAATCTTCACCTGCTGGTCCATCCGGCCGAGGAACTCGATGCTGCCGTCGCTCCGGTGCCGGCACAGGTCTCCGGTGCGGTACATCCGCGCGCCAGGGCGCGGGCTGAACGGGTCCGGGACGAACCGCTCGGCGGTGAGGCCCGGCTGGTTCAGGTACCCGAGGGCCACCCCGGCCCCACCGGTGAACAGCTCCCCGGGCGCGCCTGTCGGCACGGGCTCCAGGGCTTCATTCAACAGGTAGACCTGCGTGTCCGAGATGGGATGCCCGATGGGAACGGAGGTCCGGAGCGCGGCCCTGTCCCGCACCGGGTAGCAGCACGTGAAGGTCGTGTTCTCGGTGGGGCCATAGCCGTTGATGACCGTGCACGCCGGGTAGCGCTCCATCAGCTTGAGCACCTGCGGCGGGGACAGGACATCTCCTCCCGCGAGCAGCTGCCGCACCGAGTCCAGTCCCGCGAGCTCCGCATCGACGACCTGATGGAACAGCCCGGCGGTGAGCCACAGGGTGCTCACCCGCTCCCGCTCGATGAGCCGGGCGAGCTCCTCCAGGGAGGGCGCGTGGGGCGGGAAGACCACGAGCCGGCCACCGTTGAGGAGCGCGCCCCAGATTTCGAAGGTGGAGGCGTCGAAGGCCAGCGGCGCGAGCTGGAGGAGCGTGTCGGCCGCGCTCAGGGTGACGTAGTTCGCCTCGCGCACGAGCCGGACGACGCCGCGGTGCGTGGCCGACACGCCCTTGGGCCTGCCGGTGGAGCCGGAGGTGTAGAGGACGTAGACCTCCGTGTCGCCTCCCAGGCCGGGGGCCGGGTTCTCGGTGGGGTGCCGCGCCAGGGCGCGCGCCTCCAGGTCCAGACACACCACCTGCGCCCACTGAGAGGGCAGGGCATCGGCCAGCTCCGACTGGCTCACAATCAGGGGCAGCCGGGCATCTTCGATGAGGTACGCCAGTCGCTCCGCCGGGTAGGCCGGGTCCAGCGGGACGTAGGAGCCGCCCGCCTTGAGGATGGCCAGCAGGCCGACCACCAGCTCCAGCGAGCGTTCCAGGCAGATGCCGACGCGGCCTCCCGGGGGGAGCCCCATGACCCGCAGGTGGTGCGCGAGCTGGTTGGCCTGGCGGTTCAGCTCCGCGTAGGTGAGCTGCGTGCCCTCGAACGACACCGCCACCGCGTCGGGTGTCCTGGCCGCCCAGGACTCGAAGAGCTCCTGGACGCTCGCCTCGCGGACGTCGGAGGCCGGCGTCGCATTCCACTCCAGGAGCAGTCGCTGTTCCTCCGCCGTCAGCAGGGGCAGCGCGGAAATCCTCCGGCCCGGCTCCTTCACCACCGCCCTGGCCAGATTCATGTAGTGCGTCCACAGGCGCGAGGCACCGGCCGTGTCGAAGAGGTCCGTGCTGTGCTCGAGCGTGACGGACAGCCCCTCATCGCCAGGGGTCAGGATGAGCAGGAGGTCCCACCGGGCGGTCCCCTGTCCCTCGCTCTCCATGGGCGTCAGGCGGAGCCCCGCCAGTTGCTGCGCGGGCAGCGGTGCGTTCTCCAGCACGAACTTCACCTGGAAGAGGGGCTGGCCTCCGGCGTCCCGCTCGGCCTTGAGGGCTCGCACCAGCTTCTCGAAGGGGACGTCCTGGTGCTCGTAGGCCTCCATCGCCACCTTGCGGACGCGCCCGAGCAGCTCGCGGAAGGTGGGGGCGCCCGAGACATCGGTGCGCATCACCAGCTGGTTGGTGATGAGGCCGATGAGCGGCTCCACCTCCTGCCGGGTGCGATTCGCGATGTCCGTGCCCACGGCCAGGTCGCTCTGGCCGGTGTAGCGGTGCAGCAGGATGTCGAAGACCGCGAGCAGGGCCATGAACAGCGTGCCCCCTTCGCGCCGGCCCAGGGCCTCCAACTCGCGGACCAGCTCCGTGGGAAGCACGAAGCGTCGCGTCTCGCCCCGCCTCTCACCGCCCGGGGCGCGTGGAAGGTCCGAGCGGAACTGCAGCCGCTGCAGCCCGTCGAGCTGCCGCGTCCAGTAGGAGAGCTGCTCTTCGAGGACGCCGCCCTCCAGCCAGCGCTGCTGCCACAGGCTGTAGTCCGCGTACTGGATGGGCAGCTCCCGCAGGGGGGAGGGCTCGCCTCGGGAGAAGGCCGCGTACAACGCCGACAGCTCGCGCACGAACACGCCAATGGACCAGCCGTCCGCGACGATGTGGTGCAGGGTGACGCAGAGGATGTGGTCGTCGGAGCCACGCCGCAGCAGCAGCGCGCGCATCAGCGGCCCACGCGTCAGGTCGAAGGGCCGCGCCGCCTCCTGCCGGGCCAGGCGCTGGCCCTGCTCGTCGAGCGCGTGCTCGGGGAGCGGACCGAGCTCCACCAGCGGCATTGCGCGGGGCCGGGGAGGAAGGACCTCCTGGACCGGCTGACCCTGGGCCAGCGGGAAGACCGTCCTCAGGGCCTCGTGGCGCCGCTCGAGCTCGTCGAGGCTCCGCTCGAGCGCGCGCACGTCGAGGGGGCCGCGCAGGCGGACCGCGCAGGGCATGTTGTAGGCGGGCGTGCCTGGGTGGAGCTGCTCGAAGAGCCAGAGCCGCTCCTGCGCGAAGGACAGGGGAAGCGTCTCCGGACGTGGCGCGGGAAGCAGCGGCGGGGCCCGAGGCCCCTGCTGCTGGCGGAGGGTGGCTTCGATGCGCGCCGCCAGCCCCGCGACGGTGAAGTCCTCGAAGAGCGCGCTCAGGGGGAGCTCCACCTGGAAGGCGCCACGGATGCGGGAGAGCACCTGGGTGGCGAGCAGGGAGTGGCCGCCCAGCTCGAAGAAGTCGTCGTGGATGCCGACCCGGCTCACGCCGAGCAGCTCGACCCACGACGCGGCGACCTGCGCCTCGGTGGGCGTCCGCGGCCCGACGAAGGGCGTGCCCTCCTCCAGCCAGCGGCTGTCGGGCTCCGGAAGCGCCTTGCGGTCCACCTTCCCGTTGGGCGTCAGCGGCAACGCCTCCAGCCGGACGAAGACGGACGGCACCATGTACCCGGGCAGCCGCTGCTGCACGAAGGCCCGCAGGGGGCCCACGTCCAGCGCCTGCCCCGGCCTGGGGACGGCGTACGCCACCAGGCGCTTGTCGCCGCCGCCGTCCTCCCGCGCGACCACCACTGCCTGCGCCAGGGCCGGATGCTGGCCCAGCACCGCCTCGATTTCCCCCAGCTCGATGCGAAAGCCCCGCACCTTGACCTGGAAGTCGGCCCGGCCCAGGTACTCCACCGTGCCGTCCGCGCGCCAACACGCCAGGTCTCCGGTCCGGTACAGCCGCGCCTCCGTACCCCCGCCGAACACGTCCGGGAGGAAGCGCTCGGCGGTCAGCTCCGGCCGGCCCAGGTAGCCGCGCACCACGCCCTCGCCGCCGATGAACAGCTCTCCGGCCACGCCCACCGGCACGGGCCGCAGGGACGCATCCAGGATGTAGAACGTGGTGTTCGCGATGGGCCGGCCGATGGAGACCGGCCCGCCTCCCGCGACCACCCGGTGCGTGGAGGACCACACGGTGGTCTCCGTCGGGCCGTACATGTTCAGCACCGACGGCACGGTGCGCGCCAGCTCGTCCGCCAGCGCGGGGGGCAGCGCCTCGCCGCCCACCAGCAGCTGCGTCAGCGTGGAGAGGGCTTCCCGCGACGAGGGCTCCAGCAGCAGCGCCCGCGCCAGCGACGGCGTGCACTGCACGTGGGTCACCCGGTGCCGCCGTATCTCCGCGGCCAGTCCGTCCACCGCGCTCGGGTCCGCCACCACCACCTTGAAGCCCCGGCTCAGCGTCCAGAACAGCTCCAGCACGGAGATGTCGAAGGAGACGCTCGTCACCGCCAGCCAGACGCCCGCGCCGGGCACGTCCAGCCGCGCGTCCATGCCCGCGAAGAAGTTGAGGACGTTGCGGTGTTGCACCACCACGCCCTTGGGACGGCCGGTGGAGCCCGAGGTGTAGATGACGTACGCGGCGTTGCCGGGCCGGGCCCCGCGCGGCACTTCCGCCTCCTGCGCGGAGGCCGCCTCCAGCGCATCCAGGCACAGCACGGCGCCCTCATGCGGGAGCTGCCCTGTCAGCCGCGTGTGTGTCACCAGCACCGGCGCGCCCGAGTCCTTCAGCATGAAGGCCAGGCGCTCGCGGGGGTACGCCGGGTCCAGCGGCACGTAGGCTCCGCCCGCCTTGAGCACTCCGAGCAGGCCCACCACCAGGTCCAGCGAGCGCTCCAGGCAGAGGCCGACGCGGACCTCGGGCCCCACCCCCAGCGCGGTGAGTCGCGCCGCCACCTGGCTGCTGCGCAGGTCCAGCTCGCGGTAGGTGAGCGACGTCTCCCGGAAGCAGACCGCCACCGCGTCCGGCGTGCGTCGCGCCTGCTCCTGGAACAGCACCGGCACGCTGACGTCGCCGCGCCAGGCGGCGTGGGTCTGGTTCCAGTCCGTCAGCACCTGTCGCCGCTCCGAGGACGTCAGCAGCGGCAGCTCCGACAGCCGCCGGTCCGGCGCTGCGACGCCGCCCTCCAGCAGGGTGCAGAGGTGGCCCGCCATCCGGTCCACCGTGGCGGCCTCGAACAGGTGGCTGTTGTACTCCAGCGTGCCGGTGAAGCCGTCCGCGGTGTCGTTGAGCAACAGGCTCAGCTCGTACGCGGACGTGCCCGTGTGCACCTCCACGCGGCTCGACTTCAGCCCGGGAAGCTCCGGGGTGGCCGTGTCTCCCTGGAGGACGAACAGCACCTGGAACAGCGGCGAGTGGCGAGCGCTGCGCCTGGGCCGCAGCACCTCCACCACCTTGTCGAAGGGCACCTCCTGGTGGGCGTAGGCCCCCAGCGCCGTCTCGCGGACCCGGCCCAGCAGCTCCCGGAAGGTCAGTTCCCCCGACAGCTCCGTCCTCAGGACGACGAGGTTGAAGAACAGGCCGATGAGCTCGCGGAGCTCGGCGCGGGAGCGGCCGGCGATGGCCGTGCCCACGCTGAGGTCCTCCTGTCCGGAGTGACGGTGGAGCAACGTCTGGAAGCCCGCCAATAGCAGCATGAAGGGCGTGACGCCTTCACGCTGACAGAGGCTTTTGATGGCCGCCGACAGCTCTCGCGACAGCCGCACCGGCCGGGTGGCTCCCCGGTACGTCTGCACGGCCGGGCGCGGGTGGTCCGTGGGCAGCTCCAGGGCCGGCGGAGCCCCCGCGAGCCGCTGGCCCCACCACGCGAGCTGTGCGTCGAACGCCTCGCCCCGGAGCGAGTCCCGCTGCCAGAGGGCATGGTCTGCGTACTGGAGGGGAAGCTCCGGCAGCGGCGAGGCCCGCCCCGCGCGGAAGGCCTCATAGAGCGCCGCCAGCTCCCGGAGGAGGACGCCCATGGACCAGCCGTCGGAAACGATGTGGTGCAGCGTCGCGAGCAGCAGGTGCTCCCGCTCGCCCGAACGCAACAGGGTGGCACGCAGCAGGGGGCCGCGAGCCAGGTCGAAGGGACGGCGCGCTTCCTCGGACGCCCGCCGCGGCGCGTCCGCGTCGAGCTCCACCACCTCCAGTGAGAACCGCGCCAGGGGCGAGACGACCTGCACCGGCTGGCCGTCCCGGGCCTCGAACGTCGTGCGCAGGGACTCGTGCCGTCGGACCAGCTCCTCGAAGCCGCGCTCCAGCGCACGCACGTCCAGAGGGCCTTCCAGCCGCAGCGCACCGGGAATGTTGTAGAGGGCGTTGCCCGGCTCCCGCTGCTCGAACAGCCAGAGCCGCTGCTGCGCGGAGGTCAGCGGCACCTCCCGCCCTTCCGGCGCGCGGGAGGGCGCGGCGCGCGGCGCCAGCGCCGCCGGCTTCACCATGGACTTCAGCGTGTGCAGTTGCCACGCGAGCTGGGACAGCGTCGGCCCCTGGAGGAGCAGCTCCATCTGGAAGGGCACGCCCAGGCCCTGCTCGATGCCATGGGACAGCTCCACGGCCGCCAGCGAGTCCAGGCCATGGCTCGTGACGGGGACGTGCGGGTTGATGTGCTCGCGCCCCAGCTTCAGCCGCTCGGCGAGCAGGTCCACCAGCCAGGCCTCGATGCCCGCGGTCGTGCTCAGCGCCCGCGCGTCGGCCCGCGCGGGCTCCCGCCGGGGCGCGGGGGGAGGGGGCACGGCCACCTGCGCGGGGGCCTCCGTCCGCCGCCACGCGTGCGCGACGCGGAGCTCCTCGGCGAGGAACGCGGCCCGGCAGGCATGCCGCTGAATCTTCCCGCTGGAGGTCTTCGCGATGCTCCCGGACTCGATGAGGACCAGCACGTCGAGCGGGACTTCGTGCTCCTCGGACAGGCGCTGGCGGATGGCGCCCACCACCTCGGTCGGCTCCGCCTGCTTGCGCGTGTCGAGCTCCTGGACGACGACCAGCCGCTCCTCGCCGCCCACCTCCACCGAGAACGCGGCGCCGCACCCCGGCCGCAGCGCGGGGTGGCTCTTCTCCACGGTCAGCTCGAGGTCCTGGGGGTAGAGGTTGCGCCCACGAAGGATGATGAGGTCCTTGAGGCGCCCCGTGACGAGCACCTCCCCGTCCCGCGTCATCGCGCCCAGGTCTCCGGTGCGCAGGTACGCCGGGGCGGTGCCCCCCCGGGTGGGGCGCGCGTGGAAGGTGCGCGCCGTCTCCTCCGGCTTGCGCCAGTAGCCGCGCGCCACGCTCGGCCCGCTGACCCACAGCTCACCGACCTGCCCTTCCGCGCACGGTGCCAGCGTCTCCGGGTCGACGACGAGGAGCTCCTGGTCCGGCAGCGTCCGGCCGCACCCCACATACGTGCGCGCCTCCGGCGTGCCCGGCGTGGCCGGCACCACCTGGTGGCGCACCAGCGCTCCGGCGTCCAGCGTGTGGAGCACGGGCGCGCGCCCCGCCTCACCGCCGGTGACGATGAGGGTGCCCTCCGCCAGGCCGTAGCAGGGATAGAGGGCCTCGCGCCGGAAGCCACTGGGCGCGAAGGCCTCCGTGAAGCGCTCCAGGGTCTCCGCGCGGATGGGCTCGGCGCCGCAGAAGGCCACGTCCCAGTTGCTCAGGTCCAGGCGCTGACGCTCCTCGGGCGTGCTCCTGCGGACGCACAAATCGAAGGCGAAGTTGGGGCCGCCGCTGATGGTGCCCCGGAAGCGAGAGATGGCCTCCAGCCAGCGCATCGGGCGGCGCAGGAAGGACAGGGGGGACAGCAGCGCCGTCTCGATGTCCGAGTAGAGCGGCTCCAGGATGCCGCCAATGAGGCCCATGTCGTGGTACGGCGGCAGCCAGATGACCCCCACGCTCTCGCGCGGGCGCACCTGGAAGGCGTGAGAGATGAGCCGCAGGTTGTGCAGCAGGTTGTCATGCGTGAGCATGACCCCCTTGGGTGTGCCGGTGGAGCCGGAGGTGTACTGGAGGAAGGCCAGGCTCTGCCCACCGAGCCCCTCCGGACGGGACCATCCGGCCTCGAGCCCCCCGGGCAGGTCGTCCGTTGCCATCCAGCGGAGCGCGCGGAAGTCCGGCGCCTGCTCGAACACGAACTCCGTCATGGCCAGGATGCCGGACGTGGTGAGCACCGCCGAGGCCTGCGCATCCTGGATGATGGCGCGAAGTCGCGGCAGCGTGCGCTCCAGCCGCACGGGGTCCGGCGGGTAGGCGGGAACGGCTACCACTCCGGCGTAGAGACACCCGAAGAATCCCGCGACGTAGTCCAGCCCCGGCGGGTAGAGCAGCAGCACCCGCTCCCCGGCGGGCACCTGCTCCCGCAGCGCCACCGCGATGCGCCGCGCGCGCCGGTCCAGCTCGGCGTGGCTCAGCGTCTCCTCTTCACCCTCCTCGTCACCCAGGAACGTGAAGAGCCGCCGCGCCCCCTCCGTGCTGGCGCGATACAGGAGGAGGTCCACGAGCGAGGGCTGGGAGATACCGGGGAATGCGCTCATCGGCTGATATCCAGAAGGAAGAGACTCAAGGTCGCGAGGTGTCAGCGGACGCCGTCTGGAGATACGCGAGGAGGTTGTCTTTGAACCCGGGCAATGGGGATGCGCCATGCCCACGTGGAGACATGGACAGCCAATTGCCAGACAGGTGGATGTTCGAGGGCCTCGCTCCGGAACGGACAGTCAGCATGAAGCCAGACAGGGATTCAGCCGTCGTTGGAGCTCATGGGCCCTCCGGGCACTGACGCCATGTCCCGTCTTGCGCAATGGCTTGTACTGAACGAGGGCTTGCCCGTACATACAGGCAAGCTCGATACGGGAAAACATGTATCGAGCCCTTCCGGGCCCTCCGCGCCGGGCGCGGCCCGCGGGCCGCGCTCCTCGCGCGTGGCCCGGTGCTTCAGCGCTGCACGGTGAACGTGGGGTTGAGCACCTTCATGGTGCCCTTCGTCACGCCGAACTGCTCGTGCACGGCCGCGCGGCGCACGGCCTCCGCCGGCCCGATGCGGCCCGCGAGCAGGTCCTGGTACGCGGACAGCACGCGCGTGGCCTCCTCGCGCGACTCGCGGACGAACTCCACCCGGTAGCGCCGCACGCCGCGCTCCAGCAGCCGGGGCACCAGCGACGCCGCGCTCTGCGCCTGCGCGTTGAACACCGTGTTGCGGCACCCCACGTCCACCACCACCGGGTGCTCCAGCCCCTTGTGGTCTCTCAGTGAGACGCGGTGCTGCTCACACGGCCGCCCGCAGCTGCGGTAGTCCCGCCCGTGAGACAGCGTGTGTGAATACACGCAGTGCTCCGTGTGGAACGTCGCGATGTGGTGGTGCACCGTCACCGCGAAGCGCTCCGCCGGCAGGTGCTCCAGCATGGCCTCCAGCTGCACCGCGTCCAAGTCGTGCGCGAAGGTCAGCGAGTCCAACCCCAGCCCGAGCAGGTGCAGCGCCGTCACCGAGTTGGTGACGTTGAGCGAGAAGTCCCCGTGCAGCGCCGGGCGCGGCTCCCCGGGCGCGGGAGGCCGCTCCAGGAAGTGCATCATCGCGCCCCAGTGCCGCACCAGCACCGCGTCCGGCTTCAGCTTCTGGATGCGCGCGTCGTAGCCCTCCTCGCCCGGCTTCTGCACGCGCACCGTCGCAATGGTCACCTTCAGACCCGCCGCGCGTGCCCGCTCCACCGCGCGCTGCAGGCCCACCAGCTCCATCCAGTCCAGCTCCACCTCGGGCAGCCCCGCGGCGATGACGGCCTCCAGCTGCTCGTCCGTCCGGCACAGCGGCAACAGCCTCGCGCCCTCGGGCACGGGCGCCGCCACGACGCGCTCGCGCAGGGACGTGCGCAGGCCCTCCAGCGTGGAGCCCTCCTGCACCGTGCGCACCGGCCCGCGCGCCACCGCCTCCGACAGCTCCGCCACCAGCCTGCGCCGCAGCGCCTTCAGCTCCGACACCGGCAGGTGCAGTCCCGGCGCCAGCCCCGCCGTGTCCAGTCCGGCCAGGTGGAACGGCGTCCCGCCCAGCGCCGCCAGCTTGTCCTTCAAGAGCGCCGCGTCCAGGCCGCCACCGCGCGCCTCCGCCAGCATCACCTCGCTCGACACCGAGCACGCGTGCCCGCCGCGTGCCTTCCCCGACACCGCCAGCGGCGCCCCGGCCGTGCCGGACACCACCAGCTCCAGCGGTACGCGCCCTTCCGGCTCGCCCTGCGCCAGCAATTCCTCCGTGCGCTTCGCCAGGGCGGGGTCGCTCGTAATCCAGACGCGCTGGCCCGGTGCCACGCGCGCCAAATCGGGCCCCGGGTTGCCGAAGCCCAGCACCCAGCCGCGCCCCTTGCGCTCCACGCGGAACAGCGGCCCTCCGGGCTCGTGCTTGTCCTCCGGGTGGCCCGCGTCGAACACCACGCCCATGCCGGGACGTGGGGACAATTCCGCCGCCACCGGCGCGTCGCCCTCCAGCGGCGAGGACACCTTGCCCTGCGGCGCGTCCGGGCGCTCCTGCTCCTCCTGCCCCAGGCCGCCCGTCCACGGGCGCCCCTCCGCGTCATCCACCACGCGCACGTCGCGCCCGTGCACCGACTCCACCCGGCCCAGGTACGCGCCGCGGTGCTTGGGGAAGCGCCCCTCCACCAGCGTCTGGTGGTCCGAGCCCGCGAAGAAGCCGTGCGAGAAGCCCCGGCTGTACGACAGCGTCATGTCCGCGAGGTCCTTCTTCAGCGCGCCCGCGTCCGGCTTCCCCTCCGCCACGCCGTCCACCCAGCGCCGGTAGCCCTGCACCGCCGTGGCCACGTACTGCGGCCCCTTCTGCCGCCCTTCAATCTTCAGCGAGTGCACGCCGATGTCCACGAGCCGGGGCACCGCCATCACACCCGCGAGGTCCTTGGGGCTCAGCAGGTACTGCACGTCCCCCAGCTCGCGCGTCTGGCCATCCACCACCAGGTCATACGGCAGCCGGCAGGACTGCGCGCACTGCCCGCGGTTGGCGGAGCGCCCACCCCACGCCTCGCTGGTGAGGCACTGGCCGCTCCACGACATGCACAGCGCGCCGTGGATGAAGACCTCCAGCTCGATGTCCGTCTCCGACGCCAGCCTGCGAATCTCCACCACCGACAGTTCGCGCGGCACCACCACCCGCGTGGCGCCCAGGCCCCGGGCGAAGCGCGCGCCCTCCGCGCTCGAAATCGTCATCTGCGTGGAGGCATGCACCTCCATCTGGGGACACACCGCGCGTGCCACCAGCGCCACCGCCGGGTCCTGGACGATGAGCGCGTCCACGCCCGCCGCGGCCACCCGGCGCAGGATGTCCTCCACCACGGGCAGCTCCGGCTCGAACACCAGCGTGTTCAGCGTCAGGTACGCCCGCGCCCCGGCGCGGTGCACGAGCGCCAGCGTCTGGGGCAGGGTGGCGAGCGAGAAGTTCTCCGCCCGGGCGCGGGCGTTGAAGCCCTCGTCCAGCCCGAAGTAGACGGCGTCCGCGCCACTGGCCAGCGCGGCCTTCATCGAGTCGAGGTCCCCCGCGGGGGCGAGGATTTCAGGACGGCGACGGGTCATGTCGCGTCCTCTAACACAGCACCCCAGCCCCTGCCGTCCGGTACGCGAAGTCCATGGCGCGGTGCGGCAGGTTCTGTTCAAGTCGCCGCCTGGTTGCTTCCACAGGAGACGAGTCAATGGCTGATGGCGTGTTCCGGGACGGGCTGCTCGCGGGCAAGGTGGCGTTCATTTCCGGCGGCAGCAGTGGCATCAACCTCGGCATCGCCGAGGCCTTCGTGAAGGCGGGCGCGAAGGTGGCCATCAACGGCCGCAACGTGGAGAAGCTGGAGGGCGCGGTGAAGGGCCTCCAGGCCCACGGCACCGCCATGGGCGTGGCCGCCGACGTGCGCGACTACGCCGCCGTGGAGAAGGCGCTCCAGACGGTGCGCGACGCGTACGGCGAGCTGGACATCGTCGTGTGCGGCGCCGCCGGCAACTTCCCCGCGCCCGCGCTGGGCATGTCCTCCAACGGCTTCAAGGCGGTGATGGACATCGACGTGCTGGGCACCTTCAACATCAGCCGCGCCGCCTTCGACCACCTGCGCAAGCCCGGCGCCTGTCTCATCAACATCTCCGCGCCCCAGGCCTACCTGCCCATGGCCATGCAGGCCCACGTGTGCGCCGCCAAGGCCGGCGTGGACATGCTCACCCGCGTGCTGGCCATCGAATGGGGCGGCTCCGGCGTGCGCGTCAACGCGATTACCCCCGGCCCCATCGACGACACCGAGGGCATGCGCCGCCTCGCCCCCAGCGAGGAGGGGAAGAACAAGATCATCCAGGCCCTGCCCCTGCAGCGCTTCGGCAAGAAGGAGGACATCGCCCGGCTCGCGCTCTTCCTCGCGTCCGACGCGGCGTCCTACATCACGGGTTCCATCATGGTCTGCGACGGGGGCCAGTCCCTGCTGGGCGGCGGCGCCCTCATGGCCGCCCTCATGTAACCCCGCGCCACGACTGGGTGACAGGGCGCTCACGGCACCGTGAATTTATATTGGTGCTGCAAGTTTGCCGTCAGGCACTACTTTTGGGAGGGGAATGTCTGATAGAAGGCGATGCAACCCCGCGCGGGGGGATTTTCGCGCGGGGTCCGCTCGCTTCCGGAGACATCCATGTCCCGTCTGTCCTCCCCGCTGACCCGACTTGTCGGGTTGAGCGTGCTGTGCCTGGGTGTGGCCCTGGGCTGTGGTGGTGGTGGCACCGAACCGCAGCCCAACCCGACGCCGAAGCCGCTGCCCGACGCGGCGCTCTCGCGGGTGGAGGTGAGCCGTGCCGCGCAGGTGCTCGCCGACGGCGAGGACCGCGTCACCGTCACCATCACCGTGAAGCAGAAGGACGGCGCGCCCATGGAAGGGCGCACGGTGCGCGTGGAGGTGTCCGGCGACGGCAACACCGTGACGCAGCCGGCGGCGAAGACGGACGCCGAGGGCAAGACGACGGCGTCCGTGGTGTCCACCGGCGCGGGCTCGAAGACGGTGACGGCTTCCGTGGAGGCCGAGGGCGGCGCGGTGGTGCTCGGCACGCGCCCCGTCATCGCCTTCGTCGCCCCGCGTCCCTCGCAGCTGGCCTTCTCCGCCACCGCGCTGACGGCCACGGCCGGCGCGCCCATTGGTGCGCTGGAGGTGACGCTGAAGGACGCGAAGGGCCGCACCGTGACGAGCGCCACCGACGAGGTGACGCTGTCGCTGGCCGCGGGCCCGGGCGGCGCCGCCCTGGAGGGCACGCTGAAGGCGCACGCGGTGGACGGCGTGGTGCGCTTCACGGAGGTGGTGCTGAAGAAGGCGGGCGCCGGCTACCAGTTGAAGGTGGAGGCCGCGGGCCTGGAGGGCGCCACCAGCCCCACCTTCGCCGTCGCTCCGGCCGAGGCCGCCTCGCTGGAAGTCACGGGCCTGCCGGCCGTGGCCACCGCGGGCGCCGCGCAGAGCGCGCAGGTGACGCTGCACGACGCCTTCGGCAACGTGGCCACCGGCTACGTCGGCACGCTGGCGGTGACCTCATCGGACTTCACCGCCACGCTGCCCGCCGCCCACGCCTTCACGGCGACGGACGGGGGCCGCTTCACCTTCACGGGCATCACCCTGAAGCGCGCGGGCGCCCAGCACCTCACCATCCAGGACGGGACGCTGGCGGCGCTGACGTCCAGCCATGACGTGGGCGTGGTCGCCGGTGAGGCCGCCGCGCTCGTCCTCATCCGGACGCAGGTCCGCGCCTCCGTGCGCACGGCGCTGTCCCCGGTGACGGTGTCGCTCCAGGACGCGTACGGCAACCACGCGGCCGTCGGCGCGCCCCTGGTGACGATGGGGCTGGCGGAGAACGGCACCGGGCTCGGTGGCGTCCTCGAGGCCGCCCCGGTGGACGGCGTGGCCACCTTCTCGAACCTGCGGCTGAACGAGGAGGGCAACTTCAAGCTCCTCGCCTCCGCGCAGGGGATCACGTCCACCACCAGTGACACCATCGAAGTGGTGGATGACTTCGCCCCCGCGAGGCCGTCTCTCGCCGCGGGTACGTCCACGCCGACGAGCGCCACCGTGACGTGGCTCGCCGTGGGTGACGATGGCACCGAGGGCCGTGCGACGTCGCAGGAGCTGCGCTACTCGACGAGCGCCATCACCAGCGATGCCCTGTTCGATGCGGCCACCCCGGTGGCGGGTGTCGGCGCTCCGGCCGCGGCGGGCACTACCGAGTCGGCGACCCTGGCCGACCTGTCCCCCAGCCAGACGTACCACGTGGCGCTGCGGGTGACGGACAACCGCGGCAACTCCGCGCGCTCCGACAGCTTGATGGTGGCCACGCAGGACCCGGAGGTCACGCAGCTGGCCTTCACCGTGCAACCTCCCAACAGCATCGCGGGCCAGGCGCTGGGTGAGTTCCGCGTCGCCCTGCTGGATGTGAATGGCGCCGTCGTCCGCACCGCCACCACCCCGGTGACGCTGACGCTGACGAGCGAGCCCGGCTTCGAGTCCGTGACGGTGGCCCCCGTCGACGGCGTGGCGGCCTTCACCGGCGTGGTGTTGAAGAAGGCGGACACGCACCGCTTCACGGCCACCGCCAACGCGCTGACGGTGCAGAGCGCCCCGTTCACTGTTGATGCGGCCGAGGCCATCCGCCTCACCCTCACCGGTCTCGTGAGCCCCGTCACGGCGGGCGCCGAGGGCAGCCTGGAGCTCACCGCGTATGACACGCACGGCAACGTGGCCACCGGCTACACGCGCACGGTGCACTTCACGTCGACGGACGCCCAGGCGGCACTGCCGGGCGACTACACGTTCACCTCGGGTGACCAGGGCCGCCACGTCTTCGGGAACGTGGCGCTGCGCACCTCGGGCCCCCAGAGCGTGACGGCGACGGAGCTGATGGCCAGCCCGCTCACCGCCACGCTCGCGGTGGAGGTGACCAGCGACGCGGCGGACCACTTCGTGCTGAGCGGTCTGGCCGAGGACGTGACGGCGGGCGCGTCGCACCCGCTCGCCTTCAGCGCGAGGGACCGCTTCGGCAACATCGTCACGGGCTACGCCGGCACGGTGCGCTTCACGTCGAACGACGCGCAGGCGGTGCTCCCGGAGGACTTCACCTTCGTCCCCGCGCGCGACGCCGGCCAGCACGCGTTCTCCGTCACCCTGCGCACCGCGGGCCCGCGCACCGTCACCGTGACGGAGCAGGGCGGCTCGGGGCTGAGCGTCTCGGCGAGCACGCGCGTGGCTCCGGCCGCCGCCACCCAGCTGCGGCTCGCGCTGTCCACCACCGAGCCGGCCGCGGGCGAGCCCGTGACGGCGACGGTGACGCTGTTCGACGCATTCGAGAACCAGGCCTCGGGCTACCGGGGCACGGTGGGCTTCCAGGTGCTGAATGATGAGCAGGCCACCGTGCCCGGGAACTACACGTTCACCGAGGCGGACGGTGGCCGGCACACCGTCAACGTGACGTTCGCCACCGTGGGGAACAGCGCCTTCCTGGCCCGGGACGTGGCGGATTCAATCCTCCAGACCTTCGAGCGCGTCACCGTGCGGCCCGGCGTGCTCGCGCAGCTGCGCGTGGAGCGCCTGCCGGGGTCCGTGGTCGCGGGCCAGGGCAACCTCTTCACCGTCACCGCGTACGACGGCGCCGGCAACGTGAAGACGGACTACACGGGCACGGTGGACATCACCACCACGGACCCGAACGCGGTGCTGCCGGAGCCCTCCTATACGTTCTCCCCCGCGGACCGCGGCCAGCACACGCTCCCGGTCATCTTCAGGACGGCCGGGCCGCGGACGGTGACCTTCCGGGACGCCGCGCTCAACGTGTCCGGGACGAGCGACGTCACGGTGGAGGCGGCGCAGGCGGATCGGCTCGCGGTGCTCGACGCGCCCACGACGGGCTCCGTGCGCCAGCCGCTCTCGCAGCTGCGCGTGGCCCTGAGGGACGCGTACGGCAACACCCCGCTCGTCACCATGCCGACGGTGACGGTGCAGCTGATGGGCGCGCCCATGGGAGCCCTGGGCGGCACGACGACGGTGGCGCCGGTGGACGGCGTGGCCACCTTCACCAACCTCACGGTGAGCGAGGAGGGGACGTTCCGCCTCGTCATGGACACGGAGGACCCGAGCGTTTCCGGGACGGACACGGAGGTCGTCATCACCGACGACCTGGCGCCCGCGCCCGCGCCCGCGTTCTCCGCGACGCTGGATGAGGACCGCGTGGCCCACCTGTCGTGGCAGGCCACGGGCGACGACGGCACCGACGGCCTCGCCCACCACTACGAGCTGCGCTTCAGCCCGGACCCCATCGACGAGAGCAACTTCGGCAGCGCGCCCCAGCTGTCCACCACCCCGCCGCTGCCGAACGGCTCGGCGGAGGAGGCCAGCGTCCAGCTCCCGACGCAGGAGCGGACCTGGTACTTCGGCCTGCGCGTCGTCGACAGCGCGGGCAATGCCAGCACGCTGGTGCTGGCCTCGGTCGACGTCCCCGGCCCCTGCGCCGACGTCGTCTGCCCGCCGCGCGCGCCGGAGTGCGGGCCGGACAACCTGAGCCTCGTGACGTACACGAGCGCGTGCGAGGTGCAGAACGACGCGCCCCGGTGCGTGGACACGCCCTCCCAGGCCCTCTGCACCGGCCAGGACGCCGTCTGCTTCGAGGGCGCGTGCGCCGCGGCGCCGCCGCCGGCCGCGGGCGAGCTGGCCATCAGCGAGGTGATGCACACGCCGAGCGCCGGCACCGCCGAGTACCTGGAGCTGACCAGCACCGTGGACGGGCTGCGCAACATCACCAACCTGCTCGTCACCTACGACAACGGCGCGGGCGGCGTGGAGAGCTTCGCGGTGCAGGCGCCGGGCGACCGGCCCACGATTGTCCGCGGCCACGGGACGTTCGTCGCGGCGAGCAACACGGACGAGGCCACCAACGGCGGCGTGCCGGCGCAGTACAGCTTCGCCGGCGGCACCTTCGCCATCGGCAGCTCGGGGCGCCTCACGCTGCAGCAGGGGCCCTCCGTGGTGGTGGACGACCTCGTGTACACGCCGTCGTTCCCCCAGACGACGGGCCGCTCCATGAACCTGTCCTCGGTGGTGGTGGGGACGGCGGCGCACCAGTACAGCTGGTACTGGTGTGACTCCAGCGCGGCGCTCGCGGGCGGGGACCGGGGCACCCCGGGCCAGCCCAACGAGACGTGCGCCGTGGCCATCAACCCGCCGGTGGACTACTGCGCCATCCAGTTCCCGAAGACGATTGGCACGCCCATCCAGACGAACACGCCGCAGACCATCTACAGCCAGTTCTACGACGACCAGATCTCCAACCGGAACCAGAACGGCAATGACCACTTCCCGTTCATCGTCGCCGAGCTGGGCTACGGCACGGACGCCAACGCTCCGGAAGGCTGGACGTGGGTGCCCGCGCCGTTCAACGCGTCCTACAGCACGTCCGGCGCCAACAACGACGAGACGGTGGGCACGCTGAACATCGGCACGGCCGGCAGCTACCTGTACGGCTTCCGCTACCGCTTCACGCAGGGGCCGGCGGGCGCGCAGGACTGGGTGTACTGCGACCAGAACGGCGTCGTGTCGGGCGGCACGCCGCAGTACGGCACGGTGACGGTGGCCGGGCCGCCGCCGCCGCTGACCAATCACGTGGTCATCAGCGAAATCAGCGGGGGCAACGGCACCGGCACCGCCGCGACGGACGAGTTCATCGAGCTCTACAACCCGACCAACAGCGACGTGAACATCGGCAGCTGGGTGGTGCAGTACAAGTCCGCCACCGGCAGTGTCTATGCCAGCACCATCCCCATCCCCGCCGGCAGGGTCATCAAGGCCCGTGGCTACTTCCTCCTCGCGGGCGCCAACTACACCGGCAGCCAGGCGGCGGACCTGTCGTACTCCTTCGACATGTCCGCTTCCACCACGGCGGGTGGCCACGTGCGCATCGGTCCGGGGCTCACCAACAGCACCACGGACGTGGCGGTGGACAAGGTGGGTTGGGGCACCGGCAACAGCCCGGAGGGCACGGCGGCTCCGTCCCACCCGGCCGTCGGCGGCAGCCTCGAGCGCAAGGCGCTGTCCAGCTCCACCTCGGCCACCATGGCCGTCAATGGTGCCCACGCGAGCTTCGGCAACGGCACCGACACGGACAACAACTCCCAGGACTTCGTCACCCGCGCCGTGCGTCAGCCGCAGAACTCCTCGAGTCCCATCGAAATCTACACCCCGTAGCCCACTGAACCGTTGAGTCGTCCAGGAGGCCGCACCCGGCACACGCCGGGGCGGCCTCCTGCTTTTTCCGGCACGGAAGGCTGCTGCCATGCCGGGGCGCCCGCATTACCTTTGGCGCCCACCCTTCCTGTCACCAGGTTCAGGAGAAGACAGTGCCCGCCGAGACGCTCGTCCCCGACGCCGCCCGCCTCATTACCTGCCCGCCGGCCGAGTTCCGCCGCTCCGGAGAGGAAGCCATCGCCGCGGCCCGTGCCGGCATCGCCCGCCTCAAGGACTTCAAGCCCCCCTACGCCGTGCGGGAGGTGCTGGAGGTGTACGACGAGGCGATGGCCGCGCTCGACGACGCCAGCGCGCGCGCTTCCGTCGCCCGCCACGCCCACCCGGACGGCGCCATGCGCGAGGCCGGCGAGGCGGCCGAGCAGGCGCTCGAGACGCTCAGCAACGACATCCGCATGGACCGGGGCGTCTACGACGTGCTCGCCTCGCTGGACCTGTCCGCCGAGGACGCCCCCACGCGCAAGTGGATGGAGAAGGTGCTGCGCGAGTTCCGCCGCGCTGGCGTGGACCGCGACGCCGCCACCCGCGCCCGCGTGAAGGAGCTGCAGGAGGAGCTGGTCCGCATCGGCCAGGAGTTCAGCCGCAACATCCGCCAGGACACCCGCACCGAGGCTCTGCCTCCGTCCGCCCTGGAGGGGCTGCCCGACGACTACGTGCGCGCCCACCCGCCCGGGCCGGACGGCCAGGTGCGCATCACCACGGACTACCCGGACATCGTCCCCTTCATGACGTACTCGCGGGACTCGAAGGCCCGCGAGACGATGTGGCGCCTGTTCCGCCTGCGCGGCCATCCCGCCAACGTGGACGTGCTCCAGCGCATGGTGGCCCGCCGCCACGAGCTGGCCTCGCTGCTGGGCTACCGCAACTGGGCGGCCTACTCCACCGAGGACAAGATGATTCGCGACGAGCAGGCCGCCGCGGACTTCATCGAGAAGATTTCCGCCGCCTCCGCCGCGCGCATGAAGCGCGACTACGACATGCTGCTCGCGCGCAAGCGCCGCGACGTGCCCGACGCCCCTCGCGTGGACCCGTGGGACCAGGCGTTCCTGGAGGACCGCGTCCGCGCCGAGCAGTACGCGTTCGACTCGCAGGCGGTGCGCCCCTATTACGAGTACACGCGCGTGAAGCAGGGCGTGCTCAACCTCACGGCGCGCCTGTTCGGCGTCACCTACCGCCACGTGCCGGGCGCGCCGGTGTGGCACCCGGACGTGGAGGCCTACGACGTCTACGAGGGCGCCACGCTGCGCGGGCGCTTCTACCTGGACATGCACCCGCGCGAGGACAAGTACAAGCACGCGGCCCAGTTCACGCTCACCAGCGGCAAGACGGGGCTCCGGCTGCCGGAGGGCGTGCTCCTGTGCAACTTCCCCCGGCCCGGCGCGGAAGCGGCGCTGCTCCAGCACAGCGACGTGGAGACCTTCTTCCACGAGTTCGGCCACCTCCTGCACCACATCTTCGGCGGCCACACGCGCTGGGCGGGCGTGTCCGGCGTGCGCACGGAGTGGGACTTCGTGGAGGCCCCCTCGCAGATGCTGGAGGAGTGGGCGCGCGACACCGCGTGCCTGCAGACGTTCGCCCGGCACTACCAGACGGGCGAGCCGATTCCCGCGGACATCGTCGCGCGCATGCGCCGCGCGGAGGAGTTCGGCAAGGGGCTGTGGGTGCGCCAGCAGATGTTCTACGCCGCGCTCAGCCTGGAGCTGTACCGGCGCGAGCCCGGGAGCGTGGACGCCACCTCGCTCGTCCGTGAGCTGCAGGGGAAGTACACGCCCTTCCCGTATGTGGAGGGCACGTACTTCCACCTCTCCTTCGGGCACCTCGACGGGTACTCGTCCAACTACTACACGTACATGTGGTCGATGGTCATCGCGAAGGACCTCTTCACGGTGTTCCAGCAGAAGGGGATGCTGGACCCCGCGCCCGCGCAGGCGTACCGCCGCGAGGTGCTGGAGCCGGGGGGCTCGGACGACGCCGCGCGGCTGGTGCACGGCTTCCTCGGGCGCGACTACGACTTCCGCGCATACGAGGCGTGGCTCAACAAGGCGGCCTGAGCGGGGGCGGGCGCCGCACGCGCATGGGGCGGCCGCTGTCCGCCTGTCGTGCGCGGCTCCGCGTCAGTTGCGTCCCCACACCCGGGGGCGCTCGAAGCGGAAGAAGCCTCCCCCCTCCTCCTGGGCGATGATGTCCGCCTCGGTTCCGAAGTAGCGCGTGCGCGCCTCCTGGAGGCGCGTCTCCAGCGCCTCGCCGGACAGCTCCTTCGCCAGCGCCGCGCGCTCCTCCATGTACCGGGCGCCCGCGTCCCAGCGCGTGTCGCGGGACTGGTCCAGCGCGTCCCAGCGCTGCAGCGCCTCCTCGTCCAGCCCCATCTCCTTGCGGATGGCGCGCAGGTTCTGCGAGCGCTCCGCGGGGGCCATCTGCGTCAGGTCCCGCTGGATGGAGGACAGGTCCAGGAAGCGGTTCATCAGCTCCTGCTGGTGCCGTGCGAGGTACGCGTCGGCCGCCACGCCGTGGGTCTCCTTGAGCGCCTGCTTGTACGAGGACAGCTTCTGCGTGACGGTGGCGCCCTCCAGCGCGTCGAGCGAGCGCAGTGTGTCCGCGAGGGCCTGGTTCTTCAGCTCGGCGGCCCACAGGCGCTCCGCGACGTCCTTGCCGAAGAGCCGGTTGCGCGCGTCCCAGACGGCGGCACGGCGCTCCTTCTCGCCGAGCCCGCGCAGGTACGCGTCATTGTCCTTCACCCACTTCTCGTAGTCCTCGCGGTTGCGGAGCAGGGCGGCCAGCTCGTCGTACCGCTCGGGGAAGGCCTTCTTCAGGAAGGCCAGCAGCTCCTCGCGCCAGCCGTCGGGGTTGCGCTTCTGGAAGAAGCGCATCAGGTCTTCCAGCATGCGCAGCTGCACGGACGGCTCGTCCAGCCGCGCGCCGTAGCGCTCGCGCATGGTGGTGACGAGCGCCTCCAGCTCCGCGTCGCCGGCCTCCTGTGGGGACGCGGCGGGCGCGGCCCCGGAGGCGCCGCTGGCGGTGGTGGCCAGCGGCGAGGGGGAGGGGAGGGCCGCCCGCGGGCGGAGGTCCGGAGAGGCGGGACGCTCCGGCGCCGGTCCCACGGCCGCCTTGCCCGGCGCGAGCAGCCCCACGCCAGCAAGCAGTCCGAGCACCGCCACCGCACCGCCCAGCATCACCTTCGTCCGCGTGCGCATCCCGTCCCTCGTGTGTGGCTAGTCGTTCTTCGCGACGTAGTTGAAGATGGCCGCGTAGAACTCCATCTCGTCGAACGTGTCCGGCCCCAGGCCGATGACGTCCAGGTGGTCCTGGTTGATGAGCGACGACGAGGACGTCATCTGGAGCGAGCTGGGCGCGTTGATGTTGGAGACGTAGCCCAGCGCGGAGTCGATGCTGAGCGAGTTGAGCACGAACAGTTGGTCGTTGTAGCGCAGCCGGTAGCCCATCTGCTGCGAGTTGATGCCCACCAGGCCGTCGTCGTCATCCTCCGACTTCCAGCCGTCGCCCCTGCCCGCCGCGCCGTCATTCTCACAGTCGTCGACGCAGTAGCCGTCCCCGTCGATGTCGAAGAAGAAACCGCGCAGCAGGTACAGCGCGGGATTCACGTTGATGCCGGACTGGGCCGTCATGATGGACGCGTAGTGGGACGCGTACGACGCGCTGACCGGGTAGTTCTGGTTGAAGAGCTTCGCGCCCGTCGCCTTGCCGTCGTTGGCGTCATAGTCGTTGTAGACGAGCGCCTTGGTGGCCGCGTAGCCGTCATTGCCCGGCCCGTAGACGACGTCGCCGTAGATGCGGAACAGCGCGTCGATGACGCTGGTGACGCCGGGGCCCAGGTCGAGGATGAACTTGGCCACCGGCGAGCCCCGGTGCGGCGAGGAGATGCTCAGGAGCACCTTCACCACCGCGTAGCCCTTGCGCTCGCGCAGCACACGCGCGGCCTTGCGCGCGTCGATGCCGCCCTGCGAGTGGCCCACGAGGCTGACGTGCCGGACGCCCTTCGTGGCCATGTAGCTCTCGATGTCGTTGGCCAGGTCCAGGCCGCGGACATCCGAACTCTGGAGCGGCTGCACAGCGGCGACGAAGGACTGCTGCCCGCTGTCGATGTCGCCGTTGCAGCTCACCTCGAGGAACTCGTTGCACGGGTCTCCGACGAAGGTGCCGTAGTCGTCGCCCCAGTAATCATAGCCGAGGATGTCGTCGAAGCCGCCCAGGCCATGGGCGAAGACGACGGGGTAGGTGGTTCGCTCGGCCGCGGCCGAAGCCGGGAGGGACAACCCAAGGAGGGCCAGGACGGCCAGGAACAACGGGCGCTGCTGCTTCATACGGACTCCTGCAAGGGGGGACGAAGCACTGCGCACTGCGGACGGAACAATCCCAGGCGTGTCCCGGCCTTCCAGAACAGGAAGGCGAACCCGGAACACCGGGAGTGTTAGTGCCCGCGATTGATTCGCCAGTCAATATGGCGCGGCGTGTTGGGTCATGGCGCTGTGCGTCGAGAAACGGAGGGCTCGCACTAGAGGGTGATTGTGCACTGCGTTGTCGGCCGGGGCTCGGGGAGGAGGAGGGGCCGGTCTCTACTGCCAGCGGTGCCCTCGCCGTCCACGGCGGCATTGTCTGCGGAGAGCGCGCTCCGCCCCGGCCGCGAAGGCGTGAGCAGCGGGGGACATCTGGGACCGGCGCAAGCGTGAGTCGCATGCGACCGGACCGCGTCGTAGCGTGATACGGGGCCTGCCGGGTGAGCGATGAACTGGAGAAGTTGGTTTAAGCGAAAGCCATCGAAACCGCCTGCGAAGGAGGATGTGGGCGGTCCGCCGCGCGTGCCACGAGACACGCATGCACCGCTGCGAGAGCTGTTGTTCGCGGACGAGTCGCTGGAGGGCGTGGCGCGCTTCGTCCTCCAACAGGAGGCGCTGGGGGCGGACGTCGGCTCGCTGTGGAGGCGCCTGGCGAACGTGGCCGCATGGGTGGCGCAGGGGCAGCGTGAGCGCGCCATCGAGGAACTGAGCCGCCTGTTGGACGATGAGGGACACGACGCTCGCTCCTGCTTCCAGTTCTGGAACTACCTGCGTCAGCTGGGGCAGCCGCCCGCGCCGGAGGTCGCCGTGCGCGTCCTGGGGCTCGTCGTCGAGCACGCGCGTCGGGGCTCCCCGGAGATACTGTCCGCCTATTGGGATGGCAGCGCGCGGTTGCTGGACATGAGGGGAGACTTCAGCGGCTTCACCCAGCCTTCACCCGTCATGGTGGACCTCGTGCGGCAGTGCCTGGGCGTGTGCCGGCCGCTGGTGGAGGCCACGCGCCCCACGAGCGGCTCGAGGCCCGCTCCACCCGAAGGCGCGCGGTGCCGCATCACCGTGCTCACGCCCGCGGGGCTTCGCGCCCGCGAGGGCGAATGGGATGCGCTGTGGGCTGACGAGGTCTGCGGCCCGGTGCTGGAGATGGCGGAAGCGCTGGGCCAGCGGCTGATGGAGGAAGCCGCGGCGAAGGGCCTGTGGAGGAGTGACGTGGCGCCCTGGCCGGGACGCGGTGGCACCAGCGGAGAGGGCGGTCCCCTGGTTCATTGAGACATCTTCCGCCACCGAAGAGCAGGGTCTGAAGGAAGGGCGGCGGGAGCGTGAGAACGCGGTCGCCGAGGACTCCCACGTGTCAGGTGCCTCTGGTAGCGTCCAACGCTGGAGGTTGACCCTGGATGTCCCTACCTTCTTCGGTGGTGGTGGTGTGGGCGGTGCTCGTGGGTGCGGCGGCGCACGGGCAGGAGTTCGCGGGCGGGCGTCGGAAGATGGAGCAGGTCATCATCCTGAAAGGGGATGAGAAGCAGACCGCGCATGTGCTCAGGCTGGCGCCGGGCATGGCGACCCTGGTCCTCTTCGAGCCACCATTGCTCCGCGGTTCCGTGGACACCCGGGCGCTCCAGACATTCGAGCGCGCCGAGGTGACGGAGCGCTCTCTGGTGCTCAGGCCGGCGGAGGAACTGGACCCCGACGCGCCACTGAAGCTCACGGTCCGCTTCGCGGACGGCGAGTCGCCTCAACAGATGGAGTTCACGCTGACGTCCGAGCCGGGCGTGGTGGACACCCAGGTGGAGGTGCGGCGCGGCTCCGAGTCGAAAGCGCGGTTGGCCGCCGAGCTGGTGAAGCTGCGCGGGCTCTGCGCCGCCACGGAGGCGGGGCTGGCGCCCCTGCGGGCACGCTGCGCCCGGGCGGGGCTGGCCGGCCTCTTCGTCTCCGGGGAGATGGACCCCGAGGACGGCGTGAAGGCCTATCGTCCCAGAGCGCTGCCTTTGGAGTTGGGTGTCACGCAGCGGAAGGTCACCGTCTTCCATACGCGTGGCACGGTCATGGTGGGCGCGCGGCTGGAGAACCCAGCCGGTGAGGCTCCGTGGATAGCGGGTCCGGCGCGGCTGGTGCGGCTGGACGCGCGGGGCCAGCCGCTGCAGGAAGCGCGGTCGCTCCCCGTCATCATGGATTCGGAGCGGCTGGCGCCCGGAGGGGCCGCCTGGGTGGCGGTGCAGTGGGAGGAGCCGCTTGACGCTCCCTCCGCCGCGGTACAACTGGAGGTGGCAGACGCAAGCGGCCGTGGCCTCCGGTGGGAGCGGCTCGAACTGCAGCCGCCCGTGGCGGACGCTCCCCATGCCCCTCGTGGTGAGAGGGCGGACCCATGAATGGCGTCAGCCGCGGCGAGGGGGCGCGCGAGCCCGCCTGGGTGCTGTCACCCCTGGCGCTGCCAGAAGGTACGCAGGTCGGGCGCTGGCGGGTGGTGCGGAAGGTGGGGCAGGGCGGCTTCGGGACCGTGTACGCGGTGCGCGAGGCGGACGTGAGTACCGGGACCTTGTATGCGCTGAAGCTGGCGCAGATGCCGGAGGACGTGGGCTTCGGACGGGAAGCAGAGGCGCTGCAGCGGGTCTGTCACCCGGGGGTGGTTCGGTTGGTGGAGGTGGGACGGTGGGAGGCGCGGGGGGCGGACTATCCATACCTGGTGCTGGAGTACGTTCATGGCGAGGGCCTGTACCGCTGGGCCTCGCTGCGCAATCCCACCGCGCGTCAGGTAGCAGGGCTGTTGCTCCAGGTTGCCGAGGCGTTGGAGGCCGCGCACGCAGAGGGGGTGCTGCACCGCGACTTCAAGGGGGGCAATGTGGTGGTGCGCCCGGACGGGCACGTGGTGGTGCTGGACTGGGGCGCGGGCATGCACCCGGAGGCCACCGCCCTGACCTGTACCGCGCGCATGCCTCCGGGCACGCCGCCGTACTACAGCCCCCAGGTGCTGAGCTGGCGCACGCGCGCGTTGCGCGGAGGGGGCGGGCGCTACCCGTACACGGAGGCGGACGAGGCCTACGCGGTGGGCGTCACCTTCTACCGGTTGCTGACCGACGAGTACCCACCACTGGAGCTGGTCGGGCTGGAAGCCGCCGACGGACTGGCGGCGCTGGCGCCTCGCCCGCTGGTTCACCTCAACCCGCGCGTGCCCGAAGTGCTGGCGTCCCTCGTCATGTGGCTGCTGGCGCCCCGGCCCGAGGTTCGCCTGGGGCGCATGGCCACGCTTGCCGCGGAGGTGCGCCGGGTGCTGGAGGGGGCGGACGAGGCGTGGGACGCGCGCCTTTTCGAGTGGTACGCCGGTCCTGGTCGCCACTCCCGCACCACCGCCGGGGGTGGCGAATGGGGGCCGCTGGCGCCCGGCCATGAGGCCGCCCTGCTCAGGGACAGGATGCACCGGCCCGACATGCTGGCGGACAAGGCCGCCGAGCGCTGGTTGCGGCGGCGCCATCCCCAGGTGCTGGCTGCGCCGGAAGCCGAGGAAGTGGAACGTGGGGCTGGCGAAAAGCGCCCTTTCGAGCCGCCGGGTCCGCTGGTGGAGCCTGAAGCGCGACCGCCGGAGGCGACTCCGCTCGAGATGTCCCGCCTGGCGCATGGGATGTCGCCAACACCTGTGCCTGGCGAACGGGAGGCATCATCCAGCGCGGCCCGATTGGCGGAGCCGGTGGCGGTGCCGAGGTCCCTCTCCGCCCGGTGGGGGACCAGGGCACTTCGTGGGGGGTGGGTCATGATGGTGCTGACGGTGGTGGGGCTGGCGGGCGCGCTGGTGCTGGAGCGCTCCGGGGCTCCGTCCGCCTCCAGCGCAGAGGATGCGGCTGGCCTCAAAGTGGCGCCCCTTGCCGGGCCCCCGCATTCTGTCGACGCGAAGGCGGCCCGCGCTTCTTCATCGCCATCTCCATCCCAGGAGCAACCCATGCCCACTCCTTCCGCCCCTCCAGCCCGTGCGAAGGGCCTTGTCTCTACCCTCAAGCGTGGCGCGGTGGCCTGCGGCGCCGCGGCCACCCTGGCCTGCTCCGGCCCCCAGGTTCGCCCTTCGCCCGGCACCCCCTGCCCCGATGGGTCGCTCGAGGCCATGCGGAAACTCCGCCTGAACCAGGGACGGCAAGTCAGCATCTACGTGCGCGAGGACAAGCCAGGCAGCGCAGGTTCCCCGCTGTTCGTGCGCGACGGCGACATCGTCAGCCGGGTGTTCGAAAGCACCTTTCTTCCAGACGACACCCTCATCGAGGGGCGCTTGTGGACGCGGGGAGAAACCATCATCGGACGCTACACTGCGCTGGAGCTGCCCAACGGCCGGCGCTATCCCGTCTGCCTGGTGCTGTGCGACGAGCGGGGCTGTCTCAAGCATCCCGAGTCCACGCCGGACGCCCCCGCTCTCGGACATGCCATGTTCTTCAAGGTGGTGGATGTCTTCCCCTGAGCGGACCACGGCTGCCGCTGTAAAGCCTCTTGCCAAAACGCGCGCATTGGCGAGAGGAGGCGAAAGTGGATGCATGGGACGCTCCAGGTCGTTCCGTTTCCACCTCCCCCCTGGGTAGTCTCCATGGCACCCGGACGCGGATGAATGCCGCGCGGGTGACAAGGAGCCCGCACGTCATGGCTGGAACGAAGGACCCTGGAGCCGGGGGCGACGTCCTCTTCCGCGAGGGCAACATCACCTGGCGGAGAGTGAAGGACCTGGGGGAGGACGCGCATGGCGTGAGCCTGCTGCTGGCGCGGCGCTCCCGGGGCTCAACGCATGAGCCGCGCCTGCTCAAGTGTCTGGCCCTCCCGGAGGACGGCGCGTTTTCCCCAGAGGTGGTGCGGGCGCGGCGACGCCTGGAGGAGTCGGTCCGGCTGGCTGCCTACCTGCGGCACCCGGCCCTTGCCCGGGTGTACGGCCTGCACACCCCTCCCGGCGCGCTGTTCGTGGAGCTGGAGCACGTGCCCGGCCTGTCGCTGGACGACCTGGTGACGGTGACGCTGGCCCGGGGACGCGCGCTCCCGGAGCCCTTCCTGGTGCACGTGGGCCTCCAGGTGGCCGAGGCGCTCGCTTACGCCCATGCGTGCGTGGATGAGCGGGGCGTGCCGCTGGGCATCATCCACCGGGACCTCCACCCGGGTCGCGTGCGCGTGCGCGCGGACGGCGCGGTGAAGCTGACGGACTTCGGCCTCGCCTGGTCCCGGCTGCCGGAGCGGAAAGCCACCACCGCTCCCCAGTCTCGCGGCGCGCTCTTCTTCGCCGCGCCCGAGGCCCTCTTCCTGGAGGACATGGATGCGCGCGCGGACCTCTTCTCATTGGGGGCGGTGCTGCTGGAGCTGGCCACGGGCCGCAACCTCTACAACCGTCCCGACGTGCTGGAGGCCCGGCTGCGGAAGCGGCTGAAGCGGCGGGAGCGGGCGCGCATCACCCGGGCACTGACGGCGGCCACGTCCGCGGGGCTGTCGCTGGAGGGCTCCACGCACGTGGCCCTCCAAGCAGCCACCTTCCAGCCTGAGGACGTCGAGCGTCTGGCCCGGGAGCTGTCGCCTCCGCTGCGAGGCCTCCTCCACGCGCTGCTGCGCGCCGACCCCGGGGAGCGCCTCCCTACCGCGGACGCGCTGGTGGCCGACCTGCGCGCGCTGCAGGTGAAGCAGGGCCCCTACTCGAACGCGGAGGCGGCGGAGGACATACGGCGGGCCCTGTCGGGCGCGGGACGGAGGCTCGTCGACTCCGAGCTGCGGGGCGACCTTCGCGACGCTTTCGCCCCGGATGAGGTCAGCACCGGACCTTGAGCCCTCGCGCGGCGGCCGGCGTCACCGCCGGCCCGCGCTTCACAACTACAGCTCCACGGGCGTCTTCTGGATGTGCCAGATCTCCTCGGCGTACTGCTTGATGGTGCGGTCCGAGGAGAAGATGCCGCCGCGGGCGACGTTGATGATGCACTTCTTCGACCAGCCCTCGACGTCCTGGTAGGCGCGGACCACGTCCTCCTGCTTCGCCATGTACGACGGGAAGTCGGCGAGCACGAGGTAGCGGTCCTCGTCGAGGAGGCTGTCCACCAGCGGCTTGAAGAGATGCTTGTCCTCGGGCGAGAAAAAGCCCGTGGAGATGAGGTCCAGCGCCTCGCGCAGCTCCAGGTGCTGGTTGTACACGTCACGGGGGCGGTAGCCCTCGCGCTTGCGGGCGATGACCTCGTCCGCCGTGAGGCCGAAGAGGAAGAAGTTCTCGTCGCCCACCGCGTCGCGAATCTCCACGTTGGCGCCGTCCAGCGTGCCCAGCGTCAGCGCGCCGTTGAGCATCAGCTTCATGTTGCCCGTGCCGGATGCCTCCATGCCCGCGGTGGAAATCTGCTCGGACACGTCCGCCGCCGGGATGATGCGCTCGGCCAGGCTCACCCGGTAGTTGGGCGCGAAGACGACCTGGAGCCCCGTGGTGCCCGCGTCGCTGTTGACCACCTCGGCGATGCCGTTGATGAGGCGGATGGTCAGCTTCGCCAGGTGGTAGCCCGGCGCCGCCTTGGCGCCGAAGATGAACGCCCGCGGGTGGATGATGGAGGACGGGTCTCTCCGGGCCTTCATCCACAGCGCCACGATGTGGATGGCATTGAGCAGCTGCCGCTTGTACTCGTGCAGGCGCTTGATCTGCACGTCGAAGATGGCGTCCGGGTTGAGCTGCACCCAGCGCAAGTCCCGGATGTGCTGGGACAGGTCTTCCTTGTTGGCGCGCTTCACGTCGCGGAAGGCCTTGCGGAACGCCGGGTCCTCCGCGTGCGGCTCCAGCTTACGCAGCTGGTCCAGGTCCGTGGCCCAGCCCTCGCCGATGCGCGAGGTGATCAGCTTGGACAGGCGCGGGTTGCACCAGGCCAGCCAGCGGCGCGGGGTGACGCCGTTGGTCTTGTTGTTGAAGCGCTCCGGGTACATGGCGGCGAAGTCCGTCAGCACGTCCCGGCGCAACAGGTCCGTGTGCAGCGCGGCCACGCCGTTGACGCTGTGGCTGCCCACCACCGCGAGGTGGGCCATGCGGATCTTCTTCTCCGGGCCCTCCTCCACCAGGCTCATCCGCCGCATCTTCTCCTGGTCATACGGGTAGCGGATCTGCACCTGGCGCAGGAAGCGCTGGTTGATTTCGTAGATGATTTCCAGGTGGCGCGGCAGCAGCCGCTCGAAGAGCGTGGCCGGCCACTTCTCCATCGCCTCGGCCAGCAGCGTGTGGTTGGTGTAGCCGAACACCGCCTGCGTGATTCCCCACGCCTCGTCCCAGAGCAGCCGCTTCTCGTCCACCAGCACGCGCATCAGCTCCGCCACGCCGATGGCCGGGTGCGTGTCATTGAGCTGGATGGCCGCCTTGTTGGGGAAGTCCCTGAAGTCCGTGTGGTTCTTCAGGTAGCGCCGGACGATGTCCGCGATGGAGCAGGCGACGAAGAAGTACTGCTGCTTGAGGCGCAGCTCCTTGCCGGCCTGGAAGGCGTCGTTGGGGTAGAGGACCTTGGAGATGACCTCCGAGTCGTTCTTCTCCACCACCGAGCGCTCGTAGTCGCCGGCGTTGAACAGGAGCAGGTCGAACTCTTCCGAGGCGCGCGCCTGCCACAGCCGCAGCGTGTTGACGGTGTTGTTGTGGTAGCCGGCGATGGGCGTGTCGTACGGGACGCCCACCACCGTCTTGCCACCCACCCAGCGGGCCACGGGGCGGCCGTCCGGGCCCTGGTGGTGCTCCACGCGCCCGAAGAAGCGCACCGGCACCGCCTTCTCCGGCCGGACGATTTCCCACGGGTTGCCGAACTTGAGCCACTCGTCGGCGCGCTCCACCTGGTAGCCGTCGACGATGTCCTGCGTGAAGATGCCGAACTCGTAGCGGATGCCATACCCCATGCCGGGGTAGGCGAGCGTGGCCAGCGAGTCCAGGAAGCACGCGGCGAGGCGCCCCAGGCCGCCGTTGCCCAGGCCGGCGTCGGGCTCCATCTCCAGCAGGTTGGTGAGGTCCACCCCTACCTCGCGCATGCACTCGGAGGCGGCGTCGTGCATGCCCAGGCTCAGCAGGTTGTTGCCCAGCGCTCGACCCAGCAGGTACTCCGCGGACAGGTAGTACGCCCGCTTCACGTCCTGCTCGTAGTAGGTGCGCGCCGTCTTCACCCACCGGTCCGCGAGCCTGTCGCGCACCGCGAGCGACAGCGCCATGAAGCGGTCATGCGGGGTGGAGGTCTCGTAGTTCTTGCCACGCGAGTAGCGGACGTGGTCCAGGAAGGAGCGGCGCATGCTGGCCGCGTCGTTGCCGGTGCGGCCGCTGTCATCGTTCGTTCCCGCCTGCGCGGCGCGGGGGGGCGTGACAGGGGTCTGCGTCCTCATGGATTCAGCCATCGGGTAGGGAGTCCTCCGGAAGACCTTCATTTACCGCGATTGGAGCCATGGGCTCCACTGCTGTGTCGCGAGTCTGGTACAAGACGCCTGCAAGGTCAGCGGGCCTGCACTCCTCAGCCTGGAGCCCCTCCTCGATGCCCAGCGACAAGAGCGAACTTGCCCAACGGATCGCGCTGACGCGCCCCGACGACACCGTGAGGGGTTTCATCTTCAACTCCATCCTCACCCTCGTGTCCCAGCGGGCGGGCAGCGAGGCCGTGGCCCGGCTGGCGGACCCGGTGAAGATGAAGAGGCCCATCGACTTCTTCTCCTACCCGGCGGCGGACTTCCTCCAGCTGCTCTACGCCGCGGTGGACGTGCTGGAGCCGCACTACGGTTCGGTGGATGACGCCTTTCGTGCCTGCGGGGCGGCCACCGTCAGCGGCTTCTTCGAGTCGCACGTGGGCAACACGCTGGCCAAGCTGGTGGGCCGGGGAGACCCGAAGCGCGCCTTCGCCAGCACGCCCACCGTGTACCGGACGCTGGTCAGCTACGGCTCCCACGACTGCGAGCCCATGGAGGGCCGGCGGGTGAAGATTGTCTTTCGCGGGGACATGCAGCCCATGCTGTTCCACGAGGGCAGCCTGAGGGCCGCGCTGCTGGCGGTGGGCGGGGGCGTGCAGAGCACGGTGGAGGGCACCGCCTGCGCGCTGGACCACTCGGAGTTCCTGGTGCGGTGGTAGTCGTTTCGGCGGGCTGCCGGCCGCTTCAGCCCCGCCGCCCGGCCCAGAAGAGGTTGGTGTCCGAGGCGTCGCTCGTCAGCTCAAGCGTGGACAGGCGCCGCTCCGGGCGGCCCTCGCACAGCGCCTGGAACTCCTGCCGCTCGCGGTGCAGCACGCGCCAGTCCCCCACGTACTCCATGAAGGCCCGCCACGGGTTGGGGGCATGGAGGTTGGTCAGCAGCACGCGTCCGCCCGGCGCCACCAGGGGCGCGAGCAGGTCCAGGAAGCGCTCGGCGACGGGGGCCTTGAGGTAGTCCAGCAGCCCGGCCACCACGAGCACGTCGTGCCCCTCGGGGTGGCGCAGCTGCTCCACGACTTCCTTCTGCTTCAGCAGCTGGTAGGTGGACAGCTGCACGTAGTCGACGGTGGGCGGGGGCGGCGCCGAGCGGCGGGTGAGCACCTGGAACTGGCGGCGGCAGTGCTCCAGGGGCGCCGGGTCGAAGTCGCAGAGCGTGAAGTGGCCCGAGGCCCCGGCGGTGGCGTACTCGCGCAGCGTGTGCTCCGGCCCACAGGCGAAGGACAGCACGCGCAGCGGGCGGCCCACCTCCTGCTCATGCTGGCGCAGGTGCCCGAGCACCCACGGCGGGCGGGCGCGGTGCGCGCGGGCGGGGCCGCACTGGAGCGCGTAGTGCGACAGCAGGCGGGCGAAGGTGGAGACGCCCTCGTCCTGCTCGTTGAAGATCATCTCCACCATCAGGTAGTCCCCGGGATAGCCCAGGGGCTTGTCCGCGGAGCGGCGGATGAAGGGGCACTGGAGGAAGAAGGGCTGCACGCGCGCGCGGTGGTGCTCCAGCGCGGCCTCCCGCTCCTCGTCGGACATGTGGGCGTCCAGCGCCGTCAGGCGCGCGTAGGCCGCGTCCAGGCGGGAGGTGAGCACCGGGAGGATGCGCCGCAGGGCCTCCGCCTGCTCATGCTGGAGGGCGCGGCGCTGCTCCGGATCCCTGGGAAAGCGCGACAGCCGGTCCGGCAGGCCGTGCGACAGCTCCTCGTCCAGGCCGAGCAGCTCGGTGTGGAGCTGCTCCGACAGCGCGATGAAGTCGGCGACGGAGGACATACGCCTCCTACGGGGCTATGGCTGCGTGGGTGCGACGGGAGCGGTGGCGGCCTGGCCGGCCACCGCGGCCACGGACACGGCCTCCAGCTGCGCCGCCAGCTCGTGCGCCTTCGCCAGGAAGTCCGGCAGCAGCGCCTTGGGCAGCGGGTCCGCGCGGGGGTACACCTGGTTGAGCGGGTTGGTGTACGCGCCGTTGCGCTTGAGGCCGAAGTGCAGGTGCGGCCCGGTGGAGCGGCCGGTGTTGCCGGAGTACGCAATCACCTGCTTCTGGCGGATGCGCGCGCCGGCGCGGACGCCGTCGCCGAAGCGCGACAGGTGCATGTACTGCGTCTCGAAGCCGTTGGCGTGGCGGATGACCACCATGTTGCCGGCGGCGCCCGCGTAGCCCGCCTGCGTCACCGTGCCGTCCGCCACCGCCCACACCGGGGTGCCGATGGGCGTGCCGTAGTCCACGCCGTTGTGCGCCTTCATGTACTGGAGCACGGGGTGGAAGCGGCTGCCGAACTTGCTGGTGACGTGCGCGTACTTGAGGGGCGTCTTGAGGAAGGTCTTCTTCGCGCTGGCGCCCTCCTCGTTGAAGTAGTTGGGCTGCCCGTCCGGCATCAGGTAGCGGAACACCTTCTTGTCGCCCACGAGGCCGCCCGCGTAGGTGGCCGCCAGCACCTCGCCGTAGCGCAGCACGCGGCCCTTGGAGACGAACTTCTCCACCAGCGCGCGCGCCCGGTCGCCCTTGCGCACGTCGCGGTAGAAGTCGATGTCCCAGGCGAACACGTCCGCCAGCACCATGCCGATGGCCGGGTCCTCACCCGCCTCAATCGCCGCCTCGTACAGCGAGGAGTTGATGTCCAGCGAGACGACGGACACCTGCTTCTCCACCTCGATGGCGCGCTTGCTGCCCACGTACTTCTCGCCGTCGCGGCGCACCTGCCACTCGTCCACCAGGCTCTGCCGGTAGTCGAAGAAGTCCAGCTCCCCGCCGCGGATGACGAGCCGGAACTGGTCGCCCACGCGCGACTTGCGGAAGTCGAACACGCCTTCCAGCGCGGAGATGACGGCCGTCACCTGCGCGTCTGGCAACTGCGCGTCGTGCAGCGCCTGGGCGAGCGTCTGACGCGGCTCGATGCGGCGGTTCTTGATGACGTACCGGGTGCTGGCTTCGGAGACGGAGGCGGCCAGCAGGGCGACCAGGCAGAGCAGGGGGGCGATTCGCATGGGGCGGGGGCGAGTTTAGTGGACACTCGCGCCCGCGCCCAACTGCCGTCCCGAGAATTCCCGCGCTCGCCCGCCGGGCAGCCCGGGAACCCGGCAGGTAGGGGGCTTGGTATGAAATTTCTACCGCATTGCTGAACGGCCCGGAGGACTAGAGCTCGACCTTCTTCTCCGAGTGGGTGGTGCCGTCGAAGCGCAGCATCATGCCCTTGTTGTCGTAGCGGGTGATGATGTTGACGGGGCGGCGCCAGAGGGACTGGAGGTTGCGGAGCGTCTCGCGGGCGTAGTCGCCCTTGAGGTCCTGCCCGTCGTGCTTGTGCGCGAGCAGCATCTCCCCGCGATTCTCGTGGTTGCCGTCCACCACCTCGATGATGGGCTGGCCGAAGTTGGTGAGGCCCTGGAGCAGCTTGCTCTTCACCTTGCGGAACTCGCGGTCCATGATTTCCCACGAGTTGCGCTTGTCATTGAAGCCATACACGAAGAGCTTCTGCTCCATCGCGAACTCGGCCGTGAGGAACGTGTCGATGAAGGTGATGTCGTTGTAGTGCTTGCGGACCTCGAAGATCTTCTCGCGGCCGGCGCCCAGCTTCTTGTCCCAGGAGCGGCGCGCGCGGAGGTCATCGCACTCGTCCCACTCCTTGCCGAAGCGGCCCTTGTTCCACCGGTCCTCGATGTCCCGCCACAGCTCGATGCCGAGCTTGTACGGGTTGATGGCCCCGGGGCGCGTCCCCATGGTGCCCGAGTGGTGGTCCGCGTAGTCGATGATTTCGTCGTCCCGGAGGGCCCGCCGCGTCATGATGGTGGAGTGCCAGTAGCTGGCCCACCCCTCGTTCATGATTTTCGTCTGGCCCTGGGGCGCGAAGTAGTAGGCCTCGTCGCGGAGAATCGCGAGGATGTCCGACTCCCAGGGCTCCAGCGGCGCGTGCTCCAGGAGGAACATCAGCACGTCGCGCTGCGGGCGCTCGGGGAACTTCTTCGCGCGCAGCTTCTCGTCCTCCACGCGCTTGCGCTGTGAGTCCAGGAACTCGGAGGGGTTGATGTAGCCGCGCATGTACTCGCGGCCCACCTTGAAGCCCTCCACGCGCTCGTTGGACTTGAGCTCGTCCTCGGCCTTCTTCGGGTCCGGGTTGCGGCGGATGTGGGGCGCGTGCTGGTCGATGAGGTTCTCCAGGCTCAGCGTCCGGTCGATGAAGTCCTCGACCTTCTCCACGCCAATCTTGTCCACCCACCGGCGCACCCGGGTGGCGTGGTTGGCCATGTCATCAATCATCCGGCGGTTGGTGTGCCGGAAGGAGAAGTTGTTCTTGAAGAAGTCGCAGTGTCCGTAGACGTGGGCCATGACGAGCTTCTGGTCCACCTCCGGGTTGCTCTCCATCAAGTAGGCGTAGCAGGGGTCATTGTTGATGACGAGCTCGTAGATTTTGCTCAGCCCGTACTCGTACCCCTTCGCCAGCTGCTCGTACTCCATGCCCCAGCGCCAGTGCGGGTAGCGCGTGGGGAAGCCGCCGTAGGCGGCCACCATGTTCATCTCGTCGTAGGACACCATCTCGAAGATGGTGTCGAAGAAGTCGAGGCCGAACTCCTTGGCATAGCCGTGGATTTCGTCCCTGAGCGCGGCGAGGCGGGGTGTCAGGCTCTTGGGCATGGGGCGTCTCGCTCCGGTGGCTATGAGTCCGCGGGTTAGCGGCCCTTGCCGAGGAAGTCCTTGATGGACGCGTAGATGGCGTCCTTGTCCGCAATCTCGCTCAGCGCGACGTTGGGCGTGTCCCCCACCGCCTCGCGCAAGTCCTTGATGAACTGCCCGCTGCCGTAGGGCGACTCCACCTGTCCGTAGGCGAACTGGTTGACGTTGGGCAGCACGTCGTTGCGCAGCATGTCGATGCACTGGCGCGTGTCGTCCGCGCTCCAGTTGTCACCGTCGCTGAAGTGGAACGGGTAGATGTTCCACGCGCTCTTCGGGTAGTCCGCGAGGATGATGTCGCGGCAGAGCTTGTAGGCGCTGGAAATCATCGTCCCGCCGGACTCGCGGGTGTGGAAGAAGGTGTCCCGGTCCACCTCGCGGGCCACGGCGTCGTGGATGATGTAGCGCGACTCCAGGCCCTTGTACTGGTGGCGCAGCCACGTATCGAGCCAGAAGCTCTCAATCCGGACGATCTCCTTCTGCTCGTCACCCATGGAGCCGGACACGTCCATCATGTAGATGATGACCGCGTTGGTCTCCGGCAGGTTCTGCAGCTTGTAGCTGCGGTAGCGCCGGTCCTCGCGCATGGGGACGATGATGGGCCGGTGCGGGTCATACGTCCCCGCGGCAATCTGCCTGCGCAGGGCCTGCTTGTAGGTGCGCTTGAAGTGGCGCAGCGACTCCGGGCCGGTGGTGTTGATGCCGGTGTAGCGGATCTTCTGCGTGACGATCTTCTCGTTCTGCCGCCGCTCGATGTTGGGCAGCTGCAGCTCCTCGCCCAGAATCTGGGCGAGCTCGTCGAGGGTGACGTCCACCTCGAGGGCGTGGTCGCCCTCGCCTTGTCCGGCCTGGTGGCCCTCCCCGGGCTCGACGGCCCCGGGGCCGAGCTGCTGACCCACCTCTCCATCTCCCTGCCCGACACCGCCCTGCTCCTTGTGGCCGTACTTGAAGCGGGGAATGTCGATGAACGGAATGGGGATGGAGATGGCGTCCTTCCCCTTCTTCCCCAGCATCTCGCCCTTCTGCACGTACTTGCGCAGGTTGGCCTTTATCTTGCCGCGGACGATCTGTTTGAAGCGGGAGTGGTCCTGGTGGATCTTCAAGGTCACGACGGCTCGCCTCTCTCCTGGGGTGTTACTCCTTCGCGTCGCCTCGGGCGAAGATGCTGGCCACGAAGTTGAGGACGTCCGTGGAGCAGATCTCGCAGTAGCCGTAGTTCTTCATCATCCGGTCCTTCACCAGGTCGATCTTCTCCTGGGTCTCCTTGTCCACGACGGAGGAGACGAGGTTCTTGAGCTTGATGCTGTCCTTCTGGTCCTCGAACAGCTTCAGCTCCAGTGACTTGTGGAGCCGCTCATTGGTCCGGTAGTTGAAGGTCTTCCCTTCGACGGCCAGCGCGCCGATGTAGTTCATGATTTCGCGGCGGAAGTCGTCCTTGCGGCTGTCGGGGATGTCGATCTTCTCCTCGATGGAGCGCATGAGGCGCTCATCGGGCTCCTCGTACAGGCCGGTGTACTTGTTCTTGACCTTCTCCTTCTGGGTGTAGGCCTTGATGTTGTCGATGTAGTTGCCGCACAGCTTGCTGATGGCGTCTTCATCCGCGGAGATGGCGCGCTGGACCTCGTTCTTGACGATGTCCTCGTACTCCTGCTTCACGGAGGTGAGCAGCTCCTTCATGCGCTTTCGGGCGTCCTCGCTGTTGATGAGCGAGTGCGTCTTGAGGCCGGCCTCCAGCTCGTTGAGGACCATGAAGGGGTTGATGCAGCCCTCGCCCTTGTCGCTGACCAGGGCGTTGGAGATCTTGTCCTGGATGTAGCGGGCGGAGATGCCCTCCAGGCCCTCGCGGTTGCTCTCCTTGCGCAGCTCCTTGATGTTGTCCTCGGTGAAGTTGGGGAGCGTCTTGCCGTTGTAGAGCTTGAGCTTCTGCAGGAGCGAGAGGTTGTGCTTCTTGGGCTCCTCCAGGCGCGTGAGGACGGCCCACATGGCGGCCATCTCCAGCGTGTGCGGAGCGATGTGCTTGCCTTTGATTGCGCGGGAGTTGAAGTCCTTCTCGTAGATCTTCACCTCCTCGGACAGCTTGGTGATGTACGGGATGTCAATCTTCACCGTACGGTCTCTCAAGGCCTCCATGAACTCGTTGTTCTCGAGCTTCTTGTACTCGGGCTCGTTGGTGTGGCCGAGGATGACCTCGTCGATGTCCGTCTGGGGGAACTTCTTCGGCTTGATCTTGTGCTCCTGCGACGCGCCGAGCAGGTCGTAGAGGAAGGCGACGTCGAGCTTCAGGACTTCGACGAACTCGATGATGCCGCGGTTGGCGATGTTGAACTCGCCGTCGAAGTTGAAGGCGCGCGGGTCGGAGTCGGAGCCGTACTCGGCAATCTTCCGGTAGTTGATGTCACCGGTGAGCTCGGTTGAGTCCTGGTTCTTCTCGTCCTTGGGCTGGAAGGTGCCGATGCCGACGCGGTCCTTCTCGCTGAAGACGAGGCGGTTGACGCGCACGTGGTTCATGACCTTGGCGAAGTCGCCCTGGTACTGCGTCATCAGGTCCTTGAAGACGAAGCGGCAGGCGGGGCACAGCTCGGAGCCGTCGGGGATGGTGTAGCCGCTCTCCGGCGGGGACAGCTCGGCGTAGATTTTCGGGCGCCACTCACGCGGGATGAGGTTGAGCGGCTCCTCGTTCATCGGGCACTTCATCTTCTCCTTCACCGTGGTGCCGTCAGGCAGCTTGCGGTCGGTGGTCCAGGAGAAGGTGTACGCGGCGCCGTCCGGCGTCTTGGAGTAGTCCTCCATGCCCTTCTTGAGGAGGCGGGCGATGGTGGACTTGGACGAGCCAACGGGGCCGTGAAGGAGGATGACGCGCTTCTCGGTGCCGTAGCCCTGGGCGGCGGACTTGAAGACGTTGACGAGCTTCATGAGCGGGACGTCGAGGCCGAAGATGGCGTCGCGGCCGCCGAACTTCTCGTCGCTGAAGAAGTGGTAGCGGATGAGCTTCTTCTTGTTGTCGATGTACTCCGTCTTCCCGTGGCTGAGGATCATGTCGTAGATCCTCTGGAAGGCGGTGCGGGTGACCTTGGGGTTCTTGCGGACGATTTCGAGGTAGTCCTCGAACGAGCCGTCCCAGGTGAGCTCGGCGTAGGTCTTCGCGTCCTGGAGCGCGGCGATTCTGGAGACCCACGAAACCTTCTCAGCGTCCTTCATGTCTCTCCCTCGGGGCCGCCCCGGGGCGCGGAGGAGCCGCGCCGACAGGGGGCCATAGTGGTGAACCTGGAGGGCTGGAATGCCATTCCACAACCACCCCGCCGAGGTCCCAGGCACAAACAGCCCTGCTGCCCCTTCGGGACCCCGCCGCGGAGTGGGACCGCGCGTTACGCTCGTGTCGGGGATGGACGCCCTGAAGGCGCACCCCCTCCACGGGGTGAAAAGGCACTTTGATTATAAGGTGCCTCGCCCACGGGGGTAGGGTGCCCCCCCTGGCGCGAGGGGTATTGAACGCCCGGGCAGTGGATTTCCGTGCGCCCGCCGAGGCCGGACTGTTACCTAGCTGTGGGGCAGCGTGCCCGTACGTTCCACATGTCGTCGTGCGGCCTGCACCGCCCATGCGGCGAGCGGCCAGAGTACCGCGCTGAAGGTCAGCAGGGCGCCCCAGGTGGGAAGGAGGCGCTCCATGCCGGCGCCCTCCAATGCCGCGGCGCGCAGGCCGTGCAGGGCGTGCGTGGCCGGCAGCAGCCGGGCGGCCATGCGCAGTGCGTCGGGCAGCACGTCCACCGGATAGAGCACACCGGCGAACAGATAGCTGAGCATGTCGAGCGCGTAGGCGAACGGGTCTCCGCGCTTGAAGACGAGCACGAAGGCGGCGGACAGCAGGCCGAGCGCGCTGAAGGCGAGCACGCTCAGCACCAGCGTCACGCCGAACGTCAGCGGGTGGACGGAAAGGCGGGCGCCGAAGAGGAGCGAGCCGGCGACGAGCAGGCCGCACGCGCGCACGAGCGAGCCTGCGACGGTGCCGGCCGTCATCAATGCGACGACGTGGAAGGTGGAGAGGGGCGCGGCGAGCAGGGGCTCCAGCGAGCCGTCGTTCTGCGCGGCGCGCACCGCGTTGCCGAAGCCGCGCTGCAGGCTGCGCAGCAGGGTGGCGGTGGCCAGGCCGACGAGCGCGAAGGAGTAGTAGTCCGCGCCGTAGCGGCCGCGCACGGCGGGGGCTTCTCCCACGGTGCGGGCGAGGAAGTAGAAGAGCGTCAGGGTGAAGAGTCCGCCTGCCGCCAGGAGCAGCCCGTTGAGCCGGTAGGCGGTGGCGATTTCGAAGTCGCGCCGGAGGAAGGCGAGCAGGCGCCTCATGCGTCCTCCGCGGTGGCGGCCGCGAAGAGGCCTTCCGCCGCGGGCAGCACGTCCGCGAAGGTGCCGGCGGCGGCGATGCGCCCGGCGTCGAGCAGGAGGACGCGGTGGGCCACGGCCTGCACTTCGGCCAGGTCATGGCTGGCGAAGAGGACGGCGGCGCCGCGCGAGGCCGCGTCCGTCAGCACGCGGTTGCGCACGCGGCGGGCGGCGCCCGGGTCCAGCGAGCGCGTCACCTCGTCGAGCAGCAGCACGCGCGGGCGGTGGAGCAGGGTGCGCATCAGCACCACGCGCGCCTTCTCTCCGCTGGAGAGCGTGCGCGTCTCGCGGTCCAGGAGGCGGCGGGCCTCCAGCGTGTGGGCGAGCGCGTCGATGCGGGCGTCCACCTCACGGTGGGGGACGTCGTAGAGCGCGGCGTAGAAGCGCAGGTTCTGCCGGGAGGTGAGGCGCGGCGCGAGCCCCCGGTCATCGCTGAGCGCGGCGCCCACGTGGCGGCGGACCTCGGGCCTGTCCCTCACCACGTCGCGCGAGGCCACCCGCGCGGTGCCCCCGTCCGGGAGCAGCAGCCCGCAGAGGATGCGCAGCAGCGTGGACTTGCCGGCGCCGTTGGGGCCGATGAGCGCGACGACCTCCCCGGCGTCCACGTGGAAGGAGACGCCGCGCAGGGCCGGGCGGGAGGGCGCCGCGCGGCCGCGCAGGCGCGCCCAGGGGCCGGGCGGCGGGTACGTCTTCTCCAGGGCAGAGACCTCGACCTCCGGCATTGAGGGCATTGGAGCCGAAATCCCGCACGGTGTCTCGGGCGCTGGAGGCGGTGGGCGGCGCCAGCGTCGGAGGCGGGGCGAGCGGCCCGAGGCCGGAATCGTGCACGGTGTCTCGCGTGCTGGACGGCTGCGTTGCGCAGTGTCCTGGGGCCGACGGTGAGCACGGCGTGTGCAGAGGGCCTCGGCGTCACCCAACCCAGGGAGTCGAGTCGTGTCCGCCTTGCTTGCCGCGTCATGTCTGCTGGGCTCGCTGCTGCAGAGCCTTCCACCCGTGGCCGCTGAAGAGGTGGTGGCCCTGGCGTTGCTCGATGACGGCGCCGAGCCGCGCAGGGCGCTGGCGCTGACGCATCGGCCGGGGTGGGCGCAGCGGGCGAGGCTGTCGATGGCGTCCGAGGTGGAGACCGTCTCGGGCGAGGAGCTGCGCACGGAGTATGGCCCCGAGGTGGTGGTGCCCTTGCGGTTGGCGCTTCCAGCGTCGGGGCTGGTGGAGGGAGCCGCCCGGTTCAGGAGGGGCCCGGGCCGCCTGGCGCCCCCGGACCCATGGGCCACCGAAGGCCTGGCCCGGTACCGGCTGCGCGTGGGGCGCCCGGAGGTGCGCGCCGCGGATGAGGACGGCGTGGAGCATGCCTTGCGACTGGCGGAGGCGCTCCGGGGCTTGAGCGGGCGGGAAGGGGAGGTGGTGCTGGCCTCGACGGGGGCGCTCGTCGAGGCACGGATGGACCTGCGAGGAGGCACGTCGCCGAAGCTGGCCGTATTGCTGGGGGAGGGCATGTCCTCGGACTGGCTCGCGACGCCACAGTTCCCCGAGGAACCGGTGGGGCCCGGTGCGCGCTGGACGGTGGCCCGGGCCCATGGACCCGGGGTGCTGTCCGTCATCACCTACGAGCTGGTGGAGCTGCGCGGCCCGCATGGGAGGCTCCGGTTCCAGCTCCACTCGAGACGGTCGGGCGGCGCGCGGGAGCCGGTGGCGGACGGGGAGCTGCGCTTCGACCTGCGCCGGCCACTGCCCGAGCGGATGGAGGCCCTCTTCACCTCCCGTGCGTCGCCGGGCCTTCGGGAGGGGCGGAGGCTGGAAGTCGTACGGCGCACCCGGGTGACGCTGGAGGCGGGGGGGCTGCAGCCGCTGGCGCAACACGTGAGGGTCGCGGTGCCTCCGTGAGAGCGGGCCTGGCGGTAGGCCCGGGCCACGGGCGCAGGGGGGCGCCGTCCCCCGCAAGCGATGGTTGCGGCTCCAGGGAAGGTGGGGTGCTGGGAGCGCGGGGCTTCGCGGAGGGTGAATCCGGGGAAGCCCTGCAAGCAGGGGAGCAGGGGCCTCTGGCTTGGCTTTGGCCCCTGCCTGCGTATCCTGCCGCGCGAAATGGCGACCGCCCCCTCCCCCCTGTCCGCTCCGCCGTCCCACACGCCGAATCTCTCGGCGGTGCCCACCCCCGCGCCCGAGCCGAGCAACCGGCTCCTCATCGGGCTGATGCTGGTGGCGGTGCTGGTACCGCGCCTGCTGGTGTTCGCCGTCAACGAGAACCTCTACGGCGATGCCGTCGTGCGCACGGAGCTGGCGGAGCGCTGGCTGAGCGCGCCGCACGTGATTACCGCGTACGGCGACGGGGCCTACCAGTTCGGCCCGCTGCACATGTACCTGGTGGGCGCGGCGCTGTCGGTGATGGACCGCGAGGTGGCGGGCCGCGCGGTGAGCCTGCTGTTCGGCGTGCTGTCGGTGATTCCGTTGTTCGCGCTGACGCGGCGACTCTTCGGCTGGCGCGCGGGCGTGGTGGCCGGGCTGGCCTTCTCCGCCTGGGGCATGCACATGCAGTTCGCCACCACCGCGGGCAGCGAGGCGGTGTCGCTCTTCTTCATGCTGGCCACCTTCGCGCTGTACGCGGAGGGCGTGGATGAGAATCGCTTCGCGCCGCTCTTCCAGGCGGGGCTGATGCTCAACCTCGCCTGTGCGCTGCGCTACGACGCGTGGATGTACATCCCGCTGCTCACGCTCGCGCTGTGCTTCAGCAGCGAGGACAAGGTGGCGGCGGTGACGCGGGCGGTGGGCTTCGGGCTGGTGTGCCTGCCGTTCCCCCTGCTGTGGATGCAGGGCAACGAGCTGATGCACGGGGACCCGTTCTTCCCGGTCAAGGCGGTAGAGGACTTCCATCGCAACTGGGTGCAGTCGTCGGCGGGCTCGGGCGCGGCCATCGGCTGGCGCCTGCAGCAGCTCGGGTTCTGGCCCGGCATCGCCCTGCTCACGCTGTCCCCCGGCGTGGCGCTGCTGGGCATGTGGGGCATGGTGAAGGCGTGGCGCGCGCGCCCGGACACGCGCTGGCTGGTGGCGGTGACGGTGGTGCCGGCGGCGTACTTCACCTTCCGCGCGGCGGTGCTGCTGACCTTCGTGCCGCTGGGGCGCTTCACGGTGACGCAGGTGGCGGTGGTGCCCGTGTTCGTGGCGTTCGGCTTCGCCGCGCTGGTGGGCAGCCGTGGCGCCGGCGTGCGCAAGGCGCTGGCGGGGGTGACGGCGGTGCTCGCCGTGGCCGTGCCGGTGGCGCTGGGCCTCTATACCTTCCGTGCGGAAGGCCGCTTCCAGGACTCGCTGCGGCCGGTGAGCCCCACCTCCACCAACCCGGTGGCGATGATGAAGGTGGCGGACTTCGTGAAGGCGGAGGTGGCCAGCAAGGGTGGGGCGGTGGCCCTCGACGACGACCCCAGCTACATGGACCTGCAACTGGCCTTCTTCTCCGGGCTGCCCGAGGAGCGGCTGGCGCGCGTGCGCTGGGACACCTTCCGCAAGCGCCTGCAGGAGGCGCGGCCGGAGGTGCTCATCCGCTTCGACCAGGGCTCGCTGGTGAAGGACCCCGGCGTGAAGCTGGAGGGCCGCGCCCTGGTGCTGGACGGCGTCGCCTACGAGGAGCTGGAGGGCTTCTCGGCGCCGCTGCACGTGTACCGGCGCCGCCCGTAGTCGTCAGCGCGGCGGCGGCTCACGGCTCCGAGTCGTAGTCGTCGTCCGCGTGGTAGCCGGAGTCGGGCGGGCGGTGGGCGTCCAGCCATCCCTGGAGGATGAACTGGGCGGCCACCTGGTCGATGACCTCCCGGCGGCGGGCGCGGCTGACGTCCGCCTCCAGCAGGGTGCGCGTGGCGGCGACGGTGGACAGCCGCTCGTCCCAGAGCTCGACGGGGACGCCCAGCGTGGTGCCCAGCGTGTCCGCGAACTTGCGGGAGGCCTCCGCGCGCGGGCCCTCGCTGCCGTCCATGTTCAGCGGCAGGCCGAGCACCACCCGGCTCACCTCGTGCTCCTTCGCGAGCGTGGCGAGGGCGGCGAGGTCCGCCTTGAGGGAGGTGCGCCGCACCGTGGTGACGCCCTGGGCCGTCAGGCCCAGTCCGTCCGACACGGCTACTCCGATGGTCTTGGTGCCCAGGTCCAGGCCCATGGTCCGCATGGCGGCGGGACTCTAGCCCCAATCCTCCGCCGTGGACCGCCCCGTCCGCAGGCAGGGACGCGCCCGGGGCCGGGGCCGGGCCAACCCGTGGATATCGCTGGAGGAAGGGCGGGACGGCGGGCGGCACCGGCGCTGCAAACCGGACGGTGACTGCGCGGCGTCCATCCAACCCCGCCGCGCCAGAGGGCTCATGCTCGACTTCCTCAAAGGTGCGGCCAACCTGCTGGCCGACCCCATGTCCGCCGTGGTGGACCTCGCGGGCAACGCGCTGGGACTGCCACCGCTCATCACCAACTCCATCAAGGCCGCTGCGGGGGTTGCGACGGGCAACGTCATGATGGTGGCCAGCGGCGCCATGGGCGTGGCGAAGGAGCTGTCCCAGAACCCGGCCGCGAAGACGGAGTACCGCCCGCCCTCGGGCGGGGACTCCAGGGTGGGGGAGGGCTATGCGTCCTCCTCGCCCGTGCTGCCCTCGGGCACGAGCCCGCTGGACCCGAAGATGCTCGACTACGCGGACGCGCTGCGGGTGCTGGAGGCGAACTTCGAGCAGCTCGACTACCTGGATGGGAAGAAGAGCGGCTCGCTGACGAAGAAGGACCTGGAGCGCATCTCCAGTGACGCCGGCCTGTCGCCACAGCTGCGCAGCGCGGCCCGCTTCATGCTGGAGAACAACGCGCTGTTCGAGCGGCTCGATAACGGGAACAAGCTGCTCAACCTCGGGGTGATGGGCCTGCTGACCAATGACCGCTTCAACCTCAAGGACCTGAGCAGCGAGCTCAAGCGGGTGGAAGGGGAGTTCTCCCGGTATGGCCGCCCCGAGCGCCCGGGCAGTGGCACACCCGGCGGCGGCGGTGTTCCCGGCCCGGGGACGACGCCGACGACGGGCACGGGCTCGACGCCCTCGTGCGGCACTCCCTCGCCCACGCCGTCGACCCAGGGCGCTTCGGGGAGCGCGCTGGACCCGGACTTCGCCGAGTACCGCGACGCGCTGTCGGTGCTGAACGCGAACTGGGACGCGTTCGACACGGCGGTGGGGACGAAGGACAACCTGCTGACGCGTGACAACCTGGAGGCCATCCTGAGCAGCCCGGGGGCCTCGTCGACGCTGAAGCGCGCCGCGCAGTTCTTCAAGGACCACCCCGCGTACTTCGACCAGCTGGAGATGGCGAATGGCGTGGGCGGGCGCGACGGAATCGTGGGGCGGCCGGACGTGACGGCGGCGCTGCGGCAGGCGGGCTCGGTACAGGGCTCCTCGGGGACGCAGCCCTCCACGGGCGGAAGCAAGCCGGTGGGCAGCGGTGGCTCCGGCGTGAAGAGCATCCTCGACAACCCGAACATGAGCGTGGAGGACAAGATTCAAGCCATCCTCATGTCCATCTCGCAGAACACGGACGACGAGCTGCTCGGCGTGCTGAACGAGATGGCGGACCAGCGCGACCAGCGGGCCACGCTGGGCACCAGCGACGCGGACAAGAAGAAGGCCGCGAAAATCGACAGCAGCATGCAGGAGCTGGAGCTGCGCCTGCAGAAGCTGATGGAGAAGCGCAAGGCCATGTTCGACCTGATGAGCAACATGTCCTCGAAGTTCCACGAGATGGCGAAGACGGCCATCTCCAACCTGCGGAGCGCGTGAGCCGCCATGGGACGCGTCATCAAACACGAGGGAGCAACGGCCATGCGGATGGAGAGCGGAGCGGTGCGGCGACTGAAGGCGTTTGCCCGTGGCGAGTCGACGTGGGCGGAGGTGGAGGGGATGACCTTCGAGGAGGCGAAGGCCATTGCGCAGGTGGGCTGCGACCTGGCGGCGGCGGGCCGGCTGGAGGAGGCGCGCATCCTCTTCGAGGGGCTGGTGGAGGGAAACCCGAAGGACACGGCGGCGCGGGCGGCGCTGGGCACCGTGTACCAGAAGCTGGGACGGCTGGAGGAGGCCATCTCCGAGTACAGCGCCGCGCTGTCGAGGGAGCCGGGCAACCCGGTGGCCCTGGCGAACCGCGGCGAGCTCTACCTGCGCAAGGGGGACCGGCAGGGCTTCACGGACCTGGCCAACGCGGTGGACGCGGACCCGCACGGGGAGACAGCGGCGGGCCGGCGGGCGCGGGCGCTGGTGAAGGCCATTGCCCTGGTGGCGGTGGAGAAGCTGAAGGAGGACTCGCAGCCGTAGGGCGGGGGTGACGAGGGGCCGCCGGGACGACGGGGAGCGGACCGGCGGCGGCTGTCGGCGGGTGGGCTCGCGAGGGGTGAGGGCGGGAGTCGCGGGGAGTCCACCTGCCGGCCGCTTTTTCGCGGGGGGCGCGGCGCTATGGCTTCGGAGGCGGGAGGGCGGCGAGCCGCTCGCCGATGGGCGGGTGGCTCATGCCCTTGAGGACGACCCAGCGGGGCGGCTCGGGGTCCATCTTGTTCACCCGGGCGGCCTTCACGAGCATGCGGCGGAAGGACTCCGCGTCACCGGTGAGGCGCAGGGCGTAGCGGTCCGCCTCGCGCTCGCGCTCGCGCGAGAAGGCGGCGGAGAGGGGGTTGCCCAGCAGGATGACGACGATGACGAGCAGGGAGATGAGCGGCAGGGTGCGGATGTCCGCGAAGCGGTGGGTGCCGAACCAGCCCCGGCGCGCGGACAGGCGCAGGAGGCGGTCGATGGCGAAGAGCAGGGCCACCAGCGCCAACGACGCGGTGATGCGGCCGGGCCACTTCGGCTCCTGGACGTGGCCGGCCTCGTGGGCCACGGCGGCGAGGACCTCGTCCTCGGAGAGCTCCTTGAGGATGACGTCGTTGAGGACGATGGCGCGCGTGGGGCCCTGGCCGGCGAAGTACGCCTGGACGCGGCGCGAGGCGACCGAGGTCTCCGCCACCAGCACGTCGGAGAAGGGGATGTCGGCTTTGGCCATCAGCTCCGTCATCCGCGTGCGCAGGACGCCGGCGGGCAGCGGCTTCTGCTTGAAGTAGAGGAGGTCCCGGTACGGGTCCAGGGCCGACGACACGAGCATGAGCAGGGCCACGGGCACGCCCAGCACCAGCCACCAGTGCCGCAAGCGACGGGCGAGCCCATACAGGCCGATGACGAGCGCGGCGAGGCAGAACGCCACCAGCAGGTTGCCCTTGAGCACATCCCACGCATAGGTGCCCGGGGTGTAGTTGGACAGGCCGTGGCGGTGCTCGAGCGTGTACGTGAACCAGACGTCCACCGGCAGGTAGACGAGCTTGACGAACAGGTCGATGAAGAGGGCGAAGAGCACCGCGGTGCCCCAGCCGGCCTCGCCCCACAGCCGGTCCATGGCGCGGAAGAAGGCGCGGCTGACGGGGGCCGTGCGCAGCACGCCGAGCCGTCGCTCCAGCCCGGCGGTGGCCGCGAGGGCCGCGCGATACAGGGGCTGGACGAGCACCCCCAGCAGCAGCGCCTGCAGCGCCAGGCGCGCGAAGGGGTCCACCGCGGCCCGGATGTAGTGGGGCAGGTGGTAGGCGTGAATCTCCGCGAGCTGCTCGGCGGTGAAGAGGGGCTCCATGGGGCGCCCCCAGGCTATGCCGCGCGGGCCCCGGCTGCCCAGCCGGGGCCGGGGCTCACGAGTGCGGCTCGGCGTCCGCCGAGGGCGGCGTGGACGAGGAGTCGGGCTCGGCTTCCGCGTCCGCCAGCAGCAGGGCCTTCACCTTGGCGAGGCTCTCGCGGGTGCGGTCCACGAAGGCGCTCTGCGAGCCGATGCGCTCGGCCGTCTCCAGGGTGCGCTCGTAGATGTTGATGGACTTGGTGAGCAGCACGCGAATCTTCTTCCGCAGCTCCTGGCGGTAGATTTGGGCCTCGCTGGCGTCGAGCTCGGCGGGCGCGGGCGAGTTCACCATGTGCTCGTAGAGGTTCTCGTAGAGGGCGCCAATCTGCGCGCCCGCGGCGGTGGCCCAGTAGCCGTTGCCCACGCGGATGGAGCGCAGGTAGTGGCCCTGCGCGGAGAGCAGCAGCTCCGCCTTGTAGTTGAGGTCCTCGGCGAGCTTGTCGCTGCCCCGGGTGGCGTCCAGCTTCACGTCGTCGTAGTGGAGCCGGTAGATTTCCCCGATGAAGAAGTGGGCCTGCGCGGGGAAGTAGTCGTCCACCTCGTCCTTGTCGGCCAGGCCGTCGTAGGTGGAGAGCGACTTGCGCAGCGTCTTCTCCGCCTCTTCGGAGCGGCCGGCCTCCAGCTGGCAGATGCCCTGCTGCACCTGGGCCTCCAGCCGGCGGTTGAGGGGGAGGTCCTGCCGCTCGGCGATGACGCCCAGCAGGGCGATGGCGTCGCCGTAGCGCTCCAGGTGGTACTGCGTCTCCGCCACGCGGAAGGCGGCGTCGAGCGCGTCGCCCGTGCCCTTCGCGGGGTCCGACAGCTCGGAGAAGCGGTGCCCGGCCTCCTCCCACTCCTTGAGGCGCTGGTGGGCGAGGCCCGCGTTGTAGAGGGCCGCGCGGCGGTGCTTGCTGTCCGGGTGGAAGTCCGCAAGCCGGCCGAAGTAGCGCGCCGCCTGCTTGAAGTCATTGGCCGCGAAGGCTGAGGTGCCGCCCGCGAAGAGCTCCTCGTCGTTGAGCTTGTCCAGCTCCAGGTCCGCCGTCACCGTCACCGCGTCGAACTGGAGCTCCTGCCGGGGCGGAGTCCCCTGCCCGTCGGCCCGTGCGGCCGAGCCCGTCGTCCGGCACCCGGACACCGCCAGCCCCAGCGCCGCGAGCCACCACCACCGACTGACCGACATGTGCGCCCGCTCTCTGCCAATCACGAAGTGCGTCCTCCTGGACCGGCTGACCGGCCCTACTCCCCGACATCACGGAGGCCCGGGGAGTTCCCAACCACGACGGTGGGCGCGCCCAGCTTAATGCGCCCCCGCCCCCCGCGCCTCCCCGGCCGCCTGCCCTCCGGACGGGAAGGGCCCCGCGTCCAACATGGGCTCCAGGAAGGCGTCTTTCGTCAGGAAAGCGACTCGTCGCCCAGCAGGTAGCGACTGGTGCGCCAGAGGGCGGTGATGTCGTGCACGTCCAGCTCGAAGCGGGGCACCCGGATGATGGGGACGCCCGGACAGGCGGCCTCGAGCTGGGAGATGCCCGCCTGGTCCTGCTCGGCGAGCACCTGGAGCTCGCGCAGCGTCTCCTCCACCTTGGCGCGGCGGGTGGGCGTCAGCGTGGCCGCGTCCTCCCACAGCGCCTCCGGGGGCATGGGGTGCACGCGGTTGACCACCAGCGCCACCACGCCCATCCGGTGCTGCTTCAGCAGCGTGTGGAAGTGGATGGCCTCGTCCATGCGCTCGGGGTGGGGGCTCGTCACCAGCACGAAGCCGGTGCTCGGGTCCTCCAGGAGCTCCCTCACGCCGCGGGCCCGCTCGCGGAAGCCCTCGTTCATGGAGGAGATGGCGAGCATGAAGTTGGACAGCTCCTGCAGCATCTCCGTGCCGGTGAATTTCGCCAGCGCCCGCATGACGTAGCCGCTGCGGTTGAACAGCGACATGCCCAGCTTGCCCGCCTTCAACGCGGGGGCGAGCAGCCACTTGGCGGCCTCGTTGTCCAGGAAGTCCAGCACCCGGTTGGGCGCGTCCAGGAAGTCCAGCGCGTGCGCGGTGGGCGGCGTGTCCAGGACGATGAGCTCGTGGGAGTTGCGGCGGCGCAGCTCCCACAGCTTCTCCATGGAGATGTACTCCTGGCTGCCCGCCAGGGCCGTGGAGAGCGACTGGTAGAAGCGGTTGGAGAGGATGCGCTCGCGCTGGTCCGGCGGGGCGACGCGGGCAATCAGGTCGTCCCACGTCTGCTTCATGTCCAGCATCATCGCGTGGAGCGGCGCGCGGGCCTTGATGCCGAGCGGCTCCAGCGCGGTGGCGGGCACCTGCGTCTCCGTGTTGCCCAGCCCGGTGAGGCCCAGCGAGTTGGCCAGCCGCTTCGCCGGGTCGATGGTGCACACCAGGCTCTTGCGCCCGTCCACCGCGGCGCGCAGGGCCAGCGAGGCCGCCGCCGTCGTCTTTCCCACGCCTCCCGAACCCACGCAGATGAGGACGCGCTTGCCCGCGAGCGCGGACGCCAGGGCCGTCGTGCTCACGTCTCCCCCGTCACCATCGGTTCGAGATGCCCCATGACCTGTTCAATCGCGTCCCGTCCGAATTCGGGTGTGAAGAGCCTGGGCACCGTGAAGAGCGGCGCGTGCAGGTTGCGCTCCAGCTTCGTCCCCGCGAGCACCGCCTGCGCCGCGCGGTCATGGTGGGCCTTGGCCACCGCGTGCAGTTCCGGGTGGCCGAGCAGCGCCTCCAGGTCCGCCTCCGTGAAGCGCTCCGGGAAGGCCTGGTTGAGCACCACCGCGTGCGTGCGGATGTTCACCTTGTCGCGCAGCGCCGCGTGCAGCTCCAGCGCCTCGTTCACCGGCATCTCCTCCGGCAGCGCCACCAGCACCGTCGCCGTCACCGCCGGGTCCACGAGCAAGTCCCGCATCTTCTGCGCCTCGCGGGACATGGGCCCCGGGGGCACCGTCTGCACCAGCACCTGCGGCACGCTGAGGAAGGAGATGGCATGTCCGGTGGCCGGCGCGTCCATGACGATGGTGTCGAAGCGCGGGCGGCCGTCCGGCCCCTTCTCCTGCAGGTGGAACATGATCTTCCCCAGCAGCACGAGCTCCTGCAGGGAGGGGATGAAGCGCAGGAAGTAGCGCACCAGCCGGTTCTCGAAGACGGTTTTGTAGAGGGTCTCGAAGCGCAGCACCATGAGGCCGTACTCGCGCATGGCCTCCTGGGGGCGCACGTCCACCGCCCAGAGGTTCTCCTCCAGCAGCGTGACTTCCGGGCCGGCCGCCGGGCGTTCGAGGAAGCGGCTGACGCGCTCCTGCGTGTTCACCTCGCACACCAGCGTCTTGCGCCCCGCGCGCGCGGAGGCCAGGGCGAGGGCCGCGGCAATGGTGCTCTTGCCGACTCCGCCCTTGCCGGAGACGATCCACAGACGCTTGTCGAGTAGTCCGGCCATAAAAGAGAGCGGCGAACCGTAGGAATCGTGTCTCCAGGAGTCAACGCGTTTGGCCGCGTTCTGTTGCGCTGCTTGACACGTCGCGTTGGCAACTCGCAGAGTGCGGCGTCTTCTTCCTGACTTCCGAAGGCCGTGCAGGCCTCGCGCGCGAGGACGCGCTTTCCATGCTCAAGAACAACCCGGTGATGAAGAAGCTCGTGGAGACGGGCGAGGAGCGGATTGGCAAGCTGGCGCAGCAGCTGCTCTCGAACGAGAAGTTCGTGGCGGCGGTGCAGACGCTGGTGGCCCGCTCGCTGGCCGCGAAGGGCACGCTCGACAGCACGCTGCGCACGGCGCTGTCGGCCATGAACCTGCCGTCCACGGCGGACCTGGAGCAGCTGCGCTCGAAGGTGGACGACCTGGAGCGCCTGCTGGCCTCCGTCGAGGGCAAGGTGGACACGCTGGTGGCGGCGAAGTCGTCCTCGAAGAAGTAGTGGCGCCCGGGGCCATGCGGCGCATCGCCTTCATCAACGAGAAGGGCGGCACCTGCAAGACGACGCTGGCGGTGAACACCGCCGCGTGGCTCGCGCGGGAGCGGGGCCTGCGCGTGCTGCTGGTGGACCTGGACACGCAGGGCCACGCGGGCAAGGTGCTGGGCGTGGACGTGCGCACGCTGCCGCGCAACGTCTTCCACCTGCTGACGGACGAGGCGGTGCGACTCGAGGACGTGGTCCAGCGCTCGGCGGTGGAGGGCCTGGACGTGCTGCCCGCGTACAAGGAGATGGCGGACTTCCCGGTGGTGGTGGCCGGGGACGCGCGCCGGGCCCACCGGCTGGCGGACCGGCTGCGGGCGGCGGAGGGCGCGGGCTACGACGCCATCGTCTTCGACGCGCCGCCGTCCATGGGGCTCACCACGCGCAACATCCTCGTGGCCTCCACGGAGGTGGTGGTGCCGGTGGCGCTGACGTACCTGGCGCTGGACGGCTGCGCGGAGGTGGCGGACACGGTGCGGCAGGTGGGCGAGGCGGAGGGGCGGCCGGAGCTGCGCGTCACCAAGGTGGTGCCCACGCTGTACCGGAAGACGGCGCTGGCCACGGCGATTCTCGAGCGGCTGAAGGCCTACTTCCCGGACGCGCTGGCGGCCACGCCGCTGGGCTACGACGTCAAGGTGGACGAGGCCCAGAGCCACGGGAAGACCATCTGGGAGTACGCGCCGAAGAGCCGGGGGGCCCGCATGCTGGGGGCCATCGCAGCCGAGCTCCACGGCGGGCCCGCCCCCCGGAAGAAGGGGCGGACGCCGAAGGTGGCGTAGGGCGCGGCCGGGAACGGCGGCGCGCGCCCCGGGGGCGGCTACTGCTTCTTCTGCTGCTCGACCTGCTCGAGCTTCTTCTCCAGCTCCTCCAGACGCTGGGTGAGCGACGCCATGTCGCGGCCCAGGGCGGGGAGGTTGCCGGTGAGGTTCTCCACGACGTGCTTCACGCGCTCGTCGATCTTCCGCTGCCAGTCCTCGAAGGCGCGCTGGCTGGCCTTGAGCAGGTCGGCGGGGTTGAGGCCGGCGGCGGCCGCGGCGTCAGGGGTGGCGGCGCTGGCCGCGGGCTCCTCGGCGGCGGGGGCGTCCGTCTTGCCGGTCGTCTCATCGCGGCGCAGGAGCTTGTCGAGGCGGGACTCGGCCTCCTCGCGGATGGAGGCCACGCGGGGCGTGACTTCCTTCTGGATGAAGCCGGAGATGGACTCGCCGGGGTGGCGGATGATCTCCCGCAGCACCGACAGCGGCATCTGGTTCTTCTTCTTCTCCTCTTCGAAGATGATCTGCGCGAGCGTGACCGAGGTCAGGTCCTCCTTGGTACGATTGTCGACAATCCGTACCTCGGTGCCCTCCTTGATCATCGCGGCGATCTCATCCAGGGTGACGTACCGGCTCTCCACGGTGTCGTAGAGCTTCCGGTTCGTGTACCGCTTGATGATCTTGGGCTCCTTGCTCGGAGCGCCTGCTTGCTCGGCCTCGCTCATGTGTCTCTCCGCCCCTTTTGGGCTCGACTCCAAGCCACGTGCCCCGCCTGAGTCTCGCAGGGGCGAACCTCGTAGCAGAGGGGTTGGTAGCGAGCAAGCAACGAGAACCCGGCTCGCCGTGTCCGCCTACTGCCCCTATACTCGCGCTCCCAGCCGGGCCTGCTGAATGATCGTCAAGTGCGAGCGGTGCCAGACGCGGTTCAAGATCCCCGATGAGAAGGTGACGGACAAGGGGGTCAAGGTCCGCTGTACCAAATGTCAGAACACCTTCCGGGTGACCCGTGAGACCGCCACGGGCGGAACGGGTGCGTCGCCCGTGCCCCCTCCGACGGGGCAGGCGGACCCGTTCGCCGAGTTCGGGGTCGCTCCTGACCCTCAGCATGTGGAGATAACGAAGCCGGGCTACTTCGCGCAGGGCGTGGAGGCCACCCGGGGCTCGCCTGCCCGGCCACCCTCGACGCCGTGGAACAGCGTGGACGGGGACCTGGACACGGAGGCCGGTGTCTTCCAGGAGCCGACCCGCATCGGCCCGATGCCGCTGCCTCCCGCCGCGCGTCCCGCCGCGACGCCGTTCGACGTGTCCGGGCCCGAAGGGCAGGGGATGGCCGTGCCGCTGCCCGCCCCCGCAGGAGGGCCGAGCCCCGCGGGCCGGTCGGCGACGGGGCTGTACGGGAGCGCGGTACCTCCGTCGGAGGCGCTGCCGTATCTGTCGGATGGGGCCGTGCCGCTGCCGGGGGCGACGTCCGGGGCCGTGCCGCTGCCGGGCGTGGCCGGGGCGAGGAGCGCGCCGCCGGCTCCAGGGCCAGGACGCGCGGTGCCCTCGAGTGCCGTCCCGGGCGCGGCGATGCCCGCTCCGGTGACCCTGTTCGGCGCACCGAAGGGAGGCGCCCAGGCGCCCATGGCCGCTCGTGGGGGCCCGGGCGGAGCGGCTCCCCAGCCGGGAAGCCGGCCCCCTCCGGCACCTGGCGCCGTGGCCTTGCCTCCCGCTCCTCCAGGGGCGGCGGGAGCCGCCGGCGGGCCTCCTCCGAGTGCCCGCCGGGGCGCCGCGCCCGCGCCGGGCGCCGCCGTGCCGCCGCCTCCCTTCCCCCTGGGGGGAGATGACCCGTTCGCGGACCTCCTCGGAGCTCCCGGCGACCCGGCTCCGTCCGCGCCTGCCGGGGCGTTCGACCTGCTGCCCGCGCCCAGGGCTCCCGCGGCCGCGAAGCCCGCCGGTGCCCCCGACCCGCGGAAGGCCCCCGCCGCCCCGGCGGGCGCGTACGACCTGCTGCCTTCACCCAGGGCTCCCGCGACGGCGGCTCCCTCGGGTGCTCCGAGCCCGCTGCCCCCGCCCACGGCTTCCGCCGCCGACGCGCTTCGCCGGGCCGCGGCGCCTCCGGCCGCCCCGCCCACGGGCGCGGTGGCGCTGGGGCCGATGCGCCCGGCACCGACGGGGGCTCCTCCTCCCGCCGCCTTCCCGGGAGAAGACCCGTTCGGCTCCATCGACATCGATGACGCCACCCTCACCGAGGTGCGGCCTCCCGCCCGGGCGTCCCTCCCGGCTCCCGCTGGCGAGGACCCGTTCGGCTCCATCGATGTCGCTGACACCACCGTCACCGACGTGCGGCCCGCGGCGCTGTCCCCCCTGCCGGCGCCTGCGGGCGAGGACCCGTTCGGCGCCATCGACGTCGATGCCGCCACCGTCACCGCCGCCCACCCGGCGCCCGTGCCGCTGACCGCGCCCCCGGGGGCGGACCCGTTCGCGTCCATCAACCTCGGCGGCTCCCACGGGGCCGCGGCGCCCGCTCCCGCGGCGCCGGGCAGGGCTCCCGCCACGCCCCCCCGGCCCGTCTCGAGCGCCAGCGACCTGTTCGACCTCTCCTCGGACGTGGACCCGTTCGGTGAGCACTCCGGCGTGCAGCCCAGCGACACCGGCCGCGCCGCGCTGCTCGGGGCGCCGCCTCCGCACGCGGACGGCCTGGAGGACCTCGCCTCCCTGTCCGAGTCCGGCGGCGGCTCGCTGCTGGGAGACGTGCCCCCGGTGGGGGAGGCCCAGGAGTTCAGCGTCACCCTCGGCAGGGTCGGCGCCGCGGGCTCCGTCGAGGTGCTCGACGTGGGCACCCTGCCGTCCACGCCCGCCGTCACCGTGGCCCGGCCCACCGCCCGGCCCGAGGACGTGGGAATCCCCCAGAGCCGGCCGCCGAGCCGCGCCCGCAAGGCCACCGCGCTCATCGCCAACCTCGTCGTGGCCGCCGTGCTGGTGGTGGCCTTCGCCGCCGTGGGCCGCGTCTACCTGCGCGAGGGCCGCGTGGACCTGTCCGTGCTCTCCCCGGACCGCCTGCGCACGCTCGTCGTCCCCGCGCCCCGGCCGCTCGTGGCCCTGGATGTGACGAACGCCCTCTACGAGACGCAGTCCGGCCGGCCGCTCTTCTACGTGCGCGGCGAGGCGGAGAACCGCACCGGCTCCGCCACCCGCATCCGCGTGCGCGCCGCGCTGTATGACGGCAACCAGCGCGTGCGCTCCGCCGAGGCGCTCGCCGGCGCGGTGCCCACGCCCGAGGAGCTCCACGCGGTGGGCAACTCGGAGGCGGCCACGGCGCTGAGCCAGCGCATGGACGCGGCGGCCACCCCCGTGGCGCCCGGCGCGAAGGTGCCCTTCCTCGTCATGTTCCAGGAGTACCCGGCGGACCTCGGCGGCTTCCGGCTGGAGGTGACGCTGGAGCCGGTGCCGCCCGCGACGGCGGAGGCCGGTGGCCGCACGGAGTAAGCCACGATGAGCACGCTGGACGAGGCCCGCACCGTCGCCCGTTTCCTCCACGCCCTGAGCGGCGGCGCCGAGGTGCGCCGCAAGGCCGCCGCGCGCGAGCTGGCCCGGAGAGACCCGCTCGACGCCAACGAGCTGGTCGGCGTGCTCATCTCCCTGGCCCGGGGCGGCTGGGCGCCCGCCTCGTGCGTCCTGCCGGACTTCATGGCCGCGCTGGCCCAGGAGGCGGAGCACATCCCCCATGTGGAGGCGCTGCGCCGGCTCGCGCACGTGCAGTCGCTCGACACGGTGGCGGACCTGTTCGCCCAGGGCCCCGCGAAGATGGAGATGGACGCGGACGCCGCCGCCCGCGCGGACGCCACCGCCTTCTCCCAGTCCCTGGGCCACCTCAAGCAGCAGGCGCGGCTCACGAAGGACCCGGACACGCTGTCCCGCCTGGCCACCGTCAGCGACCCGTCCGTCCTGCGCAACGTGCTCATCAACCCGCGCCTCACCGAGGACCTGGTGGTGCGCATCGCCGCCCGCCGCCCGGCCCGTCCCGAGCCGCTCATCGAAATCTGGAAGTCACCGCGCTGGTCCGTGCGGCATGGCGTGCGCCGGGCGCTCGTCTTCAACCCGTACCTGCCGCCGGAGATTGGCGCGAAAATCGTCCCGCTCCTGAGCAGCACGGACCTGCGCGAGGTGGCCGCGAGCGCCACCCTGCACCCGGCCCTGCGGGAGCAGGCGCTCCGGCTGCTCGCCGGGATGGCGGACGAGCGTCAGGTGTCCGACAGGCCGGCCCCGGCGCGGCGCCACGGGCCTCACGGACTGGACTGAGCGGCGGGCCTAGCGACGGCGCGGGTGGTCCGGGTCGCTGAACTCGGCGTCCGTGCTGCCCCGGCGCGGCGAGGTCAGCGACTTCGCATTCGCGTCGACCAGGTCCTCGCCCTTGGAGGCCTTCTTGAACGAGTAGACGAACTTGCCCACGGCGTTGCCGAGCTGACCCATGCGGGCGGCCGAGAAGACCACCAACAGGATGAAGCCGAGGACGATGATTTCTCCGAGGCCGAGGCCCAGCATGGTGCGGGCACAGTGCAGCAAAGGGGCGGGGGAGGCAAGCCGCGCGTCCACCACCGGACCCGGCCCGCCCGCACCGTTGCTGCGCGGCGGGCCCGGACGTCGCAGACTGGTGGCCCATGCTCCTGCTTGCCCACCGCGGCGCCAGCGCCGATGCCCCCGAGAATACCCTCGACGCCTTCGCCGAGGCCGCCCGCCAGGGCGCCGACGGCGTGGAACTGGACGCCATGGTGTGCGGCTCCGGCGAGGTGGTCGTCTGCCACGACGAGCACCTGGACCGGCTCGCGCGCCTGCCCTGGGAGGTGCGCGTCACGCCGTGGTGGAAGCTCCAGCGCGCCGACGTGGGCTCGCCGCTGGGCTTCGCCCCCGCCCGCATCCCCCTGCTGGAGGAGGTGCTCGAGGCGCTGCCCGCCCACTTCCTCGTCAACATCGAGCTGAAGTGCGAGCGCTTCGACGACGACGGCCTCGCGAGGAAGGTGGCGGACCTGGTGCGCCGGCGGGGAATGGCCGAGCGCGTGGTCCTCTCCAGCTTCAACCCGCTGTGCCTCTTCCGCCTCGCCGCCGCGGCGCCCGAGCTGCGCCGGGGCTTCCTCATCGACCCGGACAAGCCCTGGGCCGTGCAGGCGTACGGGGTGAGCCCGCTGGTGTCCTCACACTCGGTCCACCCCTTCCACGAGGCGTGCACCCACGAGCGCGTGGCCGCGTGGCGCGAGGCCGGCCTGCGCGTGGCCGCGTGGACGGTGGATGACCCCGCCCGCGCCGCCTCGCTGGAGCGGATGGGCGTCAGCTACCTCATCACCAACCGCCCCGGCGCCGTGCGCGAGGCCCTCAGGGCCGCCGCCTAGGGGCGGCTCAGAAGTCCAGGCCGAGCGTGGTGTTGAAGGCGAACACCGCCGGCACGCCGCGCGTCTCCTCGGAGTCCGGGTCCGGGGCCACGCTGCCCGTGCGCGTCAGCGACAGCTCCGCGCCCAGCTGCAGCACGCCGCCGATGAACCGCACGCCGCCGTACAGGCGCTGGTTCATGTTGTCGCCGAAGGAGACCTTCGCGTACTCGGCCGTGTCCTCCAGGGCCGCGCGCGAGTTGTTCTCCGTCGAGTCCTCGAAGGAGCGGGTCGGGTTGAAGTCGATGCGGCTGGAGGTGGCGCCCACGAAGCCCAGGTCCAGGCCGCCGTAGGGCGTCAGCGTCACCATGCCGCCCAGCGGGAACTGCTTGCCCACGCCGAAGTCGAGCCCCATCACCGTCAGGCTCAAGTCCCGCGCGCCGAACAGGCGCGTCACGTGCCCGCGCACGCCGATGTCCGGCAGCCAGGTGAAGCCCTCGTTGACGGCCCACTTCAATTCGCCCGTGCCCACCACCTGGCTGCTCTTCTCCACCCAGCCCACGCGCCCGCCCAGCTCCAGCGAGAAGGGCAGGCCCTTGCGCACGTGGAAGGAGGGGATGAGCACCGTGGAGGGCTGCGGGCTCTCCGTGGGGATGAGGAGGTCGTCCGGCATCGACACCACGGACAGCTCCGCGTTGACGGCCCAGGCCGAGTGGCCCGTCGTCTCCGGTGGCATCAGGTTGACGGAGGTGATGGCCGCGCCCATGACGCGCGCGAAGGCCTGGAAGTCCGCGTTGGCGGACACGCGGAAGTTGGTCTCGCCCAGGTTCGGATTGCCGAACTGGTGGATCTGCAGGTCGTTGTCGTCCGCGTACGCCGTCGCCCCTGAAGCCCAGGCCGCAAGGACCAGCCACCGACTGAACGTCCGCATTCGAGTCACCGCCTCCGGGGGCGCGCGACCGGCCGGGGGGCGCCCAACGCGTCGGACGCTAACGCCTGCCCGCGAGGAGCGTCAACAAAACGGGCGGCCCTTCCCGAAGGAAGAGCCGCCCGGAGGGAGGCGGGAAGCGCCCTGGGGCGCGTCAGGCGCCTACCGCTGCTGCGGCTTCACCGTGGTGGCGCCGGCGCCCGGCGCGGCGACCTTCTGGGCGACCTCGGCCGGACGGCGGCGGATGACCAGCGTGCGGCGGCTGGCGAAGTCGCTGTCCTCGCGGGCCACCACCAGCACGTTGTTGTTGCCCTCCTTGAGCGCGAACTCGGTGGAGAACTTCAGCGTGTTGGGCTCGCCGCCCTTGGGGTCCACGCCCTTGAAGAAGACCTTCTGGTCATTCACGAGCACGTAGACGTCCAGGAGGCCGTTGGGGTCCGTCACCGCGCCGGTGAGGGTGAACTTCTCCCCGTTGGCGACGAGGCCACCGGCGGCCGGGTCCACTTCCAGACGGATGTCCGGCGGGCGGTGCTGCGTGGTCAGCGCCAGCTTGGGCGCCGTGGCGCGGCCCGCGGACTTCTGCTCGCGGGCGTCCTGGGTGCGCACGAAGGCGAAGCGGTCCTTCTCCATCTCCACGCGGTAGAAGCCCTTGGTGATGGCCTCGACGGGCAGCACCGTGACGCCGCCCACCTTCGCCACCGGACGGGCGTCCGCCGACGGGGCGCCGAACAGCTCCGCCTTGTCGTTCACCCGGACGAAGGACTTCCTGGGCTCCATCGCGGCCACCGCGGCGTCACGCACCGGCAGCTCCAGCTTCTCCATGACGAACTCCTCGAGGGGCTCGTCGATGATGGCCAGCTTCAGCGGGAAGCTGTCGCCCTTGAAGCCCTTCTTCACCTCGAGGTGGAAGCGCGCCGACTTCGTCTCGCCGGGCTTGAGCTCGCCCAGCTTGAAGCGCCCCTTCTCGATGAAGATGTTGGCGTCCCCGCCATTCTTGATCTGCGTGAAGGAGTCGAGCGCCGGGCCGCTGCCCGCGTTCGTCACGTCCAGCACCACCGCGACAGTCTCGCCGCGCTGCACGGTGCCGTCGCCGTTGCAGGTGGAGCAGTCGTCGATGACCTGCCAGTTGAAGGCGAAGGCGGGGCGGGGCAGCTCCACGAAGTTGAGCTCGGCCACGCGCGTCTCGGGCAGTGCACCCTGGTCGTCGAAGAAGCGCACCGTCACGTCGTCGCGGCGGCTGGTGAGGTCCTTGGGCAGGCGCACCTTCACCTTCCAGGACTTCTTCTCACCCGGGTTCAGCGCGCCGAAGAGGAACTCGCGGCGGTCCAGGAAGGCGTTGTCGCTCTCCGTCCAGGCGCGCACGCGCTTGAGGGGCTCGGTGCCCTTGTTCTCGGCGGTGACGACCATCTCCAGCACCTCGCCGGCCGCAATCTTCGCGTCGGCGCCGGGGCTCAGGGTGGCGGCCAGCTGCACGTTCTTCGGGGTGGGGCCGGCGCTCCAGTCGATGCCCAGCCCGGCGATGGCGGCGTTGATGCGGGACTCCTCGTCCTTGCGCTTCTGGTCCACGAAGGCCTTGCCCTGCGCCAGCTGCTGCTTGCGGGTGGTGGCCGGGGCCTTGAGCACGTAGTCGCGCGCGAACTGGACCTCGAAGTCCTCCTTGATTTCGTCCTGGGACTCGGCGTCGAGCTGGTCGTCCAGGTCCTCGCCCTGGCCGGCCACGTCCACGTCCAGCAGCGGGTTCTCCTTGTCGCCGTGCTTCTTCTCGCCCGCGGCCTTCTCGTTGACGGTCACCTTGGGGTTCTTCGTCTCCTCCTTGGCGGCGCTGGCCTGCTGCTGCTTCTCGTCCACCTTGAGGTACTTGAGGCTGTCCAGCGGCTTCTCGCGGTCCAGCACGTCCTCGCGCTTCTTGGCGACGGTGGACGAGTCCGGGTTGCCGAAGTGCTGGTCCAGGTCCGCCTCGCCCATGGAGCGGCGCGGGGCGAACACGTCCAGGCGCTCGTCGGTGACGCGCGTGGGGACGAGCTGGATGTCCGGGACGATGCCGACCTCCTGGATGGAGACGTCGCCCGGGGTGAGGTACTTGGCGATGGTCAGCTTCAGCGCGCTGTCATCCGGGAAGTCGTACAGCACCTGCACGCTGCCCTTGCCGAACGTCTGGCGGCCGATGATGACCGCGCGGTCCAGGTTCTTCAGCGCGCCGGCCACGATTTCAGAGGCGGAGGCGCTGCCGGCATTCACCAGCACGGCGATGGGGTACGCGTCCTCGCCGTCGGTGGGACGCGCGCGCTTCTCCTCGCGGAGCTTGTCGGACAGGCCCACCGTCGCGACGATGGTGCCGCTGGAGAGGAAGGCGTCGGAGACCTGGATGGCCTGCTCGAGCAGACCGCCCGGGTTGCCGCGCAAGTCCAGCACCAGGCCCTTGAAGCCGCCCTTGGCCGCCGCCTGCTTGCGCATCTCGGTGAGCGCGGACTCGAGGTCGCGGGTGGTGTTGCCCTGGAAGTTCTTCAGGCGGACGTAGCCGACGTTGCCGGCGAGCAGCTTGTGCTGGACGCTCTCGATGGAAATCATCGCGCGGGCCAGCGTCATGGCGCGGGGCTTGTCCCAGCCGTCGCGCTCCACCGTAATGGTGATGCGGCTGTCCACCGGGCCGCGCAGCTTGGACACGGCCTCGTTGAGGTCCATGTTGACGGTGGACTCCTCGCCAATCTTCTTGATGCGGTCGTCCTTCTGGATGCCGGCGCGGTGCGCGGGCGTCTTGGGCAGCACCTTGACGACGGTGAGGTTGCCCTCGCGCATCTGGATGACGAAGCCGAGGCCGCCGAACTCACCCTTGGTGGAGAGCTTCATCTCCCGGTAGAGCTCCGGGCGCAGCAGCACCGAGTGCGGGTCCAGCGTGGACAGCATGCCGTTGACCGCGGCGTACTCGATGTCGCGCGTCTCCTCGATGGGGCGCATGTTCTTCGACAGGAAGTCGAAGACGTCCTTGAGGGCGAAGGACATCTTCCACAGCGAGTCCACGTGGGCGATGTCGAACTCGCGCTGCTTGCCGTTGACGTTGACGTTGAGCTTGCCCGTCTCGGCGTTGCCGTCCACGAGCACGTCGGGGACGCTCTTCTCCACGTACTCCAGCGCGGAGATCATCATCTCCTTGGGCCGCACGCGCTTGGGGTCGACGTAGTTTTCCTTCACGTACAGGATGACCTTCGTCAGGACGCGAAGGCTGTTGAGGTCGTGCTGAGCCTTCTCGCCCTTGGCGGCAGGCAGGCTGCCGTCCCAGGAGCCTTGCCCGGCCTCGGCTGCGCCCATGGTGAGCGGCAAGGGAGCCCGGTTGCTGCCCACCAGGGCCCAGGCGCCGAGAAGCACGGCAACGGCTGTGATGCGGCGGAAGAAACGCGGCATGTGATTCATCCAAGCTGGAGCGCCGAGACGCCCCTGGGTATTGCGAGAAATGCCCTGAGATTCCGTACGTTTGTAACGCGAAAAACGAGCGCTGGGAGCGGCCGGGCAAGCCTAATCACGCCTGCCGGGTGCTTCAAGGCATCGCCTTGCTGCTGAGGATGCAGAACGTCCCTGACGGTCATTGCGTTCCCGCCCTCTCGGGTGGACAGCCAGCGCGGACGTTTATTTCAGGGCACCTTGGGTACCGTCCGGAGGGGGTGGCAGGAGCCGGGCCTCGCGCAGGCCCCTGTAGAGCAGCGTACCGGCGATGATGGCCAGGGGCAGGAAGAAGGTGTTGAGGATGGGCACCCAGAGCAGGACATAGACGCCGGCGCCCAGGCCCAGGCAGAGGGCGCGCCGCTCCCGGAGCATGCGGCGCACCTCGGCGAAGGGGTAGAGGTGGCGCGTCATGGGGGCGGCCAGGAACTCGCCCGCCATCCAGGTCATGGTCCACAGGCTGCCGAGCACCGTCCACAGCACGCTGCCCACCCCAGGTATCAGGTGGAGGGGCAGGAGGATGGCCAGTCCCACCACCAGGAAGAAGAGGCGCGCCAGCGTGTGCGCCACCCCGGTGACGATGCCGCGGACGAGGCCCGCCAGGGTGAAGGGCGGGCCCTCGTCCCCTCCCACCACGGCCTCGGTCGTCTCGGAGAGCGGGTCCTGGAGGGGGGCGAGCAGGAGGGGCGGCACCACGTTGGCGCCCACCACCCAGACGACGAGGGAGGCGAGCACCAGCACGGTGTACCAGCCGAAGCGGCCGTACCAGGACTCGGGCAGGGGCCAGTACCCGGCGAGCAGGCCGGGGGCGTGGCTCCACAGCGCCCAGCCCAGGCCCACCAGCGCCACGGCGGTGACGGCGGCGCACAGGAGGGACAGGAGGAACAGGCGCCGGGAGCGGAAGAGCAGCGAGAAGGCGCGGCCAAGGAGCCCCAGGCCCTGGAAGAAATCCGACAGCCGGGCGGTGGGGGCGATGTTGGGGACGGCGGAATGTGGGGTCATGAAGGGGCCGTGCGCAAATCAGGGCGGGTCCAACGACTCACGTTATATAGGGCGCGCTCATGTCTCTCGATCTCAAGCGCGCGGCCTCCGAGCCCATCACCTCCGTCGACATGCTGGTGGCCGGCTTCCGGACCGCCGAGAAGCCCCGGGGCGAGCACCGGCTCGGCCTGGAGCACGAGAAGTTCATCTATCCCGCCGGGTCCGCGACGCCCCTGCCCTATGAGGGTGAGTCAGGCGTGGGCGCGCTGCTGGGCCGGCTGGCGCCGGGGGGGTATACGCCCTTCCGGGAGACGCCCGAGTCGCCCGTCATCGCCCTGCAGCGCGGCATGGCCACCATCTCCCTGGAGCCGGGGGGCCAGTTCGAGCTGTCCGGCAGCCCCTTCCACACGGCGCGCGAGGCGCACGAGGAGAACCTGGCGCACCTGCGCGAGGTGAAGACGGCGGCGGACGCGCTGGGCCTGCGCATCGTCTTTCTGGGCTACCGGCCCACCGTCACCCCGGCGGACATGCCGTGGATGCCGAAGACGCGCTACCTGGTCATGCGGCGCACGCTGCCGGAGCGCGGCCGGCTGGCGCTGAACATGATGCTGATGACGGCCACCGGGCAGGTGTCGCTCGACTGGGCGGACGAGGCGGACTGTGTCCGCAAGACGGTGGTGGTGGCGCGGCTGGCGCCGCTGATGAACGCGATGTACGCCAACAGCCCGCTGGTGGAGGGCAAGCCGTCCGGCTACCTGTCCTTCCGCAACCGCGTCTGGGACGAGGTGGACCCGACGCGCTGTGGCTACCTGCCGGCGTTCTTCGACGGCTCGTTCTCCTACCGCGCCTACGTGGAGTGGGCGCTGGACGCGCCGCTGCTCTTCCTGCGCCGCAACGGGCAGTACCTGCACCCGAAGCTCACCTTCCGGCAGCTCCTGAAGGAGGGCTTCGAGGGCAGGCCGCCCGACCTGGACGACTGGACGGACCACCTGTCCACGCTCTTCCCCGAGGTGCGGCTGAAGAAGGTGGTGGAGGTGCGCGGCGCGGACTGCGTGAACCCGGCGATGACGGGCGCGCTGGGAGCGCTGTGGCGCGGCATCCTCTACGACGCCACCGCGCTGGACGAGGCGGAGCGCCTGCTGCCGAAGCTGGGCTTCGCCGAGCACCAGGCCTTCCACGACACCGCGCGCCGCGAGGGGCTGGCCGGGAAGCTGGGCTCGCAGGAGCTGAAGCGGCTGGCCGCGGAGATGGTGGCCATCTCCCGGCGCGGCCTGCAGCGGCTGGACGCGGCGGACGCGCCGCTGCTGGAGCCGCTGGCCGAGGTGGCCGCCTCGGGACGCTCGCCCGCGGTGGCCGTGCTCGAGGCGTGGGAGAAGGACCCCCGCCCCGAGTCGGTGATGGCCCGCTTCTCGCTGTGACGCGCAGCTAGAAGCGGCCGCCAACGGTGATGTTGGCGTTGAACAGGCTGCCCTTCTCGTCACCGCCGCCGGGCGCCTCGACCAGCTCCTCGTTGCCGACGAGGCTGTACGTGGCGCGCGCGCCCGCGACGATGTTGCCGAAGCGGTAGTCCAGGCCGGCCGCCAGCGGGAGCTCGGTCTGGACGTCGTTTTCGTAGACGTCCTCCGCGCCGTTCGAGGGGTTGAGGTAGCTCAGGCCGAGGCCGGCCCCTACGAAGGGCCGCCACTTCTCGTTGAGCAGCGGCCCCACCTTGCCGAGGATGGCGCCATTGTGGCGCCAGATGCCCTCGCCGCTTTCTACCCGGGTGTCGTCGATGGCCAGGCGCTGGCCCTGATAGCCGGTCTCGATGCCGATGAGAGACCAGGGCTGCACGGTGGCGGCGATGCCCAGCAGCGGGCCCGGGTTGGTGTTCTCGGCCAGGTCGCCGGTGTAGCCGCCCGCGCCCAGGCTGACGTCGAGCCCCACCGGGGGGTTCTGCTTCACGCCCAGCTTCGGGCCTACCTGCTGGGCCTCAATCGCGAACGCTGGCGCGGCCAGGCAAACGGCCGCCACGGCGGCTCCTCCCCAAATCGAACGTCGCATCGCATTCCTCCCCGATGAATCGGTCAGCGGAAAGGTGGGCATCCGTCGACCAGGCTACAGGGAGGGACACTGCGGCTGGCGGTGGCTCGCAGGGTCGCGGCGGGGCCGTGCGCTCAGCGGCGGCCGAACAGCTTCTTCAGTCCGGACAGCAGGCCGCCCGGACGCGCCTCGGGCTCGCCCTCCAGGGGGGAGCGGGCGATGAGCGTGTCGCGGGCCGCGTCGTCCAAATCATCACCGGCCAGGGAGACGGGCTTTCGCTTCGCGCCGGGGAGCGTGGCCTCCAGCGAGAGGGCCCCGTCGGCGGAGAGGGCGAAGTGCAGCTCCGCCTCGCCCGGCCGCTCGACGAAGAGGGAGAGCTTGCCCAGGTACTCGTTCTCCGTCGCCAGGGCGGAGGGGCCCTGGAAGAGGGAGAGCTCCAGGGCGCCTGGGGCGGGGATGGGCAGCACCAGCGTCTTGCTGGTGGGCAGGCGGGTGTTGCGCTCCAGCACGCGGCGCAGCGTGCCGCCGCGCTCGGCGACGCCGATGGGGGCGGAGAGCACCTCGGACACGGTGGCGGCGGGCTTGCCGGCCTCGGCCAGGAGCAGGCCCTGACCGAGCAGCGCCGCGCCGAGCGCCACCGCGCCGCGCGGGTCCACGTCCTCGCGCACGGGGACGCCCAGGCTCTCCTCCAGCCGGCGGCGCACCAGCGGCGCGCGGCTCTGCCCGCCCACGAGCAGCACCGCGTCCAGCCCCTGGGGGGAGAGGGCATTGGACTCCAGCACCTCGCGGACGACGGCCGTCACGCGCTGGGCGAGGTCCGCGGTGAGGGCCTCCACGCGCTCGCGGGTGAAGGGCGGCACCGTGCCCGTGGAGAGCGAGACGTCCACCTGCTCGCGCTCGGAGAGGGCCACCTTGGCGGACTCGGCGGCGGTGCGCAGCGGGGCCCAGTCGAGCAGGTGCTGGGGGCGGGGGACGCCCTGGTCGGCGAGGTCGGCGGCGAGCGCCTCGGCGATGCGGGCGTCGAAGTCCATGCCGCCCACCATCGGGTCGCCGCCGGTGGTGATGACCTCGAGGTCGTCGCCCGTCACCTGCACCACGCAGACCTCCAGGCCGCCGCCGCCCAGGTCGACGACGAGCACGCGCTTGCGGGCCAGCCCCCGGCCCTGGCCGTACGCGAGCGCGGCGGCGGCGGAAGCGGTGAGGATGCGCTGCGCGTCGAGCCCCGCGAGCGTCGCGGCCTCGCGCAGGGCGGCGCGCTGGCGGTCGGTGAAGTGCGTGGGCGCGCAGATGACGGCGCGCGTGGCCTTGCGGCCGACGAAGGTCGCCGCGGCGTGCTTCAGCTCGCGTAGCAGCAGGGCAGTGAAGAGCGTGGGGGCGATGAGCCGGCCGCCCAGCTCGACGGCCGCGTCACCGCTCGGGTCGGACGCGACGGGGAAGGGGAGCTGCGTGGACAGCTCGCGCAGCCGGGGCGAGCGCGCGCGCAGGCCGAGCAGCCGCTTGAGGCCCGTGGCGGCGCGGCGCGGGGCGCGTTCTGCTTCCACCTGCGCGGCCGGGCCGACGAGCAGCTCGCCGCTGCCGTCCACCGCGACGAGGGCGGGCAGTTCCGTGCCGTCCGTGCCGGGGAGGGGGACGAGCTTCGCGATGCCCTCGTGGAAGACGGCGACGCGCGCGTGCGAGGTGCCCAGGTCGATGCCGAGGATGACCTCAGGGGCGGAGGGCGCTGGCGTGGCCGCCGTGACGGGCATGTCGAGCAGCGCGCGGCGGCGGTTGCGCACCGCCTCGGCATCCTGGGCGGAGGAGGACGGAGGCTCGGGCTCGGTGGGGGCTGGCGCGGTGGGCTGCGGCTGAAGCTCGGTGGGGGCTGGCGCGGTGGGCTGCGGCTGAAGCCCGGTGGTGGCTGGCGCGGTGGGTTGCGGCTGAGGCTCGGTGGTGGCCGGCGCGGTGGGCTGGGACTGAAGCCCGGTGGTGGCCGGCGCGGTGGGCTGCGGCTCGGTACTGCCGGTGGTAGCCGGAACGATGGGCTCTACTTCACTCCGCTCCGCGGTGGCCCGCGTGGTGAGCGGCGGCTCGGCGTGGCCGGTGGTCGCCGGAACGATGGGCTGCGGCTCGGCGCGGTCGGTGGTGGCTTCTGTGGGCTCCGACTCCGTCAGGCTCGCGGTGATGTCGAAGCCGAAGTCTTCATCCTCCGACGGAGGCGACGGTTCAGTTGCGGAGGTGGCCTCCGGGCGCGTCTCGGGCGGAGCCGCTTCGGCCGCGCCGGCCTCTTCGGAAGGGGCGGGCTCCCCACGCGCGAAGTCCTCGGCCGCTCCAGCTTCCTCGGAAGGGGCGGGCTCCCCGCGCACGAAGTCCTCGGCCGCTCCAGCTTCCTCGGAAGGGGCGGGCTCCCCGCGCACGAAGTCCTCGGCCGCTCCAGCTTCCTCGGAAGGGGCGGGCTCCCCGCGCGCGAAGTCCTCGGCCGCTCCAGCTTCCTCGGAAGGGGCGGGCTCCTCCCGCTCAGCGCCCCCTGCCTCTTCGCGCGTCGCGGCCTCGGCCGGTGGCGTGGTCCGTTCTTCAACCGGTGCCGGAGCGGGCGCCGCTTCCGTCACCCGCCGCGCGGGCTCCGCCGCACCGCTGCGCCGGGCCACGACGCGGTCGATGAGCGCCTTGCTCGCGGCGTCCAGCTTCACGAAGCGCACCGTCATTCCAGCGCGCCCGCCGCCCGCGTCCACCTGCGCCTTCACCACCACGCCCTCGCCGCGCAGCAGCCGAGTGCCGTCCGCCAGGACGAACTCGAACGCGAGCCCGGTGCCCTCGGGCTTCAGCGCGCGCGTGGCCACGAACACGCCGCCGCGCGCCACGTTCGAGCCGTACTTCTCGATGAACTCGTCCTCCGTGGTGTACGGAAGACGGATTCGCAGGGGCAGGAGCTTGGACGCGAGCCCGCTCATCGCAGGGGAATCCGTACGTCCCCTCCGGACCCCTGCATCACCAGGTGCAGGCCGTCTTCCCGCAGGGCCGCCGGGGGGAGCTCGAACAGGAGGACCACGTCGGTGCGCTCCTGCGGCGCCCAGGTGCGCCGAAGGGGCCGCGTGCCCGCCACCACCTGCGCGTCACGGGCCAGCGGATACGGCTGGCCTCCCGCGCCCATCACCTGCGCGCCGTCCAGGTCCAACGTCAATGGCGCGGCACCCACGTTCTGCGTCACGAGCCGCACACGGAGGAACAACTCCTCCGTCGTCAGGCCCACCTTCCCCGAGCCCTTCACCGAGTGCGAGGACTCCAGCCCGGTGAGCTTCACCGCGAGGGTGTCCACGTGCACGGTGGCGTTGTTCTCGGGCAGCGCCAGCGGGCGGTCCGCGGACTCGTCGAGCCCCGCGGCCAATCCCGCCAGCTGCGCATTCGGGTCGCCCCGCGTCGACTCGGGCCCCCGGGTGGGAGAGCCACCCTGGTTCACCCGGTCCACCTCGGCGCGGAGCTTCTGCAGCGTCCGGTCATCTCCCGCTCCCTCGGCACTCCGCGCGGACTCCTCCTTCGTGCAGCCCCCCAACAGGAGGGCCGCCGCGGTGAGGAGCGCCGTCGGCGCCAGGGAAGGAGAGGACCGGGGACTCACGCCGCTCCCGCGCCCTTCACCAGCTCGTACAGCTTCTCGAGCGCCGCGGGCAGCTTCGCGGCATCCGGACCACCGGCCTGCGCCATGTCCGCCTTGCCGCCGCCCTTGCCGCCCACTTCCTTCGCCATCTCCCGCACCAGCGCGCCCGCGTTGATGCCCTTGGCCACCACGTCCTTCGTGGCCGCCACGAGGATGATGGCCCGGCCGTCCTTCTCGCCGCCGATGGCCACCACGCCCGAGCGGATGCGGTCCCTCAGCTGGTCCGCCATGCCGCGCAGCACGCTGTCGTCCGCCGAGTCCACCTGCGTGGCCAGCACCTTCATGCCGTTGACTTCGCGCGCCTGCTCCAGGAGGTCCTTGCTGCCCGCCGTCTGGGCCTTCACGGCGACCTCTTCCACCTTGCGCTCCAGCTCCTTCACGCGCTTCTGGGTGGCCTCGATGCGCTTGGACAGGTCCTTCGGGGACGTCTTCAAGAGCTCGGCCGCGCGGCGCAGCTCGTGCTCCTGCTCGCGCACGTACTGGAACGCGCCGATGCCGGTGAGCGCGACGATGCGGCGCACGCCCGAGGCCACGCCGCCCTCGCTGGCAATCTTGAACAGGCCGATGTCACCGCTGCGCCGCACGTGGGTGCCGCCGCACAGCTCGGTGGACTCCGGGTGCACGGTGACGACGCGCACTGTCTCGCCGTACTTCTCGCCGAACATGGCGACGGCGCCGGACTTCTTCGCGTCCTCCAGCTTCATCACGCGCGTCTCCGCGGACGCGTTGTCGCGAATCCAGCCGTTGACCAGGTCCTCCACCTTCTCGAGCTGCTCCGGCGTGGCCTGCGAGAAGTGCGAGAAGTCGAAGCGCAGGTAGTCCGGCGCCACGACGGAGCCCGCCTGCTTCACGTGCTCGCCCAGCACCAGCTTGAGCGCCTTGTGCAACAGGTGCGTCGCGGAGTGGTTGGCGCGGATGGACTTGCGGCGCTCGACGTTGACGCCCGCCTGCACCATGTCGCCGACCTTGAAGGTGCCCTCGGCGACCTTCACGGTGTGGACGACGAGGCCCGCCACCGGACGCTGCGCGTCCTCCACCTGCGCCACCGACTTGCCGCCGTTGCCGACGATGCGGCCGGTGTCGCCCACCTGGCCGCCGGACTCGCCGTAGAAGGGCGTGCGGTCCAGCACCAGCTCGACCTTGTCGCCCTGCGACGCCTGCGTCACCTCGGCGCCGTCCTTCACGATGGCGCGGATGCTGCCCTCGCCCTCGTGGCCCTCGCCCTCGTAGCCGAGGAACTCCGTGGTCCCGAGCCGCTCCAGAAGCTTCAGGTAGATGTCACCGACGCCCTTGTCGCCGGAGCCCGCGAACTTGTTCTTGTCCGCCTCCTCCTTGAGGAGCTCCTCGAAGCGGGGCAGGTCCACGTCGAGGCCGCGCTCCTTGGCGATGATCTGCGTCAAATCCCACGGGAAGCCGTAGGTGCCGTGCAGCAGGTACACCACCTCGCCGGACAGCTGCTTGCCGCCGGACTTCTGCAGCTTCGCCAGCTCCTCCTCGATGAGCTTGAGGCCGCGGCTGAGCGTCTGGCGGAAGCTCGTCTCCTCGTGGCGGCAGACCTCGAGGATGAAGGTGCGGCTCTCGCGCAGCTCGGCGTACGCGTCGCCCATCAGCTGGATGACGCGGTCGACGACCTTGAAGAAGAACACGTCCTCCAGGCCCAGCTGGGTGCCGTGGCGGATGGCGCGGCGCATGATGCGGCGCAGGACGTAGCCGCGGCCCTCGTTGGAGGGCTGCACGCCGTCCGCGATGAGGAACGCCGCCGCGCGGCTGTGGTCCGCCACTACGCGCATGGAGGCACCGCCCTCCTGCGTGTACGGCTTGCCGCACAGCTCGCTGATGGTGGCGATGATGTGCTGGAAGAGGTCGGTCTCGTAGTTGGAGCGCTTGCCCTGGACGACGGACGCGATGCGCTCCAGGCCCGCGCCCGTGTCGATGGACGGCTTGGGCAGCGGAATCAGCGGCGCGTCCTTCTCCTTGCGCTCGAACTGCATGAACACGAGGTTCCAGATTTCGAGCCAGCGGTCGCAGTCACACGCGACGCCCTGACAGGGCTTGCCCTGGGCCTCCTCCACACAGGGGATGTCATTGCCCTGGTGGTAGTGGATTTCCGAGCACGGGCCGCACGGGCCGGTGTCGCCCATGGCCCAGAAGTTGTCCTTGTAGCCGAGCTTGAGGATGCGCTCGCGGGGCACGCCCTGCTTCGCCCACAGCTCGAAGGCCTCCTCGTCCCAGGGGATGCCGCGCTCGCCGTTGAACACGGTGACGGCGAGGCGCTCCTTGTCCAGGCCGAGCGTCTTGGTGACGAACTCCCAGCCGTAGGCAATCGCCTCGGCCTTGAAGTAGTCGCCGAAGGAGAAGTTGCCGAGCATCTCGAAGAACGTGTGGTGCCGGGCCGTGAAGCCCACGTTGTCGAGGTCGTTGTGCTTGCCGCCGGCGCGCACGCACTTCTGCGAGGTGGTGGCGCGCTTGTAGTCGCGCTTCTCGCGGCCGGTGAAGACGTCCTTGAACTGGACCATGCCCGCGTTGGTGAACATCAACGTCGGGTCGTTGGCGGGCACCAACGAGGAAGAGGCCACGCGGGAGTGGCCACGCTCCTCGAAGAACTTGAGGAACGCCTCGCGAATCTGGGAGGCGGTGAGGGCGGAAGGCATGGTGTGGGTATATGCCACAACGCGAGGCGGCGCAGGAGTTCTTGGAGGGTGCATGGGGTAGGAGGACGGCCCACGCGCCCTGGGGCTGACCTTGGCCGGTGGTGTGCCTGGGGAGAAGCCGACTGCGGGCCGGGACGGTTGGACGGTCCCCGGGCGGGCGGTGTCGGGTGGGGGACAGCCGACGACTACTGTCCGGGCAGCAGCATCGCCTCCCGGAGCTGCGCGGGGGTGTCGGTGCCGAGCGCCAGGTAGACCTCGAACCACGCCACATAGGAGCGCCAGGTCGGGTTGCGCTGGTCGATGAGGGTGCGCTGCGCCTGGCCCATGCGCGCGGGCACGTCGAAGGGCAGCTTCGTGCTCCCGTCCAGGTGCAGCTGCGCCGCGAACCAGAGCACGTCCAGTTGGCCGGCATCGACCGGGGCGTGGGTGCGCGCAATCAGGGTGTCCGCGTGCTCCATCGTCCTGCCCAGCCACCAGGCCGCGCGGGCCGTGTCGCGGCGGTCGACGGCATTCTCGGCCAGCCGCAGCTGCGCCAGCATCACCGCGCGGAGGTCCTCGTCGCGGTCCGTGTCCGCGAACTGCTCCAGGAAGAGCTCGCGGCGCTGCTCCAGCGAGCGGGCGGCGGCGTCCAGGTGCCCGAGCTTGCCCTCCGCGTTGGCGCGCAGCCCCGCGGCGATGATGCGGTAGGAGCGCTGCACGTGCTCGCGGGTGACGTGGGCCTGCTCGAGCGTGGCCTGCACGGCCGGGGTCGCCAGGTCGCGGTCCACCGTGTCCAGGTCCTCCAGCGCGCGCTGGGGGTGACCCGCGCCCAGCGCGGCCGCGCAGCGGGCCAGCCGCACCACCAGCCGGTTGCGCAGCCCCTCCGCGTCGCGGGTGCCCGCGTCCACGACGGGCAGCTCGCGGTCATAGAGCGCCAGCGAACGTTCGAAGCGTCCCGCGGCGAGGTTGTAGAGCGCCGCGCGGTCCATCACCAGCGGAGCGAACCCGGCCAGCTTCGGGGAGGCGTCCACCATGGCCAGGGCCTGGTCCGCCGCCTTCGCCGCCTCCGCCTCGCGGCCGACGTGCAGCAGCGCCCGGGCGCGGGCGAGCGACACCGCCAGCCCCGCCGCATTGTCCACGTAGGGCAGCTTGTCCCGCTGCTCCAGGTAGCCCAGCGCGATGTGGAAGTTGCCCACCTGCGTGTGCAGCAGCCCCAGCGCGCCGAGGAGCATCGCCTTGTAGCGGAGGTTGTTGCGCACCAGGTCCAGGGCAATCAGGTAGTGCCGGTTGGCGCGCTCGGCGGAAGCGGGGTCCTTGCCGCGCAGGAAGTCCTCGTGCTGGATGGCCCCGTAGAGGGCATGTACCGCGCGCTGGTTCTTGAGCTCCTGCCACGACGCGCGCAGCTCCTGCACGGCCGCCTTCACCGCCTGGGCGTGGGCGCTGTCATCCAGCTCGGGCAGCTGGCGCGCGGTGAGGTAGGCCTTCACGAAGTGCGTGAGCGGCTTCGCCATGCTCGCGGAGGTGGTGGTGACTTCCTTCTCCACCACCTCGGGGCTGACGCCGGCCCGCAGGCGCAGGCTCATGGACTCGACGGCGCTCTCCAGCGAGCCGGTCCGCCGGGTGACGAGGTCGAAGTCGGCACGGGCGTCGTCCAGGCGCTCCCGCCCCAGCCGGCGATAGGCGCGGCCCGTCATCGCGCGGCGGAACAGCCGCTCGGCCCGGCGGCGCTCCTCGGTGCCGGCCGGGGCATCGTCGACGTAGGCCGTGGCGAACGCCTCCAGCACGCCGTCGGCGCCGAGGCCCGACGCGCGCTCGACGGCGTCCTGCACCAGCGCGCGCCGTCGAAGGGGGTTCTTCTGCTGATGGTAGAAGGCAATCAGCGCATCCCGCACCGGGCGGGGGGGACGCTCTTCATGCAACGCATTGACGTGCCGGCCCGACTCCAGGGCGAACGCGTAGGCCGAGCCGGCGGGCGCTGAGGCGAGCTCCCGGGCCATGGCAGCCTCCGCCTCCGCGTAGGGGCGTCCCCGGTAGAGGGCGCGGACCGCGGCGCGAGCGAAGTCGAGCTGGTCGTCTTCCTTGAAGACCTTGTTCGTGGAGAGCCGGCGGCCGGCTTCGGCCAGCGCCTCCCGTTCGTCGAGCGCGCGGTACAGCGCGTCCGCTCGTTCGTACCAGGCCTCCAGCACCCCGCGCGGCGTGGTGTCCGTCACCTGGGCCGCCTCCAGCTCCTGCCGCGCCAGCGTGAAGTCGCCAGCGTCCTGCGCCAGCTCGCTGCGCACCACGTGCCGGAAGACGGCGGAGGGCGGGCTGGGCGCGGCGGCCGGGTCCAATGCCGCCATGCGCTGCCGTTCGACTTCGCTCAGCTCCTCCATCATGCGGCCGCGCTCGCGCTCCTTCATGTCGCGGCGGTGGTCGATGAGCAGTTGCAGCGGCTCCGCCAGCCCCGCGGTGGCGGGGTCTTCCACCGATTGCATGTGGCGGGCGTAGAACTGCGCCGTATCGAAGTCATCGAAGCCCAGGTGCAGCCGGCTCAGGCGCATCATCAGCAGACGGCGGGGCTTGGGCCGCTCCTCGCGCAGCAGGCGCTGGCGATAGAGCAGCAGCAGGTCCGCGCGCCGGCCGGCCATTCCCAGCTCCTCGTTGAGGCGGGGCACGTCCCAGTTTCCAGGCACCTGGCCATCCAGCGGCAGTTGATACACGTCCAGCGAGCCACCACGCGAGCAGGTCGCGATGAGCGACGCGGCCGCGGGCGCCGGGTACTCGCAGCTCCAGGTCTCACTGGTGAGCTGGTCCGGACTGGAGGCGGCGGCCCGCTCGGCGGCGTCCTCACGCTCGGTGGCGAAGGGCACCCGGAACAGCATCCCGCGGTCTCCGGCGTCAATCACCCCGTCCGCGTTGGAGTCGCTGAAGAACTGCACCACGTACAGCGAGCGCCCATCGAGCGCGAACACCGGCTGCCCCGTCCGTCCCGGAAGCTCGAGCGCCAGCGGGATGGGGACCGCGCCGGGGCGGTCCAGCCGGAGTGCCTCCAGGTGGTCCGAGGCGCGCGCGGCGAAGCCGGGGCCCACCTGCTGCACGGAGCGCTCCACGGGGACGTACACGAGCCAGCGCCCATCGGGGGAGATGGTGGGACTGGTCAGGTTGCGCTCGAGCAGGGGGCTCGCGCTCAGCTTCGGCCCCACCGTGACGCGGGACAGGTGCAGGCCGCCCTGGATGCTCGCCCGGCTCACCAGCGCGACATGTGAGGCGTCAATCCACTCCGCCTGCAGCGCGCTGGTCTCCTCTTCGAGGCAGCGGCGGTCTTCCCCCTCCGGCAACGTCCGCACACAGAGCTGGCCGCTGGCCTGGTTCCGGAACGAGATGTAGAGCAGGTGCTTGCCGTCGGGACTGATGCGCGGCCAGGTCACGTCCGCGCCTTCGTCGAAGAGGCGGCGCTCGCGGCCCTTCTCCAGGTCCTGCGCGTAGATTTCGGTCGCGATGTCGCGGTTGGACACGAAGACCAACGTGTTCCCATCAGGCGCCAGCTGCCCCAGGAACTGGTCTCCCATGCCCACGGTGAGCCGTGAGAGCGTGCGCAGGCCCCCTTCGTTGTCGTCGTCCTGGGCCCAGGCGCCGTGGGTGACGAGGAGCGCCAGGAGCAGGAGCCACCGGCCTCGCGGCGTCAGCACTTCTTCTCTCCCCAGACGCCGTCAGCGGCTTCGACCCAGCCGCCGCACACCACTCCCTCCGCGTGCGCCTGGTGCCAGCTCTTGCGCAGTGACTCCTCGGACACGCCGGGGCGGACCGTCCGCATCCACTTCCACAGCTGCTGCCGGGCCCGGTTCACCCGCTCCACCAGGGCGACGTCATCGGCCGTCAGTCGACCGGCCAGGCAGCTGCGCCGGGTGTCCACCAGCAGCCCGTCCTTCCCTTCGCCGATGCAGTGGCGGAACAACAGCTCGTCGACGCGGTCCGCCTGCGTCTTGCCGAGGTTCTCGACCAGCGGCGTGGGCCGGATGCCCAGGTCCTCCAGCTGGTTGGGCGTGAGCGGCACCGGCGTCGGGCTCATGCCCGCGCGAGCCAGCCGCTGCTCCACGTCCTTGAATGAGCCCGCGGCCTGTTCCTCGAGCGCCGTCGCGCGGTCGACCATGACGATCTGCGGGGCGCGGATGCACCCGGTGGCGAGGACGGTGAGGAGCAGCAACCCGCGGAGCTTCATGGCGCGGCCTCCGGTGGATACATGGAGTTGATGATGCGGTCGACGATGGGGCCCATGGAGATGCCCCGGATTTCGTCGATGCTGATCAGCCTGGCCAGCCCGCCCATGGTGATGCGCAGGCTGCCGAAGCCGTGGTTGAAGCTCACCCGCACGTGCTCCGGGTAGCCCAGGCTCAACGCGTAGCGGACGCGGTTGGTGGCGGCGTCGGTGTGGTGCGGGTCCTCGAGGTCCAGCAGGTCCAGCAGGTGGCGGTTGCCGATGCGCAGGATTTCCGCGCGCCCGTTGACGCTGCGGTCCTTGGCGGAGATGACCACGGCCGCATTGCCGTCGAAGGGCTCGCCCCGGGACGACTGCACGCCCGTCGCCCGCACGTGGGCCTCCAGGGTGGAGTGCTTCCCCTGGTAGTCCAGCACGCACTGTCCGGTGATGCGCCCGCCGCGGACGCCCATCTCCAGCTGACTGATGGAGACCACGCTCTGGTTGATGAACATGTTGCCGGCCAGGGGCGCGATGGAGATGCGTGGGGTGACGATGCGGCCCACCGACATGAAGCCGCCGCGCGACATCAGCGGGTGCTGGTCGGCGAAGCGGAGCATCGAGTACGGATTCACGTCGATGTCGCTCAGCAGCCGGACCTGGCCCTCGGCGAGCTCCACGTTCTCCGTCAGCGGCACGTTGCCGTCGAGCGTGTCGATTTCCACGCCGGATTCGGGCAGCCGCAGGCTCACGTTCTGGAAGAGGAGGTTGGACAGGGTGCGGAAGACCACGAGGTCGGGCGAGGCCACCCGGAAGTCGACCGTGACCTTGCCGCTGCTCTCGATGCGGCCGGGCTGCGCGAGCTTGGACAGGTCCTGCGCCAGCTCACCCCGCACCGCGAGGAGGCGCCGGTCGTCACTGAGGTCGAGCCGGCCCTGGGCCGTCAGCGCGGTGCTGGTGCTGGCAATGGACAGCTTCAGGTCGGGGACGTGAACGACGCCATTGGCCTTACGGCGAATGGAGAACGAGCCTTCCAGGTCCTGGACCGGATAGGGCAGCGCCGGCTTCTGTTCGAGGGTGCGGACCTTCAAGCGTTGCTTCAGCTCGACTTCGTCCGCTTCCAGCTTGTCGGTGAAGGTGGCGGTGGTGGCGCTGGACACGTCGGCGAGCGACACCCGGCTGTCGCGCATGCCCATGTTGAGCTTCTCCACCGTCAGGTCGCTGTGGACGGTTCGCCGGGGCCCATCGACGAGCGACTCGACCTGCCAGCGCAGCGCGGGAAGGTTCACCGACAGGGCATCCTGCCTCCAGCGGATGCCGCGCGCGCCCACCACCGCCTTGCCCTCGAAGCTGGCCGTCCGCAGCGGGGTGGGCGTCAGGCTCGGGGTTCCGTCGGCGGCGATGTCCGTGAGCACGCCGCGCAGCGTGCCGTGCAACTCCACGTTCAGCGCGAGCTTCGAGGCATCCAGCTCCTTGGGAACCTGGGCCCTGGCCAGGAGGGGTGACAGTGCTCCGATGGGCGGAAGGTCGCTCGTCACATCCATGCGGAGCGCGCGGGTCTTCCGGTCGAACGCCAGTGCGGCATCGAGTGAAATCATCAGCCCCGCCTGGCTGGTGAGCCCCAGGCGAAGCGACGGCTTGCGGCGGTCGAGGTCCAGCGTCAGCGTGTGGTGCTGCGGACCCGCGTCGAGCTGTCCGGCGCGCAGCCCTTCGATTTGAAGGTCCACGTCGCCCTTGTGCCGCCACGCATCTCCCTGCGAGCGCACCACGACGGCGGCGCTGCTGGCCGACACGTCGTCCCAGCCCGGCCGCTGCAGGCGCAGCTCCGTTCGGTGCTCAATCCGAGGCGAATGGGAGAAGAGCGCCGCCAGCCTGCCCTTGGAGGCCACGCTCACGCCCAGGTGCTTCCAGGGAATGCGAGCGGCGACCGGGTCGGGGATGAAGGGCCGGGCGGCGGCGAGGTCCGGCGTCTGGACGGCCAGGGTGTACGCCACCGTGTCGGTCCCCTTGTTGGCATCCAGCGACGCATGCAGCGTGCCCGCGTCGAGCTCCAGCCGGACGCGGGCCTGGCTGAGCCGGGGGTCCTCCATCTGCGGGAACACCTCCGACGCGTTGAGCTTCACGTGCACGGGGCCTTTCAGCACCTCGCGTCCATCCGCCGTGACGACCTGGAGCGCCCGCACGGGGACGTCCGCCTTCAGCGCGAAGGGCGGCTCAACCGTGAGGGGGAGCTGGAGCTGGAGGCCCAGCCGCTCGGCCGTCGCGCGGAGCCCGGAGGCACGGACGTCCAGGGCATCCACCATTCCGGACAGCGAGACGTCCCCCGCGACCCGGATGGGCGAGGCGAGGTCCGGCCGCAGCTGGTGCGCCTTCAGCTCGATGGAGGCCTTCGGCACACGCAGCAGGGTGGGCCCGCTGACGGCGAGCCCCTGGAGCGCGAGCGTGAGCTGAGCGGCAAGTCCCTTCTCTGTGTCGGGAGTGGCCACCAGCGCGATGCGGCCACCGCCGAGTGCCACCCGGAGCCCGTCCTGGGCGAGCAGGAGCTCCCCGACGTCGACGTCCAGGGCGAGCCGGCCCTGGGCTCCCAGCTGCGGCATGTCGCTGAGCGTGACCTCCTTGGCGTCCAGGTGCAGCTTGCCGCGCTCGACCGAGAACGGACGCCACTCGGCGGGAATCTCTTGAAGCAGCCGTCCCAGGTCCACATCCGCCAGGGCCTGGGTCAGGACGGGTGGTACCTCTCGCGCATCGGGAAGCACCAGCCGGGCATGCACTTCGGCGCTGTCGGTCAGCGTGGTGCGGTCCAGCTCGAGAGTGATGTGCTGCTTCTCACCGTCGAACTTCGCCGAGGCCGCGCCGTGCAGCAGCTTGCGGACCGTGAACCGCGAGTCGAAGGACTGTCGCGCGACATCGAGGTCCACCTGTGCGCGCGCGGCCGACGCGCCTACCTCCGCGGAGAGGACCAGCTCCAGCACGGCGAGGGCCGGCGGAATGGCCGGGCCTTCTCGGGTCAGCTCCAGGGGAAGCGGCGCGCCGGGTTGGCCCAGCCGCGCGAGGAGCTTCCAGCCGTCGTCCTCATGCTTCGCTTCGACGTCGGCCGCGAAGCCACGCAGGGACCCGCGTTCGAGCACCTCGCCGTTGCGAACGCGGATGTAGCTCGCCGACACGCCCGAGACTTCAACCTTCCCGACGGGAGGCGCGGAGGCCAGGAGCGCAGCGGCTTGTCGGGAGGCTCCGAGGGGCTCTTCCATGGACGTCGGCTCGGGAGCCTTCGTCCCCTGCAAGGCCGTGAGGGACGTGGCGCCCTGCTCGTCAGCCACCAGGGTGAAGGTCACGTCCCGGATGGCCACCCGCTCGACGAGGTTGGGGCCGCTCAGCAGGGAGCCAGGCGACCACTGCGCCTCCAGCCTGCCGACGCGGAGCAGTTCCGGCGCGATGGCCTGGAACGGTGGCGGAGTCTGGACCACCAGCCCTTCCAGTCGCAGACCCGAGAGCAGCTCGACGCGGGCTATCTGGTAGTCCAGCCGCACCCCCGTGTCCGCTTCCACCCGGGAAACGATGCGCTGCTTCAGCCAGGGGCGGTCGAGGTTGTGCAGGACGGCCACTGTCGCGGCCAGCGCCAGCACGGGGAGCGCGACGAGCACCAGGAGCACGCCCACGATGATGCGAGCCAACCGCCGGCGAGGGCGTCCAGCTCCTGGGGATTCCATGCTGTTGGGGCGGGAGTCGCTGGGACCCACCGGGCTCGGCACTCGAAAACTCCGGTTCCGTCAGGCGGGCCCGGAGCATAGGCGAAATCGGTCCCCGGGGCGCGCACGCTGACCGAGGCCGCTCGCTCTTCGTCTGGAGCACCCAGGGGAAGTGGCCGGAGCGACTTTCAGCCGAGGGCGGGGGGCAAGGAGCCCTCCGTCCTACAGGGGCTTGCGCTTCAGCTCCCGCGCGGGAATCCCCGCAATCACCGCTCCAGGGGCCACGTCGGCCGTCACCACCGCGTTCGCCCCAATCACCGCACCGTCACCCACCGTGACGGGGCCGAGAATCTGCGCGCCCACGCCGACGTAGACGTTGCGTCCAATCCGCGGCGCACCCGGCACGCCGGGCTTCGGCTCCACGCTGACGTTCTGCGAGAGGAAGCTCCCCTCGCCAATCTCCACGCCGGGCGCCACCACCACGCCCATGCCGCCGTAGCCCAGCTCCACGCTCGCATGGAGCTCGGCCCCCAGGTCCACGTGACACTGGTGCATGCGCGTGCCCACCGCCGCCACCATGTCCGGCAGCACCGGCACTCGCCACGTCTGCAGCCGCTTCGCGGCCCGGTAGAAGGTCAGCGCCGTCGGACCCATTTGCCCACCATTCTCCGAGCCACGGGGGCCCAGCGGAACTTCGCCCGGTACAGCGCACGGCCTCTCAGCGAGTTCCGGTAGATGAACAGCCAGTGGTGTGGACGCACCGTGTCCGTCCACTCCCGCTTGAAGGGCGCGTCGTCCCCCAGCAGGTCCAGCTCCGTCACTCCCCGGCCGATGCAGTCCTGGATGAGCCCTTCCGTCAGCAGCTGCCCCGGGCTCACCTCCGCGAAGCGCTCGTCGTATCCCGGCTTCAGCGCGAGGTACCGGCCGCCGTACTCCAGCCCGTACTGGAACGCGATGGCCTGCGTGCCCAGCCGCAGGTAGTAAAGCCCCAGCCAGCCGGCCTTCGCCGCCACCTCCGCCAGGTCCGAGTAGAACGCCAGCCGCTTCCGGCTCTGCGCAATCGCCGTCCCGCGTTGCGCCTTCCAGCCGCTACGCTCCAGCGCGAAGCCCTCTTCCAGCCGCTCCGCCAGGCGCTCTCCGCCTGTCACGCGCTCCAGCGTCACCCGGCCGCGCTCCTCCAGCCGGCGACGCCGGCGGCGCAGCGGCTTGGACTGCCGTCCCCGCTCGCGCTGCCACGTGTCCACCGCGTCCGGAAGCAGGGCGTATGGCGAGCGCGCGCTCTCCCACGTCCCGCAGGGCATGCCCACCCGGCGCGCCGCCGCGAGCACCGCGAAGGCCGAGCCGCCGTCCGGCACGTCCGCCAGCCGCAGTACGTCCCAGCTCGGGTCCTTCATCAGGTGCGCCAGGAACGCGGTCCCCGCGCGGCGCGGGTCCTCCGCCAGCAAATCAAAGCGGCACGAGTGTTTGTTCGTCAGCGACAGCAGCTGCCGCACCGGCATGCCGTACTGCCGCCCCCGCTGCGCACGCAGCGGCAGCACCGCCACCAGCCGGCCTTCCGCGTCACGCCCCGTCAGGATGCGCAGCCGGCCCTCCGGCGCGAAGTGCCGCAGCCAGCAGCGAAGGAACTCGTGCCGGTAGAAGACCTGGTCGTCCGTGCGCGAGACGAGGTCGTTCCACTCCGGCTCCAGCGCGTCGAATCCGGCGAGGTCGCGCACCTCGCTCACGCGCATCGTCTGCCGCGCGTAGAACAGCGCGCGCCGCCGGGCTCCCGGCGTGGTCTCGTTGTGCCCCGGTACGCCGACTCCGACGCGTGTGCCCGTTGGCACACTCGCGATGCCGGGAGCATCCGGGGTGGGAAGCTCCTCCATGAAATCCCCTCCTCAGGTTGTCGCGACGCCGCCAGCGTCAGTTCGCTGGATCCCCCGCGTCGTCCACCGGTGCGCGTGGCACCGGTGCCTCCTGGGCCGCGGACTCCCGCTCTTCGCGAGGCTTCGCGTGGCCCCCCTCCAACGACGGCCTCGGTGCCGCCACCACCGTACTGTTCGCGCCGTGCGTGGGCCCTGGCACCGGCACCGCCACGTCGTCGCGCTTCGCCCCCAATGCCTCGTCGAACACGTCCCGCAGCGGCTGCGGAGCCACCGGCTCCAGCACCTCCGGCTGGGTCGGCGCCGGCAGCGCGGGTGCCTCCTCCGGCTTGCCCGCGCCGAAGCCCGAGAACAGCCAGCCGCCCTTCTGCCGCTCGTACAGCTTGCGCGTCTCCAGCGCCGCCCGCGCGTGCGACACGCGGCCGGCCACCAGGTCCTCCAGCAGCAGCTCGCTCAGCCGGCGCCGCTGCACGCTGTCCAGGTAGTCGAACACCTTCTCCACCTTGCGCGTGACGGACTGCATGAAGGTCGCCGTCCCCGTGTGCTTCAGCGCCGCGAGCTTCGCCTCGTGCGTGGCCCGCGCCTTCTCGGCCAGGCGCCGCAGCCGCTCTGCTTCCTCCGGAGTCTGGGCACTCATCGCCAGCCGCGGTAGCGCCACCCGCGCCAGCCCCGCGTCCACCAGTCCGGAGTCGGCGAAGGTCTCCAGCGACTCCAGGGCGCGCCGCCGCGGCTCGGCGGAAGCCTTCCCCAGGGCCTCCAGCGCCGAGCCCACCCTGTCCAGCGCCAGCCACCGGTACACCCAGTCCAGGCCCGTGCCCTTGATGTTCTGCGCGCCCATGATGCTCACGCCCAGGCCCGGCGGGACGGCCCGCGCGCACGCGTCGATGACCTGGTCACCCGTCGCTGCCGCGTCCTCCACCGGGACCAGCTGCTCCAGGTACAGGTCCCGGTACGCGTCGCGGAACTTCCGGTGGAACGCCGCCACCTCGTCGCCGTCGGCGCCCGGGCGGGGCAGGGCCCGCCGAAGCCGCGCGTGCACCACCAGTCGCGCCAGCGTGTAGAGCGCGTGCTCGCACACCTCGTCCTTCGTCGCCGGGGCCAGCACCTCCGGCATCGCCGCGTCCTCGCGGAGCGGCCCCTCGCGCAGCGCCGCGTCCAGCAGCGGCCCCACCTCGCGCTCCAGCGCGGAGCGCACCTTCGCCACCGCGACGTGCTCGTCCGGCGTGCTCAGCGCCGACTCCACCGCGGCGGCCAGCTCCGGCGTGCGCACGGCGCTCAGTCCCGCGCCATTCGCGTACAGCTTCAGGCGCTCGAAGAAGGCCTGGGGCGTGGGGCGCGGAATCTTCAGCCGCGCCAGCTCGCGCGTCAGGCGCACCTCGGGGCGGCCCGCGTCCGCGCCGTCGACGAGGTCCTCCGCGGCCACGACTTCCGTGCGCTGGAGGTAGCGGTCCAGCGCGTCACGCACGTACTTCTGCAGGCCCTCCAGGTTGGTGCCGATGAGCACGTGCCGGTCCGCCGCCGCGTCCTCCACCATGATGCGGGCGAACACCTCCGAGCGCGACACGCGGTCCCACCGGTTGTTGATGACGGTGATGACGGCGCGGTCCGGCTGCGTCTCCGGCTCCACCGTGTCCAGCCCGGTGCGGCGCCAGTTGTTGAGGAAGCCCGTGCGCTCGTTGGCCGAGTGGCCGTTGATGAAGGTCAGCTTCCGTCCGCGCACCTTCGCGCTCGGGAAGACCTTGAGCACGCCAATCTCCGGCTGGACGTGCTCGGCCATCAGCGCCAGCGCGTACGAGCGCGGCACGCCGAGCTGCTCGCCCAGCGTGGCCACCAGCGCCATGTTGCGCGGGTGCTCGCGGTAGGGGAACAGCGAGAGCAATTCCTCCGGAATCAGCTCCGCCTCCCACCACGCGCTGTGGTGCAGCGCCGTGCCGCCGTCCTTCGCGGCCCGCTGGAAGAGGGGCAGGAAGTGGTCCTCCGTCGTCACCACCTTGCCGCCCTTCGGCATGAACTTCGTGATGACGGTGGCCACGTCCATGCCGGCCGGGCCCTGGATGTCCTCGTGGTCCGGGTACGCGTTGGTCAGCGTGGCCACGTCGTCCTTCATCCAGTCGTTCTGGAGCAGCTCCACGAAGTTGGGCTGCAGTGCCATGCACTCCCAGAGGAAGACCTCCGTGCCCAGGCGTGCGCCCAGCTCCACCATGTCCTTCTGCTCCCAGATGGTGGCCTTGTCGTAGGGACGGAAGATGAAGAACTCCGTCGGCACGCCGCCCGGCGCGGAGTGCACGAACATCGCCTCCGAGCCCGTCGTCTTCGCGAACACGTCGAAGCCCATGCCGGTGAAGAGCGCCGCCTTCAGGCGCTCCGTGCCGGACTTGCCGCGCGTTCCCCAGCCGCCGATGCACAGCGGCACCTGCGCGCGCGACTTCCGCACCCGCTGCCGCTTGACGTACGTCTCCCCCAGGAAGACGGTGAACAGCGCCGCCGTGAAGATGCCGAGCGCGGCGATGCCGTTGCCGCCACCGCTGAGGAAGTAGCCCTCGCTCTCCATGATGCGCTCGGTGAGCAGCGCGAGGATGCCGCTCTCCAGCCCCATCATCGCGGGCGTGTGCAGCCGCGAGCCCTTGCCGTCGTCCGGGTCCCCGAAGAGGGTGGACAGCGGGCCGGGCACCGACGCCTGCGACGCGTACGGAGAGAAGTGCACGAGGACGCCGAGGTCCTTCTCCACGTGCTCCACGAAGCGGCGGCGCTCGCGCGGCTCCTCACCCTGGAGCGAGGTGAGCCGCAGCGCCGACAACTGGCGGTAGTCCTTCGTCACGCGCAGCCGGTTGCGCAGCCGCCGCGCCAGCGAGGGCGGAGGCACCAGCACCGTGGTGCCGTGGCTGCTGAACAGGTGCACCTTGCCGTTGGCGCGCAGCGGCAAGTCGAGCAGGTCATCCACCGTGGGCAGGTGCCGTCCCCAGCCGCCCTGACTGGCCACGTGCACGCGCTCGCCGGGGACCACCGTCTCCGTGATTTCGTCCAGGTGTCCCGGGTGCGCGCGCAGCGTGCCCGGCAGCTGCCGACCGATGGTGTGCTGGAAGCCCTGGCGCTTGTTCGGCGCGGGCGTGCGCAGCTCGTGGAGGATGCGCCACAGCCGGCGCTTCTGCCGGTCTCCCTGCCACAGCGTCAGCGTGTGCTCGGAGCGCTCCGCGTAGAGGCCATACCCGTCGCGCGACAGGTCCGCGAGGATGGCGCCCAGCCAGGCCGGCTCCTCGGGCAGCGGCGGCAGCCCGTCCGGCAGCGGCGCCAGCGTCACCTTCGTGCGGCCACCGGGGCGCAGCTTCTCCACGCGCTCGGCCAGGTAGCGCGTCCAGGCGAGGCGCGCCGGGTCCGCGGTGCGGCGGAGCACCTGCTCGGCGTTGGCCGCCGTCTCCAGCACGAGGCCCGCCGTGTCCGGGCGCGTGCGCAGCGCCGCGACGGCGTCGGTGAGTCGCGTGTGGGCCTCACCGAGGCTCGGGCCGAGCGTCTCCGCCAGCGCGGCGGCCTGCTCGCACGCCACGCGCAGCACGAGCGCGTCGGTGTCCTCACGGAGGACGTCCACCAACAGGGCGAGCGCGCGGTCCTTCACCGGCGCCTCCTGGCGCGTCGCCTCCACGGCGGCGAGCACCGCGGCCGTGCGCACGCGGGGCGTCTGCGTGGCCCCGTCCAGGCCCGCGAGCTGGCGCAGGAGGGACTGGCCCTCCACGCGCGGCGCCAGCAGGCCGCACAGGCCCATGCGCACGAACTCGCTCGGGTCGTGCGCCGCCACCTCCGTCAGCAGTGGCAGCAGGTGCTCGGCGGGGAGCAGCGGCGCGACGAGCTCCAGCGCCTGCCGGCGGAAGAGGAAGTCCTTCGCGGAAGGGTAGGGGCCGCGCAGCCGCTGGCGCAGCGTCGCGAGGCCGGCGAGCGTGTCCGTCACCAGCAGCGCCCGCAGGGCCTCCGCCTGGAAGAAGGGGCTCGAGTCCTCCTGGCCCACGAGGCTCGACAGCGTGGGGCCCGCCTCCAGCAGCGTCGCCACCGACGCGGGTTCCTGGCGCACCAGGGCGTGGAAGCACTCCAGCGCGGCCAGGCGGTTCTGCGCGCGGGGGGCTCCCGCCGCGCGCTCCAGCAGCTCGCTCGCCAGGGACTTCAGGGCCTGTGCGTGGGTGGCGCGGGTGTCGTCGTCCAGCCGGCCCAGCGCGCCGGTGAGGCAGCGCAGCGCCGTTTCCTCCTCCTGGAGGAGCTCGTGGCGGCGGCGCTCCAGCCGCTCCCGCAGCGCGTCCAGGCCCATCCACCGGTCCAGCGCGCGCAAGTCCTCGCGGCGGTCCTTCCGGTCCTTCACCGTCTGGGTGATGTGCTCGACGAGGACCTGGCGCCGTGCCTCCTCGCCCTGCGCCTCGTTGTAGCGGCGGGTGAGGGCGGCGGACTCGGCGTCCACCACGGCCACCTCGGCGACGAGGGACTGCACGGCTTCTCGCAGCCAGAGTGCGTGGCCATCACCCCCGCCGTGCGGGCGCGGGCACGACTCCAGCAGGCGGCGTGCCAGCCGGCCCACGACGGCGCGGCGGATTCGCCGGTGCAGCGGGGGGAGGGCCTCCAGGAGCAGGTCTTCCAGCGGATCAGACGACAGGCGCATGTCGCGGGGAGAGCTATGCACTCCTCCCGGGAGATGCTCCCGGAGGGAGCCGGCGCGTCGGGGCGAGGACACTTCAGTCGAGCGAACGTCCTGCATCGAGCAGCTCCTCGAACTCCTCTTCGGGAGGAGTGATGTCCCGCAGGCCGCGGCCGCCCATCCAGTCCCAGCGCGCCCCCACGGAGAAGACGTTCTGCAACCCGAAGGGGTCCGACAGCAGCGCCCGGTCTTCCGCGAAGAGCATCAGCCGGTTGCCGTTCCCCGCCCACACGTTCCAGTCCAACCGGCCCGCCACCCGGTGCCGCAGATACGCCTGGGCGCGGTGTTCGTCCTGCATGCGGTACGTGAGCTCGTAGCCCAGCTCCGCCCGGGTGCCGCGCAGCGGTCCGCCCAGCAGGGCCGCCCACCGCGCGCCGCCGCCCGCGTGGTCCAGCGTGCCCAGGTCCGCGTTGGTGGTGGCGAACGTCCCCACCGAGCCCACGTGGTCCTGGAAGGGCTGCCAGCGCAGCGACAGCTTCGGCATCAGCCGCCGCGGGTGGTCCTTGCCGTAGCGCCAGTAGACGCTCTGGTCATACCGGTTCGCGTCCACCGCCGAGCCGCCGTGCGACGTCTCCATCGCCAGGCCCAGCGACGGCACCAGTCCCAGGTCCGGGCTCAGCCGCACCCACCGGTCCACCGTGGCCCGGCCGCGCGCGCTCCAGCGCAGCGTGTCCTCCACCGACTGGGTGAAGAACGCGCCGTGCAGGTTCAGCCGCAGGCGCAGCGGCAGCCGCGTCAGGTAGAGGTTCGTGTTGGCGCCGAACACCGTGGGCTGGCCCACCGGGTAGCGCGCCTCGGGCTCGAAGCGCAGCCACGCGCGGTCCTCCACCAGCTCGCGGCGCAGGCCCAGGCGCACGTCCATGCCCGAGCGCAGCGGGCGCTCGAGGACCTCGCCCTCCTCGACTTCCTCGCGGCGGAAGGCCAGCTCCGCGGAAATCATCCCCAGGCCGTGCGGCGCCTCCGCGGGAGGCACGCCCTCCGGCAGCAGCGACAGACGCGGCGGCAGCGCGGGCCACGGCAGGGGCTCCATCCCGGAGGACGCCTGCTCCCACCAGCGTCCCGGCGCCGCGGCCGGCGGCTCCGTCACGCCCAGCTCCACGCGCACCAGCGCCTCGCCCTCGGGCGACTCCAGGCGCACCTGGTGCGGGCCCTTGCCGGGCAACAGCAGCCACGTCTCACCCGCGCGGCCCACGGGGCTGGCGAGGCCCTTCACCGTGGCGTCCACGTCCTCCGGCAGGCCCAGGCGCACCGGCGGGCCGTCCTCGGCGCCCGCTCCGCCCGTGCCGTCACCGGAGGGCATCACCACGCTGGACAGCAGCACGTGCCGCCCGGCCTGGGGCGACAGCGCACGCGCCTGGATGCGCAGCGCGCCCGGCCCGAGCACCGTCATCACCACCGGCGTGCCCGGCTTGCTGCGCAGCAGCGTCAGCGGCTGCTGCGAGGACAGCGGCGCGGCCTGGCCGCCCGCCACGGACGGGTCCACGAAGCGCACCAGCCCGAGGGCCGGCGTCGCGTTGCGCCCGTGCAGCACCTCCACCTGGTGCCGGCCGCGCGCGTCCAGGACGAAGGTCAGCAGCGCCGTCTTCCCGTCCTCCACCTGCTGCTCCACGACGGTGCGGCCGTCCACGCGCAGCGCGAAGGCGCACGGCGGCCGGGGGCCGTCCACGCCCACGCGCGGCGTGGAGCCGCACAGCACCTGGGCACCCACGGGGCGCGGCTCGCGCACGTCCAGGCTCAGCACGCGCGAGCGGCCGGAAGGCAGCAGCCGGCCCTGCTCCAGCGGCCACGGCGGCGCCAGCAGCGCCTTGCGCACCGAGTCCCCCGTCTCCGCTTCCTCCGGGTCCCCGTCGGCGAGCGCGTCCAGCAGGCCCGCCGCCTGCTCCGCGTCGCGCAGCCGCTCCCAGTGCGTCCAGCGGCCCGCCAGCGCGCGCATGTGCCGCACGCGCGGGTGGTCCGCCCAGCCCTCGAGCTGCGCGGCCAGCGCGGCGCCCAGCGGGGCCCCGCCCTCGCTCCACGCCTTGGAGGAGGACTCCAGGCGCTCCAGGAGCCCCAGGGCTTCCAGGCCCACCTGCGGCAGGCCCGTCTCGCGGTACAGCGCCACCAGCGCGAGCGCCGCCGCCTCGTCCTGGCCCGACGCCGCCAGCCAGCGCGCCCGCAGGTAGCGCTTCGCCGCCGTGCCCGTGCCGTCGGACGTCAGCGTCTCCAGCGCGCGCTTCGTGCCCAGCTCCCGCGCCTTCGCCACCCGCGCCGTGAGGTCCTCCTGCTCCGCGCCCGGGAGCACGGACCATGCGGGAGCCATCAGCGTGGGCGCGGTGATGGCCTGACTGAAGCGCACGCCCTCGCGCGAGTCGTCCTGCAGGCGGCCCAGCAGCGCGAGCAGTCGCCGCGACTGCTCCGGCGACAGCCGCTGCTGGTTCTTCAGCAGGGGCACCAGGTCCGCGCGGGCGAAGCCGTCCTCCTGGAGCGACAGCAGCAGCTCCGCGCGGGCCAGCCGCGGCTCCGCGTCTTCCGGCGCCTCGCGCAGCCGGCGCGACAGCGTCAGCAGCGTGTCCATGGCCGAGGCCCCCGCGAGCGCCACGGCGGGCGCCACCGCGTCGAGCGAGCCCCCGGCGCCCCGGCGCACCGACAGCGAGGCGACGAGCGGCGTGGCCTCCCTGCCCTCCACCTCGAACCACACCTCGCGCGCCAGCGGCGGCAGCATCACCACCGCGGACACCGGCGCGGCGGACGTGCCCTCCGCGCCCTCCAGCGCGTGGTGGCTGGAGCCCGCGCGGCCCGGCATCAGCACCAGCTTCTGCGGCCGGCCCACGTCCGTGTGCAGGCGCAGCGTCACCGGCCTGGACGCATTCCCGAGCCCGCGCAGCTGGAGCCGCACCGGCGTGGGCAGCTTCGCGTCCGGCACGAGGAAGCGCACCGCCTTCTTGCCCACGCGCACCGGCCACTGCGTGCGGATGTAGCCGACCTCCGCCACCGCGCCGGGCGTCCCCGTCGGCGGCAGCGAGAGGTACGCCCGCGCGTCGGCTCCGCCTTCCAGGCGCACGGTGTGGTCACCGGGCGGCAGGGCAATCTCCACGGGCTCCACCGCGGCCAGCGGCAGCAGCGGGAAGGACTGCTCGCCCACGCGCAGCACCAGCGGCGTGCCCGCGCGGGACGGCGCCACCACGTACGCGCGCAGCAGCGTCGGCGCCTCGGCGGGGCCGGTGGCGTGCACGTGGGTGGTGGCGCCCGGCGCCAGCGGCCAGAGCGCGCCGCTCGAGGGCGTGCCCTCCTCGTCGTCGAGGGCCTGCACGTCCAGCCAGCGCGTGGGCCGCAGGGCGAGGGCGTCCTCCTCGGACGTGGGCGCCACTCGCGTCCAGCGGCTCGCCCGCCACCACGCGGAGCGGTAGCGGCGGCGAATCTCGTCGGAGAGCGGCTCGGCGCGCCACGCCAGCTCCAGCGCGGCCAGCTCGCGGCTGCGCAGCGGGTCTCCCAGCGGGAGCCGCGACACCAGCCCGGCGGCCTCGGCGGCGAGCCAGCCCGGCTCCGGGAAGGACGGCGCCGTGCCCAGCAGGGCGTGCGCCGCGTCCGTCTGCCGCATGTCCAGCAGCATCCGCGCCGCGCGCAGGCGCAGGTGCCACGCCAGCGCCGTCGGAGCCGCCTGGCCTTCCAGCGCGCGGAGGGCTTCCACCGCCTCCGGCACCCGGTCTCCGCTTGCCTCGTCCAGCGCCACCAGCGCGCGGAGGAGGGGAGGCAGGTCCTTCGTGTCGGTGACGGCGGTGAGGCCGGTGTCGCCCTCGGCCAGTTCCGGCGCGAGCGCGACGAGCTGCCGGCGCAGCAACGCGGCGCGAGGCGAGGCCTCCGTCTTCACTCCGTCCCACGCCTTGCGCGCCAGGTCCACCCAGCTCGACTCGTGCGCCAGCGCCTCGCCCAGCTTCGGACGGCGCGACACCACGCGGGCGCGGAGCAGCACGCCGCCGCCGTCCCAGTGCACGCGGTAGGCGTGCTTGCCCGGGCGCAGCGCCACGCGCACCTCGTTCTCGATGCCCACCCGCTCCCCCGAGGGGAGCAGGCGCGGCCGGCGGTCCTCGGGCAGCGCCACGTCGGCCGCGCCCTCCACCCAGGCCGGCTCCGGCGCCACGTCGGCGAGGGCCAGCACCGCGCCCTCACTGCGCACCTCCACCGCGACGGGCGGCGTCTCCGGGCCCCGCAGCACCGGACGCACCTCCAGCGCGAGCACGCCGGGGCCCTCCAGCTCCACGGCCCAGCTCCCGGTGCCCTCCTCGGGGCGCACCCAGGGCGCGTCCATGCCCTCCAGCGACACCTCCGCGCCGGGCGGGCGGGGACGGGAGACGCGCAGGCTCGCGCCGCGCAGCGGGGACACCTGGGTCCACTCGCGCAGCGCCGCGGCCTTGCGCCAGTCGCGCAGGGCGGTGCGCAGCGGCGAGCGCTCCGGCACGCCTTCGGCGAGCGTGGCCTCCAGCTCCGCATCCAAATCAAGCCGCGTGCGCAGCGACGCCTGGAAGGGCAGGGGCGGGCGCGGGCCCTGGCCGTCCACCCAGCGCAGCAGCGCCTCGCGCATGGCCTCGTCGGTGTGCGTCGTCTCGTAGGCGGTGGGCCGCTCCACCCAGACGCGGCCGGGCCGGGTGGCCGTCACCACCCAGATGCTGCCCGGGCCCATCGGCTCGGCGAGGTACCAGCGGCCGGGCTTCTCCGGCACGCCTTCCTCCTCCAGGCGCAGGTGCGAGCCCTGCGCGTCCGTTGCCACGGGCACGCGCACGAAGCGCAGCGTGCCGGGCGCGCCGGTGACGCGGGCCACGTCCAGCGGCCCCAGCCACAGCGCGGCGGCGCGCTCGGGCCCCACCTCCACGGCGCCCGTGACTTGAGGCACACCGTCCGGCACGTACGGCGCGGCGGCGCGCACGTCGATGGGAGTCACGGGGGCGCGCACCGGGCGCGGCTCCCAGCTCAGTCCCTCCACCGAGCGGAGCGCCTCCGACGGCGAGGCGGCGAGCACGGCCACCGGAAGCATGGCGAGGAGCCCTGCCAGCGAGATGAGACGGGTGCGGCGTCGAAGCGGAGACATCGGCGCTCAATCCTCCAAGGGGGCGAACAGCACGTGGCCCAGCCGCGCCAGCCGCTCTCCGGAGGAGAGGGACTTGCGGACCCGGGCCGACAACTCGAGGTGGAGGAAGTGCGCGCAATCGTAGGCCTGCAGCAGCCGACCCTGGGCGTTCTGCGTCCCGCCCAGCACCTGCGTCCCTTCCGGGTACAGGCGCACTCCCTCACCCCATGACTTCACCAGTCGCTTCGACACCCGCCGCGCCCACGTCGTGGGCTCGCGCGTGCCGGAGCTGACCACTGCCAGCAGAGACTTGTCCCGCAGCCCGCTCTCCGCCTTCGCGGTGCCGAAGCCGTGGAGCTGCACCACGCGCGGCGCGGCCAGCGTGCGCGCCACCAGGTTCGTCACCTCCTGGAAGAGGTGGTCCGGGTTGTGCGCGACGTCCGCCGGGTGCTCCGGGTCCTCGGGCGTCTCGCCCGGGTTGCCGTGGTAGCGGTGCGCGGTGGCCGTCATGAAGAGGCGGGGGCGCTCGCCCACGAGCCCGCAGGCGAAGAGCCCGGCGCCGATGCCCTCGGTGCCCCTGTCGAACCAGGGATGCGGCACCTGCACCACGTCGTCCGTGGCGGGCCCGGTGCGGATGACGTAGGCGCCCGCGCCCCGCAGGCGCTCGGGCTTCTCGCGCAGCACCCAGAAGGTGTCCTGCTTCCCCTCCCAGACCTCCAGGCGGAAGCCCACGGAGGAGGCCAGCTTCTGCGCGCCCGCGGGCGGTGTCGTCGCCTCCGGCGCGGCCTTCAGCAAGGCGGGGATGAGCTTCGCGAAGGCGGCGCGCTCCTCCAGCGTGGTGGGGTGGAACTTCACCTCCGACGGCTTCGGCCACAGCCCGGCGAAGCGCGCGTCCGGGGCACAGCCCTTGATGGGGCGGACGGGCGGGGTGGCGTCGTCCGCTTCGGCAGAGGAAGTGGCTGCCTCATCCGTGTCGGGCTCCGCGCCCGCGGCCTCCTCGTCCTGCTCCGCGGTGCCTCGCGGCGCGGTGCGCGGGGACTCCTCGCGCCGGGTGCGCGTCTCCTGGCCCGCGGGCAGCGGGCGCGTGCGCGACTCACCGGGCGAGGACGTCTGCCCCGCTCGGGACGGCTGCGTGGGCTCGGGCATGGACACGGGGCTCGAAGCGGGCCTGCCGGCGGGCTCGGACGCCATGGCGAGCGGCGCCAGGCCGGGCGCCGCCAGGACGCCCGCCGCCAGCCAGCGCGCGGCCCCGCGGAACAGGCAGCGGCTCACAGCGCGTCCTCCAGCTCCCAGCCCGTGCGGTTCCACTCCTGCGTGGGCTGCTCGCCGCGCTCATGGCCGAACATGAAGAAGCGCGTCCACACCGGCGAGTCCCCCAGGCCGTGCGGCACCACGCGCACGTGGTGCAGGCCCGGCGCCAGGTCCTCGCCCAGCGTCACCGACACGGTGCGCGCGTACCAGCGCGCCTGCGGGCGCCCCGCGGGCGTGGCCGGTGCGCGCGAGGATGCCGGCAGCGGCAGCACCCGCTCCGCGCGAGTAACTCGGGGCAGCAGCACGCCACTGCGGCGGCGGGGCTGGCCGTGGTCCAGCGTCACCGACAGGCGCTGCTGCGGCCCGCTCTCCGGCTGCTGCGTATAGACGACGATGTTGACGGTGACGGCGCCCGGGCCCGGCTTGCGCACCGGCACGCTCAGGCCCTCGCCGTTCATCCGGTACACGGTGCGGGCGCCCAGCCCGCTGCCCGCCACCGGCGGCCGGTTGAGCGTGGCCGTCAGCCCCTCGACGCTGGTGCGCAGCATCACCTCGTGCTCACCCGGCGGCAGCGGCGGCAGCAGCTCGCGAGCGCGGGTGGAGCGCAGCGTCCAGCGGTGCACCGGCTCTCCGTCCAGCACCACCTCGACCTCGCTGCCCAGCCCCTCGGTGCCGTCCAGTGACAGGCGCAGCTCCGGCCGCGACGGCGAGCGCGCGTCGAAGTGCGTGCGCACCGCGCGCCCCGGCGTCAGCAGCGTGGACAGCGCGCGCGTCGCGTCGGCGACGCCCTGCACCGGCTCCAGCACCTCCTGCGTGTCGGGGCTGCCCAGCGGCTTGAGCACCACCGTGGTGCCCGACGGCGAGGACACCGTCTCCAGTCCCTCCGGCTCCAGGCGCACCTGGCTGAGCAGCTCCAGCCGCGCCCCGCGCCGCGTCAGCTCCGTCACGTTCGCCGGGCGCAGCGGGTACCAGGTCCTCCGGTCCAGCGGCGCGTTGCGCCAGCGCACCCCTTGAAGGCCCTCATCGAGGTACGGCGCCAGTCCCACCAGTCCGCCCTGCGGCTGCAGGAAGGTGGAGAGGAACACCGCCGTCGGCTTCGAGGCGTGCAGGCGCACCCTGCGCGCTCCGGCCGGAAGGAAGACGCGCGCGCTGGTGGGGACGGACACCGGCATGGGCCGGTCCGTCACCTCGCCCGTGCCCGCGTCGGCCGTGGCCGCGCGTGCGTCCGCGCAGGGCAGCAGCTGGCCGGGAACCCGCGGCAGGTCCGCGCTCTCGAAGGTGGCCGGCTGGGCCCCCACGTCCATGCGCGTCTGGTCCATCACCTTGCCGCGCGCGTCCAGCACGGTGAGCACCACGTCCGAGGCCTTCTCGTCCGCGGCCCCGGTGACGCCGAGCCGCCGCGCGTCCAGCCGCAGCAGGCGTCCGGCGGAGTCCATGTCGGTGTCCAGCTCCAGCTCCAGCGTGGCGCAGCCCGGGCCGGTGATGAACGCCTCGGTGCGGCGCATGTCGGGGAGCCAGGCGATGCGCGCGTCGGGCTGCGCGGTGGGGCGCAGCTCCTCCGGCGCGAGCCAGGCCCCGGCCGGCCCCTCCACCGTGTAGCGCAGGTCCTCCTTGCCCGCGTTGTGGATGGAGAGCGTGTGCAGGCCCTCCGGCACGTCGAGCACGTGCGACACCGGAGCGCCGCTGCTCAGCGCGGGAAGCTCCCAGGTGCGCTCCGCGCCGGTGGCGCCCAGGGCGCGGACCGTCACCGGGCCTGCGGGCGTGGGCGTGCCGCCCTCGGTGTCCGGCGTGGTGCTCCACAGCCACAGCACCGCCTGCGTGGGGCCGGTGACGTTGAGGGCGACGCCGCTGCCGGCGCCCAGCCGCTCCTGTGCGGACTCGGCCACCTCCACCAGCGGCAGGCGGAACGGGGTGCGGTAGACGGGCTCGATGAAGTAGTCGGTGCCGGCCTCGCCCTCCGCGCTCAGCCGCTCCCACTTCTCCTCCGCCAGCCGGTGCCGCGTCTGCGCGGACAGCTTGTCGAAGGGGAGGAAGGTGGTGCGCTCCACGCGCTCCTCGGCGCGCAGGTCGGCCGCGCGCTGCGAGGACAACAGCGGCAGCCGCCGCTGGGTGCGCACGTACACGCGCACCAGCAGCGTGCCGTGGAGGCCCGCGGGCTTGAGGTAGATGACCGCCGGCTCCGGGCGGGGCGGCGGCGGCAGGCGCACGAGGAACTCGCGCTCGTCCGTCACCTGGACGTTGGGGTCCGTGGCGAAGGCGCTCTCCTGCAGCCAGGTGCCGTCCTCCTGGGGCTGGGCCTTGCTCTGCCGCGTGCGCGTGAAGAGGGGCTTCTCCAGCAGCACCTGGTCCGGGCCGCGCAGCAGCACCTTGAGGCCGTACTGGTACTGGCGCTCGGGGCCGTAGGTGGTGCCCTCGGGCAGCATCAGGTGCGTGACGACGCGGAGCTCCTCGGCATCCGAGGGCACCTTCACGCGCATCTCCTCGTCCGGCTTCAGCCGGTAGAAGACGAGCCGCTCGGCGCGGGCGAACTTGTCGTCGCGCAGCGCGGCGGTGGAGCCGGAGCTCTTCACCACGCTGGCGCTCGCGGCGTAGATGAGCCCCAGGGTGACGACCAGGCCCACCAGGGCGAGCAGGGCGCGGGATTTCGTCTTCATCGGCGTCCCTCCGAGGACGTCAGCTCGCCGGTGAGCACCACGGGCCTGCGGTGGCGCAGCGCCTCGTCCACGGCCTCCTCCAGTCCGTCGACTCCCGCCACCAGGTCCACGCGCTTCTGCGGCGCCGGGTGCTGCTGGAGGAAGTACACGCCGCGCAGCACGTGCCGCCCCTGGCGTGCCTCCACCACCAGCCAGGGCAGCCCGTGCACCGCGCTGTAGCCCGCGCGCACCGACTGCGTCACCGCCCCGGCGCGGCCCGCCCGGGCGAGCATCCGCAGCTCATGGACGTTCTGCTGCAACACGTAGCGCTCGGCGCTCGCGGTGAGCGCGGCGAAGCGCTCCTGCAGCGCCGCGGGCACGGGGCGCGTCGACGTCTGGAGGCCGGGCTTCATCAGCGCCTGGAGCGGAGAGTCCTCGGCCGGCGCTGGCTTCGTCAGGCCCGCCAGCGCCAGCTCCGAGGCGACGAGGCGGGGGCCGACGAAGGCGCCGCGCAGCGGCTCGGACAGCCACAGCGTGGCGGCGCGCGCCCCGCCGAAGGTGCGGGAGAAGGCCGCCTGCGGGCTCGCGTCCGACAGGCCCGCCAGCTCCGGCGAGCCGTCGTGGTAGCGCACGCGCGAGGACAGCCAGCCCAGCGGCCCGCTCGCCGCCAGCAGCCGCTCCAGGTCCGCGGGGCGCTGCTCGGGCTGCAGCACCGGGCCGCCCACGTCCACCAGCACGTCCGCATTCACGGCGGGCCGCCCCGAGTAGCCGCGCACCTGGAGCACCAGGCCGCTCCCCTCGGGCAGCGCGCGATGCACGGCCTGGTGGAAGGCCTGGAAGGTGGTGCGCAGGTGGCCCTGGGTGGCCGGGTGGGGTGCCTCCGCGGAGGCGCCCGGCATGGCCACCACCAGCGCGCGGCCGCGGGCCTCCTGCCACGCCTCCAGCGCCACGGCGAGCGTGCCCTGCTCGCGGTCCGGCGCGGGCACCCCGAAGGCGAGCGTCCCTGTGCCCGGGCGCACCAGCAGCGCCGCGCCGGCGCGGCCGGACTGGCCCTCCGTGTCCGTCACCCACCAGCAGGGGCCGCTGTCGGCGCAGCCGTCCACGGGGCGCACCTGCAGGCCCATGAGGCCCGCCATGGCCGCGGCCCAGCGCGCGCGCAGCGACTCCGGCAGCGTCGCCCCGCCGCCGCCCAGCAGCGGCGTGGCCACCTGCTGCTCCAGCACCAGCAGCTCCGCGTCGGTGGGCCGCGGCGCGGCGCCCTCCGCGTACGGCGCGGACTCCGGGGGCGACAGCAGCGCGGCCCGTGCCTGCGCCTGCGTGAGGGGCTCGGGCAGCTCCGGCAGCCCCTCCAGCGCCACCGTGGCCAGGTCATGCGGGTGGGCGCGCAGCACGCTCAGCCGCGCCTCGCCCCAGGACTGGCCGGGCTCGGGCGGGGCCACGTCCGTCACCGTCGTACCGGGCCACAGGCGCTCCAGCGTGGCGGGCAGCTGGCCACCCGGCACGTGCAGCTGCGCCTGGCCCGCCGCCAGCGTCGCGTCGGCGCGCACCTGGACGCGCTCGCTCTCGGACAGCGCCACGTGCGCGTTGCGCAGGGGGGCGTCCGGCTCGACGAGGGCGTCACCCGTGCGCAGGCCGGCGCCCACCGTGTCCAGGCCGCTGGCGATGATGGCGCGGCAGCGCACGCGCTCGCAGAGGGCGGCGGCGGCCTCGGCGCTCGGCGCCTCCGTCAGGGGACGGGGCACCTCCAGCACGGGCCCGGGCGCGCCCGGCACCAGCACCGCGGTGTCCCAGCCCAGCCGGCCCTCCACGCGCTCGCGCTCCACCAGCGCGAAGCGCTCGGGCGCCCCGGCGGGCGTGTTGGGCAGCGCGCGCAGCTCCAGGCCCAGCGCCTGGGCGCGCTCGCGCACCACGCGCTCGCCTTCGATGCCGCCCGTCTCCAGCCACGCGCCCGCGGCGCGCCACAGCGCCACGTACTGGCGCAGCTCACCGTTGCGGCGGCGCAGCGGCACGCCGCTGGCGTCGTTCTCACGCGCGGTGGCGTGAGCGAGGGCCATGACGCCCAGGGGGCTCTGGTCCAGCCCCAGCCCCGGCGCGCGCGCGGTGAGCTGCTCCGCGGGCAGCGCGGTGGCGGGGCGCGGCTCCACCAGCGACAGGCCGAAGCCGACGAGGCTGCCCACGAGGAAGCCCGCCAGCGACGTGTGCACCGTGGCCAGCATCACCCGCGCCACGGCCTTCTTCTGGAGGATCTTCACCGCCAGCAGCGTGGGCACCAGGTAGCCGAAGCCGAACAGGTCCGTCACCTTGAGGCCCGGCACGCGGCCGCCCAGCGCCCAGCCGATGCCCCACTTCACGACGAAGCCGAGACAGAAGACGAGCACCGTCTTCCTGGGGCCCTCCAGGTTGAGGGTGCGCAGGCCCGGCATGGCCAGCAGCGCGCGGGTGCCCCCCACCAGCAGCAGCACCTCCAGCAGCGTGGCCGCCAGCTTGGCCGGCTCCAGCCACGTGAGGGCCAGCAGCGCCGGCACGAGGATGCCGTTGAAGTCCCAGCCGTAGTTGAGGTTGAAGCGCGCGGCCAGCAGCGCCGTGGTGAGCAGGATGATGTAGGCCTTGGGACTGGCCAGGAAGTCCTGCGCCACGTCCTCGTACATCAGCTCCAGGCTGGAGAAGGACAGGTTGGTGGCGGGCAGCAGCACGAAGCGCAGGAGCGCGTAGGTGAGCACCACCGGCACGCCCACCTGCCACAGGCCTCGCCGCAGCTTCAGCTTCCAGAAGGCATTGGCCGTCAGCGGCACCAGCACCAGGCCGATGCTGTGCAGGCTGCGGTCCAGGGCGAACGACGTGCCCCACCGCGCGTCCAGCCAGCGTCCCACGTGCGGCAGCAGCACCGCCTCGCTGAGCGCGCGCACCAGCACGCTGGAGAGGACGATGGCGAAGAAGCGGTCTCTTCCGAAGAATTCGCTCCACGCTCCCGTCCGGCTCATCCCGGCGGAGAGCCCCAGCGCGAGCGCGTAGGTGAGCATCGCCTCCGCCACGACGGTGATGCCCGCCTCCGGGTGGATGACGAAGACGGAGGCCAGATAGCCAGGCACCACCAGGCCCACGAAGACCCACCCGAACATCTCGGTGAGCAGGGCGAGAATGAGCACGCCCACGAGCACCGCCGCCAGAATGGAGGTGTCGAGGGAGTAGGCCGGGAACAGGGTCAATGTGGAGAAGAGCGCCATGACGTCGCTCCGCGCCAAGCTAAGGAGCCTCTTCTCACCGGCCAGTAAGGCCCTCCCCAGGACGTGGGAATCGTCGGCCAGGGAACCGACGGGACGCGCCCGACTGCTGGCCGGTGGACAGTGCCACCGGCCCGAGGTGCAGACGGGCCGCTCCGGGCGCGCGTGGGTGTGCGCGTCAGCGTCTCAGCGGCACATGGACTGCACGCACCCCGCGCCCGGATGGATCAGCGACAGGCGGTGTAGCTGGCCGCCGCGGGGCAGCCCAGGCCACTGCCCGGAAGTGAGCACGGGACGGTGTCCGCCAGCGCCTGGATGACGGCGCCCGCCGCGGCGCCGGTGCCGCGCAGCGTCGCGGACTGCTCCAGGTGGAGGAAGCGGTCGCTGGCGGCGGGGGCGTCGGAGTAGCAGGCATCCCCGGCGCCATTGTCGATGCGGCCCTGGACGTTGGTGGTGCCGCACAGCGTGCGGTGCTTGCCGGAGTCGTCGGCCGCGTTGCACGAGAAGGCGCGGCGCGGGCCCGCGGGCAGGTGCTGGTTGAGGGCGTCGCGCAGGCGCACGGACAGCGAGCCGGCGCGGTCCTTCGAGGTGCCGTCGCTGACGACGGCGGCCTCGGGGCCGTTGCCCTCCACGTCCATGCCGTGGACGCTCACCGCGATGCCGGCGGGGTAGGTGTCGCGCAGGGCGCGGTGCGCGGAGGTGAAGAAGTTGTTGGCGTAGTGCGCGGCGTCGGACATGCGAAGGCCGGTGGTGCCGCACACGCCGGAGGTGCCGCTGCACGGGCTGGTGGCCGCGCCGGCGCAGCGGTTGGCCCCGGTGATGAGCAGCGCGCGGGCGCCGAGCGCCACGAGCTGCTCCGCGCCCTGGCGCAGGGTGCCCTCGTCGGAGTCGGCGTGCGGCGTCTCCAGCCACAAGTCCCGCGCGGGCGCGAGGTTGATGATGAACGTGCCGCCGCCGCGGCCCTGGGTCGTGTCCGCGAGGACGAGCCAGCCGTTGCCGCTGTCCTCGTCACGGTAGGTGGAGAGCGAGTAGCCGAGCTGGGAGAAGTCCAGCACGCGCTCCGCGGAGGCGCCGGTGGCGAGCAGCTCGCGGAAGGCCCGCTCGAAGGCGGTGAGCTCGGTGCCGCCCGGCTCGCGGAAGCCCTCGCTCTTCGGCGCGGTGATGGGCACCGTGGCGAGCCACGTGCGCAAGCTCCCCTGCTGGACGGGCAGGCCGGCGGGCAGCGCGCACTCAGTAAGGGGCGCGGGCGAGGAGGTCTCCGGCGTGGGCTCGTCGGAGGCCGTCTCCGGCACCGAGGGCTCGTCAGGGGCTGCTCCCGGCAGCGAGGGCATGGAGGTGTCGGGCGTCGTGCCAGAGACAGGCTGGGACGGCGTCGAGGGCGCGGGGGACTCCACGGCACCCGGCGCGTCGGTCGAACCCACACCTCCTCCAGTGCCGCCAGTGCAGCCAGCGAGGGCGAGGAGAATCAGCGAGCAGGCGAGCGAGCGCTTAGGAAAGGTCGTCGTCATTGACGAAGCCGAACAGCCGACCGGTGGGGACCATTCTTTCCCCCGTGTCCGGCACGGGACGGGCCACGGGGCGGTCGTCCGCCCGCCTGCACCACGGCTGGCGGGCCGTCAGTAGAAGAAGCGCGTGGACAGGATGAGGCGCACTGCGTTGGCCGCGCGTCCGTCCTGGTCCTGCCGCCGGCCGAAGAGCAGCTCGGAGCCCACCTCGAAGGAGCGCATGGGCCGCACCTTGAGGTTGCCGGAGAGGTAGTGCGTCGTCTCCAGCGTGGTGCCGGGGAGCGTCGCGGGCGGGGACACGTCCAGGTAGCCGTAGGCGAACGTGGAGGCGAGCCACTCCGTCCACTGCGGCTCGACGCCGACGTAGAAGCCCAGCGAAGGCACGGGCTCCAGCCGTCCCGGCGCGACGACGACCGCGTCCAGCCCCTGGCCCGTCAGGTCGCTGATGTAGCTGCCCAGGCCGCTGCCGTAGTGGACCTGGGCGGACGCGCGCCACTTCGAGGGCTCCCACGTCCACAGCGCGTTCAGCATGACGCCCCGTCCCAGCGCGGTGTCCCCGACATCGCCCTCGAGCTCGTAATAGGAGAACCACCGCGCCAGCCCGGCCACGCGGAGGTTGCGCCCTTCGCCGAAGTCCCATTCCAGCGCCACCGCCATGTCCATCAGGGGCGTGCGCACCGCTTGCGTTTCCTCATCGGCGAGCGTGATGTCCGGCTCCGGCCGCTCCAGCGACGCCTGCACGAGCAGCGGCCCCAGCGTGGGGCCATAACGCAGCATCTCCCGCCGCGCGGCCAGCATGGAGCCGGGCCCCTGGAAGTCGAGCGTGTCGGGAATGGACTCCAGCCCCATGAAGGTGGACCACTTGCGTCCCGCCAGGAGCGGGCCGACGGAGGCGTACACCTCGTAGACGCGGAAGTCGCCGCCGCTGGAGCCCTCGCCGTAGAAGTCGCCGGACACATGGCCGATGAGCGGCCCCAGCCGGGACAGCTTGCCACCCTCGAAGAAGAGACGGCTCTGCTTCGCGTTGAAGTTGAGGTTGGGCCCGCGCAGCTGGGAGCCGATGGGGATGGAGGCGGCGACGAAGTCCTCCTCGTTGGTGATGGGCCGGAAGTCGTAGTTGAGGTCCACCTTGATGCGGCCGCGGAAGGTGACGTAGCCGCGCTTCAGGTCCTCCTCGGTGGCCGGCCCCGTCTTGACCACGATGCCCGTGAGGTCCGGGTCGATGAGGGCGCCCGGGACTTCCTCCGGCTCCGCCTCGGTGGTGGGCGGCTCGGGCTGCTCGGACTCGATGGCCTCCTCGGCCATGGGCGCGCCGGCGTCCGGGGCCGTGCCCGCGTCGGAGGCCGCGTCCGCGGGAGCGGGGGAGGGGAAGGCGAGGGCGCCGGCCGCGACGAGCGACAGCGCGCACAGCACCACCTGACCGGCCGTCCGCATGGGGCCCTCTCCCGGCTTCCGAGGGGGAAGTGGAGGGAGAGGATGCGGAGTCAGCGCCGGGGCAGCACCACGCCCCGGGGTGCCGCGAGGCTGTCGATTAGTCCTCTGCGCACTCCATTCGCTGCTCGTCGCGGCGCAGCTCCCTGCGCGTCAGCGAGTCTCCGGACACGGTGAGGCGGGTGACCTCGTCCGCGCTCGTCACCGAGCCACACTCCGCCACCGTCGCCCTGCAGGACCGGACGAACTCCACGATGCCGCTCTTGTCGCGCTCGACGTCCGCCACGCTGCAGGTGAAGCCCTGGGGGCCCTGGCGCACGTCGCCCGAGAAGCGCTCCTCGCCCACCACGTCCTCGGTGGCGAGCACCGCCCCCGACTTGTCGGTGAGCGCGAAGACGTAGTGGGTGCGCGTGTACGACTCGCCGGGCTCGTCCCCTTCGGGCGCGCTGGACTCCTCGTAGGTGAGGACCCGGAGCATGCGGCCGCCCGACAGCTTGAATTCGTGGGAGTCGGCCTCGAGCGTCGCCTCATCCGTCTTCGGACAGGCCCGCTTCTTCTCGGGGACCTTCACGTCGCGCGCGTAGGCGTCGGGCGCGACGAGCTTCAGCAGCTCCAGGGCGCGTCCGCCCTCGTCCGCGGGACAGAAGCCGATGACCCACACCCAGAACCCGGGCTTGAGGCCGCGCACGGTGTTGCTCTGGACCAGCGTGGGAAAGCCCTTCGGAACGACGACGCCTCCGTCGGCCAGGATTGCCTCGAGCTGCTTCCAGGTGGGCTCCAGCGACTCCACGTCGGCCTTGTTCTTCGAGCCCTTCCAGATGAGCGCCACGCTCTCCTGGGCCGCGGCCGGGGGCGCCCACGCCAGGGTGAGCGCGAAGGCCGCGACGACGAGCGCCAGCGCCCTCACGCCGACCCGTCCGCGCGCTTCAGGGCTTCCTCCACGTACTGGATGCCCCGGGGCGTAATCGCCTTGCCCTTCTTCGTGTCCTGGGCGTAGCCGCTGTGCAGGCGCAGCGCCTTGGCGGCATTGGGCGCGGCGTACGTGACGCCCAGCTCCCCCCAGAAGCGCGACATGGTCCCCGACGTCACCTCCACGTCCGCATCCACGGCGCGCGCGAGGTAGAGGGGGATGAGCGAGCGCACGAGCTGGTCCTTCTGCCGGCCCGCCGAGAGCAGCGCCTCGTGCCGGGGGTGCGCCTTGAGCGCCTCCACCAGCCGGGCCACCACCACGGAGGCGTCCTGCGGCGAGGCCGCCTCGCCTCCGGTGCGCGCGGCCTTCTTCGGCTTCGCGCGGCTCCGGGAGGCCGCGCCCTTGCGCGCCTTCGGAGCCTCCGCGCCGTCGCGGGCGGGCGCCTTCGCGCTCTTCGCGGCGCGGGCCTTCTTCGCCTTCGCGCGCCGGGCGGGAGCTGGCTTGGGACGGGCGGGGACTTCGGCCTCGGGGGCCTCGGCCTCGGGCGCGGAGGTCTCCTCCGGAGCCGCGGCCTCGGCGACGGGGCGCGGGCGCGGCGTGCGCTCGACGACGGTCTGCGCGGGGGCTGGAGCCGGCGGGCGCGGCGGCGGGGCGTGCCCCACGGCCTCGTTCCTCGGCGAAGCCGGTTCGCGCGCATACCCCAGCAGCGCGCGCACCTCACCCACGACACCGCCCAACCCCACGTTCTGGAGCAGACCTTCCAACCGGGAAGTGAAAGACACCTGGCGAGCCCTCCTGGACCCGCGCACGTTACCCCAGGATGGGGCTGATCCGGATCAGGCCCCGAACGAAGGCGGGCGCCCACCCCCCCGTGGGCTCCAGGGGGACGGGGCGCCCGACGCCGGGCCTCACGGGGCCCCGTGTCTCACGGCAGGGTGTTGAACAGGCCCTGCGCGTTGGGGGCCCCCCACCCGGTGGGGATGTCCCAGCCGGGGCCGGAGACATACCCCCGGTCCGACACGCCCACGGTGATGTCCCGGAAGGTGTCCTGGACGGCGGGCGTCGTGTAGAGCGTCGAGTTGAGCCAGCCGACCACCGGCTTGTTCTCCGCGACGCGCGCGCTGTTCACCACGGCCACCATCGCCGCGAAGATGGGCGAGCCGAACGAGGTGCCCGTGTTGGGGACGGTGTTGCCCAGCCACGTGTACCAGTAGCCGGTGTCCGCGTTGAGGGCCACGTCCGCCACGGCGCGGCGGCGGGGCACCTGCGGCAGGCCCTGCTGCCACTCGGGCGTGGGGAACGTCATGCTGATGCCCGAGCCCGAGTACAGCCAGGTCACCTCGCTGACCACCGTGTTCCCGTTCATCCTCAACTGGGTGCCGCCCACGGAGGTGACGTAGGGGCTGGAGGAGGGCACGTCCACGCCGGCCGAGTCACCGCCGGCCGCCGTCACCGTGATGCCGAGCGCGGCGGCCATCATCGCGGAGGCGCTGTACTGCTCGTGCACCGCCCTGGGCTCCGAGTCCTCGCGGTGGCAGAACGAGTCGGTGATGACGGACACCTCGCCCCGGGCGATGGCCTCGTTGAAGGTGTAGATCATCGACGTGTTGCGGGCGTCGGGGCCCATGTAGACGCGCACGTCCGCCTCGGGAGCCATGACGCTGGCCCACTCCACGTCGAGCTGCCCCTCGCGGTAGCGCGTGCCGGGCGGCTCCATGGTCTGCACCACGGTGGGGTCCGCGCGCTGCACGCCGAAGATCTTCCAGAAGGCGCGCAGGTCCTTCCACCGGAAGCTCGCGCCGACGACGACGCCCAGCTTCACGCCCTTGCCTCGGAAGCCGCGCTGGTAGAGCGGATTGAGGCCGTACGCGCTCGCCACCTGCTGCGGGGTGAGGCCGTTGGTGATGGGCTGCGGCGGGTCGGTGGGCACCTCGCCGAACTCGCCGGGCAGCGGCCCGGGGTCGGTGGGCAGGTCCACGGCGACGATGGAGTTGATGCGCTCCTTCACGTACTGCGGCGCCTTGATTTCCACGTTGGGCGGCAGGCCGTAGACGTTGTGCGGGTCATTGCCGCCCTGCGGGGACTTGCGCTCCAGGATGATGAGCTGGACGCCGAAGGCGGCGTTGAACTGTGCCACGGTGCCGGTGAAGTGGATGAGCAGCCGGTTGGTGGCGATGCGCTCCACCTTCAGGCCCACCGACTCCAGGTGGTCCGCCACCAGCTTCACGTCCTGCTCCCACGGCGCGTGCCGGGCGTTCCACTGCTGCGGCGTCATGTAGCGGCGGAAGCGCTCGCTCTTCGGGTCATAGAGGTCCTTGATGGTGGCCTCCAGCTCCGCGCGGTTGCGGATGGGCAGCGCCACCAGGCCGCGGATGAGGTCGGTGTTGGGCGCGGGGCCCAGGTCCGTGTAGACGCCCGTCATGGGCCCGGGCACGCCGTCCGGCGTGGGGGTGGGCGTCTCGTCCAGGTCGCCCACTGGCGGCGGACCTTCCGGGTCCGGCGGAGGCGGCTCCGGTGGTGGTGGCTCTGGCGGAGGTGGTGGCGGCGGTGGTTCCGGCTGCGGCTGCGGCGTCGGAGCGGGCTGCGGAACCGGCTCGTCGGGATTGGTGCCGCTCGGCCGGGCAACGGGCACCAGTCGGTCCGAGTCACGGCAGCCCACGGCGCCCACTGCCGTCAGGGCCAGCAGGCCCGCAAGGATGCTTCCTCTCATGATGTGCTCCCCCACCCGTGCGGCTCGCCTCCACCGGCCGGCCGACTCCCATCCCGCCCTCCTCTCGGAGGACCCTCTGCAGGACTGACGGAAGGGAAGGTGGGTGCGACGCGGAGGGTGTGCAACTGTTCGGCAGCGGGCAGACGCGGCTAGAGTGCGCGGACGCGTCCTCCCCCCATGCGGCTGCTGCCCACTGTCCTCCTCCTCGTCCTTCTCGCGCCTTGCGCGGCCCTGGCCCAGGGTGACACCCGTCTTGCGTTCCTGGGGCGGCAGCTCCAGCAGGGCAAGGACCCGCGCACGCGCTCACAGGCGGCGCTGGTGCTGGGCGCCACGGAGGACCCGGAGGCGGTGCCCCTCCTGTGCGGGGCGCTGAAGGACGCGAGCGAGCTGGTGCGCGCGGCGGTGGCGAAGAGCCTGGCGAAGCTGCTGGAGCCGTCCGGGCTGGCCTGCCTCCAGGCGCACAAGGGCGAGGCGGACGCGGCGGCGAAGGCCGCGGTGGACGACGCGGTGGCCGCGCTGAAGGCGTACCAGGCGCGCCCGCCGCGCTTCTACGTGGCCATGGACGCGCTGAAGGACCGCACGGGGAAGCTGCCGGCGGACCTGGTGAAGGCGACGGAGGCGCGGCTGCGCTCGCGGCTGGTGCGCAGCGGCGGGCTGGTGGCGCCGGCGAAGGAGTCGAAGGCGGCGGCGAAGGGCGCGCTGAAGAAGCTGGGCGTGCACGGCTACCGCATCACCCCGGAGATACGGGCGACGGAGAGCGGTGGGCTGAAGGTGGCCATCGTCTGCCTGACGTACCCGGACCTGTCGTTGATGGGGCAGGTGGAAGTGAATGCCGCGGGCGCGCAGCCCGGAGACCTCCTCAAGGCCCTGGTGCCCAAAGCGGTGGAGGAAGCAGCGGAAACCTTCGAGTGGAGCAGCGAGACATGACGACGACGACGGCTCCCATGGCGACGCCGAAGCGGCGCTGGCGCAACTTCCTGTTGGACACGGGCTTCCAGCTCAAGCTGACGGCGTACATGGTCGGGGTGACGCTGGTGCTGTCGGGGCTCCTGGGCGTGTTCCTGGTGCGGGCGGCGCGGACGCTGATGCGGGAGACGGCGGCGGCGGTGGAGGCGCGCTCGCGAGCGGCGGAGGTGAGCCGCGAGCTGTCCGGCGCCACGCTCTCCAACGAGCTGCTGGCGCGGATGGACGACCCGACCTTCGAGGCCACCTTCCGCGAGAAGGCGCGCTCCATCGACGCGGCGTACGAGGCGGAGCGCTCGGCCATTGTCGCCCAGCGCGCGGAGCTGGAGCGGCAGCAGCAGCTCACGTGGTGGGTGCTGGGCGGGCTGTTGACGGGCTTCACGGTGGTGGTGGCGCTGGGCACCATTGTCGTGACGCACCGGCTGGCGGGGCCGCTGTTGCGCATCCGCCGCATGGTGAACGAGGTCCACGACGGCGCGCTGCGGCCCCCGAAGTACGGCCTGCGCGACGGCGACGAGCTGCGGGAGCTCTTCGAGGACACGCGGAAGATGGTGCAGCGGCTGCGAGAGCAGCACGAGGAGGACGCCAACTCGCTGGCGAAGGCGCTGCACGCCGCGGAGGGCTCCGGCGCTTCTCCGGAGGCCCTGGCGGAGCTGCGCAACCTGGAGGCCCGCTACCGCACGCGGCTGGCGCAGTAGCGGGAGGCGTCGGCCCGTCGCTCCAGTGTTCGAGCGACGCGCGGCTTCGCGTCAGCCCCAGGAGCGCGCGGAGTCCATGTCCACGGTGAGTCCCGTCTCCTTGAGCACCCCGTGGATGCGCAGGCGCGCCTGGGCCCACGGGAGGGCCTCCACGCGGTAGCCGTCCAGCGCGTTCATCAGGTGCGCGCGGTAGCTGGGGTGGCCCGGGTCCGAGAGGATGACGACGCCCCGGTCCGTGGTGGAGCGGATGAGCCGGCCCACCCCCTGGCGCAGCAGCAGCAGCGCGCGCGGCAGGCGGTAGTGGAGGAAGCCCAGGTACTCGCCGCCGTTCTTCGCCAGCGTCTCCTCGCGCGCGGCCACCAGCGGGCGCAGCGCGGGCTCCAGCGGCAGCTTGTCGATGAAGACGCAGCCCACGCCGCGGCCGGGGATGTCCACGCCCTGCCAGAAGCTCTTGGTGCCCAGCAGCACCGTGCCCGTGTCGCGCTCCTGCCGCGCCGCCAGCGAGCGGCTGTGTCCGCGCGACTGCCGCATCACTTCAATCCCGAGCGGCTCCAGCCGCGAGCGCACCTCCGCGCCCACGCGCTCCATGCGCCGCGTGGACGCGAACAGCCCCAGCACGCGCCCGCCCATCGTCTGCGCCAGCCCCGAAATCCGGAGCGCGGCCCACTCCACGAAGGCCTCCTCGTGCGCGCGCGGCGCGTCGGTGACGAGCACCACCAGCGCCTGCTCCCGCAGCCGGAAGGGGGAGGGCGCGCGCACCAGGCGGGGCGCGGGCTTTTCCCCACGGCCGTCCAGGCCCAGCCGCCGCAGCACGAAGGGCACGCTGTCTCCGGTGCCCAGCGTGGCCGACGCCAGCACCAGCGCGCGCTTGCTCGCGGCGAAGTCGCGCGACACGTACGCGGACACGTCCACCGGCTGCGCGCCCACGCTCCAGCGCTGCCGCTTCGGCTCGGCCGTGGCCGCGTAGCACCGCCCCGGCGCGGGCTCGCCGGACAGCTCTCCCGCCAGCACCGCCAGCTCGCCCAGCTCCGTCGTGGCGCCGGACAGCTCGCGCTCCAGCGCGGGGTTGCGCGCCGCCAGCTCCGGCAGCGCCGCCAGCACCCGCACCGCGAGCAGCGTGTGCAGCGTCTGGAGCGCGTCGCGCACCGACACCAGCCCGTCGCTCACCGGCTCCCAGGCGGGCAGGGCGCGCACCGCCTCCGTCACCCGCAGCTCCGGCGCGTAGGTGCTCTCGTCCGGGTCCTCGCCCACGGCGGTGGCGCCCGGCTCGCACAGCGCCGTCACGCTCGCGCCCAGGCCGCGCGCCTCGTCCAGCAGCCGGCGCAGCCCGTCCTCCACCTCGCCCATCAGCGCGCGCGAGTCGGTCCGCGCACCGCCCAGGGCCCGCCGCAGCTCCGCGAAGAGGCCGCGCCGGCCGTCGCGCCCGTGCAGCCGCTCGGTGAGGCGCTGGAAGGCCAGGTCCGACAGCTCCACGGCCAGCGCGGTGGTGGCCACGTCCTCCACCTCGTGCGCCTCGTCCAGCACCAGGTGCTCCAGCTTCGGGTAGCGCGCGGGCCAGGCGAAGGCGAGCGACTGGTTGATGACCAGCACGTCCGCCTCGCGGGCCTGCGCCACCGCCGAGTGGTAGAAGCACTGGTGGAAGTGCGGGCACTTCTCGCCCAGCGTCGTCGCCGCCTCCGAGCGCACCGCCGGCACCAGGCCGAACATGGCCGGGAAGCGCTCGCGGAACCAGTGGCTCAGCCGGTCCAAATCCCCCTCGCCGCTGCGGCGCATGTACGCGCGCAGGTACGCCCGGGGCGCGCGCGCGGCGTGGCCCATGCCGGGCTCCACCCGCGTGGCCTCCAGCGTGCGGCGGCGGCACAGGTAGTTCGTCTGACCCTTGAGCAGCGCGTAGCCGAAGGCCCCATTCATCGCCCGGTGGAGCCGGGGCAGGTCCTTCTCCAAGAGCTGGTCCTGCAGCGTCTTCGTGTGCGGCGCCACGCCCACCTTGCGCCCGTTGCGCGCGGCGAAGAGGGCCGCGGGCGCCAGGTACGCCAGCGACTTGCCCGTGCCCGTCCCGGCCTCCACCGCCACCTGCCCGCCGTCCGACAGCGCGCGCGCCACCGCCTGCGCCACGTCCAGCTGCGCGGCCCGGCTCACGAAGCCCTCGCCCACGCGCTCCAGCGCGCCTCCCGCGCCCAGCACCGCCGCCACCTCGTCCGGGCGCACCGGGAGCACCGGCGTGTCCGTGTCCGGCTCGGGCAGGGCCGTGGCGCCCCCCGCGCGCCGCCGCTCCGGGCGTCCGCGCAGGAAGCCCTGCGCCTCCAGCTTCAGCGGCGTGGACACCGCCCGGCACGCCGTGCGCAGGCGCGCCAGCAGGTCCACCAGCGGCCACTCCTCGTAGTCGAAGGCGCCGTGCGCGTCCTCCTCGAGGCCCGCGTCCACCTGGGACAGCCGCAGCTCCGCGCCCGGGCGCGGGTCCAGCGTGGCCAGCAGGTCCGCCACGTCATCGCCGCGGCCTTCGCGGATGCAGCGCTCCATGCTGTGCACCAGCACCGCCTGCACCGCCTCGCAGTCCGACAGCGCCCGGTGCGGCTGGCGCAGCGCCAGCCCCGCCCAGCGCAGCAGCGACTCCAGCGAGTGGCTGGGCAGCTCCGGGTGCAGGTAGTGCATCAGCTCGCACGAGTCGAGCACCGGGGCGCGGATGGCGCCCAGCACGTCCGGCAGGAAGCCCTTTTCGAAGGGCGCGTTGTGCGCCACCACCGTCCACCCGGCGAGCTTCTCGCGCAGCTCCGCCGCGTCGGTGCCGAAGCGGGGGCGGCCCATGAGGTCCGCGTCCGTCAGGCCCGTCAGCCGCCGGATGGTGAGGGGCAGGGGCCGCGACGCCGAGTACAGGCGCGCGAAGCGGTCCACCTCGCGCCCGCCCTCGTAGAAGATGCAGCCCAGCTCGATGACCTCGTCCACACGCGGGTCCAGCCCCGTGGTCTCGAGGTCCAGGAAGACATGCCGGGTGAAGAGCTCCGCCGCGCCGCCCATGCTGGGCGCCGAGAGTAGGGCCGACTCACCGCGGAGGACAGAAAACGGCCAGCGTCAGTCCACCATGAAGACGCCGGAAATCATCTTCCCCATGGCGCAGCCGTACACCAGCTTGCCGGACTCCTTGGGGGTGAAGGCGATTTCCACCGGCTGGTTCAGCGGCAGCGGGGTGTTGATGTCGTAGCCGTCCATGACGACTTCGGTGGCGCACGTCTGGTCCGTCTTGCGCGTCACCACCAGCTTCACCGGCTCGCCCTTCTTGAGGTTGACGGGGCTGGGCTCGTAGCCCTTCTCCGTGACGGTGAGCTCCACCACGCGCACGCCGCCCTCGCGCTTTTCGGGCACGGAGGGCGCGGCGGGGGCCTCCGCCTTCGGAGCGCCCGCGTCCTTGGAGCACCCCTGCTGCGTGGCGCCCACCATGGCGGCCGTCGCGGCCAGGGCGAGCCAGGGCTTGATGATGCGGGAGAGGAAGGGGCGCATGGTGTGTCTCGTGAAGAAGGGGTGGGTGGGGCGGCGCCCCACGGAAGGAAGAACCCGCGGGGCTTTCAGGGAAGCCCTCAGGCCTCGTCGGCCCCGTCCTCGGGAGCGCTCTCGGCCGGCGGCGGCTCGAAGCGGAGCAGGGCGTGCAGCGGCACGAACACCTCGTGCCCCAGCTCGCCGAGCAGCAGGTCGAACCGGCCCACGTGCATCAGCGGCAGCTGCAGGGTGATGCCGTTGCGCAGCACCAGCTTCACCGTCTGGCCCAGGTGGTCCAGGAACGCGCGCGGGTCCGAGTACGGACGCTTGTCCGGCTGGCGCGCCACGGCCGCGGGCTTCTGCGTCAGCTTCGCGTCGCGCTCCAGTCCGGGCAGCAGCCGCTCCCAGTCCGCGCGGCGGGCCAGCAGCACCACCTGCAGCTTCTCCAGCCGCCCGGTGCGCTCCAGCGTGAAGGCGATGGGCTCCTCCACCAGCAGCGTGTCCAGCAGGGAGCGCTCCGCCAGCACCACGGAGACCTCCGCCTTCGCGCTGATGAGGTTGGCGAGGAACTCGGCGACGATGGCGTTCTCCACCTCGCCGCGGGCCTGCTTGATGGCCGCCTTGCGCTGGGTGCGCTCCTTGCGCGCCATGAACTCCGCCACCGTCATGCCGCTCTGGAGCACACCGAAGGCGTCACCCAGGGACAGGCCGGGCGTCTGGCCCATGAGCTCGTAGACCTGGTCGAAGCGCTTCGCCTCCTCGGCGTGCAGCTTGCGCCAGATGCGGGCCTTCATCTTCCCTTCCAGCTCGCCCTTGGCGATGCGGGCCGGGACGTGCTCGCGCGTCGCCAGCGCCAGGATCTGCTCCGGCGTGGGAGGCGGGCGCGGCGTGGAGGGACGGAAGCCCCCGGGACGTCCGCCGAAGCCTCCCGACCTGGGAGGACCGCCAGGGCCGCCGGGACGCGGTCCCATGGGGCGAGCGCCCGCACCCGGCGCCATGCCGGTCGGCCGGGGCGTGGGAGGCAGACCCGTGGAAGGCCGCGGCGTGGGCGCGGGCGTGGCTCCCGGCGTCGGCGTGGGCCCAGGTGCCGGCGCCACGCCGGCGGACGGCCGGGGCGTGGGGGTCGGCAGGGGAGCCGGGGCCGTGCCTGCGGGCCGGGGGGCGGGCGTAGGCGTGGGCGCCGCGACGGCGGGCCGGGGCGTGGGCGCCGCGGCGGGAGGCCGGGGCGTAGGGGTGGGGCGCGGCGTTGGCGCCGGGGTGGGGGATGCCGTTGGGGTCGGAGTCACCGGTGCGCTGCCGGGCGTCGAGGCCGGGCGCCGGATGACTTCAACCGCGGGGACCACCCGCCGTGTCTTCCTGTCGTTCACAGTCGTACGTTACCTGATGCGAGTTTTCCGGGCATGCCCGGCTTCACGGCTGGAGGGAGGCTGAAAGGTCCACCTTCCATCCGGATGGCTCCCGTACCATCCGGACCTCGTGGTTGCGGCCGGGCGAGCGCACGAGCACGGTTGCCGTGTCGCCCTCCTCCCGGACCAGCGAGACCTCCGTAACATCCGGAGGGGGAGGCACATTCGCGAAGAAGAGGTCCTGGGGCTCGGGCTTCTCCGAGCCCGCCGACGCCTCCGCCACCACCCGGGCCCGCTCGGTGAGCGCGTCCTGGGTGCTCTTGGAGAGGACCGTCCAGGCCTTGTCCCCATCACCCTTGCGCACCAGCTCGTGGAAGGCCCGGTAGGCGCCCTGCGGGCTGTCCTGGCGATTGCAGCCGCCCACGCCCAGGCCGAGCAGGACCAGGGCCACCAGCCAGGGCATCATCATGGTCGGGCGCATGGAAACAGGGATTTAGGTCAAAGCGTCGCCGGGGGAAAGCCCGAGCTTCATTCCTGTCACGCAGCGTGCTGGTGGACGCGGTTGCGGCCCGCGCCCTTGGCCACATACAGGCTGGTGTCCGCTGCCATCAGCAGGGCTTCCGCGCTCGCCAGGTCGTCCGAGGGCACCGTGGCCACGCCCAGCGACGCCGTCAGCCGCACCGGCTCCGCCTTCCCGTCCGTGCCCGGGGGCTCCAGCCCCAGCGACGCAATCGCCTCGCGCACGCGCTCGCACACCTTCAGCGCGTCCACCGGCCCCGTCTCCGGCAGGAGCGCGATGAGCTCCTCCCCGCCATAGCGCGCCAGCAGGTCCACCTCCCGCAGCCGCGCGCGCGCCGTCTGCGCCACCGCCTTGAGCACCTGGTCCCCGAAGGGGTGCCCGAAGGTGTCGTTGATGCGCTTGAAGTGGTCGATGTCCAGCATCACCAGCGACAGCGGCGAGCCGTAGCGCCGCGAGCGGGCGAACTCCTCGTGCAGCCGCTCCTCGAAGTAGCGCCGATTGAACAGTCCGGTGAGCGCGTCCGTGCGGCTGAGCGCCAGCAGCTCCTCGCGCCGCCGCGCCAGCTCCTTGTTGGCGCGGTCCAGCTCCCGGTTCTTCTCCACCAGCGCGTCCTGCAGCACCTTCAGCCGCAGCATGGACTTCACCCGCGCCGACAGCTCCAGCATGTCGAAGGGCTTCACCAGGTAGTCGTCCGCCCCCAGCTCCAGCCCCTCCACCTTCCCCGCCGCCTGCCGCGCCGTCATCAGAATCACCGGGATGAAGCCGAAGCCGTCCTCCCCCGAGTTCGCCTTGATGATGCGGCACACCTCCACCCCGCCCAGCCCCGGCATCTCCACGTCCATCAGGATGAGGTCCGGCCGCGCCTGGCGGATGGCGGACAGCGCCTGCGTCCCGTCGTTGGCTTCCTTGAAGACGTAACCCTGGGGCGTCAGTCCCTCGCGCACGTGCCGCACGTGCGCCGGGTCGTCATCCACGATGAGCACCGTGCGCCCGCTGAGCTCGCCTCCGGACGGCGCACGACGCGCGACCTCCAGCGTCCTCTTCCGTTCGCCGTCCGCCATCGTGTTTCGCCCCCGGTGCAATCCTCCCGCGTCGCGGGAATCAGTGCAATTCTCACCTGTCGAGGTGAGGAAGCCAAGAGGCCGGGCAAGTGCCCGTCTTCACGGGCGTCAGCCGGGCTTGCGCAGCCGGGCCCGGTACACCGGCTCCCCGCTCACCAGGTAGCGCCGCTCCCGCGTGGAGGGGACCTCCTCCGGGTCATGAGGATGGAACACTCCTGAACCCAGGGGGTTCTGGAAACCCACGGATTCCAGGATGGAGAGCATGGACTCGCCCCGGTCCTTCACGTCCGTGCGCATGTCGAAGAGGCCGCCCGGGGCGAGCTTGGTGAAGAGCAGCTGGGCGAAGGCGGGCTGAATCACGGCGCGCTTGGCGTGGGCGCGCTTCCACCAGGGGTCTGGGAACTGGAGGTGGATGGCGGCCAGCGAGCCTGCGGCGAAGATGCGGGGCACGACGAAGGTGGCGTCGGCCTCGATGACGCGCAGGTTCTTCAGGCCGGCCTTGTCCCCGCGGGACTGGGTGTCGCGCGCGTACTTCTTGCGCCACTCGAAGGCGACGAAGCGCACGCCGGGGTTGCGCCGGCAGTACTCCAGGGCGTGTCCCCCGGCGCCGGAGCCGATCTCCAGCTCGAGCGGGCCGGCGAAGCCGAACTCCGCGTCCCAGTCCGGGGGCGTTTCCTGGGTGACGAACTTGAGTCCGACGGGCTCGGGTAGCAGGCGGGGACGGGCCATGGGCGGGGGGCCTCCAACCACGGCGGGGCCGGGTCTGGCCAGGGAAAAACGCCTGGGGCCCCTGGCCCGCGGGCTTGAGGTATACGGAAGGGCATGAAGGTCTTCCACTCGGTGGCGGAGGCGGGCCGGGCGCTGGCCGGCCAGGCGCTCGCGCTGGGCAACTTCGACGGCGTCCACGTGGGCCACCAGGCCCTCTTCTCCGAAGCCGGCCGCCATGCCCGCGCCGCCGCCTTCACCTTCCACCCCCATCCCGGCAAGGTGCTCCAGCCGGACCTGGCGCCGAAGCTGATCACCCTGCTGCCCCGCAAGCTGGAGCTGTTCGCCGGGTGCGGGCTGGCCGCCGCGGTGGTGCAGCCCTTCACCCGCGACTACGCGCGCACGCCCCCGTCCGACTTCGAGGCCGCCCTCTTCGACGCGCTCGGCGTGGCGCACGTGGTGGTGGGCAGCGACTTCACCTATGGCGCGGCCCGCGGCGGCACGGTGGCCAGCCTGCGCGAGGCGGCCGCCCGGCGCGGCGCCCGGGTGCACGTGGTGGCCCCCGTCACCGTGGACGGCGTGGTGGCCTCGTCCTCGCGCGTGCGCGAGTACATCCTCGAGGGCCGCGTGTCCGCCGCGCGGCGGCTGCTCGGGCGCCCCTTTGACCTGGACGGCACGGTGGTGGCCGGCGCGGGGCGGGGGAGGGGCATCGGCTTTCCCACCGCCAACGTGGACACGCAGAACGAGCTGCGCCCCGCGCCCGGCGTCTATGCCATCCGCGTGCACCTGCCCGGCGCGTCGGGGGGAACGGGTACATGGCATGCGGGCGCCGCCAATATCGGCGTGAAGCCCACCTTCGGCGGCACCGAGGTCACCATCGAGGCGCACCTGCTGGACTTCTCCGGCGACCTCTATGGAAAGGAGCTGCGGGTGCAGTTCCTGGAGCGGCTGCGCCCCGAGCAGCGCTTCGGCTCGGTGGCGGAGCTCGTCGGGCAGATCAAGCGGGACGTGGAGGCCGCGCGCACCGTCATCGCCGGTGTGGGTGACTGAGCGTTTTTCCCGTGTCTCTTCAACGGGTTGACCTGCCAAGGGAGCAGGCGGGCCCGCCTTGACGCGAGCGCGCGGCTCCCCTCTAATTCGTATCAGGAACCGTGCCAGAGGCCTTCGTGGCCCCCTGGCATCTCCCCCCGTCTCCTGAGTTCGGGGCGGGCCCTCAACGCCTGTCCCGTCCTTCTTTTCCTCAAGGAAGAGGCTTCAACGAATGTCCGGTCGACTCGGTGAACTGCTGGTTCGCGAGAACCTCATCTCCATCCAGCAGCTGCGCAAGGCCCAGGAAGAGCAGCAGAAGAACGGCACGCGCATCGGCACCGCCCTCATCAAGACGGGGGCCATCGAGGAGTCGAAGCTCACCGACTTCCTCTCCAAGCAGTACGGCGTGCCGGCCATCAACCTGAAGGACTTCGACATTGATCCGGAAATCATCAAGCTCGTGCCCAAGGACGTGGCCGAGAAGCACCTGGTGATTCCCGTCAACCGCGCGGGGCCCTCGCTCATCGCCGCCATGTGCGACCCGTCCAACATCTTCGCGGTGGACGACCTGAAGTTCCTCACCGGCTACAACATCGAGACGGTGGTCGCCTCCGAGGTCTCCATCCGCGAGGCCATCGAGCGCTACTACGCGGAGAAGGGCCCATCCCTCGAGGACATCGTCGGTGACGTGACGGACGACATCGAGGTCGCCAAGGAGGAGACGGAGAACCTGGATGAGATGACCAAGGCCGCGGACGACGCGCCGGTGGTCAAGCTGGTGAATCTCATCCTCATGGACGCCATCAAGAAGCGCGCGTCCGACATCCACATCGAGCCGTACGAGAAGGACTTCCGCGTCCGCTTCCGCATCGACGGTGTGATGTACGAGGTCATGCGCCCGCCCATGAAGCTGCGCAACGCGATTACCTCGCGTCTGAAGATCATGGCCTCGCTGGACATCTCCGAGCGGCGCCTGCCGCAGGACGGCCGCATCAAGATCAAGATTGGCGGCGGCAAGGAGATGGACTTCCGCGTGAGCGTGTGCCCCACGCTCTTCGGCGAGAAGGTCGTCATGCGTCTGCTCGACAAGAGCAACCTCCAGCTGGACATGACCAAGCTGGGCTTCGACGCGCAGCCGCTGGCCTGGTTCAAGGAAGCCATCGACCGGCCCTACGGCATGGTGCTGGTGACGGGCCCCACGGGCTCCGGCAAGACGACGACGCTCTACTCGGCGCTCTCCAGCCTCAACGGCATCGACACCAACATCTGCACCGCGGAAGACCCCGTCGAGTTCAACTTCGCCGGCATCAACCAGGTGCAGATGCACGAGGACATCGGCCTGAACTTCGCGGCCTCCCTGCGCTCGTTCCTCCGCCAGGACCCGGACATCATCATGATTGGTGAGATCCGCGACTTCGAGACGGCGGAAATCGGCGTCAAGGCGGCGCTCACCGGCCACCTCGTGCTCTCCACGCTGCACACCAACGACGCCCCGGGCACGGTCAGCCGTCTGCTCAACATGGGCATCGAGCCGTTCCTCGTGACGGCCTCGCTCAACCTCATCCTCGCCCAGCGTCTGGCGCGCCGCCTGTGCCCCGCGTGCAAGAAGCCGGCGGAGAAGGTGGACGAGCAGGCCCTCATCGACGCCGGCGTGCCGCCGGACAAGATTGGCACCTTCACCATGTACGAGAAGGTCGGCTGCCGCGACTGCAACGACCGCGGCTACCGCGGCCGCGTGGCCATCTACGAGGTCATGCCCTTCTGGGACGGCCTCAAGGAGCTGGTCATCAACGGCGGGTCCGCCGCCGAGCTCAAGCAGGAGGCCATCCGCCTGGGCATGAGCAGCCTGCGCATGTCGGGCCTGCGCAAGATGATGGACGGCGCCACCACCCTCGAAGAGGTCGTCGGCAACACCGCCCCGGACCGCTTCTAGTCACACCTCCCCCACCGCCTCACCGAAGGACATCCCCCCGTGGCCAACCTGCACCAGCTCCTCAAGGCGATGGTCGAGAAGGGCGCTTCCGACCTCCACATCACGACCGGCTCACCGCCGCAGCTGCGCGTGGACGGCGAGCTCGTCCCCTTGAAGACGGCGCCGCTGACCCCCGTGGAGACCAAGCAGCTCTGCTACTCCATCCTCACGGACGCCCAGAAGCACAAGTTCGAGGAGGACAACGAGCTGGACCTGTCCTTCGGCGTGAAGGGGCTGTCGCGCTTCCGCGCCAACATCTTCATGCAGCGTGGCGCGGTGGCCGGCGCCTTCCGCACCATTCCCTTCAAGATCCTGACGTTCCAGGAGCTGGGCCTGCCCCCGGTGGTCGCGGAGCTGGTGAAGAAGCCCCGCGGCCTCATCCTGGTGACGGGCCCCACGGGCTCGGGCAAGTCCACCACGCTGGCCTCGATGATCGACAAGATCAACACCGAGCGTCATGAGCACATCATGACCATCGAGGACCCCATCGAGTACCTGCACCCGCACAAGAACTGCCTCGTCAACCAGCGGGAGGTCGGCGCGGACACGCGCAACTTCAAGACGGCCCTCAAGTACATCCTCCGCCAGGACCCGGACGTGGTGCTCGTCGGCGAGCTCCGTGACCTGGAGACGATTGAAGCGGCGCTCACCATCGCCGAGACGGGCCACATCTGCTACGCCACGCTGCACACCAACAGCGCGGTGCAGACCATCAACCGCGTGCTGGACGTGTTCCCTCCGTACCAGCAGCCGCAGGTGCGCGCGCAGCTGTCCTTCGTGCTCGAGGGCGTGATGAGCCAGGCCCTGGTGTCCAAGGCGGGCGGCCCGGGCCGCATCCTGGCGCTGGAGGTGATGATTCCCAACCCCGCCATCCGCAACCTCATCCGCGAGGACAAGGTCCACCAGATCTACTCCTCCATGCAGGTCGGTCAGGCGAAGTACGGCATGCAGACCTTCAACCAGGCCCTGGCGGCGCTCCTCATCCGCCGGCTCATCTCCCAGGATGAGGCCTTCGGCCGCTCCAGCGACCCGGACGAGCTGCGCAACATCCTCGCCACGGGCGGTCAGGGCCTGCCGGGCCTGCCCCAGCAGCGGCCAGCCGGGGGAGCGGGCGGTCGTTAGTTCCTGGAATTTGGATTCAGCGGTTAGACTCGCGCGGCGTCCGCGGAGGTCCAGCTCATGGCAGCACCAGCAGTGCAGCAGAAGGCCGTAGCTTCCAAGAAGAGCACGTCCCAGTTCCTCTGGGAGGCGAAGACCAAGGGCGGAGAGACCAAGAAGGGCGAGATGGAGGCCCTGGACACCGAGGCCGTCAACGCGCGCCTCAAGTCCCTGGGCCTCAACCCGACCAAGGTGCGCAAGAAGGGCGCCCTGGACGGCGCCGTCACCCTGCCGGGCATCGGCGGCGTGACGGGCAAGGACATCCTCATCTTCACCCGTCAGTTCGCCACGATGATCGACGCCGGCCTGCCGCTGGTGCAGTGCCTCGACATCCTGGCCAGCCAGATGGACAACCCCGCCTTCAAGAAGGTGTTGTTCGCCATCAAGGCCAAGGTGGAGCAGGGCAGTACGTTCGCTGACGCCCTGAAGGACCACCCCAAGGTCTTCGACGAGCTCTACACGCAGCTGTGCGCGGCGGGTGAGGTCGGCGGTATCCTCGACTCCATCCTCAACCGGCTCGCGGCCTATCGTGAGAAGAGCGAGAAGCTCAAGCGCAAGGTCAAGGGCGCGATGACCTACCCGGCCATCGTCATCCTGGTGGCCCTCGGCGTGGTGTCGCTGCTGCTCATCAAGGTGACGCCCACGTTCGCGAAGATGTTCGCGGACTTCGGCTCCGAGCTGCCGGGCCCCACCCAGTTCGTGGTGGATATCTCCGCGTGGGCCCAGGAGTGGTGGCTCCACGTCTTCGGCTCCATCGCCGCGGTCATCATCGCCTTCTCCTGGAGCTACAAGCAGCCCAAGGGGCGCGTGTTCTGGGACAAGGTGTTCCTGAAGATGCCGCTGTTCGGGCCGGTGCTCCGCAAGGTCGCGGTGGCCCGCTTCACCCGCACGCTGGGCACCATGCTCTCCTCCGGCGTGCCCATCCTGGACGCGCTGGACGTGACGGCGAAGACGGCCGGCAACCGCACCGTGGAAGCGGCCATCTACTACGTGCGCGGTAAGATCTCCGAGGGCAAGAACATCGCGGGGCCGCTCGCGGACACCAAGGTGTTCCCGTCCATGGTGGTGCAGATGATTGGCGTCGGTGAGGCCACCGGCGCCATGGACACCATGCTCAACAAGATCGCCGACTTCTACGACGACGAGGTGGACACCGCCGTCAGCGCGCTCACCGCGATGATCGAGCCCATCCTGATGGTGTTCCTCGGCGGCGTGGTCGGTGGCTTCCTCATCGCCATGTACCTGCCCATCTTCTCCATTGCCGGTGCCATCAAGTAGTTCCCCGGCCCCGGGGGCGCGAGCGGTGGAGGCGGGAGCCTTCCGCTCGCGCCTGGTGTGGCTGGTGTTGTTCCGCACCGTGGCGGCGAGCCTGTCGCTCGTCATCACGGTGGCGCGTCTGCTCCTGCAGCCCTACCAGGAGCCCAGCCGCACGGACACGCTGTCGCTGGCGGTCATCATCGCCGCGTACGTGTCCACGGTGGTGGTGGGCCTGCGGCTGCGGTGGGGGTGGGCGGGGAAGCTGGACGCCTGGGTGCAGGTGGTGGGTGACATCGTCATCGCCACCGGGCTGGTGTACCTCAGCGGCGGCGCGGACTCGCCCCTCACCTTCCTCTACAGCCTGGCCGTCATCGGCGCGGCGGTGGTGCTCGACTGGCGCGGCGCGCTCTGGGTGGCCGCCGCGTCCGCGCTGTGCCTGTCCGGCCTGATGGTGGGGCCGTGGCTCGGGGACGACGCGCCCCTGGGCCCGCTGCTGCTGGGCCGGAGCCTGTTCGTGCTGGGCAGCAACCTGCTGGCGCTCGCGCTCATCGCGGTGCTGGCCGGCTACCTGTCGCGCCAGCTCTCCGCCACGGGCGGGGCCCTGTCCGCCCGCGAGGCGGACCTGCGGCGGCTGGGGCGGCTGCAGCAGCAGATTGTCTCCTCCATGCCCTCGGGGTTGGTGACGTGCGACGCCCGGGGGCGCGTCACGTACGTCAACCCCGCCGGCTGCGCCATCCTCCAGGTGGAAGAGGCGGGCAGCGTGGGCATGGAATTGGAGACGCTGATGCCGGGCGTGTCCGGGCTGGCGCCCCGCTCGCCCCGCAGCGAGCTCGTGGTGGGGACGGGCAGCGGCCGGCGCATCCTCGGCCTGTCGGTGACGCCGCTGGAGGGCGAGCAGGGGGCGCTGCTCATGGTGTTCCAGGACCTCACCCGGCTGCGGCGCATGGAGGAGGACCTCAAGCGCGCGGACCGGCTGGCGAGCCTGGGGGCGCTCTCCGCGCAGCTGGCGCACGAGCTGCGAAACCCCCTGGCGGCCATGCGGGGCTCCGCGCAGCTGCTGGCGCAGGACGCGCGAGACGAGATGGGGCAGAAGCTCACCAACATCCTGCTGCGCGAGTCGGACCGGCTGGCGCGCCTGGTGGAGGAGTTCCTGCGCTTCGCCCGCCCGCCCGAGCCCATGCGCCGCGCGGTGGCCCTGGACGCGCTCCTGGTGGAGACGGTGGACATGTTGCGGGTGGACCCGCTGGCGCGGGACGTGCGGATGGAGGTGGCCGCGCCGGAGGCGCTGACGGCGGCGGTGGACCCGGACCAGCTTCGTCAGGTGCTCATCAACCTGGTGCGCAACGGCTTCCAGGCCGCGGGCCCCCGGGGTGAGGTGAAGGTGGCGCTGGCGCGGACCGGGCAGGAGGCGCGCATCCGCGTCTGGGACTCGGGCGGAAGCATCACGGAGGAGATGATGGGGCACCTGTTCGAGCCGTTCTTCACCACCCGGGACGGAGGCACGGGCCTGGGCCTGTCCACCGCGCACTCCATCATCCGGGCGCACGGCGGGGCCATCCGCGTGCGCTCCAACCGGGACGAGGGGACGGAGTTCGTGGTGGAATTGCCGCTGTGACGATTCCGCAGGCAGGAGAGGGCGGCGTGCGCGGGCACGTCCTGGTGGTGGACGACGAGCTGTCCATGCGCGAGTACCTGGAGCTGCTGCTCCACCGCGACGGCTACGCGGTGACGAGCGTGCCCGGGGTGAAGCCCGCGTGCGAGTCGCTGGAAGGGGTGGACCTGGTTATCTGTGACATGAAGCTGGGCACCGGCAGCGGGCTGGACGTGCTGCGCGCCGCCCGGGCCCGTCCCGAGCCCCCCGAGGTGGTGCTCATCACCGCCTATGGCTCGCCCGCCGCCGCGGTGGAGGCCATGCGCGAGGGCGCGTACGACTACATCTGCAAGCCCTTCGACAACGAGGAGCTGCGGCTGCTGGTGCAGAAGGCGCTCGAGAAGCGCCTCTTGCGCCAGGAGAACAGCGGCCTGCGGGCGCGGCTGCTGCCCGGCCTGGGCGTGGCGGTGGGGCAGAGCTCGCGCATGCAGGCGGTGTGGGCCCTGGTGGAGAAGGTGGCGCCCAGCCGCAGCACGGTGCTGGTGACGGGCGAGAGCGGCACCGGCAAGGAGCTGGTGGCGCGCGCCATCCACATGCGGGGCAGCCGCGCCGCCCAGCCCTTCCTGCCGTTCAACTGCGCGGCCCTCAACGAGGGCACGCTGGAGAGCGAGCTGTTCGGCCACATGAAGGGCTCCTTCACCGGGGCCACCCACGAGCGCCAGGGGCTGCTGGTGTCCGCGGGCGAGGGCACCGTCATGCTGGACGAGGTGGGGGAGATGCCGCTGGCCACGCAGGTGAAGCTCTTGCGCGTGCTCCAGGAGCGGAAGGTGAAGCCGGTGGGCAGCGCGGCGGAGGTGCCCTTCAAGGCCCGCGTCATCGCCGCCACCAACCGGCGGCTGGAGGCGGAGGTGAAGGCGGGGCGCTTCCGCGAGGACCTCTTCTACCGGCTCAACGTCATCACGCTGGAGCTGCCCCCGCTGCGCGAGCGCGCCGGGGACATCTCCCTCCTGGCGAGCTACTTCCTGTCGCGCCTGGCGGAGGAGCTGGGCCGCCCGGCCCTGCGCTTCGCGCCGGAGACGCTGCTGCTGCTGGAGCGCTACGCCTTTCCGGGCAACGTGCGGCAGCTGCAGAACATGGTGGAGCGCGCGGCCACCCTGTCCGACACGGACCTGCTCGGCCCCGCCACGCTGCCCCCGGCGGTGCGGGGCGAGGCGGAGCCGGCCGCCCACTCCGGCGAGGGCGGAGAGCCGCGGCTCGGGACGGGCTTCAACCTGGAGCGCCACCTGGACGACAGCGAGCGGCGCTACCTGCTCGCCGCGCTGAAGCAGGCCGGCGGGGTGAAGACCCGCGCGGCGGAGCTGCTTGGCCTGTCTTTCCGATCCTTCCGCTATCGCCTGGCCAAGCACGGGCTGACGGACGACCTGGAGCCGGGTGGGGTCGTGGATGCCTAGGCCCGTCGCTCCCCGCACGAGGGGAGCGACAGTTCTCGTCAGTCCCGCTGCCCAATTTTGTCAGCCCTGCATTCCCATTTCTTGAGCGGCGGCGGGCATGCCTTGGAAATCAGCCACCTTGGCGTGTTGCAGTCGCTGGCATGGCGAGTGCTAAAGTCCTCGTCGGGCGCAGTGCCCTTGCCAAAACCTCCCCGAGGACCCCCAATGCGCGTTTCCCGCTTCAACCCCCGCAACCGTGGCTTCACGCTCATCGAGCTCATGATCGTGGTCGCCATCATCGGCATCCTGGCCGCCATCGCCATCCCGAACTTCCTCAAGTTCCAGGCGCGCTCCAAGCAGTCCGAGGCGAAGACCAACCTCAAGGCCCTCTACACCGCGCAGAAGTCGTTCTTCTCGGAGAAGGACCGCTACTCCGACTTCGCCAACGAGATTGGCTTCTCCCCTGAGCGCGGCAACCGCTACGGCTACGTGGTCTCCGTCAACGGCGGCGCCCCCGAGCTGCGCAACGCCGCGGCGATTGCGGCCCCCGCTGGCGGCGTGACCTCCATCTCCTTCGACGCGTTCCGCTTCGGCGGCGCGGCGGCGGCTCCTGTGGTTGCCACGACGAACTACCTGGCCGTCACGGCCGGCGCCACCCTGACGTTCGGCGTCCAGGGCACCTGCCCCAACTGCAACTTCTTCGCGGGCGCCGCGGGCAACGCGGACAACGAGCCCGGCCTGGACTCGTGGGTGATCGCCGGCTTCGAGGGTGATGGCAACGTGTCCGGCTGCTCCGAGGACGGCAACGTCTCCTCCGGCACGCCGTACAACACCATCAACGACGTGGCCTGCGACCAGGCCGCCGGTCCGTGATTTCGGAATGAACGGTGGCCCGGCCACTGTTCTCCGGGCCGCCTTCCTTCGGGGGGGCGGCCCTTCGCCTTTTCAGAGCTCCGGGGTGCTCATGCGGATTGTAGTGCTGTGCCTGGCTGTCCTCTCCATCGCGTTGATGGCCGACAAGCCAGCCAGGCCCTTGAGGACGAAGGACGGTCCCATCCTCCCCCGGCGGGAGATGCTCGAGGTCCTGGGGGCTTCCCAGAAGCCGCTCATCGCGGACTTCTACTGGCTGCAGGCCATCCAGCAGGTGGGCCGCGCCAACACGGACACCGAGTACCGCGACGTCTACTTCTACGCGGACCTGGCGACCGACCTCGACCCGAAGTTCCGCTACGTCTACGAGTGGGGGGCCATCACCACGCCCTTCAACCTGGGGCGCGAGCAGTGGGTGAACACGGACCTGTCGTCCCGGCTGCTCACCAAGGGACTGGCCGTGTTCCCGGACGACCGCCGTTTCCTGTTCCAGCTCGCGTACAACAAGATGACGTACGAGCAGGACTACCAGGGCGCCGCGGACATCCTCATGAAGTTGTCGAAGTTCCCGGACACGCCCCGCTACCTGCCGCAGCTGGCCACGCGCCTGTATGCCCAGGCCGGCAGCTTCGACTCGGGCCTGCACGTGGCGGAGATGCTGCGCGACAGCGCCGAGGACGACGACTCACGCGCCTTCTATGAGCACCGCATCAAGGAAATCCTCCGGGAGCGGGTGCTCACGCAGATAGACCAGGCCATCGACGCCTTCCAGAAGGCGCGCGGCCAGCGCCCCCGCACGGTGCCGGAGCTCGTGCAGGCGGGCTACCTGAAGGCCCCGCCCGAGGACCCTCTGGAGGGCCAGTTCTTCATCGACCGGCGGGGGCGCGCGCGCTCCACGTCGGGACTCTACAGGTTGGAGATGTACGACCACGCCAAGAAGACGGAGCTGCAGGAAGACCTCGCCGCGGGCGGCATCGTGTTGGATGAAGAGGAGGCCGCGCCATGACGGCGGCTCCCCTGATGGCGGCCCCGGTGACGGCGGCCCCCGCGCCCGAGGGCCACCAGCCCGTGCGCATCCGCGGCCTGTCCAAGACGTACCAGGTGGGCTTCTTCCTCAACAAGCAGGTGAAGGCGCTGCAGGGCCTGGACCTGGACATCATGCCGGGGCAGGTCTACGGGCTGCTCGGCCCCAATGGCGCCGGCAAGTCCACCACCATCAAGATCCTCATGGGCCTGGTGCGCGCGTCCCAGGGGCAGGCGCTGCTCTTCGGTGAGTCCCCGGACCGCCCGCACGTGCGGCGGCAGGTGGGCTTCCTGCCGGAGAACCCGTCCCTCTACGAGTACCTCACCGGGCGCGAGTTCGTGACGCTGGCGGGGCGCATCTTCGGCATGAGCGGACATGACCTGGACCAGCGCGTGGAGCGCGTGCTGGGCGAGGTGGGCATGGGCCGCGCGTCGGACCTGCAGATCCGCCGCTACTCCAAGGGCATGGTGCAGCGCACGGCGCTGGCCCAGGCGCTCATCAGCGGGCCCCGCCTGCTGGTGCTGGACGAGCCCACCTCCGGGTTGGACCCGCTGGGCCGCCGGCAGATGCGCGACATCATCCTCGCCGAGCGCGAGAAGGGGACGACCATCCTCTTCTGCACGCACATCATCTCGGACGTGGAGGCCCTCTGCGACCGGGTGGCGGTGCTGGTGGGCGGCAAGCGCGTGCAGGAGGGCAGCGTGCAGGAGCTCGTCTCGGCGCAGGCGCCCTCGGTGGAGATGGTGGTGCAGGGCCTGCCGCTGGAGCAGCTCCAGACGCTGGGCTTCACGTACGAGCAGGCCCAGCAGCTGGACGGCCGGGTGATGCTGCGGGTGCCGGACGGGGAGTCGCACCGGCTGCTCCAGGCCATCATCGGCCTGGGCGGGCGTATCAGCCGGGTGCAGCCCGCGCGCTTCTCGCTGGAGGACCTCTTCCTGGAGGCGATGCAGAAGGCGGGCGGAAAGACCGTGGGAGGAGAGATTCAGTGATGGGTGCTTTTACCGCCATGGCGTGGAACGGCTTCCGCGAGGCGCGGCGCAACCGGGTGACGGTGCTCGTGGGCGCCTTCGCGCTGGTGCTGCTGTTCGCCACCACGCTCATCACCGAAGTCACGGTCAGCACCTTCGACCGCGTGGTGACGGACTTCGGCCTGGGGGTGATGAGCCTGCTGCTCGTCTTCCTCGCCATCTTCCTGTCGTCGGGGCTGCTCAGCCGCGAAATCGAGCGGCGCACCATCTTCCTGATGGTGTCCAAGCCGCTGTCCCGCAGCCGCTTCCTGCTGGCGCGGCTGGCGGGCAACATGCTCACCCTGGGCGTGTTGCTGGTGGCCATGACGCTGCTGTTCTGGGTGCAGCTCGTCCTGCACCGCGCGCCCATCACCCAGCCGCAGTTCGCCGCGCTGTGGGGGCTGTACCTGGAGCTGTTCGTGCTCACCAGCGCCGGCTTCCTGATGTCCACCTTCTCCAGCCAGCTGGTGTCCGCGCTGGTGACGACGGGCCTGTACTTCGCGGGCCACCTGTGCGCGGACATCTACAACCTGGGCGCGAAGTCCCAGAGCACGCTGGTCGCCTGGGTGAGCAAGGCCACCTATTACGCCCTGCCCAACCTGGAGCGGCTGAACTTCCGGCCGCGCGCCACGTACGCGCTGGAGGTGGCGGCGTCCGAGCTCGGCAAGGCCACGCTCTACGCGCTGGGCTGGGGCGCGCTGTTCTGCGTGCTGGCCACGCTCGTGTTCGAGCGGCGCGACTTCCGCTGAGCACGCGGTAGAATCGCGGCCGCGCGATGCCGACCCTCTCACCAGGACTGATTGAAGCCCTCTTCACGCTCTTCCTCCTGGTGCTCGGGCTGTGCATCGGCAGCTTCCTCAACGTCGTCATCGCGCGAGTCCCGGAAGGGCTGAGCATCGTCCGGCCGGGCTCGCGCTGCCCGAAGTGCGGCCATGTCCTCGCCTGGTACGAGAACATCCCGCTCGTGTCCTGGCTGGCGCTGAGGGCCCGCTGCCGGGGGTGCGCCACCCCCATCTCCGTGCGCTACCCGATGGTGGAGGCGCTCACGGGGCTGCTCTACTTCGCGTGCCTCCGCCGCTTCGGCTGGACCTACGAGCTGGTCCCCGCGCTGGTGCTCGTCACGCTGCTGGTGCCGCTCACCTTCATCGACCTGGACCACTGGATTCTCCCGCTGTCCATGACGGTGTCGGGCACCCTGGCGGGCGTGGCGCTCGCGGTGCCCCGGGGGATGGGGCCCTTCTGGGACGCGGTGATTGGCGCGGCGGCGGGCTTTTTGGCCTTCCGGCTGATGGAGTACGTGGGCTGGAAGGTCTTCAAGAAGGAGGCGCTCGGAGCGGGGGACAAGTACCTCGTCGCCATGCTGGGCGCGTTCCTGTCCTGGCGCGCGCTGCTCGGCATCCTCCTCTTCGCCTCCATGCAGGGCGCGGTGGTGGGCATCCTGATGCTGGCCCTGACGGGCCGGGCCGGGCCGCGCACGGAGGAGCCGCCGGCCCCGGAGAAGCCGTCCGGAGACGAGCCTTCCGGAGACGAGCCGTCCGGTGACGAGCCCCCGCTCACGATGACCTGGGACTTCACCCGGCCCGGCCTTCCCCTGTGGAAGCGGCTGGTGCTGGTGCCGTTCTGCCTGCTGTTCCAGCCCATCCCCGACGCGCCGCTGGACGAGGAGGGACAGGAGGAGGACTGGGTGCCGGACCGCACCAGCATTCCCTTCGGCCCGTGGCTGGCGCTGGCGGGGCTGGAGCTGCTGCTGCTGGGGCCCTGGCTGGCGCGGGTGCTGCCCCCGGACATCGCGATGATGCTGGGCGGCGGATGAAGTGGCGCATCGCCAGCGTGGCGTTCCTGCTGGGCTCGCTGTCCACGGGGCTCACCTGGCTGTCCTTGCAGCCCATCCTCATCCGGTTGATGGAGGCGGTGCGCCGGCTGGCGCCGCAGGGGGGCGCGGACACGGAGGTGCTGGGGCGGGTGAAGGCCCTGCTGCCGCTGGCGCTCGGGCTGGACCTGGTGGTGCTCACGGTGCTGGCGTACGTGGTGCTGGACCTGACGGTGGGCCGCCCGCTGCGCAGCACGGAGACGGTGGTGGAGCAGTTCGGCCGGCTGGAGCTGGACCCGCACCTGGTGCCCACGCAGGGCGGCCCGCTGCTGTCGCGCATCCAGCGCGCGCTGCAGCGCATGGCGGAGGCGCTGCGCGCGGAGCAGTCCCTCACACGCTCGCAGATGGAGTCCCTGCGCGAGGCCAACGCCCGCCTGGCGCGCGCGCAGACGGAGCTGGTGTCCTCGGAGCGGCTGGCCACGGTGGGCCGGCTGGCCGCGGGCGTGGCGCACGAGGTGGGCAACCCGCTGTCGGGCATCCTGGGCTACGTGGCGCTGGCGCGGATGAAGGCCACCACGCCGGAGCTGAAGGACTTCCTGGAGCGCATCGACCACGAGGTGCAGCGCATCGACCGCATCATCCGCGGGCTGCTGGACCTGGGCCGTCCCGGGGCGGCCTCGCTGGGGCCGGTGGAGCTGGGCCCAGTGGTGGAGACGTGCGTGCGGCTGGTGCGCGCCGCGCCGGAGCTGACCGGCGTGCACGTGGAGCTGGTGCTGGAGCCGGGGCTGCTCGCCCGGGCGGACCCGGGGCCGCTGTCGCAAATCGTCATCAACCTGCTGCTCAACGCCGCGCAGGCCATGGGAGGGCAGGGGAGCGTGCGCGTGCGCACGCACCGCGAGGGAGGCGAGGCGCGGCTGGTGGTGGAGGACACGGGGCCGGGCATCCCCGCGGACGTCATGCCCCGCCTGTTCGAGCCCTTCTTCACCACCAAGGGCCGGGAGGGCACCGGGCTGGGATTGGCGGTGTCGCTGCGGCTCGCGCAGGTGATGGGCGGGCGGCTCGTGGCGGAGAATGCCCCGGCGGGCGGCGCCCGCTTCACCGTGTCCCTGCCCGCCCCGTGAGGGGAAAAGGGCCTCCCTACCGGCCAGGAGCTATCGGCCCCCGGCGTGCTGGGGGATGATGGGCGGGAGACGGCCATGTCCTTGTTCCGCACCATCCTCGTCGCCGACGACGAGCCCTCCATCCGCCACATCCTCACGCTGGTGCTCACCGACCGCGGCTACGACGTGCGCGCGGTGGCGGACGGCGACGAGGCCCTGCGCGAGCTGGCCGCGCGCGACTACGACGTGCTGCTGTGCGACGTGCGGATGCCGAAGAAGGACGGGCTCACCGTGTTGCGCGAGGCGCTCGCCCTGCATCCCGGCCTCACCGCGGTGGTGATGAGCGCCTACGGCTCGCAGGAGCAGGCGCTGGAGGCCGTCTCCGCCGGCGCGTTCGACTACGTCCAGAAGCCCTTCAAGCCGGAGGAAATCGTCTTCGTCCTCCGCAAGGCGGAGGAGCGCGAGCGGCTGGTGCGGGAGAACCGCCGGCTGAAGGAGGCCAGCCTGCCTTCCGCGCCGGACGGCCACATCCTCGGCGGCAGCGCCGCGCTGCACGCGGTGCTCCGGCAGGTGGCGCGCCTGGCCCCGGTGGACACCACGGTGCTCATCAGCGGGGAGAGCGGCACCGGCAAGGAGCTCATCGCCCGCGAGCTGCACTCGCGCAGCCGCCGCGCCGCCATGGCCTTCGTCGCCGTCAACTGCGGCGCGATTGCGTCCGGCCTCATCGAGAGCGAGCTGTTCGGCCACGCCAAGGGCGCCTTCACCGACGCGCGCTCCGCCAAGCGCGGCCTCTTCGCCGAGGCCGACGGCGGCACCCTCTTCCTGGACGAGGTGGGCGAGCTGCCGCTGTCCGCCCAGGTGAAGCTGTTGCGCGTGCTCCAGGAGGGGGAAATCCGCCCGGTGGGGGAGAACCGGGTGGAGAAGGTGGACGTGCGCGTGGTGGCCGCCACGCTGCGAGATCTGGGCAAGCTGGTGGAGAAGGGCGAGTTTCGCGAGGACCTCTACTACCGCCTCAACGTCGTGAATCTCCGGATGCCGCCCTTGCGCGAGCGCCGCGAGGACGTGCCGCTCCTGGCGCGCGCGTTCATCTCCCGCTTCAACCGCGAGCTGAACCGCGAGCCGCCCGTCGAGGGCCTCTCCCCGGAGGCCGAGGCCCTCCTGGCCGCGTACGCCTGGCCCGGCAACGTGCGCGAGCTGGAGAACGCCATGGAGCGCGCCGTGTTGCTGGCGGACACACCCCTCATCCTCCCGGCCAATCTGCCCGACAAGCTGTGGGCCGCGCCCCCACCCGGACCCACGGGCACGGCGCCGGGGCCCGCCGGTACGTCGGGGGGCGCCGCGCTACAGGAGGGTACGGACCTGTCGCTCAAGCGCGCCATCCGGGAGATGGAGGAGTCCTACATCCGGGCGGCCCTGCGCCGGACGAAGGGCAACCGCACCCGCGCCTCGGAGCTGCTGGACATCAGCCACCGCGCGTTGCTGTACAAGATCAAGGAGTACGGCATCGACCCGGATGCCGAGGCGGAGCGGGGCTGACGGGCCGCAGGACGCGGCCGTGCTCCGGACACCGCCTGCCTGCCTGCATTTGACGGAACGCGTCCGGGGCCGGAAAATCGGGCCTTCGCGACGGTGTTGAGGGGCCCGACGCAGGACTGGTGCGCGGCTTCCGTCCGTCCGGAGGGCAGGCGGGCTCCAGGCACTTTCTAGGAGGGGTTGACGGCCAGTGTTACGCTGCCCGCCTCTCGACGGAGTCAAGCATGGCGAAGGGCAAACTGGCACTCGGCCTGGACATCGGATCGACGTCCATCAAGATGATTCTCCTCAAGGAGCAGCGCAAGCGTGGCGAGGTCGGCTTCGCGTTGCAGAGCTTCGGGATGAAGCCGCTGCCTCCCGAGGCCATCGTCGACGGGGCCCTGATGAACTCCACGGCCATCGTCCAGGCCGTGCAGGAGCTGATGTCCGAGCTGAAGGTGAAGGGCAAGGACGTCGCCATCGGCGTGTCCGGCCACTCGGTCATCATCAAGAAGATTCAGATGCCCCGCATGTCCCAGGACGAGCTCGAGGAGAGCATCCAGTGGGAGGCGGAGCAGTACATCCCGTTCGATGTGAAGGACGTGAACATCGACACGCAGATCCTCGACGGCGGCGGCAATGACGCCACCGGGCAGATGGACGTGCTGCTGGTGGCCGCCAAGAAGGACATGATCAACGACTACACCACCGTGGTCTCCGAGGCGGGACTGGCGCCGGTGGTGGTGGACGTGGACGCCTTCGCCGTCCAGAACATGTTCTCCGTCAACTACGACCTCCCGGAGAAGGAGACCGTGGTGCTCATCAACGCGGGCGCCTCGGTGGTGAACATCAACATCATCGCCAACGGCGTGACGGTGTTCACCCGCGACGTCACCATCGGTGGCAACCAGTTCACCGAAGAAATCCAGAAGCAGCTCAACGTCTCCTACGAGGAGGCGGAAGCGCTGAAGATTGGCGGCAACAGCTCGGACGCGGACGCCGTGGTGCCCCAGGAAGTCGAGCGCGTGCTCTCCAGCGTCGCCGAGCAGGTGGCGGGTGAAATCCAGCGCTCGCTGGACTTCTACGCGGGCACCGCCGCCGACTCGAACTTCAGCAAGGTGTACCTGTCGGGCGGGACGGCGAAGATTCCCGCGCTGTTCAAGACCATCGAAGCGCGCACGGGCGTGCCGGTGGAGATCCTCAATCCCTTCCGCAAGATTGAAGTGGACAACCGCAAGTTCGACCCCGCGTTCATCATGGACGTGGCTCCCATGGCGGCGGTGGCCGTGGGACTGGCGCTGCGCAAGCCGGGCGACAAGCTGGCCTGACCGGTCCACCCCTTAGGAGACGACGCACATGATGATTCGCATCAACCTGCTGCCCGTCAGGGCGGTGAAGAAGCGGGAGATGGGCCGGCAGGTGCTGGTCCTCTTCGCCCTCGTGCTGCTCGGCGCGGGCGTTGGCAATTACTTCTGGTACGCGGACCGGGACGCCGAGCTCACGCGCCACCGCCAGGGCATCGCGCAGACCCGCGCGAAGATCGCCGAGCTGGAGAAGGTCATCGGCGAGGTGAAGAACATCAACGCCCGCAAGGCCGAGGTGGAGAAGAAGCTGGCCGTGCTGGACTCGCTGCGCAAGGGGCGCAACGGGCCGGTGCGCATGCTGGACGCGCTCGCGTCCGCCACCCCGAAGAAGGTCTGGCTGAAGACCTTCGCCGAGACCAACAACGCGGTCGCCATCGACGGCTCCGCGGTGAGCCACGACGAGGTCGCCGAGTTCATGCGCGGCCTCAACGGCGTGGTGTGGACGCCGAAGGGCATGGGCCGCCTCGTCGACCAGCGCCGCGACAGCAAGACGGCGCGCGTGGAGCTGCTCACGGCCGAGGCCACCATCGAGGAGTTCCCGGCGCCCGAGGTCACTCCCTTCTTCAAGAACATCGACCTGACCAGCGCCATCCAGGGCAAGACGGCGCAGGCCGGCGGGTCGCCCCTGGTCGACTTCAAGATCACGCTGCAGGCCAACTACGCCATCTGAAAGGCCCCACGCCATGGACAAGTACCTGGATCAATTCGCCAAGGCGCCCCCTGCCACCAAGTTCGGCGGCCTGGCCACCGCGGTGATTCTGATGACCGTCGCCAACTTCTTCCTGGCCGTCTCGCCCACCGACGACGCCATCAAGATTGAAGTCGCCCAGCGCCGCACGCTGGACCTGGAGCTGGCGGAGAAGAGCGAGATCGCCCAGAACCTCAACGACCGCCGGCGCGAGATGGACGTGCTGGAGCAGAAGCTCGCCGAGGCCCTGACGGAGCTGCCCGAGAAGAAGGACATCGAGGAGCTGCTCGCGCAGATCAACGACATCGGCAAGAAGAGCGGGCTGGAGATCTCCAGCGTGACGCCGGACAGGGAGTTCGTGGGCGGCGGCGAGTTCTTCGCCCGCATCCCCCTGAAGATGACGGTCAGCGGCAACTACCACGAGATCGCCCTCTTCCTGCAGGAGATGGCGAACATGCGCCGCATCGTCAACGTCAACAACATCAAGCTCGATTCGCCCGCGCTCAAGAACGAGAAGGTCGTGCTCCAGAGCAGCTTCCTGGCCACCACGTTCCGCTTCGTCGAGCAGCCCAAGAACGGGATGCAGAAGAACTAGAAACTTGATCCGCCCGGAAAGTAGGGCGACAAGGGGATTGAGGATGAAGACGTTCAAGGCCACCATGACTACCGCGGCGCTGGCGCTCTCGCTGGCCGCATGCGAGGACGCGCAGATGCCGCCCCCGGCACCTGCCAGTCCCGTTGCGGCGGCGGCTGCTCCGGCGAAGGCGGCACCCGTCGCGGTGGCGGAGCCCGCAGCGGCCCCGTACGTGTACACGTACAACCCGGTGGGAAAGCGGGACCCGTTCCGCAGTCCGGTGGATGAGCTCGGGCCCATCACGCCCAGCCCGGTGACCTCGTGCAACGAGCCACTGTGCGCCTTCGACCTGGACCAGCTCAAGCTGGTGGCGGTCGTGACGGGTGACGCCAACCCCATCGCCATGGTCGAGGACCCGGTGGGTCGCGGCCACATCGTGCGGCGCAACACCCGCGTGGGGCGCCAGGGCGGCAAGGTGACGCAGATCCTCCGTGACTCGGTGACGGTGACCGAGGTGTTCTCGGGCAACGGCGAAATCATCAAGAATCCGGTGACGCTGCAGCTCAAGCCCGACGATAAGCAGGACCCCGCCTACAACATGATGACGGGCAAGAACTACGGGGAGTAGCGCCCCCAAAGGCGCTCCCGCGGGCGGTCGCCCGCTTCCAACTTGTTGAGGGGACGCATGCTCGAGAAGAGCGCTGTGACGAGGGGCAAGTGGATGTTGGCGGCCGCGTGGGCCGTCATTCTTGTGGGCGCCAGGGTACAGGGCGCCGAGCTCAATACGCTGCGCGACCTGGACGTGTCGCGCACGGGTTCCGGGGCCCAGGTCGTGGTCACCGGCACCCGTCCGCCGACCTTCACCGTGTTCCGCCTGAGCGGACCGGAGCGGCTGGTGGTGGACCTCTCGTCGGCGGACGCCACGGGTATCAAGGGCCACCACGAGGGCTCCGGCCCCGTGGCGGGCGTGGTGGCGTCGCAGTTCTCGGACGAGCGCGCGAGCGTCGGCCGGGTGCTGCTGGCGCTGGACAAGGCGTCCCAGTACGACGTGCGCGCCGACGGCAACCGCGTGGTCATCTCCGTGGACGGTGTCGCTGCCGCCGCGCCCGCCGAGGCGAAGCGTTCCGAGCCCGAGCCCGTCAAGGCGCCCGTGGCCGTCGCGGCCGCGGCGAAGCATTCCGAGCCCGAGGCCGCCAAGGCGCCCGTGGCCGTGGCCATGGCGGCTCCCGCCGCCGTGAAGCCCCCCGAGCCCGCCGCCCAGGCGCCGGCCGCCGTGGTGGCCGAGGCCCCGCGCGAGGCCGTGAAGCCCGAGGCGCCCGCCGCGAAGCCGGCCCTGCCGGAGAACGTGGTGGCCGCCGAGGCCGATGAGCGCGAGGTCGCCCACCCGGCGCAGCGCATCACCGGCCTGACCTTCGCCGACGACACCCTGCGCATCCGCGCGGATGGCGACATCGCCCGCTACGAGGTGCTGGAGCTGGCGGACCCGCCGCGTCTCGCGGTGGACCTGTACGGCGTGGGCCTCGCGGCCCGTGCGCCGCGCGTGGGCGGCGGCGCCCTGAAGGACGTTCGCGTCGGCGCGCACTCGGACAAGGTGCGCCTGGTGCTGGACGTGCGCGGCGCCATGCCGGCCTACCGCGTGGACCGGGCCTCCCGGGGCCTGGAGGTGGTGCTGGGCGGTGCGGTGGCGCGCAAGGCGGCGCCCGCGCCGGAGCCCACGGAGATGGTGGCCTCGGTGACCGAGGTGGAGCCGCTGCGCTCCACCCCCGAGCCGACGTCGGCGCCCGCCACGACGGCGGCGGCGGTCGAGGTGAAGGACCTCTCCTTCCAGGAGAGCGGCGCGGGTGGCCGCGTGGTGCTGAAGCTGTCCGGCACGGCGGCGTGGAAGGTGGACCGGCCGGACCCGCGCAGCGCGGTGCTGACGCTGGACAACGCGCGCCTGCCGAAGAAGCTCGAGCGCAGCCTGGACACCAGCGCGCTGGAGACGCCGGTGAAGATGGTCAGCGCCTTCAGCGTGCCGGGTGAGGGCCGCAAGGTGCGCGTGGTGGTGGCCGCCGACGGCGCCATCGAAGAGAAGGTGACGCAGAACGGCGGCACCCTGTCCTGGCGCCTGGACGTGCAGGGCGTGAAGACGGAGCAGGTGGCCGTGGCGCCGCGCACCGCGGGCTTCACCGCCGAGGCGCCCGCCTACGCCGCAGAGGGCGCGCCGCAGCAGGCCCGCTACCGCGGCAAGCGCGTCTCCTTCGAGTTCAAGGACATCGACATCCAGAACCTCCTGCGCGTCATCGCGGAGATCTCCAAGCGCAACGTGGTGCTCGCGGACGACGTGTCGGGCCGGGTGACCATCCGGCTGCGCAACGTGCCCTGGGACCAGGCGCTGGACCTCATCCTGCGCACGAAGCAGCTGGGCAAGGAGGAGTTCGGCAACATCATCCGCATCGCCCCGCTGAAGACGCTGGAGGAGGAGGCCCGGCTGCGCCAGGAGCGCAAGAAGTCGCTCCAGCAGCTGGAGGAGCTGCTGGTCAACCTCATCCCCGTCAACTACGCGGTGGCCGGCGACATGGCCTCGCGCGTGAAGGACGTGCTCAGCGAGCGCGGCTCCGTGACGGTGGACCAGCGCACCAACGTGCTCATCGTCAAGGACGTCCGCTCGAACACGGAGAAGGCCCGTGCGCTCGTGCGCAGCCTGGACACGCAGACGCCGCAGGTGCTCATCGAGAGCCGCATCGTGGAGGCCAACACCACCTTCAGCCGCCAGCTGGGCGTGCAGTGGGGTGGCCAGGCGCTCGCGGCCGCGGCGGCCGGCAACTCCACCGGCCTCATCTTCCCCAACTCGGTGGCGGTCACCGGTGGCTCGCCGGGCGTCGGCGGCAACGGCCTGCCGGCGACTCCGAACTTCGCGGTGAACCTGCCGGCCTCGGTGGGTGAGGGCGCCGGTGGCGCGCTGGGCTTCGTGTTCGGCTCCGCGGGCGGAGCGCTGCAGCTCAACCTGCGCCTGTCCGCGGCGGAGAACGAGGGCACCGTGAAGACCATCTCCGCGCCCAAGGTGACGACGCTGGACAACAACACCGCTCGCATCAGCCAGGGCGTGTCCATTCCCTTCAGCCAGACGTCCGCCCAGGGTGTGAACACCACCTTCGTGGAAGCCCGCCTGTCGCTCGAGGTGACGCCGCACATCACCCAGGACGGCAGCATCCTGATGTCCATCAACGCCTCCAACAACCAGCCGGACCCTGGCAGCACGGGCGCCAACGGACAGCCCTCCATCCAGCGCAAGGAGGCAGTCACTCAGGTGCTGGTCAAGGACGGCGACACCACCGTCATCGGCGGCATCTACGTGCGCCGCGGCAGCACCGCCACCTCGAAGGTTCCGTTCCTGTCGAGCATCCCGGTGCTGGGCCTGCTGTTCAAGAACCACACGGAGCGGGATGACCGGCAGGAGCTGCTCATCTTCATCACGCCCCGCATCCTCAACCGGCAGAGCATTGCGCAGAGCCTCTAAGGGCTTGTGCGACCTCCCCAGGAAAGCGTTCGCCCTATGAAGATGAAGCACTCGGTCATCTCGGCCCTGCTGGCGCTTGGCATGAGCGCCTGTGTCGAAAGCACGCCCAGCCTCCAGATTGGGAGCGCCTCCGCCCAGGGGGAGGATTGCACCATCTCCGCGGCCACCGGACCCGGGCTCCTCCGGGGCAGCGTCAACCTGGGCTTCCCGGTGGGGGGCTACCCGCTGGTCCTGTCCGTCACCTCCAACCTGGAGAGCACCCCCATCGAAGTGGCGGGCAATCCGGTGGCCGGTGACGAGGACCTCAACACCATCTACATCACCGACCTCGTGCTGAGCTATTCGTCGCCGACGGATGGCTTGAGCTTCACCGACTCCAGCTCCAGCGTCCCCATCTACGGAACGCTGAGCGACGACGGCAACCTGCTGCTCAACCTGTTCACGGCGGAGACCTTCGGGGACCTGGTGGACTTCGTGGGGGTCGGTGAGTCCGCCGAGGTCCACGTCACCGTGCAGCTCAAGGGCAAGCGCGCCTCGGGCGACGAGGTGGACTCCAACGAAATCCTCTTCCCCGTCACCGTGTACAACGTCCCCGCCGCCAGCCTCCAGGCCTCCATCTGCGGGCCGGGCAAGCAGTTCGCGGCGCCCACCGAGCCCTGCGACCAGCGCGGGCTGAACAACGTCGTGCCCGAGTGCGAAGAAACCCCGGCCGCCCCCTGAGCCATCGCACTTGACCGGCCGCCGCCCGCCTCCTAAGAGCCCAAGACCATGTCCTTCCGCACGCACCTCGAGTCGGTGGTCAACCAGGTGGACGGAGCCCTCGCCTGCAGCGTGATGGGCTTCGACGGCATCTCCGTCGACACCTTCCAGCGGGACGAGGCCGCGGCCGCGGAGCTGGACCTGAGCGGCGCCTGGGTGGAGTACGCCAACCTCCTCACCCAGCTCCGCCATGCCGCGGAAGTCCTGAAGACGGGCGCGGTAAGCGAGGTCAGTGTCAACAGCGAGAAGGTGCTGACCGTGATGCGGCTGGTGTCACCGGAATACTTCCTGGTGCTCGCCCTGCGCGCGGACGGCAACTTCGGCAAGGGTCGCTACGTGCTGCGTGTGACGGCCCCCAAGGTGCGCGCCGAGCTCTAGCCGCCCGCCCTGTCAGGCAGTCGTCCGGACGGCGGAACCGCTCGCTCCTTTCCCCTTCCCATGGAAGGGGGGCATGGGCTACACACCCCCGACTTTTCAAGCTTTCGAAGCCTTGAGTGTGTAAGGAGTGGGTCCCCATGGCCGGGTTCATCGATACGTCCGAGTTCCGTAACGGTCTGAAGATCGAAATCGACGGTGAGCCGTTCGTAATCGAGTATTTCCAGCACGTGAAGCCCGGCAAGGGCTCCGCCTTCGTGCGCACGAAGATTCGCAGCCTCCTGTCCGGGCGCATGCTGGAGCCCACCCTCAAGTCCGGCGACAAGGTGGGCCTCCCGGACATCGAGGAGAAGGACATGCAGTTCCTGTATGTCCAGGGCGACGAGTACTACTTCATGGACAACCGCAACTACGAGCAGACCTTCCTCAGTGAGAAGGTGCTCGGAGAGGCGAAGAACTTCCTGAAGGAGAACATCACCGTCTCGGTGCTCTACTGGAACGGCAAGGCCATCTCCGTGAACCTGCCCAACTCGGTGGACCTGAAGGTCATCAAGTGCGACCCGGGCGTGCGTGGCGACACCGTGTCCGGCGCGCTCAAGCCCGCCACCCTGGAGACGGGCTTCACCGTCAACGTCCCGCTCTTCATCAACGAGGGCGACGTGCTCAAGATCGACACGCGTGAAGGTGGCAAGTACCTGACGCGCGTGGCCACGGGCGGCTAGTCCGCCGCGCACGGCGACTTCGGACGGAGGGGAACGCGAGAATGGCAACGAAGCGCAAGTCGACCCGGGCGGACGCGCCCGCGAGCGCGCCGGCCACCGGTGGCGCGCGCGATTCGGGCAACACGTCCCTGGACGTGGATGCCCTGCGGCAGATCGTCGAAATCCTCGAGGCCTCGGACGTGACGAGGCTGGTGTGGAAGCGCGGCGAGGAGAAGCTCTTCATCCGACGCGGCCACGCGCCGGAGACCACCATCGTCCACCACGCGGCGCCGGCTCCGGCCGCCGTGGGTCCGGGCGTGGAGTACTCCGCGCCCGCCGCGTCCCGGCCCACCGCGCCCGCACCGGCTCCCGCCGTGGCGGCCGCAGCGCCCGCGCCGGCCGTGGAGAAGCCCGGCCACCAGGTGACGAGCCCCTTCGTGGGCACGTTCTACCGGACGCCGGCGCCCGACCAGCCCCCCTTCGTGGACGTGGGCTCGGTGGTGAAGAAGGGCCAGGTGCTCTGCATCATCGAAGCGATGAAGCTGATGAACGAAATCGAGTCCGAGGTGTCCGGCCGCGTGGCGGAAATCCTCGTGGAGAACGGCCGCCCGGTGGAGTTCGGCCAGGCGCTGTTCCGTATCGAGCCGGCCTGAGCGCCTGGCGCGCCGCTCTCGCGTCCTGCGCGAGCGGTGCGCCTCCCAGGCTCGGCCCCTGACGGGGAGACACCCACGTGTTCAAGAAGGTGCTGATCGCCAACCGCGGGGAGATTGCCCTGCGGGTCATCCGCGCCTGCCGGGAGCTGGGCATCGCCACCGTGGCGGTGCACTCCACGGCGGACGCCAACGCGCTGCACGTGCGCTTCGCCGACGAGGCGGTGTGCATCGGCCCCCCGTCGTCCAAGGAGAGCTACCTCAACATCCCGCAGCTGCTCTCCGCGGCCGAAATCACCCGCGCGGACGCCATCCACCCGGGCTACGGCTTCCTGTCGGAGAACGCCGAGTTCGCGGAGGTGTGCGAGAACTGCAAGATTCGCTTCATCGGCCCGCGCCCGGAGATGCTGCGGCTGATGGGCAACAAGGTGCGCGCCCGCGCGGCGGCGCGCGAGGCGGGCCTGCCGCTGTTGCCCGGCAGCCCCGGCACGGTGAAGGACCCGCGCGAGGCGGAGGCCTTCGCCCGGGAGATTGGCTTCCCCGTCATCCTCAAGGCGGCCGCCGGTGGCGGCGGCAAGGGGATGAAGATCGTCCGCGAGCCGGGCGCGCTGGCCCAGGCGTTCTCCACCGCGCAGGCGGAGGCCGTGGCGTCCTTCGCCAACGGCGACCTCTACATCGAGCGGTACGTGGAGAAGCCGCGCCACATCGAAATCCAGATTGTCGCGGACGAGCACGGCAACATCATCCACCTCAATGAGCGCGAGTGCTCGGTGCAGCGCCGGCACCAGAAGCTCATCGAGGAGAGCCCGTCCCCCGCGCTCACGCCGGAGCTGCGCCAGAGGATGGGCGAGGTGTCCGTGCAGGCGATGAAGAAGCTCGCCTACAACAACGTGGGCACCATCGAGTACCTCCTGGACGAGCGCGGCGAGTTCTACTTCATGGAGATGAACACGCGCATCCAGGTGGAGCACCCGGTGACGGAGCTCGTCACGGGCATCGACCTGGTGCGCGAGCAGATCCGCATGGCCTACGGCCACCCCCTGCGCTTCAAGCAGGAGGACATCCAGATTCGCGGGCATGCCATCGAGTGCCGCGTCAACGCGGAGGACCCGATTACGTTCGCCCCCTGGCCGGGGAAGATTACCGGCTACAGCGTGCCGGGCGGCTACGGCGTGCGGGTGGACTCGGCGGCCTACGAGAACTACACGGTGCTGCCGTACTACGACAGCCTGCTGGCCAAGCTCATCGTCCACGCCGAGGACCGCGAGACGGCCATCCGCCGCATGCAGCGCGCGTTGGGCGAGTACGTGGTGGAGGGCATCCGCACCAACATCCCCTTCCACCGGGCCGCGCTGGCGGAGGAGTCCTTCCAGGAAGGCCACTACGACACCCGCTTCGTGGAGCGCCTGCTGGCGAGCGAGACGGGCACCCGCCGGCTGAAGAAGGCCGTTGAAGAGACGCCGTAGCGCACGTCCACCTACCGCGGTCTCCTGCCTGTCGGGAGGCCACGCGAGCAGGTGATCTGGCACCGGGGGGAGCCGGGCTGTTTCTTGACCCGCGTCGGAGCTTTCCGTTAGCCTCCGACACTCCCCCTCACTGAGGATGGAAACCCGCGAAGTTCAAGGGGTTTCGGCCTGTTGGAAGCCCACCGCTCGATGGACAAGAACAAGATCATCGAAGCCGCCGCGAAGCTGGTCGCGAAGGGCGCCTACGACAAGGCCATCAAGGAGTACCAGAAGGTCCTGGAGGTCGACCCGAAGGACATCCGGGTCCTCCAGAAGATGGGGGAGCTGTACCAGAAGAAGAACGACAACGCCCAGGCGGCGCACTTCTTCACCAAGGTCGCGGAGAGCTACTCCTCCGACGGCTTCTTCCTCAAGGCCGTCGCCCTCTACAAGCAGGTCCTCAAGCTCAACCCGAACCTGCTGGAGGTGAACCTCAAGCTGGCGGAGCTGCACCAGCAGCTCGGGCTGATGTCCGAGGCGATGGCGTACTTCCAGATTGTCGCCAACCACTACGACAAGGCCGGCGACACCAAGGCGTCGCTCGATACCTTGAAGAAGATGGTGGATCTCGACCCGGAGAACGTGGCGTCGAAGATCAAGCTGGCGGAGCTGTACGCGCGCGAGAGCATGACGCGCGAGGCCGCGCAGGAGTTCAAGCGCGCCGCCGAGTACCTCAAGCGCAATGCCCGCGCGGACGACTGGCTGCGCGTGGCGGAGCGGCTGTCCACGCTGGAGCCGGAGAACCTCCCGCTGGCCAAGGAGCTGGCCGTCTCCTACCTGCAGCGCGGCGACCAGAAGCGCGCGCTCGCGAAGCTGCAGGTGTGCTTCAAGGCGGACGGCCGGGACGTGGAGACGCTCACGCTGCTCGCCCAGGCGTTCCAGGGGCTGGGGCAGACCTCCAAGACGGTGTCCGTCTACAAGGAGCTGGCCAAGATTCACCAGGAGCGCGGCCGGCTCACCGAGGCCGAGGCCGTCTGGACGCAGATTGAAGTGCTGGACCCCGAGGACCCGGACCTGCTCGCGCGCCGCGCGCCCGCTCCGGCGCCCGTGGAGCACCAGCCCGCGGTGGCGGCGGCCCCGCAGCCCATGGCGTCTGCTCGCGCCGCGCCGCAGGCCGCCGCGCCCGCGCAGCCCGCGCCCGCCCCGGTGGCGCCGCCGCCCGCGGCGGGCATGAACCGGGAGCAGCTGGCCAAGCTGCTCACCGAGACGGACGTCTACGTCAAGTACGGGCTCCACGACAAAGCGCTGGAGCACCTGCGCAAGGTCTTCACGGTCGACCCGGAGAACCTGGACGCGCACGAGAAGGCGTATCAAATCTACGTCGCCTCGGGGAACGCGGCCCAGGCGTCCGAGCAGCTGCTCAACGTGCTGCGGCTGTGCACGCGCGCCGCGGACGTGCAGCGCGCGCAGCCGTACCTGGCCACCATCCTCAACGAGAACCCGGCGCACCCGGAGGTGCCCGCCTTCCTGTCGGTGCTGCGCACGGACGGCCCGGTGGCGGCGGCGCCGTCGGTGGCGGTGGTGGAGTCGGTGGGCGAGGACGCCATCCTCGTCGACTCCAGCGACGACGAGATTCTCGTCGCCCCTCCGCCGGAAGACGCGCTGCTGCACCCGCCCGGGGACGAGCTGGCGCTGACCACGCTGCCCTCGAGCGACTCGGACGAGGTCATCGAGGAGGACGGCGACTCCGCCGTCGTCAGCGAGGAGGCGCTCGTCGGCGAGGCCGTCTCCAGTGAGCACGACATGTACGGCACGCCCGCGCCGGAGGACCTGGCGGCGGCGGCGCTCTCGGACGAGACGCTGGTGGCCGAGGACGACGGGCTGGTGCTGACGGACGAGCCCGGCATGTCGCTCGTGGACGACGAGCCGCTCGTCGCCCCGGACGACGACCTGGGCGCGACGTCGGCCTACTCGCTCGAGGACGAGTCGCTGGGGGGCGAGGCCACGGCCACGTCCATGGAGGCGCTGTCGCTCGGGGACGAGGACGACCCGCCGCCCACGATGATTCGCGCGCCCACGCGGGCGCTGCTCCAGGAGGCCGCGCCGGACACCCGGCAGCTGGCCGCGCTGGAGGAGGACGAGGCGCTGGCGGACGAGGCCTTCGGAGAGCCGCCTCCGCTCGACGTGGAGGACATGCCCACGCGCGTGGGCATCGCCGCGCTGGACCCGTCCATGCTGGAGGAGGACGAGGCCGAAGTCACCGCGACGGCGCTGGGCGACCCGCTGGACTACGAGGAGCCCACCGCTTCGCACGCCATCCCGACGCTCGCGGACGAGCCCGGCATGGAGGCCGGGGCCGACGTCGTCTCGGAGCCGGCGCTGGAGGATGTGCCCGAGGCGGAAGCCGAGGCCGTGCCCGAGGAGGAGGAGCCGGCGGCGGAGGAGTGCGACGAGGCCTCCTTCTTCCTCGACCAGGGGCTGCTGGAGGAAGCGCGGGAAATCCTCGAGACGGTGATGATTGCCTTCCCGGGCCATGCGCGCGCCAGCGAGCTGATGGCGCGGCTGGAGGCGCTCGAGGCAGGCGGTGGCGTGGAGGCCGAGGAGGCCCCCGCGGAGCCGGTGTCCGTGCCGCACGTGCAGCCCGTGCTCGAAACGGAAGGCGAGCGCGACGCGTTCGACCTGGCGGCGGAGCTGGCCGGCGAAATCGACAACCTGGGCGACGACACCGCGGCCGCCGCTCCGGTGGAGGAGGACTTCCAGTACTCGGTGGAGGAGGTGTTCTCCGAGTTCAAGAAGGGCCTTGCCAAGGTGGTGAAGCCCGAGGACGTGGACACGCACTACGACCTGGGCATCGCCTACAAGGAAATGGGCCTGCTCGACGACGCGCTCCACGAGTTCGACGTGGCCCGCCAGGGCTGCGTGGGGACGAAGCGCGAGCTGGACTGCATCACCATGATGGGGATGCTGCAGCTCTTGCGCGGTGACGCCGCGGCGGCGGTGGAGGTCTTCCGCGAGGGCCTGTCCAGCCCGCAGGCCACGGCGGAGCAGACGAAGGCGCTCGGCTTCGAGCTGGCGGCGGCCTACGAGGCGCTGGGCGAGCCGGGCAAGGCGCTGTATCACTACCAGCGCGTCTCCGCGGTGGACGCGAAGTACCGCGACGTGGCGTCGCAGATGAACCGGCTGGCCGCCTCGGTGGAGCCGGAGGATGACCCGCTGCCGTCGCACGCGGGCAATGGAGCGAAGGCGAACGGCGCCCCGGCGGCCGCGGCGGCCGTCGCGTCCACCCCGATGCCGGCGGCTGGCGCGTCCAAGGCGCGCAAGGTCGGCTACCTGTAGTCACCCCCGAGGTCCGGCGAGCCCATGACGACCTACCTCGACTTCTTCGAGCTGACCCAGGAGCCCTTCTCCAACGCTCCGGTGAGTCGCTTCTATTACAACTCCGCGCAGCACTCGCAGGCGCTCACCCGGCTGATGCACGCGGTGAGCTACATGAAGGGCCTGTCCATCCTCATCGGGGACATCGGCGCGGGGAAGACGACGCTGGCGCGCCGCATGCTCGACTCGCTGCCCGAGTCCGAGTACGAGGCCGCGCTGCTGGTCATCATCCACTCCGGCATTACGGCCAACTGGCTGCTGCGGCGCATTGCCCTGCAGCTGGGCGTGGAGAACCCCGCGCAGGAGAAGCTCGCGCTGCTGTCGCAGCTCTACCAGCGCCTCCTGCAAATCTACGAGTCCGGCAAGAAGGCCGTCGTCCTCATCGACGAGGCGCAGATGCTGGAGACGCGGGAGCTGATGGAGGAGTTCCGCGGCCTGCTGAACCTGGAGGTCCCGGAGCGCAAGCTCATCTCCTTCGTCTTCTTCGGCCTGCCCGAGATTGAGAAGAACCTGAAGCTGGACGCGCCGCTCGCGCAGCGGGTGGCCATGCGCTACAAGCTGGAGCCCTTCACCGCCGAGTCCACGGAGGCGTACGTCAAGCACCGCCTCCGGCTCGCCGGGTGCCCGCGGATGCCGTTCTCCCCGGAGGCGCTGCTCGCGGTGCACGAGCACTCGTCCGGCTCGCCCCGCGTCATCAACACCCTGTGCGACAACGCCCTCTTCGAGGCCTTCCTCGCGCGCCAGGAGACCGTGTCCGCGGACCTGGTGAACCGCATCGGGAAGAACCTGGGCCTGCAGGGGGTGAATACGCCCGCCAGTGGAGCAGCCGAGCGAGCGAGCGCTTCCGTCACCGCGCTGCCCCGGACGGCGAACAGCAAGGTGGACCTGGCGGAGATCGACCGCTACCTCGAAGGGCTGGGTAAGCTGTAGGGGCTTTGTCCTCCCCGAATCGCAACAGTGCGCGCAGGGCGCTGCTGGTGGTGCTCCTCCTGCTGTCGGGGAGCGTCCTGCTGTTGCGGATGCAGGCGTCGTGGGACCTGGCCTGCACGCTGGCGCGGCGCAACCTGCCGGACGTGCTGGGGCTGGACGTGGGCATCGGCCGGTGCGAGCTGGACCCGCTGAACTCGCGCGTCCTCGTGCACGGCTTCTCGCTCTTCCTGCCGGGCACGGACACGCCGCTGGTCGCCGCGGACATGGCGGAGGTGCAGCTGGGCTTCCTGCGGCCGCTCTCCGGCCGGCTGCAGCTGGCGCTGGTGCGCGCCCAGCGGCCCCGCGTGACGCTGGACTTGTCGCGGCCGTCGGCGGAGCCCGCGAAGAAGTCCGAGGGCTGCTTCCTGGACCCGCTGGAGCGGCTGCGGGTGGCGAAGCTGGACATCACCGGAGCGGAGCTGCGGCTGGCGCTGCCGCAGGGCCGGCGCGTGGAGGTGGGCGAGCTGGACGTGCGCTGGGCGGAGCGCTGGGGCGTCATCGAGCTGGACGTGGAGGCGCGGCGCGGGCTGGTGCGGCTGGGGCCGGACGGGCAGGAGCTGGCGCTGGGGCAGCTCGCCGTGGCGGGCGCGGTGGACCCGGACGAGGCGCTGCTGGAGCTGGAGCGCGCGGAGGTGTCGCTCGACGACATCACCACCACGGTGTCCGGTCGCGTGGAGTCCCTGTGCGACCCGAACCTGGCGCTGGACGCGCAGGTGTTCCTCCCGCTGCGCACGCTGTCCCAGGCGCGCCTGGTGCCGAAGGCCGCCACCGGCCACCTCTGGTCCCGCGTGTCGATTGCGGGCAAGCCGTCCGCGCCCGCGGTGTCGCTGGAGCTGTCCGGCAGTGGGCTCGGCTATGAGCGCTTCGGCCCCTCCAACCTCACCGCGCGCCTGTCGTACTCGGGCGACGAGGTGCGGGTGGAGGACCTGGTGGTGCCGGTGGGCGCGGGGAAGGTGCGCGCCACGGCCCGGCTGGGGCTGACGCCCAACTTCCCGCTGGAGGTGTCGCTGTCCACGGAGGACGCGTCGCTGGGGCGCATCCTCGACAGGGCGGGGGTGAAGGGCTCGTGGGTGGACTTCCCGGCCACGCTGGACGCGCAGCTCCAGGGAAACCTGCTGCCGCGCTTCTCGCTGGCCGGCCCGCTGGACTTGCGCACCGGCCCCTTCGTGCTGGCCACGCGCGCGTACGACGCACCGGAGGACTCGGGGCTCACCATCCTGGAGTTCGACAAGGGCCGCGCCCAGGCGCAGGTGAAGATTCAGGCGGACCGCGTGTCCTTCACCCACGTCACCGCGGAGTCGGGCCGCTCGCGCGTGCACGGGGACGTGGGGCTGCTCATCGGCGACGGGCTGGGGCTGGACATCCACGGCCACGGCGACCTGGAGCTCGCGGACTTCGGCCACATCGCCGGGCTGCAGTGGGCGGGGCGGGGGAGCGCGACGTACTCGGTGACGGGCCCGGCCTCGGAGGTGAAGGTGGAGGCGGGCCTGTCCATGCGCGACTTCGTCTTCTGGAACCTCTCGCTGGGCGTCCTGCAGGGGAAGCTGGGGTACTCGGACGGGGTGCTGGCCTTCCCCGCCTTCACCGGCCAGAAGGGGCGCACGCAGTACTACGGCAAGGCGGGGGTGTCCTTCGGGCGGCTGCTCGGCCTGCGCCTGGAGGTGAATGTCCCGCAGGGGCGCACCGAGGACCTGGTGGACGTGGTGGCGGGGCTGAGCCCCTCGCTGGAGGTGATGCGGGGGACGCTGGGCGGCACGGCCACCGGGCGCGTGGAGGTGGACAGCCCGGTGGAGAAGCTGGAGGGGCTGGTGGCCTTCGACGTGAAGGACACCACCTACTACGGCCGCCGCATGGGCGACGGCGCCATGCGCCTGCGCTTCGTGGATGGCAAGGCGATGGTGCTCGAGCGCACCGTGCTGAAGGGCCCGCTGGGACGCACGTGGGCGGACGGCACGTTCACCTTCGCGGGCGGGCTGGACTACCGCTTCGGCGGGGACGACCTGTCCCTGGCGGAGACGGTGGGGCCGGACGTGGCCGAGCGCATGGGCATCCAGGGCCGCATGGTGATGGATGGGAAGGTATCCGGCACCGCCGACGTGCCGGTGGTGGACGCCACGCTGCGCGCGCCGCGCGTCACCTTCGCCGACCGCAACCTGGGCGCCATGGACCTCACCGGGCGCCTGGTGGGCAAGGACTTCGAAGTGAGGGGCCACCCGTTCCAGGACGCCACCGGACGGCTCGCCTTCAAGGTGAAGGACAACTGGCCCTATGAAGCGCAGGGCTCGCTGTCGCTGCCGGAAATCCGCCCGCTGCTGCCCGCCGAGCCGCTGTGGGCCGGCGTGTCCGGCGCGCTCTCCGGCACGCTGAGCGCGAAGGGGCAGCTGCTGGAGCCCGCCGGCTCGGAGGTGAGCGCCACCGTGGACAAGCTGGTGCTCTCGCGCGACGACGTGCACGGGGAGAACACGGGCCCCATCGTCCTGGCCTACGCCGGGGGCCGGCTGGACGTGCAGCCCTTCCGCTTCCTGGGGCCGTACGTGGACCTGTCGCTGGGCGGGTGGATGGGGCCGCGCGGCATGGACATCACCCTGCGGGGCGGCTGGGACGTGCGCATGCTGGAGTCGCTCCTGCCCTCCATGGTGGAGCGCGCCACCGGCCGCGTCACCGTGGACGCGGAAATCACCGGCACCCCGCTGTCCCCGTCCGTGGTGGGCGCCGCGGAGCTGCTGGACCTGCGGCTGGCGCTGCGGGACTGGCCCGTCAACGTGCGTGGCATGTCCGGGCGCATGGAGCTGACCGGCCAGCGCGTGCTGCTGGAGCACCTGCAGGGGCAGCTCAACGAAGGGCGCGTGTCCGCGCGCGGCGACGTGCGGCTGGAGCGCTTCCTGCCGACGCGGCTGGGCCTCACGGTGCAGCTCGACGAGGTGCCCTACCGCCTCACGGAGGACCTGCCCGCCACCTTCTCCGGGCTGCTCCAGGTGAGCGGCCCGCCCCATGGCTTCACCGTCACGGGCGGGCTGGACATCGTCAAGATGCGCTACCAGAAGGCCCTGGACGTGGAGTCGATGCTCAAGTCGCTCCAGAAGCGCACCACCTACACGCCCTCGGGGCCGGTGACGTCCTCCACGGGCGAGCCCCCGAAGCCGCTCGTCATCTGGGACGTCAACGTGCACTTCGGCGACGTCCGGGTGGACAACAACCTGGCGAAGGCGCGCCTTCTGGGCGACGTGCGGCTGACGGGGACGGACCTGCGGCCGGGCCTCTTGGGGCGGGTGGAGCTGGCGGAGGGCAGCCAGGCCTTCTTCCGCAACAACCCCTTCACCATCAACCAGGGGCAGGTCGAGTTCCAGGACGCCACCGGCATCAACCCCGTCTTCGAGGTCCAGGCCCAGACGCAAGTGCGCGAGTACACGGTGAAGCTGCACGCCTTCGGCAAGCCGGCGGACCCGCAGATCCTGCTCTCCTCGGAGCCGGCGCTGGTGGAAGGGGACATCGTCTCGCTGCTCACCCTGGGCTTCACCTCGTCGGACCGGGACACGGCTGCCACGGCGAGCGCCGGCCTGGCGGCCGAGGCCCTCTTCAACGTGTCGGGCCTGGACCGGCAGCTCCAGCGCTTCCTCCCCAGCAACCCGGTGTTGCGGGATTTGTCGCTGCAAATCGCCACCACCTACAACGACGCCACCCGGCAGGCGGAGCCGACCGCACAACTGGAGTCGAAGTTCCTGAGCGAGCAGCTTAAAATCGGCATGACACAACCGGTGAGCGGGCGCGGCACGCGGGCGCGCGCCGAGTACCGCTTCGACGACCGACTCTCTGCTCAGGCCCAGTGGGACAACGAGAACAGCGAAGCCTCGTTTGGCAACCTCGGGCTCGAGCTGAAGCTGAGCTGGGAGGTCGAGTAGCCCGCGCCGTCATGGCGTGGGTGCTGCTGCTGTGTGTCCTCGTGGCGGGCACGGCGGCGGCGCAGCCGGAGGGCGAGCCCCCGCCGGTGGTGGTGGCCGTGGAGCTGCACCTGCCGGGCAGCGCGGACGCACAGGGGCTCACGGGGCTGGTGGCGGTGCGCAAGGGGCAGACGCTGGCGCCCGGCGCGGTGCGGCGCTCGCTGGAGCGGCTGTGGGCCACGGGCCGCTTCACGGACGTGGTGGCGCGCACCGTGGAGGTGCCGGGCGGCGTGCGGCTGGTGTTCCAGCTGACGCCGGTGGCGCGGCTGGCGCGGCTGCGCTTCCTGGGCAACGCCGTCCTGTCCGAGGGGGAGCTCATCGAGGCCAGTGGCCTGCTGGAGGGCGGCCCCCTGGACGCGGAGGAGCTGGAGGGGGCGGTGTCCTCCGTCCTCCAGGCGTACCAGCGCAAGGGCTTCGACTCGGCGAAGGTGACGGTGCGGCAGGAGCCGGTGACGGACGGGCTCAATGTCTCGCTCACCGTGGACGAGGGCGTGCCCACGCGGGTGCGGATGGTGACGTTCTCCGGCAGCCCGGGCTTCCCGCTGCCCCGGCTGCTGGAGGTGCTGGAGATGCGGCCCGGCGAGGTGTTCGACCGGGTGCGCCTGGACGCGGGCCTGGAGCGGCTGCGCACGCTGCTGCGCGAGGCGGGCCACTGGCGCGCGCAGGTGGGGACGCCCTCGGTGCTGGTGGAGGGCAGCGCGGCCACGGTGGCGGTGCCGCTGTCGGCGGGCCCCCGGTACAGGGTGCGCTTCCATGGCAACCGCCGCTTCCCGGCGGCGCTGCTGGAGCGCGTGCTGGCGCACGACGTGGCGGAGACGCTGGACGTGGTGGTGGCGGGCCGGCTGGCACGGCGGGTGGAGTCCTTCTACCGGCACCGCGGCTTCCACGACGTGCACGTGCGGCCGCGCGAGGTGGTGCGGCCGGACGGAGAGCTGGCCGCGCTGGCCTTCGACGTGGAGGAGGGGCACCTGCTGCGCGTGACGGAGGTGCGCTTCCACGGCAACCGGGGGCTGGCGTCGGAGCAGCTGCGCGCGCTGCTGACCGAGCGCGTGCGCGCGGGCGAGCCCCGCCCGGAGCTGGACCTGCGCCTGCTGGATGACCCGCTGAACGCCGAGGGGCGCCTGGGCCCGGAGCAGGGGACGCTGGAGCCGCTGCCGGACCCGTCCACGGTGTACGTGGAGGACGCGTGGCTGGACGCCGTGGACGCGATGAACGAGCTGTACCGGGAGCGGGGCTATCTCTCGTCGGCGGTGTCGTTCCGCGGGCTGACGGTGGATGTGACGGGCCACACGGCGGTGGCGGACTTCGACGTGGAGGAGGGGCCGCAGGCGCGCGTCACGGACGTGCGCTTCGTGGGCGTGCCGAAGGACGTGCCGCTGGTGCCGGTGGGCCTGTCGCTGCGCAAGGGCCAGGCCCTGAGCTTCGACAAGGTGGAAGAGGCGCGGCAGGCGCTGGAGCGGGGGCTGGCCCAGTGGGGCTACCTCTTCGGCCGGACGACCACCGAGACAAGCGTGGGCGAGGACGGGCAGGCGGCGACGGTGGTGTTCCGCACGGACCCGGGGCCGCAGGTCCGGGTGGGGAAGATTCTCGTGCAGGGGCTGACGCGGACGGACCCGGAGCTGGTGCTGGCGAACCTGGACCTGGAGGAGGGCAAGCCCGTCGCGCTGGAGCGGCTGACGGAAGGGCAGCGGCGGCTGGCGCGGCTGGGGGTGTTCCGGCAGGTGGACGTGTCGCTGGCGGACCCCACGCGGCGCGAGGAGACGAAGGACGTCCTGGTGACGGTGCAGGAGCGCCCCCGGCTGGATGGCCAGGTGTCCGGCGGCTACTTCCTCGTGGACGGTCCGCGAATCACGCTGGACACGGCCTACCGCAACCTGGACGGCATGGGCCTGAGCCTGCTGGCGCGCGGGAAGGTGAACTACGCGGGCTGGAGCGCGGAGGCGCTGTCGGCGGACCGGCGCATCGCCTGCTCGCAGCCGGGCGTGGATGGCGGATTGGCTCCGGGCTGTGACGCGGAGTTGCAGGGGCTGAACGGGCTGGGCGGGCGCGGCAACCTGGCGCTGGCGCAGCCGCGCCTGTTCTTCATGCTGCCGCTGGAGGTGGGCGCGCGGCTGGACCTGATTGGCGAGCGCGTGCACCGGCCCTCGTACGTGTCCACGCGCTTCGCGGCGGCGGCGGCGCTGGACTGGGCGGCGGCGTCGTGGCTGAACGTGTCGCTGTCGTACGAAGTGGAGAACAACCGGCTGCGCTCGCGCGCGGGGGTGCTGGAGCTGCTCAACCGCGCGGACCAGGAGCGGCTGCGCTACCCCTTCGGTGACTTCGCGCTGCACTCGCTGCGGCCCTCGGCGACGCTGGACTTCCGGGACGACCCGACCAACCCGCGCAAGGGCGTGGTGTTCATCTCCAGCGCGGAATTCACGCGGGGGTTGAGCGTGAAGCCCACGGACGTGGCGGGCAACCGCGTGGCGGGGTACCCGATTGACGGCGTGAAGCTGGCCAGCAACCTGAGCGGCTACATCCCCCTGGGACGGCGGGCGAGCATGGCGCTGTCGGCGCGCGCGGGCACCATCATCCCGCTGGAGGAGGACGCGCAGGCCATCGGCTCGAAGCTGTTCTACCTGGGTGGCTCGTCCAGCCTGCGCGGCTTCCGCGAGGACGGGGTGCTGCCGGAGGACGTGCGTGGGGCGCTGCAGCAGCGGGTGCGGGACTGCCGGGCGCTGATTACGCCCGCGGGGTGTTCCGCGGAGTTGAAGGCGGTGCTGGCGGGGCAGGTGCCGGCGAGCCAGGGCGGTGAGCTCTTCACGCTGGGCAAGGCGGAGTTGCGGCTGCCGGCGCTGACGTCGTTGGACCTGGGCCTGTTCTTCGAGGCGGGGAACCTGTGGTTGGACCGGACGTCGTTCGACCCGGGGCGGCTGCGGTACGCGGCGGGCGCGGGCTTGCGGTACGTGACGCCGGTGGGTCCGCTGGCGTTCGACGTGGGCTTCAACCTGGACCCGGACGAGACGGTGAACGAGGCGACCACGCAGTTCCACTTCAGCATCGGCACGTTCTGAGGAGGCCAGGGGTGCGCATGCGCGGGCCGGTGTGGATGGCGGCGTGGGTGGTGCTGGGGCTCGTCTCGGGCTGCCGGCACACGCAGGGCGAGGGCGTGAAGGCGGAGCGTCCGAAGTGGATGCCGCCCGAGGGCGAGTGCCCGCGTGGGGCGCTGTTGCAGATGGAGCGGCTGGGGCTGAAGCCGGGGGACAAGGTCCCCGTCATCGTGGACGCCATCCAGGACCACCCGGGGCCGGCCCGGTACAACTACAGCTTCGTGATTGCGTTGCCCCGGGACGAGGGCGAGAAGCAGCTGCCGGGGGCGCGAATCGGCGGGCGGTTGTACGTGACGAAGCACCGGGTGTTTGGCCGGTATGACCGCATCTTCCTGCCGGAGAGCGGGGCCATGTCCGTGCCCTTCTGCGGCGTCCTGCTCGACGCACGGTGGGACCGGGACGGAGAAGGGCTGATTGCCTACCCGAGCCCGATGAAGGGCTTCTCCGTGGTGCAGGACAACACGGGCATCATCCAGGTGGTGGACAGGTATCCGTGACGGGGGTCAGCCCGGCTTCATGCCGGTGCGGACCATGGCGAGATCGATGGATTCCTGCAGGGCCTTCCTGTAGCGCCCCTTTCTCAGCCGGCGAACCCGTGAGGCAGCGTCCGCGATGAATGGCCGGACCACGGGAGAGTCCTCCTTGCCCAATTCAATCCATCTGCCGAGCATGGCGGCGATGTGCACCCTCTTTTCGATGCTGGAGAACCCAAGCCGGGTCATGCGTTTGAGCTCTAGGACGAGAGTCGCTTCGGGCTCGGGGAGCATGCATGCCCTGGAGAGGATTCTCTCTGAGACCCGTCTGGCCATCTCGCGTCGCACGAAAGCCGTCTGCGCCTTGGCCTGCATCCTTCGAAGAAAACGAAGCATCTCGGACCGGAACGCTGCGTGGGGCTCACGTCGGAGAGAAATCTCGGTGCGGCCGATGGACTCGCCGAATTCCAGTTCGAGCTTCTGCTTGGCAGTCATTCGACTGCGGGGCATTTTCTTCCTCCGTTCGTCCGGGTCGGCCAGTAGCCACGGTCAGTGCAAATGTCGAAGCATTGCTGGCAGACGGTCGTTCCGAATCCGCCCGAGTTCCTGCGGTTCGCCACCTTCGCATCCTCCATGCACTTTATGTACAAGTCTTCGCAGCGGTCGTAGGGCTTGCCGTCTTTCTCTCCCTGACCTTCCGTGGCCTGGGGTGGAATGACCGGGCCCGGATTCGGTGGCTTGGGTGCCTTTGGTCTGGGTGTCCCGAGTTGCTCACACGCCGCTTCCGAACCGTTCTTGCATGAGCAGTCCAGTGAGCTCGCGCAACCCGGCCCTGGTCCGGGGCCCACGCTCTGTCGGAGTGGCCGCGAGCCACCCGCACAGCCTGCGAGCCACAAGCACCAGAGTGAGACCCACAGCAATACACGCATGGCCTCAGCGTAGCAGGGGGGGCTCCAACGAGAGGCAGGCAGGACTCGTAGGGGCACCCGAAGCGGGCAGCGGTAGCCGGTTGCCCCGGGGGGAATGTCGTCCGTCCCTGCGCTACAGTCCCCGCCGTGTTCTACGCGTGCGTACGTGCGGTGGTCGCGCTGTTCTTGCGGCTCTTCTACCGGGTGAAGGTGAATGCCCCGGCGACGGAGCCGGAAGGCCCCGTGCTCTTCGTGGGCAACCACCCCAACGGGCTCATCGACCCCGCGCTGGTGTTCATCCTCACGCGCCGCAAGGTGACGTTCCTCGCCAAGGCGCCCCTGTTCAAGATGCCCGTCATCGGCTGGCTGCTCCGGGGCCTTGACGCGCTGCCCGTGTACCGCAAGCAGGATGACCCCACGAAGATGGGCGGCAACGAAGGCACGCTGGACGCCGCCAAGGGCGCCCTCGTACACGGCCGTGCCATCACCATCTTCCCCGAGGGCAAGAGCCACTCGGAGCCCGGGCTCGCGGAGCTCAAGACGGGCGCCGCGCGCATCGCCCTCAACGCCGCGAAGGAGGGCGCTCCCGTCCGCATCGTCCCCGTGGGCCTTACCTACGCGGAGAAGCACGTCTTCCGCAGCGAGGTGCTCATCGACGTGGGGCCCGCCATCGACGTGCAGGCCTTCGTCCCGAAGGACGCCGCGTCCGAGCCCGAAGCCGTGCGCGGCCTCACCGAGCGCATCGCCGGAGGGCTGCGCGCCGTCACCCTGAACCTGGAGCAGTGGGCGGACCTGCCGCTGGTGCAGCTCGCCGAGCAGCTCTACGCCTTCAGGCAGGGTGGGGCGCTGGACGCGGAGCGGCTGCGGCTGTGGGCTCGCGGCGTGCAGCTCTTCCGTGCGCAGGAGCCCGAGCGCTTCGAGGGCCTCCGCGCCCACCTCGCCGCCTTCAAGCACCGCATGGAGTTGGTGCAGGCGGCGGGGCCGCAGGACCTGGCGCTCGTGTACCGGCCCGGCAACGTGGTGCCCTTCGTCGCGAAGAACCTGCTCGCCCTGGTGCTGGGGCTGCCGCTGTTCGCGCTCGGGGTGGTGCTGTTCTGGCTCCCGTATCAGCTGCCGCGCACCGCCAGCCGCAAGGCGGAACTGGACGTGCAGGCCACGGTGAAGTTCCTCACCGCCTTCGTGGTGGCCCTCGTGTGGTGGGGCGCGCTGACGGTGGCGGCGGGGTGGTGGGCCGGAGTCCCCTGGGGCGTGGCCACCTTCCTCGCGGTGCCACCGCTGGCCCTCTTCACCCTCTACTTCGCCGAGCGCTGGGAGTCGCTCCAGCGCGACATCCGCGTGTTCTTCACGCTGGGCAATCGCGCGCGCCTCAAGGCGCTGCTGCTCGCCGACGGCGAGCGGCTGGCCTCGGAGGTGGAGCGACTGGCCGGTGAGTACCGGCCGAAGCTCGAAGGCACCCCCGCCCCCGCGACACCCTGAAGCGTCACCGCGTCCGGGGCACGGCCTCGCGGAACATCTTCGCGCCCACCAGCAGGGCCAGGCCGCCCAGCAGCACGGGCAGGGCGTTGAGTTCGATGGCGGCGTGCAGGCTCCACGCGTCCGCGATGCTCCCGATGAGCGTGGGGGAAATCGCGTCGCCCAGCATGTGGATGAAGAGCACGTTCAGCCCCATGGCGAAGGCGCGGAACGCGGGCGGCACGCAGTTGACGATGGCCGCGTTGATGGGGCCGCTGTTGAGGAAGATGAGGAACTGCGCCACGCCAATCACCGCGAACGTCAGCGCGGTGCTCTGGATGTTCGTGGCCAGGTACATGGCCGGCGCCGCCAGCAGCAGCCCCACGCCCGACATCCACAGCCCGCCGCCCTCGCGCTTGCGGTCCAGCTTGTCCCCCAGCCACCCGCCCACCAGCGTCCCGATGAGTCCCGCCACCAGCGTAATCGCGCCGAAGGTGGTGCCCGTGTCGCCCTGGGCCATGCCCCGCTCGCGCACCAGGTACGTGGGCATCCAGAAGCCCAGCCCGCCGATGGAGAACGTCATCAGCGTGTAGCCCGCCGTCACCGCCCAGAACGCCGGGTTCCTCCCCAGCCCCTTGAGCCCGACGAGGAAGGGCATCTTCGTCTGCGCGTCCGGTCCGTCCATGGCGCCGCGCTGGGGCTCGGGCATGAAGAAGGCCATCAGCCCCAGCACCAGCCCCGGCACGCCGCCCACGTAGAAGGCCACGTGCCACGAGTAGCGCTCCGTCAGCCACCCGCCCAGCCCGTACCCCGCCGCCACGCCCACCGGAATCGCCGTGTAGAAGAACGCGAGGATGCGCGTGCGCATGTCGCGCGGGTACAGGTCCGAGATGATGCTCGGCGCCACCGCGCCATAGCCCGCCTCGCCAATGCCAATCACCGAGCGCGCCACCAGCAGCATGATGAACGACGTGGCCAGGCCGCTGGCCCCGGTGGCCAGGCTCCACAGCAGCACGCCGCCCGCCACCAGCAGCTTCCGGGGGTAGCGGTCCCCCAGGTAGCCGCCCAGCGGCGAGGCCAGCATGAACACCACCATGAACATGGTGCCCAGCAGGCCGGACTGCGTGTCGTTGATGCCGAACTCCTTCTGGATGTCCGGCAGCGCCACCGCGACGATGTACCGGTCGAGGTAGTTGACCAGGTTGATGAGCGTGAGGATGAACAGCCCGAAGCCGGCATTCGCCGCGGGCGCGGTGGGCACCGCCGGCGAGGCCGTGGCGGAAGTGGCGTTCATTTCGAGGTGGCTCCGGCTCCGAAGCGGTGCGCGAGCAGTCCCCAGCGCAGGCCCCTGTCACTCACGCGGCAGGCGTCCAGGCCCAGCGCCTTCACCGACTCGAGGAGGATGAGCGCGCCCGCGGAAATCACGTCCGCGCGCTTGGGCTGCATGCCGGGCAGGGTGCGGCGCAATTCCAGCGGCATCTCGCACAGCCGGTCCGCCAGCGCCGTCAGCTCGGACACCGACATGGTGCCGCCGTGGACCTCCTCGGCGTCATACGGGTCGATGCCGTACTCGACGGCGTAGAGCGTCGTGACGGTGCCGGCCACGCCCACCAGCACGGCGCCCGGAGGCGGCGACGGCAGCGTCTTGAAGGTGTCGCGCAGGTGCGCCTCGATGCGGGCGCGGTCCTCGGCGCTCATCGGGTCCGAGCGCACGAAGCGCTCCGTGAGCCGCACCGCGCCCACGTCGAAGCTGTGCCGGAAGTCCACGTGTCCGGCGGGGTTGCCGTAGATGAACTCCGTGGAGCCGCCGCCGATGTCCAGCACCAGCAGCGGCCCGGCCGCCTCCGCCGCGAAGTCCGTGTGCACGGCGGCGAAGGACAACTCCGCCTCCAGCTGCCCGGAGATGATTTCCACCGTCACGCCCGCACGGGCCTGTGCCGCCGCGAGGAACTCCGCGCCGTTCTGCGCGTCGCGCGCCGCGCTGGTGGCCGACACGGCGATGTCCTGTGCGCCCAGTTCGCGCGCCTCGCGGGCGAAGGCCTCCATCACCGCGAGCGTGGCCTCCATCCCTTCCGGAGACAGGCGGCGCGTCGCGTCCACGCCCCGGCCCAGGCGGGTGATTTCCGCGCGCTCGCGCACGGCTTCGAAACGGCCTTCGGAGGTGCGCTCGGCGACGAGCAGCAGCACCGAGTTGGTTCCCACATCGATGGTGGCGAATCGCGGCATGTGCGGGAGCCTACTCAACGCAGCAGCGCTTCCAAAGCATCGCCCAGGGCCTGGTACTCACTGTGTGTGTTGTAGAGCTGCGCGGAGACGCGCACGTGACGCGCGGGCGCCTGCGGCCAGGGGACGATGGGCACCTCGATGCGGTACTCGTCGAAGAGGCGCAGGTGGAGCGGGTCCACGTAGAGCGGGGGCTGGGGCGGCACGGGGAAGCCGTCCGGCAGCCGCACCGTCGCCATGCTGCCCACCAGCTCCTCCGGGCAGTCGGGCTCCACCCGCATCCGGGCGCACAGGAGCTTCCGCGCGGCCAGCGCCTTCTCCCGGTTGGCCTGCATCACCGCCGGCCAGCCGCCGGGTAGCATGCCACCCACCACGCGAATCGCGTGGGGGACGCAGAGCGCGGCGGAAGGGTCCAACGTCCCCGTCCAGTCGAAGTCCAGCCGGAACCGCGAGCGGTCCGTCCGCCCCGAGTTGTGGCCATGGCTCACCGCCAGCGGCTTGAGCTCCGGCTGCAAGTCCCTTCGCACGTGGAGGAAGGCGGCGCCCTTGGGCGCGCACATCCACTTGTGGCAGTTGCCCGTGTAGTAGCCCGCCCCCAGCGAGCGCAGGGACAGGGGCAACATGCCCGGCGCGTGCGCGGCGTCCACCAGCGTCTCCACGCCCCGCTCCCGGAGGGCGGCGATGAGCCGCGCCACCGGCATCACCACCGCCGTCTGGCTGGAGACATGGTCCACCAGCAAGAGGCGCGTGCGCGGCGTCACGTGCGCCAGCACCGCGTCCACCACCGCCTCAGGCGACGGAATGGGCCAGGGCAGCTTCGCCACCACCACCTTCGCGCCCCAGCGCGAGGCCGCGTACTCCAGCGCGTTGCGGCTGGCGTTGTACTCGTGGTCGGTGGTGAGCAGCTCGTCCCCGGGAGCGAAGCGCAGCGAGCGCAGCACCGTGTTGACGCCCGAGGTGGCGTTGGGGACGAAGGCCAGGTCGTCCGCGTCCGCGCCGACGAAGGTGGCCAGCGCCTCGCGGGCCGCGTCCAGCAGCGGCTCGACTTCGCGGTGGAGGAAGCGCACCGGCTCGGCCTCCATGCGCGCGCGCAGCTCGGACTGCGCCTGCAGCACGGCGGTGGGGCAGGCGCCGAAGGAGCCGTGGTTGAGGAAGAGGACCTCGGGGTCCAGGCTCCAGTGCGTGCGGAAGGAGGCGCTCATGCACGGGCACTCGACCCGAGCCGGCGCCCCCTGTCAACGCGTGCGTCGGGCCTACTCCGCCTGCGCGAGGGGCGCCCAGTCGGGCGTCTGCAGGGAGCCCTTCTCGGCGCGCAGCGGGAGCTGGTTGTTGCCGTCCGCCGTCATGACGAACAGCTGCGAGCCGCCGTTGCGCGTGGAGGTGAAGACGATGAGCCGCCCGTTGGGAGAGAAGGCCGGCTCCTCGTTGTTGGCCTGGTCCTGCGTCAGGCGCGTCACCTTGCCCGTCTCCACGTTGACGGTGAAGAGGTCGAAGGCGTTGCGCTCGTCGCGCGCGGTGAAGGCGATGAGGTCGCCGCGCGGGGACCAGTCCGGCGTCTGGTTGTAGTTGCCCTGGAAGGTGAGCCGCCGCACGCTCGAGCCGTCCACGTTCATCACGTAGATTTGCGGGCTGCCGCCCCGGTTGGACACGAAGGCGAGCCGCTTGCCGTCCGGAGACCAGGCGGGGCTGGTGTTGAGCCCGTAGGGCGTGTCGGTGACGGCCTTGGCGCCGCTGCCGTCCGCGTTGGCCACGTAGATTTGAGCGCTCTCTCCGTCCGCCACCGCGTAGGCCAGGCGCTTGCCGTCCGGCGAGTACGCCGCGCCGGTGGCCATCTGCCCCGCGGAGACGAGGGCGCGCGCCTCACCGCCCGGCTTCTGCACGAAGATGTCCGGCTGGCCCTTGCGGTAGGTGGTGAAGGCCACCTGCGCGCCGTCCGGGCTCAGCGCGGGGAGGATGTTGATGCCGCCCTTGCTGAGCGACTGCGCGTTGCCGCCGTCCCAGTCCGCCACCACCACGTCGCGATTCTGGCCGGACTTGCGCACGTAGGTGATGCGCGACAGGAAGGGGCTGGGCTCGCGGGTGTAGTGCCGGTAGAGCGCGTCCGCCAGCCGGTGCGCCAGCAGCGACGCGTTGTCCGCCGGGGCGTCCTTGGACACCTTCAGGTCCTCACGGCCGGTGCCCACGTTGAACAGGCGCATCTCGCCGCGCAGCACGCCGCCGTCCTGCGCCAGGGACACCTTCACCAGCGCCTCGGCGCCCACGTCCGCCCAGCGGCTGAAGTTGATGCTGCCGGCCGTCATGCCCTCCGTCGCGTCCGCGGTGAAGCCCTTGCGGTCCAGCACCTGGAGGATGCCGGAGGCGGCCAGGTCGAAGCTGAAGGCCGTGTCGAAGGCGGGCGCCAGCTTCTTGCCGCCGTCGTTCTGCGTCACCGGCGCGGGCACGGCCACCGGCAGCGGGCGGAAGTTGGCGCCGGAGATTTCAATCGTCGGCGCCTGGGCGAGCGCCGCGAGCGGGAGGAGGACCAGGGAAAGGAGCAGGGCTTTCATAGGGCGTTGAACACCAGGTTGACGCCGCTCTTCTGCAGAGCGTCTCGGAGGTGGTCCGGCGGAGGCGAGAACGGCGCCGCCTTGCGCACGGCGGTGACGACGGCGGAGTCGAAGAGGTCGTTGCCACTGGCCTTGGTGAGGCTCACGTCCAGCACCTCGCCGGCGCGGCCCAGCCGCACCGCCACCATGGCCTTGAGGTGGAGGCGCTCGGACTCGGGGATGGTGTCCGCCACGCTGTAGTGGCGGCGCACCTGCGACTGCAGCAGGCCGAAGTAGCGCTCGCCCTCGGCGGTGGCCGAGTCGCCGTCCGGGTCGCCGTCCTCGGCTCCTTCCGCCTCCTCGGGCTCGGCCGCCTTGGCCGTCTTGTCGAAGGCGCCGAACAGCCGCTTGCGCCGGTCCTCGCCCGACGTCTCACCCTTCACGGGCGTGGGCTTCGGCGCGGAGGAAGGCTCGGGCTTCACGCCCGGGATGGGCACCGCCACCGCGGCGGACGACGGCGGAGGCGGCGCGTCCGGGGCGGGCTTGGGCGCGTCCACCTGCTTGGGCGGAGGCGGCAGCTGCTCCTTGCGCGGCAGCAGCTTGGCGTCCCGGGGCTTGCCCAGCCGCACCAGCGAGGCGCGGATGGGCTTGGCGTCCAGGTCCACCGTCGGGCCGGCGTTGAAGCGCGCGTACAGCACCGCCGCCAGCAGCACGGCGATGTGCCCCACGACGGAGGCCCCCACGAAGCGCGACAGCCGCGAGGGACGCGAGACGAGCAGGCTGTGGGCCACCGCGGAGTCCGTCATGGGCTAGCGCTTCGCCTCCTTCGACTTGCCCTTCTTCTCGTTGGACGTCTTGGCCCCACCCGAAGGGTCCGTGATCATCCCCACGTTGTTGATGCCCGCCTTCTGCGCCGCCGCCATGACCTCCACCACCACGCCGTACGGCACGTCCCGGTCCGCGTGGAGATAGACTTCCTTGTCGGCCTGGGCCTTGGCGTTGGCGGTCAGCTTCTCCGCCAGCTCCTCCAGGGCCACTTCGGCATCACCGATGTAGACCTTGCGCCCGGCGTCGATGGAGAGCACCAGCTTCTTCTCGGTGGCCTCTACCGGAGCGGCCTTCGTCTCCGGCAGGTTGACCTTCACGCCCTGCTGGATGAGGGGCGCCGTCACCATGAAGATGATGAGCAGCACCAGCATCACGTCCACCATGGGCGTGACGTTGATCTCGCTCATGGTGGTGCGGCCACCGCCGCGGTTGCCTCCGCCCATTCCCATGGCAGCCCTCGCCTAGCGGAAGAAGTGCCGCTTGATGATGTTGAGGAAGTCCGCGGAGAAGTTCGACATCTCCGTGTCGAACACCTTGATGCGGCTGACGAACGAGTTGTAGGCCACCACCGCCGGAATCGCCGCGAACAGGCCCGCCGCCGTGGCGAACAGCGCGTTGCCCACCGGCGCGGCCACCGTGGCCAGCGTCGCGTTGCCCTGCTCGGCAATCTGGTTGAACGCGCTGAGGATGCCGATGACGGTGCCGAACAGCCCCACGAAGGGGGACGCCGCGCCCACCGTGCCCAGGAAGGACACCCGGTTCTCCAGCTCGGTGATCTGCGCGGTGGACGCGCGGTTCAGCGCGCGCTCCACGTTCTCGATGCCGCCCAGCCGCTCGGCCATGGCGCCCTCGGCGCCGCCTTCCTTGGACTGGGCCAGCTTGCTCAGCTCTTCATAGCCGGCGCAGAAGACCTTGGAGAGGGGCGAGCCGTCGAGCTTCTGGGCCGTCTGGTAGATGGCCTCCAGGCGCGAGGCCTTCCAGAAGGTGTCGAGGAAGGTGAGAGACTGTGCGCGGGCCTTCGCGAGCTGGGCGGCCTTCATGGCGATGAGGGCCCAGGAGGCCACGGACACGCCCATCAGGAGCAGCAGCACGGCCAGCTCGATGAAGGAGGCGTCGCGGATGATCTCCACGTAGTTCATGGCGCCGAGCGCCAGGGGCAGGTGGGGCGTCATGGGGTGGAGGCCGTAACACTCCGAAACCAGAGGGTCAAACAAAGGCGGTACGCCCGGTTGCTTGAGGTGGAATGCGGCCCTGGGTGAATAATTCCCGGAGGTGGTCGTCAGGAAGCTTTGTAACGGGCCGAACGAACACCTCACCACCCACGAAGGTTCCCCCATGAGCTCCCGACTGCTGGTCGCAATCCTCTGCCTGGCGGCGGTCACCCCCGGCTGCATCATCCACGATGACACGCCGGACTATCCGGGTGACGCCACGTTCCGCTGGACGTTCGGTGGTCTGCGCTGCGACGAGGACCGCGACATCAAGGGCGTCAACATCCACATCCCCGGCGAAATCCTCGAGAACGACGGCCGCTATCCCTGCCAGGCCAACGGCTTCGACGGCATCGTCCTCCACGACTTCGCGCCGGGCGTGTACAGCTTCACCATCGAGGGCGTCAGCTACTCCAACGAGCAGCTCTATGTCGCCAGCGGCACCTTCCGGGTGGACGGCGACGTGACGGTGAGCGTGGACATGACGCCGACGGGCACGCCGCCCTCGTTCGCCTACGTGAGCTGGCTGTTCCCCCCGAACAACGTCAGCTCCAGCCCCAACTGCAACCAGGCCGGCATCGCCTCCGTGGACGTCCGCGTGGACGATGAGGAGTGGGTGCGCCTGGACTGTGCGCAGGGTTACGGCGCCAACAACGTGAAGACGCCGTACCTGGAGCCCGGGACGCACTCGCTGGAGTTCGTCGCCGTCGATGGGAATGGCAACCCCTGGTACTACTACAGCGGCACCATCAACACGCAGTCGGGCGCGCCCACCTCGCACACGGCCTCCATGTGGGCGATTGGCGGGGCCTCCATCCGCTGGGACATCGTCGCCAGCGGCCAGACGCTGAGCTGCTCGCAGGCCGGCATCACCGAGGTGCGCATCAACTTCCGCGACGCCTTCACCAACGAGCTGGTGTACGGCATGTTCGGCGACGGCCACGGCTGCAACGACGCCCCGGTGGTGTACGAGTTCCTGCGGCCGGGCCGCTACAAGGTGGAGATGTACGCGCAGGCCTCGAACGGCCGCGAGTACCTGTCGCCGGACAACGGGCCCTTCCTCGACGTGGTGGCCCACCAGTTCCCCGGCCCGAACAACGCGCTCCCGGTGCCGCTCATCCGGTTGTAAGGCTTACCGGCGGCCAGCCTGCCGGGGGGTGAGGTGAACGGAGGGTCGGGGCGGGTGCCCCGGCCCTTCGTCGTTTCTCAGGGGGGCGCGGAGGCTGGCATCAAACGTGATAGGGACAGGGCTCATGCGGCAAGGCAGCCACAGTCCCATTGGCGTGTTCGACTCGGGTGTCGGAGGGCTGACGGTCCTCAAGGCGCTCATGGCCCACCTCCCCCACGAGAGCACGGTGTACCTGGGGGACACCGCGCGGGTGCCCTACGGCACCAAGTCCGGCGAGGTGGTGACGCGCTACTCGCTGAAGAACGCGGAGTTCCTCCTGGAGCGCGGCGTGAAGCTGCTGGTGGTGGCGTGCAACACCGCCTCGGCGGTGGCGCTGCCGGCGCTGGAGGCCGCGCTGCCCATTCCGGTGGTGGGCGTCATCGCCCCCGGCGCGCGGGCGGCCCTGGGGCGCACCCGGGGCGGCGGGGTGGGCGTCATCGGCACACCGGGCACCATCCGCTCGGGCGCCTATCAGCGCGCGCTCGAGGCCGCGGACCCGCGGGTGCGGGTGAAGGCCCGCGCCTGCCCCCTCTTCGTGCCGCTGGCGGAGGAGGGGTGGACCACGGGCGACGTGCCCTTGCTGACGGCGCGCGAGTACCTGTCCGAGTTCGCCCGCGACGGCGTGGACACGCTGGTGCTGGGCTGCACCCACTACCCGCTGCTCAAGGGCGTCATCGCGGAAGTCGTGGGGCCGAAGGTGACGCTGGTGGACTCGGCGGAGGCCACGGCGGAGGCGGTGGCGGCGCTGCTCGCGGAGCGCGGGGGCCTGGCCTCGGCGGCGCACACCGCGCCCACGCACGCGTACTACGTCACCGACGTGCCGGAGCGCTTCGTCGAGGTGGGAGCGCGCTTCCTCGGCCGGCCCATCCCCGCCGCGGAGCAGGTGGACCTGACCTTCTGAAGAGGGCCGGGGGACGTCCTCGCCTTCGTTGCGAAGGCGGCGTCACCCGGGCCGGACCGCCGCCCGGGGGCTTCAGGCCGACGGGCGGGTGGAGACGGGCGCCGAGGTCTCCTCGGCGGCCTTGGTGAGCAGCTCCTTGGCCACCTGGACGACGGGGGCCTCGGTGGCGACCTGGGCCTCCACCAGCGCGAGGGCGGCCTCGTCGCCGATGTCGTCCTGGCGCGGCAGCAGGCCGGTGGCCCAGGTGATGAGGCGCTCCGCGAGGGGGAAGAAGTGCACCACCTGCAGCGGCCAGTTCAGCCAGCCCACGGTGATGCAGTAGTACTTGTTGTACGGGGCCGTGTGGTGGATGCGGTGGTGGTCCGGCGGCAGGATGAGGTGCACGCGCTGCAGGAAGCCGATGAGCGGCGGCGGCGCGTCCATGTGCGACCACTTGTGGAACTGGTTGGTCGCCATCACCCAGAAAATCATCGCGCCGAGGAACGCGGAGGCGAACACCCAGCCCGGGCCCGTCATCGGCATGGCCACGGCCATGATGGCCACGGGGATGGAGATGAGGCAGTTGTTGCCGTTGGTCTCCACGAAGTCGTGGCGCGTAATCGCCTTCTCGTCCACGTGGTGCTCGCGGAACGGGCGGATGAAGGCCTTGCCCAGCAGCGGCATCTTCGTGGAGCCCCAGGTGTCGCCCATCCAGTGGACGAAGCCGGAGACGAAGTCCGCGGCGAGGTAGCCCAGCAGCACCGCGCTCAACAGCAGCCATGTGCCCGTGTAGGCACTGCCCCAGAGCCGGTAGACCAGCGCCAGCTCCAGCGAGATGAAGGCGACGATGGAGCTGATCTCCATGGCGCGGATGGCGGGCGAGTAGCCCTGGGCCAGCACCTGGGCGTCCTGCTGGCGCACCTTGTTCTCGATCTGGTTTTTCTTCATCCGTGGAGTCCTGGACGTCGGCGGCGTTGGAAACCGCTCACGTCAGTCAGTACGTACCCCAGCCCCTTTCGGCTTTTCAACGGACGGGTCGCAAGTTCCCGAGGGCTCGCACGGTTGGTGGGCTCTGGTGGGCCCGCATCGTGCCCGGCGGGCAGGCGCACGGACGCGGACGCCGAACACCGTGACGCTTACCTTGTGTCGTGGGGATGCGGCTGGTACGTTCCGCCGCCTCGGCGATGACGAAAACCTTCGAGAAAGCCGTCACCGGCTTCAACCACAACATCAAGCACAAGGGGAAGGTCTACCACGTCCAGACCGAGGACTCGGGCGTCAACAACCCCCACATCATCACCCACCTGTTCGTGGGCGGGAACATCCTCGCGTCGAAGAAGACGTCCTACGCGGACATCCTCAACGCGGAGAACCTGTCGGAGGTCGTGCGCGAGTTGATGGAGGAGCAGCATAAGGAAATGCTGCGCAACCTCATCAACGGTGTGTACGACACCTACGAGTCCACCGCGCGCAGCTACCAGCCCGGACAGCTGGAGACGGACTCGGCGCCCGTGAAGATGCAGCCGGGGCAGTCCATGGCCCCGCCGCAGCCGCTGCCGCAGGCGCCCGTCGTGCCCGCCGTGACGGCGCTGCCTCCGGAAGTGGCCGCCGCGCGCGCCATGAAGGAGAAGCCGAAGATCAACGAGGTCGGCGTGGAGACCCTCTTCGGTGAGGACCTCATCTCCGAGAAGAGCCTCGACGAGGTCATCCTCAGCTACCTCGCCGGCGAGGGCGAGCAGTAGCACCGCCGCCCGCTGACGCGCGTCCCGGGCGCCGCGCGCCCGGCTCGCTCCACCCTGGACAAACCCTGGACAGGGCCTGGACAGCGCCTCAGGGCAGTACCCACTGCACCCACGTCGCCCCGTACACGGTGAGCGCGAGGGCGGCCAGCACGTCCAGCACCACCCCCGCCTTCATCATCACCGGCAGGCGCACGTAGCCGCTGCCGAAGACGATGGCGTTGGGCGGGGTGCCCGCCGGCAGGGCGAAGTCGCACGAGGCGGCGAAGGTCGTCACCGCCATCAGCGGCCGCGAGGCGGGCAGCACGTTGAGCATGACATTCACGGTGGCGGTGTTGGAGGCGATGGCCGACAGCAGGATGGTGGTGGTGGCCACCACGCCGTGCTGCGCGAGGGCCGGCAGGGCCTCCAGCCCGGACAGGCGGGCGATGAGCCAGGCGGACAGGCCGCTCCCCTCGATGCCGGCCGCGAGCGCGAAGCCGCCGCCCAGCAGCAGCAGCGTGTCCCAGGGCACGCGGCGCAGGGCGGCCAGGGACAGCCGGCCCACGGCCAGCAGCACCAGCGCCCCCGTCATGGCCACCGCCGCCTCGTAGTGCTTGCCGCCCAGCTTGAAGCCGTCGAAGGCGCGGGCCACGGGCGGGGCCAGCAGGGCGCGCAGCGGGTCTCCGAAAATCCACAGCACCGCCGCGACGAGGAACACGCCTCCCACCACGCGCTCGCCGCCGGACAGCGGGCCCAGGCGGGCCAGCTCGCTGGCGATGACGTCCCCGCCCTGGCCGGGGCCCAGCCGGTCCTGGCGTCCCCAGCGCCACAGCACCGCCCAGGCGATGGGGAGGAAGAGGAGGACGAAGGGAAGGGCGGCGACCATGTACTCCACGAAGCCCACCTCGGTGCCCAGCCGCCGCGACACCACGCCCGCGAAGACGGAGTTGGTGGGCGAGCCAATCTTGGTGCCGATGCCGCCCACGTTGGAGCCGTACGCCACCGCCAGCATCAGCGCGGCGCCGAAGTGATGCAGCCGGCGGCCCTCGGAGGCCTCGAGCTGGGCCACGAGCGCCATGCCGATGGGCACCATCATCACCGCGGTGGCGGTGTTGGAAATCCAGAGCGACACGGCGGCGGTGGCGGCCAGCATGCCGAACAGCAGGCGCCGGGGCCCGGTGCCGATGGCGTGCATGATGAGCAGGGCGATGCGCCGGTGCAGGCCCCACTGCTCCAGCGCGGCGCCCAGGGCCATGCCGCCCATGAAGAGGAAGATGTACGGGTCCACGAAGGGCTGCGCGGAGTGGCCCACCGCCGCCACCACGCTCTTGTCGCCGAAGACGCCCAGGGCGGGGAAGAGCACCAGCGGGAGCAGGGCCGTCCAGCCCATGGGGACGGCCTCGGAGAACCACCAGAGGGCCATCCACGCGGCCACGGCGGCGGCCGCGGCGGGACGGTGCCCCGCGCCCTCAATCGTGTGCAGCCCGGAGGGGATGAAGTACACGAGCGCGGCCACGACGGGCCCGGCGATGCGCCCCACCCACTGTCCCGTTGTCGTACGCGGAGCGGACTGCTGGCTCATGGCCCGCCACGCTCGCACAGGTGGCGCCACGGGTGGGAGGGGAAAGCCCGCCCTCTCGCCGGGCGTGCGTGGGGCGCTTCGGCCCGGCCGTGGTAGGTTGGCGACCCTCCCGCGCGCGCCATGATTCAGTTCTTCCACGTCTACAAGGCGTACCCCGGCGACCCGCCGGTGCTCTCGGACATCAACCTCAACGTGGAGAAGGGCGAGTTCGTCTTCCTCACCGGCCCTTCCGGCGCGGGGAAGACGACGCTGCTCAAGCTCATCTTCTGCGCGGAGAAGGCCACCAAGGGGCAGATCCTGGTGGGCGGCCGCAACATCGCCCGCATCCGCGAGTCGGCGGTGCCGTACCTGCGGCGCAACATCGGGGTGGTGTTCCAGGACTTCAAGCTGCTGCCGCACCGGACGGTGGAGGACAACGTGTCCTTCACGCTGGACGTGCTGGGCGTGCCGCGCGCGGAGGCCCGGGAGAAGGTGCGCCGCATGCTGAAGCTGGTGGGACTGGAGCACAAGGCGGACTCGTTCCCCCTGCGCCTGTCGGGTGGAGAGCAGCAGCGCGTGGTGATTGCGCGCGCGCTCGTGAATGACCCGACGATTCTGCTGGCGGACGAGCCCACCGGAAACCTGGACCCGGCGCTCACGGTGGAAATCATGGACCTGCTCACCCAGGTCAACATCCGCGGCACCACGGTGATGGTGGCCACGCACGACGCGACGCTCCTGGCGCGCTACCAGAAGCGCACGGTGCGGCTGGAGCGCGGGCAGATTGTCTCCGACGAGGACGGCGTGAAGGCGGCGCGGCGGATGGTGGCCGGATGAGCGTGGCGGCGAAGGCGCGGTACTTCTGGCGCTCGGCGGCGGTGGGGCTGCGGCACTCGCCCTTCGTGCACTTCATCGCCGTCACCACCATCGCCATCGCCCTGTTCTCCGCGGGCATGGCCCGGGGCGCGGCGCGGGTGCTGGACAACCTCCTGGCGTCGCTCGGCGGCGAGGTGGAGGTGACGGTGTACCTGGCCCCCGAGCTGGGCGAGGACGAGGTGCACGGCGTGCGCACCCGCGTGCAGGAGCTGAGCGCGGGCGAGGTGACGCTGGTGCCCCCGGACGCGGCGCTGACGCGGCTGCGCACGGAATTGGGAGATTTGGGCGACGCGCTGGCGGAGCTGCCGGAGAACCCGCTGCCGGCGACGCTGGAGCTGCGCGTGCCTCCGGAGAAGCGCAACCCGGCCTCGCTCCAGGCGCTGGCGAAGGAGCTGCGCACGCAGCCGGGCGTGTCGGGCGTCGACTATGGCGAGGCGGCCGTGGAGCGGCTGTCGGCCATTGCCCGCGCGCTGCGCTTCGGCGCGCTGGTGGCCTTCGCGGTGGTGCTGGGCGCCACCGTCATCATCGTCGCGGCGACGCTGCAGCTCGCCATCTACGCGCGGCGCGGCGAGATTGAAATCCAGAAGCTGGTGGGCGCCACGGACCGCTTCGTCAAGGCGCCCTTCCTGCTGGAGGGGCTGCTCCAGGGGCTGCTGGGCGCGGGCGTGGCGCTCCTGGGGCTGTGGGCCTTCGGGCACGTGCTGGGGCCCACGCTGGGCTCGCTGTTCGCGTTCCTCCTGGGCCCGGGCGTGGCGGCGCCGTGGGTGGAGCCGCGGCTGGCGCTGGAGCTGGTGGGCGCCGGGTGTGGCCTGGGGCTGGGCGGCAGCTTCGTCGCGGTGGGACGCTTCCTGCGGGTATGAGCCGGGCCCTCCTCCACCTGCCGCTGGCCCTGGTGCTGGCGGCCTCCGCCGCGTCCGCGCAGGCGAACGAGGAGGCCGAGCAGGCCGCCCTGCGCGAGAAGCTGGCCACGCAGCGCGCGACGCTGGCGCTCATCGAGGCGAAGAAGCTCTCCGTGCTGGAGGGCGTGGAGCTGATGGAGGAGATGGCGTCCTTCTCCCGGCGGCGCGTGCGCTCGCTGGAGGGAGACCTGGCCGTGTTCCGCCGCCGCGTGACGCTGGCCGAGCGCGAGGAGGCCGTGCTGCGCGAGGCCCTGCGGCTGCAGCTGCGCCGGCTGTCGCCCCGGCTGCGCACGCTCTACCGCCTCATGCGCCGCCGGCCGCTGGAGGTTCTGCTGTCCGCGGACGACTTCGCCGCGCTGGTGTGGCGGGCCCGGGCGCTGGAGGCCAGCATGTCCGGCGACCTGGAGCTCTTGCGCACCGTGCAGCGCGTGGCCCACCTGCAGCGCCAGGCGACCCGAGAGCTCAAGCGCCTGCAGACGTCGCTGTCCGCGCGCGTGGCCTTCCTCCAGGAGCAGGAGAAGCTGGCCCGCGCGCAGCAGGAGGCGCTGGAGGAAGTGGTGGGCTCGCTGGCCGGCGAGGCGGAGCTGGCGAAGCGCGCGGTGCGCGAGCTGGAGCAGGCGGACGCGGAGCTGGCCCGCGTGGTGAGCGACTTGAAGGAGCTGCCCGCCACGCACGGCTTCGGCGCGCTGAAGGGCAAGCTGCCCCGGCCGGTGAAGGGCGTCGTCGAGGTGGGCTTCGGCAAGGTGGTCAACCCGCGCTTCAACACCGTCACGGTGCAGAAGGGCCTGGACATCCGCGCCGCCGCGGGCACGGCCGTGCAGGCCGTGGCCGAGGGCACCGTCGCCTACGCCGGCTCGCTGCGCGGCTACGGCAACCTGCTCATCCTGGACCACGGCGACGGCTTCCACACCCTCATGGCCCACCTGGCCACGATAACGGCCGAGCTCGGCGCCACCGTGGCCGCCGGCGACGTGGTGGGCGAGGTGGGCGACACCGGCTCCCTCAAGGGCGCCTACCTCTACTTCGAGGTGCGCAGGGCCGGACAGGCCGTGGACCCGGCGCCCTGGCTGGCCCCGTCGCCCTGACTTGCGGAGCAAACGCCGGGGGCCAGATGCTCCAGGTCGGGTGCACGGTGGAGGCCGCTCATGGGAACCAAGACCAAGACACTGGATCAGCTCAACGACGAAATCACCCTCAAGGCGGTGGAGCTCCTCAAGAAGAAGGAGGGAGCGCTGGGGCCCTGTGGCAGGTGCGGGAACACCGACTGGAACGCGACGTCCCTGCGGCTCATGGCAACGCTCGTGAATGAAACCCAGATGGGGGGCGCCACGAAGAACGTGCCCATGCTGCTGCTGGCGTGCTCGCATTGTGGCCTGACCTACATGCACAACCTCATCGTGCTCGGGCTGGAGAAGTGACGGAGGACCCGGCGTCCTGGCGGGGCCCTGCCTGGTGACGCGGTGCGGCGAAGAATTCCATGGGCTGTTAGAGTCCCCGGCACCCCCCCTGGCGAGGAGCAGGCAGGCGCATGGACTTGATGGGCGGAATGCAGAAGGTGATGCGGCGGATGCTGGTGGCCCGCGGCGTCGCGTCCACCACCGTGGACGTGGCCGGGCAGGCGCTGCACCACTACTCGCTGAAGGGTGAGGGCAAGGGGCCGCCGGTGGTGCTGGTGCACGGGCTGGGCGGCTCGGCCAACGGCTTCGGGCGCACCTTCTTCGGGCTGGCGAAGCGCTTCTCGCGCGTGGTGGCGCCGGACCTGCCGGGCCACGGCTTCTCGGTGCAGTACTGCGGCGGCGAGGTGTGCGTGCGCAACCAGTTCGACGTGCTGCGCGCCTACGTCGAGCAGGTGGTGGGCGAGCCGGCCTTCGTGGTGGGCAACTCGCTGGGCGGGGCCATGTCCGTGAACCTGGCGGCGGAGTACCCGCGCTGGGTGCGCGCGCTGGCGCTGGTGGCCCCCGCGGGCGCGGAGTTGCCGGAGGCGGACAACACCGCGCTGCTCAACTCCTTCGCCGTGCGCTCGCCCGCGGAGGCGCGCGCCTTCACCCGCAGGCTGTTCCACCGGCCGCCGCTGCCCGCGCTGCTGTTCGCCTACGAGCTGCGCCGCTTCTACGACACGCCCACCGTGCGGGCGCTCACCGCCGAGGCGCTCGCCACCCGCGCCAGCCTGGAGCCGGAGAAGGTCCGCAACCTGGCCATGCCCGTCCTCTTCCTGTGGGGCGGCAGCGAGCGGCTGCTCCCCTCGGTGACGCTGGAGTGGTACCGCGCCCACCTGCCGGCGCACGCCCGCATCCAGGTGGTGGACGGCTTCGGGCACGTGCCGCAGCTGGAGCGTCCGGACGAGCTGGTGTCGCACCTGGTGCGCTTCGCCGACACGTCCGGGCTCTAGGGCCGGGTGTAGACTCCGACCCGGCCTTCCTCCGCCTCCCTCCCGGGAAAGGATGTACCGACGTGACGGCTCTCTCCCAGCCCTGGCGCGCGGCGCTGGCCGCCTTGCTCCTCCTCGCCGGCCCCGCGGCCGCGGACGAGAAGACGAAGGGCGGCGCGCGGGCGTCCTCCGCGCCCGCCGCCACCGGCCGCGCGGAGAAGGCCGAGCGCGACGACGCCACCTTCCGTCAGCTCGAGCTCTTCGCCCGGGTGCTCTCCTACGTGGAGAACAACTACGTGGAGCCGCCGGACCGCGAGCGGCTGGTCCAGGGCGCCATCCAGGGCATGCTGGAGACGTTGGACCCGCACACCGTCTACATGCCCCCGGAGGTGTTCCGGGAGATGAAGATAGACACCTCGGGGGAGTGGGGCGGGCTGGGCATCGAAATCGCGCGCAAGGGTGAGCGCATCGTCGTGGTGGCCCCCATCGACGACACGCCGGCGGCGCGCGCGGGCATCAAGGCCGGGGACGAATTGGTGGGCATCGACGGCGAGTCCACGCAGGGCATGGACGTGGGCCGGGCGATGCAGAAGATGCGCGGGCCGGCGGGCGGGCGGGTGCTGCTCACCATCATGCGCCAGGGCTTCAGCGCGCCCCGCGAAATCGCCATCATCCGCGACCACATCCGCATCGTCTCCGTGGAGGGCGCGCTGTACGGCGGCATCGGCCACGTGAAGGTGAAGAACTTCCAGGACCGCACGGCCCTGTACCTGCGCAAGGAGCTGGACCGGCTGCGCGCGCTCAACGGCGGGAAGGAGCTGAGCGGGCTGGTGCTGGATTTGCGCAACAACCCCGGCGGCCTGCTGGACGAGGCGGTGTCGGTGAGCGACCGCTTCCTGCCGGGCAACCTGCCCATCGTCTCCACCCGGGGGCGCGACGGCCGCAACGCCACCGAGGAGCGCAGCAAGGACCGCGACACGGAGAAGGACTACCCCGTGGTGGTGCTCGTCAACGCGGGCAGCGCCTCCGCGTCCGAAATCGTGGCCGGCGCGCTCCAGGACCACGGCCGCGCCACCATCATGGGCACGCAGACCTTCGGCAAGGGCAGCGTCCAGACGGTCATCGAGCTGGAGGACGGCTCGGGCCTGAAGCTGACCATCGCCCGCTACTACACGCCCAAGGGGCGCAGCATCCAGGAGCGCGGCATCACCCCCGACTACCTCGTCCCCGACGAGCCGAACGGCAAGGCGCCGCGCGACGTGGTGCGGGAGAAGGACCTGCAGCGCCACTTCCGCGCCGAGCCCACCGCCGTCACCGAGACGCCCGACGCCGCGCCGCACGGGCTGCCCGAGGGCCTCAAGGCGTGGGACGTCACCGCCACGCTGAAGGATTATCCGCTGAAGGTGGCCCTCGACTACCTCCATGGGCTGGCCCCGGCCCCCGTGCGTGTGCCGTCCCGCACGTCGGGTCGCTGATGACTCGTTCCCTCTTGCATTTCGCCGCGTACTCCGTTTGATGCGCAACGAACAAAGGGTGAACGAGTGATGCGACCTTCGAGCATTCGCGCGCTGCAAGCGGCCCTGAGCGGGTGGCTGGTGGGGCTGTTGGCGGTAGGGCCCGCGGCGGCGCAGTCGTCCCTGCCTCCGCGGCTGGTGCCCCGGGCCCTCTCCGCCGCCTCCTCGGCGCCGACGGTGACGGTGGTGGCCATTGCGCTGGACGCGGCGGCCCGTGAGGAGGCGGCCCGGCTGGCGCACTTCGCGGAGCAGGCGGTCGTGCGCTCCGGCCGGCTGGAGCTGGTGCGGCTGACGGATGCCCTGGACGTGGGCGGCCGGCGCGAGCGCGAGGCCCGTGCGGCCGAGGCCGCCGCCGCGATGAAGGAGGGCCACAAGGCCTACGACGAGCTGGACACGCAGCAGGCGCTCCAGCAGTTCGACAAGGCGGTGCGCGCGTACGAGGCGGGGGACTTGTCCCGGCACTTCGGCGAGCTCATCCGCGCGCGGGTGATGAAGGCGGCCTCGCAGGTGGCCAACGGGGAGAACACGGCCGCCCAGCTGGAGATCCGCTCGGTGCTGGCAATGGACCCGCGGGCGCAGTTCTCGCCCAACTTCTTCCCGCCGGACGAGATGGCCTTCGTGGAGAAGGAGCGCAAGTCCGTGCTGGCCGCCACGAAGACGCCGCTGACGGTGCGCACGGCGCCGGTGCCCGCGCAGGTGTACGTGGACGGTGAGTTCCGGGGCGTGTCGCCGGTGTCGCTGGCGGACCTGACGCCCGCGGACCACTACGTGACGGTGGTGGCGCCGGGCTACGAGCTGGCGCAGCGCCGCGCGCGCGAGGGCGACACGGAGCTCACCCTGAAGCCGGTGGCGGCGCAGAAGGCGCTGCAGACCGCCACCGAGAAGGCGGCGCGCAACCCGGACGGAGCGGAGCGGGACAAGGCCCTGCGCGAGCTGGGCACGCTGGCCGGGGTGTCCCAGGTGCTGGCGCTGCTCGTCCGGGGCGGGGCGGGAGCGGGGCCGCTGGACGTGACGGCGCTGCGGCTGGACGTGGCGGACGGGCACAACCAGGCCTGGGCGCTGGCCATGGTGCCGCGCGGAGTGGGCATGGCGGCGGGCTCGGACGCGCTGCTGACGGGGCTGGTGTCCGCGGACGCGCCCCGCCAGGGCGGCAAGCCGGTGACGCATTTCTCGGGCGGCAGCGCCACGCGCCGCACCGTGGGCTACGTGTTGATGGCCACGGGCGTGGCCATGGTGGCCGGCGGCGTCTACTTCGGCATGGAGGCCTCCGCGAAGGAGGACGACTTCCGCCGCGCCCCGCAGAACAGCGCGCGCGCCAAGGACCTCAAGGACACCGGCAAGACGTACGCGCTGGTGGCGGACATCGGCGTCATCGCGGGCCTGGCGGCCGCGGGCCTGGGCGGCTACTTCGCCTTCGCCGGTGGTGGCGGTGGAAGCAGCAGCAGCAAGGCCCCCGCCCGGGTGAGCCCCGCCGAGCCCCCGCCCCCGCAGGACTCGAAGCGCGAGGCGCTGCCCATGCCGCCGCCTCCGGCGAGCACGAAGCCCCGGGGTGAGGCGCTGCCCATGCCGCCTCCGCCCTCGAAGGCCACGCCCTCGACGACGCCTGCGCCCTCGAAGACCTCGCCCTCGACGCCGCCTGCGAAGGAGGAGCCGCCCGCGCGTCCGACGGACAGCAAGCGCGCGCAGGAGGAGGCGCGCCAGCGCGAGGAGGAACTGCGCAAGCGCCGTGAAGAGGTGGAGCGCCAGCGCCGCGAGCTGGAGGAGCAGCGCAAGAAGGACGAAGAGGCGGCGGCGAAGCGCGAGGCGGAGGAGAAGCGCAAGCGCGAGGAGGAAGCGAAGCGCAAGCGTGAAGAGGAGGAGCGGCGGAAGAAGGAAGAGGAGAAGAAGAAGAAGCCCGCACTCGACGAAGACGATCTCCGGAACTACTAGCCATGCGCCGCTCCCTGCACCCCCTCGTTCCGCTCGCGGCCCTCTGCCTGGGGCTGTCCGCGTGCAGCCTGCTCCTCGACTTCGACGAGGAGGGGCAGCCCTGCGACGAGCGCAATCAGTGCCTCCCGGGCTACGCCTGTGTGGATGACGCGTGCGTCTCCGACGGCAGCTCCACCGGGGATGCCGGCACCACCGCGGATGCCGGTACCACCACGGACGCCGGTACCACCACGGATGCCGGTACCACCACGGACGCCGGCACCGACGCCGGCCCCTGAGCCCGCGCGCGGGGACGGGACTTTCTACAGTCCCCCCCGCGTGTCCTCGGGGCCGCGCCGTGTCCCGAGGACCACGCCTGCCCGCCTGCCCGGGCGTCCGCCCAACCCCTTGTTCCGAGGGGAAACCCGGGCGGCGCGGCCCGTCCCACCCGGGCGCGGTGCGGTTGGCATCCTCCGTGCTCTGTCCGGTGTCCAGGAGGCATCAAAGACATGGGCAAGCGCGTGGGAGTCCTGATGGGCGGGTGGGGCGAGGAGCGGGAGATTTCGCTCAAGACGGGAGAGGCCGTGGTGGGGGCGCTGGAGTCGCGCGGCCACCAGGTCACCCGCATCTTCGCTGGCCCGGGCCTGGACAGGGCGCTGCGCGCGGCGGAGCTGGACGTGGCCTTCATCGCGCTGCACGGGCGCATGGGCGAGGACGGCCGGGTGCAGGGCCTGCTGGAGCTGCTGGAGCTGCCGTACACGGGCTCGGGCGTGCTGGCCTCGGCGCTGGCCATGAACAAGCCCATGGCGAAGAAGCTCTTCCGGCTGCACAACCTGCCCACGCCCCAGGGCTACCGCGTGGGCCGCGACGACGCGGCGCGCGCGCTGGAGCTGCACGCGGACCTGGGCTTCCCGTGCGTGGTGAAGCCCGCGTGCGGCGGCTCCTCCGTGGGGCTGGCGCTGGTGCACGAGCCCCAGGCGCTCGCCCCCGCGGTGGCGCAGGCGTGCCGCTTCGGCGGCGAGGCGCTGGTGGAGCGCTTCGTGGCCGGCCGCGAGGTGACGGTGGGCATCCTCGGCGACACGGTGCTGGGCAGCTGCGAGATTGCCACCCCGCGCGAGGGCTTCGACTACGAGGCCAAGTACAAGGGCGGCGCGCGCTACTTCGTCCCGCCCCGGCTGTCGCCGACACGCGCGGCCAACGTGGAGGCGCTGGCGCTCGCCGCGTACCGCGCGCTGGGCTGCCGCGGCTACGGCCGGGTGGACCTGCTCTGCTCGGACACGGAGAACGACGTGGTGCTGGAGGTGAACACGCTGCCCGGCTTCACCCCCACCAGCCTCCTGCCGAAGATTGCCGCCCAGGGCGGCCTGGACTTCGCGGAGCTCACCGAGCGAATCCTCGCGCTGGCCACCCGCGACGAGGCCGGCGTCACCGAGGCCCCCGCCGTGGCCCCCGTCCCCGCCACCCCGGAGCCCCGCCGCGCCGTGAGCTGACCCGGCGGGTTGGCCCCCCACCGGCGCCGCCTCAGCCCCGGCGCCGGCCCCGACGGCCCACCGAAACGACAGTGACGCAGGGTGTCAGTTCCCCGTGAACGGAACGTTCAAATCCGGGGAATAGTTTGACACGACCTTGACGCGTCCCTATTGTCCGGCGCCGATCACCCCGGAAGGCTAAAACCTCGTCATTTCGGGCACATACGGAGCGGGGGCTCACCAGACCCATCTGGCGGCGGTCAGCGTGAGAAGGGTGTGGGTGCCGCCGCGCAGGGAAGGACCGCGGGCCACGGGGGCCGAGCGGGAGGGGCTGAGCGTCACCGATGACCACCGTCGAGATCATCTTCCTGGGCGTCTACTTCAGCGTCCTGTGCGTGCTGGCGGTCTACGGCTCGCACAGGTACCGGATGGCGTTCCTGTACTACCGGCACAAGTTCAAGCTGCCGACGCCGAAGGGCCCGCTCAAGGCGCTCCCACGCGTAACCATCCAGCTGCCCATCTTCAACGAGATGTACGTGGTGGAGCGCCTGGTCGAGTCGGTGTGCCGCATCGACTACCCGCGCGAGCTGCTGGAAATCCAGGTCCTGGACGACTCGACGGACGAGACGTGTGGCATCGCCCGCGCGTGCGTGGAGCGGCACAAGCAGAAGGGCCACGACATCGTCTACATCCACCGCACCAACCGCCAGGGCTTCAAGGCGGGCGCGCTGGAGAACGGCCTGAAGATGGCGCGCGGCGAGTTCGTCGCGGTGTTCGACGCGGACTTCGTGCCCAGCCCGGACTTCCTCTTGCGCACGGTGCCGTTCTTCGCGGACGACAAGGTGGGCATGGTGCAGGTGCGCTGGGGTCACCTCAACCGTGACTTCTCCATCCTGACGCAGGCGCAGAGCATCTTCCTGGACGGGCACTTCATCATCGAGCACACCGCCCGCAACCGCTCCGGCTGCTTCTTCAACTTCAACGGCACGGCGGGCATCTGGCGCCGCGGCACCATCTCCGACGCGGGCGGCTGGCAGCACGACACGCTCACCGAGGACCTGGACCTGAGCTACCGCGCGCAGCTCAAGGGCTGGCAGTTCATCTTCCTGCCCGAGGTCATCTCCCCGGCCGAGGTGCCGGTGGACATGAACGCCTTCAAGAGCCAGCAGCACCGCTGGGCCAAGGGCTCCATCCAGACGGCGAAGAAGCTGCTGCCCACCATCCTGAAGAGCGACCTGCCCATGGCGGTGAAGCGGGAGGCCTTCTTCCACCTCACCAACAACATGGCTTATCTGTTGATGGTGCTCCTGTCCGTGCTGATGCCCATCAGCATGGTGGTGCGCTTCCAGCACGGCCTGTACGGCACGCTCTTCCTGGACCTGCCCTTCTTCATCAGCGCCACCGCCAGCGTCTGCGTGTTCTACGTGGCCGCGCAGCGGGAGATGGGCGTGAATGGGTGGGCGCGGGTGAAGTACCTGCCCTTCCTGATGAGCCTGGGCATCGGCCTGGCCATCAACAACGCGAAGGCGGTGCTGGAGGCGCTGCTCAACCAGCAGTCCGGCTTCGCGCGCACGCCGAAGACGGGCGCCGAGGGCAAGAAGGTCGTCGCGGTGAAGAAGACCTACCGCGGCAGCAAGACGCTGATGCCGGTGGTGGAGCTGCTCTTCGCGGCCTACTTCACGGGAGCGCTCTGGTTCGCCATCGACGCGCGCATCTACACGTCGGTGCCCTTCATCATCCTGTTCCAGGCGGGCTTCCTGTACGTCGGCGTGTCCAGCCTGCTGCAGGGCCTGGGCCTGTCCGGCAAGCTGAAGCTGACGGACGCCGCCCCGACGGTGAACGCCACCGGCGAGCAGCCGCGCCGCGCGGCCTGAGCGGGCGCTCCCTGCCGGGGAAGCGAAGGGGGTGGGGTCCACAGCGGGCCTCACCCCTTCGTCGTTTCAGGTGCCCGCGTCCGGCTCGCCGCGCAGGAGCACCTGCCGCAGCCGCACGGTGGGCGCGCCGGAAGGCGCGGCGCGGCAGCCCTCGTCGATGGAGGTGCTGGCCGCGGAGCGCAGCGTGAGGCCCGCGTCGGCGCACGCCTCGACTTCGGTGGGGAAGACGACGGGGCAGGGCGCGCCGGAGCCGGCGAAGCCCGTGGCGTGCGTCTGGCCCACGAAGCCCTCGGGGGTGCGCCGGAGGACGATGGTGGCGGTGCTCGCGTCCGGCGCGCCGGTGCCCCCGTCTGCGTGGGCGCGCACCACGGAGAGCGACAGGGTGCTGCCGTCGTCCTCCCCGTGGTAGCGGAAGGCGGGGTTGTCCGCGTGGAAGTACTTGCCTGCCTGGCTGCTCTCACAGCCCGGAGGCACGCGCACGGGCGGGGGAGGTGGGACCTGCACCTCCGTGCGCGGAGGCGTCTTGGCGGGGCACGCCGTAAGGAAGAGGACACTGAGGCCGAATGCCAGGGAGGACGAGGCGCGGTGCATGGGGCGCGGATATTCGCCCAACGCCATGGCGGGAGGGACTCTGTTTGATTCCCCAGGGATGACTCTCTAACCTTCGGTCCGTCATGAGCCCTCACCGCCTCGTCCTCTTCGCCCTGGTGACCGTCCTGGCGGCGCCGTCCTCCGCCTTCGCTCAGGATGACGACCTCCTCACCCCCCTCACCCCGCAGACGAAGTCCGGGAAGACGAAGTCCGGGAAGACGAAGGTGGTGCGGAAGAAGACGCCGCGCGAGAAGCCCGCGAAGGTGACGAAGAAGCCCGCGAAGTCCTCGAAGACGAAGAGCGGCGCGACGGCGCGGGGCAAGGCGGGCAAGAAGCCCGTGGAGCCCGTGGAAGACGACCTGCTCGCGCCGCTGGCCCCCCGGAAGACGGAGATGCTGGTGCGCATCACGGGCGGCGTGCGCGGGGCGAAGCTGCAGGTGGACGGCAAGGACTCCGGCACGCTGAGCGCCGCTCCCATGCCCCTGGAGGTGACGCCGGGCGAGCACCTGCTGGTGGTCCGCAAGCCGGGCTACGCCGAATACACGCGGCGCATCGACGTGAAGGAGGGCGCGCAGCAGGAGGTGTCCGTGTCCCTGGATGCCACCATGGGCTTCGCCACGCTCGCCGCGGACGTGGCCGAAGCGGTGGTGCTGGTGGACGGCGACGAGGTGGGGCCGGTGCCGCAGGGCAACGTGCTGCTCAAGCCGGGCTCGCGCGAAATCGAGTTCCGGGCGCCGGGCTTCAAGCCCGACGTGCACAACATCACCGTCTTCGCCGGACGGAGCTACTCCGTGGAGGGCACGCTGCGGCCCCTGGAGGACACGTCGGTGGCCAGCGCGGACGCGCCGAGGAAGCCGACGTTGGACCCGTCGCGCACGCCGGAGGAGACGTCGCCCGGCCTGTCGCTCACGGACCCGGAGCCCGACGCGGAGGTGAGCTCCAGCAAGCCCTGGTACGGCCGCTGGTACGTGTGGGCCGGCGTCGGCGCGGTGGTGGCCGCGGGCACGGTGGGCGCGGTGGTGGCGACGCAGGGCAACAGTCCTGCTGCCCTGGATCCGGACAGGGACGTGTGCGGCGGTAACTGCGATGCCATCCTGCGGGGGGCGCGCCCGGTGCGCGGTGGCGGCTCGGGAGGCCCGCTGCGCATTCCCGCCAACGCCTTCCGCTTCTGAGTCGCCGTGCTGCCCGCCCTGCTCGAGGGCGGGCTCGGCTCGCGGCTCACTGGCCTCGCAGGTCGTCGTCGGACGAGGAGCGCGAGTCCGGGGCGAGCACGAGGTACACGTCGCTCACCCTTCCCACGCCCCAGTAGTCCAGCGCGGTGGCGCGGACCTGGAAGGGCTCGGACTCGGGCAGCAGGTGGGTGAGGTCCACCTCGCCCGGCTCGAAGCTGAAGGCGCGGCGTCCCAGGCTGTCCACCTGCTCCTTGCCCATGTGGACGCCCTCGGTGAAGCCCACCACGGCGCTGCGCACCAGCTTGCCCTTCGCGTCCAGCACCTCCACCAGCAGGAAGTTGTCCACGGAGATGCCCAGGGTGCCCCGGGCGTCGCCGTAGAGGCGGGCCCGGCTGCCCTCCAGCCGCAGCAGCGGCGTCTGTCCCGTCGTCACGACGTGCGGCGTGCGCTCGCCCTCGGTGGTGTCGACCTCCACGTCGTCGCGCAGCTTCGTGAGCAGCTCCGTTTCCTGCGCGGGTGTGTCGAGCAGGAGCCGTACGGCACGGGGAGCCGCGGCTGTGGACGTGGTGGGGGAGGCGGGGACGTGCCGCGCACAGGCCACCAGACCCCAGGCGGCGGCCAGGACGAGCGTTCGAGAGTGCATGGACCCCCAGGCTAGACGAGCAGTGGTGGAGCCGGTCAATTAGCATGGCCCCATGCGGACCTTCCTGCGCGGGTGCCTGCTGTGGGGTGTGCTCTCCGGTGTCCCCGCCTGGAGCGGTCCGCCTCCGGCCGCGACGCCTCCGGTCGCGACGCCTCCGGCCGCGACGCCCCCGGCCTTCTCACCCGAGGTGCAGCTCTGCCTCCAGCACCTCAAGCCCTCCGAGCGCGTGCGGGCGGCGAAGGCCCTGGGGCCGCTGGATGAGCTGCCCCGCTACCGGGTGCAATTGGACGTGGACCCGGCCACACGCGAGGTGACGGGCCGGGTGCAGGTGGAGGTCCTGGCCCGCGACACGCCCCTCACGGAGCTGTACCTGCGGCTGACGCCCAATGCCCGGGAGCGCCGGGTGACGTTGTCCGGGGCGAAGGTCGGCGGCCGGCCGGTGAAGCTGGAGCGGCCGGAGCCCACGCTGTACCGCGTGCCGCTGGAGGAGCCGGTCCCCGTCGGCGCGGCGGCGGTGGTGGACGTGGCGGTGAAGGCCACGGTGCCCCAGGCCGCGGCGGGAGGCGGGGGCATGCTGTCGGGGCTGTTGGGCGGAGGCTCGCGAGGAGGCGGCGGAGACCACGGCGCCTTCTCCGCCACGGAGGACTTCGTCAGCCTGGTGGGGGTGGTGCCCCAGGTGCCGCCGACGGACGCGGTGGGACGCCCCTGGGACGGGCCGCAGGGCATTGGCGACCTGGCGCTCTACGCGCCGGCGCACGTGCTGGCCACCGTCTCGGTGCCCTCGGGCTGGGTGGTGCACGCCACGGGCGTGCCCATGGGCGAGGTGCCCGAGCGCAACGGCCGGGTGCGCTTCGCCTTCGCCGCGGCCGCGGTGCGCGACTTCCCCATCCTCGTGTCGAGGGGCTACGAGCGCTCCACGGCCACGGTGGGCGGCGTCACCGTGGAGAGCCACTACGCGGCGCGGGACAAGGCCGCGGGCGAGCGCGTGCTGAAGTACGCCAGCGCGATGCTGGAGGAATATGAGCGGCGCCTGGGCCCGCTGCCCTACACGCACTTCCGCGTGGTGGAGGCGCCTCTGTCCGGCGGCGCGGGCGGCATGGAGTTCCCCGGGCTCGTCACGGTGGCCACGTCGCTGTACCGCGGCCCCGTGGACCCCACGGAGGCGCTGGCCGGCCTCCAGGGGATGGAGGGGCTCGAGGAGCTGCTGGGGGCCATGGGGCAGGGCGGCAACCCCGTCATGGCGCACCTGGGCGAGATGCTGGAGCGCACGCTGGAGTTCACCGTGGCGCACGAGGTGGCGCACCAGTACTTCGCGGGCCTCGTGGGCTCGGACCCCATCCACCTGCCCGTCGTGGACGAGTCGCTGGCCCAGTACGCCGCGCTCCTCTACTTCGAGTGGAAGCACGGCAAGGGGGCGGCGGAGGCGCAGCGGAAGGAAGCGCTGGTGTCCGCGTACCACCTGTACCGCATGACGGGCGGGAAGGACGGCCGCGCGGACCGGCCCACGGGCGACTTCGCGGACGAGTTCGAGTACAGCGCGCTCGTCTACGGCAAGGCGCCGCTGCTGCACCACGCCTCGCGGCAGCTGGTGGGGGACGCGGCCTTCACCCAGGCGCTGCGCGCGTATGTGGACACGTACCGCTTCAAGTGGGCCGGCGGGGATGCATTCACCCGCGAGCTGGCGAAGGCGAGCCCCGCCCACGCGAAGCGGCTGGAGGCCCTGCGCGTGCGCTGGTGGCAGCAGGCGCACGGCGACGAGGACCTGGGCAAGGCCGACCTGTCCTCGATGCTGGGGGCCCAGGGGCTGGGCGACCTGGGAGACTTGCAGGGCCTGGAGCTGGACCCGGCGTCGAAGCAGCTGTTGGAGCAGCTGTTGCCGGGCCTGCTGGGGGAGTGAGCCCGGACGTCAGTCGAAGAGGGCCTGGACGAACTCGCGCGGCTCGAAGCGGCGCAGGTCGGCAATCTTCTCGCCCACGCCCACCCAGACGACGGGCAGCTTCAGCTCGTCGCAGATGCCGATGATGACGCCGCCCTTCGCGGTGCCGTCCAGCTTCGTCAGCGCAATCGCGGTGACGCCCACGGCCTCGTGGAACTGCTTGGCCTGCTGAATCGCGTTCTGGCCGTTGGTGGAGTCCAGCACCAGCAGCACCTCGTGCGGGGCCCCGGGCAGCGCCTTGTCCATGACGCGCTTGACCTTCTTGAGCTCGTCCATGAGCGGCGCCTTGGTGTGGAGCCGGCCCGCGGTGTCCGCGATGATGACGTCCGCGCCCTCGTCCTTCGCCTTCTTGATGGCGTCGAAGATGACGGAGCTGGGGTCTCCGCCCTCGGCGCCCTTCACCAGCTGGGCCTTCGCGCGGTCCGCCCACACGTCGAGCTGCTCGGTGGCGGCGGCGCGGAAGGTGTCGCCCGCGGCGAGCACCACCTTCTTGCCCTGGCCGGTGAGCTTCGCGGCCAGCTTGCCGATGGTGGTCGTCTTCCCGGCGCCGTTGACGCCCACCACCATGACGACGTGCGGGGGGCCTCCGCCCTCCAGCGAGCGCGGCACCGGCAAGTCACAGATGCGGGCCACCTCCTCGCGGATGAGGGCCTTGATGCGCTCGGGGTCCTTCAGCTCGTTGCGCTTGAGCTTCTCGCGCGCCACCTCCACCAGGTGGTTGGCGGTACGCACGCCGATGTCCGCGGTGAAGAGGATTTCCTCCAGCTCCGCCAGCACGGACTCGTCCACCTGGCGCTGCTGGCCGAACAGCCCGTTGAGCCTGGCCATGAAGCCCTGGCTCTTCGTCTTGTCCAGGCCCTGCGCCAGCGTGCGGCCGGCCTCGGCCTCCACCTTGGCGCGCGCGGCGGCCTCCTCGGCGCGGCGGGCCTCCTCGACGGCGGCGGCCTCGCGGGCACGCTCTTCCTCCACGAGCCGCTGCGCCTCGGCCTGCTCGCGCTTGCGCCGCTCGCGGGCCTCGTCGTCGGCGGCCTTCTTCGCGCGGTACTCGGCGCGCTTCTCCTCCTCCTCGCGCTCCTTGAGCTCCCGGGCCTGCGCCTCCAGCCGGGCGCGCTCGGCGGCGTCCGTGGTGGTGCGGGCGGCGCGGGCGGCCTCCTCGCGCTGGCGGGCCAGGGTGGCGGCGCGCTCATGCGCCTCCTCCGCCTCGCGCAGCCGGGCGGCCTCCGCCTGCGAGGGCGGCAATTCCACCCGCAGCTGGGGCCGCTCCGCCGGCAGGACCGGCTTCTCTCCCGGGACGGCGGTGGGCTTCTTCTCCTCGGGCGCGCGCTTGCGGAAGAACAGCTTGCGCGCGGCCAGCACCATCAGCAGGACGAAGAGGCCCGCGGCGCCAATGCCGACGGCATCCCCTACGGGGAAGCCCTCTGTCGGGGGCGTGCCGGTGCCCGGCTGCGTGGTGCCCCCGCCCGGGGTGGGGGCGGGGGAGGGGGCGGGTGGCACCTGCGCGGCCAGGGCGTCGAGGGCGTTGGGCGTCTTCATGGGCGCGGCCTCGCATACACCAACGCGCAAGTGGATGCAGCGCCCGTGGCCGGGTAGAAACGGCAGGCCATGCGCCTCAAGCTCTCCAGTGTCCTGCTTCCGTCGGTCCTCCTGCTGGGCCCCGCCTGCATCGTCGAGGCGCCCGGCGGCGCCAGTCCGCAGGAGCGGCGGGCGGCCACCGTCGCCCAGGTGCCGCCGCTGTCCCTGCGCAACGGCGCCAACCTCGGCGGCAAGGTGGAGCTGGTCGGCGCCACGGTGCAGCCCGGCCGGCTCACCCCGGGCGAGCAGGCGAAGGTGACGCTCTACTTCAAGGTGCTCCAACCCATCGAGGACGACTACCTCGTCTTCGTCCACGTGGAGGACGCCGAGGGGCGCATGGAGCGCATGAACGTGGACCACAAGCCCGCGGGCGGCCTCTACGCGACGTCACAGTGGAAGCCCGGCGAGACGGTGAAGGACGAGTTCGCCATCTACCTGCCGGCCGGCGCCTCGCCGCGCGCCCTCAACATCTGGCTGGGCCTGTGGGAGCCGCGCACGGACTCGCGCCTGAAGCTCACCAACCCGGACGCCGTGCGCAACGACGGAAGGGACCGCATCCTGCTGGGGCAGGTGCCCGTGGCGCGCTGAGGCGCGTCGCCAGGGCCCGAGGCGCGCTCGAGCGCGCCTCCAGAGCCGGTGGCGCGCTGAAGCGCGTCGCCAGAGCCCAAGGCGCGCTCAAGCGCGCCTCACGAGCGGGACGGCACAGGGAAGAAAAAGCCGGAGTGGCCCTGTAAGCCGGGTTCTGTCACCACCCCTTTCGAGGTGGGCAGTGAACATTCATCTAGGGCCCTGGTTGCCCAGGGACCTCATCAGCGAGCAACCCGAACGCCTGGGACGGGCCATCCCTGTCCCCCCGGACTGCGAGGGACGCGCTCCTATTGGCTCTTGCTCCAGGTGGGGTTTACCGTGCCGTCCGAGTCACCCCGGACGCGGTGCGCTCTTACCGCACCGTTTCACCCTTACCCGCCCCTTGCGGAACGGGCGGTCTGTTTTCTGTGGCACTTTCCTGCGAGTCGCCTCGACTGGCCGTTAGCCAGCACCCTGCCCTACGGAGCCCGGACTTTCCTCCCGCCACCCGTGACTGCGGTGGCCGGCGTTCACCCGGACCACTCCGGCACCGTGCCCTTACAACAGGCGGACGGCGCAGGTCCACTCCGGGGGAGGGACGGTGGGGGCTACTTCGTCGCCGCGGGTGCTTCCTGGAGGGCTTCCACCGCGTAGATGATGCGGTTGCAGGACGGGCACACGTCCGTTCCCAGCGAGGTGCGCAGCTGGTTGTAGAGCTGCGGGGGCACGTTCATGTTGCAGCCCTGGCAGGTCCCGGCCACCACGCCCACCAGCGCGGGCAGCTTCTTCTTGCGAATCGACTCGTAGCGGCGGAGCAGGTTGGCGTCCACGCCCGCGGACACGCCGGAGCGGCGGCCTTCGAGCGTCTTCACCTGCGCCTCGGCCTCGCCCAGCTTGCCCTTGAGCTCCGCCATGCGGCCGGACAGGCCCTGCTGCTTCGTGGCGAAGTCGGACTCCTTGGACTTGATGGCCTCGCGGGCGGCGCCGAGCTGCTTCGTCAGCTCCGCCAGCTCCTCGGCCATGGTCAGGTTCGCCTTCTTGGCGATGTCGATTTCACGGGCCAGGGCGGAGTACTCGCGGGTGGAGCGCTGCTCGCTGAGCCGCGCCTCCCACTTCTTCACCTTGTCCTTCTCGTCCGTGATGTTCTGCTCGAGCTGCGACTTCTGCCGCTCCATGTCCGTGAGCCGCGCCCGCTCGGCCTCGATGGCGCTACGAGCAACGCCCAGCTCCCGCTCCAGTTCGGCAATCTGACGGGGGTGAACGTCCGCGGCCTTTCGGAGCGAAGCGACCTCGAGGTCAACGTTCTGCAGCTCCGCCAGCGCTTTCAATTTCTCCCGCAAAGTTGCTGCCTCCCACAGGGCCGCACCGTGTACGGCCGCGCTCTTGTACCAACAAGGGTGATGGGGGTCCAACGTCCAAATGGCCCATGAGTCATCCCTTGGGCCCCGGGCAGGCGTGCTGCATTTGAAACAGCTTCACGCTCCAGTTAGACCGGGCGCGTGTTCCGCCCCCTCCTGCTCAGCTCCTTCCTGCTCGCGCTCGCCCCCGGCTGCCGCGAGTCCGCGCCCACTCCGCCCGCGACCTCCGCCGCCGTCGCGAATCCGGACACGCCCGTCGCGCCTCCGGCACCCGCCGCCACCGGGTGGGGCACCGTCGAGGGCCGCCTCCGGCTTTCCGGGACTCCGCCGCCCCCGGCCCGCTTCCCCACCAGCGGCACCGTCGTGTCCGTGTGCGGGGAACAGACGGAGGACCGCTCCCTCGTCGTGGGTGGCGAGGGCTCGCTCGCCTACGCGGTGGTGTCCCTGAAGGACGGGGCCATGCTGCCCGCGTCCCGCCAGTCCCCGCCCGAGCCCGTGCTGGACCAGAAGCGCTGCATCTATGACCCGCCTGTCCTGGTCGCGCGGGCCGGCGGCACGCTGGCGCTGCGCAACTCGGACCCGCTGGTCCACAACGTGCGCGCCGCCTCCGGGGCCAACCGCGCCTTCTTCAACGTGGCCATGCCCCTGGAGGGGATGACGGTGCGCCGGCCCCTGCCCGCCGCGCCCGGCGCCGTTCCCATCCGCTGCGACGTCCACCCCTGGATGCGCGCGCTCGTGCGCACCTTCGACCATGGGTACTTCACCACCAGCGCCGCCGACGGCCGCTTCCGCCTGGAGGTGCCCGAGGGCACCCACACCCTCGTCTTCTGGCACGAGCGCCTGCCGGAGCTGGCACGTAGCGTGAATGTGAAGAACGGCGAAACCGTCCAGGTGGACCTGGAGTGGACGGCGGACCAGCTGAAGTAGGCCGGGGGGAATGACCCGGTGCGGGCAACCCGGACGTATTCGGGGCGGGGGAGAGGGGGCCGAGGAAATAATTTCGGCGCTCAGCGTATAAGTGGGTGAGAAGCGGATTTTTCGATCTGGTTTCCGTTCTGGCGGAAATATTGCTATAAGAGTGACGTCAACAAAGAAGAGGGGGGCCGAGTCATGCATCAGCCGAAGAAGCGGACGACTTTGACGAGCGACCTGAGCACGGTGGAGTCGCCCCGAAAGGCGACCTCGCGACCGGTGGGCATGCAGGAGATGGGGCCCGGCCTCTACGAGCAGATTCGCCGGGCGCTGCTGGAGCTGGCGCCCGCGTCGGGAACCTGAGGGCGGCACGCGAAGCAGGGCGCTCCCGTCATGGGGGGCGCCCGCCGGGCAGCCTGACAACCCTGTCCTGAACAAAGCGAAGGGGCTCCCGGCATGTGCCGTGGAGCCCCTTGGTGCTTCAGGACCTAGATGTCTTCCTCTTCGGGCTCCGCGGCGGCCTCTTCGTCGTCGAAGGTCTCCAGTTCTTCCTCTTCCTCGTCACCCGCGGCGGCTGGCTCCTCCGGCTCGATGGGCTCGATGACCTTCGGGGCAGCGGCCAGGCGGCCACGGCGTCCCTCGGGCTGAGGCTTGAGGGCCGGGCTCTCCCGCTGGTCTGCCCCACACTTGGGGCAGAGCGGGTCCGGCTTCTTCATGTCGTAGAACTTCGTCTGGCACTTGTAGCAGACGTACTTCGTTCCAAGATCCTTCGCCGGCATTCGCCACCTTTGGAAAGGCCAGTGGAGACACGAGAGGGCGGCTGAATAGTTGGGCTGTCGGACAGAGTCAACCTGTGGTTTGCGCGGGAGATTTCTAGCGGTAGCATCCGACCCGCGTTTTCCCCCGAGTTTTCCCCCGGAAGTCGGACGCTCCCCTTGAACTTCACCTGCGACAATTGCCAGAAGCGGTATTCCATTGCGGACGAAAAGGTCCGCGGCAAGACGGTCAAGGTCCGCTGCAAGAACTGCCAGAACGTCATCACCGTCGAGGGACCGTCACTGCCCCTGGAGGAGAGCACCCGCGTGGTGTCTCTCGCGGACGTGGAGCGCATCCGCGCCCAGGAGCGCTCCCTCGCGGAGCCGGAGCCGAGCGCGCCCGTCACAGCGGCGCCTGCCGTGGCCCGTGCCCCGGCAGCCGCCCTGCAGACGCCCTGGGATGACGAGCCGACCCGTGCGGTGCCCCTGAAGCCGGCGGGCTCGCCCTGGTTCGTCATGGTGCGCAACAAGCAGGAGGGGCCGCTGGACGAGGGCGCCCTCCGGGAGCTGGTGGCCACCGGAACCGTCAGTGGACGGAGCTTCTTCTGGCAGCAGGGCATGGCGGACTGGAAGCGCGGCTCGGACATCCCCGAGCTGGCCGTCCTCTTCGCGCCCACGCCCGCCCCCGAGCCGCCCCCGCCGCCGCCTCCCCCGGTGGAGGAGCCGCCCGTGGCCGCCGCGCCGTCCCGCGCGCGGGCGGCCCCGGCCCGCCGTGAGCCCGAGCCCCAGGCCTTCATGCCCGAGCCCGAGGAGCCCGCGGCCCCCGAGCCCCAGCAGCAGGCGTGGGACCCGGAGCAGGACGAGCCGGAGCGGACCTTCTTCGAGGAGCCCGACCCGCGCGTCCAGGCCCAGCCCCAGCAGGGCCGGCGGGCTCAGGCCGCCGCACCGGCCGCCAGCGCCGCGCCGCTCAATGACGACCTGTTCTCCGACCTGGACCTGCCCGGCAACCGGGGCGCCGGTGACGAGGACGATGGCCAGGGTCAGGGTCAGTACGAGGACCCGCTGGCCGCGCTGGGCGGCGGCGACGGGAACGAGCGTCAGCCCGTGGAGGACACCCGCCACTTCGCGGCGAAGTCGGGCGTGACGCGGCGCAACCCCGCGTGGAAGTACGCCGTCGCCGTGCTGCTGCTGCTCCTCGTCCCCCTCGGCGGCGCGTACGTGCTGTCGGAGACGCTGGGCGTGGTGCCCCTGCGGGTGAAGACGGTGGACGCGGAGGGCCAGCCGGTGGAGCAGCCCATCTTCTCCACCCGGGGCGTGGGCGCGCTGCGCGACAAGCTGCTGGGACGCGAGCAGCCGGCGGCCCCGGCGCCCAGGCCCGTGCCCCCGCCCGCGGAGAAGCGTCCGGCCGCGCCCGCGCCGGAGTCCGCCCCCGCGCCCTCGGGCCAGGCCCCCACGGGCGCTGGCACTCCGGCGGGCGTCGCGCCGGCCCCGTCCGCGGAGCAGATGCAGGCCGTCTACGCGGACGCGGAGAAGAAGGACGTGGGCCCCGACGTGCGCAAGGACGCGGAGGTGGCCGCGACGGACTCGGACGAGGTGGGTGGCCCCTCGGACGAGGAGGTGGAGCGCGTGGTGGACAAGGCGCAGGACGCGTTCCGCTCCTGCGTGGAGAACGAGCTGCGGAAGAACCCGTCCTTCCGCGTGGGCAAGGTGACGCTCACCGCCACGGTGGGCAGCTCCGGCAAGGTGAAGGAGGCCACGCTCGACAAGCGGGAGCTCAACCGCTCCGCCGTGGGCACCTGCATCAAGGACCGCGCGAAGAGCATGGTGTTCTCCGCCTTCTCCGGTGACGACGTGGACCTGGAGATTCCGCTCGTCCTCTCCGGGACGCTGTAGCCGCCCCCTTCCGTGCGCACCCGGGAGGCCGAGCTGTCGCGAGTCTCGAGCGGACGGCTGCCCCGCGCGGTGGTGCTGCTGGGGCTGGTCTCGCTGCTCACGGACGTGAGCAGCGAGATGATCTTCCCGCTGCTGCCCGCGTTCCTCGCGGCGCGCTTCCCCGCGGCGCCGCTGCTGCTGGGGGCCATGGAGGGGCTGTCGGACCTGGTGTCCGCGCTCCTCAAGTACCGCTCCGGCCTGTGGGCGGACCGGGCGCGCCGGCTCAAGCCGCTGGTGCTGATGGGCTACGGCGTGTCCTCGCTGGCGCGGCCGATGATGGCCTTCGTCACCCTCGCGTGGCAGCCGCTGCTCATCCGCTCGCTGGACCGCGTGGGCAAGGGCGTGCGCAGCAGCCCGCGCGACGCCATCATCGCCCACTCGGTGCCGGAGGGCGCGCGGGGGCGGGCCTTCGGTTTCCACCGGGGCATGGACCACGCGGGCGCGGCGCTGGGGTCGCTGGTGGCCATGGCGCTGGTGGCGCTGGGGCTGCGCGCGGAGCAGGTGTTCCTCGCGGCGGCGGTGCCAGGCTTCGTCGCGCTGCTGTGCCTGCTCGTGGTGAAGGAGCCCGAGCGCGCGCCGGAGGCCCATGGCACGGGCGCCGCGCTGGTGCCGGTGCCCCGCCGGCTCGGCTACTACCTGGCGCCGGTGGTGCTCTTCGGCGTGGCCAACGCCACGGATGCCTTCCTCCTGCTGAAGCTCACGGAGGAGGGCGCACCGGCGGCGCTGCTGCCCATGGCGTGGCTGCTGCTGCACGTGGTGAAGGCGGCCGTCTCGTACCCGGCGGGCTGGCTGGCGGACCGGCTGGGCTCTTCGCGCGTGGTGCTGGCGGGGTGGGGGCTGTACGCGCTCAGCTACGTGGCGCTGTCCCTGGTGCGCGGCATCCCCGGCACGCTGGCCGTCATGGCCTTCTACGGGCTGTACCACGCGCTGGCGGAGGGGGCGGAGAAGTCGCTGCTCACCTCGCTGGTGCCGCCGGCCGCCCGGGGGCGCGCCTTCGGCCTCTACAACGGGCTCACCGGCGGGGCCTCGCTGGCCGCGGGCCTGCTGTTCGGCGCGGTGTGGACGCGATGGGGCAGCGCGCCGGCCTTCCTCACCGCGGGCCTGCTGGCGGCGGTGAGCGCGGTGCTGCTGGCGGTGCTGCTGCCCCGGGCGCGGCCCTCCGCGACGGCGCCCCTGGCTTGAGGCTACAGGTCGAAGTCGCCGGACGGCGGCTTCTTCTTGCCCCGCTTCGCCCGCTCGCGGGCCTCGCGCACCTGGGCGCGCAGGGCCTCGGTGGCCTCGCGGTCCACGCGCAGCGTGTCCAGGTCCAGCACGTCCCCCTCGCGCACGCCTTCCGGCAAATCACTCAGCGGGCGCGTCTGCTGGCGGCCCTCCACGACGAGCACGGCGACGTCGCCTTCGATGCGGTCCAGCGTGGCGCGAGTCATGTGCGGGAGCCCCTAGGGGTTGCAGTCCTTGGCCGGACGCCGGCCGCGGGCGGCCTCGTCGCGGGTCTTGAAGGTGAGCAGGTTGGACTGCTTTATCTTCGCCGCGTTCCGGCAGAACGGCCGGTGGAAGACGTCCCCCTTGCTGCTGGCGACGTACACCTCCGAATTGCCCGAGCGCGACTCCGTGCCGCCGCGAGTCGGGCGCGTCTCCGCGCGGGAGGGCGGCGCGCTCGTGGACGGCAGGTCGTCGATGTCCACCACCTGGCCGTAGCGCGTCAGGTTCGCCGAACTCCGGGCGGGCTGCGTGCCCCGGACGGGCGGGGCCTTCGCGGCGTCCGTCTTCGGGGCGTCCGTCTTCGGGGCCTCCGTCTTCGGAAGCTGGGCGACGGGCGGGGTGGCGGTGTCGCCGAGCCCGTGGAACGTGTAGCGCGTGTCCTCCGGCACGCCGTCGGGCAGGCGCTGCGGGGTGACGACGAGCTGCTTCCCGTCGCTCACCACCTGCACCTCGCCCGCGGCGTCGGTGTGGAACACCTGGGCACCCGCGGCCCGCAGCCGCGCCAGCGTGGCGGCCGCCGGTGTGCCGCCGGTGGAGATGACGGCGGCGCCGGGCCGCACGGCCTCCAGGAAGGCCTTCGTCGTCGGCCCGTCCGCGCCATGCGCCGCCACCTTGAGCACCGTGGCCCGCATGGGCGTGCCGCGCGCCAGCAGGGACTCCTCCGTCCTCGCGTGCGCATCCCCCGCGAAGAGCACCGCCGTGTCGCCGTAGGTGAGGCGCAGGACGACGGAGTTGGCCTCCAGCGGGGCCTCGGGCACGTCGAGCAGCTTCTCGGTGGGGTGGCGCGGCCACAGCACGTTCAGCTCCACGCCCGGGCCCAGCGGCAGGCGCAGCGGCGCGTTGGGCGTGTTCTGGGGCGGCGCCACGGAGACGAACTCCACGCCCATGCCCCCGAGGCGGGTGAGCAGGGCGTCGTACTCGGGCGTCGTCGTCTCCAGCTGCGGCTCCATCAGCTGCTTCGCGCCCACGCGCCGCAGCACCGCCTCCACCGAGCCATGGTGGTCCGCGTGCGGGTGCGTGAGGATGACCAGGTCCAGCCGCTGCGTGAGCAGCTCCGGCAGGCGGTTGCGCAGGTGGTCGGCCGAGGAGGCGGGGCCCGTGTCCACCAGCACCGTGTGCCCTTCCGGGGACACGATGAGCGCGGCGTCCCCCTGGCCCACGTTGAAGAAGTAGACGTGCAGCTTCCCGTCCGGAGGTGAGCCGAAGTAGCGGCGCGCCTCGGCGGGACGGGGGATGGCGGCCGGCGGGGGCGGCGGGGGCGGCGGCGGCTCCTCGCAGGCGGCCGCGGCCACCAGCACCCCCAGCAGGCAGAACAGGCGCGGGCTCATGGGTGGCAGTCCTCGGCGGGGCGGCGCTCGCGCTGGGCGGCGGCGCGGCTGGAATAGACGGTGCGCTCCGACTTCGAGCGCTTCAGGGTGGCGCAGTCCTCGCGGTGGAACACCTTGCTGCCCTTCAGGCTGACGAAGTCCCCGGCTCCCGGCTCGCCTCGCGAGGGCGCCGACGCGGGCTCCACGCTGCCCCTCGTAACGGTGGCCGTGCCGCGCGCGCCGGGCTCGGGCTCCTTGTCCCGGGCACTGCCGCGGGCGCGCTTCGTGCTGGGGAGGATGGGGCCGAGCGCGACGGGGCCGGGCTTCACCCCGCCGGGCACCACGAGGGGCGCGGCGCGGCCCTTGTCGGAGCGCAGCGTGACGGTGTTGCCGTCGCTCACCGCCACCACCTCGCCGTCCTGGTCCGTGCGCAGGACGCGGGCGCCGGACGCGTCCAGGCGCTGCAGCGCCTCCGCGGTGGGGTGCCCGTAGTCGTTGCCGGCGCCGCAGGAGATGACGGCGGCCTTCGGCTTCACCGCGGCGAGGAAGGCGGCCGTGGACGAGTGGCGCCCGCCATGGTGGGCCACCTTGAGCACGGTGGCGGAGAAGTCGATGCGCTTCTGGAGGAGGGCGGCCTCCGTGTCCGGCTCGGCGTCGCCGGTGAAGAGGAACGCCGTCTTCCCGTACGTCAGCTTGGTGACGATGGAGTTGGAGTTCGGGTCCGAGCGCGTGTCGTCCAGGAAGGGCTCCTGCGGCACGCGCGGCCACAGCACCGTGAGCGAGGTGCCCTCGCCCAGGCCGATGGTGAGCAGCGTCTGCGGCGCCTGCGCGTTGGGCTCCGGGGTCATCACCTGGCCCACCGAGCCCCCCACCGCGTCCAGCAAATCCCGGTAGGCGTCGCTCGGGTGGTCGAACCCCGGGTCCATGAAGCGCTTCGCGCCCACCGCCTTCAGCGCGTGGGCCATGCCGCCCAGGTGGTCCAGGTGCGGGTGGGTGAGGATGACCAGGTCCAGCGGCTCCTTCACCAGCTGGCGCAGCCGGCGGGCCAGGTGCTCGCGCGCCTCGGGGGGCCCCGCGTCGATGAGCACCGTCTTGCCCGTGGGCGACACGATGAGCGCGGCGTCCCCCTGGCCCACGTCGAAGAAATACACCGTGAGCGGCTTCACGGCGGGCGAGGGCGCGGCCCGGCCCGGGAGCGAGGCGAGCAGGAGGACGAGGAGGGTGAGCAGCCGGGCGGAAGACGTCACGCAGCGGACTCTAGCGCTCCGCTCCTATCTTCGGCACCTGCGGGAGCACAGCGGACGCGTGCTCCCCGTGCGAGCGCTTCCCGAGGGCCGGGAAGTGGGCTAAGGGGCGCGTCATGTCCGACTCCCAGGACGTCTTCGCGAAGTTCCTCGAGGAGCTCGCCGACCAGGCCCGCCGTCGCATGGATGCCTGGAAGGAGACCTCGCCCACGGAGCCCGGGGCTCCCGCTCCGGACACCCATACGTCCACCGCCCCCGTGGACATGGAGTCCATCCGCTCCCCGGCCGACCTGGCGCCCTACATCGACCACACGCTGCTCAAGCCCGACGCCCGCGCCGAGGACGTGGTGAAGCTGGCCCAGGAGGCCCGCAAGCACGGCTTCGCCACGGTGTGCGTCAACAGCACGCACGTGGCCACCGCCGCGCGCATGCTGGCCGGCGCCACCACCGTGCCCATCGCCGTGGTGGGCTTCCCGCTGGGCGCGTCGCTGCCGTCCGCCAAGGCCTTCGAGGCCCGCGAGGCCATCCGCGCCGGGGCGCGCGAAATCGACATGGTGCTCAACGTGGGCGCTCTCAAGTCGCGTGACTACGCGCTCGTCCACCAGGACATCGCCACGGTGGTGGACGCCGCCCGCCCGCTGCCGGTGAAGGTGATTCTGGAGACGTCCCTGCTCACGGACGAGGAGAAGGTGCTCGCCTGCGCCCTGTCCAAGGCGGCGGGGGCCGCCTTCGTGAAGACGTCCACCGGCTTCGGCGGAGGCGGCGCCACCGCCCAGGACGTGGCGCTGATGCGCCGGGTGGTGGGCGACGACGTGGGCGTGAAGGCGTCCGGCGGCATCCGCTCCGCCGAGGACGCGATGAAGATGCTGCGCGCGGGCGCCAACCGACTGGGTGCGTCCGCGTCCGTGGCCATCATCAGCGGACAGGCCTCCACGGCGAAGTACTGACACGGCGGCGAGACGTGAACGCGAAACAGCGAGAGGAATTCAAGAAGCTGCTGCTGGCGCTCCACTCCGAGCTGACGGAGAAGACGCCCGCCAGGATAGAGCCCAACCGCACCGACGACGCGCGTATCGGCGGCGACGAGGACGAGCAGCCCCTCAACGAGATGATGCAGGCCATCGCCTCCAACCGGAACCGGAACATGGACGGCGTGCTGGCCCGGGTGATGAAGGCGCTGGGCAAGCTGCGCGACGACCCGGACTCGTATGGCGAGTGCGAGGAGTGCGGCGACGAGCTGCCCCTGGGCCGGCTGCGCGCCATGCCCTACGCGGAGTACTGCGTGACGTGCCAGGGCGCCAAGGACGGCCCCAAGGGCCGCGCCACCCGCAAGAAGCTCACCGACTACACCTGAACAACCGGCGCGCGAGCCGCGTGCTCGCCGCGCCTTCCAAGGCTACACGAGGTCTCTACGCGCATGGACACCACCGGACTGAGAGAGCGGGCGGAGGCATGGCGGCAGGCGGACCCGGACGCGGCCACCGCCGCGGAGCTGGCGCACCTGCTGGCCCGGGGCGACTGGACGGAGCTGGCGGACCGCTTCGCCGGGGACCTGGAGTTCGGCACCGCGGGCCTGCGCGGCGTGCTGGGCGCCGGCCCCAACCGGATGAACCGCGCCGTGGTGCGCCGCACCACCGCGGGCCTGGCGCGCTACCTCAAGGAGCAGGTGCCGGACGCCGCCACGCGCGGCGTCGTCGTGGGCCGCGACGCGCGCCGCCTGAGCGCGGAGCTGGCCGAGGACACCGCCGCCGTGCTCGCCGCGGAGGGCATCCCCGCCCACGTCTTCCCGCACCCGGTGCCCACCCCGGTGGCCGCCTTCGCCGCCCTGCACCTCGACGCCGCCGCGGCCATCATGGTGACGGCCAGCCACAACCCGCCCGAGTACAACGGCTACAAGGTCTACTGGGGCAACGGCGCGCAAATCATCCCCCCACACGACACCGGCATCGCCTCCGCCATCGCCCGGGTGGAGCCCGCCAACCGCGTGCCCCTGCTGACGCCCGCGGACGCGCGCGCGAAGGGGCTTTGGCGGGACCTGGCGGACGGGGTGGGGGAGGCGTACCTGCGCGCCATCTCCGGGCTGCGCGTGCACAAGCGCGGCTCGGACACGCTGTCCCTCGTCTACACCGCCATGCACGGGGTGGGCGGCGTCTGGGCGGAGCGCGCCCTGCGCGAGGCGGGCTTCCCGCGCTTCACCGCCGTGTCCGAGCAGCAGATGCCCGACGGGCGCTTTCCCACCGTGCGCTTCCCCAACCCGGAGGAGCCCGGCGCCATGGACCTGTCGCTCGCCACCGCCGAGCGCGTGAAGGCGGACCTGGTGCTGGCCAATGACCCGGACGCGGACCGGCTCGCCGTCATGGCGCGCGACGCGGACGGCCGCATGCGCATGCTCACCGGCAACGAGGTGGGCGTGCTGCTGGGCCACTACGTGCTCACCCAGGGCACGAAGCGCTCGCGGCCGCACGTCGTCACCACCATCGTCTCGTCCACGCAGCTGGGCGACATCGCCCGCGAGCTGGGCGCCGCCTATGACGAGGTGCTCACCGGCTTCAAGTGGATTGCCAACCGCGCGCTGGAGCGCGAGCGCTCCGAGGGCACGCAGTTCGTCTTCGGCTACGAGGAGGCGCTCGGCTACACCGTGGGCACGGTGACGCGCGACAAGGACGGCGTCGGCGCGGCGCTCGTCATGGCGGACCTGGCCGCGTGGTGCGAGTCGCGCGGCACCACGGTGCTCGGCTACCTGGAGGAAATCCAGCGCCGCCACGGCCTGTACGTGGGCGCCCAGCGCAACGTCACGCTGCCCGGCGCCGCGGGGGCCCAGGCCATCCGCGCCATCATGGAGGCCTTCCGCGCCTCACCGCCCGCGCGCATCGGCGGGGACCCGGTGCGCACCGTGCGCGACTACAAGCAGGGCGGGGCCGGGTTGCCGCCGTCCAACGTGCTCGCCTTCGAGATGGCGGGCGGCGGCCGCGTCACCCTGCGGCCGTCCGGCACCGAGCCCAAGATCAAGTACTACTTCGAGCACAAGGAGTCGCTCGCCCCCGGAGAGCCCATGGCCGGCGCCCGCGAGCGCGCGGAAGCGCGGCTGGCGCGGTTCATCGACGACTTCCTCGCGCTCGCGCGTGAGCGCGGTCAACCCGCCTGAGTCCTCCAGCACAACCTCCCCCCGGCCGCGCCCCCGCGTGGCCTTCCGCAGAAAGGCACCGTGTGAAGCGTCTCGTTCCCGGATTCCTCCTCGCCTGCATCCTGGCCCTCCCTGGCACCGCGCTGGCGCAGCGCGGGCAGGGCTGGTCCATCCTCGCCGCCGACACGCTGGGGCGGGGCAACACCGCCTTCTCCGGTCAGATTGGCTGGCCCGGGCTCACGCTCGGCCTGCTCCACGGCGGCTCGGAGCGCTTCGACATCGGCGGCAAGTTCACCTTCAACTGGGGCCGCGAGGGCTGGGTCCGCTACACGGACCCCGGCATCAAGTTCCAGGCGTGGATGCGGCTGATGCTCGCGCAGACGAACAACGTCTCGCTGGCGCTCACCTTCCAGCCGGGGCCGCTGTTCTACTTCGACAACGGCGACACGGACGTGGGCCTGACGCTGCCCGTGGGCTTCGTGGTGGGCATCCCCGCCGGCAGCGCCGTCATGGTGAACCTGGGCCTGGACATCCCCTTCCACGTCTACTTCGGGGAGGGCATCGGCCCGGTGTTCCCCATCCTCGTGGGCGGCGGGCTGGAGTACTTCATCGATCGCAGCCTCGGCGTCACCTTCAACGTCCGGATGGGGCCCTCGCTGATTCCGGACTTCGACGCGACGGAGTTCACCCTGGAGGCGCTCGCCGGCATCGCCTACCGCTTCTAGCGGGGCGTGCCGGCGTGCGCGGCGGCTACCAGGAAGACGTCTGCTCGGGCAGCTCGGCCGTGAAGGTGCTGCCCAGGTTGACGCGGCTCTGCACCGTGAGCTTGCCGCCCATGGCCTCCACCAGGGCGCGCGCCACGGTGAGGCCCAGGCCGGCGCCCTTCTCCGGCGCCTTCGTCGTGTAGTAGGGCTCGAACACGGCCCCCACCTCGTCCTCGAAGATGCCGATGCCGGTGTCCTTGACGAACAGGCGCGGGCCGAAGTCGCCGAACATGTCCGGCAGCTCCACGCCCACGTGGATGCGGCGCGGGCGGTCGTTCACGTCCTCCACCGCGTCCGCCGCGTTGGCCAGGAGCTCCACCAGCACCTGCTCCAGCTGGCGCCGGTTGAAGACCACGGCAATCGGGTCCTCCGGCAGCAGCACCTTCACCTCGGCGGAGCCCAGGCGGCCGGCGGCGCGCATCCGCTCCACCACGCCGGGCACCACCTCGCGCAAATCGAAGCGGCGGATGTCCTTGGGGCTGGTGGGGCCGAGCGAGAGGAGATGCTGGCCGTGCAGCCGCATCTGCTCGCCCGCCACGCCCAGCTTCTTCAGCTCCGCGGGGTCCGGCGCCAGGCCCTGCTGGGCCCGGCTCTGCACGTGCGCCAGGGCGCGCTGCAGGCCCTCGCCCACGCGGCCCAGGTTCTGCGCTACGTCCGCCGCCAGCGTGCCCAGGCGCGCCAGCCGCTCCATCTCCACCCAGCGCAGCCGCGGGTCCAGCAGCGCCTCGGGGCGCAGGCCGCCCGCATCGCGGTGCGCCTTCAGCTCCAGCAGGGTGTGGACGCGGACCTTCAGCTCCAGTGGGTCCAACGGCTCGGTGATGAGCAGGTCGTCCACGCCCGCCTCGAGCACCTCGCGGCGCGTCTGCCGGTCCGCGCGGGGCGTCAGCATGAGCACCGGAGGCGACGAGGGGCCCCCCAGCTCCGCCACCAGCTGCCGGTAGGCCGCCAGGCCGTCCGTGCCGGGCCGCTGCACGTCCAGCAGCACCAGGTCCGCCGACTGCCGGGTCGCCGCCGCCGCCGCCGCCTTGCCGCTGGCGGGCAGGACGTCATAACCCGCGGGGGCGAGGATGGAATACAGCCGCTCCATTCCACCCGACTGCACATCCACAGCCAGCACCCGAGGCCGGTACGTCGCGGTCATTCCCGTCGTCTCCAGCATCACGCCACCCCCACCAGGTGACCGGGCAACGACACCCGGATGTTCCCAAGTAGACCCTACGAACCGCATACCGGACTGGATGCGACTTCCCCCCCGGAGCCTGCAACCAGTCCGGTACGCGGTCCGAAACCTGACCGAACACCATGCGAGGCGCGTGCCGGGTGGAAGGTTCGCGTTTCGCCGGATTCCGACGAAACGAGAGGTGGATCATCCCAGTAACGGCGGGGGGTTGGAGTGTCTGCTCACCAGCGGAACCCGCACGGGCGGTGTTTGTCACGCGACGGGAGGGGGTCACTCCTGACCAGGAATCAACTTTGACCCGGGTTTGAAAAGACCCAGGGCCTGGAGAGGGCCTCAGCGCGACTCCTGCTCATAGGGCACGCCGAGTGCGGCGGGGGCGCTGCTGCGCTGTCCCTGGAGGGTGAGGAGGGCCAACGTGAGCACGTAGGGGAGGGCCTGCAACATGCCCTGAGGTACGACTTCCAGCAGACCGGGGGCGCTGGAGGCGAGGCCGATCCGCAGCGCGTCGCCGAAGGCGAAGAAGAGGGCGGCGAGGAAGGCGCCCACGGGCGTCCAGCGGCCGAACACCATGGCGGCCAGGGCGATGAAGCCCAGGCCCGCGGGGGTGTGCTGCTCGAAGCGGCCCAGCACGGACGTGGACAGCACGGCGCCGCCCAGGCCCGCCAGCAGCCCGCCGCCCAGCACCGCGCCCCAGCGCAGCCCGGCGACGCTCAGGCCCAGGGTGGCCACGGCGTGGGGCTTGTCGCCCACGGCGCGCAGCCGCAGGCCCAGCGGCGTGCGCGTCAGCAGGGCCTGGAGGGCGAAGGGCAGCACCAGCGCGAGGTACGTGGGGGCGGAGTGGCCGGACAGCGCGCCCAGCACCGGCACCGACGCGAGGCCGGGCACGTCCCAGCGGGGGGCCTGCGCGAGGGCGGGCGTGCCGTTGGGGCCGTAGAGGGACTCCAGCAGGAAGGTGCCGCCGGCCAGGGCCACCAGGTTGAGGGCGATGCCGGACACCACCTGGTCCGAGCGCCAGCGGATGCTCAGGAAGCCATGCACCGCGGCCAGCGCCGCGCCCGCCAGCATGCCCACGCCGACGGCCAGGGACATGGGCATGACGAGCGCCGCCACCGCCGCGCAGAAGGCGCCCACCCGCATCATCCCCTCGACGCCCACGGACACCACGCCGGCGCGCTCGGAGAGCACCGCGCCCAGCGCGGCGAAGACGAGCGCGGGCACCGCGTCCAGGGTGGAGAAGAGCAGGGCGTGGAGGACCTCAAGCACGGGGCACCTCCACGGAAGGAGCGGCGGCCGGAGGCGCCGCGGCGGCCTCGCGGCGGCGCAGCAGGGCGAGCCACACCATGCGGCCGGCGACGAAGAGCAGCGCGAGGCCCTGGATGAGCTCGGGGAAGCTCTTGTGCACGTCCAGCAGCTGCATGCGGGTGCCGCCCGCGCGCAGCACGCCGAAGAAGAGCGCGGCCCCCATGGCGCCCAGCGGGTGGTTGTTGCCGATGAGGGCAATGGCGATGCCGTCGAAGCCGTAGGGCGCGCCCAGCGTGCCGGGGTAGCGCCCCTCGGTGCCCAGCACCAGCACCGCGCCCGCCAGCCCCGCCATGGCCCCGGCCAGCGCCATGGCCACGCCGGTGCGACGGGCCACCGGGACTCCGGCGGCGCGCGCGGCCTCGGCGCCCAGGCCCACCGCGCGCGTCTCGAAGCCGGAGCGGGTGCGCGCAAGCCAGAGCCAGACGACGACCGCCAGCAGCAGCGCCAGCGGGAAGCCCAGGTTGAGGCGGGAGATTTCCCCGAGGAGCCGGGGCAGCGTCGCGGTGGCCTGGATTTCGGCGGTGCCGGTGATGGACTGGCCGCCCTCGGCCACGCCTCGCAGCGGTCCGATGACGAGCCAGTTGTCCACGAGGCGCAGCGCCACCCAGTTGAGCATGATGGTGGAGATGACCTCGTGCACGCCCCGGTAGAGCTTGAGGAGCGCGGCGAGGCCCGCCCACACGGCGCCCGCGAGCGCCGCGGCCACGAGCGCCGCGGGGATGTGCAGCACCGCGGGCAGGGACACGTGGGCGCCCACCACCGCGGCGGCCAGCGCGCCGAGAATCATCTGCCCCTGCGCGCCGATGTTGAACAGGCCCACCTTGAAGGCCACGGCCACGGACAGGCCGGTGAGGGTGAGCAGCGCCGCCTTCATCGCGGCCTCGCCCAGGGGCCGGGTGATGACGGTGGCCGCGGACCCGTCCAGCCAGGCGGGCCAGTTGCCGATGCCGCCCCACAACATCTCCACATAGGCGGCCGTGGCCGTGCCGGGCGTCATCGTCAGGGCGATGAGCCCCCAGCACACCGCGAGCGCCAGCAGCACGGAGAGCACCGAGGGCAGGGCCTGTCTCAGCCGCTCAGGCATGGCCCACCCCCGCGCCCAGCATGCGTCGTCCCATCTCCCGCTCGTCGTACTGGGCCTGGGTGAAGTGGCCCGTCACGCGCCCCTCGAAGAGGACGTAGACGCGGTCGGAGAGCGCGAGCACCTCCTCCAGGTCCAGGGAGACCAGCAGCACGCCGGCCCCCTGGGCGCGCGCCTCGCGCAGCTTCGCCTGCACGTGGGCCACCGCGCCGATGTCCAGGCCGCGCGTGGGCTGCACCACGACCAGCAGGCGGGGCTTCGCGTCCAGCTCGCGCGCCACCACCACCTTCTGCTGGTTGCCGCCGGACAGCCTCGCGAGCGTCAGCGTCGGGTCCGGAGGGCGCACGTCGTACGCCTGGAGCAGGGCGAGCGTGCGCTCGCGCCGCCCGGCGAAGTCGAGCCACGGCCCCCGGGCGAAGGGCGGCCGCGTGTGCCGGCCGAGGGCCACGTTCTCCTCCACGCTGAGGGCCTTCACCACCGCGCGGCGCAGCCGGTCCTCGGGCACGTGGCCCACGCCGCGCTCGCGCGCCCGGGCCGGGGTGAGGCCCGCCAGCGGCCCTCCGAGCAGCGTGCCGCTTCCCGCCGTCAGGGGGCGCAGGCCGGTGAGGACCTCGGCCAGCTCGCGCTGCCCGTTGCCGTCCACGCCCGCGATGCCGATGATTTCGCCCGCGCGCACGGTGAGGTCCACGCCTCGCAGCGCGGGGCGGCCGTTGTCCCCCACGGCCTGGAGTCCGCGCGCATCCAGCAGGACCTCGCCCGTGGACGTCACCGGGGCCTGCCCGGTCGCCGCTTCCGGTGGGATTCCGCCCGTGAGCGCGAGCGCCGACCTCCCGCGCAGGTCCATGCCTCCAGCTGTGGCGGCGGCCCCTGCCGGCGACGCGACGTCCATCACGCCGTCCTGGGGCCGTGAGGCGGCCGCTCCCGGCGACACTCCAGCCAGGGAGACGAACTCGCGCCCCCGGGCATTCATCCCGGGCCGTGCGCCTTCTCCCACCATGAGGTTGGCCAGCTGCTCCACGGTGGTCTCCGCCGCGCGCACCTCGGCCACCACGCGTCCCCGGCGCATGACGGCGACGCGGTCGGCCACGCCCAGCACCTCCTTCAGCTTGTGACTGATGAGCACCACGGTGCGCCCCTGCGCGACGAGGCCGCGCATGACCTGGGCCAGCTCGTCCGACTCCTGCGGCGTGAGCACGGCGGTGGGCTCGTCGAGCACCAGCACCTGCGCGCCCCGGTGCAGCGCCTTGACGATTTCCACCTTCTGCTGCGAGCCCACGGTGAGCGTGTCCACGCGGGCGCGCGGCTCCAGCTCGAAGCCGAAGCGGGCGCAGGTGGCGGCCACCTCGCTGACGGCGCGCTCCAGGTCGAACAGGCCGCGGCGCGTGGGCTCGCGGCCGAGCACCACGTTCTCCGCCACCGTCAGCGTGGGCACGAGCATGAAGTGCTGGTGCACCATGCCGATGCCCCGGGCAATCGCGTCGCGAGGGCTCTTGAAGCGCACGGGCTGCCCGCCCACGGACAGCTCGCCCCCGTCCGGCTGGTAGAGGCCGTAGAGGACGTTCATCAGGCTCGTCTTGCCCGCGCCGTTCTCTCCCACCACGGCGAGCAATTCGCCCTCGCGCACGTCGAGCGACGCGTCCTCCAGCGACACACAGTTGCCGAAGACCTTGCGGATGTGCCGGAGGGAAATCAGGGCGCGGCAGCCTGGAAGGTGGAGAGGTCCGCCGGCACGGCCGGCACCTGGAGCTGCCCGGAGACGATGCGCTGGCGCAGGGCCTCCACCTTCTGCAGCGCCTCCGCCTTGTTGGGGAAGTCCACCCGCACCTCGGCCATGCCCACGCCGTTCTCCTTCAGGCCGACCACCTGCTCACCCGCGGAGAACTTCCCGTCCACCAGGTCCTTCGTCGCCTGGTAGATGGCCAGGTCGGTGAACTTCATCATCGACGTGAGGATGGCATCCGGCGCCACGTGCGACTGGTCCGAGTCCACGCCAATCGCATACACGCTCTTGCCCGCGGCGCGTGCCTCCTTCACCGCCTGGATGACGCCGATGCCATCCGCGCCCGCGGCGTGGAAGAGGATGTCCGCGCCCTTGGCGATGAGGTCCTGCGCCACCTGCTTGCCCGCGGCCATGTTGTTGAAGCTGCCCGTGTAGACGGCCATCAGCGCCTGGGCGGCCTGGGGGTTGGTCGTCTTCACGCCCGCCCGGTAGCCCACCTCGAAGCGCTGGATGAGGGGCACCTCGATGCCGCCCACGAAGCCCACTTTGTTCGTCTTCGTCACCAGGCCGGCCAGCGCGCCCACGAGGAAGCTGCCCTCCTGCTCCTTGAACAGCACGGTGCGCACGTTGGGCAGCTTCAGCACCTTGCCCTGCGCATCCAGCACCTGGCTGTCGATGAGGAGGAACCGGGCCTTGGGGTTCTCCTGCGCGGCGGTGCGCACGGCGTTGGCCAGCATGTAGCCGTTGCCGACGGTGAGCTGGGCGCCCTGGTCCACGAGCAGCTGGAGGTTGGGGGCGTAGTCCTCCTGGGCCTTGCTCTGGAGCACCATGGGCTTCACGGGCAGGGGCTGGATGCTGGAAGCGAAGGAGGCCATGAAGGGCGGGAGCGACTGGCGGACCTCGTCGGGGGAGGCGTCCACGTACTTGCCGCCCTCGTAGCGCTTGCCGGCGGCGTACAGCTCCAGGCCGCGCAGGGCGGCGTCGTTGAAGGAGTGGTCCCCGCGCCCGCCCACGTCGATGACGAGCCCCACGGGGATGGGGGCCTTGGTCGGCTGCTGGGCGGTGGTGGTGCCCTGGGCACCGGCGGGGGGCGGCTCTTCCTTCTTGGAGCACGCGCACAGGAGGGCGGCGAGGGCCAGGACGTGGAGGCGGAGCATCATGGCCCGCTTATCTACCAGATGAAGGCCTGCCTTTCCCGGAGTGCATGGGGGGCCGTGTTCCTGCTATGGGCTGGCCCGTGCAACCCTACGAGCTCATCAAAGCGAAGCGGGATGGTGGCCGGCTGGACCCGGCGGACATCCGCGCGTTCATCCAGGCGTATACGGCGGGGACGGTGGCGGACTACCAGATGGCGGCCATGTGCATGGCCATCTTCTTCAAGGGACTCGACTCCCGGGAGCTGGGGGCCTGGGCCCGCGCCATGCTCGAGTCCGGCGAGGTGCTGGACCTGTCGGACACGCCCGCGGTGAAGGTGGACAAACACTCGACGGGTGGGGTGGGGGACAAGGTGTCGCTCAGCCTGGCACCCCTGGCGGCCGCCTGCGGCGTGCCGGTGCCGATGATTTCCGGCCGCGGCCTGGGCCACACGGGCGGGACGCTGGACAAGCTGGAGTCGATTCCGGGCTTCAACGTCAACCTGCCCACGTCCGAGTACCGGCGGCTGGTGCGCGAGGTGGGCTGCTGCCTGATTGGCCAGACGGCGCAGGTGGCTCCGGCGGACAAGAAGCTCTACGCGCTGCGCGACGTGACGGCGACGGTGGACTGCATCCCGCTGATTGCGTCCTCCATCATGAGCAAGAAGCTGGCGGAGGGCATCGACGCGCTGGTGCTGGACGTGAAGGTGGGCAGCGGCGCCTTCATGAAGCGCGACGAGGACGCGCGCACGCTGGCCCGGACGATGATCGGGCTGGGTGCGGAGATGGGGAAGAAGGTGGTGGCGCTCCTCACGGACATGGACCAGCCGCTGGGCCGCAAGGTGGGCAACGCGCTGGAGGTGATGGAGGCGGTGGACATGCTCCGCGGCGAGGCTCCGGACGACTACACGGAGATCACCTACGCGCTGACGGCGGAGATGCTGGTGCTGGGCAAGGCGGCGGCGACGGTGGACGAGGCGCGCGAGAAGCTGCGCAAGGTGGTGGAGGACGGCAGCGCGGTGCGCAAGCTGAAGGAAATCGTCCAGGTGCAGGGCGGAGACCCGCGCGCCATCGACGACTACTCGCTGCTGCCGCAGGCGAAGTCGACGGTGGACGTGGTGGCGCCGCGCGACGGCTGGGTGACGGCGATTGATACGGAAGGCGTGGGCCTGGCGGGCGTGGCGCTGGGGGCGGGGCGGCAGCGGGTGGACAGCAAGATCGACCCGGCCGTGGGCTTCACGCTGCTGAAGAAGACGGGCGAACAGGTGACGAAGGGCGAGCCGGTGGTGCGCGTGTACTACAACGACGCGGGCCCGGTGGCGGACGTGAAGGCGCGCCTGCTGGCTGCGTACAGGTTTGGCGACGCGGCGCCCGTGGCCCGGCCGCTGGTGCGCGAGCGGGTGGAGTAGGTTCCCAGGCTGGAGGAACAGGCAGGGGCCATGAACCAGGGCGCAGCGCTGTACATCCATCCGGGCGTGAAGGTCCGGCCGTGCGAGTGGGGCTACGGCGTCTTCACCGACGAGCTCATCCCCGCCGGAGAGCTCATCGAGGAGTGTCACTACCTCAAGGTGCTGCACAAGCACGCGCGGATGCCGCCGCTCGACGACTACGTCTTCCAAATCAAGTGGGGCGAGAAGGAGGAGCGCCGTGAGGGAGACTGGGTCGCCCTCGTGATGGGCTACGGGATGATCTACAACCACTCCCAGGAGCCCAACGCCGCGTACTACCGCCTCGTGGACCGCGACCTCTTCTGCTTCCACGCGCTGCGCGACATCCACCCCGGCGAGCAGATCTGCATCAGCTACGGCGAGGACTGGTGGAAGTCCCGGGGCCAGAGCGTGCCGGAGACCTGAGCGGGGCTTCCCGGGCTTCCGTTCATTCTGGCTGCATTGCACCGCTCCACCTGTGCCTTCCGCCCCCGTGCCGGGTATGACACCGGGCGTGGCCCCATGGCACCCCCGGTGGAACGCCCCCGCCGCCGTCCCCCCGTGCATTTCGGGGCCTCCTGTCGGGAAAGGTCCGCGTATGATGCCCCGACGATGCACTGTGACGAACGGGCGGAGGCCACGGTGGGGGCCTGCGCGAACAACTTCCAGCACGAGGCCGGTCTCCCTGTCGGCGAGCAGCCGGCGCCTGTGTCCCGCCCGTCCCCGGGACACATTCTTCGGACGGTGGCGCGAGCATGAGCGGCAGGGAGGCAACGGCGATGGCCGAGAGGAACGACTCGATGAGCGACAAGGCCGAGGACCGGCGCGACTCTCCCCGGGTGCCCATGCGCTTGAAGGTGCGCCGGGCGGGCAGCTCGGGTGACTTCGAGACGCGGGACGGCGACCTGTCCCTGGGCGGCTGCGCCTGGCAGGGCACGGGGCTGGAGGCGGGAGCCAAGGTGGAGGTGCGCTTCCTGCTCCCCATCCTCCCCGACGAGGTCGAGGCGACGGGCGAGGTGCTCCAGGTGAGCAACGGCCCGCACGGCCCGTTCGCGCACGTGCGCTTCGCGGACCTGCCGGTGGAGGCGGAGCTGGCCATTGCCCGCCACCTGGACGACGTGCTGGCGAAGGGCGGCGGTACCCGCTAGGTCCGCTGTCGGACCGGCGATTCACGGAGGGCGTCATGGCGGACGACATTCCCTGGGAGCGTCTGTTCGAGGAAGCCGCTCGGGTGCGCTCGCGCGCGCACGTGCCGTACTCGCGCTTCCCCGTGGGCGCCGCCGTCCTCTACGCCGACGGCGCGGTGGTGTCCGGCTGCAACGTGGAGAACGCCACCTACGGCCTCACCGTCTGCGCCGAGCGCAACGCCTTCGCCGCCGGGGTGGCCCAGGGCCACGCCAGGCCCGTGGCCGTCGCCATCGTCGTGGACACCCCCGAGCCCTGCCCCCCGTGCGGCATGTGCCGCCAGGTGATGGCAGAGTTCGGCCCGCCGGACATGCCCGTGCGCAGCCGCACCCCGAAGGGCGGCGAGGCGCGCTACACCCTGGGCGAGCTGCTGCCGCACGCCTTCACGAAGGACTTTCTCTAGAAAGCGACTCGAGCACCCCCGTGGACCTGCTCCTGACTGGCGGCACCGTGGTGACGATGAACCGCGAGCGCGAGGTGCTCGTGGCGGCGGACGTGCTCGTCCAGGACGGGCGCATCGCGAAGGTGGGCCGGGGCCTCAAGTCCCGGAGCACGCGGCGCGTGGTGGACGTGGCGGGGAAGGTGGTGCTGCCCGGCCTCATCCACGGCCACCTGCACGCCTGCCAGACGCTCTTCCGCGGCCGCGCGGACGGCCTGGAGCTGCTGGACTGGCTGCGCGAGCGCATCTGGCCCTTCGAGGCCTCGCACGACGCGGCGTCCATGCGCGCGTCGGCCGACCTCACCTTCGCCGAGCTCATCCGCTCGGGCGCCACGGCGGCGCTCGACATGGGCAGCGTGCACCACTACGACGCCGTCTTCGAGTCGGCGCGCGACTCCGGCTTCCGGCTGGTGGGCGGCAAGGCGATGATGGACGCGGGCGCCGCCGTGCCGGAGGGGCTGCGCGAGAGCACCACCGAGTCGCTCGCCCACAGCCTGTCGCTGATGGAGCGCTGGCACGGCACGCACGACGGGCGGCTGCGCTACGCCTTCGCCCCGCGCTTCGTCCTCTCCTGCACGCCGGAGCTGCTGCGCGAGGTGGCGAAGCTCGCCCGCGAGCACGGCGTGCGCATCCACACCCACGCCAGCGAGAATGCGAAGGAGACGGAGGCGGTGCGCCAGTACACCGGCGGCCAGGACAACGTCGCCTACTTCCACACGGTGGGCCTGTCCGGGCCGCACGTGACGCTGGCCCACTGCGTGTGGCTGTCCCAGGAGGAGCAGGACATCCTCCGCGAGACGCGCACCGTGGTGTGCCACTGCCCCGGCTCCAACCTCAAGCTCGCCTCCGGCATCGCCAAGGTGCCGGAGCTGCTGGAGGCCGGCGTGGCGGTGGCGCTCGGCGCGGACGGCGCGCCCTGCAACAACACGCTCGACATCTTCCACGAGATGCGGCTCGCGGCCGTGATGCACAACCCGCGCGTGGGGCCTCGCGCCATGACGCCCATGCGCGTGCTGGAGATGGCCACGCTGCACGGCGCGCGGGCGCTCGGGCTGGAGGACGAGGTGGGCTCGATTGAAGTCGGCAAGCGCGCCGACCTCACCGTGGTGGACGTGAGCGGCCTGCACGCGGGCCCCACGGCCGAGGACGTGCTGGCGCCGCTGGTCCACTCCGCGCGCGGCAGCGACGTGGTGCACGTCTTCATCGACGGCAAGCCGGTGCTGAAGGACGGCGTGCTCACCACGCTGGACGCGCCGGCGGTGCTCTCCAACGCCAATGCCAGCGTGGAGCGCATCCTCCGGCGCCGCAAGCGCGCCCGGGGCTGACGCACTCAGCCCGGCAGGCGCACCACGAAGGACGTGGACCAGCCGGGCGTGTCCTCCACCGCGAGCTGGCCGCCGTGTGCCTCGGCGGCCAGCCGGCAGAAGTAGAGCCCCAGCCCGTAACCCCGGCGGCTGTCCTTCTCCGCGGCGCCCTGCACGTACTTGTCGAAGATGCGGCTGCGCGTCTCCGGCGGAATCGGCGGGCCGTCGTTGCGCACGGCCAGCCAGTGGCACTCCGAGTCGGTGCCCGCCTCCAGCCGCACCCGGCCTCCCGTGGGGGCGTACCGCAGCGCATTGCTGGCCAGGTTCTCCACCACGCGCACGAGCAGCTCCGAGTCGCCCACCAGCTCCAGCTCCGGCGGCGCCGCCACGTCCAGCGTCAGCCGCCGCGCGCGGGCCACGCCGTCGAGCGAGCGGCGCACCTCCTCCAGCAGGATGGACGCCGTGAAGGGCAGCTTGCGCGGCTCCAGCCGGCCCTGCTCCAGGCGGGGCACGTCCATCAGGTCGGAAATCATCCTGTCGAGCCGCGCGGTGACGGCCAGGCCCGTGCGCACCGACTCCATGAGCACGCCCTTGCCGCCCGGCACCTCCTGCTCCATCCACGACAGCGTCATCGTCAGCGCGGACAGCGGCGAGCGCAGGTCGTGCACCAGGAACTGCGTGAGCTGCTCCTTGTCGCGCTGCAGGGCGTGGAGCTGGTCGTTGCGCGCCTGCGCGTCGCCGAGCATCCGCTCAATCGTGCGCCGTGCCTCCTCCACCTCGTGGAAGCGCCGTGCCTCCAGCGCCCGCTCCACCTCCGCGTGGGAGAGGGCCACCGCGAGCTGCCGCAGCCGGCCGGTGCCGTAGTGGCTCACCGCCGCCACCATGACGAGCGCCACCAGGGCAATGGCCACCGCGCCCCAGCCCACGCCCGCCTGCCGCATCAGCGCGGCCTGGGCCACCCAGGCCAGCAGCGCCGTGCCATAGACGACGCTGCGCCGCAGCGTCAGCCCGCTCAGCGCCACCACCAGCGCGAACAGCCCCAGGCTGAAGCCCGCCACCCCGGAGGGGAAGGGCGAGCGCGGCAGCGCCAGGTGCTGGAGCCAGTACACGAGCCCCACGTCCACCGGCGCCTGCACCACCCCCAGCCACCGCGCCACGGGCCGCCGCCGCAGCACGAACAGCGCCGCCGCGATGAGCAGGTACGCCGTCAGCACGGGCGGGTACGTCGCCCAGTCCTCGCCGCCCGACAGCCACAGGCCGGTGCTCAGGGCCAGGAAGACGGCCGTGCCCACCAGGCGCACCGCCGCGCCCGCGCCGAGCACGCGGCGCCGCTGGGAGTCCACCGCCCGCGTCAGCGCGTCATCAAAGGGGCTGGGGGCGGGGGAGGTCGACACGCGAGCCTGGGTTTTCCCCGACTCCTCACCGAGGGGCAAGCTCCATGCTCTCGTGGCGGGCAACCGGGCGGCGCTGGGCACGGGCGCCGGGGGCCTGTGCACAGCGCCGCGCGGGCCTGACTTTCTCGCGTCAGGCAATGACCTTAGGTGGGAGCGCGTAGCAGTTGTCAGAGTGTTGGGACTGTGGCTGCTTGCTCCCCAGGGAATCGTATAAGGTGGATGCAAGTAGGGCTGGATGGAGGTAGACCGCCGACATGTGGGAACGATTCAAGAGGGCAATGCGTAGCTTCGCCGGCTTCTTTGTCTCCTCCATCGAGGACCCGGAGCTCATCCTCGAGCAGAACGTCCGAGACCTGAACGACCAGGTCCCGAAGATGAATGAGTCCATCGCCATGGTCCGGGCGAACGTGACGCTGCTCGAGAAGGAGAACGCCAAGTACGCCGAGGACGTGCGCTCGCTGACGGCCAAGGTGAAGGCCGCCATCCAGGCCGGGCGTGACGACCTGGCCGCGCAGTACGCCGGCAAGCTCCAGATTGAAAAGGACGCGCTGGGCCGCAACGAGCAGCAGCTCGCCACGGCCCGCCAGGCCTACGAGAAGGCGCTGACGGTGAAGAAGGCGTTCATGCGCGAGAAGGAGCGCAAGACGCAGGAGGCCATGAACGCCATCCGCGAGGCGCGCCGCGCCAAGTGGCAGGCCAAGGTGGCCGACACCATGGAGTCCTTCACCGTCGCGGGCATCGACTCGACGCACGACGAGATGCTGCGCAAGGTGCAGGAGAAGTCCGCCGTCAACGAGGCCCGCATGCAGATGGCCCTCGAGTCGGTGGACCACATGGCCGTCAACATCGAGGAAGAGGCCGAGAAGATTCAGGCCAACGAGCTCGTGAAGCAGATGAAGATGGAGATGGGTCTGCTCGAGAGCCCGGCGCCGGTGTCGGATGTCAGCGGCGGCGCCGAGAAGACCATCGGCAAGAAGGTCGGCGTCGAGTAGCTCGCTTGGGACGGGGAAGAGGTCAACGGAACTCGGGATGAAGCTCCACCGCGGGCCAGGCCTCTTCCTCTTCCTCCTGCTCTGCGCGCTTGGCGCGGGCTACGTGCTCGCGTCGCGCCTGGGCTACCTGGACCGGCTCCAGGAGCGTTTCTTCCCCGCCGCGCGCGAGGCGGTGCGGCTGTCCCCGGGGGACTTCCCCGCCGGCGTGGCCGCCCCCGTGGCGGACGTCGCGTCGGTGCCGCTGCGGCCGGTGCTCATCGGCTTCACGCCGCGCGGCTCTGCGTCGGCGCTGCTGGTGGCCACCGGCGGCGCGACGACGCTGGACCACCCGGTGCCTCCTCAGGGCGCCGCCCAGGGCTTCCTGAAGACGGCCTATGCGCTGGACGCGCGCGCGGTGCTCTTCGCGCGCGAGGAGGAGCTGCGGCAGGCGCTGGCCATTGGCGCGGAGAACGGCGGCGTGGACATGGCGGCCCTGTCCGTGGACCGGCTGGCGGCGTGGGCTCCGGCGCTGCGGGACGCGGCGCCGCGCACGCTGCTGCTGGTGGGGCGCAGCCGGGGCCAGGAGGCGCTGGCGGCGGTGGGCGTGCCGGACCTCTCCGCGCTGAGGGGCAAGCGGGTGGGCGTGTACCCGTTCAGCTCCTCGCACTACTTCGCGCTGTGGGTGCTGGCGCGCGCGGGGCTGCGGACGACGGACGTGCGCTGGGTGGACCTGCCCTCCACGCTGGACGCGGGCCGCGCGCTGCGCGAGGGCCGGGCGGACGCGGTGGTGGGGCTGTGGGGCGACGTGGAGCTGGCGGCGCGGGACAGGGGCGGGGCGGTGCTGGCCACGACGGCGGACGCACCGCACCTGGTGGCGACGGTGCTGGTGGCGCGCGGGGACTTCGCGGCGCGCTACCCGGATGCCGTGCGCCGGGTGCTGCGCGGACTGTTGGATGCGGGGCAGAGCGTGCTGAAGGACCCCACGGCGGGGGCGCGGCTGTTGGGCGAGGTGGCGCCGTACCTGGGAGACCCGATTGAGGCCATCCGCAGCGCGCCGCCGGCGACGCTGGCGGACAATCGGGCCTTCTTCGGCCTTTCCGGTGAGGCGCCGGTCACCTATGACGAGCTCTTCCAGAGCGCCGCGGCGCTCTTCCAGAAGCTGAAGCAGGGGCCGCGGGTTCCTCCCGCGGAGGACACGCGGGACCTGGGCGCGTTGAAGTATGTGTCGGAGGCGCGAGGCCCCTGAGTCGAGCCCGGGACACCGGGAAGGGATGGACGGACGTGGCGAAGTCGCCCAACTACATCAAGGCCGCATTCCTGATGCCCGCCAACCTGGTGGGGCTGGGCACGGCGGCGGCCTCGGCGGCGATGACTGGCGAGCCCCTGCCGATGCTGGTGGCCCTGGGCCTGGAGGGCCTCTACCTGGGCGTCCTCTCGTCCATGTCGCGCTTCCAGCGCGCGGTGCGGGCGAAGACGCCCGACGACCCGGAGGCGGCGCGCAAGGCGGTGGACGCGCTCCAGTCGGATTTGGCGCCCTCGCAGCGCGAGCACTACCAGCAGCTGTTGGGGCTGAAGGAGAAGATTCTCGCCAACTACCGGAAGCTGCCGGGCGGCAAGGTGCTGGAGGCGGACAGCGAGCCCCGGCTGGACGCGCTGCTCACGTCCTTCCTGCGGCTCATCTCCACGCTGAACCAGTATCGCGCGTACCTCAACAGCTCGGACCGCGAGCACCTGGAGCGCGAGGTGCGCGAGCTGGAGGAGGACCTGGCCCGCGAGGCGAACCCGCGCCTGAAGGACGTGAAGGCGAACCGGGTGGAAATCCTCCGCAAGCGCCTGGCGCGCTTCGAGCAGGCCGGCGAGAGCCGCGAGGTGGTGAGCCACCAGCTCGCGGGCATCGAAGATTTGATGCGCCTGACGCACGAGCAGTCGATTGCCATTCGCGACCCGGAGAGCGTCAACCGCCAGCTCACCGTGCTGAGCGCGGAGGCCGAGGCGACCGAGGAGTCCGTGCGGCAGATGGAGCAGTTCCTGGAGTTCTCCGAGGAGACGCGCGGCCCGCTGCCGCACGGGACGCGCGTCCGGTAGACGCGTCCAGGTAGGGCGCGGCGTGCGCGTGTTGCCCGGTTGCGGAGACCGCGGGGGAGGGGACCGCTCAAGAGAGTCCCCGGCCACCCCGCCAACCCACGCCAGGTGTGAAACCCCGACCCGGACGTTGCCTGGCCGTCATCCGCCCCCCTGCCCTGGGGTCGGTCCTACACGTCACCCACGAATAAATTGACTCTCCGGCCCAGGCATCCTGTCCTGCCAGCATGTTCCGCCGAGCCTGGCTCCCGACGACCCTCCTCCTCGTGCTCGCCGTCGCGGGCTGTTCCCGCTGCGGCAAGGACGCCGGCCCCACCGGCGCGAGCGCTTCGGCGGGCCCCGCCCGCTACCTCCCGAAAGACGCCCAGGCCGCCGTGGTCATCAACGACCTGGGCGCGCTCGGCGAGAAGCTGGCCCGCTTCCAGAACCTCAAGGTCGCCTCCTTCGCCGCGCAGCTGCAGAACTTCTCCTCCGCGGAAGGGTACGTCTCGGCGGTGATGCGGCAGGTGGGCGTTGATTTGCGCAGCCGCCAGGCGCTGGAGGCCGCGGGCATCGCCCCCGGACGCGGCGCGGGCGCGGCGTTCCTCGGTGGCAACCGCGCCGTCTCCATCGTCGGCGTGAAGGACGCGGACGCGCTCCAGGCGACCTTCGCGAAGTTCGCCGGCAGCCGCCTGGGCGCCTCGGAGACGCAGAAGACGTCCGTGGACGGCGGCAGCCTCGTCAGCTTCAGCCGTCCGGGGGCCACCGAGCCCGCGCTGGGCATCCTCTTCCTGAAGGGCACCGACTACGCGCTGCTGGGCGCGGGCGCGTCGGTGGCCACGCTGCGCACGCTGGCCACGATGCCCGCGGAGCAGTCGCTCTCCACCGAGCCCGTGCTGGCCGAGTCCCTCAAGCGCCTCCCGTCCGAGCGCGACTTCCACGTGTGGCTGCCCGGCGGCACCGGCCTGCTCGTGCCGGCCGGCACCGTCCAGGGTGTCACCCTCACCGGCCGCATCGAAGAGCGCGCGGTGACGCTGCACGCGGACGCGCCGTGGCCGGACACGCAGGCCTCGCTCGCGGCGCTGGACCCGCTGAAGGACGCGTCCGACCTCACCGGCGCGCTGCCCGCCGACAGCTTCCTGGTGGCGCGCTTCCGCGGCGACCCGTCCCACCTCGACGGCGCGTGGCCGTACCTGCTGGGCGGCTACATCACCCGCGCGGTGCAGAAGAGCGGGCTCGACATGAAGACCGAGGTGCTCGACAACCTCAAGCCCGGCCTGGTGCTGGGCATGTCGCTGTCGCCCACGGTGAACCTGGGCTCGGGCATGCCCGCGCTGGACTTCCGCCGCACCAACCCCTTCCGCTTCGTGCACCTCGTCGCGCTGGCGGACACCGAGGACGCCGCGAAGACGCAGGCCACGCTGGAGAAGCTGCCGGCCATGGCCGAGGACTTCGGCGCGAAGGTGGAGCCGGCCGACCTGAAGGGCCAGAAGGTCTACCTCACGTCGTACCGCGCGGGGGAGGGTGCCCACTTCGCGCTCGCGCCCAACGGACGGCTGGTGGTCGCCGCCCCGAAGGCCCGGATGGAGGCCACGCTGGCCTCGCTCGCGAAGCCCGCCGGCGAGGGCCCGGTGGCCGCGGACCTGAAGGACGCCGGCAAGGACGCCGCCTTCACGCTGGTGCTCGATTTGCGCCGCCTGTCGGACGCGGTGAAGAACCTGCCCTCCGAGGCCTGGGGCATCGGCGGCTTCGCCATCAAGGCCACCACCGTGCGCTGGCTGGAGGCGACGGATGACCTGCGCGCGGTGACGCTGGCCGTGTCGCGCAAGGAGAAGGCCCTGCAGGCGGAGATGTCCCTGCGCCTGACTCCGGCCGCGGCGGCCTCCACCACCACCCAGCCGGCCACGCCGTGATTCGCGCTCGCGACATCGTGAAGGAGTACGTGGACGGGGACGGCACGAAGGTGCGCGTCCTCGACGGCATGGCCCTGGACGTGGACGCCGGGGACTTCGTCGCGGTGGTGGGCCCGTCCGGCAGCGGCAAGTCCACCCTGCTGCACCTGTTGGGTGGGCTGGACGTGCACTACCAGGGCGACGTGGAGGTGGGCGGCGTGAAGCTGCGCGGCCTGGGTGACAAGGCCCTGGCGCGCTTCCGCAACACCCACGTGGGCTTCGTCTTCCAGTCCTTCCACCTCATCCCCAACCTCTCCGCGCTGGAGAACGTGCTGCTGCCCTCGCACTTCGGCGCGCCGCACCCGGACGGCCGCAAGCGCGCGGAGGCCATGCTGGAGCGCGTGGGCCTGGGCGCGAAGAAGGACCGCGCGCCGGTGCGCCTGTCCGGCGGCGAGCGCCAGCGCGTGGCCATCGCCCGGGCCCTCTACAGCGGGCCGAAGCTGCTGTTGTGCGACGAGCCCACGGGCAACCTGGACTCGGCCACCGGCGAGGGCGTCATCCAGCTGTTCAAGGAGCTGCACCGCGAGGGGCTCACCGTGCTGGCCGTCACCCACGAGGAGCGCATGAGCGCCGCGGCCCGCCGCGTGCTGCGGCTGAAGGAGGGGCGGCTCGTGGAGGAGCGCGCCGACCTGCACCTGGCCACCCGAGGTGCCCCGTGAGGCTGGACGCGCTGTCCCGGCTGGTGCGGCTGAGCCTCGCGCGCGAGCGCAAGGGCGCCTTCTTCTCCGCCTTCGGCGTGGCCATGGGCGTGGGCGCGCTCGTCTTCTTCGTGGGCCTGGGCCTGGGCGTGGGCCGCGTCATCCGCGAGAAGATATTCCCCACCGACGCGCGGCTGGTGGACGTGGTGCCCGCGTCGGTGTCGCTGGGCTCGCTGCTGGGCGGCGGCAAGCTGGACGGGGCCACCGTGGACCGCCTGCGCGCGCTGCCCGGCGTGGAGGACGCGTACCGGAAGATGAACGTCCGCGTGCCCGCGGTGACGCGCTACGACGGCGTCTTCTTCGGGACGAAGCTGCGCATGGGCATGGAAGTGCTGGCCGTGGGCGTGGAGCCGGGCCTGGTGAAGGGCGACGTGCAGCTGGGTGAGTTCAAGGACCCGGGCGACGGCCAGCCGATTCCGGCGCTCGTGTCCACGCGGCTGCTGGAGCTGTACAACAAGACGTTCGCCCCGGCGCGCAAGCTGCCGCAGCTGTCCGCGAACATGATTGTGGGCTTCGGCTTCCCGGTGGAGTTCAACCGCTCCTACGTGGCGAACACCGGAGGGGGGCCCACCCGCTCCGCGACGACGCAGGTGGTGGGCGCGTCGGACCGGGCCATGCTCGCCGGCCTCACCATTCCCCTGGAGACGGCGGTGCGCATCAACCGCGAAGCCGGGGTGGACGCGGAGAGCTTCAGCGGCGTCACCCTGGTGGCGAAGGACCCCTCGCAGGTGCCCGGCATCGTGGAAGCGGTGAAGGGCATGGGGTTGGAAATCGACGACCAGGAGCGCCGCATGGCGGAGAACACGGGCGCGGCGGTGGCGCTCGTCACCTCCGCGCTGGCGCTCCTGTCCATCCTCATCTGCCTGCTGGCGGCGGTGAACATCGCCCACGCGCTGTCGGCCTCCGTGCGGGCGCGCGCCAAGGAGATTGGCGTCATGCAGGCGGTGGGCGCGTCGCGCGCGGACGTGCGCGGCATCGTCCTGGCCGAGGCCGCCGTGGTGGGCCTCCTCGGAGGCGCCGCCGGTACCGCCATCGCCCTGCTGCTGGCCTTCGTGGTGAACCGGCTGGCCTCGGGCTACCTGCCCAACTTCCCCTTCAAGCCCGACAGCTTCTTCTCCTTCCCCTGGCCGGTGGTGGTGGGGGGCGTGCTGCTGGGCCTGTTCGCCGCGCTCGCAGGCGCGTACTTCCCCGCCCGCCGCGCGGCCGCCACCGACCCGGCGCGTACGCTCGCCGGATGATGCTCCCCTCGCGCAAGACGCTGCTCGGCAACGGGCTGAGCCTGGTCGCGCTCGCCTGGATATACGGCGGCGACCTCGCGGACGCCGTGCGCGCCCGGAGCGCGGAGGTGGCCGCCTTCACCGCGCTGCCCTCGCCCGTGGGGCCCGCGGTGGTGCTCGCCCTGACCGTGCTGGCCACACTCGTCGTCGTGGTCGGCGTCGTCGGGGGCCGGGCGGAGGGCTTCAAGGGCTACCGGCTGCTGCCCATCCTGCTGGTGGGCTCGCTCTTCGTGGACCTGGTGATGGCGGAGAGCCGCGTGCCCCTGTCCTCGCTGGACGTGGCCTCCATGTCGCTCCAGCGCTTCCACCAGCTGGCCCAGCAGCTGGCCACGGAGCAGGCCGTCCCGGACGACCCGCGCGTCCTCCAGCCGCTGCTGGAGCAGCTCGGCAAGCCTCCCTACCTCGTCCGCGGCGAGCCGGTGGCCGCGTACACGCTCCAGGTGCGCAAGGACTGCGAGGGCCCGGTGCAAGAGGCCCCGGGTGTTCTGCCGGGGACATTGCTGTATTGCGTCGCCCCGGAGAAGAAGGGCGCCTGGGTGACGCTGGTGGGGCTGCCGGGGGAGCAGCGCTTCGGCGCGCCCGCGGTGGTCTCCGCCCGGGGCGAGACGCGCTTCCTGCTGGTGCGGCCCACGCCTCCGGACGAGGAACAGGTCGGTGCCTTCCGTGACGGGGATGTAGCAGCGGAGCCTTCTGAAGCCGACGCGGGGACCTCCAGCGTCCAGCCCTGAGCCAGCGCGGCCGGACGGAGGGGGGGCGGGCAGCCTGCCTGCCCGGGTACGGGAGTCGTACCCGTGGTTGACCCTGTGGAGTGGCGATCGCTAGGCTCGCTGGGAACGGACCCTCCCCCACGTGACGACCACTCAACCGAAGCGGCAGCCCATCCCGTTTGGGAAGTACCTCCTTCTGGACCGCATCAACATTGGCGGCATGGCGGAGGTGTGGCGCGGGAAGCAGTTCGGCGCGAGCGGCTTCGAGCGCCTCGTGGCCATCAAGCGCATCCTCCCGAACATCGCGGAGGACGAAGAGTTCATCTCGATGTTCATCGACGAGGCGAAGATCAGCGTCCAGCTGACCCACGCCAACATCGCGAGCATCTACGAGCTGGGCCACATCACCAGCAGCTACTTCATCTCGATGGAGTACATCCCCGGCAAGGACATGCGGGCCATCTTCGACCGCTGCCGGAAGAAGGGGGAGCCCGCGCCGGTGCCGCTGGTGGCCTTCTGCGTGTCCAAGATGTGCGAGGGCCTGGACTACGCCCACCGGAAGAAGGACGGGATGGGGCGGGACATGAACATCGTCCACCGCGACATCTCGCCGCAGAACATCCTCATCTCCTACGAGGGGGAGGTGAAGGTCATCGACTTCGGCATCGCCAAGGCGGCGGGCAAGGCCACCAAGACGCAGGCGGGCATCCTCAAGGGCAAGTTCGGCTACATGAGCCCGGAGCAGATCCGCGGCCTGCCGTTGGACCGGCGCTCGGACGTGTTCGCCATCGGCGTGTGCCTCTACGAGATGCTGACCGGTGAGCGCCTCTTCGTGGGCGACAGCGACTTCAGCGTCCTGGAGAAGGTGCGCAAGGCCGAGGTGCCGCCGCCCTCCACGTACAACCGCCGCATCCCCGAGGCGCTGGAGAAGATCGTCCTCAAGGCGCTCGCGAAGGACGTGGACGAGCGCTACCAGTACGCCAGCGAGCTGGGCGACGACCTGCAGCGCTTCCTCATCACCAGCGAGACCATCTTCAGCCGCAAGGACCTCATGCAGTACATGAAGTCCACCTTCGCGGAAGAGGTGGAGCGCGAGAAGCAGCGCCTCGTCGAGTACGCCGACATCAAGCCGCCCGACGGCATGCTGGCCGCGCTGGAGGCCGCGTCCTTCAACAGCACGCCGGGCCAGTCCGCCGCCACCGCCGCCGCCAATGCCGCCGCCGCCGCAGCGGCCGCTGCCCAGCCACCGCCTCCCGCGGCGGTCCCGGCGGTGCCGCAGGTGGCCCCGCAGCCGCCGCGCGCGACGGCCTCCATGGGCACGGTGAGCCCCAGCGGGAGCAGCTCCAACAACGGCGTGCGCCGCTCGCCCACGCTGGCCGCGCTGCCCAAGCTGACGGCCGCCACCGCCGCGCCCGCGCCCAAGGAGGACGAGGTCCTGGCCACGCAGCTGGTGTCCAGCGACCACGTCTTCGACGACAGCCCCGAGCCCACCACGCAGCCGGGCGCCAACGTCGGCCGTGCCGTCACCCCGCTGGAGACGCGCGCGGTGCCCGGGGGCGAGGACGAGGAGCCCAGCACCGGCGGCAGGACGGCCGTGCTGTCGCCTCCGCCCACGCTGGCGCCCTCGGCGCCGCGCCTGTCCCAGGCGAACATGCCGGCCACGGTGCCGCCGCCCTCGCCCGCCATGCCGCCGCGCGCGTCCATGAGCGTGCCCACGCTGGCGCCGGTGGACGCGCCGCCGCCCACGCTGCGGCCCGGCCGGCCCCCTGAGAGCCAGGGGGGGCTGCCGCGCATCGTCCGGGACGTGCCGCCGGACGTGTCGCAGGGCATTCCGCGCTCGGCGCTGCCGCCGGACGTGTCGCAGGGCATTCCGCGCTCGGCGCTGCCGCCGGACCTGGGCCAGGGCATGTCGCGTCCGCCTCCTCCCGTCATGGGACAGGGGCTGGGGCCGGGCAACCGTGCCGCCCCGCAGGAGGACGAGGACGACGAGCAGGAGCGGCCGACGGCCGCGGTGCCCGCGCTGGCGCGCCGGGGCCTGGACAAGCGCGTGGCGCTCTTCGGCGCGCTGGGCGTGCTGGCGCTGCTCCTGCTGGTCGGGATTGGCTGGGCCGTCTCGCGGCCGGGCACCGGCTACATCCTGGTGGACCTGCAGGGCGTTCCGGTGGACGTCCGGAGCTCGGTGAAGGTGCTGGTGGACACGCAGCCGGTCCCCGTGGGCAAGGACCCGGCGTTCCTTCGCGAGGTCCCCGCGGGCCAGGTGATGGTCGTGGTGAGCGCGGAGAACTTCAAGCCCTTCACGCAGACGGTGGAGGTCTCCGAGGGCAAGGGCGTTACCCCCATCCAGGTGGTGCTGGAGAGCCTGTCGCGCTCCGCGTCCCTCATGCTCGACACCGAGCCCGAGGACGCCGAGGTGAAGGTCGACGGCAATGTGGTGCGCCCGCAGGGCCGCAAGGACCGCTTCATCAAGAGCCTGCCCGTCACCGCTCAGGAGTGGTCGGTGGAGGTCAGCGCTCCGGAGTACAAGACGGCGTCGCAGAAGGTCGCCGTGCCCGCGGATGGCCCGGCCGAGGTGCGCCTCAAGCTGCAGCCCCGGGTGGTGAAGGTGGCCGTCAGGGTCGACTCCAAGCCGGCCGGCGCCACCATCTTCGTGGACGGCCAGGACGTGGGGGCCATCACCCCCGCGGTCGTCCAGGTGCCCGCCAGCGCCCGGCAGCTCCTGCTGAAGCTGAAGTGCCACGACGAGGCCGAGGTGGACGTGCCAGAGTCTCAGTCGGGGCAGGGACCGGCGACCGCGCGGGTTTCCCTCAAGCGGCAGCGCGGCTGCCGTTAGCCCCACGCCCGCTCCCCCTGGGAGCGGGCGGGCCTGCTCCCCGGACGGTGGAGCGAGAGGAGGCGTGTGTGAGCAAGGTGCGCAAGGTCAACAAGGCGGATCCGCTGGCGGATCTGCCCCGCTGGGCGCAGCAGCTGGCCCGCAAGTACTACACGAAGACGGTCAGCACCTTCCTGCTGTACGGGGCCGTGCGCGACTTGCAGCCCCTGCAGATGGAGGACGGCAGCCGAGGCTTCGGCACCCTGAAGACGTTCCTCTCCGAGGAGCTCTTCGGCGGCCGGGACCACGTCCTCTTCTATGACCGCTCGTCCGGCGTCCGCTCCGCCACCCCGGAGACGCAGAAGGACCTGATGCGGACGATGTCCGGCTACGACGCCATGTACGGCACGGACTATGCCAAGGTCATGCCGAGAGACCCGGGCCGGGCGCTCCAGATTCTGGAGAACTTCCTCCGCATGCGCGTGAGCGAGGGCAAGTCCCTGGCGCTCATCATCGACTTCGCGGAGACGCTGGTGCCGGGCGGGGAGATTTCCCACCTGTCCACCGAGGACCGCTTCGTGCTCGCCACGCTGGACAAGTGGGCGCATGACCCGCAGTTCCTCGCGGGCGACGTCTCCGTCGTCCTGCTCGCGGAGAACCTGGCGGACATCTCTCCGCGCATCAGCCGCAACCCCTACGCGGCGCCGATCGAGCTGCCCCTCCCCAACGAGGAGGAGCGGCTGGAGTACGTGCGCTACAAGCTCGAGGGCAAGCGGCTGCAGTCGCTGTCGGACGTGCCGCTGGCGGGCCTGGCGAAGATGACGGCGGGCCTGTCCCGCATCAACCTGGACCGCGTCCTCACCGAAGCGCTGGAGCGCGAGGTGCGGATCACGCCGGAGCTCCTCAAGGAGAAGAAGAAGGAAATCATCCAGGCGGAGTGCCATGGCCTGCTGGAGTTCATCGAGCCGACGCACTCGCTGGACTCGGTGGCCGGGCACACCAAGGCCAAGGAGATGCTGCGGCAGGCCGCCAGCGCCCTGAAGAAGGGCCGCATGGAGGTGATGCCCATGGGCTACCTGCTCACCGGGCCGGTGGGCACGGGCAAGACGTTCATGGTGAGCTGCTTCGCCGGGGAGATTGGCATCCCCGTGGTGAAGTTCCTCAACTTCCGCAGCCAGTGGCAGGGCGTTACCGAGTCCAACCTGGAGAAGATCTTCAACCTGCTCAAGGCCCTGTGGCCGGTGGCGGTGATGATCGACGAGGCGGACACCTTCCTGGGCAACCGCGACTCCGGCGGTGACTCGGGGACGAGCAGCCGCGTGTTCGGCTCCATCGCCTCCTTCATGGGCAACACGCAGTACCGCGGGAAGATTGTCTGGTTCCTGATGACGGCCCGCCCGGACCTGCTGCCCATCGACCTCAAGCGCCAGGGCCGCGCCGAGGAGCACATTGCCCTCTTCTACCCGCAGTCGGACGCGGAGCGAGACGAGCTCTTCAAGGTCATGTCCAAGAAGACGGGCGTGGCGGTGGAGGGCGTGGACTCGTTCGCCGCGCTGATTCCGGAGGGCATCCGCGCCTTCAGCGGCGCGGACATCGAGGCCGTCATGGTGCGCTCGAAGTTCCGCGCGCTGGCGGCGGGCCGCGAGTCGGTGGGCAAGGACGACGTGGCCGCGGTGCTGGCGGACTTCGTGCCCCCCAGCTACCCGCTCGAAATCGAGCTGCAGAACCTGGTGGCGGTGCAGGAGTGCACCAGCCGCGAGCTGCTGCCCGAGGGCTTCCGCAAGCTGGACCGCGACTTCATCACCCGCCGCGTGCGGGAGCTGAAGGCGCTGCTCGAGGGGTAGCCCTCCCCGGGCCTCAGGACACCGGCACCGGGACACCCAGGTGCGGGTCGTCCACGTGCTCCACGATGGCCACGCGGTCCCCCGGGGACAGCGCGTCGTGGAGCACGAGCACCGCCTCGTTCGAGTGACGGATGCAGCCGTGGGACACATCCGCGCCCAGCAGGGCGGGGGCGTAGGTCCCATGCAGCTCCTCTCCCGAGTGGCGCCCGTCCGCCCAGGACAAGTCGAGGATGCGCACGCCGAAGACGTGCCTGTCACTCCAGAGCCGCGCGCCCGCGGCCTCGGCGGCGGCCTGGTCCAGCTTCGTGCGCACCACCTTGAGCCCGGTGCGCGTGGGCGTGGCGGCGGTGCCGGTGGCGTTGGGGAAGAGGTCCACGAGGCGGCCCTCCGTGTCGTAGAGGAAGGTGCGGTGCTCTCGGAGGGCCACCACCACGCGGACGGGCTGGCCGTCGTAGAAGGCGGAGGGCAGGCCCCGGGACTGGCCGCGTGCGCCCGGAGCCGGGGCCAGGGCGTCCAGCGCGCGCAGGGTGGCGGCGTCCAGCGTGCCCGTGGGGCGTACGGTGGGGAAGGTGCGCGAGGCGTGGACCTGGAAGTTGCGGAGCGCCCGCGCGGTCTGCTGGCCGTAGCGGCCGTCCGCGCCGCCGTGGAGCGAGAAGCCCATGTCGAGGAGTGCGGACTGCACGGCGCGCAGGCCGTCTCCCTTCGTGCCCGGCCCCAATACCTGCTGGCCCGAGGCCACGTCGGCGAGCTGCGGCAGGCCGGTGAAGCGGGCGTTGGACGGCGGCTCCGGCAGGCGGGGCAGGGCGGACGCGCCGCGCGTGTCGGCAAGCGGCTGGGGCAGGTCGGTGGCAGCGGCCCGGGGTGGCGGTAATCCGCCGGAGGCGCGCTGCCGGGTGTCGCTGTCCGGGCTCCGCGGCTCGAGGAGGAGGGCGGCCCGCGAAACGTCCGCCGCGCTCGTCGGTGCCGGCAGCAGCGTTCTCTCCGGCGCGTCCCGCTCGTCGGTGGCCATCCCGTAGCGCGGACGCCCATCCATCCGCTGGCTGGCATTCACCTGGAGCGGCGGCGACCTGGGCGCGAGGGGCCGGACCTCTGGCGGGCCACCCTCCGTCGGCGGCACGTCCTGCGAGGCGGGAAGGGGGAGCAGCGAGCGAGAGTCCTGCGGCGAGAGGGTGGTGGTCATCCCCCGCCGCAGTGCAAATCACCCGCCCGGCGTCAGGGCGCGCTCAGGTTGAGCAGCTTGCCCGTGGGGATGGTGCGGTGGTCCTTGATGTTGTTCCACCGCATGATGTCCTCGACGGAGACGCCGTAGCGCTGCGCCACGGACCAGAGCGTCTCGCCTTCGGCCAGCGCGTGCGTCCGGCTGCTGGCCTTCGCCGCCACCGTCTTCGCCACCACCGTGCCCGAGCGCTCCTGCACCTGCGCCGTGGCCGCGCTTCCCTCCGGCCACACGTACAGCAGCGAGCCCACCTGCAGCGTCGGGTTGCGCCGCGTCAGGTTGTTCCACTTCTTCAGGTCGTCCACCGACACGTTGAACTTCGTCGCCACCACCCAGAGGCTGTCGCCGGACTGCACGCCGTACGTCACCCGGGTGCGGCCGTTGAGCTTCTCCGTCTTCACCGGCCCCGCGGCCACGGGCCCCTTGGGCGTGCCCGCCGGCACCTCGTCCTCGGGCCGCACCACCACGCCGCTGCGCCGCGCCTGCGCCACCTTGCTCGCCAGCGCGCCGCCCGTCGTGCCGCCACCGCCGCCCCTGCCCGTGGGCACCGGAATCACCAGCTCCTGGTTCAGCTTCAGCGTGCGCGCCGACTTGAGCTGGTTCATCTGGAGGATGGCCTCGGACGCGGTGCCGTACTTCTCGGCAATCTGCGACAGCGTGTCCCCGCGCTTCACCTTGTGGACGCGGAAGGCCAGCCGCTCGGCGGGCGCCATCCGCTTGTAGTTCTCCGCGAAGGTCGTCCCCGCGCCCCGGGGCACCCGCAGCGTGTACGGGTTCTTCGTGCTCGCCGGCGGCGTGCACCAGCGGCGCAGCTCCGGGTTGAGGTCCTGCACCAGCTTGACGCTCACCCCCGCCGCCCGCGCCACCACGTCCAGGTCCGCCGCGTCCGTCAGCTCCACCTCGTCGAACTCGAGCACCGGCTCGGGCTCGAACTCCTCCTCGGAGATGCCGAACGCGCTCGGGTTCTTCGCCACCAGCGCCGCGGCGATGAGCTTGGGCACGTAGTGCTTCGTCTCCTTCGCCAGCCCGCGCTCCTCGGCGAGCACCCAGAAGTTGTTCGTGCCGTGCCGCTCCACCATCCGCCGCACGCGTCCGGAGCCCGTGTTGTAACCGGCCCACGCCAGGTACCAGTGCCCCAGCTCCCGCTTCAGGTCTTTCAGGTACGACGCCGCCGCGTGCGTGGCCTTGATGGGGTCCCTGCGCTCGTCCACCCAGAAGTCCTGCTTCAGCCCGTACTGCTTGCCCGTGCTGGAGATGAACTGCCACGGCCCCGCAGCGTGCGCCCACGAGTACGCGTTGGCCGAGAAGCCGCTCTCGATCATGGCCAGGTACACCGTGTCCTTCGGCAGCCCGTACTGCTCCAGGATGGGCTGCATCACCGGCATGTACCGCGCGGCGCGCGACATCCACTTGCGGAACCAGCGCCGGCCCGGGCCCTGGAAGAACTGGATGTACTGGGCCACCAGCGGCTGCATCTCCACCGGGATGTCGTAGCGGTCCTGAATCTGCGCGACGTCGAAGTTGGCCACGTCGGTGATGAGCGGCAGCTCCGCGGGCGTGTCGTCCTCGCGGAACGTCGGCTCGTCCAGCGCGTCCAGCATCCGCATCCGCAGCGGGTTGGCCAGCCCCAGCCGCCGCAGCGACTGCATGACCTCCGCGTTGGGGCGCGCCTGCGGGTCCAGCGCGGCGCCCTCCAGCGCGCGCAGCTCCTCCAGCTCCGCGGACTCGGCTTCCACCTCCTCGCTGGTGGCCTCCTCCTCGGGCGCGGGCTCCTCGGCGGCGGTGGGCTCACCACCCGCGGCGGGCGCCTCGCCCGTCAGCAGGCGCTTCTCGTCCGCGGCCAGCACCCGCATGCCCGGAGGCGGCGGAGGCATGGGCGGAGGGGCGCCCTCCGAGGCTGGGAGCGAGGCCAGGGCGAGCAGCAGGAGGGGAAGAGGCGGCATGGAGTCGCGAACCCAGAAGCGCCCAGAAGCAGGCGGAGGCCGAAGTATTCGCGCTTTTTCTTGACAGTCAAACAACGAGTCGCGCCGTGTGACCTTTCGGTGGACGCCGCGTGGGAGCAGGCGTCCAGGCGAGCCCGTCCTATGGCGTCGACTTCCGGGGTTCCACCGGCTTCCCGTGTCCGGGCCCGAGGATTCGCGGCAGGTAGGTCGCGAAGTCGAAGTGGGGCGAGTTCTCCGGGTTGTGGCAGGTGATGCACACCGACTCGCCCGGGGAGGCGATGATGGTGTCCGTGGACGGCGCGTCCGCGTGCTCCGAGCCCGGGCCGTGGCAGCTCTCGCAGCCCACGTCCTCGCGGCCGGCCACCTTGTCCAGGCGGCACACGCCGCCGGGCTGCTCCCAGCCCGTCACGTGGCAGCTCACGCAGTTGAGGTGGAACTGCTTGCCCTGGGACTCCAGCGTCTCCCACGCGTGGGAGTGCTTGGACTTCTCCCAGACGGGGAAGGTGTCCTCGTGGCAGGTGCGGCACGTGTCGCTGCCCACGAAGGCCGCCTGGCCCTTCTTCGGCGCGGGGCAGTCCTGGCCGTGCTCCTTCGCCCACGCGAGGTTCATCTTCCCCACGTCCGCGTCGTACGCGGCCACCAGCGCCTGCGCGTCGGGGTGCGAGGGCAGGCTGGACTCCAGCGGGACGAAGCGCAGGGTGAAGCCGTTGGTGTCGCCCGGAGGCGCGGAGGGCGCCGTCAGGAGCGCCTGCTTGCGCGCCACCAGCTCATCCCGCTTGCCCTGCTTCAGCGCCTTCAGCTTCGGGTCCACGCCGGGCAGGTTGATTTCCTTGTCCAGCAGGGCGAGCCGCTGGTCCAGCGTCGCCGCCTCGCGCTCGGTGTCGCCCTGGCCCTTGAGCAGGGTGAAGGCGCCCGGCTGGGGCGCGTAGCCCAGGTCCACGCGCAACAGCGAGCGCCCCTTGCTCTGCAGCGCCACCACCGGCACCGCGGCGCGCACCAGCTTGTTCTGCTCGCCGCTGAACTCCGTCGCGGTGCGGGTGGCCACCACCACGTCCGCCTTCAGGCCCGGCCGGTCCACCGCGGCCTGCGCCGCGTCCAGCGTGGCGTCCAGCAGGGCCACCACGAAGTCCGCCCCTTCCGCGCGGGCCCGGGCACTGGCCTCCACCAGCTGCTCCGGCGTCCGGGCCGCCACCACGCCAACCTTGCGCGCGCCCGCGGGCAGCACCTTCACCGCGCCGGGCGGCAGCTCCGGCAGCCCCAGGCCCTGGCGGAAGGCCGCGCCGCGCGTCTCGTCCAGCGGGCCGGTGGCGCGCACGGCCAGGCCCATCAGCCGCATGGCGTCCGACAGGGCCTTCGCCTTGCGCTCCTCCTGAGGCACCTGGCCGGGCTTCAGCTCGGGCTCGCCGAAGAGGCTGTTGCCGCCGTCGACGTAGAGGACGGGCAGGGGGCCCTTGCGCGCCTCCAGCACCTGCGAGGCCGCGCGGGCGATGCCGCCGCGCATGTTCTCACTGCAGCCGCACGGGCCCAGGTAGCCGCGCGTGTCCGCGGAGACGAAGAGGATGGCGCCCGGGGCGCTGCTGTTGGACGCCGGGGCCGCCGCGCTCGGGGCCGCCGCGGCCGTGCCGGCTTCCGGGGGGGCGGGCGGCGCCGACTCCTTGCGCATGCACCCGGCGAGCGACGCGCCCAGGAGCGCGGCGACGAGGACGCGGCGCATGGGGTTCACCAGAGGATGCTCTGCACCAGCTCGTCTATCTTCTCGCCCATCGCCTCCAGCCCGTTCACCTTGGACAGGGAGCCGTCGGCGCCGACCTGCTCGGCCAGCTTGGACAGCTCGTCGTCCGGGAGGCTGGAGAACAGGACGATGGGGATGTCCTGCGTGCCGTACTCGTTCTTGAGCGTGCGGCAGATGTCCGTGCCCTTGGCCTCGGGCATGTGGATGTCGGTGAGGATGAGGTCCGGCCGCCAGCTCTGGAGCGTCTTCTCGAACTCCATCAGGGTCGACGTGGCGACGACCTCGTAGCCCCGCGCCTCGAGCACCGCCTTCTCCATGGCGAGCGTGATTTCGCTGTCGTCAATCAGGAGGATTCTTCGCTTCTCGGACACGGCGACCTTCCTTGGGGCCGTTTCTATCCTACCCCCATCCTGCGCACCAACGGTTTCCCAAGCCCTGAGATGCGGCCGCATGCTCCCATGTTGGCCTGTCCACCGTCGCACGCTCGGCCGCCAGAGGGGCAGCCCCCACTTCTTCCGGCATGACGCCCGAAAAGGAGTATGGAAAGACCCCATGATGCACCGTGACAGTTGGGGCCTGAGAGCCCTCGTCCTTGCCTGCGTCCTGTGGAGCCTGCCCGCCGCCGCGCTCAACAACGGCCTGGGGCAGCCTCCCCCCGAGGTGGACCGGCAGACGCCCCATGCCGCCGTCCAGGGCTTCCTGTCCGCCGCCCACCGGGGCAACTACGCCCTGGCCGCCCACTACCTGGACCTGGACTTCATCCCCCGCGCCGAGCAGGCGGCGCGCGGCGCCCAGCTCGCCCGCCGGCTGAAGTTCGTGCTGGACCGGAAGCTGCCGGTGGACCTGTCCTCGCTGAGCAAGGCGCCGGAAGGCGAGCCGCCCAACTCCCGGACGCAGCAGCTGGGGACCATTCCCCTGGAGGGCGCCAACGTCGCCATCCGCGTCCAGCGGGTGACGGCCGAGGGCGCGCTGGTGTGGGTGTTCAGCGAATCCTCGGTGCGGCAGGTGGACCCGCTCTTCGCGGAGCACGGCCCCCGCGTCGCCGAGTTCCTTCCGCCCATCTTCTTCTCCAATCCGGTGCTGGGGCTGGAGCTCTGGCAGTGGCTGGGCCTGCTGGTGGCGCTGCTGGGCAGCCTCGTGGTGGCGTTGGTGGTGGAGCGGCTGCTGCTGGCCTTCGCCCTGCGGCTGGCGCGCTGGACGCGCATCACCTGGGACGACGACCTGGTGTCCGCGGGCCGGGGGCCGCTGAAGCTGGTCGTCTTCGCGGCGCTGCTCGTCGCCGGCACCTCCTTCCTGCGCCTGCCGCAGCCGGTGCAGACGTTCTTCAACCGGGTGGGCTACTCGCTGGGCGTCATCTCCCTGGCCTGGTTCATCCTGCGCTTCCTCCGGGTGTCCGCCGCCTTCGTGCAGAAGCGGGTGTCGGTGGAGATGAAGGACGCCTCGCGCGCGCGCAGCGTCAGCACCCAGCTGGTGGTGCTGCGCTCCATCTTCGAGGTGGCCACCTACGTCATCGCCGCCGCGCTGCTGCTCATCCAGTTCGACGTGGTGCGCAGCGTGGGCGTGTCGCTGCTGGCCTCCGCCGGCATCGCCGGCCTGGTGCTCGGCCTCGCGGCGCAGAAGTCCATCTCCACCCTGCTGGCCGGCATCCAGCTGTCCATCACCCAGCCCATCCGCATCGGTGACACCGTCATCGTGGAGAACGAGTTCGGCACCGTGGAGGAAATCACCCTCACGTACGTGGTGCTGCGCGTGTGGGACCAGCGCCACCTGGTCATCCCCATCACCCAGTTCCTGGACAAGCCCTTCCAGAACTGGAGCAAGGGGAGCCCGGAGATGCTCGGCGCCGTCACCCTCCAGGTGGACTACTTCACCGACATCAACGCCCTGCGCGCGGAGCTGACGCGCATCCTGGAGACCGAGGGGAAGAAGATGTGGGATGGCCGGGTGGGCAACGTGGTGGTGCTGGACGTGCTGGACCGCACGCTCACCATCCGGGCCCTGGTGAGCGTGGCCAACTCGGACCAGCTCTTCGACCTGCGCGCCCTGGTGCGCGAGCGGATGGTGGAGTTCCTGCGCGTCAACCCGCAGTGGCTGCCGATTACCCGCACCGAGGCCCGCACGGGGCCCCCGACGCCGCCCCCGACGGACGGCAAGAATCCCCCCCCGCCCTCGACGCCTCCCCGGGCCTGAGGGAGGCTTCAGGGCGCGGGGTGTAGGGAGTCCTTGCCTGCCGGGCAGGGGACCTTGAATATTCGGCGCACCGCGCCGTCAGAGCGCACGAATTCACGCACCTACTGCTCGGGGGAGTCTTCGAGATGAAGCGTCATGCCAGGTTGTGCGGGGCCCTCGCGTTGCTGGCCGCCGCCGCGCCGCTCACCGCCGGCGCGCAGGAGCGCGGCCGCACGGATGGGCCCGAGGAGTCGGAGTACGGCAAGGGCGGGTACGACGACCCGGGTGGCCGGGGCGTCTCGCTCCAGCTGGACTGGGGCGCCGCCGTCAACTCCCAGGAGCCGCCCCGGGGCGCTCCCGAGGGCCCGCCGCTGTACGTGGGCGCCACCCTGTCGCTGTGGGGCGATGACTGGTTCCAGCTCGACATGAGCGGCGCCTACGTCTTCGACGGCGGTCGCTTCATCGGCATGGTGGGCCCGCGCTTCCGCACCTGGGGCTGGCCCATTGTCTTCACCGCGGGCCTGAAGGCGGGCGCCATCGTGATTCCCGAGGGCGAGGGGCTGCGCTTCGGAATCGAGCCGAACGTGGGCGCCGAGTTCTTCCTGGGCGACGAGAACCACATCCTCCTCGGCCTCAACTACATGCCGGACATCCCCATTGGCGGCGGCGGCGTCACGCACCGCCTGGGCATGTCCGTCGGTTACAAGTTCTAGAGGGGGACCACCATGCTTGCCCACATCCTCGCCGCCACGCTGGCCGTGGCCGCCAGCCAGGCCCCCGTCGTGGCGCCCCCGGTCCGCGGAAGTCCGCAGATTTCCCTGCCGTTCCCCACGGGCAACGTGCAGACCTACAACATCATCCAGTGGGACCCGAACCAGCTCCCGCGCATCTACGAGCGTTCGGACCAGCTCCCGCTCACCGACGAGGAGCTGACCAAGCTGTCCCAGGCCGGCTTCGAGCCCGCGCAGCTGGTGAAGATGATTGAGGAGCGCCGCTGCGCCTGCGACGCCAGCGCCGACGGCCTCATCCGCCTGAAGAAGGCGGGCGTGGACAAGAACGTGCTGGCGGCGGTGTCCCGGCACGGGCTGGCGCCCAACCGGGCGCTTGATTTGCTGGTGACGCTCGACTTCACGGGCGAGAGCCGCGTCGCGCGCGAGGGGTTCCTCTACTTCTTCGTGGACGACGGCGACGTCACCCGCGTCTTCACCGCCAACATCCCGGAGCTGCTGCAGCGCCGCAACAGCCACGAGACGATGGTGGACCGCAGCGACATCGTCATCGCCCGCACCGTGCGCCGCGTGCAACTGGCGGGCAAGGTGCCGCTCAGGACGTACGGCCCGCACAGGGTGCTGGTGGCCGCCAGCGGCAGCCCCACGCTCACGCACCCCTCGCAGCTCACGGACCAGGAGCGGGCGAAGTCGCAGACCTACACCTTCGACTACCCGCGCGCCTCGCTGCAGAGCCTCTGCCGCCTGACGGCCGGCTACCGCCGCGACGCGGTGCTCAACTACAAGTGGAACTTCGAAGGCAGCCGCTTCGAATGCGAATGGAACTAGGAGTCAACGCACCATGAACCCCCACCGCCTGCTTCTGTCCGCCTGCCTCGCCGTCACGCTCTCCGCGTGCTACGGCCCGCGCGCCTACACGCGTGGTACGTACGAGGACCCCAACACCATCGAGATGCTGTCGGACCGTTTCAACGAGAACGACCTGCAGCTCATCGCCAAGAAGATGGCCAACTCACTGGCCGAGTCCGCGCGCTTCCAGCAGCCCCGGCAGGACGGCTCGCTGCCCATCGTCCTCGTGGGCAAGCTGAAGAACAGCACCTCCGAGCACATCGACATGCGCTCGCTGGGGGACAAGATTCAGACGGCCCTCGCGCAGACGGGCCGCTTCGCGCTGGTGGACCAGGCGGCGCGCCAGGACATCGCCGAGGAGTACGAGTACCAGCAGTCCGGCTACGTGGACCCGAACGCGGCCAAGGGCCCGGGCCAGCAGACGTCGGTGGACTTCCTGATGACGGGCGACCTCGCCTCCATCATCCAGGAGGTCGGCAACGACAAGCTCGTCTACTACAAGATGACGGCGAAGCTGAGCAACGTGCGCACCGGCCTCATCGAGTGGACGGACGAGAAGCAGATCCGCAAGAAGTTCGAGAAGCGCAACGTCAGCTGGTAACTCCATGAGCTTCTCCACTCCTGGCCCGTCCCGCCTGTCCCGGTGGGGCGGGCTGGCGCTGTTGAGCCTGTTGCTGTTGTCCGGCTGCGCGGGGGACTACGTCGCGCGCACGCGAGGCGTCCGCGCGGCGTACCAGTCCGGGGACTACGCGCGCGCCCTGGACGCGCTGGAGTCCACCGCGCGCTCCGCCGTCGACAAGGACCGGCTGCTGGTGCTCCTGGACAAGGGCATGGTGCTGCACGCCGCCGGGCAGTGGGCGCAGAGCAACGCCGTGCTGGAGGACGCCGAGCGGCTCAGCGAGCAGCTCGACGCCGTCTCCGTCAGCGAGGAGGCCGGGGCGCTCGTCACCAACGAGCGCCAGCGCACCTACCGCGGGGAGGACTTCGAGAAGCTGATGATTTCCGTCCTCCAGGCGCTCAACTACGCCGAGCTGGGCGAGGACGAGAGCGCGATGGTGGAGGTCCGCCAGGTCAACGACCGCCTGGAGAAGATGGTCTCCGAGGAGAAGAAGCCGTACGAGCAGCTCGCGATTGCGCGCTACCTCGGCGGCGTGCTCCGCGAGGACCAGCGCGACTGGGACTCGGCATACATCGACTACGCGAAGGCGTACGAGCTGGAGCCCGGGTCGGGCGCGCTGGTGGAGCCGCTGTTGCGGCTGGCGAAGCTGGCGGGCCGGGACGACGCGTACGCGGAGCTGCGGGAGAAGTACCCGGACGTACCGCACGCGCCGCTGGCACCCGGCGAGTCGCAGCTCGTCGTGGTGGTGGAGGCGGGCCTGTCGCCGGAGAAGCAGAGCGCCTCGCGTGACGCCGACGGCGGCAACCTCATCGAGGTGCCCGAGTACAGGGACCGGGGCAGCGCTCCGGCGGTGCACGTGACGCTGGGCGAGGAGTCGCAGCGGGCCGTGACGGTGACGTCGATTGCGGACGTGGCGCGCGTGCACCTCAACGAGCGCATTGGCCGGATGCTGGCGAAGCAGCTGGCGGGCGTGGCGGTGAAGGCCGGCCTGGCGGCGGGCGTGGGCGCGCTGACCAAGAGCGACGAGGTGGGCGTGCTCACCTTCCTGGTGCTCAACGCGATGAACGCGCCAGACCTGCGTTCCTGGCTGTCCCTGCCGGCGGAGTTCCAGGTGGCGCGCTTCCGGGTGAAGTCGGGCAGCCACACCGTGCGTGTGGAAGCGAGTGGCCGGACGACGGAGCACACGGTGGACGTGAAGCCCGGCCGGGTGGGGCTCATCGTCGTCCGGCGCTACTGAGCGGCGCTTCACGAAGCGCGGCACGGCGGTCGGATTCCAGATTCGCGAATCTGGAATCCGATTGAGGTAGGGTGCGCGCCCCATGTCGCCAGTCCTGGCCACGGTGGCCCTCTACTCGCTCATCATCGTCCTCGGTGCCCTGCTGGGCGCGGTGGGGGTGGTGTGGACCGAGCGACCCACGCACCTGGTGCGCTTCCTGGCCTTCGCGGCGGGGGTGATGCTGGGCGCGGCCTTCTTCCACATGCTGCCGGAGGCGTATACCGGCGGCGGGTGGTGGGCCTTCGCGCTGGTGCCGGCGGGCTTCGCCTTCCTCCTCGTGCTGGAGCGCTACCTGGTGGCGCACGCGGGGGAGGACCTGCCCGGGGACCACATGTCCGGCACCGGGGCGCCGGCTGCACCCGGGCAGGTGCTGGGCTTCACGGCGTTCCTCGGGCTGTCCACGCACACGCTGTTCGACGGGATTGCCCTGGGCTCGGCGGTGGAGGAGGGCGTGGGCTTCATGGCGATGCTGGCCATCGTCGCTCACAAGGTGCCCTCCGCGCTGTCGCTCGCGTCCATCCTCAAGACGGAGGGCCGCTCGCGCAGCTCCATCCTGCTGCTGTCCACGCTGTACGGGGCCATGGTGCCGGCGGGCGCGGCGCTCTACTTCCTCTTCAACGCGGTGCTGAACTTCGAGAGCCTCGGCGCCAAGGCGCTGGCCTTCTCCGCGGGGACGTTCCTCTACATCGCCGTGAGTGACCTGCTTCCGCACGTGCACCGGCATGGCAAGGACAACCCGGGGCGCAACGTGCTGGCGCTCTTCGCGGGGCTGGCCCTGATGTTCGTCCTCGCGCGGCTGATGGGGCACCCGGCCGGGCACTGAGCCGGGGCCCGTTCGTCTCCACCGCCGCCGGCCCGCGCGCATGCGCCGGGGCCGGTGGGCCGCTCCTCGGGGAGGGGGGCGTGGAGCGGCCCACCGGCTCAGGCGGCTGGGGTGAGTCGTCGCCTGGACGGTGCTTCCGAGAGGCTGCGGATGACCTGGGCGCCGAACTCCGCCAGGTCACCCGTCTTGCGCAGGTAGACGACGCCCGCGGGCGGCACCAGCAGGTCCAGCCCGCTGTGGAGGATGACGGGGACGTCGCGCAGCCACGGGTCCTCGCGCAGGGCCTGACAGAGCTCGAGCCCGTTCATCCGCGGCATCGTCAGGTCGGTGATGATGAGGTGGGGGCGCAGGTGCGGCGCCATCGTCAGCGCCTCCTGTCCATCCGGGGCGGTCGCTACGGCGCAGCCCAGGTCCTCCAGGACGCGGGTGTAGAGGCGGAGCAGGGTGGGGTCATCGTCAACCAGCAGGACGCTATGCAGCATGTCGCTCCTCGAAGCGGGTGGGGGCGGCAGCGCCGCCGTGCTGGTGGATGGGGGGCCGCCGCGGCGGATGTGAACCGGCGCGGGCGCGAGGCCTGTCCGCCGTGTGTCCAGGGAGGGCCGCGCCCGGCGGCACGACTGCTCCCGGCTGCACGGTGTGGGGGGCGGGTGCACCCTCCCAGGGAGGTCCGCATCTTCCGGCCCGTGCGAACCCCGACTCACCCCACGGGCGGACACCGAGGAGGCCGCGCCATGCTCACCGTGGGCGACTTGATGACCCGCGACGTCGTCACGCTGCAGGAGACGGATGGCCTGCTGAACGGGGATGACCTGCTGAAGCTCCACCACATCCGGCACCTGCCCGTGGTGCGGGACGGGAAGCTGGTGGGCCTGGTGAGCCACCGCGACCTCATCCGCGCGCTGGGCCGGCACCTCGCGTCCGCGCCGCAGCCGGTGTCCGTCTCCGACATCATGACGCGCGGGCTGGAGGCGGTGACGCCGGACCTGCCGGCGCGCGACGCCATCCACAAGCTGCTCGACGGCCGCTTCGGCTGCCTGCCCGTGGTGGACGGCGACGACACGCTGGTGGGCATCGTCACCGAGTCCGACTTCATGCGCCTGGCGTCGCGGCTGCTCGACGCCGCGGAGTCGGAGGGGCGCGGGGCGCGGGAGGCGGGTGTCACCGCGCCCTGAAGCCCCGGGCTTCTTCTTGCTTTCTCCCCGGGCGCCTGGAGGATGCGCGCGCCCTCATGGAAAAGCGCACCGACTGGTACGAGCACCCCGAGTATTACGAGGCCATCTTCGGCACCGACACGGTGCGCGAGGCGGACTTCCTCCAGGCGCTCAGCGAGCGCCATGGCACCGGCGGCAAGCTGTGGCTGGAGCCCGCCTGCGGTGCCGGGCGGCTGGTGGAGGAGGCCGCGGGCCGGGGCCTCCAGGTGGTGGGCTACGACATCTCCGACGCGATGCTCGCCCACGCGCGCAGGCGCCTCACGCCCGCGCAGCGCCGCCGCGTGCGGCTGTCGCAGTCTCGCATGGAGTCCTTCGCCGAGCCGTCGCTGCGGGGCCGTGTGGACCTGGCGCACTGCCTCGTCTCCACCTTCCGCTACCTGGACAGCGAGGCCGCGGCGCGCGAGCACCTCATCGGCACCCGGCGGCTGCTGAAGCCGAAGGGCATCTACGTGCTCGGCTTCCACCTCACGGACTACGCGCGCACCACGCCGGAGCACGAGCGCTGGGTGGGCCAGGTGGGGAAGGACAAGGTCGTCTGCAACACGCACGAGGGCGTGCCCGAGCGCCGCGCGCGCCGCTCCCCCATGCGCAACCGGCTGCGCGTCACCGGGCCGGGGAAGGACTGGCTCATCGAGACGACGTGGTTCTTCCGCACGTACAGCGCGGCCCAGGCCAGCAAGCTCTTCCGGGACGCCGGCCTGCGCGTGGTGGCCGCGTACGACTTCGACTACGACGTGGCCTCGCCCGTGTCCCGGGGCAGCCGCCGGCTGGACCGCGTCTTCGTCCTCCAGCCGGCCTGAGGCGCGCCGGGCGCCGGGCCTCTCACTCCGGCGCGTCGGCCTTGGCGAGCACGTAGCACAGCTCGCGCAGCGCGGCCCGGCGCATGGCGTCCACGTCCGCGAAGCCGCCGTCGCGCGCGGCCCGGCCGAGGGACTCCGGCATCATCCGGCCCTGGCGCTCCTCGAAGTACCAGCGCCACAACATGTCCTCGGTGATGCCCGCGTCCTCCGGCCGTGGCGTCGCCAGCCCCGCCGCCGTGAGCACCCGCTCCTTGTCCTGGGCCCGCTCCAGCAGGGCCGCGTACTCGCCCGTCAGCCGCAGGTGGTCCGCGAGGTGGCGCAGCACGTCCGGCTCGAAGAGCGTCTCCACCCAGCGCACGTGGGACTCGTCGCGCACGAGCCGCTTCAGGTCATCCACCTGCTGCTCGGCCTGCCAGCGCTCGAAGGACTCGGGGGCCAGGCCCCGCTCCTGGCGCAGCGCCTCGGCGGTGGAGCGCAGCTCGTCCTCGCCGGGCTCGCGTCCCAGCCGGCGGGCCTGCTCCACCGCCAGCGCCCGCGCCATGCTCGAGCGCCGCGCCGTGCCCAGCTCGCCGCGCAGCCGCAGCTCGTCCAGGAGCGACTCGGGCGCCACGCCCTCCAGGGGCCGCGTGTCCTTGCGCAGGGGAAGCCGGCCCGCGCGCCGTCGCGCCTCCTCCCACGCATCCGTGTGCTGGAAGGGAAAGCTCACCGTCTTGGGCGACAGCCCGACTTCCAGTCGCTCCCGCATCGTGCGCAGCAGGGCCAGCGCGTCCGCCTTCTTCTGGTCCACGCGCCCCGTCGGCAGCCACGCCTCGAATGCCTTCAGCTGCGAGGGTGGCACGCCCTCCCGCGCGCCCTTCGCGAGCACCACCGGCCAGGCCCGCTCCACGTAGAAGAGCTCCTTGGCCACCCGCACCAGGGTCCGGGTGGTGTCCTCGCTCACGACGCGGTCGACCCAGGCGGCCGACAGCGTGGCGCTGATGTTCACCATCGCCTCGGACAGCGGGCGCCAGCCGTCCTCGGCGCCCGCGTGGGCCACGGCGACGTCATCGTCGTCCTCCAGCTCGCCCCGCTGGAAGGCGTCGAAGATGGCGCCCACGCCCTCCATGCCGAAGGCCTCCAGCTCCGCGGCGCGCAGCGCGCCCATGCTGGCGGCGCCGAAGACGTGGATGCCCTCCGACATCGCCCAGAGGATTTCCTTGTGCCACACCGCGGGCACGTGCTCGAAGAAGCCGTCGATGATGCCGATGGCCACCGGCCCTTCCCGTGCGGCCCGGTACACGTCGCCCTGCTGCACCGGCGGAAGGCAGGTGGCCTTCAGCTCCGCGTGCGCCTCCTCGGGTCGCAGCGTGGGGCCGGTGAAGATGAACACCTTCGTCATTCCTCGCGCTCCCGCATCGCCCGCTGCGCGCGAGCGCCGGGCACATAGCCCGGGGCCTCGTGCGTGGGCTCCAGTCCCGGCACCACCACCCGCACCACGGGCACGCCCAGCTCCGGCTTCGTCAGGTCCACCGCCACCACCTGGCCCAGTCCCACCGCGCCCAGCTTCCCCAGCACCCACGCCAGGTCGTCTTCCAGCGTCGCCCCGTCGTACGTGGGGGCGTCGGGGAAGCGGCGCACGGGCGTCTCCTCGCGCAGCCGCGTGCGCAGCCGGTCCGCCGCGACGCCGTCCCGGGCGGATTCGTAGACCTTGCGGTGCAGGTCGTCCCTCGCCCCGCTGATGCGCGTGAGCCGGCTCTGCGCCGCCTCCGTCAGCGCGCGCAGCAGCGCCACCTCGCGCGACGGGTGGCAGCCCATGCCGCTGGCCACCGCCACGGGCCGGAAGGCCTCCGGCTCGCGGTCGACGATGGAGCAGGTGAAGGCGGGGACGCCCACGTCGCTCGTCGTCTCCCACGCGCCCACGGCCACGCCCGCGCGCGCATACCTCTCCAGCACCTCCCGGCACCCGGCGTCGTCCACCGAGTCCAAATCCAGCCGGGTGCGTGCCTGGGCCCGCTCGCCCCGCGCGTGCCAGAGCGTGGTGGCGTCGCGCTCCACCACCTCGCACAGCCCGTGGAGCGTGGCCTCCACCACGTGGTTGCCGGAGGCCAGCCCGTTGCTGCTCATCAGGAACGCGCCGCTGCCGGTGGGCAGCGGCAGCGTGTAGTCCGTGTGCACCAGATCGAAGGGGAGCCACAAGGTGCTGCCCTGAATGAGATTCACACCCTCCACCCAGAGCATCCGCCAGTTCTCGTGGAACAGGCTCACCGACAGCCGGGGCAGGCCGGCCACGTCCACCACGCTCTCGCCGAAGCGCAGCTCGTTGTACGTGGCCAGCTTCAGCGGCAGGGAAACGTGCTCGGCGTGGTAGCCCTCCACGGACTCCATGAGGCCGGACGCCTTCGCCGCGTCCAGCGTCAGCCCCTTGCCCTGCGACACCGCCAGTGAGCGCGCGTTGGGCCGCGCCACCATGACGACGGGGATGCCAATCGTGTCCAGCCCGGTGACGTTGGCGATGCGGGTGATGCCCAGCACCGGCATGAGCCGGCGCACGCGCTCCAGCGTCTCGGTGGGCGTCACCACCCGGTGCGTCCCGTGGCGGAAGTGCTTGAGGGTGCCGGAAGGAAGGGCCGCTTCCGGAGTACGACGGGTGGGACGAAGGGGCATCAGTACTTCCGTGACTCGAAGGGAGAGGCGTCCTGCTCCCTGGCTTCCAGCTCCTTGCTGGGCGTGTAGCTCAACAGGATGCTGTTGAGGTTGAGCAGGAAGCAGGTGACGGGCTCGGCCGGCGTGGGTGCTGAGATGTTATCGCCCAAGCCGCCCGCGCGCTCGTGTGCGACGTGGTGCGGGATGTTGGCCACCACGGCCTCGTTCTTGAGCAGCGGGAGGAGGGCCTTGGCGAGCTTCTTCATGTCCTGGGGATGCTTGGGGTCAAAGGACTTCGCCTTCGTCCACGCCTCGGTGGGCAGCCAGTAGACCTTGCCGTCCGGCGCGTAGACGAGCAGGTCCGACTCGTCCACCCACAGCCGCGCCCGTGCCTCCAGGCCGGTGGGCAAGGGCGAGCCCTTCCTGGGAATGGCGAGCAGGTCGGCGGGCTCGCCGCTCGGCTTGACGCCCTTCACGGTGACGGCCTCGTCCGTCCGGCTGACAACCTTCACCTGGGCGCGCGCTTCCTTCTCTTCCGGGGACTTCTTGGGATTGACCTTGAAATCCACGAACCGCGTCACGTTCTCCGGGACATTCGGGTTGTCCTTCGGCACGCCCATCACCTTCAGCTCGGTGGTGAAGCCCTCGAGGACGTTGACCTCGTTGGGCTGGAAGAAGAGATAGACGTACTCCTTGGGGCTCTTGGCGGCCATGCGCACCTCGGTGGCTGGGGGTGAACGACGGAAGTCGAAACCGTCACAGGTAGCCGAGCCGCCGAGCGGCGTCGCTCGCCACCAGGAGGTGCTCGCGCGCGGAGGCGGTGTCCGCCTCCGCCGCCAGCGCCGCGGTCAGGGGCGCGAAGAGCGCGTCCGGCAGCCGCTGCTGGCTCGATGCCAGCATGGCGCGGGCGTGGCCCAGTGCTTCGGGCACGCGGCCGTCCGCCAGCTCCACCGCCAGCAGCGGCCAGTGCGCCAGCCACTGGAAGGGGTAGACGAGCGACAGGGGCTGCCACAGCCGCAGCGCTTCCGAGCCGGCCTCGCGCGCGGCCGGGCCGTCCGCCGAGCGCAGGGCCACCCACGCCCGGTTGGCGTGCGCCGCCCCCACGTAGTCCGCCATGCGCGCGGTGGAGGCCACCTCCAGGCTGCGCCCGGCGGCCTCGCGCGCCGCGTCCACGTGCCCGCGCAGCCGGAGGATGACGGTGAGGTACGTGAGGCAGCGCGTCTGCAGCGTCACGTCTCCCAGCCGCTCCGCCTCGCGCAGCGACAGCTCCATGCCCGCCTGGGCCTCCTCCAGCGCGCCGTGGAAGAGCAGCACCGAGGCCAGCACGCACCGCGCTCCCGCGCGCTCCAGGTCGCCGCCCGCCTCCAGCGCCGCGTCCGTGTAGGCCCGCGCGTGCGCCACCGTCTCCGCGGAGGCCTGGTAGCGCTCGCTACGCAGTTGCATCTGCACCAGGGAGTTGAAGAAGCGCGCGCGCTGGAGCGGCGAGCCGTGCTCCTGCACCACGGGCCGCACGCCGTCCACCAGCGCCTTCATCGCGTCGAGCTGCGCCAGCCAGTAGTGCACCGTGATTCGCTCGCCCTGGAGCTGCACCCACTCGTGCCACCAGGCCTCGGACGCCTCGGACTCCGGGGAGGCCGCGTCCGGCGCGGGGCCGAGCTCGGCCTCCGCGCGCGCGTAGACGCGCAGCGCCTCCTCGTTCAGATGGTGCGTCTGCAAGGCCTTGCCCACCTTCCGCAGCACGTTGGCGCGACGGACGCGCGCACTTTGCGGAATGCGTGCCAGGGCCTCCATGAAGGCCGTGCGCGCCTCGGCCTGCCGCCCGGTGAGGGCCAGCACCTCGCCCAGTGCCTCCCAGACGTGCTCCAGCGCCAGCTCCTGCCTCGCCGCCGCGTTCCCCGGGAACGCGCTCGCGTCCTGCGTGGACGCCGCCGCCGCCTCGCGCAGCGCGGCCTCGTAGAATGCAATGGCCTCGCCGTTGGCGTACGCGGCCCGGGCCCTGTCACCCGCGCGGGTGAGCCAGCCGCTGGCGCGGCCGGGCCTGCCCGCGCGGGACCAGTGGTGGCCCAGCGCCGCGGCGTGACGCTCCACCTCCGGCGTGCCCGCGTACCGGCGCTCCAGCAGCTCCGCCGAGCGCAGGTGCAGCGCCTGGCGGGGCGCGGCGGGGATGCGTGCGTAGGCCACCTCGCGCAGCTTGTCGTGCACGAAGCGCAGACGCCCGCTGCCGGACTCCTCCAGCACCTGCCGGCGGCGCAACTCCTCCACCGCCTCCGGCTCCGCGGCCTGCGTCAGCGCGGCGATGGTCAGCAGCAATTCGGCATCCTGCTCGCGTCCCAGCACCGAGGCTGCTTCCGCCAGCGCGCGTGCATCCGCGCCCAGGTCGGCCAGCCGCCGCTCGATGAGCTCGACGATGCTGCCCGGCAGGGGCAGCGGGCGGTGCGCGGTGCTGCCGCCCGCCTCGAAGAGCCACTCGCCGGAAGGGGCGCGGAAGAGCAGGCCCGCGTCGATGGCGGCGCGCAGGTACTCGGCGATGAAGAAGGGGTTGCCGCTCGTCTCCCGCACCAGCGAGTCCACGAAGGGCGCGGGCACCTCGCGCAGCGCCAGCATGCCGCGCACCATCTCCCCGGCGCTCGCCGCGTCCAGCCGCCCCACCTCCACGCGCACCGCGTCCGGCGCGCCCACGAGCGTGCGCAGGGCCGCGCCCATCTCGTCCATCCGGTACGTGCCCACCAGCAGCACCGGCCGCGACGCGAGGTGCTCGGCGCCCAGCTCCTGCAGGAAGCTCAGCGTCAGGTCGTCCGCCCACTGCAAATCATCCAGCACCAGCAGCAGCGGCTGCACCTGCGCGAAGGCCCGCAGCGTGTCGCGCAGCGCCGCCAGCACGCGGGCGCGGGCCTCGGGGGCCGGAAGGGGCGGGGGCTCGGGCTGCTCCTGCTGGCCGGGAAGCTGCGGGAGGGACGGCTCGTACGCGGCGAGCACGCGCCCGCGCGGCCCCAGGAGCCGGTCCGCCTCCGCCGCGCCCCGCTCGTTGCACCGGTCCGCCACCGCCAAGAGCAGCGGGCGCAGCGGCTGCAGCGGCGCGGCGTGGACGTCCGCGCCCCCGGCATCCAGCGGCACGCACTCGCCCGTCACCACCGCCATGCGCCGCCACGTGGCCTCGGACGCCAGCTCCAGCGCCAGCCGCGTCTTGCCCGCGCCGCTCTCCCCGCCCAGGAACACACGCCCGCCCTGGCCTCGCGAGGCCGCGTCCAGCACGTCCATGAGGCGCCCCAATTCGCCGCCGCGTCCGGCCAGGTCCGGCCGGTAGAGGTAGGCCGGCGTCCGGGGCACCGCGCCGCCGTCGCCGCCGCCTTCCGCGCCGAGCGCGTCCAGCGCCGCCGCCACGTCCTCCGCGTAGCCCGGCCGCTCCGGGGGCTTCTTCGCCAGCAGCCGCAGCGCCAGCGCGTCCACGCCGTCCGGCAGGCCCTCCACCCGCCGCGACGGGGGCACCGGCGCCACGTGCAGGTGCTGGTGCGGCACCGGCCCCTCCCGGCCCGGGACGAAGGGCGGCCGGCCGGTGAGCAATTCATAGAAGATGCAGCCCAGCGCGTAGAGGTCCGCGCGCGCGTCCACGAAGCCGCCGCGCAGCTGCTCCGGGGCCATGTACGCGTCGCTGCCCACCACCGCGCCGCCCACGTCCAGCGTCTCGCGGCCCCGCGAGCCGCCGAAGCGCGCGGCGATGCCGAAGTCCACCAGCACCGGCGTGCCGTCCGGGCGCAGGAAGACATTCTCCGGCTTGAGGTCCCTGTGGACGAGGCCGTTGGCGTGCAGGAAGGCCAGCGGCGCGCACATCCGCCGCACCAGGGTGAGCACGGCGCGCAGCCGCTCGGGCGCCACCGGGCCCGCCTCCTGCCCCGCGCTGGCGCCGCGCAGCGTCTGCCCGCGCAAGAGCTCCATGGCGTACCAGGGCAGCCCGTCCGCCACGCCCTCCGCCACGATTCGCACCACCCCCGGGTGCCGCAGCCGACGCAGCGCGTGAATCTCCCGGCGGATGCTCGCCAGCGGCACCTCGGAGGCGGCCCTGACAGTCTTGACCGCCACCGCCTCGCCCGTCTCCGGGTGCTCCCCCCGGTAGACGACGCCCATGCCGCCCTGTCCCAGCACCTCCTGGAGCCGGTAGGGACCGATGGTCGCCCCCACCCCTGGCAGGGAGTGGAGCCACGCTGGAGCCGTCATAGGGGGGCGGAGCATACCGGGCGACCCCCGCTGCGTCCGCCTGGAACGCACGCGCGTTCCGTCAGGACGCGCTCGCGTCCCGCCCGGACGCGTCCCGGGGCCGCTTTGGAGCCCCTTTCGGGTCAACTCCCTGAAAACACTGAAAACAGGGTGGTTGGCACGAAGTCCGCAAGAGGAATTGGCGTGGCGCCACGGGAAACCGGGGCGCCCCGCCGTCATGGAGGTCCGAGAACGCGGAAGGAGGGGCCGCTCCTTCCGCGTTCTTCATCTCCATCTCCGCTACACTTCTGTCCTTCTTCCGAAGCGGCCCTGAGAGGGGTGGCTCGGATGGCTCCGGACGGAGGCGAGTGGATGCATGACGAGATGGCGCAGCTCCTGACCGCATTGCGGGGGGCGAAGGACTTCGAGACCGCCGCGGCGGCCACGCTTCGCCGGATGCTGGCCCTGGCCCAGGAAGCCGTTGCGTCCAGTCGGTACGCAGCCCGGGCCCGCGTGCTCCGCGGAATCGTCCACCTCCGCCCCGGCGAGGCCTACCGTCGCCTGGCCGCGCTGGATGTAGGGGCCTCTGAGATTACGGATGCGAGTGTGGGGACGCCCTTCTTCACCTCCGCCACGGCGTGGCGCGCGGTGGTGGAGCACCGGTGCGCGGTGTCCATCGACGTCAACGTGGGCACGGTGCAGCCGCACGCGCCCAACGCCCCGGTGACGGGGGACCCGGGCCTGGCGGGCTTCCACAGCAACGAGAGCCGGCAGCGCTTCCTCGGGCGCCACGCCACGCACGTGTGCGTGCTGCCCCTGCGCACGCCGGGCGGCAGCATCGAGGGGATGATTTCCCTGGAGGCGGACTGCCTCGCCGCCATGGGCCAGGAGTTCGTCTGGCTGTCGGCGGGGGACAAGCTGCAGCTGCTCGCGGACGTCGCCGCGCCGTACCTCGCCGGGCTGCCGCAGCGCCCGGTGGCCACGCCGGAGGTGGACGAGTTCCTCCCGGTGGTGGGCCGCTCCATGGCGGAGCTGCTGCCCATCCTCCGCGTCTTCGCGCTGCAGGATGAGACCATCCTCATCAGCGGCGCCACCGGCGCGGGCAAGTCTCGGCTGGCGCGCTGGTGCCACGAGCGCTCCAACCGCCGGGGCAAGCCCTTCGAGACCTTGGATTTGGTGACGGTGCCCGAGGACCTCCAGATGGCGGAGCTCTTCGGCTGGAAGAAGGGCGCCTTCACCGGGGCGGTGCGCGACGCGCCGGGCAGCGTGGCGCGGGCGGACGGTGGCACGCTGTTCATCGACGAAATCGACAAATTGTCACTCAAGGCGCAGGCGGGCCTGCTGCACCTCCTGGAGTCGCGCAGCTACCGGCCGCTGGGCGAGGGCACCGGTGAGCGCCAGGCGGACGTGCGCTTCATCATCGGCACCAACGCGGACCTGCACGCCGAGGTGCGCGCGGGCCGCTTCCGCGAGGACCTCTACTACCGCGTCAACGTGCTGCCGGTGCGCATGCCCGCCTTGCAGGAGCGCACGGACGAAATCCCCATGTGGGGGCGGTACATGGTCAACCGGCGGCACCGCGAGCGCTCCCCCGAGGGCAGCGCGCGGCTGACGCAGGAGGCGGAGCGGCTGCTGGTGGGCGGCAACTGGCCGGGCAACCTGCGGCAGCTCGACAACATCGTCCGCCGCGCCTACACGCTGGCCATGGTGGAGCAGACCACGCCCACCGGGGAGCTGGTGCTTCAGGAGAAGCACGTGGCCCGCGCGCTCGACTACGAGCAGGCCCCGGGCGGCAAGCCGCTGCCGGAGGCGCTGCGCGCGGCGGCGCAGGCCTTCGTCGCCGAGGCGCGCAAGCGCAACGCCCCGCTCGACTTGGACCTCGCGGACGCCTTCCGCGGGCTGGTGCTGGGCATGGCCATCCGCCAGGTGGGCCGCGACGAGGGCTTCCGCCTGCTGGGCCGCGAGAGCCTGGTGAAGAACCGCAACCACCACAAGGCGCTCAAGCGCGAGCTGGAGAAGGTGGAGTCGCTCTACAAGGCCCTGGGCGAGGACGCGTCTCCCTTCGCCGACCTGCTGACGGAGGCCGAGGCGGACTGACGCGGGGGAGTTCGGGAATACTCCGTTCCGGTGGCGTTGAGGCATGGACGCCACACCCACGGGATGGAGGAACCCATGAAGCTCATTTCGGACAGCGCCATCGTGACGGGCGCGGGGCAGGGCATCGGGCTGGGCATCGCCTCGCGGCTGATGCGGGACGGGGCCAGCGTGCTCCTCTTCGGCCGGACGCAGGCGAAGCTGGACGAGGCCGCCGAGCAGCTCAACCGCGCCGCGGAGGGCCGCGCTCGGGCCGTCCCCGTGGCCGGGGACGTGTGCCGCGCGGACGACGTGGCCCGGGCGCTGGACGTGGCCACGCGCGAGCTGGGGCAGCCGGGCATCCTGGTGAACAACGCCGGCACGGTGACGCTGTCCCCGCTCGTCGACATGTCCGAGGCGGACTTCGAGCACGTCATCGACGTGAATCTCAAGGGGCCCTTCCTGTTCATGAAGGCGTTCGCCCGCGCGCTCATCGCGGCGAAGCGGCCCGGCGCGGTGGTGAACATCTCCTCGCTGAACCAGACGGCGGTGACGGACGGGCTCGCGCACTACTGCGCCTCCAAGGCCGGGCTGGCGAACCTCTCGAAGGTCGCCGCCTCGGAGCTGGGGAGGCACGGCATCCGCGTCAACGTCGTGGCGCCGGGCGGCGTCCGCACGCCCCTGTCGCAGCCCTTCTTCGAGGGCGACATGGGACGCGAGTTCCTCTCCCGCACGCCGCTGGGCAAGCCGTGCGGCACGGTGGAGGACATCGCCGGGGCCGTCGCCTTCCTGTGCAGCGAGGACTCGGCGTGGATGACGGGGGACACCCTCGCCGTCGACGGGGGCACCCACCTGCGCGGGCTGCACAGCTACTGGGACACGCTGAACCCTCCGAAGTAGCTCAGCGCGGAGGGCAGGGCGCCGCGCCGCCACCCCGCGCCGTGATTCCGGGCGCGCCCCGGGCCAGCTCGTCGCACACGAGCGCATGGAGGCGGAAGGCCATGCGGGCCTCCTGCACGACTTCCTGGACCTCGTCCGCGTCCAGCTCCAGCCCGTCGATGCGGGAGTGGAGGCGGACGCGGAAGGCCGCCAGCTCCGGCGCGGTGGGCGCGCCGTAGAAGAGGGTGCCCCGGCCGTCCTCCAGCTCGAAGGCCTGCGAGATGCTCCGGGCCCGGGCCGTCGCCGTGAAGACGTCCAGCATGCACCGCGCATACGCGTGGGCCACGAGCAGGTGCGGCGCGTCCCCGGCGATTTCGCGCAGGCGCTGCGCGTGCAGGCGGGCCTCCAGGCAGGCGAAGGCGTCCGAGCGCGTCTCGCCGCAGAAGTAGGCGAGGTCCGCCTCCAGCGCGTCCGCGCGGCGCAGCTCCGGCAGCAGCAGCACCGGCGTCAGCGGCGTGTCCACCACGCGCGGCAGCAGGGCCTCGAAGGCGGAGTAGAGGTAGTGGAGCTGGCGCAGGTAGCTGACGTAGTGCTGTGCCCGGACGAACTGGCCGTAGACGCCGCCCTCCCACGCATCCTCGAAGAGCGTCTGGAGGAACAGCGAGCGCTCCGTCTGCTGGCGCGCCTTCGCCGTCCCTTCCTCCAGCAGCACGGACAGCGGGGCCGTGACGGGCTCGCGCGCGGGCGCGGCGGCCTCCACGTCCGTCAGGCGGCGCACGCGCGCGGACAGCTCCGTCCGGGGCAGCCGCAGGGAGCCGGTGGCGCTCACTGCTTCCACCCGCCGGAGGTGAGCACGGGCTCCGCCGTCTCCACGGTGGAGCCTTCCCGCTCGCCGAGCTGCTGGAGCGCCTCGGCCACCGTCAAGCCGATGGCCCGGAGCACGTCCTCCTCGACACGGAGGGTCACCGGCCCCATCGCCAGGTGGATGTGCCCACAGGAGCACCGCGTCACCTCCGCACACGGACCTCGCGCCAGCACCGTTCTGCAGCATCCCTGTCCGAGCATCGTGCCTTCCTTGATTTTGATTTTGATTATCGATATCAACAATATGATGCACGAAGTCTTCGCCGAGGGCAAGGGTCATCGTGTTGCGTCTGCGGAAGGGTGGGCTACCGGGCGTCGTGGCCCATGGGGGCGCGCTGCTCGTCGCGCAGGCCCACGAGCACGCTGGCGCCGCTGCCCGCCACGCGCAGTTCGCCGTAGCGCGCTTGTTCGTACCGGTCCGCGTGGCCCTCCTGGAAGAAGAAGGACTCCGCGCCCAGGCGCACGCGCTCCTGACGGACGCGGTAGCGCAGCTTGAACTCTTCCGGCGCCAGCGGCGTCTCCGGCGTGTCGAAGCGCACGAAGCGCCCCACGCCCTGTTCGTCCAGGCGCAGCACGAGGTTTCCGTCGCGCGGGCGCTGCGCCAGGTCCTCGCTCCGCTCGCGGCTGATGGCGTAGTCGAGCACCATGTAGTCGCCCTGTATCAGCGAGCGCGGGTCCCTGGGCGCCAGCTCCAGCAGCACGGTGCGGCCGGTGGACAGCACATGTTCCTTCTGGATGACGAGCCCCGCGGGGGCTCCCAGCGCGAGCACCAGCCCGCCGAAGATGACCGCCGCGCGCATCACCGCACCTCCGCCGCCGCGGCGGGGAAGCGCCGCAGGAGGAACAACCTCAAGCCCAGGAACACCAGCCCGCTGCCCGTCAGCGCGAGCGCCTTGGCCAGCAGTGTGAGCCCCAGGTCGTAGTAGTACCAGCCGCCCGCCGCGAGCAGGAACGCCACGGCCAGCCCCAGCAGCACCGTCGAGCGCCGGTGGAAGGCGAGCACCAGCATCCCCACCGCGGCGATGACGGCGGGCGTGTGGAGCGTCATCAGCGCCGTCAGGCCCAGCGCGACGAACACCGCCGCGCCCGCCACCCCCGACGCCTCCAGCCCCAGCTCCCGCATCACCCGCCACGCGGTGTACAGCGTCAGCGCCGTCAGCCCCAGCGTGAGCACCGCATCCGGTGTGGAGATGCCGTGCTCGCCCAGCTCGCGGAGGAGCGCGCCGAGGAAGCTGAGCGACAGCAGCGCGCCCATGAGGCCGCAGGCCAGCGCGAAGCCCGCCGGGCCCACCAGCTCACCCCAGCGCCCGCGCCGCAGCCGGGCCTGCTCCAGGAGGAGCCAGTGGACGAGCACGGCGCAGCCGAGCAGCCCCACCTGCATGCCCAGTTCGCCCAGCCCCTTCCAGAGCAGGTACACCGCCGCTCCCGCCATGCCCAGGGCCATGAGGAAGCGGAGGATGGCGTCCGGGAAGAGGACGAGCAGCACCGCGCCCAGCACGAGCTGGATGACGGCCGGCGCGATTTCGCTCTCCGTCATCACCGCGATGCCCGTCTGCACCATGGCGATTCCGGCGAGGCACAGCGCCAGGGCGAGCTGCTCCATGAAGGCCCCCCGGGTGCTCCGCCGCAGCAGCGTGGCGCCGCCGCCGATGATGAGCCCGAGGAAGGCCAGCAGCAGCTCCTCCTGCCAGAGCCCGACACAGCCGAAGAAGCTCAGGAGGAACGCCGCGGCCACCCAGGCGCCGAAGCCGGCGAGCGCCTTCACGAACCAGGGCGTGGCCACGTCGGTGCGGCGGTACACCTCCATGGCGGTGCGGGCCCGCTCCCCGGCGTCGGGAGCCAGGTGGCCCTCGGCCTGGAGGCCATTCAGGACGTCCTGCAGTGTGGGGCGCGCCATGTCAGGCCTCCTCCGCGGCGCCCGTGGCCCGGGCTTCGTTGCGCAGCCACCACACCGCGAGCGCCACCTCGCCGATGATGACGAAGGGCAGGATGAAGAGGCTGAGCTCGTCCACGCCCGTATCCACGATGAGCAGGCGGCCCACCCACGTGGTGGCGAGCGTCATCGCGGACAGCACGCCCAGGGTGAGCAGGAACAGCTCGCCGCGCAGGTGGCGGTGCAGCGCGTACTCCGCCGCCAGCGAGCCCAGCACGAGCAGCAGCGCCACGCCGGCCCCCGGCCCCACCTCCGACGGCGCAACGATGAAGGCCACCGCCGCCGCCAGGAGCGGGCCCACCGTCATCACCGCGAGCCCGCGCGGCACCCACCGCCCCTGGAGCCAGGACAGGCCCGCGTTGGCGAAGTGCTCGTACGTGGCCCACGCGAAGCCGTTGAGCAGGCCCAGCACCACCGCGAGCCACGCGGCGGTGTCCTCGTCGCCGTCGAGCACCTGCCCCCAGAAGAGGACGATGCCCGTGTTCACCAGCAGGACCAGGAACATCCACAGCGGCGCGAAGCGGGCCAGGAGCACCCACGGGAGGATGAGCACCGCCCAGCCGACGAACAGCTCATACGGGTCCGCGCCCGTCTGGTAGGCCTGCCCGTACACGGCGAGCAGCGCTCCCACGAGCACCGCCGAGGCCAGCAGCGAGAGCTGGCCGGCGAGCCCTTCCCCCAGCCGCCACGCGCCCACCGCGGTGCCGACGAGCGCGGCGGCGATGAGGCCCAGCTTCCCGAAGCGGTGCAGGGCCGCCCAGTTGTACGCGAAGAAGTAGATGACGCCGGAGAGCACCAGCAGCGTGCCCAGGGCCATCAGGGTGGTGGACAGGAAGCTCCGCCACTCCGCACGGGGCGGCGAGGCCACGGACAGGTGCAGCGCGCGCTCGAGCGCGGCGGGCGGAAGGACTCCGGCGTCCGCGAGCGCGCGCAGGCGCTCGGGCGTCGCATCCAGGTCGAGCAGGTCTTTCGGCACGGGGGCAGTGTAGCCGTCCCAGGGGCCGGGGTAACCTTGCCGGACACGAAGGAAGGGGAGCGCGCCCGATGGCGACCGTGGAATGCCCGAAGTGCGACCGGCCTCTCGACGCGACGGGGCTCGCGCCGGGCACCCTCATCACCTGCCCGTGTGGCAACGTGACGACGGCTCCGTCCCGCATCAATCGGAAGTGGTTCTTCCTCGCGCTCGGGCTGCTGGCCTGTCCGTGCATCGGCGCGGTCGCCGCCATCACGATTCCCAACTTCGTCCGGTTCGGCCAGCGCGCCCGCGCGGCGGAGTGCAGGTCGAACCTGAAGGGCTGGCACACGGCGCAGCGGTACCACTTCATGGACAAGCGGACCTACTCGCCGGTCTTCTCCGAGGTGGGCTTCGCGCCCGAGCGGAGCAATCGCTACGCGTACTTCACCGGCCAGGGGCCCATGGAGCTCCGCGACACGGAGCGGAGCGAGACGCCCGAGGGGGCGGTGGCGATTGGCGTGGATACCTACCGTTTCGATGAGTCCCGCGCCGTCAGCCTGGAAGCGCTTCCCGCGCCGGTGAAGGCGCGGCTCGGCGTCTCCGGGACATGCCCCGACTGCAACATCACGATGGCGTGCGTGGGGAACACGGACGAAGACGAGACGCTGGATGTCTGGGTCATCTCCACCGGGCCGCTGGACCTCCAGGCCGAGGACGGTGAGGCCTCCGAGCCCGGCGAGCCCCTGCACTTCGTGGACGACACGCGCTCGTGAGGAGTGGACGCCCCATGCCCGCCCTCAAGCCACTCTTCCTGCTCGCGGACAGCTCGCTCCTGTACTGGCGCGATGGGGGCCGGCCGTACCTGGCCTGTCTCTCCACGTGGCTGCCAGCGGACGCTCCGCTCCGGGCCGCGTACCTGGGCGCATCCAACGGCGACGAGCCTTCCTTCTACGAAATCTTCACCGGCGCCATGGCGCTGGCGGGCATCTCCCACTGCCGGATGATTCCCTCACGGCCCTCGGACGAGGACCTCGCCTGGCTCGCGCGTGCGCACGTCATCCTGCTGGCGGGAGGAGACCCGCTCCTGGGCTGGGAGACCTTCCAGCGCAACGGCGTGGAGCCGCTGCTCCGCGAGCGCTACCGCGAGGGCGCCATCCTCATGGGCATCTCCGCGGGCGCGATGCAGCTCGGCGCACGGGCCTGGCGCGAGGACCCGCCTCCTGGCGAGCTGGCCCTGTTCCCCGTCCTGGGCCTGGCGCCCTTCATCGTCGGCGTCCACGAGGCACCGGAGTGGAAGGAGCTGAAGCGCGCCATGCGGGCCGCGGGCCCTGGGGCGCGTGGAATCGGCATCCCGCTGGGAGGCGGCGCCCTCGTCCACCCGGATGGAACGCTGGAGCCCGTGCGCCACCCGGTGACCGCCTTCCACAATGAAGGCGAGCTGCTCCGTCAGTCGCTGGTGACGAGGTAGGGCTCGGGGAGGGGACGCTCCTCGCAGTCGAGCGCCGTGCCGTCCTCCCACGCCAGCATCAGCAGGTCCGCCGGCCCGTCGAGCGCGATGATGGGGTGGTGCCAGAGTCCCGGGCGGTAATTCACGCCCTGGCCCGGGCCACACACGAAGGCGCGCAGCTGCGACAGGTCCGGCTCGCCGCGCGCATCGTCCGGGCACACGACGACGAGGAAGCGCTGGCACTTCAGCGCCACGAACATCTGCGACGAGCACGGGTGACGCTCCAGCAGGCGCACCTCGAAGGGCAGCGTCTTCGCCACCGAGCGGAACACCGCGAGGTTGGGCTGGGCCTGCTCCCGGCTGCCGCCGAGTCGGGCCACCCTGTCGAACCGGGTGGCGGTGCCCTGGTTGGCGCTGGAGCCACCGGAGAGGTCCAGGCCGATGACGTCCCCGAAGGGAGCGAAGGCCTCGCGGGTGAGGGGTTGTGCTCGAAGTGGCGCTCGCATGGTCCGTCTCGCTCCCTAGGTGCCCAGTCCGGTGATGTGCTCGCAGAGGGTCCGCAGCTGGTGCTCCCACCGGGCGCGCCGGTTGCGCGCGGCGCTCGTGAAGAGGACCCGGGCCAGCGTGTAGCCGCCCGCGGCGACACCGAAGAACACGCCGAGTCCCGTGAAGACCGAGGAGGTGAAGATGGCGGTGAGTGTCCCGAGGGGAATGCCGAGGCCGCCACCCACGCCTCCCCAGACGCCGCCATACAGCCCGCCCGCGAGGCCGCCCTGCGAGGCCGTCAGCTCCACGCGCAGGCGCCCGCCGCTGCTCCAGATGGCGACTTTCTCCGGGAGCGAGCCATTCTCTTCCTTCCGTGTCCAGGTCAGCCGCTGTTCATCCTGGAAATGCAAGACGGTGCCCTTTCCGCCCACCAGGTCATTCATCATCAGGGCCAGTCTTTCGAGGCTCTTCGGCGTGAGCTGCACGGACAGGGTGCGCTCCAGATGGACCGACAGGGACTCACCGAAGAAGAGGCTCTTCGTCGCGAGGGTGGCCGGGGCCTCCAGGGACTCGGCGGCGCGGCGGATGTTCTCCGGCGAGATGCCGGCGTCCGCGGCGATGCGCTCCAGCTCCTCGAGGCTCAGCTCGGCCGGGGCCTCGCGCGTGCCGAGGTGCGCAGCGCGTCGCAGGATGAGCTCGGCCTCTTGTTGGGTGAAATGACGGGCGGGCTCTCGCGGCTTTTCCATGAGCGTGCATCTTGCCTCAACCCGGGGGCGCGGCTGATAGCATCCGGGGACACAAGGACACGGTGATGGACTCCGTCAGACAGAACTCCCGGCCGCGACGCTTCCTGCTCCTGCTGTCCTCCCTCCTGCTACTGGGCGCCTCACCTTCCCGGACTCCCATGAGCCCTCCTCCCGCCGTCCCCACCCAGGCGATTCCCCCTCCGAAGGCGCTCGCGGCGCTGTGGCCGGAGGTGCACTCGAAGGCGCTCCCCGTGGCCCCGCTGGTGCGGCACGGCGACGTGGAGAAGCACCTGAAGGCCCTGCGCGAGCGCGCCCCGGACCTCTTCCAGTTGGAGGTGGTGGGGCACTCGGTGGAGGGCCGCGCGCTGTACCACCTGTCCCTGGGCACGGGCGCGCGGCACGTCCTGCTCTGGTCGCAGATGCACGGCGACGAGCCCACCGCCACCTCGGCCCTGCTGGACTTCTTCGAGTACGTCCGCACGCACCGCCAGGAGCCCTGGGTGGCGCGGATGCTCACCGAGCTCACCCTCCACGCGGTGCCCCTGCTCAACCCCGACGGCGCCGAGCGCTTCCAGCGTCGCAACGCCCAGGGCATCGACATCAACCGCGATGCGCTCGCGCTCCAGACGCCGGAGGCTCGGGCGCTCAAGGGCTTGCGGGACAGGCTCAAGCCCTTCATCGGCTTCAACCTCCACAACCAGAGCTGGCGCCACGCGGTGGGCCGCACGGGGCGCCCGGCGTCCATCTCGCTGCTCGCGGCGGCCTTCGACGAGAAGCGCAGCGACAACCCGGGCCGGCTGCTGGCGAAGAAGGTGTGCGCGGTGATTCGCGACGCGGTGGAGACGCTCGCGCCGGGGCAGGTGGGGCGCTACGACGACTCCTTCGAGCAGCGTGCCTTCGGCGACAACATGACGCGCTGGGGGACGCCCTCCGTGCTCATCGAGACGGGGGCGTGGACCTCGCTGCCGCCGGACGAGCCGCTGGTGCGCCTCAACTTCGTCGCGCTGGCGACGGCGCTGGACGCGCTGGCCACGGGAAAGGCCGCGGAGGCGGACGTCGCGCGCTACGACTCCATCCCGGAGAACCTGGGCTCGGGGCTGGTGCAGGTCCTGCTCCAGGACGTGGGCCTGTTCGGCGCGGACGGAAAGCCCTTCACCGCGGACGTGGGCATCGCCGTCACGCGCGAGGTGCGCAAGCAGGGCGGGCAGCTCTCGCTCGTGCACGTCGGGAAGGTGGAGGAGCTGGGCGACCTGCGCGTCCTGGGCGCCGTCGAGTCGGTGGCCGGACGGGGACTGTTCGCCGTGCCGCTGGCGGGGCACGCCGCGAAGGTGGGCGACACGCTGCGCCTGGAGAAGCCCGAGAAGGACGTGGTGGAGCTGGGTCAGTCCGGGGCGCTGATGTTGCTGAAGCCGCTGACGCCGGCGTCCACCTATCGCGTCGAGCGCATCATCCGCTTCGACCACGACTAATCCGGTACGCGGACTCGGAGCGGATGCGGACCACGCTCCGGGCTCTCAAGAGCGCCATGGCGCGGTGCCGACATGAGCCAGTCGATGCGCAAGGTCGCTGGTTCGGCTCCGTCTACACCTCCGTGAACCGCACGCCCGTGACCTTCGCGCGCTCCAGCGCTGACTTGATGTCCTCGGAGACGATGAGGGGAATCTTCCATCCCCACGCGCGGAACACCCTGGCGTTGCCTGCTTTCGTGCCGTCGATCCGCATGCCGGACACGGAGCGATACTCGCCCACTCGCTCTGGCCGCCCGTGCTCTGGCGTCCAGTACCGCACCTCCGAGGATGCCTTCTCATCAATGCAGCGAATGAGCTTCGTGGCAACCAGGATGAGGTATTGGTCCGGATGCCCCTTGATGTCCACCGGGATGAGTTGCACGTCATTGGGGGCCAGCTCTGTGAAGAGCGAGGCCACCCGGACATGGACGACAGGCGTCACCCCTACGCCAGCCAGTGAGAAGTCCAATGGCTTCCCAGGTTCACCAATGGGGATGCTCAGTCGGCTTTCGACACGGAGAGGCCGTCCTGCCCTGAACATCCAGGGGTCGTCCACTTCCTGGCCGCGCTCGTCCAACGCGTCTCCCAGGTACCAGTTGCCGGTTTTGACATTCTCGGAGAGGTCGAAGAATCGAGCTGGCATGGTGTCGTGCTTCTAGCGCCGCTTTCTTTGGGTCAGGAGCTTGTTGATGTCCGTTCCTCTCGTGACTGCTTCCTGCGCCAGTTCCTGGAGAGCATCCGTCAGTAGTTTTCTACACTCCAGAATCTTGCGGCAGCCCTCCGTGGCATCGCTCAGCCGTCTGAAGACCAGCGCATGGTAGTCCTGTGGATGCGGCCCCTTGTGTCCCTCGATGGGGACGACGTTCTCAGGGTCTTTCAGCTCCATTCCCGCCTTCTTGAAGATGTCCCGGAACCGAGGCGTCCAGGGCCCCCCGCGCGCGGTGGACTTCTCGTTGCGGATGGTGGCGAGGTGGTGCTTCTGGGGGCGGCCCGTGCCGCTCATGCCCCGCTCCGCCATGACCACGGCGTTGGGGGCGAGCGCGACGGTGAAGCCGTCCGCCGCCATGGCCACCGAGCGCACGCTTCCAATTGAAACGAACTGGTAGCCCGCCTGGGACTCGACGGCGAGCGCCGCCTGGGCGGAGCCGGGCAGCCTCGCGGCCTTTGCCGCGAGCCCGGCGGTGTTGCCGATGGCGGCGGTGGCCAGCATGATGAACACGCGCGCCGCGTTCTCTCCCAGCACCTCGCCGTACGCCTCGCCTGCGGCGCTGAGCTGCTCGAAGGTGGTGGCCTGGTCCACCTCACGCACCAGCGAAACCCACCCGTCCAGCAGCCGCCACACCGTGTCGACACCCAGATAGGCAATGGCGGTGGCCGTCAGCAGGGCCGCCAGGCCCTTGCTCAGCGGCTCGGGGAGTGCCCACAGCAGCAGGTACATGCTGACGGAGGCCGTGACGGTGGCCTGCAGGGCGCGAGGGTCCGCGATGTCCCTCAAGGCCTTGGCTGTCTCCTCCCACACCGAATCCATGGCGATGGCCATCGCGAGCGCATACCTGCCATCGCTGGCCAGCAAGGGCCCCTCGCCCAGCAGGTGGAGGCAATCTCCGGGCTGGCGCTTGCGCTCGCACCATTGGCCATAGTCACGCGTCAGCGCCTCGTCGGCGTAGGACGCCAGAAGGCGAGGGCCGTCAGCGTCCGTGTCTTCGGCCACCGGGATGAGACGGTGGCCGTGCCCCTCGTACCAGTACACGCCGCCTCGCTTTGGGACGCCGAACAGTTGCCGGGCCTCTCGCAGCGGATTGGCGAAGGGGCGCACGTCGCGGGCCAACTCCGCGACGGCCTCCTGGAAGTCGTCTTCGTCCAGTTCCACCGGGCCGGCGCCTTCGTCCTCGCGCGGCGTGTGAAGCAGAAGCGCCCCGTCTCCCGTGTCCAGGCGTACCACCCGGACTGTCGAGCAACCCGCCACGGCCAGCAGCAGCAACAGCGGCACGGCCCGGCGCAAGCGCATCGGAACTCCCTGGATACGGCCTTCCGTACGCGGAGGGGCCGTATCCAGAAATAATAGTCTATCCTGACATCCATGGTGCGTCGTGAAGGCGCAGCCGCAGGTCCGCCTGGGAGTCCCAACGAAGAGGGCGTGCCATGCTGCACCGTTCCAGCGCCTTGGTGATGCTTGAGCGGGAGGTTAGGGCGAGGGCATGGTCCGGACCACCGGACCCAACCACCCCGTCTGGCCAGGACCGGACGAGAAAGTCCGACGACTCCAGAGGAAGCTCTACGTCGCAGCCAAGCAGCAGAAGGTGCGCCGCTTCCACGCGCTGTTGGACCGAATCCACCGGAGTGACGTCCTGTGGGAAGCGTGGAAGCGGGTGCAACGCAACAAGGGCGCTACAGGTGACACCCCAGTGCCGCACGTGGGGTTGTCCGCCTGCAACCGGGTCTGCGCTCCTCATCCGGAAGATTCACAGCCTCTGCGCCATCCTCGCCTCGGCAGTGCGGGATGAGGCACCGCGCCTCGTCCCGGCGGGTCCCGTGGCGGAGCAGCCGCTCCGCCACGGCTTCCCTTCCGTCGTACTACGGCGCGTACGAGCCGGCCGGCACCACGCACAGGTTCAGGGTGGCGGAGCCCTGCCCGCCGTGGCCGTCCCTGGCCGTCATGGTGACGCTGCAGTTGTTGCAGGCACCGGCGGGCAGCGCGGACGGAGTGAAGCGCGAGCCCTGGGAGTTGGGCGTGGAGAAGGTGCCCGCGCAGGTCGCGGTCCACTGGTACGTCACCGGCTCGAAGTCCACGTCCACGACGTTGGCGGTCAGCGTGGTGTCCTGCCCGAGCCGCACGCGGCCCTCGGTCGCCGTCACCGCGCCCACGAGCGGCGGGGTGTTGAAGCTCACCTGGATGGTGGCGCTGCCCCCCACGGGCGTCGCGGCCACGACCTCCACGCTCACCCGGGCGGTGCTGACGCCACCGCGCACGTCGCGGACGGTCAGCGTGAGGGTGACGGTCTGCGCCGTGGACGGCGCCGTCCAGACGGTGTTGGCGGTGTTCGCGCTGCTCAGCGAGCCCGCGCTGGCCGTCCAGGCGTAGGACAGCGTGTCGTTTACCGCGGGGTCATGCGCCGTGGCGCTCAGCGTGAGCTGCCCGCCCGCCTCCACCGTGGTGGACGACACCGTCACCGAGTCGATGATGGGCACGTCGTTGGGCGGCGTCACAGGGACGCTCAGGTCCTGCAGCGTGACGGCCACCAGCGCCGTCTCACCCGAGACGATGGTGACGTCGGTCGCCTGGCCCTCGAAGATGCGCCCACCCTGGGAGCTGAAGCCGGTGGCGAGGAAGCTCCGGCCGGTGCCCGCGGGAATGCCGCTGAGGGTGCCGCCCCAGGTCCCGTTCGTCTTCACCAGGTCCTGGCTGAAGCTGGCGAAGTCCGGGCCGGACACGGTGACCTGGATGCGGGTGACGGCGCTGCCGTTGGCCGCGAACTCCTGAGTAGCGACGACGAACTGCACCGAGCCCGTGGACGACTCCGGGCTGCAGCCGGCGACGAGCGCGAGCATGAGGGCGACGATGGGAAGACGCTTGAGTCCGAGCATGGATGTTCCCCCTCTCACCTCCGGGCGTGGATTCGCCCGCCGAGATGCGAGGGTTTCACGTTGCCACAACACCCGGAGCCCCCGCAGCCCCCGGCAGGATGGTAACTCCTGTAACCCCGGTACCCCTGGGTGGGTGGTAACCCGTGTGACCAGCTGGTCTCTCGAGTTACCACCCTCCGGACGCGTGGAGGCCCGGCGCGAAGGCCCGCGCCCCTCTGCCGCACCGTTCCTCACGTGCCGCGAGAGGGCTGGCATGTCCCCTGCTCAGGGAAAACCCGAAACGCCAGGGACACCCTCAATGCCCACGAGCAGGGGAACCCCCTCACCCTGGCGTCTGCCTCTGCCCTGGGCTGATTCCTCCAAACCATGACCCGAAAGTTCGATTGGCTCTCCTCCGTGACGGCGATGTTCGCCGGCTTGGCCGCCGTGGCTGGCATTCCGACGTCCGCCGAGGCCGCGCAGGACGTGTCGCCGGAAATCGTCTCCGCGATGCGGCGTGACCTGGGCCTCACCGAGGAGCAGGTTCACCGCCGGCTCGCCTTCGAGGCGAAAGCGCCCCAGCTGGAGCAGAGCCTGCGCCAGCAGCTCGGCGCGAAGTTCGGCGGCGCGTGGCTCGACGCGGAAGGGGGCCAGCTCATCGTCGGTGTCACCGACGAGGCCAGCGCGGCGAAGGCGCGCCTCGCGGGGGCGCGGCCCCAGCGCGTGGCCCGCAGCCAGGCTCAGCTGGAGCGCGTGAAGGCGGAGCTGGACGGCAACGTGAAGGAGCTCTCGCCCGCCATCCACTCCTGGTACGTCGACCTGCCCACCAACACCGTCGTCGTCTATGCGGACGCGTCCAGCGGGACGAAGCTCCGCGCGGACGCCTTCATCGCCGCGAGCAGCGGGGCGAAGGACGGCTCCATCCGCGTCCTCCCCTCCACGCAGGCGCCGCACGTCGTCTATGACGTGCGCGGCGGTGACCCGTACTACTTCAGCAATGCCCGCTGTTCGATTGGCTTCGCGGTGAATGGCGGCTTCGTCACCGCGGGACACTGTGGCGGCGCGGGCACGCCCACCACCGGCTACAACGGCGTGGCGCTGGGCACCATCCAGGCGTCCACCTTCCCGGGCAACGACTTCGGCTGGGTGGCGACCAACGGCTCGTGGACGCCGCAGCCGTGGGTCTACAACTACAACGGCGGCAACGTGACGGTGGCGGGCTCGAACGAGGCCCCGCTGGGCGCCTCCATCTGCCGCTCCGGCTACACCACCGGCTGGCGGTGCGGCACGCTCGACGCGAAGAACGTGACGGTCAACTACTCCAACGGCCCCGTCTACGGCCTGAGCCGCAGCAACGCCTGCGCGGACGGCGGTGACTCCGGTGGCTCGTTCATCTCCGGCAACCAGGCGCAGGGCGTGACGTCCGGCGTGGCGGGCACGTGCGCCAACGGCAACCCTCCCCAGACGTTCTTCCAGCCCATCAACCCCATCCTCAACACCTACCGCCTCACGCTCCGCACGACGGGCGGCGGCAGCAGCGGGGCGTCGTTCGTCTCGCGCTTCAATGGCAAGTGCATCGACGTGCCCAACTCCAACTTCTCCGACGGCGTGCCACTCCAGATGTGGGACTGCAACAACACCAGCGCGCAGAAGTGGACCTTCGTCAACGGCACGCTCCAGGCCGGCGGCAAGTGCATGGACGTGGCCTGGGCTTCGACGGCCAGCGGCACGGCCATCCAGCTCGCCAACTGCAATGGCAACGCGGCCCAGCAGTTCGTGCTGAGCGGCGCGGGCGACCTCGTCAGCGTGCTCGCCAACAAGTGCGTGGACATCAAGGACTGGAACTCGGCCAGCGGCGCCCGGCTCATCATCTGGGATTGCACTGGCGGCGCGAACCAGAAGTGGGACTACCGCTGAGCGTCGCGGCGGAGTGAAGACGTCGCGGGCCGGGGGAGGCGCTGCCTTCTTCCCCGGCCCGTGCTTCAGAACACGCTGCGCACGAGGCCGCCGTCGATGCGGAGGGCGGCCCCGTTGATGGCGGAGGCGAGCGGGCTGCTCACGTAGGTGACGAAGTCCGCCACCTCCTTCGGGTCGATGAGGCGCTCGATGAGCGAGGTGGGTCGGTTCTCCCGCATGAAGCGCTTCTCCGCCTCGGCGAGCGGCAGGCCCGGGAAGATGTCCTGGACGAGCTTCGCGACGCCTTCGGTCCGCGTCGAGCCCGGCATGATGGTGTTGACCGTGACGGCCGTGCCCTTGGTCAGCTCCGCGAGGCTGCGCGACAGGGAGAGCTGCATCGTCTTCGTCGCGCTGTAGTGGGCCATCTCCGGTGAGGGGCTGATGGCCGCCTCGCTGGCGATGAACAGCACGCGCCCACTCTTCTTCGCCAGCATCCCCTTGAGGTAATGGCGGGCGAGCCGCACCCCGCTCAGGATGTTGACCTCGAACAGGCGCTGCCAGGCCTCGTCCGTCTCGTCGAAGAAGGCCACCGCTTCGTAGATGCCGAGGTTGTTGATGAGGATGTCCACCGCGGGGAACTGGCGGAGCGTCTCCGCGGTGCCCTCGGCGGTGCCGTTGTCGGCCGCCAGCTTCTCCAGCTTTGCCCCCGGCACGCGGGCGCGGATGTCGGCGATGGCGCCCGCCACGCTGGCCAGGGTACGGCCGTTGATGATGACCGTGGCGCCCTCACGGGCGAGGGCAGTGGCGATTTCCCGACCGATGCCGCCGGTGGAGGCGGTGACGAGGGCCAGCTTGTTGTCGAGTTGGAGGTTCATGTCCCCATAGGTGTCGCGGACGGGGCCGTCCTGCAACCCTCTCTGGGGCACAGCACCTGTGACGTCGATTCAAAACCGACGCGAAGCGGGCGCTCGGGGGTTGCGCCTGTTTCGTGTAACGCGCCCGCTACCCACGGGCCGGCTTCCGGCGGGCTCCAGGCTTCCCTGAGGGAGCCGGGGCCTCCACCGGCGGCGGGGAGGCCGAGTCCTGCGCGGAGTAGCTACGGGCCTCGTCGAGCAGCCACTCGCGGAACGCGGAGAGCCCCGCGTGGTCGTCCGAGCGCTGCGGATATACGAGGTAGTGCGCGCGGTCTGTCTTCAGGCACTCGGTGAAGAGCGGCACGAGCATCCCCGCCTTCACCAGCGGGCGGGTCAGCGTCAGCCGGCCCAGGGCGATGCCGAGCCCCTCCACCGCGGCGCGGTTCAGCGTCTCCGTGTCGTCGAAGTTGGCGACGAAGCGGCGGGGTGGGGTGCCGCCGAAGCGCTCGAACCACGGGCTCCAGGTGGCGGCGGAGCCCAGCAGCGGAAAGCGCTCCAGGGTCCGCAGGGTGGGGCGCCCCAGCCGCTCGATGAGGGCCGGGCTCGCCGACGGGGTGACCCAGTCGTCGAACAGGTGGACGGTGCGCAGTGCCGGCCAGGGCCCACGGCCGAAGCGCAGTCCGGCATCGATGTCCGTCTCCTTCTCGAAGTCCACCACCTCCACGCTCGACTGCAGGTTGATTTCGAGCCGCGGGTGGAGGGCGACGAAGCGCGGCAGGCGCGGCACCAGCCAGCTCGTCGCCAGCGAGGGCAGCAGCGTGAGCGTCAGCACGTCATCGCGACGGGCGCTGTAGGGGCGCATGGCGTGTTCGATTGCATCGAGGTGCTCGGCGACGCGCTCGAACAGTCGACGGCCGTCGGCGGTCAGCTCGACGCCGCGCGCGTTGCGCACGAAGAGGCGCTGGTCCAGCTGCTCCTCCAGGCCGCGAATCTGGTGGCTCAGCGCGCTGACGGTGAGGTGCAGCGACTTCGCCGCGCGCGACAGGTTGCCGTGGCGGGCGGCGCTCACGAAGCCCTGCAGGGCGTACAAGGACGGGCGGGGCATCGAGGTCAGAGCCTTGAGGAAGGTTCAACACAGGGTTGCAAAATCATCGCTTTTTCCCTGAGGAGCATGTCCCTACCTTGAGGACAGTTCAACGAAGCGCCTGGGGAGACGGCACATGAGCATCTACAAGGGGCTGTTGATGTTGGAGGGTTACCTGACCACTGTCGAGCGCGACAACGACGAGCCGAGGGGCCGTGGCGCCGGGGCGCCGGAGCCCCGCCCGACGGATGGCAGGCGAGCGGCCGCACCGCGCTCCGTGCCGGAATCGGCGCCGGTCAGCGCGGAAACGGGCTGCCTGGCCGGAGGTTGCTGCTGAAGGACTGCTTCACCGCGGCGGCGTCAGGAGGCGGCCGGTGCCTCCCCGAGCTGCCGCAGCCGTTGCAGGTCCCGCCCCGGGGGCGCGCCGAAGAGGCGGCGGTACTCGCGGCCGAACTGTGAGGGGCTCTCGTAGCCCACGCGGAAGCCCGCCGTCGCCACGTCGACGTCCTCGCTGAGCAGGAGCCGGCGGGCCTCCTGGAGCCTCAGTTGCTTCTGGTACTGCAGCGGGCTCATGGCCGTGACGGCCTTGAAGTGGTGGTGCAGGGCGGACGTGCTCATGTGGACCTCGCGCGCGACGTCGTCGATGCGCAGGGGCTCCGCGAAGTGGGCCTTGAGCCAGCCGATGGCCCGGGCGATGCGCTGCGACTGGCTGTTGGCCGTGGCAATCTGCTTCAGCCGCCAGCCGTGCTCGCTCGTGAGCAGGCGGTAGACAATCTCGCGCGTGGCCAGCGGGGCCAGCGCGGGGATGTCCTCGCGCGTATCCAGCAGGCGCACCAGGCGGAGCACCGCGTCCAATAACGACGGGGAGGTCTCCCCGATGAACAGGCCCCGGGAGGAGCTCCGCCGGGGCTCCTCGGGGCGCTTCGCGTGCAGCATCAGGTCGGCGATTTCGCCGGGGTCCAGGTCCAGGCGGAAGCAGAGGTAGGGCTCGCGGGGCGTGGCCTGCGTCACCTGTCCGGAGACGGGCAGGTCCACGGACACCACGAGGTGCTGCGGCGCCGCGTATGGGTAGAGCTCATCGCCCAGAATCACCTGCTTGCCACCCTGGGCGACGACGCACAGCGCGGGCTGGTGAAGCGCGATGAGGGGCTCACCTGGACGCGAGGCGCGGATGAGCACCACGCGTGGGATGTCCGTCGCATGGATGCCGTCGTGCGGGCTGTGCCGCTCCAACACCGAGACCAGCTCGGCCAGCGGCTCGTTGGCTCCTGCCGGAGGCTTTGCCCGCACGCTCGTTCCCATGGAGTATCAGACTACTCATTCCCAGGGGGCGGGGCCCGGGTTCCGGGGCTCCTTGGAGGAATAGGCCAGAGCCCGCCAGGAATGGTCTACCGGCCGAGGCCCTCCCGTCTCTACATCTGGCTCCATCACGGGGCACTCGCGCCCCGGAGCACTCACGACGGGAGCACGTATGTCTGGCATCGAAGGAAAGGTCATTGCCATCACCGGGGCGAGCAGTGGAATCGGAGAGGCGGCGGCTCGCCTGCTGGCCCGGCGCGGAGCGCACGTGGTGCTGGGCGCCCGGCGCACGGACCGGCTGGAGGCGCTCACGCGGGCCATCACCGCGGAAGGGGGCTCGGCCCGCTACCGGAAGCTCGACGTGACGCGCCTGGAGGACATGGAGGCGTTCATCACCTCCGCGCGCACGGAGCTCGGCCGCGTGGACGTCATCCTCAACAACGCTGGGGTCATGCCGCTGTCGAAGCTGGAGGCGCTCAAGGTCGACGAGTGGAACCGGATGATTGATGTGAACATCCGGGGCGTCCTGCACGGCATCGCGGCGGGCCTGCCGGTGATGAAGCAGCAGGGGCGCGGGCAGTTCATCAACGTGTCGTCCATTGGCGGCCATGCGGTGTCGCCCACGGCGGCCGTGTACTGCGCGACCAAGTTCGCCGTCATGGCCATCTCCGAGGGGCTTCGCCAGGAAGTGGGAGGCGACATCCGGGTGACGGTGATTTCGCCCGGCGTCACCGAGTCGGAGCTCGCCGAGAGCATCACCGACCCGCTGGCGCAGCAGGGGATGAAGGAGTTCCGGCGGATTGCGATTTCCGCCGACGCCATCGCCCGGGCCATCGCGTTCGCCGTGGAGCAGCCCGACGACGTCGACGTCAGCGAAATCATCGTCCGGCCGACGGCCAGCCCCTACTGAGCGGAGACCGGCGGCGGAGGCCTCAGAAGCTTCCGCCCACCGCGAGCATCGCCCCGCCGCGGGCCGGCACCACGGACACGCGTGGCAGGCGCCGCAGGTCCGAATCCTGGCTCCACTGCCGCACGAGGTGCTCGGTGGCGCTCTCCGTGTACCAGGCGCGCAACAGGTACGCCGTGCCGCCCACGGCCGACAGCAGCGCCGCTGTCTCCCCGTTCACCACTTCCTGCCGGTCGCCTCCCAGCACGCGCTGCCGCTCGGCGAGGACCAGCGACACCGCGGCCGACCCCAGGTAGACCCAGCCGAGCGTCTCCAGCTGGCGCCGGACCCTCCGCTCCTGGGCGAGGAAGCGGTTGAGGCGGTAGTCCACGCGCGCGATGGTCCTGCCCGGGTCCGACGCCGGGTCTGCCTCGGACGCGTTGAACTCCGAGAGGAGGACCTTGGGGTCCTCCTTCCGGAGCTGTTGGATGAAGTCCGTTCCATTGAAGAACAGGCTCAGGCTCAGGGTGCCGAGCCCCTGGATGCGTGAGGCGCGGTCCCCATTCACGAGCAGGACCGTGCTGGCGCCCACCGAGGAGACCAGGGTCGCTCCGAAGAGGATGGTCTGCGTGCGGCGCTGGTCGCTCTCGACCGCGCTGAACGTCTCCACCAGCTGCCGCATGCGCTCGCGGTCCGCCAGCGAGATGCCGTATACGGGCGGGTGCTCCGAGCGCCGGGTCTGCTCGAACGCGGCCAGCGCCCGGGGGCCGAAGGGCGTCGCGAAGAGCTGTCGGAGCTGGTCCTGCACGCCGCGCGCGGCCGGAGGCAAGGGCGCCGGGGTGGTGAAGCCCGCCAGCTCCACCGAGGTGTCGGGCGCGATGTCTCCCAGGGTCCAGGCGCGCGCGGCGTCGGGTGCGTCCAGGCGCTCCACCTCCATGCCTCGCGCCACCCCGGAGGGCAGCCGCAGCGCCAGCGGGACACCGGCTTCCTTGTTCAAGTCCGCCCAGCGCAGGCCCTGGGCATCGCGCAGCGTGAGGCGCACCGCGGGCGGAGCGTCCACCTTCAGCGTCACCGCCGAGCGCACCGCCCGCAGGTCCACCAGCGTGGCCTGGGCGCTGCGTCCCGGGCCGAGCGCGAACAGGCGCGGCCGGAACAGCGGGTTGGGAATCTCCTGGGCGGCGATGCTCGCGAAGGCCTCCAGCTCCGCGTAGGTGACGCGCCCGTCCGCGTCCGCGTCCGCGGCGCCCATCAGCCCCGCGCGCACCACGTGGCTGAAGACGCCGGACTGCAGCTCGGACCACTCGTACACCTCGGCCTCGGCGCTGGTGGACAGCAGCACGCCCACCGCGGGCAGCCGCTCCGCCAGGTGCTGCGTCATGTCCGACGGCGTGGCGTAGCGCCGCCCACCCGCCTTGCGCGGGCTCACCACGAAGAAGGAGTTGCAGCTGTCCAGGAGGACGTGCGCGCGCGTCGCGTCCACCTGACGCAGCAGCGCCTGCAGGTCTTCCGAGTCGAAGGGCCGGTCGCCCAGCTCCAGGAAGCCGCGCCCCTTGTCCACGTCGCCGTGGCCGGCGAAGACGAAGTAGAAGTCCACCTCGCGCCCGGCGCGCTTCGTTTCGGCGATGCGCGCGGCCAGCGTCCGGGTCGCCTCCGTCACGTTCGCGAAGGTGGGCGCGCGCGCCACCGGCACGAGCGACGGGAAGAGCCGGCGGGTGTCCGAGTCCAGCTCGGTGAGCAGCACCGTGCCCCCGGGCTCCGCCAGCATGGAGAAGACCTCGTGGTACTTCGCCCCGTCGTCGTCCGCGTACTGCAGCGTCGCCCGGCCGGGCGCGTAGCTGTGGTTGTTGGACACCACCAGCGCGAACACCGCCGGCGGGGAGGACGGGGCCTCCTCCGCGGCGGTGGTGGACAGCGTGAGCGCGACGAGGAGCGGCAGCAGGGACGTCAAGGCGTTGCCCCCGGCCCCGCCAGGACGACGGACACCGACTCCACCGCGGCCTCCGGCCACCGCTGCCGCAGCGCCTCGGGCGTGCGTCCCTCCGGTGCGAGCGACTCGATGTCCTTCACGCCCAGCGGCGCGCGGGTGACGACGGACACGAGCCGCAGCGGTCCGGGTGCCGGCCCCTCCAGCACCACCACCTCGTCCAGCGCCCGCGCCTCCGCCGACGCCGCCAGCCGCACCGACGGCTCGTTCGCGTCCTCGCGCAGGTGGGCCGGGTAGAGCCAGTGCACCTCGCCACGCGCGTCCTGGGCGAAGGCCAGCAGGTACACCGGCTCTCGCGCATCCAGGTTGCGGTAGCGCACTCCGAAGCCCGACTCCGCCGGCACCACCGCCCCGGGGGCCAGGGGCGCGCTGCCCGTGCCCGGCGTGTGGAAGGTGATGCCCACGCTCCGGGCCAGCGAGGCCGCCACCGGTCCACCGCGCGAGGTCCACGTCCCCTCGCCGGGCGGCTGGACGGGCGTGGGCCGCAGGACGAGCACCGCGAGCCCCGCGGCGAGCGCAGCGGCCGCTGCCCCTCCCGCCCAGGGCTGACGCCAGCGGGAGCGCGCCCGCCGCTCGGCGGGGCCCTCACGCACCCGGCGCATCACCCGCGCCACCGCCTCCTCCGTGGGCGCGGCCGGCTCCAGCGGCGCGGAGATTCTCGCGACGAGCGCCTCCACGTCTCGCAGCTCGGCCTGGCAGCGCGCGCAGCCCTGGACATGGGCACGCAGTGACTCCGCCTGTTCCTCGGGGAGCTGCCGGTCGACGAGCTGCGACCAGACCGATGGCTCGGGGCATGCCGACGTCACGGACGACCTCCAGACACCCTACCGCGGAGCTTCTTCAAGCCATGGAACACGCGCGAGCGCACGGTGGCCTCGTTGCGCCCGACGATGCGGGAAATCTCCGCGTAGTCGAGCTCCTGGTCGAACCGCAGCAGCAGCACCTCGCGGAACTTCTCCGGCAGCTCCAGCATCGCCTCGCGCACGCGCCGCTGCTGCTCGCGCTCCAGCAACCGGTCCACCACGTCCGGAGCCGACGATGAGGACACCGCCTCCAGCCGGGCCTCGGGCGCCTCCGTCAGCCAGCGCTCCCTCCGGCCCGAGTCCCGCGCGCGGTTGCGGCACAGGTTCCGGGCCAGGGTGAACATGAAGACGACGAAGGGCGCGCGGGGCTGGTAGTCGTGGCGCGCCTCCCACACCCGCACCAGCGTCTCCTGCGCCAGCTCGTCGCCCTCGGCGGCGCTGCCCACGGACTTGCCGCAGTAGCGCGCCAGCCGAGGGTGGTGCCGGCGCACGAGCTGCTCGAAGGCCTCCTCCGAGCCCGCGGCGGACAGGAGCATCAGCTCCTCGTCCGTGCGCGACTCGAGCCGTCGCCGGGTGTCCCCGGGGAAGGGGACGACCTTGTGGGAGTCACGGGGAGAATCCGTCATGGCGAGGCCCGCGCAGACTACTGGAACCTCCTAGAGAACGGAAAAGCCGCCGGAGAGGCCCAGCACCACGCCGCCGGGCCGGGAGAAGCGCAGCACCTGCTTCTCGGTGTCGGTCAGCTCGCGCAGGCCTCGGGTCTGGTAGCTCGCGGGGTCCAGGCGGAAGGCCCAGCCCGCCTCGAACGCCAGCCACCCGCGATTGCCCATGTCCATGCGGTAGCCCAGCGAGGCGTTGGCGGTGGTGGCGGCCGAGCGGGTGACGCGCACGCCCGCGTCGTCCTCCTCGTCGAACCAGCTCTTGTGCCCCAGGTTGTGCGCGAGCGCGCCCTGCAGGAAGAAGGAGCGCGAGACACCGAGCGGGTACACGCGCGAGTGCGCGGTGAAGCGAAAGCCCCACAGCCCCCTGCCCGCGCCGGCGCCCAGGGAGAGGAAGTCCACCAGCCGCAGGTCCGCCGCCAGTCCGAAGCCGGTGAAGTAGCCCAGTCCCCCGGCGTTGTTGAAGCCAACGCTGCCGCCCACATCGAGCCGGTGTCCATGCGACGGCGTATCGAGCACGGAGCCGGGGCCTCCGGACGGCACGTGCTCCCCGGCATGGGCGAGCGTGGACAGGGTGAGCGAGGCGAGCAGCAGGGCAGCCGCGGCGTGGACGGTCTTCATGGGGGCTCCGGGGGCCCGCGGCGACGGGCCCGTGTGTCGTGAATGCCCGGAGAACCCCCAGCGCCAATGCGCGTTTAAAAAATCTTTCGCGGCGTTGACGGCTCGCGGCGAACCCCTGTCTTATCCCGCCCTGTTTCATTCCGGACAGTGGCTGAGGGGGGCTGGAAATGTTCGCGCGCAGGTGGAGACACGAGGTTTTCGAGGGGCCCGTCCGCCTGTCAGGGCGTTCGATGCAGGTCCTCTCGTTTCTGCTCACGGGGGCCATGGTCTGCCTGTCGCTCAGGCCCATGGCGGCGGCGGCCCAGACGCGCGCACTGCCCATGCCGGTCAGCCGCCCGGCGCCGCCGCGGCCCCTGCACAGCGAGGAGAAGCTGGCGCTGACGTTGGCGGCGCTCGAAGGCACCCTGGCCGGCAAGGGGAAGTCCGCGACGCAGGGGGCGGAACTGGCGGTGCTGCGCGACAGGCTGGGCGCGTTGGACAGGGAGGCGACGGCCGACTTCGCGCGCGTGGAGCGGAACGTGCGAGCGCTGGGGCTGGGGCCGGAGTTCCTGAAGCGTCACCAGAGCGCCGTGAATGAATACCGCGCTCGCATGACGGACCTCCAGGCGCGGCTCGACGTCGTGGGGAGCGCCGGGGACGCGGCGAAGCGCGGGCTCGCGAACGAGGAGGCCCGGAAGCTGCTCGCGAAGACGCGGGAGCGGCCGGCGAGCATTCCCCTGGACCCGAGCCGGCTGCCATTCCGGGCCACCGACAGCCGCACGCGTGAGCCGCTGTCCTCCGCGAAGGACCTGCAGGCCCGCCTGTTCCCGAAGACGAAGTCCTCGGCGGACGCGGCCATGCGCTCCCCGGGCGAGGCCAGCGCCCTGGCGCCGCCCACGCCCGGAGACCTGGCGGCGACGGAGGACGTGCAGCTCACGCAGCCCATCCGGGACCTGGCGGACTCGCTGGGCCACCACCCGGTCCGCATCTACAACTGGGTGCGCAACAACATCCGCTTCCTGCCGACGCATGGCTCGGTGCAGGGCTCCGCGATGACGCTGGCGTCGCGGCAGGGCAACGCCTTCGACACGGCGAGCCTGCTCATCGCGCTGCTGCGGGCCTCCGACATCCCCGCGCGCTACGTGTACGGCACCGTGCGGGTGCCGGCGGCGCAGGCGGCGAACTGGGTGGGCGGCGTGTCCTCTCCGGAGGCCGCGCAGCACCTGATGGGCCAGGGCGGCATCCCCAACGCCGCCATCATCCAGGGCAACCGCATCACCCACCTCCAGGTGGAGCACGTCTGGGTGGAGGCGTACGTGGACTTCGAGCCCTCGCGCGGCGCCATCCACGAGCAGGGCGACACCTGGGTGCCGCTGGATGCGTCGTTCAAGCAGCACGTGGTCACCGCGCCCATGGACCTGGCCCGCGAGGTGTCCATCGACTACGGCCGGCTCACGCGGGGCATGGCGGAGGCCGCCCAGACGTCACCCCAGGGCGGCGTCACGGGCCTGTACCCCGGCTACGTCCGCAAGACGCTGGAGGACGCCCTGGCGGAGACGCAGGACAAGCTGGGGGACCGGATGGAGCAGCTCACCCCGGAGGACGTGCTCGGCTCCGTGAAGGTGGTGGCGGACGACTCGACGCTCCTGGCCGGCAGCCTGCCGTACCGGCTCGTCGCGAGGGGCGCCTCGCCGAGCGCGCTGCCGCCGAGCCTGCGCCACTCCGTCAGCCTCACGCTCTACGCGTCGCAGCTCGACCGTGCGTATGACTCGCCGGAGCTGACCTGGTCCATCAGCCTGCCGGAGCTGAACAGCCGGCGGCTGGGCGTCCACTACCGGCCCGCCACGCCCGGCGACGCCCAGCTCATCCAGAGCTACGTCAACCAGGGCGCGTCGTCCCTGCCCGTGTACCTCATCCGCGTCGTCCCCGAGGTGCAGGTGGACGGGGTGGTGGTGGCGCAGGGCAGCCCGGTGATGATGGGACAGCAGCAGGTGTGGGAGCTGTCGCTCCAGGAGCCGGGCCGCGCGTCGCCTCCTGACGCCTATGAAGTCGTCACGGGAAGCGAGCTGGTGTTCGGCATCAACGGCAACGGCATCACCCGGAAGGTGCTCGAGGACCGCTTCGCGTCCATGCCGTCCGACTCGGTGGCGGAGAACCTGCACGAGGCGGCCCTCACGTTCTGGTACCAGCACGACCTGTTCGACGGAATCGCCGCGGCGACGCACCGGGTGCATGCGCAGCGCCTGCCGTCGGCCGGCCTGTTCACCACGCCGATGGAGGTCCGGTACTGGTTCGGGCTGCCGCGCAGCGGCACCTTCGCGTCGTACGTCATGGACGTGCAGCGCGTCACCGTCGGCGTCACCGCGGACTCCGCGAAGCAGCAGGTCGACTTCATGTCGCAGGCGGGGCTCCAGGGCTCGTACCTGGAGGGCGCCGTGTTCGAGCAGCTCTTCCGCCGGTTCCAGGGCACGGGCCAGTCGACGGCGCAGGTGCTGGTGGACGCCGCGGCGGACGACATCCCCATCTACCGCATCGACTCCAGCAACGTGGACACCGTCCTGCCGCTGTTGAGTGTCTCCGACGACGTCCGCCAGGACATCGTCAACGGCGTCGCCGCGGGCAAGCGTGTCACGATTCCCCAGCGAGACCCGCGCGGCGTCACCGGCTACATCGTCCAGGACCCCCAGACGGGTGCCGCCGCCTACCTCATCGAGGGTGGGCTCAACGGCGGCAAGCAGAGCAACTGCCAGGAGGAGCCGCAGCCGGTGCGGGTGCCGAGCTGGCTGGTGGACCTGTTCCTGGCACTGCTGCTCATCGCCGTCATGGCGGCCCTCATCTACATCGCCGTCCAGTCGGGAGGGACGCTCGCGCCGCAGGCGGCCTCCGTCTTCCTGGCCGTCGCGGGAGGCTCGCTGCTCTTCTCCGGCAACGCCTACGCGGCGACGCGCAACCCGTGCTGCACCGTCAAGCCGGTGCCCCACCTGGGTGGAGACCCGGTGCACGACCGGTGCGCGGACCTCATCGGTCCCAATGACCATCCCAAAATGGACGCCCATGTGGACGGGCGCAACTTCGACGCGGTGACGGACAACTCGGTGCTGTGGGAGGTCAAGACGTACAACCTCGCCAACTGCACCTCGAGCTTCTGCCAGTCGGTGCTCCTGCCCCGCTGGGTCGCTGAGACGAATGCCCAGCTCCAGGCGGACCTGCAATTGGCCCACCGCTGCGGCTACATGCTGGCCTTCGGCGCGGGCGACCCCATCTTCGCGGCGATGATCAGCCCCACCGCCTATGACGTGATGTCGGTGCAGCCCGGCATCTGCCTGCAGCCGTGACAGGTGACGACACCCATGCGCCTCAGTCCCGTGAAGCTGGACTTCATCGTGCCGCCGCTGACCCCGGAGGATGGACGCATGTCCGGGGTGCTGCGCGCGCTGGAGGACTTCTTCCCGGGCGCGGACCTGAGCTGGCGCGTCGAGCAGACGGAAGAAGGCGGGCCGGCGTCCTCGCGGCCCGCGCATGACGAGAGCCGGTACCGGCAGGTGCGACTCACCGACCGGGACGCCTGGGTGGCGGACTGCCTCCGGAGCGGGACGTTGCTCCAGGTCTTCAGCGCGCCGGGGCAGTACCCCGTCAATGTCTCCACGAGTCCCGGGCTGACCGCGAGGACTCGCGACGGCGTGGAGCAGGCGACGGTGACGGTGTGGCTCTCCCGGGACGAGGTGCTCACCGACGGGCGCGTGGAGCAGCTCGTGGCGCGGTGTGGAGACACGCTGCGCGCCTGGCACCTGGCCTTCACGCCGCTGGCGGCCATGAGCACGCTGCTGCCGGTGTTGTTCTCGGCGAACGTGCGCGTGCCCGCCTCCATGGACCCGAGGGCGCGGCTCCCGGCCCTGAAGGCGCTGCCCCGGCTGGGCAACCGCACCGAGCTGCTCCCGGGCCCGGAGACTCCGTTGCAGCTCGGGTGGCTGAACTACTGGTCCCCGGAGACGGCGCGGCGGCTCGGCTTTCCCGACGCGTCCCGGGACGGCGAGTGGCTGGCGCGGAGCACCCGCACGGACTCCGGCGCGTGGGTGGTGAAGCTCACCGACACGCCGCTGGAGGTGGAGCGGCCCGAGCACGTGGAGGCGCTGGTGCGGGCCTATGAGCGCTTCGACCAGGTGGGCGCGCGCGGCTGACGCTCACGGAGCCGTGCAGCACCGGAGCGAGTCCTGCTCCGTCCGCGCGCGGTGACGGGCTACCCGGAGGACTCGCGCCCGTCCGGTGACTCCCCGGTGACCGCCACGTGAAGCCGCTGGCGCACCTGGTTGTAGAGCGCCAGGCGACGTGTTCCGGGCGGCACGGCCCGTTCCTTCGCGGCTCGCAGCGCCGTGAAGATTCGCCAGGACACGTGGGCCTCCATCCGCGCCAGGGCGGACCGGACCTGCTCCAGCTCCGCGCCCTGCTGCTCGAGGCGCGCCCGCGCCTGGTCCAGCAAGGTGGCCTGCTGTTCGATACGTGCCTGGGCCTGCGCCAGCTCGCCGCGAAGGCGCACGGTGTTGGCGGTCTCCGCTTCCAGGGCGGAGCTCAGGCTGGCGTTGCGTTGCTCCACGCCGGTGATGTGGGCCTGACGCGCCTGGGCGAGCTCCTGCGCCGCCGCGGCCCGTTGCTCCACGACGGTGATGTGGGCCTGGCGGGCCTGGGCGAGCTCCTGTGCCTCCGCGGTCAGCTTCTCCAGATGGGCCACGTGCGCGGGATGGCGCGGGTCCACCGCGTCCGCGTACGCCCGTCCGGTGCGGCCGTAGGCGGCCCGGGTGGTGTCCCCCAGGGACGTCCCACTGGCCCGGGCCTGCTCGTACAGCGCGACCAGCTCCCGGGCGCGCCCGCTCAGTCGGTGTTCGCGCCACAGGCGGTCCGCGACGGCCGCGACGTCCAGGCGCTCCGCCTCCTCGAAGAGCAGGTGGCCCAGCTCCTCGCGTGAGGGACGCGCGCGCGTGTGGCGGCCGGAGAAGTTGACGCGGGCCTGGGCGTCGAAGTGCTCGACGGACAGCAGGCCGTCGCAGCCGTGGACGTCGTAGAGGACGCACGGAATCTGGAGGGCCGCCGCGAGCAGCGGCGTGCGCCCGATGCTCACCACCCGGTCGAAGTCCCGCAGCAGCTCCGGCGTTATCTCCGTGGAGTGGTGGGGCAGGCCCAGGTGCGTCCACGAGACGCCCGGGCGCGCCAGGCACAACGCCTCCAGGTCTTCCTTCAGTCGCGGGTCCAGGTGGTTGGTCACCACCGCGATGCGCCGCGCCGGGGGCGCCCGGGCGGGGGCGGGTTTCTCCAGGCCGGTGTCATCGAACCAGTTGCGGCACAGCGAGATGGGCACCGCCGCGCCAAAGGGCGTGGGCGCCAGGGCGTCGCGCACCTCCTCGGAGACGGCAAGCGCGTGGGCCACGCCCGCCCAGACGATGGGTGCCCCTTCCAGGGCGGGCAGCACGCCCAGCGAGGAGAACACCACGGGGGCTCGCAGTCGGAGCGCGCCCAGGAAGTAGAGGCAGGGCGCGTGGTGGACATGGAGCACCTCCGGGTCGAAGGCCTCGATGGCTGCTTCGTCCGCCACGGAGAACACGGAGATGTTCCGCCGCCGGAACTCCTCGGAGATGGCTCCGGGTCGGAAGGTGAAGAGGGCCACCTGATGGCCGGCCCGGCTCAGTGCGGTCGCCAGTTCCAGGCAGTACAGCTCGGAGCCTGCACGCTGATCGAGATGATGGTTCGCGAGGAGGATACGCATGGGGGGAGGACCCCCATGGTAGGCCGGCCCGGCGTCGCCTGTGACCTCGTTGTAAGAGAATGTAAAAAATTCGTCGCGTGGAAGCCGGGGGGCAGGCGAGTCGATGCCCGGCATTCCGAGCCGAACGCCATCCGTTCCGTGGGGGCGCGGCGTCCACGATGCCGGTCGCCCAGGGAACCCGGGATGTTGGGTACAGGGCTTGGCGGTGGACGGAAGGGGATGCGTCCTGATGGGAGGCGCCTGCGTCCTCGGCGCGGGTGACTAGCTTTCTCCCGGAGAGGTGGACGTGACGAAGCAGGTGAAGCCGCGAAGCAGCCGTGCGAGCGGGAAGCGCTCCGACACCGCGCTGTTGATCATCGACGTCATCAACGACCTGGACTTTCCCGGTGGCGAGAAGGTCCTGCCCTGGGCGCTGAAGATGGTGGACCGGCTGGGGCCCTTCGCCGCGCGGATGCGCAAGGCGGGCGTGCCGGTCATCTACGTCAACGACAACTTCGGCTACTGGCGCAGCAACTTCAGCGACATCTACAAGCACTGCACGCATCCGGGCGTGCGGGGGCGTGAGGTCGCGCGCGCCCTCAAGCCCGGACGGGACGACTACTTCATCCTCAAGCCCAAGCACTCGGCGTTCTTCGCCACGTCGCTGGTGCCGCTGCTGGAGTACCTGGGCACGAAGAAGCTCATCCTCGCGGGCATGGCCACCAACCTCTGCATCTTCTTCAGCGCCCACGACGCGCACATGCACGAGTACAAGCTCACCGTGCTGAGCGACTGCTGCGCCGCCGAGAGCGACGAGGACCACGACCTCGCGCTGTCACAGCTCCAGCGCTTCCTGCGCGTGCGGGTCTGCCGGAGCGACGAGCTGAAGCTGACAGCGAAGCGGCGGCGCACGCCGGTGAAGCGCCCGCCGCCCGCGAAGTGATGCTGGCGGACACGTTCGACCGCGAGGATGTCGTCCGCATCGATACGTCCGAGGAGGTGTCCCGCTTCCATCCACTCGTGCCGCGTCGGGACGCCTGAAGCCCATCCACGAAGCCCGGGCGGCATGAGTCTCCTCGGGGCGTTTCCTCCCCGTCTATTCGCGAGCGGGCAGCCCCTCGTCCAGGAACGACTTCAGCTCCGGGAGCACGCGCTCGGGGTGCTCCTGGTGGGGACTGTGCCCCGCGTCCACGCGCAGCAGCCGCGCCTTCGGAAACCGCCGCGCCGCCTCCTCCGCGAGCGACGGGGGCAGCACATCCTCCTTCTCACCCCACACGAGCAGCACCGGCGCCTTCACCTCGCCCAGCCGCTCGCGCCTGTGGAACACCGGCCCCGTCACCGGCACCAGCGTGTTGAACGCCCGCGCCCCCGCGTCCCGACCTTCCGGCACCGACACCAGCTCGTAGTCCAGCGCCCCCAGTCGCTCGCCCAGCGGCGTGGGAGGCGGCGGCATCATCCGGGACCACGCCCAGGGCCCCAGCGAGCGCGCCAGCCGCTCCGGCCCGGCCCGGAAGAACAGGCGCGCCTTGCGCAGCATCTCCGGCCCCAGCCCCATCGCATCCACCAGCGCCAGCCGCTCCACCGGCACCCGGCCGCGCAGCGCCAGCTCCACCCCCACCAGCCCGCCCAGCGAGTGGCCCACCACCGCCACCGGCCCTGTCCCCAACTGGAGCAACAGCTCCTCCACCGGCTCCGTGAAGAAGCGCACCCCGTCCTCCGCCGACTCCAGCGCCCCCTCCGTCGCCGAGGACATCCCAAAACCGGGCAGGTCCACCGCCAGTACCCGGTGCCCCCGGGCCAGCGCTGTCAGGTAGACGAACCAGGTGGACGCGGCCCCGCCGCGCCCGTGCAGCAGCACCACCGTGGGGCCCTGGCCCCCCTCCAGCACCCGGAGGGCCCCGCCCCCTGGCAGCCAGCGCACCGTCGCCGTCACCGCCGGAGCCAGCTGCCCCAGCAGCCCCGCCTCCACCGCCCCCACCGCCGGAGCCTTCGCCGGTGTCTTCATGACGGGCCCCCAGGACACGCGGGGCGGACCGGCTTCCACCGGGAGTGGAACGTCCGGAGGTGGGACGGGGCAGGGTGGGACATGGGAAAGGGCGCTCCAGCGGGGGCGGTCGGACGCGCAACTTACTGGAATGCCCGGTCTTCTGCGGTGTTGAGCCCGATACCCTGTAACCCCTAGGCTGCCCGCCGCCAGTCCGACACGAGGCGACATTGAACACCGACATCCGCGCGCTCACCGAGCGCGTGCAGCAGGAAAGCAGCTTCGTCGAGATCCTCAACCAGGAGACCGGCAAGGTCATCGTCGGCCAGCGCTACATGCTGGAGCGCATCCTCATCGGTCTGCTCTGCAACGGGCACGTGCTGCTCGAGGGCGTCCCCGGCCTCGCCAAGACGCTCACCGTGCGCACCGTGGCGGACGCGCTCAGCGCCACCTTCATGCGCATCCAGTTCACCCCGGACCTGCTGCCCGCGGACGTGGTGGGCACGATGATCTACAACCAGCAGGCCGCGAACTTCACCGTCCGCAAGGGCCCCATCTTCGCGAACATCGTCCTCGCGGACGAAATCAACCGCGCCCCCGCCAAGGTCCAGTCCGCCCTCCTGGAGGCCATGGCCGAGCGCCAGGTCACCATCGGCGACCAGTCCTTCGGCCTGCCCTCGCCGTTCCTCGTGCTGGCCACCCAGAACCCCATCGAGCAGGAAGGCACCTACCCGCTGCCCGAGGCGCAGGTGGACCGCTTCATGCTCAAGGTGAAGGTGGGCTACCCCACGCGCGACGAGGAGAAGGTCATCATGGACCGGATGTCCGGCGGCACCTCGCCCCGGGCGCAGAAGGTCATCGGCCTGGAGCACCTGGTCCGCGCCCGCGAGCTCGTCCACCACATCTACATGGACGAGAAGGTGAAGGAGTACATCCTCAACGTGGTGTTCGCCACGCGCGAGCCCAACAAGTACGGCCTCAAGGACCTGGCGGACTACATCCAGTTCGGCGCCTCGCCGCGCGCCACCATCTCCCTCGCGCAGGCCGCGCGCGCCCACGCCTTCCTTCGTCACCGCGGCTTCGTCACCCCCGAGGACGTGAAGGCCATCGCCTTCGACGTGCTCCGCCACCGCATCGCCATGACGTACGAGGCGGAGGCCGAGGAGCTCACCGCGGAGAAGATCATCCAGCGCGTGTTCGACCGCGTCGAAGTCCCCTGACGCCCCCCTCCCGAGCCGCCAGGCGCCCCCGTGCTTCCCAAGGACCTCATCCGCCGCATCCGCAAGCTGGAGATACGCACCCGCAAGGTGGTCTCCGACATGCTCGCGGGGCAGTACCACTCGGTCTTCAAGGGCCGCGGCATGGCCTTCTCCGAGGTGCGCCAGTACCAGCCCGGTGACGAAATCCGCATCATCGACTGGAACGTCACCGCGCGCATGAACGAGGCCTACGTCAAGGTCTTCACCGAGGAGCGCGAGCTGACGGTGATGCTCCTGGTGGACGTGTCCGCGTCCAAGGAGTTCGGTTCGAAGGAGCGCACCAAGGCGGAGATTGCCGCCGAGGTCGCCGCGCAGATTGCCTTCAGCGCCATTGCCAACAACGACCGGGTGGGGCTCATCCTCTTCTCGGACCGGGTGGAGAAGGTGGTGCCGCCGCGCAAGGGCCGCACGCACGTGCTGCGGCTGGTGAGCGACATCCTGACCTTCAAGCCGCAGGGGAAGGGGACGGACCTGGCCGCGGGGCTCTCGTACCTGAGGCAGGTGGCGAAGCGGAAGGCCGTCACGTTCCTCATCTCCGACTTCCAGGCGCGCGACTACGAGAAGCCGCTGCGGCTGGTGGGGCGCAAGCACGACCTGGTGCCGGTGGTGGTGGAGGACCCGCTGGAGGAGGCCTTCCCCCGGCTGGGGCTGGTGGACATGGAGGACCCGGAGACGGGCGAGCGCTTCGTGGTGGACACCAGCGACCCGCGCGTGCGTGGCCGCTTCGCCCGCGCCATGCAGACCGTGCGCGACGAGCGCCGCAAGCTGTTCAAGAAGCTGGAGCTGGACCACGTGGAGCTGCGGGCCGGCGATGACCACGGCAAGGCGCTCGCGCAGTTCTTCCGCGCGCGGGCCCGGAGGATGGCGGCGTGACGCGGCTCCTTCCCGTGCTGGCCCTGTTGCTGGTGGGCGCGCTCCCGTCCAGCGTGACGGCCGCGCAGACGCCTCCCGGCGCCCCCGCGGACGAGACGGTGCAGCCGCAGAACGTCTCCGCGCGCGTGGAGCCGAGGCAGGTGCGCATCGGCGACCCCTTCGTCTACGAGGTGGTCATCACCCACCCGAAGGAGCACCGCTACGAGCTGGTGATGCCCAAGGAGCTGGGCGACTTCGAGGTGCTGGACCAGACGCGCCAGCGCAAGGACGGGCCGGACTCGGCGACCACGACGTTCGGCGTGCGCATGTCCGCCTTCGCGCTGGGCACGGTGCCGGTGCCGGCGCTCGGCTTCGACGTGGCCACTCCGGACGGCCCGAAGAAGTTCTCCCTGCCGGGCCGCGAGGTGGAGGTGGTGTCCACGCTGCCGCCGGACGCGGACCAGCAGGGCGTCCACTTCTTCGACCTCCAGCCGCCGCAGGAGGTGCCCATCCGCTCGTGGAGGCTAGTGGTGGCGGTGCTGGGCCTCCTGGCCGCGGGCCTCGTGGCGTGGGCGCTGTGGCGCTGGTGGAAGAACCGGCCGAAGCACGAGGAGGTGGTGCCGCTGCTGCCCCTGGACGTGCGCACGCGCAAGGCGCTGGACGCGCTCAAGGCGGAGGATCTGCCCGCGCGCGGCCATGCGAAGGACTTCTACTTCCGGCTCTCCGAAATCGTCCGCGGCTATCTCGGTGAGCGCTACGGCTTCGAGGCGCTGGAGTGCACCAGCTCGGAGCTGATGGCCTCGCTGCGCCGCCTTCCCACCCCCGGGCTCCCCGAGGACGCGCTGATGCGCTTCGTGTCCGAGTCGGACATGGTGAAGTACGCGCGCGCGGAGTCCTCGCCCGAGTCCTGCCGCGACGCGCTCGCCTTCGGCTACGCGCTCATCGACAAGACGTACGTTCCGCCCCCGCCCCAGGCTCCCGCCAATGCCGCCGCTCCCCACGTTCAATAACCCCGAGGCGCTCTGGGGGCTGCTGCTCGTGCCGCTGCTGCTGGTGCAGGCGTGGCGGGAGCGGCGCGCCCGCGCCACGCTGCGCTTCTCCGCCGCGCACGTCTTCGCTCGCGGCGGCAAGGGGCTGCGCACGTACCTCCTGCCCCTGCTCCCGCTGCTGCGCGCGGTGGCGGTGACCGCCGCCATCCTCGCCATCGCCCGCCCCCAGGCGCGCGACTCGCGCGTGCGCGACTTGTCGGTGGAGGGCATCGACATCGTGGTGGCGTTGGACCTGTCCACCTCCATGGAGGCCGGAGACTTCCGGCCCCAGAACCGCCTGCACGTGGCGAAGGAGGTGCTCAGCGAGTTCATCGCCAACCGCGTGAATGACCGCATCGGCCTGGTGGTGTTCGCGGGCGCGGCCTACACGCAGGCGCCGCTGACGCTGGACTACGGCGTGCTGAAGGAGGTCATCAAGCAGCTGCGCACGCGCGTGCTGGAGGACGGCACGGCCATTGGTGATGCGCTGGCCACGTCGCTCAACCGCCTGCGCGACTCGGAGGCGAAGAGCCGCGTGGTGGTGCTGATTACCGACGGTGACAACAACGCCGGGAAGATTTCGCCCATGGACTCGGCCAACATGGCCCACTCGCTCAACGTACCCATCTACACCATCCTGGTGGGCAAGGGCGGCAAGGTGCCCTTTCCGCAGGGCACGGACCTGTTCGGCAACACCGTGTGGCGCGAGACGGAGATTCCCATCAACCCGGAGCTGATGCAGGACATCGCGGACCGCACCGGCGGCGAGTACTACCGCGCCACGGACCCGGAGGGCCTGCGCGCGGGCCTGCAGAAGGTGCTCGACTCACTGGAGCGCTCGAAGCTGATGGAGGGCGGCGTCAGCGCCACCTACCGCGAGGAGTTCCACCCGTTCCTGCTGGCCGCCTTCGGCCTCGCCGCGCTGGAGCTGCTCCTGCGCGCCACCTTCCTGAGGGTCTTCCCGTGACGCCCGTGGACCCCTGGCGCTTCACCCTGCTCGGCTACCAGGTGGGGCTCGCCCAGCCCTTCTACCTGCTGCTGGTGGGGTTGGGCGTGCTGCTGGGGCTGCTCGCGCTGGTGAGCGCGCTGCGCCGCACCTCCCGCGTGCGCGCGCTGCTCAACGAGCGCCACGCCGAGCGCTTCACCCCTGGCGTGTCGGTGTGGCGGCCGGCGGTGCAGGGCGGCATGTACGGGCTGGGGCTGGCGCTCTTCGGCTTCGCGCTCGCGCAGCCGCAGTGTGGCACCAAGAGCGAGCTGACGAAGCGCCGCGGCATCGACGTGGTGGTGGCGCTGGACGCGTCCAAGTCCATGCTCGCGCGCGACGTGCAGCCCAGCCGCCTGGAGCGCGCGAAGCTGGAGCTGACGACGCTGCTGGATGAGTTGAAGGGTGACCGCGTGGGCCTGGTGGTGTTCGCGGGCGACGCGTTCATCCAGTCGCCGCTGACGTCGGACTACTCTGCGGTGAAGCTGTTCCTGCGCGCGGTGGACCCGGAGGTGATGCCCCAGGGCGGCACCAACGTGGGCGCGGCGCTGAAGCTGGCGAAGCAGGTGCTGGACAACGCGGACCGCGGCTCGAAGGAGCGCGTGGTGGTGCTGCTGTCGGACGGCGAGGACCTCTTCGGCGAGGTGGCCGAGGCCACCGAGGCGCTGAAGGAGGCGAACGTCCCGGTGCTGGCGGTGGGCGTGGGCTCCGAGTCCGGCGAGCCCATCCCCGTCTACGACAGGCGGGGCGAGTTCGTGGACTACAAGAAGGACGCGGCCGGCGAGACGGTGATTACGCGGCTGGACCGCGCGGGCCTGACGACCATCGCCGAGGGCTCCGGCGGAGCGTTCTTCTACCAGCCGCGCGGCGTGGCCATGGCGCAGGTGGTGGAGCGCATCGACCAGCTGCAGAAGAGCGAGCTGGAGAGCCGGGTGACGGTCCGCTACGACGAGCGCTTCCAGTCCTTCGCCATTCCGGGGCTGGCGCTGCTCGCGCTGGGCATGTTGCTGCTGCCGTCCTCGCGCCGGAGGTCCTCGCCGTGAGCGCGCACCTGGAGTCTCCGAGCCGAGCGAGCCGCGCCGCGCGCCTGCTGACCTGGACGCTGGTGGTGGCGCTCGCGCTGCCGACGTCCGCGGGAGCGGCGGGGCCGCTGCAGAAGGACCACCCGCTGGTGGAGCAGGGCCGCGAGGCGTACGCCGCGGGCCGCTACGAGGACGCGCTGGCGGCCTTCGAGGCGGCGAAGAAGGAAGTGCCCAATGACCCGGCGGTGGACTTCAACCGTGCGGACGCGCTCGCGAAGCTGGGGCGCATCCCCGAGGCGCAGGAGGCCTTCCGCGGGGTGACGGAGTCCAACCGTCCCGACCTGCGGCAGAAGGCCTGGTACAACCTGGGCAACCTGCACGCCACCACGGGCGACAAGCGGGAGGCGCTGAAGTCCTACCGGCGCGCGCTGACGTTGGATCCACAGGACGTGCAGGCCCGGCACAACTACGAAGTCGTGCTGCGCGACGTGCCGCCGCAGCAGCAGAAGAGCCAACCCGACGGCGGCGCGGATGGCGGCTCTGACGGAGGCAGTGACGGCGGGCGCCCGGATGCGGGCGCGGATGGCGGCACGCGCGGCGATGGCGGCACGCCCCAGGACGGGGGCATGGATGGTGGCGCGGACGGCGGCGCGGATGGCGGTGCCGACGGCGGCGCGGATGGGGGCCAGGGCGACGGCGGCAGTGACGGCGGCGCGGATGGTGGCGCGGACGGCGGCCAGCAGGGCCCGCAGCAGAAGGGCGACGGCGGGGCCGACGGCGGCGCGGATGGTGGCCAGGAGGACGGTGAGGGTGAATCCCAGGACGGTGGCTCTGACGGCGGCAGCGCGGGAGAAGAGGACTCCGAGGAGGCCCGCGATGGCGGGGCGAGCCCGACGGACGTCGACCGGCAGGAAGCGGAGCGCCTGCTGGATGCGATGAAGCAGAACGAGAAGAATCTCCAGCTCTGGCGTTTCCAGCAGAAGAAGAAGCAGAGGAAGCCCAATGAGAAGGACTGGTAGCGCCCGAGGGGCCCTGCTGGCCGTGCTCGCCCTGCTGGCCACCGCGCCGGCCTGGGCGAACGACGACCTGGATTTCTACCAGACGGTGGACCGCGAGGAGGTGGGCAGCCAGGACACCTTCCGCCTCACGGTGGTGGTGGTGGATGCGCCGCCCAACGCGCAGGTGCAATTGCCCGAGTCGGAGGACTTCGAGGTCCTCTCCAGCTCGCGCAGCAGCCAGCGCTCCATCTCCCTGTCTGGCGGCGGCCCGGCCGTCATCCAGGACATCACCCGCTATGTGCTGGTGATGCGGGCCAATCGCGCCGGGCGGCTGACGATTCCGCCCTCGCAGATATCGGTGCGCGGGAAGACGTACCGCACGCGGCCGGTGGAGATGTCGGTGAGGACGGGCCGGCTGGGCTCCGCGCCCCCGGGCGGCTCCGGTAGCGCGTTGCCGGACCCGTTCGCCAGCGCGCCGTCGCAGCCGCGGCCGGACCCGTTCGGCGAGGAGCTGGATGCGGACGAGCCCACGATTCCTCGCGGGGACTCGGACCTGTTCCTGCGCGCGAGCCTGGACCGGGACGAGGTGTACGTCGGCGAGCAGGTGACGCTGTCGCTCTTCATCTACTCGCGGGTGGACCTGTCCAGCGTGGACTCCGTCACCATGCCCAAGCTGGAGGGCTTCTGGACGGAGGAGGTGGAGAGCCCCACGCAGCTGTCCGGCGAGCAGAAGATTGTCGACGGCATTCCCTACCGCGCCTACCTCTTGCGCCGCCGCGCGCTCTTCCCGGTGAAGCCCGGCACGCTGTCCATCACCGCCGCGGAGGCGGACATCACCACCGGCTTCCTCTTCGCCGGCCACCGCGTGCACCGCGTGTCCAACGCGCTGAAGGTGAAGGTGCGGCCGCTGCCGCCGGGCGCGCCCCCGGGCATGGCCAACGCGCAGGTGGGCAGCTGGCGGCTGTCCATGGACGTGTCGCAGACGCGCGTGGAGCTGGGCCAGCCCGTCACGGTGAAGGTCATCCTGGAGGGTGTGGGCAACGTGAAGAACGTCACCCCGCCGAAGCTCACCGGCCCCGCCGCGCTCAAAATCTATGACCCCACCACGACGGACAAGGTGGCGCCCCAGCGCAACCGCGTGCAGGGCCGCCGCGTGGTGGAGTACCTGGTGATGCCGCAGCGCACGGGCACCTTCACGCTGCCCGCGCTGGAGTTCCCCTACTTCGACCCGCGCGCGCAGTCCTACGAGGTGGCCCGCACGGACGCGGTGACGATTACGGTGGAGGCGGGCGCGGGCGGTGTGTCGGCGCTGCCCTCTTCGCCGTCGAACGTGGCGGACGCGGCCAACGAGCAGAAGAACGTGCTGACGGCGGGCGGGCTGCGGCCGGTGCGCTACCAGGCGAAGTTCGTGGCCCCGTCCGAGCCCCCGTGGAAGCGCGGCTTCTTCGTGCCGGCGGTGCTGGCGCCGCTGGGGCTCTTGCTGGGCGTGGCGCTCATCGGCGGGGTGCGCGGCCGGCTGGCCACCCGCACGGAGGCGGACCGCGGCCGGCAGCAGGCGAAGGCCGCGCGCAAGCGACTGGCGGAGGCGGAGAAGCTCCAGGCCGGCGCCAACGTGGGCGCCTTCTATGCGGAGGTGGAGAAGGCGCTGCACGGCTTCCTGGAGGCGCGGCTGGGCGTGCCGGTGGGCGGGCTCACCCGCGAGGTGCTCACCGAGCGGCTGGCGGCGGCGGGCGCGGACGTGGAGCGGCGCTCGCGGGTGCTCTTCGTGCTGGAGGCGTGTGACCTCGGCCGTTACGGCGGCGGGGGCAACCCGGCGGAGCGGCAGAAGGTGATGGATGCCGCGATGGCGGCCATGGAGGGCTGGGCGTGAGCGGCTACTACACGCCGGAAGAGGCGCAGGACGTCTTCCTGAAGGCCAACGAGGCGTACGCGCGCGAGGACTACGCGGCGGCGCAGCAGGGCTACGAGAAGCTCCTGTCCCACGGCCACGGCGGACCGGACGTGCTCTACAACCTGGGCACCTCGCACCTGGCGCGGGGAGACCTGGGCCGGGCGGTGCTGGCGCTGGAGCAGGCGAAGAAGGAGGGCGGCCGCGCGCCGGACCTGGAGGCCAACCTGTCCGTGGCCCGCGCGCGTCAGGTGGACAAGGTGGTGGGCGCCACGGCGGAGGAGGAGTTCCTTCCGCGGGTGACGGCGGCCACCGACGGCACGGTGGTGGCGTGGACCTTCCTGGGCACCTGGGTGGCCGCCTTCGCCCTGGTGCTGCTGTGGCGAGCGCTGCGCCCGGGCCGGCGCACGGCGGTGGGCATCATGGCCGCGCTGCTCTTCACGGTGGCGGTGCCCTCCGGCGTGCTGCTGGCCGCGCATGCCTGGGTGGACGAGACGGTCCACGAGGCCGTCGTCCTGGCCCCCACGCTGGTGGCGCGCGAGCTGCCCCAGGCCGGCGCCCGCTCCATCTTCGAGGTCCACGCCGGCCTCAAGGTGCGGCTGCTGGAGGAGACGGGCCGCTTCGTCCGCATCCGCCTCCCCAATGGCCTGGAGGGCTGGGCCGAGCGCGAAGGTGTGTCGGAAATCTGAAGTCTGGGCGGAAGCCCGCCGTCGGGCTTGGGCGGGACGTGGAAGGGTGCGCTGTCCCGCAGCTAGACTCGGAGGGAGGGAAGGCGACTTCTTCCTGGAGGTCGTGGCTCCGTGTTCGAGGTCGAGGCGCGCGTCGGCAAGAATCGGCTGGTGGTGCGTATCTGGGGAGCCGTCGAGGACGCGGAGGCTCGCCAGATTGGCGACGCCGCGGTGGCCGCCATCGAGCGGCTGCGCCCGGGGCTCGACATGGTGTCGGACCTCAGCGGCCTGATGTCGGTGCCCCCGGAGGGACTGAATCAGCTGCGGCGCATCGTCGAGGCGGCGCGGGCGCGGAATTTCCGCCGGTCGGTGCGGGTGGTGGGGCGCTCGGCGGCCGCCGCCCTCCAGTTCGAGCGCATCAGCCGCGCCATCGGCCACGAGGCGCACCTGGCCTTCTCGCTGGAGGAGGCCGAGCGGCTGCTGGACGGCGGCTGGTCCGCCTGAAGCCGCTTCAGCTCCGCCGGCCGGTGAGGCGCGCGAAGAGGCCGCGTCTGGGCTCCCGGCGCTCGCTCGCGGCGGCCGCCGCGAGGCCCGTCACCTTGAGCAGGTTCTGCTGGAAGACGGCATTGCCCGGCTCCAGCTCCACGGCGCGCTCCAGCAGGGCCGCGGCGCTCGCGTAGTCCTTGCGCTGGTGGACCAGGATGAGGGCCAGCTTGCTGTAGAGCGGCGCGGCCTCGGGCACGCGGTCGATGGCGCGCGTGAGCACCTCGATGGCGCGCTCCACCTCTCCCTCGCGCTCCAGCCGCACCGCGCGCTGGAGGAAGTCCTCCGCCGTGGCCGGCTCGTTGCCCCGGGGGCGCGGCCGGGGCGGGGGCACGGTGGCGCGCGGTGGCGGAGGCGCCGCGGCGAGGGGCGGCGGGGGATGCGTGAGGGCGGGTTGGGATGGCGGGCGCGACAGGTCCGGTATCACCGCCCGGGTGGGGAGAGGGCGGGGGGCGGGCTCCTCGTCCCCGAGCGCCATGGGCTCCGGCACCAGGAAGTCGTTGCCATCCAGCACCGGCAGCTCCTCCGCGGGCGTGTGCAGGCCGGGGGCGCCAGGCTCCCGGTGCAGCTCCACCACGCCGCGCTCCAGCAGGGCCTTGAGGACGACCTTCACCTCGATTTCGGGCAGCTTCGCCGCGCGCGCCAGGGCGGGCACCGGCTGGACGCCGTCGATGAAGGACGCGATGTGCGCCTCGAACGGGTGGAGCGGCTGCAGGGCGATGTCCAGCCCGCCGCGCAGGTGCGGCACCGTGTGCGCGTCCATGGGCACGGTGAAGCGCGCCGTGGCGAGGTCGTGCGGCGTGGGCCGCTGGGGCGGCGGCAGCGGCACCTCCAGCGTCCGGGTGCGCTGGGGCGGCGACAGCAGCGCCCGGACGATGGTGGGCTCGTGGGTGACGTACTCGCCGCTGGCCTGCTCCGCGTCCAGCAGCAGCCCGCAGTGCGTGCACTGGAAGTCGGCCTCGCCCACCGCGCCCTGGCACTCCGGACATTCGAGCTTTGCAGCCATTTCCGGCCCATCATAACGCCGGGGGCCAGGGAGCGCCGTGGCGCCCGGGCATCGAATGCTGGCTTCACCCACCTGTCAGTCCGGCTAATCAGCAGGCGGGCGAGAGCCGGGTGGGGTGGGGACGTGGGAAGTGAGGCAACCGCTCGGGGGCGGGCTTACGTAAGGGCGATGCGGGGTGCACCCGACAATCGGCGTCACCTCCCTGTTGCGAGGGGGGCTCGTGGGACTATACCGCGCGCCGCAGGTGGCACCGGCATCGGGGGTTGATGCACGGGCCCGCGAGCTGTCCCGCAGTGGTCTCGAGTCGCGTGCGGAGAACCATGGCTGGCAATTCCCAGGCACCCTTCCACATCCTGCTCGTCGAGGATGAACCGGTCATCCGGGAGCTGGTGCGCTCGATGTTGAGCGATGGCACCGTGGACGTGGTGTGTGCGGCCAACGGGCTGGAGGGGCTGAAGCTCGCGCGCAGCCAGACGTTCCACCTCATCCTCATGGACGTGGTGCTGCCGCAGCTCGACGGCATCTCCGTGTGCCGCATCCTCAAGAGCGACCCGGTGACGGCCGAGGTCCCGCTCTACATGCTCACCGCGAAGGCGAAGAAGTCCGACATGGAGAGCGCCACCGCGGCCGGAGCGGACGGCTACATCCACAAGCCCTTCCGCGGCGCGGAGCTGATGGCGCTGGTGGAGCGGCTGCGCGCGGGCCAGGTGAAGTCCGAGCCCGCCTGAGCCGCTCGCGGGCTTCAGGGCAGGCGCGGGTGGAGGAAGCGCGCCAGGGCGAGGAAGTCGTCCCAGTCCAGCTCGCCGAACTCCAGCGCCACGCCATCCACCTCGCGGCGGCGGATGGTGCAGGTGGTGACGATTTCGCGGTCCCCCGGCAGGGGCACGGCGATGGTGAGCTGTTGAAGGGTATCCGCCGCGTGGGCCTGGAGGAACAGGCCGGCCATGGACACGTCGCGCGCCTGCACCGTCACCGTCCGACCCGACAGGTGCACCTTCACGGTGAGCTGCGCCTCGACGCGCGGATGGAAGCGTTCGACCGCCTTGGGATTGCCAGTGGGAGTCATCACCGGTGCAGCTCCTCTTCGTGCGACAGGGTGCGACAACTCTGAGGCACGGGGCCGGAGAGGCAAGTTTCCATCCGCCCCGTCCGTCCCGCTGGACGGACCCTGCTCCCGCTCCGCGGAGGGCCCAGGCCCGCGGCCCCCGGGCCATGTGCTCGGGATTGCTGGGATTGTGTCCTGGCATGCCGGCTGAAGAAGGCCTCCCGCAACCCGCCGCAGGAGGCTGCCCTTGGACAACGACAATCGGATTCCCTCGCTGACCATCACCCCCACCGTTCCGAGGCAGACGCCGAAGAACGAGTTCGGGACGGTGCTGGCGCGCGCGGCGCAGGAGGTGGTGCGCTCGGGCGCCGGGCTCGTGGGGGGGATGATTCCGGCGGGCCCCATCGTCAGCGCGGCCGTCTCCAGCACCCGGGCGGTGGTGTCGACGGTGGCCTCCACGGGGGGCTCCAGCACCACGGTGCCCGTGGCGTCGGGCTCCGGGGGCGCGGCAGGCGCAGGCGCGGCGACGGGCAACGGGGACGCGTGGGACTTGCTGGAGGCGCAGCGGGCGCTCAGCGCGGACGGCCAGAAGTTCAACATGGCCTACCTGTCGCTCCAGAACGAGATGCAGAAGGAGAGCCGCGAGCACAACGCCATCTCCAACATCATGAAGGTCCGCCACGACTCCGCGAAGGCGGCCATCAACAACATCCGCTGAGGAGTCGGGCGAGCCATGGCCATGGACAAGTTGGGCCCGGTGGGCGGAGCGGGCGTGTCGCCCGCAGTGGAGCCCGCGCGGGAGCGGTTCGGCAAGGTGCTGGAAGAGGTGAGGGGGCCCGCTCGGGGCGCCGGGTTGCCGGTGGCCACGGAAGGGCCGCCCCGTAGCGCGCCGGCGGAAGCTCCGCGAGGTCCCGGCAGGACGGAGGCGGTAGGCCGGGCCTCGCCTGGCTGCGCGGAGGCAAAGCCGGGCACGTCCCGGGTGGACTCGGTGCAGGCGGCGCGCGAGCAGCAGGCGGCGCAGGTGCTGGACAGGGTGGGGCAGGCGCAGAAGCGGCTGGACCACATCCTCGAGCTCGCGGAGTCCGGCCGCACCTTCAGCGCCGCGGAGTTGCTCGCGCTGCAGGCCCACGTCTACCGGGCGAGCCAGGAGCTCGACCTCGCCGGCAAGGTCGTCGAGAAGGCGACCGGCGGCGTCAAGCAGGTCCTGCAAACGCAGGTTTGAGGAGCCCCATCATGCGATTCCCTCCCCGACGCCGTCTCATCTTCCTCCTGCTCCTGGGCCTCACCGCGTGCCGGGAGCGCATCCAGCACGGCCTGGATGAGCGGCAGGCCAACGAGCTGCAGGCGGTGCTCATCGAGCGCGGGCTCGACGCGCGCAAGGTGCCGGAGGCGGGCAAGAAGCCCTCCTGGTCCATCGAAGTCACCGACGAGCACTCCTCGGATGCGGTGCGAATCCTCGCGGAGCTGGGGCTCCCGAGGCCCGCGGAGGAGGTGGGGTGTGACGTCTTCGGAGGGGGCGGGCTGGTGCGCACGCCGGTGGAGGAGGGGGTCTGCCGGGTGCGTGTCCTGGAGCGGGGGCTGGAGAAGACGCTGCAGACGGTGGAGGGCGTGCTGCTGGCGCGCGTCCACCTGGTGGTGCCCGCGCCGCCGAGGCCCGGTCAGGCCACCGCGCCCTCGAAGGCGTCGGCCATGCTGCGTGTGGCTCCGGGAAACGCCGCGCGGGTGCGGCAGTCCTCGGAAACGTTGAGGTCCCTCATCGCGGGAGGTGTGGAGGGGCTGTCGCCGGACGCGGTGTCGCTGCTGGTGGACGAGGTCTCCACGCGGGTGGAAGTCCCGGCGGGCGGGGGCGTGTCGCTCCTGACGAGGCTCCGCGCGCTGCTCGCGGTGCTCGGCGTGGTGGTGACGGGGCTGGCGGTGGCGCTGGTGCTGGTGACGCTGCGGATGCGCCACTACCGGGACCGGCCTTCGGCGTCCGCGCCACCGGCGCCCGCGCGGCCGGTGCTGACACCGGGAGCGGCGCGCAAGGTGGCGTGAGAGGCCAGGGGAGGACGTCACCATGGAAGCGACACGTGTGGGCCGGACGGCCCGGCCGGACAAGAGGGGGACGCCGCCGGTGCGGACGCCCGCCAGCGAAGCGCCGCCGCCCCGGTCCGGGCCGCTTCCTTCGCTGGCCCTTCCGCTGGAGCGCTACGCGCTCGTGGCCTGGGTGCTCGGGCGCGAGCGGGCGGCGGAGCTGCTGAGCGGGCTGGGCGTGCGCGAGGCGGAGCGCGCGAAGGAGCACCTGCTGCGCATCGCGGGGCTGTCGTCGGCGCAGCGGCAGGCGAAGGTCGCGGTGGAGTTCGGGGAGCGGGCTGACGCCGCCGCGAGGCTGAAGGCGCTGATGGAAGAGGCGCCGGAGCCGTTGCGGCGGGAAATCTTCCGCCGCCTCCCGCCCTACCACCGGACCCTGTTCTCCGGGCGTCAGGTGGAGCCCGGGGAACAGGCGCCGCCCGCCCTGGGCGCCCTGGCCGAGCGGCTCATCCGCGAGGCCACGCGCTGAGTCTTTCCGCGGAGCCGTCCCGGCCCGCGTACCCGGCATCCCGCATCCGGATGTCACGCCTCTTCAACCCCATGACTTCACGGGCGCGGCACCTGGCGGGTGCCGTGCACGGGTGGGGTGTGTCCCAACACCGCCAGGGAGCTTTCGATGAGCACCGATGTCGAGCAGTCCGCCACCCGGAAGGTCCGCCCGCTGCGCGGGTTGGGCTCGCGCCGATTGACCCGCGCGCACGTCGCGCTCTCGGAGCGGCCCCGCGTCGCCGAGCTGGGGCGGGAAGCGCTGGGAGTGGTGGCGGGCGTGTTGTCCCGGGAGCTGGAGTGTCCGGTGACGGCGGAGGCGCGACTCCTGGAGGCCGCCATCTCTCCGGCGACGGGGCTGGCGCAGCCGGCGGTGTTCGCGCTGCTGGAGCTGTCGGCGGTGGGCGGGACGGGCGTGCTGGAGCTGGAGCCGGCGCTCGCCTTCGCCGCGCTGGAGCGCATCGCCGGCGCGGGGCAGCGGCCGGGCATGGTGACGGAGCTGGCGCGGCTGGAGGAAGCGACGCTGGCCTACCTGCTGCTGCTGGCGCTCTCCGCGGTGCGCTCCCAGGGCGTGCTGAACCCGAAGCTGGGGCCGCGACTGTCGGGCGTGACGATGCGCCGGGCGGACGTGGTGGCGCGGCTGGATGGGCGGCAGTCGCTGGTGGCCATCGAGTTGTCGCTGACGGTGGGGACGGTGAGCGCGGGGGCACGCCTGCTGCTGCCGGCCCCGGTGCTCCAGACGGTGTTCCAGGAGCTGCCCGTGGAGCGCGGGCCGGGCATTGCGCCGGAGGTGCTCGCGGCGGCGCTGGAGGCGCGGTGCCTCATGGGCCAGACGCCGCTGCCAGCCCTGGCGCTGGAGTCGCTCGCGGTGGGGGACGTCGTCCTCTTCGAGGGGGTGCGCCGCGAGGGTGGGTGCCTCCTGGGGCAGGGGCGGCTCGTCACCCGAGGCTTCGCGCTGGTGGGGAACTTCCTCGCCGAGGGCTTTTCGCTGACGCACGCGCACGGAAGCGCGCATTCCCAGGAGTCGGACATGGTGGACCTGAAGGAGCTTCGCGAGGGCATGCCCCCGCTGCCGGTGGATGTGGAAATCGAGCTGACGCGGGTGATGGTGCCGCTGTCGGAGCTGGCGGTGCTGAAGCCGGGCGCGCTGTTGCCGCTGCACATCAACGCCAACGAGCCGGTGCTGCTGCGCGTGGGCGACCGCGCGGTGGCTCGTGCCGAGCTCGTGGAAATCGAGGGCGAGGTCGGTGCCCGCGTCCTGGCGCTGCTGCCATGAGGCCGCCGATGAAGAGCCTCCTCTCATCCCTGTCTCCCCGTGCGCGCCTGCTGGCGGCGGGGGCCCTCGTGCTCGGGCTGACGGCGCTCGGGCCGCTGGGGGGGCTGTCCATGACCTCCGCCGCGCGAGGGCTGTTGGGCGCGCTGGCACTGGGCGGTCTGGGCTGGTGGTTGCGTCGGCGAGGGGCCTCGGGGCAGGAGGTGCCCCAGGTGGCGCGGCTGCACGTCGTCTCGAGAGCGGGGCTCTCCCCGCGCTGTGGGCTGGCGCTGGTGGAGGTGGACGGCCGCGGCTTCCTGGTGGCCTTCGGGGACTCGTTCGCGGAGATACGCGAGACGCAGGAGCAGGAGGACGTGTTCGCGCAGGCGTTGGCGCAGGCCCGCCGGCCGATGCCGAAGCGCCGCGTGCCGGGGCGGGGCAAGGGGGTGGGGCGATGAAGCGCGTGCTCATGGGCGCGGGACTGCTGGCACCGGCCCTGGCCTCCGCGGCGGAGACCTCACTCTCCCGGCTGTCCTACGCGGGCAGCCCGCTGTCGATGATGGGGATGCTCGCGCTGATGTCGCTGCTGCCGTTCGCGGTGCTGATGCTGACGAGCTTCTCGAAAATCGCGGTGGTGCTGTCGCTGGCGCGCTCGGCGATGGGGACGCAGCAGGCACCGCCGACGCTGGTGCTGACGGGACTGGCGGCGGTGCTCACGGGACACATCATGGCGCCGGTCATGGAGCGCATGTACGACGCGGGGCAGGTGGCGTACGCGGAGGTGGAGGGGGGCTCGGGTGCGCAGATTCTGTCGGCCGCGTCGCGGGTCGCGGAGCCGCTGCGCTCGTTCCTGGTGAAGCACGGCAGCCCGGAGGAGCGGGCGCGCTTCGTGGACCTGGCGCGCGAGCTCCGCCCTCCGGAGGAGGCGGACGCGGTGCACGAGACGGACCTCTTCGTGGTGATTCCCGCCTTCGTCATCACCGAGCTGAAGGAGGCCTTCCAGATTGGCTTCCTCGTCTTCCTCCCATTCCTGGTGCTGGACATGGTCATCGCCAACGTGCTGCTCGCGCTGGGGATGCAGACGTTGTCACCGAGCCAGGTGAGCCTGCCCTTCAAAATCCTCCTCTTCGTCGCCGTGGATGGCTGGGCACTGCTCGCGCGGGGCCTCATCCTCGGCTACCGGTGACGACATGACCCCGGACGTCCTGCTCACCCTGGGGCATGAGGCCCTGCTGTTGATGGTGCTCGCCTCGCTTCCACCCATTGGCGCGAGCCTGCTGGTGGGCTTCCTGTCGAGCCTCTTCCAGGCCACCACGCAGCTCCAGGAGAGCACGCTCGCGGTGGTGCCCAAGCTGTGCGCCGCGGTCCTCGCGCTCGTGCTCGCCGGGCCGTGGATTGCCGGGCAGCTCACGCGCTTCACGCACCAGCTCCTCCTGCTCATCGCCGAGGTGGCGGCATGAACCTGGAGCCGCTGCGTCTCTGGCTCGAAGCGCTTCGGCCGGACATCGTCGTGGTGGCGCTGTGCGCCGCGCGACTGGTGCCCATCGCCTTCCTGTGTCCGCTGCTGGGAGGGCAGGCCACGCCCACGACGGTGCGGCTGGCGCTGGTGCTCGCGCTGTCGCTCTTCCTTCGCCTCGAGGCCGGCGTGGAGCTGGTGACGCCGGTGGAGTCTTCGCTGGAGCTGGCGGCGCTGGTGGTGCGGGAGCTGGGCTATGGGATGTCGGTGGGGCTCGTGGCGGCGCTGCCCTTCGACGCGGCGCGGATGGGCGGCCGCTTCATCGACCTGTTCCGGGGGACGTCGGCGGAGGCCAGCCTGCCCGCCGCGGGCAGTCGCGAGTCGGCGACGGGGGACGGGCTCTACCACCTGCTGGTGGCGCTCGTGGTGTCGGGGAGCCTGTTTTGGCGAGTCCTCTCCGGGCTGCTGCGCGGCTTCGGAGTGGTACGGCTGGGAGTCTTCGTTCCGACGGAAGCGGCCACGATGCACGTCGTCGTGCTGGCCGGAGGCGCCCTGGCCACGGGCCTGGCGGTGGGGGCTCCGGTGGCGGCGGCGATGCTGGCGGTGGACTGCTTCCTGGGAATGGCCTCGCGAGCCGCGCCCCAGATGAACCTGCAGGAAGTGGGAGCGCCGCTGCGGATTCTCGGGGGCGGCGCGCTGCTGTGGCTGGGGGTCGGCGTGCTGTGCGAGCGACTGCTGGCGGGCGTGCTCTCCGCGGAAGGTGTGCTGGCGACGCTGGGCGAGGTGGCGCGATGAGCGGCGAGAAGACGGAGCAGCCCACCGCGAAGCGCCTCCGGGAGGCGCGGCGCAAGGGACAGATTCCGCGCAGCCGGCTGCTGACGTCCAGCGCGGTGACGCTGGGAGGGCTGCTCGGCTTCACGGCTTGCGCGCCCGAGGGCTTCCTCCGACTCCAGGACTGGACCACGAGGCTGTTCCTCGAGCAGCGCGACCTGGGAGCGTGGTGGGAGGGATTGTGGATTACCGCGAGGCTCTGCGGGCCGGCGCTGGGGGGCGCCCTCGCGGCGTCACTGGGCGTGTCCGTCGCCACGGTGGGCTTCGAGCTGGAGCTGGGCCACGCGGCGCCGAAGCTGGAGCGCATCAGTCCCGCGGCGGGCTTGAAGCGGCTGTTCAGCATGCAGCCGCTGGTGGAGGTGGCGAAGGCGCTGGTGGTGGTGGCGCTGGTGGCGGTGCTCGTCTGGAGCGAGGTGGAGGAGGTCGGCCCGGACGCGCTGCGCGCCGCCTGGCTGGGCGGCGCGCAGGGGCTGACGCTGCTGGTGGAGCGCCTGGGCGGGCTCGCCATCCGGCTCGCCTGGGTGGTGCTGGTGCTGGGCGTGGGGGACTACGTCCTCGCGCGTCGGCGCCACCTGAAGGACCTGATGATGAGCCGCGAGGAGGTGAAGCGCGAGCACAAGGAGAGCGAGGGCGACCCGCGTCAGAAGGGACAGCGGCGCTCCCTGCAGCGGCAGCTCGCGCAGGGCGGACCGGCACGTGGAGTGCAGAAGGCCACCGCCGTGGTCATCAACCCCACGCACCTCGCGGTGGCCCTCCGCTACGACGCCCGGGAATGTGAGGCGCCGTACCTCGTGGCCAAGGCCCGCGAGGAAGACGCCCTTGCCCTTCGGGAGGAGGCGCGGCGGCTCGGGATTCCGGTGGTCCGGGACATCCCGCTGGCGCGCAGCCTCATCCACTACGACCTCGGGGAGTCCATCCCCGAGGAACTGTACCAGGCGGCCGCGGTCGTCCTGCGCACGGCGATGGAGGCACGAAGCGTGGACGACCCTCCACGGAGACAGACACCATGAACCCGCTCTCGAAAATCCTGTTGAAGGCCCGGAAGTCCTCGGACGTGGTGCTCGCGGTGGCGATGGCCGCCGTGCTGGGTGCCCTCATCATTCCCCTGCCGGCCTGGCTGCTGGACGCAGGGCTCGCGGTGAACCTGGCGGCGGCGGTGGCCTTGCTGGTGGCGTCGCTCCGGGCAAAGGACGCGCTGAAGGTGACGGCGTTCCCCACGCTGCTGCTGTTCACCACGCTGTTCCGGCTGGCGCTCAATGTGTCGTCCACGCGGCTGGCGCTCGCGGAGGGGCACGCGGGCGAGGTCATCCAGGCGTTCGGCGAGTTCGTGGTGCGCGGGGACTACGTGGTCGGTGCCGTGGTGTTCGCCATCCTCACGCTGGTGCAGCTGCTGGTGGTGGCCAAGGGGGCCGAGCGCGTCGCGGAGGTGTCCGCGCGGTTCACCCTGGATGCGATGCCGGGCAAGCAGATGTCCATCGACGCGGACCTGCGCGCGGGGGCCATCGACCAGGCGCAGGCCCGGCGGCGGCGGCGCGACCTGGAGCGCGAGTCGCAGATGTTCGGCGCCATGGATGGCGCGATGAAGTTCGTGAAGGGGGACGTGGTCGCCGGTCTCGTCATCGTCGCGGTGAACCTGCTGGGCGGTACCGTCATCGGCGTGCTCCAGGGCGGCATGTCCCTGTCGGAGGCCGCGTCGACCTTCGCGCTCATCGCGATTGGAGATGGACTGGTGTCGCAGGTCCCCTCGCTCTGCATCGCGGTGGCGGCGGGCCTCGTCGTCACGCGGGTGGCCTCGGAGAAGGAGGACGACTCGCTCGGCCTGGAGATTGGCTCGCAGTTCTTCGGAGAGGCCCGGACGCTCTGGGTGGTGGCGGGCCTCTGTGGTGCGCTGGCCCTCATGCCGGGCATGCCGCACCTGACGTTCCTCCTCCTGGCCGCGGGGCTGGGCGGGCTCGGCCATGCGCTGAATCAACGGGAGCCCGGGGGGCCCGGGGAGAAGGAGGGCGCCAGCCCTGACGCGGCCGCTGCTGGCCCCGCCGCGGGCGCACCGCCGGAGAGCGCCTCGGTGCCCGTGGGTGTCTCTCCGCTCACCCTGGACCTGGCGCCGGACCTGACGGTGCTGGCGGAAGAGGAAGGCGGTGCCTTCGTCCACAAGACGCTGAACGCGGTGCGGGATGAGCTGTTCTTCGAGCTGGGGGTGCGCATCCCCGGAATCCGCGTGCGGACGCAGGCCGCGTACCTGTCGCCCGGGGAGTACCGCATCCAGGTGGACGAAGTCCCCTCGGGCGGAGGGCAGGTCGTCCCGGGGGCGCTCTACGCGCTGGCGCCTCCGGAGGAGCTGGCCTTCCTCCAGGTGAAGGCCGAGCCCGCGGTGGAGCCCGGCACCGGCAGGGCCATCAGCCGAATCACGGAGACGGGACGGGCCCTGCTGGAGGCGGCGCAGGTCCCCGTGCGGAGCCCGGGGGAGCTGCTGGCGGACCACCTGAGGAGCGTGCTGCGGGCCCGCGCCGCGGACCTGCTGGGACTCCAGGACGTCCAGGGACTGCTGGAGGGGCTGGAAGCCCAGTCACCCGTCCTGGTGAAGGAGGCCCTGCAGAAGGTGCCGCTGCCGTTGCTCACGGACGTGCTGCGCAAGCTCCTCCAGGAGGGCGTCAGCATCCGGGATTTGCGCGCCATCCTGGAGGCGCTCGTCTCGCCCACCACCGAGGGGGACGCGGTGGCGCTCGCCGAGCGCTGCCGCCAGGCGCTGCGCCGCTACCTCAGCCACAAGTTCGCTCCCACGGGGCCGCTGTACGCCTACCTCGTGGACCCGGAGGTGGAGGAGGTGCTGCGGGCTACGGGGCCTCGGGGGCCCGCGCTCGACCCGGAGCGGGTGGCGGAAATCCTGGAGGGCGTGCGGCAGGTGGCGACGGGCGGCCGGGCGGTGTTGCTCACCGCGCCGGACGTGCGCCGGCCGCTGCGCAGGCTCTGCGAGGGCGCCTTCCCCGAAGTCGCGGTACTCACCTACGGCGAGCTGGACGGGGCCCTGCAGATTCGTCCCATCGGTCGGCTGTCGCCCGTGCCGATGGGACGCTGAAACAACCGGAAGGGCTCAGAGCCCCGTGCCGGTGCTGGGGCCCTTGCTCTCGGAGACGGAGGGCAGGTCCGTCTGGGCCTGCTGGGGCGGCGGACGGTTGACCCGGTCTCGCAGCTCCTTGCCCGTGCGGAAGAGCAGTCCGCGCTTGGGCTTCACCGGGATGACCTGCCCCGTCTTCGGATTGCGGCCCTGGTAGCCCTGGTAGTTCTTCACGTGGAAGGCACCCAGGCCGCGAATCTCGATGTTCTCCCCGCGGCAGAGGGCATCCTTCATCGACTCGAAAATCGTCTCGATGGTGGCCTCAGCCTGCTTCTGCGTCACGCCCCGCTTGGCGACGAGGATGTTGATCAGATCGGACTTGAGCATCGGACGCTCCCGCAAACCCGGTGACCCCTTGGAAACAGGGCACTCTGGCCCTCGGTCGAATCCTGAAAACATAACAGAACGCATCCCCCATGCAAGCGAGGTGGACAGCCAACCACCCAGAACCTCTACGGATTTCCGCCAGCCGCAATCCTGGGAGGCGCGGAGGCTACGGGCTCGGCCAGGCCGGGGCGCAGATGCACCACGAGGTCCAGCCAGCGGGTGCGGCGCAGCAGATCGATGCCGGCGCAGTCGGCCGCCTGGAAGAGGGGCTCCATCTGCTCGAAGCCCGGGGCGCGCGGGCCGCTCCAGGTCTCCGAGTCGCCGCTGATCATCACCCCGTGCACCGCCAGCGTGGTGTCCGCCAGGGTGAGGGTGGCCGGGTCCCTGGCGGGACGGAGGCCGCCCCGGCGCAGGCGTTGGAGCAGCTCCGCTTCCACCATGCGGTCCACGACTTCGTGGACGAGCGACTCGGGGACCCGCAGGCGGGTCGCCAGCTCGCGGGGCGTGGGGGCTTGCGTCCCATCCACCCAGGCCAGCGTGCTCTCCTGGGCGATGCGCGAGGCCACCAATTCGTGCGCGCGCGGGTGGGAGCCGAAGGCGAAGAGAGAGTCCCGGAAGGCGGCGTGCTCCACGGCATAGGACAGCCGGGCCCCGAAGAGGAGGAGCAGCCAGCTCACGTACACCCAGGCGAGGAACAGGGGCAGGGCGCTGAGGGAGGCGTAGATGGGGTTGTGGCGGAAGCTGCGGAGCGCGAACTCGGCGTAGACCTGCTTGGCCACCATCCACCCCATGCCCGCCACCAGTCCCCCCGCGAGGGCCGAGCGCACGCGCACGTGCGAGTAGGGCGTCCAGTAGTAGAGCAGCGTGAGGCTGGCGATGGCGACGAGGGTGGTGCCCAGGAAGATGAAGGCGTGGGCGTGGGGCGCGTGGGTCTGCAGGAAGTCGCGGACCTTGCCTGTCCCCGAGAAGGAGACCGCGAGGAAGAAGGGGCCCAGCAGCAGCAGTCCCCCGTAGATGAGCAGGCGCACGCCCCAGGGACGCTGGCGGCGGATGCCCCACAGCTCGTTCACCGCGCCATCGAGCTGCCGCAGCAGCGAGCCCGCCGACATCATCACCGCGAGGAAGCCCACGCTGCCGATGGCGATGCGGTTGCTGGGCTGCAGGAACCGGTCGAGGAACTCGGACGTCTTGCCCACCACGCCCGGGTCCAGCAGCTCACCGACGACCCGGCGCAGCTCGGCCTTGAACCCGTCCTGGTGGAGGGCCGTGAGCAGCACCAGGGCCACCGTCAGCAGCGGCACCAGCGAGAACATGCTGATGTACGTGAGCGCGGCGGCCCGCAGCCGCAGGTTCTCTCCACGGAAGCCCTGGGCCACGGTCCGCGCGGCCATGAAGGTATCCGTCGCGAAGCGCCCCACCTGGGTGCCCTGTACTGGCGTCCAGAGCCGGAGGGCCCAGGCCACCGTCCTGTCCCGCGTCGCCCGCAGCCACGGAAGTGGATTGGCCGTCACGGTTTCCCCCAGGCGCTGCGTGTCGGGTGGGCATGCGCCCGCCCGCGACGGGCGATACGGCGCCTCGTAAGGGTCGGCCCGCGTGGGGGAAAGGGAGAAGTCATCCGAGGGAGCTGGCCGGGCCCGGAGCGGACAACGCCCCGCGGCAAGGGGACTCCAGGCTAGCCAATTCGCGGCCCCCGGGGCCAGCCCACCCCAGGGGGCATGGGCGGCCAGCGCATCCCATCCGACACAGCTGTGCGGCACGGAGGTCGCGCCGGAAGGATTCACGGCGAGGAAGGGCGGTGCACGCCTGCTCCCTTGCCCTGCGTCCGTCATGCCGCCGCAGGGCGACGACTCGGATTCAGCGGAAGGGGCACCCTTGCCCTGCGTCCGTCATGCCGCCCTGGGGCGACGGCTCGGGTTCAGCGGAAGGGGCAGTGCGCTTGCCCCTGCTGCACTGCCTCCGTCACGCGGCCTCAGGGCCGCGTGACGGATTCAAACGCCTGTCGCTCAGGTCGTGCCGCCGCCCGACGGCTCGGAGCCGCCGCCCGACGACGCAGGCGGAGTCGAAGGCGGCGGGGCACCACCGCCCTCGTTTCCGCCAGAGCCGCCACCCGTGGACGAACCCGAGCCACCACCGCGCTCACCGCCGCGGTCACCACGCTCACCGCGCTCGCCCCGGTCGCCGCGCTGCTCGCCACCCCGGCGCTCACCGCGTTCGCCGCCCCGGTCACCGCGTTCGCCGCGCTGCTCGCCGCCGCGCTCACCGCGTTCGCCGCGCTGCTCGCCACCGCGCTCGCCGCCCCGCTCACCACCCCGGTCGCCGCGCTGCTCACCGCCGCGCTCGCCCCGCTCACCGCCCCGGTCGCCACCGCGCTGCTCACCGCCCCGGTCACCCCGGGGACGGTCGCCGCCCCGGTCGGGCCGACGGCCCTCGCGCCGGTCATCGCGCCGGTCGCCACCGCGGTCTCCGCGCTCGCCACCGCCGCGGTCGCCACGCTCGCCCCGGTCGCGGTCCCTGCCGCCGCCCCGGCGGCCCTGGTCCTGGCGCCCGTAGCCGCCGCCGCCGCCGTTGCTGTCCGGCTTGCGCTGCTGCATGGCCAGCTCGCCATCACCGGAGCCTGGTGACGAGGCCACCTTGTGCTCGGGGCCCGTGGCCGAGCGGCCGTAGATGTCGTACTGCTCGCGGTGGTAGTTCTGCTGCGCCTTGACCTGGATGGACTTGTTGTACCGGTCCATCAGGTGGCGCAGCTCGTTGCGCTCCTCGCCCTGGAGCAGGCGCGCCACTTCCGCGTTGCAGTTGATGACCAGCGTGGAGTCCTTGTAGCCCGGCGCCTCGCGGCGGATCTCCCGGAAGATTTCGTACGCCACGGTGGTGGCCGTCTTCACGAAGCCGTTGCCGTCGCAGTACGGGCAGTCCTCGTGCAGCATGCGGCCAATGGACTCGCGCACGCGCTTGCGCGTCATCTCCACGAGGCCCAGCTCGGAGATGCGCAGCACGTTCGTCTTCGCCTTGTCGCGGCCCAGCGCCTCCTGCAGCGACTTGAAGACCTTGTCCCGGTTCTGCGCCTTCTCCATGTCGATGAAGTCGCAGATGATGATGCCGCCGATGTTGCGCAGCCGGAGCTGGTAGACAATCTCCTTGGCCGCCTCGACGTTGATCTTCGTAATCGTCTCTTCGAGGCTCTTCTTGCCGACGTACCGACCCGAGTTGACGTCGATGGCGGTGAGCGCCTCGGCCTGGTCGATGATGAGGTAGCCGCCGCTCTTCAGCCACACCTTGCGCTGGGTGGCGCGCTGCAGCTCCTGCTCGATGCCGTACGCGTCGAAGACGGTGTCGTCGCCCTCGTGCAGCGCCACCCTGTCGCGCAGCGCGGGGTCCTGCGCGGTGACGAAGCCGAGGATGCGCTCGTACTCCTCGCGGTCATCGACGACGAGCTTCTCCACGTCGTGCGCGAAGAGGTCTCGCGTGGCGCGCAGGATGAGGTCCAGGTCCGGGTGCAGCAGGCCCGGGCCGCCGCGCTTCTCGTTGCGGCGCACCACCTGGTTCCACACCTCGATGAGGAACCGGATGTCGCTCTCCAGCTTCTCCTGGGGAACGTTCTCCGCCACCGTGCGGACGATGAAGCCCGTGCCGGGCGGCCGCATCTTGTCCACGATGTCGCGCAGCCGCCGGCGCTCCTTCTCGTTGGAGATGCGGCGGCTGATGCCCACGTGGTCCACCGTGGGCATGAACACCAGGTGACGGCCGGGGATGGAGATGTGCGAGGTGAGCCGCGCGCCCTTCGTGCCGATGGGGTCCTTGGAAATCTGGACCACGACCTCCTGGCCCACCTTCAGCAAGTCCTCAATCTTGTCCGTCCGGCGCTGCTTGGGCTTCTCCTTGTCGTCGTCGCGCTTGTCGCGGCGCTTCTCCTCCGGACGCCGGCCCTTGTCCTTCTCGCGGTCCTTCTCACGGCCCTCGCGGGCGCGGGGCTCGCGGGCCTCCCGCGCCTCGCGCGGCGTGCGGCGCTCACCGGAGACCTCGGCGGGGCGCGCGGCCGGCGCGGACTCACCACCGGCGGGCGGGGGAACGATTTCGCCCAGCGCGGCGGCCGCCGCCGGAGGCGGCTCCGCCTGAAGCATCGCCGCCGCCAGGGCCGCGGCGGTGGCGCTCGCGTCGGAGACCTCCGGGGCGGAGCCAGACTCCGGGGCTGCGACGGCGGCCTCGGGAGCGGCCGGCGCTGCGGCTTCGGGGGCGGCGGGTGCTGCGGCCTCGGCCACCGGCGTCGCTTCCGTCACCTCGGGCACCGCGACGGGGGCCTCGGCGGAGGCCTGCGCCTCGGGCGCCGCGCTGACTGCGGGGGCTTCCCCGGCGGCCGGCGCCGCGGCCTCGGCCGGAGCGGGCGTGCTGTCCGAAAGAATCACGGCCGGCGCGTTGGCGGCCAGCTCCATGACGGTGTCGCGCGGCAGGGACTCGGCGAGGTGCAGGGCGGCCTCGCCGGTCAGCTCCTCCACCTCCGCCTCCACCACGGGGCCGTGGACGTGGGCGGCCTCGGCCGCGTCGGCCTCGGACTCGGTGGGGACTTCCGGCGCGTCCTCGTGCTCGCCCTCGGTCAGCTCGAACTGGGCGCGCGCGAAGTCCGGGTCGTAGACGACGTCGCTGACGTAGAGGAAGGCGGCCTTCTCCAGGCCGATGTCGACAAAGGCGGCCTGCATGCCCGGGAGCACCCGGACGACCCGGCCCTTGTAGATGTTTCCGACGACTCCCTTGTCCTTCTTACGCTCGAGGTAGAACTCCGCGATGTGGCCGCCCTCGACGAGCGCCACACGAGTCTCGCGACCCGCGGCGTTGATGACCAGGATGCTGCTCATGGATGAATCCTGCACGCGCGCGCGGTAGGGCGGACCTCACCGGACGGGAGGCGGCAAGACGCCGCGCCTCCGAGCACGCTGCGAAGGGAGAGGCGGCCTCCGGCGGACCTCCGACGAACCGGCCCCGCCCGGACTGTCCGGGTAGGGTTCGTGTCGCACTGTCGAGGACCGAGGGGACCACCGCCTGCTCCTCCGAGTTCATGTCGCCCCGCATTGCGACCGGCACCGTACCGGGCGGGGCCTTGTCTTCACACGCGCTCGAGTCCCTCCACCACGTGCGGGCCACCCGCTCTTCTATCCGCACCCGGTCGGTGCCCGTCTGGGGCCACCTTGGGGGGGCGACTGGAGCCTCGGTGCAGCCGGCGCGCCCGGAGGAGACCGGAGACGCAACCCGTCAAAATCCCTACCGGACATGACCCCCGACAACGCGGGGCGTCATACAACCGTCCAGAAACACGGAGAGTTTTCCACCCCCTGCCCGTGGTGTAAAGCCGAGAAACGGCTTCCATCCACTGTCTGGCAGATGATGGGCGCCTGCCCGGCCGGGCTTCAGGCCTGGGCCGGGGCCTGCTTGCGGCCTTCGGGTTTGTCCAGCCGCCCGCGGGGCCGGCGCACCAGCCTCAAGCCCGTCCAGGTGGCGTCGATGAGGCAGATTTTGTTGTCCACCAGGCCGATATCCAGGGCCGCGTGGCGGACGAAGTCCTCGGAGAGGCTCGTCTTGACGCCCTCGCCGCCGGGCCAGCACACCCAGATGCCGCCGGTGAGCGCCATGGCGCGCGCCAGGGCCGGAAGCCGCTGCACCAATTCCTGGGCGTCCGAGGTGAAGAAGAGGATGACATCCAGGCCTGTCTGCGCGGTGATGAGGAACTCCACCCCATCCGGCAGCGGGTTGAGCTTCTGCACGAAGCCCCGCGGCGGGTTGATGACGGAGACCTTGGACCCGGCCCGGATGCCCAGCATGGCCGGCAGGGATGCCAGCGCGTAGGGCGTCATGACGTGCGCTCCACGATGAATTGACTGAACTCGCCGGTGGCCTCGCCGTCCGTGCGCGCCACGTCCGTGACGCGCGCCTGCTGCGGACCGCGATGACACCACCGGGTGAACTCTTCCAGCACGCCCGGCGCGCCCTCCGCCACGGCCTCCACGGCGCCGTCGGAGCGGTTGCGCACCCAGCCGGTGAGGCCCAGGCGCGAGGCTTCGATGCGGGCGCTTTCCCGGAAGAAGACGCCCTGCACCTTGCCCTCGATTCGCAGCGTGACTCGCCGCGCGCCACTCATGGACCCCAGACCTCACCCTCTGGCGTTGGCCTGCAACAGCTGCAGGAACGCCTGCTCGTCCAGGATTCTTACCCCGAGTTCCTGGGCCTTCTTCAGCTTGCTACCGGCATCGTCGCCGGCAACGAGAAAATCGGTCTTGCGCGAGACACTTCCCGCCACCTTGCCACCACGCCGTTCGACTTCTTCCTTCGCCTGCTCGCGCGTCATGCCCGTCATGGCCCCGGTGAGCACCACCGTCTTTCCCACGAAGGGGCCTCCGGTGGCCACCTGCGGGGGGGCCGGGGAGACGCCCGCACGCAGCAGGGCCTCCACCGCCTCGCGGTTCTGCGGCTCCTGGAAGAAGGCGTGGATGACCTGGGCCATGACGGGGCCCACGTCCTTCACTCGGGTGATTTCGTCCAGGCTGGCGGTGAACAGCTGGCGCACGTCCGGGAAGGCCTCGGCCAGGGCCTTGGCCGTGGCGTCCCCCACGTGGCGGATGCCCAGCGAATAGAGGAAGCGGCGCTGCGTGGACTGCTTGGAGTGCTCCACCGACGCCAGCAGGTTGTCCGCGCTCTTGTCGCCCATGCGCTCCAGCGTCAGGAGCTTCTCCTTCGTGAGCGCGTACAGGTCCGCGAAGGTCTTCACCGTGCCGGTGGCCACCAGCTGCGCGGCCAGCTTGTCGCCCAGGCCTTCGATGTCCATCGCGATGCGGCTGGCGAAGTGGCGGATCTTCTCCACCAGCTGCGCGGGGCACGAGGCGCCGGTGCAGCGGATGATGGCCCCGTCCTCGTCCTTCACCGCCACCGCGCCGCACACCGGGCAGTGCTTCGGGAACTCGAAGGGCTTGGAGTCCTCGGGCCGCTTGGACGGCACCACGGAGACGATTTCCGGAATCACGTCTCCGGCGCGGCGCACGAAGACGGTGTCGCCCCGGCGCACGTCCTTGCGGCGCAGCTCGTCTTCGTTGTGCAGCGTGGCGCGCGCCACGGTGACGCCGCCCACCTTCACCGGCTTGAGGTGCGCCACCGGCGTCAGCGCGCCCGTGCGGCCCACCTGGATGCCGATGTCCTCCACCAGGGTGGACTCCTCCTCCGGGGGGAACTTGTACGCCACCGCCCAGCGCGGACTCTTGGAGACCTGGCCCAGGCGGCGGCGCAGGTCCCCGTCGTCCACCTTCACCACCATGCCGTCCACCTCGAAGGGCAGCTCGTGGCGGCCCTGGAGGGAGTCGTCATGCGCCTTGCGCACGCCGTCGATGCCCTCGGCGCGGACGTAGCGGTTGATGGGCAGGCCGAGCGTCTTGAGGTACTCCAGCTTCTCGATGTGCGACTTGAAGTCGGGCACGCCGTCGCCGGGGACGCACTCGTAGAGGTAGATGGACAGCGGGCGCGCGGCCGTCTCCTTCGGGTCCAGCTGACGGAGGCTGCCCGCGGCGGCGTTGCGCGGGTTGGCGAAGAGCGGCTCGCCCTCCTCCTCGCGCTTGTCGTTGAGCTTCTTGAAGTCCGCCTTGCGGATGAAGACCTCGCCGCGCACCTCGAGCAGCCCGGGCACCTTCACGCCGCCCTGCGGGAGCAGCTCCATGGGCAGGCTGCGCACGGTGCGCAGGTTGGCGGTGACGTCCTCGCCGGTGGTGCCGTCGCCGCGCGTGGCGCCCTGGATGAAGACGCCCTTCTCGTAGCGCAGGGAGATGGCCAGGCCGTCGAGCTTCGGCTCGCACACGTAGGTGACGGAGGGCAGCCCCACCAGCTTGCGGATGCGCTCGTCGAACTCCTGCAGGCCCTCGTCGTCGAAGATGTTGGCCAGCGAGAGCATGGGGACGCGGTGGACCACCTCCCCGAACTCGTCCACCGCCGCGCCGCCCACGCGCTGGGTGGGCGAGTCCGGCGTCTGCAGGGTGGGGTGCTTCTCCTCCAGCCCCTGCAGCTCGCGCATCAGCTTGTCGTACTGCGCGTCGCTGATCTCCGGCGAGTCGAGCACGTAGTAGCGGTAGTTGTGGTGCGCCAGCTCATGGCGGAGCTCGCGGGCTCGGGCTTCGGCTTTCTGGAAGTCGTCCACGATGTGCGGTCCTTACCTCAAATCCCACCACCAGAGGGGACGCCACGCGCCGGCCTCCGGTGTCCGCGCAATCTAGAGCGCCTCACCGACATGACGTGATGTCCTTGCGCCACTCTTCCCACGATGCGCGGGAGCCGGTCCGCGATGCCCACCCGTGAAGTAGGACGCGGGGGCCGTGGCGGCTCCGGTGCGCCGCTCGGGGTGGCGCACCGCCGCGGTGAAGAACCCATGGAGACGGGCCGGCCGGGGCGGACGGGAGGCCCGGCCAGGGCGGGTGGGGAAGGGGAGGGCGGAGCGGCGCGTTGCCTTCCCCTGCGGGGGGCGCCGTGCGGCAACCCGCGGGGTCCTTGCTTCCGCGACGGGCCGTGACATGCAGGCGGGGGCCCCGTCCCGGAAATGTGCCGGCCCCGCTCTCCTGTTGGTCATCAGGAAGAGAGGGACCCCGGACAGCAAGGATGCCTTGACAGGTCCGGAGGGGGTCAATAACGTCCCCCGGCGGTTCATGGCGCAGGAGTTTCAACGGCGCCGTCTCTCCCAACCAACAGGCTCACGCCCGCGCAGTCCCGTTCAGGGATTCCGGCGGGGCCGTCCTCCTGGAAGGTGCTTCCGAGGGCCGCGGACATTTCCGCAGCATTTCCCCCGTCCGACGCCTCGGTCGCCCCGCTCCTCCCCAAGCGTTACAGACATGCGTAAAGCCCGTACTTCGAGAGAGAAGGTTGCCGCCACCGAGGTCGCCGTGGAGGCCGACGTGGAGAAGCCTCGCCGCAAGCGCGCCGCGAAGACGGCCGACCGCGACGACACGGAGAAGCCCGCCCGTGCCCGGCGCACCCGCCGCGACGACGACGTCGCGGCCGAGCCCGAGGCGGCCCCCGAGCCGCCCCGCCCGGTGCTCACCCCCATTTCCCGCCCCGTGCGCGACGACGACATCCAGGAGGCGCGCCTGTCCGGTGGCGACGAGGAGCAGCCGGCCGCCACGCTGGCGCCTCCTCCAGAGGCCCCCGAGGCCCCTGCCTTCACGGAAGTCACGCGTGACGGCGCGCCGATGCAGGTCATCAAGCTGAACGACCTGAAGCGGATGAAGATCACGGACCTGGCGAAGATGGCCCACGACACGGGCATCGAGGGCTACCAGGGCCTGAAGAAGCAGGACCTCATCTTCGCGCTCCTGGGCGGCATCGCCGACAAGCGCTTCGAGGTCCACGCGGAAGGCGTGCTGGAGCTGCTCAGCGACGGCTTCGGCTTCCTGCGCAGCGCGGACAGCGACTACCAGCCCAGCCCGGACGACATCTACGTGTCCCCGTCGCAGGTGCGCCGCTTCAACCTGCGGCCCGGCGACACGGTGACGGGCCCCATCCGCCAGCCCCGCGAGGGCGAGCGCTTCTTCGCGCTCCAGAAGGTGGACAAGGTCAACTTCGCGGACCCGATGTCGGACGCGGCGCGCGAGCGCATCCTGTTCGACAACCTCACGCCGCTCTATCCGACGCGCAAGCTCAAGCTGGAGCACGAGTCGTCGGAGATGACCACGCGCATCATCGACATGTTCTGCCCCATCGGTCTGGGCCAGCGCTGCCTCATCGTCGCGCCGCCCAAGGCCGGCAAGACGGTGCTGCTGCAGAACATCGCGCACGCCATCAGCCGCAACCACCCGGACGTGTACCTCATCGTGCTGCTCGTGGACGAGCGCCCCGAGGAAGTCACGGACATGGAGCGCAGCGTGCGCGGCGAGGTGGTGTCCTCGACGTTCGACGAGCCCGCCACGCGCCACGTGCAGGTGGCGGAGATGGTCATCGACAAGGCCAAGCGCCTCGTCGAGCAGAAGTACGACGTCTGCATCCTCCTGGACTCGATCACGCGTCTGGCGCGCGCCTACAACACGGTGGTGCCCGCGTCCGGCAAGATTCTGTCCGGCGGCGTGGACGCCAACGCGCTCCACAAGCCGAAGCGCTTCTTCGGCGCCGCGCGCAACATCGAGGAGGGCGGCTCGCTGACCATCATCGGCACCGCGCTCATCGACACCGGCAGCCGCATGGACGAGGTCATCTTCGAGGAGTTCAAGGGCACCGGTAACTCCGAAATCGTCCTGGACCGGAAGCTGATGGAGAAGCGCATCTTCCCGACGCTGGACATCAACAAGTCCGGCACGCGCAAGGAGGAGCTGCTGTTGACACCGGGCGACCTCGTGCGCATCACCGCCCTGCGTCAGGTGCTGCACCCGTTCACGCCGATTGACGCGATGGAATTTGTGCTCAAGCACATGCGTCCGACGCCGTCGAACGCCGACTTCCTCGGCTCGATGAACCGGTAAGCCACCGGAAAAAGGAGCGCCCATGCGTCGCCCCCTGCTGGTCCGCCTGCTCACCCTTGTCGTGGGGATGACACTCGGAGCCCTGGCAGGGTGCGACCTGGGCACCCTGGACCCGCCGACGGAGGACCCTCCGCCGGTGCTGTCCAACGCCACCTGCTACACCGATGACGACTGCGTGGCCGACGCCTGCTGTGGGCTCGGCACCGCTGTCACCCACGCGACAGAAGGGCCGAGCTGTGGCGGCATCTCGTGTACGGGCGGCTGCCCGGCGGGCTCCATCGACTGCGGCCGCTGCATCCCCGTCTGCCGCGGCTCGCGCTGCTCCGCCGCCTGTACCTCGGGCCCGTGAGGGCTTGAAGGTCCGGCCGGCGTGACGCGCTCAGGCCGCGGGCGCCCGCGGTGCCTCGGCCTCCGCCGTTGCCACCACGGGCGCCGGCTGGGCCTTGAGGCGCGCGTAGTCGAAGCACGCCACGAGGATGGACGCGACGGGCACGGCGAAGAGGGCGCCCACCAGTCCGAAGAGCCGCTCCCCGGCGATGAGGGAGAAGGCGACGATGACGGGGTGCAGGTGCGCGGCCTGGCCCATGATTTTCGGATTGAGGAAGTACGCCTCCAGCGCGTGGATGCCGACAATCCACGCCAGAATCGCCAGGGCCTTCCGGAAGTCGTCCGCCAGCGCGATGAGGACGATGGGCACCGAGCTGAGGATGGTGCCGAAGATGGGGATGAGGCTGAAGAGCGTGGCGATGGTGGCCAGCAGGAACGCGAACTTCACGCCGAACACCAGCAGCCCCACGAAGGTGAGCGCGCCGTTGACGATGCAGATGGTGACCTGGCCGCGCACCACGCCCGCCAGGGAGCGGTCGATGCGCTCGACGAGCTGGCGCGCGTCGTGGGTGTACTCGGGCGGAATCAGCGTACCGACGTAGCGGCGGATGGCCTGCGCGTCGATGGAGAAGAACGCGCCCACCATCAGCACGAAGAACAGCATGAAGACGCCCGCGGCCACCCCGGCGACGATGGTGCGCGACACGCTGACGATGTCGCCCAGGTTCTCTCGCACCAGCGACGAGGCGCGCTTCACCGTGTCGCCCAGCAGCTGCTCCAGGTCCAGCGCGAGGCTGAACTGGCCCGTCTGGGCCGCGTCGTCAGCGCCCTCCAGCGCGCGGGTGGAGAGGGCCACGGGGATGCCCCGGTTGCTCAGCCACGTCTCCCCCCGCTGGGCCAGCTCCTGCACGTGCTCCGGGGTGAGCGTGTTGGCGAAGGCCATGGCGTCGCGGCTGACGCGGGCCAGCTCGCGGTAGAGCTGCGGCACCAGTGCGACGAAGAAGAGGTACACGCCCACGAAGAAGCCGGCGTAGATGAGGAGAATCGCCACCCAGCGCGGCACGGGCCGGCCCGCCACCTTCACGCGGGTGATGCGCGCGACGAGCGGCTGCACGAGGTACGCGATGAGCGCCGCGCCGGCGAACGGCATCACCACCGAGCGGAAGGCGACCAGCGCCACCGTGATGGCCAGCCACAGCGCCGCCAGGATGAGCAGTCGCTTGCGTCGTTCGTCCGTCGGGGTGCGGATGCCGGGAGAAGGGTCCAGGGGCTGCAACATGGCACGGGCTTATGGCAGTGCCTCCCCTCTGACAAGAGCAGGCGCGCTCCGGCCGCCCCTCGTCACGCCCGCGTCAATCCGGAGTCCCTGTAGCTCTACAGCGGCGCCGGCCCCGCGAGGGCAGGCGGGCAGGCGCAGCGTCCTTCAGGCGCTGGGTGCTGCAACGAACCGGAGCTTCGCTTCCAGCCGGTCCAGGCAGTCCTGCATGTGCTTGCGCTTGACGCGGCCCCCGGTGGCCTCGCCCAGCCCCGTCATCTGCTCGGTGAGCCAACGACTGAGGAACAGCAGCGGCAGCCGGTCGTCCGGCCCCAGGCCCCGCTCCAGGTAGCGCTTGTTGCGCATGTACTCGTCGTAGGCGTCCGCCTCGTGCGCCAGCTCCCAGCGCGTCAGCCGCAGGGCCTCCGTGTAGACGGCGGGCGCGGGGCGCGGGCGGGGCTCGGTGAAGAGGGGCGCGAAGTTGCCGCCCGTGTCCAGGTCCAGCTCCTGCACGGGTGGGGGCCACTGCTGGAGGTCCTTCGCCAGCAGCTTCGCCACCTCCTCCAGGAGGTGGTCCACCAGGGTGACGGGCTTGAGGTCGAAGAGGTGGTCCCAGCGCGACGGCATGCCTTCCTCTCTACCTCAGGACGCGGAGGCCGGCAGCGACAGCGCGCGCAGCACCGGGGCCGGCGCGGGCTCGCCATAGCCCAGGGCCAGCTCGCGGCGGATGACCTCGTACACCGCCCGCCTGGTGAGCAGCTCGCCATGGTCCACGCCGGGCACCTCCACGTTGAAGACGTTGGGCTGCCCCTCCACGTCCACCACGGCGGAGGGCCAGCGCGTCACCCCGTCGTCGCGCGAGTAGAGGGACACCAGGCGCACGTCGCGCGGGAAGGCCCCCATCCGCAGTTGCTTGAGGAAGGGGGATACCGGCGTGAGCTGCCACATGCTGCGGCTGAACCAGCCCAGCGTCGCGCAGCCCAGGTACGCCAGCCGCGAGCCCCGGTGCGGCGTGCCCAGCGTCACCAGGCTGCGCACGCGCTGGTCTCCGCCCAGCCGCTTCACGTAATAGCTGCCGATGAGGCCGCCCTTCGAGTGGCCGATGATGGTGAGCGGCCCCATGCCGGGGAAGCGCGAGTACATGCGCTCCACCTTCTCGCGCACCTTCCGGGCCAGCACGTCGATGCCGTAGGTGTTGAAGCGGTCCATCGCCCCGCCCAGGTGGATGGACCAGACGCAGTAGCCGTCACGCCGCAGCCGGTGCTCCAGCACCTCGAAGACGCGCCGGGTGCTGAAGAAGCCGTACAGCAGCAGCACCGGCTTGGGGCAGTGCGTGAAGTCCGTGCGCCGCACGACGCGGTTGGCGTTCGGGTCCAGGTGCACATAGCCCGCGAGGTCCCGAAGCTGGCGCTTCCACCGGCGGTAACGCAGGACGAGAGGATTCATGTCTCACCTGGGCGCTCGGGGCGCCGCATGTGAGCAGGATAGGGAGCGTGTGCTGTGCGTGCCGGCCTGCCCTCCGCGGAGACGCGGCGCAACGCGGAATGCTCAACGTCCCGCGTCGCCCCCGAGGGAGCCACCGTCGGAAATCCCACCATCCCCCGTCCCACCGTCCGGAGCCCCCGCGTCCGTGCCGCCATCGCCGCCCTGGCAGCACGCCGGCACCTGCGCGAAGTACAGGCCCGCCTGGGAGCAGGGGACGCGGATGTCGCGGAGGTAGGCGCTGCAGCCCCGTACCATGCGGCTTCCCTCGCACACGGGAGCGCCCGCGTCCGCCGGGCTGCATGCCGTCAGCTCCAGCGCGCACACCGCGCGCGAGCGGTAGAAGCGCGCGTCGTTGCGGTTGCCGGGAACGACGGTGCAGGTGGCGCCCTCGTCGCAGTCCTGCACGGTGGGCCCGGTGGAGCAGGGGCCCACGGCGCAGGCACTCTCGCAGTTGAGGGCCTCCGTGTCGTCGCAGCGCGGGGCCTGGGCGCACAGGTCTCCGCCCGAGCAGGCGGAGGTGAGGAGGACGAGGAGGACGAGCAGGGGTGCGGGACGCGGCAAGTGGGGCCTCGAGCGGGTCAGGTGAAGCGCTCGAGGAAGTTCACCAGGATTTGCCTCCCGGAGGGAGTGGGAGTGATTCCCGCGAGCAACCGGGGCACCCGCTCTCCCGGCGCGGCGCCTCTCGCGACGGCGTCCCGCTCCAGGCTCTCCTGCCTCGCCAGGATGATGGCGCGGATGGCGTCGGCGGGGGCCTCCGGGTGGAACTGCACGCCGCGCACGTTCGGCCGGAAGGCCAGCGCCTGCGCGGCCGTGTTGGCGTTGCCCGCCAGGACGCGCGTGCCCTCGGGCAGCTGGGTGACGATGTCCTCGTGGGTGGCCTGCACGGCGAAGCGCTCGGGCAGCCCGTCGAAGAGAGGGTCCTTGCGGCCCTCCTCGGTGAGGGCCACCTCCACGGTGCCCGTCTCCCGGCCGTTCGGGTTGCGGGCCACGCGGCCGCCGTACGCATGCGCGAGCAGCTGCTGGCCGAAGCACACGCCGAGCACCGGCGTGCCGCGCTCGCCCGCCTCCATCATGAAGGCCGCGGCGCGCTCCATCCACGGCGCCAGCTGCGTCACCGAGAGCGGAGAGCCCGTCATCATCACCGCGTCGTAGCCGTCCGGGCTCCTGGGCAGCGGGGCGTCTCGGTGCACGTGGAGGATGTCGAAGTGGTAGCCGGACAGTCCGATGGTTTGCAGAAACCAGCGTTCGTAGTCGCCCACCGAGAGGCGCACGGACTCGGCCGCGTCGCCTGCTTTCAGCAAGAGGACGTTCTTCACCGTCGCAGGTTGCCGCATCCGTGCCTCGTTCCTAACGTCTCGTGCCACGCGTGTCCGCTCCTGAGCATTGGGAGGGGGCCGCCTGTGTGACCCGGGGCATCCCGATGATGGACGCTTGCTCGCTCACTCTTCGGCTTCCCGCCCTCAAGTTGCACATCGACAGTCCGCTCGACGAGGCCACCGGGCACGGTGGCTGGAAGGAATGAATCCATGCCGACGCGTCCCAAGGCGAAGGTCCTCACGCATCCAGCCATGGCCCGGAGGGCCCGCACCAAGGAGCGCGAGCCCACCCGTGGCGGCGTTTCCCGTGTCGCCAACGGGACGGACACCCTGCGCCGCTGGCTGGACGAGAAGGGCGTGAAGAAGGTGAAGGTGGGCGCGGTCGACATCGACGGCGTCTGGCGCGGCAAGTACATCTCCCTGGAGAAGTTCCTCAGCGCCGCCAAGGGCGGGCTGGGCTTCTGCGACGTCGTCTTCGGATGGGATTTGGGCGACGAGCTGCTCGACAACACCCAGGTGACGGGCTGGCACACCGGCTACCCGGACGCCCACGCGAAGGTGGACACCTCCACCGGGCGCGTCATTCCGTGGGAGCCGGACACCGCGGCCTTCCTGCTGGACTTCGTCAACCCGGACGGCTCGCCGTTCGAGGCCAGCCCGCGCCAGCTGCTGCAGAAGATTTCGGCGCAGGCGCGGGAGCTGGGCTACCTGCCCCGCTTCGGCGCCGAGTACGAGTTCTTCATCTTCAAGGAGCAGCCGCAGAGCCTGAGGGAGAAGGGCTTCCAGGAGCTGACGCCGCTGACGCCGGGCATGTTCGGCTACTCGTGGCTGCGCACCTCGCAGAACGCGCCGCTGGTGCACGCGCTCATCGACGGGTGCAACGGCTTCGGGCTCGACATCGAGGGCTTCCACACGGAGACGGGCCCGGGTGTCTTCGAGGCCGCCATCCGCTACGACGACATCGAGAAGTCCGCCGACAAGGCCGCGCTCTTCAAGACGGTGGTGAAGGAAATCTGTGCCCGCCACGGCCTCACCGCGTGCTTCATGGCGAAGGTGAACGCGAAGCTGCCGGGGTGCTCGGGGCACGTGCACCAGTCGCTGTGGGACTTGAAGGGCGAGAAGAACCTCTTCCACGAGGAGGGCGCTCCGCACGGCATGAGCCGGATGATGCGGCACTACATCGGCGGGCAGCTGGAGCTGATGCCGGAGTTGACGGCGCTCTACTGGCCCACCATCAACAGCTACAAGCGCAGCGTGGAGAACACGTGGGCGCCCACCACCGCGACGTGGGGCCTGGAGAACCGCACCACCGCCATCCGCGTCATCGGTGAGAACGCCAAGGCGATGCGGATTGAGTACCGGCAGCTCGCCGCGGACATGAACGCGTACATCGGCATGGCGGTGAGCCTGGCCGCGGGCCTGTGGGGCATCCGGAACAAGGTGGAGCCGCCCGCGGCGTGCAACAGCAATGCGTATGCGGAGGCCGACGCCCGGCCCCTTCCCCGCAACCTGAGGGACGCGGTGGCGCTGCTGAAGAACAGCGAGCGCGCGCGGGAGATTCTGGGCGAGGGCTTCGTGGACCACTTCGTGCGCACGCGCGAGTGGGAGGTGCGCCAGTACGAGCGCGCCGTCACCAACTGGGAGCTGGAGCGCTACCTGGAGCTCATCTGATGAGCACGACGGAGGAAGCAGTCATGAAGCCGTTCGACATCCCCACCGAGCCCCGTGTCACGGAGATGGCATGGCCCACGCGCATCGTCTTCGGCGCGGGCGCCCTGCAGCGGCTCCCCGCCCAGGCGCAGCGACTGAAGATGAAGCGCCCGCTGCTGGTGACGGACGCGGGCGTGGTGAAGGCGGGGCTGGCCGCGCGCGTGCTCGACGTCATGAAGGGCGCGGGCCTGGAGTGCGCCGTCTTCGACCGCGTGGAGCCCAACCCCACCGAGCGCGACGTCTTCGCCGGCCTGGAGGCGTACCGCAAGGGCGGCTGTGACGGCATCGTCGCCCTCGGCGGCGGCAGCGCGCTGGACGCGGGCAAGCTGGTGCAGCTGCTCACCACGCACGAGCCGCCGCTCAGCCGCTATGACGACGCGAAGGGCGGCGACCAGTACGTGCGTGATGACTTGCCGCCGCTCATCGCCATTCCCACCACGGCGGGCACGGGCTCGGAGGTGGGGCGCTCGGGCGTGGTGACGCTGGAGGACACCGGCCGCAAGACGGTGATTTTCAGCCCGCACCTGCTGCCGCGCGCGGCCATCTGCGACCCGGAGCTGACACTGGGGCTGCCTCCCGGCGTCACCGCGGCCACGGGCATGGACGCCTTCACGCACTGCCTGGAGGCGTACCTGGCCAACGGCTTCCACCCGCTGGCGGACGCGGTGGCCATCGACGGCATCCACCGCGTGGGCCGCTCGCTGGTGACGGCGGTGAAGGAGGGCAGCAACCTGGCCGCGCGCACGGACATGATGGTGGCCGCCATGGAGGGCGCCATGGCCTTCCAGAAGGGCCTGGGCGCCTGCCACGCATTGGCGCACGCGCTCACGCCCATCTCCGGCGTGCACCACGGCCTGTCCAACGCCATCGTCCTGCCCGTGGTGATGGAGTTCAACCGTGCGGTGTGCACGGCGCGGCTGGCCCGGGTGGCGCAGGCCATGGGGGACACGTCCAACGCGCGCGAGGAGGTGCTCGCGAGCAACGCCATCGACCGGGTGCGCCGGCTCAACGCGGCCATCGGCATCCCCTCGCGGCTGCGCGACGCGGGCGTGCAGGAGAAGGACCTGCCGAAAATCGCGGACAAGGCCTTCCAGGACGCCTCGCACCAGGGCAACCCGCGCAAGGTGACCGAGGCCGACCTGCTGGCCATGGCCCGCGAAGCCTTCTGACGTCAGGGCTCACCGACGTCGGACCGGGGGAGGCCGAGCGCCTCCCCCGGAGGCTTCAGGGCGACTCGTCGGAGGCGCCCGGCCCACCCAGGGTGCCGCCATCCGGGAGCACCGGGGCGCCGCCCGTGCCGTTGCCATTGCCGTTGGACGTGCCGGCATCCACCTCGCCGTGCGAGCCCACCACCGCGCCCGTCACGGGTGGGGCGGACTCCTCGGGGGTGAACTCCAGCGTCTCCACGAACACACGCCCGGGCAGGCGCAGGTCCATGGCATTGATGCGCTCCTGGCCGCGCAAGTCGTAGAGCTGCTGCGCCACCGGGCCCGCGGGGACGCGGTCGTCGGAGAAGAAGATGTACATCCGCACCTTCCCCTCCTGGACGGGGATGCGGAAGCTCGTGTTGGCCACGGGCCTGTTCGGGTCGCACCGGATGGAGCGGTTCTCCCGGGTCAGCGTGAGCTGACGGATGATGCCCTTCTCCGACACCGTGTAGAGCATGCAATAGGGGAGCTGTCCCTCCGAGGGGATGACCTCCACCGTGGCCGCACCTGTCTTCCGAAGCTGCGCGCGAGCGGGCCGGTCCGACTTCTTCCCGTCACAGCTCCCACCCAGCGCCAACACTGCCGTCACCGCCAACACCGCGCTCCAGCGCTTCATGTGTCCCTCCCGAGGGGCGTGGAAGAACCACCGTCTGCGCGGCCAGCCTACTTCGGAGCCTGGGACTTGGGGGAGGTCATGGTTGCTCGCGTGGCACTTCCCGGACACCACAACGACCGCTTGTGCACACCGGCACCGAGCGCGTCCTGGGGGGCGCACACGGGGGAATGATGCAGCGCTCACCGCGCTCCTGGCACTCGCGCTCGCGCACGTCGATGGCCCGCTCCTCCGCCACCGTCACCGCGCGGCCGGTGCACAGCCGCGCGCAGCACTCGCCTTCGGGCACCAGGGTGATGGCGCAGTCCGCGTCGCTCCGGCACTGGGCTGCCTGGGCGGTGGGGGACGGGCCCGTGGGGCCGCCGTCCGTGAGCACGGCCGCCGGGCTGTCGCCGCTGGCGGTGGTCGCCGCGTCCGGGCCTTGTGCCGGTGCCGGGGAGGCGGGGCCACCGCTCTCGGGCGACGCCGCGCCGTCCGGCCGGCTCATGGGCTCCACCGAGCGCGCACAGCCGAGGCACAGCAGGAGGGAGCACAGCAGCAGGGAAGGGCGCATGGGGGGCATCGTGTCCCGGGGGAATGGAGATGGCCGTGTCGCCATCTCCGCAATGCTCTGTGTCATCACCGACTGGAGGCCCGCCCGGAGTGTGACGCCCGGGCGGGGCCGGTGCTTCAGGAGCTCACGGGCAGCCGGAGCTGACCTCGAGCGCGTCGTAGGCCATCCAGCCGTTGCGCTTGGTGCCGGTGGTGGCGGCGATGATGTAGCCGTAGATGAACTTCATCGTCCCCGACTGCGTGCGGTAGCGGCCCACGCTGTCCTGCACCCAGAGCGGGATGTCGATGGACGGCGCGCCGTTGTCGGTGGGCACGTCCAGGCGCTGGAACTTCGTGCCCGCGGGGAAGTGGTCGATGGCGGGGCCACCCAGGGCCATGCCCGGCACGTTGAAGATGAGGTTGACCGAGCGCAGCCCGTTGGCGCGCACCAGCGGCAGGTAGTCGCCCGCGCGCTCGTTGGCCGACGTGGTGTCGTAGACCACCTTCTTCACCTCGAGCGCCGGGTCATGCCAGTTGCGCACGGCGTAGCAGGCCATCTTCGCCAGGCCCGCGCCCAGCGCCGAGACGTGGCCGACCTTCTGCTCGAAGGACGTCCGCCCCAGGATGGCGGACATGGGCAGCCAGCCCGCGCTGGAGTTGGAGGTGGACACCGCGAAGGCGTGCAGCTCGTTCGCGAAGGTGCGCGTCTGGCCGTAGTTGAACGCGGCGCTCGTGCGGGTGTTCGTGCCCACCACCGTGCCGTTGCCGTTGCGGATGGGGACGCCCGTCACCAGGCCCCAGTTGTCGTCGGCCGGGTCGTTGGTGGGGACGCGGTTGCCACCCGGGTCCTGCAGCTTGCAGTTGTACGGGCTCTCCAGGCAGTACGTGCCATTCACGCCCGAGTACGCGGCCTGCTCCTGCGTGGCGAGGCCCTCCGCGGACACCGCGTTGTCGGTTGCCTCCTGGCCACCGCACGCGGCGGAGGTCAAGGCAAAGGTGAAAATCAAGGAAAAGTGGTTTCGCATGCTCTCATGGAATGCGAAGGACACCCAGGGTGTCAACCGGGGCGGCACGCCCTACTTCGCCAGCGCGTCGAGCCGGGCGACCGCGCGCGGTGCACCCATCATCACCGCCGCAATCAGCGCGGTGTTGCCGCTGGCGTCCTGCCGCTCGGGGTCCGCGCCGCGAGCGAGCAACACGTCCAGCACTTCGAGCCGGTCGAACATGGCCGCGAACATGAGCGCGGTGCGCCCATCCGGCCCGGCGCCGTCCACCGGCGCGCCGCCGTCGAGCAGCAGCTCCACCATGGGCACGTCGCCCTTGAAGGCGGCGCCGGCCAGCGGCGTCTGTCCCTTGTCGTTGGCGCGCGTGGCATCCGCGCCGCGCGAGAGCAGCAGCTTCGCCACGTCGGCCTGACCCGAGTACGCGGCGAGCATCAGGAGCGTGTTGCCGTCCTCGTTGGTGAGGTTCACCGGCAGCCCCGCGTCGAGCAGCTGGCGGAGGGCATCGGTGTGGCCCTGGCGCGCGAGATTGAAGGCCTCGCGGGCGGCCGCGAGCGCTCGAGGGTCGATGTCGTCGGAGGGAGGGGGCATGGGCGGACTCCTGGGGGGCGCGGAGGAGAGGTGCACTCCAGCAGGAGTCTAGCCGAGGGAGCCACCCTCCCCGGCCCCAGATGTTCACCCCGGACGGATGAACTGGAGCTCTCGGCGCGATGCATCGGCGGCGGCGAAGGTGAGCAGCCTCTCACCTTCGTCTGTCACCTCCGCGCGCTCGCGGGAGGACAGCCGCTTGAAGGGCTCGATGATCAGGGTGGCGCTGCCCCGGTCCTGCTGGAGCTTCCAGGTGCCGCGGAAGAAGCCATCCACGAGGAGGGAGCCGGGCACCAGGCCATTCGGGGTGATGATGCGCTTGCGGTCCTCGTCGGAGATGACGCGCGTACGGTCCGCGTGGGACAGGAGCAGGTTGTCGAACTCGGGCAGGAAGCGCACCGGCGCGGGCGTCTCCGCGTCGGGCCTGGGCGCATCGGGCAGGTCGAACAGCTCGCGGCCCTGCTCGTCGCGGAAGGTGCGCAGGCCGGGGCGGAGCCGCTCGACCACTTCCCCCAGCTTCGTGAGTCCGGACCAGGCCTGCACGTCCATGACGGAGGCCGGGCCGAAGGCGGCGAGGTAGCGCAGCACCAGGTCATCCACCGACGGCGCGGAGTCGAGCGGCTGTCCGAGCCAGGACTCGACGGTGGTGCAGCGGGCCTGTCCACCGGAGCCCCAGATGCCACGCGGTGGCACCTGGACCAGCGGCGTCAGGATGCGGATGGCCTGTGCGAGGGCCGTGGGGGCGCGGTCGGGCCAGCGCTCCGCGAGCCGTGCGCCGAGCTCCGTGTACGTGAGCGGCTGCGCGTCGACGTGCGCCCGCCCCGCCGCCACGAGTGCCTCCAAGTCGAGGCCCACGAGCTTCCGTGCATGCGCGCTGCCCGTCTTGAGGGTGCGCTCCAGCATGGGCTGCACCAGCGGGCGCAGCATCCGTGCGTCTCGGCCGGTGACGAGGTGGAGCGTCCCGCGCATCAGGACGAGGCGCACCACCTGCTTGTCGATGAGCAGTGTGGACAGTTCCTCCTGGCGGAAGCCCTGCAGCCGCGTCCACAGGCCGTAATACGGCGCGTTCTGCGCCTGGGCCTGGAGTCCCACGAGGTGCTCCACGGCCTTCAGCACCGGCAGCTTCGAGCGGCGCAGCAGCATCTGCCGTTCGAGCAGGGCGCGGTTGAGGGCGCGCTGGCTGAGCACCTGTGCCGGGCGGCTTCCTCCGCGACGGGCGACCGCGGCCATGGGCTTTTGGGTGGGCATCATCCTCCTCGCGCCTTCCGCCGATGCCACGGAGCGCGCCGCGCTGGAACCCCTGGAGGCGACGCTAGTGGGGAAGCCGATGGGCAGGAGCGGGAAGAAGAAGGAGAGCATGTCGGCCTCGTACCGGGCTTGGGTGGGCGCTCCCTTTCGAGGGCGCGGCGCTACCTTGGGCCTCGGGGATGACAGCCTTGTGTCAGGTATGTCGGACACCCCGGGCGATGCCTGCCAGCCCACGCTTCGGGTGTTTTTACCCGGGTGATATTGACGGGTGGATATTACCCGGGTAATAACCTGTGCACCGAAGTGAGGAGGCCGCGTGCATCAGGAGAAGTCAGTGGGGGAAGAGGGCGGGTACACGGCGTTCGCAGGGCCGCGCTGCATTGCCTCGGGAGGGCTGGAGGCGGTCGCGCTGAAGGTGAAGGCGTGGGTCGACGGCGGAGAGACGGTGCCGGTCGTCATCTATGAGGACGCGACGGGCCTGCCCGTCCATCCGGACCTGCGCGGGACTCGCGAGGACGTGCTGCGCGGGCTCGAAGCGCGGCGCGCTCGGGCCGCTGTCTCCAGAGAGGACGCGGAGGAGCCGCGCAGGAGCGGGCCGGGGCGGCCGAAGCTGGGCGTCGTTTCCCGTGAAGTCTCGCTCCTGCCTCGCCACTGGGAGTGGCTCAACGCGCAGCCGAGCGGCGCGTCCGCGGCGCTGCGCAAGCTCGTCGAGAACGAGATGCGTGAAGGGCAGGGGCGCGAGCGGGTCCGGAAGTCACAGGAGGCGGCGGGCCGCTTCATGCTCGCCGTGGCTGGAGACCTTCCTGGCTTCGAGGAGGCGTCTCGCGCCTTCTACGCCCGGAACCAGGAGCGCTTCGACCAGCTCACCCAGGCGTGGCCGGGGGACGTCCGCGAGCACGTCCGCAGGCTGGTCGCCATCGCCATCCGCGACGAGGCCGAAGTGACACATGCCACCCCCTAGCGGTGTTGCACCTCCGCACGCTCCCGAGGACTCCGTCGTGGACATCTTCCTGCTGTACTTCCTGCCCGTGCCCCTGGCCTGGGCGAGCCGTCCCGTCAAACCCAGGCGTCTCACCGTCGCGGATGGCAAGGCCGGGGCGAAGGACTCCCGGCGTCCGCTCCCCGCCCGGAAGGTGCGCGCTTCCACCGCGCCGCGTGAGCGCCGTCGTGCCGGTGCGCGGCCGAAGTCTTCGCCGTGAGCTTGCTTCGCGAGTGGCCGAGGCTGCTCCACTTGAGGTGTCCGCCGGTGGCTTCGGTGTCGAGGCGGAGCGATTCGGAGCCGTCCATGAATGCAGGTTGCTGATGGCTGCGCGCAACCGGGCCCACCGGGGACGCGCGTTGTCACCAGGTCATGCGCTCGTCGGAGCCGCCGCCGTCCCGCTGGATGGCCGCCTGTGCGCCGTGCTTCAGCATCAGGTCGGCGACTTCCGTCAGCGTGGTCCCCTGGCTGTAGCCGCGCTGCTTGCCGTCCACCACCGCCAGCAGCAGGTAGCGCCCGCTGGCGTCGACGCCGATGGCCGTGCGCGGGTAGGGCGCATCGCCGACGGGCGTGCCTTCGAGCGAGGTCCGCCGCCCGTCCTGGACGACGTAGCCCAGCCCGGAGGATGGCGTGCCAGACCTCCGGAGGCGGCGCGCCGAAGTGGGCGCGCCGCTCGCGTGACAGGTAGAGGGTGACGGTGCCTTTCGACGCCTCGCCGTAGAGCACGCCGCGCGAGGCCGCGAGCCCCACGACGTGCACCGGCTCTCCCGCGTCGGTGGGCTCCGCCAGCGTCACGAGGAAGTCGATGTCCGGTGCCTCCAGGTCCACCCGGACGACGTGGGCCCCCATCGCTCGCGGGGACACGCGCACCTCGAGCGTGTACTCGACGCCCTCGAATCACACCTCGTGCTCGGGCTCCGGGGGACCTCGGTGTGTGAACCAGGTCCAGTACCCACCTCCGATGCAGCCGGCGAGGGCTGGAACCAGCAGCAGAAGCCCACAGGTCCACCGCAGCCACCGTCGGACCCGCCAGCGGCGCAGCGCCGTGAGGCCCAGGGCGAGCAGGACACCGGCGCCAGCGAGGATGAGGGGGCCCATTCCCGCCCGAGCAGAGTGAAACGGGCTTCCCTCCGTCAGTCGTCCAGAAGTCCCTGTCCGCTTCGTATAAGGACTTATATATAAGCGCTGTGAAATAGCACGAAATGACGGACGCGCTCTGGCCGTACGGACGAACAGAGCCCGCGACGGCCACCCCGCATCGGAGCAACCCACCATGAAGACCGTCTTCATCAATGCCGAGAACCGCCTGCGCAACGGCTGGAAGGTGCTGGGCTATTTCGCCATGACGGCCCTCTTCGTGCTGGGCCTCATCCTCCTGCGCAGGGCTTTGCCGGATGCCGTGCGGCCCTTCGTGCCGGAGCCTCTCGTCGCGTTCCTGGGCGCGCTCATCCCCTCATGGATTTGCGCGCGGCTGGAGCGCACGCCCCTCGTCGCGCAGGGCTTCGCGCTCCATCGGCGCGCGGGTCGTGACTTCGGGCTCGGCCTCGTCGGAGGGGCCCTCCTGGTGGGGCTGGTGGCCTTCGTCGTCTGGCTGCTCGACGGCTTCCACTTCGTGCGGGCGCCGGATGGCGCGGCATCGAGTCTCATGAAGGGCGCGTGGACGATGCTGGCCGTCGCGCTCTTCGAGGAGACCGTGTTCCACGGCTATGCATTCCAACGCACGGTCCGCGGCATGGGGCCACGGTGGGCCCAGTTCCTGTTCGCCACGCTCTTCGCCCTCGCGCACCCCTTCGGCCCGGACATGGAGGGACGCGTCATCGCCGTGGCGATGCTCAACATCTTCCTGGCGGGGTGGATGCTGGGCCTCTGCTATCTGCGAACGGGCAGCCTGGCCCTCCCCGTGGGTGTGCACATGGGATGGAACTGGATGCAGGGGGGCCTGGGCTTCGGCGTGAGCGGAAACGCTTCCAACGGCTTGTGGACGCCGGTGTTCCACGGCAGGCCCGTCTGGTTGACGGGCGGTGACTTCGGCCTGGAGGCGTCCGCCGTCAGCGTCGGGGTTCTCGCCCTGGTCGTGGTGGGGCTGGCGTGCTGGAAGGGAACCCGGGCCCACGTGGAAGCGCCCACGCACGCACCACTGCGCATTCCAGCTTCGGGGTAGGCGGGCCTACCGCCCCTCGGGCCGGACGTAGACGATGACCTGCGGCGTCTCGTCCAGGTAGAGCCCCGTCACCGGCGTGCGCGTGCCGAAGGCCTGCCAGGTCTGAAACTCCTGCTCACGGAACTCCTGGTGGTACTGGTACGCGACGATGTCCGCGTCGAAGGGGCTGCCCACCGCGCGCAAGTCGTTCCGCAGCATGCCGTTGCGCTGGTAGTCGCGGAACGAGCCGTGGTGCACCTCGTGCAGGAACAACCGCGCCCCCGGCTTCGCGTGCGCGTTGATCCACGGCAGCACGCCCGTCACGTGGCTGGACCAGAACTGCCGCTGCATCCCCAGCGTGGCCGCGCCCGGCAGCCCGCCCGTCAGCTCCGAGTACGCCGCCGTCCCGTACGGGAACACGCGCGCCGAGTACACCAGCGCCGGCGCCAGCAGCACGACGAACACCGGCACCGCCACCGCCGTGAAGGGAAGGGTGGTGCGCTTCGCCTTGAGCACGTCCCACAGCGCCGCGCAGCCGCGCGCCACCGCCGCGCCCGCGAGGATGCCCAGGAACACCATGGACGGGAACCAGTGCTTCACCCCGCCGAAGTGTGGAACGTGTGGGTGGCTGATGATGAGGATGGACGTCACCGCATTCACGCCGACGAGCGCCTCGGTCAGCGTCACCGGCCGCTCCACCCACGCGCGCGTCCGCGCGAAGAGCCCCAGCACCGCCCGCGCCGCCAGCGCTCCCAGCCCCGTCACCATGGGCACGAAGAGGCTGGTGGGCACCGTCAGCGCCGTCTTCACCACCACGTAGCTCAGCGGGAAGGGCGGCTCGCGCAGCAGCGTCCCCAGGTAGAACCAGGCGTAGTGGTTGTGCTTCGCGTGGAAGGCCAGGTACCACGCCGTGCGCTCCACCGGCTCGTGCCAGAGGTACGGCCAGTGGAGATAGAAGATGACCGGCCCCAGCACCGCCATGGCCAGCACCGGCACCAGCGCTCGCGTCACCGGCCCGTCTACCTTCCTCAGGCCGTTGAGCACCCACACGCCCCCGGCCGCCAGCCCGACGAAGAGCAGCGTGTGCGGGCTGAGCAGCAGGAACTTCTTCTGGAAGTCCTCGCCCCCGCCCAGCGACACCAGCAGCCACCCGTAGAGCACGGCCACCGCCGCGAACAGCCCCACGAAGCGCCAGAGCCAGGTGCGCGCCTCGGGCTTGCCCCCGCTCGCCGTCCACGCGCGCCACAGCGCGAAGGGCGTCAGCACGAAGGGCAGGAAGAGCGCGTTGTGCTTGGTGGCGATGGCCAGGCCGAAGGCCACGCCGCACCACACGCCCCACCTCGCGTCCTCCAGTGCGCGCCAGAAGCAGTACACGACGAGCAGCCACATGGCCGCCACCGGCACGTCGAAGCACGCCAGCTCGGAGTTGAAGTACTGCCGCGGCACCAGCATGAAGGCGAGCGCGGCGAACAGCCCCGCGGTGCGCCCGTACAGCGCGCTGCCGAAGAGGAAGCTCAGCGCCGGAATCAGCGCGGCGAAGGCGAAGGCTGGCAGCCGGAACGCCGTGGCCGAGCGCGTCCACTCCAGCGTGTCGTGGAAGAGCAGGTGGCTCAGCCCGAACAGCGTCTTCATCAGCGCCGGGTGCTCGTGGTTGTAGTCCCACGCGCGGACGATGGCCGCGTCCGTGAAGGCCTGCGCGGGGGAGCGGAAGAGCAGCGGGAACCAGCTCGCGTAGCCCTCCGCCGCCGCGAAGTAGACGCTCTCGTCGCGCGTGAAGCCCACCGCGGACTCCGTCAGGAGCAGCGCCACGAAGGCCAGCACCCACAGCGCCCAGGCCAGCAGCTTCTCGTCTCGCGTGGGAGCCCGGCCCATCATCCCCGCACCCCCACCGCGGGCTCCACCGCGAGCACGTCCAGGCACACCTGCCGCCGGTCCGCGTTGTCCGACTGCACCCAGACCTTCACCGTGCGCGGCTCGCCCTCGGGCAGCCGGACCTCGGCCTTCTGCACGCCCTCCAGCCCTGGCGGCACCACCACCTCCAGCAGCCGCACGCCGCTTCGCGCATCGTCCACGCCCAGGTACGCCGGGGTGAGCCGCGCGTCCTTGAGGTACGCCTGCTCCCAGATGATGCCGCCCTCCAGCCGCAGGCCTACGCCGCCGGGGATGCCGTCGAACTCCGCCACCAGGCGCTGCTTGCCGCCCGGCGCGTGCATCCACAGGCAGCGGCGCGGCTCGTAGAACAGCTCGTGCCACTCCGGCGCGACGTACAGGTAGTTGGGGCCGGGGCAGCGGTGCGTCCGCCCGTCGAAGGGACAGGCGCGGCGCGTGCCGTCCGGCGCTTCCAGGTACACGCGCGCCTTCGCAGCCGCGTCCGTGGCCGTGAAGCGGCGGGGCCGGTAGCGGCCATTCTCGTAGAGCGCCAGCGACAGCGGCCCCTCCTGCGCTGGCGTGCCCACCGCGCGGCGCTCGGGCAGGAAGGCGGCGAGGAAGCCGTCCTCGTCCGAGCGCGGCAGCTCCGGCTGGCCCAGCACCCAGATGCGCGGGTGCGCCGAGAGGTCATCCCGGTCCGAGCCCAGGTAGCCGTACACCGGCACGTCGGGCGGGACGAAGAGGCGCGCGCGCTCCGTCCACCAGGGGAACAGGAGCACCGCGTCGCCGGGGCGGGCCTCGGCCTTCAGGCGCTCCGCCACCTTCCGGTAGTCACCTTCCGACGGAAGGCGCCCCGGCAGCCGCAGGTGGAAGACGAGGCAGAGGAGCGCGACGAGCACCAGGCCCCCCAGCTCCACGAGGGGCAGCGCACGAAGGAAGCTAGGACTTCGCAAGGCGGATCTTCTGCTCGCTCTTTTCCCGGCAGAAGGTGCAGAAGATGGGCTCGCCCTGGGCGAACGATGGCGTCCATGGCGGGTACATCGAGCACCGCGGGTCCAGGCAGTGGTGCAGCTCCCACAGGTGCCCCAGCTGGTGGAGCGCGTGGCGGGCCACGGGCTTGAAGCCGGTCTCCAGGTCCTTGTGGGGGGCGATGCTGAGGACCGCGCGGTCCTTGCCGTGCCACGCGAAGCCGGACGTCGGCGCCACGCCGCTGGGCAGCTCGCGCTCCTTCAGCTTGCGCGTGGTGAGCAGCAGCACCTTGTCATCCTTGTACGAACGGATGCCCTTCACCTCCTGGAGCAGCTTCTCCGCATCCAGCGGCTCGGGCATGCCGGCGGGGACTTCGGCGCTGCCGGAGTGCTCGCTGCCCACGCCGAACGCCGTGTAGAGCGTGCGGTTGAACTTCGCGAGCTGCTTGTCGTCGAAGGAGTCCAACGTCCAGACGCGAATCACGGTGCGTCACCTCGGAGGGAGGGCCCTCACGGTGGGCGGGGCGAGCTGTGCGCACCCGCCCCGGATGGGCCCGTCGGTTATCAGTCCTCGCCCTCGGACGGCTTCGCCTTGGGCGGGCGGCCACGCTTCTTCGGCGCCGCGGGAGCAGCCCCCTCCGCCTCGGGCGGCTTGGGCTTGGGCGGACGGCCGCGCTTCTTGGGCGCGGGCGCTTCGGCCCCGGCGGCGGCGGTGGCCTCCGGCTTGGGCTTGGGCGGACGGCCGCGCTTCTTGGGCGCGGGCGCCTCGCCACCCTCGGCGGCCTCGGGCTTCGCCTTGGGCGGGCGGCCCCGCTTCTTGGGAGCGGCCTCCTCGGTCGACTCGGCGGCCTCGCCCTCCTCGCCTTCCTCGGAGGACTCCTCCTCGGCGGGCTCGGCGGGCGGCTCCTCGTCCGACGGCAGGTCGAGGTCGCCGTCCAGGCCCAGCAGGTCGCCGTCGAGGCCCAGGTCCTCGTCGTCGCGGGCGAACTCGGCGGCGGTGCGCTTGGGGCGCTCGCGGCCGGGCGGGAAGAGGACGACGTCGATGGAGTCCTCGGCGTTGACCTCGGCGGTGCCCAGCGCGGCGGCGACCTCCATCACCAGCAGGTGCCGGGCGTTGTCGTAGAGCTCACGCTCCTTGGTCGGCAGGGGGCGCAGCTCGCTGAGGACCTGGAGGCCCTTGACCACCTCGGCCAGTCCCAGGATGCCGCCCTGGGTCATCCGGTCCAGGTTGGTGCGGGCGCGCTGCTTCCAGTCCAGGTCGGCCTTGTCGCTGTCCGAGCGCAGGAACTCGAAGATGCTCTCCACATCCTCGGCGGTAGCGACCTTGCGCACACCGATGGCGACCACCTTGTTGGATGGCACCATGACGACCGCGCCGTCTTCTTCGCGGCGCATCGTGACGAAGGTGAGCTTCTGACCGGCCACCTCCTTCACGTCGATGGCGGTGACGCGGCAGACCCCCTGGTTCGGATAGACGACCCGGTCGCCGACCGCGAGCTGGAGTGACGCGGACCCTTCAGGCATGTCCCCCTCACGGGCGAGGTAAACGTCAGCGGAGGCCCGGGCTTAGCACCGAGCCGCGCCGGACGCTACGAGTTTACCGGTGAAGTGCCGCCGTCCGTGCGTCCGTCGTCTGGGCCCGCAGCAGGGAGCCCAACAGCTCCTTCTGCCGCGCGTCCAGCGCCGCCTCCACCTGGGCCTCCGTCGGCTCCTGCCCCACGCTCCCCGGCTGCGCGTCCACGCGCGCGGACACCCCGAGCGTCCCCATCACCGCCACCCCGAACACCAGCACTGCCACCAGTTTCTTCATGGTGATGCCTCCAGGGCGCCCAGGGTAGGGGGCGGCCCCGGATGATCAATTTTTCTGCAACACGTCGCTGCACCGCTGTAGCGCCGGGGACTAGCGGGTAGGGGCTTCGAACATGCGCCCCGGAGCCCGCACGGGAGGCGGCCGGGCGGGCGGCACCACGGGGGACACCTCGAGGAGCAGGGTGCCCGTGTTGTCGGCCAGGTGGTCGTCCGGGAAGGAGAGCTGCAGCCAGGACGCTCCCCGCAGCCGCACCGGCTGGCCCACCTCCAGCAACTCCAGGACGCCGGGGGCGGACTCGGGGCCCTCGCCCGTGCCATGGAGGCCGAGCACCCGGCCCACCGGACCGCCCTCGTAGCCCCGGGTGCGCGCGGGCTCGGGGCTGTCTCGCAGCACCACTTCATAGGTGGTGTCCGGGTCCAACTGGCGCAGCAGGAAGCGGTCCGTGCGCGACAGCTTCAGGGCGTGCGCGCGCGCGTCCAGCCGGACGATGGTGACGGTGCCGCTGTCCCGCTCGCGCACCCGCACCTGGAGGGCGCCGTGGTTGTCCTCCCTCCGCGCGTCCAGCAGGAAGACGTAGAGCATGGAGGCGTTGCGCACCAGCCGCTCCTCGGGGCCCACGAGGCCGAAGGACTCGTGGGCGGGGAGCTGCTCGGTGCCCTCCAGGAAGTAGCCCGCCTGCTCCACCGTCGCCGGGCCGCCCGTGGACAGGCGGCCCTCCACGCGCACGGCGTAGGTGCGGGCCGGGTTCAGCTTCACCTCCGCCGCGGACTCGAAGGGGACGCGGAAGGCATGTCCAACGGCGGACAGGGTGACGCGCCCCACGGGCATGGTGGCCTCCTGCGGCGGCGGGGCGCGGACGGGCTTCGACGCCGTGCCCCCCTGCGGCGAGGTCCCGGGCGCCATCCTCGGGCGGAGGCGGGCATGGACGGCCAGGGTGGTGCCGCGCTCGGCCTTCACCGTCTGGCTCCACGGCACCATGCCCGTCACGTGCACCTCCAGCAGGTGCTCGCCGTCCGCGGGCAGGTGGGTGATGAGGGCGGGGGTGCGCGAGGGCAGGGGACGGCCGTCCACGCGGATGGTAGCGCCCGGCGGCGTGGAGCTCAGCTCCACGGAGAAGGTGCCCGTGTTGCCCATCAGCAGCATCACCGCCATGGCGACCAGGGCCAGGGCCACCGGCGCTCCCAGCACCACGCTGCGCGGCAGGCCGGGGCCCCTCGCCGGGGACGGCGCCAGGACCTCTTGCGGCGCGGGGCCCTCGGTGGGGACGAGCGCCAGGGGGATGCGCCCGGTGGAGTAGACGGAGGGCTCGACCGGCCCCAGGGCAATGGGCTGCGTGGTGGGGCCGGGCTCGCGCGCGTCGTGCTCGGACGGTGGCTCCAGGGTGATGGGCTGGGTGGTGCGCTCGCCCGTGCCCGGCGCCTCGGGGAGCGGGGGCGCCTCGCGCAGGTGGGTGGGCTCTCGCGAGCCGCGGCGCTCGGCGGGGCCCTGCGTCCAGCGGCTCAGCTGCGCCAGGAACTCGCGCGGCAGCAGCACCGGACGGCCGTCCTCCACCAGCTCGGACTCGAAGAGGAAGCCCATGAAGTGGGCCCGGGCCCGGGGCGAGACGTCCGGCGCGGCGGTGTGGAGGTGGCGGGTGAGGGCCTCCGCGAAGGCCTCGGCGGTGGGGTAGCGCTGCTCGCGCTCCACCGCGAGGGCGGTGAGGAGGATGCGCTCCAGCGCGGGAGGCAGGTCCGGGTTGAGGTCCCTGGGGCGCGGGAAGTCGCCCAGGGCGACCTTGCGCAGCACGTCCGTCATCTTCCCCTCGAAGGGGAGCCGGCCGCACAGCATCTCGTAGAGGATGACGCCGGCGGCGAAGACGTCCGTGCGCGCGTCCAGCTCACGGCCGCGGGCCTGCTCCGGGGCGAAGTAGGCGTACTTGCCCATGACCTCGCCGTCCTCGGCCTCGTTGCGGCCGGCGAGCCGGGCCTTGGCGATGCCGAAGTCCACCAGCTTCACCTGGCCCTCGTAGCCGAGGAGCACGTTCTGCGGGCTGACGTCCCGGTGGACGATGTGGAGCGGGCGCCCGCGCTCGTCCAGGCGGGTGTGCGCGTAGGCCAGCCCCTCCAGCACCTCCACCGCGATGAGCAGCGCCAGGGGCTGCGGCAGCGTGTACAGCCCCTTCTCCCGCGCGCGCCGCAGCACGCGCGACAGCGGCTGGCCGTCCACGAACTCCATGGCGATGAAGTACTGGCCGTCCACCTCGCCGAAGTCGAAGACCTGGGCGATGTTGCCGTGGCTCAGCCCCGCGGCGATGCGCGCCTCGTTGACGAACATGGACACGAAGGCGGTGTTGCCCGCGTAGCCGGGGAGGATTTTCTTGATGACCACCGGCTTGGTGACGCCCGCCACGGCGGTCATCCGGGCGCGGTAGATCTCCGCCATCCCGCCCGTCGCGATGCGCTCGAGCAGCTTGTACTTGCCGAAATGAAGCCCTTCGGAAGGCTGCTGCACGTTCGTTCCGGCTCCTTCGGGCGTACCGGGCCGTAGCACCTGCATCTGCCCTCCACGCTGCCGTCGCGGAGTCTCGCGGCAGGCTATCATGGGGTATGGCCAACACTGTTATAGGAAAATTCCGTTGAAACCGCTTATTCACCTCCTGGGGCTGGTCCTACTCCTCGCTACATCCACCGCCGCATCCGCGGAGCCGGCGGTGCTTTTGGCTCCAACGATTGGACGGCCGGAGGGGGTACTCCTCCAGGGCCGGGTCTTGAAAGAGGCACCTGCGGGAGGCAGCACCGCGTTGTCGCGGAATGTGAGACGGCTGACAGCAGCCAACTGGGAGGGCGCCCGGGTGGAGGTGTCCTTCCAGGGCGTGGTGGCCACGGTGAAAAGCGGCCATGACGGCGGCTTCGAGGTGAACCTGCGGCCGCCGGAAGGCCAGCGCTTCAAGGTGGGGACGGGCGAGGCGGAGGCGAAGGTGACGGGGGCGCAGGCGAAGGCGCCGGTGGAGGTCATCCCGGATTCGACGCCGCTGCTGGTCGTCTCCGACTTCGACGACACCGTGGCGGTGACGAACGTGACGAGCCCGGTGAAGTTGATGGAGTCGGCGCTGCTGAAGGACTCGGACACGCAGGAGGTGGTGCCAGGCATGGCGGCGTTCTACGGGTGCCTGAAGAGCACGTCGGCGCCGGCCTTCGCGCTGGTGAGCGGCTCGCCCGTCCAGTACCTGCCGCGCATCCGGACCTTTCTTTCGCGTCACGGCTTCCCGGCGGGCTTCGGGTTGTACCTGAGGGACCTCGGCCCGGGGACGCTGTCCGGGTACAAGCAGCCCGCCATCCGCCGCCTGCTCCAGCAATTCTCCCAGCCGGTGGTGCTGGTGGGGGACTCGGGGGAGAAGGACCCGGAGGTGTACGCGCAGATTCGCGACGAGTTCCCCGGGCGCGTGAAGGCCATCTACATCCGCGACGCGGGGCGCACCGAGGACGCGAAGCGCTTCACGGACATGGTGCTCTTCAAGGACTCGGGGGATGCGGCCGCGCACGCCGCGGGGGCCGGGCTGGCGGATGCCGCCTGCGTGGCCAACGCGTTCCCGAAGGCCGTGCCCGTCGTCGCGCCCGCGGGGGCCACCGTGAAGCAGACGCCTCCGTGATGCGTGGGACAGGTGCACGGATGACGTTGCGACCTGGGCGGCGCGGCGGAGCTCCACGGCGACAGGCGGGGCCGCGGGCGGCGCGGCCCGCCAGTGTCCTCGGGGGCGTGGTGGGGCGAGGCGTTGGCGCTTCACCGCGACAGAAGGCGACGCGGACCGGGGGACTGGTCCGGGTCCTCGGTGCCGTGTTGCTGGTCGCGGTCTGCACGGGCTGCCGCGACGAGAAGCCCGCGGAGCCGCTGCAGTCCCTGAAGCCCGAGCCGCTGCCGTCGCTCGCTTCGGGTCGTGGGACACCTGTCGGGGATGCGGGGGCCGTGGTGCGGGACGAGTCCGTGCCGTCCGTGGAGTCGGCGCCTGTCTACGGTGAGGCCGTGCCGGAAGAGGCGCTGCGCCTCGAATTGGCGGGTGAGCAGGTGCGGCTGGGGCAGGAGTCCTTCGAGGCCGTGAAGCCCGCGGAGGCCGCGCGCCTGGCGGAGCGGGTGAAGGGCCTCGAGGTGTTGCTGGTGCCGGACGCGGACACGTACCTGGTGCAGGTGTCCGAGTTGTTGATGGTGCTGCGGGACTCGGCGAAGGCGGTGTGGCTGAAGCACCCGGACGGGCCAGTGGCGTACCCGGTGGTGCTGCGCGACGAGGCGGGATTTCGCGCGTGGCTCGAGGAGGTGGCGCCGGGGAAGCTGCGCATCATCCAGCGCTCGGATGGCTTCGAGCTGACGACGAGCGTGGGCAAGCTGCCGGGGCCGGATGCGAATGGCCCGTCCGTGCCGGTGCGGGGCGGGCGGCAGGACCTCGTGACGCTGCGCCGGGCGCTCGGGCTGCTGAAGGGGCGCTTCAAGACGTCGGAGGACATCTGCCTCGTGCCTTCGTTCGGCACCGAGGTGGCGCAGGCGGTGCGGGCGCTCGGCGCTGTGTACACCGCGAAGGGCGAGCCGCTGTTCGAGACGCTGTGCTTCATCTTCCCCACGCCTCGCGGGGCGAAGGACGGGGGCTGAGACGTGTGTCAGGGCAGCGTGCCCACGCCCGCGAAGGCCGTCATCCACGCGGCTTCGTCGCGGGCCCTCGCAGCGTAGAACTCTTCCTGCAACGAGGGGATGGGCCAGCGGTAGCAGGCGGCGCGCTCCACGGCCTTCTCCCAGATTCCCAGCTCCCCCCAGTGTCGGACGGCCTTCTCCATGTCCGGGACGTGGTGGGTCAGCTCGGAGCTGAACATCTGGAGTCGCAGGCCCCGGTCAATCTCCAGATGCGAGCGCTGCTCACGCAGGTGTGCGCCGATGTCCCAGAGCATCCGTCCCATCCACCGCTGGTCGTTCTCGGAGAGCTGCGCCTTGGTGGCCTCGGCGCGCTGGTGGAGCAGGAGCCCGAGCGACAGGCCCTGCGCGAGAAAGACACACCTCCAGGCGTGATGGCCCGGAACCCGTAGCAGGCCGTCGAACAGGGTGCGCATCTCCTGGAAGAAGTCCCCGTTCGAGGGCTCCTTCCACCGTGGAAGCGCCACCCTCTGCTCGAGCGCCTCCAGTTCCGAGCGCTGGAAGGGCATCGCGGCGGTGCTGCCTTTCAGGAAACGGAGCAGCGCGAGCTGAAGCGTTGGCGGAGAGGTCCCCGCGAGTTGAAGGAGCCGCTTCTCCACGTCGTCGAAGAGGACCGCCGCGATGCTGGGGTCTGTGTCGGCCGCGGTGAGCTGGGTGTACAGCGCCATGAGTAGCGGCACGGAGGGCGTGTCGCGGAGCTGCTTCAAGAGCCAGATGGGGTCTGCGTTCCGCTTCACCAGCGTGACATCCAGCGCCACCAGCGCGAGGCGCTGGGCCTCGCTGGCTTGCTCCCAGTTCCGCTCGGGAAGGTCGAGCAGGTGTCCGATGGTCATGGCTTCCGGGAGCAGTGGGCTCTTCGAGAAGTCAGGCTCGCCGAGCGCCTTCCACGCATCGAAGAAGGCATGTCGCCAATCAGGAGCACCTGACCGACGGGCGATGAGCTCGAGCAGGAGGTTCGCTTCAGGAGTGTCCTTCAGGCCGTGGACACCGAGGGTGTTGCGGACAAGGTCCCAGCGGCCCTGCTCCAGGTCGATGCACGCGAACAGGAACAGGCCTGGCGGGTAGCGCCTGTCGAATCGGAGCGCCCAATCCGCCTCTTCGCGAGCCTCGGGCGCACCGGCGAAAACGAAGGGGGCGGCCATTCCGGCGAACTTCGCGGCCCGGGCTTCATTCTCCACCTGCTCTCGCCAGTTGTAGGCGGCCACACCTCCGCCCGCAAAGAGGGATGTCAGCCCCAGTGACCAGCGCAGCACGCCACGGCGAGACCACGTCCGCTCGGGCGTGGTTGCGTCTCGTGGTTCTGAGGGCACGCTGTCGTTGCTCATGGAGGGCTCGGGAACTGAGGACACGCGGGACAGGCCCCGATGCTACCCTCGATTCGATGACTCCCACCGTGAGGCATGGCGTGGTGCTGTTGCTTCTGTGCCTGCTCCAGGGTGGGTGCCTGGCGGAGTCCTCACTGGAGGGCGGGGAGCTGAAGTGCGGCCCGAGGGACCTCACGCCCGAGTGCTGTCTGAAGCAGAACCCCGGTGACTGGCAGAAATGTACCGGGGCTTTGGGTCCGACCGAGGCGGGCTTTTCCATGCCCATGAAAATCGCGTCCGTGGGGGCTGCCGCTGCACTCGCGCTCCAGCCCATCATCGGTTCCGCCGAGCGCCGGGGCGTGGAACTGGCCACGGACCTGCGCTCCGATGTCGAAGCGGCCATCTTGAAGTGCGTTCGCAGGGCGGAGAGACATGCGAATGACCAGCACTTCGACGGAGAGAGCCCGAGCCGGGAGCAGTGCGCTGAGCCCAAGACGGAGTGGCAGACCTGGGCCATGTACCTTGGCGCCTTCAAGCACAACCTGGCGTGGGATTGCCTCCACGAAGCCCTGAAGGAACTGCTGCCCCGCCGCTACCTGTTCGAGCCCCGCTTCCGTTTCAACGAGCAAACAGGGGAGTGGGAGTACCTCTCTCCGAAGGCAGTGAATCAGATTGTGTCGAACCTGGGGTGGAAGGGGCTGGAAGGAACCATTGCGCCGGACCTCGTCATCATGGATGAGCGCGGCGTCATCACTCATGTCTACGACATGAAGTTCCCCTGCCCGGAGAGCAATGGGGCCATGTGGCACCGCTACACCAAGGGTCGATGGGATACCTATAGGCAGGACGACCTCTATGGCGAGGCGCTTCAGGTGCGGCCCAGGCTGGTTTCTCCACAACGCGGCTGGGAGCCGCCACGGAGGTGAGGGCGTTCCATGCGATACCCAAGACTGCGTTACTCCAGTGTATTCCGTGCGCAGGCGGCAAGTGATGCCCTGGTCATCTGCTTCTATTTGAAGCGGGCTCACAGGCAGGTTGCGACGGACGTCGTTCGGGCATTGGAGGTGTTCCGCGAACGGATCAGCCCCCTTACGTTGGATTGGTACATTGATCCCGATGCTCAAACGCATCCGCTTGACGGGAAGCAGTGGGAATCCATCAAGAGGGAGATGCTGGGCCCCGATGAGGTGTGCCTTCCTCGACTCGCGGGAACCACCGAGGGAGTCGGTGGGCTTTACGTAGACTACAGAGGCATACGAATTCCTTCTCCGTGGCCCGGGCGAGAGCGTGACGCAAGTGGCTTGTACTTGCGGCTGCCGACATCGTTTCTGGAAGAGCAGGGCCCTGAGCGCGTGCGCGAAGTGGCATTGGCCGTAGCCGAGGCGCTTCCCTTCAACTCCGGCTATGTGGACCTGGCGTATTGCGAGTTCGAGGATGTTGCTGCCGGTGCCGACCTCGTGCGTACGCGCTACCCGGGAATCCACATGAGCCGCGAGGGCCCGCAACTCGACATGGACACCCACGTCGACGGCGTCCACTGGATGAACTTCCTCGGCCAGCCCGTGCTCGGGAAGCTCGGCGGCGTCGCGGGCCTCCGGGAGCACCTGTCCCTCCCCGGCATCGCCATCCAGGAACTCAGCAACGACCGCGCCCTCATCACCCTGGGCGAAGCCCCGAACCCCGGCGACACAGAATCCGGCGAAACGCTCCCCCTCCACCGTGCGCTTGCCCGGCTCCTCGAACCGTACCTCTACCGAAACACCCGCCCGCTCGGCCGGATGACTCCGGAGGACATGCGCCGCTGGGAGCGCCGCTTCCTGGACTGAAGTCCCGCACCCGCATGAAGCCGGCAGCCGTCGTTGCTACTACCTCCCTGTCCCGCCACACCCTAGATTGCGCGCGGCGGGAGCCTGCCCGCCCGGCGGAGGGACGTCCCTTCCGCGCACCTGGAGGTCGTTGATGGTCGCCGTACTCGAGCCCGCCCCTTCGAAGGAGATTCCCGCTGGCGGCGCGTTCCTCTTCCAGGAGGTGGGCGCCACCCGCATCGTCACTCCTGAGACATTCGCCGAGGACCAGCGCCTCTTCTTCAAGACGGCCCTCCAGTTCTCCCGCGAGCAGGTGCTCCCCCAGGCCGAGCGCATCGAGGCCAAGGACAACGCCCTCCTGCGCAACCTCCTCCGCCAGGCCGGTGAGCTGGGCCTGCTCAGCGTGGACATCCCGGAGGCCTACGGCGGCACCGGCCTCGACAAGACGACGTCCCTCCTGCTCGCCGAGGCGATGAGCCTCAACGGCTCCTGGTCCGTGACGTTCGGCGCGCACACCGGCATCGGCACGCTGCCCATCGTCTGGTTCGGCAACGCGGCCCAGAAGCAGAAGTACCTCCCCAAGCTCGCCACCGGCGAGTGGGTCGCCGCCTACGCCCTCACGGAGCAGGGCAGCGGCAGCGATGCGCTGGGGGCGAAGACGAAGGCGGTGCGCTCGCCGGACGGCAAGCACTGGATTCTCAACGGCTCCAAGCTCTACATCACCAACGCGGCCTTCGCGGACGTGTTCGTCGTCTTCGCCAAGGTGGACGGCGACAAGTTCACCGGCTTCATCGTCGAGAAGGACACTCCCGGCCTCACCGTGGGCCCGGAGGAGCACAAGATGGGCATCCGCGGCTCGTCCACGTGTCCCCTCTACTTCGAGGACGCGCGCGTCCCGGTGGAGAACCAGCTCGGCGAGGTCGGCAAGGGCCACAAGATTGCCTTCAACATCCTCAACTACGGCCGCCTCAAGCTGGGCGCGGGCGTGCTGGGCGGCATGAAGCTCCAGCTCCAGAACGCGCTGCGCTTCACGCAGGAGCGCAAGCAGTTCGGCACCCCCATCGTCCAGTTCCCCCTGTCGCGCGAGAAGCTGGCCCGCATGACGGCGCTCATCCACGCCGTGGAGAGCATGACGTACCGCACCGCGGGCCTCGTGGACGCGCGCCTCGCCGGGCACGACAAGACGGCCGCCGACTACGAGTCGCGCCTGCTCGCCGCCGTCGAGGAGTACGCCATCGAGTCGTCCATCATGAAGGTGCACGGCTCGGAGTCGCTGGGCACCCTCGTGGACGACGCCGTGCAGCTCCACGGCGGCGCCGGCTACATCGAGGAGTATCCGGTGGAGCGCGCGTACCGCGACGCGCGCATCAACCGCATCTTCGAGGGCACCAACGAAATCAACCGCATGCTCATCGTCGGCATGCTCCTCAAGCGCGCGGTGAAGGGCGACCTGCCGCTGTTCGCCGTCGCCGGCAACGTGGCGGACGAGCTGTCCCGGGGCGAGCGCCCGCGCGCGCGCGGCCAGGACGCGCTGGCCCCGCAGGAGGTGGCCGCCGAGTCCGCCAAGCACCTTGCGCTGCACGGCCTGCGCATCGCCGCGGAGACCTTCGGCACGGACCTGGAGAAGCACCAGGAGGTGCTCGCCGCGCTGTCGGACGTGGTGATGGACGCCTTCGCGCTGGACTCCATGGTGACGCGCACCCGGCAGGCCGCCAGCCAGGGGAAGCTGGACCCCGTGCGCGTGGCGCTCACGCAGCTGTACGCGCTGGACGCCGTCCCGCGCGCCTTCGACAGGACGCGCCGCGCGCTGTGCGCCACGCTCCAGGGCGAGGCGCTCGACACGGAGCTCAAGCGCCTGGCCACGCTGGACGTCTTCACGCCGTACAACCCCGCGGAGCTGCGCGAGACGGTGGCGACGGCGCTCGAGTCCGCGGGCGGCTACCCGTTCAGCCAGGAGTAGCGGGGCAGGGTGGGGCTCCGGAACCGCCGGAGCCCCGTGCGCCTCACGGCATCCGTGTCACGGCGTCCATGCCGAAGCTCACGCGCGCCTTCCAGGGCGCGGGGGGCAGGGACGCCAGGGCCAGCAGGGCCTCCAGCCGCTGCTGCATCTCCGGCCGGAGCCGCCCGAAGGTGGCGCCGAAGCCCGGTATCACCGTCTCCGAGTGCTTGCGGGGAATCGACGACGTCCAGGCCACCTCGCCGTGCAGCATCAGCGGCCCGCCCTGGAGGTCCATCTCCAGGAGGAAGGGCGTGCCCACGTGCACCTTGCGGGGCAGCGCCGGGGCCTGCACCTCCAGCCCCACGCCGCCCTTGGAGATGTCACGCACCAGGAAGATGGGCGACATGGGCGCCGCCTCCACCGCACGCAGGTGCAGGGGCAGTCGCGGGAAGCGGCGCAGCCCCTCCTGTTCCTGGACGGAGAAGATGCGCTGGAGCATGGCGTCCAGCGCGGTGCGGTCCTGGCCCGCGCCGTAGCGCACGGTGAGCAGGTAGCGCTGCGCCTCGCGCGGCTCCACCTGCACCACCTCGCCCAGCACTTCCACGGGCTTGGGCACGCCCCCCGCGTGCAGCTCGAAGGTGAAGCGAGTCCCGAGCGGAAGGCTGCGGCGCGTCTCCAGCGTGACGCCCCCCTGCCCGACGCTGCGTGTGTACTCCCCCACCAATGACTGCGGGGTCTTGTAGGCCACCTTCAGTCGTACGTTCGTATTCACGCAAAAGCCACTCTGCGCCTGTCTCCGGGTGGAACTCAAGTTCACCCCCTCTCCCTGGGTAGGGCGCCGCGGCGCGGCAACCACCGGACCTTCCAGGTGTGGCGGTAGTTCTGGACTCGGGCCAGCTGCGGTGCGGCGGCCTTCCGGGATGTCGGGCGCCAACGAACCTCTGTTCCAACCTGTTGCGGTTTCTTGACCCCCCCCAGGGGGACGCGTATGTATGCCGCCCGGTAGTGGCAAGGAGTGGGAAGGAGTGGAGGTCAGTCCCCTGGCGGGTTGAAAAGGTGGATCGTCCCGCGTGTTCCGAGGCGTCTATGAGCACCAGATCGACGCGAAGGGGCGGACGAGCCTCCCGGCGAAGCTCCGGGAAACGCTGGTGGGCGCCTACGACGAGCGGCTCATCATCACCACGGCGCTCGACAGGTGCCTGCACGCGTACCCGGTGCGGGAGTGGGAGGCGCTGGAGGCATCCCTGGCCCGCCGCAACCCGATGGAGCCGGGGGTGAAGACGCTGATGCGCCTGTACGTGGCCAGCGCGCAGGAGTGCCCGCTGGACAAGCTGGGGCGCCTGCTCATCCCTCCCACGCTGCGCACCTATGCCGGGCTGGAGAAGGACGTGGTGTGGGCGGGGATGGTGAAGGTGATTGAGCTGTGGAGTCGCGAGGGCTGGGCGAAGGCGCAGGAGGAGGCCCGCCAGGAGGCGACCTCCGCGGATGTGATGAAGGTGCTGTCGGAGCTGCGCCAGCAGTAGCGGGAAAGTCGACAGGGCTCAGGAGTCCCGGGAGGGTGGCAAGCGTATGAACCAGGTTCTGGAGGTGCGGCGAGAGGCGGGCGCGGCGGTGGCCACCGGGCGCGTGGAGACGCTCATGCTCGAGGGCGAGCTGAGCGAGCAGGACCTGCTTCAGCTCTGTGAGGACCTCACCCGGAAGATGCAGCGCGGCCTGCGCCAGGTGGTGCTCGACTTCGCCGACGTGGGGCACCTGAACTACCGGGGCGTCAAGCCGCTCATGGCCCGCGCCGAGGCCTTCCGCCGCACCGGCGGGGACCTGAAGCTGTCCGGCCTGTCGCCGTACCTGGCCGCCATCTTCCGCGCGGCCGGCGCGCACGACGCCTTCGAAATCTATCCGCATATGAACGACGCCCGGGCGGCCTTCGCGCTCGCGCGGGCTCCCTTCGTCTGACGGCCCGTGGAGGCCTTGGACTTCCAGCACCAGACCGTCCTCCTGCGGGAAGCAGTGGACTTGCTCCAACCGGGAGTCGGGAAGGTGATCATCGACGGCACACTGGGAGGCGGTGGCCACACGGAGGCGCTCCTGGCTCGGGGCGCCACCGTGGTGGGCGTGGACCGCGACCCGGTGGCGCTCGCGGCGGCCACCTCGCGCGTGGGGGGCAACCCGCGCTTCCAGGCCCGGCAGGGCAACTTCGCCGAGCTGCCCCGCGTGGCCGCGGATCTGCTCCCGGTGGATGGTGTGCTGGTGGACCTGGGCGTCTCCTCCCCGCAGCTCGACGTGGCCGAGCGCGGCTTCTCCTTCATGAAGGAAGGCCCGCTGGACATGCGCATGGGCGACACGGGGCCCACCGCCGCGGAGCTCATCGCCTCCATGGATGAGCGCGACCTGGCCCACATCCTCAAGGAGTACGGCGAGGAGCCCTTCGCGCGGCCCATCGCCCGGGAGCTGAAGCGCGCGCTGCCCACGCGCACCCTGGAGGCCGCCGAAGTGGTGAAGCGGGCGGTGCCGCGCAAGGCGTGGCCCCACCGCATCCACGTCGCCACCCGGACGTTCCAGGCGCTGCGCATGGCCGTCAACGGTGAGCTGGAGGCGCTGGACGCGCTGCTCGCCGCCATTCCGGGCCTCCTCAAGGTGGGCGGCCGCGCCGCCATCATCGCCTTCCACTCCCTGGAGGACCGGAAGGTGAAGGAGGCGTTCAGGGCTCTGGTGGGCCGGTGCACCTGCCCGCCGGGGCTGCCGGTGTGCGCCTGTGGCTATTCGGGCGCGTTCGCCCTGGTGACGAAGAAGGCCGTGGCCGCCTCGGACGAAGAGGTGGAGGCCAACCCCCGCTCTCGCAGCGCGCACCTGCGCGTGGTGGAGAAACTCCGATGAGCAAGGCGACTTCCAGGTTGGGTTCGACGCGTGGCTCCGTCTCGTTGACGGGCGTGCTGCTGCACCTGTTGCCGCCCGTCCTCTTCTTCGCCCTCTTCGCGGCGGTGGGCATGCTCCATGTCACCAGCCGCGTGCTGGTGGTGGACATGGGCTACCGCCTGTCGAGCGCGGAGGCCGAGAGCCGCACCCTCACCCGGGAGAACGACCGGCTGAAGCTGGAGCTGGCCACGCTCAAGGCCCCGGCGCGGCTGGAGCGCGTGGCGCGTGAGCAGCTCGGCATGGCCATGCCCACCGGCGGCGCCGTGGTGTCGCTGGCCGCCGAGAAGCCCGCGCGTGGAGACGCCCGCGCCGAGACGGGCGCCTCCGGCAAGCCCGGCGTGCGGGTGGCCGGACGCGACGCGACGGGGGCGGCGCGGTGAGGGACTTCAAGGCGACGCGGGCCCCCGAGCCCAACGCGAAGTGGCTGAAGCTGCGGGTGCAGCTCCTGTTCGGCCTCTTCCTGACGCTGCTGGGCGTCGCCTTCGGTCGTGCGGTGCAGCTCCAGGTCTTCGAGCAGGAGAAGCTGCGCGGCCTGGCGCAGGACCAGTACGTCCGGCAGATTGAGATTCCCGCCCGCCGCGGCGACATCTTCGACCGGCGCGGCACCCCCCTGGCCCAGAGCGTGGAGGTGGACTCCATCTGGGTGGACCCGTCGATGCTGCCGGACGTGCGGGCCGCCTCGCGCGCGCTGGCCAAGGCCCTCAAGGTGGACGCGGACGAGATGGCCGCGCGCCTGGGCCGCGCCAGGCGCTTCGCGTGGGTGAAGCGCCAGGCGAAGCCGCAGGAGGTGGAGGCGGTGAAGGCGCTGGGCCTGCCCGGCTTCGGCTTCACCAAGGAGCCCAAGCGCTTCTACCCGCAGCGCGAGCTGGGCGCCCACGTGGTGGGCATGGTGGGCATGGACGGGCACGGCCTGGAGGGCCTGGAGCTGGCCTTCGAGGACGAGCTGTCCGGGCAGAACTCGCGCATGTCCGGCTTCCGCGACGCCAAGGGCCGCAAGCTGCTGGTGCAGGGCGCGTTGGACCCGCTGGAGCGCCAGGGCGCCGCCGTCACCCTCACCATCGACCGCCACCTCCAGTACGTCACGGAGAAGGCGCTGGCCAAGGCGGTGGAGGAGGCCAAGGGCGTGGCCGGCATGGCGGTGGTGCTGGACCCGCGCACCGGTGAGCTGCTGGCCATCGCCAACTACCCGCGCTTCAACCCCAACAACCCGGGGGCTGGCACGCGCGCCGAGATGCGCAACCGCGCCGCGCTGGACGCCTTCGAGCCCGGCTCCACGACGAAGCCCTTCGTGGTGGCCACCGCCCTGGAGCAGCAGACGATGACGCCCGACAGCGTCTTCTTCTGTGAGAACGGCGCCTGGCCCATTGGCCGCCACACCATCAACGACACCCACCCGCACGGCTGGATGGCCCCCCGCGGCATCCTCCAGGTGTCCTCCAACATCTGCATGGCGAAGATTGCCCAGGCGCTGGGGCGCGAGAAGCTCGTCTCCGGCTACCACGCCTTCGGCTTCGCCGAGCGCACCGGCCTGGCGCTGCCGGGCGAGGGGCGCGGCATCATCCCCTTCCCGAAGGCGGAGGTGAGCCTGGCCAACCAGTCCTTCGGTCAGGGCATGACGGCCACCGCGGTCCAGATTGCGTCCGCCTATGGTGCGCTGGCCAACGATGGCGTGCTGATGCGGCCCTACCTCGTGTCGAAGGTGGTGGACCCGGACGGGGTAGTCCTGCTGGAAAACCGCCCCACGGAGATTCGCCGGGTGGTTTCATCCAAGGTGGCCCGGCAGGTGGTGGGCATGCTCGAGAGTGTGGTGACCAGGGAAGGGACCGCGCCCCGGGCCGCCATGGAGGAGTACAGGGTGGCGGGCAAGACGGGCACGGCCGAGAAGGCGGACCCCATCGCCCGGGGGTATTCGGACAAGCGCATCGCCTCCTTCGCTGGCATGGTGCCAGCCGAGTCGCCGCGCGCAGTGATTCTTGTCGTAGTGGACGAACCGAAGACGGACGTATACGGGGGGCTCGTGGCTGCCCCTGCTTTCAAGGAGATTGCGACCGCCGCCATGGCCCACCTGGCCGTGCCCCCGTCCCGGACGGTGGCACCCGAGGTGGCCGTGGCCGCCGTGTCCCCCGCGTCCGCCGCGGCGAAGCCGGTGGCCCCCAAGGCCACCGTGCCCGCGCGTCAGGTGCTGGCGGAGGCGGTGACGGAGACCCCGGAGCCCGGCACGGTGCGTGTGCCGGACGTCCAGGGACAGGTAGGACGAGAAGCCGTGGTGAAGCTGCTGGCCGCGGCCCTCGAGCCACAGGTAATGGGCAGTGGACGAGTGGTGTCTCAAACCCCCGCCGCCGGCTCACTGGTGGAGAAGGGGGCCCGGGTGACGCTGGAGCTCGCGACGCGGCAATGAGGCCGCGCTCGCTCCAGGACCCGCGCTTGCAAGACGTGTGAAGGGGAAGAGATGAAGCTGACGGATGTCCTCGCAGGATGTGGTGCCGAGCAGACCTCGGGCGGCCGTTCCGCGGTTGACGTCACCGGGGTGACGCAGGACTCGCGGCGCGTGAAGGCGGGGGACCTCTTCGTCGCCATTCCTGGCACGAAGGAGGATGGGGCCCAGTTCATCGGCGAGGCCGTGTCCCGCGGTGCGGTGGCGGTGGTCTCCGAGAAGCCGGTGCCCTCCTCGCAGGTGCCCTTCTTCAAGGTGGGCAACGCGCGCAAGGCCCTGGCCATCATCGCGGCCAACTTCTACGGCCGTCCCGCCGACCAGCTCACGCTGCTCGGTGTCACCGGGACGAACGGGAAGACGACGACGACCTACTTGCTGGAGGCGATGAGCACGGCGGCCTATGCGGCCACCGGTGTCATCGGCACGCTGGGCTACAAGTTCTCCGGAAAGACGGTGGAGAGCGCCAACACCACCCCGGATGCGCTGGAGCTGCACCGCATCTTCCGGGAGATGGTCGACGCGGGGGTGGAGACGGTCATCATGGAGGTGTCCAGCCATGCGCTCGCGCAGGAGCGCGTGCACGGGCTCACCTTCAAGGCGGCGGGCTTCTCCAACCTGAGCCGGGACCACCTCGACTACCACAAGGACATGGAGGACTACTTCCAGGCGAAGCGGAAGCTCTTCGCGGAGAACCTGTCCGCCACCGGCGTGGCCGTGGTCAACGGCGACGACACCTACGCCAGCCGCATCTACAACGAGCTGCGCGGCCAGAAGCGCATGGCGTGGAAGTTCAGCCGCGTGGGCAACGGAGAGGTCTCCGCCGCGGATGTCACCTTCACGCTCCAGGGCATCAAGGGCACCCTGAAGACGCCCGCGGGTGACATCCCCATCAAGAGCAAGCTGCTGGGGCCCCACAACCTGGAGAACATCCTCCTGGCGGCGGGCATCGGCCTGGGCGCGGGCTTCGCCCGGCGCGACGTGCAGGAGGGCATCGAGCGCATGACGCCGGTGGCCGGCCGCATGGAGCGCGTGGAGAACTACGGCCCCGGCGGCGCTCCGGCGGTGCTGGTGGACTACGCGCACACCGACGACGCGCTCAAGCGCGCGCTGGAGGCCGCGCGCTCGCTGGCCAAGGGCCGGGTCATCACGGTCTTCGGCTGCGGCGGGGACCGGGACAAGGGCAAGCGTCCGCTGATGGGCGCGGTGGCGGCGGAGGCCGCGGACCTGGCCATCGTCACCAGCGACAACCCCCGCACCGAGAACCCGGACGACATCATCGGCGAGGTGACGCCGGGCCTGGAGAAGGGCGGCCTGCGCCGCATCTCTGCGGGCAAGGCGAAGTCGGGTGAGAAGGGCTACCTGGTGGACGCGGACCGCCGCGCCGCCATCGAGCTCGCCATCGGCATGGCCAGCGGGGACGACGTCGTCCTCATCGCCGGCAAGGGCCACGAGACGTACCAGCAGGTGGGCACGGAGAAGCACACCTTCGACGACCGCCAGGTGGCGGCGAAGGCGCTGGCCAACCGCACCCCCTAGCTGAAGGCCCGCGAGCGCGGCCCGGCCCGGCCGCGCTCGCACCCACCACACCCCTATGTCAGCCCGATTCAACGACGATGAGGTGGTGCAGGCGACCGGTGCCACCCGGCGCGGGGGCCCGGCCCCGGCCGCCTTCTCCGCGGTCTGCACCGACACGCGCTCGCTCACCCCGGGCTGTCTCTTCGTGGCCCTCGTGGGCGAGCGCTTCGACGCGCACGCCTTCGTGGACGCGGCGGCGAAGGGCGGGGCGGCCGGCGCCGTCGTCGCGCGCGGGCGCCCGCTGCCCTCGCTGCCGGAGGGCTTCCCCCTCTACGAGGTGGAGGACACGCTGATGGCGCTGGGGGCCCTGGGCCGCCACCACCGGCAGCGCTTCCAGATTCCCCTCTGCGCGGTGGGCGGCTCCAACGGGAAGACGACCACCAAGGAGATGGTGGGCGCCATCCTCGCCACGCGCGGGCCGGCCCTGAAGACGGAGGGCAACCTCAACAACGAGGTGGGCGTCCCGCTGACGCTCTTCCGCCTGGAGCCCCAGCACGTGGCGGCCGTCATCGAGGTGGGCATGAACCGCCCCGGTGAGATTGAGCGGCTCACCCGCGTGGTGCGGCCGGACGCCGGTGTCATCACCGTCGTCCAGCCCGAGCACCTGGAGGGGCTGGGCAGCCTCGAAGGCGTGGCCGAGGCGGAAGGGGAGATGTTCCGCGAGCTGGGCCCGGCGTCCACGGTGGTGGTGAACGTGGATGACCCGCTCATCCCGAAGCAGGCCGCGCGCAGCACGGCGAAGAGGCTGACCTTCGGCCGGGCGGAGGGCGCGGACGTGCGGCTTGTGGCCGTGGAGACGCGCGGCCGCGAGGGCATGGTGGCCACGGTGCGCTACTCCGGCCGGGACTGGCCGGTGCGGCTGCACTTCATCGGCCCGCACAACGCGCAGAACGCCACGGCGGCCTTCGCGCTGGCGCTGGCGCTGGGCTACTCGCCGGAGGAGTGCGTGCGCGGCCTGGAGACGGCGCGGCCGTACGCGCGGCGCCTCAACGTGGTGGACGGCAAGGGCGGCGTGACGGTGATTGACGACTGCTACAACGCCAACCCGGCCTCCATGGACGCGGCGCTGGAGACGCTGGGCACGCTGGTGCCCACGGGCGGCCGTCCGGTGGTGGTGCTGGGGGACATGCTGGAGCTGGGCCCGGGCGAGCTGGAAGAGCATGCGCGCCTGGGCGGGCGAGTCCCCGGGTCCGCGAAGCTGGCGGCCTTCTTCGGTCCCCGCTCCGTCAAGGGGTGGGAGGCCGCTTCCATGGGCAATTCCGCTGCCCACTTCACCGAAATCGAGCCGCTGGTGGCCTGGCTGTCGCCCCAGCTGCGCGCGGGTGACGTGGTGCTGGTGAAGGCCAGCCGCGGCATGCGGCTGGAACGGGTGGTGGCGGCGCTGACGGGCGCGCCAGCCCCCGGAGGAACCCACTAGTGCTGTATCTCCTCTACGAGCTCATCCAGAACTCGGAAGCCGGGCGCGTCCTCAACTTCCTGCGCTACCCCACCTTCCGCATCATCGCCGCGGGCGTCTTCGCCCTGCTGCTCGGCATGCTCATCGGCCCCCGGCTCATCGCCCGCCTGCGGCTGAAGCAGCACGGGCAGAGCAACGTGCGCGAGGACACGCCGGACTCACACCAGAAGAAGAAGGGCACGCCCACCATGGGCGGCGCGCTCATCCTCATCTCCATCGCCGCCGGCACGCTGCTGTTCGCGGACCTGGGCAGCCGCGGGGTGTGGGTGATGCTGCTGCTCACCTTCGGCTACGGCTTCATCGGCTTCCTGGACGACTGGCTGAAGCTGTCCAAGCGCAACTCGAAGGGGCTGCCGGGCCGCTACAAGATGGTGCTGCAGACCCTCTTCTTCCTGGTGGCGGTGTTCGGCCTGCTCACCACGTGGACGCAGCCGGACGGCTCCTTCGGGCCCACGCTGCTCATCAACACGAAGCTGACGCTGCCCTTCATCCCCACGCGCTGGTTCAACCCGGACCTGGGCTGGTTCTACGTCGTCTTCGCGTGGCTCGTCATCGTCGGCACCTCCAACGCCGTCAACCTCACGGACGGCCTGGACGGCCTGGCGATTGTCCCCACCATTGTCTCCGCCATCACCTTCGCGGTGCTCTGCTACGTGGCGGGCACCACGCTGAGCATCGCGGACTCGGAGCTGGTGAACGGGGTGCCCAGGCTGGTGGCCACGCCGCTCTACCAGTACCTGGGCATCCTCCAGGTGCCGGGCGGCGCGGAGCTGGCCGTGTTCTGCGCGGCGATTGTGGGCGCGGGCATCTCCTTCCTCTGGTTCAACACCTATCCGGCCTCCGTCTTCATGGGCGACATCGGCTCGCTGGCGCTGGGCGGCGCGCTGGGCGGCCTGGCCGTCCTGTCCAAGAACGAGGTGGTGTCCGCCATCATCCACGGCATCTTCTTCGCGGAGGCGCTGAGCGTGATGATTCAGGTGGCCTCCTTCAAGATGACGGGCAAGCGCGTCTTCAAGATGGCGCCGGTGCACCACCACTTCGAGCTGAAGGGCCTGGCCGAGCCGAAGATCATCGTCCGTTTCTGGATCGTCTCCATCCTCTGTGGTGGCGTGGCGCTCCTGTCGCTCAAGCTCCGCTGAAGCCGCGGCAAAAGGGGCACGGCCATGTCGTTGTCGCTGTCCGGTCAGAAGGTGCTCGTATACGGGCTGGCGAAGAGTGGCGTGGCGGCGCTGCGCCTCCTGCGCCACCACGGTGCCGTCGTCACGGCGCTGGACGCGCGCACCGAGGATGCGCTGGGCGAGGTGGGGCGCGAGGTGAAGGCCCTGGGCGCTTCGCTCGTCACCGGCCCCACGCCTCCGGGCCTGCTCGCATCGCAGGACCTGGTGGTGGTGAGCCCCGGCGTGCCGCTGTCGCTGCCGGAGATTGAAGCAGCGCGCGCCGCGGGCGTGGCGGTGTGGGGCGAGGTGGAGCTGGCCTCGCGCTTCCTCCCCGACGTGCCCCTGTTCGGGATTACGGGCACCAACGGGAAGAGCACCACCACGGCGCTCACCGGTGAGCTGTTCCTGCGCGGCGGCCGGCGCACCTTCGTGGGTGGCAACCTGGGCCGGCCCTTCTCCGAGGCCGCCCTGGCCCCGAAGGACTGGGACGCGCTGGTGGTGGAGCTGTCCAGCTTCCAGCTCGAGGGCATCCGCACCCTGCGCCCGCGCGGCGCCGCCATCCTCAACCTCACGCCGGACCACCTGGACCGGTACGCCACCCACGCCGACTACGGCGCGGCCAAGGCGCGGATTTTCCAGAACCAGCAGGCAACAGACTTCGCGGTGGTCAACGCGGACGACGCGGACGTGCTGGGCCTGGCGCGCGCGGCGAAGGTGCCCGTGTACGGCTTTGGCATGACGGGGCGCCCGGTGGCGGACGCGCCGAAGCTGGCGGGCCAGGCCATCGCGGAGGAGGGCGGCTTCCGGCTGGACTTCCTCGACGAGCGCTACCGGCTCACCAACCGCGCGCTGCGCGGCGCGCACAACGCGCAGAACGCGATGGCGGCAACGCTGCTGGCGCGGCTGGGCGGCGTGCCGGCCGACGCGGTGCAGGCGGGACTGGACGGCTACCCCGGGCTGCCGCACCGCATGGAGAGCGTGCGCGTGCTGGACGGCGTGGAGTGGGTGAACGACTCCAAGGCCACCAACGTGGACTCGGTGCTGGTGGCACTGCGCGCCTTCAAGGGCGACCTGTGGCTGATTGCCGGCGGCAAGGGCAAGGGCGCGCCGTACGCGCCCATGGTGGAGGAGGGGCGGGGCAAGGTGAAGGGCGTGCTCACCATCGGCCACGACGCGGACGTCCTCGCGAAGGCGTACGCGGGCCACGCGCCGGTGCATGCGTGCGGCACGCTGGACGCGGCGGTGAGGAAGGCGCGTGAAGTGGCGAAGGCGGGGGACACGGTGCTCCTGTCGCCCGCGTGCGCGTCGTATGACCAGTTCAAGAACTTCGAGGACCGGGGCGACACGTTCAAGCGCCTCGTCGGGGCGCTGTGACGGACATGAAGACCACTCCTCCCGCGTCCGCCTCCGTGCGGTTCGACCCGTTGCTCCTGTGCGCGGTGCTCGCCCTCGTCACCTTCGGACTGGTGATGGTGTACTCGGCCAGCGCGGTGCTGGCGCAGGACAAGCTGGGTGACAGCCTGTACTTCTTCAAGCGCCAGCTCACCGCGGCCGGCATGGGCGTGGTGGCCATGGCGGTGGCCATGAAGGTGGGCTGGCGCAAGCTGGCGCGCTGGGCCTACCCGCTGCTGCTCATCGCCATCGTCCTGCTGGTGGCGGTGGCCATTCCCGGCATCGGCACCACGGCGGGTGGCGCGCGCCGGTGGATTCGCCTGCCGGGCTTCGGCCTGCAGCCCGCGGAGTTGGCGAAGTTCGCCTGGGTCGTCTACCTGTCCTACTCGCTGGCGAAGAAGCGCGAGAAGGTGGCCACCTTCTCCGTGGGCTTCCTCCCGCACCTGGCCCTGTGCGGCGTGCTCGTCTTCCTGTGCATGCTGCAGCCGGACTTCGGCAGCAGCGTGCTGCTGGTGTTCATGCTCTTCGTGCTGCTCTTCGCGGCCGGGGCGAAGCTGAGCTACCTGGTGGGCTCGGTGCTGCTGGCGCTGCCCCTGGCGTACGTGGCCATCGCGACGAGCCCGTACCGCATGAAGCGCATCCTCGCCTTCCTGGACCCGTGGGCGCACCGGCACGACGTGGGCTACCAGGTGGCCGAGTCGCTGATGTCCATCGGCTCGGGCGGTGTGTCGGGCCTGGGGCTGGGGGACGGGCGGCAGAAGCTCTTCTTCCTGCCGGAGGCGCACACCGACTTCATCTTCTCCATCATCGGTGAGGAGACGGGGCTGATTGGCGTGGGGCTGCTGGTGGCGCTGTACGGGATGGTGCTGTGGCGCGGGGTGCGCGCCAGCCTGGCCGCGGGGGAGACGTTCGGCACGTACCTGGGGCTGGGCATCACCTCCATCATCGCGTTCCAGGCCACGGTGAACATGTGCGTGGCCATGGGGCTGTTGCCCACCAAGGGGCTGACGCTGCCCTTCGTCTCGTACGGTGGAACCTCCCTGGTGGTGCTGATGGGCGCGGCGGGGGTGCTGCTCTCCTTGAGCGCGAATGCCGAGCCGGCGACGCGCGCCACGCGGACGGGCACGGACATGCGGGAGGTGACGGCGTGAAGGTCCTCATCGCGGGCGGCGGCACCGGTGGCCACCTCTTCCCGGGCATCGCCCTGGCGGAAGAGGTGACGACGCGTCACCACGGCAACGAGGTCGTCTTCGTGGGCACCGAGCGGGGCCTCGAGGCGCGCGTGGTGCCGAAGGAGGGCTACCCGCTGGAGCTGGTGAAGGTGCAGGGCCTCAAGGGCAAGAGCCTCATCGCCTTCCTCAAGGCGCTCATCGCCCTGCCGCTGGCCTTCATCGAGTCGTTCCGCATCCTCGCCCGGCAGAAGCCGGACGTGGTGGTGGGCGTGGGCGGCTACGCCAGCGGGCCGGTGGTGCTGGCCGCGTGGCTGATGGGCATCCCCACCGCGATTCAAGAGCAGAACGCGCTGCCGGGGCTCACCAACAAGCTGCTGGGCAAGGTGGTGCGCGTCGTCTTCACCGCCTTCGAGGGCGCGCGCCGCTTCTTCCCGGAGAAGAAGGTGCAGCTCATCGGCAACCCCATCCGCCGCAAGCTGATGGACAACTACCTGCGCAGCCACGTGGCGCACGAGAAGTTCTCCCTGCTCGTCTTCGGCGGCAGCCTGGGCGCGCGCGGCATCAACCAGCGGATGATTGAGGCGCTGGACTCGCTGGGGGACTTGAAGGACGGGCTGCACTTCGTCCACCAGACGGGGAAGAACGACCTGGAGCAGGTGCGCAAGGGCTACGCGGACAAGGGCTTCCAGGCGGACGTGGTGGAGTTCATCGACGACATGTCGAGCGCGTACGCGAAGGCGGACCTCGTCGTCTGTCGTGCCGGGGCCACCACGCTGGCGGAGCTGACGGTCTGCAAGAAGGCCAGCATCCTCATTCCCTTCCCGCACGCCACGGATGACCACCAGGCCGTGAATGCGAAGGCGCTGGTGGAAGCGGGCGCGGCGCTGATGTTCCGCGAGTCGGAGCTCACCGGGGCGAAGCTGGCGGAGGTCATCCGCACCCTGAAGAGCGACCCGGCGAAGCTGAAGAACATGGAGAAGAAGGCGGGGCTGCTGGGCCGCCCGGAGGCCGCCAAGGAGCTGGCGGACGTCTGCGTGGACCTGATGGTGCAAGCGTGGGGCCCCAATGGTAGGGAGCGCGCCCCCACCGAGCCGAAGAAGGCGCCGAGGAGCCACTCGTGACGAAGAACAAGCCCGCCAGCCTCTTCAAGACGCGCCACGCCGCGCAGGTGCACTTCGTGGGCATCGGCGGCATCGGCATGAGCGGCATCGCCGAGGTGCTGCTCAACCTGGGCTACCGGGTGTCCGGCAGCGACTTGAAGGAGAGCGACATCACCCGGCGCCTGACGCGCATGGGGGCCACCATCTTCGAGGGGCACAAGGCGCAGAACCTCGTGCAGGCGGACGTGGTGGTCATCTCCTCCGCGGTGCGCAAGGACAACCCCGAGGTCGTCACCGCGCGGCAGCGGAAGATTCCCGTCATCCCCCGCGCGGAGATGCTCGCGGAGCTGATGCGCCTGAAGTACTCCGTCGCGGTGGCGGGCAGCCACGGCAAGACGACGACGACGTCCATGGTGGCCACCGTGCTGAGCGCCGCGGGGCTGGACCCGACGGCGGTGGTGGGCGGCAAGGTGAACGTGCTCGACTCCAACGCCAAGCTGGGCAAGAGCGAGCTGATGGTGGTGGAGGCCGACGAGAGCGACGGCAGCTTCCTCAAGCTGCACCCGTCCATCTCCATCGTCACCAACATCGACCCGGAGCACATGGACCACTACGGCACGCTGGACACGCTCCAGTCCGCCTTCGTGGAGTTCTGCAACCGGGTGCCCTTCTACGGCCTCAACGTCCTCTGCCTGGACAACCCCAACGTGCAGGCGCTGCTGCCGCGAATCGAGAAGCGCTTCGTCACCTACGGCAGCTCGCACATGGCGGACTACCGGCTGGAGAACATCCAGCTGGACGGCTTCACCACCACCTTCCAGGCCTTCCGCCGGGACGAGCCGCTGGGCGAGTTCCGCGTGCGCATGGTGGGCGCGCACAACGCCTTCAACGCGCTGGCCGTCATCGCCGTGGCGGAGGAGATGGACATCCCGCTGGAGACGGTGCGCGGCGCGCTCGCGGAGTTCGGCGGCGTGCAGCGGCGCTTCACCGTGCGCGGCGAGGCGCAGGGCATCACCGTGGTGGACGACTACGGGCACCACCCCACCGAGGTCATGGCCACGCTGGCCGGCGCGCGCAAGGCCTTTGGCCGGCGCGTGGTGGTGGCCTTCCAGCCGCACCGCTACACGCGCACGCATGACCTGATGAAGGAGTTCTCCACCTCCTTCAACGACGCGGACGTGCTCTTCGTCACCAGCGTCTACGCGGCGGGCGAGGAGCGGATTGCGGGCGCCACCGGCGACGCGCTGGCGGACGCCATCCGCGCGCACGGCCACCGCGACGTCACCTTCGTGGAGAAGCGCACCGAGCTGCCGGCGGCGCTGCTGCCCCGGCTGCGCGAGGGCGACCTGGTGCTCACGCTGGGCGCGGGCGACATCACCCAGGTGGGGCCGGACCTGCTCACCCTGCTGGGCACTTCTTCGCTGTCGAAGGGCTGAGCCGCCATGGTGGAAGCGGGCGTGAGGACGGCGCTGGCGGAGCGCGTGGCGCGGCTGGCCCGTTGCGAGGTGAAGCCGGGCGAGCCCCTGGCTCCGCTCACCAGCGTCCGGGTGGGCGGCGCGGCGGAGGCGCTGGTGCGCCCGCGCTCGCCGGAGGCGCTGGTGGCGCTCTTGAAGCTGGCGCGCGACGAGGGCATCCCCGTCTCCATCCTGGGCGGCGGCGCCAACACGCTGGTGGGCGACGGCGGGGTACCGGGCTTCACGGTGAAGCTGCCCGGAGACCTCTTTCCGGAAGGCGTGGACGTGGCCGGAGAGGAGGGCCGCCTCACGCTGGGCGCGGGCGCGGCCATCGTCCGGCTCATCAACCTCATGCGCGGCAACGCGCTGGTGGGCGCGGAGTTCCTCGCCGGTATTCCTGGCACGCTGGGCGGCGCGGTGGCCATGAATGCCGGCACCAAGAACGGCGAGGCCTTCCGCGCGATTGAGGCGGTGGAGGTGGCCACGGCGGACGGGGTGGGGTGGCTGGAGAAGGCGCGCATTCCGCACGCCTATCGCCACTCGGAGCTGCCGCCGGGCAGTGTGGTGACGCGGGTGCGCTTCCTCCTGCGCAAGGGGGACGTGGGGGCATCCAAGGCGGCCATGGACGCGGACCTGGGCTACCGCAAGCGCACGCAACCGCTGAGCCAGCCCAACTTCGGTAGCGTCTTCACCAACCCGCCGGGCGACCATGCCGGCAGGCTGATTGAATTGGTCGGCCTCAAGGGGCATACGCTGGGCCGCGCGCAGGTCTCCACCCTGCACGCCAACTGGATTGTGAACCTGGGCGGAGCCACCGCCCGTGACGTGCTGGGCCTCGTCACCCTCATGCAGCAGCGGGTGCGCGAGCAGACTGGCGTCGACATGAAACCCGAAGTCAAGCGCGTGGGAGAGTTCCTGCCATGACCCCGAATCGCGGCGCCTTCACGAAGGACGAGCTCAAGACGAAGCGCGTGGGCGTGCTCTTTGGCGGCCTGTCCGCCGAGCGTGAAGTCTCCCTGCGCACCGGCGCCGCCGTGGCCGGGGCCCTGCGCTCGCTGGGCTACGACGTGGTGGAGGTGGACGTCGGCCGTGACCTGCCCGCGCGCCTCGTCGCGGAGAAGGTGGACGTGGCGTGGCTCGCCGTGCACGGCCGCTACGGCGAGGACGGGTGCCTCCAGGGCCTCTTGGAGTCCATGTTCATCCCCTACAGCGGCAGCGGCGTGCTCGCCTCCGCGCTGGGCATGGACAAGGTGTACGCCAAGCAGGTCTTCGTCACGCACGGCATCCCCACGCCGGCGTACCGCGCCTTCAAGGACGCGGAGTCGGCGCTGGCGGCGGCGGACTCGCTGTCCTTCCCCTTCCCCGTGGTGGTGAAGCCCAGCCGCGAGGGCAGCAGCGTGGGCGTTCATATCTGCAAGAAGCGCGAGGACTACGACGCCGCCGTGCGGGACGCGGCGAAGTACGCCGGAACCCTGCTGGTGGAGCAGTTCGTCAAGGGACGCGAAGTGCAGGGTGGCGTGCTGGACGATGAGGCCCTCGGCGTCATCGAGGTGCGCGCCGCGCGCGAGTTCTACGACTACGACGCCAAGTACAAGGCGGGCTCCGGTACTCAGTATCTCTTCCCCGCGCCCCTGCCGCCCGAGCAGTATGCCCGGGTGAACGAGGTGAGCCTGGCCGCGCACAAGGCCCTCGGCTGCAGCGGGGGCTCCCGCTCCGACGTCATCATCACCGACTCGGGAGAAGTGTTCCTGCTGGAGATCAACACGTTGCCTGGCATGACGGCCACCAGCCTCCTGCCCAAGATTGCCGCGGGGCGTGGAATCGACTTCCCGGCCCTGTGTGAGCGCCTCCTCCTGGGCGCCTCCCTCAAGGCCTGAGGCGCGGGCCGCCCGGCCCGAAGCAACTCGGCGCCGGGCTTCGTCGAAAACCCCCGGAAGTCCCTGGCCTCGCACCCGCCGCCAGCGCTACAGCAACGTGCCTGTAGCCAAAAACTGGCGTGGAGATCCATCCGCGCGCAGCATGCGTGCGACCGTCCCGACCCATGGCCTTTGGCAGAGCGCGAAATCGTCGTCGTCAGGATACCGCCCAGCAGAAGGAGGCGGTGAAGGGTGCCGTGCGCTCGCACGGCCCCGGCGTCCTGAAGGTGCTCGCGCTGACCGTGGCCACGGGCCTGCTGGTGTGGGGCGGGGTGGAGCTTCGGCACTGGGCGCTGACGTCGCCCCGCTTCGACCTCGCGGCCGTGTCCTTCTCCGGACTCCAGCGCGCCTCGCGCGTGGAATTGCTGCGGCTGGCGGTGCTGACGAAGGGGCAGAACCTGTGGACGCTGGACGCGGGCGCCCTGGAGCGCGCCATGGCGCAGCACCCCTGGGTGAAGACGGTGGAGGTGACGCGGCGCTTCCCCAACCGCGTGTCGGTGGAGGTGACCGAGCACGTGCCGGTGGCGCTGGCGGTGCTGGGCGAATTGTACGTCCTGGACGAGGACGGTGAGCCCTTCAAGCGGGTGACGCCGGGGGACGGGCTGGATTTGCCGCTCGTCACGGGGTTGGACCGCGAGGGGTACGTGACGGACCCGACAGTGGCGCGCGAGCGCCTGCGCGCGGCGCTGGAGGTGGCGAGCGCCTATTCGCGGCTGTCAACCGACAAGGCCGAGCGCCTGTCCGAGGTTCGCATGGAGGCGCAGAGCGTGGCGCTGGTGACGGCGTCCGGCCAGGAAGTGCGCCTGGGAGAAGGAGATTCCGAGGTCAAGCTGCAACGGCTGGCCCGCGTCCGGCGAGAGCTGGGTGCGAGGGGGCTTGCAGCGGAGATCATTCACCTGGATAACCGTGCCCGACCCGGTTGGGTGGCGGTGAAGCTTTCGAGCCCTGTCTCCGAGAGGAACGGGGTCTCGACGCGGTAAGAGGATGCCCCTTTCACGAGAGTGGGGGGCCTGGGAGGGTTGTCATGGCGAAGCAGAAGTCGGGGGAGATCATCGTCGGCCTCGACATCGGCACGACGAAGATCTGCGCCATCGTCGGAGAGCTGACCGACAGCGGCATCGACATCATCGGCATCGGGACGCACCCGTCGAAGGGGTTGCGCAAGGGCGTGGTGGTCAACATCGAGGCCACGGTGTCCTCCATCCGTCGCGCCGTCGAAGAGGCGGAGCTGATGGCGGGGGCTGAAATCTCCCACGTCTACACGGGCATCGCCGGCGGCCACATCAAGGGCTTCAACTCCCAGGGCATCGTCGCGGTGAAGGACAAGGAGGTCCGCGAGGCGGACATCGCCCGTGTCATCGACGCGGCGAAGGCGGTGGCCATCCCCCTCGACAGGGAGGTCATCCACGTCCTGCCGCAGGAGTTCATCATCGACGACCAGGGCGGCATCAAGGAGCCGCTGGGCATGGCGGGCGTGCGCCTGGAGGCCAAGGTGCACATCGTCACCGGGGCCGTCTCGAGCGCGCAGAACATCGTCAAGTGCGCCAACCGCACGGGGCTGAATGTCTCCGACATCGTCCTGCAGCCGCTGGCCAGCGCGGAGGCGGTGCTGGGCGAGGACGAGAAGGAGCTGGGCGTGTGCCTCGTCGACATCGGCGGCGGCACCACGGACATCGCCATCTTCTCCGGTGGCTCCATCGTCCACACGGCGGTGATTGCGCTGGGCGGCAACAACCTCACCAGCGACATCGCCATCGGCCTGCGCACGCCCGCGCACGAGGCCGAGCGCATCAAGCAGAAGTACGGCTGCGCGCTGGCGTCCCTCATCAACAAGGACGACACGATTGAGGTGCCCAGCGTGGGCGGCCGTCAGCCGCGCGTCCTCGGGCGGCAGATTCTCTGCGAAATCCTGGAGCCGCGCGTGGAGGAGATCTTCCAGCTCGTGCACCGCGAAATCCAGAAGTGCGGCTACGAGGACCTGCTGGCCTCGGGCGTGGTGATTACGGGTGGCTCCACGCTGCTGGCCGGCATGCCGGAGCTGGCGGAGGAAGTCCTCGGGCTGCCGGTGCGCCGCGGCATGCCGCGCGGCATCGGCGGGCTGGTGGACGTGGTGAAGAGCCCCATGTACGCCACGGGCGTGGGCCTGGTCGTCTACGGTGCCAAGCACCTGGACCGGCGCATGTTCCGCATCCGCGAGGAGAACGTGTACAAGAAGGTGAAGGGCCGCATGCGCGAGTGGCTCGAGGAAATCTTCTGACGGGCTGAGTCAGCACGCCCGCCGCATTCGAAGGGGCTCTCCGGAAGGGGGGCCCCTTCTGCATTCTGGCCTGGTGCGTCATGTCCGGTCGGCGTCCGGCGTGGACGCGTCAGGACCCCCTCCCGCGTCCGGTGCTGACGCGTCAGGCGCCCCTTCCGGCGCGTCCTGTTGGGACGCAAAGCTGTCTGGTTTCCAGAATCCGGATCCGTGATTCGGATTGCCCCCTGGGAGGGCGGGGTGGTGAGTCCCAGAAGCCCTTGGAACTGCGACGGTTGGGAACTGGACGGGGGATGGCTTCGGGATTGCTATGTGCGGCCGTTGCCGCCGGGACCCCATCCCACCTCGCGCGGCCCCGCCCTCATGAACGACAACACCCACACCTTCACTCCGCTGACGCTGGCGCGACGCCTCCGTGCTCGCCTGCCTGCCGCTGGCCTGCTGGCGCTGCTGTGCGCCGTGTTGGTGGCTCCCGCCGCCCAGGCCGAGCCCGACACCTTCCAGCTGGGCAACGCCCAGGATGGCGCGCTCACCGTCAACGCCCCCAACACCGTCATCAACGTCTATACGCGCGTGTCGGCGGCGGTTCCGGCGAACCAGAACTTCGTCACCGTGGCTTCCACGACGGGCTTCGCGGTGGGCGACCTGGTGCTGGTGTACCAGGGCACGGGCTTCACCGGGACGCCGACGTCGGGAGGCCAGGCGGCCCTCGACCTGACGGGGAACGCGGTGGGCCGGTGGCAGTTCGGGCGCGTGAGCGCGCTGACCGCCACCCGGCTGACCTTCTCCGCGCCTCTCACGGTGAGCTTCGCGTCCCCCGGGACGCAGGCCATCAAGGTGCCCGAGTACTCCACCGTGACGGTGGGTGCCGCGGGCAGCATCGTCGCTCAGCCCTGGGATGGCACGACGGGTGGCGTGGTCATCTTCCTGGCGACGGGCGCGGTGAGCAACGCGGGCACCATCTCCGCGAGCGGACTGGGATTCCGCGGCGGCCAGTACCTCAACGGCAGTGGTGACGGGTGCACCGGCATCGACCAGGCGTATCCGGGCGGCTCGTCGAAGGGCGAGGGCATCGTGCCGGCGCGCTACTCCGTTGCGTTCCCTCCGGCGTCGGGCTCGACGGGCTACGGCAACATCTTCAATGGTGGTGGCGGTGGTATCTGCCACAACTCGGGTGGTGGCGGCGGCAGCAGCCATGGCGTGGGTGGCAAGGGGGGGCGCACGTGGAGTGGCGACGACCCGCCCTCACGTGACGTGGGCGGTCGCGGCGGCGCGCAGATGCTCTTCACCCCGCAGGACCACCTGCTCTTCGGCGGTGGTGGCGGCGCGGGCCACAGCAATGACGACCTGGGTGGCGCGGGGAGCGCCGGTGGCGGCATCGTGTTCATCCGCGCGGCGTCGCTGACGGGGGCGGGAACGATTTCGGCGAACGGCGTGGCGGGGTTGAACGCGCAGGCCGAGGGCAACGACGCGGCGGGCGGCGGCGGCGCGGGCGGTACGCTGTACCTGCGCTTCACGGGGACCTTCACGTGCGGCGCCAACCAGGTGACGGCGCGCGGCGGCGCCGGTGGCAGCACGATTTTCGACCAGCACGGCACGGGTGGTGGTGGCGGTGGTGGCCGTGGCCTGATTCAGGGTGGCACGGTGGGCTGCACGCCCTCCGTCACGGGTGGCGCGGCGGGTACGCAGCCGACGGCTGGCGCTCCCGACGGTCTCACCTATGGAGCCATTCCCGGCAGCGTCGGCCTCGTCACCACCCTGGCGGGTGCCTTCCCTGCGGCTCCGGCCGCGCCCGTGATGGTGACGCCGGCCAACGGCTCCACCACCGGCTTCCGCCCGCCCATGAGCGGCACGGCTCCGGCGAACTCGACGGTGGTCATCATCGTTGATGGCGTGGAGTACGCCCGCGTGACGGCGGATGCCGCTGGCAACTTCACGTACACCCCGCCGGCCGACCTGACGACCGGCGCGCACACCATCAGTGCCGTGGCCGAGGTGCAGGGAGTTGCCAGCCCTCGGAGCAACACCAACACCTTCACGGTGGCGACGGACACCACGCCGCCGGACACGACGATTGTCTCCGGCCCGCCCGTGGTGACGAACTCCACCACGGCCACGTTCGACTTCAGCTCCAACGAGAGCCCGGTGACTTACGAGTGCTCGCTGGACGGCGCGGCCTTCGTGGCCTGCACCGACCCGCGCACCTTCACCGGACTGGCTGCCGGCAACCACACGCTGGCGGTGCGCGCGCGTGACGCTGCGGGCAACGTGGACGCCTCGCCCGCCACCTACGCGTGGACCATCGACACCACGCTTCCGGATACCACCATCGTGAGCGGCCCGGCGGCGGTGACGAATTCCACGTCGGCCACCTTCGACTTCAGCTCCAACGAGAGCCCGGTGACGTACCAGTGCTCGCTGGACGGCACGGCCTTCGCGGCCTGCACCGACCCGCGCACCTTCACGGGCCTGGCGGAAGGCGCTCACACGCTGGCGGTGCGCGCGGTGGATGCGGCCGGCAACATGGACGCCTCGCCGGCTACCTATGCGTGGACCGTCGACCTCACCCCTCCGGACACCACCATCGTGAGCGGCCCGGCGGCGGTGACGAGCTCCACCAGCGCCACGTTCGACTTCAGCTCGCCCGACAGCCCTGTGACGTACGAGTGCTCGCTGGATGGCACGGCCTTCGCGGCCTGCACCGACCCGGTCACCTTCACGGGCCTGGCGCAGGGCAACCACACCCTGGCGGTGCGCGCCCGTGATGCGGCCGGCAACGTGGACCCGACTCCGGCGACGTACGCCTGGGCGGTGGACACCTCTGCTCCGGACACGACGATTGTCTCCGGCCCGGCGGCGGTGACGAATTCCACGTCGGCCACCTTCGACTTCAGCTCCAACGAGAGCCCGGTGACGTACCAGTGCTCGTTGGACGGCGCGGCCTTCGTGGCCTGCACCGACCCGCGCACCTTCACGGGCCTCGCGCAGGGCAACCACACGCTGGCGGTGCGCGCGGTGGATGCGGCCGGCAACGTGGACGGCACGCCCGCGACCTACGCCTGGACGGTGGACACCACGCCGCCGGACACCACCATCGTGAGTGGCCCGGCGTCGACGACGAACTCCACCAGCGCCACGTTCGACTTCAGCTCGCCGGACGCGACCGCCACCTTCGAGTGCTCGCTGGACGGCGCGGCCTTCGTGGCCTGCACCGACCCGCGCACCTTCACCGGCCTGGCCGAGGGCAATCACACCCTGGCGGTGCGCGCGCGTGACCCCGCGGGCAACGTGGACCCGACGCCGGCCACCTACGCGTGGACCGTCGACACCACGCCCCCGGACACCGTCATCGATAGCGGCCCGTCGGGGCTGACGGCTTCCACGTCCGCCACCTTCGACTTCAGCTCGCCTTCCAGCCCCGTCACCTACGAGTGCTCGCTGGACGGCGCGGCCTTCGCGGCCTGCACCGACCCGGTGACCTTCACGAGCCTCGCGCAGGGCAACCACACGCTGGCGGTGCGCGCCCGTGATGCGGCCGGCAACCTGGACCCCTCGCCCGCCACCCGCTCGTGGACGGTCGACACGGTGGCTCCGGACACCACCTTCACCAGCACGCCGCCCCTGCTTACGAACTCGGCGGTGGCCAACTTCGACTTCAGCTCCAACGAGAGCCCCGTCACCTACGAGTGCCGTCTGGACGGCGCGGTGCTCTTCACCCCGTGCGCGGACCCGCAGAGCTTCCCGGGCCTGTCGAACGGCAGCCACACGCTCGAGGTTCGCGCGGTGGACAGCGCCGGCAACCCGGACCCGACGCCGGCCACGTACACGTGGACCGTCGACACCACGCCTCCGGACACCATCATCGTGAGCGGCCCGGCGGCGGTGACGAATTCCACGTCGGCCACCTTCGACTTCAACTCGCCTGACAGCCCGGTGACGTACCAGTGCTCGCTGGACGGCGCGGCCTTCGTGGCTTGCACCGACCCGCGCACCTTCACGGGGCTGGCGCAGGGCAACCACACGCTGGCGGTGCGCGCGGTGGATGCGGCCGGCAACGTGGACGGCACGCCCGCGACCTACGCCTGGACGGTGGACACCTCCGCCCCGGACACCACCATCGTGAGTGGCCCGGCGGCGGTGACGAACTCCACCAGCGCGACGTTCGACCTCACCTCGAACGAGAGCCCGGTGACGTACGAGTGCTCGCTGGACGGCGCGGCCTTCGCGGCCTGCGCCGACCCGGTGACCTTCACGGGCCTGGCGCAGGGCAACCACACGCTGGCGGTCCGTGCACGTGACACCGCTGGCAACGTGGACCCGAGCCCGGCGACCTATGCCTGGACGGTGGACACCAGCGCTCCGGACACGACGATTGTCACCGGCCCGCCCGCGCTGACGAACAGCAGCAGCGCGACGTTCGACTTCAGCTCCAACGAGAGCCCGGTGACGTACCAGTGCTCGCTGGACGGCGCGGCCTTCGTGGCCTGCACCGACCCGCGCACCTTCACGGGCCTGGCGGACGGCAACCACACGCTGGCGGTGCGCGCGGTGGATGCGGCCGGCAACGTGGACGGCACGCCCGCGACCTACGCCTGGACGGTGGACACCTCCGCCCCGGACACCACCATCGTGAGTGGCCCGGCGGCGGTGACGAACTCCACCAGCGCGACGTTCGACCTCACCTCGAACGAGAGCCCGGTGACGTACGAGTGCTCGCTGGACGGCGCGGCCTTCGCGGCCTGCACCGACCCGGTCACCTTCATGGGCCTGGCGGAAGGCGCTCACACGCTGGCGGTGCGCGCGGTGGATGCGGCCGGCAACGTGGACCCCACGCCCGCGACCTACAACTGGACGGTGGACACCTCCGCCCCCGCCATCCCGGTGGTGACGGCTCCGGCCGACGGTACGACGGTGCCGACGCAGCAGCCGACCTTCGCGGGCACGGCCGAGCCGGGCACGACGGTGACGGTGATTGTGGACGGCGTGGTGCTGGGCACCGCGCCGGTGAATGCCTCGGGCGAGTGGACGTTCCCCAGCCCGGTGGCGCTGGAGCAGGGCCCGCACACGGTGGTCGCCACGTCCACGGACGCGGCGGGCAACGTCAGCGAGCCGAGCGCGCCTTCCACGTTCTACGTGGACACGGTGCGGCCGGATGCGCCGGAAATCGACCGTCCCGCCGACGGCGCGACGGTGGCCACGCGGCGTCCCACGTACGAGGGCACGGCCGAGCCGGGCGCCCTGGTGACGGTGACGGTGGACGGCGTCGTGCTGGGCACGGTCACCGCCGATGTGGACGGCAACTGGAGCATCGTGGAGGACGGGGACCTGGCCGACGGCCCGCACACGGTGGATGCCACGGCGACGGATGCCGCGGGCAACATCAGCGAGGCGACGGAGCATGACTTCTTCGTCGACACCTCGGCCCCGGACACCCTCATCGTCTCCGGCCCGAACCCGAGCACCAACGCGACGACGGCCACCTTCGACTTCGACCAGATCAACGGCGGCGTGCGCTACGAGTGCAGCCTGGACGGCGCGGCCTTCGTGGCCTGCACGGACCCGGTGACCTTCACGGGCCTGGCGGTGGGCAACCACACGCTGGCGGTGCGCGCGGTCAACGCACTCGGCACGGCGGACCCGGAGCCGGCCACCTACGCGTGGACGGTGGACCTGACGGCGCCGACGCTGCCGACCATCGACTCGCCGGCCAATGGCGAGACGGTGGGCACCGCGACGCCCACCATCACCGGCACCGGTGAGCCGGGCAGCAGCATCTACCTGGACCTGGACGGCGCCACCTATGGCCCCATCCCGGTGGATGGCTCGGGCAACTGGACCTTCACGGTGCCCGTGGCGCTGGCCGAGGGCCCGTACACGGTGTCCGCCACCAGCGTGGACGCCGCCGGCAACAGCGCCGGCCCGGTGACGAGCACCTTCATCGTCGACCTGACGGCCCCGGACACGGTCATCGTTTCCGGCCCGCCGGCCCTCACCCGTGAGACGTCCGCCACCTTCGACTTCGACCAGACGGGCGGTGGTGTCTCCTACGAGTGCAGCCTGGACGGCGCGTCCTACGTGCCGTGCACGGACCCGGTGACGTTCTCCGGCCTCGCGGACGGCGAGCACGTGCTGCTGGTGCGCGCGGTGGACGCGGTGGGCAACGTGGACCTCTCTCCGGCGGAGCACCGCTGGACGGTGGACACCTCGGAGCCCGACACGCTCATCGACTCCGGTCCGGCCGACCCGACGAACGCGACCTCGGCGACCTTCGAGTTCTCGGCCTCCGAGCCGGACTCCACCTACGAGTGCAACGTGGACGGCGCGGGCTTCGTGCCGTGCACGGACCCGGTGACGTTCAACGGCTTCGCGGAGGGTGAGCACACGCTGCAGGTGCGCGCGGTGGACGCGGCGGGCAACGTGGACCCGACGCCCGCCGAGTACACCTGGACGGTGGACCTCACGGCCCCGGCCGTTCCGGTCATCGTCACGCCGGCCAACGGCGCGGTGCTGCCCAATGGCAATGTCACCATCACCGGCACGGCGGAGGGCGCCACGTCGGTGACGCTGACGCTGGACGGGACGACCTACGGCCCCATCCCGGTGGATGGCGCGGGCAACTGGACCTTCTCGCCTCCGGTGACGCTGGCGGACGGCCCGTACACCGTCACGGTGGTGGCGGTGGATGACGTGGGCAACACCAGCGGCCCGGCGACCTCCACCTTCCGGGTGGACACGGGCCTGCCGGATACGGCCATCGACAGCGGCCCCCCGGCGGTGACGAGCGCGACGACGGCGAACTTCGTCTTCTCCTCCGACGAGGCCCCGGTGACGTTCGAGTGCAGCCTGGACGGCGCGGCCTTCACCGCGTGCCCGGCCGAGGCGAGCTTCGGCCCGCTGGCCGACGGGGACCACACCCTGGCGGTGCGCGCGGTGGACTCGGCTGGCAACGTGGACCCGACGCCGGCCACGCACGCGTGGACGGTGGATACACAGGCGCCGGTGGTGACGCTCTCCACGCCCGCCAACGGCGCGGTCCTCCCGACGCCGCAGGTGACGTACACGGGCACCACGGACCCGGGCGCCACGGTGACGGTGGTGGTGGACGGCGTGGAAGTGGGCACGGTGACGGCGGATGGCGCTGGCAACTGGACGCTGCCGGTGGGCACGGAGCTGGCCGATGGGCCTCACACCGTCACCGTCACGGCCACGGACCCGGCGGGCAACACCAGCACGCCGGTGACGCACACCTTCACGGTGGACGCGCTGCCGCCCGACACGAGCTTCACCGCCACGCCTCCCGCGCTCACCAACAGCACCACGGCCAACTTCGAGTTCACCTCGGATGAGTCGCCGGTGACGTTCGAGTGCAGCCTGGACGGCGCGGCCTTCACGACTTGCACCACGCCGCTCGAGCTGAGCGACGTGGCGGAGGGTGAGCACACCCTGGCGGTGCGCGCGCGGGACACGGACGGCAACGTGGACCCGACGCCGGCCACCTACACCTGGACGGTGGACCGCACCGCGCCGGACACGCTCATCGTCAGCGGCCCGCCGATGACGGACGCGCCGAGCACGGCCACCTTCGACCTCGACCAGACGGGCGGCGGTGTGTCGTACGAGTGCAGCCTGGACGGCGCGGCCTTCGTGGCGTGCCCGGACCCGGTGACCTTCACCAGCCTGGCCGCGGGCCCGCACACCCTGGCGGTGCGCGCGGTGGATGCGGCTGGCAACGTGGACGCGACGCCGGCCACCTACAACTGGTCGGTCAGCGTCGACACGGACGGCGACGGCCTCACGGACGCCGAGGAGGGGACGCTCGGCACGGACCCGAACGACCCCGACACGGACGACGACGGCCTGACGGATGGCACCGAGGTCAACGTCGGCGAGACGGACCCGCGCGACGACGACTCGGATGACGACGGCGTGATGGACGGCACGGAGGACGCCGACCACGACGGCATCGTGGACGAGAACGAGACCGACCCGAACGAGGCGGACACGGACGGCGACGGCCTGACGGACGGCCTGGAGCTGGGCCTGACCGAGCCCGAGGGCGACGACACCGACCCGGCGAACTTCACGCCGGACGCGGACCCGACCACCACGACGAACCCGCTCAACGTCGACACCGACGGTGGCAGCGTGCACGACGGGGTGGAGGACGCCAACCACAACGGCCGCGTGGACGCGGGCGAGACGGATCCGCTCGTGGCCGCCGACGACAAGGACTCGGACGGTGACGGCGTGGACGACACCACCGAAATCGAGCTGGGCACCGACCCGCGCGACGCGGACACGGACGACGACGGCGTGCAGGACGGCGCCGACGGCCTCACCGACACCGACGGCGACGGCATCATCGACGCCCTCGACCAGGACAGCGACAACGACGGCCTGCTCGACGGCACGGAGCGGGGCGTGACGCGGGAGAACGCTCCGGTGGGCACGAACACCTCTTCGCCCAACTTCGTCCCGGACGCGGACCCGAGCACCACCACCGACCCGAAGAAGGCGGACACGGACGGCGACGGGCTGACCGATGGGGCGGAGGACGCGGATTCCAACGGCGCCGTGAGCTCCACCGAGACCGACCCGAACAAGGCGGACACGGATGGCGACAGCCTGAACGACGGCCTCGAGGTGCAGGGCCGCAACTCGACCGACCCGCTCAACCCCGACACCGACGGGGACGGGCTGAAGGACGGGGTGGAGGACGCCAACCACAACGGCTCCTTCGACAATGGCGAGACGGACCCGAGGGACCAGGACACGGACCAGGGCGGTGCCAGCGACGGTGAGGAAGTCACCGCGGGTGGCGACCCGCTGGACGGCAACGACGACTTCGTGGTCGTGGGCCGTGGCTGCAGCACGGGCGGGGCGGGCACCTTCGCTCCGCTGGCGCTGCTCCTCCTCGCGCTGCCCATGCTGGGCCGCCTGCGCCGCGCGGGCCGGCGTCCCGCGCGGGCGCTGGTGGCCGGTGCCGCCGGGGGCCTTGCCCTCACCGGCGCGCTGGTGGCCCCGACGGCCCAGGCGCAGGTGACGGCGCCCACGGCGTCGCAGGCCATCGACGTGCAGCAGTACAAGCCGGGCCCGGGCGCCGGGGACATCCTCGGCGTGCACAGCGCCCGCGTGCAGCGGCACCTGGGTTGGAACGTGGGCCTGTCCCTCAACTACGCGGACAAGCCGCTCAACTTCTTCGACCCGCGGCAGGACCGGTTCATCACCGCGCTGGTGAAGAGCCAGGTGGGGCTGGACCTGATGGGCGCGGTGGGCCTGTTCGACCGCCTCGAGGTGGGCGTGGTGCTGCCGGTGACGCTGCAGGACTCGGAGGCGGCGCCGCAGGTGGACCCGAGCTTCTCGCAGGGCGTGGGCTCGGGTGGCATCGGTGACCTGCGCGTGGTCCCCAAGGCGCGGCTGGTGGACGGTGAGTCCTTCGGCCTCGCGCTGGCGGTGCCGGTGGTGCTGCCCACGGGCGGCGGCTCGGACTTCCTCGGCGGCTCGGGCGTCGGCGTGCAGCCGCGCCTGGTGGCCGAGTACGGACAGCGGCTGCGCCTCGCCGCGAACCTGGGCATCGACATCCGCAAGCAGCAGCAGCTTCGCAACCTGACCACCGGCAACGCGTTCGCCTTCGGCGTGGGCGCGGAGCTGCCCTTCACCCTGGGCGAGCTGCCGCTGGCCGCCGAGGCCACGGTGGTGGGCGCGCTGGGCTTCGAGGAGCAGGACACGGAGGAGCGTCCGCTGGAGCTGCTGGCGGCGCTGAAGTACCGCTCGCTGGGGGGCCTGTCCGCGCACGTGGGTGCCGGTCCGGGCCTCACCCGCGGCTACGGCACGCCGGGCTTTCGCGTGCTCGCGGGCCTGAGCTACAGCCCGCCGCCCTCGAAGGAGCCGAAGCCCATCGTCACGCCCGCGCCGGTGGACACCGACGGCGACGGCCTGATGGACCCGCAGGACCGCTGCCCCGTCGAGCCCGAGGACAAGGACGGCTTCGAGGACGCGGACGGCTGCCCGGACCCGGACAACGACCAGGACGGCATCGTCGACGGCTCCGACAAGTGCATCAACGACCCGGAGACGAAGAACGGCCACGAGGACGCGGACGGCTGCCCGGACGAGGTGCCCGCGCCGGTGGACACCGACGGTGACGGCCTCATGGACCCGAACGACGCGTGCCCCTCGCAGGCCGAGGACAAGGACGGCTTCGAGGACGCGGACGGCTGCCCGGACCCGGACAACGACAAGGACGGCATCGCCGACGTCACGGACAAGTGCGTCAACGAGCCCGAGGTCATCAACGGCGTGCAGGACGACGACGGCTGCCCGGACAAGGGCAAGGTGAAGGTGCTCGTCGACGGCGAGCGCATCCTCATCCTGGAGAAGGTCTACTTCGCCACGAGCAAGGACGTCATCCTCGCGCGCTCCTTCCCGCTGCTGAAGCAGGTGGCCGCGGTGCTGCGCGCCAACCCGCAGGTGGAGCTGCTCCGCATCGAGGGCCACACGGACGACCAGGGCAACGACGCGAAGAACCTCGACCTGTCCAGGCGCCGCGCCAACAACGTGCGCAAGTTCCTGGTGAACGAGGGCATCCTCCCCATCCGCCTGGAGGCCGAGGGCTACGGCGAGACGAAGCCGGTGGACACCAACAAGACGGCGGCGGGCCGCGAGAACAACCGCCGCGTCGAGTTCACCATCCTCCGCGTGGGCAAGGTCGAAGTGGAGCGCGAGGCCCAGTAGGCCGCGGGCCCTGAAGAACCGGTGAGCACCACCGGATGACGCGCGAGGGTGGTCCTGGACGATGCTCCGGGACCACCCTTCGCGTTTGGGGCGCGGCGTGATTCCGACCTGCCGAGGCGTACCGCTTTTCGCGAGTCAAGAGGCGAAGTGCTCCCACCGCGCCGCACCGCGTGCACGCCAGCCCGCTGCGTAAGTGCGCGTCAGGACTCGGCGGCGCCTCATCCCGCTACAGGCTCGTAGCGGAATACTTGCCAAAGCGTGGGACTTGCTGATGATTGTGGAGGTTGGGGGTGCGCGCGCTGCACCGCGCCGCTCCAGCCGAAAGGACCGCCATGGATCAGTTCGATCAGAACAAGCAGGCCGCCAAGATTCGGGTCGTGGGGGCAGGTGGGGCCGGCTGCAACGCGGTCAACACGATGATTCTGTCGAAGCTCGACCGGGTCGACTTCATCGCCGCCAACACCGATGTCCAGGCGCTCGCGGCGAGCAAGGCCCCGACGCGCCTCCAACTCGGCCAGACGCTGACGAAGGGCCTGGGCGCGGGCGCCAACCCGGAGATGGGCCGCGAGGCCGCGCTGGAGTCGAGGGACCAGATTGCCGCGGTGCTCGAGGGCGCCGACATGGTGTTCGTCACCGCCGGCATGGGCGGCGGCACCGGCACGGGCGCCGCGCCCATCATCGCGGACATCGCCAAGAGCCTGGGCTGCCTCACGGTGGGCGTCGTCACCAAGCCCTTCCTCTTCGAGGGCAACAAGCGCCGCAAGCAGGCCGAGCAGGGCATCGTGGAGCTCAAGGCCGCGGTGGACACCCTCATCACCATTCCGAACCAGCGCCTGCTGTCGCTCTCCAACGAGCCGATGCCGCTCCTGGAGACCTTCAAGCGCGCGGACGAGGTCCTGCTGAACGCCGTGCAGGGCATCAGCGACCTCATCCAGTACCACGGCTACATCAACGTGGACTTCGCGGACGTGAAGACCATCATGAGCGACAAGGGCCTGGCGCTCATGGGCACCGGCCACTCGTCCGGTGACAAGCGGGCGCTCACCGCCATGCAGCAGGCCATCTCCAGCCCGCTGCTGGAGGACGTGTCCATCGACGGTGCCACCGGCCTGCTCATCAACATCACCGGCGGCCGCGACATGACCCTGCAGGAGGTCAACGAGGCCCTGACGCTGGTGCACGACGCGGCCGACAGCGAGGCGGAAATCATCTTCGGCTCGCTCATCGACGACCAGATTCAGGACGAGGTGAAGATCACCATCATCGCCACCGGCTTCGTCCACCGCGACGCGCCCAAGGTGCGTGCGGCGCCGACGGTGGTTCAGGTGCCGTTGTCCCGGCCGGCTCCGTCCGTGCTCGCCGCCACCCGCGAGGAAGTGGCCAGCCTGGTGCCCGCCAAGGGCAGTGCGCCCCGGCCGCTGCCCGCCGTGGAGAGCGGCAAGGCCATGAGCACCCGCACCTCGGTGGTGAAGGAGGCCGCGCTGCCGCTGGACGAGGACCAGTTCGACATCCCCACCTTCCTCCGGCGCCAGGGCCAGACGGAGCTGCCGTAGCGCTTGGGAAGGGGAGGGGCGCGGCGGGCCGGTACTAGCGGCCCGGAAGCCGCGCCACGCTCGCCTCGTCGCGGCCGGCCAGCGTGTCCGCGCGGTCGAAGAGGTCATCCACCTCCTCGTACAGCGCGTCGACCCGCTCCGGCCGGCGGGGCGCGGGCAGCACGCCGCCGCCGGACAGCTCGTCCAGGCGCGCGCTGGCGCGCTGCAGGAGCTGGAGGGCCTTCAGCAGGGACAGGCCGCGCTGCGTGCCGTCCGGCGTGAAGAGGGTGCCGCTCTGGGTGAGGGTCTCCAGCGTGGTGCGGACGCTGCGGACGCGGTCCGCCTGCCGGGAACGGTAGATATCCAGCCGCCTGGCGCGCCGCGCGCGGTGCAGATCGACGACGCCTTCAGGGCCTTGGGACGAGGGGGGCTTCACGGGCGGCAAGGTACGTCAGGGCCTCGCAAGGCCGCAAATTTACGGGATTGTACCGACCTGTTGCGCGCTCGCCCGCGCCCTTGTCATGGGAGGGGTCGAGGGTTAGGTTCGCCGCCCTTCGAAGGGGAGGCCGACCGCCATGTTCCAGAAGCTGCTCATCGCGAACCGGGGAGAGATTGCCCGCCGCATCGGCGTGGTGGCTCGGGGGATGGGGCTCAAGACTGTCGCCGTCTATTCAGACGCGGACGCGGAGCTGCCGTTCGTGAAGGAGGCGGACGAGGCCGTGCGCATCGGCCCCGCCCCGGCCAAGGACAGCTACCTCAACGTCGCCGCCATTCTCGAGGCCGCGAAGCAGACGGGCGCCCAGGCCGTGCACCCCGGCTACGGCTTCCTGTCCGAAAATGGAGAGTTCGCCCAGGCCTGCGCGGACGCGGGGCTCGCCTTCGTGGGCCCGCCCCCGGCGGCCATGGCGCGGATGAAGGACAAGAGCCAGGCTCGCAAGATGGTGGCCGCGGCCGGCGTCCCGGTGGTGCCCGGCAGCGACGGCGTGGTGCCGGACGTGGCGGGCGCGCTGGCGGCGGCGGAGCGCATCGGCTACCCGGTGCTGTGCAAGGCCGCCAGCGGCGGCGGCGGCATCGGCATGGCGGTGGCGAAGGACGCCGCGGAGCTGGAGAAGGTCTTCCGCCAGTGCACGGACCGGGCGAAGGCCGCCTTCGGCAAGGAGGGCGTCTACCTGGAGCGCTACTTCCCGGCGCCCCGCCACATCGAGGTCCAGATTCTGGGGGACCACCACGGCCACCTCATCCACGGCCTGGAGCGCGAGTGCTCCATCCAGCGCCGGCACCAGAAGGTGGTGGAGGAGGCCCCCTCCGTGCTGTTCGCGGACGGGAAGAACGCCGCCCTGGCGCAGACGCTGTTCACCGCCGCCGTCACCGCCGCGAAGACGTTCGGCTACGCCAACGCCGGCACGGTGGAGTTCCTCTACTCGGACGGACAGGTCTACTTCATCGAGATGAACGCCCGGCTCCAGGTCGAGCACCCGGTGACGGAGCTCACCACGGGGCTGGACCTCATCGGCTGGCAGCTGCGCATCGCCGCGGGCGAGCACCTCACGGTGAAGCAGGAGGACGTGAAGCGGCGCGGAGCGGCGCTGGAGTTCCGCATCTACGCCGAGGACCCGGTGAAGTTCTTCCCTTCGCCGGGCCCCCTCAAGGTCTTCCAGCCCCCCACGGGCGAGGGCGTCCGGCTGGACTCGGGCTATGGCGAGGGCAACACCGTCACGCCGAACTACGACCCGATGATTGCCAAGCTCATCATCAGCGGCGACACGCGCGCGCAGGCGATTGAGCGCTCCGTGGCGGCGCTGCAGAACTTCCGCATCGAAGGCATCAAGACGAACATCCCGCTCCACCTGCGCATCGTGCAGGATGCGGCCTTCCGGGCCGGCGAGCTGGACACGCACTTCCTGGAGCACCACGCGAAGCCGGCGTAGAGCAGCCGGGGCACCAGCTCCAGCCCCACCCACCCCTGAGGAGGCAAGGTTCCATGGCGGACGTCGCGGCGCACATCACCGGTACGGTGTGGAAGATCGAAGTGAAGGTCGGCCAGCAGGTCAACGCGGGCGACACGCTCGTCATCCTCGAGTCCATGAAGATGGAGATGCCGGTGGAGGCGGAGGAGGGCGGCACGGTGAAGGAGATTCGCTGCAAGGAGTCCCAGTCGGTCAACGAGGGTGATGTCCTCGTGGTGCTCGGCTAGCGGTGGAGTCGTCGTCGGGAGCTTCGTCGGAGCCGTCGCTCCACGTGGAGGACCGTGAGGGCGGCATCCGCGTCCTCACGCTGTCCCACCCGGCCCGGCGCAACGCACTCAACGACGCGCTGCTGGCACGGCTGGACGCGGCGCTGGAGCCGGCCCCGCACGTGCGCGCGCTGCTGGTGCGCGGGGCGGGCGGCACCTTCTGCTCCGGCTATGACTTGACGCGCCTGGGGCCGCCCGGCGAGGACGGCCTCCTGCCGGATGACCCGCTGGTGGCGTGCCTCCTCAAGCTGGAGGGGCACCCGGTGCCCAGCGTGGCGCTGGTGCAGGGCGCGGCGGTGGGCGCGGGCTTTGACCTGGCGGCCTCGTGTGACTTCCGTGTCGGCACGCCGGACGCCGTCTTCCTCATGCCTCCGGCGCGGCTGGGCATCGTCTACTCACCGGAGGGGCTGGCCCGGGCGGCGCGGCTGGTGGGCTTCTCCCGCGCCAAGCAGCTGTTCCTCACCGCGCGCAAGCTGGACGCGCGCGAGGCGCTCGCCTGGGGCCTGCTGGACGAGTGCCTGGAGCCCGCCGACGCGGAGGCCCGCGCGCTCGCGCTGTGCGCCACGCTGGCCGGCCATGCGCCGCTCGCGGTGTCGGGGATGAAGGAGTCCTTCGGCCGGCTGGCGCGCGCCCCGCTGGAGGACGCGGACCGGGCGCGCCTGCGCGAGCTGCGCGCGGCGGCCTTCGGCAGCGAGGATGCGAAGGAGGGGCGGGCGGCCTTCCTGGAGAAGCGCCCGCCCCGCTTCACCGGCCGCTAGTCACACACGGCCGGGAGAAGGGTTGCACCGAGAAGACTCAGGTGTCGCCGAACAGCTCGCCCATGCGCAGCTGGAGCGCCGAGGCAATCTTGTACAGCGAGGAGATGGACGCGGAGGACTCCGCGCGCTCGATCTGGGACAGCAGCGACACGGACAGACCGGTGCGCCGCGCAAGCTGCTTGAGCGTGAGCTCCTGCGTCTTGCGCGCGTCGCGGATGGTGCGGCCGATGGCGCGGTGCAGGTCCGCCTCCGGGTCCTGGGACAGGCCTTTCTTCTGGAGGGCGTTGCGGACCGCGGTGATGAACTGCTCCGGCTCCATCGGCTTCTTCACGTAGTCGGAAGCCTGGGCCTTCAGTGATGCGACGGCCGTGTCCACCGTGGGGTACGCGGTGGCGACAATCACGGCGACGTCCGTGTCGTACTTGCGAATCTGCTCGAGCACTTCGGTCCCGGACATCTGCGGCATCATCATGTCCAGGATGACCAGGTGGAAGTCCGAGCCGCGGAGGATCTCCACTGTCTGCGTGGGGTCCGTCGTGGTTACGACCTCGTAACCTTCGCGGGTCAGCACCAGCTTGAGGTAGTCGCAGTTGTCCTGCTCGTCATCAACCACCAGGATGCGAATCTGCACAGCGTCTCCTCGCTGCAGGTGAAGTTCAATTACATCAGGCCGGAGCGGAAACCGTGGAGGCTCCGACGGCACACCACTACTTCTTCTCGTAGTTCTCCACGATGCCCTTCACTGTCTTGAATCGCGGATGGTCGGGAGAGGCCAGCTTCAGGAAGCGGCGGTAGTACTCCGCGCCTTCGTCGGACTGGTTGTTTCGCGCCAGGGCGGACCCGAGGAACGCATAGCAATCCACCGTCTTCGCATCGAGCTCGATGCACCGACGGAGGCTCTCGATGGCCCGGGAGTAGTTCTTGGCCTGGATGTGCTGCTTGCCTTCGGCCAGGGCCTGCTCGGCCGGCGACAGCTCCCCGGTCTCCTGCTGGGGGGTACCGGAGGTGGGGACGGTGCTGGGGGGCGCGGGGGGCGGAGTCGCCGCGGCGGCGGCGGCCGCCTCCTTCTTGCGGGCATCCGCCACCTGCGCCACCAGCTTCTCGTGCTCGGCCGCGAAGAGCCGGGTGTCGGCGCTCTCGTTCAGCGCCGTCTCGGCGTCGGCGAGCTTGCCGCTTGCCAGCGCGGCGCGGGCATTGGCCAGCCGCTCCTCCACCCGCTGCTCCGCCTTGGCCAGGCCCAGCAGCTTCTCCGCCTCCGCCGGCCGCCGGCCCTGCGCGTCCTTGGCATTGGAGAGGTAGTCCTGGGCCTTGGTGAACTCGCGGGCGTCGATGGCCTCCTGGGCCATGGCCAGCCGCTCCGCGAGCGAGGGACCCGTCGGCTCGGGAGCTGCCTCGGGCGGCGCCTCCGGAGGCTTCGCGGCGGTGTCCGGCTCGGTGTCGGGGGGCTGCCGCTCCTGCGTGGGCGGCTCCGGGTCCGTCCCCTGCTGCGCCACGGGCGCCACGGGGGGCTCCGAGGGCTGCATGCGCATGTAGTAGAAGCCCGCGGCAGCGACGCCCAGCAGCAGGGCGACGAACCCCGCCACCAGTGGCATCTTCGAGCGCGAGCCGCCCTCACCGGCGGGAAGCTCGTCCGCGGCGTCTCCGGCGTGGAGGAAGCGCAGCTTCACGTGCCCCAGCTCGATGACGTCGCCGGAGCCGAGCGTGGCCTGGGCGTAGCTCTCGCCATTGACGGTCAGCCCGTTGGCGGACTGCATGTCGATGACGCGCCACTCACCGCCGTCCTCGCGCACCAGCTTGGCGTGCGTGCGCGACAGCGAGCGATGATCCAACGTGATGTCGTTGTCGTCGGTGCGCCCGATGCGCAGCTCCGTGCGGATGCAGGCGAACTCCTGACCCTTGAGCTCATCCGGGGTCAGCACCAGCAGGCGCGGCGCGTCCTCGGCGGGCACGTCCATCAACTTGCGGGGGCGGTCCGCCTCCACCTGATCCAACCGGATGATGGAGGTGGAGTGCCGGCGCACCTCGGCGGAGGACGGCGGGGTGTGGTCGTGCTCGTCCCCGTCCCCCTCGTCCTCGGCGGCGGGAGAGGCGGAGGCGTCGTCTTCCTCCTCCTGTTCCTCCTGCTCGCCCATGGGCTCGAGCGCGGGCTCCGTCTTGCGGAGGGCAGAGGGTACCTTGGTCGTGATGGGGCCTGACACGCTGGCAGCGCCTTCGGCGGTCTGCAGGGCCAGGTCGTAGTCGCCGATCTGGATCAGGTCACCCTCTTTCAGGGGCGACTGACCCGCGATCCGCTCTCCGTTGATCCGGGTGCCATTGTAGCTCCCCAGGTCTTCCACCACGACGTGGCCATTCAGTCGTACCAATCGTGCGTGACGACGGGACACATTGCGTTCCGTCAGGCGGATGGTGTTTCCCTCCTGACGGCCAATGGTGATCTCGTCACGCACGAAGGGAACAACGGTCTTGCGCCCTTCGTCGTCTTCGATGATGAGCTTCAGCACGGGTCCGATCCGCGTACAGTCATAGCAGAACGGGCTTTACCTGCACAAGCCATGTATCCCCCTCAAAAGACAGGGCTTTCTCCCCAAGAGGAGGGGCAACCGGGCCTGTTGTCCATCGGTCAGTCGGCCGTGACGGGGGGGCCGGGAGGGTGGCCCTGGGTCACATTGGCCCTCGCGGTGGTGCTGGTGGGGGTGCACGGGGTGTTGGCCCTCGCCGGGCCGGTGGACGTGGACGCGCTGGTGCGGTGGGGGGCCAAGGCGGGGCCGCTGGTGGTGGAGGCAGGTCAGCCGTGGCGGCTGGTGACAGCCAACTTCCTGCACCGGGACTGGCCGCACCTGGGGCTCAACCTGCTGGTGCTGGTGGCGGCCGGCACGGCGCTGGAGCGGGTGTGCCGGCGCCGTGACTACGCCGCCCTGCTGGGGGCCGCGGGGCTGATCACCATGGCGGGCTCGCTGGGGTGGTCGGGCGCGGTGAGCGTGGGGGCCTCGGGGCTCGTCTACGCGTGCGTGGGCGCGCTGCTGGTGCTGAGCCGGCGCTACCGGGGGCGGCTCGCGAAGTCGCGGTGGATGTCCGGGGAGAGCGCGCTGCCCACGGTGCTCGTCTTCCTCTGGATGGGGTGGACGTCGGTGGGCGTGGACAACGCCGGGCACCTGGGCGGGCTGCTCACCGGGCTGCTCGTGGGCGCCTTCCTGGAGCCGCGAGCGCTCAGCCGGGGGCTCGTCCGCCCGGTGGGGCTCGTCATTGTCGCGGGCCTGGTGGCGGCGCTGGTGGTGGGGGAGCGCTCCGGCTGGCGGCTGGAGCGCGACGACACCTTCGGCGTGTCGGTGCTGTTGCCGGAGGGCTGGCGCGGCGAGGAGGACGGGCAGGGCAGGCGTTCCTTCTCCAACGGCTTGCCGGGCCTGGGGCGGGCCACCTTCTCCGCGGAGGTCATCGAGGTCGGCGAGCCCGGGGACGGCGCGGTGCAGGCGCGGCACTTCGAGGAGGAGACGCTGGTGCCCGGCGCGCCGGGGCCGGAGGGGCGGACGCTGAAGGTGACGGGGCCCGTGCCGACGCGGGTGGGCGGCCGGGACGCGCGGCGGGTGCGCGCACGGCTGGAGGGGCCGGGCGGGGACACGTTCCTCCTGGCCTTCTTCGTGCCGCGCGGCGAGTGGGTGTACCGGCTCGTCTTCACCTGGCCCGCGGCGTACCCGGACTACGAGGCGGTGGTGGACCGGATGGTGGCGGAGCTGCGCTTCGGCGAGCCCGCGCTGCTGCGCGAGGCCCGGGCGCGGGCGCTGCTGGTGCCGGGCGCACCGGGGCCGCTGCGGGTGCTGGGCGGCGAGCTGCGCCGCTGGGGGCAGGCCGAGGCCGCCGTGGGGCCGCTGACGGACGCGGTGCGGCTGGCGCCCTCGCACGTGGAGACGCGGGTGGAGCTGGCGCGGGCGCTCTTCGAGACGGGACGCGTGGACGAGGGCTGCCACGCGGCGGCGGAGGCGCGGGTGTACGGGCCCTCGGACACGGGGGCGCTGGAGGCCGGCGTGCGCTGCGAGCTGGCGCGCGGTGACGTGGCGCGCGCGCTGGAGCGCCTGGAGGAGGCGCGGCGGGTGGACCCCCGGGACGCGCGGCTGCGCGCCGCGGAGGTGTCGCTGCGGGCCGTGCTGGAAGCCCCGGCCCGTCCGTGAGGACGACCGGGCGCTCCGCGTGGGGGAGCGCCCGGCCTCGAGTGCCGTCAGTCCTCGTCCTTGAGCAGGAAGTCGTTGTTGATGACCTTGAACGACAGCCTGCCGCCGCCCAGCGTGGGCGAGGGCCGCTCGACGAGGGGCCTCACCACGATGCCCTCCTTGCGGTTCTTCGTGCCCGGGTAGAAGCCCTGGGCGAGCGTCAGGTAGTGCTCCAGGCCGTGGTCGAACGTCCGCGCCGCCTCGCCGGTGACGACATGCTCCACCGGCACGGTGCGCAGCCCGTGCTCAGCGCAGAAGGCGATGAAGTCCGCATGGCCCAGGAAGCGGCCCGTGCGCGTGTCGTGGACGCTGAAGATGAACAGGTCCGGCTCGGTGAGGCCCAGGCGGTTCTTCTGGATGCCGGGGCCGCACAGCTCGCCCTGCACCGCGAAGCCCGGGGGCAGCACGGTGTCGAGCGCGTACTTCGCCGCCGCGCTCCACACCGGGTTCGCCCCCCGCCGCAGCGCCCAGTTGCGCGAGCACGCCACCAGCTCGCCCTCCAGCGGCCGGAAGAACGTCGCCGAGGAGCCGTCCAGCTTCGTCGTCACGAAGAAGTCGTGGCCGCGCAACTCTTCCAGGACGCCCAGCGCCGACTGGAGGCGGATTTCGTCCGTCCTCGGCACCTGGCCCGGGAAGGGCCCGGCGACCTCCCGGATGTCGGGCAGCGCCGGCTCGAACTTCACGACGCCGAGCGCGTCGCGCACGTCCGTCCCCTGGGCCGGCACCTCGCCGGAGAGGATGGACGTGGGCAGCGCGAGCCCCTGCGACAGCACGCCCCTCAGGCGCGCCGTCTTCACCCGGAAGCCCCTCGGCCGCAGGAACTCCGCCCACGGCTGGCCCTCCGGCAGCAGGCTGTCGATTTCGAAGAAGACGCACGCGTCGCCCGGGGCGAACTCGCCCTTCTTCACCACCACGTCCCAGCCCATCACCCGCGCCTTCACGATGTTGTCGGCTCCGGGAATGGGCTCCACGTGGTCGATGCACTGAATCGAAACGAGCTTTCTCTCCATGTCGCCCTCCTTCCCGCCGGCAATGGCGCCGGGGCTCCCAGGGGACGGGAGTCGCCCTCCGGACTGACAGCAGTCTACGCGACGGCCAGGGCCGCCTTCGACGGCGCCCGTCTGGCAACGCGTCACCACCGCGCGCTGAAGGCCCGCACCGCGAGCGCGGCGCCCGCCGTCCACTCGCTCCCCCTCGCGAGCCCCGCGTCCCGGTGCACGTACGCGCCGGACACCTGCAGCACCACCGGCTGGTCCTCCACCGCGAACAGCACCCGCTCCACGCCCGCCCCGGCCCGAGCGCGGAAGAACGTGCCACCCTCGAAGCCCAGGCTCCAGCCCGCCAACCCGGACGCGTGCAGCGCCCACAGCCCGTCGGCGGACTCCAGCCCCGTGTCGAGCATCAGCGTGGTGAAGGGCGACACCGTGTGCTCGTTGCCGTCGCGCGAATGCCGCAGCGTGTGGCTCGCCGCCGGTCCCACGGCCAGCCACACGCGTGCCGTCTCCGCGCGCACCGGGTCCACCAGCAGCCCCACGCGCGCCGTCTCCAGCGTCCAGCCCGGGCCCTCCCAGACGCGCCGCTCCAGGTGGCCCAGGCGCGGCGCCAGCGTCACGTCGAAGGGGAAGGGGATGCGCACCGGGCGCGCGGTGGGCAGGAGGATGAAGCCCTCCTCCAGGTGGCGGCGCAGCGTGCCGTCATAGGCCGTGGCGGTGAGCCCGCGCTGCTCTCCGCCCCAGGCCTCCACGCCCAGCAGCCGGTGGCTGTTGAACCAGGGCGTGCCCTTGCTGCGGCTGGTGCGCCCCGTGCGGATGAGCACGCCGGCTCGCAGGGACTGCGCTCCCTCGCCGTCCCGCACGCGCAGGCCGGTGCCCAGCAGCAGCCCGTCTCCCGGGTCGAAGCAGATGGGGAACCGCCCCCCTCGCTCATCCGTGCGCAGGCAGGCCTCCGTCTCCGAAGCCGGGGACGCCTCCGTGGCCGTGGAGGCGAGCAGCAACGCCAGTCCGAGCGCGAGCACGCGCCTACTCCCTCGCGGCCGTGGCCATGGGGGCCGAGCGGCGCGCCGGGGCCCACAGCGAGAAGCGCAGCCCCGCGGAGGCCGACCACTCCCACCGCGCCGGGACGTTCCTCAGGTCCTCACGCCACGCGCCGCGCCCGTCCACCACCAGGCTCAGCGGCTGGTCGTTGATGGCCAGGAGGATGAGCTCGTAGCCGGCCTTCACGCCCAGCCGCTCGGGCCGCAGCGGGCGGCCCTCCACCGCGCGGGCCAGCAGCACCTTCTCCGCCTCCACGCCCAGGCGCAGGTGGTGGAAGCCGTCGCGGTCCAACGTCAAATCCCCCTCCAGCACCGCGCCCGGCACCAGCGTGGTGAAGCCGTTCTTGTAGTCGCGCTCCACGGACGGGCCGGCGCGCACGCGCACGTAGGACACCATGTCCTTCGAGTGCCACAGGTCCAGCGTCGCGTGCACCGCGCCCCAGGTGAGGAAGCCCGCCTCGGCGCCCTCGCGCTCCAGCTCCTCCACGCCCAGCACCTCCATCCACAGGCCCAGGTTGATGTTGATGTCGTACCGCCGCGGCTCACCGAAGAAGGTCGTCACGCGGAAGAGCGGCTTGGCGCGCTCCACGCTGAAGTCGTAGCGCATCAGCGTCGTCTCGAAGGACGGCAGGCCCAGGAACAGCTCCGTCTCCAGGAGGCGCAGCCGGTGCAGCAGCTTCCCCTCGCCCTTGAGCTCCATGGAGATGCCGAAGTCCGCGCGCATGCGGCCCTCCACCTCACCGTTGCGCCACAGCGGAGCCCAGGCGCCGCCCAGCCACAGGCGCCGGTTCAGGTCGAAGTTGAACTGCATCACCCGCCCGCGCTCGTCGCGGTACCAGCCCAGGGGCGCGTCGGCGACGGCGGGCTCCAGCCGGTACGTCTTCAGCCAGCGCGCGTCCTCGAAATAGGACTCGTCGGTGCAATGCCCCACCCGCTCCAGCGGACGCTCGGTCTCCACTCCGTCCGCGTCCAGCTCGTACATCGGCGCCACGAGGCACCGCTTCGTCGAGTCCATGCACTGCGCCCGCCACTTCCCCGACGGCACCGCCTTCGTCGGCGGCAGCGTCAGGCATACGGTGGCGATGTCCGGTCTCTGCACGGGAAGGGGCGAGGCCGGGGGCTGGATGACGGGAGGGCTGGCGGGTTGCTCGCCCAGGTGGGACAGGCGCTCCCGGGCCTGGGTCTCGGCGTCGTCGCCGCCTCCTGCCTGTGCGAGCAGGAGGGCACATCCCAGGGCCACGGCAGGTGCGAGCATGATGTCTCCTCGAAGGGGGCGGCCCGGGGCAGAAGAAAATCGGGAAGGGCCTGCGCGGGCAACCGTTACAAAGCCCGTGCCCCCGGCCGGTCTCCGGGCTTTCGCGGGGTTGGACTCCCCACACCGTGCAGGCTCCTGCACAATGGCGCGTCCCCCTGCACACCCCGGTGCCCCGTGGCCGTGGTCGACCGGAGGGGGCGGCGGGGATATAAGGCCGCGGTCCGTGCCCTGTCGCGCGGCCCATCCGCCCGAAACGACTCAAGGAGCTTCAGCCCGTGGCGAGCGAAGGCGAACAGCAGCGGGAGCAGACCTTCACCGAGGCCGTCCTCGGCAAGGAGACGCTCTCGGCGAATTGGATGAAGCGGTGGTTGGCGCTGTCCTTCAGTGCGCGCGTCGTGGTGGCCACGGCCGGCTTCGCGGCGCTGCTCTTCCTTCCCTACCTGGGGGCGGTGGGGCTCTGGGACTGCTGGGAGACGCACTACGGCGAGGTGGCTCGGATGATGATCGAGCGCCGCGACTACGTGTTCCCCTTCTGGGAAGGCTCCTGGTTCTTCTCCAAGCCGCCGCTCACCATGTGGATGCAGGCGCTGGGCATGGAAGTCGTGGGCACCGTGCGCACCGAGGGCGCGCTGGGCCTGTACACCGAGTGGGGCATGCGCGTGCCCTTCGCCCTGCTGAGCATCGCCGCGGTGGCGCTGCTGTCGCTGGCGGTGGCGCGCGTGGTGAGCCGCCGCGCGGGCCTGGCCACCGGCTTCATCCTGGCCACCATGCCGCTGTACTTCCTGCTCACCCGGCAGACGGTGACGGACACCCCCTTCGTCACCACGTTCATCTGCGCCATGGCGTGCGCGCTCATCGGGCAGCTGGATGAGACGACGAAGCACCGCGCCGCGTGGTGGTACGGCTTCTACTTCTTCGCCGGCCTGTCCACGCTGGCCAAGGGCCTGCTGGGCGTGGGCCTGCCCGCGGTCATCCTGGTGCTGTACGCCATCCTGGCCGTCATCCCCTGGGACGGCGCCAGCCTGGAGTCACACCTCAAGTGGCTGACGAGCAAGGGCTTCCGCAAGGACGTGCGCGAGGGCCGCAAGGCCATGCCGGTGCTGTGGGGGCAGATGTTCCGGATGCACCTGGGCACGGGCATCCTCGTGTTCCTCGCGGTGGCGGTGCCCTGGTACCTCACCATGTCCCTGTTCAAGAACGTGGACGATGAGGGCAAGCTCTTCTGGTACCGCTTCTTCGTCCACGACCACCTCAACCGCCTCACGGCGGGCGTGCACACCACCACGCCGGGCGGCAGCTTCATCTACTTCATCGAGCAGGGCGGCTACGCCATCTTCCCCTGGGTGGCCCTGCTGCCGGGCGCCTTCGCCGTCGTCTCGCGGCTGAAGCTGCGCTCGGCGAGCAAGGCGGACCACCTGGCCCTCATCGCCGTGCTGTGGGTGGCCTTCTCGTTCTGGCTGCTGGCCTCCAGCGCCACCAAGTTCCACCACTACGTCTTCCCCGTGCTGCCGGGCCTGGCCATCCTCCTGGCGCTCTTCGCCGACCGGCTGTGGGAGGAGGGCATCTCCGCGCACGCGGTGAGCCTCATCTTCGGGCTCGTGCTCTTCGTCCTCGTGGGCAAGGACCTGGCGGAGAACCCGAAGAACTTCACGGACCTGTTCGTCTACAACTACGACCGCCCGTACCCGCAGGACCTGGTGACCAAGCCCATCGCCTTCTTCGCCTCGCGCCCGCTGTGGACGGGCGACCTGGTGACGCTGGTGCTGCTGGCCTTCGGCGTGTACCTGTCCCTCGACGCCTTCTCGACGCGCTCGAAGGACAAGGCGACGCCGGGCTCCCGCACGGTGGCGCTGCTGCTCCTGCTGTGCGGCGCGGCCATGCTGGGCGCGGTGGCGTCGCAGGCGCAGGTGTCTGCGGAGGCCCTGCTGGGCCTGGCGCTGCTGGCCTCGGGAGGCTTCCTGGCCTGGCAGACCACGCGTCCGGACACGCAGGGGCGCTCCTCGCTCCGGATGCTGGCGGGCCTCATCGCGCTGGCGGGCGTGGCGCTCGCGGTGCGCGGCTTCCGCCAGCCGGTGGCGGAGGACTCGCTGCTCAAGGCGCTCTCCGAGCCCGTCAACATCAAGAGCACCCTGGGCTTCACCTTCGCGGTGGCCGGGGCGCTGGCGGTGGTGGCGGCCGTCCTGCGCGCGCGGGTGATGCTGTTCGGCACCTTCTGGGCGCTGGCCGCGGGCGTGGCCCTCTGGTTCAACTGGAGCCACTGGGTGGACCTGTCCCACCACTGGACGCAGCGCGACCTCTTCTGGCGGTACTACGCGCAGCGCAAGGCGGACGAGCCCATCGTCGCGTTCATGATGAACTGGCGCGGCGAGACGCTCTACTCGCGCAACACGGTGGAGCAGTACCGCAGCACGGACTCCAACACGCGCATGCGCAACCTGGCGGCGCGGCCCGGCCGCGAGTGGGTGCTGGTGGAGCACAACCGGCTCAACCTGCTGCGCAACGCGGTGGGCGCGGACAAGGTCGTCACGCCCGTGGACCGGGACATCAACAACAAGTTCGTCCTGGTGACGGTCGATTGAGCGGTATCCACGTCGAGGGCCTGGGAAAGCGCTTCGGGGACCGCACGGCGGTGGAGGGACTCTCCTTCCACGTGCGGCCCGGTGAGGTGTTCGGCCTGCTCGGGCCCAACGGCGCGGGGAAGACCACCACGGTGCGCATGCTCACCGGCCTGCTCAGCCCCAGCGAGGGCGTGGCCACCGTGTGGGGCCACCGCGTGGACCGCGACGGCGAGTCGCTGCGCAAGGTGGTGGGGCTGCTCACCGAGCAGCCCGGCCTCTACGACAGGCTCACTGCCCGGGAGAACCTGCGCTTCTTCATGAAGCTGCACGAGCTGGACGAGGCGAAGGCGTGGCCTCGCGCGCAGGACTACCTGCGCCGCTTCGGGCTGGGCGGGCGCGACGCGGAGCCGGTGGGCGGCTTCTCCAAGGGCATGCGCCAGAAGCTGGCCATCGTCCGCACGCTGGTGCACGACCCGCAGGTCATCTTCCTCGACGAGCCCACCAGCGGCCTGGACCCGGAGTCCGCGCGCACGGTGCGCGACGCGGTGGCGGAGCTGGCGTCGGAGGGGCGCACCATCGTCCTGTGCTCGCACAACCTGTCGGAGGTGGAGCGGCTGTGCGAGCGCGTGGGCGTGGTGAAGCGCCGGCTCTTGGCCATTGGCCCGGTGCGCGAATTGCGGCGCGCGGGGCAGGCGCTGGACGTGCGCGTGGAGGGCGAGGCGGAGCGCTTCCTCAACGTGGTGACGTCGCTGCCCTTCGCGCCCAACGTGCTGGCGGAAGGGGCGCGGCTGCGCGTCATGCTGACGGACGAGGCGCACGCCCCGGACGTGCTGGCGTGCCTGGTGGGCGCCGGGGCGCGGGTGCACAGCGCGGTGCCGGCCCAGCGGCCGCTCGAAGAGGTGTACCTGGACCTGCTGCAAGAGGGGAGGGGGTAGCCCATGGCGTTCCGTCCCCGGCGGGCGATGGCGGTCTTCTGGAAGGACTTCCTGGACCTGCGGAAGAACGTGGGCCTGCTGGCGTCCATGGCGGTGCTGCCCACCGTCATGGTGCTGGTGCCCATCGGCGTCGTCTGGTCCTACGTGCGCACGCCCAACCACGCGGACCTGCGCAGCGTGGCGCTGTTCTATGACCCCAGCCTGCCGCTGGGGGCGAGCGCGGCGCGCTTCCTCATCGACAAGACGCTCACCGACTGGTTCGGCATGTTCCTGGTGATGCCCGTCTTCGTCCCCATCCTCATCGCCTCGCAGAGCGTGGCGGGGGAGAAGGAGCGGCGCACGCTGGAGCCGCTGCTCGCCTCGCCGGTGACGGCGGCGGAGCTGGTGACGGGCAAGAGCCTGGCGGCGCTGGTGCCCGCGGTGGTGATTACCTGGGTGGCCTTCCTGTTCTTCTGCGTGGGCGTGGACATCGTCGCGTGGCCGCTGGTGCAGATGCCGCTGATGCCCAACGCGCTGTGGACCTTCGGCGTCTTCGTCATCGCCCCGCTGTTCGCCTTCTTCGGCAACGGCGTCGCAGTGCTCATCTCCGCGCGGGTGAGCGAGGCGCGCATGGCGCAGCAGCTCTCCGCGCTGGTGGTGCTGCCCCTCGTCGGCATGGTGGGCGGACAGGTGGCCGGCTTCCTCAAGGCGGGGCTGGGCTACTACGCGCTCCAGGGCGCCGTGGTGCTGGTGCTGGACGCCATCCTCTTGTGGGCGAGCATCCGCCTGCTGGACCGTGAGCGCCTCGTCAGCCGCTGGGGCTGACGTCCGCTACCGGGCCCTGAATGGCCGCCGGAAGGGCGAGCGGCTAGGCAATGGCCAGTGAAACTGGCATGTTGCGAGCAAGCAGCCGGGCGAAGGCGGGCGCGCTTTCGTCGTGGGTGCCACGTTCTTAAGAGGGGCGGGTGGCGGCGCGGGTTGACCGGCTGCCGACGCGGCCACGGAGGCGCTGACGAGCAATGGGTATCTTCGACAGCATCAAGGGCGAGGCGAAGCGCAACTTCATCGCGCGGGCGGACTCGGCGAAGGGCGAGATCATCTACAAGTATCCGGAGAACAACATCCGGATGCTGACCCAGCTGACCGTCGACGCCGACGAGGTCGCCCTCTTCGTGAAGGACGGCAAGGTCGAGGGCAAGCTGGGGCCCGGGCGGCACACGCTCGACACCAACAACATCCCCTTCCTCGCCCGGTTGATGGAGAGCTTCACCGGCGGCAACCTCTTCATCTCCGAGGTCTTCTTCGTCTCGGTGCGTGAGGTGGCCGGCGTGAAGTTCGGCGGGCCCATCGGTGACGTGAGGGACCCGGAGACGGGCCTGGGCATCGGCACCATGGTCTACGGCGACTTCTCCATCCGCGTGACGGACCCGGAGAAGCTGGTGGTGGGCCTGGTGGGCATGGGCCGCACCAGCAACGACGAGCTGCTGGGCTGGTTCAAGAACCAGGTGCTCAAGGTGACGCGCGACCGCATCGCCGAGCTGCTGGTGAAGAAGCGCTGGCCGCTGCTCGACGTGACGAGCGGCGCGTACACGGAGGAAATCGAGACCGAGGTCATCGGCGGGCTGAAGCCGCACGTGGACACCTACGGCCTCACCGTGGTGCGGATGGGCAACTTCCACGTCAGCATCAAGCCGGAGGACGAGGCGACGCTGAAGAAGCTGTCCAAGGACGTGGCGTACTCGCGCCTGGCGGGCGGCTTCCAGCAGTACGCGCAGGGGCAGGCGATGCTCGGCGCGGCCGAGGGCATGGCCAAGGGCGGCGGCGAAGGCGGCGGCGGTGCCGGCAACGCGCTGGGCGGCATGGGCATGGGCATGGGCTTCGGCATGGCCCAGCAGTTCATGAACCAGCAGGGCCAGCAGCAGCGCCCGCAGGAGCCGGCGCCCCAGGCGGCTCCCGCCGACACGCGCAGCCCCGCGCAGCGCCTGAAGGAAATCAAGGAGCTGAAGGACGCGGGCGTGCTCTCCGACGAGGAGTACAACGCCAAGCGCGCGGAGCTGATGAAGCTCCTGTAGTGCCGCGCTGACCGCGCTTCCCGGGGACAGGCTCCCGGGAGGATTGAAGGCCTCCGTCCTCGAGCAGGGCGGGGGCCTTCGCCGTTTCAGGGCTTCAGCGTCCGTCACCCGCCTGCGGCACCGGCGTCTTCGGTGCGGCCTGCTTCTGCTCGGGCGGCGGGGTGAACTCCTCCAATCCGGGTGCCGGGGGCGGCTGGGTGAAGTCCTCCAGCCCGGGCGCCGCGGGGAGGATGGCGTCCTCCACGCCCTCCAGGTGGAGCTTCATCGGCACCTGGAGCGTGGTGCCCAGCCGCAGCAGCAGCACGTCCGGGGAGATGGTCTTCTCGCCAATCGCCTCGGCCACCTCGCGCGCGGACAGCGCGTTGCCCTTCGCCCACAAGTCCCTGAGGAACTGGCCGGACTGCGTCGAGCGCCACCACGCCGGGCCGAAGCGCGCCTTGAGCTGCGCCTGGAGCTGCCCCGCGAGGAACCACGCGCGGAAGCTGTCCGCGGACTGGAAGAAGTCCTCCTGGTCCACGAGGTAGCGCGCCACGTCCTCGTCCGTCATCGGGATGTCGTCGGTGCGCGACATGACCTCGCGGTACAGCTCCTTCGGGTCCGCCTCCACGCGCCGGTGCAGCTCCAGTTGGTACAAGAGCCGCCCCGCCGCGTGACGGATGAGGTACAGCTTGTGCGCGCTGGACGCCGCCAGGTACTTCGAGCGCTGCTCGCCCGCGACGCCCGCGTGCTCCTCCAGCCACACCGGGTCCTCCACCAGGTCCTCGAAGAGCGCCGAGTACGCCTCGCCCACCGTGGGGTTGCCCAGCCGCGCCAGCTCGAAGCGCGTTTCCTTCGTGAAGGCCGAGTGCAGCGCATGTCCGAACTCATGCAGCACCCGGGCCTGGTGCAGCACGCCCGAGCCCGGCTTGAACGACAGCCGCACGTCGTCCGGCACCCGCACCGCCAGCGCCAGCGGGCGCGAGCTCTTGCGGGGCAAATCCCGCGAATCAATCTTCACGTTGGGCAGCTCTTCCAGGTCGATGTTCATCCCCGACAGCGTGCCGTGCGCCTTGAGCAGCGACTCGCCCTTGGGGAAGGCGTCCTCCACCTCGCGCGAGCGGAACAGCCGGGGGATGTCCGCGCGGGTGATGTCCTTGAAGGGCATGCCCAGCTCGCGCTGGCTCAGCCGCTCCATCACCACCCGGTACGGCGCCTGCGTGGCCTGGAGGATTTCCTCCGCCAGCACGCTCAGCTTCCCCAGGTCCGCCTGCCGCAGCTCGCCGCCGAAGGCCTCGTACGAGGCGAAGCCCAGCTCGCGCACCAGCTCCTCCGCGCGCTCCTCCTTCCGCCGCAGCGTCTGGTTGAGCCGCTCAATCGCGGGCGTGGCCGCCGCGTACATGGCGCGCCGCCGCGCCACCGTCCGCTCGTTGGCGAGCAGCCGCTCCAGGTCCCGGTAGCGCAACTCCTTCCCGTCGACAGTGAAGGTGAGGGACGCCTCCAGGTTGGCGGCCGCGTCGTTGAACTCGGCGAGCGCGCGCGAGAGGTACTCGCCGGCGAAGTGCGAGTGCAGCGCGGTGAGGGCGCGCACCTCGCGTGCGTCCGTGGTGAGCTGCCGGAGCCGGTCGATTTTGCGGATGTTCTCGATGCTGAACAGGGCCTCCTTGCCCGCGTACGTCCCGGCGACGTCCACGTGGCGGCCCTCCGTCCAGAAGACCCACACCAGCCGGTGCTGCGCCTCCAGGAGCGCCTCGGCCTGCGTGGTGAGGTCCTTCACGTCGGCGGTGAGCTGCTGCTGCTCGGAGAGCGCCTTCCGGGCATCCGCCGGTGGACCCTTGGGACAGGCGGTGATGCAGAAGGCAACAGCGAGCAGCAGGGGAATCCTTGGGTGCATGTGGGGCCTCATGTTACTTCCGCGCTGCCCATGCCCAACCTTTCTCAATGGCGGGCTGCCCGGGGGCGTCAGGCCCTCTACTCCGCCCTGCGACGTTTCTTCGCCTCCCATGACTACCTGGAGGTGGAAACGCCGCTCCTCATCCCCGCGCCCGGCATGGAGCCGCACATCAACGCCTTCGAGGCCGGCTTCATCCCGGAGACCGACGTCGGCCGCGCCCGCACCCTCTACCTCCACACCAGCCCCGAGTACGCGATGAAGCGCCTGCTCGCCGACGGGGCGGGGCCCCTGTTCCAAATCTGCAAGGTGTTCCGCAACGGTGAGGTATCCCCCACCCACAACCCGGAATTCACGATGCTGGAGTTCTACCGGCCCCGGGCGGACTACCACGACATCATGGAGGACCTGGAGGGTGCGCTCGCCGAGGCGGGACGCAGCGCGACGGAAGGGGAGCCCGGCGCGGACCCGGCCTTCTTCACGCGCACGCCCTACGAGCGGCTCACGGTGCGTGATGCGGTGCTGCGCGCCACGGGGGTGGACATCCGCGTCCATGCGGACGGGCCCTCGCTCAAGCGGGCGGCCGAGGCCGTGGGCGTGCGCACCGGCGACTCGGAGAGCTTCGACGACGTCTTCTTCCACCTCTTCCTGCAGCGGGTGGAGACCGGGCTGGGCCACGAGCGTCCCACCTTCCTGATTGAGTACCCGGCGTCCATGGCGGCCCTCTCCCGGCTGAAGCCCGGGGACCCTGCGGTGGCGGAGCGGGTGGAGCTGTACGCGAAGGGCCTGGAGCTGGCGAACGGGTTCTCCGAGCTGACAGACCCGCAAGAGCAGCGGGCCCGGTTGGTGGAAGAACAGGAACTCAGGCGTCGGCTGGGGCGGTCCGTGTATCCACTGGACGAGCGGTTCCTTGACGCGGTAGGTCGAATGCCGCCCTCGGCGGGCATCGCCGTGGGGCTCGACCGAATCCTGATGTTGCTGCTCGGGGTCCAGCGCATCTCGGATGTCCTCCTCTTCCCCGCCCACGAGTTCGTGTGATTCGCAAACTCCTGCAGACGGCGTTCGCCGGCTCGGCGGCGGTGGGCCTCACGGGCGTGTTCTCCACGGTGGTGTCGGCGCTGTCGCTGCGGGAGGACGTGGAGCGCGCGGACCAGGCCCTGGTGCTGTGGGGCCGCTCGGTGCTGGCGTCGGCGGGGGTGCGGCACGAGGCGGTGGGGCTGGAGAACATCCCGGCGGAAGGCCACGTCGTCTTCGTGAGCAACCACCAGTCGCATTTCGACGCGCCGCTGAACTTCGCGCACATCCGCAAGCACACGCGGTACGTGGCCAAGGCGGAGCTCTTCAAGATTCCGGTGTTCGGCGCGGCGCTGCGGCGCGCGGGCAACATCCCGGTGGAGCGCACAGGGGGCCGGGGTGACAGGGACCGCCTGTCCGAGGCCGCGCGGGCCGTGCGCGAGCGGGTGAGCGTGCTCTTCTTCGCGGAGGGCACGCGCAGCGAGGATGGCCTGCTGCGGCCGTTCAAGAAGGGGGCCGCGGCGCTCGCCATCCAGGCGGGCGTGCCGGTGGTGCCCCTGGCCGTGTCAGGCACACGGCTCATCCTTCCCAAGGGAGGCCGCGCGGTGCGGTGGGGCCAGCGCGTGGCGCTGGTGGTGGGCAAGCCCATCCCCACCGAGGGCCTGACGCTTCAAGACCGCGACGCGCTCACGCGCCAGCTGGAGGACGCGGTCGCTCAACTCTATGCCGAGGCGTGCAAGCGCTCGGGAGACGTCCCATGAAGAAGCCCGTACAGACCACATCCCAGGCTCACCCGTGGCATGGCATCACGCCCGGGGACGAAGCCCCTTCCATCGTCACCGCGTACATCGAAATCGTCCCCACGGACGCCGTGAAGTACGAGCTGGACAAGGAGTCCGGCATCCTGAAGCTGGACCGGCCGCAGCGCTTCAGCAGCCAGTGCCCCACGCTCTACGGCTTCATCCCGCAGACGTACTGCGATGACCTGGTGGCGAAGCGCTGCGCCGAGCGCACGGGGCGCAAGGACATCCAGGGCGACCGCGACCCGATTGATATCTGCGTGCTGACGGAGAAGGTCATCTCCAACGGCAACCTGCTCGTGCGCGCGGTGCCCATTGGCGGCTTCCGGATGGTCGACGGCAACGAGGCCGACGACAAGATCATCGCGGTGCTGGAGTCGGACCTGGTGTACGGCGAGCTGCAGCACATCGCCCAGCTGCCGCGCGCGCTGCTGGACCGGCTCAAGCACTACTTCCTCACCTACAAGCAGATTCCGGGGGAGGGGAAGCGCAGCGTGGAAATCGCCGAGGTCTACGACCAGCCCGAGGCGCTCGAGGTCATCAAGCGCAGCATGAAGGACTACGAGCGGCTCTACGGCCCGAAGGGCAACATGACGGAGAGCCGTGCGCGGCCGGCGCGCAAGGCGCGCACGCGGGCCCGCGCGAGCTAGCGGACCTCGAGCAGCCGCACGCGCTTGTAGATGCGGCGGTCCAGCGGCATGCGGGTGTCGATGAAGCCGAGCGCTTCGTCGAACTCGAAGGTGAAGGACGGGATGGGCGGGCTGATGGAGATGATCAGCTCGAACTGCCACAGGCTGGTGATGCGCTCGCGGTTGCCCACGGCTTCTGCGGGCGGTGGGGGCAGCTTCTCCGCCGCGGCGCGCACGTCCTTGATGGCTTCCTGGTCCACCTCGGGCTGGTGGCTGGGTTCCACGAGCTTCACGTCCAGGAGCTGTCCCTGCGCGTCCTGCACCACGCGGATGACGGCGCGGCGGGTGGCGCGGAACTCCTCGCGCATCTTCTGCCGCAGCTCGCGTCGGGTCTGCAGCGTGGCGTCTCCCGCCGTACTGACGGGCCTGCGCCGGTCCCCCTCCGGTGCGTCCTTCGCGCCGAAGGAGCCCGAGTTGCCGTAGTGCTCCGCGCGCTCCATCCAGATGCGCGAGTAGGCCCGGCCGCGCTCCATGCCCATGTCGAAGTAGCCCTGCAGGCCGTGCTCCTTCACCGAGCGGTCCGCGTCCCACGCCTTCATCAGCGCCTTGCCGAGCTGGCTGAAGTACGGGTGCACGAGCCCGCGCTCCACCTTGCCCCGGCCGATGCCCTCGGAGACCAGGTCCTGCACGAGCGCCTGCGCCGAGTCCCGCGGGTCCGGTACTCCCGCGTCGAGCGTGGCCACCGGGTCTCCCCGGTCCACCGGCGCCGTCACCGCTCGCGCCGCGAGCAACAGCCGCGAGCCCGTCCCTTCCGCGCGGGGCATGTCCGTGGGGAACAGGTCCGCTCGCTGCCCCTCCGCGCGGGGCATGTCCGTGGGACGGGGTTCCGCTGGCTGCACGTCGGCGCGAGGGGACACGTCCGCTCGTGGCACGTCCGAGGGCGGGGCCCCGTCCGTTCGGGGGCGGGCCACTTCAGCCCGGGCCACCTCGGCGGGAGGTGTGTCTGGAGCCTTCGGGCTGTCGCCGCGCGGAATCGCTGACGGTGGGGGCGGGGCCGTCCGTGGCCTGTCCTCGCGCGGCCCCTTCATGTCCGGGGAGGGAGGGGCCGGAGCCTCCGCCACGGCAGCCGGCTTCGGTGCGGGCGGGGGCTCGGGCGCATTCGGCCCGGCCACCTCCACCTCGACCCACTCCACCGGGGACGCAACCGGCGCCGGAGCACGGCGCACCTCACGGGACTCCCCGAGTACGAGGAGCCACAGGAGCCCATGGACGCCAAGACTGGCCACGAGCGCGAAGAGGAGTCGTCGAGAGGGAGCCGGCGACATGGCCCCTGCTTTTAACCCCGCCTGCTCTCCGCGCCCGTGAAACCGTGGGGCAAAAGGGGGGAAGGGTAGGAAAGACCACCCTCCCGCGCTTAGGCTTCTCCTACACGGAGGAGTACACCCAGGATGGCAACCTCGCTGCTCGCGACGGACGGCTACAAGTTCAGCATGGCGGAGGCGGGCTGGCCCCTGCGCCAGGAGACCTTCTACTACTCGCACCGCAAGGGCGGCCTCCAGGTCATGCCGCTCGACCTGGCCGCCTACGTCAAGGCGATGCTCCCCGACCCGAAGCCCGAGGACTACGAGTTCCTCGCACGCTACGACTACGAGATGGGCGTCGGCTTCAAGGCCGCCATCCTCCGCAAGGAGAAGCTCACCGTCCGCGCGATTCCCCGCGGAGCCCTCTTCTTCCCGCGCGAGCCCATCCTCACCGTCACTGGTCCCTCCGCCCTGGTGTCCTGGGTGGAGCCGCTGCTCCTGCAACTCAACTACCGCATCCAGGTGGCCACCCAGGCGCTCGCGGACCGTGACGTGCTCGCCCGCGCGCTCGCCACCGTCACCTGCGAGGAGCAGAAGGCCATCGCGCTGGAGACGCTCGACGCCGTCGGCGTGAAGGCCGTCCCCATCACCGTCGACACGGAGGGCTACCTGCGCCGCGTGCGCGCCACCGTGAAGGAGCTCATCGACATCGTCGAGGACCCGGCCCGCATCTTCGAGGTGGGCCTGCGCGCCGCCACCTGCATGGAGCACCACGAGCTGGCCCTGCGTGCCTGCAAGGAAGCGGGCGTCCAGCGCACCTCCAATGTCGAGGGTGCGCGCAGGATGGGGATGATTCCGGTGGGCACCATGGGGCACGAGCACGTGCAGCGCTACGGCTCGGACGATGCCGCCTTCCGCGCCATGCGCGAGCGCCGGCCCGGCCGCTCCAGCTACCTGCTGGACACCTTCGACACGCTCACCTCCGGCATCCCCGCCGCCTTCCAGCTCATCCGCGAGGACCCGAGCGCCCAGGACTCCATTCGCTTCGACTCGGGCAACAAGAAGCTCCAGTACCTCTACGCCGTGACGCGCGCGCGCGACATGGGCATCCGCCCCGTCAACATCCTCGAGGACGGCCTGGACGCCCAGGCCACGCGCGAGTTCGAGGACCTGCGGCGCCAGGTGGACTGGGAGCCGTCCGCGCAGTTCTACGGCTACGGCGGCCACATCGTCGCCCGCACCATGGACTGTCCCTTCACGAGAGACCGCGTCGCCGCCATCTACAAGCTGTCCAGCACGGGCCGCACCCCGGTGATGAAGTTCGGCAACGAGCTGGCGGAAGGCAAGCAGAGCGTCCCCGGCACGCCCGTCCTCTTCCGTCGCCGCCATGGCTCGGGGCCCATCGGCCTCGTGGGCCAGGAGGGCGAGGCCGTGCCCGAGGGCTACTTCCCCCTCATGGACAGCGCGGCCGAGGCCCCGTCGCTCGTGGGCGCGCAGGAGGTCTCCGCCGACGCCCGCATCGGCTACACCCCGGCCACCCAGGCGCTCGTGGAGGAGCTGACGCGCCGCCACTTCCCCAAGGGCCGCTAGAGAGAGAGAGAGGACGCCATGCCCCTGCCCATGCCCCGCTTCCACGAGGACACGCGCGCCGGCCAGCTCTACCTGGAGCGCGGCGCGGAGGTGGCCGAGGAGGCCCGCCGCTACGCCGCCGAGCACCGCATCCGTCCCGCCCGTGAGGACGGGCTGCGCATCGCCGCCTTCGGCATCGACGTGCAGGTGGCCTTCTGCACTCCCGGCGCCAGCCTCTTCGTCCCCGGCGCCGTCGAGGACACGCAGCGCGCGCTGCGCTTCCTCTACGCGCACCTGGACCGCATCACCGAGCTGGTGTTCTCGCTCGACACCCATCGCGCGTTTCAAATCTTCCACCCCGCCTGGTGGCGCGACGCGGAGGGGCGGCCACCCGCGCCCCTGTCGGTGATTACGGCGGCGGACGTGCGGGCGGGGCGCTGGCAGGCCACCCGCTTCCCGGAGGAGAGCCTCGCCTACTGCGAGCGGCTGGAGGCCACCGGCCGGTACGTGCTCACCATCTGGCCCTTCCATGCCCTGCTGGGGGGACTCAGCCACGCGCTGGTGCCCGCCGTCTACGAGGCCAGCCTCTTCCACGCCCTGGTGCGCGACACGCCCACGTGGTTCGAGCTCAAGGGCGAGCACCCCCTCACCGAGAACTACTCCGTCCTCTCGCCCGAAGTGACGGAGGTGAAGGGGCAGAAGGTGGGCGAGTTCAACACGCGCCTCTTCGAGCACCTCATGTCGTTCGACCGCGTGTACGTGTTCGGCCAGGCCAAGTCCCACTGCGTGCTGTCCACGCTGGCGGACCTGCGGCAGCACATCGAGCGGACGGACCGCTCGAAGATGGGGCGCGTCTTCATCCTGGAGGACGCCATGAGCCCCGTGCCGGCGCCCCCGCTGGACCCGCTGCCTCCCGCGCTGGACTTCCCCCGCGTGGCGGACGCGGCCCTGCGGGACTTCCGCGCGGCGGGCATGCGCGTGGTGCGGACCACGGATTCGCTCGACGGCTGATTCCCTTCCCGCCCCGGTGTCACACCGGGTGGGGCTACCGCCCGCTCTTGAGGCGCGCCGCGGCCCAGCGCGCCGAGGCCTCGCAGAGCGCCTTCGACGCGGAGTCCTCCGGGCGGGCCTGGGTGGACAGGTCCACCACCTCGTGGAAGAGGTCCAGCTCCAGCCCGTCCTTGCGGTCCACGCAGCCGGCGAAGAGCACCACCGGCGTGCCGTGCTCGCGGGCCAGCCGCGCCAGTCCGCCCGGGCCCTTGCCCAGCGACGTCTGCCGGTCGAAGCGGCCCTCGCCCGTGAGCACCACGTCCGCCATCAGCACGCGCCGCTCCAGGCCCAGCGCGCGCGACACCAGCTCGTAGCCGGGCACCAGCCGCGCGCCCGCCAGCGCAACCAACCCGAAGCCGAAGCCTCCCGCCGCGCCCGTGCCGGGCCAGCCCGCGGACGTCGCGCCCACCACCGAGGTCAGGTGCGCCAGCGCCGCCTCCAATTCCTCCACCGCCGCCGCGTCCGCGCCCTTCTGCGGTCCGAAGAGGTGCGCGGCCCCGTCCGGCCCCAGCAGGGGAGACGTCACGTCCGTGGCGCCCAGCACCTCCACCGTCCCCAGCCGCGGGTGCCGTCCGCTCGCGTCCACCTTCACGAGCCGCGAGAGCGCCGCGCCACCGGGAGGCAGCGGCTGTCCCTGGGCGTCCAGGAAGCGGTAGCCCAGCGCGGTGAGCGCGCCCGTGCCGCCGTCCGTGGTGGCGCTGCCGCCCAGCCCGACGATGAGTCGCTCGCAGCCGGAGTCCAGTGCCGCGCGCAGCAGTTCGCCCGTGCCGTACGTGGAGGCGTTGCGCGCGTCCAGCTCCTCGGGCGCCAGCCGCGACAGGCCGGAGGCCGCGGCCATCTCCACCACCGCGACGCGCCCGTCATCGAGCAGCGCCCAGTGCGCCTCCACGGGCGCGCCCAGCGGCCCCCGCACCACCTGCGTGCGGCGCTCGCCCCGCGTGCCCGCCAGCAGCGCGTCCACGGTGCCCGGGCCGCCGTCCGCCAGCGGCGCGACGTCCAGCACCACCTCCGGCGAGGACTCGCGAATGCCCTTCGCCATCGCCTCCGCGGCCTCGGCGGAGGTGAGCGTGCCCTTGAACTCCTGCGGTGCGACGAGCCAGCGGGGAGAAATCACGGGGAGGGCACCGAGTCCTTCCTGGGAGCATCCGAGGGCGTGGCGGCAGGCGGGGCGGGGCGTATGTCCAGCCCGCCTTCGGGCAGGGCCAGCGACTCGCACCGCTCCTCGAGTCCCAGCTCCACGCAGCGCTCGTCCGAGCGGCACCGGCCGCGACAGGGCAGCGGCAGGCAGTAGCCCGTCTCCGCGTCGCACGTGGTGCCCACGGGACAGGTGGCGTAGCAGCCCCCCGCGGCACGCTGCGCGGCGGCGCTGCCCATGGCGATGCTGGTGTTGACGAGCGCGTTGACGACGGCCCCGTCCGCGCCCCGGCAGCCGGCAAAGACAACCAGCGCGATGAGCCACCGACGCTTCCCTGCCGCCCTCATCGTGCTCCGCTCTCCCGCCATGGCCTGAGTCCCGGTGTATCACTCCGCCGGCCTTCCGGATCCGCGGTTCGGCATGCCAGCGACACAGGTATTCTGGAGTTGCGGTATTGCCCTGAATCCAGACGCGAAATCACGTTTCCTCCGTGTCCGCGGCGACCCGGGCCTCCGCGTGCCAGTCCAGCAGGGGGCGGGGGGACTTCAGGGAGGGCGCCACGCGCTGGGAGATGCGCTCCAGGCGCTCCAACAGTGCGCCCACCGTCTCGGCCGGCTGTCTGGCCGGGCCGCGGATGCGCTCGCAGAAGAAGGTGCGGCAGCCGAAGGGCCGGTCCGCGTACACGGTGCAGCGCAGGCCCGCGGCGTCCAGGTAGGGACAGCCTCCGTCCTCACGCGGTGGCGGCAGCGGGCGGCCCCGGGAGAGCAGCTCCCACTCCGGCTGCCACAGCCAGGGCTGACGGCCGGTGCGCGCCAATTGGCAGCACTCACCACTGGCCGGGCAGGAGAAGGGAGCGTACGCCGCGTCCGCCTGGCGGTAGACGGTGCGCACCTCCTTCAGTGCGCGCTCCCGCTCCCGGGTGCCCCCTGTTGGCGAGTCGTCATCCTGCGCGTCCCAGTCCCGCGTCCGCATGGCACCGCTGTTCTCGCACGTCTCCCGGGCCAGGGTCGACGTGCCGGGTGGGTTGTCCTCAGAGCACCCGGAGCACGAAGCACTTGAGGTAGCGCGTCTCGCGCAGGTTCAGCAGCACGGGGTGGTCCCTCCCCGCGCCGCGCCGCTCGATAATCTGCACACGCCGCTTCGCGTCCGCCGCGGCCGAGGCCAGCATGTCCTCGAAGGCCTGCTCGTCCACGTGGTACGTGCAGCTCGCGCTGATGAGGACGCCGCCGGGCCTGAGCAGCTGCATGGCGCGGAGGTTGATTTCCTTGTACCCGCGCAGCGCGGCGGCGATGGCGTCCTTGTTCTTCGCGAAGGACGGCGGGTCCAGGACGATGGTGTCGAAGTGCTTGCCCTCGTCCACCGCGTCGCGGAGGAAGTCGAAGGCGTTGGCCACCACCACGTCCAGGTTGGTCAGCTTGTTGGCGGCGGCATTCTCCCGGAGCTGCGCGGCCGCGGCGTCGGAGATTTCAATCGCCGTCACCGTCTTTGCCCGCGTGGCGAGCTGCAGCGCGAAGCCGCCCACGTAGGAGAAGCAGTCCAGCGCCTCGCCGTGGGCGTAGTGCGCCGCCATGACGTGGTTCTCCCGCTGGTCCAGGAAGGCGCCCGTCTTCTGGCCCTCGAGCAGGTCCGCGCGCATGCGCACCAGGCCCTCGTCGAAGGACACGGGGCCGGGCACTTCGCCGCGCAAGAGGCCCTTCTCCGGGGTGAGCCCCTCCAGGTTGCGCACGCCCACGTCCGAGCGGTTGATGATGCCGCGCGGGTGGAACTGCGCCTCCAGCAGGTCCACGAAGAGCGCCTTGCGCTGCTCCGTCGCCGGCACGAGGAACTGGACGCTGAGGTAGTCGCCGTAGCGGTCCACCACGAGGCCCGGAATCCCGTCCGCCTCGCCGTGGACGAGGCGGTACGTCTTCTCACCCGGCAGCGCGCGGCGGCGCAGCTCGTCCGCGGCCAGCAGGCGCTGGCGGAAGAAGTCCGCGTCCACCGCCACGTCGTCGAAGCTGAGCCAGCGCAGCGAAATCTTCGACTGCTTCGAATAGAAGGCCTTGCCGAGGAACCAGCCGCGGCTGTCCGTCACCCGCACCACCTCGCCGCCGGCGAGGCCCGGGTCGCCGTTGAGGTCCGCGCGGTAGATCCACGGGTGACCGGCCTGCCAGCGCTCGACGCCGCGGCGCACCAGGGACACCTGGGGCAGGCCGTCGGGGCCGATATCCGGCGTGGTGCGGTCCGGGGCGGGCTTCTCCGGGCGGCCGTGGGGCCGGTTGCGGCCCTGCTGCGGGGAGTTGCGGCCCTGCTGCGGAGAGGAGGGCCTCCCACCGCGGTGGGGATTCGGGGGCTTGGGGGAGGTGGGCATGGCGTTCGCGGCGTATACTCGCAACCCGCGTGAGATACGAGTTGCTCCTCCAGACGATGACGCCGGGTGTCCCCTACGAGCCGGAGAAGGTGGACGCCCTCCTGGCCGAGCGGCGGGTGGCCGCCCGCCCGGATGGGCTGCGCGTGTGGCACCTGCGCGGCGGCGACGTGGAGGTGGGCGAGCTGCGAGAGGGCGGCCAGGTGGTGGCCACCGAGCTGCGCGTGCCGCTGTCGGACCGGCCGGACCTGGTGCGGGAGGTGGTGACCGAGGCGGCGACGCTGGCCGCCGCCGCCGGGGCCCGGCTGGTGGATCCGCAGCTTGGCCGCTCGCTGTCCGCCAACGACGACGGCGTCGTGGTGGAGCAGTACATGCGCACCGCCTGGTACGCGGGCCACGTGGCCGGCGTCTCCGAGGCGATGGGCACGGTGAGCTCCTCCGCGGCCACGCGCGAGTCGCGGGGCTTCATGCCGTCCGGGCGCCTCGTCCTCATCGCCGTCGGCGTGTTGTTCGCCCTGTACCTCGTGGTGGACTCGCTCCTGTCGAACCTCGGCGGGAGGTAGGCGCCGCCGGGCCGGTTGTCCGGCGCGGGCGCTCCCGGCGCGTTAGGTTGGGGGCGTGTTCAAGTACCTCCTGCTGGCCTTCACCGTGGTGCCCTTCATCGAGCTGTACCTGCTGCTGGCCATTGGCCGGGAGGTGGGCTTCCTGCCCACGCTCGCCATGGTGCTGGTGACGGGGCTGGTGGGCGCGTGGCTGGCCCGGCGGGAGGGCGGCCGCGTGCTGCGGAGCTGGCGCGAGTCCATGGCCCGGGGCCAGGTGCCCGAGGAGGGCATCGTCAGCGGCGCGCTGGTGCTGGTGGGCGGCGCGCTGCTCGTGGCGCCGGGCGTGTTCACCGATGTAACGGGGCTGCTGCTGCTCATCCCTCCGACGCGCCGCTTCGTGGCCGCGCGGCTGCGCAAGTCCCTGGAGCGCAAGGTGCGGGACGGCTCCGTGCGCATCACCACCGTGGGGATGGGCGGCTTCGGTGGGGCTCGGGGGCCGTTCGCCGGGGGCACCTTCGAGGAGGTGGCTCCGCGCTCACGTCAGGGCGGCACCCGGGCCGAGGTGGACGCGGAGTTCACCGAGGACAAGCCGCGGCACTGACGGAGGGCACGCGGAGCTCAGCCGCGCGTGCCGACGCGGGTGCCGCCGAGGTTGGTTTCCAGCGTGGTGGAGCCCGCCCGCCAGGGACGCGCCTGCTGACGCACCCAGCGCCCGGCGCGGGCCACCAGCGCGCAGGCCACCAGCAGCGCCAGTCCCACGCCCAGCGCGGCGGGGAGGCCCAGCGTGGGCCCGATGCGCCCCGCCAGTCCGGCGATGTCCGCCCAGCCGTAGACCACCGGCAGGTGCAGCACGTAGACCCAGAGCGACAGTCGGCCGAGCGGGGCCAGCAGCCCGCTGAGCCGCCGCGGCGCCAGGTTCACCGCGCCCAGCACCATCAGCCCCTGGCCCACCCGGTACATCACCATCCACGGGCTCGTGGCGCTCCAGTCCGGCGGCAGCACCTGCGTCAGCGCGAGCAGCCCGGCCCCCAGCGCCAGCAGCGCGAGGCCCTGCGGCCAGCCCGGACGCAGCAGGTGCAGCACGTGCGCGGCCAGCGCGCCCGCGAAGAAGAAGCCCGACCAGGGGAAGAAGGGGAAGCGGCTGCCCTCGGCGCTGCCGATGAACTGCTGCACCGGCCCGGGCAGCCCGGCGCCCAGGCGCCACATGGTCGCGCTCACCAGGGGGATGCCCACCGCCAGCGCGAGCAGCACCCCCGCCCGGCCCCAGCGGGGCGGCGCCATCGCGAGCAGCGTGGAGCCGAAGAGCAGCGCGAAGCCGATGCACTGGAGCGCGTCGAAGGAGAGGACGTGCGTGAGCATCTGCTCCGTCCACCCCATGCCCCGCACCGCGCCCCAGCCCGGCCAGTGCAGCAGGTAGCCCAGGAACAGCAGCAGCAGTGCCCGGCGCACGCGGCGCCCGTAGATGTCGCGCGCCGCCGTGGGCTTCGTCCCCAGCGCCGCCACCACCGCCCAGCCGCTCACCAGCAGGAACAGCGGCGCGGTGACGCCCCGGAAGGCCCAGTAGTGCTGCACCCAGGGCAGCGCGCGCGCCGCCGGCGTCAGCAGCGCGTCCAGCGTGTGCCCCATCACCATCGCCAAGACAGCCAGACCGCGCGCCCCATCCAGTCCTGGGTGGCGGGTGGGCTGCTTCTCGAAAGTGAATGAGGGGCCGAGTCTCTTCACGCGACCCGGAGCATAGGACGATGTGCGGGCCACGTCTTGAAAACGCACAAAACGAGTGTGGCTCTCTTCACTCCGGGGACAGACGCCCGGACAGGTCGTGTGGTGCTACATGTCTGGGTATGCGACCGACGCGACGCTTCCTCCTCTCCCTGCTGCTCGTCCTGCCCGGCATGTCCGCCCGGGGCGCGGCCGGTGACGACTGGCTCGGCCCGGACAAGGCGAAGCACTTTGCCGCGTGCACCGTCCTCGCGGGCGCGGGTTATGGCGGGGGTGCGCTCCTCTTCGACGCGCCCTCGGCGCGGTGGCTCACCGGCGCGGGGCTGGCGATGGGGGCCGGGCTGGGCAAGGAGCTGTACGACACCCGGAGCGGAGGCTCGGGCTTCTCCATGAAGGACCTGGCGTGGGACGCGGTGGGGACGGCCACGGGGCTGGGCGTGGCGTACCTGGTGGACCGGTTCGTCTTCGGGCGGGAGGAGCCGGCGTCGCAGCCCGTGGGCCTACGGACCGTTGCCCCGCTCGTCCTCGACGGGCATGGCGGCGCGCGGGTCCTCGGCGGGCGCGGCGGCGGTGCCTCGCGCCTTGCGCTCGACGAGCTGCACCAGCTTCTCGCGCTGAAGGCGCGGGTCCACCATCAGCATGGCGCCGCCCCGGCCGTCGCCGCTGGTGACGAGCACGGTGACCTGCCCGCGCGGGCACTGGTTCATGCAGCCGGTGGGCAGGACGCGGACCTGCTCGGACAGGCCCCGCTCGGCGAACGCACCCTGGAGCCAGCGCGGCAGGTCCAGGCCCCCGCCTCGCGCGCCACCGCGCATGAGGCACTTGCGGCACACGAGGACCTCCACCTCCCGCGCCGTGCCCACCGCTTCATCCCCGCCGTCGTCCTGCATCCATCCTCCTCCGCCATGGAGTCTCGGGCGCCCGATGCGCCGCTGCGCGTTCCGCTGACGGCTTCGGGAGCCGCCTGGAGCAAAGGAGTTAGCCGCGCGCCCACCTCCCCGCAGCCATGGCCCGCCCGAGCGTGCGCCGGACGGGCAGGGGGGCGCTCCAGGCCCCGGGTGTGCTGATGGGTACGGAAAGTCCGGATGACGGTGCGACACTGCGTCGGGAAACGCTTCGCGCGCACCTGCTGGTAGCGTCCCGACCCATGCTTCGACACCGTCCGCTCTCGCTCCTCACGTTGTTTGCCCTGGGCGCCACCTCGCTCCCCGCGTGCGAGCGCAGCCCGGAGCCCGTGCCGACGCCCGCGCCCGCCGTGGAGGCTCCCGTCGCCGCGAAGCGGCCCGCGCCGAAGCCGCTGACGCCCGAGCAGCTCGGCCACTTCTTCCTGCCGCTGCCGCCGGCGAAGGACGCGAAGCCCGCGCCGAAGGACACCGAGGCCCAGGTGGCGCTGGGGCGCATGCTCTACTTCGAGCCGCGCCTGTCGAAGAACCACGACGTGTCCTGCAACACCTGCCACGGCCTGACGACGTTCGGCGTGGACAACAAGCCGCTGTCGGACGGGCACAAGGGGCAGAAGGGCACTCGCAACTCGCCCACCGTGTACAACGCCGCCGGCCACATCGCGCAGTTCTGGGACGGGCGCGCGGACACGCTCGAGGCGCAGGCGCAGGGCCCCATCCTCAATCCGGCGGAGATGGCCATGCCGGACGAGAAGCGCGTGGTGGCCACGCTGGCCTCCATCCCCGAGTACACCACCCGCTTCCGCGAGGCCTTCCCCGGCGAGAAGCGGCCGGTGTCGCTGGCCAACGCCGCGCGCGCCATCGCCGCCTTCGAGCGCCGGCTCACCACGCCCTCGCGCTTCGACCAGTACCTCACGGGTCGGCACGACGCGCTCTCCGCGCAGGAGCAGCGCGGCCTCCAGCTCTTCGCCAGCACCGGCTGCACCACGTGCCACAACGGCCCGGCGGTGGGCGGCACGTCCTTCCAGAAGCTCGGCCTGGTGGAGGACTACCCGGGCCTCACGGACGCCGGCCGCTTCGACGCGACGAAGAACGAGGACGACCGGGGCAAGTTCCGCGTGCCCACGCTGCTCAACGTGGACAAGACGGGCCCCTACCTCCATGACGGCAGCGTGACGGACCTGCCCACCATGGTGCGCCTCATGGCGAAGCACCAGCTGGCGCGGACGCTCACGGACGCCGAGGTGGACGACCTGGTCGCCTTCCTCAAGAGCCTCACCGGCGAGCTGCCCGCCCAGGAGCTCATCTCCGCGCCGCCCCTGCCGGCCAGCACGAAGAAGACGCCCAAGCCGGACCCGTCGTGAAACGTGCGTGGCGCCCCGCGCGTTGCTAAGCAGCGGGGTCCATGGACCGAATGTTCTTCTACGCCCACTCCGGGCTGCGCTACCTGGTGCTGCTCGCCGGGGTGCTGGCCCTCGCCTACTTCGCCTTCGGGCTCGCCACGAAGCGACCCTTCGACAAGGGCGGGCGCATCCTCGGCGCCTCCTTCGCGGGCCTGCTCCACACCCAGGTGCTGCTCGGCATCCTCGTGCTGGTGACGCGCATCTACTACCCCGCGCTCATCGGCCACATCGTGCTGATGGTGTTCGCGGCCGCCACGGCCCAGGTGGCCATGTCCGTCAACCGGCGCCGCCCCCAGCCGGGCTTCGTGCTGCCCCTGATGGGCGTGGTGCTGGCCCTCGTCTTCATCGTCGGCGGCATCATGGCCATCGGCCGCGGTGTGTTCACCACCACCGCGATGTGAGGCGGGCTTGGCGCGAGCGCACCGTCCCTGTTGGGGAAAATGCTGCGCTCGCGCGGGCCTCGCGGCGCAAAAGCTGCGTCGGCCTCGCGGCTCTGTCCGGATGTCTGCCCGCATGTTGGCAAGCGGGCATCCTGGCCCCCTCATTGCAGTCGTGCCCCAGCGTGCCGGGCAGTGAGCCCGGCCACTCCTGGAGGGGCACGCGGCGATGCGGATACAGGCCCTGGGTGGACGAAGGCCCGCGCGCGGGCTCTCCCCCGTCATTCAGCTCCTCGTCCTGCTGGCGGCGCCCGCCGCGCTGGCTCAGGGCGCCTCGCAGGGCGCGAAGCTCTTCGCGCAGCGCTGCGGGAGCTGCCACTCGGTGGGCGAGGGCGACCGCGTGGGTCCCGACCTGCACGGCGTGCTGGAGCGCCGTGACGAGGCGTGGGTTGCCCGCTTCCTGAAGAGCCCGGGCGCGCTCATCGACTCCGGCGACGCGGTAGCCACCGGGTTGCTGAAGCAGTTCAATGGCGTGCGCATGCCGGACCAGGAGCTCTCCGAGGAGGAGCGCGCCGGCCTCTTCGCCTTCTTCCGCGACTGCACGGCGAAGGGGAAGGGGAGCTGCCGGCCGTCACCCACCGCGAAGCCGGGGACGGACGCGACGCCGGAGGAGGTCGCCCGGGGCCGTCAGCTCTTCGAGGGCACCCAGGCGCTGTCCCACGGCGGACCCGCGTGCCTCGGCTGCCATGACGTGCGCGGGCTGGGCGTGGCCGGTGGCGGCACGCTGGGCCCCAACCTCACCTTCACCTTCGCGCGCCTCGGAGACCGGGGGCTGACCCCGCTGCTGGCGAAGCTGGACACGCCGCTGATGCGCGAGCTGTACGCGAAGACGCCCCTCACGGAGGAGGAGCAGTACGCCGTGAAGGCGTACCTCGCGGATGTCTCGCGCGACGGCAGCCGGCCGCGCCAGGACAGGGACTTCTTCTTCCTCGGCGTCGTCGGGCTCATCGCCGCGCTGGGATTCATCGGACTCGTCTGGGGGCCGCGCGGGACGGACCCGCGCGCCCACTGACGGCGCTGCTCGTGCGAGGCAACCCGTGAGCGACTCCCTCCTCTTCTCCTTCCTTCCCTACGCGGCCGCCATCGCCGCCGTGGCGGGCACGGTGCACCGGGTGACGGTGCGCGCGCCGGCACTGGCTCCCGGTGAGCCCTGGACGCCCGCGGGCCGCGCGGTGCTGGCCGGCGGCGTCACCGTGGTCCTCAACCACCTGCTGGGACTGGCCGCGCCCCGGGCGATGCAGGCCTTCGTCGCGTCCCCGGCGCGCCTCTTCACGCTGGAAGCGGTGAGCCTCATCGGCGGCATGCTGCTGGGCTGGGGGCTGCTGAGCCTCACCCTGCGTCGCGCTCGCGAGGGGCAGTGGGTGCTGGCCGGCTTCCTCGGGCTGGTGCTGGCGCAGGTGCTCACGGGGCTGCACATCGCCGTGGCGCTGCGCTGGGGCTCCGCCTGGTACCTCCACCTCGCGGTGCCGTACCTGCGCTCGCTGCTGAGCTTCCAGCCGGACGCGACGCTGATGGAGAAGGCGCCGCTCGTCTTCCAGGTCCACACCCTGGCCGGCTTCGTGCTGCTGGCGCTGGCCCCGTTCGCCCGCGAGCGCAAGGCGGCGGCCCCGGCGCGGGTGCCTCCGGCCTCGGAGTCGAACCTGCTCGCCACGCCCCGGGAGGAGACCGCCCGCTGAAGCGCGCGGCCCACCGCCATGAACGACGCCTCGACTCGCCTCTCACGTCCCACCCGCGCCGCCGGCCACGCGGGCGCGCTGCTGGCCCTGGCCCTGGCCGGGTGCAGCGGCCCGGTGAACAACCAGCAGGGCTACATGCCCGAGCAGCCCGTGGCCTTCTCCCATGCCGTGCACGCCGGCCAGTACGAGCTGGACTGCCAGTACTGCCACGTGGGCGCGGAGAAGAGCCGCCATGCCGGCGTGCCTGCCTCCAGCGTGTGCATGAACTGCCACACGCAGGTGAAGACGGACTCGCCCGAAATCCAGAAGGTGGCGGCCGCGGTGGCGAAGAACCAGCCCATCGAGTGGGTGCGCATCCACCGCCTGCCGGACCATGCCTTCTTCAACCACGCCAGCCACGTCACCGCGGGGCTGGCGTGCCAGACGTGCCACGGGAAGGTGCAGGAGATGGTGCGCGTGGAGCAGGCGGAGCCCATGACGATGGGCTGGTGCCTGGACTGCCACCGCAAGACGGCGGCGGAGCAGGTGTCCGCGCCGCCGCCTTCCTCGCCGCGCTCCGGCGAGCTGCTCGCCCTGTCCACCCGGGCCCCGGCGCCCGCGCCGCTGAAGGCTCCCCGCATCCTGCAGCCCCCCACGGACTGCTCCAGCTGTCACCGCTGAGGACCTCCTCCATGTCCGACCCACTTCCGAAATACTGGCAGAGCCTGGCCGAGCGCGCCGGCACGCTGCCCGAGCACACGCGCAACGAATTCCCCGAGGAATTGCCGGTGGGCGTGGCCGCGGTGCCCCCGGACGCGAGCAGCCGCCGCGACTTCTTCAAGGTGATGGGCCTGAGCGCCGCCGCCGCCATGGTGGCCTGCCAGCGCGCTCCCGTGCAGAAGGTCATTCCCTACGTCTCACGGCCGGACGAAGTCACCCCGGGCCTGTCGCTCTGGTACGCGTCCACCTGCAACGGGTGCAGCGCCCAGTGCGGCGTGCTGCTGAAGACGCGCGATGGGCGCCCCATCAAGGTGGAGGGCAACGACGAGCACCCCGTCTCGAAGGGCGGCGTGTGCGCGGTGGGACAGGCGTCCGTCCTCTCCCTCTACGACGCCAGCCGCGCCCGCTTCCCCTCGCTGTCCTGCCAGCGCACCGCGTGGGCGGCGCTGGATGGGAAGGTGACGGACGGGCTGCGGCAGGCCGCCGAGGCGGGCATGTCCATCCGCCTGGTGCTGCCCTGGGTGATGGGGCCCACGGCGGAAGCCGCGGTGAAGCGCTTCCTCACCGCGTACCCCACGGCGCGCACGGTGCGCTACGAGCCGCTCGGGGAGCTTGCCGCCATCGGTGAGGCCCACCACGTCACGCACGGCGTGCGCGTGGTGCCCGACTACCGCTTCGACAACGCGAAGGTCATCGCCAGCTTCGGCGCCGACTTCCTCGGCACCTGGGTGTCGCCGGTGGCCTTCACCCGCCAGTACACCGCCGCGCGCGACGCGGCCGGCACGCGGGACATGGCGCGGCACTACCAGGTGGAGCCGGTGCTGACGCTCACCGGTGCCGCGGCGGACCGGCGCTTCGTCGTGTCCCCGTCCGACGTGACGCCCGCCCTGGCCGACCTCGTGCGGCGGCTGGCGCGCAAGGCGGAGCGTGAGGTGCCGGCAGTCGCGTCAGTGCCCGCGCCCGCGCTGGACGAGGCCGCGCTGGAGGAAATGGCGGAGGCGCTGTGGGCGCAGCGGGGCAGGGCGCTCGTGGTGGCGGGCGGTGACGACGTGGCCGCGCAGGTGCTGGCCAACACGGCCAACGCGCTGCTGGGCAACGAGGGCCGCACGGTGTCGGTGGCGGACGGCGTGGCGCTGGACGCGGACGCGCTGACGTACGGCGAGCTGCTGTCGGAGCTGCGCGCGGGCGGCGTGGGCGCGGTGCTCTTCCTCGGCGTCAACCCCGCCTACGCGGACCCGCGCGGCGACGAGCTGGGAACGTTGCTCAAGTCCGTGCTCCTCACCGTGGCCACCAACGACAGGCTGGACGAGACGGCCACCCTGGCGCGCTTCCATGCGCCGGACGTCACCGCCCTCGAGTCGTGGGGCGACGCGGAGCCCCGGCGCGGCGTGGTGTCCCTGCGTCAGCCGGCGGTGGCGCCCCTGCACGACACCCGCCCCGTGGTGGAGTCGCTGCTCCTCTGGGCGGGTGCTCCCCGCTCGCATTACGACTTCCTGCGCGAGCGCTGGCAGGCGGAGGTCTTCCCGCGCGCGGGCGTGGCCGGACAGGACTTCGGCGCGTTCTGGGATGATGCCGTGCGCCGGGGCGTGGTGATGCTGCCCGCGACGCCGGTGGCCGCGCCGGCCTTCCGCGAGGACGGGCTGGCGAAGGCGCTGGCCGGTGTGGCCCGCGCGTCCGCGGACTGGGAGCTGGTGCTGTACCCCACGGTGGCGCTGCGTGACGGCGCTCCCGCCAACAACGGCTGGCTGCAGGAGGTGCCGGACCCCATCACCAAGGTGACGTGGGGCAACCCCGCCTGCATCGCTCCGGCGCGCGCGAAGGCGCTGGGCCTGTCCGACGGCGACGTGGTGCGGGTGCGCTCGGGCGCGAGGACGGTGGAGCTGCCGGTGCTCATCCAGGCGGGCACGCACCCGTCCGTCATCGCCGTGCCGGTGGGCTACGGCCGCACCAAGGCGGGCCGCATCGCGGATGGCATCGGCGCCAATGGCTACCCGCTGGCCTCGGTGGTGGGCGGCCAGTCCCGGCGCTCGGTGCCGGGCGTGACGGTGGAGGCCACCGGCGAGAAGCAGCCCCTGGCCCTCACCCAGACGTACCACCGGCTCGACGGGCGTCCCCACGTGCGCGAGGCGGAGTTGGCCGCGTTCCTCGCCAACCCGCGCGCGGGCAACGAGGAGCATGACGCGCACGGCGGCAACGGCAAGCACCCGCTCTCCATCTGGTCCGGCCACGAGTACAAAGGCCACCGGTGGGCGCTGGCGGTGGACCTGAGCGCGTGCACGGGCTGCTCGGCGTGTGTAGTTTCCTGCCAGGCGGAGAACAACATCCCCAGCGTCGGGCGCGACGAGGTGCTGCGCTCGCGCGAGATGCACTGGATGCGCATCGACCGGTACTACGCCGGGGACGACGCCAACCCCCAGGTCGTCCACCAGCCGATGATGTGCCAGCACTGCGAGAATGCGCCGTGCGAGACGGTGTGCCCGGTGCTCGCCACGGTGCACTCCAGCGAGGGGCTCAACCAGCAGGTCTACAACCGCTGCGTGGGCACCCGGTACTGCGCCAACAACTGCCCCACCAAGGTCCGCCGCTTCAACTGGTTCGACTACAAGCACGACGAGCCGCTGGAGCGGATGGTGCTCAACCCGGACGTCGTCGTGCGCAGCCGCGGCGTCATGGAGAAGTGCTCCATGTGCGTGCAGCGCGTGCAGGAGGCCAAGGCCAGCGCGAATCGCGAGGGCAGGCCCCTCCGGGACGGCGACGTGCAGACGGCCTGCCAGCAGAGCTGCCCCGCGAAGGCCATCCACTTCGGAGACCTGAACGACTCCGGCAGCGCCGTGGCGAAGCTCGCGAAGGACGGCCGCGCCTTCCGGCTGCTGGAGGAGCTGAACATCGGGTCGTCCATCACCTACCTCACGAAGATCCGCAACGCCGGGTCGGGAAGCGAAACATGAGCCACCAGCACCTGTCGCCGCTGCGCGTGCCGCTCGTCAGCGAGGCGCGCAGCCTGGGCCAGCTCACCGAGGAAATCTGTGCGCCCATGGAGCGTGCCCCCACCTGGCGGTGGTGGGCGGCGTTCGCGGTGGCGGTGTCGATTCTGGGCACCGGCGCCGGCATCGTCGCCTACCAGGTGGGCACGGGCATCGGCGTGTGGGGCCTGAACAAGACGGTGGGCTGGGCCTTCGACATCACCAACTTCGTGTTCTGGGTGGGCATCGGCCACGCGGGCACGCTCATCTCCGCCATCCTCTTCCTCTTCCGGCAGAAGTGGCGCACCAGCATCAACCGCGCGGCCGAGGCGATGACGCTCTTCGCCGTCATGTGCGCGGCGCTCTTCCCCGTCATCCACATGGGCCGCCCGTGGCTGGCCTTCTGGGTGCTGCCGTATCCGAACTCGCGCGGCAGCCTGTGGGTGAACTTCCGCTCGCCGCTCTTGTGGGACGTGTTCGCCATCTCCACCTACTTCACCGTGTCCGCGGTGTTCTGGTACGTGGGCCTCATCCCCGACCTGGCCACGGTGCGCGACAGGGCGAAGGCCGGCCTGCGCAAGGCCGTGTTCAAGGTGCTGTCGCTGGGGTGGACGGGCTCGCACCGGACGTGGAGCCGCTACGAGACGGTGTACCTGCTGCTCGCGGGGCTGGCGACGCCGCTCGTCCTGAGCGTGCACACCATCGTCTCCATGGACTTCGCCACGTCCGTCATCCCCGGCTGGCACACCACCATCTTCCCGCCGTACTTCGTGGCCGGCGCGGTGTTCAGCGGCTTCGCCATGGTGCTGACGCTGATGATCATCACCCGCGTCGTGCTGGGCTACGAGCACCTGATTACGATTCGGCACCTGGAGAACATGACGAAGGTCATCATCGTCACCGGGGGCCTGGTGTCGCTGGCCTACGGGACGGAGGTCTTCGTCGCCTGGTACTCGGGCAACCCCTACGAGCGCTTCGCCTTCCTCAACCGCGCCTTCGGTCCGTACGCCTGGGCCTACTGGACGATGGTGACGTGCAACGTGGTGTCGCCGCACCTGTTCTGGTTCAAGAAGGTGCGCACCTCGCCCGCCGCCATCTTCGCCCTGTCGCTGGTCATCAACGTGGGCATGTGGTTCGAGCGCTTCGTCATCATCGTCACCAGCCTGCACCGTGACTTCCTGCCTTCGAGCTGGTCCATGTACACGCCGACGATGGTGGAGGTGGGCACCTTCATCGGCACGTTCGGCCTGTTCTTCACCCTGTTCCTCCTGTTCGTGCGCGTGTTGCCCATCATCTCCATCGGCGAGGTGAAGAGCGTGCTGGGCTTCGCGCGGGACACGCACGGCGAGGCGGCCGCCCCCGGGCCCCGCAAGGTCGCGCCCGTCGCCGCGGAAGTCGTGCCCGCGCCTGCGTTGGCCCTCGCCACCCGAAAGGATGTCACCGTATGAGCGCCCCCGTCCTCGTCGGCTACTTCGACAGCGAGGAGAAGGTCCTCGGCGCCACCCGCGCCATGCGCGAGGCCGGCTACGTCCTGCACGACGTGTACACGCCCTATGCCGTGCATGGCCTGGACGAGGCCATGGGCCTGAAGCCCAGCCGCCTCACCTGGGTGTGCTTCGGGGCGGGGCTGCTGGGCGGCTCGCTGGCCCTGGCGCTCCAGCTGTACACCAGCGTGGTGAGCTGGCCGCTCAACGTGGGCGGCAAGCCCTTCAACTCGTTCCCCGCCTTCATCCCCGTGGCGTTCGAGCTGACGGTGCTCTTCGCGGCCCTCATCACCGTGGGCTCCTTCCTGGCGCGCGTGAAGCTCTTCCCGGGCAGCCGCCGGGTGGCGCTGCCCCGGGTGACGGATGACCGGTTCGCGATTGCCCTGGAGGCACGCGAGCCGCCCGAGGGCGCGTCCCTCGCGGAGGAGTTGCTGCGCCGACACGGCGCGGTGGAGACGGCCCGGATGGAGGTGGCGTCGTGAGGAAGGTATTCCCCGCGGTGGTGGCCCTGGCCCTGGCCGCCGGCTGTGAGCAGGACGAGACACGGCCCAACTACGAGTACGCGCCGGACATGGTGTCCTCGGTGCCGTACGACAGCTTCGCGCCCAACCCCAACACGTCGGATGGCAAGACGCTGCTGGGGCCGGCGAAGGGCACGGTGCCGCGCGGGCACCAGCCGCTGCACCTCGCCGCCGGCCCCGAGGAGGCGGTGCGGGCCGGGCGCGACTTCAAGAATCCCTATCCCGCCACGCCCGAGGTGCTGGCGCGCGGCCAGACGGCCTTCCAGCGGTATTGCAGCCCGTGCCACGGCTCGGGCGGGCTGGGGGACGGCCTGGTGACGGCGCGCTTCCCCATGCCGCCGTCGCTGCTGGCGGAGCATGCGAAGGCGCTGCCGGACGGAAAGGTGTTCCACATCATCACCCATGGCCAGGGGCTGATGCCGGCCCATGGCTCGCAGGTGGCGCCGGAGGACCGGTGGAAGATCGTCCACTACCTCCGGACGCTGCAGAACCCCGCGCGGACGGCGCGGAAGGACGTGCCATGAGCGCCCCCGTGCATGAGGTACCTCCGGCTTCGGGCGGAGGCTTCGAGGTGGCCCCGGCCGTGCGCCGCGCGGCTCTGGCCCTGGCGGTGGCGGGCCTGGGGACGCTGGCCGTGGGGCTGGCGCTGCACCCGGCCCGCGCGCTGTCCAGCCTGCTCACCAGCGGCTTCTACTTCCTGTGCCTGGGCCTGGGCGGCACCCTGTTCCTGGCGCTGATGTACGTGGCCAACGCGGGCTGGTTCACCGTCTTCAAGCGCATCCCGGAGGCGTTCGCCGCCTACGTGCCCTGGGGCGCGGTGCCGCTGCTGGTGCTGGTGCCCTTCGCGCCGAAGCTCTACCTGTGGGCGCGGCCCGGCATCATGGAGACGGACCACCTGCTGCACCAGAAGGCGGCGTTCCTCAACGTGCCGTTCTTCGGCGTGCGCATGGTGCTGATGCTCGCGCTGTGGACGGGCTTCACGTGGATGCTGAGGCGCAACTCGCTGCGGCAGGACGTGGAGCGGACGGAGGCGCAGACGAGGCGCAACGTGGCGGTGTCCGCGGTGTTCCTCGTGAGCTTCGGCCTGACGTTCTGCCTGGCGGCGTTCGACTGGCTGATGAGCCTGGAGCCGCACTGGTTCAGCACCATCTACGCGCTCTACAACGTCGCGGGGCTGCTCAGCTCCAGCGTGTGCGCGATTACCGTGGCCGCGATTCTGCTGCACCGGGCGGGCGCGCTGCCCCAGCTCAACTCCAGCCACCTGCATGACCTGGGCAAGCTGATGTTCGGCTTCGCCACGCTGTGGGCCTACCTCTGGTTCTCGCAGTTCCTGCTCATCTGGTACGCGAACATCCCGGAGGAGACGGTCTACTTCATCGCGCGGATGCACGGCGGGTGGGCGGTGCCGTTCTATCTGAACCTGGTGCTGAACTGGGCGCTGCCCTTCGTCCTGCTGCTGCCGCGACCGGCGAAGCGCAGCCCGGCGCACCTGCTGAGGGTGGCGGCCGTGCTGCTGGCGGGGCGCTGGCTGGACCTGCACCTGATGGTGGCTCCGGCGAACCACCCAGAGGGCGCGGGGCTCGGGGTGTACGAGGTGGCGGCCTTCCTGGGCGTGGGTGCGCTCTTCACTCTGGCGGTGACGCGCGCGGTGCGCTCGGCGCCCATGATTCCCGCGGGGGACCCGTACCTGGTGGAGAGCCTGCACCACCACACGTGACAGCTGACCGTGGGCCGCGGACCGCCAGGCAGCTGCTGCCCGGAGGCCTGGACCGCGCGGTCCCGGGAGTGGCGCCGCCCGACCTCCTCGGCGGGCGGCGCCGCGTCTTTTTCAGGGCAGGTGCCCGGAGCTCCTGCGCCGCCGCGCGAGCGGCACCTGGGCCGTACGTCAGGGCAGGTGCCCGGAGCTCCGGCGCCGCCGCGCGAGCGGCACCAGCAGCAGCACGAGCAGGGCGGCGAGGCCCGGCGCAGCGCCGCAGCCGCCGCCGCCAGAGTCCGAGTCGTCGTCGATGCGGATGGGGCCCGCGTCCGTTCCGCCCGAGCTTCCACCGTCGCTGCCCATGCTCGGGCCCGCGTCCGCGGAAGTCCCGGCATCACCGGGGCTTCCCGTGCCGGCGTCGCTGCAATCCCCCAGGGAGTGCTCCAGCGCGCCGAGGCTGTAGTCAGACCCTGTCGGCCGGGGCCGCGCGCAGTAGTCCTCCGTCACCGAGGCTCGCGCCGCCGCCGCACCGATGAGCTGCGAGACATCCCCCTTGATGCGCAGGTCGCCAGCCAGCGGCGCCTGGTACCAGGAGGACCACGTGCCCGTCGCCACGTTCATCAGGTTGGTGCCCGCGACGAAGCTCCCGGTGTCGCGGTCCCGAATCACCGAGGACATCACGTTGCCATGGGCCCCGCCGGTGCTGGAGGCGAAGCGGAAGTCCACGCCCTTGGTTTCGATGAGGGTGTTGAACAGCACCTGCGTGTTCTTCGCCTTGTTGAGATAGATGGCCACGTCCGAGCAGTTGATGACGACGTTGTTCACCAGCACGCCATCCGAGTGCTCCGGGTCGCAGGGCACGCTCGGGTCGAACTTCGGCGCGCAGTACTCGTTCCCCGTGCCGCCGCCGCCGAAGGACAGGCCGATGCGCGTGTTCCCCGCCGCCGCGTCCTTGGTGCAGATGACGAGGTTGCGCTCGAAGACGCCCCGGCGACCTCCGCTCTTCATGAAAGCGCCGTAGGAGATGCCACCCGCCTTGGCGAAGTCGTGCACGTAGTTGTCCCGCACCACCCAGTCGTCGCCGGTGTCGATGTTGAGCTTCGTCACCGGGGTGCCCGTGTTCCGGGCGCGCGTGTCGTAGACCTCGTTGCGCTCGATGAGGCCCCGGTGCGGCATCTCGTAGACACCGCTGCCGTTCTTGCTCGCGTTCACCTTGAGCTGCGCGTTGAAGTTGCGGACCCGGCTGTTGCGCAGGACGAAGTTCTCCGCGTGTCCGGTGACGTGGAAGGCGTGCTCGCAGCTGCTGTCCTGCGCGCACACGCCCTCGATGTCCAGCCCGTCGAACGTCCAGTAGCGGCCGGAGACCTTGAAGCCCTCCGTGGCATTGAACCGGATGTGCGCCGCATGCCGGTTCGCCGCGCGTACGACGATGGGCTGCAACGCGGTGCCCTCCGCTGAACACCCGAGATTCTGGCTGACGTCATAGGTGCCGTCCGCGAGCACAATCTCATCGCCGGCCTGTGCGGAGGAGAGCGCGGACTGGAGCTGGGAGACGTTGGCGACGTTCTTCACCGCCGCGAGACTGGGGCCGGACAGCAACAGCAGCACGGCCAGGGACAAGGGACGCATGGGGGGTTCTTCCTCAAGGGGGGAGCCCTGATGCTATTCAGTTACGTGAGGATTGATACATGACTGTGCGTGTGGCGCTGCTGGGCCATGGCTTCGCGGGAAGAACATTCCACGCTCCGCTGATTCGGGCGGTGCAGGGGCTGGAGCTGCGCGTCGTCGCGTCCAGCCAGCCTGAGAATGTGCAGGCCCGGCTGCCGGGCGTGACGGTGGTGGCGTCCGCGCGGGAGGCCGCCACGCACCCGGACGTGGACCTCGTCGTCATCGCCACGCCCAACGACAGCCACGCCCCACTGGCCGAGGCCGCGCTCCGGGCAGGCAAACACGTCGTCGTCGACAAGCCCTTCACCGTCACGCTGGCGGAGGCGCGCGCGCTGTGCGCGCTGGCGGAGGAGCGGGGCCGGATGCTGTCGGTGTTCCACAACCGGCGGTGGGACAGTGACTTCCTCGCGCTGCGGGCCCTGCTCGCGGACGGAGCCTTGGGGCGGGTGACGCATGTGGAGTCGCGGTTCGACCGCTTCCGTCCCGAGGTCCGTCCGCGCTGGCGAGAGCAGGCGCGGCCGGGCGCGGGCGTGTGGTTCGACCTCGGCCCCCACCTGGTCGACCAGGCGCTTCAGTTGTTCGGGCTGCCCGACACCGTGGCGGCGGCCCTCGGGCGACATCGCGAGGGAGCGCAGGTGGATGACTGGTGCCAGGTCACCCTCGCGTATCCGCGGCGGCATGTCGTGCTCCAGGCGTCCATGCTCGTGGCCGGAGGTCTGCCCCGGTTCGCGGTGCATGGCACGAAGGGCTCGTGGCTCAAGCATGGGATGGACTCGCAGGAAGATGGGCTGCGCGCGGACGTGACTCCCGGGGCACCGGGGTGGGGTGAGGACCCTTCACCCGGACGGCTCACGGACGGTGTGACGGGCTCGGTGCGCACCACCGGGGCGCCTCCCGGGGACTACCGTCGCTACTACAGCGGCCTGCGAGACGCGCTGGAGGGCAGGGGGCCCAACCCCGTGACGCCCGCGGAGGCGCTGGCGGTGATGTCCGTCCTGGAGGCCGCGAGCCTGGCGGCGGAGCGCGGGTGTGCGCAGCGGCCGGACCTCACGGCGGCGGAGCAGGCCGCCTTCACGGCCGACGCTTCACCGATGCCGTGAGAAGGGCAACACGCCCATCGGCGGTGTGAGCCCGTGCGTGGGTCGGCGCGCTGCCCGTCGAGCACTTCGCTCGAGGCCTCGCCGGAGCCCGGACGGCCGGAAGCGCAAGAGGGCGTTGCCCGTCGAGCATCTGCCCCCACATCGGGATTTGCTTCCGGGAGCGGCCTGCTACGGTGCCCCTGCCCGCACCTGTCGCGTGCAAGGACCCGTGAGGAACGATTGAGCTCGAAGAAGCCCGGCCGCAATGACCCGTGCCCCTGTGGGAGCGGCCTGAAGTACAAGGTCTGCCATGCCGCCGAGGACCGGGCGAAGGCCGCGCCGCCCCCCGCTCCCGCGCACCCGCTGGCCGCGGACCTCAAGGCCGCGATGGAGATTCTGGGAGACCCGGACACGTCCCGGCTGTCCGGCTGCCTGGTGCGCCTGGGCGCGCTGCTGGCCGAGTGGGGCCCCTTGCCGGGCCTGCGCTTCGACGCGAAGGCGTTCTCCGACCACGTGGGCCCGGAGCTGGCGCGGCTGTCCGACAAGGAGGGCCAGGACGCCACCAGCGCCCGGCGCGAGCTGCTCGTGGGGACGGTGCGCAAGCTGGGCACGCCCGCGTTCCTGGAGGGGCTCGGCACCGCGCTGCTCGCCCGCGCCTCCGAGCCGGGGCTCGCCGCGGGAGACCGGCAGGCCCTGAGCGTGGGCGTGCTGTTCGCCTCCGCGTCGAAGAAGCTCGGCCGCTCGCGCGCGGAGGACAACCCGCTGCTGGACGTGGTGTTCGACGCGCAGTTTCGCGAGTGGAGCGCGAAGCACGCGGAGCTGGTGAAGAAGTACGAGGCGCTCGCTGGCGGCTTCGCCGAGGAGACGCTGCCGCCCGAGGCGCGCGAGGCCCTCCAGCAGGCGCGCGGCGGCGACGTGGACGCGCTGCTGCGCTACGTGCAGTCGGACCCGGGAATCGCCGAGCGCATCGCCCGCGAGGCCCGGGAGCGCGCCGCCCGCGTCGAGGCCCGGATGCGCGAGCCCGCCTCGCCGCCCGTCTTCGCGCCCGAGGAGGAGCTCTGGCTCACCTGCGTCCTCTGGGAGCCGATGCAGGCGCTGAAGTCCCTGCCGCAGGACGCGGAGCCGGCGACGCGGCGGGAGGCCGTGACGACGCTGATGTGCGCGGTGAAGGGCGCGCTCGACGAGGACTTCCTGGCGGGACTGCTGGGGCGCCTGCGGGAGAAGGCAAAGGACGCGGCCGCCGACGAGGCCACCCGCGCGGCCTTCATGGACACCGCCATCGCCTTCGAGGCGGAGCCCGCGCGCATGACGCTCGCCGCGCTGCTCACCTCGCGGCAGGAGGCCGCGGGGCGCTCGGCGGAAGAGATGGTGATGCTCGCCGACCTCAAGGCGCTCACCACGTGGACGCCGGAGACGTTCGAGCCCTACCGGGAGCTGCTGAACGGCATGGGCCTTTCGGCCGCCGCCGCGCGCATCCAGCGCTGCCAGGAGTGGCTGCGCGAGCACCCGGTGACACTGCGGGCCGAGACGGCGTGAGGGACGCGCCCTCCGTCCTTCGCGAAGCACATGGGCTGACTCCAGCCATCGTGGGCCGTCAGCGCTCCGGTCGACGCCGCGTCCGCTTCGCCGCCTCCTGGCGGAGCGCATCCAGGTCCACGTGGTTCACCTTCGTGCACCACTCCTGGACGTGGGCCCGGCATTCACCATGGGTTTCGACCGGATAGGTCCCGATGACCTCGGCCTGATGGTCCCTGGCGTATTGACGGGCCACGGCCAGGCAGCTCGAACAGAAGAGGGACGCCTCCCCGTAGTCGTCGAAGACGTAATCGACCTCGCACGGGAGTCCCTCATTCACGGCCCTCGAGGCATGGGGGCAGCAGTGCGTGCCTGGCCCCAGGCCGTGAGTCTCGCATTCCATCATGGGGCGTCCCGGCCTGCCGGCTGGGTCTCCGCCAGCAGCACGGAGGCGCGGCGGGCCGCCGTGAGCAGCTCGTCCGACAGGGGCGTCCCCGCCGTCGCCTTGGCGATGCTCAGCGCCCCGATGCAGAGCGCGTAGGCCGCCAGCGCGCGCTCCCGGGCGCTCGCGCGGGCATCTCCGGAGAGGTTCGCGGCGATGCCCTGCACCATCAAGTCAATCTGCTGGGACAGCGTCTCCTTCAGCTCCGGCTCCCCGCGCGTCACCTCGGACACCACCGAGGGCAGCGGACACACGGGCACCTCCGCGTCGCGATGGGCCCGCGAGAGGTAGCGCCGCACGAGGTGGCTCATCCACTCCGCGCCCCGCAGGTCCTCCAGCCCCTGGAACCACTCTCCGCGGTTCTTGCTCATGATGCGCGTGAGCGACTCGACGAGCAGCGCCTGCTTCGAGCCGAAGTGCGCGTAGAAGCCGCCCACCGTCAGCCCGGCCGCGCGCATCACGTTCTCCACGCTCGTGGCGGAGAAGCCCTGCTGGCGGAACAGCTTCCCCGCCGCCTCCAGGATGCGCTCGTGTGTGGCCTGCTTCTGCTCCGGGGGGTGCCCCATCCGTTCTCACCTCGCTGCTCCGGATTATATCCATCATCCGGAGCCCGGTGGCCACGCCAGACCGTGACCTGGAAGGAGAAACGTTCAGGAAGGACGTGTGGCAGCCATACGGGCTTGCGACCATATTATGGCGATAATATGGTAGCCGGGCGATGACCGGGGCACGAGGCCTCGCCGCGAGTGGGAAGGGGTTTGCTGATGGATGCCTACATTCTGGATGCGGTCCGGACGCCGAGGGCCCGTGCGAAGCCTGGGAAGGGCGCGCTCAGCGGGCTGCACCCGCAGGAGTTGCTGGCGCAGACGCTGCAACAGCTTCCACAGCGCACGAGCGTGGACCTGTCGGAAGTCGACGACGTGGTGATGGGCTGCGTGGCCCAGGTGGAGGCCCAGGGCGCCAACATCGCGCGGCAGGCGCTGCTGGCGGCCCACTGGCCCATCACGGTGCCCGCGTTCAGCCTCAACCGCTTCTGCGGCTCGGGGCTGCAGGCGCTGTCGCTGGCCGCCATGGGCGTGGCTTCGGGAGCGCAGCGGCTCGTGGTGGCGGGCGGCGTCGAGCAGATGAGCCGGCTGGGCCTGGGGGCGGACGGCGGAGGGACGGACGGGGGCAACACCCGCCTGCGCGAGCGCCTCTTCCAGATTCCCCAGGGCATCTCCGCCGACCTCATCGCCACGCTGGAGGGCTTCTCGCGCGCGGAGCTGGATGCGTTCGGCCTTCGCTCCCAGCAGCTCGCCACGCGGGCGCAGGCGGAGGGGCGCTTCAGCCGGAGCCTCTTCCCCGTGAAGCACCCGGACACCGGCGAGGTGCTGCTGGCCGCCGATGACTCTCCGCGCGCGGACACCTCCATCGAGAAGCTGGCGGCGCTCTCCGCTTCCTTCACGCAGCTGGGCGCCCTGGCCGCCGGCCTCGACGGCGAGACGCTGGATGCGCTGGCGGTGCGCGCGTTTCCCCGGGCCCGCGAGGTGCGGCACCTGCACACGGCCGGCACGTCCAGCGGCATCGTGGACGGCGCGGCGGCCATGCTGGTGGCTTCGGGTGACTACGTGCGGGCGCACGGGCTGAAGCCTCGCGCGAGGGTGCGGGCCGTCTCCGCCGTGGGGAGCGACCCGGTGTTGATGCTGACGGGGCCGGCTCCCGCCGCGCTCAAGGCCCTCAAGGCCGCGGGCATGACGGCGCGCGACGTGGACCTGTGGGAAATCAACGAGGCCTTCGCGGCCGTCGTCCTCCAGACGGCGCGCGCGCTGGAAGTGGACCTGGAGCGCGTCAATGTGAATGGCGGCGCCATCGCCCTGGGCCATCCGCTGGGCGCCACCGGGGCCATGCTCGTCGGGACCGCCGTGGACGAGCTGGAGCGGCGAGGCGGCACGGTGGCCGTCGTCGCGCTGTGCACGAGCGGCGGCCAGGCGGTGGCGGCGGTGCTCGAGCGCGTGTAGACCTCGAGGCCGGGAGGTCCGCATGGCCGCACCGCTGGAGTTCTGGTTCGAGTTCGGGAGCACCTACTCGTACGTGGGGGCGCTGAGAATCGAGGAGGAGTGCCGGGCTGCCGGTGTGCCCCTGGTGTGGAAGCCGTTCCTCCTGGGGCCGCTGTTCACCGCGCAGCTCGGCATCAAGGACTCGCCGTTCAACGTGAACCCGGTTCGTGGCCGGTACATGTGGCGCGACCTGGAGCGGCTGTGCGCGAGGCACGGCCTGCCCTGGCGCCGGCCGAGCGTCTTCCCGCGAGGCACCATCCTCGCGTCGCGGGTGGCCTGCGCGGGCGAGGGTGAGCCCTGGCTCGGGGACTTCATCCGCGCCGTCTTCCGCGCCAACTTCGCCGAGGACCGCGACATCTCTCAGCCCGCCATCCTCGCGGAGGTGTTGGGCGGGCTGGGAGTCGACTCCGAGCGGGTGCTCGCCGCGGCTGTCACCGAGGAGAACAAGGCCCGGCTCCGCGCGAACACCGACCAGGCCGCGGCGCTGGGCATCTTCGGCGCGCCCAACTGCGTCACCCGGGGAGAGCTGTTCTTCGGGCAGGACCGCATCGGCGACGCCATCTCCTGGGCCCTGTCCTAGGGTTTCAGGCATCTCCAGGCCGCGTCCGCCAACACCTTCTCGATGCCAGGCTTCAGCTCGCCCCGGCCGCTGGCCCAGTAGCGCAGCAACTCCTGCGCGGGTCCGAGCAGCAGCGGCATGTACGCGGTGGACGGCAGGTGGAGCAGCTGGCCTTCCCTGGCGAAGGTCTTCAGCCGGGTGAAGCCCTCACGCAGGAAGTCGCCCGTCGCGGACTGAATCTCCGGCTCGGCGGCGGCCACCGCTTCTTCGCGGCGCATCCGGATGAGGTAGCGCGCCGCGTCCGGGTTCGCGCGCGACCAAGTGATGTGGTGCATGACGACGGTGCGCACGAAGCCCTCCGCGTCGTGCTCGCGCTCCAGCCGCGCGCGCAGCACCTCCTGATGCTGGCGCAGGCAGTCGATGTAGAGGGCGACGGCGATGCCCTCCTTCGCTCCGAAGTGGTGGTAGACGCTGCCCACGCTGGCACCGCTGGCCTTGCGGATGTCCTCGATGGTCGTCGCCGCCCACCCCAGCCGGGTGAAGCATTCGAGCGCGGCGTCCAGGATGGCGCGGCGGCTCCGCTCTCCCACGGCGCTTCGGCGTGACTTCTCCATGAAGGGAGCTTGTTTCCCACAGCCCCGCTCCAGTCAACGCCGCCTTCGCCCCTGCCGCGCGTCATGGTGTTCCGTGCGGGCGTGCTAGCGTCCGCCCCGTACGGGGGGCGTGATGGACCTGGAAGCAGAGCTCCGCGTTGCCCTGGCGGAGGGATTCGTCTCACGTGAAGAGGCAACCGCGCTGCTGGAGGAGGCCCGCCAGCGCAGGTGCGGGCTCCTGGCGCTGCTCGTCGAGCAGGGCCGGGTGTCCGAGGCATCCCTGGCGCGCCTGGGGGGAGGCCTGGTTTCTCCGGCAGGGCATGAGGCCGCGGCGACGCTGACGCTCGGTGGAGACCCTCCCTCCGCGGGACGCTCCGATGCCGGGCCCACGTTCCCGGTGCCCGGGTGGGAGCGGTACCAACCCGTGCGCTTCCTGGGCCAGGGAGGCATGGGCCGGGTGTTCCTCGCGCATGACCCACGCCTGGGCCGTCACGTCGCCCTCAAGTTCGTCCACGGCGGAGCTCCTGATTTGGTGCGCCGCCTGTTGTTCGAGGCCTCCGCGCAGGCGCGCGTGGAGCATGCGTGCGTTTGCCGGGTGTACGAAGTGGGCGAGGTCCAGGGCCACCCCTTCATCGCCATGCAGTACGTCGATGGCCAGCCGCTCCACCTGCTGGAGCCCGGCCTCACCGTGCGTCAGAAGGCGCAGGTGCTTCGCGACGTCTGTGAGGGCGTCCACGCCGCGCACCGTGCCGGGCTCATCCACCGTGACATCAAGCCCTCCAACATCCTGGTGGAGCGCACGGAAGAGGGCGGGCTTCGGCCCTACGTCATGGACTTCGGCCTGGCGCGGGACTGGAAGGAGGGTGTCACCGCCAGTGGCTCCGTGCTCGGCACGCCGCAGTACATGGCTCCCGAGCAGGCCCGGGGAGAGGTGTCCCGGCTGGACCGGCGTGCGGACGTCTACAGCCTGGGCGCCACGCTGTATCACCTCCTCACGGGGACGCCTCCCGTCTCGGGTGCCAATGCCCTGGAAGTGCTCGCCCGTGTGGCCACCGAGGAGCCCCGGCCGCTGCGCGCACTGGAGCCAGACCTGCCCGCGGACCTGGAGGCCATCACGCTCAAGTGCCTGGAGAAGGAGCGGGGCGCGCGCTATGGCTCGGCGCGGGAGCTGGCCGACGACCTGGGGCGCTTCCTCGCGGGGGAGCCCGTGCGAGCCCGGCCCTTCGGATGGAGCTACAGCCTGCGCAAGTGGCTGGGACGGCACCGGAGGCTCGTCGCGGTGGCCGCCGTGGCGCTGGGGGTGACCGTCGCGCTGCTGGGGCGCATCGCCGCCGTCCGCCATGAGGCGGCCCAGCGCGAAGCCCTCGCACGGCGCTTCACCGAGCAGGTGGAGCGCCTCGAGGCGATGGCCCGCTACTCGGGCCTGGCCCGGCTGCATGACACGCGAAAGGAGCGCGAGGCGCTGCGCGTGCAGCTGGAGCACCTCGTGGAGGAGGTGCGCGCGGCCCGGGACCTGGCGGGTGGACCGGGGCAGTACGCGCTGGGGCGTGGCTTCCTCGTGCTGGGAGACGATGCCAGGGCGCGTGAGCACCTGGAGGCCGCATGGCGCATGGGCTACCAGGAGCCTCGCGTCGCCTGGGCCCTGGCGTTGGTGCTGGGGCGCCTGTACCGGGAGCCGCTGCTGGAGGCGGAGCGCCTGCCGGACGCCCGGCAGCGCCAGAAGCGCCGCGAGGCGTTGGCGCGCGACTACCGCGAGCCGGCCCTGACCTGGTTGCGCGCGAGCGAGAACGCGGAGGTGCCTTCGACGGGCTATGTCGCGGCGCTGCTCGCCTTCTACGAGGACCGGCTGGACGAGGCCCTGTCGCGGCTGGATTCCGCGGGGCCGCAACAGGCGTGGTCCCACGAAGTGCTCCTGCTGCGCGGCGACATCTATCAGGTGCGGGCCGCCCGGCGGTGGAGCTCGGGAGACAGGGAGGGGGCACGGGCCGACCTGGAGGCCGGGCGTCACGCCTGCACGGAGGCCGCCGCCATTGCCGAGAGCGTCCCCGAGGTGCACTACGCCCTGGCGCGGCTGGAGTACGCGGAGCTGGTGATGGAGCTGTATGGCAGGGGCGAGGTGCTTCCCGCGTATACCCGGGGGCTGAAGGCGGTGGCGCGGGCGCTCACGGCGGATGCCGGCTTCGCGTCGGCGAAGCTCCTGGAGGCCCGCTTCCACAACAGGCTCGCCGAGTACGAGATGATGCGGGGCGAGGACGTCGAGGCTCCGCTCCAGCAGGCGATGGCCGCCGCGCGAGAGGCGCTGGCGCTCCGCCCCGAGCTCGTCAAGGCGCGCATGGAGCTGGGGCAGAGCCTCTGGCGCCGTGCCCGCTCCCTTCAAGGCCGGGGGAAGGACCCGAGCGAGCCGGTGCGCCAGGCCATCGAGGTGCTCGAGGGCATCCCCGAGAGCTCACGCGATTACGAGCTCCACGCCACGCGCTGCCTGGTCTTCCGCGTCCAGGCGGACCACGCGGAGGCCACGGGGGGAGACCCGCTCCCCGCGCGCGAGCGGGCCATCCAGGCCTGCCGCGACGCCATCCAACTGGACGAGGCGCTGCCGGATGCGTGGCTCAACCTGGGAATGACCTACCTGGCAAGGGCCGCCTGGCCGGGGGCTCCGGATGCGGAGGGAGACCTGCGGCAGGCGCTCGTCGCGCAGGAGAAGGCCCTGGAGCTCAATCCCCGCAACTACGTGCCGTACTTCCTGGGCGGTACCCTTCACCAGCAGCTGGCCGAGCGCCGCGTGCGCGGCGGAGGAGATGGCCGTCCGGACCTGGAAGCAGCCCTGCACCTGTACCAGCGCGGTGTCGCCATCAACGCGCGTGTCCCCCAGCTGCACCATGGCGTGAGCGCGACGCTGCTGGCGCTGGCACGCGAGACGTGGGAGCAGGGCGCGGATGCCTTCCCCGTCCTGGAGCAGGCGCGGGCCGCGTGCGAGCAGGCCATCGCCGTGGCTCCGCGGCAGGGGTATGGGCAGAACAACCTCGGAGAGGTGCATACCCTGCGGGCCGTCTACGAGTGGCTCCTGGGCAGGGAGCCGGAGGCCTCGGCCCGCGCCGCGGAGGCGGCGTATCGCGAGGCCGTCGAGCTGCTGCCGGGAATGGCCCTGCCCTGGGTCAACCTCGCCAGGGTGCATCACCTGCGGGCCACCGTGCTGCTGGAGCGGGGGAGGGACCCGGGCGCGGAGGTGGCCAGGGCGGAGGCGGCCCTGCGGGAGGCCTTCAAACGCAACCCCGAGGAGGCCGAGGCCTGGCTGTATCAGGGCCGGGTCCACGAGGTGCTCGCTCGCGGGTTCGCCTCGCGAGGGCAGCTTCCGCGCGCGCGGGAGTCCTTCGACGTGGCGGCACGCGCCTTCGACACGGCGCTCCAGCGGATGCCCGTGAGCCAGGACTTCCAGCTCGCCTTCGGTCAGTTCTGCCGTGAGCGCGCGCGCTTCGCGCGGAAGGCGGGGGAGGCTCCCGGGGCATGGCTGGAGCGGGGCGTGAACGTGGCGGACGCGCTGCTCGCCGCGCGCCCGCGGTGGGCGGACGCGCTGCTGCTGCGGGCGAGCCTGCTGCGCGAGCTGGAGCCACGCGCGTCCACGGAGGCCTCGGCGGCGGAGCGGGCCCGTGAGGACCTCGAGGCGGCACTCGCCCGCAACCCCTCGCTGAGGCACGAGTGGTCGCGGCGGGTGGTGGCGGGTGCCGGCTCCGCGCCTTGAGCGGGCGCTACCGCCGCCCGCCGTCCCGCCTGTCTTCGAAGGGGTCGGTGGTCGTGGCGATCTCCACGGTGCCAGTGATGGGAACGAGCGCGGCGCCGGCATCGGTACCGGCGTCCGAGGGGTTGCAGAGGGAGGTCATGGACCAGGCGGTGCTGCCTGTCGCATTTATCGAGATGTCCAGGTCGCAGGAGTTCTCCGCCCTGGGGAGGGAGATGGTGACGGTGCCTGCGTTGTCTGTCGCCGTGCCGCCCCCGTCCGACTGGCACACCGTGCTCTTGAAGAGCCCTCCATCCGTGAAGACGGTGAACGTCACGGGACTCGCGGCACAACTGGACTCGAACGTCACGGTGCCGTTCGGGATGACACAGGCGTAGTTCTGGCGCGCCACGCCGCCGTCAACCGCGTCGAGTGTGTAGTCATTCGTGACGGCACCGCCATCCGCGCAGCCCGCGTCCCGCGCCGTGGTCAGGCGCGCGCTGCCTGCTCCGATGCGCTCGCGTCCCTCCTCCGGCGCAGCGGGGGCCTGTTGCGGGGTGGCCTTCGTGGTGCAGCCGGCGGTCCCCACCAGCGCGGCCGTCAGCATCCCTCCGAGACTCCGGGCGTACGGCCACCTCGACTCAAATCTGCTCATGTCTGTCCAACCCTCCCTGAGGTGATGCGATTGCAATGCGTGCACCACCACGCCTCAACGGAGCCCCAGTTCCTTCAGGCGGCGGCCCAGCGCGCGGCGGGACACCTCGAGCGTGCGCACCATGGTGTCCAGGTCACCCTGGCACGCGTGGAAGCAGCGGGTGAGCTCCTCCACGCTCAGGTCCCCGGCGGTGCGCAGGTGGGGCGTGCGCTCGATGAGGTCATAGACGGAGGTGCGGTGGATGCCGAGCCGGTCCGCAGCGGCCTGGAGGTCCCAGCCGACCTCCCGGAGCGTGGCGAGGAGCTCCTCCGTGGAGATGTCCGAGGGCTTGCGGCGGACGACGGCGGAGCCGGCCGGCGCCGGGGGGGCGGCAGCGCGGCCCGCGGTGGACGGGGCGGCCAGGGCCAGCTCCTGCTCGAGCTGTGCATCGAGCCGCAGGTGGGGCTGGCCCCGGTTGCTGATGACGAGCTGCCGCGCCACGTTGCGAAGCTGGCGGATGTTGCCGGGCCACGCGTGGCGCACCAGGCGGACCGCCAGGGGCGCCGGGAGCCACGGCCCGCAGAAGGGGTCTTCCGGCTCCAGCCGGTGGGCCTCCCCGAGCGGCTGGAGCTCCTCTCGCGCGAAGTGGTGGAAGAGGGGGCCCACGTCCTCGAGCCGCTCGCGCAGCGGAGGCACGCGGAGGGAGTAGCCCGCCAGCCGGTGCAGCAGCGGCGCCTTGAAGCGGCCGTCACGAATCTGTTCCTCCAGGTGCGCGTCCGTGGCGGCCACCAGCCGCACGTCCACCTTCAGCGCCGTGCGCGAGCCGACGGGGAAGATTTCCCCCGACTCCAGCACGCGCAGCAGCATGACCTGGACCTCGGGGGGCGCCTCGCCCACCTCGTCGAGGAAGAGCGTGCCGCCGTGGGCGGTCTGGAAGAAGCCCTCCTGGTCCTTCACCGCGCCGGTGAACGCGCCCTTGCGCGCGCCGAACAGCTCGGAGGCGGCCAGCTCCCGGGGGATGGCGCCCAGGTTGACGCTGACGAAGGGCTGCGTGCGCCGGGGGCTGCGCTGGTGGATGGCGCGGGCGATGAGCTCCTTGCCCGAGCCCGTCTCACCCCGGATGAGGACGGGCACGCCCAGGTCCGCCACCTGCTCCACGTGGCGGCGCACCCGCTGGAGCCCGGCGCTGGTGCCCACCATGCCCAGCGTGTCAGGCGACGTGGGGAGCTCGGGGTCCGCCAGGTGGAGCAGCAGCACCACCCGCCCGGCCAGCACCAGCGGCACGCCCGCGGCCACCTCCCCGGCGGACAGCTCCCAGGCGCCGTCCAGCGGCGCTCCTCCGAGCGACACCTTCGTGTTGTCGCCGGGCTCGAGGCGCACGTGCCCCTGGGGACCGGGGCACAAGCGCAGCGGCTTGCGGCTGAGGAAGGGGTCCGCCAGGGGAAGGCCCACCGCGCTCCCGGGACGCACGAACAGGGGGCCACCGCGGGAGAGGTGGACCTCGCGGCCGGCGGCGAGCGCATCCAATAACAGCCGTTCTCCCACGCGCCGGGGCTGGGGATGCGAGACGACGGTCAGCGCGGGAACGAGCGGGGCGTCATGAGGATGCCGCTCCTCACCAGACTCACGAACGTTGGCCGTGGAGAAGTCCTCGAAGGGCGGCTCGCGCATGGGGCTCCACCGGGAGAGGGGGACGGCAAGTCTACTTCGGCCGGAGCCGCTCGCGCCTTCCAGTTCTCCTGGGTGCCAGCAGACCCGGCGGGCGGAGTGGAAGGGGTTGACCGCCGCCACGCGTGGAGTTCGAGGGTTCCACGCGTGGAAACGCCCTCCGAAGTCTGTCTTTCAGGGGAGGCGCCCCGGGCACAGCGCTTGCTGTCGGGTCCTGCGCAGTCGAGAGGGCAGTCCAACGCAACTCCATACTCAGGGGTGACTCCAATGAATTATCTGTCTGGCTCCGCCACGTCTTGGTTTGACGGGAAGAACTCTCACATCCGCGTCTATGCCCTGGCGACGGATTCCAAGCTCCGCGAGTTCTGCTGGGACACGGACCACTGGGAGCCCGGTGCCTTCACCAACCAGTTCTCCGCCATCGAGCCTTCGGCGGTGGCGTCGTGGTCCGTGGGCGGGCAGATCCACCTGCGCGTCTATGCCCTGGGCAGCAACGGCAAGCTGCAGGAGTACTGCTGGGACTCCGACAAGTGGTACGTCGGCGCCCTGTCCAACCAGTTCTCCGGCATCGGCGCGCCCGCGGCGACCGCGTGGGTGGACCGGGGCGGGCAGGCGCACCTGCGCGTCTACACCCTGGGCACGGACTACAAGCTGCAGGAGTACTGCTGGGACTCCGACAAGTGGTACTCCGGGGCCCTCTCCGGCAAGTACTCCGCGACCCACTCGCCCGCGGCCACCTCGTGGGTGGATGGCGGCGGCCAGGCCCACCTGCGCGTCTACGCCCAGGGGGCGGACTACAAGCTGCAGGAGTACTGCTGGGACTCCGACAAGTGGTACCCCGGCGCCCTGTCCGAGAAGTACTTCCTCGTCGGCGCGCCCGCGGCCACCTCGTGGGTGGATGGCGGCGGCCAGGCCCACCTGCGCGTGTACGCCGTGGCCGCGGACTCGAAGATGCAGGAGTACTGCTGGGACTCCGACAAGTGGTACGTGGGCGCCTTCACCAACCAGTTCTCCGCCAGCGGCTCGCCCGCCGTGACGTCCCGGCTGCAGGGGCAGCAGATCCACATCCGCGTCTACGCCCTGGGCGGCGACCAGCAGCTCCACGAGTACTGCTGGGACAGCGACCGGTGGTACGTCGGCCAGTTCCCCGGCAGGTGAGCCGGGTGTCCTGAGGGCGGGAGCCCGGCCCTCGTCTGCTCACGGGCCGGGCTTCGTCGATGGCTTGGGCGCGCGTCAGGTCACTCCGCCGCCGCGTCCTCGCCGAGCAGCAGCCGGCGGACGATGGGCACGGGCGGGTAGCCGTGGGAGACCACCTCGTCATGGAAGCGCTGGAGGGTGAAGTCCTTGCCCCACTTCACCTTCGCGTCCTCGCGCAGCTCCATCAGCATCTTCTTGCCCAGCACGTACACGAGGTACGTCGGGTCCGACGTGCCCCGGCGCGCCTCACGCTCCGCGTTGACGTGCGTCATGTACGCCTCCTCCTCGAAGAGGCGCACCGCCTGCTCGTACGTCATGCCGCGCGTGTGCAGCGACAGTCCCGCCAGGTAGCGCGCCAGCCGCTGGAGGTAGAGCGCGAGCTGGTTCAGCCGCAGCCGGTCCGCCTGCGCGCCCGTGCCGCCGTAGCCCTCGTCGAGCATCATCTGCTCGGTGTACAGGCCCCAGCCCTCGCTGAACGAGCCCGAGCCGAACAGCCGGCGCACCTTCGACTGGATGCGGTTCGTCCAGAGGAATTGCACGTAGTGTCCGGGGTACGCCTCGTGGATGGAAACGATTGGCAGCGCGTAGCGGTTGTAGAAGCTCATGTGCTGCGAGGTCTGCTCCGGGTTCCACGTCGGGTCCGGCGGCGTGACGTAGTAGTACGCCTCCGTCGCCTTCGTCTCGAACGGGCCCGGCGTGCTCATGCTCGCGAAGGACAGCGCGCGGTTGAACGCCGGCGTCTCCGCCACCCGTGCGCGGACCTCGCTGGGCACGGTGATGATGCGGCGGTCGATGAGGAACTGGCGGATGTCCTCCAGCGTCGCCGTCGTCGTGGACACCAGCTCCGCGGGCGCGGGGTGGTCCTTGCCCAGCTCACGGTACACGTCCATGGGCGCCTTGCCCGGCGCGAGCCGTCCCGCCACCTCGCGGAACTGCTCCTGCGTGCGCTTCATCTCCGCGCGGCCCCAGGCCAGCAGTGAGTCGATGCTCTCGGTGACGCCCTCCTCGTACTGGAGCTTCTGGCGGTACGTCTCCTCTCCAATCGCGAAGGCCCCGTTCGAGCGCGGCAGCAGGTCCTCCTTCAGGAAGCGGATGTAGCCGTCGATGGCCTCCAGGCAGCGGGCCTGCTCCTTCTTGAAGGCGTCCTGGAGCGCGGCGTCCTTCACCGGCTCGAAGGCCAGGGGCAGCGTCTGCGCATAGAGCGCGCGGGTGCCCTTCACCTGCTCGAGGGCAATCTCCGTCCACAGCTTCGGTGGGTTCTGGAGGTTCGCCCGGGCCGCCGCGAAGACCTCCGGCACCACCGACATGCGCTTCACCGCCGAGCGCATCCGGTCCTCCAGCGGCGCGAAGTCCCGGTTGATGAGCTGGAACACGGAGTTCGAGGCGAAGCCCAGGTACGCGTTCGGGTTGCGCTCCCACGAGCGCACCGTCTCCAGGTCCAGGATTTTCGCCCGGAAGTGGTTCTCCAGCATGTCGTAGTCGGCCCGGTCCCCGGGCGGCAGCGCGGCGCGGTCCACCGCCCTGGGCAGCGCGGCGAGCCGGTCCTTCAGGTACGCCAGGTTCGAGGCCCGCTCCTCGGGCCGGAAGCCGCGCAGCTCGCCGTCATAGGTGTGGAGGCCCGCGGACGTGGCGGCCATCGGCGAGCGGCGGAAGTGCTCCTTGAGGTGCGCGTCCACGAAGGCGCGCAGCGCCACCTGGGCGGGAGCCAGCGCGGGCGTGGCGGCCTGGGCGGCCGGAGACTCCACCTGCGCGGGCGGGCGCGAGGTGGTGCAGCCAGGGGAGAGCAGCAGCAACGCGGCGAGGATGCTCGTGGGGCGCAGTGCGTTCATGGAGCCTTTGGGGAAGGGGACGCGTGAGGAGCGCCGGGAGCGTCGCCGAAGGCCCCGGAGGCGACAAGCGCCAGGCGGCATCCCGGGCCAGGGCGGTGTCACCCGTCAGCCTGCTCGGCGCCCTCGAACGTCGTCCAACTCTTCGACGTTTGATTACATTGTCGCATCCCCAGGGCCGCGCTCAGTGGCAGCGAGCCGGGGCCACCGCGCGGTAGACGAGCACCGCCGCCGCCAGCAGTGGCACCGCCCGCTGGAGGACGAAGGCCGCGGCGCGGGGCCGGTGCTTCCATAGTCCCGCCTGGAGCTGTGCTCCGAGCAGCGCGGGCAGGCCGCCCAGCGCGAAGGCCCCCAGCACCAGCGCGCCGCCACCGAAGGAGCCGCTCGCCAGCGCCGCCGCGAAGACACCGTACAGCAGGCCACAGGGCAGCAGCGGCGTCACCGCCCCCAGTGCCCCCGCGCGGCCCGTCCACGAAAACTTTGCGCCCCGGCGCGAGACGTACCGCACGACGTGCGCCAGACCCGGCAGCGGGCGCAGCCGCTTGCCCACCTCCAGCGCGGAGGCCACCAGCGCCGCCGCCATCAGCCAGGGCAGCCAGGGACGCGTGGACACGGCCAGGGCCTGCGTCACTCCGCCACCGAGTGCGCCCAGCGCCCCGCCCACGAGCGTGTACGCCGCCACGCGTGCCCCCTGGTACGCGAGCACCGCGCGGCGCCGCTCGGGGCCGGGCACCGCGGGCAGCCCCGCGCAGGCCAGCGGCCCGCACATGAGGAGGCAGTGCACGCTCCCGGTGAGCCCCACCGTCAGCGCACCGAGTGCGCCTGCCGCCACCGTTGAAGCGGGCGAGAGCGCGGCGGTCAGCGATGAAAGGGCGGTCATTTCGAGCGGCATGTCCTCCTGCTTCGCAACAGGCATGCCGTTCGCAAGGTGACACCGTGCATGCCTGCCTCCTCGCAAGCCGCACCCGCTTCGGACGCCTGCCTCCACTGCGGCAGTCCCGTCCCCGTGGGCGCGGCGTCGCGCGGCTTCTGCTGCGCGGGGTGCGAGGCCGTCCATGGCCTGCTGCGGGAGCAGGGCCTCACCCGCTACTACCAGCTGACGCAGGGGAAGGCGGCGCCCGCGCCGGAGCCTCGCAAGGAGCGGGGCTTCGCGTGGCTGGAGCCGCTGGTGGCTCGCGCGGAGGCCGTGCCCGGCCCGGTGTGTGCGCTGGAACTGGACGTGCAGGGCATCCACTGCGCCGCGTGCGTGTGGCTGATGAACGAGCTGTTCCGCCGGCAGCAGGGCGGAGCGGGGCTCACGGTGGACCCGGCGCTGGGCAAGGTGCACCTGCAGTGGCGGCGCGGCGCCTTCGACGTGGGCGGCTTCCTGCGCGGGGTGGAGGGCTTCGGCTACCTCTTCGGCCCCAGCCGCAAGCACCCGGAGGCCGCCAGCCTGGACCTGCCCATCCGCCTGGGCATCTGCGCCGCGCTCACGATGAACGTGATGCTGTTCTCGGTGAGCTTCTATGTCGGGCTCACGCCCGAGGATGGCGACGTCTTCCGCCTCTTCACGCGGCTGAGCCTGGCGCTGTCCACGGGGGTCGTCCTGGTGGGCGGGTGGCCGTTCTTCCGCTCCGCCGCGCAGGGGTTGCGCCGCGGCGTGCTGCACCTGGACCTGCCGATTGCGCTGGGCATCCTCCTCGTGTTCGGCACCTCGCTGGTGCAGGCCCGGGGCGGCCGGGGCGACCTGGCCTACTTCGACACGCTCAACACCTTCGTCACGCTGATGCTGGTGGGGCGCTGGCTCCAGCAGCGGGTGCTGGAGCGCAACCGCCGCTTCCTCCTGGAGGATGACGGCGCGGAAGGGCTGTTCGTCCGCAGGCAGGAGGGCGAGCGGCTCTCCACGGTGCGCGCCGCCGAGGTGGGCGAGGGCGACGTGCTCGTGATTGCGCCGGGCGACCTGGTGCCCGTGGACGCGGTGCTGCTGGACTCGGCCGCGCGCGTGTCCACGGACTGGATTACGGGCGAGCCCGGGGAGCGCGCCGTGGCCCCGGGGGAGTCGCTGCCGGCGGGGGCCTTCAATGCGGGCCGCGAGGCGGTGCGCGTGCGCGCGGCGCAGGCCTTCACCGACTCTCCGCTGGTGGCGCTGCTGCGTCGCGCTCCGGCCGGGGTGGGAGCCGCCGCGGTCCACACGCGGTTCTGGGACCGGGTGTCGCGCCGGTGGGTGGTCACCGTACTGGCGGTGGCCGGACTGGGGCTCGCGCTGTGGTGGCCGGCCGGCCCGGACAAGGCGCTCGAGGTGGCGGTGGCGCTGTTGGTGGTGACGTGCCCGTGCGCCATCGGCATCGCCACGCCGCTCGCGTATGAGCTGGTGCAGGCGCGCCTGCGTCGTGTTGGCTTCTTCGTGCGGAGCACGGACCTGTTGGACCGGCTGCCTCGCGTGAGGCAGGTGCTGTTCGACAAGACGGGGACGCTGACGCTCGGACGGCTGGAGCTGGTGGACCGGACGTCGGTGGAGGCGCTGGCGCCCGAGGCCCGCGACGTGGCCTTCGACCTGACCTCGCGCAGCAACCACCCGGCGAGCCGCTGTCTCAGCGCGGCGCTGGCTCGCGTGGGAGCGCGGTTCTCCGCCGAGGCCCGGGTGACGGAGCACGCGGGGCAGGGCGTGGAGCTCACCCGTGACGGCGTGTGCTGGCGGCTGGGCCGGGCGCCCTGGGCCGTGACGGGGCAGGGACATCCGCCCGCCGAGGCGGCCCATGGCGCCTCCGCGCACGCGTCGCTGGCTCAGGCCTCCGCCGTCGAAGCCGCTCCTGCTTCGGGCCCCGTGCTCACCCGGGACGGCGTGCTCGTGGCCGCCTTCGCCCTGCGCGAGTCGGTCCGCTCGGACGCGCGGCGCGAGGTCCACGCGCTCCAGGAGGAGGGCCGCGCGGTGTGGCTCATCTCCGGCGACGCTCCGGCGCGCGTGAGGGCCCTGGCCGAGGCGCTGGGCATCCCCGTCACGCAGGCGCTGGCCGGACAGCGTCCCGAGGACAAGGCCTCGGCGGTGGCGGCGCTGGACGCGGCGGACACGCTCTACCTGGGCGACGGCGTCAACGACAGCCTCGCCTTCGAGCGCGCCCTCTGCGCGGGCACGCCCGCCATCGACCGGCCCGTGATGCCGGGCAAGAGCGACTTCTTCCTCCTGGGGGAGGGGCTCGCCTCCATCCGCGAGGCCCTCCGCCTGTCGCTGCGGCTGCGCCAGGTGGTGCACCGGCTGCTGACGCTCGCCGTGGCCTACAACGTCGTGGCCGTCACCGTGTGCCTCGCCGGGTGGATGACGCCGCTGCGCGCCGCGCTGGCCATGCCCGCCACCAGCCTCGCCACCGTCCTCTTCACCGTGTGGAGCCTGTCCCCCGCGCGCGAGCGCCCGGCCTCGCCTCCCACGCGGCTGCGGGAGGTGCCCGTATGAATGTCCTCGTCCTCCAGGTCTTCGTCAGCCTGATGCTCGTCGCCAGCTCGGTGCTGCTGTTCGCCTACAGCGTGCGCCACAGGGACCACGAGCACGCCGACCGCCTCTCCCTCTTCCCGCTCGAGGACGACAGCGCCCCACCGGCCGCCTCGCCCGAGCCCCAGCCTTCCGCTTCCGAGGAGTAACTCCGTGCAACAGCAACGCATCGTCTATGACGACACCACGGTCCGACGCTTCATCGCGGCGTCGGTGCTGTTCGGCATCGTGGGCATGGCGGTAGGGGCGCTGGTGGCCAGCCAGCTCGCGTGGTGGCAGGCCAACCTGGGCATCCCCTACACGACGTACTCGCGCCTGCGCCCGCTGCACACCAACGCGGTCATCTTCGCCTTCGTCGGCAACATGATGTTCGCCGGCATCTACTACTCCACTCAGCGCCTGCTGAAGACACGCATGGCGTCGGACGTGCTCTCGAAGATTCACTTCTGGGGCTGGCAGCTCATCATCGTCGCGGCGGCCGTGACGCTCCCGCTGGGCATCACCACCTCCAAGGAGTACGCGGAGCTGGAGTGGCCCATCGACCTGGCGATTACGGTCATCTGGGTGGTCTTCGCCATCAACTTCTTCTGGACGCTGAAGAAGCGCAACGAGAAGAACCTCTACGTCGCCATCTGGTTCTACATCGCCACCATCGTCACCGTGGCGGTGCTCCACATCGTCAACAGCCTGGCCCTGCCGTTCTCCCCGCTGAAGAGCTACTCCGTCTTCGCGGGCGTGCAGGACGCGCTGGTGCAGTGGTGGTACGGCCACAACGCCGTCGCCTTCTTCCTCACCACGCCCATCCTGGGCATCATGTACTACTTCCTGCCCAAGGCGGCGGAGCGGCCCGTCTACTCGTACCGGCTCTCCATCATCCACTTCTGGGCCCTGGTCTTCATCTACATCTGGGCCGGCCCGCACCACCTGCTCTACACCGCGCTGCCCGACTGGGCGCAGTCGCTGGGGATGATTTTCAGCGTCATGCTCTGGGCCCCGTCGTGGGGCGGCATGCTCAACGGCCTGCTCACGCTCAAGGGCGCCTGGTACAAGCTGCGCGAGGACCCCGTCCTCAAGTTCCTCATCGCCGGCGTCACCTTCTACGGCATGGCGACCTTCGAGGGGCCGCTCCTGTCCATCAAGTCGGTGAGCGCGCTGGGCCACTACACGGACTGGATTGTCGGCCACGTGCACAGCGGCGCGCTGGGGTGGAACGGCTTCATGGCCGCCGGCATGTTCTACTGGCTGGTGCCCAGGCTGTACGGCACGAAGCTGCACTCCACGAAGGCGGCGGACGCGCACTTCTGGCTCGGGACGGTGGGCATCCTCCTCTACGCGGTGTCCATGTGGATCAGCGGCGTCACCCAGGGGTTGATGTGGCGCGCCACCAACGCGGACGGGACGCTGCTCTACCCGAACTTCGTGGAGACGCTGCTGGCCATCCGGCCCATGTACATCGTCCGCTTCACGGGCGGCTCCATGTACCTGGTGGGCTTCATCATGATGGCGTGGAACCTGTGGAAGACGGCCCGCGCCGGCCAGCCCGTCAATGGCGAGGCCACCGTCGTCGTGGAGACGCCGGCCCCCGCGCCGGTGCCCGCCGCCACGCCCGCGCCCGGCTGGGTGCAGGTGGTGACGGGCCGGCCGCTCATCTTCGCCATCGCCATCCTCACGGTGACGATGTTCCTCGGCTGGGCGAGGCCGGTGCGCGCGCTGGTGCTGATGGGCGCCATCATCGCCCTGGGCGAGTTCGCCTGGATTGTCACCCGGCGCGAGCGCGAGGCGGGCAAGCCGTCCTGGTTCGGCCTCATCGAGGGCCGGCCGCTGGCCTTCACGGTGCTGACGCTGGTGGCCATTCTCATCGGCGGCGTCGCGGAGCTGCTGCCCACCATCATGCTCAAGCAGGCGGTGCCCGCGCACGGCGAGGCGCAGCAGCCGTACTCGCCGCTGGAGCTGCAGGGGCGTGACCTGTACGTCCGCGAGGGCTGCTACACGTGCCACTCGCAGATGATTCGCCCCTTCGTCGCGGAGACGCAGCGCTACGGCGACGTGTCCCGCGCGGAGGAGTTCATCTACGACCACCCCTTCCAGTGGGGGAGCAAGCGCACCGGGCCGGACTTGCACCGGCTGGGCGGCAAGTATCCGAACCTCTGGCACTACACGCACATGATGGACCCGCGAGCCACCAGCCCCGGCTCCAACATGCCGTCGTACCCGTGGCTGGCGAAGAACCCGCTCAAGACGAAGGAGGCGCCGAAGAAGCTGGCGCTGATGCAGAAGCTGGGCGTGCCGTACTCCAACGCGGACGTGGACACCGCGGAGGCCCGGCAGAAGTCACAGGCGGAAGGCATCACCGCGGACCTGGCCACGCAGGGGGTCACGGTGGCGTGGGACTCGGAGATGGTGGCGCTCATCGCCTACCTGCAGCGCCTGGGGCGTGGGCCGCAGGACGCGCCCGTGCAGCAGCCCGGCGGGCCGCCCACCGCCTCCGCCGATGGCAGCCAGGGAGGGAGTCGCTGATGTACAAGCAATTCTACGAGGGGATGACGCTGACAGAGCTTCCGCTCTTCGCGCTCATCCTGTTCATCGCGGTGTTCCTCGGTGTCTGCGTCTGGGTCTTCGGGGCGCGGCGCAGCCAGGACTTCGACGCGCTCGCGCGGCTTCCGCTCGCCGAGCGAGGGGAGGCGGGCCATGAGTGAGAAGGCACCGCTGCACTACATCTACGACGGCATCGAGGAGCACGACAACCGGCTGCCCAACTGGTGGCTGTTCATCCTGTGGACGTCGCTCGTGTTCAGCGCGGGCTACTGGTTCTGGTACCACATCGCGGAGCTGTCGCCGGGGCAGCTCGGCGAGTACTCCGGCGAGGCCGCTGAGGTGGCGAAGCGCAACGCGGACCACAAGCCCGTGTCCGACGAGACGCTGCTGGCGCTGGTGCAGGACCCGACAGCGGTGGGCAACGGCAAGGCCGTGTTCCAGGCGAACTGTGCCTCCTGCCACGGCGCGCAGGGACAGGGGCTCATCGGTCCCAACCTGACGGACGGCTTCTGGCTGCATGGCGGCGGCAAGCCGGTGGGCATCCACAAGGTGGTGGCCGAGGGCGTGGTGGCCAAGGGCATGCCCGCGTGGGAGCGCACGCTGGGGGCCGAGCGCGTGCGCGCGGTCTCCGCGTACGTGCTGACGCTCAAGGGAACGAACGCGCCCGGTGGCAAGGCGCCGCAGGGTGAGCCCGAGCAGCCGTAGCGCCCGAGCACGGAGAGGACGCGTCGTCATGGCAGCCGCACCGCAGCAGGACAGTCCCCGCATCGACCAGCTCAGCTCCATCCGGGCGGATGGCTCGCGTCTGGCCATCCACCCCTCGGACATCCACGGCCGGTTCATCACCCGGCGGCGGGTGCTGTTCGCGGTGCTGATGACCTTCTACGTGGCGCTGCCCCTGGTGGAGGTGGGCGGCCACCCGGCAGTGCATCTGGACGTGGCGGCGCGCCGCTTCTACCTCTTCGGCGGCACGTACAACGCGCAGGACTTCTGGCGTGTCCTCTTCCTCGTCACGTCGGTGGGCTTCGGCCTGCTGTTCGTCACCGCCTGGCTGGGCCGGGTGTGGTGCGGCTGGGCGTGCCCTCAGACGGTGTTCCTGGAGGGCGTGTACCGGCCGATAGAGCGCTTCTTCGACGGGCCCCGCGAGCGGCGGCTGAAGCTGGCGGGCTCGCGGTGGACGCCAGGCAGGGTGGGGCGCGCGGGGCTGAAGCATGGCGCGTACCTGGGCGTGTCGCTGCTCATCTCCCACGCGGCGCTGAGCCTCTTCGTGTCCGCGGGCGGGCTGGTGTCCATGGTGTCCGAGGGCCCGGCCGTGTCGCCGGTGGCCTTTGCGTGGGCCATGGCCGTCACCGGCGCGCTGTACTTCAACTTCGCGTGGTTCCGGGAGCAGCTGTGCGTGGTGGTGTGTCCCTACGGCCGGCTCCAGTCGGCGATGCAGGACAGGGACTCGCTCATCATCGGCTACGACGTGAAGCGGGGAGAGCCTCGCGGGCGGATGCTGAAGGCGAAGCCGGGCGAGGTGGCTCCGCCGCGCGGGGACTGCGTGGACTGCCGCAGGTGCGTCACGGCGTGCCCCACCGGCATCGACATCCGCAACGGCTTGCAGATGGACTGTCTGGCCTGCGCGCAGTGCGTGGACGCGTGCGACGACGTCATGGACAAGGTGGGCCGGCCGCGTGGGCTCATCCGGTATGACTCGCTCAACGGGTTGGATGGGAAGCCCCGCCGCGTGCTGCGGCCCCGGCTGGTGCTGTATGGCGCGCTGATGGTGGCGGCCCTCACCGGCCTCACGCTGAGCCTCGTGCAGCGCGTTCCCTTCGAGGCCAACCTGCTGCGCTTCCAGGGCACGCCGTACCTCATCGAAGCGGGTACGGTGCGAAATCAGTTCGAGCTGCACCTGGTGAACAAGAATCCGGGCGAGACGACCTTCACGATTCGCGTGGACAGCCCCGTGCCCGCGCAGGTGGTGGTGCCCCAGGCGGAGGTGAAGCTCGCCTCGTTGGAGAGCTTCCGCGTCCCGCTGTTCATCACGGTGCAGCGGGAGCGCGTCAGCGGGCCCTTCGTCTTCACGGTGGAAGTGAAGGACTCGGCGTCCGGTGAGGTGAAGCGGATGGAGGCGCGGTTCCTGGGGCCGGTTGGCGGGTGATGGCTCGCTGATGCCAGGTCGCGCCTCACCAGGAGATGCGCGTGCCCAGCCCCAGGGACTGGGTGTTCGGATAGCCCGTGAGCGAGCCCGTGAGGGGACGGTAGGCGCGCACGTCGATGGACAGCGGCAGTCGACCCAGCATGAAGGTCACCTGTCCCCCCAGGAAGTAGAAGAGGTCAGCCCTGCTGCCGGATGCGGAAACGGCGGGCCCCAGGAGGAGGGCGGGACGGATGGGGCCCCGGTCGAATCCGACGCGCAGCACTCCCGCGAGCTGGAAGAGCATTCCCTTGCGGGTGGTGTAGACCTCCCCTTGGGGAGTGTTCGGTGTGACGATGCGCTGGGAGCCGGCGCCGAAGTAGAGGGCCAGCTCCGGACCCACCGCGATGTACGGATTGAACCGGGCGAGCAGTTGGACTCGTGCTCCCGGTCCGCTGTGCTCACCGCCTTCGATGTCGTTCGCGAAGGCGTAGCTCAGCTGGAGGCCCAGTTCCGGCCGGACGCCCTCGGACAACCCGGACTGCTTCGGAGCTTCGCTGGCCTCAGGCTCGCTCGGAGCCGCCTCCTGGGCCAGGGCCCCACCCGCCGAAAGACACAGCAGCACGGCTACACGGAACATGGATGTCATCATCCCACCGGTGCAAGACGTACGTGCCGGCCCCTCCACCCGCGTCGCGCCCAGGCACTCTAGGCGGGCAGGCCCTGAAGTCAATGGGGTGTCTTCAAGGCATTCGCGCTCGCAATGCCTCTCATTGTGTCAGCGGCTCGCTCAGCACGAGCAGCCCGCGCACCATATCCACCACACACCCGGGAGATATGGAGTGGAGGCGGCGGGAATCGAAGCCGCCCCCACCCGTCGCACTCCGGGGGCCATGAGACGCAGCTCACGGCGCCACCGGAGTGCCTGGCGTCCCTGCTACTCGGTGGCCCCCCCATCAGGTTGAGGCCGCGGGTCGCACGCAATCTCCGGGCAGTTCTTGGACGCCGAGCACGTGATGCCGTCGCAGCAGCGGTACGGCTCGCTGGCGGGGCAGGCACAGGGGCAGTACATCGTCCCGCCGCACCCGTCCGGAAGGCTGCCGCACTGGCCGCCCTGCTGCGCGCAGGTGGTCTTCGTGCAGCACAGGTTGTCCGGCATGCACGTCTGGTTGAACGAGCAGTACCCGCAGTCCACGGGCCCCAGGCGGGACTCGAGGATGGTCCCACACTGCTTTCCGAGCTCCTGCTGGCACTGCGTGCGCGTCAGTTGCTGCCGCTGCTCCGCGAACTTCAGCTCGTTGAAGGTGGCGAACTGACGGGTCGGCGCGGTGGCCGAGGGCGCCGTGAAGGTGTACCAGTACCCCGTCGTCGCCACCGCGCGCTGCCGCTCCTGCTCCAGGGCGGTGGCATCCATGCCCGTCGCCACCACGCCGGGCAGCGTCAGCCACACGGTGGCCTGGCTCCCCGCCGGAGGAAGCGGCGCGAGGACGCGGGCCTCCCCCATCGTCGCCAGGGGATTGACCACCACCTTCGCGATGGACGAGCCCACGATGAAGTCGGGCCGCGCCATCGCGCGCGGCTCGAACACCGACGGGGACAGGCCGCTCACCCGGAGCAGCACCCCGTCGTTGACCACCTGCTTCTGCCCGTCGGTGATGACCTCGAAGCCCGCCGTGACGCGGACCTTTTCGACGGTGCTGACAGTGATGACGCTCTGCTGCTGTGTCGCCACTGCCGCGGCGGGGGCCGGGGCCAGCGCCTTCTCACGCTCGGTGCAGCCCGCCAACAGAAGCGCAAGGATGAGGAAACGTCTCATGGGTATTCAATCTCCACGTCATCGACCGCCAGGGTGCCGGACGAGGCCTCGCCGGCCTCACCGAATCGCAGGCGGACCTTGGTGATGTTGCCGAGGTGCAGGGCAGACACATCGAACGCCTCCATGGGCAGACGGTATGTCTGAAACGCACCGGAAGTCGTGTCATGCCGCTGGGCCGTCGGCTCGGTGCTGCCGTCCAGTCGCTGCTGGGCAGGCGACCAGATGTTCGCGGGCGACACCGGGGCCACGAAGTCCTTCAGTCGGACGGACACCGCCTGGCGGCGACCCGAGGCATCCTCCAGCTCGACCTGGAAGCTGCTCTGGCCCGGAGCGCTGCGCAGCGGCTGCTGGGCCACCCGCAGGTTGAGAGAGCGCGCCCAGCCCAGGTCCCTGTCGGACGGGGCCAGCGTGAACTCGTACGCCGCCTGCGCGGCCCAGGAGAAGAGGACGCCCTGCGTCTGGTTGAAGAAGCGGTTCTCCACCTCCACCTCCGACGCCAGGTTGCGGTCCAGCAGCAGGCGCTCCTCCGTGCCCGTCACCGTGAAGGTCACCGGCTGGCCGTTGCTGGACAGCGTCCGGCTCAGATTGAACTCGTAGTCGTCGATGATGCGCGACGTCGCGCCGGTGCGCAGCTGGGACTGGGAGACGAGCCGGAGCGTCGAGGGCACCCCTATGCAGCCAATCATCTCGGTCGCGTCGCTGTAGCCCCAGCTGGTGTTGAAGGCATTGTGATTGCCTCCCATCAGCCGCAGGGTGAAGCGGTTGCCCGTGGCCCGGTCATAGTGGCGGAACGGCATCACGGAGGGGAACGCCCCGTTGACGTCGCCGTCGGCGCTTCCGTACAGCAGGAGGTAGGGCACGTCCGGGGCCACGAAGCCCCCGTACTCCAGGACGTAGCTGACGGGCGACAGGCTCACGATGCCCTTGATGCCGGAGGGCTGCGGAGCGACGGCCAGCGAGCCACCCGGAGGGACGATTCCGGAGCGCGACACCGTCCCGGCCAGGTGCTTGAGCTGCGCGAGCATCACCTGCACCGCCTCTCCGCCGCGCGAGTGCCCGACGAGGTAGGTCCGGCCGAGGTCGATGCGGCCGCTCAGGCTCCCCGCTCCCAGCGACGCGGCGTGGGTGACGAGGTGCTCGATGTTCTTCAGAGTGACCCAGGCGCGCAGGAGGATGCCGGCGCCCCGGATGTCCGGGTACGGGTCTCCGGCGCCCGACATCTCGTCCAGGTCCACGCTCAGTGTCACGTAGCCGCGCTTCGCCAGGTGCTCCTGGAGGTAGGCGTAGCCCCGGCAGTTCTCGTCGGACGTCATCGTCGCCGCGACGCGGACCCAGAAGAGGGAGCCGGAGCTGTTCCGCTCGCCCACGTACAGCGGGGTGTGGTTGCCGTGCGCGAAGACGACGAGGGGACGGCTCACGCTCATGTCGGTGGGGTGGGTGACCCGGCCCCGCAGCCGGAAGGGCTGGGGCGCTCCCACGTTGAGCCCGTCCCAGCCGTCCGGCACCGTCGTGGTCGCGAGCGGGGCCACCCCGAGGGGGGATGCGTCCCATCTCGTCGGGGCGGTTCCGTTTCCGGGCTGCACCCGGAATTCATACGGAGGCTGGCTTGGAGTCTGGTCGTCCGGAGGAATTGGGCCCGGGCTCACCCGCCGGAAGAGGGCTTCACCCCCTTTACTGGCGCCTGCGTCGCGCCGCTCCGTGCAGCGGCAACATCGGCTTGACCCGGGTGGCCAGCGTCTCGACGAAGAGCCGGACCTTTGACGGGAGATTCAGCCGGCTCGGGTAGACGGCGTGAACGGGCCGCAGCATCGCGGGCCTGGGGCCGAAGAGGACCTCGAGCCGACCGTCACGGACCGCATCTCGGCAGAGGAGCGCCGGAACGCAGGCAATGCCGACCCCGGCGATTGCCGCCTCGCACGCCACCTCGAGGTCATTCACGGTCAGCACCGGGTCGATTCGCGACTTCACGCCCTCGACCACCCAGGTCTCGAACGCACTGAAGCCGATGCACCGCGCGGCTCGGAGCTCCCTGGCGCTCGGCGTCCCGTGCTTCGCCAGGAACCCGGGGCTCGCAACGAAGTACACGGGACCCTCTCCGAGCTTGCGCGCCACGAGCGACGAGTCGTCGAGCGGTCCGATGTGAATCGCGACATCCAGCCCCTCCTCGAAGAGGTTGATGCGGCGATCCGCCAGCACCAGCTCCACCCGCGCCTTGGGGTAGCGGCCGAGGAACTCCGAGACGACGGGCGCCAGGTAGCGGCGTCCGTAGAGCATCGGCGAGGACACCCGCAGCAGGCCGACCGGCTCCGCCTCCCGCTGCTGCACCTCGCTGTTGGCCTCGTCTATCTGCGCGGCGATGGCGGCGCAGCGTTCGTAATAGGTCGCTCCCGCTCCGGTGACCCGCAGCCGCCGCGTCGTCCGCTCGAGGAGCCGCACCCCGAGCTGCGCCTCCAGCTTGCTGATCCGCTCGCTGGTGGTCTGCTTGGTGATGCCGAGCTGTCGCGCCGCCCGGGTGAAGCTGCCTTCCCGGACGACCGCCGCGAAGAGGAGCATGTCGGCTGGTGAAATCATCATCGTCAAGGCTACCCTGACAAAGAGTTCGCGCGTGGCCGCATTGTCCGGCGGCCCCGCGGACCGCAAGGTTGCCGGGACGCGACCCACTTCCAGGAGTGCTCCCATGAAGCTCTACTTCGCCCCCAGGACCCGGGCGACCCGTCACCGCTGGCTGCTCGAGGAGCTCGAAGTGCCCTACGAGCTGGTGAAGCTCGACCTGTCGAAGCAGGAGAACAGGACGCCGGCCTACCTGGCGCTGCACCCCTTCGGCGAAGTCCCCGTCCTGGTGGACGGGGACGTGACGCTGTTCGAGTCGTCGGCGAGCTTCCTCTATCTGGCCGACCGCTTTCCGGAGAAGCACCTGGCGCCGCCTCCGGGCTCGCCCGAGCGCGGCCCCTACCTCCAGTGGGTGCTCTTCGCCGAGGTGACGCTCGAGCCCGTGGTGCTGGAGCACCACCGCGATGCGCGGCTGCCCGAGGCGCGGGAGACGAACCAGGCGAAGCCGCACGCCCGGCTCGACGAGGTGCTCACGGTCATCGACACCCGGCTAGGGGGAAGGGAGTTCGCCGTGAGCAACGCCTTCACCGCCGCCGACCTGGTCCTGGCGTCCATCCTCCACCTGGCGAACACGCTGAAGCTGCTCCAGGGGCACCCGCGGCTCATCGACTACGTCCTTCGCCACACGAGGCGCCCCGCCACGATGCGAGCCGTCGCGGGGTGAATCGGGTATGTCGTCCCCATGGTCGACCAGGGCCGCTTCCCCGGCAATCCCGTGTCAGCTCCGCCGCGCTTCAAGGGCGTGGTCTCCCGCTCGCTGCAGCTGACGCTTCGTGACGGTGTCCAGCTCGCGCTCGACGTCAGCCTTCCCAGGAACCTGCCGGACGGCGAGCGGCTCCCCGCGGTGCTGGTCATGAGCCGCTACTGGCGAAGCTTCGACCTGCGCCTGTCTCCTCCGGACCGGGTGCCCATGGGGCCGCGCGAGCCCATCGGTGACGCGCTGGTGGCCCGGGGGTACGCGGTGGTGGTCGTCGACGTGCGCGGCTCCGGTGCCTCCTTCGGGACCTGGGCCCATCCCTGGTCGGACGTGGAAGTCGCGGACCTGGGCGAGGTGGCCCGCTGGGTGGCGGACCAGCCCTGGTGCAACGGCCACCTGGGCGCGGTGGGTATCTCCTACGAGGGGACTACCGCGGAGTTGCTCGCGGCGGCTGCGCCGGAACACGTCCGGGCGGTGATTCCCCAGCAGATTGAGTTCGACGTGTACACGGACGTGGTCATGCCGGGAGGCATCCTCAACGCGGGGTTCATGCGGCGGTGGGACGCGACCAACCGCATGCTGGACGCCGGCCGCGTCCCGTCCGTCTGGGGCCTGGGGGCGAGGCTGATGGTGCGTGGGGTCCGCCCCGTGGACGGAGACTCCGACCGCTCGCGGGTCCGCGCGGCCCTGGAGGCGCACCGGGACAACGTCGACGTCTGGGCCGCGGTGCAGTCCATGACCTTTCGCGATGACGCGTTCGGCTCGCAGCCCGTCACCACCGACGACTTCAGCCAGTTCCGCAGGAAGGAGGCCATCGAGGCCTCGGGAGCGGCGGTGTACGGGTGGGGGAGCTGGTTCGACGGCCGCACCTCCGACGCCGTCATCCACCGGTTCCTCAACTTCGCCAACCCCCAGGTGGGCGTCATCGGGGCGTGGAGTCACAACATGAAGACCCATGCCAGCCCCTTCGCCCGGCCCAAGGGGCAGCCGAATCCTTCCATGGCCGGTCAGTGGGAGGCGTGCACCGCCTTCTTCGACCGGACGCTCGCGTCCGGCGCGCCCGCCACGGAGAAGCTGCTGCACTACTTCACGGTGGCCGAGGAGTCCTGGAAGTCGACACCCGTGTGGCCCCCCGCGGGCTTCTCCACGGAGCGCTGGTACTTCGCGGCGGACCACCACCTCGCTCGCGAGGCACCGGCAGGCGAGGGCGCCGACACCTACGAGGTCGACTTCGCCGCCACCACTGGAACACACAATCGCTGGCACACGCCGGATGGGATGACGCCGGTGGTCTACGCGGACCGCGCCCGCGAGGACCGGCGGCTGCTCACGTACACGAGCGCTCCGCTGGACGTGGACGTGGAGCTCACCGGACACGCCGTCCTCACCCTGCACGTGGCCTCATCTGTCGAGGATGGCGCCTTCTTCGTCTACCTGGAGGAGGTCGACCCGCGGGGCCGGGTGACCTACTTGACGGAGGGGCAGCTCCGGGCGCTGCACCGGAAGCTGTCCGGCTCGGCGCCGCCCTACGTCACGCCCGTTCCCTACCGCTCGTTCCGGCGCGAGGACGCCTGTCCCCTCGTTCCGGGCGAGGTGGCGACGCTGACCTTCGGGTTGTTGCCCATCTCGGTCCTCATCCGCCGGGGGAATCGCCTGCGGGTCGCGCTCGCGGGCGCCGACGCCGACAGCTTCGCCCGCATCCCCGCCGAGGGCCGTTCCTCCTGGCGGGTGATGCGCGGCTCCGAGTACCCGTCCTGCATCGACCTGCCATTGAAGCGGCGGGGCTGACTCAGCGCCTGCCCACCACCCGAGAGCGGAATGTGTCAGCGCGAGGCAGGCCCCGTGCCAGTCGATGCAGGGCCGGGCGGGGACACGTCGGCGGGAGCCTGCTCCGTGCCACGCGCCGCCAGCGGCAGCACGTCCTGCACGAGGTGGAGGAGCATGCGCCCGGGCTCCTCCACCATCATCATGTGGGCGGAGTTCTCGAACCAGATGAGACGCTTGCTCGGCGCGCTCACCCGCGTGAGCCATTGGGCAGGGACTTGCGAGGGCGTGGTCGTGTCGTGCCGCCCCGCGAAGATGACGAGCGGACACCCGAAGCGGGTGACCTGCGTGTAGTCGAACTTCGCAATCTCCGGCAACAGGTACGGGAGCGAGAGCTGTGAGCCCAGCTCGATGGCCGCCACGTCCGCCGCGGAGTAGTCGGGAGAGAGCTCGGCCAGGTTCAGGTAGTGGCCGATGTCGTCGCGCCCATACACCAGCCCGCCGAACGTGTTGGACCACTTGCGCTCGATGCTGACCTTCTCGAAGGGGAGCGCACCGTCCTCCTCCGGATAGGGCGCAATCGCCTTCAGCTCCTGGAGGGCGGTCTCATTGCGGGCGGCCTCGGCCGCGGCGAGCGTGAGGGCGTAGCTGACGCGCTCGTTCTCCTGCCCGCTGATGACCTGCCCCATCCCCACGTAGGCGAACAGCCACTCGGGGTGGCGGTGGGCGAGCACCAGGCCCACGAGGCTCCCCCAGGAGTGACCGAGGACGAAGACCTTCTCCTTGCCGTAGCGGCTCCGCAGATACTGGACGACCTCCGCGGCGTCCTCGGTGATGCGTTCGAGGGAGAGCGTGGGGGCGATGCGGGCCGGGTCGTTGGCGTTGTACGTCTTGCCGCTGCCGCGCTGGTCCCACTGCACCACGGTGAAGAAGTCCTCCCAGCCGCCCTGGAAGGCCCAGCTCGTCGGAAGCTCGGGGGAGGCAGGCCCGCCGTGAATCATCAGCAGGATGGGATTGCGCCGGTCCTTCCCCCGGACCGAAATCCACTGCTTCGTCCCTCCCACCGGAATCTCGAGCAGCTCCTCCACGCCCTCCCGCGTGGCAATCTTCCGCGCGTCCGCGATGATGGCCCGTGCATCGACGCGGGCCTCGACGGGGGGAGCCGCCTTGTCATGCGCGCCGGCCTGCCCTGGCGCGGACGGAGTGGAGGCGCAGGCGGTACCGAGGCCGTAGAGCGCGAAGCACTGCGTGAGCACGGCGAGGCGGCGGAGCGAGGGCGAAGCGAGCGGCATGTCGGACGGTCCTCCGTGAGAGGCCTGGACACATAGAACAGATTCGCCTCCCTGCCTCGGTCCTCCGCCCGGCAAGAGGGCTCCCAGTCCGCCGCACTTTCGCGTCAGCGCCGGCCCGACAGCATCAGCGATTTCAGGATGTCCCCGGCGTGGGTCCACAGCAGCGACCCTCCGGCCCCGGAGACCACGTGCCTGCTCACCGTGGGGATGCGGCGCGCGAGCATGGCCCCATGGTCCGGCGAGTGGACGACGCTGGTGTCATGCTCGCCATACCAGAGCGAGACGGGGACCCGGATGCTGGCGAGGTCGAAGGGCCAGCGGCCCATGGCCAGCGTGAGGTCCCGAGCGTAGCCCCCGGCTCCCTGGGAGAAGCCCTCTTGGAGCGCGCGCCGGTAGGCGGACTCGAAGCCCGGGGCGGTGTACACGGCGAGGTCGACGGGGGAGCTCGTCCCGGTGACGAGCTTCCACAGCACCTCGGCGTTCCCCAGGCCGGCGAACATCGCCTCGAAGCCCGCGGCATCCTCCGCCACCCTCCGCACCATCCCCGCGACCTCGGGGTGCAACAAGCCGGCGAGGGCCGGCGCGTTGAGGTCGTCCTGCCCCGACACCACCGCCACCGCGCTCGGGAGCCCCGCCGCCGCACAGGCCAGCGCGAAGGGCGCGCCCTGGGAGAACCCGACGATGCTGAAGCGGGACAACGCGAGGGCGGAGGTCAGGTCCCGGATGTCCGTCGCCCAGTCGTTCAGCGTCCGCTTTGGCCTGGGGCTGGAGGCCCCGAGTCCCGGGCGGTCCACCGAGATGAGCCGCACGCCCAGGCCGGCGAGCACCTCCGCACCGAAGCCGAGACTGCGTCCCATCGCGGCGCCGGAGAAGAACAGGACGGGCGCTCCGTCCTCGGGGCCCCACTGCGCCCAGCCCAGCATCCTGCCATCCGGTAGCCGCGTCTCTCCGAGCCGCTCCGGCTCTTTCACTCCAGGGTCCATGCCGGGCATCGTAGACGCTGAGCGAATTCACGTCCTGGCGGTGGGGCCAGCGGCCGGCCCGGGGCCCTTCATCCGCTGGGGCCTCCGGCTACGATTCGGGCGCCAGGTCTCCTCGATGAGCGTGCGCCGGGCGGTCACACCCGCCGCACCTCGCGGATGATGCCCGTGGGCTCGGGCTCTCCCACCGCGACCAGCTGCTCGAGCTCCCCTCGGATGAGGAACTCGGCCTGGGCGCGGAAGAAGCGCTTGTCGTGGAGCAGCTCGGCGCCGCGCGCGAGCCCGACGAGCACCATGCTGGGCCGCAGCAGCCGGATGCGCACCCCGGACTCGTCCGAGGCCGGGTCGTCGAAGTTGCCCATGCCCGAGGAGGCCAGCAGCGCCGCGCTCAGCGCGCTCGACAGCAGCGTGTCCGCGGCCCCGTGTTCCTGACTCCAGGCCCGGATGATGAGCGGGATGTCACAGGGAGACCGCTCGAGGAACCCGGGCGCGCTCGCTCCTCGCAGGAGCGCCACCACGGCGGCATCCGCTTGTGCGGGAGGGCGGTAGAAGCGCACGATGCGGCCCTCCACCAGGTAGTCGTCGCCCCGGCGCAGCGGGCGGCCGGGAGGCGACTCGACCTCCGCCACCTGTCCCGGGGCGCCTTCCGGCAGGACGAAGTCCACCTGCTTCCCGTCCGCGCGCCAGCGGTGCACCCCGAAGCGGAAGCCGGGCTCGCGGCGGGACGTCAGGTCCTCTCCCTCGGGCCGCGCCAGCTTCAGACCCGAGGCGGTCACCTCGACGAGCTGGGTGACGTCGGCCGCGGGGCCCAGGGAAGGGCCGGTGGCCACGTCGACATCGTCCGGCAGCGCGGACATGAGCGCGTCATGGAAGAAGGTTTCGACGGAGACCAGCATGGCGGGCGGAACCTCACGACGGCTGGAAGAGCGGCCAGGTGTCGCTCCGGGGGCTCGTTACGCGCAGCTCGGAGAGGGTGAGCTCCCCGGCGACCCGGGAGCGGACGACGACCTCGAGCGCGGGCGCGGGGCCCGTCGCGGGGGCACCGGGAGGGGGCAGGCCCGCGAGCACGCGCTCGTCCAGGCTGACGCGCCCTCCGGCGTCGGGCGTCACGGCGAGCTCATGCGGGCCCCAGCGCAGCACCACCTTTGGCGGGGCGGGCGGCTCCGTGGCAGAGGCGAGCAGGCGCGGGCGGCTGTAGGCCCAGGGGCCCACCTTCGTGCCTCCCGTCGAGGGCACCTCGCGCTCCAGCCAGGGGCCGGTGTCCTCGGCGCGGTAGAGCGCGGCGCGCGGCGCAAGTCCCCCCTTGCTGGAAACAGCCGCTGCGTCCCCGAGGCTCCAGAGCACACTCCCCTGGGTGATGGCGAGCACCGCCCAGCAGGGCGTCTTCTCGTCGAGCGCAACGGGCTCGGGCAGCTCGAAGGAGACCCAGCGCGCATCCCAGGGCGCGTTGCCCCGCTCCTCGATCGCGAGCTCCACGGCGACGCACAGGGGCACCTTGCCTGGCCGGCCGAACTCATCCGGGAAGAGGGTCAGCGTGCCCTGGACGGAGCGGGTGAGGGGACGCAGGTGGAGGTCGATGCCGGCGAGCGCGCCGCCCCCCTCGGGAGGGGAGAACGCCTGTGCCGCGGCCCAACCCTCGCCGCACCGGTGCGCCTGCGCGGGTTGGGCGGGCGGTTTGAACTCCAGGGGGATGCGCTCACCGCGCGGCTGGTAGCGCGCGAGGAACCGGACCTCTCGCAGGGGCCGGTTCGGCGGCACCTCGATGCGGCCCACGCCCTCTCCATCCGTGGAGAGCGGCAGGGTGAGCGAGTCACCGCCGGGGCTCCACACCCGGGTGAGCACGGCGGTGTCCAGGGTGAGGGCGAGCCTCCGGAGCCGCGAGGGCGCGGAGGAGCGGAGCGTGAGGACGACGGGGCCTCCGCGCAGGCTGGCGGGCCAGGCCCGCTGGAGCGCGGCGCGCAGCTCGTCCCGCAGCGTCAGCTCCTGGAGGGGCTGGAGCGGCATCGCATGGTGGAAGAAGAGCTGCTCCGGCTCGACGAGGGCCGTCACGTCCGGAGGCCGCGCGGAGGCCTTCACCACGAGCTCCGACAGCAGGATGGCGGTGGTCTTCTTGTTGGGGTCCGGAGGTATGGGATTGGCCGGGGCCGGGAAGAACTCCACCATCAGCCGGCTGGCCATGATTCCGGGCAGGGCCTGCCCATTGCCTCCCAGCACGGCGGTGCTGCCGGGCGTGGGCGGGAACCACGGGCCTCCCTCGGCGACACTGACGCGTCCCTCCATGTCCTTCGCGGAGGTCTTTATCTGGAGGAACGTCAACGGGCGGCGTGCGCCCCAGTCGAGGCTGATCCAGTCGATGGCGCTGTTGGCGGGCGCCGGCCCGGGCCCCAGGCTGGTGGCGACGGTGGCCGTCGGCGGGAGGTCCACCGTCACGTCATCCCCCGGGGCCTGGAGGACGAGCGAGGCGCGCAGCAGCTCCACATCGGCGGGCACGTCGAGCGTCACGGCGAGGCCGGCGGGGTCCACCGGTGCGGTGGGGCCCGCGGGCACCGGTTTCCCGCCGTACTTCAACGTGACTCCGACGCGCGCGTCGCCCATGGCTCAGCGTGCCGCCTTCGGCAGGTCCGTCACGTTGTCCGCCTGCGGCTGCTCCTGCGCCAGCAGCTCCTGGATGACCTGCATGGCGCCCTCGATGCGCAGCAGCGTGGTGGTGAGCTGGTTGCGCTTCGCATCCAGCTCGGAGAGCATCTTTTGTCCGGCCTCGTACTCGGACTTGAGGGTGGCCAGGCGCTGCTCGAGATGGCTCTTCATGAGGGGTTCTCCTGCGTGGCGGCCCGCAGCGCGGTCCGCAAGTCGTCGAGTTGCTGCTGCTGGGCCTTGATGGCCTCGATGAGCGGGGCGACGAGTCGAGCGTAGCTGATGCCCTTCATCCCGCCCGGTCCCTCGTCGATGACCTCGGGGAAGACCTCCTCCACCTCCTGGGCGATGAGGCCGATTCGCGGGGACTCGTCCCGGGACTCCGCCATCCGGAAGCGCGTCGCGCGCAGCTTCAGGACCTTTTCCAGTGAGTCTTCCAGCGGGGTGATGTCGCGCTTGAGGCGCAGGTCCGAGCCCTCGAAGCGACCATCACTGGTCCAGATCTTCCCGTGGACCTCCAGGCGGTCCCAGAGCTTGACGATGCGGCCGTTGGGCATCTGGCGGCCCAGAATCATCAGGGCATCGTAGTTCCTGGAGTTCTCGATGGCCGCGTAACCCTGGGTGTTGCCGATGCCGCTGTGGTCGTGGTCCGTCTTGGTGAAATACACGGCCGAGTTGGCGGCGTAGAGGTCGCCCTGGACCTGGAGCGTCTTGGTGAACGTCGTGCCATTCGTGTCGATGAGCAGGGGAATGGACAGCTCGCCTCGGGCGTCCGAGAGCTGGCGGATGGCGAAGCCACCATGTCCGCGCGCGGAGATGTTCCAGTTCCTCAGATTCGCGGCGCCGTGCGTGCTGTAGAGGTCGAGCTCGGCCCAGCCTCCCGTTCCGCCCGCTTCGATGCGCGCCAGGACGCTGGTCCTCGAGGCGATATGGAGCGCGCTCTGGGGCGTGGTCGTCCCGATGCCGACCCCACCGCCGCGCTTCAGCACGAGGCCGTTCGCCCAGTCCCAGTTCCCATCCGCCTGGTCGGAGGTGATTTGCAGGAAGTCGCCGATCCCACCCCGGGAGTGGAGGATGAACCGCTTGTTGTTCGCATTGGTCCCGAGCAGCAGGTCATTTTCCGTGTGGATGTTGCCCGTGGTCTTGAGCGCTCCCTTTGGAAGCTGTGCCCACTCTCCGACGGACAGACCGCCCTCGCCAATGGCCACCGTGTTGTAGAGGGCGATGGCCTTGTAATCGACGTTGCTGTTGACGCGCAGCCAGTCGTCGGTGGCATTCGTCTCGAGGATGCGCCTGCCGGTGGCGCTCAACAGCGAGGGCCCACCAATCTTGAGGTCGCCTCGGACGGTGACCTTGCCAGTGCCCCGGGCCTTCAGGCCCAGGTCCTGGTCCGCGTTGGAGCCGGTGGCGTAGAGGGTGGAGTAGGCAATCCCGACTCCCTGCGTCCCGTTGGTGTGCCGGAACTCGACGCCATCCGCCTCGGCGCCGAAGTCACCCGTGACGTACAGCCCCCTCACCGTGGCGGGGTGTGCTCCCGAGCGGACCGCCTCCTGGATGTCCAGCTTCGCCCTGGGTGACGTCACCCCGATGCCCACGTTGCCGGTCACCGTCAGCGCGCCGGAGACAGCGCCTCCCGTGACGGCGAGCTTCTCGCCGACCAGGCCCGTGAGCCTGTCGAACACGTTGAGGCCCCTCACCGTCAGGGTGGTGGAGGCATTGACCTGCTTCACCGCCAGCGTGGTCTCGGGGTCGATGCTGCCGCCACCCAGCTTCTTGCCGTCATCCCCTCCCAGGTGGGTATGCGTGCGGAGCGCTTCAATCGTCCGCACCTGCACGGTGTTCCAGTGCTCGGAGAGGATGGGGTCTCCGGGTTCGGCCTTGATGTACGGGTCGGTCATTTCTTGAACCTCGAGGTATCGAAGCGGGTGCCATCGAAGACGCCGGACCAGGAGAGCCGGTCATCGGGTTCGGGGAGTTGCTCCTCGAACTTGATGGCCTGTCCGAAGGACGTCAGCGTGTCCTTGACGGCAGGCGGCTCCGCGAAGGTGGTGGTGAGCGCCATGTGGGCCGGGCTCTCGTCCACGGAGACCTCCTCGCGCGGGAGCGTCAGCATGAACTCGATGCGCGCGCGCACGCCCGAGGCCCGGCCTTGATTCAGCGTGGCCGTCAGCTCCCGGACCAGGTCGGGCAGGCCCTTGGCCTGCGGGGGGACGTAGTCGACGGGGATGCGCAGGACGAAGGTGGCGGGGGTGACCTCCGTCCACCGGAACTGGATGTCGATGCGCGGTGACTGCTTGGGCTCCTGCGCCAGCTCCAGGGCCTTCTGCCGGGCCTTCTCCAGCACCGGGTCCTGTCCGGCCGGCAGATAGTTCTGAAGCTCCTTCCTGCTCAGCGTGCCGTAGCTCCAGTGGTTCTCACCGGGGGCGAGCTCCGGCAGCTTCTGGCTCTGGTCGAACAACGAGAAGCGCGCCGCCTCCGTGTCGAAGCGGAACGTCTGGTTCCCGTCGTCGAAGCGCGAGGGATGCGAGAGGAGCACCGGCTCCTGCGCCGGGCTGCCGTTGATGAGGGGCGTGCGTTGGTGGCGCAGCGTGAGCGTCCTGCCCCGGGGCACGCGCCCCAGGAAGAGCAGGTCCAGCCCGGACTCGTGGTGGTGCAGGATGGGAATGGAGATGTCCGCATCCTCCGGCGCGGTCAGGAAGACCTCCGGGCGGGCGGGGTCCAGGCCCTGGTTGAGGGTGAGGAGCCGCTGGTCGGCGGGGATGCCCTGGAAGCGCGCCAGCGCGGGCGTCGGCGGGTTGTCGTCGAGCTCGACGTGGAGCTGCTGCGTGCCCGGAGTGCCATCCGCCCCGGCGGGCCCGGGGACGGTGAAGAGTCCCACGGCCGTGTCTCCGTCCCAGGAGAGCTCCGGCGGTTGCTCGGCCCTGTACACCAGCGACACCAGCCGCAGGAGGGCCGGCGCGGTGTTCATCCCCGTGCGGTGCAGCTCCACGAGCGAGGCGATCCGCTGACGGAAGTAGGCGTCCTCCTCGTCCGGGCCGGGCTGGAGCCCGTAGAGCGCGCCCAGCTGGCCCAGCTCGGAGCCCGCCTTCGTGGCGAGCGAGTCGTCCGCCCGGAAGCCCTGGGCGAGCGTGTACCAGCGCGAGCGCATGAGGCGGGTGATGCCGCCCTCCATCACGCCCAGCTCCTGGGCGATGACGTCGAAGAGGAGGTTGATCTTCCCGCCGCTCTGGAGGAGCGGCGGGAGATACCCCACCATGCGGCGTGCGCGCTGGAACGGGTTCATCCCAGCCCCACCAGTTCCGCGCCACCGAGCGCCAGCCGCACGCGCAGGGGCACGGTGCGGGTGGACAGGGCTCCGGTCTTCTCCAGGGAGAGGGAGAGCCCGCTGTCCGTGGTGAGCGTCACGGACAGCACCTCGTCCACGCCGGACTCCTTGCGCAGGGCCGCGCGGAGCGCGTCCCAGACGACCTCCGCCTGCGGCTTCTTCGTCGCCTGCGCATCCGTGGTGATGCGTGCCGAGTACACCTCCACCGCGCCGCGGAGCGACTGGCGCACCTGCTCGGGCGTGCGCCGGTCCGAGCTCGGGAGCGACACGACCAGCTCCAGGCGGTAGACGAGCGGTCTCGTGCGGGAGATGTCGGGCGGCAGCTTCGCGAGGTCGACCGTCGGCTTCTCGTCGGGTTCGAACTTCCAGTCGGGCCCGAGCTCCCGGCGCGGCCCATCCTTGAGCAGCTTCTGCTGGGCGTCCCAGACGTAGGTGCGCAAGGTGATGTCGCCGATGTGGCGCACGGCCGGGTTGGAGAAGAGGATGGCCTCGAGCTTGCGGCGGCTCAGCAGCTCACCCGCGGGCACGCTCTCGACGAAGCGGCTCAGGGCCTGCTGGAGCTCGCGGCGGAGCCGGTCGAACGCGGCCTCGTCGAGGTCCGGGTCCGCGGGCTCCACCTGGAAGTCGGGCAGGAGATAGAGGGTGCGCGCGTAGCTGAGCCGGACGCGGATGCCGGCGGCCTTGGAGTCGCGGATGGCCCGCTCCACCCGCTGCACGCCGTCCGGCTGATGCTCGAAGTCGGGGTCCGCCACCAGCACCTCGATGATGCCCGGAGGCGCGTCCGGGGGCTCGCGCACGGTGACTTGCTGGACGCCCTGCTTGCGCACGGCGGCGGCGATGGCCTCGAGCGTGCCCATCTCCCCATCCCGCAGGGTGGTGCGGGCCCGGGCGCGCAGGCTCGCGTCCGTCTCGTCCTGGCCGGTGCGGCGGATGGGGGCCCGGTTGGTGACGGCCTCGATGCCCAGCACGGGGCGGGGCATCACGTTGAGCTTGCCCGGGTCGATGGTGGGGGGCGCCTTCTTGGAGGCGTCCGAGTCGTCCTGCACCTCCTGCATGGGGATGACGACCCGGGTCTCCCCCCGGCGGAGCACCGCGTCCTCCATCGTCTCGAAGAGGGGCAGGGGCTCGTTCTCCGCGAGCACGCCCGTCACCTGCCGGCCCGCGGGGATGCCGATGTCCTCCGGGGCGGGCGAGTTGCGGCTGAACTCCACGTCCCCGGTGAGCCGGCCCGCTCGGGCGCGCGAGATGCCCAGCACGGCCACCACGTTGTCCAGCGCCGCGCCCTCGGCCGTGTCGAGGTAGCCCGAGCGGTGCGCCAGCTCGAGCATGGCGTAGAAGGTGGCCATCTCGCGGCCGTAGGACTCCGCCAGCGTGCGGGCCATGCTGCCCGCGTTCTTGTCGATGTCCGGCCCGAGGTTCCCGAGCAGCCGGTCGACGATGGCGCTGAAGGAGGTGTCGAGCGGCGTGAGGCTCAAAAGGAGATCTCCCAGCTCAGCGTCATGACCATGTTCGCTCCCCGGTTGACCGGGGGGAACTGCACGCGGTTGAAGAGGATCTTCTCGGTGCCCACGGTGATCTGGATGCCCGCCTCGGTCAGCGGCTGCACGGTGCCCGCCGGGGGCGCGGCCAGGGTGGCGGACACCGTGCCCTGGACCACCGTGGCATTCGCGCGCGAGATGACCGCCACGTCGGGGTCGCGGTCCTCCGCCTGCTCGGGGATGGGCGCCTTCAGCGCGGTGTCCGCCACGTTGGCGGGCTCCGTCCCGGTCCCCACCACGATGGCCCAGCTCGTGGGCAGGGCGTTCTTCTTCCCCAGGAGGAGGTCCGCCAGCAGCTGCTTGCCGCGGGTGGTGATGAGGTTGTGGTGCTGGTACCGCTCCATGAGCGCTCCGCTCATGTCGCGGAGCTCGATGGTCAGCACCCCTTTCAAGCCCGGCTTCTCACTGAGGTCCATGGTGCGCTCCCGAAATCGTGTCGTGTGCTGCGAACCCGCTCATTGACCGCCGCCGTCTCACCCCAGGTCGAGCGCCAGCCCGAGCTCCACCTCGTCTCCCGTGGTGGCGAGGATGATGGCCCGGACATCCACCGCTCCGGGCAGGTCGGGACGGGCGCTGACCGTCAGGCTCGTCACGTCCTCCACGCGGGAGTCTTCCTTGAGGGCCTGACGTACGTAGCGGCGCAGCAGGTCCAGGTTCTGCCGGTCCAGCGGCTCGCCGATGAGTTCCGCCACCTTGCTGCCGTAGCGCGCATGGCCGAGCTGCTCCAGGTGCCCCCGGTAGATCATCAGCCGCAGCGTGAGGGCCTGGACGAGGTTGTCCTTGCCGCTCACCGTCCTGGCGCCGCCCGCGTCGGTGGACCAGTCGAGGTCCACCTCGCCGGTGTCCTTGAAGGCGAGCCGCAAATCCGTCTTCAGCTCGTCTGCCATCACATCAACCTCCCGGGCCCGGCGGTGGCCCCGGGCGAGGCGGGAATGCCCGGGGTGACCTTGAGCCGCGACATCATCTGGGTGAGCGCGTTGGAGAGCGTCTCCGCCATGGCGCCGGCCAGGTCGGGGATGTTCTCTCCGCGCAGGCCCTCGGCCTGGAGGAAGCCCAGGATGAGGGGTTGGAGCATGGGCTTCGCGGGCGCCGCTCCCACCAGCGAGCCGGGGGAGGTCGTGGTGAAGCCCGCGATGGCCATGCCCGGCGCGACCTGCACCTGGAGGCAGAAGAGCGTGAGTGCCTGCGCGATGGACTGGGCAATGGCCTTGGCCAGCGCGGGCTTCTGCTCGCCGTTGAGCTTGTTGGAGGACAGCGCGCCCAGGGCCATGGGCTCTATCTGCGAGGCCCCCGGGCCCCCGGCCGGCGGGGGCAGCAGCATGCCCGGCCCCGCCGTGCTCCCCGAGCCGGGCGGAGGCGGCGCCGCCGCGGGGATGCCGGGGGCCACCATGGCCATGGACACGAAGAGGGTGAAGGCCTGCCCACAGACCTGACCCAGGGCCTTGGCGAGGTCGGGCGCATTCTCGCCCCGGATGCCCGCCGACTGGAGGGCGCTCTTGGCGAGGTTCTCGATTTCGGATGCGCTCGGAGCCGGCATGGGTCAACCCTTGGCCTTCACCTTCTGCGAGCCCTTGAGCGGAGCCCCGGTGAAATAGCACTTGTGGCTTCCCTCGGTGATGACGCCGGTGCCTCCCGTGCCCAGCTCGATGTTGCCCGAGGCGTCCACCGTGGCGTCCTTGCACTTGAGCTGCACGTTGCCGTCGACCTCGATGCTCAGGTCCTTCTTGCCGACGATGGAGATGGTGTCGTCCTGCTTCACCGTCACCACCGTTTCGCCAGCGGTGATGACCACCGACTGGTCCTTGTCGATGGCGATGGACGTCTTCCCGCCGGGAGGGGAGACGACGCGCCACTCGTCCTCGGCGTGCTCGGGCGGGTTCGTCTCGTCCGAGTAGAGCCGGCCCACCACGATGGGGCGGTTGGAGTCGCCTCCGACGTAGGAGATGAGGACCAGGTCGCCCACGCGCGGTGCGCTCACCATGCCCACGTGTGGGGTGGTGATGGGCACGCGCCGCAGCTCCAGCCCGCCCTCGCGCAGCTTCACGTTGCACTCGTGGTTGTGCGCGTCTCCCTCGGCGTGGGGGAAGGTGCTCGTCACCACGCCGATGTCGCCCAGGCGCAGCGAGGCGAGCTCGTCGCGGATGATGGCCCGCATCAGGGACATGAGGTCGCTCATCAGGTCGCTCCCGCCAGGCCGGGCTTGAGGGTGCCCGGGGTCAGCGCCTTCTTCGGGGGCTCCGCCACGAGGCGCTGCTCGTACGACTTCAGCGTGGCCGCGAAGTCCACGACGGACTGTCGCAACCGGGCCAGCGCCTCTGGCGGCAGCAGTCCCCGCAAGATGGCCTCCGCGCCCTTGCGGACCTTGTTCATGACGTCGAGCATGGCCCGGGCCGCGGTGGTCAGGGGGGAGAGCGCATCGAGGCCGGCCTGCCGCAGGTCATCCGCCGAGGTCGTCGCGAGGCCCTGGACCTGTTCCAGCGTGGGGTCCAGCGCCTCCAGCAGCTTCGGGATGGCCGCCACCTTCTCCAGCTTCGCAATCCACTCGACGAGCTGGCCCAGCACCGTGCCGAGTGCCTGCAGGCCCGTCCTCACCGGCCCGCCGATGCCGAGCTGACGGACCAGGTCCACCAGCGCCTCCACGGTCTGGGTCTTGAACAGCTCGTCCAGCGCCTGGATGAGCCGGGAGATGCCGTCGACGATGTCGCTCGTGTTGCTCATCACTTCACCTCCAGGTCCTGGAAGGGGGCCATCACGTCGAAGTCCTGGATCTGCATCCCCAGCGCCTGCGCCTCGTCCACCACGCGCTTCAGCTTCGCGAGGAAGTCGCTCGCCCCGGCGAGGCCCTTCACGATGCTGAGCGCCGCGCCGAGGTCGACTCCGGTCAGCGCCTCCAGCACGTTGATGCCCTCGGTGGCGAGCTTCTCGATGAACGAGCCCAGGTTGCCGCCGTTCTTCAGGGTCTCGATGAAGTCACCGATGATTTGCGGGTTCACCTTGCCCAGCGCGCCGAGCAGGGAGCCGAAGTTCTTGCCGCTCAGCGTGCCCTGGCTCTTGGCGACGACGGAGCCGAGCTCGCCCGCGCTCAGGTGTCCGAGCAGCCCGGGGTTCTTGTCGACGGCGGACATCAACGAGTCGGGGTTCTGCAGCACCCCGGCGGCATCCACGGCGCCCGCGGCCCACGAGGCGGCATCGTTGGCCACGGCGTCGTCCACGGCGGCGACGCCCGCGTTGGCGGGCTGGGGCGGCTCCTGGTGCTCGCGGACCTTCAGGTAGAAGCTGAACCGGTTCTGGTGACCGGCGAGCTGCTTCACCTGGAAGTCGGCGATGATGACCTCGGTGAGGTCGGCTCCGGCGATGGCGTCCGCGGCGAACGACATCGGCTGGGCCTTCATCTGTGCCTGGCGCAGTTCCTCGAGGGCGGCCTGCGTGTCCTCGCCCAGGAGGATGCCCTCCATCACCACCGTGACGGGCTCGCGGCCGAGGTCCTGGAAGACGCTGCCGGACTGACCCGGCACCCGCTGCTGCACGAGGTTGCGCGCGTCCTCGGTGTAGATGTTCGTCAGCCCGACGAGCTCAATCTTTCCGATGCGTACGGGCATCTCAGAACTCCATCCGGGTGACGAAGCCCGTCTGCAGGCTCAGCGTGTGCCGCACCGTGCGCACCCGCAGCACCTTGCCGGAGGCCAGCGCCTTCACCGGGTGCTCGGCGGGGATGTCGTCGAGCTTCACCAATTCGCCCGGCTTCACCTTCGGGCTGCCCAGCACCTCGACAAAGCCCCGCAGGGGCCGGGAGGCCAGCAGCGTCATCCTCGCCTTGGCCTGGGTGGCCGCGTCGTCTCCCGTCCGCACCGCTCCGTCTCGCACCTCCCGCATGAGCTTGCCCGCGCTGGCGGGCTTCACGGTGAACGCGGCGTCCATGGAGGCCTTGCCGCTCACCGAGGCCAGGTCCTTGACGAGCCAGTGGGCCTTGTCGGAGCCCTTGGCGCTCGCCGCGCCCTCGCCCCACACCTGCACGCCGTCGTAGGTCGGTGAGACCTGCTCGAGCCCGGTGCGCAGCACCTGCTCCGGATAGGTGAAGGTGTGGTCCGCGCCGCCCTGCTTCGGCGCGGCGAAGTGCACCTTGCCATCTCCATCCGTGTACACGTCGAAGCCGCACTGCTCGGCCAGCCGCTGGAGGTGGCGGAGCGCACGCGGTCCGCGGTGGAGCACGTAGCTGGGGAACTTGGGGCCGTCCTCTATCTTCCCCGCGGTGGCTCCGGCCTTCTGCACCAGCTCCTTGGCGATGGCTCCGGCCGACATCTGCTCGTAGGCCCCCTCCAGGTCGAGCCGGGCGAGCTTCGCCAACCCGTCGGCGCCCACGATGAGGGCCGTGTCGGGTGAGGCCCTGGTTTCCTGCACCTCGCCGGTGAAGACGGTGGCGCCGCCGTTTCCGTCATCGAGGTTGATGGTCGTCTTGTCCCCGGGCCTGGGGGGCGCCGAGCCGGTGGCGACCAGCTCCAGGGCGCAGTGGCCCCCGGCGCCATCCATGGTCAGCGCGCAGGAGATGACGCGCACCTGTCCGTTGCCCGCGCGGGGCCGGCTCGAGGCCTGGAAGGAGCCGATCTTCACCTCGTAGGCGATTCCCGCCATCGGCTCACACCTCCAACCCGTGGCGGCGGGCGGTGTCGCGGAGGATGTCGACGAGGGCCTCTTCCAGTGCGCGCCGGTCCACGCCGGACGGGGCGCCGGACGGGTCCAGGTGGACGTTGACGTTGAACGTGTTGCGCACGGCCTCACCGGGAAGTGTCGCGGCACCCTGGGCGCTGTTGGACCGCTCCGGAGGGAGTGCGGCCTGGGTGAGCTGGTGGGCCCGCTCCAGGACGGGCGCCATGCCACTCGTGACCTGCCCGGCGAGGCCCGGGGAGACAGGACCCGGTGGACGCGTGAGCGCCTGTGGGTCCGTGAGCTCGGGGGCCGGGAGGAACGTGAGCCGGCGCTCCGGGCGCGGCGCCTCGCCCTGGCTGGAGGGCGGGTTGGACTGCTCCGCGCGCCCCACGACGGGCGACGTCACGGTGCCCTGCTCGGGGCGGAGGAGGAGCCGGACGCGACGTCTGTCCTGGGCGCGTGCGCCGCTGGAGGCGGTGGCTCCACGCGGGTTCGCGGGAGCCGGGTACTCCGGGCTGCCAGAGGCGCGTGCGCCGCCGGGAGAAGTGGCTCCGCTCGGGTCCGCAAGAGCTGAGTACTCCGGGGGCGCGGTGGCTCCGCTCGGGTTTACGAGAGCTGGGTACTCCGGGCCGCCAGAGACGCGTGTGCCGCCGGGAGAGGTGGCTCCGCTCGGGTTCGCGAGAGCTGGGTACTCCGGGCTGCCAGAGGCGCGTGTGCCGCCGGGAGAGGCGGCTTGGCTCGGGTACGCGGGAGGTGGCAGCTCCGGGCTGCCAGAGGCGCGTGTGCCGCCGGGAGAGGCGGCTTCGCTCGGGTACGAGGGAGGTGGCAGCTCCGGGGAAGTGGAGGCCGCCGGGAGAGGCGGAGCGGGAGGGCGGGAGAGCCGTGCACGGGGCGCTTCCACCGGACGCTCGGGCTGCCGCGTTTCCGCCACGGAGTCGCCCTGGACAGGGATGCGTGCGGCGGGCCCGGACGAGGCACCGTCCACGGACCGCGAGTCCGCTGCGGCGAATGGGCGCGCGGGGCTCCGTCCCGCGTTCCGAGCCTCCGCCCCTTCGGCGTCGGCCGGAGGGAACGGGACTCCCGATGGAGTCGGCGACGACGAGCGGGGCTCGAGCTGGGAGAGGAGCCGCACGAGCCGTCTGTCTCGCGGGCGAGCACCGGTGGGGGCTCGACCCGTGCTCCCGGTCTGCGCCAGGGACGTGGGGGCTTCGCCGTGGACCTCCGCCCGCGCGCCGGGGGGAGGGAGCGCGGCAACGCTCGCGGCCCGCTCTCCAGTCACGGCGTGGGGGGCTTCACTCCGGGCCACGCGTGGCGAGGCGCCTCGCGTCTCGGCGCGAGAGGCCGTGGCTTCGGAAGACGGGCGGGGCGCCGCAACGTGGACCGGGGCCGGCGAGCGGGTGGCGTTGGCCGGCGGGAGGGAACCGGCCGTGGTCTCCCCGAGGCCGGACACGGAAGGGGCCGGGGCGGGCGGCTCCGATGCTTCGGGCGACTCCTGCCTGGAGGGCGCTGGAAGCCGGACGCCCAGCTGCTTCGCGACGGACTCCAGCGCCCGGAAGGCCGGGCGCGCGAGGAGCGCGGAAAGCTCCCGCGTCGTGGTGGAGGCGCGCATCGTCAGTCCTCCACCTGGATGACCACCGCGTCCGGATGGTCCGCGAGGCGCGGCGTCCGGCGCACCGGAGCGGAGACCGGCACCGAAGGCTCCGCCACCTCCAGCAGTGCGAGCAGTCGGTCGACCTCGGCCGCGGGCGTCTCCCAGACCTGGGACGGAGTCCAGCCGAGCGCCTTGCACAGGCGCAGCGTCGTTCGCGCCAGCTTCTGGCTGTCCGCGTCCGCGGCCTTCATCCTCCGGTCCTCGTCGCGCTCCCCGGCGTCGTTGAGCGCGATGGCCACCTCGAGCAGCGCGGCCGTGGTGGCTCCGTCGAGCATCTCCAGCGCCAGCCCGGGTGGCTCCAGGGCCACGACGGAGGCGGAGAGCATGGCGCGCAGGTAGCGCTCCAGGCTGAGCTCCTGGCCGCCACCGGCGCTCGGGGTGAGGCTGTCGCCCAGGGCCCTGGAGCGCTCCGCGAAGGTCCACGGACGCAGCCGGGCGCGCACGGAGCCCGCGCGCACCCACCCGTCCGCCTGCACCCCGGAGCCTGGCTCGTACCCGCCGGTGGTGGCCCACCAGAGCGCCACGGGCGCCAGCTCCTCGTCGAGGGGCGCCGGCACTCCCGAGTCCCGCAGCACGTCGCGAGTGAAGCCCTCGGCATCGAACCGGAGCCCCTGCGCATCGGCGCTGGCGTGGCGGTCCAGCGCCCGCAGGTGCTCCTCGAAGCTCCAGCGGCGGAGCCGGACGCGCTCGCCCGTGGAGGTGTCCACCTCCAGCGCTCCGTCCGGGGTTCCCACCTGCACGGAGAAGCTCCTGCCGTCCACCTCGATGGAGGAGGGGACGGCCGAGCCGGACTCCCGAGCCGTGCGCGAGGGGACCTCTGGCACGGGTTACTCCTCGCGAACCCGCGTGGAGGTGAAGGCGTACGTCGTTGCCGCGCTGCCGTGCGCATCAATCTGGAAGGCCTTGCCCTCCACGAAGCAGTCATCGAACGACACCGTGCGCGTGTCGTCGGTGCCCTCGGTGCGCTTCAGGCTCGCCACGAGCTGGAACTTCGCGCGGTCCTGCAGCAGCTTGTCGAGCGCGAAGCTGGCCGAGCGGATGACGAGCTCGCCCTGCACGGTGCGCAGGCCGAAGATGACGTCCACCCGCTCGTTGGAGCCGATGGCGCGGATGTCCTCGCGCTCGGTGACGATGCGGAAGACGAGGGACTGGAGTCCTTCGACGGGATTTCCGTCGACGAGGATGCTGCTACGGTTGGCGGAGAAGACCGTGGGCATCAGCGTGTTCCCTCATCAAACCTGGACCGTGATGGTCGCGTAGATGTAGTCGATGGCGCGCACGGGCCTCACGGCCATGTTCACGCGGACGATGCCCAGTGCGAAGTCGGCCTGCGAGGAGTAGACCTCCACCTTGAAGGCGGGGTCCTTGCCGTCCGTGGACGGGACGATGGCCCCGTCCTTCTCCATCTGCACCAGGGCCTCGACCAGCTTCTGCTTGAGGGCGGTGCGTCCGTCGGCGTTGTTCAGCAGGCCGATGAAGAGGTCGCCGACCATCTTCAGCATGCGCACGGCGCGGTCCGCCACGCGGCGGACGTTGATCTGGTCTCCGTCGGTGGTGAGCCCCCGGAGCACGATGGTGCCGCGTCCACGCTCCAGCACCACGGGCACCACGTTGCCCCGGAGCAGGGCCTTCTGGTCCTCGGTGGAGATGGGGGGCAGGTCGGCCAGCCCCGAGAGCCGCTTGAAGGTGGGCGAGTGGAAGTAGGGGAGGTTGCCCACCAGTCCCGTCACCGCGCCCACGACACCGTTGGGCGCCACCAGCACGAACCGGTCGCTCACCAGGTTGCTCGCGAGCTGCGCGTGCGTGTCCGGGGTGCCGGTCCTCGGCACCTGGCCGAACCCGATGCGGCCCCTGCACTCGTCGCTCATGGCGTTGCAGTGGCTGATGACGGCGCCGTAGACGCGGGCCACCTTCGTCAGGTCCGAGAAGTCCTGGACGGCGGCGAGCACCATGTCCACGTCCGCCTCGTCGCGGAGCCGCTCCAGCGCGGCGGTGTAGTCCGCGGCGCTCGCATCCTGTCCTCCCGCGAGGGTGTACTCGTCCGCCTTGGGCCAGCCGGCCGCCTTCGACTCGTCCACCTTCACGAAGGACGAGCCCTTCAGCGTGGCGGCGAACCCGGCGAGCGTCTGGCTGCGGTACACCTCCAGGATTTCCTCGCGGCCCGCGCTCCTGCGCAGCACCTGCAGGTCGAAGGAGATGGATTGGTCGATGTTGTCGCGGTAGGCGACGCGGACGATGAGGCCGTTGGCCCATGGCCCCGGCGCGCGCGCCATGAGCGCGAGCCCGGCCTTGTCGTTGGTGATGTCCGAGCCCGCCGTCTGGGCGGCGGTGGCCTCGTCCAGGCGCGCCTTGGCGGCCGCGTACCTGTCCTCCGCCGCCTTGAGCTCCACGGGGTCTGCTCCCGAGGCCGCCTTGAGCGCGTCCCGCTTCTTCTTGGCGTCCTCCGCCGCGGCCGTGGCGTCGCGGACCGCCTTGTCCAGCAGGGCCCGGACGGCCTTGGCCTTGCTCTCGTCTCCGGCGACGGACGCCCGCGCGGTGGCTCCCGCGCTCGCGGGGAGCGGCGAGATGACCAGCTCGGAGACGCCGTTGTCGAGCGCCTGCCGCGCCTCGGGCAGGCTGTAGGCGCTGCCGCGGCCCAGCACCTCGACGTAGCGGGACCAGCTCCCCGCCCGGGTGACCTTGAGCGCGTTCTGCTCGGTCAGCTCGGCCCGCTCCGTGAAGCCGATGAGCCCCAGCACTCCGGACGGCGCAAGCTGCTGGGGCAGCACTTCCTTGACCACCGTTACCTGGACACCAGGAATGATGAGGCCACTGGCCATACGCTCTCCGTTCCCTCATGGACGAGGGGTGGATGCCCCTGCTCAGGGCGCAGGTTCCCCGGACCGCGCGCACAGGCGATGCTCGCGCACCCCCTGGGAGACACGGTCCTCTTCAAATCTCGTGGGAGGAGCGGGAGCTCCGCGGCGGAGCTCCCGGCGGCGCCCGCGCGCTCAGGCGGTGAGCGCCAGGCCCGACTTCTTCAATGCGGCGATGGTCTCCGCCGCCAGGGCTTCGACCCTGCCCGCGAGCGCGCCGACGACCTTCATGAGCAGGTCGACGATGGCCACGATGTGCTCGATGCCCGCGTTCACGAAGTCGACGATGACGTTGAGGAAGCGCTTCGCCGTCTCCGCGAAGCTCTGGGCGCTCGCCGGCAACAGGTCCAGCGTGGAGGCGACCACGTCCCGGCCCGCCGTGATGACGTCCTTGATGCCGTTGAGCACCTTCGGGTCGGTCAGCTGCTTCACGACGCCCGCGACCGAATCGAGCACGTTGCTCAGCGTGGTCTGCACCGCGTTCAGGATGACGGTGGGCAGCTGCTTGAGGATGTCCTTGAAGCTCTGGCTGGAAACGGCCGTGTACAGCTTGTACAGCGCCTGCTCGATCTTGATGGCCGTGTTGTCGACTGTGGCCAGCACCGTGGAAGCATCCGGCATACGACCCACCTCTTCTTCGATGAAGGAACGGGAATTAAGACGGACCAGCCTGAAAATCCGTGAATAGCCGTGCTGTCGGAAGGCGGACACACAGTACGGTTCTCTCTACTGTCTGTGCAAGTGGGTTGAGGTCTTTCGAGCCGATTGGCCGTACCGGAGGCCCGCGACGAGCCGGCCTCGCGCGCGGATTGCGGCCCGCCGGGGACAGGGTGCAGAAGTTGCGCGCCCGTTCCATGGCTTCCCAGGCAGACAGCGCTGGCACGGGCCTTGGAATAGGGCGAGCCGTGATGGAACCTCGCCTCGACGTATCCATGCCCTCGGAGGAATTGCTGAGCCGGCACAACGTCGCCGGTCCTTGCTACACCAGCCATCCCACCGCCCCCGTGTGGCGGGGGGACTTTGACTCAGACGTCCTCTCCGAGCGGCTGAGCATCGCCGCGTGTCCACGAGCAGCTCTGCGTGGTGGTGTGCCATTACGGCTCAAATCCAGTATCTTCAACGTTGATATTGATTCGAAAGACTGCTGCGCCTGAGGGCGTGGCATCCGCGCAGTCGGGGAGGGGACTTGACGCATCGAACTCGGATGGCGTTTGCCGTACGTCCATGGCTTGTCACGGCGGTGTTAGTCTTTGCAGTGGTTTCGGAGGCCGGCGAAATCGCGGTGGTGAAGCTGTCGCCGGAGGGGCCGCTCAGCACCTTCCCCGCCACCGGGGCGTTCTACCTCGAGGGGGACTCGGACAAGACAGCCCGGGTGAGGGCCGTGTTCGTGCGGACGCGGGCCGGGGCGTTCGGTTCCCCTCCCTCCTGCGAGAGCGTCTCGGCGGCCGTGGACGGTCGCCTGATGCGCGACGGCAAGTCCTTCGGGGTCTTCCAGAAGCCCTCGGCGCGCTACCCGCCGAGCGCGCTATGGCAGCCGCCTGCTGCGGCGGCTGAAGCCAGGACGTTCGCCGAGCTCGACTCGGACTCCGTCTTCCTTCCGCCGGTATGGGAGGGGGCCGCCGATGCGAAGACATACAAGATTCTCGTCGACCAGCCCGCCTTCTTCCGCCCGGGCTCGCAGCACTGTCTCTTCGTCTACCGGGAGAAGGAGGACATCAAGTCTCTCGACGCGGAGATCTCCAAGCTCGTGCTCGCGGGCGCGGCGAGCTACCTCACCTGTGAGGAGGAGACAGACTCCGTCAAGAAGAGCACCTGCGAGGCGAATGCGAAGGACGCGCTCTTCGGGAAGCTGAAGGAGTCGTGGAAGCGCCTCGACGTCAAGGTCCAGGACGCGGCGACCCTCAATGTCCGCAACAGGCTCTGGGGCACCGCCCTGGACCTGTTGCGGAGCGGGCCCGCGCTCCGGCGCGACTTCGCCGCGTGGCGCTCCGTCCTGGGCAGCCCCCTTCCGGGCTGGGATGGGTCGCTCCGTCCCATCGCGGCCGCTACGCCCCAGGCCGTCACCGCCTGGCTGCTCGTCCGGGAGGCCGCGCTCCAACAGGTGTCCCTTCCTGTCGTCGTGGACGGCAAGGTGGCGGGGCGGCGCCTGGCCTTCTTCACGAAGCAGGGCTCGGAGGTGCTCCGCATCGGAGTGGCGGCGGACAAGACCACGCTCCAGATTGCTGGAGCGGAGGCCGCGCCCCCCGCGGGCGCGATGGAGCCGCTCAAGGTCGACCCGGCGTCGCTCCGGTTCCCCCACTCCGCGGTGAGCTTGAGGGAGGCGCTGTACTTCCTCGAGGGGCGGGTGCGCTGGGGCTCGAGCTTCCTGCCGCTCGAGGACGTCGGTCCCGAGGTCCAGCGGATTGTTGCGAAGGGGGCCACGCTCAGCGCGGAGGAGCGGAAGCGGCTCGAGGAGCTGCGAGACCAGCTTGTCGCGATGACCGGCCTTCTGGGGGACGCGCGGAACACGCCCCCGCTGGAGGAGCTGCGAGGCTGGGCGGGCAGGGTGATTGCCGGGTGTACGGACGCGAACAGCGGCAACCTCGCGCAGGCAGGCGTCCCGTGTCCGGACGACAAGGAGAAGGCCGCCGAGGCGAAGGCGGTGGCGGGGGGAGCGGAGCCAACCTTCTTCTTCGGGTTCATCAGCGCCGAGGAAAGCCTGTTCCACTACCTGGTGAACCACCTGCGCAACCACCTCCAGGCGGTTGATTCCTGGAATGGGCCGGGCGGTGAGCGGGTCGAGATGCATGAGTTCGTGCTCGCCGAAATCCCCCCGGCGATTCGCGTGCCGGTGGCCATCGAGCACCCGACGTTCGTCACCCAGCTCGTCACGCCCGTCATGGGCCACACGTGGATTCCGCTCGCGGACCGGACGGGCTCTCTCTTCACCCTCGGCTTCCAGCTCTCACTCCGTCCCAACCCCGTCGAGCAGCCGATGTGGACCAACGGCCGCGAGGACCTGGGAAGGCTGGTCGCGTTGGAGCTTGGCATCGGGTTGAAGTCGGGCTTCGACCCGCGCGGCCGCGCGAAGGGCCTGGGAGTGCTGGCCGGAGCGCCGGCCTTCGTGGGCATCGCCTTGCGCCCGTTGCCCTACGTCTCCTTCTCCGGAGGGGCGGCCGTGGTGACCAACCAGCGCAGCGTCCTCGGCGTGGAGCAGCGCTCCGTGGGGCTCGCGCCGTACTTCAATATCAGCGCGCAGGTGAATGCCCTCGATGCGCTTCGTGCCGCGTATTCCGATCCAGTGACTTCCGTCGCCAAGGTGGTGCCATGAGCGTTGCAGACTCCGTCAAGTTCACCGGTGGGCCCGACGTCATCGAGCAGGACAAGCCCTTCACCCTGGCGCTGGAGTTCGAATCCGAGGCGGCCGGCAAGATCCGCTTCTTCGTCGACGAGGGGCGGAGCATCTACCCCTCCAGCATCGACGTGGGAGGCGACATCGTGAATGGGAAGCTGAAGGACTCGTTCGTCATCCACGGCGGCGGCTCGTCGAGCGTGAGCATCACCTGCTCACTGCGCGGAAGGACCACCACCCGGATGTTCCCCATCTCATGAGGAGGCCTGGGATGCGCACGACAATCCAGTGGTCCTGCGTGGCGCTGCTCACCACGCTGGGGTGTGTCTCGGGGATGAAGCCCGAGGAGGTCCAGCTCTTCGTGATGAAGGAGCACCCGGGCGAGGCGGGGACCTCCTGCTACGAGGCGTGTGATGCGATTCCGCCCGCGGAGCTCGGGCTGCCGATGTGCTCGGTGGCGACGAGCCAGTGTGAAATCACCGCCGGGTGGGAGGGGCTGCGCGTCGTCGCGTACTACGGCTCCTTCGCCCTGGAGGAGAAGGTCACCCTGCCCAACACCGCCGTCGAGCTGGTGGTCGACGGCGCCCCGCAGGCCCGCCGCTACGACGCGGTCCTCAGCGCCGGGGAGCGCACCCGCGAGACGCAGCGGCTGGCCATCGCGGACTTCGTGGTGCCGGCCGTCACCGGGCAGACCCTGGAGGTGCGCGCGGTGACGGGCGAGGCGTGGACCCAGTCCCCGGTGCGCATCCCGCTGCGCCTGCCGGGCATCATCCTCCGCGCCTCCGCCGCGTGTGAGACGGCGCCGTGTCCGCTGACGCGGAGCACCGGCCGGGTCGGCTTCACCCTCGAGGCGCCGGTGGGCTTCGCCTCGAAGACCGCCCAGCTCACCTTCAGGCAGGACGGCCTCCACACGGGCACTGTCCCGGTGCCGCTCACGGCCGTGGGCGGGCGCGCCGTGGGGAGCCACTCCGAGGCGGTGCCATTGGCGGGCTCCCGCTGGGAGGCGCTCGCGACGGTGGAGGGCTTCGTCTCGCCGCCCGTGTCCTTCGAGCTGGCCAGCCCCACGGTGAGCCTCGTCGTCGCGGGGTGCGCCGCACCGTCGGCCTGCACCGCCGTGCGGGGGACCGGAGAGCTCGAGTTCTTCGTCACCGCGCCCGAGGGCTTCGTCCCGCCGAGCGTCACGCTGGAAGGCCGGACGGATTCGAACGCCTACGTGACGCTGGCCTCCCGCCCGTTCGAGCTTCGAGACCGGGTGATGGTCGCTCGCGGAACGCTCCCGGTGCCGGAGACGGGCGAGCGCTGGCAGCTCGTGGGCGTCGTGGCGGGGGTGTCCACCCCGGTGGTCGACGTCGGCCTGACGGCGCCCGCCTTCCAGGTCCAGTCGCCGCGCTGCCCGGGCTCTGGCGCGTGCGTGCTGGAGGAGGGGGTGGGGGACCTTGACCTGACCGTCTCGGCGCCTCGCGCGTTCCGGGCCACCGAGGTCTCCGCGCTGGAGCGGCTGGATGGCGTGGCGCGGACCGGAGGGACCGGGAAGTTCGCGAAGCTCGCGGACGCCAGCGTCGCGTCCGTCCGGCTGCCCGTGCCGGAAGGAGGGCAGGTCTGGTCCGTGCGGCTGGAGTCCGGGGGCCAGCTCGTGGGCGAGCAGTCCGTCTCGCTCGTTGCGCCCTCCATCGACGTCAGGGTGCAGCAGTGCGGTGATGCGCCCGCGTGCAGCCTGGCCGCGGGCGCCCCGGTGACGCTCGAGGTCAGCGCTCCCGCCGGCCTGAGAAGCACCACGCTGTCCGTCGAGTACCGGCGCAACGGGGTCTCCACCGGGGTGCTCGAGACGGTGAAGCTCGACACGCTGGACGGCGCGCGACGGACGGGCCGGATGACGACGGTCCTCCCCGCCGATGCGGTCGGGCAGGCGTGGCAGGCCAGCGTCAGGGCGGGACGCTTCGCGTATCCGGCGCCGCCCATCCAGGTCACCGCGGCCCCCTGAGTCCCCCCGGTCAAAGGTGCGAGGGGCCGCGAGGGTCCTCGTGAGGAGGAAGCCGTGAACCTGCCACTGCTCATGCTGGCCCTCGGCATCCTTGGTGCCGAGCCGCCCGGCGGCCTCGAGGCCGCGCGCGCCGCCGTTGTCGCGGGGGACCTGGCCGAGGCCGTGCGGCTGCTCGCGCGGCCTTCTCCCACCGAGGCGGCGTACGCCACGGCCCTCGGCGTGGCGCTCGCCCACGAGGAGCAGTTCCGCCTCGTGTACCACACCGCGAACAAGGCGACCGACGTCTCGAACGCGGTGCTGGAGCGGCTCCGGAAGGACTCGAACCTGGAGGGGACTCCGGAGCTGGTGGCCCATGCCGCCCGGCTCGCCACCTGGCAGGGCGAGCTGGATGGGCTCCGAGCGGGCGCGAGCACCGCGGCGGAGCGCGGTGAGCTGGCGAGCGCGAGGCTGCTGTACGAGCGCGTTCGAGCCCACCCGCTCGCGAGGGGCACGACGGCCGAGCCGCTGAGGAAGGAGGCCGAAGCGGCGCTCTCGGAGCTCGCGCGGCGCGTCGCGGCGGAGGCTTCGCGCCGGGCCGAGCTGGAGGCGGCGCTCGATGACGGCGCACCGGCGGTGCTGCCGTTGCCCCACGTCGCGGCCGGTGAGCTTGGCGCCGCGCCGCTGCCCGGCGTGGACGCGGCGAAGCGATGGGCGAAGTACGAGGACGCGCTCGAGGAGCTCCGACGCCAGGACCTGCTGGTGCGGCTCGCCTACCAGTCCGGTGGCAAGGCGGCGGCCGGGAAGGTCCTGGAGGCGCTCAAGTCGTCCGAGCCGCTGAAGCCCTACCCCGCCATGGCCGCCCATGCGTACCGCCTGGAGCGGTGGGTTCAGCAGGCGGACCGGGCGGACTGGCCCCGGCAGCTCCTCGACGACAGCTGGGCGGCCGGCACGTCCTTGCTGGAGCTGGCGCTCATCGCGGGCGCCGTGCTCGTGCTGGGCGCGCTCGTCCGTTGGCTGCAGCGGTGGCGCGCTTCCAGGAGCACACTCGCCGAGCTGAGCGTGTTCGAGCTGGCCGCGGGCGCCGGCCCGCTCGGCCCCAGCGAAGCGCAGGCGCTCCGGTTCAAGGTGGTGTTCGAGGAAGTGCGCGCGGCCGAGCCGCTCGAAGGCCGCAGCCATGACTCGAACCTGGGGGAGTCGCTCCCGCGCTGGGAGTCGCTCGCGGGCAAGGACCTGGCCAGCTTCGCTTCGCATATTCCCGAAGCCGGGAAGCTCTCGATAGGGCCGCTGGCGATTCCGCTGCGCGCGCTGTGGGCGTTGATGGTGCGCGCGTTCGTGGTGCCGCGCTATCGCTGGACGGTGCTCATCCGCCAGGGGACGGACACCGTCACCGTGTCTCTCTCCGTGCTCGACGCCTCCGACAGGAAGAGTCAGTCGTGGAAGGCGGTGGCGAGCGGGGCCGAGGCGGCCACCGTGGACGAGGCCTTCCGCAAGCTGGCGCTCCAGTATGGGGCTGGCTGCAATCCGTCGAAGACGTTCGCGAGCCCGGATGCGTTCGTCGAGTTCCACGATGGCGTTCGCGCGCTCGCGAGAGGCGCGCTCGCGGAGGCCCGGAAACATCTCGATGCGGCGCGGCGCCTCGACCCGACGCATGCCCGGACGAAGCTCGTGCTCGCCACGGTGTTGAGGCGCTCCGGAGACCGGGAGGGCGCCCGCGCGCTCCTCACCGATGTGTCAGGCCGCCTCGCGACAGCGACGCCCACCACCGCCACCCAGGAACTGAACGACGAGGTGCGCTTCCAGACCGCTTTGCTCGACGCGCAGACCCACCGTGCCAACAGTCTCTGGAAGGCCGTCTGGACCTTCGAAGCGCTCGCGAAGGGGAAGAGCCCGCTCGCGGTCGAAGTCCGGGCGTGCCTGCTCGACGCCTACGTCACGCTCGCCAGCGACCGGGAGCTCAAGCACGGAGGCGTGGAGGACACCCGCCTGATGCGGAAGGCCGGGGAGCTGGCGAAGTTCTTCGCGTCCCCGGCGCGTCCCGAGGGCTTCGGCCTGGGGGAGCAGGCCTGGAACGAGGCGCGGGGGTACGCCCTGCATGCGCTGGGAAAGCTCCATCTGCACAAGGGGGATTTCAAGAATGCGACGGATGCGCTCCATTGGGCCCTGCTGTGCTCACCGGAGCTCCTGCCGGCGTACGTCGCGGTGGCGCGCACCGCACGCTCCGCGAAGGGCAAGATCATCGATTGGGAAGGCGTCGCGGAGCGCGCGTTGAGTCGTGCGTTCGCGCTCAGCCCAGGGGACCCCGCCGTCAACTACGAGTTCGGCCGCTTCCACAAGGAAAGGTCGGCGCCAAGGCTGGACGAGGCGGCCCGGCACTTCGAGATCGCGGGCCAGCAGTGGGCGGCGGCGAGGTACCAGCTCGGGTGGCTGAAGGGACAGAGTGAGCCGCTGGAGGGGCTGAAGCTGATCGGCCAGGCCATTCAGAAGAGCGGGAGGATGCCTTCCTATTACGCGGAGGGGATTCGCGAGTGCCTCGCGTCAGCGCTGAAGGCCGCCTCGGCCGCGGGCCCGGGAACACCCCCGTCTCCCGGAGCTGACCTCGTGAAGCGCCTCGCCCAGGCGATGCGCGGGTCCTTGCCACCCAAGGCGGGGTGGTTGAAGGGGGCGAGCGAGCAGCTCCGCGAAGAGGGCGCGAAGGCGGAGCCGGGCATGAAGGCGGTGCTGGATGGATTCGCCAGCTCGCTCGTCTCGGACGAGGCTGCGCCTCCGGCCTGAGCCCGCGCACCTGCCCCTGCCTGCCGCGCGGCCGCCAGGCCCGCTTCCCGGGCGCAAGCGGTGCGCTCGTCGGAGAGGGTCCGGCATGATTTGCGCGGCGCGGGCGGGGCCCCGTCCCCATTGCGTCGAGCACGGGGTGGCACGGAGCTTGGAGGAGGGCAGGGATGTGATGGAACCCCGCCTCGACGTCCCCACGCCTTCCGAGGAATTGCTGAGCCGGTACAACGTCGCCGGCCCCCGCTACACCAGCTATCCCACGGCGCCCGAGTGGCGCGGCGACTTCGGCCCCGACGCGCTCTCCGAGCGGCTGGCCGTCGCCGGCACGCGGGACAGCGCGGAGCCGCTCTCGCTGTATGTCCACCTGCCGTTCTGCCGCAGCCTCTGCTGGTACTGCGGCTGCAACGTGGTCATCAGCAGGGACGCGAGCGCGGCGGACCGGTACCTCGACCACCTGGTGATGGAGCTGGACCTGGTGGCGGAGCGGCTGGGCGCCCGGCGCGGCCTGTCGCAAATCCACTGGGGCGGAGGCACGCCCACCTTCCTCTCCGAGCCGCAGCTCGAGCGGCTGTGGACGGAGCTGACCCGCCGCTTCACCCCGCTGCCCGACGCGGAGGTGGCCATTGAAGTCCACCCCGCGCTGACGACACCGGGACAGCTCTCGCTCTTGCGGAGGCTGGGCTTCAACCGCGTGTCCATGGGCCTGCAGGACTTCGACCCGCTGGTGCAGCAGGTGACGAACCGCCTCCAGACACCGGAGCAGACGCGGGCGCTGCTGGAGCATGCGCGAGAGCTGGGCTTCACCGGCGTGAATTTCGACCTCATCTACGGCCTGCCACACCAGGACGCGGAGCGCTGGGCCCGCACGCTGGAGACGGTATTGGCGATGCGGCCGGACCGGCTGGCCGTCTACTCCTTCGCGTTCATGCCGGACGTGCTGAAGCACCAGAAGCGCATGCCGGCGGACGCGCTGCCCGGTGCCCGGCAGAAGCTGGACCTGTTCCGCGCCGCCTACGAGGCCCTCGTGACGGCGGGCTACCGCCCCATCGGCATGGACCACTTCGCGGTGCCCGAGGATGAGCTGGCCCGCGCGCAGGCCGAGCGCCGGCTGGGCCGCAACTTCCAGGGCTACACGGTGAAGGCCGCGTCGGACGTGGTGGCGCTGGGCAGCACCGGCATCAGCGACGTGGGGGGCGCCTATGCCCAGAACGTCCGTCCGCTGCCCGCCTACTACGCACGCGTGGCCGCGGGGCGCCTGGCCACCGAGCGCGGCATCGCCCTCACCGACGATGACCGGCGGCGCCGCGCCGTCATCACCCAGCTCATGTGCAACTTCTGGACGGACCTGGGCGACGACGGCGCGCGCGACTTCGCACCCGAGCTGGAGCGGCTGCGCCCCTTCGAGGACGACGGGCTGGTGGTCCGCTCCGGAACGCAATTGGAGCTGACGGCGCTGGGCCGCCTCTTCGTGCGCAACGTGGCGATGGTGTTCGACGCCCGGCTCCCCCGGGCCGCCACGCCCCGCTTCTCCCGGACGGTATGAGGACCGCGATGGATGCGTTGGATGTGTTGAACCAGGAGCACCGGCAGATACAGCACGTGCTGGACGTGCTCGCCCTCGCGGTGGCGCGGGGACGCAGGGGCGAGTTCGTCTCCGCGTCGCTCTTCCTGCGGGCCGCCAACTTCTTCCTCACGTACGTGGATGGCAGCCACCACGCGAAGGAGATGGTGCTCTTCCGGACGATGCTGGTGCACCGGCTGCCGCTGGCCCCGGGGCTGCTGTCGCAGGTGACGGGCGCGCACGGCGCGGGCAGTGAGCAGGCCCTGGCGCTGCAGCGCGCGGCGGAGGTGACGCTGCGCGAAGGCGTGGAGCCGGCGTCGATGCTCGACGCGGCCGAGGCCTACCTCCAACTGCAGCGGGGCCACACCACCGTGGAGGAGACGCAGGTGTTTCCCCTCGCGCGCCGGCTGCTCCCCGCCGCCGTGCTGGAGCGCATGCGCACGCGCTTCGCCCGCATCGAGGCGTCCCACGGACCGATGTCCGAGGCCGTGGAGGCGCTGGAGCGCGCCTTCGCGCCCGCTCGTCCTTCCCGTTCGGGGCTGCTGGGCAGCGTGCGCTCGTTCTGAGCGGGCCAGGTCGGCGCCAGGGAGCAGGCAGCCACCCGCTGGCCGGGCCTGCTACCCTGGAGTCACACCGGGTGAATGACCACCTCTACCCGCGTGGACCTGGAGCCGGGAGCGCGCATGGCACGACGAAACGGAGTCACGGGGACGACGCTGAGGCGCTGGGTGCTGGCGGGCGCGCTGCTCGCCGCCACCGCCACGGGCGCCATGCCCGCGCCCGGAGAGACACTGCCCGACTTCGCCACCAAGGACCTGCTGGACGCGCCCCACCGCAGCAGCGAATTGACGGGGCGGCCCACGCTGCTCGTCGTCATCACCGACACGGACGGCGGCGATGCGATGCGGCAGTGGTTCGACGCCGCGGGGACACGCGTGCCCGACTCCGTCCACCGCGCGTCCATCCTCAGCTTCAAGCTCCCCTTCTTCGTGAGCACCGGCGTCGCGCAGGGCAAGGCCCGGCAGAAGGTGCCCCGCGCCGCCTGGGGAGACACGTGGCTGGACAAGAACGGCGGCATGGCGAAGGCCCTGGGACTGGCCTCCAGCCCTACGCCCTACGCCTTCGCGCTCGATGCACGCGGGCGCGTGGTGGCCGCCGTCCACGGCACCGCCGACGCGCCGGAAGCACAGGCCGTATGGAAGGCCCTCACCGGGGGCTGATACACCGTGGTGCGGTGGAATGTTACGGGCACGCCACTGTGAGGACGGCGGCGCCTGCACCTACCGCGTCCAGTGGAGCTGAGCGCCCGGGTGCCCTGAAAAGACCACGGGCGCCTCGGGGAGTGTCCCGAGGCGCCCGTGGTGCTCCAGTCACGCTCGCGTCGTCCGGCCCGTCAACGCTGCGCGAGGATTTCCTGGAGGCGCTTCTTGTCGCTGGAGAAGGAGAAGGCGCTGTAGAGCTGGTAGCCATTCTCCGGGTCGAGGATGCGCGGCTTCAGCTCGCGCACCAGGGTGAGCTTGTCCTGCGAGAAGGAGAAGTGCCCGAGCAACTGCCCCACGTGGGAGATGAGGAAGTAGTTGTCACCGGCGGCCATCTTGAGCACGCGCATCTTGTCCTCGACGAAGGTCTCCTTGGCCACCGCATCGTTCAGGCGCTTGAAGTGGCCGTCCGGAATGGGGCGGACCACCGGCTCGGGCGGGGGCGGGGGCTGCGGGGCCGGCGACGGCGTGGGGTAGACGGCACCCACGGGCGGGGCCTCGGCGACGAACTGCTGCATCGAGTCCAGCGTCTCCTGCGCGCGGCGCAGCTTGTTGCGCCCGTCGCCGCGGTTGTCGATGCGGCCCTCGAGCTCCTTCAGCAGTTTCTCCAGGCGGGCCATGCGCTCGCCCAGCTCCTCGCGGTCCACCGCGGCCAGGCTGCGCGCGGGCGGCGGGGGCTGCGGCATGGGGCGGCCCGGGGGCGGGGAGCGGCGCAGCTCGGTGGACTGCGGCTCGTTTCCGGCGAACGCGGAGGAAGCGGTGAGGATGGCGACGGCGACAGCGAGGGCCTTCATGGGGAAGCGTCCTTTCGTGTACTCGACACTATGACGCGTCCGGCCCCCCTGCATTCAATCTCCGGGGAGCGGGCCCGAGGCCAGCGTCCTCACGGCGGCATACACCCCCTGGACGGCGCGGGCCATACGCGCGTAGTCAAGCGTGTCCCACGTATCGTCCTGGGTGTGGTAGCGCAGGTTCCGGAAGAAGGCCGTGTCCGTCACCATGACGGCCCGGTAGCCCTGCTCCCAGAAGCTGGCGTGGTCCGAGAGGGCCACCCCCGGCAGCGCGGCGGGCGCGCTGAGGGTCTCCACCGGCAGGGGGCTGCCCGCGCGCATCGCCTCCGCCACCTGCTCCGTGAGGCCTCCGTCCTCCGGCAGGCCCACCACGCCGATGAAGTGGCCCGTGTCCGGGTAGCGCAGGCGGAGCAGGGGCAGGGGGTAGTCCTGGCTGTCCGGCGTGTCGCTGTAGACGCCCAGCATCTCCAGCGCGAGCATGCCGCGCACCTTCACGCCGGCCTCCTTCAGCCGGCGCGCGTGCACCGCGCTGCCCATCTGCCCGGTGCCGAAGTAGGGCGGCTCCTCCAGCGTGTAGGCCACCAGGTCCACGCGCAGGGACGGCGGCCGCTGGCCCAGCAGCACCGCCAGCTCCAGCAGCGCGGCCACGCCGCTGGCGTTGTCATCCGCGCCCGGCGTGCCGTGGACGGAGTCGTAGTGCGCGCCGACGACGAGCCGCTCGCCGTCTTCCGGCCCGAAGCGGGCGATGACGTTGCGGTAGTCCTGGCCGTCCACGCGGAAGGGCTGGGACTCCACCTGCCCGCCGGCCCGCGCCAGGTGGTCCGCGATGTAGTCCGCGGCGCGCTCCAGGTTCTCCAGGTGTCCCGAGTCGCGCGGGTGGAAGGTCTCCGAGAGCATGCGCACGTGCGCCCTCAGCGTCCCCGCTTCGACCGCGGGGCTGGCCTGCGTAGGCGGGGCGATGGGCGCGGGCTTCCGCGCTCCACCGACGCTCCACGCCAGCCCCACCGCCGCCAGCGCCGCGACTCCGATTCCGGTCCACAGCCGACCGCGTCCCATGGGCCCTCCCTGGCCGGGCGCCTCACGCGCCCGGCCCGTCCTCTTCTTGGACTCACGGGAGGCGAACACCGTTCCCGAGGGCGGCTCAGGGCACGGGCAGTCGCTTGGACAGCACCTCGCCCGTGGGGGAGATTTCGTAGACGAGGGGCACGCCCGTGGCCAGCTCCAGCCCCACCACCTGCTCGCCGGTGAGCGCGTCCAGCTTCATCACCAGGGAGCGGTTGGAGTTGCCGTGCGCCACCACCAGCACGTGCTTGCCCTGGCGCAGGTCCCCGGCGATGGCGCGGTCATAGAAGGGCAGCACGCGCTTCGCCGTCATCGCCAGCGACTCGCCGTTGGGCGGGGGGATGTCGTACGAGCGGCGCCACAGCTTCACCTGCTGCTCGCCGAACTCCTTCGCCGCGTCGGCCTTGTTGAGTCCCTGCAAGTCACCGTAGTGGCGCTCGTTGAGGGCGGCGTCGCGGATGACGGGGATGCGCTGGCCGAGCGCCTCCAGGATGATGGCGAGCGTCTCCTGCGCGCGGGTGAGGACGGAGGTGTAGGCGACGTCGAACTTCATCCCCTGGAGCGCCTTGGCCGCGAGCCGGGCCTCGTCGCGGCCCTGCTCGGTGAGGGGCACGTCCACGAAGCCGGTGAAGCGGTTCTCATGGTTCCAGAGGGACTGACCGTGTCGGACGAGGGCAAGGTTGGGCATGGGTTGCCCAGGTAGCGCATGCCGGGCGGGGCGGCCAGGGCGGGCGCGGCTTTCCGGGCCGCGTGCGTTTCGCGCCCTACACTGGCGGCTTGCGCAGCAGCCGCGTCAGCTCGCGGTCCAGTGCGGAGGCGAACTGCTGGCGGTCCTGCGCGTTGAAGCCGCTGGGGCCTCCTGTCTGAACCCCGCTCTCACGCAGCTCCTGCATGAAGTTCCGCACGGAGAGGCGCTCGGAGATGTTCTCCTCGGTGAACAGCTCTCCGCGCGGGTCCAGCACCACCACGCCCCGGGGCACCAGCAGCGCGGCCAGGGGGATGTCCTGCGTGACGGCCAGGTCGCCCTTCTGTGCGGAGGCGGCGATGTGCTGGTCCGCCACGTCCAGCCCGGCGCCCACCTGCACCGTGGAGACGAGCTCCGAGCGCGGCAGGGACAGGGCGCGGTTAGCCACGAACACGGTGGGGACCTTGAGGCGCTGTGACGCGCGCAGCAGGATGTCCCGGACGGGCCCGGGGCAGGCATCGGCATCGACCCAGATTTTCATGCGTGCGCCATCCTCTCCCAGGTGGAAGCGTGTTCCGAAATCACGGCGAGGGCAGGAGGCGATTGAGGAGCGCGAGGCCCGGCGCCTCCAGCGGAACCCGGCCCCTCAGCGCGGCGAACAGCGACCACCCATGGTCCGCCAGCAGCACGACGCCCGCCTCCGCCGCCGGCGCGAAGCCGACGAAGCCCGTGTAGCCCCCCATGACGGACGAGCGCCACACCACGTCGTGCCCGCGCACGGTGGACACCGTCCAGCCCAGCGCCATCCGCGCGGGGCCGGCGTCCACGCGCGGCGCATGGGACAGGCGCAGCGCACGGACGAGGCCCGCGTCAGCGCGTCCGAGGTGCGCATCGAGGAAGCGGAGCAGGTCCGGCGCGGTGGAGTGGAGCGCGCCCGCGCCGGGGAGCGCCGGGAAGGTCCAGGCGGGCAGCGGCTTGCCGCGTGCGGTGTGGCCGGGCGTCAGTCGCGGCTGCTGCTCGTCCGAGAGCCGCGCCGTGGTGTCCGTCAGGCCCAGGGGCTTGAAGAGCAAATCCCTCAGCGCGTGCCCGTAGTTGAGCCCCGCGCGCCGCGACAGCGCATGGCCGAGCACACCCATCCCGAGCAGGGACTCGGCGTAGGGACGCGGCGGGGGACTCGCGGGCTGGTAGCCGCGGAGGAAGTCCCCGAAGAGGCCCGCGGAGTAGTGGCCGAAGGGGTCCTCCGGCTTCTGCGCCTCCGTCTCCAGGTTGGGCGGCAGGTGCGGCAGGCCGGAGGTGTGCGTCGCGAGCTGCTCCACGGTGATGCGGCCCGCCGTCGCGTCGGGCAGCAGCGGCCGGGGGATGAGCTCCGACAGCGGCGTGTCCAGCCGCAGCTCGCCCCGCTCCACCAGCAGCGCGAGGAGCGCGCCCGTGAAGACCTGGGTGAGCTCGCCCAGGGCGAAGAGGGTGTCGGACGGCGGGGGGGGGCCCCGGCCCCGGAGGCCGTGCACGTGGTGCTCGCCGCGCCAGGTGACGCCCGCGCACAGGGCTGCCGAGCGATAGCCGCGCAGGTAGCGGCGGGTCTCCTCGTGGATGAGCTCGGAAGGGGTGGGCATGGGCCGTGGCGGCTGTCTCACGTCGCTCGTGGGAGCGTCAACCCGGGCGGGCCGTCGTCTCGCTGTCACGGGCCCGGGCCGGAATTGACGGATTGTCGCGCGGGCCGGCTCTCGGCGCGGTCCAAGTCCCCGGAATCCCGAGCGCGGCGGGTTGGAACGCCATGTGTAGAGGCGAGCCCCGCCAGGAGGTCTCGCCATGAGCTGTCCGGTCCAACCCCGCGCATTCTCCCTGACCCGCCACTTCCTCGAGCGCCGCGCGAGCCGGCAGCTTCGAGACGACGTCCTCGACTTCATCCTCGAGTTCGGCGACCGCGCCCGCGCCGCGGGGATGACGCATGTCACGGTGCTGGAGCGTGATTTGCCCGCCGCCTGGAGGACCTCCGCGCTGGCGAGGCAGGCGCGCGGCTGGATTGTCCTGCTGAGCGACGAGGAGCGGCTCGTCACCTGCTACCGGCGCGGCGACGCGAGCCGCTTCATCCGCCGCAAGCCCAAGCGCCGCATGTCCGACGCCCAGGTGCAGCGGGCCTGATTCATGGCGGCGCCCACTGCGCGCCGTGGATGAAGCCGTGGGACTCGTTGCCGCTGTGGTCCTTGACGCGGCTGGCACGTCCCTCGTCCAGCGGCCAGTAGCCCGCGAGCCCCTCCGCGTCCTTGTCGGGAGGCTCGTCCATGTCCTCTTCAATCTGCGCCTGGGTGCGCGCGACGCTCCAGATGCGCACGTCCCGGATGTTGCCGTTGAAGGTGCGGTCTCCGCCGGCACCCTTGGAGCCGATGGCCCAGCGCGCGTTGATGGGGAAGCCGCCGCCCTGGGGCTGGGGGGATTCGGCGAGCAGCTCGCCGTTGCGGAAGAGCCTCCACTTCTCGCCGTCATGGACGGCGGCCACGTGGACCCAGTTGTTCACGTCCTGCAAGGGCATGAGGGCCGTGGTGCCGCCGAAGGACTTGCCCTCCATGTACGAGCCGGCCTGGTAGTTCCCCGACAGGATGCGCAGGTAGACCTCGCCGCTGGGGGTGGAGGTGTAGCCCCGGGCCACGATGTTCTGGATGCCGTTGGTGTTCACCGGACGCACCCACGCCTCGATGGTGATGGGGCCGGTGATTTCCAGGGACAGGGGCTGCCCCAGGTCCACGTAGGACGTGGTGCCGTTGAAGGTCAGCACCGGCGCCGGGGGAGGAGGCTCGGCCTGCGTCACGCCATCGCCGGAGCCGCCCGTCCCGGGCTCCTCCTTCTTGTCCCGGCCCAGCAGGACGCCCACCAGCACGATGAGGAGCACGCCCGCCACGGCGGACACGGGAATCCACCAGGGAATCTTCCGGCGCGGGGCGACCACCGGGGCAGGCACCTTGAAGGCCACCGGGGAGCTCTCGGCGAAGTACTCGTCGGGGTTGGACTGGTCCGCGACGAGCAGGTGGAAGGCATGCTCACCCGCGGGCTGCGAGGGCGGGGCGGCCACCTGCACCTGGAAGACGTGCGTGCCACTGGCGGAGAAGTCCCGCTCCGCGTCACCGTCGAGGGCGAGCCACTCCGGAGGCGTCGCTCCCTCGGCGACGATGACGGCCCGGCCCCGGACCGGATGGCCGCGTGAGTTGGTGACGGTGAAGGCCACCTCGCCCTTCCGATTGCCGCCCAGCTTCAGCGTGGGCGAAGTCGTGGTGATGTCGAACGCCCGGGCCATGCAGGACCTCCAATCACGGACGGCAGGGCAGAGCTCGCGGCCCCTTCATGATGGAGTGTGGCCACCGTCGGCGTGAGGCGCGCCGTGGACCCGCACCTCCTGCCTGGAGCCGGAGCAGGGCTGCGCGGCATCCTCCGCTCGGGTCGTCCAGGAGTCCCAGCCCCCTGGGGAGGCACGGGCGGCGCACCGGGCTCCCGGCTACTCCTTCACCGGCGACGCCTTCTGCTCCGGTGCCTTCAGCCGCTTGCGCTCCCGGGAGGCCGCAGCCGGTTTCTTTACCGAGGCGTCCGGGGCGAAGAGGCCGCCCTTCCTCCCGAGGGGAAACGTCTCGAGGTTGAGGCCGGCCTTCGCCGGGGGCGAGGGCTGGAGCGCTCCCGTGTCCGGGGCCCGCGCCGGGCGTTCCACGGCCGCCTGCGGTTGCGCCGGTACGTCCAGGGATTGTGCCTGGGGCACGCTGGCGGGCAGGGGCGGGCTCTCCTGCTGGAGCGCCGTGGCCTGGGGGGCGGGCTGCGCCGGGGCGTCCTTCGTCACGACGGCGTCCTTCTTCGCGGCCGGAGGCTCCTGCCTCGCGGACGCCGGACCCAGGAACAGGAGCGCCGCGAGCGCCAGCACCGCCGAGGTGCCCACCGCCAGCACGCCCACCGGCACGCGCCGCTCCAGCAGCCGCCTGGCGGACTCCGCGCTGTCGGGCCGGTCCTCGATGCGCTCCGCGAGCAGTCGCGACAGGAGCCGCCGCAGGCGGGACGGCACTCCGGCGGGCAGCGGCTTCTCCCCGGGGAAGCCGCCCGCGAGCGACTCGTACAACACGAGGCCCAGCGCGAAGAGGTCCGACTGCGCCACCGCGCGGCCCAGTCGCTGCTGCTCGGGCGCCATGTAGCGCAGCGAGCCGATGAGCGCGGCGGACTCCGTCAGCGTCGTCGCCCCGTCCAGCCGGGCGATGCCGAAGTCACACAGCTTCGCGCCGTCCGCCGCGAGCAGGATGTTGCCCGGCTTCACGTCGCGGTGGATGAAGCCCTTCTCGTGCGCGGCGCCCAGCGCCTCCAGCATCCTCCGCGCCAGCCCCTCCACCTCCGGCCAGGGCATGGCGCCATCCTTCGTCAGCTTCGCCCGCAGGTCCGGCCCGTCCACGCGCTCCATGGCGTACCAGCAGAAGCCCCGCTCCTCGCCGTCCGCGAGCACGCGCACCACCGCGGGGTGCTGTACCTGCCGGAGCGCCTCGGCCTCGCGGCGGAAGCGCGCCCGCACCGCCGGGTCCGCCGCCACCAGCGTCGACAGCACCTTCACCGCGCAGGCCCCCGGGTGGCCCTCCGCCGCGTACACCGTGCCCATGCCGCCGGCGCCCAGCCGGCTCAACAGCCGGAAGCCCCCGAGCGACTCGCCGGTGAGGTCCACCTCCGGCGACAGGCGCGCGGTGCCGGGCGCCGTCTCCGCGCGGGCCAGGTCCACCTGCACGCCACACGCGGAGCAGGACACCACGAGCACCGTGCGGGTGCCGGGAAGGGGAGTGCGGCATGCGGGACAGAGGAAGTTCATGCGTAGAGGTCGATTCCGTACTCTTCCAGCTTCCTGTCCAACGTCGGCCGGGAGATGCCGAGCACCTCCGCCGCCGCGCTCTTCACCCCTCGTGCCCGCTTGAGCGCGAGGACGATGTGCTCCCGCTCCACCGCCCGCAGGGCCTCCGCCAGCGTGCCTTGGACACCGACGGGCGGGGTCGCGGTTCCCGGACGGGTTTCCGGGCCGCCGGGGCGCTCGGGGGACACCACCTCCGGGGGCAGGTCGCCGGGCGACACCCGGTCTCCAGGGCCCTTGAGCACCAGCGCCCGCTCGACGGCATTGGCGAGCTGCCGCACGTTGCCCGGCCAGGGACAGGCGCGCAGGGCGGCGCTGGCCTCGGGCGTGAAGCCCGACGCGCGGCGGCCGAGCTGCGTGCCCAGCTTCGCGAGGAAGCGCTCCGCCAGGGGTAGCACATCCTCGGGGCGCTCGCGCAGCGGGGCCAGGTGGATGCGCACCACGTTGAGGCGCCAGTAGAGGTCCTCGCGGAAGGCGCCCGTGCGCGCCGCTTCCTTCAAGTCACGGTGGGTGGCGGCGACGACGCGCACGTCCACCGGCACGCCCGAGCGCCCACCCACGCGCTGGACGATGCGGTCCTGCAGCACGCGCAGCAGCTTGACCTGGAGCGGCGCGGGCAGGTCACCGACTTCATCCAGGAAGAGGGTGCCGCCGTCGGCCTGCTCGAAGACGCCCTCGCGCGCGGACTGTGCTCCGGTGAAGGCGCCCTTCTCGTGGCCGAACAGCTCGCTCTCCGCCAGCTCCGCGGGGATGGCGCCGCAGTTCACCGCGATGAAGGGGCCCCTCGCGCGGGGACCCAGGGCGTGGAGCGCGCGCGCCACCTCCTCCTTGCCCGTGCCGCTCTCGCCGGTGATGAGGACGGTGGACTGCACCGGGGCCGCGGCTTCCGCCACCCGCATCGCCTCGCGCATGCTGGCGCTTTCCGCCACGGGGGGCTGGAAGCCCGGGGTGGCGCGGGGCTCGGGTGGGCAGAGGGAGGGCCCCACCGCCAGCGCCAGCGCGCCCGCCAGGGACAGCTCCTCGTCGTGGAAGGGCTGCTCGCGCAGGATGCACAGCGCGCCGGCGGGCTGGCCCGCGGTGTAGAGCGGGGCACAGAGGACGTGGGCGTCCGCGCGGCGCACGCGGGTGGTGTGTGCATCGTGCTCGGCGCGGGCCTGGGCCTCCGACATCGCCTGGGCCCGGCCCGTCCGGAGAGCGGCGTCCACCAGCTCGCGGCTCACCGTGAGGTGCGCGCCGTGGGGCCGCGTGTGCCGGGGCCGCGGGCCCTGGGGGCCCAGGCGCAGCAGGACGAGCGCGGAGGGTTGCAGCGCGGACTCCAGCGCTTCGAAGACGAGCCCCACGGCGGCGTCGGGCGAGGGCGTGGTGGCCGCGCGCAGGGCCAGCTCGCCGGCGCGGGCGAGGGCATCCGGGCCGGGGGCACCGCCGCCGCGTGCGCGCTCCACGCGGGTGCGGGTGAGGACCAGGGTGGACTCGCCGTCGCGGGCGCGCAGGGCGTCGAAGGACGGCTCGTACACGAGCACGCTCTCTCCCACGGAGACATGGTCCCCGGGGCGCAGCGTCGTGGCCTGCTGGGCCGGGAGGCGCTGCCCGTTGAGCCAGGTGCCGTTGCGCGAGCCCAGGTCCTTCAGCGTGTGCCCGGCCCCATCGGGTGAGAAGACGCAGTGCTCCCGGCTGACCTTTTCATCGAGGAGCTGGAGGCCGCCCTCGGCGGCACGGCCCACCACCAGCGGCGCGTCGAGCTCGCGCGCCACGCCCCTGCACGGACCGAACATCGCCACGAGTCTCGCCACGGGGTGCATTGTAGCGGAAGGCGCCGGCTTGCGTGCTGGCGGCCCGGCGCTCTCATCCGGTCATGAACGCTGGCAGAGGAAGATGTCGTCGAAGGTGCCGTCACCGATGGGGCGCTGGAACGTCCCGACGCGGAAGCCCGCCTGGGTGAGCACCCGGTGCCAGGTCTCCCGGGAGAAGAGCCCCTCGACGTGCCGGTCATGGACGGCCCGGACGGTGTCCCCCTCACGGAGCAGGAAGGCGTACTCGGTGACATAGGTGCTGTCTTCCGGGTGCGGGTCCCAGGACCACATGAGGCCCCGGAGTGAGCGGCTCCCGTCGTCCGCCGTCAGCGTGTCCGTGCCGTCCTCGAAGGTCTCCCGGTAGCAGTCCGGCGCGAAGATGGCCGCGCCACCGGGCCGCGTGTGGACGAAGGCCGTCCGCGCGGCGGTGAGGAGCTCCTCCTCGGTGAGCATGTACATGATGGCGTCGTGGACCAGCACCACGTCGAACGTCCGGCCGAGCCGCAGTGTGCGCATGTCCGCGAGGACGTGCTCACAGTCGGGGTTCTGCTTGCGGCTCAGCGCCAGCATGTCCTCGTAGAGGTCCGTGAGGGTGCAGGTGAAGCGGCGCTTGAGGTGGAGCGCCGTGTTCCCCGCGCCCGCGCCAAGCTCCAGCAGCGTCTGGGGCTTCGGTGAGACGGCGCGCTCGAAGGCGTCCTGGAAGCACGCGGCTTCGTCTTCATGGTCCGCGGGTGGGTCGACCAGGTCGTACCAGGGGACGAGCTCGCCGTAGAGGAGGGGTTGCATGCGGGGTGTTTCTATCATCCCCGCGAGCGCCGGTTCGCTCGCGGCACGTCCTACTTCTTCTTCGGTCCGAAGAAGGTGCCGTGCACGGCCTTGCCCTTGGAGCGGAACATCTTCTTCTCCCCTCCATCCTTGGTGTTGCCGCCCACGAACTTGTCGATGTGCTCCTTCTTCAGCCCCCGTGCCTTGACGCGGCCCTGCTCCTCGTCGCCCGTGCGGCCCGGCTGCTTCTCCAGCGCGGCGAGCACGTAGGACGCCAGCAGCTTGCGCTCCAGCTTCCCGTACAGCTTCGGGCTGTCGAAGACGTCCACCACCTCCAGCTCCCCATTGATGGCCACCGCCAGCCCGGCCAGCCGCTCGTCCCGTGGCAGCTTCGTCTGGATTTCGTCCAGGTACCGGCCGATGCGCTGGCGCAGCGCCGCGTCCTGGAACACGCGCCGGTACGTGCCCGTCGGGCTGGAGACCCCCGACACCTGGGACTTGCGCGCCACCTCGCCCCAGACGGCGCCCTGCTCCGAGAACAGGGCCGCGCGCCGCAGGTCCGGATGTGCCACCGCGAGCCCCGGCTGGAAGGCCAGGCTCTGGCCTGCCCACCGTCCCTGCTCCACGCAGAACACCGGCACCCGCTGGCGCTCGCCCGCGTCCACCACCACGTCACTGCCCACCATGCGGTCCTGCTTGCCGCCCAGCAGCAGCTCCCCGCCCACGAGGTACAGCGGCCGCTCGTCCTTGTTGTGCACCCGCAGCGCCTCCACCGTGCCGTCGCTGTCCAGCTCGCGGACGGAGACCTTCTTCGCCGCCTGCGCCTCCTCCAAGACGGTGTAGTCGTCGTACGGCGGGCCCTTGCGCGTGTGCAGCGGCACCACCGCCAGGTTGTAGGCGAGCACGGGCTGGCCGACCTCGTAGTCGCCCAGGTCCAGGTCAGCGGCGGGGGACTTCTCCTGCGCCAGGGCCAGCGGCGCGGTGAGCAGGGCCACGAGGGCCGAAACGGCGGGCATGCGGAGCTTCATGGGTGGGACGCCTCCTGTGTATGCGGCGTCTCATTGCAAGGCCGCGTGCCAGGGCCCTCCTCCCGGGGGCCCCGGGCGGCGGCGTCACACGGCGTTACGAAGTGCAAAGCCGTGTGACACGGCCTTCAGGGCCGTGGGGCCTCCACGCCGAGCACGTTGGGCAGCGCCCAGTAACGGGTGTTGTCGTCGTTCTCGTTGAAGCCCGTTTCGTAGCTGCCCACCCGGCGCACGGTGCGTCCCGGCGCGGCGACGTGGAGCGACGCCTCCGGGCCGCCCTCCAGGTACATCAGCCGCTTCAGGCCCAGGGGCAGCCGCCGGAGGACCTCGATGAAGTCATGCGTGCGGTAGGGCGAGCGCGCATGGAACATCAGCAGCCGGCCCTGCCCGTCGATGCCGAGCGCGGCGGTGCTCCACTCGCGCGGCTGGGACTGCCACGTGTTGCGCCCCTTGCAGTCCACCATGCGCAGGGACTGGAGCACCGTGCCGTAGCGCGGCAGCAGGGACTGCACGTCGTCACAGGCCGTGTCGAGGAGCTGCACCGGCGGCAGCCCCTTCTCCCGGGGATGCAGCACCAGGAAGGTGCGGTAGTCCTTGCGGCGGGTGGGGTTGAGCTCGCGGCCTTCCGTGCGCGCCTGTCCCACGGGACTGCCGCCCGGATGGAACATGCCCGCGTTGGTGACGGCGATGAGGCCGTGCAGGGCCGCCCACCGCTCCGCCGTCGGCTCCGGCGCGTGGCCCTCCAGCGAGGCACTCAACAGCCGCACCGGCCGGCGCGCCACGTCCACCCGCACCACGGTGACGCGCGAGTCGCCCACCGACGACTTCAAATGGGCATCGAATTCCGCCAGCTCCAGCCCGGGGGCGAGCTTCTCCCACGGGGCGGCGAGGGCGGGCAGGGACAGGCAGACGAGCAGGACGGCGAAACGGCTCATGGCGGGCACCGGAATCCAGCGGGAGAGAGGGTTGCCCCGGCCGGACTGCAAGGCGCGAGCCTCGCGTGTCCGGGAATGGGAAGCGGCTTCCCAGGGGTGAACACGGGCCCCCGGGCGCTTCCGTCTGTTCCCGAGGGGTTGGCGTTGGAATGCGGTGGCTCGGTGATTGCTACCTTGAGCATCCATGCGCGATTTCCTCCAGGAGCTTCGCCACGCGGCGCGGATGCTCGCCAAGCACCCCGGCTTCACCGCAGTGGCCGTGCTCACGCTCGCGCTGGGCATCGCCGCCAACACGGCCATCTTCAGCGTCGCGGACGCGGTGCTCTTCTCGCCGCTGCCCTACGCGGCGCCGGACCGGCTGGTGATGGTGTGGGGGCTGAGTCCGGACCGGGCCCGGCAGACGGTGTCGCCCGCGAACTTCCTCGACTGGCGCGCGCAGGCCGCATCCTTCGACGGGCTGGCCGCCTTTTCCCACGTGCCCTTCAACCTGGCGGGTGACGGCACGCCCGAGGTCGTCCGCGGCGCCAGCGTGTCCGCCAACTTCTTCCAGGTGCTTGGCACCCCGGCGGCGCTCGGGACGACGTTCCTGCCGTCCGCGGAAGGCGCGGGTGCGCCGAACACGGTGGTGCTCGGCCACGGCCTGTGGAAGCGGCGCTTCGGCGGAGACCCTCGCGTGCTCGGCCGCATGCTGCGCCTCAACGACACGAGCTACGAAGTCGTGGGCGTCATGCCGGAGCACTTCGAGTGGCCGACCATCGTCCCCACGCACGCCTCCGCCGCGAACGCCCCGCAGCTCTTCGTGCCCGCCGTCCACCGGGACATCCCGCAGCTGGGCCCGGACACCACGCAGGACACGAGCGCGTGGCGCGACGGCAACTACCTGCGGGTGGTGGGGCGGCTGAAGGCCGGTGTCACGCTGGAGGGCGCAGGGCGGGAGCTGGACACCCTCGCCGCGCGGCTCGCCCGGGAGTACCCGGAGACGAACGCGAAGTCGGGCATCGGGCTGGTGCCTCTGCGGGAGCAGCTTGTCGGCAACGTGCGCTCGGCGCTGTGGGTGCTGCTGGCGGCGGTGGGGCTGGTGCTGGTGATTGCGTGCGCCAACGTCGCCAACCTCTTCCTCGCGCGGGCGTCCGCGCGGCGGCAGGAGCTGACGGTGCGGCTGGCGCTGGGGGCCCGCCGGGGCCAGCTGGTGCGGCAGCTCCTCACGGAGAGCGTGCTGCTGGCGCTGGTGGCGGGGGCGCTCGGGTTGCTGATGGCGCTGTGGGGCATGGACGCGCTGCTCGCGCTCGTGCCTCCGGAGCTGACCCGGCTGGGCGCTGTGGGCCTGGATGGGCGGGTGCTGGCCTTCACGCTGCTGACGTCGCTGGCCACGGGCGTGCTGTTCGGGCTCGTCCCGGCGCTGCAGGCCTCGAGGCCGGACTTGAATGGCGTGCTCCGGCAGGGCGGAGGGGGACGTTTCTCCGGCGCGGGCCAGCGCTCGCGCGGCGCGCTGGTGGTGGGCGAGGTGGCGCTGGCCGTGGTGCTGCTCATCAGCGCCGGGCTGCTCTTGCGCAGCCTCTGGAGCATGCAGGCGGTGGAGCTGGGCTTCCGCCACGACGGAGTGCTCACGTGGAATGTGTCGCTGCCCGCCGCGGAGTACCCGGACGACGCCCGGAAGGCGGCCTTCTTCATGCGGCTCCAGGAGCGCGTGGAGGCGCTGCCCGGCGTGAAGAGCGCGGGCGCGGTGTCGGACCTGCCCTCCAACGGCGCCAACATCTGGCGGCTCATGGACATCGAAGGGCAGCCGCGCCCCGAGGCCGGCGACGAGCGCTCCGTGGGCTTCCAGGTGGTGACGCCCGGCTACTTCCGCACGCTGGGCATTCCGCTGAAGCGGGGACGTGACGTCTCCTCTTCGGACCGCGCGGACACGCAGCAGGTGGTCCTGCTCAACGAGTCCGCTGTGCGCCAGTACTGGCCGGGCCAGGAGCCGCTGGGCCAGCGCATCCGTCTGGGCTCCGAGCCGGATGCCCCGTGGCGCACCGTCGTCGGCGTGGTGGGAGACGTGCGGCAGGGCGGCGCCCTCGAGGAGCCCCGGCCGGAGGTCTACGTCGCGGCCCTCCAGGACCCGTTCCACTTCATCCAGTTCACCGTCCGCGCGGAAGGAGACCCATCACGGCTGGTGGCCGGGGTGCGCGAGGCCGTGGCCGCGCTGGACTCGAACCTGGCCATCTCCCAGGTGCGGACGATGGACGAGGTCGTCGCCTCGGCGATGGCGCGCCCGCGCTTCCTCTCCACGCTGGTGACGCTGTTCGCCGCGCTGGCGCTGCTGCTGGCGGGCGTGGGCCTGTCCGGCGTCATCGCGTACATGGCCCGGCAGCGCACGCACGAGATTGGCATCCGCATGGCCCTGGGCGCGCGGCCCGTGGACGTGCTGCGGCTGGTGGTGGGCAGCGGCATGCGGTTGGCGCTGGCGGGCGTGGGGCTGGGACTGGCGGGGGCGTGGGCGGCCACGCGAGGCATGGCGAGCCAGCTCCACGGCGTGAGCGCCACGGACCCGCTCACCTTCGGCGGACTGGCGCTGGTGGTGATGGCGGTGACGCTGGTGGCCACGTGGCTGCCGGCGCGGCGGGCCACGCGGGTGGACCCGCTGGTGGCCATGCGGAGTGAGTAGCGCGGGGTGATGCGTGTCTTGATGGAGTGCGTGGGCCAGTCCCTGGAGCGCGCTTCTTCGCGGGAATCAGGAAGACGTGCCGTGCTGGAGTGCACCGGCCAGTTCCTTGATCGCGCGCTCCTGTGCCGGTGACAGACGCACGCCGGGGCGCACGCGCTGGATGCGGGCGAGCGCCGTGCGCGCATCCGGAGCCTGTCCCCGGGCGATGAGGAGCGCGGCGGCCATCATGCCCGTGCGGCCGTGGCCCTGCGCACAATGGACGACGTAGAGCGGCGCGGGCAGGGTGGCCAGTTCGCGGAGGACCAGGGCCACGCGCGCCAACGGAAGCGTCGAGGCGTCCAGCACGGGTAGGGACACGTAGCGGCAGGCCGTGCGGATTCCATGTGGCTCGATGAACTCCGAGGTCAGGTCCAGCACGGTGCCGGTGCCGGGAGGCAGTTCACCCGCCAGCAGCTGGCGTCCGACGAGGAGGCCCGGCACCACTTCCGCGTAGGCAGGCTTGCGGGAGAGCATCCGCGCGAGGTGCCAAGTGGCCCGCGTCAGGAGCAGGTAGGGCAGGAGTAAAAGGAGCGCTCCGGGCCGCATCCGTCCATCCGGCTGCTTCCCCGAAGATTCGTGGACCCGCCCCCGCGTAGGCGAGCGCCATCGCTCCGAAGCTCGCGGCCGGCCAGAGCAGGAGCCACCACGGCCCTCAAAGACAGGCCGTGGAGGCCCAAATACCAAAAAGAAAGGGTCCGCAAAGGACCCTGAGTTGTTTCTGCTCTGTGGAGAGTGAAAGCCCCCTGTTCTGCATCTAGGGCAGTTCCTGCTGTCTTCTCAAATTCCACCCCAGACTGGGACCTTGAACATTAGGGGGCGAACCCTGGGGGCACGGGGGAGACTGTAGTCCGCGAGAGTCACGATAGGCCCCGAGAAAATCTTCACAAAAACTCTGGGCAGGTTCCTAGAGGTGATGTTCATCAGAGAGACCTAGCGGTACGGCTCATGCACCGAGGCGGCGCTACGGTGCGCCCAACAAGCCCTTGATGGTTCCGACGCAGCACGGGTGCAATTCCTCACGGCCGATGCGGAGTACGTCGTAGCCGAGAATGAGGTCGCACATGTATGGCTCCGGCATACAGAACAACTTGAGTTGTCTCCAAGGCGGGAACACGCAGGTGGTTATATGGCTGCAGCCCGCATGTCAGATCCCCTGGGTAGGCTCGATAACGGTCACTCATGACCGGCAGTCTCAACCCGGAGTTCCTACCTCATGCCTACCGTCAAGGTCCCCATTCCCATCGAGCCAATGCTAGACTCGGAGGGATTCCTCAGCCGCGAGTGTCCAAACTCGGCCTGTCTCCGCCAGTTCAGGGCACATAACGAAGGGACGCCAGCCCAGAAAACCTATACCTGCCCGTACTGTGCACAGGAGTCTTCTAGTTCCTCATGGTGGACGCAGGAGCAGCTTCAGTTCCAGAAGCAGCTAGCCAAGAACGCTGCGGTGCGATGTTTGATGACATGCTGAAGGGGTTCGACAAGCGGATGACCGAACTGGCGCGTCGCAGCAGGGGAGCCCTGACCTACAAGAAGGGAAGTAGTCCTGCCCGGATGCGCACACCGGCCCCGCCCGCTCACGCTGAGGCTTCGCGCTTGGTGACGCCCTCTTGCCACCCAACAGCACTCCTCAAGGTCACTGATGACTGGCTCGGCCCCATCCACTGCTATGCCTGTGGATCGGCCGTCACAGTCTAGATCACTACCTACATCTCTCGTGATTGCCAAAGGAAGCACATTGGAACAGAAGTTCATGGGCGAGTACGAACACCCAGACTCCAAGAAGAAGTACCCGTACGAGGCAGTATGCAGGTTAGGCGATAGCCATGTGGTGGTCTGGGACGCAATCCTTCTGCACGATGATGGAGAGCGAGAACGTCTGACGGGGGGCGTGCTCGCAATCGTGCCTCCCTACAGCGCGTCCAGATTGGCCGAGTTTGAAGGTCTTGTACATGCGGCAGTCCGCGCGGAGATTGAGTCTGGTATCACTCGGCGGATAGAGCCCCCCTCACGCTGACTTAGCGCCCGTCGCGGTAGGCCTCATTCTTGGCAGACTGCTCCTCGGGCAAGGAGCAAGCAGGAAGCCCCACCGAAACTGGCTCTAAGGCCCGTGTAGTGCCCACTGGAGTAGTGAAGGGCCTTAGCCCATCCAAGCGCAGGTACACGTGCGCCGCTATTCTATTTGCTCCGCGCGCCAACGCGGCACAGTTCCCTTGCCATCGCAGGTCTCGCAGTGCTGACTCTTGTCGCCGCGACAGACAGGGCAGAGAACGTGCTTGTACTGCCAGAGGTCTACTTGGTCGGCTCGCTGGCGCGGTAGTTGGCCTTCGGCACCACATTCCGGGCAGTCGTCTCCGTCATACTGGCCACTGCCTTTGCAGAGTGGGCAATCAATAGTGTCGTATTGACGGAGTTCTACTCGCTCAGCATGGCGACGCTGCATCTGCCCTTCTCCGCCGCACTCCGGGCAGTTGTCTCCGTCGTACCGGCCACTGCCTTTGCAGAGCGGGCAATCGACGGTGTCGTATTGACGGAGTTCTACTCGCTCAGCATGGCGGCGCTGCATCTGCCCCTCGCCACCGCACTCCGGGCAGTTGTCTCCGTCGTACCGGCCACTGCCTTTGCAGAGCGGGCAATCGACGGTGTCGTATTGACGGAGTTCTACTTGCTCAGCATGGCGGCGCTGCACCTGCCCCTCGCCACCGCACTCCGGGCAGTTGTCTCCGTCGTACCGGCCACTGCCTTTGCAGAGCGGGCATCCTACTTCAGAGTAGTCGCTGACATTGACTTCCTCAGCGAAGCGACGCTCCAACTCCCCCGCGCCAGCGCAGACGGGGCAATCCTCGCCATTGAAGTGCTTCTCGCCTTCGCATAGCGGGCATGTGACGTTCTCATATTGCCCAAGGTCAACGTGCTTGGCGTAGTGCTCCCCGACTTCGCGATCCCCGTCGCAAACAGGGCAATCGTTGCCGTGATGGTATCCCTGCCCCTTGCAAAGTGGACAAGGGACGTAGCCTGCTGCAGCGACGAACTCAGTCCGCACTTCCTGAGCCAATTGGAAGGTGGCGGCGAGATCGGCTCCGGAGTTCGCCTTCTCAGCCAGTTTGTCTAGCTGGGGCTTTATCGCGACAAACGCGCTGTAGTTCGAGTCCTTCTTCGAAACAGGGGCCAACTGCGGGATCAGCTTCACGGTGTCTTTGGCAAGCTGCTCTACCGCTTGAGCCTGCTCAGTTGTCGTCGCGCTCTTGAGTTGCTTCTCAAGGGCGGCACACTGCGTTAATAGTGAGTACAATGCTCCACTAGCATCACCTTGCATTCGCCAAAGCTGCTTTTTGTAGGAGGCAAGAGAGCTTTTGAAGTGCACCACAAATTCTTTGTTTTCCTCTGTGGGGCCATATAACTCCTTGTCGTATTTAGTATGATGGTTTGAGCAGAGCCATAGTAAATTCTCAGGATGATTGTTCTTGGATGTGTGAACGGGGTCGAGGTGCGCTGCTTCACATGAGTCCGCGTGCGCGTGGCACATCGCACAATCACCGCCCGCCTCGACCTTGATCTCTTCTCGTATCTTGGTCGGAATATGGGGGCGCGAAGCCTTCGGCGGGACTGGCCAAGGGACCTTCAGCCAATTGTCGAATTCTATTAGCTGAGCACGGTCGAAGAAGAGCAGCCCGTTTTCCTCCTTGGAGATCTGCAACTTCCTTTGTGAGCCGTGCTTCGGAGCATGCTTTGTCAGCCAACGCAGCAACGCTGGGGACAGCCCCACAAGTGCAGCAGCCTCGTACTCATTCAGAAGATCTTGAGATGTAGGAGCGGACGATGTCACGCGCTGCATTTAGGTCCAGCTTCGTATCCATGTCCAGACGGTCTAGGCTTAGAGGGTGTTGGGAATGAGGCCTACTGAGACGGGCTCTTAAAGCCTATGGCCCTGCCCGCATCCAGGCAGCCCCGCCAGGGCCTAGGCGCCCCGCAGGGCCACAATCCACCCGTTCCACTAGGGGAGTAGCCAGCATGCCTTCCGTTGCTCCTGGGGCCTCCCAGGGCCGTCCCTGAGAGCGTAGAGGTATTAGGGTCTGCTAGCAGGCCCAGCCGCACTCTCTACACTGAGCCCTTGCTGCTCAAAGGCCTGGTGTGAAATCGCGGGTAAGATCATCGGCTGGTTCTTCGTCACTTGGCACGGGAGTTGGAGCCAACACCCACTCGCGGAACTCCTTGGGATTGCTGGAGCCAACTACGGCCCATGAACCGAGCGCATAGCGCATGAGGCACACGAGCTTCGGAACGAAGTCGGGTACTCTCTCGGGCGCGGTTGCGCTCCTAGTAAAGTACGTCACCCGGCCGTCGGCCAGTTGTACCAACGCGACACCATGCCTCTTTGCATACGTCACGGCTCCCTTTTGAAAGCCGGAAGTTGAGAAGAGCATGGCCTTGTGGGCGCCTAGATCTTGTGCCTTTGCATGGAGTGTCAGTACCAAATCCCGGTTAATAGGCTTCGTGTGGCACTTGCACTCGATGATGATTTTGATCTGCGCGCCACCGAACACCTCTAACTCGGCAGAAGCGTCCACCTCATATTCATCTTCCCCATCCCTTGCTTTGAGGGTGCGCTTACCAGTTACTTGCAAGGTATCCGCTGCACGAGCCCCGTCTTCCGTGAGCCGGGCGGCCGCATCATCCTGACAGGGTGAACAGGACTCTCTCAGCGCGGCGACGACTGCTCTTCGGACGGGGTCGCGAGCGGCTCAGGCACCGTGAGCTCGCCCACCTCGGCGTCGAGCTCGGCGGCCATGAGGCGGGCTCGCGTGGCGGCCCAGTACTTGGGAGCCAGTTCCAAGTAGCGCTCGCGGGGCCAGTGGGCCAGCACGCGCAAGAGGTCCCTCAGGTAGGCCTCGGGGTCAAGGCGGTGCAGCCGCGCGGTGGCGATGAGAGTGAAGAGGTGGCCAGCGCTCTGGGCATGGTCATCGCTGCCGACAAACAGCCACGCCTTTCTCCCGACGGCAATCCTCCGCAGTTCTCTCTCGGAGCGGTTGTTCTCCAGCAGCAGCCGTCCGTCCTCGAGGAAGCGTCGCAGGGCCTCGTGGTGGCGCACGGCGTAGCCGAGCGCCTTGCGCAACAGCCCGCGCTCGTCCCGCACCTTCTCGTGCTCCGCCTCGGCCCAGCTGAAGAAGGCGTCCACGTGCGGGCGCAGGTGCGCCAGCCGCAGCCGGTGAATCTCCTCCGCGGGCTTGTCCCGCCACGTCGCTTCCAGCTCGAAGATGCGGCCGATGCGCGCCAGGCCCTCGCGAGCCACGACGCTTTTGGCCACCGTCGCCTCCCAGAAACCTCTGCGGCAGTGCGCCCAGCACGCCACCTCGTGTCTCACCTCGGTCTCTCCGTCCGGCGGCGCGTCTTCGACGGGGCGGAAGAGGGCGTCGTAGACGCTCTTCGCGTCGGCCTGCACGTACCCGCTGAAGCCCTTGAAGAGCTCCTGCACCGCGGCGCTCGTCTCGCGCGGCGTGTACTCGAAGAAGACGGCGTCCTTGTCGGCCACCTGCACGAAGTAGTGGCCCCGTCGGCACGCCTGGCGCTGGCCTTCGACGGGCACCGGCAGCACCGCCACGCCCGTGGCATCCGTGGCCATGCAGAAGGCGGTGGCGAGCGCCTCGTCGCGCATGGCGGCCACCACGCTGGTGCCCACCGTCGCCCCCACGTCCTCCATCCACCGGGCCATTGTCCCCCGGTCCACCGGCACCCCGTCACGCGCGAAGCGCTGCTCCAGGCGGAACAGAGGCAGCCCCTCGCAGTACTTCCCAATCACCAGGTGGGCCAAGAGCGACGGCGCGGCCAGGCAGCGGAAGAAGAGCTCCGGGGGCGCCATCGCCGACGCCAGGAAGGCCTCACCGTCGCCGTCGACGGTGCGGTACTTCACCCGGGCGATGACGAGCCGGCGCATGCCGCCCCGCTGCCACGCCAGCTTGCAGCTCTCCTCGAAGCCGATTCGCTCCGCCTTGCCCTGGGCCACCAGCGCGTCGAAGACAGGGTCGGCAATCTCTACCCGCTTCTCTTGCAGCGGCAGGCTTTTCAAATCCCTCCGGCCCTTTGGCTTGCGCTTCTTCGTCTTCGCCCCTGCGTCGCCTGACGCCTCCCCCGAGGCCATGCCCAGCGTGCCGGCCACCTGCTCCAAGGCGCGCAGCTTCTGGGCGAACTCCAGTTCCAACTGCCGCGCGTCCACCCGCTCGGCCTTGGCCACGAAGAGACGTTGCTTGTGCAGCTCCAACTCCAGCCGCAGCCTCTCGTGGGAGGCTTTCAGCACGTCTCGCTCCTGCTCCAACTGCGCCGTGCGCTGCCTCTCGGCGGCCAGGGCTGCCCGCTCCGCCAGCAGGGCCGCCTCCAATTCGGCAATGCGCGCCTGGGTGTCGGACGGGGACTCGTGCATCGGCGGCGGCCTTGTAACCCCTCGCATCGGCGCTGTCGACACCCTCCTACCGGGTAGGGGCCACCGCATCCGCCGCGGGCCCCTGGGCTCCTCAATGCGGGCGAGGGCCTCGGCGCGGCGCCTCGACGCGCAGCCCGTCCAGCAACTCCTCCAGCACATGCTCCTCCACCGCGAGGCTTTGGGCGCCCTCTTCAAGTCCTTGCGGCACCTGGAAGCAGCCGGAGTCCAGGCGCTTGTAGAACAGGCATAACCCCGTGCCGTCGTAGAAGAGCACCTTGAGCGCGGTGCGTCGCTTGCCGAAGAAGACGAAGAGCGCGCCGCTGCGCGTCTGGCGGCCCAGGCGCTCCTCCACCAGCCCCGCCAGCCGCTCGAAGCCCCAACGCAGGTCAATCGGCTCCAGGCCGACGAAGATTTCGACGCCGTGCGGAATCATCGCCCCTCGCTCCGGCCCGCCACACCGAGCGCCTCCAGCACCACCCCCACCGTCGCGACGTCCGCGCCAGGCGGAACCAGGACACGTGCGCCTTGCACTTCGATGATGACCTGGGCGGTCCGCGGCGCGGTCTCGACGGCAGCCGGGGCCGTGACCAGCCGCACCATGGGCAGCACGGCGCTCGCCTCACCGCGCGATGTCTCCGCCAGACGACTGGACCATCGGTACAGCGGGCCCGTCGTGAACTCCTGTCCCTTGCAGTACTCCGCCGCGCTCAACCCGCTGGCGCGCCAGTCCGCAACTCGCTTCCTCCACAGCTCCGCCTTTGCCATGCGCGCCACCCTGCTCGCGCCGGCTCAGCTCTGCCAGACGGGGCTTATGCAGCGGATACCTTGCAAGTTCACCCTTCCACCTGCAGACGTCAGGACGTCCTGGACTTGTCTCTCGTATTCCTCCCAAGAGACCTTGGGATTGAGCTGCGGAAGGGGCGGCATCGCAGAGGGCGTGGTTACGCCTTGTGATGCGTCAGATGGAGGGGTGGAGTTTGCTTCGGGGGCTTTTTCTTGGGGCATATCCGGAAGCGAAGAGGGATAGGTGTTGCCGCAGACCTTCTGGGGAACTTGGAGAGCACCGGTTCTACTGCAACCCATTTGGGTCCTCACGGCCCGCCCTTGCTCCGAGCTGGACGGCCAGGAAGGTCAGCAGCACCGCGGCGGTGGAGAAGACGAGCGGGTACTTCATGGGGACTCGCACCGTACCTCGGTGGACGTCCGGGGATGGGGTCCGCGCGCGGACGTTGACTCGCCGCCCGCGTTGGGGGACGGGTGGGGCATGGCGCAGCAGAAGGTCCAGGTCCCTCGGGAGGCCGCGGGTGAGCGCCTCGACCGCTTCCTCTCGAAGCACGTTCCGGGCTTCACGCCGGAGCGGGCCCGCGCGCTTATCGACTCGGGGGCGGTGCGCATCCGGGGCAAGAAGTGCCAGCCCACGCGCAAGCTGTGGGGCGGAGAGGAAATCGAAATCGAGCGGCCGGAGCCCAGGGCCGCGCCCACTGTCTCCGCCGCCGGGCCCCTGCTGCCGGTGCTCCATGACGATGCGGCCATTGTCATCGTGGACAAGCCGTCCGGGCTCGTCGTGGAGCCGGAGGGGCGCATGGCCTCGGTGGTGGGATTGCTCGCCGCGCAGCGGCCTCCGTTCGACGTGGAGGGACTGGCGCAGCCCGGCGTGGTGCACCGGCTGGACCGCGAGACGAGCGGGTGTCTGGCCTTCGCGCGCACGGATGATGCCGCCGCTGCGATGCTGCGCGCGTTCCAGGAGAAGCAGGTGGACAAGCGCTACCGGACGCTCGTCCTGGGGAATCCGCCCGAGCAGGGCCGGCTGGAGGGGCCGTACTCGAGAGACCCGAAGGACCCGCGCCGCTTCACCACCCGCGTGCCATCCGCGCGCCGCGCCGCGCTCTCGTTCGAGGTGCGGGAGAGATTCCCCGGCGCCGCACTGCTGGAGGTGGACCTGGACACGGGCCGCACGCACCAGATTCGCGTGCAGCTCTCGGAGGCCGGCTTCCCGGTGCTCGGGGACTCGCTCTACGGCACCGAGGAGGTGCGCACCCATCCTGCCGCGCTGGCCCTGGGGCGGCAGGCGCTGCACGCATTCCGTCTGGAGATACCGAGCCCCTCTTCGGGACGGATGGTGCGCGTGGAGGCCCCTCTGCCCGAGGACTTCGAGCGAGCGTTGGCGGTGTTGCGCGGCTGAACGCGGAGGCCGCAGCGCAGCTGCTTGGACGCTGCAGTGCTGATGCCGCCGCGTGCGGTGCGCGTGGACGCGTGAGCGGCTCCGGACGAAGAGGCTCTTCTCCTCTCCCTGGCGCGATTTTCCCCGCGCCCGTGCCACCCTTAGAGTGCGCTTCACGCAATGACCGAGCGCAGCCGGACCCGCATCGCGGCACGGGAAGAGCACTCGTCCGAGGACGTCCGCCGCCGCCTGGAGGGTGGGGCGGAGGTGCTCGACGCCGCCCGTACGCGCCATGCCGCGCTGGAGGCGGTGCTGCGCAGCCGCCGGTGGATGCGCCGCCTGCGCGCGAGTCCGGAGCTGGTGCCCGAGTGGCGCAAGCACGAGTCGGAGGTGGCTGAGGCGCTGGAGCGCGCGAAGCGGCGCGCGCGGGCGGAAGACTGGCCGGAGGACACGCCGGTGTTGAGGACCCTCCGCGAACTGGAGGCGTGCAGGACCCGGCTCGAAGCCCTGGTGCGGCGGCGACTGAAGGCCCTCGCGCCCGTGCCCGAGCCCCCCTCCCTGGAGGCCGGCCTCGCGCGCCTGGATGCCCTGGCGCGGCGCAAGGTGTCACGCACCCCGGCGCCCGGTGAGGTGGTCGTCCTGAAGGGCTGGCAGAACGGGCGGGTCCTCTCCCGGGACTCGCAGCCGTGGAAGCTCCCCCTCTTCCTCCTGAGCTACGTCCTGTATCTCGTCTTGATGTTCCCGCTCGGGCGCCTGATGGGGGAATGGGCGTTGCTGGGGATTGCGGCATTCCTGGTCCTCCCCATCCTCTGGGGAGCGCTCCGCGTCCTGCCGAGGCTCGGGCGCTTCTGGCTGACGCGTGAGCGGCTGGTGTGGAAGCCCGTGCTCGGCGCGGCTGAAGCAATGCCCCTGAGCAGCATTCTCCCGGGAGGCGTCCACCTGGAGCTGGCCACGGGCAGCGTCCGCGTGGACGGGGAGGTCCGGGTCCACATGCACGACCTGCGCGATGCGACCCGTCTGGCGGTGCTCCTCGAGCTGCACCGTCAGCTCCCGCTGCCCGGGGCCGCGCGGGCCGCGAGCCCGGGGCCGTCCTTCATCCTCCCGGGGTCTCTGCAAGGCACGGGTGAATCGTGGGAGAGCGGCCAGGCCATCCTGCGTCCGGAGGGGGTTTCCTTCATTCCTGGTCGCAGCGGTGCCGCGGCGCTCCAGGTTCTCTCGGGGCAGCGCGCGGACCCGTCCGTGACGCTGGACCAGGTGCTGGAGCATCTGAGCGCGCTGCCGGAGGCGGAGTTCGGCGCCCGCGTGGCACGCCTCGCGGATGCCCTGGACGGGGTGAATTGGCCAGCAACGAAGGCGTCTCCCCGGGACGTGAGGTGGGAATGGGACAAGCTCCACGTCACCCGTGACGGGCGCTCGCTGGTGGTCTCCGTGGGCCTCTCCCAGCAGGCCGCCGTGGAGCGCGTGCTGCGCGCCTGGGGCCGCTTCCCCGGCGCGGGCAATGCGTAGGTCAAGAGGTAGATGGCCGCTGTTGCTGACCGAAGAGCATGTCTGCGGTGCCGCCCGTATTCGCCTCAGCGCTGGCGCTGCCGCAGCGGGGCGCACGGGTCTTCCTGAGGCGTCGCCGGGGTGAACCACACGTAGTCGAAGGGCAGGGCGCTCGCGGAGAACGAGGCTGCCATGTCCTTCGGCTCGGGAGCCTCGGGAGAGACCTCCAGGAGCCCCACGGAGACCGTCTTCTTCCCAGGCGCGCGGCGCGCCAGGTGCGCGGGCACGCCCCGGTCCGTCCGCGCGTGCCCGTTGCCGGTGATGAGGATGCCTCCTTCGCCGGTGTCCGCCGACAGCAGCCGGTCCGCGAGGTGTGCGTCCCGGGTGCGCTGTGCCTGCACCATGGGCCCGAGCATCTCGGCGGGAAGGTGTCCACAGTGCGCCTGGTCCTGCTCTTCGCGCATGTTCCGGGCGACGTCCTCGGGCAGTGGCCTGTCCAACCCCAGCCGTGCGCGCAGCGTCGCGGGCAGGGCCTCCGGTCCGCGCCTCACGATGTCCCGCACCTGCGTGCGTGGGAGGTTGGCGGCCACCACCGGCAGTCCCGTCTCCAGCCCCGCCGCGAACACCGGCCGGTAGAGCGTCCACTCCGGCCAGCCGCTGTGAGACCAGTCCACAGCGAGCGCCAGTGCATCCGCGTCCTTCGGTGCGCGGGCGAGCGACGCATCCACCGTGGGCTGCTGCTCCACGTCCAGCATCTCGAAGGCCAGTGCCGGCTTGCGCCCGCCGCTCGCCAGCGCCCGCACCAGCTTCGCCTGGAGCCGGTGGTGGTCCGGTTGGTCATGCCGCTCGCCCAGCACCACAAAGCGCGCGCTTCCGAGGGCGCGTAGCAATTCCGCCTCGTCCACGAAGCGGTTGCCTTTCACATCCCAGATGCGCCCGGCGAGCGGGTGCTCGCGGTAGAGCGGCGAGGTCCACCCACCGGGAAACGTTTCGTCTCCGGACAGCGCATCGGGACGCCGGGCGGTCCCGGTCCCCTGGGGAGGCGCCGCCGACGCGGACTCTCCCGGCGCGGGAACTGCCGCCGCAGACGTTCCCGGCGTGGGAGCCGCGGAAGCGGATGTTGCTGGCTCGGAAGCCGTCTGCTCGGGCGCCGCGGCAGCAGTCGCTGTCCCCACCGAGTCATCAGGGCGCGTGGCACCGGAGCGAGCACAGCCAACGACGAGGAGCAGCACCGAGGCAACGAAGTACGTACGCATCACGCCCACCACTCCGCCACAGCGCCGCCGCCGCGTGCCATCCCTTTTGACAGGGAGTGGTCGGCCCAGGACGCCCCGGTGTCCGAGACAGGTGTCCTCGGGGCGCAGCGCGGGTGGACGGACGTCGAGGCCATCGCCGACGGGAGGAACCGCACCCACCCTCGCGGGTGGATTGTCGTCCGACGCCGCTCGCCTGACCTTGCCGCAGTCGTTCCAGAGGGGGAGTCGCATGTATCAGACGGGTGGAGGGGCCGCGCGGGTCGCGCGGTGGGGAGGCGTGTTGCTCGGAGCGCTGCTGTTCGCGTGCGGGCCCGCGCCAGAGGACGGGGACGATGCGCGAGAGGCGACAGTCCCCGGGCCATCGGAAGAAGCAGTGCTCCCGCTGGCGCCGCACGAGAAGCCGGACGACCTGCGAGACGCCGCGGCAAAGAACTCCGGCGTCTCCAACCCCTTCGACGTGAGCCGCCCCTCCCTGAGAAGACAGCCCACCGCCAATGCCGGCGTGGGCGTGGCCTTCGACGGGAAGCAGTACTTCGTCGTCTGGGAGGACGACCGCGACGGCGGAGTCTTCGGCTCCCGGGTGAAGAATGGAAAGCTCCTGGACCCGGCGGGCATCCCCCTCAACCTGGGCACCGGCCTGGAGGGCGGCGAGCCCCGCGTGGCCTGGGACGGAAAGCAGTTCGTCGTCGTCTGGGTGAGCGGCAGCGGCGTCTTCGGCGCGCACGTGGAGTCGGATGGCGACGTGAAGCGCCACTTCATCCTCGCCTCCTCCGACGAGGTGTTCGGCCCCCCGGGCATCTCCTGCACGAAGGGCCTGTGTCTCGTGGCCTATGTCGTCTCCGGTGACGAGGAGGACCTCGTCGTCTTCGACCGGGTGGAGTCCGACGGCGACGTGAGGGACGGCGAAATCCTCTCCGAGCTCCCTGGCTTCGCCTTCCGCCCCGCGGTGGCCTGGGACGGCAAGCAGTTCGCCGTCGTCTGGCACGACAGGCGCGGAGGCGAGGACGCGGAGGACCTCTACGGCGCCCGCGTGAAGAAGGACGGCACCGTGCTGGACCCGGGCGGCGGCGTGCCCATCATCACCCTGCCCGGTGCACAGCGGAACCCGGACCTGACGTGGACCGGAGACCGCTTCCTCCTCGTGTGGCAGGACGACCGTGCCGGCACCGAGGACATCCAAGGTGCCCGCCTTCGACGGGAGCTGACCCTCTACGGGCCCGAGGGCTTCCCCATCTCCACCGGCCCCGGTGACCAGACGCTGCCCCACGTGGCGCCCAGCGGAAGCAAGTCGCTCGTCGTCTGGGACGACACGCGGATGGGGCCCCACCGGGTGCGAGGCGCCCGCGTGGGGGATGACGGCGTCGTGTGGGACGTCGCGGGCTTCACCATCTCCTCCGGCGACCAGGAGGAGGAGCTCCAGCCGGCGGTGGCGGTGGGAGACCACCAGTTCTTCGTCGCCTACGCGGGCGCGGAGTCGGGCACGCCGCTCTACGGGCCGCACCACATCCTGGGCACCCGCGTGCAGCACGACAAGACGGTGAAGGACTCGCCCGCGCTGCTCTTCACCCGCTCCGCGTTTCCCCAGGACCAGGCCGCTGCCGCGGAAGGCGGAGGCGTCTACCTGACGGTCTGGCGCGAGGTGCGCGACGGCGTGTCACGGCTGCTGGGCGCCCGTGTGCGCCCCGACGGCCGCGTGCTCGACGTGCCCTTCTCCTTCCCCGCGGGTCCGGACGCGCGCGAGCCCGCGGTGGCATGGGATGGCGACGTCTGGATGGTGGTCTGGGAGGAGGGCGACGAGTTCGGCGGTGGCACGGGCATCGACATCCGAGGCGCCCGGGTGAGCGGCTCGGGCGTGGTGCTGGACGCCGCCAGCCTGGACATCGCCAGCCTGCCGGATGACCAGTACCAGCCCGCGATTGCCTCCAACACGGATGACTTCTTCGTCGTCTGGACGGACCGGCGCGGCGCCTTCTTCGGCAACGTCTCCGACATCGTCGGCACCCGGGTGAGCTCCAGCGGCGTGGTGCTGGACCCCGGCGGCATCCCCATCTCCAGCGTCCCCTTCACCCAGCGGACGCCCTCCGTGGTGGCCACCGGGGACCTGCGCTACCTCGTCGCGTGGGTGCACATCGATTTCATCTCCGTACCCGCCGAAACGGAGCGCAGCATCCGCGGCGCGCGCGTGGACGCGGATGGCAACGTGCTGGACCTGCCAGAGCGCCTCTTCGCGGAAGGGCCGGCCTACACCGCGCCGCCCGGGCTCGCGTGGGACGGCACGAACACGCTGGTGGCCTGGACGAGCGAACCGGAAGGCAGCTTCGGCGCCCCGGGGCCGGCGGTGCTGGCCGTCCGGGTGGATGCCGACGGTGACGTCCTGGAGGCCATGCCCCGCGTCGTCGCCACCGGCGGCGGCAGCAACCGCCTCAACGTCACCGCGACGTTCGACGGGACGGACTTCTGGCTGGCGTGGGAGCAGCAGACCGACGTGCCGTCCTTCCCGGCGCTGGTGTTCCGCTCCGACGTGTACGGCGCACGCGTGCGCAGCAACGGCACCGTGAGGGACGCGGGCGGCAGGGTCATCGCCGCGCACCAGCCCGAGCCCGAGTCCGCGCCTGTGCTCGTCTCCGCCCTGGGCGGACGCGTGGCCGTCTTCTACACGGAGTTCGTTACCGAAGAGGACGTGATGAACCTGCGCATCCAGGGGCGCGTGCTCAGCGGGTTGGGCGCGTCCGCCATGGAGGTGGGGACACCCGCGCCCGCCGCGGCGCGCTGACGGCGTGAAACCCCGGCCCCACCGCGCGACGTGGGGCCGGAAGCACCGAAGGGCCCGTGGCTTCTCGCCTTCACGGCGGAGCACGCGGGCCCTTCGGGCGTGCGGGCTACTTCGCGTCCACCACCAGCACCGTCCACCGGTCCGTGGAGTGGTCGATGCGCACGTTGGCGGCACCGGCCTCCTGGAGCTGCTGCACGATGCCCTCCAGGAAGGTGAGGTGCTCCTTGGGCGCGTCCACGAAGATGTGTTTCGAGCCGGTGCCCTTCGCCTTGGGCTTCTTCGACGGAGCACCGGCAGCGCCGTTGAGCGCCTCCGGGGTGGCGACGGCCTTGAGCCGGGCCGCGGCGTCGTCCTCGGCGGCGGCCTCCGGCGCGCTCTCCGGCTCCTCGGCGGCGGGCGCGGGTGCGCCGGCCTCGGCCTCCTCCTCGGCCTGCTCGCGCAGCTGGTTGAAGGTCTTCAGGTTGATGGCCGCACCGAACTTCGACTTGAAGGACTCCAGCGCCTCCTTGGTGCTGATGTCCGGCTGCTGGCGGAAGAGTTCGAGCAGGTAGGCGTGGCGCTCCTGGGTCTGCTCCTGGGAAGTCCTCGGCATCGTCTTCAAGCTCCTCAAGAATGTTGCGAAACGGAAAGGCGGCGCACCCTAACCGAGCGTTCAGGTGGACGAAAGGTGGGGCCGTGTCGGCCACCTGACCGATGCCTTCCTTCGAATCTGGCAAGCTATCCCTGTATTCTTGCTTTCTAAGGTGTGTCGGGTTTGCTGCCGGAGCGTGACGGAGCGGACTCGGGGTGAGGCTCCGCCATGCGACGAAGCAACAGGCGCGACGGTGAGCGGGGGCAGGCCGCGGTGGAGACGGCCATCGTCCTGCCGATGATGGTGTTCCTGCTGCTGGGCACGCTGCAGATGAGCCTGGCGCACCAGGCGCGGCTCTTGAACGAGTACGCGGCCTTCAAGGTGGCGCGGGCGGCGAGCGTGTACCGGCTGGACTGCAAGCCGATGGTGCGCGCGGCGCTGATGGCGCTGATTCCGTCGATGAGCCGCACGGGCGTGAATCCGGACCTGCGCGCGCGCTTCACCGGCGTGGCGCGGCAGGTGCTGGGCGACAACCGGCCGCCGGGGTTCCGCTTCAACGGGCCAGGCGCCATTCCCCTGGTGCAGGTGGACTACTGGGTGAGCGACTTCAAGCGCAACGAGTCGTTCGACCTGCAGCTCGAGCCATGGCAGCGGCCGATGAAGGTCCACGTGCGGCTGGCCTACTTCTACGAGTACCGCATCCCCTTCGCGGGGTGGATCATCAGCCGGGTGTGGCTCGCGTCGCAGACGGGCCGGCAGTGGGCGACGGGGGCGGACCCGATAACGCCGGTGCGGCGGTGGGCGCGCCGGGTGACGCCGGCGGCGGAGCGCAGCCCGGACTGGGCCGTCGCGCAGCGCGGAATCGACCAGGGCTACTTCACGGTGCCGCTGGTCTCCACGTGGTCCATGCGGATGATGAGCGACCCGCTCCCGGACGTGGACCTGGAGGGGCAATGCCCGTGAGCGGACCCCGTTCCCGCCAGGCGCGGCGCGCGCGGGGCCAGTCCCTGGTGCTGGCCGTGCTGCTGATGCTGGTGGTGGTGGTGACGTCGTTCCTGACGTTCTCCATCGGCGCGCGCACGCGGCGGAAGATTCAGCTCCAGGCGCTGGCGGACACCACGGCGTACAGCCTGGCGGTGGCCGAGGCGCGCGCCTTCAACTTCTACGCGTGGAGCAACCGCGCGCTGGTGGCGCACCACGTGAGCATCCTCTCGGTGCACGCGCACCAGAGCTACTTCAGCTTCTACGAGGACATGCTCGGGGCCACGGGCGACAACTTCGACAAGATGGCCGAGCCGTACCGCGCCCCCTGCCGGCGAGGCTCGCGCCGGGCGTGCGAGACGCAGCAGCGGCTGGAGCGCATCCGGGACATCTACCTCTACAGCTACTTCGACCCGGCGGTGGAGTTCCCGGTGCCGTACTACTGCCGCTACACCAACGGCCTGGAGTCCTGCCAGGTGGACGGCGACTGCCAGCGGGGCGAGACGTGCGAGGACATGGACGTCCACCGCAAGCGCGGCGCCATCTGGTTCCACAAGGAGTGGCACGCCAAGGACAACAGCAACAGCTGCTTCCAGCTGGTGCAGGGCTCGCGCAGCCACTTCAAGAAGGTGGAGTACATCCGCTCGCGCCAGCTGATGGTGGAAGCCCAGCTGAAGATGATGATGACGGGCAACGAGGATGACGCCCGGCTGGTGGACGCCAACCAGCAGCAGGTGCTGGAGGCGAACACCGGGCAGCACGAGGCGCCGCTGCAGGGCTTCATGTACCGGCAGCCCGACGCGCAGCTGTCGCTCGCGGATGCCATGGTGAAGCTCACCGGCCCGGAGCTCGTCGCGAAGGAGAGCGCGGGGCGGCTGTCGCTGGGCTACTACCAGCGCGCGGTGAACAACGGCATGGAGCTGCGGCGGCACCGGGACTACGACGAGGTGCTGGCCGCCACGCGCTACCCGTCCTTCATCACCCAGCGGGACAGGACGTCGGACGACGAGGCGCTGCCCGCGGATCCGAACTGGGTGCGGCTGAACCGCGCGGCGCGGCGGGCGGGGCGCAACCACGGGACGCCCTTCACGGAGGTGAGCACCGCGGGCACCGCGCGCATGGTGAAGGTGGGCTCCAACGACGAGGACCCGGGCTCGCGCAACGGGAGCGACCCGGGGGAGACCCCGGGCTTCCCCGGCAGCTACAACCCCACCTTGCGGCCGTGGGCCGGACGCGAGCTGGCGGACGCCGCCCACCGGGGCCGCCACGGCGAGCCGTACGGCGCGGGTGAGGGCGACGGCGCGCTGGCGGAGGACCACGGCGTGGTGCGGAGCACCTATACGCTCGACTCCGGTGGGCAGCTGCGGCACACCACCCTCATCCGCCCCGGCCGCAACGGCGTGTGGGCGGACCCGCATGACCACGACGTGGACCGGCGGGGCGGACGGGTGCACAGCAACCACATCTTCCACGGCGACCTGATGGCGGTGGCCGGCCACGGCACGGGGTTCGGCGACTGCGACGGCCCGGACTGTGAGCGCAACCTCCGGCGGGGCCTGTACCGCGGGCACATGCGCTACCGGCTGGGCACGGACGACGCGCTGTGGAACATGCCGCGCACGGTGACGCTCATCACCCGGCCCTCGGGAGAGGCGCAGCGGATGCCGTGGGACTTCGACTTCCAGGCGCAGCTTCCCGGGCCGGTCCGGTTCACCACGCTGAACGCGCCAGGGGACGTGGCCTCGGGGCGCACCATGGCGGCGCTCGCCAGCGGGCTCGTCTACTTCCACAAGCCGCGCCTGCTCTACGGCGGGGGCACCGATGAGGAGTACGTCGAGCCGCCCAACCTGTGGAACCCCTTCTGGCGCGCGAAGCTCCACGCGGTGAGGCAGCCGGACGCCATCGCCGCCACGGCGGGAGGCGTCCACGACGCCACCCACCATGTGCTCACGGACCTGTATCGCTGGAACGCGGTGAACTACTGATGGCCACCTTCCGCTCGCGCACCTCCCGCAGGGCTCGCGGCGCCGCCACGGTGGAGCTGGCGCTGTCGCTGATGCTGCTCGTCCCCGTGCTGCTGTACGCCATCTACGCGGGGGAGGCCTTCCTCGCGGCGACACGGGCCCAGGAGGCGGAAATCTCCGCGGGCTGGGACATGACGGCGTACCGGATGCACGACTACATCACCGGCTACCGAGGGGGCCCGCGCGCGCAGTACGGCGACGGCGCGTCCGACACCCAGCGCCAGGTGGCCGCGACGGTGCCCCCGCGCGTGGCCCGGGAGCTGGGCGGCCTGGACAGCTACCGCCGGAACAACACCGCGCCCGCCGAGCGGAACCTCCTGTTGTCGCAGCAGCGGCTGCAGGGGCTCACCTGCCAGCCCTTCAACGTGCAGGGCATCTACCCGCTGCTCACCTTCGAAGGCATTCCGAACGGCGTGCGCGAGTACCTGCACCGGGGCAGCTACATGGCCTGCCGGGCGCGGGTGAACTTCCGCTCGCCCTACATGCCGCAGACGCTGCGGGATGGCTTCCACTCCCAGGTGGACCTGATTCACACCAGCCTGCGCGACGGCTTCACGCTGTGTGGCCTGGGGCGCTCGCTGCGCGGCTGCGAGCCCGGCGGGGGCTTCCTCGTGCTCACCGACGACTGGGGGCTGGAGGACGCGATGGAGAGCCCGGTGGCGCACTGGTGGTACGCCGACAACTGGGGCTATGCGAACGTGGGCAACTCCATCTACCACCGCGCCCCGGAGCCGGTGGTGGACGGGCACGGCTTCGAGGGCGGGGAGGGCGGCAAGCAGGTGCGCTTCGCCATGGACTTCCTCCTGGACACGCAGAAGGACTACGGCGACACGTCCGACTTCAAGTTCGGCTTCCGCAATCCCTCCTCGAAGCTGCAGAGGTTCCGGGTGGAGGGCGGGGGCATGGACGAGGGCCACCTGACGCCGTGGGACGACGGGGAGGGCGGCTTCCTGGGCGGCGAGCAGGTGGAGCGCGCGCGGCGCCACTACCTGGGGCACCCCGACGAGAACTACAACGCGGCCTATCTGCAATGAGCACCCCGTCTCCCAAGCTCAGGCGGATGCTGCTCGCCGTGGGGCTCGTGGCCAGCGCGGTGCTGGGCAGCGCACTGGGCCGCGCATACCAGGAACCTGCCGACGCTCCCTCCGCGCCTGAAGCGGCGGTGGACGCGGAGGAGATGGCGGAGGCGTTGGATTTGGAGCTGCCTCCAGCGCCACGGCGGGCCCGGCCGGACGCGGGGGCGGTGGCCACGTCCCCGGGCCGGGTGCGGCGCACGGGACAGGCGGCGCTCCGCTCCCGGATGCCGCTGCCGCCGCGCGCGGGAGCGCTGGTGTCCATCGGCCGCCAGCTGGACGCGCATGGGGTGCCCATGAACCTGGCGGCCTTCGAGACGGATGCGCCGGCGCGGGACGTGCTGGCCTTCTACGCGCGCCACTTCGAGTCGAAGGGCTGGCCGTACTCGGACGTGCCGGGAGCGCGGGAGCAGGTGCCCTACCGCGCGCTGAGCGCGACGCTGGTGGAGGAGGGCCTCCAGCTCACGGTGATGGTGATGCCGCACGACGATGACCGTGGGAACACCGTGGTGCTGGGGCTGGCGGACATGGAGGCGTGGGACGATGCCGCGCACGCGGAGGACACGGGAGACCTGCCCGTGTACCCGGGCACGCACCCCATGGCGGTGCGCTCGACCGGGGAGGGGCGCTCGGACTTGACGGTGAGCTTCGACACCGGTGATGCGCCCGCCACGGTGGAGGCGTTCTACCGGCGTGCCATGGCCGAGCGCGGCTACACCGAGGTCCCCGACGACGAGCTGCCCGCGGACTTCTCCGGGCCCGCGCGCCTGCTGCGCTTCGCCGGGCGGCAGGGCGGGATGTGGACCCTGGCCGTGTCCTCGGCCGAAGAGTCGCGAGGCACCGCCGTCACCGCTCAGGGCAGCGGACCCGACACGGTACCGGAGGGCAGGCCATGACGCCGACGCCGCGTCGCAGGGCCTCGCCGCGCGGTCAGGCCACTCAGCCGCGCCGCGGAGGCACTCCTGGGGGGCAGGCGATGCGGCCGCGTCGTGGAGCCGCGTCGCGCGGTCAGGCCACTCAGCCGCGCCGCGGAGGCACTCCTGGTGGTCAGGCGATGCGGCCGCGTCGCGGAGCCGCGTCGCGCGGTCAGGCGATGGTGGAGTACGCGCTCATCGTCACCCTGCTCATGGTGGGCACGGTGGTGGGCTTCGTGGGCTGGCCCTTCACCCGCCGGCTCTTCGAGGCGCTCCAGTCCTACGTGGACCTGTTCTTCTACGCGCTCAACCTCGCGGTGGGGTGAGGCGCGGCCTCAGGCCGGCTTGCGCTTGCGGCGCCGCAGGAGCGCGGCCCCCAGCGCCACCGGAATCAGCACCCCACCGCCCAGCGCCGCCAGCGTGCGGCGGCGCAGTCCCTTCCAGTTGAAGGACAGGGTCGGCTGCTGCGCTCGCGCCCGCTCGAAGTCCGGCTCCGGGCACTCATGGCCGAAGGACATCCATTCCCCGTCCTTGAGGTTGGCGCCGTTCTTCACATAGGTGCGCCACAGTCGCTGGACCCGCTCCGGCTCGGTGCTCGCGGTGTAGCGCGCCGCCCTGCAGAGCAGCACCGCGTAGGCCTGGCTGCGCTTGGGCAGCAGCTCCGCGGCCTGCTCGGCGAGGTCCGCCGCGGTGGAGCGGTAGTGGAAGCGCACCGCGTGCGGCGGCGCGTGGGCCTTCAGCCGCTGCTGCTCGGCCTCCGTGACGAGGGGCAGCTCCGCCATCTTCTTCCGCGTCTCCTCGACGTGGGGCGGCAGCTCGCCGTACTCGCCCTGGTCACCCATGTCGTACATTCCTTCGACCTGGGCCCAGTCCGGCGCGGCCTCGGTGCCCAGTACCTCCATGCCCACCGTGCGCGCGAGCCGCGAGGCGTCGTAGAGCGCCCGGGCCCGGTCCACCGCGTCGTCCGTCGCATCCGCGCGCTCGCGGGCCTCCACGTACTGCCGCGCGGGCTGCTCGAACTTCGTGCCAATGAAGTACTCCAGCGCCTTCGCGCCCGCGCCGTCGCGCAGGAGCCGCCGGCCGAGCAGCAGGCGCAGGCGCGCCTTCAGGGAGGTCGTCCCTTCGCGGACCTCGTCGTCCCAGCCCCAGATGAAGACTCGCGCGAGCTCGGGCCCGCACCGCTCCTCGTGAATGGAGGCGATGAAGCGCTGGAGCTCCTCCACCGTGAGCACGCGCTCGGCCACATAGGCGAGGTCCGGCCAGGAGCAGCTCGCCAACAGCCGCTCCGCGGACTGCGAGAAGTCGCCGCGCGTCAGCGCGAGCAGGGCGCGCTCGCCTTCCGCGCGCGTGCGGGGACGCAGGGTGCCGAGGGGCGACTCCCCGGCCCAGTCCTCCGCTTCCGGCAGCCCCTCCACGGCCTTCGCGAGGTGCTGCTCCGCCGTCGTCAGCTCTCCCCGGCGCAGCGCGAGCTTCGCCTTCACCCAGGCGGACAGCGGCGTGGGCTCCTGCCCGGCGAAGCGCTCCGCCAGGTCGAAGCGGCCCATGCTCCACGCTGCCGCCGCGAGCCGGTCCGCGCCCTCGGGCCCGGGCACGGCCGCGAGCGCCTCCAGCACGTTCCGCACCTGGCCCTCTCCGGCTTCGTCCTCCCACAGCCACTCCCGCCCGCGCGTCCAGACGTAGGTCGCCATCAGCCGCCAGGCCACCGGGTCCTTCAGGGCCTCGCGCAACCGGGCGTCGTCCCGGCGCAGGGCCCGCGCCACCAGGAGCAGGGACGTGTTCCCGCTGGAGCTGCCGTGAGCCGCCTGCTCCGCGTAGAGCCGGATGGCGCCCGCGTCATCTCCCTGCTGGAGCAGCAGGCGCGCCTCTTCACCGAGGCTCGCCACCGCCAGCCCCAGCGGGTCGTCGAAGCCCTGGCGGGCCAGCTCGCGCACCTCCGCGAAGCGGGGCCGCGCCTCGTGCTCCAGGCCCGCGCCCGCCGTGCGTGCCAGCATGAACGCGGCGAAGGTGGAGAAGTGGCGGCGCTCCTCCGCGGGCAGCGCGAGCACGTCCAGGAAGCGGGCGCGCGCCTTCTCGTAGTCCCCGGCATGGAAGGCCTTCGCGCCCGCGGCGTACAGCGCCGTCTCCCGGGCCCCGCCGCCCTCTCGCGCGCCCCGGGGCTCGCCCTGCTCGTCCGCGTCCTCCACGAACTCCATCACCTGGAAGGTGTCCGCGGGCTTCGGCAACAGCCGCCCGGCCTCGAGCGAGAAGGCACCCTCCGGCAACTGCGCGAGGGTGCCGGCCCTGTCGCTCAGCAGCTCGGGAGGGAAGTCGGGGCCGCACGCGCGCGCATCGCGCAGGGGCGCGAGCAGCATCAGGACGACCAGGGACGCGAAGAGGCTACGGCACGACAAGCGACACCTCGGTTCCCCGCACGAAGCCGACGACACGGCGCTCGCCGGCGCGCAGGCGGGGAGGCGTGCGCGCCACGAGGGAGGCCCCGTGCGGGGCATAGCCGCCCACGCCGTCCAGGACCTCCAGGTTTCCAGAAAGGGTGAGGCGCACGGGCGCATCCGCGTCCACGCGGCCGGTGTTCTCGATGACGATGTCCCGCGTCCCGCCGCCCACGTCCACCAGCCGGGGCGTGAAGCTCGGAGTCAGCGGCTCGCCGCGCACCACGGCCTCCAGCGTGGACGGGCTCCACGCATCCGGGTCGCCCCGGTGGCCGAGCCGGAACCAGATGACGCCCGTCACCCCGCGCACGGGCCGCTCGCGCAGCAGGGCCACGAAGCGCGAGACGTCGCGGGGCTCCGCGGACAGGCGCGTCCCGTCCTTCAGCCGCACGCGATAGGTGGGCACGGCGACGCGGAAGGCGCGGCCCGTGGCCCTGGACCAGGACTCGACGAAGCCCCGCGCTTCCTCCGGCGTGAAGAGCGTGGGCGCGCGCACCGCGTGGACCTGGAGGACGACGTCGTCGGGGATGGAGGCCAGCCGCTCCACTTCCGGCGACGCGGCCCAGGTGGGCAGGGCGGTGATGGAGAGCTTCAAGTCGGGCACGAGCGCCCGCTCACGCTCCAGCCAGTCCGCATAGCCGGTCAGCGCGGAGGTGGCGCAGTCATGGTCCACCTCGATGCCACGGACGCGGACTCCCCGGGCCTTCCAGGCACGGGCGTGCGTGGCGACCTCCGCCAGGGAGACGCCGTCGAGCGGCGCCGTGCCGTCCACCCGCAGCACCGCCACCACCTCCCGGCCGGAGCGGGCCAGGGCGTCCACGTCCACCGCCACGTCCACCGGTGTGCGACGGGCGCCGGAGCGCTCACGCGCGAGGACGCGAAGGGCACCGAATTCCGCGGGCGCCCGGGTGAGGGCGTCGCCCAACTCGGGGCTCCAGTCCCGCTGCCACACGTAGGCTTCGTGGGTGAGGGGGGCGGGAGTCCCGCGCGAGCAGGCGAGGCCGTGCGCGAGCAGCAGCACGCAGGCCCAGGCCAGGGAGTGGCGCCGTCGGAGCTGCTCGCGAGAGGTCATGGCCGGGGAGCCGCCCACCGTGGCGCGGAAGCCGCGTCACGGAAGCGGGAGGTGTGGTGCCATGGTGCCACACCCCGATGACTTCTGTTCCGCCATGGCATTGCCTGGCCGGCTGCTCCGGCCACGGCGGGTGCTGCCTTCGGTTTGAGTGCGTAGCACCGCGCTCAGTTCGGAGGCGGCGCCGCGCTGTGGTCGCAGTGCAGCAGCGGCTGCGGGTCGAAGCAGGTGAAGACGTCGTTGTCATCGATGCGGCACACCCCGTCCGGGGTGCTGGCGCACTGCACCTGCGTGCGCGTGGCCTTGCAGTCATAGCCGCAGCTCACCGTTTCGGACGCATTGAGGCAGCGGGGCCGGGCGGTGTCCGCGCCATACTGGTGGATGACGCTCTCCGGCGGGTCCCAGCAGACGAGCCGTGCGAAGTGCGTGGTGCACACCCCATAGGGCGTGTTGTTGCAGGCCACCTCGCCCTGGAAGAGCCGGCAGTTGTAGCCACACGCCACCTGGCCCCGGCTCTCCTTGCACTCGGGCTTCGCGCTCGAGTCCGGCGGGTGGTGGATGACGACGCGCGGCGGGTCCCAGCAGTGCACCCGGCCGGCCAATACCTGGCACACCCCGTAGGGCGTCCGGGCACAGGCCGTGCCCGCGTTGCTGGTCTTGCACTGGTACCCGCACACCGTCCTTCCCTGGGAAGACACACATTCGGGCGGTGGAGCGCGCGGCGGGGACGCCTTGGGAGCCTCCACGGGGGTGGAGGCCAACCACAACATCGCGAGCAGGGAGAGCATGGTGAGCCCCCCGACGAAATGGACGGGAAATTATTCACATGTGGGGCGGAATGACGAAGCGCCCGTCCTTCCCGAGGGGAAGCCGGGTGACGCGGCGCTGCCGGATGTCGAGGTACAGCTCCTTCCCCTTCGGGAAGAGTGTCACCGACGGGACGATGAGCTGGTGTTCCGGGGGGCTGCCCAATGCAATCCACATGCGATTGCCATCCGTGCCCAGTGTCACCCACCGCGCCTGCGGCCCATCCGGCGTCACCGACATCTCCATCCGCACCAGGAGGATGGCCAGCTTCCCATCCGGAGCGGTCCACGTATCGGCGAGCGACAGGCCCACCGGCGACGACTGCCAGGTGGACCAGGTGTTCACCACGCAGAAGCCGCCCGCGTGTGGGCGTGCCACCACCAGCGAGCCACCTCCCTCCGGGCCTCGGGTGCTGTGCTCCATCAAACCGAAGAGCTGCACCGGCCCCGCCGCGAGCGCCAGCTCCTGCTGGAAGGCCGGCTTCACCGCGTCGTTGGGTTTGAACCCGAGGTGCTCGAAGGTGAGCGCGGGCACCCAGGTCCGTGCGGCCAGCTCCGGCCGGAAGCCCAGCTCCAGGTTCAGCTCATCGGGGATGCTGTCCGGACAGGTGGGCTTCGGTGCCTGGGCCTGCTTCGACGCCGCGGGGTTCGACAGCGCGGCGCATCCACCCATCAGCCCCAACACACAGCCGAGCCCCAGCACCCTGCTGCTCACGTGACGCATCCACCCTCCCGGAAAAGAGGGTGGCGAGCATGCCACCTGCGTCAGCGGGTACCAGGGCCGGGGCCCCCGGGTCGGCGCGCACCGGGACGTCCGGGGCCGCTCCCTCCGGGACGGGGGCCGGAGTGCTGCCGGGGCGCCGGGGACCTCGGCTCGCGCGGGCCGTCCTCGTCGTCCCGCTGCTCGGCGCGCTGGCGGCGGGCGGCCTCGGCGGGTGTCTCCGGCGGCACCAGCGCATGCGGGCCCCGGCCGATGAGGTCGTCGCGGCCGGCCTGCTTCAGCGCCTCGCGCGCCAGCGGCCACTGCTCCGGGTTCCAGTAGAGCAGCAGCGCCTTCTGCAGCTTCTTCTCGCGCAGACCCTGGGCCGTGTACACGGGCTCCATCTTCAGCGGGTCCATGCCCGAGTAGTACATGGCGGTGGCCATGGCCATGGGCGTGGGGATGAAGTCCTGCACCTGGCGGGGCCGCTTCCCGTTCTTCTTCAGCCACAGCGCCAGCTCCACCATGTCCTCCAGCGTGGAGCCCGGGTGGCCGCTGATGAAGTAGGGGATGTCGTACTGCTCCTTGCCGGCCTCCTCGCTCGCGCAGGCGAACATGTTCTGGAAGCGCTCGAAGCTTTCGATGCCCGGCTTCTTCATCTTCTCCAGCACGCGCTTGGACACGTGCTCGGGAGCGACGGACAGCTGCCCGCCCACGTGGTGCGCGGCCAATTCCTTCACGTACTCCGGCGAGCGCTCCGCCAGGTCGTACCGCACGCCGCTGGCGATGAAGACGTGCTTGACGCCGTCCTCCTTGCGCACGTCCTGCATCAGGCTGATGAGCGGCCCGTGGTCCGTCTGGAGGTTTTCACAGACGCCCGGGTGGACGCAGGACAGCTTGCGGCACCGCTTCTCGATGTCCTCGCTCTTGCACTTGAGCTTGTACATGTTGGCGGTGGGGCCACCGAGGTCCGTAATCGTCCCCCGGAAGTCGCCCATGCGCCGCAGCGCGCGGACCTCGCGCAGCACGCTCTCCGCCGAGCGGCTCTGGATGACGCGGCCCTCGTGCTCCGTAATCGAGCAGAAGGTGCAGCCGCCGAAGCACCCGCGCATCAGCACGATGGAGTGCTTCACCGTCTCGTACGCGGGGATGCCCTCGTCCTTGTAGAGGGGGTGCGGGACGCGGTTGAAGGGCAAGTCGTACAGCTCGTCCATCGCCACCGAGCGCCCCTCGGCGCCGGCCTCGCCCACGCCGTCCTCCAGCGGGAGCGCGGGCGGGTTCATGTAGATGGCGCGGTTGCCGTGGCGCTGCGCGAGCGGCCGCGCGTTGCCCGGGTTGGTCTCCATCTGGAAGTCGCGGCTCATCACCGCGAAGGCCTGCTTGTCCGCGATGACCGTCTCGTACGGGGGCAGCACCACCGTCTTGCGGTCCGCGGCGCGCTTCGCCGGGTCCGCCTCGTGGGCGCGCATCTCCTCGTCGCTGATGGTGTACGCGGTGCCGCGCACGTCGCGGATGTCCTGGATGCGCTCGCCGCGGCGCATCCGGTCCGCCACCTCCATGATGGGGCGCTCGCCCATGCCGAAGACGAGCAGGTCCGCCTTGGAGTCGAAGAGGATGGAGCGGCGCACCTTGTCGCTCCAGTAGTCGTAGTGGGCGATGCGGCGGAGGCTGGCCTCGATGCCGCCCAGGATGATGGGCACCTCGGGGTAGGCCTCGCGGCAGCGCTGCGCGTAGACGATGGTGGCGCGGTCCGGCCGGCAGTTGGTGCGGCCCCCGGGGCTGTACTGGTCCTCGGAGCGGTTCTTCTTCTGGGCCGTCAGCCGGTTGAGCATCGAGTCCAGGTTGCCGGCGGCCACCCCGAAGAAGAGGCGCGGCGGGCCCAGGGCCTTGAAGGGCTCGGCCGAGTGCCAGTCCGGCTGGGGGATGAGCCCCACCTTGAAGCCCCGCCCTTCGAGGAAGCGGGCGATGAGCACCGGGCCAAAGGCCGGGTGGTCCACGTACGCGTCCCCCGTGACGATGATGATGTCGCACTGCTCCCAGCCCCGGGCCTGCATGTCGGCTCGGGTGATGGGCAGGAAGGGGTGGGCGTAGCGGCTCGGTGGGGGCATGGCGGTCAATCGGCTGCGAGTGGCTCTCCCCTAAACACTCCCAGGCCGCGGAAGCAAACCCGGCGTGGATGTGGGTGTCCTCGGCAGCGGACGCCATGCCCCTTTGCCGGGCAGCCGGTCAGGCCGTGCCGGACTTGCGGGTCCGGGGCTTCGCCGGGGCCTTGGCGGCCTTGGCCGGGGCCTTCTTCGGGGCTTTGGCGGCCTTCGCGGGAGCCTTGGCTGCCTTCCGAGGCTCCGCCGGGGCCTTGGCGGCCTTCGCGCTCCGGGGCGGGGACAGTTCGCGGCGCTTCTTCAATTCGCCCATGCAGCGCTCTCCCACGCGGTTGGTGAGCACCTTGTTCATGGACGAGCCCACGGCGATGCCCACCAGCGGCAGCGCGCGCAGCAGGCCCTTGGACACGGACAGGAGCGCAATCTTCGTCATCACGCTCACGAGCATCTTGGAGGCCTCGCGCGGCGCGTACTTCCAGAAGGCGATGCCCTGCGTCTCCGCGAGGTCGGCCACCGTGCCGCGCTCCCGCTTCGCGTCGTAGGTGCTCACCGAGGCGAGGAGGAACGCGAGCTGCCGTTCATGCTCGCCGGTGATGTCGTAGCCGTAGAGGTGGCTGAGCACGAGGGCCATCTCCACCTCGAACTTGAGCATGAAGCACATGTCCGCGAGCGTCCCGCCCAGCGCGGCCACCATCGTGCCGGCGCCTGGCACCAGGGCGGGGAGGGCGGCCAGTCCTCCGGAGACGGCGGAGCGGTTGGAGAAGTGGCGCACCACCTCCAGCGCCGCGGCGTCCCGCGTGGAGTCCTCGTCGGGCAGGCCCTTCCGTCGCGCCTTCTCCAGCTGCTGGTTCGACAGCGCGATGAGGCTGTCGGTGTCCGAGAGAATGCGCTCGACGGCCGTGAGGAGCTTGCGTCCCTGCTCCTGGTCCTCGACTTCCTTCATGGGAGTCCCCCTGTGTGCCTGACGGTCCGGGCTGCACACCCGGGCTCTCACACGACGCTGGCGGACGCCTGTCGCGGCTGTCAAGTCACGCACCGTGTGCACGGAGTGTGCCCGGGGGCGGACGCATTGACGTGGATCCATGCCTCCCCTACCTTCGCGCCCCCTGTGCCCGGCGAAGGGCCGAGGGAGTCCGAAGCCTTCCCGATGACGCACCGGATGCACGAGGCCGCCGAGGAGCGCGAAGCGCCGTCGACGGGCGACTCCAGCCGCGAGCTGCACGTCGAATACGACGATGCGCCCGTGGACGGCGCGGCCTTGCACTCCCGAGGCATGTCCCGCAAGCGGCTCGCGGAAGCGGAGGCGCTGGGACGCGGAGCGGCGGTGGCGTACCCGTCCGTCGACGCACCTCGCAACCGGCTCGCGGAAGCGGAGGCGCTGGGACGCGGTGAGGTGCCTTCGTCCCCGTCCGACAGTCCCCCGGCGCCCCCTTCGCTGAATCCGCAGCTTGTCCTGGCGCGGCTGCGAAGGGGCACGGCGGCCCCGGCGACGGTGGATCCGGACGACGTGCCCGTGGTGGACCTCGCCGCGCCCGCGGAGGCAACGAAGGCCGAGCGCGAGGCCATGCAGGCCACGGTGTCTGCGGGCAAGCGCCGCGAGGCGTGGACGCCCCCCGCGTACCTTCCGGAGGACCTGCGCGAGGCGCTCATGGCCGAGCGCAGTCAGTACCGCGCCCAGTTGCTGCAGGACGTGCGCGAGGTGAGCCTCCAGTCGCCCGCCGTCCTCTCGCTCATCCCCCGGCCGGCGGCGGACCCGGACTGGTCGGGCGGCTCCATCCTCGGCTTCCACGGCGAGGAGTGCGTCTTCGGTGGCGACGTCGTCCACCTGGACTTCGAGTCCGGTCGCGTCTTCGCGTCACCCGGGCATGGTGACGACGTGGACCGCCGCGCCCTGTCCGCGGAGCGCTGGTGCTACCGGCCCTATGACTTCGCGGAGGCGCTGTGCAAGGCCGCCTCGGCGTACGAGGAGCGGCAGCCCGCGCTCACCCAGGCCCTGCGCCGCGCCAGCGGCGAGGAGACCCCGCCCGAGCTCCAGCCGAAGGATGCGGAGCGGCTGCCGGTGGACCGGCTGTGGAGCCAGCCCTGGGGCTGCATCTGGGGCCCGCCGGGCACGGGCAAGACGACGGCCGTCGCGGACCTCATCGCCCGCAGCCTCCGCGCCTTCCCCAACGAGCGCATCCTCGCGGTGGCGCCCACCAACCGCGCCGCCGACGAATTGGTGATGCGCGTCAGCGCGCTGCTGGAGCGCGAGCCGATTCCCCTGCGCCCCCTGCGCAGCATCTTCCGCGGCGGCACCGGCGCGAGCGACGCGCTGGCGAAGCTGCCCACCGTCATCGTCGAGGACAGCCAGAAGGGCGGGAAGCTCCGCGCGAGCATCGACGAGCGCGAGCGGGAGCTCATGCTCCAGCGCGTGCGGGGCGGCCCCGCGCATGAGCTGGCGAAGCTCCAGGCGGAGCTGCGCGGCCTGCGCGGCAAGGTGAAGGACCCCACGCTCAAGGAGGCGGAGAAGGGCGACTGTCCGCTGATGGTGCTCACCGTGCACCGTGCCCTGCGGCTGGTGTCGGAGCTGGAGGGGAAGCAGACCTTCTCCCGGCTGGTGGTGGACGAGGCCGGCATGGTGACCCGGGCCGCCACCGCGCTGATGGCGCCGCTGGCGGAGCGGGTGACGCTCGCCGGAGACCCGAAGCAGATTGGCCCGGTGAGCCGCGCCGCGGAGGGCGCCGGGAAGGACACGCAGAAGTGGCTGCGCGCCAGCGGCCTGTCGCACCTGGAGGACGCGGTGAGGGACGCGGGGCGGCCGGACGTGCTGCTGCTGCGCACCCAGCACCGCATGCACCCGGACATCGCCCGGGTGGTGAGCCACTTCTGCTACGGCGGCGCCCTGGAGGACGGCGACATCGTCAAGGCTCGCGCGGAGCGGCCGGCCCCGGTGGCCGCCTTCGCCAGCACGCGCGCCGGCTGGGTGGTGCTGGACAGCCTCACGCGCGACGCGCGCCGCCTGACGCACGGGCGAGGGGAGACGGGCTCCGGCTACCAGCGCGAGCTGTCCGCGAATCTCGCCGTGTCCCTCGCGCGCGAGGCGGTGCGCTCGGGCTTGAGCGTGCTGTGTGTCACGCCGTACCGCGCGCAGGCCGCGCTGCTGCGCCGGCTGGGGAACTCCGCCGGCCTGCGCGGGGACGTGTTCAGCGCGTCCACCATCCACCGCCAGCAGGGGACCCAGTACGACGTGGTGCTGGTGGACACCGTGGCGGGAGGCCGGCCGTTTCCTCCGCACACGCTGGTGCCCATGCTCAACGTGGCCGCCAGCCGCGCGCGGGACTACCTGCTCGTGCTGTCCTCGCGCGACGAGGCGCGGGCCGCCACCATTCCGCAGCGCTTCCTCGCGCTGCTGCCGCGCCTGCGCGTGCTCTCCAGCGAGCCCCTGCGCCTGGAGCCGCTGCCGCTCCCGCAGAAGCCGCCGCCTCCTCCTCCGCCCGCGCCCGTCCCGCCCGCCAGCCTGGGCGGCGAAATCGAGGGTGCGCGTCCGGCCCGGCCGCTCTTCTCACATGAGCAGGTGTCCCTCTTCGAGCGGCGCTTCGACGACGGGCACCACCTGGTGCGCGGCGTGGCGGGCAGCGGCAAGACGTACGTGCTGGCGCACTGGGTGGCGCGCTACCTGCTGGAGCACGAGGAGGCGCAGGTGCTGGTCTCCTTCTTCAACCGGGCGCTGGTGCCGCTGGTGGACAAGCTGCTCACCGAGGCGCTGGTGCAGCGCGCGGGCCGCGAGCGGGTGCGCACGCTGCGCTCGCGGGTGACGGTGCGGCACGTGGGCGCGCTGCGCCGCCCGGAGCCCGGCAGCTTCGACGCCGTCTTCGTGGACGAGGCGCAGGACATGGACGCGAAGGCGCTGGCCACGCTCTACGGCCTCGTGCGCCCGTACCCGCTGCCGGACGGCCGGCAGGTGCGCTGCTTCCAGTTGTTCATGGACGACTCGCAGAACGTCTACGGGCAGATTCCCATCGACGCGCTGAAGGAGCAGCTCCCTGAGGGGCTGTCCTTCCGGGGCCGCACCCGCGTGCTGAAGGAGACGTTCCGCGCCACGCGCGACATCCTCGACGTGGCCTTCAACGTGGTGCTGGACCCGCTGCGCCAGCACCAGGCCGGCGAGCCCGGCATGCGCGAGTACATGAAGGTGGGCGAACTGGCCCGCGAGGGGCTCCTCTGGCTTCCGGAGGAGACGCTGGAAGGACTCTTCCGCGTCCAGTCCACCGAGCGCGGCGGCGTGCTGCCCTCGGTGCGCGGCTTCGCGTCCGGCGCCAGCGAGGCGCGGCAGGTGGCGAAGGAGATTGCGCGCCTCATCCGCGAGGAGGGGGTGCACCCGGGCGACATCCTGGTGGTGGCGCCCGTCATGCCCTCTCAATACACGGAGGCGCTCCAGCGCGCGGGAGTGCCCGCGGAGGCGTATGGCGGCAAGGGGGGCCGGGACGTGACGGACTTCCGCGTGAGCGGGGTGGACCACGTGCGCGCCACCACCGTCTTCTCATGCAAGGGGCACGAGTGCCCCATCGTCTTCTTCGCGGGGCTGGACGCGCTGGACACCGTGGAGAACTGGATGGCCGGCGCCCGGGAGCGCGCGCCCCGGGAGCTCGAGCGCATCCGCCGCGCCATGTTCTACGTGGGCTCCACCCGCGCCATGAAGCGGCAGTACCTCACGGGCGTGCGCGGCGCGCGCTTCCTCCGCGTGGCCGCGCACTACGTGACGACGCTCGCGGGGCTCGTCCCCTCCGCGCCCGGTGCCGAGGGCGCGAAGGAGTAGAGGCCCGGGCCTACCGGGGCGCCTGCTGGACGCCCTGGGTTCCCAGGTTGACGCCGGTGACGTGCGCCGCCTCGAGGAGGTTCACGGCGACCTGCGTGACGAACTTCTCCGTCAGCGCGAGGCGCGTCTTGTAATCCGAGGCCTTGAGGGGGTTGGGGTCGCCCGTCGTCTCATGCTTCGGGTCTGACGCGTACACGAGGCACCCGGGCTCGTCCTTCGTCTCCGGAGTCTCGGGGCACGGAACCTGGACGGCGGTGCTCACCGTCTGGGTGGAGACCGCTGCCTGCGCCGCCATGGACTGGGACTCCTGCTGCTGCTGAGCCCGTCTTCCGTCCTGCCGGTCGATGACGCGCCCGGCGCGGGGGTCCACGACGAACGTGGAGATGCGGCTGGGGTCGGTGACGTCCTGCAGGGTGACGCGGACGAGCGTCCCGGCGGGGATGTCTCGCGAGGGCTCCCATTCCGACTCCGGCGGGCGGTTGTTGCGCCAGCAGGCCGACAACGCGAGCAGGCAGGACAGTGGCAGGAGGAGTTTCTTCATGACGGTGTGGGCTCTGGTTGGGAGGTGGGACTATTCGAAGAGCAGCACCTGCTGCACCCACGTGCTGCCGCGGTGCCGCAGCCAGGACTGACGCTCATCCCGGAGCGCTTCGGCGGCGGACGCTCCGGACCGGATGCGCGCCAGCACCGGGTCGAAGAAGGCCGAGGCCTCCGCGTCGGGAATCTCCTGCGTGGCCGCGAGGACGGCCCGGGCGCCCGACTCGATGAAGGCCATGGGCAGCCCGAAGTTCTCATGGATGTACGCGCTGGTGTGCGCGGCGTAGCAGGCGGCGAGCACGACCACGGGGCTCCCGCGCAGCCGCTGCCCGCGCAGGTCCTCCGTGGTGAGCGCGAAGCGCCCCGTGTCACCCGTGGGAGAGAGCACGAGCACGGACGCATCCGCCACGCCGGGGTCGATGATGCCGTGCGCGTGGACCTGCACCTCCGTCGCGTCCCGCATCGCCTCCAGGACGCGGACGGGGGTGGCCGCCGAGCCGCGCAGCACGGTGAGCCGCGCGTCCTCGGGGCCCGGGGCGCTCCAGGAGCGCAGCGCGGGCAGGCGCAGCGACGCGGGGGCCCGCACATCGGTGACGACCAGCCGGCGCTCCTCGGGCTGGGTGGCCCGGGGCGCCGACGGAGGCCCGACGCGGTAGGCCCAGGCCAGCTCGGAGGGCAGCAGGCCCGCGCGGCCCTGGACGGGGGGACGCGCCAGGACGTCGACGCTCGGACAGGCGCGCAGCGCCTCCACCATGCTCACCGGCACCAGCCCCTCGATGCCGTCCAGGGGCGTCTTGCGGCCCGCGTCGTAGTGTCCGGTGACGCGGCCGGTGGCATCGCGCGCCACCACGAAGGTGCGCTCGTCGTCCACCGTGACGCCCAGCACGCACCGCTCCGGCGCGGACAGGCCACGCTCCTCCGCGAAGAGGGCGAGTCCCTGCTCCAGCTCACCGTGCCGGCCCGCGTCGAGGATGAGGGAGGTGTAGCTGTAGACGTGGGCCTTGCGGGCGCCCACGTCGGAGGCCAGGTGCTTCGCGGCTTCGTCCACCGTCTGGCGCAGCAGCTGCTGTCCCCGCGCGCGGTCCTGCTCGATGAAGTAGCGGCCCTCGAAGTGCCTCAGCATGGCCAGGTCTCCCGCGTCCAGGCCGCCGGAGGCGCGCAGCGAGGCCAGGCCGTCGACGAGCTGCTGGGTGTCCCCGGGCTGGTGCTGGTCCGTGCGGGCCAGCTCCGCGAGCAGGGAGATGCGGGCCATGCTGGGGCTCTGGCCGCAGCGTGAGGCCCGGTCCAGCTGCTGGCGCGCGCCCGCGAAGTCCAGGGCGCGGTGGTGGGCGATGGCCAGGTTGGTGAGGGCCACCTCCGAGTCGGCGCAGCTCTCGGGCGTCTGGGCCAGGAGCTCCTCCAGGTACGCCCGTGCCAGCACCAGGTCGTTGCGCGCCCGCGCCACCTGTCCCAGGTCCTGCAGGAGGTTGCGCTGCGTGCCCCACTCCTGGCTGCCGCGCGCCAGCTCCATGGCCTCGAGGAAGTGCGCGCTGGCCTCGACGAGGCGGCTCAGGCGCACGTTCACCAGGCCCAGCTCGCGCATCATCATCATGCAGCGGTAGAGCTGCCTCCCGTCCTTCCGGCAGGAGCGCACCGCCGCCTCGAGCCGCTCCTCGGCGGCATAGGGTTCCTCGCGCAGGGCCTCCGCCTTCGCCTGTCGCTCTTCCACGAGCAGCGCGAACCACGGGTCCCTCGTGCCCAGCGCCAGCGCGCGGTACTCATCCATGTGCTCCCGCGCGTCCGTGTACGCCAGCGCCCCCAAGAGCATGTCCTCCTGGCGGGCCTCGCGCAGCCGCACGAGGAAGGCCTCCAGCGCCGCGCCCTTCAGCGCACCCCGGGTGAGCCGGATGTAGTCCCGGGCGAGAGGCCCGCGGACGGAGAAGTCCTGCCGGGCGGCGCGGCGCAGGGCGTCCTCCAGGTGGGTGCCCCCCTGCTTCTCGTCCAGCTTCTCGGCCAGGGGGCGCAGGGCCTCCACGCGCTCGGCGGAGTCCGCGGTGCGCAGGGCGATGTAGATGCACACCCGCGCCAGGCCGGGCAGGGCGTCCGCCTGTGCGAGGGAGAGGGGCGCGCCGCCCTCCGCCATGCGCTGGCAGTCCTGCCGTGCGCCCTTCCAGTCCTTGCGCTCCGCCTCCGCCGCTCTTCGCAGCTCGAGGGCCTTCTGGGCCGCCTCTTCGCTCCAGCCAGGCTCCTTCAGCGCGGCCACCTGCTCGAAGGACTCCGCCGCCTGGTGCGGCAGGCCGAGCGCCCGGAAGCACAGCCCCCGGTTCCAGAGGGCCTGCGGGTGCTGGGGCCGTGCCTTCAGCGCACGCTCCAGCAGTTGCAGCGCCTCATGCCAGTCCTGCCGCTGCATGGCGAGCACGGCGAGGTCCGAGTCCAGGTCCGGCGAGGGAGGCAGCGTGCCCAGGTGCGCGGAGGCCTGGCCCACGTCTCCCCGCAGGAGGAAGGCCATGGCGACGCCGCGGTGGTCCCCGGCCTTCTCCAGTTGCGCCATCTCCCGCATCGGCAGCGGCCGCGGTGTCGGACCCTCGCTGCGCATCACCTCGTGGGGCCGGTGCCGGTCGGCGCCCGGATGCGTCAGCCGCGCCTCCAACGAGCGCGTGGGCGCCTGGGCGAGCCACAGCGCATTCGCGTCCGGCTGGGAGTCCGCGCGCGATACCAGCACCAGCGTGGCCAGGCCCGCGGCCAGCGTCAGGGGCACCATCATCAGCCACGTCTTGCGACGCCAGGAGGGCGGCGAGGGGGTGACGAGGTGGCCCATCGCGGGCGCCGCACCGGCGTCATTCACCGCGTCGTCGGCGAGCAGCTCCATGGCAAGGAGCTCCTTCATTCGCGACTCGCACGTGACGCAGCGGGTGAGGTGGTGGCGGAAGTTCTCCGCGTCCACGGGCGGCAGCTCCCCGTCGACGAAGCGCTCCAGCCTCTCACAGAGCTCGCTCATGACTCGACCCGGCCCTCGCGCGGCACATCGCCGGGCGTGAGCAGCTCCCGCAGGGCCTGCCGGGCCTCGGAGAGCCACCGGCCCACAGTGCCTTCCGGGGCGCGCAGCTGCTGGGCAATGGCCCGGTAGCGCAGCCCGGAGGCATGCAGCCGGTACGCCTCGCGCAGGTGCGCGGGCCGGAGCTGCTCAATCGCCCGCAGGAAGTCGGCGCTCGTCACGCGCTCCCACAGCTCGGCCGGCTCCGGCTCGCCCGTCACGTCATCCTGGACCACGCGCAGCGCCGGCGCGCCCAGGACTTCGGTGCGCCGCCGCCGGCAATGGTCCAGGAACCGATTGCTCAGCGTGGTGCTCAGCCACACGCTCACCGCGCCCGCGTTCTCGCCCACCAGCTTGTCGAAATGGCGGTACGCGCGCTCCAACGTCTCCTGCACGAGGTCCTCCGGATCAATGCCTCCCCCGGCACAGAGACGCCGGGCGACCCGCAACAGGCCCGGGCGCCTTGAGCGCGCGAATTCTTCGAACTGGCGGTGCAGCCCTGCCTCCATCGTCGCGCCGCCCCCTCCTCCCCTCGTCATCTGTCGTTCCACGCGTGGAGCGCCCCCTGCGCACGGGGGAGAACGTGCGCGGGGAATTCCCTTCGGTGGAATCGTATAGCACGGCGTGTCAGGAAGCCGGGCTGTCCTGACTCACTGGGAAGACGGGGATGTGGGCTCAGGTCGGCAGGGAGGCCACGAGCGCCGGCCAGTCGGTGCCGGGCGGGAGGCGTCCCTCGGCATGTTCGGGGCGGCCGCCGCCCCGGCCTCCGGCGGCCTCGGCGGCGCGCTTGAGGAAGGCGCCGCACCCGAAGGTGGAGCTGGCGCCGCGGGCGATGAGGACGGGCATGCCCTCCGGGAGGCGGCCGGCGAGCAGCACCACGGCCTCCGGCCGGGACGTGAGGCGCGCGGCCACGGCGCGCAACTGCTCCGGCCCGGCGCCGTCGAGCACCGCCACCACGCGCTTGTCCGCGGACGCGTCCAGGGCGGCGGCGAGCTCCCCGGCGGTGTGCTCGGCCAGCTTCGCGCGCGCGGCGCCCAGGGCCTCGCGGGCCTCGGTCAATTCGCGGCGCAGCTTGTCCACGGCGGTGGGCACCTCCGGCACGCCGCAGGTGAAGGCCCGGGCCATGGCGCGCAGGGTGCCGGCCTCCTCCCACAGCTCGCGCCGGGCGCGCGGGCCCGCGGAGAAGAGGACGCGGCCCTTGCCCTTGTAGCGCTCCACGCCCAGCACCCGTACCAGGCCCACCTGGCCGGTGCGCGTGCAGTGGGTGCCGCCGCAGGGGGACACGTCGAAGTCGCCAATCTGGATGACACGGATGTTGTCCGTCACCTTGGGAGCCCGGCGCAGCGGCAGCGCGGCCAGCTCCTCCGGCGTGGGGAAGAAGGCGCGGATGGGCACGTCATCGTCGATGATGGCGTTGACGCGTGCCTCCGCCTCGGCCACCTGCCGCTCGTCCAGCGTGTCCTGGTCCGTGTCGATGGTGCACAGCGACTCGCCCAGGCGGGAGGACACGGTGGCGGCGCCGGCCACGTCCACCAGCGCGCGCGACAGCATGTGCTGGCCGGTGTGCAGCGCCATGTTCGCGCGGCGGCGCGCCTTGTCCACCTCGCCCGTCAGCTCGGTGCCGGGCACGGGGAGCGCAGTGCCCGCCGGGGCATCCACCAGGTGGTGGACGGTGCCGGCGTCATCCACCTGCACGTCCTTCACGGGCAGCCCGCCGAGCACGCCACGGTCGCCCATCTGCCCGCCGGCCTCCGGGTAGAAGGCGGTGCGCTCGAGCACGAGGGAGGGGGCGCCGCCCCAATTCCCATGCGCGACGACGCGGGCGGTGAAGTGGTGGAGGAAGGGGTCTGCGTAGTAGAGGCGCTCGGTGGTGGACATGACGCCGGAAGGGATAACACGGGCGCGCTGAAACTCCCGCCGCGCTCCTGTCACTCCCTGGGGCGCGGGCCACGAAGCCCCGCGCCGCCGGCCTCCCCAGCGGGAGGCCCGGCGCCCGATTCCCAACCATCCGAAAGAGGTCTTCCCATGAAGCTCGTGGTCACCACCGCCATGGCCGCTGGCGCCCTGCTGGCGCTCTCCCTCCCCGCGTTCGCTGGCGACAAGCACTGTGACAAGGAGTGTCCGAAGGCGCATGCCCACGCCGAGAGCAAGCCCATTGCCGCCACGCCCCGCGCGGATGCCCCGTCCATTGGCGCCCGCGATGCGCGGGTGACGGTGGAGGTGTGGTCGGACTTCGAGTGCCCCTATTGCGCCAAGGGCGCCGCCATCATCGACGGGCTGCGCGAGAAGTACGGCAACCAGGTGCGCATCGTCTTCCGCCACTCCCCGCTGCCCATGCACGACAACGCGAAGCTCGCCGCCGTGGCTTCCATGGCCGCGAACGAGCAGGGCAAGTTCTGGGAGATGCATGACGTGCTCTTCGACAACCAGCGCTCGCTGGACCGTGCGTCACTGGAGGGCTACGCCAAGGGGCTGGGCCTGGACCTCGGCCGCTTCCGCCAGGCGCTCGACAGCGCCACGCTGGCCAACTACGTCGACGCGGACAGGGTGGAGGCGCAGAAGCGTGGCGTCACCGGTACGCCCACCTTCTTCATCAACGGCAAGCCGGTGATGGGCGCCCGCCCGCTGGCGGACTTCACCCAGCTCGTCGACGCCGAGCTGAAGCGCTGAGCACGGCGCACCGAGGGGCCCGGGCGCACGGTGGCCGCGCCCGGCCTCAGGTGGTGTCCGGGAGGGGCCGGGTGAACTCGGAGGGGGCGGAGAGCCCCAGCTCCAGCGGGGGAATCCGCGGCAGGTGGATGGTGAACGTCGTGCCCTTGCCGGGGGCGGTGTCCACGTGGATGCGCCCGCGGTGCGAGGTGACGATGCCATGCACCACGGCCATGCCCATGCCCGTGCCCTCGCCCGCGGGCTTGGTGGTGAAGAAGGGCTCGAACAGCTTCGCGCGCACCTCGGGCGTCATGCCCATGCCGCTGTCGCGCACCTCCAGCACGGCCTCCTCGCCCTCCATCCGCGTGGACAGGAAGATGCGCCCGCCGTCCGGCATGGCCTGGGCCGCGTTCATCAGCAGGTTGACCACCACCTGGGCGACCTGTCCCGGATGGCCGAACAGGTGTGGCAGGTCCTTGAGCTCCACGGCGACGTCGCACTGGGGGCCCAGCTGCCCGCGGGCGATGCGCAGCGCGACGGCCACCTCCTGGTTGAGGTCGTACTCCTCCATGGCCTCCGGGTCCCCGCGCGCGAAGCGGCGCAGGTCCGCGACGATGGCCGTCACCCGGCGGATGCCGTCCAGCGTGGCGGGCAGCACGTCGTCCACGTACTCGTGCAGCTCCGGCGGCAGCTGCCGGCACGCGCGCAGGTCCAGCAGCAGTGAGTTGACGTTGCTCTTCACGTAGCTCATCGGGTTGTTGATTTCGTGAGCCACGCCGGCCGCCATCATGCCCAGGCTGGACAGGCGCTCCTGCTCGCGGGAGCGCTGGTGGGCCCGGTCGAGCTTCAGGTGCGCCTGCGCCAGCTCCTCATGCTGCTGCGCCAGGCTGCGCAGCGCCTGGTGGGTGAGGAAGACGCGGCCCTCGGAGATGAAGTAGACGAGCAGCGACGCGAGCACGAAGCAGGCGGGCACCATGGGCGGGCACCCGTCCAGCAGGGCCACGCCCGCCACCAGCGCCAGCATCCACCCCAGGCGCCGGCGCGCGCCCGGGTCCGCGAAGCGGTCCACCCAGAGGGCGTTGAGCGGCAGGTACAGCCACATGGGCAGCGCCCAGTCGCTGGCGAGGCCGTAGACGATGGTGGCTCCCATGTTCATCAAGAACCGCACGGACTCCGCGGTGCGGGTGTGCTGGGAGAAGAAGCGGCGCGCCAGCACCATGTTGGTGCCCGTCACCAGCGCGAACGCCACCGTCACCACCGCGATGCGCCGCCACTGGCCCCAGAGGGCGTGGACGAGCAGCAGGTGGATGAGGATGCAGGCCCCCAGGGTGACGTGCTTGAGGCGGGTGTTCACCCACTTCGCATCGGCCTCGGGGTCGACGGGACTGAGGGACTGCCGCTGCCTCATGCGTTGCCTACACCGGGCCGCTCCGACGGCTGCGCCTCCTCCGCGCGCACCGGCAGCTCCAGCCGCAGCCGCTGGGGGCCACCCACCTCGGCGACGAAGGACAGCCGGCCGCCGTAGCGCTCCAGCAGGCCGCCCACCATCTTCAGGCTGTCCGCGGCCAGCACGCCGGCGAAGCGCTCGATGATGGACAGGGCCTGCTCCGCGGGGAAGGCCGGGTCCGACATCTGCACCTTCAGCACCATGGCGGCGTCGGACATGCCCACCTCCGCGCTCACGCCCGGCGGGGCCGCGCGGAAGGGCGCGTACAGCTGCGCCATCGTCTCGCGCTGGCGGAGCAGGGCCTTGAGGTACGTCACCAGCTCCGCGTCGTCCCACGGCTTGCTGATGAAGCGGCAGATTTCTCCGTCGTTCACCGACGCCACCACCGACTTGAAGTCCGCGTAGCCGGAGATGATGAGGCGCAGGGCGAGGGGATGGCTGCGCTTGACGCGCTGGAGCAGCTCGCTGCCGGTCATCCCCGGCATCCGGAAGTCCGTCAGGACGATGTCCGGGCTGAACTCCTTGAGCCGCTCCAGGGCCTCGCTCCCGTTGAAGGCGACCTGGACGTCGAAGCCCTCTCTCCGGAACAGCCGCCGCAGCGCGTGCGCCACCTGCGGTTCGTCGTCCACCACCAGCAGCTTGAAAGCTTCCATGACAGCGTCGGCTCCTCTGCGGCGCACTGTAACGGAGGCCCACGCGAATTGCCCTGGGTCCGTGACGGTGTCGCCGGGTCACTCTCGCATCTGCGACAGGGTGGGATTCAGCTCTCGGCCTTCCGAGCCCGTCCGGATGGAGAGGAGGCAGGAAGGCGCGGGGCGCTCCAGGGCCACGGTGTAGGTTCCCCTTCCCGAGGAGACCTCGAAGGGTGCCTGACAGCCGGAGAACCTCTGGGGTAGAACCTACGGTGTCAAAGGATGGTGTGGATGGACGAGACAGTGGGGATTCACGTCGGGAGCGGGCTGCGCACCGCGCGGCTGCGCGCGGGACTGACCCAGGCCGAGGTCGCGGAGGCGGCCCTGCTTCCTCCGGAGGCCTATGTGCGCATGGAGCGCGGGAAGCTGCTTCCCACCGTCGACACGCTCGTCGCGCTGTGCCGTGCGCTGCGCCTCAGCGCCGGGTGGCTGCGGCGAGATTCCGTGAGGACCACGCGCCCCGACCGCCGCTGACGTTCCGGCAGCGCGCTGGATGCCGGGCGGTACTTCGCCTATGTCGAGGGCCGGCATCCCCATGCGAGAGCTCCTGCCCCGGGCGCGAAGGCCCGCTTCCCTCTGGACCTGTGCGGTGGCGCTCCTGGCGCTCACCCTGCTGTCATGTGGCGCGAAGGAGGCCTCGGGGCTGGAGCGCGTCCGGCGCGCGGGCGTGCTGCGCTGGGGCGCGGACGCGCAGGGCGGAGAGCCCTACGCCATGGAGGACCCGGACGTGCCGGGCCGCATGCGCGGCTTCGAGGTGGAGCTGGCGGACGCCCTCGCGCGCGAGCTGGGCGTGCGCGCGCAGTTCGTCCAGAACGACTGGTCCAGCCTCATCCCCTCGCTGGAGCGGGGCTCGTTCGACGTGGCGCTCAACGGGATTGAAATCACCCCCGCCCGCACCGGCCGCATCCTCTTCACGCGCCCCTACTTCGTCTTCAACCTGCGGCTGCTGGCGCGCAAGGACGACGCGAGCGTCACCCAGCTGGAGTCGCTGAAGGGCCGGCGCGTGGGCACGCTCGCCAACTCCCAGGCGTGGGAGTCGCTCCTGCGCGTCGGGGCGCAGGCGGTGCCTTACGAGGGCGTGGAGGAGCCCTACATCGACCTGGAGCAGGGGCGGGTGGAGGGCGTGCTGATGGACGACCTCATCGCCCAGCGCTATGGCCAGCCGCGTCCCGGCCTGCGCGTGGTGGGTGACGTCGGCGAGGGCTACTACGCCATCGCCGTGCGGCCCGGCGAGGAGGACCTCCGCGCGGCGCTGGACGAGGCGCTCGTGCGCGTCGCCCGCTCGGGCGAGCTGCGCGCCATCTTCCGGCGCTGGGGCATCGACAGCGCCGCGCAGCAGCGCATGGTGGACTGGACGGACGCGCAGACGCGCGAGGTGCTCGCGGACACGCGCACCACGCACCTGGGCTGGGGGCAGCTCGTGCTGTTCCTCCAGGCCTCCCTCGTCACCCTGCTGGTGTCCGTGGGCGCCATGGCGCTCGCCATTCCCCTGGGCGTGGGGCTGGCGCTGGTGCGGCTGTACGGGCCCGCCTGGGCCGGCCGGCTGGCCACCGCCTATGTGGAGCTGTTCCGGGGGACCCCGGTGCTGCTGCAGCTCTATGTCCTCTACTACGGGCTCGCGGGCGTGCTGCGGCTGGACGCGCTCTCCGCGGCGGTGCTCGGGCTGGGGTTGAACTACGCGGCCTACGAGGCGGAGGTGTACCGCGCGGGCGTGCTGGCGGTGCCCAGAGGGCAGCTCGAGGCGGCCCTGTCGCTGGGCATGCCCCTGCGGCTGGCGCTGCGGCGGGTCATCATGCCGCAGGCGTTCCGGGTGGCGCTGCCGGGCGTCACCAACGACTTCATCGCGCTGCTCAAGGACAGCTCGCTGGTGTCGGTCATCTCCGTGGTGGAGCTGACCAAGCGGATGACGATTACCGCGGTGGACGTGCGCAGCTGGCTGCTGCCCGGAGCGCTGTGCGCGCTGCTGTACCTGGCGATGAGCTACCCCCTGTCCCGCCTGGCCCGGCGGCTGGAAGCGAGGCTTGCGCGCGGATGATTGAAGTGAAGGAGCTGTGCAAGCGCTACGAGGGCCGCACCGTGCTGGACGGCATCAGCGCGGCCTTCGGCCCCGGCGAGGTGGTGGCGCTGGTGGGCCCCTCGGGCGGCGGCAAGAGCACGCTCTTGCGGTGCCTCAACGGGCTGGAGCCCTTCGACGGCGGCACGGTGCGCGTGGGCGACGACGTGCTGGAGCCGGGCGACGCGCGCGCCCAGGGCGAGCGGCTGTGGCGCATCCGCCGCCGCGTGGGCTTCGTCTTCCAGCAGTGGCACCTGTTCGCGCACCGCACGGCGCTGGGCAACGTGACGGAGGCGCCCGTCCACGTGAAGGGCCTGGGCCGCGAGGAGGCCGCGGAGCAGGGCAGGGCGCTGCTGGCGAAGGTGGGGCTGTCCCACCGTGAGGGCGCCTACCCCTCCGAGCTGTCCGGCGGTGAGCAGCAGCGGGTGGCCATCGCCCGCGCGCTGGCGATGGAGCCGGAGGTGCTGCTGCTGGACGAGCCCACCAGCGCGTTGGACCCGGAGCGCGTCGGCGAGCTGGTGGACCTGCTGGCGCGGCTGCGCGGGGACGGGCTCACCCTGGTGGCGGTGACGCACGAGATGCGCTTCGCGCGCGAGCTGGCCTCGCGGATGCTGGTGTTGCATGGCGGGCGCATCATCGAGGAGGGCCCCCCCTCCCGGGTGCTCGCCAGTCCACAACACGCGCGCACCCGGGCCTTCCTCGGCCTGGACCGCGTGGCCGGCCTTCCACCCCTCGGGTCCTGAGGCCGGCGGACGGGTTGCGCCTGCCCGCCCGCGGTGCATGCTGACGGGTGGGCCGGGCAGAACCGGCGCGCTCGCGGTGTTCCTGGCCGCGTCCGCGAGGGAATGACATGCGTCGAGAGGTGCAGCTCACGGAGTTGGGGTGGGGCAGGGGGCCGAGGGTGCTCCTGCTTCCCGGGTTGGGGGCGCGAGGCTCCGGCTTCCGTGCGCTCGCCGAGCAACTCACTCCCATGGTCCGTCCCGTCCTGGTCGAGTACCCGGAGGGCGGGCATGCGGCCTGTGGCGCGGGTACCCTGGCGCGGCAGGTCCTCCAGGCCGCGGGGCACATCGACGCGGTGGTGGCCAGCTCCTTCGGGGGCATGGTGGCGGCGCACCTGGCGGCGGCCGGCGCGGCGCGGGGCGTGGCCTTCCTGGGCTCTTTCACCCGGCCTTCCCAGCTGGGCGCGCGCGGGCGGGTCATCGGGATGATGGGGCCCATCGCCCTGTGGGGCAGGCCCGGCATCGTCGCGGCGGGGCTGGCCGCGTGGAGGCCGGTGTCGCTCGACCGGGTCGCCGAGGTGGTGCCCACCACGAAGGTGGAGCGCAGCACGACGTGGCACCGCGCCCTGGCCATTGGCGACGAGGCGCCGCCGCCGGAGCTGCGCAGGCTTTCCGTCTCCTGTGTGTGCATCCAGGGGGACCGCGACGTGCTCGTGCCGCCGTCCACGCTGGAGCGGCTGGCCGCGTCGCTCCCGTCGGGGACGCCCCGGCACCTGCTGCGCGGCGCGGGCCATGTGCCCTACTTCACCCACCCCGAGGAGTGCGCCCGGCTGATGCGGCCCTGGCTGGAGGCGCTGACGCCCGCACAGCCCCTCACCGCACCCGCGTGGCCACGCGCGGCCGGCGGTGCCGCCTGATTCGCGACGCGTGGGCGGCCGGCACGGAGTGAGGCAACGGGGGCCGCCCCACCCGGTGGCCGGCAGCCCCGGAAGGAACCTTCATTCCACGAGTCCACTGCCCGAAGGGGTGGGGCGGAGTGCGGGTCCGCCCGCGTCGTGGAGGCGTCAGGCCGCCCGGCCCTTCACCCACCGTGTGCCACCCGCGCCACGCACCGGAAGGGGGATGTACCTGACCGCGTCCGGCCGGTAGCGTTCGGCCGGCAATGCGGAACCGTCTCGCTCGCGCGCTCACCCTCGTCCCCCTGCTCCTCGCCGCTCCCGTGCTGGCCGCGTCCGAACCGGATGCTGGCGCGCCACGCGAGGCGCTACACGCCGCGCCCGTGTTGCCGGCGTCTCCTCCAGCCGTGAGCCCGTCGCCCCCGGCGGCGGAGCGCTCGCACACCGTGCTGCTGCTGGGCGACAGCCTCATCGCCACCGGCTTTGGCGAGTACCTGCAAGCGCGGCTGGAGGCGCACCCGCGCATCCGCACCGCCCGGCGCGCGAAGTCCTCCACCGGGCTGGCCCGCCCGGACTTCTTCGACTGGATGGCGGTGGGACAGCAGGAGGTGCAGCGCCACCAGCCGGACGTCGTGGTGGTCATCATCGGGGGCAACGACGGGCAGTCGCTCAAGGACGGGAAGGGCGGCAAGCCCATCCACTGGGGCCGCCCCGAGTGGGAGGAGGCCTACCGCCAGCGGCTGGAGGACTTCGTGAAGGTCCTCTCCGCGCCGGGCCGGAAGATTGTCTGGCTGGAGCTGCCGGCCACCGGGCGCAAGCGCTTCGAGCAGAAGCTGACGCTCATCCGCGGCCTCCAGCGAGAGGTCGTCTCCTCTCACCAGGACGCCCTGCACCTGGAGACTCGCCCCTTCTTCACGGACGCGAAGGGGCGCGCCCTCGTCCAGACCCGCGTCGAGGGCTTCCGCAAGCCGATGCGCCTGCGCATGGAGGACGGCGTCCACTTCACCGTCGCGGGCGGCCGCTACTTCGCCAGCAAGGTGTACCCCGAGGTGCTGGGCCTGCTGGGCCTGGCGCCGGGGTAGCGCTTCACGCGCCCGTGTCCCCCGAGGTGCTGGGCCTGCAGGGCCCTCGCGCCGGGGTAGCGCCTCACGCGCCCGGCGTCACTTCGAGCCGAGCGCCGCGACGAGCCGGTCCGCCTGCTCGCGGATGTGGCGGTCGGCGCTGGCCTGGGCGCGCTGCGCGTGCGTGCGTGCCCGGGCCGCGTCGCTGTCCGCGAGGGCGAGCGCCATGTTGAGGTGCAGGCCCGCGTCGTCGGGGTGCGCCTTCAGGGCCTCGGTGAGCACCGCGCGGGCGCTGGCGGCGCCGCCGGGCTTCGACAGGTGCAGCACGGCGAGGTCATTGGCCGCCCCCACGTCGGAGGGCTCGGTGGCGAGGGCCGCCTCGAGGAGCTTCTGCGCCTCCGCGTCGTCTCCCAGCCGGCGCCGCACCTTGGCCAGCGCCACCCGCACCGGGGTGGAGTCCGGGGCCTTCACCAGCGCCTCGCGGAGGATGCGGTCGGCGTCCTCGTTCTTCCCGGCGACGAAGGCGGACAGGCCGTGGAGGTAGATGGCGTCCGCGCTCTCGGGCAGCTGCAGGCGCAGCTCGATGGCCGCGCGTATGGCCGCGTCGGGGGCGCCTGCGAAGAGGCACAGCGAGGCGAACTCGCGGAACAGCGACGCCTCCCTGGGCGCGCGGAGGATGGCCTGCCGCAGCGTCACCAGCGCCGCGCCCACATGGCCCTGGAGCACCTGCACGCGCGAGGCGAGCAGCAGCGGCAGGTGCTCGGTGCGGGTGGCCTCGGCGGCCTCCTGGTAGCGCTTCAGCGCCGCGTCCAGCTGGCGCTCGCCCTGGAGCGCCTGGCCCAGGTACGTCAGCGTCTGGGCGTTGCCGGGCTGCATGGAAAGGGCCCGCTCCAGCGCGGGCACCGCGGCGGCGTACTGCTCGTGCGCGAGCAGGGCCCGGCCGTGGTTGAGCACTTCGAAGTAGCCGGCCTTCGGCTGGGCGGCGAGCGCCTCGAGCAGCTCCAGCGCCCGCGCATCCCCCTTCTCGGCGTCGAGCCGGGCCACGTGGCTGAGCGCCTCGGGGTGGGTGGGGTGCTGGGCGATGAGCTGCTGGAGCACGGCGCGCGCGGCGGGCTCGTCATGCTGCGCGAGGCGCAGGCGTGCGAGCCCCAGCAGCGCGCTGGCATCCTTCGGGTCCTGGGAGATTGCGCGCTCGAACTCGCGGGCCGCCTCCTTGAGGAGGCCCTGCTTCATGAGGCGCGCGGCGGAGGATGCGAGCTTGGAGACGGCGGCCATGTCCACGCAGTCTAGCCCAGCCCCGTGAGGGGCCGGGCCTTTCCTGCCGGGGGGCGCTGCCTAGAAGACGGAGTTCCAGGCGTCGCTGGCCGCGTTGCCGATACCGCTGGCCACGTCGCCCAGGGCGCCGACCGCGCCGGAGAACACGTCGCCGGCCGCGTCCACCACCGCGCCGCCTGCGTTGATGGCGCCCTCGGCCACGTTCTCCAGAATCTCGCCGCCCGCCGCGGCGGCCGTCTCACCCACGGCCTTGAGCACGTTGCCGGGGTTGACGGAGCCTTCAATCTCTACGCCGAGGCCCAGACCCGCGGTGGCCTCCACGCCCACGTCGAACTCCAGGTTGCCGCCATTCAGGCCGATGTCGGCGTGGGCGTCACCGCTCACACCCGCGCTGGCGCTGGCGGTGATGCTGCCGGACGCGAGGGTGTCGCCCTCGTGCTTCAGCTCGATGGAGCCCGTGAGGCTCGCCTGCGCGCCGGCGAAGCCCGAGGCCGCGGCGTTGATGGACACGTTTCCATCCGTGCCCACGTGCAGGTCCAGGTTGATGTGCCCGTCGGCGCCGATGCGGCCCATCGCCTCGAGGTCCAGCTCCACCGAGTACTGCTCGCCGGCAACCTCGAACTCCACCGTCTTGCTGGCCCCGGCACCCGCCTCCACCGCCGTGGCGTCGATGTCCACGTCGAGGCTCACGTCGATACCGGACAGGCCGATGTCCGCGTCCACCCGCGCGTCCGCCGTCAGCGACGGCCCCTGCGCGTAGGCCCGCGTCTCGATGCCACCGGGGCCGGTGCCGCTCGTCTCCGCGCGGGCGCCGCCGGCCTGGAAGCTGGACTGGCCGCTCACGAGGTTGCTGCGAGGCCCTTCCACCGAGCCCTGCGCCTGCGTGTCCACGCGCGGGTTGCGCGCACCCTGCGGCTGGGCCGGGGGCTCGCGGCGCACCGGCGGCGGCGGGGGCGGAGGCGGGCGGCGGGTTCCGATGGGCGAGTAGGACATGGGGGGCTCCGGCGAGATGACACCGGGTGCCCGTGTGGGCACCCTTTGGTTCTCATTCTCCGAGAGCGCGGCCAGGAGTTGCTGGGTCCCCTCGCTTTTTTGTGGGTTTCGAGCTGCGGGCCTGGGCGGAGGTGGGTGTTTGGCCTGGTGCGTCAGTGGGACTGGGGCGCGGAGTCCGGCCCCCCGGGCAGGCCGGAGGTGCTGCCGTCCGGGCGGAGCCGGCGGATGGCGCGCAGCAGGAGCTGCTCGTCACGCGGGTTGGCCAGGAAGCCGCGCGCCCCGAGCTGCCGCGCCCGCTCGAAGCCCTCGTCGTCCGAGGTGCCGTGGACGATGAGCGAGCCGGCGATGCGCACCTCTCCGGCCAGCAGCCCCTCCATGGCCTGGATGGGGGCGAGCACGACGTCGTTGGGCCCGGTGTGCAGCACCTCCAGCGGCGTGGCCACCTTGGCGGAGATGCCGTGCCGCGCGAGCTGCCGGGAGATGAGGACGGCGGTGACGGGCGGCCAGCCGTAGAGCAGCAGGGGGCCACCGGGGGCCGGGGTGGGGCCGGCGGGGGGCTCGGCGGGCTCTTCGATGCCGTAGAGCGCGGCCAGCGCGCGCGCAATCGCCGGGTCCGACGCGACATGCGCCTCGACGCGGGGCTTGCCGGACACGGCGCGCACGGCGTCCACGGCTTCGAGCGACACCGGGGCGGGCAGGGCGATGTGGAGCACCTCGCGCTCGCCCTGCTCCAGCTGCACCATTTCAACGCGGAGCGGGACGGCGCGGTACTGCCGGGCGATGCGGGAGGGGATGAGAGAGGCCACGGCGCGTTCGGGCAGCGCGTGCTCCAGGTCCACGGCCTCCACGCCGAGCTGGGCGGCCAGGCCGCGCAGGACGTCGGCCTCGGTGCAGACGCCCTCGCGCACCAGCGCGCGGCCGAGCGGCACGTGGGTCTCGAAATGATGTACCAGCCCCACCCGGAGCTGGGCGCGGTTGAGCACGCCCAGTTCCAGGAGAATCTCCCCGAGCGGACGTCGCGCGCCGGTCTCCATGAAGCAAAGGAGTCTTCACTCCAGGTCCCAACGCGCGAGGGACGACACGCCGGGCGCCTGCTCCCTCGCCCGCTCCCACGGCGTGCCCTCAGCGGGCGCCGTCGAAGACCCGGGCGTACGCGTCCGGCTGGAAGCCGACGAGGACGGTGCTCGCGGTGACGAGCACCGGCCGCTTGACGAGCTTTCCGTCGGCGGCCAGCCAGGACACCAGCTCCGCGTCGGACGCGGCGTCCACCTTCGCCTTCCCCAACGCGCGGTAGCTCTGGCCGCTGGTGTTGAGCCACTTGCGGACGGACACGCCGCTGCGGGGAATCCACTGCCCCAGCTCCGCCACGGTGGGCGGCGCATCAACGATGGGGCGCACCTGGTGCGGGACACCGTGCGCCTCCAACCATTTCAGGGCCTTCCTGCACGTGTCACAGCCGGAGTACGTCAGGACGAGGACTTCGTTCGCCATGGGGTGCCGCTTCTAACAGAGGTTGGCGGGCTTCGAGCGGCGTGTTAGCGCGGCGGGACATGCGCTCCCTCGTCCCGCCCCGCTGGAAGCTGTCCCTTCCGCTCCTCGTCGTGGGTCTGCTCACCGCCGCCTGTTCGTCCGGTCCGGAAGCGAAGCCTCCGACGGTGGTGCAGGAGGAGGAGGACGCGGGCGCCGTCATGCCAGGGACGGATGCGGGCGGTGACGCGGGGACGGCGGACGGAGGCTGGGACGCGGGCACGTCGGATGGCGGCTCGGACGCGGGGCCCGTCATCCCCGTGCCGGCGGATGGCGGCACCGTCGTCACCGGCACGCTGTCGGGCCGGCTCACGGAGGCGGGCTCTCCGTACCGCGTCGTCGGGGATGCCAATGGTGTCGTCACCATTCCCAAGGGCCAGGTCCTCACGGTGGAGCCGGGCGTCATCCTCGACTTCCGCGGTCGCCCGGAGGTGACGGAGGCAGACGTGGATGCCGCCACGCCGGAGAGCGTGATGAACCACCAGAAGGGCCGGGTGGAGGTGCGGGTCTTCGGCGCCATCCACGTCCAGGGCACGGCGCAGAAGCCGGTGCTGCTCACGTCCACCAATCCGTACGGCTGGTGGGGGATGAACTTCCAGGGCCCCAACTCCGTGGGCGACGGCCACCCCCGCTTCGAGCACATGGTCTTCGAGAAGGTGCGCAAGAACCAGTACAACGGTGACCGCGACTGGACCCGCGGTGCGCTGTGGGCCTTCTACCCGGGCCCGGTGACGATTTCCCACTCGGTGTTCCGCGACAACGTGGCGTCCGCGCACTGCGCCGCGCTGGACCTGATGTACACCGACGGCTCTCGAATCGAGGACACCCTCTTCGAGGACAACCGCGTCATCGACATCGACCGCTTCGGGCAGCCGGGCACCTATGCCATGTCCGGTGGCGGAGCCGTGTGCATCACCCACGGCCGCAACTCGGTGGTGCGTGGCAGCACCTTCCGCGACAACGGCGTGGAGGCGTACCGCGGCTACCTCACCACGGAGCTGGTGCCCCGGCCGCTCCTCACGATGCCCAACCCGCAGAACATCGTCGACCTGGGCGGCGGCGGCGCCATCCACTACTTCCAGCCCGACAACGACCTGCTGGAGAACAACCTCTTCGAGGGCAACTTCGTGGTCCAGGGCCCCGGCTCGGCCATCTACGTGGAGCACCTGGGCGCGCGGGCCGTCACGCTGAAGGGCAACCGCTTCGTGAACAACCGGGGCGGCGCGGGAGGCGTCATCGTCTGCAACCGGGGCTCCGGCACCGCGGACCTGGTGCTGGCCACCGACAACGTCTTCACGGGCAACACGCTCGACGGGCAGCCCGCGTCCAACGTGACGGGCGGCTGCGGCACCGTCGCGCAGTAGCGCGCCGCCGCGCGCTCGCACCTGTCACGTCGCCCGCGCGCCCGTTACGCCGTTCGCGCACCTGTCACGCCTCCCGCGCGCCCGTTACGCCGCCCGCGCGCCCGTCACGTCGCCCTCACGACTCCGGCTCCGCGCCCGTGAGGAACTGCACCACGCGTCGGGCCGCGCGGCCCGGCTTCACGCTGGCGCGGTGGTACAGCTGCGGGTGGAACACGTGCGTGGCGCCCCGGGCCAGCTTCAGCGCCTTGAGCTCACCCCGGCGCAGCTCGCGCGCGGCCAGGTGCTCCGGCAGCCAGCCGTAGCCCAGCCCCTCCAGGATGGCGGCCTTCTTCGCGGCGAAGTCGTTGAGGTGCACCGTGGAGCGCGTCTCCAGCACACCGGTGCTCAGCTGCAGCCGGGGGTCCGAGCCGCGCACGGTGATGACCAGGTGCTCCGCCAGCTCCTCGTCCTTCAAGAGCCCGCGCCGCTTCGCCAGCGGGTGCCCGCGGTGGGCCACCAGCACCGCCTTCAGCTCCGGCAGCTTGTAGCCGCGCAGGCCCGGCAGCGTGGGCGGCAGCACGGACACCATCAGGTCCGCCTCCTCGCGCACGAAGGCCGCCTCCACGCCGGCGAGGAACTCCGCGGACACATGGAAGCGCGTGCCGGCCTCTTCCGCGCGCAGCTCCTTCACCACGCGCAGCAGGGGCTCGGCGGGGAAGATGCCGTCGAAGACGATGCGCAGCGACGGCTCCCAGCCGGCGCGAATCTCCGCGCACGCGGCCTCCAGCTCCCGCTCCGCCGCCAGCAGCTTGCGGCAGTGCTCCAGCACCCGCTCGCCCGCAGGCGTCAGCCGGGTGCGGTAGCCGCGCCTGTCCAGCAGCGTCAGCTCCGTCTGCTCCTCCAGCGTGCGCAGCGCGTACAGCACCGCGGTGTGTCCCTTGTGCAGGGCCCCCGCCGCCGCCGCGAAGGTGCCATGGCGGGCAAGGGCATCCAGCGCGCGGGCCTGCTCCAGGGTGACGTTCATGCGGACATTGTCTGCGCCCCTGACAGCCTCGCGCATCGGTTTGTCAATTTTCCATCCAGGGTCGAATACATCGCGCGAAGGCGGAAATCCCAGACAAACGCCACTGAGTTGCCCCCAGGTCCTGAATGACCGCTCATGTCACGACGCAGCGCACCTTACGCGAGTGGTGCAGGCTGTCATAAAGTGAAAGCTCACTTGTTGGGAGGGGATATATGACGGGAAGGCTGTTCAAGGCCCTTGCGGTAGCGACCACGCTCTTTTCCTCGGCTGCGATGGCGGAGGAGGTCGCGACGACGGGCTCCAGCGTCAAGAGTGGGCTGGAGCTCACCGTCGGGGTCGGCTTCCAGGCCGGCGCGGGCTACGTCTACAAGAACGGCCCGCGAGCTGACGGGACGGTCGGCGATGTGAAGCTCAGCGACGTCGCCAACGGTGGCCTCGCGGTCCTGCTGGACGTGGGTTATCGCATCAACCCGAACTGGTACATCGGTGCCTTCGGCCAGTACACGAAGGTGCTGACCAAGAACAACCCGTTCTCGTGCCCTGATACGTTCGACTGCGCGACCAGCTCGCTTCGCCTCGGTCCGAACGTGCAGTACCACTTCTCGCCCGAAGCCACCTTCGACCCCTTCGTGGGCCTGGGCTTCGGCATCGTCCTCCTGAACTCCACCATCGAGGGCTCGGCCCCCACGCCCGTGCCCGGCGCCAACGTGGCCCTGGATATCGACAGCAAGATCCGCGGCCCGGAGTTCGTGAACGTCACCGTCGGCGGCAAGTGGCGGCTGACCAACTCCCTGTCCTTCGGCCCGTACCTCACCGGCACCTACGCTCGCTACACCGTGCGCGCCGGCACCACGACGACGACCCTGCCCCCCGCGCTGGGTGGAACCACCACCGAGACGAACCTGGCCCCCGTGGATGACGGCCCGTACGGCCTCATCATCCTGGGCCTCCGCGGCACCTTCAACCTGTAGTCGTCCGGACCGGGGCCGCGCCTTCCGCGCGGCCCCGGTGGTGACACGCAAGCCCCCCGCTTCCGTGTCACCTGCCCGAAAGGCCCGCGAACCCGCGCTCCTGGCCCCGCCAGTCCCGAGCGCTTCGTGGCCGCAACGGGGTTGCAATCTTCTCCCGATGGCGTGACGGCCCGGTGGCATGCGTTGGCTGGCTGACGCTCGCTCGGGGCTTCCCGCGGTTCGCGTGCGATGCGCGGCGCACCGCTTCGTCTCCTCAGTGCCCGGGCCCCACCACGTGCCTTTCATCCTCGATGGCCCGGGTACCCCCATCACCGAGGAGCGCCCCACCATGACGATGAAGACTCCGACTCTCAGCGTGCCGCTGCTGCTGGCACTGTTGGCGCCGGCCGCCCAGGCGCAGAACGTCGCCCGGGCGGACCAGGCGAAGCAGCTTCGCGTGGACGCCGCGACATTCCAGCGCAACCAGCCGCTGCCCGTGCACCAGAACAACGGGGACGAGACGCTGTACCCCACCCGCTTCGCCAACTACTCGAAGGGCCTGTCACACAACGCGTTGGGAGAGCCCAACGTCACCACGTACGACGCGTGGGTCCAGGCGCTGCTCGCCAGCGGCAACACGGAGGGCATTCCCCTGGGCGGAGACCGCAAGTGGGTCAACCCGCAGGCGGGCTTCTCCTTCGCGCTGGAGGGCGCGGACCCGCAGGCCGTCACCATGGTTCCGGCGCCCACCTTCACCAGCGACGAGGTGTCGGGGGAGCTGGACGAGCTGTACTGGATGTCGCTCGTGCGCGACGTGCGCTTCGACCAGTACGCCACCGACGCCACCATCGCCCAGGCGGCCACGCGCCTGAGCGCGGTGCGCGAGTACCGCGGCGCCCGCAATCTCTCCACCGGCCTGGTGACGCCCGCCGTCATCTTCCGCGCGGACCTGCCCGGCGCCACCCAGGGCCCGTGGCTGTCGCAGTTCCTGCTCAAGGACATCCCCTTCACCACCGGGCCGCTGGCCATCTCCACGGACACCAACCCGGCGTCGGGCGTGGAGCCCACCGGCCTCCAGGTCATCAACCAGCGCAACCTCACCCGTCCCGCCGGGGATGACCGCGTCACGGCCTACGCCGAGTGGCTCAACATCCAGAACGGCGTCAGCCCGGCGGACCCGGTGGACACGCTGCAGGACTACGACTCGCAGCGCCGCTACATCCGCAACGGCCGCGACCTGGCGGAGTACGTCCACGCCGACTACCCCAGCAACGCGCCGCTGGCCGCCGCGCTGCTGCTGGCCCGCCAGACGGACTTCCTGAGCAACGGCAAGTATGACCCGGACCCCAAGGCGTCCGCGGCGGGGCATGACGTCCTCAATCCCTACCGGAGCTACGCGACGCAGGACCCGTTCGTCACCTTCGGCAACAGTGATGCACAGACGCTGGTGGGCCTGGTCACCAACACCGTGCTGCGCGCGCAGTGGTTCCAGAAGTGGCAGGTGCACCGGCGCCTGCGCCCGGAGGAGTACGGCGGCCGCGTCCACAACACGCTGACGGGCGCGCGCACCTACCCGGTGCCCGCGGAGCTGCTGGCCTCACCGGTGCTGCCGCTGGTGCTGGCGCGCACCGCCACGCTCAACGGGGGCACGGGCACGTACCTGCTGCCCCAGGCCTTCCCGGAAGGCAGCCCCACGCACCCGGCCTACGCGTCGGGCCACTCCACGTACATCGGCGCGGGCGTGGCCATGCTCAAGGCCTTCTACAACGACGCGCCCATCATCAACCCCCAGACTCCAGACTCCACGGGCACGTCGCTGGTGGCCTACGGCGGCGGCCCGCTGATGATGTTCGACGAGCTGGACAAGCTGGCCTCCAACATCGGCGTGGGGCGCCTCTTCGCGGGTGTGCACTGGCGCAGCGACCATGACCACGCCTCGCGCCTGGGCGAGCTGTCCGCGTACCGCACGCTGGTGGACTGGACGCGCCTGTACCCGGAGACCTTCGTGGGCTTCCAGGCGCGCCCCTTCCTCGCGGAGAACCCGCTGCTCATCAACCCGCAGACGGTGCTGCCCAACGCCGTCAGCAAGGTGCTGACCTTCTCGCTGGTGAATGCCTCCACGGGCGTCGTCATCCGCACGCTCGTCAACGGCTCGCTCGTGGACCTGAGCGACCTGGCGGCCCAGGGCCACACCTCCCTGGACATCCGCGCCGACGTGACGCCGGCCAACGTGGTGCAGAGCGTGCGCTTCTACTACGACAACGTCCCCTCCGAGATTGACAACACCGCCAACTACGAGATTGGCGACCAGGAGGACACCAACGGCCGCATCTTCTCGCTCATCGCCGGCACCCACGTGCTGCGCGCGCTGCCCTTCTCCGGGGACAACGCGGCCGGGCTGACGGGCGTGCCGCTCACCATCCGCTTCACCGTACAGAACTGAGCCGTCGCGGGCCGGGCGCCCTCCGTTCTGGGAGGGCCTCCGGCCCGTGCGCCCGTCCCCGGCGGGGCATCTCCAGGGCGTCGAGTGTCGGGCCCTTCACGCGGCGATGCCCCGCCCGGCGTCTCCCTCCCGCCGCGGGGAGGAGTAGCCTCCCGCGCATGAGCCACTCGGTGGTCGACGACACCTCCCGGTTGAAGCGCGAGGCCGCCACGTGGGCGGTGGATACGTTCTTCCGCGCGGGCATGCGGGTGGGCCTCGGCACGGGCAGCACCGCCGTGTTCGCCGTGCACCGGCTGGCGGAGCTGCGCGCGCAGGGGCAGCTCCTGGACGTGCTCGGCGTGCCCACCTCGCGCGAAACGGAAGCGCAGGCGCGCGCGCTGGGCGTGCCCCTCACCACGCTGGAGGAGCACCCGGACCTGGACGTCACCGTGGACGGCGCGGACGAGGTGGCTCCGGACCTGTCCCTCATCAAGGGCGGGGGCGGGGCGCTGCTGCGCGAGAAGATTGTCGCGCAGGCCAGCCGGCGCGTGGTCATCGTCGTGGACGCGTCCAAGCTGTCGCCGAAGCTCGGCACGCTCTGGCCCCTGCCGGTGGAGGTGCTGCCCTTCGGCTGGCGCTCGCAGGCGCTCTTCCTGGAGTCGCTCGGCGCCAGCGTCACCCCGCGGCGCGACGCGCGCGGCGAGCCCTTCCTCACGGACCAGGGCAACCGCGTGCTCGACTGCCGCTTCGGCCCCATCGACAACCCCGGGGAGCTCGCCGTGCGCCTGGGCTCGCGCGCGGGCGTGGTGGGCCACGGCCTGTTCCTCGGGCTGACGACGGACCTCGTGGTGGCCGGCGCCCAAGGCGTGGAGCACCGCGCCCGTCCGGCCTGACGCCGTCGCCCCGCGGCGCGCGCGTGCTCGCCCCCCTGCCCACCGAGCCAGTCATCCGCGCGGGCCTCCGGATGCGCGGAGCCTGGTGGTAGTTTCGCGCGCGTCGTGGCCGTGCGCGGGTGCTTCGCCTGCTGCCACTTCGCGGGTGGAAGTGGGTGGCTGTGGGGCGCAGGAACTCCGCAAATCTTGGACTCCAAGAAGAAGACCGGTCGCTTTCGTCCGCCGAGGCGAAACGCGCCAGTGGAACTGCAACGCGAGTGGCATTTGCACGCGGTCACGAAATCCTCACCAGTCGTGACGGAGTGAACGGTTAAAGTTGTCAACGCGCCAGCGCTCCAGAGGGGGTTTTCTGGGAGTCGTTGGTACGAGGGTGCCTTTCGTATGCGAATCATCCGTTTCTGCATTCCCGCGGCGCTGCTGCTGGCGGCCGCATCCTGCTCCGGCGACGAACCTGGAACCGAGAAGGAGCCTCCGGAGGTATCGGAAGCGTCTTCGGCGCGAGTGCGCCGCCTGACGCGGGTGGAGTACGACAACAGCCTCGCCGCCGTCGTGCCGGGGATATCTTCGCTGAGCGGCACCTTCGCCCCGGAAGACACCATCCTCGGCTTCAGCACGCACGACCGGCTCCAGGTGACGTCGCTGCTGGCGGACCAGGTGGACAACGCCGCGCTGACCGCGGCCCAGTTCGCGAAGAATCAGCTGAAGATTCACACCAGGTGCCCGGCGGACGCGAACGAGGAGAAGTGCACGACGGACATCCTGTTCGACGTGGCCAGCCGCGCCTTCCGCCGGCCCCTCACGACGGAGGACAGGGCGGAGTTGCTCGCCTTCTGGAAGGACGTCCGGAAGACGGCGGACCCGGAGACCGCGCACCGCATCTTCCTGCAGGGCCTCTTCGCGTCGGCCTCCTTCCTCTACCGCACGGAGCTGGGCGAGCAGGGTGAGTCCGGCAACCAGGTGGTGCGGATGACGCCGCACGAGGTCGCCTCGGCGCTCTCCTTCGCCATCACCGCCGCCCCGCCCGACGCGGCCTTGCTCGCCGCCGCGGAGGCCGGGGAGCTCAAGACGGCGGAGCAGCGTGAGGCGCACGCGCGCCGCCTGCTGGCCACCCCCGCCGCGCAGAAGCGCCTCGCCCACTTCATCCGCGAGTGGCTGGGCATCACCGGCCTGGCCAACCTCAACAAGAACAACCAGGTCTTCCCGGCCTTCAGCGCGGCGTTCAAGGACTCCAGCCAGGCCGAGACGCGGGCCTTCATCGACCACGTGATTGCCAACGAGGGCGGCTCCGTGAAGGAGCTGCTCAGCGCGAACTACACCTTCGCCGACGGCCGCATGTCGCAGTTCTACGGCACCACGAGCACGCCCAACGGCACGACTGGCAGGGTGCCGCTGCCGGCCGACCGCGCGGGTATCCTCACCCAGGCCAGCGTGCTGGCGACCTACGCCCTCTTCGACTCCAGCTCGCCCATCCGCCGCGGCAAGTTCGTCCTCACGCGCCTGCTGTGCCGCGACATCCCGCCCCCGCCGGCCACCATCGTCATCATCCCCCCCGCGCCCGCCGCGGACTCCACCACCCGCGCCCGCTTCGCCGCGCACACCGACAACCCCGCCTGCGCCGGCTGCCACCGGAGCATCGACCCCATCGGCTTCGGCTTCGAGAACTTCGACGGCCTGGGCAAGGCCCGCACGACGGAGAACGGCATCGCCATCGACGCCAAGGGCTCGGTGGACTACTCCACCGGCATCTTCCCCTTCACCGGCGGTGGCGAGCTGGCGCGCTCGCTCGCCACCAGCGAGGACGTGGCCGACTGCGTGCCCCTGCAGCTGTTCCGTTACGCCATGGGACGTGAAGAGGACACCGTCGACGAGCAGCTGCTCGCCGACATGCGTTCGGCCTTCAAGGCCAACCCGCGGCTCCAGCTGGGGGATGCGCTCGTCAGCCTCGTGCGCTCTCCCTACTTCACCCACCGGCGCACCCTTTCTCCGTGAGTCGCCCCATGCTCCGCCAACTCTCCCGTCGAAACCTGCTCAAGCTCCTGGGTGGCTCGGCCGCGGCGCTCCCGCTGGCCAACCTGCTCGGCACCTCCGACGCGCACGCGCAGACCACCGCGCCGCCGCTGCGCTTCGTCGCCATCTTCACGCCCCACGGGTGCCTTCCGGAGTTCTGGAACCCGCAGAGCACCGGCGCCACCGAGGCGGACTTCACGCTCGACTTCGCCAACTCCATGCTGCTGCCGCTCCAGCCGCACAAGTCCAAGCTGCTGGTGGTGGACGGCCTGGACTACCGCGTGCTGTACGAGCACGGCCTGACGGGCCACGAGGGCGCGCCCGTCACCTTCCTCACCGGCAGCAAGGTCAACACCGCCAGCGGTGACGACCTGCCGGAGAGCGCCTCGCTGGACCAGGTGCTGGGCAACGCCATCGGCGGCAGCACCAAGTTCCGCTCCATCCAGCTCAACGCCTGGGAGCAGTTCGGCGGCCAGCACGTCTACAACAGCATCAGCTTCACGGCGAACGGCTCGCGCGTGCCCTTCGAGCGCGACCCGGCCGCCGTGTACCAGCGCCTCTTCGGCAACGCGCCGCCGCCCGCCGCGGACCCGGCCGAGGCCGACCGGCTCATCGCACGCCGCAAGAGCCTGCTCGGCTTCCTCACCAAGGACGCGACGCGCCTTCGCGACAGGCTCGCGGGCGAGGAGCGCCAGAAGCTGGAGGCACACCTGGAGGCGCTCGCGGACATCGAGCGGCGCATCGGCTCGCTGAGCACCTCGCCCGGCCCGGCGCCCACCCCCGTGCCCTCCACGGAGGCGTGCAGCACCGGCGTCGTGCCGCCGCAGTACGGCCTGGACCAGCTGGGCAACCTCGCCCGGCTGCCCGAGCTGACGAAGCTGCACCTGGACATGATTACCCGCGCCTTCGCGTGCGACTTCACGCGGGTGGCGACCATCACCATCGGCGCGCCGTCCATGCCGTGGGTCACCGCCGCGGACGGGAGCAGGATTACCGAGGACGTGCACAACGACCTGGCGCACCGCCTGGACGTCACCACGGAGCCGCTGCGCACCCAGATTCGCACCAAGATGGTGGCGGTGCAGCGCTGGTACGCGGAGCAGGTGGCGTACCTCATGACGCAGCTGGCCTCCATCCAGGAGGGGAGCGGCACCGCCCTGGACAACACCATCATCCTCTGGGGCAACGAGCTGGGTGACGCCGCCGGCCACATGAATGTGCGCGTGCCCACCGTGCTCGCGGGTGGCGCGGGCGGCCGCTTCCGCATGGGCCGCTTCATCCGCGCGCGGCCCGCGGGCTCCAACCCGCTGTCCGGCTGGTCCGGCCCGGGCACGCCGCTGCCGGGCGCCGTGGCGCACAACAAGCTGCTGGTCTCCATCGCCCAGGCCTTCGGGGTGAACGTCAATACCTTCGGCCACCCGGACTACACCGGTCCGCTGGCCGGGCTGACCTGAGCCACGCCTCCGTGTGTCGGGGCCCTGGCGGAAGGAGTCACTCCTTCCGCTGGGGCCTCGTCGTTTCCGCGTCCGGGCCCCGCCACCGGCGCAGCAGCTCGCTTGCGCTGCCGCCGCGCTCCAGCCGTGTCTCCGCCACGTGGTCCTCCGCGTCCAGCCGGATGACGAAGCCCAGCGTGGGCTCGCCGCGCAGGTGGTAGCGCAAGTCCGAGATGCGCACCTCGCGTCCTCCGCCTTCGACGGGCGCCACCGTGACGACGGGAAAGCGGGCCCACGCGAGCGCCTCGCGCACCGGCCCCACCGCGCGCACGTCCGGGGGAAGCACGTCCACGGATGACTCCACCCGGCGCGCCTCGCGGGGTGCACCGGCCAGGGGCACCTCGCCCGCGGCGAGCACACCGCCCGGAAGCGTGGCCACGTACCGCCAGGTGCCCACGGAGAAGGGCAGGGGGAAGACGCGCACGGACCAGGCCGCCGCGTAGGCCGCCTCCACCCGCCGCGTCAGCACGCCCCAGGCCGCCACGCGCGCCCCCACGTAGCCGGCGGCCAGCGCCAGGCCCACCAGCAGCGCCCGGCGCCACGCCGCGCGCCGCCGCCGCCACGCCACCACGGCGCCCACCAGCAGCGGCAGCGTCACCCAGGGGTCCACCACCATCGTCCAGTCAAGGCTCAGGCGGGTGTCGGAGAATGGCAGCAGCAGCCGCGTGCCCCAGCCCGTCCACAAGTCGGGCAGCAGGTGCGCGAAGAGGACGGACGCGAGGCTGGCGAGGAAGACGGGGCGGGGCCTCGAGCCCCGGAAGACGGTGCACGCGGCCAGCGTGGCCCCGAACGCCACCACCGGGCTGAAGAGGAGCGAATGGGAGAGCCCCCGGTGCGCCTGGAGGGCCACCGTCACCGCGTCCCCGCGCGCCAGCAGCGTGTCCAGGTCCGGCAGCTCCGAGGCGAGCACGGCGCCCAGCAGCACCGCGCGGTCCGTGGGCGAGGCGCGCTCGCCCGTGCCGGGGCGCACGTCGGGCCTGCGCAGCGCGCCGAGGGCGAGCCCCAGCAGCCCGTGGGTGAGGTTGTCCATGGCGGGGCCCTCGTCTACCGCCCCCTCGCGAGCAACGCCAGGGCCGGCCCCTGAAACGACGAAGCGGGACGCCCGGCCCGAAGCCCGGCGTCCCGCTCCTTCAGACAGCTTCCGTCGCGACGACGGGGACTACCCGCCCAGCGCGCCGTTGATGAGCGGCGCGACAATCTGCATGCCGGGGTCCTCGTCGTTGTACTTGTTCGCCGGCTCGTAGATGCGGATGCGCTGGTTCTCGTTGATCCACCGCGAGAGGAACTTGTCCATGCCCACGAACTCGCTGTAGCACTTGTACGTCTGCGACTGCGGGAACTCGAGGTACTCGTACCAGTACCGCTTCTTCTCCATCTTCTGGCAGGCGTGCGCACCCATGAAGGTGATGATGGTGCTGCAGTGGCTGGCGTTGATGGGGCGGCTGTGGGGGATGAAGTAGCTGAAGTTGTTGTAGAGGTTCAGCTCCTGCACCAGCCGGTCCTGGTCCACCTTCCAGTAGCTGTGGATGGACTCCTTGTCGTTGGGCGTCTTGAAGCGCTCATAGGAGAAGCGCGAGTAGTTGTAGTCGCGCGTGTAGCCCGTGTACGCGAGCTGGTCGTTGGGGAACTCCTGCGCCACCATCTTGTTGATGGTGCCGAAGTCGTTGATGTTGAACGTGGCCGGCAGCAGCGAGAAGACCGAGTCCAGGTTCCACGACGAGCGGATCTTGTCGTGCAGCGGGCGCGAGAGGGAGGTGGAGTTCGGCGCCATGAAGATGGGGCCGGAGTCATTGAGCAGGTAGCCGCGCGCGGGGTTGATGGCCTTGCGCACGAAGTAGTAGCCGGCCGACGTCGCCGTGCCGCCCGCGCTGTAGCCCGTCATCAGGAGCTTCTGCACGCCGGTGAACTGCGTGCGCGCCCAGTTCGCCGCCGCAATCGTGTTGGTGTAGCCGGAGTGGTGCCAGGTCAGCGGCGGGTTCTGCCCCGTGGCGTCCACGTAGGTCTTCACGTTGTTGCCGATGTGCACGTCACCCGTGCAGTACGGCATGTAGACGATGTTCCAGTCCTTGGTGACCAGGTCCGTGCGGCTGCGCAGCGGCAGGCCCGGGTCGGCGCCGTTGACGATGGGCGACACGTACTTCGCCGTGAACTGGGTGATGTAGTCGTCGCTGATGCCGTTGGGGTTGGCCGCGCCCAGCACGCCCGCGCGCCCGCTGCACGTCTCGAAGTCCCAGCACGCGCCGCCGCCCTCGAGCATGAAGAGCAGGTTGGGCGAGCTGGTGCGGCGCACGAAGAACTTGTACTGCGAGCCGTTGCCGCACTTCGTCCCGGGCAACTCCACCTTCTCCCAGTTGTAGTTGTTACCGCCGTCCACGAGCACGCTGACGATGGAGGAGACGATGACCTCCGCGCGGGCCATGCCAGGCACCAGCGCTGCGGCCATGAGACAGGCCAGGAGTAGGCGCTTCATTCAGGAACCTCCGGGTTTGGTGGGAATTCCTGTCTATACAATGCAATTGCAACAGAGTCAGGCCCTTTGTGGCTGATTCATGTTTCATGGGCGACAGGGCTCGTGATGCGTCGCGGCAAATGCGAGGGCCGATTCGTTACGCGGCGCGGCAGATAGTCAGGTTTGCCAGGTGCGCGCGGCGCGCGGTATTCGGGTCTGCATGGCCGAGAATGCTCGCTGGAAGGGCCTCCCATGGGTGGTTGCCACGGGAGCCGTCGTGGGGCTCGTCGTCCTGCTCTGGGTGCTCCTGGCGCGCCCGGAAGCCTCCAGCCCTCCGGAGGCGGGGACCCCGGCGGCTGCGCCGGTGCCTGCGTCACCCGTGGCGGCGCCCGCGCCGGCGGCGACTCCGTCCGCGCCCGTGGCCGCGCAGCCGGGTGGGGGGACGGTGTCGCCCTACCTGCCCCAGCCTCCGTCCGTGCCGTCCGGCGACGACGCGCCCCAGTTTCATCCCGTGGACCTGCAGGCGCTGCGCGCGAAGCTCCCGGACAACGTCTACTGGACGCTGGGCGCGCCCACGGAGGACCCGGAGGTGCTCCAGCGGCGCGACGAGGAGACGCGGCGCTGGAATGACGTCTACGGCAAGGTGCTGTCGGGCATGGCCACCGAGGAGGAGGTCCGCCAGTACTACGCGCACCGCCGCCAGGTGTCCGAGGACATGGTGACCTTCGCGAGCACGGTGCTCGCGGACTATGGCGACCGGCTCCCCGAGCAGGAGCGGGGCCTGTACGAGCTGAGCATCGACATGCACCGCACGCGGCTGTCCGAGCTGCCCCGCCAGGAGCAGGAGGCGCTTGCCCGCCGCCTGGAGCAGGAGCAGCGCCGCGAGGCCTGGCGCCAGGGGCAACAGCGGCCCTGAGCGCGGACGCCCCGCCGGGTGACGGCCCGGCCGGCTGCTCACACCCTTGCCGGCCCGGCCCGCGAGTGTTGGGTGTCGAGCACATGTCCGGCTGGCTGGAGTGGGGCGTGCGGGACGGAAGTGTTAAGCGAAAGAACACGAACGCCGTGGCCCGCCCCTTCATCCAACGCGTGGAACATCCCCTGTCCGACCAGGGCCTAGCCAGCGCCGACTCCCCCGGGGCGGACATGGCGGGCATCGACACCGTCCTCCTCGACCAGCTCCCGGAGAGTGTCGCCGTCTGCGATGCGGACGCGGTGTGCCTGTACGTCAACCCCGCCATGGAGCGGGCCTTCGGCAGGCCCCGGGCGGACCTGCGGGGCCGCGTGCTGTGGGAGTGCTACCCGGACGTGCTGGGCGAAGGGTTCCAGGAGCGCTTCCACCGGGTGGCCCAGACGGGCCAGGCCGAGGAGTTCGAGTGCCACTTCGCGGCCCGGGAGCGCTGGTTCGTGAAGCGCCTCTTCCGGGGCCACGGGCGCGTCTATGTCTTCTCGCGGGAGATTACGGCCGAGAAGAAGCAGGAGGCGACGCTCCGGGGGCTGTACGACGAGACGCGGCGCGCGCAGCGCCACGCGGCCTTCCTCGCGCAGGCCAGCGCGGTGCTGACGTCGTCGCTGGACCACGACCAGATCCTCCAGCGCATGGCCCACCTGGCCATCCCCACGCTGGCGGACGGGTGCGCCGTGGACGTGCCCGGGCAGGACGGAGAGGTCCGTCGCGTCGCCGTGGCCCATGTGCGTCCGGGCATGGTGGAGCGCACCCAGGCCTTCCACGCCCGCTACCCCATCCGCATGGACGACGCGGGCGGTATCGGCCGGGTGCTGCGCGAGGGCGTCACGGAGTTCGTCCCGGAGCTGCCGCCCCTGTACGCGACGGAGCTGGCCGGCGACGCGGAGCGCCTCCGCGCCACGGAGGCGCTGGGCGTCCGGACGTTCATCTCCGTCCCGTTGATCAGCCGCGGCAAGGTGCTGGGGGCGCTCACGCTCGTCAACACCGAGTCCGGGCGGCGGTACACGCAGGCGGACGTGCGGCTCGCGGAGGACCTGGCCCGGCGCGCGGCCGCGTCGCTGGACAACGGGCGGCTCTACATGGAGGCGCAGGACGCCATCCGCGCGCGCGACACGTTCCTCTCCGTCGCGTCGCACGAGCTGAACACGCCCCTCACCTCGCTCACCCTCAACGTCCAGGCGCTGCGCAGGGACTTGGACGCGCGCGCTCCCGCCGCGCCGGACGCCCTGTCCACGAAGGTGGTGGCGGTGCAGCGGCAGTTGTCGCGCCTGTCGAGCCTGGTGCGTGAGCTGCTGGACGTGTCCCGCATCACCGCCGGCCGGCTGCGGCTGGAGCGCGAGGAGCTGGACCTGGCCGCGCTCGCGCGGGAGATGGTGCCGCGCTTCTCGGAAGACCTGGCGCGGGCGGGGTGCGAGCTGCGCCTGGACGCCCCGGGCCCCGCGCGGGGCCACTGGGACCGGCTGCGGCTGGAGCAGGTGCTGCAGAACCTGCTGTCCAACGCCATCAAGTACGGCCGGGGCCGCCCCATCGAGGTGCGGGTGGGCGCGGACGCGGAGCGGGCCTGGCTGACGGTGCGCGACGAGGGCATGGGCATCGCCCCGGAAGGGCAGGCGCGCCTGTTCCAGCGCTTCGAGCGGCTCGCCAGCGAGCGGCACTATGGCGGGCTGGGCCTGGGCCTCTGGATTGTGAAGCAGATTGTCGACGCGCTCGAGGGCCGCATCCTCGTGGAGAGCGCGCCCGGCCAGGGCTCCACCTTCACCGTGGAGCTGCCGCGCCAGCAGCGTCCGGGATGAGGTGGCTGCGCACGCCGGAGGACACCACCCAGAGCTGGTGGGACGTGCGCGTAATCGCCACGTGCAGGCGGCGGCGCGACTCGTCGTCCATGGGGTAGGCCCGCGCCGTCACGTCCGGGAGGATGACGTAGTCGAACTCCAGGCCCTTCACGCTGCCCACGTCGGTGACGTCCACGCCGGGCTCGAAGGTGAACTCGCCGTCGCTCACCCGGCGGGCCCAGGGCAGGTCGGCCACGACGCGGTAGACGGCCTCCGCGGACTCCGGGCTGCTGGCGATGACGCCCACCGACGCGTGGGGCTCGCGTGAGACGAGGTCCCTCAGCGCCTCACCGATGAAGAGCTGCGCCTGGGCCTCGTCCGGGAAGTGGTGGAAGCCCACCGGTGCGCCCGGGCGGCCCGCGTGCGCGGACGGTTCCGGGGCCTGGGTGCCCAGCACCTGCCGCGCCAGCTCCACCACCGGCCGCGGGCAGCGGTAGGACACCTGGAGCCGGCAGGTGGCGGCGTCGCGGATGTTCAGCTCGTTGAGGACGGCGGGCCACCCCGCGAAGCCGGCGTCCGTCTGCTGCATCTCGTCTCCGGCCAGCGTGCAGCTCTTGCCCTTGCCCAGCAGGCGCCCCACGACGAACAGCTCGAAGAGGGAGAAGTCCTCCGCCTCGTCGAGCACGACGTGCGCCAGCCGCTCCAGGCCCAGCGAGGTGTGCTGCGCCTTGAGGAACATCAGGATGGGCAGGTCGTCCAGGTCCACCGTGCCGGCCATGGCGTACGGCGTGTCGTCTTCAATCGCCTTCCCGTCCACGGTGACGAGCCGGTCCGGGTCGGTGATGTCCTTCAGCTCCCTGGCGAGCGGCGTGGCGTGCTGGAGGCGCGTGTGCTCCATCACCTCGTCGATGGCGGTGCGCGGCAGCTCGCCGTGGGCGGCGTTGACCACGGTGTCCAGGAAGCGCCGGTCGAAGTACGCGTCCGCCAGCCGCTTGCGCAGCCGCTCCAGCGTCACGCCGGCGGACGTCTTCGGCACGCCGATGCGGGCGGCCAGCGCGCGCCGCAGGGCGGGGTGGCGCTTGAGGCGCGACACCAGCGGCGGCGTGTCGTGCCACAGCTTGATGCCGGGCAAATCAAAGGCCTGCTTCGCCGTCGCCAGCAGCCAGGCGTCGCGCGTCTGCACGGCCACGCCGCCCAGTCCGAGCGGCGCCAGCAGGCGGCGGGACAGCCGGGCCAGGCCCTCCTCGGGGACGATGAGCTTCATCCGGGACTGGGGGTACGTCTGGGCGTCGTCGAAGGCAATCTTCGCCAGCCGGTGCAGGGCCACCGTCGTCTTCCCGCTGCCGGCGCTGCCCAGCACGAGCAGCGGCCGGTCCGGTCCGGTGCTGACGGCCTCGTACTGCTCCGAGTCCAGCAGCGCGGTGACGCCGAAGGCATCCTCGCTGCGCCGGGCGCCCTTGCCGGTGCCGAGGAACTCCGGCCGCGCGGCGGTGCCCGCGCCGCCCGACTGCAGCGTGGCGACGTCGAGCCCCACGCTGTGCCACTCGCCGTCCGGGGCGCGCTCCAGCACCAGCGTGCCGGAGATGATGCGCGTCAGCACGCCACGCTCGATGATGACGAGCCGGCGCGTCTGCACGGTGCCCTCCGCGAGCCGCTCGCCGAAGTACTCCTCGTAGGCATCGCCCTCCTCGTAGCAATAGAAGACGCGGGCCACGGGGGCGAAGCGCCAGTCGATGACGCGCACGCCGGCGCTCACGTCCGCGAAGGTGGTGCGGCCCAGGAGGTAGTCGCGGGGGCCGCCCGCGCCGTCCAGGCGCAGGTGCGCGAAGTAGGGGGCCTGGGAGTCCGGCAGGCGTGCGGTCTCCTGGCGCTCCATGAGGGAGCGCGCCTGGTTCATCTGTGCGAAGAGGTGCGGCAGGTCCGCGACGGCGGCGGTGGCCACGTCGTCGCGCAGCACCTGGAGCTGGGCGACCAGTCCCTGGGTGTCCGTCCCGCGGCCGGCCTTGCGCCGGGCTGCCTCCAGCGTGGCCTGCACGCGGGCGAGCAGTGCCTCCTCCTCGGCGATGATTTCGCGGGCGCCTTCCGGAAGGTTGCCATGGGGGTGGCTCATGCGCGGCAAGGTGAACCCTGGCGGCGTGCAGGTCAACCCGTTGTTCTTCCTGGGAAAGTTGCTACTTTAGGGGTGGCCGGAAGGAGCGCACATGCGGCGCATCACGCCTCGACTGGTGCTGGCGATGTGGGCGCTGCTGGCGTGCACCGCCGCCAGTCCCCGCACCGTCCTCTACGAGAAACAGTCGCCCTACACCTTCATCGCCGTGACGGAGGACGGTGAGGGCCTGCGGTATCTCCAGTTCGACCGGACCGGCTCGCTGCAGAGCGTGGTGCGGCCGGGGCATCCGTTGGCGCTCGAGCTGCCCTACACGCGGGTGTCGATGGTGGGGCTGGCCTTCGTGCCGGAGCCCAGGCGCATCCTGGTGGTGGGCCTGGGCGGCGGGGCGATGCCGATGTTCCTTCGCGCGGTGGTGCCCGGGGCCCACATCGACGTGGTGGACATCGACCCGGACGTGGTGGACGTGGCGAAGCGCTACTTCGGCTTCCGCGAGGATGACCACCTGCGCGCGCACGTCGCGGACGGGCGGCGCTTCGTGGAGACGAAGGGGCCGCCGTACGACCTCATCTTCCTGGACGCGTACGGCCCGGACAACATCCCCGAGCACCTGGCCACGGTGGAGTTCCTCACGGCGGTGCGGGCGCGGCTGGCGAAGGGGGGCGCGGTGGTGGGCAACGTCTGGGAGGACCCGCCCAATGCGCGCTTCGACGCGATGGTGCGCACGTGGCGGGCGGGCTTCACGCGGCTGTACACGTTCGACGTGCGGGGCAGCGGCAATCGCATCCTCGTGGGGCTGGCACGCCCGGAGAAGCAGTCGCGCGCGTCGCTGGAGTCCCGGGCGGAGAAGCTGGAGCGCGCGAAGTCCGTACCGTTCGACCTGAGCGCGCTGGTGGCGGAGGGCTACGAGGACGCAACGGAGCGCAAGCTTCGTGGCGAGGTCCTGAAGGACGCGGACCTTCCGAAGCCGGCCTCGGCTCCGGTACCCACGCCCTGAGCCCCGTGAGCAGGACCCACACCTGGAAGGGGCTGCTCTTCTTCGGACCCCGGCGCTTGCTGTACGCCGGGCCGCTCGGTGAGACGCGCCCGCACACGCACCACACCTTCCAGGTCCTCGTGTCGCTCGGCGAGCCGGTGTCGCTGAAGGACGCCCATCAGCAGATGGTCACCTGCCAGGCGGCCGTGACTCCGCCCGATGTCGAGCACACCATCGTCAGTCCCGGGTCGGCCGTGGTCATCCTGCACGTGAATCCGGATGACCTGGTGGGCCGCCAGCTGCGCACGCTGGGCATCGGCCCGGACGCGGAGGCGTGGCGGCGCGCGGGAGCGCCCCTGCTCACCGTGGGCACGAAGTCCCTGCCAGGGCGCTGGGCCGACGCGGAGCTCCTCGTGCACTCCCTGCTGCAAGCCCTGAGTGCCGACACGCGACAGGCCCCGCCGGCCCACCCCGCCGTGAAGAAGCTCCTGCGCCTCTTGCCGGACCTGCTGGAAGAGGACGTGCGCCTGTCCGCCCTCGCTTCCCGGGTGGGGCTCTCCGAGGGGCGGCTGTCGCACCTGTTCGGCCAGGAGGTGGGACTGCCCTTGCGGCCCTACATCCTCTGGCTGCGCCTGCAGCGCGCCGCGGGGTACCTCCAGCGAGGGGCCTCACTCACGCAGGCGGCGCATGCCGCGGGCTTCACCGACAGCGCGCACCTCAGCCATGCCTTTCGCCGCACCTTCGGGCTCTCCCCGTCGGAGATTGCAGGCGTGGTGGACTGGGTCCTCCCGCCTCCGGAGTAGCGAGTTCTTACAAGCCCGCGGACACCTCCCCGCGCGAGGGTGGCGTCACCCACGAGGAGGAAGTCATGCCCATGAAGCCGAAGCTGCGCGCCGCCCTGGAGGCGGAGCTGCGCGAGGCCGTCGAGGCCGAGGCTCGCAAGGAGATGCCGCGCGCCTGGCGCCACCTGGAGCGGGCGCACGTGTTGAGCCAGGCCCACGCGGGGCCGCATGTCCGCGTGCACTGCCGGATGTTCGCCTTCGGGTGGCGGCGCCGCGACGCGCGCGAGCTGCTGGGGCAGTTCGCGCGAATCCTCGTCGCCGGGCCGGGCTCGTGGCTGGGCCGGGCGCCGCTCGGCAACACCGGCGGCGCCAACGTGGGCATCCTCACGCCCATGCCCATCCCGGAGGACTTGCGGGCGCTGCTGGACGCGTGAGGGCGGCGTCAGCCGGCCACGGCGCGGGCGCGGGGGCGTGGAGCCCCCGGGCGAGTGTCACCTGCAGGGGCCCTGCGCACCGCCACCTGTCCGGACTGGGACGGGCGCGGTAGGCTCCGGCCCGATGTGCCGATGTCTCCGCGCACCTCGTGCTCGCGACGTCCACCGCGCTCACGGAGACACCGGACGTTTCGCCGCGCCCGGGCATCCCGACACCTCCACCTCGTATCGACGCGCGGACCCACGAGTCGAGCAATCCCGCGGTCGCGGAAGCGGAGGATGGAATGGACGTGTCGATGACCCGCCGGGGGCTCCTCAAGCGCGGGCTCTTCGGGGGCGCCCTGCTGGCGCTGGGCGGCAGCGCCCTGCTGGCCTCGCGCGAGGGACTGTTGCTGCCTCCTCCTCCGGAGGGGCTCCAGGTGCTGGGCCCGCGCGAGTACGCCACGCTCCAGGCGCTGGCGCGGCGGGCCTTCCCGGGGCGCCCGGGCTGGCCGGACGCGGACACGGCGCGCGTGGCCTTCACGGCGGACGGGCTGCTCGCGCGCGGGGACCCCTCCGTGGCGAAGGAGGTGAGGGAGCTGCTGGGCCTCTTCGACAACGCGCTCGCCGGCTTCCTCTTCAACGGGAGCATCACGCCCTTCTCGCGGCTGTCTCCCGACGCGCAGGACGCGGCCTTCGAGGACTGGCGCACCTCGCGACTGCTGCTGCGGCGCACGGGGCACCATGCGCTGCGCACGCTGGTCTACAGCGCCTATTACCTCCATCCGGCGGCGGTGGCGGCCGCGGGCTACGCGGTCCCCGAGGGCTTCCATGATGCGAGCGCGGTGCCCTGGAAGGGCGAGGGCCCCCGCCCCGCGCCGCTGACGCAGAAGGAGGGCTCCACGCCATGAGCGGCCGAATCTTCACCGGAGACGAGCTCACCGAGGACCGCACCATCACCTGTGACGTGTGCGTCGTGGGCAGCGGCGCGGGCGGCGGCGTGCTGGGGCACGAGCTGGCGCGGCGCGGCCTGGACGTGGTGATGCTGGAGGAGGGCAGCTACCGCACCCGCCGCGACTTCGACATGAAGGAGTCCACGGCGTACTCCACCCTGTACCAGGAGCTGGCCAACCGGGCGACGGATGACCTGGCCATCAGCATCCTCCAGGGCCGCGCCGTGGGCGGGGGCACCACCGTCAACTGGTGCGCCAGCTTCCGCACGCCGCCGGAAATCCTCCACCGCTGGCGCGACCTCCACGGCGTGCAGGGGCTGGACGAGCACACGCTGGCCCCGCACTGGGACTGGCTGGAGGAGCGGCTGCACATCCGCGACTGGCCCATCGAGCGGGCCAACCGCAACAACCAGCTCTTGTGGGAGGGGTTGGGGAAGCTCGGCTACAGCCGGGGCACGGTGAAGCGCAACGTGAAGAACTGCGCGGCCCTGGGCGCCTGCGGGCTGGGCTGCCCCACGGACGCGAAGCAGTCCACGCTGGTGACACTGATTCCGGACGCGGTGGAGCAGGGGATGCGCCTGTTCGCCAACGTCAGCGCGCGCAAGCTGGAAGTGGAGGGCATGCGCGTGGTGGCGGTGCACGCGGACGTGCTGGACCCGCGCACGGACCGGCCCACGGGTCGGCGGCTCACGGTGAAGCCGAAGGTGACGGCGGTGTGCGGCGGGGCCATCAACTCGCCGGCGCTGCTGTTGCGCAGCGGGCTCACGGCGCGGGGGCTCGTGGGCAAGCGCTTCTTCCTGCACCCGGTGGTCATCTCCACCGCCCGCTTCCGCGAGCGGGTGGAGGCCTTCTACGGCGCGCCCCTCACCGTCTACTCGCGCCAGTTCATCGACCGGGGGCCGGGGAAGCTGGGCTGGCTCATCGAGGTGCCTCCCATCCACCCCGTCCTCGCCTCGGTGACGCTGCCGGGCTTCGGCGCCGCGCATCAGGACCTGATGGCTCAATTGCCGTATGCCAATGCGGTCATCTCCATCACCCTGGACGGCGTGCACCCCGGGGACGAGGGCGGCACGGTAGGGCTGCGCGGCGAGGGCGAGTACACGCGGCTGAAGGTGGACTACCCGCTCACCGACTTCCATTGGGAGGGCTTCCGCGAGGCGCTGAAGGTGGCCGCGCGCCTGCAATTCGCAGCGGGCGCGGAGCAGGTGATCAGCCCGCACTCGTCGCCGGTGGTGATGCACGGCGAGAAGGACGTGGCGCTGCTGGACCGGGCCCCCTACGCGCCGCTGTTGTGCCGCGTGGCCAGCGCGCACCAGATGGGTGGCTGCGCCATGGGTGGCAGCCCGAAGACGAGCGTGGTGGACAGCACGCTGCGCTACTGGGACGCGGACAACCTCTTCGTGGTGGACGGCTCGGTGTTCCCCACCGCGCTGGGCGTCAACCCCATGGAGACCATCCTCGGCCTCGCGCGCTGGGGCAGCCAGCACGTCGCCAACGCCGTGGGCGGACGCGCCTGAGACTCCGGGCCTCTTGGCCTGGACCTCCTGTCGGTGCTATTCGCGCGCACCATGTCTGTCCTTGGCGCTGAAGCCTGAGCATTTGTCAGGATTTGCCGTCCTCGGCGGGCTGAAGCGAATCATTGTCACCCGGGGGAGGCATGGGGCCGTTTGGACCCGTCATGCGGCCTCCGGGCTCCGCCGGAGCACCATGCATACCCGACGCCGTCGCCAGTCCCGTCAGCCCCGTGCCATCACGGGGGCCCTCGTCCTGCTCACCCTGCTGCTGGGGGCGTGCACCACGCTGCCTCCCCGGGGGCAGGTGATGATGCGCGACGTGTCCTTCCCGCTGCGCGACTTCCGCATGGCCTCGGGGCTGCGTGTGGTGGTGGAGGAGGACCGCCGCTCGCCGGTGGTGGCGGTGGTGGCCGTCGTCGGCGCGGGCGGCTCCAGTGACCCGAGCGGCAAGGAGGGCCTGGCGCACGTGGTGGAGCACCTGGTCTTCCGCTCCCGTCACGCGGGCGGCCCGTCCATCCAGACGCGGCTGGAGGCGGCGGGCGTGGGCCACTCCAACGCGTCCACCAGCCTGGACTACACCGCCTACGAGGCGCTTGCGACTCGCGAGGCCCTGCCTGCGCTGCTGAAGATGCACGGCCAGTGGCTGGCCTCGCCCGTCGCGGGCATCACCCCGGAGGTGTTCTCGGTGGAGCGCGAGGTGGTGCGCAACGAATTGCGCCAGCGCAACGAGACGGGCTACGTGGGGCAGGTCTTCAGCTGGGTGAAGGCGGCCGCCTTCCCGGAGGGCCACCCCTACGCGCGCCCCGTCATCGGCACGCACTCGACGTTGACCGCGCTCACGCTGGCGGACGCGCAGCGCTTCGCGCGCGCCCACTACCGGCCGGACAACGTGACGCTGGTCATCTCCGGCGACGTGGACCTCGCCGCCGTGGAGCCGCTGCTGCGTGAGAGCCTCCCCGCCGCGTGGGTGGGCTCCGGCGCGCCGCTGGCCGTGGAGCCGCGCCTGTCCGCGAAGGTGGCCGAGCCTCCGACGACGCCCGAGCCGAAGTCGATGCCGGCGTACGAGGCGGCGGTGCCGACGCCGGAGCTGTACCTGTCCTGGGTGCTGCCGCGCGGCTTCGACGAGGCGGGCGCCGCGCAGGAGTTCGTCCGCGCCAGCCTTGCCCGGAACCTCTGGGGCGCGGTGCGCAACGACGGTGACATCGCCGGCATTGCCACGGACCTGGTGCCCGGCACGCGTGCGTCGCTGCTGGTGGTGCGGGTGCAGCTCAGCCGGGGAGACCACCCCCAGCGCTCGGCGGAGAAGGTCCTGGACCAGGTCCTCCAGGCCTGGTCCGGCGTCGGGCAGGAAGTGCAGGCCGCGGAGGCCGCGCAGGTGCTCGGCAAGGAGGCCGACTTCCAGGCCACGCGCCGCGGCGTCGTCACCGGCATGGTGTTGGAGTCGGAGGACCTCCTGTCGCGCACCCTGAGCCGCGCGCTGCTCACCCACTTCACGCTCGACGTGCGCTCGTACACGCGCTCGCAGATGGCGCTGATGGCGCTCGGCGGCAGCCAGGTGACGGACTTCGCGTACACGTGGCTTCAGCGGGACAGGGCGCGCATCATCTTCGTGCGCCCCGGTGAGAGTGGCACGACGGTGGCCGAGTCCGGCCCCGCGCAGCTGCAGGCCCAGCCCGAGCCCGCGCTGCCCGTGGAGCGCGCCACGCCGTCCATGGTGACGGCCCTCTCCGCGCCGGTGCACGTGCTCAAGCTGGACAACGGCATGGAGGTGCTGCTCGCCCCGCGCCCGGGCCTGCCGGTGGTGCGGGTGGGCGCCGCCATGGGGGGTGGCTCCGCGTACGGGGCGAAGCCCGGCGTGGCGGACCTGATGGGCTGGGGCGCGTTCCGCGAGTCCTGGTTCGAGGGCCGTCCCAGCGACTGGGGCCTGCACGACTCCGCGTCACTGGAACGCGACCACGTCCGCGTCGCGCTGTCCGGCACCGCCGGCAACCTGGGCAACATCCTGGCGATGCTGGCCGAGCAGCTCTCCACCACGCGCACGTCCGAGTACGTCGTGCGTCAGCTGCGCGAGCAGGTCCTGCCGTGGCGCGACGCGGTGGATGGTCGCCCCGAGGTGCAGGCGCACCGCGCGCTGCTGCGCGCGCTCTATGGCACGCACCCCTACGCCCACGAGGCGACGGGCGCGGAGATGGCCCAGGTGTCCTGGTCGGAGGCCCAGGACTGGATTGAGGACGTGTACCGGCCCGGCAACACGGTGGTGGTCATCGCGGGCGAGTTCGACATGAAGGAAGTGGAGGCCCTGGCGCGCAAGTACCTCGGTGGCTGGAGCCGGGGGGCGCCCCGGCCGGTGGACGTGGCGGCGGCGCCGGCACTGCCCGCGCCCTCCGCGCGTCCCAACACCCTGTTCACCTCGCGCCCGGGCGCCACCCAGGGCCAGGTCCACATGGCGTGCCGGCTGCCGGCGGCCACGCCAGAGGCCGAGGCGCGCTACTCGATGATGGCGGAGCTGATGTCGGTGCAGGCCTGGCACGACATGCGCTCCCAGCGCGGCGCGTCCTACGGCTTCCACGCCAGCACCTGGCTGGGGCGCGGCGGGGCGGCGCACCTGATGGTGCAGGGGATGGTGGACGCCCGTCGCATGAGCGAGGGCGTGGGCTCGGTGCGCCAGGCCCTCGCCGCGTTCGCGAAGACGGTGTCGGCCAGTGATTTGGAGCAGGCCCGCTCGAGGCTGCTCGCGCGTCAGGCGGTGTCCTTCACCTCCACGTCGGCCTGGGTGGACGCACTGCTGGACGCGCGCGTGCGGGGCTTCACGCCCGACGCGCTGGCACAGCGGCCCGCGCACCTCCAGGCGGTGACGTCCGAGGCGCTCCAGCGCGAGTTCGCCGGCTGCCTCGAGCGACTGGTGGTGGCCGTCACGGCCGACGAGGGCCAGGGCAAGGCCGCGCTGCAGGCCCTGTCGCAGCCGTAGCCACCGCCGCGCCCGCCTCCTCGCCTGGTGTCCGTTCATCCTGGCGAGGGGGTGAGGGGGCGGCCGCTACACCCTGGAGGACTGCCTACCTTCCCGCCAACGAGGAATCTTCAGGAGGGGTGGCCGCATGAGATGGCAGGGGGGACGTCGCAGCTCGAACATCGAGGACCGGCGGGGCAGTGGCCTGGGCCGTCCGCTGGCGGTAGGCGGTGGAGCCGCCTCCATCGTGGTGGCCCTGCTGGTGATGCTGCTCGGTGGAGACCCCTCGGACGTGCTGAACGGCGGGGGGCAGGCGCCGTCCGCGGGGACTGGCGGCTCCGGGCAGGCGGTGGACCCGCGGCAGGACGAGATGAAGGATTTCGTGGCCGTCATCCTGGCGGACACCGAGGACACCTGGCCCGGCCTCCTGGAGCCCGTGGGCGTGACGTACCAGCAGCCGCGCCTGGTGCTCTTCTCGGACATGGTGCAGTCCGCGTGCGGCACGCAGGACGCCGCGGTGGGGCCCTTCTATTGCCCGCCGGACCAGCGCGTGTACCTGGACCTCAACTTCTTCGACGAGCTGGACCGCCGCTTCGGCGCCCCGGGTGACTTCGCGCAGGCCTACGTGGTGGCGCACGAGGTGGGGCACCACGTGCAGAACCTCCTGGGCATCTCCGACCAGGTCCACTCGCAGCGCAGCCGCATGTCCGAGCGCGATGCCAACGCCCTGTCCGTGCTGACCGAGCTGCAGGCGGACTGCTTCGCCGGCATCTGGGCCCACCACGCGCAGAAGCAGCGCAAGGTGCTGGAGGAGGGCGACGTGGAGGAGGGCCTGGGCGCGGCGACGGCCATCGGCGACGACACGCTCCAGCGCCGCGCCCAGGGCCGCGTCGTCCCCGAGTCCTTCACCCACGGCTCCTCCGCGCAGCGCGTGCAGTGGTTCCGCCGGGGCCTGGAGCAGGGCACGCTGCAGGCGTGTGACACCTTCAACGCCGGCACGCGGGGCCGCTAGAGCCCCCGGGGCGGATGGCGTTTTCCTCCCCCTCCAGGCTTGAATGGCGGGTTGCGGACCTCGAAACCGCACCCACCACGCCGGGAGGGGGACATGTCAGCACCCAGGACCCTGTTGTCCGCGGCTCTCGCCGCCAGCCTCCTCTTCGCCCCCGGCGCGGACGCGCGCTTCGGCAAGCGCACCTCGTCGGACTCCTCGAAGGAGAAGCCCCACGAGGCCACCGCCATCGGCGCCGACGATGACGACGACGACGACGAGGAGGACGACGACGACGCGCCCGCGAAGTCGCAGGACATCCAGCCGTCGGACTCGGACGGCGGCGGGTGCTGTGGCGGGGGGGCGAACAGCCTCGGGGAGGAAATCGTGGGAGGCCTGTTCCGGCTGCTGCTGGAGGGGCTCATCTACGCAGTCGCCACCCACGGCACGCACCTGGACGGGGAGCCGAGTCCCGACTCGGAGGTGGCCCGGGAGCGCCGGCATGCCGCGCCACTGTCCATGCGCATGGGCGTGCAGGGCGTGTTGCCGGGAGAAGGCGCGAGCGCCCTGGATTTGTTCTTCGGCCTGGAGGAGCGGCGCCTCGGCGTGGTGGCGAACGTGGTCCGGCTGGCGCTGCCCACCGACGACGGGACGGAGGGGATGGACCGGCTCACGCTGGTGGAGGCGCACGTGAGCCATGCGCTCTACGTCCACCCGCGGGCCCGCGTCCGCGCCGAGGCGGGCGTGAGCACTGCGCGGGCGCCGGACGTCACCCTGGTGGGGCCCAGCGTGGCCGTCTCCGTCGAGGCCTGCCTGCTGGGGCCGCTGGACGTGGAGGCCCGCGCGCAGCTCACGCCGCTGCCCTACCGGCAGGTCGACGGCACGGCGGGCCTCGCGCTGCACCTGGGCGGCTTCGTGATGCGCGGGGGCTGGCGCGGCCTCTTCCTGGACGACCTGGGCGTGGTGGACGGCATCTCCCACCAGGACCGCCTGCACGGCCCCTACCTCGGCATGGGCTTCGCCTTCTGAGCGTCCCCTCGGGGGCTTCGCGGGAGGGGTGCGCTTTCCGTTGCCTTGACGGTTCGTCCGCCATAACAGATATTCCAGTCATCCGTTTTGACGGAAATCCGTCCGGTAACAAAGAGGCCCCCATGAGCGCAGCCGTCATCGACCTGCAGGACTTCCGCAAGAAGCGCGAGGCCGAGCAGTGTCAGATGATGCGCCCCGCGCCCGTGCGCCCCTGGATGCCCGTCTGGGTGTGGGTAGTAGTCTGGCCGGTATGAAGTCGGTTCGGGAGAACACGGGTCGGCGGGGCTCGGGCGCATCGGAGCGCAGGCGTCGCGAAGCGCGGGAGCCCGGCGTGGAGTCCACGCCACCCGCCGAGCCGGCGCCCCCTTCCCCGGATGCCTCCGCCGACACGGAGAAGGCGTGGTCCTACGAGGTCGCGCACCCCGACACGGACCAGGACCTGGCGCCCGTCGTGGGGAAGAACCTGCGCCGGCTGCGCAGCCAGCGCGGCCTGTCGCTGGAGCGGCTGGCGAAGGCCTCCGGCGTCAGCCGGGCCATGCTGGGGCAGATTGAGCTGGGGCAGAGCGCGCCCACCATCAACGTGCTGTGGAAGATTGCCCGCGCGCTGGACCTGCCGTTCTCCGCGCTCATCAGCATGACGGGCGGCGCGGGCACGCGGCTGATGCGGGCGCGGGAGGCCAAGCGGCTCACCTCGCACGACGGGCGCTTCGTGTCCCGGGCGCTCTTCCCGTTCGACGAGCCCCGGCGCGTGGAGTTCTACGAGCTGCAGCTCAAGGGCCACGGCGAGGAGCGCGCCGAGCCGCATCCTCCGGGCACGCTGGAGAACCTCATCGTCACGCGGGGCACGCTGGAGATGGAGGTCGGAACGGAGCGCCACCTGCTCGCCGCGGGTGACGCCATCCTGTTCGAGGCCGACAAGCCCCACGTCTACCGCAACGTGGGGCCGGACGACGTGCAGATGTACCTGGTGATGACGTACGCCGAGGAAGTCGGCTGAGGCGCGCGGGCTAGCGGGCCGTGCCCATCATCATCGGCATGCCGTTGCACATCATCATCACCGGCGCGCCCATGGTCATCATGGCGTTCATGGCGTCACAGCACTCCTTCACCATCGCCATGTCCTGACCTTCCATCGGCATCATCTTGCACACCATGCCGTCCTTGCCCATCTCACACGTCATCCGGACCATCATCGGCGCCATCTGACGCATCATCATGGGCATCATCATCGGCATCCCCATGCCCATGGGGTTCATGCCCATGCCGCCCATCATCATCGGGTTCATCGGCATGCCCATCATCATCGGGTTCGTCGGCATGCCCATGCCCATCATCGGGTTCATGCCCATGCCGCCCATCATCATCGGGTTCATCGGCATGCCCATCATCATCGGGTTCATGCCCATCATCGGCATGGAGGGGGCGGAGTTCGTCTGCATCGGGGTTGGGGCGGCCATCATGAAAGCTCCAGGTTCGGGTGGGCGAGGGGTGGGTGCGTACGGCAGTGCCCATGGAATAGAGACTCGCGTCCGCGCGCGGAATGTGACGGGAGGGCATGCGTGCGTTTTCGTCCGAGGCAGCGGAGGACCGGCTCGCCGTGACGGACGCGCTGCCGTGTGGAGCGGACGGCTCTCCGCTGGCGCGGAGGAAGTGTCCTCCGTGTCACTCCGGTGTGGGTGACGGCCTCCGCTGGGATTCGGACAGCGGCCTCGTCCTCAGGTGAGGCGCTCCACGGGGACGAGCAACACCTCGCGCAGCCGCCAGTCCAGGCGCTTGAGGTCCTCGGCGGCGCGGGCGAGGCGGGAGACGAGCTCCGGCCCGTGCTCGCGCGGCACCAGCCGCACGTCCGCGCAGAACACGTGGCCGTCCTCGCGCACGCGCACCTGGGCGGCCTCCACCCACTCCAGGCCGCACAGGGCTTCCTGGAGCTGGTGGGGGAGGGCCTCGTGGTGCTTTGCGTCGAGCGTGCGTGGGGCCCGGTCCATCAGGTCTCCCAGCGCGGTGCGCAGGTGCTTCTGTCCGTCCCAGGCGATGTCCACGGCGATGACGCCGCCGGCCAGGGCGTCCGCCCACCACCAGCCCAGGCCGATGCCCAGCACGCCGAGGATGGCGGCGGCGGCGGTGAGCCAGTCCGCCTTGTTCATCATCGCGTCGGCGTGCAGCACCTTGTCGTGGAGCGAATTGGCCAGCGGCAGCTTGGCTCGGCCGAGGAGGACGGAAGGCACGCCGGTCCACAGCAGGGCGGCAATCATGAGCCAGCCCATCCAGACGGTATGTCCGAACAGCTGCACGCTGCCAATGGATGGGTGCTCGGCGCGGACGAGCTTGAGCGAGGACTCGACGAGGAGCCACAGCCCCATGGACAGCAGCGTGACGGAGCCGACGAGGTAGGCCACGGTGGTGGCGCGGCGGTAGCCGTAGGGGTACTCGGCGGTGGCCTTGCGGTGGGCGACGCGGCTGCCGATGAGGAAGGACACGGGCGGGATGAGGCTGAGCAGGTCCTCCAGCCACGCGGCCTTCATCGCCTGGGAAGAGCCGAGCGTGAGGTAGACGAAGGTGATGGCGGTCGCGAGGTAGATGAGCGAGCCCACCTCCAGGCGCTGGGCGCGCTTGAGGACGCGCTTCTTCTCATCCGGCAGGTCCTGCCAGTCCGTCGGGTGGCCCGGATGGGTGCGGAGCTTCTTCGGAAGCAGGCTCATGGCCGTGCGTCCTCCGGAGCGCCAGGCATGGGGCCCGAGCGTGCGAGCGCGAGCAGTCCCTGCCGGATGTCGTCAGCGTGTTCGCTGACGAAGCGGTCCACGGTGAGCAGCCAGCGGTTTTCTCCGGAGGGGACGACCCAGATCCACTTCTCCTCGCGCAGGGGCTTGCCGCCAGGGACGTAGCCCCAGCCCTCCAGCTGCCAGTCCCACGCGGCGCGCAGGCCGGGTGCCTGGTGGAGTTGGGCGGCCTCGTGGACGTGGGCGCCTTCCTTCTCCAGCAGGGGACCGGCGACGCTGCCGGGGGCGACGGCCACGGAGGCGCCCTGGAGCTTCTCGGGCACGGACTGTCCGCGGGGTGCGCCCGTGAGCAGGCGCGTGGTGAGGAAGGGCCGTCCCGCGCCCAGCTCCTTCACCCAGGGTGACTTCGCGGACACGCCGCCTACCACGAGGTCCAGCGCGCGTTCCTTGAGGCCATGCACCAGCTCGGACTCGGGAGCCACCGTCCAGGCGACGCGCGCGCCGAGCCGGGCGGCGAGCTGCTCCACGGCTTCGACTTCGGGGCCGGCGGGCTGGCCGTTCTGGAGATAGGCCCAGGGCTCATGTCGCACGAGCCCGGCGCGCAGGATGCGTTCGTGCTGGATGCGCTCCTGGGTGCCTTCGGTGTCTCGCGGCAGGCCGCAGGCACCCATGCCGAGCACGAACAGGCTGGCTGCGAGCGCAACCGGCCTGAGCCTTTGTTGCCTCGTCCGTTGCAACGCGCTGTCCCTCCTCCTGTGCGCGGGTTGTTTCCGCGCGCTGTGCCCCTTGAGGTTGGGCACGTGACAAGCAGGGCGCCAGGAGGGTGGGGAATGCACTGTGCCCCCTTGGGTGTGGGGCTGCTCGCCTGCTTGGAATGTTGCGGCCATTGATTCTGGTTAATCTGGTTTGTACGGGTTGGGCCTATTCTGGCCGCATGCACGGGAGAATCTGGTGGGTGCTCGCATGGCTCCCCCTGGTGGTGGGCTGCGCCAGCACGCGTGTGGTGCGCCTCGATACGGGGGAGGGCCAGGTGGTGGAGCACGTGCCACGCATGTCAGGTGGCGCAGTCGACGTGAGCGAGGGCGATTTCGAGGAGGCGCTCGCGCGGCTGGTATTGGAGGTGCCGCTGTCTCTGCGCTCGACGGATGCAGGGTGGCTGGTACGTGCCTCGGCCCGAGGCCGCCATGTGGACAAGGCGCTGCAGGCGGCGCTGCGAAAGGGTTACGGCCGCTGGTGCCAGGCGCATGAGGGCCCCGGTGACTGCCTCTCGTTGTTGGAAGATGGCCTGGGCTTCAGCTCGACGGACAAGCTGAAGCTGGCGGTGGGCCTGTCACTGGACCCGATGCACGAGAGCATCGCGGACGCGGTGGAGCGCACCCTCAACCCGACCTTCTTCAAGACGGTGGTGGTGTCGGCGCTGGTGACGTGGGCGCTCCTGGCGGCCAATCCCGAGCCGGTGTTCACCAAGGCCGCCGCGACGGTGTCCATGCTGGTGCTGGCGTACGTGGGGATGGATTCCTTCCTCGCCATCGTGAAGGCCTGTCGCGAGCTGGCGCTCGCCGTGGACAACGCCACCACCTTCCAGGAGTTGGAGGAGGCCGGGATGCGCTTCGGCCAGGTGGTGGGCACCGAGGGCGCGCGCGTCTTCGTGATGGCGGTGGCACTGGTGGCGGGCAAGGGCGTGGTGGGCGGCGGCACATGGCTGGCCTCGCGACTGCCCCTGTTGCCGGGCTTCGGTGAAGCGGCGGCACTGAGCGCGTCACGGTTCGGCGTGAAGCTGCTGGCAGTCGAGCAGGTGAGCGCGGTGGCGGTGGTGGAGGGCGGGGTCGCCATCACGCTGGCACCCGGAGCGGTGGCCATGGTGGCCATGGGCGCGGGTGGCATCCAGGGGGACCCGGACGGGACGGTGCATCACATCTGCACGGACAAGAACACCGTGTCGGACGCAGAGGGTGGGCCGTGGACGCCGCTCTTCAGGGACGTCTTCAAGAAGGCCGACATGTCACTGAAGGACGACCCCGCGAACCTGATACGTATCCGGGGGCATGAGGGGCCTCACCCCAGGGCGTATCACGAGGAAGTCTTTCGGAGGGTGGCGGACGCGACGCGCAACTGTCGCGGTGTGGCGGGTTGTCGGGAGGCATTGACGGTTGAGCTTCAACGCATCGCGCGTGAGCTCACGACGCAAGGCAGTAGGTTGCGTCGGCTGCTCACGGATGACTGACGGATAGAGGGGCTAGCCCCATGCGCTACTTCGAATTGGACCAGGAACTCTACATCTCCGGGCGCTGGTATCTGGGCTGCCCCATTGATGGCCAAGGCCAGGAGGTCGGCAGTTGGCTCTTCCTGGAAGGCAAGCCGGTGTCCGTGCAGGAGCCTCTCAAGGTTGGGTTCTCGCAACCAGGCAAGCAGCTCGACTTCTCCCTTGCGGACGCGGGATCTGTCCCGGTCGTCCATTCCAAGATCGCCGCCGTGCTCACGTCCCTGGCCCCTGGAGACATCCAGACCTGGCCCATCCAGGTGGAAGGCCAGCCTGAGCCCTATGTCCTCATCAACGCCACGCGCCTGGTGGACTGCATCGACGACGAGGCCTCGGAGCACGTGGAGCGCTGGATACCAGAGGACGAAAACGACCAGCCCGAGCGTGCCGGCGAGTATCGCAACGTCGTCGGCATGCGCATCGACAAGGCACGTGTAGATGGCACGAAGGTCTTCCGCCCGTGGGGTTGGACCATCGTCCTCGTCGTCACCGAGGACATCAAAGAGGCCCTGGAGCGCACCGGCGCCACGGGCATGCGGTTCACGGAAGTTTGAGCGCCGCGCTCAGGGAATCCGTCCCTTCACCTTCCACCACAGCAGCCCGATGAACGACTCCGGCAGCGGCTCGGGAGGCGTCATCGCCTCCTCCTCGTCCTCCCGCCGTGTCGCCGGAGGCAGGGCCCGCCGGGGCGCGGGCAGTGGCAGCGGCTCCGCGCTGTGCAGTCCCCGCTCCGCCCGCTCCAGCGCTTCGGAGAAGGACCTCCGCCCGGCCTCACGCGCGTTGATGGCCGAGACCCCGGACACCCGCTCCGGGGCATGGATGCGGGGAACGGCATCCGCGCCCTCGACACGGCGGATGCCCTTCACACCTCCGATGGGCCCTCGCGACTTCCGTCCGTAGCTCATCGCGGACCTTCCTCCACCTCACTGCGGTGACTGCGTGGACACCGTGTCCTTCGAGCGCGCCACCAGCTCCTCGCGGCGCAGTAGCAGGCGCGCGTTGTCCTTCGGCAGGATGCGGAGCTGGAAGCGCCGCCGGTTCGAGTCCGCCTCACCGAACACGCCCCGGTCGCTCACCAGCAACAGCGCCGTGGGCACCACGAACCGCGATGAACGGTTGCCGTAGTAGTGCACCACCACGTGGTACGGCCCCGGCGCCGCCTTGCCCGTCTGGTACAACTCCGGCCCCAGGCCATCGGTGATGTCCCAGTACAGCTTCCCGCCCAGCCGCGTCTCCTTGTGCTGGTAGAAGCACTTCTCGCCGTTCGGCTCGATGACCCACAGGTCGATGTCCGTGCTGTCCGAGTTCCAGTGCGTCGTGAGCTGGTAGTCCATGGGCGCCAGGGAGATGAGCCCGGACACGTCCTCGTCGTCGTACTTGCCCGGCTTCTCGGACAGCTCTTTGAGTCGGGCCCGCAGCACGTCGGCCACGCCCTCCGCGCGCGGGTGGCGCACCAGCGACCACAGCATCCGCGCGTAGTGGTACGACGCCACCACGCGCAGCTCGGACGTGTGCCGCGCCCAGCTCCGCGCGAGGACGATTTCATAGTTCCGCGCCGCCTCCGCGTACCGGCCCGCCGCGTCCAGCGCGAGCGCCTCCTCCAGGAAGGCCTGTCCCTCGAACGGGCGGTTGAGCCGCACGTGCTCGAACAGCTCCGCCGCCGCGGGGTACTGCCCCATGGCCAGCAGCCCGTAGCCCACCAGCCGCAGCGCCTCCGCGTCCTTCGGGCGCAGCTCCACCGGAGAGGACAGCGCCCGCACCGCCCCCCACGTGTCACCCGAGAAGGCCCGCTTGCGCGCCACCGCCTCGTACACCATGACGTCGTCCCGGTTGGCACGGCGGGCCTGCCGGTACGCCAGCTCCGCCTGGAGCCGCTCCTCGCCACCGGCGTAGGGGGCCTCGCGCAAGGGCTGGCGCTTCAGCAGCGCGGACAGCGCCGTCCGCTTCTCCGTCAGCCCGCGCACGACGTCCTGCCCGGACTTGCGTACCTCGTCCATCGCGATGCCCTGGAGCTTGTCCCTCCGCTGGTCCTCCTCCTTGCGGCGCAGGGCCTCCAGGTCGTTCAGCTCCACGCGCTCGTCGCGGATGGCATAGCGCGTGTAGTCACCCTCGGACTCCAGCACGAGCATGGACGCGCGGGCGTTGGCCAGCCGGTAGTGCTGGCTGAGCGCCACCACCATCCGATCCAACCGCTCGTCGTCCAGGGACACCAGCCGCGCGACGAACAGCTCCGCCCACGCGCGGGGGGCGAAGGGGCTGTCGACGTCACGGGGCAGGGGGACGCGCAGGACGCGCTCCTCGCCATTGGCGCGCGTCACCACCTCCAGCTCGGCGGCGCCGTCCTCGGGCAGCCGTCCGGCCACCTGCAGCTCCTGCCCGGGGAAGACGAGGTGCGGCCGTCCCGCGACCACCAGGTCCTTCGCCGCCGCGCCCTTCACCTCCACACGCTCCAGCACCACGGCGGCGGCGCGGTGCGCCCGGGCCGCCGCCTCCACCTCGGAGCCGGACAGCACGTTCACCACCCGGCCGCCGCTGGCGCGGGCCAGCGCGTCGAACAGCTCCGCATTCACGGCGGCCTCGCCGAAGCGGTACGTCACCCAGCGCAGTGACTCGGCGCTGGAGTGCCGGGAGATGAGCGACTCCACGTTGCTCTGTCCCCAGGTGGCGTTGCCGTCGGACAGGAGGAAGGCCGTCACCTTCCCGCCGGGCTGCGAGGGCTTCAGCCACTCGCCGCCAGCGCGGTCCAGCTCCGTCAGCGCGCCGTCCACGTGGGAGGCGCCTTCCAGGAAGACGCGCTCCAGCTCGGAGAAGGTCTCCTTCCGGTGGCCGGCATCATTGGTGCGCCAGCCCGTCCCGTGCAGCCAGCGCGGGCGCACGTCGAAGAGGAGGACGGCGTACTCCTGGAGTGTCGTGTCCTTCTCCAGCAGGGCGCGCAGGGTGGCGGCCTGGAGCGCCCACGCGTTGCCGTCCTCGATGGACAGCGACGTGTCCACCACCAGCACCGCGCGCCCGGTGGGAGGCCCTTCCGCCTCCGAGGTGAGCCGCGCCGGCAGCCGCACGCGCGCGTGGAACGCCTGGCCCGGCAGGCCCGCCACGTCGCGGCCCACGAGCACGTCCGCCTCCGGGTGCTTCGGGGTGAGCGCCGCCGCGAGCGCCCCGTCCCCCTGCAGCTTCGCGAAGTCATACGTCCGCCACGGGCCCAGGGTGCGCGGCGCGGCGCCCTCGGGCTGTACCGTCACGGTCTCCGCCTGGCGCGGGTCCACGTGGAGTCGCGCGGAGACCTGCATGTCCTTGCCGGCGCCCGCAGGCAGCGGCCACGTGTAGCGCAGGTTCTTCCCGTCGAAGAGGAGCGTCTGCTCGTAGGCGATGACCACGCGCTTGAGCGACCTCGGCGGCAGGGGGAAGACGCGGGCGCTGAAGGTGGAGGCGCCCGCCCACTCCAGCAGCGCCGGGTCCACGTTGCGGCGGACAATCTCCTCATAGACTTCCCGGGCGCGCTTCTGCTCGACGACGCGGGCCTCCTGCCGCTCGCCCCAGGAGCGCTTCGCACCCTTCGGGCTGGGCGGCGCGGAGGCCCCCAGCTCCTCCACGCGCGCCGAGTCGTCACCCAGCGGCGGCAGCAGGTCCGGGGACTGGAAGAGGGAGGGCGTGTTGACGGAGACCGCGCCGGAGTAGAGCGCGAAGCCGGCCACGGCCGCGCCGCCGGGGAGCGGGTAGTAGAAGGTGCCTTCGAGGCTGCGGTTCGTGTCGTTCTCGAAGAGGTGGTCCACCACGGTGCGGGCGCGGGCGCCCTGGATGTACGTCACCACCCGGACGGCGCGCGTCTTGAGCGGCTGGTAGCGGCCGGCCTCGTCCATGACGAGCACCTTCGCCGCGCGGGGCGCCGCCTCCACCTTGGGCAGCACGGGGGTGGGGAGGTCCTCGGCCCCATCAGCAGAGTCCTTCGACGGCTTCGCCGCGGCGCCTCCCGCACTCCCGCCCTTGATGATCTGGATGACCTCCCGGCGCTTCTGCTCGAGCACCCGGGGCCTTGGCGCGCCCGTGGATGCAGGCCGCTCCGCCACTGCCCCGCCGAGCGTCCCCCCCAGGACGCCGCCCACCACGCCCCCGACGACTCCTCCTTGGACGCCACCCTCGATTGCCTCCTCCGCGGGGGCTTCGGCCGTGGGGGAGGGCGGATGCGGGGCGGCCTCTGCTACCGCGAGGTCGTCCCGAACCTCGCCCTCGTCGCGCTCCGGGTCGGGCTGGCTCTCACGCACGGCCTCGAGGCGCGTCTGCCGTTCCCGCTCGGCGAGCGCGGCGTTGCGCCGCTGGTCCTCGCGCTCCCGTTCGGAGAGCGCCGCGCGAAGCCGCTCCTCCTCGGCCTCCTGCCCGGAGCGGAGCAGCTTCGCTATCTGCTCCTCGCTGAGCACCTGCGGGTCGGCCACGGAGTCGCGCAGCTCCGCGAGGTCGACCGCGCCCGGGTCTGGCTGCCCCGGCACCGTGGTCGGCGCCAGGAGCCCGGCCTTCTCGAAGGGGGGCGTCAGCGCGGCCCGGGCAGGCGCCTCGGGTTCCGGTGCGGCGGGAGGCGTCGACGACGAGCCACGGTTGCAGCCCGCCACGACGAGGCACGTCAGCAGCACGGCGGTAGAGAGGCGCGTGAGGTGCATGGTGGAGGACGTTAGCCCAACGCACTTCGCCCCGTCGCCTGCCCCCCGGGCGTGCACTCCAGTCCCGGTCCGCGCGCCCGGTGGTGCTTGTGACCCGGGCCTCGAATCCCAACCGTGAGCAGGCAGGGAACTCCAACGAGGGGACGGCACCGCACCGCATGAGCACACTCTCCATCAGCGACTACGCCCTGCTGTCGGACTGCCGCACGGCGGCCCTGGTGAGTCGGATGGGCTCGGTGGACTGGCTCTGCTTCCCCCGCTTCGACGGGCCCTCCGTCTTCGCCAGGCTGCTCGACGCGAAGGCGGGCCACTTCTCGCTGCGCCCCGAGGGCGAGGCCCGGGCCACGCGCCGCTACCGCGAGCAGACGCTCGTGCTGGAGACCACCTTCCACACGCCGACGGGCACCGTGGTGCTGAGGGACGCCCTGGCGATGGGCAGCCACGAGCGCGGGCACGAGATGGGCCGCGCCTCGCCCGGGGTGCTGCTGCGCCACGTCACGTGCACGCAGGGGGAGGTCACGCTCGCGCTCGAGCTGAGCGCCCGGCCGGAGTACGGCCTCATCTCCCCGTCCCTCCGTCCGAAGGACGGCGGCGTGGAGTGCCGGGGCGGGGCGGAGGCGCTGCTGCTGGCCTCGGCGGTGCCGCTGCGCCTGGAGGGCTCGGACGTGCGCGCCACCTTCACCCTGCGCGCCGGCGAGTCCACCGGCTTCGCGGTGCAGCACCAGCTCTCGTGGTCGGAGCCGGTGGCGCTGTGGACGCAGGAGAAGATTGCCTGGCGCCTGGAGGACACGGCGGAGACGTGGCGCTCCTGGGCTGACGAGCACCAGAGCTACGAGGGCCCGTGGCGTGAGCTCGTCCACCACAGCGGCCGGGTGTTGCAGGGGCTGACCTTCCAGCCCACGGGCGCCGTCATCGCCGCGCCCACCACGTCGCTGCCGGAGGAGCTGGGCGGCGTGCGCAACTGGGACTACCGCTACACGTGGATGCGCGACGCCAGCTTCGTCCTGGACGCGCTGTGGGTGGCAGCCTGTCCGGACGAGGCGGAGCGCTACTTCCAGTTCCTCGCGGAGGCGGCGCAGTCGCAGCTCGCCAGCGGCCAGGAGCTGCAGGCCATGTTCGGCGTCGGCGGCGAGCATGACCTCACCGAGCGCAAGCTGTGCCACCTGTCCGGCTGGCGCGGCAGCACGCCGGTGCGCGTGGGCAACGACGCCTGGAAGCAGCGCCAGCTCGACGTCTATGGCGAGCTGCTGTGCTCCGTGGGCCGGCTGGAGGACATGCTGGAGAAGACGGACGGCACCTTCCGCCGCTTCCTCGTGGACGCAGCGGACATGGCTGCGAAGCGGTGGAAGGAGAAGGACCAGGGCCTCTGGGAGATGCGCTGCGAGCCGCGCCACTACGTCCATTCGAAGCTGATGTGCTGGGTGGCGCTGGACAGGGCCATCTGCCTGGCGGAGCGGCTGGAGGCGGGGGAGCACGTGGAGCGCTGGCGCCGCACGCGCGATGACATCCGCCAGGCATTGCTGGAGGAGGGCTGGAACGAGAAGGTGGGCGCCTTCACGCAGGCGTTCGGCTCGGAGGTGCTGGACGCCGCGTGCCTGATGATTCCCATCGTCGGCTTCCTGCCCGCGGACGACCCCCGCGTGCGCTCCACCGTGCGGGCCATCCAGGCGCACCTCACGGACCGCAATGGGCTCGTCCACCGCTACCGCATGGACGACGGCGTGGAAGGTGGGGAGGGCGCATTCCTCCTGTGCACCTTCTGGCTCGCGCAGGTGCAGGCGATGGCGGGCGAGCTGGAGGCGGCCACCGTCACCTTCACCCGCGCCGCGTCCTTCGCCAACGACGTGGGCCTGCTGGCGGAGGAGGTGGATGAGGAGCGGCGGGTGGTGCTCGGCAACTACCCGCAGGCCTTCAGCCACGTGGGGCTGGTGAACGCGGCCTGGGCCATCTCCCAGGCGCGTGAGCGCCCCGGCCGAACCGATGATTCGGCCGAGGCGGCGCCCGCCGCGGGCTGAGCGCTCCGGAAGGCGGCCGGCTACCTCGCGCCCACCTTGCCGGTGGGCGCAGTGTGGGCTTCCAGGAAGCGGGCCGCACGGGAGAGGAACTCGATGAGGTTCTCCCTGCGCGCGAGCGAGTGGCCCTCGTTGTCGGACACCATGTACTCGACGGGCACCTTGCGCTCGCGCAGGGCGCGGACGATGAGGTCCGACTCGCTGCGCGGCACGCGCGGGTCATTGGCCCCGGCGTAGACGAAGAGCGGGTCGACGATGCGGTCCACGTCCTTGAGCGGGGAGATGGACTCCATGAAGGCGGCGTCCTTGTCCGGGTCGCCGAACTCCACCAGGAAGATTTCTCGGATGAAGCCGCTGGTGGTGGCCATGAACGTCTTCAGGTCCGCCACGCCGAACAGGTCCACGCCCGCGCGCCACAGGTCCGGCATGCGGGTGAGCCCCACCAGCACCGTGTAGCCGCCATAGCTGCCGCCGAAGACGATGACGCGCTCCGGGTCCGCCCAGGGCTGGGACGCCGCCCACCGGCCGGTCGCCTCGATGTCCTTGAACGCCGCCAGGCGCGCCGGCCCGTTGTCGCCCTCCTCGAAGGCGCGGCCGAAGCCGCTGGAGCCGCGCACGTTGGGCTCCACCCACGCGTAGCCCTGGGACAGGAAGAACGCGGTGATGGGGGACCAGCGGATCTGCGAGCTGCCGGAAGGCCCGCCGTGGTAGCTGACGATGACGGGCAGCTTCCCGGTGCGCTGCTTCGGCAGGTAGACGTTGATGGGCAACTCCAGCCCGTCGTGCGCGCGGACGGAGGTGATGCTCACGTCGGCGGCGGGCACCTCCTTCAGGGACGGGCGCGGCTCGCGACGCAGCGGCGACACCTTGCCCGTCTTCGTGTCCACCACCCAGACGTCGGTGGGCGTGGTGGGCGTGGACCGGGTGACGGTGAGGCGCCGGCCGTCCTCGGAGAAGCGGCCCAGGCTGCCCTGGCCCAGCGGCAGGGAGATGCGGGCACGGGGCTTCAGCGTGCGCCCATCCAGCAGCCGCACCTCGCTCCGGTTGCCCGCCCGCACCGAGAGGCCGACGAGGCCGCCTGTCCTGGAGACCTCGACAGTGTCAATCATCGCGGTGGTGGGGGCCGTCTCCACGTACCGCGCCTTCTCCTCGCCGCTCTCCGCGTCCAGCGCCAGCAGCCACGCCTGCTCACCGCCGCCGTCGGTGGCCAGGTACACCGTCTTCCCGTCCGGGGAGAAGCGGGCGTCGAAGACGGTCACCTTGCCCTCGCGCGGGTAGAGCGGCCGCGTCTGGCCGGACGCGAGGTCCACGCGCACGAGGTAGTTCTCCGAGCCCGACGGGTAGCGCACGTAGAGGCCCGCCTTGCCGTCCCGGCTCACGTCGGTGAGGAAGCCCGGCAGGTCGTCGCGGTACACCGCCCGGGACGCGCCGCCGGAGACGGGCACCGCGTACACCGTGGTCTGCGCCGCGTTCATGGGCCGGCCGCTGAAGTACACGGTGTCCGGCGCCAGGTCGGGCAGGAGCGCGTTGTCGCGGTTGAGCTTCTCGCCCGCGGTGAGCTCCACCGGCGCGGAGCCGTCCAACCCCACCTTCCAGATGGACCAGTTCTCGTCGGCGCCGGTGTCGGAGAGGAACACCAGCGAGCGGCCATCTGGCGTCGTCGTGAGCTGTGCCACGCGCTCGCCCCACTCGAAGAGGCGCTTCGCGGGCGCGTCGGGACGCCGGGCGTCGGCCACGTAGACCTGGGGCAGGCCGTCGCGGCTGGAGATGAAGAGGGCCTGCTTGCCGTCGCGGGTGAGCTGGGGCTCGATGTTGACGAAGGCGTCCACCAGCGGCGTCGCCTTGCGCGCCAGGTCGGCGATGCGCGCCGCGTCCGCACCGGCGGGCACGTCCGGCATCACCTTGTCCGGCTTCACCTCCGCGTTCGCGGGAGCGGGGGCTCCGGACGTCGCGGGGCCCGCGCTGGCCTGCGCTCCATCCGCGGGGGCGGCACCCGGCATGCCCGTCGCGCCAGCCGGGGTGGTGGCGTCCGGCGCGGTGGCGGTGGGAGTGGCTTCCGGCGGCGGCTGCGGCTGCGGAGAGCTCGCGCAGGCAGTGAGCAGCGTGACGAGTGCGAACAGGAAGGAGCGCATGGCGCGGCAAGCTACAGCGCCGCGCAGGGGACTCCATTTTGGCATGCCGGCGTCTGTCAGGCCCCGTACAGGGCGCCGCTCAATCCAGGTAGCCCCAGCGGTCCTCCTCGAGGACGTAGAAGGGGCGGCCGAAGGGAATCACCTCCGTCCAGCCCAGCACGTGCCGCGTCGAGTCGCCGTTCGGCTCGTAGGTGAAGCCGAAGTGCGGTCCGTCGTACTTCGCGCGGGGGAGCTGCGGCAGGAAGTCGGGGACCAGCTCCGCCAGCGTGGCGGGGAACCGGCCGTGCTTCGCCTGGAAGGCCCGGCAGGCGGTAATGAGGACGTCCGCGTTCTTCCGGGCCCGCTCGCTCCCGGCACGGTCGGGCCGGAGGATGACGTACACCGTCATCAGCCCGCTCGCGATGTTCCCCACCAGCTGGCCCGTGGCGGCGAGGAGCCGGTGGACGGCTCCCTTCTTCGTGGACATGCGTGCCTCCGGCGCGAGTCCTCATCTTCCCATGGCTGACTATCTTCGCTGAAGGGAGGACCGCATGCCGGACATCGACGAAGGCCGGCGCATGGGCGAGCCAGAAGAGGACCTGCTGGAGCGCCAGGGCGCCTATGTGGAAGAAGAGCCCGGCCACACGCCGGGCTGTGCCGAGGGAGATGACGAGGAGGCGCCGCAACGGGCGCATCCCTGGCCGGACCCGGACAAGACGCCGGGGCGTGCGGAGGGCTGAGCGCGGCTCAGCTCTCCCGGGGGCCGGTGCGCTCCGCCGCGATGTCCATCCCCGTGGCCACCTCCGGGATGATGCCCAGTCGCTGGTAGATGGGGCGCACGTGCTCGCGCAGGCCCGGCAGCTTCGTGCGGAACCACGCGGCGCCCAGCAGGCACATGGCGCCGCCGATGGCGAGCGTCCGCGGCGCGCCCAGGTGCGTGGCCAGCACCCCCGCCAGGAGGCTCCCGAAGGGCGCGGTGCCCATGAACGCCATGGCGTAGAAGCTCATCACCCGGCCGCGCATCCGCTCCTCGACGATGGTCTGCAGCACGGTGTTGCTGGACGCCGTCGTCACCATCATCCCGAAGCCGCAGACCACCATGGTCACCATCGACAGGGCCAGGTACCGCGACGCGGAGAACGCCATGAGCCCCGCCCCGAAGAGCAGGGTGGTGGTGAAGATGACGCCGCCCAGCCCTCGCACGGAGCGCCGGGACGCCAGGAACACCGCGCCCGTCAGCGCGCCCAGGCCGGCCGCCGCCATCAGGAAGCCCAGCGTGTCGGGCCCGCCGTGCAGCACCTGGGACGCCATCACCGGCATCAGGGTGGTGAGGGGCATCCCCATCAGGCTCACCACGGCGATGAGCCCCAGCAGGGTGCGGATGGGCGGGAAGTGGAAGGCGTGCTGGAAGCCCTCCTTCAACTCCGTGAGGACATGCTGCGGGCCCTGCGTGCGGGGGCGCGGGGTGAGGCGCATGGCCAGCAGCGAGGCAATCACCGCCAGGTAGCTGAACGCGTCGATGAGGAAGCAGCCGCCCTCGCCCACGGTGGCGATGAGCGCGCCGGCCACGGACGGCCCCAGCAGCCGCGCTCCGTTGAAGATGGACGAGTTGAGGGCGATGGCGTTGGGCAGGTCCGCGCGGTCCTCCACCATCTCCACCACGAAGGACTGCCGCGCCGGCATGTCGAAGGCGTTGACGAATCCCTGGAACACCATCAGCGCGCCGACGTGCCACACGGCGATGTGGCCGCTGAGCGCCAGCACCGCGAGCGCGAGCGACTGGAGCATCGCCAGCACCTGCGTCACCACCAGCACCCGGTGCCGGTTCCACCGGTCCACCAGGACGCCCGCGAGGGGGCCCAGGAGGAAGGTGGGAATCTGCCCGCAGAAGCCGATGACCCCCAGGAGCAGCGCCGAGCCGGTGAGCCGGTACACCAGCCAGGCGGTCGCCACCCGCGTGAGCCACGTGCCGATGAGCGACACGCTCTGCCCCACGAAGAAGAGCCGGTAGTTGCGGGAGCCCAGGGCCCGGAGCACGAATCTCCAGCCTGCGCGTGGGCGCGGCGCCCCGGATGCTTGCTCCTCCATGACTAAGCGCCTGCTCCTTCCCGGATGTCCGCGTGACGGGCGCCTGCCGCGCGGCGTGCTGCCGGAAACCTGGGCACCGGAGGACGGGAGCCGCCATCGCCTGTCTGGAGGGCAGGCAGCCGTGGCTCCGCCGGCCGCCGCTCCTTCGCCGGGCTGGCGCACCTGTTGCTCACCTGCCGCTTCCGTGGGGCCAGAGGGAGGAAGCGTGTGAGAAGGTGGACAGGCGCGGTGGTGGGGTGGGGCATGGGTGTGGCGCTGGCGCTCCTCGCAGGGTGCGGCACAACCCAAGGCGAGGCAATGGATTCCACAACGGAGGCGGAAGGCCCGGGTACGAAGGGGGCGCCGCTGACGACGCAGACGGTGACGGTGGCGGCCGCCGCGGATGCGCACGTGGTGGCGACGGCGCCGACGACGAGCTACGGCTCCTCGCCCACGCTGGAGGTGGACCTCTCGCCCGAGTCCCAGGCCTATTTCAAGTTCCTGGTGCCAGATTTGCCGGGGACGGTGACGTCGGCGCGGCTGCGCCTGTACGCGGTGGACGGCTCCTCCAACGGGCCCTCCGTGTATGACCCGCCGGGCGTCCGCAGCTGGAACGAGACGGTGACGTGGAACACCCGCCCGACGTGGGACAACGGCTGGGTCGTCGCGAGCGCGGGGCCCGTGGCCAGCGGCACGTGGATGGAGCTGGATGTCTCGAGCATGTACGTCCACGAGGGCGGCTGGCTCGAAATCTACATGTCCGCAGACAGCACGGACGGCGTGACGCTGGCCTCCAGCGAGCACCCGGACACGACGCTCCGCCCGCAGCTCGTCCTCACGGTGGAGTCCGCCGAGGACAATCCGACGCCGGCCCCTCCGCCGCTCCGGGTGTCCGGCGCGCCGGTGGGCTTCTCGCCGAGCGCGGACACGTACGTCTCCGCGGACAGTCCGACGTCCGCCAGCGGCGGCGCCTCCGCGTCGCTGCTCGCGGACAACTCGCCTCAGCAGGAGGTGCACCTGCGCTTCGCGGTGCAGGGGCTGACGGAGACCGTGCAGCGCGCGGTGCTGCGCGTGCACGCCAGCGCCGGCACGGATGACGGCCCGGCCGTGTACGCGACGCAGGGGAGCTGGAGCGAGACCAGCGTCACCTGGAACACCCGCCCCGCGAAGGTGGGCACGGCGCTGGACGACTCGCAGGCCATCGCCGCGGGCACCTACGTGGACTACGACGTGACGGACCTGGTGCGCGGCAACGGCGACTACACGCTCGGGCTCTACGGGACCTCCACCGACGGGGTGACGTTCCTCTCGCGCGAGAGCGCGGACACCGCACGCCGCCCGAGGCTCCTCGTCTGGGCGGGCGCTCCCCGGGCCGCGCCCACGGACGCATGCCTGACGCGCACGGAGCTGTTCTCCACCGAGAGGGGCCCTGCACAGGACACGTACGTCGGCGAGGACACGCCGGACATGAAGCTCCACCACCAGGCGGCGCTGCGGGTGGACTCGGAGCCGCGCGCGGAGAGCTTCCTCGACTTCAATGTGGAGCTGGGCGCCGGCCAGGTACGCCGCGTGCTGCTGCGCATGTACTCGGTGGACGGGACGGGCAATGGGCCGCGGCTGTTTCGCGCGGCGCCCTTCGACGCGGCGGCGACGGACTGGAACCACCGCCCGGCGGTGACGGGAAGCGCCCTCGGTGATTTGGGCGCCGTCGCCCGGGACTCGTGGGTGGAGTACGACGTGACGGACGTGGTGACGGCGTCCGGCCGCTACACCTTCGCGCTGCTGCCGGACAGCACGGACGGCGCGCGCTTCGTCTCCTCGGAGGCGCAGGAGAAGGGCATCATCGGCGGCGCGCCCCGGCTCGTCGTCGTCTACGAGACGGACGCGTTCTGCTCGTACCGGGGCACGCAGCCCTCGGGCACCACCGCGTGGGCGCGCCAGTGGGGCGGCCCGCTCGCGGAGCACTCCGTGCACCTCGCTCCGGCGCCGGACGGGGGCTTCGCGGCCCTGAGCACGCTGGAGCAGACGCCGGACGCTCCCGGCTCCGCCGAGCAGACGGACGTCATCACCCTGCACCGCGCGGACGGGAGCGTGGCGTGGACGCGCTCCTTCACCCAGGCGGGGGTGCAGCTGAGCCGGGTGGCGGTGACGGCGCTGGGCAACGTCCTGGTGGCGGGCAGCTACACCGGGGCGCCGGACCTGGGGAAGGGGGCGCTTGCGCAGGGCTCGGGCATGGTGGTGGTGAAGCTTACGCCGTCGGGCGCGGTGGACTGGACGCGCGGCTTCACGGCGTGGTTCGACACCGGTGACGGGCGCGAGGACAACCCGATGACCGTGTATGACCTGGCCACGGACGCGCACGGCAGCGCCATCGTCGTGGGCACATTCTGGGGCTACACGGACTTCGGCGCTGGCCCGGTGTACTCGGGCAAGGCCTTCCCGTACGACGACACGTACCCGAACTCCTTCGTGCTGAAGCTCCAGTGGGACGGCGCGCACCTCTGGTCCCACGTGCTGGTGGGCAGCGGCCTGCGAGGGACGCAGGCGTCGAGCGTCGCCGTGGATGCCGCGGAGAACGTCACCGTCGGTGGCTGGTCCGGGGGCGACACGGACTTCGGCGCGGGCCCCATCCCCGGGCGTGGGCCCTTCGTGGCGAGGTGGACGGCGGCCGGTGCGCACGCCTGGTCCCGCGTCCTCCCCGTCCAGTGGAGCGGTCTGACGGGCGTGGGCGTGCTGCCCGACGGCCGCGTCGCGTTCGCCGCCAACTTCGGCGGCCGCTTCACGTTCGCCGGCCAGCAGTACGCCAGCAGCGACCCGGATGACTACGAGGGCGGGCCGCGCGACGGCGTGCTGGGGCTGCTCTCCAGCACGGGCGCGGACCTCGCGCTGCGCCAGTTCCCCCGGCGGTCCTTCGGAGACTTCGTCGTGGATGCGGCGGGCACCCTCCTCACCTCGCAGCGGGACGGGGGGGGCGAGCTCGGGCTGGGGCCGGTGGGCTGGGAGCTTCCGGACTCATCCGCTCCGACGCTGGCGGCGTTCGGCGCGGACCTGGGGACGCGCTGGGTGCGTGTCTTCGATGCAGGGGTCCGCTCGCTCCAGCTCGCGGCCACGCAGGACGGCGTCGTGGCGTCCGGGGACTTCACAGGCCCGTTCGAGCTGGATGGCACCTGGTACACGCCGCAGTCGCGGCGCTCGGACCTGGTGCGCTTCAAGCTGAAGCCGTAGTCAGCAGGACTGCGCGGGGCCGGGCATCGGCGGCCCCGCGCGCGGGCTCATCCCCAGGCGATGGCGGGGGCGCAGGTGGCCTCGCCCTTCAGCTGGCGGTTGTGGCGCGGGCCATCCGTGGCGCAGTGCGTCGAGCGAGGGCAGGCGGGCAGGCACCGGGGACCACCTTCCCTTTGGAGGGGTGAAGCCGCGACACTGCGCCTCCACCGCGAAGCCGTTCCGAAGGAGGGACTGCGGCCATGGCGCACCTGGAGTTGATTCCGAAGCGTGACCTGTCGAGCTTCCGCAAGCTGGCGATTGGAAGCTGGAAGACGGCGTACGACCCCACCGTCTACGGGACGCTGACCGTGCGCATGGACAAGGCGATGGCGTACATCGAGGCCTTCCGCCAGCGCACCGGCGTGCGGCTCACGGTGACGCACCTGGTGGCCAAGGCGATGGGCGAGGCGCTGCGCCGCTGCCCGGACGCCAACGCCATCCTCCGCTACAACCGCATCTACCTGCGCCAGCGGGTGACGCTCTCCACGCTGGTGGTCCAGACGGACGGCGGCAAGGTGGACCTCACCTCGGCGCGCATCGAGGACGCGGACAAGAAGAGCCTGCGCGAGATTGCAGGGGATTTGGAGGAGGCGGTGCGCCGCGTGCGCGAGCGCCGCGACGTGGCGCTGGAGAAGGGGAAGGGGACCATCCAGAAGATTCCCTACCTCTTCCTCAACACCTTCACCTGGCTGCTGTCCTTCTTCATGTACACGCTGAACCTGGACCTGAGCCGGTTCGGCATGCCGAAGGACGCGTTCGGCTCGGCCATCATCACCAACGTGGGCTCGCTGGGGCTGGACACGGCGTACGTGCCGCTGGCGCCGTACACCCGCGTGCCCATCTTCGTCGCGCCCGGCGCGGTGAAGGAGGTGCCGGTGGTGGAGGACGGCAAGGTGGTGCCGGGCAAGGTGATGAACATCAACGCCACCTTCGACCACCGCTTCATCGACGGGTTCCATGCGGGCGTGCTCGCCAACACCCTGCGGGAGATGCTGGAGAACCCCTTCGAGAGCTTCGACGCGCTCCCGGAGGCCGCCGAGGCCCCCGTGGCCGCGGTGGGATAGGCGGACAGGCAGGCGTAGAAGCCCCACCGACTCGCAGCTGGCCACCGTCACCGGCAACGCCACGGACGGTTATGTGGCGACGCTGACAGTGGCCATCGAAGTCCAGGCTGCGAGCGGCCCGGGCGTGCTCAGGTGCGCCCATGAAACTCGAGGGTTCCTGCCACTGCCGTGGGGTGCGCTTCACCGTGGAGACGAAGCACCCCCAGCCGTTCATGCGTTGCTACTGCTCCATCTGCCGCAAGACGCAGGGCGGCGGGGGCTACGCCATCAACCTGTCGGGTGACGCGGACTCGCTCGAGGTGCGCGGCAAGCAGCACCTGAAGGTGTACCGCGCCAGCATCAAGAACCCGGAGGACGAGCGGGCGCACAAGAGCACGGGCCAGCGCAACTTCTGCGGGCGGTGCGGCTCGGCGCTCTGGCTCTATGACCCGACGTGGCCGGAGCTCATCCACCCGTTCGCCTCCGCCATCGACACGCCCCTGCCGGTGCCGCCCGAGCTCGTGCACATCATGCTCGAGTTCAAGCCCGGCTGGGTCCCGGTCCACGCCAGCAAGGGGGACAAGAAGTTCAAGCGCTATCCCAAGGAGTCCATCGCGCAGTGGCACCAGCGCCACGGCGTGGAGGCTGACTGAGCGAGCAGGCGCTGGGCCCAAGGGATTTCAGGTGGTTGGCGGCACCGCCACGGAAAATAAATGCCGTGTCGAATTCGCCAGCGCTCGTTCGACGCATGGATAGAAGGCGGGGTGGCACTTCCGCCGCGAATCCACAGGAGCGACGACGATGCGATTCATGGTCATCATGTACCCGGGCCCCGCCGCCGAGACTGGCGCCCTGCCCGACGAGAAGATCCTGGCGGAGATGGGGAAGTTCAACGAGGAGCTGGTGAAGGCGGGCGTGCTCCTGGGCGGCGAGGGGCTTCAGCCCACCGCCAAGGGCGCGCGCATCCGCTTCCCCGCGGGCGGCAAGCCCACCGTGAGCGACGGCCCTTTCAGCGAGGCGAAGGAAATCGTCGGCGGCTTCTGGATGATTCAGGTGAAGTCGAAGCAGGAAGCCATCGAGTGGATGAAGCGCTGCCCCACCACCGGCGGCGAGATGCTCGAGCTGCGCCAGGTGTTCGAGGCGGAGGACTTCGCCCCCAGCGACCCGACGGGTGAGCTGCGTGCGGCGGAGGAGCGCCTGCGCGAGCAGGTGGCCGCGAAGAAGTAGTCGTCGCACGAGCAGTCGCGTGCCCGCACGTCCGGGCACGCGGTCACCCTCGAGATAGGTCCGATACCCGGTGGGCACACGCCCTCCCGGGATGTCTGTCATTGCCCGTGGCGTCTGTGACGCGCGCCCCCACGCGAGGGCCGTCCCGGAGTCACGAGCGTGTCTCATTCGACGCGGAAGCCCACCGCGCGCGCCATGGCCGCGCACACGTGAGCTGATTTGTCACACGTGTGTCCTGACAGGGCTGCCTTCCGTACGTCGAAAAACAGCTCAATCAGGGCGTGTCAGACCCCTGGTGCATTCATCACCGCGCAGCTCGAACAACGACGACGACGAAGGCACAAATGTCCTCACATCCATTTCAGCAGAGCGCTGGTGCGGCGGCGAAGGTCCTGGAGCAGATTCGCCACTGTGCTGCTTCCGTAACCCGATATCCCATTGACATCCTCACGGCGGATGCACAGCTCGAGGACGAGCTCGGCATCGACTCGGTGAAGCTCGCCGAGATTGCCGCCGTCGTCGGGCGTGAGTTCAACATTCCCCCGGAGCGGCTGCCCCGGGGAGGGAAGGCCCGGACGCTCGGCGCGATTGCGGAGATGGTGACGGGGTTGCTCGCGAGCTCGTCTCCCGCGCAGGCACCCACGCCCGTCGTGCAGGCCCCCGCGCCTGTCGCGACGCCTGCTTCCGGCCCGCGGGCCCTGCCGGACCTGGAGGCGCGGGTGCGCGCCGTGTTCGCCCGGGTGACGCGCTATCCCGAGGAGCTGCTGACGCTGGATGCGGACCTGGAGGACGAGCTCGGCATCGACTCCGTGAAGCAGGCGGAGGTCCTGGCGGTGCTCGTCAAGGAGCTCGGCCTGGCGAAGGGGCCGACGCCGTCCCAGCGGCTGAGGACCCTCGCGGCCATCTGCGAAGCCGCCCGGGCGCAGGGGGCCACGCAGGCCGCGCCCCAGGCGCAGGCGGTGGCACCGCCGCGCGAGACGCGCGCACCGGCGCCCGCCACGCTCCAGCCCGTCCTTCCCTTCGCGGGGAAGATTGCCCTCGTCACGGGCTCGGGGAAGGGCATCGGCAAGGTCATCGCCATGCGCCTCGCCCGGGCCGGTGCGACGGTGGTGGTGAACTCGTTCCACTCGCGGGAGGAGGGCGAGCGGACCGCGCAGGAGATTCTCGCGGAGGGCGGCAAGGCGCTGCACCTGTGGGGCTCCGTTGCCCAGGAGGAGCACCTGGAGCGGATGTTCGCCGCCATCGCGGACCAGCTCGGCGGGCTCGACTTCCTGGTGTGCAACGCGTCCAACGGGCTCATCGGGCCGTTCGACCGGATTACGCCACGTGACTGGGACAAGGCGTTCCGGACCTGCATCACCGGCACCTACGAGTGCGCCATGCGCGCGCGGCCGCTGATGGCCCGGCGGGGCGGCGGCAGCATCGTCACGATGTCCACCTCCATGTCCCAGCGCTACATGCACGACCTGGGCTGCCAGGGCGTGGTGAAGGCGGGCGTCGAGTCCCTCACGCGCTACCTGGCCGCGGAGCTGGCCCCCGAGGGCATCCGCACCAACTGCGTGTCCGCGGGGCCGGTGCACGGGGAGCTGCTCGGGATGTTCCCCGACGCGGCGGGGCGCGTGGCGCGCTGGGAGGCGGCCACGCCCGGCGGGCAGCTGTGCACCGCGGACGACGTCGCGGACGTGACGGAGCTGTTGTTGGGCGCGAAGACGCAGCGGGTGAACGGGGCCATCTGGGTGGTGGATGCCGGGCTCTCGGGGACGGTGGACGGGCTGTTGCCGGACGCGGCCGCGAAGGAGTCACACCCGGGTCACCGTCACACGAATGGTCACGACGTGCGGGCGCTCCTCGCCCTCGATTCCTGAGCCTTCCTCCACTGGAGCCCCTGCCATGAGATTCTTCGCCGTTCCGTACGACATCCACTTCGACGACACGATGGCGTACGGGAGCCATCACTTCCTCACCAACTTCAAGTTCCAGTGTGCCGGCCGCGAGCACCTGCTCTTCGGCCCGCACTTCTTCGACGTGCCGGAGCTGCGGCGCGACTTCGAGCAGGTGCTGCTGCTCACCTACGAAGGCTACTCGCGCAACCTGGCTCCGGCGGTGCTGGGAGACAGGCTGGTGGTGCTGACGTCGGTCGAGGAGCGGGGCGAGGTCTCCGTGCGCTTCTGCTTCCGGACCCTGAAGAGCGACGGCACTCCGGTGGCCTGCGGGTACCAGACCGTCCTGTGCGCTGACAGGGCGGGGGCCCTCCGTGCGTTCCCCGACGCCTTCCGGCGCTGCTTCGAGGCGATGCCGAGCATCCACGAGCCCGAGGCCGCGCGGAGCTTCCGGGAGCGCGCGCTGCTCGGGGGCAATGCCGTCAACGAGCTGTTCTCGGAGCCCATCCGGCAGCTGGCGAGGACGCTCCTGGCGGACCCCGCCTCGCTCGGTGCCTCGAAGCTGGTGGACATGGAGCCGGGGCTCTCGCCGAAGCCGGCGAGCGAGCCGCGACTGCCGCCCGGCTCCACCGCCTTCCTGTTCGCGGGGCAGGGGACGTTCCAGCCCGAGCTCTTCGTCCGGCTGAAGGCGCTGCACCCGGAGCTGCGGGACGAGCTCGCGGGCGTCGCGGCCGCGAGCCAGGCCATCGGGCTCGACGCGGCGCCGCTGCTCGCGGCCCGGGATGCCGACGACGTCACTCGGGCGCTCGAGCGCGCGCCCCAGCTCGACCAGCTCGGCATCTTCCTGTCCGGCGTGCTCGGTGCCCGGTGGCTGCGGAGCCAGGGCGTGCGTCCGGACGTGTTCGTGGGGCACAGCTTCGGTGAAATCGCCGCGATGACGGCGGCGGGGGCGCTGGACCTGCGCACGGGCGCCGAGGTGGTCTGCCAGCGCATCCGGGCGCTGCGCACGGTGCCGGATGACTTCGGGACGCTCGCGGCCGTCGCGCTCGGCGAGGCGGAGACGGCCCGGGCCATCGCGGACAGTGGTGCGGGGAGCCTGGAGCTGGCTGGCCGAAACCACGCCCGACAGACCGTGGTCGCGGGCCCGCGCGCGGAGCTGGAGCGGCTCCGTGTGCTGCTGGAGGGACGGGGGCAGGGGTTCACCTTCATCTCCAGCCGCTACCCCTTCCACCACCGGGGCCTGAAGCCGGCGGCGGAGGCGTTCCGCGCCGCGCTCGCGGGCGTGCCCATGCGCCCGCCGCAGGAGCCCCTCTACTCGCCCATCGAGGGGCGCATGTACACGGGCGGGCACGGTGAGCTGGCGAATGCGCTCGCCTCGCACCTGGTGCGCCCGTTCGACTTCCTCGGCGCGGTGGAGACGCTGTCTCGCGCGGGCTGCACCCGCTTCGTGGACTGCGGGACGGATGGGCGGCTGACGCGCATCGTCCAGCGAATCCTTCCGAAGGACGCGCCTGTCGAGCTGGCGACTGTCGCGGGCGTGCTCCCCGCTGGAGCGCCGCCGACGGTGTCCGAGGCTGCTCCCGGTGAGACGCCCGCGATTGCCGTGGTGTCCCTGGGGTGCATGCTCCCGGGCGGCGCGAAGGACCCGGAGGCGTACTGGCAGAACATCCGTCAGGGCATCAGCGGCATCGTCGACCAGGGCCAGCTCCACCCGGAGCTGGTGACGGACTTCGCGGGCCCCGCGGGCACGCCGGACCGGACGTATACGCTGCTCTCGGGAATGGTGCGGGACGCGGACCTCGTCGCACCCGCCGGGCTCGAGCCGGAGCGCTTCCGGGGGTATGTGCGGGAGCAGAAGCTGCTGGCCATCGCGCTCGCGCAGGCCATGCGCGGCCTGGAGGCGACGTCCATCTATTCCGCGGGACGCATCCAGTGCCTGCTCGGCTCCACCGCGGATGGGTCGGCCGAGTATGACGCCGCGCTGTGCCTGGAGGCCGGCGAGGCCCTGCTGCGCGCGAAGGGCGCGGGGCACTCGGACGTCGCGGTCCTGGCTCGTGCGGCGCGGGACGCGCTGGGAGTCGAGGCCCGCTCCGCCGACCTGGCGCCGCACCCGACGCTGCAGGCGGTGGTGACGGATGTGGTGGGACGCGGTGTCTCCACGATGCTGCTCGACGCGGCCTGTGCGTCCTCGCTCTACGCCATCGCACTGGGGATGAAGACGCTGGAGTCGGGCGAGGCGGACCTCGTCCTGGCGGGAGGTGTCTTCTCTCCAGGTCCGGGGAACAGCTGTCTGTTCTCCCAGTTCAAAGGGCTCTCGGCGAAGGGGAGCCGGCCCTTCGACGAGCGGGCGGATGGCGTCATCTTCGGAGAGGGCGCGGGCGTGGTCGGCCTGATGCGCCTGTCGGACGCAGCCGCCGCCGGCCTTCATGTGCACGCCATCATCCGGGGGGCGGGGCTCTCCAGTGACGGGCGGAGCAGCTCGGCGAACGTCCCGCGCTCGGAGGGGCAGGTGGCCGCGATGGAGGCGTGCTACGCGGCGGCCCACGTCGAGCCCACGAGCATCCAGTACCTCGAGGCGCACGGGACGGCCACGCCTGCCGGGGATGCCACCGAGCTCAAGTCCATTGCGCGGATGTTCGGCGGCAAGCGGAGCGGCCTCCAGCTCGCCAGCGTCAAGGCGCTGATTGGCCATGTCGGCTGGGCGGCGGGGGCGGCCTCGGTCATCAAGCTGTGCAAGGCGCTGGAGCACCGGCTCTTCCCGAAGCAGTCCAACTTCGACCAGCCGGGAGCCGAGCTGCGCGCGCTCGGGCCGGACTTCGAGGTGAGCACGCGCGAGCAGCCGTGGCCGGAGAACGGTGCGCACCCCCGTCGAGCCGCGACCAGCGGTTTCGGCTTCGGCGGCACGAATGCGCACCTGGTCCTCGAGGAGTACCGGGGCGGTGCGCCCGCCCGCCAGGCGGGGCTCCGTCCCGCCGCCATGAGCGAGCTGGTGGTGGTGGCCGCGGAAGGGTTGTTCCCGGATGCGCGAGGCGTTCCGGTGCCGGGCGCGCCCGCGGAGACGGGAGCGCGCTTCGACCCACGGGCCATCCGGCTCCCCTCGTCGGTCCGCCTGTTGCCGGACATCGCCGAGGACATGGATGCGACGCAGACGCTCGGGCTCGTCGTCGCGAGCGCGCTCGTCCAGAAGCTCGGCGCTTTCGACACGCTGCGCTCGGGCACGGCCCTGGTGCTCGGGCTCGAAGGGAAGACCCGCCGTGGCGTGGAGGCCACGCAGCGCGTGCTGGCCTCCTCCACGCGGCGCAAGCTGCGCGAGCTCGCCCGGCGCGCACCGGAGCATGCCGCGGTCCTGCCCCTGGCGGACCGTCTTCACGAGGTGGTGACGGACTCCCTGCGTCCCTCGGGCGCGTACACGCTGCAGGGGATGATGCCCAACGTCACGCCGGGCCGCATCGCGGGGGCGCTCGACCTCAAGGGCCCCAACTTCGTGGTGGACGCGGGAGGCGCCTCGCTGGCCGCGGCGCTCCGGGCCGCGCGGGGTGTGCTGGAGAGCGGATTCGAGTTGGTGCTCGTGGGGAGCACGCACGTCCTCCGGCCGGGTGAAGCGCCAGGCGCGTCCCAGCCGGACGAAGGGGGCGCGATGCTGGCGGTCACCACCGCCGAGACGGCGTCGCGGCGGGGTCTGAAGCCGCTGTGTCGTCTCCGGATGTCGGTCGACGCACAGGAGCACGGAGGAGCCCACCTGGAGCTTCCGCCCCACTCGGCACGGGAGGGGCTGGAGGTCCTCCGGTCGGTGCAGGCCGCCGGGGAGGGCCGCGCCACCACGCTGCGCTTCCACCCGGACGCCGCGACGGGGACCCGGCTCGACCTCCAACTGTTGCCGGTGGAGGGCGACCGCGCCGCTGTCTCCCAGCCGGAGGAAGTCCATGCGTCAGAGCCGTCGCGTGATGGCGCGGCGTCCATGCCTGCTGCTTCCGAAGCGTCGAGCGGCTTCGACCATGCGGCGGCCATCCGCTACCACGCGCCGGTGCTCGTCGAGCGCCCCGCGCGGCTGACGCGGACCGCGCACCTGCGGGGCCGGCGCGTGCTGTTCATCGCCCAGGATGAGGCCCTGGCCCGCGAGCTCGCGTCGCAGGCCGTCACGCTCTGCGGACCCGAGTACCGCATCCTCTGCGCCGGAGGCTCCGGACAGGAGGGCCGCGTCCACCGCGTCGACCTCACCCGTGAGGAGACGGCGGAGGCGGGCCTCGAAGCGCTCGGCTTCGAGCCGCAGGTCATCCTCGCGGTGTGCTGGCTGGAGCCCGGCGCGGGCGAGTCCGAGGTGGTCTCGGACACGGCCCTGCGGCACGAGGCGCTGGAACTGCTCTTCCTCGCCGCGCGGCGCGTCTACGAGCGACTGGCGGCGGGCGAGGTCGAGCTGGCGAGCCTGTGCATCGGCGGTGTCGGGCCGCGCCGGACGCTCCACCCGGTGACGGGCTTGTTCGCCGGGATGCTGAAGTCCATCGGCCGCGAAGTCCCCGCGCGCAATGTCCGCGCCATCTCCACCTCGCCGCTCTCTCTGACGGCCGCACTCGAAGTCGTCGCCACCGAGCTCGGCTCCGAGGAGGAAGCGGGGCCGTCGGTCGAGGTCTGCTTCGACGGACCGCGCCGCTGCGTCCGTCGGCTGCGACCCACGGACGTCACGGCCGAGCCCGCGCCCACGCTCGACGCTCACTCGGTGGTCCTGCTCACGGGAGGCGGGAGAGGGGTGACGGCGGTCCTCGCCGGAGCGCTCCTGAAGCGGTTCGGCTGCAAGGTCATCCTCGTGGGCCGGAGCGACCCGGCGGAGGCCCCCGAGCAGGTGCTCCAGGCACGCGATGAGGACCTCCCGCGCCTGGAGCGGGAGTTCTATGCCTCCGAGCTGGCTGGCAACCGCACCGCGCGGATGCCCGAATTGCGCAAGCGCTTCGAGCGATACCTGGCCGCGCGCGAGCTGCGGGCCACGCTGGAGGGACTCGCGAGGCTGCCCGGTCAGATGCTCTACCGGTCCGCGGACGTCACCCGTCCCGAGGACGTGGAGCGGGTGATGCAGGAGCTCGTCCAGGTCCACGGGCGGCTGGACCTGGTGGTCCACGGCGCCGGCACGCAGACCTCCAAGAAGCTCAACCGTCGGCGGCTCGCGGAGCTGCGGACGAACCTGGACACCAAGCTGCTCGGGCTGCGGAACCTCCGCGACGCCTGCGCGAGCCGCTTCGCGAGGCCGGTGCCCTTCCATGTCCTCACCTCCGCCTTCAGCTTCATCGGCAACGACGGGCAGGCGGACTACGGGGCGGCCAACGAGGCGCTGGACCGGCTCTGCGCCTGGGTGAGCGACGCCAGCCAGGAGGTCCGCTGGTGCAGTGTGGGCTGGCTGGCCTGGGACGGCATCGGGATGACGCGCGGCTCCGAGTACAAGGTGCTCGGCGCCAGCCGCCAGCTGCGCGGGATTCGCGCCGAGGAGGGGGAGGCCCTCTTCCTCCAGCTCGTCGACGGACGGCCGCGCGAGCCCATCAACGTGCAGCTCACCGACAGCGAGCGCGCGTTCTACGGGCTGGAGCTGCTGCCCACGGCCCGGCCCACCCGGCGGGAGCTGGTGGTGGACGCGGCGAACCTCCCCTGCCTCGAAGACCACCTCGTCCGTGGAACCCCGACGCTGCCCGGGGCCTGGGCGTTGGACCTGATGCTCCAGGCGGCGCTCGGTGACGGACGGCCGGAGCTGCGCACCGTCACCATCGAGGACGTCCGGTTCTCACGCTTCATCCGCGTCAGGCCCGGCGGACGGCAGGCCCTGCGCGCCGAGTGCACCCCCGTGGCCGACGAGCCCAGGCGCCTCTGCGTGCAGGTCAAGCTGACGGGTGACATCGTCCATGCGTCCGGAGTGGTGCTCGAAAAGGACCTCGTCTACGCCGAGGCCCGCTTCACCCTGACGGCCGAGCCACCCCGGGGCACTCCGCAGCTGGACGCGGCCACGTCGTCGGGAGGCGGGCTCTCCGTGCAGGACCCGCACTGCGCCGCCGGGTCCCCCATCGAGCTGCGGAAGATGTTCGACTGCCTGGAGGAAATCAGGCTCGAGCGGACGGCCCGCTTCGCGAAGCTCGGTGTTCCGCTGGAGCAGGCGGGGCGCAGTGTCCCCGCGCTCGCGCTGGACGCGGCGTGGCGGCTGAGCGCCATGCACGCGGACGGCGTGTCCGGTGCCGTGTTCGCGCCCATTCAGCTGCAGCGGGCCACGTTCGACCGGGGCCTGGTGGAAGGGAAGGGGAGCGGGCGGCTGCTCCAGCTCAACCTGAAGGCCCTCGCTCCTCGCGTGGAGGGAGACCTCGTTCAATGCGGCAGCGTCGCGGCCATCGACGATGCGGGACGGCTCCGGATGGTCATCGAGGGCGGCCTGGCCCGCCCCATGGCGTGAGGCAACCATGAGCTCCTCCATTCCTTCGACAGATTCGATTCCCGTCGATGACTTCCGGAAGCTCCGCACCGAATTGCGGCGTGCGATGCCTCCGGAGGCCTTCAAGCCCCAGCCGATGCGAGGCTTCATCGCGCTCGCCCTCGTGCCGGTGATGGTGGCCATGGCGTGGGCGGCGGCGAGTGGGCGGCTGCCCTGGTGGGCCTGCCTCCTCATCTCGTTCGCGCTCGGGCAGATGCTCATCACCGTCGGCTTCGCCGCGCACGAGGCGCTGCACCACTCGGTGTTCCGGAGCAGGGGGCTCGAGGACGTCCTCGGGTGGGTTGGCTTCAGCCCGTTCCTGGTGACGCCCGGCACGTGGCGCGCGTGGCATGTCCAGGCGCACCACAGCGCCGCGAACATCCACGTGAGGGACCCGGACATCCTCCCGCGCCAGCACGAGTGGCGGACCCAGTGGTTCTCCCGCGTGGTCCACGCGCTGTCGCCGGGCTCGGGCACGTGGCTGAGCTACATCAGCTTCACCTTCTTCTTCACGGCGCAGGGGCAGGCCTTCCTGTGGCACTACAGCGGCCAGCCCCAGCTCGAGAAGGTGCGCATGAACCGCTTCCGGGAGCGGGTCTTCACCGTGCTCCTCGCGCTGGGCTGGGGCGCGCTGGGCTGGGCCATGGGGCTGGAGGGGGCGTTCTACGCGCTCATCCTCCCGCACCTCTTCGGCAACATCACGCTGATGGTCTACATCGCCACCAACCACTGGCTGCAGCCGGCGTCCGAGAGCGTGGACAACCCCTTCGTGAACACGGCCAGCGTGGACACGCACCCGGTGATGGACCTCATCCACTGGAACTTCAGCTACCACCAGGAGCACCACATCTTCCCGGCGATGAGCCCGAAGTTCGCGCCGCTCCTGCGCGAGCACCTCCGGGTCCTCAACCCGGAGGCGTCCATCGTCTATCCGCACCTGCGCGCCCTGCGCATGTTGTTCCGGCGGCCGGCGCTGTACGCCGCGGATGGGCACACGCTCGTGGGCCCGGAAGGGACGCCCTCGGTGTCCACGGTGGACCTCCGCCGGAGGCTGGAGGGGCCGGGGGCGGTGCGCGTGGAGGCTCGGGGTACGGGCTGATGCGTCCACGGACCTGGCCACCCATGCTCACCTCGCGCCCATGGCTAGAAGTGAAGTCCGCTCAGCCTGGGAGTGCTCCGCCCACGCGTCTTCTGCCCCCTCATGGGACTGACGAAACCCTGGTCGCGTCGGCCTCTGGGCGGGCAGTCAGGCCACGGCCCGTCCGGGCGTCTTCACTCTACGAATGAGGCTCGGAGGAATGATCAGGGCCGCGAAAACGTATGCTTGACAGTGGGGAGCACGCTCTATAAAAGCCCCCCTCGTTGCAGCGCGGCGGACGCCTTCGGGGCGGATAGCTCAGCGGTAGAGCGTCGCCCTTACAAGGCGAGGGTCACAGGTTCAATCCCTGTTCCGCCCATGGTTGTGGGGAGTTAGTTCAGTTGGTTAGAACGCCGGCCTGTCACGCCGGAGGCCACGGGTTCAAGTCCCGTACTCCTCGCCATTGAGAGCCCAGCAATCCTCCGGGGTTGCTGGGCTTTTCTTTTTTCTCAGCCTCCTGATGTGACCCCAGTGTCCCCTCCGGCGTCGGAGGCCGGAGCGGCGTGAAGCTGGAGGGGCACCGGCCGGTCGAGCTGCTGCACCGCGCTCTCCCGGGCCTCCGACGCGAGGTGGGCGTAGCGCATCGTCATTTCGATGGTGGCGTGGCCCATCAGCTCCTGGATGACCTCGAGTGGGACATCCCGCCTGGCGAGGTGGCTGCCGTAGGTGTGGCGCAGGTCGTGCCAGGTGATGCGCCCCTGCTCGCGGCTGATGCCCGCCCGGCCCACCGCCCGCGATAGCCGGTGCTCCGTCATGCTCGCGGTGAGCGGCTGGCCGTCCGGCTGGCAGAATACGCAGGGGTCGCGCAGGTGCCGGCGATGTGGCCCCAGATGCGCGTCCGAGCCGTGCCAGGACGCCCTCCCACCAGGGGCCTGTCAGCTATACAAAAACGACCGGAGAGAGGCCGTGCATCTCGGGCACGACCTGCTGAACGGTCCGGAACAGCGCTCAACCTGCTGGGAGGTCGTGTTTCGGCGATGCGCCGAACTTGCGCGTGTAATCCCGGCTGAACTGTGCGGCGCTCTCGTAGCCGACTTCGAATGCCGCCGCGGAAACCGTGAGCGTGCCGGCGCGCAACAGGCGGCGGGCCTCGAGCAGTTGCAGGCCCTTTCGATACTGAAGCGGTGATGACGCCGTGATTGCCTTGAAGTGCTTGTGGAACGAAGACGCGCTCATCCCGACGCTGCGCGCGAGCTTGGGGATCTCTACGGGCGCTCGAAAGTCACGCCGCAGCTGTGCGATTGCTCGTGTGATCGCGCTGGCGTGGCTGTCATGGCGGAGCAGGTCGCGCAGCATGCCGCCGAACGGCGCCGTCGCGAGCCGGTAGTGGAGCTCGCGCGAGACGAGCGGCCCCAGCACCGCCGCATCCATCCGCGCACCCGCGAGTGCGAGATAGCGATGGAGCGCGTCGACGAGCCTGGCATCGCAGGGTTGGACCGAGAGCGAGCGCGGCTGCGCGGCGGAGGGAAGCGACTCGGCCATTGCCTCGTAAAGGTCTCGCAGCGTGTCCAGCTCCACATCGAAGAGCAGCGCGAGGTATGGAGCTTTCGTGACGCGTGCGATGACCGGCAGGTCGTGACTGACGAGCAGGCACTCGCCAGCGTCCATCGGAAACGAATCGGCTCCCAGTACCGTTTCTTTTCGTCCCTGGAGGACGAGGATGATGACCGGCTCGTAGATGGCGGCTTCGAACGATGTCGGCTGGTGGTGCCGGAGGATGCCGAGGTTCTTCAGCGGTCGCACGTACTGGCTCTCGCGGCCATTCGGGCGAGGGAGCTGGCGCGCAGCGAGCTCGGCGAGATCCGCGAGGTTCATGCGGCGAGCGTAGCACCCTCGCTTTTGTCTCCGGCGAGAGGAACGAGCAAGAAGCAGAGAGGTACAGGCAAGCATCCCGCGACGTGCAGCCGTACGTTGAGCTCATGACGAACAACCTGCTGACCGTGCATCACCTCGGGCGCTCCCAGTCGGAGCGGATTGTCTGGCTTTGCGAAGAACTCGAGCTCGAATATGAGCTGAAGCGGTATGCGCGCCGAAAGGACAACAAGCTGGCGCCGCCGGAATACAAGGCGCTGCACCCGATGGGGACGGCGCCAATCATCACCGATGGGCAATTGGTGCTCGGAGAATCCGGGGCAATTTCCGAATATCTGATTGCCACCCATGGCAACGGACGGCTCGCGGTGAAGCGCGGCCAGCCAGGATTCGCCGACTATCTCTACTGGTTCCACTTCGCCAACGGGACCTTGCAGCCGGTCGTCATGCAGGTGAGGTATCTGGAGCGCGTCGATCCGTCCGAGAAGAACGCGCCGCTGCAGGCGGCGAAGGAGCGGTTCAACCTGGTCTTCTCCACAGTGGAGAAGCGTCTGGGTGAGGCGCCCTATCTCGCGGGTCCGGAGCTGACGGCGGCGGACATCATGATGGTGTTCTCGCTGACCACCATGCGGCTGTTCAAGCCGTACAGTCTCTCGCCATGGCCGAACATCCTGGCCTATCTGCAGCGGATTGGCGCGCGCCCCGCGTATCAGCGCGCGATGCAGAAGGCGGATCCGGACATGACGCCGTTGTTGGAGGCCACTCCATCAATCGGTCGACGCAACAGGAGCTGCCCGTCGATAGGAGCTGTGCATGCCGAAGAGGCGCCAGGGCTTTTCTGCGGAGCAGAGGGCCGAAATTTGGACGCGGTGGAAGGCCGGGCAGTCGCTGAGTGACATCAGCCGGGCTCTCGGCCGTGTCGCCGGGACGACATGCCCCTGGGACACCGGGTACACTCCGCCCGCCATCGAGCGGGCTGGCATCCGCGCATCCGCTGTACGAGGGGACATGGAACACCTGGGGAACTTCCAACGGCGGCGGCTCTGGCTCGCCCTCACGCTGGCCCTGGCGGGCGGTTGCGCGGAGCCGGCGCCCCCGGAGCGCAAGAGCCCGCCCGGCACGTCCGCCTCCGCGCTCGAAGTCACGGGGCCCGTGCTCGTCGCGGACCCGCCCGCCCCGCGGTCCCTCAACTCGACCAGCAGCGCTCCGTCCGGTTTCACCGCCCTGGGCAAGTCGGTCCTTTTCGCCGCGCAGGAGGCCGGCAGCGGGCGCGAGCTCTGGTCGACGGATGGCACCAGGGCCGGTACCAGGCTCGTCCGGGACATCCGGCCCGGCCTCCAGAACTCGGGCCCCGCCGACCTCATCGGCCTGGGAGGGCTCGTCCTCTTCACCGCCCATGACGACAGCCGGGGGCGCGAGCTGTGGCGGACCGACGGGACCGCGGAGGGCACCGTGGTCCTCAAGGACATCCACCCCGGCCCGGGCGCTTCCAACCCCGGCCACTTCAGGCTCTTCAACGGCTTTCTCTATTTCTCCGCGACGAGCGGCGGCGCCGGGCAGGGCGTCGAGCTGTGGCGGACCGATGGCACCTCCACGGGCACGGTGCTCGTGAAGGACATCGTCCCGGGCCCCGGCAGCGGTGCCCCGGAGTGGCTCACCGTCGTGGGCAACCAGCTCTTCTTCACCGCCACCACGCCGGACACGGGCCGCGAGCTGTGGAAGAGCGATGGCACCTCCACGGGCACGGTGCTCGCCGTGGACCTCGCCCCGGGCCCCGCGGACGCAAGCCCCATCTCGCTGGTCGGCGTGGGCAACCGGGTCTTCTTCGTCGGCACCGAGCCCTCGGCCGGCCGCGCGCTCTGGAGCAGCGACGGCACCGTGGAGGGCACCCGGCTCGCCCATGACCCGAAGCCGAGCGACCCGTACGGCGAAATCATCGGGACGCTCACGGAGATGGACGGGAAGGTCTACTTCCCGTCGACGGGCCAGACCGGTGGCGACCCTGCCGGCCTGGAGCTGTGGGCAAGCGATGGAACCTCGGCCTGGCTGGTGAAGGACATCCTTCCCGGCGTCAAGGGCAGCTTTCCGAACGAGCTCGTGGCCGTGGGGAAGACGCTCTACTTCGCCGCGCAAGAGGACAGCACCGGCGCCGAGCTCTGGAAGAGCGACGGCACGACGGCGGGCACGCAGCGCGTGGCCGACCTCCGGCCGGGCTGGAGCGGCTCCCTGCCCCTGAAGCTGACCCACCTCAACGGCATGCTCTACTTCGTCGCGGACGACGGCACCTCGGGCCGCGAGCTGTGGAGGAGCGACGGCAGCGTCATCCAGCAGGTGAGGGACGTGAGTCCGGGGGCGCGCAGCTCCGACCCCGAGGGGATGGCCGCCGTCGGCTCCCGCATCTACTTCTCCGCGAACGATGGCACCTGGGGCATCGAGCCGTGGTGGACCGACGGCACGAGCGCCAACACGTCCCTGCTGGCCGACCTCTACGTCGCGACCAGCGACTCGGAGCCGCGGGACCTCACGGTGTTCCGTGATGAGCTCTACTTCACCGCGGAGACGGTGGATTTCGGCCGTGAGCCCTGGGTGACGGGTGTCTCCGGAACCCGGCCCCTCCTGGACATCATTCCAGGCCTGCAGGGCTCCACCCCCGGCCCCTTCGTCGAGCTGAATGGCGCCCTGTTCTTCTCGGCCCACACCAGCTTCGCCGGCCAGGAGCTGTGGACGAGCGATGGCTCCGGCGCGGGGACCCGGCTCCTCAAGGACATCCGTCCGGGCACCCACAACTCCGGCGCTCCCTCGGCCCTGAAGGGGGTGGGGGGCCGGCTCTACTTCGTCGCGAACGACGGCCAGACGGGCAACGAGCCGTGGACGAGTGACGGCACCCCCGAGGGGACCGGGCTCCTCAAGGACATCCGGGCCGCGAGCGGGTGGAGCATCTCCTCGAAGCAGGGCTTCGTCGGGTTCCAGGACCGCGCCTTCTTCGAGGCCTCGAGCGGCCCGGGCACCGCCGCCGTGGGCCTGTGGGGGACGGATGGAACGACGGACGGAACGGTGCTCGTCCGGGGCGTCGAGCCCTTCTTCGAGCGCGCCTCCGCCGTCACGTCCGGCGCCTTCTACTTCCCCGGTACGTCGAGCGGGATGAGCGACATGGAGCTGTGGAAGAGTGACGGCACCACCGCCGGCACCCAGCTCGTGAAGAACATCCACCCGGAGGGCTCCAGCCACCCGGATGACTTCGTGGTGATGGATGACGTGCTGTACTTCACCGCCACCCAGACCGGCACGGGCCGCGGGCTATGGCGCAGTGATGGCACGGAGGCCGGCACCCGGGAGGTGATGAACCTTCCCCTGGAAGGGACGGGCATCCAGCCGCGGCAGCTCACGGTGGCCAACCGCGTCCTGTTCTTCCAGGCGTTCGACTGGCAGGCGGGCTACGAGCTGTGGCGGAGCGACGGCACGCGGGAGGGCACCTGGCGCGTGAAGGACCTCCACCCCGGCGCTGTCGGAGGCATGGCGGACGAGCCGATGCTCACCCTGGAGCCGGAAGGGCTGGTGGTGTTCACCGCCTCGGACGGCAGCTCGGGCATGGAGCCTTGGGTTTCGGACGGCACCGAGGAGGGGACGCAGCGCCTCGCGGACATCGCTGCCGGGGCCTACTCGTCCAACCCGCGACTGCTCACGCGCAAGGGGCGCGAGCTGTACTTCGTCGCCAACGACGGCACGACCGGCTTCGAGCTGTGGCGCCTGGGGTTCACCCTCCCTGCGGACACCACGCCGCCCACCGTCACCTGTCCGGCCCCGCTGAGCGCGGAGGCCCAGAGCGCGGAGGGCTCCGAGGTGAGCTATCCGGCGGCGACCGTCAGCGACAACACGCCAGGCAGGCCCGTGCTGGTCTACAGCCAGGCCTCGGAGACGGTGTTCCCGCTGGGGACGACGCGCGTGACGGCCACGGCGACGGATGCATACGGCAACACGTCCTCGTGTTCCTTCACCGTGACGGTGGAGGACACCGTGCCGCCCACGCTGAGCTGCCCGGCGGATGTCACGGCCGAGGCCACCGACAGCAGGGGGGCCGTCGTGAGCTACCCGGCCGCGACTGTCTCGGATGCCAGCGAGACGCAGGTCACCTCCAGCCACGCGTCGGGGTCGCTGTTCCCGCCAGGCACCACGGCCGTCACCGTCACCGCGACGGATTCGGGCGGGCGGACGGGCACGTGCAGCTTCAACGTCACCGTGCGGGACGCCGCGAAGCCGGAGGTGACGTGTCCCACGAGCGTCACCGTCGAGGCCACCAGCGCCTCGGGCGCCACGGTCAGCTACCCGCCCGCGACGGTCTCCGAGACGACGAATCCGCCGGTGACGCTGGACTACAGCCAGGCTTCCGGGACGGTGTTCCCGCTGGGCGTGACGACGGTCACCGTCACCGCGACGGATGCGGTGGGCAACCGCTCCACGTGCGGCTTCTCGGTGACGGTGCGCGACACCACGGCCCCGGCCGTGGGCTGCGCGGCGGACCTCACCGTGGAGGCCGAGGGCGCCGACGGTGCCTCCGTCGCCTTCGAGCTCGCCCAGCCGCTGGACGCCGTCACCCGCGCGCCGTCGGTGTCGTCCAGTCACGCCTCCGGCAGCCGCTTCCCGGCAGGTACGACGGTCGTCACCGTGACGGCGCGAGACGACGCCGACAACGGCGCGTCCTGCACCTTCTCCATCACCGTGCGGGACACCACGGCGCCCACGCTCGTCTGCCCCGCGGACCTGACGGCCGTGCTCGGTGACGCCGAGGGCGTGGCCGTCACCTTCAGCGCCACGGCCACCGACGGGGTGACGGCCTCGCCGGAAGTAACGTACAGCCACGCGCCCGGCAGCCTCTTCCCGCAGGGCACCACGCCCGTGACGGTGACGGCAAAGGACGGGGCGGGCCTCACGGCCGAGTGCTCCTTCCAGGTGACGGTGCGCAAGCCCGTTTCCGTGCCAGCACCTGAGGAGGCAGAGGCTCGCGGCTTCGGGTGCTCGACGGGCGCTTCGGGCGGAAGCGGCCCGGGCACCTGGCTCCTGCTGCTGGGCGGCGTCCTCTGGTTCCAGCGGCGCACGCGCTCCCGCGTGCACTGAGCCATCGCTGTCAGGGAGCGGAGCTCGGCGGCGGTCGCCCGCCGAGCTCTCCGGGGCACAGGCTCCCACCTCCCGCGTGCGGGCCATCGGTGTGAGCCACGATGACCCTCAAGGTGCCGTAGCGGCCGGGGCTTCGGATGGCCCTCGTGCCGGGGCCCACCTCGCACCTGCCGTGGGCAAGCCCAGGTGCTCCCCAATCGCCCGCACCTCGGGGGCCCCTTCACGTACGCCAAGAGCCTCGAGCCTGTCTCCACACCTCACGCAGGCGAACACGTCGAAGTCGAACGCTCTCCTGAGCACCTCGGTGAAAGTCCACTCGCGGTGTCCTCTGCGGCATCCGCTCCTTCCTGGCCGCTGCCTCGAGCCCCGTGCTCGCCTCCTCCGCACCTGCTTGTGGGAGCAGAAGTGGCCGCAGTCTGGCGCCTGGAGCGAAGACGCCGTGGAACCTGCGCCCTGCCAGCGAGGCCCGGGCCCGATTCCGCGCGCTTGCGCGGACGCACGGCCCGGGTGTCAACGCCGTACACAGCGCGCCGCACATGGCGTGGACGGGGCGGCCTCGCGGGCCGCCCCGCCCGGAGCTACGGCTGCGGCTGCACCGGCTGGACTTCCCAGGGCGTCTCGGAGGTGTCCACCACGAGGAGCTGGAAGCCGGGCTGGTTGTTGCCGGAGGGCGTCAGGACGCCGGCGGCCACCGCGAACACGCCGTCGCCGATGAAGGGCGTCGAGTCCAGGCTGAACTGGGCGATGGGCGTGCGGTCCGAGGCGCCTGCGGGCACCACGCCCAGGTCCACCGTGTCGGGTGGAAGCGGCAGGCCCTCGGGCGGCGTGGCCTGGGAGAAGGCCAGGTTGCTCACGGGCGCGCCGGCCGGCACGGTGCCGTCCTCGCCCACCGGGCCCGCGTCCACTGGTGGTGCGCCCGGAGCCGCGTGCACCACCCGCACCCTCGCGGAGGCGGGGTCCTCCACGAAGGCCTCCGCGAAGGGCAGCAGCGTGAAGCCCGGCGCGCCGCTCTCGGGGGCGAGGAAGCCGGAGGCCACCACGAGGTAGCGCTCGCCCGCGACGAGCTCCGGCGTGCCGCTGCTGGCGGCGGGAGCGCCGGACGGGCGGTTGCCTCCGGGCGCGGCGGCGAAGAAGTCCAGCGTGTACGTCCCCGGCGGCACCTGGATGGGCTCGGACAGGTCGCCGAAGGACAGCTCATCGGCCAGCTCGGTGTCACCCGCGAAGATGTCCACCTCCGGCGCGTCCGGCGACGCGTGCAGCGCGTACACCACCGGGTTCTGCCGAATGAGCGGCAGCCCGCCCTCCGGCCCCGCCGCCACCAGGACGAAGCCCTGCTCCTCGCGAGGCTTGCGCTCCAGCAGGCCGGTGGCCACCACGAAGACCTCCACACCCTCGGGCAGCGGTGGCACGGTGAAGGCCGTCACCGACTCATCCTCATCTCCGGCGGTGATGCCCACCTGCAGGGCCGTGCCCGCCGGGACGAGCACGCCGGTCTCGCCCGTGTCCGAGAAGCGCTCCAGGTCGTCCACCTCCACGGAGCCGTCATTGCCCAGGTCGATGCCCACCGTGGGCGCGTCCGGCGAGGCATGGACGATGCGCACGTGGGCCTGTCCGGCCTGGTCCTCTCCGAAGTCCTCGCGCAGCGCCAGCACGCGGAACGTCTCGTCGGTGTCATCTTCATTCAGCAGGCCCGCGGCGATGACCGTCACCTGCCCTCCCTGCGTCAGAGTGAGCGTGTCCGAGGTGAAGACCGGAGGGGTTTCGGGCGGCGCGCCCGCGGGACGGATGTCCATCGCGACGTCGCCGGCCTCCAGGTCGAGGTACGCCGTCGTGGTGCCATACGCCACGTTGGTGACCAGCGGTGTCGTGCTGCCCGCCGCATAGATGTCCACAGCGGGAGCGTCCGGAGACGCGTGGATGACGCGCAGCCGCGCGCCCTGTTGCGGCCGCTCCTCCGGCGGAGGCGGGGGGTTGTCGTCATCGTCATCGCAGCCCGGTGCGAGCACGGTGAGACCCGCCATCAGTACGGCCATCCATGGCTTCCAACGCGTTCGGTGCATCATGTGTCCCCCTCGGGTGAGGCCCGCCCGCCAAGCGCGGGGGGCTCGTTCTGGCGGAGGCTAGGGAGGCAGGTTCGCGCCTGGAGGGGGGACCCGGGGGCCCCTTGCGTGATGGCTCGCGACGCTGTGCGGAGGTGCGCCGTGCAATCGGGCGCGGCACCGTGTGCTCGAGGGTCGTGTGTCCTCGGAGAGACACCCCGCGCGGCCGGGGCTCGTCAGGACGGCGGCCCGGCCTCGCGGGGTGGGATCAGCGCTCCAGCCCCAGCAGCAGACCCGGGCCCAGGTCCAGCGGCGGCCGTCATCCACGCGCACGCCATCCAGGTCCAGCCCCAGTGCTCCGCGCAGCGCGAAGTCTCCCGCCTTCCGTGTGCCGGGACCAAAGACAGACAGGGTCCCGGCGCACTCCCAGGAGGGCTCACGCGGCCGGTGAATGTTCGACACACACCGGACAGGCAGCCCGTACTGACGTCCCAATGACGGGCGCTACTTCACCGACACGTCATCCACCCGGAAGACGGTGATGAGCGAGCCACTCTGGTAGGTGCTGAAGCGCAGCCGCACCGTCCGTCCCGCGTACGAGGCCAGGCTGTAGGAGTACTGCACGTAGCCGCTTCCCTTGTGGAGGTTGCTGCGGCTCGCCAGCGTCGCAATCACCGAGCCCGAGGTGTCCACGAGCTCCACGAAGAGCCGGTCACTGTGGAAGACGGTCGTGGTCTCGCTGCTGGTGATGTACAGCCAGAAGGACAGCGTCGGCGCGCTGCCGGCCGGGAGGAAGAAGGACTGCTCGGCGCCGCCAAACAACCCGGCGGCACGACCCAGCTCCAGGTTGCCGGTGCCGCCGTGCGGCGTGGAGCCGCTGGTCATCCAGAAGGCCTGGCCGCTCAGCGTCCACGGACTGGAAGAGCCCTCGAAACCTCCGTTGAGGACGAGGTCATTGGTCACCGTCACGGTGACGCCCGAGGAGGTGGTGGCATTGCCCGAGGTGTCGAAGGCCTTGCTCGTCAGCGTGTAGCTCCCGTTGGCGACGGTGGTGGTGTCCCACGTCACGCTGTACGGCGCGGTGTCGTCCGAGCCCAGCAGCGTGGCGCCCCGGTAGAGCTCCACCCTGGCCACCGCCACGTTGTCGGACGCGCTCGCGGACACGGTGACGCCGCCGCTCAGCGTGGCCCCGGCCAAGGGGGCGGTGACGCTGGTGGTGGGCGGGGTGAAGTCGTTGTTCACCGTGACGTTGACGGCCGCGGAGGTGGTGGTGTTGCGTGCCGCGTCGTAGGCCTTCGCGGTGAGCGTGTACGCGCCATTGGCCACGGTGCGCGTGTCCCACGTCACGCTGTATGGCGCGGAGGCGTCCGTCGCGATGAGGGTGCTGCCCCGGTAGAGCTCCACGCGGGTGACACCCACGTTGTCCGTCGCAGCCGCCGTCAGCGTGACGGTGCCGAGCAGCACGGCGCCCGGGGCGGGCGCGGTGATGGCGACGGTGGGGGGCACCGTTTCATTGGCCACCGTGACGGCCACGCTGGCGGAGTCCGTCACGTTGCCCGTGGTGTCGATGGCCTTCGCGGTGAGCGTGTACGCGCCATTGGCCACCAGCGTCGTGTCCCAGCTCAGGCTGTAGGGAGCGTAGGCGTCGGAGCCCAGCAACGTGGTGCCCTGGTAAAACTCGACGCGAGCCACGCCCACGTTGTCGGACGCGGTCGCCGTCAGGGTGGCCGTCAGGCTCAGCACGGTCCCCGCCGTGGGCGAGGTGAGGCTGACGGTGGGCGGCGTGAGGTCGTTGTCCACGGTGATGCTCACGCTCGTGGACGTGGCCTGGCCCGCGGCATCCCGGGCGGTGGCCGACACCGTGTGGGCGCCATTGGCCACCGACGCGGTGTTCCAGGAGAGCGTGTAGAAGGTCGGGTCCGAGGTGGGAGAGGGCTGGGAGGCAGTGCCGATGAGGGCGCCGTCCACATAGAGCTGCACCGAGGTGACGTTCACGTTGTCGGACGCGCTGACGGCCAGGGTGTAGCTCTGCTTGATGGTGGACCCGGCGGAGGGGAACAGCATCGTGCACGTGGGAGGTGTCGTGTCCGGCCCGTCCTTGATGATTTCCGCGCTGTTCAGCGCAGAGCCGGAGGAGGCCCCTCCGGCCACGAGGACCCGCGGCGGCGTGCCGGTCAGCAGCGTGGCGGAGTGCGCGCTGCGCCCGGTGTGCATCGAGCCGAAGGTGCTCCAGGTGTCGGTGGCGATGTCGTAGGTCTCGACGGAGGACAGGTTGCTGATGCCGGAGCTGCCGCTGCCGCCCACCGCGAGGATGCGCGTGGAGTCGAGGGAGACCAGCGCGAATTCGGAGCGGCCCTGCGCCATCGGGTTGATGGTCTGGGAGGTCTGCGTCGCCGGGTTGTAGATTTCCGCGGAGCTCAGCGTCCCCCAGCCGCCCGCTCCGAGGATGCGTCCGTCGGGAAGCCCCACGAAGCCCGCCTGATGGCGGCTGGCGTTGAGCGAGCCCGCCGTGCTGAAGGTGTTCGTCCCGGGGGCGAACAGCTCCACCCGGGTGGAGACATCCGTGGTGCCGGAGAAGGCCTGCCCGCCCAGTACCGCCACCCGGCCATCCGGCAGCAGAATGGTTGAGGCGCCCATCCGCGCGGCGGACAAGCCCGAGCCCGCGTAGGTCCACGTGCCCGTGGCGGGGTCATAGAGCTCCGCCGACGCGAGGTAGGTGTCGTTGAGGTTGTAGAGGCCGCCCACGACGAGCACCTTGCCGTTGTTCAGCTTCACGGCCGCGTGGTAGCGGCGGCGCTGGTTGAGCGAGCCGGTCGCCGTCCAGGTGCCCGTGGCCGGGTTGTAGATTTCCGCGCTGGAGTGGTTGGTGGAGCTGTTGTTGCCGCCCATGACGAGGACGCGGCCATCGTCGAGCAGCACGGCGCGGTGCATGGTGCGCGCGGCACTCATGGAGCCCGTGGCCGTCCAGGTGCCCGTGGCCGGGTTGTAGAGAGAGGCCGAGCTGTACGCGCCGGTCGACGTCTCACCGCCGGCCACGAGCACCCTCCCGTCCGCGAGCCGCGTAGCGGTGTGGTTCCAGCGGCCCGCAGGCAGGTTGCCCGTCCACTCGATGACCTCCTGCAGCGCTTCGCCCATGGGCGCCGACCCGGACTGCGCTCCGCCCTGCTCCGAACCACAGCCAGCGCTCAGCGCCACGAGTGTGAGCAGCCACAGTGATACAAATTGTTTCGCTTTGATGACGTGCATGGTGTCTCCGGCCCGTTGCTCTACCGCTCGCGCAATATTCGCGAGCGGTGAGAGGTCACCTCGGTGCGAGCCGTGTGCCAGTGCTCCTTCAGACGGGAAACGCTCGAAAAAGAGGGGGCTCCCGTCCAGATTGGATAGCCCGCGCGCTCCAGATTGGAGCGGAGTGCGCCATCTTGGCTCAGGCCACGGCGGTAGGCCCCCACCGCCCCGCGAGACGCTGAACGTCGGCTCAATCGCGATGAGTCGCAGCGTCTTCCGCTACTCTTGGATGACGACGGCGACGGAGAGTGGCACGCCTCCAACGTTGCCTGCGCCCGCTGCGCTGAAGGGCGTGGCCTTCAGGGTCAGGCTTCCCCGAAAGGTCTTGAGCGACTGTGAGTCATTCACGTCGTTGACAAGGTCATACGGCCAGGTGTTCCGGACGCGGACCTGGTCCCAGTAATCGAAGCGCACGCTGCCCACGGCTTGCGGATAGGTGGTGGCACGCACGGCGAAGTTGGCATGGCCCTGCGCCGCCAGGTCGCTCAGGTCGATGACGGCGTGGTTGTAGAGGGGCGCATACCCGGGGATGGGCTGCCCCGTGTCCGCGTTGATGAGCATGAGGCCCTCCACGCGGCTCACCGTATTGGGCAGCGCCGGGCTGGTGGCATTGACGGTCAGCGTGTTGCCACCGAGCGTGCGCACCTTGAAGCCCTGGAAGGGCGTGCCGTCCGGCAGCCGCTCCGGGTACAGCCGCGCCCAGTCCTGGAGCGTGCGCAGCGCGTACAGCTCGCCAAGACGCACCCCGTTGTCGTGGTCGCTGCGGTAGTGCACGCCCGCGAAGAGCCGCGCCATGCCCACGTTGGAGGCCAGCTTGTCCAGCTCGTTGAACATCGTCAGCGTCCCGGCGTACGGCAGCAGCGCCGTGCCTTCGGTATTGGGCACCTGCGGGTTGATGATGGGGAAGTCCGCGTAGAAGGCCTTGAGCACCGTGACGCCCGCGCCGATGTACGTGGAGTGGCCGGAGGCATAGGCCGGGTGGAGGGGGCTGCCCTCGGGGAAGGTCTGCGGCAGCAGGTACGTGCCCGGGCCCAGGTTGCGCGCGGCATTCTTCTGCGCGTTGCGCAGGAAGATCTCCGGCAGCACCGGTGAGCTCAGCAGCTCGGCGGCCACCGGGTAGTTGACCCCGTTGACGAGGCGGTTGTGGATTCGGCCGCCGTACTCCTCGGGGCGCAGCCGCCGGTGCACCTGCCACTTCTGGAACCATTGCGCGCGCAGCACCGTGTTCGTCACCAGCGTCGTCACCGACTGCGCGTCGCTGTTGCCGAACGTCACGAAGGCTTCCTGCTTCTGGTAGACGCGGTAGGGGTTGTTCTCGTCCTCCGCGCGAGGCGAGGACTTGGGGTCCGGGTCGTACCGGCCATCCGGCAGGAAGTCGCCCTGCCGCGCCAGGATGAGCGCCGCGTTGAGGCTGGCCTGGAGCGGGTAGTCGAAGTGCACCCACTCGGCCAGGTCGCGCCCGCTGCGGATGTAGCGGCGCACCGGGTCGAAGTCCTCCAGCGTGTCGGTGGGGTCCACCGGGCTCTTGCCATTCTGGATGTCCAGCCACTCGTTGTAGCCGGTGACGCGGTCGTCTCCGGCGAGGCGGGTCCAGATGCGCTGCTCGACGGGCTGGTGGGCCGTGGGCTCCACGCCGGACGGGGGCGGGTTGATGTCCGTCGTCGTGTCCAGCGGGCCACCGCCGTATGGGAGCGTCTTGAGCAGGAATTGCGAGACGTACGGGCCCTCCAGCGCGCCGGGCGTGTCCGCGCGGAAGATGAGCCGGGCTATCACCGCGCCAGTGCCTCGCCGGGCGCCGCGGTAGAAGCGCAGGTTGCCAATATTCGCGGCTGCCCCATCGGTCCGGGTGTCGCCACCGTACTGGTCGAAGCGCACGTCGCGGTTCAGGGCCATCCAGTACAGCTCGGCCATCTCCGAAGCGGCCTCGTCACTGGTGAAGTCGGGCGCGGGCCCCATGGTGATGGCCTGCGGGTCCGCACCTTCCAGCGTGAAGGAGAAGCCTGCCTGCGGGTTGACCAGGCGGCGCTCGCCTCCGAGCACCACCGCCTCCAGCTGCGCGGGGTTGCCGGTGAGCAGCGCGGCCAGCAGCGCGTCGAACGGCGCCGGCACCGGCTCGCCCAGGCTGTCGTGCGGCAGGCCCTTGGAGTAGACGGCCCAGCGCCCGAAGTCGTTCTGGTCGTTGTTGTTGACGGGGACGGGCAGCGGCTGGGCGCGCTGGAAGTCCGCGGCGTCGACGCGGACCTGCCGCGCCTGGTCGGCCCGTGCCGTGTTGGGGACCTGCGCCCACGCTGCTGGTGCCAGCAGTGCAAGCAGTAACGGGGGGAAAGCAGCTTGGACTCTCATGGGTGGCTCCTCGGTGGAGAGCAGAACCCAGGCATCCGCACGGGTGCGAAGGGCGAGCGGAAGACCCGGGTGGCGCTGTCTACCGATTCCCTCCACACCCTCGCCTTCCAGGGTTGCTCATTGCCCGGCTCCCGACAGACGCGGCATGAGGGACGCGACAGTCGGGCCAGGGGAGTGACCACCGCTGGATGTTCACTGCGCTGCCCGCGTGGAGTTGGCGCACTTCGGCGCGGGTGCGCGGCTGTGCACGGAAGGACGCGCCAGCTTCGCGCTGGACCTCTCCGGCCACGTGCGGCGACGCGCGCTGGAGCTGCCCGCCGCGCTCCGCCCGGACGTCTGGCGCAACTCCCGGGGAGAACAGCAGGTGGAGCGCGCCAGCGGCGCCGTGGAGACCACCGCCTTCGAGGACCCGTGCGCCGAATCCCTCGCACCTCTGTGCACCAATGCCTCCCTTGTCTTGTAAAAGGGCCTTCCCGCGAGCTCGCGCCGGCTCAACCCGGCGCGGAAGGCTCGGCGGTCAGGCCACATGGACGGCACTCAGCGCTCCGCCCACCGCGACGCCGTACACGTCGTTCCCGGTGACGGTGACGGTCTGCAACGAGGGGAACGAGAGCGTCCATACGGAGATGCTGCTGTTGCTGTCCCAGTACAAAGGAGCCATCCGCTGGTCGGCGGGATGGGACAGGGTGACCTGGAGGTACGCCCCCATCGTCGTCATCAGCCGCGGGTAGCGGCCATTGGCGACGAAGATGTACGGGCGCACCGTGCCCGTCGCGGCTGTTCAGCTTTTCGTGCCCCAGCCGTGAAGTGGAGGCCCAGGTGGCGGGGCAACGAGGTCCTCATCGGTCAATGATGGGGGGACCTTCGTACGCCCCCGACCGCTCGAACTCCGCTACCAGTTGCTGAAACTCCTCGAAGCGAGACCAGGTGCGAAGGTGCTGTCGATGAAAATGGAGATAGTTGAACGGGTACAGTGGCGAGGACTTGTCGTCCGTCAAGAACTCGGTGTTGTACCAATCTTCGTGGATCTCCTCCCCGCAGGCGACGCAGATTGCGGGACAATCGCGCACCAGTCGATGCCGCTCCTCGCTTCTGCGAAGAGCCTCCTCACGAAGCGGGTGTGCCGCGAAGCACTCCGCATGGAATCGGCCATCGGACAAAGCAAATAGCGGGTCTCGCTGGTTCACTACAAAATGCGGCAGCGCTGCGCCGGGCGTTCCATCAATGGGCTTGCGACAGATACCGCACGGCATTCCTGGGATGAAAATACCCACGGTCGTCTCCTGTTGCGCGAAAGAACTGCTCCGTGCTCAGCCCTGACTGACCTGTCCGCTGAAGAATCGGGCCAGGGTGCCCGCTCCGGCTGGAGCGCATGTCCTGGCAGCGGTGCCAGGACGTCCATCAGGTTACTACGGAGGAGCAGGCAATTGCCCGGGGAGCGCCGTCTGCGCTGAACGTGGGAGGGGCCCTGACTCCTCCCTGACACCGCGCGGATGGGCCGACGCTTCCGTTGGGCGTCCGGCGGGGCTACCGCCCAGCGCGGCATTTGCTGGTACTCACCGGCGAGAAGTACACGCGGAAGTACTTCATCACCGGCGCCCCGCGCGGCCCCGACGGGCAGCAAGTGCTGCTGCTCCAGCCCGAGCCCACGTGGTCCTTCTCGCCGAACGTGGAGAGCGAGGTCTAGGTGAGGAAGTAGCCCTGGTGCACCCGGAGGCTCAGGAAGTCGTCGGCTCGAACGGGCCCGCGCCGCGGCGGCCAGGGACGTGCCGACTCCTGCCTGAAGCGCCCGTCAGGGCTGACTCTGGGGCGTGAAGCTCCAGTCGAAGTTGAAGTCCAGGTATGAGTAGGTCTTCGCGAAGCGTCCGTCGGGCAGGACGGTGGGCGGATTCAGGTACACGCCGTTCTTCGCGTCATTGGTGGTGAGCAGCCCTCCCGTGACGCTGTAGTGGGGGCTCTGGCAGTCCTTGCCGGTGACCGTCTCGGCGACGCTCGAGTTGTCCACCAGCGCGGCGACGTACGAGCGCGCCGGCTGCTTCAGCCAGGACGTCACCTCGGGGTCGGAGCTGTGCAGCTCGGGGAAGGGGTTCGTCTGCAGGAAGCCGGAGAATGGGGCGAGCACGAAGCTGGCGGGGCCGAAGCTGTACGAGCAGGAGCTTTCGCCGTAGGCCACCTCGAAGGTGAAGGAGCCGCTCGGGACCATGAGCAGGTTTGCTCCAACCCGGAGCGTGTCCGGGAACAGCGGGTGCTTGAAGTCCAGCATCGTTGCCGAGGCATCCACCTCGAAGCCCACCGTGGCCACGCCCTTGCGCCCCATCCCCGTCCAGCCCGAATACCTATCCAGGACGGTCACCGACCCCTGCATCTTCCAGCAGCCGATGTTGTTGCGCTTGAGGTACGGCGTGCGGGTGGCCGTCACGCTGCCGCCCGGCTCGGTCTCCGAGTTGCTCAGGATGATGACCAGGTGCTGCGCACGCTGTGTCTTGAGGTCCCTGCAGAGCCCGACGAACTCGTAGTCGGACCAGTCCTCCTCCTGCCACGCGCCAGCGCCGTCCATCCAGAGCGCCTGCACCTTCACGTGCTTGCCCGCCTTCTTCTGCTCGAAGAAGCCGTTGTAGAAGAGCACCGAGCGCGTCGCCGGGTCCTTGAAGTCGAAGTAGTAGACCCGGTGCGAGAGGTTCTTCAGCTCCGACTCCAGGTCTTCCTTCTTCTCCGCCGCGCCGCCCAGGTCGCCGCTGGTGTCCACGCTCTTCACCACCTCTTTCAGGGAGTCCCACGAGGTGAAGGACGCGGGCTTCGCGTCCACCGGAGCCTGGTTCCAGAGCATCTTCCCGAAGAGCGGCCAGTGCTTCTGGAAGCCCCCCGGCAGCACGTTGTCGATGGCCTCCACTCCGGTGTCGACGGACTGCGTCGCCGCGAGGATGCTCTTCACCGTCGCCGGGCCGAGCGTGTTGGCGATGTACTGGAACCAGAGATAGGCGCCGTAGTCGCGCCCCGCGCCGGACAGGCTCGCGCCGCAGTGGCCCGAGGAGCGGTCCTGGAGCGGAAGCTCGGGCGTGCTCAGGTAGCAGCTCGCGAAGTCCTGCTCGAGCTGGAGTGTCTTGCCGTACACGGCGTCGATGGCCCAGTTCGCGACTGCGTCGCGGAGCCACCCGTAGCTCGCCTGGAAGGCCTGCGTCCGGTACGCCCAATGGCTGGCATGCATGAGCTCGTGCGCGGCGGCGGCCTTGAGCTCGTCCGCGGTCAGCGACTCGTCCAGCATGATGAAGACGGAGGACTGATACGGCGCGCCGAACTCGGGAACGGTGAGGCCGCGGAAGTCGACGTTGCGCACGAGGAACACGTCGAGCTTCGGGCTGTTGAGCGCGCAGCCCGTCGAGGTGTCAGGAAGGGGCACGGGGAAGCCGAGCACGTCGAAGAGCCGGGGCCAGATGTCCTTCTCGATGGCCTCCGACACCAGGGCGGCCTTCGCCTTCTGACCGGGGATGGTGAACTGGTACCAGACGTTGACCTTCGCCTGCGTGGAGTTGACGAAGTCCCACCCGTCGCTGCTGGCCTTGCAGGTGGGGCGGCCGTTGCCGAGCCCCTGGCCGCCTCCGGGTGGCGCGAGCCAGCTCGCGCCGTCGGCGGGCGGCACCAGGAACGGGTCCAGCGCGGCCTTCGTCGCGGCGGGCAGCGTGTCGTACTGGTCGATGGCGTCCTGGAGCGCGTCCGTCTCGAAGGCGCCGCTCGCGCGGCCCTTGTACTGGAGCGGCAGGCGCGGGTCATTGAAGGCGGCGTAGACGCGGTAGGTGAGCACCTCGTGCGGCGTGAGGAGCCCCGCCTCGGCGGCCGCGGCGAGGTTCTCATCGGAGCTGTGCATGTCCTCCGATGGGGTGACGACCAGCACCGCCACTGGCGAGCTGGAGACGTCTCCGGCGGAGGCGGTCACCAGGGAGGCGCCCGTGGAGAAGCCCTCCACGCGTCCGTCCTCGACGGACGCCACGGTGGCGTCCGTGCCGGTCCAGGTGAAGCTCACGTCCTTCAGCAGCGTGCCGTCCTCGTCGTACGCGAACGCCGCCAGCGTCAGCCGCTCCCCCACCCAGAGGAAGCCCTCGTCCGGGGTGACGATGATGCGGGCGACCTTCGCGTTGTCGGAGCCGACATCCGGGTCGTCGTCGCCGCCGCCGCTGGAGTCGGAGCAGGCGGCCAGGCCCACCAGGATTGTCAGCACGCATGCTGACCGGAGACACGCCGACGTCGTCATGCCCTGTTGCTTCATCACCGTTCCTTGGAGTGGGCGTCATCGCCACGACCCCGATGCGCGTGCCCGGTCCCTGGCAGATTCCATGCCAGGGACCGCCCGGGGAGATGGAGCCCGGAGGTGCTCGGCCCTGTTGCCGGGAGGACCACGAGGGGGGTGCAACTGTAACCCGCCAGTCCACAGGGCCGGGGCTCCAGCGCGCGAGGACGCCCATCCCATGCACGTGTGCGGGACCGGCGGGTACGCGATGAGCGGCATCCACGTCAGCAACAACCTGTTCAACCGGGCCAGGTCGCTCCGGGCACCGCGAGGACCGCTCGACGAAGAGCGGTCTTCGTCATCCGGGGACGCGCTGGTCGGTGATGCGCGCCAGGTCCAGCATCATCATCCGCGAGGCACCGTGACGGTGCCCAGGTCGTCCGGGCACCTCGGCGCGCGCGGTGCGCGACCGGGTGCCCATTCTCCGGACGCGGTCAGGACACGCGCGGGAAGTCCACCTCGGTGCCGGCCACGACGTTGAGGTAGTTGGTGAGCACGTTCTGCGCGACGGCGGCCACCACCTCCACCAACTCCGCGTCGCCAAGTCCGGCCTTGCGCGCCTGGGCGAGCTGCGGGCCCACGTCGGCCGCGCGCGTACGGGCGATGGCGACGGCCAGGTCCAGGATGGCCTGCTCCTTTGCGTCCGGCGACCGGCCGCTGCGGAAGCCAACCAGCTCATCCGCCTTCACGCCGTGGCCCTTTGCCAGCGCCGTATGGGCGGACAGGCAGTAGGTGCAGTGGTTGAGCTCCGCCACCGCGATGGCGATGGCCTCCTGCGTGCGGGGCGACAGCTTCGCGCCGCCCATCGCATTGAAGTAGCCCGCCACGGCCTCCAGCGCCGCGGGTGAGTGGGCGAAGGTCGCGAACATCTTCGGCACTCCGCCGAACTTCGCCTTCACGGCGGCAAGCGTGGGCTCGGAGGCGGCGGGCGTGTTGGCGGCGGTGACGGGGGCAATGGTGGGAACGGCCATGGAAGGCTCCTGGGACGGCGAGGTCTGTGCGGCGCATCGATTTAGTATCGACTCGATACTAAGTGCGCCCGTGCCCTCGGCTTGTCAAGTCAGTGTCGGCCCGATACCTTTCTCCCATGTCAGCGGACCGCCTCTACGCGCTGTTGGAGCGCATCGGGAACCTGCTCCGGACGGAGGAGCGGGCGGCCGGCCTGAGGCATGGCCTTCAGCCGGTGCACCTGCAGGCGCTGCGCTACCTGGAGTCGTGCAACCGCTACAGCAACACACCCGCTGCGCTGACGGAGTACCTGGGCCTCACCAAGGGCACGGTGTCGCAGACGCTGCTATTGCTCGAGGACAAGGGGCTGTTGAGCAAGGTGGCCAGCACGGAGGACCGCCGCGTCGTCCACCTGCACCTGACGGACGCCGGGCGCGCGGTGCTGCGCGACACGCTGCCGCCCGCGCTCTTCACCCAGGCTTTGCGCGTGCTGCCAGCGGGAGGCGAGGGACTCGAGGAGTCGCTGTCCGGACTGCTGCGCTCGATGCAACTGGCGAACGCCGGGCGCAGCTTCGGCGTGTGCGCTTCCTGCAGGCACTTTCGCCGCGAGAGCCCGAGCCGCTTCCGCTGCGGGCTCACCGAGGAAGCGCTCTCTCGGGAGGAGAGCACGCTGCTGTGCCGGGAGCACGAGGCCGTGGGGGCCTGACGCGCGGCCCGCAGGGCCCCGCCCCCGGATGAGGGGCCCCGGGGTGGCTGGCCCCCTCGTGTCAGGCCTTGTTGAACATCGCCGTGAAGCGCCGCTGCATCTCCTCGGGACTCAGCCGCTCGATTTCGTGGCCGATGTTCCAGTCGTGGCCGAAGGGGTCCTTCACGGTGCCGCCGCGCTCGCCATGGAACTGGTCCTGCGGCGGGCGGACGAGGGTGGCCCCCGCTTCCACGGCGCGGGCGATGAGGGCGTCGGCGTTGTCCACGTGGAGGTGGAGGGTGACGGAGGCGCCTCCCACGCTCAGGGGGCCGAGGATGCCGTACTCGGGATACTCCTCGGAGAGCATCAGCACGCTCCCGCCGAGCTCCAGCTCGCAGTGCCCGATGCGCCCGCCCGGCTCGACGAGGCGGAACTTCTCCTTCGCGCCAAAGGCCGCGACGTAGAACGCAATCGCCCGCTCGGCGCCCTTCACTCGGATGTATGCAAACAGCTCGTGGATGGCCATGGCCGCTTCCTCGTCAATTGCCTGAGTCCCGGTGTGGGGCCCATGCCCTGCCTTGTGCCCCGGCGGCCCGCTCACGTCTTGGACGGATTTGACCTTCCGACTTCGCCAGCCGGGGGGAAAGGGACGTGGTTGGGGTTTCGCGGGCGGAGCGCCCGGTACTGACCCGGCGACAGGCCAGTGAACTCGACGAAGTCGCGGTGGAGGTGCGGCTGGTCGGCATACCCGGCGTCCAGCGCCAGCTCGCTCCAGGGCACCTGGGGCTGGAGGGCGAGCCGTGCGAGCGCGCCCTGGAAGCGCAGCACGCGCGTGTAGACCTTGGGCGGCAGGCCCACGGCCTCGCGGAAGAGTGCGATGAAGCGCCGGTGGCTGTAGCCCGTCGCCTCCACCACGTCCGTCACGCCATGGCCCGCGGCGAACCGTCGCAGCGCCAGTCCCACCGCGGGGTGGATTGCGCCCGGCGAGCCCCGCAGCCGCGCGAGGAGCAATTGCTCCATGAGCACGAGCCTCGCGGGGGCCGAGCGCTCCGCCCACAGCCTCTCGCGCAGGGCCTCCACCTCGCGGCCCCAGACGTCCTCCAGGGGCGTGTGCCTGTCGGCCAGGGTGTGCGCCGGCACGCCCAGCAGCAGGGGCGCGGCCCCGGGCTGGAACTGCACGCCCACGGACTCGACGGGTCGAAGCACCTCGCGGACGTAATGGGAGGCGCGCGCGCCCCCCAGGGGGGTGTGCCCGACGGTTCGCGTCCCGCCGCCTTCGAGCAGGCGCAGGGGACTTCCGGACAGCCGGAAGACGAGGTGCATGGTCCCCGTCGGCAGGACGCGCTCGAGTCCTCCCGCCCCGCCTTCATCCACCCCCTCGGAGGTCCACAGCATCTGGACGAAGGGCTTGAGCGGAGGGCAGGGGGGACGCGCGAGCATCATCGGTCCACCCGAGTGTAGCGTGCCGCATCGCTCCGTGCGGCACCTCCGTCACGTGTACGACTCACGCTCCAGCACGTCCTCGATGTTCAGCCGGGCCGCCGAGTATCCCGCGTCATAGCCCGTCACCAGTCCGTCGAAGTCGTTGTCGTCCTCGAACTCCCTCAGCGCGCCCTGGTACTCGTTGAAGAGCGCCGTGGTCACGCTGGTGTCCGGCGCGTCCGGGTCGTTGATGAGGGCGTTGGTGACGTGACCGATGACCGTCTCCTGGAGCGCGTCGCGCACGACCCCTCCGCCAGGGACAGTCTCGGAGACGATGCCTCCCAGGATTCCGGAGAACTGGTCGCGCACCGCCGCGTTCTCGCTCAGCGTCTCCGCATGCTGGGCCAGGACGATGTCGCTGGCGCCGGTGACTCCCGCCAGCATCCGCCCCAGCTGCCGCGCATACTGCTCACGGTCTCCCGCGTCGGTCGCCGCCTCGATGCGGTCGTGGAAGAAGTCGCGGACGTCCCCGAGGGCCGCCGTCACCGCATCCGTCACCTTGCGCTCGTTGTTGCCGCCCATGGTGAAGTCGGCCGCGTCGGGCGAGAGCAGCGCGCCCGCGAAGAACTTCGAGAGCACGGTGGCGTCGGTTTCGCCGTCCCGGGTGAGCCGGTCGACAAGCTCCGCGGAGTGCTCGGTGAAGAGATTGGCCGCGCCACGGACGAGCTGCTCCTGGTACGCCTCGCCGAGCTCGCTGCGGCCCAGCGACCCGTACAGCTCCTGGGGCAGGGCCTCGGATATCGCGCGGAACGCCTCTTCCCGCTTCGCGGCCGTGTTCAGCCGGGTCTCCCGCAGCGCCTTGGACGAGGTGAAGGCGATGGACGCCGCCAGCCGGTCCGTCTCCGCCGACCCGCCGCCCGCGTCGGCCCGGCGGTCCAGCGCCTGGCCGAGGGCATCGAGCGGTCCGCCCACTTCGCGGGCCCCCGTGCCGAGCGCAATCAGCTGCACCAGTCGCTGTGCCCCCAGGTCCGACTCGTTGGCGTCGGCCAGCTCGAGCAGGTCTTCCCCGTCCATCGCCCCCGACTTGAAGGAGCTGATGAGGGCTTTGGCCAGGTCGCGCTGCTGACCCACCGACAGGTCCTCGTTCTCTCCATAGAAGTAGGTCTGCGTTTCGGGGTTCGCCGCGAGCCGGGCGACCATCTCGTCCTTCTCCGCCTGGGAGAGGTCGGGGTTGTCGAGCTGGGTCTGGAGGTCCGCCGGGCTCAGGACGAAGTCCACGGCCTGGTCGACCCGGGCGTCGTCGACCTCCTGCCCCTTCGCGGCGGGCTGCGCCGTGCCCTGCTCCTTCGCGGCGGGCGCGGCCGCCTCACCGCTGAGCATGGCCCGGGTCCGCTCGGTCTGTGATGGCGCGTCGAAGCCGTCCTGCATCCGCGCCTGCGCCATGCTCGGCTTGGGCTCCGCGGCCGGCTTCTTCGGCTCGGCGGCCCTGGGAGGCTCCGCCGGCTTGCGGGCGACATTGGAGCTGCGGAAAGGGTTCCTGGAGAGCGAAATCATGCGGACCTCCCACGGCGTGAGCTGCTGTGAGAATGGGTACGCAAAATCCCGAAAAGCGGTTACATGTGGCTGCCGGTCGGAAACGAAAAAGGGGAACCCCCTGCAGAGAGTTCCCCAAGAGCGCCATCCGGATGGCGGGCTATTGAAGCAGCGCGTTACCAGGTCCAGACGTAGAGCTTGTGGACGCCGACGGTGCTGCTCGTGTTGCGCACGTAGAGCCGCGCCGCGTCGGGGGGCTATCGTTTCATGCTTGCGCTCTTCGCCTCGATGAACGCCGTCAGGCCATCGAGCACCCGCGCCAGTCCGAAGGCGAAGGCCCCTTCGGGGTCGTGCGCTCCATAGGCCTCACCGGTGGTCTTCCCGACACGCGCCAGCACGGGGTAGGGCGTGAAGTCGAGCGTTTCGAGGAACGGCGCGACGCGGTACCACCACTCCGCGTCTGTCATTCCAGTCACATCCTTGACCATCTTCTCTCGCGCCGCATTGCGTACCGCGCCGTGGACGTAGTCGAGGACCAGCGTGAGGACCCGGTCCATCTCCAGGTCCGTGAGCCCCAGCCCTTCGATGGCACTCAGCGCGATGTCGGCCGACTGGAAGGTGTTCGGGCCCAGCACCGTCCGGTGCGTGGCGAGCTGAATCACCCACGGATGAGCTAGATAGAGCTTGCGATGGTCGGTCGCCACCCGCGTCAGGTTGGCGCGCCACCGTGAAGGCTTGAAGACGGGCCTGTCCTTCAGGACCTCGCCCGCCACGGAATCCAGCATCAGGTCGAGCAGCTCCGCCTTGCCGGGGATATGCGTATAGAACGACATGGGAGAGATGCCGACGGCGTCCGCGACCCGGCGCGTGCTGACGGCCTCGAGCCCTTCGGCATCGGCAATGGCGATGGCCGCGGACACCAGGTCCTCGACACGGGCCTTCGCCTTCGGGCCCCGCCTCGGCGCCTCGGTCCTTCCCCACAGCAACTGCAGGGCTTTCAACGGGTCACCCCGTCCGGAAATCTCGTCGCTCAATCCATACCCCACAATAACTATTTACAGCGTACGGGGTTGTCGTGCTAAACACCGTGCGCCGTACGAAGTTACGGCGTGGCTGAAAAGATGTCGAGCGATTTGATGGCTGTCCGCCCGGGGACGCGATGTGTCCACGGGACGGCGAGTCGTCCGCTCGAGGGCCCGAGAGCGGGGCCTCATTCCGAGGAGAAGGACGCCATGTACGGTTCCATCAGGATTCGTGGAGCGCGCGAGAACAACCTCAAGAACGTCTCGCTGGACATCCCCAAGCGGAAGATCACCGTCTTCACCGGGGTGTCGGGCTCGGGCAAGTCGTCCCTGGTCTTCGGCACCATCGCGGCCGAGAGCCAGCGGCTCATCAACGAGACCTACCCGGCCTTCGTGCAGCAGTTCATGCCGCACTATGGCCAGCCGGATGCGGAGAGCCTGGAGAACCTCTCCGCGGCCATCATCGTCGACCAGCAGCGGCTGGGCGGAAACTCGCGCTCGACGGTCGCCACCGTCACGGATGCGGCGCAGATGCTCCGCGTGGTGTTCTCGCGTCTGGCCGAGCCCCACCTGGGCAGCCCGGGACTCTACTCCTACAACGACCCGCGGGGCCTCTGCGCGGAGTGCGAGGGCATTGGCCAGGTCGCGTCCATGGACATGGACGCCGTCATCGACACCTCCAAATCCCTCAATGAAGGCGCCATCCTTCCCAAGGACTACGCGGTGGACAGCTGGTACTGGGCCATCTACGCGAAGTCCGGCTACTTCGACCTCGACAAGAAGCTGTCCAAGTACTCGAAGGAGGAGCTGGACAAGCTCCTCCATCTGGACGACGGCCGGAAGATAAAGCTCGACAAGATAAACCTCACCTACGAGGGACTGGTCCCCAAGCTGCGCAGGACGCTGGGCGCCAAGGACCCGGAGACCGTGCAGCCGCACGTCCGCGCCGAATACGAGCGCATCTTCACCCGCGCAACCTGTCCTTCCTGCCAGGGCGGGCGGCTCAACCAGGCCGCGCTCGGCAGCCGCATCCGGGGCAAGAACATCGCCGAGTGCTCCGCGATGCAGGTGTCCGACCTCGCCGTGTTCGTCCGCGAGATTGCCGCTCCGTCCGTGGGCCCGATGCTGGAGGCCCTGGCCCACCGGCTCGACAACCTGGTGACCATCGGGCTGGGCTATCTCAGCCTCGACCGCGAGAGCTCGACCCTGTCGGGAGGAGAGAGCCAGCGCGTCAAGATGGTGCGGCACCTGGGTTCCAGCCTCACCGATGTGACATACATCTTCGACGAGCCCAGCGTGGGGCTCCACCCGCACGACGTCGGCCGGCTCGCGGGCCTGATGCAGCAGCTCCGCGACAAGGGCAACACCGTGCTCATCGTCGAGCACAAGCCGGACATGATTGCCATTGCCGACCACGTGGTCGACATGGGACCGAAGGCTGGCAACGGGGGCGGACAGGTCGTCTACGAGGGCTCGTACGAGGGCCTGCTGACCTCGGGCACGCTCACGGGCAACCACATGAAGAAGTACCAGCCCATCAAGAGCGCGCCACGCAAGCCCACGGGGCAACTGCACATCAAGGGCGCCCGCCTCAACAACCTCCAGAACCTCTCCGTCTCGATTCCACGCGGGGCGCTGACCGTCGTGACGGGCGTCGCCGGCTCGGGGAAGTCGTCGCTGATCCAGGGCTGCCTGCCCAGGGCGTACCCGGAGACCATCATCATCGACCAGAACCTGGCCCGTGGCTCGCGCCGCTCCAACACCGCCACGTACACCGGCATCCTCGACAACGTCCGCAAGGCCTTCGCCAAGGCGAACAAGGTGGACGCCGCGCTGTTCTCCGCCAACTCGAAGGGCGCCTGCCCGGACTGCAGCGGGCTGGGGGTCATCTACACGGACCTGGCGCACCTGGACCCGATGGTGACCGTCTGCGAGACATGTGACGGCAAGCGGTTCACCGACGAGGTGCTGGCCCACACGCTGCGTGGCAAGTCCATCAGCGACGTCTACCGGATGTCCATCACCGAAGCCGTGGCCTTCTTCACCGAGCCGGCCATCGCCAGGATTCTCCAGGGGCTGGAGGACGTCGGGCTCGGCTACCTCACACTGGGGCAGCCGCTATCGACGCTCTCGGGCGGCGAGCGCCAACGGCTGAAGCTCGCCGCCGAGCTGGGCCGCTCGGGCAACATCTACGTGCTCGACGAGCCCACCACCGGTCTGCACATGAACGACGTGGACACGCTGATTGGCCTGTTCGACCGGCTGGTGGATGCCGGGTCGACCGTCATCGTCATCGAGCACAACCTCGACGTCGTCTCCCGCGCGGATTGGGTCATCGACCTGGGGCCCGGCGCGGGCCACGAGGGCGGCCGGGTGGTCTTCGAAGGACTTCCCGGGCAGCTCGCCTCACACAAGGGCTCGCTGACCGGAAAGCACATGGCTGCCCGGTCCTGAGTGGGGGCTGGGTGTCTCGAAACACGTCTTTCGTGCTTTGCTGGTCTCCCCACGCTCCCATGGCGGGGGCGTGGGAAGAACCGCTTCAAGACTCGAGGGGCACGACCATGTTCAAGACAGCGGCAGTTCTCGTGGTGAGCTGTGGCGCGTTGCTGGCCGGTTGCGGTACCGACCCGTACGTCGAGAATGAGGAGATCATCGCCAACCTGGTGGAGTCCGGGATTCCGGCCGACGACATCATGGTGGTCGACGGTGCCGTGTACGTGGGCCGCGACGCGCACGTGAGCCTCGAGGCGTCTCGCGAGATGCTCCAGCGCGGCGAGGGGAGTGAGGAGCTGGTGCATACGACGAATCTCGTCGGCACCGCCGTGACGCGCATCTGCGTCAATCCCACCTCCTCGTTCAACAGCTACACCCGGCTCAGCCAGGGGCTCGACATGGCCCTCGCCAACTACAACCAACTGGGGCTGCGCCTCACCTTCGTTCGCGGGCCGAGCACCGGCTGCACCGCGATCATCACCGCGCAGGCCGTGCCCGGCACCGGCGGCTCCTCGGGCTACCCCTCGGGCGGCCGTCCCTATGGGACCATCAACATCGGCACCGGGCTGAACAGCTACAGCGTGGACGTGAACGAGCACGTCATCACCCACGAGCTGGGACACACCATCGGTCTTCGTCACACGGACTACTACGACCGGTCCATCAGCTGCGGCGGTGCCGCCACCAACGAAGGAACCGCTGGCGTGGGGGCCGTCCTCATCCCCGGGACGCCGTCCACGGCCACGCCGGGGGGGTCGATCATGAACAGCTGCTACCCGCCCGATACGAACGGTGAGTTCACCACCTCCGACCGCGTGGGTCTGGGTTACATCTACTGAGCGCTGGCGCTACAGCTTCGTGAGAGCGGACGCAGGGGTTGCGCCGCTCTCCCACCCGGCTGCGCCCGGGCCCATCCGGACGCGCGGCCACTTCGCACCGGTCCGCTGGAGACTCCGGCCTCCGAGAGTGTCGGGCTTCGTGCCGGGGGCGGTGTCCACGGAACGCCAGAATTTGTTATCATTGCACCTGCAACATCGATACTCCACGCAAGGAGCACATCATGGCGCAGTCCCGTTGGGTCATTGCGATTTCCGCGCTGCTGGTCAGCGCTTGCGGTGGACCGGCCATTCAGGAGGCAGAGGAAGGGGAGCCCGCAGCCGCGGTGAGCACGGTGGAGCAGCGGCATGAGGAGCCTGGTGGTGGGACGCGGTATGGTCAGCACCGGACCTATTACAGCAACGCGGCCAAGACGACCTGGGTGGGGGCCTGGCACTACGACTGCGCGGGGTACATCACCCAGTCGGGCCAGGTGACGGCCTACTATACGGACACCACGTTCATCTGCTCGTAGGTGGGGCGGATTCCCGCCGCGTCCGAGGCGCGCCCGCTACCGGGGCTGTGCCTGCATGACGACACCGGGCTGGGCGCCCGCCCGGTGTTTCTATGGACTGTCGTCTCCATCCGCGGGGCCCGAGGTGGGCGGGCGTGGCCTGGTCATGACGGGGATGTAGCAGGCGCCTCTGTATTCAAAAAAGCCGTCCTCATCAGCACAGTTCTTCAGGTCCACGGGCACTTTCGTCCAACAACCGCCGTTGATGGCGACCTGCACGTTGCCCGGACAGCGGCCCCTGCCGTCCGGGCGCCGCTGCCCTGGCAGGGGTTTCGGTGGCACGTCGACCGCGATGGATGCCCATACGGAGGGGGCTCGTTCGGGCGCCCCTGGCGCCGTGAGTACGGAGTCCCCGACGGCCACGGTGCCGGCATCCGTTGACTCTTCCTGCTCCGCGAGGTGAGACGCCTCGGGCTCTCCAGAGTGACTCACGCTCTGATCTCCCCCGACGCTCAGTGCCAGCGCGCCTCCGAGGCCGGCGGCCGCGAACCAGGGCCACCTGCGCATGCGAGGAGGGGGCCGCACCGTGACGCGCTGGATGACGGGGAAGAGGCCCGCGGGCCGCGGCTCTTCTCCGGTGAAGAGCGGCACGTCCGCCTCGCTTCCCGCGCTGTGCGCCGCCTGCTCCAGCGCTTCCGCCACCTCTTGCGCGCTGCCTCGCACCTTGGGGTGCGGCGAGAGCATCCGGGACACCAGCGCGCTCAGCTCCGGGAGGCAGCGGGGGTTGCAGACTCGCGCCGTCCAGCGTCCCAGCTCCTTGGGGCGCCAGAGCCAGTCATCCTCATGCCGCGGGTGCGCTGACGGTGGGTACTTCCCTGTAATGAGTCGATAGGCCGTGACACCCAGGGCGAAGAGGTCATCCGCGGGCCCCGGCGGATATGCGACCGCCGGGAGCTCGCGGGAACCGAAGACGAAGCGCCACGCCTCCGGCGAGCGGTAGGGCGTAGTGCCGGGAGGAAAGAGATGCGAGGTCAGCGTGGCGGCCCCCACGAAGTGTCCGGAGCCGAAGTCCAGGAGGAAGGGCTGCCCGTCCGCGGGCCGGACGCGGACATTGTCACCCTTCACATCGCGGTGGACGCCTCCGGCCGCGTGGGTGGCATCCAGGGCGCGGGCCAGCCGGGCCAGAAGCTGAAGCACCTGCCGCGAAGACGGGCGCTGTGCCTGGGCCCAGTCATAGAGCGGTGCGCCCTCGACCCATTCCATGACGAGCCAGGGATAGGACACGCCTTCCCGGGGCTGCCAGTGGCCATTGTCAATCAGGCGGGGGACGGCGGGGTGATGGATGCGGGAGAGCAGCTCGGCCTCCCGCGCGAAGCGCGCATCCCCAGGGTGCAGGGCCAGCTTGAGGGCCACGGGGTACGCGGACTGCGACTCGGCGAGCTCGGCGCGGTAGACGATGCCGTAGGTGCCCTGGCCGCGCTGCTCCAGCAGACGCCACGGGCCGAGTCGCATCTCGCGGGGAGGGCTCGCCGGATTGAAGTCGTCAGACGCCATGAGGTCTCTCGTGAGGCGGTCCGCACCGCCCACGAGGAGACTACTCGCGAGGTAGTTGAACTCCAACGTCATCCGGCAGGTAGATGGTAGCTCTCCACACCGGACTAAACAGGGAGTCCGTCAACCCACGCCGAGGGCGGCTCGAACAGTCGAGACCCAGTCCACCAGCTCTTCACGCCGAGGGGCCTGGGAGAACAGGGCGTGCAGCCCGGTGAGGCCGGCGCGCTCGAGAATCCGCTTCTCGTTGAAGACCCAGGTGCGTTTCTCGGCGAGCACCGCGTGGGCATTTTCGATGGTGGCCTTCGCCGCCTGTCCCATCGCACCCACCACATCGCCCCGCTCAGCCCGCATCCGCGCGTGCTCCATGGTGAACGCACAGGCGAACCGCCACCGCGACTGCGCCATCTCCGCCAACGGGGCCGGGTAGCTCGCCCTTTCCGGGAGCGAGCCGTGGAGGACACGGCCCACCGCGAGCTCCGCGCGCAGCATGCATGTGGGACACCCCGCGACGTACCCGAGGAGCGCATCGATTTCGAAGTGGCCGCTCTCCGCGCGCTCACTCCAGTGCTCGACGGCGTCAAGGTCGCGGAGGAGCACGTCGACCTTGGTGCCATCATCCAGGACCAGCCATGCGCCGCCGTTCATGAGGCGCCCCCAGGCGCCAGGAGGGTGCACCGTCCCCCTCTCACTCAACCGGGCTGTGTCCAGCGTGCCCCGGTAATAGACGCCGAGGTCCCAGTCACTGCGGGCGTCCATGCTGCCCTCCGCGCGGGAACCCCCGAGCGCCACGGCGCACGCCCCGGGCATGTCGATGAGCGACTCGACGAGGTTCTGGATGGGAGCGGGGAGGGGGATTGGGCCGCGCGGGCTCATGGTCATGACCATACTGTCGAGCCGGCCGACCGTGGCTTCTTCGTGATTCCCCTTCATTCCAACTGGTGGGTTGAAGCCACGGACCTCCGCAGCCTCTCGAGTTGAGGCCTACAACGCCCGGTGACGCTGCCTGCCCCATTCGGACCAGGGCGGGGGCACGTCCTCGGCGGGGCGCCCCTCCTGTCGCGCCAGGTGGTACTCCAACTCCTGGTCGATTCGCTTCGCGCAGCAGCCTCGCAGCGCGGCATCGAGCAACGTGGAGAGGTCCTCGGTCGTTCCCAGTCGCGAGAGGGCCCAGGCCGCTTCGTCCTCGCCTGGGTGGTAACTCCCAGGCGCCTCTGCCGGCGCCTCCGCGAGCACCAGCTTCAGCACGGGCCGGCTGGCTTCGGCGTCCACCAGGCCGAGCCAGCGAACCGCCTCCTGGCGCATTCTTTCCGACTCGGATGCATTGAGGGACGTCTGTCTCAGCAGCGGGAGCCACTCGCGCCGGCCTTCCCGGGCGAGGCACGCGGCCGCGCGGAGGCGCACTTGCTCGTGGCTCGCGTGGACCAGCGAGGTGAGCCGGTCGCACCAGCCGGCGCCCGACTCGCCCAGGGAGAACAGTCCCTCCAGCGCAAGGGCCCGGGCCTCGTCGTCCTCGCCTCGCAGCGCGGCCAGGAACAGCGGGCGGTCCGCTAGCTCGGGCTTCTGCGCCGCGCACTGGAGGACGAAGCGCACGAGGGGCGCGTTGTCGGGATACCTCGCAGCGACGAGAGCCCAGCGGACCGTCATGGCGCGGTCGTGGTCGAAGAGGCGGTCCAGAAGCGCGCACCGCACCCCGTCGGTGATGTCGAAGTCGCAGAGCAGCGAACAGAGGACCGGACGCGCCTCCCGCCATTCCACCAGCAGGTCCATGGCCCGGGAGAGGCCATGCGGGCTCTCCTTGAATCGATAGGTCACCTTCTGGGCAACGCTCTCGTCGCGCACGATGTAGCGGAGGCGGCGCAGCAGCGCGTCCTGTCCAACGCAGTCGAGCAGGTCAGGAAGTGGCTGCAGGAGGACCCTGGCGGCTGGCTTCTGGTGCGCGACGCCGAAGATTCTCGCCTGTTCTTCCAGAGGCAGATTGCGGAATTCGGCTGGGTCCAGTTCCTCACCCACCGAGTCGCGAACCCAATCCATGAGGAGCGCCCAGGCCTCCGAGCGTTCACGGTGGGCCACCGCCACGCGGAGGTTGGCTCTGCGGCCCCAGCACTCGTCCTTCGCAAGCTCGAAGCGGTCGTGCTGGAACCAGTGCGAGTAGAGCCATTCGACGAGCCGTGGAGACAACGGCGTGCGCCGCGCGGACGCGAGCACGCTCGCGCGCTCCCGTATCGAGGCCTGTTGCAGCAACCCCTCGGCGGCCTCCCTGCCGCTTTCCGTCCGCGCCAGGGTGAGGACCTCTTCCAGGGGAGGGCAGCAACAAGGGCAGTAATTGAGCGTCGGAAGTTGCTCGACGACACGGCGGAGCTCCGGGCCGGGGAGTGGAGCGCCGTGTTTCACGATGGCTCGTAGCGCCTGGACCCGGGTATCGATGTGCTCCCGGTCGTCGAGTACCACCGCGAGCAGGGGCGAGGAGTGCTCAGCTCCGCCAAAGATGCCGAGCAGGCGGATGACCCGGCGTCGAAGGGCGACGCATTCCAGAGGCACCGTTTGGAGGAGGGACAGCAGTTGCGCGCGGATGTTCTCGCGCGAGGACCACACCAGGCTGGGGGATGCGGGCAATCCAGACGCCAGGTTGGGACCGGCTGGCGAGACCGGCTGCATGGATGCAGGGACTGGCACACAAGGTAGCGAGTCCGGAGCCCCGCCGCAACCCGGGCACGGGTGTTGAGCCCAAGCAGTCATGGTGCTCCACAGTCTTACGTCTGACAGGCGGCACGCACGCCTCCTCCGTACCTGCTTGGGGGGCCAGAAATGGCCGCGGTTTGGCGCGGCGGTCTCAACCGGTGAATCACCACCCGCAGCAGTTGCTCCACCTCACCTTGCGTGGGCGGGAGCAATGGCGCGAAGCGCACACCGCCTTGTCGCGGCCCGAGGACGCCGTCCGGTACCCGTGAGTGGACGTGCGGCGTTACCTGCAACGCCGAGCGTCGTTGGGCGGAAGAAGAGATGCCAACTCAGTCTTCCTCGAAGGAGGGAGCTTGGCCCGTAGGAATGGTGCTCAGCCCCAGAGTTTCCGGGGAGAATCCCTCAAGCTCGTCTTTTCGTACGACCCCGACGACTTGCGCCGCGAAGTGGATCCGATCCGTCTTGCGAATCTCGAAATGACCGCGGTCGCCCCAGTTCGTGTCCGGGTTGTCCGCGGAAATCTCTCCGCGCCATGTTCCGTCCGGGCGGATGGAAATCCTGACGCGTTTCATGGTGTACGATTTTTGATCGATGTAGTCATTCGCCGCCAGTACATAGATACCATCGTTCTCGATGATCCCCGGGAGCGCGGCGTTGAACTGGATGTCGGGCGAGTGCACGGGCTCCAAGAAGACGCCATCGAGGAATTTGAGCGCTACGATGTCGTTGTCCTGCAGGGTGTCCGCCATGGATGCGCCTGTGACGATGGCGAATGCGTCGATTCTTGTTCCTCCCAGGGGCTGCCGGGATGCATCAGAATCTGGACGGGGAGCGAAGTTCGGGCCTGCTGCGACGCGAAACAGTTGCTCCACACGTCTAGCTGACTGGATTGCCTCATTCGGGACCTTGAGTTCCTTGAGCTTTCCCCTGAGGTTTCGCCGATGGGGCCTTTGGACCCGCGGAATGGATGTGTGCTCAGAGGCTGAAGGCACGGCTTCCGGCTTCAGTTCCGAGACCGTTCGACCGAGCGCGAACTCAAAGAAGGCGATGAGCCGCGCGTTGAGTTCTGGAGCCTCATGGATTGTCTTCGTGGCGGTCCACGGTTTATCGCTCTGCCATGACTTACCGAAGATGAACTCTTCGAAGTTCGGCTTATGCGAGAGGCTCTGGTCATTTCCCGATAGAAGCTGCTCGATCTGTGCGTTGGCCAGGTTGGCCAGGTCCCCCTCATCCAGGTCGTAGATGACGCGATAGTTGATGTCGAAGGCGTTGAGCACCTTCTGGAATGCGGGGATGGTCCATTTGCCTCGGCAGTTGATGACGGTGACCGCGCGCCTCGCCATGAGGTACTTGGACCAGCTGATTTCTCCTGCCGCGACGAGCTTCCTGGCGACTGCTTCGATTGCCGCGATTTCGCAGTCTCCCTCGACAAGGCAGACCTGCTCCGAGAAGAAGGCCTCGTTGACAGCGGGGTCGAAGGTCAGAAGCATCCGGAGTCGCGCGCGCTGCTCTTTATCAGTGGCGGTCTGGTCGAACACGTCACTGGTGCGTTGTTTGGCTACAGGAGACGCTGTCTTCTTCCTCAAGATGACAATGCCGTCGTGACGATCGGCAAGGTCCAGGAAGACGGGGGAGTGCGTTGTGCAGATGACCTGCCCGACCCCGCTTCGGGAGATTCTCAGCAGCGTGTCGCGCATCCTTCGGCACATTCCAGGGTGCAGGTAGATTTCGGGCTCTTCAATCAGGAATAGCATGGGGTGCTGTTCACGCGAGGTGCTCTTCCTGAGCTGCTCAGCGTACAACTGGAGAAGCGCCAGCACGATGGAGCGTTGAGCTCCGTGGCCTTGATGGTCTGGTCGTGTCGACAGCTCACCATCAAGGACCCTGAACTCGGTTCTGCTCGCGAGGTCTGACATCACATCCGGAGCGTTGAACCTGAGTTCGGCGCCAATGTTGATGAGATCCTTGAACTTCGCGGTGATTTGCTCCTCGATGGACGTTACGATTCGATGTTTGCCCTCTGTGGCGAAAAGGTCTTGGAGCTCTGTCGCCGCAGATTTGAACCGGATGACCCGCTCATGATTGGCGAGCTGCTGGTCGAAGAGGGAGTTCACGATTTTTCGAATCGATGATTGTTTTTCTCCCACGTCTGCTTCTTCGCTGGTTTCGCGAAGTGCTGGAACATAGATGACGCTGGGCAGGATGGCTTCGAGGTGAGGCGCGCTGCTTCCCTGATAGACCGACCAAGTTTCTTGAGGGTGTACCTCAAGAAGGGGAGAGTTGATCTTCCGGGCGGCCTCGATCAACAGGTCCAGGGAGGGCTTGGGGGAGGAAGTCTCCTTGGCGACAAGCTCGATAATGGGCTTCCAGCGCTCGTCCGCCTCAAGGGTCTTGAGGGTCTTCTTGCCAGACCACCCCGTCAGCTGGAACGTCGGTGGGCGGTTGGGATTGTATGACCAGTTCTCTGAGACAGTTCCCGCTGTCTTCCAGATCCTCTTGAGTCGGTACTTTTCCCGTCCGCCTTCTGTGAAAGTGTTCCCCAGTAGAGCGGGGGACTTCCTGTCGCTCTCATTGAGTTGATCGAACTCCAGCTCGATCTCGATGGGGCCGTTGCCTGGATCGATGCCTGGAAATTGCTCGGAGATTGACTTCGAGTTCGCCGTGCAAGCGAGGCGTATGGCTTCGAGGATGGATGATTTTCCTGCGTTGTTCTCTCCGACAATGGAGAGGAAGTCGGCCGAGCCCTGTCGCTGCTCGTCCTTTTGAGGGATTAGCAGTTCGATTGTCTTGATGGACTTGAAGTTCCTGATGACCACCCGGTCCAGTCTCATGGGATTGTTCCTTGGGGTTGCGGGACGCCTGAGAACTCTTGCGAGCGATCCAGGTGCTTGGCTTCGTGGCCGACGTTTGCCCGTGACCTTCTCTGCAACGCGAGAGGTTACCCATGGTCATCGTGGAGGCCATACCCCTTGAGGGGGATGGTGAACTGAGGGCGCACAATCTACGGGGGCGGTGATTCGCCTCCTGCAGTGGAATAGCGGGAGGGGGCCTGGTGTCGCAGGGACACGGACCCCGGTGCTTCACGTCAGGCGCTGATGCCCACGCCAATCGGGCAACTGACGCCCGGGCTCCCGACGTCGCAGCGCCGTCCGGGTTCTTCTACAGGTACTGCTGGTGGCAGGCCTCGGCGCAATAGAAGGCCGGCGCCGGCAGGATTTCCGTCGTGATGTCGCCCTGGCCCTTTGCGTTCAGCGCCGAAGTTACCTGCAACGCCGAGCCAAAGAACTGGATGAAAGACACGGCCCCGACCTGCCCACCGCGTAGACCCTGCCGTCGTGCCTTCCGACGCTGCAGGTCGAACAGCGCGCGCGGGCACACGGTGAGGACGTTCGAGCGCAGTCCCACGTCCTTGCGCAGCACCCACCGCACCCCGGTGCGGAAAGGACATCGTCCACTGGCGGTAGGGCGCGTGCGGCAGCACCCGCTCCACCAGGTGCGCCGCCGACACCTGCGCCCGCTGCGCGTTTACAGGCGAGAGACACCCCTATCCCCTTGCAAGAAAAGACGACAAGCAGCTCGTCCTTGCAACTCTCGCAGCGCTCCCGCGCGCCAGCACCCCGCACTCCAAAAAAGAAGGGCCCCGAACCTAAAGGTTCCGGGCCCTTCGTCTTTTCAGCGCCCGGCGTAACGGCCTTCCTTGCACGGCAGGGGGCCTCCGTCTTCCCGACGCGCCGGGAACAGGCCGGGGCTAATTCGCCTGCGCGGTTGCGAAGAGGCCCTGGAGCTCCTCCGCGGTGCCGTTGAAGTAGCTCTGGTCGACCTGCCCGTCGATGCCCTCCACCTGGCCCTTCTCCGTGAACTGCCAGAAATGCCAGCGCTTCCACCCCTTGGGGAGCCGGGGCTCGGCCTGGTTCGTGTACGCGGCGAGCCAGAGCGGGTGGTCCTCGAAGTACGGGTGGTCGCAGAAGCTGCCGCTCCACGTCACGTGGTTCGTGTAGATCATCGGCTTGCGGCCGAGCTGCTTCTCCACTCCCTGGGAGAACTGCTGGAGCATTCCCGCGAGCTGCGCGCAGGTGAAGCCGTCGTACTCCTGCTTGAACTGCTCCACGTCCACGACGGGAGGCAGCTCACCGGGGTCGGGCTTGAGGTGTTGCGTGAAGTTGGCCACCTGCTTGTCCACGTCCTCCTTCGGATGGAAGAAGTGGTAGGCGCCCCGGGGAAGCCCCGCCTTCCTGGCCCCGCTCCAGTGCGTCTTGAAGCGCGGGTCCACCCCGCCCGTCGTCTCCGTCGCCTTCACGAAGACGAATGCGGCCGTTCCCTTGACCGCGTCCCACTTCACCGTCGGCTGATAGCGGGAGACGTCGATTCCCTGCACCCGGGCCTTCTCCGCCAGGCCCTTCGCGGGCTCGGCGGCGGGCGCGGCGACAGGAGCAGCCGCGGCCTGCGCCACGACGGGAGGGGGCGCCGCTTCGGGAGCCTTCGCTTCCGGAGCCGGTGCCACGGAGGGCGCCTGCGCCTCCAGGGGCTCGCGCGCGGGGGCGCTCGGTGAGGTGCAGGCCGTAAGCACCAGGGTGCTCAGCATCAGGCCCAGGGGGCGCGTCATGGGGTTCCACAGGGACATGGTCGTTCTCCTCAGTAGATGACGAAGTTGAGGGTGAGGTTGGGACGGACGCGCGTCGTGCCGCCCAGGGGAAGGTGGACTCCGCCACCCAGGGCCACGCCCAACTGCTTTCCGCGGACGGTCGGGCTGTAGGTGACAAAGGCGTCCCCGCCGCTACCCTCCAGGGAGTCGAAGTCGGAGGAGAGCCCTCCCGCCAGGCCGACGTCTCCCAGTCGCACCACGCTGGCCGAAGCGCCGAAGCGCAGCAGGTGCTCCGAGCGGAACGAGGTCCCCATGGTGGCCATCCACCCCGGGCCCCACTTCATCCACCCGTCGCGCGGCGGCCCCTCCTGGGGAGGATTGGCGTAGGTGAAGTTCGCATCCACCAGGTGGGCTTCCGCCAGCTCGCGATACTGCCCCGCCGTCTGGACGTCGGGAGAGACCTCCATGAGCTGGATGCGCTCCGCCATCAGAGAGCCGTCCTTCTGCTGGACGACGGTGCCCTTCACGCGGAACAGCTGCTTCATCTCCAGGTCCTCGTCGCCCTGGACCCAGATGTCGGGGTCATTGAGGTGGATGCGGCCGTCCTTGTCCGCGAACGCGTAGGAGATGACCGGCTTCGCGGAGGGCGTCGTGTCGCCGGGGCCGGACGGAAGCGAGGGCTCCTCGTGCGCCTCCTCCGTCCCATCCTGCGCGCGCTGCTTCAGCTCGAAGACGGAGTCGGAGAGGCTCTTCACGACGAGGGCGTGGTCGCGGCGGAACTTCTCGAAGTCCGCGTCCCTGGCGGTGAGCAGCGCGTTGTACTTCTTCTCCAGGTCCGCCGGCGTCACCAGCTGGGAGCGCATCATCCCGAGCTGCGCGTTGAAGGCCTCAATCTCCTTCTCGTGCTCGGTGAGGTGGCCCGAGAGCTGGCGCTGGTACTCGGCCTCGCGCTTCTCGAAGTCCGCGTCGCGATAGCGGTGGTAGAGGTACGCGCCGCCCGCGGCAGAGCCGAGCACGAGCAGCGGCACTCCCAACAACCAGCCTGACTTGAGCAGCGACATGGGCATTCCCCCGCGGACCTGGCTTCTCGGGGGAGAAGACCGGGTGCGTGCGCGGGGGTATTGCGGGTCGCATGCCAGCGCCGCGTGCCGCGCCCTTGAGATGGACGGCAGGGCAGCACCTGTGCACCTCCGCCAGCCTCCGCGTCCCGCCAGGACGCGGGCCGTTCATGGAGGGACGCAGGAGGGGCTCATGGGTGAGCCGTTACCCGCACGAGCGCCCGGTGGCGGGGCTTCGAGTCGGGCCCGGGGGCGCACGGGCGCGCTTCACGTCGCGGGACGGGCCGCCCGAGGAAGGGAATCCCGGGCGGCCACGAGTCCAGCGCTGCGCTCAGGGGCCGGTGACGGTGCCCAGGTTCTCGCCGGAGAAGCCGTCGCCGAACCTGCCGCCACCGCCCCGGTCGTTCCGGTCGCCGTAGCAGTACGCCCCGCCGTTGAGCGAGTACCGGTAGACGTAGGACGTGCCGGTGGGTACGGCCGGCAGGTCCAGGGAGAACTGGTCGTTGCCGCCTTCATCACTCAGGAACGGCGCTGCGACCCACGTCCACCCGGAGACGCCCGGGTCGCTGCTCGCGTTGCCATAACCGAGCTCCGCGACGATGCCCGCGCCCGCGCCACCCTGGTTGGTGACGCCATCCTCGTACACCTGCGCGTAGACGGTTCGGGCTCCACCGGTGTCTCCCGTGCTGATGGAGAACGGCCACTGCAGGTTGCAGTAGTCGATGTCCGTGTGCTTGCCCACGGTGAGGGCATGCTGCTGGCCCATCGTGTAGCCGCCCACGTCGTTGCCGTCCTTGTCGCAATACGTCCACGTGGAGCCGTCCGTCGTGTAGCGCAGGCTCACCGCGCGGTTGCCCTCGTAGGCCGGGTTGACGGTCGTGCTGAACTCGTCCGTGTCCGCCTCGCCTGACGCTTCGCCCGTGTACGGCGCGACCTTCCAGGTGAAGGCCGCCGGATTCGCCGAGGCATCCACGTCGATGGCCCCCACGCCCACCTGCACCTGGAGGTTGCCAGCAGGGGCGCCCGAGCCGTCGGTGACACCGGCGATGCGCACGCGGCCCGTGGCCGTGACGGCGTCACCGCTGCCCACGGTGGTGCCGCTCACGCTCAGCAGACGGCAGGCCGCGAGGGGAGCGGGAGGCGCCTCGACCGTCAGCGTGCCCGTCCTCGTCGCATCGAAGTCCGCGGCGCTGATGCCGCCGTCCGCGTCGCAGTAGAGGAACGCACCGCCATTGGCCTGGAAGCGGTAGGCGAAGCGGTAGCTGCCCGCCACTCCCGGGTTGGGCAGGGTGGCGTCGTACTCGTCGTTGTTGCCGATGTCGCCCTTGAACTGGGCCGCCGACCAGCTCCAGCTGGCGGAGGTGGTCGGGTCCTCGCCCGCCGGTCCCCAGCCGAGCTGGGCGACGACTCCGGCGCCCGCGCCCGTTCCGGCCGTCACACCGTCCACCCAGACCTGCCCGACCACCTTCCGGTCGGCGGGCGCGTTCGCGATGTACGTCACCGACTCCGGCGTGCTGCTCCCATCCGGTCCCAGCTTGCAGTAGCCGATGACCTTGGGCACCACGACCTCACCGGTGACACGGAGCGTACCCAGCTGGTTCAGCTCGAAGTCCTGGCCGTCGTCGTCAACGCCGTTGCCGTCGCACACGCGCAACGGACCGCCGTTGGCGCTGAAGCGCACCGCGTAGCGGTACTCGCCATTGATGCCGGGGTTGGGCAGCACGGCCCTGAACTCATCGTTGACCTCGAACATGTCCTGGTTCCACGCCAGGTTCGTGGACCAGTTCCAATTCACCGAGGTGGTCGGGTCCTCGTCCGCGGGACCCCAGCCGAGCTGGCCGGAGAGACCCAGCCCTGCCCCCGGCTGGTCCGTCACGCCCGGCATGTAGACCTGGGCGTGCACGATCTTCAGTCCCGACGTCTGCGTCGTCGTGAGGTAGTCGATGGTCTCCGGCGCCTTCTGGTCCTCGCCCAGCTTGCACCACGTCACCCGGGGCTTCGGCACCTCGGTGGCCACGGTGAGGGTGCCCAGCTTCGCCAGGCTGAAGGTCAGGTTGCCCTCGGTGCTGTCGTTGACGCCGTCAGAGTCGCAGTAGCGGTGCGCGCCGCCATTGACCTGGAAGCGGTAGGCGAAGCTGTAGCTGCCCGTCACGCCCGGGTTGGGCAGCGTGACTTCGTACTCGTCGTTGTCGAAGAGGTCTCTCTTGTACGGAGCATTCGTCCAGCTCCATCCCAAGCCGCTCGTCGGGTCCGAGCCCGCGGGGCCCCAGCCGAGCTGAGCCACGACTCCGGCGCCCGCGCCCGTCCCGGCCGTCACCCCATCCACCCAGACCTGCGCCACCACCTTCCGGTCGCCCGTCGCGGTCGTGGCGTACGTCACCGTCTCCGGCGTGGCGTTCCCGTCCGGCCCCAGCTTGCAGTAGCCGACGACCCTGGGCACCACGACTTCACCGGTGACGTTGAGCGTGCCCAGTTGGTCCAGCTCGAAGTCCTGGCCGCCGTCGGCGACACCGTTGCCGTCACACACCCGCACCGGGCCGCCGTTGGCGGCGAAGCGCACCGCGTAGCGGTACTCGCCATTCACGCCGGGGTTGGGGAGCGTGCCCTTCCACTCGTCGTTGACGGTGAAGTTGTCCTTGTTCCACGCCAGGGGCGTGGTCCAGTTCCACAGCGCCGAGGTGCGCGGGTCCTCGTTCGCGGGACCCCAGCCGAGCTGGCCGGTGAGGCCCGGGCCCGCGCCCACCTTGTCCGTCACGCCCGGCATGTAGACCTGGGCGAACACCGTCTTCAGGCTGGACGTCTGCGTGGTCAGGTAGTTGATGGTCTCCGGCGCCTTCTGGTCCTCGCCCAGCTTGCACCACACCACCGGCGGCTTCGGCGCCGGCTCGCTGGCCACGGTAAGGGTGCCCAGCTTCGCCAGGCTGAAGGTCAGTTCGCCCTCGGTGCTGTCGTTGACGCCGTCCGCGTCGCACACGCGCCAGGTGTTCTCGCTGACGCTGAAGCGGAAGGCGAAGCGGTAGTTGCCCTCGGTGCGCGGGTTGGGCAGTTCCGCCTCCCACTCGTCGTTGTTGCCGCGCTCCGTCCTGTACGTGGCGTCGACCCAGATCCACGCCTCGGAGCTGCGCGGGTCCGAGTCCGCCGGGCCGTAGCCCAGCTGCGCCGTCAGCCCCTCCCCGGGGCCTGTGCCAGCGGTGATGCCCGCCGCGTACACCTGGCCCAGAACCTTGGTCAGCAACGTGTCCCCGGGCCTGTAGCGCACATCCGGGTTGGCGGTGCTCCCGTCCTGGCCCAGCTTGCAGTAGTCCACCCGCGGCCGCGAGATGAACACCCGCCGAATCATCAGCGCCGACAGGCCGTTGGCGCTGCCGTCGCCATCCGCCATCACCCACGTCTGTCCCGCGTCGATGGAGAAGCGCAGGGTGACGGCCCACTCGCGGTTCTCGCCACCCACCGGCGGTGCCAGCTGCACGGTGCCCTTGTAGATGTCCGCCTCGCCGCTGGCCGAGTCCGTGTCGTACGTGGCCTCGGCCCAGGTGTAGCTCTGCGGGCTGAGCACGTCCGAGCCGCCCGCGGCGAAGCCCACCTGCGCGCGCACGCCGCTGCCCTGGCCCGCACCGCGGGTGCGCCCCGTCACGAGGACGGAGGCCTGCACGGTGACGCTCACCGGCTGCCCGTTGCTCACCAGCTGGGTGTTGCCGTTGAGCACCTCGGCCTGGTCGATGCCCGAGGTCACCTCGCTCACGTTGAGCGTGCCCACCTTCGTGGCGTCGAAGTCCGTGGCGCTGCTGCCGCCGTCCGCGTCGCAGTAGAGGAACGCGCCGCCATTCACCTGGAAGCGGTACGCGAAGCGGGAGGTGCCCACCACGCCCGGGTTGGGCAGGGTGGCCTCGTACTCGTCGTTGTTGCCCACCTCGCCCTTGTAGGAAGCCGTGGTCGTCCAGCTCCACTGGTTGGCGTTGGTCGGATCCACGCCCGCCGGGCCCGTGCCGAGCTGGGCGACGACGCCGGTGCCCGCGCCGGCTCCGGCCGTCACGCCCTCCACGAACACCTGGCCCACGACCTTGCGGTCGGCCGTCATGCCGGGGGTGTACGTCACCGTCTCCGGCGTGTTGTTCCCGTCCGGCCCCAGCTTGCAGTAGCCGACGGTGCTGGGCGGCGCGACCACGGTCAGCCCACCCAGCTTCGTCGGGTCGAAGTCCGTGGCGCTGCTGCCGCCGTCCGCGTCGCAGTAGAGGAACGCGCCGCCATTCACCTGGAAGCGGTACGCGAAGCGGGAGGTGCCCGTCACGCCCGGGTTGGGCAGGGTGGCTTCGTACTCGTCGTTGTTGTCGCCGATGTCGCCCTTGTATTCGGCCGCCGTCGACCAATTCCAGTTCGCGGAGCTGTCCGGGTCCTCGCCCGTGGGTCCCCAGCCAAGCTGGGCCACGACGTTGTCACCCTTGCCCGGCATGGTCGTCACGCTCTGCACGTACACCTGGCCCAGCACCTTGCGCGAAGCCGGCGCGGTGGTGGTGTACGTCACCGTCTCCGGCGTGTTGTTCCCGTCCGGCCCCAGCTTGCAGTAGCCGATGACCTTGGGAGCGACGATTTCGCCCGTGACGTTGAGCGTGCCCAGCTGGTCCAGCTCGAAGTCCTGGCCGCCGTCGTCGACGCCGTTGCCGTCACACACCCGCACCGGGCCACCGTTGGCGGCGAAGCGCACCGCGTAGCGGTACTCGCCATTCACGCCGGGGTTGGGGAGCGTGCCCTTCCACTCGTCGTTGACGGTGAAGTTGTCCTTGTTCCACGCCAGGGGCGTGGTCCAGTTCCACAGCGCCGAGGTGCGCGGGTCCTCGTTCGCGGGACCCCAGCCGAGCTGGCCGGTGAGGCCCGGGCCCGCGCCCACCTTGTCCGTCACACCCGGCATGTAGACCTGGGCGAACACCGTCTTCTGCCCGGACGTCTGCGTGGTCAGGTAGTTGATGGTCTCCGGCGCCTTCTGGTCCTCGCCAATCTTGCACCAGCCCACCTGCGGCTTCGGCGGCTCGTTGCCCACGGTGAGGGTGCCCAGCTTGCCCAGGCTGAAGGCCAGGCTGCCCTCGGCGCTGTCGTTGACGCCGTCCGCGTCACACACGCGCCAGGCGTTCTCGCTGATGCTGAAGCGGAAGGCGATGCGGTACGTGCCCTCGGTGCCCGGGTTGGGCAGGTCCGCCTCCCACTCGTCGTTGTTGCCGTGCTCCGCCTTGTACGTGGCGTTGATCCACGTCCACGCGGCGGAGTCGCGCGGGTCCGAGTCCGCCGGGCCGTAGCCCAGCTGCGCCACCAGGCCCGAGCCCCCGCCGGCGCCCTGGGTGATGCCCGCCGCGTACACCTGGCCGGCCACCTTGATGAGCGTCGTTTCCGTCGGCTTGTAGAACAGCTCCGGGTTGGCGCCGTTCCCGTCCGGGCCCAGCTTGCAGTAGTCCACCCGCGGCCGGGCAATGAACACCCGCCGCATCATCTGCGCGGTGACGCCGTTGGCGATGCCGTCGCCGTCCGCCATCACCCACGTCTTCCCGCCGTCGATGGAGAAGCGGAGGGTGACGACCCACTCGCGGTTCTCGCCGCCAATCGGCGGCTGCAGGAGCACGTTGCCCTTGTAGACGTCCGCCTCGCCGCTGTCCGAGTCCGTCTCGTAGGTGGCCGCCTCCCACGTGTAGCTGTCCATCTTGAGCAGCTCCGAGTCGCCCGGAGCGAAGCCCACCTCGGCGCGCACGCCGCCGGCCTGGCCCACGCCGCGCGTGAGGCCGGCCACGGTGATGGCGCCCTTCACGGTGACGCCCACCGGCTGCCCGCCGCTCACCGCGTCGGTGTTGCCGTTGAGCACCTCGGCCTGGTCGATGTTGGGCGCCGGCGGGCCCTCGTAGGTGAAGCCCTTCACCAGCACGCCGTAGGCGCCATCCGGGTTCACCACCCGCACGTCCAGCCGCGCCGACGTGGACGTGGGCGTGTAGCCGTAGATGCGGAAGGCGTTGACCACCACCGTGCGCTGCAGCTCCAGGTCACCCAGGAACACCTTCGCGCCGTCCTGGAAGCCGGAGCCATAGACGTTGAGGAGGGTGTTGCCGGCGATGGGGCCGCCCGTGGGCTGGATTTCGCGCACGGTGGGCGGCGTCAGCTCGGGCGGGGTGCCTCCATCGGAGTCATCACCACACGCCACGGCGAGCAACGGCAATACGAGCAGCAGGGTCCTGAGACAACGAGACGACATCGGCCATCACCCCTTGACGCCGCCAGCGGTGAGGCCGCCGACGAGGTGCTTCTGGAGAGCGAAGAACAAAGCCATGACCGGCGCGGAAATCACGAGTGCACCGGCGGCGAACTTGCCCCACTCCACCTTGTATTCGCCCACGTACCGCTGGAGGGCGACGGGCAGGGTGAAGCGGGTCGGGTCATTGAGCAGCGTGGCGGCGAGGATGAATTCGTTCCACGCCGTCATGAAGGAAAACAGCGCCGTCACGGCCAGCGCGGGGCGGGCCAGCGGCAGCACCACCTTGATGAACACCTGGGTGGGAGAGGCCCCGTCCATCACCGCCGCCTCCTCCAGCTCCCGCGGCAGCGTGTCGAAGTAGCCCTTCAGGTTCCAGATGCAGAAGGGCAGGGCGGTGGTGGCGTACACGAGGACGAGCCCCGTGAGGCTGTCCAGCAGCTGGAGCTTCTCGAGGATGCTGTAGATGGGCACCAGCATCAGCGTCGCCGGGAACATCTGCGTAATCAGCAGCATCTGCATTCCGCCTTCCTTGCCGGGGAAGCGGAAGCGGGACAGCGCGTACGCCGAGGACACCGCCAGCGCCAGGCCCACCAGCGTGGTGGCCCCGGACACGGCGAGGCTCGACAGCAGCTGCCGGCCGAACAGCCAGCGCCCGGCGGCGTCCGTGCCCAGCAGCACCTCGCGGAAGTGCTCCAGGGTGACAGTCTCAGGGAAGGGGTTGACGGTGAGCGTGAGGCTGTCCACCGGGGACAGCGCCATCTTCACCACCCACAGCACCGGGTACAGCGTCACCATGCACGTGAGCATCAGCCCGGCGTGGATGGCCGCCAGCTTCAGCTTCGAAGGGCGGTTCATCCCATCACCTCCGAGGACGCGCGCATCAGTCGCTTGGTGAAGCCCGACCAGGCCAGCAGCACCAGGAAGATGAGGACCGAGTACGCCGCGGCGAAGCCGTACTGCTGGTTGCGCTGGAACGCCCAGCGGAAGGCCTCGGACACGAGGATGTCCGTGCCGCCGCCCGGCTCACCGCCGGAGACCAGGTAGATGATGTTGAACATGTTGAACGTCCACACGCTGCCCAGGATGATGGCGGGCAGCATGGCCGGACGGAGCAGCGGCAGGGTGATGTGCCGGAACTGCGTCCACTTGCTCGCGCCGTCCACCTCCGCCGCCTCGTAGAGCTCCTGGGGGATGGACTGGAGCGCGCCCAGGCCCACCACCATCATGAAGGGGAAGCCCAGCCAGGTGTTGGTGGCCACGTTGGCCGCGAAGGCGGTGGAGAACTTGGTGAACCAGCTCACCGGCTCCAGCCCCAGCGCCACCAGCAGGCCGTTGATGGCGCCGAACTGCTGGTGGAACATGCCCTTCCACATCAGCGCGGTGATGTAGTTGGGCACCGCCCACGGGATGATGAGCAGCACCCGGTACACGCCCTTGAGCTTCAGGAGCGGGTCCTTGAGCAGCAGCGCCAGGAACAGGCCGATGCTCACGTGGAGCACCACGTTGACGAAGGCCCAGAGCAGCGTCACCGCCAGCGTGAAGTAGAAGGACAGCGGCTCGGTGATGCTGTAGCCGCGGCTGGCCAGGATGTCGATGAAGTTGGCCAGGCCCACGAAGGAGTACTGGCCCGGCTCGTAGTGGAAGAGCGACAGGCTCAGGCCCACCACGAAGGGGATGAACACCAGCACCAGGATGCCGGCCCCCGCTGGGGCGATGTACTTCGCCGCCAGCGCCACGTCCGGGTAGCGCCGCTTGAAGGACAGCACCGGCGCGGGCCGGCGCATCACCCACACCGTGCCGCCCAGCGCCATGACGCCCATCAGCCCCAGCCAGGGCAGGGGGCTGGCGTCGGGGGGGCGCTCGCGGTGCAGCGCGCGGTAGCGGCGGTCCGCCAGCGCGCCCGCGTCCTGGGGCTCGGTGCCGCCCTGGAGCACCGCGCGCAGCGCGAGCTTCATGGGCTCCCACACCCGGAGCATCTCCAGGGTGTTGGGCATGGGCGTGGCGTTCTTCGCCGCCTCGCGGAAGGAGGAGATGAGCACGTCGTCCTTCACCGCCGGCAGCTGGTAGGCGGCCACGTCCGCCGGAATCTGCCGGCCCACGGTGGTGCGCACGAGCGAGGCCTCGCCCGTGGACAGGAAGCGCGCCAGGGACTGCGCCTGCTCGGCGTGCTTCGACTGGGACGACACGAAGGCCGCCTCCACGCCGAGGAAGGGCTTGAGGGGGATGCCCGTCTCGCTCACCACCGGCAGCGCCACCACGCGGTAGCTCACGTTCGGCGCCACCTCGCCCGCGAACCAGGGGCCGCTGATGACCATGGCCGCGCGGTCGTCGTTGAAGAGGCTCTTCACCAGCGCGCCGGTGATTTCCTGCGGGATGAAGCGGTCGTCCTGCAGCTTCTTCACGAAGGCCAGCGAGCGCGCCATGCCCTCCGTGTTGAAGCTCGCCTTGCCGGACGCGTCGAACAGCTCGCCGCCGAAGCCGAAGAGGAAGGGCGCGTGGAAGTAGAAGTCGCCATTCTCGTAGGCGAGCCCGAAGCGGCCCGCGCTCGCGTCCGACAGGGCCGGCAGCAGGGCCAGCAGCTCCGCGGTGGTGGTGGGCGGGGTGGGCACCAGCTTCGTGTTGACGTAGAGCGCCAGCGACTTCAGCGACATGGGATAGCCGTACACCTGGCCATCCACCTCCAGCGCCTCCACGGCGTTGGGGAAGTAGTCGCCGCGCGCCAGCGTGCTCGCGGGGGCCAGCAGGTGCTGGGCGTGGAAGTTGCGCAGCCGCTCGTGGTTGAAGATGAAGACGTCCGGGCCCGCGCCGTGCGGAATCCCGTTGGTCAGCTTGTCGCCGTAGGCGTTGTAGGGCACCGCGAGCAATTCCACGGGGACGCCCGTCGTCGCGGTGAACCGCTGCGTCACCTGGAGCAGCGCTTCCTCCTCGCCGCCGCGGTACGCGTGCCACAGCTTCAGGGGCGCCGCCGCCTGTGCGCTCCACGCCGTGGCGAGGAGCACGAGCGCCAGCAGCCGCGTCACGAGGCCACCTCCACCGAGTCGCGGTCCGCCGGGTGGCGCAGCGCGCGCGCCCCGTCCTCGCTGAAGACGTGCAGCGAGTCCGAGACGGGCGCCAGCGACACCTTGTCCCCGACGGTGACGTTCATCCCCTTGTCGAAGCGCGCCGCCACCGGCCCCGCCTCCGTGCTGAGGAAGGCGTACCCGTCGAAGCCCAGCCGCTCCACCGCGTCCACCGTGCCCGCCAGCGGCCCCTGTGCCGCGACGCGCAGGTCCTGGGGACGCAGGCCCACCAGCACCTTCCCGGTGTCCGCCGGCACGTCCACGGGGCAGGGCAGGGTGAAGCCCCTGCCCGCGAAGCCCGCGCCCTCGCGCCGGGCCTCCAGGAAGTTCATGGCCGGGGAGCCGAGAAACCCCGCCACGAAGCGGTTCGCCGGGCGGTTGTAGAGCTCCAGCGGCGGCCCCACCTGCTGGAGGATGCCCGCGTTGAAGACGGCCACGCGGGTGGCCAGCGTCATCGCCTCCACCTGGTCGTGGGTGACGTAGATCATCGTGGCGCCCAGCCGCCGGTGCAGCCGCGCCAGTTCGCCGCGCATCTGCACGCGCAGGGCGGTGTCCAGGTTGGACAGGGGCTCGTCGAAGAGGAACACCTTGGGGCGCCGGACGATGGCGCGGCCCATGGCCACGCGCTGGCGTTGGCCACCGGACAGTGCCTTGGGCTTGCGGTCCAGCAGGTGGCTCAATTCCAGCATGCCGGCCACTTCCTGCACCCGCGAGGCAATCTCCGCCTCCGGGAACTTCCGCAGCGTCAGGCCGAAGGCCAGGTTCTCCCGCACCGTCATGTGCGGGTAGAGCGCGTACGACTGGAACACCATCGCCACGTCGCGATCACGCGGGGGGACGTCGTTCACCCGCGCCCCGCCAATCTTCACTTCACCCGAGTCCACCTGCTCCAGCCCCGCGATGAGGCGCAGCAGGGTGGTCTTCCCACAGCCGGAAGGCCCCACCATGACGAGGAATTCGCCTTCCCTCACCTGAAGGTCCACGCCCTTCACGATGAGGTTCTGGCCAAACGACTTCTTGATCCCGCTCAGGATGACTTCGGACAAGACGCGCTCGGAAAATGTGTGGGGAGAACGGCGGCGAACCTTACCCTTCCGGCGTCATTTTCCTCAAACCCACGGGGTTGGGCGCAGTGCGTCATGCGAATGGCACCCATCCAGGCGAGGATGCGGGCCGTATCGGTCTTCCGGGGGGCTGCCTTGTCAGCCCCGGAAGCCGCTTGTTATGGAAGCGTGGTTCGTTCCCGGGCCGAAGTCCGTCCGGAATGTCGAGGGCAGCCTACCCGTATGAGCACTCCCCGTATGACCCGCCTGAAGGGCGCGGCCCTGGCCAGCGTCCTGTTCGCCTTCGGCTGCAGTGAGAGCGACTACGTCCGGCTCTACCACAGCGAGGCGCGGGCCCCGAGCTACTCGGTGGAGGACGTGGAGAGCCTGCGGCACATGGGCGCCACCTTCGTGGACCGCGGCGTCAACTTCGCCCTCTACTCGGAGAACGCCACCCGGCTGGAGCTGTTGCTCTTCGACGACCCGGAGGTGACCCGCCCCACGCGCACGTACGAGATGACGCGCTACGGGGACGTGTGGAACGTCTACGTGGAGGGCGTGGGGCTGGGCCAGCACTACGGCTTCCGCGCGTGGGGACCCAACTGGGAGTATGACCCCGCGTGGTTCCCCGGCTCCATCCACGGGTTCAAGTCGGACGTGGACGTCTACGGCAACCGCTTCAACCCGAACAAGCTCCTGACGGACCCGTACTCGAAGGCGCTCCACCGCGACCACGACTGGGGCAAGGGCAGCACCGCCAGTGGCCCGGCCCGCACGGAGGTGACGTACGCGGCGTCGGCCAAGAGCGTCATCGTCCAGAGCGGCTATCAGTGGGGCGAGGCGGAGCGGCAGTGGCGCGCCAACCGCCAGGACGAGAACTGGAAGGGCCACTCGTGGAACGACCTCATCGTCTACGAGGTCCACGCCAAGGGCTTCACCGCGGACCCCGCCAGCGGCGTGCGCTTCCCGGGCACCTACCGCGGCATGGGCGAGAAGGCGGACTACTTCAAGGACCTGGGCATCACCGCCGTGGAGCTGCTGCCCATCCACGAGAAGCCGCTGGACGGTGGCTACTGGGGCTACCAGACCATCAACTTCTTCGCGCCCGAGGTGTCCTACGCGGCCATGAAGCGGCCGCACGAGGTCATCGACGAGTTCAAGTGGATGGTGGAGGAGCTGCACAAGCGCGGCATCGAGGTGATTGTCGACGTGGTCTACAACCACACCGGCGAGGGCGGCCTGTGGCGCGAGAAGCTGGAGACGGACGACGTCCTGCCCGGTGAGCCGCTGGAGTCGCTGGACCCCACGGAGACCGCGGGCCTCTACTCGTTCCGCGGCATCGACAACCAGGCGTACTACGCGCTCAACCCGGACCGCCGCACGTACTGGAACAACACCGGCGTGGGCAACCAGACGCGGCCCAACCACCGGCCCATGCGCAAGCTCACCATCGACAGCCTCCGCTTCTACGCGGAGGAGCTGCACGTGGACGGCTTCCGCTTCGACCTGGCGCCCATCCTGGGAGAGCGCGACGGCGACTTCAACCGCTGGGACGACCCGCGCAACACGGTGCTCCAGGAGATTGTCGACGACCCGGTCCTCCAGAAGTACAACACCCGCATCATCGCCGAGCCCTGGAGCGCGGGCGGCTGGTACTGCCTGCCCATGGGCGAGTTCCCCAACTCGCTCACCCAGCCCGGCAATGGCTGGTACGAGTGGAACGGGCGCTTCCGCGACTGGTGGCGCAACTTCATCAACCGGGACGACTGGAAGCTCAGCTCCAACGACGGCTCGCTGTGCGGCCGCCCCGGCTCGTCCGACGGCGCCTTCCTGATGTACGGCAGCAAGGAGTGGTACGAGCGCAACGGCCGCCGTCCCTACCACTCGATGAACTTCATCACCGTGCACGACGGCTTCACCATGTACGACCTGTTCGCGTACGAGGAGAAGCAGAACCGGTGCGGCCCGCTCAACCCGGTGTGCTGCGACACGCCCAACAGCCCCTTCTGCGACAAGGTGAGCGGCGAGGACCACAACCGCTCGCGCAACTGGGGCGCGGTGGGGGACCCCCGCGGGGAGAGCATGCGCCGGCAGATGATGCGCAATGCCTTCATGTCGATGATGATCAGCCACGGCACGCCGATGATTCTCGGCGGCGACGAGTGGATGCGCACGCAGCTGGGCAACAACAACGCCTACTCCACGCGCTCGGACAACCCCTTCAACTGGTACCAGTGGGGCGCGTACCTGGCGCGTGACGAGCGGCACCGGATGTACGAGTTCGTCAAGGCCTCCATCCGCCTGCGCAAGGAGCACGCCTATGCCTTCGCCCCGTCGGACTACGGCAAGGGCGCGCCGCTGGCCTGGAAGAGCGCCCAGAACACCGAGGCGGTCTGGGACAGCAAGCAGCTGATGATCCACTACTACGACGCGTCCTTCGGGCCGGAGCTGGTGGTGCTCATCAACATGGAGCCCCGCGCGGTGGAGTTCACCCTGCCGCAGGTGCCGGGCCGCACGTGGAAGCGGCTCATCGACACCCAGGCCTACTTCGACAGCGCCGAGTACCTCTCGGCCACGGGGCTGGGCAGCCGCGTCACCGGCAACTCGTGGCTGGACGCGCCGTCGCCGGTGACGGGCACGACGTACGGCGTCCCGGAGCGCACCATCGTCGTCCTGCGCGCGGAGTAGGGCAGGCAGCCAGAGGTGCGCTATAAGCGGGGCCCGCCCATGCGAGTCCCGCCCGCGCGCCTCGGCGCATTCCTGCTGCTCCTCCTCAGCCCGCTCCTGGCCCTGGCCGACGCTCCCCGAGACCGTTTCGGGGCCGCGGGTTACTTCCGCATCATGACCCGCCCGGACTTCTCGGGCGGCTCCGGTCAGCTGGGCTACTACTGGCTCTACGGCCGGCTCCTCAACGAGAGCCCCTACGGCGAGCTCAACCTGAAGCTGGACGTGCTCCAGGCGGCGCCGGGCAGCGACGAGGTCTGGGCGGAGGTGCACACGCGCTTCTCCGGCACCTCGTTCCGCTCCTCGGACCCGGGCAACGGCTCGTTCGTCAACTTCCGCGCGGACTACCTCTTCGTGCGCGCCGGCAACATCCTGCTCGACAGGGTGACGTGGCAGCTGGGCACGCTCGAGAACCGCTGGAACGACCTGCACATCTACGACCAGCGGCCCGGCACGCTGCTCTTCAACACGGTGGGCCTGTCCGGCACGTACCAGGCGGACCGCTACGACGTGCTGCTGGCGGTGGGTGACAGCGGCTACTCGCTGCGGCCGCAGAAGTACAACACCGTGCTCACCGGCGCGGCGCACTTCCGCTACCGGCTGATTCCCGGGCACCTGGAGGCCGGCGTGCGCGCGCAGCTGGGCTACGAGCCCTCCGTGCGCGGCAACCGCAACGCGCTCTACGCGTCGCCCGGCATCAACTACGAGGACTACGTCCGGCGGCAGGTGGTGCAGCGCTACTTCGAGGCCAACCCCGGCCTGGAGGACCTGGTGCCGGACCTGAACCCGCGCAGCGCGGTGTCCTATATGGCCGCCGGCTACCTGGGCTTCGGCAACGTGGGGCCGCTCATCTGGGACAACTTCTACGTCACCTTCGAGCGCAAGCACCCGGACCAGTCGTACACGGAGAACTTCCGGGGCCGCGACTGGACGGTCTACGTCGCGGACCAGACGGACCAGCGCTACGAGGCGAACCTCGGCAACGAGGCGTACATCAAGATCATCCCGGACAAGCTGGAGGCGCTCTGGGGCGTCTGGGTGGGCTACGCCTTCAACGAGGACAACGCCATCAAGCCGGGCGAGGACGACCGCTTCATCGCCTCCACGGTGCTGCGGCTCCAGTACTTCCTCACCGACCGCGTCCACCTGCTGGCGGAGACGAGCATCGCCCGGGAGAAGAGCCAGAACGGCAACCTCTTCCGCAACCACGTGGACTCGGTGTTCACCAACACGGGCGGCATGCCGGACGCGCGCGGGCTGGAGTTCGGTGACAGCGACACGCGCGACACGTGGCAGGGCAAGGTGGGCGTGGTGCTCAACCCCACGGGCAAGGGCATCTACGCGCGCCCCAGCCTGCGCCTGCTCTACGGCATCCAGTACTCCTCGCAGCACGCGGCGTTCGGCAATTCCTTCGTGGATAGCCTGGACCAGTACAACCTGTACGTCGGCCCCGAGCGCCACTGGCACTCGGTGGTCGCCATCGAGGCCGAAGGATGGTTCTGAGACAGCGGTGGGCCCTGGCGGCCCTCTTCTTCGTGCTGGGCGTGGCCGGATGCCTCCAGCGCTCGGCCCCGCCCGTGCTGGCGCCCAACGGCACGGTGGTGGCGGTGGCCTACATCCGCGACGACAAGCTCAAGCGCGGCGTCGTGGCGGACGTGCCCGAGGCCGTGAAGCTGCGCGTGGCGGAGGCGCTGGCGAAGCGCAACCTGCAGGTGCAGGTGGTGCCCTACGAGCAGTACGCGGCCGAGTTCGCGAAGGTGACGGACTCGCAGCGCCGCTACGCGATGCTGACGGCCCAGGCGCCCAACGCGCCGCTGTACCTGCTGGTGGAGACGCGGGTCTCCTTCTTCGGCGAGGTGAGCGGCCGCTTCTCCTGGGAAATCTACGTCCGCACGACGGCGGGGCGCGCCAACTCCACCATGGAGCCGAGCAGCGTCAGCCAGGACTACAGCGCCGCGCTCCAGTACGACCAGCAGCGGGAAAATGACGCGCAGGTGGAGGTGTCGCGGCAGATTGCGAGCCAGTCCGCGGGCCTGTTCGACTCGTTCCTCGCCTCGCCGCTGCTGGTGCCGGTGACGGACGGCGGTTCGGGCCTGGTGCCCGGCCTGAGCGCTCCGGCCGGCGAGGGGATTGCGCCCGGGACGAGCACGCCGAGCGAGCCGCCGAAGCCTCCGGAGGGCGGCGTGCCGGACGGCGGCACGTCGTGGGTGCCGCCCGCGGGGGACGCCATCTACTTCGTGATGGTGGACCGCTTCGCCAATGGCGACGCGCGCAATGACGGGAAGGTGGACCTGAAGGATGCGCAGGCGTTCCACGGGGGCGACCTGCAGGGTGTCATCTCGCGGTTGGACGGGCTGAAGCAGCTCGGTGTCCGCACGGTGTGGCTTTCACCCGTCTTCCAGATGCGGACGGAGAAGTTCTACGGGTACGGCGCCTTCCACGGCTACTGGGTCGAGGACTTCGGGAAGGTGGAGCCGCGCTTCGGTGACGAGGCGCTGCTGACGAAGCTGGCGGAGGAGCTGCGCCGCCGGGACATGCGGCTGGTGCTGGACGTGGTGCTCAACCACGTGGGCCCGGAGACGCGGCTGGTGCGCGAGAAGCCCCAGTGGTTCCACGGCCTGGGGCCCATCGACAACTGGAGCGACACGCGCGAGCTGGTGATGCGCGACGTGCACGGGCTGCCGGACCTGGCGGTGGAGAAGGAGGAGGTCTACCAGCACCTGCTGGCGCACTCGCGGCGGTGGGTGGACGCGGTGAAGCCCGCGGGCTTCCGGCTGGACGCGGTGAAGCACATGCCGCTGAAGTTCTGGGCCCGCTACAACGACGACGTGCGGGCCCATGCGGGCAAGGACTTCCTGCTGCTGGGGGAGATGCTGGACGGGGACCCGGTGCTGCTGGCGGACACGATGGCGAAGGGGCACTTCGGGACGATGTTCGACTTCCCGCTGGCCTTCGCGCTGGTGGACGTCTTCTGCCGGGACAGGTCGCCCTCGCACCTGGGCGCGGTGCTCTCCAATGACAGGCTGTACCCGGCGCCGGGCTCGCTGGTGACGCTGGTGGACAACCACGACCTGCCGCGGGTGATGAGCGAGTGCGGCGAGGACGTGGAGCGGGTGAAGCGGGCCCTGGCGGTGCAGCTCACCGCGCGCGGGGTGCCGGCGCTCACGTACGGGACGGAGGAGGGGCTGACGGGGAAGAAGGAGCCGGAGAACCGCGGGGACATGCGCTTCACGCAGAATCATCCGCTGCGCGGCTGGATTGCGAAGCTGCTGGAGCTGCGGCGGGGCAGTGAGGCCCTCCAGGGTGGCGAGACGCTCGTGCTCGCCGCCCGGGAGGACCTCTTTGCCTACGCCCGTGTGACTCCGGACGAGGCCGTGGTGATTGCCGTGAATCGTGGGAAGGGGCCCGTGGACGTGGCGCTGCCGGCGGGGCTTACGGGGGCACGCGTTTCCGAGCTGCTCGCGGGGGCCGGGCTGCCGGGCACGGGTTCCGTCGCGGTGCCGCCCGGCCCGGTGACGCTGCTGCGGCTGAAGCCGCGCGAGGCCGGCGGCTTCGGCGCGCTGGTGACGCAGGCCCGGACGCGCTGGCGGGGCCAGGGCGAGCGGCGCACGGTGGTCATCACGACGGACGACACCACGGCGCGACTGGTGGGCAGCGGGCCGGAGCTGGGCGGCTGGAAGCCGGAGCGCTCGCTGCGTCCGGAATCGGGCGGATTCACGCTGTCGCTGCCCGTGGGGGCCGTGTTCGAGTACAAGCTCGTGCGCGACGGCACCCCGGGGAAGTTCGACTGGGAGGGCGGGGACAACCGCCTGTTGTTCGTGCCCGAAGGCCGCGAGCCCCTGCGCCTGAAGCTGGCGTGGGGCAAGCGCTGAAGGACATCCTCCACTTGCCCCCTCGCCACGAGCGGGGCCGACACCGAGGCCCGAAGTGAACGACCGACTCCTCCGCGCTGCGCGCCGCCAGCCCACCGACACGACGCCCGTGTGGCTGATGCGCCAGGCCGGCCGCTACCTGCCCGAGTACCGGGCCATCCGCGGCAACATCGCCTTCCTGGACCTGTGCAAGCACCCGGACCTGGCGGCCGAGGTGACGGTGCAGCCGGTGACGCGCCTGGGCGTGGACGCGGCCATCATCTTCTCGGACATCCTCATCCCCGTGGAGGCGATGGGGATTGTGCTGGAGCTGGGCGACAAGGGGCCGCACTTCCCCAACCCGGTGCGCACCGCGGCGGACATCGACAAGCTCGGCGTGCCGGACCCGGTGCAGGGCACGGGCTTCGTGGCCGAGGCCATCCGCCGCACGCGCAAGGCGCTGAACGACTCGGTGCCCGTCATCGGCTTCGCGGGCGCGCCCTTCACGCTGGCCGCGTACATGGTCGAGGGCGGCGGCTCGAAGAGCTACATCCTCATCAAGCGGCTGATGTTCGAGCAGCCGGAGTTGGCGCACCGCCTCTTCGGGAAGCTCACGGACACGCTGATTCCGTACCTCAAGATGCAGGTGGAGGCGGGCGCGAGCATCGTCCAGATTTTCGACTCGTGGGGCGGCGAGCTGTCGCCGTGGGACTACGAGCGCTTCTGCATTCCGTACCTGAAGCGGATGGTGTCCGAGCTGAAGGCCACGGGCGTGCCCGTCATCGTGTTCGGCGTGGGCATGTCCACGCACCTGCCGCTCCTGAAGAGCACGGGCGCGGACGTGGTGGGGCTGGACTGGACGATGCCCATGGACGAGGGCCGCAAGGTGCTGGGCCCGGACGTGGCGGTGCAGGGCAACCTGGACCCGCTGCACCTGTTCCTGCCGCGCGAGGAGCTGGACGGGCGCGTGAGGGACATCCTCCAGCGCGCCGGGCCCGTGGGGCACATCTTCAACCTGGGCCACGGCATCCTTCCGCCCACGGACCCCGACTCCGCGAAGTTCCTCGTGGACGCCGTGCACAAGCACGGCGTCGCACTGAGGCAGGGGACGCTGGGGAAGTAGCGGCTCAGCCGCCGGTGCCGGCGTCTCCCAGGGTGCCGGCATCACCCCCGGTGCCGGCGTCTCCCAGGGTGCCGGCATCCACGGGAATGCAGCTCAGGCTTCCGCCGTCCAGGCTGCCCGCATCCATGCCGCCATCCGTCAGGTCGCACTCCGGCAGGTCTTCGATGCAGTCGTACGTGCCGTCGTCGCACGGCGGCATGCCGTAGCAGGCCATCAACGTGAGGCCGACCGCGCTGGCCCCTGCGAGCGTCCACAGCGAGGCCACCCAGGACATCGCCAGGCGCGTGGGGCCCCCGTCGAGCGGGTGGCTGCAGTGCAGGCACGCCCGGGCGGTGGGCGGGTTGAATCCCTGGCAGGACGGACAGCCGGACAGCTGGGGCACGGAAGACATCCTTGTCGGAGTGGGGTGTGAGGCCGGTGGTGACAGTGCAGGGCGCATGCCCGAGGTAAGTGCCAGAAGTCCCGAGCATCGCGTCAATCGCCGCGTGCTGGCCCGGGCGCGGGCCTGACACCGGTGTCACGGGTGCTGGCACCGGGGCGCGTCCGTTAGGCTCGGTGCGCATGGTGAATCGGCGCATCGACGTGAGCCCCACGGACTACCACCCCGCCTACGTGGTGTGGGAGCTGACCCTCGCGTGCGACCAGCCCTGCACGCACTGCGGCTCACGGGCCGGCACCGCGCGGGCGGGGGAGCTGGGCACGGAGGAGGCGCTCGGGGTGGTGGCCCAGCTCGCGGCGATGCGCGCGCGGGAGGTGGTGCTCATCGGCGGGGAGGCGTACCTGCACCCGGGGTTCCTGCGCATCATCCAGGCGTTGAAGGCCGCGGGCATCCGTCCGGGCCTGACGACGGGCGGGCGCGGCGTCACCGCGGAGCTGGCCTCGGAGATGGCGCGCGCGGGGCTGTACGCCGCGTCGGTGAGCATCGACGGGCTGGAGCCCACGCACGACATCATGCGCGCGGCCCGGGGCAGCTTCGCCTCCGCCACCGCGGCGCTGGGCTACCTGAAGGCCGCGGGCGTGCGCACCGCCGCGAACACCAACCTCAACCGGCTCAACCAGGGCGACCTGGAGCCGCTCTATGCGCACCTGAAGGCGCAGGGCATTGGCGCGTGGCAGGTGCAGATTACGGCGCCGCTCGGGCGCGCGGCGGACCGGCCCGATTTGCTGCTGCAGCCGTGGGACTTGATGGACCTGATGCCGCGCATCGCCCGGCTGAAGGAGCAGGCGCGGGCAGACCGCATCACCGTGATGCCGGGGAACAACCTGGGCTACTTCGGGCCGGAGGAGGCGCTGCTGCGCTCGGTGCACGCGGGCGGGAGAGACCACTGGCGGGGCTGTCAGGCGGGCCGCTACGTGATGGGCATCGAGTCGAATGGCGCGGTGAAGGGCTGCCCCTCGCTCCAGACGGCGCACTACGTGGGCGGAAACCTGCGCGAGCAGTCGCTGGAGCGCATCTGGAAGGACACGCCCGAGCTCGCCTTCACGCGGACTCGCACGGTGGACGACTTGTGGGGCTTCTGCCGCACGTGCCCCTTCGCGGAGACGTGCATGGCGGGGTGCAGCTTCACGGCGCATGCGCTGTTCGGACGGCCGGGCAACAACCCCTACTGTCACTTCCGCGCGAAGACGCGCGCGGCGGAAGGGACGCGGGAGCGACTCGTGCCGAAGGCGCCCGCTCCGGGCCGGCCGTTCGACAACGGCCTGTTCGAAATCATCGAGGAGCCCTTCGACGCGCCGGACCCCAAGCCCCAGCTGGCGCGCGAGTACGTGAAGACGAAGCGCTGGCCGAAGCCCGCCCCGCCTCCGGACGGGCGGGCAGGCTGAGCCTTCCGCCCACCTGTTGACTCTAGAATCAATGGACGATTGACGCGCTGCATTGTCGGCCGTTAGATGGGCCCCACTCGACGTCGCAGAAGGGTGAGGCACACATGGCAAACGAGAAGCGCAAGGGCCACCCGAGGGTGGCCATCGTCCGCGGTTTGCGGACCCCGTTCGTGAAGGCGGGCTCGGTCTTCTCCGGGCTCACCGCGCTGGACCTCGGCCGCATGGTGGTCCAGGAGCTCGTCCAGCGGACGGAGCTGGACCCGAACACCATCGACCAGGTGGTCTTCGGCCAGGTCATCCCCACGCTGACGGCCCCGTCCATCGCCCGCGAGGTGGTCATCGCCGCGGGCCTGCCGAAGAAGATCGAGGCCTTCACCGTGGCGCGCGCCTGCGCCACGTCCATCCAGGCCATGACGACGGCCGCCAACGCGATTGCCGTGGGCGAGGCGGACATCATCATCGCCGGTGGCACCGAGTGCATGTCGGACGCCCCCATCTTCACCAGCCGGCCGCTGGCCCACGCGCTGGTGGCCGCGTCCAAGGGGCGCTCGCTGCCGGAGAAGCTCAAGCCCTTCCAGAAGCTCAAGGGCAAGGACCTGATTCCCGTGCCCCCCGCCATCGCCGAGTACTCCACCGGCATGACGATGGGCGAGAGCGCGGAGAAGATGGCCAAGGAGAACGGCATCTCCCGCGAGGAGCAGGACCGCATCGCCTACCACTCGCACCGCAACGCCGCGCGCGCGTGGAAGGACGGCCTCTTCGACGACGAGGTCATGCACGTCGCCGTGCCGCCGAAGTACGAGCAGATTGCCGCGAAGGACAACATCGTCCGCGACGACACCAGCGTGGAGGCGCTCGGCCAGCTCAAGCCGGTGTTCGACCGGAAGTACGGCACGATTACCGCCGGCAACGCCTCGCCCCTCACCGACGGCGCCGCGGCGCTGCTGCTCATGAGCGAGGAGCGCGCGAAGGCCCTGGGCTATGAGCCGCTGGGCTACCTGCGCGCGCACGCCTACGCCGCGACGGACCCGGGCGACCAGCTCCTGCAGGGCCCCGTGTACGCGGTGCCCACCGCGCTCAAGCGCGCGGGCCTCACGCTGGCGGACATCGACCTGGTGGAGATGCACGAGGCGTTCGCCGCCCAGGTGGCGAGCAACCTCCAGGCGCTGGCGTCCAAGGAGTTCGCGAAGAAGGCGGGCTGGAGCGCGCCGGTGGGCGAGGTGGACCGCGAGCGGCTCAACGTGACGGGCGGCTCCATCGCCATCGGTCATCCCTTCGGGGCCACGGGGGCGCGCATCGTCACCCAGGCCCTCAACGAGCTGAAGCGTCGGAACAAGAACACGGTGCTGTGCACCGTCTGCGCCGCCGGTGGCCTGGGTGCCGCCGTGGTCCTGGAGCGTGCGTGATGGCCATCAAACTCGAAGAGCTCGAGGTGAAGCAGGGCTTCCACTACCAGGTGGAGGACGGGGTCGCCGTCATCACGTACGACCTGCCGGACTCGCCCGTGAATACGCTGTCGCCCGAGACGGGCGAGGCCTTCACCCGCCTGATGACGCGCGCGGAGGGAGCTCCCGAGGTGAAGGCCGTGGTCTTCATCTCCGGCAAGAAGGACAACTTCGTCGCCGGGGCGAAGATTGACTTCCTGCAGACGCTCAAGACGGCGGAGGAGGCCACCGCCATCAGCCGCAACGGCCAGGAGGGCTTCGACCGGCTGGACGCCTTCCCCAAGCCCGTCGTCGCGGCCATCCACGGCTCGTGTCTCGGCGGCGGCCTGGAGTGGGCGCTGGCGTGTGACTACCGCATCGTCACGGACAGCCCCAAGACGTCGCTGGGCCTGCCCGAGACACAGCTGGGCCTGATTCCCGGCGCCGGCGGCACCCAGCGGCTGCCCGCGCTCATCGGCGTGCAGGCGGCGCTGGACCTCATCCTCACCGGCAAGAGCCTCAAGCCCTCCAAGGCGAAGAAGCTGGGCGTGGTGGATGAAGTCGTGCCGGTGCCGCTCTTGCGCAGGCTCGCCGTGCAGCGCGCGAAGGAGCTGGCCGAGGGCACGCTGAAGGTGGAGCGCACGCGCGGCCAGGGCTTCAAGTCCGTGGTCTCCGGCGGCAAGGCGAAGGGCCTGGCGGGCTTCTTCCAGGGCCTGGCCAACAAGGAGCTGTGGGCGGAAGTGGCCCTGGAGGACAACCCGCTCGGCCGCAAGCTCGTGTTCGACGAGGCGCGCAAGCAGCTGCTCAAGAAAACGCGCGGCCACTACCCGGCGCAGGAGAAGGCGCTCCAGGTGATTCGCACGGGCCTGGAGTCCGGACACAAGGCGGGCCAGGAGGCCGAGGCGAAGGCGTTCGGCGAGCTGGTGATGTCGGACGTCTCCAAGCGGCTGGTGGAAATCTTCTTCGCCACGACGGCGCTGAAGAAGGAGAACGGCACGGCCAACCCCAGCGTGAAGCCGCGCGAGGTGAAGAAGGTGGCGGTGCTGGGCGGCGGCCTCATGGGCGGCGGCATCGCCTACGTGGCCAGCACGCTGCAGGGCGTGCCGGTGCGGGTGAAGGACAAGGACGACGCGGGCGTGGGCCGCGCGCTCAAGCAGGTGCAGTCCATCCTGGATGAGCGCACGAAGAAGCGCTCGCTGACGCAGCGCGAGGCGGCGGCGAAGATGGCGCTCGTCACCGCGGGCACGGACTACAGCGGCTTCAAGTCCGCGGACCTCGTCATCGAGGCGGTGTTCGAGGACCTGAAGCTCAAGCACCGCATCATCGCCGAGGTGGAGGCCGTCACCGGCGACCACTGCATCTTCGCGTCCAACACCTCCAGCATCCCGATTACGGAGCTGGCGAAGGGCAGCCGCCGGCCGTCGCAGGTCATCGGGATGCACTACTTCAGCCCGGTGAACAAGATGCCGCTGCTGGAGATCATCACCCACCCGGGCACCGCCGAGTGGGTGACGGCCACCTGCGTGGAGGTGGGCCGCAAGCAGGGCAAGACGGTCATCGTCGTCAACGACGGGCCGGGCTTCTACACCTCGCGCATCCTCGCGCCGTACATGAACGAGGCGGCACACCTCCTGGCGGAGGGCGCGGACATCGCGGAGCTGGACCGGGCGCTGGTGGACTTCGGCTTCCCCGTGGGGCCGATGACGCTCCTCGACGAGGTGGGCATCGACGTGGCGCAGAAGGTGGGCCCCATCATGGAGGCCGCGTTCGGCAAGCGCATGGCGGCGCCCAGGGCGCTGGAGAACGTCATCACCGACGGCCGGCTGGGCCGCAAGACGCAGAAGGGCTTCTACCTGTACGAGGACGGGAAGAAGAAGGAGGTGGACACCTCCGTCTACGCCTTGCTGCCGCACGGCAAGGAGCGCAAGTCGTTCGACCGCGAGGAGATGGCGGAGCGGCTGGTGCTGCAGATGGTGAACGAGGCCGTGCGCTGCATGGGCGAGGGCATCCTCCGCAGCGCGCGTGACGGCGACGTGGGCGCCATCTTCGGCCTGGGCTTCCCGCCGTTCCTGGGCGGCCCGCTGCGCTACGTGGACAGCCGCGGCCCCGCCGAGGTGCTGCGCAAGCTGGAGCACTTCCACGACAAGCTCGGGGAGCGGTTCACCCCCGCGCCGCACCTCGTGGAGATGGTGAAGGCGGGCAAGACGTTCTACCCGCGCTGACCGTCGCGAAAGGGCCTCACCGGCTCGGGGGCCCGCGTCTTCGCGGGCTCCCGGGCTTGACCGGGGCGGCGTTCTGGACCAAGCCTGCCGGCCGCATGGCCCGCTCCGCGTCCCGCACCATCCTCCTCGTCACCCTCGTCGCCGTGGTGCTGTGCAGCGCCGCCGCCGGGATGGGGGCCCATCGCTACTTCCACAAGAACAAGCAGAACCCCGTCGTTCGCGTGGACGAGTACGTCACCATGGGCTGGGTGGCGTGGGACTCGAGCTGGTACATGCGGATTGCCCAGGAGGGCTACCAGTTCACGGAGGGCCAGCAGAGCTCGGTGGCCTTCTTCCCGCTCTACCCGCTGGTCATCCGCGCCGTGCAGACGCTGGGGCCGGACGTGTACCAGTCCGGCGTCCTCATCACCCTGTTGTGCGGCCCGCTGGCGCTGCTGCTCTTCACCTTCTGGGCGCGCGGCCTCACGGACGAGGCCACCGCGCTGCGCGCCGGCCTGCTGATGGCCTGCTACCCCTTCACGTTCTATTTCTACGGCGCCATGTACTCGGACGCGCTGTTCGTCCTGCTGGTGATTGCCGCCTTCCTGCTGCTGGAGCGCGGGCTGCTCTTGCCTGCGGTGCTGGTGGCGGCGGTGGCCACGGCGGCACGGCCGGTGGCGCCCGCGGTGGTGCTGGGCCTGCTGGTGCGCCGGCTGGAGTGGAAGCACGCGCGCGGCGAGAAGTGGACCGCCGTGGACTTCCTCCCGGTGCTCGCGGGGCTGGGCTTCGGTTGCTACATGCTCTTTCTCTGGCACAAGTTCGGAGACCCCTTCGCCTTCGTGAAGGTGCAGGGCGCTCCCGGCTGGGAGCAGCAGCCCGGCTGGCGCTCGTGGCTGAAGGTGAGCTGGTTCGAGCGCGTCATCCTCCATCCCACCGACAAGCGCGAGGCGTTCCGTCTGGCCGCGCATGCCTTCTTCACGCTGCTGGCGCTGGCGCTGGTGTGGCCCACGCGGAAGCTCTTGGGGTGGGGCTACGCCGTCTACGTGCTGGCGATTGTCGGCCTGCCCGCGTGGTCCACGAAAGACTTCATGGGTATGGGGCGCTACCTGCTGTCGTCGTTCCCTGTGTTCCTCACCGCCGCGATGCTGTTGCGCCAGCGGCCATTGCTGCTGCGGGGCGCGCTCACGGTGGGCGCAATCTCCGTGGTCGTTCTCTCGTGGGCCTTTGGCGCCGATTATTACATCTCATGAGCGCACTCCTCGAGCAGGCCCTCGCCCTCTACGCCTCGCTGCCCGCAGCGGAGCGCTTCCACGTCCATGCGCGCGCGTCGTCCGCCCCCCTGCTGGCCGTGACGTCGCGGATTCCGGCCGGCACCGTGGCGGACATCGGCTGTGGGCATGGGCTGCTGTCCGCGCTGCTGGCCCTGGCGGACCCGCGCCGCATCGTGCACGGCGTGGACCCGGACCCGCGCAAGGTGGCGTGGGCACAGCGGGCGCTCGCGGGGCTGCCCAACGTGAAAATCGCGGAGGGCACCGTGGAGGAGACGCTGGCCCGGGAGGCTCGTGGCGACTTCGACGCGGCGGTGGTGTGCGACGTGCTGTACCTGCTGCCCGAGTCGAAGTGGCCTGCCTTCCTCCGCACCGTGCACGGGCTGCTCAAGCCCGGTGGGCGCTTCCTGCTGAAGGAGGTGGAGGGCGACGGCTCCTGGAAGCACCGCAAGGCGCTGTTGCAGGAGTGGGTGATGGTGTCGCTGCTCGGGCGCACGAAGGCCAGCGGCGGCATGGCGCTCAAGCCGCGCGCGGAGATGACGCAGCTGCTGAAGGACGCGGGCTTCGGCGTGCTCGAGGTGGTGGACCTGGGCCGCGGCTACACCACGCCGCACGTGCTCTACGTCGCGGAGGCGTGGCTGCCGTAGGGGCGGCTACACGGCCGCGGCGAGGCTGCCGTACGTGTGCAGCGCGATGCCGCGCTCGCGCAACACGGCCTTCACTCGCGGGCTCGTGAGCGCGTCCAATTCCGCCTGCCAGCCGTAGCGCCAGGCAGGGTCCTCCGGCACGTGGGGCGCGCCTTCACCCGGATGGCAGCCAATCTCGAAGTCACCCGCCGGCAGCGCCTCCAGCGCGTCCAGCAGCGCACGCTCGTCCAGCCGGCCCGCCTCGAATACGCCGCCCGCGCTCACCCGGCGCACGCCCGGCGTCCTCCACGGCGGCACGCGTGCGAGCACGGCCAGGATGGACGCCTTCACCGCCGGCCCCGGCGCCCGCAGCCACCGCGCCCTCGGCAGGGCATCCGGCCACCGCAAGGGCAGCCGCTCTCGCGCCGCCAGCGCCTCCACCACGCCGCGCACCCCGGGCAGCAGGTGCAGGTGCTGGTGCCCATCCAGGTGGTCCACCGCCACGCCCAGCTCCCGCGCGCGCTTCAGCTGCGCGGCCAGCTCCACCTCCACCTCTTCACGCCGCACGGCCCCGGCGAGCCACGCCTTCGCGAAGTCCGCCCAGCTCCCGCGCATTCGCCCGCCCGGCGCCACCGAGGGCACCGCATGCACGGGCGCCGCCGGAGCCAGCCGGGTGGACAGCGCCAGGTGCAGGCCCACCGCCAGCCCCTGCTCCCGAGCGCGCGCGGCGGCCTCGGGCGCCGTGGGGCCCGTGGCCAGCAGGGTGGCGCTGGTGACGATGCCTTCGCGATGCGCCCGGAGGATGCCCGCGTCCAGTGAGGGGTGCAGCCCCAGGTCGTCCGCGTTCACCACCAGGCGCGTGAGGGAGCGCGCCACGTTGCGAAGCCCTCAGCCCCGCGCCGCGCGGCCCGTGGGCGGCACCGCGTGGAGCTGCTGCACCGACGGCGGCAGCCGCACCGGCTGCACCGGCGGCTGCGGCGAGCGCGTCTGCGGGTACAGCCGCACCAGCTCCTTCACCATCTTCACGATGACGGAAGGCGAGGCCAGCGTGGAGATGCCCCGCGTGCGCGGGAAGTAGTCCACGCCCATCTGGAACACGCGGAAGCCCTTGCGGATGGCCTTCACCACCAGCTCCGCGTCGATGAACGAGCCCTGGCTGTGCAGCTCCATGGACTCCAGCACCCGCCGGTGCATCACCTTGAAGCTGAAGTTGACGTCCTTGATCTGGATGTCGAACAGCGCGCGGATGAGCAGGTTGTAGACGAACGAGTAGACGATGCGCTTGGGGCCCTCGCTCGTGCGGTCGAACCGGAAGGCGCAAATCATGTCCGCCTCCAGGTACTCCATCAGGTGCAGGGAGCGCTCCAGCTCCCGCATGTCCCACGGCAGGTCCACGTCCGAGTAGACGACGATGTCCTTCGTCGACGCCGCCAGCCCCGTGCGCATCGCCCCGCCCAGCTTGAGATTGACCGGGTGGTGGATGACCCGCAGCTGGGGCACCTTCTGCGCCAGCGCCTCGCAGATTTCGCGCGTCCGGTCCGTGGAGGCGTCGTTGACGATGATGATTTCGAAGTCGTCCGTCAGCTTGGGGAGTACGTCCAGGGCGCGGCTCACGGCCCGCTCGACGTAGTCCTCCTCGTTCCATGCGGGAAAGAAGAGGCTGATACTGGGGTACTTGCCCACGGAAGACCTCGCTCGACGGAGAAACGTGAGGGGGTGAACGCGCTCGGTACCAGAGCACCTCACTCAAATCAACGAGAGGGGGTCGCACTCCTACTTACTGGCGTGATACCGTATGAGCATCAATTTGCGGGGACACTGTGAACTCCAGGCCCTACACCCTGCTCGTGGTGGATGACTCGCAGTCAACGCTGCCCCGGCTGGCCCGAGCCCTGGGTCCGGAGGACTTCGCGCTCCGGCTGGCACCGCACGGGCCGGACATCCCCCGGTTGGCCCGGGGGACGTCGCTGGTGGTGCTCTGCCCGGGGGAGGACGCCGCGGGGACGCTCACGCTCCTGGACCGGCTGATACCCCCGGATGGCGGGCAGGGGACGCCCGTCCTGGTGCTGGCCCCCCCGGCGCCGCGCAGCACCTGGCTGGAGGCGCTCCGCCGGGGTGCTGAGGTCGTTCTTGACCCATGGGACCCCGAGGAACTGGTCGCCCGGGTGCGCCGCTGCCTGTCCGCGCAGGCCCGGCTGGAGGCGCTCGCCTCGCAGGTCGGTGAGCTGCAGCGGCTGTCGTCGACGGACGGCCTCACGGGCGTCCACAACCACCGGCACTTCCAGGAGCGGCTGCGCGAGGAGTTCCGCCGCGCCCAGCGCTACGACGACGCGCTGTCGCTCATCCTCCTGGACCTGGACCACTTCAAGGACGTCAACGACAGGTTCGGCCACTCGGCCGGAGACGGCGTGCTGCGCGAGGTGGCCGCGGCCCTCCAGCGCGGCGTGCGCGAGACGGACCTGGTGGCCCGCTACGGAGGGGAGGAGTTCGCGGTGCTGCTGCCGCGCACCCACCTCACCGGGGCCCTCACCGTGGCGGAGCGCGTGCGCCGCGAGCTGTGCGCCCTGCGTCTGGGCGCCGAGGGAAACCTGCGCGTGACGGCCTCGCTCGGCGTCTCCAGCTTCCCCCACCGCTCCGTCCTCTCCCCGGAGCAGCTGCTGCTCACCGCCGACGAGGCCCTCTACCGGGCCAAGCACGAGGGCAGAGATCGCATCTGCCTGCACGCCCAGCTCCCCCCTTTTCCGACCCCCTAGTTGCCCGGCGACTGACCCCGGGTCAAAGACCCTGGGTCTCTATTGACCCGTTTGATGGGGGAGGGTCTACTCTGACTCACGCACTCTTGAGTCGCGAGAGAGTTAACTCTCGTGATTCCAGGAGTTTACTGCGCAACGGCCTCTGGCAGGGCCATTGCAATTGTCGTGAGGCAGAAAGAATCCATGGGTCCCCAAGCCGCACAGCTCTCGAAGCAGGACGCAGCGCCCCGCGGGCGGCTGCTGCTGGTGGACGACGAGGAGAACATCCTCAAGTCCATCCGCCGGGTGCTCCGCCGGGGGGACTGGGACATTGAAACGGCGACGGACGCCGAGCAGGGGCTGAGGACGCTGCAGCAGTTCCGCCCCGAGGTGGTCATCTCCGACTTCCGGATGCCGGGGATGAACGGGGTGGAGTTCCTCACCCAGGTGAAGCAGCAGGAGCCGCGCGCCCAGCGCATCATGCTGACGGGCCAGGCGGACCAGCAGGCGATTGAAGAGGCCATCAACCGCTCGGAAATCTTCCGCTTCATCTCCAAGCCGTGGAACGACAGCCACCTGGTGCTGACGGTGAAGAGCGCCTTCGAGCAGTACGCGCTCCAGACGGAGAACGAGCGGCTGCACCAGATGACGCAGGCGCAGAACGCCGAGCTCAAGCTGCTCAACGCGGACCTGGAGGAGCGCGTCGCCCAGCGCACGCGCATGCTCAGCCAGGCCAAGCGCGAGTGGGAGCTGTCCTTCGACTGCATGGAGACGCCGCTGTGCGTGGTGCGCGCGCGCGACTTCGCCGTGCGCCGCGCCAACCTCGCGTATGCCCGCGTCGCCGGCCGCTCGATTGAGGAGATTCCCTCCGAGACGGCCTGCTACCGCTACCTCTTCGGCCGCAACGAGCCGTGCACGGGCTGCCCGCTGCCGGCGGCGGTGGAGAGCGGCAAGGGCGCGCGCGGCGAGGTGCAGCAGTCGGGCCGCACCTACGTGGTGTCCGCGTACCCGATGGCGGGCGACGACCGGGTGGTGTGCACCTACCGGGACGTCACCGAGGAGCAGTCGATTACGCGCCGCCTCATCGAGACGGAGAAGATGGCCGCGGTGGGCCAGCTCGCCGGCGGTGTGGCGCACGAAATCAACAACCCGCTGGGCGGCATCCTCGCCTTCGCGCAGCTCATGTCGCGCGACGCGGGCCGCACCGCCCCGGACCTCGAGTCGCTCAAGCTGATTGAAGAGAGCGCGCTGCGCTGCAAGCGGATTGTGGAGAGCCTCCTCAAGTTCAGCCGCCACAGCCGCGTGGAGGACCGGCGGCTGTTCGACTTGTCCAAGTGCGTGGAGGACGCGGCGGTGCTCTTCCGCGCGCAGCTCAAGTCGACGCCCCGGGTGGAGCTGTCGCTGGGGCTGACGGAGGGGCTGCCCAAGGTGTACGGCGACCCCGGCCAGCTCGCGCAGGTGGTGCTCAACCTCTTGCAGAACGGCCTCCAGGCGCTGCCCTCTCCCGAAGGCCGCCTGTCCCTGGTGACGGGCCGCGAGGGGGACCGCTGCTACTTCGCCGTGGCCGACACCGGCAGCGGCATCGAAGAGCGCCACCTGCCGCGCATCTTCGAGCCGTCCTTCACGACCAAGGCCCCCGGTGAAGGCACCGGCCTGGGGCTGTCCATCGCCTACCGCATCGTCCAGGACCACGGGGGCAGCTTCCACGTGGACACCCAGGTCAACGCGGGCTCCCGCTTCACCGTCTTCCTGCCCATTCCCCTGCAGCTCGAGAGGTTGCCGTGATTCCAGTCAAGCGCGCCAAAGTCCTCGTCGTGGATGATGACTCGGTCGTCCTCAAGGCCGTGACGCAGATTCTCCAGCGCGAGGGCCACCCGGTGGTGGCCATTGACGATGCGGTGGAGGGCCTGACGGCGGCCAAGGACCCGTCCATCGACGTGGTCGTCCTCGACATCAAGATGCCCAACCTGTCCGGCATGGACCTGCTCCGCGGAATCAAGGCGGACCGTCCGGACGTGGAGGTCATCATGATGACGGCCTTCGCCACCGTGGAGACGGCGGTGGAGGCGGTGAAGGCGGGCGCGTACGACTACCTCACCAAGCCCTTCGAGAACATCGACGAGGTGAGCCTCACGGTGGCCAAGGCGGCCGAGCGCAAGGCGCTCAAGGACCGCACCCGCGCGCTGGAGGAGGCGCTCACCGCGCGCAGCCAGTTCGAGGACCTCATCGGCCAGTCCACGCAGATGCGCTCCGTCTTCAAGCTGGTGGAGACGGTGAGCCACTCCACGGCCACCGTCCTCATCCAGGGCGAGAGCGGCACGGGCAAGGAGCTGGTGGCGCGCGCCATCCACTACCGCAGCTCGCGCAAGGACAAGCCCTTCGTCGCCGTCAACTGCTCGGCGCTGACGGAGACGCTGCTGGAGAGCGAGCTGTTCGGCCACGTGAAGGGCAGCTTCACCGGCGCCACCGGCAACAAGAAGGGCCTCTTCGAGGCGGCCGACGGCGGCACCATCTTCCTGGACGAGATTGGCGACGTGCCCCCCGCCACCCAGGTGCGCCTGCTGCGCGTGCTGCAGGAGGGTGAGGTGAAGCGCGTGGGCGCCAACGAGCCCGTCAAGGTGGACGTGCGCGTCATCGCCGCCACCCACGTGGACCTGTCCCGCGCCAAGGAGCAGGGCAAGTTCCGCGAGGACCTCTTCTACCGCCTGAACGTCATCACCATTGATTTGCCGCCCCTGCGCGACCGCCCCGAGGACGTGCCGCTGCTCGCGCACCACTTCCTCAAGGTGTACTCGGGCAAGGCGGACAAGAAGGTGACGGGCATCTCCCCGCGCGCCATGGAGGCCCTCACCTGCAACCGGTGGACGGGCAACGTGCGCGAGCTGGAGAACGTCATCGAGCGTGCGGTGGTGCTGACGGCCAACGACATCATCGACGTGGAGGACTTGCCGCCCGGGTTCCAGGCCGCGCCGCAGGCCGACTCGACGGTGGAGGTGTTCAGCCTGGCGCACCTGCCGTACGCCCAGGCCAAGCGCCTGGCGATGCGCGCCTTCGAGCGCCGCTACCTCTCCGCGCTGCTGGAGAAGAACAACCAGAACGTCTCCAGCGCCGCGCGCGCGGCGGGCGTGGACCGCTCCAACTTCCGCCGCCTGCTGAAGCAGTACGAGGTGGCCGGCCGCTCCATGAAGCCGCGCGCGCCCAAGGGCGACGAGGCCGAGGCGCTGGAAGTCGCGTCCTGAAGTCCCCCTGAGGAGGGCGTCTTCAGCCCTCCTCGCCCGGCTCGCGGGGCTTGCGCTCCGCGAGCTGGCGCTGAATCGCCTCGTAGCGGTCCGTCAGCTCCGCCTCCTCGCCGTTGCGGGTGGGGGTGTAGAAGCGGCGGGCGCGCAGGGCCTCCGGCAGGTAGTCCTCGGGGACGTAGTTGCCCTCGAAGTTGTGGGGGTACTTGTAGCCGCCCCCGTACCCCAGTGACTTCATCAGCTTCGTGGGCGCGTTGCGCAGGTGCAGGGGCACCGGCAGCGCGCCTTCTGCTTTCACGGCCTCGCGCGCGGCCATGTACGCGGTAATCACCGTGTTCGCCTTGGGCGCCAGCGCCAGGTACGTCACCGCCTGCGTCATGGGCAGGGTGCCCTCGGGCAGGCCCATGAGCTGGAAGGCGTGCAGCGCGTCCACCGCCACGCCCAGCGCGCGCGGGTCCGCGTTGCCGATGTCCTCCGACGCGAAGATGACCATGCGCCGGAGGATGAAGACGGGGTCTTCCCCCGCCTCCAGCATCCGCACCATCCAGTACAGCGCCGCGTCCACATCGCTGCCGCGCATGGATTTGATGAAGGCGCTGATGACGTTGTAGTGCTCCTCGCCGCCCTTGTCGTAAAGCAGCATCTTCTGCTGCAGGGCCTCCTCCGCGGAAGCGCGGTCCACGTGGGTGCCGCCGTGGGCCGCGGCCACCTCCAGTGCGGTGAGGGCCTTGCGCGCGTCGCCGCCGGCCGTGCTGGCGAGGAAGTCCAGGGCCTCGTCGTCCACCGTCACGCGCCCGCCCAGGCCGCGCTCGTCCACCAGGGCGCGGCGGAGCAGGGGAATGAGCTCGTCCTCCTCCAGCCCGCGCAGGGTGACGACGCGGCAGCGGGACAGGAGCGCGGCGTTGACCTCGAAGGAGGGGTTCTCCGTGGTGGCGCCGATGAGCGTCAGCGTGCCCTTCTCCACGTGGGGCAGGAGCGCGTCCTGCTGGGCCTTGTTGAAGCGGTGGATTTCGTCCACGAAGAGGAAGGTGCGCTTGCGGTGCAGCTTCCACCTGTCCTGCGCGCGGGCCACCGTCTCGCGGATGTCCTTCACGCCGGAGAGGACGGCGGACACCGACTCGAAGGCGGCGCCGGTGGAGCGGGCGACGATTTGCGCCAGCGTCGTCTTGCCGGTGCCGGGCGGGCCCCAGAGGATGAGGCTGGGCACCTTGTCGGCCTCAATCGCGCGGCGCAGGAAGCGGCCCTCGCCGGTGACGTGCTCCTGGCCCACGAACTCGGAGAGCGAGCGGGGGCGCATGCGCTCGGCCAGGGGCGCCTGGCTGGCCTGGTCCTTCTGGCCGGCATGTTCGAAGAGGTCCATGGGCCCTGAAAATAGCGACCTGGGAGCCTACGTGCCGGGTCCTGTGTCGGCGGGCGGGCACCTCGGCATTTCAGGGGAGCGCCGGGACGCCCGGCTGGACTAGAACCCACGCGCGTGCAGACCCTGGCAATCGTCGCGAAGAAGGACAAGCCCGAGGCGGCCGCGCTGGCGGCTCAAATCCGCGAGCGCTACCCGCAGCTGACCATCCTCGGGGACCGCTCCCTGGCGCATGTGCTGGGCTGGCCACGGGTAGAGGACCGGGAGCTGGCGGCCCGGGCGGACCTGGTGGTGGTGCTCGGCGGTGACGGCACCCTCATCTACGCGGCCCGGATGCTGGGCGGGCGCGGGGTGCCCATCCTCGGCGTCAACCTGGGCAGCCTCGGCTTCATGACGGAGGTGCCCGTGGAGGAGCTCTTCACCACCCTGGACGGGGTGCTGACGGGGCGCTTCCAGGTGGACTCGCGGATGAAGCTCACCTGCCGGCTCATCCGCGGCGGGCGCACGCTCATCGAGGACGAAATCCTCAACGACGTGGTCATCAACAAGGGCGCGCTGGCGCGCATCGCCGACCACGAGACGTCCATCGATGGGGTGCCGATTACGACGTACAAGGCGGACGGCGTCATCCTCGCCACGCCCACCGGCTCCACGGCGTACTCGCTGTCCGCGGGTGGGCCCATCGTCCACCCGTCGGTGGACTGCACGGTGCTGTCGCCCATCTGCTCGCACGCGCTCACCCAGCGCTCCATCGTCGTGCCGGCGGACCGGGTCATCCGCATCACGCTGCGCAGCGAGACGGCGGACACGTACCTCACGCTGGATGGGCAGACGGGCCACGGGCTGCAAGGCGGAGACTGCATCGAGGTGGTGCGCTCGCCCAACCGTGTCAACCTGGTGCGCAACCCGAGGGTGGCCTACTTCTCCATCCTCCGGCAGAAGCTCCACTGGGGAGAGCGCTGAAGCGCCGTGTTCCTCTTCCTCTCGAAGGTGCTCGACATCTTCCTGGCGCCGCTGTCCTGGGCGCTGCTGTTCCTGCTGGCAGGGGCGCTGCTGCGCAAGCGGGCGCGGACGGCACGGCTGCTCACCGCGCTGGGGCTCCTGGTGCTCTACGCCTTTTCCACGGAGCCGGTGTCCTCGGCGCTGATGCGGGCGACGGAGGCGGGCGCCGTGTCCACCTTCCGTCCCGACGTGACGTATGACGCCGTCATCGTCCTGGGCGGCGGGTTGGACCCGATGGCCACCGAGCGCTCCGGCCGGCCCGAGTACAACGCCGCCCCCGAGCGCCTGCTGCGCGGCTTCGAGCTCTTGCGCGAGGGGAGGGCGCAAAGGGTGCTCATCTCCGGAGGCTCGTTGGATCCGAGACCCCAGGCGGTGGTGGAGGCGGACGTGCTGTCGAAGCAGCTCCAGGTGTGGGGCATTCCGGCGGAGCGCATCTTCACCGAGGGCCGCAGCCGCAACACGCGGGAGAACGCGCTGGGCTCCGAGCGCATCATCCGCGAGCAGGGGTGGAAGACGCTGCTCCTGGTGACGAGCGCCGCGCACATGCCGCGCGCGGCCGGCTGCTTCGCCGCGGTGGGCCTGCGGCCGGCCACGCTGCCGGTGGACATCCGCACGTCGTCCACGCCCCTGCGGCGGATGAGCTGGATGCCCCGCGCGGGCAACCTCAACCAGAGCACGGACGCGCTGCGCGAGCTGGCCGGGCGCGTCGTCTACGAGCGGCGTGGGTGGGCGGTACGCTGAGCGCTACTTGCCCGGCTGCGCCGGCCGGCGAGCGTCCTTCGTCGGGGGAGCGGCACTGACGCGGGCAATCCGGCCGTCGCCCTTCGCGCGCGGTGCGGGCCTGCCGGTGCGGAACGCCTCGGCCAGCACGTCCAATGGGGTGCGCCCGTCCTTCAGCGCGGGGGTGGTGGGCTGGCCCTTCAGCACCTCGTAGCCGTCCTTGCCGCTGGCGAGGAAGCTCAGCGTGGCGAGCCGGTACGTGGCTTCCGCGTCCAGCGGCCTGCCGCCCACCTTCACGTCCACCACGCGCGCTCCAGCGGGGCGTGAGGCGTCGTACGTGAAGCGCAGGCCGGACACCTGCGGGAAGCGGCCGGGCTTCGCGTCCTCGCGGCTCAGGCTGACCCCGTTCTCCAGCGCCGCCCTCAGCGCGGCCCCCTTCACCTCCACCACCACCAGGGCATCCTCGTAAGGGAGGATGGCGTGCAGCTCGCGCCGCGTCACCACGCCCGCCGGCAGCACCGTGTCCGCGCGCAGGGCGCCTCCATTCACTAGGGCCACGTCCGCGCCGGAGGCCGCACGGAAGGCATCCGCGACGAAGGAGCCCAGGTTCGTCTCCCGCGTGCGCACCTCCGACGAGCGCGCCTCCAGCGCCACCGGCGTGCGGCCCACGCGCTCGGAGAGCCGGGCGAACAGCGGCTCATAGGCCTTCATGGCCGCGTTGAACTCCGCGTCCTCCGCCACCTTGCGCGTGACGGGCATCCGCTTCCACGTGGCCCTGCGCAGCACGCCCGTCGTCGCGTCCACGTCCAGCGTGAGCCGGCCCAGTTCCACCGCGTCCGCGGGCACCTTGAAGATGGGCGTCCCGGTGGAGCGGTCCTCCGCGCCCACGTGGTCATGCCCGCCGAGGATGGCGTCCACCTTCACGCACCTGGCAAGCTCACGGTCCTGCTCCAGCGTCAGGTGCGTCAGCCCCACCACCACGCTGGCGCCCGCCTCGCGCAGCTTCGTCACCGCCGCCCGGGACGCCTCGCAATAGTCCCCGAAGTTCGTATCCGGTCCGGCCTTGGAGGACGTCTTCGTCTCCGTCACCACCACGCCGAACAGGCCCAGCTTGATGCCGCCCACCTCGCGCACGTCGTACGCCTTCACGCCCGCGAACAGGTCGCCCGTCTTCGCGTCCGTCACGTTGGCGCCCAGCCAGGTGAAGCGCGACTCCTGGATGCGCTCGCGCAGCGCCTCGTCGCCGAAGTCGAACTCGTGGTTGCCCAGCACCGCGTAGTCCAGGCCGAGCGCGTTCCACGCATCAATCATCTGCCGGCCCTTGAGCGCCTTGCCGTCCACCGTCAGCAGCGACTCCACGGACGGGGAGAGCGTGTCGCCGCCCATCACCGTCAGCACGTCCGGCGTCTCCTTCAGCACCTGCTTGCGCAGCGTGGCCACCCGCGCCAGCCCGCCCCGGCGTCCCTCCTCCACCGGCTGCACCTGGTACACGTCCGCCAGGTGGAGCAGCGTCACCTTCCGCGAGGCGGGGGCGGCCGGTGCGGGGGGCTGCGCGCCCGAGGCCCGGCCCGCCGTCAGCACCAGGGCCAACGCGAGAGGCAGGAGCAGGGCCCCGCGTCGGGCCGGAGCTGTCGTCTTGGTCATCTCGTCTCCAGGGGGCGCCCCCGGGGCGCCGCGCAGTCCGCCGGGAGTAGCGCAGTCGGCTTTCGAACGCGAGCGCACCCGCCTTCACCCCACGTGTGGGACAAGCCCGACGGGGTGAAGATTCTGTGATGTTTGATTCAGTGCGTCACGGTGGAAAGTTACATGAAAGCGACTTCCCGCATTTGCCTGGACTTCACGGCGATTGCTAGGACGCCCGGTAACCAAGGGAGGTCGTCATCATGCGGGACCGCATCAGGTGGAGTGCACTGCTACTGGCCGGGTTGCTGGGCTGTGGCGAACCGGCGCTCGAGACACAGCAGCGCTCCAGTCCGGAGACAGCGCAGGTCGTCCAGCAGATTGCCGCTTCGACGCGCCCCGGCATGGGCGCCTCCATCTATTACGTGAACAACGCGATTGCCGGCACCACGTTCCGCACCTGGGCCCCCCTCGCGCAGAAGGTCTGGGTGAAGGGCGATTTCAGCAGCTGGAACGGCATCGAGCTGAGCAAGGAGTTCGTCAACGGCGTCTGGAACGGCAACTGGTCCGGCGACGTGGCCGCCGGGAGGCCGGGGCACAAGTACAAGTACGTCACGCGCAACCAGTGGGGCGGCGACGCGGAGCACGCGGACCCGCGCGCGGCCTGGCAGGAGAACTCGTCCGGCGCGAGCATCATCTACAACCAGGGTGAGTACTACTGGAACTCGCAGCAGTTCAGCACCCCGGCCTTCAACCAGATGGTCATCTACGAGATGCACATCGGCACGTTCAACGACGCGCCCGGCTTTGGCCCCGGCAACTGGAACAGCGCCATCGCCAAGCTCGACTATCTGCGCGACCTGGGCATCAACATGGTTGAAGTCATGCCGGTGTTCGAGTTCGCCGGTGACTTCTCCTGGGGCTACAACGCGGCCTACCCCTTCGCGCCGGAGAGCGTGTACGGCCACCCCAACGACATGAAGCGCTTCGTGGACGAGGCGCACTACCGCGGCATCGGCGTCATCTTCGACGTGGTGCACAACCACTACGGCCCGAGCGATTTGCCCATGTGGTGCTTCAGCGGCGACTGCCTGGGCTCGGGTGGCGAGTACTTCTACAACGACTGGCGCAAGAACACGCCGTGGGGCGCCACGCGTCCGGACTACGGCCGCGCCGAGGTCCGCGCGTACATCCGCGACTCGATGATGAGCCTGACGCACGCCTACCGCGGCGACGGTCTGCGCTGGGACGCCACCAAGTACATGCGCACCTCGGACGGCAACGACGCCAACTCCATTGGCGATGCCTGGAGGGTGTTCCGCTCCATCAACCGCGAAATCAACGCGGAGCAGCCGTGGAAGATCAGCATCGCGGAGGACTTCGGCGCGGGTGACTCCATCACCAATGACGCCACGTCCGACACGACGGGCGGTGCCGGCTTCGACGCGCAGTGGGCGGGCGAGTTCGTGCACCCCATCCGCAACGCCGTCATCACCCAGTACGACAGCAACCGCGACATGAACGCGGTGAAGAACGCCATCACCCAGACGTTCAGCGGGCGGCACACCGCGCGCATCATCTACACGGAGAGCCACGACGAGGTGGCCAACGGCCATGCCCGCGTGCCGGAGGAGATCTGGCCGGGACAGGCGGGCAGCTGGGCGGCGAAGAAGCGCTCCACGCTGGCGGCGGGCATCACCTTCACCTCGCCCGGCATCCCCCTCATGTTCCAGGGCCAGGAGATTCTGGAGGACGGCTACTTCTCCGACACCGACCCGGTGGACTGGAACAAGCTGAACCACTTCGGCGGCATCAAGACGCTGTACCGCGACCTCATCCGCCTGCGCCGCAACTGGTTCAACAACACCCGCGGCCTGCGCGGCGCCAACGTCAACGTCTACCACACCAACCACACCAACAAGGTGATTGCCTACCACCGCTGGGAGAACGGCGGCCCGGGTGATGACGTGGTCATCGTCGCCAACTTCAGCGGAACGTACTTCGACAACTACACCGTCGGCTTCCCGCGCGGTGGCCTCTGGTACGCGCGCTTCAACAGCGACTGGAACGGGTACTCGCCCGACTTCGGCAACACGGCGACGCTGGACACCAACGCCAACGGCGGCGGCAGGGACGGCCTGCCCAACAGCGGCACCCTCAAGCTCGGGCCCTACTCGCTGGTCATCTTCTCGCAGTAACGCGTGACGGTGGAGCGGGGCGCCCGGCTCATGCTGGAGCGCGGGGCGCCCCCGCTCACACGTGGTAGCGGCGGCCCTGCGCGAGCGGTTCGATGACGCTCGCGCCGGTGTCGAAGTCGTCCGGGTAGTGGATGAGCCGCATCCGGGCGCGCAGCTCGGAGGGCAGCGCCGCCAGCTTCTCGTAGGGCGTGTGCACGCCGTAGTTCGTCTCGTGAATCATCAGGTCCGACTCCGAGAGCCAGTCGATGAGGCCCTCGTCGAAGGCGGTGTCCGCGCTGTAGCCCAGGCACCGGCCCCCCGCGTGGATGCGCAGCGCGGTGGTGGGCACGTGGTGGTACGTCATGCGGCTCTCAATCAGGAACGGCCCGTGCCGCACGGTGGACTCCGTGGAGAGCGGCGTGTGCTCGAAGTAGTCGTCGAAGTGCTTGTCGTTGGGGGCGGCGCCGTGGCGCTCGATGAGGCACTCCATGCCGGCGGCGAGGTGGCCCTCCCAGAGGCGGTCCGCCACGGCGGGGTGGGCGAGCACCTCCAGCTTCTTCTTCAGCACGAAGAAGGAGAAGTAGCCCAGGCCCTCCAGGCCCGACGCGTGGTCCGCGTGCAGGTGGGTGAGGGCCACGGCGCTGACGCGGTCCGCGTCCAGGGGCACGCCGGAGGACTCGGAGGCCTCGCGCATCATCTTCCGGATGGGGTGCGGGCAGTCCACGAGCAGCACCTGCCCGTCGGTCTCGACGGCGATGCACGAGGAGTAGCGCAGGGCGGAGAAGGCGTCACCGACGCCGAGGGTGACGAAGGACAGGCTCATGGCTGGCTCCGGGCAGAGGGTGCGAGGCGTTCTCTCAGCTTGGCCGCGACGGCGGGCGAGCAGAAGGCGGAAACGTCCTCGCCGCGCGCGACGCGCTCCTTCAGTCCGCTGCTGCTCACCTCGGCCAGGTGGGCCTCGGCGGGAAGGAAGAGCGTGGACAGCTCCGGCGCGAGGGCGCGGTTGTTCTGCGCCAATTCCGTCTCGAACTGGGCGTCGGTGGCGCCGCGCACCCCGCGCAAGAGCACGCTGGCGCCAATCTCACGGGCGAAGTCCACGATGAGCCCTTCCGTGCGCGCCACGGTGACGTTGGGGTGCCGCCCCACGGCCTCGCGCACCAGGGCCATGCGCTCGTCGGCGGACAGCAGGGAGTGCTTGTGGGGATTGACGGCCACCACGACGACGACGTGGCCGAAGAGGCGCGCGGCCTGGCGGACGACGGACAGGTGCCCGGCGGTGACGGGGTCGAAGCTGCCGGCGTAGACGGCGATGGTCATGACGACACCTCGGGCGCCGCCCCGGACGACACCGCCGGGGGCGGATGGAAGGTGAGGGCGGCGTAGAGCGTGCCGGCGACACACAGGGCGGCGGACAGGGCGAAGTGCGCGGAGTAGCCGAGGGCGGAGGCGCTGAAGCCGCTCACCGCGGCCGCGGCGCCGGTGGCCAGCACCACCAGCGAGGCCTGCACGGTGTAGTCCGTGGCGGCGTGCTCGGGGCGGCAGGCGTCCATCATCGCGGTGAAGACGGCGGCGGTGGCCATGCCGCTCGCCACGTGCTCCACCGCGCAGACGGCCGTGAGCAGCGGCAGGGACGCGGTGCCGCGCGCGGCGAGGGCGTACAGCAGCACCGCGCCGGCCTGGGTGACGCCGAAGAGGAGCAGCGCGCGGCGCCGGCCCAGCCGCACCACGAGGCCGCCGCCGAGGAGCGCGCCCAGCAGGCCCGCGGTGAAGCCCACGCCGCCGAGCATCCAGCCGATGTCCGTGAGCGTCAGCCCCGAGTCCACGAGGAAGGTGCGCAGCATGCCCGTGGCCAGGGCCTCGCCGGCCTTGTAGACGACGAGCAGGGTGAGCCACGCCGCCGCGCCCGGCCGCCGCAGCCACCAGGACAGGCCGAGGCTCTGCGCGGGTGGGGCTTGCGAAGGGGGCTCGCGGTAGAGGGCGATGGGCACCGTGGCGGCGAGCAGCAGGCCGCCCAGCGCGAGGAACGTGGGGCGCCAGCCCACCGCGTCGAAGACGGCGAGCATCAGCCCGCCGCCGAGAATCATGCCCACGCGGTAGGCGGCCACCTGCACGCCGTTGCCCCAGCCGCGCTCGGCGGGCGCGAGCAGGTCCACCGCGAGCCCGTCCGTGGCCACGTCCTGCGTGGCGGCCAGGAGATTCACGCCCAGCACCGCGGCCATCAGCACCTGGGTGTCCAGACCCGCGGCGGGCACCGCGAGCGACAGGAGCAGCGCCGCGGAGAGGCACTGCAAGGGGAGGATGTAGCCGCGCCGCCGTCCCCACCGCGCCGAGCCATGGCGGTCCATGGGCGGGGCCCAGAGGAACTTGAGCGCCCACGGCAGGGCCAGCAGGTGGGCGAGGCCGATGGCGGGCAGCGACAGGCCCTGCTTTCGCAGCAGCACCGGCAGGGCCTGGGTGAAGAAGCCGAACGGCAGGCCCTGCGACAGGTAGAGGCTGGAGAGCAGCCCCAGCTTCGTCGAGGTCTTCATGCGTCCTCCCGGGCTTCCACCGTGTCCAGCAGCCCCGCGGCCATGCGCTTCACGGTGCCCGCCGCGGAGCCCGGGGGCACCAGGTCCGGGGCGCTCGCGGAGAGCACGAAGTAGCCCTGCACCGCGGCGAAGAGGCCCGCGGCGATGGTGCGCGCCCGGCGCTTGCCCGTCACCGCGGCGACGAGGGACTCCAGCTGCTCCAGGTCCGCGCTCACCACCTTGTCGTAGGCGGCGCGGACCTCGGGCTGGCGGATGGCCTCCGCGCTGATGGTGACCCAGCTCGCCACGGCGGAGGGCGCCGAGTCCCCGCCCGTGGCGAGGAAGGCGTCGATGAAGGCATCCACCTTCGCCCGCGCGTCGTCGCCCTTCACCCGCGCCAGCCGCGTCGTCACCCGGATGCGGGCGCGCGACGCGAGCTGCTCCACCAGCGTGAGCAGAATCTCCTGCTTGTCGCTGAAGTGGTAGTGCACGAGCCCCGGGCTCAGCCCCGCCGCCTTCGCGATTTCACCCACCGAGGCGCGCTCGTAGCCCCGCTCCGCCATGACCCTCAACAGCCCGTCCACAATCTGCTGGCGGCGCTCTTCGGTGTTGGAGGGACGGGGCATGGTGGGCGTGTTTGTTGGTTGTGTGACCAACTTATAAACAGGGGCCGTGAAAACGTCAACCCGACGGCCCGGAGCAGGGCCGTCGGGTGGTCAGGTGGGCGGCGAGGTGGGGCCGCCGGGAATCGGCTTCAGGTGGGCACGGCGCCCGGCGTGACGACGCTGGTGTTGATGTACGTCTCCTGGGCGGAGACGAGCGCTTCGATGCCGGCGGCCACGAGGCTGGGCACCTCGAGCGTGGGGAAGTGGCTGATGGCGGGCAGCTTCATCACGTGGAACCACGGGTTCTGCGCGCCGAAGGCCACCTGCTCCGCGAGGTAGTCATGCGACTCCGGCTGCGAGTACAGGTGCAGCGTCGGGGTGGGCGGGCTCAGTCCGGAGAGGGCCCGCAGCGGCGAGCCCTCGCGGGCGTACGCGGAGGCAATCTCGCGCGCGGCCCGGGCCCACATGTCCTCGCCGAAGCCGCCCATGACCTCGCGGGCGTAGCGGGTGATGTTCGGGTCCTCCACGCCGGCCAGCCACACGTCCAGCAGCCCGTCGCGGGTGCGCATCCACCGCTCGGACATCAGCCCCCGCAGGGCCTCGGTGAAGGCGAGGGGGGGCTCGGAGACAATCCAGTCCATCAGCACCAGCTTCGGGACGCGCTCGGCGCCCAGCTCGCGGCGCAGCTCCAGCGCCCACCAGCCCGCATGGGACATGGCCACGGGCACCACCTGGCGTGCGCCGCTGGCCTCCACCACGGCGAGCAGGTCGTCGAGCACGGTGGCGCTGTCGAAGTCGGTGCCGCCGCTCCCGGACTCCCCGTGGCCGCGCAGGTCCACAGAGAGCACCCGCCGCCGCGCGGATGCCCGGGGCAGCAGCATCCGGAAGACGTCCCGGGTGGTGTTCCAGCCTGGGATGAAGAGCAGCGCGGGGTCTCCCCGGCCCACGTCGTCGTAGTGGATGCGAGCGTCGCCGCTGGTGCGCACCTCGGGCATGGTCGTCCCCTCCGTGGAACGGTGGCTCCTCCAGAGGTGCTCAGGCCCGGCCCGCACGGCAGCAGGCGGGCAGGGGAGGGCGCGGACGCCCGGGGTGCGGTGCCCCGGGGGGGCCTCAGAACGACAGGAGCGACGTCACCTTGTCGGGGCCCAGGCGCTTCACGCCGTCGAGGAAGGCGAGGTGGATGAGGAAGCTGAAGCCCACCAGCTCACCGCCGAGCTTGTGGACGAGCCGCGCGGTGGCCTCCGCCGTGCCGCCGGTGGCGAGCACGTCGTCCACCACGAGCACGCGCTCCCCCTTGTGGAGGGCGTCCTCGTGCATCTCCAGCCCGTCCGCGCCGTACTCCAGCGAGTACTTCTCCACGACGGAGCGGTAGGGCAGCTTGCCCGGCTTGCGCGCGGGGACGAAGCCCGCCTGGAGCGCGAGGGCGATGGGCGCGCCCAGGAGGAAGCCGCGGGCCTCCACGCCCACGACCTTGGTGATGTGCTGCCCGCGGAAGGGGGCGGCCATGGCGTTGATGACGCGGCCGAAGAGGCGCGGGTCCGCCAGCACGGGGGTGATGTCCTTGAAGACGATGCCCGGCTTGGGGAAGTTCGGCACGTCGCGCAGCATGGCGCTCACGTCGGAGACGAGGGTGGTGTCGGTCAGGTGGGTGGCGGGCAGGTTCATGGGAAGAGCTCCGGATTGACGCAGTGAGGAGGCCGCCGTCCTTCGAGCGCGGCCAGCAGGTTGTCCACCGCCATGGAGGCCATGCGGCCCCGGGTGGCATGTGAGGCACTGGCGATGTGCGGCGCCAGCAGCACGTTGGGCAGGGTCATCAGCGGGCTGTCCGTGGGCAGCGGCTCCGGGTCCATGACGTCCAGCGCGGCGCCGCCCAGCCGTCCGTTCCGGAGCGCCTCGATGAGCGCCTCCTGGTCCACCACGCCGCCGCGCGCGGTGTTGACGAGCAGCGCCCCCGGCTTCATCGCCGCCAGCTCCGCGCGCCCCAGCCAGTGCCGCGTCTCGGGAGACAGCGGGACGTGCAGGCTCACCACGTCCGACTCCGCCAGCAGCGTCGCCTTGTCCACGCGCCGCGCGCCCAACTCCGCTTCCAGCGCGGGCCGCGCGTGGCGGCCCACGTACAGCACGCGCATGCCGAAGCCGCGCGCCCGCCTCGCCACCGCCGCGCCGATGGCGCCCAGGCCGACGATGCCCAGCGTGGCGCCGTGGATGTCGGTGCCCAGGAGCAGGGTGGGGCTCCACGTCCGCCACTTCCCGGCGCGGACGAAGGCGTCCGCCTCGGCCACCCGGCGCGCCAGCCCCATCAGCAGGGCGAAGGCGAAGTCCGCGGTGGTGTCCGTCAGCACACCGGGAGTGTGGCCCACTGGAATCCGCCGTGCGGTACAGGCCGGCACGTCGATGTTGTCGTGGCCCACGGCCACGTTGCTCACCGCCCGCAGGCCCGGAGCGGCGGCGAGCAGGCTGGCGTCCACACGGTCTGTCAGCAGGGTGACAAGCCCCTGGGCGAGCGCCGCCTCGGCCAGCAGCGCGTCACGGGAGGGTGGCAGCTCCTCCTCCCAGACGCGCAGGTCCACATGCCTGCCCAGTCGGCCGAGGGCCTCTCCAGGGAGCTGGCGGGTCACGAAGACACGGGGGAGGACGGTCCGGGCCATGGCGCGGGTTGATGCTCTCACAGCCTGATGCCAGCGGGCGGGTTCCGCTGGCCGACGCATCGTTTTTTCCCGTGAGCGTGAGCGCCGTTGGTGTGGTAGTCCAGCGCGTTCCCCGCGGCCATTTGAGCCTGGGGCCTTTCCAGCCGTGCAATCCACCGCCGACATCCGAGACGCCCTCCCTCCTCAGGACACCGTGTGGCTGCGGGCCCTGAAGGCTGAAGTCCAACCCACCACCTTCAAGAAGGGGCGGGAGGTGGCGGAGACGCGCCGCGTCTTCGGCCTCCAGCGAGAAGGCAACCGCATCACCGCGCAGGTCGCCGGTTCGACCGGCGAGCGCTACCAGGTCGCAATGGAGCTGGGGGACGGGAAGGCCACGTCCACCTGCACCTGCCAGTCCTGGAACGTGTACGGGCCGCACTGCAAGCACGTGGTCGCCGCCGCGCTCATCTACGCCGCGCGCTTCCGTCCGCCCGGCCCGCCGCCCCCACGGACGGAGCCCGTGCCTCCTCCGCCCGCCGTGGAGACCCCGGACGTCGCCGCGGCCGACGACGAGCCCCCCGTGGAGCCCGTGTCCCCGCCGGGCATGGACCCGGTGAACCTGCCGGCGCTCGCCAAGGTGGAGAGCTGGCTCGGTCTGTCTTCGCAACCGGATTACGAGTTCTTCTACCGCCTGACGCCCTCCAGCACCGGCAACGGGGGACGGCACTGGGTGGTGGACGTGCGCCGTCAGGACGCGCAGACCAAGGGCCCCATCCACGTCAAGCGCCTGCTCCAGACGGGCGGCCGGATTGCGCCCGCGGACGAGCGCGTCTTCATGATGCTGTCGCGTCATGAGCACCGCTACGACTCGCGCATCGTCCTCTCCGACGAGGACCTGAGCGAGGTGCTGGAGCTGTTGCGCTTCCGCCGCGTCATCTACCGCGGCACGGCGCTCATCAACACGGAAGCGCCCGTGCGCCCGCAGATCCGCCTGGAGTCGCGTCCGGACGGCGCCACCGCGCGCATCGAGCTGCTCTTCCCGGACGGCGCCAGCTACTCCCTCAAGGACGTCATCATCCTGTCGGGGAAGAAGACCTGGGTCATCCAGGCGCAGAACCTCCACGCGGTGGAGCCCGACTTCCCGCCCCGGCTGCTGCGCAAGTGGCTGCTGGAGCCGAGCATGTCCTTCCCGTCCGGACAGCTGGACCGGGTGCTGACCTTCTTCGCGGCGCACCTGCCGCGCTTCCGCATGGCGCTGAAGGCGGACGACATCGACGTGGACGAGTCGGTGGAGCCGCGCTTCATGCTCACGCTGGAGGGCAACCCGGAGAAGGTGAAGGTGCAGCTCGCCGCGCGCTACGGGCAGACCACCGTGCCGGTGTCCCCCACGGCCACGCACCTGGGCTACGCCAGCGGCGTGGGCGCGGACAGCCGCAAGCTGTACCGCCGCCGCGAGGAGCAGGAGCGCGCCGCCGGCAAGCTGCTGCTCGACCTGGGCCTGCGCTTCGAGCCGCAGAGCTCCGTCTTCGACGCCACCGCCGACATCGCGCTGGAGTTCTGGGCGCGCGGCCTGGCGTCGCTCCCCGCCGAGTGGGAGCGCTTCGGCGTGCAGGCCCCCAAGGTGCGCCTGCGTCCCAAGCTCAAGCCGCGCATCCGCGTGGGCATGAGCGGCGTGCAGTGGTTCGACCTGGACGCGGAGTTCGTCACCGATGACCAGGCGGTGGACCTGGGTGCGGTGCGCATGTGGCTGGACTCCGGCCGCAAGTTCGTCCCCCTGAAGGACGGCTCCTTCGCGGAGGCGGACCCCGCCGAAATCAAGCGCGTGGCCGACCTGCTGGAAGAGGCGGGCGCCATGCCGGGCCGCTCCCGCACGCGGCTGCCGCTGCACCAGGCCGTCGCGTTGGACCTGCTCGCGGACCTGGGTGAGTTCACCGAGGTGGAGGCCAAGGCGCGGCAGGCCATGCTGGAGCTGCGCGAGACGGCCGGCGTGCCGAAGGTCGCCGTGCCCGAGGGGCTGCAGGCCACGCTGCGCCACTACCAGGAGGCGGGCCTGTCCTGGCTCTGGTTCCTGCGCCGCCACGGACTGTCCGGCATCCTCGCGGACGACATGGGCCTGGGGAAGACCATCCAGTCGCTGAGCCTCATGCAGAAGGTGGCCAACGACGAGGGGCACAAGCCGTCGCTCGTGGTGGCCCCCACCAGCGTGCTCGCCAACTGGGAGCGCGAGGCCGAGCGCTTCACCCCGGGCCTCAAGGTCATGGTGTGGCACGGCCAGGACCGCAAGGAGCGCGCGGAGGACCTCAAGGGGATGGACCTGGTCCTCACCTCCTACGCCCTGGTCCGTCGGGATTTGGACCAGCTCTCCTCGGTGGGCTTCCGCTACGTCGTCCTGGACGAGGCGCAGAACATCAAGAACGCGGACAGCGCCACCGCGCAGGCGTGCAAGTCGCTGCCGAGCGAGACGCGCCTGGCGCTCACCGGTACGCCGCTGGAGAACCGCCTGTCGGAGCTGTGGAGCATCTTCGACTTCCTGATGCCGGGCTTCCTCGGCAGCGCGGATGGCTTCAGCGACAGGTACGAGCAGCCCATCCAGGTGGCCAACGACGCCACCGCGAAGGACCGGCTGCGCCGCCGCATCCAGCCCTTCATCCTCCGCCGTCTGAAGACGGAGGTGGCCAAGGATTTGCCGCCCAAGACGGAGTCCATCGCCTGGTGCGAGATGGAGCCCGGTCAGGCCGCCCTCTACCGCGAGGTGCTGGAGGAGAGCCGCCGCAAGGTGCACGAGTCGATTGAGAAGGTGGGCTTCAAGCGCAGCCGCGTGTCCATCCTCGCCGCGCTGATGCGCCTGCGGCAGGTGTGCTGCGATCCGCGCCTCCTGAAGATGCCGCCCGGCACGCTGCTGCCGTCCAGCGCCAAGGTGGAGCGCTTCCTCCAGCTGGTGGAGGACCTGGTGGCGGAAGGCCACCGCGCGCTCGTCTTCAGCCAGTTCACGGAGATGCTGGAGCTGCTCAAGCAGGAAGCCGACAAGAAGGGCATGCGCTACCTCTACCTGGACGGCCGGACCAAGGACCGCATGGGCAAGGTGGACGAGTACAACCAGCCCGACGGGCCGCCGCTGTTCTTCATCTCCCTGAAGGCGGGCGGCACCGGCCTCAACCTCACCGCGGCGGACTACGTCATCCACTTCGACCCGTGGTGGAACCCCGCCGTGGAGGACCAGGCCACGGACCGTACGCACCGCATCGGCCAGACGCGCGCGGTCATCAGCTACAAGCTGATTACCCGCGGCACGGTGGAGGAGAAGATCCTCGCGCTCCAGCGCCGCAAGCGCGACCTGGCCGCCGGAGTCCTCGGCAACGACGGCGACGAGTTGGGCCGGACGCTCACCGAGCAGGACATCCAGGAGCTGTTCACCGAAATCTGAGGGGTTGTGAGGTGGGGGCTCCAACGAGCCCCCTCTCCCACCCGCACGCCAGACGTGCGCACGACCCGAACGCCTGTGCAGTGTCAGGGGGACCTGCTAGGGTGTTCAGTCACCAGTGCCGTCGTATGACCACGGAGGGCGCGCGTGCTGCTGGGTCTTCGGATTTCGAACGTGGCGGTGATCGAGGAGGTGGAGGTGGCGTTCGGAGCCGGCCTCACCGTCCTCACGGGTGAGACAGGTGCGGGCAAGTCCATCCTCGTGGATGCGCTGGGCCTGCTGCTGGGTGGGCGGGCCGACGCGGACGTCATCCGTGCCGGCTGCGAGGAGGCGTCCGTCGAGGGCGTCTTCGTTCGCACCCCAGCGTTGGGGCAGCGGCTGGAGGAGCTCGGCCTGCCGGACCTCGGAGAGGAGGTGTTGGTGCGCCGCGTGCTCGGCCGGACGGGCCGGGGCAAGGTGTACGTCAACGGCGCCCTGGTGACGGTGGGCGTCCTGGGGAAGCTCACGCGGGGCGCGGTGGACATCGCCGGCCAGCACGAGCACGTCAGCCTCTTCGATTCGGGCCTGCACCGCGTGCTGCTGGACCGCTATGGCACCCTGGACGAGCCGCTGGCGGCCTACTTCGGCGAGTACACGGCGCTGCGCGAGGTGGACGCGCGCATGGACGCGCTGGGGGGCGACGAGGCCAAGGTGCGCGAGCGCGCCGAGTTCCTGCGCTTCCAGTTGGATGAAATCGAGCGCCTGGACCCCGAGGCGGGCGAGGACGCGCGGCTGGACGCGGAGCGCAAGCGGCTGGGCAGCGCGGAGAAGCTCAAGCGCCACGCGTCCGAGGCGGAGCTGCTCGTCGCGGGCGAGGAACAATCCGCCGTGGAGACGGTGGCCCGCGCGCTCGGGCTGGTGCACGACGCGGTGAAGACGGACGCCACGCTGGCGCCAGTGGCGCAGTCGCTCAGCACCGCGCTGTCGGAATTGGAGGAGGCGCAGCGTCACCTCAACCGCTACGTGGAGGGGCTGGAGTCGGACCCGTCGCGACTGGCGGACGTGGAGGAGCGGCTGGACGCGCTCAAGCGGCTGTGCCGCAAGCACGGCACCCTGCTGGACGGCCTCTTGAAGAAGCGCGGCGAAATCGAGACCGAGCTGGGCACGCTGGAGAACCGGAAGGAAATCCTCGAGGAGCTGGCCGCCGAGCGGCGCCGGGTGGAGGAGCGGGCCCGGAAGGCCGCCGCGGCGCTGTCGCGCAAGCGCGTGGCGAGCGCGGTGGAGTTCTCCGCCCAGGTCCGCGAGGGGCTGGGGGGGCTGGCCATGGGCAAGGCGGCCTTCGAGGTGCGCGTGACGCCGGGCGAGACGCTGCGGCCGGACGGCGCGGACGACGTGGAGTTCTTCTTCAGCGCCAACCCCGGCGAGCCGCCGCGCCCGCTGGCCAAGGTGGCCTCCGGTGGTGAGGCGAGCCGCCTGCTGCTGGCCCTCAAACGTGCGCTGGCCGACAGTGACGGCTGCGGCTGCTACATCCTCGACGAGGCGGACGCGGGCGTCAGCGGCGCGATTGCGGACGTGGTGGGGCGGATGATCAAGGAGGTGAGCAGCCACCGCCAGGTGCTCTGCATCACCCACCTGCCGCAGGTGGCCGCCTATGCGGACGCGCACCTGCTCATCCGCAAGAGCCTCAAGGGCGAGCGCACCGTCTCCGAGGTGGCCGTGCTGGAGGCCGGCATGGAGCGCACCCGCGAGCTGGCGCGGATGATGTCCGGCGTGGAGGTGACGCGCGAGGCGCTCGGGGCCGCCGAGGCCCTGGTGCGCTCCGCCCACCGGGCGCTGGGCACCCCTGCTCCAAGGGCCCGGAGCCGGGAAACCGGCCCGGAGGGTACCCCGCGGGGCAGGCTCCGACGCACTGCGTAGGACCAAGTGAGGGGCAGGTGCATTCGTGTCCTTGCCCCATCCCTGGGCCTCACATAGCATCCCACCTGTGTCCAGCACCGCAGGGCAGACCGCGGCCTCCCGCCTCAAAATTGTCTCCGCAGGCCTGACGGACGTCGGGCGCAAGCGCAATCACAATGAGGACAGCTTCCTTATTGATGACGAGCTGCAGCTCTATGTCGTGGCGGACGGAATGGGCGGTCACGCGGGTGGCGGTACCGCGTCGCGCATTGCCGTCGAGACCATCGACAAGGAGATGCGCCGGGCGCGGGAAGGGAAGGACAACCCCTTCCTCTCCGTGCCCAACCTGCAGGACTCGCCCATCCCCGAGTCGCTCCGCACGGCGGTCGAGAAGGCCTGTCTGGCCATCTTCACCGCCGCGCAGGAGGACGCGCGCCTGTCCGGCATGGGCACCACCGTCATCTCCCTGGTGGTCCGGGACGAGCACGCCTTCTTCGCCCACGTCGGCGACAGTCGCGCGTACCTCATCCGGGGGGACCTCATCCAGCAGATCTCCGAGGACCACTCGCTGGTCAACGAGCAGATCAAGGCCGGGATGATTACCCCCGAGGAGGCCAAGCACTCCCGGTACAAGAACATCATCACCCGCTCCGTCGGTTTCGAGGAGGAGGTGCAGGTGGACGTCATGGGGTTGGTGTCGGAGCCCGGGGACGTCTTCCTCCTCTGCTCGGACGGCCTGGCCAACATGCTCGAGGACCGTGAAATCCACGAGGTGGTGTCCAAGGCCCGGACGCTGGACGAAGTGCCCAAGCACCTCATCGACTTCGCGAACGAGCGGGGCGGGGACGACAACATCACCGTCATCGTGGTGCGCGTGGAGGCTTGAGTCGGCTGCTGTGACGTGCAGTGGCCTTCGACCCTCCCCACGGGTCTGTTGACCTTGATACTCTTCAAGTAAGAATGGTATCTGCCCCAACGTTTCCAGCGGCGGCGAAATGCCGCTGGGCGACGGAGGCAGTCTGGGGAATGGCGGGGGGAGGTGTTGCGCGAGAGCGAGCGACTTAGCTTGTCGCGCCTGAAGTCCCACGCAAAGCAGGGAGCGGTCCCGTGGCGAAAAAGTCCTTCACACTGATGGTGATCCCGGACCACGACGCGCCGGTGAAGCGGTACACCATCCAGCGGTCCTTCCTCATGCAGGTGGGGATGGGGCTGATGTTGGTGGTGGGACTGGCGGCTGGGGCAAGTGTCCACTACTTCCAGGTCGCTGCCGACGCCTCGGAGAACCGCATCCTCCGCGAGGAGAACCTGACGCTCCGCTCGCAGCTGAAGTCGGTGCGCGAGCGCATCGAGCACATCGGCTCCACGCTGGACCGGGTGGAGCGGTTCGACCAGAAGCTCCGCGCGATTACGCTCTTGTCCGACCCGCAGCGCAACCTGGCCATGGGCCCGACGGAGCCCGAGGCGGGCACCACGGCGCCGGCCACCGACACCCAGTTCACCCAGCTGACCACCACGGTGTCGCCCAACGCGCTGCTGGGGCGGCTGGACAAGCTGAGCGCGGAGGCCACCCGCCAGGAGCAGAGCCTCCAGGAGCTGCAGGCGTACTTCCAGGACCAGAAGTCGATGCTGGCCTCCACGCCGTCCGTCTGGCCCGCGCGCGGCTGGGTGACGAGCGACTTCGGGCAGCGGCTGGACCCGTACACCGCGGACCGCGTCATGCACGCCGGTCTCGACATCGCGGCGCCGCACGGCAAGGAGGTCTACTCGCCGTCGGACGGCACGGTGGTCTTCGCCGGCCTCGAGGGTGGGTACGGCAACGTGCTCGTCATCGACCACGGCTACGGCATCAAGACGCGCTACGGCCACCTGTCGAAGATGCTGGTGAAGGCCGGTGACCGGGTGAAGCGCGGGGCGCTCATCGCGGCGGTGGGCAACACCGGCCGCTCCACCGGCCCGCACCTCCACTATGAGGTTCGCGTCAACGGGATTCCCCAGAACCCGCGCAAGTTCATCCTCGAGGAGTAGCGAGGGACTTCGCTCCAGCGCTGGAGCCTCGGGCTCGCGCTGGAGCGGGGAGCGCAGGGCACCTGCTGGCGCTGGAGCCTCGGGCTCGCGCCAGGGCCCGGGCGCTCACAGCGTGCCGGGCGCGGGGACGAAGCCGTCCAGCCGGAGCCGCCGACGCTGCAGTCCGCTCGCGCGTCCGCTGCGCACCATGACGTGGGTGCGCTCCAGCTCGGCCCACACCAGCGGCCCCAGCACCTGCCAGTGCGAGGGCGCGTCCACCGTCAGCTCCAGCAGGCTCACCGTCCAGGCCGGGACATCCGCGTCGGGCGTCCCCTCGGGCAGCACGCGGCGCACGTCGCGCGCGAGCCGCTCCCGGGTGGGGCCGTCCAAATCCTCGCGCACGGTGAGCTGCGAGGTGGGCACCAGCAGCGCGGCAAAGCAGTCCGCGTGCAGGCGCAGCACCCGGGCGCCCGGGTACTGTGCGGCGAGGGACTCGGCCGTGGCGCGCAGCACCGCGTCCCCGGTGGGAAAGCCGAAGCGGGCGTTGACGTGAATCATCCCCTGCACGTCGGCGATGACGGCGCCCACGCGCCACCCGTCATGGTGGGCGTGCGTGGACAAGTCGTATTCCTCCTTGAGGAGGCTGCCCTGGGTGAGGGCAGGGACTTGGAGCGCGCCCGTCTTGGCGTCCGGGTGGCCGCGGCGGGCCTGCTCCGCCTGGAGGAGCACCTCCACGGCGGCCTGTACGGGCGCGTCCCGGTGGCGCTGGAGCACCCACGGGTTCAGGGCGATGAGGGCGGTGGCGGTGGCGTCGTCGAGCGGGTAGGGCATCGCGCCCCTTCTGTAGCGCGTCCCGCGTCGCGGCGCAGGCGCCTTACTTCATGCGGTGGGCCGTCACCGTCACCTCGTCCCGGTCATGGTAGAGCTGCCGGACGGTGAGGCCCTCCCAGGCTCCCTCCTGCGTCAGCGTCTGGCGCACGCGCAGCAGCATGGGGTTCTTGTCCTTCATCGGCAGCTTGATGTTGGCCACCAGGTGGCGGGCCCAGTTGCGCCGGCCCCACTTGGCCAGCAGCTGCGCCACCTCGAGCGGACGCCACGCCATGTCGCAGAAGAGCCAGTCCACCGGCTCCTCGGGGGCGTAGGCGAAGGCGCTCTCCTGCACGTGCTGCACGCGCTTGTTGGCGGCCAGCTCCGGCATCAGCCGCGCCGGGTCCACCGCCACCACCCGCGCCCCGCGCGCCACCAGCCGCTGCGTCCAACCCCCGGGCGCCGCGCCCAGGTCCACGCAGACATCTCCGCGCCCGGGCTCGAAGGCCAGCCCGTCCAGCGCCTCCTCCAGCTTCATGGCCGCCCGCGAGGGGGACTCGCCCGCGCGCTTCATGCGCCGACGCCCGCCGGCCGCCAGCGACAGCGCCTCGCGAGCGGGCACCGCGCCCACCACCGTCAGCCCGTCCGGCGCCACGCACAGCCCCACCAGCACGGCGCCCGCGTCGCGCGCCCGCTGCGCGTCGTCCACCAGGCGCTCCGCCGGGAGTCGTGCGCGCACCGCCGCCTCCAGCGCCTCCGCGGGCGCCGTCAGCGTGTTGCCGCGCGGTGTGTCCGGCGTGAAGGCCTGCACCACCCAGGGCGCTCCGCGAGGCAGCGAGCTCACGGCCTTCACCGCGGCCTCCGCCACCGCGTCGGGCGCGCTCGCCGTCAGCGAGACGAGCACCCGGTAGCCCGCCCGGGCGAAGGCGGGCGACAGGCCGGTGACGGCCTCGCTCTCCACCAGGGCCTCGCCCAGCAGGCGGGGATGGGCGCCGGCCCACTCCAGCTCCTCGTAGAGGTGGGGCTCGAAGCCCGCGCGGCAGGTCCACAGCCAGTGCCCCGGCCGGGCGGCCAGCGTTTGTGCGGGCATGGCGGGGACGCGGGCCCGGGGTGGGACCCGGGGCGCGGGCGGCGCGGCGTGTGCAGGCGGTCCGACACCCGCGTTCGCGCCCTGGGCGCCCCGGGAGCCTGCTCCCTGCGGGCTCCGTGAGCCTGCGCCCTGCGGACCCCGGGCGCCTCCGCCCTGGGGAGGCCGAGAGCCCTGGGGGCCTCGGGAGTCCGTGCCCTGGGCGCCTCGGGAGGACGCCCCTTGAGCGCCGCGGGAGCCCTGGGGGCTTCGGGAGCCCGTGCCCTGGGCGCCCCGGGGGGCAGGCCCCTGACGTCCCCTGGACTGACCCGGCCGGGCGGGACGGCGGGGTTTGCCCGCGGGTGAAGGTCTGCCCTGACCGCGGCGTTGATTTCGTGTGGGGGACATTGCGTGTGCTCGGTTCCGCTTTACTGTGAGCCGCTGCGTGTACGGCGACCGGCCAAGTGGAAGTTTCGGGGGTCGCCCGTGGTTTTCAACCGGTTCTCCCTTACACCTCCTGGGATTTCCCTTCACTCGCCGCCGTCCTTCGAGGATTCTCCGGCGAGAGAGTCGACCGAATGATCGAATGGACGCTGAAGAAACTCATCGGGACCAAGAATGAGCGCGAGCTCAAGAAGGCCCATGGGAAGGTAGCCCGGGTCAACGAGCTCGAGACGCGCATGCGGGCCCTCAAGGACGAGGACTTCGCCGCGGAGACGGCCCGGATGCGGCAGGAAATCCAGAACGGCCGGCCGCTGGACGACCTGCTGTTCGAGGCCTTCGCCCTCACCCGCGAGGCGGCGCGCCGCGTCATCGGCCAGCGCCACTACGACGTGCAGCTCATTGGCGGCATGTTCCTCCACGAGGGCTGCATCGCGGAGATGCGCACCGGTGAAGGCAAGACGCTGACCGCGACGCTGCCCTCGTACCTCAACGCGCTGTCCGGCCGTGGCGTGCACGTGGTGACGGTGAACGACTACCTCGCCCGCCGCGACGCGGAGTGGATGGGGCGCGTCTACAAGTTCCTGGGCATGACCACCGGCTGCGTCCTGCACGAGCTGACGGACAAGCAGCGGCAGGAGGCGTACCGCTCGGACATCACCTACGGGCAGAACAACGAGTTCGGCTTCGACTACCTGCGCGACAACATGAAGTTCCGCTTGCAGGACTACGTCCAGCGCGAGCTGAACTACGCCATCGTCGACGAGGTGGACTCCATCCTCATCGACGAGGCCCGCACGCCGCTCATCATCTCGGGGCCCACCGAGGACAGCACGGACAAGTACTACCGGGTGGACCAGGTCATCCCCGGGATGGTGCCGGACCAGGACTACACCCTGGACGAGAAGCACCGCTCCGTGTCGCTCACCGACGACGGCATCGAGAAGCTGCAGAAGCGGCTGAACGTGGGCAACCTGTACGACCCGGGCGAGATCGAGACGCTCCACCACGTCGAGCAGGCCCTGCGCGCGCACACCCTCTACAAGCGCGACAAGGACTACGTCGTGAAGGAGGGCGAGGTCGTCATCGTCGACGAGTTCACCGGCCGCCAGATGCCGGGGCGCCGCTGGTCCGACGGCCTCCACCAGGCGATTGAAGCCAAGGAGGGCGTGAAGATCGAGAACGAGAACCAGACGCTGGCGACCATCTCGTTCCAGAACTACTTCCGCATGTACTCCAAGCTGTCCGGCATGACGGGCACCGCGGACACCGAGGCGGAGGAGTTCGCGAAGATCTACAACCTCGACGTGCGCGTCATCCCCACCAACCGCGCCAACATCCGCAAGGACCAGCAGGACGTGGTCTACAAGACGGAGCGCGAGAAGTTCGAGGCGGTGGCGGAGCAGATCGCCGAGCTGCACCAGAAGGGGCAGCCGGTGCTGGTGGGCACGGTGTCCATCGCGAAGAGCGAGGTGGTGGGCAACTTCCTCAAGAAGCGCGGCATCCCCCACAACGTCCTCAACGCCAAGCAGCACTCGCGCGAGGCGGACATCGTCGCGCAGGCGGGCCGCAAGGGCGCCGTCACCATCTCCACCAACATGGCCGGCCGCGGCACGGACATCCTCCTGGGCGGCAACGCGGAGGTCCTGGCCAAGGCGGCCATGGGCCCGCCGCCGGAGCCTACCACCACGCCCGCCGTGGAGGGGCAGCCCATCGACCTGACGGGCTACCAGCAGGCGCTGGCGGCCTGGGAGAAGCAGCTCGCCGACACGAAGGCGAAGCTGGAGGAGCAGACGAAGAAGGAGCGCGAGGAGGTGATGGCGGCCGGAGGCCTGTTCATCATCGGCACCGAGCGCCACGAGTCGCGCCGCGTGGACAACCAGCTGCGTGGCCGCGCCGGCCGCCAGGGTGACCCGGGCGCCAGCCGCTTCTTCCTGTCGCTCGAGGACGACCTGATGCGCATCTTCGGGTCCGAGCGCATCCAGGGCCTGATGGAGCGGCTGGGCATGGAGGAGGGCGAGGTCATCGAGCACGTGTGGCTGTCGCGTGCCATCGAAGGCGCCCAGAAGCGGGTCGAGGGCCACAACTTCGACATCCGCAAGAACCTGCTCGAGTACGACGACGTGATGAACCAGCAGCGGCGCACCATCTACAAGCTGCGCCGCCAGGTGCTGGCCGCCGGCGCGGGCGTGCCGCTCATCGAGTACACCGAGGACCCGAAGACGCGCGTGAAGTCGCGCTCCGAGCAGATGGTGAGCTGGGCGGACTTCCGGGAGCTGATCCTGGACTCCATGGAGGACGTCATCGTGTCCCTCACGGACACGTACGCGCCCACCAAGGGCGTGGACGGCTGGGACATGGCGGCGCTCACCCAGGGCGTGAAGGAGACCTTCAACCTGGAGATGGGCTTCGAGGGCGTGGGCAGCCGCGAGGAGCTGCAGGAGCACATCTACAAGGCGGCGGAGAAGGTCTTCCAGGCGCGCGAGGAGGAGTTCGGCGAGAACTTCATGCGCTTCCTCCAGTACAACTACCTGGCGACCATCGACCGGCTCTGGAAGGACCACCTGCTGGCCATGGACCACCTGCGCCAGGGCATCGGCCTGCGCGGCTACGGCCAGAAGGACCCGAAGCAGGAGTACAAGAAGGAGGGCTACCAGGGCTTCATCCAGATGCTCTCCGCCATCAAGGCCCAGTTCGTCACCCAGCTCATGCACGTGCAGCCCCGCTCCGCCTCCAGCGCGGCGGAGGAGGCCGCCCGCATCCAGCGCCAGCTCGCCCAGCAGCAGAAGAAGGCGGTGGAGGGGCGTGGCACGGCGGACGGCAAGCTGGACGAGGCCTCGGTCGCCGCCGCGGCCCGGCCCCAGGCCGCCCGCTCGGACAAGCCCGCCGTGGGCCGCAATGACCCCTGCCCCTGCGGCAGCGGCCGCAAGTACAAGAAGTGCCACGGGGCCGCGGAGGCCAACGTCTAGCCTCCCGCCTCAGGTGGCAGGACGCCGGCGCGGCTGTCGCTCCTTTCTCCGGGGCGGCCACCGCGCCGGTCGTCTTTCCAGGGCCGGGTTGGGGGGCCGGAGACCAGGCGGGCGGGCACGGGCCGTCCGTGACGGTACGGACGGTGCAGTGAAGCTTGCGCCGCCCGGAAGGGTTCTGTTAAGGACCCCCCGCCCCTGGGTATGGGGTCGGGGAGCAGTCGAGCCCCGGTAGCAAGGCAGCAACCACTACACACACGCTCGTGCCGGTCGCCGGTGCCTCCGTGAACGGGCCTCTGCAGAAGAGGCTCCTCTTCACGGTCGTCACGACCGGGCTTCGCGAGCGTGGCGGATCACCAACCGGAGAGAGACTCACATGGAAACGCAGGACACGCAGACGCAGGGCCAGGCGATGGCCGCCGCCAGCGGCATCACGATGAGGCAGCTCCTGGAGGCCGGCGTTCACTTCGGCCACCAGACGAAGCGCTGGAACCCGAAGATGAAGCCCTACATCTTCGGCGCCCGCAACGGCATCTACATCATCGACCTGCAGAAGACGGTGACGATGGCCCGTTCCGCGTTCCGCTTCGTGGCGGACATCACGGCGCGGGGCGGCTCGGTGCTGTTCGTGGGCACCAAGAAGCAGGCGCAGGACGTCATCCGCGAGGAGGCCGCGCGCGCCGGTCAGTTCTTCGTCACCAGCCGCTGGCTGGGCGGCACGCTGACCAACTTCAAGACCATCAAGCAGGGCATCGACCGCCTGAAGACGCTGGAGAAGATGGCCGAGGACGGCACCTTCGAGCGCCTGCCGAAGAAGGAAGTCGCCCAGCTCGAGCGTGAGCGCGAGAAGCTGGAGAAGAACCTGGGCGGCGTGAAGGAGATGTCGAAGCTGCCCCGCTGCGTCTTCGTCATCGACCCGAAGAAGGAGCACATCGCCATCCACGAGGCGAGCCGCCTGGGCATCCCCGTGATTGGCCTGGTGGACACCAACTGCGACCCGGACGGCATCGACTTCGTCATCCCGGGCAACGACGACGCCATCCGCTCCATCAAGCTCTTCACCTCGAAGATCGCCGAGGCCTGCCTCGAGGGCGCCGCGCGTTACCGCGCCTCGGGCGCCGCCGAGCGCGACGAGCAGGAGGAGCGCGAGGGCCGTGACGACCGCGGCGACCGCCGTGACGACCGCCGGGGCCCGCGCCGTGGCGACCGCCGTGACGACCGCGGTGGCCGGGGTGGTGACCGTGGCGGTGACCGCGGCGGCGAGCGCCGTGGCCCCCTCGTGGAGATGAAGGGCGCCCCCGTCGCCGCCGAGCAGCCGGCCGCCGAGGGTGGCGAGGCTGGCGGCGAGACGCCGACGGCGGCCGAGTAGCCGTCCCTTCCTCGCGTTGGTTTCAAGGCGGCCGGGTGGCGCAGCAGCGACCCGGCCGCCCCTGTTTCCCGTGTACCGCAGTACCCCTTTTCAACCCTGATGCTCCGCCCGGCGCCTGGCGCCCATGGAGAGGCGGAGGCTGGAGACGAACATGGCCGAGGTCAGCGCCCAGATGGTGAAGGAGCTCCGCGAGCGGACCGGCGCGGGCATGATGGACTGCAAGAAGGCGCTCGCCGAGAGCGCCGGTGACTTCGCGAAGGCCGAGGAGTGGCTGCGCAAGAAGGGCATCGCCAAGGCGGCCGGCAAGGAAGGCCGCGTGGCGGCCGAGGGCCTCATCGGCACCTACCTCCACGGTGGCCGCATCGGCGTCATCGTCGAGGTCAACTGCGAGACGGACTTCGTCGCCCGCAACCCGGACTTCCAGGAGCTGGTGAAGGACGTGGCCATGCAGGTCGCCGCGGCCAGCCCCAAGTACGTCCGCCGCGAGGAGGTCCCCACGGACAACCTCGACAAGGAGAAGGAAATCCAGCGCGACCTGCTCAAGCAGCAGGGCAAGCCCGAGGCGATGCTGGACAAGATTCTCGTCGGGAAGATGGAGAAGTACTACGAGCAGGTGTGCCTCGTGGACCAGCTCTGGGTGAAGGACGACAAGAAGAAGGTCGGTGAGATGATCACCGAGCGCGCCGCGAAGATTGGCGAGAAGGTCTCCGTGCGCCGCTTCGTCCGGTACGAGGTGGGTGAGGGCATCCAGAAGCAGAAGGACGACCTCGCCGCCGAGGTCGCCAAGACGCTGGGCCAGGCGTAAGTCCCACCGCGCCCCCTCTTCCCGGGGGCTTGCCGTGGAAACCGAGGGCCGCGCGCACGGGCTTCCCCTGGAAGGGGGACCGGGCGGCGCGGCCCTCGTCCTTGCGGGCTCCCCTTCGTCCTTGCGACAGACAGCGGACGATGCGGGCCGGACAGTCCGACTCGGGCGTTGATCAGTCGCGAGGCGGGGGATAGAAGCGAACGCGCATGTCCTCCGACACGACGAGCCCCCTCCGTTACAAGCGCATCCTCCTCAAGCTCTCGGGCGAGGCCCTGATGGGCGAAGGCAAGTACGGCATCCATCCGCCCACCCTGCTCGCCATCGCCGAGGAGGTCATCGAGGTGGCGCAGGCCGGCGTGGAGGTGGCCCTCGTCATCGGCGGCGGCAACATCTTCCGCGGCGTGGCGGGTGCCACCGAGGGCATGGACCGCGCGAGCGCGGACTACATGGGCATGCTGGCCACCTGCATCAACTCCATGGCCATGCAGGACGCGCTGGAGAAGAAGGGCGTCCACACGCGCGTGCTGTCCGCCATCAAGATGGAGCAGATTGCGGAGCCCTACATCCGCCGGCGCGCGGTGCGCCACCTGGAGAAGGGCCGCGTCGTCATCTTCGCCGCGGGCACCGGCAACCCGTACTTCACGACGGACACCGCCGCCTCGCTGCGCGCCATGGAAATCAACGCGCAGGTCATCCTGAAGGCGACGAAGGTGGACGGCATCTACAATGCCGACCCGAAGAAGGACCCCACCGCGCGCCGCTACCGGACGCTGACGTACATGGACGTGCTGCGGCAGAACCTCAATGTGATGGACTCCACGGCCATCTCGCTGTGCATGGACAACAAGCTGCCCCTCATCGTCTTCGACCTGACGGTGCGTGGGAACATCCGCCGCGCGGTGCTGGGGGGCGGGGAGATTGGTACGCTGGTGGGTGGGACGGAGACGGCCTGGGCCTAGTGTCCGGGCGCTCCCCGCCGGCAAGCACTCAAGGAGAGACTGCAATGAGTGGAGACGTCGTCGCCGAACTGAAGACGCGCATCGACAAGTCGCTCGAGGACCTCAAGAGGGAGCTGACGAAGGTGCGCACCGGGCGCGCCAGCATCTCCATCCTGGATGGCATCCGGGTGGACTACTACGGCACGCCCACGCCGCTGTCCGGCGTGGCCAGCGTCAACGCGCCCGAGCCCCGGCTCATCACCATCAAGCCGTGGGAGAAGAGCGTCCTCAAGGAGATTGAAAAGGCGCTGCGCGAGGCGAACCTGGGCATCAACCCCATGAACGACGGGGAGATGATTCGCCTGCCCTTCCCGCCGCTCACCGAGGAGCGCCGCAAGGACATCGCCAAGCAGGTGAAGACGAAGGGTGAGGACCACAAGGTCGCCATCCGCAACGTCCGCCGCGACGCGAACGAGGCGCTCAAGACGCAGCTCAAGGACAAGAAGATCACCGAGGACGACCACAAGCGCATCACCGAGACGGTGCAGAAGCAGACCGACGCGGGCATCGCCCAGGTGGACGACATCGTGAAGAAGAAGGAGAAGGAGGTCATGGAGGTCTGATGGCCTCCGTGCTCCTGGCCGAGCCCTCCGTGCCGGTGGCGGGCGCTCTGCGCCGCTACCTGGAGGGGGCCGGCCACGAAGTCTCCTCGGCGGGCAGCGCGGACGAAGCGCTGCGCGCCGTCCGGGTGCGCCCGCCCGACGTGCTGCTGGCGTCGGGGATGGGCACCCTGGACGGCGAGGCGCTGTGCCGCGCCCTCCGCGCGGACGGGCTCTCCGTCCCAGTGCTGCTGCTGTACCCGCCCACCGAGGAGCACGCGGACGAGCGCGCCGTCGAGGCGGGCGCGGACGGGTGCCTGGTGGGGCCCCTCAAGCGCGCCAACGTGCTGACGTGCGTCGGGCTGCTGATGCAGCGCGAGGAGGCGCGGCGACGGGCGGACTCCGCTCAGGCCGAGGCTCCCGGTACGACGCTCGTGCTCACGCGCGACGACGAGCTGCGCTTTGGAGAGCCCACGCCCGCCGCGGGCTCCGTGCCCTTGCGCGGCGAGGCCCGAAGGCCGGAGGGCGGCCCTCCGGGGACGGACTCCCGCGTGGCCTTTGCCCTGGAGGGCTCGGGCGAGGCCCTGGGCCCGGACGGCCAGGACTCCGTATCCGCCGGAGGGCAGGGTGCGGCCTCCCAGGCCGGCATGGGTGGGGCGTCGACGTCCAGCCGGGGGACGGCCTCCCTGCGCGCGTCGGGGTTCGCCATCACCCCCGTGCCGGGGACGTTGATGACGCTGGAGGTGGAGGGACGTCGCGCCACGCGCTCGGACCTGCCCGCCGTGGAGCCGGAGGGGCGCCGTGTCACGCGCTCGGACCTGCCCTCCGTGGGCGCGTCGCCGTCGTCCTCGCCGGACTTCGAGTTCCTCAAGCGGCTGATGCTGATGGAGGTGAAGCGCAGCCGCCGCTACCGCTACCCCATTGCCCTGCTGCTGGTGGAGCTGGACCGCTACACCGAGCGCATTGCCCCGCTCGCCCCCGCCGCCCGCACGGGCGTGCTGGCCGAGGCGCTGGGGCTGCTGGTGGCGGGCGTGCGCGACATCGACGTGGCGGTGCCCTTCTCCGACAGCCGCTTCGTGGTGTTCCTCCCGCACACGCCGCGCTCAGGGGCCCTCGTCGTGGCCGAGCGCCTGCGCGAGCGGGTGAAGGCCCTGCGGGGGCTGGCGGGCACGAGCGCGTCCGTGGGCGTGGCCGTGTCCGAGCCGCCCGCGGGCAAGGTGCCCGCGTCTGGCGGCGGAGCCCAGGTGAGCTTCGGTGGCCTGCTGAAGGAGGCGGGCGAGGCGCTGCGCCGCGCGCAGGCGTCCGGGGGAGACCGGGTGGAGCCGGCGGGAGGGAAGCCTCAGCCGGGGTAGATGAAGTCCACGCCGCTGATGTCGTGGACCACGTCCGCGACGAAGGTGAGCAGCTCCAGGCCCCGGCCCTTGTCGTCCTGCCAGGTGCTGGTGGCCGCGTCGTACGTGAAGTGGATGCCCTGACCCCGGCCGGCCACCCATATCTGCCGCACGGCGCGCTGGGTGTTGACGATGCACTTCTCGCGGGAGCGGGCGGTGAGCGTCACCATGTCACCGGTGCTCTCGGCCTCGAGGAGGTCCGGGTCGATGGCGTCCGCCGCGGCGAGGATGCGGCGGAACGCGGCGGTGACGAGCTGGTTGTAGCGGGCTTCGTCCATCATGGCCGCGCGGGCCTCACTGGATGACGTCGAGCACCTGCTGGCCAGGGGCCGCGTAGAACAGGAACTTCAGCTGCGGCGTCTCCCCGTCCGAGCGCTCCAGGGCAATCACGGTGCCCGGGTTGACGGGCTTGGGGAAGGACTGCATGCCCAGCAGGTGGGCCGCCAGCGCCCCCATGGAGGGCTGGTGCCCCACGAGCACCAGGTTCTGGTCCGAGTGCTCCGTCAGCACCGGCTCCACCGCGCCCACGGGCATGTCCGGCAGCAGGCACCGGTGCACCTTGAGCAGGCCCTCGTGCTTCGTCTCGATGGAGAGGATCTGCGCCGTCTGCACCGTGCGCACCAGCGGGCTGGTCAGGATGAGACCCACGGGGCCCATGCGCTCCGACAGCGACGCGAAGTGCTGTGACGTCGTGGCGCGGGCCTTCGCGGTGAGCGCGCGCGCCTCGTCGCCGAGACCCTCGGGGATCTCTGCGTCCGCATCGCCGTGCCTAACCAGGAAAATCCTCAAATTCCCTCCACCGCTTTCGACAGGACCGCGGTTCGTACACGAGCGCGGCCGGGTTGGTCAAAGGTAATGCGGCGATTGTTCAGTGGCCGGAACAACCCCGTCGTGTCAGAGAGGGAAGGGCGTCACCGGCTGCCGCGCAAGTGGCGGAAGTTCCCGGTGTCCCCGGCCCGTCTGGAGGAAAACGCATGCGCACCGTGCTGTCGGGACTGTTGGTACTGCTGGCCTTCTCGGCTTGTAAGAAGGAAGAGCCCGTACCCCGCCCGGCACCCGGGGAGGCGGCCGAGCCGGCCACCGGCGTCCCGGCGGAAGGGGAGGCCGAGGTCGGTCCGTACACCGTCACGAAGGAGAAGCTGGACGCGTACGTGGGCTACCAGCGGCGGATGCTGGAGGTGTACGGCCCGCTGCTCAAGGGCCTGCACGGCCTGGGCGCGCTGGTGGACGCGGGCACGCCGGAGGCCATGGCGTCCGCGCGCGCCGGGCTGAAGGTGGTGGAGGCCAAGGCCAAGGCGGAAGCCGAGGCCCGGCAGCAGGCGGGGCTGAGCGAGAATGACGTCAACGGCATCGCCGAGGTGGTGACGGCGGTCATCAGCCAGCGGCAGCTCGGCCGCACGCTCCAGTACGAGGAGGAGCTGAAGAAGCTGGAGGCGCTCCAGGCGAAGCTCCCTCCCGAGCAGCAGGAGGGGCTCGCGGCCCAGGTGGCCTCCATGCGCCGCCAGGTGGAGGCCTTCGAGAAGCTGGCCGACGCGCGCCGCGACTACGGAGACGCCAACGTGGACGTGGTCCTCACCCGCGAGGACGACCTGATGAAGAACTACCAGGAGATGCTCCGGGTCTTCACCGGCACGCGCCGGTGAAGACCCTGGGAGTGCCGCCGTGCCTCAGACGCGCTTGAGGTGCGGCGCCTTCTTGAGGAGCTGCGCCAGGTAGACGTCCGCCACCTTCTCCATGACGGTGTTGCCGCGCAGGCGCTGGTTGAGGTTGACGAAGTCCACCTGGTCCAGCCGCTGGTCCTGGTTGTAGCAGGAGAACACCCACGTCTCCTTGCCGGTGAGCGGGTCCACGTGCCGCTGGAGGCACTGGGCGCAGATCTCCTTCATCATGCACTGCATCGGCGAGTTGATGGAGCCGATGGCCTCGTGGCCGGGCTTGAGGTGCGGCTGGAGCACGCCGTGCCGCGCCTCGGCCACCGCGCGCATCATCCGGTCCGAGCCGATGGCGATGATGCGGTCCACCTCCGACAGGGAGATGACGGGCGCGGGGCCCAGCTTGTTCTCCGCGTAGGCCAGCATGGCCTGCACCACGTTGCCCCGGAACGCCGAGTCCTGCGGGCGCCGCGGGGCAATGGTGTCACCCGTGTCCACGGACCACACAATCTGGTCCGTGCCGGCTTCAATCTCGTCCTGCTTGAAGGAGTCCGACTTCTGCCGGTAGCCGGCGAAGTAGACGACGCGGCAGCCGGCCGCCTTGAGCGAGCGGGCGATGGAGAAGAGCACCGCGTTGCCCAGGCCGCCGCCCACGAGCGCCACCGTCTCGTTGTGGCCGATTTCCGTGGGCGCGCCGGTGGGGCCCATCAGCACCACCTGCTCGCCCGGGGTGAGCGCCGCGCACAGGCGCGAGGACGAGCCCATCTCCAGGACGATGGTGCCCATCAGCCCCTTCTCCTTGTCCACCCACGCGCCGGTGAGGGCCAGGCCCTCCATGGTGAGGCGCATGCCGTCCACCACGGGCGCGTTCCGCTCGAAGTTCTGCAGGCGGTAGAACTGGCCGGGGGAGAAGTGGCTCGCCGCGAAGGGTGCGCGGACGACGACTTCGACAATGGTCGGGGTCAGCCGGTTGACGGCGACGACGGTGGCGGTGAAGGCCTCGTCCAGCTTCGCGAAGTGCGCGGCGCGCTGCTCCTCGCGGCGGGCCTGGGCCAGCTCGTCGGTGAAGTCCATGGCCGCGACTTCCTTCGCGTACAGGCGCGCCACTTCCGGGTGGCCGTCCTTCGCGCTGGCCATGGCCTTCACCACGTTGCCCGCGTAGGTGGGGTGGTTGTCGCCGTAGAAGGAGATGAGGTGGCCGTCCTTCCGGTACGACGTGAAGAAGCCCGCCTTCGCCGCCGGGTCCTCCTTGGCCTTCACGGGCTTCAGCTCGAAGCCGTCCCCGGCCTCCACCACCTCGTGGCCCTGGAAGTACTCCCCGCGCGCGTCGAGCTGGAAGGTGCCCGGGTATTCCTTCTCGTACGTGACGTTGGGGGACGTGCCGGCGGCGACGCACACCGTGCGCGCGGGCAGCTCGAAGAACTGGCCGCTGCCCTTCAGCTTGCCGTCCACCGTCACCATGCGCTCGAAGCGCAGCGCGCGCACCGCACCGGACGCGTCCGGCAGCGCCTCCACCGGGCTCATGCGCTCGATGAAGCGGATGCCCTCCTCGAGCGCCTTCGTCACTTCCTCGTGGTTGAGGCGGTAGGCGGGGGACTCGGTGAGGCCGCGGCGGTAGACGAGGCTCACCCCGCCCCAGCCGCGCACCAGCTTGATGAAGTCCGGGTTGCGCCCCTCGGCCTGCGCCTTCTCGCGCTCGGCGCGCACCGCGCGGCCGTGCTCCAGGAAGGTCTGGTAGGCGGCGCGCTCCTCCGCGTCGAGGCGGGCCAGGACGGCCTCCTCGCCGAGGTCCGCCACCAGCCGCTCGTGGCGGGCGAGCGTCTTCTCCACCTGCACCGGGTAGTACGCCATCAGCTCGGTGGCGGTGTCGATGCCGGTGAGGCCGCCGCCGATGACGATGGCGGGCAGCTGCACCTGGAGGTTGGCCAGCGAGTCCTTCTTGAAGGCGCCGGTGAGCTGGAGCGCCATGAGGAAGTCGCTCGCCTTGCGGATGCCCCGGATGAGGTTGTTCTTCATCCCGATGATGGTGGGGCGGCCCGCGCCGGCGGCGATGGCGATGTGGTCGAAGCCCAGCTCCCACGCGTCGTCAATCGTCAGCGTGCCACCGAAGCGCACGCCGCCGTAGATGCGCAGGCCCTCGCGGCGCGCGAGCGTCAGGTGGATGAGCGTGAGGAAGTTCTTGTCCCAGCGCACGGTGATTCCGTACTCGGACACGCCGCCGAAGCCCTCCAGCACGCGCTCGTCCAGCTCGCTGGTGAGCGCGGACCAGTCGCGGATGGGGCGCATGGCGCGGCCGTTGCGGCCCACCAGCTCGTCGGGGAAGGGCTCAATCTTGAGGCCGTCCACGCCGGTGACGCCGAAGCCCTCGTTGAGCAGGTAGTGCGACAGCGTGTAGCCGGCGGGGCCCAGGCCCACGACGAGCACGTTGCGGCCCACGTAGGGCAGGGCGTACGGGCGGCGGACGTTGAGCGGGTTCCACCGGGTGAGCAGCCCGTAGATTTCGAAGCCCCAGGGCAGGTCCAGCACGTCCGTGAGGGTGGCCGTCTCCGCCAGGGGGATGTTCACCGGCTCCTGCTTCTGGAAGATGCACGCCTTCATGCAGTCATTGCAGATGCGGTGGCCGGTGCCGGGGCACATCGGGTTGTCGAGCGTCACCATGGCCAGCGCGGCCACGGAGTTGCCCTCGCGCTTGAGCAGGTGCGCCTCGGAGATGCGCTCGTCGAGCGGGCACCCGTTGAGCGGAATCCCCAGCGGGTTCTTCTTGAAGCTGTGCCCCTCCGCCACCGGGTCCTTCGCGGGGAAGCCCTTGGAGCACGAGTCCTTCGAGCGCTCGTGGCAGATGACGCAGTAGTCCACCTCGTTCATCACGTCGCGCGGGGTGCCGCGGCGGTCCGTGAGCTTGAAGCCGTCGCGGTGGCGCAGGTGGTGCTCGTCGCCCTCCGTGATTTCGGGCAGCTCCGGGTCCGGGCGCTTGAGCTGGACGAGCTGGTCGAACACCAGCGGCTTGGGAATCCGGTGCGTGGGCCATACGTGGAAGACGTCCTTCGTCTCCGGGTGCAGGGCGCGCGCGTACGTCCAGCGGTCCGCCAGCGCCAGCAGCGCGCGGACGGCCTGCAGCTCCGCGGCGTCGTCGCCGTGGGTGACGAGGCTGGAGCCGAAGGCGTCACGCCCCTCCGGCGTGGACACGAGCCCCTCGCGCAGCGCCGCCCAGCGGGCGCGCATCGCCTCGGCGCGGGGCAGCAGCTCCGCGGGGAGGCTGCCGGCGAACAGCCGCTCCAGGTCCATCAGCGTGAGGACGGACTCGGCCAGGCCGCGCTCCAAATCTCCGGTGGCCAGCGCCTCCGGGAAGCCGAGCTGCATCAAGAGCCGCATGCGCGCGTCCAGCGAGGGGAACTCGGCCAGCGAGGGGCGGTCCGCGGCGCCCTTCTTGAAAACGCGGCGGGTGATGAACTCGCGCTTGAAGTCGAAGAGGGGCAGCTCGCCCTTGAGGCGGCCGGCCAGGCGCTCCAGCTCCGACTCGAGTCGGAAGAGCTTCGCGACGAAGCGCGACACGTGGCGGGACACGCGCACGAGCAGGTCCGACTCGGCGGGGCCGGTGAGGCTCGTCCCCCCGGACTTGCGATAGGCCTCATAGCTCTGGAAGAGCTCGGGCTCGTCCTCGGCGAGCTGCGCGTCGAAGTGCTCCATGAGCCGGCGCAGGCCGCGCGGGCGGTAGAGGTCCTCGAAGGTGAAGCCCGGCAGGCCCAGGGTGAGGGTGGGAGCGGAGTCGGAGGGCAGGTCGGTCAGGGCGCGCATATCACTGAAGGTGTGAGAGGAACCTGGGGGAACGGCTCCCGGGCGGGGCCTATTTCGCGGTCAGTCGCCCGGAATGCAAGCGGGCTCAGCACCGCGCGTGAAGGACGGCGATGGGAGCGATTGGCCCGGCTTCGGTTGTAACGCGTCGGGCCGCGCAAGGCACCTGGGCCCGCGTCATGTCCGGCGTGAGGCGCGTCCCACCCACCTGCCGTGTTGTGGGGGCCCGCCCTCGGGGATACGGTGCGCCGCCATGAAGGAACGCGCCCACCGCCGCCATGCGGAGCCCCACCTCGCCCCGGTGCCCGATGCCTGCTACCTGTGCAAGGCAGCCCGGCTGCGGATGAAGTTCCCCGCCCGCGGCGGCGGGGAGCCCGAGGGCGCGGCGGCCTACAACTGCACTTCCTTCGGCCACCGGAGCCACCCGCCTATCTGGGAATGCGAGGACTGCGGGATGCTCTTCCAGTGGCCCATGCGCTCGGCGCAGGAGCTGCTGTCGGCGTACCAGGGCGTGGAGGACCCGCTGTACGTGGCGGAGAAGGAGAACCGCTACCACACGTTCCGCAAGGTGGTGCGGGCGCTGGGGCCGCCCCTGGGGCGGACGCTGCTCGACGTGGGCGCCTACTGCGGCTACTTCCTGGACGTGGCGCGCGAGGCCGGCTTCCGCCCGGAGGGGCTGGAGCTGTCGCGCTGGGCGGCGGGGCACGCGCGCTCGCTGGGCTTCACCGTGCACGGGGTGCCGCTGGCGGAGCTGGCGGCGCGGGGCGTCCAGTACGACGTGGTGACGCTGTGGGACGTGGTGGAGCACTTCGCGGACCCGCGCGCCGAGCTGGAGGCCGCCTTCAAGCTGGTGCGCCCCGGCGGCCGCATCTACCTGTCCACCATCGACGCGGGCAGCCTCGTGGCCCGGGTGCTGGGGGGCCAGTGGCCGTGGCTGATGGACATGCACCTGTTCTACTTCGGCCGCCGCACCCTGGCGACGCTGCTGGAAGAGGTGGGCTTCCACGTGAAGGACACGCGGACGTACACGCACATCATCTCCGCGGACTACTTGCTGCGGAAGGTGGGCGCGAGCTTCCGTCCCGCGGCGCCGGTGCTGGAGCTGGCGCGGCGCGTGGTGCCGGGGGCGTGGGCCATTCCGTTCAACCTGGGCGACAACATGCTGATGGCCGCCGAGCGGCCAGCCTGACCTTCCTCGTCTATGTCCTCACTTCCGCGGCGGGTGCTCCACCCGCTGGTGCTGCTGGCGTTCTCGCTGCTGTCCGCGTTCCACACCTGGCCGCTGCTGTCGAAGCTGAAGGGCCACGTCGCGGGCGGGCGCGAGGACGTGCTGATGAACATGTGGCACCTCTGGTGGATGCGTCAGGCCACGTGGGTGGAGCCGCAGAACCCCTTCTTCTCGCCCCTCCTGCACTGGCCTTTGGGCGCGGAGCTGTACTGGCACACGCTGTCGCCCGCGAAGACGCTGTGGGGCGTGGTGCTGCTGCCCTTCATGCGCGTGGAGACGGCCTACAACCTGGTCCTCTTCAGCACCTTCGTGCTGACGGGGTACACGGCGTGGCTGCTGCTGGATTACCTCCTGACACGCGCGGGCTTCCCGCCAGAGCTGGCGGCGGTGGCCGCGTTGGCGGGCGCGTGCGTGTTCAACTTCTCGCGCTACCACCTCAGCCACTCGATTGCGCACCTCAACCTGTCCGCGCTGGAGGGCATCCCCCTCTACCTGTTCTTCTTCCTGCGCTGGCTGGACGAGGGCCGGCGGCGGTGGCTCGCGGGCCTGGCGCTGGCCGCGCTCTACACGCTGCTGTGTGACTATTACTACCTGCTCTACATCGCGCTCTTCTCCTTCCTCTGGGTGGTGGCGGAGCGCTGGCGCCGCGGGCCGCTCCTGTCGCTGGACACGCTGAAGGACCCGGGCATGCGCCGGGCGGGCCTGGCGGCGCTGGCGGCGGGCCTGGCATGCGTGCCGCCGGTGGTGCCGCTGCTGATGCACGCTTTCCCCGCGCCGCTGGCCATCCACCACGGGGACTCCGACTACTTCACTGACTTGTACGCCTTCTTCCTCCCGGACACGCTGTCGGGCTGGGCGGAGTCGATGCCGGCGTGGGCCCAGGAGTTCTCCGTGGGCGTGGTGCGCGGGAAGATGGCGAGCAACGCGGAGGAGGCGGGCACCTTCCTCGGGTGGCTCACGCCGCTGCTGGCCGTCTTCGCGCTCTGGCGCGGCGTGCCTGACGGGCGGCGCTGGCTGGGGCTGGGGCTGGGCTTCGCGGTGCTGTCCATGGGCACGGTGCTGAACATCGGCCTCTCCGACAAGGTGTCTCCGTCGGTGCTGCTGCTCGCGGTGACGCTGGTGGTGGGGTGGGCGCCGGCGTGGCGCGGGCGCTCCTGGCACCGGGACGTGGTGGTGCTGCTGGGGCTGTGCACGCTGCTGGCCTCGCTGACGCCGCTCACCTCCTTCGATCAGCCGCTGCGGGTGCAGGTGCCCATGCCCTACGTGGTGTTCAAGCACGTGGTGCCGCTGTTCTCCCGCGGCGGCATGCCGGTGCGCTTCGAGCTGCTCACCACGCTGGCCTTGAGTGTCCTCGTCGCCTTCGCGGCGGCGCACCTGGGGCGCCTGGCGTCCCAGCGCGGCGCGGCGGTGGGCCTGGGCGTGGCGCTGGCCGTGGCGCTGGTGCCGAACGTGGAGTACCTCGGCAAGCCGCTGCCCATGCCGGAGCTGCCGAGGCTGCCGCCGGTGTTCGACGAGATTCGCTTCGCGCCCATGCCGGCGGCCGTCTTCACGGACAACGTGCTGGGGCAGTGGGAGCAGACCTACCACCAGAAGCCGGTGTCCTTCGCGCGCCTGTCACGGCTGCCGGTGCGCGAGGCGGCCATGCTGGAGCAGCGCATCTTCCGCGCGCTGGAGGGGCTCCGCGGGGTGGCGGGGGAGGTGTCCCCGGAGGAGCGCGCGGAGATGCGCCGCTTCCTGAAGGACAACCACTTCCGCTGGTACGTCACGCACTACAACCACCCGATGCGGCACCGCTTCGTGGTGGAGGAGCTGGGCGGGGAGCTGGCGCACCAGGACGGCTACGTCACGGTCTACCGCTTCCCGTGACGCTGGCGGGCAGGGACTCCTGCTCCGAGCGCGGCGCGGGGGCGGGGAGGGACAGTCGCTCCAGCCTCCGTCGGAGCTGGAGCAGGCCCCAGAACATGCGCAGCCCGTCCAGGCCGGGGACGACCTTGGAGCCGCCGAAGTCCTCCCAGTCGATGGGGACTTCCAGCGCGCGGGCGCCCTGACGCTTGAGCAGCGCCAGCAGCTCGATGTCCAGGAGCCAGCGCTCCTCGCGCAGCACGTCCAGCAGCGGGCGCAGCAGGGAGGCGCGGATGAGCTTCACGCCGCACTGGGTGTCGTAGAAGTGCAGGCCGAAGTTGGCGTCCGTCAGCGTGGCGAAGACGCGCCCCTGCAGGTGGCGGTGGAGGTTTCGCACCACGCGGCGGCCGGCCATGAGGATGCGCGAGCCGGCAATCACGTCCGTGTCCCGCCCGACGGTGGAGGCCGCCATCCCCACAAGCCGGTGGAGCTCCTCCGCGCTGATGGCGCCGTCCGCATCCACGAAGCCCAGCCACTCCGCGGCGGGCGAAGCGCCGCGCCAGCCCAGCCGGATGGCCGAGCCCTTGCCCTGGTTGCGGGGGGCGGCCACGTAGGTGAAGCGGTGCTGTGCGCCCTTTTCGGCGAGCCGGGCCCGGGCCTCCTCCACGCACGCGCGCTGGGCCGTGGCGTGCTCGGGGCGGCTGCCGTCGTCCACGACGATGAACTCCACCGGCGGGGCGGGGCGCTCCAGGAAGACGCGCGTCAGCTCCCCCACGAAGCGGGGCAGGCGCTGGCCCTCGTTGTAGGCGGGGATGACCACGCTGATGACAGGCTCGTCCACGCGGCCGGTTTGTCACGCGCCAGGCGGGGTCGTCAATGCGAGCCGTCAGCGCCCGGGGCGGCGGCGGTGCGCAGTCTCAGGCGGATGGGGCCCCGGGCGGTGGACGGGTCCACCACCCGGCCGCCCTGGACGATGTCGAGCACGCCTTGCTGGACGAGCCGGCGGGCGGCCTCCCGCACGGGCTCCATGCGCTCGCGCCAGCCGTCCTCGCCGAGCGCGCGTGCCACCTCGGAGGGACAGAGGGTGGCCCCCCGAGCGCGCGTGGCGAGGAGGTCGAGAATGGTGCTCGCGAGGACGTCCTCGCCGCGCAGCTCCGACTTGCGACTCCGGCACCGGTCCGAGCAGTAGCGCACCGAGTCCCAGTCCCGCTCCCACTTCTTGCGCCAGGTGATGGCGCGGGCGCAGACGGCGCAGGACTTGGGAGGAGGGGAGGAGGCCATGTCGCGACTTCGATGCGCGGCGGCCCGGTGGGATGCGGGCGAGGTCTTCTTGAACCATTTTGCGTACGACACGCCAAGACCGACTCAGAGTGAAGGAGCCGATGCAGGACTGTCATGCTGAACCAGGGGCTGCCAGACTCCATGACCGCGATGAGTCTCTCAGCTCCCTCTCCAGGCCAGCTCGTCACCGGCGTCGTCCCGAGCGTCCTTCCCGCTGGCTCGGATGCTCAGGCCAACCACCTCGTGGACCTTGCCTCCGTCGAGGACGAGGGGCTGAGGGAACAGCTCCGGGGCATGGTGCTGCCTGGGAAGCACGACTCCCCGCTCCTCACCGGCTTCGACCCGGAACGGTGGAACCTGGGATGAGCCCGAGTGCGCAGGTTCGCCGCCAGACCCGGGGCGCGTGCTCCAGGGCGGGGCACCCGGTGCCCCACCGGGTGCTCGTGCTGCTGACCCTCCTGCTCGCTGGCTGTGGTAGCGCCACCCGCTCCGTGCGACTGGACACGGGCGAGGGTAGGCCCATCGTCTTCACCCCGCGCGCCGCCGCCGTGGAGCCGGTGACGCTGGGGACCGGCGACTTCAAGGAGGCCGTCGCGGAGCTGGCTCGTGATGTGCGGCCGTCCTCCAGGCCGATGGAGCACGCGAGGCGCCTGTTCCAGGTCTCCCCCCGGAATGCGTACCGGGGCATGAGGAGGAGCCTGGGGCTCGTGTCGGTGGGGACGGGGGAGGAGGTCCCCCGCGAGGACTTGTCGCTCCTTCCAGTGTCCGGGTCGGACTCCGAGCTGACGCGTGCCTATGGACGGTGGTGCGAGCGAAAGTCGAAGCCCGGCGACTGCCTGCGCCTGCTGGACGAGGACCCCACGCTGCGCGGGGAGGGGCGTTACTCGCTGGCCATGGCCATCGCCCTGGACTCGGTGTGGGACGGGGCGAAGGAGGCGCTGGGGGAGCTGGCGGACCCGGTGGCGGTGCAGGCCACCCTCGTCTCCGGCATGGCCATGTACATGATGCTCTGGGTGCTTCCCGAGCCCGTGTCCAAGGGCCTGGCGGCGGCGCTCACCGTCAGCATGGTGGCTTGGCTCGGGGTGGGCACCGTCTGGGACATCATCCAGGGGTGGATTCATCTCGTGGAGGCGGTGGACCGGGCCGCCTCCTTCGACGAGGTGCGTGAGGCCGGCGAGCGGTACGGCGAGGTGCTGGGCGCCAACGCCGCGCGCATCTTCGTCATGCTGGCCACCGCGAGCCTGGGGCGCACGGCGGGGCTGGCCACGAAGGCGGCGCGCCTGCCCGGCTACGGCCAGGCGGTGGCAGTGGCCGAGGTGCAGGCGGGGGTGCGGCTCGCGGCCGTTTCTCAGGTGGGGTCGGTGGCCCTTGCTTCAGAGGGCTTCACCGTTGCCCTGGCGCCAGGAGCCGTGGCGATGACGGCCTGGGGCGCTGGCGGGTCCACCGCGGGGGCCGGTCTGCCCGGCTATCGCGCCTTCAGGTCCTTCAAGTCGTTCAAGAGCGCCATGGGCCCGGCGGGCAAGGACAAGAACTGGCACCACATCGTCGAGCAGACGGAGGGGAACGTCGAGCGCTTCGGTCCCGAGGCGCTCCACAACACGGAGAACGTCATCCGGCTGGATGCCGGACTCCACACCCACGTGAGCGCGCTCTACTCGTCCATCCGCTTCGACATCACCAGCTCCACCCTGACCGTGCGCAAGTGGCTGAGCACCCAGCCCTACGAGGCGCAACGTGCGTTCGGACTGCGGGCAATCGAAAAAGTTCGCCTGGGCATCTGGTAATGGAGATGGAAACGCTCGTCGAGGAGTTTGCCCGCGGTATCGCCGCGCAGACCGACTGCATCCTCAAGGGGGACGCGAAGACGGGGAACAAGCACGCCAGGCGCGCGCTTGCGGCGTTCAACGAGCTCCGCGAGCAGGGCGATGCGGGACGGGATGCTCTTGCTGTCCTCTTCACCCATCCACGCATGGACGTGCGCGTCACCGCCGCTGCCTTCCTGTTGCGGCACCGGACGGCGGAGGCGAGAAGGGTATTGGAGGAGGCCGCGAAGGGGCAGGGGCTCGCTGCGCTTGGCGCGGCACAGACGCTGAAGAACTGGGAAGCGGGCACCTGGACGCTTGACCCCGCGTAGTCCGGGGGGGCGCCTGATGCCCACGGTTGGAAGACCGGGAGGATGCATTGGAGTGGACCGCGCTCAGCCCGGCCTAACGGCGCTTCCGGCTGCCGCGGCGCTTGTCTCCAGACTTGCGAGGGCGCGAGCCCACCTGCTGTGTCGAGGGGGGCGGCGTCTCGGGCCTGGCCCGGGGAGTGCCCGCTTGCGAGCGAGGCTGCTGCACCTCTCCCGTCCTGGTGTGGCGAGGCTGGGGGAGCACCTGTGCTCCCGTCGCGGTCGGCCGGGCGCGGGTGTCGGGCGTGGACTTCGCCTGGGGGGAGGCCTTCGTAGCGGGAGCGGCCGCCCCACTGCGGGCTGGCTTGGAGGACGTGGCCTGCCGGGGGCGCGAGGTTCGCGCTTCGGGAGCTGGTGCGGGCCTCGCGGCAGCAGCCTCAATGGTGCGTGGAGCTCGCTCCGTGGGCCCGGTCGGCTTCGCGCTCGGCTCGCGCCCGGCTGGGGCCTGCACCTCGGGCGAGGTCTTCGCGACGGAAGGCGCCACCGCCGGCACGGGCCGCTCATCTCCGGGCGGCCTGCCGCCGCCACCCCGGGCCTTCAGCTCCTCCACCTCACGCCGCAGGCGAATGACCTCGGCGGAGAGCTGCGCGTACGAGTCGCGCACGTGCCCGTTGAAGACGCGCTGCCTTCCGAGCGCCTCGTTGATGAACACCTGGCACGACTTGCGGAAGGCCCACTTGGCCACCAGCACGAGCTGGCCCGCGCCGCCCCGGTGCGTGTGCAAGGGCAGCGCGCGCGTGGCGTCCGCGTTCTCCTCCAGCGCGTGCAGGTTGAACGTCAGCGGCTCCACCCGGGGCTCCACGCCCTCGGGGGGCACCTCCAGCGGCTCCGACGTGGGGAGGCCGCGCGTGCGCAGGCGCTCCTCGATTCGGGAGATGAGCTCCCGCGCGGGAATGTCGCGTCCCAGCAGCTTCATTGGCGATTCTCCTCGAGGATGCGCTCCAGCTCCTCACGGTAGGCCGCCACCACCTGTGGCCAGCCCTGCTTCTTCACGTACGCCAGGCCCTTCTTCCCCAGGGGCGCTCGCTGCTCGCCCACCTCGCGCAGGCCCTGGATGAACGACTCCAGGTCCGTGTACGTCCGCCCCGCTCCGCTGCGCTCCACCTGGCCCACCAGCACGTCCGAGCGCCCGTTCACCAGCACCGGCGTGCCCTGCGCGAAGGACTCCAGCGTCAAGAGCGACAGGCTCTCGTACCGGGACGGCACCACCACCGCCAGCGCCCCGGCCAGCGCGTCGTGCTTGTCCTGCTCCTCGATGCGGCCCAGGTAGCGCACGCCCTCGCCGGACAGCTCCATGTTCGTGTCGCCCGCCAGCACCAGGTCCGGCGCGTCCGCGTACCGCTGCTTCAGCGCGCGGTGGTACTCGAGCAATTCCCCCACGCCCTTGCCCGGCTCCTGCCGCCCCACGTAGAGCAGGTAGTGCTTGCGGATGCCGTGCTTCTCGCGGAAGCGCGCGGCGTCCGCGGCGGGCCGGTCCACGCCCACGCCCACCACCCGCGTCCGCGCGTGGTCCGGGAAGTACTTCTCGATGATGGTCAGCTCCTCCGGCGTGAGGCAGAGGAGGGCGCGCGGGCGCTCGAAGACGTCCCGGTACACGCCGAAGCGGATGGGCGACTCGTCGTGCGTGGTGGGCACCAGCAGCGCACGGTCCGCCACCAGCGGCAGGCCCCACACCGTGGGCGCGTAGAGGTACGTGAAGAACAGGTAGCCGTCGTACGCGTCGCGCGTGGTGGCCAGGTGGTTGAGCAGCCCCGGGCACAGCGGGCCCTGCTCCGCCACCCACTGCTCCTCGCGCAGCCGCTCGTGGGGCTTGTCGAACACCTGCCGCGACAGCCCGTTGAAGCCCCGGATGTTGCGCGCCCGCGTCGACGGGAAGCGCAGCACCTGGATGCCGTCCACCTCGTCCGGCCCGGGCGGGAAGACGTTCTCCCAGGACAGGTGGTTCTTCGCGCACGTGGTCAGCACCGTGAGGTCCCAGTGCGGGGCCATGTGCTCGGCCACCTGCGCGGCCAGCTTCTCCGCGCCGCCCGTCACCTCGCCGTAGCGCTGCACCACCAGCGCCACGCGCGGCCGCTTCGGGGCCTTGCGCGGGCGCGGCGCGGGCGGAGTCAGGAATCCGTCCAGCGCGCGCGAGAGGGCGAGCTGCGCGGACGCCGCGGAGAAGTGCTCCAGCCGGCGCGTCTGCCCGGCGATGACGGGCTCGCGCAGGGACAGGTCCTCGCTCAGGTCCACCGCGAGCTCGGCGAGGAAGGCGAAGCGCTTCTGGTCGAAGGCCACCCCCGCGCCGCCGAGAGTCTCCGGCACCGCTGCCGCCGCGTACGCCATCACCGGTACTTCGGCCGCCATGGCCTCGATGAGCGGGACGCCGAAGCCCTCGTGCTCGCTCATGGAGACGAAGACGGACGCGGAGCGGTACGCCGCCACGAGCTGCGCGTGGCTCAGCCGCCCCAGGAAGTGCACGCCGCCCAGGCCCTTCGCTTCACGCTGGAGCGCCTTGAAGTAGCGGCTGCCCGCCTCATACCCGCCCACCATCAACAGCCGCGCCTGGGGCCGCAGCCGCAGCAATTCGCGGTGCAGGGTGAGGAGGTCCTCGAAGCGCTTGTGCGGCATCACCCGGCTGACGCCCAGCAGCACGGGGCCGGGGCCGGAGAGCTGCCGCAGCATCTTCGGGTCCGCGCTGTCGCGGCTGAAGCGCTCCGGCTCGATGAAGAGCGGCACCGTGTGGACGTTGCGGTAGCCCGCCGCGCGCAGCTCCGCGGCGTTGAAGTCCGACACGCCGATGGCCACGTCCGCGAAGGGCGCCATGGCCGCGAGCTGGGCGCGCCCCGCCACCAGCGCATCCGCCAGCGGCAGGCCCGCGTAGAAGCGCGCGGGGCTGATGTTGTGGAACACCACGCCGCGGCGGCAGGGCAGGTGCATGAGCCGGCTGCTCAGCGGCGAGGCGATGCCGTGGTGATAGAGGACCAGGTCTCCGGGCTCGGGCCGCAGCGCGGAGGCGGGACTGGCCAGGCCCTCCAGGCCCGCGCCCACCTCGTCCGCGTACAGCGCGCCCGCGTGGCCCATGCGGCGCAGCAGCAGCTGGAGGTGCAGCGCGGCCTGCCCGGTGGCGTCTCCGGGGACGAAGCTCGGTATCAACTGGTGGATCGCCATGCGCGCCCTGCCTATCACACGAGTCGTGCTATGAGGCGCACCGTGTCCACCGGCCCCATCGCCTTCGACGCGACGCTCTGGGACGAGCCCACCACCGGCATCGGCCTGTACACCCGTTGCCTTGCCTCTGCCCTGGAAGGCCTGGATGTGCGCCTGGAGAAACTGGGCGCGCAGGGCTCCGGCGAGCACCCCCGCGGCGCCTTGGGCCGCACCGCGTGGACGCTCGGCCGGCTGCCCCGGGTGCTCCAGGGCCTGGGTGCGCCGCTCTATCACGCGCACGGCAACTTCAACCTCCCGCTTGCCCGCGTCCCCGGCACCGCCTACGTGCTCACGGTGCATGACCTGATTCCGCTGCTGATGCGGGAGACGGTGTCCACCGCGTTCCGCTGGCAGTTCCGCCTGTGGCTGGCGCGCAGCGTGTCCCTGGCGGACCGCGTGGTGTGCGTGAGCGAGCGCACCCGGGACGACCTGCTGGCCCGCCTCCCCGAGGCCGAGTCGCGCACCGTGGTGGTGCACAACGGCGTGGACCACGTGAATGCGCCGGAGCTCGATGCCACCAGCGTGGACTTCCTGCGCGCGCTGTCGCTGCCGAAGGACTACGTGCTCTACGCGGGCTCGCTGGACGTGCGGAAGAACGTGGACCTGGTGCTGGACGCCATGGAGCGGCTGCGCGAGCGCGGCCGGCCGGTGTCGCTGGTGCTGGCGGGGCAGAGCTGGTTCGGCTCGGGTCGGGTGGAGCAGCGCATCTTCCGGATGCGCTCGGAGGGGCACGACCTGCGCTCGCTCGGCTACCAGGCGGACCCGGTGTTCTACGAGTTGATGCGCCGCGCGGCCGTGTTCGTGTTCCCCTCGCGCTACGAGGGCTTCGGCCTGCCGCCGCTGGAGGCGATGCACCTGGGCACGCCCACCATCGTCTCCACCGCGGGCTCGCTCCCGGAGGTCTGCGGCGACGCGGCCCTGGCGGTGCGGCCGGACGACGCCGAGGGGCTCGCGCAATCCATCGAGCGCCTGCTGAAGTCGCCCGAGGAGCGGCGGGCCCTGGCGGAGAAGGGCCGGGCCCGGGCGGCGAGGTTCACCTGGAAGCGGGCCGCCGAGGCCACCCTGGCGGCGTACGAGGCCGCGCTCCGGCGTTGAGACCGTGACGCGGTCCTGGAGGAGGCGTATGCGAAAGCTGAGCTGGAGTGGCTTCGTGCTGTTCGGTCTGCTCGCCGGGTGCGCGAGCACGCCCGTGAAGGAGGCGCCGTCGGAGCCCGCGACGGAGGAGCACCAGGATGCGGCGGGCGGGGAGGAAGCGGAGGGTGGTATCAAGGACACTCCCTCCGAGGAGGGCCAGGCGCCCGTGCACCCCATCGCCGTGACGGCGAATCCGCAGCCGAAGGACCTCATCCGCGTCGAGGGCCTGCGCATCGACCGGGGCGTGCTGGACGTGAGCGTGTCCCACGGCGGCGGCTGCGAGGAGCACACGTACGCGCTGGTCTGGGACGGCGCCTTCAGCCAGGGCACGGACGGCACGCCGGTGGCGAACCTGGTGCTGGTCCACGACGCCAACGAGGACCGCTGCAAGGCCATGAAGTACGCGACGCCGCGCTTCGACCTGGCGCCCATCACCCAGGCCTTCCAGCGGAAGTTCGGCAAGTCCACCGGCGCGGTGGACCTGGCCCTGCCGGACCAGGCCCCCTTGCGCTACGAGTTCTGAGCGAGAGGTCCGCCCCTACCGCGTGGCGGGGCGGGCCTCGGTGATGCCCTCTGCCACCAGGTCCTCACGCAGCTTCGTGAGCACCTTGCCGAGCAGATTCATACCGCGCCACTTCGACGGGTCCTGGATGCGCGGGTCCTCCGCGCCCAGGCCCACGCCCCAGATGCGGTCCAGGGGGCTGGCCTCCACCAGCTCCGTGCCCTTCGTGGCCAGCAAGGCCTTCAGCAACTCCGCGTTCTGGGTGAACTTCGCGCGGTTGCCCTCGTAGACGATGCGCTCCCGCTCGCGCTCCCACACGGCGGCGTCGAAGTCGCGCACCTTGCGGCCCAGCGCCTTGTGCGTCTTCGGAGAGGCGGAGTTCAGGATGCTCGCCAGCACCTCTGCGTCCCCGAAGAGGCGCGCCTTGCCCGCCATCATGTACTGCTCCGCGCACAGGTAGCGCACGCCCTCCACCACGAAGTCGGACCGGTGCCACTGGGAGAAGGGGGACTCCTCGCGCCAGAAGAAGGTGAACCTGCGCTGCTCCGCTCCGTCCATGTCTCGTGCCTCCTGCTTGGTGTGGAGAGTACACCAACGTTCCACGCGCGCGAGCCTGACACGGGGACTACACTCCCGGCGCGATGAAGCTCTCCGACGCCCAGGCCCTGCTGGAACGCTGCTTCGGCGGCATGGAGGAGGGCGCGCCCCGCCTCCGCGAGCCCGACGACGCGCGCTTCGCGCTCCGCCCCAGCGCCGTCTGGCTGGAGTACCGCTGGTATGCCCATGAGCGCGGGCTCGCCGAGGTGTTCCTCAAGTGGGGCCGCGTCCCGCCCGAGCAGTCCGCCGGGGCGGAGGCGACGGTGCTGCGCATCCACCTGCTCGGCGCCTCGCAGGAGCTGTCTGTGCGGGCGCATCGGGTGCTCGAAGGGGGGACGCCTTCGCGAGAGCGCATCCTCGACCTCTTCGGCGACGACGGGCTGCGCCGCGAGTGTGTCTCCTTCGGCCGGACGAGCGCCACCGTGGAGCATTGGGACTCGCCAGGCCCGAGCCCGCTGCTGGAGGACGCGCGCTTCGAGGCGCTCACCGCGACGCTGGAGGACGCGGACTCCACGAACGAGGAGCGCCACGAGGCCGTGCAGCGGCTCGCCGCCGAGCGCAGCTCGCGTGTGGTGGAGGCGCTCGTCGCGCTGGTGACACGCCGGCCCTCGCTGATGGCGCTGCGCGTGCTGTCGGAGTGGGGCGAGGTCCGCGCCCGTCCCGCGCTCCAGCGCGACCTGGCGGCCGTGCGCCCGGACAATCCCGCGGACCTGTGGGCCCTCACCGCGCTGGACCGTCGGCTGGAGGCCTGGCAGGCGCTGCGCCACTGACCTTGTACCCACGTACAGGAAGCCAGGCGAACGCTTCTTTCATCCCAGACGGCAATGCAGGTGGAATCGCCCTTCCGTGCTGGGAGGGGGCAGGCGCCGTGCGGTGGGCATGTCGCTTGCGGCCCGTTGGCAAGCAGCAGGGGTGTCCCCAGGCTTTCAGCCATGAAAGCTCTGACCTATGAAGGACCGTACCGCGTCGCGGTGCGCGAGAAGCCCGACCCCGTCATCGAGCATCCCCAGGACGGCATCGTCCGCGTGACGAGCGCCGCCATCTGCGGTTCAGACCTCCACCTGCTGCACGGACTCGTCCCCGATACGCGCATCGGGTTCACCTTCGGCCACGAGTTCACCGGCATCGTCGAGGAGGTCGGCCCCCACGCCACCGGCGTGAAGAAGGGCGACCGGGTGATGCTGCCGTTCCAGATTTTCTGCGGCGGCTGTTACTACTGCACCCGCGGCCTCTCCGCGTGCTGCGAGAACACCAATCCCGCCACGGACGCGGGCACGGGCATCTACGGCTACTCGCACACCATGGGCGGCTTTGACGGCGGCCAGGCCGAGTACGTCCGCGTCCCGTTCATCGGCGTGGATGCCGAGAAGATTCCCGACGACGTCGAAGACCTGGACGCCCTGCCGATCACGGACGCGTTCACCACCGGCTATCAGGCCGCGGAGATGTGCGACCTCCGGGGCGGAGAGACGGTGCTGGTGCTCGGGTGCGGCCCCGTGGGCCTGTTCGCGATGTGGTCCGCGTGGGCCATGGGCGCCGGCCGGGTCATCGCCGTGGACCAGGAGGACTACCGCCTGGAGTTCGCGCGGAGCTGGCTGGGAGTGGAGACGCTCAACTTCAAGGACCTGGACCTCGTCACCATCGTGAAGGGCATGACGGAGGGGCGCGGCGCCGACGCCACCATCGATGCGGTGGGCTGTGAGGCCGCGGGCTCGCCGGTGCACCGGGCGATGGGCGTCTACGCGAAGCTGGAGGCCGGCTCGCCGCAGGCCATCAACTTCGCCATCCACGCGACGCGCAAGGCCGGCATCATCTCGCTCATCGGTGCCTATGGCCCTCCGTTCAACGGCGTGGACATTGGCACGTTCATGAACAAGGCGCAGACGATGCGCACCGGCCAGGCCAGCGTGAAGCGCTACATGCCGCACCTGCTGGAGCACGTCCGGGCCGGCCGCATCCGCCCGTCGACCGTCTTCACGCACCGCCTGCCGCTCGAGAAGGCGCCGCACGGCTACCACACGTTCGCCCAGAAGCGCGACGGCTGCATCAAGGTGGCGCTCCTGCCCAACGGAACCCTTCACTAGGACGGAGACCCTGATGAATCGCACGCCAGAAGTGACCACTCCGGAGATGATTCAGCGGCGGTCCGGTTACCAGTCCATGCAGCCCGTGAAGCGCCCCGCGTACTGGGGCGTCGACCTGGACCGCTCCCGTCGGCCGGGTGTCCCCGGCCACATCGAGAACCCGCAGCCGATGGCGAACGCGCGCTTCCCGATTGAGCGCCAGCCCGGGGAGCCCACGGCGCCCATGCACGGGCGCACCAACAAGACGATGCCGCCCGTCTTCGGCACGTCCACCCCGCTGCGCGGAGTGTCCGGCGCCATCCGCAAGCTCGCCTACAGCTACCCGGACCACTACCCGAAGCACTGGCTGCTGAAGATGCTCGGGGACAAGGTGGACTCGTGGGAGTACCACGCGAAGAAGTACCTGCCGTTCGCGCTCCCGCTCGCGGGGCTCGCGTTCCTCGTGTCGTCGCGCGTGTCCGAGTCGCGCGGGGGCGGACGCCGGATGCCGCGGAGCCTGCCCATCACCCGACGCCATGTGGAGACGCGCCGAGGCCACGGGCGAAGGGATTGGGACCTGAGGACGTGGTCGCCCGCGCAGTGACGGGGCCGGTGCACTCCGATGACACGACGAAGGAGGCGCTGGCGCGGCCCGCCGGCGCTCAGCCCTCGTCGTGGATGAACTTGTACTGGTTGCCCTTCACCCGCTCACGCCACACCGACTTGACGGTGGGCACGTCCACCAGCCGGTAGCCCTGCTGGAGCAGCTGGAAGGACTGGTAGATGTCGGAGGACCAGTGGGCGAACTCGCCGTCGGGGTACGGGTACTTCGCCAGCACCTCCGTCCTGCCGGCGAACAGTCCCCCCTGGATGTGGATGCGCGGCAGCGAGTCCGGGAAGCCCAGCTTGGACGGGGGCCCGCTCGTATAGTGGGAGCCGGTGAGGGCCACCTTGCCACTCGCGTCGTTCACCATCGGCTCGAGCAGGTCCCACAGCCACGTCGGGTCCAGCATGCGGCCATGGCTGGCGCAGACGTAGAGCAGGAACGGGTGCGACGCGGCCTGCACGGCCCGGTTGAGCGCCGGGCCGTAGTAGAGATTGCGCCCCTCGCTCCAGAGGTACTTCGCGGGGAAGGTGCCGTTGTCGCGCACTGCCTCGGCCAGCCGGGGCTGCGGCTTCTCGCTGTTGTCGACGACGATGAGCTCCGCGTCCAGGACGGGCCGGTACAGGAGGAGCGACGGCATCAGGTCGCGCATGAGGCGCGTCAGGGCCTGCTCCTCGTTGTGGTAGGCAACCATCACCGCCGTGACGCCGACCTTCACGTCCCGGGCCCCAGCTTCACGGCGAGGGCGTAGATGTCCCCCGGCGTGGTGGCCGTATCAATCATCGCGAAGCCGAAGGGCTTCAGCCACTGCTGGAGTTGCTCGCGGTTGACGTTGCGGTAGTACTCCCCGGGCCGCAGCGCCTGCCCGTCCACCGCCGAGTGCGGCGCGCGGCCGACGCCCGCGGCGGTGAGGATGAGCACCCCGCCCACCTCGAGCATGGCCAGCGCGTTGTGGCAGATGCGCTCGGCCTCCGGCGTGTGCTCCAGCGTCTCGGTGCACACGACGGTGTCGAACCGGCGGAAGGGCTCCGGGCGCCAGGTGGCGGCGTCCCCGATGAAGTCCACGTTCTCACCGGGGGCGATGTCCACGCCGACGTACTCGGAGCCGGGGAACAGTGGCCGGATGGAGCCGGAGTAGGGCCAGTTGCCCGCCACCGTCCGGCTGCCAAGCTCCAGGACCTGCTTGCGAGGCTCGAGCTGCATGACAGCGCGAGCCACGAACTTGTAGGCGCCTTCGTGCATCCCCCTGGAATATCAGAAGGGGGGACACACTGACGACCCGGGCCCCCTCGCTACGAGGCCCGCGCCGGCACCTTGGGACCCAGCACGTCGCGCAGCGCGTCCGTCACCGTCAGCTTCGGAGCCCAGCCCAGCGCCCGCAGCTTGTCCGGCGCGCCGACGAGGCTCGGGATGTCCGAGGGCCTCAGGCGCGCGGGGTCCAGCTCGATTCGCGCATTCACGCCGGCCAGCGTCAGCATCTCCTCCAGCAGGCTGCGGATGGTGCGCCCCTCGCCGCTGCAGATGTTGTACGCCTGCCCGGGCTCGCCCTTCACGAGCAGCAGCCGGTACGCCTCCACCACGTCGCGCACGTGGGAGAAGTCACGCACCGCATCCAGGTTGCCCGTGCGGAGCACCGGGTCCACCGTGCCCAGGCCAATCGCGCGAATCTGCGAGGCGAAGGAGGGGACCACGAAGGTAGGGTCCTGCCCCGCGCCCAGGTGGTTGAAGGGCCGCGCCATGACCACCTCCAGCCCGTAGCTGCGGTGGAACTGGACGCCGGCCAGCTCCGCCGCGGACTTGGAGGCCGCGTAGGGGCTCAGGGGGACGGCGGGCGTGGACTCGGGGGCGCGCGTGCCCTCGGGCACCGGGCCGTACACCTCGCCCGAGCCCACCAGCACCACCCGCGTCTTCGGCGCGGTGTCGCGCAGCGCCGTGAGCAGGTGCACCACCCCCATCGTGTTCACCGCGAACACGCGCGAGGGGTTGTTGTGGCTCTTGGCCACCGAGCTGAAGCCCGCCAGGTGGATGACGCCCTCGGGCTTCGCCTCGGCGATGGCGGTCTTCATCGCGGCCTCGTTGGCCACGTCGAAGTGGAGGGCGCTGCTGCTGATGCCCTCCCCGCGCGGTCCGTGGGCCTCGACGACGTCGTCACCGGCGGCGCGCAGCAGGGCGCACAGGTGCCGGCCGACGAAGCCGTCCGCTCCAGTGACGAGGATGCGCATCTACTTCTGCCCCGCCTTGAGCCGCTCCAGGTCGGCGTCCACCATCATCTCCACCAGCTGCTTGAAGCGCACGGTGGGCTCCCAATCCAGCTTCTTCTTCGCCTTGGCGTAGTCGCCGATGAGCAGGTCCACCTCGGCGGGGCGCACGAAGGCCGGGTCGATGTGCACGTACTTCTGGTAGTCCAGGCCCACGCGGCCGAAGGCAATCTCCACCAGCTCGCGCACGGTGTGCGTCTCGTTGGTGGCCACCACGTAGTCGTCCGGCTCCGGCTGCTGGAGCATGCGCCACATGGCGTCCACGTAGTCGCCCGCGAAGCCCCAGTCGCGCTTGGCGTCCAGGTTGCCCATGGGCAGCTTCTCCTGGAGGCCCAGCTTGATGCGCGCCACGTTGTAGGTGACCTTGCGCGTGACGAACTCGAGGCCGCGGCGCGGGGACTCGTGGTTGAAGAGGATGCCGCTCACCGCGAACAGGTTGAAGGACTCGCGGTAGTTCACCGTGATGTGGTGGCCGTACGCCTTGGCCACGCCGTACGGGCTGCGCGGGTAGAAGGGCGTCTCCTCCGTCTGCGGCACCTCCAGCACCTTGCCGAACATCTCGCTGGAGGACGCCTGGTAGAAGCGCACCTGCGGGCGGGTGTGGCGGATGGCCTCCAGCATCTTCGTCACGCCCAGCGCGGTGAACTCACCGGTGAGCACGGGCTGGTTCCAGCTGGTGGGCACGAAGGACTGCGCCGCCAGGTTGTAGACCTCGTCCGGCTTGACCAGGTTGAGCAGCGCCGCGAGCGAGAACTGGTCCAGCAGGTCGCCCTGGTGGAGCTGGATCTTGCCGTGCAGGTGCTGGATGCGCTCGAACTTCTCCTCCGAGGAGCGGCGCACCATGCCGTGAACTTCATAGCCCTTCGAGAGCAGCAGCTCCGCCAGGTAGCTGCCGTCCTGCCCCGTGATGCCCGTAATCAGTGCGCGCTTGGTCGCCATGGTCTTTTTCTATGTTTGCTGGAGGACGGCGCGTTGTACCCGAGGCGGTCACCTATAGCCAACCGTTGCCTGTGTCTTCGTACTTGAAAGACACACCTCCCGTGACAAGGTAGGCGTTCAACAGATGAGCGAGGAGCCGGTCATGCGCAACCCATTCCCCCTGGCCCTGGCGGCGCTGCTCGCGAGTGCGACCGTGTCCGCACAGCCTGTATCCGTGGCGCCCTTCCGGGAGACGCGGCCGGACCCCGGCACCGTCGCGGGGAATCTCCGCGACGTCGCGCTCTGGGTGAATCCCGCCGACGCCGGGGCCAGCCTCCTCATCAGCGGCTATGACAACGTCAACGCGGGCCTGGTCACCTTCGGGGTGGACGGCACGCAGCTCGAGGCGGAGCTGCCGGATGGTCCGGCGCTCGGCGTGGCCCTGCGCGACGACTTCCCGCTGGGGGGGAGCATCCGGACGCTGGTGGTGACGGCGAACCCCAACTTCAACGGGCTGGGGGCGTACCGGCTGGACCCGGGGGGCGTGGACCGCGTGGTGCGCATCGGCAATGCGGGCTTCCTCACCGGCACGCAGTACTCCACGGTGGCGCTCTACCGCAGCCCCACCTCGGGCCGCTTCTTCGTCTTCGCGGGCACCCAGGGCGGGCGGCTGGAGCAGTTCGAGCTGACGGGGGCGGACGGCGGCGTGACGGCCATCCCCACGCGCGTGCTCGCCACGTCGGGCGGAGGCATCGCGGGCGTGGTGGCGGACGAGGAGTCCGGCCGGCTGTTCGTCACCGAGGAGGGGCAGGGCCTGTGGCGCTACTCCGCCGAGGCGGATGGCGGCCAGACGCGGCTGAAGGTGGCCTCGGTGGGAACCACGCTCAACACCGACGTGGGCCGGGTGAGCCTGTACCGGGCGAACAATGGCGAGGGCTACATCCTCGTCGCGGACACGGCGTCGGACGCGTTCGCCGTGTTCGAGCGCCGCTCCGAGGCGCTGGTGGGCTCGTTCAGCGTGGGGGCGGACGGCGGCATCGGCGCGGTGGAGGACCCGGCCGCCCTGGCGGTGGTGTCGCGTCCGGTGGGGCCGGACTTCCCGGACGGACTCTTCGTCGCGCACGACGGCCTCAACGCCCAGCAGAACCTGAAGCTGGTGTCCTGGCCGGCGGTGGCCAACGCCTTCAACCCGCCGCTGCGCATCGCCACGCGGCAGACCACCGACGGCGGGACGGATGCGGGCACGGGCGGGGAGGATGCCGGTCCCGACGTCCAGCCCCAGCCGCTGCCGTTGCCCGGGGGTGGCGAGGATGATGGGGACAGCGGCTGCTCGTGCGCCACGGCCTCGGTGCCGGCCTCGGCGCTGCTCGGGCTGCTGGCCCTGGCGCTGGCCGGACGGCGGCGCCGGAGCTGAAAGCGCGTTGCCAGGGGGCGCGCGCCGCGCTGAAGTGCGCGGCTCCATGCGTTTTCCTCGCCCCGTCCTCGTCGCGCTGGCGGCCCTCGCCGCCGCCTGCGCCAGCACCCCTCCCACGGCCCCGCCCGACGGCGTCGGCTCCACCGCGAGCGCCGCGTCGGCTCAAGCCGTGCGCCTCACGCTGGTGGGGCTCAATGACCTGCATGGCCACGTGGAGCCCGGCCGCACCGTCCTGAAGGACGGGCAGGTGGTGGAGGAGGGTGGGGCGGCCACGCTCGCGGCCTACGTGGCACGGCTGCGCGCGGACAACCCGGGCGGAGTGCTGCTGGTGGACGGCGGGGACCTCTTCCAGGGCACGCTCCCCTCCAACCTCACGGAGGGCGCCATCGTCATCGACGTGTACAACCACCTGGGTGTCACGGCGGCGGCCATTGGCAACCACGAGTTCGACTACGGCCCCGTGGGGCCGGGCACCATGGCGAAGGGCCCGGGCGAGGACTCGCTGGGCGCCCTCAAGGCCCGCGTCGCCCAGGCGCGCTTCCCCCTGCTGTCCGCCAACCTGCGCGAGGCCGCCACCGGCCAGCGCCCGGCGTGGACGGGCAATGACGGCACGGCCCTCGTCACCGTGAAGGGCGTGAAGGTGGGGCTCCTGGGGCTCACCACCGAGTCCACGCCGGAGGCCACCAACCCCGTCAACGTGGCGTCGCTGCGCTTCCTGCCGCTGGCGCCCGCCGCCCTGGAGGCGGCCCGCTCCCTGCGCGCGCGCGGCGCGGAGGTGGTCATCGTCGTCGCCCACGCGGGCGGCAAGTGCCCGGACGTGAAGAACCCGCGCGACACGTCCACCTGTGACAGGGGCGACGCGGAGATTCTCGACATGCTGGACGGGCTGCCGCCCGGCACGGTGGACGCGGTGGTGGCCGGGCACACGCACCAGCCCCTGGGCATCTTCTACAAGGGCGTGCCCGTCATCGAGACGTCGGGCCAGGGGCGCTCGCTGGGCGTGGTGGAGCTGTTCGTGGACCCGGCGGGCCGCCGCGTGCTGCCCGAGCGCACCCGCCTCCAGGCGGCGATTCCCCTCTGCACGAAGGTGGACGCGGTCAGCGGCACGTGTGACGGGCGCCGGCTGAAGACGCAGCCGGACGTGAAGCTGGTGCAGGCCACCTTCCTCGGCGCGCCGGTGGTGCCCGACGCGCAGGTGGAGCAGCTGCTGGCGCCGGCGCTGAAGACGGCGCGCGAGACGCAGCTGCGCCTGCTCGGCATCTCCGCCGCCGCGCCCCTGACGCGCGGCTATGAGCAGGAGAGCGCGCTGGGCAACCTCCTCGCGGACGCCCTGCGCGACGTGGCCCGCGCGGACGTGGGGGTGATGAACCCCGGCGGCATCCGCGCGGACCTGCCGGCGGGCCCGCTCACCTTCGGCCAGGTGTACGAGATGCTGCCCTTCGACAACGCCGTGGTCGTGCTCCCGCTCAGCGGCGCGGAGCTGCGGCGCCTGCTGGAGCTGGTCCATGCCACGGACCGGGGCGCCGTCTTCCCCGTCTCCGGGCTGGAGCTGACGCTGGCGAACTGCCCGGGGCCCCAGCGGCTGCAGGGGGTGACGCTGCCGGGAGGCGGGGCACTGGAGCCGGGGAAGACGTACCGGGTCGCGCTGCCGGACTTCCTCGCCCGCGGCGGAGATGGCCTGGCGCCCCTCATGCGGGCGCTGCCCCCCGAGCGCGTGGACCTCACGCCGGTGGGCGGCATGGACCTGCGCGACGCCGTCATCACCTACGGGAAGTCGCGGGGCGGAACCCTCCCCGTGCCCCCGGTGGGGCGCGTGCGCTACACGGGTGTCGCGGCCTGTCCTGGCGCGGCGCGCTGAAGGGAGCCCAGGCCGAAAATTCAGTCCCTGTGTGATCCGCTGGGACTGAACGAGCAGAGCCAACCCGGCGTAAGATCAGCGGAAACGCGCCAGGGCCCGATTTTTCGGCCTTGGATCAGTTTTCAACGGCAGGAAGAGTCCCTAGTCTAGGGCGCGCGAGCGGCTGAACCGAAGTGGCTCTTTGCCTGGGCCTGCGAGTGCTGGCGCGCGTGAGTGGGAGGGACTGACATGCTCTACAAAGTGACCCCGATGATGGCGCCGCCCGCGCCTGACAAGGCCAAGCAGCGTGAACCGGGGCAGGGCCAGCCGCGCAAGCGGCGCAAGTCCGCCGTCTACGACGCGGACGGCCACGAGGTGCTCATCTCGCTGATGTGCATCAAGTGCAGGACGCTGAAGCCGCTGGCCCAGTTCGGCCTGCGGAAGATGGCGGATGGTGCCATCCGCAACCAGCCCTGGTGCCGCACCTGCCGCTCGGGCGCGGGCTCCAAGAAGTCGAAGGCTGGCAAGGATGCGGCCCCCGAGGCGCCGACGCCCGTGCTCCAGGTCGTCGCCAAGGCGAATGACGCCGAGACGGTCGCCCCGCCTGTCGCCGCGCAGGGCTGAGCTGATCCACCGCTGAGCCACGCTCCCGAGGGGCGGCCCTCCCGGCCGACCCGACGGGAGAGATCTGACCGGGATGATCGCAACCCTCCCGGTCTGGACGCCCGGAAACCTCTTCAGGACAGCCGGAGCCCGGCGGGCAGCGTGTCGCCGAGCGCCCGGGCCTCGTCCGCCGCCTCCAGCGCCAGCACCTCGCGCACCATGCGCACCCAGGCCTCGTGGGCCTTCGCCGCGACGAGCTCCCGGGCGGTGCGCTCACGCAGGGCGGGGTCCAGATCGCGCGTGCGGTCCCCGGTGAGCCGCGCGAGCTGCGCCGCCGCGAAGGGGGCGCCGTCAATCTTCTTCAGGTCCATGTCGAGCAGCAGCGTGAGCCACGCCTCCGCCGTCTCCACGTCCACCACCTTGTGGCTGCTGCCGTAGAGCGGCACGCGCGCACCCAGCCGGCCCAGGGCCCAGGCCCACGGGCCGCCGGACTTCGCCTCGGCCTTCAGCCGCGCGGCAATCCACCCGCCGACTTCGGACTTGTCCCCGGGCGACAGGTGCTCCAGTGAGGCGACGGTGCGGACCATCTCCTCCAGTCCCTCCGGCTGGATGCCCTTGAGCTTCCCCGCGGGCGGCGCGTCCGGCGGCACCTTCCGCGCCAGGTGCGGCTGGAGGTACGCGTAGAGCTTCTGTTGCTGCGCCTCGGTGAGGCCGCCGGCGATGCGGCGCCACATCACCCAGAACTCCGTCCACACCGCCTTGTCCGTGTGGTGCTGCACCAGCGCGTCGAAGAGGCTGAAGGTCTGCTCCGCGCGCCAGCCGTCCAGCGGGTAGCCGAAGCCCGGGCGCAGGCAGAAGCCGGTGAGGCTGTAGAAGACGCGCTCGTGGTCCTCGGTGCGCCGCCGCTTGCTGGCGCCCGCGTACAGGGTGCTCCACATCTCGCGCAGCACCGGCACGCGCCACGTCTCGCGCGGGCCCAGGGCCTTCTCCAGCGTGCGCCCCAGCTGCTTCACGTCCTTGGGACCGATGGGCAGCGGCTTGTTGCCGTAGACGCGCTCGATGTTGTCCTTCGCCTCCACGAAGCGCGCGGGCATGGATTCGGTGACGGTCAGCTCGTGCGAGCCGCCGGTGCCGCGCAGCTCGAACTCCAGGCGCCACCGCTCGTCCGCCACGTTGGAGACGCAGTACAGCTCCAGCGTGCCAATCTCCGTCAGCGCGGCCTGCAGGTGCACGGGCACTTCCGCCACCTTGCCCGTGGCGCCCTTGAGCAGCGTGTGGATGGGCGGCAGGGGCTTCAAGTCCTCGGCCAGCGGGACGAGGTCCCCCGGCTTGTCGATGCGGTCGCTCGTCGTGGAGAAGACCTGGAACTGCACCGGCCGCCCGAGGGTGAGCGTGAAGGGGCGCTCGCCCAGGTCCACCTTCTGTCCCTCCTCGAAGCCGCGGGGGATGAGGCACAGCGCCGGCTGCTCCGCGCTGTCCGCCGGCCGCTGCAGGCCCACGTAGTACGCGCGCGCCGCGCCACCGCCGATGCGCAGGCCGTGCCCGCGCCGCACCAGCCCGTAGTACGCCGCGCCGCGCGCCACCGCCAATTCCAGCGAGGTGTGGCGCAGCAGGGGGATGCGCGGCGCGCCGGGCCACCACGCGGAGAGCGCCTGCACCAGCCGCTCGGAAATCTGGGGCGAGTTGAAGACGCCGCCGTTGAGGAGGATGGCGTCGGGGCGGGGCAGGGCGCCCTCGGCCGGGGCCGTCTCGCCCAGCGCCGCGAAGCCCGCCGCCGCGTGCTGCGCGAGGAAGGCCGCCAGGTGCCGTGTCACCGCCGGGTCCTGCACGTACGGCAGGCCCAGCTCCTGGAGCGCCATGCGCGCGGCACGGCGCGGGCGCTCGCCGGGCGCGGAAGCGGGGAAGAAGCCGTCCAGCACCAGCGCGTGCGCCTCGTCGCGCAGCAGCTCCGTGGACAGCGTGCCGCCCAAAAGCCGGCTGCCCCCGCCCACCAGCGAGACGCCGTACTTCTCCGGCGGCTCGTTGCCCAGCAGCGCCTCCTTCGCGGTGCGCGCGGCCTGGATGGCCTGCGTCCACTGCGTGGCGGACAGGCGGCGGCCGTCGGTGAAGAGCTTCTCCTCCACCCGGCGGGCCAGGGCGGCGTCCATGTTGTCGCCGCCCAGCATCAGGTGGTCGCCCACCGCGAGGCGCCGCAGCATGGGCCCTTCCGGCGAGACGCCCGCGTGCACCAGCGTGAAGTCCGTGGTGCCGCCGCCCACGTCCACCACCAGCACCAGCCGGACGTTGGAGAGCGTCTGCTCCAGGTCGCTCCGGTGGCGCGCGGTGTAGTCGTAGAAGGCCGCCTGCGGCTCCTCCAGCAGGGTGAACTTCTCCAGCCCCGCCTTGCGCGCGGCGCTCACCGTCAGGGCGCGCGCCGCCTCGTCGAAGGAGGCGGGGACGGTAATCACCACCTCCTGCTTGGACAGCGGCGCGTCCGGGTGCGCGAAGTCCCACGCGCGCGCCATGTGCGTCAGCAAGAGGGCGCTGGCATCCACCGGGGAGAGCTTCTGCACGTCCGGCGGGGCGCCCCACGGGAGGATGGGCGCGGAGCGGTCCACGCCCGGGTGGCACAGCCAGCTCTTGGCGCTGGCGACGAGGCGCCCCGGCACCCGGGCGCCCTGCCAGCGCGCCAGCTCGCCCACCACCCACGCGCCGCCGTCATCGCCCCAGGGCAGCTTGAGCGACTCGGTGGCCAGCTCCTGGCCGGCGGGCACGTACACGGTGGAGGGCAGCAGCGCGCGGGGCGCCACCTCCCCCTGGCGGACGAGCTGGGGAATCGGGAAGTCCTCCACGGGGGCGCCCGCGCCCTTCGAGGGGTCCACGGACGCCACCGCGCAGTGGGTGGTTCCCAGGTCGATTCCGACGATTCGCATACGCCTCCGGTTGACGGACGGCTTTCTACTCCTTCATGCGGACGTTGAGCTCCAGCTTCCAGCGCCCCGGGCCGTCCTTCTGCAGGCAGCGCAGCTCCAGCGTGCCCACCTCCGTCACCGCCGCCTGGAGGTTGACGGGCGTCAAGTCACCGAAGGCCGACGGCTGGCCGGGCATGGTGGTCTCGATGGGCGCCAGCTCCTCCAGGGCACCCTCGGCCAGCGCGCCGTCCACGTCCTCCAGCATCTCGCCCACCCTGTCGTCGCGGCGGACGGACGAGGAGAAGAAGCGGAAGCTGGTGGGCTCGCCGGTGACGAGGCCGAACTCCTGCGGCGGCACGTCCGCCTGCGTGCCTTCCTCCATGCCGAAGGGGGCCACGCACAGCGCCTTCACGGGCGGCTCCATGCCGGGCACCGCGGGCATCGCCGTCTCCACGCCCACATAGTAGGCGCGGGCGGTGCCGCCGCGGATGCGCAGGCCGTGGCCCTGGCGCACCCAGCCGTAGTACGCGGCGCCGCGCGCCACGGCGAGGTCCAGGTCCGCGCCCTCCAGCTCCTTGGCCGGCTGGCCACCGTCGGCCTCGAGCCACGCGTTGAGCACCTCCATGACGCGCGCCTTCAGCGGGCCGGCCTTGAAGACGCCGCCGTTGAAGAGCACCGCGGTGGGGTGGAGGAAGGCCTTGCCGCTCACGTCCACCGGCGCGTCGGTGCTGGCCGCGAGCGCCTGCGCCTGCCGGGTGAGGAAGGCCGCCAGGTGCCGGGACACGCCCGGGTCCTGCGCGTAGGGCAGCGCCATCTGCGCCAGGCCGGTGCGGCGCGCGGTGCGCGGCAGCTCGCCGACGGGCGTCACCGGGAAGAAGCCGTTGGTGAGGACGCGGTCCAGCTCCTCGCGCGTCAGCTCCGTGCGCAGCGTGCCGCCGATGAGCGACGAGCCGCGGCCGGGGATGGAGATGGGCGCCCGCTCCATGGAGGGGTCGCCGTACAGCGTCTCCTTCGCGTGCCGGCAGCCGTAGGTGAGGGCGTTGAACTGCCACGCGTCCAGCTTCTTGCCCTCGGCCGTCAGGCGCTGGTTGAGCGTGTGCGCCAGCGCCAGGTCCATGTTGTCGCCGCCGAGCAGGATGTGGTCGCCCACCGCCACGCGCAGCAGCTCCAAATCACCCTCGCGGTCCTTCACGGTGATGACGGAGAAGTCGGACGTGCCGCCGCCCACGTCCACCACGAGGATGACCTCGCCGGGCTGCACCTGCTTGCGGAAGTTCTCCCCCATGGCCTCCAGCCACGCGTAGAGCGCGGCCTGGGGCTCCTCCAGCAGGGTGATGTGCTGGAGCCCCGCGGCCTTGGCGGCCTCCAGCGTCAAGTCACGCGCCGCCGCGTCGAAGGAGGCGGGGACGGTGACGATGACGTCCTGCTCGGCCAGCGCGTTGCCGTGCTCCTCACGGGTGCGGGCGAAGGTATGGTCCCACGCCTCCTTCAGGTGGCGGAGGTAGCGCGCGGACGCGTCCAGCGGCGACACGCGCTGCACCTCTTCGGGCGCCTGCCAGGGCAGGAGCGCCGCGCGCCGGTCCACGCCGGGGTGGGACAGCCAGCTCTTGGCGGAGGAGACGAGGCGCGTGGGCACCTTGGCGCCATGCGTGCGGGCGAACTCGCCGAGGATGGTGCCGGCTTCCGGGTTCCACGGTAGGCCGAGGCTGCCGGCGGGGAACTCCTGCGCGGAGGGCAGGTAGAGGAAGGACGGCAGCAGCGGGCGCGCCTCCACGGTGCCGGGCGTGGTGAGCTGGGGGATGGGCAGCATGGACTGCGCGCGGCCCCGTGGCTTGCCCTCTTCGAGGTTGAAGTAGGACACCGCGGAGTGCGTGGTGCCAAGGTCGATGCCGATGGAATAGCGGGCCATATCGGACTGGAACTCCTTCAGGCGAGCTCGACTTCCGCGGGTGCCAGCACGCGCGGGTCCATGGCCGGGCTCACGGACGGGAACTTCACCTCCGTCGTCACCCAGCCGTGATGGCGCAGCGTCCCGTTATAGGGAGGCTGGCCGGCCACGTTGCCGGTGAGGCGGGTGCGCTGCGCGTCGAAGCCGGCGGGCACCGTGACGCGGTCCCCCTCCGACTGCGGCAGCACCGCCTGGAGGGTGAGGTACTGGTTCACCACCTTACGGCAGCCCTCGTGGACGATGCGGGCCGCGGCGCCCACCTCGGCGTCCGAGAAGGCGGCCACGTTCTCCTGGAGGAAGTCCACGAAGCGCCCCTCGCGCTGGAGCATGCCCAGCAGGGACAGGGCGCTGGCGTGCTCACGCTCGGGCGCCAGGGCGGGGGGCGGCTCGGGGGCCTTCACCACCACCGGCTTCGGCTGCTCCTTGGGCTGCTCTTTGGGCTGCTCCCTGGGCAGGGCGGCGGGCGCGGAGCCACCGGCGGGGAGCTGCGCGAGCTGGCCCGCGTCGTAGGCCCGGCTGGCCGGCAGCACCGCCTGGGCGAACTCGCGGGACACGAGGCAGCGCCAGAAGCACAGCCAGGCGAGCCAGAAGCGTGCGAAGAACGACAGGGAGGCGGACGGGTCGGTCATCGACTCCGGATAACAAAGCCCGCCTGCTTTGCAATTCAGCAAATGGAGGGAAGTGCCCCAAATGCAAAGGGCCTCACGGTTTCCCGTGAGGCCCTTCGGTTCTTCATGGTGGAGGTGGACGGGATCGAACCGACGACCTTCGCATTGCGAACGCGACGCTCTCCCAACTGAGCTACACCCCCACAACCGGACTGCTGACTGCTCGCCTGCTGCGCCCCGGCGGCGTTGGGGCCGACGAAGTGGAACGGGCTAGTACCGGACCCCTTTCATGCTGTCAAGCGCAAGGCGCAGCCAATAATTCCTGCGATTGACGTGCCGCGCAGCGGATGCCATAAAAACCCCTCGTTTCAGGCGTATCCTTCCCGCCCGCTTCAACGCCCCCGGTAATGTCTATCTCCCCCTCTAAGACGTTGAGCCCGGCAGAGCTCGCGAAGCTGGAGCACGCCTTCGCTTCCGACCCCTCGTCCGCCGCCTACAAACCCCTCGCCGAAGCGTACCTGAGCATGGGGCGCTTCATGGAAGCGATGGTCGTCTGCAAGAAGGGGGTGAAGGCGCATCCGAATGCCGCCGACCCACGCCTGCTGCTCGCCCGCGTCTACGCGGAGCAGGGCAAGGACAAGAAGGCGCTGGAAGAGGCGCTCGGCGCCCTCACCGTGCAGCCGGAGGACAAGGCCGCGCTGCGGATGGCCGGCACCCTCCAGCTGAAGACGGGCGAGACGGAGCCCGGCAAGGCCAACCTCCTCAAGGCGTACGGCGCGGACCCGGGTGACCCGGAGACCGTGACGCTCCTGCAGCAGCACAAGATCGACCTGCCCCGGCCCGCGGCGCCCGCGCCCGTGGCCGCGCCCCCGGTGCTCACGCCGGCGGCCGCGCCTCCGGCACCGTCCGCCACGCAGCAGTCCGCCGCCGCCCTCGCGAGCGTCGCGGCGACGGGGGCCTCTCAGCCGGCGCCCGCCGCCACGGCCCGGGCCACCTCGGCCGCCCCGCCGCAGCAGCGCGCTTCGGGCGGTGGCAACGCGGCCCGCGCGGAAGCCCCCGCGGTCCGTCCGGCGCCGCAGCCGCGCCGCGCGCCGGTGGTGGTGGAAGAGGTGGACGAGGACGAGGACGACGAGCCCTCGAGCTCGCGCCGCCGCCCGGCCTCGGGTGGCCGCGGCGGGAAGATGGTGACGCTGGCGCTGCTGGTGGCCATCCCGCTGTTCGCCATCGGCTACGGCTGGTACTCGTCGCACGCGAAGGCGCGCGCCCGCGAGCTGAAGAAGACGCTCGACGTGGCCACCGAGCTGCTCAAGCGCGACTCGTTCGACAGCTACAAGAAGGCGTGTGAGGCGGCGGACAAGGCGCTGGAGGTGGACTCCGACTCCACCGTGGCGCACGGCTACCTGGCCTACGCGTACGCCATCCGCTGGGGCGAGCACGGCGGCGGCGACGACGCGCGCCGCAAGGCCGAGGAGCACCTGGCCGCGGGCAAGACGGGCAAGGACGTCAGCTCGCACCTCATCGCCGCCGAGGCCCTCATCCAGACGTACGGGGGCAAGGGCAAGGAAGCGCTGGGCAAGCTCGAGGAGACGGTGAAGGGCCTGGACGCCCAGGGCCGCTCCAGCTCGCTGCTCTACCTGACGCAGGGCCTCATCCAGATGAACGCCGGGGACCTGGAGCGCGGGCGGGACAGCCTGGAGCGCGCGCAGGTGCTGGCGCCGGACGACCCGCGCATCTACGCGGGGCTGGGCGCCGTGTACCGCCGGCTGGGCCAGGACAACACCGCCTGGAAGAACTACGACTTCGCGCTCCGGTACGAGAAGGACCACCCGGAGTCGCTCCTGGGTCGCGCGCTGCTGATGCTGGAGCAGGACTCGCCCAACTACGGGCTGGCCCACACCATGCTGAAGAAGCTGCTGGAGACCGACCCGCCCCCGTCGCCGCGCCAGCTGGCCGCCGCGCACCTGGCCCGCTCGCTGCTCATCAGCCGCGTGTCGGCGGAGATGGCGGAGCTGAAGCCGGACGTGCAGCAGAAGCTGTCCGAGGCCACCGCCGTGCCGCTGGACAAGGACAAGGCGCGCGCGGAGATGCTCAAGAGCGAGGAGACCGGCTTCGCGCTCGACAAGCAGAACCCGGAGCTGCACCTCATCAAGGGCCGCCGGCTGCTGGCGGAGAACAACTTCGACGCGGCCGCCGAGGAGATTCGCAAGGCCATCCGCGTGGACGGCACGCGCGCCCAGTTCCACGTCGAGCTGGCCAAGGCCCTCATGGGCAAGCAGGGCGGCGAGAAGGAAGCCGCCGAGGCGCTGGTGACGGCCCTCAAGACGATGGGCGACAGCCCCAAGCTCGTGGTCATGCTGGGCAACGCCTACCGCCGCCAGGGCAAGCTGGACGAGGCCCTCACCCAGTACCAGCGCGCGGTGAAGGACCCCAAGGCGAAGAACCCCGAGGCCCGGCTGGCCATGGGCGCCATCTACCGCGAGCGCTCGGACTGGGCGAAGGCCCAGGAGCAGCTGGAGAAGGCGAGCCAGGAGTTCGTCGGCCAGTCGGACCGCGCGGCCATGGCCCTCACCGAGCTGGCGCGCGTCTACCAGGGCAAGGGTGACGTGGCGAAGGCGGATGAGACGTACCAGCGCGCCCTCAACGCCGACGAGGGCTACAGCCCGGCCTACTACTTCTACGCCACCCTGCTGTCGAAGGACGCGAAGCAGGGCGCCAAGGCGAAGATGCTGGCCAATGAGTACCTGAAGCGCGAGCCGAGCGGCGAGCACGTCAACGCCGCCCGCGCGCTGGCCGGGAGCTAGAAGACGACACGGCGCCCCCTTTTCGGGGCCCGGGCAGCGACAAGCGGGGCTGATGCGCGCGGGCAGCAGGACGCGCGGTCAGCCCCGTTGCCGTGGTTGAAGGACCCTCCGGTGGGCGGTATGCCTCGGGCGTTTGCCTTCCCGAGCGCACCAGGAGACGAGGCCCCATGGCCTCTGGCGGCGGCAGGGATGCCCGGCGGGCGGCCGTCCGCCGAGGGCATCTCCGGGCGCCGTGTCCTTGCCCACCCCCCGGTGGTGCCTGTATGGGAAGGCCGTTCCCGCGTCGGCAGCCCGCCTGTCGCGCCTTGCCCCGGAGTCTGTGTGAGCGCGCGTGCCGAGTCCCTGTCGACGACCGCGTCCGACCTGATCTCCCTGACCAAGCCGCGGCTGTCCAGCCTGGTGCTCATCACCACGGCGGGCGGCATGTTCCTGGCGCCCGGCCCGCTGAACACGGTGCGCGCGCTGGTGACGCTGCTGGCCACGGCCGGCACCGTGGGCGCGGCCAACGCGCTCAACTGCTACTGGGAGCGGCACAGCGACCAGTTCATGGCGCGCACCCGCAACCGGCCGCTGCCCTCGGGGCGGATGGAGCCGTCGGTGGCGCTGTGGTTCGGCATCTCCCTGGCGCTGGTGTCCCTGCCGGCGCTGGCGCTGGGCGCCAACCTGCTCACCGCGGGGCTGGGCCTCATCGCGCTGCTCAGCTACGTGCTGGCCTACACGCCGCTCAAGGCGCGCACCTCCGCCGCCATGCTGGTGGGCGCGGTGCCGGGCGCGCTGCCCCCGCTGATGGGGTGGACGGCAGTGACGAACGTGCTGGACGCGGGCGGCTTCGCGCTCTTCGCCATCCTCTTCCTGTGGCAGATGCCGCACTTCATCGCCATCGCCCTGTTCCGCAAGGAGGAGTACGCGGCCGCGGGCCTCAAGTCCGTGCCGCTGGAGCGCGGGGACGAGTCCAGCCGCGCGCAGGTGGTGCTCTACCTGGTGGCGCTGGTGCCGATGACGCTCCTGCCCTTCCAGCTGAACATCGCGGGCACGTGGTACCTGGCGTCGGCGGTGTTGCTGGGCCTGGGCTTCCTGGGCCTGGGGGCCTGGGGCTTCTTCCGCCGGCTCGGGAACGCCTGGGCGCGCCAGACGTTCTTCTTTTCGCTCATCTACCTCACCGTCCTGTTCGCCGCGATGACGCTCGACCGCGTCCCGCGCGGCTAGCGCGAAGGGTGCCGGGGAAGTCACCCATGCCTGATACCTCGGTCTCCACCCCTCCGGCGCCGCTGCTCCAGATTGAAGGCCTCACGCGGCGCTTCAAGGGCCGCACCGCCGTGGACGGCCTGAGCCTGTCCGTGCGGCAGGGCGAAATCCTGGGGCTGCTGGGCCCCAACGGCGCGGGCAAGTCCACCACGTTCCAGGTGCTGGCGGGGCTTTTGGCCCCGGATGCGGGAGAGGTGCGCTTCGCCGGGAAGGTGCTGGCGCTGAGCGACCCGTCCCTGCGGCGGCAGATGGGCATCATCTTCCAGCGCGGCAGCCTGGATGACCTGCTCACCGCGCGGGAGAACCTGATGCTCGGGGCCCGGCTGTACGGCCTGGGCGGCGAGCGGGCGCGCGAGCGGGTGGAGGCGATGCTGGCGCTCATCGGCCTGCAGGACCGGGGCGACGAGAAGGTGGGCATCTGGTCCGGCGGCATGCGCCGGCGGCTGGAGCTGGCGCGGGCGCTGGTGCACCAGCCGCGCGTGGTGCTGATGGACGAGCCCACGCAGGGCCTGGACGAGGCGGCCTTCCGCACCTTCTGGGCGCACCTGAAGCGGCTGCGCGACAGCGAGGGCGTCACGGTGCTGCTCACCACGCACCGCGCGGACGAGGCCGACGTCTGCGACAGGCTCGCGGTGCTGGACGCGGGGAAGCTGGTGGCGTGCGACACGCCGTCGGCGCTGGCCGCGCGCATGGGCGGGGACATCCTCACGCTGGAGGCGGCCGAGCCGGAGGCGCTGGCGCGCGAGGTGCGCGAGCGGCTGGGGCTGGACGCGAAGGTGGTGGAGGGGAGGGTGCAGGTGGAGGCCACGCAGGGCCATGCGCTGGTTCCCCGGCTGGTGGAGGCCTTCCCGGCCGGGCGGCTGACCTCCGTGTCGCTGCGCCGGCCCACGCTGGCGGACGTGTTCCTCCAGCTTACGGGGCGCGCGCTGGGGGCGGACAGGCCCACCGCCGAGCCCGCGCCGAGGAGACGCCGATGAACGCCGAGGTTTCCGCCGCTCCTCCGTCCGTGGAGGCCCCGCTTCCGGTGCCGCAGCCCGTGGAGGCGCGGCTGCCGGCCCCCGGTGCGCCGGGCTCGCTCGCGCTGCAGTGGGCGACGGTGCGCGTGCTGCTGGTGCGCGACGTGGTGCGCTTCTTCCGCCAGCCCAGCCGCGTGGTGGGCGCGCTGGCGCAGCCCATCCTCTTCTGGTTCGTCATCGGCTCCGGCTTCGCGGGCTCGTTCCGCGTGGAGGGCGCGCAGGGGCTGGGCTACCAGCAGTTCTTCTTCCCCGGCGTCGTCACCATGGTGCTGCTGTTCAGCGCCATCTTCGCGACGATTACCGTCATCGAGGACCGGCGCGAGGGCTTCCTCCAGGCGGTGCTCGCGGGCCCCGGCTCGCGGTTGGCGGTGGTGCTGGGCAAGGCGCTGGGCTCGTCGGCGATTGCGCTGATGCAGGCGTCGCTGTTCCTGTTGCTGGCCCCGCTGGCCGGGGTGAGCGCGGCCACGCTCAATCTGCCGCTGCTCCTCACCGTCATGGTGCTGTCCGCGCTGGCGCTCACCGGCATGGGCATGTCGCTGGCATGGTGGGTGCGCTCCAGCGCGGGCTACCACGCGGTGATGAGCATCGTCCTGCTGCCCATGTGGGTGCTGTCCGGGGCGATGTTCCCGCTCAAGGGCGCGGACTCCTGGCTGGCGTGGGTGATGCGCGTCAACCCCATGCGCTTCTCCGTGGAGGGCGTGCGCCGCGCGCTGTACGGCGTGGAGGCGTCCGCGGCGGTGGGCCCCGCGTCCGTGGTGGGGCTCGAGGTCCCGGTGCTGCTCGCCTTCGCCACCGTGTTCGTGGGCCTGGCCGCCTTCAGTGTCAGCCGGCGCGAGTAGCCGGGTACACGTGGCTTGGACATCCGGGCCCCCCTTCAGTACGACGGGGTGGCTGATGAACCTGCTTCCCGAGGAGATTGCACGATGACGCTGCGCACGCTCGGTCTGACGCTGTTGGGGACCGCGGGCCTGCTGGCCCTTCCCGCCTGCCAGAAGGAGGAGGCTCCCGCCGCACCGCCTCCGGCCGCCGCCCCGCAGGCTGCCGCGCCCGCCGCCCCCGCTGCCAGGCAGCACGCGGCCACGCCCATCCAGGAGCCCGGCGCGCAGGGCGCCGCGCCCGCCGTTCCGGCCATCCCCGCCGGCAAGGGCGTGGTGCGCGGCACGGTGACGTTCACCGGCACGGCGCCCGCCGCGGCCGACATCCCGCCGAGCAACGACCCGGCCTGCGAGGGCATGTCGGCGAAGGACGCCTCGGTGCTGGTGAAGGACGGCAAGCTGGCGAACGTGCTGGTGCGCGTGCGCGGCAATGTGCCGGGCGCGCCGCCCGCGCCGACGGCTCCGGTGCTGGTGGACCAGACGAAGTGCACCTATGTGCCGCGCGTGCAGGGGGCGATGGCCGGCCAGCCCGTGGCCTTCAAGAACAGCGACGGCACGCTGCACAACGTGCGAGGGCTGGTGGGCACGAAGTCCGCCTTCAACGTGGCGCAGCCGCCGTCGGGCGCGCAGATTCAGAAGACGCTGCCCGCCGACGCGGAGGTGCTCAAGCTCAAGTGCGACGTGCACCCCTGGATGACGGCGTTCGTGGTGACGAACCCGAACCCGTACTTCGCCACCACGGGCGAGGACGGCACGTTCAGCCTCCAGGGCCTGCCCGCCGGGACGTACACGGTGGAGGCCTGGCACGAGACGCTTGGCACGAAGACGGCCGAAGTCTCGGTGAAGGACAACGCGCCGGCCGAGGCCTCCTTCGCCTTCGCCGCGACGGACGCCGCCGCGAAGAAGTGAGCGTGTCGAAGCGATGAGCACGCACGGGCTCGCGCGGGTGCGGTGGTGGTACCTGCGCGGGCTCGGGCTGGTGTTCTGTCTCGCGTTCGCCTCGCTGCTCCCCCAGTTGCCCGAGCTGCTCGGGCCCCAGGGGCTGAGTCCCGCCGCGGAGTGGCTCGACCAGGTCCGTGAGTTCCTGGGCGGTGCGGAGCGCATCCTGCGCGTGCCCACGCTGCTGTGGCTCACGGGCGCGGGCACCGGGGCCCTGCGTGGTGTGTGCCTCGCGGGCTTGCTGTGCGGAGTGCTGCTGTTGGTGGATGTGGCACCGCGCTATGCCCTCGTGGGCGCGTGGGCCGCGTACCTGTCCCTCACCACCGTGGGCGGTGTGTTCCTCAGCTTCCAGTGGGACGTGCTGCTGCTGGAGACCGCGCTCGTCTCGCTGCCGCTCACGCCGGGACACCTGTGGCCGCCTCGCCTCGCGCCCGAGCCGCGCCGTGAGGCGGTACTCCTCGTCCGCTTCCTGTTGTTCCGGCTGATGGTGATGTCCGGCCTCGTGAAGCTCGCGAGCGGCGACCCGACGTGGCGCGACTTCACCGCGCTCGAGTACCACTACTGGACGCAGCCGCTGCCGAATGCGCTGGCGTACGTCGCGCACCAGCTGCCCTCGGGGCTCCAGCGGGCCAGCGCGGTGGCGATGTTCGTCATCGAGTTGATGGTGCCGTTCTTCCTCTTCGGCCCCCGGCGTGTGCGGCTCGCGGCGGTCGCGCTGCTGGCGCTGCTCCAGGTGGGCATCCTCGCCACCGGGAGCTATGGCTTCTTCAACCTGCTGACGCTCGTGCTGTGTTGCGCCGCGCTCGATGATGGCGTGCTGCGCCGGCTGCGTTTCCCGAAGCTCGGGGAGGAGGGTGCTCCACCCGCGCCGCGCGCACGGTGGGGCACCGTGGCGTTCACCGTGTTCGCCGGTGTCTACGCCGTGCTCGCCCTGTCCCAGGATGCGCGCCGCCTCACGCGCTGGAGTCCTCCGGCGCCGGTGTCGACGTTGCTCGACGCCGTGGGCTCCTTCAACAGCATCAACACCTACGGCCTCTTCGCGGTGATGACCACGCAGCGCGAGGAAATCATCATCGAGGGCAGTGACGACGGGCAGACCTGGCGCGAATACCTCCTGCGCTGGCGCCCGGGCCCCGTGGATGAGCGGCCCCGCGTCGCAGCGCCGCACATGCCCCGGCTGGACTGGCAGATGTGGTTCGCCGCGCTGTCCACCTGCCGTGACAACCCGTGGCTCTTGAACCTCCAGGACGCACTGCTCCGGGGCGGGCCCCAGGTGCGCGACTTCTTCCGCGACGGCACCCTGCCGGCCACGCCTCCTCGCTACGTGCGCACCGTCCTCTACGACTACCGCTTCACGGACTTCGCTACGTGGCGCGACACGGGTGCCTGGTGGACCCGGCAACCGTTGGGGCCCTACTGCCCGCCGCTCACCCTGGGGAACGGCCAGCTCCAGGTCGCGAACCCGTGACTCGCGAGAGCTCTACCGGAAGGCCCCGCCGCGGAATGGAATGAGGGTTCCTTCCGCGTCGCTCAGGCAACGGACCCCTGGGGCAGGGCGCTGACACCCGGCGGACCCGACTTCTTCACGGTGAAGCCCACCCGCGCGCCACCCCCGTCGCGGTTCTCCGCGAAGGCCTCGCCCCCGTGGGCGCGCGCAATCCGCTGCACCAGCGCGAGCCCCAGGCCCAGCGAGCCCGCCTCACGGGCCTCGCCGCCCCGGTCCTTCCGGTAGAAGGGCTGGAAGATGCGCACCTCCTCGCCCGGCAGGAGCCCCTGACCCCGGTCGTCCACGAAGAAGGCCAGGTGCTCGCCGCGCTCCTGGACGCGCAAGGCCTCCGCGCCCGTGCCATGCCGCCGTGCGTTCTCCAGCAGGTTGGCCAGCGCCCGCCCCAGCAGCGTCGCGTCTCCCTGCAGGCCCGCCTCCGCCGCCTCCACGTCCAGCAGCTCCACCGACAGCCCCGCGCGCTCCAGCGCCTGCGCCGCGAGCGTGCGCCCGTCCAGCACTCGCGACGTGAGCTGCCCGAAGTCCAGCCGGGAGCTGGCCAGCAGCTCGCCCACCAGTGCGTCCAGCTCCACCACCTCGCGGTCCACCTGGTCCAGCGTCCTCGGGTTGCCCCCGCCGTCGCGCAGCAGCTCCGTGAGCACGCGCATGCGCGCCAGCGGCGTGCGCAGCTCGTGGGACACCGCCGCGAGCAGCTCTCGCTGGTCCGCCACCTGCTTCTCGATGCGGCCCGCCATGTCGTTGAAGGCGACGGCCAGCACCGCGAACTCGCCCGTGGTGTGCGGCAGTACCTCGGCCCGCGCGTTCAGCTTCCCCGCGCCCAGCGCCTCCGTGGCCTTCACCAGCGTGTCCACCGGCCGCGCCAGCCGCCGGGCCAGCTTCCCCGCCGCGAGCCACAGCACCGCCCCCGCGAGCACCAGCGGCAGCGCCACCCGGAGCGGGTTCTTCCCCCGGAAGGGCGAGTAGCACGCCCGCACCAGCCCCAGCGGGACGCCGTCGCGCTCCACGGGGACGCTCATCTCGGAGCGCCGGCACGGCTCGCCCCCGCGCACCAGCAGCGCGCCCGAGGTGTCGCGCAGCTCCACGCCAATCTCCAGGTCCCTGGCGATGGAGTGCACCAGCGCGTCGCGCCGCGCGGGCTCGTCCCAGACCTCCTCGAAGCGGTGCGCCACGAAGGTCCGCACCCGTTCGGTCTCCTGCTTCCACGTGTTGCCGCCCACCAGGTTCATCACCGTCACCACCACGAGCCCCGTGGCGAGGATGGACAGCCCGAACCAGAGGAAGAGGCGCCGGTGCAGCCGCGCGCGCACGAAGTGCCCCAGCCGACCCATGCGCCAGTACCGGTGCCGCCAGCGCGCGTGCACCCGCATGTGCCGCCGCCAGGCCGCGGGGCCATGCCCATGTCCCCAGGGGCCACCGCCTCCAGCTCCCCAGGGCGCGCCTCCATGCCCCCAGGGCCCGCCTCCCCGTGCCTCGTGGCCGGGGGAGTCGCCCCCGGGCCCCTGCCCGGAGTCCTCCTCGTGCGGCCCGCAGTCGGGCGCACAGTCGGGCCCGTGGCCCCAGTCGCGCCATCGGCTTTTCATGGACCCTCTTTGGCGAAGACGTAGCCCACGCCGCGCACCGTCTTGATGAGGCGCGTCCCGACGTCGCCCAGCTTCTGCCTCAGGTGCGAGATGTGCACGTCCACCGTGCGCTCGCCCACCACCGTGTCACTGCGCCCGGCCTCGCCCAGCAGCGCGTCGCGAGGGATGACCCGCCCGGCCCGGCGCACCAGCGCCACCAGCAGGTCGAACTCCAGGCCCGTCAGGTCCACCAGTTGGTCCCCCACGCGCACCTCGCGGCCGGCCACGTCGATGGACACGCCCCCCGCCTCCAGCCGGTCCGCCACCGCCGACGGCTGGGAGCGGCGCAGCACCGCGCGCAGGCGCGCCAGCAGCTCGCGGGGACTGAAGGGCTTGGGCAGGTAGTCATCCGCGCCCAGCTCCAACCCCACCACCCGGTCCGTCTCGTCGCCCTTCGCGGTGAGCATGAGGACGGGGATTCGACTCTTCGCGCGGATGCGCTTGCACACCTCCAGGCCGTCCATGCCCGGCATCATCACGTCGAGCAACACCGCGTCGTAGGCCCCGGCCTCCAGCGCCGCCAGGCCACGCCCACCGTCGGGCGCGTGGGTGACGCTGAGGCCGTTCTGCCCGAGGTACTGCGCGAGCAGCTCGTACAGCCGGGTGTCGTCATCGATGAGCAGGACTCGCGTGGACATGTACGGCCTCTGACTCTAGCGCGCCCCCTCGCCAGGCGCGGGGGACTCGGAGGGACTGCGGGCTGCGGCGGAAGGGGCGGAAGGCCCCCTGGGCGCGCGAGACTCCCACGACTCGCTCGGGCCCCGCGAGCCCCAGCGGCCCTCCCAGCGCTCTCCCCAGGCGCTGGAGTGGCAGTGATGACGGTGACGGGCAAGGCGGGCGAAGCCGGAGGCATAGCCTCCGACGGTGCCCAGGGCGAGCAGGACAATCAGCAGGCGGCGGCGCATGGTGCGTTCTCCTTCGTGTGGATGAAGACGGCGGTCATCGGGTGGGCGTCAGACCATCTGCTCGCCGTGCCCCCGCCAGCCGCCGCGCCCGCCGCACCGGCCATGGCCGCCGTAGCCGCCGCGCCAGCCGTAGCCGAAGCCGTGCTCGAGCAGGTCCGCCAGCTCGCGGCGCTGGCGCGCATCGAGCGCCTCGTGCACCTGCGACAGCCCGCCCTGCACCGTGCGGCGCAGGTTGTCGAGCGCTACGTCATGCCGCGCGAACAGCTCGCGCAGCGCGTCCCCGTCGAAGTGCTCGCCCCGCAGCGAGCGGCCGAGGGCGGCGCGGCTCGGGCCCACCTCGTCGCGCACCTTGGCGAACGCCTCCGTCACCTCTTCCACCGTCTTGACGATGACCTTCTCCTGGCCGGGAGACGTCTCCAGGCGCTCGAACAGCCAGCGCAGCCGGGCGCGGCCCCAGCGCCCTCCGCCGCGGTGATGGTGGTGATGCCAGGGGCGTCCGCCGCGCAGCGTGAAGATGAGCCCCGCGAGGCACGCGGTACCGAAGAGAAATCCGAACATGGTGCTGCTCCCCAGAAGTGCCGTGCCCGGGAGGGGCCGGCGTTGTTGACGGGGAGGAAGGTAGAAGGCGGGTGTGAAGCGCGCGCCCGAGCCCCGTGAAGAAGTGTGAAGGGGGGCGTCGGGCTCGGAATGGAGCGGAGCGCCCGACGGGTTTTTCCTAGCGAGCGACGCTCCTCTCACGGAGTGTCTTCCGTCCGACGCCTGCCTGCCCGGCAGGCTGGAGGCCGGTGGACATACCCCGCCGGGGTGGGTTGTCGTCTTGGGTGTTGGGGCGATGTCCGCTCCGCACGGGCAGCCCGGCAGTCCGGACCGCCGCAAAGCAGAAAGAAGAAGGTCACATGGCAATCGGTACTGTGAAGTGGTTCAACGACGCCAAGGGGTTCGGCTTCATCGCGCAGGACAACGGTGAGGACGTTTTCTGCCACCACTCCGCCATCAACATGGATGGCTTCCGCACCCTCCAGGAGGGGCAGAAGGTGGAGTTCGAGGTCACCCGCGGCCCCAAGGGGCTGCAGGCCCAGAACGTCCGCGCGGCCGGCTAACCGCCAGGTACCGCGGCCACCCATGGGTGGTTTCGAGGCCCGGTCTCCCACAGGGAGGCTGGGCCTTCGTCTTTCCGGCCTCCGGCCTGCCGGGCAGGCGGCCTCGCGGTGTCCACCCGTCGATGCTGGCCGCCTTCCTTACCTTCACGGCAGGAGCGCGGCGCACCCGCCGCCATTCACCGCCTCGAGGCGAAGGAGACGCAGGCATGGGCGACACCAGCGTGAAGAAGGTCGAGAGTCGGCACTCTCCCAAGGGAGAGCTGGGGCAGAAGTACCTGGCCTCCGGCGTCCGCCTGTCCATGCGGCTGTGGGAGGACGAGCCCCCCGCCGAGCCCGCGCCCGCCACGGCCCGCGACTACGAGACGGTGGGCTTCGTGCTGAAGGGCCGCGCCGAATTGCACATCGAGGGACAGGTCATCCTGCTCAACCCGGGAGACTCGTGGCTGGTACCGCGCGGCTCCTCGCACACGTACAAAATCCTGGAGACATTCTCCGCCGTGGAGGCCACCAGCCCGCCAGCCGCCGTGCACGGCCGCGACGAGGGCAAGGACGCGCAGAAAAAGCCCGCCAAGGCATGAGTCGACAGTGGCCTCGGGGGAGCCTCGGGGCCGCTGTCTTTCCTCCGGGTCTCGAAGCCACGGAAGGCACGCGCGATGCCCTCGGTGAGGCCGCGCGCGGAGCCGTGCGACAGCGGCAGGGCCACGCATTCTTCCAGCATCCATGGCGAGGCCTGCGAGGTCGTCCAGCACGACCTGCCGCACGCCCCGGAAGCTGTAGAGGCGCTGTCCCACGAAGCGCGTGTTCTGGACGCCGTTCTGCCGGAGCGTGGACTCGGGCTGTACTGTCGTTTCGTTGGCGTGCCCGTTCGTGTCGTTTGTGATGACCGACGGCTCTGCCCGCTTCAATGCCTCGCTGGCGTCGTAGATGACGCTGGCCAAGACGATGCGTGATGCGGCGCAACGTCCGGGGCGGGTGCTGTTCGAGTCAGGCGCAATCATTTGAATGGGTTTGGAAATGGCAGGCAAGGAGTTGCGCGGTAGGAATTGTGCTGAGACTCCTCACCTGTTCCGGGGCGATTGTGTGCGCTAGGAACGTGGGCCCCCATGCCCACCTTCCAGAAACTCCGACGAAGTCTCCCCCTCGCGGTCCTCGTCCTGCTGAGCGCGCTGGGCTGCCAGCCGACGACGGACACGCCCGCGCCCGACACCGAGGCTCCGTCGGCTCCGGCCACCACGGCAAGAACCGGGCTCGGCGGTCGCTCCGGGCAGCGGCACGCCGACCTGGACCTGTCGGACGAGGGCAGCCTGCCCTCGCCTCAGGACGTCATGGACTGGATGGACAGGGCCGGGGACACGGCCGAGTTCGTCAAGGAAGCCAACGAGTGCATGAGCGGTGGTTTCAACGAGCCCGGCTGCTCCAGGAAGGACGTCTTCTGGAAGGGCACCTGCATGCTGCTGAGTTGGGGGTACAGCGACACGCTGCTCTTCGACCCGGGCATTCCCTTCGAAAGCATCTGCAACGGCGACCCTCCGCTGAAGTGCTGCAAGTACGATCCCTCCGCGCAGTACTGCCACTCGGCCTTCAACTCGAAGGCCCCCATCAACTGCGAGGGCAACCCCTCCGCCCCGTCCGCGGTCTCCTTTGGTCCGTGCCTTCCCCCCAGTCCGGGGGCCCCGGGGTGCCTCTGCGACTACATCCCCCAGTGCGGTGGCCCGGTGGCCGCGCAGCCGCAGGCCGCACCCTGGCGAGGCAATCAGCTCGGCGTGATGCTGGCGAACGCCGTCGAGAGGGGCGGCAACTCGCTCTTCCATCAGGCTCCCGACGACTTCGTCGACTACGTCAGCTTCGTCGGGGCCTGCGCCCACCAGCAGGTCTTCCTGCAGGCCGCGCCCTACGCGAAGCCCGACGAGTTCCCCGCCGGCTACACGCTGAGCGCTGACTACCACACCAATGACAATGACCCGGATGCACGCTACCTGCGCGGGCTGGTGACGCTTGCCGTCCAGCGCGTGTTCTCCGGCATTCCCAACCTGTATGGCCGGTGGAACGCCATCGCCTCGCGGAACTGGACCGAGGCGGAGAAGGCCGCATACCTCGCCAGCGTGCCAGACCCGGATGCCAAGCTGGAGGCGTGCGTGGGCGAATTCGGCGTGCGGATGCTCCAGCGCGCGGCCCCGGCGCTCTACCAGCTCCTCGCCGTTCCCCTCGAGGGAGAGACCCAGCCGGACTGCCGCGTGGGCTGGATGGGCGGAGCCGCCATGTGCTCGGCGCCGTCGCTCACGGCGACAACGAGCGTGGCGGGCGCCACCGTTTCCCTGACCCCCGACATCACCGACCCGGACGCGAGCCACAACGCCACGGGTCATTACGTGGTGCAGCTCGACTGGGGCGACGGGCGCGTGGAGGGGCGGCTCTACACCGTATCCAACCCGGCAACCCACGCATGGCCGCACACGTATCAGACCGCGGGTACGTACACGGTAACGGTCCGGGTCATCAACACGTCCGGCCTGGTAGGGGAAACCACCACGCAGGTGACGGTCGCCGAGGGCTCCGGCGTGCCTGTGGCACGCTCCGTCGATAGCGTCCGGTTCGACCTCGAGGCCGCCGTCAGCGCCGGCACGCACGGGCGCGTGCGCGTGGACGTGTCGGCCACGGACGTGCAGGGCAAGGTCCACTCCCTGGGCTACCACTGGGTGGAGTTGTCCGGCGCGTACGGAACCACTGCCACAGCGCCGCTCACCGACTGGCTGACGAACCGCGACCTGAAGGACATCCAGTCGCTCCGCCTGAAGCCGACCCACTATGATGGTTCCCAGATCTCGTTCCGCGAGCTGCGGCTGAAGGGCGTCACGCTCCAGCTCCACGCGTCGCCGGGCATGGCGCCGGCCACTGCGTCGTATGTGCTGACGAACCGGGACGTAAAGGTCTACGCGACCGGGGCCACGGTCCCCACCTCGCCGCTGATGGAGGTGGGCTCGGGCACGCTGAAGCTGCCGCTCGCGGGCGCGGAGATCGTCATCGACCTCCCGGCGCAGGGCGCACCGCCCGACCCGGCGGTGAGCTACGGCTGCCGCCCCGTATATGGCTCGGGCGAGCCGCTCATGCGGTCAGCCAATGGTGGCTGCGAGGACATCGGCAGCGGCCTCGTCTTTGCCGTCATCCCGAGCAAGATGAGCTGGAACGACGCCATCTGGGACTCGGCGCTCGCGGGCAGTCCCGCCCCCGACGCCAGCGACTACGGCCGGCTCAATGACTACCCGGGCGGATATCCCGTCACTCAGGGGCCGGACAGCACGCCTACGGCGTTCTGCCATGAGCTCACCCAGGGAGGCTTCAGCGACTGGCGACTGCCCACGGAGCACGAGTTGCTCACCGTCGCGAGCGCGTCCAAGGCAGGCGCGTACTTCCCCTACGCCACGGCCGAGGCGTGGACCTCCACGACCTGGGATGCCACCACTGCCGTGCTGCGCAACCTCCAGTCCGGTTGGCCTGCCTACGGCGACAAGGCCACCGGCCAGTACCTGGCCGTGTGCGTGCGCAGCGCGCCGCCCCCCGCCCAGCACACCTGCCGCACCCCCGCGGATGGCGGGCAGACCTTCGTGTCCGCGAGTGGAGGGTGCATGGACACGCGCCCGGGCGGCCTCGTCTGGAGCAAGGCCTCGGTGGTGCCGATGAGCTGGAACGCCGCTGTCTGGGGCTCGGAGTTGGTGGGCAACGCGCAGCCGGACGCGGCGGATGGCGCCCGCCTGAATGACTATGTCGAGGGCATGGTGCCGGACAGCCCGGACAGCTCGACGGAGAACTACTGCCACGACCTGGTCGAGGGGGGCTTCAGCGACTGGCGGCTGCCCACGGACACCGAGCTGCGCACCGTGAGGGGCAGCGCCCTGGCGACGGCGTACTTCGCCTTCAAGACCGCGGAGTCCTTCTGGAGCGCGACTACCTGGTCCTCTCCGCCGACCACGGCCCTGGGCATCGACCTGTCCTCGGGCAGCTACTCGTACAACGCGAAGACGGCCCTGGGGCGCGTGGTCTGCGTGCGTGCGCCGGACACGATGCTCGCCCCGGACCTTGCGGCCACGGCTTTCAGCGCGCCCGCGGCGGCGGTGACCCGGCAGTCGCTGTCCTTCACGTGGAGCGTCACCAACGGGGGCACGCAGGCCGCGCCCGCGACGTGGCGGGACGGCGTCTACCTGTCCCAGGACAGGTACTACAGCCGCGACGACATGTTGCTGTTCGACCAGCCCCGTTCCACGACGCTGGCCCCGGGCGACAGTTACACCACGACGAAGTCCGCCACGCTGCCCGGGGTGCCGGCCGGCGCCTGGTACCTGCTCTTCCGGACCGACAACACCGGCGCCATGGGGGAGAAGGACGAAGCGAACAACACCTGGAGCGCCGTCCCGCTCACGGTGACGAACCCCGACGTGACGCCCACCGCCTTCACGGCGCCCACGACGGCGGGGGGCCAGGGCTCGGTGACCCTGAGCTGGACCGTCACGAACGCGGGAGCGGGCTCCGCGCTGCCGAACTGGTATGACCATGTCTACCTGTCCACGGATGCGACCTATGGCATCGGGGACAAGGAAGTGACGTACCAGGCGCGCACCAGCGCTCTGGCCCCGGGGGCCAGCTATACCGTGACGACGACCGCGCGCCTGCCGGGCGTTCCCGCAGGCTCCTACTACCTGCTGCTCCGGAGCGACTCCTACGGGTATCTCTACGAATCGAACGAGCTGAACAACGGGTGGACCGCGCTGCCCATCACCCTCACGACCAGCGAGCTCGTCCCGGGCGGCCTGACGGCACCGGCTTCCGCCCGGGCAGGGACGAGCATCACCCTGTCGTGGTCGGTCACCAACAGCTCGGTGGACGCCAGCGCGCCCGCTTTCACCGAAGACACCGTGTACCTCTCCACGGACGCCACGTGCTGCTCGGGGGACACGACACTCACGTCCGTCTCCCACACCTCGTCGCTGGCACCGATGGCCAGCTACACGGTTTCCCGGACGGTGACGCTGCCCACGACACTGGCCGCGGGCAGCTACAACCTCATCCTGTTCGTCGACATGTACAACCTCGTCGTCGAGTCGGATGAGTCGAACAACCTCGTGGTGGTCCCCTTCACCGTCATCCCGTAGCCCCGCTTCCCGGGGGCCCTGCTTCCCGGCGGGGCCCTCCCGGAGGTGCTCCAATGCGGGCCGCGGATTCCGGTCGTGGCCATCTCCCAGGCCGTGTGCCGTCGTGCAGGTCGCCATCGAGGTCCCGGAGGCTGTCACGCTCTCCGAGTGCCGGGCCTCAGGACTGCCATGAGGCCCACGCCCGCTCCGTGAGTGGAATCCACAAGCCGGGACGGGCGGCTCCGTTCGTGGATGCCCCGGTCCGCGCAAGTGCGCCAGAACACGGGCGGTGAGGACTGGTCCAGGGGCTGCACCGAGAGCGCGAGCCTCTCACCCTGAAGGTCCATCCCATGCATCGCTCCGTCGTTTCCGTTTTCGTCGTCCTCCTGTCCACTGGCTGTGCCAGCTCGACGGTGATTCGCTCCAGTCCCAGTGGCGCCCTGGTCCGGTCGCGCTCGGGAGAAGTGCTCGGCCGGACGCCGTATGAGTACAGCGACTCGGCCACGGTCAACCATACCGAGAGCTTCACGCTGGAAATGGAGGGCTACGCTCCCGAGTACGTCACCATCCGGCGCGACCAGTGGAGCGGGGCGCGCACCGCAGGAGGCATCGTCGGAGGGCTGTTCATCTTCCCCGTCTTCGCCACTCTCTTCTGGGCCGCCGACTACCGGGAGGCTTACCACGTGGAGCTCAACTCGCTGCCCGACACCGAGACGGATGCGCCCGCGCCCCCCGTTCGGGCACGCCGCGCGACCACCGACAAGACGCGCGCCACCCGCCGCTGAAGCCGTCGCCCATGCTTCGAGAGAGGGGATTTCGCCCTCAGTCCGCGCGGAGGACGGTCATGGGGTCCACGCGCGCGGCGCGCCGGGCGGGCACGAGCGCCGCAAGCAGCGCCACCGCGAGCAGCAGCAGCGCGACGGCGAGGAAGGTCACCGGGTCCGTGGGGCTCACCCCGTACACGAGGCTGGAGAGCACCCGGGTCAGGCCGAGGGCTCCCGCCGCGCCCGCTGCCAGCCCCAGCCCCGCGAGCGCCGCCGCCTGGCGCACCACCTGCCGCAGCACCGCGCCCGCGCTCGCCCCCAGCGCGAAGCGGATGCCGAACTCGCGCGTGCGCTCCGTCACCGCGTAGGACACCACGCCGTACAGCCCCAGCACCGCGAGCAGCAGCGCCACGCCGCCAAAGGCCCCGAGCAGGAGCAGGCTGAAGCGGCGCTCGGCGAGCGAGCCCGCGAGCAGCGCCTCCACCGTGCGCAGCCGCAGCGGCAGTTCCGGCGCCAGCTCGCGCAGCACGGGGCGCGCCGCCTGCGCGAGCGCCGCGGAACCGCCCGCTCCCGACACCGCCACGTGGAAGCGCCCCGCGCTGCGCAGGCGCTGCCGGTTGCAGGCGTACAGCGTGGGCTGGGGCGCGGCATCGAGGCGCTCGTCGCGCACGTCTCCCACCACCCCCACCACCGTGAAGGGCCGCAGGTCCCCGTCCATGTTGCCGAACTGGACCAGCTTGCCCACCGGGTCCTCTCCCGGCCACCGCGCACGGGCGAGCGACTCGCTCACCAGCGCCACGTGCGGCGCGTCGCGCGTGTCGCGCGCGTCGAAGAGGCGCCCGCTCAGCAGCGGAATCTCCAGCGCGCGGAAATAGCCCTCGCTCGCCACGAGGTAGTTCGCGCTGCCCGTGCGCGAGGGCTCGCGCGTCAGCCGCTGGAAGTCGTCGAAGTTCTTCACCTCGTCCGGGCGGTTGAGCACCAGGAACGTCCCGTCCGGGATGCCGCTGCCCTCGAGCGGGAACTGGTTCACCACGCCCACCTCGCGCACGCCGGGCAGCGCGCGCAGCCGGGCGCCCAGCGTCTCCTGCAACTGCACCTGGCGCAGCCTCTCCGCCTCGTCCTGTGTCGACGGGAGCACGAGGCTGAGCACCGCGACCCCGTCCGTGCGAAAGCCGGGGTCCACCTCCAGCAGCCGTACGAGGCTGCGCGCGAGCAGCGTCGCGCCCACCAGCAGCACCAGGGCCAGCGCGAGCTGACCCACCACCAGCGCGCCCCGGCCCCATCCTCCGCCACCCGCGAGCGTGCGGCCTCCCGCCACGAGCGCCTCCCACGGGCTCTGCCCCGCGGCCCGCAGCGTCGTCACCCACCCGAGCGCGAGCGCAAGCAGCGCCGAGAGCCCGAGCGCGAAGGCGAGCGCCGCGCCATTCACCCCCACCTCGTCCACGCGCGGCAGGTCCCCGGACTCCAGCGCGAGCAGTGCCCGCACGCTCCACGCCGCGAGCACCACCCCCAGGACACCCCCCGCGAGCGTGAGCACCGCCGTCTCGGTAAGGAACTGGCGCACCAGCGCGCCGCGCCCCGCCCCCAGGGCCACCCGCACGGCGAGCTCGCGCCGCCGCGTCGCCGCCCGCGCGAGCAGCAGGTGCGTCACGTTCGCCCCCGCCACCAGCAGCAGGAAGGCCGCCGCCCCCAGGAGGATGAGCAGCGTGGAGCGCGCGCCGCCCACCACGCTCTCGCGCAGGGACTCGGCCTTCGCGTCCGCCATCCAGGTGTCGTCCCCGTGCTCCGCCTTGAGCGCCCGCGCAATGCCCGAGAGCTCGCGCTGCGCGGCCTCGAGCGAAACGCCGTCGCGCAGCCGCCCCACCACCTGCCAGCCGTGCGCGGTGCGACTGGGCAGGCGGGGCTCGAGCTCCCGCGCCGTCCACAGCGCCGTGCCCGCCGGGTAGTTGAAGCTCGCGGGCAGCACGCCCACCACGGCGTAGCCGCGGCCCTCGAAGCGCACGGTGTGCCCGGCGGTGAGCGGCTGTCCGCCCAGGTGGCGCTGCCAGAAGGCGTGGCTCACCACCACTGCCGGCGCGCCGCCCGGCTGCTGCTCCTCGGGCGCGAAGATGCGACCCTGCGCGGGCTGCACGCCCATCACCCGGAAGAAGTCGCGTGAGACGAGCGCCTGGGTGGCGAACACGGGCTCGCCCGCGCCCGTCACCGTCACCTCGCCGCCGGAGGCCACCTGCGCGAGCGCCGCGAAGCTGTGGCTCTGCGCCTGCACGTCCTCGAAGTTCGGGTCGCTGAAGCGCATCGCGTGCCCGTCCGAGGCGAGCTGCGAGACGCGCACCAGGCGCTCGGGCTGGGGGTAGGGGAGCGGTCGCAGCAGCACGCCCTCCACCACGCTGAAGAGGGCCGTGCTCGCCCCGATGCCCACCGCGAGCATGAGGACACAGGTGAGGGCGAAGCCCGGGCTGCGGCGCAGGCCGCGCAGCGCGTGGCGCAGGTCGCCGATGAACGTGTCCATGACAGCCTCCGGAGTCAGTCCCGGAGGCACTACGGCGGCACGCGGCGGCGATTGCACGCCGCGTGTTCCCGGGCGCGAATCGGGGTTGGCCCGCTACCCAGCCGGTGTCTCGGGTGTCACGAGCGGCCTCGTGCCCGGGCCTTGGATGTGAAGGGCCACGAGCTCCAGCCAAGAAAGGTGGCGAGGTTCTTGAGCCCGTACAACACCGACGACACGAGGAGGGCCAGGGTCAGGGCTCCGCCGATGATGACCTTGGCGAAGGGAGGGCCGGGGTCGAGCACCGCGCGCTCGGGGGCTTCTGGCGGCACGTAGGCGGTGACGGGCTGGCCTGGAACGAGGCGCCCTGCCTCTCGGGCGGTCGTCCCTTCCACCGTGAAGCGCTCCGCCGTATGGCTGACACCGTTGAAGACGAAGCGGTAGGTGATGGCTCCCGCGAGGGCGGTCGTCGTCCGATTCCGGATGGGCTGATATTCCCAGGTGCGTGAGGTGACGATTTCCGCTGGGACGGGCTGCCAGTCGTAGCTCTCCCAGCCTTCATGGGCCAGGCCCACGACGTAGGCGAGTCCCGCCGCAGACAGGAGTCCCCCCATGAAGCCCAGGTACGCCATCGCGAGCGCTATCCAGGCGCGGGCCCTATCGGCGGGGGGCGGTGCGCCCTGCGCGGAATTCCTCAGACCGAACTCAGGGCCCACCAGGAGCGTGGCCAGCACATGCGGGTCCCTCAGCTCCACGAGCGGGACGTGCCATGTCCCCTCTCCTGTCACTTCGATGCGCATCGTGGCGTCGTGGTCGGAGAGCTCCAGCGACACCTCCCGCACGTCCGCCCGTGCCGCGCGGCGCACGGGCCTTCCTCCCTCCCAGAGCTCGAGTGAGTCCGGCTCCAGCCGGAGCGCACCGAAGCTCAGGTTGCGTTCCCGTTCCAGGCGCTCTTGGGCCTGCGTGAGCTCCATTGTCAGCGGTGCGCGTGAGAGCGCTAGCTCCAGCAGTCTCTCCAGCGGCCATTCGCGCCCGAAGGACACGACCTTGTCGCCGGAAGAGTCCTTGAAGTTCAGCGTGACGCTTCCGAGGGACGGCCCCCGGCGTGGGCTCTCGCGGGGCCCGAGTTGCACGGAGGCGAGGTCGACCCACGCCCAGCTGGAGAAGCCGCGCTTCAGATAGATGGAGTCGATGCTCACGGTGCGGCTGAGGTCCCATGAGGGCCTCACGGCGAGCAGCGCGACCACGCCCACCAGCGTCCAGCGCAGCGAGCCGGGCATGGCGAGGTCCTCGGTCGCCCACGCCAGCGCCAGGGCCGACAGCGTGATGACGACGCGCCAGGCGCGCAGCTGGCGGAGCCAGGCTCGGCTGCGGTGCAGCACGATGGGTGGGTCTTCGGGGAACATGCCCCGGAAAGTGTCGCACGGAGCGGTGCGACCGTGGCGGGCGCCACGCCTTGAATTCGAACCATGGCCACGCAGCGCGATTGGCGACACGGGCGTGCCCGCTGTGCTCGGGAAGAGATGGGGGCGGGTGCGGGTTGGGCCGCCACCCCGAGCACAGGAGGCCCCCATGGCCGAGCAGCTGCCCCGCCCCGAACGTCGCTGGAAGCGTCACCTGCCGGACCTCGTCCTGCTGCTCTTCCTGCTGGTGGGTCGCGCCAGTTTCGCGGACCACTACCACGTGCCCTCCGGCTCCATGGAGCCGACGCTGGCGGTGAAGGACCACATCCTCGTGGACAAGCGCGCCTACGGCCTGCGCGTGCCGCTCACCGAGACCTGGCTCACCGAGCGCGAGCCCACCCGCGGCGACGTGGTGGTGTTCGCCCACCCGCTCACGGGGACGACGATGGTGAAGCGCCTCATCGGACTGCCCGGCGACACCGTGGCCCTGGTCCAGGGACGGCTCTGGCTCAACGGCGCCCCGGTGGAGCAGACGCTTGCGCAGGGAGTGCGGCGCGAGGAGTTGCCCGGCGCGCCGCACCCGCTCGCCCCCGAGGAGGACCAGGGACCGGACTTCGGCCCGCGGCAGGTGCCCGCGGGCGAGTACCTGATGCTGGGCGACCACCGGGGCAACTCCGCCGACAGCCGCTTCTGGGGGCTGGTCCCGCGCGCCAGGCTGCTCGGGCGCGCGGTGGCCGTGGTGTACAGCGCGCGCGACGGGCTCTCAGGCACCGAGCGCCTGTGGCTGCCGCTCACCCCGGGCAGCGAGGACTCCCGGCTGGTGGAGCCGCGCCAGGACTGAGGCCGCTCAGGCCTGGACGGCGAGCAGCCCGCTCGCGACCGGCTACTCCGGCTGCGGCTGGGTGATTTCGATGTGGAACGCCGGGTCTCCGTCGGCAGGCCCGAGGAAGTTCGACACGGAGGGGTGCGCCCGGACGGCGGCGATGAACGCGTCGTGCTGGCTCGCCGGAATCGAGCGGGGGGAGATGTCGACGACGTTGAGCTGGTCGGGGTTCGCCAGGTGCCGGGACACGTTGGAGGGACCCAGCTCGTTGATTCTGTCCACCATGGCCTGCTCGACCTCGGGCCGCGACAGCCCCGCCCCCACCGCTTCCTCGTAGGCGTCGATGACCTGGTCCCCGAAGCGCCCGTAGAGCTCGCGCTGCCGCGCAACGCCCTGGGTCTGCAGGTTGTCGTACATGGCCCGCGCCTGGTCCGCGGGCGTCCGCGCCGTGCTGGTGATGGTCGCCGCCGACACGCCGGCGGTGGCCATGATGTCCGCCAGCACCGCCTGCGAGTGCGCGCTGACGGCCGCCGTGTTGGCGTTCGCGCCATAGGTCAGGTTGGCCGTCGTCGCCGCCTGGGTCAGGTGGGCGGGCCTCGGCTGGGGAATCGGCACGGGCCGCTCGAAGGACGCCAGCTGCCCCATGGGCGTGGACTGGAGCATGTTGGCGCTGAAATTGGGCGCCGTCAGCGTGGCATTCATCGCGACAGGCGTCGGGTCCATCATCGCGTTCGTGAACTGCGGGGCCGTCAGCGACGGCATTCCGTTGGGCGCCGCCGCCGGGGTGAAGGAGCTGACGTCCAGGGCGAGCCGCTCGGAAATCGCCGCCTTCTCCGCAGCCGCGGCCGCCGCGGCGGCGTCCGCCTGCTGCTGGGCTTCGGCGGCCCTCGCCGCCTCCGCGCTCGCGGCGCTGTCATTCACGGACGAAGCGGAAGACGACGAAGAGGTAGACGAAGAACCCCTGCTGGAGCTTGAACCGCCAACGGAATCGACACCCATGGAAGTCTCCACAGCCTGTGAATGCGTGATTTGACTGTAAGTGTGCCACACACAGGCAGTGGAGCGCGAGCCCCCTTCGGTGAGTGTCGGGTCGACCTCCAGGGCCGGAGGCCTCCCTGCGCGGGCCTGAGGACCGGCTCAGTAGAGCCAGCGGAGCCGGGGATCCGCGAGGTTGTTGCCGCAGGTCAGCAGGTTGGTGGAGCCGCCCGAGCAGCACAGTTGCTCGGCGCCCTCGACGTAGCAGAGCTTGCCCGCGATGGAAGTGCACGTGGGGTAGCCCGAGCAGGCCGGGGGACAGGCGATGAACACGCCGTTGCAGGTGACACCCTGGTAGTTGCTCGAGGAGCACGTGGTGCCCGTGCAGGAGACCGACTGCCCTCCGTTGCACACGGCGGTACAGGTCGCGAACTGGGAGACCGTCGCGTGCTCCCCCATCTCGTCCGGCGCTGCCTCTGCCTCGGGCTCGGGGACCGCGCCTCCACATCCCAGGAGGGAAAGGCTGAGGAACGCCACCATCACCGCGAATGGATGCTTCATGAGAAGACTCCGGCAGGTTGGAGGGAACCAGGCCACGGTAATCGAATGGCTGGTGCAATGACAGGAGTCCTCAGCACGGGCGCAGGCTCCACGGCCACCAGGTGGTAGGAGCGCTCGCCCAGCACGTCCAGTGGCAGCAGCAGGGTCGCGTCAATGCCAGCCTTGCCCGGTGTCCGTCGCGCCCCTCCACTTCGAGTCCCGCGGCTCGGAGGCTGGGCCTGAGCGGATGCGGAGAAAGGGTGTAGCAAAGGCACGTCACCAGTCTGATACTCATTCTCGTGGCTCGAACCACGATGCCGTGCGTGGTCAGCCACACGCCGCGCCTGACATCGCGGGGGCACACCCTGTGCACTCGCCCATCCCTCGAAGGAGCCCTGCATGGACCAGAAGCCCAAGAAGACGAAGCTCAAGCTGAAGCGCGAGACGGTGCGCCCGCTGGACGAGAGCGCGCTCAACCTGCTGGACGGTGTCGCTGGCGGAACCCATCCCAGCGCCGCCTACCCGGAGATGTGCGGTTCCAACTCGGTCGACCAGAGCCTCTGCGTCTGCTAGCCCGCTGACGTCGCACGGCACCGCCCTCCCCGAGGACCCGTCCTCGCGGTGGGCCGGTGCCCGTCGAGCCTTGCCTGCCAGCCCCCATGTCCCCTCTCCCTGCCTGGCATCCCGTCCTCGACGGCGCGGTACGTCTCCGTGCGCTCGAGCTCGCCCGGGGCGTGTCCGAGGCCCTGCGCGCCGGTGCCCTCCGTAGCGCCAATCCCACTCTGGACGAGGGACTGCCCTCCGCGGCGCTGCTGAGCGCGTACCTCGCGCGCGCGGGGCTCGACTCGGGGGAGCCGGAGGCGCTGCTGGATGCCGCCGCGGCCCGCGCGGCCGACGTCCCGCTGGACGCGTCGCTCTTCCGTGGCTTCACCGGACTGGCATGGGCACTGGCCCACCTGGACGCAGCGGACGCGGACGGGTTGGAGGAGGTGGACGAGCAGCTCGAGGCGCTCTCCGCTGGCGCGCCCGCGCCGGGGCACGGGCTGGACCTCGTCTCAGGGCTGACGGGCGTGGGCGTGTACGCGCTGGAGCGGCTGTCTGACCCTCGTGCGCGCGCACTGCTCGCACGCGTCGCCGTCCGCCTCACCGAGGCCGCGCAGCGCGCGCCGCAGGGCTGGGGCTGGTGGACGCCCGCCGAGCACCTGCCTCCGTCGAAGCGCGAGCGCTTCCCGTCGGGTGCCTGGGACCTGGGCCTCGCCCACGGGGCCGCCGGGATGCTCGCGGTCCTGGCGGGGGCGCACCGCGCCGGGGTGCTCACGCCGGCCGGGCGCGACGTGTTGATGGGCGCGCGCACCTTCCTCGAAGCCCAGTGCGCGGCCAACCGCGCTCCCGCCTACCTCACGCCGACCGGTCCTGACGTCAGCACCCGGCCCGCCTGGTGCTACGGCACGCCCGGCGTCGCGCTCGGGCTCTTCTGGTGCGCGCGCGCCCTGGATGACGCCGAGGGCGAGGCGCGCGCGCTGGTGCTCGCGCGCGCCGCCGCACGGGAGGCGCAGGAGGCCCGCCTCAAGGAGCCGGGGCTGTGCCATGGCACCGCCGGTCTCGCGCACTTCTTCAATCGCCTGTACCAGGCCAGCGGGGATGCCTCTCTGGGAGAGGCCGCGCGGCAGTGGCTGCAACGCACGCTGGACCTGCACCAGGAGGGGCAGGGCGTGGGCGGCTTCCGTGCGTGGGGGCGGCAACCCGACGGGAGCCTCGGGTGGACCGAGGAGCCGGGCCTCATCGTGGGAGCCACGGGCGTCGCACTCGTGCTGCTGGCGGGAGCCTCTGCCATCGAGCCCGCGTGGGACCGGACGATGCTCTTCTCCGTGCGAGGCCTTTGAGCGGCTCCCGCCTCATGCGCGTGCTGGAGATTTCCGGTTCGCGCATCGACAGGACGAAAGTCCCTGTCTCACGCCGCGTGGCTAGAAAGTCGTCCAGCCGCTCCACCCGGTGCTCGGATTCCAGCCCTTCGCCCAGATGAAGTTCAGGGCTGGGTCCGCGGTGACGATGAAGAGCTGGTTGCCGTTCCACCGGGTGGCCTCGGGGGAGGAGCCCAGCGAGCCGCCCAGGCCGATGGGGCCGCCCCAGCCGTTGTTCCAGTAGTGCTGGGACATGGAGTAGCCGCCGTCGCGATAGAATGTATTGATGTTGTTGAAGCCCAGGGACGCGCACGTCGGATCCGAGGTGATGGGCAGGGCGAAGCGGGTCCAGCCGTACCACGCCTTCGTCTGGAGGAACCTGAGGGACTCATTCGTGTGCAGATTCGGCGTCGACGTACACCTTCGCGAGCAGCTCCTGCCGGACCTGCGAGCTCGTGCCCACTGACGTCGTCGTGCCTGTCAGCTCAGGCCTTCCTCCCTGGTCCGGAAATGGACCACGGGCAGTGCGTGATAGACAGCCGCCATGACATGGGAACAGCTGTGCAAGCTCGGGCTGGAGCTGCCGGAAGTAAAGGAAGACATCTGGTTCCGCACCCCCGCGCTGAAGGTGCGAGGCAAGTCCTTCGTCCGGCTCAAGGAAGACGGGACGTCCGTCGTGTTCCTGCTCGAGAGCGTCGATGAACAGGAGTTCCTCATCACGGCTCGGTCCGACGTCTACTTCATCACCGACCACTACCGTGGCTATCCCGCCGTGCTCGCGCGACTGGGCGCGCTGCGCATCTCCGAGTGCCGCTCGCGGCTGAAGTCCTCCTGGCGGCTCAAGGCGCCGAAGAAGCTGGTCACGCAGCTCGACGGTGGATCTCCGGCTCCCGCGCCCCGGAGTGTCACGAAGAAGGCCACGCGAGCGCGGAAGCGTGCTCCGCGCTCGCGGTCATAGCCCTCGAGGGCGCGAGAGGAGCTTGTCCAGATTGCTCAGTCAGCAGGCGCGCCCGCCCTGACTGACCATCCATGACAGCTCATGTCGCGCGCGGACCGGGAGTCGCGCTCCTCAATGTCCACGTTTTCTTCGCCGGCTGGCCATTTGGGGCCACCGCATCCCCATCGTTCCTGGTGGCGCGCAGTTGCATGCGCGGCTCGTGGGCACCGACGTACAGGGCGCTGTCGCCAGCACGGCAGTCTCGGTGGCCGCTAGCGACGGGCGCTCTTCGCCTTCGGCGTCTTCTTCTTCGCCGCGGGCTTCGCACGCTTGACGGCCGTCGGAGCCTTGCGCGCAGGGCGCTTGGCGGCACGGGCCGGTCTCGCCCACACCTCGAGCGCGGCGCGCGTCTCCGCCGCGCGCGTCTTGTTTCCCAGCGCCTCCTGCAGCAGCGCGAGCCCCTCCATGGCGTGGCGTACCTGCGCGTCCGTGAGCTCCTCGTGCTGGAAGAGGTTGCGGTAGGCCTTGGCGAGTCGGGCGAGCGCGACGAGCGGTTCAGTCACCACGCCGCTGCCCGTGGACTGCGGGGAGCGGAAGTGCCCGAGGCGATAGCTGATGCTGCCCCAGTCCCAGCGCTCGCTCGTGGGGCGGCCCTGCGCCATCCGGTCACGCTCCAGCGTCGCCTGCCAGTCGGCGCCGAACTGGGCGCGCAGGGCCTTCTCGAGGAAGGCCTGGAGCGCGTCGCGCGCGCTGCTCAGGGCCGGATCGAGCATGGCGCTGACGGTGGCATTGCGAGTGCTGACGGTCGTTCTACGGATGGACACCGGGTGCAGCTCCTTCGTGAGAGGAGCGCGCAGGGTACCGGGCTCGTCCGGGGGCAGCCAGGAATGCGCCGGCCCGAGGCGCCGCACGGAAGCCCGACGCAGCTGGCTTCTCTGAGGGTGCAAGCGTTCCCGCGACTCTCGCGCACTCCAGGTGTAGGAGGGCCAGAAAACCCGGCCCGCATTAGCGACACCTCCGGGCGAGAAGCGCCTCTCAAGAGGAGCGTCCACGGAATCCTTCCGTGAACGCTCCCTACACTGGACGTGGCCTGGGTGGGCTCAGCAGTTCTTCTGGTAGAGCGCTTCGCAGTTCTTCTGGATCTGCGCGTTGGTACACTTGCCGTTGGTCCTGCAGGTCGCCGTGCCGGTGCGCGGGTCCTTACAATACAGGAGCGTCACCCAGCAGTCGGCGCCGTACGCGGACACCATCCCGCTCGGCTCGCTCATCGACGACATCGCATCGCCGTCCCCATCCGCAGAGCCCTCGACGATGCTCATGACCAGACCGCTGTCGGAGATCATTGTCTGGACGTTCTCGTCCGGGGCTCCCGCATGTCCACGCCACAGCCCGCGAGCGGAACCCCTTTTCCTGCTCTCGCCCCAGGGCGTCGTCAGCCCGGCGCGTCAGCCGAGGCGACAACTTCCCTGACTCAGGGGCTGCCGTTCCCCTCGTGGTAGGGCGGCCTGGAAAGGCGTGTAATCCAAGGGGCTGCGCGGCTTGTCTCCCGGCCCGGCACACAGCGCGGACGCCCCCGTCAGCGGCCCTCCTCGGCCCCTCTGCTCCAGCCCGCCACCCGCAACAGAGTCCCTCTCCGTCTGCTGCTCCACCGTGGAGTCCGTAGGGCCGCACTGGGTCTGCGCGAGGCACACGGGGGGACTGCTGGTGGTCGCGTGCGCTGCATTCACTCTGCCAGCAGTCGCTGAACTCATAAACTTATCATGTCAAGCAAGAGGGATTGGGCCGGCCGTCAGCGGCACGCCGTTCCGCAGGGGCACTGGCTGAGCCTGCAAAGAGAGAGCATCTCTGGCAGCTTGTTGCTGCACTTTGGGGCACTGCTCACCATGGCATTGAACGCCGTCACCTCAGTGGAGGTCAGTCTGATGAATGTCGAGACAGCTGGATTTGAGGTCGCCACAAACCTGGACCGCAAGATGCCTCCAGAGAGCACTCAAGAGGGCGGTTCGTCCTCTGGATCGATTGCAACACAGCGCACCGGGGGAAAGATCCCCGTGGAACCCCTCGAGTTGCTTCTGAACGCTGTAAACACCATCCTCACCAACGTGAACATCGATCGCGTCTGCGCTTTGGGTATCCGCAACTACACAGGCAACCATCTCTATAGGCCGAGGTACTACACGTTCTCGGGTAAGCTCGAGAGTTTGGACAATCCCATTCTTGCTGGCGAAGCTGGCACGGGAACCGCCACGAAGTCGACCAACGCCGCAGTCGGAACCGTTGGTGTAATCACGTTCGATTTGGAGTGGACGGACAAGAGACTGGCTGTCATGTGGTCCATCCCATTCGACTACAACCTCTACTCAAATTGGTTCAAGGTGGGCGTCGTCCCTCAACACGTCGATGCCAATTACGACCTGTACCGGGACATGTATTACAACTACCATCAGCTGACCGAGGGCGATGTGGCCCGGGCCGACAGGGGCACTTCCTCGTGGAACGCTCACGGCTACTACTTGGAGGGCTTCATGGGCGATGGAGGCAAGGCTGGGCTGGTCGTGAGTATCAAGCGCGTGTCGTGAACAGCCGCACTGCTGGTCATGAGCTTCGACCACGGTTGGATGTCGGGCAGGCGCAGAGCCAGCGGGAAGCGGCAGCAGGGCCGCTTCCCGTTCGGCCAGTCCATCCTCGCGCCGTGCTAACCTAAGGCGTACCACCCGAGGCCGTGCGGGAAGCGCGATTGCCAGTTCAGAATGATTCCGGATGCCACTGCGCCATGACGAACAGGCTCGTGGGTGGAGCGAAGCAGCAATGCTCGTACTTCGCTCATGACTGCCAGCGGTTCGCCCTGCTCCACGCGGTGGGCGAGCTCCCGTATCGGGTTCCAGTCGGATGTCCTCCGACATGAGTCAGTTGCCTCCCATGCGACGACAGCACTTCTCCACCGGCCATTCCTGTTGGCCCTCGCAATAATGGACCTCAGGGCTCCATGGTTTCGGCGCTCGACCTCCCTGGCCAGTGGCGGCGGATTTGCTGGCATGTGGTGGTGTCATGTCATGCCCGTAGCCCGTGATGCGGAGCGTCAGTGTATGGAGTGAAGACTCATGGGGCCGGATAAGCTCATGGATTTTCAGGGTTCTCTCATGGCGCATCGCAACAGAATAAGGGCCGCCTTGACAGGCTTCGATTCTGTCTGAGGTTGAGAAACTCCTGTCGGCCGCTCGTTGGCTGGGACGACAGCGATGTCCCAAGGAGCGTCCGATGACTGGAGCACAGATACAGAAGCAAGAGGCGCAAGGTGGTGGGAGCGTGGCGCAGGTCTCCGCCGGAGAGCTGCTACAATTCCTTTCGGCTCCGTACACCATCATCCGGGCAGGCGATGGCGTGACTCCGAAGGGCTTTCCGGCAGCCATTGTCGCATTCTCCCTGTTCCAGCCAGCTCCATTCAGGGTAGGGGTTCTCGACCTCAGCGCGATGGAGTGGGGGGCGGCGACCCGACACCTCGTCGGGTTGGCATTAGAGGCGCTTCGGATGAAGCCCGACGGGCTCGGAAGGCCTCCGGCTGGCTTCTATCTCTTCGCGAGTGGAGCTCCCATCGCCTATGATGCAGGGGAGATAGACGTGGACAAGGACGGCGGCCAGCTTCTCTGGGCATTCGCAACCCTGGTCATGGGATCTGCCTTGGAGAACAAGCAGATTGCTGGTGCTGCTCCTCAGGTTGCGTCATGGAACGCCGGTGAGCGCGTCGTGAAAGCGTTCCAAATGGCGCTTGAGGCGCATCAAAAGCTCCAGCGTCGATAGCCTCGGTTCCAATTTCCGCGAAAACGTCAGGAGGAAGCCAGGACACTCAAGCGCTGACTCCAAGGAAGCACCAGAAGCCATCCGGGGATGCTGCCCAAGCGGGAGCGGAAGATGCGAGCATGGCACCCCATGCCTCGGCGAGGCAGGAGCCGAGGAAGGAGAGGTGGCCGCGAGTGGACTGGGCGGGGCTGCTCAAGCAGGACATTCGCGGTGGACGTGTTCGCCTGCGTCAGGCGTGGAAGGCCGGTAGCGGGCCGAGTCGTCCGCGCAGGAAGTGGGAAGGGTTACGAGCGATTCTGGAGCCCCTGGGACTGCCCACGGCGAGAGCAAGGCGGGTCCCGGCGCCAGGGCCCCCACGCCGCAGGGTGTTGAGGCTCAAGCCATGGCCAGCAGGCCCAGGCTCCAGCCGTGCTCCTCGTGGGAGAGCGGCCTGGACAGGCGTGTACCCCAAGGGGCTGCGCGGCTTGTCTCCCGGCCCGGCACACAGCTCGGAGGCTCCCCGTCAGCGGCCCTCCTCCGCCATGCAGAGGGCTCTTTGGGCCAGCGCCACGGAGGAGGCTGCTGCTGCTCCAGCGAGCAGCAATTCACGCCGGTCCAGCCACCCGCGGTCTTCGCGTCCTGCGCCCCGCTCATGGCTCCTCCCATGAGGGGAGGAGCTTCATAATCGTATTTTTCTCGGTTCTTCTTCCATGTCGCCGCCCCTGCCATGCCTTCAGGGGCGGCGAGGCGAGGCACTACTGACTGCAGCAGATGTAGTTGGCTGCGACGTATGGATTGTCGTCCGGAGTGGTCAGACACATCCGGCCCATGCTCTGGACGCCGCCGTAGGCAGCGCAGTAGCTCGTGCCCTGTTGCCTGGCGGCATCACAGGCGGCCTCGGACGAATCCCACGAGGTGGCCTGGAACCACTGGCACCGGCCCGGAGGACAGTACTGGTAGTTCCCATCACACTGCACATGGTCCGCATTCGCGGCGGAGCACGTATTGCCCGTGCACGACAGCGTGGTGCCATTGGCACAGCTGGTCGAGCAGGTCACCAGGGCACTCTCGGCACTTTCCAGCGTCTCCGAATCTGACGGGGCCTCGGTACCGCCACATCCCAGGAGCACAGCGAAAGACAGGGTCGCGACCGCAAACACAATACGTTTCATGCTGGTGTCCCTCTGGCATCGGGTTGCGGGCAGACCCTACACCAAAACCGTCCAGTCTGACTTCCCACCAACATAGAATGCCCAGCTTTCCCGGAGAAGGCCGTGCACGGCCCGCACGTCGAAACTGCCTCCTACCAGGGCCAGAAAGCGTCAACGCCCGATTACTAGAAGCAGGCGTCCCACGGGGCGATGGGTGAAACGGGATTGTAGGGGCGGTGTCCAGCCTGCATACGCACGTCGGGTCAGCGGGGGGGCGCCTCTTCCGCCATGGGCCAGGCCCGTCACCACGTTGCTCTGCTACGCTCCCTTCACTCCCATGAAGCACAAGCTCCTCGACTACTTCTCCAGGCTGTCCCCGCTCTCGGAGGAGGAGGCCCGGGCGATTCTGGACAGCATGGTGGTAAGGACCTTCAAGAAGGGCACCGTCCTCCTGGAGCAGGGGCAGGTCTGCACCGAATGCTATTTCGTCCTGGAAGGCTGCGTCCGGCAGTACTCCCTGGTGGACGGTGAGGAGCGCAGCAACGGCTTCTTCACGGAAGCGCAGTGGGTCCTCTCCCTGCGCAGCTTCATGGACAAGACTCCCGCCGAGCACTTCCTCGTCTGTGCCGAGGACACCACGCTGGTCGTGGGCAACGAACAGAAGGAGAGCGACCTCTACGCGCGCTTCCCGCGCTTCGAGTCCCTCTCTCGGCGCGCCATGGAGCAGGTGCTCGCCGAGCAGCAGGACCGCCTGGCCGCGTACGTCACCGACACACCTGAGCAGCGCTACCTGCGGCTGCTCGAGACGCGGCCCGACCTCTTCCAGCGCATCCCGCAGTACCAACTGGCCAGCTACGTCGGCGTGAAGCCCGAGTCCCTGAGCCGCATCCGCAAGCGCCTCGCGTCCAGGGGCGGACGTCCTACGCCGCGGCGGAGCGGGTGACGGGCCGGAACCCCTTCGCCATCAGCCAGCCGCCCAGGGCCAGCTCGAACAGCCCACCCGGCAGCGAGAGGAGGGGGCCCACGGGGAGACCGAGGAGCTCCAGGACACACCCCAGCGCCAGCAGGGCGTAGCCGGCCACTCCGAGCAGGGCCAGGGAGGATGGCGCCAGACCGGAGCGGAACAGCAGCACACAGAACGCCACGCTGCCCGCTCCCAGCACGAGCATGGCGAGCTGGTAGGCCCAGACGTTTCCTCTCGCGAGGAGCTTCGTCAGGGTCAGCAGCTCCTGCGCCCCGGAAGCCCCGAGGCCCTGTGCGCCTTCCCCGAGGGGGAGGATGGAAAGCAGGAAGAGGACTCCCACGGTCAGCAACAGCGCCTCCATCACCCTCGTGCAGAGATAGGCCAGGGCGATATCCGGGTGGTGCCTCCTGCCGATGGGGAAGAAGAGCACGCCGATGCCCACCACCATCGCGGAGTCGAGCAGCATGAGCAGTGCACCGGCGACATACCGGGTGCGGTGCTCGATGACCTGGGACAGCGGGTCCGCGCCCTCCAGCAGCGAGCCGATGACGGCGGAGCCGATTCCGTAGGCGAAGAAAGGGAGGATGAAGAGGAGACCCAGGACCCTGCCGGGCTTGTGATTGGCTGTGTTCATATCGAGGCGCGGTGCCGTGATGCACCGTCTTGGCCTCGAGAGTAGGGAGGGCCTCCTCCGGGTTCATTGACTCGGGTCAAGAAACGAAGGCCCCGCCCGTGACGGCAGGGAGGGGCACCCTGCGGTATGGGATGCGGTTTCCGGCTCGTCTCCAGAATGTCTCCAAGCCGGTGAGTGCATGGCGTCACTGCGGTTGTTGCCCGTGTTGTCGCGGACCTCCGGGGCGCCGGCATGGATGCCGGCGCCCCGGAGTCGTTAGCGACGCGCTGTTCCGGAGCTCAGAAGTTCGTGTTGAGCGAGCCGTTGGTCAGCCGGAGGTATGTACAGATGCCGTTCGCGTCCCATCTCACGTCGAAGAAGCCCCGGGAGCTCAGGGCCTGCTCCCAGAGGGACGAAACGGTGGCGTCTGGAATGCAGGTGTAGACGGTGTCGGTGGTGGCGCCCGGCACGGTGGCCCGGGCGTAGAAGCTGCGGTTGCCGGCCAGGTCATCACGGAATTGGGCGGAGGTGGTCGCCGCCGCGTCCTCGCGGAAGCCGATGAAGTTGCCAAAGCAGCGGCCCGAGCCATCCGTATTCTTGTTGCAGGACACGGTCCTCGTCTGGAGGCCCGCGCTCGCGACGGAAGCGATGCCGATGGCGGCGAGCGCCACGACCGGGGACAGCGACTTCAGGGAAAGGGACTTCAGGGAAAGGGACTTCGTCATGGACTTCTCCTGGATGGGATGACTTCCGACAGCAGGACTCTGGGGTGAGGCGCTACGGCAGCCCCTCTGCCTGGTCGGAAGGAATGAGTCGGTTCTGGTTGATGGCGACGACGAGCTTGCGCCGGAGCTCCGCGGCCTCGGCGCGACCGTGGAGGTGGGAGAGCTCGTTTCGAATCTCGAGTACATCCTCCGCCGTCATGCGCCCGCTGGAGACGACCCGCTCCACCAGCGAGCCCGCGCGGGCCACGGACTCGCGCTGCTCCGGGGACAGCGCTGGGGGAGGAGCGGGAGGCTCCGCTTCGCGTGAGCCCATGGCGAGTGCCCCCGACTCTTTCAGCAGGGTCGCCATCCGCTGGGCAATGGCATCCAGGTCTTCGGCGGTGGGCCGTGCGGAGCCCGAAGCCAGGGACAGGGGAATGCCCGCGGAGCTGCTCCCGGAAGGACTGCCGGAAACGTGATGCATGGCCTGGACGCTCCGGCGCAGCGCAGCGACCTCGGTGGAGAGTTCCTGCATGCGCAGGTCCTGGGCCTGCTGTCCCTGACTCATCGCGAGCCAGCAAGCCAGCGCGCTGCCCAGGGCTGATGTCAGGCCCAGACACCCCATCCGCAGGACATGGGTGGTCATGGCGACTCAGAAGTGGGAGTAGAGGCTGCCGTTGTTCAGGAACAGCGAATAGCAATCACCCATGACGTTCCAGTAGATGGAGAAGTAGCCCTGGTGGTTCATGGCCTTGCTCCACTGTGCGCTCGTCACTGCGTCAGCCGTGCAGTTGAAGTACTCCGTCGTCGTGCCCGTCGTGAGGGCCGCGGTGAAATACGAAGCGGAAGCGGTGGTCCGGGTGAACAAGGCCTGGGTGTTGGCGCCGGAGTGATTGCGGAAGCCGAGGAGGCTGCCGTAACACCGCCCCGAGCCATCCGCGTTCTTGTAGCAGTTCGCGGATTCCGCCTGGTAACCGGCCAGGGCCGCGGGGGCTGTCATCAGTGTCGCGAGACAGACGGCTGCCGCCCAGGTCTTCCGGGTATGACTCATGTGGATTCCTTTTCTGGAGCTCGCCAGGGTCCGGGCTTCTGCCCGGAGGACTGGCGGAGAGAAGCGACGGGAGGTCCGTCGCTTGAAACAGAGACTAGGGGGAGGGTCTGACTTCGCCCGGGGGGCCACGATGACCGGGGTTGATTCCCTGCCCGTCCACCGGTGGCTCATCGTGTATCGTCGCTCCTCCCGTTCTCGTTCCTGCTCTCGCGGTGGTGGCCACGATGGCGGAGGGCACGCTCGGAGTGGCGAAGGCGCTGGCCACGGTGGATGCGACTGCCGGAGGAGTCGAGGCGCTACGGCTCGCGAGGCGCTCCGAACCAGCGGGCCAGGGCGTCACGGAGGCCATGGCCCGTGCCTTCTCCGACCCAGGCGACGTATCCGTCAGGGCGAATCAGCACGGCAGTGGGAGGCGTGACCGCGCCGAGCACCGGGAGCTCCCAGACACCCGCGTAGCGAGCGTCAACCCACCGAACCCGATCCGCCCATGAAGTGAGGTCGAGGGCGCCGGGCTCTCCGACGTTGAGCAGCACCGGTCGAGCATCGTGCAGCAGGCTGAACACCCGCCGCGGGCCGTTGGAGGTGACCAGGTCGAGATCCGGCATGCGGCGCCCGAGCAGCGGGTGTCCCGTGCCGAGGTCGTAGTGGATGCCCAGCCCGGACATCATCGCGGCGTACCGCTTGCGAGGCTCGTCCATCTTCAGCAGCTCGGACAGGGTCTCGCGCAGCGCCTCCATGCGCTCGTCACCGCGGCTGAGTGCGGTTGACGCCAGGGTGTTGCGCAAGACGCGGGCGGCGACCGGGTGTCGCTCGGCCTGGTAGGTATCCAGGAGCCTCTCCGTCGAGGTCCCGTTGACCACCTGGGCCAGCTTCCATCCCAGGTTCACGGCATCCTGGACACCGAGGTTGAGTCCCTGCCCGCCCACTGGCGAATGCACGTGCGCCGCGTCGCCGGCCAGGAGCACGCGTCCGGCCCGGTAGGACGCCGCCTGCCGGGCCATGTCGGTGAACCTGGAGAGGAAGGTGGCACTGCGAAGACCGAAGTCCGTGCCGTAGAGCGCGATGAGCGCCTCGCGGAGGTCGCTGAGCGTTGGCGCGTCGCCTTGCCGGACGTGCTGCTCCCTCAAGACGACGCCCACGCGCTTCCCGTCCTCGTGCTTGCCCAGGGCATAGGTGCCCTTCTCGTCCCGGCGGATGCCCCATGCCGGCTCTTCGGTCATCTCGACCTCGGCGATCATGTAGCTGATGGACGGGTCCCAGCCCGGGAAGTCGATGCCGGCCTGCTTGCGGACCAGGCTGCGGCCTCCATCGCACCCGACGAGGTACTTCGCCCGCAGCGCACGGCCGTCGGACAGCTCGACGTCGACGCCGGTGTCGTCCTGCGAGAAGCCTGTCACCTCACGTCCGCGGTAGAGCGTCACCGGCAGCTCGCCGACCCAGTCGGCCAGGATGCGCTCGATGTGCCTCTGCCAGAGCGCGAGCCCGTAGTTGTGGCGCGTCGGGAAGTCGCTGATGTCGAGAGGGATTGGCGCGAAGGAGGCGACCTGGGCCACCTTCCCCCGCGAGAGGAAGCGGTCGGCGATTCCCCGCTGGTCGAGCACCTCGAGGGTGCGCGCGTGCAGGCCGCCTGCGCGCGAGCTGTCGAGGTCCTGGCTCTCCCGCCGCTCGACGATGGCGACGTCGATTCGCGCCAACGCCAGCTCGGCCGCCAGCATCAGGCCCGTCGGACCTCCTCCGGCGATCACCACTGCATGCTTCGTCATGCTCACGCTGCGTCCGGGCTCATCGTGCATCGTCGCTCCTCCCGCTCCTCGCTCGAGGCCGGCGACTGTGCGGCACGAGCCGGGGCTTGCAGCAACTCCCGGGGTCTGGCATTTGCTGGAAGTGGAGAGGAGCGGGGCGCTGCTGCTGGCCCGGCAGGATGCGGTCCATTTCCTGTCGCCGCGGAACGCCATCCTCGCCCAGGTGAGTTCCCGGAATGCGGGCCAGGTTCACCAGGACTGGCAAGGCGACGAGCCTCTTCCCGTGCGACTCACCGAACAAGCGAGACGACTTCCGCGGCACAACCCCACGACAGCGTCACGCCCGCGCCGCCATGGCCGTAGTTGTGGATGACCCTGCGCCCGCCCACCTCCTCCGCCTCCAGTCGCACGGAGGGCCGGCCGGGGCGCAGCCCCACCTTGTGCTCGACGACGTGCACCCGGGTCCCCGGCGGCAGCAGCGGCGCGGTGCGCGACAGGATGCCCTCCACCTGCGCCGGGTCAGGCTCCAGCGACCAGCTCCCCTCCACCGTCGTGCCTCCGAGGATGCAGTCCGTGGCGCGGGGGATGACGTATGCGACGCCACTCGTCTCGTCCGCGTCGAAGACGAACCGGTCCACCGGTGAGGGCTCCACGCGCAGCACCTCGCCCCGGACGGGGTACAGCGTCTCATCGCCCACCAGCGTGCGGGCGCCCAGGCCGGTGCAGTTGATGACGAGCGGCGCGTCCGCCCAGGCCTCCTCCAGCGAGCGCACCTCGCGCTGAACGATGCGCCCACCCAGCGCCCGGAAGCGGTCCATCAGGAAGCGCAGGTAGCGGGGCATCTCCACGACGGGCGCGCTGAAGCCGTAGCCGTCCACGAAGCCCGGAGGCAGTTCCTCCGCTGCGGCCCGGCGGAAGTCCGGCACGCCGTCCCGCCACCACGGGTCTGGTACGGGTGTCCGGAACGCATCGACTCCGGAGACCATGACGATGCCCGCCTCGGGGTGCTCGCGGCCCAGTTGCTGGAAGACCTCGTAGGTCCGCCGTCCCCACGCGTTGACACGCGCCTGGGGGGAGACCCGGTACGGATACCAGACGGCGGCCGCGACATCGGACGTGGTGTGCGGCGGCAACTCCCGCGCCCGGATTTCGACCGCGTGCCCGGTCTCCGCCAGGCGGATGCCGCAGGACAGTCCCGACACCCCACAGCCCAGGACGATGATGAACATGCCCCGAGCATAGCGGGCTCCTGCCGTGACCCGGCCGGCGAATCCAGCACCTGAACTTGCTGTGCTTGCAGCTGCCGCGAGCGGGGGCCTGGCGTCCTGGCGGTGCGCGACGCGGGCACCTTCTTCCAGAGCGCGGGCCGCATCATGCGGCACCGCCTCTCTGGCTCGATTCAATGCCAGCCATTGAGGGGCTCCGGCAGGTGAAGACGATAAATGCGAGAAAGTCCTGCTAAACATGAATTCATTCCAGTAGCTTGTTCGGCCCAACCTTCACCGGGTCACCGAGCGGAGCTTCTGGATGCAACCTGCGTTTCCCAACCTGAAGAGACACACTCGACGCATCAGCGCAGTGAGAGCACTTGTGGTTCTGGCAGCGGGCCTCTCGGCCGCGCTGGTGGGCTGTGCGGGTGCTGGCGACGACGAGACGCCCGCGGAGGTGCGAGCCTCCGAAGCAGCGCTCGTGGACGGCTACAACCTCGTCGTCGCGAGCATGAGCCCGCTCACCGTCGCCCCGGGCAGCTCCGTCATCTTCAGCGCCACCCTCACGAACACGGGGAATGTCGCAACGCCCGCGGGCATCATCCACGGCGTGTCCTTCTGGGTGAACGGCACCCAGGTGTCGTGGTCGGACACCCACACAGGCTCCCTTGCCCCTGGCGCGAGCGTCACGCTCACCTCGAACCACGGTCCCACCGGAACCCGGGTGTGGACGGCGCCGAGCACCCCGGGCACGCACACGCTCGTCGCGGACGTCGATGACATCAACCGCATGCCCCTTGAAACCAACGAGGGCGACAATGAGCTCACCGCCTCGCTGAGCGTGACGGCCAGCGCGACCTGTTCCGACCGGGTCAGGAACGGAACCGAGACCGGGGTCGACTGTGGACCTGACTGCGGGCCGTGTGAATGGCCGTTCACCGCCGTCTCATCCGCCACCCTCCGGCAGTCGGCCAGGAAGGTCTACGCGCACTGGCACTACTACCCGGTGTCGATGGACAACTACAACCCGACCTCCAACGACTACTACGAGCGCAACTACATCGGCATCAACGGCGAGGGCGGAGCGCACCTGGCCTATGGCGGCATGATGCGGGAGCGCCCGATTCCGAGGCCGACGCGGCCGGAGACGGACTGGCGGCTTCGCGACGCGAAGGACGAAATCCAGCTCGCGGCGAGAATCGGCATCGACGGCTTCTATCTGAACCTGTGGACCGACAGCGACGTGAACAACGGCGCCGTGTGGACCCGGGCGAGGACCCTCGTCGAGGCGGCCTCCCAGCTCGGAAGCTTCGACATCATTCCCAACTTCGACATGACCATCCTCAACACGGGGAGCCTGTCGGGAGACCAGGACGTGATGCTCCGGATTCTGGGCCAGCTCAAGGGCTACTCCGCGCTCCAGAAGCGCCCCGACGGGAAGTTCGTCGTCGGCCTGTTCAACCCCAACGCCCATGGCCGGGCGGCCAGCTTCTACAGCACCGTCAAGCAGCGCGCCGCGAGCGAGCAGGGCATGAACCTGTATCTGGTGCCGGTCTTCCTCGGCACGGGGAGCACCGCCCTCTTCGAGGAATACAGGACCGTCGGGGACGCCTACGCCGGCTGGGGCACCGCCGTTCCCGTGAGCACGGCGGGGTACTCCGGAAGCCTGAAGACGAAGGCCGCCGGGTACGGGAAGCCGTGGATTCACCCGATGAGCAGCCAGGACTACCGGCCCAAGGACAGGGCCTTCTGGGAGGCAAGGAACTCCCAGACGCTTCGCTCCATCTGGGAGAGCGTGATTGCCGACGGGTTGGACCAGGTCCAGATCATCACCTGGAATGACCAGCACGAGCACCACAACATCCGCCCGTCGACGGGGAAGCAATGGCCCGCGTACGACATGACCGCGTACTACATTCAATGGTTCAAGACCGGCACGCGGCCGACCATCGAGCGCGACGTGCTGTATTACAGCCATCGCATCCACAACCCGTCACTGGTGCCCACGAAGCAGACGTCCGCGAACCTCGCGACCTGCAGGGCCGGCTGCCCGGCCACCAATGACGTCGAGCTGGTCGGCTTCTTGAAGTCGGCCGGCAGGCTCGAAATCACGCAGGGCGCGACGACCTACGGCGAGGACGAGACCGCGGGCGGCGTGCAGGTGGCCAGGACGGCGATGACGGTGGGCACCCCGACCTTCCGGCTGAAGCGTTCAGGCGCCACCGTCGTGCAGTTCCAGAGCATGCACGGCATCGTCGGCGCCATCGAGTACCAGGACCTGCTGTACCGCGCCGGAAGCTCGGCCCGTGCGGCACTGCCGTCCTGTGCGACTTCGTGCTCCGTCGGCGAGGCCCGCTGCCTGATGTGCCCCGGTGAGCCGATGTGGCTCAAGCGCTAGACGCATCACGGCAGGCCTCGGGGGGCGCCCGGTCCTACTCATCCGCCCCCCGAGCGGGTGATGTTGTATGGCTGATGATAGGCATTCAAATCCTGGTTGTCCTGTGGAGCTGACGAAGCCCTCCAGTGACATGTGCAACCCGATTTCTGGATTCTTGACGTGATTGCAAACCAGCCGCAGCCTGGAGGCGTACCAACATGACGACATTGCGTCGATGAAAGGAATCCCTCCATGAAGCTGATGGCAGCAATGATGATTGCGACCACGGTAGTGCTATCTGCCTGTGGTGCCCTGCCCGGTGAAGGCGTTCCACCGAACGAGTCCACTTCCACCGGGCAGGAGTACCGGACGAACGCGTACGCACTCACGGGAGACTGCTCGGTGAGCCTCGAGTGCCAGACTGGCTCGTCCATCTCATGCAGCGGCACCTCGGGGGCCTGCGCGGCCAGCGGGGCCGGCTTTGGAAGTGTGACGTGCGATGGGATCGTGACGTCATGTCCCGCCATCTGTGTCCAGGGCGCGGCCTGCACCTCGTCACTCCAGTGCGGAACCGGAAGCTTCGGAGGCATGTGCAGATTCAATATGTGCAATTGTCTTCTTCAGTGAGAAGCCCACCTGAAGCGCGTTGGCCCATGACCCGCTCTGAAGCCCTCCGCGAGGCGGCCGCCCCAGGCCATCCACCTCCCGCCCGGCGGCGAGCGCGGGAGCCGTGAGTCCCAGCAGCAACAGCGTGGCCCTGCGGAAGCGCGGCGGTGACCTGGTCTGGCTCTCCCCTCGTCTCGGTGGCGGATGCGCGCAGCCTCCCGCTGGACCCCTCAGCGGGCCGGGGGGGTGTCCCACTCGACCATGAGGCGCTGGGGGCCTCGGTGGATGAGGTTGGGAAGGTAGGGGATGGGCTCTCCAGCCACCAGTCGCGGGGCCGGGAGACGCTCGACGAGGAGCTCGAGGACCATGCGGGCCTCGAGCCGGGCGAGCGGCGCGCCCACGCAGAAATGGGGGCCGTAGCCGAACCCGAGGTGACGGTTGGCGTTGGGGCGGCGGAGCTCGAAGCGGTCGGCCTGCTCGAAGACAGTCTCATCCCGGTTGGCCGAGGCGAACAGGAGCATCAGCCGGGCTCCGGCCGGGAGCTCCACTCCGCCCAACTGCGTGGTCTCCGTCACCGTGCGCATCATTCCCATCACCGGCGAGTCGAAGCGCAGCGCCTCCTCGATGGCGTTGGGGATGGCGGCGGGGTTGGCGCGCAGTTCCTGCCACAGGCCGGGGTGGCTCAGCAGGCAGAGCAGCGTGGTGCTGATGAGGTTGGTGGACGTCTCGTTGCCGGCGAACACGAGCACGTTGAGCAGGTTGGAGATCTCCAGGGTGCTCAGCGGGCGCTCGCCCTCGAGCCGTGCCGCGATGAGCGTGGAGAGGAAGTCCTCTCCGGGATGTTTCTGGCGCTCCTCGACCTGCGCGCGCAGGTAGCGGCGGAAGGCCGCCACCCCCTCGGCGGCGCGCCGCCTCGCGTCCGGCGGAAGGTGGGGCACGAAGAAGAGCTTCTCGTCATCGATCCACCTGCGAATGTGCTCCCCGTCCGCACGGGGGATGCCGAGCATCTCGGTGATGACGTCCATGGGCATGTGCCAGGCCAGCCCCGAGACGAGGTCCGCACGGGGGCCACCGCTGAGGAGCGCGTCGACGTAGCGCAGGGCCGCGGCGCGAATACGCGGCTCCAGGGCGTTCATGCTCGCAAGGTTGAAGGCCTTGCCGACGAGGCCGCGGATGCGGCTGTGCGCGGGCGGGTCATCGCCGAGCAGGGGGTAGTCGGCGGTGTAGCCGGAGGCCTCGAGGAGCTGGAGCAGGTCCGCCGGGAGGTCGACGGGCGGGCGCAGGATGTCGCGCGAGCTGAAGCGCCGGGGGTCCTTGAGGACCGTCATCACGTCCTGGTAGCGGCTGACGAGCCAGAGCTGGAAGCCGGGCGCGAAGGTGACGGGCGCCTCCTGGCGCAAGCGCGCGTAGAAGGGAAAGGGGTCCTCCAGCAGGGGGGAGGCGAGCGGGTTGTAGTCGAGGCCAGGTGAAGCCGAGGGAGAGGTCATCGAGGTCCTCATGGGGGTTGGCGTGCGTGCCCAGGCCTTCGACCGGTAGTTTCGTACTTTCGCCCTGGCGCCGCCAGCGGACCACGACCGGCCGGCGGCGCACGCCAGTGAGGGCCCCCCGCCGCATGCAGCACCCGTGGCCGGCTACTGCCCCGTTTGCAGGAACAGGATGGCGCGCAGCAGCTCGGTGTCCCGGCCCTCGGCGATGTCCGCGGCGGTCGGCGCCGCCTCGATGTCCGGGAGGACGCCCACCCCGTGGAAGGGCGTGCGGTCCGGGAAGAGCACCTCGAGGCCGGTGAAGCTCAGCGTCACGACTCCAGGCAGGAAGAGGTGGGTCATGTCGCCGTTGGTCCCCGCCGTCTGTCGGCCGATGACGGTGACCCGGCCGGCGGCCGCCAGCGTGGTGGCGACGACCTCCGCTCTCGACGCCGCGCGTGGCCCCACCAGCAGGACGACGGGGCCGCCATAGGAGGGATTCGACAGGGGCTGCAACGTGTAGAACGTCTCCTGCATGTTGAGGTGGTCGGGCCCGATGCGCTCGGGGATGCGGTAGAGGGGCGAGTAGGACGTATGGGGAATGAGGCGCATGGCGGGCTCATAGGGGTCGATGGTCCCCGGGTAGCCGCGCATGTCCACCACCAGGCCGCTGGCGCCCGAGGCCCTGGCCAGCGCCTCCCTGAATGCCAGGGGTGACGCGATGACCTCATCCGACAGGTTGATGTAGTGCAGCTCGGGCGCGCCCAGGTCCGCGAGGCTGCCCGCCGCACGCCGCGAGGCCACCGCGCCCACCTGGCGCAGTGCCGTTCTGGACTGGGGCTGGACCTCCACCGTGCGGACCGTGCCATCCACGCCTCTCAGCCCGAACGCGGTGGGCCCCCGCAGCTCCAGGAGCTTCTGGACGGCGACTTCGTGCAGGTAGCCCGGGGTGGCCGCCGAGGTCCGGGACTTCTCCTCCGCCAGCCACTCGGTCATGGGGCGCCCCGCGACGCTCACCACGGTGTCCCCGGGATTCACGCCCGGAACGAGCGAGCGGCGGATGACCACCTCTCCGGCGACCTGCTCCACGGCGACGGCGAAGTACCCGACGGGATTGATGCCGTTGGCGCCGAACCCGTGGCCATCCTTGAGCACCTCCATGAACCGCATGAGCAGCCGGAGCAGGTGGTTGCGGTCCGAGATGGGCTGCTGGGCGTCCACGGATGCGAGCGTCTCCATGAGCCGCTCGTCGAGGTGGTCACCCACCACGTTGAAGTAGGGGAAGAACAGCCGCATCGCACCGTGGAGGATGAGCAGGTCCGCCCGGGCGATGCCCGCGTTCGATTCCCTGGGCGGGGAGGGTTCATAGTACGGGGCGCGCGCCACGATTCGAGGACGCAGGGCGGGCAGGGTGCGGTCCACCGGGGCCGGCTGGCCCTGGGCGACGAGCTCGCGGACCCGATGGACCAGGGCGCTCGTGTCACGCACTGGCAGCGTCAGCGGCAGGTCCGCGGGGATGACGTCCGGCAGCAGGCCCTGGGCATCCTCCAGGTGCTCGGTGCGCACGACGAGCCCCCGCGCGCCCACGGGCATCCAGCGCGACTCGGCGACGCCCGTGGCGACGGGCTCCCCTACAATCCAGGCCCTCTGGGCGATGCGCAGGTCCACCGCGAAGCGGGCGGCGGGGGGAGCCAGGGTGGGGCCGGTCAGCAGCGCCACGGGCAGCTGCGCCGTCCCCGTGGCCGCGTAAGCGGGACGCGGGTTCGGCGCGGAGTGGTTCTGATAGATGGGCGAGGTGGGGCGGGCCTCGTTCGTCACGCCCAGATGGCGGCGGACGTACCCGGGAACGCGCCCGATGGGCGTGGTGCTGGCCGCGCCAATGGCTCTGGCCAGGGCCTCCTCCAGCCCGGGCGCCGCGGGCAGGCCCCGCAGGTCGATGATGACGCCACGGGTGTTGTGGGGCAGGGAGAGGTTTCCCATGCCTGGACGCACGTACGCCAGCGGCCCCATGGAGTGCACCTGCGCCTGGGGCAGCGGCGAGCCCTGGACGTCCACGGCGCACGCCGGCTCCAGCGCGGCGGCATAGGCAAGCACGGCGGCGTCCCAGTCGACGGTGGTGCCCTGTAGCGCGTTGGCGAGCGCCAGGTCCGCCTCGATGTTGGTGGGGCCGGTGCCGAAGAAGCGCACGTGGGCATGGGCGCCCGCCATGGCGACGGGTGCCGGGAGCGTGCTCGCCGGGCCTCCCGCGGCGCGGAGGCACCAGTCCTCGGCGGGCGGTGAAGACTGGGCCCACGCTCCACTCGAGGCCAGCAGGCCCAGGCAGAGCGTGGTGAGGGGCAGACGCGCGCGGTGAATGACAGGATGTCGCTGTGGCATGAGAGCAGGTCTCCATGGCTGGCCGTCGTGGCTCAGTCAGGGAGGAAAAGCGCGCGCATCCGTGCGGTCTCACCGCGGCCCCCGATGGTTTCCGGTTGGAGGTCGTTCAACCGGGTTGCGATATCACCCGGCGTCCAGGGCGTTACCTCGGCGCGCTGGACCGCCCAGGGCCGGCCCGTGGCGTGTGTCCGGCGGATTCCAGCCACATGACGCGGGTACGGGGACTGTAGCGTCCCGCCAGGATGCCGGACCCATCCAGGCCGCTGGGTCCGTATGTCCTTCTGCAGGGGCTCGCATGGGCGCTGCCTCTCAGAGGGAGCCACACGGTATGGCGAAATTGCGTCTGACGAACAGGCTGGGGGCGCTGGTGCTCGTTGGCGGGCTCACCGGCCTGAGTGCGTGCACACCCACGGAGAAGGCGCCGGAAGCGAGCAGGGTTGCGCTGGCGGACCGTCCGCTCGCTTCCCCTCAGGGGGCGCCCTCCAAGCTCACGAGGGTCGTCAAGAATGTCAGTGACACCCCGGTGGATCCCGCGAACCTGCGCTTCCTCTTCCAGGCGTTCCTCGCTCACGACGAGGCCGCCACCTACGGCCCGCGGGTGCTCGTCGGCCTCAATGCCAGTACGGACTACTTCTATGTCTGGCTCCAGAAGGCGCAATGGGACGAGTACGTCCTCTACTGCCATGGAAACCTGAGGAACCAGGCCGGCGTCTCCGTACCCGTCGATTCCCTGGGATTTGGCCTGGCCGCGGATCTCGATGCCAATGGGAGCTCGGAGGTCATCGGGCTCCAGTCCAGCACGTCGTGGATGTACGCGTGGGACCTGGCCCAGTGCAACGACGGTGTCCCGGGGCAGACGGGCACCACCGCGCGCTATACGACCCTGGTCCCGAATTGGAACGGCAAGCAGTGGAATGGGGACCTGTACGACTCCAACGACCACGGCAACACGGCCAACCCGCCGCAGGCCGTTCCCGTCAATCAGCTCACGCACGTGGTCGCGGGTCACTGGCTCGGAACCGGCCTCGCTTCCGCGCGGCAGGACCAGATTCGCGCGCTGCGCGCCGACGGGCACCACTACATCTGGTCATTGCACCCGAGTGGCGCGGTGGACCACTGGAAGTGGAACCTCCGGAGTACGGGGCTGCTCGCGGACGTGAGCAACGCCCCCGTTCCTGGCAATCACATCCGCTATGCCTTCGAGAACCGCAAGGACGTCAACAACAACAACACAGGCAGCTACAAACACGAGCTCATCGCCATTGCGGATGATGGAGTGAATGCCAGGGCGCTCGTGTGGGAGGAGCAGCCCACCGCCGTCCGCCAGTTCCCGCTCTGCAAGAACAGCGCGAACTCGTGCGCGAACGCCGGGCAGACCCTCGTCTTCTCGCTGGACCAGGGCTTCGTGAATGGGCTCGTCGCCAACGCCGACCAGGCAGGCTTCGACGCGGCCTTCGACCGGGTCATCGCGGTGCTCGAGCGCTTCAGGGATGCGGGGTACCACGTGGTCGCCCTGCTCAATCCCGGAATCCGGCAGGACCTCAAGGGGCGGCTGGTGAAGGTGCTCGACCGCCTGCAGGCGGACAGCATCCCGTTCATGTTCGACATCTACAGCTCGGACACCCACAGCATGTGCAGCCGGCAGCCGAGGTTCAGCCAATGTCCGGCGACCTTCTCGGGCTCGGTGCCCGGGCAGGGCTACGTCGCGATGCGGCGGCATCCGACAGGGAACACCCTGGATGCGAACTACGTGGATTTCTATGTCGCCCGGTACGGCTCACTGTTCGAGGGGCTGCGCATCTTCGAGGTGCTCTCCCTGCACTGGGGGCAGTGGGCGGAGGGGCATTGCCAGGGCACGTGGCCGGCGGCCTGGGCCTACGACTCGGCGATGGCGGACGAGCTCATCGCATTCGCCAAGGCCCGGGGGCAGTACGTCTTCTTCACCGACAACAAGTGGCACAACCCCTATGAGCGGTATTGGCAGCCGTGCTCGACGTGGGCTCCCATCAACGAGGTCCGCGACGATGTCGAGACGTTCGCGGCCAGCCACCCCTCCGTCATCGTCCTCGGCTATTCGAACAACGAGGGCGTGAGAGACCACTCGGATGGCTACTACCCGCACAACTACCGGCTCCAGAACTGGCAGACGCGCATCACCGGCATCGCCAACCTGAAGGGCCTCGGACTGAGCAACCAGACGTGGAGCACCGATGGGCACAGGATGCTCTTCGACGAGACGCTCCCGCCAGAGGAGCTGGCCATCTGGGCGGCGGATGCTTTCAACAAGGGGGCCACGCTCGTCCAGCTCGAGCCGTTCCACTATCTGTTCCAGTGGGACCGGGGGCAGAACGCGGACTGGGAGGCGGCGATGGACCTGACCGCCACGCCCTGGTCCGAGGCCGGCAAGCCGACGCCCGAGCTGCGCAGGTTCGCGGAGCTGATGGGCGTGGTGTTGCCGAACTGAGGACGTCTCCAGCGCTTCGTGCCCGGGGGAGAGGGGGCTGCAATCCCACCCCCGGGCCGCCGTCCCTCGAGCTGTCCGATGTGACGGGGGCAACTCCAGCCTGGAACTGAGGATGCTGTAGAGCCGCTCCGCGGAGCGGCTGTCGCACGGGACGTACCCGGCTCCTGCTATTTCGGACCCAGCGCCATGAAGACCTCGGCGACTCCGTCCGGGTGCTGCGGGCTCTCCTGGGACACGGTGCGGAAGCCACACTTCTCGAGGACGCGGATCGAGCCGACGTTGTGGACCGCGACATACGCATGGAGCGGGCGAATCGGCTCGTGCACGAGGAACTCCGAGAGCGCCCGTGTCGCGAGGCCCTTGCCCCAGTGCTCGCGACCCATCCAATAGGCGACGAGGCGCTGGCCGTCCTGTTCCCAGCTGCCGATGTACCCAGCGACCACGCCGCCAACGACGATGGTGCGGGTCACGTTCTCGGGGCGGAGAACATTCGTGCGCCAGTGGGTCAGGAAGGCATCGCGTTCCCGTGACGGGAATGCGGCCATGCGCAGCGCGACTGCGTCCCGTTGGTGCTCGAAGAAGATGGGGAGGTCTTCATCCGTGACGTTGCGCAGGATCACCAAGGGAGTCTCCGCGAGCCGGGTACCGAGCCGATTCTAGCCCGCGTCCCTCGCTGGGGGGCTACCACCGCGGAGGCCGCTTCCCGCCCCGGCGCCTCAGTGGGGATTCCCGAGACGCCAGGCGGGGTAGGGGAGTGGGCCCTCCTGGATTCGAACCAGGGACCAATCGGTTATGAGCCGACAGCTCTAACCGCTGAGCTAAGGGCCCCCAAAGACAGAACAGCCACCGCAAGTCGGGTGAATAACCCTCCGCGCGCGTTGCTGGCAAGGGGGGCGGTCTCTACCCGCGCCCGTCTTCGTCCACCTTCACGCGGAACACCTCGCCGCGCTGGCGGACCTCCACCCCTTCCGCTCGCAGTCGCTTCGCCTGCTCATGCGCCACCATGGGCGCCAGCGTCCCGTCCGAGCGGATGACACGCCACCAGGGCACGTCGCGCTGCCGCGCCGGGGGCAACCCCGTCAACTCATGCCCCACCCCGCGCGCCGCGCCAGGGCGGCCCGCGTAGAGCGCCACCTGCGCGTACGAGCGCACCTGCCCACGAGGAATCGCGCGCGTCGCCCGGAACACCGCTTCCGAGAAGGGCGGTCGCGGCTCCGGTCCGGACGTCGCCGGCCCGGGCTTCGGCTTCGCACCGGGCTTCACCTTCGACTCGGGCTTCTGTCTCTTCGCGCGGGCGGCCATGGCGCGAAGACTCTAGAAACACGAAGGCCCCCGGTCCACGAATGGGAGCGGGGGCCTTCACTGCTCAACCCTTCAAACGCGGGCTCAGCTCTCCACGAAGGAGCGCAGGCGCTTGGAGCGGCTCGGGTGGCGCAGCTTGCGCAGCGCCTTGGCCTCAATCTGACGGATGCGCTCGCGCGTCACCTCGAAGTCCTGGCCCACCTCTTCCAGCGTGTGGTCGCTCTTCTCGCCGATGCCGAAGCGCATGCGGAGCACCTTCTCCTCGCGCGGCGTCAGCGTGGCCAGCACCTTGCGGGTCTGCTCCGCCAGGTTCATGTTGATGACCGCGTCCGCCGGCGACACGAGGCTCTTGTCCTCGATGAAGTCGCCCAGGTGGCTGTCCTCTTCCTCGCCAATCGGCGTCTCGAGGGAGATGGGCTCCTTCGCAATCTTCAGGACCTTGCGGACCTTGTCGAGCGGCAGCTCCATCTTCTCGGCAATCTCTTCCGGCGTCGGCTCGCGGCCAATCTCCTGCACAAGGTAGCGGCTGGTGCGGATGAGCTTGTTGATGGTCTCGATCATGTGCACCGGGATGCGGATGGTGCGGGCCTGATCGGCGATGGCGCGGGTGATGGCCTGGCGGATCCACCACGTGGCGTACGTGGAGAACTTGTAGCCGCGCTTGTACTCGAACTTGTCCACGGCCTTCATCAGGCCGATGTTGCCCTCCTGGATGAGGTCCAGGAACTGCAGGCCGCGGTTCGTGTACTTCTTCGCGATGGAGACCACGAGGCGGAGGTTGGCCTCCACCAGCTCGCTCTTGGCGCGCTCCGCGCGGCGCTCACCCAGGCGGATGGCGTCGTAGTTGCGGCGCAGCGACTCGACGGGGAGGTTGGCCTCCTCCTCGACCTTCTTGATCTTCCGCACCGCCGTGCGCACGTCGCGGTCCAGGACCTCGAGCTGCTCGGGCGTGAGGTTGAGCTGCTTCTGCAGCTTCTTGCCGATGTTGGGGTTCTCCCGCGACTCCTTCAGCTGCGGGCGAAGCTCCTTCATGGAGATGCCGTAGCGACGCTCCAAATCCCGGAGCTCGTCCTCGGCCTTGTCCACGCGCTCGATGAGGGCCTTCAGGTTGATGACGATGCGGTCCACCTGCTTCTTGTTGAGCCGCATCTCCTCCAGAACCTCCATCATCTTGGTCCGGAGGTCCTTCATCTCCTGCTTCAGTTCCTTCTTGCGAACCTCGGTCAGCTTCTTCTTGGAGGCGAGCTCCTCCTCCAGCACCTCGCAGTCCTTGGCGAACTTGCGGAAGCGCTCGATCTGCTTGCAGATCTGCTCGATCTTGTTCAGCTCGGACTGAGCGAGCTGCGCCGGCGCGTCGCCCTCGCCGACCTCCTCGGGAGCCTCGTCGGCGCCCTCGGCCTGGGCCTCCTCGGGCGCGTCCTTGATGACGTCGCGCACGCGCAGCTTGGCCGTCTTCAGCTTGTTGCCGATGTCGAGGATCTCCTCCACGGCCACCTTGCAGGCGAGCAGGGCGCGCAGGACTTCCTTCTCGCCCTCTTCGATCCGCTTGGCGATCTCGACCTCGCCCTCGCGCGTGAGCAGGCTGACGCTGCCCATCTTGCGCAGGTACAGGCGCACGGGGTCGTTCGACTTGCCGCCCGGCTCGTCGTCCTCGTCCTTCTCGTCCTCGTCGGCGTCTTCCTTCTCCTCCTCGACGGTGACGGTGGGCTTGATCTCGTTGTTCTGGGCGGCCTTCTGGGCGTCGACGATCTCGATGTCGTTGTCGCCGAACATGCTCATCACGTCGTCGATCTGATCGGACGACACGATGTCGGCGGGGAGCGCGTCGTTCACCTCGTCGTAGGTGAGGAAGCCCTTCTCACGGCCCGCGGCGAGCAGGTCCTTGACCTCCTTGCGCTCGGCGACCGGATCCTCTTCGACGTCGTCCTCGACGGCGTCCGGGTCCACCTGGACGGCGGCGGCAGCCTCTTCCGCGGCCTCCTCGGGGTCCACGTCGTCCGCCATCGCGGAGGTGACGCCCTTCTTCTTCTTGAGCTTCTCGGTGGCCTCGGCGACGACCGCGTCCTTCGCGGCAACCGTCTCCTTCTCCTCGGTGCTCGCCTTCGTCCCCTTGGCCGACGAGGTCGCGGAGCTCTCCGGAGCCTTCTTCTTGCGGATCACCGGATCCACCTTCTTCTTGGTGGGCTTCACGGACGCCTTCGAGGGCTTCTGCGTCGGCATTCGGGTACTTCTCCTTAGGAAATTCAGGGGCTTGAGGCCAGGGGCGAGCCGGCCGATCTACCGCAAAGTCAGGGTTTCTTACAAACGCGAACTCAAACCGGTTGCATGGGCGCCTTTGTTCCCGAGGAGGCGGAGGCAGGCTTGAGCTCTTCCAGGACACGCTTCTTGAGGGCCAACAGTTCCACGCGCTCCGAAAGGAGCTGGCGCGTCTCCTCTGTCAGGTCAAACGCCCCCGCCGTCTGCTCCGTCGCCCGCCTTATATAAATGAGGCGCTCGTCAATGCGCCGCACCATGATTTCCCGGCAGATGTTCGAGAAGTCGTGCTCCAGCGTCATCCCCTGCTCGGGGAGCTGGCGCCAGGCTTCCTCGACCGCACGCTTCACGGCGTCGGACGCCTCGTAGAGCGCATCCTCGGTGCCATGGCCGGACGTGGCGTGGGCGAGCGCCATCCGCAGGCCCATGTGGGACAGTTCGTCACAGACGCGGAACGTGTCCCGAGCGAGCAGGCGAGCATCCCTGAGGACGGAGGCGACGTAGAGCGTCTCCAGCCAGGGGGGCGGCTTCTCCGTGGGGCGGGGCTGCTGCGTGGGCGCGGCGTGCTGCTGGGGGCCCACGGTGGTGGGCTTGGGGCGCAGGTTCTTGAGGGAGTCCTCGACGATGGCGGCCGTCCAGCCGAAGTGGGATGCGAGGGCCTCGAAGAGGTCCTTGCGCACCAGCCCCGGAGGGACCTGGGCGACCATGGGCTTGAGCCTGTCGAGCGCCGCCATCTTCTCCTCGAAGGGGGAGCGGGTTCCGTCCGGGAGGACGGTGGAGAACAGGTGCGAGGTGAGCGGTTGCGCGCTCTCGAGCAGACGCTCCACTCCTTCCAACCCTTCACGGCGCGCGAAGGTGTCCGGGTCGTCTCCCTGGGGCAGCAAGGCCACCCGGGCGTCCGCTCCCGCGGCGAGCAGGGGACCGGCAAGTCGTTCGACTGCTGCAAGGCCGGCCTTGTCGCCGTCCAGCAGGAGGAACAGCCGCTTCGCCTCGGCGCGCTTGAGCACCTGGAGGTGACCTGGGGTGAGGTTGGTCGAGCACAGCGCCACCGAGTGGCGGACGCCGACCTGGTACAGGCCGATGCAGTCGAAGTAGCCCTCGACGAGGATGGCGGCCTTGCGCTTGTGCACCTCGTCGCGGGCCTGGTTCATCCCGAAGAGCGTCTCGCTCTTGTTGTAGATGCGGGACTCGCGCGAGTTGAGGTACTTGGGCCCGTCGTCCGAGCCCACCAGCCGGCCACCAAAGGCGATGGCGCGCCCCTCCGGTGAGCGGATGGGGACGATGAGCCGGCCCCGGAAGAAGTCGATATAGCCCTCGCCGGTGGAGCGCGGCGTCACCAGGCCCGCGTGCTGCCCCCACTCGAGCATGCCCTGCTTCTGGAGTCGGTCCGCCAGGAGGCTCCAGGAGTTGGGCGCCCAGCCCAGCCCGAAGGCCATGGCCGTCTCCTCGGAGACGCCGCGGCTGGCGACGTAGGCGCGCGCGGCGCGGCCCTCATCCTGCTGCCACAGCAGGGTACGGAAGTGCTCGGCGGCGAAGTCCGTGGCCTCCTTGACGCGCTGCCGCTCGCGGACGCTCGGGTCCTCCTCGGCCTCCACGTCGATGCCCAGGTCTCGGGCCAGGTCCTTCACCGCGTCGACGAAGGTCTTCCCCAGGTAGCGCTGGACGAAGGAGACCGCGTCGCCGCTCGCACGGCAGCCGTGGCAGAAATAGAAGCGCTTCTCCGGCACCACGTAGAAGGACGGCGTCTTCTCCTGGTGGAAGGGGCAGCACGCCTTCCACTCGCGCCCGGCCTTCTTCAGCTCCACGTGGCGCGAAATCAGCCCCACGAGGTCGACCCGGTCGAGAATCTCCTGGATTTTGTGTTCCGGAATCACGGCTCCCACCCCCTGGCCCACGCACAGGTGGGCGCACGCCTGACATCATCGCAGCCCGGGCTGACGTCCCCCGTCCGACAGGCGACCTGGCGGATCCTGCCCACGGCCGTGGCCGAGGGGGAGCGGGGGACGGGCGAGGGCGGATGGGGCACGGACGGGACTCCTGCGGCCCCCTGGACACGGCATTTCCGCCGGACGGGGCGGAGGCGGGTGGGGGCCGGTCCAGGCACTTAATGACGGGGGGGCAGGGGGGCAAGTTTCCGCCTCCCTGGCTGCCCCCAAATGCAACGGCGCCGCCGGTTTCCCGACAGCGCCGCACGGTGCTTCACGCCTTGAAAGCGGCTCAGGACAGCTTGGCGAGCTGCGCCTTCACGGCCTCGGAGATGGCGCGGCCCTCGGCCTTGCCCTGGAGCTTGGGGTTGAGGTTCTTCATCACCGCGCCCATGTCCTTGGGGCCCTTGGCACCCACCTCGGCGATGGCCGCCTGGACCTCGGCGGTGAGCTCGTCGGCGGAGAGCTGCTTGGGGAGGTAGTTCTGGAGGACGCCGATTTCGGCCTCTTCCTTCTCCGCCAGCTCCGGACGGCCGCCCGACTTGAACTGGTCGATGGAGTCACGGCGCTGCTTGATGAGGCCGGTGATGACGGTCTGGATGCCCGCATCGTCGAGGGCGGAGGCGCCGGGCTCGACTTCCTTGTACTTCACCGCGCTCTTGAGCATCCGCAGGACGCTGAGGGTGAGCTCGTTCTTGGACCGCATCGCGTCCTTCAGGTCCGCGTCGATCCGCTCCTTCAGGGTGGCCATGTCGCGACTCCACTTCTGGAAGTTGTGTTCGGGGAGACTGGACGGCGGGAGCCAGGGCACCTGACGGGGCCCCGGCTCCGCACACGGGGCTCGCCTAGAACGACTTGCGGGCCTTCTTCACCGCGCGCTTCTTGGCGGCGAGGGCCTTCTTCTTCCGCTTCACGGAAGGCTTCTCGTAGTGCTCGCGCTTGCGGATCTCGGAAAGGATTCCGGCCTTCTCGGTGGCCTTCTTGAAGCGCTTGAGGGCGCTTTCAATGGACTCTCCTTCCTTAACTCGGATACCGGGCATACTGTCACCTCCTTCCGCCATGCGTAGATGTGGGTATGACTCAAAAGGGGCAGCGGGTATGTCCCAGTGCCGGGTAAAACGCAAGGGCGCTGGAGGGAAACGCTAGTGCCGATGCACTAGAGTGGCCGCATCGTGAGCCCTGCCCTCCTCCTGGTGGTGCTCCTGGCGACCGGCCAGAGCAGCGCCGGCACCGGGACGAAGGACTGCTGGATGTCCTGTCAGCGGCATGTGACGGACGCCTCGCAGCGCGCGAGGGCCTGCAGGGCATGTCTGCCCGGCGGCCGCGTGGACGCCTGGGTGGGTGCCCTGGAGGGCATGCGACCGTCGAATCGCGAAGCCCTCCTCTCCGCCCGGAAGGACGCGGACTGGCGGGTGCGGTGGGCCGCGGTGCGCGCGGACGCGCGGCTTCGCGGCGTCACGGAGCGCCGGCTGCTGTCCGAGTGGATTGCCGCGACGCCGGCCTCCGGGGACCTGGACGCGTGCCTCACCGCCGCCCGCGCCGCCGCCGAGGCGGGACAGTCCTCGGCGGACTTCCTCAAGGACGCGGGTGCGCGGGGCCCGGAGGCGGCGGCCCGGGTGTGGGCGCGGCGCGAGGGCATCCGCAAGGCGCTGGAGCTGGAGCTGTATGCGGAGGACGCGACGGTGCGGGGCACGGCGCTCGCGCACCTGGCCGGCTTCCTGGGCCGGCGGCCCGCGCGGGTGGTGCTGGAGGCGCTCGCCTCGCGGCCGGAGGCGGGGGATGCGATTGCCGCCAGCGCGCTGAAGGCGGTGGCCGAGCGCAAGCGCACCTCGGTGGGGCGCCTGCTCCTGGACGAGGCGCGGCCGGCGGATGAGGCGCGGGTGAACCGGCTCTTCGCCGTGTACTCGCGCGAGCTGGAGGCGCTGCAGGTGGACCTGCGCGGGCCGGATCCGCTCCAGCGCCGCAAGGCGGTGCAGTCGCTGCGCGTGTACGGCCCGCTGGCGCGCAGGGAGCTGGAGCACGCGCTGGAGGACGTGGACCGGTGGGTGCGCGAGGCCGCCGCGCGCGGGCTGGCGGACGCGGAGGGCGTGTCGCTGCGCCTGGCCGCCGAGCGCCGGCTGGTGGCGGGAGACGCCACGGCGGCGCGGCCGTGGCTGGAGGCCATGGTGCACGAGAAGGGCTGTGCGGCCTTCTTCCTGGGCGCGGCCCGGGAAACGCAGCTGCCCGCGGCGCTGCGTGGCGACGCGCTGTCGCAGCTGGCGGACTGTGACGAGGGCTCGCGCGAGCGCTTCACCGCGCTGGCGCCCTACCTGCACGACGCGCAGGCGCTGGTGCGGGCGGGCGCCGTGCGCGCGCTGGGGCTGCTGCCGGCGCGCCGCGCGGACGTGGCGGAGGCCACCTCGCGCGCGCTGGAGGACCCGGCGCCGGAGGTGGTGGCCGCCGCGCTGGAGGCGGTGGGCAGCCAGCGCCAGTCCACGCGCGGGGACGACGCGCTGGGGCTGCTGGGCTCGGAGCACCCGGTGGTGCGCGCGGCCGCCGCGAAGGCGCTGGAGAACATCGGCCGGCCGCCCCATGTGAGGGACCTGGCCGTGTGCCTGCGCGAGGACCCGGTGGCCTCCGTGCGCGTGGCCGCGGCCCAGGCCCTGGGGCGCATTGGCGGGCCCCAGGCCGCCGCCGCGCTGTCCGACGCGGCGGCGCGCGACGCGGACACCCACGTGCGGCACGTCTCGCGCGAGGGGATGAAGCGGCTGGGCTTCGGGTTGTAGCGGCGCCGGGCCCCGCCAGGCGCTGCTCAGATGCCGCTGACGGCCTTGGCGTCCACGCGGTTGCGGCCCGCGCGCTTGGCCCGGTACAGGTACTTGTCCGCCGCGGCGATGAGGTCCTCGGGCTGGGAGAAGTCCGAGTCCAGCAGCGTGGCCACGCCCAGGCTGATGGTGACCTTGATGGGCGTGCCGCCGAAGATGAAGTCGGCCTTGTCCACCGCGTAGCGGCAGCGCTCCGCGCACGCCAGCGCCTGGTCCTCGGCGGACTCGCGCAGCATCAGCGCGAACTCCTCGCCGCCGTAGCGTGCCAGCAAGTCTTCCGTGCGCACCGTGTCGCTCACCCGCTGGGCGATGCGCGTCAGCACGTAGTCACCCGCCGGGTGGCCGTAGGCGTCGTTGATCTTCTTGAAGTGGTCCACGTCGAACAGCACGAGCGACAGCGGCACCCGGTGGCGCAGGCAGTAGCTGAACTCCTTGCGCACCGTCTCCAGGAAGTACTTCTTGTTGTAGACGCGGGTGAGGCCGTCGCGCGTGGCGGACTCGTAGATGCTGCGCTGGTACTGCTCCTCCAGCGCGTCCTGGATGGAGAACTTGAGGACGGTGTTGGAGCCGATTTGAATCTTGTCGCCGTCGTAGAGCGGCGCGGCGTTCACCTTCAGGCCGTTGAGGTACGTGCCGTTGGTGCTGGCCAGGTCCACCAGTTGGAAGCGCCCATCCCCCAGCGCCACCACCTTGGCGTGCTTGCGGGAGATGCCGTCGTCCTCCACCTGGAACTGGGCCTCGGAGCTGCGGCCCAGGACGACCTCGGAGCGGTCCAGCTTGAACATCCGTCCGATGCCCGCCGCGGACTTGGCGCTGATGACGATCAGATACGCGCTCTGCTGCTGGGCACTGCCCAGCAGGTCCGAAATGGAATGGACGGAAGTTTTCTCCTCGGACATCGCGTCACCCATCTTACGGGCCGCCTTTTCGTGACGGCAAGCATACTGCCCTCTTCACCACCACGGTCCGTCACTCCGCCCGCACCCGCCGCGCGGGACGGCGGCGCTTGGGCGCGGGTGGGGGGACTGTCGGCCGTCCGACGGTCAGCTCGCCCGCTACAGGGGTCCGGATGAAGCGCGCCAGGGCCTCCGGGGAGTGCGGATGGTAGGCCAGCCCCTGCATCAGCTTCACCAGCGCCGCCGAGGGCGTCATGTCCGCGCCGCCCACCGCGCCCGAGGCGAGCGCCTCCGCCCCGGACTCGTAGAGGGAGAGGTCCACGCCGTTGCGGTACGCCTGGCTCACCACCACTACCGGCACGTTCCGCTCGCGGGCCTGGGTGAAGAGGGGCCGCAGCGAGCGGCCCAGCTCCGGGTCGATGGGGAAGTTGCCCGCCCCGTAGGCCTCCAGCACCAGCCCGCGCACGTGCGGCAGCAGCTGCAGCGGCAGTGCGGGGTCCAGCCCGGGGAACACCTTCAGGAGGAAGACGCGCGAGTCGAGCTTCTCGAAGAGGCGGAAGGCGCCCCGCGGCTTGAGCCCCGGCTCGAAGGTGGCGTCCACGCCCAGCGTGCCCAGCACGGGGCAGTTGGGGCTCTCGAAGGCGTCGTACTCGGCCACCTTCACCTTCCGCGTCCGGTTGCCCCGGTACAGGTGCGAGTCGAAGCAGATGGTCACCTCGCGCGGGCCCTGGATGGCGGACAGGACCGCGTCGATGAGGTTGAGCCGGGCGTCCGAGCGGATTTCCCCCAGCGGCCGCTGCGAGCCCGTCAGCACCACCGGGCAGGGCGGGTTGCGCAGCATGAAGGAGAGGGCGCTCGCCGTGTAGGCCAGCGTATCCGTGCCATGGGTCACCACGGCCCCGTCGAAGTGGGGGAGGCGGTGGTGGAGGTGGGCGGCCATGCGGCTCCACAGCTCCGGCTGCATCTCCGAGCTGTCGAGGTTGCTGAACAGCTCCAGCTCGATGTCCGCGAGCCGGAACAGCTCCGGGGCGCGGGACTTGAGCGTCTTGAAGAAGGCCGAGGGGCGCAGGGCGGAGGGCCGACCACCGGCCATTCCGAGCGTGCCCCCCGTATGCAGCAGCAGGACTCTGGGCATGATGGGCAAGGGGGCTTCCCTGCCAAGGCTGGCGTTCCTTTACAAGCCCCGCGCGCATGGCTAAGACCCGCCGCGTGCTCCTTTCCTGCTGGAAGCGTGTCATTCCCCTGCTGGCCGCCGCCGTCCTGACGGGGCCCGGCTGCAAGAGCCCCGAGGGCGCTACTCCGGCCGCGTCCCCGGCTCCCGCCGCCCCCGCGCCAGCCCCCACCCCCGCCGCGGCCCCGGCCGCCCAGCCCCCGCAGGCTCCCGCCGCGGCGCCGTCGGACCCGGCCGCCATGCTCAGCGGCATCCCCGGCATGGACTTCTCCTCGCTGCCCCCGGCGGCGAAGCGCGAGCTGGCCACCGTCTTCAGCGACGAGTTCTGCTACTGCGGCTGCCCCCACACGCTGGGCGCCTGCCTGAAGCAGCACACCCCCTGCAAGCACGCGAAGCGGATGGCCCGGCTGGCCGCGCGCATGGTGGCCGAGGGCAACCCCGCCACCGAGGTCATCGTCTCGCTGTCGCAGTACTACGCCGCCTTCCGCGACACCCGCTCCCAGTTCAAGGTGGACGACCGCATGTGCGTCGGGAGCGCCAGCGCCCCGGTGACGCTGGTGGAGTTCTCCGACTTCGAGTGCCCGTACTGCGCCAAGGCCCGCCCGGTGCTGGAGGCCTTCGCGAAGAAGAACGCGCAGCAGGTGCGCTTCTGCTACCTGCCGTTCCCCCTGTCCAACCACGCCAACTCCATTCCCGCGGCGCAGGCGGCGCTGTGGGCACGGGACCAGGGCAAGTTCTGGCAGATGCACGACGCCCTCTTCGAGCACCAGGAGAACCTCAAGCCGGACGCGCTGCCCGCGCTGGCGAAGAGCGTGGGGCTGGACGGCGACAAGCTGGCCGCGGTGCTCAAGTCGGACGCGTACAAGCAGGAGCTGGAGGGGTTCCGCAACCAGGGCCGCGCGGCCGGCCTCACCGGCACGCCGTCCGTCTACTTCAACGGGCGCCCCATCGACCTGGGCTTCATCCAGGACGAGATGCTCTCCCACAGCCTCGAGGACGAGCTGGAGTGGCGCACGAACAACAATGCCTGGGCTGCTGACTGACGCCGGGCATGACGTCTCGCTTCCGCATCGAGGGGTCGGGCCAGCTCGCCCCGGAAGATAGACAGGCTCCGTCGCCGCTGGCGGGGCGCTCGGGGACGTACGCGCTGGTGCCGACGGCGCCTGACCTGCTCGTCTTCTCGCGCACCCCCGCGGAGGGCGGCTCCATCCCCGTGCCGCGCGTGGTGCTGTCCGGGGACGCGGGCGGCTTCCCGCTGTCGGACCTCATCGCCTTCCTCAGCCAGTCGCGCTGGAGCGGCGTCATCCGCGTCAGCTCGCCCGGCGGTGAGCGCTCCGTCACCTTCCGCGAGGGCGAGGTGCGCGGCGCGTCCTCCGACGACCCGGCGGACCGGCTGGGCGAGGTGCTGGTGCGGATGGGCTACGTGGAGCGCCCCCAGGTGGAGGCCGTGCTGCGCGAGCAGCCGCCGTCCAAGGTGGGCCGCGCGCTGGTGGAGAAGGGGCTCCTGCAGGCGCATGACCTCTTCAAGTGCGTCACCCACCAGGTGAGCGAAATCTTCCACGCCATCGTCCTGTGCCGCGAGGGGAGCTTCTTCCTCGTGGACCAGCCGGTGGACGAGAAGACGGGCCACATCATCCAGCTGTCCACGCAGAGCCTGCTGATGGACAGCATCCGGAAGATCGACGAGATGGCGCACTTCCGGAAGCGCATCCCGCACGGCCGCCTGTACGTGACGCGCAAGCGCCCGTCGGACGGGAAGCTGGAGGAGGACGAGGACCGGGTGCTGGCCATGCTCGACGGCCGGCGCACGATTCTGGAGCTGGGCCACGCGGCGCGGCTGTCCGAGTTCGACATCACCAAGGTGGTGTTCCGGCTGCTGGAGGGTGGCTTCGCGGCGACGACGGACAAGCCGCTGATGGTGCCCTCGGCGGCCGCGTCCACCCCCACGCCCGTCCCGCAGGTGAAGCCGGCCGTGGCCGCCCCGCCGGCGGCTCCGCCCGCGGCGCGCGCCGTGCCCACGGTGGACCCCCGGCCGGTGGCGCGCGTCTTCAACTTCATCTTCCGCGAGATTCGCGACGAGGTGGCCAAGCAGGGCATGGACCGCGAGTTCATCGCCGCCGCCAACGCCGCGCTCTCCGGACAGGCCCTGTCGTCGTCGCCCGTGCTGGAGGGCCTGGCCTTCCTGGCGGATGGCAGCCTGCCGGAGCCGAAGCTGATTGACGCCTTCGAGCGGCACCGCGCGCAGCTGGGCAGCGAGCCGCTGGCGTCCTTCAAGCAGGCGCTCAGCGACGTGATGTTCTTCCTGCTCTTCCAGGCCGGTGAGCTCCTGGAGTCGCGCGCGGACGAGGACCTCGCCCGGCGCGTGAAGGAACTGCTGGCCACGCTCGAGGCGCCGTGACGGATTCCGAGCTGCCGCGGCTGACGGCGGACGTGCCCGGGTGTGGCGGCGCGTTCAAGCTGGTGCCCGAGGACTTCGAGGTGGAGGAAGTCCCCGCGTACCTCCCTTCCGGCGAAGGCGAGCACCTCTACCTCTGGCTGGAGAAGCGCGGCCGGGACACCCGCGAGGTGGTGAAGGCCCTGGCCCTGTCCCTGGGCGTGTCCGAGGACGACGTGGGCGTGGCGGGGATGAAGGACCGGCAGGCCGTCACCCGGCAGCTCATCTCCGTGCCCGCCCGGGCGGAGCCCCGGGTGGAGGGCTTCGCGCTGGAGGGGGTGCGCGTGCTGTGGGCGAAGCGCCACGGCAACAAGCTCCGCACCGGGCACCTGCGCGGCAACCGCTTCCGGCTGCGGCTGCGCGGCGTGAAGGACGTGGGCGCCGCGCGCGAGACGTTCTCCCGGCTGGTGGAGCGGGGCCTGCCCAACTACTTCGGCGAGCAGCGCTTCGGCCGCGCGGGCGACAACGCGGACCAGGGCAAGCTGCTGGTGCTGGGCCAGCGGCTGGCGAAGCGGCCGGACCGCTTCCAGCGCAAGCTGTACCTGTCCGCCTTCCAGTCGCGCCTCTTCAACCGTGCGCTGGCCGAGCGCCTGCGCGCGGGCACGCTGGCCACCGCGCTGCGCGGGGACGTGCTGCGCAAGGAGGAGACGGGCGGCCTCTTCGTCTGCGAGGCGCCCGAGGTGGACGGCCCGCGCGTGGCCGCCTTCGAGGTGAGCCCGGCCGGGCCCCTCTTCGGTCCGAAGATGCCGGCGTCCGCCGGAGAGGTGGCCGAGGCGGAAGGGCGGCTGCTCGTCGCGGAGGGCGTCACGCTGGAGGACTTCAAGCGCGGCGGGGGTGAGACGGAAGGCGGGCGCAGGCCCTACCGCGTCCGCCTGGGTGCACCGGAGCTGGTGGCCGAGCCGTCCTCCGAGGGCGGCGAGGACCTGTGGCTCACCTTCGAGCTGCCCCGGGGCGCGTACGCCACCGAGGTGCTGCACGAGCTGCTCAAGGACGGCTGAGCGGCACGCGCCCTCCGGGCACCCTCCAGTCCCTGGAAACAGCAGCGCCTCCGGAGGCCATGGCCCTCGGAGGCGCTGTTGCTTCATCCCGCCTGCCGCTTCCGGCCGGAGGGGCCGGAAGCGGGGCAGGGTGGCTTATTGCTCGATGATGTTGAACTCGGTGCGGCGGTTCTGCGCGCGGCCGGCCTTGGTGGTGTTGGGGCCAATCGGCTTCGTCTCGCCGAAGCCCACGGCCTCGATGCGGCCCGGGTCGATGCCCCGGCGCAGCAGCTGCGCCTTCACCGAGTCCGCGCGCTTCTGCGACAGCCGCAGGTTCGACAAGTCCTTGCCCAGCGAGTCCGTGTGGCCCTCCACGCGGATCTTCTTGATCCACGGCGCGTCGCGGAGCGCCGCGGCCACGTCATCCAGGATGGCGGTGCTCTGCTTGCCGACAATCTTCGCCGAGCCGGACCCGAAGAGGATCTGCTTCTTGATCTCGATGCGGTCCTTCTTGATGACCACCATCTTGTACTGCTTGGCGCAGCCGCGCTCCTCCTTCACGCCGGGCTGGTCCGGGCACGCGTCCAGCCGGTCGACGATGCCGTCGTTGTCCGCGTCCTTGTCGGCGCAGCCGCCGTTCTCCGCGGGGCCGGACTCCTGCGGGCACTTGTCCTGACCGTCCGGAATCCCGTCGCTGTCGTTGTCCAGGTCCGGGCAGCCGTCGTCGTCCTGGAAGCCGTCCTTGTCCTCCGGCTCGTCCGGGCACTTGTCCTGCGGGTCGTTCAGCCCGTCGCCGTCCTTGTCGAGGATGGGGCAGCCCACGTTCTGCACCGGGCCCGTCTCCGTGGGGCACTTGTCCGCGCTGTCCACGAGGCCGTCCTGGTCGTTGTCCAGCTCGGGGCAGCCGTCCTCGTCCTGGAAGCCGTCCTTGTCCTCGGCCTGGTCCGCGCACTTGTCCTGCGGGTCGAAGATGCCGTCGCCGTCGCGGTCCTTCGGCGCCTCCTGCGGGCAGCCCTGGTTGTCCTGCACGCCGGGGTTGAGCGGGCACTTGTCGTTGCCGTCCAGCACGCCGTCGTTGTCGTTGTCCGGCTCGGGGCAGCCGTCCTCGTCCTGGAAGCCGTCCTTGTCCTCGGCCTGGTCCGGGCAGGGGTCGTCCTTGTCCAGCGTGCCGTCCCCGTCGTTGTCCGTCTCCTCGATGCGGACCACCACCTGGGGCGGCTGCTGGGGCTGGGGCTGCTGGGGCTGGGGCTGCTGCGGCTGCTGGGCGTCGGGCCGCTCGCGGACGAGCACCTGGCGCGGGCCGCAGTTCTTGGACAGCTCCAGCGCGCGGTCCACCGCGGTGTCGGCGGTGCGCACGTGGTTGGAGGCGCGGCCGCTGTTGCCCTGGCTCAATTCGCCCCGGGCGAAGTCGAGGTGGGCCTCGGCCGTGGCCAGTTCCACCGGGGCACAGCGGAGGGCGCCGCTGCGGCGGGCGCGCTCCACGTCGTTCGCGAGCACCTCGGTGTCAGCGCGAATCTTGCTGCCACTGACGCAGCCGACGGCGAGGAGCAGGGGGAGCAGCGCGGCGAGGGAGGGACGCGTCATCTGGGAGCGCTCGGGCGTCACGGGTTCGGGCGTCACGGGTTCCGTCACGGGTTCGGTGTCCGGCCACCGGAGTCGGAGGTACTGCCGGCCGTGGCCATGGCCTTCTCGCGCGCCTCGTTGGCGAAGCGGGAGGCCTTCACGGCGAAGTCCACGCCGGCCTGGTAGTCGGAGTAGCCCACCTCCTCGCGTGCCTTGGAGAGGTACAGGTTGGCGGCGGTCCACTCGTACGGGGCGAGCTTGTCGGCCCCGGCCGTGCGCGCGGCCTGGATCTGCACCTCGGCGTCGAGGATGTTCGCGGTGGACTTCACGGGGCCGCACGCGGCGAGCGCCCCCGCCACCGCCACCAGCACCATCAGCTTCTTCATAGGGTGGCGCCTCTAGAGAGGGGTAGGACCCGTCGGTCGTATCAATCACACCCTGGGGGGTCAAGAATCGGGCAGACCGCGCCGGCCGGGGGGCCGGGCGTGGAGGCGGGACTTTGACGGCCGGCGCCGTGCTTGCCATCGTTCCGCCCCCGTGCGCCCGCCCGTCCTCCCAGCCCTGCTGCTCGCGCTGCTGCTCCCGCTGCTCGCCCTGGCCGCCTCTCCGTCCTCCGCGAAGCGCGGCCAGCGACGCGCGGAGACGGAGCAGGTCATCCTGAGCGTCATCCAGGGGGGCGCGGTGCCCCCGGCCATCTCCCGGCTGCGCTTCCTGCGCGAGGAGGCCTACGCGGCGGACGAAATCGCCCTGGTGCTGCGCAAGGTGCTGGACGAGCGGCCCCGCCGCAACCTCGTCGCGGTGCTGGCCGGGCTGGAGACGCGCGCCGCCGAGCCCACCCTGGCGCGCCTCGCCGCCGACGACGACAGCGCGGTGCGCATGTACGCCGCCCAGGGCCTGGCCCGGCTGAACAGCCGCAACACCGGGGTGCTGCTGCCGCTGCTCCAGGACAAGAGCAGCGGGGTGCGCAAGGAGGCCGCGCGGGCCCTGGGCGCCTCGCGCAACGCGAAGATGGGCGCCCCGCTGTTGAATGCGGCCAGGGTGGAGCCGGAATTGGAGGTGCGCGCCGTCATGCTCGCCGCCGTGGGCGACACCGGGGACGCGAAGCAGGCACCGGCCCTCAAGGCGTTCCTCACGACCGACTCGGAGAGCACCCGCTTCGCGGCGGCCCGGGGGCTGTGCCGGCTGGGCTCGCAGGACGGCTTCGCCTTCGCGGGGAAGCTGCTGGGCTCGGAGGACCGCTTCGTGCGCCGCCAGGGGCTGGAGCTGTACGAGGGCACCAGCGCGAAGAAGGCCGCCCCCGCGCTCAAGCCGCTGCTGGAGGACAAGGACCGCGGGCTCGCCGCGGGCGCGGCGCGCATCCTCTACCAGGGGGGCGAGGCCGCCATGCTGGACTGGCTCGTGCTGGCCTCGTGGAACGCCAAGGGAGAAGAGAAGCTGGCGTACGAGAAGGAGCTGGAGACGCTCCAGCTCCAGGACGACCGGCGCAAGGCCATCCTCCGCAAGGCGGGTGTCGCGAAATGAAGGCCGTGACGTGGTTGTCCCTGGCGCTGCTGTCCCGCGCCGCCCTCGCCGCGACGCCGCCTCCGGCCTCCACACCCCCCGCCGCGGAGGCGGAGGTCCCCCCGGGCGCCGAGGCCATCCTCGAGTCTCCCGCCGCGTCCGCACAGGCGGCGACGGCCACCCCGCACCGGCCCAACGGCTGGGAGGGGCTCACCGCGGAGCAGCGGGCCGCGCTCGTGGCCGAGGACCCGGGCGCGCCGCTGGCCGAGCGCGTGCTGCGGATGAGCGAGCGCTTCATCAACACGCCCTACGTGCTGTCGCCCCTGGGCGAGGGCCAGGGCGTGGACCCGGACCCCACCTTCCGGTTGGACGCGGTGGACTGCCTCACCTTCGTGGAGCAGTCCGTGGCGCTGGGGCTGGCGCGAAGCGAGGCGGACGTCGCCCCGCTGCTGGAGGGCCTGCGCTACGCGAGCACGCCCTCCTACGAGGACCGCAACCACCTCATGGAGGCGCAGTGGCTGCCCAACAACATCCGCAAGGGCTTCCTCGTGGACGTGACGCGGCGCTACGCCGGTGAGGACGCGGTGGGCGTCACCAAGACGCTCACCCCCCTCACCTGGCAGTCCCGCTCGTCGGCGGCGCTGGCGCTGCCGAAGGAGCGGCGGCCAGTGGGCACGTACCCGCTGAACATGCTCCCGCTGGAGCGGGTGCTCGCGCACGCGCGCGCCATCCCCTCGGGCACCATCCTCGTGGTGCTGCGCGAGGACCTGCCGCTGAAGGCCACCCGCGTGACGCACCTGGGCTTCGTGGTGCAGCGCAAGAAGCGCACGTACCTGCGCCACGCCTCGCGCGGCGGCTACAACCGCGTCGTGGACGAGGACCTGGAGACGTTCCTCGCCCGCAACGCGCGCTATGCGAAGTGGAAGGTGACGGGCGTCAGCCTCTTCGAGGTGCGCCGGCCGGACGCGCCGGCCAGCGCCATGCGCTCGCCCTGACGCCTGCTCAGGGAGCGGGCGGCGGAGCGGGAGACGCCAGCTCGCCCTCGCGCTCCTCCTCTTCCGCGGCCTGGACGGCCTCGTCCGTGGTGGCCAGCTCCTGCATCCGCTCCTGCTCCAGCAGCGGAATGGCGCGGGCCGCCGCGTCCTCGGGCACGAGGATTTCCCACCACGGCAGGAGGTTGCCGGTGGTCAGCGTGTCCACCACGCCCGAGCGGCCGGCACGCACCAGCACGGGGATGTTGGCCTCCTGCAGCAGCTCCACGAAGGCCTCCGCCGTGAAGGGGTCCTCCGCGGAGGCCGCGCGCACGAAGACGCGCTTGTCCATCTCATGAGGCAACGGCAGCCCTCGCGCACGCATGTCCGCCTCGCTCACGAGAAGCGGGTTGCCTGGGCAGTCCGCGCAGTCCTGCACGCTGTCCTGGTACTCCGAGCCGCACCTGGCGCAGTATTTCATCGACGGTCCCTCCTGCCCGTGTGGTGTCTGGAGGGTCATGGTAGGTCCGACCCCCGCGAGCCGCACCCCCGTCCAGACACTTCGTTCAGTGGCGGGCTTCCTCGGCGCCACCGCCCAGCCACCGCCGGGCCTCCTCGCCCAGCCGGCCCACGGCGGCGCTGAGCCGCTCCACGTCGATGGGCTTGCGCAGCACCACGTCGCAGAACTCCGCTCCCTGGACCTGGGTGTAGCCGGAGACAAGGATGACGCGAGCGCGGGGCTCGTGCTCCTTCACCCGCCGCGCCAGCTCGGTGCCGAGCATCCCGGGCAGTGACTCGTCCGTCACCACCACGTCCGGGTGCTCGGCCTCGAAGGCCTTGAGTCCCGCGAGTCCATCCGGCGCGGTGCGCACGTCGAACTCGGCTTCCAGCAGTTCGGCCAGAAGCTCCCGGCTGTCCCCGTCGTCCTCGACCAGCAGGACCTTGATTCGCTCGTCGCCCATGTGCCTGGGAAACCCACGTGTCGGAGTGAATCGTCCTCCGCCTCCTCGGCCGCCCCCGCGCCCTTTCGCCAGGAGGGCAGGAGGGCAGGGGAGCAGCGGGGCCCCCTCTCACCGGAAGGTGTCGGGCTGTCCATCTTTGGCCCCGGAGGTGATGCCATGAAGGTGTTGCTGCGTGGAGTGCACCTGGACCTGTCGGATGCCCTCAAGGCGTATGTGGATGAGCACCTGGTGAGCCATATCGAACGGTTCGCGGACGATGAGGCGGCGGAAATCGACATCTCGCTCGTGGATACCAATGGCCCCAAGGGCGGCGTGGACAAGGAATGCCGGGTGACGGTGCGACTGCCCGGCTTCTCCGCGGTGCATGTGACGGAGACGGCGGACTCGCTGTTCCCCGCCATCGACGCATCGCGTGATCGGCTGGAGAAGACCCTCAAGCGCACGCTGGAGAAGCGGCGCGACGTGCAGACCAACGGCCTGCCGCTGGATACGACGGCAGACGTGCCCACCTACTAGTCGGGATGGGAGGCAGTACGGGCCCGGTCTCCCAGGTCGTCGACCTGGCGACCGGGCCTAGCGTGTCCGTTGCCCGAATCTTGCTGGTCCCGAATGGTGAACGCTATAAGCGGAACCCTTCACCCTCGGGCTAAAGGATGGCGATGGTCCGCCTCAAGTTCCTCGTCTTCGCATTCCTGGTCATCGGACTGGGCGTTGCTCACCTGCCGATGCTGTCGGGACCGCTGCGCGAGCGCGCCGTGGCGGGAGCCACGTCTCAGGCCGCCAGTGGCGCCGCCGAGGTGGCGCGTCGCGTGGACGCCCGCCGCGCCGAAGTGCAGTCGCTGGCCCTGAAGCTGGCCGCCACGCCGGACGTGCTCTCCGCGGTGGCCGAGCTGCAGCCGCCTTCCCGCGCGCCCGCGCCGCGCAACCCTCGCGACCGCGGGGGCGATGACGACAGCGCGTCGGGTCCGCAGCCGCTGACGGCCGAGCGCTTCGCCGCGGTGCGCACCGCCGCCCAGGCCGTGCTGCCCAAGGAGCTCAAGAACGCGGTGGTGGCGGTGGTGGCGAAGGACGCGCAGTTCCACGCCGTCGCCGCCGGCGAGCCCTCCTCGGACACCACGAAGCTGGATGTCGCGGCGGTGGCGAAGGCGGGCTCGACGGTGATGGACGCCTTCGGCGCTCCGCATGTGTTTGCGTCCGTGCCGCTCATGTGGAACGGGGATGCGCGCACCGGGCCGCTGGCCACGCTGGTGGTGGGCGCGCCGCTGGTGGACGAGGGCACGCTGCAGGCCGCCGTGGATGCGTCCGGCGTCGCGGCGCTCGCGCTGGTGAAGGGTGACGCGGTGGTGGGCGGCGCTGGCGCGGAGAAGGCGCTGGCGGAGGCCTCGCTGGCGCAGGTGGCGGCGGGTGCCAGCGGCGTGGTGCTGCGCAGCGGCCAGCTCCAGGACTTCGGTCCGGTGAAGCTGCCCGCCTTCACGAATGGCGACTTCATGGGCGGCCAGGCGCCGCTGATGGTGGGCTCGCGCCGCGCGCTCGAGGGCACCCCGGTGGAGGTGCTCGCGGTGGCTGACACCCGCGCGGTGATGGGCGCGCTGGCCGGCTACCAGCAGAACGCGCTGATGGGCCTGGCGGGCCTGCTGGTCCTGTCGCTGGTGTGGACGGTGCTGATGGGCTCGGGCCGCTCGGGTGACGAGGTCCAGGGCAACTCCGACACGCTGAGCCTGTCGGCCGCCATGGCCGCCGCCTCGCCGCAGCCGAAGCCGCCCGCGCCGCAGCAGGCCGCGGATGCGTTCGCCATGCCTGCCCCGACTCCGGCCCCGGCGCCCGCGGCGGACCCGTTCTCGATGCCTGCTCCGGCGCCCGCGGCGGACCCGTTCGCCATGGCGGCGCCGGCCCCCGCGCCCATGGGGGACCCGTTCGCCATGTCCCCGCCGAACCAGGCGCCCCTGGGGGACCCGTTCTCCCTGCCGCCCCCGGCGGTTGCCCCGGTGGCCCCCGCGCCCGCGGCGGACCCGTTCTCCGCGGCGGACCCGTTCGGCGCGCCCGATGCGTTCCCGTTCCCCGCCCCCCCTGTCGCTCCGGCGCCCGCGCCGTTCGCCGCGGCGTCGTCCATGCCCTTCGAGCCGGACCCCTCGGCCTTCCCGCCCGTGGAGCCCCTGACTCCGGCGTCGCCGCGCCGGGGCGCGTTCGCCTTCGAGGACCAGCCCACGGCGGCGTACTCGCTGCAGCAGGCGGCGGACCCGTTCGCCCTCGCCTCCGCGCAGGCGCCGGAGAACACGGAGACGACGCGCGTGTCGGCGATTCCGCGCGAGCTGCTCCAGGCCAGCGCCCGGCCGCAGACGTCCGAGGCCATTCCCATGCCCGCGCCGCGCACGCCGGTGGCACCGCCTCCGGCCGCGATTCCGCTGCCCGGCCTGGGCAACTCCGCGGTGGCGCTCTCGGAGGAGCAGCACTTCCAGGAGGTCTTCCGCGAGTTCCTCACCACCCGCGAGCGGTGCGGTGAGCCGGCCGACGGCCTGACGTACGACAAGTTCGTGCAGAAGCTCCGCAAGAACAAGGAGCAGCTCGTCCAGAAGTACGCGTGCAAGACGGTGCGCTTCCAGGTCTACGTGAAGGAGGGCAAGGCCGCCCTCAAGGCCACGCCCGTCAAGGACTGACGCGCTCCGACGCTCGTCGTAGATGAAGGCCCGTGAGCTCTCTGGCTCACGGGCCTTCCTGCTTCTGGAGCGTCCCCGCGCTCGCGCCTAGCTCTCGCTGGAGCGGACCTGCTCCGCGCGGGCCTGGAGGATGGGGCGCACCACGCCGCGGAAGTGCTCCCACGCGCTCGGGCTGGAGGGCGCTTCCACCATGGCCAGGATGCCCGACAGGGGCACGTCCTGCGGGAGCCACGTCGCGCGCGACACGATGAGGACGGGCACCTTGGGGAACGACGGGTTGAGCAGCAGCTCTCCGTAGATGCCCCAGCCGCTGATGTCCGGCAGGTCCAGGTCCAGCAGCAGCAGGTGCGGCGGCGGGCCTGACTTCAGGCTCCCGAGCGCGTGCAGCGCATGATTCACGATCTGCACGTCCCAGCCCTCGGCCTCGAGGAACGCGCCCAGGCTTCTGGCGAAGAAGACGTTGTCGTCCACGATGAGGGCGCGGGGGCGCTGCGACTGCATGCAGTCAGTGTAGCCAGATTGCGCCTGCCATCGGAAACGGGATGACGGCACCGGCTGCGCGCGGTGGTGTCGCCATCACCCCGAAGGCAGACGGCGCGTCCGTCTTTGTACCTTCGGCTGGGGTGGAACCTACCCGCCCGCGGCTATTCGGCCCGCAGCCGCGCGGGGCCGAGGCCTTCGGCGCGGGGGAGCACGACGGTGAAGCGCGCGCCCTGGCCGGGCTCGCCGCCCACGTCCAGCTTGCCGCCGTGCTCCTGGAGGATGCGCGCGGCGATGGCCAGGCCCAGGCCGGTGCCGCCCTCCTTGGTGGTGAAGTAGGGCTCGAAGATGCGGGCGCGGTGCTCGGGGGGGATGCCGGGGCCGCTGTCCTCCACCTCGACGATGGCGTCCGCCTCGGTGCCCTTCACGCGCACGCGCAGCGCGCCGCCCTTCTCCTTCATCGCCTCCTCGCCGTTCTTCACCAGGTTGACCAGCACCTGCGTGAGCTGGTCCCTGTCCACCTTCGCCACCACGCCCGTCTGGAGCGAGGGGAGGATTTGAATGCCCTCGGGCGGCGCGGCGTACAGCGACAGCACGCTCTGCACCAGCTCGCCCAGGTCCACCGGCGCGAGCTGCGGCTTGGGCATGCGCGCGAAGCGGCTGAACTCGTCCACGATTCGCCGCAGCCGGTCCACCTCCTCCAGCACCACGCCCGCGCTCTCCTTGAACATGTCCGGGAAGCGCGGGTGGCGGGCCTCCTGCGCGGCGAGCAGCGTCTCCAGCGACATGCGGATGGGCGTCAGCGGGTTCTTGATTTCGTGCGCCAGCCGCCGCGCCACCTCCTGCCACGCGGCGATGCGCTCGCTGGCCACCAGCCGCTCGGTGGTGGCCTTCAGCTCTCCCGTCATCCGGTTGAACGTCCGCACCAGCTCGCCCACCTCGCCGCTGGCCTCCACAGCCACCTGCGCGTCCAGCGCGCCTTCCGCCACGCGCCGCGCGCCCTCGGTGAGGGCCTCCACCGGCCGCGTCATCCACCGCGACACCAGCAGGCCCAGCAGCACCGCGAAGGCGCCGCCCAGTCCCGCCAGCAGGAGGAAGGCGCGCATGACGCCCTGCTCGGCCTCGTTCGCCGCGGCGCGGCTGAAGACGAAGCGCACCGTGGCCGTCTCTCCCAGGGGCAGCGTCCGCGCCACCGTGGGCGGCTCGGCGTCACCGGCGCGGGCCAGCTCGGTGTCACCGGACATCAGCGTCACCTGGGCCTGGGTGAGCCGCGACAGGTGCTGCGCCAGTCCCTCGTCCAGCAGCACGCCGCCCACGGCCCACAGGCGCAGGTCTCCGTAGTCCACCGGGCGCGCGGTGACGAGCGCGGGAAGCGGGCGCAGGCCGGAGGGCGTGCGCACCTCCACACGGACCGGCACGGGCCTGGGTGACGGCTCGCGGGTGACGGCGAAGAGGGCGGGGTCCGGGTCTCCCCGCCGCGCGGGCAGGTGGCCGGAGGACAGCACCGTGCCACCCCGGTCGAAGAGGGCGAGCACCGTCAGGCCGCGGCTCTTCATCAGCCCCTCGGCGGTGCCGGCCTGGATGGCGCGGGTGGGGCTCTCGCGCGCCTCGCGGGCCAGGTCCTCCATGGCGGGGCTGTCCACCAGCTCCTCCACCGCGCGGCGGGCGTTGGCACCGGAGCGCTCGAGGGACTCCTGCGCGGAGGTGATGGCGGCCTCCATGCGCGCGTCCAGCTCGCGCGACAGCGTGTCGCGCAGCCGGGTGAGGGTGGGGGGCACCACCACCGCGAGCGGCACCACCGCGAGCAGGGTGAAGGCGAGCGCCAGCCGCGTCCTCAGGCGCATGGCGGTCTCCTCACGGACGGCCTCCGGTGGCCGTGCCCTCCTGGGGCGCCAGGTACAGCCCGTCCACCCACGGCAGGCCCTGCGCGTCGAAGCGCAGCCCGCCGACTTCCGCCGCGAGGCGCATGCCCAGCCCCTGCGCGTACAGCGGCACCAGCGGCACGGACGGCGCCAGCGCCAGGGCCCGCTCGCGAGCCCGGGTGTCCCGCGCTCCCGCGTCCACCAGCGCACCGATGGCCGGCAGCTCCACGCCGAGCAAGTCCCTGCGCCCGCCCGCATCCAGCACCACGGCCAGCGCGGGGCCGGGGACGGGCGGCAGCAGCAGGGCGTGCAGCATCAGCTCGAAGTCGCCCTTCGCCCAGCGCGCACGCAGTGCGGAGCGTGGCATCGGCTCCAGCGCCACGGTGTAGCCGCGCTCGTGCAGCTTCACCTGGATGCGCTCCGCCACCGCGCGCTGGTCCTCCAGCGAGGCGTCGTAGAGGAGCGTCACGGTGCGCGGCGCGCTCGCGGCGGGAGGCGCGGGGCGGGGCCGGGGGCCCTGTGGCATCAGCGCGGGCGGCAGCAGGTGTGGCATGGGCTGAGCCGGAGCATGGACGAAGAGGCGGGTGAGGTCCTCGCGGTCGATGGCGCTCTCCACCGACTGGCGGAAGTCCGCGGGCAGCTTGCGGGGAGAGAAGGCCAGGAAGGTGGCGTAGAAGGGCGTGCCCGCGGTGGTGTCCGTTTCCGAGGAGACGCCCAGCTCCATCTGCACCTGCCGGGAGGACCACAGGCGCGCCAGGCCCCGCTCATCCGTGCCGGTGAGCAGCAGCCGGTCCAGGTACGGACGGCCCTGGGGCCAGGCGAGCTGCGCCTCCAGCGTGCCCCGTCCCGCGGCGCTGAAGGGGCCCTGTCCGGGGGACGACGCGGGCGCGGCCAGGGCCGGGTGGCACAGCGCGCGCTCCAGGTCCGGCCAGGGGAAGGACAGCGTGAGCTCCACCGTGGCGCCCTGGGTGCTCACCTGCCGCGCCTCGCCGCGCACCGGGTAGAGCAGGGCGCGGTAGGGCGAGGTGGCTTCGGCGCTGGCCAGGCGCATCCACGCGCGGGCCACCGCGCTGGCGGTGGCGGCGTTGGGCAGCGTGAGACGCACGGACTGCGGCGTGGGGCGCGACAGCTCGCGGGCGAGCGCGGGAAGGACGGTGCCGTCCGGCATGGCGCGGCACACCGGGCGCGAGAGCAGCCCCAGCAGCGTCGCCTCCAGGGGCGTGTCGGCGAGCGCGGGCTCCCCCACCTCGGGAGGACCGTCATGCGCCACGCGCAGCTCGCCGCCGTAGCGAGGACGTCCGGCCGCCAGCGCGGACGCGGAGGAGAGGAGCAGCAGCGTCGCGAGAGCGGAGCGGACCGTCATGGCGCACCGGGGGACGGGACGCGGGAGATTCGCGGCAGCGGAGCGGACCGTCATGGCGCACCGTGGCGCAGGAGGAAGAGCTCGCCGGTTCCGTCCGGCTTCGCCAGGCCCACCACCACCTCGCGGCGCTTGTCGCCGTCCAGGTCGGCCGTCACCACGTACAGCGCGCGGCCCGGAGGCAGCGCGCCCTGCCAGAGCGGCTCGTGCGCGGTGGGGTCATCCCCATTGGAGGCGAACACCCGCAGCACATCCGGCGAGGGCTGCAGCTGCGGCGAGGTGGTGAGCAGCTCCGGCGCTCCATCACCGTCCACGTCCCCCAGTGCACTGCCCGCGCCCAGGCCCGTCAGCCGTGAGGGCGCCGCGCCCGCGCGCGCGTAGAGGGACGCGGAGGCGTCCGGGTGGACGAACAGCAGCCGCGACGCGGTGAGGCTCGCGGTGGTGAAGGATGCGGTCACCGTCAGCGTGCGCCCGTCCGCCAGCCGCACCTCCGGAGTGAAGGCCGTCTGTCCGGGGACGAAGCTGCCGCGCTCGCCCGGGCCCAGCGGCGCTGCTTCCAGCGTGCCCACGGGCTTCAGCATGCCGCGCGCCACGTCCAGCGTGAGCACCTCGCCGTGCGCGTGCCGGGTGCTCCACGCGGCCAGGCGCGGTGGCCCCGTCAGCACGGCGAGCGCGCCGAAGGGCTCGCGGGTGGTGGCGTTGCCGGGCGGCAGCGCGTCCAGCTCTCGCCGGGCCAGCAGTCGCCCATCCGCGGCGAAGACGGACACGTCGGACTCGGTGAGGGCGGCGACCTCGTCCCGGCCGTCCCCATCCAGGTCTCCCGCGGCCAGCGCCGCGAGCGGATGCTCCAGCCGCGCCAGCACCGCGCCCAGCAGTCGCACGCCCCGGGGGGCGGTGCCATTCGTCGGAGGCGTCGCAGGTCCCCCCACGGACGCCAGCGCCAGCACGGCCGCGTCCGCCTCCACCGCCTGCGCCAGCGCGCCCGCGGGCTTCGGCGGGCGCGTGGCCGTGCGGCCGGACCAGAAGTTCACCCACGTGCCCAGCGCGTCGCCACGCGCGCGCAACTCACCGGCCTCCACGTCCAGGGTGAGCCGCACCAGCGTGCGGGCCCCCTGCGCGCGGGCGGCCGCTTCCGCGGCCTCGGTGGTGGGCGCATCCACCACCACCGGCGCCAGGCTCAGGGCGGACAGCCGCGCCGCCAGCAGGCTGCCCACGGCGCGCCGCAGCTCGGCGGTGCCTCCGGAGAGGTGCAGGGCCACGGGCGCCTCCGCGGGGAGCGCGCGCACCGACTCCGCCAGCGACTGCGCGAGGCGGTCGACGGCGGAGGCGTCCTGCGGGGCGGAAGCGGCGGGAGCGGGCCGCGGGGCGGCGACGAGCGCGGCCAGCAGCGGGGCGAGGAGCAGGGCTCGGCTTCGGCTCACAATCCCTTCCTGTTGCCTTCCTCGAGGAAGAACTGGTCGGTGGACACCTGACCCGGTGGCGGTGCCTCGGCGGTGGGCTGCGTGCCCTCCAGGAACGGCTCCAGCCGGCCCGGGACGGAGTTGCCGGCCAGCAGGCCGCTGGCGGGGTCGATGCGCACCTGTACCACGCCCGGCGGCACCTCGAACTCGCGAGAGGGCAACCCTTCGTGGGCCACCCGCATGAACCTGAGCCAGATGGGCAGCGCCGCGCGGCCACCCGTCTCGCTGCCGCCCAGCGGCGAGTTGTCGTCGAAGCCCACCCACGCGCTGGCCACCCAGTCCGCCGTGTAGCCGGAGAACCACGTGTCCTTGGACTCCTGCGTGGTGCCCGTCTTGCCGGCGGCGGGGCGGTTGAGCTCCGTCACCGCCCGGGCCGTGCCCTCCTCCACCACGCTGCGCATCAGCGACGTGGCGAGGTACGCCACCGCGGGGGGCAGCGTCTCCTCAAAGGCGGGCTGGTGCTCCTCCAGCGTCTTGCCCTTCCCGTCGCGCACGCGCAGCAGCATGAGCGGCTCCGCGTAGCGGCCGTTGGCCTGGAGCGTCGCGTACGCGTTGACGGCCTCCAGCATGGTGACTTCACCCGTGCCCAGCGCGAGCGTGAGGTTCTCCGGCATCGCCGAGTGGATGCCCGCGCGGCGCGCGAAGTCGATGGCGGTGGCGGGCGTGAGCGCCTCGATGAGGCGCACCGACACCGTGTTCTTCGACTTGGTGAGCGCCGTGCGCAGCGTCATCGGCCCCTCGAACTGGCGGTCGTAGTTCTGCGGCTTCCACGTCTTGCCCGTGTACGGGTCGCGGATGGCCTCGGGCGCGTCGTTCACCTTGGACAGCGGCGTGAAGCGCCCGCTGCCCATGGCCGCCGCGTACAGGAAGGGCTTGAACGACGAGCCCGGCTGCCGCTTCGCCTGCGTGGCGCGGTTGAAGGACGAGCGCTCCGCGTCATAGCCGCCCACCAGCGCCACCACGTTGCGATTCTGCGGGTTGATGACCACGAGGCCGCCCTGCACGACGGGCACCTGGTCCAGCGCGGCCTCCACGAAGGCCGGCGCGGGCGGCGCCTTCAGCACGCGCACGTAGACGAGCTGCCCCTTGGCGAACACGTCGGCGATGCCCTTGGGCGCGCCCTTGCCCTTCTGTCGCGCCCACGTCGCGGTGGAGAAGGCCACCTCGGCGGTGCGGCCCACCAGGTCCACCTTCGCCACGTTGCGCTTCTCGTCCACCTCGGTGACGTAGCCGGTGAGGCGCAGCCCCTCCTCCAGCGGCTTGAGGCGCACGGTGCGCGCCAGCAACTCCTCCTCGGTGCGTGCGGCCTCCTCCTCGGGCGTCAGGTCCGGCAGCTGCTCCTCCGCGCCGTCCTCCTCCAGCTCCGCCGTGCTGCCGACGGCCGCCTGGGGCGCCTTGGGCGCCTCCTTCTCCGCCTGGGCCAGCGGCGACAGGTCCGCCACATAGCCCTGGTCCTTCTGCCGGCGCCCGGCCTCCTCGATGCGCGTGGCGACGAGCGCCCGGTAGCGCTCCCACTGGCCGTCCGTCAGCGTGCCCCTGGGGCCGCGGTAGCCCTGGCGCCGGTCCACCGCCTCCAGGCCCTCGCGCACGGCCTGCTCGGCGGCGGCCTGCAGCTTCGGCACCATGGCGATGTCCACGCGCAGGCCGCCCTCCATGACGGCCTTGTCGCCGTAGCGCTCGACGAGCGTGCGGCGAATCTCCTCCGAGTAGTACAGGCCCACCGGCTTCTGCTGGCGCGGCGCCAGGACGATGGGCTTCTCGATTTCCGCCTGCGCCACCGCCTCCGGCACCCAGCCATTCTTCGCCATCTGCTGGAGCACGTACTTCTGGCGGCCCTTCGCCCGCGTCATGTTCGTCACCGGGTTGATGCGGTGGGGAATCTGCACGGTGCCCGCGAGCACGGCCGCCTCGCCGATGCCCAGGTCCTTCGCGTGCTTGCCGAAGTAGAAGAGCGCGGCCTCCTCCAGGCCGTAGCGGCGCTGCCCGTAGTAGGACTGGTTGATGTAGAGCGCGAGAATCTGGTCCTTGGTGAGCGCCTCCTCCACGCGCGGGGTGAGAATCCACTCGCGCGCCTTGCGCGAGAAGCTGCGCTCGGGCGTGAGCAGCAGGTTCTTCACCACCTGCTGCGTAATCGTGGACGCGCCGGACTTGCGGCTGTTGGGGATGAGGTTCTTGATGGCGGCGCGGGCGATGCCGAACGGGTCCAGGCCCTGGTGCTTGTAGAAGTCCGCGTCCTCGGCGGCGAGGAAGGCGTTGCGCACGTGGGCGGGCAGGTCCTCCACGCGCACCAGCGTGCGGCGCTCGTGGGCGAACTCCGCGCACAGGCTGCCGTCACCACACGTCACCTTCGTGACCTGCGGCGGCTGGTAGTTGCGCAGCGCATCCACCGAGGGCAGGTCCTGGCTGTAATAGAAGTAGCCGCCCACGCCGGCGAGCAGACCGAGCAGCAGCCCCACCACGCCGAGGACGAGCAGCCGCTTCGTCCAGCGCCAGAGCCGGGCCCCGAGCCCGGGACGCGCGGGGGTCGGAGGCGGCACGGAAGGAGGCGTGGAGGAGTCGGGCGAAGTGGGCATCTCGGGAGCCGGAGTCATGGCGCTTTCGGAAGGGGCCTGCACGTTAGACCGGGGGGAGAGGAACGGGAACCGGCCCGGAAGGCCGCCCCGGAGGCCGCCCTGGAGGCCGCTCCCATGACGGCCTCCGGGCGGGGAGGCGCTACGGCGCGCCGGGCTCCGGCACCTCCTCGGGCCGGGGCGTGGAGGCGTCCAGGGGCCGGGCGACGTCCACGCGGGCCAGCCGATTCACACGGTCCGCGTTGACGCGGGCCTGGACGTAGCGCGGGGACAGCCGGGTGGCGTTGGCGTAGGCGGCGCGGGCCTCCTCCACGTGCCCCAGCCGCTCCCGCGCCACGCCGAGGTTGTTGTGGACGTAGGCCACGTGGGGGAGCAGGGAAGCGGCCTGGGTGAGGACCGCCGCCGCCTTCGCATCCTCGCCCGCGCGCAGGTAGGCGAAGCCCAGGTTGTTCAGCGCGTAGCCGTGCTCCGGGTCCAGGTGCACGGCCTGCTGGAAGCGGAGGATGGCGGCGGACAGCTCGCCCGCGCCCAGGTGCGCCCGGCCGAGCACCTGGTACACCTCCGCGTCCTCCGGGCTGCGCAGCACCGCCTCCTCGCCCACCAGCACGGCCTGTGCGTGCCGGCCCAGCGACACCAGCAGTCGCGCCTGCTGCACCAGCGCGCTGGAGTCCTCGGGGAGCAGCCGGCCGAGCTGCTCGTAGGCCCGCACCGCGACTTCCGTCTGCCCGGTGAGGCGGGCGAGCCGCGCAGCCTGCGTCAGCGCGTCCGTGTCGGCCGGGTCGTCATGGAGGGCGCGCCGGGCCTCGGTGAGGGCACCGGAGAGGTCTCCCAGCTCGCGCAGCGTGCGCGCCCGGGCCAGGTGGTCCACGCGCCGCCCGTGCGTGTGGGGCAGCGACAGCAGCGTGTCGTCCGCGGGCGCGCGAGCCGCCACCGGCTCCACGTCACCCGGCGAGGCCCCCTCCGGCGTCACGTCCGCCGCGGGTGGGACGACCGACGGAGCGGCGGCGGCGCCCACGGGCGCCTCGTGCGACCGCGCCTGCTGGACGACGGCCACCCACGGGCGCCACGACGGGGGCAGGGGGACGTCGTCCCATGCGGCGAGTCCGAGCGCGGCGAGGCAGGCGGGCAGCAGCGTCTTCTTCAGCGCGGCGGGCAGGGTGAAGGGGGTGGGGGCTGCGGCCTTGCGCGTCCTGGCACTCGTGGGGCTCATGGCGACGACACCTCGACTTCCGGCGGTGCGCCCGGGAAGGGCGCCTCATGGGGGCCGTGTGACGGGCTCCCACCCGGAGGGCATTGCGATGCCCGTGCCAGGGCCCCTGCCCGGGGGGCCGGAAGGGGGTGTGTCCCTCCGGCCACACGGACGGGGAAAACCGTGGCGGGGGCGCGGGTGTCATGCGACGGTCCGCGCGATGAAGATCGCCACCTGGAACGTGAACTCGGTGCGGGCCCGGCAGGAGCGGCTGCTCGAGTGGCTGAGGACCCGGCAGCCGGACATCCTGTGCCTTCAGGAGCTGAAGTGCTCGGAGGCCGACTTCCCCATGGAGGCCGTGCGCGAGGTCGGCTACCACGCCGCCATCCACGGGCAGAAGACGTACAACGGCGTCGCCATCCTCGCGAAGGAGGAGCCCCGCGACGTGGTGAAGGGGCTGTCCGACGGCGTGGATGACACGCACTCGCGCCTCATCGCCGCCACGGTGGGCGGCATCCGCGTGGTGAGCGCCTACGCGCCCAACGGGCAGTCGGTGGACTCGGAGCAGTACCACTACAAGCTCCAGTGGTACGAGCGGCTGCGCCGCTACCTGGACACGCGCCACCAGCCGGGCGAGCCCCTGATTCTGGGCGGCGACTGGAACATCGCGCCCCGGGACATCGACACCTATGACCCGAAGGAGTGGGAGGGCCAGACGCTCTTCACCCAGAAGGAGAAGGACGCGCTCGCACGGATGTGTGACTTCGGGCTGAAGGACGCCTTCCGCGAGCTCTACCCGGACGTGCAGAAGTTCTCGTGGTGGGACTACCGCATGCTGGCCTTCCCGAAGAACCGGGGCCTGCGCATCGACCACCTCTACGTGACGGCGCCGCTCGTCCCGCGCCTGGCGCAGGTGGACGTGGACCGCGAGGAGCGCAAGGGGAAGCAGCCCTCCGACCACGCCCCGGTATGGCTGGAGCTGCGCGGATGACCCGCGGCGCGCGGCCCTGTTCAAGCCCTGTGGAGGGCGCGTCCAGGCCGCGTGCGGGTATTGCCATGGTGCTCCGAGAGCAGGCGGGCGCCTGGCCTTCCCGTAGGGCTACGAAGGCTTCGGAGGGGTGAAGCACTGCATGGGTTCGAGCGGTCCGGACACCTCGTTGGAGCCCACGGCCGCCGCGTTCGCGGCCATGCTGGACGGCGTGGGCCATGGCGTCGTCGCGGTGGACCGCCAGTGGCGCCTGTCCTACGTCAACGCCTGGATGGAGCGCATCCTCGGCCGCTCCCGCCAGCGGCTGCTGGGCCGCGAGCTGTGGACGGAGTTCCCGAGCCTGCGGACCAGCTCCTTCGGTGACGCCTACCAGCGCGCCATGCGCGACGGTGTCGAGGTCGTGCACGAGGATTTCGTCCCCATCTCCAATGCCTGGTTCGAGGCGCGAGCGTCGCCCTCGGCCACGGGGCTCATCCTCTTCATCCGCGACGTGACGGAGCGCCGCCGCGCCGCGCAGGCCCTGAAGGACCGGGAGGACCGGCTGCGCGAGAGCGAGGCGCGCTTCCGCAACATGGCGGACAACGCCCCGGTCATGCTGTGGATGACCGACGAGACGGGCGCCTGCATCTGGCTCAACCGCCAGTGGCACGACTTCACCGGTCAGACGGAGGCTGAGGCCCATGGCCTGGGGTGGCTGGATGCGGTCCACCCCGAGGACCGCGCGCGGTCCAGAGAGCTCTTCCTCGCGTCGCACTCGAGCCGGACCGCGTTCCGCGCGGAGTATCGGATTCGCTCGTGCCACGGTGAGTATCGCTGGGCCATCGACTCCGCGAGTCCCCGGCTGGACAGCTCCGGAGAGTTCCTCGGCTACATCGGCTCCGTCATCGACATCCACGAGCGCAAGCGCGGTGAGGAGCGGCTCGCCTTCGTCTCCGAGGCGAGCCGCGTCCTGGCCGAGTCGCTCGACTACGAGGGCACGCTGTCGCGCGCCACCGAGCTCGCCGTGCCCGCGCTCGGCGACTGGTGCATGGTCGACCTCCTCCAGGAGGGCGGTGGCGTCAAGCGGGTGAAGGTCGCCTGCGCGGTCCCCGCGCTGGAGCCGCAGGTCCGCGAGACGGTGAACTTCCCGCCCCGCCTCTCGGGCCCTGCCTCGCACCCTCCCAGCCAGGCCCTGCGGGAAGGCCGGGCCCGGCTCGTCGAGGACGCGGGCGACGCGTACAAGCAGCAGGCGGCGTACAGCCCGGAGCACCTGGAGCACATGCGGGCCATCGGCTTCCAGTCGCTGATGTCCGTGCCGCTGGTGGCGCGGGGCCGGACGCTGGGCGTCATCACCTTCCTGGCGATTGTCCCCGGCCGGCGCTTCACGCAGTCGGACCTGGAGACGGCCGAGGACCTGGCCCGTCGCGCCGCCCTCGCGGTGGACAACGGCCGGCTGTACCGCGAGGCGCAGCAGGCCGTGCGCGTGCGCGAGGAGTTCCTCCAGGTGGCCAGCCACGAGCTGAAGACGCCGCTCACGCCATTGTCCCTCAAGCTCCAGATGCTGGCCCGCTCCGCGGACTCGCTCCCGCGAGAGCGCTTCCCCCGGCTGTCCGGAGATTTGGAGATGATGCGGCAGCAGGTGAATCGCCTGTCGTCGCTGATGGACGAGCTGCTGGACATCTCGCGCATCAACTCCGGGCGATTCTCGCTGACGCTGGAGGTGATGGACCTCTGCGCGTTGGTGCGCGACTCGGCGTCGCGCTTCGAGCCCGAGGTGCTCCGTCTGGGCGGCCGGCTGGTGGTGGACGTCCCGGAGCCGCTGGTGGGCGTGTGGGACCGGCAGCGGCTGGAGCAGGTGATGACGAACCTGTTGTCCAACGCGCACAAGTACGGCGGGGGCCGGCCCGTGAGGGTGCGCGTCTGGGGCGAGGGCAACACCGCCTGCCTGGAGGTCCGGGACGAGGGCATCGGCATTGCCCCGGAGGCGCTGCCGCGCATCTTCGAGAAGTTCGAGCGCGCGGTGAGCGAGAGGCACTACGGCGGCCTGGGATTGGGGCTCTACATCACCCGGCAGATTGTCGAGGCCCTGGGTGGCACCATCCGCGCGGAGAGCGCGCTGAACCAGGGCTCCGCCTTCACGGTGAAGCTGCCGCTGACGCCGCCCGCCGGACCCGCCTCGGCCTCCTGAGGGCCCGGCTACTGGCAGGCGTCAGCGGCACATCACCGGCGCTTCGAGCAGGTCGGCACGCCGGGGGCGTCTGGCATAGATTCCGCCGCCTCATGGCCCTGACCCGACTCGACTGTACGAAGTGCGACCGGACCTACGCGCCGGGCGCCGTGCTGAACCTGTGCACCGCGTGCAACGCGCCGCTGTTCGCCCGCTACGATTTGGAGCGCGCGGCGAAGACGCTGCGGCCGGAGGCGCTGGCCACGCGCGAGCGCTCCATGTGGCGCTACCACGAGGTGATGCCGGTGGAGGACCCGGCGCAGCGACTGAGCCTGGGCGAGGGCTGGACGCCGCTGCTGCAGGCGCCCCGGCTGGGCGCGAAGCTGGGGATGAAGCGCGTGTGGGTGAAGGACGAGGGCGGCAACCCGACGGGCTCGTTCAAGGCGCGCGGGCTGTCGGCGGCCGTCACCATGGCGAAGGTGCTGGGGGCGAAGGCGGTGTGCCTGCCGTCGGCGGGCAACGCGGGCAGCGCGCTGGCGGCCTACGCGGCGCGCGGCGGGCTGGAGGCGCACGTCTTCGTGCCGAAGGACATCGCCAGCCTGTTCCTCATGGAGACGCGCGCGTACGGCGCGCACGTGGAGACGGTGGAGGGGCTCATCACCGACGCGGGCCGCATCTGCGCGGGGCTGGCGAAGGAGCACGGCTGGTACGAGTGCGCCACGCTGAAGGAGCCCTACCGCGTGGAGGGCAAGAAGACGATGGGCTACGAAATCGCGGAGCAGCTCGGGTGGACGCTGCCGGACGTCATCCTCTACCCGACGGGCGGCGGCACCGGCCTCATCGGCATGTGGAAGGCCTTCGAGGAGATGGAGGCCATGGGCCTCATCGGCTCGAAGCGGCCGCGGATGGTGGCGGTGCAGGCGGAGGGCTGCGCGCCGATTGTGAAGGCGCACGCCGAGGGCAAGCCGGACGCGCCGATGTGGCAGGGCGCGACGACGCACGCGCACGGCCTGCGGGTGCCCAAGGCGCTGGGCGACTTCCTCATCCTCCGCGCGGTGAAGGAGAGCGGCGGCACGGCGGTGTCGGTGACGGAGGCCGAAATCATCCAGGGCGTGAAGGACATCTCCGCCGCGGAAGGCCTCTTCGTCGCGCCCGAGGGCGGCGCCTGCGTGGCGGCGCTGCGCAAGCTCCAGGCCGCCGGGCAGGTGACGCCCGACGAGTCCGTGGTGGTGTTCAACACGGGCACGGGCTTCAAGTACGTGGAGAACATGGCCCCGCTGTGGTGACGCGGAGCCGTGCGGCCGGAGCGCGCTACTGGGTGAGGTAGAAGATGCCGAGGCACATCTCGTCGTCGGTGCCCTCACCCCAGCCGCGGTCCGTGGAGCCCGGGGCGCTGTTGTCCCAGTGGCACTCCACGTTCAGCTTGTCCCCGTTCCACAACTGCACGGGCTTCTGGAGGCTGTAGCTGCCCTGCCAGTGGAAGTCCCAGCGGGGGATGTCCAGGAGGCACTCGCGGGCGCCGGACTGGCGCTGGATTTCCGCGCGCGCGTGGGTGCCCCGGGTGTGCATGTGGAGCGCGGCCGAGTGGATGGTGACGGGGACGTTGTTCTGGAGGACGCCCCCGGTGGTGAAGCCCAGGAAGGGCGTCAGCTCCATGGACCACAGGTGCTTCGTGTCCGTGGTGCCGGCGGGGATGTGCATGGGCGTGGTGCCATTCACCCAGGCGGGGTTGGACCAGGGCTGGACGTAGGCGACCTTCTGCACGGTGTCGTCGACCTTGAAGGCGACGGCGGAGCGGTCGGCGGTGGCGGCCTGTCCGTGGTCGTTGTAGTGGACCTGGAGGACGACCTTGGAGCCGGGGTCGATGCGCAGGCCGGTGCCGGCGGGGAAGTCCTGGCCGAGGCTGCCGGGGGCCCAGCCGCCGAGCCACGTGGCACGCGTGGCGTCCGGTCCACCGGGGCCGCCGAAGCACGTGTAGCCGGGGCCCGGAGAGGCGGCGTCGCGAGCCTCATAGCCCTTCACCTCGGAAGGCGTCGCGAGGTAGGCGATGACGTGGTGGACGGTGGCGCGGTTGCCCGGGTCGGCGCGGAAGCCGGTGATGTAGCGCGTGCGCGTCTCCGGCCAGTCGATGAGGAAGCAGCGGTAGTCGTCCGGGGACTGGGTGGGGAGGTAGGGCTCCGGCATCTTCAGGACGATGTCCGCGCGGGACAGGCCGCCGGTGGGGGGCGTGAGGGCGGTGGCATTGGCGGGGTCGCCCTCGGCGGCGCCCTCGTCCACCCAGCGCGTGAGCAGGGCCTGCTGCGCTTCGTCGAGCGAGCGGTCATGCGCGTACGTGTTGCACTCGGACGACGGAGGCCAGGGCGGCATGGTGCGGGCCTGGACGGAGGCCTTGAGGATGTCGCGGTGGGCGAAGACGTCGGCGTACGTCTGCAGGGGGAAGGGGCCGATGCCGCCCTCGGTGTGGCAGTTGGCGCACTTCGCCTGCACCAGGGGCGCGACGTCCTGGTGCCAGGTGGCCGGAGGCACGGGCTCGGTGGGCGTGGGGGCCGCGTCGTCGCCGCTGCACGCGGTGAGGGCGGCGAGGAGCGCGCCCGGGAGCAGGCGGAGGAGGGAAGTGCGGGGCATGGAGACCTCGAGGCCCGGGACGCAGGCCCTTGCATCATGCCTCAACACGACTCCCCGGTTCAGGTTGCGACGGAAAGCTCCTTCCAGTCCGCGGCCACGCGCATCTCCAGCACCCCGCGCTCGACCCGGAACGACAGTGCCCCCTTGACCCCGCTCGCATAGGGCAGGCCGTACACGCGAATCGTCTCCTCCGTGCGGGACAGCGGGAGCCGCCCCTCCACCCGCCGCGTCAGCTTGAAGGTACCTGCCTCCAGCTGCCCCTCCACCACCGTGATTCGCGAGTCCCCATACCCGTCCCCCACGTCCTCGTAGAGCCGCCCGTACACCTCCGTCGCCGCGTGCACGTGCCACTCCAGCTCCTCCCAGTTGGCCGTGGTGGTGTGCTTCGCCGGCCGCGTCAGCGTCACCGCGCCGCCCGCGCGCAGCCACACCGGCACCGTGTCCAGCGGCCCCTCGGCGATGACGTGCCGGCCGCCCTCCTGAATCGCCCCCGGGCGCTCCAGTCCCGGCCACTCCAGCCACTGCCCTTGCGGCAGGTACGCCAGCCGCTTCGAGTGTCCGGGCCGCACCACCGGTGCCACCAGCAGGTCCTCTCCGAAGAGGAACTGGTCGAACGCCGCCACCGCCTCCGTGTCCCCGGGCACATGCATCACCAGCGGGCGCAGCACGGGCAGGCCCGTCGCGGACGCCTCGTGCATCAGCGTGTAGAGCGTGGGCAGCAGCCGGTAGCGCCGCTTCAGCGCGTCGCGCGCCAGGGACAGGTACGGCTCGCCGAAGCGCCACGGCTCTTGCGGCTGCGTGCCCTTGCCCGCGTGGTTGCGCATCAGCGGGTAGAAGGTGCCCGTCTGCATCCACCGCACGAGCAACTCGCCGCTGGGCATCCCGATGAAGCCGGGGATGTCCACGCCGGTGAAGGGCACGCCCGACATGCCGAGCCCCACCAGCATGGAGATGGATGTCTCCAGCTGCGTCCAGTGACTGGAGTTGTCCCCCGTCCACACCGCCGCGTAGCGCTGGATGCCCGCCGAGCCCGCGCGCGTCAGCAGGAAGGGCCGCGCCTCCGGCCGCATCTCCCGCAGCGCCTCCCAGGCCCCCTTCGCCATGCCCAGCGCGTAGACGTTGTGCACCTCCAGGTGCCGCTTGTCCCCGTGCCGCGCGTCGTAGGGCAGCGTCTTGCCCTCCACCGTGCCCACGCCCTCGGCGCGCTCGTTGGAGATGGTGAAGAGACCCACGTCCGGCTGCACCGCGAAGCAGGACGGCTCGTTCATGTCGTTCCAGAAGCCGGCCACGCCCAGCGCCACGAAGTCGCGGTGCAGGCCGCCCCACCAGCGCTGCACCTCGTCGCGCGTCAGGTCCGGGAAGACGGCGGGGCGCGGCCACACCTCGCCCACCAGCACGTCGCCCCGGTCGTAGCGCACCAGGTAATCGCGCGTCCGGGCCTCCTCGTACACGGACCACCCCGGCTCCTGCTTCAGCGCCGGGTCGATGATGGTGACCACGCGCACGCCCTCGGCCGCGGCGTCACGCACGAGCGCCGCCGGGTCCGGGAAGCGCGTCCGGTCCCACGTCCAGACCTTGTACGTGTCCATGTAGTCGATATCGAGGTACACGCAGTCGAGCGGTAGATCCCGGGCGCGGTAGCCCTGGATGACGCCCTGCACGTCCCGCGCGTTCTCATAGCCCCAGCGGCTCTGCTGCGCGCCCAGGCTCCACAGCGGCGGCAGCGGCATGCGGCCGGTGAGCGCCGTGTAGCTTCGCACCACGTCTATCGGCCGGGGGCCCGCGAAGAGGTAGCAGTCCAGCTCCGGCCCCCAGGACTCCCAGGCCAGCGTCTCGCTGTCCGCCAGCGCCACGTCCACCTCGGAGCGCCACGTCTCGTCCAGGAACAGGCCCCAGGCCACGCCGCCGCGCAGGCCCACGAAGAAGGGGATGGACTGGTAGAGCGGGTCCGTGTCCGGGTGGTGCGGCATCACATCCGTGTTCCAGAACGTGAAGTGCATGCCGCGCTTGTCCAGCGGGCCCACCTTCTCGCCGAAGCCCAGGTAGGCCTCGCCCGGGGGCGCGTGCAGCGTCAGCCAGGAGCGGTGCGTGCTCATCGGGTAGCCGGCCTTCGTCTCGCCCGCCACCCGGGTGCTGCGTGCCAGCTCGCGGCCTTCCGCGTCCTGGAAGCTCCACGTGCCGCGGTCCGTGGCCACGTCCAGCGTCACGCCCTCCGCGCGCACGCGCACGCGGCCCTCCTCGCGCGTCACCTCCAGCGGCCGGAGCGCGCCCGGGGACACCACGGCCCACGAGCGCTTGTCCGGAAGCTCCGGGTGCAGGAAGCCGACGGTGGACGCCGTCGGCGCGTGACGGAGTCGCAGCACGCCCGGAAGGGGACACGTGACTTCCAGGGTGGCGCGAGGCCCCCACAGCCGCAGGCGGGCAGGCTCGACGGCCAGGTCTTCGATGCGCATGGACCGGATACTACGGAGGGCATGCGAGCAGGCGTCACGCGAAGAATGTCAGATGCCCGGGAGATGTTCTTCGCGGACACCCGTGTGCCCTCGCGCGCGACGCGGCTTCCTGGACCCTGCCGGTGCTCCCTTCGAGGGACGCGGGCGTGGTGGAGGAAGCGTGAGGCAGCGGACTTCCCGAGCAGGCCCGTGGTGGCTCCCGCGCGCTGGATGGGCGGTGGGAGTCTCGGCGGTGCTCCTGTCAGGCGCCGGGTGTGAACGCACCAGGGATACAGGACGCAAGACGATGGCATTCGACGGACCGCGGGGCGACGCCCTGCACACGCTGAGAAGTGATGGACGCCTGCACGTGAGGGTGCACCCGCCCCAGGGAGCGCCGGGGCCTCGCGGGCTGCACCCGCTGGGGCTGGGCGGCAGGCGGGACGGGCTCCTGTATGTCCCGGAGGGCTACCGGCCAGAGCAGCCGGCCGCGCTGGTGGTGATGCTGCACGGCGCGGGAGGCAATGCCCGGCATTCGATGGGCTGGATGCAGGAGCTGTCGGAGGCGCACGGCTTCCTGCTCCTGGCGCCCGAGTCGCGGGCGCCCTCGTGGGATTTGGTGATGGGTGAGTACGGGCAGGACGTGGCGTTCCTGGAGCAGGTGCTGGAGCACGTCTTCGAGCGTTACGCGGTGGACCCGGAGCGGGTGGTGCTGGCGGGATTCTCGGACGGGGCGTCGTATGCGCTGTCGCTGGGCATCATCAACGGCGACCTGTTCCGGCACATCATCGCCTTCTCGCCGGGCTTCGCGGCGCCGAGGGACTCGCATGGCTCGCCGCGCCTGTTCGTCTCGCACGGGGACAAGGACGCGGTGCTGCCCGTGGCTCGGTGCAGCCGGCGCATCGTTCCGCAGATGGAGGCGGCGGGCCTGGACGTGCGCTACCACGAGTTCAAGGGCGGCCACGTGATTCCGCCCGAGGTGGCGCGCGAGGCCGTGGACTGGCTGTCCGCGGTCGGCGGGCCCTGAAGAGGGGCGGAGTCGCGTGGCGGAAGCCGGCTCACCCGACCCTCGACAAAGGTGCGCGGCAACACCAGGAGACGAACGAAAAGCTGGACCGAGTGCTCGCGGCGCTCAGCGCGAAGCAGGCGGACAGCTGCTAGAGTTCGCATGTCATGCGAGCTCTTCACGGTTTGTTGCTTTCGCTGCTGACCGCGTCGCTGCTGGGATGCTCCACGACTCCGAATGCTCCCTTGGCGGCGGTGGAGTGCGACGACCCCGAGGATGACCAGTGCGTCACCCTTCTGTGCCTGGGTGACGCCTGCGGCTTCTACCGCTGCGAGGACATGCCCAGCGACGTCGAGCTGGCGCGCTTCCCGGGAGCGCGACCTCCTGCGGTGGCGCCAGGCAGTGGCCCGCGGAGGAACTGGGGAGGCGCGGGGAAGCTTCCCGGTGGCGCCGTCATGGTCTTCCCCAACTGGAACGCTGCCACCGAGCGAATCATCCCCCCGTCACATCGGCTCTCGCCCGGGAGCTGGGAGAAGCACCACATCTTCCCTCAGGCCGAAGAACTGGCGCGGTGGTTCGAGGCCCAGGGAGTCAAGATCCACGACTACACCATGCCGATACCGCTTCACGTCCACCGACGGATTCACGGCAACGATGGGCGTGGGGGACCCTGGAACGAGGCCTGGCGTGAATTCAAGATGGTGCACCCGCGAGCCCCTCCAGAGCAGATCTACAAACACGCGGGGGAACTCATCTACCGCTTCCAGCTCTTGGGCGGCCCCATTCAGCCCTACTATTCCCGACCGGGGACCTGAGGACGGATGACCCGATACTTCTGGATGCGAGAGGACAGGACGGTCGCAGGGAAGTACGGTGGGGTCGTCGCCGCATGGCACAAGTTGTCGCTGCCCGGCGTGCGGTGTCACACGTGCGGCGCCACCTGGAGCGACGTGGGCCACGAGTACCCGTCTATCGACCTGTCGCAGCTGCCCGAGCGCCACGAGTTCGAGAAGGCCCGGCCCGAGCCGTTTTCCGAGTTCGCGCGCCTGCGTGAGTTGGTGCGCCCCCTGGCACCTCCGAATGCCGAGCTGCCACCCGGAACGGGCTTCGGCCCGCTGGTGGGGCGTGCGACTGGGGACTTCGGCCCCATCGTCTGGGTGGGAGGAGAGAAACTCCTGCTGCGCCGCGACGTGCTGGAGCGTCTCCAGTCGGAAGGCGTGCGGGGGTTGCTCGGCTGTCGTGCACAGCTCCGGTTTCGCAAGAAGGACGCACCGGAGCTGCTGGAACTCCAGGTCGAGCCTCGCGGCCGGCTGCACCCGGACTGCATCCCCCCGGACGTGCCTCCTCCGTGCCCGACCTGTGGCCGACATGGCTTCAGCCAGCCCGACGAGCCCATCCTCGATGCGGCCTCCCTGCCCACGGACCTGGACCTGTTCCGGGTGGGCAACTTCGCAGTGCTGATGATTGGCACTGAGCGCTTCATGGAGGCCGTCCACCGGCTGGAGCTGGACGGCATCACCTTCCACGAGCTGCCCGCGCGCTGAGTGGCGCTGGAGCGCCGCGCTCACCTCCGGTTGAGGCGCTGGGCGCGGTACGAAACAGGCTGGCGTATCCTCGGCACGTCACCTGGAAGGTGACGTGATGGAGAGCCACCCCATCCCAGCGATTCTTCCGTCGGAACAATGACGCCTGCGTGCAGGGCGCTGGCACCCGGACAACCCGACATGACGACACCCCCGCCCCAGCCACTGCCCTTTCCGGACAGCCTCTGCCACCGCTGCGCCGCGCCGCCGCGCTACGTCCAGTCGAGGACCAGCACGTTCATCATGTGCCCGCTGTTGCCCCAGAAGTACCCGCCGCAGCCCGTGCGCGCCTGCGCGCTGTTCCGCCCTGCGGAGAGCCCCTCCCGGTAGCGCACCCTTCGCTGCCTCAGTGCAGCTGCGGAAGCGTGGGCCCGTGCTCGAACCGTCGCAGGGGATTCTGCGCCTGGGCCGCCGCCTCACGCACCGTCTCGAGGTCGGCGGGGAGGAGGTTCGCGCGCTCACAGCCCTGGAGGGTCAGCGCGAGCTGCCGCTCCAATTCCTTCCGCGCCTCGGGGCGGTCCACGCCCTCCACCGCCTCCCAGAGCATCCGCAGGGTGCGCACGAGCGCCACCGCCACCTGCGGGTGCGGCGCCGCATAGAGGCGGATCTGGTCGAACGCGTGCCGCACGTACTCCGAATGGTCCAGGTCCCATGGCTGCAGCAGCGTGGAGCCGTTCTCTGCCACGAGCACCTGCGCCGGCAGCTCGGCGAGCAGCAGCGGCCGGAGGATGGACGCCAGGCGCAGCAACACCTCGATGGCGGTGGTGGGGTCGTTCACTGCCGGAGACAGTGAGCGCAACGCGATGTCCGTGAGCTGCCGCAGGCCGAAATCCACGTCTTGGTACGTCGTCCGGCGGTCGCCCACCACCACCGCCGCCTGGAGCGCGCGCGCCACCGTCTCCTCCCTCCCGGGGTGGGGCCAGATGATGGCCAGCGGGATTCCGCGCGCGAGGAAGGCGCCGACGCGAGTCTCCAGCCGCACCACGCTGCCCGGAGGCACCGCCGCGAGCACCCCAGGAATGCTCACCTGCTGCACCCACCCGTTGTCCCGCGCGCTCACCACCAGCGGCGGCCCGAGCCCGGACTCGTCCGGGACCTCCCTCGCACGGAGCTCGCGTCCCGCCCGGGCCAGCGCGTCCACGCTCCGGAGCGTCTCCTCGGTGATGGACGCGATGATTCCGCCCACGTACTGCCGCCGGGCAATCCGGTGCAGGTACATCACCAGCGCCAGGACGCTCACCAACGTGAGCAGCACCGCGACGTCGACGGTGAGGTGCGGCACCGCCGCCTTCGTGCCGAGGTCCTCCGGCAGCGCCTTGAGCGCGAGCACGCAGTAGGTGAAGACCGACGTGAGCAGGCCCACCACCACCTTGCCCATGCGCTCGCGGAAGAAGGTGTGCAGCACGCGCGGTGAGAACTGTCCGCTGGCCAGCTGCATGGACACGACGATGAGCGAGAACACCACGCCCACGGTGGTGATGGTGGCACCCGCGATGGTGCTCAGCAGCTGGATGCTCGCCTCGGGAGACAGCCGCAGGAAGCGGGGCAGCGTGTCAGGCTCCAGCGAGCGGTCCACCCGCGAGAGGGCGAGCTCCAGGAGGATGGCCCCCAGCACCATGACGCCGGGAATGAGGAGCAGGCTCTCTCCGAGCCGGTTGGCGATGGCCCGCCCACGCATGAGCAGCAACGAGAGATGGGGATGCCAGGACACGCACTGAAGGTAGGGCCGCTCGCTCGCCCTGGCAGGAGGAGCCCTCTCCGTGCCCGCCCCGTGGGCGACCAGGCAGGCCATTTGAAGCCCAGGCGTCATCGCGCGGACGGGCGCCACGGACACGCGAAAACCCGGAAGTCCCGCTCCGGAGATTGCCGGGCGCGACGGTGCGGGGGCAGGTACACTCCGGCCGCCTTGTCCGAGGAGAAAGATTCCATCGCGCCGCCAGACGGCGTCGACGCCACGCTGGTCGCGCCGAAGCGGCCCGACCTCCCGGAGGCGACTGGAGACTCGGAGCTGTTCGCCGGGCGCTACGCGATGCTGGGCCTGGTGGGCCGGGGCGGCATGGGCGCCGTGTACCGCGTGCGCGACACGCTGGTGGGCGACGTGGTGGCGCTGAAGGTGCTGGAGCTGGGCCCCACCCCGGCGCAGGAGTGGCTGGAGCGCTTCCGCCGCGAGGTCCGCCTCGCCCGGCGCATCTCCCACGTCCACGTGGCGCGGACCTTCGACCTGGGCGAGCACACCGGGCGCCTCTTCCTGACGATGGAGTACGTGGAGGGGGAGACCCTTCAGGCGCTGCTGGAGCGCGAGCGCGCCCTCGCGCCGGCGCGGGCCGCGCGCATCGTGCTGGCGCTCTGCGAAGGGCTGGCCGCCGCGCACGCCGCGGGCGTCGTGCACCGGGACCTCAAGCCGGCCAACGTGCTGGTGGAGACGGGAGGCCGGGTGGTGCTCACCGACTTCGGCATCGCCCGGGCGGTGGCGGGCGAGGCTGCGTCGCACACGCAGGGCCTGGTGGGCACGCCCCTCTACATGGCGCCGGAGCAGCTCGAGAGCGGCGAGGTGGACGCGCGCGCGGACCTGTATGCCGTGGGGCTGGTGCTCTACCAGTTGCTCACCGGCGAGCCGCCCTTCACCGGCGAGTCGGCCATGGCCGTGGCCTTCGCCCGGCTGCGCCAGCCCCCGCCGGACCCGCGCCTGCGCGCCACGGTGCCGGATGCGCTCGCGGCGCTCGTGCTGGCCTGCCTCGCCCGAGAGCCCTCGGAGCGGCCCGGTGGGGCGCTCGTGGTGGCGGCGGCGCTGCGGGACTGGCTCGTGTCCGTGGGAGAGCCCGCGGAGGTGACGGCCACGCCCCTTCCCGGCGCCGCCACGTCCACGGGGAGGCCGCTGCCGCCCGTGACGCCGCCGACGCGGCAGACACCGCGCACCCTGCTGCGCTCGGTGGAGCAGGCGCTGGCAGTGCTGCCGCTGCGCTTCGTGGGGCCCCGCGAGCAGGAGTCGCTGGGGGACGGCGTGACGGACTCGCTCATCGACCTGCTGTCGCGCACGCGCGGGCTGCGGGTGCAGAGCAGCGGCGCGACGGCCCGCTTCCGCCTGGAGCGGGACCCGCGGGTGGCGGGGCGCGAGCTGGGCGTGGGGCTGCTGGTGGACGGGACGCTGCAGGGCATGGGCCGCACGGTGCGCGCCACGCTGCGGCTGGTGGAGGGCGCGTCCGGCACCCAGCTCTGGAGTGGCCGGCTGGACGAGACGGACGACGACGTCTTCGCCCTCCAGGACCGGCTGGCGCAGCGGATGGCCGAGGCGCTGCGCAACGAGCTGCTCCTCCTGCCGTACCGCGACACCGTTTCCGAGGAGGCGCTGGCGCTCTACCGGCAGGTGCTGTCCCGGCAGAGCCACGTGCCCCGGGGGCCGATGGATGACCTCGTCTCCCCGCTGGAGCAGGTCCTCGCCCTGGCCCCGGACTTCCCGCCCGCGGTGGCGCTGCACGCCGTGTCTTCCCTGAGGGCCTGGTTCCTCCGCGTGTCGGACAAGGAGCGCGACTGGGAGGCCGTGGCCCGGGCCAGCCTGGAGCGCGCCCTCCGCGTGGCGCCCGAGGTGGTGGAGACGCAGCTGGCGCGCGCCATCCTGGCCACGCACGAGAGCCGGTGGCGCGACGCCGTGGTGGTGCTGCGCGGCGCGCTGGACCAGGCCCCCACCTTCGCCCCGGCGCTGGCGAGCCTCGGCAACCTCCAGTGCGAGGCGGGCCGGGCCGGCGAGGGGATGGAGCGGCTGAAGCTCGCGTATGCCCTGGACCCCGCGCTCGTCGTCGCCCTGCTGGAAGTGGCCCGCTGCAGCGCGCTGCGTGGGGACCAGGAGGGGTACCGCGCGTCCCTGGCGCGGCTGCAGACGCAGCCCCGGCTGGGGCTGGCCACGCTCACCCTGCGCATGCGCGTGGCCGCGTGGAACGGAGACCTCGACGAGGTCCGCCATTGCCGGACGCTGCTGGCGGACGAGCTGGACCCGGTGGCGAGCCATGCGGCCAGCTACTGCTCCGTCGTGCTGGGGGAGGTGGAGCCCGCCGACATGATGACCCAGATGGACGCGCTCCTGTCCCGCCGGCTGAGCCCGCGCTTCGCGTCGATGCTGTGTCAGCTCGCCACCGAGCAGCTCTGTCTGCGGGAGGCCACGGAGCCCGCGCTGCGCTACCTCCAGCGGTCGGCGGACAGCGCGCTCATCGACCTGGAGTGGATGGACCGCTGCCCGGCGCTCGCGCCGCTGCGGGCCCTGCCCGGCTTCACCGAGGCCCGGCGCAAGGTGCGCGCCCGCGTCGAGTCCATCTGGTCCGCCTGAGGCACGTGGAGCAGGGGAGCACTCGGGGCCAGGGCCTTCCGCCCGCGACGGTGGTTGCGCACCGCCGTCCCGGCCCCCACCTCTGACGCTGAGCCCAGGCACCGGAAGGAGGGCCATCATGGCCGCCAGGAAGCGCTCCCGCACCTCGACGTCTCGCACGCCGTCGCGCTCCCGCGCGGCGCCCCGGAAGCGAAGCGCCACGAAGAGCCGCTATACCGACCCCGAGCTGCGTGAGCGCATCAAGGCGCGCATCCAGCGCGGCGCCAGGGGAGGTCGGCCCGGACAGTGGAGCGCGCGCAAGGCCCAGCTCGTGGCGGCCGAGTACAAGAAGGCCGGCGGTGGTTACACCGGGGGCCGGAGCACGAAGCAGAAGTCGCTCGAGTCCTGGGGCAAGGAGGAGTGGCAGACGAAGGAGGGCGGCACCCGCGCTCGCAAGGGCCGCACCACCTCGCGCTACCTGCCGAAGAAGGCCTGGGCCCGGCTCAGCCCCAGGGAGAAGCAGGCCACCGAGCGCAAGAAGCGCGCGGGCTCGCGGAGTGGCAAGCAGTTCGTGAGGAACACCCCCGCCGCGAAGACGGCGCGCAAGAAGGCCACCCGGCGCTGACGCGGTCTCAGCGCGCGTTGAGCATCAGCGTGGCGCCATTGGCCGCCGCCAGCAGGCCACCGTCCACGGCCACGTCCTGGCCGGTGAGGAAGGACGCCTTGTCGCTGCAGAGGAAGGCGACGACGTTGCCAATCTCCTCGGGCCTGCCCACCCGGTTCACCGGGTGCAGGCCGGACGCGAAGGCGCGGCCCTGCGGATCGTCCAGCCTCCAGCCGACGGTGGCCAGCTCCGACTCCACGACGCCCGGGCTCACCGTATTCACCCGGATGCCCCGCTGCGCGTACTCCACGGCGGCACCGCGCGTGAGGGCGATGACGGCCGCCTTGCTCGCGCTGTAGATGCCGAGGCCGGGAAACGCGCCCGTGGCTCCCACCGACGCACAGTTGACGATGGAGCCACCTCCGCTCGCGAGCATGGCCTCCAGCTGGTACTTCATGCACCAGAAGACGCCGCGCAGGTTGACGTCCAGGGTGGTGTCGTACTCTTCATTGGTCGTCTCGTGCAGCGGCTTCATGGCGCCGGTGCCCGCGTTGTTGAACGCGCCGTCCAGCCGCCCGTAGGTGGCGACGGCGGCCCGCACCAGGTTGCGCACGTCACTCTCCACGCGGACGTCCGCGCTCACCCACGTCGCCTCGCCGCCCTTGTCCTTGATGAGGGAAACGAGCTTCTGCCCCTGCTCCGTGCGCCGCGCACTCGCGACCACCTTGGCGCCCTCGGCGGCGAGCGTGACTGCCGTCCCGAAGCCGATGCCCGAGCTCGCGCCCGTCACGATGACCACCTTGCCCGTCAGCATTCCCATGTGCCTGTTCCTCTGCGATGTGATTGCGGATGCGGCGCCGCGCGTGCGCGGGAGCTACAACGGAGTTGCACCAGCGCTTGCCGCCGCCGCGTGTGGATGCGCTATGCCTGCCCCTGTAACGGAGCCCGCCGGAAAGATTCCCGGCGCCGCGTTTCTTCCAGGGAGCCCCACATGAAGGTCGTCCTCGCCCGGGTGTCATGGGTCCTGCTCGCCGTGCTCGCCGCGTGTGGAGGCGCATCGCCTCCGGAGGTCCTCGGTGAGCAGGAGGGCGCGGTGCTGGTCAATCCCCAGACGCTGGCGTGCTCCACGCTGCAGGTGGTGCGCGGAAGCATCGGCTCGGGGCAGGGCGTGCAGGGGCTGGCGACGCAGACGCTCACGGGGACGCAGGACCGGTGGGCGGAGTACGTGGAGTTCGCGCCCAACTCCTCCGCCACGTGCAGCTACCCGCTGCCCGCGGGTGTGACGGCCGCGACGGTGCAGGCCGCCGAAATCGGGGTGAACTACCGCGGGCCCCTCAAGGCGGAGATGCGCTGGGTGTTCGAGGCCTGGGACTACGCGGCGGGCGGCTGGGTGGTGGTGGGGGACAACACCTTTGCCCTCTCCTGGAAGTGGACGGCGACGTCGCTGGCGCTGCCCGCGCCGGTGGGGCGCTTCCTGAGCGGCGGCCCCGTGAAGCTGCGCTACCGCACCGAGTCCTCCGCCGACGCGTCGCTGCTCGACCTGTGGGTGGTGCGCGTGCAGCTCGCGAGCGCGGATGCCGGCACGCCGCAGGACGCGGGGACTCCCGCCGACGCGGGCACCTCCGTGGATGCCGGCACATCCGTGGATGCCGGCACGCCGCAGGACGCGGGCACGCCCGTGCCGTGGGAGGGCGTCAGCAGCTTCACGTACCAATTGACGAACTACGCCAATGACAGGCTGGACCAGCTTGCCGGCTCGAAGTTCGACCTGGCCATCATCGAGCTGTCGCGCGACGGGCACAGCGACTACTTCCGCGCGGACGAAATCGCGGCGCTCAAGGCCACGGGCAAGCAGGTGCTCGCGTACTTCGAGATTGGCGCGATTGAGGAGTACCGCCCCGAGTGGTCCCAGGTGCCCGCCGACCTGAAGCTCGGGCCCGTGGACGGGTGGCCGGACGAGCAGTACGTGAAGTACTGGGACGAGCGCTGGTGGCCCGTCGTCCAGGGGCGCATCGACCGCGCGCTCGCCGCGGGCTTCACCGGCTGCTACCTCGACATGGTGGTGACGTACGAGGAGATTCCCGCCAACTCCGCGGGCACCAACCGCGCCGACCTCGCGCGGAAGATGGTGGCCCTCATCGCCCGCATCAACACGTACGCGAAGGCCCTCAACCCGAACTTCAAGGTCATGCCCCAGAACTCACCCGAGCTCATCGACTACGCGGGCTACCTCGCGGCCATCGACGGGCTGGGCATGGAGGACATGTACTGGTCCGACGACGTGGCGTGCAGCCAGTCCTGGTGCGCGGAGAACCGCACCAACGCCGCGCGCGTGCGCGCCGCTGGCAAGCTCGTGCTCTCCACCGACTACGCGGTGCAGGCCGCGCACGTGGCGGATGCCTATACGCGCTCCCGCGCCGCGGGCTTCGTGCCCTACGTCAGCGTGCGGGCGCTGGACCGCATGACGGTGAACGCGGGGTGGGACCCCCAGTAACGGCGGCTCCGGCGCCCGACCCGGCGCATCCTTGAAAAGCGGCTTTGGCTGGTAAATAGAGCTTATCAGCTAAAATCCTGTTTTGACCGCCCGGGAGCGGAAGCCCCGGGCGCTCGACAGCGTCGCTCGAACAAGGAGTCCCGGATGACCCGACGTCTCGCTCTCGCCTTCACCGTGCTCGCGGCTGGCTGCGTGCCGGAGGAGGACCCTCCTGGAGGTCCATCCGCCGCGCCCCTCGCAGAGGCGCGGCAGGCCGTCGAGCCGCTCGACACGCCCTCCGAGGAGAACGCCATCCGCTTCCTGGAGCAGGCCACCTTCGGCCCGCGCCTGGCGCTGGGGGCGAGCCCGGCGCCCATCGACTCCGTGGAGCACGTGGTCGACGTCGGAATCTCCGTGGCCATCACCGAGCAGTTCAGCGCCCCGCGCTCGCTGCTCGACGGCACGAGCGCGAGCCAGGACCTGGGCTCGCAGTTCTTCGTCAACGCAGTCACGGGGCAGGACCAGCTCCGGCTGCGGGTGGCCTTCGCGCTGAGCCAGGTGATGGTCGCCTCGCAGACAGGCATCCCCGACTTGATGGCCACGCCCGAGTCGGAGCCGAAGCTGGCGATGGCGGGCTACCTCAACCTGCTCTCCGCGCGCTCCTTCGGCACCTTCCGCCAGCTGCTGGACGCCGTCACGAAGGACCCCGCCATGGGGACCTTCCTCGACATGGCGAACAACAAGGCCTTCAAGACGAACGGCCAGCCGATTGAGCCGAACGAGAACTACGCGCGGGAGATGCTCCAGCTCTTCTCGCTCGGCCTGCACAAGCTGAACGAGGACGGCACGGTGGTGGTGGACAACGCCACGGGCGCACCGGTGCCCGCGTACACGGAGGCCCAGGTCCAGGCCTTCGCCCACGCGCTCTCCGGCTGGACGTACGGCGGCGCCCCGTGCCCCACCGTCGGCCGCTCCAACCCGGCCAGCTACGCGCAGCCCATGATTGGCTGCGACGTGAATCATGACTCCACGTCGAAGGTGCTCCTGCGCGGCGTCGCGACGACGGCTGGGGGCACGGCCGTCAAGCACCTCAAGGAGGCGCTCGACAACGTCGTCGACGACCCCAACGTCCCGCCCTTCATCTCCAAGCAGCTCATCCAGCACCTCGTCACCAGCAACCCCAGCCCGGCGTACGTGCAGCGGGTGGTGAACGTCTTCAAGAACAATGGCAGCGGCGTGCGCGGAGACTTGGGCGCGGTGGTGCGCGCCATCCTGGAGGACGACGAGGCGCGCGGCCCGCAGCCGCCGCTGGCGCAGTATGCGACCTTCGGCCACCTGCGCCCGCCCGCGCTGTTCATCACCACCCTGGTGCGGTGGCTGAACGTGCAGCTCGACACGACGGGCGGCAAGGACCCGGGCGCGAAGCTCAACAACTGGAGCCGCTCGCTGGGCCAGTACGTGCCCCGCCCGCCGTCCGTCTTCAGCTACTACCCGCCGAACGCGCCAGCGCCCGGTGGCAACGGCCTGCTCGGCCCCGAGTTCGCCATCCTCGACACGGCCACCGTCGCGGCGCGCGCCAACTTCGTCCATGAGCTGTTGTACGCGTCGGCGCCGGCCACCGCGGGCGTCCTCATCGACCTGGGCGCGCTGCCCACGGACCCGAATGACCAGGTGCTCTGGCTGAACCGCTACCTGCTGCACGACACGATGTCGTCGGACCTCCAGCTCACCCTCTACAACGCCGTCACCGACCCGCGCGCGGGCGACCTGACGCGCAGGAAGAAGCTGGCCCTCTTTCTCACGTCCCTCTCCCCCGAGTTCCAGATTCAGCGGTGAGCCCCATGACCTTCTCACGACGAAAGTTCCTCCAAGGCGCTTCCAGCACCCTGGGCGCCCTCGCCGCGGCGGCCACGCTCCCGAAGTGGCTGGGCAGCGCCGAGGCCGCCACGCTGGGCGGCTACGCGGGCTACCGCGCGACGGTGTGCGTCTTCCTGCTGGGCGGCAATGACGGCAACAACGTCATCGTCCCGCTGGCGGCGGGCCCCTACGCGCAGTACCTCGCGGCGCGGCCGAACCTGGGCATCGACCAGGCCTCGCTGCGGCCCATCAACCCGGTGGGGCAGGCCGCGGGCTCGCACGGGCTGCACCCCGCGCTGGAGAAGCTCCAGGCGCTCTTCGAGCAGGAGCGCGCCGCCGTGGTGTGCAACGTGGGGCCGCTCGTGCTGCCGATGCGCAAGGCGGACTACACCTCGGAAACGGTGGAGCGGCCGGACAACCTCTTCTCGCACAGCGACCAGCAGGACGCCTGGGCGAGCGCCATCGCGAACCCCTCTACCATCTCCCTGCCGCTGTCGCTCATCGGCAAGGCCACGGGGTGGGGCGGCCGGACGGCGGACAAGATTGCCGGCGTCAACCCGGGGGACTACCCCGAAGTCACTTCGTTCGGAGGCAAGGCGCTCTTCGCGGCGGGCGCGGTGCGCCAGCCGATGATGGTGTCCTCCAGCGGCACGCTCGCATTCCGGCAGACGGGTGACGCCAACTTCAACGCGCTCCAGAACGACGCGCTCGCCCAGGTGGTGGGCTTCGACAACGGCGTCACCCTGGAGGCGTCCTACGGCGGCGTCTTCACCACGGCGCAGACCTTCGCCACCTCGCGCACCGCCGCGAGGGACGCGGCCTGGGCCTCGCTCCCGCAGGCGACGCGCGACGCGATTGACGCGCTGTTCGTCCCTCCGGCGGGCAGCGCGGGCTGGTCGCTGCACACGCAGCTCTACCAGACGGTGAGGGACCTCGTCGCCGGGGCCATGCCCACGGCGGGCGGAGGGCTCGGCGTGCGGCGGCAGGTGTTCTCGGTGGGGCTCGGCGGCTTCGACACCCACGTGGGCCAGGGGCCGACGCAGGACGGGCTGCTCGCGCAGCTGGACTTCTCGCTCAACGCCTTCCACCAGGCCATGACGCTGCTCAAGACGGAGGGCGCCTTCGGGGCCAGCCCGCCGCAGGCCACGCTCTTCACCATGAGCGACTTCGGCCGGACGCTGCTGGAGAACTCCGACAGGGGGAGCGACCACGGGTGGGGCAGTCACGCCATCGTGCTGGGCGACCGCGTCCAGGGGCGCCGGCTCTACGGCACCTTCCCGAACCTGGACCTGTCGGGCGGCGCGGTGAACAACCTCGACACCGTCGACTCGAAGGGGCGCTGGATTCCGTCACTGACGGTGGACCAGTACGCGTACAGCCTCGCTTCCTGGCTGGGGCTCTCCACGGTCGCGGAGCGCGACTACGTCTTCCCCAACCTCGCGGGCTACGTCGCCGACGCCATCGCCCGGGGGTTCCCCGCGGCGTCGCGCGCGTACAGGGTCGGCTTCCTGCTCCCGGACGCATAGGCAGGCAGGCGAGTGCGTCAACTTGACGCACTCGCCCCGTGACGGCCCGGGGGGTATGAAGGGTGGCGTGTCCAGCGTGCCTACCGACGCCCGGGCCGCCCTGCACGGCGCCCCGGTGCTGACGCAGGAGCCGCCACGCCATGCCTTCCGCCGCACCGCGCGGGACATGGTGGCGCGGCTGTCGTCCAGCGCCATCGCGCTGGGGTGGCTGGTGCGGCTGCGCTGGCACGCGGCCGCCGGGCAGGCGCTCACCGTGGCCGTCGTCACCCGGGGCTTCGGGCTGGAGTTGCCGGTGGTGCCGCTGCTCGCCCTGGTGGCGACGACGGCGGTGTCCAACCTCCTGCTCGCCCTGTGGCTGCGCCGCGCTCCCGCGGTGCGGCCGGCGCTGCTGGGCGGAGTGCTGGCGTTCGACCTGCTCCTGCTGACGGGGCTGCTGGCCCTCTCGGGTGGGCCGGCCAACCCGTTCAGCATGCTGTACCTCGTGCACGTGACGCTGGCCGCGCTGGTGCTGGGCCCGCGCTGGACGGTGCTCATCGCCGGGGTGGCCGTGCTGGGCCAGGCCAGCCTCTTCGCCTTCCATGTCCCGCTGCCGGAAGTGACGGGAGAAGGGGATTGGGGCTCGCTCCACCAGCTGGGCATGTGGGTGGCGTTCGTCCTCACGGCGCTGGTCATCGTCTTCGTGGTGGCGCGGGTGGCGGCGGCGCTGAAGGACCGGCAGGAGGCGGTGGTCCGGGCCCAGCAGTTCGCGGCCCGCGCGGAGAAGCTCGCGTCCCTGAGCACCCTTGCCGCGGGCGCGGCGCACGAGCTGGGCACGCCGCTGGGCACCATCGCCATCGCCGCCAACGAGCTGGAGTCCCTCATCCTGGAGGAGCCGAACGAGGCGCTGGAGGATGCGCGCCTCATTCGCGACGAGGTGGAGCGCTGCCGGGACATCCTGGAGCGCATGAGCGCGCGGGCGGGCCGCTCGCTCGGCGAGGTGCCCGAGCGCACCACGACGGGCGCGGTGCTCGCGAGGCTGCGGGAGCAGCTGGGCGCGGCGGAGCTGGCGCGCCTCCACTTCGACGCGGGCGCGGACCTGCCGCTGTGGTGCCCCGTGCGCGGGCTGGTGCAGGTGCTGGCGAACCTCGTGCGCAACGGGCTCCAGGCGAGCGACGCCACCCAGGCCTTCGTCACCGTGTCGGCGCGGGGGGACGCGGAGCGCCTGTTCTTCACGGTGGAGGACCGGGGCGTCGGCGTTCCCCGAGCGCTGCTGCCGCGCCTGGGCGAGCCCTTCTTCACGACGAAGCCGGCGGGGCAGGGCATGGGACTGGGGCTCTTCCTGAGCCAGACGTACGCGGAGCTGTGCGGAGGCCGGCTGGAGCTGGCCTCCGAGGAGGGGCGGGGGACGCGCGTGACGTTGGAGCTGCCCTGCCGGACGGAGGTCGTCCATGGGGCAGGGTGAGGCGGCGCCCACGGTGCTCGTCGTCGACGATGACGAGCCCTACCGCGAGCGACTGGTGCGCGCCTTCGGCCGGCATGGCTTCGCGGCGCACGGCGCGGCCAGCGCGAGCGAGGCGCTCGACCGGGCGCGCGAGCTGCGCCCCGGGTATGCCGTCATCGACCTGCGCCTGCCGGACGGCTCCGGGCTGGAGCTGGTGCGCGAGATGCGGGCGCTGGACGCGCGTGCCACGCTCGTGGTGCTCACGGGCTACGGGAGCATCGCCACGGCGGTGGAGGCCGTGCGGCGCGGTGCCACGCACTACCTCACCAAGCCGGCGGACGTGGACGACATCCTGCTGGCCTTCGCCGGGGCCACGCTGCCCGAGGGCGCAGCGGCGGCGAGGGAGCACCAGGTGCCCTCACTGGCGCGCGCGGAATGGGAGCACATCCAGCGCGTGCTCGCGGACTGCGGAGGCAACATCTCCCAGGCCGCGCGCCTGCTGCGAATCCAACGCCGCAGCCTGCAGCGGAAGCTGGCGAAGCACCCCGTTCCGAAGTGAGGCCGCAACTCCAAAAGGATCCGCGAGGAGGTGTCTGGCGAGCATTGGAGCAAGCGGACATGGAGCGGGCTCGGCTGACAACGTAACCCGTGGATTGTGATTGTTCCTGGCCACATCCCCTTGCGCCGCCCAAGCGGCGGGATAGAGCATGGCGTCATGGAGTCATTGGAAGGCGTGGACGGACGCGACGAGGGAGCAGAAGGCTCAGCGGGTCGCCCAATGGCTGGCAGACGAACTCGCCCGACGGGGCCGGGTACTGACGCATGCCCGCCTTGAGCCGTACGAGAAGACTGGTGGCTACGTCCTCGGCTTCATCGTTGTAATCGACGCTGCTTCGTGGGCTGAGCTGGTGGTCGAGCTTCTTGCAACAGCGCAGAAGCTTGGAAGCGGATGGTCCCTGTCCGGGTCCCATCCACGAGGAGGTCAATGCAACCACGACCTCCGTCTCTGTTCCTGGCATCAAGATGCTTTCGTGCTCGCTTCGGAGGTGACCGTTCGGGCGGCTCGCGCCGGAGTTATTCGAGCCTCAGTGCAGGTTGTCGAACAGCTGTATCTGTTGCACGAGCCCCATCTTCCGTGAGCCGGACGGTCGCCTCATGCTGACGGCGTGAATGGGACTCTCTCAGCGCGGCGACGACTGCTTTTCGGCCGGTGCCGTGAGTGGCTCCTTCCTTTCGACGGCAATCCTTCTCAACTCTCTCTGCGGTTGTTTTCCAGCCGCAGGCGGCCGTCCTCGAGGAAGCGCCGCGGGGCCTCGTGGTGCCGCACGGCGTAGCCGAGCGCCTTGCGCAACAGCCCGCGCTCCTCGCGCACCTTCTCGTGCTCCACCTCGGCCCAGGCGAAGTAGGCGTCCACGTGCGGGCGCAGGTGGGCCTCCCACCAGGTGGCGAGGGTCTGGTATCGGTGGTTGTCGAGGCGGACGCGGAATGGTTGCGTGCGCTGGGACCGATTCCAAAAGCTCCTCCAAAGGTATGCGCTGCCCACGCCACGCATCGTCCACAGCTGCGTCATCGCGAGCGAAACTCCACCGTGAAGAACCGGATGCGGGAAACCCGCACGTCCGGGACTGTGAGGGGCAGGGGCGGCAACGTCCCCGCCTACTCGGCACGCCACCTCCTGCCGCACCTTGGCCTCGCCGTCCGGCGGCTGCTCCGCGGTGGGGCGGAAGAGGGCGTCGTAGACACTCTTCGCGTCGGCCTGCACGTAGCCGCTGAAGCCCTTGAAAAGCTCAAGCACCGCGGCGCTCGTCTCCTTCGGCGTGTACTCGAAGAAGACGGCGTCCTTGTCGGCCACCTGCACGAAGTAGTGGCCCCGCCGGCACGCCTGGCGCTGGCCCTCGACGGGCACTGGCTGTACCGCCGCACCAGGGGCAGCGCGCGGCCTGCCTCGCTACGCCCTGTCTCCGCCAGACGACTGGACCACCGATACAGAGGGCCCGTCGTGACTCCTGACCCTTGCAGTACTCAGCCGCGCTCAGCCCGCTGGCGCGCCAGTCCGCGCCCCGCTTCCTCCACAGCTCCGCGTTTGCCATGCGCCCCACCTTGCGCGCGCTGGCTCACCTTCGCCACACGGGGCTCATGCAGCGGAGACGCGAAGACGACGCTACCTCCAGCGCGGAGCTCGAAGCCAACTGCACGGCAGTACCGCGCCCTCGCTGCTGCCCGGCACGTATCCTCATTTCACGCTCGCAGCCGCCTGCCTTCGTGGACGCTTACGTTTCTCCAATGAAGTATCACGCTTATGTCGCCGGCCCCGGGTGAAAAACACGAACGTATGAATGACGGCGGAGACGGTAAACACCACCGCGACCTGTTCGGCAATGACGCTTGCAAACCACCGCGCCTGGGCAGCATGAAGAGCGTTGTTGGTGTAGGGGACGGGAAGGAACAAGAGACTGATGCATCCGATCAGGATGGCGACAAAAAAGGCAGGCAGCGGCGTTTCCCACACTGTGCTGTGGCGCCTTTCCATCTCCGTAATTGTCTTTGGTCCGATCAGACTCACGGCAATTGTCAGTATCAGTAAGAGATGGGCGAGCTGACTATTGACTACGCCGATGTCGTCGAGAAATCCCTTCCACTCGCCAGCGGGATCCCAGGAGCGGCCTGACTCGACGCAGCAGAGAAACCATGCGTCGTAGATTGCCATTGCCACAGAAAGTACTGCGGGACCTCCCAGTGCAACCAGAAGGCTCCTAAGTATGCTCTTTTGCCGGGAGGTGCTAGGACTCACCGCTACTCGTCTTGAGATCGATCATGCACTTGGTGGCGCTGATCGCGGCCCTGGCATATCCGTCCAATCGAGAGGGTATTTGGCTTGGGTGAATCTCAGGTCCGAGAATCCCGACGCCGACCGGTTTGTCGAACTCCTGTTGCAATCTCATCAACTCAGCCAGTACGCACTGTGCCATTACGAGGCCGTGCTTGGTCTCCCCTCGCTCGATGATCCCAAAGACGGCGGCTCCCTCAATGTCATCGCGCTTGAGCAGCCAGCGCATCGCGAGTGGGTACTCCATTGCGCCGGGAACGAACACCTCGCGGACGATTGTGAATCCTTGGACCTGAGCTTCAGACCGGGCGGAGTCTCGCATGAGGGCCATCTCCTTTTCGTGAAAGGACCCCATCAGCAAGGCGATTCTGTTCATAGTTTAGTGCCCATTTCTCCACTGCCCGAGGAAAGGACTGTTGGCGGGAAGGCGACGAAACCCGAATCGCGAATAAAAGTCTTCAAGGCCCGGCGCGACCATTAGTCCAAGAAAGGCTCCGGAATGAGTGGGAGCCAGCTCGTCAATACGGTTCATCAACCGTGAGACCAGCGCGCTACCAAGACCACGCTTTTGAAAGTCCGGTGCCACGAGCACATCCTGCACGTAAAAATACACAGCACCATCTCCAACTACACGGCCACAACCGACGATTCGTTCGCCAACGGAAGCAGTAGCGATCAGCACCGACGCCGACAGCGCCCGCTCCGCTCTTCCATGTGCGATAGCGTGCCAGCCCACCAAGCGCCTCAACTCGCAATACGCCGCGACCGTCAGTGGCAGTCGGTCGTACTCAACGGACTCTGACGAGGACATACAATTTGTTCACTCACATTCATTGATACAGGAGGCCGCTCGATACTCATGGCGCATCCTTCAATCGCCTTGCCTCTATCTTGTTAGCCCGGAGCTACCGGCACCTATAATCTTGCACAACTGTGTCGAGTACGCATTAGGGTGGATTGGAGGATTGTTGCGGATGGGGACTGGTGAACAGGGGCAGAGAAGGGCAGCTGACGGGTGTCCCCGGGCTGCGCGTTTGTCCGGTGGAGCTGCGGTGCAGCCCCTGGATGCACACGCCTGCCCAGGCCACCCCATGGAAGCGTTTTACTCACTTCCCAACTGTCGAGTGGAGCGGGTGATCCGCAACAACTCGGCGGATGTCAGCCTCGTGGTGCGCATGGAGGGCACGGGAGCCCAATGTCTCTCCTGTCAGACGCCTGGTACCTTGGTGCATGGCGGCTACGTCCGTCGCCCGGTTGACCTGCTCTCCGCCGGACACAGCGTGAGTTTCGGACTCCGCATATGTCGCTTCTGCTGCCGAAACCCGGCGAGCACTCGCCGCACGTTCGCGGAGCGCCCGCAGCGCCTGCTGTCCCCTCGGGCTCGGCGGATACAGAGACCTGACTCATCCACATAGCGAGTGCGAGGGCGGCCTCTTTGGTGCGCCGCCTGTTCGGGCGCTTGGGGTGCCCGCGCACGGGTGCGTCATCAAGACGCACGAGCCGCTCCGAGCGCGCCGTTAGGGTGGCGCATGTCGGGAGGCTGGATGTCCACTCCGCGCTCGGGCGCGCTCGTTCTCATGCTCATGCTGTCCTCTGGCTGGGGCTGCAGCCGGAAGTCCGCCCAGGAGTCGCCGGGTTGGACGGAGGCGGACGGTGGCATCCGCTGCGAGGGCCTCCAGCACCTGGCCTGCACGGGGCTGTACGGTGAGGGCGGCGCGGGCTGGGCGACGAAGACGGTGCCCGCCAGCGTGCGCCCCTTCGAGCCCGGCCTTCCGCTCTGGAGCGACGGGCTGGAGAAGTCGCGCTTCATCTTCCTGCCTCCGGGCACGCGCGTGGACAGCGCGCGCATGGACGAGTGGCGCTTCCCGCCGGGCACGAAGCTCTGGAAGGAGTTCTCGTGGAAGGGCCGCCGAATCGAGACGCGCTTCCTGTGGAAGCGGCCCGACGGCACGTGGCTGCGCACCACGTACCGCTGGAGCGACGACGGGCGCACCGCGCTGGAGCTCACGGACGGCGAGCAGCACGTCCCCGGGACGAATGACTACGAGATTCCCAGCCAGGCCGACTGCCAGGCGTGCCATGGCGGGCGAGGGGACGGAGTGCTCGGCTTCGAGGCGGTGGCGCTCGCACACGCGGGAGCCCGGGGGCTGACGCTGGAGCGGCTCGCCCAGGAGGGACTCCTCACCCACGCGCCCGCCACTCCACCGCGCATCCCTGGTACGCCCGCGGAAGCAGAGGCGCTGGGCTATCTGCACATGAACTGCGGCGTGTCCTGCCACAACGCCAACTCCGCGGCGCTGGGAAGCACGTCCGGGCTGCACCTGCGCCTGGAGGTGGCGGAGCTCGGCTCCGTCGCGCAGACGGACACGTGGCGGACGGCGGTGGGCGTGAAGTCCCTGTTCCGCACGTCGGGCCTGTTCGGGGGCGACTTCTTCCGCGTGGCGCCGGGTGACGTGAAGCACAGCACGCTGCTGCACCGGGTGGCCCAGCGCGGGTCCGCCGCGCAGATGCCGCCGCTGGGCACACACGTCGTCGACGAGCGGGGCCACGCGCTCCTCCAGCGGTGGATTGAAGCCATGCCGCCCATGCGGGCCGACAGGTGAACGACATGCTCTACGCGGTGGTGCTCTTCCTGCATTCGTGGCTGCGCTGGGGCGTGGTCGTGCTCGGTCTGCTGACGCTCGGCAGGTCGCTGCTCGGCTGGCTGCGTGGCCGGGAGTGGACGCGTGCGGACCGGCGCCTCCAGGTGTCCTTCGTCTCCGCCTTCGACCTCCAGTTGCTGCTCGGGATGACGCTCTACTTCGCGCTCAGCCCGCTCACGCCCAGGTCCATGGATGCGCTGCGGACGAATCTGTCCGTGTCCTTCCTCCGATTCTTCAGCCTGGAGCACCCGGTGATGATGCTCCTGGCGCTCGTCGCCGCGCACGTGGCGTCCGCGCTGAGCCGCCGTGCGGAGGACGCCCGGCGGAAGCACCGTGTATGGGCGGTGGGCCTCCTCGTGGCGCTGCTCTTCATCGCGCTCGGGATTCCGTGGCCCTGGCTGTCCCATGGCCGCCCGCTGTTCCGGGGCTTCTGAACCCTTACCCGCCGCGAGGTCCGTCCATGCTCGACATCCTCTGGATGCTGATGATGCTGCCCGAGATGCCCACTCCACCGAGGGGCCCGCCCCGCGCGCAGTTGCCCGAATCACGACCTCCGGCCCTTGCGCGGCGTCAGAGGTCGAGACCCGCGAGAAGGCGACCGCAGTCCGCCACCGTCTCGGTTCGCCGCACCCGCCCGGCGCGAAAGGCCTGAAGTTGAAAGGCCCGTCACAACCGGTGCCACGGACTCTCCACCGATTCGTCACAGCCGGTCCGGATGGGAGTGGGAGAGCGTCCGCCCTTCGCCCCCATGGGCGCCAAGGGAGTGGACATGTCTGGACTGAAGTGCCCCATCGTCGCAGTGCTGGCGGCAGGACTCCTGCTCGCTCCAGGGTGTGGACCGAAGGCGCCCGAGGGCACTGACGAGGAGGCCGGGCTCGCCGGCTCCACGACGGCGCTCGCGGGGGCGCAGAGCGCCTCGTTCCAGGATGGAGTGGCTCCGACGTCGAGCTACGCGGGCACCCGCGACGCGATGATTGAAGAGGAGCACCCCGACACCAACCACGGTGGTGACACCAGCCTCTCCGCGAGCGGTGACACCCCGGCGGGCAGCGGCAACGAGAACTTCATCCTGCTCGAGTGGGACGTGTCGGCCATTCCGGCGAACGCCCTCATCCGCTCCGCCACGCTCACCGTCACGGTGTCCGACAAGGCGGACCAGACCTACGACTTCTACGAATTGACGCGTGCGTGGACGGAGAGCCAGGTCACGTGGAAGCGGGCGGACAGCAGCACGGACTGGGCGTCGAACGGCGCGGATGGCAGCGGGGACCGGAACACGACCTCCGTGGGCTCCCTCCGTGCCGCCGCGACGGGGACGTACACCGTGACGCTGAACGCGGCGGGCCTGGACGCGGTGCGCAGGTGGGTGACGACGCCCTCCAGCAACCACGGCCTTGTCCTCGCCAACAAGGACAACGACAACCGACTGGAGCTGCGCTCCAGCGAGTACTCGACGAAGAGCGCCCGCCCGAAGCTGACGGTGACGTGGGACCTGGTGTCGCCGGACGGAGGCACCTTGCCGGACGGAGGCACCGGGCTCGACCCGAACCCGGGCACGTACAGGGGCACCTGCGATGGCTCGGGCGGCGTGTGGATTGACTCGACGCGCTTCCTGAACTTCAACGACGAGTCGCAGACGGCGCGCATCTTCCCCCAGGGACAGAGCGCCACCGCGCTCCAGAGCAAGGACCTGGGCAGCGCGCTGGGACTGTCCTCCTCGGACGAGGCGGACTTCGAGGATGCCGCGCGCGTGGGGAGCCGCGTCTACGTCACCACGTCGCACGCGCGGAACAAGGACGGGGAGCTGCAGACCTCGCGCTACCGGTTCTTCGCCATCGACCTGGCGGGCGCGGTGCCGACCCTGTCGCTCCAGGTCGCGGGAAGCACCTCCAATCTGCTGAAGGACATGCTGGACGCCGCCAACTGGCTCCAGCCCGACGCCACGGTCCTCTCGCTGCTGAGCGCCCGCTCCCGGCTGTCGGAGCCCACGGTGCCGGACCTGGCGCCGAAGCTGAATGGGACGAACGTGGAGGGACTCGCCGCGCTGCCGGGGGGAGGCCTCGTCCTCGGCTTCCGCAACCCGCAGGTGGGAACGAGCGCGCTATTGGTCACCCTGACCAACCCTGACGCGGTGCTGACGGGCAGCCGGGCGAAGTTCGGTCAGGCCCTGCGCATGGACCTGGGCGGCAACGGCATCCGGGGCCTGGCGTGGTCCGAGGCCCACCAGGCCGTGCTCATCCTGAGCGGCCCACACGACGAGAGCCCGGGGCCCTTCGCGCTGTGGAAGTGGAGCGGAGCCGCGAGCAGCGCGCCGGTGAAGGTGATGGACCTGACGGCGCCCGCGGACTCCGCGCCGGAGACGGTGATTCCGTACCCTGGAACGAAGGACGTGCAGGTCCTGTTCGACATGGGCTCGCGGCTGGTGGGCGGCACGCAGTGCAAGGAGCTGTCGACCTCCAGCCAGTCCTTCACCGACGCCGTCTTCCGCGTGGAGTGAAGCGGGCCCGGCGGGCCTCCGCGAAGTGCGCGGAGGCCCGCGAGGCGGCGACTACTGCGCGGTGCCCTTGGCCAGCTCGGCCACGTAGGCGGCGGTGATCTTGGAGAACTTCAGCGCGTGGGTCGCGGTGTTGCCCGAGCGCGACAGCGTGTCGTTCGCCGTGTGGATGTAGGGGTTGTCGGAGTTGAGCGGCGCCTCGAAGGGGATGGAGGCGGCGAAGCCCTGGTTGTACCAGGAGGCGTGGTCCGAGCACCCGTAGCCGCACGACGAGTTGGTCTGCGGAATCTTCACGTACGTGGTGATGAGGTTGCGCACGAACGTGTTCTGCGCGGAGTTGGTGTAGTCGGTGATGAGGGCCACATCCACCGTGGTCGAGCCCTTGTAGTTCGTCATGTCGAGCTGGAGCACGCCCACCACGTTGAGGCCGTTGGTCTTGTGGTAGGCGGCAATCTCCTTGGAGCCGCGCAGGCCCACTTCCTCGGCGGCGTAGGCCATGAACTTCACCGTGCGCTGGGGCCGGTAGTTGCGGGTCATGGCCACGCGGATGACCTCCGTGAAGGTCGCCACGCCCGAGGCGTCATCGTCCGCGCCCGGCGCGTTGCCGCCGGAGCTGTTGATGGAGTCCAGGTGCCCGCCCACCACCACGATTTCGTTGGGCAGCGTGGTGCCGCGGATGGTGAAGATGACGGACGGCTGGGCCCAGCTTGCGTGCCGGAACAGCTCCACGGTGACGTCGGTGCGCGTGGTGGGCACGTAGCTCCTCCACTTCGACAGCAGCCAGTTGGCCGCGTCCACGCCGCCCTGCGAGGTGTAGTAGCGCGTCGGGTAGCTCGACAGCGAGGTGATGGTGCTGCGCACGTTGGACTCCAGCAGCGAGCCCATCAGCGTGTTCACCGTGGTGGCGTTGTTGAGCGTGTAGGTGACGAGGTTCTGCGGCGCCACCGCGGGGGCGGGCTGCAGCGACGCCACGGCCTCGTCGCGCGTCTCGTGGGTGATGAAGCCCGCGCAGCGGTTGAAGCGCTCGTGCATGAGCGTCGCGAGCCGCGACAGCTGCGACTCCTTCACGCGGAACACGGAGACCTGCTCCTTGGAGAGCTCCGCGGTGGGCTCTTCCCAGCCCGCGCTCTTGAAGGACTCGCGCATGGGCGCGACAGCCTCCGAGCCCAGGGTGATCCACACCTCGCGGTCCTTCGGTGCTGCCTTGTTCTGCTCGGCGAAGGCCTGCGAAGTGCTCAGCAGCAGCAGGGAGACGGGAATCAACCTTTTCATGCGCACAGCTCCTCTTTTGCGGGGGGACAGGGGCCGCGTCACGCGGCCCCTCACGGCGGGCGGCATCCTGCTTTCCGTGGAATACCTAAATTAACAGAAATCTAAGTGGCGTGCTGGATTGAACAGAGGCCTCGGACCCGGGGACGGAGGACGCGGGGCATAAGGGGGGCGTCTCCTGGGCAGCCGCCCGGGGGCATGTCGAGCGCGTTGCTTGCCGCGGCCGCGCGTGTCTCCCACGTTCAGGGCATGGGCCCGACACACCTCTCTTCCCGCCTCACGGCGGACGCCGTGGCGGGCGGAGCCGGCAAGCTCTGGCGGGATGCGTCGTGCCCGCTGCGCCGTCACGCGTCGTGCCTTCCCCCACGCCCGCCGCGTGGAGGAGGGCCATGGTGCGCTCGTCACACGGGTTGCTGATAGCGGTGACGCTCGGACTGGGGCTCGCCCTCACGTCCGGGCTGGTGGTCTTCGACAGGTTCGCCAGCGCCAGCCTGGAGCGCGAGGCCCTGCTCGAGCAGCAGGGGCGTGCCGAGCAGCTCGCCGGCCAGCTCCAGAGTCGCCTGGAGACCGCGGGGCAGGTGACGCGCACCGTGGCGACCCTGGCCGCGCCGCTGCGGGAGCGCTCCGCCGTGGAGGCCCTCATCCAGGGCACGCTGGCGTCCACCCCGCCCGAGTCCATCTACGGCATCGGCGTGTGGTTCAGCCCGTACGCGCTGGAGCCCGGCCGCCGCTGGGTGGGCGCGTATGCCCACCGGAAGCTCGACGAGACGCAGCACGTCGTCCTCACCTACGAGTGGTCCACGCCCGCCTACGACTACCACCACCGGCCCTGGTACCAGCAGGGCCTCCAGTCGGCCGGCACGCCCTTCCTCACCGAGCCCTACTTCGACGTGGACCTCGTCTACTCCACCCTCTCCATGGCCTTCGGGGGCGTGGACGGGGCGCCTCGTGGCGTCATCACGGTGGACGTCGTCCTTCCGCAGCTGGTGGCGCTGGTGGCCCGGGCGAACACCGCGCCGCATGAGACCTTCTACGTCGTGACGCGCGCCGGGCGGCTGCTCGCGCATCCCCAGGAGGCGACGCTCGTGACGTGGACGCGAGCGCGCAACGGCGCGGGCGCCAGCGGCGTGCCGGAGCTGTCGGTCGCGGACCTGCGCGCGTATGAGCAGGCCCACGGGCTGGGCGCGGAGCTGCACACGCAGCAGGCGGAGGTGGATGACGCGGGGTGGACGGTCCACGTCGCCACGGACAGGGACTGGCTCTTCGCCCACTCCCACCGGCTGCACGTCACGCTCCAGGCGGTGGGCGCCACCGTGTGGGTGGCCCTCCTCGCGGCCCTGGTGGCCGGCCTGCGCACCCTGCACGTCCGGGAGCTGTCCCGGACGCTCGCCCGGCGCGAGCGGGAGCGGGAGGCCCTGGAGCGCAGCGAGCGCATGTTGCGCGAGGTGCTGGAGACGTCCATGGACAGCGTGGCCGCGGTGGACACCGGGGGACGTCTGGTGACGTGGAACACCAGCGCGGAGCGCATGTTCGGCTGGCGCCGCGAGGACATCCTCGGCCGCCCGGCGGTGGACCTCCTCTGCAGGCCCGAGGACCGTGCGGAGCGCAACCGCCAGCTGAAGCGCATCATCACCCGGGGCTGTCCCCTCATCCCCGCCTGTCGCCTGGAAGCGCTCGCGATGCGGCGGGACGGCACGGTGTTCCCGGTGGAGACGAGCCTCGCCGCGGTGCCCACCGACGGCGCGCACCGCGTCTATGCCTTCGTCTCGGACATCACCGGGCGCCGCCAGGCGGAGGAGGAGCGCCAGCAACTGATGGCCCAGCTGCGGCGCCGCTCCGCCGAGCTGCGGGCCATCATCGACCACATGGTGGAGGGCGTCTTCGTGGCCGACCCGGACGGCCGGCTCTCCTTCGTGAACCAGGCGGGCCAGCGGATGTGCGACGCGGCCCTGCCCGAGATGGAGGCCTGCTCCCTCCGGACCCTGGACGGCGTCCCCCTGGAGCGCGACGCGCTGCCGCTGTTCCGGGCCCTGCGCGGCGAGGTCGTCGTGGACTGTGACATCCGGGCCGCCAGGCCCGGCGGGGAGCGGGTGCTGCGGATGAACGCGGCCCCCATCCCCGACGAGGAGGGCCGGGTGATGGCCGCGGTGGTCGTCCTCCATGACGTCACCGAGACGGTGGAGTTCGACCGGCTCAAGGACGAGTTCGTGCGGATGGCGGCGCATGAGCTGAAGACGCCGGTGACGGTGATGAAGTCCTTCGCGCAGCTGGCGCTCAAGACGGACGCGGGTCGCGACACCGCGCTGGGCCGGCTGCTGGAGGGCATCGACCGGGGCGCCAACCGCATCGACCGCGTGGTGCGCACGCTGCTGGACGTGTCCCAGCTCCACCTGCGGCAGCTGCGGCTGGAGAAGGAGCCCCTGGAGCTGACGTCCCTGGTGGAGGACACGGCGCGGCGGATGGCCGAGCTGCATCCCCATCACCCCATCCACGTGAGCGCGGACGAGGAGGTGGCCGTGTGGGGAGACCCGGCCCGCCTGGAGCAGGTGCTCGTGGCGCTGCTCGACAACGCCGCGCGCTACTCGCCGACGCCGGCGCCCGTGGAGGTGACGGTGGCCACCGAAGGGGAGTCGGCGCGGGTGTCCATCCGGGACGAGGGCATCGGCATCGCCTCGGACAAGCAGGCCCGGCTGTTCAACCGCTTCTACCGGCCCCATGCGGGGACGGTGCATGACCGGGGCGGCCTGGGGGTGGGGCTCTACATCGCGCGGGAAATCGTCCAGCAGCACGGCGGCCAGCTCACGCTGGAGAGCCGCGAGGGAGAGGGCACCACCGTCCTCATCCGCCTGCCGCTGCATCCGGCGCGGGACGCGAAGAGCGGGGCTCCGTTCACCGCGGAACAGGACGGCGCCCCCGCGTGAGCCGGCGCTCGTAGCCCTGCTCGCTGGCGGGGCAGGCCTGACCCGTGGCGGGTGCACATTGGCCCGCCTCCGGGAACGCGCGGAGAACGGTAGAGTTCACGCGTTGGCACGGGGGCCGTCGAATGGGAATGGCAAGAGCGCACGGGAATGTGTTGGACGAGTACAACGCCCTCCTCGCGAAGCAGAAGTCACAGCCACTGAGCGCCGAGCAGGAGCAGCGCATGGAGCTGCTGCGGGACGTCCTGCTGGAGCTGGGGGCGCTGCCGCCCGAGGGGAGCGCGATGCCCGCGCGTCCGGTGCGCGCGGACGCGGTGCTGGAGCTGTCGTTCGCGACGCAGGCCGACGTGGTGCGCGCGTACACCAAGAACATCGGGGCCGGCGGGCTGGCCATCAAGACGTCTCGCGTGCTGCCGGTGGGCAGCACCCTGGAGCTGCGCATCCGCCTTCCGGACGCGCCGCAGCCGGTGCTCGCGCAGGGGCAGGTGGCCTGGGCCCGCGAGGACGAGATGGGCGTGGCCTTCACCCAGCTGCCGGTGGAGGCGGAGCGCCGGCTGAAGGAGTTGATTGCGGCGGATGCCTCGCTGCTCAAGCGCGTGCGGAGCGTGCTCAAGTCGGACGTCATCGAGCTGCTCAAGACGGACGTGCGGGAGCTGGGCAAGGGCCCCGCGCCCCAGGCCGCGCGGGCCCAGGAGGTGGACACGCGGCCGGTGGCCCTGGTGCGGCTGCTGGACGCGAAGCTGATGACGCTCGTCACGGAGTTGTTCACCCAGCAGTCCCTTCGCGTCATCTCGGAGCCGGAGCCGGCGGACAGGCCCGCGCCCATCATCGTCGTCGACACGGGCACGGCGCTCGACGTGCTCCGGGCCGCGGGCCGCCCCGGGGCGCGCATCGTCATGGTCAACGTGAGCGGGCCGGACTCGCTGGTGGGCCGGCTGACGAACCTCAACCCCGCGGCGTACGTGAAGCACCCGGCCACCGCGGCCTCGGTGCTCCAGGCCGTCACCCGGCTGCTGGGGACCGCCTAGCCGCGCGAGCAGGCGAGCGCTCGCGCTTCCGCGCCCCGGCCGGGCCCAGGCTCTGGCATACAGTAGGCCCGTCCGAGGGCCGGCGCGTGGCGACGCGCGCGGCGGGGCCTCGTTATGGGACTGGGAGGCGGACGGTCATGGACTGCGACTGGCTCATCATCGGCTCGGGATTCGGCGGAAGCGTCAGCGCGCTGCGGCTGACCGAGAAGGGCTACCGCGTGGTGATGCTGGAGAAGGGCCGGCGGCTGCGCGGACCGGACTTCCCCAAGACGAACTGGGACCTGAAGCGCTGGCTCTGGATGCCCCAGATGGGCTGGCGGGGCCTGTTCAAGATGACGTTCTTCCGCCACGTCACGGTGCTGTCCGGCGTGGGCGTGGGGGGCGGCTCGCTCGTCTACGCCAACACGCTGCCCATTCCGAAGGACGACTTCTTCCAGTCCCCCTCGTGGGGCCACCTCGCCGGGTGGAAGGAGGAATTGGCGCCGCACTACGCCACCGCGCGGCGGATGCTGGGCGCCACCGTCAACCCGCTCACCACCGTCCCGGACAAGGTGCTCAAGGAGGTGGGGGAGGACCTGGGCCGCACCGACTTCCAGCCCACCACCGTGGCCGTCTACTTCGGCGAGCCCGGCGTCACCGTGAAGGACCCGTACTTCAACGGCGAGGGCCCCGAGCGCACCGGCTGCATCTCGTGCGGCGGCTGCATGCTCGGCTGCCGGCACGACTCCAAGAACACGCTCGACAAGAACTACCTGTACCTGGCGGAGAAGCGCGGCCTCACGCTGCACGCGGACACGGAAGTCACCTGGGTGCGCCCGCTGCCGGAGGGGGGCTACGAGGTGGAGGCGCTGCGCGGCGCCCGGAGCTTCTTCCGGGAGAAGGTGCGCTTCACCGCGCGCAACGTCATCTTCGCCGGCGGCGTGCTGGGGACCATGGACCTGCTGCTGAAGCTGAAGGAGCACCCGGACGGGCTGCCGCGCCTGTCGGACCGGCTGGGCGACGGCGTGCGCACCAACTCCGAGGCGCTCATCGGCGTCGTCAGCGGGCGCAAGGAGCAGGACCTGTCCAAGGGCATCGCCATCGGCTCCATCCTGCACACCGACGCGCGCTCGCACCTGGAGCCGGTGCGCTACTCGGAGGGCTCGGGCTTCTTCCGGCTGCTGATGGCGCCGCAGGTGTCCGGGGCCACGATGTTCGCCCGGCTGGCGCGGCTGTTCGGCATGCTCGCGCGCCACCCGGTGCGCTTCCTCAAGGCCTGGTTCGTCCCGGACTTCGCGCGGCGGACGATGATTCTCCTCTACATGCGCACGCTGGAAGGGCACCTGCGCATGCGGCGCGGGCGCGGGTTGACGACGGCGCTGCGCCGGGGCGTAAGGACGGGGCTTCAGGAAGGGCCCGCTCCCACCTCCAACATGCCGGAGGCGTTCGACCTGGCGAAGCGCGTGTCCGACAAGCTGGACGGCTACCCGATGACGATGGTGAGCGAGACGCTGCTGGGCATCCCCACCACCGCGCACATCCTCGGGGGCTCCTGCATGGGGGACTCGGCCGAGACGGGCGTCATCGACCACCGCCACCGCGTCTTCGGCTACGACGGGCTCTACGTGGTGGACGGCTCGGCCATCTCCGCCAACCCGGGAGTGAATCCGTCGCTCACCATCACCGCCCTGGCCGAGCGGGCGATGACGTTCATCCCCGCGGCGCTGGAGCGGCCACGCGGGGAGACGGACGCGGTGGTGGAGCCCGCGGCGAGGACCGCGGGCGCCATGGCCGCCGGGGCCCGCTGAGGGCTACAGGCGGACCTGCAGCTCGTAGCGGCGGTTCTTCGCCTTCTTGGCCGCCGTGTCGTCCGGCTTCACCAGGGGCTTCTCGGAGCCGAGGCCCACGGCGATGATTTCGTTGCGGGGCACGCCGCGCGCCACCAGCTCCTTGACGATGGCCTCCGCGCGCTCCTCGCTGAGCTTCTTGTTCTTGGCCGCGTCACCGGACGAGTCCGTGTGGCCGGAGACCTCGAACTTGTAGCTCTTGGCCCCGGCGCCATCGAGCTGCTTCTTGGCGTCGATGAGGGCGGAGGCCAGCTTCTTCAGCTTCGCGTCGCAGCCGGGCTCCAGGGTGGCGGTGCCCGTCTTGAAGCTGCACTGGTTCTTGCGGCCCTCGTCCATCAGCTTCGTGTTGACGCGCTTCTCGACGGCGCCCTTGCCGGCGTCGCCCGCGGTCTTCTTGATGGCATCCAGCGGGCTCTGCGCAAGGGCCACTCCCGGGAGGGCCAGCAGCGACACGGAGAGGCACAGGGCCTTGAGCTTCATGGAAGGACTCCTCGGTTGGGACAGGTGGAGGGTGGAACGGCGCGCAAGGCTGCCCATGCGCACCCGCCACGTCCAGCACGGAGATGTTCCCGGAGCGGGGAGCGCGGGGCCCGCTCGCCGGCCCGGTGGGCAGCGGGTGTCCGGTGTGTGCCCGGGAAAACTTGCCTCTATACGGGGTCGGAGGAGCATGGGCCGTCAGATCCCTTCGGAGAGCGAGGCAGCCGTGGGCAGCAGCAGTCGAACGGAGAGATGGCGGCAGCTCCTGTCGCCGCACCGGGTGGGCTCGGGCGCGAAGGCTCCGGTGGAGGCCGTCCCGGAGCGGCCCCTCGCGGGGGACGACGCACTCCTCCAGGACGAGCGCACCGACTTCGACCGGGACTATGACCGCATCGTCTTCTCCAGCGAGTTCCGCTGTCTGCACGACAAGACGCAGGTGTTTCCGCTCTCCACGAGCGACTACACGCGCACGCGGCTGACCCACAGCATCGAGGCGTCGTGCGTGGGGCGCTCCCTGGGGCAGCTCGCGGGCCGGGGACTGCGCTCGCGGGACGTCAAGGTGGAGCCCTCGCACCTGGGGACCATCGTGGCGGCGGCGTGCCTGGCGCATGACATCGGCAACCCGCCCTTCGGGCACTCGGGAGAGGCGGCCATCCAGCACTGGGTGGCGCAGCGTCTCGCGGAGCCGGGCTCCCTCCAGGCCGGCCGGCCGTGCCCCTTCGAGTCTCCGGCGGAGTGGAAGGACCTGGAGAGCTTCGAGGGCAACGCCCAGGGCTTCCGCATCCTCAACCGGCTCCAGTCTCGCGAGCGCCGGGGCGGCCTTCGCTATACGGCGGCCACGCTCGGCGCCATGAGCAAGTACCCGCGGCCCTCGGTGCTCCCCCATGGCCGGGCGCCGGTGAAGGGGTGCGTGTCAGAGAAGAAGTTCGGCTATTTCCAGGACGACCGCGAGCTGGCGCTGGACGCGTACCAGGCCGTCGGCCTGGTGGAGCGTGAGCCGGGGGTGTTCTCCCGGCACCCGCTGGCCTTCCTCGTCGAGGCGGCGGACGACATCTGCTACGCGGTCATCGACCTGGAGGACTCGGCGAAGCTGGGGCTCATCCCCACGAAGCTGGCGTGTGAGCTGCTGGACGCGGTGTTGCCGCCCGCGAAGGCGGACACCCGGGGGCCTCCGGCCCACCTGGAGACGCGGATGGCACAGGCCCGGGCGCGAGCCATCGGCGTGCTCATCCAGTCCTCCGTCAAGGTGTTCCTCGACAACGTCGAGGCCATGGAGGACGGGCGCTGGGAGCAATCCCTCGTCTCGGTCCGCGAGGAGGTCCGCAAGCCGCTCAAGGACATCAAGGACCTCACCCGCCGCCACGGCTACGAGAGCGAGCGGGTGCTGCAGATAGAGAGCGCGGGCTTCAAGACACTGGGCGGCCTGCTGGACATGTTCGCGTCCGCGGTGGTGACGGACACGCCCGACCGCGAGCAGAAGAAGCTGCGGCAGCTGCTTCCCCTGGAGCTGTTCCAGCGGCCGGAGCATGAGCAGACGGAGGGAAGGGCTCCCGAGTCGAGGGACGATGCCATCCGGGAAGCCCTGGCGCGGCTGTCGATGTACCAGCGCCTGCTCTGCGTGACGGACTACATCTCCGGGATGACGGACGGCTTCGCGGTGGAGCTGTTCCAGCGCCTGTCCGGCATCAAGCTGCCGACGTAGCTCATGGGCTCGCGGGCTCCAGTGCCCGCATGAGCCCGTTGAGCTTCTCCGCCAGGGTGGCGACGTTCGGCGGCTGCATCAGGGTGACGTGGTCCCCCGGCACCTCGCTCACCCTGACGCCACCCGACACCCAGGCCGACCAGCCCCCGTCCGCGGCCCTGGCGGACTCGGGGTGCGCCGAAGCCACGAGAAGCTCGGCCGTGCCCGTGTAGCGGCCTCCGGGCACGTAGCCGTCATGCGCCGCGGTGAGCCGCTCGTGGACGGCGAAGAGGCGGATGGCCTGGGACGGCTCCAGGGCCCCGGCGGCGGGCACGTCCCGCAGCCCTTCCATCACCCGCTCCATCAGCGCCGCGCCCTCCAGGCCACTCAGTTGCTCCAGCTCCAGCGGCGGGAGCTCCTGCAGCGGGAGCCCCACCATCCGGGCGAAGTCGGCCACCCGCGCCAGTGGAGGTGGCACCGGGCGGGCCTGTCCGGAGGGCGCGAGGCAGTCGATGAGGGCCAGCAGTCCCACCTGCTCGCCCATGGCCTCGAGCTGCCGCGCCATCTCGTATGCCACCACTCCGCCCAGGGACCAGCCCGCCAGCAGGTAGGGGCCCTGGGGCTGCACCTCGCGCACCTGCTCCAGGTAGAGGCGGGCCAGGGCCTCCATGGAGGCGGGCGGCGGCTCTCCGCCGTTCAGGCCGGGAGCGAAGATGCCGTGGATGGGCCGCTCGTCCCCGAGGTGACGGGCGAGTTCGGCATGGCTGAGCAGGGCCCCTCCGCCGCCGTGGACGACGAACAGGGGCCGGCGCTGGGAGGTGCCCGTGTCGAGCCGCACCAGGTTGGGCGTGCGCGGGCGTGCCTCCGGGGACGGCTGCGCCAGGGTGGCGAGCCGCTCGACGGTGGAGCCCTGGAAGAGCGCCGCCAGGTGCAGCGTCAGGCCGGTGCGCTCACGGATGAGGGTGAGGAGGCGCACGGCGAGCAGGGAGTGGCCGCCGAGGGCGAAGAAGTCGTCCTCGACGCCCACGCGCTCCAGGTTCAGCACCTCGGCGAACACCTGCGCGAGCTGCGCTTCCAGCGGGGTGCGCGGGGCGACGTACCGCGTGCGAGCCGCCGAGACATCCGGAGCGGGCAGGGCCTTGCGGTCCACCTTGCCATGGGACGTCAGGGGCAGCGCGGGCAGCACGGCGATGGCTGAGGGCACCAGGTACTCCGGCAGCTCCTGCTTGAGGACGCCACGCAGAGCGGCGGCGTCCAGCGCGCCGCCCTCCCCGGGGACGACGTACGCCACCAGCCGCTTGTCGCCGGGGGCGTCCTCGCGCACCACCGCCACCGCCTCGCGCACCGAGGGCTGCCGCGCCAGGGCCGCTTCCACTTCCCCCAGTTCAATCCGGAAGCCGCGCAGCTTCACCTGGGAGTCGAGGCGGCCCAGGAACTCCAGCGTGCCGTCGGCCAGCCACCGCGCCCGGTCTCCGGTGCGGTAGAGGCGTGCACCGGCTTCGGCGCTGAAGGCGTCGGGCACGAAGCGCTCGGCGGTGAGGCCCGGCAGGCCGAGGTAGCCGCGGGCCAGGCCCACGCCGCCGATGCACAGCTCTCCGGGCACGCCCACCGGCACGGGCCGCAGCGCTTCGTCCAGCACGTACGCGCGCACGTTGGCCCAGGGCCGGCCAATGGTGAGCCGCTGTCCGGGCGCGAGGGGCTCGGAGAGGGTGGCGCACACGGTGACCTCCGTGGGGCCGTAGGCGTTGAGCAGCCGCACGCGGCCGCCCCAGCGCTCCACCAACTCGGGGGTGCAGGCCTCACCGGCGGAGATGAGTGTCTCCAGCGCGGGGAAGTCCTCCGGCTCCATCCGCGCGAGCACGGAGGGTGTCAGGGTGACGGCGGAGATGGACTCCTCGCGCAGCAGCGCGCGCAGCGGGGCGCCGGGCATCAGCCGCTCGCGGGGCGCCAGCACCAGCGTGGCCCCGGCCAGCAGGGCGCCGAAGATTTCGGCCACCGAGGCGTCGAAGCCGAAGGCCGCGTACTGGAGCACGCGGCTGCCGGGCCGGTAGCCATGGGCGCGCCCGGCCTGCAGCGCGGTGTTGCCCAGGCCGCGGTGCTGCAACAGCGTGCCCTTGGGGCGGCCCGTGCTGCCCGACGTGTAGATGATGTAGGCCAGGTGCTGGGCCGTCACGCCCGTGTCCGGCGCGGTGGTGGGCTGCTCGCCGATGAGGGCCGCCTGCGCGTCCAGCAGGACGCGCTGCTCGCGGCCGGGGGAGAGGCTGGCGGAGAGCGTCGCGGTGGTGACGAGCACCGGAGCGGCGCAGTCGCGCAGCAGGTACGTCAGGCGCTCCACGGGGTAGCTGGAGTCCAGGGGGACGTAGGCGCCGCCCGCCTTGAGGATGGCGAGGAGCGCGATGACGGTCTCCAGCGAGCGCTCCACGCACAGGGCCACGGGCATCTCGGCGCGCACGCCCAGCGAGCGCAGGTGGTGCGCGAGCTGGTTGGCGCGGGCGTCGAGCTGGGCGTACGTGAGCTGCTCGCCCTCGAAGCGCAGGGCGGCGGCGTGCGGCGTGCGCCCGGCCCAGGCCTCGAAGAGGTGGTGGGCGCAGGTGTCGTGGGGGAAGGCGGCGCCGGTCTGGTTCCACCGCACCAGCACCTTGTGGCGCTCCTCCTCGGAGAGCAGGGACGCGGAGGCCAGGGGCGCCTCGGGGCGGGCCACGAGGCTCTGCACCAGCGTGCGGAAGTGCTCCGCCATGCGCGTGGCGGTGCCGGCCTCGAACAGGGCCTTGTTGTAGCCCAGCACGCCGCGGAAGCCGTCCGGCGACTCGGACAGGCTCAGCTCCAGCTCGAACTTGATGGCGCTGAGGTCCACCTCCATCGGCCGCAGCGCCAGGCCGGGTTGCTGCGCGGCGGAGGAGACGGCGGACGCATTCTGCAGGGCGAAGAGGATCTGGAAGAGCGGGCCGCGGCTCAGGTCGCGCTCGGGCCGCAGCTCCTCCACCAGCCGCTCGAAGGGAATGTCCTGGTGGGCGTAGGCGCCCAGGGCCGTCTCCTTCACCTGCTGGAGCAGCTGGCGGAAGGAGCCGGTGCCGTCCACGTGGGCGCGCAGCACCAGGGTGTTGACGAAGAAGCCGATGAGCCCCTCGGTCTCCCCGCGCTGGCGGCCGGCGATGGGCGAGCCGACGGAGATGTCCTGCTGGCCGCAGTAGCGCGACAGCAGCACCTGGAAGGAGGCCAGCAGCACCATGAAGGGCGTGACGGCTTCACGCTGGCACAACGCCTTGAGGGCCTGGGCCGCGGCCTGCGGCAGGTGGACCGTGACGGACGCGCCCCGGAACGTCTGCACCGGCGGGCGCGGCTTGTCGATGGGCAGCTGCAGCGGGACGTTGCCCCCGAGCTTCTGGCGCCACCAGGTCAGCTGTTCCTCGAGCACGGCGCCTTGCAGCCACTGGCGCTGCCAGGCCGCGTAGTCGGCGTACTGGAGGGACAGCTCCGGCAGGGGCGAGGGCCGGCCCTGGCTGAAGGCGGTGTAGAGCGCGGCGACCTCGCGCACCAGCACGCCCAGGGACCAGCCGTCCGAGACGATGTGGTGCATGTTGAGCCCCAGCACGTGCTCGGCCGGGGCGAGCTTCAGCAGCACGGCGCGCAGCAGCGGGCCGGCAGCGAGGTCGAAGCCCTGAGCCCCCTCGCGCGCGAGCAGGCGGCGGGCCTCCTGGGGCGCGGACTCGCCCAGGCCGCTCAGGTCCACGACGTCCAACGGCAGCACGTCCGCGGGCGCGATGCGCTGGACGGGCTGGCCCTGCTGCTCGTGGAAGGTGGTGCGCAGCGACTCGTGGCGGCGCACCAGCTCGGTGAGGGCGCGCCGGAGGGCTTCGACGTGCAACTCCCCCTCCATCCGCACGGCGATGGGCATGTTGTAGGTGGGGTTGCCGGGCTCCAGTTGGTCGAGGAACCACAGCCGCTGCTGGGCGAAGGACAGGGGCAGCGCGCCCGTGCGCGGCACCGGCACCAGCAGGGGCGGCTCGGGCCGCTCCACCAGCCCGCGCACGAGCAGGGCGCGGTAGACCTCGCGGGCACGGTGGTGCAGCTCGCGCCAGGTGAGTGCCTGGCCGTCATGCTCCGCGGCCACCGTGTCGGGCGTCAGGCGGGCCTGAGCCTGGACGAGCCGGTGCAGGCTGGCGTCCGCGGCCGTGGAGGCGTTCGGCTCCTTCCATCCGTGGAACAGCAGGTGCCGCTCGTCCTGCGTGAGGAAGGACACGCGGGAGAGCTGGTGGTCCGGATTCGCCAGCGCCGACTCCAGCAGCGCTCTCAGGTGCCCCACCATCCGCGCCGCGGTGGCTGCGTTGAACAGGTCGGTGCTGTACTCGAGCTGCCCCCTGAGCCCGTCGCCCCGGTCGCCAAGGGCCAGGGTGAGGTCGAACTTCGCCGAGCGGTGCTCGGCCATGAGGGGACTCAGCTTCATCCCCGCGCCCATCACCTCCGGCATGGGCGCGTTCTGGAACGCGAGCATCACCTGGAAGAGCGGGGTGCGTCCGGCCTCGCGCTCGGGGCGCAGCGCTTCCACCAGCTTCTCGAAGGGGACGTCCTGGTGGGCATAGGCGCCGAGCGTCATGTCCCGCACGCGGCCGAGCAGCACGCGGAAGCTGGGGTCTCCGTCCAGCTTCGTGCGCAGCACCAGCGTGTTGACGAAGAAGCCGATGAGTCCCTCCAGCTCCGCGTGCGTGCGGCCGGCGATGGGCATGCCGACGGCGACGTCGTCCTGGCCGGAGTAGCGGGCCAGCAGCGCCTGGAAGGCGGCGAGCACCACCATGGAAGGCGTGGCCCCCTCCTCACGGCACAGTGCTTCGAGTGCATCCGACAGCTCGCGCGGGAAGTGGAACGGGTGCCCGGCGCCGCGAGTCGACTGCGTCGCGGGACGCGGCTTGTCGGTGGGCAGTGCCAGGGCGCGGGGTGCACCCTGGAGTTGCTCGCGCCACCAGCCGAGCTGGGCCTCCAGTGCCTCGTCGCGCAGCCAGTCTCGCTGCCAGAGCGCGAAGTCGGCGTACTGCACCGGCAGTGGCTCCAGGCGCGCGGGGCGGCCTTCGGAGTGGGCCGTGTACAGCGTGGCCAGCTCCTGGACGAGCACGCCCATGGACCAGCCATCCGCGATGACGTGGTGCAGGGTGAGTAGCAGCACGTGCTGCTCCGCGGACAGACGCACCAGGAGCACGCGCCAGAGCGGGCCCGTTTCGAGGTTGAAGGGCTGGCCGGCCTCGTATTCGAGGGCGCGCTGAAGCGAGGCTTCGCGCTCGTCCTCCGGCAGGGCCTCCAGGTCTACCCATCCCGCGGGCAGGGCGGGGCTGGCGTTGATGACCTGCACGGGCTGGTGCTCGTGCTCGTGGAAGGTGGTGCGCAGGGACTCGTGGCGCTGGAGCAGCCCACGCAGGCCGCTGGCGAGCGCGGGCACGTCGAGCGCGCCCTCCAGGCGCACGGCGAAGGGAAGGTTGTAGGCAGCGCTCTCGGGGTCGAGCTTCGCGAAGAACCACAGGCGCTGCTGCGCGAAGGAGAGCGGCAGGGGGCCGCCGTCCTTGCGGGGACGGAGCAGGGGCTGGGAGGTGGCGGCCCGCGTGCCCGCCTGCGCCTCGATGCGTTCCGCCAGCGCCGCGATGGTGGGTGCGGCGAAGAAGTCGCGGAAGGACAGCTCCACGCCGAAGTGCTGGCGGATGCGGGAGAGCACCTGGGTGGCTGTCAGCGAGTGGCCGCCCAATTCGAAGAAGTCGTCCTCGGCGCCGACCGTGTCGAGATGGAGGACGCGGGCCCAGAGCGCCGCCAATTCGCGCTCGCAGTCGGTGCGGGGCGCGCGGGTGGTGATGCGGTCCTGGAACGCCGAGGGAGCCGGGAGCGCCTTGCGGTCCACCTTGCCGTTGGGGGTGAGGGGCAGCGCGTCCAGGCGTCCCAGGGCGGAGGGCACCATGTACTCGGGGAGCCGCTCCTTGAGGGCCGCGCGCAGGGCGTGCATGTCCAGCGACGAGGGCGCGACGATGTAGCCGACGAGGCGCTTGTCGCCGGGTGAGTCCTCACGGGCCACCACGACAGCCTCGCGCACGTCGGGGAAGGCGAGCAGCGCCGCTTCCACTTCGGCGAGCTCGATGCGGTAGCCGCGCACCTTCACCTGCGCGTCGGCGCGGCCGAGGAACTCCAGCACGCCGTCCTGCCGCCAGCGGGCCAGGTCTCCGGTGCGGTAGAGGCGTGCGCCGGGAGAGGAGGAGAAGGGGTTGGGGACGAAGCGCTCGGCGGTGAGCGCGGGCTGGCCGACATAGCCGCGGGCGAGGCCGTCGCCGCCGATGAGAAGCTCACCGATGACGCCCGGGGCCAGGGGCTGACCGGAGGCGTCGAGCACGTACACCTGGGTGTTGCCGATGGGCCGGCCGATGGGGACGGAGGTGCCGACGTGGGCGACGTCCGTCATGCGGTGGCAGGAGGTGAAGAGGGTGCCTTCGGTGGGGCCGTAGCAGGCCGTCACCGGAATGGACATTCCTTCCAGCACCCGGCGCACGTGGGGCGCGCTCACCACGTCGCCACCGGTGAGCAGCTGCTTCACCCCACGAAGGGCGGGGAAGTTGTGGTCCACCACCTGGGTGAAGAGGCCGGCGGTGAGGTGCAGGATGGTGACGCCATGCTTCTGCAGCACGGACTCCAGCTCGAGCAGGTCCGAGGGGGAGTGGGGCGGGAAGATGGCCAGCCGGGCGCCATGCAGCAGCGGCCCCCACAGCTCCAGGGTGGAGGCGTCGAAGGAGATGGGGGCGAGCAGGAGGAACGTCTCGTCCGGTCCGAGGTGCGCGTAGTCGACACCGAAGACGGTGCGCAGCACGGCGGACTGGAGCGTGCCGACCCCCTTGGGGCGGCCGGTGGAGCCGGAGGTGAAGTCGATGTACGCGAGGCTGTCGGGCAGGGCGGTGGAGGGGGGCGCGTGCGTGGGGAGGCCGGACAGCGTCACGTCCTCCAGCACCACCGTGGCGAGCCCGTGGGCCGGCAGCTTCGGCAGCAGCGCGCGCGTGGTGACGAGCACGCTCGGGGCCGAGTCCTCCAGCATGGCGGCAAGGCGCTCGCGCGGGTACGAAGAGTCCAGCGGCACGTAGGCACCACCGGCCTTGAGGATGGCGACCAGGGCCACCACCAGCTCCAGCGAGCGGTCCACGGCGAGGGCCACGCGCGAATCCGTGGACACGCCCAACCCACGCAGGTGCCAGGCGAGGGAGTTGGCTCGCTCATCCAACTGCCGGTAGGTGAGCTTCGAGTCGCCGAACTCGACGGCGACCTTGTCGGGGAAGCGGGCCACCACCTGCGCGAAGACCTCGGGCAGGGTGGAGCCGCGCGGGTACTCGGTGGAAGTCGCGTTCCACTCCACCAGCACCCGCTGGCGCTCCTCGGCGGAGAGCTCAGCGGAATCGCCAGCCTGCGCCGCGGGAAGGGGGCGCGCTTTCTCCCGTGCGGCGACTTCCTCCAGGGGGAGGACCGGCAGTGACAGCGCGAGGGCCTCGCGCTGCCTGGGCGCCGCGGGCGTGCTGCCTCCCGCGATGGCAGCGTCAATCCGGCGCGCCACTCCCTCAAGGGTGGGGGCCACGAACAGCTCGCGCAGGGGCAGCTCCACGCCGAAGGCGGCGCGGATGCGGCTGATGGCCTGGGTGGCCAGCAGCGAGTGGCCGCCCAGGTCGAAGAAGTTGTCACTGGCGCCCACGCGCTCGACCTTGAGCAGCTGGCTCCACAGCTCCGCGACGCGCTCCTCGGTGGGGGTGCGGGGCGCGACGTGGTCCTTCGCGTCGCTCGTGAAGTCCGGAGCCGGCAGGGCCTTGCGGTCCACCTTGCCGTTGGGAGTGAGAGGCATCGCGGGTAGCAGCATCACCACCGCGGGGACCATGTACTCGGGCAGGGTCTCCTTGAGGGCGGTGCGCAGCGTCGTGCTGTCCGTCTGCACGCCTTCGTGCGCCACCACGTAGCCCACCAGCCGCTTGCCGCCGGGGCCGTCCTCGCGCGCCAGCACCACGGCCTCGCGCACCGCGGGCAGCTTCGCCAGGGCGGACTCCACCTCACCCAGCTCGATGCGGAAGCCGCGCACCTTGACCTGCGCATCCGCACGGCCGAGGTAGTCCAGCGTCCCGTCCTCACGCCAGCGCACCACGTCGCCGGTGCGGTACATGCGGGCGCCGGGCACTCCGGAGAACGGGTCCGGCAGGAAGCGCTCGGCGGTGAGGGCCGGCCGGCCCGCGTAGCCGCGCGCCACGCCCACGCCGCCCACGTACAACTCGCCCTTGACGCCCACGGGCACCGGCTCGCCGTGCGCGTCCAGCACGTACGTGAGCATGTTGGCCATGGGGCGGCCGATGGAGGGCGCGCTCCCGTCCGGCTTGCAGATGGCCAGCGTGGCCACCACCGTCGTTTCGGTGGGACCGTAGCCGTTGTGGAACGTGCGGCCCGGCGCCCAGCGGCCCACCACCTCGGCGGAGACGGCCTCACCGCCGGAGATGACGGTGCGCAGGGCCGGGTAGTCCTCGGCGGGCGTGGCCGCCAGCGTGGCCGGGGTGACGCTGATGACGGTGAGCGCCTCGTCGCGAATCAACTGCTGCAGCGGCGCGCCCGGCATCAACTTCTCCATGGGTGCCAGCACCAGCGCGCCTCCGGAGCACAACGTGGTGAAGATCTCCTCCACCGACAGGTCGAACGAGAGGCTGGCGAACTGCAACACGCGGCTGCCCGGGCCAATCTCGTAGACGCCCTTCTCCTGGGTGACGAGGTTGGTGACGCCGCGGTGCTCCACGGCTGTGCCCTTGGGCGTGCCGGTGCTGCCGGAGGTGTAGAGCAGGTAGGCCAGGTGGTACGGGGCCACGCCCGTCACCGGTGCGTCGGTGCTCTCACGTGACAGCGCCTCGCGCCCGGAGTCCAGGCAGAGCGCGCGCGAGTGGAAGGACGCGGGGAAGCGCTCCACCAGTGGCGCCTGGGTCACCAGCATCACCGCGCCGCTGTCCTCCAGCATGAAGGCCAGGCGCTCGCGCGGCAGCAACGGATCCACGGGCACCCAGGCGCCGCCGGCCTTGAGGATGCCGAACAGGCCCACGACGATGTCCAACGAGCGCTCGAGGCTGAGCGCCACCCGCACCTCGGGCCCGACGCCCTGGCGGCGCAGCGCGTGCGCGAGCTGGTTGGCCTTCGCGTCGAGCTGCGCGTAGGTGAGCTGCTGTCCCTCGAAAGAAGCGGCCAGTGCGTCCGGCGCGCGGCGCACCTGGTCCTCGAAGAGCGAGTGCACGCACACGTCCGGGAAGGGCGCGGGGTTGGCGCTCCAGTCTCCGAGGATGCGCTGGCGCTCGTCCCCTGTCAGCAGCGTGAGCGCGGACAGGCGGCGCTCGGGGGTCGCCACCAGTGCCTCCACCAGCACGAGCAGGTGCCGGGCCATGCGCTCCGCGGTGGACGCGTCGAACAGGTCGACGGCGTACTCCAGCCCGCCCTGGAAGCCGTCCGCGGTGCGCGACATGACCAGCGTCAGGTCGAACTTGGCGACGCGGCTCTGGGTGGCCATGGAGCGGAACGTCAGCCCCGGCATGGACAGCACCGACGGGGGAAGGTTCTGCAGGATGAACATCACCTGGAACAGCGGCGCCTGGCGCAGGTCGCGCATGGGCTGCAGTTGCTCGAAGGGAATGTGCTGGTGGGCGAAGACGCCCAGGGCGGTATCCCGGACGCGGGCGAGCAGCTCTCGCCCCGTGGGGTTTCCATCCAGGCGGGTGCGCAGGACGAGGGTGTTGAGGAAGAAGCCGACCAGCCCCTCCAGCTCGGCGCGGTTGCGTCCGGCCACCGGCGAGCCGACGCAGAGGTCGTCCTGGCCGGAGTAGCGCGACAGCAGCAGCTGGAAGGAGGCCAGCAGGAACATGAAGGGCGTGAGGCCCTCGCGCAGGCAGAGGGCTTCCACGGCCTCGGAGAGCTGCTTGGAGAGCACCAGAGGGACATGGGCCGCCCGGGGCATGGCACGGTGCGTGCGGGGCCTGTCCGTGGGCAGCTCCAGCTCCTGCGGCGCTCCGCCCAGCTGACGGCGCCACCAGGTGAGCTGCTCCTCCAGCTCGGGGCCCTGCAACCACTGGCGCTGCCAGGCGGCGAAGTCCGCGTACTGGAACGGCAGCGGAGCCAGGGGAGAGGGCCTGCCGGCGGCGAAGGCGGCGTAGAGCTGCGCCACCTCGCGCACCATGACGCCCATGGACCAGCCGTCCGCGACGCTGTGGTGGACGTTGAGGAGCAGCACGTGCTCCTGCGCGTCGAGCACCAGCAGGGTGGTCCGCAGCAGCGGGCCGGTGCGCAGGTCGAAGGGACGCAGGACCTCTTCCTCGGACAGCCGCAGCGCCTCGGCCTGACGCCGCGCGGGAGGCAGCGAGCGCAGGTCGGTGACGTCCATGCTCAGGGCGGAGGGCGGGGCGATGACCTGGACGGAGCCGGAGGGCTCGTCGCGGAAGGTGGTGCGCAGGGCTTCGTGTCGGTGCACCAGCGCTTCGAGGGCGCGACGCAGGGCCTCCGCGTCCAGCGCGCCCGTCAGGTGCAGGGAGAAGGGGATGTTGAAGGCGGGGCTGCCGGGAGCGAGCTGGTCGAGGAACCACAGCCGCTGCTGGGCGAAGGACAGGGGCAGCGCTTGCGTGCGGGGCACGGGGACGATGGCGGGGACCGGACTCCCAGCGGCGGACTCCCGGACGGAGTCGATGCGCGCGGCGAGCTCCTCGATGGAGGGGGCCTCGAAGAGCGTGCGCAGGGGCAGCTCCGTGCCGAAGGTGGAGCGCACGCGGGAGATGAGCTGGGTGGCCAGCAGCGAGTGGCCCCCCAGCTCGAAGAAGCTGTCGTGGACACCCACGCGCGGCACGCGCAGCACCTGGGCGAAGAGGCCGGCCAGAAGCTCCTCGGTCGGAGTGCGCGGGGCCACGTAGGTGTCGGACGAGGAGGCGGCCACCGACTCCGGGGCGGGCAGGGCCTTGCGGTCAATCTTGGCGTTGGCGCTGAGGGGGAAGGCGTCCAGGCGCACCAGGGCGGTAGGCACCATGTACTCGGGCAGCCGCTGCTTGAGGAACGCGCGCAGCTCGGCCGTGTCGAGCGAGTCCGAAGCGACGAGGTAGCCCACCAGCCGCTTGTCGCCGGGCACGTCCTCGCGCGCCACCACCACCGCCTCGCGCACGCCGGAGTGGGCGCGCAGCGCGGTCTCCACCTCGGCCAGCTCGATGCGGAAGCCGCGCACCTTGACCTGCGCATCCGTCCGGCCGACGAAGTCCAGCACGCCGGTGTCCAGCCAGCGGACCAGGTCGCCGGTGCGGTAGAGGCGGGCGCCGGGCTCGCCGGAGAAGGCGTCAGGCACGAAGCGCTCGGCGGTGAGGGCCGGCTGTCCCACGTAGCCGCGGGCCACTCCGTCGCCGCCGATGAACAGCTCCCCGGTGATGCCCACGGGCACCGGCTGCCCGTACGCGTCCAGCACGTACAGCCGCGCGCTGCCGATGGACCGGCCGATGGGAACGGTGAGGCCCACCTGCTCCGCCCGGGTCAGCGGGTGGTACGTGGCGAACACGGTGGTCTCGGTGGGGCCATAGAAGGCCGTCACGCGGACGCGCAGCTCCTCCAGTGCGCGGCGCACGTGGGACGGGGAGATGACGTCTCCGCCTGTCATGACGTGCTTCACGGTGCTCAGCCCCTCGGGCTGGGCGTCCACCAGCTGCGTGAAGAGGCCGATGGTGGCCCACAGCGTGGTGACGCCATGGCGCTGGATGGCGTGGCCCAGCTCCTCCAGGGAGGGCGCGTGCGGAGGCATGACGACGAGGCGCGCCCCATGCAGCAGCGCGCCCCAGATTTCGAAGGTGGAAGCGTCGAAGGAGATGGGCGCGAGGTGGAGCAGCGTCTCGTCCGGCCCGAAGGACGCGTAGTCCACTCCCAGCAAGGTGCGCAGCACGCCCTGGTGCGTGCTTCCGACGCCCTTGGGGCGGCCCGTGGAGCCGGAGGTGAAGTCGATGTACGCGAGGCTGCCAGGGTGGGCTGTCACCGGGGGCGCGAAGTCCGGCTGGCCCTCCAGGGACACCTCTCCCATGAGGACGGTGGACAGTCCTTCGGCGGGCAGCTTCTCCAGCAATTCGCGCGTGGTGATGAGCACGGTGGGCCGCGCGTCCTCCACCATGGCGGCCAGACGCTCACGCGGGTAGCTCGGGTCGAGCGGCACGTAGGCGCCGCCAGCCTTGAGGATGGCGACCAGCGAGATGATGAGCTCCAGCGAGCGGTCGACAGCGAGCGCGACACGCGAGTCGGTGGACACGCCCAGGCCACGCAGGTGCCACGCAATCTGATTGGCACGCGCGTCCAGCTCCCGATAGGTGAGCTTCGCTTCTCCGAACTCGACGGCAGTCTTCTCCGGGAAGCGGGCCACCACCTGTGAGAAGACCTCGGGCAGGGTGGAGCCGCGAGGATACTCGGAGGCGGTGAAGCTCCAGTCCGCCAGCACCTGCTGGCGCTCGGCGTCGTCGAGGAGCGGCAGCGCGGACAGGCGCGCTTCGGGCCTGGCCACCACGCCTTGCAGCAGCACGCGCAGGTGGGTGACGAGGCGGCGCACGGTGTCTTCGCGGAACAGCGCGGTGCTGTAGCTGACCGAGCCCACCAGCCCCCGGGGCGCGTGGGTGAAGGTGAAGGTGAGGTCGAACTTGGCGCCCACGTTCTCCGTCTCCACGGGGAGCACGGACAGCTCCTCCGGGGGCGCGGAGGCGGACGGGGGCGCATTCTGCAGGCCAAGCATGACCTGGAAGAGCGGGGTGCGGCTCAGGTCGCGCTGGGGCTGCAGCTCTTCCACCAGCTTCTCGAAGGGGACGTCCTGGTGGGCGTAGGCGCCCAGGGTGGCTTCGCGCACGCGAGCCAGCAACTGGGCGAAGGAAGGGTTGTCGTGCAGGCGCGAGCGCAGCGCCAGGGTGTTGACGAAGAAGCCGATGAGACCTTCGAGCTGGGCGAAGCGGCGTCCGGCGATGGGCGAGCCGATGACGATGTCGTCCTGGCCGCTGTAGCGCGAGAGCAGTGCCTGCGTGGAGGCCAGCAGGACCATGAAGAGGGTGGCGCCGTGCTGGTGGGCAAGAGACTGGAGTGACTGGCTCAGCTCGGCGGGGAAGTGGAAGTGGAGGGCGGCGCCGGCGGAGGACTGCACGGGCGGACGCGGGAAGTCGGTAGGCAGCTCCAGCGCGTGCGGCGCGCCTTCCAGGTGCTGACGCCACCAGGACAGCTGCTGGTCCAGGCTGTCGCCGTGCAGCCAGGAGCGCTGCCAGACGGCGTAGTGGGCGTACTGCACGGGCAGCTCGGCCAGGGGCGAGGGCTGGCCCGCGGCGAAGGCCCGGTAGAGGACGCTCAGCTCGCGCACGAGCACGCCCATGGACCAGCCATCGGAGACGACGTGGTGCATGTTCAGCAACAGCAGGTGCTCACACGAGTCCAGGCGCAGCAGCAGGGCGCGCAGCAGCGGGCCGGAAGAGAGGTGGAAGGGACGCAGGGCCTCTTCGGAGGCGAGGCGGCGGGCCTCGGCCTCCCGGTCCTGATGCGAGGACAGGTCCACCACGGAGAGGTGGAAGGGCGAGTGAGGCGCGATGAGCTGGAAGGCTTCCCCGGCCTCCTGGTGGAAGGTGGTGCGCAGCGAATCGTGACGGCGGACCAGCTCGGAGAAGGCGTGCTCCAGGGCCGAGGCGTCCAGCGGGCCTTGCAGGCGCAAGAGGCGGGGCACGTTGTAGGTGGCGGTGCCGGGCTGGAGCTGGTCGAGAAACCACAGGCGCTGCTGGGCGAAGGACAGCGGGACTCGCGGGCCCACGGGCGTCGCGAGCAGCTCGGGCAGACCGGTGTCGCGCGAGGCCTGCTCCACGCGCTTGGCGAGGCCCGCGAGGGTGGGGGCTTCGAAGAGGGCGCGCAGCGGCAGCTCCACTCCGAAGGTGGAGCGGACGCGAGAGACGACCTGGGTGGCCAGCAGCGAGTGGCCGCCGAGGGCGAAGAAGTCGTCCGCCACGCTGACCTGTGGCACGCGCAGCAGCGCGGCCCAGATGGAGGCGAGGATTTCCTCGGTGGGCGTGCGAGGGGCGACGTACTCGGCAGCGGAGGACGTGGCCTCCGGTGCAGGCAGGGCCTTGCGGTCCACCTTGCCATTGGCCGTCAGCGGAAAGGACTCCAGCAGGACGAACGCTGAGGGCACCATGTAGTCGGGCAGGCGGGCCGCGAGGGCCCCACGCAGCACGTCCCCGGAGACGTCGCCCACGACGTAGGCCACCAGGCGCTTGTCGCCAGGGCTGTCCTCTCGCGCCAGTACGAGGGCTTCGCGCACCCCGGGCTGGAGCCGCAGCACGGCCTCCACCTCGCCGGGCTCGATGCGGAAGCCACGCACCTTCACCTGGAAGTCGGTGCGGCCCAGGAACTCGAGCGTGCCGTCCGCCTGCCAGCGCGCCACGTCGCCCGTGCGGTACAGGCGCGCGCCCGGGGTGTCGCCGAAGCCGTCGGGGATGAAGCGCTCCGCCGTCAGCTCCGGCCGGCCCAGGTAGCCCCAGGCCAGACCGTCCCCGCCCACGTACAGCTCGCCGGGTACGCCCACCGGCACCGGCCTGAGTGCGGCATCCAGCACGTAGGTGGTGGACTGCGAGATGGGTCGCCCGATTGAGACGGAGTGGCCCACCACTGAGTGCGCGCGAAGGGTGTGGGTGGTGGAGAAGGTGGTGTTCTCGGTGGGGCCGTAGGCGTGGACGAACACGGCGTCCGGAGTCATGCGCGCGAGGTGCTCGCGCATCCGCTGGACGGGCATCACTTCGCCACCGGACAGCACCTGGGACACGGAGGCCAGTGCCTCACCCTGGTGCAGGACCATCTGCTCGAAGAGGGCCGTGGTGAGCCAGAGCGTGGAAGGCGCGTGTTGGCGCACCAGGGCCCCCAGCTCCTCCAGCGAGAGCGCGTACGGCGGTGCGAGCACCAGACGAGCGCCATGAAGCAGCGTGCCCCAGATTTCCAGCGTGGAGGCGTCGAAGGCGACGGGCGCCGTCTGAAGGCAGACGTGCCCGGGGCCGAAGCTCATGAAGGACGCGCCGCACACCAGGCGCACCACGCCCCGGTGCGGCACCAGCACGCCCTTGGGCCTGCCGGTGGAGCCGGAGGTGAACATCACGTAGGCCAGCCCCAACGCGTGCGTCAGGGACGCGGGCGCGTGGGTGGGCTGGCGGGCGAGGAGGGCGGACTCGGAGTCCAGCAGCACGGTGCGGCCGGAGAAGGACGGCAGGCTGCCGGCGAGACGGGAGTGGGTGAGCAGCAGCGTGGCGCCCGAGTCCTCCAGCAGCAACGCGAGGCGCTCGCGGGGGTAGGCCGTCTCCAGGGGCACGTAGGCCCCGCCCGCCTTGAGGATGCCGAGCAGGCAGATGATGAGCTCGAAGGAGCGCTCCAGGCCCACGGCGACGGGAGTGCCGGAAGCGACGCCCAGCGAGCGCAGGAGCCAGGCGAGCTGGTTGGCGCGCTCGTCGAGCTGGCGGTAGGTGAGGTGCTCAGAGCCGGAGACGAGGGCCACCGCGTCGGGAGTGAGCCGGGCCTGTACCTGGAACAGCTCGTGGATGGAGGCGTCGCGCGGGTAGTCGGAGCGCGTGGCGTTCCAGGCGAGGAGCACCTGCTGGCGCTCGGCGTCGTCCATGAGCGGCAGCTCGGACACGCGTGCTTCGGGCCGGGCGACCGCGCCCCGCAGCAGCACCCCCAGGTGGGTGACGAGCCGGCGCACGGTGTCTTCACGGAAGAGCGCGGTGCTGTAGTTGACCGAGCCCACCAGTCCCTGGGGCGAGTGGGTGAAGGTGAAGGTGAGGTCGAACTTGGCGCCCAGGCGCTCCTGCTCCACGGGAAGCACGGACAGCTCCTCCGGGTGCGCCGGGGCCGCCGGGCGCGGCACGTTCTGCAAGACGAGCATCACCTGGAAGAGCGGGGTGCGGCTCAAGTCGCGCTGGGGCTGCAGCTCCTCCACCAGCTTCTCGAAGGGGACGTCCTGGTGGGCATAGGCGCCGAGTGTCGATTCCTTCACCTGCGCCAGCAGCTCGCGGAAGGTGAGGCCGGATGTCACTCGCGCGCGCAGCGCCAGGGTATTGACGAAGAAGCCGATGAGGCTTTCCAACTGGGCGAAGCGGCGTCCGGCGATGGGAGAGCCGACGACGACGTCATCCTGTCCGGAGTAACGGGACAGCAGCGCGTGAGTGGAAGCCAGCAGGGCCATGAAGAGGGTGGCGCCATGCTGGTGTGCGAGCGACTGGAGTGACTGGCTCAGCTCGGTGGGGAATTGGAAGTGGAGGGAGGCGCCGACGGAGGACTGCACGGGCGGGCGTGGGAAGTCGGTGGGCAGCTCCAGCGCGTGCGGCGCGCCTTCCAGGTGCTGACGCCACCAGGACAGCTGCTGGTCGAGGGTGTCCCCGTGCAGCCAGGAGTGCTGCCAGACGGCGTAGTGGGCGTACTGCACGGGCAGCTCGGCCAGGGGCGAGGACTGGCCCGCGGCGAAGGTCCGGTAGAGGGTGCTCAGCTCGCGCACGAGCACACCCGCGGACCAACCGTCGGAGACGATGTGGTGCATGTTCAGCGACAGCAAGTGCTCACGCGAGTCCAGGCGCAGCAGCAGGGCGCGCAGCAGTGGGCCGGAGGCGAGGTGGAAGGGGCGCTGGGCCTCTTGCGCGGCGAGGCGGTGGGACTCGGCCTCCCGGTCTTCGTGCGAGGACAGGTCCACCACGGAGAGGTGGAAGGGAGCGGGCGGCGCGATGAGCTGGAAGGCTTCCCCGGCTTCCTGGTGGAAGGTGGTGCGCAGGGACTCGTGACGGCGGATCAGCTCGGTGAAAGCGCGCTCCAGGGCGGGGGCGTCCAGCGGGCCTTGCAGGCGCAGGAGGCGGGGCACGCTGTAGGTCGTCGCGTCGGGCTGGAGCTGGTCGAGGAACCACAGGCGCTGCTGGGCGAAGGACAGCGGGGCTCGCGGGCCCACGGGCGTCGCGAGCAGCTCGGGCAGGTCGGTGTTGCGCGTGGACTGCTCCACGCGCCGGGCCAGCGCCTCCAGCGTCGGTGACTCGAAGAGGGCGCGCAGGGAGAGCTCGACTCCGAGGGCGGAGCGGACGCGAGAGACGACCTGCGTGGCGAGCAGGGAGTGGCCACCGAGCGCGAAGAAGTCATCCTGCACGCTCACCTGCGGCACGCGCAGCAGCGCAGCCCAGATGGAGGCGAGGATTTCCTCGGTGGGTGTGCGCGGGGCGATGTACTCGGCAGTGGAGGACGTGGCCTCCGGTGCGGGTAGGGCCTTGCGGTCCACCTTGCCGTTGGGTGTCAGCGGCAGGGCCTCCAGCGTGACGAAGGCCGAGGGCACCATGTACTCGGGCAGCCGGGCCCTGAGGGCCTCGCGCAGCACGTCGCCGGAGAGCTCCGCTGTGCCCGCGACGTAGGCGACGAGGCGCTTGTCACCCGGGGCGTCCTCGCGGGCCACCACGAGTGCCTCGCGCACGGCGGGGTGCTCGCGCAGGACGGTGGCGATTTCGCCCGGCTCCACGCGGAAGCCGCGCACCTTCACCTGGAAGTCGGCGCGGCCGATGAACTCGACGCGCCCGTCGGCCAGCCAGCGCACCTTATCGCCGCTGCGGTACATGCGCGCGCCGGGCAGCGCGGAGTAGAGGTCGGGCAGGTAGCGCTCCGCCGTCAGCTCGGGGCGGTGCAGGTAGCCACGCGTCACCTGGGCGCCGCCGATGAACAGCTCGCCAGGGACGCCGAGGGGCACCGGCTGCAGGCGCGCGTCGAGCACGTACAGGCGCGTATGGGCCAGGGGACGGCCCAGGGGCACGGTGGCCGGTGCGGAGCCCGCGGCAGGCACCTCCACGAGGCCGGCGAGCACGCCCACGGTGGTCTCGGTGGGGCCGTAGTGGTTGAAGACCTCGCAGTCGGGGGCGAGAGCGCGCACCTGGTCGATGAGGGCCCAGGAGGAGGACTCACCGCCGAGCACGAGCTTCTTGCGAGGCAGGACGAGGCGGGGCTGGGGCGCGGTGAGAAGGGCGGCGAGGTGAGAGGGGACGAGCTTGATGCAGTCCACGGAGTGGAGCTGGAAGTAGGAGGCGACGCTTGCGGGGTTGCTGGCGAGCGCCTGGGGGAGCACATGAAGCAGGGCGCCGGTGCAAAGGGAGGGGAAGAGGACGGTGTTGCCAAGGTCGGCGACGAAGGTGGAGACGAGGCCGAAGCTGGCGCAGTCCTTCAGGCCCAGCCGCTCGGTGGCAGCGTGGACGTAATGGGCGAGCTGTCCGTGGGAGACCGCCACGCCCTTGGGGCGGCCCGTGCTGCCGGAGGTGAAGAGGACGTAGGCCGCGTTGTCGGGAGACACGCTGCACGGCGGCGCATCCTGGCGCTGGCTCGCGAACAAGCCGGCATCCGTATCCAGCAGCACCCGGAGTGCCTGGGAGGGCGCGAAGGCAGCCGCATGTGCCGCCACCGTCACCACCACGGGAGCGGAGACTTCCTCCACCAGCGCTCGCAGACGGAGGGCGGGCTGGGCCGGGTCCAGCGGGACGTAGGCGCCGCCCGCCTTCCACACGCCTAGCAGAGCCACCACCATGTCGACGGAGCGCTCCAGGCACAGGGCCACGCACGATTCGGGGCCCACGCCCAGCGAGCGCAGGTGCCAGGCGAGCTGGTTGGCGCGGGCCTCCAGCTCACCGTAGGTGAGCACCTGCCCCTCGCATGCCACCGCGGGCCGCTCGGGGTGGAGCGCAGCCTGCTCCGCGATGAGGATGTGCAGCGCCTCCCGGGGCGGGAGTTGCTCCGTCGTGGTGTTGAAGGACTCGAGGAGCCGCGAGCGCTCGGAGGAAGAGAGCAGGGGCAACTCGCCTGCGCGCATGCCGGGCGAGGCGAGCGCGGCCTCCAGCAGGGTCTGCAGGTGCTCCACCATGCGGGTGACGGTGGAGGCGTCGAACAGGTCGGTGCGGTAGCCGAGCGCGCCCGACAGGCCGCGAGGCGTCTGTGCCAGCGAGAGCGTCAGGTCGAACTTGGTGGCCTCGGCCTCACGCTCCAGGGGGGCGAAGGACAGGTCCGGCAGTGACAGCCCCGCCGCCGGAGCGTTCTGCAGCACGAGCATGACCTGGAAGAGGGGCGAGTGGCTGAGGCTGCGCTGGGGCTGCAGCTCCTCGACGAGCTTCTCGAAGGGCAGGTGCTGGTGCTCATAGGCGGCCAGGGTGGTGGCACGCACCTGGGCGAGCAGCTCACGGAAGGAGGCCTGGGGCTGCACCCGGGTGCGCAGCACGAGGGTGTTGACGAAGAAGCCGATGAGGCCCTCGGTTTCGCCCCGGGTGCGTCCGGCAATGGGAGAGCCGACGACGACGTCGTCCTGGCCGGAGTAGCGCGCCAGCAGCAGCTGCCAGACGGCGAGCAGGGCCATGAAGGGGGTGACGCCCTCGCGCTGGCAGAAGGAGGAGAGGGCCTCGGAAAGAGGCAGGGGCAGGAGGAAGGGAAGCAGGGCGCCGCGCTGGGAGAGGACGGAGGGGCGAGGCCTGTCGGTGGGCAGCTCCAGCAGGGCCGGTGCCCCGGAGAGCTGCTGCTTCCAGTAGTCGAGCTGGGCCTGGAGGACGTCGCCTTGCAGCCAGGAGCGCTGCCAGGAGGCGAAGTCGGCGTACTGGACGGCCAGGGGTGCCAGCTGAGGCGTGCGGCCGGAGCAGAAGGCCTCGTAGAAGGAGACCAGCTCGCGCACGAGCACGCCCATGGACCAGCCGTCGGAGACGATGTGGTGCATCGTCACCAGCAGCACGTACTCATTGGAGGCGAGGCGCAGCAGTGAGGCGCGCAGCAACGGGCCGGAGGCGAGGTCGAACGGGCGCAGGGCCTCGGCGGCAGCCGCGCGGCGCACTTCGGCCTGGCGCGTGTCTTCAGGCAGGTGGCTCAGGTCAACGACGTCCAGCGGCAGGGCGGCGGACGGAGCGATGGCCTGGACGGGGCCGGAGGAGTCCTCGCGGAAGGTGGTGCGCAGGGCTTCGTGCCGATGCACCAGCGCTTCGAGGCTCTGTCGCAGGGCCTCGGTTTCCAGCGCTCCAGACACGCGCAGGGCGGAGGGGATGTTGTACGCGGGGCTATCGGGCTCGAGCTGGTTGAGGAACCACAGCCGCTGCTGGGCGAAGGACAGCGGCAGCGCTCCGGTGCGCGGCATGCGGACGATGGCCGGCGCATGGCTTCCAGGCGCGGCGCCGATGCTCGCGGCAAGCCCCTCGACAGTGGGGGCTTCGAAGAGGGCGCGCAGGGGCAGCTCGGCGCCGAAGGTGGAGCGCACGCGGGAGATGAGCTGGGTGGCCAGCAGGGAGTGGCCGCCCAGCTCGAAGAAGTTGTCGCGGGCACCCACGCGCTGCACGCGAAGCACCTGGGCAAAGAGGCCGGCGAGCAACTCCTCGGTCGGGGTGCGCGGGGCGACGTAGGTGTCGGCCGGGGAGGCCAGCGACTCCGGGGCGGGCAGCGCCTTGCGGTCCACCTTGGCGTTGGCCGTCAGCGGCATGGCATCCAGCCGCAGCAGGGCGGAGGGCACCATGTACTCGGGCAGCCGCTGCGAGAGGAATGCGCGCAGCTGGGCGGAGTCCAGGGACTCGGGCGCCACGACGTAGCCGACGAGACGTTTGTCGCCGGGCACGTCCTCACGCACCAACGCGACGGCCTCGGCCACCAAGGGGTGGGCGAGGAGGGCGGCTTCGACTTCGGCCAGCTCGATGCGGTAGCCGCGCACCTTCACCTGGGCGTCAGCGCGGCCGAGGAACTCCAGCACGCCATCCTTGCGCCAGCGGGCAAGGTCTCCCGTGCGATAGAGGCGGGCACCCGCGACGCCGGAGAAGGCGTCTGGGACGAAGCGCTCGGCGGTGAGGGCGGGCTGCTCGACGTAGCCCCGGGCCACGCCGTCGCCGCCGATGAACAGCTCTCCGGTGACGCCGGAGGGCACGGGCTGGCCGGAAGCATCCAGCACGTACACCTGGGTGTTGCCGATGGGGCGGCCGATGGGCACGGAGGTGCCCACCTGGGCCACGTCCGTCATGCGGTGGCAGGAGGCGAAGAGGGTGGTCTCGGTGGGGCCGTAGCAGGCCGTCACCGGAATGAACATTCCTTCCAGCACGCGGCGCACGTGGGGCGCGCTCACCACGTCGCCACCGGTGAGCAGCTGCTTCACGTTCCTCAACGCAGCGGGGTTGTGGTCCACCACCTGGGTGAAGAGGCCCGAGGTGAGGTGAAGCGTGGTGACGCCGTGCTTCACCAGCACCGACTCCAGTTCCTTCAAGTCGGAGGGCGAGTGCGGCGGGAAGACGACGAGGCGCGCACCGTGGAGCAGCGGGCCCCAGAGCTCCAGGGTGGAGGCATCGAAGGAGACAGGAGCGATGAGGAGGAACGTTTCATCCGGGCCGAGGTGCGCGTAGTCGACGCCGAAGACGGTACGCAGCACTGCGGCCTGCGGAGTACCGACGCCCTTGGGCCTGCCGGTGGAGCCGGAGGTGAAGTCGATGTACGCGAGGCTCTGGGGCAGCGCGGCCATGGGAGGCGCCGAAGTCGGCTGGCTCTCCAGGGGCACCTCACCCACCACCACCGTGGGCAGCCCCTCGGAGGGCAGCTTCGCCAGCAACTCACGCGAGGTGATGAGGACACACGGACGTGCGTCTTCCACCATGGCGGCGAGGCGCTCGCGGGGATACGAGGAGTCCAGCGGGACGTAGGCTCCGCCAGCCTTGAGAATGGCGAGGAGAGAGACAATCAGCTCCAGCGAGCGGTCCAGGGCGATGGCCACGCGGGAGTCGGTGGACACGCCCAGCCCGTGCAGGTGCCACGCGAGCCGGTTGGCGCGCTCGTCGAGCTGCCGGTAGGTGAGCTTGGAGTCACCGAACTCCACGGCGACCTTGTCCGCGTACTGAGCCACCACCTGTGAGAAGACCTCGGGCAGGGTGGAGCCACGCGGGTACTCGGTGGCGGTGGCATTCCACTCCACCAGCATCTCGTGGCGTTCCGCCTCGGACAGCAGGGAGAACGAGCAGAGGGACGCTTCCGGCCGTGAGACGAGCGCCTCCACCAGTGCCTGGAAGTGGCTTGCCATGCGCAGCGCGGTGGTGTGCTCGAACAGGTCCGTGTTGTAGCCCAGCGAGCCGTGATAGCCGTCCGGGGTCTCCGACAGGTTGAGTTGCAGCTCGAACTTGGTGGTGGGGTTGTCCACCTCCACCGCGCTCAGCACCAACCCCTTGCCCTGGGTCGAGACGGTGGGCGCGTTCTGCAGCGCGAAGAGGACCTGGAAGAGGGGGCTGCGGCTCAGGTCGCGCGTGGGCTGGAGCTCTTCCACCAAACGCTCGAAGGGCACGTCCTGGTGGGCGTAGGCGCCCAGCGAGGACTCCTTCACCTGGCGCAGCAGGTGGACGAAGGAGCCGCCGTCCTCCACCTGGGTGCGCAGTACCAACGTGTTGACGAAGAAGCCGATGAGCCCTTCCAGCTCTCCACGTTGGCGGCCAGCGATGGGCGAGCCGACGGAGATGTCCTGCTGCCCGGAGTAGCGGGCGAGGAGCACCTGGAAGGCGCCCAGCAGCGTCATGAAGGGCGTAGCGCCCTCCTTCTGGCTGAGCGCCTTGAGCTGATTCGAGGTGGCGAGCGACAGCGAGACGGGCACGTGCGCGCCATGGAACGTCTGCACGGGCGGGCGCGGCTTGTCGGTGGGCAGCTCCAGTGTGGATGCGCCGGAGAGTTGCTGCTTCCACCATGCGAGCTGCTCATCGAGCACCGCGCCCTGGAGCCACTGACGCTGCCAGACGGCGTAGTCCGCGTACTGAATGGGCAGCGGAGGCAGGGGCGAGGGCCTGCCCTGGGAGAAGGCCTCGTAGAGGGCGGCGGCTTCGCGCACCAGCACGCCCATGGACCAGCCGTCCGAGACGATGTGGTGCATGTTGAGGGCGAGCACGTGCTCGGTGGCGCCCAGCTTCAGCAGTTGCGCGCGCACCAGCGGGCCCGTGGCGAGGTTGAAGGGCTGGAGCAGCTCGGCGCGCAGCCGTCGGTCCAGCTCGGCGCGGGCGGCCCGCGGCTCCAGGCCACCGAGGTCCACGGTCTCCAGCGGCAGCCCGCCGCGAGGGGAGATGACCTGGAGAGGCTGGTCCCCCTGCTGGGTGAAGGTGGTGCGCAGGGCTTCGTGGCGACCCACCAGCTCGTCGAGGGCGCTGCTCAGGGCATCCGTGTGGAGCTCCCCCTCCATGCGCACGAAGGTGGGCATGCTGTAGGAGGCGCTGCCGGGCTCGAGCTGGTCGAGGAACCACAGGCGCTGCTGGGCGAAGGACAGCGGCAGCGGCTCGGAGCGCGACACGGGGATGAGCGCGGGCGCCGTCCCCTGGTTGGAGGCCCCGGCGGAGTGGATGCGCTCGGCGAGCACTGCGACGGTGGGCGCTTCGAAGAAGGCGCGAAGGGGCAACTCCACGTCCAGTGCGGAGCGGATGCGGGAGACGAGCTGCGTGGCCAGCAGCGAATGGCCGCCCAGCTCGAAGAAGTTGCCCGTGACGCTCACCTGGGGCACACGCAGGACGGCCGCGAACAGCTCCGCCAGCTTCTCCTCGGTGGGGTTGCGCGGGGCGACGTACGCCTCGGCGGGCGACATCAGCGCCGAGTCGAGAATGGGCAGGGCCTTGCGGTCCACCTTGGCGTTGGAGGTAAGGGGCAGGGCGTCCAGACGCACGAGGGCGGAGGGCACCATGTACTCGGGCAGCCGCTGCGAGAGGGCGGCGCGCAGGGCGGCGGTGTCGAGGGACTCGGGCGCGGCGACATAGCCGACGAGACGCTTGTCGCCGGGCACGTCCTCACGCACCAACGCGACGGCCTGGGCCACGTCGGCGAAGGCAAGCAGGGCGGCTTCGACTTCGGCCAGCTCGATGCGGTAGCCGCGCACCTTCACCTGGGCGTCGGCGCGGCCGAGGAACTCCAGCACGCCGTTCTTGCGCCAGCGGGCAAGGTCTCCCGTGCGATAGAGGCGGGCACCCGCGACGCCGGAGAAGGCGTCGGGGACGAAGCGCTCGGCGGTGAGCGCGGGCTGCTCGACATAGCCCCGGGCCACGCCGTCACCGCCGATGAACAGCTCTCCGGTGACGCCGGAGGGCACGGGCTGGCCGGAAGCATCCAGCACGTACACCTGGGTGTTGCCGATGGGGCGGCCGATGGGCACGGAGGTGCCCACCTGGGCCACGTCCGTCATGCGGTGGCAGGAGGCGAAGAGGGTGGTCTCGGTGGGGCCGTAGCAGGCCGTCACCGGAATGAGCATTCCTTCCAGCACGCGGCGCACGTGGGGCGCGCTCACCACGTCACCACCGGTCAGCAGTTGCTTCACTCCGCGAAGAGCGGAGGGTTGGTGGTCCACCACCTGGGTGAAGAGGCCGGCGGTGAGGTGCAGCGTCGTCACGCCGTGCTTCACCAGCACCGACTCCAGCTCCTTCAAGTCGGAGGGCGAGTGCGGCGGGAAGACGACGAGGCGTGCGCCATGGAGCAGCGGCCCCCACAGCTCCAGGGTGGAGGCGTCGAAGGAGACAGGCGCAATGAGAAGGAATGTCTCGTCGGGCCCCAGGTGCGCGTAGTCGACGCCGAAGACGGTGCGAAGCACGGCGGCCTGAGGAGTGCCAACGCCCTTGGGCCTGCCGGTGGAGCCGGAGGTGAAGTCGATGTACGCGAGGCTCTGGGGCAGCGCGGCCATGGGAGGCGCCGAAGTCGGCTGGCTCTCCAGGGGCACCTCACCCACCACCACCGTGGGCAGCCCCTCGGAGGGCAGCTTCGCCAGCAACTCACGCGAGGTGATGAGGACACACGGACGTGCGTCTTCCACCATGGCGGCGAGGCGCTCGCGGGGATACGAGGAGTCCAGCGGGACGTAGGCTCCGCCAGCCTTGAGAATGGCGAGGAGAGAGACAATCAGCTCCAGCGAGCGGTCCAGGGCGATGGCCACGCGGGAGTCGGTGGACACGCCCAGCCCGTGCAGGTGCCACGCGAGCCGGTTGGCGCGCTCGTCGAGCTGCCGGTAGGTGAGCTTGGAGTCACCGAACTCCACGGCGACCTTGTCCGCGTACTGAGCCACCACCTGTGAGAAGACCTCGGGCAGGGTGGAGCCACGCGGGTACTCGGTGGCGGTGGCATTCCACTCCACCAGCATCTCGTGGCGTTCCGCCTCGGACAGCAGGGACGCGGAGTCCAGGGGCGCCGCGGGCCGGGCCACGAGCGTCCGCACCAGCGTGAGGAAGTGCCGTGCCATGCGCGTGGCGGTGCCCGCCTCGAACAGGTCCGTGTTGTAGCCCAGCACTCCGTGGAAGCCGTCGGGTGACTCCGAGAGGCTCAGCTCCAACTCGAACTTGATGGAGGGGTTGTTCACCTCCATCGAGCGCAGCGTCAAATCCTGACTCTGCAACGTGACGTTGGGGGTGTTCTGCAGGGCGAAGATGACCTGGAAGAGCGGGCTGCGGCTCATGTCCCGGTCGGGCTGGAGCTCCTCGACCAGTCGCTCGAAGGGCACGTTCTGGTGGGTATAGGAGTCCAGGGCCGTCTCCTTCACCTGCCGCAACAGGTGGAGGAACGAGTCGCGGCCATGAACCCTCGACTGCATGACCAGGGTGTTGACGAAGAAGCCGATGAGCCCATCGAGCTCACTCCGCTGGCGGCCCGCGATGGGCGTGCCGACGGAGATGTTCTCCTGGCCGGAGTAGCGCGACAGCAGCACCTGGAAGGCGCCGAGCAGCACCATGAAGGGCGTCAGGCCTTCCTTCTGGCACAGCGCCTTCACCGCCTCGGAGATCTGGGGGGAGAGGCGGACGGGCACCTGGGCGCCGTGGAAGGTCTGGACGGCCGGGCGCGGCTTGTCGGTGGACAGCTCCAGCGGCGCGTTTCCGGAGAGCTGCTGCCGCCAGAAGGCGAGCTGGGCTTCGAGCACGTCACCCTGGAGCCACTGGCGCTGCCAGACGGCGTAGTCGGCGTACTGGAGCGCCAGCGGGGCGAAGGGCGAGGGCCTGCCGTGAGCGAAGGCGTCGTAGAGCGCGGCGACTTCGCGCACGAGGATGCCCATGGACCAACCGTCCGAGACGATGTGGTGCATGTTGAGCGAGAGCACGTGCTCGGCGGGGCCCAGCTTCCACAGGCCCGCGCGCACCAGGGGGCCGGTGGCGAGGTGGAAGGGCTCGAGCGTGTCTGCGCGCAGTTGCCGCTCCAGCTCCGCCCGGGCGGTCTGGGGCTCCAGGCCACTGAGGTCCACGACGTCCAGCGGCAGCTCAGCGTGAGGCGCGATGAGCTGGAGGGGCTTGCCCTTCTGCTGGGTGAAGGTGGTGCGCAGCGCCTCATGGCGCCGCACCAACTCCTCGAAGGCACGGCGCAGGGCGGCCACGTCGAGGAGGCCCTCCATGCGCACGAAGCGGGGCATGCTGTAGGAGGAGCCGCCGGGCTGGAGCTGGTCGAGGAACCACAGGCGTTGCTGGGCGAAGGAGAGCGGCAGCGGCCCTGCGCGAGGCACGGGAAGGATGGCGGGGGCTTCGAGGCCCGTGGTGGCATCGCGGGACGAGTCGATGCGAGCGGCGAGGGAGGCGACGGTGGGCGCCTCGAAGAGAGCGCGCAGGGGCAGTTCGACTCCGAGGACGGAGCGGACGCGCGCCACCACCTGGGTGGCGAGGAGGGAATGGCCGCCGAGGGCGAAGAAGTCGTCCTGCACGCTGACGTGCGGCACGCGCAGCAGCGCGGCCCAGAGGGAGGCGAGGATTTCCTCGGTGGGGGTGCGGGGAGCGACGTACTCGGAAGCGGAGGACGTGGCGTCCGGCACGGGCAGGGCGTTGCGGTCCACCTTGCCGTTGGGAGTCAGCGGCAGGGCCTCCAGTGCGACGAAGGCCGAGGGCACCATGTAGGCCGGCAGTCGCTCCTGGAGGAAGGCGCGCAGGGAGTCAGCGGGCACGGGCTCGGACGGGATGACGTAGGCGACGAGGCGCTTGTCACCCGGGACGTCCTCGCGGGCCACCACCAGCGCCTCGCGCACGGCGGGGTGCTCGCGCAGGACGGTGGCGATTTCGCCCGGCTCCACGCGGAAGCCGCGCACCTTCACCTGGAAGTCGGCGCGGCCGATGAACTCGACGCGTCCGTCAGCCAGCCAGCGCACCTTGTCGCCGCTGCGGTACATGCGCGCGCCGGGAGTGGGGCTGAAGAGGTCGGGCAGGTAGCGCTCCGCCGTCAGCTCCGGGCGGTGCAGGTAGCCACGCGTCACCTGGGCGCCGCCGATGAACAGCTCGCCAGGGACGCCGAGGGGCACCGGCTGCAGGCGCGCGTCGAGCACGTACAGGCGCGTATGGGCCAGGGGACGGCCCAGGGGCACGGTGGCCGGTGCGGAGCCCGCGGCAGGCACCTCCACGAGGCCGGCGAGCACGCCCACGGTGGTCTCGGTGGGGCCGTAGTGGTTGAAGACCTCGCAGTCGGGGGCGAGAGCGCGCACCTGGTCGATGAGGGCCCAGGAAGAGGACTCACCGCCGAGCACGAGCTTCTTGCGAGGCAGGACGAGGCGGGGCTGGGGCGCGGTGAGAAGGGCGGCGAGGTGAGAGGGGACGAGCTTGATGCAGTCCACGGAGTGGAGCTGGAAGTAGGAGGCGACGCTTGCGGGGTTGCTGGCGAGCGCCTGGGGGAGCACATGCAGCAGCCCGCCGGTGCAAAGAGAGGGGAAGAGGACGGTGTTGCCGAGGTCGGCGACGAAGGTGGAGACGAGGGCGAAGCTGGCGCAGTCCTTCAGGCCCAGTCGCTCCGTCACCGCTTGCACATAGGTGAGCAACTGCGAGTGGGAGACCGCCACGCCCTTGGGGCGGCCCGTGCTGCCGGAGGTGAAGAGGACGTAGGCCGCGTTGTCCGGCAGCACCTGGCAGGGAGGCGCCTTGGTGCTCAAACCCTTGAGCAGGCTGGAGTCCTCATCCAGCCGCACCGCATGCACGTGCGAGGCAGCGAAGGCAGCCGCATGTGCCGCCACCGTCACCACCACGGGAGCGGAGACTTCCTCCACCAGCGCTTGCAGGCGGAGGGCGGGCTGGGCCGGGTCCAGCGGGACGTAGGCGCCGCCCGCCTTCCACACGCCTAGCAGAGCCACCACCATGTCGACGGAGCGCTCCAGGCACAGGGCCACGCACGATTCGGGGCCCACGCCCAGCGAGCGCAGGTGCCAGGCGAGCTGGTTGGCGCGGGCCTCCAGCTCACCGTAGGTGAGCACCTGCCCCTCGCATGCCACCGCGGGCCGTTCGGGATGGAGCGCGGCCTGCTCCTCGATGAGCGCATGCAGCGACCGTCGGGGAGCAAGGTCCAGAGTCGCGGTGTTGAAGGACTCGAGGAGCCGCGAGCGCTCGGAAGGAGAGAGCAGGGGCAACTCGCCTGCGCGCGTGCCGGGCGAGGCGAGCGCGGCCTCCAGCAGGGTTTGCAGGTGCTCCACCATGCGAGTGACGGTGGAGGCATCGAACAGGCTGGTGCGGTAGCCCAGGCTCCCGGCCAGGCCGCGGGGCGTCTGGGTCAGGGAGAGCGTCAGGTCGAACTTGGTGGCCTCGGCCTCACGCTCCAGCGGCAGGAAGGACAATCCTCCGAGGGAGAGCTCCGCGGGGGGAGCGTTGTTGAGCACGAGCATGACCTGGAAGAGGGGCGAGTGGCTGAGGCTGCGCTGGGGCTGCAGCTCCTCGACGAGCTTCTCGAAGGGCAGGTGCTGGTGCTCATAGGCGGCCAGGGTGGTGGCACGCACCTGGGCGAGCAGCTCACGGAAGGAGGCCTGGGGCTGCACCCGGGTGCGCAGCACGAGGGTGTTGACGAAGAAGCCGATGAGGCCCTCGGTTTCGCCCCGGGTGCGTCCGGCAATGGGAGAGCCGACGACGACGTCGTCCTGGCCGGAGTAGCGCGCCAGCAGCAGCTGCCAGACGGCGAGCAGGGCCATGAAGGGGGTGACGCCCTCGCGCTGGCAGAAGGAGGAGAGGGCCTCGGAAAGAGGCAGGGGCAGGAGGAAGGGAAGCAGGGCGCCGCGCTGGGAGAGGACGGAGGGGCGAGGCCTGTCGGTGGGCAGCTCCAGCAGGGCCGGTGCCCCGGAGAGCTGCTGCTTCCAGTAGTCGAGCTGGGCCTGGAGGACGTCGCCTTGCAGCCAGGAGCGCTGCCAGGAGGCGAAGTCGGCGTACTGGACGGCCAGGGGTGCCAGCTGAGGCGTGCGGCCGGAGCAGAAGGCCTCGTAGAAGGAGACCAGCTCGCGCACGAGCACGCCCATGGACCAGCCGTCGGAGACGATGTGGTGCATTGTCACCAGCAGCACCTGCTCCTGCGCGCCCAGCCGCAGCAGCGAGGCGCGCAGCAACGGGCCCGAGGCGAGGTCGAACGGGCGCAGGGCCTCCTGGGCCGCCAGGTGCCGGACCTGGGCCTCACGCTCCGTGGCGGGCAGGGCGCTCAGGTCCACCACCGGCAGCGGGAAGTCCGAGGCCGGGAGGATGCACTGCAGGGGCTCGCCTTCGCGCGTGGCGAAGACGGTGCGCAGGGACTCGTGGCGCTCGACGAGGCGGGTGAACGCCTCGGCAAGGGCGGCCACGTCCAGAATCCCCCGGATGCTCAGGGCGGTGGGGATGTTGTAGGCGGAGCCGCCGGGCTCGAGCTGGTCCATGAGCCACAGCCGTTGCTGGGCGAAAGACAGCGGCAGCGCGCCCGTGCGGGGCACCGCCAGCAGGGGCGGGGCCCGCGGGGCTTGCCCGGGCCGCGCCTCCTCCAACCTGCGCGCGAGCGCGGAGAGCGTGGGCGCTTCGAAGATGGCCTGCAGGGCCAGCTCCACGCCGAAGGTGGCACGGATGCGGGAGATGAGCTGGGTGGCCAGCAGCGAGTGGCCGCCAATCTCGAAGAAGTGGTCCTCCGCGCCCACGCGCTCCACGTGCAGCACCTGCGCCCAGAGCGCGGCGAGCTGCTCCTCGGTGGGAGTGCGCGGGGCGACGTAGGTCTCGGCGGGCCCGGCGCTCTGCTCCGGCGAAGGCAGGGCCTTGCGGTCCACCTTGCCACTGGTGGCGAGGGGCAGTGCCTCCAGCACGGCGAGGGCGGAGGGCACCATGTACTCGGGCAGCCGCTGCTGGAGCGAGGCGCGCAGCGCGGCCGTGTCCGGTTCCTCCCCGGGGGCCGGCACCACGTACGCCACGAGCCGCCGCAGCCCCGGCGCGTCCTCGCGCACCATGGCCACGGCTTGGAGCACGGAGGCGTGCTCCTCCAGGGCGGCCTCCACCTCTCCCAGCTCGATGCGGAAGCCGCGCAGCTTCACCTGCGAGTCCGTCCGCCCCAGGTATTCGACTTCGCCGTTGGCTCGCCAGCGCACCAGGTCTCCGGTGCGGTACAGGCGTGCCCCGGGCTCGGTGCTGAAGGGGTGGGGGATGAAGCGCTCGGCGGTGAGCTCCGCGCGGCGCAGGTAGCCGCGCGCCAGTCCCACGCCTCCGATGAACAGCTCGCCCGGTACGCCCACGGGGACCGGCCGCAGGTGCGCGTCCAGCACGTACAGCCAGGTATGGGGCCAGGGTTTGCCGATGGACGGCTCGGCCGGGGAGACAGACTCCGGGGTGATGGAGGCGCATACCGTGGCCTCGGTGGGCCCGTACGCGTTGAGCAGGGTGCGACCCTGGCTCCAGCGCCGAGCCACCTCGGCGGGCAGCGCTTCGCCCGCGGAGATGACGGTGCGCAGCAGGGGGAGCTCCTCGGGCGACAGCTGCGCCAGCACCGAGGGCGTCAGGGTGACGGTGGTGACCTCCTCTTCACGCAGCAGCGTGCGCAGCGGCGCGTCCGGCAGCAGCCGCTCCCGGGGCGCCATCACCAGCGTGGCCCCCGCGAGCAGGGGCGCGAAGATTTCGAGGATGGCGGCGTCGAACGTCGGCGAGGCGAACTGCAGGACGCGACTGGAGGCACGGAGGCGGTGGGCCCGCACCGCGGCGAGCGCGGAGTTGCCCAGCCCGCGGTGGCTCAGCAGCGTGCCCTTGGGGCGGCCGGTGCTGCCCGAGGTATAGATGACGTAGGCGAGCTGGCTGGCGAGGACGTCCACGCCGGGAGGTGTGGTGGGGTGCCGGGAGATGGCCCTGGCGTCGGTATCGAGGCAGCACGGCACGCAGGCCAGGGACGCGGGGAGCTGGTCGAGCAGGGCCTCGTAGGTCACCAGCACCTGGAGGCCGGAGTCCTCCAGCATCAGGGTTATGCGCGCGGTGGGATGGGCCGAGTCCAGGCAGAGGAAGGCGCCGCCCGCCTTGAGGACGGCGAGCATGCCCACCACCAGCTCCACCGAGCGCTCCACGCACAGCCCCACCAGCACCTCGGGGCCGACGCCCAGCGTGCGCAGGTGGTGCGCGAGCTGGTTGGCTCTCGCGTCGAGCTGCCGGTAGGTGAGCTGCTCCCCGCCGAAGACGAGGGCCACCGCGTCCGGAGTGCGCTCCACCTGGGCTTCGATGAGGGTGTGGAGACAGGCCTCGGCCGGGGCGTCCGAGCGGGCGCCGCTCCACTCCTGAAGGAGCTGGTGGCGCTCGGCGTCGTCCATGAGCGGCAGCTCGGCCAGGGGTGCATCGGGCCGGGCCACCACGCCTTGCAGCAGCGCGTGGAAGTGGCGCAGCATCCGCGCCACCGTGCTCTCGTCGAAGAGGTCCGTGCTGTACTCGGCCGACAGTCGCAGCCCGCGCGGGTCCTCGGCGGCGGCCAGCGTCAGGTCGAAGCGGGCCGCGCCTCCGTCCACCGGCTGCGCGTGCATCAGCAGGCCGGGAAGCTGCACGGGCGGCAGCGGCGCGTTCTGCAACACGAACATCACCTGGATCAGCGGCGAGACATTCAGATGGCGGGTGGGCTGGAGGACCTCCACCAGCTTCTCGAAGGGCAGCTCCTGGTGGGCGAAGGCGCCCAGGGCCGTCTCATGCACCCGGCCCACCAGCTGCGAGAAGGAGGGGTTGCCGGACAGGTCCGTGCGCAGGGCGAGGGTGTTGACGAACAGGCCGATGAGGGCTTCGAGCTCGGCGCGGTTGCGGCCGGCCACATTGGTGCCGACGGTGATGTCGTCCTGGCCGCAGTATCGCTGGAGCAGGACGTTGAAGGCGGCGAGCAGGACGGAGAAGAGGGTGCGGCCGTCGCGCGCGCCCAGCTCCTTGAGGGCGTGGGCGAGGGGAAGCGGCAGGAAGACGGTGTGACGGGCGCCACGGGCGGAAGGGGTGACGGGACGGGGCCTGTCGGCCGGGAGGTGGAGGACGGCGTTGGGATTGAGCCGCTGGCGCCAGTAGGAAAGCTGGGCCTCGAGCGCCTCCCCTTGCAACCACTGGCGCTGCCAGGAGGCGAAGGCGGAGTACTGCAGCGGCAGCGCGGGCAGGGGCGAGGGACGGCCCGCGGTGAAGGCCGCGTAGAGCTCGGCCACCTCGCGCACCATGACGCCCATGGACCAGCCGTCGGTGACGATGTGGTGCAGGGTGAGCAGCAGCACGTGCTCGCTGGAGGAGAGCCGGTAGAGCACCGCATGCAGCAGCGGGCCCTTCTCCAGGTCGAAGGGGCGGCGGGCCTCCTCGTGCAGGCGGCGCCAGGCCTCCGTCTCACGCTCGGAGTCGGGGACGTCCCGCAGCTCCACCACGTCCAGGGAGGGCTCGAGGACGGGGGCGATGCGCTGGAAGGGGCGGCCGTCCTGCTCGACGAAGGTGGTGCGCAGGGGCTCGTGGCGGCGTACCAGCTCGTGGAGGGCGCGGCGCAGGGCCTCCTCATCCAGCCGGCCGGAGAGTCGCACGGCGACGGGGATGTGGAGGGTGGCGCTGCTGGTGGCCAGGCGCTCCTGGAGCCACATCCGCTCCTGGGCGAAGGACGTGGGCGCGCGCTCGGGTTGACGGTTCTTCTCACGCAACAGCTCGGCGAGCCGCGCGCGCTTCTGCTCAGGGGACAAGGCCATAAAGGAGATGGTTCCTTCTCGCTAACGCGGAGGGCCGGTGGAGACACGAGCAGGCTGATCCGGTGAAGCTCGCGGGTTTGTCGCGAGCCCCATCTTCCGCATCGGGGGAGAGACAGCGAGCGGCGGAATCATGCAGAAACTTCGCGGGCGATTCGACGGCAAGCTGATTTTCCAGCCGCTGGAGCGCGCCTACACCGTTTCATCTCCTCTATGCTCCAGCCGTGATGTGGATGCCCCAAGACGGCCAGACAGGGCTCGCGGACTCCTGGAGGACCCCGCTCACCCGCTGGCATCGTCTGAACCAGGGCCACCCTCCGCCGGAGGGCCGGGCCCGGCGGGAGGTCCTGGCCCAGGCGCGAGTCTCTCGCGCGTTCGAGCACCCCCGCAGGCTCCTGCACGTGGCGAAGTCGGCGGGTGGCCCCCTCGTCGTCAGCGAGGATGACGAGGGCCGGCGGTACCTGCAGTTCGGCTGGCTGGGCTCATCCCAGAGCGTGGTGTGGCCGGGCTTCCCCCTGCGGCTGGAGTCGGACTACACGCGGGCCATGGTGGCGGCGCTCGCCTTCGTGGCCGAGCCCCGGCGCATCCTGGTGGTGGGCGTGGGCGGCGGCGCCGTCCCGATGTTCCTCCGCGACGTGCTGCCCGAGGCCTACCTCGACGTGGTGGATCTCCACCCGGAGGTGCTGGACGTGGCCCGGCGCTACTTCGGCTTCCGTGAGGACGCGGCGCTCCGGGCCCACGTGGAGGATGCGCGACGCTTCATCGCGACACCCGGCCCGTCCTACGACGCCATCTTCCTGGACGCCTTCGGCCCCCGGGGCATCCCGCCCTCGCTGGCCACCCGGGAGTTCCTCCTCGCGGCCCGCGCGCGCCTGTCACCGGGTGGCGTGGTGGTCGGCAACGTGTTGCGCTCCCAGCGCCGGGCGAACTCCTCAATGGCGCCCACCTGGAAGAAGAGCTTCGCCCAGCTCTACGCCTTCACCGTGGAGGAGTCCGCCAACCAGGTCCTGGTCGGACTCCCGGACTCGACGAAGCGCGCCCGGGCGGAGCTGAACGCTCGCGCCGACAGCCTCACCCGGGAGTGGGGCACACCGTTCAACCTGCGCACCCGGATGGCCCGCCGCTATCAGGGGGCCGCGGCTCAGGGGGACGCCGTCTGCACGGTGGAGCGCAGCAACTCGCCGTCGGGGCCGTACTCGCGCAGGGTCCGGTAGTTGCCCTCGGTATAGGCAATCACCTTCACCACGGGGACGAGCCCCTTCTTCGTCGGGGCATAGCGCAGGGGCTCAGGGACCTCGGAGATGTCCACCCGCTCGGTCTCCGTCTGGGTCGTCCCATCGATGTAGACGATGGTTCCCGGATGCTTCGGTGCCTGGCTCAAGGATGCCTCCGCCCGCGCGTCAGCGGCTCCCGCTCATCAACTGGTCGAGGATGCGGAAGCGCTCCGGCATCATCGCACGGACCTCGGCTTCCTGGGGCGTGCCGCGGACGCGGTTGTAGAGCACCAGCGACTCGGAGAAGTCCTCCCCCGGCGCGTTGGCCGCGTAGTTCGAGGGCCGGATGCCGTCGCGCTGGATGGCGTTGCGCCAGTCGCCCCAACGCCGGCCGCTGTTGTCATCGCCCCAGCGCCGCATGGACAGCGTGTGCCCCGTCTCGTGGATGAGGCTGTCGTTGATGACCGCCTGCGACTGCGGGTGCTGCGACGGATAGATGGTGACGTTCCCATCCGCGCCCGCCGTCATGTACGAGCGGAAGTTCTGGGCGTTGGGGTCGTTCGGGTAGCGGGTGCGCCAGTACGCGTCCTGCGGATTCTGTCCCGGCTCCACGTTCACCTGGTTGACGAGGGCGCGGCTTGCCGGCGGGAGCACCGCGAGGCCCTGCGCGACCTGTTCGATGGTGGGGCTGTGGCCGTTCGCCGGGTTGGGGTTTCGCGGCATGAACACGGGGATGCGCCGCCCGTCCACCTGCACCTCGTAGCGGTTGGCGGCGGCCGTGCCCGAGCTGAAGTCGTGGTTGGGCACCTGGGTGGGCCCGAAGATGGTGGTGGTCGTCAGGCCGGGCTGCGGCGTGGGGCCATGGAGGCCGGCGACCACGCGCGGCGCGGCCGGCTGCCGGGTGAGGAAGTCGTTCAGTTGCGCCTGCTGCCCCTGGGCATTCGCCCCCTGGAACGCGGCGCCGCTCATGACTCCGTCCAGCGCTCGCCGGGCCGGGGTGGAGATGACGTTGGTGCCACCCACGAGATTCAGCAGCCGGTTCTGGTCCGCGCCGGGCATGCTCGCGAAGCCGGGCGACGTCGCGAGCCGGGTGAGCGTCTCCCGCGCGGCCGGGTCATTGGGGTGGCGCGACAGGTGGCCCAGGGCGTTGTTCCGGGTCGCCTCATCCAGGCCGCGGAAGTTCGGGTTGCCCGCCAGGCCGCTGAGCTGCGCGGTGAGCTGGCGGTCGACGGGCGCCTGCCCCTGCACGTCCAGCATCGCCCGCTGGTTCGAGGGCGGCAGCTGGGCGAAATCGTCATTCGTCGCCAGGTCGCGCAGGTTCTGCTGGGCAATGGGGGAGTTGCCCGCCGCCCGCGCCCGGTCCACGACGGCCGCCTGGGTGGCCTCGCCCAGCCGGGTGAACCGTGGGTCCTCGCGCAGCACCTCCTCGGGAGGCCGGGCCGGAGGGGGCGGCACCCGGGCGGGGTTGGCCCGCGCGGCCCGGGGCGGCGTGTAGGTGTCCCGCTCCCGGGTGGCCGGAGCGCGGGGGGGCGCCTGCTGGGGTGGGGGAGGGGGCGCCTGGACTTCGACTTCGGTGGGACGGACTTCTTCCGCCTGTCCCGTGGAGGTCCGCGTGACGCGCTCGCCAATCCGCATGTTGCCCATGGCCCCTCGACTCCCGTGCTGATGCACCCACTGGGGGTGGTGACTGATTATCGGGAGGCGCCGCCAGAAGTTGCGCCCCGGGAACAGAGCGTCTCTGGCCGGGGGAGGCGGCCCTCTGTCATCTTCCCGTGCACGCAATGAAAGCGCCCCTCCGCCTCCCGACGCCGCCCGTGAGCATGCGCTTCCAGGGGTTCGTCTTCCTGGGCTCGTTCCTGCTGTTCCAGGTGGAGCTCATCGTCGCGCGCCTGCTGCTGCCCGCGTATGGGAGCAGCGCGGCGGTGTGGACGACGTGCATGATGTTCTACCAGGGCGTCCTGCTGCTCGGTTACCTGTACGCGGGCCGGATGTCGTCCCACGTGCTGTCGGGCCGCTACCGCTGGGCGCACCTGGCCTTCGTGCTGCTCCCGGTGGTGACGTTCCCCTTCCACCTGAGGAGCGTGGCGCTGCCGCCCATCGTGGCCATCCTCGTCACGCTGGTGCTGTCGCTCGGCTGGCCCTTCCTGGCCCTGTCCACCACCAGCATCGTGGCCCAGGGCTGGCTCACGCGCACCGGACACCCGGCCCGCAACGACCCGACCTTCCTCTACGGCACGTCCAACGCGGGCGCGCTGCTGGCGCTGCTGACCTTTCCCTTCCTGGTGGAGCCGGCGCTCGACACGCGCACGCAGCTCGGCGTCTGGTATGCGGCCTACGGCGCCTTCGTGCTGCTCACCGCGCTGTGCATCCGGACGGTGCGGCCCGCGGACGGGGCTCCCGGAGGCGCTCCCTCCCCGGCCCCCGTCACCGGACCGGCGCCCCGGACGCGCCTCACCACGCGGCTCGCCTGGCTGATGCTCGCGGCGAGCGCCAACGCCCTGCTGATGGCGGTGACGAACGTCCTCACGCTGGACGCGTCCATGCCCCTGCTGTGGATCGTCCCGCTCACGCTCTACCTGCTCACCCTCATCCTCGCCTTCGCGCGGAGCCCGCTGACGCCCGAGCGGCTCAACCGCCTGTGCCTGGCGGGACTGCTGGTGGCGGCGGGGGCGGCCGTGGCGGCGCTGCTGCGGGTCCCCTCGGTGCTCCCGTCCCTGGCGCTCCACGGCGCGGTGCTCTGGGTGGCCTGCCTGCTGCTGCACGCGAGCCTGGCGCGGTGCCGGCCGGAGGAGCCGAGCCTGCTGGGCTCGTACTACCTGCACATCTCCGTGGGCGGCTGGCTGGGCACGGCGCTCATCGTGCTGGGCGTGCCGCTGCTATTGGGCTCGCTGGCCATGGCCTATGTGGACTACGGCGTGGCGGGGCTGCTCGTGCTGGCGGCGCTCTTCGCGCGGGACGTCGCGCTGAAAGCGCGGGGCGAGCCCCGTCACCGGCGCGCGCCCCTGCTGGCGGCGGGCGCGGCGGTGGCCATGGCGGGCATCCTGGCGCTCGCGGCGGTGAAGCTCCTGCACAGCCGCGTCGACGGCGCGCGGACGTTCTACGGCCTCTACACCGTGAAGGACGAGCACGGGCTGCGCCTCTTCCAGCACGGCAGCACGGTGCACGGGGTGGAGCGACTCGCGGACGACGCCCGGGGCGAGCCCCTCCTGTACTACCACCGGGGCTCCCCCGTGGGCCGGGTGCTGGCCGAGTCCCCGCCGCGAGCGCGCGTGGCGGTGGTGGGCCTGGGCATCGGGAGCCTCGCGGCCTACGGGCGCGGGGGCGAGCAGTGGGACTTCTACGAGCTGGACCCGGAGGTGGAGCGGCTCGCCCGCAGCCACTTCACGCTGCTCGGGAGCAGCGCCGCGTCGGTGCGGGTCGTCACCGGTGACGCGCGGCTGCGCCTCCAGGAGGCGGAGGCGCAGGCGTACGACGTCATCATCCTGGACGCCTTCTCCAGCGACTTCGTCCCCACGCACCTGCTCACGCGGGAGGCGCTCGGCCTGTACCTGCACAAGCTGCGGCCCGGAGGGCTGCTGCTGTTCCACATCTCCAGCCGGCTGTTCGACCTGGCGCCGGTGCTCACCCGCCTGGGCACGTCGCTGGGGCTGGAATGCGCGCTCAGCGGCGGCGAGTCCCTGAGCGCGGCGGAGCTGGACCGGGGCCTGTCCCCGAGCCGCTGGTTCGCCCTCACCGCGAGCCCGCTCCAGGCCCGTTGGCTGCACGAGCACCAGGGGTGGAGCGAGGTGCGTGCGTCCGAGGACCTGCTGTCACGCCGCGTCTGGACGGACGACTACGTCAACCTGCTCCAGGCGCTGCGCTGGTAGCGGGCCCGCACCAGGGCCGGAGGCCGCGGCATGCGCGGCCCCCGGCCAGGAGACCTTCTCAGAAGGTCTGGATGGGGCAGGGCGGGAAGTCGCACGACATGCCGCAGTCGATGCCGCAGGAGTACTCCTCCCCGGGGTCGCACCACCCGTTGCCGCAAGAGCCGCAGTCCGCCTCGCACATGCCGGACTCCAGGTCCGAGCAGGTGCCGTCGCCGCAGACCGGACAGTCGAAGGAGCACGTGGAGGACTCGTTGGTCTCGCAGATCCAGTTGCCGCAGACCGGCTGGCAATCGCTGGCGCAGCTCAGGTTGTTCTCACCGGGGTGGCACGTCCCGTCCCCGCAGACCGTCTGGCCGCAGTTCAGGATGGAGGAGTCCACGGCGTGGCTGCGCACCCAGCCCGCGGTGGCGTCGACGCGCGTGGCGACATCGTCACTCCCACCCGTCCAGCCCTGGCGGTGGCTGTGCACGCCAATCTGGCAGTCACCCCCGCGGAACGCCGGCCCACCGGAGTCGCCCTGGCACAGCCGCGCGCTGCTGTTGTCCCACTGGATGGTGAGCGGGTCGACGTCGTGGATGACGTTCCAGCCCTGCCGCTTGATGCCGTAGCCGGTGCTGGAATCCCAGACGGTGCAGCCAAAGCCGACGATGTTGACCGTCGAGTTGTTGCTCGGGGTGGTGTTGGCGATGCGGGTGGGGACGATGCCACTCATCGCCTGGAAGTCCCCGCTCAGCTTCAGCACTGCGATGTCATTGTGGTAGTTGCCGCTGTCGTAGTTGGGATGCTTCGTGTACGTGCCCGAGAGGCAGTAACCGTTGCTACAGAAAGAGCCGTACTGGCCCTGGTAGTCCACGCAGTGCGCGGCGGTAATCACCGTGCGACGGCCGATGAGCGTGCCCGTACAGCCGGACGGGTGGACGAGGCCCACCGAGGGGTGGCCGTTGTCGACCGTTCCATTGATGATTTCCGACGAGCTGGACTCGAGCGCGGCTTCATCGCCGGGCACCTGCGGCTCCTGCTCCGCGGCTTCACATCCCGCGAGCGCGAACGCAAGCAACACTCCGAACCTGGACAGAGAGATTCCAACCTTCGACATGGGTGTGTTCCTCCGGGCATCGCCATCGGCGATGGGGCCACGCCAGGAAGAAGGTCTGGCGGGTGCCTCTATTGCTGGAACGAAATGACTCGCCGGATGTCGCGTACGTCTTTTGGAATGGCAGCGGGGTAGACTCCCGGGCATCTTGCCCCCCATGGAGAACGCAGCGCCCCGTGCGTGGCGACGGTGGTCGTGGCTGGCGGCGGTGTGGACCGTGCCGGCGACGCTCGCCGCGGTGGAGACGTACTTCTTCAGCCGCCTCGGGACGCAGCCGCTGCCGCTGTGGCGGGCCTTCGCCTCGCAGCTTCCGGCCTGGTACGTGTGGCTGCCCGCCACGCCCGCGCTCGTCCACCTGTCGCGCCGCCTGCGGCTGGGGCTCCCGCTGAAGGCCCGCGCCGTCGCCGGGCACCTGGCCGCGTGCCTCTGCGTCGGCGGTGTCTTCGCGTGGGTGTACACGCTGTGCCACGTGGCGTTCATGCCCGCCATGCCCAACCTGCCGCCGCTGCCCCTGCTGGTGCTGCGCTACTGGCTGGGCTGGATGCCGATGATGGCCACGACGTACGCGGCGGTGGTCGGCGTGGCTTACGCGGTGGACTCGCAGCGGCGCGCCCGGGAGAACGAGCGGCAGGCCGCGGCGCTCTCCGTGCAGCTCTCCGAGGCCCGCCTGCAGGCCCTGCAGACGCAGCTCCACCCGCACTTCCTCTTCAACACCCTCAACGCCATCGTCGTGCTGGTGCGCGAGCAGGAGACGGACACGGCGGCCCGCATGCTGGTGCTGCTCAGCGACATCCTCCGCCGGTTGCTCCAGCAGGGGGCCACGCAGGAGGTGCCCCTGCGCGACGAGGTGGCCGTGCTGGCGCGCTACCTGGAGATTCAGCAGCTTCGCTTCCAGGACCGGCTGCGCGTGGACTGGGACGTGGACGCGGGAGTGCTGGACGCGCGCGTGCCGAACCTGGTGCTCCAGCCGCTGGTGGAGAACGCCATCCGCCACGGGGTGTCCATGCGCTCGGCGGCGGGGGCGCTGCGCATCCGCGCGAGGCGTGAGGGGAACGCGCTGGAGCTGGCGGTGATGGATGACGGGCCGGGGCTGCCGGCGGGCTTCGACCTGGAGCGCAGCCCGGGCATCGGCCTGTCCAACACGCGCGCCCGGCTGGCCCAGCTCTACGGAAGCGCGGGGCGCGTCAGCGTGGCCAGCGTGCCCGGAGGCACCGGCACCGTGGCCACCGTCGTGCTGCCGCTGCGGCAGGACAGCGCCGAGTCCGCGGAGAAGCGCGCCCATGGCTGAGCTGCGCGTCCTGCTGGTGGACGACGAGCCCCTGGCCCGCCGGGGGCTGCGTCACGCGCTGGCCCGGCACCCGGAGGCGGTGGTCTGCGGGGAGGGCCGCGACGGTCGCGAGGCGGTGACGGCCATCCGCGAGCTGCGGCCGCACCTGGTGTTGCTCGACGTGCAGATGCCGGAGCTGGACGGCTTCGGCGTCATCCGCGAGGTGGGCGTGGGGCAGATGCCCGCGGTCATCTTCATCACCGCCCATGACGCCTTCGCCGTGCGCGCCTTCGACGTGCACGCGGTGGACTACCTGGTGAAGCCCTTCGCGGACGAGCGCTTCGACGAGGCCCTGCTCCGCGCCCGGCAGCGGCTGCGCCAGGGCGAGGCGGTGGAGCTGGGCCGCCGGCTCGCGGGCCTGCTCGCGGACACGCCCGCGCCTCCAGTCCCCGCGCCACCGTCGGAAGCCAGGGCCGAGCGCCCGGCCGAGTCCGCGGGCCGGCTGCTGGTGAAGGTGGGCACCCGCTCCGTGCTGGTCTCCGTCGCGGACATCGACTGGGTGGAGGCCGACGACTACTGCGTCACGCTGCACGTGGGCAGCCAGGAGCACGTCCTGCGCGAGAGCCTGGCGGCGCTGGAGGCGCGACTCGACGCGGAGCGCTTCGTGCGCATCCACCGCTCGGCCATCGTCAACGTGGAGCGCATCCGCGAGCTGCACCACGCCTCGCCCACGGAGCTGCTGGTGGTGCTGCACACGGGGCAGCGGCTGCGGGTGAGCCGCAACCGCCGCGAGCACCTGGAGCGCCGGCTGGGCCGGGCCCGATAGCACCTGAGCTCAGGGCGCCGTCGAGGCCGTCGCCGGAGCGCGGGCCTTCGCCACCGCGTCGGTGAGGGCCTTCCACTCCGTCGTGCCCAGGTGCATGCCGAAGGCGCGCGCCACGTCGAGCTTCTCGCGAGCCGCGACGTCCACCGTCTCCGAAAGCTGCTGCGGGTTGAAGAATCCGCCGCCCTGGCCCGGCTGCACCAGGTCGCTGGTGTAGAGGAGGCGGTGCTCCGGCAGCCACACGAAGAGCATCCGCTCGCCCGTCTCCGAGCGCACCGGAATCAGCTCCAGCCGGTTTGCCCCGGAGCCCAGCACCGTGCGGCGGCCCACGGTCTGCAGCTTCGCCGCGCGGGGCGCCTTCGCCAGCGCATCCGGCACCCGTGTCCGGGGCGCCTTCAGCAGCCGCTCCACCAGCGGTCGGTTGAGGTCCAGCACGTGGGCGGGGATTCCGCGGGCGGCGTACTCACGCAGGCCGCCCACGTGGGGCCACGCGTCGCTGGTGGACACCACCGCCTTCACCTTCACGCCGGGGAAGCGCCTCGCGGCCTCCTCCAGCACGCGCGCCGAGTAGCCGGAGGCGATGGGCGCCTCGAGCACCACCAGCCCGTCCTCCTGCTTCACCAGGGCCACGTCCCAGCGGCCGGGCAGGTGCACCACGCCCGGCGCCAGCTCGACGGCGGGACGGCCCGGATGGCCCAGCGGGGTGTCATCCACCGTCATGTCGCGGCGGGCCGCGAAGGCCTTCCGCACGTCGTCGGGGAGGGCGAAGTCCGCGTCGGACAGCTTCGCGTCCACCTCCACCGCCGTCACGGTGAAGGCGTGGTAGCTGGTGTCATTGCGCTGCCACTCCCAGTGGCGCGGGTAGCGCAGCCCTCCGGCCTCCAGCGACCAGGACTGGAAGAACAGCCGGGTGCGCACGTCGCCCCAGACGCTCCAGAACATGTCGGCCGGATGCGCGTCCTCGGTCTCCACCAGCGTCGGCAGGCCCGTCTTCGCATTGAGGAAGAGGCGCACCGCCGCGCGCCCGTGGTGGAACGTCACCACGTGGTGCGGCACGTCCTGCAGCACCGTGTCCGGCGCGGAGCGCAGGTCGGCGGCGTCCAGGGCGGTGAGCAGCACCCGCTCGGGTGCGAAGTCGAGCCGCTCCCGCATGTCCTGGAGCTGGGCGCCGCTGGTGGGGCGCACCTGCCCGTCGCGCTCCATGGCGACGACGTCGCCCTCCATGAGCACCGTCAGGGACTGCCAGGTGCCGAGCCCCGCCGCGCCCCGGCTCTCGGTCTTCTGGCGCAGGCGCTGGCGGGAGGGAGCACGCAGCTCGTCGACCTGCTCGTACATGACGAGCCAGGGCGCGGAGGGGCGCTCGGACTGCTCCAGCAGGTTCCAGTGGCCGATGCCCTGGATGCGCAGGCTGGTGAGGGCCCGGAGCCGGGCCTCTCCGCCCATGGCCTCGGCGGAAGCACGGACGCGGGCGCGGGCGTCGTCGGCGGCGGAGGCGGGAGGGGCGAGCAGCAGGCAGAGGAGGGGAAACAGGGCGAGTCTTCGCATGACGCCAGGATGGCGCGGCGCGAAGGCCCGCTTCCGCCTCATGCTGCGAATGGCGGGCGGGGCGCGGCGAACGGTAGGTCCGGCGCGGCGAATGGAGACGCGCGTGGCCCGTGGGCCCGGTCTCGGAGGCAGCGGGCCCGCCTGGAAACGCATCACGTTCCTTGCCATGGAACATTTCCCCAAATGGATGTGTCTGGGTTTGACAAGACCTGCCTCACTCCTCTTCGGGGTGGAGCGGTGTGTGTCTTTGGCGGGCCCGTGGAAACCCCTTAGTCTGACACTCGGTGGGAACCCCTTAGACTGGCATTCAAACGAATGGGCAACACGTCCGGGCCAGAATCATTCATGAACGCTGGAACTCCATGAATTGCCTGTTCGCGTTTGCAATTGAAATAAAGGCGATGTTAGTAAGGCATTGGCTTCGGCCAACCCCGAACAATCAACTCAGGAGAAGTCCATGACGAGGAACGTGAAGCGTTTCCTGGCTGTCTCGCTGCTGTCCCTCATGCCGTCGATCGCGCTCGCCGGACAGGTCGAGTACGGGTTCCCCGACCTCCTCTCCGAGCGTAACGAGTACGTCAGCCTCCGCGAGGAGGGTGTCCAGGTTCCCGTGCTGCGGGAATCTGCCGGGCAGTCCATCGGCCCCGCTCTGGAGAACCTCTTCGTCCAGAACCAGTCCCTCTCCACCCTCTCCCTGGGCCTCCAGACGGTGACGGGTACGTTCAACGGCGTGTTCACTCCCTACCCGTGCCCGCCGGGCTCCCTCTGTGGGTTCCAGGTCAGCGCCCCCGCCCCCACCCCGCTGATCGCCCAGCAGTACTACTGGACGGCCAACCCGGCGAATCCGGCCGCTGGCCCGACGTGCGTCTGGCGGGTGGAGGTCAGTGACGTCGCTGGCAGCTGCGCCGCGACGGTCTTCTTCGGCACCTACGGCGGCGCCGTCTGCACCCTCGACGCGGCCCGGTCCTTCATCGACCCGGTCACGTGCCAGACGCAGATCGTCACCAACTTCCAGTAAGCAGGGCCACACACCGCCAGCGGCCTTTCGTGAGGCCGCTGGTGGTCACTGTCTCCATTGGCGGCAACGGCGAGAGCACGCGGGTGCTGGATGGCAGCGGGCCCTTCTCGCTGCTCCCCGCCATGCTGTCGAAGGTGGAGACTACGGCTCTCCCACGGCCTCCGGGGCCATTGCCCGGCCGGCCGTGCGCCGACGCCAGTACAGGAAGACGGGCACGCCCGCGCCGAGCAGCAGCGTGCCCTTGAGGGCGTTGAGCGGGTTGGAGGCCGCGGAGCCCACCACGACGTACAGCGCGGCCGCGATGAAGAGGAGCGGGGTGACGGGGAAGCCGGGCACGCGGTACACGACGTAGGGGATGCGTCCCAGGTACTCGCGGGCGCGGTAGACGAAGAGCGTGGCGGCCGTGGCCCCGAAGACGAGCCAGTCGGCGAAGACGACGTAGTCGAGCAGCTCGCCGTACGTCCCCGTGCCCGTGAGGAGGATGGCCCACACCGCCTGGAAGAGGATGGCCGTGGAGGGCGTGCGGTAGCGCGGGTGAAGGCGGGCCAGCTGCGGGAAGAACAGGCCATCCGCGGCCATGGCCTGGTAGACGCGGGGCGACACGAGGATGACGAGGTTGAGGAACCCGAAGGTGGAGAGCGCCACGCCCGCGGTGATGAACGTACGCCCCGCGGGGCCGAGCAGCTGGCCGAGGGCGTCCGCCGCCGGGGCGCTGCTCGCCGCGAGCCCGCCCGCGCCGAGCGTGCGCAGGTAGGTGAGGTTCGCGAGCAGGTACACCGTCACCACGCCGATGACGCCGAGCAGGAGGGCGCGCGGCAGGTTGCGCTCGGGGTTCACCATCTCCTCGGCGACGAAGTTCGTCTGCTGCCACCCGCCATAGCTGAAGAGCACCGGGACCAGTGCCGCGCCCAGGGCGAGCACGATGGAGTCGGGCGCCTGCGGCGCGACGGTGGACTCCACCGCGGGCGAGGGGCCGGCGAACAGCAGCCCGGCGCCGATGAGCACGGCGAGCGCGAGCAGCTTGAGGACGGTGAAGACATTCTGCGTGAGGGCCCCCGGGCGCACGCCGAAGTAGTTCACCCCGGAGAGCAGGACGATGGCGCCGACGGCGAGCGGGAAGCGGAAGTCGGGCCCCAGGCCGGTCAGCGCGAGGGTGTAGTTGGCGAAGGTCACCGCCACCGCGGCAATGGCCCCGGTGGCAATCATCAGCATCATCCCCCAGGCATTGAGGAACGCCGGCAGCGGGCCGAAGGCGTCGCGCAGGTAGACGTAGCTGCCGCCCGCCTTCGGGATGCGCTGTCCCAGCTCCCCGTAGATGAAGGCCCCGATGAGCGCCACCCCGCCGCCGAGCAGCCACGCGCCCAGGGTGAGCCCCGGCGTGTGCACGCGCTGCGCGACGATGGCGGGGTTGAGGAAGATGCCCGAGCCGATGATGCCGCCGATGACGAGCATCACGCCCGAGAAGAGCCCGACGCGACGCGCATACCCGTCATGCGGCGCGGCGGACGGGGCTCCGGCTTCACCTGGAGGAGGAGGGGAGGGGCTCATGGCCGGCGAGCATAGTCCGCCGGCGGCGCCCGGGTGCCCTGGCGTCCACGCACCGTGGCTCCGCTCGGAGCGCTAGAAGCGCTCCGTCTCGCTCAGGCCGAGGTCACCCCGGAGCTTCAGCAGGTTCCGTTCCAGCTCGGCGACGTGCTCCTCACGGAACGTGGGACGGCTTCCCGTACCGCCCTGGCGGATGAAGGTGCCCGGAGACTCCTCGTGCATCATCAGGCGGAAGTCGAACTTCGGGTCATGCTGCCGCATGTACGCGAAGCTGCACTTCTCCAGGATGCTCGCCAGGCGCTCCTCCGGCACGGGAATGCCCAGGAAGGCGGCAACGCGCCTCGCCTGCCCTTCCAGGTCCTGCCGCATGTCCTCGTAGCGCACCCACAGGACGTTGGCGTCATGCCGGTGGGGCATCCACGAGCGCATGTAATCGTACCAGCTACCGAAGAGGCTTTGCCCGCGCACCATGCCGCCGATGAACCGGTCGAACGGCGAGCGGAACCGCTGCGCCATCTCCAGGTGGTGGTAGCAGGAGGTGAAGGTGTCCTGGGCGTCGCGGGTGATGAAGATGATGCGCGAGTCCTTCGCTGGCCGCAGCATCTCGTATTCCATGTGCGTCTTGAACATCCGAGGTGACGGCAGCTTCTCCAGGTAGTCGAAGCGCTCCTGGCGGATGGCCGCCTCGAGGTAGGGCGACTTCTGGGTGATGTGGTCGAACTCCGCGAGCCCGCCGCTGTGCAGCTGCACCAGCAGCATCTGCATCCACGTGGTGCCGGACTTCGGATAGGTGGCGATGAAGATGTCGTCGGGCCGGGGTCGGAACTCCAGCCGGTAGCGGAGCAGCTCCCGCCACCGCTGGCCCCGGTTGTGGATATTTCCGAGGAGCCTCAACGGCGGGGTGAGTACGTTCAAGAAGAGCTTCGTCGGCCACCGCATGGACTGGACCTCGGGCAAATCCTCTCGGAAGAGGGGCGACGCGGAATATATCCGGGCCTGGGACTCGAAAGGCAGACATGTCTGCCTGAAGGCGACTCCCCTTGAGGCGGGAGCTCAGTCCCCTGACACCGCGAGCTGCCAGTCTCCCCTGGCGCTGATGCCCACGCGCAGGCCGAGGTAGCCCGTCCCGCCCTCCTTCATGGCCTGGAGCTGCTTCTCCGGGTAGACGCCCACCACGGCCTTCCAGTCCTTCTCCGCGCCGGTGACGTGCACGGCGGGCCAGTAGTAGAGGTCGCCCTGCTTCGCGGGGGAGAGGTTGAGGACCTGGACCATCCTCGCCAGCACGGGCTCTCCCTCCTGCTCCGCCTTGCGCCAGGACGCCGCCGGGTCCTTGCCGTCACCGAAGCTGAAGCGCAGCCCCTTGCCGTTCTCGTCGGCCAGCTTCGCGAGCGCCGCGTAGTCGCACGCCACGGCGGCGGCGATGATGCGGCGGCGCATGCCCTCCACGAGGGGCGGCGGAGGGGGAATCGGAATCCGCGTCGCCGCGCTCAGCGTGGCCGCCGAGCACGCTCCGGCTCCCGCGTCCGGCGCTCCGGCCAGGGCTCCCGCGTCCCACACTCCCGCATCGACGGCTTCGGGCTCCGGGGCCCCGGCATCGGGCACCTCGGGAGCGGCCTGTACGGGCGGCGCCCCGGCATCCACGGTGGCGCCCGACGGGCGCTCGGAGCAGGCGAGGACGGAAGCGGCGAGACAGGCGGACAGCAGCGCGGACCGGTTCATGGCGCGCCGTTGTAGACCAGGGCGCGCGCGGGAGGCACCGGCTTCGGGGCTCAGCCCCCGCCCTTCGGTGACTCGATGACGACGGCGAACGGGTCGAACGGCGCGTCGTCCCGCTTCTTCTTCTTGTCGGGCATTCCGTACTCCCCGGTGGGGTGGTCCGGCCGCACGGACGCGTACGGGTCTATCTTCACCGGCACGCCGAACACCTTCGGGTTCTTCTTCGGCTCCGAAGGCTTCCCAAAGTTCGAACCGCTGTCGTTGCTCATGCCCGCCAGCCTACCGCGACGGCCGTCCGCCTGCTTCCTGGCACTCCCACGGCGACTTGCTTGGGCGCGGCGCCGGACGGGGCGATAATCCCCCGCCATGTGTGGACGTGTCACCGTCAGGACCTCTCCCGACCAGCTCGTGGCCGAGCTGGGCCTCGCCGGCATCCGCGCCTCGGTGGATAGGCCGCGCTACAACCTGTGCCCCACCCAGCTGATGCCGGTGGTGCCCAATGATGGCGCGCGCATGCTGGACACCTTCCGCTGGGGCCTCATCCCCTCGTGGGCGAAGGACCCCAGCATCGGCAGCAAGCTCATCAACGCCCGCGGCGAGACGGTGGCGGAGAAGCCCAGCTTCCGCTCGGCCCTCAAGAAGCGCCGCTGCCTGGTGCTGGTGGACGGCTGGTACGAGTGGAAGCAGTCCACGAAGCCGAAGACGCCGTTCCACTTCCACCGCAAGGACGGCAAGCCCCTGGCCCTGGCCGGCCTGTGGGAGGAGTGGACGGCGCCCGACACCGGCGAGGTGCTCAACACCTGCACCATCATCACCACCGGCCCCAACGCGCTGATGGCCCCCATCCACGACCGGATGCCCGTCATCCTCTCGCCCCAGTCCCAGGAGGTGTGGCTGCGCCCGGAGCCGCAGGACGCCGCCGTGCTGCTGCCCCTGCTGGTGCCCTTCTCCGAAGACTCGCTGGACGTGTACGAGGTGGACCGCGTGGTGAACTCCCCCGCCAACGACACCCCCGCCTGCGTGGCGCGCGTCGCCGCCTGAGTCGCACCCCGGGCGCTGTCGCCTCCTGAACGCTCCCGGAAGTCCTTGTCAGACCTTCAGGCTAAGCCGGCTTTGGCGCGATATTCAGATATCGCGTCGATGGCAGGTTTAACCCGTTGTCTGTACAGGGGTCATTCCATGAAGAAGGCGAAGCAGACCCGTCGTCCCGAGCAGCGCTGGCTGGTGCGGCTCGGATTCATCTCGGTGGTGGGGCTGGGCCTCGCGGGCTGCGCCGGGGAGGAGGCGGAGGCCGCGACCGTTCCGGAGTCCTCCTCCACGAGCTTCGGGCTGGTGGAGCGCGTGCGCGACGGCAAGGAGCTGGCGCGGATGGAGAAGCACCTCGCGTCGCTCTACGACGCGAAGGACGTGGTGCACCACTTCCGCAGCCGCGGGGGTGACGACATCGACTGCGTCCCGCTGCACCTGCAGCCCGCGCTGCGGCAGCCGGGCATGGAGAACCACCGCATCCAGCTGGCGCCGAGCACCCTGCCGTCGCCGGACCCGACGGCCATCGCCGCGGACCCGGCGTCGCCCGGGCGCGACACGCGGCCCGCGGAGCTCGAGGCGGGCCTCTCCGGCCCCGGTGACGTGGACGCGGCGGGCAACATGCGCCGCTGCCCCGAGGGCACCGTGCCCATCGTCAAGCTCAAGCTGGAGACGCTCAAGCGCTTCGAGACGCTGGACGAGTTCCGCCGCAAGGTGCCCAACCACCTCGAGGGCCGGCTCCCCGAGGACGCCGGCAGGCCGGGGGGCTCCGGGGGCATCGAGCCGCCGCGCAACGGCCCCACCGCGCAGCACCAGTACGCCCACGCGCACCAGTGGGTGGACAACATGGGCGCCGAGAGCGTCTTCAACATCTGGAACCCGTACACCGAGCTGAACAGCGAGTTCAGCCTGTCGCAGATGTGGGTCGTCCGCGGCTCGGGCGCCTCGCTGGAGACGGTGGAGGCCGGCTGGCAGAAGTACCGGGACCTGTACGGCGACTTCAACTCGCGCCTGTTCATCTACTTCACGCCGGACAACTACGGCAGCGGCGGCTGCTACAACCTGAGCTGCGGCGCGTTCGTCCAGGTGAACAACACCGTTTCCATCGGTGGGGCCTTCAACAACTACAGCACCTCCGGCGGCGCGCAGTACGAGTTCAAGCTGATGTGGTTCAAGGACGGCACCGCGGGCAACTGGTGGCTGAAGTTCGGTGACATCTGGGTGGGCTACTACCCGCGCACCCGCTTCGACACCAACGGCCTGGCGAACAACGCCTGGTCCATCGACTTCGGTGGCGAAATCATCGACAACCGGCCCGGCGGCCGGCACACGGGCACGGACATGGGCAGCGGCGCCTATCCCGCCTCGTGGTTCGGGTATGCGGCCTACCAGAAGAACCTGCTCTACGTGAACACGAGCAACGTCTACTCGGACCCGTCCGGGCTCGCCGCGTACCGCGACGACGCCTACTGCTACGACATCTCGCTGGGCAATGACCCGGGGAACTGGGGCCGGTACTTCTTCTTCGGCGGCACCGGCTACAACGCCAACTGCATGTAGCCGCACCCTCGCGGTGAGACGCGGGTGGGTGGGTGTTTCGCACGCCCACCCGCGTCACCCGCCCGGCCCGGACTCGCGGTGCACAAGACCCGGAATCACGGAGAAGTGTTCAGTGATTTGAGAAAAAAGACTTCCGGGTAGAAACATCGGAGTGCCAATAACCGATAATCTCCTTCAGCGGTGGGCCGTGGTCGGCGCTCCGTCTTTCCCGCCTTGGAGGCGTATCAATGAAGGGTCTCTCCCGATTCGGTGTGCTGAGTGCGTGTTTCCTCGCGACGGCTTGTGTTTCCAAGGAGGAGCCGACACCGGCACCCGAGGGAGCGGAGTCTTCCGGGCAGCAGGGCCTGTCTCACCGCGCCAGTGTCGACGGCTCCCGCTGCGGCACGCGGCCGCTGTCGGACGCGGAGGAGCAGCAGGTCAAGCAGCACCTGGCGAAGTTCTCCGGGGCCGCGGAGAAGAAGCCGGGTGGCAGCGGCGGCGGCGCCGCGGTGACGGGTGGCGTCATCAACGTCTACTGGCACGTCATCAACAAGGGCACCGGCGTCAGCAACGGTGACCTGACGGCGCAGATGATCAACGACCAGATGACGGTGCTCAACAACGCGTACGGCGCCTGGGGCTGGACGTTCAACCTGGTGACGACGACGCGCACCACCAACGCCACCTGGTTCAACACCTGCGACAGCGTCTCCGTGGAGACGGCGATGAAGACGGCGCTCCGCCAGGGCACGGCGGACGACCTGAACATCTACACCTGCAACCCGGGCGGCGGCCTGCTGGGCTGGGCGACCTTCCCCAACTGGTACGCCGGCGCGCCGAAGGATGACGGCGTGGTGATGCTGTACTCGTCGGTGCCGGGCGGCTCGGCGGCGCCCTACAACCTGGGCGACACGGGCACGCACGAGGTTGGCCACTGGATGGGCCTGTACCACACGTTCCAGGGCGGCTGCGCCAAGACGGGCGACTCCGTGAGCGACACGCCGGCCGAGCGCAGCGCCGCGTACGGCTGCCCCGCCGGCCGCGACACGTGCAGCGGCACGGGCGTGGACCCCATCAACAACTTCATGGACTACACGGATGACTCCTGCATGGACCGCTTCACGGCGGGCCAGGACGCGCGCATGGACCAGATGTTCAGCGCGTACCGCTACAACCAGTAGTCGCAGGCCGGGCAGCACCTGACGCCACCGGGACTCCTCGAGTCCCGGTGGCGTCTGTCTTTGGTGCGCCAGGCAGGGGCGCGCGAGGGAGGGCAAGCAGGCGTGCTCGCGCCATTCATGGCCGCGGCATCCCGTATGCTCTGCACCGGCCCCGTCCGGGTTCGGGGCGCTCCCGCGCGATGCTCTTCAACTCCCTCGAGTTCCTCTTCCTCTTCCTGCCCCTCGTGCTCGCGCTGTCCCGTGCGCTGCGCGGGAAGTGGCTGCTGGGCTGGGTGGCCCTGGCCAGCTACGTCTTCTACGCCTTCGCCGGGCACGTCTGGTTCCTCGTGCCGATGCTGCTCACCACGGCGGTGGACTTCGAGCTGGCGCGGCGCATCGAAGCGGCGGCCCCGGGCAGCCGCCAGCGTCGCGTGCTGCTCATCGTGTCGCTGACGAGCAGCCTGGGCCTGCTGGGGTACTTCAAGTATGGCGGGCTGCTGGCGCGGACCACGGGCCAGGCCCTCGCACTCGCTGGAGCCGGCCCGGCGCCCGCCTGGGTGGGTGAGCTGTTCGACGTGCTGCTGCCCGCGGGCATCTCCTTCTACACCTTCCAGACGCTGGCCTACGTGGTGGACGTCTACCGGGGCCACTGCAAGGCGGAGCGCGACTTCTGGACCTTCACCTGCTTCGTCTCCTTCTTCCCGCACCTGGTCGCCGGGCCGCTGACGCGTCACCACCAGCTCATCCCCGGCCTGGAGCGGATGGCGGAGGAGGGCCTCCGCCCCCGCTGGCGCGAGGGCCTGTTCCTGTTCGCCATCGGCCTCTGCAAGAAGGTGCTCGTCGCGGACCGCATCGCCCACGTCATCGATCCGCTGCTCCTGGACGTCTCCCACGCGGGCGCCGTGGAGGCGTGGCTGGCGATGCTCGGCTTCTCGCTGCAGATCTACTTCGACTTCAGCGGCTACACGGACATGGCCATCGGCCTGGGGCGGCTCTTCGGCATCGAGCTTCCGCAGAACTTCGACAGTCCCTACCAGGCCAGAGACCCGAGTGACTTCTGGCGGCGCTGGCACATCACGCTCAGCCAGTGGCTGCGCGACTACCTGTACATCAGCCTCGGTGGCAACCGGTGCTCGCCGGCGCGCCGCCACTTCAACCTCGTGGCGACGATGGTGCTGGGCGGGCTCTGGCACGGAGCGAGCTGGACGTTCGCCGCGTGGGGGCTGTACCACGGCCTGCTGCTGGTGGCCTTCCACCAGGGCCGCGCCGCATGGGAGCGGCTGGCGCCCTCCGTCCAGCGCGCGCTCACCTTCCTGCTCGTCTGCGTGGGCTGGGTCTTCTTCCGGGCCACCTCCTTCACCCACGCCAGCGCCTGGCTGTCGGCGCTGGTGGGCGGGCATGGTGCGGGGCTGGAGCGGCTGGGGCCGGAGCACCTCGCCCTGGCGTTGCTGGTGGCGCTCGGGCTGTACGTGGTCGGCTGGCTCCGCAATGCGAGCCATGCCACCGGGCTGGGCCACCTGTCCCCGTCGCGTCAGGCTGCGCTGGGGGCACTCGCGGGCGTGGCGGTGCTGTTGTTCAGCAACGGCTCGCGCTTCCTCTACTTCCAGTTCTGACGCCCCATGCGCCCCTTCTTCCTCGCCTTCGCGTCCGTCCTGCTGCTGTCCGCGGGCTTCATCTGGAGCGTGGATCCGCTGGGCCGCCGGTCCCGCACCCCCGACGTGGGGCCGCTGCCGCCCGGCTTCATGTACCCGGCACGCAACATCAACGACCGGCTGCTCAAGCGCCGCATGCTCGCGCGCGCGCCGGAGGGCTCGACGTACGTCCTCGGCTCCAGCCGGGTGCTGGCCTGGGGCACGCCGCACTTCCCCGAGGGCACGCCGGTGCTCAACATCGCCGTCACCAACGCCCAGGTGGGGGACTACCTCGCGCTGCTGGGGGAGCTCCGCCAGAAGCCGCGGGTGGGCGACGTCTACGTGGAGCTGTCCCCGTGGACCTTCAGCGAGCGCTGCGCCCCCACCGGGGAGGATGCCTTCGCCGAGCAGCCCCCGCGCGCCTACACCCCCGAAGAGCTCCTGTCCGGGGCGGTGCTGCGCCAGGCGGTGCAGGGGGTGTGGAACCGGGACCTGCCCGGCAAGCCCGTCGCGGAGAGCAACACCGAGCGCTACGGCTACCTCGCCGACGGCCGCTTCCGCTACCCACAGAGCTACCTGGACACCTCCGTGGCCAACGCCACGCGCGCCGCGATTGGCTACGTGTCCGCACCGCGCATTGCGATGCTGGAGTGTGGCGTGGACCCCGGCAGGGTGGGGGCCTTCTGCGCGGCGCTCGACGCGCTGGCGCCCACCGGGGCCCGGGTGTGGCTGCTCACCGTGCCCTGGAACCCGGAGGCCGCCGCGCACCTGCGCTCACGCGAGCTGGGCTACACGCTGGAGTCCCTCCACGAGGAGCTGACCGCCCGGGTGGAGCGTACCTGCGGCCGCTCCGTGTTTCCGCTCGCCCAGGCCTGCCCGGCCGAGGACTTCTTCGATGCCCACCACCCGCGCTCCGCCTGCTTCGACCGGGTGATGGCCGCGATGAAGGGCCCCGCCGCGGCCGGCACCGGGCCGCGATAGACGTGTACCCGGACCTCAGGACTCCGTCCGGGGTGCGTGGGCCTTCTGCCAGGCCAGCGGCGTCTCCCCGCTCCAGCGGCGGAACGCGCGGGTGAAGGCGCTGGCGTCACTGAAGCCGAGCAGGAAGGCAATCTCGAACTGGGCCAGCTGTCCGTCGCGCAGGAGCTGGAAGGCGCGCTCCCTGCGCACGGCGTCCTCGAGGCCGGCGAAGGAGGCGCCCTCCTCACGCAGGCGGCGCTGGAGGGTGCGCTCGCTCACCGCGAGGCGGGTGGCCACCTCCGCCGGGCCCAGCTCTCCCGTGCGGGGCTGGGCGGCCAGCACCTCGCTGACGCGCTCGGTCCACGTGCGGCGCTCGGAGGCGTGGGCGTCGGCCAGCGCGGCCTCGGCGCGGGCGTGGAGGAGGTTGCCCAGGTCGATGTCGGCGTGCCGGATGGGGAGCGAGGGGATGGGCTCATCCGCCTCCATGACGTAGGCGCTCGCGTCGTACTCGACGGGGGCGCCGACGAAGTCCTCCACCGCCGCGGAGGCCCCATGGCGCGGATGCGCGAAGCGGACCCGGCGCGGACTCCAGTGCGTCCCCGTGAGGGCGCGGCCGGTGGCCACCAGGCTCAGCAGCAGCCCCTCGGGCGGGTGCCGCAGCGCCACGGCCCACGCGTCGTCGGGGTGCAGCCGCAGCTCCGCGCGCATCCCTTGGGGCGTCGCGGTGGTGGTCCACCCGGTGCGTGGGTCCAACAGGGTGTTGACGCGGCAGTAGCGCACCATGGCCGTGCGCAGGTCCGGGCTGTTGACGAGCACGTAGCCCACGAGGCCGAAGTGGGTGGGCTCCAGGGACTCCGCCAGTCGCACGCCGAGCGGCTGTGCACCTCCCACGGAGACGAGCAATTTCCAGACGCGGCGCAGGGCCTCGTAGGAGACGCGGGTGTCCGGAGCCGCCAGCCGCTCCTCCGTCTCGGCGGCGGCCTCGAGCAGGCGCGAGCGCGGAATGCCGAGCGACTCCCCGACGCGAAACAGGGTGCGGAAGATGGAGGACTGGAGCGTCTGCGGACGCATCGGGCGGGGGAGCATGGACCAGCGGGGGAGGGGCCGCAATGTGCCGTGGCGGTGGGGGACAACGGGTTGGCGGCGCGGGACAATGCACGGGCGGGCCGTTCGCGCCATGTGTAGGAGCGCAAGGAGACCCGACATGACCCCCACCGCCGTGCGCTCGCCGGACACCGCCGTTCCCCGTATCGCCCCGGGCCCGAGGGGCCACCTGCTGCTGGGTGTGCTTCCGGAGGCGCGCCGCGACGTGCTCGGCCTGCTGCTGGGGACGGCGCGCCAGTACGGGGATGTGGCCCGCTACCGGGTGGGCCCCCGGACGTCGCACCTCATCAGCCACCCGGACGGGGTGCGCCGCGTGCTGCAGGACCACGTGGAGAACTACACGAAGGACCACATCTCGTACCGGCTGGTGAGCCGCGTCGCGGGCAACGGCCTGCTGACGAGTCAGGGCTCCTTCTGGCTGCGGCAGCGGCGGCTGGCGCAGCCCGCCTTCCACCGACAGCGCATCGCCGCCATGGCCGAGGGCATGACGCGGGCGACGGCCGCCATGCTGGAGCGCTGGGATGGGCCCGCCGCGCGCGGTGAGCCGGTGGCGATGGTGGAGGAGATGATGCGGCTGACGCTGACCATCGTCGGCGAGGCGCTCTTCGGGGCCTCGGTGGAGGACAAGGTGGCGGTGGTGGGGGGCGCGTTCAACGTGCTGAGCGAGCAGACGACGACGCGCTTCCGCACGCTGCGCCTGCTGCCGCCGGTGCTGCCCACCCGGTATGACCGCGAGTTCCGCGCCGCGAACCGGGCGCTGCGGGGCGCGGTGATGGACCTCATCACCGAGCGGCGGCAGCGCGACGAGGACCGGGGCGACCTGCTCTCCATGCTGATGCTGGCGCGGGACGAGGAGACCGGGGAGGCGATGACCGACGAGCAGCTCCGCGACGAGGTGCTCACGATGCTGGTGGCCGGCCACGAGACGACGGCCACGACGATGAGCTGGGTGTGGGCGCTGTTGGAGCAGCACCCGCATGTGGAGGCGAAGCTGCACGCGGAGCTGGACGCGGTGCTGGGCGGGCGCCAGCCCACGGCCGGGGACGTGCCCCGGCTGGGCTACACGCGCATGGTGGTGGAGGAGGCGATGCGCCTCTATCCGCCCGCCTACGTCTACAGCCGGGCCGTGAAGGAGGACGACGTCATTGGCGGCTTCCGGATTCCGGGCGGCACCCTGGTGGACCTGAGTCCGTACGTCACGCACCGCCACCCGGAGTTCTGGGAGCGCCCCGAGGAATTCCTCCCGGAGCGCTTCTCGCCGGAGGCCTCCGCGCAGCGTCCGCGCTACGCGTACTTCCCCTTCAGCGGCGGGCCGCGCCAGTGCATCGGCAACGGCTTCGCGATGATGGAGGCCCAGCTCATCCTCGCCACCGTGGCCCAGCGCTACCGGCCCAGGTGCGTCCCCGGCCACGTGCTGACGCCCGAGCCGCTCATCACCCTGCGGCCGAAGGGCGGACTGCCCATGCACCTGGAGCGGCGGGCGCCGGAGCTCCCGGCGGCTTCCGGGCCGACCTCCGCCGCATGAGCAATGCTCGCGCGCCCGCTGCGAGGCACCGGGGGAGGACGGAGACCGCGTCTGGCCCCGCCCCCCTGGGCTAGGCGCCGGCGCGCTTGGGTGCGCGCAGGTCGGTGATGGGCAGCGAGTGGCGGGTGCCCTGGGGCGAGACGAGCGCGGCGTTGAGGACGAAGTCCTGGCCCATGCGCAGCTCCAGGGTGGTGGGCCCCTTGTGGGTGGTGCGCCAGTCCAGGTCGATGCGGACGGTGCCCAGCAGCTCGCGCTCCACGGTGGTGGTGTCGAGCGACTCGAAGAGGGCCACGGAGATGGGGCCCGGAATCATGGGCAGCTCCAGGGAGATGGACTTCGTCGCGGGCACGGGGGTGTTGGCGGGGATGACCTCGTGCTGGGCGCCGCCGGGCACCATGATGCCGATGGGCATGGGCACCACGTCCGCCAGGCCGGAGATGCCGCGCGCCAGGTTGCGCCCGAGGATGGCCGCGCCCACCGCCACGCCCAGCTCCGGATGCACCTCCTTCTCCGACGACAGCCGCTTGAAGTGGCCGAAGCGCTGGCGGATGACGGGCATGCGCGTCTGGCCGCCCACCATGACGAGCTCGTCAATCTGGTCCGGCTTCAGCTTCGCGCGCTCCAGCACGTCGTCGCACGCGGACGCGGTGCGCTCGACGAGCTGGAACACCATCTCCTCCAGCTGCTTGCGGGTGAGGGTGTAGTCGAAGTCGATGAAGCCGCCGTCCTTCTGGGCGATGCAGGGCACGCGCAGCACCGTGGCGTCGCGCTGGCTCAAGGACATCTTCGCGGACTCGGCGGCGAAGACGAGCCGCTGCATGACGACCTTGTTGCCGCGCAGGTCGATGCCGTGCTTCTTCTGGAAGTCCTGCACCAGCATCTCGACGATGCGCTCGTCGAAGTTGGCGCCGCCGAGGAAGGCGTCACCGCCGGTGGCGAGCACCTTGACGACCTTGTTCTGCACGGCGAGCAGCGTGGCGTCGAAGGTGCCGCCGCCCAGGTCGAACACCATGACGGTCTGCTCGGGGTTGCGCAGGTTGGCGTAGTAGAGCGCGGCGGCGGTGGGCTCGTTGATGATGGCGCGCACCTGGAGGCCGGCCTGCTGGGCGGCCTGCCGCACCGCCTCGCGCTGGCGGATGCTGGCGTGGGCGGGCACGGTGAGCACGCACTCGCGGAAGGGCTCTCCGGCGGCGTGGTTCGCCAGGGTGAGCATCTGCCGGATGATGAGGTAGGCGACCTCGGTGAGCGAGGTCATCTTCCCGTACATCTTCACGGCGGTGTAGCCGTCCGGGGCCTCCATCAGCTCGAAGGCGTACTTGTCCTTGTGCTGGGTGACGTACTCGGACTGGAAGCGGCGCCCGAGGAAGCGCTTCGCGCCGAAGACGGTGTGGCTCGGGTCGTCGATGATCTGCCGCCGGGCCGCGTGCCCGACGATGGACTTGTCCGCCGCGTGGAACCACACCACCGAGGGCAGGGTGAAGCTCTTGTCCGTCACGGGCACGACGCGGAGCTTGCCCGCCTTGTCGAAGAAGGCCGCCGAGGTGTTGGTGGTCCCGAAGTCGATGCCGAGGATGGAGGCCGTGCTCATACGCGCGGAAGTCTCCCACGTCTGGGAGCCCGCTTCAGCCTCCGAAGTGCCGCGCCCGGGTGATTGGCGGGGCCCTGTGCGCCCGACTGCCCGCCGCTCCCACTCCAGGTCTCTGCCCAGTGCTCCGGGCTTGTCAGCGCGCCTCGAGGGCTCCGGCGCCTGCCTGCTCCGGGCCGCCTGGCGCGCTCGCGCACTCGAACTGCGCCTGCGCGTAGAAGTCTCCTTGCGGTGTCCCAGTCTGCTTGAGGACACCCAGGCACGAGCAGGTCTCGGTGCCGACCTTCAGGCCATTCGCGTACCAGGTGCGAGTCCAGCCGAAGCTCGCGGGACATTGATAGAGCAGCGGCTGCTCGGTGCTGTCGAGCGCCTCCGGCACCGCCTCTTCGGAGGAGGCGCCACCACAACCACCGAGGAACAGGGCGGCGACACCGGCGATGACGACGTGCTTCGTCAACATGATGGGCTCCTACCTGTGGAGATGAGGCAGACAGGTAATGCCAGTTTATCATGCTTATGGGCGTAGGACGCCGGGGGTGAAGTCTCGGCCCTGGCTCCGTGAGACGGCGTGTAGCATGCGCGGCCATGTCGACCGTTGACCGCGCACTGGTGCGTGATGTCGCCGCCATCGCCGCGGCGGCGGGGGTGGTGGGGGTGTCCTTCGGGGCCATCGCGGTGGCGGCGGGCGTGTCCGTGTGGCTCGCCTCGGCCATGTCGATGCTGGTCTTCGCGGGAGGCTCCCAGTTCATGGTGGTGGGGGTGATGGCCGGTGGCGGAAGCCCCGTGGCCGCGGTGCTCGCCGGGCTGCTCCTCAACGCCAGGCACCTGCCCTTCGGCATGGTGGTCTCCGACGTGCTCGGGCGGAGCTGGCCCATGCGGCTGCTCGGCACGCACCTGATGGTGGACGAGTCGGTGGCCTTCGCGCTCGCGCAGCAGGACCCCGCGAAGCGGCGCGCCGCGTACTGGCTCTGTGGTGGGACGCTGTTCGTGGCGTGGAACGTCGGCGTGCTCGTGGGCGCGCTGGCGGGGAAGGCGCTGGGGGACCCGGATGTGCTGGGCCTGGACGCCGCGTTCCCGGCCGCGATGTTCGCGTTGCTGCTGCCGTCGCTGCGGGCCTCGGCGGACACGGCGGAGGCGAAGCGCGCGGCGGCGGTGGCGCGCAAGGTGGCGCTGGTGGGCACCGCCATCGCGCTCGTCACCACGCCGTTGCTCCCCGCCGGGTTGCCGGTGCTGCTGGCGCTCGTCGGTCTGGCGGTGGCCCTGCGATGACGCTGCTTCCCGTCCTGCTCCTCGCCGCGGGTACGTACGCGTTCCGGCTCGCCGGCCCGCTGCTCAGCCAGCGCATCCAGGTGTCCGAGCGTGTGCAGCGGCTGCTGACGCTGTCGGCGATTGCGCTGCTCTCCGCGCTGGTGGCCACCGCGACGCTCACCTCGAGCGGCGGCTTCGGAGGCGCGGCCCGGCCGGCCGGTGTGGCCGTGGGGGCGGTGCTGGCCTGGCTGCGCCTGCCCTTCGTGGTGGTGGTGGTCGCCGCGGCGGGGACGACCGCGGTGCTGCGGATGCTCGGCGTCTCGTAGACCGCGTTTCAGCCGCGGTCCCCAGGACATTCATGCCCTGGCCGATGTGACAGCCGTGTCTCGGTTTCAGGGCGTGGGCGGGGGGCTTCCAGGAGAGGCGCCATGGCATGGCAGGTGCAATCCAGGGGCGCCACCTCGCTGGGAGACACCTCACATGAATGTTCGGTTCCACCTGCTCGCGCTTCTGCTCGTGCCCCTCGCTTTCGCTGGTTGCAGCAGCGGGGAGCACGAGTGTGACACCTCCGCGGACTGCGTGGGCGGCAAGGTCTGCGTGCATGAGCACGCCCACGACATCAACGATGACACGTGTGAGCGGCCGTGCACCCAGGAGAGCCAGTGCGCGAGCCATGAGACGTGTGCGTGTCCGGACTCGCCCTCGGGGGAGGCGTGCAGGACGGATGATGGTGGGTTCACGTTCTACTGCATGCGGCGGTGAGGGGAGGGCTCCCTACGACTCCGACTGCCCCCGCCGCAGGCCCAGCGCCTTCATCTTCTTGTAGAAGTGGCCGCGCTCGAGGTCGAGGATGCGCGCGGCCTCGGTGACGTTGTCATGCGTGTGCGCGAGCACGTGCAGGATGATGTCCCGCTCCGCGTCCTCCACCTGCTCGCGGAAGGTGCGGTCCGCGCGGGGGCGGAAGCCCGTCTGCACCGGAGGCAGGGCCGCGGGCGGGGGCGTGGGCACGCCAAGCGCCGGAGCGGGCTGGGTGGCCGCCGCCGCGAGCGCGTTCTCATCGCCGGGAGCGGGCAGGGCGCTGACGGGCGCCGGTGCGCTCTCGGACGAAGTCGAAGCGGCGGGCGGCATCAGCGCCCGGCCCCGGGGCAGCAACTCCAGCGCCTCCGTGCGCGTGACGAGCGGCCCCTCACACAGAATCGCCAGCCGCTCCACCAGGTTGCGCAGCTCGCGCACGTTGCCGGGGTAGTCATACGCGCTCATCACCGCGAGCGCGTCGGGTGACAGCGTCAGCGGCCGGCGCCCGTTCTTGGCGCAGGCCTCGCTCAGGAAGGTGTTGATGAGGTCCGGCAAGTCCTCGCGCCGCTCGCGCAGGGGCGGCGAGTGAATCTGGACGACGTTGATGCGGTAGTAGAGGTCCTCGCGGAAGCGCCCGGCGGCAATCTCCTTCTCGAGGTTCTTGTTCGTCGCCGCGATGACGCGCACATCCACCTTGAGCGTCTCCGCGCCGCCCACGCGCTCCAGCTCGCCCTCCTGCAGCACGCGCAGGAGCTTGGCCTGCATCGCCGGCGGCATGTCGCCAATCTCGTCCAGGAAGAGGGTGCCCTCGTGTGCCAGCTCGAACTTGCCCCGGCGCACGCTCACCGCCCCGGTGAAGGCGCCCTTCTCGTGGCCGAACAGCTCGCTCTCGATGAGCTCGTGCGGCACCGCCGCGCAGTTGAGCTTCACGAAGGGCTGGCCCTTGCGCCGCGAGTGCTGGTGCAGCGCCCGCGCGATGAGCTCCTTGCCGGTGCCGTTCTCCCCCGTAATCAGCACCCGGCCCTCGGAGGGCGCCGTGCGCTGGATGAGGGAGAAGATGCGCTGCATGGCCGGGCCGCTGCCCACCATGTCGTAGCGCCCGAGCTGCGCGCGCAGCTCCTGCAATTCCTCCATCGCCGCCTGGTGCTTGAGCACGTTGCGCAGCGCCACCAGCATCCGCTCGCGGGCGATGGGCTTCTCCAGGAAGTCCCTCGCCCCCAGCTGCGTGGCCTTCACCGCCGTATCAATCGTGCCGTGCCCGGACATCATGATGACGGGCAGCTCCGGCCGCAGCTCGGTCAGCCGCGCCAGCGCCGTCAGGCCGTCCATGTCCGGCATCTTCACGTCCATCAGCACCGCGTCCACCGGGCGCGCGCTCACCACGTCCAGCGCCACCTGCCCGCTGCTGGCCAGGTGCGTCTGGTACCCCGCCAGCTGCAGCGACTGGCTCAGGGTGAGAAGGATGTTCTTTTCGTCATCGACGATGAGGACGGAGGCGGGCATGGCGGGCCTTCCCGGCGGCGGGCCACGGGGCGCGGCCCCACGCGGGCGGATGACACAATTTCACGGAAAATATTTGGAGATTCAAGGGTTTCCGCGCCCGCTCCGGGTGTCACGGAGGGGACAAATACTTTGACTCGCCTGCCCCTCTGCGACTACACGCGTCGCACCTACCCGCGATAGCGGGCGTGTATTCGTTTTTCACGAATTCGGGAGGAATGATGCGTCGGATTACCCTTTGGGCGGGGCTCTCCCTCGCCATGGCCGTGCTCACCGGCTGCCCCCCTTCGTACCCCAACTGCAAGGACGACTCGACCTGCACCGAGAAGGGCGAGGTCTGTGTCCAGGGGACGTGCCAGGAGTGCGCCACCGACGCGAACTGCAAGGAGGGCTTCTCCTGCCAGGCCAACAAGTGCGCGCCCAAGCCGCCGGAGTGCACCACGGACGCGGCCTGCGGCAGCGGCCGCATCTGCGAGGCCGGCAAGTGCGCCGAGGCCCAGTGCAAGGATGACTCGGCGTGCGGTGGTGGCAAGTGCCAGGCCGGCCGCTGCCAGGCCCCGACGGACACCTGCTCCGCCAACACCGACTGCGGTGAGGGCCAGGAGTGCCAGGCCGGCAAGTGCGTGACGGCCGCCGCGGACAAGTGCGACTGGAGCCCCATCCGCTTCGGCTTCAACGAGTCCTCGCTGTCCTCCGAGGCCCAGCAGCGCCTGTCGGACCTGGCCACCTGCATGAAGACGGGCCAGCAGGGCGCCCTCACGCTCGCCGGGCATGCGGACGAGCGCGGCACCGAGGAGTACAACCTCCAGCTGTCCAACCGCCGCGCGGCCTCCGTGAAGCGCTACCTCACGGACCTGGGCGTGAAGGGCAACCAGCTGAAGACGGTGGGTTATGGTGAGACCCGCCCCGTGGCCAACGCCTCCAGCGAGGAGTCGTGGTCCGAGAACCGGCGCGTCGAGTTCCAGCGCTAGTTCTGGGGTAGGCTGACGCGCGTCATGGCCGTCCACGAGCCGGAAGCGCGTCAGTCGTATCTCGTCTTTGCCTGCGGTAGCAGCTGGTACGCGGTCCCCGCGGAGACAGCGGCGGAGGTCGTCACCTTCCCCGAGCTCACGCGGGTACCGGGCGCTCCGGCCCACCTGCTCGGCGTGTTCGCCCACCGGGGAGAAGTCATCCCGGTGGTGGACATGGGCCTGCTGGTGGGCGGCGCCAGTCAGTCGTCGCGCCGGGCGGTGCTGGTGCGCCTGCCCCGCGGCACCCTCGCCCTCACGGCCAGCACGGTGGCCGGCGTCTCCCCGGTGACGGGGGCGCTGGAGCCGCTCGGCCCCACGGGCGTCCACGTGCACCTGCGCGGACCCGCCAAGAGCGGCCCCCGGGACGTGGCCGTCATCGACCCCGAAGGCCTCTTCGACCACCTCAGCCAGGGAGCCTGAGTCATGGGCCCCCCTGACGTGCGTGGCATGCTCCTGTGTCACGCGGGGCCGCACCGGCTCGCCTTCCACGCGCACGAGGTGGCGGCCATCGCCTCGCCGGAAGGGCGGGACGCGGCCTCCGCCCGCAGGGCCTTCCACGCTCCGGACGGCGCCGCTCGCGTGCTGGTGTCCGCGTCGGGTGGGGCGGTGGGCGTGGACACGCTGGAGATTGACGCGGAGCCGCACCCGCTGCTGCCCGCGCCGCCGGTGGCGGTGGCCGCGTCGGGCGGGAGCCTGCGAGGCTTCGTCCTGGCGCAGGGGCGGCTGTGGCCGCTGGTGGGGCTGGTGGACTTCGAGCGCTTCCTGCGCGGACTCGTGGAGGGGGAATGAAGGCGCCGGAAGGCTTGAGGGGACTGGCCCGGTGGACGGCGCGTCCGGCGCTGCTGGGCACTCCCGTGGGCGCGGGGCTGGGGCTGTTGCACGCGTTCTTCGCGGAAGCGCTTCCGGAGGACTCCTGGGGCGTGATGCTCGGGCAGCTGGGGCTGCTGCTGGTGCTGTCGCTCTGGCTCATCAGCGTGCACAGCCGGCGCTCGCTGCGCGTGCTGTACGCCCTGGGCGAGGCGCGGCTGCCGCCGACGCCGGAGCACCTGCGCGAAGCGCTGCTGGAGGCCCGCGTCTTCCCGGAGCGGTGCTTCGCCTTCGTCCTCCAGCACTGGGGGGTGGGCTCGCTGCTGTTGGCGCTGCTCTTCGTCCCGCTGTCGGACGCGGAGTGGATGCTGGGGCCCCGCATCGTCGTGGGCGGCCTGTCCCTGGGGTCGCTGAGCGCGCTCTTCATCTACATGCTGGTGGCGCGCCGCGGGCGCAAGGCCGTGGAGTGGGTCGCCGCGCAGGGGCTGTCGCCGCTGGAGGTGGTGGCCACGGTGCCGCCCCGGCGCATGCACATCCGCCGGCGCCTGGTGCTCTTCACCGCCATCGCCGTGCTCTGCCCGTCGCTCTTCATCCTCGACGCCTCTGTCTTCGGAACCCTGCGCGCGGCGGACCAGGTGGCGGCGGCGGCTTCGCCCGGGGCGAAGGCGGCGGCGGTGAAGGAGGAGCGGGGCCTCGATGATACCGGGGTGGTGGTGGCGGGACTCGTGACCCTGCTGGTGATGCTCACCGCGTACCTGGGCGGCACCGTCATCGCCGAGCCGCTGCGCTCCATCACCGAGGACGCCACGCGCATCGCCCAGGGGGATTTGCGCCCGCCGCGCGTCATCGCCGCGGAGGACGAGGTGTGGGCCACGTCGGCTGCCTTCGCGCAGATGCAGGCGCAACTGGGGCAGGCGCTCACCCAGCTGCGGCGCGCGGGTCTGCAGATTTCGACCACCACCGAGCAGCTCGTGGCCACCTCCGGAGAGCAGGAGTCCGGCGCGGACGAGCAGGCCAGCTCGCTCAACGTGACGAGCGCCACCACGGAGGAGCTGGCGCGCTCGGCGACGCAGATAGCGGGCAACGCGGAGTCCGTGTCCACCATCGCCGAGACGACCTTCGCCGCCGCGCAGACGGGGCAGCGCGGCGCGGCCGCCTTCCTCGGCGCCATGCAGCGCATGAAGGAGGACAACCAGGCCATCGCCGACGCCGTGGTGCGCCTCAACAAGCGCGTGCAGCAGATTGGCAAGGTGGTGGAGTTCATCAACGAGATTGCCGACAAGTCGGACCTGCTGGCGCTCAACGCGGAGCTGGAGGGCACCAAGGCGGGCGAGGTGGGGCGGGGCTTCTCGCTGGTGGCCGCGGAGATGCGCAGGCTGGCGGAGAACGTCATCCGCTCCACCAAGGCGATTGAGCAGCTCATCGAGGAGATTCGCGACGCGACGCACGCGGCGGTGATGGCCACCGAGGCGGGGCTGAAGACGACGGACGCGGGCACGGTGCTGGCGGCCCAGGTGGACGAGAGCCTGAGCCTCATCCTCGAGCTGGCGCGGCAGACGTCGCACGCGGTGCGCAGCATCCACCTGGCCACGCAGCAGCAGCAGACGGGCACGGACCAGCTCGCCGCGGCCATGGGCGACATCCTGCGCGTCACGGAGCAGAACTCGGCGGCCACCAAGCAGATGGCGGCGGCCAACGCGGACCTGGCCTCGCTCGCCCGCGACTTGAAGCGGGTGGTGGAGCGCTTCCACGTGGGCGCCGGGGAGAGGGTGTGAGGGGGCCATGACGACGCGCACCGGCCCCCGGCGGGCCTCCTTCAGCCGGCACCTGATGCTTCCCATCCCCCTGGCCAACCTGGTGGGGGCGATACTCAGCCTGCACTTCGCCTCCCTCACCCTGGCCGACGAGCTGGACCCGGTGATGGACCTCTTCGGGTGGGTGGGGGCGGGGCTGACGGCCGTGACGCTGCTGACGGGCGCGGCGATTTCGCTCGGCCGGCTGCGCACCCTGCGCGGACTGGAGCGCGGGGACGAGCCCGCCACGCCGGAGAAGCTGGCGACGGCGGTGGCCGAGGTGACGCGCGCCCCGGACGACGCCTTCCTCGGCTCGCTGGGGCTGTGGCTGCTCACCACCATCTCCCTGGGCGGCGTCATGTGGGGCGTGGGCGGGGTGGACCCGGGGGGGGCGAAGCTCATCGCCGGGCTGGGGCTGCTCTTCGGGCCGCTCACCGCGCTGCTCGTCCACTGCCTCGTCATCCTGCGCTCGCGCAAGGTGGTGCTGTGGCTGGCGGAGCTGGGGATGACGCACTCGCAGCTCATCGCCGCCATGCCCCGCCGGGGCGAGATTCGCGCGCGGCTGGTGGCCTTCACGTTCATCTGCGTGGTGACGCCCGCGGTGCTCTCCTCCCGGCTCGCCACGGCGCTGGGGAGCCGGCTCCTGTTGCAACTGGAGGCGTCCGGCACCGACACGGCGCTGGCGCAGACGCTGCGCATGGAGGCGCTCACCTCGGGCGGCCTGCTGGTGACGCTCGTCTTCGGGCTGGCGCTGACCACCGCGTGGCTGGGCGGCACGCTGCTGGGCCGGCCCCTGCGCGAGCTGTCCGGCGAGGCGCGGCGCATCGCCGAAGGGGACCTGGCCAGCCCGCGCGTGGTGCCCGCCGAGGACGAGGTCTGGGACGTGTCCGCCGCCTTCACCACCATGCGCGCGCACCTGGCGGACGTCATGTCCCAGCTGCAGCGCGCCGGCGCGCAGATTTCCGCGACGACGGAGGAAATCCTCTCCACCTCCGGGCGCTACGAGGCGGGCGCGGCGGAGCAGGCCAGCTCGCTGGACGAGACGAGCGCCACCACGGAGGAGCTGGCGCGCTCGGCGCGGCAGATTGCGGAGAACGCGGGCTCGGTGGCGGAAATCGCCCACCGCACGCTGGGCGCGGCGGAGCAGGGGCAGGGCAGCGCGGAGGCCTTCCTCGGCTCCATGGCCCGCATGCGCCAGGACAACGGCGCCATCGCCTCCGCGGTGGTGCGCCTCAACAAGCGCGTGCAGCAGATTGGCAAGATTGTCGAGTTCATCAACGGTGTGGCCGACAAGTCGGACCTGCTGGCGCTCAACGCGGAGCTGGAGGGCACCAAGGCGGGCGAGGTGGGGCGGGGCTTCTCGCTGGTGGCCGCGGAGATGCGGCGCCTGGCGGAGAACGTGCTGGAGTCCACCAAGGAAATCGAGGGGCTCATCGAGGAGGTGCGCGAGGCGTCCGCCGCGGCCGTGTCCGCGACGGAGGGCGGCGTGCGCGCGGTGGAGACGGGCACCAACCTGGCGCAGCAGGTGTCCGAGTCGCTGCGGCAAATCGTGGACCTGGCCGGCCAGACGTCGGACGCGGTGCGCAGCATCTCCCTGGCCACGCAGCAGCAGCAGACGGGCACGGACCAGCTCGCGGACACGATGGCGGACATCCTCCGCATCACCCAGCAGAGCCTCAACGCCACCAAGCAGGTGAGCACCGCGAACACGGACCTGCTCGTGCTGGCGCGTGACTTGCGCGGCGTGGTGGAGCGCTTCCAGATTGGCCGGGACACGCTCCGGGAGGATGGCGGGTGAACCCGAGCGACCGCCTGCTCAAGCAGTTCCGGGACCTGGTGACGGTGCGGCTGGAGCGCATCAACCGGGCCCTGATGGAGCTGGAGGCCGGGGCGAATGCCGAGGCCGGGCGGGGCGTGCTGCGCGAGCTGCACGGGCTCAAGGGCGAGGCCCGGATGATGGGCTTCGACGACATCAACGCGCTCGTCCACGAGATGGAGGAGCTGGTCCGCTGCACCGAGGCGCAGCGCTACAGCCTCTCGCCTCCGTCCGCCGACGCGCTCCTCCTGGCCGCCGACGCCGTGCTCGTGCTGTCCGGCGCGCTGCCCTCCGCGGACCCGCCGCCGCGCGTGGACACGCTTGTCACGTCGCTCCAGGCCTGCATCCGCTCCGAGGCGGACCGCGTGGCCCTCCTCGTCGTCCCCCCGACGGAGCCCGCGTCCGGGCCGGGCGCCGCGCGAGCCGCTCCCCAGGAGGCACCCGACGACCGCGGCCCGGGCTCCAGGCCCCCGTCCCGCCCCGGCGTCACGACGGAGGCGGCGCACCCGCCCAGGGCCTCACCCGGCTCGCAGGCCCCGCACCGGGACATGGCACCGCCGTCCGGTGTGCCCGGCTCGCAGGCCCTGCACCGGGACCTGGCGCCGCCGTCCGGTGTGCCCGGCTCGCAGGCCCCGCACCGGGACATGGCGCCGCTCATCGCGGCGGCTTCGACGACCGCCACGTCCGCCGCCGCCGAGGCGCTGTCCCGCATGCCGGCACCGGCCGCCGCGCAGGCACCGGGCGCCGTGCCAGCGCGCGGGCCCGCCGGTGGCTCGACGGCGGCCCGTCAGCCCGAGGTGCGCTCGGACACGGCGGTGCGCATCGGCGTGGCGAGCCTGGACGTGCTCACCAGCGCCGTCACCAACCTCGCGCAGGTGGCGCGGCGGCGCGAGCTGGCCAACGCCCGCCGCCTGGCCCTGGCGCGAGAGCTGAGCCAGCTGGCCCGCGAGGCGGAGGACCTGGGGCCCGCGGGCGCGGCGCTGGCCGCGCGGCTGGGCACGGCCAAGGAGCTGGCCGCCGCGCTCCACCGCGAGTCCAAGCTGCTGTCCAACGCGGAGCTGCGCGACCTGGGCATGGTGGTGGAGGAGGTGCAGACGCTGCGGATGTTGCCGCTGTCCGTCCTCTTCGAGCCCTACCCGCGCATGGTGAGAGACCTCTCTCGCGCGCTGGGCAAGGAGGTGGAGCTCGTCGTCGACGGTGAGGACACGCGCGCGGACCGGGCGGTGGTGGAGGCGCTGCGAGAGCCCCTCATGCACCTGGTGCGCAACGCGCTGGACCACGGGCTGGAGACGCGGGTGGAGCGGGTGGCCTCGGACAAGAAGCCCCGGGGCTGCCTCACGCTGCGCGCCGCGCGGGAGGGCAGCCGCATCGTCCTGCGCGTGGAGGACGACGGCATGGGGGTGGACCCGGCCCAGCTCCGCCGGGTGGCCGTGCGCAAGGGCTTCCTGGACGAGAGCGCCGCCAACGCCCTGTCGGACGCCGCGGCCCGCGAGCTCATCTTCCTCCCCGGCTTCACCTCGCGCGAGGTGGTGACCGACCTGTCAGGTCGCGGCGTGGGGCTGGACGCCGTGCGCACCTCCATCCAGGGCCTGGGCGGCGACGTGGGCGTGGAGTCCGCGCCCGGCTGGGGCACCATCTTCGAGGTGAGGGTGCCCGTCTCCCTCACCGTGGCGCCGCTGCTCTTCATCCAGGTGGGGGCGGAAACGCTGGCCCTGAGCGCCACCCACGTCTCGCGCGCCCTCAAGGTGGAGTCGTCCAACCTGTGCGAGGTGGCCGGACGCGCCTCACTGCTGGTGGAGGGCCGGGTGCTGCCGCTCGCCCCGCTGGCCGCGCTGCTGGGCCTCATGCCCGAGCGCCCCATCAAGGAAGGCGACCTGGCCCTGGTGGTGAAGAGCCAGGGCGGGGCCGCCGCGCTGGTGGTGGACCGGGTGCTGGAGGAGCGCGTCCAGGCCATCCTCCCCGTGCGCGGGGTGCTGGCCCGCTTCGCCCACCTCACGGGGGCCACGTCCCTGGCGGACGGGCGGCTGGCCATGGTGCTGTCGGCCGCCTACCTCACCTCCAGCGCCCACGGCACGGCCCCCCTTCGGCTGCCCCGCTCGGCGCCTCCGGGCGTCCAGTCGCGCAAGCGGCGCATCCTCGTGGTGGACGACTCGCCCCTCACCCGGGAGCTCATCTCCAACCTCCTGGAGGCGGTGGGGTACGACACCGTCATGGCCGGCGACGGTGCCGAGGCCCTGGAGCAGGTGGACGTCCATGCCCTGGACATGGTCGTCACCGACCTGGAGATGCCGGGCGTGGACGGCCTGGAGCTCACCCGGCGCCTCAAGGGACACCCCACCCACTCCCGCCTGCCCGTCGTCATCCTCACCACGCGTGGTGGGGAGGAGGACCGGCGGCGTGGGCTGGCGGCCGGGGCGGACGGCTACATCACCAAGGGCGACCTGGTGCGACAGGACCTGGTGGATGTGGTGGGGCGCCTGTTGGGCTGACAGGCTCCACCCTCAACGTCCTGAGGACAGTCCCGCGCATTGGCTATACTCCCCGCCTCGCGCACGGGGTATGGACAGGGCATGGGCAAGAAAGTGTCGGTGCTGGTGGTCGATGACTCACTCATCTGCCGACAGCTCATCTGCGACGCGCTGACGAAGGACCCGGACATCGAGGTCATCGGGTCCTGCGCGGACGGCAAGCAGGCCGTCGAGATGACGAAGGAGCTGCGTCCGCACGTCATCACCATGGACGTGGACATGCCCGTCATGGACGGGCTGACGGCCACCGAGCACATCATGGCCGAGTGCCCCACGCCCATCCTGGTGCTCACCGCGGACCCGCGCTCGCAGGCCCCGGAGCTGACCTACCGCGCGCTGGAGCTGGGCGCGCTCGCCCTTCAAATCAAGCCCGCCATCGACGCGGGGCCGGACGCGTGGAACCTCGTCCGCGAAATCAAGCTGCTGTCCTCGGTGCGCGTCATCCGCCACCTGCGCCGGCCCCAGAAGGGCAACATCACCCCGCCCCGGGTGGCCACCTCGGTGCTGCCGGCGGTGTCCATGGGCGTGGTGGCGGTGGCGGCCAGCACCGGCGGGCCCCAGGTGCTCTTCCGGATGTTGTCGGAGCTGCCGGCGGACTTCCCGGCGCCCATCGTCATCGTCCAGCACATCAACGCGGCCTTCGCGGAGTCGCTGGCCGGGTGGCTCGCCAACACCAGCCGGCTGAAGGTGCGCCTGGCCCAGGACGGCGAGCCGCTGATGCCGGGGCACGTGCTCATCGCCCCGCCGGGGCAGCACCTCGTCATCCCCTTCCGGGGACGGGTGGGGCTCAAGCCGGGCGTGGAGCGCGACGGGCACATGCCGTCCGGCACGGTGCTGCTGGAGAGCGCGGCGCGCACGTACGGCCGGCGCGCGGTGGGGCTGGTGCTGACGGGCATGGGCGCGGACGGCGCGGACGGGCTCTTGTCCATCAAGCAGGCCGGAGGGCTGACGCTGGCGCAGAACGAGGAGTCCTGTGTGGTGTTCGGCATGCCGGGCGCGGCGGTGGAGCGCAAGGCGGTGGACCACCTCATCCACGGGGACGACGTCGCGAGCACGCTGGCGCGGCTGGCTCGGGGCGAGTCCCTCGCCGTGGGACGCTGAGTCAGGGTGGAGGCCGCCGGGGCGCAATGGGCGGGCGTGCGCGCCTTCCTGACGGCGCGCACCGGCATGTCGCTGAGCGGCCCGCAGGTCCGCCGGCTGGATGAGCGGCTGGCGGCGCGCAGCCGGGGCCTCACCCCGCAGCAGTACCTCAACTTCCTCAAGTCCCCCTCCGGCGCGCTGGAATTGGAGGAGCTCGTCAACGCGGTGGTCGTCCACAAGACGGACCTCTTCCGGGACGAGGTGCAGCTGGCGGCGTTCCGCTCCCAGGTGCTGCTGCCGCTGGTGGAGCGGGCGCGGCGGCCGCTGCGCGTCTGGAGCGCGGGCTGCGCCACCGGAGAGGAGGTGGCCACGCTGCTGGTGCTGCTCGCGGAGGCGGGCGCGGACCCGGGCAGCACGGTGCTGGGCACGGACATCTCCGCGCACGCGCTGCGGCGGGCGCAGGGGCTGGGCTTCACCGAGGAGCAGGTCCGCCGGGTGCCTCCCGGCTCCCGTGAGCGCTACTTCGTCCAGGCGGGGCCGCGCGTGGCGCTGGTGCCGGCCCTGCGCGAGCGCGCGAGCTTCCAGCTCCACAATCTGATGGACACGCCGTACCCGGCCCCGGCGGGAGGCGGCGGCTTCGACGTCATCTTCTGCCGCAACGTGCTCATCTACTTCACGGGAGAGGCCTTCCAGCGGACGGTGGAGGTGCTCGCCGGGAGCCTCCTGCCGGGCGGCACGTTGGTGCTGTCCTCTTCGGAGCCGCTGCTCCGGCTCCCCTCGTCGCTGCGGGTGCTGCGCGGCGAGCAGGCGTTCTTCTACGTCCGCGCGGAGGACGCCGCCGGAGGGGAGGGGACCCTCACCTTCCCCATGCCGTCGAAGCGGCCGTCCGGCAGCGTCGCCGTGGTGGGGACTTCCGCCTCCGGGGACGACGTGCGGAGGCGGGCCGCAATGGCGTCCGGCCCGGACGCTCCCTCCCAGAAGGGCCGCCTGGCCTCTGGCTCCCAGTCGGTCGGTACCGTCGGAGAACCCGCGCCGGAGTCCTCCCGGGGACACGCCTCCAGCGCTTCCGCCCCTGCCGGGGGACCTGACGCCGGTCCGGGCCGCGCCGTCGAGCCCACGGCCGGGGGCGACAGAGACGCCGCGGACACCGCCACCGTCGGGTCGGACGGGGCTGACTTCTCCGAGGCGGACCACCTCTTCGCGGGCGTGCTCGACGGCACCGCGTCGGGCGGCACGGAGGACGCGGCGGAGAAGGACTTGCGCCGCTGCCTCGCGCTGGACCCGGACCACGCCGCCGCGCGCTACCTGCTGGCGCTGCTCCTGGAGCAGGGGGGGCGGCCCGCCGAGGCCGGCGCCGAGTACCTGCGTGCGCTCCAGTCGCTGGAGGCCGGCCGCGCGCGCCCCGTGCCCTTCTTCCTCAACCCCGCGCGGCTCCAGGTGGCCTGCGCGCACGCCGCGGAGCGCCTGGAGGCGGCCACCCGCGGGCGCTGAAGGGGCGGCCGGGCGGGCTCGCCGTCCCGGGCGGGTGCGAGAAGTCCGGACGGGCGGGGGATTTGGCCGTAAGATGCCCGACCCATGCGAAGGCTCGTCCTGCTCGCCCTGCTGGCACTCCCCGGATGTTTCTACCCCGCTGACCGTGGCCGCGCCCTCGAGGCGAAGGTGGACCGGCTCGGCGCCGAGTCCGCCCAGATGCAGGCGGAACTGAAGGAGGCGCGCGAGCAGCTCGCCGCCACGCTGCCCAAAATCGACGAGAAGGTCGCCGAGGTGACCAAGGCCCTCGAGGGGCTGGACACCGCCTCGCGCCGCAAGGACGCGGACATCGGCATCCAGTTCCAGAAGACGGTGGAGGACCTCGCCCAGCTGCGCGGCCAGGTGGAGACGTACCTCCACAAAATCACCGAGCTGGAGACCGCCCTGGGCGAGCAGGACAAGAAGCTGCTTGCCCTCCAGGGCACCGCGGCGGTGAAGGAGGCCGAGGCGAAGAAGAAGGCCGAGGAGCTCCAGCGCCCCACGGACAAGAAGGAATTCCTCGCGCTCGCCCAGGAGAAGGCGAAGGCCGGCGACGTGCTCGTGGCGCGCCAGCTCTACACCGAGTTCCTGAAGAAGTGGACCAAGGACCCGCTGGTGGCCGACGCGCACTACGGCCTCGGCGAGACGTACTTCTCCGAGCAGCGCTGCCGCGAGGCCCTCTTCGAGTACGGCAAGGTGGTGCAGGACTACCCGAAGTCGTCGGCCGCGCCGGACGCGTACCTGCGCTCCTCGGACTGCTTCTCCAAGCTGAAGATGAAGGACGAGTCGCGGCTGGCCCTGGAGGAGCTGGTGAAGGGCTACCCGAAGTCCGCCGCGGCCAAGACGGCGAAGGAGCGCCTCGCCGAGCTGGACAAGGCGGCGAAGACGCCCGCGAAGAAGGGGAAGAAATGAACCTGCGCCCTCCGCGGCTCGCCGCGCTCGCGCTGCTGCTCCTGCTGCCCCTGGTGGCGGGCGCGGCGCCGAAGCAGCTCACGCTGCTCTTCACCGGAGACAACGGGGGCGAAATCGCCCCCTGTGGTTGAAGGCACAACCCGTCTGGCGGTCTGGCCAGACGAAAAGTGACGATTGAGAAGGAGCGCGCGAAGGGCGTGCCGGTGCTCGTGCTGGACGCGGGCAATGCGCTCTTCAAGAGCCGCGACAGCGGCGAGGCGCCGGATGCGAAGGCGCGCGCGGAGCTCCTCCTGTCGCAGATGGACGCGCAGGGCACCGCGGCCATGGCCGTGGGCACCCGGGACCTCGTGCTCGGCGTGGACTTCCTCAAGAAGGGGACGAAGAAGGCGAAGCTGAAGCTGCTGTCCGCCAACCTCGTGGACGCCCAGGGCAAGCCGTACTTCCCCGCCTCCATGGTGGCGGACGTGGGCGGGGTGAAGGTCGGCGTGGTGGGGGTGTCTCCCGCCACCACCGGGCCGGCGCCGGCGGGGCCCACCGTGCAGGGCAAGCCCACGCCCATGCTCAAGGGCCTGCCGGTGGAGCCCGCGGTGGCCGCCGAGGTGAAGCGCCTGCGCGCCCAGGACAAGGTGGACGTCGTCGTCGTGCTGGCGGCGGTCCCCTACGACGACGCCCTGCGCGTGGCCGAGCGGGTGGAGGGCGTGGACTTCGTGGTGCAGTCCCACGAGGGGCGCGGCCAGGGCATGGCCCAGCGCGGGGCCCTGGCCACCGTGATTCCGCCCGGAGACCGGGGCCGGCAGATGGCGAAGCTGGAGCTCGTCCTGGACGGGGACGGGCCCGGCCGCTTCGTGGACATCACCGAGCAGGAGCGGATGCGCCAGAGCCTGGGCATCGTCGAGAGCAACCTCGCCAAGGCCCGGGAGCGGCTCGCGGCGGCGAAGGACGCCACCGCCAGGCAGCCGCTCGAGCAGGCGGTCTCCGGCCTGGAGGCCCGCCGGACGGCCTTGAAGAAAGGTGTCGACGGGGGCGCAACGCGCTCCGCCCGGACGCATCTACTGTCGTACATCCAGCTCGGGAGCGACGTGCCGGGGGATCCGGCCGTCCAGAAGCTGGTGGAGCGCGTCGAGCCCCCTGGGTCGGCGGCCCACTGACCCGAGCCGGCTTGTGAACCGGCCGGCGCGCCGTTATAAGCGCCGGCCACCCTCAGTGCCGAACCTCCTACCCGTTGGCGGGTGGGGGAAAGGCACACTGGAGAGCGCGTCATGAAGCCCGAGATTCATCCGGTTTATCCCGCTGCCCGAGTGACCTGTGCCTGCGGCAACTCGGTGGAGACGAAGTCCACCCGTGGGTCGTTCTCGGTGGAAATCTGCTCGAACTGCCACCCCTTCTTCACGGGCAAGTACAAGCTCGTGGACACGGCCGGCCGTATCGACCGCTTCCGCAAGAAGTACGCGAACAACCCGGTCAAGGTCGAGGGTGCCGCGGCCGCCGAGGGCGCCGAGGCTGCCCCCGCCGCCGAGAAGCCCGCCGCCGCCAAGAAGGGCAAGAAGGCCGAGGCCTGATTCACGGCCGCACGGCCTTCCTCACAGCCTGAGTCGTAACCCGTCGAGCAGGGTGTCGGAGCGCCTCCACGAGAGGCCCTCCCGCCCTGCTCGCGGTGCTTCTACGGCCTGAAGCACGCGTCAAGTTTCAGGGTGCTACAGACCAGAAATTAGACGTAGCAGTGAAGTCACCGCACATTCCGCCGCGTCCACGACGAAGAGTCCGACGGAGGCGAGATGTCCGCGCACGCTGCAGCCCCTTCCCTGAAGGTTGTCCGCCGCTCCCTGAGCGAGAGCGTCTACGCGAAAGGGGAGGACTACACGCTGCTGCAGGGTGACAGCCTGGAGCTGATGGAGCAGTTCGAGCCCCAGACCTTCGACATGATTTTCGCGGACCCGCCGTACTTCCTCTCCAACGGCGGCACCACCTGCAAGGGTGGCAAGCGCGTGTCCGTGGCCAAGGGCAAGTGGGACGAGTCGCGCGGCGTGGAGGAGGACCACAAGTTCACCACCGCGTGGCTGGCGGCCTGCCAGCGCCTGCTCAAGCCCACCGGCACGCTCTGGGTGAGCGGCACCCAGCACGTCATCTTCAACGTTGGCTTCGCCATGCAGAAGCTCGGCTACAAGCTCCTCAACACCGTCACCTGGTTCAAGCCCAACGCCAGCCCCAACCTGGCGTGCCGCTACTTCACGCACTCCACGGAGCTGCTCATCTGGGCCTCCCCGAAGTCGGGCGGCAAGCTGCAGCACACGTTCAACTACTCGCGCATGAAGGCGGAGAACGGCGGCAAGCAGATGCGCGACGCGTGGGTGCTGCCGCCCTCCGGCGACGCGGAGCTGACCGCGGACGGCGAGGGCCGGCTGTGGACGCTCACCGTCCCCCGCGGCGGCGAGGAGAAGGCCCACGGCAGCCACCCCACCCAGAAGCCGGTGGCGCTGCTGGAGCGCATCCTCGAGGCGAGCTGCCCGCCGGACGCGCTGGTGCTGGACCCCTTCAACGGCAGCGGCACCTCTGGCGTGGCGGCCCTCAAGCTGGGCCACCGCTACGTGGGCATCGACATGGACGAGCAGTACCTCGCCCTGTCCCAGAAGCGCCTGCAGGCCGTGTCGTCGAAGTAGCCACCGCCGAAGGACGGTGGCGTTTCCGGTCCCCGCGCCTTCAGGTGCGGGACAGGATGAGCTCGATGCCCTGTCTCGCAATCGGGTGGTAGCGCTCCCCGTGCTTCTTGAAGAGCGAGCGCGCCAGCCCGCGGTGCTCGCGCGACGAGGCGAGCACGCCATACAGCGGCTTGAGGTACTTCATGCGGCCCACCTCGCCGAGGAAGGCCTCCGCGCGCGCGACGGCCGGCTCCCAGCCCGCGCGCAGCGCCGCCACCAGCCAGGACACCAGCACCTCCGAGTTGCGGCTCTTCGTGAGGCTGAAGCGCTCGTCGAGCTGGCGGAAGGCGTCTCGCGGCGTGTCCGACGGCAGCCACTCCAGGTAGAGCTGCCACTCGGTGGGCGTCCAGTCCCTCACCGTGTCCGCGGAGGGCACCGTGCCGCGCGTGCGCACCAGCGCCTCCAGCCTCCCTGAGCGCGGGGAGGGCGCTCCCGGCGGCACGCCCGGCTTGTGGAGGTACGCGTCCGCGTCCACCTTCGCCAGCACCCCGGGCAACTCCCGGTCCGCGAAGGCGACGAACTCCTCGGTGGTGAGCGCGCGGAAGCGGTACGTGGCGAGGTAGCGCCGGAGGAACTCGTCGAACGCCGGCCGCCCCGCCGCGTCCTCCATGGCGCGCAAGAGCAGGTAGCCCTTCTCGTACGGAATCTGGGAGAAGGCCTCGTCCGGGTCCACGCCCGCCAGGTGCGTGCGCAGCGCGGTGAGGTTGGGGTGCGCGCGGAAGTGGTGCAGCGCCTCCTCCAGCGCGCGCCGGCCCAGCGCCGCGTGCAGCGTCGCCACTTCCGGCCCCGCCAGCGCCTCCAGGATTCGGCGCTCGGCGAAGACGGTGAAGCCCTCGTTGAGCCAGAAGTGCTCCGCGGACGCGTTCGTCACGAGGTTGCCCGTCCACGAGTGCGCCAGCTCGTGCGCCACCACGTTGACGAGGCTCTTGTCGCCCGCGATGAGCGTGGGCGTCAGGAAGGTGAGGCGCGGGTTCTCCATGCCGCCGTACGGGAAGGACGGGGGCATGGTGAGCAGGTCGAAGCGCTCCCAGTCATACGGCCCGAAGAGGGACTCGGCGGCGCGGAGCATGTCGTCCACGCCGGCGAACTCCTCGGCCGCCTCCTCCAGCAGCTCCGGCTCCGCCCACACGCGCGAGCGCGGGCCCAGTTCCTTCGGCGCCAGGCTGCCCACCGCGAAGGCCAGCAGGTACGGAGGCACCGGCTGCGGCATCTCGTAGTGCTCCTCGGCCTCCACGCCGTGCTCCTCGCGGCGCACGAAGCTGGCCGCCATGACGGCCTTGAGCGCCTTGGGCACCCGCAGCGACGCGCGGTAGCGGATGCGGATGCGCGGCGTGTCCTGCAGCGGCACCACGCTGCGCGCGTGGATGGCCTGGCACTGGCTGTACAGGAAGGGGTGCTGGCCCCCGGCCGTCTGCGGGGGCGTCAGCCACTGGAGCGCGCTGGCGCCCGGCGCCGTCCGGTAGCGCACGGTGAGCTGCTTCAGCCCCGGCGGCAGCTCCACCCGCAGCCGGCTGCCCAGAATCGGCTCGGGCGGGGACAGCATGTAGGGCAAGGGGCGACCGCTCGGGTCCACCACCCCGCGAATCTCAAGGTCTCGGGTATCGAGATCCAGGGGACCGGCGGAAGCCTCCTTCAGCGTCAGCGTGGCCTCCGCGTGCAGGCGGTGCGTCCGGAAATCGACGCGTGCCTTCCAGTCCAGGGTTTCCGTCTCAGGCTGCGTGCTGTCGTTGTAGGAGTGTGGGTCGAGGCGCGCCATGGAGGTCCGGTTTGTAGTCGGTGTCACGACCCCATGGCGAGCCATCCGGTCATCTGAATCGGTTGACTTTCGAGTCAATCGCCTACATTTGTGCAGTCCTCTCCTTCCCATCCATCCCACATAGGGAGCCTTTCAAGATGACGACGCGGATCCGCAAAGTGGCTGTGCTGGGCGCCGGAGTCATGGGCAGCGGCATCGCCGCGCACCTGGCGAACTCGGGCGTTCGCGCGCTCCTCCTGGACATCGTCCCCCCCAAGGCGAACCCGGGCGAGGACACCTCGTCCAAGGCCTTCCGCAACAAGTTCGCGGCGGGCGCGCTGGCCAACATGCGCAAGCAGAAGCCCAGCCCCATCGTCTCCGAGCAGGTCTTCTCCAACATCGAGGTGGGCAACTTCGATGACGACCTGGCCCGCATCGCCGAGTGCGACTGGGTGGTGGAGGTGGTGAAGGAGGACCTCGCCGTCAAGCAGTCCCTCTTCGAGCGCGTGGAGAAGCACGCGCGCAAGGGCACCATCATCTCCTCCAACACCTCCGGCATGTCCATTGTCGGGATGACCGAGGGCCGCGGCGCGGACTTCAAGAAGAACTTCCTCGTCACGCACTTCTTCAACCCCGTGCGCTACATGAAGCTCCTGGAGCTCGTGGCCGGCAAGGACACGGACCCGGAGGTGCTCAAGACGCTGCACCGCTTCGGTGAAGAGGTGCTCGGCAAGGGCATCGTCTACGGCAAGGACACCACCAACTTCATCGCCAACCGCATCGGCACGTACGGGATGATGAAGACCATCGCCGGCATGGGCCCCGCGGAGATGACGATTGAAGAGGTGGACAAGCTCTTCGGTCCGCCCATGGGCCGTCCCAAGTCCGCCGTCTTCCGCACCACGGACATCGTCGGCCTGGACACCTTCGTCCACGTGGCGAAGAACTGCTACGACACCCTCACCCAGGACGAGGAGCGCGAGGCGTTCCGCATGCCCGACTTCATCCTCGACATGGTGAAGAAGGGCATCCTGGGCGACAAGAGCGGCGGCGGCTTCTACAAGAAGGTCGGCAAGGACATCCAGGTCCTCGACCTCAAGACCATGGAGTACCGCGCGCAGAACAAGGTGCGCTTCGAGTCGCTGGGCGCCGCCAAGGACGTGGAGGACGTGCGCGAGCGCGTCGCCGTGGTGATGAACGGCCAGGACAAGGCCGCGAAGTTCGCCGAGCGCATCACCCTGGACGTCATGGCCTACACCAGCCGGCGCATCCCGGAGATTGCCGACGACGTCGTCAACATCGACCGCGCCATGCGCTGGGGCTACGCGTGGGATTTGGGGCCCTTCGAGGCGTGGGACGCCTACGGCGTGAAGAAGGGCGTGGAGCGGATGAAGGAGCTGGGCCTCAAGCCCGCGAAGTGGGTGGAGGACATGCTGGCCGCGGGCCGCACGTCCTTCTACGGCGTGGAGGGCGGCAAGGACACCTACTGGGACATCCCCACGAAGTCCGTGAAGGTGGTGTCGGAGAACGCGCGCACGCAGCGCGTGGAGTACCTCAAGCGCGGCAACAAGAAGGTCGCCGGCAATGACTCCGCCACCCTGTGGGACATGGGCGACGGCGCCACGCTGCTGGAGTTCCACAGCAAGATGAACTCCATCGATGACCAGATCATCGAGATGATGAACACGGCGCTGGACGAGACGGAGAAGAACTTCAAGGGCCTGGTCATCGGCAACGACGGGGCGAACTTCTCCGCGGGCGCCAACATCGTCGCGCTGCTGTGGGCGGCGAAGAGCGGCGAGTTCGACTCCATCCGGAAGATGGTGACGGACTTCCAGCGCGCCAACCAGCGCATGCGCTACAGCCCGGTGCCGGTGGTGACGGCGCCCTTCAACCTCACCCTGGGCGGCGGCTCCGAGGTGACGATGGGCGGCAACGCCATCCAGGCCAGCGCCGAGCTGTACATGGGCCTGGTGGAAGTGGGCGTGGGCCTCATCCCCGGCGGCGGCGGCAACATGCAGCTGCTGCGCAACGTGTTCGGCCCGTACGGGGCGGAGAAGGACTTCGACGCGCTGCCCTTCCTGAAGAAGGTGTTCCTGGCCATCGGCATGGCCAAGGTCGCCACCAGCGCCGAGGAGGCCCGGGAGATTGGCTTCCTGTCGCAGCAGGACGGGATTACGTCCAACCGCGACTTCCTCCTGTCGGATGCGAAGGCGCGCGTGCTGGGCCTGGCGAATGCGGGCTTCAAGGCGCCGCGGCCCACCCGCTTCCGCCTGCCGGGCGCCAGCGGCGCGGCCACCATCGACATGATGCTCTACGACATGGAGCTCAACGGCCAGGTGAGCGCCCATGACCGCAAGATTGCCCAGAAGCTGGCGCGCGTGCTGACGGGCGGCGACACCAGCCCGTCCGTCCTCGTCACCGAGGAGCGGCTGCTGGAGCTGGAGGCGGAGGCCTTCCTGAGCCTGTGCGGCGAGGAGAAGACCCAGGACCGCCTGCAGCACATGATTGAGAAGGGCAAGCCGCTGCGGAACTGACGGCCGGCCGGTATCCATTGACCACTGAATCCAATTTTGCTGACTGCCCGGGTGCCCCCCGGGCAAGGAGACACTCAAGATGCCTGGTCGAGTCGTGATTGCCAGCGCGGTGCGCACGCCCTTCACCCGCGCGCACAAGGGAGAGTTCAAGGACACGCGGCCGGACACCCTGGCCGCCATCGCCATCAAGGAGGCCGTTGCCCAGGTCCCCGGCCTGAAGCCGGCGGACGTGGAGGACGTCATCCTGGGCTGTGCCATGCCGGAGGCGGAGCAGGGGATGAACGTGGCGCGCATCGCCACCCTGCTCGCCGGCCTGCCGGACACGGTGCCGGCGATGACCATCAACCGCTTCTGCTCGTCGGGCTCGCAGTCCATCGCCCAGGTGGCGCAGGCGATTCTCGCGGGGAGCATTGAAATCGGCATCGGCGGCGGCACCGAGTCGATGACGATGGTGCCGATGGGTGGCAACAAGACGAGCGCCAACCCGGACGTCATGGCGAAGCTGCCGGAGGTCTACACCTCCATGGGCGCCACCGCGGAGAACATCGCCACGCGCTACAGCGTCACGCGCGAGGACGCGGACAAGTTCGCCTACGAGAGCCAGCGCCGTGCCGCCACCGCGCGCGAGCAGGGCAAGTTCAAGGACGAAATCGTCCCCGTGACGACGACGTACTTCGACGAGGACGGCACGGCGAAGACGGTGACGGTGTCGGTGGACACCATCCTCCGTCCGGACACCACGCTGGAGGGCCTGGCGAAGCTGCGTCCGGCCTTCAACGCCAAGGGCGTGGTGACGGCGGGCAACGCGTCGCCGCTGACGGACGGCGCGGCGGCGGCGGTGGTGATGAGCGAGGCGAAGGCGAAGGAGCTCGGCGTGAAGCCGCTGGGCTACTACGTGGACTCCGTGGTCGCGGGCGTGCCCCCGGAAATCATGGGCGTGGGCCCGGTGCCGGCGGTGCGCAAGCTGCTGGCGCGCAACAAGCTCGAGGTGAAGGACATCGACGTCTTCGAGCTGAACGAGGCCTTCGCGGCGCAGGCGCTGCACTGCATCCGCGAGCTGGGCATCCCCCTGGACAAGGTGAACCCGAACGGCGGCGCCACCGCCCTGGGCCACCCGCTGGGCGTGTCCGGCGCGCGCATGGTGGCCACGATTCTGCGCGAGCTGAAGCGCCGCGGCGGCCGCTACGGCGTCGTCAGCATGTGCATCGGCGGCGGCATGGGCTTCGCCATGCTCGTCGAGTCGGCGAAGTAGTCGAAAGCCGCACCGTGAAGTGACAGCGGGCCTCGGGGGCAACCCCGGGGCCCGTGTCGTTTCCAGCCGTGGATGCCGTGAAGTCGCAGCGGGCCTCGGAAGCGGACTCCGGGGCCCGCCGCTCAGGGCCTACCGCGCCGGAGCCTCGGGGTCGTCCACTGGTACGCCGGCCAGGCGCAGCACCCGCAGCGCGTTGGTCGTGTCCACCACGCCCTGGCGCAGCTTGTAGTCGAACACCATCTTCCCGTCCTCGAGGTGGTCCCTGAAGTGGACGTTGACCACGTGCGCACCGGGGTCGTCCGCGAGCACGGCCAGGGACAGGTCATGCGTCGTCACCGCGCCGCACGCGCCCGTGCCCAGCAGCAGGCGCAGCACCTCGCGCGAGGCAATCTGCCGCTCGCGCGTATTGGTGCCGAGCAGGATTTCGTCGAGCAGGAACAGCGCCTGCCCCCGGGCCGCCTGGGCCGCCTGGGCCGCGTCCAGCACCGCCTTGATGCGCTGCACCTCGGCGTAGAAGTACGACACGCCGCGCTCCAGCGAGTCCTTCACCCGCATGCTGGTGAGCACCTGGAGCGGTGACAGGCGGAAGGTCTTCGCGCACACCGGCGCGCCCGCGAGCGCGAGCACCACGTTGGCGCCCATCGCCCGCATCAGCGTCGTCTTGCCGCTCATGTTGGAGCCGGTGATGAGCAGCGCGTGCCGGGGCCCCGGCAGGGACACGTCGTTGGGCACCGGCGCGTCCAGCAGGGGATGCCCCAGCACCGTCGCCTCGACGAGCGGGCCCTGCGCTTCCAGCACCGGCCAGGTGAACTCCGGCCTGTCGTGCGCGAGCCCCGCCACGCACGACAGCGCCTCCAGCTCCGCGAACGCCTCGAACCAGTGCCGCACCTGCGCCCCGTGCGCGGCGCGCCAGCGCTCCAGGGCGAACAGCGCATGGATGTCCCACAGCGTGAGCCAGTGCACCAGCGGGTGGAACTGGTGCCGCTTGAACTCGATGAAGGAGAACAGCCGGCTGAAGCGCGCGAAGTGCGCGGACACGGGCTTCTCGCCCGGCCGCTGCAGGCCGGACTGGAGCTGGCGCAGCTTCGGGTGCTCGAAGCGCTGGCCCTCCACGCGCTCGAAGAGAGGGGCGTAGCGCACGAAGCCGCGCTCTCCCGCCTCCACGCTCTGGTCCATGGCCTGCAACGTGCGGCGGGTGATGAACGCCACCGCGAGCTGTGCGGCCAGTCCCAGCCACACCGTGGCCTCCGGCAGCACGCCGAACTTGCCCAGGACGTAGAGCGCCAGCGTCACCAGCGGCAGCACCACCGCCACCGGCCGTGCCCAGCGGATGGCGTCCAGCGACGGCCCCGCTTCGGCCCAGCGGATGAACAGGTTCGGCTCCGCCTTCTCGCGCGCCGCCACCCGCGAGTCCACGCAGAGGTCCTGCCGGAAGTCCACGCGCGGGGCCAGCTCCCGCGCCGCGCCCTGCCGTGCCTCCACCTCGGCCGCCGAGGCGGGGCCGGACAGCCACGCCGCCAGCCGCTCCTCGCCCGCGCGCGTCGCCGTCTCGTTCATGAGCTGGAAGAGGCTGCCCTGGCCGAACACGTCCAGGTCCGGCGTGTAGAGGTGGCTGGCGGAGAGGAAGCGCTCACCGCGCTCGGTGAACTCGTGCCAGCCCCGGCCGAGCCGCGCCAGGCCGCGCTCGTTGAGCAGCACGTACAGCTTCGCCCGCGCCTCGCGGCGGAACACCTGGTGGTGCAGGACGGCAAGTACGCCGTAGACGACGACGGCGCCCGCCGCGCCCCACCACCAGGCCTTGGCCAGCCGTCCCGCGAGGACGAAGCCGGCGAGACCGACGGCGGCCAGGAAGGCGAGGGTGCGCAGGTTGGCGTAGCGCGCGCTCACGCGGTCCAGCGCGGTCAGGTCCGCCTGCGCGGCGGCGCGGCGCTCGGTGTACGTGCGGTGCGGGGAGGGGCTCTCGGGGGTGGCGGACACGGCCGCGCATGCTGTGCGCCCACAGGGCGCAGGGCAAGCGGCGGATGCAGCCCCATGACGCGGAGCGGACGAAGCCGGCCTGCGCCTACGGCGCCGCGGGCTCCGCCACGCGCTTGTAGATGGACATGCGCCCCAGCCTTCCCCAGGTGCCATTGGGAGCGACGAACTCGCGCTCGACCCGGTACGTCGCGTCGAACCACGCGACGGCGTCGCCGGGCAGCAGGGGCCCCTCGCCCCCGAAGAGGGTGTTCTCCTCCCGCTCGTAGGAGCGCAGCACCAGGTAGTCCGGGCGCAGGGCCTTGAGCGACTCGTAGAACCAGCGGTTGTCCGGGAAGCGCCTGCGGAAGTCCGTGAGCCGGGGCGACACCAGCCCCACGGAGTCCCAGACGTAGCGCTCCGAGTAGTAGCCGATGAACCCGATGGCCTCCGTGTACACGGTGGCGGACGCGGGCGTGTTGGCCTTGAGCCACGCGCCGGCCGCCATGCGCACGGCCTGCTCGTTCTCCATGAACTGGCGCATCCGTCGCGTGCTCTTCACCATCACCATCCATTGGTGCCCCAGCAGCAGCAGGGGGAGCGCCGCCGCCACGCCCATCCGGAGCACCCGGGGCCCTGGAAGGCGCCCCAGCGCGTCCGCCAGGGTGCCAGCGCCGAGCCCCGCGACGAGGAACAGCGACAGCTCCAGGGGGACGAGGTACCAGTTGAAGATGCGCGGCACCAGGAAGAGGAGGTAGGCGAAGTAGAGCACCCCGAAGGCGGTGAGGGGCAGGGCCCGCCGGTACCGGCGCACCGTCTGGACGGCGCCCACCGCCCAGAAGCCCCCCAGCAGCCACCACGGGCCGGAGCGGTCCATCATGGTCAGCGCGTTGTAGATGGTCATGAGCTGGCCATGGAGCCCGCCCGGGCCCTGCTTCCAGCCCGGCACGTACGCCACGGCCTTGGCCGTCACCGACTGCGGAATGGGCGAGCCGAAGTAGACGGTGGCGAAGAGGAGCCACGGAGCGAGGACCGCGCAGAAGACGCCCAGCTCCTGGAAGGGGAAGCGCCGCTGCTCCCACCACGCGAGCGCCGCGAGGAGGACGACCCAGAGCAGGGTGTCCACGCGGCACATCACCAGGGCGGCGAGCGCCACGGCGGACGCGGTGCGCCGCCCGCCCAGGTAGAGGCAGAGCGACGCGAGCATCAGCGCGACGACGAGGGGTGTCTCCATGCCCGAGACGCCCACGACCATGGCCTGGGCGTCGACCGCCATCAACGCGCAGGCCACCAGCGGCGTGAGCCGGGGGAAGCGGAGCTGCCAGCACAGCACCCAGATGAGCCACGCGCTCACGCCGCTGCACAGGATGCCGAGGCCGACGGAGAGCCCCTGGAGGCTGCCGGACCCGACGACGAAGCCCGGCAGCGCGAGCAGCAGCGCGTACAGCGGCGTCGTCGTGCCCAGGACCTGCTCCCCGACGTTGTAGACGAAGCCCCGGCCGGCGATGACGTTGTCCACGTAGCGCAGGGTGATGAGCGCGTCCTCGTAGTACGTCCCCGTCCGCTGGGAGAACCAGAGGCGCAGCGCCATCGTTCCGAACACGAGGACGACGGGCCAGACGTGCGAGGCAACCCGCGACCGCCGCGGACTCTCCGCGGGTGTCACGGCGGAGGGGGAAGGGAGCGGCCCTGCTTCATGGCGCATCGTACCGATGAACCTAGGAGGAAGCCGGGGCTCCATTCAATGCGTCCGGGTTGCGCTACGACAGGGGTGGCCCGCCCTCAACTGGAAGGCCCCCCCTGGACGCTGCCGCTCACGCCCGGCCCGCGCCGCGCCTCGCGCAGGTCGCGCGCCATGCCGCATCCGGTCTCCAGCCAGGCAGACCGCGGCAGTGGCGCCTCTTCCTCCCGGACGCGAAGGGCAGGCCTGGCTTCGGCACCTGCCTCCCCTGGCGACTGCGTGCAGGCCAGGGCTTCTTCAAGAGGCCGCTCCTGGCGAAGGCAGTCGAAGGTGGACCTGGAGCGCGCCATGGCCTGGCGCCAGTCCCCCTCCTCGATGATGCCCGAAGTGTAGAGCTGGTAGAGCACCCGGTGCTGCACCTCCTCGGCTCGCGCGAGATTGGGGCCCTGCAGCGGCTGCCGCGGCGCTGGGATGAGCGCCGCGAGGAAGCTGGCCTCGAAGACATCCAGCGCGGGCGGGGCCTTCTGGAAGTAGTGCTGGGCCGCGGCCACGATGCCCCAGATGTCGGGGCCCCACTCGATGATGTTGAGGTAGAGCTCGAGGATGCGGTGCTTGGAGAGCTTCCGCTCGAGTGCAAGGGCGATGATGGCTTCGCGCAGCTTGCGCACCAGGGACTGCTCCGGGTCCAGGAACAGGTTGCGAGCCAGTTGTTGGGTGATGGTGCTGGCGCCCGTGCCCCTGTTCCTCACGGAGCGCAGGGCATACCTGAGCTGGCCCCAGTCCAGGCCGCCGTGGCGGAAGAAGGCGAGGTCCTCTGATTTGATGATGGCGCACACAAGGAGCGGGGCGGCGGCCACCACCTCCATGGGCTGGCTGCTGTAGTGGTCCTCGGGCAAGCCCAGCGTGGCAGCCCGTACGCGCATATAGCTCGTGCGCTCCGGAAGCTGGCTCGCCAGGGGGGAGACATCCGGCACCGTCCAGACCAGCACGAGCGTGACGGTGACGAAGAGCGCCACCGCGGCACACAGTACAGTCCTCGCGAACCGCAGCAGACGCCGGGAGGGCATGGCACGGAGCATATTGAGGCGCCATTCGCCATCAATGCGTATTTGTTCTAAAAAAGAGAAAGTGAGAAAATCAAGGCTGATGGCGGGCCTGCTGGGCCTGGGCGCACTCGCCGGCACGGGCCTGTGCGCTCAAAACCACTTCCATGAGCGATATCTCAGGAGCGCGTGGCGGCCGTCCGCCGAGCCATGGAACCCCCGTGCTCCACTCGCGGGGCAGACCCTCTGCATCGACCCCGGGCATGGTGGTGAGGGCAGATACCCCAGTGACTTCTACACGGGAGGAACGAAGGGCGTGGCCTCTGGCCAGACCGAGGGCTCGGTGAACCTGCGCGTTGCCCGGGCCCTCCAGGGGGACCTCGTCGCGGCTGGCGCGAAGGTGGAGATGACCCGCACGGACGATGTGCGCTGCAGCCAGGAGCCCGACCGGGATGCCGAGCTGCAATGCCGCAGCGACTTCGCCAACGCGAAGGGCTGCGACCTCTTCATCAGCATCCACCACGACTTCATGCCCAAGGACCTCCCCGGGGTCCGGCCGGAACTTTTCAGGGCGTCCCGGACGCATATCGCCCCCGGAGACGCCCAGGCGCTGCCCATTGCGCAGAACATCGTGTCCGCGCTGTCGCGCTCCCTCGGCACGTTCAACAATGGGGTGGAGCCGTCCCCGCTCTTCGTGCTCAAGCGGGTCCGGATGCCCGCGGTGCTCGTCGAAGTCTCACCGCTCAACGACCCCGAGGAGGACCGGCGCCTGGCGCAGCCCGAGTACACCCAGAAGGCCGCCCGGGCCATTGCCCTCGGAATCCTCAACGCCCTGCGCGCCATGCAGCCCCGGGACATCGCCTTCACGGAGTTGTTCCCGCCTTCGGCCTCGGAGCAGGACACCCAGTCCTTCGCGGACGAGAGCTACGTGCGGACCGAGCTCGACAAGCGCTGGACCTTCGCTGGCGTGAGGTGCGACGAGGTCCACTATGACGTCCGGGGCGAGGTGCGGGAGCGCCGGCGGCTTCGTTTCGCGAGCCGGCTCCGAGAGCCCTACAAGTTCACCCTGATCGACTTCGTCTACTGCGAGTAGCCCCTCTGCCGGGCCCGCTCGTGGCGCGGGCCCGCCCACCTGCCACGCCCGCGCCGGGCAGGTCTCCTGCTCACGGCGGCGGGCCTTCTTGTCTGGGCGGGAGCCCTGGCCCTGCTCAGCCTGTCGAACTCCATGTCGCGACCCTGGTGGTGGGAGACCGGCTGGTGATTGCCGTGCCTGGGCAGAACGTGGAAGTGCTGAGAGGCCAGGTGCTCGTGGAAGGGCAGACGCTGAGCAGGTCATGAATCCATCAGCTACCTCGGTACACCTGGGGCCCGGTCCCCGTGTGCCGGAGGGCATGTCCTTCGTCCTCGGAGGCAATCGCAACGCGAGCAGTGGCTCCCATGTCTGGGGTTGCTGACCTCGGCTTGAGAGGGATTGCCTGCCGCCTGCGCTTGCCGCGCGGCGGCGTGAGGGAATTGGTGCGCGCCATGGACATTGACAGGCGTTTTGCGTACAAACCATCGATTCCTTGCAACGGGGGATAACGTGAAGAAGCCGCTATTGAGCAGTGTATGCGCTGTCTGGGCTGGCCTCTTGCTCTCCGCGTGCGGTGGGGTGGGGGAGGAGAAGGCAGCTGCCCCGGTCGAGAAGGACGCGAGCGACGTCCAGGCGTCACTGAGCGCCCTCCCGAAGGCAGAGGTCCTGGGGATGGAGGGAGAGATTCCCTTCTTCATCCGGGGCCAGCTGGGGCGCGTTGGCACGGGAGTGAAGGCGCAGGCGATGCGGGACGACGTCTCGCTGCGCGAGTCGCTTCGCGGCATTGCTCCCGTCTTCCGCCTGCGAGGGGAGGACCTGGTGTTGTCGCGGGTGAACCGGGACGAGCGGGGCCATCAGCACCTGCGCTTCCAGCAACTCAAGAACGGGCTGAAGGTGGTGGGCGGCGAGCTGATTGTGCACGCGGACGCCGAGGGACTCATCTACGCGGCGAACGGCTCGGCGCGGGATGGGGTGAAGGCGGCGGTGGCCCCCACGGTGTCGGAAGCGGCGGCGGTGAGCGCCGCGGTTCGCGGCTCGGACGTCAGCGGCGCGGTGGCCGAGGGCGCCGCGCAGCTGGTGTACCTCTTGGGGCAGGGCGGGCGTCAGACGGCGCTGGCCTATGAGGTGCGCGTGACGGGCCGCCGCGGCGAGCTGCCGGCGGACGACCGGGTGTACGTGGACGCGGAGCGCGGCGGCGTGCTGGCCGTGCACCCGAAAATCCATACGGTCAGTCTCCGCGTCTACAGCGCCAACAACGGCACCACCCTGCCGGGCACCCCGAAGCGCATCGACGATGTCCCCACGGGCGACGCCCACGTGGACGCGGTCTACGACGCCCTCGGATTCACATACACCTGCTACAACGCGCTGTTCGGCCGCGACTCGTACGACAACGCGGGCCACTCCCTCACCGGCACGGTGCACTACTACACCAACTACGTGAACGCGTTCTGGAACGGCACCCAGATGGTGTACGGCGACGGCGACGGCGTGAACTCCATCGAGCTGGGCAAGGACCCGGACGTCACCGTCCACGAGCTGACCCACGCCGTGACGGAGTACGAGTCGAACCTCGTCTACGCGGACGAGTCTGGCGGCCTCAACGAGTCCCTGTCCGACGTCTTCGCCGGCGTGTGCGAGAGCTGGTCGCGCGGCTGGTCCACGGACCCGGACGTCTTCAAGATTGGTGAGGACGTCTGGACGCCTTCCATCCCCGGGGACGCGCTGCGCTACATGGACAACCCGACCCTGGACGGTGTCTCGCTGGACTACTACGGGGACTACGCGTCCGGCGTGGACGTGCACTACAGCTCCGGCATCAGCAACCTGGTGTTCGCGCTGCTGTCCAAGGGCGGCACGCACCCACGCGGCAAGACGTCCAACTCCGTGACGGCCATTGGCCCGGAGAAGGCCGGTCGCATCTTCTACAAGGCCAGCGTGGACTACTTCGTGTCCACCACCACCTTCGAGCAGGCGAAGCTGCTCATGGGACAGGCGGCGCAGGCGCTGGGGTACGACGCGGCCACGGTGCAGGCGGTGTCGGACGCGTGGCTGGCCGTGGGCGTGCCTCCGCTGGCGGTGGCGCTGCCGCTCAGGAACGACGTGCCCGTGACGGGCCTGGGAGGCCCCAAGGACAGCGTGAAGCACTACTTCTTCGACGTGCCCGCCGCGGGGACCTGTGGACAGCCCATGCAGGGGACCCTCACCTTCAGCATCAGCGGTGGCACGGGTGACGTGGACCTGTACGTGAAGTCGGGCTCGCCGCCGACGCTCACCAGCTACGATTGCCGCCCGTACCTGAGTGGCAACAACGAGACCTGTGTCTTCCCCAACCCGGCGCCCGGGAGCAGGTGGTACGTCATGCTGCGTGGATACTCTGCCTACTCCGGCGTGGAGCTGAAGGTGACCTACACGCGCACGGACACCAGGAGTGGCAGCGTCGCCGTCGGGCAGGAGGTCCAATACGGCCCCTACTGCGCCGGGCCCGGGACGAAGTTCAAGGTGCTGATGACGGGCACGGGGGACCCGGACCTGTATGTCCGCTGGAACGCGCCGCCCACGTTCAACGCCTACAACTGCCGTCCGTACATCTCGGGCGCCACCGAGAGCTGCGAGCTGACGTATTCGCCCGCCACGCCGGAGGCCTACCTCATGGTGCGAGGCTACGCCGTGGGCACCTACACCCTGAGCATCACCCACACGCCTCCGTAGTCCTGGCAGTCGTCCTGGAGCGAGGCGTCACTTCCCCAGGGCGCGACGCCTCGCGGTGAGCACGACGTAGCCCATGCGGCGGCATGCGCTCCGTGATGCGTGACCGGAAGGCCCCGGCGCGCACCACGGCCAAGAAGACCGTGTCCACCAGGCGCCCCTGAACCCCTTCAGGGAAGTCGGGTAGGGGGCCGGAGGGTCATGCCATGGAGGGGGCTGGCCATGGCATGGCAGCCGAGGCCGTTGACGGTGCGGCAGCTCGAGGAGCGGCGGCTGGCAGCCGGACGAATGCTGCGGCGGGGCCGCGTGACGCAAGCGGAGGTGGCGCGCAGCGTGGGCGTGAGCGAGGCGTCTGTCAGTCGCTGGGTGCGGCGACTCCACGACGCGGGCGGCAGCATGCACGGGCTGAAGGCGCGGCCGCGCACTGGCTGCCTGTCGAAGCTGAGCCTGGAGGAAGGGCAGCAGGTCGCAGGGTTGGTACGGGCGGGAGCGCGCACATGCGGGTTTCCCACAGAGCGCTGGACGCTCAAGCGCGTCGCGCACCTCATTGAGCGCAACTTCGGGGTGCATTGGCACCCCGAGGACTTCCTCCTCGAGCGGCTCCCGGGCTACGCACCGGACTTGAACCCCGAGGAAGGCTGCAACAGCGTGGTGAAGGCCGAACTGCGTAACGCTACGCACGGCGTCGAGGGTGGCAGTGGGGCGGAGGTCGTGCCGGGTGCAGACCTGGGGACGCGACACCCCCTCACTTGGGGAGCGGGGTGCCCACCTCGTCCGCCGCGCGGAAGGCGTTGACGGGGGTGTGCAGGTAGCGCATGCCGTTGGCGTGGGGGCGGGGCAGGCGTCCGGCATCCACGTTCACCTGGACACTGGGCAGCAGCAGCCGCGGCGCCTTCAGCGTGGCGTCGCGCGTGGTGCGGAATCGCACGTACTCCTCCTTCGACGTGGAAGCCTTCAGTTGCACGTTGCCCTGCTTGGACGAACCCACGGTCGTCTCGAAGCGCAGGGGGCGGCCCTCGGGCTGGTAGTCGTGGCCCACGAAGATGCGCGTGGTGTCCGGCAGCGCATACAGCCGGTCATGCACCGAGTGGTACAGGTCGCTGGCGCTGCCCCGGGGGAAGTCGCACCGGCCGGTGCCGGAGTCCTCCATGAAGAGCGCATCCCCGGTGAAGACCGCGTCGCCGATGAGGTAGCTGACACAGGCGGGCGTGTGCCCCGGTGTGGCGATGACACCGATGCGCAGGGCCCCCGCGCTGAACGCATCTCCATCCGACAGGAGCCGGTCGAACTGGCTCCCGTCGGTGGGGACGTCCGCTGGCAAATCGAAGAGCGCATGGAAGGTGGCCTGCACTTCGCGGATGCGCGCGCCAATGGCCACCGGGGCGCCAAAGCGGCGCTTGAGGAACTGGGAGCCGGAGAGGTGGTCCGCGTGCGCGTGCGTCTCCAGCACGAAGTGGAGCTTCAGTTGCTGCTGCTCCAGGAAGGCGGCCACCGCCTCCACGGGTTCGGTAGAGGTCTGCGAGGCGGCCGGGTCGTAGCCCAGCACCGGGTCGATGACCACCGCGTCACGCGTGGCCGGCTCGTACACCGCATAGGTCAGGGTAGAGGTCTGTGGGTCGAAGAAATGTTGGATGCGCATGTGCGGATTCCCTCCTGACGGGTCCATGTCAGTAGGAGCCACGGAGCCCGGAATGGATTCGCGCCTCGGAACCCGTCAACGTGGATGGGACGGGGAGGTTCCACTCGTGGTGAAATGCCGCCCATGCGCTCCGTCTCCGCCAAAGACATCCATTCCAGAGGTCCATCCCGAGGCAAGACGGTGAGGAGTCTCATCGCGCTGGGGACGTTGCTGTCCCTGGTGGCCTGCAGTGACGGCAGCCAGCCACCGGCAGAGCCGGGCCCCCCGCTGCCTCCTCCTCCTTCGGGAGACCCCGTTGCCGAGGCCGTCGCGTATCCGGAGTCGCTGCTCTGTCCCGAGTCCCCCGGGACGGACCCGCGGTGTGGCACGCCCTACGTGGCGGCCAACGCGCTCAGCGAAGAAGCGCTGGCGGCACGTTACGCGGCGGGGCTCGCAGCCTGGCGCTACGAAGGCACCCGGGGCGCGTGTGCCAGTTGCCACAGCCCGGACGGCATCGAACTGGCGCGCGTGGGCTACACGGACGCGGACCTCCTCCGCCGCGCGCGCACGCACGTGGACGAGGACCGGGCCCGCGCCATCGTCGGGCTGGTCCACGTGCTGCGCCAGCGGCAGGGGATGACCCGCCTGCTCCATCCGGCGCGCTTCCGTCCGCTCCAGCCCGCCTACGAGCCCTTTCCCACCCGGACTCCCGGCCTGCCTGTCCACGACTCCACCGCGCAGCGCGAGCGGGACGAGGCCTTCATGGACCACCTCGTCAACGACCGGAAGCTGCTGTGGGCCACCGGGCGCATCGACTCGCTGGCCAGGGCGCGTCAGGCGCATGCCGAGCTGCTCGCCATCGACCTGCGTCACCTGCGGATGGGGCTGCCGTTCGACCACCTCGCCGAGGACGGCTTCCACGGCGACGAGCACCGCTCCGTCTTCGAGTGGTTCCCCGACCTGGCGTCGAGCCCTCGCGCCGCCGCGCGCGCCGAGTGGTACCAGCGCGTGGACGCCTACCTGGCCAACCCGACCGACGCGAACCTCTGGGGTTACTACGACGCCGCGCACGAGATGACGGAGTGCAATCCGGACCTCGGCGGCGCGCGGCTGGAGGACTACCCGCGGGCGTGCGAGTGGATGCGGCTGAAGTACCGCTCGCTCCAGGTGTTCCAGCACATGCTGCGGCACGGCACCCACCGCTACCCGGACTTCCTGGTGGACGCGAGTGTCGGAGGCGGCACGCCGCACATCTCCGACCATCTGGAGAAGGTCATCGCCCGCAACCCCATCTGGGAGACGGGCGACCATCTGCGCATCCAGCCCCTGGCTCGCCCCGCGCAGACGGCCTGCAACACCACCAATCACCCGTGCACGCTGCTGCCGCCCATCATCGACCAGACCATCCACGACACGCCGTCCCATACCGAGGCCCGCATCAAACAGAGCCAGGTCTTCCAGCAGACGTGGTTCGTGATGTCGTTCTTGAGAGACCCGGCGCTCCTGTACGAGGGTGACAGCTTCGCCACCTTCATCGGGGACTACCTGGAGTCGGTGCTGCTGCCCGACTACGACGTCCACCACGCCTTCATCGTCGCGAAGATGGCGGTGGAGAAGTCCGCGGCTCGGGGATGGATGGATGCGCCGGGCTTCCGGGCCGGAACAGGAAAGCTGGCGAGCGTGCGCACCTTCAGCTTCAAGCAACTGCGTGACAACTTCAGCCCGCCGCCCGACAACGACCGGCGGCGCCCGGTCCACAGCCGGATGTTCGCGAACTTCGCCCGCATGTTCATCTACCTCGTCGAGGAGGACCTGAAGCAGACGGGGGAAGTCTTCGACCGCACCGAGGTGCTCTACGCGGTCCGCTTCATGCGGACGTGGATTGCGACGCTGGAGGGCGCGGAGGACTCGGACATCAACGCGCGGGTGCGGTCCATCGAGGCGCTGGCCGCGTCCGCGCGGGAGCTGCGCACCGACGCCAATCGGAATGAGAATCCCGGCACGGGCCTGCAGCCCAACCACCGGTGGGCGGAGTTCGCCGCGCCCTATGGAGGGTAGGACGGGCCCGGGTCCAAACGAGGTGCAGGCGCTGGAAGAGGTGGCCCCCGAGGCGCGCTCACTTGGAGTTTCGCGTGGTGCCCCTGCGCTCCCAGGCAGGAGCGGCCCGCCCGCATGACGCGGAGCGGACGAACCGCCCGGCCCTCAGCCCCAGAGCTCGCGGGGCGGCCAGGACATCTCGCTCCCCTCGAAGCGGATGCCGGGCACCCTGTCCCGGGAGAGCAGCAGTGGCCCGTCCAGGTCCACCACGGCGGCCCCCTGCGCGACGAGCATCGCGGGCGCCATGGCCAGTGACGTCGCCACCATGCAGCCCACCATCAGCTGGAGCCCCTCGCCCCGCGCGGCCGCCGCGAGCGCCAGCGCCTCCGTCAGGCCTCCGGTCTTGTCCAGCTTGATGTTGATGGCGTCGTACTTCCCCAGCAGCGTCCCCAGTCCGTGCCGGTCATGCGCGGACTCGTCGGCGCAGACGGGCACCGAGCGCCGCAGCCCCTGGAGCGCCCCGTCATTCCCGGCGGGAAGCGGCTGCTCCACCATCACCACGCCCAGCTCCGCGCAGGCGTCGAACAGGGCGGGCAGCGCCTCCGGCTTCCAGCCCTCGTTCGCATCCACGATGAGCCGGCTCGCCGGAGCCCCCGCGCGGATGGCGCGCAGCCGCTCGATGTCCTCCTCCCCGCGCCCGAGCTTCACCTTCAGCAGCGGCCGGTGCGCCGCCTTCTGTGCGGCCGCGCGCATCGCCTCGGTGGTATCGAGGCTCAGCGTGTACGCGGTGACGAGCGGCCGGGGCTCGGACATCCCCAGCAGCGCCCAGACGGGCTTTCCGCTTCGCTTCGCCTCCAAGTCCCACAGCGCGCAGTCCAGCGCGTTGCGCGCGGCCTTCGGCTCCAGCACTCCGGCGATTCCGTCCCGCTCCAGCCCCGCTTCGATTCGCGGACGGGCCGCCTCCAGCGCCGCCATGACGCCTTCGAGCGTCTCGCCATAGCGGGCATAGGGGACGCACTCCCCGCGCCCCACGGCGCCGTCTTCCTCCAGCGTGACGACGACCACCTCGGCCGAAGTCTTGGAGCCGCGGGAGATGGTGAAGCGCCCGGCAATGGGCCAGCTCTCGTGGGTGACGGTGAGCTTTCGCATGGGCGGTCAGCTCCGGGCCGGGAAGCGGCGCGCCAGCTCCTCGACGAGGGGCCCGACGCCGGTGCGGATGGGGTCCACGCACGGCAGCCCGTGCTCGCGGCCCGTGCGCTCCAGCAGCTCCAGCGCCTCCTTCTCGCCCAGGTGCTCGGTGTTGATGGCGAGGCCCGTGCACTGGATGCGCGGGTTGGTGAGCTGCCCCTCCAGGATGGTCCGGTCGATGACGGCCTGGATGGAGGGGAGGGGATGCTGGACGCCGCGCATCTTCGTGCGCGTGGGCTCGTGACAGACGACGAAGGCGTCCGGCTGCGCGCCGTGGAGCAGCCCCAGGGTGACGCCCGCGAAGGACGGGTGGAACAGCGAGCCCTGGCCTTCCACCAGGTCCCAGTGGTCCGCGTCGTTGGCGGGGGAGAGCCACTCGGCCGCGCCGGCGACGAAGTCCGACACCACCGCGTCAATGGCCACGCCGCGCCCGGAGATGAAGATGCCCGTCTGCCCGGTGGCGCGGAAATCCGCCTTGAGGCCCCGCGCGCGCATCTCCTTCTCCAGCGCGAGCACCGTGTACTTCTTGCCCACCGAGCAGTCCGTGCCCACCGTCAAGAGCCGCAGGCCCGGGCGCTTCGTGCCCTTGCCGGTAGCGAAGTCCATGTCGGGGATGCGCACGTCGTGCAGCTTGCGGCCATTGCGCGCGGCCGCCGCGGCGATGGCGGGGAAGGCGCTCAGCCGCTTGTGCAGCCCGGTGGCGATGTCCATTCCCGCATCGAGCGCCTCCACCAGCTTGCCAATCCAGTGCTCCGGCAGCACGCCACCCGCGTTGGCCACGCCCACGATGAGCGTCTTCGCGCCCTTCGCCTTCGCCTGGGCGATGTCCAGGTCCGGCAGGCCGCAGTCCGCCTTGCAGCCCTCCAGCCGGAGCTGCCCCACGCACCAGTCGGGCCGCCAGTCGACGATGCCGTGCGCCGTCTTGGCGGCGAGCTGGTCGGGAACGTCACCCAGAAACAGAACGTACGGCTTCTCGATCTCCACCACGGACCTCCGCGCCCATGTCCAGGGCTATGGGCCGGGCTTTTCAGCATGCCCTCGGGGCTCGGGCAAGTCCGGGAGAACCCCTTCACAGCTGTCTTTGGTGTCGCGGCCCCCGGGTGGCTGCTGCCGACAGGCCACCGGGGCGGCCTGTCGGAGCGGAGGGGTCAGCGCACCTCGAACTCGTAGATGCGCGTCGCCGGGTCGCCGTTCTGGGTCGGGGTGGTCACGTTGAGCTTGATGTAGCGCGCCGACGTGGCGCTGATGGCGTGGGTCGAGGTGCTGGCGGTGTTGGTGGTCACCGTCACCGGGGTGCTCCAGCTGGTGCCGTTGCTGGAGGTCTGGATGGTGAAGGCCCGGGTGTTCCAGGTGCTCGCTTCGCCGCCCGCGCCGGCATGCTTGACCACGAAGCTGCTGACCGTCTGCGCCGAGCCGAGATCGACCTGCAGCCAGGACGAAGCGGTCAACGAGCAGAACTTGTCGGTGGTGCCCCCGGAGACGCTGCCATTGACCGCCTTGGCCGGCGTTTCGCTGCTGTTGCAGGCGGTGGAGCCGGTCGCCGGCTTGTTGAGCGCCAGGTTGATGTTGCCAGCGCCGACCGAGACGGTCTGCGTCCTGGTGTGGCTGGCGCCGCCGTTGTCGGTCACCGTCAGGCTGACGTTGTAGTTGCCCGCGCTGGCGTAGACGCGGCTGGGGTTGGTCGCGGTCGAGCCGCTGCCATCGCCGAAGTTCCAGCTGCGCGAGGCGATGCTGCCGTCGCTGTCGCTGGAGGCGTCGCTGAAGGTCGCGGTCAGTCCGCTCACGGTGACGCCGAAGTTGGCCACCGGCGGGGTGTTGCCGCTGACCGCGGTGTTGATGGCCGCCGCGTACTGCGCGGTCGTGCCCTGCGCCCAGCACTTCTGGATGTCGTCGTACAGCCACATGAAGCCGCCGCTGATGCCGGCGGTGCTCTTCCAGTTGCTCATCTTGCTCTGCACCGTGGCCGGACTGTCACCGCTGCTGCAGCCGGTGCCGTGGCGCGACCACAGGCCCGGGTCGACAGTCATGCCCATCGCGGTGTTCCAGCTCGCCGGATTGTTGCCGGCGCCGCCGTCGTAGACCTGCAGGTAGATGGTGTCGACGGCGCTGCCGAGGTTGTTCTTGAGGTTCCTCCAGAAGGTCTGATTGGTGTAGGGCGCGAAGGTGACTTTGTAGCCCTGGCCGATGAGCATCTGACCGAACTGGGTGGTCGGAGCGAGGTCGTAGGCGCTCTCGTCATCGAAGTTGACCGCGTCGGCGCCGGTGGCCGTCTTCAGCGCCTGGAAGTTGCGGTACAGGATGCTGTTGCTGCCGGTGCCGCAGACGAGGGTGCTGCCACAGCCGGCGGCGGTGCCGTTGACCAGCCTGGCCATGCGCTCGAAATCGGGAACGCTCCAGGCGCCAATCGACACTTCGATGCGATTGACCGAGGTCGGCGCCGTCTTGAGCGTGGCCAGCCGCGTCGGCCAGGCCGGGTCACCGATGTACGCGCCGTTCCTGACCACCGGGATGTCGTTGTAGACGAGGTCGCCGTTGTCCTCGATGTGGAAGCTCCACAGGATGACGGTGGTGAAGCCCGAGCCGCGCAGGTCGTCCATCACCGCGGTGCCGCCGGAATAGAACGGGCCGCCACCGTAGACCGCCGAATCGGCATGGGCCGCCGGCGCCACCACGGCCAGGGCGAGGGCAGCGAGCGCCGGCCAGGCTCGGTGGGCGGGACGGAGGCGGGACGAGGGTTGCTTCGACTTCGGCATGGTGCACTCCCCAGCAATGAGCGTCGTGGACGAGATGGCATCGATGCGCGCCGTGGGCCTGCCCGCGGCGTGAGCGCGCTCTCTGTCGCCGGCCTCGGCGACGGGCCGACATTGCGAGCGCCGAAATCAGAGTGTCAATGTTTGGATTGATTTAAACAGGGCGAGAATCGTCTAAACACGCCAGACAGTGCCCTCCCCAGGAATCCGGCAATGAAGAAGCGCTTCCTCTCGATGATGCTCGCTGCGACCCTGCCCACGACGGCCTTCGCCTCCGTCCCGCTGGAAGGCACGGTGCACAGCGCCTACGTCGGTGACCAGCGGTACACCTCCGAGGCCTGGCTGCCGACGGAGCCGCGGCGCATCGAGCAGTTCGAGTTCCACGTGCCCGGGTCCTTCAAGGGACTGGGCCTCCAGTACCGGTGCCATGTCCAGGACCATGGCGACTCGCCGTGGATGGAAGAGGGAAGCCGCTGCGGTACCTCGGGGCAGTCACGCCGCCTCGAGTCCTTCGCGCTCCGGCTCACCGGCCCCATGGCGCGGGAATACAGCGTCCGCTACTGGTGCCACGTGGCGGGCGACTCCGCGCCCATGGGCCCCTTGAGGGACGGCGAGGTGTGTGGGACGCAGGGCGAGAGCCGCGAACTGCTCCGCATGAAGGTCGAAATCGTGAAGAAGGTGGGCAGGGCGCCACACCGCTCGAGCCAGCCCTGACCTGAAAGGGCTTCCCGTTTCCGCAAGAAGACTTGCACGCGAGTGCGGCGGCCTCATCGAGGGGGCGCTGCGGTGCCGCAGGACGAGCTGGCGACGGAGGCGCGTGACTCCAGCGCCGAGGCGGCGTTGGTGTGCGTCGAAGCTCCGCCCCCTGCGGAGACTTTCGCCAGCACCCGGGCTGACCCTCCCGCCGCGAAGGGTATGAAGCCTCCGTTGAAGCACTGCCCAGGTACGGGCCTTGGACGTTCGCCCCTGGAGGGGCGCTGGTACCGTCGGCGGCACGGTTTCGCGTCCGCTGGCTCTGTGGGGTGGTATTCCGTGAGAGGCCACCCACCTCCCGCTTCCCGTCGGCCCGGGCCTCTGCTGGGTGCGCTGTGATGGTGCCCCGCTCCTCCACGAGGATGTGGCATCCGAGCCATGCGAGCAGCGGCTCCAGTGGATGAGGAGGCGGGCAGGGGCCGTCGAGTGACACATCTCTCCGAGCACGCCCATTATCTCGGTCCGGATATCCACTTCGAGCTGGAGTTCCCGCCGGGGCCACCCGAGCCCCGTCTTCCTGATGGCGCGGATTCCGTGTCAGGACGCGCTGCAACCGTTGACGGTCCTCGCCGCGCGAGCTCGTAGTGCCGTGCCTGCGCGACATGATGGGCATGATGCAAGATGGCTTCGCGCTCGCATCCCAGGAGGGCAGCGCCGAACCGTCGACGTCCGCGCCCCGAAGGTTCCTTCCCTTCATTACCTGGCGAAATCCTCATGACGACGGGGGGGTGGACCGCAGTCCTTCAAGATGCGGCAGGACACGACACCCCGCTCGGCCATGGGGGCGAGGACACGCGGAATGAATGTTCCTTCCGCTGCCGCCGGCTACCGGGGTGCCTCCTCGCCGTGCAGGTCGGGATTCCCGAAGGGAGACGTGCCGGGCCGGAGCAGGGGCGGTGCAGCACCTTGGGGCACACGCCGGCCAAGTGGTCCCAGGCGGGACGCAGCAGGACGTGGGCTTCTGGGGCTCGTCTTGTGTTCCTGTGGCGTTGCCCCCCCGCTGGGGGGGCCGTGACAACCTGTAGATCATGGGTTGCCGCGAACGGCAGCTTGCCCATCATTCGCTCCCTCAAGGAATGGGAGAGCGAATGTCTTCATGAGTCCTTACCTATCCAAGCCGTGGTCGGCTGAGATGTGCAGTAGGGCCTCTCCGCGTGATGCATGTACTTTGAGTCCATGTCTTCTGAGCAGACTCTGCAGTTCTGGATGTCTGGAGATTACATGGAGCTTGTGTGTCGTGCTGAGTTCAAGGCTCTCAATTGCGGATGACAGATGGGCCGCATCGTCAGCGGCCATGTCCGTTGTCGAGAGAAGGTCCAACACGACGATTCTGCCTCGTGGCGACCTGCTGGATTGAAGCCTATCGTCCAATGCTCTCTTTAGTTTGATGATCCCGCTTGGGGTCGGCTTTCCGAGCATGGAGGCCAGGATGAGTGTCAGGGGTCTTTCCCGTGCCCGTACGAGCTGTTGCTCCTCGGGGGAAACATGGATGACGCAATCCACGGACTCAAAGAGTGCTTCAAGGAAAGCCTCTCTTCTTCCCATGGAGCCATGGCAAGACCTGCTGGCCGACTCCATACGGATTGGATCCTGAGCGCGAAGAACATCGCAGGCTTCGGCATCGAGTAGCCCAGACCCTGCAGCGTCGAAAAAGTGGTCGGGAATGGGCTTCTTCGCCTTGGCCGTATGATTGAGAACCATGGCAATCAGGCGCTCGCTTCGGTCATCAGTGCCCTTGGTGCCAGCCATTGCTCCGACTCCGTTGTCTCTCGAGCCACTGTCTTCTGGCTCAGGATGTTTGTCCTGCTTGCCTCTTGTCGGGCTTCCCCCGCCGTCCGGCCCATCGTCCTCGGGGTCGGGCCACTCCTTCTCGCTGGTGAGGGCGGCCTCGGCCAGCGCCAGGGCCAGGGGCTCCAGGGTACGCATGGCTGTTTCGACGCTGTGGCTCGCTGGCTCCGCCTGGTTCAACATCTCCTTGAACTTCATCCGCGCGCGGCAGACGGTGACCCGCAGTGCCGCTGGAGTCTTGCCGAGCCAGGCCGACAGCAGCTCGTAGTACTGCTCCGGCTCCAACAGCGTTTCAGCGAAGAGCAGGGTCCCGTACATCTTCGGGACCACATCGTGGAGGCGGCGGAGAGTACCGAGCGCCGGGCCGTAGTCCGGGGGCTCGGCGCGGGAATCACCGAGTTCTGCCTGGGAGGAGTGGGGCGCACGCGCCCCTTCGTCCAGCGCATCGAGCTTCTCCCGTAGCTTGAGCTGCTTCATGGCCTCATTCCGCGAGACCTCACAGGCGAAGGCCCGCAGCGGGCCCATCTCCTGCTCGGCCCGCATGGTGGGGCTGCGGAACATGGTGAACGTGGCATGCTGTGCGATGCTCTCCGCCTCGGACGAGTCGCGCAGAATCCGGAAGGCCACTCCGTAGGCGCTGGCATAGACCTGCTTCCAGAGCGCCTTCTCTTGTGAATGGAGTTCGGGACTCAAGGGTTTGGCCGCTCTTCGCTTGGAGGGAGAAGCGTGCTGCTCATGGACGTCGAGGCCCAGCATCTTCCTGACGATGCGCGCGGACTTGCCCATGCCCTGGGGGGCCAGCTGGACGAGCTTTTCGAGATGGGGGACCAGCTCCTCGCGGCGCGGTGAGCCGGGCTTACCCAGTCCCACCAGGGGCTGGTGGGTGGCCTGCATGACCGACAGGAGCTGCGCGTGGTGGTTGGGAGGGGCCAGCCGGGCAAGTTCCTCCAGCTCGGTGTGGACTTTGCCCACGGCGCCCAGGGGCATGTACTCGCTCAGCCCACCTACGAGGAATGCGCTCGCGACCAGGACCGGCGGCCTGTCCGTGCGCTGGCCGTACAGCAGACAGTCCGTAGGCGACTCGAAGCCCTTGCTCATGCGTGCCCCTTTTCAGCAGTCCCTGGTGGGGGGATACCCACCATCCCGTTTTGATGCGCCGCGCCAAGCGGCAAAGGTCCTCGCGACCTTGCGTGTTCCCCTAGAGCAATCCTCGGGACCGGTTCCCGTTACACCGGGAATGGGTGGGGGCTTTGCCTACTGGGCTGGGTGGGGCTGTAGCGGGATGCCGTGCGCGGGCTTTCCCTCCATGACCGGGGCGCTCCATCAGCTCCGCTTTCAGGAGGCGTATCAGCGTGAAGCACTACTGCTCGTTCCGGGCGGTTCGGCGCCTGGTCCAGGTGCTGAAGATTGTCTGGCTATGGCTGAGAGTAGCCGGTTGCCTCTCCGCGAGCACCCGTAAGGCGTGCGCTGTCGTGAAGGACAACGTGCCAATCTTGCACCGTTGCGCATCCCGTGGACGAGCCTGCGGGATGCGCGAGCGCGGTGTATTACCTCATGGATACACTGCTCCCAATGGGGCGGAGTATTGCCTCATTGAAGGAGTCATGCACTTTGACTCCATGTCTTTCGAATAGGCTCCGCAATTCTTCGTGCCTTGAGAGTATATGAAGCCTCTGCTTTTTATTGATTGGCAGGTCGTCAATCGTGGATAGCAGAAGGATTGCACTATCAAGGCCGATATTGGTCGTCGGGGAAAGGTCCAGGATTATAAACTCATTCCCAATTCCAGGGGTGGATTCGGGTTGATTTGCGTCTTCCAGTAATCCCTTTAGTTTGGCGAGTGCATCGGATGTCATTTCGCCAAGCAGTGAGATTCGGTGGACTGTCAGGGCCTCACTTGTTTCTCGTGAGAGTGGTTGTGCTGTGAGCGAGACATGGATGACGTATTCATCAGAATCAACGAGTGCTTCGATGAAGTCTTCCTTTCTCTCCAGGAGCCTTTGGAAGGATTTCCTCGCCGACTCGAAGCGGTCTGGATTGTATGCACGAAGAACGTCACGGACCCCGGCGTCTACAAGTCCGGCGCCTGCAGCCTCGAACAAGTGGTCGGGAATAGGCTTCTCCGCCTTGGCCGCATGATTGAGAACCATGGCGAGCAAGCTCTCACTTCGGGCATCCGTGCTGTTGTTGCCAGCCATTGCCTCGCCTCCGTTGTCTCTTGTGATGCTATCTCCTGGCCCCGACACCTCGCCTCGCTTGCTGGTCTTCGGGCTGCCCCCACCTCCTCCTGGTCCGTCATCCTCGGGGTCGGGCCACTCCTTCTCGCTGGTGAGAGCGGCCTCGGCCAGCGCCAGGGCCAGGGGCTCAGTGGCGCGCAAGGTGGTCTCCACCCCGCAACCCCTCGGCCCATCCTGGCCCAGCATCTCCTTGAACTTCTTTCGCGCACGGTGAAGCAGGACACGCACGGCTTCGGGAGTCTTGCCGAGCCAAGCGGACAGCAGCCTGGAGTACTCCTCCGGCTTCACCAACGTCTCGGCGAAGAGCACAAGCCCGTACTCCTTCGGCTCGACAAGGCTGATACGGGAGAGAGTTTCGAGCACCGGCCCGTAGTCCGTGGAGCCGGAGCCGTAGTGTTCGGAAGCGGGCGAGTAGGCCTTGAGCCCGTGCGCTCCATTCGCAATCGCAACCATCGTCTCCTTCAGGGCCTGGTCCTGCTTCTGCCGCTTGAACTCCTTCAGGGCCTCGTTCCGGGCGACCACGCTGGAGAAGGCGCACAACGGGTCACGCTCCTGTTTCTCTTGCATGACCGAGCAGCGGAACGTCTTGAAGGTGGCCTGAATCGCGATGCTCTCCGCCTCGCTCTGGTCATGGAGGACGCGGAACGCCGCGCTGTAGGCGCTGGCATAGACCTCCTCCCAGAGCTTCCGCTCCTGAGCATGGGGTTCGAGGCTGAGGGGGCTGGCCGCTCTTCGCTTGGAGGGAGGAGCGTGCTGCTCATGGACGTCGAGGCCCAGCATCCTCCTGACGATGCGCGCGGACTTGCCCATGCCCTGGGGGGCCAGCTGGACGAGCTTTTCGAGATGGGGGACCAGCTCCTCGCGGCGCGGTGAGCCGGGCTTACCCAGTCCCACCAGGGGCTGGTGGGTGGCCTGCATGACCGACAGGAGCTGCGCGTGGTGGTTGGGAGGGGCCAGCCGGGCAAGTTCCTCCAGCTCGGTGTGGACCTTGCCCACGGCGCCCAGGGGCATGTACTCGCTCAGCCCACCTACGAGGAATGCGCTCGCGACCAGGACCGGCGGCCTGTCCGTGCGCTGGCCGTACAGCAGACAGTCCGTAGGCGACTCGAAGCCCTTGCTCATGCGTGCCCCTCTTCTGCGGCCCCTGATGGATTGATGCCTGTCATTCATCCCGACGCCATGCGTCAGGCGTCGGCGAAAATCGGTCGAAATTCGCTCTTCCTCTAGGGAATCCTCAAGACGGCTCCCCGTTACAGGGAAATTCAGTGGGAGCTTTGCCTACCGGACTACTGCGCCTGCCTGTAACGAGGCGCCGCCTGGGGGCTTTCCTTTTACGCCGGGGCAATCCAGCAGCCCGACTTAAAGGGAGGTCAGTAAGGTGAAGTCCGTCTTCTCGTACAGGGTGTTGCGGCGTGTGGTCCAGATCCTGAGCCTCGTCTACCTGCTCATGCGGGTGATGTGCTTCGTCCACGCGCACTGGGATGTCGTCTCGCAGTGGCTTCAGGTGCGGTGAGCGCCGGGTGAGCAGCGCGGCCTCGCGGGCCAGGTGCATGTCATCGTGCCCGCCGTGCTGTACCACTCCATCTTCGCCCCACCGGAGCGCCCGAAGCTGAGGCTCGTGCTCGGTGCCCTCATCACGTTCTTCTGGGCCTGTCCTCGCTGGTGGAGTTCGACGATTTCCAGGGGCGCGCGGCACGGCTGGCCACCCGGCCCCGTCGTCCCGGCGTGCGGAAGAGAGCACTCGCATCACCCCCGGAGCGCTCTACACGGGTGCGGGACGCAGCCCCAGACTGGACGCAGCCAGCGGTTCACCGGGGCTCGGGCTGGGGAGGGGTGAATGCGAATCGTTTGCGTCGGCGGGGGGCCCGCGGGGCTGTATTTCGCAATCCTGGCGAAGCTGGCCCACAGGGACCACGACATCACCATCATCGAGCGCAATCCGGCCGGAGTGACGTATGGCTGGGGGGTGGTGTTCTGGGAGGACCTGCTCCAGGACCTCTACCGGAACGACCCCGAGAGCGCCCGGGAGATTGCAGCGGCGGCCGTCCGCTGGAACCAGCAGGAAGTGCACATCCGCGGACAGCGGGCACTCCACATTGGCGGGTACGGGTTCAGTATCGGGAGGGATCGCCTGCTCGAAATCCTGACCCGGCGGGCGATGGGCCTCGGCGTCGAAATCCAGTTCCAACGCGAGCTGGGCGCCTTGTCCGAGCTCGCGGACGCGGACCTCATCGTCGCCTGCGATGGCGCCAACAGCACCGTGCGCCGACTCCAGGGCGACCACTTCCAGACGAACGTCGAGGTGGGGAGGAACAAGTACATCTGGCTGGGGACCGACAAGGTGTTCGATGCCTTCACGTTCGCCTTCGAGGAAGTCCCCGCCGGCTGGCTCTGGTTCCATGGCTACCGCTTCTGCGATGAGGCCAGCACCTGCATCGTCGAGTGTCCCCAGGAGACCTGGGAGGGGCTTGGCTTCGACACGCTCGGTCCCGATGAGACCCTGAGGTGTCTGGAGGGCATCTTCCAGCGCCAGCTGGCGGGCCATTCACTCTTCAATCAGCGACGGGACCTCGGCAAGGCGCCGTGGCTCAACTTCAGGCGCCTCACCAACGAGCACTGGTTTCACGACAAGGTGGTGCTGATGGGCGACGCCGCCCACACCACGCACTTCACCATCGGCTCGGGGACGAAGCTGGCCATCCAGGATGCGATTGGCCTCGCGGCGAAGCTGAACGAGACGGCGGACCTCCAGGCCGCGCTGAAGGCCTACGAGGAGGAGCGTCGCACCGCGCTGCTCCCCATCCAGCACAAGGCGCGCAGCAGTGCCGAGTGGTTCGAGAACGCCCCGGGCCAGGTGGAGCAACCCGCCATCCGGTTTGCCTACTCCCTGTTCAATCGGCGCGGTGGCACGTCGTGGTACTACCCCTTCTACCTGGCCGCCCAGACCCGGGCGCTCAGGGGACTGGTGCGCTCGCTCCACTCGGCCCGGAGGTGGATGCGCAAGGGCTGGACGTGGGCCCCTCCGGGAGCGCTCGACCTGCGCTGAGCGGGGAGGTCGCTTGCTCCAGCTTCCTGGCTACCGCGACTTTCTACAAATGGCGCGGCGGGCACCGCCGGCCGGGCACCCTCGCGGGGCCGCTCTCGCTGAGGATGCATCGAGGATGCCGCGGTGCGGCGTTCCGGGGCCGCCGCGGAGAAGGCCCGGACGTCCGGCGGCACGGTGTTCCGACGCGCTGCCTTTGGCGCAGGGCATCAAGGTCGACGTCCGAGCGGGTTCCATGACGAAACCATGACAAAGAGGCGGAGGTCTCATGACCCTTCGCCCTCCGTGGCTCTCTAGGCTGACGTCATCATCCAGCCTTGGAGCACGCCGCCATGCGCGTCCTCACCGCCTCGCTGCTTGTGGAAGCCGTCACGGAACTCTCGAAGGGCACGCCGCTGGTCAAGGCACGGGACGTATTCGCCTGGTGCCAACGCAACGGCGTGGACTACCAGGGCGAAGGGCCGCTCCATCAGGCGCTGTGGGACGCGGACCGGGAGGAGGCGCGCGGGCAGCGGCGGCTGCTGCGGTTCAAGAGCGGCGAGTGCAAGCAGTCCCGCGTGGGCTGGTCCGTCAGCGCTCGCGGCGCGAAGGCGCGTGAAGCCGCTGCTCGGCTGGGCTGGGACGAGATGTTCTGGAACGGCGAGCAGTGGGACTGGATGCACGGGCCCCACCCGAAGGCCGTGCCCGGGCTCATCGAGGCCCCGCGAGCGGCCTGAAGGGCCCGGCGCCGGGCCGGCCAGAACACCGCAGAATGTCAGACCCGCCACGTATGGTTCTCCTCGTCGGCACACACGAGGGGGCCATACGCATGAGCGCGTCAGTCATTGATAACCGCGTCGAAATCGCCTTCAGCTTCGATACCACCGGCAGCATGTATCCGTGTCTCGCGCAGGTGCGCAAGAAGCTGCGCGGCACGGTGTCCCGGTTGATGAAGGAGATCCCCGGCATCCGCATCGGCATCATCGCGCACGGGGACTACTGCGACGCGGGTTCCACCTATGTCACCAAGGTGCTGGACCTGACGGATGACGAGAACGCCGTGGTCCGCTTCGTGGACCGCGTGGGTCAGACGGGCGGCGGCGACGCGCCCGAGTGTTACGAGCTGGTGTTGCACGAGGCGCAATCCCTTTCGTGGACGGCGGGCTACACGCGCGCCCTCGTGCTGATTGGCGATGACGTGCCTCACGCGCCGAACCAGAACCCGAAGAAGCTGGACTGGCGCAAGGAGGTGGACGCGCTGGGTAGGATGGGCGTGCCCGTGTACGGGGTGCAGGCGCTCGCGCGCCGCCACGCGACGCCCTTCTACAGGGAGCTGGCGGAGAAGTCGGGCGGCTTCCACCTGAGCCTGGACCAGTTCGCCCACGTCACCGACATGCTGCTGGCCGTCTGCTACAAGCAGTCGTCCGACACGCAGCTCCAGGCCTACGAGGCGGAGGTGGTGAAGGAGGGCCGCATGAGCCGCGGGCTGAACGCCATGTTCAGCACGATGCTCAAGCGCAAGACGCCGTCCATGTTCGGGGCCGCGGACCTGCGCGCCGTGCCGCCGGGCCGGTTCCAGGTGCTGGATGTGGACCGGGCCATGCCCATCAAGGACTTCGTGCAGGAGAACGGCCTGGGCTTCAAGACGGGCCGCGGCTTCTACGAGTTCACCAAGACGGAGACCATCCAGGGCCACAAGGAGGTGGTGCTGATGGACCGCAAGACGGGCGACCTCTACAGCGGCGAGCGGGCGCGCGAGCTGCTCGGCCTGCCCGAGGGCGAGACGGTGCGCATCCGCCCGGCGAGCCTGGAGAAGTACACCGTCTTCGTGCAGAGCACGTCCGCCAACCGCAAGCTGATGGGCGGCTCGAAGTTCCTCTACGAGGTGGAGGACTGGGACGGCGAGAAGGCCGCCGCGGCGTAGTCCCCGCGCATCGTCCCCCGGCCCGGGGACGGTGTCCCGCATCCAACGCGCGGTGAGCGGTTGCCGTGTCGCCCTATCGACTTGTGGCCACCACGGGTTGAAGGCGGCGCACCCCGCCACTAGCTCGCAACCCGTGCGCTTCTGGGTGTCATGGCTGTTGCTCTGCTCGGGGTGCGGCGTCTTCGAATTCCACCCCTACGAGCTTCGCGGGGGGGATACGAACCGTCACGCCCGGGCGCTCGAGCGGCTGCAAAGCGAAGCGGTGGACGGCCCGCTGCGCTTCGCGGTGCTCGGCGACATGCAGCTCTTCCTGGACGAGTCCTCGGACGCCGTGGAGGACGTGCGGCGGCGGGACGTGGACCTCGTGGTGCAGCTCGGCGACCTCACCGAGTACGGCTCCGCTCAGGAGTACGCATGGGTGGAGGGACTGCTCGACGGGCTGCCGGTGCCGTCCTTCGCGGTGCTGGGCAACCATGACGTGCTGGGCACCGGAGGGGATATCTACCGGCGGACGTTCGGGCCGCCCTTCTTCGCCTTCGAGCACGCGGGCAGCCGCTTCGTCCTCTTCGACTCCAACTCCCGCGAGTACGCCTTCCCGGGCAACGTCCCGGACCTGGAGGCCCTGGGCGAGGCGCTCGCGCCGGGGCCGGACGTGGCCCACCTCTTCACGTTCTCCCACGTGCCACCGGGACACGCTGACTTCGACGCCTCGCTGACGGCGCCGCTGGAGCAGCTCCAGGCGGAGTGTGGCGTCTCCGTCTCCTTCCACGCGCACATCCACCAGTTCGAGAGCGAGGTGCGGCGGGGCGTGCCGTACTTCGTCGCGGACTCGCTGGAGCACCGCAACTACCTGCTCGTCAGCGTCGACGGGCCCGTGGTGCGCATCGAGCGGGTCTTCTATTGATGGCGGCGCCCTGGCACCTGCGAGGAGTCGTCCTCGCGCTCCTCCTCGCGTCGGCGCAGGCCCGCGCGGCGCCGGAGCCAGAGGACGGGCCGCCCTGGTTCGTGCCGGACCACGCGACGCTCCAGGTGGCGGGCTCCATCGGCCTGCTCTCCGCGGGGCCGGGCTGGGGCTTCCTCGATGACCGCGTGGACGCCGGGCTGCTGCTGGGCTGGGCGCCGCCGGCCGTCGCCGGCGAGGACTTCCTCACCGTCACGCTGAAGGGGCAGTGGCACCCGTTCCGGCCTGCCTGGCGGGGGTGGACGCTCCGGCCGCTCACGGTGGGGCTGCTGCTCAGCTACACCTTCGGCGACGCGTACTTCGTGGGGCTGCCGGACCGCTATCCCGACGGGTACTACTGGTTCAAGACGGCGCTGCGGCCCGCGCTGTTGCTGGGCGGCGGGGCGGGGCGGCCGGTGCCCGCGTTGGGCCTGCGCCTCGTGGAGGGGTACGTGGAGCTCGTCGCCACGGACTACCGGCTGGTGCACTTCCTCCGGAGCCCCGAGACGGTGGGGACGGGGCTGTTCTCCCTGGCCCTGGGCGTGAAGGTCCGGTTCTGACGCCGGGCCTCACGGCGTGGCGGGGCTCGCGGTGGTGGACGTCTCCCCGGGGGCCGGGTGCTCCGACCCACCGCGCAGCCGGCGGAGGATGCGCGGGGCCTCCAGGGCGAAGCGGGCCTGGGCATCGGGCAGCGGGTTGTCGTGCATGTCGGTGATTTCCGTGCCGGGCAGCCCCGCGCCGAAGCGAATCTTGAGCTGCTGGCCGATGAGCGCATAGCGGGGCTCCCAGCCGATGGTGGTGAGCAGGTAGCGCGATGCGTCCGGCCGGGTCATCGGGATGCCGTCCCCCAGCCGGGCCGGGTCATGCGTGTCGCCGAGCAAGTCGAACAGGGTGGACACCACGTCGATGTGTCCGGTGACGGCGTCCACCTCGCCGGGAGGAAGGCGCTCGTCGAAGATGAGCATGGGGACGTGGAGCTGGGATTCCGTCACGTCGCTGGCGTGGCCGACGCGGCCGTGCTCGCGGAACTCCTCGCCGTGGTCCCCGGTGAAGAGGATGAGCGGCCGTGTGCCCCGGACGGCCTCGATGCGTGACAGCAGCGCTTCCACCTTCCTGTCCACCTCGTAGGCGGCATTCCAGGCGCGGGCTTTCAGGTGCTCGGCGGGTACGCGCGCGGTGGCGAGTCCGCCCCGGCCGTCCCACGCGGGGTAGAAGACGCCGGAGCGGAGCGGGTAGTCGTAGTCGAAGTGGGTGCCGGCGAAGAACAGGAAGAGGAAGAGCGGGGTGTCCCGCGGCGCCGTCTCCACCACGGCGAGCGCGTCCTTCACCATGGCCTCGTCCCGGAGGTGGCTCCGGCCGGTGTAGTCGGTGCGCAGCCCGCCCTGCACGTCGCGGAACACGGTGTCCTTCAGGCCCATCCAGTCGACCGACGACGCGGCGAAGAAGGCCTGGTGGTAGCCATTCTCGCGCAGCGCCGGGAAGAGGAGCGGCGCCCGCCCCGCGCCCACCACGGCGTCGCGCCGCTGGGCCTCCAGGCCGAAGAACAGGCTGAAGAGGGAGTAGTCCGTGGAGCTCGCCCCGCTGTGGTGGGACAGGTAGCGCGTGCCGTCCGCCGCCCTGCTCCACAGGTTGGGCATCACGTCCTCGCGGAAGAAGTCGTCACGCAGGCTCTCCACCAGGATGATGACGATGTCGGGCCGGCGGGTGAAGCGCACGGCGGCGGGGTCGATGCTCGCCGCGGGGACGCCGGCCTCGGGGCTCACGCCCAGGCGCAGGCCGGAGGCGGATGGAGCGCCGGTGAGGCGCGTCAGCAGCGTGTTCATCCGCACCGGCGCCTGGAGGGGCAGGGTGGTGGCGGCATGCTGGACGGCGCCGCCGTGGGTGAAGATGAGGTACGCGCTCAGCAGCCGCTCTCCGGCGCAGAGCAGGACGAGCACCAGCACCGGGCGCAGCACCCGGCGCGGACCGCGGAGCCGCCGCATGAAGTGGACGCCCGCCCACATGTCGAGCCCCATCAGCGCCACCGCGCCCGCCGCGGCGAGGAGGACCTCGTTCGAGGACAGCCCCGTCTCGGCCAGGGCGCGCGGCTGGAGCGCCACCGCCAGCACGAGCCCGTTGATGTGGAAGCCGAGCGACGACAGGACGAGCGAGTCCACCCCGAGCATCGCCACGGCCAGCGCCGCCACCCCCGCCACCGCCAGCACGTAGCGTCGGCCGAGCACCACCAGCGGCAGTGCCGCCGTGAAGGTGAGCAGTCCGAGGAACAGCGCCTGGACGACTCCGCCCGCGAGCACCAGCGGCTGCACGGTGGGCGCCAGCCGTTCGACGGCGGACAGCAGCGAGGCGCCGAAGAAGCCGAGCGACACCAGCCCATGCAGCACGCACCAGAGGAGGGCGGGGCCCAGGAACGGCCGGGCCTCTTCCAGCCGGCGGCGGAGCCCTGCCGCGGCGGGAGGGGCGTGAAGCAGTCGTGACATCGCGCTTCCTGCTAGCCCGCCCCTGGCGGATGTTCAAGAAGTGACGGAGGCCCGGCCGCTCCTCTGCCCAGGGGGCGTGGGGCGGGCCTGTAGCCTCCACGGCCAACAGTCCCTTGCCGTACGTCGGCGCTGCCCGCGAGCGCCCGGGGCCTGATGCGCCGGAAGCCGCGTGTCGCATGGGAATGTCGGTGCGAGGATGGCCGCATGCCCCCGCGCAAGCTCGTCCGGCACCTCGTCTGGTTGGAGTCCTTCGCCGCCGCCGTGGAGGCCGGCAGCATCGAAGCCGCCGCCGAGCACCTGGGGGTGGCCCGTTCGGTGGTGAGCGAGCACATCCGCGCACTGGAGGTGGCCCTGGCGGAGGGGGCCTCCCTCCTGGAGCGCGGCCCCGGCCGCCGCCTGCAGCTCACCGCCCGGGGGGAGCGCCTCTTCGCGGGCACGCAGACGCCGCTGCACCAGCTGGACATGAAGCGGCTGAGAGACCTCGCCAGCGCCGAGCCGGTGGTGCGCCTGGGCCTCAATCCCACCCTGTCCCTGTCCCTGCTGGGGAACGTGGCGAGGGAGGCCGCCTCCAAGGGCCTCAAGCTGGTGCTCAGCTTCGGCGGCCCACACGAGCTGACCCGCCAGGTCCAGACACGGCAGCTGGACCTCGCCCTGGATTTCACGCCTCTTCCTCCCAATGAGGGGGTGGAGTCCGAGTCCCTGCTGCGCATGCCCTTCGTGGTGCTGGCCGGGCCGGAGAACTCACTGGTCCGCGAGGCCGCCTCCCGTCGGACGCTGCATGTGAAGGAGCTCGAGGGGCAGCCCTTCGTGGACTGGCTGCGGGACGACCCGTACGGGGGCGCCAACAGCGCGCGCTTCGCCACCCACGGGGTGACGGTGGTGGAGGTGGCCCGCGCGGAGAGCTTCCTCCTCATCTACGAGCTGCTGCGCGCCTTCAACGCCTGTGCGATTGCGCCGGACCTGCGCCTGATGCACCCCTTCCCCCCCGACATCCGCGCCTGGCCACTGCGGGAGGAGGAGCCCCAGGCCGTGGAGGTGGTCGCCCTCTGGCCCACCGGCGCGCTCAGTCCTGGCGCTCGTACGCTTCTCGACGGGGTGCGTCACATCCACCAGCCTCGTCGTTAAAACGACGAAGCCGTCGGATTCTGTCGGATTTCCGTTTTGCCCAAGAAGGGATATCTTAGCAGGGTAGAAGATTATGCCAGGGGTGCACAACGATGACTCCCACGGAACGAACGATTGCCCGCCTCCCCGCCCACCTGCGTCGCTACGTGGTGGGCCAGGACTATGCGGCGTACACCGCTCGGGACCAGGCCGTGTGGCGCAACATCCTGGGCAAGCTGCGCGGCCACCTGGCGGACAAGGCGCACTCCGTCTACCTGGAGGGCCTGGAGGCGACGGGCATCGGCTCGGAGTGCATCCCCAGCCTGGATGAGATGAACGAGAAGCTGTCGCGGCTGGGCTGGGCGTGCGTGGGCGTGCGCGGCTTCATCCCGCCCGCCGTCTTCACGGAGCTCCAGGCGCTGGGCGTGCTGGCCATCGCCGCGGACATCCGCACGCACGAGCACATCGAGTACACGCCGGCGCCGGACATCGTCCATGAGAGCGCGGGCCACGCGCCCATCATCGCCAACCGTCGCTACGCGGAGTACCTCAAGGCGTGCGGGCTGGTGGGCTTCAAGGCCATTGCCAGCGTGGAGGACCAGGCCGTCTTCGAGGCCATCCGCAACCTCTCGGTGGTGAAGGAGGACCCGGACGCCAGCGAGGACGAGGTGGCCCACGCGCAGGCGCGGCTGGAGGCGGCCAGCGCGAGCCGCCGCTTCGTCAGCGAGAGCACGCGGGCCAGCCGCCTGTACTGGTGGACGGCGGAGTACGGCCTCGTCGGTGACGTGGAGCGCCCGCGCATCTACGGCGCCGGCCTGCTGTCCAGCATTGGAGAGGCGCAGCACTGCCTCACCCCGGCGGTGAAGAAGCTGGCGCTGAGCGTGGCGTGCGCGGACGCCGAATACGACATCACCCGGATGCAGCCGCAGCTCTTCGTCGCGCGTGACTTCGAGCACCTGTTCGAGGTGCTGCGGGAGTTCGAGTCCACGCTGGCGTGGAAGCGCGGCGGGGACTTCGGGCTGGCGGAGGCGCTGCGCTGCCGCACGGTGAACCACCTGGTGCTGGCGGACGGGCGCGAGGTGACGGGCCGGGTGCTGGAGATGGTGGCCGCGCCGAAGCAGGTGGCGCCGGGGCTCACCACCGCGCTGGTGCGCCTGGACGGCCCGGTGGTCGCCTCGCGCGGCGGGAAGGCCGAGGACGGCAAGCCGTGGAATGGCCCGGCGCTGGTGGCCTTCGGGGCGGGGAAGCTCCCGGAGCGCGGCCCGTTCCGGCTGGTGATGGAGAGCGGGCTGGAGCTGGAGGGCTTCGCTTCCGACGGCGGCGAGGTGCTGGCGCTGCGGGGCCGGCTGGCCGGCCGCGAGCTGGACCTGCCCGCGGTGGCGCGGCTCTTCGTCACGACGCACCTGCCCTCGGTGGCGGGCGGGCCGGCGGACCCGGAGTCGTGGGACCAGTGGTTCGGCGAGCTGAGCGCGTTCTCGGAAGGGGACGGCGAGTCGAAGGCGCGCTCGCGCAAGGCCATGGCCCTGCACCCGTCGCTGGCCGCGCTCTACCGTGAAGTGCGGCAGATGCGCGAGGCGCGCGCCGTGAAGCCCGAGCGGCTGGCGCAGATTGCCGCCGCGGCCACGGACTTCCCCGACGACTGGCTGCTGCGCACCGAGGTGGACGAGCTGCGCGCGCCCCGCGCCTGAGCGTCCCGCGCGGCTTCGCGGCACGCCCCGCATCGAGACCTCCCCAGTCGTTACCGCCGACCCCTTCTGCTCCTCGCGAGTGGAGGGCGTTGTCGTTGGGCCTGAGCCCGCCCGATTCCGGAGGGCCAGGGCCGCTCTGCTCCTTCGCGAGCGGAGGGCGTTCGTCGTTTCGTGCAATGCGCCGGGCGGAGTGCCCGGACCCCGACACTCTGGCGCCGGCCACCCATGCACCGGGCTGAGTGCCCGGACTTCGACACTCCGGACCGCTGAAAACGCCACGGGCCCGACCCCGCGGTTTCCCGCGCGGACAGGCCCGAGGTTGGCGTCAGCTCCCGCGAAGGAGCGTCGGCTCACTTCTCCTTGGAAGCAATCTTGCGCAGCGCCTTCTGGTCGCGCACGCAGAGGATGCGGCCGACGTTGCCGAGCACGCCCTCGCGCTTCATCTCGTTGATGAGCGTGGACACGAAGGAGCGCGAGGCGCCGACGAGGTCCGCGAGGTCCTGCTGGGTGATGCCGCGCAGGTCCGTCTCACCGCCGTGCGGGCAGCGCTCGCCGTGCGCCTCGACCAGGGTGAGCAGGGTGTCCGCCAGGCGGGCCGGAACCTCCTTGAACGTCAGACCCAGCACGCGCTTGCGCAGCGAGCGGACGCGCTCGGCGTAGGCGCGGACCACGTCCACCGCCAGGGCCGGACGGGCCTCCAGCTGGGCGCGGAAGTCACGGCCCTCGATGCTCCACACCTCGGCCTCACCGGCGGCGACCGCCATCTCCTCGATGGGCGTGCCCTCGGGGCGGAACAGCTCGCCGAACAGGTCACCCGGGCGGAGGATGGACACCACCGAGCGGGTGCTGTTCTTGCCGATGCGCATCAGGCGCACGCGGCCGGACTTGAGCAGGTACACGCGGTCCGTGTTGTCACCGGGGCGGTAGATGGTCGAGTTGTGCGGGAAGGACTCGACCTTGAAGTACCCCTTGAAGTCGATGGCCTCCTGGCCGGGGATGAGCTTGTTGGCCGTCACCATCATCCCGGAAGAGGTCGTCTGCAGCGGCGCCACGACGTTGGAACCGATGGGGCCGAGGGGGCGATTGAAACCGTGCATGGGATTCACTCCGGGGAAGGAAGGAAGAGGAAGACTGGCCGCTTGCCTCTGCGGCGGACGGGGGTTTCCTTTTCCAAGTTACGTGCCAGCCGGGAATGAAGTGCCACCAGGGGAACACATCGAGTAATGCCGGGTACTTAGCGCTACAGGACAGGCTCACCCGGGATTCTGTGTCCAAAACCTGAAACAGAACGTTCAAACAGTCTGATCATGTTGAACGAAACGTTCAATCCGGGCGCGTCATTGTCGCGCCCGCGACAATGTCAGGAGGCATCCTTAACGGGGAAGGTGTGCACCTGCGGACCCTGTCCCTGTGCCAAACCGTACTTCTGGAGCTTGCGCTCCAGGGTGGGGCGGCTGATTCCAAGAATCTGGCAGGTGCGACCCTTGTGCCCCTTGGTGACGGCCATCGCACGGGCGATCAGCTGGCGCTCGGCCTCTTCCAGGGTGGGGATGAGGCTGGCGTCGTCCACGGCCGGGGCGGCGAACATGGCCCCGGCGGGGGCGGGGCGGCCCGCGTCCAGGCTGGGGGCGGCCTCCAGCGCGGGCAGGTCATCCCCGCGCAGCACGTCGCCGGGGGCGAGCACCACGGCGCGGGTGAGGACGTTCTCCAATTCGCGCACGTTGCCGCGCCAGGGCAGCCGGGTGAGCCGCTCCATGACCTCCAGGGGCACGCGGGTGACGCGCTTGTGGACCTTCTCGTTGATGCGCTCGAGCAGGTGCTTCACCAGCAGGGGGATGTCCTCGCGCCGCTCTCGCAGCGGGGGGATGAGGAGCGTAATCACCTTGAGGCGCTGGTAGAGGTCCTCGCGGAAGCGGCCCGCGGCGACTTCCTCCGCGAGGTGGCGGTGGGTGGCGGCGATGACGCGCGCGCGCAGCTTGATGCGCTTGACGCCGCCCACGCGCTCGAACTCGCGCTCCTGCAAGACGCGCAGGAGCTTGGCCTGGAGCATCAGCGACATGTCGCCAATCTCGTCCAGGAACACGGTGCCTTCCTCGGCCACCTCGAACTTGCCCAGCTTGCCGGACGTGGCGCCGGTGAAGGCGCCCTTCTCGTGGCCGAACAGCTCGCTCTCCAGGAGCGTGTCGACGATGGCCGAGCAGTTGATGCCGATGAAGGGCCGGGGCTCGTCGTAGGAGTAGTTGTGGATGACGCGGGCGATGAGCTCCTTGCCGGTGCCGCTCTCGCCGGTAATCAGCACGGTGGCGTGGCTGCCGGTGACTTTTCCAATCTCCTTCACCAGCTGCTGCATGGACGCGCTGGTGCCCACGATGTCGCCCAGGCGGGCGGCGGCATTCTCGCGGTTGACCTCGTCCGCGCGGCGCGACAGCTGGCGGTACTCCAGCGCGCGCTCCACCACCAGGTCCAGGGCGGCCGGGTCCGGGAAGGGCTTGTGGATGTAGTCGAAGGCCCCGGCCTTCATGGCCCGGATGGTGGTCTCCATGTCGTGGTAGGCGGTGACGAGGATGATGCGCGCGTCCCCGCACAGCCCCTTCATCTCCTCGATGATTTCCAGGCCCGTGCGGTCCGGGAGCATCATGTCGAGGATGACCACGCTGGGCATGCTCTCCTGCGCGGCGCGCAGGCCCGCGGCCGCGCTGGTGGCCGTGGCTACGTGGTAGCGCGGCTGGCCGTCATGCTCGATCTCCTCGAAGTGCATCTTCAGCGTTTCGAGGAGCGAGACGTCGTCGTCGACGATGAGAAGGGTCTCCATGGCGTCGTCTCAGGTGGCGAACGTCAGCGTGAAGACCATGCCGGGCTCGGCGCTGCCCTCGGCGGCCAGGTCTCCGCCCTGGCCCGTCATCACCCGGCGCAGGGCCGCGAGCGACAGGCCCGCCCCCCTCGCCAGGCGTGAGCCGAAGGGCTCGAAGAGGGTGCCGCGCTCCTCGGGGGGCAGCGCGGCGGCGGGGTCCTTGAGCACCATCAGCACCTGTCCGGCGCCGCCACGGCGCAGGGCGACCTCCACGGGGCTGTCCTCGGGCTGGCCCATGGCGACGTTGAGGAGCACCTGGGCCAGCACGGGCCGCAGCCGGTTGGGGTCCACGCGCACGCGGGGCAGGTCCGGCTCCTCGTCCACGCGCACCTCGATGCGGCGCTCGGCCAGCTCCGGGGCCACCATGCCGGTGGCCTCCTGGAGCACCGAGCGCAGCGGGTGGGCATCCAGGTTGGGCGTGGTGTCCCGGCCGTACTCGGACAAGAGCCACAGCATCCGCTCCATGGTGCGGATTTCCCGGTTGGCGATGGTGAGCCGCCGCCGGTCCCGGTCCGACAGGCCGGTGTTCCGCGCCAGCGTCTGCACCGCCATCTTCACGGAGGACAGCGGGTTGCGAATCTCGTGGCTGAGCGAGGAGGACAGGCGGGAAATCTGGACCGGCGGCGCGTCCTCCAGCACGGTGTCCAGGTCCAGCACGCCAGCGCAGGCCTCGCCCGCGTCCAGGCCCAGCGTCAGGCGCAGGGGCGTGGGGTCCTCGCCGCCGAGCTGCGAGGCGACGAACTCCACGGCGCGGCGGTCTTCACGGGCGCGGGCATCCAGCTCCCGCGCGCGCTCGGCCGTGACGCCGAGCACCACATGGAGCGGACGCTCCAGCAGCTCCGCGGTGGGGCGGCGCAACACGGTGGCGGTATCGCCCTCGACACGGGTCACCCGCAGGCTTGGAGACCAGGCGAGCAATACGGCTTGCAGGAGGTGGGCGTTCATTTGATGGGCCTGAAACATACCGAGTAAGGTCGCGCGCTGTCCCCATGTCCATCACGGCACGTCTTCCGAAGAACCTTGTGGCCTGCCTCTTGTTCCTGTCCGGGGCCACGGCGCTGGTCTACGAGCTCGTCTGGTCCAAGTACCTGGGTAACGTCCTCGGGAACAGCGGACAGGCGCATGCCGTGGTGCTCGCCACCTTCATGGGGGGGCTGGCGCTGGGGGCTTCTGTCTTTGGGCGGACAGCCGACCGGGTGAAGAACCCCCTGGCGCTCTACGGCCTGCTGGAGCTGGGCGTGGCCCTGTACGCCCTGGCCTTCCCCTACGTGCTGGACGCCCTGGGGGCGCTGTGGCTGGTGCTGGCGCCCAGCGTGCCGGACGGCTGGCGGGTGGCGCCCCGGCTGCTGGTGGCGTCCCTGTCGCTGGTGGTGCCCACGCTGCTGATGGGCGGCACGCTGCCCGCGCTGGTGCGGCACTTCGCCTCCAGCCTGGCGGGGGTGCAGCGGGAGCTGGCCCGTCTGTACGCCGTCAACAGCCTGGGCGCGGCGGTGGGGGTGTTCCTGGCGGGCACGCACCTGGTGCCGGCCTTCGGCCTGGCGGCCTCCGCGAAGGGGGCCGCGGGGCTCAACCTGCTGCTGGCCCTGGCCGCGCTGGCGCTGGCGCGGCAGCACCCGCCGACGCTGGCCCCGGGCCAGGCCGCGCCCGAGGTGGAGGGTGGGGCGGAGGTGGCCTACCCCCGGACGGCGGTGCGGGCGGCGCTGGTGGGCGTGGCCCTGTCCGGCTTCACGTCCATGCTGTACCAGGTGACGTGGATCCGCCTGCTGTCCATCGTCCTGGGCGCGTCCACGTATGCCTTCACGCTCATCCTGACGGCCTTCATCCTGGGCATCGGCCTGGGCAGCTTCTGGCTGATGACGCGCGGGTCGAAGGTGGACTCGCTGCGGATGTACGCGCGCATGCAGGTGGCGCTGGTGGTGAGCCTGTGCGTGGCGCTGCCGCTGTACGTCCGGCTGCCGTACTACTTCCGCACCGCGCGGTGGATGCTGACGGCCTCGCTGGAGACGTGGCCGGTGTTCCAGTTCATGACGTTCGGCTTCTGCTGCGTGGTGCTGCTGGTGCCCACCTTCTTCATGGGGGCGGCCTTCCCGGCGGCGGCGCGCGTGGCCACGGCGAAGGTGTCCGAGGTGGGCCGGCAGCTGGGTGGCGTGTACCTGTGGAACACGGTGGGCACCATCAGCGGCTCGGTGCTGGGCGGGCTGGTGCTGATGCCGTGGTGGGGCATGGAGGGCAACTTCGTGGCGGGGGCGGTGGTCAACCTCGTCGCCGCGGCGCTGGCCTTCTGGGCGCTGCCGGGACGTCCGGCCAGCCCCGCGCGCGCCCTGTGGCCGGTGGCGGTGGCGGCCGGCCTCACCGTCGTCGTGCTCGGCGGCATGCAGGGCTGGGCGGTGCGGCTGAGCAGCATCTCCTCGCCGCGCTTCCGCGACCGGGTGCCGAGCTACGACAAGCTGGTGGCCTCCAGCGAGAAGAACACCGTCCCCGTCTTCTACAAGGACGACACGTTCGCCACGGTGCTGGTGGCGGACATCCCGGGCAAGCACCGGTTCATGAAGCTCAACGGCAAGGTGGACGCCTCCACGGGCATCGACGTGGAGACGCAAATCGTCGCCGGCCACCTGGGCGTGCTGCTGCATCCGCGAGAGCCGAAGAACGTGCTCGTCGTGGGGGCGGGCGCCGCCATCACCGTCGGCAGCGTGCTGGCCCACCCGATTGAGCGGCTGGACCTGGTGGAGATTGCCCCGGCCGTCATCGACGCGGCGCGCCTGTTCAAGGCCGACAACCGCAACGCGATTGACGACCCGCGCACGCACGTGCACGTGGATGACGCCAAGACGTTCATGGCGCTGGCGCCGCGCAAGTACGACCTCGTGGTGAGCGTGCCCTCCAACCCGTGGGTGTCGGGCGTCTCCGGCCTCTTCACCCGGGACTTCTTCCAGACGGTGGACCGCCACCTGACGGACGATGGCGTGCTGGTGCAGTGGATTCACATCTACGAGAACCGGCAGGAGCTCATCCGCCTGGTGATGCGCACCCTGCGGGACACCTTCCCGCACGCCACCACGTGGCTGGGGCCCAATGACCTGGTGCTGGTGGCCAGCCGCAAGCCGCTCCGCTTCGACGCGCAGCAATTCGTGGCGCGCATGGCCCGGCCGGACGTGAAGGCGGACCTGGCGCGGGCGGAGCTCCATGACGCCTTCGCGCTGCTGTCCAAGCAGGTGCACAGCGAGCAGGGGCAGCTCGAGTTCGCCGGCGAGGGCGCCATCAACACCGACGACGACAACCTGCTGGAGTACGCCTCGCCCATCGCCTTCTTCGTGGGCGGCGTGGACAAGTACCAGGACGAGCGGCGGGCCCCGGACGGCGGCTCGCGGCTGCTCATCCACGAGTACATGCGCCAGCACCCGCCCACCGCGGAGCAGGTGGCGGGGCTGTACCGCAACATGTCGCGCTACCACGCGCCGGATGATCCGCTGGTCCGCGGCGTGGCGGCGCGGTGGCATGCGCTGGCCCCGGACAGCCGCGACGCGACGGTGGCGCTGGCGAAGGCGGCGCTCGCCCAGCAGGACCTGACGCTGGCCGGCACGCTGCTGGACGCGGAGATTGCGCGCGGCGGGCGTGAGCCGGCGCTGGTGACGGCCTGGCTGCAGATGGCCACCAACCGCCTGTGGACCCTGCGCACCGTCTGGACGCCCGCGGAGGCCGACGCGGCGCTCTCCCTGGGGCAGGAGGTGGCCCGGGCCCACCCGGAGAACACCGACCTGGCCGAGGCGCTCGCCGCCCTGTGCAAGGGCCTCCCCGGCGCCCGCTGCCCCCCGGCTTCGCCGGCCTCCGTGGCCACCCCCGAGCGCCCCTGACGGGCCGCCCGGGACTGCAACAAAGTTGTCAAATCGCGGGAATCACTCAGGATTCCCGGCATCCTCCCGATGACGGATGGAGGGCAGGCGGCAATCCATCCTAGTGTTCCGGCAACCCTGAGGATTCAGGGTTCGCTTTCCCGCCCTAAACCCCCCTGGAGACTCTCATGACTGCGCTTCCCAAGAAGACCAAGGCCCTCCGCAAGTCCCGTGGTCAGGGTATGACCGAGTACATCATCATCGTCGCGCTGATCGCGATCGCCGCCATCGGCGTCATCACGCTGTTCGGCGACAACATCCGCAAGCTGTTCGGCGCCTCCGCGGCGGCCCTGGCCGGTGAGGACAACGTCGCCAACGACGGCGAGAAGTCCACGAAGGCCCTCAACCAGAAGACGATGAAGACGTTCGGCCAGAACAACACGTACTGAGCCGCTTCCGAGTCGTTCTCTTTCGAAGGCGTCATCCCTGGCTTTCTGGCCATGGGGTGGCGCCTTCGAGCGTTTGGGCGCCCGTGTGCCGCGGGGGGCTTGACCCTCACGCGACGTGAGAGCCTACACCTCACTTCCGAGGTGGAGGGATATGGCCCTTACGGTGAGTCAGGTGGCCCGGCTGGCGAAGGTGAGCGTCCGGGCGCTGCATCATTATGACGAAATCGGTCTGCTGAGCCCTTCGGAGCGCAGCGAGGCCGGTTATCGGCTGTACACCCAGGCAGACCTGCAGCGGTTGCAGCAGGTGCTCTTCTTCCGGGAGCTGGAATTTCCCCTGGAGGAGATACGCCGCATCCTGGGGGACCCGTCCTTCGACCTCCGCTCCGCCCTGCTCATGCAGCGGCAATTGCTGTCGGAACGCTCCGCACGGCTGGAAGCGCTACTGGGCGCCGTGGACTCGGCGCTGGACGCACTGGAGAAGGGGAAGAGCATGGACCAGGAGAAGATGTTCGAGGCCTTCGGCGACTTCGACCCGACGAAGTACGAGGCCGAGGTGAAGGAGCGCTGGGGCGACACGGAGGCCTACAAGGAATCCGCCCGGAGGACGAAGGGCTACACGAAGCAGGACTGGCAGGAGATGAAGGCGGAGCAGGACCGCATCCAGCAGGCGCTGGCGGCGCTCGTCGGCGCGGGCCGCGCGCCGAGTGAGCCGGCGGCCATGGACCTGGTCGAGCAATGGCGGCAGCACATCTCGAAGTGGTTCTACCCGTGCTCGTACGCCATGCACCGGGGCCTGGGGGAGATGTACGTGAGCGACGCCCGCTTCACGGAGAACATCGACCGGGTGAAGCCGGGGCTCGCGCGCTTCACGCGGGACGCCATCCTCGCCAACGCGGAACGGCACGGCAGGTAGGCCGCGCGCGTCATGGGCGCGTCGTCGCCTGGGTCCGCTCCCGCACCCAGAGGACGTACTCGCCGTCCCGGAACTGCTCGCGCCAGCCGCCGCGCGCGCGCAGGTTGTCGAGCAGGATGTGGCCCGGGTTCTCCACCTTCCAGAAGAGGTAGTCCGGGTCATACCGCTCGAGGGCGTCCACCCAGCCCGGCTGGCCCCAGGTCAGCCGGGTGTAGTCGTCATGGATGGCCAGCGGGAAAGGGTCATTCCGGCTGTCGATGAAGACCTTGTAGTCCGGCCCCGCGAAGTACGAGATGGAGCCGCCGAGGGCGAAGGGATTGAGCACCCGGCCCGGAGGCAGCCGCCGCAGCGCCGCCAGCGCGTCGAGCGGAATCCACGTGCGCTTCACGCCCTGCTCCATGGGCGTCGGGTGCGCCGCGTGGATGGCGGTCAGCGCCAGCAGGAGCGACACGGGCCAGAGCGCGCCCCGGCTCCGGGAGGCCCAGCCGTCCAGCAGGCCGTCGAGCCTGCTCCAGAGGCGCAGGGCTCCCGCGCCGACGCGGGTGGGGGCTCCGGAACCGGCGCTGGAGTCGGCACCCGAACCGGGTGCGAAGCTGGACGCCCTCACGGGTGTCCGCGCGGCGTGCTCCAGCAGCGTGAGCGCCAGCAGCACGGCGGCGTATGGGGCATGGCGCTGCACCTTGAGGGCGGCGAGGCCGAGCACCGCCGCGGGCAGCAGGCTCGTCACCGAGCGCGAGGGTGCCCGGCCCACGGTGAACAGCGTCGCGCCCGCCAGCGCGAGGTAGGCCCAGCTCCAGCCCAGGTCCAAATCGAGCGGCCGCCACTCGACGATGCCCTGCGTGGACTCCAGCACCGAGTGGTGCAGGGGATAGAGGTAGATGGCGGGGCCGTCCGGGCCCAGGCCGGCGGCGAGGTACGCGGCCACGGCGAAGGCCAGGGCGTGCAGCGAGCGGCGCCGGGACTCCGGGCCCGGCACCTCCAGCGCGGAGCCCACGGCGGCGGCGCCGAGCAGGGCGGGGCCCAGCGGCCAGCTCCCGTGGAGGTTGGCCCAGGCGACGCCCAGGAGGGGAAAGGCCCAGAGGACGCGGGTGTTGCCCGCGCGCCACGCCTGGACGCACAGCACCGCGACGGTGAACAGCAGGTGGCCCACGTGGAAGGGGCGCTCCGCCGGCCAGGTGGGGCTCTGCACCAGGAGGACGCCGCCCAGCGCGGCCAGGGTGAGCAGCCCGTGGTGCCCGGAGGCGGCCCGGCCCAGGGCCTTCCACAGGAGCAGGATGTTGGCGGCCACGAGCGCGGCGATGAAGAGCGCCGGCCCCCCCGCGCCGAGCCACCGCACCAGCAGCACGCAGAGCACGCCGAAGCCCCACTCGTGGGGCACCCAGCCCGCGGTGCCGGTGATGCTGAAGGGGTCCACCCGGGTGAAGCCGTGCTCCAGGATGAAGCGGCCCCCGGCGAGGTGGAAGAAGAGGTCGTAGTGCTTGAGCGGCGACATCGCCAGCCGCGTGGCGAACACCAGCGCGAGGAGGGCCGCCGGGCCGGGCAGGAGGAGGGCGTACCGCGTTCGCATCCGCGCCGCCGGCTAGCGCAGCCCCAGCCGGCGCAGCATCACCGCGCGGATGGAGGGAATGCGGAACCGGTAGATGAGCGCGTCCGCGAAGTAGTGCGCCAGCACCACCGCGAAGCTCAGCGACGTGAGGACGCGCAGCAGGGGCCAGGCGCGCACGGCGTCCGCCTGGCTCGCGGACACGCCGAACACGGCCTCCTCCTGGAGCACGCCGTGCACCACGCCCAGCGCCAGCAGGGGCAGCATGCTGGCAATCATCAGCGGGACGATGAGCGCGCGGGGCACGCGGGAGGTGTCGCCCGGGCGCGGCTCCAGCATCCGGGCGGAGATGACGTAGTACTCCAGCCCGTGCATGCCGGGCAGCATCACGTAGCCCCACGAGGGCGCCACGAGCACGAGCCCCGTGGCCGTCGCCATGGCCAGGAGGTAGAGCACCTTCGGCCCGCTGCGCGTCCCCGCGCTCAGCACGGAGCGGAAGAGCATGACGAAGTAGCCCATCCACACCGCCAGCAGCACGGCGAGCGTTTCGCGCGGCAGCACCGCGCCCTGGCCCACGTCGAGGTAGGCGGAGGCGTCGGGGCCCGTGGACTCGGAGACGAAGAGGATGCGCACCAGGAGCAGGGTGAGCATCAGCGGCACGTACAGCTTCTGCAGCTCGCGCTCCTTCGGGGAGGACGCGGGCAGCCCGGCGTCGCCTTCGCGCAGCCCGTGCAGCGACCAGATGCCCCGGTGCTGGGACAGCGTGTGGTGCAGGCCGAAGACGTTGAACACCACGGCCACCGCGTAGGTGTGCGCGGTGAGGTCCGCGTAGAAGCTGAAGAAGAAGCCCGTGCCCACCGCGAGCATGGCCAGCGCGCCCGCGAGCACCTGCCGCGGCTGGCCCGGCGCCGCCGTCAGCACGTCCCGGTGCACGGCGAAGAGCAGGAAGGTGAGCACCACGTGCGTGGCATTGCCCAGGAGGTTCTGCGCGGTCCACGCCGCCAGCCGGTGCGCGCCGTCCGCGGCCGGGGCGGACAGGACGCCGGACGCGGCCACGCCCAGCGCGAGCGCCAGGGGCAGGGCGATGATGAGGAGGTCCGCCCGCGCGGAGAACAGCCACAGCCCACGGAAGGCCAGGGTGCCCGGCAGGCCGGGGGCTGCAGCGTGGGTCCGGGAAGGGGCGGCGGGAAGCACCGGCGTCATCGGACGCGAAGCCTAACATGCCCGGGGCGCGCCGTACCCCCTGGAATTCCGGGCGGTTGGACCGGGCTCCGGGCGCTCCGGGGGGCGGGCCGCAACCTTCTGCCACCCGGTGCGATAATCCCGGTAACGGATCACCACATTCGAGGGGGAAGTCATGTCCATCAACGGTATTGGCAGTGGCCGCGGCGCCACGACTCCGCAGACGGTCCGCTCGCCGGACGTCGAGGAGGTCCGGCAGCCCCAGCCCCGCACGGCCAACGCCACGCCCCGGACGGGCATGCCCTCCACCAGCACCTTCGAGAAGTCCCAGGCGGACTACCGCAAGCTGGGCGCCCCCGAGCCGGGGCCCCTCGAGTCCATCGCCAAGGCCGTGGGTGAGGCGGTGAAGGCCGCGGCCGCCGCGGTGGTGCAGGCCGCGGAGGACGCCAAGCGGCTCCAGGACATCAAGGACACCCTCAAGGACTCGCCCACCGGCGCGGCGGCGGTGAAGTACCTGGAGGACAAGAACATCAAGGTCGAGTTCGCCGACGGCGGCGGCTCGTACTGGGATGGCAACAAGATTGTCATCGACCGCACCCGCCCGGTGGACCGCAACGCCCTGACGCTGGTCCACGAGGTCAACCACGCCAAGGCCAGCATCGACGGCCCCAAGGCGGACATCGTCAAGGACACGCGCGCGGACTACGTGAAGAAGATGCTGGAGGAGGAGGTGCGCGGCACCGTCGACAGCATCAAGGCGAAGAACGAGTTGGTCGCCAGCGGGAAGACCATCACCGCCACGTACCCGCTGGAGGCCGAGTACAACGCCGCCTACAAGAAGGGCGTGGAGGACGCGAAGAAGGCGAACCCCAAGGCCACCGCGGAGGAATTGAAGGCGGCGGGTGAGAAGGCCGGCTACGAGCGCGTCCTCAAGGGCTTCGAGGACGGCGACGTGCGGACCAGCACCACCGGCGTCAAGTATCCGGACTACTACGGGTCGGCCTGGGATCGCGCCCATCCGAAGTGAGACGACAGGCATTCACCGTGGGCCTGCTGGCCCTGAACATGCTCTACTGCGCCCACGCCCCTTCGCGGAGTGGGCCTCGTGAGGATGAGATGGTGATTGCCAAGACCGAGACGCTGCTGCGCATCGCCCAGGTCGACCCGGTCCACGCCGACACGATGTCCCGGCAACCGACCACGTTCTCCACGCAGCCGCTGAGCTTCTACGTCCACTTCAAGCTGCTCACCGCCGACGTGATGCTGCCGCACCGGCCCATCCAGTTCCGCTACATGGATGACGGCAGGCAGGTGGTCGTCCTCACCAGCCGAGCGCAGGACATCTACAACGTCAACGCCCGCGAGAAGCTGTCCCTCGACGCCTCGCAGGTGCCCGAGTACGTGCGCTTCTTCATCGCCAACACCGGGGGCACCGGCCGCCGCGTGGTGGAGAAGGCCACGGACGTCCCCTGGCGGGGTGATGTGGACACCACGCCCGCGCTGGCCACGAAGAAGGCGGAGGTCAGCGCCCGGCTGCACCCCCTGCGTGTCACGCCCGTCGACGAGGGCTTCCAGGTGGTGGCGCTCGTCCTCGAGGACGACGTCCTCCACGAGCTGACCCTCGCCGTCCGCAAGGATGGCCGCGTGGACACCACCCGCTCCCAGGTGGTGCTCTCCTCGCTGCCGGTGCCCGTCACCTTCTAGGCGGGCCTGCCGCCGCCCGTGGTAAGACAGGCCTGTTCATGGAAGGCCGCCTGCTGCTGAAGAACTGCGCCGTGTTCCGCGCGGATGGTCGCGTCCGCAACGGCATGGCCGTGGTGGTGGAAGCCAACACCATCCGCCGCGTGGCTCCGGACGCCCAGGTGCCCGTGCTGCCCGGCGACTGGGAGGTGGCGTGCCGGGGACGGCTCGTCGCGCCCGGGCTGGTGGACTGCCACTCGCACCTCGTCAACGGCCAGCTGCTGCCGCCCACCGGGCCCTTCCTGCTGCTGTCGCCAGCGGAGCGGCTGGAGCGGATGCTGCGGGTGGCGCGGCTGCTCACCGACGAGGACGTGGAGGCCCTCACCCGCTTCGCCGCGGCCCGCGCGCTGCGCGACGGCGTCACGCTGGTGGTGGAGCACCTGTCCTGCCAGGACGTGGCCGGAGGGCTCGCCGCCCAGGCCCGCGCGGCGGAGCACGTGGGCCTGCGGCTGGTGACGAGCCACTCCACCCACAGCCTGGAGGGCGCCCCGCAGGCGGACGCCTGGCTGCAGGCCAACGCGGACTTCGTGCGCGAGCGCCGGGAGCATCCGCTGGTGCGTGGGGCGCTCGGCTTCCATGCCTCGTCCACGTGCGACCATGCGCTGCTCACCCGCGTGGCCCGGATGAGCCGGGAGCTGGACGCGCCCACCGTCTTCCACCTCGCGGAGAGCGAGGACGACCTCACCATCACCTACGCCCGGCACAACCAGCGCGTGGTGCCCCGGCTGGACGCGCTGGGGCTGCTCAACCCGCGCGCCATCGCCGCCTACGCGCGCACCCTGGACAGCGCCGAGGCCGGGCGCCTGCAGAACAGCGGCGCCTTCGTGGCGCTCGCGCCCCGCGGCGTGCGCACGCTGGAGCGTGGCGCGGACCCGATGGAGGCGGTGCTGTCGCGAGTGCACCTGGTGGGGCTGGGCACCGGCGGACATGGCTCGCTCCAGGAGGAGCTGCTGGCCGCGCTCGTGGGCGTGCTGCGAATCGCCCGCGCCGGAAGGCTGCCGGACGTGGACGGCTCCCTGGCCCACCTGCTCATCAACGGCCCCGCGGAGCTGTGCACGCGGCTGTTCGGACTGCCGTCGGGCAACGTGGAGGAGGGGAGCATCGCGGACCTCGTCGTCTACGACGCCGTGCCCCCGGCGGACCCGGAGACGGGCTACTCGCCGCACCTGCTCGGGCAGATGGCGCGCGCGCCGGTGGCGTGGACGGTGGTGGATGGCCGCGTCCGCGTGCGCGAGGGCCAGTTGCTGGGGCTCGACTTCGTGGAGCTGGCCGGCGCCGCGACGGATGCGCTCCACCGCGTGTGGACGCGCGCGCGGCTGGGCAGCTGAGGGGCTTGATGGGCGCCGTGCCTTCCTCGCTGGTGGACACCCTGCGCGCCGCGCGCGACAGGCGGGGGCCGCTGCTGTCCGACGCGCGCACCACCGCCTTCCGCGTGCTCCATGGCGAGGCGGACGGCGTCCCCGAGGTGACGGCGGATGTCTTTGGCGGGGGGCTGTATGTCATCAGCCTCTACAAGGACTTCACGCCCGCGGAGGAAGAGGCGCTGCTCGACGCGGCGGTGGCCGCCTGGGCGCCGAGGAGCCTCTACCTCAAGCGCCGTCCCCGCGAGGCGCGCGTGCTGGCCAACGTGGCGAAGGAGTCGCTCGCGCCGGAGGTCCCCGCCCGGGGCGAGCCGGTGGAGTCCCTCACCGCGCTGGAGAATGGCCTGTCGTTCCTCATCCGCCCCGCGCAGGGGCTGTCGGTGGGGCTGTACCTGGACATGCGTGACACGCGTGCGTGGCTCCAGGAGCGGGCGCGCGGGCTCACCGTGCTCAACCTCTTCGCGTACACGTGCGCCTTCGGCGTGGTGGCCTCCGCGAGCGGCGCGAAGCGGGCGCTCAACATCGACGCCAGCCGCCGCGTGCTGGAGTGGGGCGAGGAGAACGCGCGCCTCAACGGCCAGCCGGTGGACCGCTACGACTACGTGGCCGGGGACGTGTTCGACTGGCTCAAGCGCCTGGCGAAGAAGGGGGAGACGTTCGACGTCGTCATCTCGGATCCTCCGTCCTTCTCCACCACCCGCACCGCGCGCTTCTCCGCCGCGCGTGACTACGCCCGGCTGGCGGACGCCGCCGCGCGCGTGGTGGCGCCCGGAGGCCGGCTGGTCGCCTGCTGCAACCACGCGGGCCTGCCCGCGCGCCGCTTCGAGACGATGGTGGCGGAGGGCGTGGCGCTCGCCGGGAGGAAGGGAAAGGCGGTGGGCTCGCTCGCTCCCTCCGCGCTCGACTTCCCCTCCCTGCCCGGCCAGGAGCCGGCCCTGAAGGTGCACGTGGTGGAAGTTCGTTAGCGCCGCGGGGCCCGGCACGGCTAAGGTCAGCGCGTCATGGCTCCCGTGGCACAGCAGCAGCGCGACACCGCCCGCTTCGGCCGCTACCGGCTCATCGACCGCATCGCCGTCGGTGGCATGGCGGAGATCTTCCTCGCGCACCAGAAGCATGACGACGGCCACGAGTCGCCCGTCGTCATCAAGCGCATCCGCCCGCACCTGTCCAAGCACGCGGCCTTCGTGAAGATGTTCCTCAACGAGGCCCGGCTCGCCTCGCAGCTCAACCACCCCAACGTCGTCCAGATTCACGACCTGGGGAAGATTGCGGAGAGCTACTTCATCGCCATGGAGTACGTGGCCGGGCGCGACATGCGCCGGGTGGTGCCCAAGGCGGAGGCGCTCGGGATTCCCTTCCCGCTGGTGTACGCGGTGAAGATTGCCTCGCAGGTCTGCGCGGGGCTGCACCACGCGCACACCAAGGTGGACCTGTACGGCAACCCGCTCAACATCGTCCACCGGGACGTGTCGCCGGAGAACGTCGTCGTCGCCTTCGACGGCTCGGTGAAGATTCTCGACTTCGGCATCGCCAAGGCCGCCAACCAGGTGGAGCAGACGCGCACCGGCGAAATCAAGGGCAAGCTCAGCTACATGAGCCCGGAGCAGTGCCTGGGCAAGCCGCTGGACTGCCGCAGCGACATCTTCTCCCTGGGCGTCGTCCTCTACGAGTGGCTCACCGGCTTCAAGCTCTTCACCGGTGAGTCCGAGGTGGCGGTGATGCGCAGCATCACCGAGGGAAAAATCTACGCGCCCTCGTACTTCCGGGAAGACCTGCCCGAGCGGCTGGAGCTCATCCTGATGAAGGCGCTGGAGCGCGACCGCGACAAGCGCTACCAGACGGCCGCGCAGATGCAGAAGGACCTGGACGCCTTCCTGGACGCGTACGAGTTCACCCCCACGCCGCTGCACCTGTCCAACTTCCTCAAGCAGCTCTTCGAGGAGGAGCTGCAGGAAGAGCAGCGACGCATGCAGGTGCGCGCGGCGCAGGCGCCCACGTCGGAAGAGGCGCTGGAGTTGTCGGACGTGGTGGCCGCGCTCGACACGGTGAAGGGCTCGCCCGCGCCGGAGCCCGTCGCCCCGGTGGGCGAGAGCGACGACCACACCGAGCCGCGCGTGCTGGCCGTGCCGCTCAGCCCCGCAGCGTACGAGGCGCTGGAGGCGGTGGCCCGCCGCAACGACGTCCCGGTGGGCCGGCTCGTGTCCGAGCTCATCGAGTCCTGGCTGAAGTACCGCTGACATGCCCCGTTTGAAGCTGACGCTCGAGTACGAGGGGACGCACTACGTGGGCTGGCAGGTGCAGCCCAATGGCCCGTCCGTGCAGGCGACGCTGGAGGACGGGCTGGCCCGGCTGCTGGGCGAGCGGGTGTCCGTGTTCTGCGCGGGGCGCACCGACTCGGGCGTCCACGCCACCGGGCAGGTGGCCAGCTTCGACACCTCGCGGGTGCTGCCGATGAAGGCCTACGTCATGGGCCTCAATGGCCTGCTGCCGGATGACCTCGCGGTCGTGTCCGCGGTGGAGGTGCCGGACGACTTCGACCCGCGCCGCTGGTCTCGGGGCAAGCGCTACCGGTACCGGCTGAGCAACCGCCGCACGCGCTCTCCGCTGCGCCGCACGACGCACTGGGAGGTGTTCGCCGCGCTGGACGTGGAGGCCATGCGGCGCGCGGCGGTGCACCTGCTGGGCCGGCACGACTACTCCGCCTTCCGGGCGGCGGACTGCCAGGCGAAGCACGCGGTGCGCGAGGTGCGCAGTCTGGTGGTGGAGGGCACGGCAGGAGACGCGGTGTCCTTCGTGGTGGAGGGCACGGCCTTCCTCAAGCACATGGTGCGCAACCTGGTGGGGACGCTGGTGGAGGTGGGGAAGGGGAAGAGGCCCGAGGCGTGGGTGGCGGAGGTGCTGGCCTCGCGCAACAGGAAGCGGGCCGGGCCCACCGCGCCCCCGCAGGGGCTGGTGCTGGAGGAGGTCTTCTACGGGGATGGCCCGCCTCCTCGCACGCCAGGGGGCGAGGCGGACGCGGACGAGGACGAGGGCTGAACTGGAGTAGGCTGCCCGCCGTGAGCTCCAAGACGAGTGTCCTCGAACCGCTGCGCGTCCGCATCCGCCGCCTCCAGTTCATCATGGGGCTGGGGTTCATCGCGCTCATCGTTGGCCGGGGCCTCGGCTGGGTGCTCATCATGCGGCTGACGACGCGCATCCAGGAGTTGCCATTCGCCTTCCTGCAGATGCTGGCCGCGGTGGCGCTGGTGAATCTGTGGCTGCTCGTGGGGCTGCCGCTGCTCTGCTACGGCGCCGCGCGGGTGATTGAGCTGCGGCCGTGGTCCACGGCGCTGGGGGCTTCCGCCACGGGCCTGGCCTTCATCCTGATGATCGACTTCGTCCAGGGCGGCGCGGATGCGCTGTGGGAGGGCGGGCTCTGGTCGGTGCTCAACGTCCTGACTTCCGCCGTGGGCGTGGTGCTCAGTGCCCGCGCGGTGGTGAAGGGCCGGGCCGCGGCGGCGCAGCAGGCCGGCAAGGCGCAGGCGAAGGCCCAGGAGCGCAAGTCCGAGTACGACGAGTTCCTCCGCGCGGCCGAGGAAGGCGCGGCCCGGCTGGAGCAGCGTGAGGCCGCGGCGCAGCAGCCCCAGGGCTCCGAGGCGGGGCCCTCGCCGGACACGAGCAAGACGCCCGCGGCCTGAAGCGCGCTTCCGGGATTTCGTCCCGCGCCGCTCCGGGTTCGTCCCTCGCCCGGGTAGCTTCGTCACATTCAGTGCGGGCAGGTGGCCCCCTGTTGGTACTGAACACGCGTCATTCGCGTTTCAGAGGGGGTTCACCACATGCAAACCGTTACATCCATCCGGGGTGCCTTTGTTTCCGGCGCCCTGCTCCTGGCCTCCTTGTCCGGATGCCAGGGTGAAGAAGTGTCTGTCCCCGAGTCGCGGCCGGAGAGTCACCTGGCCGAAACCACCCAGGCGCTCAATTGTGGCGCCAGCCTGGTGCCACTGATGACCAGCCCGTCGCTGCCTTCCGGCAGCGTGACGCGCTCGGGAGTCCTGGGCTCGAGCTACGAGGCGTGGCTGGCCTTCGACAGCAACGACGCGGCGCCGTCCATGTGGCTCTCGCAGGTGGGGGTGACGCCCGCCTGGATTGGCTACGAGTGGGCGGATGGCGCGAAGCGCGTCACCCACTATGCCATCCGGTTCGTCAACGGCTCGCTCACCTCGCGAGCGCCACGGAGCTGGACGCTCCAGGGCTGGAATGGCACCACCTGGGTCGTCCTGGATACGCGCGGCAACGAGGCCGGCTGGGCCACCGTCGAGCGGCGCGAGTACACCGTGGCCACGCCCGGCACCTACAGCAAGTACCGCCTCCATGTGACGGACGACAACGACAGCCGCAGCACCGGCATCGAGACGGTCTCCATCGGCAAGCTCGAACTCTTCCGGTGCCCCGAGGACACCCAGGCGCCGGCCGCCCCGGTGCTGACGGGCTTCGCGCCGGCCTCGCCGTCCAGCAACACCCAGCCCGTGCTGTCCGGCACCGCCGAGGCGAGCTCCACCGTGCGCATCTTCTCGGGGGCCTCGTGCGCGGGCACGGCCCTGGCCACCGTGACGGCGAGCGCGGGCGGGAGCTTCTCGTCGACCCGCACCGTGACGCCCAACGCGACGTCCACCTTCACGGCTACGGCGACGGACGCGGCGGGCAACGTGTCCGCGTGCTCGGCGGCGCTCGGCTACCTGCACGACGGGGTGGCGCCCGCCGCGCCGTCGCTGACGGGCTTCACTCCGGCCTCGCCCTCCAACAGCACCCAGCCGGTGCTGGCCGGCACGGCGGAGGCGAGCTCCACCGTGCGCATCTTCTCCGGCAGCGCCTGTGCGGGCACGGCGGTGGCGACGGTGACGGCCGCCGCCAACGGCACCTTCTCGTCCATGCGCTCCGTGGCGCTGAACACCACGTCCACCTTCACCGCCACGTCCACGGATGCCGCTGGGAATGTGTCCGCCTGCTCGGGGGCGCTGGGCTACCTGCATGACAACGTCGCGCCGGCGGTGCCCTCGCTGACGGGCTTCACCCCGGCCTCGCCGTCCACCAGCATCCAGCCCGTCCTCGCGGGCACCGCCACTGCGGGCGTCCGGGTGCGCCTGTTCTCGGGCACGGCCTGCGGAGGCGCGGTGCTGGCCACCCTGACGGCCGCTGCGGACGGCTCCTTCTCGACGACGCGCACGGTGACGGCCAACACCACGTCCACCTTCACCGCCAACGCGCTGGATGCCGCCGGCAACGCATCCGCGTGCTCGGCGAGCATCAGCTACCGGCATGACACCCTGGCGCCTCCGGCGCCGACGCTGACGGGCTTCACCCCGGCCTCGCCCGGGACGTCCCTGACGCCGCAGCTGCGCGGCACCGCCGAGCGCAGCGCGTCCGTCCAGGTCTTCCTTGGCAGCGGCTGCACGGCGCCCCTGGTGGCCACCACCACGGCGGACGCCTCGACGGGCGCCTTCACCGCTTCGGTGACGGCGACCGCCAACACGTCGACGAGCTTCTTCGTCCGCGCGGTGGATGCGGTGGGCAACATCTCCGTCTGCTCCTCCGTCGCCACCTACTGGCACGACACCGTGGCGCCCCTGCCGCCGACCTTCCTCGCGGGCTACATCCCGTTGGCTGCGCCTCCCGTCGCCGGGCAGGTGCGCTCCCAGACGGAGCCGCGAGGGCAGGTGGCCGTGTTCACCGACGCGGCCTGCACCCTGGCGGCGTCTCCAGCCGGCGTGACCCGCGCTGACGGGAGTGGCTTCGCGCCGCTGTCGCTGTCGCAGCCTCAGTTGGAGACGACGATGTTCGCGGTGGCCTTCGACGCCGCGGGCAACCGCTCCACGTGCGTGTCCTTCGAGGCGGGCTGCCCGGTGGGCTTCGAGGACTGTGATGGCAACCCGGCCAACGGCTGCGAGGCCGACCTGATGACCGACGAGGCGAACTGCGGCGCGTGCGGAACCACCTGCGGCGGGGCGCCTTCCGCCAGCGCCGTGTGCGGCGCGGGCACCTGCGGCCTGGGCTGCGTGGTGGGCACCTTCGACTGCGACGGCCTGGAGGCCAATGGCTGCGAGTCCACCACCGCCTGCGGTCCGGCGGTCTGCCAGGTGGACCGGTTCGAGGAATTGCTCATCACCGACCTGTCCGTGGTGGAGGACCCGGTGCGCACCACCGGCTCCGGCGCGTGGACGTTCGGCGCCCTGATGCGGGCGATGAACGGCGGGAGGGACCCGTCCGAGCTGGTGCGCAGCTGGCTGAAGACCTGGCAGCAGGACCAGTTCATCGGAGCCACCTTCGTGCCGGCCCGCCCTCAAATCGGGCCCGCGGTGCTGAACGCGTGGGAGGCGCAAAGCGGTGGCCCCACCGCGCCGCTGGACTTCGACTTCGCGCCGTTCCGGCTGCTGGCCATCGTCAACCGCATGGACCTGCGGCGCGAGGGCGAGCACGCGGGCGAGGGACGCTTCGTGTTCGGCGTGACGGACCCGGGCGGCAACCCGATGCCCTTCACCGTCATCCTCGAATACACGCTGCCCGGAGGCAGCCCCGAGGAGTTCCAGCGCTGGGCCCGCGACTGGCACGAGCTGGGCCGCCTCGGCCTGTCCCATCCGAGCTACAACGCGAAGCTCCAGGCCCTGACGGACCGCTTCACGAAGTCCTTCGTGGCCTCGGGACGCTTCATGGGCAGCGCCATCAGCCAGGTGCGCACCAACGAGAACACGCTGGACCCGGAGTGGGAGCTGCGCGAGTTCCACTTCGGGCCTCAGGGACTGGCCCCGGCGCACGTGGCGCTCACGCCTCCGTTCTTCTTCAACGGCTCGCCGCTGGTGACGGACTACATCAACCAGAACCAGTCCTCCATCCTCACGGAGACGCACGTGGTGCCCGAGTTCTTCCAGGGCCAGCCCTTCCTCTGGGGCTCGGCGCTCACCCCGTTCAACTTCTTCTGGGACGCGCCCGGCGTGGACCCTCAAGCGCGGCACAAGTTCTCGCTCAACACCTGCAATGGCTGCCACGCGGGAGAGACGCAGACCTTCTTCCTCCACGTCGGCTTCCGTCCCCAGGGCTCGCCCGCCTTCCTCTCGCCGTTCCTGGTCGCCAATGCGCCCACGCCGGACCCCATCACCGGGCAACCTCGCGTGTTCAATGACCTGGGCCGGCGCGGGGCGGACCTGAGCGCGCTGGTGTGTGGTGTGCCCGCGCCCCTGACGGCGTCGAAGGACCTGGTCGGCGAGTCGCTGCTCGCGCCCGCTCGATGGAACCCCGCCGCCGTCCCGGGCTTCCCGGCCCGCTCCAACCTGCCGGCCGGACGCGTCCACTGACGGAGGCCTGAGCGTGCGGCACGCCCGGCGCATCGGGCGTGCCGCACCGGGAGTCCCTGCGCTTCCGTCCGGCCGTGGACTGCTGCGTCATCCCCTCGGGCAGCCGATGCCCGGGGGAGGCTTCATCCGATATCCTCCGGAGGGTTGGTCGTTCCAGCGGCACACACCGAATGGAAGAGAGAGGCACCGCGGATGCGCCGAGCCCTGGTTGGTCTCGTATTGCTCCTGGCCGGCTGTGCGAGGAGTGCCCGCCCCTCCGAGGGGATGGCTGCGGCCGCGCCCGTCGAGGAGGCCAAGCTGGAGGCGCCCCGCTACGAGCACATCTTCATGATGCCCGTGGAGCGGTCCCTGGCCGAGGCCACGAAGCTGCTGGCGGAGAATGGCTGGCTGCTGAAGCCCATGGATGACCCGAAGTTCCTCCTGACCGAGTGGAGGGCCGCGCAGCTTGCGACCACGGAGTCGTGGGGCTACCAGAGCGACGGCGACCACACCCGGTACCTGGTGGTCGGCGAGCCGCTCGCCGCGCGGCAGTCCGTCGTGCGCATCTTCCAGATGAAGCGGGTGGCCTTCGCCAACGACGCGGAGCTCCGCTACGACGGCCGCACGGGAGAGCTCATCCCCAAGCACCTGGTGATGGAACAGTTCGAGCAGAGCCTCCGGGCCCGGGGGGCCCCGGTGACGCTCGCCCAGCAGGAGCGTGACACCGCGCCGTGGGTGGAGCTGGACGGCCCCGTGAAGGGCACCCGGGACTTGAAGCTGGAGCGGGAGCTCACCCTGCGGCTGGAGTCGCGCCCTTCGCTGGAAACGCTCACGGGCACTTTGCGCCTCACGCGGGATGACTCCTTCGCGAGAGACCCGTCGTTCTACCTCAAGCGCTGGCGGCAGGAGGTGCAGGAGCCCTGTGCGCGCAAGGTCGGCGGCTTCCAGGCGATGCTGCGCCCGGGGTTGATGGTCCTCATCGGCGAGCAGCTCGGCACGCGCGAGGTGCCCGCCACCGTGGGAGACCTGGCGTGCGAGGCCGCCCAGGCGGGGCTCGGCGTCACCGTGGGGCTCGCCATCCCCTTGAAGGAGCAGGAGCGCATCGACACGTATCTGGCGAGCAAGGGAGGCCCCGCGGACCAGGACGCGCTGCTGGGCGGGAACTTCTGGCGCAAGCTCCAGCAGGACGGTCGGGGCAGCCGCGCGGTGATGGACCTCATCGACCGGGCCCGGGCCCTGCGCGCGGCCGGGCACTCCGTCTCCGTGGTCGCCTTCGACACGGACACGGAGCATGGAAGCGCGCGCGATGCGCGCATGGCGCGGGCGGTGCTCAACGCCCACAGCGCGCGTCCCAAGGGCGTCTTCCTGGTGCTCGCCGGCAATGCACACACGCGGCTGGTGGCGGACGCGGACTGGAACAAGGACTTCGTTCCCATGTCGAAGCACGTGGCCGAGGTCGTCCGCGACTTGAAGATTCTCGAGGTGGGCTACGCCCAGGGCCGCAGGTGGGGCTGCGACCTGCTGCCGGATGGCGAGATGGAGTGCAACGTCATGGGCATCACCCCGGGGCCTCGCGTCGAGATTCGCCCGGAGACGCCCGTGGGCATCCGGATGCTCCCGGAGATGGACGACGAGGGGTTCCACGGCTTCCTGGACGTGGGGGCGCTGTCCGCCTCGCTGCCCGCGATTGCGCTGCGCGGGCACGAGCCGCCCGCCTCCGCCCCGGCGCCCGACTCCGCTCCGGCGCCCGCCGCAGCCCCGGCGCCCGCCTCCGCCCCGGCGCCTGTGCCCGCTCCCGCCCCGTAGCCTCCTGGAGACCCGGTAGCGGGGCCGGCACGGGCCGGCTCAGGTGCCGACGGCTCCCGCCGGGGTGCGAGGCTCTCCCGGAGCGGGCACGTGGCTCTCGGCCGCGTCCGCCTGGGCGATGCGCTCGTCCAGCTCCGCGGTGAGCCGCTCGAAGGCCTCCTTGCCGATGGTGGCCGACTGGTAGGCCTTGAGGAGCGAGTCCTTCTCCACGATGAGCATGCGGCGGACCGCCTCCTGGTGCTCCTCTTCGTGGAAGCGCATCGACTGCTGCTTCAGCGCGACCAGCTCCTTCTCCGCGACGCTCTCCTTCTCCTGATACTCCCGCTCCAGCTTCTCCAGCACGTCCGCGGGGACCTCCCGGTTGCGGCGCATGCCCTCCAGCGCGGCCAGGGCGGCATGGACGGCGCCCAGGCGGCCCCGCGCCAGCTCGTACTGCTCCTGGTAGGCGTCCTTCAGGCCGGTGATGCCCAGCCGCCGCAGCAGCGGCGCCATCGTGAGGCCCTGGATGATGATGGAGAGCAACACCACCCCGAAGGTCATGTTCACCAGCAGCTCGCGGTGGGTGAAGTCCGGCGGCAGGCCGAGCACCAGCACCATGGAGATGGCGCCCCGCAGGCCGCTCCAGGTGAGCACCGCGCTCCAGGTCCACGGCATGCGCTCCGACGTGAGGCGCAGCAGCGCGGACATGCCGTACACGACGACCGCGCGGCCGGCGACCACCGCCACGTACGCCGCGAGGATGGGCTTCCAGGAGGCCAGCAGCGAGCCGAGCTCCACCTCCAGGCCGATGAGCAGGAACACCACCGAGTTGAGCGCGAAGGCCAGGTACTCCCAGAAGCTCTCCACGGCGACGCGCGTGGTGGGGCTCATGCCCTCATGCGCCGCCCAGTTGCCGCACAGCATGCCGGCCACCACCGTCGCGATGACGCCCGAGTAGTGGAAGTTCTCCGCCACCACGAACGAGCCATAGGCGGCGATGACGGTGAGGGTGATTTCCACCATCGCGTCGTCCACGCGCTTGATGACCTGCGCCACGACGAACCCCACCGCGCTGCCGATGAGCGCGCCCATGCCCGCGACCTTGATGAAGTCGAGGACTGCACCACCCACCGTGAACTGGCCACCGGAGGCCACCGCCACGACGAGGGTGAAGAGCACGACGGCGGTGCCGTCATTCAGCAGGCTCTCTCCCTCCACGAGGATGAGCAGCCGCTTGGGCGCGCCCAGCGACTTGAACAGGCCCACCACGGCGATGGGGTCCGTGGAGACGATGACCGCGGCGAACACCAGCGCCGGGAGCATCCCGAAGCCGCTCACGAAGTCCATCCCCTCCACCACCGGAGAGAGGATGAGCGCCGTCAACCCCGCGGACGCGGCTACGCCGGGGATGGCCATCGAGTGGATGGCCAGCTTGTTCTTCCAGAACTTGCGGAACTCCACGTGGAAGGCTGCCTCGAACAGCAGCCCGGGGAGGATGATGGCGAAGAGCAGTTCCTTCGTGAGGTGGGGCGGCTCGAAGGCCTGCACCGCACCCAGCGACAACCCCGCCACCACCAGCGCCACCGTGTACGGGAACTTGAAGTGGCGGGCGACGATGGCCACCGCGGTCGCGATGGCGAAGATGAGGACGAAGGCCAACTCGAAATGCATGTTCCGCTGTCCCGTTTGAGGTCAAACCTCCGCGCACCATACCTCAACGGGGGGGGCGCGGGCCCGGGCATGCTGGCCCGGGCCCGGCTGGGGGCGTCCCTACGGGTAGCAGGCGGCCTGGCGCAGGGCGGTGTCCTCGGGCAGGCCGAGGGCGACGTTGAAGTTCTGCACGGCCTGGCCGGCCATGCCCTTCACCAGGTTGTCCAGCGCGGCCATGACGGCGACGGAGCGGCCCTTGGTGGCCACGGAGATGTCGCAGAAGTTGCTGCCCGTCACCGCGGCCACGCGCGGCGTGCCCTCGACGATGCGGACGAACTTCGAGCCCTCGTAGTAGCGGCGGAACTTCTCCGTCAGCGACTGCGTCACCACCGCGCCGCCGTGCTCCGGCCACTCGAACTGCACGGTGGCGAAGATGCCGCGCACCATGGGCGCCGAGTGCGGCACGAAGGCGAGCCGGTGCCGCTGCGCGCCGTGCGCCACCAGCATGACCTCCACCTCCGCCTCGTGCTGGTGCTCCAGCGGCTTGTACGCGCGGAAGTCGTGCGCGCGCGTCGGGTGGTGCGTGCCCTCGCCCGGCAGCGAGCCGGAGCCGGACGAGCCCGTCACGCCCGAGACGGCCAACAGCCCCAGCCCCGGCGTGGACGCAATGGGCAGGAGCGCGAGCTGCACCGCGGTGGCGAAGCAGCCCGGGTTGGCGATGCGCTTCGCCTTGGCGATTTCGGCGCGCTTCCACTCGGTGAGGCCGTAGGTGAAGGTGCCCAGCAAATCCGGGGCGGGGTGGGGCCGGCCGTAGGCGCCCGCGTAGCGGCCCGGGTGGTCCAGCCGGAAGTCGGAGGACAGGTCCACCAGCAGCACGCGCTCGGCGATGCCCGCCTCGGCCCACTGCTTCTCGATGTTGACGAACTGCTTCGCCAGCTCTCCGTGCCCCAGCGCGCTGAACACCACCGGCTGCTGCGAGTCCGACAGCCAGCGCCAGTCCGGCTCCGCCTCGAAGCGGCCGTCCACCAGCCCGCGCAGGTGCGGGTGCACCTTGTGGATGGGCTCGCCCGCGTGGTGCCGTGACACCACGCGGATGCCGGCCACCGCCGGGTGGCCGGAGAGGATGCGCAAGAGCTCGCCCCCGCCGAAACCGGAGGCCCCCAGGATGTAGATGTTCGCCCGCGTCATGACTTCCTCCCCGCGCCCAGCTTGGGCGCGAGCTTCTCCAGGATGAGCCCACCCAGCGCCGCCGCATTCGCCCGGGCGTTGCGGGCGGGAATCCCCACCACCTGCTCCACGAAGCGCACGCCCACCGCGTTGTCCGTGGCGGGACCGGCCACCATGTCCACGTCGATGGCGTACGTCTCGCGCAGGTGCCGCACGCCGCCGGCCGCGCCCACCGGGTCGTTCGCGCACAGCACCCACGCGCCCGCCAGGCTCCGCAGCTCCGCGTCCGCGAGGATGCCCTGCACGCCGTACTCACCCATGATGCCGTCGCCCGTCTCCGCGACGATGACGTCCACGTTCTCCGCCGCCAGCTCGGAGAAGAGCACCCGCGCCACGCGCGCCCCCGTGCGGGGGCCCGTGCAGACGACGCCCGCGTCGGTGAAGTCCATGACCACGTCCGCGCCGGAGTCCTGCATGCTCAGCGTGTCGCGCATCAGCGACACCCCCGTCAGCTTCGCCCCGCCCACGCGGTAGCCCGCCTGGGCCAGCGTGCGCACCATGGCGCTGGCCGCGTACGTCTTGCCCGCGTTCATGCAGGTGCCGACGACGAAGACCACCGGGCACTTCACCGGGGTGGACGTGCCCTTGAGCGCGCCCGAGGAGACGTGCGCCGGCTGCCCGGTGCGCGACATCAGCTCCGGGAACTCCAGCACCTGGCCCAGCACCTCCGCCTCGAAGGGCGTGCCCACGCCGGGGTTGTGCGAGGTGCACTTGCCGATGACGCCGCCCATGTTGAGCACGTGCAGCCGCTGGCCCACGGTGACGGACTCGGGCACCACGCCCTCGTAGCCGTGCAGCGCGTTGCGGTGCCCCAGGGCGCCCACGACGATGTCACCCGCGTGCAGGGTGACGAGGCGCCCGTGCGGGTCCTCGAGCTGGTTGTAGACGCTCTTCTCCCCGTGGATGCGCACGGCCACCACCGCGCCCTCCTCGGCCTTCACCTCCGGAGCCAGGTGCACCGTGCGGCCCAGGCCGAGGTTCCGGGTGACGCTGCCCACCTTGTCGACGAAGACCTTCATTTCAACCTCCCTTGGCCCGGTGAGAGAGCATCTGCGCGACGCCGTACAGCTTGGCGAATCCAGCGGCTTCAGAACCCGTCCACAGCACGTTTGCTTCCCCGTACGTCGCCACCTTCGCGTCCATCAGCGAGTGCGGCGACTTCACGCCCTCCACCACCAGCGTCCGGGGGTGCAGCACCAGCCGCACCTCGCCCGTCACCCGCTCCTGCGACGAGGTGAGGAACGCCTCCAGGTCCTTCACCAGCGGGTCGAAGAAGTGCCCCTCGTGCAGGAGCGAGCCGTAGAGGTTGCCCATCGACTCCTTCCAGAAGAGCTGCTTGCCGGAGAGCACCAGCTTCTCCAGCTCGCGGTGCGCGGTGATGAGCATGTGCGCCGCCGGGGCCTCGAAGCCCACGCGGCCCTTGATGCCCAGGATGGTGTCACCCAGGTGCACGCCGCGGCCGATGCCGTACGTGCGCCCCAGCGCGTTGAGCGCCTCCACCAGCTTCACCGGCGACAGCTTCTCGCCGTCCAGCGCGGACGGGACGCCCTGCTCGAAGGAAATGGTGAGCGTGCGCGGCTTCAGGTCCGTGGGAATCTGCCCGCCGGGGAAGGCCGCCTCGGGCAGCGCGCTCCACGAGTCCAGCGTCTCGCGGCCGCCCACGGACGTGCCCCACATGCCCTCGTTGACGGAGTAGGAGCCCAGCTTGGGCGGCATGTGGATGCCGCGCTCGGCGAGGAAGGACAGCTCCTGCTGACGGCTCAGGCCCAGCGTGCGGATGGGGGTGAGCAGCTCCAGCTCCGGCGCGAGCGAGCGGAAGGCCACGTCGAAGCGCACCTGGTCGTTGCCCGCGCCCGTGCTGCCGTGGGCAATGGCCTGCGCGCCCAGCTCGCGCGCCATGCGGACGGCTTCCACGGCCTGGCAGGCGCGCTCCGCGGAGACGCTCAGCGGGTAGACCTGGCCGCGCAGCACGTTTCCGGCGATGAGGTAGCGCAGGTAGCCCTGGAAGAGGGTGTCGCGCGCGTCCACCGTGTGGTGCGCCACCGCGCCCAGCTTCGCGGACAGCGCGGAGATGCTGGCGAGCTGCTCGGGCGGGAAGCCGCCCGTGTCCACGGTGACCGTCGTCACGGCGTAGCCCTGCTCGCGCAGGTAGACGGTGCAGAAAGCGGTATCGAGTCCGCCGGAGAAGGCCAGCACCACGTTCTTCTTGCTCATGTCGTCACTCCTCACGGGGAAGGGGTTCACAGCGCCCACACGCGCGCGGTGGCGGAGGCCACGGCGCGGTGGGTGTCGTCGAGCCAGGCGCGCGCGGCGGCCAGCTCCTCACGGGCCTGCGGCAGGCCCAGGTTTCCGGCGCCGCCCAGGTGCGTGGCGGTCAGCGCCCCGCGGTCCGGATGAAACGTTCCGTCCGCGATTTCTCGTCCCACCTGGCGGTAGGCGTCGCGGAAGGGCAGGCCCCGGGCCACCAGCGCGTAGGCGTGGTGCGCCGCGTACAGCGAGTCGTCACTGGCGCGAGCGGCCGCCTCGGCCTTCACCTGAAGGGCCGGCACCAGCCGGGCGAGCACGTCCAGCAGCTCCTTCATGGAGCCCAGCGCGGCGAGGGTGGGGGACTTCAAGAGCTGGAAGTCGCGGTGGTAGCTGGACGGCAGGCCACCGGCCACCGCCTCCACCTGGTGGGAGATTCCGCGCAGCTCGCGGCAGCGGGCGCGCGCCAGCTCCACCACGTCCGGGTTCTTCTTCTGCGGCATGATGGACGAGCCCGTGGTGAACGCGTCCGGCAGCGCCAGGAAGCCGAACTCGTCCATGCTGTAGAGCTGCACGTCCCACAGCCACTTCTCCAGCGTGCCCGCCACCGAGCAGGCCCACCCCAGCACCGCCGCCTCGTGCCGGCCCCGGCTGTTCTGCACGTCGATGGGGCTGCGCTGCACCCGGCTGAAGCCGAGCAGCGACGCCACGTACTCCCGGTCGATGGGCAGCGGCACGCCGAAGCCCGCCGCCGCGCCCAGCGGGCAGCGGTCCAGCCGCGCCCACACGCCGCGCAGCGCCTCCAGCTCTTCCAGCAGTCCTTCGGCGAAGGCCATGCCCCACAGGCCGAAGGTGGACGGCATGGCGCGGCGCAGGTGCGTGTAGCCGGGCAGGGCCACGGCCGCGTGCGCCTCGGCGAAGTCCAGGAACGTCCCGGCCAGCTCCACGGCGCGCGCGCCCATGGCGAGCACCTCCTCGCGGAGGAGCAGGCGCATGGCGAGCTGAACCTGGTCGTTGCGCGAGCGCCCCAGGTGGATGCGCTTGCCGGGCTCGCCCGCGCGCTCCACGAGCGCCGCCTCCAGCGCGGTGTGGCCGTCCTCCTGCTCCGGGCGGATGGCGAACGCGCCGGCACGCGCCTCGTCGTGCAGCGCCTTCAGCGTCGCCACCAGCGTCTTCGCCTCGTCGTCGCGCAGGAGGCCCACGTGCGCCAGCATCCGCGCGTGCGCGGCGCTGCCAAGCGCGTCGTGAGGCGCCAGCGCCAGGTCCGTCACCGGGTCATTGCCCACGGTGAAGCGGTGGATGGCCGCGTCCAGCGGCGTGCCCTTTCCCCACAGCGTGTCAGCCACGGGCCACCTCCTCGAAGTAGCCGCGCACCAGGCGCGTGTAGAAGGCGGCGCCCGCTTCGAGCTCCGCCCGGGTGAGGTACTCGTCCGCCTGGTGGCTGCGCAGGGTGTCGCCCGGGCCCACCTTCACCGCCGGAAGGTCGCCCAGGAAGGCCCAGTCGGACGTGGTGCTGGAGCCCACCGGCTCCGCGCCCGACGCCGCCACCGCGGCGCGGACGATGGGCTGCTGCGCCCCCGTCGCCTTCGGCAGGTAGCGCGCCGAGTGCACCTGCACCTCGCTCTTCAGCGCGCCGGCCACCTGCTGCGCCACCGCCGCGTGGTCCATGGCCGGCGTGGTGCGCAGGTCCACGAAGAACTCGCACTTGTCCGGCACCTGGTTGCGCGCCAGGCCGCCACTGATTTGCGTCACCTGCGCGCGGGCCTCGCCCAGCAGCGGGTGCGACGGGAAGCGCAGCTCCGACAGGACGGAGATGTCCACCGCCGCCAGGTGGATGGCGTTGAGGGCCGGCGTGCTGTGCGCGTGCGCCACGTGGCCGCTCCTGCCGTGCGCGGTGCACCGAAGCAGGAGCATCCCGCGCTGCGCGGTGCAGGGCTTCAAGCCCGTGGGCTCGCCGACAATCGCCGCGTCCAGCGGCCCCAACTCGGACAGCATCGTTCCCAGTCCCTGGCCTCCAGTCTCTTCCTCGGCGGTGAAGGCGAAGATGACTTCGCCTCCGGTGGTGGCTCCTTCGGTCAACAGGGCGCGGGCGGTGAGGAGCATCCCCGCCACGCAGCCCTTGGCGTCATTGCTGCCCAGGCCGTACAGCCGCTCGTCGCGCCACTCGGGCGCGTGCGGCGCGTACGTCCACCCGGCGCACGGCTTCACCGTGTCCAGGTGCGAGTTGACGAGCAGCCGGCGCGGCCCGCTCCCGACGGAGAACCACACGTTGTGGCCCTTCCGCTGGACGCGCGCGCCCCAGCCCTCGGCCCACGCGGACACGGTGTCCGCGATGCGGCCCTCGTCACCCGACACGCTGGGGATGGCCACCAGCGCCTGGAGCAGCTCCGCCGCCTTCATCCCACGGCCCCGGCCGGCTTCGGCGCGGACTCGCGGACCACCATGGTGCCGCTGCCCTCGTTGGTGAAGACCTCCTCCAGGAGCGCGTTGGGCAGCACCCCGCTGACGAGGTGCACGCTGCCCACGCCGCCGACGAGCGCGTGGCGGATGGCGTGCGCCTTGGGCCGCATGCCGCCGGAGATGGCGCCCGTGTTCTCCATGGAGGCCAGGTCCGTGAGGTTGGCCAGCGTGACGAGCGACGTCGGGTCGTTCAAATCCTTGAGCAGGCCCGGCACCTGGACGAGGAAGAAGAGCTTCTCCGCCGACAGCGCCACCGCGAGCGCCGCGGCCACCGTGTCCGCGTTGGTGTTGTAGACGGCGCCGTCGGCCCCGCCCGACAGGGGCGCCACCACCGGCACGTAGTCCGCCGAGCGCAGGTGCTCCACCACCCGCGTGTCCACCGACTCGATGTCACCGACGAGGCCGTAGTCGACGAGCCTCCCCTCGGTGGCGCCGGGCTCGGTCACCATGACGGGAGGACGCTTGCGCGCCTTGATGAGGCCCGCGTCCACGCCGCTCAGGCCCACCGAGGGCACGCCCGCCGCCTGGAGGTCCGCCAGCAGGTCCGTGTGCAGCTTGCCCGCGAGCACCATCTTCGCCGCGTCCAGCACGGGCGCGGAGGTGACGCGGCGGCCGGCCACCTTTTCAATGGGCAGGTGGAGGGCGTCACACAGCGTGTCCAGCTCCGGGCCGCCGCCGTGCACCACGACGGGGCGGATGGAGAAGGTCCACAGCAGGGCAATCTGCTCGCACGCGGAGCGGCGCAGCTTCGGGTCGCTCAGCATGGCGCCGCCGAGCTTCACGACGAAGGTCTTGCGGCGGAACTGCTGCACGTAGCGCGCGGCATGGCGGAGCGCGGAGTACGGGTCGGGAGACAGGGGCACGGGGCACCTCGAAAAAATTGGAAGGAAGGAAGGGAGGCGGGGGCGCTGCTTCAGCGCGACTGCGAGCGCATCCAGTGGAGGAGGGCGCGCTGGACGTGGTAGCGGTTGCCCGCCTCGTCCACCACACGGCTGCTCGGGTGGTCCAGCACCTCGTCGGCCACCTCCACGTTGCGGCGCACCGGCAGGCAGTGGAGGAAGGCCGCGTCCTTCGCGGCGCGGGACATGGTGCGCAGCGTGGGCATCCACCCGGAGTAGGACGCGAGCAGCGCGTTGACGTCGTTGGGCGAGTACGCCGCCGCGGCGGACGGGCCCCACGACTTGGCGTACACCGCGCGGCTGCCGGCGAGCGCCTCGTCCTGGTCATGGGTGTAGGTGATGATGCCGCCGGTGGCCTTCGCGTACGCCTCCGCCTCCGCGCGCACGGCGGGGTGCAATTCGAAGCCGGGAGGATGCGCCACGCGCACCTCGCAGCCCGCGGCCGCGGTGCTCAGGAGGAAGGAGTTGGGGACGGCCTTGGGCAGCGGCTTGATGTGCGGCGCCCAGGTGAGCGTCACCGGCAGCTTCTTCGTGCTGCCGAACTTCTCGCGCAGGGTGAGCACGTCGGCCAGGCCCTGGCAGGGGTGCTCGCGCGCGGACTCCATGCTCACCACCGGCACGGTGGCCCACTTGCGGAAGGCGCCGATGATGGGGTCGACCTCGTCCTCCTCGTCGCCGCCGCCCTGCGAGAAGGTCCGCACGCCGAGCATGTCCACGAAGCGCGACAGGACGGGCGCGGCCTCCTTGAGGTGCTCGGCCCGGTCCGCGTTCATCACCGCGCCCTCGCGGTGCTCGAGCTTCCACACGCCGGAGCCCACGTCGAGGATGATGGCGTTGCCACCCCCGCGCAGCATGACGGCCTCGAACGAGGTGCGCGTGCGCAGCGACGGGTTGAAGAACACCATGCCGAGGATGGCGCCGGGGAACAGCGGCTGCCCCGGTCCCTTCAGCTTCCACGCGGCCGCCTGCGCGAGCACCGCCTCGACGCCCTCGGGCCCGAGGTCCTGGATGTGGGTGACGTGCTTCATGGGCCTGTGCTCCAACCGGCTGCTGGCCGGATGCATGGGTGGGTGCATATGCACGAAAATGCGTGCATCCTCTTTGGGAGGCGCGGATATTATGCAAGAAGACGCAGCGCGCAAGCCTCTTGTTCCCAAAATCTTCATGCAGACCCTTGCATGAATATTCACGCAAATGCATGGTGGATGAATGAACCTGGACGAGACCATCCTGCGGCTCATCTCCGAGCGGGAGATCAGCGATCAGGCGGTACTGCAGGAGCTGTTGGAAGCGGAGGGTGAGGCGCCGAGCCAGTCCACGCTGTCGCGGCGGCTGAAGAAGCTGGGCGTGCAGAAGGTGGCGGGGCGCTATCAGCGCGTGGAGGCCCCGCCGGTGCCGGCGCCGGTGCGGCCGTGGCTGAAGATCATCGAGGCGCCGCCGAGCCTGCTGGTGCTGAAGACGGCGCCCGGCTACGCGCAGGTGTTCGCGCTGGCGTTGGACAGGGAGCCGGACGTGCCGGGGCTCGCCGGCACGGTGGCGGGAGATGACACCATCTTCGTCGCGGTGACGGACCCCTCGCGGCTCCGTGAAGTGCGCGAGGTGGTGGAGGAGTTGATGACTCGGGGGACGTGAGGGCCTTGCGCTCGGCGCTTTTCGGGGACAACCTGTAGGGGAGGGCGTGGAGGTAACGCCCTGACACGTCAGACCCCGGTGCTATCTCCGCACGCATGGAACTGGAGACGGGCGTTGGGGAACATGGGCGGGGTATGGAACCGAAACGGGCGACCTACGCGGACCTGGAGGCGCTTCCCGACAATCTCATCGGAGAGATTGTTGGCGGAGTGCTGTACGCCAGCCCCCGGCCGGCGGGGCCGCATTCCGTGGCGGGCTCCCGGTTGATGGGCGCACTGGGTGGGCCGTTCGATTGGGGAGTGGGCGGCCCTGGAGGCTGGGTCGTGCTGTACGAGCCCGAGCTTCACCTGGGCGAGGATGTCCTGGTTCCGGATCTGGCTGCATGGCGCAGCGAGCGGCTGCCCAGGCCCACGAGCCATGTGGCGTACTCGGTACCGCCGGACTGGGTCTGCGAGGTGCTCTCTCCTTCCACGAAGAGCCTGGACCGGAAGGAGAAGCTCCCCATCTACGCACGTGAAGGCGTGCGAAACGTGTGGCTTGTGGAGCCCAAGGCCCGAACCGTGGAGGTGTTCCGGTTGGAGGACCCGGGTTACAGGCTGCTGGCCATGCACGAAGGGAGCGCCCCTCTCCGGGCCGAGCCTTTCGAGGCCATCGAGCTGCGGGTGGCCTTCCTCTGGGACGAGCGGTAGGCGCTGATTCAGGACGCCCGGTTCCGGGAGGCCTTGCGCTCCGTGCTCTTCGGGGACAACCTGTAGGGGTGGGCGTGGAGGTGACGCCCTGATACGTCAGACCCCGGTGCTATCTCCGCACGCATGGAACTGGAGACGGGCGTTGGGGAACATGGGCGGGGTATGGAACGGAAACCGGCGACCTACGCGGACCTGGAGGCGCTTCCCGACAACGTGGTCGGGGAGCTCATCGGCGGGGTGCTGTATGCCAGTCCCCGTCCGGCGGGGGCTCATGGAGTCGCAGCCTTCCAACTTGGCTTCGAATTGGAAGGACCGTTTGGCCGGGGAAGAAACGGGCCGGGCGGCTGGGTGCTGCTCCAGGAACCCGAGCTCCACCTGGGCGAGGACGTCCTCGTTCCCGACCTGGCCGGCTGGAGTCGCGAACGGCTGCCCAGGCCCACGAGCCATGTGGCCTACACGGTGGCACCCGACTGGGTCTGCGAGGTGCTCTCCCCCTCCACGAAGAGCCTGGACCGGAAGGAGAAGCTCCCCATCTACGCGCGTGAAGGCGTCCGGCATGTGTGGCTGCTGGACCCCAAGCCGCGCACCTTGGAGGTGTTCCGGTGGGATGCGACGGGCTACGCACTGCTCGCCACGTATGAAGGGAATGGCCCGGTCAGGGCGGAGCCCTTCGAGGCCCTCGAGCTGGAGCTGGCCTTCCTCTGGGACGAGCGGTAGCCACAGGCCTCCGGTTACAAGCTGGTTACACCCCTTTGGGTCGTCCATCCGTACTGTTCTCAGCGTGCCCGGACAGGCACCGCCGTACGAAAGGACGCACGATGAAACCGGCCCTCAAGCTCCCCATCATCCTTGGCTCCGCCGCGGTGCTCGCGGTCTCCGCCCTCCTGCTGGGCACGCCGGCCCCCGGCCCCGGCACGCCCCCCGCGCGCCCGGTGCCGCCGTCCACCGTGCCCGCGCCGCTGCCGAAGCCGGACGTGGCCCCCGTCGCGACGGCGGTGCAGAACCAGCCCGTCATCCAGATTGCCGTGCTCCTCGATACCAGCGGCAGCATGGACGGCCTGCTCGACCAGGCCCGCACGCAGCTGTGGAACATCGTCAACCGCTTCGCCCACGCGAAGCGCAACGGCGTGGCGCCGCAGCTCCAGCTCGCGCTCTACGCCTACGGCAACACGGACCGGGGGGCCAACCGGGACGAAATCCGCCAGGTGGTGCCCTTCACCACGGACCTGGACCTCATCTCCGAGCACCTCTTCTCGCTGCGCACCTCCGGCGGCTCCGAGCACTGCGGCCAGGTCATCCGGGACGCCACCAGGCACCTGGCCTGGAGCAAGGACCCGAACGCCATGCGCCTCATCTTCGTCGCCGGCAACGAGCCCTTCACCCAGGGCCCCGTGGACTTCCATGACGCCGTGAAGTCGGCCAGGGAGCGGGGCATCACCGTGAATACCCTCCACTGCGGCGGCTACGAGGAGGGCATCTCCGGCGGCTGGAAGGACGCGGCGGTGCTCGCGGACGGCAGCTACCTCAACATCGACCAGAACCAGCGCGTGGTGGAGATTGCCGCGCCGCAGGACTCGGAGATTGCCCGGCTGGGCGGGGAGCTGAACAAGACGTACGTGGCCTATGGCGCGGGCGGCGAGCAGGCCCAGATGCGCCAGGCGGCGCAGGACAGCAACTCGCTCGGCGTGTCCATCTCCAACATGGTGTCGCGCTCCGTCGCCAAGTCGTCGCGCAACTACTCCAACGAGAGCTGGGACCTGGTGGACGCGGTGAAGAAGAACCAGGTGGACGTGGCCACCGTCCGCGCCGAGGACCTGCCGGAGCCCATGCGCGGGCTGGACGCCGCCGGCCGCAAGGCGTGGCTCGCGGCCCGCGAGCAGGAGCGCGCGGACATCCAGCAGCGCATCCAGACGCTCAACGCCGAGCGCCAGAAGTTCCTCGCCGAGGCGCGCAAGGCCCAGGCCTCCAAGGGCGAAGACACGCTGGAGGGCGCCATCGGCCAGGTCGTCCAGCGCGAGGCGCAGAAGCGCCAGCTCACCCTGGAGTAGAGTGCCGCCATGGCCGCGCGCCGAGTGCTCGTCGTGGAGGATGACCCCGCCATCCGGCGCGGAATCGTGGATGCCCTGCGCTTCGAGGGCTACGAGGTCCTCGAGGCCGGGGCGCGCGAGGAGGGTCAGCGGCTGGCCGAGCGCATCCCGGTGGACCTCGTGCTGCTGGACCTGGTCCTCCCCGACGGTGATGGGCTGGACCTCCTCCGCGCGGTGCGCGGGAGCCGGCCCACGCTGCCCGTCATCATTCTCACCGCCCGGGGCCAGGAGGAGGACCGCGTCAACGGCCTGAAGCTCGGCGCGGATGACTACGTGGTGAAGCCCTTCTCCGTGCGGGAGTTGCTGGCCCGCGCGGGGGCGGTGCTGCGGCGCTCGGCGGAGCGGCCCGCGGGGGTGGTGCGCATCGACTTCCCGGGCGGCCACTTCGAGGTGGAGCGGCGCGAGCTGAGCTTCACCGACGGCTCGCGGGTGGACCTCTCCGAGCGCGAGGCGGACGCGCTGCGCTACCTCGGCGACAACGCCGGGCGCGCCATCTCCCGCGAGGAGTTGCTGGAGCGGGTGTGGCACCTGCCCGCGAGAAGCGTGCAGACGCGCACGGTGGACATGACCATGGCGCGCCTGCGGGAGAAGCTGCGCGATGACTCGGAGGAGCCGCGCGTCATCCTCACGGTGCGGGGCAAGGGCTACATGTTCGCCGCGCGGGGGGCCGCGTCGTGATTCGCTCCTGGCGCATCTGGATTGCGGTGAGCGCGTGCCTGTGCCTGGCATTGGCGGGCGTGGTGTGGCTCTCCGCCTTCGCGCTCCGCCTGGACCGCGCGGACCGGCAGGCCCGCGAGAGCGCGGCGCGGGAGGAGAACGCACGGCTGGCGCTGTGGCGGCTGGACTCGGACCTGCTGCCGCTGGTGGCGCGGGAGAGCGCGGTGGCGGCGGAGGCGTATGGCCCCGTCTCCCCCGCGCGAGGCGTGCTCGATGAGCAGCGGCGGCCCATGCCCGTGGGCACCGCCTTCCTCTCGTCTCCGCTGCTGGCCCCGCTGCCGGAGCACGTGCTGCTCCACTTCCAGCTCGCCCCGGACGGCACGGTGTCCTCGCCCCAGGTGGTGGAGCCCGGGCTGCGCGAAGCGCTGGGCGCGCCGCTGCCCGCGTCCGAGGTGGCGGTGCTGGAAGGCCGCCTGCGGGAGTTGTCGGCGTTGTTGCAGGGCGCGGACCTGCGGCGGGCCCTGGCGGAGCCGCCCCTCCAGGCCCGGCGTGCGCAGGCCCGGGTCGAGCCCACCAGCACCCTGGCCGACATCTCCCAGGTGTCGAAGAACGCAATGGAGTACAGCGCCCGCTCCCGGAGCGCGAGCCAGGCCGTGCGCCAGAGCCAGAACCTCTCCAATGCCTTCCTGGAGGAGCCTCCCCAGGCCGAGTCGGACGCGGCGATGCGCGCCGTCTGGGTGGGGGACACGCTGCTGCTGGGGCGGCGCGTGCGCCTGGAGGGCCGCGACTACGTGCAGGGCTGCTGGCTGGACTGGCCCGGGCTGCGCACGTGGCTGCTCGGGCAGGTGAAGGACCTGTTGCCCTCTGCGGTGCTGGAGCCGGTGCGAAGCCGCGACGCGCAGGGGGATGGCCGGATGCTGGCGGCGCTGCCGGTGCGGCTGGTGCCGGGGCAGGCGGCGGTGGACGGGTATGCGTCGGGGACGCTCTCCACGCTGCCCGTGGTGTTGATGGTGGCGTGGAGCGGCGTGCTGCTGGCGGGCGTGGCGGTGGTGGCGCTGCTGGTGGGCGTGGTGGCGCTCAGCGAGCGGCGGGGCGCCTTCGTCTCCGCGGTGACGCACGAGCTGCGTACGCCGCTGACCACCTTCCGCATGTACACGGAGATGCTGGCCGCGGGCATGGTGCCGGACGAGGGACGGCGGCGGGAGTACTTCGACATCCTCCACCGCGAGGCGGAGCGGCTGAGCCACCTGGTGGAGAACGTGCTGGCCTACGCCCGGATTGAAAGGGGCCGCGCCCCGGCGCGCCTGGAGCGGGTGGCCGTGGACGCCATGCTGGAGCGGATGACGGAGCGGCTGGCGCAGCGGGCGGCGCAGGCGGGCATGGAGCTGTGCGTGGACGTGCCCGGGGACGTGGCCGTGCTGACGGACCCGTCCGCCGTGGAGCAGGTGCTCTTCAACCTGGTGGACAACGCGTCCAAGTACGCGGCCCCGGCGGTGGACCGGCGCATCCACGTGGAGTGCGAAACGCGGCGGGGGCGGGTGGGGCTTTCGGTGAGGGACCACGGGCCCGGGGTGGACGCCGCGACGGCGAGGCGGCTCTTCGAGCCCTTCTCCAAGTCCGTGCAGACGGCGGCGAAGACGGCCCCTGGCGTCGGCCTGGGGCTGGCGCTGTGCCGGCGGCTGGCGCGGAGCATGCGCGCGGACCTGCGCCACGAGCGCGTGCCCGGAGGCGGGGCGCGCTTCGTGCTCTGGCTGCCGTCCGCCTGAAACCTCCGGGGCGTCGACCTCCCCCGGAGGCCCTCCTGCGTCAGCGGCGGCGCGTCACTAGAAGTTGAAGACGTAGTTCTGCCCGTAGCGCGAGTCCCACTGCTGGCAGCCCTTCCGGTCCTGGCTGGAGAACCACATCACCAGCGTGCCGGGGCCGGCGGGCAGCGGGATGAAGGCGGGGGCCTGCATCCAGTACTGCGAGTTGAACTCGCCCCAGGAGACCGTCAGCGGCTGCGTCTGCTCGGCGCCGCCGTTGATGCGGTAGTGCACGTAGACGCCCCACGCCTTGTAGTTGAGGTAGTACGCGCGGCACTGCCCCAGCCGGTCGATGTCGTAGTCCACCATGAGGGTGGTGCCGCCCTGGAGCGTGCCGTAGAGCGAGTGCGTCCAGCCCTCGCTGAACTTCAGCGTCGGGTCCTGGAGCACCTGGGTGTGGAAGTTCCAGCCGACGTTGGAGTCCCAGGTGGAGCAGCCGTTGCCGTCGGACTCCTGGAACCACACCTCCAGCTCGCCGCCGGTGGTGAGGTTGACCAGCGCCTCCGCCGGGTTGCCCACGGTGGAGGCGTCCGCGACGGGGAAGCTCTGCACCGTGCCGTGGTTGGTCATCATGAAGCCGGTGATGGCCCACGAGGGGCCCCGGCAGTGGGGCAGGCGCGACACGTCATAGACGATTTTCAGCGGGCCGCCCGCCAGCGGCTGACCGGACAGCGTCACGCTCCAGTTGGTCCCGAAGGTCAGCGTCGGAGGCCCGGAGAGGGTGGCCTGGGCCGACTGCACCTCGACGGGCGCTTGCGGCTCGGCGAGGGCGGAGGCGGAAGCCAGGCACAGCAACGACAGCAGGGCGGACAGCAGCGACGTCTTCATGGAAGCTCCAGCGCACGCGGTGGAGGGGTGTAGCGGCTGCGTGCGGGCCCCCGTGTACCAGCGGACCGGGGGCGTTGCCCGGCTGACACCCACATCACCCTGGGGGGCCGTGTCCAACCGCCTGGGATGTGCGCCGCTGTGGGAACCCAGACCGTGGGGCGAGGAGATGTTTTCCCCGTGAGGGGGAATTGCTCCCCCTTCTCAAGAAATTCCGGCGAAGCCGTAGGTCAGGAGAGGGCGCTGGATTTTCCGGGTCGGCGGCGCCCGCATGCCCTGGAGGGCACCATGGGTACGTCGGAGCTGACGGTGCTGCTGGACGGCGCGCGCAAGGGGGACACGGACGCGCGCGATGCGTTGATGGCGGTGGCCTACCAGGAGCTTCGTCAGTTGGTGCACGCGGCCCCGCGCGTTTCGCCCACGGCGCTGGTGAACGAGGCGTGGACGCGCCTGTCCAGCGGCGGGGTGGCCTTCGAGCACCGGCGTCACTTCTTCGGCGCGGCGGCCCGGGCGATGCGGCGGGTGCTGGTGGACCGCGCGCGCGTGTGCAGGGCGCAGAGGCGCAACGCGGCCCAGGAGCGGCTGAGCCTTCAGGACGCGGAGGTGGAGGGCCCCGCCGGCATGGACATCGAGGTGCTGGAATTGGAGCGGGCCTTGTCGGAGCTGGAGACCTTCCAGCCGCGCCTGGCCCGCATGCTGGAGCTGCGCTACTTCGCGGGGCTGGGGCTGATGGAGACGGCCGCGGCGCTGGCCGTGTCGCCCGCCACCGTCCGACGCGACTGGGCCTACGCGCGCGTCTGGCTGGTGGAGCGTCTGAGCAACTGACGCGGGACGGCGTCGCGGCGCGCGAAGCGTCAGCGCAGCAGCAGCCGGCGCACGAGCGGCAGGGGCAGGCTGCCCTGGGCCACGAAGGCGTCGTGGAACTGCTTGAGGCTGGCGCCCTTCGCCGTCATGTACTCGCGGGCGAGCTGCTGAATCTCCAGCTTGCCGTACGTGTAATAGAGGTACGTGGGGTTGTACGCGCCGCGGCGGGCTTCCTCGTAGGCGTTGGCCGGCTGCTGGAAGCAGCGCTCGCGGAACAGCTTCGCGCCGTCCTCCACCGTCCAGCCCGCGGTGTGGAGCTTGATGCCGGTGACGTAGCGGCAGTCGCGCAGCAGGGCCTCGGAGAGCTGGGCCAGGCGCAGCTTCGGGTCGCCGTTGCCATAGCCCTGGTCGAGCATCATCTGCTCCGCGTAGTGGGCCCAGCCCTCCGCGTTGCTGCTCACGCTCACCAGCTTGCGCACCTTGGTGGGGAAGCGCGGCGCGTAGAGGAACTGGAGGTAGTGGCCGGGCCAGACCTCGTGGATGTTGATGAGGTCCACCACGGGCTTGTTGTACAGGCGCAGGTGCTCCTCCTTGTGCTGCGCCGTCCACTCCGGCTCCACCGGGGTGACGTAGTAGAAGGCCTCGGTGGCCTTCGTCTCGTACGGCCCCGGCGTGTCCATGGACGCGAAGCTGCCCGAGCGCGCATAGGGCGGCGTCTCCTCCACGCGCGGGCGCACCTCGGAGGGAATGGTGACCAGGTCCTTCTCCACCAGGAACTTCCGCACGCCCTCCACCGAGCGGCGCACGGAGGGAATCAGGTCCTCCGCCGTGGGGTGGTCCTTCTCCAGCGAGGCCATCACCTGCGCGGGCGTGAGCTTCGGGTCGATGCGCTTCGCGGTGGCCACGAACTCCGCGTAGTCCTTCTCCAGGTTCGCCTCGCCGCGCGCGAGCAGCTGCGGCAGCGGCACGTCAATCATCTCCTCGTGGCGCAGCTTGGTGAGGAAGCGCTCCTCGCCCAGCGCGTAGCTGCCGGTGGAGCGGGGCAGCAGCTCGGTCTCCAGCCACCGCGCGAAGTCCTTCACCGCCGCCACGGCCTGGGCGTTGGCCTGCTCGAACTCGGCCTTCAGCGTGGCATCCCCGCCGGCGGCGTCCGTCGCCCACTGCGTCACCGAGCCCTCGAAGAAGCCCACCGAGCCCTTCGTCATGCGGATGGCCAGGTCGGTGAACTCGCGGGGGGGAGTCTGCACGTTGGCCTTGCCCGCGGCGAACACGGCGGGCACCTGCTTCAGGCGGGCAATCACCGAGCGCAGCCGCTCCGCCTTCGGCGCGAAGTCGCGCTTCATCAGCCCGTCCACCGCGCCGCCCGGCAGCCCGGCGTAGAGCATGGGGTTCTTCTCCCAGCCCCGTACCTCGCTCAGCTCGTAGTGCTCGGCGACGAGGGACTGGAGGAGCGCGTCGGCGTCGACGGACTCGTCGAAGGAGAGCGCGCCGCGGTCCAGCGCGCGCACGCGGGCAATCAACGACTCCAGCTCACGGATGCGGGCCTCGATGCGCGGCCGGCTCAGGTCCTCCAGCCGCGCGTCGTACTCATGCATCCCGTACGCCGTGGCGCTCGAGGGCGCATAGGCGAAGGACGCGGCGAAGATGGCGTCCACCAGCTCGGGGAAGGTGTCCCCCTTCGCGGCGGTGCCTCGGGGCGCCTCGGGGGGCGCGGCGGTGGGGCCAGGGCCCTGTCGGGCGCAGGCGAGCAGGCCACAGCAGGCGACGAGCAGCAGACGGCGGAAGGAGGGTAGGGCGGGGGCGGCTCCAGGCATGCCGCCGTTCTAGCAACGATGGGCGGCGGAGGTCCGGCACGGAAGACGGGCCGTGTTCGCCAGAAGCGGAAGGAGAAGGCCTTCCACCGTTCTAGCAACGATGGGCGGCGGAGGTCCGGCACGGAAGACGGGCCGTGTTCGCCAGAAGCGGAAGGAGAAGGCCTTCCACATCGTCGCGAGGTCTCCGTGCGAGGGAATGCGCCGGGCTGGAGTCCGACGGACGGCTCTTCGCCGAGCGCACCACGGCCGCCGTGGCCATGCCCACCGGCAGGCGTCCTCCTCCCGCGCCGCCCGCCCCGTGCGCCGACGTGAGGCGCGGAAAGACGAAGGCGCCCGCCACCCTCGGGAGGGTGGGGGGCGCCCGCGTCACGTCACGTCACGACAGGTGGGCTACTTCTTCCGGCGAGCCCGGCGCATCAGCGCGAGCGCGGCGAGCCCCAGGGCATTGAAGCCCGCGGCGCCCGAGCCGCTGCAGCCGCAGCTGTCCGACTCTTCGTCGTCGTCGGGCATCGGCGCGGGGTTGGCCGCCGCATCGACGTGCACCGACACGGCCCGCTCCGCGCTCTGGCCCGCCGAGTCCGTCACCTTCATCGAAACGGAGAAGTCGCCCGTCGCGGTGGGCGTGCCGGAGAAGACGTACGCGTCTCCCCGCTGCGCGCCCGTCACGCCCGCGGGCAGCGAGCCGGTGTGGCTCCACGTGAAGGGAGCGCGGCCACCCAGCGTGACGAAGGCCGCCTCGTAGGCGCTGCCCGCCGTCGCCTTCGGCGGCTCGGCGGCGGCGATGCTCAGCACCGGGACGACCTCCAGGCTGTAGGCGCGGGACGTCTGGGTGCCACGTACGTCCCGGGCCTTCACGGTGAGGGCCGAGGTGCCGGCCGCCGTGGGCGTGCCGGAGAAGGCGCCGGCCGTGAAGCCCAGCCCCGCCGGCAGCGTGCCCTCCAGCGAGAGCTCCGTGCCTCCGCCACCGCCGCTCGTCTCCACGGACGCGCTGTAGGCCTTGCCCACCACGGCGTACGGCAGTGTCTCGGTGACGAACGCGGGGCCCGCCCAGGCGCGGCGGCTGGCCACCATCGACACGCTCTCACTCACCGCCACCACCGTGCGCTCACCGGTGGCGAAGGAGGCGGACGTGAAGCTGCCCGCGGCCCCCGTGACGTACGACGTCCAGGTCCGGCCATCCGCCGACGCGCGCAGCTCCAGCTGCGCCAGCGTGGTCAGGCTCGCGAGGTCGCCCCGCACCGTGTTGACCACGAAGGTGTCGTCCACGAAGGCCACCACGGGCTCCATCGGCAGCGCGAAGCCCGTCGCCACCGCGCCCTGCACCTGCTGCCACGTCGTCCCGCGGTCCTCGGACATGAAGAGGATGCCGGACGGCTCCGTCGGAGGCGGTACGCCGCCATCCGAGGTCTCCTCGGGCTCCGTCTCGGGCGGCTCCTTCCACGTGAAGGCGATGAGGCGGCCGTTGCCGGACACGAGGTCTCGCACCTCACGGCCCGCCAGTGCCTCCGCCTGAAGCGTGTCCCAGCCGGAGCCGTCCGCCCGGGCGCGCAGCACGAGGCTGCCGGCGGACAGGTCCCCATTCTCCGGCTGCCCCAGGGCGAAGAAGGTGTCCTGCCCCGCGACCACGTTCCCCAGGACGTTGTCCGTGTCGGCGCTCTGGTCCGTCCACGTGGTGCCGTCGCTGGAGACCGCGATGAGCCCCTGTGCGCCCGTGGCCACCAGCCGGGTGCCGCTCGCGGCCAGGGCCACGAAGTTGCGGCCCGCTTCTCCTCCCTCGGGCACCGGGTCTCGGTACGCCACCGTCCACGTCTTCGCGTCATCGGCGGACACGACGATGGCCCCGCCCGACAGCGCGAACCACCTGCCCTGGGCGAAGACCGGCTTGCGCACGCTGATGGCCGTCTCCACGTCGTCCTGCATCGTCGGAGAGAAGGCCGTCCACTCGGTGCCGTCGGTGGAGCTGAGCAGGCCCGTCTCGGAGGCCTGGGCCAGGAAGTGGCCGTTGCCGTACGTCGCGTTCGTCGCCTGGGCGGCGGGGCCCGTGGGGCCGAAGGACGTGGCCTTCCAATGGTCGAACGTGGTGGCCGGCGCGACATTCACGTGGAGCAGGCGCTCCAGCCGCCCCGAGAAGTCGGTGGGCTGGTACGCGGTGGGCGTCTCGCCCGCGTCCGCGTCCGCGGCGAGGGCGAGCTCCGGCGTGGGCTCACCGCCGTCGGTCTCCGGCGGCTTCACGCGGCGGAAGCCCGTGAGGTAGGTCACGCGGTAGGCCCCCTGGGCCACCTGCGGCACCGGAAGCTGGAGGTGCGCGAAGGCGCGCGTCTCCGTCGCTCCGTCGACGGTGACACGCTCGGAGGTGAGGCAGTGCCAGGTGGAGCCGGTGATGGCGAAGGCCGTCTGGGCCTCGGCTGTCACTTCCGCGTCCGCCACGCCCCGGACGCCGTCCTGCTCCTTGTACGTATAGGTGCCTTCCGGCGCGGCCCAGCCCTCGGGCAGGCCGACACAGGCCACCAGCTTCCCGTCGGCCGTCGCGCCTCCGCCCGCGGCGAAGGCCATCTGCAGGTCCAGCGGGGCCGTCGTCCCGCTGTTCACCTTCTCGTCATGACCGACAAACGAGTACGACTGACAACCACTCACGAGCCACAGCGTGGCCCCCACCAGGGCACGCCCAGCACCGATACGCTTGAACACTTGAAGAGAGTCCTCTCGGAGAACAGCCGAGCGAACTGTCCAGGAACTCGACGAGCCACGTCAAATCCAGTGTGGCTGCAAGGGCTCTCCTGCCTGCCTCCTCAACCCCGCGCGGCGGGGCGTGCCTCGGAGAAGGCGAGGGGCGGCAGCGCTTCTGGTCGGTCCCACAGGGGGAAGTGGCTGCAGCCCTCCAGCGCCACCACCCGCAGCCGGGGCCCGGCGTGCTGGGCGCTCTCCATCATGGAGTGGGTGTCGAGGACGCGGTCCTTCCCGGGGACGAGCACGGTGCCGCGCTGGACGTACTGGTAGAGCGAGGCGTCGCGCTCGTGCATCCAGTCATCAATCCCTCGCAGGTTGGAGACCATGGTGGCCACGCGCTTGGGGTTGAAGGGGAAGGCCATGATGAGCTCGCGCTTGCGTGCATTCTCCAGCGGGCCCCACGCGCCGCGGTTGCGCTGGGAGATGGGCTCCTTGCGCCACAGCGGCACGATGAAGGACAGCAGCCACAGCTGCACGGCCGTGCTGCGCGTGTAGGGGCGGGCCTGGGGAAGGACGGGGGCCTCCAGCACCACCTCCACGCGCTCGAAGAGCTCCGGCCGCATGCGGGCGGCCTCCAGGACGACGGCGCCGCCGCGCGAGTGGCCATGGACGCGGATGTTGTCCGTGCGGGGCAGGTGCTCCAGGGCCTGGACGAGGACGGCGGCGTCGTAGGGGATGGAGCCCTCCCGCTCCGTGGGCACCTTCACCCAGGGGGCGGAGCGGAAGCGCGGGCCGGTAATCGGCACGTGGTAGTCGCAGCTCGTCAGCAGGATGAGCTGGAGGCCCGGGTCGCTGTAGTAGTCGGTGAAGTAGCGCATGTCGGCGACGAAGCCGTGCATGCAGATGACGGTGGCGTGCGGGCTGTCGCTCCGGCGCTCGGCGATGGCCGCCTTGCCCACCCGGTAGACGTCCCCGTCGAAGGGCTCGCTCTTGCACGGGGCGCACTCGCGGTGCAGCAGCCACTGCCTCAGCACGAGCATGAGCGCGACGAAGCCAGCGAGGAGTCCAAGGGCCAGGTACATGGGTTCTCCCGGGGAGGCTCAGGCCACCTCGCGCATCATGTTGCGCGCGATGACGAGCTGCTGAATCTGACTGGTGCCCTCGTAGAGGCGGAACAGGCGCACGTCGCGGTAGAAGCGCTCGATGCCGTAGTCGGCGATGTAGCCGGCCCCGCCGAAAATCTGCACCGCGCGGTCCGCCACGCGGCCCACCATCTCACTGGCGAACAGCTTGCAGCAGGAGGCCTCGGTGCTGACGTTCTGCCCTTCGTCGCGCCTGCGGGCCGCGTCCAGCACCATGCAGCGGGCGGCATAGGCCTCGGTGCGGCTGTCGGCCAGCATGGCCTGGATGAGCTGGAACTCGGCAATCGGCTTGCCGAACTGCTGCCGCTCCATGGCGTAGCGCAGGCTCTCGCGGACGAGGCGCTCGGCGACGCCGACGCACACGGCCGCGATGTGGAGCCGGCCGCGGTCCAGCACCTTCATCGCCGTCTTGAAGCCCTGGCCCTCGCGGCCACCCAGCAGCTGGGACTCGGGGACGCGGCAGTCCTCGAAGAGGACGTCCGCGGTGTGGGTGCCCTTCTGGCCCATCTTCCTGTCCTGCGGGCCGATGTGCAGGCCCGGCGTGCCCGCCTCCACGAGGAAGGCGGAGATGCCGCCCGCGCCCTTGTCCTCGGTGTTGGTGCGCGCCATCACCGTGAAGAGCCCGGCCTCCGGCGCGTTGGTGATGAAGCGCTTGGTGCCATTGAGCACGTACACGTCGCCGTCGCGGCGCGCGCTGGTGCTCAGCGACGACGCGTCCGAGCCGGCGTTGGGCTCGGTGAGCGCGAAGGCGCCGACAATCTCTCCCGAGGCCAGCCGGGGCAGGTACTTCGTCTTCTGCTCCTCGGTGCCGTCCAGGATGATGCCCTGCGAGCCGATGCCGTTGTTGGTCCCGATGAGCGAGCGGAACGCGGGCGACGTCTGCCCGAGCACGAAGGCCACCTGCACCTCCTGGCTCATGTTCAGCCCGATGCCGCCGTACTCCACCGGCGTGGAGAGGCCGAACAGGCCCAGCCCGCGCATCTCCTCCACCAGCTCCGGAGGGATGGCGTCCTCGTCCGCGACGCGGTGCTCGTTGGGCACCAGCCGCTCCTTGACGAAGCGGTCCAGCGTGGAGAGGAGCTGGGCCAGGGTGTCTTCATCACAGGCCATGGGAGGGTGTTCCTCTTTTAGCGGCGCAGCATGGCCGCTTCGACGTTGCGAACCAGGTTGACGAGGCGGGGGCCCAAATCGAGCAGCAGCCGCTGGCGCGGCATCAGGAACGACGGGCCGCCACAGTTGAAGGCGAGGATGCCGCCGCCGTCCGGGACGATGAAGGGCACGCCCACCGCGTTGACGTCGCGGTCCCAGTCTCCGGTGGAGAGGGTGAAGCCGTGCGTCTGGTAGTCCGCGAGCGCCTGCTCGATGCCCTCGCGCATGCGAGGCCACCGGTCGCCCTCGCGCTTGGACATGTGGTCCATGAAGTAGTTGCGCTCCGGCGCGGGCAGGGCGGCGAGCAGCGCGCGCCCCATGGCCGTGGTGGCCAGCGGCAGCCGTGAGCCGATGTCCAGCCGCAGCGTCACCGCGGCGGTGGAGCGGCAGTGCTCCACATAGACGACGTTGAGCCTGTCGCGGCTGCCCAGCGACACCGGGACGTTGGCGTAGTCCGCCAGCTCCTGCATCAGCGGCCGCGCCACGTCGCGCACGCCCATGTTGGACAGCGCCGCGAAGCCGAGCGCCAGCACCCGCGTGCCGAGCTGGTACTTCCCCAGCCGCTCCGAATACGTGAGGTAGCCCAGCCGCGTCAGCGTGTGCGTCAGCCGGGAGATGGTCGGCTTGGGCAGGCCCGTGCTCGCCGCCAGCTCCTGGTTGCCCAGCATCGGCCGCTGCGGCGTGAAGGCCCGCAGGATTTCCAGCCCGCGCGCCAGCGCCGTCACGAACTGCCGGTCCTTCGCTTCCTCCTCGCCGCTGTCGCCGAGCAGCTCCAGCGACTCCATGGAGGTGATGCCGGTGTCATTCGTGGGCGCGGAATGGCCAGGGGAACGAGACATGGCGGTCCTGGAAAGAGTGGGATTGCAAGGACCATAAACAGTCGGTAGATACGGGGTCAAGGTTTTGCGAAACTCAATTTCGCTGTGCGAAATTCGGGAAAACGCGACAGAGCCACCGTCGCGAAAGCCCACGGGGAGGGACGCTGACGATGCTGGACGCCAATCAGCCCGGGCTCGTGCTCGGAATCGTGGGCACGGGCACCATGGGCCGGGGCATCGCCCAGCTTGCGGCGCAGGCCGGTGTCACGGTGCGCCTGTTCGACGCCCGTCCCCAGGCGGCGGAAGAGGCGCGCGCCAACGTCGGGGCGATGCTGGACTCGCTGGCGGCGAAGGGGCGCATCTCCGTGGAGGAGGCCCGCGCCGCGACGCTGCGACTCCAACCCCTTCGCACCGAGGCCGAGCTGGCCGGCTGCCACGGGGTGGTGGAGGCCATCGTCGAGGACCTCCAGGTGAAGCGCGCGCTCTTCACGCGCCTGGAGGGAATCGTCGGGCCGGACTGCCTGCTGGCCACCAACACCTCGTCGTTGTCGGTGACGGCCATCGCCGCCGCGTGTGAGCACCCCGGCCGCGTCGGCGGGTTCCACTTCTTCAACCCCGTGCCGCTGATGAAGGTGGTGGAGGTCATCGACGGCGCGCGCACGGAGCCGTGGGTGTCCTCCGCGCTCGTCGCGCTCGCGAAGCGCATGGGCCACCGCCCTGTGCGCGCGGCGGACACCCCGGGCTTCATCGTCAACCACGCGGGCCGGGGCTTCGGCACGGAGGCGCTGCGCATCCTTCAGGAGGGCATCGCCTCCTTCGGCGAGGTGGACCGCATCCTCCGCGAGGCCGCGGGCTTCCGCATGGGCCCCTTCGAGCTGCTCGACCTCACCGGGCTGGACGTGTCGCATCCGGTGATGGAGTCCGTCTACGAGCAGTTCTACCAGGAGCCCCGCTTCCGCCCGTCGTACCTCTTGCGGCAGCGGCTGGCCGCGGGACTGCTCGGGCGCAAGTCGGGGCAGGGCTTCTACTCGCACGAAGGCGGCAAGCAGCAGTCCGTGCCGGCACCCGCCGCTCCCCAGGGCGAGCGCCGCCCGGTGTGGATTGGCGCCGACGAGCCGGCCTGGCGAGACGCGCTGCGGAACGTGGTGACGGCCGCGGGCTGGACGTGGGACGAGGCGCCGCGACCGGGCCCGGAGTCGCTCTGCCTCGTGGCGCCGCTGGGCCGCGATGCCACCACCACGGCGCTGGCGCTGGGCGTGGACCCCGAGCGCACGGTGGCGGTGGACCTGCTCTTCGGCCCGGAGCGCCGTCGCACGGCGATGACGACGCCGGTGACGCGGCCCGCGTTCCTGGACTCGGCGCTGGCGCTGCTCGCGGCGGACGGCACGGCGGTGTCACGCATCCACGACAGCCCGGGCTTCGTCTCCCAGCGCGTGCTGGCCACCCTCGTCAACATCGCCTGTGACATCGCGCAGCAGCGCATCGCCAGCCCGGAGGACATCGACGCCGCCGTCACGCTCGGGCTCGGCTACCCACATGGGCCGCTGGCCTGGGGTGACGCACTGGGCCCGGGCCGCGTGCTGAAGGCGCTGGAGGCCCTGCACACCGCCACGGGAGACCCGCGCTACCGCGCCAGTCCGTGGCTCTCCCGCCGAGCGCGCCTCGGCGTGTCGCTGCTCACCCCGGAGGGATGAATCGCATGAGCGCCTATCTCTACGACGGACTGCGCACCCCGTTCGGCCGCCACGCCGGAACGCTGGCCCCGGTGCGCCCCGATGACCTGCTCGCCGGCGTCATCCGGGCGCTGCTCGCCCGCGGTCCCTTCGAGCCGCACGAGGTGGAGGACGTCATCGCCGGCTGTACCAATCAGGCGGGCGAGGACAGCCGCAACGTGGCCCGGCATGCCGCGCTGCTCGCGGGACTGCCCATCGAAGTCGCGGGCCTCACCGTCAACCGGCTGTGCGGCAGCGGCCTGGCGGCGGTGCTGGACGCGGCGCGCGCCGCCACGGCGGGGCAGGGCGAGCTGTTCGTCGCGGGCGGCGTGGAGAGCATGAGCCGCGCGCCCTTCGCCCTGGCCAAGGCCGAGTCCGCCTACAGTCGCGACGCGCGCATCTACGACACGACGATGGGCGCGCGTTTTCCCAACCCGCGCCTCGTGGCGGGCTTCGGTGACGACACCATGCCGGAGACGGCGGACAACATCGCGAGCGAGCTGGGCCTGGGCCGCGAGTCGAGTGACCGCTTCGCGCTGGCCTCGCAGCAGAAGTACGCCGCCGCGCTGAAGGCGGGGTTCTTCTCCGGGGAGCTGTTGCCCGTGGAGCTGCCGGGCCGCAAGGGCGCCGTCACCACGGTGGCGGTGGATGAGCACCCCCGTCCGGACACCACGCTCGACAAGCTGGCCGCGCTGAAGCCGCTCGCGCCGGACGGCGTCGTCACCGCAGGCAATGCCTCGGGCATCAACGACGGGGCCGCGGCCCTGCTGGTGGGCACGTTGGGCGTGGGCGAGCGGGCCGGGTGCAAGCCGCTGGCGCGCATCGTCTCGGCGGCCGTGGCCGGGGTGCCGCCGCGCACCATGGGGCTGGGGCCGGTGCCCGCCTCGCGCAAGGCGCTGGAGCGGGCCGGGCTGTCGCTCGCGGACCTGGACGTCATCGAAATCAACGAGGCCTTCGCGGTGCAGGTGCTGGGCTGCCTCAAGCTGCTGGAGTTGGCCGAGGACGACAGCCGGGTGAATCCGAACGGAGGCGCCATCGCCGTCGGCCATCCGCTGGGGGCCTCGGGTGCGCGCCTGGCGCTGACGGCCGCGCGGCAGCTTCAGCTCGGCGGGGGCCGCTACGCGCTCGTCAGCATGTGCATCGGCGTGGGGCAGGGCATCGCCGCCATCCTGGAGAGGGTTTGACACGCATGAGTCAGCGCACGCCGTTCCGGTGGGAAGACCCGTTCCTCCTCGAAGAGGAGCTGAAGGAGGAGGAGCGGCAGCTCCGCGACACCGCGCACAGCTACTGCCAGCGGCAGCTCATGCCGCGCGTCCTCGAGGCCAACCGCCACGAGGTCTTCCACCGCGAAATCATGAACGAGCTGGGCGGCCTCGGCCTGCTGGGCTCCACGCTCCCGCCCGAGTACGGTGGGGCCGGCGTCTCCTACGTGGCCTATGGCCTGCTCGCGCGCGAGGTGGAGCGCGTGGACTCCGGCTACCGCTCCGCGATGAGCGTGCAGTCCTCGCTGGTGATGTATCCCATCCATGCCTACGGCTCGGAGGCACAGCGCCGCAAGTACCTGCCGGGGCTGGCGAAGGGCGAGCTCGTCGGCTGCTTCGGGCTGACGGAGCCGGACGCGGGCTCCGACCCGGGCGCCATGCGCAGCCGGGCCCGCAGGGCGCCGGGGGGCTACCTCCTCTCCGGCACCAAGCAGTGGATTACCAACTCGCCCATTGCGGACGTCTTCGTCGTCTGGGCGAAGGACGAGCAGGACGAGATTCGCGGCTTCGTGCTGGAGAAGGGCATGAAGGGGCTCACGGCGCCGAAGATAGAGGGCAAGTTCTCCCTGCGTGCCTCGGTGACGGGCGGCATCGCCATGGACGACGTCTTCGTCCCCGAGGAGAACCTGCTGGCCGGGGTGAAGGGCTTGAAGGGCCCGTTCGGCTGCCTCAACAACGCGCGCTATGGCATCTCCTGGGGCGCCATGGGCGCGGCGGAGTTCTGCTGGCACACGGCGCGCGCGTACACGCTGGAGCGGCAGATGTTCGGCCGGCCGCTGGCCGCCACGCAGCTCATCCAGAAGAAGCTGGCGGACATGCAGACGGAAATCACGCTGGGGCTGACGGCGGCGCTCCGCCTGGGGCGGCTGAAGGACGCGGAGAAGGCCGCGCCGGAGGCCATCTCACTGCTCAAGCGCAACAACTGTGGCAAGGCGCTGGACATCGCGCGCGTCGCCCGCGACATGCTGGGCGGCAACGGAATCGCGGACGAGTACCACGTCATCCGGCACGTGATGAACCTGGAAGCGGTGAACACCTACGAGGGCACGCACGATGTCCACGCGCTCATCCTCGGACGCGCGCAGACGGGCATCCAGGCCTTCAGCTGACCTGTGGGAGGCAGTCATGCACGGCTTCGACAAGCTGTACATCAACGGGAGTTGGACGCCCTCGCGGGGCGGTGGCCACATCGACGTGCTCAGCGCCTCCACCGAGGAGGTGATGGGCCGCATCCCCGAGGGCACCGCGGAGGACGTGGACCTCGCGGTGTGCGCCGCCCGCGCCGCCTTCGAGGCGTGGTCCACCCGCCCGGCCACCGAGCGCGCCCAGGTGCTCCAGCGCATCCACGACGGGCTGACGGCGCGGCAGGACGACCTGGCGAAGACGATTACCGGCGAGGTGGGCATGCCCCTGGGGCTGGCGAAGCCCATCCAGGTGGGCACGCCCATCACCGTGACGGGCAGCTACGTGAAGCTGCTCCAGGAGTTCGCCTTCGAGGAGCAGGTGGGCAACTCGCTGGTGGTGCGTGAGCCGGTGGGCGTGGTGGCCTGCATCACCCCCTGGAACTACCCGCTCCATCAAATCATCGCCAAGGTCGCCCCGGCGCTGGTGGCGGGCTGCACGGTGGTGCTCAAGCCCAGCGAGGTGGCCCCCCTCAACGCCTTCCTCCTCGCGGAAGTCATCCACGAGGCGGGCGTCCCGGCCGGCGTCTTCAACCTCGTGTCGGGCACGGGCCCGGTGGTGGGCGAGGCGCTCGTCCGGCATCCCGACGTGGACATGGTGTCCTTCACGGGCTCCACGCGCGCGGGACGGCGCATCTCCGAGGTGGCCGCCGCCACCATCAAGCGCGTGGCGCTGGAGCTGGGCGGCAAGTCGGCGGCCATCGTCCTCGATGACGCCAACCTCAAGAACGTCGTGAAGCGGGTGGTGGGCAACTGCTTCCTCAACTCCGGGCAGACCTGCTCGGCGCACACGCGGCTGCTCGTGCCGCGCGCACTGCATGAAGAGGCGGCGCGGCTCGCGGCCGAGGTGGCCGCCAGCTTCACCGTCGGAGACCCCTTCAAGGGCGAGGCGAAGCTGGGCCCGCTCATCTCCGACGCGCAGCGCACGCGCGTCCGCGGGTACATCCAGCAGGGCGTCCGCGAGGGCGCGCAGCTCGTCGCCGGTGGTGCCGAGCCGCCCGAGGGCCTCCCGAAGGGCTACTACGTGAAGCCCACCGTCTTCGCAGGTGTCACGCCGGAGATGACCATTGCCCAGGAGGAAATCTTCGGGCCCGTGCTCGTCATCATGCCCTACGAGGACGAGGACGATGCCCTCCGCATCGCCAACGGCACCATCTACGGCCTGTCGGGCGCCGTCTGGTCCAACGACGTCGAGCGGGCGAAGCGCGTCGCGCGGCGGATGCGCACCGGACAGGTGGACATCAACGGCGGGCGCTTCAACCCGCTGGCGCCGTTTGGCGGCTACAAGCAGTCCGGGCACGGCCGCGAGTTCGGCCGGTACGGCCTGGAGGAGTTCCTGGAGCACAAGGCCCTGCAGCTCTGAGCCCTACTCGCTGTTCCTCCCTACACTTGGAGCAAGCCACCATGAAGGCTGCTGTGTGTTTCGAGAAGGACAAGCTGACCATCGAAGACATCCGCTTCGACGCGCCGCGGGCCCAGGAAGTCCTCGTCCGCATGGTTGCATGCGGCGTCTGTCACACGGACCTGTCGGTGCTGAACGGCACCGTGAAGATGAAGCTCCCGTGTGTGCTGGGCCACGAGGGCGCGGGCATCGTCGAGGAGGTGGGCGAGGGCGTCACCCACGTGAAGAAGGGCGACAAGGTCGTCCTCTCGTGGGTGGCCCAGTGCGGTGAGTGCTACTACTGCCGCATCCAGCGTCCGAACCTGTGCGTGCTCGGGGAGAAGATCAACGCGAGCAACCGGATGCCGGACGGGAGCACCCGGCTGCGCAGGGGGGAGCAGGACCTGAACGTCTTCTCCGCGCTGGGCGCCCTGGCCGAGTACGCCGTCGTCCACGCGCGCGCGGCGGTGCGGCTGCCCGACGACGCTCCGCTGGACAAGGCGGCGCTGATTGGCTGCGCGGTGGCGACGGGCGTGGGGGCTGTGTTCAACACCGCCGAGATGCCGCCGGGCCAGACGGTGGCGGTGTTCGGCGCCGGTGGCGTGGGGCTGAACATCATCCAGGGCGCGGTGATTGCCGGGGCGGAGCGCATCATCGCGGTGGACGTCCACCCGAAGAAGCTCGAGCTGGCGAAGGTCTTCGGCGCGACGGACGTGGTCGACGCGAAGGCCGGAGACCCGGTCGCCGCCATCCGCGAGCTGACGCATGGCCGTGGCGCGGACTACGCCTACGAGGCCGTGGGCCGCAAGGAGACCATCGAGCAGGCGTACATGTGCACGCGCAAGGCGGGCACCTGCGTCGTCGTCGGCGTGGGCAGCGTGAAGGAGCAGATCAGCCTCAACGTCTTCGTGCTGCCCCTCTTCGAGAAGCGGCTTCTCGGCTCCTGGTTCGGTACGGCGGACGTGCACCGCGACATGCCGAAGCTGCTCGACCTCTACACGCAGGGGAAGCTCAAGCTCGATGAGCTGGTGACGACCACCTACAAGCTCGACCAGCTCGACGCGGCCTTCGCCGACATGCAGAGCGGGGTGAATGCCCGCGGCGTCGTCCTCTTCTGACTGCTGGCCCCGCCCCTCGCGTGAGAGGGGCGGGGTCCACCTGCCGTTGCTCGCGGCTACTTCTGGCGGATGCGGATGAGGTTGAGCTTGTTGTTGGCGGCGCCGGGCGCGCTCCGCACGGTGAGGCGGCCGTCGGACACGGCGACCACGCCCGAGCCATTCGTGAAGCCGTAGCCCGTCGGCACTCCACTGAGCAGCACCGCGTCCTCCACCTGGATGCGGTACGCGCCGTTCTTCGTGCTCGGGTCCCCCGCCATGAGGTCCACGGCGTAGACGCCGTTGGGGACGGCAATCTCCCAGACGAAGTCCCCGCCCTGCTGCATGCGCGCGTGCCGCTGCGCGAGGATGTCGACGTCGTAGCCCGCGTCCACCATGTTGGCCGTGTTGTCCACGTTCCACCCATAGGTGAAGCCGTAGGCCCGGCTCCCGTAGGACTGCCCGTAGTCGGAGAGGTTGCCGTAGATCTCCGTGGGGCTGGCCGAGGCGGGCTGGAAGTTGATGTCCACGCCGAACTTCCGCTTCACCTCCACGAAGGCCAGCTTGTTGTTCACCGCGAAGCTGTCGTTGCTGATGGTGAGCTTGCCGTCATTCACGTCCACGGTGGTGACGGCTTCGAAGAAGTGCTGCGCCGCGGTGGGTGTGCCCTTGAGCACGTGGCCGTAGTACTCGACGGTGAAGATGTAGTCGCTGTCGATGAAGCCCGGGTCGCCCGCCACCAGTCGCACTTCGTAGTAGCCGTTGGGCACGGCGAGGCTCCAATTGAAGTTGCCGCCGTTCTGCGTGCGAATCAGCGTGTCGTAGGCCTGGGACGGCGTGTTGGCGTCATTGCGGTCCCTCGTGTTGGCCGTGTTGTCCGCGCTCCACCCGTACGTGAAGCCGTTGCCCCGGCTGCCGTACACCTGGCCGGTGTCCGCGACGAAGCCGGCCGGCACGGGCACGTTGGCCGGCTGGAAGTTCACCCGCACCTCGAAGGGCGCGAAGGGCGAGAAGGGGACGGACTGCGCCGCCGCCGGAGCGCCGAGCAGCGAAAGACTTCCGAGCACCGCCAGGCGCAGCGACTTCGTCAGGAACGCTCTCATGGTGTGACCTCGAGGGGGATGGGCCCGCGCCCCCACGACGGGGAGCGGGCGACGCACCGCTAACACGGGCGTCCCGCATCCCCGCAAGCCACACCTGCGCCAATCAGACGGCGGCGCGAAATTCTGCCGTCACGACGGACGCAGTTCGACAACCCGCGAACTCTTGCAGGTGGATTGCGTCTCAACTGTTCAGGGCTTGCCGAGCAGCTCCAGCGCGGCGGTGGTCAGCGTGGTGACGCCGGTGCGCAGGGAGCGCTCGCGGTCCGGCGCATAGAGGGGCGAGTGCGCGGAGGGCAGCGCCTCTCCGGAGGCCTGGGCCTGGGCGATGCGCTTGGGCTCGGTGATGCCGAGCCAGAGCATGACGGCGGGGACGCCCGCGCGGCCGTACTCGGAGAAGTCCTCGCCGCCCATGACGGGCTGCGTTTCGCTCAGGTTCTGCGGACCGAGCACGCGTCCCACCGCGCCCACCAGCCGCTTCGTCAGTTCAGGGTCATTGAAGGTGGCGGGCGTGCCCTCGGTGACGGCGACGTCGGGCGGGCGAGGGGCGTTGGCGGCCAGGGCCTCCGCCTTCGCCACGCGCTCGATGCCGGCAATCAGGGCCTTGCGCACCTCGGGCTTGTACGTGCGCAGCGTGAGCTGGAGCTTCACGTCGTCCGGGATGATGTTGTGCTTGGTGCCGCCGTGGATGGAGCCCACCGTCAGCACCGCGGGCTCCAGCGGGTGCTTCTCGCGGCTGATGAGCGTCTGCAGCGAGAGGATGGTGCGCGCCGCCAGCACCACCGGGTCCACCGTGGTGTGCGGGTACGCGCCGTGCCCGCCCTTGCCGTAGAGGGTGATGTCGATGGAGTCCACGCTCGCCATCGAGTAGCCGGGGGTGAACTGCACCGTGCCCGACGCGGCGGTGCCCACGGTGTGGAGGGCGACGGCGAAGTCCGGCTTGGGGAAGCGCTTGAAGAGGCCATCCGCCAGCATGGCCCGGGCGCCCGCGCCCACCTCCTCGGCGGGCTGGCCCACGAACATCACCGTGCCGCGCCACTTGTCCTTCGACTTCGCCAGCAGCGTGGCCGTCCCCAGCCACGACGTCATGTGCACGTCGTGTCCGCACGCGTGCATCACCGACACCGTGCTTCCCGACGCGTCCTTCACCTTCACCTGGCTGGCGTAGGGCAGCCCCGTCTTCTCCTCCACCGGCAGCCCGTCCAGGTCCGTGCGCAGCATCACGGTGGGGCCCTTGCCGTTGCGGAGCAGCGCGACGATGCCGTGGCCGCCCACCTTCGGCGTCACCTCGTAGCCCAGCTTGCGCAGGCGCTCCGCGAGCTTCGCCGCCGTCTTCTCCTCCTGGAGCGACAGCTCGGGCGACTGGTGCAAATCACGGTAGAGCGCGTCCAGGTCGGGATAGATGGCGTCGATGCCGCCGAGGACGGGGGAGGGCGCCTCCGCCGCGAGGGCACCACCGCCGGGCACGGCGGCGCAGGCGAAGAGGGCGGCAAGCAGGGGGAGGGATTTCACCGGGCGGTCTCCTGTCCGAGGGGCTGTAGGGCAGGCAATAGAGCACACCTTGCCGCGAAGCGTTGAGGCTGGCCACACGGGTGCGCACCCATGGGGGATGCCGCCCGAGAACCTCCTTCCCGCGCCCGCCTGGGTACACGACGCCGACTTCATGCACGTGTACCCATTGGGGGCGTGTGGGGCCCCCGCCACGAATGACTTCCAGAGCGTGCCCGCCGCGAGACTGGACCGGCTGTTGCCGTGGCTGGACGCGTGGGCCGCGCTGGGCGTCAACGCCGTGTACCTGGGCCCCGTCTTCGAGTCGTCCACGCACGGCTACGACACGGCGGACTACTTCCACGTGGATCGGCGGCTGGGTGACGACGCGGCGCTCGCCCGACTGGTGGACGGACTGCATGCGCGGGGGATGAAGGTGGTGGTGGATGCCGTCTTCCACCACGTGGGGCGGGCCTTCTGGGCGTTCCGGGACGTGCGCGAGAAGGGTGAGGCGTCGCAGTACCGGAGCTGGTTCGCGGGCCTGCGCTTCGGCGCGCGCAACCGCTTCGGCGACCCGTTCGTGTACCAGGGGTGGAATGGGGTGGAGGAGTTGGTGAAGCTGGACCTGCGCCAGGACGCGGTCCGGCAACACCTCTTCGACGCCGTGTCCCACTGGGTGGCGCGATTCGGCATCGACGGGTTGCGGCTGGATGCGGCGGACTCCATCGACCTGGACTTCTTCGACGGGCTGCATGCGTTCTGCGCCGGGCTGGAGCGGAAGCTGTGGCTGATGGGCGAGGTCATCCACGGCGACTACCGCAACTGGGTCCGGCCCGGCCGGCTGCACTCCACCACGGACTACGCGCTGTGGAAGGCGCTCTGGTCCAGCCACAACGACAGGAACTACTTCGAGCTGGCCCACACGCTGAAGCGCCAGTACGCCGCGGGCGAGGGGATGTACGAGGCGCTCACGCTCTACACCTTCGCGGACAACCACGACGTGAATCGGGCCGCGAGCCTCCTCAAGGAGACCCGCCACCTTCCGTTGCTCTACCTGCTGCTCTTCACGCTGCCGGGGATTCCGTCCCTCTATTACGGCAGCGAGTGGGGCCAGCAGGGACGCAAGGAGGGCGGTGATGACCGTCCGCTGCGGCCGCCACTGCCGGAGCCGCCGGGGCCTCCGGACCAGCCGGCCGGACTGCGCACGGCGATTGCCCGCTACACCGCGCTCCGGCACCAGCACGAGGTGCTCCGGCGCGGGCACTACCGGGAATTGCTCGTGCGCTCCGAGCAGCTCGCCTATGCGCGGGAGCTGGGGACCGAGAGCGTCGTCGTGGTGGTGAACGCCTCGGGCAAGCCCTCCGACCTCGTGGACCTGGCGATGCCGGGGGCTGCGGAAGGGGAGTGGGTCGACCTGCTGGATCCGACGCGGCGGTTCTCGCTGCGGGGAGGACGGCTCTCATTGGGCGTGCTGCCGCCCACGACGGGCCGGGTGCTGCGGAGGGCGTGAGTAGCCAGTACTCCTCGGAGTGCTAGCGCGTTGGCAGCTCTTGGAACGTGATGCCGTCCAGTGCCAGGCGCCGCACGGCCTCCATGAACCGCTCGGTGCCGATAACCATCGTGGCGAAGTTGCCGACCCGGAACAGGTCCACTTCCGGAGGCAGGGAGGCAGCATCCAGGATGGGTTCGTCGGGGCGCCCGAAGCCCTGCCGGCCACAGGTCGGGCACGGTGGAGGCTCGTCCGGCGGAATGCAGTCCGGATGCAGTCGGCCATGGGGCTCGATCTGGAGCTCCAGGATTTCCGGCGGGTTCTTCTGGCGGAACCGCAGCTCTGTCGGGTAGCCCCGGAGCCCTCGCACCCCCTCTGTCATGAGGCGCTCCAGTTCTTCTTTGCGCACGAGCAACAAAGAGGTGCCTTGCCATGCAACGGGACCGAACTTCCCGGAGGCCGAGCCCTCCAGGGGCCCGAATTGCGTGCCGGGAGGCAACGCGGCATTGGGGGGGACCAGGGGCAGAGCCAGCTCGCGCAGGCGAGAGAATTCCTCAACAGCCACCGGCCAGGGACGTACGAGCTTCGTCCGCTCGGGCAGCTGCGACAGGTCCACCCCGGGATACTCGTGCCCCACCCCGCCCCATGTGACGCCACAGGTGTGGCACTGCACGCCAGGCAGGCGCCACCTGTGCGTTGCATCGAAACTCCCGTTGAAGCGGCCTCTTGCCGCCTCGTCTTCGCGCAACCAGTAGAACCGGGTCATCTCGCCGAGCCCTCACGTCCCTGGCCGGGAATAGTAGGGTTGGATGGGGCCGCCAAGGAGCTCGAAGCGATAGATGAGCTCTCCTGCGTGCTTGTACATCTCAGCGGGACTGGCGAACGGCTTCGCATCCTTGAACTGCCGCCATGCCAGGTTCCACGGCCCCCCTCGCCCGTCGTTGCCGTGAATCCGTCGGTGGACGTGAAGCGGTATGGGCATGGTGTAGTCGTGAATCGTGACGCCTCTATCTCTGAACCACTCCGCCAGGTCTTTCGCCTGGGGGAAGAGGTGGTGCTTCTCCCATTGGCCGGGCGTGAGCTGGCGTGAAGGGGGGATGATTCTCGCGGGGCCGCCGTTCCAGTTGGGGAAGACCATGACGGCGCCACTGGGCAACTTCCCCGCGCCTCCCCAGTTCCTCCGAGGACCGCTGCCTGGCGCCGCCGCAGGAGGGCGCGCCCCCGGGAAGCGCGCCAATTCGACGTCGCGGGGCATGTCCTCGCAGCGGTAGAAGCCGCAGACGTCGCCCATGCACAGGAGGGTGACGCACTGGTCCTCCTCGGGGGCGTCGCACTCCACCGCAGCCTCGTTCCACGCCTGCTGCGAGGGTGCGCTCGGGGGCGTGGAGCAGCCCAGCAACGACGCGGCGAGCAGCGGAAGCCAGAAGGCACGAAGAGTTCGCATGGTCGGCGAACCCTATTACTAGCTTCTCACTGCGGGGATGACGGCGCTTGTTGGGCGTGCTGCCGCCCACGACGGGCCAGGTGCTGCGGCGGGCGTGAGCCTCTCGCCACCGGCCGAGAGCACACGTCGCGCGATGGAGCCACTGGCTATGGACCACCATCTCGATCTGCGGGGCCCGAAGTGGGAGGGCGCGGCGGAGTCTGAGCTGGGAGGTAGCACGCCCCCCTGTATTCAACGCCGCCCCACTCATCACAGTCCTTCTGGTCCACGGGCAGCTTCGTCCAACAGCCGCCGTTGATGGCGACCTGCACCTTGCCGGGACAGCGGCCCTTGCTGTCCGGGCGCCTCTGCCCTGGACGGGGTTTCGGTGGCAGGTCTAACGCGATGGACGCCCACGCCGAGGGGGCTCGCCTGGTTGTCCCGGGCGCCGTGAGTACGGAGTCTCCCACGGCCACGGTGCCGGCATCCGGTGACTCTTCCTGCTCCGCGACGTGGGCCGTCGCGGGCTCCTCCTGGCGGCTCACGCTCAGCAGCCCCCCGGCGCTCAGCGCCAGCGCGCCTCCGAGGCCGGCGGCCGCGAACCAGGGCCACCGCTGCATGCGAGGACGGGGCTGCACCGTGACGCGCTGGAGGCCGGGGAAGCGGCTTGAGGGCCGCCGCTCTTCTCCGGTGAAGAGGGGCTCATCCGCCTCGCTTCCCGCGCTGCGCGCCGCCTGCTCCAGCGCTTCCGCCACCTCCCGCGCGCTACCGCGCTCCTCGGGGCAAGGCGAGAGCATCCGGGACACCAGCGCGCTCAATTCCGGGATGCAGCGGGGGTTGCAGACTCGCGCCGTCCAGCGCCCCAGCTCCTTGGGGCGCCAGAGCCAGTCATCCTCATGTCGTGGGTGCGCTGACGGTGGGTACTTCCCTGTAATGAGTCGATAGGCCGTGACACCCAGGGCGAAGAGGTCATCCGCGGGCCCCGGGGGATATGCGACCGCCGGGAGCTCGCGGGAGCCGAAGACGAAGCGCCACGCCTCGGGCGAGCGGTAGGGCGAGGTGCCGGGAGGAAAGAGCTGCGAGGTCAGCGTGGCGGCCCCCACGTAGTGTCCGGAGCCGAAGTCCAGGAGGAAGGGCTGCCCGTCCGCGGGCCGGACGCGGACATTGTCACCCTTCACATCGCGGTGGAGGCCTCCGGCGGCGTGGGTGGCGTCCAGTGCGCGGGCTAGGCGGGCCAGAAGCCCGAGCACCTGCCGCGAAGACGGGCGCTGTGCCTGGGCCCAGTCATAGAGCGGTGCGCCCTCGATCCATTCCATGACGAGCCAGGGGTAGGACACGCCCTCCCGGGGCTGCCAGTGGCCCCTGTCAATCAGGCGGGGCACGGCGGGGTGATGGATGCGGGAGAGCAGCTCGGTCTCCCGCGCGAAGCGCGCATCCTCACGGTGCAGGGCCAGCTTGAGGGCCACGGGGCGGGCGGACTGCGACTCGGCGAGCTCGGCGCGGTAGACGAGGCCGTAGGTGCCCTGGCCGCGCTGCTCCAGCAGACGCCACGGGCCGAGTCGCATCTCGTGGGGAGGGCTCGCCGGATTGAAGTCGTCAGACGCCATGAGGTCCCTCGTGTGGCGGTCCGCACCGCGCACGAGGAGACTACTCGCGAGGTAGGTGCACTCCAACGCCATCCAGCAGGTGGACGACGGCCCTCCACACCGGACCGGCATGGGAAGTTCCGCGCGCCACGGGCGAAAGCGCATGCTTCATCGCCGCCGCAGGGAGCGCACCGTGACGCGGGCGCTCCCGCGCTGAAGCAGAACGCGAAGCGGTCCCCCAAAGACCAGAGGGAGACAGTGTTCCTCTTGCGCGCCACCTGACTCCATAGTTAGCTATATAGCGCGCTATTGATTGGAGGCAGGGCATGGAAATCGACCTACTGTCGGGCTTTGGCGTGGGCTTTCTGGGCAGCCGGCTCAAGCGTCTGGCCGAGCGGCTGCAAGTGGATGCGGCCGAGGTAGCCCGGTCGCTGGACCTGCCGGTCCAGCCCGCCCAGGTGTCGCTGCTGATGACCATCCGCATGCACGGCCCGATGACGGTCGGCGAGCTGGCCGAGCGCCTGCGGCTGGCACAACCCACGGTGACCCGCGCCCTCGGGACCTTGGAAGAGTTTGTCGAAGCGCGGCGCGCGCCGGACGACCAGCGCTCGAAGCTCCTGGCGCTGACCGAGAAGGGCGAGGCCCTCATGGCCCGCATCCAGACACAGCTGTTGCCGCGCATCGAGCCTGCTGCCGCATCGCTGGTCGAGGGGCTGACGGGCGACTTCATGCAGGGCCTGGCCAGGCTGGAGGCGCGGCTGACCGAGGCCTCGCTGCTGAGCCGTATCAAGGCCGCCGGTCCGCCCAAGATGTGGGCGCGCGACTTCTCGGACGACCTGGCCGACGCCTTCTATCGAATCAACGCCGAATGGATAGAGGACATGTTCACCCTCGAGGAGAACGACATTGCCCTCCTGTCGAGGCCGCGCGAGCTCATCCTCGACAAGGGCGGGGTGGTGCTGTTCGCCGAGACGCCGGAGTTGGGTGTGGTCGGGACCTGCGCCCTGATGGTGTCCAAGGACGGCTGGGTGGAGCTGACCAAGATGGGCGTCCTGAAGAGCGCCCGGGGCCTGAAGGTCGGCGAGTTCCTGCTCGCCAAGACACTGGAGCGGGCCTCCAGCCTGGGCTTCGACAAGGTCTACCTGTTGACCAACAAGAAGTGCGTGGCGGCCATCCATCTCTACGAGAAGCACGGCTTCGTGCACGACGCCGAAATCATGCGGCAGTTCGGGGCGCGCTACGAGCGGTGCGACGTGGCGATGTCGTATCGACCGAGAGGGTAGGGCGCTCGGTCATCGCCGCGACGTGTGCCTGGAATGCCGCCGCTCAGCTCACAGGCTCCATGCGGAACCACCGGTAGCCATAGCCCTCCAGCGTCACGCGGTGCCGTCCGCCCTTGAGAGGCTGCGAGGGCGCGTCCGACAGCGCATGGACGAGCCGCGCTGGAGGCCCACCGGGATTGAAGCTCACCTCGCACGCCTTGCCGGACAGGTTGTGCAGCGTCACCAGCGTCTCGTCCTTCCAGTCGTAGCGCAGCGCGAGCACGTTCGCCGGCTTCACGCGCAACAGCTTCCACGTCCCCCAGCCCAGCTCGGGACACTCCTTGCGCATGCGCACCATGCGCTCCATCCAGTTGAGCATCGACGCCGGGTCTCTCCGCTGCGTCTCCACATTCACGCGCGGGTAGCCGAAGGCGCCCTCCTTCACCACGGGCCGGAAGGGCTCGGCCGCGCGGGTGAAGCCTCCGTGGGGCTCGTCCGACCACTGCATCGGCATGCGCACGCTCGCGCGCTCGTGCTGGGACAAATCTTCGCCCATGCCCAGCTCGTCGCCGTACCAGAGCACCGGCGTGCCCGGCAGGGACAGCATCAGGCTGAAGGCCAGCTCCAGGCGGCGCCGGTCTCCGGACAGCATGGGCGCCAGCCGCCGGCGGAGGCCCCGCCCGTAGAGCTGCATCTTCGGCTCCGGCCCCAGCTCCGCGAACACGCGCTTGCGCCCGGCGGCCGGCAGCCGGCCCAGGTCCAGCTCGTCGTGGTTGCGCAGGAAGTTGGCCCACTGCGCCGTATGTGGCAGCCGAGGCGCGGAGCCCAGTGCCTCCGCCAGCGGCGTGGCGTCCTCCGTCACCAGCGAGAGGAACAGGTTCTGGTTGGCGGCGAAGTTGAAGACCATCTGCATCCGGTCTCCATCCGAGCCGAAGAAGTTCATCACCTCTTCCATGGTGACGTTCGCCTCGGCCAGGAGGATGGCGTCACCGGTGCGCCACGAGAGGAACTCGCGCATCGCGTCCAGCAGCTGGTACGGGTCCTTGATGCCGTGGTTCTTGAGCCCCTTGAGCTCGACGAGGAACGGCACCGCGTCCACCCGGAAGCCGGACACGCCCAGCTCCAGCCAGTAGCCCATCACCTTGAGCAATTCCTCGCGCACGGCGGGGTTGGCGACGTTCAGCTCGGGCTGGAAGGGGAAGAAGCGGTGGAAGTACCAGGCCTTCGCGTCCTTGTCGTACGTCCACGTGCTCTCCTGCGAGCCCGGGAACACCATGCCCTTGTGCGCGTCCTTCGGCTTCTTGTCGGACCAGACGTAGAAGTCGCGGAAGCGGCTGTTCGCATCGCCGCGCGCGGCCTGGAACCAGGGGTGCTTGTCGCTGGTGTGGTTGACGACCAGGTCGATGATGACGCGCATGCCGCGCTGCTTCGCCTGGTGGGTGAACTCCACGAAGTCCCCCAGCGAGCCCAGCCGGGGGTCCACCCCGTAGTGGTCGGTGATGTCGTAGCCGTTGTCGCGGTTGGGCGACGGGTGGAAGGGCATCAGCCACAGGCAGGTGATGCCCAGGCCCGCCAGGTAGTCCAGCCGCCGCTGGAGCCCGATGAAGTCGCCCACGCCATCGCCGTTGCCGTCCATGAACGTCTCGACGTCCAGGCAATAGACGACAGCGTTCTTGTACCAGAGGTCCTGAATCATCGTGTCTCCCGGGACGGGAGGGTGGGGCGTCTGCCCGGAAGGTGGCAGCAGGACATTCGCGGTGCGTACGCCAGCGCACAGCCCGTGGGCCGGGGCTTCCAGCAGCGGACACTCGCGCGCACGGCCCGCTCGCGGCGGCGCGGGGGCGGCTCCAACCTGCGCCGCCACATGCTCACTCTCGGCTATCACGCGTCCCACGAGCAGTTCCCTCCGAGCGAGCTGCTGCGCCTCGTGCGCCAGGCGGACGCCGCGGGCTTCATGGCGGCGCTCAACTCGGACCACTTCCACCCGTGGAGCGATACACAGGGACACAGCGGCTTCGCCTGGAGCTGGATGGGCGCGGCGCTGGCCACCACGAAGCTCTCCAGCGTGGGCGTGGTGAACGCGCCGGGGCAGCGCTACCACCCGGCCATCATCGCGCAGGCGCTGGGCACGCTCGCGGAGATGTTCCCCGGCCGCGCCTGGGCGGCGCTGGGCAGCGGACAGCTCGTCAACGAGGGCATCACCGGCGAGCCCTGGCCCGCGAAGGACCAGCGCAACGCCCGGCTGAAGGAGTGCGCGGAGGTGATGCGCGCGCTCTTCCGGGGCGAGCGGGTGACGCACCGGGGGCTCGTCACGGTGGAGGAGGCGAAGCTCTACTCCCGCCCCGCGAAGCCGCCGCTGCTGGTGGGCGCGGCGATTACCCCCGAGACGGCGGAGTGGGTGGGAAGCTGGGCGGACGGCCTCATCACGGTGAGCAAGCCACCGGCTGAGCTCAAGAAGATGGTGGACGCCTTCCGGCGCGGCGGCGGCGACGGCAAGCCGATGTTCCTCAAGGTCCAGCTGTCATGGGCCCCCGAGGAGGCGGCGGCGCTCCAGGGCGCGATGGAGCAGTGGGCGCCGAACATCTTCGCCAGCTCCGTGCTCACGGACCTGCGGCGGCCCGAGCAGTTCCAGGAACTCGCGAAGACCGTGCAGCCAAAGGATTTGGAGGGGCACGTGCGAATCTCCTCTAGCCTCCAGCGTCACGTGGACTGGCTGGCGGAGGACGTGCGGCTCGGGTTCAGCCACCTGTACCTGCACAACGTCAACCGCGGGCAGGACGCGTTCATCCAGGCGTTCGCGGAGAAGGTGCTTCCGGCGCTGCGCTCGGTGTGAGGGCCGCGACGTCGTGCGGCAGGGGTGTCCCGCACACGGAGTCGCGGCCGTGGCGCTCGAAGTGTATCGGTTGACGCTTTCGGCTCGCGGGCGTCTGCTGGAGTCATGTCCGAGCTCACTCCTCCCGCGGCGCCCGTGGGGAACAGTCCCGAGGCCCGCCCGGTGGCTGTCTCCGAGCGGGTCACCCTGCTGGACGCGCTGCGCGGCTTCGCGCTGTTCGGGGTCTTCATCTCCAATGCCATCACCTGGTTCAGCGGCCGGACGCTGCTGCCCCGCGAGCAGGCCCAGGCGCAGGTGGCACCGCTGCTCGAGGTCGTCGTCAACGCCGTCTACCAGACGCTGGTGAACCAGAAGTTCATCACCCTCTTCTCGTTCCTCTTCGGGCTGGGCTTCTCCATCCAGATGTCCCGGGCCTCGGCGCGGGGCGGCTCCGTCGTCCCGCTCTACTCGCGGCGGCTGTTCATCCTGCTGTGCTTCGGCGTGGTGCACCTGTTCGGCATCTGGATTGGCGACATCCTCCACACGTACGCGGTGGTGGGCTTCCTGCTGCTGCTGTTCCGCACCCGCTCGAACAAGACGGTGCTGGTGTGGGCGGTGGGGTTGATGGTGGTGATGTCGCTCGTGCTCCCCGTGCTCCAGCGCTACGGGCCGGTGCTGCTGCACGGCGCGGACGCGGCGGCGGAGCTGGCGAAGGCGTCCCAGGCCGCGGAGGCCGGCCACCGGGCGCAGTTGCTGGCGGCGCTCTCCAGTGACTCTCCGTGGACGGGGATGGTGGGGCGCGTGACGTACTACGTGGACACGTTCTTCCGCCTCAACCGCATCAAGTGGATGGGCCTCATCCTCTCGCGCTTCCTGTTCGGCCTGCTGGCGGGACGGCTCCTGCTGCTCCAGGACGTGGAGAAAAACCGGCCGCTGCTCCGCCGGATGCTCGGCTGGGGCTTCGGGGTGGGCGGGCTCATCAGCGTTGCCGGGCTGGTGATGACCCGCCTGCGCGCCATGGGGCTGCTGACGTCCCAGGACAGCTGGTGGCAGTTCGTCGTGAACAACCTCCAGGAGATTGGCTACCTGGCGCTGGGCGCCGGGTACGTGGCCGCCTTCGCCTTCCTGTTCCAGCGCGCGCGCTGGCACCGGGTGCTGGGAGCGCTCACGCCCGTGGGACGCATGGCGCTCAGCCAGTACCTGCTGCAGTCCATCGTGAGCGTGTGGATCTACGACGGCTGGGGACTGGGGCTCATCGGCAAGCTGCCGCCATCGCGCGTCGTCGCCCTCTGCTTCGTCGTCCTCGCCGCGCAGGTGGCGCTCAGCCACTGGTGGCTGGCGCGCTTCCGCTTCGGCCCGGCCGAGTGGCTCTGGCGCTCGCTCACCTACGGCCGCGCGCAGCCGATGCGACTGGCGGCGGGGGAGAAGGCGGCGGACGCCACGGCGGCGTGAGCCAAAAAGCCCGTCAGGGAGGAAAGAAGTGAGCGCGCCCGAGTGAACAAGCCATGTGGGGTTCTGATTAAGAGTCAGATGCCGAACCCTCGGCAGCGCCCCCGTGGAAGTGGAGGCGGACGGAGTTGAACCGTCTTCAAAGCGTGTAGGACCTCTTCGGCCGGGCGCGCTCAATCCAGAATGACGGGGCGGCGAAATAATCCCTGACACGGTGCCCGGGTCGGGCACTCCTCAGAGCGACTTCAGGAACGCGAGCACCGCCTCCCGGTCCTCGCGGCGCAGGCGCACGTAGCGCTCCCGGGCGGCGGCGGCCTCGCCCCCGTGCCACAGCACGGCCTCCTCGGCGTTGCGCGCGCGGCCGTCGTGCAGCAGGCGGGTGTGGCCGTTGACGGCCTCCTGGAGCCCCAGGCCCCACAGGGGCGGGGTGCGCCACTCCTGGCCGGTGGCGAGCCCGTCCTTGCGGCCGTCCGCGAGCCCCTCGCCCATGTCGTGCAGCAGCAGGTCGGTGTACGGATGGATTTTCTGGCCGGACAGCTCGGGGAAGCCGGGCACGGTGCCCGTCTCGAAGCCGGTGGACACGTGGCAGCCGGAGCAGCCGATGGCGCGGAACACGGCCTTGCCCCGCAGCACGGGCGGCGCGTCCCAGTCCCGCCGCTTCGGCGCCGCGACGAGCCGCATGTAGAGCACGAGCCGCTCCAGCTCCTCCGGCGTCACCTCCGGCCCGGCCGGCGCGGCGGCGTCCCGGCCCTGCTCCTTCGGGAAGAGCTCCGTGGTGAGCCCCATGTCCGCGACGAGGGCGTGGGCCACCTGCTGGCGCAGCGAGGTCTGGTTGGCCTTCCAGCCGAAGCGGCCCGTCTTCGTCCGCTGCTCGGCGACGTCCAGGACCTGGTTCGGCCGTCCGGAGATGCCGTCGTGGTCCGCGTCGTCGGGGTCCGCGAGGGCGAGCAGCGTGTCCTCGGGAATCGCCTCGAGCAGCCCCAGGCCGAAGTTGGCCGGGGACACGCGCGGGGAGAAGGGCGTCCCTTCACCGAGCGGCCCCTGGGTCAGGTCCTTGAAACGGTAGCGCGGGCGCAGCAGCGTGTAGTCCTCGCCCGTGGCGAACTCGCCATGGACCTCGTCGTAGGCCACCTCGACGGTGCCCTCCGCCGTCCGTCCGTCCACGGCGTGGAAGTCGAGCTGCTCGCCGTACAGGGGATGCGGTCCGCGTCCTTCCGGCGCACCGAGCTGGAAGACCAGCGAGCTGGGAGCCTCGGCCGGTGTAGCCGGGGGCCGACCGCGCCCGTCCTTCACGTGGCACGTCATGCAGGATGCGGCGCTGAAGAGCGGGCCCACGATGACGGGCCCGGTGCGCGTGTCGGTCCAGTCGCGGCCGAACACCTTCTTGCCCGCGTGGAAGTCCGGCCAGCGCGCCCGGTCCATGTTCATCAGCGAGCGGCCGAAGGCATTGCGTCCGGGGTCCGTCACGGTGGTGGTGCCACCGGAGAGCTCCTCGCCCGGCTCCACCACGGACGTCAGGTCCCCCAGCTCGAGCACGGGCGGACGCCGCACCGGGGTGGCCCAGACGGCGGTGAGCAGGAGGGCGCCCACGGGAATGCCAACAAGGTACAGCCGCCCGCGCATGGGAAGACTCCAGGAGACCCGGGGTGGAGCGGGCCGCCAATGGGGGACGCCGGGCAGGATACACCGACCTGCCCGGCGTGGCGCCTGTGCGGGGCACAGGCGGGAGCGACTACTTCGCCGGGACGAAGGTCTCGGCGGTGACGGCGAAGCTCTCCGCGGCGGCCTTCACGTCGATGGCCGTGAAGTCCGTGTACGGGTAGTGGCCGTCCTCGATCTGCTCGACGAACTCGACCATGTCGCCGCGCAGCACGCGGCCGTCCGCCAGCTGCACGGAGAAGTCACCCTGCTGGTTGCGCACGCGCCACACGCAGGCGCCGGGGATGGTCTCCATGGCGGACACCGTGGAGCCGGGCTTGTAGATCTCGATGTCGTACCCGTTGTCGAAGGAGAAGACGGCCACGATCCAGCGGAGCAGGTCGTACCAGTCGCGGATGATGATCATGTACCCGGCCGGCTGCGGCCCGCCGCCCTGGAGCACGCCGTCATTCCACACATTGACGCGGTAGGCGGAGCCGCCCGGAGCGCTGCTGCCGCTGAAGCGCGGCACCGCCGTCATGGACGAGCCGTCACGGCCCGGCACGAGGTTCAGCGTGCCGACCGTCTGGTCGCCCGCGCGCGCCGCCAGCGACAGGCCGCCCTGGGCGGCGCCGAACCGGCCCTGCACGTTCTGCGTCCACCGCGTGGCGCGAGCGAAGGTGCCGGAGACACCGTCCGTGCTCGCGTTGCGCAGGCCGGAGACCTGCAGGCCCGCCTCGGTGGAGGTCAGGCGCGCGTTGCCCGTCGCACAGCTCATGATGCCGGAGAAGCGCTGCACACACTGCGTGTCGGCCGCCGCCTCCTGGGCACCCAGGTTGTCCTCGGCCGAGGCCGTCTCGTCACCCTGGCAACCCGCCGCTACGCTCAAGAACGCGGCCGCCAGCAGGCGGCTCATCATCTTCATCTGCATGTGAAACCTCGTCGTTGGGGGAGATGCTGACTTCTCCGCCACTCGCGCGCGACCACCTGCGTCATCCAGGTGGGCGCTCCGCGTGGGCCGGCCCCGGAGGGCAATGCACCGTCCACGCCACGACGAAAACCTGGGCGGCCGGTCCCCGGCTCAGAGGGGAGACCGCGGGGGGGCTCCGGGGGGCTGTGGCGCCCGTTGTCACAAGGCCGGACGCAGCTGTAGCGCGCTCCGTCACACGCCCGGCGTGGACGACGCCCCGCGGCGAATCCTCAGCGTCCGCGCCGGCCCATGAAGAGGGTGTGTCGCGTTCCCTTCGTGCCATGGGCCGCCGGGTGCAGCACCTGGACGGTGAAGCCGGCCTGCTCCATGCGGCGCTCGAAGCCGGGGGCGGGGCCCGCGCTCCAGACGCCGAGCATTCCCCCGGGGCGCAGCGCGTGGAAGGCACGCGCGAGCCCCTGGCGCCCGTAGAGGCCCTGGTTGTCGGGGTGGGTGAGGGCGGTGGGGCCGTTGTCCACGTCGAGCAGGATGGCGTCGAAGGTGGCGGACTGGCGGGCCATGAGCGCGCCCACGTCTCCCTCGACCACGGTGACGCGCGGGTCCTCCAGCGGCGCGCCCGCGAGCGCGGCGAGTGGACCCCGGTTCCACGTCACCACGGCGGGGAGCAGCTCGGCCACCGTCACCCGAGCGCCGGGCGCGACGCGGTCCAGCACGGCCCGCACCGTGTAGCCGAAGCCCAGGCCGCCCACGAGCACCCGGGCGCCGCTCTTCCCCGCGAGCTGCGCGCACCCGGCCTCCGCGAGCGCCTCCTCCGAGCCGTGCCGCCGGCTGGACATCAGCGTCTGGCCGCGCACCCGCAGGACGTACTCGTCCCCGCGCCGCACCAGCGTGACTTCCCCCACGTCGGGGACCTGCGCGGTGTCGAGCGTCTCCCAAGGCTTCATGCGTCCGGCTCTTCGCGCGGAAGCCGCGCCCGGGTCAAGGCGCGCGGTGCTCCCGACATGTCGGGCCGACACGTCGAACGCGGCTCCCAGGGGAGGGCGGCAGCCCGCTCCAGAGGAGAACCCCGCCCGGCATGTCCGGTGCAAAATGGGCGGGGGAACCTGGACCGGGGGCTTCGGGCCCTCACCGAAAGGAATCACCCATGGCCTCCACGCCCTCCACCGCGCAGCTCGCCATCACCCTGTCGGCCATCTCGTACCTGGGGCAGCTCAACACCAACACGGAGCGCTTCACCCTGATGAACGCGGCCATGGCGGCCACGGTGCAGAACGGCTGGGGGATTGTCTGGGGCCCGGCGACGCAGGGCGAGGACCTGGTCTACGTGGCCTCCAATCAAGCGGGCCAATACGCGGTGGTGGTGCGCGGCACGCTGTTCGACCGCATCGAGGACGTCATCCAGGACAAGAGCGTCGCGACGCAGCAGGCGCTGCCCTTCACCGCGCCCGCGTTCTCCGGTGCGCAGGTCTCCCAGGGCGTGGTGGAGGTGTGGACCAACATCGACAACATGATTTCGTCCGTGCCGGGCTCGGGCACGGGCTCGCTGCTGTCCTTCCTGCAGGGGCTGTCCGGCGCACCCTCCCTGCTGGTGACGGGACACAGCCTGGGAGGGCAGATGGCCACGGTGCTCGCCGCGTGGTTCCAGAGCGCGCTGACGAATGTCTCCGGGGTGCTGCCCCTCACCTTCGCCGCGCCCACCGCGGGCAACACGGCCTTCGCGTCGGCCTTCGACACCGTCTTCGCCGGCGCCATGCGCTACTTCAACGCGCTGGACGTGGTCCCCCGCCTGTGGACGACGGACGGGCTGGAGTCCATCAAGTCCCTGTACTCCGGCGGGCCGCAGTGCGGGCTCTTGTGCAGGACGGCCGTCGACCGCACCCTCCACGCGCTCCAGAAGGCGGACCTGACGTACACGCAGCCGAGCGCCAGCACGAGCCTCCCCGGACAGCTCTACTCCACCGGCTGGGTGGGCGCGTTCGAGTCCGAGGTGAACGACCAGCACCGGGCGCTCTATTACATGTACCTGCTCGGGATTCCCCTCGCGACCATCCAGCAGCTCGACGCGAAGTGGGCCCCTCCGTCCCAGTCCGGCGCACTGTCGGTGGGCTGAGCGCGGGCCATCGAAGGATTCTTGGCCTTCGACGAAAAGGTTCGATTGGCTTTTGGGGGAGTGGCCGGGCAGCCTGCATGGGCAAAGGACACCTCATGCCCCGCCTGCGCTCGCTGCTCGCCATCCCCGCCTTCCTCGCGCTGTCCTGCCGGAGTGTCCCGGCGGCGCTGCCCCAGGCGCCCGCCGACCTTCCGAAGAACGTCGTCCTCATGGTGGGGGACGGCATGGGCCCCTCGCACTTCGCGGCGGCCCGGCTCCTGCGGGGCGAGGCCTTCGCGGCGGGCCGCTTCCCGGTGACGGGCATGGTCTCCACGCGCTCGGCGAACTCCGTCGTGACGGACTCGGCGGCGGCGGCCACGGCGATGGCGACCGGGACGAAGTCGAACAACCGGATGCTGGGCGTGGACCCGCAGGGGCAGCCCCTCCCCACGCTGCTCGAGCTGGCGGAGGCGCAGGGGCGGGCGACGGGCCTGGTGACGACCAGCTTCTTCGGGGACGCGACGCCCGCGGCCTTCGCCGCCCACACCGCGCGCCGCGACCAGGTGGCGGACATCGTCAGCCAGATTCTCGGCAGCGGGGTGGACCTCGTCGCGGGAGGCGGCGCGGAGCTGTTCGGCACGGCGGAGCTGCCGGCGCTGTCCACCGTGGCGGCGCGGCATGGCTGGTCGCTCTTCACCGAGCCCGCCGCGCTCGCCTCGGCGCCGCCGTCGAAGGCGCTCGCCGTCTTCCCCTCGCAGAAGAACGCCGCGGACGTCCCGGGGGCCCGGCTGCCGGACCTGGCGCGCTGGGCGCTGGCGCGCCTGTCCACGGACCCGGACGGCTTCTTCCTCCTGCTGGAGCACGAGGGCACGGACACGGCCAGCCATGAGAACGCGGCCGACGACTTGCGCAACAGCCTGCGCTCCTTCGACGAGACGGTGGCCGTCGTCGCGGACTTCGCGCGGCGGCGCGGCGACACGCTGGTGCTCGTCGTCGGAGACCATGAAACGGGAGGGCTGCGCGTCCTCGCGGACGGCGACGGGGGCGTGGCGCTGGAGTTCGGCACCCGGACGCACACCGGCTCGCTGGTGCCGCTCTTCGCGCTGGGGCCGGGCTCGGAGCGGTTCGTCGGCTTCTACGAGAACACGGAGATTGCCCACAAGGTGCAGGCGCTCTACGGCGCGGGGGCAGGGGAGACGCGGGGGACGGCCCACGCCGCCCGCGTCTCCACGGGCGGCGGGGCGGGGGGCCGCTGAGCGCGGCCCCGGGCGTCAGGCCTTCTCGGCGTAGACCAGCCCGTACTCGTCGGTGTTGTAGTGCAGGTGCCAGAAGAGCTGGCCGGGGTCCGTCTCCCGGGCCTTGCGCACGTTGGCGCGGACCTGGTCCATGGTCAGCGAGCCGGGCTCGCGCTGCATGCGCGTCAGGCTGTGCAGGGCGGTGAAGGCGGTGTTGGCGCCGGGGTACACATCCAGGGCGATGGAGTCCAGCCGGGCATTCTTGAAGCCCGCCTGCTGCAGCTCGGAGACGTAGCGCTGCGACGTCCACACGTTCGACTCGGGCATGGCGATGCGGCCGCGCCAGAAGCGCATGTACAGGCGGCGGCGCAGGCTCAGCCCGGCCTCTCGGTCCGTCTTCATGCACATGTCCGCCATCACCAGCCGGCCGCCGGGGCGCAGCACGCGGAAGGCCTCGCGCAGGAAGTCCCGGCGCGTCTTGAAGTGCAGGGCGGACTCTAGGGCGAAGACGACGTCGAACTCGCCGGACCCGAAGGGCAGGCTCGTCGCGGAGCCCTCCATCAGCCGGATGACGTTGTCCAGGCCGAGGAGCTTCGCGCGCTCGCTCGCGATGCGCACCTGCGTCGGCGTGACGTTGATGCCGGTGATGCGCGCCGGCTTGTACGACTCGGCCCAGAGCAGGTCCTGGTCCCCATAGCCGAAGCCGCAGTCCAGCACCGCCTCGCCCGCGCCCAGCCGCGCCGTCTTCGCCAGCAGGTGCGCCATCTGCGACTGGGCGGCGGGAAAGAGCTCACCCACCCGCTCGCAGTTGTTCTCGTCCACCTTCTCCACGTCGCGCCAGTAGCCCAGGTTCAGCCACAGCGGCTCGCGCCCCGTCCCCGCGCGGACCTGCTGGGGCAGGGGCATGCCGGGCACCCACGGCCCCACCTCGTCCGTGTAGAAGCTCGCCGCGTCCGCCAGCAGCGCCTTCTTCAGATTCGTTGCCACCTTGAGCACTTCGCGCATCGCTGCCTCCCAAGTTGTGGCGGCAACATACCCGAGTCGCTCGATTTGCAGGAATCACAAGGAGCACCCGGAGACAGACGAAGGGCCCGGACGCCGGGAGGGTCCACCTCCCAACACCGGGCCCTCCTGTTCCCACCGGGCCGCGCCCTTCGCGCGGACTACGCCGAGCGCTTCACGTTCTTCGCGGCGTCCACCAGCACCTTGGCGAACAGGAGCCCGTCGGGGCCCGCGTCGGCCTGGAGGTGGTCGCCCGGGAGGAACTCGCCGCTCAGCACCTTGAGGGCCAGCGGGTCCAGCAGGTACTTCTGCACGGCGCGCTTCAGCGGACGGGCGCCGTACGTCGGGTCGTAGCCGCGCTCCGCGAGGAAGTCGCGCGCCTTGTCCGTCAGCTCCAGCGTCAGCCGCTTGTCGGCGAGCAGCTTCGACAGCCTTCCGAGCTGCAGGTCGACGATGCGGAAGATGTCCTTCTTGCGCAGCGGCTCGAAGACGACGACCTCGTCCACGCGGTTGAGGAACTCCGGGCGGAAGTGGCCGCGCAGCGCGTCCATCACCTCGTCGCGCGTCTTCTCGTCCAGCTCGTCCTTGCCCGCCATGCCGGCCTGGATGTCCTGCGAGCCCAGGTTGGACGTCATGATGAGCACCGCGTTCTTGAAGTCCACCGTGCGGCCCTGGCTGTCCGTCAGCCGGCCCTCGTCGAGAATCTGGAGGAGGACGTTGAACACGTCATGGTGCGCCTTCTCGATTTCGTCGAAGAGCACCACGGTGTACGGCCGCCGGCGCACCGCCTCGGTGAGCTGGCCGCCCTCCTCGTAGCCGACGTAGCCCGGAGGCGCGCCGACCAGTCGCGACACGGCGTGCTTCTCCATGTACTCGGACATGTCGATGCGGACCATGGCCGAGTCGTCGTCGAAGAGGAACTCCGCCAGCGCCTTCGCCGTCTCCGTCTTTCCCACGCCGGTGGGGCCCAGGAAGATGAACGAGCCGATGGGCCGGTTCGGGTCCTGCAACCCGCTGCGCGCGCGGCGCACGGCGTTGGACACCGCTTCAATGGCGCTGCGCTGACCGATGACGCGCCTGGCGAGCCGCTCCTCCATGTGGACCAGCTTCTGGACCTCGCCCTCCATCAGCCGCGAGACGGGGATGCCCGTCCACTTGGCCACGACCTCGGCGATGTCCTCCGCGTCCACCTCCTCCTTGAGGAACTTCTGGCTCTTCTGCAGCTCGGCCAGCTTCTCGTTCTGCGCCTTCACCTCCTTCTCCAGCGAGGGAATCACGCCGAACTTCAGCTCCGCCGCGCGGTTCAGGTCGCCCTGACGCTCGGCCGCCGCCTGGTCGTTCTTGGCCTTCTCCAGCTTCTCCTTCAGGCCGCGGATGGCGCTGATGGCCGTCTTCTCTGAGTCCCAGTGCGCCTTGAGCGCGTTGAACTTCTCGCCCAGGTTGGCCAGCTCCTTCTCGATCTGGCCCAGGCGCTCCTGCGAGTGCGGGTCCGTCTCCTTCTTCAGGCCCTCCTTCTCGATCTGGAGCTGCGTCACCTTGCGGCGCACGTCGTCCAGCTCCGTGGGCATGGAGTCGATTTCGATGCGCAGGCGGCTGGAGGCCTCGTCCACGAGGTCGATGGCCTTGTCCGGGAGGAACCGGTCCGCGATGTAGCGGTGGCTGAGCGTGGCGGCGGCGACCAGGGCGTTGTCCTGGATGCGCACGCCGTGGTGCACCTCGTAGCGCTCCTTCAGGCCGCGAAGGATGCTGATGGTGTCGTGCACGCTGGGCTCGCCCACCATGACGGGCTGGAAGCGCCGCTCCAGGGCCGCGTCCTTTTCGATGTGCTTGCGGTACTCGTCCAGCGTGGTGGCGCCAATGCAGTGCAGCTCACCGCGCGCCAGCGCCGGCTTGAGCATGTTGCCCGCGTCCATGGCGCCTTCCGCCTTGCCCGCGCCGACGATGGTGTGCATCTCGTCGATGAAGAGGATGATTTCCCCGGCCGCGTCCGCGATTTCCTTCAGGACGGCCTTGAGGCGCTCCTCGAACTCGCCGCGGTACTTCGCGCCGGCCACCATGGCGCCCAAATCCAGGGACACCAGGCGCTTGTTCTTCAGCCCCTCGGGCACGTCGCCGTCGATGATGCGGCGCGCGAGCCCCTCGGCGATGGCCGTCTTGCCCACGCCCGGCTCGCCGATGAGCACCGGGTTGTTCTTCGTGCGGCGGCTCAAGACCTGGATGCAGCGGCGGATCTCCTCGTCGCGGCCGATGACGGGGTCCAGCTTGCCGGAGCGCGCCGCCTCCGTGAGGTCCCGCCCGTACTTCTCCAGCGCCTGGTAGGTGGCCTCCGCGTCCTGGCTCGTCACGCGCCCGGAGCCACGCACCTCCTTGAGGCCCGCGAGCACGCGCTCACGCGTCACGCCCGAGGACTTCGTCACCTCGCCCACCGCGCCCTTGTCGTGCGTCAGCGCGAGCAGCAGGTGCTCCGAGGAGACGAACTCGTCCTTGAGGGACTTGGCCTCGTCCTCGGCCTTGTCGAAGAGCTTGAGCAGGCGCTGGCCCAGAATCGCGCTCTCGCCGCCCTGCATCTTGGGAAGCTTCTGCAGCGCCTCACCCAGCCGGGCCGCGAACAGCTTCGAGTCCGCGCCAATCTTGCGCAGCAGGGGCTCGACGATGCCGTCCTTCTGGCCCAGGAGCGCGGTCGCCAGGTGCTCCGGCTCGTACTGCGGATTGTCCGCCCGCCGGGCCAGCGACTGGCCTTCCTGGATGGCCTCTTGTGCCTTCACCGTGTATTTGTCGAGTCGCATGTCAACAACGTAAGAGCCGAACCCCCCTTGGCAAGTTGGCGCAGTGCGTCGGGGTGTCAGCCCGCCATGGAATACTTTGGCCTCCTGGTAGCGACCGGGCTTTCAAGAGTGCCGGAGTTGCCATGTGGGCGAGGGCCGGGTATAGGCGGCGCCCATCCTCGGGGGGCTGATCCTGGAAGCGCACGGCGGTTATCTCGTACGACTCGAAAGCCTGGGCGGGCTGGAGCTGATCCGGCTGGCGCGTGAGGCGCTGGCGCTGGACGGCGCCACCGGCGCCACCGGCCTGCACGTGACGGTCAACCGGCGCCGCAAGGTGGTACGGCTGGCGTACGTGGGGCCCTTCACCGCGGGCCGCCAGGGCGCCCACTGGTACGCGGCGCACCACGCGCTGCCGAGGCTGCTGTCCCGGGCCGCCAACGTCACGGTGCACGCCTACGTGTTCGACCCGGACGAGGGCGAGGAAGTCATCGCCTACGGCAACGGCCGGCGCGTGGGTGGCGAGCGGGTGGTCTACGAGGACGTGGAGCTGCCCGGCCGCCCGGAGGACGTGGACGAAGCGGCCTTCAAGCACATGCAGGAGCGCTGGCCGATGGGGCACCTGGCCTACGTCTTCGGCCTCACGCGCAAGGAGCTGCTGCGCCTGCCCGTGGCGGTGCCCGGCCGCGTGCTGGCGCTGGATGGCTCGGAGCAGGACAGCGCGGCGGCGCTGGAGGCGCTGCTGCCGGGCGCGCAGGTGCCGCACCTGGGGCCGGACGCCCACTGACGGGGCGCCCCGCGCACCCAAAGGCGGCTACTCCTCCTCGGGCTCCGGATCCCTGGCGAGGACGGCGTCCCGCACAGCGTCGCTGCGGAAGTACTGGCCGAGCAGGGCGAAGGTGCCCGCCACCAGGACGGTGCCCAGCACGGAGAGCCCCACGGCGAACCACGGCGCGAGGGTGTTCACCATGTCCGCGGCCACCGGGTCCTGGTACGCCGGCAGGCTGCGCATGCTCTGCGCCAGCGCGGTGCCCATGCGCCGCGACACCACGGCGAACTGGGCGCCGTCGATGGTGCGCAGCACGGCCACCGTGATTGCGGCGCGACCGAGCAGGCGTCGCATGCCCTCGCGAGGCAGGCCGTCCGGACGGAGCATGCGGGCGCAGGCCACGAAGACGAAGGCACACGCGATGGAGAGCACCCCCATCAGGACGGTGCGCGGCTCGCGCATGGGCTCGAGGGCGGAGTACTGCGTCCGCACCACCGTCTCCATGAGGGCCTTGTCACCCATCCAGGCGGGGAACTCGTTCTCCAGCTGGCGCTCGCGGGCCTCGTAGAAGTGGGCCATGTGGGTGGCCTCGCTCAAGGCGGACCAGCCCGTGAGGGCGGCGAGCACGAGGCCCACCATGGCGGCGAAGCGGATGCCCCGAGGAAGCCCGCCCGAGCGGGAAGCAGACACCGTCACCGCTTGGTCGCCTCCACGAAGCGCAGGCGCAAGTCGGTGAGGAGCCCGTCGAAGAGCTTCTCCTCCTCGGCCGAGAGGTTCCCCTTCGTCTTCACGCGCAGCATGGAGAGCAGGTCCAGGTTCTGCCGGGCCAGGGGAAGGTCCTTCGCCGTCTGGCCCGTCTCCGGATTGGGAGCGTCACCGAGGTGGATGATGACCGCGGTGCCCAGTCCCACGATGAAGGTGCTGAAGGAAATCGACTCCTCGGACGCGGAGCGCGCTTCCCCCCGCATCACGAAGGTCTCGCCGCGCTTCTCGTCCCCGGAGCTCATGCGGAGGCCGAACCCTCGTCCTCGGAAGCCTCGTCGGACTCGTCCTCGTCGGACTCATCCTCGTCGATGTCGTCCTCGTCATCCTCGAAGTCGTCGACGTCGTCGAGCATGAGCGTCTCGACGGGGACGGACTTCTCCTGCACGTCCGGCAGGCCCTTGATGTGGCGCTCGTACGCCTTCTCGTCCAGGTGGCCGGAGCGCAGGTACCGGTCCGCCGTGCGCTTGTCGAGGTACTTCGGGTCCGCCGAATCCGCCATGTTCAAATCCTCAGAATTGCTTGGAAAACAGCGCGCCACCTTATAGCAGGGAGGGCGCCTGTCAACGACGCCGAGCCGCCTTCCGGAGCCGATGAACGCACCGCGACGCCCCATGCTTCCCCGTGGCCCGTACCTGCTGTGTGACGACACCGTCCTGCCGGAGGTTCCGCTGGTGGACAAGGCGGCACGGCTGGTGGCCGGCGGAGCCCGCGTGGTGCAGCTGCGCATGAAGCGCACGCCGCCCCGGGACGCGCTGGTGGCCGCGCGCGAGGTGGCCGCGCTGTGCCGGCGCGCGGGGGCGCTGTGCCTGCTGAACGACAGGGTGGACCTGGCGCTGCTGGCGGGGGCGGACGGGGTGCATGTGGGGGACGAGGACCTGCCTCCCGAGGCCGCGCGCGAGCTGCTCGGGCCTGGCCGGCTGGTGGGCGTCACGGTGCGCGGCGTGGACGGGGCGCGCGCGGCGCTCAAGGCGGGCGCGGACTACGTGGGCGTGGGGCCGCTCTTCGGCACGACGACGAAGCAGGTGGCGGCGCCGGTGCTGGGGCTGGAGTCCTTCGCGGCGGTGGTGAAGGGCAGCCCGCTGCCGGTGGTAGGCATTGGCGGCGTGGGGCTGGCGAACATCGCGAGGGTGGCGGCGGCGGGGGCGCATGGCGCGGCGGTGGTGTCCGATGCCCTGCTCGCCGGGGACATCGCCGAGCGGGTGCGCCAGTTGGTGGCCGCGTTTGAACGGGGAGGGGCGGGGGACTAGCCTCGCCCGTCCAGGAGCCCCATGAACAACCATCCGCGACACCACGGGCCGCCGCCGCGCCGCCCGAACATCGGCATCACCCCGGACTGGAGTCAGCCCGAGGACCAGGCCTTCGCCCGCTACGAGCTGAAGGTGCCGTACTCGGACGCGGTGCTGCGCACGGGGGGCCTGCCCTTCGTGTTGCCGTACACCGATGACCTGTCGTGCGTGGAGGCGTACCTGGACCGCGTCTCCGGGGTGCTCGTCACCGGTGGCGCGTTCGACATCCCCCCGGAGGCCTACGGCGAGACGGCGCGCGAGGGGCTGGGCGCGCTGAAGGAGGGGCGCACCGCGTTCGAGGCGGCGCTGATGCGCGGCGCGCTCAAGCGCAACATGCCGGTGCTGGGCATCTGCGGCGGCATGCAGCTGCTCAACGTCGTGCTGGGCGGCACGCTGTTCCAGGACATCGGCCGCGAGGTGCAGGGCGCCCGCGAGCACGAGCAGAAGCATGACCGCACCCAGCCGCAGCACCCGGTGGAGGTGAAGAGCGGCACGCTGCTGGCGGAGGCGGTGGGGCACGGCCAGCTGATGGTCAACTCCACGCACCACCAGGCGGTGCGCGCGGCGGGGAAGGATTCGGTGGTGTGCGCGGTGGCGCCGGACGGCGTGGTGGAGGCGATTGAGTCCACCGTGCACGGCTTCGCGGTGGGCGTGCAGTGGCACCCCGAGTACATGGCCACGACGATTCCCGTGCACATGGGCCTGTACAAGTCCTTCGTGCAGAAGGCGCGTGAGCACCGGCGGTGAGCCCGCGCGTCCTCCTGCTGGCCGGGCATGAGCCCACGGGGAGGGCGGGGTTATTGGCGGACGTGTCGGCCGTGCTCGCGCGGGGCGGGCAGCCGGTGGCGGTGCCCATGGCGCAGACGGCGCAGGGCACCCGGACGTTTGGCTGGGTGGCCGCCTCGCCGCGCATGCTGGCCGCGCAGGTGGCCGCAGCGCGCGAGCTGGGGCCGCTGCACGCGGTGAAGTGGGGCATGGTGCCCGGCCCCGCGCAGCTGTCCGCCGCGCGCGCGGCGCTTGAGGGCACGGAGGCGTGGTGGGTGGTGGACCCGGTGGTGCGCACGTCGCGGGGGCAGGTGCTGTCACGCCTGTCCGCGCGGGCGTACCTGGCGCTGGCGGGGCCGAAGGTGGTGCTCACGCCCAACCTGGATGAGGTGGGGTGGCTCTTGCGCCGGCCCGCGCCCCGCTCGGTGGAGGAGGCCGCGGAGGCCGCCGCCACGCTGGCGCGGTACGGCTTTGGCGCGGTGCTGGTGAAGGGCGGGCACCTGCCGGGCGACGAGGGACTGGCGGACGTGCTGGCCACGCCCGCGCGCGTGCGCGTGCTGAAAGGCGAGTGGCTGGAGCGCACGCCGGGGCGCCGCGGCACCGGGTGCCGGCTGGCCTCGGCGCTGGCCACGGAGCTGGGGCGGGGGAGGACGCTGGAGGCCGCGGTGCGCGCGGCGCGTGGGCTGGTGGTGCGCTACCTGCGAGCGGGTTAGCGCGGGAGTCCGCCGCGCCCGAGCGTCGCGTGTTCGGCTCCCGGAGCGGGCCCCCTCCACGAGGAGCCGCGCTTGCGTGAGGCGCCGCGGGCCTACTCGCCGCGGCTGCGGCTCTCGAAGCGGGTGTACTCCGAGAGGAACACCAGGTCGACGGAGCCGATGGGGCCGTTACGCTGCTTGGCGACGATGAGCTCCACCGGGATGACGGTGCTGGAGGGCGCGGCCGGTTGGCCGTCGGCGCCTTCCTCCGTCTCCTCGCGGTGGATGAACATCACCACGTCGGCGTCCTGCTCGATGGAGCCGGACTCACGCAGGTCCGACAGCATGGGCTTGCCGCCCTTGCGCTCCTCCACCTTACGGTTGAGCTGGCTGAGCGCGATGATGGGCACCTCCAGCTCCTTCGCCAGCTGCTTGAGCGCGCGGGAGATTTCCGCCACTTCCAGCTGGCGGCTCTCCACCTTGCCCTTCTGGTGCATCAGCTGGAGGTAGTCGATGACCAGCAGCGACAGCCGCGGGTCCTTCTGCTTCACGCGCCGCGCCTTGGCGCGCAAGTCGAACGGGGACAGGCCGCCCGAGTCGTCGATGTAGATGGGGGCGTTGTAGAGCGCGCCCGCCATCTCCTGGAACTTCTCCTCGTCGTGCGGCGACAGCCGGCCGCCGCGCAGCTTCTTCATGTCCACGCGCGCGGTGGACGCGAGCAGACGCATGAGCAGCTGGTCGGCGGGCATTTCCAGGCTGAAGATGCCGACGGCCTTGTTCTCCTTCAGCGCCGCGTGCACCGCGATGTTCATCGCGAAGGACGTCTTGCCGATGCCGGGACGCGCCGCGAGGATGATGAGCTCGCCGGCGTGCAGGCCGGTGAGCTGGTTGTCCAGGTCGATGTAGCCGGTGGACAGGCCCGTCACGCCCGTGGCCGCCGCCTTCATCTTGTCGAGCAGGTCGAGCGTCTGCTCCATCAGCTCGCTGACCGGGCGCAGGTCTCCCTCGCGCTTCTTCTCCGCGAGGAGGAACACCTTGCGCTCGGCCTCGTCGAGCAGCACCTCCAGCTCGCCCGTCTCCGAGCTGGCCAGCTCCTGGATCTCCCGGCCCACGTTGGCCAGGCGCCGGCGGATGGCCTGGTCCTTGACGATCTGCGCGTACTGGACGGCGTTGGACGCCAGTGGCACCACCTGGTCCAGCCGCATCAGGTACGCGGGGCCGCCCACGGCGACGAGCTGCCCGAGGACCTTCAGCTCCTCGGCCAGCGTCAGGTGGTCGACCTGCTTGGACTGGCCGTCCAGCTTGAGCATCGCCGCGAAGATCTGCGCGTGCGCGGGGCTGGAGAAGTCGTCCGGGAAGACCACCTCACCCACCGCGGCGATGAGCGTGTTGTCCGCGAGCACGGCGCCCAGCACGGCTCGCTCCGCGGCAAGGTCCTCGTGAACCCGCCGGCCTTCTCTCATTTCGAGGACGTTTTCCATGGCTGCCTGCTCACTCTACAGGCGGCGCTGACATACCCCAATTTCCTGCCACAGACCTGTAGCAGCGGGTGGGTGGAGGAGGGCGCCCTACCCCATGACTCACCCCGCCATTCCCCATCTTTCGAGGAAGGCTTCACGCCACGTGCGGCTGAGCACCACCGTGGTGCCGTCCTTGAGGACGAGGATGCCGTCGCCGTGCGTCCAGGGCTCCAGCTTCGCCACCGCGTCCAGGTTGACGATGTCGCTCCGGTGCACGCGCACGAAGCGCTCCGGGTCCAGCCGCTCCTCCAGCGCGCGCAGGCTCTGGCGGACGAGGTGCTCGCCCTGGGCGGTGTACAGCCGCACGTACTTGTCCTCGGAGGACAGCCGCCAGACGGTGTCCAGCCGCAGCGGCACCCAGGCCTCGCCCACCTTCACCACGAGCCGCTCCAGCGGGCGCGCAGGCGTGGCGCGCGACAGGTCCTGCAGCATCGCCTGGAGCCGGCCGGATTCGTCCTGCTCGCCGATCAGCAGCGCATGGGCCTTGTCGAGCGCCCGGCCGAAGCGGGCCGCGTCGTAGGGCTTGAGCAGGTAGTCCACCGCGTGCGCGTCGAAGGCGCGGAGGGCGAAGGCGTCGTAGGCGGTGGAGAAGATGACCGCGGGGCAGTCCTCCGGCCCGAGGGACTCCAGCACCTCGAAGCCGGTGAGCCCCGGCATCTGCACGTCGAGCACGAGCAGGTCCGGACGCAGCGCCTCCACGCGCGTGAGTGCCTCCGTGCCGTCCACCGCTTCGCCCGCGAGGAGGAAGCGCGCGTCGTCCGCGAGCAGGCGCTTCACCTTCGCCCGCGCGGGGGCCTCGTCGTCGACGACGAGCACGCTGAAGCGCTTCATGGCGTCACCTCGCGAGGCAGCCACAGCGACACGCGCGCGCCACCCTCCGGGCCCCGCCCGCGCTCCAGCCGGGCCCGTCCGCCATGCAGCAGCGCGAGGATGCGCTCCAGGTGCGTCAGCCCCACGCCGGGCCCCTTCGCGGGCGAGGACTCCCCGAACCCACGGCCCGTGTCCTCCACCTCCAGCAGCACGCCCGCGCCGTCCTCGCGCGCGCGGATGCGCACCTCCAGCGGCTCGCGCCGGTCCTGGTTGTGCTTCACCGCGTTCTCCACCAGGGCCTGCAGCGCGAAGCAGGGCACTCGCGCGGCCTCCAGCCCGGGGGCCACGTCCCAGCGCACCGTCACGCGCTCGCCGAAGCGGGCGGCCAATAGCGCGATGAAGCGCTCCGCGTGGGCTCGCTCCTCCGCCAGCGTCCAGGTGGCCTCCTTGCGCTCCAGGCTGGCGCGCAGCAGGCCGCCCAAGTCACTCAGCAGCCGATCCGTGCGCGCCAGGTCCTCGTACATCACCGAGCTGATGGTGTTCAGCGCGTTGAAGAGGAAGTGCGGGTGGAGCTGCCCGGTGAGTGCCTGGAGCCGGGCCTCCCGCAGCTCGCTCTCCAGCGTGGCCTCGCGGACGGCCCGTGCCTGCCGCTCCCTCCAGGAGATGAAGAGGCTCCAGAGCACCGCGCCGACCGAGTACGTGATGAGGTCCTTCTGGGCCTCCATGAGAATGCGGAAGGCCAGGTCTCCATAGTCATAGCGCCCCAGGTCGAGCAGCGCGTAGAGCGGGTAGCGCACCGGCACCATCGCCACCATGTGCAGCGTGGTGAAGAGCACGAAGCCCACCACATGGATGCCCAGGAAGCGCCCCCAGCCGACGCGGGGGCTCGGGGCGTTGAGCACCGCGGCGTAGAGGATGGGCAGCACGACCCAGACCCCCAGCGCCCCGGTGATTTCCCAGACGAAGGGCTCCAGCAGCGGGATGCGGCCGCCGTTGCCGAGGATGGTGAAGAACACCGTCAGCCCGTTCCACAGCCCCACGCCCAGGAAGAACGCGAACAGCCCCAGCGCGGTCCTCGCACGCAGGCGCGGCCACTGCCAGCCAGGGGGGGCAGGAACGGCAGGGCTGTCTGCGGGAAGGGAAGCCATGGGCGCGTCAGGCAGTATGCCCCGCCTCCGCCGCCCGGAGCGCGGAGGGCCGGGCCGCGCGCGGCTTCATCCCGAAGCACGGCCTCAGGAAGGGGACCCGCGCCACGGCCTCGGTCAGCCCCCAGGTGACGCCGAAGGACACGGCGAGCACCAGCCCGAACAGCGCCAGCGGCCCCACGGGAAGCGCCAGGAGCACGTAGCCCACGACGACGATGACCGTCTGGTGGAGGATGTAGAAGGGATAGGACAGCTCCTGCGCGTGCTTCAGCCAGGGCCGGCGCACGTGGATGCGCGCCCGCGCCCAGGCCAGCGCCGTCAGGATGAAGAACCAGAGCGCCGCCTGCGCGCCGAGCACCTCCGGCACCAGGGGGAATTCGCTGTCCGGCATCATGACGGCGAAGAGCACGGCGCTCGCCACCAGCAGCCCGCGCCGCCGCTCCACCAGGGCGTCCCACACGCGCGGGCAGCGGCCCAGCAGGTGTCCCAGCAGGAAGAGCAGGCCGTAGTGGCCGAAGGTCCTCGGGTCATCGAGGAGCGCGTGCGTCTCCGGGTGGTGGCGCAGCACCAGCCAGTTGAGCGCGAGCGGCGCGAAGAGCCACACCACGTTCCACCCCCGGCACAGCCAGCCCTCCACCCGCGCGAGCAGCACCTGCCCGCGCGCCGAGCCCAGCGCCGCGAAGAGCGGCAGCGAGAGCACGCAGTAGACGAAGAGGTACGCGACGAACCAGAGGTGGTGCCAGCTGAAGCTGCCGGCGGGGTAGGGCACGAAGTCGAACACCGACGGGTAGAACTCCGCGTAGCTGCCCTGGAAGCGGCCGCGGAACAGCTGCTCGATGTAGATCTGCGGCGGCACCACCAGGAACATGCCGAACACCAGCGGCCCCAGGAGCCGCTTCACGCGGTCCTTCGCGAACGTGCCCACCGAGCGCCGCCGCAGCGCCAGGGCCGTGCCCACGCCGGAGATGAGCATCAACAGCGGCATCCGGACGTGGTGCAGCACCTCCATGGGCGGCTCCAGCCACGTCAGCGCCTGGGCGCTCTTCACGTGCCAGTCCCAGCGGTTGAACATCATCCCCGTGTGGAACAGGTGCAGCACCAGGATGGCCACCACCCGGAGCCAGTCCAGGTCGGGGCGGTGCTCGTCGACAGCATGCGGCGCGGCGGTGGTGCTCATGGGAGAGCCTCCTTCCACTCCGAGATACGCAGGGCGCGCACGACGCTCCACGCGGATGTCGTGGGACGGACCGGACGCGGCGCGAGCCGGACGGGGAGGGGGCGGGAAAAGCGAAAGGCCGCCCGGGTCTCCCCGGACGGCCTTCCGAACTTCAGCGACGCAGAGGCGAGGACTACTCGGCCACCACGTCGACCTTGATCTTCGCCACGACCTCGCGGTGCAGCCGCAGCTCCACCTCGAAGTGGCCCGTCGACTTGATGGGCTCGGGCAGGTGGATGGCACGGCGGTCCACCGTCTGGCCCTGGGCGGCAACGGCCTCGGCGATGTCCAGCACGGTGACGGAGCCGAAGAGCTTGTCCTGCTCGCCGACCTTGCGCTTGATGGTCACCTTGATGTTGCCGATCTTCTTCGCCTGCTCCTCCGCCGCGCCCTTCAGCTTGGCGTTGCGGGCGGTGAGCACTGCCTTCTCGTGCTCGAGCTGGCGCATGTTCTGCTCGCTCGCGAGAACCGCCTTCTTGCGAGGCAGCAGGTAGTTGCGGCCGAAGCCGTCCTTCACGGTGACGAGGTCCCCGGACTTGCCGAGGTTGTCGATGTCCTCACGCAGAATGACCTTCATGTTCAGTCTCCTGTGCGGACCGGCGGCTAGCCGACCACCGCGTTGTAGGGGAGCAGCGCGATGCCACGGGCGCGCTTGATGGCCACCGCCACCTCACGCTGGTGCTTCGCGCAGTTGCCGGAGATGCGGCGGGGGATGATCTTGCCGCGCTCGGTGACGAAGTACTTCAGCGTCGCCTGGTCCTTGAAGTCCACGGACGCGTTCTTCTCGGCGCAGAAGCGGCAGACCTTCTTGCGGCCGAAGCCGCGTCCACCACCGCGCTTGTCGTCGTCGCCACCCATGCCGCCGCCGCGGTCGTCACGACCACCGCGGTCATCGCGGCCACCGCGGTCACCGCCGCGGCCACCACCACCAAAACCACCGCCGCCACCACCACCACCGAAGCCGCCGCTGCGGCCGCCCGGGCTGGAGCCCGTCTTGCTTTCAGTTCCGTTGCTCATGAGCGTTCTCGATTCCTGGGTTGGTCCCTAGGGAATTGACCCGGTGGCCCTCAGGCCTCCTCGGTCGACTCCTCCTCCGCCTCGACACCCGGCTCCTCGCCGCCACGGAAGCCGCCCTCGCGCTCCGCGGGAGCGCCCGGACGGGTCTCCTCGACGTCGCCGGCCAGCTTCAGGTCCTCGAGGACCGGACGCGTCTCCGGGTCCACCTCTTCGGCGACCTTCACGGAGATGTACCGGGTGACCTCATCGAGGTTGCGCAGGTTGCGCTCGATCTCAGCCACCAGCTTCGAGCCGCCCAGGTAGCTGGCGTGCACGTAGATGGCGCGGGGCTGCTTCGCCACGGGGAACAGGGTCTTCTTCTTGCCCCACACCGTGAAGCGGAGGAGCTTGCCACCCTCACGACCAACGATGCCGCGGACGCGCTCCTTGAGCTTGTCCACGTTGTCGTCCGTCAGGTCCGGCTTGACCAGGAAGATGGTCTCGTACTCACGAAGCCGCGTCGCGGCCTGCGTCTCAGCCATGTTTTCTCTCCCCTTGGGGTCGAGTGCCCCTCGGACAATCCGAGGAGCGGGGAAACGGTCAGCAAGGCCAGGAGGCCCGTGCCGCCGGGGACGGGAAACCGCGCGCCCGTCACCTTCGCGCTACGTCCCGTGCTCGAACACGGGAAGCTGTGAAAGAACATCCCACCGGCTCTGCACCCGCTGGGGGAACGCGCCTTCTAGGAGGGGGCCCCCTCCAAGTCAAGCGGCCGGAGGGCCCGGCCGCCCGCCTGCCCCCCGGCAAGCCCTGGCGCGGGCCCGGCACCGGCTAGGCCTTCCGGTTGAACCGGTTCATGGCCACGGACAGTCCGTCCCGAATCCATGTCTCCGTCATGTCCATGGAACGGCCGATGAGCTCCTCCAGCTGCCGGCGCTCGCCGTCATCGAAGCCGGAGAGGACGTAGCCGGACACGCGCTCGCGGGCGTTGGGGCCCTCCGGCTTGCCGATGCCGAAGCGCAGGCGGATGAAGCCCTCGTCGCCCAGGCTGGAGACGGTGCTCTTGAGTCCGTTGTGGCCGCCAGAGCCGCCGCCCGCCTTGAGCTGGAGCCGGCCGAAGGGCAGGTCCAGCTCGTCGTGGATGACGAGCACGTCCTCCACCGGCACCTTGTAGAAGCGCGCGGCCTCCGCCACCGAGCGTCCCGACAGGTTCATGAACGTCTGCGGCTCCACGAAGAGCACGCGCTCGCCGGCCAGCGTGCCCTGGCCCACCTTCGCGGCGAACTTCTCCTGGTTGAGCTGCGCGCGCGCCCGGGACAGCAGCGCCTCCACCACCATGAACCCGATGTTGTGCCGGTGCCGCTCGTACTCGCGCCCCGGGTTGCCCAGCCCGACGATGAGCTTCATGAGAGGCTCCGAAACGAGAACGGGGCCAGCCCCTGCTTCGGGCCAGCCCCGCTCCAGAAGGGTTGCGTGGGAAGAAGACTACTACTTCTTCGCCGGGGCCTTGGCCGCGGCGGCCGGAGCCGCCGCCTTGTCGCCCGCCTTCGCGGCAGCCGGAGCCGCCGCGGCAGCAGCCGGAGCCGCCGCAGCCGCCACCGGGGCCGCCTCGGCCGCCTCGGGCGCGCTGAGCACGGCCACGGTGTAGTTGACGTTCGTCTTCACGGACACGCCCGCGGGGAACTTCACGTCGTTGACGTGGAGGGCCTCGGCGATCTTCAGCGGCGTCACGTCCACCTCGATGCGCTCGGGGATGGCGTTCGGCAGCGCCCAGACCTCGAGCTCGCGGCGAATCTGCGTGAGCAGACCGCCGTCCGCCACGCCCGCCGCCTTGCCGACGAGCACCAGCGGCACGTTCACCTTCACCTGCTCGTTCTCACGAACGGCGATGAAGTCGACGTGGAGGATGTCGCGGGTCAGCGGGTCCATCTGGTAGTCCTTCAGGAGGACCTGATGGGTGTCCGCGCCCAGCTTGACCTGGATGAGGGTGTTGAACTTGTGCGGGGTGTTGATGGCCACGCGGACCGACTTGGGGTCCACGGCGATGTGCACCGGCTTGGCCAGGTGCTTGCCGTAAACCACGGCGGGAACCACGCCCTTCGCGCGCAGGCGGCGGGCAACGCCCTTGCCGGAACCTTCACGCGCCTGGGCCTCGAGGGTGGTCTTGTCGACGGACATGGAAATGCCTCACGAAAGGGGACTGCGGTTGCCACCGGCCACCCTGGCGCCCTCGGCATCCCGCCCCAGTGGCGGGCCCCGAAGACGGCGCCCTGAGTGAGGGAGCCAATGGAGGAGGCTGCACATGCCAGCCGGAGGGCCCGGAGTCAAGCCGCCCGGCTGTCAGGCGCGCCCAGGCTCAGACGCTCAGACGAAGAGCGAGCTGAGCGAGTCCGCGCGGTGGATGCGGGCAATGGCCTCGCCGAAGAGGCGCTCGGTGGTGAGCACGCGAATCTTCGAGCAGGACTGCGCCGCGGGCGACAGCGGCACGGTGTCCGTGAAGACGACCTCTTCCAGCACCGAGTCGGTGATGCGCTGGATGGCCGGCCCGGAGAGGATGGGGTGGACGGCGTAGGCCACCACCCGGCGCGCGCCCTTGGCCTTCAGCGCGGCGGCCGCCTGCGTGAGCGTGCCGGCGGTGTCCACCATGTCGTCCACCAGCACGGCGTCCTTCCCGTTCACATCGCCGATGAGGTTCATCACCTCGGAGGCGTTGGGGCGCGGGCGGCGCTTGTCGATGATGGCCAGGCCCGTGTTCAGCCGCTTCGAGTACGCGCGGGCGCGCTCGACGCCGCCGGCGTCCGGCGAGACGATGACCAGCTCCTGCGAGTCGGGGAAGCGCTTGCGCAGGTCCTCCAGGAACACCGGCGAGCCGTAGAGGTGGTCCGAGGGGATGTTGAAGAAGCCCTGGATCTGCCCGGCGTGCATGTCCATGGACACCACGCGCTCGGCGCCCGCGGACTCCAGCAGGTCGGCGATCAGCTTCGCCGTAATCGGCGTGCGCGGGGCGACCTTCCGGTCCTGCCGGGCGTAGCCGTAGTAGGGGATGACGGCGGTGATGGAGCCGGCGCTCGCCCGCTTGAGGGCGTCGCACATGATGAGCAGCTCCATCAGGTGGTCATTCGCCGGAGGACACGTCGACTGCAGCACGAAGATGTCGTGACCGCGGACGTTCTCTCCTATCTCGACGTGGATCTCCCCGTCGGAGAAGCGACCGACCTCCGCCTTGCCCAGAGGGCGCTTGAGGTACTCGCAAATGCGATGCGCCAGGCCGGGATTCGAGTTCCCGGCGAACACCTTGAAGTCACGCGGCTGCATGGTGGGGCCGCTGACTAACCTGGACACGGGTGGAAGGGAAGTCCTAGTCCATGTCAGCCGGCGCTGAGACGAGCATCCCGGCTTGCGCCTGGTGCAGGTGTCTCTCGTACTCGATGAGGATGACGCGCTCCATCTGGCTGCGCGTATCCGCATTGAGCGGGTGGGCTATGTCCTTGTACGTCCCATCCTTCCGTTTCTTTGCCGGCATCGCGATGAACAGCCCGGAGGAGCCGTGGATGACCTTCAAATCGCGAATGACGAAGCAATGATCCAGGGTGATGGTGACGTACGCCTTGAGCTTGTCCTCTTCGACCGGAAACACCCGGACGTCGGTGATGTTCATGGTCCCCCCCCGAACCCGAAAGGTCGGAGCTGAAGGGAAGCCTGGGACATACCGGGTGTAAAATGCAAGCGGGGACCCGAGTGACCCAGGTCCCAATGTTCAATTCACCCACAGTCCAGCGGTCTACCGGTGGGGTCAGTGGAAGGCGCCGGGCCAGTGCAGGACCAGGTGGGTCAGGAAGGCCAGGTGGTAGACCACGATGATGCCGTAGACGACGGCGCCCGCCCGGATGGCGATGCGACTGGCCTTCAGCCGCCGGTGGAGGCACAGCAGCCAGAGGCCGGCATTCACGATGACCAGCTTGGAGAACATGAAGACGAGCGGCGACTGCTCGTACGCCACGCGCATGAGCGGGTTGAGCTCCTCCGCCACCCCGAGCTGCAGGAACAACAGGGTGAACAGCCCGTCCATCAGGTTCAGCATCAACAGCGCCACCGACGCGGGTGACACGTAGAAGGAAGCCCTGCTGGCCCACGCCGCATCCCGCACCTGCTCGACTGTCGCCGCCATTCCCCGCCTCCCGCGCCCGTCCACCGGAACCGGAAGCAGTCCCTTTCAAGAGGCTTGCCAGCGCCCCGCGGCGCGTGCGGAAGCAGGGGGGCGAGCGGGCTCATACGGTGCGTGGAGGGCGTGTGGGACGGGCGCGTTGAAAGTTGACTCCCCTGGGGGTGTGGCAGACTATCCGCGCCCCTCCAGGCCCCTGTCCGCGAGCGCTTCCTTGCACCAATTCCCCAAAGATATCGGGTGGATAGAGGTCATCTGCGGCTCCATGTTCTCCGGCAAGACGGAGGAGCTGATCCGCCGCATCCAGCGGGCCTTGTACGGCAAGCAGAAGGTGCAGGTCTTCAAGCCGCGCATCGACAACCGGTACGACGACACGGCGGTGGTGAGCCACTCGCAGCTCAAGGTCACCTCCACCCCCATCGACCGGGCTGAAGAGATTTTTTACCGGTTGGCCGCGGACACCCAGGTGGTGGGCATCGACGAGGTGCAGTTCTTCGGCGCGGAAGTCGTGGCGGTGGTGCAGGCGCTGGCCAACCGGGGCCTGCGCGTCATCTGCGCGGGGCTGGACCAGGACTACCAGGGGCGCCCCTTCGAGCCGATGCCGCAGCTGATGGCGGTGTCCGAGTACGTGACGAAGGAGCTGGCCATCTGCGTCGTCTGTGGGAATCCGGCCAATCGCTCCCAGCGGATTGTTTCGAGCGGGGAGCGCGTGGTGGTGGGCGCGGCCGGGGCGTACGAGCCGCGCTGCCGCAAGTGCCATGTCACGGAGCCGACGGAAGGCACGCCGCCGCAGACGCTGAAGCTGTTCGACTGAAGCGACACGAGTCGTCCCCGCCCGGCCAGGGGCAGGGCGACAGGAGCCGACCGGATGCGCGACACCCTGTACGCGAACGTGCCCTTCAAGCTGAACGAGATGACCCACCACTATGGACCGCACGTCCACCTGGTGGGAAATCCGTTCCTCCTCTCGCAGCTGGCGACGCTGTGTTCGAAGGGTGTCATCCAGCCGCAGATCAACCGGCTGGTGGAGCAGCTCTACGCCGACCTGGTGAAGACGGTGGTGAACGCCGAGTTCCCCCGGAAGATGGTGAGCCTGCCCACCCGGATGATTGATTACACCCCGCAGGGCCTCTACCAGGGCGAGGTCATCGACCCGCAGGTGCGCGTGGTGACGGTGAACATCGCCCGCGCGGGCACGCTGCCGTCGCAGGTGACGTATGACTTGATGAACACCACGGTGGACCCGTCGCTGGTGCGGCAGGACCACATCATCATGAGCCGGATGATTGACGCGGCGCAGGCGGTGGTGGGCTCGGAGATTGGCGGCGCGAAGATTGGCGGCGACGTGGACGACGCCTTCGTGCTCTTCCCGGACCCGATGGGGGCGACGGGCGGCAGCCTGTCCACGGCGATTTCGCTCTACAAGTCGAAGGTGCCGGGGCGGCCCCGGCGCATCATCACCCTGAACCTCATCGTCACGCCGGAGTACCTGCGGCGCATGACGACGGAGCACCCGGACGTCATCATCTACGCGCTCCGGTTGGACCGGGGCATGTCCCCGCCGGAGGTGTTCGGCACGGAGCCGGGCGCGCTCTGGGAGCAGGAGCGGGGGCTGGATGAGCGGCAGTACATCGTCCCCGGAGGTGGCGGGTTCGGGGAGATCATGAACAACGCGTACGTGTAGTGGAGGAGCCCTTGGCGTTCTACGAGCAGCAAGTCGGCGTGATGATTTCCGAGGAGAAGTTGCAGGCTCGCGTGCGGGAGCTGGCCGCGGAGATTACGCGCGACTACGCGGGCAAGGACCTGACGCTCATCTGCGTGCTGAAGGGCTCCGTGTTCTTCGCCATGGACCTGGCGAAGCACATCGACCTGCCGGTGAAGCTCGAGTTCCTCGGCGTGTCCAGCTACCAGGGCGGCACGGAGTCGACGGGCGAGGTGCGCATCACCACGGACGTGAGCAAGCCCATGGCGGGCAAGCACCTGCTCATCATCGAGGACATCATCGACACCGGGCTCACCATGCAGTTCCTGCTGGAGAACCTGCGCGCCCGGCACCCGGCGTCCCTGAAGCTGTGCTCGCTCTTGGAGAAGCCGGCGCGGGCCCGGACGAAGGTGGACATCGACTACAAGGGCTTCGTCATCGATGACCACTTCGTCGTGGGCTACGGGCTCGACTACGGCGAGGTGTACCGGAACCTGCCGTTCATCGGCGTGATGAAGGGGAAGTAGGCCCCTTGCCGGCCGGAAGGCGCGCGCCTGGAGGCGACGCGCCTTCATCACTCCGGGCCCACTACAGGGGGCAGTAGGTCTGCGACGTGCCCGGGCAGTAGGTCTCGACGTTGTCGCAGATGACCGAGCAGCTCGTCTGGCCCAGGATGCACAGGGTGTTGCTGCGCCTGCATCCGATGGTGCCGCCGGACGGGCAGGTGATGCGAACGGTGTCACAGCCGGGAAGCCCCGCCTCGTTCCCGGGCTCGGAACGGAGCGCCGCGGCCTCCTGAGGCGGGTTCGCGTCGCTCGGGGACTCCGGGCTGGCGGCGGGGCCACAGGCGGTCAGGGCCAGCAGCGCGAGCAGGCGGACTGCGTTCTTCATGCGAGCACCTCGGGGCAGGGGAGGCGTGCGAGCGTCATTCCAAGGATTCCGAGCGTCAACGGTTTTGTCGGTCGGCGGCGAGGCGAGGGCTCCTCGCGGGCGCCGCCCCTCGGGCATGGAGAGGGGGTTTCTGTTGCCATGTGGTTGCACATGCGCACAGTCCTTGAGGGGACTGCTCGTGCCGTGAGGCACCAGCCGTGGGCAACCGCGGCGCGGGCCCTTCGCGGAAGAGAGGCTGCGCATGCCTGCATCCATGGTGAAGTCCGCTCCGGCGCGCGTCGGTGGCGAAGAGGCGCTCCGGAAGTATGTGGCGGAGCTGATAGGCACTTTCGTGCTGGTGCTGGGAGGTGTGGGCGCGGCCGTGCTGGCGGGAGAGCGCATCGGCTTCCTCGGCGTGTCGCTCGCGTTCGGCCTGTCGCTGCTGGCGATGATCTACACGGTGGGCCCCATCTCCGGCTGCCACGTCAACCCGGCGGTGACGCTGGGGCTCCTGCTCACGGGGAAGATGGAGTCCCGGCACGCGCTCGGCTACGTGGTGGCCCAGTGCGTGGGAGCCATCGCCGCGGCCGGGGTGGTGCTGCTGATTGCCCGGGGGGCCCCGGGGGGCTACGCGGCGTCCGTGGAGGGGCTGGCGTCCAACGGGTTCGGTACCGCGTCGCCCGAGGGGTACGGCATGGGCTCGGCCTTCCTCACCGAGGTGGCGCTCTCCTTCCTGCTGGTGCTGACGGTGCTGGGCGCCACGGATGCGCGCGCGCCCGTGGGCTTCGCGGGGCTGGCGATTGGACTGGTGCTGGCGCTCATCCACCTGGTGGGGATTCCGGTGACGAACACGTCCGTGAATCCGGCGCGCAGCCTGGGGCCGGCGCTGTTCGCGGGTGGGCTGGCGCTGAGCCAGCTGTGGCTGTTCATCGTGGCGCCACTGCTGGGAGGAGCCACCGCCGCGGCCGTGTACCGGACGGTGTTCCGACCGGTGGCACCGATTACGGCCGCCACGGCGGAGCGGGCCACGGAGCGCCAGCGGGCGGAGCGGGTGGCGGGCAACCGGACGGACACCGAGGCTCCAGCTTGAGTCCGCACGTGGGGCCGGCCTGATGCGCGAGCCCCCGCTCGTACGGGCCGGTGCCCTTCACGGGGCGCTCGCACGGGCGTATACGGCGGACGTGGGGCGCGGCCGAGACGTCCCTCACCTCGCTCCGGGTGTCACGGAGTGGAGCCACCGTCATGCTCTTCGACCCGACCCGCCTCGCCGCGTTCATGCTGGCGGGCATCGCGCTCACCCTCACCCCGGGGCCGGACACGATGTACGTGCTGACGCGGAGCCTCGGGCAGGGCCGCTCCGCGGGCGTGGTGTCCGCGATGGGCATCGCCGTCGGCTGCCTGTTCCACATCGCCGCGGCGGCGCTGGGGCTGTCCGCGCTGCTGGCGACGTCCGCCATGGCCTTCACGGTGGTGAAGTGGGTGGGCGCCGTCTACCTGGTGTGGATGGGCGTGCAGATGCTGCGCAGCAAGGCAGGCCCGGAGGCCATGCAGAGGCTGCAGCCCACGAGCCTGTGGCGCATCTTCCGCGACGGCGTCGTCACCAACGTGCTCAACCCGAAGGTGGCCCTGTTCTTCGTCGCCTTCCTGCCGCAGTTCGTGGACCCGTCCCGGGGCTCCACGGGGGCGCAGTTCGTCCTGCTCGGGCTGTTGTTCGACGTGACGGGGACGACGTGGCTCGTCTTCCTCGCCGGTGCTTCGGGCACATTTGGAGCGTGGCTGCGGCGCAACCCGCGCGTGGCCGCGGTTCAGCAGCGCGTCACGGGCGCGGTGTTCGTCGCGCTCGGGACCCGGCTGGCGCTGCAGGGGCGGGACTAGCGGCTCCGGCTTCGCCTCAGAAGACGGTGGTGACGACGAGGTAGGCCACGTAGATGGCCCAGGGCAGGGCGACGAGGACGCTCAGGAGGTTGAGCAGTCCGGCCCAGACGGGGTAGCGCTCGCGCCACGGGAGCAGCAGGAACTGGCCTCCGGCCAGGATGGGCATGGGCAGGAGGTTGATGGCCGCCAGCTTCGCGCTCATCAGCCCCCAGGCGCGGAGCAGATCTCCATCGCGGAGCAGCGCGACGAGGCGCTCGATGCGGCCCGGGAGCGCGGAGAGCTCGAAGGGCAGGGTGAAGCCGTGGACGAACTGGTGGAGGCCCTCGGTGGCGCCCAGGCAGGCCATGGCGATGGTGACCTGGAAGACCCACGGCAGGAGGATGACCGCGCCGTGCATGGGCAGTGAGAGCTGCTGGAGGCGGTTCTTCTTCGGGGCGTCCGGGGGCTCTTCCGTGAAGCCCACCGCGCTGGCGACGGCGAAGGGCCGGAAGGACCAGACGATGCCGCCCATGCGCCCGGTCAGCAGGATGGGGCCGATGCCCAGGTCCACGAGCACGGGCCGCGCGCCCAGGGTGCTCGCCACCGCCGCCTGGGCCAGGGCCCAGAGCACGTTGATGGCGAAGAAGAGCAGCCAGAGCCAGAGGAAGGGAGCGAGGCGGTCCATGTGTTGCCTCTTGTTCTAGCACGGTGGGGACGGTGCTTCCGGGCCGGGCAGGGGAGGGCACAATGGCTCGCACGGAGGTGCCATGGCCACGCGACGGCCGACTTCGACGAGGACGCCGGTCCGAAAGCGCGCGGCGCGCAAGGGCGCGGGCCTGCGGAAGACCCCCCGGAGACCTGCTCCAGCGGATGAGGTCCTTTCGGTTCAGCTCGTCTTCCACGAGGTCGACAAGACGCGCTGGGCCGACTTCGCGCGGCTCTTCGAGAGTCGCGGCGGGCCCAAGGCGTGTTGGTGCATGGCATGGCGCGCGACGCCCGAGGAGGTGAAGCACACGGACGGAGCGAGTCGCAGGTCCGCCATGATGCAGCGCGTGCGCTCGGGAGTGCCCGTGGGGATTCTGGGGTACCTGGACGGTGAGCCCGTGGCGTGGTGTTCGATTGCGCCCCGGGAGACGTACCGCAAGAGCCTGGGCGGGGTGGATGCGCCCGGCGATGCCCCGGGCTCCGTCTGGTCCCTGGCCTGCTTCTTCGTCACGCGCACGTTGAGAGGGCAGGGCGTGACATGGCAGCTCATCGAAGCGGCGATTGCCCATGCGCGGAAGCGGGGCGCGAGCAGCCTCGAGGCGTATCCCGTCGACCCCGAGTCACCCAGCTACCGCTTCATGGGCTTCGTCGAGACGTTCGAAGCGATGGGCTTTCGCGAGGTGGGGACCGCGGGCTCCCGCCGTCACGTGATGCGCTTCGCCGTGGATTCGACAGTCCTCTCGTCCGGCGGCGCAGGTTCGCCTGACGCGTAAATCCCGCTTCACTGAGTGAGCGTTATTTCCTGCAACCACAGCGTCCGCTCACGAAATGCGGACACGCAGGAGGTACTCACATGGCGAAGAACAGCAGCCGCGGTGCTGGCGTGCACACCACCCCGAATCCGGAGGGCGCGGGCTGGGTCAACCAGGTGAAGGGGAAGGTGACGAGCAAGCACCGGCTCAAGGAGCGCGCGGTGGAGGCGGGGCGGGAACTGGCCCAGGAGCGGCGGATGGAGCACACCATCCACAACATCGACGGAAGCATCGGGAAGAAGAACAGCTACGGCAACGACCCGAGCACGTCGAAGGGCTAGTGGAGTGTCCGCGAAGTAATCCAACATAGTCAGCGGCGGTGTCGCTCGAACCAGTCGTGCATCTTGGCCCGAGTCCAAAACCAGGTGAAGGGATGGGCGTAGAGGCGGTTGTACTCGGGCCAGCTTGCATCGAGGTGGGCGATGAAGTCGGAGCGGCGCTTCCAATCGCCGCGCTGCAGGTAGCGCGCGCTGAAGGCCCGCAGCAGCAACTCGGCCTGGTTGAGCCACGAGGCATGAGGTGGCGTTACGAGGACACGCACGTGGTGGTAACTGCGCAGCAACTCGCGTGTGTCCTGGGCGATGTGGCTGGAGCCTCCATCCCAGATGAGGTGGACCCGTCGAGCCTTGCGGTAGGGGTGCAGCAACTGGGGCAGGACTGCGCGCAGGCACGCCCCGTCGTTCTTCTCCAGGCACCAGCCCTGCATGGTGCCCGTGTGCACCACCAGCAAGGCCAGGAAGTTCACCGTCCCATGGCGCACGTACTCGAATTCGCGGCGCTCGATGAGGCCCGGACGCCCGAGGCGGGTAGCACAGCGGCGCTCAAGCACCTGGATGTTGGGCTTCTCGTCCACGCACAGCACCACCTCCTCGCGTTGGGCCAGGGCCTGGGCCCGCTCGTAGCACCAGAGGACCGCCGCCGCCTTCTGGCGGAAATCCTCGTCCAGGGTAGGCGTCTTCCAATACCGGCTCCGGTGAGGCTGCAGCTCCGCATGCTTGAGGATGAGCGCTACCGTGGAGTGCGACAGGGTGGGCGCGATGCCGCGCTCGCGGGCGACGCGCGCCAGCGAGCGGGTACTCCACTGGGTCATGTGCAAGCCCACTCCCGCTGGCTCACAGCAGGCCAGTTGCTCCACTTCTACGAGCTGTAGGGGGGGAGAGCCGCGATGGGCGGCCAGAACGAGGAGCATCCCAGACCACGAAGGCCCCCGCTGCTTCGTAACGTCGGCACAAGCTCCAGATGCTGGTGCGGTCCAGACCGAAGTGCTCGGCCAAGTCCTGCACAACGGTGTCCGGGTCGGCCATGGCCAGCAGAATGCGTGCCCGGCGCGCCACCCGCTGCTCGGTGCGGCCGTCGCGCACTAACTCCTCCAGGAGGGCAGTATCCTCCTGGGAGAGCTGGATGATTCGCGGAGGTCGTCTCCTCATTGAGGAGAACTATTCATCCTCCGCGACTATGTCGACTTACTTCGCGGACACTCCACTAGCTCCCCCCGGCAGGGAAGCCACCCGGATGGGGGACCGGGTGGCCGGCCGGAGTCAGCTGGAGCTTGGAGGGGCAGGTTCCCGGGTGAGGTGATGGACGCGTTGCTCCATGCACCGGAAGTGCTCCTCCTCATCGGGCGTGATGGGCGTGGGCATCCAGGCGAGGAAGCACGGTTGGCAACAAGAAGGCCCGGGCCTCCAGGATGCGGAGGGCCCGGGCCGGAAGATGTGACCTGCGCTCGGGGCGTCAGAACGCCGCGTCGAACACCACGTCCGTCGCCGCGCCCACTCCCACGGCCACCTGGTACGAGGACACGCGGCGCTCGAAGAAGTTGGTGAGCTCCTGCACGTCCTGCAGGTCCATGAAGTGCAGCGGGTTCTTCGTCCGGAACACCGGCGCAATCCCCAGCATCTGCAGCCGCTGGTCCGCCACGTACTCCAGGTAGCCGCGCATCTCCTGCACGGACAGGCCCATCACGCCGCCGCTCAGCAGGTCCTGCGCGAACTGCGTCTCGCACTCCACCGCCTCGCGCATCATCGACACCACGTCGCGCTCCATCTGCGCGTCGAAGAGGTCCGGCTCCTCCTTGCGCGCCGTCTGGATGCACTCGAACGCGAAGCCCATGTGCGCGCTCTCGTCGCGGAACACCCAGTTCGTCCCCGCCGCCAGCCCGTTCAGCAGGCCCTTGCTGCGCAGGAAGTACACGTAGGCGAACGCCGCGAAGAAGAAGAGCCCCTCGATGCAGCCCGCGAAGCAGATGAGGTTGAGCAGGAACTTGCGCCGCTCATCCTTCGTCCGCAGCTCGTCCAGGCCGTGGATGCTGTCCATCCACTTCATGCAGAAGCGCGCCTTGCGCTGGATGGAGGGGATGTTGTCGATGGCCGCGAAGGCCTTCGCCCGCTCCGCCGGGTCCGGCACGTACGTGTCCAGCAGCGTCAGGTAGAACTGGACGTGCAGCGCCTCCTCGTACAGCTGCCGCGACAGGTACATCCGCGCCTCGGGGGCGTTGATGTGCTTGTAGAGGTTCAGCACCAGGTTGTTGCCGACGATGCTGTCCCCCGTCGCGAAGAACGCCACCAGCCGGTGGATGAGGTGACGCTCCGCGTCCGTCATCTTCGAGCGCAGGTCCACCAGGTCCGTGGAGAAGTCCACCTCCTCCACGGTCCAGGTGTTCTTGATGGCGTTCCGGTACATCTCGAAGAACTGCGGGTACGCCATCGGGCGCAGCGTCAGGTTCAGTCCAGGGTTCAGCAGCATTGCTTCGGTGCTCCTTGCGCCGCGCGCGCGGGGTTCTTTCCGGTCCTTCGAAACGTCCGTGCCTCAGCGTCCCAGGCCTACTGGCAGGCCTCGCACGCCTCGGGGTTCTCCAGCGAGCAGGCCACCGCCTCGGCCTCCGTCGCCTTCGCCACCGCCGCCGGGGCAGGGGCCGCCGGCATCGTCGTGCCCGTGCCGGCACCGTTCACCGTGGCCTTCGCAATCCGCGTCGCCGGGCGCGAGCGCAGGTAGTACGTGGTCTTCAGGCCCTTCTGCCACGCGTAGAAGTACATCGACGACAGCTTGCCGATGTTCGGCGTCTCCACGAACAGGTTGAGCGACTGGCTCTGGTCGATGAAGGCCCCGCGGTCCGCGCCCATGTCGAGCAGCGAGCGCATCGGAATCTCCCAGGCCGTCCGGTACACCGCCCTCAGGTTTTCCGGCAGCTCGGTGATGTCCTGCACGCTGCCTTCCGCCATCTTGATGCGGTTGCGGACGTTCTCGTTCCACAGCCCCAGCGACTGCAGGTCTCGCACCAGGTAGCGGTTCACCTGGAGGAAGTCACCCGACAGCGTCTCGCGCTTGAACAGGTTGGACACCTGCGGCTCGATGCACTCGTAGCAGCCGACGATGGAGGCAATCGTCGCGGTGGGCGCAATCGCAATCATCAGCGAGTTGCGCAGGCCGTGCTTCATGATGCGCTGGCGCAGCGCGTCCCAGCGGGCCGTGTCCTCGGGCACCACGCCCCAGCTGTCGAACTGGAGCTCGCCCTTCGCCGCCCGCGTCTCCGGGAAGGAGGGGTGCGCGCCGAGCTGCTCGGCCAGGTCGCACGAGGTGGTCAGCGCCGCGAAGTAGATCTCCTCCGAAATCTTCTTCGACAGCGCCCGCGCCTCGGGAGCGTCGAAGGGCAGCCGGAGCTGGAAGAACACGTCCTGCAGGCCCATCAGCCCCAGGCCCACCGGGCGCCAGCGGCGGTTGGAGTCCGCCGCCGCGGGGATGGGGTAGTAGTTGAGGTCGATGACCCGGTCCAACTGCTTCAGCGCGAGCTGGGCGTTGGCGCGCAGGCGCTCGAAGTCGAACTTCCCGTCCACCACCATGCGGCCCAGGTTCAGCGAGCCCAGGTTGCACACCGCCGTCTCACCCTGGCTCGTCACCTCCAGGATTTCGGTGCACAGGTTGGACAGGTGGATGACGTTGCCCTCCTTGCCCGTCTGGTTGCTCTTGCGGTTGCTGATGTCCTTGAAGGTCATCCATCCGTTACCCGTCTGCGCCAGCACCTTCATCATGCGGGCGTACAGGTCACGCGCCTTCACCTTGCGCATGGCCAGGCCCTGGGCCTCGGCCTCGGCGTAGGCCTTCTCGAAGGCGTCGCCGTACAGGTCCGTCAGGTGCGGGACGACCTTCGGGTCGAACAGGCTCCAGTCGGCGTCCGCCTCCACGCGCTTCATGAAGAGGTCCGACACCCAGTTGGCCAGATTGAGGTTGTGCGTGCGGCGCGCGTCGTCGCCGGTGTTCTCACGCAGCTCGAGGAAGTCCTCGATGTCCGCGTGCCACGTCTCCAGGTACACGCAGCAGGCGCCCTTGCGCTTGCCGCCCTGATTCACCGCGGCCACCGAGGCGTCCAGCGTCTTCAGCCAGGGGACGATGCCGTTGGAGTGGCCATTGGTGGAGCGGATGAGCGAGCCACGCGCGCGCACCCGGTGGTACGCCACGCCGATGCCGCCGGAGAACTTCGACAGCATCGCGATGTCCGAGTACTTCTTGTAGATGGCGTCCAGCTCGTCCGCGGGCGAGTCCAGCAGGAAGCAGCTGGACAGCTGCTCGTGGCGCGTGCCCGAGTTGAACAGGGTGGGCGAGCTGGGCATGTACTCCAGCGAGCTGAACAGCCGGTACAGCTCGATGGCGTCACGCGCGTTGTCGCCGCTGAGCGCGCAGGCCACGCGGAGGAAGAACTCCTGCGGCGTCTCCAGCACCTCGCGCGTCTGCGGGTTCTTCAGGAGGTACCGGTCATAGACGGTGCGCAGGCCGAAGTACTCGAACAGGTCGTTGCGCGACGGGTCGATGGCGGCGTTGAGCTTGCGCGCGTTGGCCTGGACGAACTGGAGCAGCCGGTCCGCGATGAGGCCGTGCTTGTGGCCCGCGGCGATGGACTGGCTGAAGGAGTGGATCTCCTGGTTGCTGACCTCCTTCTGGATGAAGGCGGACAGCAGGCGCGCGGAGAGGCGGCCGTACTCGGGCTCCTCGGCGATGAGGGCCGCGGCCGTCTGGATGGACAGGCCGTCCAGCTCGCGCGTGGTGGCGCCGTCATAGAGGCCGGAGATGGTCTTCGTGGCCACCCGCATCACGTCCACGCGGGGCAGGCCCATGCAGCAGCGGCCCACGGCGCGGACAATCTTGTTGAGGTCCACCGGCTCCGCGGTGCCGTTGCGCTTCTTCACGCGCATCGTGGTGGAACCGAACTCGGCCGGTGGGGCCTCCGTGGGCGCTGGCGCTGGCGCGGCACTCACGGACGGCACCGGGTGTCCGTTGGTGGCGGGCGGGACGGCCAGGCTGGCGGCAGAGGGCTTCACGGGCGTTTCGAAGTTCACGAGCGGCTCACTCCGGACAAAGGCATGGCCTTGGACAGACACGGGTGTCTGTCCCGGGGGGACGGCTCCCCAGGTCACGCTACTTGAAAAATGTTCAGGTGGGACCCGTCCTGGAGAGGGCGGGTCTAGGGTCTGAAGACGACCGGGTGTCGGCGGTGTTTTATGAGGCAGTTGCCAGCTGTGCGCAAGAAACCCACAACCCCTCCTCAGCCCCACGCCACGGCGGCGTTCTCCGGTGGGGCACCGTCGACCGGGCACAAGCTATGGGGGGGTATCCAGCCTGTCAACGCGAGATCTAGTGTTTGCCTGGGCCCGATCATTGCAATCTATGATCGATCTCCAACACGTTTGGTCACGTTCTCCTGACGACACTCCGTGATGTGCCCAGGGACGCCGTGTATGGGGTCCCTGGAATCCAACCTGAGCGGCAGGAAAGCGTCCCGATTTACGGAGATTCGCCCGCGTCCGGAGCCGCCAGGACCGGCGCCTCGGAGGGCGTCGTTCCGGTGGTGGGTTCAGGTGGGGAAACCGGCGTCTCCGGGGCGGGCTTGGGCGCGGGCTCGGGGGCGGCCTGGGGGCCGCTGAGGGTGTGCACGGCGCGGCGGAGGGCCTCCTCCAGCTCGCGGGCGGGCGGGGTGACGGCGCTGAGCATCTGGTTGGCGCTGCGGGCGTGGCGGCTCTGGCTCTCCGCGGCCATCTTGAGCTGGCTGAGGGCGTCGCTGACGAGCCTGCGGGCGTCCTCCAGCTTCTGGCGGGCCTGGTAGTAGGCGACGTCCGTCATGAGCTTCTGGAGCGTCAGGCGCTGCTCCTCGGTGACGCCGGAGAGCTTCTCCGCGCGGCGCAGGTAGTAGAGGCCCTGGTCCACGCGGGCGGGCTCGTCCGAGGCGATGCGCGGGCGGGCCAGCGCCTCCAACAGGGGGAAGAGGGCGCGGTCCAGCTCGTCGCGCTCGGTGAAGCTGCGCTGGGCGAGCGCGGTGACGTCCTGGCCCTCCACCGGGATGGGGGCGTAGGCGTCCGCCAGGCGCGGGTCCCCGGGGCGGTAGGGGACGGAGCCCATGGGGGCGTTGCGGCCCTTCATCACCGCGAGCTGCCCGTCCATGAGGGCCAGGGTGAAGGTGCGCGCGTTGAGCTGGGAGAGGAGGAAGACGACCAGGCCCCCCAGGCCGAGGATGAGGGTGAAGACGATGAGCCGCGTGAAGGTGCGCTTTGCCCGGTAGCCGAATCCCTGCTGTCCCGCTGAGTTCATGTCGCCTGCTCTCCTGTCGTCCAGGCGCGAGGCCGATTTCTGGCCCTGGCGCTTAACTTGGGGCTCGGTCGCCCACGGCTATACTCCTACTCCCGAACACACCCATGCATCACACATTCCGCCGCATGGGGCCCAGTGAACTGCTGCCCCGGTACATCTTCGCGGAGAGCCTCTTCGCCCGTCGCCGGGTGCTGGAAGTCGACGCCGTGGCCTCCACGGGCGGCGAGAGCGCGCGCTTCCTCGTCGAACGCGGCGCGCGCGCCGTGATTGCGTGCGACGCGGACGTGACGGCGGTGGAGGCGGCGCAGAAGGCCCATGGCGGCCCCGCGCTGCGCTTCCGCGCCAACGTCTACGACGACTTCGAGGCGGGCAGCTTCGACGTGGTGCTGGTCGCCGACCTGGCGCCCTACGTGAAGGCGCCGGAGCTGCTGGCGGAGCTGGCGCGGCTGGTGACAAAGCAGGGCTTCCTCGTGGGCGGCCTGCGCAACGTGGCGGGCCTGGCGCTGCCGCAGTTGCTGGAGCCGGAGGAGGGCGTGCCGCCCACGTACGGGCTCCTGCTGGACGCGCTCTCCGTCCACTTCCCGCACGTGGAGGTGGCCACGCAGTCACCGGTGCTGGGCTACCAGCTCGCCTTCGAGCGCGGCGAGGGGCTCCAGGTGGACGGCACCCTCGTCAACGGCAGCGAGGCGGCCTACTTCCTGGTGGTGGCGGGGCAGGAGCCGGCGCGCGTGGTGGACCCCACGTGGGTGCAGCTGCCGCCGGAGCCGCTGGCCTTCACCCGCGGGAAGCTGGACGAGGTGGTGGCGCGCGCGAAGTCCTGGGAGGACCGCAGCGCGCGGCTGAAGGAGTCGCTGACGAAGCTGCGCGCGGAGCTGACGGACCGCGAGGCGGAGGCCGCGTCGCTGCGGCCGGCGCTGGAGGTGGCTCGCGACGAGGTGGCGCGGCTCACCGCGCAGCTGGAGCTGGCGCGCGGCACCCAGGAGTCGCAGCGCGAGCGGGATGATTTGTCCGGGAAGCTGCGCCGCCGCGAGCTGGAGCTCCAGGTGGCGACGGAGCGGATGGCGGACGCGGACCGCCGGCTCGCCGCGCAGCGGCTGGAGGTGGAGGCCGCGCAGCGCGCCCAGGCGGACGCGGGCGTGCAGGTGCTGGCCGCGCAGGAGTCGCTGCGGCTGGAGCGGGCCCGGCGCGAGGAGACGATTGCCTCGCTGGAGGAGGCCCGGGAGCGGCTGACGCAGGCGTACTCGCAGGTGCGCGAGCTCCAGGACGAGCTGTCCACGCTGCGCATCGACCGCGAGAAGGACCGGCTGGCGGCGGAGCGCGCCGTGGAGCAGTCCGAGGACCGGCGCAGGGCGGCGGAGGCCGCGCGCGAGCGGGAGCTTCGCATCGCGGAGCAGTACTCGGCGGCGCTGGCGGCCGTGGAGCACCTGAAGGCCGAGGCCGCGCGGGCGGAGGAGCTGTCGCGCGACTCGGGCACGGCGGTGGCGGTGAAGGAGGCCGAGCTGGCGCGCGTGGCGCGTGAGCTGGCCGACGCGAGGCAGCGGACCGCTTCGGCCGAAGGGGCGCGCAAGGACGCGGAGGCGCGGCTGGAGACGCTCCAGGCCGAGGCTCGCGGGGTGGAGACGGAGCTGACCGCGTCGCGCGAGGCGGAGGCCCGGCTTCGCGGCGAGGTGGAGGCGCTCACTCGCGGTGAGGCGGCGTCCCGCGCCATGGCGGCGCGGCTGGAAGAGTCGCTCCACGAGGCGACGGCCCGGCTGGAGGCGCTGGAGGCGGAGCGCTCGCGGACGGAGGCGCGGCTCGCGCAGGCGCTGGAGACCGAGCGCGCGGAGCTGCGGGAGCGGCTGGAGTCGCTGGAGCAGGCGCTGGAAGGCGCGCGCGGCCGGGGAGAGGCGTTGTCCGGCAAGCTCCGCGAGGAAGCGGCGGCCCGGGCGGACAGCGAGGCCCGGCGGCTGGAGCTGGAGGCGGAGCGCGAGGCGCTGGTGCGGCGCGTGGTGGAGCTGGAGGCGGAGTCCTCCGCGCGCGCCCGGACGCAGCGGGAGGAGTTCGAGGCGGCCCTCCAGACCGCGCGGACGGAGCTGGAGTCGGCGCACGAGGAGCGACACGCCTCGGAGGCGCGGGCGGCGCAGGTGCTCGGCGAGCTGGACGCGGAGCGACAGGCGCGGGCCTCCTTGGAGGAGGCGCTGCGGCTGGCCCGTGAGGGGCTGGAGGACGCGGCGCGCCGACTGGCCGAGGCCGAGTCCACGCTGGCGCAGACACGGGAGACGCTCGACGCGGAGGTGCGGCGGCGCAGCGAGCTGGAGGCGGGGCTGGCCGAGGTCCGGGCCACGCTGGAGTCCGAGCGCGAGGGGCGGGCCCAGTCCGGCTCCGCGCTGGAGGCGCTGCGCGCGAAGCTGGAGGCGGAGCGCGAGCTGCGGGGTGGGGCGGAGACGGCGCTGGCGGAGGCCCGCGAAGGATTGGAGGAGGCGCGCCAGGCGCTCGCCCAGGCACGGGACGCGCTGTCGGCGGAGCAGGAGCGGCGCGCCCGGTGGGAGGCGGCGCTCGCGGACGCGCAGGCCCAGCTCCAGGACGAGGCGCAGGGGCGTGCTCGGGCGGAGGCGGCGCTCGCGGAGTCGCAGGCCCGGCTCCAGGATGAAGCGCGGCGCAGTGGGGCCGCGGAGACGGCGCTGGCGGAGACGCAGGCCCGTCTCGAGCTGGAGACCCGGCAGCGCACCCAGGCCGAGGCGGACGCGGCGGGGGCACGGGCGCGGCTCACGCAGGACGCCGAGGAGGTGCAGGCCCAGCTCCGGCTGGAGGCGGAGCAGCGCGCCCTGGTCACTTCGGAAGCACAGGCCCGGCTCCAGGAGGAGGCGCGTCAGCGGGCATTGGCGGAGGCTGCGGCGGCGGAGTCGCAGGCCCGGCTCCAGGAGGAAGCACGTCAGCGCGCCCTGGCGGAGGCTGCCGCTGCGGAGTCGCAGGCCCGGCTTCAGGAAGAGGCGGGTCAACGCGCCCTGGCGGAGGCTGCGGCGGCGGAGTCGCAGGCCCGGCTCCAGGATGAAGAGGCGAAGCACGCTCGGACGACGGCGGCGCTGGCCGAGGTTGAGGCTGGACTCGCGGCCGAGGCGCAGCAGCGCTCCCGGCTGGAGCTGGCGCTTCAGGAGGAGGCGCAGCAGCGGGCTCGGGCGGAGGCGTCGCTGGCGGAGGTCCGCGAGGAGCTGGCCTCTTCGAACGAGGCGCACGAGCGGCTGGTGGCCCGCACCCAGGCGACCCTGACGGAGGCCCGGGATGCCCTGGCCTCCGAGCGCGAGCAGCGTGAGCGACTGGCGGCCGAACTCACCGGGATGCGCGAGCGCGCCTTCGGTGCCGACGAGGTCGTCACCCGGCTCCAGGCCGAGGCGCAGTCGGAACGCGAGGGCCGTGTCCGCGCCCAGGCGGCCCGCGCGGAAGTGCAGGAGGCGCTCGACGTCGAGCGCGAGGAGCGGGCTCGGCTCGATGCGGCGCTGGCTTCGGCTCGCGCGGACCTCCAGGGAGAGCGCGAGGCCCGGAGCGGGCTCGACGGCGCCCTCACCCTGGCCCGGACCCAGCTGGATGCCGAGCGTGACGAGCGCACCCGGCTCGACGCGGCCATCATCTCCGTTCGCGCCGAGCTCGAGGCCGAGCGGCAGGGCCGGAGCGAGGGCGAAGCAGGCCTGGCGCAGCTTCGTGCGCGCCTGGAGGCCGAGCAGCTCGCCCGGGTGGACGCGGAGGCCGCGCTGGCCCGCATCCAGGCGGCGCTGTCCGCCGAGCAGGACGCACGTACAGAGGCAGGCAGCGCGCTGGCACAGTCGCAGTCCGTGCTGGAGTCGCTGCGCACGGACTTCGCCGCCCGCGAGCAGGCACGGCAGGAGCGATTGGAGGCCGCCGAGCGCGTCATGGCCGAGCAGCAGCGCGTCCTCGAAGAGGAACGCGCGGCCGCGAAGGCGCGGGAGCAGGAGTTCGAGGCGGCGGTGGCGAGGCTGGAGGCCCGGCTCTCGGAGACCCAGGCCACCCGGGAAGCGGAGGCCTCTCGCAGCGCGACGCTGGAGCAGTCCCTTGCCGAGGCCGAAGCCGCTCGACGCGTCACGGAAGCCCAGCTGTCCGAGCGCGAGTGGTCGCTCCAGGAGCTCCAGGCGCAGGTGGCCCGGCTGCGCGAGCAGGTCGGGGAGGGCGAGAGCGAGGCCCGTCGTCTCAGCGAGGCGGCCACGGCGCACGAGCAGGCGCTGGCCGAGGCTCGCGAGGCGCTGACCCGTCAGGAAGAGATATCGCGCAAGAAGCTGGACGCGCTGGATGCGGAGGTCGAAGAGGCGCTCATCCGCGCGGAGCGGCAGCAGCGGCAGCTCGAGTCCCTGGGGGCGGAGCGCGCCCGCGAGCAGGAGGAGGCCCGAGCCGCCCTGGAGGCGGCACAGCAGGAGGTGGTGGCCCTGCGCGCGGAGCTGGGGCACGTGGTCGCGGCGCGGCAGGAAATCATGCGCCTGGGCTCGGAGCTCCAGCGCGCCATGGCGGCCCTGCACGAGCGGGGCATGCACATCGCCCGGCTCGACGCGGAGCTGGTGGACGCGCAGGACCGCCTCGCCGCCCAGCGGGAGAACGCCGAGTTGCTCATGGTGCAGCTCGAGACGGCGCGCCGCTTCGCGGGCAAGGCCACCGCGATGGAGACCTCACTGGAGGCCGAGCGCGCCGCCCTGGACGCGCTGAAAGAGGTGGCCCGGACCGAGCAGGCGCGGGCCGCCGCGCTGGAGGCACGGCTCGCGGAGGCCCACGAAGGCGCGAGCGCCGCTCGGGCGGAGCTGGAGGCACGGCTCGCGGAGGCCCACGAAGGCGCGAGCGCCGCTCGGGCGGAGCTGGAGGCACGGCTCGAGGACGTCACCGCGCGGCGTGCCGCGCTGGACTCCCAGCTGGCGGAGGCCACCGCGACGGTCGAGGCACAGCGCGCCGAGCTGGAGACGCGGCAGGCCGACATCACCCGGTTCGAGGCGCGGCAGGCCGAGCTGGAAGCGCGGCTGGCGGACCTCACGTCCGGCGCCGAGGCCCAGCGCACCGAGCTGGACGCGCTCTCCACGCGGCATCAGGCCGAACGTGCCGAGCTGGAAGCCCGGCTCACGGAGACCACCGCGCGCTTCGAGGCCCAGCGTACCGAGCTGGAGTCGCGGCTCGCGGAGGCCACCGCGCATCATGAGGCCCAGCGTACGGACCTGGAAACACGGCTCGCGGAGGCCACGGCCCAGGCCGAGGCCTGGCGCACCGAAGTAGAGACCCGCCTCACGGAGACCACCACCCAGCGCTCCGAGCTGGAAGCCCGCCTCACGGAGACCACCGCGCGCTTCGAGACCGAGCGTTCCGAGCTTCAATCGCAGCTCACGGACCTCTCCGAGCGCGCCGGGGCCGACAGGCGCGAGCTGGAGTCGCGGCTCGCGGACGCCACCGCACGCGCCGAAGCGGACCGTGCCGCGCTGGAGCAGCAGCTCGCCGACGTCACCGCGCGCTTCGACGCCGAAAGGGCCACCCTGGACGCCCGGCGCGCCGAGCTGGAGGCCGCCGCCTCCGAGAGCACCACCGCCCTCCAGTCCCTCCAGGAGCGCCTGGGCCGCGCCGAGTCCGAGCGCACCGCCCTGGCCTCCGAGCGCGAGCGCCTCCAATCGGACCTCACCGTCGCCCGCGCCGCCCGCGTCCGCCTGGAAGGCCGCATCACCGCCATCGAGACGACGTCCACCGACGCCGTCCGCATCCTCGACGCCGAGCGCGCCGAGCGCGAGCGCCTCGCCCAGGCCCTGGAAGAAACCCGCCAGCAGCTCCAGAAGCGCGACGGCAGCTCCGCCGACAGGCTCAAGACCCTGCTCACGGAAGTCACCGCCCTCAAGGAGCAGGTCACGGCCCTGGGCACGGAGAAGCAGTCCCTCCTGGAGGACCGCGCCGAGCGCGGCCGCCTCGAAACGCGCGTGCGCGAGCAGCAGGACCGGCTGGCCGCGCTGGAGGCCGAGCGCAAGGACCTGCTCGCATCCGTGGAGGAGCTCAAGGCCTCCTCCCAGCCCGAGGCCGTGCTCGAGATGGCCGCGGAGATGGAACAGCTCCAGACCCACGTGGAGGAGCTCCAGCAGAAGCTCGCCGCCCAGGAGACGGAGCTGGGCGCGCTGCGGCGGCAGTCCGCCCGGGCCGGCGCCAACCCCGTCCAGGAAATCTACGAGCGCGCCAACGCCGAGCTGAACGCCGTGAAGAACGAGCTGTCCCGCCGCGCCACCACTCCTCCCGCGGCACCCGGGGGCACGGCCGGCCGCCTGCCCACCATTCCCCAGGCGAAGCCGGGCCGCACCGCCATGCCCGCCCTCGACCTGCCGCCCCCCACCACTTCGAAGAAGCCAGACGAGCGCGAGTGACGACTCGCCGCTAGGATTGCGCACGTGGACGCTCGCGAGCGCATCTTCAAGTATCAGGGCCTGGGCAACGACTTCGTCATCCTGGACCGCCGTCGCACCGGCGTGGACATCGATGCCGCCACGTCACGGTGGATGTGTGACCGGCGCCTGGGCATCGGCGCGGACGGGGTGCTCTCCATCCTCCCCTCGAAGCACGCCGTGGCCCGCATGGTGGTGCACAACGCCGACGGCAGCATCGCGGAGATGTGCGGCAACGGCCTGCGCTGCGCGGTGAAGTACCTGGTGGACCACACCGACGACAACCCCGGCCGCATCGACGTCGAGACGGGCGCGGGCGTGCTCTCCTGCATCCCCGGCTACGGCGACGGCGGCGTCATCGGCGTGGACATCTCCATGGGCCCCGCGCGCCTCGTCGCGCCCAACCTGCCCTCGGGCGCCACCGGCAAGCCCTTCCTCGACCTGCCCCTGCCGGGCCACCCGGACCTGCGCGGCTCCGCGGTGAGCATGGGCAACCCGCACCTCGTCCTCCTGGACCAGCCCCTCGAGGACGCCCCCCGCCTGGGGCCCACCCTCGAAGTGCACCCGTCCTTCCCCGACCGCACCAACGTGGAGTTCGTGCGCGTGGAATCGGATGGCCTCACGGTAGTCGTCTGGGAGCGGGGCTGCGGGCTGACGCAGGCGTGCGGCACCGGGGCCTGCGCGTCGGCGGTGGCGGCCGTGCTGGCGAAGCGGCTGCCCCCGGACGCCTGGCTGCGCGTCACGCTGCCGGGCGGAGACCTGCGCATCCGCGTGCCCGCCGACCTGTCCGACATCCGCCTCCGTGGCCCCGTGGCCTTCGTGTTCGAGGGCGTTGTCGCGCTTCCGTCCCCCCGGTAACCTCAAGCGTTCCTCTCCCTCACCCCCAGGTCAGAACGCGCCGTGGCCGGACCCATCCTCGTCGTCGATGACGACCTGTTCTTCCGACAAGTCGCCAGCGACATGCTCACCCGCAACGGGCACCGCGTGGTGGCCGTGGAGAACGCAACGCTCGCGCTCGAGGAGGCGTCCCGCACGCCCTTCGACCTCGTCATCACCGACGTGGTGATGCCCGGCGTGGACGGCTTCTCGCTCACCGCGCGCCTGCGCGAGAGCTACCCGGAGCAGGAGGTCATCCTCGTCAGCCACCGCACGGACGTGCGCGGCTCGGAGATGGCGCTGCGCTCCGGCGCCGCGGACTGCCTGACGAAGCCGGTGGAGGAGACCGACATGCTGCTGGCGGTGGACCGCGCCTTGGAGCGCGCCTCCCTCCGCCGCGAGCGCGCGCAATTGCGCGACGAGAACCTCGAGTTCGCCCGCTTCCACAACCTGCACCAGCGCTGCCTGGAGCTGCTGTCCCATCCCGACCTGGAGTGGCTGCAGGAGCGCATCATCGCGGAGCTGGGCGCCGTCTGTGACGCGCAGAGCGCCGCGCTGTGGGTGATGGACGACCGGGGCGACCTGGTGCTGCGCGCGTACCGGGGGCTGCTCGACAAGCAGTTCCTCGCGGAGAAGATGAACCCGGAAGGGCCGCTGGCCGGACGGCTGCGCGAGGCCCAGCCGTGGTTCGCCCGCGACGAGCGCTCCGCGGTGATGTACGTGCCGCTGCTGGCCTCCGGGGAAATCGTCGGCCTGGCTCAGCTGTCGGACCCGCTCGCCGGGGACTTCCGCCCCGAGCACTCGCGCGATGCCAAGGTGCTCGCGGACTTCGCGGCGGTAGGCGTGAAGAACGGCCGGCGGATGCTCGCGCTCCAGCGGCTGGGCCTGCGAGACCGCGAGACGGCGGCGTACAACCTCAGCTACTTCACCGACTACGCGTCCAAGGAAATCTACAAGGCGCGCCGCTACGGGCGGACCTTCTCGCTGCTGACCTTCTCCATCGACAACCTGCCGCTGGTGCGCGTGCGCCAGGGGGCGGCGGACGCGAAGAAGGCGGTGCGCGGCATCATCCGGGCGCTGAGCAAGATCATCCGCGACTCGGACGTCATCGCGAAGGCGAGCGACCAGGAGTTCTACCTCCTGCTGCCGGAGACGGACTTCTTCGGCGCGCTGATGTTCGTGCGCCGCGCGGTGGCCGCGGTGCGCGACGAGCCCGAGGTGCAGGACGTGGAGCAGCGCCTGCCGCTGGCCCTCGTCGGCGGGGCGAGCACCTTCCCCAAGGACGGGGAGGACTTCGACGAGCTGGTCCACCGCTGCCGCCGCCGCATGGACGAGCGGCGCGCGTCCCTGCAGCGCCGGCTGATGCTGGACGGGCTGCCCTTCTGGGACGAGGTGGACCTGCTGCTGGGCACGCCGACGAGCCCCCGGCTGCCGGTGGACGAGCGCTCCGAGCCGAGCCGCCGCGGCAAGGTCTCCGACGTGCTCTTCGACGAGCTGCAGGCGGAGATTGCCCGCGAGCTGATGAGAGACCCGGGCTCGCGCGGCATCCTCTACGTCGGCGGGCCGGAGATTCGCACGGACCTCCCCATCGCCTCGGGGCTGGAGTCGGCGCCGCCGGACATGGCGTCGCGCATCTACCTGCTGGGCCGTCGCGTGGACCTGGAGTCACACCCCGCGCTGACGCCCGTCTTCCTGGAGGGGGATGACCGGGTGACGCGGCACGAGTTCATCCTCTGGCTCTCGGAGAACGCCGCGTACGCGCTCATCCAGCGGCGCGGGCTCGGGGCCACCTGGGGCTTCCATACCTCGGACACCGCGGTGGTGGACGGGCTCATCTCCAAGCTGCAGGCCGAGTACGACCTGCAGCCCTACTGAGACGAAGGGCAATCCACGTGGCCCAGGTCCGGAAGATCCTGATCGCCGACCCCGACCTCGAGTCCGTGCGCTCGCTGTCGCGCGCGCTGCGCACCAAGGGCTACCAGGTGCACTACGCGCCGGATGGCTCACGCGCGCTGGAGGTGGCCGTGCTGCGCCACCCGGACCTCACGCTGTTCGACGAGGGCTGCCGGCTGCTGGATGCGCGGACCTTCATCCAGATTCTGCGCACCAACCCGCGCACCGAAGACATCCCGGTGGTGCTCACCACCTCGAGCTTCGACTCGGACCGGCAGCGGGGCCTGCGCGACGGCTACCTGCGCAAGCCCTTCAACCTGGACGAGGTGCTCAGCCGGATTGAGCACATCTTCCGGCGCAGCGAGGCCGCCAAGGACCTCAAGAGCGAGCAGCAGGAAATCGAAGGCTCGCTCAGCCAGCTCAGCATCCCGGACCTGATGCAGCTGCTGGGCATGAACAAGCGCAGCGGCCGGCTGGCGCTGGAGCGCGGCAACGACCGGGGCGAAATCTTCGTCGTCGACGGCCGCCCCGTGAATGCGAAGCTGGGGCGCGTGGAAGGGGAGAAGGCGCTGTTCCGCCTGCTGGCGTGGGCGGATGGCACCTTCACCTTCTCGCCGGGGACGAACGCGGCCAGGCCCCGCATCAACCGCGGCATGGATGACGCGCTGCTGGAGGGCATGCGGCAGTCGGACGAGGTGAACCGGCTGATGCCGGGCCTGCCGCCGCGCCACACGCGGCTGATGCTGGCGCCGGACGTGGACCTGTCGCAGGACCAGCACCCGGTGACGGCGCAGGTGGTGGGCCTGCTGCGCCAGCCGCGCGCGCTGGGCGAGGTGCTGGACCTGGCGCCGGCCACGGACCTGGAAGTGCTGAGCGTGCTGTCCGCGCTGATGCAGCGGGGCGTGGCGCGGGCGGTGGACTCGGACGGCTCGGACGCCAGCGCCAGCGAGCTGCTGGGCGCGGCGGAGGTGCACGCGCTGCGCGGGCGCATCCTCCGGACGCGGGCGACGCCGGCGAAGGTGGCCACCGCGAAGGTGTTCGTCTGCGGCAGCGGCGCGGCGGCGGCGCGGCGGATTCTGGCGAGGCTGCCGGGGCTGGAGGCGCTGTCCGCCGAGCCCACCGCCGTGAAGAGCGGCTTCGGCACGCTGGGCCGGCTGGTGCTCAGCGAGGTGCTGCGCCTGGACTTCTGCGTGCTGCCTCCCGCGGAGGCGGCGCGGCCCTTGTGGCGGCCCTTCACGGCGGGCGCGGTGGGCGCGCTGCTGCTCGACGTGTCCGAGCCCGCCGTGCGCCTGGCGCACTACCTCTCGTGGGACGTGCGCATGCCCGTGGTGGTGGTGGGCGCGGAGGTGCCCGGGCCGCTGCAGGGGGCGCCCGCGGGCGCGCTGGGCGTGAATGACGACCTGTCCGAGGCGCTGCGCGCGCTGCTCGTCCAGGCGCTCAACCCGGCGCCCACGCTGCCCGGAGTGACGCAGGCGCAGCGGCTCACCGCGTCCGCGGTGTAGCCACGGCTCACCAGTAGCGGCGAGGCGGCGGCGCGGGAGGCGGTGGCGCCGCGGGCAGCGGCTCGAGCATGCCGAGCTTCAGCAGCCGCTCGACGGCCGTTTTGACTTCCTTCGCGGTGGTGCCGCAGCCATCGAGGTTGCGCGTCGCTTCCGCGACGGTGCGCTCTCCGGCGGCGAACTCCACGAGGTAGAGCCCGTCGTCGGGGGGAAGCCCCAGCGTGGTCCCCCAGGAAGCCCGGGCCGCGTCGAACTGGGCGCGCCCGGTGCCGCTCTTCGCCGATTCAATCATGGCCGCATACGACGCCGCGGCCTCGCTGCCCTTCGGCGAGAGGCGGAACTTCTGCGCGCGTCCGTACCGAACCTTCTCCGCTTCTTCACTCATACCGCACCCTCGATGACGGGCTGTCCCATCCGCTTGAGCCAGCGCACGTGGCTCTTCAATGCCGCACCCACGCTCGTGTTCACCCGGTAGGGGACGCCGTGCTTGCGGCAGGTGTCCTCGACGATGCGCGAGAGCGCCGGGTAGTGCAGGTGACACACGCGCGGGAAGAGGTGGTGCTCCACCTGGAAGTTGAGTCCACCCAGATACCAGCTCACCAGCCAATTGCCCCGCGCGAAGTCCACCGTGGAGCCAATCTGGTGTGTCGCCCAGTCGTGGGGGATGGAGTGGCTGTGCTGCGGCACCTCGGTGAAGACGGCCTCTTCTACACAGTGCGCGAGCTGGAACACCGTCGCCAGCGTCAGCCCGAGCACGAAGGCGGTGAGCGCGTAGGCGAGCGCCACCTGCCAGAGCGGGTGGAAGAGCAGGGGCACCACGAGCGTCCAGCCGTAGAAGAGCGCCTTGCCGACGAGCACCCCGGCGAGCTTGCGCCCCGAGGGGCGTGGCATCTTCTGCCGGCCGATGCGGCCGGTGACCAGGTCCTTGAAGTCGTCGATGAAGTGCCACTTCACCGACAGCAGTCCGTAGAGCACCCAGATGTAGAGGTGCTGGAAGCGATGGGCCGCGTGCAGCTTCTGGCCCGGGGCAATCCGGCACAGCGGCTGGATGTCGATGTCCTCGTCCAGGCCGACGACGTTGGGATGGCTGTGGTGGAAGATGTTGTGCTTCCAACCCCACACGTAAGAGGAGCCGCCGACGATATCCAGCGTCCAGCCGAGCAGCCGGTTGATGCTCCGTCGGTTCGAATAGCTGCCGTGGTTGGCGTCATGCTGGATGCTGAAGCCGATGCCGGCGATGGCCAGCCCGAGCGACACGCACCCGGCCACGACACCCCACACGTTGGTGGCACCGAAGACGAGCCAGGCGTACGAGGCTGCGCACCAGCCGAGGATGACCGCGGTCTTCAGGTACATGCCCGGCAGGTCCCGGGCGGAGCGACCGCTTGCTTCCAGGTACTGCTCCACTCGCGCCTTGAGGTCCTGATGGAAGGGCCCCGACTCCAGGAACTTCGCCTTCGTTGCTTGCGACAACGTTCACCCGCTCTCACGCCACCGACGCCACCACCGCTGGAGCGGGAGGCCGCGCCGGGAGAATTCCCGCGCGGCCCTCGCCTGCCTGGTGCCGAAGTCCTTCGTAACACATCAGGACGTGAGGCTGTTCCGCTAGAAGACGACCGTCCACCCGGGACGGGCCTGCGACTTCACATACGAGACGCCGTCGATCTTCAACCCCTGGTCGTCGAGCAGCGAGATGATGCCGCCGTTGTTCGACAGCTCCAGGGGCTTGCTCACCGGCAGCAGCCGCGTGGCGCCCGGCGGCAGGTCTCCGCTCAGGGGCTGCTTGTGCTTGTTCTTGTCCACGAGCGCCCACCCATCGAGTGACACCGGCACGGGTGAGGTGTTGAGCAGGGTGATGGTCTCCCGCTCGGGCGAGCGCGTGTCGTTGACGAGCGCGGCGATGATGCGCACCGCGCCGTCGTGGGTGACGGGGATGGTGCCGTCGAGGGTGTGGCCCGTCCTGTCGTCGGTGTGCCACGACTGCGACTGGAACTTGAGGAAGATGCCCACCCATTGCTGCGTCGCGGGGAGGTGGATGAGCACTCCGCCGTCCTGATGGACGCCGTCCTGGGCGGCGAAGGACGGGTGGTTGCCCTGGTTCATGTGGATGTCGTGGATGCCTCGGCCGGGCTTGAAGTGGAAGTACTTGTCCGCAATCTCCGGCTCCGGGCCCCACGGTTCTCCGAAGGCATAGACCTGGGCCTGCGTGTCCCGCACCGCGCGCTGGAAGTAGTGGTCCAGCTTCTCGTTCAAGTCATTGTCCGGCCCGGGGAGGTTGGGCGGCAGGGGCGTCATGCCGTCGCGGTCGAAGAGGTTGCCGCGGATGTAGTCGAGCGCGAGCCCACCCGCGCTGCTGGGGATGGACGAGAAGCCGGGAGGCAGCGCTTCGAGCGTCTCCGCGAGAGGATGCTGGAAGTGCTCGTCGACGAGGTACTGAAGGTCCGAGGGCGGGAGCTTCGAGCTGACGTTGACCGCGATGCGGTAGTGCACCCCCTGGGCCACGATGCGCACCTGGTAGTGGGGGCTCGGTCCGAAGCCCAGCTGCATCTCGGTGGCCGAGCCCTTCAAGACTCCATATTTCTTCAGCGGCATGTGCGCTCCCTCCTGTTTCTCGGGAGGGAGTGGACCGGGAGCGGATGTGACGCTGGGAGCCGGGGCTACCCCAGCAGCCAGCCCATCGCCTCCGGGAGCCTGCGCTGCCAGTCCCGCTCGTGGTGCTGGCCCCCAGGCTCGAGCACCAGGCGCAATTCGTGGTCCGCGTAGCCCAGGTGCTGGAGGTGGCGGTGGAAGTTCCGCGTGGCCTCGCCATAGCGCATGACGTAGCCCACGGGGTCCACCGTCTCGTCGGTGCCCGCGTCCAGGTAGATGCGTGACCATCGGCGCGTGTGGGCCGTCCACTCGCCGAAGAGCCGGTCCCAGCCCCACATCACGGAAGGCGACAGCGCGCCGATGCGGCCGAAGAGGTCCGGGTACCGCCAGCCGAGGTGCAGCGACATCAGGCCGCCGAGCGACGCGCCCATGAGGCCCGTCCACTCGGGCCCCTGGCGCGTGCGGTAGACGCCGTCGACCCAGGGCTTGAGCGTGTCGACGAGGAAGCGGACGAAGGGCTCGCTGCGGGCGGGGATGTCGCCGCGCGGCTCGGGCCAGGGGGAGTACTCGGCGAGCCTGTCGTGCGTGGAGTCCACCGCGACGATGAGCCACGGGCCGATGCGGCCCTCGGAGACCAGGCGCTCCAGCACGTGGTTCGCGCACCAGGTGTCGAAGAGCGCTGACTCCGGGTGGGCGAAGACATTCTGTCCGTCGTGCATGTAGAGCACGGGGAAGCGCCGCTCGGGCTCGGCGTCGTACGCGTCCGGCGTGTAGATGCGCACGGTGCGGGTGCGCCCCTCCTGGGGAGAGGCGAAGTCTCGGATGATGTGGACGTGTCCCATGGGCTTTTCGGCGCGGAAGATAGATGGCGCCCCCGCGGCTCGCCAGCCCGGCCCGGGGGCGGTGTTCACCTGCGACGTCAGGCCCGTGCTCACGTCCTGTCGGAAGCCGGGCGGACTCGCCTGCCCGATGCACAGAGGCCGTGCGCTATCGGCCCAGCAGAGGTATCAAGGCCCGACGCATGCCCACGAAGCAGCCGCTCCCCGCCGACATGTCGACGCCCCCTGGACGGGATCCGGGACGGCAGACTCCGTCCGTGCGCGGTCTGCCGGCGCTGACGGTGGTGGCCCACCCGCAGCTCCAGCGCGTCGGAGACCAGCTGTTGCTGGAGACGCTGGTCACCGACGGCAGGCCCGTGCCGCTGTCTCGCAATGCTCCGGACTTCGCGCGCCCCGGCGGGCTGCTGTCCATGCCCCTCGGGGACCCGTTCATCAGCCGCACGCCCATCCAGCTGGAGCCCGGGCCTCGCGGCGGCGTGCGGCTGCGCGTGCCCGAGGATGCGACACAGGTGCGCGTGGCCTGGGAGCCCGTCACCGGCGGTCGCGACTTCTCCCCCGAGGAGCTCTCCCTCGGCGTGCCGCTCGTGCTCGCCGACCGCGTGGTGCTGCTGCTCCACCGGACGTCGACCGGTCAGGCCACTGGCGCGGAGGACCTGGGCATCGTGGGGCAGGGCGAGAGCATCCGCCAGGTGCGCGAGGACATCGCCCGCGTCGCCGACCTGAACGTCCCCGTGCTCATCCGCGGCGAGACGGGCACGGGCAAGGAGCTGGTGGCGCGCGCCATCCACGAGCGGGGTCCGCGCCGCGCGGGCCCCTTCGTGAGCGTCAACCTGGGCGCGCTGGCGAAGGAGCTCGCCGCCGCCGAGCTGTTCGGCGCGCAGCGTGGCGCGTACACCGGCGCCACGAGAGACCGCGAGGGCCTGGTCCGCGCCGCCCACGGGGGAACGCTCTTCCTCGACGAGGTGGGCGAGGCGCCCCCCGAGGTGCAGGCCGCCCTGTTGCGCGTGCTGGAGACGGGCGAGGTCTTCCCCGTGGGCGGCCACGAGCCCGTCCGCGTCGACGTGCGGCTCGTCTCCGCCACCGACGCCAACCTGGAGGCGCGCATCCAGGAGCGGCTCTTCAAGGCCCCGCTGCTGCACCGGCTCGCCGGCTTCGAAATCCAGATGCCTCCGCTGCGCGCGCGCCGCGAGGACATCGGTCCGCTCTTCCTGCACTTCGCCCGGCAGGAGCTGGAGGCCACGGGCGAGGCGGGGCAGCTGTCGTCCTCGGAGCCTCGCACCCAGCCCTGGCTGCCCGCGGCCCTGGCCGTGCGGCTGGTGCGCTACGCGTGGCCCGGCAACGTGCGGCAATTGCGCAACGTCGCCCGGCAGCTCGTCATCGGCAGCCGGGGAATGCCGCGCCTGCGCGCCGACGCGCGCCTGGAGCAGACGCTCGACGCGGAAGCCCTGCCCGTGCCCGGCAGTCCCATGGAGGCGCTGGTGCCCCCCGCCGCCCCGGAGGCTCCCGAGGTGAAGACCTCGCGGCGCAAGCCCGCGGAAGTGGGGGAGCGGGAGCTGCTGGAGGCCCTGCGCGCCTGCTCGTGGGACCTCAAGGCCACCGCGGACTGGCTGGGCATTCCCCGCCCGTCCGTCTACGTGCTCATCGACAAGAGCTCGCTGATTCGCACCGCGCGGGATTTGAGCGCGGAGGAAATCACCCGCTGCTTCCACGAGTGCGGGGGAGACCTGGACCAGATGGTGCAGCGGCTGGAGGTCTCCAGGCGCGCCCTCCAGCGCCGCGTACGCGAGCTGGGCCTGGACGCATGACGCGTCAACACCGGGCCTGACGCACCGGATGACGTGTCCACCGCGCTTCCCATGCGGGCGGGACACCGTGACTAGAGTGGGAAGGCCGCTGGTACATTGCCTGCAACGCTCGCGGCGACAACGTCCTTCAGCCCCCCAAGCGGGGAGGAGCCAAGGCCCATGGGCAGCATCACCATCACCATCGATAGCAACGGGGACATCCGTTATTCGCCGAGCCCCGTCGTCTGGCGCGGCGACTCGGTGACCTTCAAACTCCAGGACATCCCCGGCCAGGTCGAGGTGAAGTTCGACAACGCCAGCTGCCTCAGCCCGCCGGGGCCCTACGAGCTGAATGGCGGCTCGCTGGCGACGTCGTCGTCCCAGGAGACTGTCACCTCGAACGCCGACCCGGGCCCGTACCCCTTCACGGTGACCATCTACGGCGACACCGCGCGCAGCAAGCTGGGCGGGGATCATGAGGTGAAGAAGGGCGGCATCGACGTGTCGACGGAGCCGCCGACCGACCCCAGGAAGAAGTAGCGGCGCCGGTCAGGGCGTGGGAGGGCCAGCCAGCCGCTCCGATGACGGAGGGAGCAGGCCCTGCCACGCGGGCACGAGGTGCGGGTTGTGGGCCAGGGCCCCCTCCAGGTCCTCCCGCGCCTCGTCGCTCCACGCCTGCCGTTGTCCGGCGGGCGCGCTCGTCCGGGCCAGTGCCAGCAGCACGCTGGCGCGCAGCACCCGTGCCCGTGCCCAGCGGGGCCGCGCGGACAGCACGTGCCTGGCCAGCTCCAGGCCTCGCTGCAACGCCGGAGTCGAATCTCCGCCCTGGCGCTCCTGCCACTCCGCCCACTGGCGATGGAAGTGCCCGGCGGCCAGCCGGTACTCCAGCTGCGCGGGCGCCAGCTCCAGCGCCTGTCGGAAGGCCGCTTCCGCCTCCTCGAAGTCCGCGTCCCGGGCCGAGCCCTGCCGGGCCAGCCACAGGGCCCGCACGGCACGGACCGCGCCGAGGTACCGCCACGCGCTGCCCAGGCGTGGATTGAGGACCCGTGCGCGTGCCAGCGCCTCCTCGGCGCGGGCCACGGCGCGCCGCGGGTCTCCTCCACGCTCCTGCGTCCACGTGGCATTCACGCCGTGCGCCCGCCCGAGGTTGGCCCAGAGGTCGGCATCGTCGGGCATCAGCTCGAGCGCGCGCTGGTAGGCCTCCACGGCCGCGCGGACGCTCGCACCCGGGTCTTCGCGCTGGGCGAGCTGGAACGTGGCGCGCATGGCCCAGACCTCACCCAGGTTGTTGTAGCCGTAGGCATGCTGCGGGGCCACCGTCCGCGCCTGCTCGAAGGCCCGCTGGGCGGCGGCGAGCAGAGGCTCGGGGTCGCCGCCGTCCTCCCAGCGCAGCTCCGCCTGCGACAGCAGCGTCGAGCCCAGCCCGTTGTGCAGCTGTGGAAGCTTCGCGTTGACGGTCAGTCCCTGGCGGTAGAGCGCCTGCGCCTTCTCCAGGTCCGGGCCGGGGTCCTCGCCCCGGTCCAGGTGCCAGCGCGCGAGCTGTTCGGAGACGTCCGCGCCCTGGAAGCAGGCCGCGATGTTGCGTGGGTTGAGGGCCAGGGCCCGATCGAGCGCCTCCCGCGCCCGCGTCAGGTCGCCCGGCGCATCCGGCGCGTGGGGATGCGCGGCCCGCCTGCCCAGGGCACTCCCCAGGTTGATCCACGCATCCGGATACTGCTCTCGCAGGAGGATGGCCGCGCGGTACTCCTCGATGGCGCGGTCCTGGTGGGCGAGCGGGTCCTCTCCGTGCTCGGCCTCGTAGTCGGCCCACACCTGGTACGTCAGGCCCAGGTTGATGTGGAAGGCGTAGTCGCGCTCCTCGGGGCGGAGGCGCTCGAAGGACTCGATGGAGAGCCGGAGCTGCTCGCGAGGGTCCTGTCCGTGCCGCTGCCGGTGTCGCGCCCAGACCCGGTACGTCAGGGCCAGCTCCAGCGGCACGCGGGCTCCGGGAGGCGCCACCGCCTGCGCGGTGCTCGCGGCGTCGATGGCCTTCTGCAGCAGCGGCTCCACGTCCGGCTCCCCTTTCAGGGCGCGCTGCTCCGCGAGTCGCCGGTGGAACCTCGCCATCCCCACCAGCGCGCGGGCGTCGTCCGGCGCGGCCGCGAGCGCGCGTGACATGGACTCCAGCCCCCGCTCGTAGGGAGGAAGGATGTTGCCCTCGCCGTACAGCTCCATGATGAGCGCGGCCAGCTCCAGCCGTCCCAGCGCGTAGTGCGCGGCGGGCTGGCTGTCGGCGATGGTGATGGCGGTGGCATACGCCCGACGTCCGGTGTCCAGGTCCGCCTGCGAGCCGACGCGGTCACCCGTGTTCCAGCGCTGCGTGGCCCGGGCGAGGAGGATGTCGCCGCGCAGGAGCGGCGCCTCGTAGAACCAGGGCAGCGCGCGGCCCATCGCGTCCAGGTGCGCCAGCGCCTCCTCGTGACGGTCCTCGTAGAAGGCGAACAGCGCCCGCACGTAGAGGGGCGGGGCCGGGACGTCGGGCCCTTCCGCCTGGCGGAGGTACACGAGCGCCGGGTCCCTGTAGCGCTGCTCCAATTCGCGGCGGCGGGCCTCGCGCGCCTCGGGGGTGCGGCGCTCCACGTCCAGGAGGAGCTGCTCGCGGTACTGCTCTCCCAGCACCCACGCCAGCGCCCAGGCCACGCGCGGCTCGCGGTAGCCGAGCGCCCACGCGGACTCGAGCCGAGCGCGCGCGCCCTCGCGGTCATCCAGCACGAGCAGCGCGCGCCCCAGCGCGTACTGGCCGGGCCCCCGCGCCTGCCGCCCGGCCTCGCGCACCTCGGCCTCCAGCGCCTCCATGCTCTCGCGCAGCGCCCGCCGGTCCTCGCGCGTGTCGTGCAGCGGTGAGAGCGCGGAGTAGCGCGCCGAGGCCTCGATACGCTCCACGCGCTCGGTGAAGCGGCGGGCCAGCCGCTCGCGCTCGGCGACTTCACTTCGCGCCACCACCGCCTGTCCCAGGGCCAGCGTCACCACCGTCAGCGCGGCGGCGCCCAGCGCCAGCGCCAGCCTGTGCTTGCGGGCCTTCCTGCGCAGCTGGTAGCCGAGCCCGCGGCGCGCCAGCACCGGCTCGCCTTCCAGGAAGCGGCCCAGGTCCTCCGCCAGCGCGCGCGCCGAGTCGTAGCGGGCGGGCCGCTCCTTCTCCAGGCACTTGAGGACGATGGCCTCCAGGTCCTCGGGGATGTCCGCGTCCAGCGAGCGCGGCGGTGGAGGCTCCTCCGTCTGGAGGCGGGTGAGGACCTCCTTCTCCGTGTCACCGGGGAAGGGCGGGCGCCCGGTGAGCAGCAGGTACAGCGTGGCGCCCAGGGCATAGACGTCCACGCGCCTGTCGAGCCGGGACACCTCGCCCCGGGCCTGCTCCGGCGCCATGTAGTGCGGCGTGCCCAGCACCTGGTGCGAGGCCCCGCCCTCGTCCCGTCCCTCGCGCGCGAGGCCGAAGTCCATGACGAAGGGAGACAGGCCCCCGTCCTCGGTGCGCTCCACGACGATGTTGCCGGGCTTGATGTCGCGGTGGATGAGGCCGGCGCGGTGGGCCGCGTGCACGCCCTCGGCGGCCTGGCGCAGCACCAGCACCTTCTGCTCCAGCGTGAGCGTGCCCGAGAGCTGCCCCAGCGTCCGGCCGTCCACGTACCGCATGGCGATGTAGCCGCGGCCGCGCACCTCGCCGACCTCGTACACCTCGCACACGCGCTCGTGCCGCACGCGCGCCTGGGCGCGGGCCTCGGACAGGAAGCGCCGGGCCTGCTCCGGGTGCGCGCCGCGCACGAACTTCAGCGCGACGTTGCGCCGCAGCATCGGGTCATACGCCAGGAACACCTGCCCCATGCCGCCCTGGCCGAGGAAGCGCACCGGCTGGTAGCGCTCCCACTCCGGCACGGGGAAGTCGGGCACCTGGGAGCCGCCCTCTGGCACCACCTCGCCGGGGGTGGGGGGCGTCAGCGTGTCGGCCTCCTCGGGCCGGGCGCCTCCGCCGTCCGTGTGCTCCCCACCCGCATGCGCCCGGGGTGTCAGCTCCTCGCGCAGCAGGTGCAGGGTGTCCTCCGTGAGGCGGCCCCGCTCTCTCAGCAGCTGCAGGGGGCCGCGTTCCAGACGGAGTGCCTCCTCACGCAGGGCGGCGGCCTCTTCATGGGAGACCAGCCCTTCATCCAGCGCGAGGAGCAGCTCCTCTTCGAACAACTCGACTTCACGGCCCACCGCATGCACCGGGGCAGCATACGGGCTGGCCCCGGTGCGGCGGGAGACCCGCCGGGAGGCCCTCGGGCCCAGAGGGGGTAGGGCCCAGTGAGGGGAGGTGGGCCTCCCAGCGGTCTCGACTACTTCCGCGCACCCTCCGGCCGGCGGTTGCGCCGGCGGAGGCCGAGCAGGGCCAGCAGGGCCAGTCCGGACGAGGCCGGCGCCGCGCTGCAGCCGCCGCCCGCGAAGGCGCGGGTGATCTGCTCCACCGTCCAGTTGTAGACGGCGGGCGAGGCGTCCACGTTGCCCGCCGCGTCCACGGAGCGCACGCGCAGGGTGTGCTCACCCAGCCCGACGTCGTAGCGGTCCTCGCACGGGACGTAGGCGCCGCCGTCCAGGCTGCACTCGTAGCGCACGCCGTCCTCGGTGGAGGCGTAGTCGAACGAGGCGTCCCCGTCGGTGGTGAGCGAGCGCGGCCCGCGGGGGATGGAGGTGTCCGGCACCTGGGTGTCGATGGTGAAGGTGTCCGTGTTCGACGTGGGGCCGGTGTTGCCGGCCGCGTCGGTGGCCGTAGCCGTCACGGTGTGCTCGCCGTCCGCCATGGGCGTGGTCGGCACGCAGCTCCACGCGCCGGTGTCGCTGGCGACGGCCGTGCACAGCACCGTGTTGCCCTCGCGCACCGTCACCGTGCTGCCCGGCTCCGCCGTGCCCGTCAGCGTGGGCGTGGAGGTGGACAGCACCGAGCCCGGGGTGGGGCCGGTGATGACCGGCGCGGCGGGCGGCGTGGTGTCGACCGGGGTGGGGCCGGCGACGGTGATGTTCACCGCCGGGGCCGGCTCCGTGGCGCTCAGGGTGGTGGAGGTGAGCACCACCGAGTGCGTGCCATCCGCGACATCGCCCAGGTCACACGTCCAGTGACCCGTGGCGTCCACGACGGCGGTGCAGGCAGGCGTGTTGCTCCCGTCGACGTAGACGAGGACGGTGGCGCCCGGTGAGCCGGTGCCGCCGATGGGGCCCTCCGTGGTGCCGCCCGTGCCGGGGCTGGTGAGCACCGGGATGAGCTGGCAGATGGACAGCGCGTCCACGCGGTACGTCACCGCCGTCTCGGTGTTGTTGTTCTGGTCGCAGTCGGTGTCCACCAGGGCCAGGCGCACGTCGCCCGTGGCCGCGTCGAAGTCACGCGACAGCGGGAAGCCCAGCGTCATCGCGGCGTTGCGCGTGGTGGAGGCGGGCCCGCCCACCGGGACGCCACCCTGGGAGAAGCCCTGCGTCCCGGTGCCCGGGTCGGCGTTGACGCCGAAGATGCCCGGGTACCAGTTGCTGGCACCCGAGTAGCTCACCGCGCCGGCCACGTAGTGCATGCGGTAGCGGCCCGGCACGCTCAGCGCGGCCTGGACGGCGCCGGCGGGCAGGGTCGGGTTGTTGATGTCCGACACCTGGGTGCACTGGCTGCGGCCCAGGCGGGTGAAGAAGGTGCTCACCCCCGTGTTCTGGCAGCCGTACCCGCTCTGCGTCGTGCAGGTGGCGCTGCAGCCGTCACCCGCGGTGGTGTTGCCGTCGTCGCACGCCTCGGAGGCGGCCTTGACGCCGTCGCCGCACGTCACCGCGCACACCGACGGGTTGCCGGTGCAGCTGTAGCCCGCCTCGAGGGTGCAGGACGCGCCGCAGCCGTCGCCGGTGGCGGTGTTGCCGTCGTCGCACAGCTCGCCCTCGTCCAGCGCGCCGTTGCCGCAGTTGGTGAGGACGTCGCAGCGGTTGGTGTTGGGGTTGCAGTAACCGCTGTCGCAGACGCCGGAGGCCGCGCACGTCTGGCCCACCTCCCACAGGCAGCGCGGCGAGCAGGTGTCCCCGCCGGACAGGTTGCCGTCGTCGCACACCTCGGTGCCGGCGACGACGCCGTCACCGCAGGAGGTGCGGCACTCGCTGGGCACTCCGCTGCACGAGTAGCCACTCTCCACGCGGCAGGTGCTGCTGCAGCCGTCGCCGTTGTCGGTGTCGTCGTCGTCGCACTCCTCGCCGGACTCCCGCGTGCCATTGCCGCAGGTGTTGAAGCACACGTTGCCCGGCGGGGGGCAGCTATAGCCCGGCTCCACCGCGCACTGGCCGTTGCAGCCGTCGCCCGCGGTGGTGTTGCCGTCGTCGCAGACCTCGGCGCCCGCGGTGATGCCGTCGCCGCAGAGGGTGATGCATTCGCTGGGCTGTTTCGTGCAGGAGTAGCCCACGTCCACGCGGCAGCCCGGCGAGCAGCCGTCGCCCGCGGTGGTGTTGCCGTCGTCGCACGTCTCGTTCACGTCCGTCACGCCGTTGCCGCACGTCTGGGTGCACACGGAAGCGCCGTTCGCCGGGGCGCTGCACGCATAGCCCGGCTCGACGCGGCACTCGGTGGCGCAGCCGTCCCCTGAATTGAGGTTGCCGTCATCGCACTGCTCGCCCGGGTTCACCGTGCCGTTGCCGCACGTCTTCGCGCAGGGCTGGCCCACGGTGGGGCAGGAGTAGCCCAGCTCCAGGGTGCAGGCGATGGAGCAGCCGTCGTTGAGCTGGGTGTTGCCGTCGTCGCACAGCTCGCCCGGGTCCAGCCGGCTGTTGCCGCACAGCGGGGCGCACGCGGACGGGGCGCCCGCGCACTCGTAGCCGCGCTCGATGCGGCACGCCGCGGAGCAGCCGTCCGAGCCGTTCAGGTTGCCGTCGTCGCACTGCTCGCCGGCGTTGATGGCGCCGTTGCCGCACGTCTCCAGGCAGGCCTGGCCCGGGTTGGGGCAGGCATGGCCGGCCTCGACGCGGCAGCTCGCGTTGCAGCCGTCGCCCGCGGTGGTGTTGCCGTCGTCGCACTGCTCACCGGGGTTCAGCGAGCCGTTGCCACACGTCTGCGCGCAGACGCTGGGTGCGCCCGTGCAGCCGTAGCCCGGCTCGATGGCGCAGCTGGAGCTGCAGCCGTCGCCGTTGGTGGTGTCGCCGTCGTCGCAGTCCTCGCGCAGCGAGATGACACCGTCACCGCAGCGGTCGTCGTACGCGTCCACGAAGAGGTAGCGGAAGGCGTTGGGCTCGGTGGTCTCGTTCTCGTTGCACAGCTCGATGCGGTTGAGGCCCGTGCGCCAGGGGGCGGTGGTGCCGAACTCGCGGAAGATGTTCTTCTGCCAGGGCTGGCCACCCGGGTCGTTCACCGTGACGGGCGTGACGGCCGTGCCGTTCACCCGTGCGCCGTCGAAGGCGTTGTCGTTGAACGTCGCCAGTCGCAGGCGGAACTGGGAGATGTTCGTCGTCGAGGGGACGATGAAGTCCTGGTACACGCAGGTGCTCTCGCCCAGGGGCGCCCGCATGTAGCGCGCCGTCTGGATTTCCTGCGGCCAGTCCTCGGCGTCTCGCACGTCGGTGGCGGCGCCCGTCGTCGTGCCCGTGTAGAACCAGTGCGGGTCCGCGCCGGACTCCAGGCGGCGGTTGTTCTGGTCCACGCCGGTGTTGAACACCGCGACGCCCGCCCTCACGCAGCGGCTGGGGCTGCCCGCGCAGGCGAAGCCGGGCTCCACCTCGCACTGGCGGCTGCAGCCGTCGCCCTCGAAGCGGTTGCCGTCGTCGCAGATTTCCTGGTCGAAGTTGGGGTACGGGCGGTTGTTGAAGACGCCGTTGCCGCACAGGGACAGGTCGCAGTTGGCCGTGCAGCCGTTGGCGCCCGCCGCGGTGTCGCCGTCGTCGCAGGCCTCGCCGGAGTTGGCGGCGTCGTTGCCGCACAGGCTCGCCAGGGAGCAGGCGCGGCCGGGGACGTGACAGAGGTAGCCCGACTCGATGGCGCCGGTGGCGGAACAGCCGTCGCCGGACACCGTGTTGCCGTCGTCACATTGCTCGCCGGGCTGGAGCCGGCCGTCGCCGACGAGCGACGAGGACTGGCTGGCCAGCACGGGGTCGGAGGGAGAGGGCTGCCCGGCGACGTCCGCCTCGCAGCCCGTCAGGGTGGACACCAGCGCGAGCGCCAGTGCCGCCGCTTTCAGGAAGACACGTGTAGTCATGGAATCTGGCCTCACTTCTCGATGGTGTCGGCGGTGGGGTTGCCCTGCTGCGTCGTCACGCCCACGGCGTCACCGACGATCTTGAACTCCACGCGGCGGTTCTTCGCGCGGCCTTCCTTGGTCTTGTTGTCGGCGATGGGCTGCTCCGGACCGAAGCCCTTCGGCTCCAGGCGCTCGCGCGCCACCGACTTGCCCACCAGGTACTGCGCCACCGCCTCCGCGCGACGCTGGGACAGGTCGCGGTTGTACTCGGCGCTGCCGGTGTTGTCGGTGTGGCCCTCGATGCGCAGCTTCTCGATTTCAGGGTGCGTGGCGAGGATGCTGGCCACCGTGTCCAGCAGCTTGAAGCTGCGGGGGCTGATGAGGTCCTTGTTGTTCTCGAAGTAGACCGTCTCCAGGACGCGAATCTGGCCCTCGCCAATCTGCGCCAGTTGCTTGCTCTTGCAGCCGTGGTTCTTCTCGGTGCCCGGCTCGTCGGGGCAGTTGTCCAGCCGGTCCACGAGGCCGTCGCTGTCGCGGTCCTTGTCCGGGCAGCCGCGGTTCTCCTTCGGGCCCGCCTCGTTGATGCAGGCGTCGCGCGCGTCGGCGAGGCCGTCCGCGTCGTTGTCCGGGTCCGGGCAGCCGTTGGTGTCCTCGAAGCCGTCCGCGTCCTCCGCCTCGCGCGGGCAGGCGTCCTTGGAGTCGGCGAGGCCGTCCTTGTCGGTGTCCGGGTCGTCCGGGCAGCCGTCTTCGTCCTCGACGCCGTTGCGGTTCTCCGGCTGGGAGGCGCAGCGGTCGGCCAGGTTGAGGATGCCGTCCTGGTCGTCGTCGCCGTCCGCGCAGCCGTCGAGCTGGGCGAGGCCCTTGGAAGCGGGGCAGCGGTCCGCGACGTTCTTCACGCCGTCACCGTCCACGTCGAGGTCGGGGCACTGCGCCACGTCGTACGGCTGGCCCTCCACGCAGCGGCGCGCCGCGCCGGACTCCGGGCCGAAGGTCATGCCCGCGAGCACGCGGAAGTTCGGGGTGCCGGGCGTCTGGCCGAAGCCGGGGCCGCCCATGATGTACACCTCGGAGTCGGGGCCGGTGCGCGCTCGCAGGCCGAGCAGCACCTCCATGGACTCCGGTGCGTCCGCGAAGGGAAGGGTGCCGCGCACCACCAACTCCTCCTTGAGGCCGAAGAGGCCGGCGGAGAGGTTGAGGCCGCCGTTCATCTCCACGCCCATCTCGTCGCGCAGCGGCTGCGTCGCGGGGGACAGGGCGTACGTCTTGGTGCGCACCAGCGCGCCCACGTCCGCGCCCACGCGCCAGGTGCCGCCCAGCGCCTTGCCCAGGCCCACGCGCGGCGAGAAGACGAAGCCATCGTCCTTGGTGAGCACCTCGGCGCTGCCCACGGGAAGCGCCACGCCCAGGTGCACGGCGAGGTCCAGCGGCCCCTCATCCGCCTCGGAGAGGATGCCCGCGCGGCCCTGCAGCCAGGGAGTGCCCAGGGCCGCCGTCTCCGGCGTCGCCACGCCCAGCGCCGCGGTGTCCGGACCCCACTGGGTGACGATGGGCACCTGCGCACCCAATTCGAGCCAGTCGGTGACGGCATACGCGCCGCTCAGGTGCACCGTCACGCGGTCGCTGACGATGACGCCCTGCCGCTCGTCGCGCTCGAGGAGCACCAGCGGCTCGTTCTCGTAGTGCGCGGTGAAGGCGAGGCGATACTGCCCCTTGTCGAGCAGGTCGCCGGTGGACAGCACGAGGCTGTCCTTTGCCGCGGGGTTGAGCTGCAGCCGCTCCAGCTCGATGCTGGGGATGCGCGCCTGGGCCTGGACACTGGATGCCCAGAGGACCGCCAGTCCCCCAAGCCAGAAATGATTCCTACGTAGAAACAAGATTTCCTCCACGTTCCGCGTGCCCCCCTCTGGTGCACGCGTCCCGCGCGCTGCTTACGGGGTTCGCGGCCCCTGTGCACGCAGTGAGCCATGCGCAAGGGGGAGGCACCTTCCGAGGGAGACCCACGCGCGACGGGCACCCGCGGCGGGCGGCGGGGCGGCGCCTGACGTGTCAGCCGCCCGGGGGTACGACACCCCACCGTGCATTGACGCGTCAGCCCCAGGTCGCTCCCCCCCACCGCGAGTCAATCCGGGCCGCTGCGAGCCCTGACTCCGGGTGTCATGGGTGGGTCACGAATACCCCGGCTCTCCTCTCATGAATTGAAACATCGGCATTATCTCCACCCCGGCCTGTGGCCATTCGGACGGTTCGGAGGGTCACCCTGGTGCGGCGCTTCTTTCTGCCAGGAGGAGACGATGGGCCGGCAACGCGCGTCGGGGTTCACGCTGCTGGAGGTCATGGTGGTGGTCGCCATCATCGGCATCCTCGCGGGCATCTCCGTCACCACCCTGTCGCGGATGCAGCCGCGAATGGATGTGATGGGGGCGCTGGACGACCTGTCGTCGACGCTCGCGCAGGCGCAGGCCCGGGCGCAGTCGCGGGGCGGGGACGTGTGGGTCGTCATCCTGCCCACGAGCGCGGGCACCACCACCCGTGCTCGCGGCGGCATCCTCGTCTACGAGGACCTGGACCGGGACCTCGCCTTCAGCTCCCTCACCGTCGACGACGCGGGGCGGCTCACCACCGCGCCGGAGCCGGATGACGAGGTGCTGTCGGAGACCTGGTACGGCGCCGAGCCCTTCCGGGGCCGCGTCCAGCTGGCGCTCAAGCCGGGCGAGGGCTTCACCCTCAACGCGCCGTTCTCCGGCGCGGCGGCCACCTGCAGCTTCTGCTCGAACGGCCCGGGCGGCTTCCGCGGCGCCATCATCTACCAGGCCAATGGCGAGGTGCGCCTCGTGGATGGCACCGGCGCCCCCGTGGCCAACGTCAACGCCGGCGTGGTGACGCTGTCGAGCGACTCCGCGCGGGGCGCGCTCGCCGTCGCGCCCGCCACCGGCTTCGCGCGGGTGACCCGGCCGTGAGACGCGCCACCCGCTCCCATTCCCTCCACCGGGGCACGTCGCTCGTCGAGGCCATGGTGGCCACCGCCGCGCTGCTGTTCGGCATGCTCGGCCTGCTGTCCGCGGACCTCATCTCCTTCCAGCAGAACGCGTACGCGGTGAAGCAGAACCAGGCGACGGCGCTCGCGCGCGACATGGCGGACACCGTGTCGCGGTGGAACTACGCCGACGCGCGCCTCGCCAACGACACCAGCAACGACACCCGGGTGCTGGAGAGCGGCGCCTCCTCCTCCGAGCCGGACTGGGGCGCGTACGAGCTGGACATGGCGACCGCGGCCGAGACGACGGCCACCAGCCGCACCCGCGTCCTCGACTCCACCAGCTTCCGGCGCCACGTCGCGCTGCGCCCCCTGCGCGACGGCACGACGCAGCTGGGCCTGCTGGTGAGCGCGGTGGTGTCCTGGCCCGAGGGGGGCCGGTGGCGCCAGGTGGTGCTCCACACGATGGTCTACGACCCGGCTGGCAACAACGCGCCGGTGCCGGGGCTGTGAGGCGCGAGAGCATGCGCTCCCTGGAATTGCGCGCCCGTGCCTCCGCGGTCCGCGGCTTCACCCTCGTCGAGCTGCTGGTGACGCTGGTCATCATCTCCCTGCTCGCGGGCGCGGTGGTGGCGGTGGTCATCCACCAGACGCGGGCGTACGACTTGAGCACCCGGATGCGCGAGGTGGTGGCCGCCAACCGCACCAGCGTGTCCTTCATCGAGCGCCGCCTGCGGATGGCCGGCTTCGGCGTGGACCCGCGCTTCGCCTTCGACTTCGGCAAGGCGGGCAGCGTCATCCTCCGCGACTCCAGCACCGGGCCGGACGAGCTGGTCTTCTTCGCCCGCGCGCCGGGCTTCAACCGCCGGGCCACCACGACGAGCGGCACCAGCCTCACCCTGGACGCGCCGCTCACGCGGCCCTTCAGCCCCGGGCAGGTGCTGCTCCTCGTCTGCCCCACCGGCAGTGGCAGCGCGTACGTCACCGTGAGCGGAATGACGGGGGCCTCCACGGTGTCGCTGTTCAGCGCGTCGGGCGCCTTCCCCCGCCAGCAGGTGCCCGCCTGCACGGACCCGCCGTACGTCCTCAAGGTGGACCGCTACCGCTTCTTCGTCGCGGACGTGAACGAGGGCGGCCGGGTCCGCTCGTATCTGCTGCTGGACCAGGGCCTGGAGGTGGTGGCCGGCGGCCGTGGCGGCTTCAACACCACCACGGACCGCTTCCCCGAGCCGAGCGACCCGACGCCGTGGGACGGCGCCCGGGTGCTCACCGCCGCGGAGCTGCAGAACGTCACCCCGCTGGCCGCGGACGTGGAGGACTTCCAGGTGGCGTGGATGATGAACCGCCCGGAGGGCGCCTCGGCCCCCACGACGCCGGTGACGGCGCCCGACGCGGACGGGAACTGGACCTTCGGTGACTCGGCCGCCGAGCAGCCGCGCCCGGGGGACACCGCGCCCGCCTTCACCGATGCGTACCTGGACGGCAACCGCTTCAGCGGTCACCCGGCCAACATCCGCAACGTGCGCCTCACGCTCGTCATCCGCTCCACGCGCCCGGTGGGCCGGCGCGGCGTGCGGCCCGCGGTGGAGAACCGGCCGGCGGGCACCGTCCCGGATGCCTTCTACCGCAGCGTCATCACCACCCAGGTGGCCGTCCGCAACATGTTGTCCCGCTCCGAGTTCGCCCCCGTGCAGGTGACGTCGGGAGGAGGAAGCTGATGCACTCCCGGCTCGCCCGAGGCTCCGCGCTGCTGCTCGTGCTCATCGTCATGACCATCCTCGCGGTGCTCGCGGTGCTGGGCATCCAGTTCACCGGGCGCGAGCGCGACGCGGCCCATGCCTTCACCCAGGAGCAGGAGGTGCGCGCCTGCGCCGAGACGGCCCGCGCCAACCTCCTGTCCCGGCTGCGCACCGTGGGCATCCGGCCCACGGAGATCCGCTTCTCCGAGCAGCTCCCGGACTCGCCCCTTGCTTCCACGCGCTCCACCTACGGCACGGGGCACCTGGCCACGTCCGCGCCCGCGACGGACGGTGGCGCGGCGGTGACGGTGGAGCCGGTGCAGGTGGTGCTGCGCGGCGTGGGCTCCACCGGCCGGCAGGCGCGTGACGTGACGAACCTCGTCGGCCCCGCGGTGCTCGGCGGCCAGTACTACCGCATCGCCGTCCAGTGCCAGAGCCGGGGAGGCCGGCAGCACGAGATGGAGATGCTGGTCCGCTTCGGAATCTAGGAGACGCCCGTGTTGCGAGAGAACAAGTCACGTGTCGTGGCGTGGGCGGCCGTCATGGCCCTGGCCGGCGGACTGCTGGTGGCCACGCATGCGAGCGCGCAGGCTAGCGGGGACGCCTCGTGCTGCCTGACGGCCTCGAGCGCGCTCAGCGCCTACCTCAACCCGCCCACCGGCGAGGACAACACCTTCTTCCGTCAGGCCGCGGGAGGCGATGCCACCATCGCCTTCGTGCTGATGAACCGGAAGCGGATGCTCGAGTTCCCGCTGTCCATGTACGAGATTCGCATCCAGGGCAGCATGGATGGCCAGTCCCCGGATGACCCCTCCGCCACGGGCTGCAACAACGCGTACCTGAACAACCTCAACTACTTCTACCCGCGGGCCACGGCGCTCGTGGGCCGGTACCAGTCGGCGCGCGCCTACCCGCGCCCGGAGGTCACCTACTCCCCGAGCAGCGTCAACACGAACGCGGTGGACCAGCTCTTCATCGGCGCGAACTACTACCGGTTCCTGACCTGGACGAGCCGTGGCGCCTCGCCGGCGCCGACGAACAGCACGACGAATGCCTGCTCGGGGCTCTCCGGCCTGACGGCGGCGCAGCAGACCGAGTGCATGGCCTGCCTCTCCACCCGCGGCTACTACCTCAATCCCAACCTGCCCACCGCGCCGGACATGGGTCGCAGTGTGCTGACGAACCCGCAGGCCGGCGTGTTCTCGGGGAACTGGCTCAACTTCCACCCGCCGCGCTACGTGATGCTGCGGCTGGCGCTCAAGCGGCTCATGGGCGACCCGCGCATCTCCCGCTTCCGCATCTCCGTCGTCAGCAACACGGACGACCACGGCGCCGTCATCCGCGAGGCCTTCCGCCCCGCGTGTGGCGGCAGCGGCACACCCACCAACTCCTTCTCCAACGGCGTCGACTCCGTCCCCTTCACCCTCGACAGCAACCCCATCTCCGAGGTGCTGTTCAACATGGGCGAGTTCCACGCCGACTCGGGGCGCTGGTTCGGCGGGGCCAGCCCGCTCTTCTACGACCGCAACGTCGAGAAGATGAACGACAAGGAGAACCTCTGCCGCGACTGCGACAAGCACTTCGTGGCCCTGATGTCGGACGGCCGCGGCGACGATGCCATTCCCTACTGCGTGCCCCGGCTCAACGCCTCGGGCGTGCTCGCCCCGCCGAGCCCGTGCACGCAGCCGACGAGCCTGACCTGCCTCGACATCCTGGGCACCACCCACGTGGAGGGGGACGGCGACGACTACGTCTCCGCGGGCCGCTCGGTGGTGCTCTCCGGAGGCGCGCCCCGGACGCCGGCGGGCACCTGCCCGTCGGACCTGGCGGATGACGTGGCGGGCTTCCTCGACCGCACGGACCTGAGCGTTGCGAGCGCCTTCCCGGGACAGAACACCGTCCAGACGTACGTCGTCGGTGTGGGGAGCAACAGCGCGCAGCGCATGAACATCCTCCGCAAGGTCGCGGAGGAGGGCGGCGGCGACTTCTACCTCGCGGACGACTACGGGAAGCTGGAGAGCGGCCTGGACTCCATGCTCACCCAGATGTCGCGCCGGGCCACCTCCTTCGCGAGCGCGGCCGTGTCCTCGTTCCAGGTGAACTCCGGCGGCACCGGCATCGTCCCGCGCTTCCGTCCCAACCGCACCGGCGACTGGCGCGGCTTCCTCTACCGGTGGAACCTCTTCAGCGAGTTCGTCGAGGGCGCCAACAAGAACGCCAGCGAGGAGGACCCGGATGATTTGGACGACGTGTTCATCACCGACGTGAACAACGACATCGTCATCGAGGACGACGACGGCGTCTTCCGGCGCAAGGGCTCCACGGAGCGGGCCACGCCGCACTGGGAGGCGGGCGAGAAGCTCGTGCAGAAGGGCGCTGACAACCGGCGCATCTACACCGTCATCGACACCGCCGCGAGCAATGGCTCTGGCGGGCCGGACGGGAAGCTCGACTTCGGGGATGCGCGCGTCGAGTTCACCGAGGCCAACGCGGACCGGCTGCTGCCGTACCTCGCGCTGGACGGCTCGCCCGTGTGCGGCATCCTGCAGACGGCGCTGGGCCTGAGCTCGCTCTCCCGCAGGGACTGCGCGCGGCTGGTCATCCGGTACGTGCGCGGCAAGGACGTGCTGGACGAGGACGGCGACCTGGACCGGAACGACGACCGGGAGTGGCTGCTCGGCGACGTCTTCCACTCCTCGCCCACGCTGGTGTCGAACCCGGTGGAGCCCTTCCTCTGCGACCTGGGGCTCCACACCCAGTGCGTCAACACGCTCTACGTCAAGCAGCTGCCCGTGGGCGCCACGCCGCAGACCAGCTATCCCACCGGCGGCGGGCCGGTGGATGCCTACGAGAAGTACCGGCAGGACGGCCTGTCGCGCGAGCGCATCGTCCTGGTGGGCGCCAACGACGGCATGGTGCACGCGTTCCAGGCGGGCAGCCCGCTGGCGTCCGTGCCCGCGCCCTCGGCCTCGCAGCGCTTCCCGGAGACGCACGACGTGGGAACGGGCGAGGAGCTGTGGGCCTTCATCCCGCCGGACCAGCTGGCGAAGCTGAAGTTCCGGATGAACATCGAGGGCCGCCACCACTACTTCGTGGACGGCGACATCATGGTCCGCGACATCTGGGCCGACTCCTCCGCCAACCCGGACCAGAAGGACGCGGACGAGTTCCACACGATGGCCGTCTTCAGCGAGCGGCGCGGCGGCAACCACTACTTCGCGCTGGACGTGACGGACCCGAGGGAGCCCCGCTTCCGCTGGCTCTTCCCGCAGCCGTGCTCGCCCGAGGCGGCGGAGGTGGGTGAGACGTGGATGAGCCTGAGCCCGAAGGCGCCGCCCATCGGCCCGGTGCTGCTGCGCAAGGACGCGGGCGGCGTGGCCCGCGTCGTGCCCCCGTCGGCGGTGGCCGTGCCTACCGAGGAGCGCTGGTCGGTGTTCCTCCAGGGCGGGTATGACCCGAACCTCAACAAGGGGCGGGGCGTGTACGTGCTCGACGTCTGGTCGGGCTCGCTGCTCTTCAAGCGGCAGTACGACCCGGCGCGGAGCGCCTCGCAGTCGCTGAAGTTCCCCGTCGCCGCGCCCATCGGTCTCATCGACTATGGCGGGCAGGGCAGCAACCAGGACGGCTTCTTCGACACGGGCATCGTCGCGGACACGGGCGGGCAGGTGCACGTGCTGCGCTTCCATGAGCCGGGCCAGGACATCGACGGCGACGGGCTGATGGACAACTGGCGCATGGCGCGCAGCTTCGAGCAGGGCGGCAGCGCCGACCTGGACTTGCGCGAGCGCAACCCGTTCTTCTTCCTGCCCTCCAACAGCATCGACCCGATGACGGGCCAGCTGCGCACGTTCCTCGGCACCGGTGACCGCTACAACGTCCGCGACACGAACGCCGGGGAGTGCAGGGTGGACAACCCCTATGCCTGCGGCAAGTACGCGTGCACGTGGCAGAGCACGCTCACGCTCGACACGGGCAACCGCACGTACACCACCGGCACCTCGCTGGTCGGCGGCAAGGTGACGGCGGTCTCCGAGACGACGGCGTCGGGTACGGGCTCCACGTGCGGCTCCTTCACGGGCACGCAGGTGGACACGGTGAACAACTGCGCGGGCCTCTCCACGGCGCGCGTGCTGAAGAGCAAGAGCGTGACGTGCGCCACCCTGGACGGAGGCTATGGCTGCACGGAGGACATGGCGTCCGAGAGCGGCGGTGTGTTCGACACGGCCACGGTGGGGACGTTCACCGGCTCGGGGGTGAACAAGAACCGGTACTACGGCTTCTGGTCCTACGGGAAGTCGTTGGCCCAGGCGGATGGCGGCACGGTGCTCCGCGAGTTCACGGACGACACCGCCGCGGCGGCGTTCGACACCAACCGGCTGCGCGAGGCGAAGCTGGTGGACGTGACGGATGGAGGCACGGCCGCGCCCAACTCCGAGGGCTGGAGAATCGAGTACGGGGCGATGGCGGAGCGCACCGCGAGCGGCTCGGGCGTGCTCGCGAGCTGTGTGCTGTGGAACTCGCTGGAGTTCATGCCCAACGCCAACTCGACGTGCTCGGTGGGTGGCACGAATCAGGCGCGCATCTACCAGGCGAACATCTTCACCGGCGCGGCGGACTGCGCGGACTCGTTCAAGCAGGCGGATGGCACCTATGTCCGCTCGCTCAACCGCACCGTGCTGACGCCCCCCGCCGAGCCGACGCCCAAGGTCAGCATCAACGCGGCGGGGCAGATTCGCTACAGCCTCGACTCATTCGACCCCGGTGCGTCGCAGGCGCAGAGCGTCAACGTCCAGAGCAGCCAGGACGTCGTCCAGCTCATCTACTCGCTGGACGTGCCGCCGGCGCTGCACGCCTGCCGGCACGCGCCGACGGCGGATGGGACGGAGGGGCGCTGCGAGTAGGCGCTGGACGTGCCCTCGGCGCGGCATGTGCTGGCGGCGGATGGATGGGAGGGGCGCTGCGAGCAGGGCTGAAGCTCGGGGGTTGAGCGCCCCGGGCTGGCCCGGCGTCGGCAGGGCGTACCCTGGGCGGCCTGCCGTGCTGGCGTCCGTGTCACCGTCCGCGTGGGATGACCATCTTCCCGGCAGGCCGGCATCCACGGCGCGCCGGCGAAGGAGGACGGTTGATCCGCACGCTGAACGACGCGGTGGAGCTGGTGCACACGCACCACGTCATCACCGAGGTGCCCACACACGGGCCCGCCTCGCTCGTGGAGAAGGTGCTGGGAGGGCGCCCCGCCGGGAGCTGGCGTGAGCACTCCAAGGGGCGGCTCGCGTACCGGCTGGGGCGGATGCTGCGGGCCTCGCCGGACGTGCTCGCGGTGCGGCTGGTGGAGGGGAAGGTGGCCTTCGTGGACCGCACGCTGTGGCCCTCCGTGTACCGCGTGGCCATGGAGCCCTCGCGCCGCCGCGCGTCCCTGTCGGGACTCTCCACGGAGGCCCGTGAGCTGCTGACCGCCGTCGAAAGGGACAGGGAGGTCCGGCTGGAGAAGGAAGGGCCGTGGACCAAGGCCCGCCAGACGCTGCAGGAGCGGCTCCTCGTCCACTTCTCGGAAGCGCAGGAGGAGGACGGGCACCACGTCGCCGTGCTGCGCTCATGGCGGACCTGGGCGCCTCCGGGGCTTCGGCAAGAGGCCATGACGCTGTCCTATGAGGACGCGCTCGCCCGGCTGCGGGAGGCGTGCGGCGGAGCACCCACCGGCCTCGGCCCGTGGGTGTTCTGAGCGATATCGGCCTTCGCCGCGGCATGGCCGAAAACGTGGGCTCCGCGTCCTTGCGGCCAGGACGCGAAGGGGCGCAATGTGCTTCGCATGAAGCGAGCGCCCCCACGCCCACGGTCAGCGTCCTCGAGCCCCCGGGGACTTCCGCTGCGCATCGCGCTGCTCGCCTTCGACGATGCGCAGGTCCTCGACATCACCGGCCCGCTGGAGGTCTTCGGCCGAGCCTCGCGCCTGCTCCGGGAGCAATACGGGGCCACGGGGGACCGGTATGCGCTGGAGCTCCTCAGCGCGCATGGCCCGGTGCTGCGCTCATCCTCGGGCCTGCGCCTCGTCGCTGACACGGTGCTCCCGCGCGGGCGCACGGGCCACGGGCGCACCTTCGACACGCTGCTCATCGCAGGAGGCCGGGGCGTGCGGCACGTGGCGGAGGACCCGCGCGTCCTCTCCTGGGTCCAGGCGCAGGCCCCGCGCGTGCGCCGGCTCGCGTCCGTCTGCACCGGCGCCTTCGTGCTCGCCGCGGCGGGGCTGCTCGACGGACGGCGCGCCGTCACCCACTGGAGCGAGTGCGAGCAGCTCGCGCGGCGCTACCCGGAAGTCACCGTGGAGGAAGACCCCATCTTCATCCGCGACGGCCACGTCTACACGTCCGCGGGAGTCACCGCGGGCATGGACCTGGCGCTGGCCCTGGTGGAGGAGGACTGCGGCCGCGACGTGGCCATGGCCGTGGCGCGCGAGCTGGTGCTCTTCCTCCGTCGCCCCGGGGGCCAGTCCCAGTTCAGCGCGCAGCTCTCCGCGCAGACGGCAGAGCGAGAGCCCCTGAGAGACATCCAGGCGTGGATGGTGGACCACCCCGGTGAAGACCTGCGCATCCCCGCGCTGGCCCGCCGCGCCGCCATGAGCGAGCGCCACTTCCGCCGCGCCTTCACCTCCGAGGTCGGCTGTCCTCCCGCCCGCTTCGTGGAGCAGGTGCGGGTGGACGCCGCGCGCCGGGCCCTCGAGGAAACCGCCGACGGCGTGGACGCCATCGCCGCGCGCCTGGGCTTCGGCACCTCCGAGTCCATGCGCCGCGCCTTCACGCGCATCCTCCGCATCAGCCCCACCTCGTACCGCGAGCGCTTCCGCGCCGCGAAGCCCAGGAGCCACAAGCCGTGACCCGCATCGGAATCGTGCTGTTCGATGGAGCAGAGGAGCTCGACTACGCCGGCCCGTGGGAGGTCTTCGCCGCGGCGGCGTACCTCCGCCCGGAGCTGGACATCGACGTCCGCACCTACTCGAAGGACGGCAACCCCATCCGCAGCGCCAAGGGCCTGCGCGTGATTCCCCACGCGAGCTTCGCGGAGGCCCCGCGCCTGGACGTCGTGCTCGCGCCGGGAGGGGAGGGCCGGAAGCGGGAGATGCACGACGAGGGCATGCTCGGCTGGCTCCGCGCGAAGGGCGCCGAGGCGAAGTGGAACACCAGCGTCTGCACCGGCGCCTTCCTGCTGCACGCGGCGGGGCTCGCCAGGGGGCGCCGCATGACGACGCACTGGAGCGCCATTGAAGAGCTGCGCGCCCGGGGCGACGTCACCGTGCTCGACGGCATCCGCTACGTCCGGGACGGCAACGTCGTCTCCGCGGCGGGCGTGTCCGCGGGCATCGACATGGCGCTGTGGCTGGTGGGACAGCTCTGGGAGCCGGCCTTCGCGCGGCAGGTCCAGCGCTACATCCAGTACGAGCCGTCGCCGCCGTACGCCGCGGACGTCTAGGCGCTACGCCGCCACGTCGAGAATCTCCAGCGCCTCGCGCACGCCGGGCATGGCGGCGAGCAGCTCGAACTCCGCCGCCTGGAGCATGGACACCCGCCGACCGGACATCCGGTCCATGAGCAGCTCGATGCGGTAGTCGCCTGCTGGACTGACGTGACGGGAGATGCGGGCGCGGCGGCCCTCGGCCTGACAGGCGAGGATATCGTTGCGCAGGCTACGCAGGCGTCGGAACACCTTCAGCGCCAGACGCCCCTCGGGGGTGTCGAACGTGTGGAAGTGCCGATTTCTCGACAGGGGCTTGCTGGGGTCATGGAGCCTCTCGACGAGGCGCCGAACGAATGGGTCCATCGACGGGGGAGGATAACATCCGGTACCCTCGCGCTCAGCGATGCCCCGGCTTTTTTCGATCCGTCCCTGGACCCTGGCGCTCCTCCTCCCGCTTGCTTGCAAGGAGCCGGAGGTCGTAGCCGTACAGAACCGTGCCCAACAGGCGCAGAAGGCCCTCTCCGAGGGCCGTGCGTACCTGGAGAAGAATGAGCCCAACCAGGCGCTCTCCGCCCTGCGCCGGGCCGCCAGCGCCGCGCCGGAGAGCGCCGAGCCGCTGCTGCTCATGGCCCGCGCCCACCGGATGGCGGGCAACGAGGGTGCCGCCATCCTGGCGCTCAAGCAGGCGAAGTCCCTCGTCGGGAACGACCCGTCGATTCAGCGCGAGCTGGCGGACCTGTACCTCCAGGACGGCCACACCCAGGACGCGCTCGCCGCCCTCATCCACCTGCGCGACTCGGGCTCGCTGCCGGACGCGGACGTGCTCCGGCTTGCCCGCATCCAGGCGCGCGAGGGGCAGATTGACGCCGCCTTCAAGACGCTGGAGGGCATCCTCCGCGACAGCCCGGACGACCCCGAGGCCAAGTCCGTGGAGGCCGAGGTCCTCCTCATCAAGGGCGAGGAGCTGCTGGCGGCCAACCTGATGGACCGGCTGCTCCAGGAGGACCCGGGGCTGACGTCCGCGCGGCTGCTGCGCGCGCGCTACTTCCTCAACAGCGGCTTCCCGGAGATGGCGGAGGCGGACCTGGGCGCCGTGCAGGAGCCGGAGTCGGCGCGCACGGACGTCGTCACCCTGCGCGCGCGCGTGCTGCTGGTGCTGGGGCGCCCCGCGGAGGCCGAAGTCGCTCTGAAGAAGCTGGTGGAGGCCGAGCCCCAGAATGCCGAGGCCCTGGCGTGGCTCGCGGAGGCCGCGCTGGTGCAGGGGCGCCGCGCGGACGCGCAGGGGCTGGTGGACCGGGTGCTGCAGCTGCGGCCCCGCATGGCGCGGGCCCTGTACGTGCGCGGGCGCCTGGCGGAGGAACAGGGAGACCGCCGCGCCGCCGAGGAGAGCTACCGCTTCGCCCTGTCGGCGGAGCCCCGCTTCGCCCCCGCCCATGCGCGCATGGCGCAGCTCCACCTGAAGGCGGACCGGAAGACGGACGCCCAGCTCTCCCTGGAGCGGCTGCTCACGCTGGGCGAGGCGTCACTGGAGCACAAGGCGCAGCTCGCCGGCCTCTACGCGACGCTGCAGACGAAGGTGCCCCAGGGGCTGAAGCTCATCGAGGAGGCGCTGAAGCGCAGCCCCGACAACGAGGACTATCTGCGCACGCAGAAGGCCCTGATGGCGCTCGCTCCGAAGCCGAAGAAGCGCCCCACGGGCCCCGTCATCATCCGCGGAGGCCGCTGACGGCGGCCAGCACGGGAGCCTCCGGCGCCGGCAGCCCGGGGGCCTCCGCCACCACGCGCTCCAGGGCCTTGAGGCCCTTGCGCTGGCCCACCGCCACCACCGTGAGGTTCTCCCGGTGGAAGTAGCGCCGGGCCACCTCGCGCACGCGCGTGGCGGACTGCGCGTCCACCAGGTCGGCGCGGTGGCCGAAGGACTCGGGCGCGTTGAAGAGCTCGTTGACGCCGAACCAGCCGGCCAGCTCGCCCGGCGAGTCCTGCGCGAACTCCAGCAGCATGCGGTGGCGCCGCTTGGCGCGCGACAGCTCCTCTTCGCCCACCTCGGTGTCGCAGAGGGCGCCCAGCACGCGGAAGGCCTCGGCCACCACCTGCGCCGCCTTCTCCGGGGCGCTGGCCGCTTCAATCTCGAACACGCCCGCGTCGTGGTACGTGTCCAGCGACGCGTGGACGGAGTACGCCAGCCCCCGCCGCTCCACGATTTCGAACGGCAGCCGTGAAGACAGCCCGTCATCCAGCAGGCGCCGGATGATCTGCAGGGCGGGCTGGTCGTCATGCCGGTCCGGCACGGTGCGGAAGTTGATGCGGAACTCCGTCTGCGACTCGTCGTGCGCCACGAAGTGCAGCCTGGGGCCGGGCGGCGTGGCGGGCGGGGCGGCTTCCGTGCTCACCGGGCCGCGCGGCAGCCGGGCGAAGGCGCGCTCGGTCATCTCCAGCACCTCCTGGCGATTGACGCGCCCCGCGGCGGTGACGACGAGGTTGCCGGCGACGTAGTGCCGCGCGAAGTGCTCCAGCACCTGGGCGTGGGTGAGGGCGGAGACGGACTCGCGGGTGCCGGCAATCTTCAGGGCCAGCGGGTGGCTGGGGAAGAGCAGCCGCTGGGAGAGATTGTCCAGGTCGATGTCGCGGCCCTTCTCGTCCACCTCGTCGAGCATCTCCTCGAGGATGATCTGCCGCTCCACCTCCATGTCGGTGAGGCGGGGGCGGGTGAGCATGTCGCCGAGGATGTCCATGCCCACGCGCAGGTGCGCGGGGTGGAGGGGCGTGTAGTAGTACCCGTGGTCCCGGGTGGTGACGCCGTTGAGGTTGCCGCCCACCTCCTCGACGGCCGCGTTCATCTTCACCGTGTCCGGCCAGCCCTCGCTGCCGCGGAAGAAGAGGTGCTCCAGGTAGTGGCTGACGCCGTTGTTGGCGGGCGTCTCATGGCGGCTGCCCGTCCGCACGTAGATGGCGAGCAGGGCGGTGTGGAGGTGGGGCGTTTCGACAGTGACGACGCGCAGCCCGGAGGGCAGCTCGTCCCGGAACGAATTGAAGCTCATGCGCGAGGGAGCCTTAACACGAAGGAGGTGCCCTGGCCGGGAATACTCTGGCAGGAGAGCGAGCCCCCGTGGGCCTGGAGGATCTGCTGGCTCACCGCGAGTCCCAGCCCGGTTCCGCCCTCCTTGGTGGTGAAGAAGGGCTCGAAGAGGTGACGCCGCACGTCCTCCGTCATGCCCTGGCCGGTGTCGCTCACGTGGACCTCCACGTCGCTCTCCAGGGGGCGGGTGGCCACGGTGAGCCTGCCGCCCGCGGGCATGGCCTCGCGGCTGTTGCGCAGCAGGTTGAGGAACACCTGGCGCAGCTGGCCCTCGTCCGCGAGCACGGCGGGCGTGTCCTTCGCGAAGTCGCGCACCACCTCCACGCCCGCGCGCTCCAATTCCTCGCGGGTGAAGTCGAGCACGCCGTCCAGCACGGCGGTGACGTCGCGCGGGTCCAGGTCCGGCCGGGGAGGGCGGGCCATGCGCAGGTACTGCTCGGTGACGTCCGCCAGCCGGTCCACCTCGTGAGTGACGGCGGAGAGCAGTTCCTTCACCTCGGTGGAGTCGTTCTCGGACGCGAAGCTGGCGCGCTCCAGGCCGTCCTGGAGCAGCTCCACATTGAGGCCGATGGAGGACAGGGGGTTGCGCACCTCGTGGACGATTTGCGCGGAGATGCGGCCCACGGCGGCGAGCTGCTCGGCGCGCATGAGGGCCTCGGCCTGGGCCTTGAGCTGGGCCTCGCGGGCCTGGAGCGAGCGGGCCATCTGGTCGAACTCGCGGGCGAGCACGGCCACCTCGTCGTCGCCGCGCACGCCCAGCTGGGCGTTGTAGTCGCCGCGGCCGATGCGGGACACGCCCTCGATGAGGGTGCGCACCGGGCGCAGCGTGCGGGCGGACCAGGCGATGACGCCCAGGCCCACGATGATGGCCGCCAGCGAGAAGCCGATGATGAACAGGCCGGTGGTGCGCTCGCGCTCCTCGGCGCCGTCCACGCGCTCGCGGATGCGGTTGGCGAGCGCGGCGCGCAGGACGCGAATCTCGCGGCCGATGGAGGTCTCCAGCTGGCGCAGGTCCTTGGTGGCGCGGGCCACCTCCTCGCGGTCCGGGGACGCGGTGGACAGCGCGGAGAAGACCGTCTCGGCGGCGCGGCCGTAGTCGCGGTAGCGCGCGTGGATTTCCCCGAAGCGGCTCTCCAGCCCGAGGATGAAGGGGGCCTCGCTGGCGGGGGCGAAGGCGAGCACCTCGCGCGCCTTGACCCGGGCGTCCGTCAGCCGCTGGGACATGAGGGGCGGGAAGTAGAGGCGCGCGAGGCGGATGTAGGCGCGGCGGGCCTCCACGCTGCTCTCGTCGAGCATCCGCTCGGTGTCCTTCTCCTGCGTGGTGTGGAAGGTCTCCAGCTCCGCGGCGTCCTGCGACAGCTGGAGGTAGCCCTGGCTGACGAGGCGGATTTCCAGCCGGTTGCGGTGCAGCTCCGTCACGCTGAAGAGCGACACCATCCCGAAGGTGACGAGCACCACCGCGTAGCCGAGGAATATGCGCGTGGCGAGGGAGAGCTTCACGGGGTGTCATCGCTACGCGGACCCGGGCCCGGGCGCAAGTCTACCTGTAGGGCCGCTGGGCGAATGACGCGGCCGTGGGGCCCGTCATCTCGTCGCCTGGACGGACGCACTCACGGCGGCCTTCAGCGGGCCGGGTGGCCTGCCCGCCGAGCTGGCGGCTGGGTGCAGCGGGGCTCCAGGGCGTCCGCAAGTCGCTTGAGGTCGGCGTGGAGGATGATCAGGCCGACGAGGAAGCCAAGAGCGGTCAGGCCGAGCAACGCGATGCGCCCGGTGGAGAAGAGGAGCGGCCCGATGATGAGCGAGCCGAACGTGAGCGCCAGTGCCATGGCCGGAGAGCTGCGCATGCGGAGGCGCTCCGCCAGATGGACGAGGAAGAGGGAGACGCCCACTCCGGCGGCCAATTGGAGGGGGATGACCCCGAGCAGGATGCGCGTGCCCGTGCCCGTCAGGAGCAACGCGGCGACCAGCGGGAACTGGGCCAAGGTCGCGCCAAGCGCGAGCCAGGCCTGGGAACGGAGCTTCGTCTCGGGCGCGCGGGTAAGACGGTAGAGCTGGACCGATATCCAGGTCAGCAGGGACAGGCTGACGAGCCCCACGAACAGGCGGACCCAGAGGTCGAAGGAGGAGGTCTCGGTGCGCGGACGCCCTCCGTTGAGCATCGCCCAGATTATGACGACGAAGATCCCTGGGATGAGCGCGACCGCTCCCGCCCCCAACGAGAAGCCGAGGAAACCTCGCAGGCCAAGCACGCCTCTGCGGACGCTCGTCCAGTCCTCGGCGGATTCGAGTCGGGAGGGGAGGGCAGGCGACTGCGGCGTGGCTGATATTGGCCGGGATTGCCTGGGAGCTGGGGCGGGAAAGCGCGCCGTGCTGACGGGCGTGGAGGCCCGCGCATCGGGAGCCGGCCCGGGCTCATGGCCTTTCGGTGCTTCGATGGGCACGCCCGCCAATGACGTGAAGCAGCGCCTGCAGTGCGTGCGCGAGCGCGCCTCTGGAGACGCGAGCTGCGTAGCGAAGCCGCAAGAGGGACAGACGACGCGAACCATTCCCTACCTCCAGAACCGGAGGACAGGATGGCACCGTCTGCGTTGCTTTGATGGATATAAGCCAGCCGCTATCGATTACTCGGAGTGATTGATTCGTGGATGAAGGCGAACCGGCCCTCACGAATGTGCTCCTTCGCTGAGGACCGGCTCCCTCTCCCCATCCCTCACGCCCGAGCCGTTCGACTGGAGCAGGGTGAACTCACCCGCTCAGACTGCCGTGGTGCTCTGTGCTGCCGTGATGCGTGCTGCTCCGTACCGCCCCGTCCAACCCGCCGCCCGTGCTGCTGTGCTGCCCCGTACTGCCGTGCTGCTCTGTACTGCCCCGTCCAACCCGCCGCCCGTGCTGCCCCGTACCGCCGTGCTGCCCGACCAACCCGCCCGTACTACCCCGTGCTGCGACTACCCCGTGCTGCCCCATCCAACCCGCCGCCCGTGCTGCTCAACCCGTACTGCCCCGTGCCGCCCCATACCGCCGTGCTGCTCCACCCAACCCGCCGCCCGTGCTGCTGTGCTGCCCCGTACCGCCGTGCTGCTCCACCCAACCCGCCGCCGCCCGTGCTGCCCCGTACCGCCGTGCCGCCCCGCCCAACCCGCCCAACCCGTGCTGCCCCGTACCGCTTTTGCTGCCCACCCAACCCGCCGCCCGTGCTGCCCCGTACCGCCGTGCTGCCCCGCCCAACCCGTGCTGCCCCGTACCGCCGTGCCGCCCCGCCCAACCCGCCGCCCGTGCTGCCCGTACCGCCGTGCTGCCCCGCCCAACCCGCCGCCCGTCCAACCCGCCCGCCCAACCCCGCCACCGTGCTGCCCCGTACCGCCCCGTGCTGCCCGCGGTACCCCATAGCAGGGCGCGTGCCGGGCTCTTTCCTTGACAGAGTCCGAGCAGTTACAGGCACTTGAAGGCATGTCGTACGTTTGCCCTCATTCCCGTGCCAGTAAGATCTCCGGTAAGCCCTGGCGGAATACCCAGCAGCCGTCCTGGCGTTGATCCGAGATGCCCCTCAAGACCAAGCGCTGGTGTGTGCCAGCGGAGCCGGATGACGGCTACCGGGTCCTGGTCTGCCGCTACCGCCCCCGAGGCCTGCCCAAGGCCAAGGAGACATGGGACGTGTGGATGAGCGACCTGGCGCCCAGCCCGGACCTCTTCGACGCCTTCTACGGAAAGGGCCAGTCCCCCATCACCCTCGACGCCTACCGCGAGCGGTACGTCCAGGAGATGCAGGCCCAGCAGGACAAGATTGCCGCCCTCGCCGCCCGCGTGGATCAGGGCGAGTCGGTGACGCTGCTCTGCTCGAAGGACTGCATCCTCGAGCCCATCTGCCACCGCACGCTCCTCGCCCAGCTCATCGAGGCCGCGCGCCGCAAATGAAGACGGGGCCCGGGTAGAACCCGGGCCCCGCGTGTGTGACTCGAGCAGCCTCGCGGCTCAGTGCGACGGAGCCGGAGTCGGCACCGCCTCATCCTCGCCCGTGCTCCGCTTCGCCTCGCCGCGCAGCTTCTGCATCAGCACGTAGAGCCCGGGGATGAACACGAAGTTCACCACCGTGGACACGAGCATGCCGCCGAACACCGCCGTGCCCAGCGAGTTGCGCGACGCCGCGCCCGCGCCCGACGCCGTCATCAGCGGCACCACGCCGAGGAGGAACGCAATCGACGTCATGAGGATGGGACGCAGGCGCACCTCGGCCGCCTCCACCACCGCGTCGACGGCGCTCTTGCCACCCTCGCGCAGCTGCTCCGCGAACTCCACGATGAGGATGGCGTTCTTGCTGGCCAGGCCCACCAGCATGACGAGGCCCACCTGGCAGAACACGTCGTTGGCGTACCCGCGCAGCAGCTGGAGCCCGAGCGCGCCCATGATGGCCAGCGGCACCGAGAAGATGATGACCAGCGGCAGGCTGAAGCTCTCGTACTGCGCCGCCAGCACCAGGAAGACGAAGAGCAGGCCCAGGCCGAAGATGATCATCGTCTGACCACCGCTCTGCTTCTGCTCCAGGCTGATGCCCGTCCACTCCGCGCTCATACCCTGGGGAAGCACTTGCGCTGACAGCTCCTCCATCGCCTCCAGCGCCTGACCGGAGGACACGCCCGGTGCACCCTGGCCGTTGACCTCCACCGCGCGGAACAGGTTGTAGTGCCGGATGACCTGCGCGGACACCGTGGGCTCCACCTGCACCAGGGACTCCAGCGGAATCATGTCCCCGCTGTCGCTGCGCACGTAGAAGGCGCCGATGTCCTGCGGGCTGTCGCGGAACTGCTGCTCGGCCTGCACATAGACGCGGTACGTGCGGTTCGCGTAGTTGAAGTCGTTGACGTATTGGCTGCCCATGTAGACCTGCATGGTGCCGAAGATCTGCTCGATGGGGACCCCGAGCGCCTTGGCCTTCTGCCGGTCCACCTCCACGTCCAGGAGCGGCGTGTCGGCGTTGAAGGCGGTGAAGACGCCGCGCAGCTGGGGGTTCTCGTTGCTCTTCGCCACCAGCGCCTGGACGGCCGCCGCCACCTGGTCCAGCGAGCTGGTGCCGGCGATGTCCTCGACGATGTACTGGAAGCCGCCCACGCTGCCCACGCCGCGGATGGCGGGGGGCTGGAAGGGCATCACCCGCGCCCCGCCGATGCGGCCCAGGGGCCCGCGCAGCCGCTCCACCACCGCGGCCACGGTGTGCTCCTTGCCCGGGCGCTCCTCCCACGGCTTCAGGGACGTGAACATGGTGGCCATGTTGGGCCCCGTGCCCTGGAAGGAGAACCCGCCGATGGCGAACACCGCGCGAATCTCCGGCTGCTTGGCGAGCACGGCCTCCGCTTCGGCCAGCACCTTCTCCGTCTGGGCGAGCGACATGCCCTCCGGGCCCTGCACGGAGATGATGAGGTAGCCCTGGTCTTCATCCGGGATGAAGCCCGTGGGCGCCATCCGGAAGAGCACCACCGTACCGGCGATGCAGAGGAGGAACGCCACCAGGATGATGGCCGGGCGCTTCAGCAGCTTGCGCAGGTTGCGGCCGTACCCGGCGCGCGTCCAGTCCAGTGCCTTGTCCACCCAGCGGAAGAAGACCCACTTCTCACCCTGCTGGTGCTTGAGCATCCGCGCACTCAGCGCGGGTGTGAGCGTCAGGGCGCAGAAGGTGGAGAGGGCCACCGACGCGGCGATGGTGAGCGCGAACTGGCGGTAGATGGCGCCGGTGGTGCCGGGGAAGAGGGCCACCGGGACGAACACCGCCACCAGCACGATGGAGATGGCGATGACCGCGCCGGCCACCTCCTTCATGCCTTCGCGCGCGGCCTGAACGGGCGACAGGTGCCGCTCCACCATCAACCGCTCGATGTTCTCGATGACGACGATGGCGTCGTCCACCACCAGGCCCGTGGCCAGCGTGAGGCCGAAGAGGGTGAGGGTGTTGATGGAGAAGCCCATCAGCTGGACGAAGGCGAAGGTGCCCACCAGCGAGACGGGCAGGGTGAAGGCGGTGATGAGCACGCTGCGCCAGCCGTGCAGGAACAGGAAGATGACGAGGATGACGAGCGCAATCGCCTCCATCAGCGTCTGCATCACCTCGTGGATGGAGGCGCGCACCGCCAGCGTGGTGTCCGTGCCCGTCTGGAACGTCATGCCCGGAGGGAACTGCGCGGACAGCCGCTCCAGCTCCGAGTAGACGCCGTCACGCACGTCGAGCGCGTTGGCGGTGGGCAGCTGGAAGATGGCGAGACCGACAGCCTGCTTGCCGCTGAAGCGCAGCAGCGTGCCGTAGTTCTCCGCGCCCATCTCCACGCGGCCCACGTCCTTCACGCGCACGCTCTTGCCGTCGTTCTGCCGCATGAGGACGATGTCCCCGAACTCGTCCGGCTCCACGAGCCGGCCCCGCGCCCGCACCGCGAGCTGGTAGGGCTGGTCGTCGGCGGACGGCGGCTGGCCCACCGCGCCCGCGGCCACCTGGAGGTTCTGCTCCTGGAGGGCGCGCGTGACGTCCTGCGGGGTGAGCTTGCGGCGCGCCAGCTCCGTGGGGTCCAGCCACAGGCGCATGGAGAACTTGCGCTCGCCGAAGATGCGCACCTCGCCCACGCCGCGCACGCGCTTGATGGCGTCCTTGAGATTCACGTCGGCGTAGTTGCTGAGGAACTTCGCGTCGTAGCGCTCGTCCGGGCTGAAGAGCGCCACCGTCATCAGCATCTGGCTGGAGGCCTTGTTGACGACGATGCCCGTCTGGTTCACCTGCGCGGGCAGGCGCGCGGCGGCGCGGCTGACGCGGTTCTGCACGTCCACCGCCGCCACCTCGATGTCGCGCGTGGGCTCGAAGGTGATGGTGATCTGACTGGTGCCGTCATTGCTGCTGGTGGAGGTGATGTAGCGCATGCCCTCCACGCCGTTGAGCTCCTGCTCCAGCGGGATGGTGACGGCGCTCTCCACCACCTCGGAGCTGGCGCCCACGTAGGTGCTGGTGACCGTCACCTGCGGCGGCGCCAGGTCCGGATACTGGGCGATGGGCAGCGTGGGGATGGCGATGGCCCCCACCAGCGTCAGCAGGATGGAGCAGACGATGGCGAAGACGGGCCGGCGGATGAAGAAGTCGACGAACATGGTGCTCTCCGGCTCAGCGGCTGCCGCCCACGGGCGCGCCGCCTCCTGTGCCGCCGGCCGTCGGCGTGGTTCCCATGGCCTTGGCGGGCGCCTCGGCTTGGGGCGCGACCTTCACCTTCACGGGCATGCCGTCGCGCAGCGCCTGCATGGAGGAGACCGCGACGAGGTCTCCCGCCTTCAGGCCCTTCTCCACGACGTACGCCATCTCGCCCAGCGCGCCGAGGGTGATGGGGCGGCGCTCCACCACCGTCTTGCCTTCCTTCTCCTGCACCACCAGCGCGAAGGGCTGGCCGCTCTGGCGCACCACCGCGAGCGCCGGAATCTGCAGTGCGTCCCGCACGGAGTAGACGATGCGCGTGCGCACCAGCTCGCTGGGACGCAGGCCCCCCGTGTTGCGGAAGGCGGCCTTCACCTCCACCAGCTGGGTGCGCGGGTCGGCCTGCGGCGCGACGAAGAAGACGGTGCTGGTGAGCAGCACCTTGCCCTTCGCGTCGAGGATTTCCACCGCCGTGTCCGGCTTGAGCGAGCGGGCGCGAGAAGAGGGCACCGACACGCTCACCTCGAGCACGTCCGCCTGCGCCACGCTGGTCAGCACCGTGGTGGCGCTCACGAAGTCGCCCAGCCGCACCAGCACGTCACCCACGGTGCCGGCGAAGGGCGCGCGCACCACGTTGAACTGCAGCTGCACCTGGCGCTGCGTCACCTGCGCGGCGGAGGAGCGCGACGCGGCGTCGGCGGCATCCACCTGGGCGCGGGCGGCCTCCAGCTCCTGCGCGCTCGCGAGGCCCTCCTTGTTGAGCGCCTCCGTGCGGGCCAGGGTGCGGCGGGCCAGCTCCAGGTTGACCTTGGTGGAGCTCAGCTGGGCCTGGGCGCTGTCGAGCGCGGCCGTGTCCTCGCGTGCGTCCACTTCCACCAGCGGCGCGCCGGCCTCCACCTGCTGGCCGGGCTTCACGTGGATGCGGCGCACGTAGCCACCCACCTGCGGCAGCACCGTGACGCTCTGCCGCGACAGCAGCGAGCCCAGGTACTCGCCGGTGTCCCGCACCTCGCGCGGGGCCAGCGACACCACGTCGATTTCCCGGGGCGGCGGCGCGGCCGGTGCCGCCTTCTGCCCGGAGCAAGCCGCCACCGCGACCAGCACCGCCACACCACACACAGTCTTCTTCAGCGCCATAAGGGGGCGCACCCGCTTCACCAGTCGCACCGGGCCTCCGTCAGGAATGCGTCCAGGCGTGCCTGGACGAGCTCGAATTCACGCAGCACCAGGGTCAGCTCCGCCTGGCGCAGGGCCGCCGCGCTCTGCACCAGCTCGAGGCTGCTGCCGCGGCCCACTTCAAAAGCACGTCGGGTGAGGCGGTCGGTCCGCTCCGCGAGGTCTCTCGACTCGCTCGCGGTCTTCACCAGGGCCTCGGCCACCTCGACGCCGCGTCGGGCCTGGGCCACTTCCAGGGCCACGTCGCGGCGGGCGTTCTCCAGCGCCGCGGCCGCCTGCGTCTCCGCGCCCGCGCGCTCGCGCACCAGCCCCTCGCGCCCGCCGCCTTCCCAGAGGGGCACCGAGAGCACGGCGGCGATATTCCAGGTCGCGAAGCGGCCGAAGCCCGGGTCCGTGGTGAGGCCGTAGAGGGTGCTGGAGACGCCCAGCGTGGGCAGGTAGCCCGCGGACGCCTGACGCCGGCTGTCGCGCGCGGACTCCACCTGTGCCTGGGCCGCCACCAGGTCGGGCCGCGAGTCGAGCCCGTCCAGCGCGGCGCAGTCCTTGCGCGTCTGGTCCACCAGCCCCTGGAGGTTGAAGGACGGGTCGACGCCGATGGGCTGGCCGAAGCCGAGCGCGAAGCCCAGCGCCTCACGCGTCTGGCGCAGTTGCTCGTCACCGGCGACGAGCGCGCCGCGCGCCACCGCCACGTCCTGGTTCACGCGCACCACGTCCAGTTGGTTGCCCGCGCCCAATTCGAAGCTGCGCTGGGTGAGCGACGAGCGCTCCAGCGCCTGGCGCAGATTCACGCGGTTGATTTCCGCCGCGCGCTCGGCGGCCACCGTCGCCACCAGCGTGCGTGCCACGCCCAGCGTCAGGCGGCGGCGCACGTCCTGGAGGCTGGCCACCGCGCCCTTCTCCGCGGCCCGGGCCGACGACAGCCCGCGCCACGCGCTCAGGTCCACCACCGACTGCGTCAGCGTCGCGGAGACGGTGCCGACGGGCGTGGTGGGCGCGCGGCCCTCGCCGACGACTCCTGGATTCACGCCTGCGGCGATGTCCGGATTGAGCAGGTCATGCGCCACGCCGGCCTGGGCGCGCGCGTTGGGCAGCAGCGAGGACAGCGCCTGACGCCAGCGGCCACTGGCGCGCTCCACGCCGGCCTCCGCGCCGCGCAGGTCCGTGGAGCGCTCGCGCACGAGCGCGAGCGCCTCGTCCCACGTCTTCACCAGCCGCGGGGCCGGAGGAACGGGGGTGAGCATCGCGTCCTCGACCTTCGGCTGGACGGCGGCCGGGGGAAGGTCGGAGGGGGTCGGCTCGGACTGCACTGAAGTGGCGGCGAGCGCCAGGAGGAGGACGGAAGGGGTTGCCATACGCCAGACGTGAGGAAGGAGAGGGTGGCTGCGGTGTTGCCTGGAATTCCCCCCCGAATGACGGCCTGCGGCGACGACCGATGTAATTGACAACGGTTGTGGTTCGCAACCATCTTTACGGGTGATGACGCTCGCAGAGCAAGTAGCAACCCTGCGTCGCACCGTGCGTCGGCTGCTGGCCGACCGGCTCGGAGAGCAGACGGGCAGGCCCTTCATGCAGCTGCTGGCGCTGAAATCCATCGCCCATGGCGTGCGCAGCCAGGCCGCGCTCGCGGATCGGCTGTCGGTGGACCCCCCCGCGGCCAGCCGGCTGGTGGACCGCCTCGAGGAGGACGGGCTGGTGCACCGGCGCGCCGGCGAGGACCGCCGGTGTGTGCGGCTGGAGCTGGCGGAGAAGGGGCAGGCGGAGATGCAGCTGGTGACCGCCGCGCTCCAATGGGTGGACGGGCAGCTGCGCGGGTACCTGGAGGCTTCCGAGGCCGCGGAGCTGCAGCGCCTGCTGGCGAAGCTCCAGGACGGCCTGACGCGGGATCAGGGCCCCACGCCGCCGGGCGGGTGCGCGACGGACGAGTGAAGGGGCCGGAAACGGCGAAGGGCCCGGTCCCCGAGAGGACCGAGCCCTTCATGCCCGACGCGGCGTGAGCCGGTGCTTCAGACGGGCGCGGGCTTGTTCTCGGAGTCGGCCGGAGCGGCGGACTCGGAGGCGGGCGCCTCGGAAGGCGTGGCGGCGGGAGCCTGCTGGGCGGCGGTCTGGGCCTCCGTCTCGGCGCGCACGCGGGCGGTCTCCTCGGTGCGCTGGTCGCTGGCGGCCATCTCCTCCGGCGTCAGCTCGGTGCGCTCGGCGAGCATGCCCGTCTTCTTCTCCAGGTCCTTGATGGCCCGGCGGATCAGGTCGCGCTCCAGGAGGGTGCGGTTCAGGCGCTTCTCCAGCGCCTTGTACTTGTCCCGCATCAGGTCCAGGTCGCTCTTCGCCGCGGCGTAGACGCGCTGCTGCGTCTCGTTGCGGCCCTTCACCCGGCGCAGCTCCTTCTCCAGCTCCACCGCGCGTGAGCGCTCCTTGTTGGCCTGCTGCTCCAGGCGCTCCATCTTCTCGCGGTCCGCGTCGTTCAGCTCGCGGAAGCGGCGCGCGCCGCGGTCCTGCTGCGCGGCGTCCGCCGCGGGAGCCACCGTCACGGCGGTGGCGACGACGGACTCACCCTCCTTGGCGGGGGCGGAGATCTGCGGAGCCGCCACGGGGGCGGCGACAGGAGCGGCGACAGGAGCGGGCTGCGGGCGGCGGCCGCGTCCCTCCATCTCCGCCCTCAGGCGCTGGTTCTCCGTAATCGCGTGCGCCAGCTCCTCGCGGGTCTGCTCGAGCTGGACGGACGCGGCGCGCTCGACCTCGGCGCGGGCCTTGGCCAGGTCCTGCGGCCCCTTGTCCGACTCCTTCTGCTCGAAGAGCTTGCGCTTGGCCTGCTTGAGCTGGTCCTTCACGTCCTGCAACTGGGTGCGCTGCTCGTCCAGCTCCTTCTGCTTCCGCTGGAGCTCCGCCTCCGCCTTCGTGCGCCGCTGCGACTCGGATTCCAGCTCGTTGCGGAACGCGGGCGCGGATGAAGAGGAGGAGGACGGGAGCGCGGCTCGGTTCGAGCCGCCAAAGAGCAGGATGCCGAGCGTCACGGCAAACCCGATCGATACGAGGATGAGTGCAACCAGCACGGGGACGACCTCCACGGGAGATGCAAAAAGCGGGGCAGCCTACCGTCAGACACCGGCCCGTCAAGGGTCCACTGCCGGACGGAGTTCCCTGCAGGGCCCTCCATGCCCTGCCTCGAGCCGCTTTGCACTCTGGAAATCGACTCCTGGCGTGGGCGGCGTCCGGGCGTGGCGGGGCCTTCCCCGGCCCCCTGTGAGCGGCGATTCTGCGTGCCATGCCGCACCTGGAGCTGAGCCCCAAGACGCACGTGTCGAGCTTCCGGAAGCTGGCCATCGGCAGCTGGGAGACGGCGTATGACCCCACGGTCTACGGCACGCTCACGGTGCGGATGGACCGGGCGCTGGCCTACATGGAGGCCTTCCAGGCGCGCACCGGCGTGCGGCTCACGGTGACGCACCTGGTGCTCAAGGCGCTGGCGGAGGCGCTGCGCCGCTGTCCGGACGCCAACGCCGTGCTCCGCTTCAGCCGCATCTACCTGCGCCAGCGCATCACCGTGTCCGCGCTGGTGGCGAGGCCGGAGGGAGGCGGGACGCGGCTGGTGCCCGTGCGGGTGGAGGACGCGGACAGGAAGGGGCTGCAGGAATTGGCGGCGGAGCTGGAGGCCGCGGTGCGCGCGGAGCCGGAGGCCCGGCGCGGATGGCGGCTGGTGGAGCGGGTGCCGTCACCGCTGCTGCACCTCTTCACGCGGGTGGTGTCGTTCCTCGCGGTGACGCTCAACCTGGACCTGGGGCGCTTCGGCCTGCCGAGGGATGCGTTCGGCGCGGCCGTCGTCACGGACGTGGGCACGCTGGGGCTGGACATCGCGTACCTGCCGCTGGTGCCCTTCACGCGCGTGCCGGTGTTCCTCGCGCCCGGCGCGGTGCGAGAGACGGCGGTGGTGGAGGGGGAGCGCGTGGTGGTGGGGAAGGTGATGAGCGTGAATGCGTCCATCGACCACCGCTTCATCGACGGCTACCACGCCGGGGTGCTGGCCGGCACGATTCGAGAGATGCTCGAGGACCCGTTCACCGCCTTCGGCGAGCCAGACGCAGGGCTCGTGAAGTGAGCCCTACGTATTGATGGCATTCCAGAAGGCCGTCGCCAGCGCATCCAGCTCGGCCTGCGCAGAGCTGCTGATCAAGACACTGGAGTGCCGCTCTCCGGGAGCGGCGATGGTGACGTACTGGAAGGTCCGTTCGTCGTAGTACGCGCGCAGCCACCGGGTACCGCTTGCCCGGGTGACATGGAACTTCCTGAACTGGGCCCGCCCGGAGTCGGTGTCCGTGACGGTGAAATGTGGCGCCGCGTCGAGCGCCACTCCTGCCCTTCGATAGCAATATGTCGAAGAGTCAAGAGAGTCGCTGGTGGTGTAGTCGCTGCCGCCGACGGTGACGGTTGCCGGCATGTCCTGACAAGTCACTGCCATGGGTGTCTCGCTTTGTAGGCTGAGGGTGCCCGCTCACCCGGTAGCAAGTGACGTACCAGGATGCGCCTCGGAGCGATTCGAGAGGGCATCCCCTTGGGCCTGAACCGCGCGCCCCGCGCACCTGCGTCGTCGATGGACGCAGCCGCGTTCACGGGCAACGCGTTCCCGGCTGGCATGGCGCGAGCCCACCTCGATGGGCTGCCACGTCGTCAGTACGCGTACTCCCAACCGCCAGGACCGCGAGCGCGGTAGCCGCCCGCGCGGGCCCCCAGCTCACGCAGCCTGCGCACGCGCTCCGGAATGGGCGGGTGCGTGGAGAACAGCTTCATGACGCCGCCGTGGTGCAGCGGGTTGACGATGAACAGGTGCGAGGTGGCCGGGGCCCTGTCGTAGGGCATTGCCTCCGCGCCGCGCTCCAACTTCAGCAGCGCATCCGCCAGCGCGTCCGGGTCGCCGCACAGCTCCGCGCCCGCCAGGTCCGCGCCGTACTCGCGCGAGCGGCTCACGGCCAGCTGCAACAGCGTGGCGGCGATGGGCGCCACCAGCAGCAGGCCCAGGCTGGAGAACGCACCGCCAAAGCCCTCGTCGTCGTCACTGCGCGACAGCATGGACCCGCCGAACCAGAACAGCATCTGCGCCGCGTAGCTGATGACGCCCGCGAGCGTCGCCGCCACCGTGCCGATGAGCGTGTCCCGGTTGCGCACGTGGCCGAGCTCGTGCGCGAGCACGCCCTCCAGCTCGCGCCGGTCGAGGATGTCCATCAGCCCCGCCGTCACCGCCACCGCCGCGTGCGTCGGGTTGCGGCCGGTGGCGAACGCATTGGGCGCGCGCGTGGGCAGCAGGTAGACCTTCGGCTTCGGCATGCCCGCGCGGGCCGCCAGCCGCTCCACCATCTGGTGCAGCCAGGGTGCGCTCTCGTAGGGCAGTGGCTTCGCGCCGTGGATGGCCAGGGCAATCCGGTCGCTGAACCAGTACGAGCCGAAGTTCATCACCACCGCGAAGAGGCCGGCGAACATCAGGCCCTGCGCGCCGCCGAGCCGCTGGCCAAGGAGGAGCACGAGCGCCGTCAGGCCCGCGAGCAGCACCGTCGTCTTGAGCGTGTTGCCCAGACGGTGCCACCCACCACCGCCGATGCCTCGCGAGGGATTGTGGGTGCCGCTGTAAGCCATGGTCGTCTCGTTCCTTTCGCCCGCGTCAGGGGCTTCAGAAACGTAAACAGGGCTCCCGGGGAGGCAACGAAAGCGGGCGGGGGCGCCAGGCACCGGGCCCGCTCGCGGAACAGGCGGGAATCCGAGCGCTGCTCAATCAAAGATAGAAACGGTCCGTCACGCCGGCCGTACGCTGGAGGATGGCGCTCCAGCCCAGCCACACGTCGATGCCGCTCTTCTCCGCCGACGCCTCCGCGCCGAGCGCTCCCAGCGAGCCCGTGCAGCCGGCCACGGTGCACAGCCCCGAGTCCGTCAGGTGCTCCAGCAGGACGCGCACCGTGGGCATGCCGCGCGACTCGAAGCGGTCGGCCACGTCGTCGCGCCCCGCGAAGTCCGGCTCGTCCAGCGCGCCCTTCAGGAACCGCTCCAGGGCCCACCAGAAGAGGTACACCTCCGCCCGTCGCCCCGTCGCCACGGCCGCCGCGGCAATGGACAGCCCCTGATGTACGCGGTCGTAGTCGCCGCTGTGCAGGAAGACGACCACCTTGGACGCGGGGGCGCTCACGGGGGCCTCATACCGCCCACAAGCGGGCCTCGTCCATTGGCGCTCATGGAGCGACCACTCGGGGCCCTTTGTCTTGCGCCGGAGCCCCGCCGCTTGCTAGGAAACCCCCGGGCATTCAGGCACTTACACGCTTTGAGCAGTTTCGGGCGGACCGGGTTCGAGCACCATGGGCGATGACATCACAGCCAGGCGCAAGGATGCCCACCTGGACCTGTGCGCCACGGGGGACGTCGAGCCCGGCCAGAACAGCACCCTGCTGGAGTGTGTCCGTCTGGTCCACTGTGCCATGCCGGAGATGGCGGTGGAGGACGTGGACCTGCGCACGCCGTTTCTCGGGAAGACGCTGCGCGCCCCGCTGCTCGTCACGGGCATGACGGGGGGCACCGAGCGCGCCGGCGCCGTCAACCGCGACCTGGCGATGCTGGCCGAGCGTCACGGGCTGGCCTTCGGCGTGGGCAGCCAGCGCGCCATGGCGGAGGACGCGTCGCGGGCGGCGTCGTTCCAGGTGCGGCAGGTGGCGCCCACGGTGGCGCTGCTGGGCAACATCGGCCTGTACCAGGCGGTGCGGCTGGGCGTGGACGGGGCGCGGCGGCTGGTGGACGCCATTGGCGCGGACGGGCTGGCGCTGCACCTCAACGCGGGCCAGGAGCTCACGCAGCCGGAGGGCGACCGGGACTTCCGCGGGGGTTACCGCGTGGTGGAGGCGCTGGTGCGCGCCTTCGGCGACCGGCTGCTGGTGAAGGAGACGGGGTGCGGCATCGGCCCGGACGTGGGGCGGCGCCTGGCGGACCTGGGCGTGCGCAACCTGGACGTGTCCGGCCTCGGTGGCACCTCGTGGGTGCGGGTGGAGCAGCTGCGCGCGTCGGGCATGCAGGCGCAGCTGGGGGCCGAGTTCAGCGCGTGGGGCATCCCCACCGCGGCGGCCCTGGCCACCGTGCGACGGGCCGTGGGCCCGGACGTGCGGCTGGTGGCAAGCGGAGGCATCCGGACGGGATTGGAAGCGGCCAAGGTGCTCGCGCTCGGCGCGGACCTGGCGGGCATGGCGCTGCCGCTGTTCCGCGCGCAGCAGGCGGGTGGGTACGAGGGTGCGGAGGCGGCGCTGGGAGTCATCCTCGCGGGCCTGCGGCAGGCGCTCGTCCTGACGGGGAGCAGAAGCTGCGCTGAACTGCGGCAGCGGCCCCGGGTGGTGACTGGAGAGTTGAAGGATTGGTTGGCGGCCCTGTAGAGCAGTGCCGCGCCGAAGTGGAGAAGGAAGAACATGTCTGAGACCGTGACGTCCCGGCTCGCCGGGTTCCACAAGCTGCCGATGGAGGAGCGCCTCGCGCAGCTCGCCCGGATGTTCCGGCTCACGCCCGAGGAACTGCTGCAACTGCGCGGCACGGAGTCGCTGGAGCCCGTGCTCGCCAACCAGATGATCGAGAACGCGGTGGGCACCTTCTCCCTGCCGCTGGGCCTGGGCCTCAACATGCAGGTCAACGGGCGCGACTACCTGGTGCCCATGGCCGTGGAGGAGCCGTCGGTCGTCGCGGCGGTGTCCTTCGCCGCGAAGATCGTCCGCGAGGCGGGCGGCTTCACCGCCGAGGCCGACGAGTCGCTGATGATCGGCCAGATCCAGGTGACGCGCTACGGCGACCCGACGACGGCCACTGAGAACATCCTCGCGCACAAGGAGCAGATCCTCGCGCTGGCCAACAGCTTCCACCCGTCCATGGTGGCGCGCGGCGGTGGCGCCCGGGACGTGGAGGTCCGCGTGCTGCCGGCGCCGGAAGGCCCGCGCGGCGAGCCGCTGCTCATCGTCCACGTCCTCATCGACACGCAGGAGGCGATGGGGGCCAACCTCATCAACACCGTGGCCGAGGGCGTGGCGCCGCTCATCGAGCAGATCACCGGCGGCAAGGTGTACCTGCGCATCCTCTCCAACCTGGCGGACCGTCGGCTGGCGCGCGCGATGTGCCGCATTCCGCTGGCGCAGCTGGCGGACTTCAACATGCCGGGTGAGGAGATTGCCGAGGGCATCGCCCAGGCGAGTCGCTTCGCGGAGGCCGACCCGTACCGCGCCGCCACGCACAACAAGGGCGTGATGAACGGCATCGACTCGGTGGCCATCGCCACGGGTCAGGACTGGCGCGCGATTGAAGCCGGCGCGCACGCGTTCGCCTGCCGCGGCGGGCAGTACCGTCCGCTCTCCACGTGGTACCTGGAGGAGGGCCACCTGGTGGGCCGCATCGAGCTGCCCATGGCGCTGGGCACGGTGGGCGGCCCCATCAAGGTGCACCCGGGCGTGCAGATGTCGCTCAAGCTGATGCGCACCACCAACGTGCGCGAGCTGTCCATGGTGTTCGCGGCGGTGGGCCTGGCGCAGAACTTCGCGGCGCTGCGGGCGCTGGGCAGCGTGGGCATCCAGAAGGGCCACATGGCGCTGCACGCGCGCTGCGTGGCGGTGACGGCGGGCGCGCGCGGCCACTGGGTGGAGAAGATTGCCAACCTCCTGGTGAAGGCCGGGCACGTGAAGGTGGAGAAGGCCCGCGAGCTGCTCGCCAGCCTCCCGGCCGAGGACGCCGCGGCCGCCACCGGCACCAACGGCTGAGCCCGTGGCCCCGCGCTCTCCACCCCTGACGGCCTTCGGCGCCGGCAAGGTCATCCTGCTCGGCGAGCACAGCGTGGTGTACGGCCACCCGGCGCTGGCCGGGCCGCTGTCCCAGGGCGTGACGGCGCGCGGGGTGCCGGCGAAGCAGTGCCAGCTCTCGCTGCCGTCGAACCTGAGCCGTCCGCAGCGCGCGCAGCTCACCGCCGCCTTCGCCCGCGCGGCGGAGGCCACCGGTGCGCCGCCGGTGAAGGTGACGCTGGACGCGGACCTGCCGCTGGCCGTGGGCCTGGGAAGCTCCGCCGCGCTGTCGGTGGCGTGCGCGCGGCTGCTGCTGAAGGCGGCGGGGAAGGAGCCCACGCCGAAGGACGCCGCGCGCGTGGCGTGGGCCATGGAGCAGGAGTTCCACGGCACGCCGTCCGGCGTGGACCACACCACCAGCGCCCAGGAGCAGCTCGTCCTCTACCGCCGCAAGCCGGGCACGACGGTGGGCCAGGGGCGGCGGGTGGACAGCCCGGAGCCGCTGCACGTGGTGGTGGCGCTCGCGGGTGAGCGCAGCCCGACGAAGGCGACGGTGGGCGCGCTGCGCGAGCGGCAGGCGCGGTGGCCCCAGCGGTACACGCGCCTGTTCACGGAGATTGGCCGCGTGGCCTCCGAGGGCGCGCGGGCGGTGGAGGCGGGTGATTTGGAGGCGCTGGGGGACGCGATGAACGTCAACCAGGGCCTGCTGGCGGCGCTGGGGCTGTCGTCCCCGCCGCTGGAAGAGATGGTGTACCGGCTGCGGGGGCTGGGGGCGCTGGGCGCCAAGCTCACCGGGGCCGGCGGAGATGGTGGGGCCGTCATCGGCCTGTTCCTCGAACCCGGGCCGGCGGTGACGAAGCTCACCCGGCTCGGCGTGCGCTGCTTCAGCAGCCAGCTCGCGGGTCCGCGGGCGTTGTGAGTCCACTCATGAAAGCGACTGCCCTCGCGCATCCCAACATCGCCCTGGTGAAGTACTGGGGGAAGCGGGACGACGCGCTCATCCTTCCGCATCAGTCCAGCCTGTCCCTCACGCTGTCGCCGCTGTCGGTGACGACGACGGTGGAGTTCGGCGTGGGCAACGACGCCGTGGAGCTCAACGGCCACACGGCCCGGGGCAGCGAGCGCGAGCGTGTGCTGCGCCTGCTGGAGTCGGTGCGCGCGGCGGCGAAGAAGGACCTGGGTCCGGCGAAGGTGGTGTCGCGCGGCGACTTCCCCATGGCGGCGGGGCTGGCCAGCAGCGCGGCGGGCTTCGCGGCGCTGGCGGTGGCGGGGCGCGCGGCGGCGGGACTGCCGGTGGAGCCGAAGGCGGCGAGCATCCTGGCGCGCCTGGGCAGCGGCTCGGCGTGCCGCAGCGTGCAGGGCGGCTTCTGCGAGTGGCAGCGCGGGGAGCGCGCTGACGGCGAGGACAGCTTCGCGGTGCAGCGCTTCGACGCGGCCTGGTGGCCCGACGTGCGCATGGTGGTGGCCATCCTGGACCGCGGCGAGAAGGAGGTGAAGTCGCGGGACGGGATGAAGCACACGGTGGACACCAGCCCGTACTACCCGGCGTGGGTGCAGGACGCGGAGAAGGAGATTCCGCAGGCGCGCGAGCACATCTCCCGGCGGGACTTGCAGGCCCTGGGAGAGCTGTGCGAGCGCAACGCGTGGCGGATGCACGCGACGAGCATGGCGGCCAACCCGCCGCTCTGCTACCTGAGCTCGGGGACGCTGGCGCTCATCCACCACCTGCGCGAGCAGCGGAAGAAGGGCATGCCGGTGTGGTTCACCCTGGACGCGGGCCCCAACCCGGTGCTGCTGACGGACGCGGCGCACGAGGTGGCTGCCGAGGCGCTGGCGCGCGCCTGCGGTGCGCTCGAGGTGGTGCGGTGCGTGCCGGGCGGTGACGCGGAATTGAAGGCGGAGCACCTGTTCTGATGGAGCGCGCCCTCTCCGCTCCGGGGAAGCTGTTCGTCTCCGGTGAGTACGCGGTGCTGTGGGGCGGGGTGTCTCGCGTGGCCGCGGTGGCGCCTCGCACGGCGGCCTATGTGCGGCGGCGCCATGACGCCCGCGTGCACGTGTGCCTGGAGGAGGGGACGCTGGGCGGGAGCACCACTCCGCTGGGCGTGCGCTGGGAGCGCGAGGTGCCGGCGGGGTTCTCCTTCGTGGCGCGCACGCTGGACGAGGCGCTGCGCGCGCACGGCCGCGCGAGCCCGGGCTTCGACCTGGCGGTGGGGCCGTCCGCGGTGGGGCCCAACGGGCAGAAGCTGGGCATGGGTGGCAGTGCGTGCGCGACGGTGCTGGCGGCGGAAGGCGCGCGCTACGTGCTGGAGGAGCGCTACGACGCGCTGAAGCTCGCGCTGGCGGCGCATGCGCTGGGGCAGGGCGGGAAGGGCAGTGGCGGGGACGTGGCGGCGAGCTTCGCCGGAGGGCTGCTGCGCTACCGGCGCTATGACGTGGCGCCGCTGATTGAAGCGAGCAACGCGGGCCGGCTGCGCGCGGCGCTGGCGGAGTCCCCGTCGGTGGACGTGTGGCGCCTGGCGGTGCCTCGCGTGTCCATGGCGTATGCCTTCACGGGGGAGAGCGCGTCCACGCGGGTGCTGATTGCGCAGGTGGAGGCAAGGCTTGCGGAGGCGGGGCGGCGGGCCTTCGTGGAGCGCTCGGATGCGCTCGGGCAGGTGATTGAGGATGGCCTCGGGGGTGGAGACTTCCGTGCCTTCTCCGAGGCGGTGAAGGCGCAGCACGAGCTGCTGCTGGAGCTGGGCCCGCTGGAGACGGAAGGGATGCGCCGGGTGCTCGCGATGGCGGCGGCGTACGGCTGCGCGGGGAAGCTGTCCGGCGCGGGCGGCGGGGACGGGTGCATCCTGTTCGCACCGGACGTGCAGGTTCGCGCGGAGCTGTGCAAGGGCCTGGAGGCGCGTGGCTTCCACACCCTGACCCTGGACGCGGAGCCCGGTGTGCGTGGCGAGGCGCAGGTGGATGCGCGGCTGCGCAACTGGTTGGACGCGCTGGGCTGAGCGGCTCGGAAAATGCGCGGGTGACAGGTTCGAACGCCTTCGGGGTTTGAACGTCAAACGCTCCTTCCGAGAGGTTTTCAGACCATGCTGAACCGTCGCTCCCTCCTCCAGGCCAGTCTTGGCCTCACCGGGGGCCTCGCGCTCCTCCGCGCGACGCCCGCCAGCGCGGCGCCTCGTTCTACTTCCGTGTCGCCCGGGGCCGAGCCGCGGCCCTGGTACGAGCTGGGGTTGATGGAAGACCCCATCATGGAGAGTCAGCTCCTGCACTTCCTGGCGGGCACGTACAGCGCCCAGTCGGACATCAGCGAAGTGCTCGACACCGCGCGCCGCATCGTCCCCGGAGACGACTGGAGCTGGCCCACCGAGTGGGTCAGCACGGCCGACCGGATTCGCATGATGGGCGACGCGAGCCAGGCGAAGGGCCGCCGGCACAGTGCCGGCAATGCGTACCTGCGTGCCGCCAACTACTACCGCGCCGCCTTGATTCACCATCCCGAGCCCGGCCACCCGAGCGTGCTGGCCACGGGACGCAAGGCCGTGGACGCGTACAACAAGGCCATCTCACTGCTTCGGATTCCGGCCACCGCCGTGCGGATTCCGTACGAGAACACGACGCTGCCCGGCTACTTCTTCCGAAGCCCCTGCGCCCACGGCCACGCACCGCTGCTCGTCTTCCAGCAGGGGCGCGACGCCTGGCCCGAGGAGTCCAAGTATGTGATTGATGCCGCCCTGGAGCGCGGCTACCACTGCCTCATCGTGCATGCGCCGGGGCAGGGCATGGCCGTCCGCGCGCAGGGGCTCGCCTTCCGGCCGGACTGGGAGAAGGTCATCACCCCCGTCATCAACTTCGCCACGCGAATCTCGGGCGTGGATGACCGACGCATCGCGCTGCTGGGCTGGAGCATGGGCGGGGCGCTCGTGCCGCGCGCGGCCGCCTTCGAGCGGCGCATCAAGCTGCTGATTCCGAATCCCGGCGTCCTGGACTGGGGGCAGGCCTCGTTCGACCAGTTCAACATGTACTTCCCGGAGGTCATGCCGCTGCTCGACCAGGACCCGCAGGCATTCGACGCGGCGATGGCGCAGTTGATGGACGCGGTGTTCCTGTACCGCTGGTACATGCGGGACTCGATGTCCAAGCACGGCGCCAGCTCGCCGTCGGACCTGTTGTTCAAGCTCCGTGAGTTCACCAACGTGCCCGTCGTCGAGCGCATCCGCTGCCGCACCCTCGTCATGGACGGCACCGCCGAGGCCTTCACCGTGGGACAGGCGAAGCTGCTCTTCGACGCGCTGACGTGCCCCAAGGACTACCTGCTCTTCACCGAGGAGGACACCGGGCAGCTGCACTGCCAGGAAGGCGCGCAGGCCGTCGCCAACCACCGCATGTTCGACTGGGTCGACGAGTACATCTGATGTCCGGACTCGGTGGCGCGTGTGGAGTCCTACGCGCCATCGGGACGCTGGAGGTCCCGGCACTTCCTACCGTCGCAACCAGGGGCATGCGAAGGACTTCGGGAATCGTCCTCATCCATCACGCGCTGCCATAGCGTCATGCCCTTTCGCGGCTGGAGGATCCTGCATGACGCTCCGACAGATGGGGGCCGTACTCATGGTGTTGCTGACCGCCTGCGGCAGCACTCCCCGTGTCTCACGCTCCTCGGAGGCTGTCGGCGAGGGAAGCTCCGAGACGGCTCGTTACGGACTGAGCGTCCTGTCTCCAGGAAGCGCACCTGTGGCGCCGGTGGTTGTGGATGAAGACGATTTCGCGGAGGCAGTGAAGAGGCTGGCTCGCGAAGCCCGGCTCGCCGCGCCGCCCCAGGAGGCTGCCCGGCGGTTGTTCGCGAAAACGCAAGTGGCTGGGCCCCCATCGGAGGAGGAAGGCGAACACGTCCTTCGGATGTCGCCAGTGGACGTGAGTGCAACCGCGTCGCGCACCGAAGCGGAGCTGACGCGCGAGTACCTGCGCTGGTGTCAGCGCACGCAAGGCGGTGGTGACTGCCTGAGCCTGCTGGTGGACGGGCCCACCGTGCGCGGGGACGACCGGTATGCGCTGGCCCTGGCGATTTCCCTGGGCTCGGTTCTTGCGGAGACGACTGGGGCGCTCAAGGGCATGGTGCAGCCTTCCGCCGTGCTGGCCCTGTTGGTGTGGACGGTCGTCGTCTACCTGCTGTTGTGGGCACTGCCCGAGCCTCTTTCCAAAACCATCGCCGCTGGGATGACGGTGGTGCTGCTGGGCTGGCTGGGCGTGGACACGCTGTGGAGCCTGATGCGCGGCTGGGTGCAGTTGGTGGAGGACGCCGACCGGGCCTCCACCTTCGACGAGCTGAGTGAGGCCGGAGAGAAGTTCAGCCGGGTGATGGGCGAGAACACCGCGCGCGTGCTGGTGATGGTGGCCACGGCGGCCCTCGGTGGCGCGGTGCCGAAGCTGGCGAAGCTGATGCCGAAGCTGCCCGGCTTCACGCAGGCGGCTGTGCAAGCCGAGGCACAGGGAGGACTCCGGCTCGCGACGGTGGCCGAGGTGGAGTCGGTGGCTGTTTCGTCCGAGGGTACTTTCTCCGTCTTGATGAAGAGTCCGGGGGGCCGGGCGGGAGCGGCTGCCGCGGAGTCAGAGGCCGCGGTCACCACCCTCATCCGGCACCAGGGCGGTAACCGGCAGGTGGTCACCAACGGCCAGCGCTGGCACGTGCCCGCGAACAAGCCGTTGAAGGAACTCCCGGCGGCGGACCCCGTGGGAGACAGGCTCCAGGCCGCTGCTGCCCGCAGCGCAGAGCGCTGGAGCGCGCGAGGTCCTGACGCCGATGAGCTCATCGCCATCCAGCGTGCCGCAGCCCAGGGCAAGACGTGGCTGGCTCGATTGCTGGAACGGCAGTCCAGAGGCCGCTTCGTGGAGGGGGAGTTGAGGAGGCAATTCCCTGAGCTGCGGTGGAGCCGGACCGGTGTCGACGCCGTTGATCCTGCAACAGGGTACAGATACGAAGTTCTCTCCGGGACGGCCTCCAACCTGGCCCTGCACGGACAGCGCATGGCGGACGTCTTGTTCCGGATGATCACCTTCTGAGCGCGCCAGCGGATCGAGGCTCCATGATTCAGTTCCGCGACACAGAGCTCGAGAACGAGCGGCTCGAGCTGACCAGCAAGACCGAGCACTACTACCTCGGTCATCACCTGACCTTGCGGAACTGCACGCTCGTCATCGGCGTGCCCGCCAGCGCGCTGACCATCGCCAGGACACGCCTCATCGGCTGTTCCATCGAGGTGAAGAAGCCGCTCAAGCACTTCCGCTGGGACGAGGTCTTCGTGAAGGGCTGTCGCTTCACGGGCACGCTGAGTGGCAATGACTTCGGCCGCTGGCCAGACTCCGAAGCGGGGGGCATCGAGGACTGCGACTTCACCGGCGCACAACTCGACGGGTGCCGGTTCATCGGCTGTGACGCCAGCACCCTGCGGTTTCCCTCGTGGCCGTGCTTCACCGTTCTCGACCCCGCTCGGCGGAGTCGTGAGCTGGCGGCGCTCCCGTGGCCCGGTCAGCTCGGAATCGTCGTGGGCACCTTCTCGAAGTACCCGGCGTCCACGGCGGCCGTGACGTTCTCCGCGACAAAGCTCGCCAGGGAGTCTGGCGCCAACGAGGACGAAATCCGCACCGTGCTGGAGCGGGTGGCCGGCGTGAAGCTGTAGCCGAGCCAAACCGCGGACCGGCTCAGAACATGTGCCCGAACGTCAGGTAGAGCCGTCCACGCCCGGTCTCCGTCGAGCGCGCGTAGTCCGCGCGCACCGTGGCGGCCCGGCGTGACAGGCGCACGCCTCCGCCGATTCCCGGGTGCCACTCGTACCACTTGCCGTCCGGAACGCCCGGGTGCCACACGCGGCCGAAGTCCATGAACACCACGGCGCCCAGCCTCATGCTCTGGCCGAACATCTGGAGGTTCGCCGCCTGGAACCGCAGCTCCGTGTTGCTGAACGCCTTGATGTTCCCCGAGAAGCGGTTGCGCTCGATACCGCGCACGCTGCTCATCCCGCCGATGCCCTCGGACACGTTGACGCCGCCCGTGTTGCTCCACTCGAAGAAGGGCACGTCGCCAAACAGCATGTCCAACGTCAGCCGGTGCGCCAGCGTCAGGCGCGACGACAGCTTGATGTACCGCCGCTCGCTCAGCGTGATGCCCGCGTACTGGTACCGGCTCCCCGTCGAGCTGCCCGACACGCGCAGCGCCAGCTCCTCCACGCCGCCCTCCGTCGGGTCCGACTCGTCGTCGCGCGTGTCCCAGAGCACGCCCGCCAGCAGCTGCCCCGTCGAGCCACCCTCGATGCCGAGCGGCTTCTGCTTCGACAGCATGGACGCCTCTTCCGAGTCCACGCTCGTGTGCCGCCACCCGTAGCCCACGTACGACTGGAGCGGGTGCGTCAGGCCGAAGGGCCGCCCGCGCAGGCGCACCCAGAAGCCGGGTGAGCCCTTGTCGAAGTTGTAGTGAGGGTCGTCCTCATCGCCGCGGAAGTCCGGGGCGGACTTGTTGCCCGCGCCGAAGAAGGGACTGCGCATCTCCCGCCGGTACTCCAGGCGCCCCTCCAGCCGCAGCGGGCCGATGAGCTGCGGCCCGTCGTAGCGCAGGTAGTGCGTCTGCACGCCACGGGTGCTGAAGAACACCTGCGCGCCAATGGCGTGCGCGTACGGCGTCTTCCCCGGCGCGTACAGGTACATGCCACCCACGCCGCCGTAGCCGAAGCCGTGGTCCGAGTTGAAGCTCACCAGCGGCAACGCAATCGCGTCGACACCGGACTCCTTCTTCGCGGGCGGCAGCCCGGGCGCGGGCTGTGGTGGCGCCACCGGGGCGGCGGCCAGGTTGGCGAGGATGAGGACGGCGGGAATGAGCATTGGGGGGCCGCTCTGAACTGTCAGAGGAACGAAAACATCCCGAACTGCGGAACGGCCCGGGCTGCTTGCCTACCCACCAGCAGACCTGGCTGCTGGCGAAGGCGAGCGGCCCCCCGAGTGCTCATTTTGCCTCGCGGGGGAGGGGAGGCGTCAACGTGAGCGGTGTCATCACGCCAGCCATGCACATGTGGGCCAACGGCCTGGTACGTCGTATTGGCTCAAAGGTTCCGCCGTCACCACAACGCCGGCCCAGGAATGTGGTCATCGTGCACCTCGACGGTGTGCCGAAGACCCTCCTGGACGAGGCCATTGTCGCCGGACGGATGCCGTTTTTCTCGAGCCTCGTCCGCTCTGGCACCTTTCACCTGGAAGACGCGTTCTGGGGCGCGCCGACGTCAACGCCCTATTTCCAGGCGGGGCTCCTGTACGGGATGCGGCACTCCAACCTGCCCGCATACTCCTGGTACGACCGTGAGCTGGGCCGCAAGGTGCAGATGAACACGCCGGCGGACGCGCTCGAAATCGACCGGCGCCTGCGCGGCGCGGGGCGCACCAGCCTGCTCGACGGCGGCGGACACGGGTACTTCTCGCTGTTCCGCGCGGGGGCGAACAACGCGCTCAGCATGAGCACGCTGGCCAGCTTCAAGCTGATGGCCCGCTCGTTCTCCTACGAGATGATGGGCCTGTCCGCGGCGCGCACGCGCGGCCTCTTCTCCTACCTGCGCTCGCTGGGCATGGACACGTGGCACGCGGCGCGCGAGGTGCGGCACTGGGCGCGCTCCATCCGCGACTGGCGCCACGAGCAGGGCTTCCTCATGAGCCGCGTCCTCCTGCAGCGGCTGGGCTGGAGCTTCGCGCACACCAAGGCGCTGGTGGACATGGTGCGCGGCGTGCCCGCCGTCTACCTCGTCTACGGAAACTACGACGAGGTGGCCCACCGCCGCGGGCCCCGCTCGCAGCTGGCGCTCGACGAGTTGCACCGCGTGGACACGTACCTCGCGGAGCTCTACGCGGTGGCGCGCACCGTGGAGCGGCCCTACGACGTCGTCATCCTCTCCGACCACGGGCACGTGGACAGCCTGCCGCTGGAGCGGCGCCAGGGACAGCGCCTGGAGCAGTGGCTGCTGGAAGGCGGCGACGGGAGTCCGCTCTCCGAGGACGTGGTGCGGGGCCTCTGCGACGGCCGCGTCCGTCCCGAGCCGGACACCACCCCGCGCGCGCCCTTCACGCCGGTGGTCATGGAGTGCGGCAACTTCGCGCACGTGTACCTCTCCGGTGAGCGCCAGCCGCTGGAGGCCCGCGAGCTGCTCGCGCGCTTCCCCCAGGTCCTCGCGCGCGTCACGCGCAGCCCGGAGATTGGCATCGTCGCGATGCGGCGGGGCAACTCCGCGGTGGCCGTGGTGAAGGGCGGCGCGTACGGCCCGGACGAACTGGAGCGCGCGCCGCTGTCCCCCGAGTTCAGCAGGCGCGCGGTGGCGGACTTCCTCCGCGTGCTGCCCTCCATGACGACGGCGGGTGACGTGGTGCTCTTCGGCGAGGCGGTGCAGCGAGGCGGCACCGTGGGCTTCGCGTGGGAGTTCGGCTCGCACGGCGGCCTGACGCGCACGGAGGCCAACAGCCTGGTGGCGTGGCCGGCCAACGCGCCGGTGGACCTGTCCGGCCTGGGCCACTGCGTGCAGCTGCACGAGCGACTGGCGGAAGCGTACCTGGACCCGGCGCCAGCCCTCAGGTTGGTGCTGTGAGGGGGAGGGGAATGAGAGCCACGCGCGGGAGCGGCGGTCGCGCGCTCATCAAGGCCCTGCTGGCGGTGCTGGGGCTGGTGCTGTCCGTCGTCCTCCTGTCCACGGCCTTCTTCCGGTGGAACCTGCGCGGCGCGGGCCCGCTGCTCGAGCCGCGCTTCCCGCTGGGCGAGTTCGTGCGTGACTTGCCCGGCCACCTCGTGTGGCTGCTGCCCTTCTTCCTCCTGCAGGCCTCGGTGATTCCGCTGCGCGCGGTGCAGTGGCAGCGCACCCTGCGCCGGCCGGTGCCGCTGAAGGAGCGCTACCACCTGGTGGCGATTGGCGCCTTCGTGCACAACGCGCTGCCGGGGAAGCTGGGCGACGTCATGCGCTCGTTCCTCCTGTCGCGCACGCAGCGCATCCCCTTCCTGCGCTGCCTGGGCTCGGTGGGCGTGTGCAAGCTGATGGAGTTCGCCGCGCTGATGATGCTCGTCTCCGCGTCGCTGCTGGGGCCCTTCGGGGGGACGCTGTCCCGCTTCCAGGGCGAGCTGAAGGTGGCCGTCTCCCTCTGCATCGGCCTGGTGGCGCTGGTGGTGCTGCTGGCCCACTGGTCCGCGCCGCTCGCGCACTCGCTGCACCGGCGCCACAAGCTGCCCCGGCTGGAGGGCTTCCTCCACCACCTGAGCGAGGGCCTGGGCACCGCGCGCTCCTTCATCGGCATGGCCCGCGTCTTCGTCTTCTCCGTGGGCCCGGTGATGGCCTCCGCGCTGGCCTACGGCATGGCCCTGCACGGCATTGGCATCAGCGGGGGCCTCTTCGCGGGGGCCGTCGTGCTGGGCGCCATCTCCCTGGGCCAGTCTCTCCCCGGCGTGCCGGCCGGCATGGGCCTCTACTACTTCGTCACCAGCTGGGCGGCCCGCAGCCTGGGCGCCACGCCGGAGGACGCCGCGGCCTTCTCCACGCTCACCCACCTGGGCACCGTCATCAGCCAGGTGGCCGTGGGCGCCTGGTCCGTGCACGTGCGGAAGATTCGGATTCGCGACCTGCGCAAGGGCGGCAGCCTGGCGCGCGAGGCCGCGCACCACGTGGCCCACGACGCCGTGGAGCCCGCGCCGCCCTGAGCGGGGGCGCAGAAGAGCAACCTCCAGAAAGCGAAAAGGGGCCCCGGTTCGGAAACCGGGACCCCTTATCAACTTCATGCCCAGGAGAGGACTCGAACCTCCATGCCCTTGCAGGCGCTAGACCCTGAATCTAGTGTGTCTACCAATTCCACCACCTGGGCGGGTGGGGCTTTGCTGCGTGCAGCGCCTGGTGCCGCGCTGCGATGGGCGGGACATATAGATTTCCTGCTCCGCCCCGTCAAGCACTACGTAACAACCCTACTTCTTCAGCGGCCATTTCCCCTCGGCCTCGAGCGCGCGGCGCAGGGCGGGGTTCTCGTCCATGAAGGCGGTGAGGGACTCCTCGGTGATCTCCACCTGGATGTCCTCGGTGCCCAGCTCCGTCTGGCAGCTCAACCGGGAGTACGGGCGGACGTCGAACCCCATGTCCAGGCGGTCGGCCTCCGCGTCCGTCTGCTCGCTCAGCGAGTCGAGGCCCTTGCGCACCCAGATATGGCAGGTGGAGCAGGCGCAGACGCCGCCGCAGCTGTGGCCCACCTGGGCGCCGCACGACTCGGCGGCGTCCAGCAGGGTGGTGCCGGTGGGCACGTCGGCGCTGACCTCGGCCAGGGGGCTCTTGAAGGTCACCTTCGGCACGTCAGTACTCCTCCACGGAGTGCCCGGCCACCACCTGGGTGATGGCCTGGTTCATCACCCGCTCGATGAAGGGCCGCGACGCCTCGTCCAGCGTGTGCACCGCCTCCTTCAGCTTCAGGTGGTCCTCACCCTGCATCAGCTCGCGCACGCGCGCCATGCCCGCGTCGATGGCGGGGCGCTCGCCTTCCTGGAGGAGGTCGCCGTGCTCGCGCAGCTGGCGCTCGGCCTCGGCGAGGACGCGCTCGGCGTCCACGCGCTGCTCGCGCACCTGCCGGGCCTGGATGTCCTCCTCCGCGTGGTCGATGGAGTCGAGCAGCATCTGCTCGATTTCCTCGTCGGAGAGGCCGTGGCTCGGCTTGACGGTGATGGACTGGCTGACGCCGGTGCTCTGCTCCTTCGCGCTGACGGAGAGGATGCCGTCCGCGTCCACGCTGAAGCGCACCTCCACCCGCGCCATGCCCGCCGCCAGCGGGGGAATCCCGGAGAGCGTGAAGCGCGCGAGGCTGCGGTTGTCCTGCACCAGCTCGCGCTCGCCCTGCACCACGTGCACGTCCAGGCCCGTCTGCCCGTCCTTGAAGGTGGTGAAGACCTGCGCCGCCGCCATGGGGATGGTGGAGTTGCGAGGAATCAGCTTCTCGGTGATGCCGCCCATCGTCTCCAGCCCGAGCGACAGCGGAATCACGTCCAGGAGCAGCACGTCATCCTGGCGGTTCACCGTGGTGAGCAGGTTGGCCAGCACGGCCGCGCCCATGGCCACCACCTGGTCCGGGTCGATGTCACCCAGCGGCTCGCGGCCGAACACCTCCGCCACGTACCGGCGCACCGCCGGCACGCGGGTGGCCCCGCCCACCAGGACGACGCCGTCCAGGTCCGCCGCCGTCACGCCCGCGTCCTTCAGCGCCCGCCGGCACACCAGCCCCGTCTTCTGCACGAGCGGCTGAATCCACGTGTCGAAGTCCGCGCGCTTCACCGTCTGCGTGTGGCCGCCCACGGTGAGCTGCACCTCGGGCGCGTCGGTGAGCGCCTCCTTCGCCTTGCGCGAGGCCGCCAGCACCTCCGCCACCAGCGAGGGCCCGGGCTCCGTCACGCCCATCGCCTGGAGCACGTGCTGGGCAATGGCGCGGTCGAAGTCGTCGCCGCCCAATGCGGAATCGCCGCCGGTGGACTTCACCTCGAAGACGCCGTCCTCCAGCTTGAGGATGGAGACGTCGAAGGTGCCGCCGCCCAGGTCATAGACGGCGTAGGTGCCCTGGCTGCCCTTGTCCAGGCCGTAGGCCAGCGCCGCGGCGGTGGGCTCGTTGAGCAGCCGCAGCACCTCCAGCCCGGCCAGCCGGCCCGCGTCCTTGGTGGCCTGGCGCTGGGCGTCGTCGAAGTAGGCGGGCACGGTGATGACCGCCTGCTCCACCTTGGTGGAGAAGTGCGCTTCCGCGCGGCGCTTGAGGGCGCGCAGCACCTCGCCGGAGACTTCAATCGGCGTCACCGGCGTGCCGCCGGCCACGTCGAAGCGGACCACCTTGGCGCCTGGGACGAAGCGGTAGTGGCCCAGCTTGCGCGTCTCCGCGTCGTCCGGGCTGCGGCCCATGAAGCGCTTCACGGAGGCGATGGTGTCGGTGGGGTGCTCGGGCGCCAGGCGCCGGGCCCGCGCGCCGACCACCACGCCGCCGTCCTTCGCGTAGTGCACGACGGAGGGCAATAGCAGCGAGTCCCCCTCGTCCACCGGGACGCAGCGGGGCTTGTCCTGGACCACCGCCGCGACGAGAGAGTTGGTGGTGCCCAGGTCGATGCCCACCGCCTGGCCCTTGGGCTTCAGCGGGTCGTGGATCTGCAGGTAGCCGTTCTTGCTCAAGACAGACTCTCCTCCTCGAACGCGTCCACCTGCTCGAGGAAGCGCGTGAAGTAGCGCACCCGCCCCAGCGCGTGCGATGCCTTTTTCACCAGGTCTGCTCCCCCGCCACCCCCTTCGAGGGTGCGAAGGGCGCCGGCCGCCTCGGCGAGCGCCGCCTTGCTCCGGGCCGCCACGTCGGTGGCCATGGCCCGCGCACGGGGGAGGTCCTTCTTCTCCATGGCGCCGTCCAGCGCCTCGCGCAGCTCCATGACCTCCTCCAGGAACTCCAGCGGCATGTCCTTCTGGGCGCCCGCGTCCTCGCGGTCCAGGTCGATGCCGTGCAGCTTGAGCAGGTAGAAGGCGCGGCGCACCGGGTCCTTCAGCGTCTTGAAGGCCTCGTTGAGGGCGGTGGTGCCCTCCAGCGCCTTGAGCCGCTCGCGCGCGTCGGCCTGCGCCACCCGGTCCGGGTGCCAGCGCAGCGACAGCTCGCGGTACAGCTTCTCCAGCGCCGGCACGTCCACGTCGTAGGCGCGCGGCAGCCCGAAGACGTCGAAGTGGGTCCTCACAGGGGGCTCTCCAAGAAGGGTGACAAACGAAAAGGGCCCGGCAGCTGGCCGGGCCCGGGTGACGGTGGCTCCCGCCGTGGGAGGGGGAGCTTCAAGGTCAGACGGAGAAGCTCTCGCCGCAGCCGCAGGCGGCCTTGATGTTGGGGTTGTTCAGCTTGAACCCCGAGGCCATCAGCGTCTGCTCGAACACCAGCTCCGTGCCGATGAGGTACAGGTAGCTCTTCGGGTCCACGAAGACGCGCACGCCGTCCTTCTCGAAAATCTTGTCGCGCTCGCGGGACTTCTCGGCCCACTCCATGGAGTACTGGAGGCCCGAGCACCCGCCGCCCTTCACGGCCAGCCGCAGGCCGGCCTCGGGCGTCTGGCGCTGCTCCAGCAGCTCCTTCAGCCGGGCCACCGCGCTGTCCGCGATGGTGATGCCCTTGGGGGCGGGCTTCGCCGCGGGCGCGGTGGCAGGCGCCGGGCGCTGCGTCGTCTCCTGGGTCGCCTGCTCACTCATGGTGTCCCTCTCTCCCTCGCCCGCTTCAGGACGCCTTGGCCTGGCGCGCCGCGCGCTTCTTCTTGAAGTCCTCGATGGCCGCCTTGATGGCGTCCTCGGCCAGCACGGAGCAGTGGATCTTCACCGGCGGCAGCGACAGCTCGCGGGCCACGTCCTTGTTGGAGATGGTCATCGCCTCGTCCACCGTCTTGCCCTTCACCCACTCGGTGACGAGCGACGAGGACGCGATGGCCGAGCCACAGCCGAAGGTCTTGAACCGCGCATCCTCGATGCGACCGTCGTCGGTGATCTTCAGCTGGAGCCGCATCACGTCACCGCAGGCGGGCGCGCCCACCAGGCCGGTGCCGACGTTGGGGTCTTCCTTGTCCATCGTCCCGACGTTGCGGGGGTTCTCGTAATGGTCGATGACCTTGTCGCTGTAAGCCATGTCGACTCCTTCAACGGATGCTTCGCACCAAAGGTTCCGGAGGGCAATGCCCCCCGTGCGAGGGGCCATGCGCTCCGCTGTATGCCTGGAAAGACGGGCTAATGCGCCGTTCACTCGGAAGGCGCTAGTGCGCCGTCCACTCAATCGACTTCAGGTCGATGCCTTCCTTGGCCATCTCGTAGAGGGGGCTCATCTCGCGCAGCTTGCGGACCTTGTCCACCACCAGCTTCACCACGTAGTCCACTTCCTCGTCGGTGGTGAAGCGGCCCAGGCCGAAGCGGATGGAGCTGTGCGCCAGCTCCTCGTCCACGCCCAGCGCGCGCAGGACGTAGGACGGCTCCAGCGAGGCGGACGTGCAGGCGGAGCCGGAGGACACCGCCACGTCCTTGATGCCCATCATCAGGGACTCGCCCTCGGCGTGGGCGAAGGAGATGTTGAGGTTGCCCGGCAGCCGGTGCTCCATGGAGCCGTTGATGATGGTCATGTCCAGCGCGTCGGTGAGCCCCTTCCGGAGCTTCTCGCGCAGCCGGAGGATGCGGGCGGCCTCGTCGGGCAGCTCCTTCCTGGCCAGCTCCGCCGCCGCGCCGAAGCCGACGATGGCCGCGACATTGAGGGTGCCGGAGCGCATGCCACGCTCGTGGCCGCCGCCGTCGATGATGGGGGCGATGCGCACGCGCGGCTTGCGGCGCACGTAGAGCGCGCCGACGCCCTTGGGCCCGTACATCTTGTGGGCGGTGATGGACGCGAGGTCCACCTTCATGGCCTCCACGTCGAAGGGCACCTTGCCAATGCCCTGCACCGCGTCGCAGTGGAAGAGCACGCCCTTGGAGCGGCAGAGGGCGCCAATCTCCGCGATGGGCTGCACGGTGCCAATCTCGTTGTTGGCGAACATGATGGAGACGAGCACCGTCTTCGGCGTCATCGCCGCGGCCAGCTTCTCCAGGCTCACCCGGCCATCGGGCTCCACGTCCAGGTAGGTGACGCGCGCGCCGCCGGTGGGGCGCTCCGCCCACTTCTGGTAGACGGCGTCGTTCTCCACGTCGAACTTCGCCGCCAGCTCCGCGAGGTTGTCCTCGGTGACGTCCTGCCCGGACAGCTCGCCCAGGCGCAGCGCCTTCAGCTCGTCCAGGCGCTCCTGGCGCACGCGCTCCAGGCGCTTGCAGGTGTCCAGGATGGCCTTGTGCTCCGTCTTCAGGGTGATGATGTGGTCACCCTTCGACTTGTAGAACTCGATGACGCCCTTGATGGCCAGGTTGTCGGACTCGGTGGCGCCGGAGGTGAAGACGATTTCCTGCTCGGACGCGCCGATGAGCTCGGCCACCTGCTGGCGGGCCTTCTTCACCGCCGCCTCGGCCTTCCAGCCGAACACGTGGTTGCGGCTGGCCGCGTTGCCGAAGTCCTCGCGCAGGTAGGGGAGCATGAGCTCCAGCACCCGCGGGTCCAGCGGCGTGGTGGCGTGGTAGTCCATGTAGATCGGCAGCTTCACCATTGGGTCCAACACCTTCCTGTAGGGGGCTTCCACCGCCCCCGCGCCCCGGCGCCTTCAGCGAGGCGCGCCGCAGGGGACTCACACCAGCCCACATGAATGTGGACCGGACTGGTCAAATATAAAAAGGCGTGCCCTCGGGTCAAGCGAACATAAGGAGGACGGGGGCGCCGGAGTGGAACGCCGCGCCGCAATGGAACAGTCCGGCCGCGCCGTCCTGGAGCGGAGTGCGCCGGAATGGCGCGGCCCCTTCGCCCAAAGGCCTGATTTCCCGGCAGGCCCTGCCCTGGCCCGCCGCCTGCTCAGGGAGCATGGCGCAAGGGAGGCAGGCATGAGCGCGAACACGAAGCAGGCGGCCAAGGCGAAGGAGTCCCCCGAGTCCGGTGAGTCGGTGTCCCGGACGCAGCTCGTCCGAGTGGACGGCGGCGGGAGGGGAGACGGGCCCCGCCAGGCGGAGGGCTGGCGCGCGGGCAAGCCGGTGGAGGACCCGGAGAAGATGAAGCGCTGGGGGCTCGTCACCGCGCGGCCGAGCGAGTTCCTCGTGCACATGCGGCGCGGCCGGGTGCGCGAGGTCAGCGGCCAGGGCGCCAGCTGCTTCAAGCTGCCGGGGGACTCGGTGGCGATTGTGCCCACCAGCATCCAGCGCCTCCAGTTCACCGCGGACCAGGTGACGAACGAGAAGGTGGGCGTGTCGGTGACGGGCCTCGCGGTGTACCGCATCGCCGACCCGCTGGTGGCCTTCCGGATGCTGAACTTCTCCTTCCCGGAGCGGGCCCAGGAGAAGCTGGCGGAGCTCTTGCGCGAGATGTTCGTGGGCGCGGCGCGGCGCCTCGTCGCGAACATGTCCGTGGAGGAGTGCTTCTCCAAGCGCAAGGAGGGCATCGCCGCGGAGCTGATGCGTGAAATCGCCCCGGTGGTGGCGGGCAACGGCAGGCTGGAGGACCAGTCCGACGCGGGCTGGGGCGTCATCCTCGACACGATTGAAATCCAGGACGTGCGCGTCCTGTCCTCCACCGTCTTCGAGAACATGCAGGCGCGCTTCCGCCGTGACCAGGAGCGGCAGGCGCGCGAGGCGGAGCTGGCCAAGGAGCGCTTCGTCCACCGCGAGGAGACGGAGGCCGAGCGGCAGCTGAGCCTGCAGCGGCTGGAAGCGGAAGAAGAGGTGCGCCAGAAGCGGCAGGCCGCGGACGAGCAGGCCCGGCTGGAGGTGCTGGCGGTGGAGGCGCGCGTCGCCGAGGCGAAGCTCGCCCAGGAGCGCACGCTGAAGCAGGAGCAGGCCACGGTGGAGCGCGAGGTGGCGCTGACCAAGCTGGCCGCGGAGCAGGAGGTCCGCCAGAGGAAGCAGCTGTCCGACGAGCAGGCCAAGCTGGAGGCGCTGTCCGCCGAGTCGCGCCTGGCCGAGGCGAAGATTGTCTCCGAGCGCGCGCTGTCCACCAGCCGCGCGCAGGTGGAGATGGAGAAGCTGCAGCGCGAGCAGGAGGCGGAGGTGGCCCGCCAGCGCGTGGCGATGGAGCAGCTCAAGCGCGAGCAGGACGCGGACGTGCACCGCGCGAAGCTGGAGCTGGAGAAGCTCAAGCTGGCGCAGGAGGCCGAGGCCGCGCAGGCCAAGGTGGAGCTGGTGCGCCTGCAGCGCGCGCAGGAGGCGGAGGCCGCGAAGTCGCAGATGGAGCTGGCCCGCCAGCAGCGCGAGGCGGAGCTGGAGCTGGCGCGGCAGGAGCGCGAGCAGCAGCTGGAGCTGGCGCGGCTGCAGCGCGAGCAGGAGGCGGAGGCCACCAAGGCGCGCATGGAGCTGGCGCGGCAGCAGCGCGAGCAGGAAATCGAGCTGGCGGCGCAGCAGCACGACCAGGAGCTGTCGCTGGAGAAGCAGCGGCGCGAGCAGGAGGTGGAGCTGGCGAAGCTGCGCCAGGAGCAGGAGGCGGAAGTCGAGAAGGGCCGCATGGTGCTGGAGCGCATGCGCCGCGAGCAGGAGCAGACGACGGCGCGCCACGAAGCGCTGCTCGCCGAGCACCAGCAGGAGGCGGAGCGGCTGCACGCGGAGCTCCAGGTGGTGCAGGCCCGCAGGGCCATCGTCGAGACGGAAGTCGCCATCGCCGAGCTGCGCGCGCGCAAGGACCGGGCGCACCAGGAGCTGGAGCTGGGCAAGGCGAGGGCGCTGCGCGACATCGAGAACAGCGTGAGCGCGGAGGTCATCCAGATGACGCTGGCGCAGCAGCTGCCGCAGGTGGCCGCCGCCTTCCAGCAGAAGATGGGTGAGGTGCACGTCACCGCGGTGGATGGAGCGAACCCGTTTGGCTACATCGCCGCCGCGGTGGAGGGCGTCATGGGGCTGGCGCGCTCCGCGGGCCTCAAGGTGCCTGCCTCCTCGCCTGCCGTCACCGCGCAGTAGCCGGTTGCCCCGGGTCTGCGTATAGAGGGGGAGCCCCGGGGCCAACGGAGTCGAGCGCGCATGGATGCGAAGAAGCTGGGAGTCGTGGCGGTGCTGGCGGGTGTGGCGGTGGCCGTGGTGCCCTGGCTGCTGCCCACCGGCCCCAATGCAGGCCTGGACGCGGCCCGGTTCCTCGAGTCGGGCAGCCTGGCGTGGGGCGCCGCGGTGGTATTCGCCGGCGGCCTGCTCACCGCGCTGACGCCCTGCGTCTACCCGCTCATCCCGATTACCGTCTCCGTCTTCGGCGCGCGCAAGGCGGAGGGGCGGGGCCGCGCGCTGCTCCTCACCTCGGCCTACATCGTGGGCATGGGGGTGGTGTTCAGCGCGCTGGGCGTCCTGGCGGCGAAGACGGGGCAGGCCTTCGGCGCGCTCTTGGGGCACCCGGCGGTGGTGACGGGGCTGGCGGTGTTCCTGCTGCTGTTGGCCACGTCCATGTTCGGCGCCTTCGAGCTGGCGCTGCCGTCCAGCTGGCAGGGGAAGCTGACGTCGGTGGGCGGAGCGGGGTTCGCGGGCGCGTTCCTCATGGGCAGCGTGTCGGGCTTCCTCGCGGCGCCGTGCACCGGGCCGGTGCTGACGGGCCTGCTGGCCTTCGTGGCGAAGACGGCCAACACCACGCTGGGCGCGACGCTGCTGTTCATCTACGCGCTGGGCATCGGCGTGCCGTTCTTCCTCATCGGCGTCTTCACCGTGCGGCTGCCACGTGGCGGCGTGTGGATGGAGTGGGTGAAGAGCGTGCTGGGCATCATGCTGGTGGCGCTGGCCTTCAGCTACCTCAAGGACGCGATGCCCTGGGCGCGCGACGCGGTGAAGGGGCTGGGCGCGCAGCTGGGGCAGCTGCCGGGCGCGGTCATCGCCGCGGTGCTGGTGGTGGCCGGCGTGGCGGTGGGCGCGGTGCACCGCTCGTTCAAGGAGGGCGCGCGCGACTTCTCGCTGAAGGCGCTGGGCGTGGCGCTGGTGGTGGTGGCGCTGGTGCTGCGCGGCGGCGCGCTGGACTCGGGCCCGGTGGGCGAGCTGTGGGTGCGCATGGGGCTGGCCGAGCCGCCGCAGGCGCCGTCGTGGAAGTGGAACCACGTCATGCCCGCGAAGCAGGCGACCTTCTCCCCGGACGAGTTCGACAAGGTGCTCGCGCAGGCCAAGGCGGAGGGGCGCCCGGTGCTCATCGACTTCTTCGCGGACTGGTGCGCGGCCTGCAAGGAGCTGGACCGCGAGACGTACCCCGCCGAGGAGGTCATCTCCCAGTCGGCGGAGGGGCAGTTCCTCACCATCAAGATTGATGCGACGAACAGCGAGGACCACCTGGACGCGCTGCTGGAGCGCTTCGGCGTGGAGGGCCTGCCCACCGTGGCCTTCGTGTCGCCCACGGGCGAGGTGCTCAAGAAGCCGCGCGTCACCGGCTTCCTGGAGCCCAGCCCCTTCGCCGCGGAGATGAAGAAGGCGCGCTGCGGCGCCAGTGGCTCCTGCTGACGCCTGCCGGAACCCCTCGAGGCGGCGGTAGAGGCATGGACTGAAAGGGGCGGGGGGCGCTTCAGTCCCCGTCGTCCTCGTCACCGCCGGGGAGCGCGAGCCGGCCGCGGCTCATCATCACCCGGTCGATCATCACCTCGTGCAGGGCGTAGAGGGGGCGCGCCACCGCGTCGCCCTCCAGGTACGCCAGCGCTCCGGCGATGGCCTCCAGCGTGGACATGCCGTCCGGGTGCGGCGGCCGGCGCAGGCGGCGGGTGTCCGGCAGGGGCGGGGGCAGCTTCAGCCCCGGTAGCCGCCGCAGCGCCGGTACCCGCTGCACCATGCGGCGCGCCTGGCCCCAGCTTCCGTCCAGGATGATGAGCCGCGCGGGCGGAGGCGCGTCCGGCGCGGGCGCCTGCTGCGCGTCCGGGAAGAGCAGCCACGTGTCCGGCGCCTCCAGCACCGAGGCGTCGAAGGGCAGGCCCGGCGAGCCATAGGAGACGATGCGGCAGCGGGGCATGGCGAGCGCCGCCATGCGGGCCGTGTTGGTGGACTTCAGCGTCTCCTTGTGGTGGCGGATGACGAGCAGCTCCGTGCGCGTGGGGACGCTCGGAACCTCCGCGCAGAGACACAGGGACGTGGGCAGGAAACAGCGCGGGCAGCGGCCAGCGAGGTCCTCGGGGGTTCTCGACCTCATTTCCCCTGACGGTAGCGCTCCATCAGGGTGCGCGCCTCGCGCAGCTTCTCCTCGACGAAGCGGTCGTCCGCGTCCGGCTCGTAGTCCGCGTCCGGCAGGTCGAGGTGGAAGAGGGCGGACAGGCTCGTGGGAGCCACCTCCAGCCACTCCGCCGTGCGGTTGAGCGCGGCCTGCCGGCGGCCGGCGAACGTCTCGGGCCCGTCCTCGGGGCCGCAGCGGCAGATGCGGGCCGAGTCACCCGACACGTCCACGTAGAGGCCCAGCACCTCCGCATCCAGCTCCGCGGCCAACGCGCAGGTGGCCTCGCTGACGTAGGCGGCCATGGCCTGGGCGGCGGAGCGCTCGGTCAGCGAGCGGACGAGGAACACCTGCCACCCCGCCTCGGTGAGGGGGCCCGCCTCCTGGAGGGGGGCCAGCTCCGCGGGCGGCGCCTGGATGCGCGAGAGCAGCCGCCGCACGGGCGCCTCCAGCCGCTCGAGCCGGGCGCTCGACGCGGGGCAGAAGAAGACGACGCGGTACTCACGGCTGTCGGCTGCGGTTTCCATAGGCATACGGCGTCGCCAGGAACAAAGAAGGTGCCCGCGAGGCGCGGGGCCCCAAGAGGACCAAAGGACTCCCCGCGCATGCAAGGGGGGATTTGGAATGAGGGTTCAGGGGGCGGCGGACGGCACCGGGAGTCCTCGCGCGGGCGCCCGGCGCTCGGCGGCCACCCAGGCCCCCGCCACCAACACCAGCACGCCCCCCGCCATGCCCGCGGGCGTCAGCGACTCCGAGAAGAACGCCAGGCCCACCAGTGACGCGGTAAGGGGTTCCAGGTACGTGAGGGCGCCCGCCGCCGCCGTGGGCACGTGTCGCAAGCCGGCGTTGAAGAGGATGTTTCCACCCAGGCCGCACACCAGGCCTCCGACGAGCACTCGGAGTGTGGCTCCGTCCAGCGCCGGGGGCAGGGCCTGCGCGCCGAAGTACAGCAGCAGCGCCGCCACGGAGATGGGCGCGTGCAGCGAGGTGACGGCGAGCGGCGAGTACGCGCGCGCGGCCTCCTTGGAGCCCAGGACGATGATGGCGTAGAAGATGGCGCTCGCCGCGCCCAGCGCCGCCGTCAGCCCGGAGAAGGCGGTGCCGGGCTGGATGATGAGCAGGCCCAGCCCGAAGAGCGTGACGGGCACACCGACCAGGGCGCGTGTCGAAGGTCGCTCGCGCAGCACCCACGGGGCGGACAGCGCCAGCAGCAACGGGGCGAGGTAGTGCGTCAGCACCGCGACGGAGACGGGGCCGTTGCGCATCGCCGCGAAGAAGCAGGCCGCGTTGGCCGCGTCCGCGAGCCCGACGATGACGAGCGCCAGGGTGGCGCGCCTGTCACGCAGGGCCTCACGCCGCAGCAGGAAGGGGGCGGGGAGCGACATGGCCGCGAGCACCAGCAGCGCGTTCTGCGGCCCGGACAGCCCCGCGGGCCGGAGGAAGAGGGCCCAGCACCCCCAGAGGGTGGCCCCGGCCGCGACCATGGCGAAGTACCGCACCGCGTGACTCCTGGTGACACCGGCGCACCCCAGGGGCGACGGCGGGCGCGCAGCGTACACCAGGTGTCGCGCGTCTCGCCGGGGGAGAGGCGGCCTGCTTTCCTGCCTGCGCCCGCGTCGGCCGCCGAATGGCCTGGAGCGCCCAGGCGTTCTCCGCACCCCGGCGTCGCACGGCGGGAGGGCAGGCCGAGCCCGAGGCCCACGGCGCCAGCGCGTGCCGCACTTCATGACGCTTCCGCGCGTTCGGCATGGCCACTGCTTCCGTCGTGGCTCACGGCGCCAGCGCGTGCCGTACCTCATGACGCTTCCGCGCGTTCGGCATGGCCACTGCTTTCGTCGTGGCCCACGGCGCCAGCGCGTACCGCACCTCATGACGCTTCAGCGCGTTCGGCATGGCCACTGCTTCCGTCGTGGCTCACGGTGCCTGCGCGTACTGCGCATCGCGACGCAGCAACGAGAGCGCATTCGGTTGGGCCGCTCCGTCCGCCGTGTTGTCGAAGATGCACCACACGCGCCGCCCGGCCCGCTCGTGCCCGACAATCTCCGCGGCCAGTTCCTCCAGATACGCCTCGGAGTACTCGGAGTAGTAGACCTTCGGTGAGCCGTGCAGCCGGTAATACATGACCTGCGCATCGGGGAGCTGGACGGAGCGCACCGGGGGCGGGTCGGCCTTCACGTAGGCGACGCGGAAGTCCTCCAGCACCTGCCGGGCTTCGTCCGTGAACCAGGTCTTGTGCCGGGGCTCGCACACGACGTCGACCGGGGTCCGCTCCCGCAGGGACTGGAAGAAGGCGCGGGCCGCTTCGGGCTCGTACTGGAGGCTCGGGGGCAGCTGCACCAGCAGGCAGCCCAGCTTCGCCTCCAGATTGCCCACCTCGTCCAGGAAGCGCTCGAGCGGCTCCCGCGCGTCGCGCAGGCGGAGCTCATGGGTGATGGCCTTGGGAACCTTCACCGAGAAGCGGAACGTCTCCGGGACACTCTCCCGCCACCGGGCGTAGGTGACGGGCTTGTGCGGCCGGTAGAACGAGGAGTTGATCTCCACCGCGGGGAACACCCGGGCATAGCGCTCCAGGTGGGTGCCCGTGGTGGGGAAGTGCTCGCCCACCGCGCTCGACAGGCTCCAGCCGGCGCAGCCGACCCGGCAGCGCGCGGGAGGGGGCTCGACTGTTGGAGGTCGGTCCATACCAGGCTCGATGCCGTGCCTCATGAGGGGCTCGGAGGCCCCATTCGCACGCCCTGAAGCTAGGCACCGTCCTCTTCCGAGGGTAGAGGGCCACGGCCCCGGCGCGGCCTCAGGGCTGCTTCGCGCCGAGCTGCTCGAGCATCTCCACCGCGTGGGTATTCTTCGGGTCCAGCTCGAGCGACTTCTTGTAGCTGGCGATGGCCTCCTGCTTCTTGCCCGCCTTCATGTACGCCTCGCCGAGGCTGTCGTGCGCGTTGGCGTCGTCCGGGAAGAACTCGACGTTCGCCTTGAAGAGCTTCACGGCGTCGGTGAAGTTGCCCGCGAGGAGCTGTCCGTAGCCGAGCTGGTTCAGCAGCCGCGGGGGGACCCCGCGCTCCGGGTTCTTGCTCCGCATCATCTTCACGAAGCCGAGGGCCGCGTCCGCGCCCTTCATCCGCACCAGCAGGTCCACCGCCATCAGCGGCGAGTCCAGGTGGTGGTTGAAGTTCTTCCAGCCGTACTCGGTGGCGATGCTCGCGGCGAGTCGCTCGAAGAGCAGCGGACCATTGTCCCCGTTGGCCATGATGGCCACGCCGCTCCCCGAGTCGGCGAATGCAATCAGCGTGGCGGTGAAGCCCTCATTCACGCCGCCGTGGCCGAACCGGTCATTGCCCTCCTCGAGCTGGAACCCGAGCCCGAAGCCCTCGGACTGCGGCGTAAGCAGCTGCTTCGCCATCGTCTTCGACACCACGCGGGTCGACCTGCCCGCCTTCGCCCGCGCCACCTCCAGGGCGATGCGCGCGAGGTCGGACGGCGTCGTCCACAGGCCCGCGGGCGCCATCTCCGGGTAGACGTGCCACCTGCCCTCCACGCTCTTCCCGCTCGCGTACGTGCCGCTGGCGGACAGGGGCGCGAGCTCCGGGGGCAGGGGCTGCTCGAAGGTGCTGTGCTTCAAGCCGAGCGGCGCCAGCACCGTCTCCTTCATGAGCTGCGGGAAGGGCTTCTTCAGCTGGTCCGTCATCATCAACTGGACGGCGGTGTAGGCGCCGCCGCTGTAGCGGGTCTCCGAGCCGGGAACGATGTCCACGCGCACCGGCGGCGTGTTCGCGGGCTTCACCCCGTCGAGGACCTGCTGCACCGTCGGGCGCGGCTCATGGGCCGCGTAGCCGGGGAAGCCGTGCACCGTCAGGCCCGAGGTGTGGCTGAGCACGCGGCGAAGCGTCACCTTCTGCGCCTTCGTGAAGGCGTTGTCGGGGACCTTCCAGGACACCAGCTTGTCGTTGAGGTCCGCGTCGAGCGACCACTTCCCGGCCTCGACGTAGTGCAGCGCCGCGAGCGCCGTCACCGGCTTGCTGATGGAGGCGGCCTGGAACAGCGTGTCGAGGACGACGGGCTCCGAGCCTCCGGCCTGCTTCACGCCGTACGTCTTCGCCCAGACGAGCGCGTGCTTGTCGAACACGGCGACGCTCAGGCCGGGAATCTTGTACAGCTCCATCCACTTCTGGAGCGATAGGCGCTGGGGCTCCTGGCCGGGAACCATGGCGGGCGGAAGGTTGGCTTCCACCCGCGCCACGCGGGCCGCTTCGGCCGGACGGGCCACCCACTCCGTGGCGGGCTTCGGGGTATCCGCGCCGGTGAGGACGGTGATGGCCGCGCAGCTCGCGAGCACAACGGGGACGAAGCGACCAGCGGTTCGACGCATTGCCTTCTCCATGGACGTGCAGCTCATCGAAAGTGAGCAGCCACGCGGCACAACCTACGGAGTCGGCGCGGGCGGATGGCCTGAGGAACTCCATCCGTCCGTCATCGTTGTGTCATGGCTCGCGGACCTTCAACAGCCTACTTCTCCTGCGAGACCTTGTTGCTCACGCCGGTGCGGGAGATCTTCGGCTTCGACTTGCCGAGCCCGCGCTTCCAGGTGACGTTGTTGCTCGTGCCCGTCACGTCGATGGCGCCGACGGCCTCCACCTTCACGTTGTTGCTGGTGCCGCTGATGGAGACGCTCTTGCACTCGCCCGTCAGCGTGACGTTGTTGGACGTGCCGGTGATGTCCACCGTGCTGCCCGGCTTGCACTCATGCGTCGCCGTCTCGCTCATGCCGGTGACCTCGATGAGTTTCTCATCCTCCGCGAAGGCCGTCATCGGTCCGAAGGCACACGCCGCCATCATGAACACTGCCGTACCAAGCTTCCTGTTCATTCGTTGGTTCCCCTGATGAGAGATGCGGGCCCGTCCTGGCGCCGCACCGCTCCCATCTACGTGACGGACGGCGCGATATTCAATCTCTGCGCGAGCGCCTGCGCCTTCAGCCCCTCCATGTCGGGGACGAAGGTGCGCTCGGGCACGAGGCGCGCCCGGCGGATGCGGTCCATCCGGAACATGCGCGCAGCGGATTTTTCCACGTCCCGCGCGAGCACGTACCAGGCCGGCGCCTCCACCAGCAGTCCATGCGGCTCCACCAGGCGGCGGCTCGCGTGGCCGTGCCGATCACGGTACTCGAAGGACAGGCACACCTTCTGGGCGAAGGCGCGCTCGAAGACGGAGAGCAGCTCCTCGGGTGGCGTGCCCAGCTCCGCCAGGACGCGAGGGCTGGCGGGGCGCTCCACCACCACGCGGCGACAGAGCTCGCGCATGCTCCGGGCCCGCTCGCGCGGAACGCTGGCGAAGAGCTTCTCCAGCCCCGAGCGCGCGGCGCGCCCCCACGGCAGCGACGTGGCCGTGGCCGACAGGTTCGCGGCCAGCCACAGCGCCACCACCTCTTCCAGGGACAGGTGGACCGCCGTCAGCCCGCGGTCCCGCTCCAGGCGCACGCCTCCGCCCGGTCCCGAGTCGCTGCTGATGGGCACGCCCTGCTCCCGCAGCGTCGCGAGGTCCCGGTGCACCGTGCGCACGCTCACCTCCAGCGCCGCGGCGACCTCCGCCACGGTGGTGGCCTCGTGGGCCCGAAGGAAGTCGTGCAGCCGCATCACCCGGTCGACTCGTGCCATTGCCGCCAGTCTCCGACAGGCATGGCACTTCACTCCAGGCCTCGTTCGCGGCGGCTAGCGGCGCTTCGACTCCACGGCGGCGCGCAGCTGCTCCTCCTGCTGCAAGAGCTCGGGCGTCATCGCGGCACCGAAGTCCGCCGCCTCGAACACCTGGCGGATTTCAATCTCCGACTCGCCATTCATCGGGTTGGGGCAGCGCTTCACCCACTCGATGGCTTCTTCCTTCGACTTCACCTCCCACAGCCAGAAGCCGGCGATGAGCTCCTTCGTCTCGGAGAAGGGCCCGTCGATGACGGTCCGCTGCTTCCCGGAGAACCGGACGCGCGCGCCCTTCGAGCTGGGGTGCAGCCCCTCGCCCGCCAGCATCACCCCCGCCTTCACCAGCTCCTCGTTGAACTTCCCCATCTCCGTCATGAGCTTCTCGTCCGGAATCTCCCCCGCCTCGCTGCTCTTGTCGGCCTTGATCAGGATCATGAAGCGCATCGTCGTCTCTCTCTTTCGTGTCGGAGGGCCGGTGGAGCCCGGCCTCATCATCACGTCGAACGAGGGGCCGGTGGATCGACACGACGGCCGCCGAAAATCTGGAGTGCCTCCAAATGGTCGTAATCGCAAGGCTTTCCCGGGCGGGCGACCATTGCTGCCAGTTCCTGACAGGGATGGGCCGTACTCCACGGGCCTGGATGCGCAGCGGAGCGCATCTTCACAGATGAAGGGAGAACGCCATGGTGAAGGGACCTGCGGGAGCGCTGTACGTGGACGATGGAGGCCAGGGTGGGGTGCCGGTGGTGTTCGTCCACTCGAGCTGTGGGAGCACCGCGCATTGGGAGGCCCAGCTCGCCCACCTGCGCCCGCACCGGCGGGCGGTGGCGTTGGACTTGCGGGGGCACGGGCGTTCAGTGCCTCCGGCGCGGGAGGACATCTCCATCGATGACTTCGCCAGTGACATCGCGGCGGTGGTGGACGGGCTCGGGCTCCAGCGCTTCGTGCTGGTGGGGCACAGCATGGGCGGGGCCATCTGCACGGCCTACGCGGGGCTGCACCCCGAGCGCGTCGCGGGCCTGTTCCTCGTCGACCCGGCGTCGGATGGACGCTCGATTCCCGCCGAGCAGGCCCAGGGGGTGATGCAGGCGCTGGCGACGGACGCCTGGCGCGACGTCATCGCGGAGTTCTGGGCGCCGATGCTCGCGGCCTCGCGGCCCGAGGTGCGCGAGCGCGTGCTCTCGCAGATGCGGGCCACGTCGCAAGCGGGCGCGCGCGCGGGGCTGGGGGCGCTGCTGACGTTCGACCCCGAGACGGCGCTCCGGCGCTACCCGGGGCCGCGTCTGACGGTCATCACCGCGTTCAACGAGGAGCCGGGCTCGTACCAGCGCCTCGACCCGACGCTGCCGTTCCGGAAGGTGGAGGGCACCGGCCACTGGGTGCAGCTCGACGCGCCGGACGCGGTGAACGACTTGCTGGACGGCTTCCTGGCCAACGTCCGCTGAGCAGCGGAGCGCCGGCTCTGTCACAGTGGCGGCATGGGGCCCTTGTTCGCCTACAGCCTCGTGCCCGTCCTGTCCGTGGCGCTGCTGCTGTGCTTCACCGCCGCGCTCCGGGGCCGCAATGCCCGGGGCCTGGCGCTCTACTGTCTGGCCACGGCGCTGTGGAGCGGCGCGCTGCTGCTGCTCTGCATTCCCGCCATGGCCCCGGTGGGCCAGCGCTTCGTCACCGTCGGCGCCTTCATCTCCGCCACGTACCTCCACGCCGCCTATGACGTCACCCGCCAGCGCTCCTACCGGCTGGTGGCGCTGGCCTACGCGGTGGCGGTGGTGGTGACGGGCATCGGCGTCTTCGTCCCCAACATCCTCTATGGCCCGGTGGCGCTGCGGCGCGGCCCCCTCTTCTGGCCGTCCATGGTGCTGGCCGTGGCCGCGGCGGTGGTGCCCCTGGTGCACCTGGCGCGCTCGTACCGACATGAAGCGCCGGAGCGCCGGCCCGTACTGCGCAGCCTGGGCATCGCCGGCGCGCTGGCCTATTCGGGCAGCATCGGCAACGCCCTCTTGTTGTCGAGCGGCTACCCGGTGCCCCTCGGCATGTACCTGGTGCTGGCCGCGCTGCTGGTGCTCGTCCACGTCATCAACGCGCACCAGGCGCCGGGAGACCGGCGCCTCCTGGAGCGCAGCCTCGTCTACTCGGCGATGGCGGCGGTGCTGTCCGCGGGCTTCCTCTTCGGAGTGCTGACGCTGATGGCGGGCAGCGGCCAGCCCTTCCTCGCCGAGTACCGCGTGGGCGCCTTCTTCCTGCTCGCGCTGGCGGCGCTCGCCTTCGAGCCCGTGCGCCAGGGGCTCCAGGAGTGGCTGGGGCGCCGGCTGCTGAAGGGCCGCGCGTCGGGCAGTGAGCTGGCCGCGGCGCTCGCCGCGCAGGAGGCCCGCGCGGACCAGGCGGCGCGGCTGGCGGAGCTGGGCCAGTTCACCTCCGCCGTGGCCCACGAGGTGCGCAACCCGCTGGGCGTGCTCTCCGCGCACCTCAAGCTGCTGGAGCGCCGGGGGGGAGACGCGGAGTCGGTGGCCGCCATGCGCGAGCAGATTGAGCGCGCCAGCCACTTCGTCGACGAGCTGCTCCGCTATGGCCGCCCGCGCCCGCTGGATTTGCGCCGCGTGGACGTGCCCGCCACGCTCGCGCTGGCGGTGTCCACCGCACGTCAGGGATTGGGCGCTCTCGCTCCAGAGGTAAATCTGGAATTGCTTGGAAGTGAGGCATTGGAAGTCGAGGCGGACCAGGCGCAGCTGTCTCAAGTGTTTGTGATTCTCGTGGAGAACGCGTTGCTCGCGCTGCGCGAGGTGTCAGCGCCGAGGCTGCGCGTGCGCTGCGAGCGCGGTGAGCGCGGGCTGCGGGTGTACGTGGAGGACAGCGGGCCCGGCATCCCCTCGGAGCTGCTGCCCCGGCTCTTCCAGCCCTTCGTGACGGGCCGCAAGCGCGAGGGGCCCCGGCCGGGCACGGGCCTTGGCCTGGCGATTGCTCGCGGCATCGTCGAACGTCATGGAGGCAACATTCGGGCGGGGCGCTCGGAAGCGCTCGGCGGCGCGAGCTTCGAGGTGGAAATGCCTTTCACCCAGCCGGTTTCCATCTCCGCCGCCACCTCGTAGCGCCCCGCGAGGCTGAAAGGAATTGTCGCTCATGTGAGCCCGGTCACAGCGCCGTCACGCGTTTCTGTCTACGACAGGGGTACGGGGGGTTGGATGAATTCTGGATAAGAAAACCAGCCCTCTGCGTCTGTTGGATGGAAACGGAGGGGGCCGTGAGAGCGAATACGAGACTGTGGGTGGTGAAGTCACCATCCGGGGGTGAGTTCGAGGCTTTCGCATGGCGCGTGCAACCCACCCTGTTCACCATCCTCGGTCGGTATTGCGGAGGCATTGAGCACGAGCTCGAGGACCTGGTGCATGACGTCCTGCTCCGGGCGTTGCTGCGGTGGGACCAGCTGCGGCACCTGGACGAGGACGCGCAGCGGGCGTGGACGGGGCGGGTGGCCCACAACTGCTTCCTGGACCGGTGCCGTCGCAAGGGGAGCGAGTCCAGCCGGATGGATGCCCTGCTGCGCCTGCACGAGCAGTCCGAGCAGCACGACGACACGTGGGAGCCGGAGCTGTGGGAGTTCGTCGGCCCCGAGGACCTGCTCCAGGCCGTCGAGCGGCTCAGCAGCCCGAAGCTGCGGCGCACCTTCGAGCTGTTCCTCCAGGGACACTCCTACGCGGAGATTGGCAGGGACACGGGCGACAAGCCCGGCACGGTGGGCGCGCGGCTGACGCGGGCGCGGCGGGAGTTGCGGGAGCTGCTGCGAGAGACGGCGGAGCGGCGGCGGCGGGAGCGGAAGCGATGAGCCTGGAAGGATGCGAAGCGCTGCCCCGCTTCGTGGATGGCGAGATGACCTCCGAGGAGCAGGTGCGCTTCCGCGAGCACCTGGCCGGCTGCGAGCCCTGCTCCCAGTCCTTCCGGGAGTCGCTGCAGCTGGAGCTGCTGGGGCAGTTCGCCCTGGAGGAGGGCCCCGTGCGCTCCCCGCCGAAGGTCTCCGGGGCGCCTGGCGACAGCGGGCGGTGGTGGAGCCGGTGGTGGGGGTGGCTGCCCGCCGGTGGGGTGCTGGCGGTGCTCGGGGGCTTGCTGCTGGTGCTCTCGCGGCAGGGGGACGGGGACGGCGCGGCGTGGCTCATCCCCGCGAATGGCCGGCACCTGGAGGCGCGGCTGACGTACGCGGTGGTGGACGGGCGCCACCAGCCCTACGTGCCGGAGCGGAGCGGGCCGCGGGAGGACGGCCCGGTGACGGCGCTGCCGCTGCACGCGCTGGCCCGCCTGGAGGCCCGGAGGGACTTCCATGGCATCGCCACGGCGTACCTGCTGCACGGCGCACCGCTGCAGGCCCGGGCCTTCCTGGAGCGGATGCCGCGCTCGGCGGACCCGACGTGCGACCTGGCGGTGATTGCCCTGGAGCGCGCGAGGGACACGCGGGCCTCGGAGGGGGAGGGCGGCGGGCTGAGACAGTCCTACCTGGAGGAGGCGCTGCGGTTGCTGGAAGAGGTGCTGCGGGACGCGCCGTCGCACCCGCAGGCGCTGTGGAACCGGGCGCTGGTGCTGCGGGAGCTGGGGCTGACGCGGCTGGCGGCGGAGTCGTTCGAGGCGGTGGCGAAGCTGGGCGAGCCCGGCTGGAGCGAGGAGGCGTGGGGCCTGGCGCGCGGGCTGCGCGACGCCGCGGCGCGAGGGCGCGAGGGGACGGACACCTCGGCGGTGGCGCGGGAGCCGGTGTCGGACCCGGACGCGCGGCCCGCCATGTCACAGGGTGATTCGTGGCGGGTGCTCCATGCCGAGCAGGCGTTGGCCCGGCGCGAGGCGCGAGAGGGGACCTGGTGGAAGGCCGAGCGGCGACTGAAGGCGGCGCTGGAGTCCTGCCAGGACGCGGCGCTCGTGGACCGCTGCCTCGACCTGGAGCGCGAGCTGACGCGGCTGTACCTGGACCTGCACCGCCCGGCGGAGGCGCTCCCGTACGCGTGGAGCGGCTGGGCGCGGGCGAAGGCGGCCCGGGACTGGCGCCTCGAGCAGGCGCTCCTCTTGGAGCTGGCGGACGTCCTGCGCTTCCAGCACGCCTTCGCGAGCGCACGCGCGGCCCTGGAGGAGGCCCTGGCGCGGATGCCGGAGGACTGCGCGCCGCGCTCGCGCGTCTACCTCACCCTGGCCGCCGTGGAGTGGGCGCGCTTGCGCCCGGACGATGCCCGCCGCGCGCTGGACAGGGCCCTGGCCTGTGAGCAGCCGCTGGAGCTGAAGGGCGCGCTCGTGCTGTCGGACCTGGCGCGCGTCCGTCCCGAGCCCGGGGACGCGGACACCCTGCGCCGCGCCCTCTCCGCGCTGCGCCGCGCCCCCGTCCCGCCCGGCCGCGAGGCGCTGCTGCTCTCCATCGAAGGACAGCTCGAGCTGGCGCGCTCCCCCGCCTCGGGCCAGCTGCTGCTGTGGCGCGCCGTGGAGCTGGCGGAGCAGTGGCCGGACGCCGTGGACGCGCGCCTGGCCCGGGCTCGCGCGTACGGCGCCCTCACTTCCGAGGCCGCGAGGACGGGCGGGTGGAGCGAAGTCCTGGCGCTGCAGGGCCGCCAGCTCCGGATGGCCACGGTGCCGGAGCGCTGCCTCCTGTCGGTGTCCGTCCACCACGAGCGCACGGTGGTGGTGGCCCGGGGGCCCTCCGGCAGGCCGCAGGGGCACTCGGAGGCGTCGCGCACCGGGCTCCCGCGCGAGGCCGAAGCGCTGGTGCCGGAGTCGCTGGTGGAGGCGCTGCGCGGCTGCGGGCACGTGGACGTGCTGGCCCTGCCACCCGTGCACGGCCTCACCGGGCTGCTGCCCGTGGACCTGGCCTGGAGCTACCGCGTGGGCCGCGGCACTCCCGCCGGGCCGCCCCCGGCGCGCGAGGCCGCCCGGCACCTCGTGGTGACGGACGTGGCGGACCCGCCGTCGCTGAAGCTGCCACGGCTCGCCCGGCTCCAGCCGCCCCGCGTGCCGGACCCCCTGCGCCTGGAGTTGCGGGGCGTCCAGGCCACGCCGTCGCGCGTGCTGGAGGCCATGGGGGACGCCAGCGAGGTGGAACTGCACGCGCACGGGATGTTCAGCTCCGCGGTGTCGGACGCGTCGGCGGTGGTGCTGGCCCCGGACGAGGACGGTCGCTATGCGCTCACCGCGGACCGCGTGCGCCGGGCCCGGCTGACGCGCGCGCCGGTGGTGCTGCTGGCCACGTGCGGCGCGGCGAGGACGGCGCCCTCCCTGCACGAGCCCTCCAGCCTGCCGGTGGCCTTCATCGAGGCGGGCGCGAGCGTGGTGCTGGCCGCCACGACGGACATCCCCGACACGGCGGGCGCGTTCTTCGAGGAGGTGCGCGAGCTCATCCGCGGCAACACCCGGCCCTCGGCGGCGCTGCGGGACGCCCGCGCGCGGTGGCTGAAGGAGCACCCGAGCGACGCGTGGTGGCTCACCCACGTCCTGCTCTTCGAGTGAGCCTGCCCGGCCCCGCTGGAAGTCGGGGAGCGCTGTCGCTCAGGTGGCGCAACCCCGCGTGGCCGCGTCGGTTTCCGGACGACCACCCAAGGATTCACCCCGAGCGCGTTCCGAGTAGGCGTGCAAGGAGTGTGGTGGTCGATGAGGGTTCAACGCAATGCCACGGTCATCCCTCTCCCCGTGGTCGACAGTGCAGACATGAAACATGGCGAGGGGGCCGCGCGGATGAGCAGCCAGGCGGGCGTCGACCCGGAGGACCGGGGCCATGCGCCGCTCGCGGTGGGGCTGCCGTGGACCCACGGTGACGGTGGAGGGGAGGCGTCATGAGCTCCCAGTGCGAGAAGCTGTACCTCTTCCTCGACGGTGAGCTGGGTCCGGTGGACGAGGAGCACGTCCGTCACCACCTGGCCCGCTGCGAGGCGTGCGCGACGGGGCTGCACGAGGCGATGCAGCTGGAGATGCTCAGCCTGTACTCGCTGGGGGAGGGGGAGCTCACGGCGAGGCTCGAGGCCGTGCCGCCGGTGAAGCCGAAGCGCGCGTCGCGCGGGCGCTTCCTGCGCGTGCTGCCGGGAGGGCGCCTCGTCGCGGGCGCGGCGCTGGCGCTGGTGCTGACCGTGGGGCTGTCGGCGCTCGTCGTCTTCGCGCCGTCCCCCAGGGCCCTGCCCCGGGAGGTGTGGCTCGCCCAGGCGCCCACGCGGCTGCTGGAGGCCCGCGTGGCGTATGCCCGCGCGGACGGGCACCGCCCCTACGCGCCCCTGCGCAGCGCCAGCGAGACGCCCTCGTCCATGCCCCGGCCGCCTCCCCTGCGCGAGCTGGCGGACCTGGAGGACGCGGGCGACCTGCACGGCATCGCCGCCGCGTACCTCGTCCGCAAGGACTGGCGGCAGGCGTCGGACTTCCTCCAGCGCTCGCCGTCGTCGCCGGACCGCGACAGCGACAGGGCCATCATCGTGCTGGAGCACGGCCACCTCGAGGAGGCGCTCGCGTTGCTGGAAGGCGTGCTGCGCCAGGTGCCCGCCCACCCCCAGGCGCTGTGGAACCGGGCGCTGGTGCTGCGCGAATTGGGGCTGACGCTGCCGGCCGCCGAGGCCTTCGAGGCGGTGGCGAAGCTGGGCGAGCCCGGCTGGAGCGAGGAGGCGCTGATACGCGCCCGGGCGCTCCGCCATGAAACACAGGCTCGTGGGCGGGCCTGGAAGGCGGGCCTCGCGGTGGTGGACTGAGCCACGGTTTCGGGACTCGCTGGATTTTGAAACAAATTTCTTGGTTTTCGGAGCACTGCCCCCCGGGGAGGTGCTCCGAAACTTTTTTGAGCAGGACGCACAAGAAAAAGGGCTGGGTACGTATTTGAAATGAAGGCTGGCGCGGGCGGAAGCGCCGCGAAGCCGACATCGCAAGGGGGGAGTGATGTTTCGTTGTGACGCGCGCGGCCATGGGGAGGCCAGCGGAATGTGGGCGCCCGAGGAGGGACGTGGGGCGGTCGGGGGGCCGTGGGGGGCGAGGGCGGAGGCAGGCGTGGAGGTGTTGGCGCCGGCAGACCGGGGGGACGCGCGGTTTTCGATGGGGGCCAGCGAGGTCGACGAGGACCTGGGGGCGCTGGAAGTCGAGCTGTTCTACGAGGATGACCTGGAGTTCCAGATCGCCAGCTTCTGAAGCCTGGCGCGAGGGGGCCGCTCCCGGAGTCTCCAAGGACTCCGGGGGCGGGGGACCCCGGGTTGGTGGGAGTAGTAGGGTGCGGGCTCCTTCTCGACGGGGAGTCCTCGAATGCGTGGTGGTTGCTGGGCGGTCCTCTCGTGCGTGCTGCTGGCCGGTTGTGCCACGCCGGCCCGGAGGGGACCCGGTGCCGATGCGCCGCGACTGCTGACCTGGTCCGAGCAGATGTCCGTGCGGGAGGCCTGGCTGGAGAAGCGCCACGGGCTGCTCCTGGACATGATGCGCCGCCACGGCGTGGGCATGTGGATTGTCGTCAACGAGGAGTTCCACGACGACCCGCTCACGCCCTTCGTCGCGCCGCCGCGGCCGTACGCGGGCAACCGCGACCTCTTCGTCTTCGTGGACGCGGGGCCGGAGGGCCTGAAGCGGGTGGCGCTGACGGGCTACTCGGAGGCCGCGCTCAAGCGCTTCTTCGAGCTGCCCGCCGAGGGCCGCACGGCGCGCGACGTGCTGACGGAGCTGGACTCGCGCTACCAGCCGAAGGCGATTGCGCTGGGCATTGGCGGCAAGCGCGGGGTGACGCGCAGCCTGACGCGCGACGGGTATGCCTTCCTGGTGGAGGCGCTGGGGGCGGAGGCGGAGGCGCGCTTCGTGAGCGCGGCGCCGCTCATCGAGGAGTACCTGGACACGCGGCTGCCCGAGGAGTGGGAGCACTACCGCGCGCTGGTGGCGCTGACGGACGCGGTGGTGAAGGAGGCCTTCTCGCCCGCCGTCGTGGTGCCGGGGAAGACGACGGTGGGCGACGTGCGCCGCTGGCTCTACGACAGGCTGTGGGAGCTGGGCGTGGACACGTGGTTCCAGCCGGACCTGCGCGTGCAGCGCAAGGGCCAGGTGAACTCCACGTCGCGCGGCTTCCTGGCGCCCTCGACGGAGGACGTCGTCATCCAGCGCGGCGACCTGCTCCACGTGGACTTCGGAATCACCTACCTGGGGCTGAACACGGACTGGCAGAAGATGGCGTACGTGCCGCTCGAGGGTGAGACGGACGTGCCCGCGGGCCTGAAGAAGGCGCTGGCGAACACGAACGCGCTGCAGGACGCGCTGATGCTGCGGGCCTCGCGGCCGGGCCGCTCGTCGGCGGACGTGTACGAGCAGACGATGGCGGAGATGAAGGAGAAGGGCATCGAAGCGATGGTGTACAGCCACCCCCTGGGCAACCAGGGCCACGCGCTGGGGGCGCACATCGACTTCCGCTCGGCCAGCCGCAAGGAGGAGCCCAAGCTGCTGCGCGAGGGCTCATACATCGCCATCGAGCTGAACACCGCCACCGCGGTGCCCGAGTGGGGTGGGCAGAAGGTGTTCGTGATGCAGGAGGACCCGGCGTACCTCACGGGCGAGGGCTGGAAGTTCTTCGTGCCGCGACAGGAGGCCTTCTACTTCCTCGGGAGCCAGGTCTTCACGACGCGCGGTGCGCCCGTCCACTGAGGTGACGTGAAGGTCCTCAGAAGCCGATGCCCGCGCCCACGCTGAAGGCCCACATGCGCGCGGTGCCGGCGGTGCGCAGGCCGTCCGGCGTGTCCACGTCGATGCGGACGCCGGCCCGCGCGAAGCCAGAGCCGAGGCGGGCGCGGACGAAGGGCTCCAGGGAGAGCTGCGAGGCCCTCCCGTCCCACGTCGCGTCGGTGAGGTGGGGGGAGACGAGCTGGGCGCGCAGGCCGGGCTCCAGCAGGCCGAGTCCGAGCGAGGCCTCGGCGCTGGCCTGCGCGACGAAGTGGGTGTCCTCCGAGGAGCGGGAGACGGGCACCAGCATGGCGACGGCCACGTCGGCGCGGAGCTGGAAGCCGGGCAGGTCCATGCCGACGGCGAGGGGCAGCACCACGGACGTGGTGTCGAGCGACCACAGCCACGGGTCCGCCAGCCCGCGCACGGCGGAGGCGGCGGCATAGTTGGCGCCCTCGGCGGCGGTGGCGGACTCGCCGGCCTTCCCTGCGTCCGCGCGCAGGGCGACGGGAAGGGCCACGGCGGCGCCGACGCGGACGAAGAGGACGTCCTGTGCGGCCGTGCGGGTGTGGTGGATGCCGAGGAGGAGATTGGAGGGGCCGACGTGGCTCCACTCGCGGCTGCTTCCGGACGCGAGCGTGGTGTAGGGCAGCCCCCAGTCCACGCGGAGCTGGCCGTGCTCGGACACCTTGAAGCCCGCGGAGAGCGTGGGCGAGAAGTGGCGGGTGGACACGTCGTTCAGCCGGGGCGCCGACGAGAAGAGGAGGGTGGTGGCGACGAAGTTGTCGGGCTCGCGGACCTGGGCCGAGGCGGCGGTGCTCGCGAGCGCGAGGCAGGTGGCGAGGAGCCACGCGGCGGCCCGACGATGCGGGGCGCGACGGCGGAAAGGTGTCTGCATACGGTGTGTCCCGTGAGGCCTGTCCGGCTCACGGCCCCCTGTACTTCCTGGAACACCGGTAAAGACGCAGACGGTCACCCGTCCTTCAACGCGGCGGCTGATTTTTCGCCATCCGTGCATGAGCGGACATGACTGCGATGCGTCTCATCCTGCGACACTCCGAGAACGCGCGGCCGGGACTGTGGATTGGCTCACCTCCGACGCGGATGGCTCAGCGCGACTCAGGCCGCGTCGGTGGCTCCACGACCGCTCACGTCCGCCCAGGTGAGGCCGAAGCGAGCGAGGTACTTCTTCAGCCGGTCCGCGTCATTGACGCTCTTCTTCTGTGCGCGCGACTGCGCGAACAGCACGCGTCCCGCATCGGACAGCGTCCGTGAGGCACGGCACACGCTCAGCACATCCGCCAGCTGCACGCGGTCGAACCGGTCCAGCTCGCGGGCCAGCTCCTCGCCAAGAATCTCCGCCACCGGGTCCACGGCGCCACCGCGCGACTCGGAGCGAGCCCCGGCCGGGCGCCACTGCTCACGCAGCCGCGCAATCTCCTCATCCACCACCTCGCGCGTAATCCGCCCTCCGGCGGCGAGCGTCGCCATGCGCAGCACGGCGGCATTGAGGTCTCGGAAGTTCCCCGACCACCGCGCATCCGGTGCCGTGGCGAACCCGAGGAACCGCTCCTGCGCCTCCTTGTTCATGGTGACGCGCGTGCCCATCGCCTCGGACGCCTGGTCCAGCTCGTAGAGGAGGTTGGGCGGAATGTCCTCGGGCCGCTCGCGCAGCGCGGGCAGCCGGAACGTCCACAGGTTGATGCGCGCGAGCAGGTCCTCACGGAAGCGCCCGCGCTCCACCTCGACTTGAAGGTCGCGGTTGGTGCCGGCGATGAGCTGGAAGTCGCTCTCCACCTCCCGGTCCGAGCCCACCGGCAGGAAGCGCTTGTCCTCCAGCGCGCGCAGCAGCATCGCCTGCTCGTCCGCGCCCAGCTCGCCAATCTCATCGAGGAACAGCACACCGCCATTCGCCTGCCGCAGCAGGCCGGGCCTGTCCTGGAGTGCCCCGGTGAAGGAGCCCTTCACGTGCCCGAAGAGGGCGGACATGGCGCCGTCGCCGCGCAGCGTGGCGCAGTTGAGGTCCACGAAGGGGCCGGCCACTCCCCGCCGCGCCTTCTTCAGCGCATAGACGCGGCGCGCGAGCTGCGACTTGCCCGCCCCCGTGGGGCCGGTAATCAGCAGCGGCGCCTTCGAATGCACGGCCACCTGCTCAATCCGCTCGATGAGCCGGTTGAAGGCGGGGTTGAGCGTGTCGATGCCCGCCTTGAGGAAGGACAGTCCCTCGCGCTGCTCCTGCTGGAAGCGCGCGGCCAGCGTGTCGTACTGCGACAGGTCCAGGTCGATGAGCGTATGCGAGCCCGGCCCCGAGCGGTCCCTCCCCGTGCCCGCGGGCGACACCTGCACCAGCCTGCCGGGGATGAGGCGGCTCTCCACCAGCAGGAACATGCAGATCTGCGCGATGTGCGTGCCCGTGGTGATGTGGACGAGGTAGTCCTCCTCCTCGGGGTTGAAGGCGTAGCCGCGCACGTAATCCAGCAGCGCGCCGTACGTCTCCTCCAAATCCCACGGGTTCTGGATGTCCAGCACCGTGGGGCGCACCTCCGTCTCCGGTGACACCTGTCGGATGTCCGCCACGAGCGTGCCCGCGAGCGTCGTCGCGTTGGGCGGGTGGAGCAGCTCCAGCCGGTGCACCACCAGGTCCTCCTGCTGGCACAGCGCCACCGTGGGCCGCCACTTCGCCCACCGCTGCGGCCCCTGCCCCGTGTCCAGCGTCGTCCCCAGCATCCCGAGGACCACCGTCTTGCGCGCCCGTGATTTCGCCATGCAGATAGGACTTTATCCCAGCGGATAGGGAAAGCACCTCGTCTGGAGCCCTCTCCCTCGGGAGAAGGGTTGGCACGCCGGCTGCTCTACCTCTCGACGTGCCCGGGACGCAGAGCCCGGGCGGACGACCGAAAGGTGAAGGCCATGAACCGCAACAACGCGAACTACGAGGTGCTGTCGGACGAGGCGGGTCGCCCCATCAAGGCGTGGACGGTGGGTGTGCCGTTCGAGGACGAGGCGAAGAAGCAGCTCCGGAACCTTCGCGGCCTGCCCTTCATCCACAAGTGGGTCGCGGTGATGCCTGACGTGCACCGCGGTTACGGCGCGACGGTGGGGAGCGTGGTGCCGACGGTGGGCGCGGTGGTGCCGGCGGCGGTGGGCGTGGACATCGGTTGCGGGATGATTGCCGTGCGCACGACGCTGCGCGCGGACCAGCTCCCGGACTCGCTGCGCGGGGTGCGCTCCGCGATTGAGGCGGCGGTTCCTCATGGCCGTACGGACAACGGCGGCCGTAACGACGCGGGCGCGTGGCGCTCGGCGCCGGCTCCGCACCAGGCGGAGTGGAAGCGACTGATGGAGGGCTACGACGTCATCGTCGGGAAGCACCCTCGCATCGGCCGTGGGCCGGACATCGCGCACCTCGGGACGCTCGGGACGGGTAACCACTTCATCGAGCTGTGCCTGGATGAGTCGGACGGCGTGTGGCTGATGTTGCACTCGGGTTCGCGCGGGGTGGGTAACCGCATCGGGAGCCACTTCATCGAGCTGGCGAAGGAGGACATGCGCCGCTTCTTCATCCACCTGCCGGACGCGGACCTGGCGTACCTGCCCGAGGGCTCGCAGCACTTCGATGACTACGTCTTCGCCGTGAGCTGGGCGCAGGACTACGCGGCGACGAACCGGAAGCTGATGCTGCACTCGGCGGTGGACGCGCTGAAGCGCAGCGGTGAGCTGCCTCCGTTCGAGCTGGCGGACGAGGCGGTGAACTGCCACCACAACTACATCTCCCGTGAGCACCACTACGGGAAGAACTGCTTCGTGACGCGAAAGGGCGCGGTGCGGGCGCGCGAGGGTGACCTCGGCATCATCCCCGGCAGCATGGGGGCGCGTTCGTACATCGTCCGCGGGAAGGGGAACGAGGAGAGCTTCCACTCCTGCAGCCACGGCGCGGGCCGGGTGATGTCGCGTGAGGCGGCGAAGAAGCGCTTCACGCTCGAGGACCACGCGAAGGCGACGGCGGGTATCGAGTGCCGCAAGGACGTGGACGTCATCGACGAGACGCCGGCTGCGTACAAGCCCATCGATGCGGTGATGGCGGCGCAGGCGGACCTGGTGGAGGTCGTCCACACCCTGAAGCAGGTGGTGTGCGTGAAGGGGTAGGGCACGCGAAGTCATCCACAACCCAGACGCCTGTGCGAGGTGGCCATGCCGGGATGAAGACACCGAGGCGCCCGCTTCCCCCTGAGAGACCGAAAGGTCGCCAGCATGGGGGGGAGCGGGCGCCGCTATTTTTGGATAGGTGTCAGGCTGTCCCGGGTGGCTCGTGGGTCGCGGGGAGCGAGGAGGCTGAAGATGGTGCGCATCGATGGTTCTCAGGGAGAGGGTGGCGGACAGGTGCTGCGCACGTCGCTGGCGCTGTCGCTGGTGACGGGGACGCCGTTCACCATCACGAACATCCGCGCGGGCCGGAAGAAGCCGGGCCTCCTGCGCCAGCACCTCACGGGCGTGAAGGCCGCGGAGGCGGTGGGCGCGGCGGAGGTGTCGGGCGCGGAGCTGGGCTCGCGCGAGCTGACGTTCCGCCCGCGGGCGCTGGCGGCGGGCAACTACCACTTCTCGGTGGGCACGGCGGGCAGCGCGACGCTGGTGCTGCAGACGGTCCTCCCGGCGCTGCTGATGGCGGGGACGCCATCCACGCTGATGCTGGAGGGCGGGACGCACAACCCGGCGGCGCCGCCGTTCGACTTCCTCCAGAAGGCGTACCTGCCGCTGTTGCGGAAGATGGGGCCGGCGGTCGAGGCGACGCTGGAGCGACCGGGCTTCTTCCCGGCGGGAGGCGGGAAGTTCCGCGTGGACGTGCGCCCGGCGCCGCTGAAGCCGGTGAGCCTGCTGGAGCGTGGACGGGTGCTGCGCCGCGACGTGAAGGCGGTGGTGGCGATGATTCCGTTCGACGTGGCGAAGCGCGAACTGGACGCGGTGGCCGGGGCGCTGAAGTGGCGGCCGGATGAGTTCCGGACCGAGGAGCTGAAGCGCTCGCCGGGACCGGGCAACGTGCTGGTGGCGGAGGTGGAGAGCGAGCACGTGACGGAGGTCTTCACCGCGTTCGGCGAGCGGGGGAAGCGGGCGGAGATGGTGGCAGAGGAGGTGGCGTCGGAGGTGAAGCGCTACCTGGACGCGGAGGTGCCGGTGGGCGAGCACCTGTGCGACCAGCTCCTGCTGCTGCTGGCGCTGGCGAAGGGAGGAGTGTTCCGCACGCTGCCGCTGGACGGGCATGCGGAAACGCAGCTCCACACGATGGCGCACTTCCTGGATGTGAAGGTGCAGGTCCGGGAGGTGTCTCGCGAAGTGCGTGAGGTGGAGGTGCGGGGTTGAGATAGAGTCGCGCCGCCATGAACCCACTTCGCACGTGTTCCCTCCTGGTGTTGTCCCTCCTCCCGGTCGTGACTGGCTGCTCGCGAGGAGGAGGGGACGGAGGGCTGCAGAAGGAAGTCGCGGCGCACTGCGCGGAACTGCAGCGCAATACCGAGCAGGCGGCGAAGCTCTTCCGGGCGGGACACACCGACCTCTTTCCCATCGGGGGTGTGCTCAGCGGGCACCTGCTCTCGCGGCTCTACAATGAGGCCAACTGGTGCTCCCGGGTCCGTTCAGAGGGACAGCGGGAGATGATGATGCTGGCGCAGGAGCTGTCCATCATCGTCAGCGAATCGACCGAGCTGCTTCCGCAGGCCACGCCGGGGAGCGACGCTCGCGAGGAGATCTCCAAACACCTGGACCGCTTCGCGGCCATCGTCGGTGAAATCAACCAGCGCCCGCTCAAGCGCTGACGCCCGCGCGGGGCTTCAGCGCACGAAGCCCGCCACCGAGTGCTCGAAGACCTTGCTCACGGCGTTCATCGTCCGGAGCCAGGCGTGTGCCTCCTCACCGAGCCGGCCGTACACCCGCACGTCGATGGGCTTCACGACGCCGAGCAGGGCCTTGAACTCGGGCCAGCCGGAAATCATGTGGATGTGCTCCATGACCTGGCTGGAGTCGGCGAACGTGATGATGGCGCCCGCTTCCGAGTCATCCGGACTCCCGTAGAACTGCACGCCGACGAGGCGGCTCACGCCTTCGGTTTCCAGCCGCTGCACCGCGGCCCGGATGGTGGCCTCGAAGACGTCGAAGGGCGCCGTCAGCTCGAACACCTCCACGAGGGTGATGCGCTCACTGGCTGGCAACTTCATCTCTCCGCTCCTTTGCCGGACCTCACCTCTGCATAATCACGGCATGGAGCCTGGAGCCATGTCCGTCCCCCCGCTTGCCGCCGTCGTCCTCTTCTCCCTGGCCGTCGGTTGTGCCGGGACCACCCCGAGCACCCGAGCGCTCCCCACCCCGGACGTGAGCACGGTGGATTCACTCTTCCGCGACTACGACCGACCGGACAGTCCCGGCGCCAGCGTGGTCGTCATTCATGACGGGCAGGTCGCGCTCCAGCGGGCATACGGCCTGGCCGACCTGGAGCAGCGAGCGCCCGCCACGCCCGAGAGCGGCTACCGGCTCGCGTCGCTCTCCAAGCAGTTCACCGCCACGGCCATCCTGCTGCTGGTGCAGGACGGCAAGCTGCGCCTCGAGGACCGCGTCGTGGACGTGCTCCCCGGCTTTCCTCCGTACCTGCGCGAGGTCCGCATCCAGCACCTGCTCCAGCACACGTCGGGCATCTGGGACTACGAGGACTTCGTCCCGGCCACGCAGACGGTGCAGGTGAAGGACCGCGACGTGCTGGAGCTGCTCTCCCGCACGGAGCGCACGCACTTCCCGCCCGGGACGGCGGTGCGCTACAGCAACTCCGGCTACGCGGTGCTCGCGCTCGTCGTGCAGCAGGTCAGCGGGAAGTCCTTCGCCAGCTTCCTGCACGAGCGCGTCTTCGTCCCGAGCGGCATGCCGTCCACCGTGGCGCACGAGGAAGGCATCTCCACGGTGCCAAGGCGCGTGTATGGCTACGCCGTGGGGCCCCAGGGCTTCATCCCCAGGGACCAGAGCAACACCAGCGCCGTGCTGGGGGATGGCGGCATCTACACGTCCGTGGTGGACCTCGTGGCGTGGGACCGGACGCTGGACTCGAATGGGCTCCTCCGTGCGGAGACCCGGACGCAGGCGTGGACGCCGGCGAGGCTTCCGGATGGCAGGGCCGGTACGTATGGCTTTGGCTGGTTCGTCGACGATGACGGCGGCAGGAAGCGCCTGTCCCACCATGGCGAGACGTGTGGCTTCACCAACGCCATCGTGAAGTATCCCGAGCAGCGCCTCACGGTCATCGTCCTGACGAACCGCGCGGGCGGGGAGCCGTGGCGGCTGGCTCAGCGCATCGCGGACCTGTGGCTCGGCACGTCGCTGCCCGTGAATCGGCCCTGGCCGTTCGAGCAGATGTCCAACGCGCATTGAAGCCTTCGCACGGTCAAGGTTGCCGGGTGAGCGCGTCTTCCTTTCAGGGCCGTGGCTGCGCGAACGGAGGAGGCGATGACGACGCGCTTGGACCTGGAGGCACTGGGTGCGGCATTCCAGAGCCGCTATGAAGTCGTGGAAAAGATTGGTGAGGGTGGATTCGGAGACGTCTACAAAGCCCACCAGGTCGCGACCGGACAGACAGTGGCGGTCAAGGTGCTCCGCATTCCGACGGAGCGCTCGGATGACCAGGCGGAGCGGCTCATGGCCCGCTTCCATCGCGAGATGCGGCTGTGCGCCCGGCTCCACCACCCCAACATCGTCCGGTTGATTGACTCGGGGCAGGGCGCGGGACGCGGCGTCTATTCCGTCTTCGAGTTCATCCCGGGCAGGAACCTCGCCACCGTCCTCCAGGAGGAGCAGCAGCTGCGGCCGCTGGAGGCGCGGCACCTGATGATGCAGGTACTCGATGCGCTCGCGAGCGCGCACGCGGAGGGCGTCGTCCACCGCGACCTCAAGCCGGCGAACATCATGATTCGCGGTGGCGCGCGGCGGAACGCGGTGGTGCTCGACTTCGGCATCGGCTGCCTCACCGACGAGGCCCGGCACGACGAGGCCCGCATCACCCAAAGCCACGAGTGGGTCGGCTCTCCGTCCTACGCCGCGCCTGAGCAGCTCCGTGGCGAGCCACCGCTGGCGCGCTCGGACCTCTATGCCTGGGGGCTCATCTTCCTGGAGTGTCTCACCGGCACGCGGGCCATCCGGGGCGAGAGCGCCGCAGAGGTCGTCTTCCGGCAGCTCTCGCCGGACCCCGTGCCCATCCCGGAGTGGCTCATCCGCAGTCCGCTCGGGCCCCTCCTGAATCGCGTCACCGCGAAGCAGGCCCATGCGCGCGACGTCACCGCCGAGGGGCTGCTGCGGGAGCTCGAGGCGTGCGACCTGGGCGCGCTTCGCGGGGACGAGCCGGCCGTCACTCCGCTGCTCACTGCACCCCCGTCCACGGAGACGATGCAGGGGGTGGTGCCGCCGGGCAGCTCGCAGGCGCCGGGCACGCCTCCCGAGCTGTCCGTCGACCTCATGCGCGGGGAAGCGGAGCGCCGGCAGATTACGGCCCTGTGCTGCACGTTCCGGGGCGTGGGGCAGGGAAGCGGGGCGCTCGACGCGGAGGAGCTGGAGCAGCTTCTGCGCGTGGGGCAGGAGCTGGGCACGACGCTCGCGCTCAGGCATGGCGGGCAGGTGGGCGGCTCGCTGGGCGGCACCATCCTCTTCCTGTTCGGCTACCCCACCGCGAATGAGGACGATGCGCGGCGCGCGGCGCGGGCCGCCCTCGCGATGTTGGCGGAGGTCCGCCAGCGCGGGGTGGTGACGCTGAGCAGGTACCGCGCGCGCCTGGAGGTCGGCATCGGTCTGCACACCGGCCTGATTGTCACCCGGCAGCCGGGAGAGGGGAGGGATGGGGGCCCCAACTTCGGCGGCACGGCGCTGCAGGCGGCGACGCGACTCAGCGCGCTGGCGGGGCCGGGAGAAATCCTGGTCAGCGGTGAGACGCAGCGGCTTTTGCGCGGCCAGTACGCCTTCGACGGCCGGGGTGCGACGGGCGATGCGGACCTCGGCAATGCCTATTTCTTGAGGGAGGGGGCCACGGACGGCGGCGTTCCGGACCTTCCGCTCGTCGGCCGCGAGCGGGAGCTGGCCGCGTTGCGGGAGCGCTGGGACAAGGTGCGCAGGGGTGTCGGCCAGGTCGTCCTCGTCACCGGCGAGCCGGGCATCGGCAAGTCGCGACTCGCCCGGGCCGTCCGCCAGCAGGTTGGAGCGGAGACGCATCACTGGCTGGAGGGGCGCTGCGCGCAGGACGCGCGCAACAGCCCGCTGTTCCCCATCGTCGAGCTGCTGGAGCGGTTGCTGGACCCCGGACGGGAGCTCACGCCCGAGGCGAAGGTGGCGCGGCTGGAGATGCTGCTGTCGGCGCACGGCTTCGACCTGACCGAGGCCCTGCCGCTGTTCGTGCCCCTGCTCTCGCTCCCGTTGCCCATGGGGTACACACCGCTCGCGCTGCCTCCGCAGAAGTTGCGGGAGCTGACGCACAACGCGCTGCTCTCACTGCTGTACGAGATGGGCGAGCAGTCTCCCGTCGTGGTCCTCATCGAGGACCTGCACTGGGCGGACCCGTCGACGCTGGAGCTGTGCTCGAAGCTCGTGAGCGAGGCCGCGTCCGCCCGGGTGTACGCCCTTTTCACCAGCCGGCCCGAGTTCTCCCCGCCCTGGTCCCCGTCCTCGGCGCTCGCGCTGCAGCTGGGCCCGCTCGAGGGGCCCGACATCGCGCGGATGGCCGAGGCCGTCGTCGGTGGCCTCCCGCTGTCCCCCGAGGCCGTGGAGCGCATCACCTCCCGCACGGACGGGGTGCCGCTCTTCGTGGAGGAACTCGTCCGGATGATGCTGGAGTCCGATGCGCTCGTGAACCGCGACGGGGGCTTGGTCCTCTCCGGGACGCTCGATGCGCTGGTCATCCCCAGCTCGCTGCGGGGGCTGTTCACCGAGCGCCTGGACCGGCTGGGCCGCGCCCGGGAGACGGCGCAGGTGGCCGCGGTGCTCGGCAGGGAGTTCAGCTTCGACCTGCTCCGGGTGATGCTCCCCCTCGAGGAGTCCACGCTGCGCGAGGACCTGGAGGCACTCGTGAGCGCCGACCTCGTGCACCGCCGGCGGCGCTCCCGCGCGCCCACGTACCTGTTCAAGCACGCGCTCATCCAGGACACGGCCTACGACTCCATCGTCAAGAGCCGGCGGCGCGAGCTGCACGAGCGCGTGGCCCGCGCGATTCAGCGCGACTTCCCGAAGATGGCCGAGGAACAGCCGGAGCTGCTTGCCCTGCACTTCGAGCGGGCGGGACTCCCCGCCGAGGCGACCGTCCTGTTCCTTCAAGCCGGCAAGCGCGTCATGCAGCGCTCCGCGTTCGTCGAGGCGTCGTCGCTGCTATCGCACGGCGTCGAGCTCGCCGCGCAGTCCTCCGAGATGGATTGGGCGGCGCACCGGGAGGTGGAGCTGCGCGCGCTCCTCGGGGGCGCACTCTCGGCCGCGCACGGCTTATCCGCCTTGGAGTTTGAAGCCAACAACCTCCGCGCGCGTCAGCTCTGCCGAATGCTCGGGGACCCGCCCGTGACCTTCTCGGTGGTCTTCGGACTCTGGCTGCTCTACGTCGTGCGAGGCACGCGGCCGGAGCTCGCGGAGGACTGCATGACCGAGCTGCTCGCGCTGGCGGAGAAGGCCGGCTCCGCCGCGATGCGAATTGGTGCCCGCCACGCGTGCGGGACGACCTGTTACTACAGCCAGCGCTACGAGCAGGCGCGGACCTGGTTCCTCCAGGAGTTGGAGATCAGCGCACCCGAGGACCAGCGGGAGTTGGTCCGGACGTTCAGCGATGACCATGGGGTATATGCCCTGTGCTGGCTCCAGCACGTCGAGCTGTACAACGGCCGCGTCGGGGAGGCGCTCCGCTATGTGGAGCGGGCTCGCGAACTGGTGCGGACTCTGGGAGACCCACTCCTGAGCTCCGTCGTGGCCGTCGCCACGCAGGCCACCTACCACCTGCTGGGCGACACCGCCCGGATGGAGGCGGAGGCGGAAGCCGCGTGGAAGCTCACGATGGAGCATGGCTTTGAGCACTGGCAGATGCTGGCCCGCATCGCCTATGGCCACGTACTCGCGCGGCGCGGCGAACTCGACAGGGGCTTCGAGCAAATCGATACCGGGCTCCGCTACTTCACCTCGAACGGCATCTGGACGCGGCGCCCGTATTGGATTGCCCACAAGGTGGACGCGCTGCTGCTGGCGGGGCGCAGACAGGAGGCGCGCTCTCTGATTGAAGAAACCGTCCAGGGCGCGGTTGGGATGTTGGACCAGCAATCCATTCCAACGCTGCTCCAGCGGAAGGCCCTGTTGATGGCCGAGGACGGCGACAGGGCAGGGGCCCTCATGGTGCTTCAGGACGCGCTCGCGATGGCCAGGAAGCAGCGTGAGTACGTCTCCGTCCTGAATGTCTCGCTGAGCCTCACGCGGAGCCTGCTCGACCTGGACCGGCGGGCGGAGGCGCGCGCATGTCTGGCGCAGGGCGTGGCGGACATCCAGGACGGCCGGGGCTGGCCCGCGTACGAGGAGGCCGTCCGGTGGCTGGCCTTGTTGGACGGGGCTTCATGACGCCAGGGCGTAACGGGCTGCACCCAGGTCTGGTGAGGTGAAGGGCGGGCGCGCCAGCATGTTTCTCCAGGGCTGCCCGCTCGGAAGCCAGGCGGCGTGAGAGCCCTGGTGGGTCCTCGCCCGTGGAGCAGCCGGGTTCAGCGCGAAGCAACCTCATGAGTAGCGCGGAGCCTGCCCTACGCAGCATGTATCCACGCAGCAGGAGGATGCTCGCGTGGCTGAAGTCCCTGAAGTCGAAATCATCGTCCGAGACCTTCGCCAGGCCGTCGTGGGCCGGCGCTTCACGGATGCCGAGGTGCTGTCCCCGGTCGCCGTGCGCTTCCCGTCGCCGCCGGACTTCATCGAGGCGCTGCGCGGACGCACCGTCACGGGCGCGCAGCGGCGGGCGAAGTTCATCCTGCTGCCGCTCGATGACGGGCGGACGCTCGCCATCCACTTCATGCTCTGGGGGGACTTGAAGCTGCGCCCCCAGGGCAGCGAGCGTGCTCCCGAGACGCTCGTCGTCTTCTCGCTCGAAGGCGGCGAGGAGCTGCATCTCACGGACACCCTTGGCTATGCGCGCGCGGCGGTGGGCCCTACTCCTGAGGTGGCCTCACGCCTCAAGCTGGAGGAGCTGGGGCCGGAGGCGCTCGATGACACCTTCACCCCGGAGGTGCTCGCGCGTCAGCTCCGCCGCCGCAGGAGCCCGCTCAAGACGGTGCTGCTCAACCAGCGCGTCCTCGCGGGCCTGGGCAACCGCGACGCGGACGAGAGCATGTGGCAGGCGGGGCTGGACCCGCGCAGGCTCGCGTCGTCCCTCACCCCGGAGGAGGTGGGGCGCCTGCACCGCGCCATCCGCGCCGTGCTGGAGGAGGGACTGAGCCTGCGCGGGACGCAGAAGGACCTCTTCGGCATGCAGGGCCAGGCGAAGCACCGCCGCAACGTCTTCGGCCGCACGGGCGCGCCGTGCCCTCGCTGCACCACGCCCGTCTCGCACCTGCGCATCGGCGGGCGCAACACGCACTGGTGTGCCACCTGCCAGCCCGAGTCCGGGGTCAAACCCGAGCAGCCCGCGCAGGCCTCGCTGTTGTGAGCCATCAGCCGGGACGCTGCGCCGCGCCGAGCCGGGTGTGCGCCGGGCCCGGCCGCTGTTATGAAGCACGGCGTGTCCGACGTCACCGAGCCGCCATCTCTCGATGCCGCGCTGGCCCGAGCCAGCGAGGAGCTGGGCTTTCCCAGCTACTACCAGTCCACCGTGCGCCCGCTGCTGCGCAACCCCGAGGGGCGCTGGCCCCGCTGCTGCGGCGGGGGCTGTGAGCCCTGCGCCCAGACGCTCATCCGCGTCGCGCTCCGCGCCCTGGAGCTGATGGGCACCCCGCGCCAGAGCCCCCTGCCGGACTGAGCCTGGAGCCACGCATGTCCGCACCGCACCCGCTGCTGCTCGTGGATGACGACGCCGCCTTCCGCAAGGTGTACGGCGGCCTGCTGCGCGAGGCGGGCTACGAAGTCGCGGAGGCCGCGGACCGCCCCTCCGCCCGCGCCGCCTTCGACGCCCGGGACTTCCCCCTCGTCCTGCTCGACCTGATGCTCCCGCCCGACGGCAGCGTGAAGGCCGGACTGGAGGGGCTCGCCGCGCTGCTGAGCGCGCGGCCCGGCACCAAGGTCATCGTCGTCTCCGGAGCAGGGGACACGCGCCACACGCTGGAGGCCGTGCGCCTGGGCGCGTACGACTTCCTCACCAAGCCGGTGGACCCGGACGTGCTGCTCGTCGTCGTGCAGCGCGCCCTCGCCCGCGTGACGCTGGAGCGGCAGGTGGAGTCGCTGCGCACGTCGCTGGCCCGCGCCGGAGGCGACACCGCGCTGGTGGGGCAGAGCCCACCGTTCCTCGCGGCCGTCACCCTCGCCGAGCGCGTGGCCCCGAGTGACATTCCCGTGCTCGTCACCGGGGAGAACGGCACCGGCAAGGAGTTGCTCGCGCGCACCGTGCACCTCAAGAGCCGCCGTCACGCCGGGCCCTTCGTCCCCATCAACTGCGGCGCCCTGCCGGAGTCGCTGCTGGAGAGCGCCCTCTTCGGCCACGTGAAGGGCAGCTTCACCGGGGCCACGAAGGACCACCGCGGCCTCTTCGCGGAGGCGGACGGGGGCACGCTCTTCCTGGACGAATTGGGGGACATGACGCCGTCGCTCCAGGTCAAGGTGCTGCGCGCGCTGGAGACGGGCGACATCCTCCCGGTGGGCGCGGACCTGCCGGTGAAGGTGGACGTGCGGCTCATCTCCGCCACGCACCAGGACCTGGGCCGCATGCAACAGGAGGGCACCTTCCGCGAGGACCTCTACTGGCGCGTGAAGGGCGTGGAGGTCCGCCTCCCGCCGCTGCGCGAGCGCGCCTCGGACCTGCCGCTGCTGGCGAAGCACTTTCTCAACCAGTGTGCCCACCTGTGTCCGGACGGGCGCGCCCGGTTGCTGTCGGACGCGGCCGCCGAAGCGCTCGCCGCCCATGCGTGGCCCGGCAACCTGCGCGAGTTGCGCCACGAGATGCAGCGCGCCACCGTGCTCGCCGGAGAGCGGCGCGAAATCCAGCCGGAGGACCTGTCCTTCACCGGCAGCGAGCGGCCCCGAGCCAGCACGCCCGGCGCCACCACGCTGGCGCAGAAGGTGGAGGCGCTGGAGCGGCGCGAAATCGAGGAGGCGCTGAAGCGCTGTGGCGGCAACCGCACGCACACGGCCGAGGCGCTCGGCCTGTCGCGCCAGGGGCTGCTCAAGAAGCTGGAGCGCTTCGGCCTGACGTGAGTCAGAAGAGGCGCGCGCCCAGGCCCAGCTTCCCGGCCCAGCCCAGGCGCGTCTCGCCCTCGCCGGGCCGCTCGCGGAACGTCTCCAGCCCCACCTGTCCCGCCGCCAGCACCGACAGGTTGGAGCCCAGGTACACCTCCACGCCGCCACCGCCGAGCGCCTGGAAGCGCCGCGCCTTCTCGCGCGACAGGCCGATGTCCAGCGGCAGGTCCACCAGCCCCAGCAGCGACACCGTGTCCGCGACGCGCCAGGTCGCCACCAGCCCCGGCGCCACCCGCAGCAGCACGCCGGAGAAGTTGTCGTCGTCCATGTACGTGGCCCCGGAGTTGAGCACCACGCCCAGCCCCAGCGTCGGCGCCAGCGCCAGTGCCCCGCGCTCGTACACCTTGCGCCGCACCGCCAACTCCATCGCCACGGAGAGCTGGAACCACTGCAGCTTCCCGCGCGCCTCCAATTCGAAGCCGGCGATGCCCTGCCGGAAGCCCACGCCCATCTCCGGCGCGCCGACGTAGCCGTAGAGCGCCGTGGTGCCGTCCGGCAGCGTCGCCGGCGCCACCACCGCGCCCAGCGGGTCCTCCTCCACCCCCGCGCTTCGCGCCGCGTCGGAGGCCGTGACGCGCCGCTCCCCAGCAGGAGCCGGCGCCGCGGGGGTGGATTCCTGGCCGAAGGACTCCAGGGAGGCCAGCAGCAGCGCGGACACGAGCAGTCGGGACGGAGCGGAGCGCGTCATGGCGCGCACCCTACCTCGGGGCGTCCCTCCTCGAAACCCAACGATTCCGGGGGCTTGTACGGCACCTTATGATCTGTCAGGCTTGCCTGGAAGAATACGGAATCCATGGCTGCCGCACACTCGCAACCTTCCACGTCTGCTGAATCTGGCACCGCTGCCTCGGCGGAGCCGCGTCGTCGCGCGTCACGCGGGCGCTCGCGCGTGTTGCTGGTGGACTCGGACGTGGGCGCGCAGGCGGTGCTCGCGGCGGGGCTGGCGGAGGCGGGCTTCGAGGTGCTGATGGTGGGCGGCGCCCACGCGGCGCTGGAGGCGCTCGCGCAGGACGGCCGGCTGCCGCACCTGGTCATCGCCGAGGTGGAGCTGCCGGACGGAGACGGCTTCAGCCTCTGCGGCCAGGTGCGCGCGGATGCACGCACGGCGCACGTGCCGGTGGTGCTGCTGGCGCGGCGGCAGGAGGACTTCCACAAGGACCTCGCCGGCGGCGTGGGCGCGGATGACTACCTGCCGCAGCCGGTGCTGGTGCAGGACGTGGTGGCGCTCGCGCGGCTGAAGGCGGGCCGGCGCATGGGTGACGCCGTCTTCGAGTCCCACACCGCCCGGCTGCCGCTGGCGCACGTCGCGCGGGCGCTGCTGGCGGGGGTGCGCTCCGGCCGGGTGGTGCTCGAGGAGGGCGCGGGCTGGTTCGCCTTCCGCCATGGGCTGGTGGTGGACGCCGTCTTCCACGGCGAGCGCGGCAGCCTCGCCTTCCGGCGCATGCTGTGCTTCGGCGGCGGCGCGTACGCGGTGGCGCTCGGGCCGGAGTTGCACAAGGGCTCGTTCGCCATGGACCGCGCGTACCTGTGCGAGACGGTGCTGCCGGGCCTGGAGCGCTTCGACGCGCTGCGCGCACGCGGCCTGCCGCTGGCGTCGCGGCTGACGGTGGACTTCGCGCGGTTGGCGGAGATGCTGCCCACGCTGCCCGAGGACGTGGGCGAGGTGGTCCGCCTGTTCGACGGCCGCCGCACGCTGCGCGCCATGCTGCTGGAGTGCCCCTTCCCGGAGGCGGTGGCCTACGAGGCCTCCACGCGGCTGTTCGCGCTCGGGGTGCTGGTGCCGGCCTGCCACGTGGAGGAGCGCGAGCGCGCCCGTTGTGGCGCCTCCGTGCCCGGCTTCTTCGAGCCCGCGCCCTCGGTGGACACCGCGGCGCGGGACTCCTACGAGGCCTCGCTGGAGCTGTCGGCGGACGGCGCCTCGGAGCCGCTCACGCTGGTGGGCGGTGCCCAGCCCCCGGTCATCCTCACGTTCCCCAAGCAGTCCGCGCGCACCGTGAGTGGACCGGATGCGGGGGCCCCGGGGGCCGTGCCGGACGACGCGGGGATGTGAAGGGTTTGACTCGGCGGGCCGGGGTGGGCGAGAAGGCCCGCGAGAGGCCACACCCATGTCCGGTCACAATCGGTGGTCGAAGATAAAGCGCCAGAAGGCAGCCATGGGCGCGACCAAGGGCAAGCTGTACTCCAAGGTCATCAAGGAGGTCACCGTCTCCGCGCGGCTGGGCGGAGGAGACCCCGCGGGCAATGCCCGGCTTCGCGTCGCGCTCGCCCTGGCCAAGGAGGCGAACATCCCCAAGGACACCATCGAGCGTGCCATCAAGAAGGGCACCGGTGAGCTGGAGGGGGAGAGCTACGAGGAGGTGACGTACGAGGGCTACGGCCCCGGCGGCGTCGCCATGCTGGTGGAGTGCCTCACCGACAACCGCAACCGCACCGCCGCGGACGTGCGCTCCATCTTCGGCCGCTACGGCGGCAACCTGGGCGCCGAGGGCGCGGTGGCCTGGATGTTCCAGAAGAAGGGCTCGATTACCGTCAAGCCGGGCCCCACCGAGGACCAGGTGATGGAGAAGGCCATCGACGCGGGCGCGGAGGACGTCCTCAACCACGGAGACGAGGGCTTCGAGGTGCGCACCGCGCCGGCGGACCTGCACACGGTGGCCACCCGCCTGGAGGCCGCGGGCTTGGCGCTGGGCGAGCAGAAGTGGACGTACCTGCCGCAGAACACCGTGCAGGTGGAGGGCGACAACGCGCGCGGCCTCCTGAAGCTGATGGACGTGCTCGAGGAGAATGACGACGTGCAGAACGTGCACGCGAACTTCGAGCTGGAAGACTCGGTGATGGAGTCCCTGTCGCAGTAGCGGCGGGGGGAATGGAGAGGCAGCGTGCGCGTGCTCGGCGTGGACCCCGGCAGCCGGTTCATGGGCTACGGAGTGGTGGAGGAGAAGCGGGGCCGGCTGGTGCATGTGGGCCACGGCGTCATCAAGGTGCACGAGTCGGCGCCGCTGGCCTCCCGCCTCAAGGACTTGCACGCCGCGCTGGCGGAGGCGCTGGCGCGCTACAAGCCGGACGCGGTGGCGGTGGAGGGGTTGTTCACCTTCCGCAACGCGCGCAGCGCGCTGGTGCTGGGACATGCGCGCGGCGTGGCGCTCCTGGCGGCGGCGCAGGCGGGGCTGGTGGTGCACGAGTACGCGCCGGCCAAGGTGAAGAAGTCGGTGGGCGCGGGCGGCTCGGACGGCAAGGACGCGGTGGCGCGGATGGTGCGCACGTTCCTGTCGCTGGAGGCGTCGCAGATTGAGCGCGCGGACGCGAGCGACGCGCTGGCGGTGGCGCTGTGCCACCTCAACCACGGCCGGGCGGCGGTGCCCACGGCCACGGCGGCGGCGGGGAAGAAGCGCAAGGGCGCGGCGGGGCTGCTGGCGGACCGGCTGGCACCCGCCTATCGCAGACCGGAGGCGAGATGATTTCGCGGTTGCGCGGGACGGTGCTGGAGAAGGACCTGGAGGACGCCACCATCGACGTGGGCGGCGTGGGCTACCGGGTGAACTTCTCCACGCTGGCGTTGGGCAAGCTGCCGGCGGACGGACAGCCGGTGGACGTGCGCGTGCGCACGGTGGTGCGCGAGGACGCCTTCGAGCTGTTCGGCTTCCTGTCGAAGGCCGAGGAGGACCTCTTCCAGCTGCTCACCGCCGTGACGCGCGTGGGCCCCCGGCTGGCGCTGACCGTGCTGTCCGGCATGGAGGTGCCGGAGTTGGTGGCGGCGCTGTCTCGCGGCGAGGTGGCGCGGCTGTCGAAGATTCACGGCGTGGGAAAGAAGACCGCCGAGCGCCTGGTGCTGGAGCTGAAGGACAAGGTGAAGAACATCCACCTGGAGGCCGTGGCCCGGGGCACCGCGCCGGCCGCCGCCAGTGGCACCCGCTCCGACCTGGTCTCCGCGCTCCTCAACCTCGGGTACAAACAGCCCCAGGCGGAGAAGGCGGCGGAGGTCGCCAGCGAGCGGCTGGGCGCGGAGGCCACCTTCCAGGCCCTGTTCCGCGAGGCCCTCAAGGCCTTGCGCTCCGGCGGCTGATGGGACTACCTGAGGTGGGTGTGACCGCGCTGTGACGAGCAGCCGGGAGTTCCCCGCGCAGTCCGCCGAAGCGCTCTTCCCCTGAGAAACCGAATCGGTCCTCGGCCCGACGGACCCGGTGTCTGGCTGTCGGCACGGGTCGTCAGGGCTCGCGGGATGGCGGACATCCTGAGCGATTTCCTACCCTGGTCTGAGTAGACTCTTACGACATGAGTATCACTTTTCAGCTCCGGCGGTGGTGCCCCCGCGCCACCGAGGACAAGGGGCTGCTCTCATGAAGTCTTGGCGCGGCGTTCCGGTGCTGGTGTTCATGCTTTCCGGGCTGGTGGTGGCGTGTGGGCCTGTACCGGAGGGTGAGGTGGAGGCGGTGGATGGGGTGGCTCCCGTCCGCGAGTCGGAAGCGGATGTCGGGACGGTGACGGCGGAGGGACTGCTGCCCCTGCCCGGTCCGGGATGGGACATCTGTGAGGACCGCGCGCGGCGCGTGCGGGACATCAATCCCCAGGGCAACTCGAATCCCGTGGAGCTGGTCTCCGCCAACGGGCGGCTCTTCTTCGTCGCGACAGAGCCCGAGCATGGCCGGGAGCTGTGGGTGAGCGAGGGGCCGGGAAGGACCACGTCGCTGGTGAAGGACGTGAATCCGGGCGTCGCGCAATCGGTGCCGCGCTTTCTGACGGTGATGGGCCGCTGGGTGTACTTCGCCGCGAACGACGACGAGCACGGCGTGGAGCTGTGGCGCACCGACGGCACGGAGCGGGGCACGCAGCTGGTGAAGGACATCCGACCGGGGCGTGATGGTTCGTCGCCGGCCCAGCTCACGGTGGTGGACGGCACGCTCTACTTCACGGCGACCGACGTCGAGCACGGTCGCGAGCTGTGGCGCAGCGATGGCACGGAGCAGGGCACGGTGCTGGCGCACGAGTTCGCGCCGGGCACGCGCTCCTCCGTGTTCGACAGGCTGCTGGAGTGGGAGGAGGACCTGTCGCTGGTCGTCTACGACGACACGACGCGCACGAGCACCCTCTGGCGGTTGGACGAGCGGGGACGTGCCGACGCGCTCTTCAGGCTGACCGACGGCGTGTTCCTGGAACTGGAGCCCGCGGGCCGGCAGCTGTTCTTCACGGTGAATCCTGGCACGGACGAGGCGGACCTCTGGGTGACGCGGAGCGCGCCGGGCACGGCCACCTGGCTGCGGCATTTCCCGGGACAGGAGCCCAAGCGCCTCACGGCGATGGGCGACGCGGTGTACTTCGCGGCGGGAGGCGAGGGGTACTGGGGCGACGTCGGGGACCCGCGGCACGGAAGCGAGCTGTGGACCAGCAACGGGACGGTGTGGGGCACGCGGCTGGTGCGGGACATCAACCCGGGGCCGGAGAGCGCGTTCTCTCCCTACCTGGACCCGGGCTTCGTGGTGGTGGACCGGACGCTGTACTTCGCGGCGGATGACGGCTGGTTCGGACGCGAGCTGTGGCGCAGCAACGGGACGCTGCTGGGCACGTGGATGGTGGCGGACCTGGAGCCCGGCCAGGCCGGCAGCGACCCGCAGGACCTGGCGGCGGACACCGGCTGGCTGTTCTTCTCCGCGACCACGTCGGGGCACGGGAGCGAGCCCTGGTACAGCGGCGGGGCGTTCTGGAACACGCGCTCGCTGGAGGACATCGCTCCGGGAAGCGCGTCCTCGAACCCGAAGGGCTTCGTGCGCGCGGACTGGAACGTCTTCTTCGCGGCCACCGACGGCGCGGGGGACCAGGAGTTGTGGTCCGTGTCGTTCCGGCCCGTGCGGGCCTGTGGGGCGCAGCCGTTCTGAGGGCGCCCCAAGCCCTACGCCGCGCGCCGCGCTGCGGGCGTGGGGCGCACGTCGCCGAAGTTGGGAGCGGGCAGGACGATGGTGGGCGCCAGTGCTGGCGCCATCAGGTGGGCCGTGAGCAGCGAGGACGGGTGGAAGTTGACGAACGCCCCCTCCACCGCGGACGTGCCGGCGAACAGCTTCTCCACCACCATGGACGAGTACTGGTCCAGCGAGTCCTCGCGCGTGTTGCCGTTGAGCACCACCTCCCAGCCCATGTGCTCGGCGTGGCGGCGCACGCCGGGGATGGCGGACTGCAGCGGCGTGTAGCACTCCGTGGCCACGCCATTCTCGCTGACGACGAACACCTCGCGCGACGTCGCCACCGCCAGCGACATGTTGCCCTGCGTGTGTCCCGGCGTGCTGAGCAGGGCCGCGCCCTGGCCCAGCCACACGTCGCCGTCCAGCAGCACCACGCGCTCGGGCGGCACGTCCGCGCCGCCGGGCACGAACCACACCGTCTGCATCGGGTGCAAATCCTTCACCATCTCCCACTCGGCGCGCTGCACCAGCAGCCGGGCGCGCGGGAAGTACGCGGGCAGGCCGTCGCCGCCCAGCCAGCCACGCAGGTCCTGGATGTGCAGGTGGTCGAAGGCGATGTAGTCCACGTCCGCGGGCGTCAGGCCCAGTGACGCCAGGTGGCTCTGCACCGTGCCGTGGCGCGAGGACATCACCTTGTCGGAGACGAACGCGCCGTAGCGCTCGCGCAGCGCGCGGTAGAAGGGCGCCAGGTGGCCCTTCTCGTAGTCCGACGGGTTGAACAGCAGCGTGCGCCGCTCGCCCTCGCGGTCCACGAACTGCACCACCTGCATGCGGTTGGTCATCATCACGTACGGCGCCGGGGACAGCGCCGCGCCGCTGAAGGCGAACTGCGCGGGGTAGGGGAAGGTGATGAGCTCGCACGTGGCCACCGCCGCCACGGGGCCTTCCTTCACGAAGGCCTCGCGCGCATCCAGCGCCGCGCGGCGCAGCTTCTGCAACTTCACGCCGGGCACGGACTCGGCGCGCGCGCCGGCGAGGGAGGGGAGGGGTCGGAACACAGGGCTCGTGTGCATGGCAGTCACCACCGGGTCAGGTCGAAGACCGTCTTGACGGACTGGAATCTCGCACGTGCCAGATTGGCCTCAATGGCCTCCTGGTAGCGAGTCAGGGGGAAGGTGTGCGTGACGAGAACGGAACAGTCCGGCCCTTCCTTCCGGGCGAGCAGCTCCAGCACCAGGTCGAAGGTGTGCCGGCGCTCCCCCCGGAAGCTCTCCGGGCCATACACGTAGGAGCCGAGCAGCGTCAGCTCGTTGCGCCACACGGTGGTCCAGTCCACCCGCTCCAGGATTCCCGCCGCGCCCACCAGCACCACCTTCCCCAGCGCGCGCGTGTAGCGCAGGGCGTCCTGCACGGAGGCCGCGCTGCCGATGCAGTCGATGGTCAGCTCGAAGCCGCCCGTCATCGCTGGAGGTCCAATCACCGGGCGGTACACCTTCGCCCCCGTGCGCCGGGCGACTTCCGCGGCTTCGTCCCAATCGCCCCGCACGCGGAAGGCGTCGTCCGCGCCCATCCGCTTTCCCAGCTCCAGCTGGTAGTCCTCCGCCGCCAGCAGCGTCACGTGGCAGCGGTGGCCCAGCGCCCGCAGGGCCCACAGCGTCGCGAAGGCCACCGGGCCCCCTCCGATGACGAGCACCCTGTCCTCGTCCCGGGGCGGCGCCTTGAGCACCGCGTGCAGGCTCACCGCCAGCGGCTCCACCAGCACGCCCGCCTTGTCGGAGACGCCGTCCGGCACCGGGTGGAGCTGCGAGGGGTGCGCCACCATCTCCGTGCCCATGCCGCCCGGCAGCTCGCGCTGGTAGCCGAGCATCTGCCCGGCCGCCAGGCACCCGTCCGCGGTGCGCTCGCAGCCGTTCTCCTGGCCCGCCGCGCACGGCTTGCAGGGCGGGGAGATGCCCCGCAGCCGGCAGGGGAGCAGCGGGTCCACCGCCACGCGCTGGCCTGGCTGCACGCCGCGTGTCCCGGGCCCCACCTCCGTCACCTCGGCGAGGATTTCGTGGCCCAGCACGGCGGGGAAGCTGTTGAAGGGCTCCAGCTGCGGGCTGGCCTTGAAGAAGAGGGTGGCCATGTCCGAGCCGCACAGCCCGGTGAGCAGCGGCCTGAGCCGCACCCACTCCGGGCCGGGCAGGGTGGGGCGCGGCAATTCCCTCAGGGAGAGGCAGCTGCCGGCCCCGTAGTGAAGCTTCGGGTACAGGCCGCCCAGGCCGCGGGCCACGACGTACTTCGGGATGGAGAGGTCGAAGACGAGACCCTTCATGGCGGTGGGCGCTCCCTGGCTGCTCGGCCTGCGGCCGTTGCGACTGTAGCCCCGCCAGATGTGCGGCGACACGCGCGCCCTTCCTGTATAGGGTGCTGAATGGTCATGGCGAGGAAGTCCGACACACTCTCGGAAGACGTCCAGCCCGAGGACGTCCGGCTCGAGGCCTCCCTGCGTCCGCGCTCGTTCGACGAGTACGTGGGCCAGGGGCCCGTCGTCGAGAAGCTCAAGGTCTACGTGCAGGCGGCCCGCAGCCGCGGCGACGCCCTGGACCACTGCCTCTTCTCCGGCCCCCCCGGCCTGGGCAAGACGTCGCTGGCGCACATCATCGCGAACGAGCTGGGCGTGGGCATCCACGTGACGAGCGGCCCCGCCCTGGAGCGCAAGGGCGACCTGGCGGGCCTGCTCACCAACCTCAACGCCCGCGACGTCCTCTTCATCGACGAAATCCACCGCCTCAACGCCGCCGTGGAGGAGTACCTCTACCCGGCCATGGAGGACTTCCGGCTGGACATCACCATCGACACCGGGCCCGCCGCCCGGGCGATGAAGATTGATTTGCCGCCCTTCACGCTCATCGGCGCCACCACGCGCACGGGCCTGCTCACCTCGCCCCTTCGGGACAGGTTCCAGATTCAAGAGCGCCTGGAGTACTACGACGCCAAGGCGCTGGAGCTCATCCTCCACCGCTCCGCGCGCATCCTCGGCATCCCCCTGGACAAGGACGCCGCGCGCGAGGTGGCCAGCCGCTCGCGCGGCACGCCCCGCATCACCAACCGGCTCCTGCGCCGGCTGCGCGACTTCGCGGAAGTGGAAGGCGACGGGAAGATCACCCTGGAGCTGGCGAAGAAGTCGCTGGACAGGCTGGGCGTGGACGCCAGCGGCCTGGACGCCATGGACCGGAAAATCCTGCTCACCATCATCGACAAGTTCGGGGGCGGCCCGGTGGGCGTGGAGACCATCGCCGCCAGCGTGGGCGAGCAGCGGGACACGATTGAGGACGTGTACGAGCCCTTCCTCATGCAGGAGGGCTTCCTCCAGCGCACCCCCCGGGGGCGCATGGCCACGCACCGGACCTACCAGTACTTCAAGAAGCAGCCACCCGCGACGCCCCAGGGCACCCTGTTCTGAGACTAAGCTCCCCGCGCCATGAGCCAGGACAGGCCTCCCGCCTCACCCGCCACCGGACGTGACTTCTACGCGGACCTGATGCGCGCCTCCCAGACGTCGCGCGCCGGGTTCCTCGCCGAGCGCGAGCGCTGGCTGCGCGGCGTGCCCGTGGAGGGCCGCGAGGAGCTGCTCTTCGAGTTCGAGATGCTCCTGCGCGCGGTGGAGCGCTACCTCAACCTCAACACCGTGGTGGACGCGCGCGACAGGCCGCTCGTCACGCGCGACTTCCACGAGGAGCTGGCGGACGTGCGCGACGCCATGGACCGCGCCATCCGCGTCGCGCGCCACCTGCAGGACCCGGACAGCGACCAGAAGATGGTCTTCCGCAAGTACGTGGAGACGCAGCTCGCGGACGACCGCGTCCGGCGCGCCCTCATCGAGGAGCAGCTGGACCAGGAGACGCCCCCGGAGAGCCTCTTCGTGCTGCGCGAGGCCTTCGACGCGCTGAAGAACCTGCTGGACCACCTGCTCAAGCTGCCGGTGGCCAACCTCGGCCTCTTCCAGGACGTGGGCAAGCTGGCCCTGCGCGAAATCGTCCTCAACCGCTACTTCCGCCCCTTCCGCCCGCTGGAGTTCCGCGTCGAGTACGACAGACTCCGGTCCGTCCGCCTGCTGGACACGCTGGGCACGCTCCCGGAGGACCAGCGCACCCTCTTCTCCACCGCCTTCCTCGGCCTGTTCCGCCTCCTGCACTACCTGGCCTACGTGGACGCGGAGGGGCAGCCGCCGTACTCGCGCCGCGTGCGCGTGCTGCTGGCGCTGGTGCGCAGCGAGGCCACCTCGCTCGCCGCGTGGATGCACTCGGAGCTGTCCCCGAAGGCGGCCTCCAAGTCCCTCCAGGCCGCCACGCTGCGCGCCGCGCGCGACATCGCCCGTGAGACGGAGCGCGTGGCCCGCGAGGTGCTCGTCAACCTGGACCGCGACATGGAGGCGCCCGCCCGCGCCGCCGTCGCCTTCACCACGCTCCTGCGCACGCAGGTGGTGGTGCTGATGGAGACGCTCGCCCCCAACGGCGGGCTCGCGGACGGCGTCTTCGACGAGCTCATGAGCCCGCAGGACGCCGCGCTCCGGCTGCGCAAGGACCTGTGGGTCTACGCCCAGCTGTGCCGCACCGCCGAGACGCACCTGCGCGCCGAGGACGTGCCCGCCGCCGAGCGCGCGCTGGACGCCCTCAAGTCCTTCCTCGGCTACTTCCACGACGGCGGCTACCAGCTCTTGCGCTACGCGGACTACGACGCCTTCGACCGCTTCACCGCGCTGCTGGTGGAGCTGCCCTGGCCGCCCGAAGGCCCCGGCATCCGCGCCCGCCTCGCGGAGGACCTGCGCCGCTTCGTCCAGACGCTGGAGACCACCTTCCACGCCGTCAGCCGGCGCACCCTCCTGCAGGGACGCGGCTTCGACCGTCAGGAAGCGGAGGCCCTCAGGGACCGCTTCCTCGCCGCCCCCGCCCGCTGACGGCGGGACACCGGCGCCCCACCCCCCACACACCCTGTCCCAGCGTCCGCCACCGGGCGTGTTGCCCGGGGCACGTTTGCGTCCGGCCTGTTCCTTGCGCTATGGACGCGGCCGTGTTGCATGGAAGACACGCTGCGGCATGGCGGGGCAGGGTGGGGACGCGGATTCCGGGTTCTGACGAATCCCGGACATCGGTGTCACGGTATCGGGCGAATCCTGCAGGCTTCACACCGGGGGGAGGGTGGCAGACCGGAGATGACACCCACCACGACGCACCCAAAAGCCGAGCCATTCCAAGGGGTTGGCGATGTTTTGACCTCCTCCGGCCCGGCCCCGCATGTCACGCGTCCGTGGCGTGCGGATTGCAGAATCACCGCGTCGCGTCAGATCACTGATGAACGTTTCCGGGTCCAACCGGCGGGACCCGGACCGGAAGTCCCGCAGCACGAGCAGCCACGAGGCGACACCGACATGCGACCGTCCTCCTACAACCAGCGCACTGTTTCCAAGACTGCCACCCTGCAGGGTGTGGGGCTGCACTCGGGCGCCAAGGTGACGCTCACCCTGCGTCCCGCGCCCGCGGGCCACGGCATCGTCTTCGTGCGCACGGACCTGCCCCGGCCGGTGAGCATCCCCGCGCTGGCGGAGTTCGTGGTGGACACGTCGCTGGCGACCACGCTGGGCCGCGACGGCGTGCGCGTGGGCACGGTGGAGCACCTCATGTCGGCGCTGGCCGGCCTGGGCATCGACAACGTGCGCGTGGAGCTGGACGGGCCGGAAGTGCCCATCATGGACGGCAGCGCGGCGCCCTTCGCGGCCCTCGTCCACGACGCCGGGGTGCGCGAGCTGGACGCGCCCAAGGAGCTGCTCGTCATCCGCAAGCCGGTGTCCGTGGTGGACGGTGACAAGCAGGCCTCGCTCACCCCGTCGCGGCACTTCCGCATCAGCTGCACCATCGACTTCGAGCACCCCGTCATCCAGGGCCAGTCCTTCGACCTGGACTTCAGCGACAGGGAGTTCTCGCGCGAAATCTCCCGCGCCCGCACCTTCGGCTTCCTGCGCGACGTGGAGAAGCTGAAGCAGCTGGGCCTGGCGCGCGGCGGCTCGCTGGAGAACGCCGTCGTCGTGGACGAGGTCTCCATCCTCAACCCGGACGGGCTGCGCTTCCCCGACGAGTTCGTGCGCCACAAGATTCTCGACGCCATCGGCGACGTGTCGCTGTTCGGCCGCCAGGTCATCGGGCACATGACGGCGTACAAGACGGGCCATGCGCTCAACCACAAGCTGGTGCGCAAGGTGCTCTCGGACCCGAGCTGCTACGAAATCGTTCCGGCCCGCCGCCGCGAGCTGGAGGCGCTGGACCTGGGCTTCACCGGCCTGGCGGGCGCGCTGGAGCTGGAGCCCCTGGTCGCCTGAAGCCATTTCCTTGCAGGTCAGGCTTAGCTCGACTAGGACGCGAGCTTATGCTCAAGCCCACTCGAGTCATCCTCGCCGCTCTCCTGGCGGCCACCATCACCGCCGGCTGTAACAAGGAGAAGGCGCCGGTCACCGCTCAGGGGCCGGCCGCCACGGCGCAGCAGGCCAACGCGGGTGAGCCCGCGCCCGACGCGGTCGTCGCGACCTTCGGCGACGGGCAGAAGATCACCTACAAGGAGCTCAACGACAAGATCTCCGAGCCCCTGTCCAACCTCGAGAAGCAGAAGCACCAGCTGCGCAAGCGCGGCCTCGAGGGCATGGTGACGGAGAAGCTGGTCGACGCCGAGGCGAAGAAGAAGGGCCTGACGCAGGAGCAGTTCCTGAAGGCGGAGATTGACGACAAGGTTCCCGCCCCGCCCGAGGAGCGCATCAAGGAAGTGTTCGACGGCGCCAAGGGCCAGCTGCCGCCCGGGTCCACCTACGAGCAGATGAAGCCGCAGATCGTGGACTTCCTCACCCAGCAGCCGAAGCAGGAGCGCGCGCAGGCGCTGTTCGCGGAGCTGCGCAAGAACGCCAACGTGCAGATCACCCTGCCCGAGCCTCCGCGCCCGCCCGCGGAGCGCAAGCAGGTGGCCGCCACGGGCGCCGCCAAGGGTGCCAAGGAAGGCGCGCCCATCACCATCGTCGAGTTCAGCGACTTCCAGTGCCCGTTCTGCAGCCGCGCCAACGCGGCCGTGGACCAGGTCATGAAGGAGTACCCCGACAAGGTCCGCCTGGTGTTCCGCCACTTCCCGCTGGACTTCCACAAGGAGGCGCCGAAGGCCTCCGAGGCCTCGCTGTGCGCCGGGGACCAGGGCAAGTTCTGGGAGATGCACGACACGCTCTTCGCCAACCAGCAGAAGCTGGGCGTGGACGACCTGAAGAAGCACGCCGCGGACCTGAAGCTGGACACCGCGAAGTTCAACAAGTGCCTCGACTCGGGTGAGAAGGCCTCCGTCGTCCAGGCGGACCTGGCGGATGGCAAGAAGGTCGGCGTGTCCGGCACCCCGGCGTTCTTCATCAACGGCATCCTGCTGTCCGGGGCGCAGCCGTTCGAGGAGTTCAAGAGCATCATCGACGAGGAGCTGAAGACGGCGCAGAAGTAGTCGCGCGCGTCGTTCGGGGGGCACGGGCGGTGGCTTCCAAACCCAAGGCCACGCCTCGTGTCAGCAGTGAGCAGGCCTCGCTCGAGCTGGAGCGGCCGCTCGCCGCGGGCCTGTCCCCCTCCCGTCCCCTCGCGGCCTGGTTCCACGGGCCCGAGGGGATGGTCCTCCTCCAGGAGCCGACCGGCTTCGCTGGCTTCCTCGCCGGCAGCCTGGGCACGCTCTCCGTCGAGGAGGTGTTCGCCCACGTCCTCTCCGGCATCCGCAGCGGCCTGTTGGCCGTGCAGGGCGGCTCGGTGCGCCGCACGGTGTCCTTCCGGGACGGGCAGGTGGTGTTCGCCACGTCCACGGAGCGCTGGGAGCGCCTGGGGGCGGTGCTGGTGCGGCTGGGCATGTTGAAGCAGACGCAGCTCACCCAGGCGCTGTCGCGGGTGACGCCGTCGCGACGCATCGGTCAGGTGCTCACGTCCGAGGGCATGGTGTCCGAGGCCAACCTCTACAGCGCCATGACGTACGTGGTGCGTGAGGTGGTGCTCAGCCTCTTCGAGATGGTGGAGGGCAGCTTCCTCTTCATCGAGGGGCCGGCGCCCATGGCGGACGTGGTGAAGCTGCCCGAGCGCACGCGGGAGCTGGTGCTCACCGGCATCAAGCGCGCGGAGGAGGTGTCGCGCCTGCGCCGCCGCTTCCCGGAGGACATGCGCGTGGAGCCGGGGCCCGCGGGCCCGCTGCCCGGCGAGGAGCGCCTCTTCACGGGCCTGGGCAAGGGCGGCCCCCTGGGCGAGCTGCGGACGCTCTACGAGGGGGGGCCCTACGCCTTCTACACGTGGCTGGACGAGGCCGTGCGCTCAGGCCACCTGGCGGTGCGCCCCGCGACGCCGCCACCGGTGCCGGGCCCTTCCGTGGAGGGCATGGCCTGGGAGCTGCTGTCCGCCGAGGAGCGCTACAACCTGCTGCTGTCGCTGATTCACCGCGCGCTGCGCGACGCGGGCAAGGACGAGGACTTGCTGAAGGGCTTCCTGGACGCGCCGCCCGCGGGCCTGGAGGACGCCTTCGCCGGGGTGACGCCGGGCGCGGACGGGCGGGTGGACGTGGCGCGGCTGCGCGCCAACCTCGCCGGGGGCGGGGAGGCCGTGGGCCGCGCCCTCACCCTGGAGGCGCTGGACGCCATCGTCTCCTATGCGCTCTTTTCAGCGCGCAACGCGCTCCCGCCCGAGGTGGCGGAGCGGTTGTCCAACACCTACCGCACACTCCAGGGGGGGCTGGCCTAGGGGGGGCGCCGTGCCCACGTTGCCGTCCACGGCCTTTGCGGCGGGGGACGAGCGACATGGGCGCGATGCGGAAGCTGGCGTGGGGACTCCTGGTGCTGGGCACGGCCTGCGGCGGCTCCCGCGCGTCGGTGAAGGACTCCCGGGGTGAGGCCGCGAAGCACGAGCAGGTGCAGGGCGTGGGCGGCTCCGGCGGTGCCGGCCACTCCACCACCCGCCGCTACGTGGACGAGGACCTGGGCTTCGAAATCATCCGGCCCACGGCGGACTGGCAGCTCGACGAGACGAACGAGCGCACGCCGGAGGGACTCTCCATCCCCGTCATCCTCCGCCACAACACGTCCGGGGCGCAGGTGGTGCTGCAGGTGGCCCCGGCGGTGGCGTCTCCCACGCAGTTCGCCGAGCGACTGACGGAGGGGCTGCGCCAGCAGCCGGGCTTCACCACCACGGACCCGATGCCGATTCCCCTGTCCGAGAATGCGGTGGGCTTCGACTTCACGGTGGGGGACGCGGTGCTGGGCCGCGTCGCCGTGCGTGAGGGCCGGCCGGGCCGCGTGCTGATGATGCTGGCCACGTGGCCGGCGCAGTCCGCGGCGGACGTCACGCAGAGCGTGGACGCCCTCATCGAAGGCGTCCGTCCGCTCCCGGTGTCCGGCGCGAAGCAGGCGGCGCCGGTGTCCCAGGCGTCGCGCCGCTAGAACGTCGGCTCGCGCGGCGGGTGGCCAGCAACCGGGCTTCCGAGTGCGCTCGGGCGGCCCGGGCCCGCTAGGGGCCCCGGAACCGGGCTTCCGAGTGTGCTCGGGCGGCCCGGGCGCGCGGGGCGCCCCGGGCGCCCGTGCTGGCGCGCCCGGACCTTCCGTGCCGCGTTACGACCGCGCGGACTTCTTCGCGCCCTTGCCGCCCTTCGCCGCGGCCTTGGGGGCCGGCGCGGCGGGAAGCTCGTACGCCTCGGGGTTCTCCGCCTGCGTCTGTGCGCGCAGCCGCACCCACTCCACCAGCGTGCGCACGCCGACGCCGGTGCCGCCCTTGCCCAGGTAGCCGCGCTCCTTGGGGCTGTTGGAGGGGCCGGCGATGTCCAGGTGCACCCACGGCGTGTCGCCGACGAACTCCTTGAGGAAGAGCGCGGCGTTGATGGAGCCGCCCCAGCGCTCGCCGGAGTTCTTCATGTCGGCCACCTCGGAGCGCAGCGCGTCCTTCTGCAGCTCGCTCACCGGCAGGCGCCACATCTCCTCGCCCGCGGTGCGCGCGGCCTGGAGCACCTCGTTCATCGTGCCGTCGTTGTCGCCGAAGGCGCCGACGATGTAGTTGCCCAGCGCGATGACACAGGCGCCCGTGAGGGTGGCCAGGTCGATGACGGCGGACGGCTTGTGCTCGCAGGCCCAGGTGAGGATGTCGCCCAGCACCAGGCGGCCTTCCGCGTCGGTGTTGGTGATTTCCACCGTCTTGCCCAGCCGCGAGGTGAGGATGTCACCGGGCTTGTACGCGTTGCCGGACGGCATGTTCTCGCACGCGCCGATGAAGGCATGCACGGGGAAGGGCGGCTTGAGCGCGGCGATGACCTTCATCGCGCCCAGCACCGCGGCCGAGCCGGCCATGTCCGTCTTCATCTCCACCATGCCCTCGGTGGGCTTGAGGGACAGGCCGCCCGAGTCGAACGTGATTGCCTTGCCCACCAGCGCCAGCGGCGGGCGCTTCGCGTCACGCGCGTTCTTCGGCGTGTAGACGACGTGGATGAGGCGCGGCTCCTCGGTGCTCCCGGCGGTGACGCCCAGGAACATGCCCATGTTGAGCTTCTCGATTTCGCGCTGGCCGCCGATGGTGACCTGCAGGCCGCCTTCCTTCGCCGCCTGCCGCGCGGCCTCGGCCAGCACCGTGGGCGTCACCGCGTTGGGCGGCTCGTTGACCAGGTCTCGCGCCCAGTTGGTGGCGTCCGCCACGCGCTTCGCCAGCGCCAGCGCGTCCTCCAGGCCCTTGGACTTCTCGGTGCCGTCGGGCAGCACCAGGGCCACCTTCGTCACCTTCGCCGGGTTCTTCTCCTCGCGGGCGGAGGACTTGTACTTGTCGAAGCGGTAGGCACCCAGCCCCAGGCCCTCCACCACCGCGCGCACGGCGGCGTCCGCCGCGTCGGTGGCCGGCAGCACGAAGGCCACCGAGCCCACCTTCAGCCGCTGCGCCGCCTTCACCGCGCGCCCGGCGGCCAGGCGCAGCACCTCGGGCTGGAAGCGGGCGCGGTTGCCCAGGCCCAGGAGCAGCACGCGCTCCGCGGTGGCGCGGCCGTGGGTGTGCATCAGGAAGGACTGCTCTGCCTTGGCCTTGAAGCCCTCCTGGGTGGCGGCACCGCGCAGGCGGCCCTCCAGGGCGGAGTCGGCCGCGGCCAGTGAGGACGGAGCGGTGTCTCCCAGCTCGCCCTCGAAGAGGGGAATGACGAGCAGCTCGCCGCTCGCCTTCGTGACATCGCCGGAGACGAAGCTGAAATTCATGGGCCGATGAACTCCTGAACGGATGGATGGGATGCTGGAGGCCGCGGACTGTAACGCCCACCCTGTCGAGCGCAAAGCGCTCGATTTCATTCGAGCATTGCAATGCCGATGGGCACTGGATAGCAGTGTGGGAAATGCCCACGCTGCTGATGCATCTGACCGCCATCGAACGGATGGCCGCCAATCCGGGCGAGCTGCCGGCGGACTGGGTGCGCGCGCTCGCCGAGGACCTCCCGTACGCGCGCTTCGGCGCGGCGCTGCCAGATCTGCCGCTGTGCGAGGGCGTGCGCGGAGGGCTGTCGGCCTTCCTTCCGGAGCGCGAGCCGCCCCCCTTCGCCCGCCTGTACCACGAGCGCGCGCCGGTGGGCTTCGGCCTGAAGATGGCGGAGCTGGTGGCCACCGGCGCGCTGGTGGGCAACGAGGCGGGGCTCGCGCTCCTGGCGGGCTACTTCACGCACCTGTGCCTGGACCGCCGGCTGTATCCGGTGGTGGACAGGCTGGTGAGCCGCCACCGCCGCCGCGGCGCGCAGGCGCGCGACGTGCACCGCGAAATCGAGTGGGCGCAGACGCTCTTCTACCTGCGCGAGCTGCACGGCGTGGAGCTCATGGGCACCCCGCGCATCCGCGAGAAGTGTCAGGTGGTGAAGAGCCCGGGCTTCCCGTGGCGCGGCATCGGCCGCGGCATCTACGAGCTGGTGCGCCTGTCATCGCAGGAGCGCGTGGGCCAGGCGCCGTCCAAGGCGGACGTGGATGGCTGGGTGCGCGGGCTCTACGTCTCCGGGCTCTTCCTCTCCAGCCCCATGGGACGCATGCGCTCGCTGCCGGCCTACGCGCACCTGTCCTTCCAGGAGCTGTACCGCAACGACACGCTCGACTTCTCCGCCGAGGTGGAGGGCGCGCTGGAGTCCGCGCGGGGAGTGTTGCGCAGGCTGCACGGCTACATGGCCCGGGGGACCTTCACCCCCCGCACGCGCGCGCGTTTCCTCGAGGTGTTCCCCGAGGGCACACTCGGCGCGTGTGCCGCATAGCGTCCATGCGCACTGGCTGACAGCACACAGTTCCTCGCGCGCAGGGCAGGCATCCTGGCGAGCATCCTTCCCTGGGAGGAATGCCGCTGTCCGAACCTGGGGACCGCTCCTATCCTCGTCGAGGAATGACGGTCCTACTCCTCATGGTGGCGGGCGGCCTCGCGGGCTCTCTCGGGGCGATGCTTGGCATTGGCGGAGGCATCGTCCTCGTCCCCGGGTTGGTGTTGTTCTTCGGCATCCCGCTGGAGGAGGCGGTGCCGGCCAGCCTCATGTGCGTGGTGGCCAACTCGTGCGCCGCGGCCGCGGGCTACGTGCACAACCACCTGAGTGACATCCGGCTGGGCCTGACGCTGGAGCTGGCCACGGTGATGGGCGCCATCGCCGGCGGCGTGGTGGCGGCGATGGTGGCCCCGGCGATGGTGGCGGTGGTGTTCGGCCTGTTCACCCTCTACGTCTCGCTGCAGATGCTGCTGCTGCGCTCGCCGCGGCGGGAGCCGGCGACGCTGGAGGACTACACGCCGATGAACTACCCGCTGGGCATCTCCGGCTCCTTCATCGCGGGCGGGCTGTCCTCGCTGCTGGGCGTGGGCGGCGGCCCGCTGAAGGTGCCGCTGATGAGCTACGGCATGCGGGTGCCGTTCAAGGTCGCCAGCGCCACCAGCAACATGATGGTGGGCGTGACGGGGGCCGCGAGCGTGGCCGCCTACGCGCTGCACGGGCACCTGAAGCTGGCGCTGGTGTCCCCGCTGGTGGTGGGGGTGCTCTTCGGCGCGTATGTCGGCGGCCGGCTGATGCCGAAGATGCCCACCGCGGTGCTCAAGCGGCTCTTCGCGGTGGTGCTGCTGGTGGTGGCGAGCCAGATGTTGTGGAAGGGAGGGGCGGGATTGTGGCCGAGCATGGTGAAGTGAGCGAGCCGGATTCAGCCGGCGCAGAGGCGCATGTGGTGTCCGCGGCGGTGATGGCGGATGCGCACGGTGCCCACAACGCGGTGGTGAACACGGCGCGGGCGGAGTCGCTGGCGCCGGAGATGGAAGCAGAGCCCATCACCCAGCCGGACCTGGCCCCGGCGCCCGCGGCGCGGGCGCGGCGCCGCGACCTGGCGGTGGCCGGAGACCGGTGGATTGCCCGCGTGCTGCGCGGCGGCGCGGTGCTCAGCGGCGGCATGTTCGTGGTGTCGCTCGGCCTGGAGGCCCTGCCGCGCTCGGAGGAAGTGCACGTCGCCATCGACCTGCTGCGCAAGGGCGCGGCGTCGCTGCTGCTGGTGACGCCGGTGGCGCGTCTCGCGGTGGCGGGCACGCTGCTCGGGCTCAAGGGCGAGTGGCGCTACACCGTCATCGCCGCGGGCGTGCTGGGCCTGCTGGCCATCGCCGTGGGCGCCGGCATCCAGGCCTGAGGTGATGCGGGTGAGGCGCCCTTCCCCTCTGGCAGGGGAGGGGCGCTTCGTGTTTCAGACGCCGCGCGCGGCGAAGTGGGCCAGCACGTTGCGGACCTTGGCGACCTCGTCCGCGCGGCCCTGCTCCTCGTACAGCGGCAGCACCGTCTCGAACTGGGTGCGGGCCGCGGCGTAGTCCTGCAGGTAGTAGCAGGACAGGCCCAGGTCCCACCGGGCGCGGGCCTCGTACACGTGGTCGTGCAGCTCCTCGTAGAGCTCCACCGCGCGCAGCAGGTGGGGGCGGGCGCCGTCGTGGTTGCCCAGGAGGCCCTCGGACTCGCCCAGCAGCAGGTGGCCCTGCGCGAGCGCCTCCGGATCCTCGCCCTGCTCCAGGAGCGGCACGGCCTCCAGGAAGCGCTTGCGGGCGGGCTCGTACTCGCCCTTCTCCATGCGGATGTCGCCGATGTCGAGCAGCAGCCGGGCGATGCGCTCGGAGTTGCGCGTCTGGCGCAGGAGGATGAGCGCCTCCTGGTACTTCTCCTCGGCGGCCTCCGGCTGGCCCAGCGCGCGCAGGGACTCGCCGATGCAGGCGCGGGCCAGGGCCTCGCCCTCGCGGTCCTTCGCCTCGTTGAAGAGCAGGGCTGCCTGGGCGATGCGCTCAATGGCGCCGCGGTGATCCTCGAAGTTCGCCTTCACGATGCCCAGGCCGAGCAGCGCCTGCGCCTGACCGGGCTTGTACTTCGCCTCCTGGAAGAGGCCGAGCGCCTCCTCGTAGCACTCGCGGCTCGCGGCATGGTCCTCCAGCAGGCCATGCAGCTCCGCGAGGCTCACCAGCCCCTGGCCCACCTCGGTGGGCGAGCCGGTGATGCGCAGCGGGGCCAGCGCGTTCTTCTGCTTCTGGATGGCGTCGAGGATGTGGGCGCGTTGGGAGTCGTCGGACGGGTGCATGCGGACCTCAGGCGTCGCCACCCTTGCGGCGCCGGGGCGCCTTGTCCAACGAATCGTCCTTCTCGCTGATGTGAGTCCCGTTGACGGGGCCCTCGTGCGAGCCATTCACCGGGAGCACCTGCACGCCGCCCCCATGGGCATGGGCCGGGCCGCCGTCCGCCGCATGATGCACGCGCTCCGCCTTGTCCGCCTTCTCGTGGACGAGCAGCGGGGAGAAGAAGCAGTCCTTCTTCGTGTACTCGTCGAAGGCGAAGGCGAAGCGGTAGCTGGCGGCCGCGCGCTGGTTGCAGTCCGTGCGCTCGCAGAAGCGGCAGGAGATGCCGGACGGAATCGCGTCCTTGCGCAGATCCGTGGTGGGCAGGCCGTAGGCCAGGTACTTCGCGTTCTCCGCGTGGGTGCCCAGGCCGATGGAGTACGCCGTGCCCTTCACGATGGAGCCTTCAATCGGCTGCAGCTGCACCTTGGCGAAGCAGAAGTACGTCGTGCCGTCCGGCATGATGGAGTACTGGCGGGTGATCTGGGACGGGTTGAGGAAGGCCAGGTGCACGGCCCACTTCGCGCAGGAACCGCCGCCGGTGGCGAAGCGGATGCCGGTGCCGCTGTAGCGCTTGGAGATGTTGCCGGCGATGTCCGCGCGCAGGAAGTGGAAGGGGATGCCCGGGCGCTTCGGGTCCGACAGGTTGCACAGCCGGTGCGCCACCGTCTCGTAGGTGGAGCCGAAGATGCTGGAGAGCAGCTCCACGTCGTAGCGCGTGCGCTGCACTTCCTTGAAGAAGTCGCCGTAGGGCAGCATCAGCGCGCCGGCAAAGTAGTTGGCCAGGTTGACCTTGATGAGCCGCTCCGTCTCGCCGTGGCGCATGCGGCCCGCCACGAGGATGCGCTCCACCAGTTTCTCGCGGTCCATGACCAGCAGGCCGATGGACGCGGCAATCTGGAACTTCAGCGGCTGCTCGGTGAGGAAGGGCGACAGGGTGAGCGTCTTCTCCTCGGGGTCCAGCCGCCGCACCACGGACGAGCCGCTGGGCGCCGGGTCGTCGAAGAGGACGCGGTAGCCGAAGCGCTCCTCCAGCAACCGGATGAGCTGGCCGCTGGTGAGCTGCCGCTCCAGGCTCATGTCGCGCCGCATCGCCTCCGCCTGCTCCTCCAGCTCCGGGAAGTAGTTGCGGTGCTTCTCCAGGAAGTCGCTAACCTCGTCGAAGGGCGAGTAGTCGAAGCGGACGCCCGGCACCGTGCCGTTCTGCGCGCCCCCCTGCGCCCGGGTGCGCTCCTCCACGTTGAGCTGCGCGAGCACGTTCTCCAGCTGCGTGCGCGTGTTCTTGTAGAGGTTGAAGAGCGCGGCCACCGTGCCGGCCAGCTTCGGCTCGGCGGACAGCGACTGGAGCGACTCCGGGTCGATGTCGAGGCTCTTGAGCAGCGGCTCATCCAGCAGCTTCGCCAGCGCCTCGTCCACGCGGCCCTCGCCCAGCGTGGACATGAACTGCTCGGGGTCCTGGTCGAAGTAGCGCAGGGCCTTCCAGAGCAGCGGGAAGGGCATCACCCGCTTCCCCTTCTCGATGAGGTTCAGGTACGCGGGGGACACCCCCAGGTCCTTGGCCGCGTCTGCCTGCTTGATGTTGCGTGCAAGCCGCAGCCCACGGAGCTTCAGGCCCACGTTGGCGTTCAGTGCGTTGTCGTTCATGGCCGAATCGGTGGCCCCACGGGGAGTGCGCCGGACCTCGCGCTCCTTGGGGCCTGGACCCACTTTGCAAATCGATTTACCGATTTGCAATGAACGTTTTGGGGTGGGGGGACCCCTGTCCGGCGGGCGACGGAACAGCTGCCCACCGGACCGACAGGCCTGTAGAAACCGCCGTAAGGCCATGTAATGGCAGCACTTTCAGGCTACCGACGTGTGGGCTCCAGCGGGCCGTCGCCGCACCTTGTCAAAGGTTTACTGGCGCACTGCGACATGGAGCCCGTAGCAGTTCAGTAAATAGGATTTCACAGTTTACAAAGAGAGAGCTGGCGAGGGTGGGGTGGATCACCCGTTCGCGCGCCGGAAGACGAGCGACACGTTGGTGCCGCCGAAGCCGAACGAGTTGCTCATGACGGCGTCGACGCGGGCCTCGCGGGCGGTGTGGGGCACGCAGTCCAGGAGGATTCGCGGGTCCCTGTTCCGGAGGTTGATGGTGGGCGGGAGCACGCCGCGGGTGAGGGCGAGCACGCTGATGACGGCCTCGGCGGCGCCGGCCGCGCCGTTCATGTGGCCCGTCATGGACTTGGTGGAGGAGACGGCGAGCGTGCGCGCGGCGTCGCCGAAGACGCGGGCGATGCCCTCCATCTCCAGCACGTCGCCGATGTCCGTCGACGTCCCGTGCGCGTTGACGTAGCCGATGTCCGACGGCGCGAGGCCCGCGTCCTTCATGGCGGCGCGCATGCTGCGCTGGGCGCCCTCGTGCTCGGGGGCGGGCGAGGTGACGTGGTGCGCGTCGGAGCTGGCGCCATAGCCGGACAGCTCCGCGTAGATGCGCGCGCCGCGGGCCCGGGCCTGCTCCCACTCCTCGAGCACCACCATGCCGGCGCCCTCGGCGAGCACGAAGCCGTCGCGGTCCACGTCGAACGGGCGGCTGGCCTCCTGGGGCGCGTCGTTGCGCGTGGACAGGGCCTTCATCGCCGCGAAGCCGCCCACGCCCAGCAGGGAGATGGGGGCCTCGGAGCCGCCGGCCACCGCCGCGTCGAACTCGCCGCGCTGGATTCCGCGCATCGCCTCGCCAATGGAGTGGGCGCTGGTGGAGCAGGCGGAGTTGGTGGACCAGGAGGGCCCCTTGATGCCGTGGCGCATGGTGACGTAGCCGGGCGCCATGTTGATGATCATCTGGAGGATGAAGAACGGGCTGATGCGGTCCGGCCCCTTCTCCAGCGCCTTGCGGTAGGTCTCCTCCATGCTGGCGATGCCGCCGATGCCGGAGCCGATGATGGCGGCCACGCGCTCGGCGTTCTCCGGGGTGATTTTCAGCCCCGAGTCCGCCAGCGCCATGTCCGCCGCCACCACCGCGAACTGCGCGAAGCGGTCCATCCGCCGCACCTCGCGCCGCTCGATGTAGTCCTCGGGCTTGAAGTCCTTCACCTCGCCAGCGATGCGGCAGTCGAGCCGGCTCGCGTCGAAGAGGGTGATGGGCCCCACGCCGCTCCGCCCGTTCACCAGGGCATCCCAGCTCTTCTCCACGCCCGTGCCACAGGGGCTGATGAGCCCCAGCCCCGTCACCGCGACTCGCCGCTTCTGCATGGCCTTGCTCTCCCCGCACGGGCAGGAGGGCGATGAACGGACCGGACGCCCGGGCCCCCGCTTCCAGCGTACGCTCAGTGAGGCTTTGTATTATGAGCATCATGCCATCAGGGCAAGTGGATGTGGTGATGGGCTGTATGCCTGTAGGAGACATTGGATGACGGACATCATTCCAACGGGAGGACGCAGCGATGGGTGAGGGGAGCCGGACTCGCACCGTGACGTGGAGGGACCCGCGCGAGGGCGTGGCGGCGGCGAAGACGCTGTCCGGGCTGGAGTACCTGCGCGCCATCATCAGGGGCGAGGTGCCCGGAGCGCCCATCGCGGAGCTGATGGGCTTCGCGCCGGTGGAGGTGTCGGAGGGGCGGGCGGTGTTCGCGGTGGAGCCGGCGGAGTACCACTACAACCCCATTGGCACGGTGCACGGCGGGCTGGCGGCCACGGTGCTGGACTCGGCGCTGGCGTGCGCGGTGCATTCCACGCTGCCGGCGGGCTCCGGGTACACGACGCTGGAGCTGCACGTGAACCTGGTGCGCGCCATCGCCCATGACTCGGGGCGGCTGACGTGTACGGGCGAGGTGATTCACGTGGGCGGGCGGGTGGCCACGGCGCAGGCGAAGCTGACGGATGCCTCGGGGAGGCTGTATGCCCACGGCACCACCACGTGCATGCTGTTCCGGCCCCCCGGCGCGGGAGGCCGCGAGTAGGAGACGCAACAGATGCGGTATGGACCGGAGCACAAGCAGGCCACGCGCGAGCGAATCCTGGCGGCGGCGGAGAACCTCTTCCGCAAGCAGGGCTTCGAGGGCGCCAGCGTGGAGCGCGTCATGCGCGCAGCGGGGCTGACGGTGGGCGGCTTCTATTCCCACTTCACGTCGAAGGACTCCCTCCTCGCGGAGTCCGTCCGCGCGTTCTTCCAGCGCAATGGTGAGCGGTGGCTGGGCGGGCTGGAGGAGCTGCGGGACGCGGAGTGGCTGAGCCACTTCGTGCGCCGGTACCTCAACCGCCACATCCGCGACAACATGGAGACGGGCTGTGTGATGCCGTCCATCCTGTCGGACCTGGCGCGGGGCACGCCCGAGGCGCGCGAGGCCTTCGCGGAGGGCATCGACGGCCTGGCGAAGGAGATGGCCGCGCACGTGCCGGGTGGGGACGGCGTCACCGCGCGGAAGCGGGCGCTGGCGACGGTGACGTTCGTCATCGGCGCGATGACGCTGGCCCGGGCGACGAAGGGCCTGCCCTTGTCGGATGAAATCCTGGAGGCGGCGCGGGAGTTCCTGCTCGCGGGCGGGAAGGGGACGGAGGCTTCGTCCGCGGGCAAGAAGTCACACTGAGCCTGGGGCGGTGCTCACCACCACCGGAGGCCGCCGCGCGGGCCCCGGCGCATCGTGTTCCGCCACAGCGCGTGCGCGCCCACGGCGAGCAGCAGCCAGAGCAGGCCAAAGCCCGCCAGGTGCATGCCCACCAGCACGGCGGCGAGGATGTACCAGTGGAAATGCTCCTTCCAGTGCCACCGGGGGCGGGCGCCGGCGACCTCGCTCACGGGCCGCCAGGGCTCCGACTCGGAGAGGCGAATCTGGTCCGTGGGGTCCACGAGGCCTGTCGTCAGGGCCTGACGGACCTCGTCCAGTCCCCGGTAGGACATCTCGCCATCAGGCGTTCGGATGGTGACGGGCATGGCGCGCGACTCTAGGGCAGCGGCGCTCGGGTGGGCCATCCGCCCCGGGTGAAGGGTGTCCCATCGGGAGTGACGGGTGTCCGGGCACGTTGGCGTATCCTCGCGACCACTGGTGCGGCGCTTCGAGGTGACGCGTGGGACGCAGACGGGATGGGAGCACTGCCAAGGCGCGCGTCTGGAGGGGGCGCCCGCGGTCGGCCGCGCTCCTCCTCGTCGCGCTCGCCGCGCTGTCCTGCCAGACGTCCGCGCGCTCGCGTCCCGCGGGAGACCCGGCGGCGCTCCGCTACAACATCACCTATGTGCGCGAGCCCGGGCACTCGCTCGACGTGGAGGTGGTGCTCGTGCGCGGCTCGCCCCGCGAGTTCCTCTTCAGCGAGCCGGGCGGCGTGGACTCCGTGCAGGTCTGGAGCGACGACGGCGACGTGCGCTCGCTGCCTGTCCGCGACGGCGCGGTGAGCCTACCCTCCGGTACGCGCTTCCTGCGCTACCGCTACGCGCTGGACGCGCGCATCCGCGCGGAGGGGCCGGGCTTCTTCTCCGGCATCGGCGACGGTGACGCGCGCCACGTGGCCGGGCGCGAGTACCTCATCCGCCCGCGCGTGGTGTCCCCGGAGCTGCGCGTGGAATTGTACGTGGAGGGCGCGGACGCGCTGCTCCCGTGGACGCCAGGGGAGGGCGGCCTCTACCGGCTGCGCGGAGAGGACCTGGTGGACTCGGGCTTCCATGGCTTCGGCGGACGCCGGTGCCAGGTCCAGCTTCCCGACGCGGTGCTGGACGTCGGCATCCTCGGACACTTCACGCACCTGAGCGACGCGGAGCTCTGCGCGTGGCTGCGCCAGGCTGGGGAAGAGGTGCGCACCGTGCGCCGCGCCTTCCCGTACCCGCGCGTCTCCGTGCGGGTCGTCCCCGCGTCCGCGCGCCGCGGCTCCAGCCTCTTCGGCATGGTGCTGTGGAGCTCTCCGCCCAGCATCTCCATCCTCGTCGGCCGCGACACCGAGGCCGCCACCCTCCAGCGCGACTGGGTCGCCGTGCACGAGATGCTGCACCTGGCCCACCCCGTCCTCCTCCCGCGCGTGCCCTGGCTCTCCGAGGGCCTGGCCACCTACTTCACGGAGGTGGCGCGCGCGCGCTCCGGCCGGCAGAGCGCGGAGCGCGCATGGGAGGAGCTCGTGGACGGCTTCTCACGCGGACGCGCCAGGTCCGGCGACAGGACGATGGAGGAGGTCGTCGCGGGCAGCCCGTTCTCGCTCGGCGTCTATTGGACGGGCGCCCTGTTCGCCCTGCATCTCGACGTGGAATTACGCCGTATCACTGGAAACAAGCGCCGGCTGGAGGACGTGCTGGAGCTGCTGGCGGAGCGCGGCCCCACGTCTACCTTTGGCGCATTCGGCGCGGCGGTGGATGCCGTCGCGGGACAGCCCCTCTTCGACGCGCTGCTGGCGCGGCACCTCCGGCGACGTTCTTTTGCGGAAGTGGAAGGTCTGCTAGAAGCCCTGGGGGTCAGGGCTGACGCAGGCGGAAGAGTCAAGCTGGTGCCGGCCCCGGACAGTCTGTTGCGTGAGGCATTGGACGGTCGGCGCACCCGTGGCGCCGGCTTGTGAACGAAAATGGCGGGACGGGTCGTGTAACCGGCAGACGGGAGCTGCGTACCGGATGCATCCGCGAACTTCCGACACCCGTAAATGAGGTCCAACATGTCACCCCGCCTCCTCGCGCTCGCAGCGCTCCTGTCCCTGCCCGCGCTCGCCGCCGAGCCCGGCGCCACGACGCAGGCCTTCGTCTTCAATGACCCGAACAGCCGCGACACCGTGGCCTTCATGCTGGACGCGCCGCTGGAGGTCATCAACGGCCTGTCCAACCAGGTGAAGGGCCGCGTCGAGGTGAAGGGCACCAAGGCCAGCGGGAAGTTCCAGGTGCCCGTGAAGTCCATCAAGACGGGCAACGAGACGCGCGATGGGCACCTCCAGAATGACCGCTGGCTGGACGCCGCGAAGTCCCCGGACATCACCTTCGAGTTCGCCGACCTGGCGCTCCCCGCCGCGCTGGAGCCGGGCAAGCCGCTGAAGGTGCAGGGCAAGGGCCGCTTCACCGTGCACGGTGTCACGCGCGAGGAGCCGGTGGAGGTGACGGCCACGTACTTCAAGGAGTCCGCCGAGACGAAGAACCGCGCCGCGGGTGACTTGCTGCGCGTGCGCGCGAAGTTCCAGATTCCGCTCGAGGCCTACGGCATCAAGCGGACGGAAGCGTTGGTGCTCAAGGTGGGCGAGACCGCCGAGGTCTCCGTCGACGCCTGGGGCTCCACGCAGTTCAAGCTGTAGCCGTACGCCACCCCCCAAAGCAGTCCCGAAAGGAAGCAACACCATGAACGTCAAGACCCTCGCGGCGATCGTCGGCACCCTCTCCCTGTCCGCGCTGGCCACCGGCTGTGCGTCCACCAAGTCCGCGGAGGCCCAGCCGGCCACCGAGGAGAAGGGCGCCGAGGGCAGCTGCGGCGCGAAGGCCACCGAGGCGAAGGGCGCCGAGGGCGGCTGCAGCGGCCAGAAGCAGGAGGGCGCTGCCCCCGCCGCGACCCCGGAGAAGGGCGCCGAGGGCAGCTGCGGCTCCGGTTCCTGCGGCGGCGCGAAGAAGTAATCGCGCTTCATGCCGGGGGCCGGTGAAGGCCGGCCTCTTCTCGCGGGCGGTGGGAGGAATGCTCCCGCCGCCCGTGTCGTTCCTGCCTGTCGGAGGAGGAATCCCAGTGGTTGCAACCTACGCGAGCCGACACGGGCTGAAGCCTCTGGGCGCGGGCATCGGGTTGAGGCGGAGCTTCTACGAGGAGCTGCCCCGCACCGAGCGCCCGCTCGACTGGGTGGAAATCATCCCGGAGAACTTCCTCTCGCTGGGAGGCCGGCCGCAGCGCACCCTGGACGCCTGCGCGGAGCGGTGGCCGGTGCTGCCGCACGGCGTGGGGCTCGACATCGGCGGGCCGGACGCGCTGGACGCGGACTACGTCACCCGGCTGGCGGCGCTGGTGGCGCGCGTGGAGGCGCCGTTCTTCTCGGACCACCTCTGCTACTCGCGGCTGGACGGGGTGTACCTGCACGACCTGTTGCCGCTGCCCTTCACCGAGGCCGCCGTGGAGCACGTGGTGCCGCGCGTGCGTGAAGTCATGGCGCGCGTGGGCCGGCCCTTCCTGCTGGAGAACCCGAGCTACTACGCGAACATGCCGGGCGGCACGCTGCCCGAGGCGGACTTCCTGCGGCACGTGGTGGAGGAGGCGGACTGCGGCCTGTTGCTGGACGTGAACAACGTCTACGTCAACGCGCTCAACCACGGGTACGACGCGCGGGCCTTCGTGGACGCGCTGCCGCTGGAGCGGGTGGTGCAGGTCCACCTGGCCGGCCACACGCGCTACCCGGACGTCATCATCGACACGCACGGCGACCGCGTCTGCGACGACGTGTGGTCGCTGTACCGGTACGTGCTGGGACGCACCGGCCCGGTGGCGACGCTCATCGAGTGGGACCAGGACATCCCCTCGCTGGCCGCCGTGCTGGACGAGGCGGACGTGGCGCGCGCCGCGCTGCGGCAGGTGGCGGGGCGATGAAGCCCGGGCTGAAGCACTTCTTCGACAGCATGGGCGCGTACCTCGCCCGCCCCGGCGCCCAGGCGCTGGACGCGCTGTACGCGGAGCACCCCGGCTGGGACGCGCCGCGCGGCCGTGTCGCCGTCTATGGCGACTTCGTGCGCGGGCACGTGCGCGGCGTGCTGGACAAGGTCTTCCCGCTGCTGCGCAGGGCGGTGGGGGCCGAGGCCTGGGACGCCCTGGTGGAGGGCTACACGCTGACGCGGCCGGCGCGGCACCATGAGCTGAACCACCTGGCCGAGGGCTTCCCGGACTTCGTGGCGGGCGCGGCGGCGTCGCGGGGACTGGCGGCCTTCGTGCCGGCGCTGGCCCGCTTCGAGTGGACGGACTTCGCGGTGTTCGCTTCCGAGGCCCCGCCGGAGCGGGTGGAGCGGCTCACGGCCAACCCCACGCTCGCGGTGCTGCAGCACCCCTACCGGCTCTGCGCGTACGTGCGCGCGCAGGGGGCGCTGGCGGCGCCGGAGGCGGGGGAGGAATTGGCCCTGCTGTGGCGCCACCCGGAGCACCTGGTGACGTACTACGTGGAGGCCACGCCGCCCACGCTGCTGGTCTTGAAGATGGCGGTGGAGGGGCTGGCCGTCGCCGACGTGGCCGCGGCCACCGGCATGCCCGAGGCGGAGCTGCGCGGCGCGGTGGAGCGCTGCTCCCGCGACGGACTGGTGCTGGCGCCGGGGAGCGCCAGGGACTGACGCACCCGGGCCTTCCGGGCCCGCCTACTGCGCCGAGTACCGCGCCACGCCCTTCGGGGTGGCGATGTAGCGCACACCCTCCGGCGTCGCGAGCAGTGCGCGCACGTCCGGGTCGGGCAGCCCCTCCGGGGTGCCAAACGCGGTGACGATGTCGGCGGCCACGTCGTAGCGCACCAGCCCGCCCCTCGTTCCGGCCCACAACACGTCGCGCGTGCCGGCCTCCGTGGTCCGCCGCTCGAAGTGGAGCGCCGTCACCCACTCGTCCGCCAGCCCCCACGGCGCGGCGCGCAGCGCGGGGCCCGGGCTGCCCAGCGCGCTGAAGCCCCGGCGTGTCCCCGCGAAGACCTGGCCCTCCGGGCCCACGGCCAGGGACAACACGTCGACGTCCGGCACCTCGGGCGGCACGTGGAGCGCCACCGAGACTTCGGCGAGCGCCGGCTCGAAGCCGTCCCCCGCGACCAGGGTCAGCTCGGCGAGGCCGGCGGACGTCGCGGCCCAGGCCTTCACGCGCGTGGACGTGGACTGGGGCGAGAAGACCACCTGACGCACCCCGCGCCCCTCCAGCAGCCGCTGGCCGACGATGGTGCCGTCGCGGCCGCCCGCGGAGGGGTTGCTCGCCCGGGTGAGGACGAGCCCCCGGGCCGTGCCCAGCAGCAACAGGTCCGGGGACTCCAGCGCGGCCACCGCCGTCACCCGGTTCTCCGCGGCGCCCAGCGGCCCGCCCGTGAAGCGCGTGCACGTGCTCTCCACGCAGCGGTGCACGCCGCCACCGTTCGTGCCCACGAAGAGCACCTCGCCGGTGGAGGCGCGCAGGGTGGACAGCGCCACGGCCGGGGCGCTCACGGCCAGCGTCCCCACGGGCGGCTGCGTGCTGAACACCGAGGCCGTCTCACCGTCCACGAAGCGCAGCCCGCCGCCGAAGTGCGCCAGCGCCACGGCGGGCTCGTCCTCGCCCGTCACGACGTCCATCAACCGCGGCCGCCCGGAGGGAAGCACCGTGAAGAAGGCCGCGGCCCGGCCCACCGCGCCCTCGCGGCCCTCGGCGAGCAGCACCACCGTGTGGCGGCCCATGCCGGGCGCGGTGAGGGTGGCGACGGGGCTGTGGCTCGCACTCAGCTCCACCCGGCCGCCCAGGCTGTCCAGCCACGCCAGCCTCGCGAGCGAGCCCGGCGTCTCCTGTCCCGTCACGAAGCCGGTGGCGAAGAGGGACAGCCCCTCGCGGCACGGCTCCTCCAGGCAGTTCGTATCGCCCTGCCACAGGCCGTCCACGCGGAGCTCCGGCGCCCCGTTCACCGTCAGGGGCACGCTGGCGGTGCAGGCCAGGCCCCAGGGGTCCGTCACGGTGAGCGTCAGCACGTGAGCGCCCGCGGTGGTCAGCCGGTTGGTGGTGGCGCTCGCCCCCCTCGCCAGCGCCCCGTCGCGCGAGGACGTCCAGACGAAGCGCAGGTCGCCCTGCGGGTCCTCCGCGTCCGTGGCCGAGCCCGCCAGCGTCAGCGTCCGCCCGGCATTCACCACGGTGCCCGGACGGGGCGCCTGGATGGCGCAGTCCGAAGGCGTCGAGTTGACGATGACGCGCACCTGCTGCTGCGCGCAGCCGCGCAGCGTCGCGTCCTCCGGGTCCACCGCGCAGGCGGTGAGCGTCTGCGCGCCGGCCACGGTGAGGACGGTGTCCACGACCTCGCCCGTGCCCAGCGGCGCGGAGGACACGCTGGTGGCCCAGGTGGGCGCCAGCGTCGCGCCCGTCTCCGGGTCCACGCACCGGCCGCGCAGCGTGCTGGTGGCGCCCCGCGGCAGCCGCGCGCTGGCGAGCGGCGCCTCGATTTCGCACCACGGGGGCAGGTTGGTGACGAGCCGGATGCGGACGCTGTCCGTGGCCGCGTTGCCCAGGCCGTCCACCGCGCGCGCCGTCACCGTGTACTCGCCCGGCTCGGTGAAGGTGTGCTCCACGGAGGGCCCGGTGCCGAGCTCGACGCTCCCCGGCTCCAGCACCCACCGGATGGCACCGTCCAGGTTGCCCGCGCCGCTGTCGGCGTTGAAGTCCTGTGCCGTGGCGCGGAAGAGGAGGGTGGACGCGAAGGGCACCGGCTCACCCGTCTTCACGTACACCTCCGCCTGCTCGGGGCGGGTGATGAGCACCGAGGGCGCCCGGGTGGCGCGCACGGTGACGCGCACGGTGGCGAGGGTGCTGACGCCGGTGGCCGGGTCCGTCGCGGTGCAGGTGAGGGTGTCCTCGCCCGCCACCCGCAGCGTGGTGCGCGCCGTCTCGCCCTGGGGCAGCGGCCCCGTCAGGGCGGACGTCCAGCGCACCGCGCCGCCCGTCAGCCGCACGCCGCCGACGGTGCGGGCGTCGCACTCCAAGTCCAGCGGCTCACCCAGGTTGAAGGCGCTGCCCGTCGACGGGCGCAGCACGGTGGCCGCGGGCGCCCCCGTGCCCAGGACGCTCAGCCGGAGCGACGCGCTGGAGACCTGGCCGCCCGAGTCCACCACCGTGGCCGTCAGCGTCATGTCGCCTTCCTCGCGGAAGGTGGAGGTGACGTGGGCGCCCCGGGCGAGCTGCCCTTCCCGCGAGGACACCCAGAGCACGCTGTCGCCCAGCGCTTCGCCGTCCTCCGCGTCCTCGACGTGCGCCTCGAACTCCACGGGCTGGCCCACGCGCAGCCCCGCCGCGCCTGCCGGGCGGAGGATGCGCAGCACGGGCGCGGCGTTGGGGACGGGCTGCGACGGGCCCGGAGGCGTGTCACAGGCCCAGAGGGTGGCGGAGACCAGGGCCACCAGCGCCAGCCGGGCACGAAGGTGGGGCACGGGCTTCACGGTTCAGCGCTTCGGCCGGCAGACGCGGCCGGCGGCGGAGTCCTGGCAGCGCAACGAGCCCGGGCACTCCCGGTCCGAGCTGCACGGAACGGTGCACGCACCCTCCACGCAGCGCCCGTCGGACAGCCCCTGTTCCAAGCACCGGGTGTCGCCGTCGCAGGGCATGTCGAGCCCCAGCAGCGCATGGCAGCCCGCGAAGCGCGCCGCGTCTGGCAGGCACCGTCCGGACTGGCAGGTGAAGCCCGGCTCGCACCCGTCCTCCGAGCCGACGCCTTCGCCGCACATCGCCACGCACGCCGCGCCGCCCTCGGGGATGTCCTGGCAGCTCGTGCCCGCCTGGCACTTCCAGTCCCCGTCGCACGGGGCGCACTGGCGACCCTCGCCCTCGCAGCGGAAGCCCTTGCAGGAGAGGCCCGCGCCGCATTGCGCGTCCTCGTAGCACTCCACGCACTTCTGGTTGGGCGCACACGTCAGGCCGTCCGCGCAGCCCGTCACCGCGCAGCCGCGGTTGACGTACTCCGGGTCCGCTTCCAGCGTGACCTTGAGCTCCTTCTTCTCCCCGGGGCCCACGCACGCCTCGGCCTGCGTCAGCGGGAAGCCGGTGGCGGACACCGTCACGGCGTAGCACCCGTCCGGCAGCGGCCCCACGCGCAGGCTCCCCGAGTCATCCAGGAGCAGCCGCTGGAAGGGCGTGCCCTCCACGGACACCTGCGCGCCCGTCACGCGCTCGCCCTGCGAGGCCTTCACCCGCATGTCGAAGAAGCCCGCGGCGTGGGGTGCCACGCGCTTCACTTCAATGGACTGGCCGCCCTGCACCGTGACGCCGATGCGCAGGGCCTTCTCCGCGGTGGCCACGATGAACAGCTCCGCGGGGCCCGCCGGCACGCCCTCGAGCACGAAGCGCCCCTCGGCGTCCACGGTGCTGCGCACCCCGGGCTGGCCCACCAGCGACACCAGCGCCACGGCGGCGTCGAACTCGGTGAGCTGGCCGCGCACGGTGCCCACGCGGAACGGCTCGTTCCGGATGTTGCCGCACGCGCCCATCATCAGGGCGAGCAGCGCGGCCGTCGCGATGTGGAAAGTCGTGCGCATCAGAACCGATACCCCGCGCCGGCCCATCCGCCGGTGAAGCCCACGGCCTGTCCCCGCCCGTCCACCACCACGTACGTCAGCATGAGCTGGGCCTGCGACATCAGCTCCAGCCGCTCACCCACCCGCCACACCACGCCACCCACCACGCCGGGGCTCACCGTGAAGAAACTCTGGCTCCCCGCGAAGGCCTCCACGTCGAAAGACCGCCCCAGGTACAGAGCGGCCACACGCGGGCCGGCGAACAGCGTCACCCGCTCCCAGCGCCAGAGGTAGGGCAGGGCGGCGCCGGTGGTCAGGGTGGTGTAGCCGAAGGGCACCTCGCTGCCCGGCGCGACCTGGAGCTTCTGCCTCCCGGTGCTGAAGGCCACGTCGAAGAGCAGCGCCCAGTCCTCGAGCGGCTTGTCCTCCAGCCGCAGCGACACGGCGACCTCGGGGGCCCGCGGCAGCAGCTCCCGGCGGCTGTTCGCATCCGCGAAGGTGAACATGCCACCCATGAGCGACAGCGAGCGGCGGGGGAAGGCCTCCGACAGCAGGCGCTCCAGCGGCAGGCGCTCTCCGGCGGAGACTTCCACCTCGCGCCGCACCAGCACCGAGTCGCCCTTGGTCAGCTCCACGGTCCGCTTGCCGGGCACCACGGCGGCGCCGCCGGGCAAATCCGTGCGGGGCTCCCCGTCCACCTTGAGGGTGAAGCCGTCCAGCCGCGGGTTGTAGGAGAACAGCTCCGGCCGGCCCGTGCGGGAGATGCTGCCCGACAGCACCACGGGGTCCGCGCCCACCTCCAGGATTTCCGCCGAGGGCCGCTGGCGGCCCTCCGTGAAGGCGAAGGTGCGGCGGCGCGCGTAGTCATGCGCCTCCGTGGCGGTGACGGCCCCGTCCACGTTGCGGTCCGCGGAGCCGCCCAGGCCGTCGATGAGGAAGTGCGTGTAGATGTCGTTGCGCAGGCCCTCGTCCTCGCGCGCCGTCTCGCCCCAGTCACAGGCGGCGAACACCAGCGACGCGCGCGACGACTCCTCCAGCGGCCGCGCATAGAAGCCGGCCTTGATGCCGGCGAGCTCCTGCTCCAGCTCCTTGGGCAGCAGCGACTTGCCGCTGCCGCTGTGGCAGGTGGCCAGCACCAGGAGCCGCCGCCGGCTGGTCAGCCCGTCGAACTCCGCCTTCAGCGCGTCCATGGACAGCGCCGTCTGGGGGATGGCGCGGAAGGACGCGTCGCGCGTCACCAGGTAGCGCCGCAGCTCGCCCTGGTTGTCTCGCGCCAGCGTGCCGTGCGCGGAGAAGTAGACCACCACCACGTCGTCGGGCCGGTGCGCCTCCTTCCGCAGTTGCCGCAGCGCCGCGAGGATGGAGGCGCGCGTCGTCTCCTCCGGGCGCGAGAGCACGCGCACCTGGTCGAACCGGCCCCGCGCGGGGTCTCTCAGCGCGGCCGCCAGGTCCGTGGCGTCCTTCGTCGTGTAGCGCAGGCCCCGCCAATGCGGGTCGTCGAACTCGGAGATGCCCACCAGCAGCGCCATGCGCCGCGGGGTGTAGGCGGTGGACAGCGCCTCCTCATCGAGCCGGAGCGGCACGACGCCGCCCTTCTCCACGGAAGTGGAGCTCGCGCACGCGGTCAGGCCCGCCAGAAGGATGGGGAGGAGGTGCTTCACAGTCATGGGTCAGCGGGGATTCTGACCGCTTCCCACACTGACGTCGAACCGGGTGATGGCCAGACGGCTCTGCTCCCAGGCCGCACTTCCGCCTACCAACACTTCGCGCACCGCCTCGGGCGACGGCTCCTGCCCGCCGGTGGCGCCCACCAGCCAGAGCGTCACCGGACCGGACTCACCCTCCAGGCTCACCCCGGCCAGGCCCTGCGGCCCCTGCAGGTCATGCGTCCCCGCCTCGAGCGGGAAGCGGCCGAGCAGCTCCGGCCCCTGCCCGGCCCGCTGCTGGAAGAGCAGGGCGGTGCCGGCCTCCGTCGCGTGGTAGCGCAGCAGCAGCACGTCCGCGTCCTCGACGGGCGACTCCGAGTCCAGCCGCCGCAGGCCGCCGTCCGCGGCCCGCGCCACCACGGCCAGCTCCAGGGCGATGTTGCCGCTCGGACCCTTCACGCCGTTCCAGTCCGTGCCGGTGTCGGCGGCGGGGGTGGGCGCGCGCAGGCGGGGCACCAGCACCACCGCCAGGAGGCTGGCGGCGATGGCGCCCGCGACGAGCCCCCAGCGGCGCGCGTCCGGTCGGCCCTGGCGCAAGCCGCGCCGCACGCGCGCCAGGCCCACCTCGTCCAGCGGAGCGTCCTGCTTCGCGGCCGGGCCCAGGCCCAGCAGCAGCGCGTCCACCTGCCCGTCGAGCACGTCGGGGCCGGAGTGCGTGGCGAGGAACTCCTCGCAGGTGTCACAGGTGGTCGCCAGGTGCTCGCGGAAGTACGCGACGGCCTCGGGCTCCCGGCGGGCCAGGGCGCTCAGCGCGTCGGCATTCAGGTGTCTCATCACGTCTCACTCCCACCGACCGGCGAGCACCCGCCGGAGCAACTCGCGCTTGATGCGGGAGCGGAACCGCTCCAGCCGCATCGTCACCGCGCTCTTTCCCACGCCGAGCTTCTCGGCAATCTCTCGCGCGGACAGCTCACCCTCGATGTAGAAGAGGTGGACCGTCCGCTTCTCCTCGCCCTCCGGCAGCTCCGCGATGAGCTGCCGCACCACCTCGATGTCGCGCTCCAGCTGGAGCGCCTCCGGAATGTGCGGAACCGTCTCCGGCTCCGGGTCCGCGACATCGTCCTCCAGCCGCCGCGTGCTCGACTTGCGCTCCAGCCGCGTCCGCGCGCGGTTGCGGGCGATGGACAGGAGCCACGCCTCGAAGGCCCCCACCTCCTTCAGCCTCGGGAGCGCACGGAAGGCCCGGACGAAGGTCTCCTGGATGACGTCCTCCACCTCGTCGGGGTCCAGAGGGGCGAACCCCGCCACCAGCCTGGCCACCATGGGCCGGGAGCGTCGGTACAGCTCGCTGTAGGCGGACGCCTCCCCTCGGGACGCCCGCAGTACCCATTCCGTCAACCCCTCCGAGGAACCCACCTGACCTCCAGACCCGCCGAATCACCCGCCGGCCACGCACGTTTCCTGGAAAAAACCGTCGTCCCGCGCCACGAGCAGGCAGTCAACCACCTTCACGCTGGCCCCGGGGGGGCCTCCAGGGGGAAGAATGCCGCCACGGCCGTTCATTTTCCAAAGGACAAAGCCATGCGCGTCATCAACTTCAACCCCGGACCCGCTGGACTGCCCCTCCCCGCGCTGGAGCGCGCCCGGGACGAGTTGCTCGAGTTCCAGGGCTCCGGCATGTCCATCATGGAGCACAGCCACCGGGGCAGGGAGTACGAGGCCGTCCACGACGAGGCCATCTCCCTGCTGACGGGGTTGCTCGCCATCCCCGCCACCCACCAGGTCCTCTTCCTCACCGGGGGCGCGTCGCAGCAGTTCGCCCAGGTGCCGATGAACTTCCTCACCCCGGAAGCCCCCAGCGCGGACTACCTGATGACGGGGGTGTGGAGCGAGAAGGCCTTCGACGAGGCGAAGTACTACGGCAAGCCCCGCGTCGCGGCGACCACCGTCCAGCCCGACAAGCACTACACGCGCGTGCCCCGCCAGGACGAGCTGGACCTGGACCCGAAGGCCGCCTACGTCCACCTCACCAGCAACAACACCATCTACGGCACCCAGTGGCACACCTTCCCGGACGTGGGGCGCGTGCCGCTCGTCGCGGACATGAGCTCGGACTTCCTGTGGAAGGCCATGGACGTGAGCCGCTTCGGGCTCATCTACGCCGGCGCGCAGAAGAACCTGGGCCCGTCCGGGGTGACGCTGGTGGTGGCCGACAAGGGCTTCATCGCCCGGGGCCGCAAGGACATCCCCAAGTACTTCCGCTACACCACCCACGCGGAGAACAACTCGCTCTACAACACGCCCCCCACGCTCGCCATCTACCTGGTGCGCAACGTGCTGGCGTGGGTGAAGGACATGGGCGGCCTGGCGCAGCTGGAGAAGTGGAACCGCGAGAAGGCGGCGCTGCTCTACGGCGCCATCGACCGCAGCGCGGGCTTCTACCGGGCGCCCGTGGAGCGCGAGTCCCGTTCAGTGATGAACGTCGTCTTCCACCTGCCCACCGAGGAGCTGAACACCACCTTCGTCGCCGAGGCGAAGAAGGCGGGCATGGTGGGACTGAAGGGTCACCGCATCGCGGGCGGCATCCGCGTCTCCACGTACAACGCCGTCACGGTGGACAATGTGCGCACGCTGGCCACATTCATGGACCATTTCGTGAAGATGCGCGGCTAGGCTGCGTCCAACCGCACGGATTTCCCAACCGGAGGTTTCATGAAAGCCACGCTGTCCGCCGTCGCGCTGACCCTGATGCTCGCCGCTCCCGCGTTCGCCAAGGAGGTTGCCGGGGTGAAGTACCCGGAAACGGCCACGGTGGAGGGCAAGGAGCTGAAGCTCAACGGGGTGGGCCTGCGCACCAAGGTCGTCTTCAAGGTCTACACCGCGGGGTTGTACGTGGAGAACCCGTCGCAGGACGGGGCGAAGCTCATCAGCTCCGACGAAATCAAGCGCGTGCGCATGTTCATGCTGCGGGATTTGGACAAGAAGACCATCGGCGACGCCATGGCCGACGGCTTCAAGAAGAACGCCGGCGCGAAGATGGCGGAGCTGCAGCCCAAGCTGGACACCTTCACCGCGGCCCTGCCCGACGTGAAGAAGGGCGACGAAATCACCCTGACGTACGTGCCCGGCCAGGGCACCCGCGTGCAGAGCAAGAGCGGCCAGCAGATCACCGTCGAGGGCAAGGACTTCGCGGACGCGCTCTTCTCCGTCTTCGTGGGGAAGAACCCCGTGGACGGCGGCCTCAAGGACGGGATGCTCGGCAAGGACTGAGCGCGCTGACGCTTCGTGGGTTCCGGCGCCCCGTGTCTCCCTGCGAGGCACGGGGCGTCGCCCTTTCAGGGCCCGTGCGGATGCAATTCCCGGACGCTTCGTGCGTAGGGAGGGGCGTGTCCGGCTGCACGGCGGTGCCAGGTCTGATAGCAACCGGTGGGCAAGGAGGACGTCATGGGAATCTGTTCGTGGCTGGTGCTGGGCGGTCTGGCGGGCTGGCTGGCCAGCATCATCAAGGGCACCAACGCCCGGATGGGGATGTTCGCGAACATCGCCACCGGAATCGTGGGCTCGATGATTGGCGGCTGGCTGTTCAGCCTGATTGGCGGCCGGGGAGTGACGGGCTTCAACCTCTACTCGCTGGCGGTGGCCACGGTGGGGGCGGTCATCCTCATCACCATCGTCCAGGCCATACGCAAATAGGGCCCGCGCGCCTCAGAAGAGGCTGAGCTGGGGCGTGGGCGGCGGCTTGCGCTCCGGGCGCCGGAAGGTGTCCGGGGCGTCGGGCTCGGTGACGGACGACGTGCGGATGCCGGCCTTCCTCGCCGCGGTGTGGAAGAGGCGGTGGATGGTCTCCGCGTAGAGCCCCTCGCCGCGCATGCGGCTCTTGAAGCGCGAGTCGGTGAGCTCCCCGCCGCGCGTCTCGCGGATGCGGTGCAGCACGCGCTCGGCGCGCAGGGGCAGCTTGGTGCGCAGGCGCTCCTCGAAGACCTGCTGCACCGGGCCGGGCAGGCGCACCAGCGTGTGGTGCGCGCGGGTGGCGCCGGCCTCGCGCGCGGAGGCCAGCACCCGGTGGATGTCCTCGTCATTGAGTCCGGGGATGATGGGCGACACGGACACCGCCACGTCGATGCCCGCTTCGGTGAGCCGCTGAATCGCGAGCAGCCGCCGGTTGGGTGATGCCGCGTAGGGCTCCATGGCGCGCGCCAGTTCCGCGTTGTGGAAGGGCAGGCTGATGCTCACCCACAGCCGCGCGTCCCGGGCCAGGCGCTGGAGCACGTCGATGTCCCGCTCGATGAGCACGCCCTTGGTGATGATGCCCACCGGGTTGCGGTACTCGGCGCAGACCTCCAGGCACCCGCGCGTCAGGCGCAGCGAGGCCTCCAGCGGCTGGTAGCAGTCGGTGACGCCGCTGAAGACCACCGTCTCGCCCTTCCAGGACGGCTTGTCGAAGGCCTCGCGCAGCAACTCCGGCGCGCGCGGCTTCACCACCAGCTTCGTCTCGAAGTCCGTGCCCGCGCCCATGTCCAGGTACTGGTGCGTGGGCCGCGCGTAGCAGTACGCGCAGGCGTGCAGGCAGCCCCGGTACGGGTTGACGCTCCAGGTGAAGCACACGTCCGGACTGTCATTGCGCGACACCACCTGCCGGCTGTGGTCCTCGAACACCTCCAGCTTCGAGGGCGGAATCTCGTCCAGGTACTCCACCGCGGTGCTCGCCCAGGGGTTGGGCGGATTGTCGACGGGCCGGGCCTTCACGCGCTCAAAGTGGACCTGAAAACACGTTCAGTCAAGGACCGGATGACTGCCTCGCTGGGCCCCCGGCCCAGCAACCCCTGTTACGATAGGAAGCCCACTCCGAACCGCGGTCCGCCCTCCTGCACCGCCTGCCATCCCGCGGAGCTCACCCGCTCCGGGCTCATGAACAAGGGGCCTGCGCGAGAGGGCAGCTCCTGGGTTCGAAGCCCTGCGCGACATCTGAAGGCCCTGCAATGCCCTATTCGCTCGAGCACCTCGTGTGGGACCTCAAGGAACTGATGGCGCGTCCCGTGGTGGACCGCCATGACCTGTCGCGGTGGTATGCGGACGCGCAGCGCGTGCAGGACCAGGTCAAGTCGGAGCCTGCCCTCGTCAACGCGCTCCCCAACTTCATCTGGGACTACCTCTCCGATGCGGACGTCCGGTTGAAGGACGAGCGGTACGCCGCCTATCAGCAGGGTCGGCTCCAGGGACTCATCACCCTCATGGAGACGGGCGTCATGCCCGATGATGACGAGCCCGTTGGCACCTAGGGCGTCGTGCGCGACAACCATGAGACGATGAGCGAGGCGCTCGACAGATTCCTGGAGAGACATCCTCCGGTGGGCGCCCTGGCGCGCTGGGATGAGGCCGTGCATGACGCGTTTCGGCTGAGGTCTCGTCCCGCCGCCCTGGCCCGCTTCGCGCACCTGGGGTGGCACTTCATCAACCTGCGCAAGCAGGCCACCGCGGAGCTGGTGTCGTTTCACCGCGAGCTGACGGTGACGCCGTACCGGGGCCCGGAGGTGCCCTGTCCGGACGGGTACTCGCTGTGGCAGGTCGACATTCCCCTGACGCTGTTCCCGATGCGGGACCAGGGCTTCTCGCGCGTCGAGTGCCGTTTGGAGTTCAGCACGGAAGAAGAAAGCCCAGGCGCCTTTCGCGTGCTCGGGCTGATGCCTGAGCAGGGCGCGGAGGTGAAGGCGCGCACGGAATTGAGCGGCTCGCTCCAGCTCGACACGCTGAAGAAGGTGGGGCTCTGGGTGCCGCTGCCCACCGCGCGACTGACGTCGGAGGTCGCGGTGGAGCGCTACGGGAAGGAGGGCGTGGGCCCTCTCATCTCCGAAGCGGTCCGGACGTGCGCGGAGTCAGAGGTCCTCGGAGGCACGGGGGCACGCTGGCTCCTGAATGCCCCCGCGCAGCGCCAGGTGTCAGGTGCGGAGAGTCACCAATTCGCTGTCGTTCTCGCCGTCAAGCATGGAGCTCCGGCGCTCCATGCCGCCGGGCGCCTGCTGGCCTCCAGCGATGAAGACTGGCTGAGCCAGTCCGTGGGAAGCATCTTGCTGGAGTTCGACTCCGACGTGCGCAAGTTCATGAAGAGCGGCGCGCCCGCGGAGGGCTATGGCGAGTGGAAGGACGTCCTTCAGATCAAATAGCTGCGCCGCATGACGAAGGTCCAGAAGTCGGTGCCGAAACCCGGATTGTTGAACAGGCCGATGACGACCAGCTGGCCGGAGGGACCGCCGTAGCAAACCACGTTCTGCATCAGAGCCCACGCACCGTTCCAGGTCACCGAGCGGAGGTAGACGCCGCCGCTGCGCTCGATCCAGAACTGCCAGCGGTCCTCGGCGCCGTTTCCACGGCCGGGAAACACCTCATGGAAGTAGCCGGTGTACGCGCTGCCGCTCCTCGGGGCAGTGAAGACCGCCTTGGGTCCCGCCGCGGCGGTATGCAAGGGATGGGTCTCGACCTGGTAACCGTCGACCATCGTGAAGGCGGAGAAGCCAAAGGTGCCACGGGCGGTCACCCGGGTGCCGATGACCTCCAACCAGTCGCTGCCCGCGTAGGGGGCATCCAGGTAGCCGGCAACGACGGTGCCGCAGGAGACAGGCGACTGCGCGGCGGCCGGTGAGACATACAGGATGATGCCGAGGATGGCGGGGAGATAGAGGGCGAGGTTGCGAAGGAAGGTCATTTTCGTTCCCTTTCCAGCGAGTGATTGAACCTGGCAATCCGTCTCTTCGGGCCCAGGTCGTGCACCCAGACTCGACCAACGCAGACACTGCGACAATTCCCTAAGACAAGGGAGGAGGTGGGGCCTCCGCCACGGGGGAGGGCGACGCTGGAGCACCGGGGGTTGCCCGCGCGGCCTGCGAAGCGGGCCCCCGGCGCAGGGGCCCCTCCGGCAGGCGGGGTGTTGAGTTTGCTGGCGCAGCCATGGCCCGCTTCACCAGGCGATGCGCTCGTCCCGGAAGTCGAAGAAGCTGCCGCTGTCCTGCAGGGTCAACCGGTCGAGCACCGCGAGCAGCCCCGCGGCCGACTCGGACACCTGCGTCGGCGCGCTCGAGCCGCCCATGTCCGTCTGCACCCAGCCGGGACTGAGGGCCACTGCGATGAGCCCATCGCCGCGCAGGTCCTGCGCGAGCGAGCGCGTGGCCATGTTCAGCGCCGCCTTCGACATCCGGTAGCCGTAGCCCCCGCCCGAGGTGTTGTCCGTGATGGAGCCGAGTCCCGAGCTGAGGCTCGCGATCTTCGCCCCCCGCGCCTCGCGCAGCCGCGGCAGCAACGCGCGCGTCACCCGCAGTGCGCCAAGCGCGTTCACCTGCAGCATTTGCAGCGCATCCTCGAGCGAGAGGTCCTCGAGGTCGTCGCGCCGGGTGCGCACGCCCGCGTTGTTGATGAGCAGGTCCACCGGGCCCGTCAGCGCGGCGGCGAATGCGCACACGCTCTCGTCGCTTGCCACATCGAGGGCGCGCACGTGCAGCCGGCCGCCGGAGGCGCCCGCGAAGGCGGTGAGCTCCCGGGCCTGCTCCGGGTCACGGGCGCCCGCGTGCACGGTGTGGCCACGCGCGAGGTACTGCCGGGTGAGTTCGAGTCCGATGCCGCGGTTGGCGCCTGTGATGACGAGGTTCATGGGGCCAGACGATAGACGAGGGGCAGGGAGATGACCGAGGACGGGAGCAGGCTGTCTGCTCCCGTCTTCCCACGGTGATTTCCGCATGGCGCGAAGCGTCCCGTCGTGGGCACATGGGGGCGATGCACCACCCCGGGGATTGCGCTGACACAGGCCAACGCGGGAAGTAGGCTTGCGGCGAGCGCAGCGAATCCTCTCGTGGGGCACCCATGCAGTCTGGCCACCTGAATCCGGCACGCCTCCCCTCGGGGACGAGGGTGGGGCCCTGGCGCGTGATGGAGCGGCGAGGCGCGGGAGCCTACGGCGCCGTCTACCGGGCCTTCGGCGTTGAGGGGGGACGCGGCCCCGTCGCCCTCAAGCTGGCCCTGCGCCCGGCGGATGAGCGCTTCGCACGCGAGGTGGAGCTGCTCTCCCGCCTCCGCCACCCGAGCGTCCCGCGCCTCGTGGACCAGGGGCGCTGGCGGCCACCCGGGGGCCTTCCCCATCCCTGGTTCGCGATGGAGTGGGTGGAGGGCCTGTCGCTGTACGACTGGGCCCTCGTGATGCGCCCCACCTCCCGTCAGGTGCTCCGCGCCTTCGCCTGCCTCGCGCGGGCCCTGGCGGCCACACATGCCGTGGGAGGCGTGCACAGGGACGTGAAGGGCGACAACGTCCTCGTGAGTGCCACGGATGGCCGGGTCTTCCTCACCGACTTCGGCTCCGGGCACTACGTGGAGGCCGTCCCACTGACGCCACCGCCGTTTCCTCCCGGGACTCCGCCCTACCGCTCGCCGGAGGCCTGGCGCTCCGTGCGGCTCCCCATCCTCGAGTCGACCCCTGCCTACGCGCCCGGGCCGGCGGATGACGTCTTCGCGCTGGGAGTGACGGCCTGGCGACTGGTGACGGGCGAATACCCTCCCACGGCGTCGCCGGTGGATAAGGACTCCCACGTCTGGAGCCTGGAGGGCGCGGGCCCACGGCCCGCCCGCGCCGTCAACGTCCGCTGTTGCGCGGAGCTGAGCGAGCTGGTGTCGCGGATGCTCTCGGTGCGGCCCGAGGCGCGTGGCAGTGCCCGCGAGCTGGCCGAGGCGCTGGAGCGGGCCGCGAGGAAGGCGGGGCCGGAGGCGGAGGTGCCTCTCTTCGCCGGGGAGGAGGACTGGCCTTCGGAGTCGGGGGGCACCTCCCGGCACGTCGTGCCACGGGCGCCTGAACGTCTCAATCGCTCCTGGCTCGCGGCGGCCAGCCTGGGAGGAGCCATGGCGTTGGCAGCCGGGGGGATGATGCTGAGCGTGCAGCCCGGAGAAGAGAGCGAGCCGCGACACGCGTCAGCGTCGGAGGATTCAAGGGATGGTGGCGCCGTGGCGGTCGGAGACACCGCGCTGACGGCCCCGGTGCCGCTGACTCGGGTGCCTTCGGCGTGGTCGACCATTTCGGTGGATCTGCCCCCCAGGCCGCTTCCAGGACAGGCGCGGCCAGACGCCACGGGGCGCTGTCCCAGCAGGGGGCAGGTTCCCCTCAATGGAGGATGCTGGCTGAAGCTGGAAGTCGACGTGAAGTATTGCGACGAGGACTACAACAACTACGTGCACAAGGGCGCATGTTACGGCCCCGCATTTCGGAAACCGCGTCCACCCACCTCGGGTCCCGCGGAGCACGTCGGAAGCGACGGCCCATGATGAGCGATGGGGCCCGGTCGCATGACCTGGACGCCTTCCTCGCCCAGGTGCGTCGTGATGCGTGGCCGGTGAATCAGGGTGGCTCGGTCTGGGGACCGTGCGAGCGGAGGTACGCCCGAGCGTGCCTTTCCCGTTCGTGGCGTTGGAGGGTCCTGGGTCACAGGGAGGACGCTCCAAGCGCCTGAACTCACGAGGGGTCTTCATGCGCCGGCCGAGCGCGTTGGCGGATTTCCGGGGGGCCTTGTCGATCCTTGCCGGACTCGTTCGTCGCCATTTTGAAAGGGGCGCGGATGGTCATTTCGGCCGGAGCGTCCTCCTCAACCCTGAAAGGAGCACGACGATGCGAGTCATGGTGCTGATCAAGGCGACGAAGAACTCCGAGGCCGGTGTGATGCCCAGCGAGAAGCTGCTCGCCGACATGGGCAACTTCAACGAGGAGCTGGTCAAGGCCGGCATCATGCTGGCAGGCGACGGCCTCCACCCGAGCAGCAAGGGCAAGCGGGTGCGGTTCTCGGGCGGGAAGAAGAGCGTCCTCGACGGTCCATTCACCGAGACCAAGGAGCTGCTCGCCGGCTATTGGGTCTGGCAGGTGAAGTCGATGGAGGAGGCGGTGGAATGGGTCCGCCGCTGCCCCGACCCGATGCCCGGCGAGGATTCGGAGATCGAGATCCGTCCCATCTTCGAGGCCGAGGACTTCGGCGCCGAGTTCACGCCGGAGCTGCGTGCCCAGGAGGATCGGCTGCGCGCCGAGGTCGAGCGGAAGCGCGTTTCCTGACGCGCGGACGGTGAGCCGCGGGGGAGGCACCGGAAGCGAGCCGCCGTGGGGCGCTCGCCTCCGGGGAGGTGGCGTGACTCCTTCGTGCCGACGACGCTCGGCCCGAACAGGCTCACGCTGCGACGGCGAAGGACGGGCCCCGGGAACCGGGGCTCATGAATTGGCGCCGTCCTGCCCGGTGCCCTCCGCCTGCGAGCGGGTATGGCCGAGCGCGCCCCGGATGGCGTCGGCCAGCTCACGCACGGGCGTCAGCAACCTGTACATCTCGATGGTGGTGCGCGGGACGGCGATCACCTCCACCGACAGGACGCCGTTCTCGATGGTGAAGGTCTCGAAGACGTCGGCCAGGTTCAGCAGGGGCTGCCGCATGCCCGCGCTGAGGAGGAGGGCGCGGGCCCGGGGGGTGACGTTCGTCAGGTTCAGCGCGTCATCGAGGCTGGCATCACCAATCTCCTCGTCCTTCACGCCGAACAGCTTGCCGAACGTGTCGCCCAGCTTCTCGGGCCGGATGGCCATCTGTCGCGGAAAGCCCTCACCCAGCTCGTGCTGGATGATGGTGACGATGTGGAACGTCTTGCCGTGGCCCCGGTGCTCGGTCCTCACGGTGATGGGCCGCCCGGCGTGGCGGCCCGTCATCTCCAGCGTCCCCGCGGAGTACATCCACCCGGGCGTCTCCGTGAAGCGCCAGCCGCGAGTGGTCGCGAAGTCCTGCCAGGTCTGGAGCTGCTGCTTCCAGTGCCGCCAGCGGACGTAGCCGATGAGGCTCGCGGTCCCGAGGCCGACTCCGAAGACGCTGGCGAAGATGCCGATTTGTATCCCGGTCATTCCCGTGAGCATCCCCGCTCGGCCCGTATCGGCCAACCCCCTCCGTTCGTCAGCGGGGCTGGAGGCGGGATGTGCGCTACGCGCCCGGAGCCCAGCGCATCGCCAGCGAGCGCAGCATGCGCAGGTGCCGCTCCTGGAAGTCGTCCACGTGCCCGCCTTCGAACACCTGGTGCCGGAAGGGAATCCCGAAGGTCTCGAGCGCCCGGTCGAACGCGTCCGCCCCGAGGAGGGTCTCCTGGCTGCCCCGGTCCATGTACAGCGTGTCGAGCGTGCTCAGCGCGGCATGGCGCCTGGACAGCAGCGTGAGCGGGTCCTCCGCCATCCAGCGCCGCCACACCGGATCGTCGTCGCGTCCGCTCTGGAACGGCAGCTCGAGGAAGAGCGGGGCCCGCGCCGGGTCGGAAGAGAACGCGGCGGCCTTGGCGTAGATGGACGCCACCGTCCAGGCGTCCTCGAACGGGTACAGCTCCGCGAGCTCTCCGGCGTTGCGCGCCACGGGCTTGCGCGCCAGGGCGTTGCGGTACAGCGACTTGCGCTGGTCGATGGCCAGCGGGCTCGCGCTCAAGGTGCCGACGCTGGAGAACACGCCCGGGTATTTCATGGCCAGCTTGATGGCACCGTGCCCGCCCATCGAAAAGCCGGCAATCGCGCGCCATGTCGCCTCGGCGCGCGTCCGGTACCGCGCATCCACCGCACCCACGATTTCACGCACCACGTAGGTCTCGAAGTCACCAATCGCCGGTGAGCGCGCGTAGTAGCTCCCGCCCAGGGACGTCGTCCCATCCACCGCGACGAGGATGAGCTCGGGCAGCGCGCCCTCCGCCATCTGGCGGAACGCGGCGCGCTGGATGCCCAGGGCGCCCAGGTGCCCGTCCTTCCGCGGCCCCAGGCCATGGAGCAGGTACACCACGGGGTATTTGCGCTCGGGGGCGCTGAAGTACGACGGCGGAAGCAGCACGCCCAGCTCCCGCGTGGGAGAATCCCCCAACAGATTTCCGTGGAGGGCGTGGCTGTCGAGCCGCACATATTCGAGATGCTGCGGCAGCTCGGCATCTCCCCGGACGAAGTCCAGCGGCAGTGCGCCCAGGCCCGGGAGCTGCTTCGACAGTGCCCTCACACCGAGGCCCCGGACCAGGGCGAAGGGCACCACCACGAGCGTCAATCCGGTGACGAAGAGCGCAAGTGCGATGTGTCGTGACATGCGGACCTCCCGTGCTCGGGAGGTGTCGAATGCGAAGCGCGTGCCGCCATCGTGACCACTCTACCGACCCGCGCATGATGCGCCACGGACACGGCGAAACGCCATGGGGGCGGGGCATGTTGCGATGGCGGAGGAGGGGCCGCCGCCGCGTCAGCATTCCGAGTGCCTGCCTGCCCGCCTGCTTGTGGGTTCGATGAACCGTCCAAACGTGTCGACGGCTCGTGTCACGGAAAGTTCGCCACACCGGCGCGGGCAGCATCGGGAACCGGCGGCCCCGGGCTGCTCCTCACGCCGTGGGTCGCTCGTGGCGGCTCAGTCCTCGGGCAGGTCGTTGCCCGGGGACTCGTCCTGCTTCTCCCCGGCCTCGAGGATGGCCAGGGCCAGCGGCTTCGCCTCACGGCTCAGGTTGATCGGGCTCACCCCGCGAATGCGCTGGATGGACTGGCGGTCTCCAAGCAGCGCGAGTCCCAGCGAGGCCACCCCACGCTCGTTGCACGAGTTCGTCATCGCGAAACCCCACTCGTCGAAGACGCGACGCAGCGTGGTGACCGTGCTGACGTCTCCAGCCAGTGCACCTCGGACCGCGTCGTCGAGCTCGTCGTAGCTGCTGCGCGGCCCGCCCTCCCTGCGTGCCCGCGAGTCGTGAAGGCGCAGTTGCTCCAGGAGGATGGCGCGAGCCCGGTCGATGAGTCTCTGCTTCTCCGCGGGGGTCATGGCATTCACGAGGGTACACCGTGGGTGCCACGTGTGATTGCCGCCCCGCCCCCAACAGGCCTCCGCGTCGCCCAGCCGCTCGCCGCGCTGCGCGTAGTGCTCGATGATGAACGGCTCGTTCACGTCGACGGGGATTTGCTCGCGCTCCGGCAGGCGCACGTACTTCACCCGGTCTTCAAGGCGCTTCGCGCGCCGTCGCGGGCCTGCCGGCGGCGGGAGCCTCGTCGGTGCAGCTTCCTGCCCAGAGGGAGTTGGGCACGGGGCCGCGGTTCTCCTCGTACATCACGTAGACCACCTCGGCGCGCCGGACCGGCTCCGGCCGGCTGGCGTTCCAGCGCGCGCACAGGGCGCGCGCCAGGCCCTCCGCGTAGCGCGGCTCCCGGGTGAGCATCATGTTCATCCCGAAGCGCCGGAACTCCTCGGCGCGCCAGTTCCACCGGGTGCCGCCGTAGAGGGTCTCCAGGTCGCGCTGCTCGGTGAGGACGACCTGCTCACCCTGTCCGGCCACGAGGCTGCGGAAGAGGTCGACCTCGAGACCGTCCGGCAGCGCCGCGCGCACCACGTAGTGCCCGCTGAAGGGCCGCGCCTGGGACGCGAACTTGTTCCACCGCTGATAGAGCCCCACCCGGGTGAGCGCCGCGCGGTAGCCGTCCCCGACGCCGGAGACGTACCCCTGCACGTTGACGTGGGTCACGAAGACCAGGACGACGGCCGCCACGAGCGCGGAGAGGCGCCCCGGCAGCAGCGCCGCGTCTGGCCGAGGTGTCGCGGCGGGCTCTCGCGCACCGTCCGGGCCCCACGCTCGCGCGGGCAGCAGCGCCGCCAGCCAGGCCACGCAGAGCAGGGGGAACAGCCCGACACTCATGGTGACCAGGATGCCCAGGTGCAGCCCCAGCAGCGCGAGCACCGTGGCCAGACGGAGCCAGGGGAGGGGCAGTAGCAGCAGGAAGACCGCGGCGTACTCCATCCCGAGCACCCCCCAGCTCAACCCGTGCAGGACGGGCTCGGGGAGGGACATGAGCAGGCTGGCGCCCGGCTCGCGCGCGACCATCCCCGTGGAGAAGACCTGGGCGAGCGCGGTCCCGTCGTGCCACGAGACACCGGACTTGTAGAACGCGTTGAAGACGTACGAGTAGCCGACCTGCAGGGTGAAGCCGAGCGCCGCGCAGCCCGACCAGAGCGCCGGGCCGGCCGGAGCCGCGGGCGTGCCCCCGAGGGAGCGTGCCCGGCGGCGCGCATCCAGGCTGAAGCGCGCCCCCACCGGGAGCAGGGCCGCCCAGATGAGCGCGAGCTGCAACACGGTGTCCGAGCCGCTGAGCACCAGCGGATTGCGGGTGTGGAGGGAGAGGACCAGCAGGGCCAGCAGCGCGGCCATCAGGCGCGAGCGGTAGCCCAGCAGCAGCAGCAGCGCCGCCACCGCCGCCAGGGAGAAGGTGACGCTCGCCCCCCACGTGCCGGGCGTCAGCGCGGGAAGGCCCAGCACGGAAAAGCCCTGGAAGTGCTCGGCGAGCGCACGCGAGACGATGCCGTCGTCCGCGTACCACCAGTCGAGCCGGGCGGCGCGCGAGGCGAGGTCCAGCAGCGTGCAGAGGGCGAGCAGGATGCGGAACAGCGCCAGCGAACGCAGGTCCAGCTGCCATGGGAAATGGGCTGCGCGTGCTGGGGGCCGTGGCATCGCGGCGCGAGTCTACCCCTGCCGCGGAGCTGCCCGCAGCGGGTGGCCGGGGGCCCCCGCCAGGGCTCCAGTCAGTCAGGCGCGGTGCCAGGCCCGAGGCCCGGAAACACGAAGGCCGGTAGCCCTTCGTCAGGACTACCGGCCTTCATTGTGAGCGGCGGAAGGGATTCGAACCCTCGACCCCGAGCTTGGGAAGCTCGTGCTCTACCAACTGAGCTACCACCGCGGGCGAAGCGAGAGCCAAAGTAGGGGCCCTCCCGTGCCTTGTCAACGGGAAGTGTCGGGCTACTCCCCCTCCTCGACAGTGAGCTGATAGGCGTCCTGGAAGTTGGCCTCGCGGTTCTTCGCGTCGCGCACCTCCAGGACGTAGACGCCCGGCTCGGCGCTGTAGCGGATGCTCTCCGGCTGGTCGCCCTTGGCGCGGTCGGCCGTCTGGACGAGCGTCAGCTTTCCGTCTGGCTGCACCCGGTGCAGGTACAGCCCCACGTCCACCTTGAGGATGCCCAGCAGCATGGCCTTGATGGGCGTGCGCACCGGCCGGTCCGACAGGTCCAACCGGAAGAAGTCCGTGTCCTTCACCGGGAACACCGTGCCGCGCACCGCCTTGCCCGGCGTCAGCTCCTGCCCCCGGTCCGCGGTGTTGTTGGGCTCGCGCTCCTCACCGCCGTTGTCCGCCACCGTGGTGATGCTGATGCGGTAGGGCTGCTCGGCGTTCTCGAAGTCCTTCACCCACTTGCCGTCCACCTTGCGCGACGCGCCCTCCACCCGGAAGTAGCAGCTGCCGCTACACGCCACGTTGTTGAGGCGCTCGGGCTCCTTCAGCTCGCCGTCGTTGACGCGCAGGAGCACCGTCTCCTTCTCGCCGTCGCCCTGCGGCGGCTCCACCATGGAGAGCACCAGGTCCAGCCGCTCCACGCCGGACAGCTCCACCTTGGCCAGCACCGGCTCGGCCGTCTTCAGCACGAAGTGGTCCACGTCCGCCTTCGGCGACAGGAAGCCCTCGCGGTAGCCCCCGGCCGTCAGCGGCGTGGCCTTGTAGATCTCGTCGTTGGGCTCCAGCTCCGCGTTGGCGCCGGCCTCCTCCTGCGTCACCGTGAGCGTGTACGGCGCGGTGGCGCTGAAGGTGCGGCGGGCCTCCTTCCCCGTGCCCGTCCAGCCTCCCTTCACCACCACGTAGACGACGCGGTCCGTGGCGCGCACCCCGATGTTGCGCAGCGACAGCGCCTCGCCCTCCTTGCCCCGCAGGGTGAACAGCGGCGCCTCCGCCGCCGACAGCACCGACAGCTCCGGCCGCACGCCCTCCACCCCGGACAAGTCAATCTTCAGCGCCACCGACGGAGGCTCGGGGGGCACCGCCGGCGCCGCCGTCCCGGCATCCAGCGCCTGCGTCGCGGCCTGCGCCGCCGCCATGCCGCCCACCTCGCCCGGCGCGGGCTGGCCCTCGGCGGGAGGCGCGGGCGGGGGCGGCTCGCCCCCGGCGAAGGTGCCCTCGGGGGTGGTGGAGGGTGGGGCGCCTTCCTGCGCGGTGCCCTGCGGGGCGGTGCCCTCGCCCTCCGGAGGCGGCGTGGCGCTGCCGGAGCCCGGAGCGGGGGCGCCTTCCGTGCCCGGGGCAGGGGAGGGCGTCCCCTCGGGCGCGGGCGCCGTGCCCTCGGAGCCCGGAGCGGCGCCACCGGCGGGGGCGGCGGGCTCGGGCAATTCGATGCGGTACCAGTCCTCGTCCCCGGCATGGCCCAGGAAGGCCGTCACCGTCTGGCCCAGGGGCAGGGGGGCCGCGTCCACCGCCCTGTCATTGGGCTCGCGCTCCTCGCCGTCGTTGGCGGCGCGCATCCGCACGTCGAGGGTGTAGGCGCCGCCCACGCCCTTGCGCGCGGGCACCACGCGCACCCAGCGCTCGCCCTCCACGTAGAGGTTGGGGAAGCGCTCCGGCTTGCCCTCCCCCTCGCTGTTGATGGCGGCCAGCCGGTTGCGGTCCCTGTCGTACACCTCCAGGGTGATGTCGCCGCCGGGCAGCCCGGACACGGTGACGTCCGCCACGCGGGCGGCGGGGGGCGCCAGGCGGTACCAGTCCTCATCCGCCTTGTTCGGCTGCGCGGCCAGGTCCGCCGTCACCGTGCTGTCCCGGGTGAGCGCGAGCGCCTGGTCCGGCCGCTCATTCGGTTCCTTCTCCGTGAGGGCGGAGGGCCCCGTCTCCACCGGGCCCGCGTCCTGGATTGCCGGCGTCTTGTCCTCCTTGCAGGCAACCAGCATCGCCGCCAGCACACAGCCCCACCCCCAACGTCGCATCACGGTCTCCTCCGGAAACGGGCCGTCATCCTTCCTCGCGGGGACCCGGTGTCAAGCACCCCAACATCCGCGCCGGTGCTTTCATCCGCGATTGGAGCCTCCTCGCCTGGCGATCAAAGATGCACCCCCATGCGAAGCCTGCTCCTCGCCTCCCTCCTGCTCGCCACCACCGCCTCCACCGCCTCCACCGTCCCCCCCGGCTACGTGGAGACCTCCGACTGGCTGGAGCGCAAGGGCCAGCCCCAGCACTACAGCCCGCTGAACCTGCTCGACGGCCGGGACACCACCGCGTGGTGCTCCACCGGCGAGTCCCCGGCCCCCATCACCATCGGCTTCAAGGACGCCGTCACCGTGGACGAGGTGCGCGTCTACACGGGGGACGGCACGGACCGGGCCGCATTCAAGGCCCGCGCCCGCGCGAAGAAGTTCACCCTCACCAGCGTGGACGCCTCCCGCAGCCTCAAGGTGGAGGACAAGCGCGGCCTGCAGGCGGTGACGCTCAGCCAGCCCCTGAGCGGCGCGCGCTTCATCCTGGAAGTCGTGGACCGCTTCCCCGGCGCCGACGACGCGGCGCCCGTCTGCATCACCGACCTGGTCTTCTACTCGGGCGGCAAGGCCCTCAACGGCACGTGGCTCGCCCCGCGCCTGAAGTACGACGCGCGCCTGGCGCCCCTGCTGGGCACCTGGTTCGGCGGCCTGGAGGGCGCCCCCGAGAGCTTCCTGTCCTTCTACATGGACGGCACGTTCCGCTACACCCGCGAGCCCCTGGAGGGCGGCGGCCCCACGTCCGTCACCGGGACGTACACGCTGTCCGGAAGCCGACTGTCCCTGGAGGTACCCAGGCGCGGAAAGGTGACGGCCCGCCTCCAGAAGGGTGGGGAGGAGGGCGTACGGGTGCCGGAGGCCTCGCTCGACGTGGAGGGGGCCCTGGCGGAGGAGTGGGGCCGCGAGTTCCGCGGCAGACCCTGAGCCGAAGCGGGGCGGCGAGCGCCACCCGGCCTGGGCCCCGGGAGGAGCCGGACGCCTAGAGGGCCGCCAGCTTCTTCTTCGAGCTGAAGTGGCGGAAGAAGGCGATGATTTCCTCCACTGCGATCTTCACGTCGGTGGCGTCCTGGAACTCCGACTCCAGGAAGATGCCGCCACAGGACTCACACGTGTCGTAGTGGAGCGGGTGCTGGCGGTCGCCGCCGTCCACTCGGACGAGGTCCACCTGGCATTCGGGGCACTGACCTGTCAGTGCCTGCGCATCCACCTTGCCGCCCTGGCTCTCCAGCCCGGGGAGGTTGTTGTGGAGGAGGACCCGGTTCAGGTCCGCGACGTCGATCCAGAGACCGCCGCAGTCTCCACACTTTCGCAACGTCAGATCATCCCCCTCGAGATCTGCCATCTCGACGTTGCAGCTGGGGCAATCCATGGGGCCGTTCATTCTCCTGCAGTGGGGGAGGGATGCTCCCCAGTGGTTCGGAGAATGATAGGTCGCGCGAAAATTCGGATGCAACCCACGTCGCCGCTTCTGTTGGCAACGCGCCGTCTCTGCGCCCCTCCCCCTAGTCCCTCACGCCTTCGCCTTCACCCGCCGGATGTCCGCGCCCAGGCTCCGCAGCTTGCGCTCCAGGCGCTCGTAGCCCCGGTCCAGGTGGTACACGCGGCTGACGTCCGTGCGCCCCTCGGCCCGCAGGCCCGCGAGGATGAGGGACGCGCTCGCCCTCAGGTCCGTGGCCATGACGGGCGCCCCGCTCAGGCCCTTGACGCCCTTCACCACCGCGGTGTGCCCCTGGATGGTGATGTCCGCCCCCAGCCGGTGCAGCTCCGGGACGTGCATGAAGCGGTTCTCGAAGATGTTTTCGCTGATGACGGACGTTCCCTGGCTGACGGACATGAGGGCCATGAGCTGGGCCTGCATGTCGGTGGGGAAGCCCGGGTGCTCGGTGGTGTTGATGTTCACCGCGGTGAGGGTGCGGGGGGCCTTGCACCGCAGCCCGCCCCCCTCGGCGGTAATCGTGCAGCCCGCCTCGCGCAGCTTGTCCACCACGGCCTCCAGGTGCTCGGGCACCGCGTGCTTCACCAGCACGTTGCCGCCGGAGATGGCCGCCGCGACGAGCAGGGTGCCCGCCTCGATGCGGTCCGGGAGGATGGCGTGCTCCACGGGCTTGAGGCCGTCCACGCCCTCGACGGTGATGACGGAGGTGCCGGCGCCCTCGATGCGGGCGCCCATCTTGTTGAGGACGCGGGCCAGCTCCTCAATCTCCGGCTCGCGGGCGCAGTTCTCCATGATGGTGCGGCCCTTGGCGAGCACCGCCGCCATCAGCACGTTCTCCGTGCCGGTGACGGTGATGACGTCGAAGTTGACGGTGCCGCCCTTGAGCTGCTTCGCCCGGGCCTCCACGTAGCCTTCCGTCAGGTGGATGTCCGCGCCCAGGGCCTTGAGCCCCTTGAGGTGCTGGTCGATGGGCCGCGCGCCAATGGCGCACCCGCCCGGCATGGACACACGCGCCCGGCCGAAGCGGGCGACGAGGGGGCCCAGCACCAGCACGCTGGCGCGCATCGTCTTCACCAAATCGTACGGGGCCTCCGGGTGGATGTGGCCGTTGACGCCCACCTGGCACACGTCCTTCTTGCGGGCGGTCAGCCGCTCCGCGTCGCAGCCCATGGTGCGCAGCACCTTGAGCATGGTGCCGACGTCCGCCAGGTCCGGTACGTTGCGGTAGGTGGAGGTGCCATCCGCCAGCAGCGCGGAGGCCAGGATGGGCAGCGCCGCGTTCTTCGCGCCCGAGGCCTGCACCTCACCGTGCAGCTCCGCGCCACCCTTCATCACGATTTTGTCCATGGTTCCCTGCTTCTTCAGCCCTGTGGCCCGTCAGCCACGGGCTGTGTCCCAAAAGCCATGCGCTCCCGCCGCTCCAGGTCCTTCTCCACGCGCGCGTCCGCGTACCCCGCGGCCCGCAGGAGCTCCAGGACGGCGGGGCCCTGTGTCTCGCCAATCTCCATTGCAAGGAGCCCGCCAGGCTCCAGGAAGCGCCGCGCGCCCGTCACCACCCGGCGGATGGCGACGAGCCCGTCCGGCCCGCCGTCCAGCGCCAGCTTCGGCTCGCGGCGCACCTCGGCGGACAGCGTCGCGATTTCCGCGGTGTCGATGTAGGGCGGGTTGGAGACCACCACCCGGAAGCGCGCGTCCGGCGGCACCGGGGAGAAGAGGTCCCCCTGCAGCACCGTCACCCTGTCCGACACCTTGAGGGCTTCGGCGTTCTCCTTCGCCAGCGCGCACGCGTCCGGGGACAGGTCCGTGGCCACCACCGTGGCCTGCGGGCGCTCGGCCGCGAGGCTGATGGCGATGCAGCCCGAGCCCGTGCACACGTCCAGGGCCCGCGACGGCGCGTCCTTGGGCAGCAAACGCAGCGCCGCCTCCACGAGCAGCTCCGTCTCCGGCCTCGGAATCAGCACCCGCGCGTCCACCTTGAAGGTGCGGTTGTAGAACTCGCGCATGCCGGTGAGGTACTGCGTGGGCTCACCATTCAGGCGCCGCTCAATCAGCGCACGGAAGGTGCCCAGCTCCTCCTTGGAGAGGGGCCGGTCCAGGTCCACGTACAGCCGCACGCGGCCCACCTTGAGCACGTGCGACAGGAGGACTTCGGCGGTGAGCCGGGGGCTGTCCACCTGGCGCTTCTCGAAGTGCTGCGTCGTCCAGGTGAGGACCCGGCGGATGGTCCAGGTCTCGCTGCTCATGCGTCGGAAGAAGCGGGCCGCGGGCCTCCGCCCGTCTGCGCCTTGAGCGCCTCGGCCTGGTAGAAGGTCCGGCAGGCGGTGATGACGTCCTCGATGCCGCCCGCCATGATGCCCGGCAGGTTGTGCACGGTGAGCCCGATGCGGTGGTCCGTCAGCCGGTCCTGCGGGAAGTTGTAGGTGCGAATCTTCTCGCTGCGGTCGCCGGTGCCCACCTGCGAGCGGCGCGTGGAGTCGCGCTCGGCGCGCAGGCGCTCCTGCTCCATCTCATAGATTTTCGCGCGGAGCATGCGCAGCGCCATGTTGTAGTTCTTGAGCTGGCTCTTCTCCTGCTGGCACTTCACGACGATGCCCGTGGGCCGGTGGGTGAGGCGCACCGCGGAGTCCGTCGTGTTGACGCTCTGGCCACCGGCGCCCGTGGAGCGCATCGCCTGCCGGTCGATATCCGACTCGTTGAGCTTCACGTCCACCTCCTCGGCCTCGGGCATGACGGCCACGGTAATCGTGGAGGTGTGGATGCGCCCCTGCGTCTCGGTGGCGGGCACGCGCTGCACGCGGTGCACGCCGGACTCGTACTTCAGGCTGCTGAACACGGCGTCCCCGGACAGCGTCACGGTGGCGTCCTTGATGCCGCCGGCGTTGCCCGCACTCATGTCGATGATGTCCGACTTCCAGCCCCGCCGGTCCGCGTAGCGGAGGTACATCTGCATGACCTCCTCCGCGAAGAGGGACGCCTCGTCGCCGCCCGCGCCAGCGCGGATTTCGAGGATGACGTTCTTCTCGTCGTTGGGGTCCTTGGGCAGCAGCAGGAGCTTGAGCTGGGCCTCCAGCTCCTCGCGCTGCTCCTTGAGGCCGGGCAGGGCCTCGCGGGCATAGGCCTTCTCGTCCGCGTCCGAGCTGCCGAGCCAGGCCTCGACCTCGTTCAGGTCGGCCAGCACCTTGCGGTAGGTGCGGAAGGTGTCCACCAGCTTCTCCAGGCCCGCCCGCTCCTTGGAGACCTTCTGGAGCCTCGCCGAGTCGGCGAGCACGTCGGGGTTCGACAGGTCGGCGGTGAGGCGCTCGAACCGGCGCTCGACGTCTTCGAGTTTGTCAATCATCGTTCTTCCGGGGGGTATTGCCCCTTTGTCCGCCCTCTGGCAAGGGTGGGCGGAGTCAAGAAAATCCTTGGCTGCCTGGGCGGTCGCATGAAAGAAGGGCCGCCCTCACCGCCCTTTGGCGGTCGGTTTCACATCACCTACCCGGAGTCCTTCCACATGCCCGCCCAGAAGGGAAATCGTTCCAAGAAGAAGGTCGCCAACCGCGCCAAGGGTCGGAAGGCCCAGCTGAAGCGCCGCCGCAGCCGCGCCAAGAAGGGCCAGTCCAACAACAAGGTCTAGCTGGCCGGCTACTCCCTCCCTCGGGGTTCGGGGGAGGGAGGCGGGCGGGCCCATGGCTCCAGCTCGGGCAGCATCCGCTCCACGGTTCCCGAGGAGCTCGCCAAGAGTCGCAGGACGTCCTCCGCCTCGCTGCCCGTGACGGGCACCGGCTGGAAGGGCAGCTCCGGGAAGCGGTCGGAGCGCAGGGGCAGGACCTCGCTGGAGAGGTAGCCGCCGGGCCCGAAGCGGGCCTTCCACAGCGCGCTGCGCTTGTCGCGCGGGTTCCAGTTCCCACCAAAGACGAAGTTGCCCAGCGAGTAGACGACGGGCGCGCCCTGGAACAGCTCCATGGACTGGAGCACGTGCGGGTGGCTGCCGAGCACGCCGCTGGCGCCGGCTTCAATCGCCGCGTGGGCCAGCCGCACCTGGTACGGCTCCGGCGAGTAGGTGCCCTCGCGGCCCCAGTGGAAGAAGGGCAGGACGATGTCCGCCTGCTGCTTCGCGGCGAGGATGTCCTCGACGAGCATCCGCTCCATGACCTCCACGTCGGAGAAGTGCCCGGCCACGCCCGGCGTCGTCTCGGTGGCGTAGACCTCGGGCGGCTCGATGTTGCGCTCGCCGAGGAAGAAGTAGCCGAGGAAGGCCACGCGCAGGCCACCCACGGTGAGGATGGCGGGCCGGCGCGCCTCGGCGAGGTTCCTGCCCGCGCCGAAGTAGGGGATGCGCGCGGTCTCCAGCGTCACCAGCGTGTCCACCAGCCCCTGGGCGCCGTAGTCCATCATGTGGTTGTTGGCGAGGCTCACCACGTCCACGCCGCCGGCCACGAGCGCGCCCACCAGCTCCGGCCGCGCGCGGAAGTTGAAGTTCTTGGGCAGCTTCTCGCCGCCCTCGGTGAAGGGGCACTCCAGGTTGACGGCGAAGAGGTCCGCCGCGTCGCCCAGCGGCTTCACCTCCTTGAAGCCGTACGCGAGCATCTCCTCGCGCGAGCGCCCCTTGGCCACCTGGGCGTCGAAGTACGTCTGGAGGTTGTGGCCCAGCGTCACGTCGCCGCCCACCACGAGCGTCACCGGCTGGACAGGCGGGCCGGCGTCCGCTGCCCCGGCCGGTGGGGCCGGCGGGGCGGGGAGCGAGGCGACGCCCGCGTCCGGCTCGGCGGGGAGCGTCGGGCCGGGTCCCGGCACCGGAGGGGGCTCCGCTGGGGGAACGGGTCTCGGATGACAGGCGGCGAACATGAGCAGCAGGAGGGCGGCGTGGCGCATGGGCAGGGGGAAACTCTACCTTGCACCCTTCATTGCGCGACGCGTAGATTGCCCGCGCGCTCATGGCCCGGGAAAAGGACAACATCGCGCTCTCCGACGAGCACAACACTCGCGGAATCGAGCTGGCGGACCGGGGGTGGCTCGACGAGGCCATCAAGGAGTTCAAGAAGGCCATCGACCTGGACCCCAGCTCGGCCCACGCGCACGACAACCTGGCGACCGTCTATGCGGAGAAGAAGCTCTTCCGCGAGGCGCTCACCGAGTACCTCACCGCCCTGAAGCTGGAGCCGGAGAGCGCCACGGCGCACTACAACCTGGCCTGCTTCCTCTCCACCCACGCCGGGGAGATGGCGGTGGAGGAGTACAAGGAAGCGATTGAACTGGACCCGGAGTATCCGGACGCGCACCTCAACCTCGGCCTCACCTACGCGGACCAGGGGCGGGTGGAGGAGGCCATGCGCGAGCTGCAGACGGCCATTGAGCTGGACCCGCAGGACGCCTTCCCGCGCCACGAGCTGGCGGCGCTGATGATGGACGAGGGCGACTACCGCTCCGCCATTACACAGCTGAAGGAAGTGGTGCGGCTGGAGCCGGACAACTTCGAGGCGCAGCTGGACTTGGGCATCTGCTACGCGCAGAAGGGCTTCTACGCGGAAGCCGAGCGCGCCTATGAGCGGGCCCGGGCGCTGAACCCCGAGGACCTGCTGCTCAACTACAACCTGGCCGCGCTGTTCGCGCTCTGGGGCCGGCCGAAGGACGCCGTGCAGTACCTCCAGAAGTCGCTGGCGGCGGACCGTCCGAAGGTCATGGGGTGGCTGTCCACGGACCCCATGTTCGACGCCCTCAAGGGCGACCCCGACTTCGAAGCCTTGTTCTGAGCCACCGCCATGGGAATGGAATGGGTGTTCCTCGGCCTGGCGATCCTCCTGGTCTTCGCCAACGGCTTCTTCGTGGCGACCGAGTTCGCCATCGTGAAGGTCCGCGCCACGCGAATCCAGGCGCTGGTGGATGAGGGGACGCCCGGAGCGGCCACCGCGATGAAGATGGTGAGCCACCTGGACGCGTACCTGTCCGCCACCCAGTTCGGCATCACCCTGGCGTCGCTGGGGCTGGGCTGGCTGGGCGAGCCGGCCTTCGCCGCGCTCCTGGAGCCGGTGCTGGTGGGGCTGGTGCCGGAGGGCGCCGCCACGACGGTGGCCCACACGGCCGCGGTGGTTATCGCCTTCAGCATCATCACCTTCCTGCACATCGTCCTCGGGGAGCTGGCGCCCAAGAGCCTGGCGATCCAGCGCGCCGAGTCCACCACGCTCGCCGTCGCGGTGCCGATGCGGGTGTTCTACATCCTCTTCTACCCGGCCATCGTCCTGCTCAACGGGCTGGCCGCGTGGGTGCTGCGCCTGTTCGGCCTGCACTCGGTGGGTGAGTCGCACGACGCGCACAGCGAGGACGAGCTGCGCGTCATCCTCCACAGCTCGGCGCAGGCGGGGGCGATTACGACGGCGCGCGCGGAGTTGCTCGAGCGGGCGCTGGAGATGGCGCAGAAGACGGCGCGGCAGGTGATGGTGCCGCGCAACCAGGTGAAGTTCCTCGACGTGGAGGAGCCGCTGGACAAGTGCATCGCGGACGCGCGCGCGGCGGGCCACACGTGGCTGCCGGTGTGCCGCGGCAACCTCGACGAGGTGGAGGGCCTGGTCAACGCGAAGGACCTCTTCTTCCTGCTGTCGCGCGGGGAGCTGCGCAGCCTGGCGCAGGTGCAGCGGCCGGTGCTCTTCATCCCGGAGAACGCCACGCTGGAGCAGCTGTTGGCCGAGTTCCGCCGCCGCCGCCGCCAGACGGCGCTGGTGGTGGACGAGCACGGCGGCACGTCCGGGCTGGTGACGATTTCCGACGTGGTGGCCGAGGTGGTGGGCGACGTGGCGGAGCTGGGCCGCCGCGTGGAGGAGGTGCGCTCGCTGCCGGGCGGCCGCTTCGAGCTGCCGGGCACCACGCAGCTGGATGACCTGGAGGAGCGGCTGGACGTCAACTTCGACCTCGACGAGGACGAGGAGGGCGACGTCACGACGATTGCCGGCTACCTCATGGCGCGGCTGGGGCGTGTCCCGGAGAAGGGGGACACCCTGAAGCTCGACATGTGGCGCATCCAGGTGGAGGAGGTGGACGGGCCGCGCGTGGTGCGGGTGACGGTGGAGCCCCAGTCCCGCGCCGCCACGGCGCCTCGTCCCGCCGCGGAGTCCGCGGCCGCCCCGGAGTCCGCGGCGGCGCCTCCGGGGGAGACGCCGCCGACGTCCTCGAACGAGTCGGCGTAGGCTTCCGGGGCCTGGCCCTTGCGGGGCCTTAGCCCTTCGGGTCCTTCTTCGCGGCCACGGCCTTCTTCATCACCTTCGTCTTGCTGGCGGCCTTGGGCGGCTCCGGGCGCTCCACCTTGAGCAGCTCCAGGTCGGTGCTGCCGGCCGTCTCCAGCTTGATGATGCCCACGCCGGGGGCGAACCAGATGAAGCTCTCCATGGAGCGTCCCTGGGCGCCGGGCCGGCTGGAGCGCGCCGTGGTGATGTTCTTCACCTTGAGCGCCTTGAACGTCCCGGCGGCGACGGTGACTTCCTCCTCGCCCACCACCGTGGCCTCCTTGTCGAACGTGGTGGCGATGGTGGGACGGATGCCCCCCGTCTTGCCCGCGGGCGGCTGGAGCTTCACGGAGAGGCTGTTCTTCCACGTCCCTCCGGGCACCATGGTGGAAGGAGCGGGCACGGCGACGCCCTCGGCGCTCACCACCTGCACGTCCATGCCGGACGCGGAGAGCAGGGTGCCCTCCAGGCCGCCCAGGCCCGTGCGGATGCCCTCGGAGGTACACGTGGCCTCCGTCTGGCCCTCGCGGCTCTTCAGCTTCACCGCGACGGTGCCCTTGAGGCCCTCCGGCACCGGCGTCACGTCCTTCGTGGAGAGCACCATCTCCGAGGACTTGCCTGCCCGGTAGGTCAGCTTGAGGCCGTCCTCCAGCGGGAAATACGGGTTGGGGCAGGCGGCTGCCGGAGAGGCAACCGCCGGCGTGTCAGACCGGGGTGCTACGTCCGGCGTAGGGGACGCTCCCATGAGGAGCGACACGGCAAGAAAGGGCTGGAACGTAGGCAACCTCCAGAAAAAGCAATTGGAAGGTAGGGTGGGACTCCCACTTTGCAACCCCACGGAACGGCCAGACGTGCCCCGAGCCTGCCCTGTTGAAGGGCAAGCAGCCGAACGTATGGCCACCTGAGGCATGGTCACGCTTGATCGGCCGGGGGGCGACTGGTACTCCTGCCGATCGTTCCGGAGCCGATTTTTCGGCCTCGCGCTCACTTTATTCCCCGTACTCCGCGCCTCACCAGGAGCCCGCTGGCATGCGAATCAAGCGGTTGGACATCACCGGCTTCAAGTCCTTCATGGAGCGGAGCGTCTTCACGTTCGATGAAGGCGTCACGGGCATCGTCGGCCCCAACGGCTGTGGAAAGTCCAACGTCGTGGACGCCATCCGCTGGGTGATGGGCGAGCAGAGCGCGAAGAACCTCCGTGGCCGCGGCATGGAGGACGTCATCTTCAACGGCTCGGAGAACAAGCCGCCGCTGTCCATGGCGGAGGTGTCGCTCACCTTCCTCGTGGACGAGACGGATCAGCTCGCCCCGCAGTACCAGGGCTTCTCCGAAGTCACGGTGACGCGGCGCCTGTTCCGCAACGGCGACTCCGAGTACCTCATCAACAAGGCGCAGTGCCGCCTGCTGGACATCACCGAGCTGTTCCTCGGCACCGGCGTGGGCACCAAGGCCTACTCCATCATCGAGCAGGGCCGCGTGGGCCTCATCGTGTCCAGCAAGCCGGAGGACCGGCGCCACCTGCTGGAGGAGGCCGCGGGCGTCACCAAGTACAAGGCCCGCCGCAAGGCCGCCGAGCGGAAGATGGAGGCGACCGACGCCAACCTCCTGCGCGTCACGGACATCACCAACGAGCTGGAGAAGCGGCTCGACGTGCTGTCGCGCCAGGCGAAGAAGGCGGAGAAGTACAAGAAGCTCAAGGCGCGCATGCGGGACATCGACCTGCACGCCGCCAGCCACCGCCACCTGGAGCTCCTGTCGGAGAAGCAGGTCCTCAAGTCCCGCCTGGAGAACCTGGGCACGGAGGAGCGCGAGAGCCTGGACCGGGTGAAGGGGCTGGAGGAGTCCATCACCCAGCGCCGCGCGGAGCTGGAGGCCGAGGCCGCCGCCCTGCAGGCGCTCGCCGCCGAGGTGCACGCGCTGGAGAGCAGCGTGCAGCGCGACACGCAGGAGCTGTCGTACGGGAAGAAGGACCTGGAGGAGACGCGCGCCCGCGTGGCGGCGGCGAAGGTGGAGCTGGACGGGCTGCTGGCGCGGCAGGCGGAGATGGCCGAGGCCATGGCCGCGCGCGAGGCGGAGCTGTCCGGCATCGCCGGCTCGTGGAAGGAGGACGAGGTCGCCATGCAGGTGGCGCAGGAGGAGCTGCGCCGCGTGTCCCAGCTCCAGACGGAGGTGGCGCTGCGCCTGGAGCAGGAGCGCGCGGGCCTGGTGGCCGTGGCCGGGCGCCTGGCCAACCACGAGAGCAACCTCGTCAACCTGGCCCGCCAGCGCACGGACTTGGAGTCCCGCCGGGCGAAGCTCCAGGGGGAGCTGGAGGCGCTGCGCGCGCAGGAATCCCAGCTGGAGGCGGTGCGCGGCGACGTGGCGAAGCGGGTGGAGGACACCCGCCACCTCGCCGCGGAGCTGGCCGAGCGCAAGGGCCAGGAGGAGGAGGCGCTCAGCCGCACCCGCGCCGACTTCACGGAGAACGAAATCCAGGTCATCTCCCTGCGCGAGGAGCTGAGCGACAAGCGCAGCCGCCTGTCGTCCCTGGAGGACATCCAGAAGAACTACGACGGCTTCGACCGCGGCGTGCGCGCCGTCATGATGCGCGCCGGCACGGTGGCCCGCGAGCAGGGCATCTTCGGCCTCGTGGCCGACGTCATCTCCGTCACCCAGCGCTACGAGCGCGCGGTGGAGGCGGCGCTGGGCGAGCGCCTGCAGCACGTCATCGTCGAGAGCCGCGACAAGGGCGTGGAGCTGGTGGAGTACCTCAAGGGCCACGCGGAGGGGCGGGGCAGCTTCCTGCCCGTGCCCGCGCTGGACTCGCTGCCGCCCCTGCAGGAGCCGGACTTCAGCCGCCCGGGCGTGCTGGCCCATGCCCCCCGCGAGGTGACGTGCGAGGAGACGCTGCGCCCCCTGGTGCAGCTCTTGCTCGGGGACGTGGTCATCGTCCAGGACATTGGCGCCGCGCGGGCATACGCGGAGGCCGGCGGCCCCACGTGCACGCTCGTCACGCAGGACGGCGAGGTGTTCCGTCCCGACGGCACCATCGTCGGTGGTGAGCGCGAGGGCGCGGCGGTGGGCGCGCTCCAGAAGAAGCGCGAAATCGCCGAGCTGGCCGCCGAGGTGGCCCGGGTGGAGGAGCGCTACAACGAAATCCTCACCCGCCACTACACGCTCCAGAAGCAGATGGGGCACACCGAGGGCGTCCTCAAGGGGCTGGCGAAGAACCAGCACGCCGAGGAGGTGAATCTCGCCAGCCAGGAGAAGGACCTGCACAAGGCGGGCGAGGACCTGGCCCGGGTGCGCGAGCGGCTGCGGGCGCTGGAGTCCGAGGACGCGCAGCTGGCGCAGAGCCACAGCGCGCTGGCGCACGAGGAGGAGACGAGCCGCGGCGAGGTGGCGCACGGCCAGGCGGACCGCGAGGGCCGCGAGGAGCGCGTGAAGCAGCTGGCGGGGGAGCAGGAGTCCTTGCGCCAGCGCGCGGAGGTCGCCAACGGCGAGCTGACGGGCCTGCGCATCAAGGTGGCCGCCGGCAGCGAGCGCGGCGAGTCCGCGCGCAAGGAGCTGGAGAGCCTCGTCACCCAGCGCAAGGACATGGAGACGCGCGTCACCCGCCTCCAGGCCACCGTGCTGGAGGGCGGCTCGCGCACCGAGGAGCTGGAGCGCCGGATTGAGGGCACCGAGGGCGGCCTGGCCCAGCGCGCCGAGGAGCACCGGCTGGCCGCGGAGGGGCTGGAGGCCCGCCGCGCCGCGCACACCCTGGCGTCCGCCGAGGTGCGCGAGCAGGACACCCAGTTCCGCGAGCTGCGCGGCCGGGTGGACGAGCTGATGCAGGGGCTGTCGCAGATTTCGCTGCGCGAGCGGGAGATTGCCCTGGAGCTGGAGCACCTGGCGGCGGGCATCCGCGAGCGGCACCAGGTGGACCTGGCGCTGGAGCTGCACAACTACCACCTGCTGCCGGCGCTCGCCCCGGAGACGGAGGCGGAGCTGAAGGACTTGCGCGCCCAGGTGGAGAAGATGGGGGAGATCAACCTCACCGCCATCGACGAGCACGCGGAGCTGTCCAAGCGCTACGACTTCCTCGCCGCGCAGAAGAAGGACCTGCAGGCCTCGATTGAGCAGCTCAAGGAGGCCATCCAGCGCATCGACGCGGCCAGCCGCGAGCGCTTCAAGCAGACCTTCGACGTGGTGAACGAGAAGTTCCAGGCCATCTTCCCGCGCCTGTTCGGCGGCGGGCGCGCCAGCCTGGTGCTCACCAGCGAGGGGCCCAACGCGGAGCAGGGCGTGGAAATCGTCGCCCAGCCGCCCGGCAAGAAGCTGCAGAGCGTCAACCTGCTCTCCGGTGGCGAGAAGGCCCTCACCGCGGTGGGCCTCATCTTCGGCATCTTCCTCATCAAGCCCACGCCCTTCTGCCTCCTGGACGAGGTCGACGCGCCGCTGGATGAGGGCAACGTGGGCCGCTACAACGACATGGTGAAGGAGATGAGCAAGCAGTCGCAGTTCATCCTCATCACCCACAACAAGCGGACCATGGAGGTCTCCAACACCCTCTACGGCGTCACCATGGAGGAGCCGGGCATCTCCAAGCTCGTCAGCGTCCGCATGCGCGAGGCCGGCGCCGCCAACGACGACAAGATCACGGCGGCCTGAGCAGGGGCTCCGAGCCTCCGAGCCTCCGAGCCTGAATGACGAAAGGCGCGGGCCCCGACTCTCCGGGACCCGCGCCTTCGTGTTTCCACCGTCAGGGACGGGCTACTTCTTGTACGTCTTCTTCGGGCAGGCGCCCTTGTCCTGGGTGGCGATCTTCTGCGCCTCGGCGAGCTCCTTCACCGTCTCGTCCAGGTTCTTCTGGGTGGCGGCCTCGGCCTCCGTCCAGGCCTCGGCGTCCTTCACCTTCATCTCCTGGGCGATGGAGAGCGCGGCCTGCTCCGTCGCCTGGCGGCCTTCGATGGCCTCGGTGACGCGGGTGTCCGCCGCCACCAGGGCGTTGCACTTGCTCTCGAGCTCGTCGAAGAGCTTGTAGTTCTTGGTCTTCTGGTAGCGGTCCACCACCTCGGCGAAGGCCTGCGCCGCGGGGTTGCGGGCGCCGTCGGCGATGGCCTGGTCCGCGGCGCGCTGCGTGCGCACCAGGTCCAGCTGGAGGAAGCGCAGCTCCGGAGGCAGGCTGGCCGAGGCCTCCGTGGTGGCGTTGGAGTTGAAGTGGACGAAGCGGTAGTTGAAGCCCAGCTCGTCGGAGGACAGCTTCGCCGGCAGCGCGGCAATCTTCGGCTGGAGGCAGGCGGCGAGCTGGTCACCCTCGGTGTTGCCGGAGGGCTCGAACGTCACCTGGGCGGGGGTCTGCTGGGCCTTCACCAGCTTCACCTTGGCCGTCAGCGCCGGGGGGACCTTGTCCTTGAAGCTGGCGTAGCAGTCACACCAGCTCGGCTGCGCCAGGCGCACCGCGCCGGTGAAGTCGGAGCCCTCGTTGATGCCGAACTTCACGGAGTTCAGGCCGCTGGCGGTGTGCTCGAAGGGGAGGGTGGCCTCCACCGGAGCCGCGCCCTTGGCGAGCGCCGCCGGCTGCACCTGGGTGTCCATCACCTTCTGGATGCAGGCGGTGCCCTCGGGCGTGAGGTTCTGCCCGGTGACGGCGTGGGTGGCGCCCTGGTCGGTGACGGTGGTCTTCACCTCCACCTTGGTCGCCGCCTCGGGGCCCCGGTTCTTCGGGTCCACCAGGCACTCCTGCACCTGCGGGCGCGCGGACAGGAGCGCGCCGAGCACCACGCCCTGGCTGTTCTGCTCCGGCATCTTCAGCTCGCGCGGGAAGCAGGAGACCAGGTCGAACGGCGGCTGGTTGGTGATGCGGACCTTCTCCTCGGTGGGCACGGACGTGCCGTTACCGGCCGCGGCATCCGGCTTCTGCGTGCCGGCACAGGCGGCGGTGAGGGCGAAGGAGGCTACGGCAAGACGACGCAACATGCGGTTGTTCTCCCTGGGGGTGGGACTGCGTCCGGGCGTCTACTTCTCCAGGCCTTCGGCGTTCTTGAGGTCCTTGAGACGAAGCCCGTTCTTCTTCAAGAGTCGGTAGAGGCTCTGCATCGACAGGCCGGTGCGCTGCTCGGCGGCCTTCATGTCGAAGCCCACCGTGCGCATCACCTCGGCGAAGTACAAGCGCTCGAAGTCCGCGAGCACCCGGTCCTTGGCCTCGTGGTACGGCATGTTGGTGACGATGGCGGACACGTTGGTGGCGGGGGCCTGGCCCTCCTCGCGGCGCGAGGGCTGCGCGAGGAAGTCCAGCCAGCTGCTGTTGCCCGTCTCCTCCATGAGCGCGCCGCGCTCGAGCACGTTGCGCAGCTCGCGCACGTTGCCCGGCCAGTCGTAGCCCTCGAAGAGGGCCAGCGTCTGCGGGGTGAGCGTCACGCTGGCGCGCAGCGTCTGCGACAGGGCCTGGGACAGCACGGGCAGGTCCTCGCGGCGGGTGCGCAGGGGCGGCAGTCGCACGCGCGCCACCGCGAGCCGGAAGTAGAGGTCCGCGCGGAAGCGGCCCTGGCGCACGTCCTCCTCCAGGTTGCGGTGCGTGGAGGCGATGACGCGCACGTCCACCGCCACCGGCTGCCCGTCCAGCGAGGGCACCTCGCGCGTCTCCAGCACGCGCAACAGCTTGCCCTGCACCTGGAGGGGCAGCTCGCCCACCTCGTCCAGGAAGAGGGTGCCGCCCCGGGCCGCCTCGAAGACGCCGCGCGCCTCGCGGTCCTCGCCCTCGCCGGCGCGCAGGCCGCCGAACAGCTCGCGCTCGGCCTTCTCCTCGGAGATGAGGTTGCAGTCCACGACCTTGAAGGGGCCGTGCCGCCGCGCGGAGTGCTGGTGCACCGCGCGCGCCGCCAGCTCCTTGCCGGTGCCCGTCTCACCCTCGATGAGCAGGCTCATGTCCTCGCGGGCCACGCGGCGCAGCTCCGTGAAGACCCAGCGCATCTTCTCCGAGGCGCCCACCAGCGCGCCGAAGGACTCGGCGCCCGCCACCTCCACCTCGGTGGGGCGCGGGGCCACCTTCACGGACAGCTTCGTCTTGCCCAGCTCCAGCTTGTCCCCGCTGGCCAGGTAGGCCTGCACCACCTGCCGGCCGTCGAGGAAGGTGCCGTTGCGGCTGCCGGCGTCGCGCAGGAGCAGCCCGCGCGAGGTGCGCTCCACCTCCAGGTGGCGGCGGCTCACCGTCGCGTCCGTGAGCACCAGGTCGCTGGCGGGGTCCGAGCCCACGCGCACCAGTCCGTCCTGGGTCGTCACCTTCTTGCCTTTGTCCGGGCCACCCACCACCTCCACCGTCCACTCGTGGATGGGAATGCGGGTGGTGCGGCCTTCCTGGTCCGTCTGGGCGGTCTGGGTGGTCTCGGGCCTGGGTTCCATCATGGGGTCCTCTTTAGGTGCGAGGGGACCAGGGGGGCAAGCACGACTCGCACCTCTACCCCCTCTGATTCACGTCTGAGCGCATCAGGGCAGCGAGAGTGAAACAATCCTTCCGGAGGGTTGCCGCACGCGGGCCTCCACCGGGGCGGGGGACAGCCGCGTCCGGGCGAGGGCCTGCGGCGGGGCGGGGTGTCCATCGAGGGCCAGCACCTGGTCTCCCGCCGCCAGCTTCGAGCCCGGTGGGGCCTCGCGGACGAAGAGGCCCCCGGGCTGCCGGGCCAGCGCGTCCAGCACGGTGGGCTCCAGGCCCGGGTTGGCGAAGCGCAGGCGCTGGCGGCGGAGCACCTCCGCGTCGAGCACGTCCTTGCCGGCCAGCTCCGCCTCCAGGGGGAGCGTCTCCCAGGGCAGCCAGGCCACGGACGTGGCCAGGGGCGGGGCGGGGACGCGCGGCGGCTTCAGCGTGCCGGAGAGGGCCTTCAGGGCCTCGCGGGTGAGCGTTTCCATCAGCACCGTCAGCTCCGGGGTGGGGTCCGCGCCGTCGTCCGTGACTTCGGCGAAGGGGTCCGCCGGGGCCTCGCCGGACACCTCCAGCAGGACCTGCCGGCTGGCGGGGTGGAGCACCTCCACCGTGCCCAGATACACCACGGCTTCCTGGGCACTCCGGCCCACCGTGTGGCCACGACTGTCCACCAGTTCACGTTGGCCGGACTGGACGCGGCGCTCGGCCCGGGGGCGCAGCACCAGCGCGGCCTCCGGGCGCACGCGGTAGGCGGCCAGCACCGCCACCGCGTCGCTGGCCGTCCAGGCGTCGTCCGCCTCGGGGTGGTACACGCGCACCTCCGTGGGGCCGAAGAAGAGGGCCTGGGTGCCGGCCTCGGCCAGCGCCACGTCCACCAGTCGTTGGGAGAGCTCCACCGCGCGCCACGGGGGCGCCTCCCAGCGGAAGCCGAAGGGGTAGACGACCACCGCGGACGCGCGCAGGTCCTCGGGCACGGTGCGCTGCACCTGGACGGCGGGGCCCCGGCACGCCAGGGCCCCGAAGGCCGCCAGGCCCCCGAAGGCCGCCAGCAGCAGGACGCCGCGCGCGAGGAGTGACGGGCCGGTTCGCTTCACGGCCCGTCATCCAAGACGAACGTCCCCGCGGAATCCAGAAACCTGCGCGAATCCCCGCGCCCCGTCGCGCCGGGCCACGCGGGGGCGCGCGCGCTGGCCGCGGGCGCGCCCTGCTCAGTAGCGCGCGGGCGAGTCGCTGGCGGGGAACGACTCCTTGGACTCCTCGTCCACGATGTCGTCCTTCGCGTTGCCGCCGGAGTTGACGCTCGCGTTGCTCTGCGTCTTCAGCGCGCGTGTGGGGACGCTCTTGCCGGCGCCCGCCTTGGCCTTGCGGCCGGTGCCCGCCTTCTCACCGCCGAGCATCCGGCCTCCGAGCAGATTCTTCGCGCGCTCGGAGAGGTTGCGCTGCTCGTCCTGCAAGTCCCGGAAGAACTGGGCCAGCTCCTGGTCTCCAGACTCCTCGGCGTCGGCGATGTACTGCTCGGCCGTCGAGGCGCCCTTGAGGAGGTGATACAGGGCGCTGACGAGGTTGTAGTGCTCGTCACGGGTGCCCGTCTGCGCTTCTTCGCCTGCCATTGCCGCCTCCCGCGAAAGGATGGTGTGCCACGGGAGGGAAGGTATGCACGGCGCTCCGGAGGGCCGGAGCGGGGCGCCCGCCTGCCTGGTCGGCTCAGGCCTGGAGCATCGGGTCCAGCTTGCCCTCGGTGTCCAGCCGGGACAGGTCCGAGTAGCCGCCCACGTGTGCGTCGCCGATGAAGATCTGCGGCACGGTGCGCTGGCCGCCGCTCATCTCCACCAGCTTCGAGCGCATGGAGTCGTCTCCGGTGACGTCCACCTCTTCGTAGTCGACCCCCTTGCGCTTGAGCAGGTCCTTCGCGCGGACGCAGTAACCACAGTAGGTCGTCGTGTAGATCTTCACGGGCTTCACGGGCAGCTCCTCCTTCTTCCCACCAAACTAAGGGCCACGAGCGCCCGCCGCCACCTTGCCTGGAAAACACAACGGCCCCCGGCTCCCTGGAGGAACCGGAGGCCGCTGTCAGGCCGTCACCCCGGCATGGGAGCCGGGGTGGGGGGCGACTACATGCCCATGCCGCCCATACCGCCCATGCCGCCCATGCCACCGCCGCCGGCGGGGGCGTCCTTCTCCTCCTTCGGGCGCTCCGCCACCATGGCCTCGGTGGTAAGCATGAGGGAGGCCACGGACGCCGCGTTCTGCAGCGCGCTGCGGCTCACCTTGGCCGGGTCGATGACGCCCGCGGCCAGCAGGTCCTCGTAGGCGCCGGTGGCGGCGTTGAAGCCGAACGCACCCGTGCCCTCCTTGACCTTGTTCACCACCACGCTGCCCTCGAGGCCGCCGTTGCCGACGATCTGGCGCAGGGGCTCCTCGACCGAGCGGCGGATGATGTCCACGCCGAACTTCTCGCCGACGGTGAACTCCACGCCGTCCAGCGCCTTGAGGCACCGGATGAAGGCCACGCCGCCGCCGGGCACCACGCCCTCCTCGACGGCCGCGCGAGTCGCATTGAGCGCGTCCTCCACGCGGGCCTTCTTCTCCTTCATCTCCGTCTCGGTGGCCGCGCCGACGTTGATGACGGCCACGCCGCCCACCAGCTTCGCCAGCCGCTCCTGCAGCTTCTCGCGGTCGTAGTCGCTCGTGGTGTTCTCGATGGTGGCGCGGATCTGCTTCACGCGCGCCTCGATCTCCTGCTGGCTGCCGGCACCGTCCACGATGGTGGTGTTGTCCTTGTCCACCGTGATGCGCTTGGCGCGGCCCAGGTCCTGGAGCGTCAGCGTGTCCAGCTTGATGCCCAGGTCCTCGGCGATCATCTTGCCGCCCGTCAGGGTGGCGATGTCCTCGAGCATGGCCTTGCGGCGGTCACCGAAGCCCGGCGCCTTCACCGCGCACACGTTCAGCACGCCGCGGATCTTGTTCACCACCAGGGTGGCCAGGGCCTCGCCCTCGACCTCCTCGGCGATGATGAGCAGCGGCTTTCCGGCGCGCGCCACCTGCTCCAGGATGGGCAGCAGGTCCTTCATCGACGAGATCTTCTTCTCGTGGATGAGGATGAGGACGTCGTTCAGCACGGCCTCCATGCGCTCCGGGTCCGTCACGAAGTACGGGGAGAGGTAGCCGCGGTCGAACTGCATGCCCTCGACCACGTCCAGGGTGGTCTCCAGGCCCTTGGCCTCCTCCACCGTGATGACGCCCTCCTTGCCGACCTTCTCCATCGCGTCCGCGATGATCTGGCCGATGGTGGCGTCGCCGTTGGCGGAGATGGTGCCGACCTGGGCCACTTCCTTCTGACCCTTGGTGGGCTTCGCCAGCTTCTTCAGCTCGCCGACGATGATGGCCACGGCCTTGTCGATGCCGCGCTTGATCTCCATCGGGTTGTGGCCCGCGGCGACCAGCTTCGCGCCCTCGCGGAAGATGGCCTGCGCCAGCACGGTGGCCGTGGTGGTGCCGTCACCGGCGACGTCAGACGTCTTGGAGGCGACCTCCTTGACCATCTGCGCGCCCATGTTCTCGAACTTGTTCTCCAGCTCGATTTCCTTGGCGACCGTCACACCGTCCTTGGTGATGGTGGGCGAGCCAAAGCTCTTCTCGATGACGACGTTGCGGCCCTTGGGGCCGAGGGTGACCTTGACCGCGTCGGCCAGGATGTTGACGCCACGGAGGATGGCCTCGCGGGCGCGCACGTCGAACAGAATGTCCTTCGCCATTTGGATGGTTCCTTGAAGGAAAGGGGTGGGAAGGGACGACTACTTCTCGAGGACGCCGAGCACATCCTCCTCGCGGAGGATCAGGTGCTCCTCGCCGTCGAGCTTGATCTCGGTCCCGGCGTACTTGCTGAACAGGATGGTGTCACCGGCCTTGATGTCCATGGGCCGGACCTTGCCGTCCTCGAGCACCTTGCCGTTGCCGACGGCGATGACCTTGCCCTCGAGGGGCTTCTCCTTCGCCGTGTCGGGGATGAAGAGACCGCCCTTGGTCTTGGACTCCTCGGCGACGCGCTTCACGATGAGCCGATCCTGCAGGGGACGAATCTTCATGGCCTGCTCCTTTGTGTAGCGCCCGGCCCGGGGATACTGCCGGCCGGGACGCCTCTTGGGGGTTAATGGGTCGTGACGACCCGCGGCATTTAGCACTCGCACCTCGCGAGTGCTAACGCCTAGGCGCGGCGGATAATAACCAGGGAAGTCGACCCGTCAAGCGATGCCGGACCGGCGTCGCATGGGCTGCCAACTGCGCGGCATTCCTATGTTTTTCGTATTCCCGGCCACCGTGCCGGGACTGTGCCCGGCCGCGCGGCGGGCGGGCCCGGATTGGCACTCGGGAGGGTCGAGTGCTAGCGCAAGTACCCGGAATCACTGGGAGTCACCTTTGCCGCGTCCGGGTGTCATTGGTACCTTTCCCCTGTCCCCCGGAGGCCGGAGTCGCCCCCGGGACTGACGGGAGGTGTCGATGAGTGAACTGGTGGCGTCCCTGTCGCTGAAGGAGTTCTTCAAGTCGCTCCTGGACGAGGTGATGGGCCGGCAGCGGGTGCGGATTACCGAGGTGACGGAGTTCTACCTGGTCAATCTGCTCTCGGAGTTCGCGCTCACGGACAAGCTGTTCACCCGCGAGGAGGACGGCCGGAAGGACCACGAGCCGCTGGCGCTGCTCTACCACCAGGCGCTGCAGCAGGAGCGCAACGAGCGCATCCGCACGCTGCGGCGGCTGGGGGACGTGTCGCTGTACACGGCGGGCTTCTTCTCCGGCGCGCTCCAGTCCGGCGTGGTGGGCCCGGACTACTACATCCAGATGGGCGGCACGGCGTACGGCCAGGTGGCGGAGCTGTCCCCGGCGGCGCAGGTGTACCGCGAGCTGCGGGACAAGTTCCGCGCGCTGGTGGAGGTGCTGGAGGAGATTGCCGCGCGCGGCATGGTGAAGGCCAGCCCGAGCGGCGCGCTCAAGGTCTACGAGTCCTGGGCGCGCTCCGGCAGCGACAGGCTGGAGCGGGTGCTGGTGGACGCGGGCATGGTGCCTCCGCTCAAGGGGCTTCCCAACTAGCGGGCGGGTGGCTCACGATGATTGGACGGGTGCAGGACCACCTGGAGGCCATCTACGGCTTCACGTGCGCGGCGCGGGCGGAAGTCTTCGTCGTGGACACCGAGGCCGCGGTGCAGCTGGGCGGCACGGGGCGCTCCGAGGAGGAGCTGCTGGTCCACGAGGACGGGGATGACCTGGAGCTGGCCCTGTACCTCTCCCCCGCGCTGCTCGACAGGCTGAAGCCCTACGCGTCCGGCCCGCTGGGGTACCTGCTGGACGGCGACCTGGACGGCTACTGCCAGGTGGCCGAGGGCGTCAGCCACTTCCTCTACGTGGCGCACACCGCGGCGCATGGCCGGACGGTGTCCCTGCTGGAGCTCGAGGCGCAGGCGGAGGTGGACAAGTTCGCCGTGTGCCTCCTGCACCGCTGGGGGGAGGGCGTGGGCCCCTGGGCGCAGGAGCTGCTCGGGCGCCTGTTCCAGCGGGTCTCCTACCGCGAGCGCCTGTCCCCCCAGGAGCGGTGGCGCTACGAGGAGGCCAACCGGCTGTCGCGCCGCTTCTGCGGCCGGCTGATGGGGCACGTCACCGGGCGGCGGCTGGACAGGCTCCTGGCGGACCTGCGCTACGCCTACCGGCTGGGGGCGGAGGCGAAGCTGCGTCATTTCGCGCACGGTGGATGAGCACCTGCCCGCCCGCTTCGGATAGGGTGGGTGGGTATGCCACGCGAGGCGTCCGCAGGAGGGGTCGTCATCCGGGAGAGTGCCGGCACCTGGGAGGTGGCCGTCATTCGTCCCCACGGACGCCCGTTGTGGGCGCTGCCCAAGGGGCACGTGGACCCGGGAGAGAGCCCGGAGCAGACGGCGAGCCGCGAGGTGCACGAGGAGACGGGGCTCACCGTGACGCTCATCGCGCCGCTGGGGGAGATCCGCTACGTCTACCAGTTCCGGGGGCAGCGCATCTTCAAGCGCGTCCACTTCTTCCTCTTCCGCTATCAGACGGGCGCGCTGGGGCCGCTGCCGGGGCCGCGCGTGGAGGTGGACGAGGTGCGCTGGGTGCCGGTGGCCCAGCTGATACCGATGCTCGGCTACAAGGGAGAGAAGGCCGTGGCGTCGCGCGCGGTGCGGTGGCTGCGCTCACAGGGCCTGCTCCCGGAGGCCGCCCCCGCTCCGGTCAGGACACCGGAGCCCGAGGGCGGCTGAAGCCTTCGGGAGGCTCAGGGCTTCTCGGCGGGGGTGTACTTGCCGGACAGCGCCTCGCGCACGTCCCGGTCGAACTTCACGCGGCCGGTGGCCACCTCGCGCAGGGACAGCACGGGGGGCTTGTTCTTGGACGTCTCGATGATGGGGCGCGCACCCGCCATCAGCTGACGCGCGCGCTTCGCCGCGAGCAGCACCAGCGCGAACCGGTTGTCGACGAGGGGGAGGCAGTCTTCGACTGTTACGCGAGCCATGGAACGTCCTTCGGATTTCGGTAGAGCTACAGGAAGCGTCGAAACCTAAAGAGCACCTCCCGTCGAGTCAAGGAAGGACGCACGGGCAGGGCCGCCGGGCGGACAGGCGCCCCCACCCCCAGTCCGAGCCCGCCGCCTCAGGTGTACCACCACGCCCAGAGGATGAGGACGCCCTGCAGGGGCAGCCGCAGCCAGAGGAGTGCGGGGTGTATCTTCTTGAACCGCTCCGGGTTCATCGTCATGTAGAGGTTGGCGGGGAAGATGGCCACGAAGAGCGCGACGAGCCCCCACGCGGCGAGCTGGCGCGTCTGTGGCACCACGAGCCCCACGCCCAGCAGCACCTCCGCCACGCCACTCAGGAACACGAGCGGCCCGTGCCACGGGAGGTACGGCGGCATGATGCGCAGGTAGAAGCGCGGGTTGCGGAAGTGGTTCACCCCCGCGGCCACCATGAACAGGGCCAGCAGGTACATCAGGACGAGCTTCACGGTTTCCATGCGGGGCGGTGACTCCTCCGGCGCCATGCAAGCGCGCGGAGGAGCCCGGGTCCAGCATTGCCTTCGCTACTTCCCGGCGAAGGCCGCGTCGACGATGGCCCTCGCCTCCTGGACGATGGACTGGAGGTGCGCGTCGCCGCGGAAGCTCTCCGCGTAGATTTTGTACACGTCCTCGGTGCCGGAGGGCCGGGCGGCGAACCAGCCGTTCTCCGTCACCACCTTCAGCCCGCCGATGTCCGCGTTGTTGCCGGGCGCGCGCGTGAGGCGCTGGAGGATGGGCTCGCCCGCGAGCGTGTCGGCCTTCACCGACTCCGGCGACAGCTTCTTGAGCGCCGCCTTCTGCGCGGACGTGGCCGGCTGGTCGATGCGCGTGTAGTGCGGCGCGCCGAACCGGGCGGCCTGGGCCAGGTAGTGCTCGCCCGGGTCCTTGCCGGTGGTGGCGAGAATCTCCACGGCCAGCAGGTCCATGATGATGCCGTCCTTGTCCGTGGTCCACACGCTGCCGTCGCGGCGGAGGAAGGACGCCCCGGCGCTCTCCTCGCCGCCGAAGCCGAGCGAGCCGTCCAGCAGCCCGTCCACGAACCACTTGAAGCCCACCGGCACCTCGACGACGCGGTGGCCGTGCTCCTTCGCCACGCGGTCGATGAGGGCGCTGCTCACCAGCGTCTTGCCCACCGCGGTGCCGGGCTTCCATCCGGACCGGGTGCGGAAGAGGTAGGCCATGGCCACCGCGAGGTAGTGGTTGGGGTTCATCAACCCCATGCTGCGCGTGACGATGCCGTGCCGGTCCGAGTCCGCGTCGTTGCCGAAGGCGATGTCGTACTGGTCCTTCAGCCGCACCAGGTTCGCCATGGCGTACGGCGACGAGCAGTCCATGCGGATCTTCCCGTCATGGTCCAACGTCATGAAGCGGAACGTGGGGTCCACCGTGGGGTTGACCACGTGCAGATTCAAGCCGTACCGCGTGGCGATGGGCTCCCAGTAGGCCACGTTGGAGCCGCCCAGCGGGTCCGCGCCAATCTTCAGCTTCGCGCCGCGCAGCGCCTCCATGTCCACGACGCTGCCCAGGTCCTCCACGTACGGAGTGATGAAGTCGTGCGGCTTCACCGTGGGCGCGGTGCGCGCGCGCTCGTACGGGGTGCGCTGCACGCCCGCGTTGCCCGCGGCCATCAGTTCATTGGCGCGGCGCTCGACGCCCGCGGTGACGTTCGTGTCCGCGGGGCCGCCGTTGGGCGGGTTGTATTTGATTCCGCCGTCCTCGGGCGGGTTGTGGGACGGGGTGATGACGATGCCGTCCGCGAGCCCGCTGGTGCGGCCCTTGTTGTACGTGAGGATGGCGTGGGAGATGACGGGCGTGGGCGTGGCCAGGTCGCTGAAGCGCACCTGCACGCCGTTGGCCGCGAGCACCTCCAGCGCCGTCGCCTGCGCCGGGTCGGAGAGGGCGTGCGTGTCCTTGCCCAGGTACAGCGGCCCGTCGATGCCCTGCTGCTTGCGGTACTCGCAGACGGCCTGCGTCACCGCGATGATGTGGGCCTCGTTGAAGCTGCGGCGCGCGGAGGAGCCGCGGTGGCCGGACGTGCCGAAGGCGACGCGCTGCTCCGGTACATTCACATCCGGACGCTCGGCGTAATACTGGGCGCGCAGCTTCTCGGGATTGATGAGGAGTTCTTCCGGTGGGGGCTTGCCAGCGAGAGGGTGGGCCATAGCGCCGCCCACCATAGGCAGGGCGCACGCCGGATGGATCCCCCATCTTGCGCACCTGTACGCCGGTACACCGTGGCGGGGGGGCCTTCAGGGCCGTGTCATACGCCACCCATGCCGTCAGGGCGTGGGCGGTGTGGACTTGCGAGCAGAGGCCAGCCCCGGGAGCGGGCCGTCAGCGCGCCTCGGCCGCGCCCGGGGGGGACGTGGGCGGGGCCTCCTCCTCGGGGATGTAGAAGGCGCCGGAGCGCGCGGCGAGCGCGGCGGCGGTGAGCAGGCCCACCACCAGCCCGAAGATGACGATGCCGGCGAGTGTCACCCAGTCGGTGACGGACGCGGGCTGGAACATCGCGGACAGGGACGCGCCGAAGTCGAAGCCCGCTTCGGGCTTCGTGCGCACCGCCTGCATCGCCCCGAGCAGCGCCGTCGTCAGGCCTCCCAGCACGATGCCCGCCACGCCCGACAGCACGGCGGCCGTCGTCAGCGCGCCCCGGCTCATCGCCCGGGTGGCCGGACGGACCTGGGTCTCCACGTCGAAGTTGGGGTCCTTCACTCCGATGGGCACGAAGCGCGCGAGCAGCAGCAGTCCGGGGATGCCCGCCGCCATGGTGAACCAGAAGAACTGCTCCCAGCCCATGGCGTGCACGGCGAAGCCGCTGATGGGGCCGGCCACCACGCGGGGGATGGAGAAGAGGCTGGAGAGGAGCGCGAACTGCGTGGCCGAGAAGCGCTTCTGGGTGAGTCGCAACAGCAGCACGGAGAAGGCGCCGGTGCCCAGGCCCTGCGTCACCTGCTCGAAGCCGATGGCCGAGTACATCAGCAACTGATTCGGCGCTCCGGCGCGCGCCACGAGGACGTAGCCCACGTTGGAGACAATCTGCACCACGCCGAAAACCCATAGCGCCCGGCCCAGCCCCAGCACCGTGGTCCACGCGCCGCCCACCAGCGTGCCGGCAATGGTGCCGAACAGGCCGATGGTGCCCAGCGCCACGCCGCGGTCGGTCGCGCTGTAGCCCATGTCCACCAGGAAGGGGCGCAGCAGCGAACCGCCCAGGTTGTCCGCCAGCTTGTACGCGAAGACGAACGCCAGGATTTCCAGCGCGCGGTGCCTCTGGAGGAAGCCCACGAAGGGGTACCAGACGGCGTCCTTGAGCGAGCGCGGGGGCGGCACCCGCTCGTCGGGCTCTGGGGCGAAGCGGGTGACGAGGAGCAGCGGCACGTAGAGCAGCGCCAGCCCGATGACGACGATGCTCCACGAAATCCGTCCCGCGAGCGTAATGGCCGCCGAGCCGGCGATGAACATGGCCGCGCGGTACAGCGCCACGCGCGCGCCCACCGCCACGCCCTGCTCCTCCTTGCGCAGCACCTCCACGGAGTACGCGTCGATGGCGATGTCCTGCGTGGCCGCGGAGAAGGCCACCGCCATGGCCAGCGCGCCCACCACCCACGCGGCCTCCGGGTGGCCGCCCACGCCCGCCACCGCCAGCGTGGTGATGAAGAGGGCCACCTGCGCCAGCGCCATCCAGCCCCGCCGCCGGCCCCAGAAGGGCGGCACGTAGCGGTCCATGAGGGGCGACCAGAGGAACTTGAAGGACCAGGGGGCCTGGGCCAGCGTGACGAGGCCCACCACGCGGATGTCCACGCCGGCGCTGCGCAGCCAGTCGGGAATCGCAATCCAGACGAGGCCCAGGGGCAGACCCGAGGAGAACGAGAGCAGCGTCACCGAGGCCGTCCGCCAGGACGCCATCGCCAGCGCCAGGCTCTTCAAGGTTCCCGGACGCTGCGCGCGCGCCTCGGTCTTCTGCCCATCACTCATGGCGCGCACTATACCGGGTCGCGTCTGGCGCAACGGGTTTCGTGTTCGCCCTCGGTTGACGGGCTGCCAGCCTTCCAACAGGAGCGGGCGGCCGGGCGCGCCCGGCTACTCGTCCAGCGCGGTGAAGTCCGGGCACGACGCGCGCTCACCATCCGTGGGATTGAAGAAGTCCCAGCTGCGCGCGATGAAGGTGACGCGGCCCAGGGCGTTCCAGCACTCGGTGTACTTCGCGCCCTGGATGTCTCCGGCGAGCACCAGCAGCGTGCCCATGCCCCGGCCGTCCGGCGCCCAGCGCGTGGTCAGCTCCACGTCCTCCAGCCTGCCCCCGACGACGAGGTCCGTGGCGGGGAGCCGGAACTTCATCTCCCCCAGTCCCCCTTCCGCCTCGCGATAGGTGTAGCGCACGGCTTCCGTCAGGCCACCCCGGGGCGTGAAGACCATCTCCACCCGGGTGGGCAGGGCCTTCGTCTGATAGTCGATGTCCAGCCGGTCCAGCGTCGACAGCCCTCCCGCGGTGAAGCCCTCCTCGGTCGCCCGCTTCACGTCGAGGGAGAGCTTGCCCTCGCCCTTGCGGATGCCCGCGTCCGCCTGGAAGGTGCCCGACAGCAGGGCCCACCAGTCCAGGTCACCCTCGCCGGTGCGGCGGTACTCCAGCCGGTAGTCGAAGCGCAGCTCCTGGCGCTCCATGACGAAGCGCACGTCGAAGCCCGGATGGTCCTTGTCCTTGAACGGCCCCCACACCCGCCGGTCCGGCTCGCGCGTGGTGGGCGACGCGGAGCGGATGTTCTCCAGCAGCGTCAGCAGGCCGTCCACCGCCGTGTTGAAGTCACGGCCCGTGCTGTCCGTGTCCGTGGCGAGCTCGGACACCTCGCCCAGGTTCACCACCAGCCCGGCCTTGCGCGTCGTCAGCCCGCCGCCCGTGCGTCCCTGGCTGCTCGCGGGCAGCTTGGCGGCCAGGTCCTCGCGCCGCGGCAGCGCGTTGAGGAACTCGAGGTCGTCGTTGGAGAAGTCGCCGCCGCACGCGGCCGCCGCCAGGCACAGACAGGCCATCGCCAGGTGTCGCATCGCGTGCTCCTTCATGGCTGGTAGGTGAGGAGCGCGCCCAGCTCCCAGTAGCCCAGCGAGCGCTGCTCATCGACGGTGTATTGCAGGTAGTGGAGACGGGCCTGCCCGGTGACGTACAGGCGCGGCAGCGGCTTCCAGCGCACCCCACCCACCACGCCCGGGGAGAACATGGCGAACTTCTGGTCCGGAAACGCCTCGTCCTCGAAGTCGCGCCGCAGCATGAGGTACGCCAGCCGCCCGCCCACGAAGGGCGTCACGCTCGCGCGGGGCCACTCGGCGGTGAGCGTGGTACCCAGGCTCGTCACCGAGTAGCGGTAGGCCGGCCCCGCCAGCGTGGGCAGCGCCAGCACCGCCTGCTTGCCGCCCACCGCCACGTCCACGCCCCACACCCAGTCGCGCCGGAAGTAGTCGTGCAGCTGCGCCTCCGCGCCCAGCAGGCCCACGGAGAGGAACAGCGTGTCGCGCGTGGGCGCGTCGAAGAAGGACTGCACGCCGCCGGAGAGCCCCACCGTCCACCACGCGCCGCCGTCCCGCGCCGCGCCCTTCACCGGGTCGTCGGAGAAGGGCGCGTCGCGCAGCCGCGTCTCCTCCAGCACCGCCGCCCGCCCTCGCGGCACCTGCACCTCGCCGATGCGCAGCCGGTCCGGGAGGCGGCGCTTCACCCGGTACGTGCCCGGCGCCAGCGCCACCCGGCGCTCCACGTCCGCCGTCTTGTCCAGCTCCGCCACCACCATGCCGCCCGGGTCCACGAAGTAGTACGTGCCCGCGGGCGCGGCGCCCGGCACCAGCAGCCCCTCGCCGCTGGCGCGCAGGTCCGTCAGCACCAGGTCTCCATTGCCGGCGAGGTCGTAGCTGAACGTGGGGTGCTGCGGGCCCGCGGTGCTGGCCGCCGTGTCCGCCACCGTGCGCGCATACGCATGCGAGTACGCCTCGAACAGCGTCACCCGTCCGTCGCCGCTGCGGTCCGCGTCGCCCAGCAGGCCGCTGGCCAGGTGGTGCGAGAAGTAGCTGCCGCGCAGCGCGTCCGACTCCTGCGAGTCCTCGTCCGCCGAGCTGGAGGTGAGGATGACCAGGCCCCGCGCATCCCTCGCCGCGCCGGACTCAATCTCGAAGGCGGGGGCCCGCCGCGCGCCCTTGGTACGCGTCAGCGCGCCGGAGCGACACGAGTCCAGGATGGCGATGCGGATGTCCACCGGGGCGTCCGCCAGTCGGCGCTTCAAGTCCTCGTAGGCCAGCCGCGAGTCGCCCAGCCGCAGCGCGCCGTCCTTCGCATGGCCCGAGTAGTAGACCATCAGCGCCGTGCGCTCGCCCCGGGCGCGGGCCGCCTTCGCGCGTCCCTCCAGCTCCGTCAGCGCGGCGAGGAAGTCCCGCGAGTCCTCGTCGAGCAGCAGCTTCGCGTCCCCGGGCGCCACGCCGCCCAGCCGCTGCAGGAGCGCGTACATCTTCCGCGCGTCGTCGCGGGCGAACCGCAGGGGGCGCGTGTCGCCGCCGCCCTCGTCGTTGCCGGCCACCAGCGCGAAGCGGCGCAGCACGTCCGCTTGCGCGGCCGTGGCCACCAGGACCAGCGCCAGGGCCAGACTTCGAAGGCAAGAGGGCAGGGGGCTCATGGCTTGAGCAGCACCCAGTGCGTCTGTTCACCCGGCACGTCGAGCGGCGCCATGCGCTCCACGTCGCCGTCCGCCGCCAGGAAGGCCCGCCGTGCCGCGTCCACCAGCGCGTCCACCGACACGGGCGCGTCCGTCAGCACCAGCACCACGCGCTCGGCGCCGGAGCCCGTCAGCTCCCAGCTGTCCGGCAGCCAGTGCATGTCCGCGCCGGGCTCCACCGGAAGGCTCTCGCCCGACTCCGGGTGGAGCGGCGTCACCTCGCCGATGGCATCCACCGACACCGCCGCCACGTACCGGTGCGCGTGGGCCTGGTAGCCCAGCATCACCCGCTCGCCGAAGTCCAACGCCTCGGGCGCGTCCGTGCGGGCCTCGCGCTGCGGGCCCGAGCCGCCGCCAATGCGCAGCTCCGCCACCGCGCCGCCCTTGATGCCATTGAGTCCCGGGGTGTGCCCCGGGCCGCTGCTCAGCAGGGGCCGGGCCAGCAGCACCACCAGCACCGAGGCGGCCATCGCCACCGTCGTCGCCACCCAGCGCCGGGGCGGCGTGCGGAAGGACTCGCTGCGCCGCTGCCGCTGCACCGCGCGCTCCACGCCGGCCTCGAAGTGCTCGAAGGGAACCGCCGCCTCGAAGCGGGACTGCTCGTGCTCGAGTCCTCGCAGGGTGGCGCCGCAGGCCGCGCAGGAGGCCACGTGGCCGCGGGCACGGGCGGCCTCGGCGGCGGCCAGTTCCCCGGCGCTCAGGCGGCGCAATGTCCACTCCGACTCGTGCGCGCTCATCGGACCCTCAGCTCCTCTCCACCCAGCTCGGCGAAGCGCTCCAGCCTCTTGCGGATGGTGGGGACCGAGCGCCCCAGCACCGCCGCCACCTCTTCCAGCGTCATCCCGTCCACGTGGTAGTGCACCACCGCCGCCTGCGTCTCCACGTCCACCTTCGCCAGCAGCCGGCGCACCAGGTCTCGCGTCTCCATCTCGCCCGCGCCGCCGTGCCCTTCCGTGCGCGCCGCCGCGTCCCGCTCGAACCACTGCCGCCAGCCCGCCCGCTCCGAGCGAAGCTGGTTGAGGCAGTGGTTGGTGGCAATCTTCATCAACCACGTCAGCGGCGACGCCTCCGCGCGGAAGTCGTCGCTGTGGGTGAGGGCGCGAGCGAAGACGTCGTGCATCGCGTCCTCCGCCTTCGTCGCATCCTTCAGGAGGTAGCGGCAGCGCCCCATCACGCTGCCGCCATACTTCGCGTACAGCTCGCGCATGAGGGCCCGCCGGTCCTGGTGGTGGCCACCTTGAATCACCTTGAGGACCGGCTGGCTCGTTCCCGTCACGCGCCGCAGCCTACCGCGAGCCGCGTCACGGCGTGACAGGCGTGGTGAAGTTGCCGCAGGCGCTGACCGCCCCGTATCCAACGGCCGGGTTGAAGCTGACCGAGAAGTAGGCGCTGAGGAAGTTGCTGTCCCAGCACTCGCTCACCGTCGCCTTGCCGAACAGGTCCCCGCCCGACAGCTCGATGTCCGAGCGGCCAGCCCCGGTGGCCTCCCAGCGGCTCTTGATGGACAGGTCCTCCAGCTTCGTGCGCGCGGGGTCCGTGTCGATGTTCTTCTTCAGCACGAAGTCCAGCTCGCCGCCCGCGCCCGGGGCCTGCTTGAAGCTGTAGTTCGCGTCCACGCGGCCACCCTGCACCTCCTCGTCACGGACCTGGTGGAACTGCGCCACCACCGACGCCACCGCCTTCGCGTCCGCGCGCGAGTACTGGATCTCCGCCGTGCCCATCTCGTTCTGGTTGGCGTTGGGCAGGGTGCGAATCCGCTCCCAGTCGATGAGGAACTCACCGGAGCCGAAGCCCTTCACGCGCTCGCCGTCCGCGTCCACCGCGGCCGTGTGCGTGCCGGACAGCACCGCCACGAAGGCCGAGTCCTCCGCGTTCTTCGCCTTGCCCTCCAGCACCCACGAGTAGGTGTCGTCGTCCGTGCGCGTGACGGTCAGCTTCCAGGTGGTGGGGCTGAGCGCGTCCGTGTGCGGGCCCCACACCGCGACGTCCCCCTCGATGGAGGTCGGCGTGTGCTTGACGATTTCCTCGATGAGGTTGAGCACCGCCAGCGTGCCGCCGTTGACCGTCACCGCCGCGGCCACCGTGAGCTGGTAGTACTCCGCCGTCTGCCCCTGCCCGTAGAACGCCGAGGTCAGCCCCTGGCCGTTCTTCTTCGGCGCCTTCATCTCCACCATCTCCTTGGAGGGAAGGCCCTCGCGGAACGACGCCTCGTCGTTCTTCGCGGAGTCACAGCCAGCGACCAGCAGGGCGGCACACAGCAGGCTCTTGCGCAGCATGGTTCTTCTTCCTTTCGGCCGGCCCCCGGCGGGCCGTGCGGCAACGTGTTCGCCCCAATGGACACAGCCCCGCCGGAAAACAGAAAAGGCGCCTGTCTGGCCGGAGAAAGGTTTGGAAAATCAACGGTTTGCCGGTTGGCTGTCCGCTCCCCAGGCATTTTCAGCCGGCCTTCGCACGGCGGAATTCCTCCATCCCTACCTTTCGCACATGGAAAAGAGACACCCCAACCATCCCGGGGAGATGGGCACGGACGCCACGCTGGCCGAGCGCGACCGCGCTCCGGATGAAATCAACGCTCGGGCCCGGGCGATTGGGCTCTTGGTCGAGGCGGGGGTGCCCTTCGTGGTGGGCGGTGCGTACGCGTACGCGACCTACACCGGCATCTACCGGGACACGAAAGATTTGGACCTCTTCCCGCGCAAGCGTGACGCGTTGCGGGCGCTCGAGGTGCTGGAGGCGGACGGCTGGCGCACCGAGCGCGCGGACGAGGTGTGGATCTACAAGGCCTACAAGGGCGACTACTTCGTCGACTTCATCTTCTCGTCCGGCAACGGCGTGGCGGTGGTGGACGACGAGTGGTTCACCCACGCGAAGACCTGCAACATCTTCGGACACGGGTGCCTGGTGGCGCCCGCCGAGGAGATGATCTGGTCCAAGGCCTTCGTCAACGAGCGCGAGCGGTATGACGGCTCGGACGTGAATCACCTCATCCTGAAGGCGGGGCGGAGCATGGACTGGGAGCGGCTGATGCGCCGCTTCGACCGGTACTGGGAGGTGCTGCTCAGCCACCTGATGATGTTCCGGTTCGCCTATCCGTCCGAGCGGGACATGGTCCCCGACTGGGTGATGGCGGAGTTGATGAGCCGCACGCTGCACACCCTCCGCGAGGGGCGCTGGGAGGACAAGCTGTGCCGCGGGAACCTCATCTCGCGGGTGAACTATCACGTGGACATCCACCACTGGGGTTTCCGCGACGGGCGGGCCTGGGACGAGAACGAACGACAGCAGGGAGACGAGCGTGGCGCGCGATCCGAGCTCGAAAATTCGGTTGGCGGCAGTCGGTGACCTTCACTGCCGCGAGGACCAACACGGACGCTTCCGACAGCTCGTCAAACAGGTGAACGCCACGGCGGACCTGCTCGTGCTGTGCGGGGACCTCACCGACAGGGGGATGATTGAGGAGGGCAAGGTGCTCGCGGAGGAGCTGTCCGCGCTGCGCGTGCCGGTGGCGGCGGTGCTGGGCAACCACGACTACGAGCACAACCAGGCGAAGGAGATCTGCAGCGAGCTGTCCAAGGCGGGCGTGCACCTGCTCGACGGGGACCACTTCATCTTCGAGAAGGTGCTGGGCGTGGCGGGGGTGAAGGGCTTCGGCGGAGGCTTCGGCAACGCCACCCTGCAGGCCTTCGGCGAGGGACAGACGAAGGCCTTCGTGCAGGAGGCCGTCACCGAGTCGCTCAAGCTGGAGGCGGCGCTGAGCCACCTCGACACGGAGAAGAAGGTGGTCATCATGCACTACTCCCCGGTGCCGGAGACGCTGGACGGGGAGAACATCGAAATCCGCCCGTTCCTCGGGACGAGCCGGCTGTCGATGCCGATTGACCACTACGGCGCGGAGGCCGTCTTCCACGGGCACGCGCACCACGGCGCGCGCAACGGGAAGACCAAGAGCGGCATCCCCGTCTACAACGTGGCCATGCCCCTGCTGGCGAAGCACACGCCGGAGCAGCGGTACGTGTTGCTGGAAGTGTAGGGGCGCATGCAATGGGATGGGGGCTGGCCCGTACGCAGGGGGCCATGCTGCACATCCGCGCCGTGTCGAAGACCTATCCGAATGGGGTGCGTGCGCTCCAGGGCATCGACCTGACGATTGAGCGGGGCCTCTTCGGCCTCCTCGGGCCGAACGGGGCGGGCAAGTCCACCCTGATGCGCATCCTGGCCACGCTCCAGCCGCCGGACGCGGGACAGCTCACCTTCGACGGCGCCGACGTGCTCGCGGACCCGCGCGCGCACCGGCGGCACCTGGGCTATCTGCCGCAGGACTTCGGCGTGTACCCCGGCGTGTCCGCCAGCGAATTGCTGGACCACCTGGGCGTGCTCAAGGGCCTGACGGACCGGCGCACGCGCCGCGAGCAGGTGGACGCGCTGCTGCACCAGACGAACCTGTATGAGCACCGCAAGAAGGCCGTCAGCGGCTTCTCGGGAGGCATGCGGCAGCGCTTCGGGATTGCCCAGGCCCTGCTGGGCGACCCGCGCATGCTCATCGTCGACGAGCCCACCGCGGGCCTGGACCCGGAGGAGCGCAACCGGTTCCACAACCTCCTGAGCGAGGTGGGAGAGAACGTCGTCGTGCTGCTGTCCACGCACATCGTCGAGGACGTGCGCCAACTCTGTCCCCGGATGGCCATCCTGTCCGGAGGCCGGGTGCTGCGGGAGGGGGCACCCGAGACGCTCGTCGCGGAGCTGTCCGGCCGCGTGTGGCGCAAGACGGTGGAGAAGCACGAGGTCGCCGGCCACCGCGCGTCCCGCTCCGTGCTGTCCACACAGCTGTCCGGAGGGAAGACGGTGCTGCGCGTGTTGTCGGACGCGTCGCCGGGGCCGGGGTTCGAGCCGGTGCCGGCGGACCTGGAAGACGTCTACTTCTCCGCCCTGTCGTCCGGGCCGCACGCGGTCTGAGGGGACGTCATGCTCGGCGAGGTGCTTCGCTTCGAGTGGCGCTACCAGACGCGCCAGGCGGCCTTCTTCGTGGCCGTCGCGGCCTTCGTGGGAATGGCCTTCGTGTTCGTCGGCACGGGCTACGGCCCGGACAACGTGCACGTCAACTCGCCACACTCCGTCATGCAGTCGATGGGGCTCTTGTCGCTGTTCTCCATCTTCGTGCTCGGCTTCTTCTGCGCGAATGCGGCGCTGCGCGACAGCGAGCACAAGATGGAGGAGCTCGTCTTCGCCACCTCCATCCACAAGCTCACGTACCTGTCCGCCCGGTTCACCGGGGCCCTGCTGGCTGCGCTCGTGGTGTTCGCGGTGGCCGCGCTGGGGCTGATGCTGGCGCCCCGGGTGCTGGCCGTGGACCCGGAGCGGCTGGGGGACACGGAGGTGCTCCGCTACGTGTGGGCGCTCGCGGTGATGGTGCTGCCCAACCTGGTCTTCGCGGCGTCGCTGCTGTTCGCCATCTCCGCGCTGACGCGCAGCGCGCTGGCCAGCTACATCGGGGCCGTCTTCCTCTACGCGCTCTACTTCGTGGGCTCCATGCTGGGGGACTCGCCGCTGATGGCGGGGGCCGCGTCGCAGACGCCCGAGGCCATGGCGCGCGCCGCGCTGCTGGACCCGTTCGGCCTGTCCGCCTTCTTCACGCAGACGCGGTACTGGACCGAGGCCGAACGGAACACCCGCCTGCTCTCCCTGGAGGGGCCCTTCCTGCAGAACCGCCTGCTGTGGCTGGGCGTCTCGGCGTGCGTGCTGGGCTTCGTCTACCAGCGCTTCGCCTTCCAGGTGTCACCCGGGTCGAAGACGGGCAGGGGAGGGGCGAAGGCGGAGGCGCCTCCCGGGACGGCGTACCGGCCGGTGGCGACCCACGGGAGCACGGGCGCGCAGGCCTGGGCCGCGTTGAGGTCCGCGGTGGGGCTGGAGTCGCGGTACGTGCTGAAGAGCGGGGCCTTCCTGGCGCTGCTCGCGCTGTGGGTCGTCGTGGTGGGCATGGAAGTCATCGCGGGCTCCACCCGCACGGAGTACGGCACGCACCTGCTGCCGACGACGGCGGTGCTGCTTCCGAACCTCCAGCAGACGCTGTCCCTCATCGGCACCCTCACGCTGGTCTACTTCGGCGCGGAGCTGGTCTGGCGCGAGCGCGTCGTCCGCATGAGCGAGCTGGTCGACGCGATGCCCGTATCCAGCGCGGTGCTCTACCTGTCCAAGCTGGCGGTACTGGCCGTGCTGATTGGCGTGCTGGCCGCCTCGGCGGTGGGCATCGCGGTGCTGTTCCAGCTCTCGCGCGGCTACTTCCAGCTGGAGCCGGAGCTGTACCTGTCGCTCCTGTACTTCACGGGGCTGCCGCTGCTGCTGTTCGCGGTGGCGGTGCTGTGGCTCCAGACGTTGAGCCCGAACCGGTACGTAGGAATGTTCCTGGCCCTGCTCCTGGCCCTGCTCCTCCGCCAGGGCGAAGTGGTGGGACTGGAGCATGGCCTGCTGCGCTACGCGGGCGGACCTCCGGTGCGGTACTCGGACATGAACGGCTTCGGGGCCGCCACCGCGTCCTTCTCCGCGTTCATGGTGTACTGGGGCGCGTTCGCGGGCCTGCTGGGGCTCGTCACCTGCGGCCTGTGGCGGCGCGGCGTCAGTCGTCCACTGCGGGAACGTTTCGCGGCGCTGCCTCGCGTGTGGGGGTGGAGCGGCAGGGTGGGCGCGGCGGCCTGTCTGGGCGTGTTCATCGTGGCGGGAGGCTTCATCTTCCGCGGCACGAACGTGCTGAACCTCTACGAGACGCGCTCTCAGCGCGCCGACTGGAAGGCGGCGTACGAGAAGTCCTACCAGCGCTACGAGACGCTGGCGCAGCCGAGCATCGTCGCGGTGAAGGCCCACGTCGACCTCTTCCCCACGGAAGCGCGCTACCAGGCTGCCGGCACCTACCACCTGGAGAACCGGACCCAGGAGCCCATCCAGACCGTCTGGGTCTCCGTGCAGCGCGACGTGAGCCTCGCCGCGCTGAAGCTGGCGGGGGCGCGGCTGCACTCCCACGACGCCCGCTTCGGGATGTATGAGTTCCGGCTGGAGCAGCCCATGCCGCCCGGTGCGCGCGCCGAGCTGACCTTCGACCTCGATGTGGTGCGACGGGGCCTCCAGACGTCGGAGCCCGAGGCCTCCATCGTCGAGAACGGCTCGTTCATCGCCAACGTGGAGGCGTTTCCCACCATCGGCTACCGCAAGGGCTACGAGCTGAAGGACGCGCGTGAGCGACGCATGCGCGGCCTTCCGGAGACACCGGCGGTCGAAGCCATCGACGAGGGGGACCTGGGACTCTCGGAGGAGGGGGGCCGTCAGCGCGCATGGACCACGCTGGAGACGACGCTGTCGACTTCGGAGGACCAGCTCGCGGTGGCCCCCGGTGTGCTGCGCAGGGAATGGCGGGATGGTAGCCGGCGCTACTTCCACTACGTCATGGACCGGCCCACGGTGAACTGGTTCGCCTTCGTGTCCGCGCGCTACGCGGTGGCGAAGGTGAAGCACCAGGGCGTCGACGTGGAGGTGTATTACCACCCCGAGCATGCGACCAACGTGGCCCGGATGATGACCGCGGCGACGCGCTCGCTCGACGTCTTCGGCGAGCAGTTCGGCCCCTATCCGCACGCGCAGCTGCGCATCGTGGAGGTGCCTTCCTACTGGGGCTTCGGTGCGCTCGCGCTGTCGAACACCATCTACTATCCGGAGCACCGGGGCTTCGTGGCGGACCTGCGCGGCGCGCTGGGCGTGGACCTCATCACCCGGCGCATCGCGCATGAGGTGGCCCACCAGTGGTGGGGGCATCAGGTGGACCCGGCGAACGGCCCGGGGGCGTCCACCATCACCGAGTCGCTGGCGAAGTACTCCGAGCAGCTCGTGCTGAAGGCCACGTACGGCGAGCCGCACGTGCGCGAGGTGCTGGCCTTCGACCTGGACCGCTACCTGAGGGGCCGGGCCGCCGAGGACGCCGTGGAGCCGCCGCTCACCGGGGTGAAGGACCAGTCGTACCTCTACTACGGCAAGGGCGCGGTGGTGATGAACGCGCTGCGAGACTTGCTGTGGGAAGAGGCGGTGAACCGGGCGCTGCGAAGGCTCGTGAGCGAGCGCGCCTGGCCGAACGCGCAGCCGACGGCGCTGGACCTGGTGGCTGCGCTGCGTGCCGAGGCTTCCGAGGCACACGGGCTGCTCATCGACCAGTGGATGAAGGAGGTCGTGCTCTACGACTTGAAGGTGGAGTCCGCGACGTACGAGCCGCTGGCGGACGGCCGCTACCGCGTCACTGCCCGGATTGCCGCGGCGAAGGCGGCCCACCGTGGCGGCGAGGACGTCCCGCTGGTGCTGGACGAAGCTCTGGACGTCGGCGTCTTCGCCCAGCACCCGGACGGTGATGCGTCCGCGCTCTACTCCGCGAAGCACCGCTTCACCGGTGCGTCGACGGAGGTGTCCGTCATCGTGAAGGAGCGCCCCGTCTACGTCGCCGTGGACCCGTTCCTCCGGCGAGTCGAGCTGGAGCGCTCGGACAACCTCCTGAAGCCCGTCACTGCTTCAAGCCCGGCTCGGTGAAGGGCCCCTCGGCCGGGCCTCCTGGCTCGGGTACGGGCTGGCAGCAGGACGCGCTGCTCGGTCATCGGGAAGGTGAGTGGTGATTCATGTTGCGGTGTGTCAAGGTCGAGCCACGAGGCCGCCATGACCCCAACCGACGCGATGGATGTCCCGGCCTCCGTGCCGGAAACCCCGGTGGTTCCTCCAGCGCGTGCGGGCGGTGGCGGGGTGGAGCTCGCCATTGGCGTCCTCAACGGCGTGGTGGGGGACTACCTGCACCGGAGCGACAACGGGCTGGCCACGCCGATGGAGCTCTTCCACGACGGGCGCCCGTTGGTGCTCGAGCGCGAAGCGCTGCGTCGCGCGTATCCCCACTCGCGGGGCCGGCTGGCGCTCTGGGTCCACGGGCTCGCCGTCACCGAGGCCGTGTGGTCCTTCCCGGATGAGCCGGCGACGACCTACGGCGCGCTGCTGGAGCGCGACCACGGCTTCACGCCGCTCTACCTCCGCTACAACACGGGCCTGCACATCTCCGACAACGGCGAGTCACTGGCGCGGCTGCTGGAGGAGCTCGTCGCCGCGTTCCCGGTGCCCGTCGAGGAGCTCGTCCTGGTGGGCTACAGCATGGGCGGGCTCGTGGTGCGCAGCGCGTGCCATGTGGCCACCGAGGCGGGCCAGGCGTGGCTGTCCCGCGTCCGCCGCGCCGTCTACATCGGCGTGCCCCACCTGGGCAGCCCGCTGGAGCGGGTGGGCAGCGCTGTCTCCTGGATGCTTCGCAAGGTGCCGAATGCGTATACGCAGCTCATCGCGGACGTGGCGGACCTGCGCAGCAGCGGCGTCAAGGACCTTGGCGTCGCTCGCCTCTTGAAGCGGGACTGGGAGGGCGCGTCCCCGGACGTGCCCCTCCAGAGTCGCGCGCACCCCGTCCCGCTGCTCCCGGGAATCTCGCACCACCTGCTCGTGGGGGCGCTGGCCGCGAGGGAGCGGCACCTCGTGTCCCTGCTGTTCGGAGACGGCGTCGTCCCGCTGACGAGCGCCGCGGGCAGGGCCGGGGGCACGGTGCACGACCTACTCGTCCCGCCGGGGCACGTGCGAGTCGTCCCGGGCGCGAATCACTTCGCGCTGGCGCACGACGCGCGCGTCTACGCGCAGCTCCAGTCCTGGTTCGAGGAGGTTTCCCCATGAAGCGCTGGCGCGGGCTGAAGTCCCTGGTGCAGGACGTGGTGGACAAGGGCGCGACGGCCATCGAGGGTGTCCACCGGCGCTCCGCGGCGGTGCCCTTCCGGCTGCTGCGCCGGATTCGGCCGCTGGATGCGCCCGTCCGCCGCATCCACGAGTTGCATGACCTGGCCCTGTCCACCTCGTACGCGATGGTGCGCCTGGTGAACCGCGTGGCCGGCAAGACGGTGGACGTCGCGCTCGACGTGGTGGAGAAGCGCTCGGGCCGGGCACGCATCCGCGAGGTGCCACCTCCACCTCCGCTGCCACCGTCCACGTCCTGATCGCCGCCCTGAGCGAGCAGGCAGGCAGCGCTCTCCAGGCCGGGTGCTTCCAGTCCCTTCGCCCCAGCCCCACCTTCCTCGAAGGGGAGCGAGCGCCATGGATTCGGAGGACCCATCCGCCGAGCTGGGGGCTGCGAAGGTCCCACTGGTATCCGCCGAGCGGCAGCAGAAGGTGCGTCGTACACCGCGAGGCAGGAAGCCCTCGCTGCTGGCCCGGGGCGACTTCCGGAGCGTCGATGAGCGCATGGCGGCGGGTCGAGCCCTGCGCAAGCGCTGTCCCCGGAGCGCTCATGCCCTGTGGAAGCCCTTCCGGGGACGGGCGCCGCTGGAACAGCTCCGCCTCTCCGATGCGACACGGCTGCCGTGGCTCGTCCCCGTGCGCCACGAGCGCATGGCGCAGTCGAGCTTCGCCTTCCTCCGGGGCACGCCCTTCGTCATGGCGCGGGACCTGTCGCACACGCCGATGAGCGGCCTGCGGAGTCAAATCTGCGGGGACGCGCACCTGGCCAACTTCGGCCTCTTCGGCACGCCGGAGCGGCGCCTCATCTTCGACCTCAACGATTTCGACGAGACGCTGCCCGGCCCCTTCGAGTGGGACGTGAAGCGACTGGCGGCCAGTTGCGTGGTGGCGGCGAGGCAGAACGGGCTCGGAGGTGGGAAGAAGGCGGCCCGCCACGCGGTGAGGGCCTACCGGCGGATGATGCGCGAGCTCGCCCCGCAGGGACTGCTGGAGGTGTGGTCCCGGGGCGTGGACGCGAAGCAGCTCATGCGCGACTGCTCCAGTCCGGATGGGCTCACGCGGCAGGCCGTGGAGAAGGCCCTCCGCCACACCAGCGCCCACGCGGTGCAGAAGCTCACCGAGGAGCGCGACGGCCAGCGGCACCTCGCGTACCAGCCTCCGCTGCTCTTCCCGCTCGCCTCGGTGAAGATGGGCATCTCCTCGGCGGAGCTGCGCCGGCGGATGAAGCGGCTGACGCTGAGCTACCTGTCCTCGCTGGACGGCGCCATGAGGGACCTCTGCCTGCGGTACCAGCAGCGCGAGTGGGGCTTCAAGGTGGTGGGCGTGGGCAGCGTGGGACTCCAGGCCTATGTGGTGCTGTGCGAGGGCAATGGCGGCAATGACCCGCTGGTGCTCCAGGTGAAGGAGGCCCAGGCCTCCGTGCTGGAGCCCCACCTGGGCCCCAGTGGCTTCCGGAGCCATGGCGAGCGCGTGGTGGTGGGGCAGAAGCGGATGCAGGCCTTCTCCGACTTGTTCCTCGGGTGGACGGAGGTGGAGGGGATGGGCGCCTTCTACGTCCGGCAGCTGCGCGACATGAAGGGCTCGCTGGACGTGGAGAAGATGGAGCTGGACGTGTTCCTCGAGTACGCGGAGTCCTGCGGCGCCACGCTGGCCCGCGCCCACGCGCGCACGGGGGATGCCGCCGCCATCTCCGGCTACCTGGGCAGCAGCACCTGCTTCGATGAAGCCGTGGCCGACTTTGCCTGCGCCTACGCGGACCAGGTGGACGAGGACTACGGGCGCTTCATCGACACGCCGGAGGCGGGAAGGCTGCACTGACCCGCGTGCTCGCGTAGGAGTGGCGGCCAGGTGTCCCAGTAAAATGGAGTATTGCTGGCGCTTGCATGGCAGGACTTGTCACAGCCGCATGCGACCTTGATCGCAGCCTTGCCTCTTGCTGCACTCCACGTCGGAAAGTAGAATTCGAGTTCGACGGTGGAGAACTGAATACCACTCCCGTATCCACGGGGATGGATGTGAATAGTTATCCTCCCATTCATACTCTTGCCAGAAATGTTGGGACTATTGGCGTCCAAAACCCCCGACATTTTAGAAAAGGCTGTCGGCGAGTTCGGTCTCTTCGATGGAGCTTCATAGAGAGCCCAGGGTGGATCCAGAGGCCAAGCCAGCAACGCGTGCTTCACCTGCTCGCTTCACCTCAACACGCTCCAAGGCTAAGATGAACAGGAAGGATACAATTCCGGTATGCAGCTGAGTCCGAAGGCCCGTGCCATTCTTTTGTACATTGTTGAGCAACTGGACAGCGCTCAAGACAAGGTGAACTTTTTCCTGACCTACAAGCAGGTACATGAGGCCTTGGGATTCGCCATGAAGGGCGATACTTTTGGAAGAAGCCTGGATATCCAAGGACTCGGTGCACTCGCGGACTGGGCCTACGCTAACGGCCTGCCTGCGGTGACTGCTCTCATCGTTAAACAGGAAGACCATGAGCCAGGGGGCAAATTCTATTCTCAGAACAAGCGCGAGCCGAACGACCTGACATTCTGGGTTACCGAGCTCAAGCGTTCCCGGGAATTCGATTGGAAGCCTTATTTAGGTCTGGTAATCGCCGCAAGCGCGACCGCCTCTGTAACTGCAGCTCCATCCAGAGCGGAATCCCTCTCCGAGCAGGCTCCGCGACCCATGGCGGGCGCCGAACCGCAGACGCCCCAGACCTATCTGCTGGTCTGGAACCCAAAATCATACAAATGGACGTCCCTCAAAAATGAGTTGGGTGAGTTCTATCAATCGCTTAACCTCGTGCGCAAATGGGGCGTCGCAAACCTAAAGTCCGTTCGGCCAGGAGATCGGATTTTCCTTATCAAACTCGGAAGCGACGGCGCACACGGAATCATGGGCTCGGGCTATTCGACTTCCTTCGCCTACGAAGACGCGCATTGGGACAGCACGCGGGGCACGCCGACTAACTACATCGAAGTCGCCTTTGATGTGCTCGTCGATCCCGACAATGACGCGGCTTTGATGCTCCCGCTTGAGACGCTTACTTCGGATCCTGCGCTGGCCGACCAAGAGTGGAGACCCCCAAGATCCGGCATTTCCATCTCCGCGCCCGTGGCCGCGCACCTAGAGTCGCTGTGGCGGAGCCGCTTGGACTACCTCAACCGCAAGGCGCTGCTCGCTTCGGGCGGCGATCAGAAGGCCTACTACGAAGGCAAGGCCTATGAGAGCGTCAGCAAGCGCTATGAACGCGATCCCGAAGCACGTCGTCAGTGCCTGCGTGCGCGCGGCCATCGCTGCCTAGTGTGTTCGTTCGACTTTAAGGAAGCTTATGGAGAGCTCGGCGAAGGCTTTATCCACGTCCACCACCTCACGCCGATCCATTCGAGGCAGGAGGAGTATCGAATCGATCCGGAGAAGGACTTGGCGCCGGTATGCCCCAACTGCCACGCAATGCTGCATCGGCGGAACCCGCCTCTAGCGATGGAAGAGTTGCAGCAACTCCTGCGGGACAAGGAGACAAACGAATTGGCCTGAGAGGGTGTTAAGCTGCAACTGTTCGCCCTGCCCCGTCCCGGCGCCATGCTGACTCGCCCGCGCGGCGCGGCAGGATCGGCCGTCAGTCCCGGCTCTTCGAGAGCGTGATGGTGTCCAGGTGGAGTTACGCCGCTTCCGTTGCGTCGTATCCGCTGCATAAGCCCCGTCTGGCAGAGCTGAGCCGGCGCGAGCAGGGTGGCGCGCATGGCAAAGGCGGAGCTGTGGAGGAAGCGAGTTGCGGACTGGCGCGCCAGCGGGTTGAGCGCGGCGGAGTACTGCAAGGGACAGGAGTTCACGACGGGCCCGCTGTACCGATGGTCCAGTCGTCTGGCGGAGACATCGCGCGGTGAGGCGAGCGCCGTGCTGCCCATGGTGCGGCTGGTCACGGCCCCGGCTGCCGTCGAGACCGCGCCGCGGACCGCCCAGGTCATCATCGAAGTGCAAGGCGCACGTGTCCTGGTTCCGCCTGGCGCGGACGTCGCGACGGTGGGGGTGGTGCTGGAGGCGCTCGGTGTGGCGGGCCGGAGCGAGGGGCGATGATTCCGCACGGCGTCGAAATCTTCGTCGGCCTGGAGCCGATTGACCTGCGTTGGGGCTTCGAGCGGCTGGCGGGGCTGGTGGAGGAGCGCCTGGGCCGCCAGACGCGCAGCGGCGCGCTCTTCGTCTTCTTCGGCAAGCGACGCACCGCGCTCAAGGTGCTCTTCTACGACGGCACGGGGTTATGCCTGTTCTACAAGCGCCTGGACTCCGGCTGCTTCCAGGTGCCGCAAGGACTTGAAGAGGGCGCCCAAAGCCTCGCGGTGGAGGAGCATGTGCTGGAGGAGTTGCTGGACGGGCTGCGCGTCGAGGCGCCGCGCCGAGGCCCTCGCCCGCATTGAGGAGCCCAGGGGCCCGCGGCGGATGCGGTGGCCCCTACCCGGTAGGAGGGTGTCGACAGCGCCGATGCGAGGGGTTACAAGGCCGCCGCCGATGCACGAGTCCCCGTCCGACACCCAGGCGCGCATTGCCGAATTGGAGGCGGCCCTGCTGGCGGAGCGGGCAGCCCTGGCCGCCGAGAGGCAGCGCACGGCGCAGTTGGAGCAGGAGCGAGACGTGCTGAAAGCCTCCCACGAGAGGCTGCGGCTGGAGTTGGAGCTGCACAAGCAACGTCTCTTCGTGGCCAAGGCCGAGCGGGTGGACGCGCGGCAGTTGGAACTGGAGTTCGCCCAGAAGCTGCGCGCCTTGGAGCAGGTGGCCGGCACGCTGGGCATGGCCTCGGGGGAGGCGTCAGGCGACGCAGGGGCGAAGACGAAGAAGCGCAAGCCAAAGGGCCGGAGGGATTTGAAAAGCCTGCCGCTGCAAGAGAAGCGGGTAGAGATTGCCGACCCTGTCTTCGACGCGCTGGTGGCCCAGGGCAAGGCGGAGCGAATCGGCTTCGAGGAGAGCTGCAAGCTGGCGTGGCAGCGGGGCGGCATGCGCCGGCTCGTCATCGCCCGGGTGAAGTACCGCACCGTCGACGGCGACGGTGAGGCCTTCCTGGCGTCGGCGATGGCGCCCCCGGAGCTCTTCTTCCGCTGCCTGGCCGCGCCGTCGCTCTTGGCCCACCTGGTGATTGGGAAGTACTGCGAGGGGCTGCCTCTGTTCCGCCTGGAGCAGCGCTTCGCGCGTGACGGGGTGCCGGTGGACCGGGGGACAATGGCCCGGTGGATGGAGGACGTGGGGGCGACGGTGGGCACCAGCGTGGTGGCCGCCATGCGCGACGAGGCGCTCGCCACCGCCTTCTGCATGGCCACGGATGCCACGGGCGTGGCGGTGCTGCCGGTGCCCGTCGAAGGCCAGCGCCAGGCGTGCCGACGGGGCCACTACTTCGTGCAGGTGGCCGACAAGGACGCCGTCTTCTTCGAGTACACGCCGCGCGAGACGAGCGCCGCGGTGCAGGAGCTCTTCAAGGGCTTCAGCGGGTACGTGCAGGCCGACGCGAAGAGCGTCTACGACGCCCTCTTCCGCCCCGTCGAAGACGCGCCGCCGGACGGAGAGACCGAGGTGAGACACGAGGTGGCGTGCTGGGCGCACTGCCGCAGAGGTTTCTGGGAGGCGACGGTGGCCAAAAGCGTCGTGGCTCGCGAGGGCCTGGCGCGCATCGGCCGCATCTTCGAGCTGGAAGCGACGTGGCGGGACAAGCCCGCGGAGGAGATTCACCGGCTGCGGCTGGCGCACCTGCGCCCGCACGTGGACGCCTTCTTCAGCTGGGCCGAGGCGGAGCACGAGAAGGTGCGGGACGAGCGCGGGCTGTTGCGCAAGGCGCTCGGCTACGCCGTGCGCCACCACGAGGCCCTGCGACGCTTCCTCGAGGACGGACGGCTGCTGCTGGAGAACAACCGCTCCGAGAGAGAACTGCGGAGGATTGCCGTCGGGAGAAAGGCGTGGCTGTTTGTCGGCAGCGATGACCATGCCCAGAGCGCTGGCCACCTCTTCACTCTCATCGCCACCGCGCGGCTGCACCGCCTTGACCCCGAGGCCTACCTGAGGGACCTCTTGCGCGTGCTGGCCCACTGGCCCCGCGAGCGCTACTTGGAACTGGCTCCCAAGTACTGGGCCGCCACGCGAGCCCGCCTCATGGCCGCCGAGCTCGACGCCGAGGTGGGCGAGCTCACGGTGCCTGAGCCGCTCGCGACCCCGTCCGAAGAGCAGTCGTCGCCGCGCTGAGAGAGTCCTGTTCACCCTGTCAGGATGATGCGGCCGCCCGGCTCACGGAAGACGGGGCTCGTGCAGCGGATACGTTGCGTCTCCGCGAGTTCAGGGGCAAGCCGCAGCGTCGTGCCTCTTCTCATAGTTAGCGGGGGACTAATAGTTCAGGTGCGGAATGCCGCCACCCTCGTGAAACTACCTGCCTCCAACCACCAGCGACCCGCCGGCTTCTCCCCCGGCATCTTCGCTCGAAATTCCGCAGGCGATTGCTTCCCAGAATCGTTACCGGTGCTCACTCCTTCCCACTAGTGGGCGACCGGGCGACGGCATAGGAGGACGCCAGCACGGGCGGCCCGTCGACGCCTGTTTGCTCCCATCGCCACTCCTCTGATTCGAGCGGTGCGACGAACAGTTGAGTCAGTTATTCCATTTACGCAGCAGTCGATGCCATGTAGTCAAGGAGCCCCCTAATCTCTGAGGGAATAAGCACTAGAGGATCGCCAAGCTTTTCCACAGCCGCGCTCCGGACAAGATCGAGTAGGCCCGTACGTACGTGGTTTCGTATGGCGTTGTCCGTCAATGCAGCACGTGCATGGCGAAGAACATGGGTTGCGCGGTCCCTACCATGCTGCCAAGTTGCTGGGTCCGTACGCACCTTTTCTTCCGCTGCCTTTTGGGCGTCGCCAGGCTTAATTTCGTTTTGCTTCATCAAGGACACTGACATACGCCGAATGGCGTCTAGTACTAGATCGAGGTCCTGATCTGCATGGCTCAGTGCGGTATCTACGAGGGGGCGTAGGGCGGCTTCTGATATGCTACCGGAAGGAAGCACAGCAAGCAGCCAGGCCGTCAGGCATGCCGAGTCAAGAAAAAGGGACTCGATACTGTATCGCGACCAGACAAGTTCATAGGCTTCGTATGCACCACGAGAGAGCTTGGGTCGGTGATGAAAACCAGGAGTGCGCTCGGTATCCCGGTCCAAAATGCAGACAGCCCGAGTGGCAGGGCCGTTGACCATCTCGGGAAAAACCTGGGGCTGAAGAACTACGCCTAAGACAGCCTGGGCGCTGACTTTGCCAGTTCCTCCCAATGCGACAGGTGTCCACTGCCGGAATCGGGCAAGTTCCGTCGGCCTGTTGCGAAAATAGATGTCGGCGCAGCGCTTGAGAAATTCGACGTCACTTGGGCCTTCGTGGAAGTAGACGCGCCGCGATGCTAGAAAATTAATGCTGGTGAAAGGTGTCAAGTCGCACCAGCGAGAAAGTTCCTGGACGAGAGCGTCCTCGGACTCAAGTCGTGCGATGCCCGATGTAGCCCGATCCACCGACAATAGGACGGCGTCCCGTCGCTGGCCAATACGATTGATCATCTCCACCGAGTGAGTGGCGATGAGGAGTTGCGCGCCGAACTCGGAGGACAGAGCGCCCAGCGCCTCGCCCACGTTGCCCTGCAGGCGAGGATGAAGGTGCGCTTCTGGCTCGTCCATAAGGTAGAGAACGGGTCGGGCTTCTTGCCCTGTGCTGGATGGCCTGAACAGCTCCATTGCAGCGTAGAGTGAAATGAGGTTGACGAGTCCAGCTCCCGCAGAAGCTAGTTCCAGAGGACCCTTGGTATCCTGAAAGCTTGTAGTGAGGTGAAGGGTCCGCTCGACATCTTGGTCTGTCGTTCGATCAACCAGACTTGCTCCAAGGTGGCGGAGAAGGAAGTCGTTTAAACGCTTCAAAGCCTCGGGGCGCAAACGTGCCACGAGGTTGCGCACAACGCGGCTTTGCTCACCTCCTCCCAACATACGCTCCAAATGCGGGAGCGTTCGATATTCCTCTTGTCCTGTGACGCCGTAGAAGGCCGGTACCAAGACGGCTCTCGGTGCTCCTGCGCGGAGAACCCTCAGCAGGGTCTCCGCTCGATACTTTGACTTGGCTGGATAATCCGCTACCGCGTCTGCGGCCTGCTGGCTCATTACATAAACAGTCAGTTTGAGCTGTTGGTTGCGCCCGTAGGTGAGAATCACCTCCATATCTTGGATGGTGTCCGCCTCCTCGAAGACGAGACGCAAATGCATCTCAATGCCTTCACCTACTTCCTTGTTGGTGAAGAGTTCCGACCAGTCTGCTGTCGGGAAGAGACGGCCATGGTCTCCCACTAGGCCGCTGTATACGGTTATCCATCCGTCTTTTGTTAACTCAGGGTGTCCCTGCTCTAGGCCGATAGCAAGCGCCTCGACAGCCACGCGAACGGCGTGCAGCAGGGACGTTTTCCCAGAGCTGTTCGGCCCTAGAACAACCGAAATAGGGCGCAGTTCAGCTTCCAAGGAAGCGAACCCACGAAATCGAGTCAGCACGATCTTCGTCAGCACGGCAGGGCTCCGGAAGACAGAATGAAGGGATCAAGGACATAACACAAAGGTCATGATGGAGCAGGGGCCGAAGTTGTCATCCTCCGGCTCATGCTGGATGTGCTGGGCTGTAATACGCACCACTCCCCGGGAGGTTGTCGCGGCCTTCGCTGCCCACCCGGTGGTTGTTCTTTCGATGCACCTGTGACGGGATTCCGGCGCGCATTGAACGCGCCCTGGAGATCCGAATATAGCCGTGGCCCGAGCCCTGAGCCCCAACGAAGCGGAGTTCGAGTTCTACAACCACCGGCTGTGGGGCGCGCTGTAGATGCAACGTGGTCGCGGATGAACGGACTCTCACATTCGACCTCGTCCAGCGCGCGCTGCGGCTGCTCCAGCAGGAGCACGCGCTGCTCCAAGCTCGCATCGCCGGCCAGGAGGGCGGCCTGCACTACGAGATGGACCCGACCCTGCGCCTTCCCGCCCGGCAGGTGCCCGCACCGGGGCCGACTAGTGGCGTAAGGTGATTCACGAGGAGCTCAATGCGCCCCTGGACTCCTCCAAGGGGCTGATGCGGGTCAGCAACTTCCCCGTCGGAGCGGGGACGGACCTGCACGACCTCGTCATCAAGTCGCACCACGGCATCATGCACGCGGCGGTGATGCTCCGCGTCTACGGCAGCCTGATGGAGCTGTGCGGCGACCTAGCCATGAGGACAGCTGGGAGCCGTTCGCCGGCATCATCGAGCCCGAGCGGATGTGTGCACGGCAGGGCCCCCTGCTTGAAGACCGGCGCCTCGTGCTATGCGAGGCGCATGGTCTACCTCCTGGTCCTCTGCATTTTCGGTGCGTTCGCCGCGGGCGGGCATCGGCTGGCGGCCCGGTTGCTCGGGGTCCGCGGAGTCCCATTCCTCTCCACGGAGCTCCGGGCAGAGGCCTTCACGTCCTCGCGGGCACGCCGCTTCGCCGTCCGTGGGGCGGGGCCGCTCGCCGCCTACGCCGTGTTGGTGGCGCTGTACCTTCGGATTCTCGCCGCCAGCGGGGTGTTCAGCGCACACGTCCAGGTGGCGCCGGGCTCGCCCGCGGAGAGCGCCGGCCTTCGCGACGGGGACCGCATCGTCTCGGTGCTCGACGCGCCGGTGCGGGACTTCGACCAGCTTCGCGAGCGCCTCCAGCAGCACCAGAAGGAGGGGAAGCTTTCGCTCCAGGTCGAGCGGGGTGGAGAGCGGCTCTCCTTCGTCGTGACGCCCGATGCGCAGGGGCGGATGGGAGTTCAGCCCACGGGTGAGCGGCTCGCCGTCCCGGCGCTGCGCCTGCTCGGCGCGGTGGTGAAGCCGCTTCAGGACTTCGCCACCACCATCCGCCTGCTCTGGCAGTACTCAGTGGGAACGGCGCCGGAGAGCATCTTCGTCACCGGTACCACCGCGGTGGTCGGTGATGGGAGCATGCCGGTCGGCATGTGGCTCACGCTCTCCCTCGCGACGACGGGCAGTGGGGTGTGGCCGTTCATCCTGCTCCACGCGCTCATCGCCGCCGTGAGGGGCGAGCGCAGGCGCGCGGGCACGCAGCCCCAGGCGACGATGCACGGCGTCTGAGGCGCGGCGAGCCCCGCGAGGGGCCCGGAGCCCCGGTGCTCACGGCGTGGGCGTCGCCGTCGCGTCGGGCCCGCCGTCAGCGGGGGAGGGCGGGGCCTCCAGCAACTCCTCCGGTTTCGTGGGGAGCTCCACCCACGTGGCGGACACCTCCAGCACTTCCGGCCCGGAGCCGCGCGCGTACACCGTGCCGGGCTTGTCCTTCACCTCGTTGCCCAGCCACAGCCGCGCCAGCTCCTTCCCGTCCGCGCCCTGGAGCACCGCGCCCTTCGACGCGTCGGAGATGCCGTACTTCGCCCAGTTCCTCGGCTTCGCCTCGGCGAAGGCTGACGCCTTGAAGGTGTCCAGCGAGCCCAGCACCGACGCCACCTTGAAGTGCTGCGCCTTGCCCTGCTTCGGGGACTCCACCTCCCACACCCCGGCGCCGCCGTCCGTGCCCGTCACGCGCACCACCGCCATCGGCTCCGCGCCGCCGCCCGGGTGGAACACCACGCGCTTCACGTCCTCGCGGCGGAAGGCCAGCACGCGCTTGTCCTTCAGCTCCGGCACGCCCACGTCCAGCACGGCCAGCGCGCTCTCGGGCACCTCGCCCAGCAGCGCCTGCGCGCCCTGCTCGCGCAGCGCGTACACCTTCGGCTCCGCGCCTTCCGTCACCCGGGACAGGCGCAGGCGCACCGGCTCGCCCGTGGCCGGCGTGAAGCGCGCGTCCACCACCGGCGCCTCCAGGCCCAGCTTCTGGCGTGCCTCCGCCGAGTCCGCCGGGAAGGACAGCGCCCGCTGCTCCTTCAGCGCCGTCAGCAGGTCCGCCACCTTCACCTCGTCCGCGCGCTCCGCCACCGGCTTCACCAGCCGCCAGCCCGTCCCGCCCGTGTCGCGCGCCAGCAGGTACGCGTTCGCCTTCGTCTTCACCTCGATGCTCTGGAGCGAGGGCTCCTCCAGCGGCCCGAGGAACTCCTTCGAGCGCAGCGCGAAGCTGTCCTTGTCCAGCGACCAGCGCACCGCACCCGGCGCGGCGTACACCTTCGGGTCCCCGTCGCGGCGCACGTACACGGAGCCGTCGAAGGTGTTCTCGATGCCACCGTGCAGCGTCACGGTGTGCTCCCGGGCCGGGCTGCCCACGGACGCCGTCGCCGTCACGGAGAAGACGGGGGTCTTCAGCCCGTACTTCTCCAGGTCCGCGTCGGTGGGGGCCTCGTCCACGGTGGCGGTGAACTTCGACGAGCCCAGCGTGCTCGTCATCGCCTCCACCGCCGCCGTCTCCGCGCGGGCGGACACGGGGGACGTCACCCGCCACGTGCCGTCCTTCTCGCGCACCAGCTCCGTGGTGCCGCCGCTCGCCTTCACCGTGAGCTTCGTGAAGACGGGCGCGGGCGGCGTCCCGCCGTCCTCGCCCTTCGCACCGGCCTCGTGGGCGGCGAAGAGCTGCTCCGACACCTGCTTGTGCTCGGCCTCGCGCGTGTCGGGCTCCTTCACGCCGTACCACGCGTAGAGGCCCAGGCCCGCCGCCGCGGCGGTGAGGGCGAGCAGCGTCACCAGGTTCTTCTGTGTCTGCTTCACTTGTTGCGCCTCGCGAGCCAGATGGCCAGCCCCATGCCCAAGAGCGACAGGGGCAGCAGGTCCGTGGAGACGAAGCGGATGCCGTCCATCGACGCCTCGTCCAGCTCCAGCGTGGACACCTCGCGGTCCGGCGGGCGGATGGTGATGCGCTGAATCTGGTTGGACGCCCAGCCCAGCGCGTTCATCACCAGGTTGCGGTTGGGCTCATGCCCCCAGTTCGGGTCCAGGAGGATTTCCGAGTCACCCACCACCACCAGCCGCGCCTGGTCGAAGCGCTTGTCCTGCGCGTCCTTCGTGTCGCGCGTGGCGGCCACCACCAGCGTGAGCTGGCCCGTCTTCTCGCCGTCGGAGGGCATGGCGTTCTCCTCCGGCTTCGTCTCCACCCAGCCGTACTGGGAGGTGAGCACCAGCGGCTCCACCTTCACGCCCGGCGCCAGGCTGCCGCGCAGCGCGGACAGGCTGCGCGGGGTGGGGAACTCGATGTTCAGCCCGCGCGCCTTCAGCGGCTTGACGATGTCGTGCTCGCTGTAGAAGGCCGACAGCACCACGTACGGGTTGCCGCTGTTGAACTGCGCGTCCGCGGCGATGCCGTCGTCCACCTGCACGCCGTACTCGGCCAGCAGCGCGCCCAGGCCGTCCTCCAGCCCCGCGTCCGCGAAGTAGAGCAGCCGCCCGCCGGTGGCGAGGTACTTCTGGAGCGCCTCCACCTCCGGCTTCGCGTACGGCGTGCGCGCCCCGGCGATGATGAGCACCGCGGCGTCCTTCGGGACCTCCGTCCTCCCCAGGAGGTTGAGCGCCTCCGGGGTGTAGCCCTCCTGCCGCAGCTGCCGCGTCAGCTCGGACAGGCTGGCGCCCGGGTCCGTGGGCGACGCCTGCTCCTTCACCAGCGGCCACTCGCCGTGCCCGGAGACGAAGTAGACCTTCTGCGTCCCCACCGCGGACAGCTTGATGAGGGCGTTGGTCAGCTCCTGCTCGGACAGGGTGTTGAGCGTGGTGTGCGACTCCGTCGCGCCCTCGCCGCGCACCAGCACCACCGTCGTCTGGCCTTCCTTGAGCTGGTACTTCGCGGCCAGGTCAGGGCTGCGGCGCGGGTCCTTGAAGGCGTACTCGAACTTCTCCGGCGCCTGCGCGTGGTAGCGCTGGAACAGCTCGTCCAGCAGGCCGTAGTACGGGTGCGAGGGCGGGATGAAGCCGAAGGCACGCACCTTGTCCGGCAGCGCGTCCAGGGTGGACGTCGTCTGCGGCGCCAGCGTGTAGATCTTCTCCTTCGTCAAATCCCAGGTCCGGTTCTTCTTGTGGGCGATGTAGTTCACCGCCACCAGGCCGGCCAGCACCACCACCGCGGTGAGCACGGTGGTGGCGAAGAAGAAGCTCGACTTGCGCGAGGCGAACTGGCCGAACTGCTGGAAGTTGGTGGCCGCGTACGCGCCGAGCAGCAAGAGGCCGAGGCCCGCCTTCACGCCGGCGGCCAGGGGGCTGCCCGAGGTGACGAACAGCGTGAAGGGGCTCGACAGGAGGAGCAGGAGTCCGAATGCCCCCAGCACCTTTCCGAGGTGGGTCGCTTTCATGGCGGTTCAGGCCCAGCGCTGTGCTTCCACCGTGCGGTGGGTGAGCAGCAGGGAGAAGACGATGACCGAGGCGAAGAACACGAGCGACTGCACGTCCATCACCCCCTTGAGCATGTTCTGCAGCTGCGCGTCGAAGGACAGGTACGTCAGCACCGAGCGCAGGGGCTCCTCCGCGGACTGCGCCACGCCGGACAGCAGCATCCACGGCAGCAGCACCGTGAAGGTGAGGAAGGCCGCCAGCATCTGGCTCTCCGTCAGCGCGGAGATGAACAGCCCCACCGCCATGCAGGTGGCGCCCCACACCAGGAGCCCGCCGTAGCCCAGCAGCACCGTGGACCACTCCAGCGCGGTGCCGGACTCCGCCTTGCCGAACGCCGCCAGCAGCAGCGGGAAGACGATGGTGAGCCCCAGCGTGGCGGAGATGACGCCCAGCCCGCCCAGGTACTTGCCCACCACGATTTCGATGGGCCGCACCGGCGCCGTCATCAGCAATTCGAAGGTTTTGTTGCGCTTCTCCTCGGCGAACAGGCGCATGGAGAGGAAGGGCGCCACGAAGAGGGTGACGATGAGGACGGTGCCCCACAGCTGCACCACCACGCCGTCGGTGAGGTTGCGGTAGACGCTGAAGTCCGGGGGCATCTGCTCCCAGCCCATCAGCCGCGCCATGTCCTGCACCTGTTTGAACTTCTGCAGCAGGTCCACGAAGAAGAACGACGAGAGCGCCACCATCGCCGTGAAGACCGCATAGGCCCACGGCGTCGTGAAGTAGATGGACAGCTCCTTGCGGGCAATCGCCAGGGCGGTGCGCATGGATGGGTTCCTTGAAGGCGTGCGCCGCTCAGGCGGCGGTCAGCTTGATGAAGACTTCTTCCAGCGACGCGCTGTCCGCCTGGCCGTGGAGGCTGGCCAGCTTGCGAATCTCGTCGTAGGCGACAATCTTCCCCTGGTTGATGATGAGGACCTTCTCGCACGTCATCGTCACCTCCGGGAGGATGTGCGTGGAGAGGATGACGGTGTGCTTGCCGGCCAGCCCCTTGATGAGGGCGCGGACCTCGGCGCGCTGCGTGGGGTCCAGCCCTTCGGTGGGCTCGTCGAGGATGAGCACCGGCGGCGAGCCGAGCAGCGCCTGGGCGATTCCGACGCGCTGCTTGTAGCCCTTGGAGAGGTTCTGGATGACGCGGTCCAGGACGTGCGTCACGCCGGTGAGGCCGGCCACCCGCTCCACCTCCGTCTTGAGGCCGCGGCCGGGCAGCCCCTTCAGGGACGCCACGAACTTGAGGTACCCGCGCACCGTCATCTCCGGGTAGAGCGGCGGCGTCTCCGGCAGGTAGCCGATGCGCCGCTTCACCTCCAGCGGCTGCTCGAAGACGTCGAAGCCTCCCACCCGGGCCGTGCCCGCCGACGGCGGCAGGAACCCGGTGAGAATCTTCATGGTGGTGGACTTGCCAGCGCCGTTGGGGCCGAGGAAGCCGAGAATCTCACCCTCTTCGACACTGAAGGTGAGGTCCTCCACGGCCACTCTGTCCCGGTAGCGCTTGGTGAGGTGCTGCACCTCTATCATCGGCATGGGAAGGCTCCGTGAAGAAGCGCTCCACCCAGGGCCGTGGGCCGTTGAGCGGAATCGCCTGACGGTCTCGGAAAAAGGCGCGCGAATATAAAAGCCGACTTTCGCCTGTCAAGGCGAGCCCCCGTACTCCGGGAGCGGGCTTGCCCTGCTGGCCGGACTCCTGCAACAGGGGGGCCGGTGCGGTTCCCCGGACACGCCGAACAGGGGTAGTGAGGCGTCTATGCCAATCGTGGTGCAGAAGTACGGCGGCTCCTCGGTCGCCGACGTGGCGAAGATTCGCAAGGTGGCCGGGCGCGTGAAGGACAAGCGCGACTCGGGCTACCAGGTGGTGGTGGTGGTGAGCGCCATGGGCGACACCACGGACGAATTGCTGGCCCTGGCCAAGGGCGTGTCCGAGGACCCGCCCCGGCGAGAGCTGGACATGCTGCTGACGTGCGGCGAGCGCATCTCCATGGCGCTGTTGTCCATGGCCCTCCAGGAGATGGGGGTGCCGGCCATCAGCTTCACGGGCAGTCAGAGCGGCATCATCACCAACGACGCGCACGCGCAGGCCCGCATCGTCGAGGTGCGGCCCTTCCGCATCCACGACGAGCTGGCGCGGGGCAAGGTGGTCATCGTCGCGGGCTACCAGGGCGTGTCCTACAAGAAGGAGGTGACGACGCTGGGGCGCGGCGGCTCGGACACGACGGCGGTGGCGCTGGCGGCCGCGCTGGACGCGGAAGCGTGTGAAATCTTCTCGGACGTGGACGGCGTCTTCAGCGCGGACCCGCGCGTGGTGCCGGACGCGCACAAGCTGGAGTCGCTGAGCTACGACGAGATGCAGGAGCTGGCGAGCGCGGGCGCCAAGGTGCTCAACGCGCAGGCGGTGGAGTGGGCCAAGGCGCGCGGCATCGCCATCCTCGCGCGCACCGCGCACGGGCAGGGGACGGGCACGGTGGTGCAGGAGTTGTCCGGCCCCGCCGACAACCGGGTGAAGGGCGTCACCGCCGAGCCGGAGATGGCGGTGCTGTCCGCCAGCGAACAGGTGCGGCTGGAGGAGCTGCTGGAGTTCCTGGATGCCAGGGGTGTGCGAGGCCGGACGCTCGGCTTCGACGGGCCCGTGGACGGAGCGAGGCACACCGCCATCGCGGTGCCGCTGGCGGACATCCACGGGACGGACGCGCTGCGCAAGGACCTGGCCACGCGCTTCGGCGAGGCGGTGTCCTGGCGCGAGGACCTGGGCACCGTCACCTGCGTCGGCGTGGGGCTGAACGCGGACTGGGTGCCCTTGCGTCGGGCGCTGGCGGCGGCGGAGGAGCTGGGGGCGCGGGTGTACGCCGTCCACACCTCGCCGCTGCAGTTGACGTTGCTGGTGGACAAGGCGCACCTGAAGGGGCTGACGGCCCGGGTGCACCGGGAGCTCCTCGGCGGGTAGGCCGCTTCCCACATGGGGCACGCCGGGGGCGGAGTGTTGATCCACGCGCCTCCGGTGTGGCACCCCGCTTCCCTCCGGTGGGTTCGTGCCTACCCTCGCGCCCAGAACACCGTGATGTGGAGGACGGGATGGCACGGGGAAGCCGGTGGTGGATGGTGGCGGGCGGACTGGCCCTCCTGTTCGCATGGGGTGGTTGCCAGGAGCAGACCGCGCCCGAGCGGCCGGACCTGGGAGACCGTCATGACGAGCCGCCCCTGGAGGACGGCCACGACGGGGGCGACGGCGGCTTCCACCCCGGCATCATCGACGCCGGCACCGACGGCGGCGAGGCCGCGCCCGACGGCGGTGTGGTGGAGGAGCCGGACGCCGGCCCCCTCCCGGAGCTGCCAGCGCGCGACGCGGACGCGGTGCGCAAGGAGAACCAGCGCCCGGGAACGACGGCGTGGCGCATCAACCGCGACATCGGCGAGCGTGTGGCCAACTCCCGTGAAATCGAGGGCTATGCGCTCGAGACCACGTTGCAGCAGGGCGACACGCTGCGGGTGGCGGTGTCCCTCTCCACGGCGAAGAGCTACCGCTGGGTGGTGTACCGGCTGGGGCACTACGGCGGGGCAGGGGGCCGCGAGGTGGCGCGTGGCGGCCCGCTGCAGGGCGTGAAGCAGGCCGAGTGCCCGACGGACCCGGACACCGGGGTGACTGCGTGCACGTGGGCGCCCGCGCTGGAGATTCCCGTGGGCAGTGACTGGGTGCGCGGCGTGTACGTCGTGAAGCTGATTCGCGACGACCGCTACCAGCGCTACGTGCCCTTCCTCGTGCGGGACGCGAATCCGCGCGCGGAGGTGGCGGTGCTGATTCCCACCGCGAACTGGGCCGCCTACAACACGTGGGGCGGCACCAGCCTCTATGACGACAAGTTCCAGGTGATGAAGCCGCACGGCGTCAGCCGTGCCTTCAAGTCGTCCTACGACAGGCCCTACCACCGGGGGCAGGGCACCGGGCACCTGCTGACGGACGACCTCAGCCTCGTGCAGTGGCTGGAGGCGCAGGGGCTGGACGTGGGCTACTTCACCGACGAGGACCTGGACGCCAGCTACGACTTCGTGGCGGGGGCGAAGGCGTTCATCCTTTCCGGGCACGACGAGTACTGGTCCTCGCGGAACAGGGACCATGCGGACCGGGCGCTGGCGGAAGGGCGCTCGCTGCTCAACCTGGGCGCGAACAACGCGTACTGGCAGGTTCGGATGGAGCCGGCGGCGGACGGGCGGCCGCGCCGCATCGTCACCTGCTACAAGGGCCACGCGAACGACCCGTTCAAGGACTCGCGCCGCACGGCGAAGTTCAGGGATTTGCCGCAGAAGCGTCCGGAGAATGCGCTGCTCGGCGTGCAGTTCGCCTCCCGCTGGCACCAGTTCGGCTTCCCCACCGTCATCACCGCGCCCAACCACTGGGCGCTGGAGGGCACGGGGCTGAAGGCCGGTGACACGCTGTGGATGGCCAACGGCTACGAAGTGGACCAGGTGGTGGACAACGGCGCTTCGCCCAAGGGACTGGACGTGCTGGCGGAGTCCCCGACGCTGTCGCTCCAGGGGGCCTTCGGGTTCGGCCACATGGTGGTGCGCAAGCAGGGGAGCGCGTACGTCTTCTCCGCGGGTGGCATCGACTTCGTGCGCACGCTGGCCACCGAGGACATGGCGGACCCGCGCGCCGCGCGCATCGTCGCCAACGTCCTCTACAAGGCCCTGGGCCGGCCGGTGCCGGAGGGGCTGGTGGAGTTCCAGCGCAAGAACGTCACCCAGCCCGAGGGGCCCTTCTCGCCCTCCGTGCAGACGGTGGCGGGGGAGCCCGGAAAGCGTCCGCGCGCGGGGGGGGCGGTGGCCTCGGACGCGCTCGGCGCGCCGGTGGCGGTGGCGGTGCTGCCGGATGGCGGCTGGGCGGTAGCCGATGCGCTGGCCAACGCGGTGAAGCGCGTGTCGGCGGACGGCACCATTCGCACGGTGCTCACGGGGCTGAACGGGCCCATGGGCATCGCCGCGGACGCGGCGGGCAACATCTACGTGGCGGACTCGGACGCGCACGTCATCCGGCGCATCCCCGCGGACGGAGGGAAGGCGGAAGTGTTCGCCGGGACGACGCCGGGCATGCAGGACGGGCCCGCGATGGGCGCGGCCTTCAACCAGCCCGCGGGGCTGACGCTCACCCCGGACGGCACCGCGCTGCTGGTGGCGGACCTGAACAACGGCGTGATTCGCCGCATCGACCTGGTGGCGCTCGGCAACCCGGTGACGACGCTGCAGGGGGATTGGATGTACCGGCCGTCCGCGGTGGCGGTGTCCGCGGATGGCAACACCCTGTACGTGGTGGAGACGGGCATGGCGCGCGTGGTGCGCATCCGCGGGGGCGTCACCTCCGTGGTGGCGGGCACCACGCCGGGCTTCAGGGACGGGAAGCCGGAGACGGCGCAGTTCCTGCCCTACCTGGGCGTGGCGGTGCTGCCGGATGGCTCGCTGGCGGTGTCGGACCCGGGCAACTACCGCGTGCGGCGCATCCTCTTCGGAGAGGACGGCTCGCCGCGCGAGGTGACGACGATGGCGGGCAACGGGCGCTACGGGCACGCCGACGGACCCGGAGAGCGCGCGAGCTTCGTGCTCCCCGCGGGCCTGGCGGTGGGGGCGGACGGGCGCCTCTACGTGGCGGACTCCGGCAACGGGCTGGTGCGCGCGCTGGCGCAGTGCGAGCGGCACTGAGCAGGTATCTTCTTCGAGCCGCTCAGACTTCTCCCGGCGCATCCAGTGTCTTCAGGATGCGCCGTCGCACGTCCTCGGCCCGCTTCGTGCCGGGGGCGGAACCCGCCAGCAGGCCAACGAGGTTGAAGAGGTCGAACACCTCCGCCTGCCGCCGCCAGCCGTCCGGCAGGTGTCCTCCGTGCGCCCGGTAGCTGGCGGCGAAGGCCTCCACGAAGGGCTCGGGCGGCTCCCAGCGCAGCAGCTGGCCCACGTCCAGGAGCGCGGGCCCGGCGTAGGCGAACTCCCAGTCGAGGACCAGGGGCAGGCCCGCCTCCGTGTCGTGGAGGTTGGCGGGCTTGAAGTCGCCGTGGAGCAGCACGGCGGCACCGGCTCGCGCGAACATCGACTCCGCGTGCCGCGCGATGAAGCCGGAGAGCGGCGTGTACAGCTCCGAGCGGAGCGCGGGTTCCAGCGCGTCGAGCTGCGAGCGCAGGTGGTCATGGAACGCGCCGAACACGTCGTGGAACGGCGTCACCACGTCCAGCGCGGGCCCCAGGAGTCCGGCCTCGGAGTAGCCGCGGGCATGCACCTCCGAGAGCGCGAGCCCCAGCGCCGCGCCATGCGCCGCTGAGCCCTGCAACGAAGCGTGGGGGACATACTCCAGCAGGAGGAAGTCCTCGCCCGAGGCGAGCACCGCCGGGACGCGGAAGGACTTCCAGCCGAGCCCGAGCAGCGCCTGCTCCTTTCGCAGCGCCCCCGTGTCCCGCCGGTAGACGCGCAGCACGCGCCCGGTGCCGACGCGCACGTTGACGTTGGCGAGGCCGCCGCTCAGCAGCTCGCAGGGCTCGTCGGTGGGGCCGATGCGCTGGACAATCTCCTCGCGGCCGAGCGCGCGGAGCTCCGCCTTCCGCTCCCAGTCACGCTCGGGATTGGGCAGTGGCTCCGGGCCGCTCACGGGGAGAAGCGGGCGTTGTCACGCACCCAGGCCAGGTAGGGGCCGTGGCCGTCGGTGATGTCGAGGCGCAGCACCTCGGGGACGTCATAGGGATGCAGTGCGACGACGCGGGCGCGCAGGGCCTCGAAGAGGACGTCCCGCGTCTTGAGGATGAGCAGCACCTCCTGCTCGTCGTGGACCTTGCCCTCCCACCGGTAGATGGAGCGCAGGCCCGGGACGATGTTGCCGCACGCGGCGAGCTGCTCCTCCACCAGCGTGCGCGCCAGCTCGGCGGCCTTGTCGGTGGAGGGCGCGGTGACGAGGACGAGGATGACGTCGGTCATGAGCGCTTGAGGCCTCACCGCCCCGCGCTGCGCATCCCGCCCGGCGCGTGGTGCATGGGCGAGTCCATCTCCTGCCGCGTGCGGCGCCGGTCCGGCGTGTCGCGGGGCAGCTCCACGAAGGTGCACATCTCGCAGAGGCGGCTGTAGATGCGCTCACCCACGCGCTCGCGCAGCAGCTCCGCCTCACGCGCGGCGTTGCGCGAGTCGTCCGTCGTCCGGTAGCCCGTGGGAGCCGCCGTCCGCACGGCCTTCTTCTCCGGCTCCAGCGAGTAGTTCGTCGCGAACAGCGTGGTGCGGCCCGCGTTGTAGCGGCGGGCAATCAGCTCATCGAGCGTCTCCATCTCGAACGGGCTGCCGCGTCCCTTGCCCAGCTCGTCGATGGCCAGCACCTCCACGTCCGACAGCGGGCCGATGATTTCGCCGCCGCTCTTGCCGTCCTGGAAGCCCCGCCGGATGGTGGCGTACAGCAGGGAAATCTCCACGTAGCGGGCCCGCACGCCGACCTCCAGCACCAGGTGCGCGAGCGTGGCCGCCATCAGGTGCGTCTTCCCCGTGCCCACCGGGCCACTGAGGATGAAGCCCTTCGCCGGGCCTCCCTTCGAGTCCGTGCCGCCTTTCACATAATGGTGGCCGAAGTGCATGGCCACGCCGCGGCCCCGGTCCTGCGCCTCGTTGAAGGCCCGGTAGTTGTCGAAGCTCGCGTGAGACACGACGCCGGGCAGCCCCACGTCGTTGAAGAGGGACACGCGCCGCCGCCGCCGCGTGCACACGCACGGCTCCATCACCTCGTAGAGCCGGGGGCCCATCTTCTGGCTGAACACGCCCTCGCGCTCCACCAGCACGTGCCCGCGCCCGCCGCACACGGAGCAGCTCTCCGAGCACGCGCACACCCGAGCCATGGCCACATCCCCACGCCGCTCGAGCACGTAGGTCCGCCCCATGCACACCCCACACGCCTCGCCCGTCACCTTCGCACCCATCTCGCGCATTGCCATAGCAGACCCTCCCCGCGCCCCTTCAGCCAGCTGAACAGGCGTGCAGCCGGGCGTTCCCTTCACACTTCCTTCACGCCCAGTCGCCGCCGCACCGCCACCAACACCCGGAAGCGCCGCGCCACCCGCCGCGCCCGCGTGGACATCACCTGCTGCTCCGCTCCCGCCTCCAGGGCCTCGCGCCACAGGGCGCGCCGCTCGGAGAAGGGCAGGGCCCTGAGCATCAGCAGGAAGGCCAGCGCCTCCTGCGCATCCATGGCCGCGGGCTCGGTGGGGACATGTGAGAGCACCGTCACCATCACCCGCCGCACACGGGGCGCCAGGGCCTCTTCCCGCCCCGCCAGGTCGTCCAGCGCCGCGCACAGCCGCGCGTGTCGGGTCTCCTCCCACGTGCGGGCCTTCTTGCGCCGCGCCTGGGGCTCCTCCGCGCCCGCGCCCGCCGCCAGCGCGCGGTACTTCTTGATCTCCGAGTCCACCTGCCGCCGGCACGAGCGCAGCGAGCGCAGCACCGGCTCTCCGGGCCGCGCGTCCCACAGCGCCTTCTCCGCCGAGCGGGCAATGCCCCGCGCCACCACTTCGAAGGGAACGCCTTCCCGGGCCCAGGTCGTCAAAAGCTCCGTGTCCAGCGCGGACAGCATCAACCCCGCGCCGCGCACCGCGAGGAAGTAGTCCTGCACCAGCTCTTCGAAGCTGGCGCTCTCGGGGAGCAGACTCATGATCCGACACGTACTCCAGGGCAGGGCAGCCGAGCAGCCGGCCGACTGCTCCCCCATACCCGCTGGGTCCGACAAGGCAACTCCGAAGCCGCCTTTTTCACAGCGCCTCTGGAAGATTTCCGGCGTGCTTTCCGCGCAGCAAGCAGCCGGCCAGTCATGGTTGACCCGCTGCGGCCAAACCGCGCATAGTGAGGCACCCCGAATGGAAATTCCCGAAGATTCCCGGATACTTGCCGAGCAGGCAAGCTACCGGGGACGCCGGTCCCCCTCCCTTAGGAAGACCATGCGCCGTTCGCTACTCGTCTGCCTCGTGCTCCTGGCCACGGCATCCGCCGCCCAGGAAAAGAAAGCCACGCGCGATGCCGATCTCGGCCGGAAGTCCGCCACTGCGGTGGACAAGTCCCTGGCCGGTGACATCACCCGTGAAAAGAAGAAGGAGGAGGTCGCCCCCGCGCTCCAGTACGACCAGTTCCGGCTGGGCGTGGAGCTGCAGGTGGCCTCCAAGCGCCGCGAGCAGATCCAGTCTCTGAAGAAGATCATCTCCCTGTCGCCGGATCAGAAGGAGCTCCCCAGCCTCCTGTTCCGCCTGGGCGAGTTCTACTGGGAGGAGTCGAAGTTCTACTTCTTCGAGGCCAACCGGAAGGACGACGAGCTCATCAAGGCGATGAACCGCAACGACGCCATGGGCCAGCAGCGCGCCAAGGCGGAGAAGGCGGAGCTGACCGCGAAGCAGAAGGAGTACGGCAAGCTCGCGGTGGAGCAGTACACGAAGATCGTCCAGGAGCACCCGAAGTTCGAGCGCACCGACGAGGTGCTCTTCTTCCTCGGCCAGTACCTCATGGAGGAGGGCCAGGACCGCAAGGCGCTCGTGGCCTTCAAGCGGCTGGTGGAGAAGTACCCCCAGTCCAAGTACATCCCCGACGCGTACCTGGCGTTCGGCGAGTACTACTTCAACAACTCCAAGGGAAAGCGCCCGGAGCTGGAGAAGGCGCTCGTGGCCTACAAGAAGGCCGCCGAGTTCCCCGAGAGCCAGGTGTACGCCTTCGCCCTCTACAAGCAGGGCTGGTGTCACTACAACATGGGCGACTACGAGTCGGCCAAGGACAAGTTCAAGACGGTGGTGCTCTACGGCGAGCTGGCCGGCGCCAGCGCGGTGGAGAAGGACGGCGGCAAGAGCGGCAAGAGCTCGCTGGTCCGCGAGGCGCGCACCGACTACGTGCGCGCGTACGCGAACCAGGGTGACGTGGCCCAGGCCCGCGCGGAGTTCGGCAAGGTGGCCACCAACCCCGAGGACCGCTTCACGATGTTGAAGCAGCTCGCCAACCTCTACTACGGGGATGGCAAGGACCGCGAAGCGGCCATCACCTTCAACGGCCTCATCAAGGAGAAGCCGCTGTCGCCCGAGGCGCCCGGCTTCCAGGGGAAGATCGTCGACTGCGTCCTTCGCATGGGCAACAAGGAGCGCACCGTGGCCCAGGTGCGCCGGCTCGTGAAGATCATGAAGGAGGTCGAGTCCTCCGGCGTCATCAAGGAGGACAAGGACAAGAAGCTGCTGGCGGAGGCGAAGGAGCTCTCCGAGCGCACGCTGTCCAACCTCGCCGTCACCTGGCACAACGAGGGCAAGAAGACGCGCAACGAGGAGACGTTCAAGTACGCGGACGCCGTGTACAGCGACTACCTCACGCTCTTCCCGGAGAACCCCAAGGCGTACGACTTGCGCTTCTTCTGGGCGGAGCTCCTCAACGACAACCTGCAGAACTACGACAAGGCCGCCGCCAACTACACGCTCGTCGTCCTCCAGGACGCGAAGGTGCTGGAGGCCAAGGACGACAAGGGCAAGCCGAAGCCGGGCAAGCCGGGCAAGTGGCTGCAGAACGCCTCCTACAACGCGGTGCTCGCCTACGACGAAGTGGTGAAGGCCGGCGAGGCGCGCGGCGAGGACAAGAGCGTGGCGGGCGCGGACATCACCAAGAAGGCCACCATCCCCCCGCTGAAGAAGGCGCTGCTCGACGCGTGCGAGCGCTACCTCAAGTACGTGCCCAAGGGCGACAAGCGGGTGGAGATCGCCTTCAAGGCGGCCAACATCTACTACCGCCACAACCACTTCGACGAGGCGGTGCTGCGCTTCAGCGAGATTGCGCTGGGCTACCCCGAGTACAAGTTCGAGAACGGCGAGCGCGCGTCGGAGATTGCCGCCAACCTCATCCTCGACTCGTACAACCTGCTGCAGGACTTCTCGAAGGTGAACGAGTGGGCGCGGCGCTTCTACGCCAACGACAAGCTGGCGGTGGGCAAGTTCCGCGACGACCTGGCCAAGCTCATCGAGCAGTCGTCGTTCAAGCTCGTCAGCCAGCTGGAGGAGAAGAAGGAGTTCCAGAAGGCGGCCGAGGCGTACCTCGCCTTCGTGAAGGACTTCCCGCAGACGGAGATCGCCGACCTGGCGCTCTACAACGCGTCCATCGACTACTACAAGGCGAAGCAGCTCGATAAGACCATCGAGGTCCGCAAGGCCCTGTTCTCGAAGTACCCGCGGTCCAAGTACGTGCCGGACTCCATCTACGCCAACGCGGAGGCGATGGAGGCCATTGGCGACTTCGAGGATGCGGCGGCCACCTACGAGGCCTACGTGCGCGGCTACGAGCGCAGCGTGGCGGAGAAGGGCGCCGGCAAGTCGCGCGGCAAGAAGGGTGGCGATGACAAGCCCGTCGTCCCGCAGAAGTGGGAGGAGTCCAAGGCGCAGGTGGCGCTCTACAACGCTTCCACCTACCGCGCCGGGCTGGGCCAGACGAAGGCCGCGCTGAAGAACCGCGAGCGCTACCTGGAGCTGTGGCCCAAGGCGAAGGACGCGGATGACATCCGCCTGTCCATCATCGACCTGACGGGCAAGAGCGGCGGTGGCATGCGCGCCATCAAGATGCTGGAGGAGTACGAGCGCGACAACATGCGCTCGGCGAGCAAGTTCCTCACGGCCGAGGGGCGCATCATCGACCTCTACAAGAAGATGGGGAAGTCGCGGGACGTGGCGCGCATGTACAAGCGCGTCTACGAGCACTTCGACCAGCTGCCCCGCCGCGTGCAGACGACGCTGGAGAAGCCGGCGCTGGCCACCTCCGCGCAGGCGCAGTTCCTCTCCGTGGACCTGGACTGGCAGGAGTACAAGCGGCTGAAGCTGTACTGGGGCGCGCCGCCGTCGCCGGACCGCTTCCGGGCCAGCATCCAGGACAAGAGCAAGGCGCTGCAGGTGGTGGAGAAGAAGTACGTGCAGACGGTGGCCCTGGGCGCGCCCGAGTCCGCCATCTGCGCGCTCAACCGCATTGGCCTGGCGTATGACCACTTCGCCGACCGCGTCATCAACGCGCCCATGCCGCGCGGGCTGGACGAGGAGGCGCAGCAGGCTTTGCGCGACGAGTTCGCCAACCAGGCCCAGCCGCTGAAGGACAAGGCCACCGAGGCCTTCGCCGCCACGGTGAGCAAGAGCCGCGAGCTGGACGTGTACAACGAGTGCGCCGCGGAGAGCCTGAAGATGCTGCGCACCACGTACGCGCCGGACCGCTTCCCGGACATGCCGGAGGAGAAGGTGGCGCTCAAGGGCCGCGAGCAGATCATCGGCGGCGACCTGCTGGCCGCCATCCAGGACGTGCCCCCGCCGGCCCCCAAGGCCGTCGCGGAGGCGCAGAAGACGAAGGCGTCGGAGCTGAACGAGGACCTGACGGACCTCACCCAGCAGCTGCGCTCGCAGACCGAGACCCAGGTGGACTCCAAGCCCGCCGCCTCCAAGGACGGGGCCGCGCCCACGAAGCAGGGCACGGCTGACGAGGAGCCGGAGGACTTCCTCTAATGAACCGGACCCAGACCCGCACCATGCGCCTGTTCCCCCTTCTGGTCGCCACGTCGCTCGTGGCCGCCGGCTGCTCGGCCTCCAAGGCCAGCGGCCCCACCACGACGGCGAAGAACCCCACCACGGCGCAGACGCCCGGCAAGGAGCCGGCGCCCCCGCCCATCTCCAACACGGCCAAGGCCCGCTTCGAGGACGCCGTGAAGGCGTTCGACGCGCAGAAGAAGGCGAAGGCCTTCGACTACCCGACGCTCGAGCGCAAGTTCAAGCTGGCGCTGGAGTCGGACGCGAACTTCGCCGAGGCCCACTACAACCTCGGCGTCATCGCCGAGCGCCAGGGCAAGAACGACGAGGCGCGCGCGCAGTACAAGGCGGCGCTCTCCAAGAAGCCCTCGCTGCGCCAGGCCTCGGACAATCTGGCCATCATGGAGCAGAACGCGGGCAACGTGGCCGGCGCGGTGGCCCTCTACCAGGAGGTGCTGCAGCGCTACCCGGACGACGCCCAGTCCCGCGCCCGCCTGGCGGAGATCTACCGGCAGCAGGGAGACCACGACAAGGCGATGGAGCTGGCCCGCGGCGCGCTGATGCGCGACCCGCAGTCCACCACCGCGCTGAAGGTGATGATCCGCAGCTACCTGGACCGCAAGCAGCTGGCCATGGCGAAGCTGGTGGCGCTGCGCGGCGTGAAGCTGGACGCGGCGGACCCGGAGCTGCACCACGCGGTGGGCCTCATCCTCCTCAAGGAAGGGGACAAGGACGAGGCGCGGCTGTCCTTCAAGAAGGCGCTGGAGGTGCGTGACGACTACGTGCCCTCGCACGTGGCCCTGGCGCAGCTGTCGCTGGAGTCGGAGGACTTCCCCGGCGCCGAGGAGCACCTGCGCCGCATCCTCCAGGCGGACGGGAAGAACGCCACCGCGCACCTCAACCTCGGCATCGCCTACAAGGGCCAGGGCCAGTTCGACAAGGCCATGCAGGAGTACGACGAGGCGGAGAAGCTGGACCCCGAGCTCGCCGCGGTGAGCCTCAACCGCGCCGTCATCCTCCACAAGGTGAAGGACGCCCCCGAGCGCGCCGTGGAGCTGTACAAGAAGTACATCGCCATGGCCGGCGGCGACGTGGCCCTGTCCGCCGAGTCGCCCGTCTTCGGGCTGCTGCGCGAGGCGGAGGCCATCGTCAACGCCAAGCGCGAGGCGAAGCACGCCGAGGACCAGGCGAAGCAGATGGAGGAGCTGCAGAAGAAGCAGCAGGCCCAGATGCAGGCCGCGGACAAGCAGGCCGCCCCGGCCCCGCAGCCCGCGGGCACCGTGACGCCCGCCTCCGCCACCGGTACGTCCCCGCAGGCCACGCCCGCGGGCGGCGCCGTCACCCCGGCGCCCGAGGCGGCCCCGGCGGCTGGGGCGACCGAAAAGAAGAATGCAGGCACGGCGGATCCTTCGGAGCCCGAAGACGACCTGCTGTGAAACGTGCGACGTCCCCGGGTGCCTTCGCTGTAGCGGTGCCTCGGGGGATGATGCGAACCTTGAGCGTCCCCTTTAAAGGGGGACGCGCGGTAGGACGGGCCCGGCAACGGCCCTCGTGGGAGGCAGTGATGCGGAAGGCTCTGATGCTGTGCGTGGTCCTCGCTGTGGCTCCGGCCTTCGCCCAGGACGAGGGCAACAAGTCCCAGGGCGGTGGGAGCGGGGAGGGCAATGTGCGCTACTCCAAGACCACCAACATCGACTTCGAGGACGACACCATCGAAGGCGACCTCACGAAGCCCGATGGCGAGTACATCGAGGCGCGCGACAAGGTGAAGCACTCGAACCTCATCCGCATCCGCGAGGACTTCGAGGACAAGGTGATGCAGTCCGTGGGGGAGCTGTAGGCGGCGTCACCGCTCCACCTGGGAACCCGGCGGAGCGAGCGTTGTCTGTAGCCAACACCCACCTTTCGTAGGAGTCCCCCATGGCCGTTCCTCTGACACTCAAGGTCTTCAAGGGCGACTCGCTGGTCGCCTCCAAGGACTACGAGCGCGACATCATCAAGATTGGCCGTCTGTCTTCCGCGCACCTGTGCCTGGAGGACGAGAAGGTCAGCCGAATCCACTCCGTCATCGAGGTCGCCACCGACGGCGCCATGTCCATCATCGACATGGGCAGCGTCGAGGGCACGTACGTCAACGGCAAGCGCGTCAACAAGGGGCAGCTGACCTTCGGTGACGAGATCCGCGTGGGTGGCACCACCATCCGCCTGGAGAACCCGGCCGCGGTGGCCGCCGCCAACCTGGCGGTGGCCGTCGCCGGCACGGACGAGACGACCGAGAAGAACCCCGTGCTGGGCGCGCAGACGCCGGCCGCGGGCCTGGCGCAGGCCGCGGGGGCCGTGGCTCCCGCCGCCGCCGCCACGGGCGCGCTGGACGCGTCGTTCGCCGCCACGCAGCAGAACGCGGTGGTGGCCGCCGCCGAGCCGGCGCCCGTCGCGGTCGCCGCGCCCGAGGCTCCGGCCGTCGAGGCCGCGCCGCGCGTGCGCACCGTGCGCAAGTCGAAGTCCAACGGCCCCATGGGCGTGGGGCTGCGCTTCGCGTGGGGTGACCAGCGCGTGGGCGAGTTCTTCATCCCTCCGGGGGCGAAGCGCGCGTTCACCGTGGGCAGCGCCGCGGACGTGGACTTCATCATGGGCGACGCGAAGCTGGGCGCTCCCAAGTTCGAGGTGCTGCGCGCCGACGGGCAGTCCTTCTCCGTGCGCTTCACGGGCAAGATGAAGGGCGAGCTGACCCGCAAGGGCGACACGATGGACCTCAAGCAGGTCATCGAGTCCGGCAAGGCCTCGCACGAGGGTGACGCGTACACGCTGACGCTGGACGCGGAGGACTTCCTCTGGGTGGACCTGGGCGGCGTCACGCTCGAGGCCGCCTTCCAGCCGGTGCCCAAGCGCGTGGTGGCGCCGCTGGGCGAGTCGCTGGACTACACGGCGCTCAACATCTTCCTGGTGATGTTCTTCGCGGCCACCGCGTTCGTCATCACCGCGATGAACCGCACCGGTGACGGCGACGAGTACTCGGACGAGCTGTCCGCCGACAACGCCCGCATCGCCAAGCTCATCATCAAGCCCCCCGAGACGCAAAAGAACAAGTTCCTCGAGCGCCTCAACCAGCAGAAGGAGGCGAAGAAGAGCGGCGAGATGGCCGCCAAGAGCCGCGGCGACGAAGGGCAGATGGGCAAGAAGGACGCGGCCAAGACGAACAACCGCACCGCGCCCAAGGGCGACCCGAGCAAGAAGGACGAGGCTCGCGCGCTGACGGCCAAGATCTTCGGCACCGGCAAGGGTGGCATCTCCACCGTCTTCGGGAAGAACGGCCTGGGCGGCGACCTGAAGAGCGCCATGGGCAACATGTTCGGCAACAAGACGGGTGACTCGGGCGGCTTCGGCGGCCTGGGCCTGCGCGGCTCCGGCGGTGGCGGCGGCGGCACGGGTGACACCGTCGGCATCGGCGGCATCGGCACCAAGGGCCGCGGCGGCGGCACCGGCACCTACGGCAACGGCGTGGGCGTGCTGGGTGGCAAGCAGAGCGTGGACGTGGGCATCACCTCGTCCGAGCCGGAGGTCATGGGCTCGCTGGACAAGGAGCTCATCCGCAAGGTCATCCAGATGAACCGCGGGCAGATTCGCTACTGCTATGAGAGCCTGCTCAACCGCTTCCCGAAGCTGGGCGGCAAGGTGTCCGTGAAATTCGTCATCACCGGCACCGGCTCGGTGGCGTCGTCCTCGGTGGCCCAGTCCACCGCGGGCAACGCGGAGCTGGAGACGTGTGTGGCGGGCCGCGTGCGCACCTGGAAGTTCCCCGAGCCGAAGGGCGGCGGCGTGGTGGTCGTCACCTATCCGTTCATCTTCAAGCAGGCCGGCGAGTAACGCCGGGCTGTTTCCCTGCTGCGCGGGCGGACCTGAAGTCGGGCCGCCCGCGCTGTTTCCAAAGGCTCCCATCCCTCACGGGAGTCGCGCTAACGTCAGGACCGCATGAAAGCCCTCGCCCCCCTTGCCCTGTGCGCCTCGTTCGTCCTTCCCCTGGCCGCGAGCGCCCAGCAGCCCACCCCCGCCAACGGGGACCGTCCCGCCGTCACCTTCGATGAAATCGAGCGGGGCCTGTACTTCGCGGTGATGGGGGGTCCGCTGTTCCTCACCAACCCACCGGCCCCCGAGGGCACGCCGCGGCCGTTCTCCGCGGGCCCCATGGCGCAGGTGGAGGTGGGCGTGGACCTGGGCGAGCGGCTGTCGCTGGGGGTGTTCATCATGGGCTCCAGCATCCGGACGAGCGCCGAGTACGTCGGCAACTCGGGCGGCGCGGTGTCCGGTGACTTCTCGTCGATGGTGCCCGGCGTGGCCCTGCGCGCGCGCCTGCTGGGCCTGGCGGACAGCCAGGAAACGAAGCGCACGTGGTTCTACCTCCGCGCCGGCGGAGGCCTCGCGATGTTCGCGCCCAAGCGTCTGCTCCCCGATTCCGACATTCTTGTGTTTGCCGGGCCCGGAGTGGAGTACTACACAAGGCTGCGCCACTTTTCCGTGGGGCTCGAGGTAACGGGGAACTATCTCGTTAACGGAGGCTCCTTCGGGTTCGCGGTGGCGCCGAACATTCGCTACGCGTTCTAGCGGGAGAAAGACGTGCCTCAGGAGAATGGAAGCGGTGGGCCGCGCCCCGGTGGGCGTGGTCGTGACGGGGGTGCGCCGGGCCAGGGTCCGCGCCGTGATGGCCCGGGAGGCGGTGGTTTTGGCGGCGGCGGCTTCGGCGGCGGCCGTGGTGGCCCCGGCGGTCCTGGCGGTAGGGACGGAGGCCGCGGGCGCGGTGACGGCCGTGGCCGGAGGGACCGCGACGAAGGTCCGGTCGGTCCCGGCCAGCGCGTCATCGCCGAGCTGAGCACCCTGGAGAAGGCGCTCTCGAAGTCGGACTTCGCGGCGGAGAAGGGTCCGCTGCAGGCCATCGTCCGCTCGCTGCGGCCCATGCGCCTGAAGTCCCTGGAAGATCTGGACCTCAACACGCGTGGCCGCCTCATCACCACGCTGCTGCGCGTGCAGCGCCAGCCGAAGCCGCCCGCCCCCGAGGCGTCGGCCGCTCCGGCGGAAGGTGCCGCACCGGCGGAGGCTCCGGCCGAGGCCGCGGCTCCCGCCGAGGCTGCTGCTCCCGCCGAGGAAGAGGCCGCCGCTCCGGCCGAGGGTGCCGCTCCCGCCGAGGGAGAGGCCGCGGCTCCGGCCGAGGCCGCCGCACCCGCGGCGCCCGCGGTGGACCCGGCGAAGGAGAAGTTCGACGCCTGGACGGACGTGATGTTCCTGGTGGGCCAGGCCTGGCGCGCGGCGGGTGACCGCGAGCGCGCCGAGACGGCCTTCACCGCCAGCGGCCGCCAGCCGGGCCCGGAGACCGAGGAGCCCGCGGCGGCCCCCCGGTCCGAGGAGCGTCCTCCCCGCGGCGAGCGTCCCGAGCGTCGTGAGCGCACAGAGCGTGGGGCCCGTCCCGAGCGGGGCGAGCGTCCCGAGCGCGGCGCGCGTCCGGAGCGTCCGCCCCGGGGCGAGCGTCCCGAGCGCGGCCCCCGTCCGGAGCGTCCCGAGCGCGGCGAGCGTCCGCTGCCCGAGCTGACGGGCGACTGGCAGGAGCAGGTGAAGCAGCTGGAGGCCATGGGGCGTACGCGCGACGCGGGCCGCCTGCACGAGCGCAACAACTCGTTCGCCGAGGCCGCGCGCCTGTTCGAGCAGGGCGGAGACCTCAAGAGCGCCCTGCGCAACGCCCTGGCCGGTGGCAACAACGACATCGCGCGCCGGCTGGTGGGCACGCTGCCCCCGGACCAGCTCGCCCCCACGCTGGAGAAGGCCGGCGCCTACGAGCTCCTCATGGAGCACTACGTGGGCAAGGGCGACTTCGAGAACGTGGCCCGGCTGTACGAGCGCGCCCGCCAGTTCGACCAGGCGGCGCTCGCCTACGAGCGTGCCGGCAAGCTCACCCTGGCGCGCAAGTCGTACGAGCGCTCCCGGGACATGGCCAGCGCCAACCGCATCCGCGGGCTCGAGGTGAAGAGCCTGGTGGAGCGCGGTGACAGGCTCGGCGCCGCCACGCTGCTGGCGGCCGTGGGTCAGCGCCGCGAGGCGGTGGAGGTGCTCAGCCCGCTGCCTCCGCCCAAGGCCTTCCACTTCATGCAGCGCCTGAAGCTGGACGACGAGGCGAAGGAGCTGGCCCAGAAGGAGCTGGCCCGCGCCGAGGCGGAGCAGAAGCCGGCGGGCCGCGCCCGGTGGCTGGAGCTGCTCGGCGACACCGCCGCCGCCGCCGAGGCCTGGGAGGGCGCCGGCCGCAAGGACAAGGCGCTTCCGCTGCACGAGAAGCTCGGCAACCTCACGCGCGCCGCCGCGCTCGCGGAGGAGCTGCAGCAGCGCGACAAGGCTGTCGCCCTCTATACGCAGATGGGCGACACCGCCGGTGTGGAGCGGGCCAAGGCCCTTCCAGAAGCGCCGGCCGTGGCTCCGGCTCCCGCCTCTGACGCGGCGGACGGCGGAGAGGGTGGCGAGGGGGGCGAGACGCCTCCGGCTGCTCCCTCGGCTGAGTAGCAAGAAAGCCAATAAATCCCGCCGTTTGGCGGGTTTTGCATGATTGCTCGGGGGCGCTTGTGACCGGTAGAGTTCCGGTCGCTGGCGCCCCCGCTGCGTTCCATTCCATTTCCAAGGCCCGCCTCCCCCATGCAACAGCCCACGCCCCCGCGTCCCACGCTGCGTGTGTCCGATGACCGGACCTTCGTCGAAGCCGAAGCCTCTCTCGAGAAGGCCGGCCGTGTGGAAGAGCTGATCCGCCTCTACGAGGGGCGCTCCCGGGACGTCCCCGCCGACGAGGCCGTGCGCCTGCTGTGCCGCGCGGCGGAGCTGGCGCACGAGCGACAGCGCAACGCGCCTCGCGCGGAGGAGCTGCTCAAGCGCGCGCTGCTGGTCGCGAAGGACCCACTGCCGGCGCTGCGCGGACTGAAGCGGCTGCACGAGTCGCGGCAGGACGCGGCGGCGCTGGCGGACGTGCTGGAGCGGCTGGGCGCCGCCACGCAGGGCGAGGAGGGCGCGGGCCACTACCTCAAGGCGGCGGACCTCTACGAGCAGAAGCTCTTCCGCCGCGACCGGGCGGTGCTGTGCCTGCAGCGGGCGGCGCGGGCGAAGCCGGACCGGGCGCTCTTCCGGCGCGTGCGCCAGCTGCTGCTGTCCGAGCAGCTCTTCCAGCCGACCTTCGAGGCGCTGGAGCGCGAGCGCGAGGCGCTGGGCGACGCGGGCATGGCCGAGGAATACGCGGCGCTCGCGGAGCGGCTGGTGGACGACCCCACCGAGCACGCGCTGGCGCAGCGGGTGGTGGACGTGGCGCGGGCGCTGGAGCCGCAGAACGCGCGCGTGGAGAAGGTGGCTCGCGCGCTGCAGCGCTTCGAGCAGACGTGGCGAGACCGCGTGCGGATGCTGCGCAGCATGTCGCTGGAGGAGCGCGACCGGAAGAGCGCGGCGCGGCTGTCGCTGCTCGTGGCGAAGCTGTTCGCCTGGTACGACCCGGGCGCGGCCGGCAAGGTGAAGGAGGCGCTGGACCGCTGCTTCCTGCTGTGGCCGGGCATGCCGGAGGGGCTCGGGCTGATTGAGAAGCTGGCCGAGCGCGCCGGCGGCGACTTCGCTCCGGCGATTGCGCAGATTGAGGCGATGGCGGGCGAGGTGAAGGACCGCGCCGCGCAGGTGGACCTGTGGCTGCGCGTGGGCACGCTGCGTCTGGGCAAGCTGAACGACGGGGACGGGGCGCTCGGCGCCTTCGAGAAGGCCGTGGCGGTGGACCCGTCCCGCGCGGACGCGGCGAGCCTCACCGCCGAGCTGCTGCTGGAGAAGGGCCGCGCCCCGGACGCGGTGGCGGTGATGGAGCGCTACCTCGTCACGGTGAAGGACAAGGCGGCGCAGGCCGCCATGCGGCTGCGCCTGGCGGAGCTGTGCCTGACGCAGCTGAAGGACGCGGCGGCGGCGCGCACGCACCTGGAGGCGGCGCTGAAGCTGGACGCCACGCAGGCGCTGGCGGCCTTCCAGCTGGCGCGGCTGTTGGCCGAGGACGACGAGCTGGAGGCGGTGGTGCCGCTGCTGGACCTGGCGCTGCTGGCGCCGCGTCCGCGCTCGGAGCGGGTGGCCTTCTGCGAGGCGCTCGCGCTGATGTTCGAGGAGAAGGACGACGCGCGCGGTGCCTTCGAGGTGCTGGCGCGGGCGCTGGAGCTGGACCCGGGCCGGCCGCTGTTGCTCGGCACGGTGGTGGAGCACGCGCAGAAGGCCGAGGCGCAGCCCGCGCTGGCCCTGGCGCTGCAGCGCGCGGCGCAGGCGGCCCCGGTGGCCGAGGTGGCGGCGCAGCTGTGGCGCCAGCTGGCGCAGCTGCTCCAGGGCCCGCTGGCGGACCCGTCGCGCGCGGAGGCCGCGTGGCGCGAGGTGCTGGCGCGCGTGCCCGGTGACGCGGCGGCGGCGGAGGCGGTGAAGTCGCTGCAGTCGGCGGCGGCGCTCGCGGACGACCCCAAGGCCCGCCTGGAGGCGGAGGTGTCCCGCCGCGAGGCGGCCGGCGCCCCACCCGAGGAGCTGGAGCCGCTGGTGCGGCAGCTGGTGCAGCTGGCCCCGGAGGACCCGGCGGCGGCGCAGCGGCTGCAGGCCTTGTGCGTGGCGCTGTCCAAGTTCGACGAGGCGGCGGCGCTGGCCGGCCGGCTGGCGGGGCTCGCGGAGACGCAGCTCGAGCGCAACGAGTGGATGGCCCGGCAGGCCAAGCTGTACGCGGAGCGGCTGGGCCGGCAGGAGGACGCGTCGGACCTGTTCCTGGGCCTGCTGGCGGAGAATGTCTCCACCGGCGTGGTGGTGGGCGGCCTGGAGCGACTGGCGGCGGCGGGCGTGCGCACGGTGGAAATCACCGAGGCGCTGGCGGCGCACTACGGCCGCGGCGGCGACCACCAGCGGCAGGTGGCCGCGCTCCAGCAGCAGCTGGAGGCCACGACGGATGCGGCGTCGCGCAAGCGCCTCTTCGCGCTGCTGGCCAGCATCCACGAGAAGCAGCTGGCCGACAGCCGCGCCGCCTTCGACGTGCGGGTGCGCGCGCTGCGCGAGGACCCGAAGGACGAGAGCGGCCGCGCGGAAGGTCTGCGCCTGGCGCGGGATTTGTCCGCCCACGCGGAGCTGGGCCGGGTGCTGCGCACGCTGGCCTCCGAGTCGGATGACCTGACGCTGGCGGTGTCGCTGCTCACCGAGGCCGCGACGCTGACGGAGGAGGGCGGGCTGGCGGCGGAGGCGATTGCGGCGCTGGAGGCGGCGGTGGGCCGCGCTCCGGAGTCGAACGCGGTGCTGCAGCGGCTGGTGAAGCTGTACGGGCGCGCGGGCCGGGCCGCGGACGCGGAAGGACTCCTGCGCAAGCGCATCCAGGGCGCGCGCGGGCCGGAGAAGCTGCAGCTGTTGCTGCAGCTCGTGGACCTCAACACGGAGCTGGGCCGCCCGGCGCAGGCCGCCGAGGCGCTGCAGGGGGCGCTGTCCCATGGCGCGGAGGAGGGGCGGCACCTGCCGCGCCTCGCCGAGCTGTACGAGAAGGCCGGCCGCACCCGCGAGCTGGGCGACACGCTGGCGCGGATGATTGCCCTGGCGGAGTCGGCCGGTGAGGCGGACAAGGTGGCGCGGCTGAAGCTGCGCCGCGCGCAGCTGCTGCAGGGCTCGCAGGATGGCAGCGCGGAGGCGGTGCAGAGCTACGCGGACATCCTCACCCAGCGCCCCACGGACCCGGATGCGCTGGCCGCGCTGGAGGCCATGCTCGCCTCCGGCCCCGCGCGCGAGGCGGCGGCGCGCGTGCTGGTGCCCGCCTTCGAGCGCACCAAGGAGCACCGCAAGCTGGTGGCCACGCTCGACGTGCTGGCCGAGGTGGCCAGGGACGACTCGGCGCGCGTGCAGGCGCTGCGGCACGCGGCCCAGGTGCACCTGGCGCACCTGCGCCAGCCGGAGCTGGCCTTCGCGGCCCTGGCGCGCGCGCTGCGGCTGGCCCCCGGTGACGCGGGCCTGCGCTCCACGGCGCGGCAGGCGGCGGAGGACGCGGACTCGCTGGACAGCTACGCGGAGATTCTCGGCGAGCTGGCGGAAGAGGGCGACGTCGGCCCGGCGCGGCTGGCGCTGCTGCGCGAGCTGGCCGAGGTGCAGGAGAAGAAGCTGGACGACAAGGCCGGCGCGGTGAAGGCGCTGCGCGCGCTGCTGGCCCTGGAGCCCGGCAACCTGGACAGCCTGCGCGCCCTGCAGCGGTTGCACCGCGCGGGCGAGGAGTGGGCGGCGCTGGCCGAGGTGCTGGAGAAGCTGGCCGCGGTGACGGCCGAGCCCGCCGAGCAGCTGGTGTTCCTGCGCGAGGCCGCGCTGCTGCACGAGACGAAGCTCACCGACAAGGAGAGCGCCGCCGCCGCGTGGCGCGCCATCGCCGAGCGAGACACGGCGAACCGCGAGGCCGCGGCCACGCTGGACCGGCTCTACACCGAGGGCGGGCGCAACGAGGACCTGGCCTGGGTGCTGGCGCTGCGCCGCAACCAGGAGGGCCAGAGCCCGCAGGGGCGCGAGGTGTCCTTCCGCCTGGCGGAGCTCAAGCGCACGGTGCTGGACGACGCCAACGCCGCGCTGGGCCTCTACAAGCGCATCCTCGCGGAGGACCCGGGCCACCCGGGCGCCCGCGCCGCGCTGGAGGCGTGGGTGAGGGCGGCCGTGCCCGCGAGCGGCGCGGCGCTGGAGGTGCTGGACCCCGTGCTGTCCCAGGTGGGCGACCACGCCAGCCGCGTGGCCCTGCGCGAGGCGCGGATGGAGTCCGCCCTCACGGTGGAGAAGATCCTCCTCGCCGGTGAGGTGCGCCGCATCTACGAGCGCGACATGCACCAGCCCTCGCTGGCCTTCATGTCCGCGGTGAAGTCCTTCGCGCAGGGGCTGGACCGGGACGGCGTGCGGCCGGACCTGGAGCGGCTCGCCCGTGAGACGGGCTCGCACGAGGTGCTGGCGGAAATCTACGAAACGGCGGCGGTGGAGCTGACGTCCGGGGACCCGGCGGCCATCGAGCTGCTGCGGCGGGCCGCGGAGCTGCGCGAGTCGCTGGACCAGCCCGAAGAGGCCGCGCGCCTGTGGAAGAACCTGCTGGCGGATGCGCCGCAGGACCGGCAGGCGCTGGAGGCCCTCTCGCGCCTGTACGAGAAGGGGCAGAACGCCAAGAGCCTCTCCGAGGTGTACGCGCGCCAGGCGCAGCTCTCCACCGTCCCCGAGGAGCGCGTGGGCCTGCTGCTCAAGGCCGGCGAGGCGTACGCCAACGCGGGCGACGACGCGAAGGCGATCGAGACGTACCGCTCGGCCCTGGCGCTGCGCAAGGTGCCCGAGGGGCTGCTCGCGCTGGAGAAGCTGTACGCGAAGGCGCGGCGCTTCGCGGAGCAGGCGGACGTGCTGGACCAGCTCGCGGACGGCGCGGCGGACGACAACGCGCGCCGGGGCTGGCTGCTCAAGCGCGCGCAGCTGCTCGAGAAGGAAGTGGGCCCCGCCGAGTCGCTGCCGGTGTACCGCCGGCTGCTGGAGCTGGCGCCCGGGGACGGCCAGGTGGTGGCCGGCCTGGAGCGGCTGATGGCGCACGACGGCCCGCGCGTGGAAGCGGCGCGCCTGCTGGAGGCCGTCTACCGCAGCCTCAACGACACGCGGAAGCTGGTGGAGGTGCTGGAGGTGCTGCTGCCCGGCGTGGCGCCGGAGCGGCGGCTGGAGCACGTCCAGGAGATTGCCACCCTGCGCGAGGCGCTGGGGCAGACGTCGCTCGCCTTCGTCGCGCGCCTGCGGGCCTTCAACGAGTTCCCCCAGGAGGCCACCGTCCGGGACGAGCTGGAGCGGCTCGCGGCGGACTCCGGCTCCTTCGAGGAAGTGGCCGGGGCGTACGAGGACCAGCTGGAGCGCGACACGCAGGAGCCGCTGGCCGGCGACCTGTGGCGGCGCCTGGCGGGCATCTACGACAACCGCCTCAAGCGCTATGACCTCGCGGTCCGCGCGCTGGAGGAGGTGAGCCGCAGGGACCCCAAGAACAAGTCCGTGCTGGAGTCCATCGCCCGCGTGCACCGCCGCACCGGCGCGCACCGCGAGCTGGCGCTGGTCATGCGCCGGCAGGTGGCGGCGGAGCCCAACGCGTCCACGCAGGTGAACCTGCTCTTCGAGCTGGCCCACCTGGCGGAGGAGACGCTCGCGGACAAGTCGCTGGCGGCGCAGGCGTACCGGGAGGTCCTCGTCCTGCGGCCGGAGAACGGCAACGCGCTGAAGCTGCTGGGCCGCGTGCTGGCGGAGATGGAGCGCTGGCCGGAGCTGGCGCAGCACATCGAGCGCGAAATCCAGCTCGCGGACGCACGCGGCGCCCTGGAAGAGGCGTCCGACCTGCGCGTGCGCCTGGGCCGCCTCAAGGTGTCGCGCCTGGACGACCCGCGCGGCGCGCTGGAGCTGTACCAGTCCGTGCTGGCGCACCGCGCCGGGCACGCGGGGGCGGTGGGCGCGCTGGAGGAGATGGCGCGCTCGGACAGCCCGCTGCGTGGCGCCGCGGCCAGCGCGCTGGAGCCCATCTTCGCCTCGGTGGGCAACCACCTGAAGCAGGTGGAGATGCTGGAGTCGCGCGCGTCGGCGGAAGCCGTGCCGCAGGAGCGCGCCGCGCTCTTGCGCCGCATCGCCGAAATCTATGCCGGGCCGCTGGAGAACCCGGAGATGGGCTTCGTGTCCGCCGCCCGCGCGCTGCGCGAGCTGCCGGATGACCTTCGCTCGCTCGAGCTGTGCGTGTCGCTGGTGGACAAGGCCGAGGCCCCCGAGGAGCTGTCCGCCGTCCTCTCCGAGGTGGCGACGAAGGCGGGCGACGCATCCCGCGCCGAGCTGTACCGCGCGCTGGCCCGCCTCCAGACGGACCTGGGTGAGCAGGCCGAGGCGCTGACCGCGTGGAAGCGCGTGCTGGAGCTGCGCCCCACGGACACCGAGTCGCTGGATGCGACGGTGCGCCTGGTGGCCTCGCAGGGCAGGCCGACGGAGCTCCTGGAGGTGCTGCGCCGCCAGCTCGCCGTGGCGGAGGAGCCGGCGCGCCGCGCCGCGGTGCTCTTCCAGATTGGCACGCTGCAGGAGGAGCAGCTCAAGGACTCGCTGGGCGCGCTGGCCACCTTCCGCCGCCTGCTGGAGCTCAAGCCGGACGACGTGCCGACGCTGGAGCGCATGGAGGCGCTCTGCCAGAAGCAGGAGCGCTGGCCGGAGCTGGCCGACGCGCTGGCGAAGCGGATTGCCCTGCTTCCGCCCGAGTCCGGGCTGGAGCTGAAGTTCCGCCTGGCCACCGTGCGTGAGACGCGGCTGATGGACAAGACGGGCGCGCTGGCGCTGTACGGCGAGGTTCTCGCGGTGCAGGCCAACCACCCGGGCGCCGTGGGGCGGATGGAGGCCATCGTCACCCGCGAGCCGCAGAACCTGTTCGCGGTGGAGACGCTGCTGCGCGCGCTCCGCGCCAGCGGCGACGTGCCGCGCCTGGCGCAGGTGATTGAGTCGCGCGTGGGCGTGTCCTCCGACGCCTCCGAGCGCAAGGCGCTGCTGGGCGAGCTGGCCACGCTGCGCGAGGCGCAGGGCGAGGCGGAGCTGGCCTTCCTGGCCCTCTTCCGCGCCTTCAAGGAGGACCCCAACGACGGCGAGGTGCGCCGCCGGCTGGAGAACGCCACGGACGCCTCCGACAGCTACGACGAGCTGGTGGCGGCCTACGAGGAAGCCCTGCCGCGCGTGGCCGAGGCCGCGGACGCCGGGCAGGTGTGCCTCAAGCTGGGGCAGTTGCTGGAGACGAAGCTGCGCGACTCGGACCGCGCCGTTTCCTACTACGAGCGCGCGCGCACGCTGCACCCGGCGGTGCAGGACCAGGCGCTGGTGGCGTTGGACCGGCTGTACCTCCACCTGGAGGCGTGGCCGGAGCTGGCCGGCATCCTGGAAGCGCTGGTGACGGGGGCCACCGAGCCCGCGGACCGCGTGGGCTACCTCTTCCGCCTGGGGCAGCTCTACCAGGAGCGGCTGGACAGCCCGGACCGCGCGGCCGGCGCGTACGAGGCCATCCTCAAGCTGGAGCCGGCGCACCTGGCGACGGCGCGGCTCCTGGAGGGCATCTACGAGGGCGCCGGTGCGTCCGAGAAGCTCTACGCCATCCTGAAGCTGCAGGCCGACAAGGTGACGGGCGCCGAGCGCGACCGCGTGCTGGGGAAGATGGCGCAGGTGTCCGCCGAGGGGCTGTCGGACCTGGGCCGCTCCATCGACCTGTACCGCGAGCTGCTGGCGAAGAACTCCCGCAACGAGCAGGCCTTCTCCGCGCTGGAGTCGCTGTACGAGCGCGCGGACCGGCCGCAGGACCTCCGGGAGCTGCTGGAGGGCCGGCTCGCCGTGACGTTGGACCCGCGCGAGGTGGTGCGCCTCAACGAGCGGCTGGGCCGGGTGGTGTACCGCCTGCTGAAGCAGCCGGAAGACGCGGTGCCGTACTTCAAGGCCGCGTTGGACCGCGACCCGCGCCACCGCGGCGTGCTGGACACGCTGCGCGAGCTGTACGACGAGACGGGCCAGCGCGAGGAGCTGGTCGGCGTGCTGCGCCGGCTCGTGCCCCTGCAGGAGAACAGCGAGGGCGTGAAGGCGCTGCGCCTGCGCCTGGCGGAAGTGCTGGCCGGCATGGGCCGCCGCGAGGAGGCGCTGGACGCCGCCCGCCGCGCGCTGGAGGTGGAGCCGCACCACGTGGCGGACCTGGAGCGCGTGTACACGCTCTTCGTGTCCCTGCGCGCGTGGAACGACGCGGTGCGCGCGCTGGAGCTGAAGGTGCAGGTGCACCTGGCGGCCGAGGAGCGCGAGCAGGCCGTGGCCGCGTACGTCGCGGTGGCGGACCTGTGGGAAGGGCAGGGCGGCAAGCCGGAGCAGGCCGCGGGCGCGCTGGAGAAGGTGCTCGAGCTGGACCCGGCCAACCGCACCTCCTACGAGCGCGTGCGCGGGCTGTACCGGACGCACAACGACTGGCGCGCCTACGCCACGGTGATGGACCGCTACATGCCCCACCTCGTCACCGACGAGGAGAAGCTGGCCGCGCTGCGCGAGCTGGCGAAGGTGCAGGAGGAGCGGCTGGGCCAGAAGGACGTGGCCTTCCTCGCGCTGTGCCGCGCGCTGCAGCTGGACGCGTCGGACGACACGCTCCGCGAGGAAGTGGAGCGGCTGGCGGACGAGACGGGCAGCCACGAGGAGCTGGCGGCCGTCTACGAGGAGGTGGCCGACGAGCTGCCCCGCGGCGCGCTCGCCGAGCGCCTCTACGCCACGCTCGCGCGCGTCCATGACACGCGGCTGGATGACCCGCAGGCCGCGGAGGGCGCGTTCCGGAAGATTCTCGAGTTCGACCCGACCAACGCCACCGCGCTGGACGGGCTGGCCGCCGTGTTCCAGCGGCGCGGGCGCGACAAGGAGTACGTCGTCGCGCTGGAGCAGAAGCTGGAGGCCGCGGGCTCGATTGAGCAGCGCAAGGGCATCCTCAAGGAGATTGCCCGCGTCTGGGACGAGAAGCTGGAGGACCCGGCCGAGGCCGCGAGCGCGCTCCTGCGCGCGCTGGAGCTGGAGCCGGACTCGGAGACGCTGGGCGTGCTCACCGCGCTGTACCGGCGCGGGCGGGCGTGGCCGGACGTGGCGTCCTCGCTGCTGCGTGCACGGGATTTGGCCGACACCGCCGAGGAGCGCGCGCGCATCCAGGTGGAGGTGGCCGGCGTCTACGAGCGTGACATCGGCGACGACGAGGCCGCGGTGTCCGCCTACCGGCAGGCGCTGGAGCTGGACCCCGTCAACCGCACGGCGCTGGAGGCGCTGGAGCAGCTGCACACGAAGCTGGACCAGCCGGCGGACCTGCTCGCCATCTACGAGCGGATGCTGGAGCTGAGCGAGGACTGGCGCGAGAAGGTCCGCGTCCTCTTCCGCAGCGCCACCATCTGGGAGGACAAGTACCAGAACCCGGCCAACGCGGACGTGTGCGTGGAGGGCGTGCTCTCCATCGACCCGCAGAACGTGCAGGCCATCAAGGCGCTCATCCGCCTGCGCCGCACTCAAGGGCGCTGGGAGGACCTCATCTCCGCGTACGAGCGGCAGCTGTCGCTGGCCACCAGCGTGCAGGAGCAGGCCGAGCTCTACGTGGACATCGGCAACGTGCAGTACCAGCAGCTCAAGGCGCTGGACCGCGCGGTGAACAGCTACCACGCGGCGCTCGCGGCGGACCCCGCGTGCCGCCCGGCGCTGCACGCCCTGGGCAACCTGTACGAGCGCAGCGGCAACTGGCCCTTCGCGCTGGAGATGCTGTCGAAGGAGGCGGAGCTCGCCGGCCAGACGTCGGACGCGGTGGAGCTGTACTACCGCCTCGGGAAGATCAACGAGGACATGCTGATGGACTCCGGCAGCGCGCGGAACGCCTACCAGCAGGCCCTCGCGATTGACGCGGGCCACCTGCCCAGCATCCGCGCCCTCAAGGGCATCCAGGAGCAGGAGAAGGACTGGAGCGGCTACGAGCAGACGCTGCGCCAGGAGGCGGAGCAGACCGAGGACCCGGCCGCCAAGGGCCGCGCGCTGCTGGACGTGGCGCGCTACCACGCGGAGACGCGCGAGGACCGCGAGACGGCCACCGGCTACTGGCAGGAGGCCCTCAAGCACATCCCCGACAGCCTGGAGGCCGCGCGCCCCCTGTCCGACGTCTACATCGCCCGCGAGGACTGGGCGTCCGCCGAGCGGATGCTGGACATCGTCACGCGGAAGATGGCGGAGAAGGCGATGGTGGAGAAGGACTCCGTCAGCGCCGCGGACCTCTGCCGCCAGCTCTACCGCCTGGGCTACGTGGCGGAGAAGCTGGGCCGCCGCGACAAGGCCCTGAGCTGCTACGAGAAGGCCTACGAGCTGGACGCCACCTACCTGCCCGCGCTGGAGGGCTACGGCAACCTGCTCGTGCAGACGCGCCGCTACGAGGGCGCGCTCAAGGTCTTCCAGACCATCCTCATCCACCACCGCGAGGAGCTGACGGACCTGGAGGTGGTGGAGGTCTACTGGCAGATTGGCGACATCCACGCCGCGCTCGGCCAGGCGGACCGCGCGCAGAACCACTTCGAGAAGGCGCTGGCCATCGACCCGGGCCACGAGCCGACGCTGCGCGCGCTGGTGACGCTGATGGACAAGGCGGGCCAGTACGAGAAGTCCGCCGAGCTGCGCCAGCAGCTGGTGGGCGTGCTCGAGGGCGAGCCGAAGGCGAAGGTGGCGCTGGAGCTGGGCCGCATCGCCCGGGACGAGCTGCATGACCCGTACATGGCCATCGACGCCTTCACCACGTCGCTCAAGGCGGAGCCGGACGTGCCGGAGGTGATGGACCAGCTCTACGTGCTCCTGCGCGAGACGCGTCAGGGCCAGAAGGCCGCGGACGTGCTGGCGCGGATGCTGTCGCTGAACTCGCTGGCCATCGAACCGCACAAGGCCAAGCGCGTCTGGTTCGCGCTGGGCGAACTGCGCCGGGACGACCTCAAGGACGTCGAGGGCGCCACCCAGGCCTTCAACGCGGCCCTCGATTTGGATCCGCGCTTCGTGGAGGCCTTCAGCGCGCTGGAGGCGATGCTCGGCGCGGCGCGCCAGTGGAAGCCGCTGGAGGAGAACTACACGAAGATGCTGGGCCGGCTGCCCAAGACGCCGGAGACGCACGTGGCGCGCATGACGCTGTGGCGCGCGCTGGGCGACTTGTACCTCCAGGTGCTCAAGCACCCGGAGGGCGCGGTGGCCGCCTACGGCGTGGCCGCCAAGGGCCTGCCGGACGACGCGACGGTGCAGGAGACCTTCGCGGACATCGCCGGCGAGCTGCCGGGCCGCGAGGCCGAGGCGATTGCCGCGCTCCGCCGCGCGCTGCCGAACACGACGGACCCGCGCAAGGTGTGCGGCCAGCTGGTGCGCCTGTCCGCGAAGTGCAAGGACTACGACGGCGCGTGGCTGGCGGCCCAGGCCGTCGCGGGCCTGCTGGGCGAGGCGGGGGAGGACGAGCAGGAAATCCTCACCAAGCTGGGGCCCTACGCGAAGAAGAAGGAGTCGCAGGAGCCCCGGCCGCTGAACGACCAGCTCTGGCACAACCACCTCTTCCACCCGAAGGCGCGGGGCCCCCTGGCCGAGCTGATGGGCCTGCTGTTCGCGAAGACGGGCCACCTGTACGCGGTGCCCTTCCCGCAGTACCAGCTGGTGCCCAAGAAGCACCGCATCGACGTGGCCAGCGCGCAGGAGTACCACGTGCACCACTACCGCTACGTGGCGCGCATGCTGGGCATGGACGCGGTGGAGCTGTACTCGCCCTTCCTCGTGGCCACGCGCGAGCGCATGGCCAAGCGCTCCAACGAGCCGGCCCCCGAGCCGCTCATCAACACGGAGCTGCTGCAGACGCACCCGGCCAGCGTGCGCGTGGGCGGCAAGTACTTCGCGGAGCAGGGCCAGAAGGAGGTGTACTACCTCCTGGGCCGCACCCTGGCGCTGGCGCGTCCCGAGCTGGCCTTCAGCCAGCGCGTGGCGGTGGAGCGGCTGGAGGCCATCCTCCAGGCGGCCCTGAGCCTCGTGGTGGGCAATGTGCGCATCGCCGAGGCCCAGCACCTGGTGGACCCGGAGCGGCGGCTCTTGGAGAAGAGCCTCAGCGAGCCGGACCGCGCCGCGCTGGCCAAGGCGGCTCGCGCCTGGCTGCCCACGGCCTCCCCGCAGGCGGTGCGCCAGTACCTGGAGGGCGCGGAGCTGACGGCCGCGCGCGCCGGCCTCTTCGCCGCCGGGGAGATGGAGCCCGTGCGCCGCATGGTCCAGGGCGAGACGGGGTCCGCCTTCCGCGTCCCCGTGCGCACCAAGCTGCGGGAGTTGCTCGTGTTCGCGACGTCGGAGGACCTGCACGAGCTGCGTGTCGCCGTGGGCACCCACGTGGAGGTGCAGGTGCGCAAGTAGCGACAGAACCCGGAGAAGGGTTCACGCGTTGATTAGCAGCCGGGCGGGCTTGGTACCGTTCCTTGACCCCTCCGGTGTGCACTTCTACGATTCAGGCGGGATTTCTCCCGTCATTTCCGAGGCTTACGGAAAAGATGCGTTTCGTCTGCGACAGCTGCCGCGCGCAGTACATGATTAGCGACGACAAGGTTGGCCCCAAGGGGGTCAAGGTTCGTTGCAAGAAGTGCGACCACACCATCACCGTGCGCCCCGCGGGCGCACCGGCCGCGAAGGACTCCGCGACGGAGTCCCCGACTTCTTCACCCGCTCCCGCGAGCACGAGCAGCAACGGCAAGGAGGCGGAGTCGTCCGCCGCCACCATGCCCGCGTCGCTCGGCACGCCGCCGGAGGGCGGCCTCTTCACGGACTGGGAGGAGGACGAGATTGGCGCCGTCTTCGATCAGGTGCTCAGCTCCGGCACGCACAAGCTTCCGACGGGTGAGGCGGCCGGCGAGGCCGCGGCGCGTGACGCCACCACGGAGAGCGTGCGCAAGCTGGCCGAGGCCGAGGCCGAGCCCGCGAAGGAGGACGCGAAGTCCAACGCCGCCTCCCACGAGTGGTACGTGGCCATCGACGAGAAGCAGGTCGGCCCGTTCACCGTCGAGAAGGTGAAGGACCTCTGGGACCGCGGCGAGGTGGGCCCGGACAGCCTCTGCTGGCGCTCGGGCTTCAGCGACTGGATTCCGCTGTCGGAGACGGCGGAGCTGGCGTCGGTGCTGGCGCCGCGCCCGTCCAAGCCCGTCATCGTCGCGCCCGAGCCGGTCTCCGGCACGTCGCCCACGGTGTCCTCGGGCCCGGTGCAGTCCGCCTTCAGCGCGGGCAAGGCGTCGCGCGCCGACGGCGTGCTGGCCGCCAACGCCGAGGAGCCGGTGGGCTGGAAGCCGTCCGCGGCCAGCGTGCTGGCCTCGCTGGTGAAGGAGGAGAACGACGCGCTCGGCAAGCCGCCGCCGACGCCCGCGCCGGCGCTGGGCCGCGAGCCCGTGTCGCAGTCGCGGCTGCTCGACGTGCCCATGCCGCCGCCGGAGCCGGTGTCCTCGCCGTCCCTGCGCGGCGCCGACGCCCACATGGGCGCGCAGATGGCGCCCGTGGCCGCGCCCATGGCCTATGGGCAGCCGCAGCCCGCGCCGTACCCGCAGCAGCCCATGCAGCCGCACTACGCGCAGCCCGCGCCGTACGCGCAGCAGCCCATGGCCGCGCCGTACCCGCAGCAGCCGGGGTATGCGCCGGCGTATCCGCCTCCTGGCGGCGCGCAGGGCGGCGGCAAGAACAAGATGGGCCTCCTGGTGGGGGTCGCCGCGGGTCTGCTCATCGTCGCCGGTGGCGGCGTGGTCATGCTCATGAACAACGGCAACCGCGCCGAGACGCCCGTGGGCACGCAGGCCGCGGCGGCCCAGGTGGCCCCTCCCGCGCAGCCGAGCACCGGTGTGCCGCCCATGCCTCCGCCTCCGGCCGGCATGACGCAGCAGCCGGCGACGGCGGCGGCGAATCCGGCTGTTCCCGCGGCGGCTCCGGCGGCCGCCACTCCGGCTCCGGGCACGGCTCCGGCACCCGGTGGCGCGGTGGCCGCGGCGCCCGCGACGGCGACTCCCGCGCCCACGGGGACGGCTCCCGCGACGGCCGCTCCGGCGGTGGCCGCGCCGACTCCCACGCCCACGCCGGCTCCGGTGGCGGAGGCTGCCAAGCCCCCGACGGAGACGGCGGTGGCGAAGGTGGATCGCACCACGACGACCCGCAGGCCGTCCACCTCGTCGGGGTCCGCGCGCCGCGAGGAGCCCGAGGAGCGGCAGCCCGCGCGCGTGGAGCGCACGTCCTCGAGCGACGGTGACAGCGACGACTTCGACGAGCTGTTCGGCACGAAGAAGACGAAGCCGGAGCCGAAGCAGCCCGAGGCGCGGCCCACCGCGTACGTGCCGCCCGAGCCCGGCGGCTCCACCCCCGAGCGCCTGCAGCAGTCGGACATCATGGCGGTGGTGCTGGCCAACAAGCCGGCCATCATCAAGTGCGTGAACGAGCAGAAGAAGAAGGACCCGGCGCTGAGCGGCAAGCTGGTGATGCGGTGGACCATCCAGACGAGCGGCAAGACGACGGCCGTCTCGTGCCGCACGGATGAGTTCCGCTCGACCTACATGGCGAGCTGCATCTCCGGCCTCATCAAGAGCTGGTCCTTCCCGAAGCACAAGAAGCAGGGCGAGCCCATCGACTTCCCGTTCACCTTCTGAGGCGACGGGAAGCAGCGCGGTGTGTGTGTGACGGGCGTGACGTGTGCGTCACGCCCGTCTTGCGTTTGAACTGTCCGCTTTCGTGTGCGCTGAATTTCCTCCGTAGAGGCCCGTCGAGACGCCCGTCGACACTCGTTGACACGTCCGGACATGCAGGACTAAAGCCCTGCCCGCTTCCATGGACGTTGGGGTCTGGATTCAGTGGCCGGAGACCCCGAGCGACGTTCCCACTCAGGAGGAAGGCTCAACATGCAGCTTCGCAAGATGATGCTGGTGCTCACGACGCTCGGCGCGATGAGCGGTTTCATGGCTGGTTGCGGTGACGAGGAGGGTACCTCGAACACCTGCTCCACCAACGATGATTGCGCGGGCACCGAAATCTGCCATCCGAACGCGGGCGTCTGTGTGACGACGTGCGAGAGCGGCTCGGACTGTCCGGACACGGCGAAGACCTGCGCCGCCCTGGGTGTTGGCGCGGACGCCACCACCAAGATCTGCCAGTGCTCCACGGACGTGCTCTGCAACGGCGGCACGGACTCCGACAGCACCGACCTGGTGTGCTCCGACCTGGACAACGTGTGCGTGACGAAGTGCACCTCCGACGCGGACTGCTCCGGCGACCGCACCTGCGACACGAGCTCCGGCCAGTGCGAGGAGGGCTCCACCACCGGCGACGCCTGCACGGGTGAGGGCCTCTCCACCTGCACCTACGGCGAGATCTGCACCGCGAGCGTCTGCTCCGCGCCGCCCACGCCGACGTGCCAGAACTACACGACCTTCCCGAACAAGGCCGACCTGGGCACCACGGGCCCCATCATCTTCAAGACCGAGCTCGTGTCCGCCCAGACGGACAGCTTCTGCGCCTCCAGCGCGCCCAAGCGCCTGCGCATCCGGGTCTCCGCGTACTCCAACACGGCCTTCCCGCAGACGTCCGCGGAGCTGAGCCAGTTCTTCTACGTCCAGACGGACGGTGGCCGTCAGAACGCGCCCATCAGCAGCTCGTCGGGCAACTACACCGTGACGGGCACCAACCGTGACCGCGCGGACATCATCGTCAGCCTGTGCGTGGGCGCCACCAGCACCACGAACTCGGCCGGCTTCTACTTCTCGGGCGGCAACTTCGCCTGCCACACCTCCAACTACCAGTAGGCGAACAGGTAGCCAAGGAACCGAGCCCCGCCCTGGCAGTAAGGGGCGGGGCTCACTTGTTTGTGGAGTTACCGCGCGCGCACCCGTGAATTTCACCAACACCCATGCGTCTTCAAGGTGCGCGCGGGGAACCCGGCGTCTGGAAAAGGAGAGTCCATGCTGTCTACCAAGCTGATTCGAGTGCTGACCCTGGGTCTGGCCTTTGCTGCTCCCGCGGCGATGGCCGGTGACACCGCTGCGAAGCTGAACTGCCCCGCGGGCACGGCGCGGGCGGGCACCAAGGCCGAGGGCTTCACCTGCGTCAAGGCGAACGCCAAGGCGGGAACCCAGCTCGCGCACGGCGCGTACGTCGAGTACCACCCCAACGGGAAGCTTGCGACCCAGGGCCAGTATGCGGAGGGCCTCAAGGTCGGTACCTGGACGTTCTACGACGAGTCCGGCAACAAGCGCAGCACCGCGGAGTTCAAGGACGGCGGCTGGGATGGCCAGCGGGTGATGTACTTCCCCAACGGCAAGCCCCGCCTCGTCGAGCAGTACCAGAACGGCAAGAAGAACGGCCTGGCGAAGGAGATGGCCGAGGACGGCCGCGTCGTCAGCCAGGTCCGGTATGAGAACAACCGCGCGGTCGCCAACGAGTAACCGACCGGTCGCTCGGTAGTCACGCGGGCCCTTTCCCCCATGGGAAAGGGCCTTCGTGCTTTTCAGGGGCTTTTCCCCTTGGGGCGGCTCGGATAGGAAGCCCGATGTGAAGCCCCCCTCGCTCACCCCCGTCCTCCCCGACATCCCCATCCGCACGGTGGAGGAGATGGGCCTGCGCGAGCTGGAGCGCATCCGCCTCATCCTCCGCGGCGGCTCGGTCATCGACTGGCGGAGGATGCACTTCCAGAAGCGGGACGAGGTGGACCGCTTCCTGCGCCTGTGCCAGCTGGACGTCTCCCGGCCCTACGACGAGGCCTGGGCCCGGGGCGTGCTCGCGGAGGCGGTGGAGTACCTGCGCAAGACGTTCAACTACCGCGTCGCGGACGCCGTGGCGCAGCCGGCGGAGATTCACGACCTGTTCCTCTTCGCTTCCGGCGCGAAGGGCTCACCGCGCCACCGCCGCATCGCCTGCGTGGTGCTGAAGGTGATGCACGTCATCCAGCACATCGAGGGGCGGGACCTGCTCTTCCGCCTGGCGGTGTCCGAGGCGGAGCTGGCGGAGCTGGTGATGGAGAAGGTGCTCGGCGTCGCCCGGGAGATGAACGAGAAGGGCCTGCCGGTGGTGGAGTTCGCGCACTCCATCAAGACGCGGGACTCGCTCGTCACCAAGCTGCTGGCGAAGAAGGAGACGGTGGCCGCGCAGGTCTACGACAGGACGCGCTTCCGCGTGGTGACGCGCAAGCGGGAGGACCTGCTGCCGGTGCTCTACCACCTCACGCAGCGCCTCTTTCCCTTCCACCTCGTGGTGCCGGGCCAGACGGAGAACACGCTGCTGCCGTTCAAGTCGGTGCTCGCGGAGAACCCCCACTTCGAGGCGCACATCCCGCAGCTCCACCTGGACCGACACTACGAGGACCGGGAGGACCGCAACGGCAACACCTTCTCGGGCAACACGTACCGGGCGCTCAACTTCGTGGTGGACATCCCGGTGCGCATGGACGCGTACCTGCCGCCGCCGGAAGAGGACACGCGCCAGCGCAAGGGCCGCATCGTCATCTCCCTGGTGGAGTTCCAGATTGTCGACGAGGAGACCGCGCGCCTCAACGAGCTGGGGGAGAACGCCCACGAGGCCTACAAGCGCCGCCAGAAGCAGCGCGTGCTCAAGCGGCTCAGCCAGGGCCTCGTGGTGCCCAAGAAGCAGGGCTGAAGCGGGCTACCGCTTCTTGCGGTTCTTCTTCTTGTTGTCCTTCTCCCGCTTGCGGCGCTCCTTGATGGCGTCGCGGTCCTCGGGCTTCCCGGCCGCGGAGGGCGGGGCGTAGCCCATGAGGCGGGCCTTGGCCATGGCGGCCTGGCCCATGGGCGGCGTGTAGCCCGGGGCCACCTGGGGCATCTGCATGGGCATGCCCATGCCGGGCATGCCTCCGCCCATCATCTTCTCCATCATCTTCGCGTCGCCGCCGAACATGCTGGACAGGTCCATGTTCTTCATCTGCGACAGCTGACCCAGCTGCTTGAAGCCGGGGATGCGGCCCAGCAGGCCCGGGTTCTGGCCGATGGTGCCCATCACCTGCTGCATCATCCCGAACTTCTGGAGCAGCTCGCGGACCTCTTCCACCTTGCGGCCGCTGCCCTTGGCGATGCGGCCGATGCGGCTGTTGTTGATGATGTCCGGCCGCAGGCGCTCCTTCGCCGTCATCGAGTCGTACATCGCCTCGATTTTGGTGAGCTCCTTCTCGTCCGGGTTGAGGTGCTCGGTGAGGTCGCCGAAGAGGGGGAACTTCTCCAGCAAGTCCTTGAGCGGGCCCATCTTCCGGACCATGCGGATCTGCTCGACGAAGTCCTTCATCGAGAACTGGCCGGACAGGAGCTTCTTCGCGTCCTCCTCGGCCTTCTTCTCGTCGACGACCTTCTCGAAGTCCTTCATCAGGCCGACGATGTCGCCGAACCCGAGGATGCGGCCCGCGAGGCCGTCCGGACGGAACTCCTCCAGCTTGTCCATCGACTCGCCCATGCCGAGGAACTTGATGGGCTTGCCGGTGACTTCCTTGATGGAGAGCGCCGCGCCGCCGCGCGCGTCACCGTCCAGCTTGGTGAGGATGAAGCCGTCCAGCGTCAGGCGCCGGTCGAACTCGGCCGCGGTGCGCACGGCGTCCTGGCCAATCATCGCGTCGCACACCAGGAGGATGGTGTCCGGGTTGACGTTGGCCTTGATGGACTCCAGCTCCGTCATCAGCGCCTCGTCGATGGCGAGGCGGCCGGCGGTGTCGATGAGCACCACGTCGCACTTCTGCTCGCGGGCGGCGGCGTAGCCGCGCTTCGCCAGCTCGGGGGGCTGCAGGCCGGGCTCGTGGTAGACGGGCACCTTGAGGCGCTCGCCGAGCACCTTGAGCTGGTCCACGGCGGCGGGACGGTAGATGTCCGCGGCGACGAGCAGGGGCTTGCGCCCCTGTGCGAGGAGCCGGTTGGCGAGCTTGCCGGTGGTCGTCGTCTTACCGGAGCCCTGGAGGCCCACCATCATGATGCCGGACAGCTGGCCCTTGGGCTTGAGCTGGAGGCTGGTGTCCACCGGTCCCATGAGGGACTCCAGCTCGTCGTGGCAGATCTTGATGAAGTGGTCCATCGCGCTGACCTTGCGCTTCTGGCCCGACTTGTCGGTGATGGTCGTCTGCACCAGCTCACCCACGGCCTTCTCGCGGACGCGGGCGACGAACTTCTTCACCACGTCGAAGGCCACGTCGGCCTCGAGGAGGGACACGCGGATGTCGCGGAGCGACTCGTCGACCAGCTCCGGAGTCAGCTCGCTCTTGCCGGCGAGGCGGTTCTTGGCGGCGCGGAAGCCCTTGGTGACGGTCTCGAGCATGGGGGGCGCTTTATAACAGGGGCGGACGGGATGCGACGGTGGAGCGCATCCGGGCCGTCGAACAGTGAAGAGAAGGGCCCGGGAGCCCCGCCGCGAGGGGCGGAAGCGGGCCCGGAGGCCCTGAAACATCAACGCCTTTGGGGGGTTGGCGCATCCCCTGGAAGGGCAGGGGAGCAGCGGTCCGAGCCCCGGCCTACTCCGGGCGCCGGTGGGTCCCTCCGGCGCGAGCGGGCTGGACCGCCAGGCAGGGGGGCTGCTCCCGGTGGAGCATGCGGCTGATGTCGGAGGCCAGCTCCAGGCCCTGGGCGGCGTTGAGGCGCGGGTCGCACGCCGTCTCGTAGCGCCGGTCCAGGTCCCCGGCGTCCAGGCCCTCGGGACCTCCCAGGCACTCGGTGACGTCGTCGTCGGTGAGCTCCAGGTGGATGCCACCGAGCCGGCTGCCCTCCTCGGCGTGGAGGGCGAACGCCGCGCGCAGCTCCTCCATGACGTCATCGAAGTGGCGTGTCTTGCGCCCCTGCACCTGGCGGGTATTCCCGTGCATGGGGTCGCAGCACCACAGCGCCTCCAGGCCCGCGGCGCGCAGGGCGCGGATATGGATGGGAAGGAAGCCCCGGATGGCGTCCTTCCCGTAGCGGGTGATGAGGGTGATGCGGCCGGGCTCCCGGCGCGGGTCGAGCAGGCGCACCAGCGCCACCAGCTCCTCGGGGACGCAGCGAGGGCCCACCTTGATGCCAATGGGGTTGGCGATGCCCCGGAGGAACTCCACGTGCGCGCCCTCCAGGTGGCGCGTCCGGTCTCCCAGCCACAGGAAGTGGGCGCCCAGGACGTAGGCGCGTCCGTCCTCGCCGGCGGGCCGGGTCATCGCCTCCTCGAAGGGGAGCAGCAGCGCCTCGTGGGAGGAGAAGAGGAGGCGGCGCTCGGAGGCGGCGTGCGTGCGCAGGGCCTCCATCGCCCTGGAGGCGTGCCAGTAGCCCTGCTCCAGCAGCGCCGGGTCCGGCTGGCGGGCCTCCCAGGTGGCGTCCGCGCGGTTGACGTTGTCCCCGCGATACACGGGCAGCTCCACGCCGCCCACGCGCTCGGTGTCCGTGGTGCGCGGCTTGGCGAACTGCCCGGCGATGCGCCCCACCGGCACCACGGGCCGCCCGGTGCCGCGGGCGAGGACGTCGCCCAGCTCCAGCAGGAAGCGCAGCTTGCGGTGCACCGTCGCGGCCCCGCAGGCGCTGAACGGCTCGGCGCAGTCCCCCGCCTGGAGGAGGAACCGCCCGCCGCCCGCCGCCAGCGCGAGCTCGGCCTTGAGCTCCTCCACCTCCGCCGCGGTGACCAGGGGCGGCAGCCCCCGCAGCCGGTCCACGACGGCGTCGAGCGCGGCGGGGTCCGCGTAGCGGGGTTGCTGCTGCGCCGGGCGGGTCCGCCAGCTGTCGGGAGTCCAGGAGTCCATTCGCGTCGTGGGCGCCGGCTTCAGCGCTCCGAGGTGCCGCCGGGGGGGCGAGGGGGAGCCGCCGCGACACCGGCAATCTCCGGCAACACGTCCGGGCGTCCGTGCGCCGCGCACACCGCCCTCAGGAGCACGCGCGACTTGAGGAGCATCTCGTCCAGCTCGGCCGCCGGGTCCGACAGCGCGATGATGGCCCCGCCCGCGCCCACGCTCACCTGGCCGGGGCGCACCACCGCGGTGCGGATGACGATGTTCAGGTCCGCCGCGCCGGTGACGGAGAAGAAGCCGATGGCGCCCGAGTACACACCCCGGGCCTCGCGCTCCAGCCGCTCGATGATTTCCATGGTGCGCACCTTGGGCGCGCCCGTCATGGAGCCGCCCGGGAAGGCGGCACGCACCGCATCCACCGCGGTGAGCCCCTCGCGCAGCTGGCCGCGGATGGTGCTGACCAGCTGGTGGACCGTGGCGTACGTCTCCACGTGCATGAGCTTGGGCACGTGGACCGAGCCAATCTCGCACACCAGGCCGAGGTCGTTGCGCACGAGGTCGACAATCATCAGATTTTCGGCGCGGTCCTTCTCCTCCGAGCCCAGGTGCTGGCGCAGCCGCTCATCCTCTTCCGGCGTGGCGCCGCGCCGCAGGGTGCCCTTGATGGGCTTGGACTCGGCCCAGCGCTCGCGGTCCACGCGCAGGAAGCGCTCCGGCGACGAGCAGGCGATGCCCAGCTCCCCCAGCCGGAGGAACGCGGCGTAGGGCGCGGGGTTCATCTTCCGCAGGACGCGGTACAGGCCGAGCGGCTCCATCTGGGTCTCGGCAATCACCTTGTTGGTGAGGCAGACCTCGTACGTCTCGCCCTCGCGAATCTGCTCCAGGCAGTGCGCGATGTCGGCCAGGTACGTGGCGCTGTTCCGCGCGAGGCGGACGGGGAAGGGCTCGCCGTTGCCCGGCGTGGGCGGGGCCAGGGGCGGCAGCCGCCGCAGCTCGGCCTCGGTGGCATCGAACCACGCGTGGACCTGGGCCTCCTCGGCCTCGGGTGCGAGCGCCACCAGGTACACCTCGCGCTGCGCGTGGTCCCACGCGAGCAGCCGGTCCGCCAGGAGCAGGCCGGCATCCGGGTCCGGCGAGGCGAGGGAAGTGCTCGCGCCGCAGTCCTGCTTCAGCTCGTAGCCCAGGTAGCCCACGAAGCCGCCCTGGAAGTCGAAGGGCAGCTCGGACGCGCCCGCGCGCAGCCGCGCCAGCTCGTCCTGGAGGAACTCGAACAGCCCGGTGGACAGCTCCTGCGTCTGGCCGCCGCGCGTCACGCTGAGGCGGCGCGGGCTCACATGGTAGCGGACGACGGCGCTGTGCGGCCCCGTCGCATCCCCCATGAAGGAGAAGCGCGACAGGCCGGCCTCCACGCGGCTGCTGTCCAGCCAGAAGGCCTGCTCCTTCCCACCATGGAGCGCGACGAAGGCGTGCTCGGGGTCCACGTCGAGCCGCAGCTTGCGGTGGTGGACGCGGAAGGACTCGCGCGTGGCGGCCGGCTGCGGGTGAGGCACCACGGAGATGGGCGCGGCGGGGCGCGCCTGGCTCGGGAGGGGGCGGCGGGCGTAGTGCTCGCGGCTCATCCGCACGAAGTTGGCCAGGAGCTGGCGGCCGTACCCGGTGCAGATGGACTCGGGATGGAACTGGACGCCCCACAGCGGCAGCGACTGGTGGCGCATGCCCATCAGCACGCCGTCGGGGGTCCACGCCGTCTCCACCAGGCCCTCCGGCAGCGGCCGGGCAAGGCACAGGGAGTGGTAGCGCACCACCTGGAAGTCCTGCGGCAGGCCCGCGAAGAGGTCCGTCCCGGTGTGGCGCACGGGGCTCAGCCGCCCGTGCATGGCCACCGGCGCGTGCTGCACGCGGGCACCGTGGAGGTGGCCCATGCCCTGGTGGCCCAGGCACACGCCCAGGATGGGGACGTCCGCCTCCAGCAGCGCGTCCCGGCAGACGCCGAAGTCCGCGGCGTGGTCCGGGCGGCCGGGGCCCGGAGAGATGACGATGTTGTCGAACCCGAGCCGCCGCAGCTCCTGCCACGGCATGCCGTCGTTGCGCACGACGATGGGCTGCGTCCCGCTCACCTCCGACAACATCTGGAAGAGGTTGAAGGTGAACGAGTCGTAGTTGTCGATGATGAGCGTCCGCAGCTGCACGTCGATTACCTCACCCCTCGATGATGCGCTCTTCGCGCCGGCACGCCTCATCGATGATGAGGGTGTACAGCGACTCGACGAATGCGCGGTCCAGCCCCTGGGCGGCGCCCATCTCGGAGCAGCGGCGCTTCACGTGCTCGATGCGGTGCGGCTGCATCATGGGGATGCCGTTCTCACGCTTCCACCCCGCGATGCGGTCGCACAGCTGGAGCCGGCGCGCCACGACCCGGACCAGCTCCTCGTCAATCGCATCCAGTTCCTGCCTGAACCCCTGTAGAGCATCCATGTGCATCCACCCATGTGACAGGCCTCCCGGTCAACGGCGCGTGGGCGCCGCGACTCCGGCCAGCAGTGACGACAGCGGGCGCTCCGGCTCCCGCGCGAACCCCTGGAGCAGCGCCACCAGCGACGAGGCCAGGCGCCGCGCAGTGTCCTCCTGGAAGCGGTCGGCGCGGTAGTCCAGCACCAGCTCCAGCGACGCCCGCGGCTCGAAGGTGACGCCCAGGTCGTACTCGCTCGACTCCGGTGGGGCCTCCAGCGCCTCGACGGCGATGCTCCCCACCTCGAAGGCCCCCAGCGGCCGGGCCAGCTGGTTGAGCACGTTGAAGGTGGTGGTGAAGGGTGGGACACCGCCGGGGAAGACATGCTCGCGCAGCAGCGCGGAGGGCACCTCCTGCGCGCGGGCCTCGACGAAGGCCTCGCCCGTGCGGCGCAGCAGCTCGGTGGCGCTCGGGTCGCCGGAGACGTCCACACCCAGCACCAGCACGTTGGCGAAGCGCCCCAGCAGGCCCTCCAGCTCCAGGTGGTCTCTGGAGGCGGACGGGCAGCCAATCCAGACGCGCTCCTGCCCGGTGCCGCGCGCCAGCAGGGCGGCCAGCGCCGCCAGGCCCACGCGGAACAGCGTCGCGCCCTGGCGCGTGCCCAGCGCCTCGAGCGACGCCACCAGCTCCCCGGGAAGGGGCAGGGCCAGGCGCCCGGGCCGAGGGGCGCCGGAAGGGGGCAGGTCCGCCGGCAGCCGGGTGGGCCGGGCCTCCGCGAGGCGCGCCGTCCACGTCGCGAGCCGCCGCGTCGCCAGCTCTCCGGTGAAGCGCGCGCGCTGCCACGAGGCGAAGTCCGCGTACTGGACGGGGGGCTCGGGCAGGGTGGGCGCGCGTCCGGCGGCGAAGGCCTCGTAGCAGGCGGCCAGCTCGCCGATGAGCACGTTGAGCGACTGGCCGTCATAGGCCATCCGGTGCGTGGCGAGCAGCAGCACGTGCTCCGGCGGGCCTGGCTCCAGCAGCTTCGCCCGGAGCAGGGGCACGTCGCGCTCCAGGTCGAACGGCACGCCGTGCCACGTGTCGGCGCCGCGCTGGACCTCGCGCTCGCGCGCGTCCGCGGGCAGGGCGGCCAGGGACTCGCGCTCCAGCCGGAACGCCGGGGCCGGGTGGATGACCTGGACGTCCTCGCCGTCCACGCGGCGGTACGTGGTGCGGAGGATTTCATGCCGCCGCACCAGCTCCGCCAGCGCGCGCTCGAGCGCCGCGGCGTCCAGCGCGCCGCGCAGCCGCACGGAGAGCGGGATGAGGTTCTGCGTGCCGGCGCGCTCCTCGGCGAGGGTCTGCGCCTGCGCGAAGGAGAGCGGCAGGGGGCCGTCGCGGTGGACGCGCGTGAGCGGAGGGCCGGCGGACGTGCCCGCGGGGGCCGCGTCCGCCAGGCTCGCGGCGAGGGCGGAGATGGTGGGGTGCTCGAAAACGGCGGTGATGGGCACGTCCACCTGGAGCTCGCTCCGCAGGCGTGACACCACCTCGGCCGCGCGCAGCGAGTGCCCGCCCAGGGAGAAGAAGTCGTCGAACACGCCCACGCGCGAGGCGCCGAGCACCCGCGACCAGACCTCCGCGATGCGCTGCTCCAGCGGGGAGCGCGGTGTCACGTGCTCGGCCTGCGCGTCGTCGCCCTGCGCCGGGGGCTCCGGCAGCCTGCGCCGGTCCACCTTGCCATTGGGCGACAGCGGCATGGCGTCCAGCGCCACGAAGGCCTCCGGCACCATGTACGACGGCAGCCGCTCCCGCAGGAAGCGGCGCAGCTCGCCGGAGGTGGGGCGCGGACCCTGCGGGACGAACCAGGCGCCCAGCCGTGGCTCACCCGAGCCCGGGGCGGGCGTGGCCATCACCACCACCTCGCGCACGGACGGGTGGCGCCCCAGCACCGCTTCGATTTCCCCGGGCTCGATGCGCTGCCCGCGAATCTTCACCTGGGTGTCGATGCGGCCGCGCACCTCCAGCGCGCCGTCCGGCCGGAAGCGCCCGAGGTCGCCCGTGCGGTACAGCCGCGCGCCCGCGCGCCCGGAGAAGGGGTCCGGCACGAACTTCAGGGCCGTGGTGTCCGGCGCCGCGAGGTAGCCCCCGGACACCACCGGGCCGCCGACGCAGATTTCTCCCCAGACGCCGGGCGGCAGCGGCTCCAGCCGCTCGTCGAGCACGTACGCCTCGGCATTGGCGATGGCGCGGCCCACCGGCACCTGCCCCGTGTCCGTCGGCTCGCAGGGCCACCACGTCATGGAGCCGCTGACCTCGGTGGCGCCGTAGAAGTTGTGCAGCCGCGCCAGGGGCAGCGCCTGGTGGAGCCGCCGCGCCAGCGCGGCGGGCAGCGGCTCGCCCCCGGAGAAGACATGCCGGAGCGACGCGCAGCGGCCGATGCCCTCCTCGCGCAAGAGCAGCTCCAGCACCGAGGGCACCACCTCCAGCAGGGTGACGCCCTCGTCGACGACACACTCCACCAGGTGTCGTGCGTCGTAGCTCTTCGCCGGGTCCGCGAGCACCACGCGGCCGCCCGTGCACAGGGGCGCGAACAGCTCGCACAACGACGGCACGAAGCCCAGGCCGCCCTTCTGCAGGCCCACGTCCTGGGAGCCCAGCGCGAAGGCACCCTCCATCCAGCGCATCTGCGACACCAGCCCGCGATGCGGGACGATGACGCCCTTGGGACGCCCGGTGGAGCCGGAGGTGTAGAGGACGAAGGCCGCGCCGTCCGGCAGGGAACGGGCCGGGACGGCGGGAGCGTCGGGCGCAGGCGCTGCCACCAGCTCCAGGACGGCCGCGCCCAGCGCGCGGAGCCTCGGCGCCCGGTGGGGCTCGGTGAGGGCGAGCACCGCGCCCGCGTCCGCGAGGATTCCCGCGAGCCGCTCGTCCGGCGAGCCCGCGTCGAGCGGCACGCAGACGAGCCCCGCGCGGAGGATTCCGAGCAGCGCCACCACCTGCTCCGGCGACCGGTCCATGCACACCGCCACCCGGGCCCCGGGCGCGCAGCGGCCCGCCAGCTCCGTGGCGAGCCCCGTCGCCCGCGACTGGAGCTCCGCGTACCGGAGCACCTGGCCCCCCATGCTCACGGCGGGAGCGTCCGGTGTCTTCTCGGCCTGTGCGGCCACGAGGGCGTCGAGCGTCGAGGCGTCGCTGACCGCGCCCAGCGTGTCATTCCAGCGCGCCAGCTCGCGCCGCTCCTCGGGCGTCAACAGGGGCAGGGCACTGACGCGCGTGTCCGGGCGCGCGGCGGCCGCCTCGAGGAGCGTGAGGTAGCGCGCCGCGAACCGCCCGGCGGTGGCCGGCTCGAACAGCGCGGTGTTGTATTCGAGCGAGCCGCGCACCTCGCCCTCCTCCTCGTGGAGCAGCAGCGACAGCTCGAAGGGCGACACCTCCTCCTCCACGTCCACCCGCGACGCGCGCACGCCGTCCAGCGCGGGCAGCACCGGCGGCTGCTGGAGGGAGAACGCGACCTGGAAGAGCGGGGCGCGGCTGAGGCTCCGGTCCGGCCTCAGCTCCTCGACGAGCCGCTCGAAGGGGAGGTCCTGGTGCGCGTACGCGCCGAGCGCCTCGTCGCGGGTCCGGGCCAGCAACTGCCGGAACGTCAACCCACGCTCGAAGCGCGCGCGGAAGACGAGCGTGTTGGCGAAGAAGCCGATCAACCCTTCCAGCTCCGGCTGGGGCCGGTTGGCGATGGGCGAGCCCACCAGCACGTCGTCGCTGCCGGAGTGGCGGTGCAGCAGCACCTGGAAGGCCGCCAGCAGCGTCATGAAGAGCGAGCCGCCCTCGCGGCGCGACAGCTCCTGGAGGGCGGCGGTCAGCGCCCGTGGGATGACCACGGAGCAGCTGGCGCCCCGCGCGGCGAGCACCGCCGGCCGGGGCCGGTCCAGGGGCAGCTCCAGCACGCCGCTCGTGCCGGCGAGCCGCTCGCGCCACCAGCCGAGGAGCGCGTCGAGCGCGGCGCCCTCCAGCCGCTCGCGCTGCCACACCGCGAAGTCCGGGTACTGGAGGGGCAGCTCCGGCAGCCGCGCCGGCTCCTGGCGGCGGGAGGCGCGGTAGAGCTCCGCCAGCTCCTGCACCAGCACGCCAATGGACCAGCCGTCCGACACGATGTGGTGCATCGTGACGACCAGCCCGTGACACCCGTCGCAGCGCACCACCGCCACGCGCAGCAGCGGGCCCTCGGAGAGGTTGAAGGGACGTCGAGCCTGCTCGCGGGCCACCTCCCGGATGGCCTCCTCGGCGCGGCCCGCGGCCGTGCGCTCGACTTCCTCCCACTGGAGGGAGACGGCCTCGGACACGAGCTGGACGGGCTGTCCGCCGTCCTGACGGAAGACGGTGCGCAGGCTTTCATGCCTGGCGAGCAGCCGCTCGAAGCTCCACCTGAGCGCGCCCGCATCGAGCGGCCCTTCGAGGCGCAGCGCGGCCACCGTGTTGTAGCCCGCCTCGCCCGGCTGCACCTGCTCGAGGAACCAGAGCCGCTGCTGCGCGAAGGAGAGCGGCGCGGGGCCCGGATGCGAGCGTCGGGGAATGCGTGGCGGAGTGGAGCCCCCCGGTCCCCCACGGAGGCGCTGTTCCAGGCGGGCGCGCTGTGACTCGGACAGCAGGGCCCGTCGGTTCCGGAGCTCTTCGCGGGTGGGCATCTGGAAGGTGAGAAATCCTAGAAGTCGAGTGGTGTGTCTGCAACCGGAATCACCTGACGCGCATTCGCTCGGCCGGTGATTCGAACGCAGTGTGTCTTTGTTTCACGCGGCAGGTGCGCTTGTGACCCGGGTGGGTGCGCGCCGCCAGCCTCCGCTCCAGAGGCGGAAGCCCAGGTACGACGCGCACGCGACGTTTTCGATGAGCAGCCCGAGCCATCCGCCCGCGACGCCCCAGCCCAGCCGGTAGCCGAGCAGCCACATCAGCAACGGCGCACCGAGCCATGCGGTGGCGATGCCGCAAATCGCGGGGATGGTGGCGTCGCCGGTGCCGCGCAGCACGCCGGTGGCGACGGCGTTGGCGCCCCCCGCCACCTGCACGGCGGCGCCCAGCCAGAGCAGCTGGAGCGCGAGCGCGCGCACGGGCACGTCGTCCGAGACGGCCGCTGCCAGCGCGGAGCTGCCCAGCGCGAGCGCGAGCGCGACGCACAGGGTGATGGTGCCGGTGAGCGCGAACGCACGGGACGTCACGCGGCGGACCAGGGCCTGCCGACCCGCGCCCACGGCCTGTCCCGCCATCACCGCGGCGGACTCGGCGATGGCGATGACCGGCAGCCCGAGGAAGCGCAGCAACTGGGACACCAGCTGGTGCGCGGCCAGGGGCGCCGCGCCCAGGGGGGCAATCATCGCCGCCATCAGCCCATAGGCGCCCAGCTCCAGCAGTGCCTGCACGCCGCTCGGCAGCCCCAGGCGCAGGAGCCGGGAGAAGTGCTCGCGGCGCAGGGCGCGGAACGCGAGGCCGGCGCGCACCTGCACTCGGGCCAGCCAGGCTGTCTCGACGGTGTTGGCGATGACCGTGGCGAGCGCCGCGCCCGTCACGCCCAGGCCGGCCCGGAAGATGAGCAGCCAGGCGAGGACGAGGTTGAGCGCGTTGCCCACGAAGGCCGCGCGCAACGGCGTCACGGCATCCCCCGAGCCCAGGCGCACCTCCCCGAGCGCGACGGTGAGCAGCACCATGGGCGCACCATATGACACGGTGCGCAGGTACTGCGCCGCGAGCTGGCCCGCCTCGGCCGAGCCCGACAGGCGCGGCAGCAGCGACGCCACGCCATGGCCCAGGAGGATGCTCGCCACGCCCGCGAGGAGCGCCGTGAGGACGCCCAGTCCGGCCTGCGTGGAGGCCTCGTGCTCCCGGCCCGCGCCTCGCGCCTGGGCGACCAGCGTCTTGGTGGCGCGGAACGCACCGAACCAGAAGGAGAGCAGGACGAAGGACGCCGTTCCTCCCAGCGCGACGCCCGCGAGCGGGTTCGCGCCGAGCCGCGAGACGAAGAGCGTGTCCATCAGCGTCATCAGGCTGTAGGACAGGGAGGAGAGCGCCGTCGGCACCGCGAGTCGCACCAGCTCGCGCCACGGCCGCTGCTCCCAGGTGAAGCCGCTGTCTTGCGTTGCTGGAGTCACGAAGGGGCCGGGAATTTCCTGCGCTGCGCCAGCATGCGGAGCCGGGTGCGCGACGCCCGCCTGCTCCGGAGGCGCGCGCCCGCCATCGACGGTGTGGAGCGCTCGGACTTGTATGTTATTGGGTCGGCACCATGCAACAGACCCTCGGCGAGTACCTGCGGCACGGACAGATTCCCTTCCTGAGACTCCCCCTCGCGGACTTCACGCGCGGCGAGGCTGTGTACGAGGGTGCTTCCGCGGTCTTCATCGGCGTCACCTACGACGGTGGGACGACGTATCAGCCGGGAGCCCGCTTCGCGCCGTACCACGTGCGCCGCGCGAGCGCTTCGGTGGAGCTGGGACGGCTGTCGCACGCCTCGCCGGAGAGCGGCGCCCTGGCGCGGGCGCTCGACGGTGGCAACGTGCCCCTGCCGCTGCTCAGCGCGGAGGGGATGCGCGCCGCGGTGGAGGCCGAGGTGACGCGCATCGTCACCAGCGGTGCGACCCCCTTCGTCGTGGGCGGCGACCACTCGGTGACGCTGCCGGTGCTGCGCGCGGTGGCGCGCAAGCACGGGCCCATTGCCCTGGTCCATGTGGATGCGCACTCCGACATGGCCGAGGGCGGCATGATGCTGGGCGAGGAGCGGCATCACGGCACCACCATCCGCCATGCGCTCGCGGAGGGGCTCATCGCCCGGGGCCAGCTCCACCAGATTGGCATCCGGCACTCGGGGGACCCCGACCTCATCCGCGAGCACGGCGCCACCGAGTACCGCATCGAGGACGTGGAGGACCGGGGCATCCCGGCCATCCTCGCGGAGGTGCGTGAGCGCCTCGGCCAGCATCCCGTCTATCTCACGTTCGACATCGACGCGGTGGACCCGGCCTTCGCGCCGGGGACGGGGACGCCCGTGGCCGGAGGACTCTCCTCTCGTGAGGCGCTCCGCCTCGTCCGCTCGCTGGCCGGCAGCCGCCTGGTGGGCATGGACGTGGTCGAGGTCCTTCCCGCGCTGGACCAGTCCGACGTCACGTCGCTCCTCGCCGCGCAGCTGCTGCTCGAAGCCGTCGCCCTCCTTCCCTGAGCCCGGAGTCCCGTCCGCATGTCTTCCGCTCCCGTCCACGCTGCCCACCCCGCCTGGCGCTGCCCCAACTGCAAGGGAACCCTCTCGGGGGAGGAGGCGGCCTTCACCTGCGATGGCTGTGGGGACCGCTTCCCCCGCCTGGGCACGGTGCCCGTGCTCGTCCCGGACCCGGGGGCGTACATCGCCCGGAACGCGGTGGCGCTCGCGCGCTACGTCGGGGGCTTGCAGATGCTCCTGGCGCGCGGGGAGCAGCTCGAGCAGGAGCAGCCCTTCCGCAAGAGCGCGATGGAGCAGGCGCGGCGCGCGCTGACGGCGGACCTGGAGCTGGCGAGCGAACAGCTCTTCGGGCTGGCCGCGTACGCGGACACCGCGTCGCTCATCCGGCTCGCGGCGGATCCCCCGCCCCAGGCGCCGGGCCTGCCGTTCGGTGAGTCGTGGGGCCCGGCGATGACGGGCTTCCTCCGCGCGGACTGGGGCGGCACTCCGGATGGTGAGAAGCAGATTGCCGCCATCCGCGGTGAGCTGGTGCGCTCCGTGGAGAAGCATGCCCGCCGCCGGGGCACCGCCGCGCTGCTGGGCGCCGGCACGGGCCGCTTCGTCCACGAGCTGTCCGGCCACTTCGAGGCCACTTTCGGCGTCGACCTCTGCCTGGCCTACGTGGACTGGTACCACCGGCTCCTCCGGGGCCCGCTGCACCTGTGGGAGCTGAACTACCCGCAGCTCGGAGGCGACACCGTCGCCACGCCCATCGAGGCGAAGCTGACGCAGGAGGCCGCGGCCCGGATGGACGCGCGGAGCCTGGCGGTGGCGGATGCGCTGCACCTGCCCGTGGCGGACGGCTCGCTCTCGGCGGCCATCTCGGTCCACTTCACGGACTGCGTGCCGGCCCGCGCGCTGCTGGAAGAGCTGCGCCGCGTGCTGGAGCCGGACGGCCTCTTCGTGAGCTACGGGCCGCTGCTGTACCGGGGCGTCGAGGACCCCGCGGACTGGCTCACCCCCTCGGAGTGGAAGCACCTCTTCGCCGAGGCGCGGATGGAGCTGCTCGAGGAGCGCTGGCTGGACCTGCCGTACTGGCAGGGCATGGAGCGCGCCATCCAGACGACGCACCGGGTGTGGAGCTTCACGCTCCGGAAGCTGCCCTGAGCCACACCGGGGCGGACGCTCCGCTCCCAACGTGACACGACATTCGAGAGGATTCCCGATGCCCGGACACCACCGGCCGGCCGCGACGTTGGTCGAGCTGCTGCGCCTGCGCGCTTCCACGCAGGCCACCCATCCCGCCTTCACGTTCCTCGGGGACGGGGAAGGGGACGAGCAGGGAATCACGTACCTGGAGCTGGACCGCCAGGCGCGGGCCATCGCCGTCTCGCTGAGCGAGCACGTCCGGCCGGGGGAGCGCGTCCTGCTGCTGTACCCGCCGGGGCTCGAGTACATCGCCGCCTTCTGGGGCTGCCTCTACGCGGGGGCCATCGCGGTTCCCGCCTATCCGCCCGACCCCTCGCGCCTCCACCGCACGCTGCCGCGCCTGGAGGTCATCGTGAAGGACGCGGGCGCCACCGTGGCGCTCACCACCGCGTTCATCGCGGAGATGGCCGAGGGGCTCACCGGGCTCGCGCCGGGGCTGGGGCACCTGCGCTGGCTGGCCTACGAGTCGCTCGTCGCGCCGGGCCGCGAGTCCGGCTGGAAGGCGCCGGACGTCGGCGCCGACTCACTCGCGTTCCTCCAGTACACGTCCGGCTCCACGTCCGCGCCCAAGGGCGTGATGCTGTCGCACGGGAATCTGCTGGCCAACGAGGAGATGATCCAGGCCGGCTTCGGGCTCGATGCGCGCAGCGTCGTGGTGGGGTGGCTGCCGCTGTACCACGACATGGGGCTCATCGGTAACGTGCTGCAGCCCATCCACCTGGGCGCGCGCGGCGTGCTGATGTCGCCGCTGACGTTCATGCAGCGGCCGCTGCGCTGGCTGGAGGCCATCTCCCGCTTCCGGGGCACCACGAGCGGCGGGCCCAACTTCGCCTACGAGCTGTGTGTCCGGAAGGTGAGCGAGGCGGAGAAGGCCACGCTCGACTTGAGCAGCTGGGACGTGGCGTTCTCCGGCGCGGAGCCCGTGCGCGCGGACACCCTGGACCGGTTCTCCGCCGCCTTCGCCTCGTGCGGCTTCCGCCGCGACGCCTTCTACCCCTGCTACGGACTGGCCGAGGCCAGCCTCATCGTGTCCGGCGGCGCGAAGGAGGCGCCGCCCCGCGTCCTGCACGTGGACCGCGACGCGCTCTCCCGGGGCAGTGCCGTGGACCAGGCGGAGGGCCACGCGCTGGTGGGCTGTGGCGGGGCGCTGCTCGAGGAGCGGCTGGCCATCGTCGACCCGGAGTCCCGCGTGCGCTGCCCGGACGGACGGGTGGGCGAGGTCTGGGCGTCGGGCGCCCACGTCGCCGGTGGCTACTGGAACCGTCCGGAGGAGTCCGCCGCCACGTTCGGCGTGCGCACCGCGGACGGGGACGGGCCCTACCTGCGCACCGGGGACCTGGGCTTCGTGCGGGACGGGGAGCTGTACATCACCGGCCGGATGAAGGACCTCATCATCCTGCGCGGCCGCAACCACTACCCGCAGGACCTCGAGCTGACCACCGAGCGCAGCCATCCGGCGCTCCGTCCCGGCGGTGTCGCGGCCTTCTCCGTGGACGTGGACGGCGAGGAGCGGCTGGTCGTCGTGCAGGAGATGTCCCCGGGCCGCGGCGAGCCGGAGGAAATCCTCGCGAGCATCGTCGAGCGACTCGCGGGTGAGCATGAAGTGCGCCCGCACGCGGTGGTCCTCACCGGCCCCGGCGCGGTGCCCAAGACGTCCAGCGGCAAGGTGCAGCGCCGCGCCTGCAAGCAGCTCTTCGTCTCGGGCGAGCTGGAGGTGCTGGCCGCGTGGAAGGACGGCGGGCAGGCCGCGGCGCCGGGCGGCACGGAAGAAGATGAAGCGGTGGACCCGGTCCACGCCGCGGTGGCGCGCCGGCTCGGGCTCGCGCCGTCGGCGCTGCGGCCGGACGAGCCGCTGCTCCGCTACGGCCTGGACTCGCTGCTCGCGCTGGAGCTGCACAACGAGCTGGAGGCCTCCTTCGGCATCGACGTGCCGCTGGCGCGCCTGCTCCAGGGCGCCAGCCTGAACTCCCTCCGCGAGCATGTGCCCTCGCGTCCGGAGGCCGCCGCGCGCCCGAGGCCGGCCGCGCTGACGGAGGCCCCGCTCACGCCGGGCCAGGCGGGCCTGTGGTTCCTCCAGCAGATGGCGCCCACGGCCGCCGCGTACAACGTGGCGGGTGCGGCGCGCATCGAGGGCGCGCTCGACGTGAAGGCCCTCCAGCAGGCGCTGCAGGCGCTGGTGGACCGCCACGACGGGCTGCGCTCGACGTTCGTCGCCCGCGCCGGGGATCCCCGCCAGCGCGTCCTGGCCCACGTGCCCGTGACGCTGCCGGAGACGGACGCGGCGGGGCTCGACGAGGCGGCGTTCCTGGACCTGCTGCGGCGGGACATCGAGCGTCCCATCGACCTGGAGCGGGGACCGCTGCTGCGCGCATCGCTGTACCTGCGCGGTAACGGGGAGCGGGTGGTGCTGCTGGTGATGCACCACCTGGTGACGGACTTCTGGTCCATGGCGGTGCTGCTGCGCGAGCTGGCGGCGGCCTATGCCGCGGCGGTGGTGCAGGGCGCGGCGTTGCCGCCCGCGGGCTCGGACCTGGCCGCGGTGCGCCACCATGAGGAGCGGCGCGAAGCGCGCGCGGCCGGACAGTGGGCCTTCTGGGAGAAGGAGCTTTCGGGAGGGATCGAGCCGCTGACGCTGCCGGTGGACCGGCCGAGGCCCGCGGCGACGACGTTCCGAGGGGGCGCGGAGCGCATCCGCGTGGAGCGCTCCACCGTCGAGCGGCTCCGGGCGCTGGCGGCGCGGGAGTCCACGACGCTGCACGTGGCGCTGCTCGCCGGCTACCAGGTGTTCCTGGCGCGGCACTCCGGGCAGGAGCGGATGCTGGTGGGCTGCCCGGCCGCCGGACGCACCGGCGCTGAGGTGATGGACGCGGTGGCCTACCTCGTCAACCCGGTGGTCATCCTCGCCGACCTGGGCGGGGACCCGTCGCTGCTGGAGGTGGTGCGCCGCGCGCGGGCCCGGATGCTCGGCGCGCTGGAGCACGCGGACGTGCCCTTCACGCAATTGGTGGAGCGCCTGGGGCGCGGGCGTGAAGCGGGGCGGGCTCCGCTGGTGCAGACGATGTTCTCGTTGCAGCGCGCGCCGCTGGAGGGCCTCGCGCCCTTCGCGTCGGGCGTCGCGGGCGGACGGCTGGAGGTGGGCGGGCTGCGCCTCTCGTCGGTCGAGCTGCCGCCGCGCACCACGCAGTTCGACCTGATGCTCCTGCTGGCGGAGACGGAGGACGGGCTCGGAGGCTGGCTCCAGTACGACGCGGACCTGTTCGACGCCGCGACGGTGCGGCGCATGGCGCGGCGGCTGGAGCAGGCGTTCGACCTGGTGGCCCGGGAGCCGGAGCTGCGCGTCTCGAGAGTCTCCCTGCTCACGGAGGATGAGCGCCGCGTGCCGGCCCGCACGGCTCCGGTGAAGGTGACGTCATCCGGCCGCTGCCTGCACACGTGGTTCGAGAAGCAGGCGGAGGCGAGGCCCGAAGCTGTGGCGGTGAAGCTGGGGAAGGAGAAGCTGACGTACGGGGAGCTGAACCGGCGGGCCAACCGGTTGGCGCACGTGCTGAGGCAGAAGGGAGTGGGCCTCGAGGAGGTGGTGGGCCTGCTGGCGGAGCGCTCGCTGGAGCTGGTGGTGGGGCTGCTGGGGATTCTGAAGGCCGGAGGCGCGTACCTGCCGTTGGACCCGGTCTACCCGGCGGAGCGCAGCCGCTACATGGCGAAGGACGCCGGGGTGCGGGTGGTGGTGGCGCAGCAGGCGCTGGCGGGACGGCTGGAAGGCGCGGGCGTGGAGGTGGTGGCGCCCACGGTGGAGTCGGGCCGTGAGGACAACCCGCAGGTGGAGATGACAAGCGGAGCAGCCGCGTACGTCATCTACACGTCGGGGAGCACGGGGCAGCCGAAGGGGACGGTGGTGGAGCACCGGCAGGTGGTGAGGCTGTTCGAGGCGACGGAAGGGTGGTTCGGGTTCGGAGAGAAGGACGTGTGGACGTTGTTCCACTCGTACGCGTTCGACTTCTCGGTATGGGAGGTATGGGGAGCGCTGCTGTACGGGGGCACGGTGGTGGTGGTGCCGTACCTGGTGAGCCGCTCGCCGTGGGAGTTCTACCGGCTGCTGCAGCAGGAGAGGGTGACGGTGCTCAACCAGACGCCGTCGGCGTTCCGTCAGCTGGTGGCGCTGGAGGAGACGCTGGGGACGGGGGTGGACGAGGAGCTGTCGCTGCGCACGGTGATTTTCGGCGGGGAGGCGTTGGACCCGGTGAGCCTGAAGCCGTGGTTTGAAAGGCACGGGGACCAGGTGCCGCGGCTGGTGAACATGTACGGCATCACCGAGACGACGGTGCACGTGACGTACCGGGTGATGGGGGAGAAGGACGCGAAGTCAGCGAGCAGCGTGATTGGGGAGGCGATAGGGGATTTGGCGCTGTACGTGCTGGACGGGCGTTTGGAGCCGGTGCCGAGGGGAGTGGCGGGAGAGCTGTACGTGGGAGGGGCGGGGGTGACGCGGGGGTACCTGAAGAGGCCTGAGCTGACGGCGCAGCGCTTCATCCCGGACCCGTACGGAGGGCAGGAGGGAGCGAGGCTGTACCGGACGGGGGATTTGGCGAGGGTGAGGGAGGACGGGGAGCTGGAGTACCTGGGGCGAATCGACCAGCAGGTGAAGGTGAGGGGCTTCCGGATAGAGCTGGGAGAGATTGAGGCGCAGCTGGGAGGACACCCGGGCGTGGGGCAGGCGGCGGTGGTGGCGCTCAAGGACGAGCACGGCGAGGCTCGGCTCGTGGGCTACGTGGTGCCACGCCATCCGGTGACGCCCTCGGAGTTGCGCGCGCACCTGCAGGACCGGCTGCCGGAGTACATGGTGCCCTCTGCCTTCATGATGCTGAAGGCGCTGCCGCTCACGGAGAACGGGAAGCTGGACCGCCGTGCGCTGCCCGCGCCGAGGGCGGAGGTAACGGACGCGTCCGAGCGCACGCCGCCGCGCGATGACGTCGAGACGCGCCTGTGCGGCATCTTCCAGACGGTGCTCCGCGCCGAGGTGGGCATCCACGACGACTTCTTCCAGCTCGGCGGACACTCCCTGCTCGCCACGCGGGTCGTCGCCGCCATCCGGGACACGTTCGGCGTCGAGTTCCCCGTGAGCCGCCTCTTCGAGGCGCCCACCGTGGCCGGCGTGGCCCGGGCGCTCGGGGACGTCCAGGCGCGGGCCCCGGCGGTGCCGCTGGTGCCCGTGCCGCACGACGGCGGCGCGCCGCTCACCTTCGCGCAGGAGCGCCTCTGGTTCCTGCACCAGCTGGAGCCGTCCACCAGCTCGTACCACTGTCCCGGCGCGCTCCGCCTCACCGGGGCCCTGGACGTGGAAGCGCTGGAGAGGGCCTTCGCGGCCATCGTCCGCCGGCACGAGTCGCTGCGCACGCGACTGGTGGCCATGGATGGCCGGGCGGTGCAGCTCGTCGAGTCCGCCCTGGAAGTTCCGCTCACCCGGGTCGACCTGACGCACGTCCCCGCCTCCGGGCGCGAGGCGGAGCTGGCGCGGCTCGCCCGCGCGGAGGCGGAGCGCCCGTTCGACCTGGAGCGCGGCCCGCTGACGCGGCTGACGCTGATGCGGGTGTCGCCGGAGGACCACCTGCTGGTGGCGGTGATGCACCACGTGGTCTCCGACGGCTGGTCCGTGGGCCTGCTCCTGCGCGAGCTGGCCTCGAACTACCAGGCCCTGGCCACCGGGGGCGCGGCGCAGCTGGCTCCGCCGCCCATCCAGTACGCGGACTTCGCCGCCTGGCAGCGCAAGGCGCTGACGGACGAGGCGCTCGCGCCGGCCCTGGAGCACTTCCGCTCGCGCCTGGAGGGCGCGCCCCCGCTGCTGGAGCTGCCCACGGACCGGCCGCGTCCGGCCGTGCAGAGCTACCGTGGCGCGGAGGTGACCTTCGCGCTGCCGGCGTCGCTCGTCTCCGGCCTCAAGGCGCTGTGTCGGGGCGAGGAGTCGACCCTCTTCATGGCCGGGCTCGCCGCGTTCCAGGTGCTGCTGCACCGCTACTCGCGGCAGGACGACGTGGTGGTGGGCATGCCCGTCGCGGGCCGCACGCACGGCGAGGCGCAGGACCTCATCGGCTTCTTCGCCAACACGCTCGTCCTGCGCGGCCGGCTCGCCGAGGACCCCTCCTTCCGCGAGCTGCTGCGGCGCACGCGCGAGGAGGTGCTGGGCGCGCTGGACCACCAGCACCTGCCCTTCGAGAAGCTGGTGGACGCGCTCCGGCCGGAGCGCAGCCTGAGCCGCACGCCGCTCTTCCAGGTGATGTTCGACCTCAACGAGGAGCCGGTGCTGCCGCCGGAGCTGCCGGGCCTGCGCACTGCACTGGTGCCGCTGCAGCGCGGCGCGGCCCACTTCGACCTGGCGCTCACCCTCGACGCGAAGGACGGGGGGCTCGTCGGCGTCGCCGAGTACGCCACGGACCTGTTCGACGCCGAGACGGTGCAGCGGATGATGGCGCACTTCCGCACGCTGCTGGAGGGGCTGGTGGCGGAGCCGGACCGTCCCGTCTCGCGCCTCCCGCTGCTGGCCCCGGCCGAGCGCGAGGGACTCCTGGCGCGGGCCGCGGGCCCGTCGCTGCCGGTCCGCGAGGTCTGCGCGCACGAGCTGTTCTTCGAGCACGCGCAGCAGCAGCCGGACGCGGTCGCCGTCGTCCTGGAGGAGACGTCGCTCACCTACGGGCAGCTCGCGGGGCGCGTGGAGTCGCTCGCTCGGGCACTGGTGAATGGCGGCGTGAGGCTCGGTGAGCGCGTGGGCGTGGTGTGCGAGCGCTCGCTGGAGCGGGTCATCGCGTTCCTCGCCGTCCTCCGGGCAGGAGGGGTGTACGTCCCGTTCGAGCCGGCGCAACCCCGTGAGCGTCTGGCGCTGCTGGGCGCGGACGCGGGGCTGAAGGTGCTCGTGACGCAGCGGGCGCTGGCGCCTCGGCTGGAAGGCGTGGCCCCGCTCGTCTGCGTGGACGAGCCGCGCCCGCTCGGGTTCACCCCGCTGCCGCACGTCACCCTGGAGCAGCCGGCGTACATCCTCTTCACGTCCGGCTCGACGGGCACGCCCAAGGGCGTCCTCGTGGGGCACCGCTCCCTCACCAACTACCTCCAGTGGCTCCGCTCCGAGTTCCGGCTGTCGCCGGAGGACCGGATGCTCGCCTACGCGTCGCCGGGCTTCGATGTCTCGGTGGCGGAGCTGCTGGCTCCGCTGACGAGCGGCGGCCGCGTGGTGATGGCGCCGGTCGACGCGGTGGGCCCCGAGGCCCTCGCGCAGGTCATCGCCGCGCGAGGCGTGACGGTGCTGGAGGCGGTGCCCTCGCTGCTGGCGCTGCTGCTGGAGGTTCCGGCGCTCGCGGAGTCCCCGTCGCTGCGGCTGGTGTTTTGCGGCGGCGAGGCCCTCTCGCTGGAGCTGGCCGAGCGGTTCCACGCGCGACTGGGCGCGACGCTGGTCAATGCCTATGGCCCCACCGAGTCCACGGTGGACGCCGCGGTGGCCGTCGTCCCGCGCGGCGCCACCCGCACGCCCATCGGTCACCCGGTGGCGAATGCGAAGGTCCACGTCCTGGACCGTCACCTGGAGCCGCTGCCCGTGGGCATGGTGGGCGAGCTGTACGTCGAGGGCGCGACGCTGGCGCTTGGGTACCTCAACAGCCCGGAGCTGACGGCGGAGCGGTTCGTGGCCTCGCCGTTCTCCCTGGACGGCGCGCGGCTCTACCGCACGGGGGACCTGGGCCGCCGGCTCGCGGACGGGCAGGTGGAGTTCATCGGCCGCGCGGACGACCAGGTGAAGGTCCGCGGCTTCCGCATCGAGCCGGGGGAAATCGAGTCCGTCCTCCGCGCCCATGCGGGCGTGCGCGAGGCGGCGGTGGCCCTGCGCGAGGACCGGGCGAAGGAGCGGAGGCTGGTGGCCTATATCGTCGCGGCCTCGGAGTCCGCGCCGGGGCCGGCCGAGCTGCGCCGTCACCTGCTCTCCTCGCTGCCGGAGTACATGCTTCCTCACGCGTTCGTCGTGCTGGACGCGCTCCCGCGCTCGGCGGCCGGGAAGATTGACCGGCGGGCGCTGCCCGCGCCGGACCGGATGCGGCCCGAGCTGGACTCCGGCTACGAGGCGCCGGCCACCGCGACGGAGAAGAAGCTCGCCGCGCTCATCGCAGGCGTGCTGGAGCTGGACCGGGTGGGAGTCCGGGACAACTTCTTCGAGCTGGGCGGTGACTCCATCCTCGCCGTCCAGGTGGCGTCTCGCGCCCGGAGCGCGGGCCTGCCCTTCGAGGTGCGGCAGCTCTTCCATCACCAGTGTGTCGCCGAGCTGGCCGCGCTCATCGACCGCGAGGCCGCGCCCGCCGTGGGCGCGCTGGCGCTCCCTCCCGCCGCCAACGAGGTTCGGGAGAAGCTGCTCGCCGCGCGGCCGGAGCTGGAGGACGTCTACCCGCTGGCGCCCATGCAGGTGGGCATGCTGTTCCGCACGCTGCTGGAGCCGAAGTCGGGCGCCTACGTGGAGCAGTTCCACTGCGTCCTGGACGGCGCGCTGGACGTGGCGGCGTTCGAGGGCGCGTGGCGGCACGTGCTGCAGCGCAACCCCATCCTCCGGACGTCCTTCGTCTGGGAGGGCGTGGCGGACCCGGTGCAGGTCGTCCACCGGGAGGTGCGCCTCGACGTGGCCCGGGAGGACTGGAGCACGCTCGCGCCCGAGGCCCAATCCGGGCGACTGGAGGGGTTCCTCCGCGCGGACCGGGAGCAGGGGTTCAACCTGGCGCAGCCTCCGACGATGCGGCTGTCGCTCTTCCAGCTGGGGCCCTCGCGGCACCGGTTCGTCTGGTCCCAGCACCACATCCTCCTGGATGGCTGGTGCATGGCGCTGCTGTTCCGCGAGCTGCTGGACACGTACGCGGCGCTCTCGCGCGGCCAGGCCGCTCCGAGCCTCGACGCTGGTCGTCCGTACCGCGACTTCATCGCCTGGCTCGCCTCGCGGGATGCGTCCGCGGACGAGGCGTACTGGAAGCAGTCGCTGCGGGGCTTCCACACGCCCACGCCGCTGGCCGTCGACCAGGCGCCGCGCGCCACGGAGGGAGAGAAGGTCTACCGCGTGCGCGAGCACGTGCTCCCCGAGGCGCTGTCCACGGCGCTCCAGGAGGCGGTCCGCCGCAACCGGCTGACGCTGTCCGCGGTGGTGCAGGGGGCGTGGGCCCTGCTGCTCCACCGGTACACGGGTGAGGAGGACGTGGTGTTCGGCGCGACGTTCTCCGGCCGCTCGGCGCCGCTCGCGGGCGTCGAGTCGATGCTGGGCCTCTTCATCAACACGCTTCCCGTCCGCGTCCGACTCCCCGGTGACATGCGTGTGGGGGAGTGGCTGACGGGGCTCCTCCAGGCGCACGCCGAGCGACAGCGCCACGAGCACACCTCGCTCCTGCAGGTCCAGGCGTGGAGCGGGCTGCCGCGCCGGGTGCCGCTCTTCGAGAGCATCGTCGCGGTGGAGAACTACCCCATGGACCCGGCGCTGCTGTCCGGCGCGGGCGGCTTCAGCACCCGCGACGTGCAGATGGCGGAGCACAACGAGTACCCGCTCACGCTCTTTGTGCGCCCCTCCCCGGGGCTGAAGCTGGAGCTGGTCTACGACTCCGCGCGCTTCGAGGACGCGGTCATCCAGCGGATGATGGGCCACCTGCGCACCGCCCTCGAGGAGCTGGTGCGGAAGATGGATGGCCCGCTGCGCGACGTGGGCATCCTCCCGGCCGAGGAGCGCGGCGCCCTGGTGCTGCGCACCGCGCTGCGCCACTTCCCCGGCGAGCGACTCCTGCACGGATGGTTCGAGAAGCAGGCGGAGGCGAGGCCGGAGGCGGTGGCGGTGAAGCTGGGGAAGGAGAAGCTGACGTACGGGGAGCTGAACCGGCGAGCGAACCGGCTGGCGCACGTGCTGAGGCAGAAGGGAGTGGGCCCCGAGGAGGTGGTGGGCCTGCTGGCGGAGCGCTCACTGGAGCTGGTGGTGGGGCTGCTGGGGATTCTGAAGGCCGGAGGCGCGTACCTGCCGTTGGACCCGGTGTATCCGGCGGAGCGCAGCCGCTACATGGCCAGGGACGCCGGGGTGAAGGTGGTGGTGGCGCAGCAGGCGCTGGCGGCGAGGCTGGAAGGCGCGGGCGTGGAGGTGGTGGCGCCCACGGTGGAGTCGGGCCGTGAGGACAACCCGCAGGTGGAGATGACGAGCGGAGCGGCCGCGTACGTCATCTACACGTCGGGGAGTACGGGGCAGCCGAAGGGGACGGTGGTGGAGCACCGGCAGGTGGTGAGGCTGTTCGAGGCGACGGAAGGGTGGTTCGGGTTCGGGGAGAAGGACGTGTGGACGTTGTTCCACTCGTACGCGTTCGACTTCTCGGTATGGGAGGTGTGGGGAGCGCTGCTGTACGGGGGCACGGTGGTGGTGGTGCCGTACCTGGTGAGCCGCTCGCCGTGGGAGTTCTACCGGCTGCTGCAGCAGGAGAGGGTGACGGTGCTCAACCAGACGCCGTCGGCGTTCCGTCAGCTGGTGGCGCTGGAGGAGACGCTGGGGACGGGGGTGGACGAGGAGCTGTCGCTGCGCACGGTGATTTTCGGTGGCGAGGCGTTGGACCCGGTGAGCCTGAAGCCGTGGTTCGAGCGGCACGGGGACCAGGTGCCGCGGCTGGTGAACATGTACGGCATCACCGAGACGACGGTGCACGTGACGTACCGGGTGATGGGGGAGAAGGACGCGAAGTCAGCGAGCAGCGTGATTGGGGAGGCGATAGGGGATTTGGCGCTGTACGTGCTGGACGGGCGTTTGGAGCCGGTGCCGAGGGGAGTGGCGGGAGAGCTGTACGTGGGAGGGGCGGGGGTGACGCGGGGGTACCTGAAGAGGCCTGAGCTGACGGCGCAGCGCTTCATCCCGGACCCGTACGGAGGGCAGGAGGGGGCGAGGCTGTACCGGACGGGGGATTTGGCGAGGGTGAGGGAGGACGGGGAGCTGGAGTACCTGGGGCGAATCGACCAGCAGGTGAAGGTGAGGGGCTTCCGGATAGAGCTGGGAGAGATTGAGGCCCAGCTGGGAGGGCACCCGGGGGTGGGGCAGGCGGCGGTGGTGGCGCTCAAGGACGAGCACGGCGAGACGCAACTGGTGGGCTACGTCGTCGCTCCTCCGCCGGGCCCGTCGCCCTCGGAGCTGCGCGCGCACCTTCAGGGCCGACTGCCGGAGTACATGGTGCCATCGACGTTCATCGTGCTCGGCGCGTTGCCGCTCACGGAGAACGGGAAGCTGGACCGCCGTGCGCTGCCCCGTCCGACGAAGGGAGGCGCGGCGGCGCCGGGGGCTGCGCCATCCACGCGCTTCGAGCAGCTCCTCGCGGACGTGTGGAGCGAGGCGCTGGGCCACGGCGTGAGTGTGGACGAGAACTTCTTCGACGCGGGCGGCGACTCGCTGCGGGCCATCCGCGTCGTGAGCAAGCTGCGTGAGACGTGGGGTGACAAGGTGCAGCTGACGGACCTCTTCACCTACCCGACCATCCGCGCCCTGGCCGCGTACCTGGGCACGGAGGGAGGGGAGACGGCCACGGGCCCCGACCGCGAGGACGAGCGGCGCGAGGGCAAGGCGCGCATGGAGAAACGGCTGGAGCGGCGCCGGAAGGGTGGCTCGTGAGCGGGAGTGACGAAAACACGGGGATGGAGGTCGCCGTCATCGGCATGGCGGGACGGTTTCCCGGCGCGCCGGACATCGCCACCTTCTGGCGGAACCTGCGCGCGGGCGTGGAGTCCATCTCGTTCTTCAGCGAGGACGACGCGCGGGCGGCCGGCGTCCCCGAGTCGCTGCTGTCGAACCCGGACTACGTGAAGGCCTTCGGCGTGCTGGAGGGCGCCGAGGACTTCGACGCGCACTTCTTCGGGTACAACCCGCGCGAGGCGGAGACGCTGGACCCGCAGCAGCGGCTGTTCCTCGAGTGCGCGTGGGAGGCGCTGGAGAACGGCGGGTATGACCCGTCGCGCTACGAGCGGCCCATCGGCGTGTTCGCCGGAGCGGGGATGAACCTCTACCTGCTCCTCCACCTCTGGAACGGCCGCGTGCCGGAGGACCCGGCGGAGGCGCACCTGCTCTCGCTCGGCAACGAGAAGGACTACCTGGCCTCGCGCGTGGCCTACAAGCTGAACCTCCGCGGGCCCGCGCTCTCCGTCCAGACGGCGTGCTCGACGTCGCTCGTCGCCATCCACCTGGCCTGCCAGTCGCTGCTCAACGGCGAGTGTGACATGGCCCTGGCGGGAGGCGTGGGGCTGAGCCTGCCGCAGAAGTCCGGCTACCTGTTCCAGCCGGATGGCATCCAGTCCCCGGACGGCCACTGCCGGGCGTTCGACGCGAAGGCCGCGGGCACGGTGGGCGGCAACGGCCTGGGCGTCGTCCTGCTCAAGCGCCTGCAGGACGCGCTGGACGATGGCGACTCCATCCTCGCGGTGGTGAAGGGCTCGGCCATCAACAACGATGGCTCGGGGAAGATTGGCTTCACCGCGCCGGGCGTCGAGGGGCAGGCGGAGGTGATTCGCGCCGCGCTGTCGCTGGCGGAAGTCCCCCCGGAGAGCGTCTCCTTCATCGAGGCGCACGGCACGGGCACGGCGCTGGGCGACCCCGTCGAGTTCAAGGCGCTCGTGCGCGCCTACGGTGCCGGCGAGCCGGGACGGTGCGCGCTGGGCTCGCTCAAGACGAACATCGGCCACCTGGACGCGGCGGCGGGCGTGGCCGGCTTCATCAAGGCCGTGCTCGCGCTCCAGCACCGGGAGCTGCCGCCCACGCTGCACTTCGAGCAGCCGAACCCGCGCATCGACTTCGCGCACAGCCCCTTCTACGTGAATCGCGCGCTCCAGCCGTGGACCGTGCGGGGCGTGCGCCGGGCCGCGGTCAGCTCGCTCGGCATCGGCGGGACGAACGCGCACGTGGTGCTCGAAGAGGCTCCCGCGCGGAAGCAGGGCTCGCCGCCCCGACCGGCGGACCTGGTGGTGCTGTCCGCGCGGAGCCCGGAGGCGCTGGAGGCAGCGACGCAGCGGCTCGCCGCGCACCTGGAGGCCCACCCGGAGGTGCCGTTCGCGGACGTCTGCCACACGCTCCAGGCCGGCCGGCGCGCCTTCCCGTACCGCCGCGCGGTGAGCGGCCGCGGCGCCTCCGAGGTGGCCGCCGCGCTGAAGGCCCGCGACGCGTCGCGCGTGTGGAGCGGCCATGTGGAGGAGGAGGCGCGGCCCGTCTTCTTCCTCTTCCCGGGGCAGGGCAGTCAGCACCCGGGCATGGGCCGCGCCGAGTACGACGGCGCGCCCGTCTTCCGGCGGGTGGTGGACGAGGGCGCGGCGCTGCTGCGCCCCCATTTGCGCGGCCTGGACCTGCGCACGGTGCTGTACCCCCCGGCGGACCTGGCGGAGGGCGCGGCGCAGCGGCTCCAGGAGACGTGGCTCGCGCAGCCGGCGCTCTTCCTGGTGGAGTACGCGCTGGCCCGCCAGTGGATGGCGTGGGGCGTCCAGCCCGGGGGCATGCTGGGCCACAGCATCGGCGAGCTCGTCGCCGCGTGCGTGGCGGGCGTGCTCTCCTTCGAGGACGCGCTGGCGCTGGTGGCCGCGCGCGGGCGGCTGGTGCAGGACCTTCCCCGGGGGGCGATGCTCGCGGTGGAGCTGCCGGCGGAGCAGCTTCGCCCGCTCCTGGGGGACGCGCTGTCGCTGGCGGCCAGCAACGCCCCGGCGCTGTCCGTCGCTTCTGGAGAGGAAGCGGCCATCGCGGCGCTGGAGGCGCGGCTGGGGGAGCGCGGCGTGGGGTGCAAGCGGCTGCGCACCTCGCACGCCTTCCACTCGACGATGATGGAGCCGGCGCTGGCGGCCTTCGCCGCGCGGATGCGGCAGGTGCGGCTGAGCGCCCCCTCCCTCCCGTACGTCTCCAACGTCACCGGGACGTGGATTTCCGACGCGGAGGCGACGGACCCGGACTACTACGTGCGGCACCTGCGTGAGAGCGTGCGCTTCTCCGAGGGGCTCGACACGCTCCTTCGCGAGCGGCCCGTCCTGCTGGAGGTGGGGCCGGGCCGCGCGCTCGGGACGCTCGCGCGCCTGCAGCTGGGCTTCGATTCGAGGCGTCCCCCCGTGGCGTCACTGCGCCGCGAAGCGGACGCGGAGGACGCGGCGCCGCTGCTCGAGCCGCTCGGGCGCCTGTGGCTGTCCGGCGCGGCCATCGACTGGCGGGCGTACCGCGAGGGCGAGCGCCGGTACCGTGTGCCGCTGCCGTCGTATCCCTTCGAGCGCCAGCGCTGCTGGATTGAGCGGGCGGCCTCCGCCCCGGACATCCATGCGTCCGGAGCGGCCCGCTCGTCGGACGGCCTGTACGTCCCGACGTGGCGCGAGCTGCCGTCCCCAGCGCCCGACGCCGTCCGCGCCCGGGCGCCCATCGTCGTCTTCGCGGACGAGGACGGGCCCGGTGCGCGCGTGGCCGGGCACCTGGAGCGGCGGGGCTGCCGTGTCATCCGGGTGTCCACCGGAGCGCGCTTCGAGCAGCGGAGCGAGTCCGCGTACCAGCTCCGCCGCGACAGCGCGGAGGACCACCGCGCGCTCTGGGAGGCCCTGTCCGGCCTGGAGCCCGGCACGGTGGTCCACGCCTGGGGCGTGGGCGGTGAGCGGAGTGCCCCCGCCTTCGCAAGCCTCGTCCACCTGGCCCGGGCCCCTCGCGGCCGGGCCCTGCACGTGGACGTACTGACGGAGCGGCTCCACGCCGTCACGTCCGAGGAGCCGCTGGAGCCGGCCCGGGCCACGGCGCTCGGGCTGGCGCGGGTCCTCCCGCTGGAGCACCCGGACGTGAGCTGCCGCACCCTCGACGTGACGCCCGAGGCGTGGCGCGGTGCGCGCGCGGATGCGACGGCGGCCCGGGTGGCGGCGGAAGTCCTCGCCGTCCCCGAGCACCGGGCCGTCGCACTCCGAGGCGCGCAGCGCTGGGTGGAGGACTTCGCGGCCTTCCGTCCCGAGGCGGATGCGACGCCGGAGGGCAGTGCCAGCGTGGTGGTGGGTCCGCTGTCTGGACCGCTGCGCGCCTTCGCGGAGGCGCTCGCGGGAGTGCCCGGCGCGCGCCTCGTGGTGGCGGGTCCCGCGCAGCCGGAGGCGGTCCGCGCCCTGGAAGCCGCGGGTGCGACAGTCGTGCGGGTGGAGGTGGGCCCCACCGCCGAGGGCGTGCGGACCGCTCTTCGCACGGCGCGGGAGCGCTTCGGCCCGGTCCACGGGCTGGTGTTGGACCCGCTGGCGTATACGCCGCCAGAGCCGTGTGCGCTGGAGTCACTCGCCACGCGGCCGGAAGGCTCGCGGGCGCTGGAGCGGCTGCCCTTCCTGCGCGAGCTGGAGGCGGTGGTGCGGGACGAGGCGCCGCGCCGCTGCTGGCTCCAGTCGTCGCTCGCGACGGCGGTGGGAGCGCTGGGGCAGGCCGCGCCCGTCGCCGAGGCCGCCTTCGCCGAGGCGCTCGCCCATGAGGGCAGCCGCCACGGTGACACGGCCTGGACGGTGGTGGCCTGGGACTTGTGGGAGGAGGCGGGTGAAGCCCCACGTCGGGCCTCGGGCGTCCGGCCCTTGACTCATGCGGAAGGCGTGCGTGCCTCGCGGCGCATCCTGGCGGGCGGAGTCCCCTCCCGGGTGCTCGTGGCCACCGAGCCGCCGCTGGAGCGCCTGCGCCCGAGGCGGCCCGAGGCGGTGGAGGAGTCTGCCCGCCATGCGCGCCCGCGGCTCCAGACGCCCTACAAAGAGGCGGAGAACGAGACCGAGCAGCGCATCATCGAGCTCTGGCAGGAGCTGCTGGGCGTCGAGCGCATCGGCGTGGACGACGACTTCTTCGAGCTCGGCGGCCACTCGCTGCTCGCCACGCGAATCGCCGCGCGGCTCAAGGCCCTCTTCGGAGTCGAGGTGCCGCTGCGCAGGCTCTACGATGCGCCCACTGCTGCCCGGCTCGCGCTCGTCGTCGAGGAGCTCATCCTCGACGAGCTGGAGCGGGAGAACGCAAACCCACGGGAAGTCGAGGTTCGAGACACATGAAGCTGAACGAGCTGAGGTGCCTGGTGACGGGGGCGGCCAGCGGCCTGGGGCGCGCCATTGCCCTGGGGCTGTGCCGCGAGGGTGCGCGGGTGGCGGGGCTGGATGTGAATGAGGCGGGGCTGGCTGTGCTCCAGGACGAGGCGCGCGGGCTGCCGGGCCCGCTCCTCACCCTCCGGGCGGACGTGACGCGCGAGGAGGAAGTCGTCGGCGCGGTGAAGCGCGCGAGCGAGGAGTTCGGCTCCCTCAACGGCCTGGTGAACAACGCGGGCATCTACCGCGACGGCGTGCTGGTGAAGGTGGACCGCAATGGCCGGGTGCTGAAGATGCCGCGGGCCCAGTGGCAGGTGGTCATCGACACGGACCTCACCGGTCCCTACCTGCTGGCCCGCGAGGTGGCGGCCCAGATGATTGAGAAGAAGGTGCAGCCGGGCATCATCATCAACGTCTCGTCCATCTCCCGCGCGGGCGTGCCGGGGCAGTCGAACTACTCGGCGGCGAAGGCCGGCGTCGTCGCGGACGCGCGCGTGTGGGCGGAGGAGCTGGCCCCGTACGGCATCCGCGCGGCCGCCATTGCCCCGGGCTTCTTCAAGACGCCCATCCTCGAGGCGATGAAGCCCGAGACGATGGAGCAGTGGCTGGCGAAGATTCCGATGAAGCGCCTGGGCGAGCCCGAAGAGGTCTTCTCGGCCGTGCGCTTCATCGTCGAGTGCGAGTACTTCAACGGAAGCTGCCTGGAGCTGGACGGCGGGCTGCGCGCATGAGCGGCGACGCCCTGCTCGCGGACGTCGTATTGCTGGGCGCCAACGGGGCCTTCGGCCGGACGCTGGCGCGGCTCCTCCACTCCGAGGGCCTGCGGGTGACGGGGGTGGACCTGGCCCCGGAGGCGGCGGAGCCGGCCGCGCTGGCGAGCTATCTCCGCGGGGACGCAACGGCGCCGTCCGCCGAGGTGCTCGGCGCGCTCGCCGGGGCCGGCGTGGTGCTGGCCAGCCTCCACGAGGACGTGGCACTCCGCGCGCTCGGCGTCGTCCTGCCCGCGCTGCGGCCCGGGACGCTGTTCGTGGACACGCTCTCCATCAAGAGCGGGATTGCCGCGCGGGTGGCCGCCGCACGGGAAGACGTCGAGCACCTGGGCCTCAACCCGCTGTTCGGCCCCTCCGTGGGCTTCGCCGGGCAGAACGTGGCCGCGGTGTCCTCGCGCCGAGGCCCGCGGAGCGAGGCCTTCCTGGCGCTGGTGGAGAAGTGGGGCTCGCGCGTCACCGTCCTCTCCCCCGAGGGCCATGACCGCGCCATGGCCGCCATCCAGGTGGCCACGCACGCAGCCATCGTGTCCTTCGGCGCGGCGCTGCACGGACTGGGCTTCCAGGTGGACGAGCTGCGCCACGTCACCACGCCGCCGCACCGGCTGATGCTGGCGGCACTGGCGCGGCTGGCCACGGGCAACCCGGAGGTCTACTGGGAAATCCAGCACTCCAACCCGTTCGCCGCCGAGGCGCGGCAGGCGCTCCAGGACGGCGTCGGGCGGGTGGTGGACGTCACCGGGAGCGGCGACGCGGAGGCCTGGCGGGGCCTGCTCGGTGATTGCCGGCAGGCCCTGGGAGGCCAGGCGGAAGCGTTCGCCGCGCTGTGCGCCGAGCTCTTCCGCAAGGTGTGAGGCTCAGGCCCGGGTCAGCTCGCGCAGGTAGTTGCGGAAGAAGGGCACCCACTTCTCCCGGTCGTTGTCGATCATCGGGAGGAACTCGGGCGGCATGATGTGGTCCGACTCGAGCGCGTCGTAGATGCTGTTGGCGACGTTCCGGTACATCCGCGCGAAGGTGCGGTGCCAGCCGACGCGCGGAATGTTCATGCCGTGCTCGTAGCCCACCGCGGCGTAGTGCAGGACGGCGTCCTCCACCGCCTCCTCGCGGGTGCGCAGCGCCAGCGGCCGGCGCTCCGGCTTGAAGAGCTTGAAGAGGACCTCGTGCTGGGCCTGCTTGCCGAACATGCGCCGGGCCAGGTCCTGCGCGATGAGGGGCGACAGGTGGAGTCCGTCCCGGTAGGTGCCGGTGAGGATCCACAGGCCGGGAATGGACGTGTCACCGACGATGGGGCAGCCGTCGATGGGCACGGGGCGGTTGCCCGCGTTCATCGAGACGATTTGCGCCGAGTGGTACGCGTAGGCGCGGTTGAGCTGGTCCAGGGCGCACTCGAGCAGGAAGAGCACGTTGTTGGCCACGGGCTTCTCGAAGGGCCGCGGGACCACGTGGTTCGTCGCGCCCACGTAGACGCGCTTGTCGCCGCGGTGGACGGCGTGCAGGCCGCACGCGAAGGCGCGGTTGGGCGTGCGGATGACGCCCGCCGGGGCGGCCGCCTCGCTCTCCAGGACGATGGAGCAGCCACCGCCGGGGAACACCCGGGGGATGCGGCGCGCCAGGTCGGGGTGCTGGTCCAGCACGTTCTGCGTGTCCACGCCGGCCGCGAGCAGCACCTTGTCCGCGGACAGCGTCTGGCCGCTGGCCGTCACCACGCCGGCCAGCGTGGTCCCCTCCAGCTTCAGGGAGACGACGGAGTCATCGACCAGGGTGATGCGCTCGCTGCGGCGGGCGCTGGCGGTATACGCGTTGAGCAGCGCGCCGGAGTCCACGGTGCCCTCGCCCGGGATGAACAGGGCGCGCAGGGGGCGGCAGTCGTCCGCCGGGTCCAGGCCCGGAACCTTCCCCGGGTCGATCTCCTCGAAGGGCTCGTCGTACTTCGCGAGCGTCTGGCGGATCGCGTCGTAGTTCGCGTCCTCGATGGTGCCGGACATGTTGTTGTTGATGATGTACGTCCCGTTGCGGATGGTGACGCGGTCCTCCTGCGCGAGGCCGGCGTTCAGCCCCTCCACCCACTCGGGCCACAGCCGGGTGGCACGGTAGGCCAGGTCCACCTTGGTGCGGCCAATCTCCGTCTTCAGCAGCGTCGTGGTGATTTCACCGAAGCAACCCAGCATGGCGCCCGCGGCGACCGTCGCCGCGCGGGGACGCGCGGCGGGCCCCACGATGGCAACGCGGATGCCGGGCTCCTGGAGCGTCAGCGCCCGCGCCGTCGCGTTCGCCAGCACGCCATTGCCCACCACGATCACGTCGAATGAACGGCTCATCACTTCTCCTGGAACACGCAGCGGTTGCGAGGATGTGGGCCTGTGCTAGCACAGCAGGCGTGCTGCGGCCCAGACCCCGGGGACGACGCGACGGAACCGCCTGCCGGGCTAGCGGGCGCGGCGCAGCAGGAAGCCCACCACCAGCCCGGTGGAGTCCACGCGGCGGTCGATGGGCTGCTTCACCACCACCTCGAGCCCGCAGCGCGCGAAGAGCGACTCCCAGAACGAGTTGGGCTCCAGCCGCTGCGAGGTGAACGGGTGCAGCAGGTAGTACGGGTTGTAGAAGGCCAGGCCCAGCCCGTGGTGCATCAGCGTGGGGTCATCCAGGCGGTAGTCGACCTCCAGGGCGAGCAGGTGCATGGCCGGGAAGCGCTCGAACGCATCGCGGAGGAACTGCTCCACCGCCGCGTCGCCGCCCTGGCCCAGAATCTCCTGGAGGACGAACGCCACGACGCCGAAGTCCGCGGGGAAGTTCACCGGTGTCTTGACGAACTCCTGCGCGGGGGCACAGGTAATCTGGACGCGCTCCTTGAGGCCGTGCTTGCGCAGGTTCTCCTCGGCCACGTCACACCCGCCCCGGGAGGGCTCCACGCCCCAGCCTCGGGCCTCGGGGAAGCTCTTGCACAGCTCCACCAGGTACTGGCCGCTGCCACAGCCCAGGTCGAGCACGTGGCGGACGGTGCCCAGGTGGCGGCGCGCCATCGCGGAGGCCAGGGGGATGGTGTCCGTGGTGCTGATTTCATTGGCGCCGACGCCCACCTTCTTGCCATCCCGCGAGGCGGGGCCGGCCCCTGCCTTCAGCGCCTCGCCGAGCTGCATGAAGGTGCCCGCGTAGCCGCCGATGAACATGGTGTACCAGCCGCGGAACGCGTGGAGCTCGCGCGCCTTCGCGGTGAGGCGGAAGTGACCCTCGTCCTCCCGGAGGATGCCCTCGTTGCGGAGGTACTTCAGGAAGGCCTCCAGCCGCACCGCGTCCATGCCGTGCGCGCTCGCGAGGGCCTCGGTGGTGGCGCCATCGCGCGTCTCCAGCGTCGCGTACAGGCCCGTGTCGAAGAGGTGGTAGATGCCGACCGCGAGCACGTGCGCGCGGATGGGCTGGATGGCATCGATGATCCGGTCCTCGGTCGGCTCGGGAGACGGGGGGCGGGGAGGGGTCATGATGACTTCCTGGAGAACAGGCGGGCGAGCAGGCCCACGCGGGTGGAGGGCTCATTGAGCCAGTCCGGCAGCAACGTGCGCCGGAGGATCTTCATTCGCGCGGAGCGGCCGATGACGTAGCGCAGGCGCGGAGCGGGGGACAGGGCGGCATGGCGGATGGTGCTGGCGACCTCGGAGAGGTCCCCGCCCATGGACTCCAGCCAGCTCGCCACATCCGCCTCCATCCGCTGGGTGAGGGCGTAGTACGGCGACGCCGGGTCCAACGCGCGGGCGGCGAGCTTGCGGTTTCGGGTGAGGATGGCCGTCTTGTAGAAGCCGCCGGGCTCGATGATGGAGACGGAGATGCCGAACGGGCGCAGCTCGTAGCGCAGCGACTCGCTGAGTCCCTCCACGGCCCACTTCGACGAGCAGTAGGCCGAGTACCCCGGGCCGGCGAACCGCCCGGAGATGGACGAGACGTTGATGACGCGTCCGGAGCGCTGGCCGCGCATGGTGGGCAGCACGGCGCGGGTGACGGCGGCGAGCCCGAAGAAGTTGGTCTCGAACTGGCTGCGCAGCTCCTCCTCGGAGAGGTCCTCGAAGAACCCATCCATGGCGAAGCCGGCGTTGTTGACGAGCACGTCCAGGCGGCCGTCCGCGGCGAGCACGCCACGCACGGCCGAGTCGATGGAGGCGGGGTCCGTCACGTCCAGGCGGACCGTCTTCACCTGCACGCCCGCCTGGCGGGCGGCCTCGAGCAGGTCCGCGGAGCGGGAGGGCTCACGCATGGAGGCCCAGACCTGGAACCCGTTGCGCGCCAGCTCGATGGAGGTGAAGAGGCCGATACCGCTGGACGCCCCGGTGACGAGAGCAACGGGTGCGGCCATCAGGAGTTGCTCCAGCGGCGAGGGGGGCGCGCGGATTCGTGCTGCGTCGGCATGATATGGGCGCGGAGGATTCAACAGAACTCCGGACATGGCCAGCGAAACCCTCGCATCGAAACACCCTTCACTTCGAGCGTGGCTGTCCGCGCTCGCGGCCTGCGCACTGACGGTGCTGGCCGTGGTTCACGCCGCGCGGCCCGCGGCGTCAAGCGCCGCGGACGCACCGGCGGACGCGTTCTCCGAGGCGCGCGCGCTGCCGCTGGTGCGGCACCTCACCGAGGACATCGGACTGAGGGTGGTGGGGACGGAGGGCTCCCGGCGCGCGTCCGACGCGCTGGTGCGCCGGCTGCGCGAGATTCCGGGGCTGGAGGTCGAGGTCCAGGAGGTGTCGGGAGTGCGGGTGGGCTGGAGGGCGCTCGACTACCGCGTGAGGAACGTGCTCGCCAGGCTGCCGGGTGAGTCGCCGGAGGCGCTGCTCGTGTCGGCGCACTACGACTCGCCGCCGGAGAGCGTGGGAGCGGCGGATGATGCGGCGGGGGTGGCGGTGATGGTGGAGGTGGCGCGGGCGCTCGCCGCGTCGGGCCGGCTGCCGCGCACGGTGGTCTTCAACTTCAACGAAGGGGAGGAGGAGGGGCTGCTCGGGGCGGACGGATTCATGCGCCACCCGTGGGCGCGGGACGTGCGGGCCTTCATCAACCTGGAGGCCGCGGGAGCGCGGGGCAAGGCGCTGCTCTTCCAGGTGAGCGAGGGCGACGCCGTGATTGCCAGGGCGTACCAGCGGGCCTTCCCACAGCCGTGGGCGATGGCCGTCGCGCAGGACCTCTTCCAGGGGGGACTGGTGCCGTCGGATACGGACTTCCGAGTGTACCAGGAGCACGGGCTGCGGGGCGTGGACCTCGCGTTCTACGAGGACGGGTACGCGTACCACACGGCGCTGGACCGGCCGGAGCGGCTGGAGCCGGGTGGAATCCAGCAATTGGGCGAGGGTGTCCTGGCGCTGGTGCGTGAGCTGGCGCGGACGCCGCTGCGGACGCCCGGGGACACGTCCGAGCCGGTCGTCTTCTACGACGTGCTCGGCAGGTGGATGGTGGTCCACTCGCGCACGGCGGCGGTGGGGCTCGCGGTGGCAGTCACGTTGCTCGCGCTCGCGGTGCTGGGGGTGGGGCTGCGGCGTGGGGTGCTCCAGGGCCGGCGGCTCGTCGGTGGCGTGGGGCGGGGCGCGTGCATGTTTGTGGCGGGAGTGGCGGTCCCCGTGCTGGCGGCGCTGGGGCTGATGCTGCTGGGGCGGACGCATGGGTGGTACGCGCATCCCTGGCTGGCGGTGGTGGGCTTTGGCGCGCTGTCGCTGGCGGGCGGGCTGGGCGCTGGGGGGCTCATGCCCCGTGGACGGGGCGAGCCCGAGGAGGAGCGGGCGACGCACGGCGCGGCGGGGGCGGTGGTGCTCTGGCTGGTGGCTTTGTGGGTGCTGAGCGCCGCGGGGCTGGGGTCGGCCTACCTGGCGCTGTGGATGGCGGCGGGGGCGGCCCTGGTGCTCGCGGTGCGGATGTTCCTGCCACGAGTGGGGGTGCCGGTGCAGTGGTGGCTGCTGGTGCCGCCGCTGTGCGTGCTGGGGCAGTTCGTGCGGTGCATCCTGGTCTTCTTCATTCCGGCTGCGGGCCGCATGTCGCTGGGTGTCTCATTCGAGCCGGTGATTGCGGGCGTCGTGGGGCTGGGAGGCGCGGCGGCCCTGCTGCTCGCGGTGGGGCCATTGTGGGCCTCGGGTGCGAGGAAGCGGGTGATGGGAGCTGCGGCGCTCGTGGGAGTGGCCGGGTGGGTCGCCATGGCGGTGGTTCCCGTCTACGACGCGGAGCACCCGAAGCGGATCCGCGCGGAGCACAGGGTGGGGGCGGAGGGGCAGCGGTGGTGGTTGCTGGACGAGGACGCTCCCGCGCTGGAGCACGCGCTGCGCGGGGAGGGGTGTTCCCGGGTCGAGGCAGGCTGGCGAGGTGATGAGGCCTGTGAGAGCGCGCTGGAGCGCGCGACCGTGGTGGACGCGGGCATGCGGGTGCTCTCGTCGGAGGGTGGGGCGGGAGGGCTGCGCACGGTGTCGTTGGAGGTCGAGGCGCGGGGGGCCTTCGCCATCGACGTCACGGTGCCTTCGCAGTCCGTGGCTGCATGGACGTCACCGTTGCCGCAGTTGTTCGCGCCGGAGGACCCGTACACGGTCCGAGTGATTGCCCCACCCGCGGAGGGCTGGAAGACGACGCTCACGCTGAAGGGGGCCGGGCCGGTGCCCGTGTCCATCGAGCGGCGATACCTCGCGACTGGGGCACTTCAGAAGGAGTTGGAGGCGATGCTCCAGCCGTGGACCACGGCGGACCTCGTCGTGGTGGAGACGGCGAGCGCGTCACTCCCGTGAGGACGGGGTGCGCACTCTGTGGCGAAGGCCCCCCGCCTGGCCAGCGACCCATAGATCGCAAGCGCACGTCGGGCATCGTGCCCTGCGTGCGATTTTTCAGGAGACGAGCTTCGAGCCGACGACGCGCAGGAGAGATGAGAGCCAGACCAGGGCATAGGCCATTGGAGGGCGTTGGCCGGACGCGATCTTCGTCACCTCGTTCCAGTCATCGGACAACTGCCCCATCGTCAGCTCGGACTCGGGTGGGGGCGCGTACGCCGAGTACAGATGCTTCTCCGGGATGCTCCAGTAGAAATCCTCCGTGACTTCGATCTCCGTGCGGCCAGTTTGCTCCAGATGGTCGAACAGGGCGTCTGCCGCTCGTCGCAGTTTGGAAAGCTGAATCTTCACGGTTCTCCTCCCAGGTCCCTGATGGCCTTCTCGAAGGCTCGGCTCTCGTCTTCCAGGTGTCGGTTCTCATTCGAAGCAGCGCATGGCCTTGAATTCCAGGGTTGAGAAGACGATGGCAGTGCTGGGGTCGCTGGTAGGCTCTCGCTTCTGGAGTCCGATGCCAGGGTTGCAGGTACGCAGGAATGGCAGCATCGCCAACAGCGTGGTTCTTCGCATCGTCGTTGAAAGCCTTGAGCCCATTCATATTCATATCGAACAGGGCTACGCAGACAGGGATTCCGCCAATGCATGGAGCAGTGCGACGGAAGCCTGGTTTGACGACTACAACCGCTGTCACCCGCCCTAGGGCCACATAATGCAGTCACCCCGCGAGCTCCGCACTGCCAACTCTCAGCCTTGAGCTGTCTGGTTTGACGAGAGTAACTCCAATCGGCTGAACCCATTCACGCGACAACTCCCTTGACGCTCACCGAAGCCTGCTCCCCGCACGTGTTTCGGATTGTCACAAGCGCGTCTCAGCTCGGTACTCGAGCCATCGCCGCGCGTCTAAACGTTTCTTGACAGTTCCGAGTTAACCAGGGTACTCGTCGCCGCGAATCGATTTTGAAAATCGTTCTCAATATCAAATTACAGCCCGGCGCGAAGTGGCGCCCGGGCGCTGAAGGGCTCCATCCATGGTCCATGACTCCGTGGCCAGTTGCATTGGCAAGACGCCGTTGGTCCACCTCCGCCGGCTGTTCCCACCCGAGCGTGGGCCCTCGGTCATCGCGAAGCTCGAGTTGCTCAACCCGGGTGGGAGCGTGAAGGACCGGCCCGCGCGCTTCATCGTCGAGCAGGGGCTGAAGGACGGCACCATTCGTAAGGGGACGCACCTGGTCGAGAGCACGTCCGGGAATCTGGGCATCGCCCTGGCGATGATGGCGCGCGTCCATGGGCTGACCTTCACCAGCGTGGTGGACCCGAAGATTTCGCAGACCAACCTGCGCATCCTGAAGTCCTCCGGCGCCCGCATCGACATGGTCAGCGAGCCGGACGACCAGGGCGGCTACCTGAAGACTCGCATTCGTCGGGTGCAAGAGCTGCTGGAAAAGACGCCCGGCAGCGTGTGGATCAACCAGTACGCGAACCAGCTCAACTGGCAGGCACACTTCCACGGCGCGGGCAGCGAAATCGTCGAGGAGCTCGACGCGCCCATCGACTACCTGGTGGCTTCGGTGAGCACTACCGGCACCATCCTGGGGCTCGCAAGGCGGCTCCGGAAGGAGTTCCCGCGGCTGCGCGTCATCGCGGTGGACGCGGTGGGCTCCGTCATCTTCGGCACGCAGCCGGCCCCACGAGATTTGCCCGGCATTGGCTCGAGCCGCGTCCCCGAGCTGCTGTGCAGAGAAGAAATCGACGAGTTCATCCTGGTCAACGACTGGGAGTCCGTCATGGGGTGTCGGGAGCTGCTCACCCATGAGGGCATCTTCGCCGGCGGGTCCTCGGGGGCGGTTGTCGCCGCCATCCGCAAGCTCGAGCCCACGTTGCCCGCTGGCAGCCGGGTGCTGACCCTGTTTCCAGACCGGGGGGACCGCTACCTGGACCTGTTCTCCGACGAAGACTGGCTGTCGAAAATCCGCCTCCGCGCCGAGCAGCAGGTCCCCATGAGCGTCCCGCTTCCCCTGTCCATTCCCCCGCGCAAGGCGCAATCCGCCTGAGAAGGAGTGCATCCTCATGACCACCCGCACGAAGGGGCTGCTCTACCTGAGCAAGTCCGACATCCTCCACCTGGGAGGCGACACCTCCGCCCTGTACGTGGACGCCATCCACCACGCACTGTCCCGCCACGCGGCCAAGGAATTCGTCCAGCCGCTGAAGCCATACCTGCGCTGGCGCGGCGCCGAGGGGCACATCGCCGACCGCATCATCGCCATGCCGGCCTACCTGGGCGGCGCGGCGCCCATGGCGGGGCTGAAGTGGATTGGCAGCAAGCACGACAACCCCTCCCTCCACGGGCTGGAGCGCGCCAGCGCGCTCATCGTGCTCAACGACGCCGAGACGCACTACCCCATCGCCATCATGGAGGGCAGCCTCATCTCGGGGATGCGCACCGCCGCGGTGACCGCCGTGGCGGCCCGCTTCCTCGCGCGCGAGGGATTCCAGCACGTGGCCTGTATCGGGTGCGGTCCCATCGCCCGGATGCAGCTCACGACACTCCTCGAGCAGTTCCCTTCCATCTCCATCATCTCCCTCTTCGACCTCTCACCGGCCGCCTCCGCGCGGCTCCGGGAGGAGCTGCAGCAGCGCTTCCCGCGGGTGGAGTTCCTCATCGCCGCGTCCGCGGAGCAGGCCATCCGGCGCGCGGAGATGGTGGTGACCTGCACCGTCGCGTCCGAGCCGTACATCCCGTTCGAGTGGCTGCCCCGAGGCACGTTCGTCAGCAACGTCTCCATCATGGACGTGCACAAGGAGGTGTTCCTCCAGGTGGACAAGGTCGTGGTGGACGACTGGGACCAGTCCAACCGCGAGAAGAAGACCATCAACCAGCTCGTGCTCGAGGGCCGCTTCTCGCGGGAGCAGCTCCATGCGGAGCTGGGGGAAATCGTCATCGGCCGGCGACCGGGGCGTGAGTCGGCGGACGAAATCATCCTCCTCAACCCGATGGGGATGGCCATCGAGGACATCGCGTGCGCCCAGGCCGTCTACCAGAAGGCCGTCGATGCCAAGGTCGGAACGTGGCTGAGCCTCGATTGACTCCGCCTTCGCCAGCGCCGGCCATGGCCCCACAACCCCCATCCGGGTATGCCCTGGCCGAACATGCTGCCACCGAGCGGCTGCTCAACAGCTATCTGCGCGAGACGGGCCTCGCGGATCCTCGCATCTCCCTGGAGCAACTGCGGGCGCTGCCCCTCCCCAGCGGCATCCACGAGGCGCTGTGCGCGGATGGCTGCCCGCTGCGTGTAGAGCTCCCCCGCACGGGGCAGCTCCTCCTCGGTACGCTGCGCCGCGGCTCGCCTTTGGGCCACCACCGGTACGGCCCCGTTCTCTGGCAGTGCTCGGCAACGGGTGTGCCGGGCCGCAGGGTGGACGGTGCCCTGCACCTGGCGCGAATCCTCGTGGCGGAGCTGGCCAGCGAGGAGGCGGAGCCCGTCGTCCGCGAGCGGCGCATGGACGCCCTGCTTCGCCACATCCAGAACAGCGTCGACAAGACCGCGCTGTACCTGGACCGGAGCGCGCAGCGCGAGCCCTGGCCGTCGGACGGTGAAGGCCCCAGTGCCTTTCTGGCCGCCGAGCAGCGCATCCTCTTCGGACACCCGTTCCATCCGACTCCGAAGAGCTCGGAGGGCTTCACCCCTGAGGACCTGGAGCAATACGCGCCAGAGCTGGGTGCCACCTTCCCGCTCCATTACCTGGCGGCCTCGCCGGAGCTCATCGAGGAGGACTTCCTGTCAGGGGCAGGGGAGGACGTCCTGCCGGCGGCGGTCCGTGACGAGGCCGCCGCGCTGCTGCCTTCCACCCACGGCGGGTGGAGCCTGCTCCCGTGCCACCCCTGGCAGGTGCGTCACCTGCACGGCCTTCCCGGGTTCCGGCGGCTGCTCGAGGAGCAACGCGTGGTCCACCTCGGGCCTCTCGGGAAGAGGGTCCACCCCACCTCGTCGGTGCGCACCGTGCTCGCGGAAGGGCACCCCTTCTTCTTCAAGCTTCCGCTCGGCGTTCGAATCACCAACCTGGTGCGCGTCAACCCGCCGGAGCAGCTTCAGCGCAGCCTGGGCATCAGCCGCGTGGTGGCGCTGCTCCAGGCACGGGCGCCCCAGCCGGACTTCTCCATCCTCCTCGAGACGGGCTACCGCGCGCTCGCTCCCCGGGACTGGGCACCCGAGGAGCGGCACGCCCTCGCCGAGCACACGGCGGTGCTGTTCCGCGATGCGCGTCCCTGCGCACAGACACCCGCGCCCCTGGTGGTCGCGGCGCTGCTGGAGCCCTCTCCCGGCCACGGCGAGCCGGCCCTCATGCGGGCCGTCCGGCGGGCCACGGGAGTCGCAACTGGCCCCTTGAAGCCCCTGGGCGTGGAGGCCTGGCTCCGGCGCTATCTCCAGGTCTCCATGATGCCGCTGCTTCGGCTCTTCATCGAGGAAGGGCTCAGCCTCGAAGCCCACGTGCAGAACTCGCTGTTGACCCTGAAGGACGGGTGGCCGGAGCACTTCCATGTGCGAGACCTCGAGGGCGCGAGCCTGAGCCGTGACCGCGCGGCGACGCGGGGGTTCCTCGACGCCGGTTGCCTGACAGAGGCCCACTCGGCGCTCTACGACGACACCGAGGCGTGGCAGCGGCTCGGGTACTACTTCTTCGTCAACCACCTGAGCCACCTGCTCGCGACCCTGGCCCTCCACGGCCCGAGTGACGAGCCCAGACTCTGGAAGGTGGTGCGGAGCGTCCTCGAGAGCAACGCCCTCTCGCTCCGCGCGACGGGTGGCGCGCCCTACCTGGATGCGCTCCTCGACGGGCCCACCCTCCCGGCCAAGGCCAACCTGACCAGTCGCTTCCGGGAGCGCGGGGATCGACCGCTCTACCTCGACGTCCCCAACCCCATTCGTGAGCAGGAGGTGCCCCGATGGAGCTGACGGCACGCGCTCCCAGCACTGGCACCGGAGTGTCACCTTCCCAGGACCTGTTGGACCTGGAAGCGGCCCTCCGGTCCGAGCAGTTCATCGAGGTACGGCGGCGCATCTTCCGGCAGTTGGTGGAAGCCCTCGTCTACGAAGGAGCGCTTCAGCCGGAGGGTGAGCCGGACAGCGAGCACCTGCGATTCCGGTTCCATGGGGAGGATGATGCGGGCAGGCCTGTCCGCTACGAGTGCCAGGGGCGGCGCCGCTGGAGCTTCGAGCGCATCCGACTCGGCCCCGGCCCCATCCTGCGTGTCCGTGGAGGCGAGGTGGCCGAGGCGGAGTCCTTCGGGCGGTTCCTCTCGGAGCTGCGTGCGTCCCTCGGCGCGGACCCGGACCGCCTTGCGCACTTCGTCCACGAGCTGGAGCAGACGCACCTCAAGGACACGCTCGCGCAGCATCGACGGAGCCGCTCTGGCCGCACCCTGCGGAGCCTCCCCTACGACGCGCTCGAGGGCGAGCTGATGGACGGCCACCCCTACCACCCGTCCTACAAGTCCCGCATCGGCTTCGACGCCGTGGACCACCTCGCCTTTGGCCCGGAGTTCACGCCCGAGCTGCGGCCGCTGTGGCTCGCGGCCCACCGGGAGTGGACCCGCAGCACGGCCTCCGCCGGGACCCAGCCCCGGGAGCTCCTCGCCCGCGAGCTGACGGAGGCCACGCGCACGCGCTTCCGTCGGATGCTCCTCGAGCGGGGCCTGGCCCCCGATGACTACGTCCTGCTCCCCGTCCACCCCTGGCAGTGGCGGGAGCACGTCCTCTCCACACTCTTCCCGGAGCTGCGAGACGCCCGCCTCGTGATGCTCGGGGAGGCGGATGACTTCTACACGCCCCAGCAGTCCATCCGGACCCTCGCCAATCGCAGCCACCCGGAGAATGCGTCCCTCAAGCTGGCGTTGAGCATCCTCAACACCTCCACCGCGCGCACCCTCGCGTCGCACACCGTGGAGAACGCGGCTCCCATCTCCGATTGGCTGTCCGGCATCGCTCGCGAGGACACCTACCTCCGGGACGAGCTGCGCACCGTCCTCCTCCGGGAGGTGCTGGGCATCTCCTTCGAGGGGCAGCGCCCGGAGCCGCTGCGGGCGCGGACCTCCGGCATCCTCGCGTGCATCTGGCGAGAGAGCCTCCACCCCTTCCTCGACGCAGGCGAGGAGGCGCTGCCCTTCACCGGCCTGTGCCACCTCGACGCCGATGGCCGCCCGCTGATTGAGCCGTGGGTGCGGCGGTTCGGGCCGGAGGCGTGGGTGCGCCAGCTCCTGGAGGTGAGCGTCCTGCCGCTCATCCACCTGCTGTATGCGCATGGCATCGCGCTCGAGGCCCATGCGCAGAACATGGTCCTGCTCCACGCCGGAGGGCTCCCCCGGCGGGTGGCGCTCAAGGACTTCCACGACGGCATCCGCTTCTCGCCAGCCCACCTCGCCCACCCGGAGCGAAAGCCCGTGCTCCGCGCCACGCCGCCCTCCCACGCGCGCGTGAATCGCAACTCATACATCCAGACAGAGGACCCGGCGGAGGTCCGCGACTTCGTCCACGACGCGTTCTTCTTCATCAACCTGGGAGAGCTCGCGCTCTTCCTCGCGGATTACCTCGGCTTCGAGGAGCGCCACTTCTGGGGGCTCGCGCGCGAGGTCATCCTTGCCTACCAGCGCCGCTTTCCCGCGCACCGGGAGCGCTTCGCCCTCTTCGACCTCTTCGCGCCAACCACCCAGGTGGAGCAGCTCGCCCTGCGCCGCCTGTACCCGGACACCGAGGTGCGCATGCACCCCGTACGCAACGCGCTCGCGCCCCACGAGGGCACGGAGGCGGTACACCCATGATTCGACCCAACAAGCTGAAGCAGGCGTTCGCGAAGCAGCATGCCGTCTTCGGCATCTTCTGCTCCACCCCCTCGCCAATGGTGGTGGAGATGATTGGCTGCGCGGGATTCGACTTCGTCATCATCGACACCGAGCACACGCTGGTGAACCCGGAGACGCTGGAGAACATGGTGCGTGCGGCGGAGGTCGTCGGGATGACGCCGCTGGTGCGGGTGTCGGAGAACGCCCCGGGGCCCATCCTGCGGGCGCTCGATGCGGGTGCGCAGGGCGTGGTGGTGCCACGCGTGCGCGGGGCCGCGGACGCCGAGCGGGCGGTGCGAGCGAGCCGCTACCACCCGGAGGGTGAGCGCGGCATGGGGACCGGACGGGCGGCGCGCTTCGGAGGGGTGAACCTCCAGGAATACGTCAAGCAGGCGAACGCCGAGACGCTGGTCGTGGTGATGATTGAAGACCAGGCAGGAGTGGAGGACATCGAAGCCATCCTCCAGGTGCCCGGCGTGGACCTCGTGCTCGAGGGCGCGGCGGACCTGTCGCAGTCGCTCGGCATCCCCTGGAGCACGCGCCACCCGCGGGTGCGCGAAGCCCTCTACCGGGTCCAGGCGGCGGCCCGCGCACGGGGCGTCCCCTTCTGCGCCATCCCCAGGGCGATGGAAGACTCCCTCTCCTGGTGGCAGCAGGGGGTGCGGACGTTTGTCGTGGGTGACGAGCGCGGCGTGTCGTTCCGGGCCCTCCAGGCCCAGCTGCGCCCCTACCAGCAGCTACTGCTGGAGCGCATGGAGCGCGACAGCACCGAGGGTGGGTCATGACGGAGTTCAGCAAGGTGGTCCAGTCCCTGAAAGCGGAGCGCGCTCACCCCCTGTGCGCTTACATCTACGACCTGGGGCACCTGAAGCGTCATGCCTCCCGGTGTATCGAAACACTGCCTGCCACGTGCCGTCTCTTCTACGCCGTCAAGGCCAACTCGGAAGAGCCCATCCTGCGTGCGCTTGCCCCCATCGTGCACGGCTTCGAGGTCGCCTCGCTCGGGGAGGTGGAGAAGGTCCGCTCGGTGGCGCCGGACGCTCCCATTCTCTTCGGTGGCCCGGGAAAGACGGATGCGGAGATTGAGGGTGCCCTCCAGCACCGCGTCAGCCTGCTTCACGTGGAGAGCGCGCACGAGCTCCGACGGGTGGAGTACCTGGCGGGCAGGGCAGGGCACGTGGCGGACATCCTGTTGCGCGTCAACCTGCGCGGTCCACTCCCCAGCGCGAAGCTCTACATGGCGGGGAAGCCGACCCAGTTCGGCATCGATGAGGAGGACATCCCAGCGGTGATTGGACTGGCGAAGCGGTGCCAGCACGTGCGCCTGCGCGGGTTCCACTTCCACTCGATTTCGAACGACCTGGATGCGACGGGCCATGCCCACCTCGTGGCACACTACCTGCGGCTCACCCGGACCTGGGCCGCTCGGTTCTCCCTGGACATTGCCTACGTCAATGCGGGCGGCGGGCTCGGGGTCAACTACAGCCAGCTCGACAAGCAGTTCGATTGGGATGCCTTCATCAGGGAGCTGAACCAGCTGCTCCCCGACGCGTGTCCACCCGGCGCGTCCATCCTCTTCGAGTGCGGCCGGTACATGACGGCGGCGTGCGGCGCCTACGCGGTCGAGGTCCTCGATATCAAGCGAAACCACGGCAAGGATTACGTCATCGTCCGGGGCGGCACGCACCACTTCCGGTTGCCCTCCTCCTGGCAGCACAGCCATCCCTTCACGCTCGTCCCGATGGAGGGGTGGACCTCCCCCATCGAGCGGCCGGAGCTGCGCGACGGAACCATCACCGTGGTGGGGCAGCTCTGCACGCCCAAGGATGTGCTCGCCTACGACGTCGCCGTGGAGCGGGTGCGCGTCGGCGATGTGATTCTCTTCCAGTATGCGGGCGCGTACGGCTGGTCCATCTCACACCACGACTTCCTCAGCCATCCACACCCCGAGCACATTTTCCTGGAGGGTGGGGCGTGCTGATGGCTGGGAAGTTGCCCGAGCTGCGGTTGATGCCCGTGGAGCGCGTGTGCATCCATGAAGGGCACGAGCCCAGCCGGCTCGACGAAACCTGTCGGGCCATCGCGGCCGAAGGCGTCCTCCGCCATCCCCTCCTGGGGACGCTGATGGCGGATGGACGCGCCCTGATTCTGGACGGCGCGCACCGGACGCAGGCACTGCGGGAGCTCGGCTGCGTCCGTCTTCCCGTCCAGTGGGTCGAGCCTCGAGCATTCAGCCTCGAGGCCTGGACCCACCTCGTGCCCGAGGGCCCGTGGCTGACGGAGCTGCGGCGGAATCCTTCACTCCGGTGGGGCCAGGCGGGGGAGAGCGCGGGGCGCCTGCTAGCCGAGGTGGTGGATGACGCCGGGGTGCGCCATCCGGTCCACGCGGCCACGCCGGAACGAGACATCCTCTCCATCCTCCCGGCCTGGCAGCGCGTGGTCGAGTCCTACACGGGCACGGGGGCGGTCCGGCGTGTGCCCGACGGTGCGGTCCATCACCCGGAACCCGGCATGGTGCTGCTCCGCTACCCCGCGTGCCCGCTCGAGGAGGTGGAGGCCGTCGTCTCGGAGGGGAAGCGGATGCCTCCCGGCGTCACGCGCTTCGTCGTGCAGGGGCGATACCTCAATCTGCGCATCCCGCTCGAGTTGCTGCGCAGCCCCGCCGACACCGAAGCGGAATGGAACGCGCTCGTGGCGCACCGGCTGGGGGCACTTCGTTTCTACGCCGAGGGAGTCTACCTGTGCGAAGCCTGACACGCGCGGCCGGGGAACAGCAGGTGATGACCGACCTGGTGAACACGCTGCTGGCCGAGGACCTCTTCGGGATTACAACCCGCAGCGAGCTGCACACCCGCGCCGCGGGGCCTTCCTCCTCCCTCGCCGAGCGCGATGAGGCCTCCACGCATCTCCTGCGCTTCTGGGTGGAGCCCGGCAAGCGGTTCCTCCTCATTCCCATCACCCCCGCGGTCACCCAGCCGTATCGCACCTCCTCCGGCGCGGTCATCGAAGTGGAGTGCGAGCCACATGTGGAGAGGCCGCTCTCCGCCGTCGACTTCTTGCAGGCCCTGGCGAGCGCTGCTTCTCTCGAGGGCTCCGTGAGCCGTCTGTGTGACGAGCTTCGGCTGGCAGCCGCGCAATGGGAGCTCTCCAACGGGGCGCTGGACACCCTTCCCGCGCCGCGGCTGACCTCCCTGCTCGACCTCGAGCGCTGGGCGGCGTTCCGCGACAGGCCATTCCACCCCGTGGCCAAGGCGAAGGTCGGATGGAACGAGGCCGAGTACCGTTGCTATGCCCCCGAGTTTCACCGGGAGGTCACCCTTCGATGGATGGCCGTGCGGCGGGACCACCTGCTCTTCGGGCGGGATGTCCAGGGCCGGAGTCCCTCGGAGCTGCTGCTTCCGGAGCCGGAGGCCAGGGCCGTCATGGCCGCCATGGAGCAGGCCGGCCTGAGTCCCACGGACTACCTGGCCTTGCCCGTCCACCCCTGGCAGATGGAGCGGATTCTTCCCCGCGAGCTCCAGCCGGAAGTGGCGGCGTCCATCTGTGTCCCGCTGCGGGTAGAGGCCGGAGGCTACGTCTCCAGCTCGTCACTTCGCTCCCTGGCGCCCGTCGGAGGGGGAGGCCGGCACGTCAAGCTGCCCATCGGCATCGAGTCGCTCGGCGCCATCCGCTCCCTCTCCGCCCTCTCCATGCGGAACGGCGAGCGGGGGCAGCAGTTGCTCCACCAGGTCTTGATGAAGGATTCCATTCTTCGGGAGCGCATCCACCTCTGCGATGAGACTGTCTGGTTTGCCTTCTACCCACCGGGCAGCGACTGGTGGGAAGACCGGCCGCGGCACCTGTCCTGCCTCATCCGGGAGTACCCGGCGCGGCTGCTGGGCGACAGTCGAGTCCAGCTCGTCCCCATGTCCGCGTTGGCGCAACCCGGGACAGCCTCACACGCACACCTCTTCACGTCCTGGCTGGCGCGACGGGGCCAGGGCAGCGCGAGCCGGGCGGAGGTATTGGAGCTGTTCCGCTCGGTCTCCACGCGGTTCCTCGGCCTCGCGATGCGCCTGCTGCGGCATGGCGTCCTTCCGGAGATTCACGGGCAGAACGTCTTGCTGGTGCTGAACGACGGTGAGGTGGATGGGCTCCTGCTGAGGGACCATGACACCGTGCGGATTCACTTCCCCTGGCTCCAGGAGGCGGGGCTCTCGGACCCGCACTACGTCGTCAAGCCGGGCCGGCCGAACTCGCTCTACAACGAAACCCCGGAGGCGCTGCTGGGGTACCTCCAGACGCTCGGGATTCAGGTCAATCTGTATGGCATTGCCGATGCGCTCTCCCGGAGCTACGCCATCCCCGAGGCGGAGTTCCTCCGCGTGCTCGGGAGCAGTCTGTCCCAGGCGGTGGACAGCGCCGGCTTCTCCGTCGGTGCGCGAGCCGCGGTGGAGAAGGCGCTGTTCCAGGCCCCGGAGTGGCCCGTCAAGATGGTGCTGGCGCCGTTGCTCGGCCGTTCCGGTCCCGCGGGGAGCAGCATGCCGTCCGGGTGGGGGAAGACGGGGAACCCCTTCAAGTGGACGGCACCCTGATGCAACTCGACGAACGGGAGCGCAACCTCCGGGTGCTCTGGGGCAGCCACTTTCTCTCCGTCACCAGCCTGTGTGTCATTGCCCCCCTGTTGCCGTTCTTCCTGCGCGAGCTCGGAGCCACGAGTCAGACCTCGGCCCTGACGTGGAGCGGCTTCGCGCTGGCGGCCCCCGCGGTCTCCTATGCCGTGACGGCCCCGCTCTGGGGCAGGCTGGGTGACCGCTGGGGCCAGAAGTGGATGGTGGTCCGGGCGCTCGCGGGGCTTGCGCTGACGCTCATCCTCATGGGGTATGCCCAGACTCCGTTCCAGTTCCTCCTTCTCCGCCTCCTCCAGGGGGCGTTCGGCGGAGTGGTCAGCGCGGGCACGGCCCTGGCCACCACGCAGGCCTCGGCCGAGAGCCGGGGGCGGGTGCTCGGAAGGCTCGAGAGCGCCGTCGCGGCCGGCTCGCTGCTGGGCCCCGTCCTCGGTGGGGTGCTCATGGACTGGTGGAGCTTTCGCCACCTGCTGGTCCTCCTGGGAGGACTCCTCGCGCTCTCGGCGGCGGCCGCGGTGGGCTTGCTGGATGGGGATCGCCCGGTGGCGAGCGTCGCGCGGGCCGGCATTTGGGGCACGTTTGGGCAGCTCCTGGGAGAGCGCCGCGTCCGGCGGTTCCTGCTGGCCGGCACTCTCGCCAACCTGGGCGTCTACGGGCTGGTGGCCATCCTCTCCGCACGCGTCAAGGAGCTCTCACCCCTGCACACCCATGCGGCCACCTGGGTGGGCGTCATGCAGGCAGTCACGTGGGGCGCCGCCCTGTTCGGGGCACCCTGGTGGGGGAGGAGAAACGACACCGCCCAGGTGGAGCGGAACTTCATCATTGCCTCGTTGCTCTGTGGGGCTGGCGTCGCGCTCCAGGCCCTGCCGCTGGGCCTCGAGTGGCTCCTGCCCTGGCGTGCCTTGCAAGGGTTTGGCTTCAGCGCCCTGCTGCCCTCGGCCCTCCTCATCGTCTCGCAGGCGGCGCCCGGGTCGCAGCGCGGCGCTCACCTCGGTGCCGCGAACAGCCTCCTGGTGGTGGGGCAAATCGGCGGCTCGCTCGTGAGCGCCTTTCTCGCCCGGAGCCTCAGCCCGGCGTGGATTTTCGTCACCATGTCGGCCTGCTTCGTGGCCGGGGCCGCCGCGGTGTGGGTGCCCCAGAAATCATCGGACACTGTCGCGCGGGAAGGAACGGTCCAGTCGTGAATGATGGCGTCGGTCGGGTGTTTCAGTCTCCCCAGCAGGCCGAGGTGCGGCGGCGCATCTTGCGCCAGCTCGTGGAGTCGCTGGTCTACGAAGGGATTGTCGAGCCCCAGGTGCGCGCGCTTCAGGACGGGCTGCTGGAGTTCTCCCTGAGCGGGCGGGATGCGCACAATCAGGAGGTCCGCTACTCCTGCCACGGGAGGCGCGCGCTTGGCTTCGACCGGGTCCGGCTCACCGCGCAGCCGGTGCAGCGAGACGGAGAGGAGGCTACCTCCTTGTCCACCTTCCTCCTGGAGGTCTCACACCTGCTGAAGGCGGATTCACAGAAGCTCGCCGCCTTCATCGAGGAGCTCCATCAAACCCTGCTCAAGGACACCCTTGCCCAGGACGTCCGGTTCCAGCAGCCGCCGCTGCGGGAGTCGAGCTACGACGAGCTCGAGGGCGAGGTGATGGATGGTCATCCCTACCACCCGTGCTACAAGTCGCGGGTTGGCTTCGACCTGGTGGACAACCAGGCCTTCGGACCGGAGTTCAAGCCGAGGCTCCGGCTCGTCTGGCTCGCCATACGACAGGAAGAGGCCAGGACGGCGGTCGTCCCGGACCTGGAGCTGCATGCCTTCGTGCGGCAACAGCTTGGCGCGGCCACCCATGCGCGCTTCGCCGACGCGGTGGCGCTCCGGGGGAGCACCCTGGGAGAGTACACACTCATCCCCGTTCATCCCTGGCAGTGGCGCGAAATCGTGTCGGGCGGCTTCGTGGACCAGTTGGGCGCGGGCCGGCTCATCTATCTTGGCGAAGGGGAGGATGAGTACCGTCCGCAGCAGTCCATCCGGACGCTGGCCAATGCTTCCAGTCCCGAGAAGGCATACGTGAAGTTGCCGCTGAGCATCGCCAACACGTCGACGAGTCGCATCCTGGCCCAGCACACCATCCTGAATGCCCCTCCCATCTCGGACTGGCTCGGGGGCCTCCGGGAGGGAGATTCGTTCTTGCGCGAGGAGTTGGGCCTGACGCTCCTCCGGGAGGTCGTCGGAGTCACCTACAATCACCAGGGGCTTCCCGGCATGCTGGAGCCCAGGGTGTACGGGACGCTGGGGACCATCTGGAGGGAGAGCCTCCATCCCCACCTGCGCCCGGGCGAAGCGGCTGTCCCCTTCAACGCGCTCTGCCACGTCGCCACGGATGGGCGCCCCCTGATTGATAGTTGGGTGCGGGAGCAGGGGGTGGAGGCCTGGACGCGCGAGCTTCTGGCGGTCGCCATCCTCCCGCTCATCCGCCTGTTGTATGCCCATGGCGTGGCCATGGAGGCGCACGCGCAGAACATGGTGTTGATACACAGGGGAGGCAGGCCGGCGCGCCTCGCGCTCAAGGATTTCCATGACGGAATCCGGTTCGCGCGGCCCTTCCTGCGGACGGGAGACCCTGGCCCGAAGACGCAGGGCCCACCCGCCAACCATCCGCGCGTGAACCGGAACTCCTTCCTCGAGCGGGACGACCCGTCCGAGGTGAAGGACTTCTTCCAGGACGCGTTCTTCTTCATCAACCTTGGCGAGCTTTCCCTTTTCCTGCTGGAGCGCTACGGCCTGCCGGAGGAGCGCTTCTGGGCGATGGCCGCGGACGTGATTCACGGCTACCAGAGACGATTCCCGCACGAGGCCGAGCGCTTCACCGCCTTCGACCTCTTCTCGGAGCGGGTTGCCATCGAGCAACTGACGGGCCGCAGGCTGTTCGCTGAAGCCGGCACGGGTGTCCACATGGTGAGGAATCCACTCGCCGCCTTCCGCACGGGAGCACGGTAGTGGAGCGAATCAAGGCAAGGATTGACGAACACCTGCAGCGGGACGGGGCGCGCCCGTTCTGCGCGTTCCTGTACGACTTGAAGCACTTGAAGGAGCACGTCTCCCGCACCATCTCCCTGCTGCCCCCCAGGTGCCGCTACTTCTATGCCATCAAGGCGAACTCGGATGCGGCGTTGCTGCGGGCTCTTGCCCCCATCGTTCACGGCTTCGAGGTTGCATCGTTGGGGGAGGTGCGCAAGGTGCGGGCTGTCACGGCGACCAGTCCCATCCTCTTTGGCGGCCCGGGGAAAACCGACGAGGAGATTGAAGGTGCGATTCACCACCGGGTCAGCCTCCTGCACGTCGAGAGCCTGAACGAGCTGCGGCGGGTCGAGCGCATCGCCGCGAGCCATGGGACAGTCATGGAGCTCCTCTTGCGGGTGAACCTGCGGGGGCCGCTCCCGGTGGGCACCCTCCAGATGGCTGGCAGGCCGACCCAGTTTGGCATCGATGAGGCGGATGTCCCCGAGGCAATCCAGCAGGCGCGGGCGTCGCCGCATCTCCGGCTGCGCGGGTTTCACTTCCACTCGCTGTCGAACAACCTCGAGGTGGAGGAGCACCTGGGCATGGTCGAGCACTACGCCCGCAGGGTGCGGCAGTGGTCCGAGGAGTTTCACCTGGCGGTCGACTGCGTGAACATGGGCGGTGGCATCGGCGTGAACTACGGCGACTTGCAGGCCCAGTTCGACATGCCTGCCTTTGCCGCCAAGCTGCCCGCCCGGCTCGCGCCGCTACCTTCCGAAAGCGTCTCGGTCCTGTTCGAGTGTGGCCGGTACTCCGTGGCGTCCTGCGGGTACTATGCAGCGGAGGTGCTCGACGTCCGGGAGATTCGAGGCAGGGCGTTTGCAGTCATCGCCGGCGGACTCCATCACTTCCTGTTGCCCGGCGCGTGGAAGCACAGCCACCCCGTCGAGCTCCTTCCGGTAGAGCGGTGGGCCTACCCCTTCGAGCGGCCGGAGTGCGTCAACCGTCCCCTGACAATCGTCGGGAAGATGGACAGTCCCAAGGACGTCCTGGCGCAGGATGTGATGCTGCCACGGGTGCGGGTAGGGGATGTGCTCGCCTTCCCCTATGCCGGCGCCTATGGCTGGGTCATCTCCGCGCATGACTTCAGCAGCCTGCCCCACCCGGCGCATCTCTACCTCGAGTAGGCACGTGTCGATGACGCCCGCCGCGATGGAGCAAATCCTTCCTCTGCTGGCGCCCTTTGAGCACCGCCTGCTCCTGGGGGAGCACCTGCACGGACGGAACGTGGTGCGAGCCTCGGTGTACCTCGAGGACGAGCACCTGCTGGCCGAGGTGCGGCGGCTGATGGAGACGCTCCGGACGGGCGAGCTGTGGGCGGCCGCCTCGCTCTGGAACAAGCACTACAACGCGGCGCTGTTGTCGGGGTTCCTGGCGGCCATGACGCTCGCCGGGGTAGGGCTGGACGGCTCGATTTCGAACGTGAGCATGAGCCTCTCCGAGGAAGGCCTGCCCAGGGCCGCTGTCCTGCAGTCCCTCGCGGGCATCGTGGTCCATCCACCGCGGCTGAAGCTCGACATCTCAGCGCCCCGCGTCGGCTTGGAGGTGCTTCACGGGCGGGTGCTGTCGAGCCTCTTCGCCAACCACCTGGCGCCCATCGTCGAGCAGGTGCATCGCGTGACGGGCTTGCCGAAGCGAATCTTGTGGGGCAACGCCGGCAATCTGTGCGCGGATGTCTATGACGGACTGAGGGCCCGCCCCGAGGTCGCGGCGGCAGTCGAGGAAGACCGGCGAATCCTCCTGGAGCAACCGGACAGCCCGCTCATGCCCGGGCCCAACCCGCTTCACCGGTCGGTCCGCTATGAGGACCTGAGCGGATTCGGCCGTGCGTCTGTCGTTCGGGTCCGGAAGACGTGCTGCCAGCGCTACAAGCTGCCGGGCCTGCTCCATTGCTACACCTGTCCCATCTTGAAGGGCGATGAGCGTGTGGCGCTCCTGCGGAAGCTGGGCCTGCCCGAGCACGCCTGAGGGCGCCCTCACGCGCCCGGGCGCCGCTGGGGGCGGGTGACCCGGATTTCCGGGCAGGGTGGCGCGGATCTCCCAGGCGGGCCCGGTGCTCACATGACAGCGAGCCGAGCCGCACGTCCGCGCTTGCTTGACAGCTCCCGGAATGGCGGATATGACGGAATTGATAATGATTCTCAACTTCATCCCGTCCGTCAGATGACGTTCCGCCGGCTCCTCTTCCAGGTGCACCTGTACGCGGGCCTCACCGTAGGCGCGCTGCTGGCGGTGACGGGGCTCACCGGGGCCGCGCTCGTTTTCGGGGAGGAGCTGGATCGGCACCTGCAGCCCGAGGTGCGGCGGGTGGAGCCCAGGGGCGAGCGGGTGCCGCTCGCGCGGGTGGTGGAGGTGGTGACGGCGCACCAGGGCGGCACGCCGCCGCGCCAGCTGCGGATTCCCGAGCAGCCGGATGCCCCGATAGAGGCCTGGATGAAGCCCCACGGCGCCCTCAAGGTGTACGTGGACCCGTACTCCGGTGCCGTGCTCGGCGCGCGCACGCCCGGGCAGAGCCTGGTGGGCACCCTGCGCGAGCTGCACGTGAGGCTCTTCGCCGACGAATTGGGCCATGCGGTGGTGGGCACCACCGGCTTCGTGCTCATCGCCCTGTGCCTCAGCGGGCTCGTCCTCTGGTGGCCAGGCCGCCGCAAGCTGGCCCAGGGCCTGACCCTGCGCCGGCCGCTGCGCTGGCGGCGGGCGAACTTCGACCTTCACAAGCTCGGCGGGCTGTTCTCACTCGTCTTCCTCCTGGTGGCTGGGCTCACCGGGGCCTCGTTCGTCTTCCCTGCACCCTTCGAGCGCACGCTCCAGGCCGTCACCGGCGCGGCTCCGAGGAGCGCACCCCCGAAGCCCGGACCCGCGACGGGCGAGCCGTTGCCCCTGGACGCGCTGCTGGCCAGGGCCGACCAGGTCCTCCCGGGCGCGCGCACCACCCGCGTCGACCTGCCCGCCTCACCCGGAGCGACCCTGCGGGTGCGCAAGCGCTTCCCAGACGAGCCGCACCCCAATGGGATGAGCGTCGTGTACATGGACTGCCACTCCGGCGCGGTGCTGCACGCGGAGAACGCACTGGAGGCGCCACTGGCCGCGCGGTTGATGACCCTGCGCTTCCCGTTGCACATCGGCTCGCTGGGAGGCCTGGCCACGCGGCTGCTCGCGGTGCTCACCGGCCTCTTCCCCGCGGGCCTCTTCTTCACCGGCTTCTTCCTCTGGCTCGCCAGGACCCGCGCTGCCGCGGCCACGGCCTCGGGCCACGCTCATGCCCTCGCGCGAGGGCACCAGTTGATGACACCGAGGCGGTGAGCACCTTCCTCAACCTCTCGCTGCCGGACGTAGCAGCCTGCGCAACGCGCCGGCCGGCTCCCCCGTGGCCAGTCTCAACCCCGAGCCCCATGCGGAGGTGCGCGTGGAGGTGGGCGCGGTTGGCGTCAACACGCGGGTCCACCTGAGGGCGCTGGGCGAGCAGCGCGGCATGGCGGCCCAGGTGCCTGTCGTCCTGCGTGGCGAAGCGGATGGCGGTTGGCTCACGCAGCCCTCTCGGACTTGCGCCCGTGCAGGCACACGGCCGCGATGGAGAGGCTCCCTGTACCGGCTGGACGCCGGAGGCTCCAAACGCCGCGCTTCGGGGCGGCGTACGGCGGAGACGGCCCCGGCACGGAGCGGCACCGTCTCGTCCGGAGCGCGAAAGGGGCAGGGGAATGGGAGAACCACTTTGACTTTGAGAATCGGTATCAAATAAGACGCGGCGTAATCACACCCTCCGTACACCGGCACCGCTCGCGCTCGAAAAGGAACTCCCGATGAAGCCCCGCCGACCGCACCCCACCCCCGCCTGGCTCCTCACGCTCGGTCTGGGCCTCGCCCCCACGGCCTTCGCCCAGCAGCAGGCGCCGGCCCTCACCGTGGAGGATGTCCCCGAGGAGGCGCGGCTGAGCGAGGAGGAGCTCACGGAGGAGATCGTGGTGACCGCCACGCGCCGTCCCGAGGCCATCTCCAACGTGCCCGGAGCGGTCACCGTGGTCGAAGGCGAGCAGCTTCGGACCCAGTACAAGGCGAGTGGCCAGAACATCGCGGACGCGCTTGGCAAGCTCGTCCCGGGGCTCGCGCTGGGCAACCAGTCCCCGTCTACCTACGGGCAGACGCTGCGCGGCCGCACCATGCTGGTGCTCATCGACGGCGTCCCGCAGAGCGCCGTGCGCAACGTGTCGCGCGACCTGAACACCCTGTCCCCCGAGGCCATCGAGCGCGTCGAGGTGGTCCGCGGCACCACGGCCATCTACGGCGAGGGCGCCTCCGGCGGCATCATCAACATCATCACCCGCCCGACAGGCAGCGGGCAGCCCCGCTTCTCCACCACCCTGGAGGCCACCACCGCTGCGGTGCAGCCGCTCGGCGGCCTGGGCGGGCGCCTCGCCCAGACGGCGGACGGGGCGGTGGGCCCGCTGGGCTTCTCGCTCACCGGCGCGTTCGAGCGCAGCTCCGTCCAGTACGACGCGGAAGGAGACCGCATCCCGCCCAACCCGTACGGCCAGGGCGGGCTCGCCGAGTCGCTGCGCTACGACCTGTCCGGCGCCCTCACCTGGAAGCTCGCGCAAGAACAGCGGCTGAAGCTGACGGCCGCGCACTTCCGGGGCCAGCAGGACACGCGCTTCACCACGGACCCGGGCGTCAACGAACTGCCGATCTTCGGCACCAAGTCGCGCGTGCTTGAGGGGCTCGAGATCGCCCAGCCCGAGGGCACGCGCAACACCACACTCTCGCTCACCTACGACCACGACGAGGTGCTCGGCAGCACGGTGCGCGGGCAGGTGTACTACCGGAACTTCTGGACCAACTTCTTCCCGTCCGACGGGCGCACCGTCGCCACCTACCGGGCCATCACGCAGTCGCGGCTGGAGACGCAGAAGGGCGGGGGGCGCCTGGAGATCGGCACGCCCATTTTCAAGGACCTCAACGCGCTATGGGGCCTGGACGCGGCCCAGGAGCGCACCGCGCAGCCGGTGACGGTGATGGACGCGCAGCGCTACGACGAGAGCGGCGGGCTCGCATTCGTCCCCGTGGGGGAGCGCGACTGGGTGCCGCTGATGGACATCGGCACCGTGGCGGCCTTCGGGCAGTTGGAGTGGGCGGCGCGCGAGTGGCTCACGCTGCGCGCCGGGGTGCGCCACGAGCGCATCTGGCTTGGGGTGGACGACTACGTGACGCTCATCGACAACCCGGTGGAGGGCGCGCGCCTGCGCTTCCGCTCGACGGTGTTCAACGCGGGGCTGGTGGTGAAGCCCCTGCGGGCCCTGAGCGTCTATGCCAACTTCTCGCAGGGCTACTCGCTGCCGGACGTGGGCCTCATCCTGCGCAACGCCAACCGGCCGGGGGCCTCGGTGGCCACGCTGAACACCGCGCCGCAGCGGGTGAATATGGTGGAGGCCGGCCTGCGCACGGACCTCGAGAGGGTCTACGGCTCGCTCGGCGCGTTCATCAACAGCTCGGAGCTCGGTACCTCCTCCGGCGGCCTCGGCGTCGAGCCGGTGCGCGCCCCCGAGCGCGTGTACGGGCTCGAGGCCACGCTTGGCGCGCGCCCCCTCGCGGGCCTCACGCTGGACGCCAACTTCACCTGGCTTGAGGGCATCCTGAAGCGGGAAGGGGTGTGGGGCTTCCTCAACGGCTACCGTATCCCGCCCCCGCAGCTGACGCTCGTCGCGACGCACCAGACGCTGCCCACCTGGCGCAACGGCGCGGTGCTCGCCGTCTCGGGCTACCGCAACCGCTTCAAGGCGAAGACGGCTGCGGGCACCGCCGGCTTCGGCGAGCTGCCGGTCGAGACCTACGCGACGGTGGACCTCACCTCGAGCCTGGAGGTGGGCAAGGGCACCGCCACGCTCGCGGTGAGCAACCTCTTCAACAAGCAGTACTACCCGCGCGTGAGCCAGATGCTCTACTCGCTGAGGAACGACTCGTACGCTGCCGCGCGCGGCGCGGTCGTCAGCCTGAGCTACACGCAGCACTACTGAGCCCCGCGGCGCCGGTGTCCGCCGGCGCCGCAACGTCCGAGCGTATCGAGACGCTGAGCCCTGCGCGTCTCGACGTGCCAGGCGAGCCCTTGGAGGCCTACAGGCAAGCGAATCAGCTCCGAGTGCTGGAGGAAGGCCGACACCCCGGTGTAGGTTGCCGCCCGGGGCGCATGGAGAGGCACCTCGAGTCCCTGGTTGGAGAGGTGGAATCGGTTTCAACAATGGGGACCACCAGGGGCAGCTAAGGTCCGGATCCTACTGGGCACGAGTGGCGGAACTGGCAGACGCAGCGGACTTAAAATCCGCTGACCCGCAAGGGTCGTCCGGGTTCGATCCCCGGCTCGTGCACTTCTAACAGGCCAGAGGCATTGATGTTTTTTGGCTAGGTCACGCCATGTGCCCCTCGGCCGCGGCGCCAGGGCCCATACGGCGTCCTTCTTCACGTCCTGGTGGATGGGGCCGCGGCATACCGGACAGCGACGAAGTCTGGCGCGGACGGGCCTGCGCCAACTGTGCTGGCTGCCTGTTGGGCCCACGCACGCAGAAGGTTTACCGACGCCAGGCAGTTCGCGCCTGCTTGCGAAGAAGTGCTGCGGCTCATCGGTCCGCTATATGCCATTGGGGAGTACCTGCCCGGCTGGTACGCCCTGACGGGAAAGCAGTGCCAGGCCGCGCTCGCGCAGCGATTCTCTGTACGCTACTCCCACATCGAGACGGCCCACCTGCGTGGTGAGGCCCGGGGCACGGCCCGCGGCGCGCTGCGCTCGCCGCCATGAGAATCCGTGCACCGTCACGTTCCCGAAGGTGCGCTCCACACGAAATGCAGGGGAGCCAGAAAATGGGGCCCACTTCCGCAGGCGACGACTGACGTGCTCGTACGACAGCCTCAAGCCCAAAACCGATTGCAGCTGTTTGCCCTTTTCAGCGCGTTTGGCGAAAGCTAGTCTCCTGGTGTGGTGGGGGGATGGCCGTGCAGGCGGGGGGGCGCGTGGAGGACTGTCTTAAGGCGGAGCCTCTGTGGAATATCTAGACAAAGGCGCTTCTCGGGGGGCCGCGGGGAGCACAGGCGCAACGCCGTCGATCTCGCTTCCCAAAGGAGGCGGCGCCATCCGCGGAATGGGCGAGAAGTTCGCCGCGAATCCGGTTACCGGCACCGGCTCGATGACCGTACCTATCCCCACGAGCCCAGGCCGCTCGGGATTCGGTCCGCAGCTTTCGCTCTCGTACGACTCGGGCTCCGGCAATGGCCCTTTCGGCTTCGGCTGGTCGCTCTCGCTCCCCACCATCACGCGCAAGACCGACAAGGGATTGCCCCGGTACGACGATGCCGGGGAGTCGGACGTGTACGTCCTCTCCGGCTCGGAGGATCTGGTCCCGGTCCTGGAGCCGGATGGCCGCAGGCACGAGGACGTTACGAGTGTACCCGGCTACACAATCCATCGCTACCGCCCGCGCGTGGAGGGCCTCTTCGCGCGCATCGAGCGCTGGACGGAGCGAGCCACCGGCGAGATCCACTGGCGCTCCATCTCGCGCGAGAACGTCACCACCCTCTACGGCCTCGATAACCAATCACGCATCTTTGATCCAGCGGAGCCGGATCCGGCGCACCCGATGCGCATCTTCAGCTGGCTCATCTGCACGAGCCATGACGACAAGGGCAACGCCCGCGTCTACGAGTATGCGGCCGAGGACGCCGCGGGAGTGGATCTCTCCCGAGGCAGCGAGCGCAACCGCACGCACACGGCCAATCGCTACCTGAAGCGGATCAAGTACGGAAACCGGGTCTCACGGCTCGTGCAGCCGGACCTCGCCCTGGCGACTTGGTTATTCGAGGTCGTCTTCGATTACGGCGAAGGGCATTACGAGGAGCTCGCCCTGGACCCGTCGCGAGACCCGGCGGACCAGCACCGGTTTGTGCGGGCATCGTGCACCGGCGGCGGCACGTGGGCGGTGCGCCCCGACCCGTTCTCGTCGTACCGCTCCGGCTTCGAGGTCCGCTCGCACAGGCGCTGCCGCCGCGTGCTGATGTTCCATCGCTTCCCGGAGCTGAATCAGGAGCGCACCGCCGAGCTCGGCGACGAGCCATACTTGGTCCGCTCGCTCGAATTCGACTACGCGGACCTCGACTACACGACGCCGGCACCGATCGATGCCGAGCTGGGCCATCAAGGCAGCACCCGCTTCGCGTCGTTCATCCAATCGATCACGCAGTCGGGGTTCGTGCGCGACGACACCCAGGCCGTCGTCACCCGGAGCGGTGTCAAGCACATCATCTACCTGAAGCGGTCTTTCCCTCCTCTCGACTTCGAGTACAGCAAGGCGAAGATCCAGAACGAAATCCGGTACGTCGATGCGGGCACCGCCGAGAACCTGCCCGTCGGGGTCGATGGCGCCAGGTATCAGTGGGTGGACCTCGATGGCGAGGGGGTCTCGGGGATCCTGACTGAGCAAGCAAGCGCGTGGCTCTACAAGCCCAACCTCGGAGAGGGCCGGTTCGGCGCGCTCCAGGTCTTGCGCGGGAAGCCCTCCCTGTTCTCGCTCGGTGGCGGCGGGACCCAGCTCCTCGACCTGTCAGGCGACGGCCAGCTCGACGTGGTGTCGTTCACAGGCTCTACGCCCGGCTTCTACGAACGAACCCTGAACGAGAGCTGGGAGACGTTCCGGCCGTTCCGCACGCTGCCGCAGCTGCGCTGGGACGACCCCAACCTGCGCTTTGTCGACCTCGACGGCGATGGCCACGCCGACATCCTCATCACCGAGCACGAGGTCTTTACGTGGTACCCGTCGCTCGCGGAGGACGGCTTCGGTCCGGCGCGGCAGGTCCGCCCCTCGCGTAACGAAGAGCACGGTCCGCACCTCGTCTTCGCCGATGGTACCCAGTCCATCTATCTCGCCGACCTGTGTGGTGATGGTCTCACGGACCTGGTGCGCATTCGAAACGGTGAGGTCTGCTACTGGCCCAACCTGGGCTTTGGCCGTTTCGGCGCCAAAGTCACGATGGACAACGCGCCGTGGTTCGACAGCCCCGATCAATTCGATCAGCGGCGCATTCGCCTGGCGGACATCGACGGTTCGGGAACGAACGACATCATCTATCTCGGGCGGGATGGTGTCCGCCTCTACTTCAACCAGTCCGGAAACCGCTGGAGCGAAGCACGCCGGCTGCCGCAGTTTCCCATGATCGATCATCTGTCGTCCGTTTCGACGGCCGACATTCTTGGTAATGGGACCGCCTGTCTGGTCTGGTCGTCGCCATTGCCTGCCGACGCACGACGCCCACTTCGCTACGTCGACCTGATGGGTGGCCGCAAGCCGCATCTCCTGGTGCGGTCAACGAACAACCTCGGCGCTGAAACCCGGGTCGAGTACGTCGCCTCAACCCGATTCTACCTTGCAGACAAGCTCGCGGGCACTCCTTGGATCACCCGCCTGCCATTTCCGGTTCACGTCGTCGAGCGCGTAACGACCTACGACCGCATCAGCCGCAACCGCTTCGTCACCAGGTATGCCTACCACCATGGCTACTACGACGGCGTGGAGCGGGAATTCCGAGGCTTCGGGCTGGTCGAGCAGTGGGACACGGAGGAACTTGGCGCGCTCACATCGGACGGCAATCTGCCCACGGGAGACAACATCGACGCGGCCTCCTATGTGCCGCCGGTGCTCACCAAGACGTGGCTCCACGTAGGCGCGCTCTCCGAGGGCGGCCGCATCTCACGGTGTTACGAGGATGAGTATTACCGCGAGCCCGGCCTGACTGCGGCACAACTCCGCGCCATGCTCCTCGAGGACACCGTGGTGCCTCCCGGGAGCACCGCGGACGACGTGCGCGAGGCGTGCCGCGCGCTCAGGGGAGCGATCCTACGCAAGGAGATCTACGCACTCGACGGCACGGAAGCAGAGCGCCACCCGTACCTCGTGTTGGAGCGTAACTACACCGTCGTTCCTGTCCAGCCACGCGGCAAGGAAAGACACGGCGTCTTCTCCGTTCACCCACGTGAGGCCATCGAGTTTCATTACGAGCGCAAGCTCTACGATGTGGGGGCGGACAAGCTCGCGGATCCGCGCGTGACGCACTCCTTCACGCTCGATGTCGACGCCTATGGCAACGTGCTCCGGTCCGTTGCCATCGGCTATGGACGCCGGCACCCTGACCCGGCTCCGGAGCTCACCGCAGAAGACACGAAACAGCAAAGGGCTCTTCGGATCACCTGGACCGAGAACACAACCACCAACGCCATCGAACAGGAAGAAGCCTATCGGGCGCCGCTCGTAGCGGACAGCCGAACCTACGAACTCTCGAAGCTCGCGCCGGTGTCGAACCTCGCCGGTGTGACCAATCTCTTCCGCTTCGACGAGATCGCGTCGGCGCTCAAGGACCTCCAGCACGGCTACGATCTGGCTTACGAGGATCTGGCGGGCGCGGGCGCGACGGAGGCTCACGCCTACCGGCGGTTGATTGAACGGACGCGCACGTTCTACCGCAAGGATGACCTGACCGGGCCGCTCCCTTTCGGTCACCTCGAGTCGAAGGCATTGCCTGACCGGGTCGAGCAGCTCGCCTTCTCGCCGGGGCTCGTCGCCTCAGCTTACGGAGGCCGTGTCATCGACGCCATGCTGACGAGTGGCGGCTATGTACAAGACGCCGTCGAGCCCGACTGGTGGATACCCTCGGGGCGCGTCTTCTATTCCGCGCGCGACAACGACACCTCTACCGAGGAGCTCGACTACGCCAGGGAGCATTTTTTCATGCCTTGCCGGTTCGTCGATCCCTTCGGGAAGACGACTGAGGTCACGTACGATCCATATGATCTTCTGTTTTTGCAGACGCGCGATCCGGCAGGCAACCTCGTCACGGTTGGCGCGCATGACCCGGCCGGCGCGCTCGTAGAGAACGGCAATGACTATCGCGTCCTCCAGCCGGCGCGGGTCATGGATCCCAACCGCAACCGCGCGGCCGTGGCCCTCGACGCGCTCGGCATGGTGGTGGGCACCGCGGTCATGGGCAAGCCCGAGGAGCACCTCGGCGACTCGCTCGCTGGCTTCGCGGCGGACTTGCCGGAGAGCGTCATCTCGGCGCACCTCGCCGACCCGCTCGCGGCCCCTCACGGCATCCTCCAGCGTGCCACCACCCGGCTGGTCTACGATTTCTTTGCCTATCAGCGCACGGCGGGTGATTCCGAGCCGCAAGCCGCGGTGGTGTACACCCTCGCACGGGAGACGCACGACGCAGAGCTCCCGCCTGGTCAGCAGACCAAGGTTCAGCACAGCTTCTCGTACTCGGACGGCTTCGGCCGCGAGCTCCAGATGAAGCTCCAGGCGGAGCCGGGGCCGCTCCTCCCGGGCGGGCCCACCGTGAGCCCGCGCTGGGCCGGCAACGGGTGGACGGTCTTCAACAACAAAGGAAAACCCATCCGGAAGTACGAGCCCTTCTTCAGCGATACGCATCGCTCGGAGCTCGGAAAGGTGCACGGGGTCAGCTCCATCGTCTTCTACGACCCCATCGAGCGCGTGGTCGCCACGCTGCACCCCAATCACACCTACGAGAAGATCGTCTTCGATGCGTGGAAGCAGGACACGTGGGATGTCAACGACACCGTCCTGCAAGCGGATCCCAGGGCCGATCCGGATGTCGGCGGCTTCTTCCAGCGCTTACCCGCAGAGGACTACCTGCCGACATGGCACGAACGGCGCAAGAATGGCGCGCTGGGCGCGGAGGAGAAGGCCGCAGCGGACAGGGCCGCGGTGCACGCAGGGACGCCGACGGTCGCATACCTCGACGCGCTCGGCTGGCCGTTCCTCACCGTGGCGCACAATCGAGCGAAGCAGAATGGGGGCACAGTCGAGGAGAAGTATGCGACGCGGGTGGTGCTCGACATCGAGGGCAACCAGCGGGAGGTGATCGACGCCAAAGCCCGCGTCGCCATGCGCTACGACTACGACATGCTGGGTGGCCGGATACACCAGGCCAGCATGGAAGCGGGCGAGCGATGGACGCTGAACGACGTCGTGGGCAAGCCCCTCCGCGCCTGGGACAGCCGTGGTCATGCTTTCCGTACCGAATACGACGGCCTCCGGCGGCCGGTGCGGAGCTTCGTGACGGGGGCGGACCTCGAGCATCCGAGCCGGGAACTCCTATACGAGAAGATCGAGTACGGCGAGGGACAGCCCGACGATGTCGGGCTCAACCTACGGACGCGCGTGCTCCGTCACCATGACGGTGCGGGCGTCGTCACCAGCAGGGGCCACGACCCGGCGAGCGATCGGGATGAGGCCTATGACTTCAAAGGCAACCTGCTACGGACAACGAGGCAGCTCGCGGCCGACTACAAGCGCACCCTCGACTGGTCAAGCGAGGTCGCGCTCGAGGCGGAGACGTTCGCCAGCAGCACGCGATACGACGCGCTGAACCGCCCGGTGGAGCTCCACACGCCGGACCAGACCCGCCTCCTGCCGGTGTACAACGAAGCGAACCTCCTGGAGCGGATCGAGGCGAAGCTGCGAGGTGAAGACACACTCACCACCTTCGTCGGCAACCTCGACTACAACGCCAAGGGCCAGCGGACACTCATTGAATATGGGAATGGTGCCCGGACTGAACATACGTACGATCCCGAGACCTTTCAACTCGTGCACCTCGTCACGACGCGGGGCGGCGGCGCGGATGTGCTGCAAGAGCTGGCGTACACCTTCGACCCGGCCGGCAACATCACGCACATTCGCGACAGCGCCCAGCAGACGCTCTACTTCGCGAATGCCGTCGTCGAGCCCGCCTGGGAGTATGTCTACGATGCCGTCTACCGGCTGATCGAGGCTACCGGAAGAGAGCACCTGGGCCAGCCAGGCGGCGCGGCAGTGCCTACCAGCGACAGCGACGCGCCGCGCGTGGGCGTGTCTCATCCGAACGATCGCGGCGCGATGGGCTTGTACCAGGAGCGGTACAGCTACGACGAGGTCGGCAACATCCTGGAACTGATGCATCGCGGGACGAGCCCGCAGAACCCAGGATGGACACGCGCGTACAGCTACGACGAGCCAAGCCTGCTTGAGCCGGGGAAGACGAGCAACCGCCTGGGCAGCACGGAAGTGGGCGGCGATCCGAAGCTCGTCTACACGCATGACGAGCACGGGAATATGGTGGCGATGCCCCACCTGCCCGTGATGCGGTGGGATTGCCGCGATCGCCTTCAGTCGTCGTCCAAGCAAGTCGTGCAGAGCGGCGGCGCGCAGGAGATGACGTATTACGTCTATGACGCCGCGGGGCAGCGAGTACGCAAGGTGACCGAGCGTCAGGCCGGGCCTGGGCAGACACCGACGCGGAGGAAGGAACGCATCTACCTGGGTGGCTTCGAGCTCTACCGGGAGTATGCCGGAGACGGTGAGACGCCGACGCTGGAGCGCGAGACGCTCGCCGTGAGCGAGGGTGAGCGGCGCGTCGCGCTCGTGGAGACGCGCACGGACAACGGCTCGGCCCCGCTCTTGCGCTATCAGTTCGGCAACCACCTGGGCTCGGTCAGCCTGGAGCTCGACGGGTCGGAAGCGGCGCAGATCATCTCGTACGAGGAATACTATCCATACGGCGGGACTGCATACCAAGGGGGGAGAAGCCAGACGGAGGCACCGAAGCGGTATCGGTACACCGGGAAGGAGCGGGACGAGGAAAGTGGGCTCTCCTACCACGGGGCGAGGTATTACGCGCCGTGGCTCGGGCGGTGGACGAGCGCGGACCCGATATGGAGAGGGGACCTCTACGTCTACGTGTTGAACAACCCCATCGGGCTCCACGACCCTGACGGTGCGGAGGAGAGCTCCGTGTCGACCCGCATCTGGGGCGGGGTCAGAGCGCTGGGCGGCGCCTTGCAGATGGTTGGAGGAGCCGCCGTCTTCGTTCAGATCGAGGTTCCGGTCGCCGCTCAAGTCGCGGGCGGAGTAGCCATGGTTCATGGATATTCCGACTGGGAGGTTGGATGGCGGCAGGTCTTCTCGGGCCGCAACGAGCGGAGCGCGGTCGAACACCTGGCCACGGGTGCCGCTCAGCTCGTCACAGAAGACAAGCAAAAGGCGGAAGCGTTCGGGACGGCTTTCGACATCACGCTGGGGTTCGTGAATCCAGCGGGCCCGGTGTCCGGAGGTCCCAGGCTCGGAGTGGCCTTGTCGACTACGGGCCACCTCGTCCCAGCCGTCGTGGAGACGACGCCACGCTTCGCACAGGCGGTGCAAGGGGTGCGCGCCGGCTCGGCCCTTGCGCACGCCGGAAGCGCCGTTCACATGATGTCCAGCGCGGGTGACAATGGAAGCGGGGGCTCCGACAAGCCGCCGCCTTCATCTGGAGGAAAGTCTTCCGCGCGTCCCGCCGAGCCATCGAGCGGCGCTCGCCCGCCGGCCGGCGGCCCACCCAAGACGCCCCGGCGGAGCGCGGCGGCGAGGTCGACGAGCGCGTCTGCCGCCGCCGCAGGGAAGCTCGCGAAGGAGCTGGGGGGAACGACGCCGATCCCCAAGGGCACCAACCTGGCCTTTGGCTTCTCGAGCTCTCTTGAGAAGTTCGCCGCGTCGCAGGGCGCGGTCTCCGTATTCGGAGCATGGGACAAAGGCTTCCTGCGAATCGCCGTGGGCAACTTCAGGGATCTGCAGCACGCCTTCAGCGCCATCGTGAACACGTTCATCGAGAACGGCGGGCGCATCAAGTTCGACCTGACGGGTCTGGAGCGGGGGATCGAGGGTGCCACCACCTGGGAGCTGCGTAAGATCCTCGGAACGAAACAATGGGAAGCAGCCACCGACTTTTTCCGTGACGGAAAGCAGCTCACCGGCGCCGCGCTCCAGGAGGCACTGCTGCCATGGCGGTAATTGACGAATGGGACAAGGTCATCGAGGCCTTTGATCGTCTGGAGAGTTATCGCGTGCTCCACCCGACGCTGGCCGCGATGAGGAAGCTGGTCGGCGAGATCAAGCACGACCCGGCGTTCGCCGACGTGCATCCGAGAGTATCGCTGGCGTCGATCATGTTCTCTCGAGGCTCGGCGAAACGACGCGTGTGCGTGGGATGGAAGGAGGACGGCGGATACGATGTGGCTTTCGTCGATCCGCTGATGGAGTTCTCGGAAGCAACGATGGTTCGCGAGGACGCCGTAGTCCGGGTGCTTCGCGAGTACCTCGACAGGCTCTAGCGCCCAACGCGTCCGAGCCTCGAACCGGGTGACTTGCAGCGTTCCGCAGATGGAGGGCGGGCGGAGTCGAGAAGAGTCCGCTTTCCAGTCGTGAGAGGGAGGGAGTAGACGATGTCAGTCATGCTGAACATGGACCGAGCGGCGCTGACCGAGCTGCAGCGCCTGCTCGATGCGAACCTGGCGGCCGACTGGCGCGCGATTGCGCTGGATGATTCGGGGGCGCTGGACGCGCTGGAGTGGCGCGGACTCCCGCGGGAGGCGATGCTGCGTCTCCTGCAAGCGTACCAGCGCCTGGTGCGCATCCTGCCCCCGGGCGAAGAGCGCCGGGCGCTGCCGCTCCTGGAGAGCGGGCTTCACTCCGCCATCCAGATCGCGGGCCTGCCGAAGGATGCGTTCCTCCGCCGGTGGAGCGCGTTGTTCCCCGGCGAGGCCCCCCTGGGGCTCGCCATCCATGGCGCCGCGCTCAGCCGGCGCAGCGAGCTCCTCCCCAAGTACATCGACAACGTTCAACGCAACGAACCCCACTACCGCGCCGCGCGGTTCCGGTGAGCAGGCCATGAGCAACGAGCTCGAGAGCAGCTACACGACCCTCTTCGGGGCGATCGATCAGGCTGAAGGCAACGAGGCGCGCTCCGTCCTCTCACCCACCGCGTACCTGGTAGACCTGCTGCGGCTCCAGGACGGCCTGGGCGGCCCCGGCCCTGGAGATCCGGATGGCTATTACGGGCGCCGCCCGGACGTGCGCAAGATCCCCCTGAACCAGGCGAACACCTTCATCGAGCTCCCACACCTCGAGATCGCCAACGCGGTCATGGAGGCGCAGGCCGCGCGGCTCCCTCCCAACGTCGCCGGCGACGGACTCGGCAGCCTCTTCCCACCCCCACTGCCATTCTCGGAGCAGCACCTCCGCCTGAGGCTCTACGCCGAGAAGCTCGGCACCAGCCTGGACGAGCTCCAGCGCATCTATCGAACCAGCGTGGACGCTCGCACATCGGCGCGGCTCCGCCTCGGGTTGAGCCAGGAGGAGTTCGGCCTCTTCTCCACGCCGCGTGACTCGGAGGAGGGGATCAAGGCCCTCTGGGGAGTCGCCGCTCCCGCGACGCTTCGGAACGGCCAGAACCTCGAGCTGATCAAGAAGAAGCTGGGGCTCTCACTCAAGGAGCTCAAGCAGCTCGTCCGGCAGGAGCTGTCCCAGGCGGAGCTGCTCGAAACGTCGAACAACGCCGCGGCGTCCTTCTTCATCAATCCGCCGCTCGACCAGCAGCCCCACCACATCGTCCTCGACGAGACCGCGCGGACGCTGCGGCTCGAGGACGGCACGGTGCTGACGAATCAGCACCTGGACCGGATGATGCGCTTCGTCCGCCTTGCGCGGCGCCTGGACCTGGCGCTCGCGGACCTGGACTGGCTGCTCCAGACGGCGTGCGGCAACCAGCTCGACGAGGACGGGCTCCAGGCGATTGCGATCGCGCTCGCCATCCGCAAGATCGGTGACTGGCCGATCGATGAGATCTGCAGCCTGTGGAGTATCCCCAAGCGCCACGGCCATGGAGATGACCGGGTTCCGGCGGATCTCTTTGATCGCGCCTTCAACAATGACTTCCGCGTCAGCCTCGAGGGGCTCGCCGCCACCCTGCCCGTGAACACCTCCGCGGACGCGCTGGACGACCGGCTCCAGGCGACGCTGCGTCTGTCCGGCGCGGACTTCGCCTTCCTCAAGCCCGCGCTCCTCGCGGGCGGCGCGGCGAAGCCGAAGCTCGAAGGCACGACGCCGGAGGCGCGCAAGGCCTTTCTCGAGGCGCTCGCCGCCTACTTCTCCGCGTTTCGCCGGATCGCGAAGCTCTCCGCGCTGCTCTCGCTCACTGTCCAGGAGCTATTGATGCTCCTCGATGTGCTGGGTGCGCAGTGGGCCGTGTCCGGGCACGACGACCTCACCATCCCGATGCCGTTCTCGGCGGCGGCACTGCCCGCGAGCCCGCTCGCGCTGCTGCTGAATCCTGGCGTCCCACCGCGAAGGACGATGGACGTCTTGCAGAAGCTGATCAGCCTGAAGGAGTGGCTGGACCTCCGCCAGCTCTCGGCGCGGCAGCTCGCGTTCATCTGCCTCGAGGATCACCTCGAGGCGCGCCAGCGCCTGCAGGACGGCACTCCGGTCGACGATGTCCAGCCGGACGACGCGATCGAGTCCGCCCTCGGCGACCTGTACCAGGCGCTCCGGGACACGATGCTGACGCCGGGCGCGCTGCAGACCGGCTCGCTCACGGCGAACGGCGCGCGCGCGGTATTCAAGTCGCTCGTCGAGGCGCGGGTGCTGGTCGTTTTCGAGGACGACCCGGCCCGCGGGCTCCTCCGCGTCCAGCCGTCAACCGAAGAGCTGGAGGCCGCCATGGAGCGCGGGCTCCAGGAGCGGCTGGAGCTCCAGGCGGGCGATTTTGGCGCGCTCGGGACCACCGACCTCGAGCCGCTGCTCTCGCTGCTGGTGTCCCACGGGTACGCCGAGCGCTTCACGGAGTTCGTCAACGGCGAGCTCGAGGTCCATCACTTCATCGCACCCGGGCTGGCGGGCTATTTCTCCGCCCCGAACGGCGCGGCCACGTTCACCATCCCCAACTTCCAGGAGCACGCGGAGGCGCTGTTCGTCATCCTGGCGCAGCACGTCGATGCGCCGCACGTTCCGGAGGCCGCCCTCGGCGCCACCGGGATCGACCTCGCGGACGTGCCGGCGCTGTTCGAGGTGCTTCGGGCCCGCGGCCACGTGGAGCCGCTCTCCGGCTCGAACCCGGTCCAGTACCGCGTCGGCCCCGACGGCAAGGCGTTCTTCACCGACCCCGCCAACCAGGAGCGGTTCGTCCTACCCGACTTCGCGGCAGTGTTCCCCGTTCTCGCCGCCAAGGTGGAGGCCTTCCAGCGCGCGGCGGCCAACCGCGAGGTGGAGGCAGGGGAGCTGGGCGAGCGGCTGGCCGCGAGCTCCGACCAGCAGGCCCGCGCGTGGCTGCGGAGCCTCTCCGGGCTCTTGAGCCTCGCCGAGGACCTGACAGAGCTGGCCTTCGCGTGGGCGTTCGGTACGCCGGACGAGACGATGACGCAGACGCTGGCCACGCTGATCCTGCCGCTGTTCCGGGCCCGGGAGCGGTCGGAGCCGGCACTCGCCGACGCGTACCTCGCGTCCCGCTTCCGGCGCCTCCAGCAGCTCGCGCTGCTCCTCCGCAAGACGGAGATGCGCGCTGACGAGGCGCGCGTGTACCTCGAGAACCAGCAGGTGCACCGGCGCCTGCCCGAGACGCTGAAGGTGCCCACCGGGTTCCTGTCCGCCGGGAAGGTCGACGCCCTCACCACGCTGCCGAACGGTGACTTCCTGCTCGTCAGCGGGCCCCGGTACGCGGCGTTCTCGCGGCAGGACTACCACCTGCTCGGTGACCCGGGCCCTCTGGACCAGCTCCCCGGCGTCACGCTGCCGGACGATGCGCCGGACACGTTCCGTACACGCGTGCTGGAGGATGGGCTCGACGCCGCGTTCAGCGACACCGACGCGCAAGGGAACGCGGTGCTCCACCTCTGCGCCGGCGACCGGTACGTGACGGTCTCCCAGACGGGCACCAGCTCGGCCAGGCACATCTCGGACTGGGGCAAGGTCCGCAACAACATCCAGGACTCCAAGCGCGTCGACGCTGCCGTGACGGCCAAGGATGGCCGGCTGTTCCTCTTCAGCGGCGACCAGTACTTCCTCTACACGAACCCGCAGCAGCTGCTCACGGGGGCGGCGTTCGCCGACGAGCGGTACCCGCGGTCAATCCGCGGGAAGTTCGAGCGCGAGGAAGTCTCTCCGCTCCCCGCGCTGATGTTCAAGAAGGTGGACGCCGCGTTCCGCGACACAGACGACACGTACTTCTTCTTCTCGGGGAACCGCTTCTCTCATTCCACCGACCCGTACCACCTGCAGAAGATCCGCCCGGTCTGGGGCCACGTGCTGAACTACCTCTTCGAGGAGAACCGCGTCGACGCGGCGTTCGTCCTCTGGGGCGTCACCTACCTCACGCGCAAGGATCAGCTCACCCGGTACAGCGGCGCGTACCAGCTCGTCGACGAGGGATACCCGATTTCGTTCGGCAATATCCCGGAGAGCGAGCCGCTCCTGCGGCTCCTCCGGCGGTTCCCAGGCGGGCTCCACGCCGCGCTCGCTGGCAGCGACGGGCGGCTCTACGCCTTCAAGGACGGCGCCTTCGCGAGCTCGGAAGCGCCCGACACGTCGCTGCCAATCAACCAGCACTGGGGACGGGTCCGGAACGTCTTCGTCGACAACCAGCGCGTGGATGCGGCTTTGAGCCACGGCGGTAGGGTCTACCTGTTCTGCGGCGATCAGTACGTCCGTTACTCCGGGGCTGGCTACCAGTACGTGGACGAGGGCTACCCGCGGCGGGTGCGGCCCAACTGGAACACGCTCGAGCAGCTCGGACAGATGCCGGACGGGCTCCCGCTGCCGATCACCGCGGTGGTGGTGGGCCAGGCGCCGGGCGGAACGGCGGACGACGTCTACTTCTTCGGCGGCCACCAATACGCCGGCCCCGGCGGCACCCTCGGCGGCACCAAGGCGGCGTGGGCACGCGTCCGCAACAACATCGAGCGGACCGGGGTCGTCGATGCGGCGATGCTCGACGGTGCCGGGCGGATGTACCTGTTCTCGGGCGACCAGCTCTATCGCTACAGCTCGCCGGAGCAGGAGCACGTCGATGAGACATACCCGCGGCGGCTGGCCACAGGCTGGCCGCAGGAGGGCAGCGGGTACTCTCTGCCGGACGTGTTCACCGGCGGCATCTCGGCGGCGCTGCGCACCGATACGGGCCAGATCTTCTTCTTCAGCGGCCAGAGCTACGCGCGCGTGGATGCCGCACCGGCGGAGCAGCCGCGCCAGATCCAGAAGGACTGGGGGGTGGTCCGCAACTGGGTCCAGGCGAACAACCAGGTGAGCGCCGCGTATGTAGATCCGGCCGGCAGGACCTACCTGTTCGGCGGGGATCAGTTCGTCCGCTACTCGGGAACCAGCTACGAGTTCGTCGACGAGGGATACCCCCTGGCGATCAGCACACGGTGGGGCAACGTCCCGGAAAAGTTCCGTAGCGACATCAACGCCGCGCTGTCCTTCAAGTCACCCGTCGACAACGTGCAGCGGCTATACCTCTTCAAGGGTGACAGCTACATCCGCTTCAGCACGGGCGACCTGACGCAGATGGACGCCGGCTACCCGAAGCTCCTCAAGCACGCGGTTACGTCGGAGGGCAGCTGGTTCCGCGGCCTCGCCGTGCACCAGCCGGACAACAACTCCAACCACGACGAGGACGTCGCGACGGTCGAAGCCACGTATGTCGACACGGTCAGCGGGCAGCCCCGGATCTTCGTCTTCTACCGCCACCAGGGCGGGGCGCAGTGGAGGCGCATCTACAGCAACGGCAACTGGCAGCCGCCGGTCCGCATGGACAACCTGACCGAGTACCCGTTCGCGCGCCTGGACGCGGCCTTTGTCGCCACCGACGGCACGTTGTACGTCTTCTCCGGCGCCCAGTACGCCTCGCGCGCGCCGGGCAGCAGCACGTTCACGGCGAAGGCGTCGATCCAGAGCCGCTGGGCGCGCGTGTGGAACCAGTTCGAGGACCTGGGCCGGGTGGACGCATGCTTGAGCATGGCCGGCGGGCACACGTACCTGTTCTGCGCCAGGCAGTACATCAAGTACACCGGCGCGTTGAGTCCCGGCGCCGCCGACTTCTACGTTGACGAAGGGTACCCCCGGCGCATCGATCCCAACTGGCCCGCCGAGGGCGTGCCGGTGGCGCTGGCCCCCGAATTCCAGGCCGCGGGATATGACCTGTGCCGCGACGCCACCGGCAAGATCCACTTCTTCAATGGGGCGCAATACACGTTCTCCAACAGCCCCGGCGCAGGCGTGCTGCTGACCTCGCGCTGGGGAAAGGTGCTGAACCGGTTCCAGGAACTGGACCGCGTCGACGGCGCCTACCGCGCCGAGAACGGCAAGCTCTACCTGTTCTGCGATACGCAGTACACGCGCTACAGCGGCTCGCTCGAGCCCGGCTCTCCGGACTTCTACGCAGACGAGGGCTACCCCCGGCGCCTCACCACGGGCTGGGCCTCGGAGGGGCTGGTCCCCGCCATGCCAGAGCAGTGGAACGCGCTCGGCTCCGCCGTGTTCCGCGACGCGCAACAGACGTACGTCTTCAGCGGCTCCTCCTTCATCAGCTCGCAGGCACCCGCGCCCACGCCTGTCATTCCGCAGTGGGCGAACGTGCGGAATCAGATGCTGTCACAGAACCGCGTGGACGCAGGCTTTGTCCTCGGTGCGGGCGCCGGCGCGGTGACGTTCCTGTTCTGCGACGATCAATACGTCCGCTACAGCGGTGGATACAACGGCGTCGTCGACGAGGGCTATCCCAAGGTCATCGCACACCTCGAGGCGGCGGACGGCGTGTTCCCCGGGCTCCCAGCCGGGCTACACACCGGCCTGCGCGCCTTCTTCGCCGGCACCGACGGCCAGCTCCAAGTCTTCGGAGCTCAGCCGCCCGACGTGCACCAGCCTCAGCTTCACGTCTCCTCCGGCAGCCCCGGCGTGCTGCGCCCGCTGAACGAGCAGTGGGGCATCATCGACAACAAGCTCTGGGACCACGCGTTCGTCGACGCGGCGCTGCTGGTAGACGGCAAGCTCTTCCTGTTCAGCGGAGACCAGTACCTCCGGTACTCGGGCACGGACCGCAAGCACGTCGACGAGGGCTACCCTCGGAAGATTGCGTCGTCGTATGCGCAGGAGATCGGCGCCGCCTCGCTCGCGCCTGTGCTGCACCCGGGGATTGGCGCGGCGCTGGCCATCGGCGGTACGACCTTTTATTTCGCCGGGGACCGGTATGTCGGCACCGACGAGCCGGGTGTGGACAAGCCGCTCGTGAGCCGGTGGGGCCTCGTCGACAACCAGCTCCAGGCCGGCCACAAGCTCGACGCGGCGTTCGTGGCCCCGAGCGGGAAGCTGTACCTCTTCGCCGGGCCCCAGTACTCGGTGTACTCCGGCGCGAGCCGGCAGTACGTGGACGAGGAGTATCCCCGGACGATCGCTACGGACGTCGGCAGCGCCTGGCCGGCCGGCTTCAAGTCCGGCCTCGACACCGCCGCGACCTTCGAGGGCCGAAGCTACCTGTTCGAGAGCTCCGAGCACGTGCGGATCTCCAGCTTCCGGCTGCTGCAGCCCGACTCCGGCTACCCGCTGGGCAACGCCGCCAAGCTGGTGGACCGCTACGACTTCGAGCTCGGCACGCTCCCGGACTGGTGGCGGCTCAAGCAGCTCTTCGATGACCACGCCTCGCAGACCACGACGCTCCTCGACTACCTCGACGAGCCGATCGACGACCCGGCGAAGGACCCGGTGTCCAAGCTTGCGCGGGCGACGCAGTGGCCGGAGGACGAGATCGCGGGGCTGGTGACGATCTTCTCCCCCCCGCCGCTCGAACTCACGGACGGCCGGGCGGCCGTGCGGCTCGCGCGCTGCTTCGAGCTGGCTGACCGGCTTGGGACCACACCGTCCAGGCTGAAGTCCCAGGTCTGGGACCGGGCCTTTGGCTCCGGCACGCTCCAGCTCGCGGAGGCGGCTGACTTCCTCTACGGGCTGCTCAAGGTGGCGACGAGCCCGAAGGAGTGGCCGGAGGTGGCCCGGTCGCTCCTGGAGCCGCTGCTGTCCGCCAAGCGCGACGCGCTGGTGGCATACCTCGTCGAGAAACTTGGCAAGCAGAACGCCGACGACCTCTACGAGCACCTGCTCACGGACGTTCAGATGGATGCGTCCCTGAACACGTCCAGGATCGTGGAGGCGGTCAACAGCATCCAGCTCTTCTATCACCGGGCGCTGATCGATCTGGAGGACGTCCCGGAGAAGCTGAGGGCGGACCTCAAGGCGTGGTGGCCGTGGATGAAGAACTACCGCATCTGGGAGGCCAACCGGAAGGTCTTCCTTCACCCGGAGAACTACATCCGGCCGGAGCTGCGGACCGAGAAGAGCTTCGCCTTCGAGGAACTGGAGGAGAAGCTCTTGCAGGACGAGATCACCGCGATCACCGTCCAGGAGGGCTATCAGCGGTACCTCGAGTCATTCAACGAGCTCGCCCGGCTCCGGATCGCTGGCGGTTACCGCTACTCGTACAAGGATGAAGAGGAGAAGGAGCGGGTCGCGGTCTTCATGATCGGGTACGCGCGGACGTCGCCGCCGACCTATTACTACCGCCGCGGCTCGACCACCGCCGCCGAGGGGAATCCGCCAATCGACTGGGAGCCCTGGCAGAGGATGGGGATCACGATCGACGCGGAGCGCGTACAGCTGGTCTATGTCTTCAACAAGCTGTTCGCCTTCTGGCTCGAGGCGACGCCGTACAACGACACGACATTCACGCTCAAGCAGAGCGACGACAACAGCTATTCGTCCGACTCGCAGGAGACCAAGCAGGTCAAGCTGGCGCTCAAGTTCTCGTTCTACAACTTCAACAACGAGTGGGTCACGCCGCAGACGGTCCGAGCCAATCCAGCCGACCCGAGCGATCCGGAGTCCCTGCCCATGGACTTCGAATGGCTGCTCGGGTTGCGCCTGCGGATGAGCTTTCCCGCGGCGGCCACCGAGCTCGTCCAGTTCGACGCCAGGAACCCGGCCACTCCGAGCACCAGCAGCGTGGATGAAACCATCTCCCTCAAGCTCCGGTACTTCTGGTGGGAGTGGAGCGGCCGGATCACGGCCGGGCTGGATCTGGTGGGCGCGGACCTCGCCTGGCGGTTCGCCGGCTTCTCGCTGACGGACCCGGCCGCGAAGCTCCCGGCGCAGCTCGGTATCAGAGCGGCCGAGGTCACCGCGACCATCCCTTGGGGTTCCGCCAACGAGAGCGATCCGCGCTGGCTCAGCTTCGACGCCAAGGGAGGTAGCTTCCTGTGCCGGCCGGCGAATCCCCCTGCCTGGGAGCCGGGGAAGATCAAGGGCCGGGCGTTCCCCCACATCGCGGCCGCGTTCGAAGCGGGCAGCAATGTGTTCGTGTTCACCTCGAAGAACGATAACGGAACCGACGGCAAGCTCCGCTACTTCCGCTACACGCCAGCGACGGGGTGGCAAGAGCCGGTGTACGTCGATGACCCGTTCTGGCCCTGGGGAAGACCGCGAGGCGTCTTCCAGGTGGAGCCGGGCAAGGAGATCGACAACGCCGTCGTCGCCATGAGCGGTACGACGTATGTCTCGACCGGCGCGCAACACTTCACCTACTCGAGCAGCGGCTACAGCGCGATCGAGCAACACTCCGCCACGAGTCTGGTGGCGGGGAGGCCTGAGCTCAGCGCGCTGACCGGCGACGCCGAGAGCAAGCCGTGGGAGGAAGCCGTCGCTGACGGGCGGGCGCTGGAGCGCGCGTTCAAGCACGTCGGCAACCAGGGCACCCTGGCCGTCCTGATCTCCCGTGCCGGCGAGGGCGATCTGCGCTACGTCACCATCGGCCTCGACGAGCTGCGCGCACGGTCGACCCAGGATGGCGCCAGCCCGTTCGATGGGTGGGATGGACTGGATGCGGTGTTCCAGGTCTCCCAGCCGGAGCCGCGCGCGGTGTTCAGCCGCGGCAAGCAGCTCGCGATCCTGCACTGGCCGGACAAGTCGTGGTCCTCCGGCGAGCTGGGCGTGCTCCCCGGCAACAGCCCGCGGCTCTCCGCCGCGTTCACCGGCGTCGATGGCCAGCTGTACTTCTTCAGCGGTGACCAGTACTCCGAGGCAGATCCGCTCGCGCTCGGCGGCAACCAGCTGTCGCTGCCCGTCGCGCGGCGGTGGGGGCGGCCGTCGCTGTTCAACTGGCTCGTCGAATCCATCGATGGCGCGATGATCGTGCCGGATGGCCAGGTCCGCAGGCTGTATCTTTTCTGCAAGAGCAAGCTTTCGGCGGACGAGACGTACTGCCTGCGCTACTCGGGCTTCGCGCCGGCCGACATAGATTCGCTCGTGCTCGACGAGGAGTCGCCGAAGAAGCTCCCGGAGCTCTGGGGCCTCTCGGCCGGCGCTCTGTTCAAGCACTCCGTGACCGCGGCGTTCGAGCGCAACGATACCGCCTATCTCTTCGGGCAGCGCAGCGACGGACAGGCGTTCACTGCACGCTACTCGCACCTGAGCCAGAGCCCGTACGTACCTGACACGGGGTATCCGGCGCCGATCCCCGCAGCCTCGGCGCAAGTGTCCACGGACCTCTACGCGGAGCTCCTCTCGGAGGGGCAGGCGTATGCAATCACGCGCCTGACCAGCCATACGACGGAGCAGTTCAGCAGGCGCTTGTTCGCCGGCGGGATCGCGGAGCTCTTGTCCCTGAAGACCCAGGAGTTGCCCGAGCTTCCACGCTTCATCCCGCTGCCCGATCCGCCGCCGTCCCCGCTGCCGGTGGCCGGGCCGAATGAGCTGTTCGTCACTTCTCTCGTCACCGACTATCCCGGCAAGCCCCGCCCGAACCAACCGGCTCAGGAGGGGCTCGACTTCGAGAGTGCCAATGGCTTCTACTACCGCGAAATCTTCTTCCACATCCCTTTTCTGATCGCGCAGGCGCTCAAGCAAGCGCAGCGCTTCAGTGAGGCGATGACTTGGTACGAGTACGTCTTCGACCCCACCGCGGGCGCGCCGTACTGGCGGTTCATCGAGTTCTTGAGGGACGAGGACTTCCTCCAGGATGACGAGGAGGCGACGGAAAGGCTGCAGCGGCAGCTCAACGCCTACCGCGACGATCCATTCGATCCCCACAAGATCGCCGAGCTGCGTCCAATCGCGTACCGCAAGGCGTTCGCGATGAGCTACATCGATAACCTGCTGGAGTGGGGGGATATGCTGTTCCGGCAGTACACGCGCGAGAGCATCGGAGAGGCCACCATGCTCTACGTGCTGGCCGCGGACCTCCTCGGCAAGAAGCCGGAGGAGCTGGGCAAGCGCGCGATGTCGCAGCCGGACTCGCTCACGTACGAGCAGATCGGCACCTTTGATTACGAGAACATTCCCCTGAACGAGGAGCTCCTGAAGCTGGAGAATGGCGCCCCGCCGCTGCCCGTCAGCCCGACGGAGATCGAGACTCCGAACGACAGCATCTTCAACCCGTACTTCTACATTCCAGAAAACGAGCAGTTCATCGCCTACTGGAACCGGGTTGGCGACCGGCTGATGAAGATCCGGCACGGCCTCGACATCGACGGGGTGAAGCGAGCACTGGCACTGTTCGCGCCGCCGGTGGACGTGATGGCCCTGGTGAAGGCATTCGCCTCGGGCGCCGGGCTCGCGCAGGCGCTGGCCGACTACAACACGCCGGTGCCGCACTACCGGTTCTCGTTCATGCTCGGTCGCGCCCGCGAGCTGACCGGCCGGCTGATCGGGCTCGGCGGCGCACTGCTCGCCGCGCTGGAGAAGAAGGATGCCGAGGAGCTGAGCCAGCTCCGCAACACACAGGAGCGCGTGATTCTCGAGATGCAGCTCCAGATCAAGCAGCAGCAGCTGACGGGCGCCAAGGAGTCGCTGGCCGCGCTACACGAAGGCCTCAAGAACGCCAAGGCGCGCGAGACGCACTATCAGCAGCTGCTGACGGCGGGGCTCTCTGCCTACGAGCAGGAACAGATCGGCCAGCTGGTGGTCGGCCAGGTGTTCTCGCAGGTATCGAACGTCCTCGGCCTCGCGTCGTCCATCGGCTTCGCCGTGCCGCAGGTCGGCTCGCCGTTCGCGATCACGTTCGGAGGACTGCAGATCGGCAATGCGGTCAAGGAGGTGTCCACGGCCTTCCGGGCGCTCGCCGAGATGGCCGGCTTCCAGGGCTCGCTGGCGGCGACGCTCGGCGGTTGGGAGCGCCGTGCCCAGGACTGGCAGCTCCAGAAGACGCTCGCGACCGGCGATACGCTGCAGATCGGCCGGCAGATCAAGGCAGCGGAGGTGCAGGTCGCGGTCGCGAGCCAGGAAGTCCAGGTCCAGAGGCGCCTGATCAAGCACAACCAGTCTGTCGACACGTTCATGAAGGCGAAGTTCAGCAGCAGGCAGCTCTACCAGTGGATGGCGGGGCAGCTCTCCACGGTGTACTTCCAGACCTATCACTTGGCGCTCCAGTACGCGAAGGCCGCCCAGCGCGCGATGCAGTTCGAGTTGGGGCTACCCGAGTCGGAGGTCCAGCACATCGGAGCCGGCTACTGGGACAGCCTCAGGAAGGGGCTGACTGCGGGCGAGCAGCTCCAGCTCGATCTGGATCGCCTGGAGAAGGCCCTGCTCGAGGCCAATCAGCGCCGGATGGAGATCACGAAGTACGTCTCGCTGGCGCAGGTGGATCCGCTGGCACTGATCCGCCTCAAGCAGCGGGGGAGCTGCGAGTTCGAGCTTCCCGAGGCGCTGTTCGACAGCGACTTCCCGGGCCACTACTGCCGCCAGATCAAGACAGTCTCGCTATCGTTCCCGGCGCTCATCGGCCCGTACCACAACTTCAACGCCACCTTGACCCAGCTCGGCCACCGCACGCTGTTGACGCCGGAGAAGACGGCGCTCAAGTACCTGCTGGGCCAGGCGGTCCCTGAGCCAGACGCCAAGAGCCTCCGGATCGACTGGCGCCCGAACCAGCAGGTCGCACTCTCCACCGGGACCAACGACAGCGGCATGTTCCAGGTCAACTTCCAGGACGAGCGCTACCTGCCGTTCGAGGGGACCGGCGCGGTGTCCACCTGGCGCCTCGAGATCAACGGCGTCGATGGTCCGGTCCATCGCCAGACTCTCAGCGACGTCGTCATGACTGTACAGTACACGGCGCGCACCGGCGGGAGCGCCTTCTCCGAGACGGTGAAGAACGAGCTTGGCAAGAGCTCGCGGCCGCGCGCCTGGATCCTGAACCTCGCCTCCGACTTCTCGGACGAGTGGCAGGCGTTCATGAACAAGCCGTCCGGCGGGCTGGCGCTCGCGGTGGAGCGCCGCCTCCTGCCCGGTGTCAGCGACAAGAAGGTGACCGGCGTCTACCTGCACTACGAGATGGTGGAGCATCCGGAGGACGACCTCGGCCGCCAGGCGCTCGAGCTCAAGGCCGGGACCACCACGAGCGTCACGCTCAAGCCCGGCACCTTCAAGGCGGATCTCAACCTGCCGCTCCTGGAGCAGGGCGAGACCTCGACGAGCAAGATCTGGAAGCTGAAGCCGGCGAGCGCGAACGCCGCGGCCAAGTTCAACCCGCGGAACCTGCGGACGATCACACTGGTGGTCGCTTACAACAGCAAGCCGTCGTTCTGAGCCCGCAGGCGACCGCCGGCAAGCTACGTCTTCACCCGCACGACCTCGCCGGCCACGGCGGCGCCCGGATCGAGCGACATCGTGCAACGAGGCCGGTCGCCGCGATCTTGCCTGCTTCGTCCGAGAGCCGGACCTCCCAGACCTGCGAGGCCCGGCCGCGGTGCACTGGCGTCGCCACGCCGACGAGAATGACGTCGTGTTCTCGAGGCCGACGCTGGTTTTGCCGTTCCGCACCACTTATCCCCCACTGGGACGTGCCAGAGGCGGCCAGAACGGGCCATCTCCCGAGGGAAGAACTGGAGGCTGCCCCTGCCCAGCCCCGATTCGGAATCAGGAGGCGCTGGCTTGTGCTCGGAAGCGCGCCGAGGAGCAGCAGACTCTGTGGTGTGGGCACGCTCATGTGCCCCTCCAGCGCGGAATCAGGCGGAATCAGGTGGGGCAGGGCGGGACAGAACGGGATGGCGAACCCGAGGAAAATCAGGCGATAGCGGGTAAAGGCGCGTCCTGCTTGAGCTTTTCTACCGCCCTGCCCAGGGTTCGATCCCCGGCTCGTGCACTATCAATCGCTGGCTAGTACGTGGCCTTGAGTGACGTCCCGCTGTACGAGGCAAAGCCATACAGCAGGACGTAGATGCGCTGGTCGCTCGTCTGCGCCGCGACGTTGCACGTCTCGCTGTTGCCGCTGAGGTACGAGCGGCAGTCGTACGTGGTCCGGGTCGGCGCCGTGCCAATGCGCACATACAGGTCCGCGTCACCGGTACCGCCGCTCAGCACATACGAAGAGGCACGCCCAGCCGGCACGTCGATGCAGTAGTACTTCGACAAGCCCGTCACGCCAGAGATGCCTGTGACGGCCACGCCGTTGGTCAACAGCGTACACGGCGTCGGAGTCGTCGGCACGCCTACGCCCACGGCCTCCCAGGCCCGCTTCACCGCATCCTGCGTGGCGGCGTCGTAGCCCAGGGCCGCGGCGGCCTGGACGGTCCACGCCTTGGCCTGCTCGAAGTGGGTGGAGGGGACGTAGAAGTCCGTGCTGGCCTTGTTCCAGATGCGGATGGCCTGCTCGACGCCAATGGCCGGCACCACGACGGCGGAACGGCCGCGCGGGTGCGTGCCTCCCTTGGAGAGAAGGGCGAACGCCAGGTTCGGCACGCCCGAGCTGTAGTGCACGTCCGTGGTGGACGTCACGTTCGGCGCCCAGTCGAACGAGAGGCCGTCGCGGACCGGGTCATCCATGTACCGGAGCGCGTCCCCGGCGGTGGCCGGTGTCCAGATGTCCTCGCCAATCTTCCAGATGTCCGTCGCGGTGCTCCACGTGCCCGACGCCCAGCTCTCACAGGCGGCGGCGAAGGTGTCGGACAGGGCCTCGTTCAGTCCTCCGGACTGGCCCGAGTACGTGAGGTCGGACTCGAGCCGGGTCACCGCGTGCGTCAACTCGTGCACCGTGATGTCCGCGTCCTTGCCCAGCTCGATGGAGTTCACGCCATCGCCGTCGCCGTACACCATCTGCGTGCCGGTCCAGTACGCATTCACGTAATTGCGGCCAAAGTGGACGGTGCTGATGAGCGGGCCGCCCAGGGTGTCGCCCAGGTCGCGGCCGGCCAACGCCAGGTAACAGTGGTACGTCAGCCCGAGCTGGTCGTAGTTCTTGTCGACGTGCGTGTCGCCCGTAGCGGCCTGACCCTCGCTGCGCTTGAGCGTGCCCGGAAGGACCTGGCCGTTGTTCGCGCTGTACACGCGGCGGTTGAGCGCCGAGTGAATCTCCGGCACCACCAGAACGATGGCGCCGTCGGTGGCACTCACGTACACGCGATTCCGCAGGGGCATCTCCGGGCCCTCACCCGAGACGCGCACCTCGTAGACGAGCCCGAGCTTCTGGTCGTCCGGGGCGCGGACGTAGACGAGACGCGGGGAACCGTCGACGACGAGGCCCGCACCTCGGGTGGCGCGCAGGGCCTCCGCGCTCGCCGCCGGGGCGGAGAGGGTGGGCTTCGCGGACTGGTGTTCGCCACCGCCTCGCGCCGTGCCGTTGGCCGCGAAGATGTGGCCCTGTGCATCCACGTGCACCACCAGCTCCTCGCCCACCACCGGCAGCCCATTCAGCGTCTGGCCGTAGCGCAGGTGCGTGACGCCCTGCTCATCCACGCTCACCCTGCGCACCACCAGGTCGGACGCGCTCAGGCGGAAGGTCGCCGCGATGTCTGGCATTGCGTGGGCGACGGCGCGGTGCGCGTCCGCCGTGGCAATGCCCGTCAGCGAGAAGGCCGCAGTGCCCAGACGGCCTTCGAGCGTGTGGGGGATGCCGTCGCCATGCTGTCCGACGACGCGGGCGCCCGGCATTGCGGACAGCGCGCTCCGGACTTCCGCCAGCTCGTCCAGCTTCGGTGTGCCTGTGAGCTTCGAGTCCCCCTCGCCAACACCACAGGCGGAGAGGGGCAGGGTGGCCAGGAGTGCTGCAACGAGATGCGTGCGAACCAAGGGTCCTCCTACGCGGCGGCAGGGGATGTCGCTCTGGCAGCACTGCTGTTCGCCGCCTTCAAAGTCAGCTCAGCAGCGCGGGCAGTATAGGCGGAAGAGAGGGGGCACGCGGCCCCCTCTCTTCCCGTCAGGTGTCCCCGGGCTCCAGTGCACGCAGGAGCGTGTTGAGCTTCTCGGCCAGGGTGGCGACGTTCGGCGGCTCCATCAGGCTGACGTGGTCACCCGGCACTTCGATCGTCTTGACGCCGCCCGAAATCCAGCTCGACCAGCCTCCATCCTCGGCCAGACGCGTCTCGGGACGCACCGAAGCGCGGAGGAACTCGGCGGTGCCCGTGAAGGTGCCTCCGGGCACGTAGCCGTGGTGCGCCGCGGTGAGCCGCTCGTGGACGGCGAAGAGGCGGCTGGCCTGTTCAGGCTCCAGGCCTCCGGCGGCGGGCAGTCCCTGGAGTCCTTCCATCACCCGCTGCATCAGCTCCGCGCCTTCCAGCCCGCTCAGTTGTTCCAGGTCCATGGGCGGAAGGTCCTGCAGCGGGAGTCCCACCATGTGGGCGAACGCGGCCAGTCGCTTCATCGGCGGCGGCACCTCGTGAGGCTTGCCGTCGGGCGCGAGGCTGTCAATCAGGGCCAGCAACTCCACCTGCTCGCCCAGGGACTGGAGCTGCCGTGCCATCTCGAACGCCACCAGTCCGCCCAGGGACCAGCCCGCGAGCAGGTAGGGGCCCTGGGGCTGCTCTTCGCGCACCTGCTCCACGTAGATGCGGGCCAGGGCCTCCATGGAGGCGGGAGGAAGCTCTCCGCCTTCGAGGCCGGGGGCGAAGATGCCGTAGATGGGCCTCTCTTCGCCCAGGTGGTGGACGAGGTCCGCGTAGCTGAGCAGCGCCCCTCCGCCGCCGTGGACGAGGAACAGGGGCCGGCGCTTGGAGGTGCCCGTGTCGAGCCGCGCCAGATTGGGCTGGCGAGAGCTCGAGTCCTGGTAGGTCTGCGCCAGGGCGGCGAGCCGCTCGACGGTGGCGCCCTGGAAGAGCGCCGACAGGGGCAGCGCCAGGCCGGTGCGCTCGCGAATCAGGGCCATGAGGCGCACTGCAAGCAGGGAGTGGCCTCCGAGGGCGAAGAAGTCGTCCTTCACGCCGACACGCTCGATGTTCAGCACCTCGGCGAATGCCTGCGCGATCTGCTCTTCCAGCAAGGTGCGTGGCGCGACGTACTCCGCGAGGGCCGTCGAGACATCCGGTGCAGGGAGGGCCTTGCGGTCGATCTTGGCGTTGGAGGTGAGAGGCAGGGCGTCCAGGCGGACCAGAGCGGAGGGCACCATGTACTCGGGCAGCCGCTGCTTGAGGCCCGCGCGCAGGGCCGCCATGTCCAGGGACTCGGGGGCGACGAGGTAGCCGATGAGACGCTTGTCACCGGGGGCGTCCTCGCGGACGAGGGCGACGGCCTCGCGCACCTCGGGGAAGGCAAGCAGTGCGGCTTCGACTTCGGCCAGCTCGATGCGGTAGCCGCGCACCTTCACCTGCGCATCGGCCCGGCCGAGGAAGTCGAGGACGCCGTCGGCACGCCAGCGAGCCAGGTCGCCGGTGCGGTAGAGGCGAGCACCAGGCACCCCGGAGAAGGCGTCGGGCACGAAGCGCTCGGCGGTGAGGGCGGGCTGCTCCACGTAGCCACGGGCCAGGCCGTCGCCGCCGATGAACAGCTCGCCGATGACACCCGGGGGTACCGGCTGGCCGGAGGCGTCCAGCAGGTATACCTGGGTGTTGGCCAGGGGCCGGCCGATGGGGACGGAGGTGCCCACGTGGGCGACGTCCGTCATGCGGTGGGTGGAGGTGAAGAGGGTGCCTTCGGTAGGGCCGTAGCAGGCCGTCACGGGGATGCGCAGCTCCTCGAGGACGCGGCGCACGTGGGGAGCACTCACCACGTCGCCACCGGTGAGAAGCTGCTTCACCCCACGAAGGGCGGAGAGGTGGTGGTCCACCACCTGGGTGAAGAGGCCGGCGGTGAGGTGGAGAGTCGTGACGGCGTGCTTGGTGAGGACGGACTCCAGTTCCTGCAGGTCGGAAGGCGAGTGGGGCGGGAACACCACCAACCGTGCGCCATGCAGAAGCGGGCCCCAGAGCTCCAGGGTGGAGGCGTCGAAGGAAACGGGAGCGATGAGGAGGAAGGTCTCCTCCGGGCCGAGGTGGGCGTAGTCGACGCCGAAGACGGTGCGGAGGACGGAGGCCTGCGTGGTGCCGACGCCCTTGGGCCTGCCGGTGGAGCCGGAGGTGAAGTCGATGTAGGCGAGGCTGTCGGGCAGCGCTGCCTGGGGCAGCGCGTGCGTGGGCAGCGCGGAGAGATTCGTGTCGTCGAGCACCACGGTGGACAGGCCGTCCGTGGGGAGCTTCGCCAGCAGCTCGCGTGAAGTCACGAGGACGCCGGGACGCGCGTCTTCCACCATGGCGGCAAGGCGCTCGCGCGGGTACGCCGGGTCGAGCGGGACGTAGGCACCACCGGCCTTGAGGATGGCGACCAACGCGACAATCAGCTCCAGCGAGCGCTCCAGGGCAATCGCCACGCGTGAGTCGGTGGACACGCCCAGGCCGCGCAGGTGCCAGGCGAGCGGGTTGGCACGCGCATCGAGCTGCCGATAGGTGAGCGTGGAGTCACCGAACTCGACGGCGACCTTGTCGGGGAAGCGGGCCACGACCGAGGAGAAGACCTCGGGCAGGGTGGAGGCGCGGGGGTAGTCGGCGGCGGTGGCGTTCCAGTCCACCAGCACCTGCTGGCGCTCCTCCACGGACAGCAAGGACACGGAAGCAAGGGGCGCCTCGGGCCGAGCCACCAGCGCCTCGGTGAGCACGCGGAAGTGCTCCGCGATGCGGCGGGCCGTGGCGGGCTCGAAGAGGTCGGTGTTGTAGCCCAGCATGCCCGTGAAGCCCTGGGCGGTCTCCGTCAGGCCCAGCTCCAGCTCGAACTTGGTGGCGCGGAACTCCACCTCCACCGGGCGCATCGCCATGCCGGAAGGCGGTTGGGCGGCGCTTGCGACCGAAGCGTTCTGAAGCGTGAAGAGAACCTGGAAGAGCGGGCTGCGGCTCATGTCGCGTTCGGGACGCAGCTCCTCCACCAACCGCTCGAAGGGGACGTCCTGGTGGGAGTAGGCCCCCAGGGCCGTCTCCTTCACCTGCTGGAGCAATTGGCGGAAGGACTCGTCGCCGCGCACCTGCGCGCGCAGCACCAGGGTGTTGACGAAGAAGCCGATGAGGCCCTCCGTCTCCCCGCGCTGGCGGCCGGCGATGGGTGAGCCGATGGAGACGTCCTGCTGGTTGCAGTAGCGGGCCAGCAGGGCCTGCCAGGAAGCCAGCAGCAGCATGAAGGGCGTGACGGCTTCACGCTGGCACAGGGCCTTGAGCGCCTGGGCCACGGCCTGCGGCAGGTGGACGGGGACGAAGGCGCCGCGGAAGGTCTGCACCGGCGGGCGCGGCTTGTCGATGGGCAGCTGCAGCGGGGCGTTGCCCCCGAGCTTCTGGCGCCACCAGCCCAGTTGCTCCTCGAGCACGTCGCCTTGCAGCCACTGGCGCTGCCAGACGGCGTAGTCGGCGTATTGCAGGGGCAGCTCGGGCAGCGGCGAAGACTGGCCCTGGCTGAAGGCGGCGTAGAGGGCCGTCACCTCGCGCACCAGCACCCCCATGGACCAGCCGTCGGAGATGATGTGGTGCATGTTGAGCACCAGCACGTGCTCGGCCGGGGCGAGCTTGAGCAGCACCGCGCGCAGCAGCGGGCCGCTGGCCAGGTCGAAGCCATGCGTGCCCTCCCGGGCCAGCAGACGCCGGGCTTCCTGGGGCGCGGCTTCGCCCAGGCCGCTCAGGTCCACCACGTGCAGCGGCAGCCCGGAGGCGGGAGCGATGACCTGGATGGGTTGGCCCTGCTGGGCGTGGAAGGTGGTGCGCAGGGCCTCGTGGCGGCGCACCAGCTCGTTGAGGCCGCGCTGCATGGCTTCGAGGTGCAGCTCCCCATGCAGCCGCACGGCGAAGGGCATGTTGTAGGTGGGGCTGCCGGGAGAGAGCTGGTCGAGGAACCACAGCCGCTGCTGAGCGAAGGAGAGCGGCAGTGCGCCCGTGCGCGGCACCGGCACCAGTGGCGGGGCCAGGGAAGTGCCTTGCTGCCGAGCCGCGTCGATGCGAGCGGCGAGGGCGGCGACGGTGGGGGCTTCGAAGAGCGCCCGCAGGGGCAACTCCACGTTGAAGGCCGAGCGCACGCGGGAGATGAGCTGGGTGGCGAGCAGGGAGTGGCCGCCCAGCTCGAAGAAGTTGTCGTGGATGCCGACGCGGGGGACGCCCAGCACCTGGGCGAAGAGGGAGGCGAGCAGCTCCTCGGTGGGGGTACGCGGCGCCACGTAGTCGGAGTCCCGGCTTGCCAGCACGGACTGGGGAGCAGGGAGGGCCTTCCTGTCCACCTTGGCGTTGGCGGTGAGAGGGAAGGAGTCCAGGCGCACCAGAGCGGAGGGCACCATGTACTCGGGCAGCCGCTGCTTGAGGCTCGCGCGCAGGGCCGCCATGTCCAGGGACTCGGGGGCGACGAGGTAGCCGACGAGACGCTTGTCACCGGGGGCGTCCTCGCGGACGAGGGCGACGGCCTCGCGCACCTCGGGGAAGGCAAGCAGTGCGGCTTCGACTTCGGCCAGCTCGATGCGGTAGCCGCGCACCTTCACCTGCGCATCGGCCCGGCCGAGGAAGTCGAGGACGCCGTCGGCACGCCAGCGAGCCAGGTCGCCGGTGCGGTAGAGGCGAGCACCGGGTACCCCGGAGAAGGCGTCGGGCACGAAGCGCTCGGCGGTGAGGGCGGGCTGCCCCACGTAGCCACGGGCCAGGCCGTCTCCGCCGATGAACAGCTCTCCCGAGACACCCACGGGCACCGGCTGTCCCGAAGCGTCCAGCACGTAGACGCGCGTGTTACCCAGCGGCCGGCCAATGGGAACAGTGGTGCCTGGCTGGGCCTCTTCCGTCATGCGGAAGCTGGTGGCGAAGACGGTGCTCTCGGTGGGGCCGTAGCCATTGGTGACGGGCACGTGCAGTGTTTGCAGCACGCGGCGCACGTGAGCCGCGGAGACGACGTCGCCGCCGGTGAGCACCTGCTTCAGGGTGCGCAGGCCATCCAGGTTGCCGTCCACCATCTGGGTGAAGAGGCCGGAGGTGAGCCAGAGCGTGGTGACGCCGGAGCGCTGGATGAGGTGGCCCAACTCTTCGAGAGACGGTGCCCTGGGCGGCATGAGGACGAGGCGAGAGCCGTGCAGCAGCGCGCCCCACAGCTCCAGGGTGGAGGCGTCGAAGGAGATGGGGGCCAGCAGGAGGAAGGTTTCATCGGGCCCGAAGTGGGCGTAGTCGACACCGAAGACGGTGCGCAGCACGGCGGCGTGCGAAGTGCCGACGCCCTTGGGCCTGCCGGTGGAGCCGGAGGTGAAGTCGATGTACGCGAGGCTGTCGGGCAGGGCCATGGAAGGCGGCGCGTGCACGGGCGGCGCTTCCACGGGCACGTCCTCCAGCACGAGCGTGACGAGCCCCTTCGTGGGGAGCTTCTCCAGCAGCGCGCGCGTGGTGACGAGCACACACGGGTCGGAGTCCTCCAGCATGGCCGCGAGGCGCTCGCGCGGATAGGACGCGTCCAGCGGCACGTAGGCGCCGCCGGCCTTGAGGATGGCCACCAGGGAAACGATGAGCTCCAGTGAGCGGTCCACGGCCAGGGCCACGCGCGAGTCGGTGGACACGCCGAGGACGCGCAGGTGCCAGGCGAGCTGGTTGGCGCGCGCATCGAGCTGCCGGTAGGTGAGCTTGGAGTCACCGAGCTCGACGGCGACCTTGTCGGGGAAGCGGGCCACCACCGAGGAGAAGACCTCGGGCAGGGTGGAGGCGCGGGGGTACGCAGCAGTGGTGGCGTTCCAGTCCACCAGCACCTGCTGGCGCTCCTCCATGGACAGCAAGGACACGGAAGCCATGGGGACTTCGGGCCGCGCTACGAGTGCCTCGGTGAGCACGCGGAAGTGCTCCGCGATGCGGCGGGCCGTGGCGGGCTCGAAGAGGTCGGTGTTGTAGTCCAGCGCCCCAGAGAAGCCCTGAGCCGTTTCCGTCAGGCCCAGCTCCAGCTCGAACTTGATGGCACGGAACTCCACCTCCTCCGGGCGCATCGCCAAGCCGGAAGGCGACTGGGCGGGGCCGGCGACCGAAGCGTTCTGCAGGGCGAAGAGAACCTGGAAGAGCGGGCTGCGGCTCATGTCGCGCTCGGGGCGTAGCTCCTCCACCAGTCGTTCGAAGGGCACGTCCTGGTGGGAGTAGGCCCCCAGGGCCGTCTCCTTCACCTGCTGGAGCAACTGGCGGAAGGACTCGTCGCCGCGCACCTGCGCGCGCAGCACCAGGGTGTTGACGAAGAAGCCGATGAGGCCCTCTGTCTCCCCGCGCTGGCGGCCGGCGATGGGGGAGCCGATGGAGATGTCCTGCTGGTTGCAGTAGCGGGCCAGCAGGGCCTGCCAGGAGGCCAGCAGCAGCATGAAGGGCGTGACAGCTTCACGCTGGCACAGGGCCTTGAGCGCTTGGGCCACGGCCTGCGGCAGGTGGACGGGGACGAAGGCGCCGCGGAAGGTCTGCACCGGCGGGCGTGGCTTGTCGATGGGCAGCTGCAGCGGGGCGTTGCCCCCGAGCTTCTGGCGCCACCAGCCCAGTTGCTCCTCGAGCACGTCGCCTTGCAGCCACTGGCGCTGCCAGACGGCGTAGTCGGCGTATTGCAGGGGCAGCTCGGGCAGCGGCGAAGACTGGCCCTGGCTGAAGGCGGCGTAGAGGGCCGTCACCTCGCGCACCAGCACCCCCATGGACCAGCCGTCGGAGATGATGTGGTGCATGTTGAGCACCAGCACGTGCTCGGCCGGGGCGAGCTTGAGCAGCACCGCGCGCAGCAGCGGGCCGCTGGCCAGGTCGAAGCCATGCGTGCCCTCCCGGGCCAGCAGACGCCGGGCTTCCTGGGGCGCGGCTTCGCCCAGGCCGCTCAGGTCCACCACGTGCAGCGGCAGCCCGGAGGCGGGAGCGATGACCTGGATGGGTTGGCCCTGCTGGGCGTGGAAGGTGGTGCGCAGGGCCTCGTGGCGGCGCACCAGCTCGTTGAGGCCGCGCTGCATGGCTTCGAGGTGCAGCTCCCCATGCAGCCGCACGGCGAAGGGCATGTTGTAGGTGGGGCTGCCGGGAGAGAGCTGGTCGAGGAACCACAGCCGCTGCTGAGCGAAGGAGAGCGGCAGTGCGCCCGTGCGCGGCACCGGCACCAGTGGCGGGGCCAGGGAAGTGCCTTGCTGCCGAGCCGCGTCGATGCGAGCGGCGAGGGCGGCGACGGTGGGGGCTTCGAAGAGCGCCCGCAGGGGCAACTCCACGTTGAAGGCCGAGCGCACGCGGGAGATGAGCTGGGTGGCGAGCAGGGAGTGGCCGCCCAGCTCGAAGAAGTTGTCGTGGATGCCGACGCGGGGGACGCCCAGCACCTGGGCGAAGAGGGAGGCGAGCAGCTCCTCGGTGGGGGTACGCGGCGCCACGTAGTCGGAGTCCCGGCTTGCCAGCACGGACTGGGGAGCAGGGAGGGCCTTCCTGTCCACCTTGGCGTTGGCGGTGAGAGGGAAGGAGTCCAGGCGCACCAGAGCGGAGGGCACCATGTACTCGGGCAGCCGCTGCTTGAGGCTCGCGCGCAGGGCCGCCATGTCCAGGGACTCGGGGGCGACGAGGTAGCCGACGAGACGCTTGTCACCGGGGGCGTCCTCGCGGACGAGGGCGACGGCCTCGCGCACCTCGGGGAAGGCAAGCAGTGCGGCTTCGACTTCGGCCAGCTCGATGCGGTAGCCGCGCACCTTCACCTGCGCGTCGGCCCGGCCGAGGAAGTCGAGGACGCCGTCGGCACGCCAGCGAGCCAGGTCGCCGGTGCGGTAGAGGCGAGCACCGGGTACCCCGGAGAAGGCGTCGGGCACGAAGCGCTCGGCGGTGAGGGCGGGCTGCTCCACGTAGCCACGGGCCAGGCCGTCGCCGCCGATGAACAGCTCGCCGATGACACCCGGGGGTACCGGCTGGCCGGAGGCGTCCAGCAGGTATACCTGGGTGTTGGCCAGGGGCCGGCCGATGGGGACGGAGGTGCCCACGTGGGCGACGTCCGTCATGCGGTGGGTGGAGGTGAAGAGGGTGCCTTCGGTAGGGCCGTAGCAGGCCGTCACGGGGATGCGCAGCTCCTCGAGGACGCGGCGCACGTGGGGAGCACTCACCACGTCGCCACCGGTGAGAAGCTGCTTCACCCCACGAAGGGCGGAGAGGTGGTGGTCCACCACCTGGGTGAAGAGGCCGGCGGTGAGGTGGAGAGTCGTGACGGCGTGCTTGGTGAGGACGGACTCCAGTTCCTGCAGGTCGGAAGGCGAGTGGGGCGGGAACACCACCAACCGTGCGCCATGCAGAAGCGGGCCCCAGAGCTCCAGGGTGGAGGCGTCGAAGGAAACGGGAGCGATGAGGAGGAAGGTCTCCTCCGGGCCGAGGTGGGCGTAGTCGACGCCGAAGACGGTGCGGAGGACGGAGGCCTGCGTGGTGCCGACGCCCTTGGGCCTGCCGGTGGAGCCGGAGGTGAAGTCGATGTAGGCGAGGCTGTCGGGCAGCGCTGCCTGGGGCAGCGCGTGCGTGGGCAGCGCGGAGAGATTCGTGTCGTCGAGCACCACGGTGGACAGGCCGTCCGTGGGGAGCTTCGCCAGCAGCTCGCGTGAAGTCACGAGGACGCCGGGACGCGCGTCTTCCACCATGGCGGCAAGGCGCTCGCGCGGGTACGCCGGGTCGAGCGGGACGTAGGCACCACCGGCCTTGAGGATGGCGACCAACGCGACAATCAGCTCCAGCGAGCGCTCCAGGGCAATCGCCACGCGTGAGTCGGTGGACACGCCCAGGCCGCGCAGGTGCCAGGCGAGCGGGTTGGCACGCGCATCGAGCTGCCGATAGGTGAGCGTGGAGTCACCGAACTCGACGGCGACCTTGTCGGGGAAGCGGGCCACGACCGAGGAGAAGACCTCGGGCAGGGTGGAGGCGCGGGGGTAGTCGGCGGCGGTGGCGTTCCAGTCCACCAGCACCTGCTGGCGCTCCTCCACGGACAGCAAGGACACGGAAGCAAGGGGCGCCTCGGGCCGAGCCACCAGCGCCTCGGTGAGCACGCGGAAGTGCTCCGCGATGCGGCGGGCCGTGGCGGGCTCGAAGAGGTCGGTGTTGTAGCCCAGCATGCCCGTGAAGCCCTGGGCCGCCTCCGTCAGGCCCAGCTCCAGCTCGAACTTGGTGGCGCGGAACTCCACCTCCACCGGGCGCATCGCCATGCTGGACGACTGCTGCTGGGCGGGACCGGTGGCCGCGGCGTTCTGCAGGACGAAGAGGACCTGGAAGAGCGGGCTGCGGCTCATGTCGCGCTCGGGCCGCAGCTCCTCCACCAACCGCTCGAAGGGGACGTCTTGGTGGGAGTAGGCCCCCAGGGCCGTCTCCTTCACCTGCTGGAGCAACTGGCGGAAGGACTCCGCGCCGTCCACGTGGGAGCGCAGCACCAGGGTGTTGACGAAGAAGCCGATGAGGCCCTCCGTCTCCCCGCGCTGGCGGCCGGCGATGGGTGAGCCGATGGAGATGTCCTGCTGGTTGCAGTAGCGGGCCAGCAGGGCCTGCCACGAGGCCAGCAGCAGCATGAAGGGCGTGACGGCTTCACGCTGGCACAGGGCCTTGAGCGCCTGGGCCACGGGCTGCGGCAGGTGGACGGGGACGAAGGCGCCGCGGAAGGTCTGCACCGGCGGGCGTGGCTTGTCGATGGGCAGCTGCAGCGGGGCGTTGCCCACGAGGCGACGGCGCCACCAGGCGAGCTGCGCTTCGAGCACCTCATCCCGGAGCCACTGGCGCTGCCAGACGGCGTAGTCCGCGTACTGCACGGACAGCTCGGGCAGGGGCGAAGGCTGCCCCTGGCTGAAGGCCGCGTAGAGGATGGCCACTTCGCGCACCAGCACGTTCAGGGACCAGCCGTCCGAGATGACGTGGTGCATGTTGAGCATCAGCACGTGCTCGGCCGGGGCGAGCTTCAGCAGCACCGCACGCAGCAGCGGTCCGGTGGCCATGTTGAAGCCGCGGAGGCTCTCCCGGGCCAACAGGCGCCGGGCTTCCTCGGGCGCGGCTTCGCCCAGGCCGCTCAGATCCACCCTGTCCAACGGCAGCTCGGCGTGGGGCGCGATGCGCTGGATGGGCTCGCCCTGCTGGTCGTGGAAGGTGGTGCGCAGGGCCTCATGGCGGCGCACCAGCTCGTTGAGCCCGCGCTGGAGGGCTTCGACATCCAGCGCTCCCTCCAGCCGCACGGCGGTGGGAATGTTGTAGGTGGGGCTGCCGGGCTCGAGCTGGTCGAGGAACCACAGCCGTTGCTGCGCGAAGGACAGCGGCAGCGCGTCCGTGCGCGGCACCGGCACCAGCGGCGGCGGCTCGGGCAGCTCCACCAGCCCACGCACGAGCAGCGAGCGATGCACCTGGCGGGCTCGCTGATACAGCTCACTCCAGGTGAGCGTCTGGCCGTCCAGCTCCGCGCCCACCGCGTCCGGCGTGAGCCGGGCCTGGGCCTGGAAGAGGCGGTGCAGGCTGGCGTCTCCCACCGAGGCGGCGGACGGCTCTCGCCACGCGTGGAACAACAGGTGCCGCTCCTCTTCGGTGAGGAAGGACACGCGGGAGAGCGGGCGGTCCGGGTTCGCGAGCGCCGACTCCAGCAGCACACGCAGGTGCCGCACCATCCGCGCCGCCGTCGAGGCGTCGAACAGGTCGGTGCTGTACTCGAGCTGTCCCCTCAGGCCCTGTCCGCGGTCGGCGATGGCCAGGATGAGGTCGAACTTCGCCGAGCGGCTCTCGACCTTCATGCCGCCCATCTTCAGCCCCGGGCCCATCAGCTCGGGCATGGGCGCGTTCTGGTACGCGAGCATCACCTGGAAGAGCGGGGGGCGGCCGGGGGCGCGCTCGGGCCGCAGCGTCTCCACCAGCTTCTCGAAGGGGACGTCCTGGTGCGCGTAGGCCCCGAGCATCACGCCACGCACCCGGGCGAGCAGCGCGCGGAAGCTGGGGTCTCCGTCCAGCTTCGTGCGCAGCACCAGCGTATTGACGAAGAAGCCGATGAGCCCCTCCAGCTCCGCGTGCGTGCGGCCGGCGATGGGCGTGCCGACACTGACGTCGTCCTGGCCGGAGTAGCGGGCCAGCAGCGCCTGGAACGCGGCGAGCACCACCATGGAGGGCGTGGTGCCCTCCTGGCGGCAGAGCGCTTCGAGGGCATCCGACAGCTCGCGCGGGAAGTGGAAGACGTGCGCGGCGCCGCGGAAGGTCTGCGTGGCCGGACGCGGCCTGTCGGTGGGCAGCTCCAGGGCCTTGGGCGCTCCCTGGAGTTGCTGGCGCCACCAGCCGAGCTCGCCTTCCAGCACCTCGTCGCGGAGCCATGCGCGCTGCCAGAGGGCGAAGTCCGGGTACTGCACCGGCAGTGGCTCGAGGTTCGCGGGGCGGCCCTCGACGTGCGCTGTGTACAGCGTGCTCAGCTCGTGGGTGAGGACGCCCAGGGACCAGCCGTCCGCGATGACGTGGTGGAGGGTGAGCAGCAGCACGTGCTGCTGCTCCGAGCGGCGCACCAGGAGGACGCGCCACAGCGGGCCCGTCTCCAGGTTGAACGACTGCTGGGACTCGTGCTCGACGAGGCGCTGGAGCGAGGCGTCGCGCTCGGCCTCGGGGAGGGCTTCCAGGTCCACCCAACCCGCGGGGAGCGCGGGCCGGTCCGCTACGACCTGGACGGGCTGGTGCTCATGTTCCTGCAGCGTGGTGCGCAGGGACTCATGGCGCTGGAGCACGTCCCGCAGCGTCCTCGCGAGCGCGGGCACGTCGAGCGGGCCCTCCAGGCGCACGGCGAAGGGCAGGTTGTACGTGGCGCCATCGGGCTCCAGCTTCGAGAAGAACCACAAGCGCTGCTGCGCGAAGGACAGGGGCGGGTGGCCGCTTCCCGTCCGGGGCCGGAGCAGGGGCTGGAGCGGCGCGGGCCGGTCCACGGACAGCTCCTCGATGCGCCGGGCCAGGGCTTCGATGGTGGGCCGCGAGAAGAAGTCCGCGAAGGACAGCTCCACACGGAAGTGCTTGCGGACGCGGGAGATGACCTGCGTGGCGCTCAGCGAGTTGCCGCCCAGCTCGAAGAAGTCGTCCTCCGCACCGGGCGCGTCTACATGGAGGACGCGGGCCCAGAGCGCCGCCAGCTCGCGCTCGCAATCGGTGCGGGGCGGGCGGGAGGTGCCCTGGGACTGGAAGGTCGAGGGGGCCGGGAGGGCCTTCCTGTCCAGCTTGCCGGTCTCGGTGAGGGGCAGGGCGTCCAGCCGCCCCAGGGCGGAGGGCACCATGTACTCGGGCAGCCGCTGCTTGAGGTCCGCGCGCAGGGCCGCCATGTCCAGGGACTCGGACGCGACGACGTAGCCGACGAGGCGCTTGTCGCCGGGACGGTCCTCGCGGGCCACGACGATGGCCTCGCGCACCCCGGGGAAGGCGAGCAGGGCGGCTTGGACTTCGGCCAGCTCGATGCGGTAGCCGCGCACCTTTACCTGGGCGTCGGCCCGGCCGAGGAACTCGAGGATGCCGTCCGCGCGCCAGCGAGCCAGGTCGCCGGTGCGGTAGAGGCGGGCGCCGGGGACGGAGGAGAAGGGGTTGGGGACGAAGCGCTCGGCGGTGAGGGCGGGCTGCTCCACGTAGCCGCGCGCCAGGCCGTCTCCGCCGGCGAACAGCTCGCCGACGACGCCCGGGGGCACCGGCTGGCCTGCGGCGTCCAGCACGTACACCTGCGTATTGCCGATGGGCCGGCCAATGGGGACGGAGGCGCCCAGCGTGGAGGCGTCGGTGATGCGGTGGCAGGAGGTGACGAAGGTGACCTCGGTGGGGCCGTAGCAGTCGGTGAAGGGGATGCGCAGCTCCTCCAGCACACGGCGCACGTGCGGCGCGCTCACCACGTCACCGCCGGAGAGCACCTGCTTCAGCTTCCGCATGCTGGGCAGGTTGTGCTCCACCAGCTGCGAGAAGAGGCCGGCGGTGATGAGCAGGGTGGTGACGCCGCGCTCGGCAATCAACGCTCCCAGCTCCTGGACGTCGGACGGGGCGTGGGGCGGGAAGATGACCAGCCGCGCGCCATGCAGCAGCGGGCCCCAGACTTCGAAGGTGGAGGGGTCGAAGGAGATGGGGGCGATGAGCAGGAACGTCTCGTCCGGACCCAGGTGCGCGTAGTCGATGCCGAAGAGGGTGCGCAGCACGGCGGTCTGCGGAATGCCCACGCCCTTGGGGCGGCCGGTGGAGCCGGAGGTGAAGTCGATGTAGGCGAGGCTGTGGGGCAGGGCCGAAGGAGGCGGCGCATGCGTGGGCAGGCCCTCCAGGGACAGTGCCTCCAGCACCACCGTGGAGATTCCCCCGGCGGGAAGCTTCGGCAGCAGCGCGCCGGTGGTGACGAGCGCGAGTGGGCGCGAGTCCTCCAGCATCGCGGCGAGGCGCTCACGGGGGTAGCTCGGGTCCAACGGCACGTAGGCGCCGCCGGCCTTGATGATGGCCACCAATGAGACGATGAGCTCCAGGGAGCGTTCCAGCGCCACGGCCACGCGCGAGTCGGTGGACACGCCCAGGCCGCGCAGGTGCCACGCGAGCTGATTCGCACGCTCATCCAGCTGCCGGTAGGTGAGGGCCTCTTCACCGAACTCGATGGCGACCTTGTTCGGGAAGCGGGCCACCACGCGGGAGAAGACCTCGGGCAGGGTGGCGTCACGCGGGTAGTCGGCCGCGGTGGCATTCCAGTCCACCAGCACCTGCTGGCGCTCGGCGTCGGAGAGCGGACGGGCCTGGGCGGACTCGCCATGCGGCTCCACGGGGCGGGGTCGCGCCTCCTCGCGCGCGGCCACGTCTTCCAGGGGGATGACCGGCAGCGACGGCGCCAGGGTATCCCGCTGCTTGCGGACGGCCGGTGCCCCCCTGCCTTCGAGCGCGGCGTCAATCAGGCGCGCCACGCCTTCCACGGTGGGAGACTCGAACAAGTCACGCAGGGGCAGCTCCACGCCGAAGGCGGCGCGGATGCGGCTGATGGCCTGGGTGGCCAGCAGCGAGTGGCCGCCCAGGTCGAAGAAGTTGTCGGTGGCGCCCACGCGCTCGACGTTGAGGAGCTGTCTCCACAACTCCGCGACGCGCTCCTCCGTGGGGGTGCGGGGCGCGACGTAGCTCCCCGCGTCACTCGCGAGGTCCGGCGCGGGCAGGGCCTTGCGGTCCACCTTGCCGTTGGGGGTGAGGGGCAGGGCGGGCAGCACCACCACGGCCGCGGGCACCATGTACTCGGGCAGGGCTTCCTTGAGGGCGGCCCGGAGTGTGGCTCCGTCCGTCTCCGCGCCTTCGCGCGCCACCACGTAGCCCACCAGCCGCTTGCCGCCGGGCCCGTCCTCGCGGGCCACCACCACGGCTTCGCTCACGGCGGGCAGCCTGGCCAGCGCGGCTTCCACTTCGCCCAGCTCGATTCGGAAGCCGCGCACCTTCACCTGTGCGTCCACGCGGCCCACGAAGTCGAGCGTGCCGTCCCCGCGCCAGCGCACCACGTCGCCGGTGCGGTACAGGCGCGCGCCCGCTTCGCCGGAGAGCGCGTCCGGCACGAAGCGCTCGGCGGTGAGGGCCGCTCGCCCGGGGTAGCCCCGCGCCACGCCCACGCCTCCGAGGTACAGCTCGCCCTTCACGCCCACGGGCACCGGCTCGCCACGCGTGTCCAGCACGTACGCGCGCACGTTGGCCAGCGGCCGGCCGATGGAGGGCACGCGCCCATCGGCGACGCACTCGGTGAGCGTGGCGATGACCGTGGCTTCCGTGGGGCCGTACGTATTGAGGAGCCTGCGGCCCGGAGCCCAGCGCGCCACCACCTCGGCGGGCAGGGCTTCGCCACCGGAGATGACGGTCCGCAGCGCGGGCAGTCCATCCGCCGGAGTGGCCGCCAGGGCGGCCGGCGTGAGGCTGATGACGGTGAGCGCCTGCGCGTGCAGCAGCGCGTGCAGGGGCGCTCCCGGCATGAGCTTCTCCAGCGGCGCCAGCACCAGCGTGGCTCCGGAAGTCAACGTGGTGAAGACCTCTTCCACCGACAGGTCGAAGCTCAGGTTGGCGAACTGCAACACGCGGCTACCCGGGCCGATGCCGTAGGCCCCCGCTTCGTGTGTCACCAGGTTGGCGACGCTCCGGTGCTCGACGGCGGTGCCCTTGGGCAGGCCGGTGCTGCCCGACGTGTAGAGCAGGTAGGCCAGGTGATGCGCGGCCACGCCCGTCACGGGCGCTTCGGTGCTCTCGCGTGACAGCGCTTCCCTCTCGGTGTCGAGGCAGAGCGCGCGGACACGGTGCGCGTCGGGGTAGCGCTCCAGCAGCGCGGCCTGTGTCACCAGCACCGCCGCGCCGCTGTCCTCCAGCATGAAGGCGAGGCGCTCACGCGGCAGCAGCGGATCCAACGGCACCCAGGCACCGCCGGCCTTGAGGATGCCCAGCAGGCCGACGACGACCTCCAGCGAGCGCTCGACGCTCAGGGCCACCCGCACCTCCGGCCCCACGCCGCGGCGACGCAGGGCGTGGGCGAGCTGGTTGGCCTTCGCCTCGAGTCGCGCGTAGGTGAGGCTGTCGCCCTCGAAGGAGGCCGCCAGCGCGTCCGGCGCACGGCGGACCTGGGCTTCGAAGAGCGAGTGGACGCATGCCTCGGGGAAGTCGGCGCGGGTGGCGTTCCAGTCCACCAGCAGCTGGCGGCGCTCCTCTCCCGCCAGCAGCGTGAGGCTCGACAGCCGGCGCTCGGGCGCTGTGACCAGGGCTTCCACCAGCACGCGCAGGTGCCGGGCCATGCGCTCCGCGGTGGACGCGTCGAACAGGTCGGCGGCGTACTCCAATCCACCGTGGAAGCCGGCCTCGCTGCGCGACAGGACCAGCGTCAGGTCGAACTTGGCGACGCGGCTCTGCGTGGTCAGCGAGCGGAACGTCAGCCCCGGCACGGACAGCTCCGTCGAGGGCAGGTTCTGCAGCATGAACATCACCTGGAACAGCGGCGCCTGGCGCAGGCCGCGCATCGGCTGGAGCTGCTCGAAGGGGATGAGCTGGTGGGCGAAGGCGCCCAGGGCCATGTCCCGCACGCGGACCAGCAGCTCGCGCACGGTGGGGTCTCCGTCCAGACGCGTGCGCAGGACCAGGGTGTTGAGGAAGAAGCCGACCAGGCCCTCCAGCTCGGCCCGGTCTCTGCCGGCCACCGGCGAGCCGACGCTGATGTCGTCCTGGCCGGCGTAGCGCGACAGCAGCAGCTGGAACGAGGCCAGCAGGAACATGAAGGGCGTGAGGCCCTCGCGGAGGCAGATGGCGTCCACGGCCTCGGAGAGCTCGCGTGAGAGCACCACGGGGACATGGGCCGCCCGGGGCATGGAGCGCTGCGTGCGCGGCCTGTCCGTGGGCAGCTCCAGCTCCTGCGGCGCGCCTTCCAGCCGCCGCCTCCACCAGTCGAGCTGCGTTTCCAGCTCGTCACCCTGGAGCCACTGGCGCTGCCAGGCGGCGAAGTCCGCGTACTGGAGCGGCAGCGGTGCCAGCGGCGACGGCCGGCCGGAGGCGAAGGCGGCATAGAGCTGCGCCACCTCACGCAACAGCACGCCCATGGACCAGCCATCGGAGACGATGTGGTGGACGTTGAGGAGCAGCACGTGCTCCTGCGCGTCGAGCACCAGCAGGGAGGCGCGCAGCAGCGGCCCCGTGCCCAGGTTGAAGGGGCGCAGGGCCTCTTCCTCGGACAGCCGCTGCGCCTCGGCCTGGCGCTGCTCGGGGGGCAACGCGCGCAGGTCGATGGCGTCCATGCGCAGGGGCGCGGGCGGGGAGATGACCTGGACGGAGCCGGCGGGCTCGTCGCGGAAGGTGGTGCGCAGGGCTTCGTGCCGGTGCACCAGCGCTTCGAGGGCGCGACGCAGGGCCTCCGCGTCCAGCACGCCAGTCAGGCGCAGGGCGGAGGGGATGTTGAAGGCAGGGCTGCCGGGCTCGAGCTGGTCGAGGAACCACAGCCGCTGCTGGGCGAAGGACAGCGGGAGGGCCTCCACGCGGGACACGGGGACGATGGCGGGCGCCCGGCTCCCGAGACCGGACTCGCGAGCGGCGTCGATGCGCGCGGCGAAGCCTTGGAGGGTGGGCGCCTCGAAGAGGGCGCGCAGCGGTAGCTCCACGCCCAGGGTAGTGCGCACGCGGGAGATGAGCTGGGTGGCCAGCAGCGAGTGACCGCCCAGCTCGAAGAAGCTGTCGTACACGCTGATTCGACTGACGTGCAGCAGCTCCACCCAGAGGGTGGCCAGCTGCGCCTCGACGGGGCTGCGAGGCGCCACGTACTCCCGGGTCGACAGCGCTTCGTCCGGCGCGGGCAGGGCCTTGCGGTCCACCTTGCCATGGGACGTCAGCGGCAGGGCCGGCAGCACGGCGATGGCCGAGGGCACCATGTACTCGGGCAGTTGCTGCTGGAGGGTGGCGCGCAGCGCGGGGGTGTCCAGCGTGCCGCCCTCCCGGGCGACCACGTAGGCAACCAGCCGCCTGACGCCGGGGGCGTCCTCGCGCACCAGGGCGACGGCTTCGCGCACTTCGACACGGGTGAGCAGGGCGGCTTCGATTTCGCCCAGCTCGATGCGGAAGCCGCGCAGCTTCACCTGCGAGTCGAGGCGGCCCAGGTACTCCAGCGTGCCGTCGGCAAGCCACCGCGCCCGGTCTCCGGTGCGGTACAGGCGAGCACCCGCTTCGGCGCTGAAGGCGTCGGGAACGAAGCGCTCGGCGGTGAGGCCCGGCTGGCCGAGGTAGCCGCGGGCCACGCCCACGCCTCCCACGCACAGCTCACCGGGCACGCCCACGGGGACGGGGCGCTGCGCGGCGTCCAGCACGTACACGCTCACATTGGTCCAGGGGCGGCCAATGGTGAGGCGCTCGCCGGGCACGAGGGGCTCGGAGATGGTGGCGCACACGGTGGCCTCCGTGGGGCCGTACGCATTGAGCAGCCGCACGCGGCCGCCCCAGCGCTCCACCAGCTCGGGGGTGCAGGCCTCACCCGCGGAGACGAGAGTCTGCAGGGCGGGGAAGTCCTCGGGCTCCATCTGCGCGAGCACGGAGGGCGTCAGCGTGACGGCGGTGACGGCCTCCTCGCGCAGCAGGGTGCGCAGCGGGGCACCGGGCATCAGCCGCTCGCGAGGCGCCAGCACCAGGGTGGCACCGGCGAGCAGGGTGCCGAAGATTTCGGCCACCGAGGCGTCGAAGCCGAAGGAGGCGTACTGGAGGACGCGGCTGCCGGGCTGGTAGCCATGGACGCGGCCGGCGGTGAGCGCGGTGTTGCACAGGCCGCGATGCTGCAACAGCGTCCCCTTGGGACGGCCGGTGCTGCCCGAGGTGTAGATGATGTACGCGAGGCTCCGGGCGTCCGTCGTGCAGAGGGGCGCGGAAGCGGGCCGCGAGGCGATGAGGTCGGCTTCGGCGTCCAGCAGGACGAGCTGCTCGGCGCCGAGTGGGAGCCTGGCGGCGAGGGGCGCGGTGGTGATGAGCAGCGGGGCGGCGCAGTCGCGCAGGGTGTACGTCAGGCGCTCCACGGGATAGCTGGAGTCCAACGGCACGTAGGCGCCGCCCGCCTTGAGGATGGCGAGGAGCGCGACGACCGTTTCCAGCGAGCGCTCCACGCACAGGGCCACGGGCACTTCGGCGTGCACGCCCAGCGAGCGCAGGTGGTGTGCGAGCTGATTGGCGCGGGCGTCGAGCTGGGCGTAGGTGAGCTCCTGCCCCTCGAAGCGCAGGGCCGCGGCGTGCGGAGTGCGCGCGGCCTGGTCCTCGAAGAGCTGATGGGCGCAGGTGTCGTGGGGGAAGGGGGCGCGGGTCTCGTTCCAGCGGACCAGCACCTCGTGGCGCTCTGCTTCGGACAGCAGGGACGCGGAGTCCAGGGACGCCGCGGGCCGGGCCACGAGCGCCTGCACCAACGTGAGGAGGTGCTGCGCCATGCGCGTGGCGGTGCCGGCCTCGAACAGGTCCGTGTTGTAGCCCAGCGCACCGCGGAAGCCGTCGGGTGACTCCGAGAGGCTGAGCTCCAGCTCGAACTTGATGGTGGGGTTGTTCACCTCCATCGGGCGCAGCGTCAGCTCCTGCCGCTGCAACGGGGTGTTGGGGGTGTTCTGCAGGGCGAAGATGACCTGGAAGAGCGGGCTGCGGCTCATGTCCCGGTCGGACTGGAGCTCCTCCACCAGCCGCTCGAAGGGCACGTTCTGGTGCGTGTACGCGCCCAGGGCCGTCTCCTTCACCTGACGCAGCAGGTGGAGGAAGGAGTCGCGGCCCTGCACCCGGGACTGCATGACCAGCGTGTTGACGAAGAAGCCGATGAGGCCTTCGAGCTCACTGCGCTGGCGGCCGGCGATGGGCGTGCCGACGGAGACGTCCTCCTGGCCGGAGTAGCGCGACAGCAGCACCTGGAAGGAGGCCAGCAACACCATGAAGGGTGTCAGGCCTTCCTGCTGGCACAACGCTTTCACCTCCGCGGAGAGCTGGGGGGAGAGGCGGACGGGCACATGGGCGCCGTGGAAGGTCTGCACGGGGGGGCGAGGCTTGTCGGTGGGCAACGCCAGGGGAGTGTTTCCAGAGAGCTGCTGACGCCAGAAGGCGAGCTGGGCTTGGAGCACGTCGCCCTGGAGCCACTGGCGCTGCCAGACGGCGTAGTCGGCGTACTGGAGCGCCAGAGGGGCGAGCGGAGAAGGCCTGTCGTGAGCGAAGGCGTCGTAGAGGGCGGCGACTTCGCGAACGAGGACGCCCATGGACCAACCGTCGGAGACGATGTGGTGCATGTTGAGGGAGAGCACGTGCTCGGCGGGGCCCAGCTGCCACAGGCCTGCGCGAACCAGGGGGCCAGTGGCGAGGTGGAAGGGCTGGAGTGTGTCTTCGCGCAGCTGCCGCTCCAGCTCCGCGCGAGCGGCCTGGGGCTCCAGGCCACTGAGGTCCACGACGTGCAGTGGCAGCTCGGCGTGGGGGGCGATGAGCTGGAGGGGCTGGCCCTCGTGCTGGATGAAGGTGGTGCGCAGGGCCTCGTGGCGGCGAACCAACTCCTCGAAGGCGCGGCGCAGGGCGGCCACGTCGAGGGGGCCGTCCATGCGCACGAAGCGGGGCATGCTGTAGGAGGAGCCGCCGGGCTGGAGCTGGTCGAGGAACCACAGGCGCTGCTGGGCGAAGGAGAGCGGCAGCGGGCCGGAGCGAGGCACGGGAAGGATGGCGGGGGCTTCGAGGCCGGTGGCGGCATCGCGGGACGAGTCGATGCGGGCTGCGAGGGAGGCGACGGTGGGCGCCTCGAAGAGTGCGCGGAGGGGGAGCTCGACTCCGAGGGCGGAGCGGACGCGAGACACCACCTGGGTGGCGAGCAGGGAGTGGCCACCGAGTGCGAAGAAGTCGTCGTGGACGCTCACCTGGGGCACGCGCAGCAGGCCAGCCCAGAGGGAGGCGAGGATTTCCTCGGTGGGGGTGCGAGGGGCGACGTACTCGGAAGCGGAGGAGGTGACGTCCGGCACGGGCAGGGCGTTGCGGTCCACCTTGCCGTTGGGAGTCAGGGGCATGGCCTCCAGTGCGACGAAGGAGGAGGGCACCATGTAGGCCGGCAGTCGCTCCTGGAGGAAGGCTCTCAGGGACTCAGCGGTGACTGGCTCGGAGGAAACGACGTAGGCGACGAGGCGCTTGTCGCCAGGGGAGTCCTCGCGGGCGACGACGAGGGCCTCGCGCACGGCGGGGTGCTCGCGCAGGACGGAGGAGATTTCGCCCGGCTCCACGCGGAAGCCGCGCACCTTCACCTGGAAGTCGGCGCGGCCGATGAATTCGACACGGCCGTCAGCCAGCCAGCGCACCTTGTCGCCGCTGCGATACATGCGCGCGCCGGGAGCGGGGCTGAAGAGGTCGGGCAGGTAGCGCTCCGCCGTCAACTCCGGGCGGTGCAGGTAGCCGCGAGTCACCTGGGGGCCGCCGATGAACAACTCGCCCGGCACGCCGACGGGGGCTGGCTGCAGGTGCGCGTCGAGGACGTAGAGGCGCGAATGGGCCAGTGGGCGGCCCAGCGGCACGGTGGCCGGTGCGGAGCCGGCGGAGGGCCACTCGACGCGGCCTGCGAGCACCCCCACCGTCGTCTCGGTGGGGCCGTAGTGGTTGAAGACTTCGCAGTCGGGAGCGAGCGCACGCACCTGCTCCAGGAGGGCCCAGGAGGAGGACTCACCGCCGAGCACGAGCTTCTTGCGAGGCAGCACGTGGCGGGGCTCTGCCGCGGTGAGCAGGGCCGCCAGGTGAGAGGGGACGAGCTTCACGCAGTCGACGGCGTGGCGCTGGAAGTACTCGGCGAGGCCGGCGGGGTTGCTGGCGCGCTCATGGGAGAGGACGTGCAGCAGGCCGCCGGTGCAAAGGGCGGGGAAGAGGACGGTGTTGCCGAGGTCTGCGACGAAGGTGGAGACGAGGGCAAAGCTGGAGCAGTCGGCGAGGCCCAGGCGCTGGGTGGCTGAATGCACGTAGTGGGCAAGCTGCCCGTGGGAGACGGCGACGCCCTTGGGCCGGCCGGTGCTGCCGGAGGTGAAGAGGACGTAGGCGACGTTGTCCATGGACACGTCGCTCGTCGGCGCATCCGTGCGCTGGATGGCGAGTCGCTCTGCGTCCGCATCCATCCGCACGCAGGCGGAGGCGAAGGAAGCGGCGTAACGGGACACCGTCACGACAACAGGCGCGGCGACTTCCTCCACCAGGGCTTGCAGGCGCAGGGCGGGCTGAGCGGGGTCGAGTGGGACGTAGGCGGCGCCGGCCTTCCAGATGGCGAGCAGTGCCACCACGGTGTCGACGGAGCGCTCCAGGCACAGGGCCACGCATGTCTCGGGGCCCACGCCCAGCGAGCGCAAGTGCCAGGCGAGCTGGTTGGCCCGGGCATTCAGTTCCGCATACGTGAGGACCTCGTCCTCGCAGGCCACCGCTGGCTGCGTCGGACGGCTGGCGGCCTGTGCAGCAATGAGGGTGTGCAGGGGCGCCAGGGCGGGAACACGCTCAACAGAAGTGTTGAAGGACTCGAGCAACAACGCGCGCTCGGAAGAAGCGAGCAGGGGCAAGTCGCCCACGAGTGTGTCGGGCGAAGCGAGTGCGGCCTCGAGCAGGGTGCGCAGGTGCTCCACCATGCGGGTGACGGTGGAGGCGTCGAACAGGTCGGTGCGGTAGTGGAGCACTCCCGACAGGCCGCGAGGCGTGTGGGTCAGCGTGAGCGTCAGGTCGAACTTGGTGGCCTCGGCCTCACGCCCCAGTGGCAGGAAGGACAGGCCGGGTAGGGCCAGCGCCGCGGCCGGTGCGTTCTGCAGCACGAGCATGACCTGGAAGAGGGGCGAGTGGCTGAGGCTGCGCTGGGGCTGCAGCTCCTCGACGAGCTTCTCGAAGGGCAGGTGCTGGTGCTCGTAGGCGCTCAGGGTGGTGGCGCGCACCTGGGCAAGCAGCTCGCGGAAGGTGGACTGAGGAGCCACGCGAGAGCGGAGCACCAGGGTGTTGACGAAGAAGCCGATGAGGCCCTCGGTCTCCGCGCGGGTGCGGCCGGCGATGGGCGAGCCGACGGAGATGTCGTCCTGGCCGGAGTAGCGAGACAGGAGCACCTGCCAGACAGTGAGCAGGGCCATGAAGGGCGTGACGCCCTCGCGCTGGCAGAACGCGGACAGGGCCTCCGTCACCGGGAGAGGCAGGAGGACGGGCAGCGCGGCGCCGCGCTGGGACTGGACGGCGGGGCGAGGCCTGTCGGTGGGCAGCTCCAGCAGTGCGGGCGCGCCGGAGAGCTGCTGCTTCCAGTAGTCGATTTGTCCCTGGAGCACCTCGCCTTGCAGCCATGAGCGCTGCCACGTAGCGAAGTCCGCGTACTGGACAGCCAGGGGGGCCAGTTGAGGCATGCGGCCGGAGGAGAAGGCCTCGTAGAGGGAGACCAGCTCGCGCACCAGTACGCCCATGGACCAGCCGTCGGAGACGATGTGGTGCATCGTCACCAACAACACGTGGTGCTCGGAGTCGAGGCGCAGCAGCGAGGCGCGAAGCAGGGGACCGGCAGCGAGGTCGAAGGGACGCAGGGACTCGGCGGCCGACAGCCGGCGCACTTCGGCCTGGCGCGCGTCTTCGGACAGGTGACCCAGCTCGATGACGTCCAGCGGCAGCGATGCGGGCGCGGAGATGACCTGGACGGGGCCGGAGGGCTCTTCGCGGAAGGTGGTGCGCAGCGACTCGTGGCGATGCACCAGTGCTTCGAAGCTCTGGCGCAGGGCCTGGATGTCCAGCCGGCCGGACACGCGCAGCGCGGAGGGGATGTTGTAGGCCGAGCTACCGGGTGCGAGCTGATCCAACAGCCACAGGCGCTGCTGCGCGAAGGAGAGTGGGGGCGGTGCCGTGCGAGGCATCGGCTCCAGGGGGGGCGCGGAGTCCTGGGGCGCGGCGGCTTCAATCCGGCGCGCGAGCGCCTCCAGCGTAGAGGCTTCGAAGACGGCGCGCAGGGGCAGCTCTACGCCGAAGCTGGCGCGGATGCGGGAGACGAGCTGCGTGGCCAGCAGCGAGTGGCCGCCCGACTCGAAGAAGTTGTCGTGGGCTCCCACGCGAGGCAGGCGCAGCACCTCTGCCCAGAGGGTGGCGAGATGCTCCTCGGTAGGCGTGCGTGGGGCGACGTACTCAGAGGCGGAGGACACGGCGTCCGGGACGGGCAGGGCCTTGCGGTCCACCTTGCCGTTGGCTGTCAGCGGGAAGGACTCCAGCAGGACGAACGCCGAGGGCACCATGTAGTCCGGCAGGCGGGCCGCGAGGGCCCCGCGCAGCACGTCCCCGGACACGTCCACTCCCACGACGTAGGCCACCAGGCGCTTGTCGCCGGGGCTGTCCTCACGCGCGAGCACGAGCGCTTCGCGCACCCCGGGCTGGAGCCGCAGCACGGCCTCCACCTCACCGGGCTCGATGCGGAAGCCACGCACCTTCACCTGGAAGTCGGTGCGGCCCATGAACTCGAGCGTGCCGTCCGCCTGCCAGCGCGCCACGTCGCCCGTGCGGTACAGGCGCGAGCCCGGGGTGTCGCTGAAGCCGTCGGGGATGAAGCGCTCCGCCGTCAGCTCCGGCCGGCCCAGGTAGCCCCAGGCCAGGCCGTCTCCGCCCACGTACAGCTCGCCGGGTACGCCCACCGGCACCGGCCTGAGTGAGGCGTCCAGCACGTAGGTGGTGGACTGCGAGATGGGACGCCCAATCGGAACGGAGTGGCCCACCACCGAGTGCGAGCGCAGGGTGTGGGTGGTGGAGAAGGTGGTGTTCTCGGTGGGGCCGTAGGCGTTGATGAGCACGGCGTCCGGCGTCATGCGCGCGAGGTGCTCGCGCAGCCGCTGGGCGGGCATCACTTCGCCACCGGACAGCACCTGGGACACGGACGCCAGGGCCTCACCCTGGTGCAGGGCCATCTGCTCGAAGAGGGCCGTGGTGAGCCAGAGCGTGGACGGCGCATGCTGGCGCACCAGGGCACCCATCTCCTCCAGCGAGAGCGCGTACGGCGGTGCGAGCACCAGGCGGGCGCCACGAAGCAGCGCGCCCCAGATTTCCAGTGTGGAGGCGTCGAAGGCGACGGGCGCCATCTGGAGGTAGACGTGCTCGGGGCCGAAGTGGATGAAGGATGCGCCGCACACCAGGCGCACCACACCCCGGTGCGGCACCAGCACGCCCTTGGGCCTGCCGGTGGAGCCGGAGGTGAACATCACGTAGGCCAGGCTGGTGGCCTGCGTCAGGGACGCGGGCGCATGCGTGGGCTGGAGGGAGAGGAGGGCGGACTCCGCGTCCAGCAGCACGGTGCGGCCAGAGAAGGGCGGCAGGCTACTGGCGAGACGGGAGTCGGTGAGCAGCAGAGTGGCGCCCGAGTCCTCCAGCAGCAGCGCGAGGCGCTCGCGGGGGTAGGCCGTCTCCAGGGGCACGTAGGCCCCGCCGGCCTTGAGGATGCCGAGCAGGCAGATGATGAGCTCGAAGGAGCGCTCCAGGCCCACGGCGACGGGAGTGCCGGAAGCGACGCCCAGCGAGCGCAGGTGCCAGGCGAGCTGGTTGGCGCGCTCGTCGAGCTGGCGGTAGGAGAGGTGCTCCGTGCCGGAGACGAGGGCCACCGCGTCGGGAGTGAGTCGGGCCTGGGCCTGGAACAGCTCGTGGATGGAAGCGTCGCGCGGATAGTCGGAGCGCGTGGCGTTCCAGTCGAGCAGCACCTGCCGGCGCTCGGCGTCGTCCATGAGCGGCAGCTCGGACAGGCGTGCGTCGGGCCGGCTCACCACCCCTTGCAGCAGCATGCGCAGGTGCGTGGCAAGGCGGCGCACGGTGTCTTCACGGAAGAGCGCGGTGCTGTAGTTGACCGAGCCCACCAGTCCCTGGGCCGAATGGGTGAAGGTGAAGGTGAGGTCGAACTTGGCTCCGCCCAGGCTCTCCGTCTCGACGGGGCGCACGGACAGTTCCTCCGGGTGGGCCGGGGCGTCTGGCCGAGGCGCATTCTGGAGGACGAGCATGACCTGGAAGAGCGGCGAGCGGCTCAGGTCCCTCCGGGGCTGCAGCTCCTCCACCAGCTTCTCGAAGGGCACGTCCTGGTGGGCATAGGCGCCGAGGGTGGCCTCGCGGACGCGGGCCAGCAGCTGGGTGAATGAGGGGTCGTCATGCAGGCGCGAGCGCAGCGCCAGGGTGTTGACGAAGAAGCCGATGAGGCCTTCGAGCTGGGCGAAGCGGCGGCCGGCGATGGGGGAGCCGACGACGACGTCCTCCTGGCCGGAGTAGCGGGCCAGCAGCGCATGTGTGGAGGCCAGCAGGGCCATGAAGAGCGTGGCGCCGTGCTGATGGGAGAGCGCCTGGAGCGACTGGCTCAGCTGCACGGGCAGCTGGAAGTGGAAGCTGGCGCCAGCGAAGGACTGCACGGGCGGACGAGGGAAGTCGGTGGACAGCTCCAGCGCGTGCGGCGCGCCTTCCAGGTGCTGGCGCCACCAGGAGAGCTGCTGGTCGAGGCTGTCCCCGTGCAGCCAGGAGCGCTGCCAGACAGCGTAGTGGGCGTACTGCACGGGCAGCTCGGGCAGAGGGGTGGGCAGGCCAGCGGCGAAGGCGCGGTAGAGGGCGCCCAGCTCGCGCACCAGCACCCCGGCGGACCAGCCGTCCGAGACGATGTGATGCATGTTCAGCAACAGCAGATGCTCGCGCGAGTCCAGGCGCAGCAGCAGTGCGCGCAGCAGCGGGCCGGAGGCGAGATGGAAGGGGCGTTGGGCCTCTTGCACGGCGAGGCGGTGGGCCTCGGCCTCCCGGTCCTCGTGGGAGGACAGGTCCACCACGGAGAGATGGAAGGGAGAGTGAGGCGCAATGAGCTGGAAGGCCTCACCGGCGTCCTGGTGGAAGGTGGTGCGCAGGGACTCGTGACGGCGGACCAGCTCGGTGAAAGCGCGCTCCAGGGCGGCGGCGTCCAGCGGGCCTTGCAGGCGCAGGAGGCGGGGCACGCTGTAGGTCGTTCCGCCGGGCTGGAGCTGGTCGATGAACCACAGGCGCTGCTGGGCGAAGGACAGCGGCACCCGCGGGCCCACGGGCGTCGCGCGCAGCTCGGGCAGGAGGGTGTTGCTCGTGGTCTGGTCCACGCGCCTGGCCAGAGCCTCCAGCGTCGGCGCTTCGAAGAGTGCGCGCAGGGGGAGCTCGACTCCGAGAGCGGAGCGGACGCGAGAAACCACCTGGGTGGCGAGGAGGGAATGGCCACCGAGTGCGAAGAAGTCGTCGTGGACGCTCACCTGGGGCACGCGCAGCAGGCCAGCCCAGAGGGAGGCGAGGATTTCCTCGGTGGGGGTGCGAGGGGCGACGTACTCGGAAGCGGAGGAGGTGACGTCCGGCACGGGCAGGGCGTTGCGGTCCACCTTGCCGTTGGGAGTCAGGGGCATGGCCTCCAGTGCGACGAAGGAGGAGGGCACCATGTAGGCCGGCAGTCGCTCCTGGAGGAAGGCTCTCAGGGACTCAGCGGTGACTGGCTCGGAGGAAACGACGTAGGCGACGAGGCGCTTGTCGCCAGGGGAGTCCTCGCGGGCGACGACGAGGGCCTCGCGCACGGCGGGGTGCTCGCGCAGGACGGAGGAGATTTCGCCCGGCTCCACGCGGAAGCCGCGCACCTTCACCTGGAAGTCGGCGCGGCCGATGAATTCGACACGGCCGTCAGCCAGCCAGCGCACCTTGTCGCCGCTGCGATACATGCGCGCGCCGGGAGCGGGGCTGAAGAGGTCGGGCAGGTAGCGCTCCGCCGTCAACTCCGGGCGGTGCAGGTAGCCGCGAGTCACCTGGGGGCCGCCGATGAACAACTCGCCCGGCACGCCGACGGGGGCTGGCTGCAGGTGCGCGTCGAGGACGTAGAGGCGCGAATGGGCCAGTGGGCGGCCCAGCGGCACGGTGGCCGGTGCGGAGCCGGCGGAGGGCCACTCGACGCGGCCTGCGAGCACCCCCACCGTCGTCTCGGTGGGGCCGTAGTGGTTGAAGACTTCGCAGTCGGGAGCGAGCGCACGCACCTGCTCCAGGAGGGCCCAGGAGGAGGACTCACCGCCGAGCACGAGCTTCTTGCGAGGCAGCACGTGGCGGGGCTCTGCCGCGGTGAGCAGGGCCGCCAGGTGAGAGGGGACGAGCTTCACGCAGTCGACGGCGTGGCGCTGGAAGTACTCGGCGAGGCCGGCGGGGTTGCTGGCGCGCTCATGGGAGAGGACGTGCAGCAGGCCGCCGGTGCAAAGGGCGGGGAAGAGGACGGTGTTGCCGAGGTCTGCGACGAAGGTGGAGACGAGGGCAAAGCTGGAGCAGTCGGCGAGGCCCAGGCGCTGGGTGGCTGAATGCACGTAGTGGGCAAGCTGCCCGTGGGAGACGGCGACGCCCTTGGGCCGGCCGGTGCTGCCGGAGGTGAAGAGGACGTAGGCGACGTTGTCCATGGACACGTCGCTCGTCGGCGCATCCGTGCGCTGGATGGCGAGTCGCTCTGCGTCCGCATCCATCCGCACGCAGGCGGAGGCGAAGGAAGCGGCGTAACGGGACACCGTCACGACAACAGGCGCGGCGACTTCCTCCACCAGGGCTTGCAGGCGCAGGGCGGGCTGAGCGGGGTCGAGTGGGACGTAGGCGGCGCCGGCCTTCCAGATGGCGAGCAGTGCCACCACGGTGTCGACGGAGCGCTCCAGGCACAGGGCCACGCATGTCTCGGGGCCCACGCCCAGCGAGCGCAAGTGCCAGGCGAGCTGGTTGGCCCGGGCATTCAGTTCCGCATACGTGAGGACCTCGTCCTCGCAGGCCACCGCTGGCTGCGTCGGACGGCTGGCGGCCTGTGCAGCAATGAGGGTGTGCAGAGGCGCCAGGGCGGGAACGCGCTCAACAGAAGTGTTGAAGGATTCGAGCAACAACGCGCGCTCGGAAGAAGCGAGCAGGGGCAAGTCGCCCACGAGTGTGTCGGGCGAAGCGAGTGCGGCCTCCAACAGGGTGCGCAGGTGCTCCACCATGCGGGTGACGGTGGACGCGTCGAAAAGGTCGGTGCGGTAGGTGAGCGTGCCCGACAGGCCGCGAGGCGTGTGGGTCAGCGACAGCGCCAGGTCGAACTTGGTGACCTCGGCCTCGCGCTCCAGCGGAAGGAAGGACAGGCCGGGCAGGGCCAGCGCCGCTGCCGGTGCATTCTGCAGCACGAGCGTGACCTGGAAGAGAGGCGAGTAGCTGAGGCTGCGCTGGGGCTGCAGCTCCTCGACGAGCTTCTCGAAGGGCAGGTGCTGGTGCTCGTAGGCACTCAGGGTGGTGGCACGCACCTGGGCGAGCAGCTCGCGGAAGGTGGCTTGCGGGGCCACGCGAGAGCGCAGCACGAGGGTGTTGACGAAGAAGCCGATGAGGCTCTCGGTCTCCATCCGGGTGCGGCCTGCGATGGGCGAGCCGACGGAAACGTCCTCCTGGCCGGAGTAGCGCGACAGGAGCACCTGCCAGGCGGTGAGCAGGGCCATGAAGGGCGTGACGCCCTCGCGCTGACAGAACGCGGACAGGGCCTCGGCCACAGGGAGAGGCAGGAGGACGGGCAGCGCGGCGCCGCGCTGGGACTGGACGGCGGGACGAGGCCTGTCGGTGGGCAGCTCCAGTAGTGCTGGCGCGCCGGCGAGCTGCTGCTTCCAGTAGTCGATCTGTCCCTGGAGCACCTCGCCTTGCAGCCACGAGCGCTGCCACGTGGCGACGTCCGCGTACTGAAGAGAGAGCGGAGGCAGGGAAGAAGCGCGGCCGGAGGAGAAGGCCTCGTAGAAGGAGACCAGCTCACGCACCAGCACGCCCATGGACCAGCCGTCGGAGACGATGTGGTGCACCGTCACCAACAGCACGTGGTGCTCGGAGTCGAGGCGCAGCAGTGAGGCGCGAAGCAGGGGGCCGACAGTGAGGTCGAAGGGGCGCAGGGACTCGGCAGCCGACAGCCGGCGCACTTCGGCCTGGCGCACGTCGTCGGGCAGGTGGCTCAGGTCGACGACGTCCAGCGGCAGGGCAGCGGATGGAGCGATGACCTGGACGGGGCCCGAGGGCTCCTCACGGAAGGTGGTGCGCAGTGACTCGTGGCGATGCACCAGTGCCTCGAAGCTCTGGCGCAGGGCCTCGGAGTCCAGCACGCCGGAAACGCGAAGCGCGGAGTGGATGTTGTATGCGGTGCTATGGGGCTCGAGCTGATCGAGGAACCAAAGGCGCTGCTGGGCGAAGGACAGAGGCAGCGCACCGGTGCGAGGCACCGGGACGATGGCGGGTGACTGGCTCGCGGACGCGGAGCCAATGCGTGCGGCAAGCCCCTCGGTGGTGGGGGCCTCGAAGAGGGCCCGCAGAGGCAACTCCACACCGAAGGTGGAGCGCACGCGGGAGATGAGCTGGGTGGCGAGCAGGGAGTGGCCACCCAGCTCGAAGAAGTTGTCGCGCACGCCCACGCGAGGCACGCGAAGCACCTGGGAGAAGAGTCCGGCGAGCAGCTCCTCGGAGGGGGTGCGGGGGGCGACGAAGGAGTCGGCCGAGGAGGAAGTCAGCGACTCCGGAGCAGGCAGGGCCTTTCTGTCCACCTTGGCGTTGGAGGTGAGAGGGAAGGAGTCCAGGCGCACCAGAGCGGAGGGCACCATGTACTCGGGCAGCCGCTGCTTGAGGGCGGTGCGCAGGGCGGCCATGTCGAGGGAGTCCGGTGCCGCGACGTAACCGACGAGGCGCTTGTCGCCGGGGACGTCCTCGCGCACGAGTGCGACGGCTTCGGCCACCGAGGGGTGGGAGAGGAGAGCGGCTTCGACTTCGGCCAACTCGATGCGGTAGCCACGCACCTTCACCTGGGCGTCGGCGCGACCGAGGAACTCCAGCACGCCGTCATGGCGCCAGCGGGCCAGGTCTCCGGTGCGGTAGAGGCGTGCGCCGGGAGTGGAGGAGAAGGGGTTGGGGACGAAGCGCTCGGCGGTGAGAGCGGGCTGCTCGACGTAGCCGCGTGCGAGGCCGTCTCCGCCGATGAACAACTCCCCGGTGACACCGGAGGGCACGGGCAGGCCGGAGGCGTCCAGCAGGTACACCTGGGTGTTGCCGATGGGACGGCCGATGGGGACGGAAGTGCCCACCTGGGCCACGTCCGTCATGCGGAAGCAGGAGGCGAAGAGCGTGGACTCGGTGGGGCCGTAGCAGGCCGTCACCGGAATGAACATTCCTTCCAGCACGCGGCGCACGTGGGGCGCGCTCACCACGTCGCCACCAGTGAGAAGCTGCTTCACGTTCCTCAACGCAGCGGGGTGGTGGTCCACCACCTGGGTGAAGAGGCCGGAGGTGAGGTGCAGGGTGGTGACGCCGTGCTTGACCAGCACCGACTCCAATTCCTTCAAGTCGGAAGGCGAGTGCGGCGGGAAGACGACGAGGCGCGCGCCATGGAGAAGCGGGCCCCAGAGCTCCAGGGTGGAAGCGTCGAAGGAGACAGGCGCGATGAGCAGGAAGGTTTCATCCGGGCCCAGGTGCGCGTAGTCGTTGCCGAAGAGGGTGCGCAGGACGGCGGACTGCGTGGTGCCGACGCCTTTGGGCCTGCCGGTGGAGCCGGAGGTGAAGTCGATGTAGGCGAGGCTGTCGGGCAGTGCGGCAGGAGGCGGCGCATGAGAGGGCTGGCCCTGCAGGGACACCTCTCCCAGGATGACGGTGGACAGGCCTTCGGCGGGGAGCTTCTCCAGCAGCTCGCGCGTGGTGACGAGCACCGTCGGGCGTGAGTCGGCCACCATGGCGGCAAGCCGCTCGCGCGGGTAGGAGGAGTCCAGGGGGACGTAGGCGCCACCGGCCTTGAGGATGGCTACCAGGGCGACAATCAGCTCCAGAGAGCGCTCCATGGCGAGGGCCACGCGAGAGTCGGTGGACACACCGAGGGAGCGCAGGTGCCAGGCGAGCGCGTTGGCACGCTCATCCAACTGCCGGTAGGTGAGCGTGGAGTCGCCGAACGCGACGGCGACCTTGTCCGGGAAGCGGGCGACGACGAGGGAGAAGACCTCGGGCAGGGTGGAGCTGCGCGGGTACTCGGAGGCGGTGGAGTTCCATTCCACCAGCACCTGTCGGCGCTCCGCCTCCGACAGCATGGACACGGAAGCCAGCGGCGCTTCGGGCCGGGCCACCAGTGCTTCCACCAGCGTGCGGAAGTGCTCCGCCATGCGCACGGCGGTACGCGCTTCGAACAGGTCCGTGTTGTAGCCCAGAGAGCCCTCGTAGCCCTCTGACGTGTCGGTCAGACTGAACTGCAGCTCGAACTTGGCCGTTGAGTTCTCCACCATCAACGGGTGCAGCGACAGCCCGTGTTTCCGTGGCGCGGACTCGGGCGTGGGCGTGCTCTGCACGGTGAAGAGCACCTGGAAGAGCGGGCTGCGGCTCAGGTCTCGCGTGGGCTGCAGCTCTTCCACCAGTCGCTCGAAGGGCACGTCCTGATGCGCGTAAGCCCCCAATGCCGAGTCCTTCACCTGCCGCAGCAGGTGCCGGAACGAGCTCCGGCCTTCCACCCGTGCGCGGAAGACCAGGGTGTTGGCGAAGAAGCCAATGAGGCCTTCGAGTTCACTGCGCTGGCGGCCCGCGATGGGCGAGCCGACGGAGATGTCCTCCTGCCCGGAGTACCGCGACAGCAGCACCTGGAAGGCGGCGAGCAGCACCATGAAGGGCGTGGCGCTCTCCTGCTGGCTCAGGGCCTTGAGCTGCTCGGAGGCGGCGAGTGGCAGGGCGACAGGCACCCGGTCGCCCCGGAAGGTCTGCATGGGCGGACGCGGCTTGTCGGTGGGCAACTCCAGGGGGGAAGTGCCCGAGAGCTGCCGGCGCCACCAGTCCAGCTGCGCATCGAGTACGGCCCCCTGCAACCACTGCCGCTGCCAGACGGCATAGTCCGCGTACTGGATCGGCAGCGGCGCCAGGGGCGAGGGCTGGCCAGCGGAGAAGGCGTCGTAGAGCGCGGCCACTTCACGAACCAGCACGCCCATGGACCAGCCGTCCGAGACGACGTGGTGCATGTTGAGCGAGAGCACGTGCTCTGTCGGGCTCAACTTCCACAGGCTCGCACGCACCAACGGGCCCGTGGCGAGGTCGAAGGTCCGCTGGCTGCTTTCTCGCAACTGGCTTCGCAGTTCCTCCTGGGCGGCTTCCGGTGGGAGGCCGCTCAGATCCATCTGAGTGAGCGGCAGCTCGACGTCAGGCACGATGAGCTGGAGGGGTTGTCCTTCGTGCTGCGTGAAGACGGTACGCAGCGCTTCATGACGCTGCACCAGCGCGGCAAGGCTGCGCCGCAGCACGTCCGGGTCGAGTGACCCCTCCAGCCGCACGAAAGCGGGCATGCTGTATGCGGTGCTATGGGGCTCGAGCTGATCGAGGAACCAAAGGCGCTGCTGGGCGAAGGACAGGGGCAGCGCACCGGTGCGAGGCACCGGGACGATGGCGGGTGACTGGCTCGCGGACGCGGAGCCAATGCGTGCGGCCAGGCCCTCGGTGGTGGGGGCCTCGAAGAGAGCCCGCAGAGGCAACTCCACACCGAAGGTGGAGCGCACGCGGGAGATGAGCTGGGTAGCGAGCAGGGAGTGGCCACCCAGCTCGAAGAAGTTGTCGCGCACGCCCACGCGAGGCACGCGAAGCACCTGGGAGAAGAGTCCGGCGAGCAGCTCCTCGGAGGGGGTGCGGGGGGCGACGAAGGAGTCGGCCGAGGAGGAAGTCAGCGACTCCGGAGCAGGCAGTGCCTTCCTGTCCACCTTGGCGTTGGCGGTGAGAGGGAAGGAGTCCAGGCGCACCAGAGCGGAGGGCACCATGTACTCGGGCAGCCGCTGCTTGAGGGTGGTGCGCAGGGCGGCCATGTCGAGGGAGTCCGGTGCCGCGACGTAACCGACGAGGCGCTTGTCGCCGGGGACGTCCTCGCGCACGAGTGCGACGGCTTCGGCCACCGAGGGGTGGGAGAGGAGAGCGGCTTCGACTTCGGCCAACTCGATGCGGTAGCCACGCACCTTCACCTGGGCGTCGGCGCGGCCGAGGAACTCCAGCACGCCGTCATGGCGCCAGCGGGCCAGGTCTCCGGTGCGGTAGAGGCGTGCGCCGGGAGAGGAGGAGAAGGGGTTGGGGACGAAGCGCTCGGCGGTGAGAGCGGGCTGCTCGACGTAGCCGCGTGCGAGGCCGTCGCCGCCGATGAACAACTCCCCGGTGACACCGGAGGGGACGGGTAGGCCGGAGGTGTCCAGCAGGTACACCTGGGTGTTGCCGATGGGACGGCCGATGGGGACGGAAGTGCCCACCTGGGCCACGTCCGTCATGCGGAAGCAGGAGGCGAAGAGCGTGGACTCGGTGGGGCCGTAGCAGGCCGTCACCGGAATGAACATTCCTTCCAGCACGCGGCGCACGTGGGGCGCACTCACCACGTCGCCACCGGTGAGAAGCTGCTTCACCCCACGAAGGGCGGAGAGGTGGTGGTCCACCACCTGGGTGAAGAGGCCGGAGGTGAGGTGCAGGGTGGTGACGGCGTGCTTGACCAGCACCGACTCCAACTCCTTCAAGTCGGAAGGCGAGTGAGGCGGGAAGACGACGAGGCGTGCGCCATGGAGCAGCGGGCCCCAGAGCTCCAGGGTGGAAGCGTCGAAGGAGACGGGCGCGATGAGCAGGAATGTCTCGTCGGGTCCAAGGTGCGCGTAGTCGTTGCCGAAGAGGGTGCGCAGGACGGCGGACTGGGTGGTGCCCACGCCCTTGGGCCTGCCGGTGGAGCCAGAGGTGAAGTCGATGTAGGCGAGGCTGTCGGGCAGTGCGGCAGGAGGCGGCGCATGAGAGGGCTGGCCCTGCAGGGACACCTCTCCCAGGACGACGGTGGACAGGCCTTCGGCGGGGAGCTTCTCCAGCAGCTCGCGCGTGGTGACGAGCACCGTCGGGCGTGAGTCGGCCACCATGGCGGCAAGCCGCTCACGCGGGTAGGAGGAGTCCAGGGGGACGTAGGCGCCACCGGCCTTGAGGATGGCCACCAGGGCGACAATCAACTCCAGAGAGCGCTCCACGGCGAGGGCCACGCGAGAGTCGGTGGACACGCCGAGGGAGCGCAGGTGCCAGGCGAGCGCGTTGGCGCGCTCATCCAACTGCCGGTAGGTGAGCGTGGAGTCGCCGAACGCGACGGCAACCTTGTCCGGGAAGCGGGCGACGACGAGGGAGAAGACCTCAGGCAGGGTGGAGCCGCGCGGGTACTCGGAGGCGGTGGAGTTCCACTCCACCAGCACCTGTCGGCGCTCCGCCTCCGACAGCATGGGCACGGAGGCCAGCGGCGCCTCGGGCCGGGCCACCAGTGCTTCCACCAGCGTGCAGAAGTGCTCCGCCATGCGTACGGCGGTACGCGCTTCGAACAGGTCCGTGTTGTAGCCCAGCACGCCCTCGTAGCCCTCGGGCGAGTCCGCCAGGCCCAGCTGCAACTCGAACTTGATGGACGCTGTGTCCACCTCCATCGGGCTCAGCGCCAGGTCCTCATTTCGCAGCGTGGCCGCAGGAACGTTCTGCAGAGTGAAGAAGACTTGGAACAGTGGGCTGCGGCTCAGGTTGCGCGTGGGATGCAGGTCCTCTACCAGCCGCTCGAAGGGCACGTCCTGGTGCGCGTAAGCGCCCAGTGCCGACTCCCTTACCTGCTGCAGCAGGCCGCGGAAGGAGAGTCGCGAGTCCACCCGTGCACGCATGACCAGGCTGTTGACGAAGAAGCCGATGAGGCTTTCGAGCTCACCGCGCTGGCGGCCGGCGATAGGCGTGCCGACGGAGATGTCCTCCTGGCTGGAGTAGCGCGACAGCAGCACCTGGAATGCCGCCAGGAGCAGCATGAAGGGCGTGGCGCCCTCTTGCTGACACAGGGCCTTGAGCTTGCCGGACGTAGTGAGCGACAGCCGGACGGGCACATGTGCGCCGTGGAAGGTCTGCACGGGGGGGCGAGGCTTGTCGGTGGGCAACGCCAGGGGAGTGTTTCCAGAGAGCTGCTGACGCCAGAAGGCGAGCTGGGCTTGGAGCACGTCGCCCTGGAGCCACTGGCGCTGCCAGACGGCGTAGTCGGCGTACTGGAGCGCCAGTGGGGCGAGCGGAGAAGGCCTGTCGTGAGCGAAGGCGTCGTAGAGGGCGGCGACTTCGCGAACGAGGACGCCCATGGACCAACCGTCGGAGACGATGTGGTGCATGTTGAGGGAGAGCACGTGCTCGGCGGGGCCCAGCTGCCACAGGCCTGCGCGAACCAGGGGGCCAGTGGCGAGGTGGAAGGGCTGGAGTGTGTCTTCGCGCAGCTGCCGCTCCAGCTCGGCGCGAGCGGCCTGGGGCTCCAGGCCACTGAGGTCCACGACGTGCAGTGGCAGCTCGGCGTGGGGGGCGATGAGCTGGAGGGGCTGACCCTCGTGCTGGATGAAAGTGGTGCGCAGAGCCTCGTGGCGGCGAACCAACTCCTCGAAGGCGCGGCGCAGGGCGGCCACGTCGAGGGGGCCGTCCATGCGCACGAAGCGGGGCATGCTGTAGGAGGAGCCGCCGGGCTGCAGCTGGTCGAGGAACCAAAGGCGCTGCTGGGCGAAGGAGAGAGGGAGCGGCCCGGAGCGGGGCACGGGGAGAATGGCGGGGGCTTCGAGGCCCGTGGCGGCATCGCGGGACGAGTCGATGCGGGCTGCGAGGGAGGCGACGGTGGGCGCCTCGAAGAGGGCACGAAGGGGGAGCTCGACTCCGAGGGCGGAGCGGACGCGCGACACCACCTGGGTGGCGAGGAGGGAATGGCCACCGAGTGCGAAGAAGTCGTCGTGGACGCTCACCTGGGGCACGCGCAGCAGCCCAGCCCAGAGGGAGGCGAGGATTTCCTCGGTGGGGGTGCGAGGAGCGACGTACTCGGAAGCGGAGGAGGTGATGTCCGGCACGGGCAGGGCGTTGCGGTCCACCTTGCCGTTGGGAGTCAGGGGCATGGCCTCCAGTGCGACGAAGGAGGAGGGCACCATGTACTCGGGCAGCCGGGCCCTGAGGGACTCGCGCAGCACGTCGCTGGAGAGCCCCGGTGCGCCGACGACGTAGGCGACGAGGCGCTTGTCGCCGGGGACGTCCTCGCGGGCGACGACGAGGGCCTCGCGCACGGCGGGGTGCTCGCGCAGGACGGAGGAGATTTCACCGGGCTCCACGCGGAAGCCACGCACCTTCACCTGGAAGTCGGCGCGGCCGATGAATTCGACGCGGCCGTCGGCCAGCCAGCGCACCTTGTCGCCGGTGCGGTACATGCGCGCGCCGGGGGTGGGGCTGAAGAGGTCGGGCAGGTAGCGCTCCGCCGTCAACTCCGGGCGGTGCAGGTAGCCGCGAGTCACCTGGGGGCCGCCGATGAACAACTCGCCCGGCACGCCGACGGGGGCCGGCTGCTGGTGCGCGTCGAGGACGTAGAGGCGCGAGTGGGCCAGTGGGCGGCCCAGCGGCACCGTGGCCGGTGCGGAGCCGGCGGAGGGCCACTCGACGCGGCCTGCAAGCACCCCCACCGTCGTCTCGGTGGGGCCGTAGTGGTTGAAGACTTCGCAGTCGGGAGCGAGCGAGCGCACCTGCTCCAGGAGGGCCCAGGAGGAGGACTCCCCGCCGAGCACGAGCTTCTTGCGAGGCAGCACGTGGCGGGGCTCTGCCGCGGTGAGCAGGGCGGCGAGGTGAGAGGGGACGAGCTTCACGCAGTCGACGGCGTGGCGCTGGAAGTACTCGGCGAGGCCGGCGGGGTTGCTGGCGCGCTCATGGGAGAGGACGTGCAGCAGGCCGCCGGTGCAAAGGGCGGGGAAGAGGACGGTGTTGCCGAGGTCTGCGACGAAGGTGGAGACGAGAGCGAAGCTGGAGCAGTCGGTGAGGCCCAGGCGCTGGGTGGCTGAATGGACGTAGTGGGCCAGCTGCCCGTGGGAGACGGCGACGCCCTTGGGCCGGCCGGTGCTGCCGGAGGTGAAGAGGACGTAGGCGACGTTGTCCATGGACACGTCGCTCGTCGGCGCATCCGTGCGTTGGCTGGCGATTCGTTCTGCGTCCGCATCCATCCGCACGCAGGCGGAGGCGAAGGAAGCGGCGTAACGGGCCACCGTTAAGACAACGGGGGCGGCGACTTCCTCCACCAGGGCTTGCAGGCGCAGGGCGGGCTGAGCGGGGTCCAGCGGGACGTAGGCGGCGCCGGCCTTCCAGACGCCCAGCAGTGCCACCACGGTGTCGACGGAGCGCTCCAGGCAGAGGGCCACGCACGTCTCGGGGCCCACGCCCAACGAGCGCAGGTGCCAGGCGAGCTGGTTGGCCCGGGCATTCAGCTCCGCATACGTGAGGACCTCATCCTCGCAGGCCACCGCGGGCTGAGTCGCGCGGCGCGCGGCCTGCTGCTCGATGAGGGCATGGAGCGGCTCCAGTGGGCCGAGGGACTGAGGCGTGGCGTTGAAGGACTCGAGCAACAACGCGCGCTCGGAAGAAGCGAGCAGGGGCAAGTCGCCCACGCGTGTGTCGGGCGAAGCGAGTGCGGCCTCCAGCAGGGTGTGCAGGTGCTCCACCATGCGGGTGACGGTGGACGCGTCGAACAGGCCGGTGCGGTAGGTGAGCGTGCCCGACAGGCCGCGAGGCGTGTGGGTCAGCGACAGCGCCAGGTCGAACTTGGTGACCTCGGCCTCGCGCTCCAGCGGAAGGAAGGACAGGCCGGGCAGGGACAGCGCCGCAGCCGGTGCATTCTGCAGCACGAGCGTGACCTGGAAGAGAGGCGAGTAGCTGAGGCTGCGCTGGGGCTGCAGCTCCTCGACGAGCTTCTCGAAGGGCAGGTGCTGGTACTCGTAGGCACTCAGGGTGGTGGCACGCACCTGGGCGAGCAGCTCGCGGAAGGTGGCTTGCGGGGCCACGCGAGAGCGCAGCACGAGGGTGTTGACGAAGAAGCCGATGAGGCTCTCGGTCTCCATCCGGGTGCGGCCTGCGATGGGCGCGCCGACGACGACGTCCTCCTGGCCGGAGTAGCGCGAGAGCAGCACCTGCCAGGCGGTGAGCAGGGCCATGAAGGGCGTGACGCCCTCGCGCTGGCAGAAGGCAGTGAGCGTCTCGGACGAGGAGGGGGGGAAGTGGACCGGCAGCAGTGCGCCGCGCTGGGATTGGACGGCGGGACGAGGCCTGTCGGTGGGCAGCTCCAGCAGTGCGGGCGCGCCGGAGAGCTGCTGCTTCCAGTAGTCGATCTGTCCCTGGAGCACTTCACCTTGCAGCCATGAGCGCTGCCACGTGGCGACGTCCGCGTACTGAAGAGAGAGCGGAGGCAGGGAAGAAGCGCGGCCGGAGGAGAAGGCCTCGTAGAAGGAGACCAGCTCACGCACCAGCACGCCCATGGACCAGCCGTCGGAAACGATGTGGTGCATCGTCACCAGCAACACGTGGTGCTCGGAGTCGAGGCGCAGCAGCGAGGCGCGAAGCAGGGGGCCGACAGTGAGGTCGAAGGGACGCAGGGACTCGGCGGCCGACAGCAGGCGCACTTCGGCCTGGCGCACGTCGTCGGGCAGATGGCTCAGGTCGACGACGTCCAGCGGCAGGGCGGCGGATGGAGCGATGACCTGAACGGGGCCCGAGGGCTCCTCACGGAAGGTGGTGCGCAGTGACTCGTGGCGATGCACCAGTGCCTCGAAGCTCTGGTGCAAGGCCTCGGAGTCCAGCACGCCGGAAACGCGAAGCGCGGAGTGGATGTTGTATGCGGTGCTATGGGGCTCGAGCTGGTCGAGGAACCAAAGGCGCTGCTGGGCGAAGGAGAGAGGGAGCGGCCCGGAGCGGGGCACGGGGAAAATGGCGGGGGCTTCGAGGCCCGTGGCGGCATCGCGGGACGAGTCGATGCGAGCGGCTAGAGCCGTGACGGTGGGCGCTTCGAAGAGTGCGCGCAGGGGGAGCTCGACTCCGAGAGCGGAGCGGACGCGAGACACCACCTGGGTGGCGAGCAGGGAATGGCCACCGAGGGCGAAGAAGTCGTCTGCCACGCTGACGTGAGGCACGCGCAGCAGCCCAGCCCAGAGGGAGGCGAGGATTTCCTCGGTGGGAGTGCGAGGAGCGACGTACTCGGAGGCGGAGGAGGTGATGTCCGGCACGGGCAGGGCGTTGCGGTCCACCTTGCCGTTGGGAGTCAGGGGCATGGCCTCCAGGGCGACGAAGGAGGAAGGCACCATGTACTCGGGCAGGCGGGCCCTGAGGGACTCGCGAAGCACGTCGCTGGAGAGGCCCGGAGCGCCGACGACGTAGGCGACGAGGCGCTTGTCGCCGGGGACGTCCTCGCGGGCGACGACGAGGGCCTCTCGAACGGCGGGGTGCTCACGCAGGACGGAGGAGATTTCGCCCGGCTCCACGCGGAAGCCACGCACCTTCACCTGGAAGTCGGCGCGGCCGATGAATTCGACGCGGCCGTCGGCCAGCCAGCGCACCTTGTCGCCGGTGCGGTACATGCGCGCGCCGGGGGTGGGGCTGAAGAGGTCAGGCAGGTAGCGCTCCGCCGTCAGCTCCGGGCGGTGCAGGTAGCCGCGAGTCACCTGGGGGCCGCCGATGAACAACTCGCCCGGCACGCCGACGGGGGCTGGCTGCAGGTGCGCGTCGAGGACGTAGAGGCGCGAATGGGCCAGTGGGCGGCCCAGCGGCACGGTGGCCGGTGCGGAGCCGGCGGAGGGCCACTCGACGCGGCCTGCAAGTACCCCCACCGTCGTCTCGGTGGGGCCGTAGTGGTTGAAGACTTCGCAGTCGGGAGCGAGCGCACGCACCTGCTCCAGGAGGGCCCAGGAGGAGGACTCCCCGCCGAGCACGAGCTTCTTGCGAGGCAGCACGTGGCGGGGCTCTGCCGCGGTGAGCAGGGCGGCGAGGTGAGAGGGGACGAGCTTCACGCAGTCGACGGCGTGGCGCTGGAAGTACTCGGCGAGGCCGGCGGGGTTGCTGGCGCGCTCATGGGAGAGGACGTGCAGCAGGCCGCCAGTGAAGAGGGAGGGGAAGAGGACGGTGTTGCCGAGGTCTGCGACGAAGGTGGAAACGAGGGCGAAGCTGGAGCAGTCGGCGAGGCCCAGGCGCTGGGTGGCTGAATGGACGTAGTGGGCAAGCTGTCCGTGGGAAACGGCGACGCCCTTGGGCCGGCCGGTGCTGCCGGAGGTGAAGAGGACGTAGGCGACGTTGTCCGGATGCACCTGGCAGACAGGTGTCTCGGTGCTCAGGCTCGCGAGCAGTTCGGCATCCGCATCCAGCAGGACGGGGTGTGCCTGGGAGGATGCGAAGGCGGCCGCGTGCGAGGCCACCGTTACCACCACGGGCGCGGCGACCTCGGCCACCAGGGCTTGCAGGCGCAGTGAGGGCTGCGCGGGGTCCAGCGGGACGTAGGCGGCGCCGGCCTTCCAGACGCCCAGCAGCGCCACCACGGTGTCGACGGAGCGCTCCAGGCAGAGGGCCACGCATGTCTCGGGGCCCACGCCCAGCGAGCGCAGGTGCCAGGCGAGCTGGTTGGCTCGGGCATTCAGCTCCGCATACGTGAGGACCTCATCCTCGCAGGCCACCGCTGGCTGAGTCGCGCGGCGCGTGGCCTGCGCCTCGATGAGCGAATGCAGAGAAGCGAAGGACGGGACGTGCTCCAGCGCGGTGTTGAAGGACGCGAGCAACAACGCGCGCTCGGAAGCAGTGAGCAGGGGCAACTCGCCCACACGTGCGTCGGGCGAAGCGAGTGCGGACTCGAGCAGGGTGCCCAGGTGCTCCACCATGCGGGTGACGGTGGAGGCGTCGAACAGGTCGGTGCGGTAGCCGAGGGTGCCAGTGAGTCCCTGGGATGTCTGGGCCAGGGAGAGCGTCAGGTCGAACTTGGTGGCCTCGGCCTCACGCTCCAGCGGAAGGAAGGACAGGCCGGGCAGGGACAGCGCCGCTGCCGGTGCGTTCTGCAGCACGAACAAGACCTGAAAGAGGGGCGAGTGGCTGAGGCTGCGCTGAGGCTGCAGCTCCTCGACGAGCTTCTCGAAGGGCAGGTGCTGGTGCTCGTAGGCGCTCAGGGTGGTGGCGCGCACCTGGGCGAGCAGCTCGCGGAAGGTGGACTGAGGAGCCACGCGAGAGCGGAGCACGAGGGTGTTGACGAAGAAGCCGATGAGGCCCTCGGTCTCCGCGCGGGTGCGGCCGGCGATGGGCGAGCCGACGGAGATGTCGTCCTGGCCGGAGTAGCGAGACAGGAGCACCTGCCAGACAGTGAGCAGGGCCATGAAGGGCGTGACGCCCTCGCGCTGGCAGAACGCGGACAGGGCCTCGGCCACGGGGAGAGGCAGGAGGACGGGCACCGTGGCGCCGCGCTGGGACTGGACGGCGGGACGAGGCCTGTCGGTGGGCAGCTCCAGCAGTGCGGGCGCACCGGCGAGCTGCTGCTTCCAGTAGTCGATTTGTCCCTGGAGCACCTCGCCTTGCAGCCATGAGCGCTGCCACGTAGCGAAGTCCGCGTACTGGACGGAGAGTGCTTCAAGGCGCGGTGGCTGGCTGGAGGTGAAGGTCTCGTAGAAGGAGACCAGCTCGCGCACCAGTACGCCCATGGACCAGCCGTCGGAGACGATGTGGTGCAGGGTCAGCAGCAGCACGTGCTCATGTGCGTCGACGCGCAGCAGCGAGACACGCAGCAGCGGACCGGTGACGAGATTGAAGGGGCGCAGGGCCTCGGCGGTTGCAAGACGGAGTGCTTCGGGCTGACGCGCGTCTTCGGGCAGATGGCTCAGGTCGACGACGTCCAGCGGCAGGGCGGCGGATGGAGCGATGACCTGGACGGGGCCCGAGGGCTCCTCGCGGAAGGTGGTGCGCAGCGATTCGTGGCGATGCACCAGTGCTTCGAGGCTCTGACGGAGGGCCTCGGAGTCAAGCATGCCGGACACGCGCAACGCGGAGGGGATGTTGTAGGCGGGGCTAGCGGGCTCGAGCTGATCGAGGAACCACAAGCGCTGCTGGGCGAAGGACAGGGGCAGCGCGCCGGTACGAGGCACCGGGACGATGGCGGGTGCCTGGCTCGCAGACGCGGAGCCGAGGTGCGCAGCCAGGCCTTCGGTGGTGGGGAACTCGAAGAGGGCCCGCAGAGGCAACTCCACACCGAAGGTGGAGCGCACGCGGGAGATGAGCTGGGTGGCGAGCAGGGAGTGGCCGCCGAGCTCGAAGAAGTTGTCGCGCACGCCCACGCGAGGCACGCGAAGCACCTGGGAGAAGAGTCCGGCGAGCAGCTCCTCGGAGGGGGTGCGGGGAGCGACGAAGGAGTCGGCCGAGGAGGAAGTCAGCGACTCCGGAGCAGGCAGGGCCTTTCTGTCCACCTTGGCGTTGGCGGTGAGAGGGAAGGAGTCCAGGCGCACCAGAGCGGAGGGCACCATGTACTCGGGCAGCCGCTGCTTGAGGTGCGCGCGCAGGGCGGCCATGTCGAGGGACTCCGGTGCCGCGACGTAGCCGACGAGGCGCTTGTCGCCGGGGGCGTCCTCGCGCACCAGGGCCACGGCCTGGGTGACGTCCGGGTGCGCGCGCAGGGCGGCTTCGACTTCGGCCAACTCGATGCGGTAGCCGCGCACCTTCACCTGGGCGTCGGCGCGGCCGAGGAACTCCAGCACGCCGTCATGGCGCCAGCGGGCCAGGTCTCCGGTGCGGTAGAGGCGGGCGCCGGGAGAGGAGGAGAAGGGGTTGGGGACGAAGCGCTCGGCGGTGAGAGCGGGCTGCTCGACGTAGCCGCGTGCGAGGCCGTCTCCGCCGATGAACAACTCCCCGGTGACACCGGAGGGCACGGGCAGGCCGGAAGCATCCAGCACGTACACCTGGGTGTTGCCGATGGGACGGCCGATGGGGACGGAAGTGCCCACCTGGGCCACGTCCGTCATGCGGAAGCAGGAGGCGAAGAGCGTGGACTCGGTGGGGCCGTAGCAGGCCGTCACCGGAATGAACATTCCTTCCAGCACCCGGCGCACGTGAGGCGCACTCACCACGTCACCACCGGTGAGAAGCTGCTTCACCCCACGAAGGGCGGAGAGGTGGTGGTCCACCACCTGGGTGAAGAGGCCGGAGGTGAGGTGCAGGGTGGTGACGCCGTGCTTGACCAGCACCGACTCCAATTCCTTCAAGTCGGAAGGCGAGTGAGGCGGGAAGACGACGAGGCGCGCGCCATGGAGAAGCGGGCCCCAGAGCTCCAGGGTGGAAGCGTCGAAGGAGACAGGCGCGATGAGGAGGAAGGTTTCATCCGGGCCCAGGTGCGCGTAGTCGTTGCCGAAGAGGGTGCGCAGGACGGCGGACTGCGTGGTGCCGACGCCCTTGGGCCTGCCGGTGGAGCCGGAGGTGAAGTCGATGTAGGCGAGGCTGTCGGGCAGTGCGGCCGGGGGAGGAGCCGACTTCGGCTGGCCCTGCAGGGACACCTCTCCCAGGATGACGGTGGACAGGCCTTCGGCGGGGAGCTTCTCCAGCAGCTCGCGCGTGGTGACGAGCACCGTCGGGCGTGAGTCCGCCACCATGGCGGCAAGCCGCTCGCGCGGGTAGGAGGAGTCCAGGGGGACGTAGGCGCCACCGGCCTTGAGGATGGCGACGAGGGCGACAATCAGCTCCAGAGAGCGCTCCATGGCGAGGGCCACGCGAGAGTCGGTGGACACACCGAGGGAGCGCAGGTGCCAGGCGAGCGCGTTGGCACGCTCATCCAACTGCCGGTAGGTGAGCGTCGAGTCGCCGAACGCGACGGCAACCTTGTCCGGGAAGCGGGCGACGACGAGGGAGAAGACCTCGGGCAGGGTGGAGCCGCGCGGGTACTCGGAGGCGGTGGAGTTCCACTCCACCAGCACCTGTCGGCGCTCCGCCTCCGACAGCATGGGCACGGAAGCCAGCGGCGCTTCGGGCCGGGCCACCAGCGCTTCCACCAGCGTGCGGAAGTGCTCCGCCATGCGTACGGCGGTGCCCGCTTCGAACAGGTCCGTGTTGTAGCTGAGCTGGCCGGAGTAGCCCCTCGGCAGGCGCCACAGGTTGAGCTCCAGCTCGAACCGCGCCGTGGTTCCCTCCAGCTCCACGATCTCCAGGGAGAGGCCCGGCAGCTCCAGCGGCGGCATGGGCGCGTTCTGCAGGGCGAACAGCACCTGCGCCAGCGGTGGCCGGCTCAGCTCCCGCTCCACCTGCAGCGCGTCGATGACCTGCTCGAAGGGGACGTCCTGGTGGGCGAAGGCCCCTAGGGTTGTGTCCCGCACTCGCGCCAGCAGGGCGGAGAACGACTCCCGCGAAGCGAGCCGGGCGCGAAGCGGCAGCGTGTTGACGAAGAAGCCGACGAGGCCTTCGAGCTCGGTGCGGTTGCGCCCGGCGATGGGCGAGCCGATGACGAAGTCCTCCTGGCCCGTGTAGCGACTGAGCAGCAGCTGCCAGGAGGCCAGCAGGGCCATGAAGGGCGTGACGCCCTCGCGGTGGCACAGCGCCTCCAGGGCCTCGGACACGGGTGCGGAGAGCTGGATGCGCAGCAGTGCGCCGCGCGAGGACTGCACCGCGGGGCGGGGCCTGTCGGTGGGCAGCTCCAGCACGCGCGGCGCTCCGGCCAGCGCTTCACGCCACCAACCCAGCTGCTCCTCCAGCACGTTCCCTCGCAGCCACCCGCGCTGCCAGACCGCGAAGTCGGCGTACTGCACCGGCGGCTCCGCCAGGGCCGAGGGCTGGCCCGCGGCAAGGGCGGGGTAGAGCGCCGCCAGCTCGCGCACGAGCACGCCCATGGACCAGCCGTCCGAGATGGAGTGGTGCAGGGTGAGCGCCAGCACGTGCTCGTCGGGTGCCAGCTTGAGCAGCGCGGCGCGCACCAGTGGGCCCTCGGACAGGTTGAAAGGGTGCAGCACCTCTTCATCCACCCGCCGACGGGCCTCGGTCTGGCGCTGCGCCTCTGGGATGCCGGACAGGTCCTCCACGCGGAGCGGCAGCGGCAGGGCGTCGTGGATGACCTGCACGGGGCCTTCCGCCTCGCCATGGAGGGTGGTGCGCAGCGACTCGTGGCGGCGCACCAGCTCGGTGAGGCTCTGCCCCAGCGCATCGGCGTTCAGCGTGCCTCGAAGCCTCAGCACCGCGGGCATGTTGTAGCGGGGACTGCCCGGATCGAACTGGTCCAGGAACCACAGCCTCTGCTGCGCGAAGGACAGCGGCAACGCGCGCGTCCGAGGCACCGGCAGCAGGGGTGGGGACCTCGGGCCTCCCTCGGGCCGCGCTTCGTCCAACCTGCGGGCCAGCGCGGAGAGCGTAGGTGCCTCGAAGACGGCACGCAGGGGCAGCTCCACGCCGAAGGCCCCTCGCACGCGGGAGATGAGCTGGGTGGCCAGCAGCGAGTGGCCGCCCGCTTCGAAGAAGTGGTCATTACCGCCCACGCGGGGCAGGTGCAGCACCTCGGCCCAGAGGGTGGCGAGCTTCTCCTCGGTGGGGGTGCGCGGGGCGACGTACTCGGACGAGGGCGCGGCATCCGGGACGGGCAGGGCCCTGCGGTCCACCTTGCCGCTGGGCGTCAGCGGGAAGGCGGCCAGCACGACGAAGGCTGACGGCACCATGTACTCCGGCAGCTTCTCGTGCAGGCGCTCTCGCAGTGCGCTGACCTCCACTGCCTCCGGGCCACCCCTTCCCACGACATAGGCCACCAGGCGCTTGTCGCCGGCCCTGTCCTCACGGGCCATCACCACCGCCTGCTGCACGGCGGACTGCTGCTCCAGCGCGGACTCGATTTCACCCAGCTCGATGCGCAGGCCGCGCACCTTCACCTGGAAGTCGGCCCGGCCCAGGTACTCGATTTCGCCGTCCGCCAGCCAGCGCGCCACGTCGCCGGTGCGGTACAGCCGCGCGCCCGGCGTGTCGCTGAAGGCATCCGGGAGGAAGCGCTCCGCCGTCAGCTCGGGGCGGCCCAGGTAGCCGCGCCCCACCTGCACGCCGCCGATGAACAGCTCCCCCGGCACGCCGATGGGCACCGGCCGCAGGTGCGTGTCCAGCAGGCGAATCTGCGTGTTGGCGACGGGGCGGCCGATGGGCACCGAACGGTGTGGCTCATCGCGCACGCACCGGTACCACGTGACGTCGACGGCGGCCTCGGTGGGGCCGTAGAGGTTGTGCAGGCCAGCACCGGGCAGCCGCCGCAGGCAGCGCTGCGCCAGCTCCAGCGGCAGGGCCTCGCCGCTGCACACCACGCGCTTCAGGGCGGTGCACTGCTCCAGCCCCGGCTCCTCCAGGAACACCTGGAGCATGGACGGCACGAAGTGCAGGGTGGTGACGCGCTCGTCGGCGATGAGCCGCGCGAGGTACGCGGGCTCCTGGTGGCCGCCGGGCCGCGCCACCACCAGCCGCGCGCCCGTCATGAGGGGCCAGAAGAACTCCCAGACGGACACGTCGAAGCTGAAGGGCGTCTTCTGCAGCACCGTGTCCGCGGACGTCAGCCCGTACTCCTGCTGCATCCACAGCAGGCGGTTGACGACGCCGCGGTGCGAGTTCATCGCGCCCTTGGGCCTGCCGGTGGAGCCGGAGGTGAAGATGACGTAGGCGAGGGCCTCCGGGCCGGCGAGCGGCTCGGGGCGGGACGCCGGCTGGCGGTCCACTTCCGGCCACTGCGAGTCCAGGCAGAGCCGCTGTGCCTCATGCGCGGGAAGGCGCGACAACAACCGCTCCTGCACCAGCAGCACGGCGGGGCGCGCGTCCTCGAGCATCCACGCGAGACGCTGGGCGGGGTAGTCCGGGTCGAAGGGGACGTAGGCACCGCCGGCCTTCAGGGTGGCCAGCAGGGCCACCACCAGCTCCAGCGAGCGCTCCAGGAAGAGGCCGACGCGCACCTCGGGGCCGACGCCCAGCGAGCGCAGGTGGTGCGCGAGCTGGTTGGCGCGCGCGTCGAGCTGCCGGTAGGTGAGACTGTTGCCCTCGAAGCACAGCGCCACCGCGTCGGGCGTGCGCTCCACCTGGGCTTCGATGAGGGAATGGAGGCACGCGTCCGCCGGGTAGTCGGCCCGCGCGCCGTTCCACTCGTGCAGCAGGCGGTGCTGCTCGGCGCCGTCCATCAGCGGCAATTCGGCCAGGCGCGCTTCGGGCCGCTCCACCACGCCTTGCAGCAGCGTGTGGAAGTGCGCCAGCAGCCGCGCCACCGTGCCTTCGTCGAAGAGGTCCGTGCTGTATTCGGCGGTGAGGCGCAGGCCCCGCGGGTCCTCGGCGGCGATGAGCGTCAGGTCGAAGCGGGCCGCGCCCCCGTCCACCGGCTGCGCGTGCATCCGCAGGCCGGGCAGCTGCACGGGCGGCAGCGGGGCGTTCTGCAGGACGAACATCACCTGGAACAGCGGAGGGACATTGAGGTGGCGCGAGGGCTGGAGGACTTCCACCAGCTTCTCGAAGGGCAGCTCCTGGTGGGCGAAGGCGCCCAGGGCCGACTCGTGGACGCGGCCCACCAGCTCGTGGAAGGTGGGGTCGCCGGACAAGTCGGTGCGCACCGCGAGGGTGTTGACGAACAGGCCGATGAGGCCCTCGAGGTCGGCGCGGGTGCGGCCAGCGATGGGGGTGCCGACGGTGACGTCGTCCTGGCCGCAGTAGCGGAGGAGCAGGACGTTGAAGGCGGCGAGCAGGACGGAGAAGAGAGTGCGGCCGTCGCGCGCGCCCAGGGCCTTCAACGACTCGGCGAGCCGGGAGGGCAGGAAGACGGTGTGGCGCGCGCCACGGGCGGAGGAGGTGGCGGGGCGGGGCCTGTCGCCGGGCAGCTGGAGCACGGCGTTGGGATTCAACCGCTGGCGCCAGTAGGAGAGCTGGGTGTCCAGCGCTTCGCCCTGAAGCCACTGGCGCTGCCAGGAGGCGAAGCTGGCGTACTGGAGCGGCAGCTCGGGCAGGGACGAGGGGTGGCCCGAGGCGAAGGCGGCGTAGAGCTCCGTCACCTCGCGCACCAGCACGCCCATGGACCAGCCATCGGTGATGATGTGGTGCAGGGTGAGCAGCAGCACGTGCTCGGCGGCGGCGAGGCGGAAGAGCACCGCGTGCAGCAGCGGCCCCTTCTCCAAGTCGAAGGGCCGGCGGGCTTCTTCGCGCAGGCGCAGCCAGGCCTCCGGCTCGCGCTCCGGGGCCGGAAGGGCTTGCAGGTCCACGACGGCCAGGGACAGCTCCAGGGCCGGGGCGATCTGCTGCAAAGGGCGGCCGTCCTGCTCGACGAAGGTGGTGCGCAGGGGCTCATGACGGCGCACCAGCTCGTTGAGGGCGCGGCGCAGGGCGGCGTCATCCAGCGCTCCGGAGAGGCGGACGGCGACGGGGACGTTGAGGGTGGCGCTACCCGGAGCCAGACGCTCCTGGACCCACATCCGCTCCTGGGCGAAGGACGCGGGGGCTCGCTGGGGTTGACGGTTCTTCTCGCGCAGCAGCTCGGCGAGCCGCGCGCGCTTCTGGTCAGGAGTCAGGGCCATGACGAGGTGTCTGGTTCTTTCGCGCTATGCACAGGATTGGCAGGTAAAAGCCGACCCGGCGGGTCGCATTGACCCGTGTAGCGAGGGTTCATCGAGTTGAGGGACGTCTGGTACTAGAGCCATCCCGGGCTGAAGTGATGCAAAGCGCGCTTCCGCAACGCTCGGGCGTCAGGATGCCTCATTGTCACGAACTCGGTACTTCTTGAATCCTGGCGGAACCCGCCTGCCTGGTTTGCGGGTTTCCTGCCAGAAGCGCGAGGTCTCAGTCGCATTGTCCTTGGGGACGCAACGATAGGGCCCGCAGCGTTCGGGCGCCGGTGCCGTCCCCGGCGGTAAAGAAGACATTCCACCCAGCGCGGACGAGCCCCTTCGGGTCCGAGCCCCGGTCCCCGGGCACAATTTCATCCAGTGGCACCGTCCCCTCCGGTCTGCCATTGCTCATCCACGGCTCGCGACCGCGCCCCGGGGTTTCGGCGCTGAAGAACAGGTTGCCCTGGAGGGCCGCCAGCGACTCGGGTGAAGCACTGGCCGGCCCCGGTGCGAGGTCCGCGAAGAGGCGCGTCCCCTCGTCCGTGCCATCACTCACCCACAGCTCGCGCCCGTGCATGCCGTCATCCGCGGTGAAGAAGAGGCGGGCGCCCAGCACCGTGAGGTTCCTCGGGGATGCGCCCACCTCGCCGGCCTGGATGTCCTTCACCCGCTGTGTCCCCTTCGCCGTGCCGTCGCTGCGCCACAGCTCCGCGTCCATCCCCGCGTCCCCGGTGGTGGCGCTGAAGTACAGCTGCCCATCCATGGCCACCAGGTCACGCACCTCGCCCAGCTCGCTCACGAGCACCGGCGCGCCGCCCTCCGTCGCCATCAGGTGCAGCATCGGGTCGTGCAGGTGCCCCATGACGAAGAACAGGCGCCCGCCCGCCGCCGTCAGCGACTCCAGGATGCCGCCCTCAGCGGGAATCCGGGTCACCTCCACGGCAGCCGTCTTCCCGTCACCGCGCATCAGCGCCGTGGTGAGCCCCTGGAAGTGTGCGAGGAAGTACAGCGCGCCATCGCCCCCTCGCGTCAGGCGGTCCGGAGAGGTCCCCTCGACGCCCGGTTCGAGGTCCTGGACCAGGACGGTGCCCTCGGGTGTGCCGTCGCTGCGCCACAGCTCGCGACCGTGCTCCGGGTCGCTCGCGGCGAAGTAGAGCAGGCCGTTGTACGCGTAGAGGGACTGGGGCTCGGAGCCCGTCGGGCCGGGCCAGAGGTCCTTCACCCGCCGCGTGCCTCCCGCGGTGCCGTCGCTCACCCACAGCTCCCGTCCGGCCCCCTCGTCCTCGGCGGCGAAGAACACCCTGTCCCCCACCCGGGTGACCTCCGAGGGCCCCAGGCCGGTCGGCCCCGGTGGAAACTCCCGCACCGGACGGGCGTCCGGCTCCCGCGTGCCGCTGCTCGTCCACACGCCCGCGTCCGCGATGAAGAAGAGGGTGCGGTCGCCGGGCACCATCTCCAGCGCACCCGTGTCCGACGGTTGGGGGGCGGGCCCCACCGCGCGGGCCGTGCGCCCGCAGGGTACCCAGGGCAGGGACTCATCCGGAGGGGGCGGAACCGGCGGAGGCTTGCCGCCGTGATGCGACGAGCAGCCGGACAGCAGCGCGAGCACCAGGCAGAGCGGACGCCAGCACCTCATGAGGTTCTCCTCGGCCCGAACGGTGGACGGTTGAAGGGGAGTCCCTCGCGTACTCGCGCGCGGGGGTGATGTCAGTCACCCGCCGGTGACGGTCCGCATCACCGGGCCCACACTTCTCCGGACCCGGGGTCGATTGGCACGCGCGTCCTCCCATCTAGGTTCTGCCTCTTCAATCGTCAGCAGCAGGGCTCGGAGGCCGCCATGTCGTGGAGACCTGTCTTCCCCCGGCCGCGGAGACTCGCGGCCTGGCTCGTCGGCTTCGTGGCGCTGGCGCTTCCCGCCCGGGCGCAGACGCCCGCGGACGTGGGGCAGTGGTCCAGCGTCATGACCTGGCCCATCACCGCCACCCACGCCAGTCTGCAGCCCGACGGCAAGGTGATGTTCATCGGGGAGTTCGACGAGGGGAACCTGCCTCCACGGCGCTGGGACCCCGCCACCAACACCGTCACCTCGCTGCCGTTCCCGGGCTACAACATCTTCTGCTCCGGCCACTCCTACCTCGCCGACGGCAAGCTGCTCTTCACCGGTGGGCACGTGACGAGCGACGTGGGGCTCAACGACGCGAGCCTCTTCGACCCGTTCCTCTCCTCGTGGATCCGCCTGCCGGACATGAACGCCGGGCGCTGGTATCCCACCAACACCACGCTCTCCAACGGGGATGTGCTGGTGCTCTCCGGAGAGATGAACGGCAGCGGTGACATCAACACGCTGCCGCAGCGCTTCCTGGCGGCCACCCGGACCTGGAAGAACATGACCACGGCCCGGCTGACGCTGCCGCTCTACCCGAAGATGTTCCTCGCCCCCAGTGGCCAGCTCTTCTATGCCGGGCCGGGTCGGGCCAGCCGCTGGATGAGCACGGCGGGCACGGGGACCTGGAGCACCGGACCCAACAGCAACTTCGGCACCCGGAGCTACGGGCCCGCCGTCTACGCAGATGCCCGCGTGTACATCATCGGAGGGGGAGACCCGCCGACCGCCACCACCGAGGTCATCGACCTCAACCTGGCCGCGCCGACGTGGCGCTACGTGTCGTCGATGACCACGCGCCGGCGCCAGCACAATGCCACGCTGCTCCCCGACGGCACGGTGCTCGTCACCGGCGGAAGCTCTGGCAGCGGCTTCGACAACGCGAGCACGCCCGTCTTCCATGCCGAGCTGTATGACCCCACCGCCAACACCTGGCGGCGGCTCGCGAGCAACACCGTCTACCGGGGCTACCACGCCACCGCGCTGCTGCTGCCGGACGGGCGGGTGCTGAGCGCGGGTGGCCGCAACAGGCGCTCCGCGGAGGTCTTCTCGCCGCCCTATCTCTTCAAGGGCCCGCGTCCCACGCTCGCCGCCGCCCCGGACACGGTGATGCCCGGGACGACTTTCACCGTCTCGACACCCGACGCGGCGCGCATCAGCAAGGTGACGCTCATCGCGCTCGGCTCCACGACGCACACCTTCGACGAGAACCAGCGGCTCAACACCCTGAAGTTCACCCGCGGCACCGGAAGCCTCACCGTCACCGCGCCGTCCTTCAACAGCCGGGCGCCGCCGGGTTTCCACCAGCTCTTCCTCGTGAATGACGCGGGGGTGCCCTCGGTGGGGCGGATGGTGAGGGTGCTGCGCAGGCCCACCGTCGCGGCCGGGGCCCTCCAGGGGGAGGGGGAGCAGTAGCCCCCGCGGCCCCGCGCGGAAAGAGGAGACGCGGGAACCCTCACGCCTCACGCCCGGTTGGCGGCATCATCAGCCCCGCGCGGCGGATGTCGCGTGGGAGGCCAGCGGAGGCGTGAGCATGACGGGGCCAGGAGCCAGGAGCTGTGCGGCATGCGGGCGCGCCATCGCCGCCCGCGAGGTGTACTACCGCTTCAAGCTCGTCCTCGAAGGAGAGCAGGACGTGCTCGACACGCCCCCTTCCGGCGGGGGCGGCCCGGAGGAGGACCTCGATGCGCTCGTCCGCAGGCTGGAGGAGGGGCCCGAGGACGCGCACGAGCTGGAGGAACAGGTCCACTGGGAACGCTCGGGCACGGTGTGCGCGGCCTGCCGCCTGGTGGCGGTGCGGATGCTCGCGCCTCCAGCCGGGGACGCCGGACCGCATTGACGGTGCGTGGCTGTTGCCAGGCACTCCAGGAAGGCCCCGTTTCCCAACACTGTGTTCCCGGGTGCAAGCTGCTGCTGTTGTAATTGACACCCGCCAACATCTCCCGGGTCGACACGCACGATGAACAACGCGAGGCGCTCCCACTTCTCGCACCCGGTGGACAGGTTTGTTAGGACCGGAAGGGCCCGCCTGTGCGGCAACTCCCAGCCGCTCGATGCCAGTGGTGCCCATGAAGACGACGCACAGACTGGTGGTCTATGGCTGTGGAGGGCACGGGAAGGTGGTTGCCGACATTGCGTTGTCCCTGGGCCTGACGGTCGAGGGCTTCGTCGATGACGGAGCCTCCGCGGGCGGGACGGTGTTCAAGCTGCCCATCCTCGGCGGTGCGTCCTGGCTCGAGGCGCGCCGGTCCGAAGTGACGGTCGCCCTGGGCATTGGCGAGAACCACACACGCCGTCGCATCTTCGAGTGGTGCAACCGGCTCGGGCTGACGCTGGCCACGCTGATTCACCCCACGGCCGCCGTGTCCGCGTCCGCACGCGTGGGCGCGGGGGTGGTCGTCATGGCCCAGGCCGTCATCAACCCCGACGCCTGCATCGCCGACGGGGCCATCATCAACAGCGGCGCCATCGTCGAGCACGACTGCGAGGTCGGCGAGTTCGCCCACCTCTCGCCGAATGTCACCCTCGGGGGCACCGTCCGAATCGGGGCGCTCTCCCACCTGGGGCTGGGCGCCACCATCCTTCCCGGCAAGGTCGTCGGAGACGAAGCCGTGGTAGGCGCCGGGGCCGTGGTCCTCCGCGATGTGCCCCCTCGCGTCGTCGTGGTGGGCGTTCCGGCCCGCGTCCACCGGGACGCTGACTCCTGAACCGGCCTCGCTCACGGGCTCGACGGGGCGTCCCACGCCCGCGCTCCACCCGGGCCTGAGACGAACCCCCGCCCCGGAGGGCAGGGCGTCTGTCGTCGGGGCGCGACTTCCCATCCCTGCGGGACACCGGCCCGCGCGCGGCGCGGTGAGCACCCTCCGAGCCCGGGGCTTCGCGGGCCCTGACGCGTGAGCGGGGAGGTGGAGGCCGTTGATGAGGCGTGTCCTGCTACTGGCCGGGCTGCTGTGCTCGAGCGCATGCGCGTGGGGCCCCGGCATGCGCATGGACGAGGTCGCCTTCCGGGAGCGGTACGCGGGCAAGGCGGACGCCGGCACGGGTGACGCGTACGAAATCGTCCCCATCACCGCCGACCTGCTCCTCAAGCAGCTCGAAGCGCGCCGGAAGACGCCGCCCGCGCGGCTGGAGGACCCGCTGGCGAAGGCCGCGGCGCACTACTCCTACCGGGTGGCACCCCACGACGTGCTGAGCGTCATCGTCTATGACCACCCCGAGCTCACCATCCCCGCGGGCGAGTTCCGCTCCGCCGAGGCCAGCGGGCACCCGGTGGCCGCCGACGGGACGGTGTTCTTCCCCCACGTCGGAGTCTTCCCCGTCGCGGGCATGACGCTGCCCGAGATTCGCGACCTGCTCACGCGGCGCCTGGCGCCCGTCATCGAGAAGCCGCAGCTCGACGTGCGCGTGGCGGACTTCCGCGGGCAGAAGGTCCAGGTCACCGGCGAGGTGGCTGCTCCCAGCACCATCCCCATCACCGACGTGCCCCTGCGCGTGCAGGACGCCATCTCCCAGGCGAAGGGGTTCACCCAGGAGGCCGACCTGCGCTCCATCGTGCTCACCCGGGGCGGCAAGACGTTCACCCTCGACGTGCAGGCGCTCTACGAAGAGGGGGACATCCGCCAGAACTGGCTGCTGCAGGACGGCGACATCCTCCATGTCCCCGACAGGAGCCGGAACAAGGTCTTCGTCCTCGGCGAGGTCCGCAGGCCCTCCTCGCGCATCATGGTGAAGGGCCGGATGACGCTCGCGGAGGCCATTGGCGACAGCGAGGGCTTCGACCCCGTGACGTCCAATCCGTCGAAGGTCTACGTCCTCCGCGGCAACTTCGACCGGCCCTCCATCTACAAGCTCGATGCCGGCTCGCCGGATGCACTCCTGCTCGCGACGCAGTTCCAACTTCAACCCCGTGACGTCGTCTTCGTATCCGCGCACGACTTGACGCAGTGGAACCGCATCATCAGTCAAATCGAGCCAACAGTTCGGCTACTCTGGGAGACGGTACAAATCGGAGGCAGGACCATCATCTTGGAGCGGTGATGATGGGTCACTCCAGCGGCCGCAAGGCCTCCGCTCGCTCCAGCACCGGTACCTCGACAGACGACGCGCTCGACCTCGGTGCCCACCTGGGCATCCTGCTCGAGTACCGCGTGTCGATTGTCGCGACGCTCGTCACCACGCTGCTGGTGGGGGCCGTCTACGTGGCCTTCGCCACGCCCACCTGGCGCGCCAACGCCGTCATCCAGATTGAGCAGAAGGAGAGCAAGTCGGGTGGGCTCGAGGAGCTGCTTGGCAACTTCCCCGGGCAGGTCGCCACGGAGATGGAGGTCCTCAGCTCGCGGGAGCTGCTGGGCCGCGTGGTGGATGAGGTGCGGCTGGACGTGGAGGCCGCGCCGCGGTACCTCCCGCTCGTGGGGGCGGTGCTCTCCCGCGGCCATGAGGGGCCCGGCCTCGCCGAGCCTCCGTGGTCGGGCCTGGGGCGGTATGCCTGGGGCGGTGAGCGCATCCAGGTGGACAGGATGGAGGTGCCCCGTGCGCTGGAGGACCTTCCGCTCACGCTCGTGGCACGGGAGGCGGGCGCGTACACGCTGCTCGGCCCGGACTCCGCCCCGCTGCTCGAAGGGCGCGTGGGCACGCCCTCCACGACGCCGCCGGGCGCGCCCCGGAAGGTGGAGCTCTTCGTCACCGAGCTGCGGGCCCGTCCGGGGACGCAGTTCGAGGTCAGCCGGCGCTCCCGCCTCCGGGTGGTCGAGTCGCTCCAGCGCGCGCTGCGCCTGAGCGAGAAGGGGCCTGGGACGGGCGTGCTGACCGTGTCCCTCGAGGGGCCGGACCCGGAGGGCATCTCCGCGACGCTCAAGGCCCTGGTGACGGGCTACGTCCACCAGAACGTGGCGCGCAGGAACGAGGAGGCCGAGAAGGCCCTGGCGTTCCTCGACAGCCAGCTGCCCGGCCTGCGCACCGAGCTGGAGCGCGCGGAGGCGGCGCTGAGCGCGCACCGCGCGGGGGCGGGGATGGTCGACCGCGAGCAGGAGACCAAGGCACTCCTGGACCGCAGCGTCGAGCTCGATGACACCATCGCCCAGCTCGACATGCAGCGCACCGAGCTGCGAGAGCGCTTCACCCCGAGCCACCCGAGCGTCAGGACGGCGACCCAGAAGCTGACGCGGCTGAAGTCCGAGCGGCGGTCCATCTCCGCCCGGCTCAAGGCCATGCCCGCCGCGGACGCGGAGGCGGCCCGGCTCCGGCGGGACGTGGAAGTCACCAACGCGCTCTACCTCCAGCTCAACAACAAGGCCCAGGAGTATCGCGTCCTGAAGTCGAGCACCGTCGGCAACGCGCGCATCCTCGACCCGGCGGTGGTGTCGCGGGAGCCCGTGAGCCCGTCCCAGCCGGGCGTGCTCGCGGTCAGCCTGGTGTTGGGGCTGACGCTGGGCATCGGGCTCGCCTTCACCCGGAGGGCGCTCCACGGCGGCGTGTCGGCCCCTGGCGCGCTCGAGGCCCGGCTCGGGCTTCCCGTCTTCGCCTCCATCCCCCTGGGAAAGAATGCCTCGGTCCGGGCCCGGGGGCCGCGCACCGTCCTGGCCCGGACGCACCCTCGGGACGTCGCGGTGGAGAGCCTCCGCGGGCTGCGGACCAGCCTCCAGTTCGCGATGAAGGACGCGCCCAACAACGTCATCGCCATCACCGGCCCCAGCCCGGGCGTCGGCAAGTCCTTCATCGCCGCCAACCTGGCCTGGGTGCTGGCGGATTCCGGCAGGCGCACCCTGCTCGTGGACGCCAACCTGCGCGGAGGCTGGCTCCACCGCTGCTTCGGCGTCGAGCGCGAGCGGGGCCTCGCCGAGCTCATCCTCGGCACGGTCGAGTCGGACGAGGTGATACAGCCCATCCCCGGGCAGCGCCTGTCCTTCCTGCCCACCGGCGCGCTGCCGCCCAACCCCGCCGAGCTGCTCATGAGCGACCGCTTCGCCGCGCTCGTGGCGTGGATGTCCGCCGAGTACGACCTCGTCCTCTTCGACACCCCACCCATCCTGGCGGTGACGGACGCGGCGCTCGTGGGCCGGCACGCGGGGGTGAGCCTGGTGGTGGTGCGCGCGGGCGCCCACCCGATGCGGGAGGTGGCCGCGGCCGTCAAGCGGCTGGAGCTCAACGGCGTCCAACCCCGGGGCGTCATCTTCAACGGCGTGTCGCGCTCGCCGCGAGGCCGCGTCGTGAGCGGCATCTACCAGTACGAATACCCGACGGCGGGCTGAGTGCGGGCGGGAGGACTTGCGTGAGCTGGTTCCGGAGCACAGCCCTGGGCTTCACCGCCGCGCTCTACGTGCTCGCGGGCCGCTGGGCCTTCAGCCGCCTGGACACCGGGAGCGCCGTGGCGAGCCCGTTCCAGGAGCTGCGGCTGTGGATTGTCATGGGCGGGCTCCTGCTCGCCACGCTGGGGATGGTCCATGCCGCCCACCGGGGGCACGCGCCGGGCGAGACGCGGCTGGATGGGGGAGTGGTGGCGGCGCTGCTGGCGTTCTTCGGATACCTGTGCGCCAGCGCGGCGTGGGCGCCCGAGTCGACGTACGTCTCGTGGAAGTTCTACGAGGTCGTCCTGTCCGCGGTGATGAGCCTGGGCCTCGGGTTCGCCGCGCTCCGCCTGCCGGCGGACCGGGTGCTGGAGGCCTTCTGGCTCGTCGTCGTCGCCGCCACGGGGATGCTGGCGCTCGTCGGCCTGCGCCAGTTCCTGGCCGGCGGCGCCGGGGCGCGCCTGGCGGTGATGGGGGGAGGGCCGAACGTCTTCGCCCGGCTGATGGGGATGTTCGCGCTCGGCGCCCTGTACTTCTGGCGGCGCGGCGGGCCGACGTGGCTCTGGATTCCGGCCGCGGCCACCGGCGTCCTGCTCGCCATCCTCACCGGCTCGCGCGGCGGGGCGCTCGCCATCATCGCCGGTGTCCTCACCTTCCTCGCGCTGGGGCGAATCCCGCTGCGCCGGCTCGCGATGTTGTCCGCGCTCGCCACGGTCGCCACCGTGGGCGTCATCTCCTTCACCCCGCTGGGCAAGGCGCTGACGCGCTCCATGGAGGAGCGGTTCCTCAAGCTGACCCTCAAGTACGAGGGCGGCGAGGCCGGGGAGGGTGGGGTGTACCTGTCCGGGCGCGAGGTGCTGTACGAGCGGGCGTACGCGCTCGGGCTCGACGCGCCGGTGATGGGGGGCGGGCTCGCGGCCTTCCCCGCGCTCGGCCTGGGCGTCTATCCCCACAACCTCTTCCTCGAGGTGTTCTGCGAGGGGGGCGCGCTGGGGCTGATGTTCCTGGCCGGGGTGTTTCTCGCGTACGCCCGCGCGGCGTTCCGGGGACGCCGCGGCCTGGATGCGGCGACGGTGGGCGCGGTGGTGCTGGTGCTGGTGGGCAGCCAGTCCAGCGGCGACCTCTACGACGCCCGCTCCCTCTTCCTTCTCATGATGCTGTCCTCGTGCACCACGGCCGCGAGGGAGGCGCCGGAGCGCTTCGAACCGGATGCCTGTGTCACCGCCGAAGGAGCGACCTGACATGAAGATCATCTACCTCCATCAATACTTCACGACGCCGGAGATGCAGGGCGGGACGCGCTCCTACGAGCTCGCGCGCCGCCTGGTCCGCATGGGCCACGAGGTCCACATGGTGACGTCCGACACCCGGCCCACCAACGAGGTGAAGGGCTGGCGCGAGACGGACGTGAGCGGCATCCACGTGCACTGGCTGCCGGTGCCCTACTCACAGAAGATGAGCTATCCGGACCGGATGCGTGCCTTCGGCAGCTTCGCCGTCGGCTCGTCGCAGCGGGCCGCGCAGCTCGGCGGCGACGTGGTCTTCGCCACCAGCACGCCGCTGACCATCGCGGTGCCCGGCATCGTCGCCTCGCGCTGGAACAAGCGGCCCATGGTCTTCGAGGTGAGGGACCTCTGGCCCGCCATCCCCATCGCCGTCGGTGCCCTCAAGAGCCGCCCGGCCATCTTCGCCGCGCAGGTGCTGGAGAAGGCCGCCTACGCGGGCGCGGCCCACATCGTCGCGCTCTCGCCGGGCATGAAGGCCGGAGTGGAGGCGGCGGGCGTGCACCCGGAGAAAATCACCGTCATCCCCAACCTCTGCGACCCGGAGCGCTTCCAGGTCCCCGCCTCCGCGGGCGAGGCATTCCGGCGCAAGTACGCCTGGCTCGGTGACAGGCCCATGGTCGTCTACGCTGGCACCCTCGGCCGGGTGAATGGCGTGGACTTCCTCGTCCGGCTCGCCGCGGAGGTGCTGAAGAAGGACCCGGAGGTGCGCTTCGTCGTCGTGGGACGGGGCAGCGAGGAGCCCGGGCTGTACGCGCTCGCGGAGCAGCTCGGGGTGAAGGACCGCAACCTCTTCTTCCTCCCGCCGGTGCCGAAGGCGGAGGTCCCCGCCATCCTCTCCGCGGCCACCATCGCCACGTCCCTCTTCACCGACGTGCCGGGCATGGAGGACAACTCCGCCAACAAGGTGTTCGACGCGCTCGCCGCCAGCCGGCCTCTGGCGCTCAACTACGGCGGGTGGCAGGCGAAGCTGCTCGAGCAGGAGGGGTTCGGCGTGTACCTGTCGCCCAAGGACCTCCCCGGCGCCGGGGCGCTGCTGGCGAACCGGGTGAGGGACGCGCGGTGGCTCGCCGAGGCGGGGAGCAAGGCGGGGCGGCTGGGCCGGGAGCGCTTCTCCGCGGACGCGGCGGCCGTCCGGCTCGACGAGGTACTCCGGAGCGCGGTGGGCAGGGCATGACCCGGCGCCGGTCGACGGGGAGGAACTTCACGTGGACGCTCGCGGCCGGGCTCATCTACGCGTTGGCCCAGTGGGGTGTCCTGGTCCTCCTCGCACGGCTCGGCACGGTGGAGCAGGTCGGCGAGTTCGCCCTCGGGCTCGCCATCACCGCCCCGGTGATGCTCCTGGCGCGCATGCAGTTGCGCACGCTCCAGGCGACCGACGCTCGGGAGGCCTACGGCTTCGAGCACTACCTCGGGTTGATGGTGCTCAACGTGCTCGGAGGCTTCCTGCTGTGTTGCGGCATCGCCCTGGTGGCGGGGTCCTCCGAGGAGGCCAGCCTCGTCATCCCGCTCCTGGCGGTGGCCAAGGGCTTCGAGGCGCTCAGCGACGTCTTCTACGGGGCCCTGCAGCGCAACGAGCGGCTGGTCATCATCGCCCGCTCCACCATCGCCAAGAGCGTGCTCTCCATGGTGCTGGTGGCCTTCGCGCTCTGGGCCACGAACAGCGCGGTGGTGGCGGCGGCCGCGCTGGGGCTCTCCTGGGCGCTGGTGCTCTTCCTCGTGGACGTGCCCACGTATCGCCGTGAGTTCGGAGCCCCGAGTCCCTGGCGCCAGCTGTGGCGGGCGCCCTGGCGGGGTGACCAGGGCCTGCGCCTGAAGAGCCTGCTGGGGCTTGCCTATGCGCTCGGCATCGCCTCGCTGCTGGGCTCGCTGCGCCCCAACATTCCGCGCTACCTGCTGGAGGCCCACTCCGGCAAGGCGGAGCTGGGGGTGTACGCCGCGCTGGCGTACTTCTCGGCGCTGGGCGGCAGGGTGGTGCAGGCGCTCGGGCAGGTGCTGAACCCCCGGCTGGGGCGCTACCACGCGTCAGGGGACGCGCGCCGCTATGGCCGCGCGCTCCTCGTCTTCACGGGCGGGTCGGCGCTGGTGGGCGTGTGCGCCATCGCCGGCGCGGCGCTGCTCGGGCGCCAGGTGCTGACGCTCTTCTATGGGGCGCCGTACGCGCTCAACAACGGCCTGTTCGTCTGGCTCATGGTGGCCGCCGCGCTGGAGTACGTCGGCGTGAGCCTCCAGGCCGCGCTCACGGCGGCACGGGAGCTGAAGGTGCAGATGGTGATGCTCGTCGTCTCCGTCGCGGTGGTGGGGCTGGGAAGCCTGTACTGGGTGCCTGGCGCCGGCCCGGTGGGCGCGGCCTGGGCCCTGTCGCTGGGCTGGCTCGCCGAGCTGGGCTGTAGCGGGTGGCTCGTCCTGCGCGCGTGGCGGCGCCTGGGACGCAGGGAGGCGGGCCCGGTCCCCGCCAGCTCCCGGACGCAGGTGGCGCCCGAGGCGGACACGGTCGCCTGAGCCCCCCGGCGGGGAGCCCCGGTACCCGGGCCGCGACAGCGCGCCACGGCTCGCGGGCGGGTGGTGGGGCCGCGCGCCGGCACCCACGTTGTCGTGCGACGGAAGTCTGGCAACGCAAGGGGGGACAGATGCCGCGACAGGCTGGGACGGGGCTCCTTTTCAAGCAGTGCATGGACCGGGTGGCGGCGGCCGCGGGGCTCTTGTGCCTGGCCCCGGTGATGGCCGTGACGGCGCTGGCCGTCCGCGTGTCCATGGGCGCCCCGGTGTTCTTCCGCCAGCAGCGCCCGGGACGCGGGGGCAGGACCTTCCAGCTGGTGAAGTTCCGCACCATGCTCGAAGCGCGGGACGAGAATGGCCGTCCGCTCCCGGACGCGCAGCGCCTCACGCGCGTGGGGCGGTTCCTGCGCTCGGCGAGCCTGGACGAGCTTCCGCAGCTGTGGAACGTGCTGCGCGGCGACATGAGCCTGGTGGGGCCGCGCCCGCTGCTCATGGAGTACCTGTCGCGCTACTCCGCCGAGCAGGCGCGGCGCCACGACGTGATGCCCGGCATCACCGGCTGGGCGCAGGTGAACGGGCGCAACGCGCTGGGCTGGAAGGAGCGCTTCCAGCTCGACGTCTGGTACGTGGACAACTGGAGCCTGGTGCTGGACGCGAGGATTCTCGGGCTGACCTTCCTGCGCGTCGTGCAGCGCCAGGGCATCGCCTCCGAGGGACAGGCGACGATGTACCCGTTCCTCGGCAACGGCGAGGAGGCCGCGGCTCAGCGGCCCTGATGCACGGCCCTCACCACCTCGACGACGCGGGCCAGGTCGTCCGGGGTGAGGTTGGAGCCGGAGGGCAGGCACAGCCCGTGCTGGAACAGCTCCTCCGCCACCTGGCCGCCGCGCCGCTCGCAAGAGGAGAACACCGGCTGCAGGTGCATGGGCTTCCACACGGGCCGCGCCTCGATGTCCTCCCGCTCCAGGGCGAGCCGCACCGCCTCGCGGTCCGCGCCGAAGCGCGCCGGGTCCACGGTCAGCGTCGTCAGCCAGCGCGTGTGGCGCCCCCACGGCGCCTCGGGCATGAAGGTGACGCCCGGCACGTCCGCGAGCGCGCGCGCGTAGTACGCATGATTCCCGCGCCGCGCGGCGACGCGCTCCTCCAGCACCCGGAGCTGCGCGCGGCCGATGGCCGCCAGCACGTTGCTGAGGCGGTAGTTGTAGCCAATCTCGGAGTGCTGGTAGTGCGGCGCCGCGTCGCGCGCCTGGGTGGCCAGCTTGAGCGCGTGGCGGATGAGCCCCTCGTCGGGTGACACCAGCATCCCCCCGCCGGAGGTGGTGATGATTTTGTTGCCGTTGAAGGAGTAGATGCCCGCCCGGCCCAGCGTGCCCGGCGCGCGCCCCTTGTACGTGCTCCCCAGGGCCTCGGCCGCGTCCTCGACGAGCGGCACGCCATGGCGCTCGCACGCCGCGAGGATGGGGTCCAGGTCGGCGCACTGCCCGTAGAGGTGGACCACCACCACCGCGCGAGGCAGCCTTCCGGAGCGGGCGCGCGCCTCCAGCTCCTCTTCCAGCAGCGCGGGGTCCATGTTCCAGGAGGCGCGCTCGCTGTCGATGAACACGGGCGACGCGCCCAGGTAGCGGATGGGATTCACGGAGGCGGAGAAGGTGAGGGTGCTCACCAGCACGTCGTCCCCCGGGCCCACGCCCACCAGCTGCAGGGCGAGGTGGAGCGCGGCCGTGCCGGAGCTCAGCGCGAGCGCGTGCTTCGCCCCGACGCAGCGGGCGAACTCCTCCTGGAAGGCATCCACGTGCGGGCCCAGCGGGGCAATCCAGTTGCTCGCGAAGGCCTCGTCGACGTAGCCCCGCTCGAGCCCTCCCAGGTGCGGCGAGGACAGGTGGATGCGCTGGGGCATGGGCATTGCTCCTGGAAGGGGCCGGGGCGGCTCCGGGAGCGTGCTCACCGCGGGCGTCCCGCGCCCTGGGACGCGGAGGCAGGGCATCTGTCCGTTTCCAGGGCGCCGCTCACGCGCCCAGGGCGTCGAGCACCCGGGAGGCCACCGCGTCCCACGAGCGCTCCACCGCCGTGGCGTGGATGCGCCGCTCCATGGCGGCGCGTCCGGCCTCGTCGAGGCGGGCGGCCTCGTACATCACCTCGGTGAGCCTGCCCACGTTCAAGGGCATCACGGACCAGCCCGCGCCCGTCGCGCGCACGTAGTCGTGCAGGTCCGGCGGCCCTCCGGCGATGACGGGGCGGAGGAAGGAGCGGGCGAGCTGCGCCGTGCCGCTCTCGTGGCGGATGTGCTGCTCGTAGAGGTTGAGCACCGCGTCCGCGGCCCCGAAGTACCGGCGGTGCTCGCCCAGGGGGATGAAGCCGGGGAACATCCGCACGCGCGGCCCGACGCCGGTCCGCTCCCGGAGCGCCTGGAGCTGCCGGAACGAGACGTCACCCTCCGGGCCGGCGACGAGCAGCTCCCACTCCGGGCTGCGCGCCAGGGCCTCGAAGACGAGCCGGTAGCACTTGTCGGTCCGCAGGGTGCCGAAGGCGAGCATCACCTTGCGCCGCGTGTCCACGCCCAGCCCCGCGCGGGCCGTCGCCCGGTCCAGGCGCGGTATCTTCTCGGGGTGGGGGGCGCCATACGGAAGCACCTCCACCTTGTGGTGGTAGCGCCGCCCGGGGTCGACGTTCTCGAACAGGTTCTCCCGCATCCCGGGCGCGTGGACGAAGGCCCGGTCCACGCTGTGCAGGATGCGCCGGGCAAACGGGCGCGAGAGCAGCTTGTAGGCGGCGGCGACGGGCGACGCGTGCCTGAGGTTGAAGTTGGTGTCGTGGAAGATGCACACCTGCCGGTGCGCACGGGGCGCTTGCGTGAGGTGTGCCGCGAGGGAGACGTACTCGAAGGCCTCGAACAGGAGCGGCGGCCCGCCCAGGTGACGGTGCACGCGGTGCAGCTCCCGCAGCAGCCGCACCTGGTGCTCCAGGCGGTCGGCCCCCCAGACGACATCCCCCCAGGGCCCCAGGCGCTCACGGTAGGCCGCGCGGGGTTCGACCACGGTGTTCCTGCCGACGGCATGCGAGACGATGGGCGTGGGATAGCTCCCCAGGCCCCTCATCCCGAAGACGTGCACCTCCACGCCGAGCCTCGCGAGCGCCTCTCCCAGCCCGGTGAGATAGGACTGCTGGTGTCCGGAGAGCTGGAACGCCGCCGGGCTGAAGATGAGCAGGCGATTGGGTGCCATGGCGCCCGGAGTCCACAGCGCCCGCCGGGTGCCCACAACCACCCCGCGGGGCAGGCGTCCTGACGCATAGAAGCGAATCGCCGGGCGGCGCGAGGATGCGCCGCCCGGCGATTCATGAACCCGACACCGCCAGGGACTTCAGCGGAGCCTACTGCCCCAGCAGCTTCGCGTTGAGCGCGCCCTGGGCGTAGAAGTCGATGTTCCTGCCGACCCCGTGCGCCTCCAGCCGGCGCTGCAGGTTGGCGTCGTAGCGGCCGAGCTTCATCAGGCCGTCGTTGAACCAGCCGGTGCCGGCGCCGGAACCGTCGACGTAGCTGGCGTACCGGGTGGCCGAGGGCCAGATGACGGAGTTGAACGTCGTGGTGAACTTGCGGATGTCGTCGGCCGTCCACTCCATGCCGGCGTCACGCGCCTCGACGATGTAGGCCAGCATGCCGTTCGCGTGCGCCACGTCCTGACCGGGGCGCGAGGTGGAGGCCCACACGTCGCTCCAGTAGTAGGCCGAAGTGTTGGTGAAGCCCGCGCGCAGCTGCCCGCGCAGCGACGAGGTGGAGTTGGGCAGGTCGCGGTTGATGTTGTTGAAGACCGTCAGGTACGTGGCCTTGCGCGTGGCGTCCGCCGTCATGCGCGACAGGTCCATCGAGATGAAGGCCCAGTGCGAGGCCATGTGCGTACGGTTGCGGTAGACGTAGGAGTTCGCGCCGCGCTTGTACCACTTGTCGAAGATGTTCCGCTCCGTGAAGGCGAGCAGCCTGTCGTACTGCGCCTTGTAGGTGGCATTGCCATACAGCGCGGGCGTCTCACGGATGACCCGCAGCATGCGCGTCACGTAGCGCCAGCAATAGCTCTCGAACAGCGGCACTTCCTGCCCGAGGGTGTCCGAGCGCGCCGAGGCCCAGCCCAGGTACGAGTCCTTGAACTGGCTCTTGGGGAGCGACGACGACACCTTGGCGTGGTTGACCACGTTGTTGGTGTAGAGCAGCGCGCGGTCCAGGTACTGCGTCTTGCCCGTGGCCCGGTACATCGCGGTGTTCGCGTCGATGCCATAGGCCAGGTTGTAGAACTGCCAGCTGTCCAGCGAGTTGCTCTTGGGCAGATAGTCCCCGGTGTGCTCGGCGCTCCATCGGCTGAGGAACAGCTGCTCCCAGGCCGCCACGGTGCGCAGTGGGGCGGTGGCGGCGGCCGTCGCGGGGGTCGGCTCCTCGGTGACAGGCGCCTCAGAGGAGGCGGGCACAGGGGTCGGCAGCGCGGCCACCAGCTCGGGGGACGCTTCGGTGCCTTCGTTCGCGTCCGCATTCACATCGGGGACGGCGGCGACCTGTTCACCATCGGGGGTCACGACCTGACCGGAGTCAGGGTCGACCATCTCCGCATTGGGGTCGCAGGCCAGGCCCGCGATGAGAGCGAGGGACAGGAAGGAGGTCATGGCAAGGCCACGGGTGCTTCGACGACAGAAGTCCAACATCAATTGTGTCCTTGGGGGAGTAGGCCGTCGCTCGCGCGGATGGCTACTCTGCAATGGGAACGCCGGAGTGCGTTCGTTGGCGAGTGGAACGTGTGCAGACAAACCAAATTCCGACGAAGGCTCGTACCGCGAGGCATGGGCCGCCCGCTCGGAGGTGGTGCGAGCCGATGACGAATGCGCGGTTGCGGGCCCAGCTGGTCTCCGACGAAGGCGAGGCGGCACGGTCCGCGGATTACTTCCGCTCGCCACACCACCTGCGCGCCGAGGGCGTGACACACACGCTCGTCATCGACGGAGGCGCGGGTGGTTCGCTGCGGCTTCCGCTCATCGTGCGGCCCATCGAGGGGACGGAGCACCGGGACGCGGTCTCACCGTATGGGTATCCAGGCGGGCGGGTGGATGGCCTGAGCGAGGTGCCGAAGGAGGCAGTGGACTGGGGCCCCACGGAGCTCGTCAGCATCTTCGTGAGGGACCGCGTGGTGGGCCCGCGCTGCTTCGCTGGAGGCACGGCGCGCAACGAGGTGTTCCTCATCGACCCCCGCCTGCCCCTCGAGTTCCGGGAGATGCACCGCCGGCACGTGAAGCGCAACGTCCGCCTGGGCTTCGTGAACTCCTACCGGCCGGCCTGTGAGTCTTCACCCGAGGAACGGGAGGGCTTCAAGGAGGTCTACCGGCAGACGATGGTCCGCGACGGAGCGACCTCGCAGTACTTCTTCTCGGACGCCTACTTCGACGAGCTGTTCTCCTCGCCGGTCGCCTGGTTCACGGCGACGCGCGCGCCGGATGGCCGTGTGGCCTCCGCCGCGGTCTGCGTCCACAGCGACGGCGTGCTCCACTACTACCTGGGGGGGACGGCGGACGCGTACCTCGCACGCTCGCCGTCCAAGAACCTCTTCGTCGCCATGTCCGAGCTGTGCACGGAGCTCGGGATGCCCCTCCACCTGGGAGGAGGCATGCAGCCGGGCGATGGCCTCGAGGAGTTCAAGCGCGGCATCTCCAACACGAGCTCCCGGCTCTACACCCACGAAATCATCTGCAAGCCGGAGGTGTACGCCCGGCTGTCGGCGGGTGACGGTGACGGGGGGTACTTCCCCGCCTACCGCGCGTCGCGGGGCTGAGGGTCCGCGCCGTCCGGCGGCCTCGCGGGCGTGTACGTGGGGATGAGGCTGCGCATCACGCGTATCACCGCGGCCACGTTGCCGTTGCGAGCCGCGCGCTCCAGCTGCGCCAGCCGCGTCTGGAAGTCCGGCGGAGGCGCGGGGCTGCGCGCCACCTTGATGTGGTTGCGCACCTGCTGGGTGCGCTCCTCCTCTTCGCTGAGCAGCGTCTCCTCCAGCTTCTCGCCCGGCCGCAGCCCCGTGTAGACGATGGGGATGTCCCGGCCCGGCACGAGGCCCGCGAGGGTGATGGTGTTCTCCGCCAGCTCGGAGATGCGCACCGGGGCGCCCATGTCGAGGATGCACAGCTCGCCGTAGCCGCCCAGGCCGGCCAGCATCACCAGCCCCACCGCCTCGGGGATGGTCATGAAGTAGCGGGTGCAGTCCGGGTGCGTCACCGTGACGGGGCCGCCGCGCTGAATCTGCTGCTTGAAGATGGGCACCACGCTGCCCGCCGAGCCGAGCACGTTGCCGAAGCGGACCGCGGTGAAGGCGGTGCGCGAGCGGGCCGCGACGTCGCGGATGACCATCTCCGCCAGGCGCTTGGAGGCCCCCATGACGGAGGTGGGGTGGACCGCCTTGTCGGTGGAGATGAGCACGAAGCGCTCCACGCCGCAGGCCTCCGCCATCAGCGCGACGTTGAGGGTGCCGAAGACGTTGTTCTTGATGGCCTCCTCGGGCGCGTCCTCCATCAGCGGCACGTGCTTGTGCGCCGCCGCGTGGAACACGTACTGCGGCGCATGCTCACGGCCCACGCGCATCATCCGGTCCAAGTCACGGATGTCCCCGACGAGGGCGCTGACGTCGAGCCCGGGATGGCGCTCCTGGAGCTGGCGCACGAGCAGGTAGAGCTCATTCTCGTTGATGTCCACGAGGACGAGCGACGCGGGCTGGAGCTCGGCGACCTGCCGCGCGATTTCGCTGCCGATGGAGCCCGCCCCGCCGGTGACGAGGATGCGGCGGCCGGTGACGAGCCGGCGCGCCTCCTCCCGGTCGAAGGTGATGGCCTCGCGGGGCAGCAGGTGCTCCGGGCTGAGGTCGTGCAGCATCGCGGAGGTGATGCGCTTGTCGAGATAGACGAAGGACGCGGGGATGAACTTGAAGCGGACGTCCTGGTCCCGGCACAGCTCCTGGATGCGTCCGATGCGCTCGGGCGGCAGCCGGGGGATGGCGATGAGCACCTGGGTCACCCGGTGCTTGCGCACCAGCTCCGGCAGCGCGCTGATGGGGCCGAGCACCGGCTTGCCGTTGAGGTGGGTGCCGTGCTTCGCCCGGTCGTCATCCACGAAGCCGACGACGTGCCAGGGGCTGTGGGGCGTGCGCAGCAAGTCCCGCTGGAGCAGGTCGCCCGCGCTGCCCGCGCCGACGATGAGGGCCCGCTGCGCGTCACAGGCCCGCGAGCGCTGCCGCTCCAGGTGCCACTGGCGCAGCAGCCGGGGAGCGAAGCGGTGGGCTCCCAGCAGCGCCGTGGTGAAGAGGAACTCGATGGCCACCGCCGAGCGGGGCAGCCGGTCCTGGATGAAGACGACGCGGAGCGCCTCGAAGGCGAGGGTGGCGGCCAGGTTGGCCGCGATGAGGCGGCCGGCCTCGCTCAGGCCGGACCTCCTATAGGACCAGCGGTGCAGGCCGAAGCAGACGAGCGTGCCCAGGCGCACCGTGAGCAGCAGGGGCAGCACGTGCTGGAGGGCGACCTGCCACCGTGCGGAGGGTGGCCACCCGAAGCGCAGCAGCAGCGCCGCGCACAGCGCGGCCGATATCATCACCGCGTCCAGGGAGAGCACGAGCAGCGAGCGCAGCCGGGGTGAGGAAACGCGACTGGCGGCCCACCGTGTCCCCGGCTGCCTCATCGTGTCGAGTGTGCCCGCATCCATGTATCGCGCCATCCGTAAGCTCCCCCTTCTGCTCCGACGCTGGCGCTGAACGGTTCCTCCCAGCGTCGTTGGTCCGGCGGCTTCCCGCCGCGTGAACGACGATTCTCGCGACTTGAGAGTGGAGCCCGGGCGTGGGGGTTCCAAGCCACCCTGAAGCGCGTAGCCCTGCAGTCAGGCCACCCCTGGCCTGCCCCCGGGCCTTCGGCTGGAAGGCTGGCGCCGCGCGGCAGTCGACAGTGCCCTGGCACCGGGGACGTTGGCGGGCGCGCGTGCGAGGGGTGTATCTGAGTGGCGGGGGGGACTCTGCATGATGGCGACGGCGGAGGTGCAGGTGAGGGATGCGTCGGTGGCTCGCTTCGAGATGCTCACGGAACGGGAGCTCGCGGAGCGCCGGCGCGCGGAGGGGGTTCGAATCATCCAGCACGGGGGGCATTACTGGGAGCAGGTGGGCGCTCCCGGCTTCTTCCAGCCCATCAATCTCCTGGCGGGGCTGAGACCGGAGGAGGTGACGCGCCCCACCCCCTGGTGCTGGGGCTACCGGGCCGCCCTGACGCCGGAGACGGCGGGCGCGGCGAACGGCACGGTGCCCATCGTCCGCTCACCGGAGCTGGACGTCTATGACATGGACTGCCTGTCCTCGAACCGGAGGAACAAGCTGCGCAAGTGCCAGCGGCTGGTGCGAATCGTCCAGCTCACCGGGCCCGCGCTCCTCTTGCAGCAGGGGTATGACGTGGTCATCGATGCGCTCGCCCGGACCGGGCACAAGAAGGTGCCCTCCCGGGAGCGGTTCGTCGCGGACGTGAAGAAGTACTTCGTGGGGGACCACTGGTTCGTGCTGGCGGGCCTGGTGGACGGAAGGCTGGGCGGCTACGTCGACGGGTACGTGGTGGATGGCATCGCGTATGGCGTCTGCGCCTACTACGCGACCTGGGCGCTGCCGACCAACCTGGCGACGGGGCTGGTTTTCGAGTTCGCGCAGGCCTGCCGGCGCCTCGGCGGCGTCCGGATGCTCGTCAATGGCCTCCATGCCCGCGAGGCGCCCCAACTGAGCCAGTTCAAGGACGACATGGGCTTCGTCGTCGAGCATGTACCCATCAAATGGAGCCTGAATCCCATCGCGAAGGCGCTCATCCGCCACTCGCGGGGCCACACGTACTACCGGCTGACGGGCCAGACGTGAGCGGGGGCCCGGCGGACGCGCGGGGCTGAGCGCCGGGGCCGGGGGCTCGCTCAGCGGCCTGTGCGCCGCTCTGCCCGGCAATGGCCCCGCGTTTCTCCGGTGCGCCGTGTCCCCCTGCTTCCTATGCTGCGCGCATGTCGAAATCGAGGAACCCGCCGGTCGGTCGGCTTGCCAGGCTCGGCAGGGTGGCCGCGCTCTCCGCCCGGGGCTCCGCGGGGCTGGCCATGCGCGCCTTGCGCAAGGTGGCGGGCGCGGATGTGGCGGAGGCCGAGCGCTCCACGCTCGGCCATGTCGTCCAGGCGCTCGGGGAGATGAAGGGCGCGGCGATGAAGCTCGGCCAGGCGCTCTCCATGGACGTGGATGCGCTCCCGCCCGAGCTGCGGAACATCGCCGCCCGCCTGCAGAGCAGCGCGCCGCCGCTCGACTCGGAGGAAATCGTCGCCATCATCGAGGACGAGCTGGGCGCTCCGCCCGAGCGGCTGTTCGCCGAGTTCGACCCCGCGCCCCTGGCCGCCGCGTCCCTGGGGCAGGTGCACGCGGCCCGGCTGCACGATGGGCGCGAGGTGGTGCTCAAGGTGCAGTACCCCGGCATCGCCGAGGCGGTGGATGCGGACTTCGCCAACATCGCGCTGATGGTGCGCGCGGCGGGGCTCACCTCGAAGCTGCTCGACGGCAGCACCTACGTGGAGGAGCTGCGCCGGGAAATCCACCTGGAGACGGACTACGTGCTGGAGGCGCAGCGCGCCCGGGGCTTCCGGGAGCTGTTCGCGTCCGAGGCGGACCTGCTCGTGCCCGAGCCCGTTGCCGAGCGCTCGTCGTCGCGCGTCCTGTGCCTCACTCGGGTGCGGGGGCAGACGCTGCAGCAGTTCATCGAGTCGAACCCGGACGCGGACGCGCGCTGGCGCGTCAGCGAGCAGCTCATCCGCGCCGTGCATGGCCCGTTCTACTCGGCGGCGCGCATCCACGCGGACCCGAACCCGGGCAACTTCCTCGTCACCGGGGACGGGCGGCTGGCCCTGCTCGACTTCGGCTGCGTGAAGTCCTTCCGCGAGGACTTCGTCCACATCATCCAGTCCTTCCTGGCCACCGAGCTGCGCGGGGAGCCCTATGACGTGCTGGCCGGCGTGCGCGCCGCGGGCTTCGTGGTGGACACCGACGAGGCCACGGCGCGGAGCCTGCTCGCGGAGTTGATGGAGATTGCCGCCCGGCCCCTGCGCGCGGAGGTCTACGACTACGCGCGGGACACCACGGTGCCGGACATCCGGGCGCTCGGCCTGCGCCGGGCCGGAGACTTCCTGCGCCTGCGTCCCCCGGCGGACGCGGTGATGCTCGGGCGCGCGGTGAGCGGCTGCGCGCAGAACCTGCGGGCACTGGGCGCCCGGGGCGAGGTGCGGGCCGTCTACCTGAAGCTGCTCCAGCGCGGACGCTCGGGGGCCGCACCGGGCATGAAGGGGTAGGGCCCGTGGACGGCGACCCCGGCGCGGTGGGCGCGCTCAGCGAGGGGCGGTGTGTCTCCCGCCCACGGCGAAGACCAGGTCATCGTGGTCCACGTACCCGCCCGGCGCGCAGCTCGCCACGCCCTGGAAGTAGAGAAGGCCGAAGACTCCCCGGATGGCCTGCACGCCACCGGCGGGAAGGGTGAAGGTGGCGGAGAGCTCCTGCGCTCCAGGTGCTGTCGCCGCCAACCTTCCGAGGTGCGTCCAGGCGGGATGGTGCGCATCCGGCGCGTGGAAGAGGTCCAGCACATCCAGGTCGGGCATGAGGGCCCAGACGCTGGCGGTGACAGTCACCTGCCGTCCAGGCGCGAGCGGCCGGCCATCCGTGGTGGCGATGCGCAGCCCCTCCAGGGCCTCGGTCAGCAGATAGGAACCGAAGTCACCGTCCGGACAGCTCGAGGCCAGCGTGTTGGGTGCGTGGAGCTCGGGGCCCACGAGTCCGGAGCCCCGCACCAATACCCCGGTGTCGCAGGACGCGCCCACGGCGTCGCACCTCGGCGCCAGGAGCACCGGGTCCGGGTCGGCGATGCCGGGGTTGCTCACGACGACGGAGACAGCGGGACTCCGGCGGAGGTTGTACGCGGTGTCGTACGCGCGGGCCTCCAGCACCCCGGGGCCGTTCAGCTCCCGCCGGGTGTCCCAGGTGAAGGCGTAGGGCGCGGACGTGTCACTGCCGCGCAGCTCGCCGTTGACCCAGAAGTCCACGCGGTGGATGGCGACGTCGTCGAACGCGGCGGCAAACACGTGCACGGTGTCCTGTAGCCTCGCCGGCGCGCCCGCGACGACGAGCCACACCCGCGGAGGCCGTGCGTCACCGGAGGCCGGTGGCGTGCCCGTGTGCAGCAGCAGGTTGGGAGAGCCCCGTCCGGCGAGGGACAGGCGGCCCGGCATGGCCGAGCCGGTGAGCGCCGCGGCCACCTGCTCCGGCGTCGCGGAGGGGTGGGTCTCCAGGTAGAGCGCCGCCGCGCCGGCCACATGGGGAGCGGCCATGGACGTCCCTTCGAGCACCTCGGTGGCGGTGTCATCGGAGCTCCACGCCGAGGTGATGTCCTGCCCCGGCGCGAAGAGGTCCACGCAGCGCCCGTAGTTGGAGAAGGCCGCCCGCTCATCCGTGTCGTTGGTGGCGCCCACGGAGAGGGCCTCGGCGGTGCGGGCGGGGGACTCGTTGCACGCATCGACGTTGTCGTTGCCCGCGGCCACCACGGTGGTGACTCCCGAGGAGATGAGGTCGCGGACGGCCTGGTCCATCGCCTCCGAGGGCTCGAAGCCCATGCTCAGGTTGGCCACCGCGGGCGCGACATGGTGGGCCGCCACCCAGTCCAGACCCGCGATGACGCTGGACACGGTGCCCTCGCCCTCGCAGTCCAGGACGCGCACGGGGTGCAGCGTCACGCCCCGGGCCACGCCCCAGGTGCTGCCACCCAGCGTTCCCGCCACGTGGGTGCCGTGGCCGTCGCAGTCCTCCGCCGAGCCGCCCGGCTCCGCCGCGTCGTACCCGTCACCGAGCCGACCCTGGAACTCGGTGTGCGTCCGGCGGACGCCGGTGTCGATGACATAGGCATGGACTCCCGCCCCCGTCAGCGTGGAGCGGTGGACGCCATCCAGCGGCAGGTCCTCCTGGTCGATGCGGTCCAGTCCCCAGCTGGGGCCCCCCTGGACCGACGACAGGCGGACGTAGGCGTCCTGCTCGATGAGCGCCACGGCGGGGTCCGCGCGCAGGGCGGCCACGCGTTCCTCGGAGAGGTCCGCCACGAAGCCATGCAGCACGTGCTCGTAGGTGCGCGTCACCCGTGCTTCATGCTTGCGGGCGACGTCCAGCGCCTGCCGCCGCACGCTCGCCGCCTGGACGCGCGCGCCCGCCGGGCCCGGCTTCAACATGACGATGTATCGGCCGGGGACCCGGCGCGACCCGGAGGACTTCACGGGTTCGGCGCAGCCCACCAGCGCCAGTCCGGACAGCGTGGTCCACAGGAATGTCAGGAGATGTTTCTTCATGTCCCCATGACCCCCGAGGGGTTTCGGACGGTCGCGGAGACATGAAGAAAGTCCGCCTGACGCTCACGCCCCCTGCAGCGGGCCCCGGAAGCCGTCGGGCTCCGCGCGCACCGTGGTGTTGCCCGCGAGCATTCCCCGGGTGAAGAAGGGGTTCTCGAAGAACACGTACGGCGTGACGGGCTCGGGGCGGCTCGCGGCCTCCAGCCGGGCGGAGAGCGCGGGTGGCAGCGTGAAGTCGAGCGCGCGCAGGTTGTCCTCCAGTTGCTCCAGCCGGCTCGCGCCGATGAGGGTGGAGACCACGCCCGGGCGCGTCGCCACCCAGTTGAGCGCCACCTGGGCGGGCGTGCGCTCCACCTCCTTCGCCACGGCGACCAACTCCTGGACGATGCGCCACGGGCGCTCCTGGAGGAACTTGTCCGCCACGGGGTTGCCGCTGGCCAGCAGGGCATGGGCGCGCCCGTCTCCCTTCGGCTTCGTGCCCTCGCGCGTGTACTTGCCCGTCAGGAGCCCACCGGCCAGCGGGCTCCACGGGGTGATGGCGGCCCCCATCGCGAGCGCGGCGGGGAGGTGCTCGCGCTCGATGCTGCGCTCCGCGAGCGAGTACTCCAGTTGCAGCGCGGCCACCTTCTCCCAGCCATGGCGCTCCGCCAGTGTCTGCGCGCGGGCGAAGTACCACGCGGGCACGTCGGAGAAGCCGAGGTAGCGCACCTTGCCCTCGCGCACGAGGCCGGTGAGCGTCTGCATCACCTCCTCCACGGGCGTCAGGCCGTCCCAGACGTGCAGCCAGTACACGTCCACGTAGTCCGTCTTGAGGCGCCGCAGCGAGCCTTCGAGCGCACCCAGGATGTGCTTGCGGCTGTTGCCTCCGGCGTTCGGGTCGCCGGGGGAGAGATTCGCGGAGAACTTGGTGGTGAGCACGGCCCGCTGCCTGCCGCCCTGCTTCGCGAAGAAGTCGCCGATGATGCGCTCGCTGGAGCCGGAGGTGTACGCATCCGCCGTGTCGATGAAGTTGCCGCCCGCCTCCAGGTAGCGCGCCAGGAGGCGGTGCGAGTCCTCCTCGGTATTCCCCCAGCCCCAGTCGGTGCCGAAGGTCATCGTGCCCAGGGCCAGCGGGCTGACCCGCAGGCCCGTCTGGCCGAGCAGGTGGTACTTCGCCAGGGAATCAATCAGACGCGTCGTCATGTCGGCTCTCTCCATCCGGAGGCGATGGGCACCAGCGCCCATCGCCCTGCTACGGATAGGGGAGAGCCCGTTCCAGGGCAGCCCGCTTCTTGCGCCTGATTGAGGGAGCGGTGACGCCCGCTCAGTCGATGTTGAAGTACACGTCGTCGATGGCGCCGTGGAACTGGTCGTTGTTGCTGCCCGTGCTCTTGGCGCCGATGCCGACCGGCTGGCCCACCGGGCTGATGTCGTAGGTGGAGGAGATGAGCGCGCTGCCCCGGGCGACGTTGTCGACGAGGATGGTCAGCGTGGTGCTGGTGCGCTGGCAGGAGACCTTGTGCCAGGTGCCATCCGCCACGCCCACCGACGACTTGACGATGATGACCTGGGCGCCGCCCGTGGTGCGCACCACGCAGCTCGGCTTGCCGGTGACGGCGTCGTCGAGCTGCAGCTTCCACTGGGCCGTCGTGGACAGCCCCTTCTGCACCAGGTTGGAGCCGTGGTCCGCCGTCAGGTCCGCGAGCGTCAGGCGGACCCGCAGGCCGAAGGTGAACAGGGCCGTGCCGGGGTTCAGGTCCGCGGCGTCCGCCGCGCTGAGGTTGGCGTGCGGGCAGCTGGTGCCCGTGCACACCGCGGGAAACTGCACGCCCTGGCCCTCGTAGCCCGTCACCGGCACCACCGCGCCGCCATTGGCCGTCTGGACCGTGCCCGTGTGGCCCTTGCCGCTGTCGTCCACCACCGTCGTCACGGGGTTGGACACCGCCTCGAAGCGGTACCGCAGCTTCTGGCTCACCGCGCCCGCCGCCACCGGGCCCAGCACCAGCACCGCCAGCGCCGCACGCGTCATCACCTGTCCAGGATGTCTTTTCATGTCTTCCGGCTCCTTCAAGGACTTCGGGGAGACGTGAAGGTACCAGAAGGGGAGGGACACTCTCGACGCCGCCCTCTCGGCTCACACGGAGGGTGAAGGCAGCGCCTCACAGAAGCCGAGCACCTCGGCGAAGGGCCGGTCCTCCAGGGCGCCGAAGAGCTTGTGGTTGCCCAGCTTTGCGCGCGAGAGCGCGGGGCTGCTCAGCCCGCACAGGAAGCGCGCCGCCTGTCGTGGATGGCCGAGCGCCTCCGGGTGCTTCGAGGCCAGCGCGCGGAAGGCGGCCACGTCCAGGCCGGCGGGAAGGGGAGGCCGGGGACGCGGCGCGGGCAGCACCCGGGCCACGCCGGTGCGGCACCAGGTGCAGTGCCCGCAGGGGCGCTCGCGCCGCTGGCCGAAGTGGGCGACCAGGGCGTTGCTCTGGCAGCCGTCGTGCGTGACGAGCCGGAGCACCTCCTGCACGCGCGCCACCTCCTGGGCCTCGCGCTGCTGGAAGCGCTGGAGCAGCAGCGCCACCAGCGCCGGGCCGTCCTCGCGGGGGCGCAGCCGCGTGTAGCGCTGGCGGGGCTCGGAGACCTGCGTCTGCGCCAGGCCCTGCTCCTGAAGGTAGTCGAGCGCCTTCACCACCCGCTCCCGGGGCTGGCCGAGCGCCTCGGAGACCTCGGCCGGGTCCAGCGAGTACCAGGTGCGCCCCTTCTTCGCCTTGGCGAACACGTCCTGCACGAACTTCGCCCGCTCTCCCTGGAAGCGCCCCACCAACTCCTCCAGCGGCACGAGCGGCTGCACCTTGTAGCCCGCGTAGAAGGGCGTCCCCTGGCGCAGCACGCCCTCCAGCTCCAGGTACGTCAGCGCGGTGCGCAGCACGAGCGGCCGCAAGTCGTGCCGGTTGGACAGCGCGTACAGGTCGACGTGGAGCTCGGGGCCTCCCGCGAGCACCTCCGTCACCAGCCCCCGCAGCGCCTCCGGCGTGGGCATGTCCCCGTGGGAGAAGTTCTCCAGGGTGGGCACGTCCTCGGGGCAGGCGAACAGCTCCACCACGGACGGCGCGCCGTCGCGGCCCGCGCGGCCCACCTCCTGGCTGTAGCTCTCCAGGCCCTTGGGCAGGTTGTAGTGGTACACGGCGCGCACGTCCGCCTTGTCGATGCCCATGCCGAAGGCGATGGTGGCCACCACGATGCCGCGCCCCGAGGCCATCCACGCCTCCTGCACGCGCTCGCGGTCCCCGGACTCCAGGCCGGCGTGGTAGGCACTCGCGGGGAGCCCCTCCGCGGTGAGGGCTTCCGCCACGCGCTCCGCCGTCTTCTGCAGCGTGACGTAGACGATGGTGGGCCCGGGCGGACGCGACTTCAGCCGCTCGACGAGCAGCGCGTCCCGCGCGTCGGCGCGCACCGGCGTCGTCTCCAGCGTGAGGTTCTCCCGGTAGAAGCCGGTGACGACGGCATTCTCGTCGGGAATGGCGAAGCCCTGGCAGATGTCGCGCACCACCGCGGGCGTCGCCGTGGCGGTGAGCGCGAGGATGCGCTCGGCCCCGAGCTCCCGCGCCGCCTGCGCCAGCTTGAGGTAGTCCGGGCGGAAGTTGTGTCCCCACTCGGAGACGCAGTGCGCCTCATCCACCGCGAAGAGGGAGATGCGCAGCTCGCGCAGCAGCGCGGTGAAGCGCTCGTTGTTGAAGCGCTCGGGCGCCACGTAGAGCAGCTTCAGCGCCCCACCGCGCAGGGCCTCCGTCACCTCGCGCGACTCCTCCAGGGACAGGGACGAGTCCAGCCTCGCGGCGCGGATGCCCCTGCGTCCGAGTGCGTCAATCTGGTCCTTCATCAGCGCGATGAGCGGGGACACCACCACCGTGACGCCCTCCAGCAGCAGCGCCGGAAGCTGGTAGCAGAGCGACTTGCCGCCGCCCGTGGGGAAGACGGCGAGCGCCGCCGCCCCGGGCCCCAGCAGCGCCGTGAGCACCTCGCGCTGGCCGGGCCGGAAGTCCGTCAGCCCGAAGCGCTCGCGCAGGGTGCCCTCGAGCGTGGCTACGAGCGCTCCATCCACCTGCCCACCCCCAGCTCCCCGTCGCATCTGCTCTTCGTTCATTTCGCCCTCGTAACACCCTGCGTCGCTCGTCCGGGGTGACACATGGCACGGTTGCTGGTGTTTCGTGGCAGGACGCCCTGCTTGGGACGGGACAATCGTTCGGTCCAAGCGGTTTCGCCCGGAGTGTGAGAGAGTCCGGGCTCCCCAACGTGACGGACATCTGTCGGGTGTGGAGGCGATGCAGCCAGGCGCCCCGCCACCACACCCCTGTCGCGGGACTGGCCGCAAGCAGAAGGAGATGAATGGCTTTTCTGGATCGCATCCTCGACCCTCCCAGCTACGGCTATGAGCGTGACGGCAAGCTCTACGTGCCGACCCACCGGGAACTCACCACCGAGTTCTTCTCCCGGCTCAACGTCACCCGCTCCCGGAAGAACTGGTTGGGGCTCTTCGCCTGGGTGACGAGTCTCAGCTTCGGCATTCCGCTCGTCCTCTTCCTCACCCACCACTTCAGTTGGTGGCTGATGGCCGCGGGCTTCGTCTACAGCATGGTGGTCATCGGGACGCACGGAACCGTCTGGTTCCACCGCTACTCCACCCACGGCGCCTACCAGTTCAAGAACGCGTTCTTCCGCGAGCTGTGCCGCAACCTGGTCATCAAAATCGTGGTGGAGGAGGCGTACGTCGTCTCGCACCACGTCCACCACAGCTTCGCGGAGCAGCCTGGGGACCCGTACAACGCGCGCGCGGGCTGGCTCTACTGCTTCCTGGCGGATGTGAATCACCAGGCCATCAACAAGGACCTGGACCGCAAGGACTACGCCCAGCTCTGCAAGTTGATGAAGCACACGGGCGTGCGCCTCAACAGCTACGAGCAGTACCAGCGCTGGGGCTCGCTGTGCCATCCGGGGTATACGGTGCTGCACTTCGCCCTCAATTGGGCGTTCTGGTACGGCGCGTTCTTCCTCATCGGCGGGCACGCGCTGGCGCTGGCCCTCTTCGGCTGGGCCGGGGTGTGGGCCATCGGCGTGCGCACGTACAACTTCGACGGGCATGGCGGCGGCAAGGACCGCCGGCGCGAGGGGATCGACTTCAACACGCGCGACCGGTCCATCAACCAGTGCTGGCCGGGACTCATCACGGGTGAGTGGCACAACAACCACCACCTGTATCCCAGCGGCGCGCGCGCCGGCTTCCTGCCGTATCAGTTCGACCCGGCGTGGCTCTTCATCCGCTCCTGGGCGTGGATGGGCGCCATCACCTCGTACCGCGACTACAAGCAGGACTTCCTGGACCGCTACTACCTGCCGTCGCTGAAGGGTGCGAAGGTGCCCGACGGCCCGGCGCCCGAGCCAGTCCCCGACTCCAGCCCGTCCTGAAGCAGGCCCCCCGGCCCGCGCAGCTCCGGGCCGGGGCGCACCGCGCGCGGCGGAGCCCCGACAGCGGTAGTGTCTCGCCTCATGACCTACCAACGCAGCCCGGTGAAGGCGCCCCGTGTTTCCGGCATGGCGCTCAAGGCCTTCGTCAACACGCTGGAGAGCGGGGTTGGCTCCGTGGTGCTGGAGAAGCTGGTGCGCGACAGCGGCATCGAGCGCTGGCGCGAGCTGTCCGCGGGTGACGCGCCGCCCGTCCAGCTTCCGTTGCCGCACGGCGAGCCCGCGGCCCAGGTCCAGACGCCCCAGGAGCAGGCCTCGCGCGCCGTCGCCGCGTCCCTCGTGCCGAAGGAGCGCGAGACAGTCGCGGCCTACGCGCGTGCCTACCGCGAGGGCGGTGCGGACCCCGTGGCCGTGGTCCGGCGGATTCACGAGGCCATCCAGAAGCTGGATGACGGGAGGGAGCGCCTGGGCCTCTTCGTCGCGCGCAAGCCGGACGAGGTGCTGCGGGCCGCGGAGGCTTCGGCGGAGCGGCTGCGCGCGGGGCGCCCGTTGAGCGTGCTCGACGGCGTCCCCGTGGTGCTCAAGGACGAGGTGGACCTGGCCGGCTTTCCCACCACGCTGGGGACGAAGTTCCGCAACCAGATGGCCGCCGCGGACTCGACGGTGGCCGCGCGCCTCAAGGCCGCCGGGGCGCTCATCCTCGGCAAGGCCAACATGAACGAGATTGGCATCAACCCCATCGGGTTGAACCCGCACCACGGTGCCGCGCGCAACCCGTGGAACCGGGGCCACATCACCGGAGGCAGCTCCAGCGGCTCGGGCGCCGTCGTGGCCGCGGGCCTGTGCCCGCTGAGCATCGGCGCGGACGGCGGTGGCTCCGTGCGCATCCCCGCGGCCCTGTGCGGCATCGTCGGCCTCAAGGCGACGTGGGGCCGCATCCCCGAGACGGGGGTGCCGCCGCTGTGCTGGAACGTGGCCCACGTGGGGCCCATGGGGCTCACCGTGGATGACGTCGCCGCGATGTACGCGCTCATCGCCGGGCCGGACGGGCGTGACGTCGTCTCGCAGACGCAGCCGCCGCACCACCTGTCGGGCTATGAGAGCGCGGACCTGTCCGGCGTGCGGCTCGGCATCTGCTGGCCGTACTTCGAGGACGCGGACGCGGACGTGGTGGCGCGCTGCAAGGAGGCGGTGCGGGCGCTCACCGACGCGGGGGCCCGGGTGGTGGAGATTCCCGCCCCGGACCTGAACACGATTCTGTGGACGCACAGCTGCATCATCCTGAGCGAGATGGCGGAGGCGATGCTTCCTCACGTGAAGTCGCGCTCGGCGGACTTCGGCCTCGACTCGCGCACCAACCTCGCCATCGGCCGGCACTTCCGCGCCACCGACCTGATTCATGCGCTGCGGCACCGGCACAAGCTGACGCGCGAATTGCTGGCGCTCATGGCGGGCGTGGATGTGCTTGTCACGCCGACGACGGCGACGACGGCCCCGGTGATTCCCGAGGCGACGCTGCCGGACGGGGAGTCGAACCTGCCGGTGGTGGATGCGCTGATGCGCTTCGTGCGCCTGGCCAACCTGACGGGCTTCCCCGCGCTGTCCGTGCCGGCCGGCTTCGACGGCGCGGGCCTGCCGGTGGGCGTGCAGCTCACCGGGCGGCCGTACGAGGAGCACCTGCTGCTGCGGCTGGGGCGCGTGGTGGAGCGCGCCACGGAAGCTCGCACGCCCTCCCTCCACGTGACGGCCCTGCGCTGACCTGGCAACAGGTCCGTTGCGGGAATGTTGCAAACGACTCCAGGCCAGAATCAGGACATGCGCATATTGTGATGTCGTCATGTCCCTGCCCGCTGCTGCCCTGGATGTCCGCTCGGCCTCCCGTCTCTTCAAGGCGCTGGGGGACGAAACGCGCCTGCGCATCGTCGCGCTCCTCAGCCACGGGGAGCTGTGCGTCTGCCACTTCGAGTCCGCGCTCGGGCTGACGCAGTCGAATACCTCCCGCCAGCTCGCCGTGCTGAAGAACGCCGGAATCGTGGAGGCCCGCCGCGACGGGAGCTGGATCTACTACCGACTGGCCCCGCAGCTGGACGAGGTGTGCAAGGCGCAGCTCAAGGCGCTGGTCGCCGCCTTCTCCAAGCGCGATGTGCTCCGCGAGGACGTCGAGCGCCTGCTCGAGAGCCGCGGCCCCAATGCCTGCAAGTAACCCAGGAGCCTTTCCATGACCGCCGCCGCTCCTTCCGCCAGCATCGTCAAGAAGCTCTCCGTCATCGACCGGTTCCTGCCGGTGTGGATTTTCGCCGCCATGGGCCTGGGCATCGGGCTGGGCCGGGCCTTCCCGGACCTCGGGGCGCGGCTGGACACGGTGAAGCTGGACACCGTGTCGCTGCCCATCGCCATCGGCCTGTTGTGGATGATGTACCCGGTGCTGGCGAAGGTGCGCTACGGCGAGCTGGGTCGGCTGCACACGCGCGGCAAGCTCTTCACCACGTCCCTGGTGCTCAACTGGCTGGTGGGGCCGGTGCTGATGTTCGCGCTGGCGTGGCTCTTCCTGCCGGACCTGCCGCACTACCGCAACGGCCTGGTGCTCATCGGCCTGGCGCGCTGCATCGCCATGGTCCTCATCTGGAACATGCTCGCGTGCGGCAGCAATGAAGTGGCCGCCGTGCTGGTGGCCCTCAACTCCGTCTTCCAGATTCTCTTCTACTCGGTGCTGGGGTGGCTCTTCCTCACCGTCATCCCCGGCTGGCTGGGCGCGGATGTCACCGCGTTCGACGTGTCCATGTGGAGCATCGCCAGGAGCGTGCTCATCTTCCTGGGCGTGCCCCTGGTGGCTGGCGCGCTGACGCGCATCTGCCTCAGCCGGCTCAAGGGCGAGCAGTGGTACGAGCAGCGCTTCCTGCCACGGCTGGGGCCCACCGCGCTGCTCGGGCTGCTCTACACCATCGTCCTCATGTTCGCGATGCAGGGGGAGAAGATCACCCGCCTTCCGCTGGACGTGGTGCGCATCTCCCTCCCGCTGGTCGTCTACTTCATCATCATGTTCACCAGCGCCTTCTTCCTCTCCCGGAAGCTGGGCTTCAGCTACGAGGAGACGGCGTCGCTGTCCTTCACGGCGGCGGGCAACAACTTCGAGCTGGCCATCGCGGTGGCGGTGGGCGTCTTCGGCATGGCTTCCGGTGAGGCGCTGGCCGGCGTGGTGGGGCCGCTCATCGAGGTGCCCGCGCTCATCGCCCTCGTCTACCTTTCGCTCTGGCTCAAGCGCCGCCTCTTCCCTGAATCCCGTGACGCGCTGCTGCCCGGCCGCTTCGACGGCAAGGCGCCAGCGTCCCGTCCGGACGAGGCGGGCCTGTGAGCACGTCCCCCGATACGAGCTCCGGAGGCCTCACGATGAACACGGTCATCTTCGCCTGTGTGCACAACGCGGGCCGCTCGCAGATGGCGGCGGCCTTCTTCAACGCGCTGGCGGACCCGGACAGGGCGCGTGCCGTGTCCGCTGGTACTCAGCCAGGGGCGCGCGTCCACCCGGAGGTCCAGGCCGCCATGGCCGAGGTGGGCATCGACCTGTCGGGCGCCAGGCCCCAGCGCCTCACAGACGAGCTGGCCCAGGGCGCTCAGTGGCTCATCACCATGGGGTGCGGTGACGCATGCCCGTACGTGCCGGGGTTGAAGCGCGGCGACTGGCCGCTGGAGGACCCCAAGGGCAAGCCCGTGGAGCGTGTGCGCGAGATTCGCGATGACGTGCGCGCCCGCGTCGTGGAGCTTCTGAAGCACGAAGGCTGGGCGCGCCAGGCTGGCGGTGTCTCGTAGGAGGCCACCCGGTCCTCGATGCCCTGGTTGTAGACGCGGGTGATGCTCGCCATGTCTTGGTGCGGTTCATGGAGGCCGTGCGCCGCCTGGAGCTGGACGGCATCACCTTCCACGAACTGCAAGCGCGCTAGTGGCGCCGCGGGACTACGAGCCCGGTTCCGACACCCGCGAGCGCAGCACCGCGCCCAGCGCCTCGGCCGTGTCCGCTGGGAGCCGGGCGAGGTGCGCGTAGAGCACCTCCTCCACCTGCGCCACCGTCTCCGCCGGAGCGCCGGCCTCCCGCAGGCCGGCGAGCACCGTGTAGGCCGCCGCGCCGAGCGGCCCGACGAAGCCGCGCGACTCCTCCCAGAACTCCTCGAAGCAGGGCACGGCGTCCCCGGCGGCGACGCGGACCAGCCGCCCCAGGCACGCGCCCCACCAGGCGCGGTGGGCCTCCAGCGCCTCGGCGGTGGAGAAGGGCCCCTGGCGCACCTCCACGCGCGTGCCGCCATTCACGGGCCGCAGGGCGATGGCGGCGCGCGTCGCGTCCGCACCCAGCCCTCCGCCCTCCCACGCCATCTCCAGCTCCAACCCCTCGCCCGGCGTCACCGAGAGAATCTGCCCGCGCTGCATGAAGGGCGCACCGCTCGCGTCGATGAGGCTCACCTGGAACGGCTCACCGGACGCCACGTCGCCGGTGGCCCCGGTGCGGTGCCCTCCGGGCGGCGCGCCGTACCAGCGGCGCAGCCGGAAGGGGTCTCCGAAGGCCGCGAAGACGTCTTCCGGGCCCTGGGCCAGCCACACATCCATCGTCAGCTCTCTCATGCCATCCCCGCGCGGGTGCGAACCTCGAAGCGCGGGACGCCGGCCCGCAGGGACTTCGGGACGCGGTACTGCTCTACCACCAGGCTGATGCGCGCCCCCGACAGCGCCGGGGCGCCCGCGTCGATGGCGGCGACCTCGTGCGTGAGGTCCCCGCGGAACACCACCAGCGTGCGCGGCACGGGCTTGAGCGCCGCCACCCGGTTGCCCCGGTGGTACAGCCGCAGCTCTCCGCCCGAGAGCGTCTCCGGCACCTGGACATAGAGCACGCTCACCGCCACCGGACAGCCGATGCCGGCGCCGTAGAACTCCAGGCTCCGGTCGATGTGCGCGCCCACCCCGCGGCCCTCGCGCACCAGCAGCGGGTTGAGCAGGAAGGTGTCGCAGTCCGGCAGCAGCGCCGTGTCCAGGTAGGGCGCGAAGGCGGGGAACAGCGCCGTCACCTCCGACAGGGCCTCCCGCTGGAAGGTGATGGAGAAGCCATACGTCCCGGAGAACTGTCCCGACAGGTTGGAGTCGCCGAGCAGCGAGGAGCCGAGGATGGCCTCGCGGATGGACTCGACGGTGGCGGGCGGCAGGGCCTCGGGCGTGCGGTGGACGAAGCTCTGGAGGCGGAAGGCTCCGCCCCACGGTGGCTGGAAGCGCATGCACACACTCTAGCCCACCCTTGCGCCAGGCAGGCAGCGGCGCGGGTGGACCCAGCGAGCCGAAGGACCCCGAGTCTGCCTGCTTCTGTTCTGGGCACCGCGCCCTGCCCATCTCTACGGGAAGGGTGGCGATGACCATGGAGGGTAACGTCCAGAGCATCCTGCGCTCCCCCGAGCGTCTGGCCGCACTGCGCCGCACCGCCCTCATGGACACCCGGGCCGAGGAGGGCTTCGACCGCCTCACCCGCCTGGCCTGCCGCATCCTCCGCGCCCCCATCGGCCTGGTGAGCCTGCTCGATGACGCGCGGCACTTCTGCAAGAGCTGCATCGGCCTGCCGGAGCCCTGGCTGAGCCGGCGCGAGCTTCCGCTGTCACACTCGCTCTGCAAGTACACCCTGGCCGCCGGAGACACCCTCGTGGTGACGGACGCCCGCGAGGACCCCGTGCTCCGGGAGTGCCTGGGCGTGAAGGAGCTGGGCGCGGTGGCCTACGCGGGCGTGCCGCTCGTCAGCGCCGGGCAGACGCTGGGGACCTTCTGTGTCCTCGACACCGTCCCGCGGCACTGGACGGAGGACGACATCCACATCCTGAGGGACCTCGCGGCCGCGGTGATGACCGAGGTGGAGCTGCGGGCCACGCGCGAGCTGGAGATGGAGGCGAGGGCGGAGCACGCGCGCCGCGAGGAGGCGGAGGACGCGCGCCAGCGGATGGCGCTGCTGGCGGACGCGGGCGCGCTGCTGGCGGACGTCTCCCGGAGCGAGGCCGCGCTCGAGCGGCTGACCGAGCGAATCATCCCCGACCTGGGCGAGCTGTGCGTCGTGGAGCTGCTCGGCGACGACGTGCCCTTCTCCTCCGGCCCCTGGCTGGCCCACGTGGAGCCCGCGGGCCTGGAGCGGCTGCGCGCCACGCTGTCCTCGCCGGAGGCACAGGACGCGTGGCAGGCCGGCGAGGCGTCCGGGCCCCTCCGGCTCTGCCTGGACGCCTCGCCTTCCACCCGGCGGGGACTGGAGTCGCTCCTCCAGCGGCTGGACGTGCGGTGCCTGCTGCGCGTCCCGGTGCTCACGGCCGAGGGACTGGAGGGGCTGCTCTCGGTGGGGCGTGACTCGCGGCCCTACCAGGACGTGGAGGTGGAGGTGGCGCAGGCGCTCGCGGGGCGCATCGCCGTGGCGCTGGAGAACGCCCGGCTCCTCCAGAAGGTGCGGGAGGGCATCCGCTCCCGCGACGAGTTCCTCTCCATCGCCGCGCACGAGCTGCGCACGCCGCTGACGCCCCTGAAGCTGCAGCTGGAGACGCTCCGCCGCAGCGTGGCCGCCGCGGGCCTCGAGGACGCGCGGGTGATGCGTCATTTGGCGCGCTCGTCGGCCCAGGTGCAGCGCCTGGCGCAGCTGGTGGAGCGCCTGCTGGACGTGTCGCGCGTGGCCACCGGACGGCTGGGGCTGCTGCTCGAGGAGCTGGACCTTTCCTTCCTGGCCACCGAGGTGACGGACCGCTTCCGCGAGGAGGCGGAGGCCGCGGGCAGCCGGCTGGAGGTCCACACCCCCGGCCCGGTGCGCGGCGTGTGGGACCAGCTCCGGCTGGAGCAGGTGCTGTCCAGCCTCCTGTCCAACGCCATCAAGTACGGTGCCAGCCGACCCATCAGCGTGACGGTGGAGGGCCATGGCGCGCTGGCGCGCCTGTGCGTGCGGGACCAGGGCATCGGCCTCAAGCGCGAGGACACGGGCCGCATCTTCGAGCGCTTCGAGCGCGCGGTGTCCCCCCATCACTATGGCGGCATGGGGCTGGGGCTGTACGTGGCGAAGCAGATCATCGAGGCCCACGGCGGCACCATCGTGGTGCGCAGCCATCCGGGGCAGGGCTCGACCTTCACCGTGGTCCTCCCCACCCAGGTGCCGCCCCGGCAGGTCTCCTCGGAGCAGGGCGCCTCCGCCGCCTCGGGCGCGTGAGGCAGGTCGCGCTCAGGGGAAGAAGAGGTGTCCGCCCGTGCTGCCTCGCGTGAGGTCCAGCAGCTCCTCGGAGGTGTGGACCACGGACCAGGTGCCCTTCGTTTCAGGCACCAGGCTGCCGGCCATGCGCCCTCCGGCCACGAGCGGGATGTTCGGCGTCGTGCGGTGCAGCAGCTCCAGGGTGAGCCGCGCGTCCTCGAGGCGCTCCGGCATGGACACGGAGAGCCCGACGAAGGCGGGCTGCTCGCGCGCGACGAACAGCGCCAGGTCCCGGGCGGGCGTGTCCGCTCCCAGGAAGCGCACGTGCCAGCCGTCGAGCGCCAGCACCTGGGCGACGAGCCGCGCCCCGAGGACGTGCCGCTCGCCGGGCACGCAGGCGATGACGGCCCGGGGCCCGCCCTGGTGCCACCCCAGGCCGGGCAGCAGCTGGGTCAGCAGCTCACGCAGCAGCTCCGAGGCGGCGTGCTCCTCCGCCACCGTGATGATGCCGTCGCACCAGCGGTCTCCCACGGCCTGCATGACGGGCCGGGCCAGCGCGTCCACGAGGAACGCGGCGCCGCCTTCTTCCAGGTAGTGCTGCACCGCCTCGAGCACCGTCCCGCTATTGCCCACGAGGAGCGCGTCCGCGACGACATCGGGAGAAGGCAACCGTGTGGGGGGCAAGACACCCACCTCCTGAGACTCGGGTTCCACCTGGGAACGTGGGGGTTGCGCACCGTCGGTGCAAAGCCCCTGGGCCCGTAAACATTCGGCTTGTGGTGGCGCTGCACTTGCTGGAGCCTTGTCCCGATGCAGCCAACTCTCCAGGTCTTGGCTCCGCTGCTCGTCCTCCTGGCGGTAGGAGGATGCCGGCGTGAGCCCGAAGCGGGTACGGCGCAGAAGGTCGCGCTCCCCGAGGTCGCCGCCAACGCGCTCCGCGCTCCCCAGGACTTCGCGGTCATCGCCGCCCCGGCGGAGCGCTCGAAGGCGCTCTTCCTCGAGGCCAGCCGCGTGCTCCTCCACCCGCGCTGCGCCAACTGCCACCCCAGCGGCGACGTGCCCCTCCAGGGCATGGACGGACAGCCGCACGACCCGCCGGTGGTGCGCGGGCCGGAGGACAAGGGCGTCGCCGGCATGGAGTGCACCAGCTGCCACCAGGACCGGAACCTGGCGCACGCCCGCGTGCCCGGCGCGCCGAACTGGCACCTGGCGCCCCTGGAAATGGCGTGGGTGGGCAAGAGCCCGCGCCACATCTGCGAGCAGATGAAGGACCCGAAGCGCAACGGCGGCAAGACGCTGGCGCAGATTGTCGAGCACAACGCGCACGACGAACTGGTGGCCTGGGGCTGGAGGCCCGGGTGGGACCGCGAGCCCGCGCCCGGAACGCAGGAGCAGTTCGGCGCCATCATCGCCGCGTGGGTGGAGACGGGCGCGGAGTGCCCGAACGAGGAGGCACGGCCATGACGATTCACGTCCGCGTCAACGGTGTGGAGAAGGAGCTGGAGGTCGACCCGGAGATGCCGCTGCTCTGGGCGCTGCGCGACGTGCTCGGCCTCACGGGGACGAAGTACGGCTGCGGCCAGGCGCTGTGCGGCGCGTGCACCGTCCACCTGGACGGCCAGACGGTCCGCGCGTGCGTGACGCCGGTGCGCCGCGCGGAGGGCAGGTCGGTGACGACGATTGAGGGCCTGTCGCCGGACGGCAGCCACCCCCTGCAGAAGGCCTGGTGTGATTTGGGCGTCCCGCAGTGCGGCTTCTGTCAGGCGGGGCAGATCATGAGCGCGGCGGCGCTGCTGGCGAAGAAGCCGAAGCCGACGGACGCGGACATCGACCAGTCACTCGCCGGCAACCTGTGCCGGTGCGGCACGTACACGCGCATCCGCGCGGCCGTGAAGAAGGTCGCGGGCCTCTCCGAGGAGGAGCCATGAGCCGGCGCCTCCAGTTGATTTCGCGGCGCTCCTTCCTGGAGGGGCTCAACCTGGCGGTGGGCGGGCTCACCCTGGGCCTCTTCTCCGCCGAGGCGCTCGCGGCCGAGCCCACCGGACGCGCGAGGAAGAATCCGAAGTCGGCCTCCCCGGCGATTGAAGACGGCACCCCGGGGCTCAACCCGAATGCCTTCGTCCACGTGGCCCCGGACGGGCTCGTCACCATCGTCTGCCACCGCTCGGAGATGGGGCAGGGCATCCGCAGCTCGCTGCCGGTGCTCATCGCGGACGAGCTGGGCGCGGACATGGCCCGCGTGCGCATCCTCCAGGCGGACGGCAACAAGGTCTACGGCGACCAGAACACCGACGGCTCCAGCAGCGTGCGCGGCGTCTATGACGACCTGCGCCGCGCGGGCGCCACCGCGCGCACCATGCTGGTGGCGGCCGCCGCGAAGCGCTGGAAGGTGAAGCCGGAGGACTGCGAGGCGCGAAACCACGCCGTCTTCCACCGCGACGGGAAGCGGACGCTGGGCTTCGGCGAGCTGGCGGACGAGGCGGCGCGGCTGGCCGTCCCCGAGGCGAAGTCCGTCAAGCTGCGGCCGAAGGCCGAGCTGCGCAACGTGGGCCGGCCGCTGCCGCTGCTGGACGGGCCCGCCTACGTCAACGGCTCCGCCGTCTTCGGCGCGGACGTGACGCTGCCGGGCATGCTCGTCGCGGTGATTGCGCGGCCCACCGTCGTGGGAGGCAAGGTGGCGCGGTACGACGCGGCGAAGGCGCTCGCCGTCCCTGGCGTGAAGCGCGTGGTGGAGCTGCCCGCGCCCGAGAAGCCCTACGTCTACCAGCAGTGGGGTGGGGTGGCGGTGCTGGCGGAGAACACCTGGGCGGCGCTGAAGGGCCGCGCGGCGCTGGACATCACCTGGGAGGACGGGGCGAACGCGTCGTACGACTCGAAGCAGTACCGCGAGGCGCTGACGGCGTCGGTGCGCGCGCCGGGCGTGGCGGCCCGCAACGTGGGTGACGTGGACAAGGCGCTGGCCGGGGCGGCGCGCGTCGTCGAGGCCGAGTACTACACCCCCCACCTGCCGCACGTGCCCATGGAGCCGCTCGTCGCGCTGGCCCGTGTGGACGGCGGCTCCTGCGAGGTGTGGGCTCCCACGCAGAATCCCCAGGACGCGCAGGAGGTGGCCGGGAGCATCCTCAAGATTCCGCCCGAGCAGGTGAAGGTCCACGTCACCTTCCTCGGCGGCGGCTTCGGCCGCAAGTCGAAGGCGGACTTCATCGCCGAGGTGGTGTGGCTGGCCCGCGAGGTGGGCGCCCCGGTGCGCGTGCAGTGGACGCGCGAGGACGACGTGCGCCACGACTACTACCACTCGGTCAGCATGCAGCGGCTGAGCGCGGGCCTGGACGCGGACGGCAGGGTGGTGGCCTGGCTCCACCGCACGGCCTTCCCGCCCATCGCCTCCACCTTCTCACCGGCGAACCGGCCCAGCGCGCGGGACTTGAAGCAGGGCGTGACGGACCTGGCGCTCGCCGTGCCCAACGTCCGCGCGGAGACGTGCGAGGCCCCCGCCCACGTCCGCATCGGCTGGCTGCGCTCCGTCTACAACATCTTCCACTCCTTCTCGGTCAACTCGTTCGTGGACGAGCTGGCCCATGCGCGGGGCGTGGACTCGCGCGACATGCGCCTGGAGCTCCTGGGGCCGCCGCGCGTGGTGACGAAGGAGGAGCTGGGCGTCCGCGAGCTGGACAACTACGGCCAGTCCCTGGACGAGCACCCCATCGACACCGGGCGCATGCGGCGCGTCGTCGAGCGGGTGACGAAGCTTGCGCGCTGGGACGAGCGGAAGAAGGACGGCCGGGCGCTGGGGCTCGCCGCGCACCGCAGCTTCCTGTCCTACGTGGCCGTCGTCGCGTCGGTGGTGAAGGACGCGGCCGGCAGGCTCCGCGTCGACGAGGCGTGGGTGGTGGTGGACGCCGGGACGGTCATCAACCCGGACCGGGTGCGTGCGCAGATGGAGGGCTCGGTCATCTTCGGGATGAGCCTGGCGCTGCACGGAGAAATCAGCATGAAGGGCGGCGCGGTGGAGCAGTCCAACTTCCGCGACTTCAAGCTGGTGCGCATCCACGAGGCGCCCCGGAAGATTCACGTCGATATCGTGGAGAGCGACGGTGCGCCCGGAGGCATTGGCGAGCCGGGCGTGCCTCCCGTCGCGCCGGCCATCGCCAACGCCGTCTTCGCGCTCACCGGCACGCGCGTGCGGGAGCTTCCGCTGGCGCGCTCGCTCCAGGTCTGACGTCCCCCCAGCGGGCGGCGGTGCAGCGCTCAGTGCATCGTCGCGCCCGGGGGGCGCTCCACGGTGAGCGGCAGCTCCACGGTGAAGGTGGCGCCCTGGCCCTGCCGGCTCTCCGCCCGGATGGTGCCCTGGTGCGCCTCCACGATTCGCCGGCTGATGAAGAGGCCCAGGCCCAGGCCGCCATAGTTGCGGGTGGAGACGGCGCGCCCGAACTTCTCGAAGATGCGCGCCATGTTCTCCGGGGCGATGCCGATGCCCTCGTCCCGGACGCTGAAGCGGGCCCTGTCGCCCGCCTGCTCCGCCCGGAGCACCACGGGCCGGCCCGGCCCGTATTTGATGGCATTGGACAACAGGCCCCGCGCCACCTGCTCCAGCCGGTGGCGGTCCCACCAGCCCACGACGGGCCCGGAGGACTCGAGGACGAGCTCACACCCCGCATGGGCGGCCTGGGTCCGGAACTGCTCCGCCACCGCGCGCAGGACGGCCGCCAGGTCCGTCGCTTCCCGCTTCAGCGCCAGCGTCTCGCCGGTGAGCTGGGTCACGTCGAGCAGGTCATTGATGAGGGCAGTGAACTTGCGCAGCTGCAGGGAGGCCCCTTCCGCCGTGGCCAGCACGCGCTCCCGGAGCTTGTCTGCAGGGCCGCCCGCGCGGGCCTCGCGCGCGAGCCCCTGGAGCTTTATCTGCAGCGGCGTGAGCGGCGTCTTCAGCTCGTGGGAGGCGACGGTGAGGAACTCGTCGCGCAGCCGCACGGCTTCCTGGAGCCGGGCCTCGGTCTGCTTGAGCCGCGTCACGTCCTGGAGGGCGAGCACCGCGGTGGCCGGGTGGCCGTGCATCGCCGGGAGCAGCTCCGAGTCCGTGAGCAGTGAGTACGTCCCCGTCTCCGTGTGCCACACCGCGGGGACGTGCTGGAGCCGCTCGCCGCGCGCGGCCCGCGCCCCGGGAATCTGCTCCCCGGGAATGGGCCGCCCCGCGTCGTCGGTGATGCGGTACACGGCGTCGTAGCCCTCGGTGGGGATGCCCAGCGGGAAGGTGCCACCCGCCATCCGGTGGGCGGCCTGGTTCGCGAAGAGGGCCCGTCCGGTGCCGGGCTCCAGCAACATGAAGGGGGTGGGGAGGAGGTTGAGCACCGACTCCAGCCACTGCTGCTGGTTGGACAGGTGCGCCGCCAGCTCCTCCGCCTTCTTCCGGGACTGGACGTGCTCCGTCACGTCCATGGAGAAGGACATGACGGAGTCCACCTGCCCGTTGGCGTCGCGCAGCGGCACGTAGGCGATGTTGAAGTAGCGCTCCTCCCACACGCCGTCTCCCCGGGGGCTCAACCGGGCGGGGGCCTCCCGCTGTTCGAAAGGCTTGCCGGACTCGTAGACGCGCTGCAGCTGCCGGGAGTAGTCGTCGCCGTTGCGGGTGCGCTTGACGAGCTCCCGCAGCGACTGGCCGCTGAGGTCCAACCCGGACGCATAGCGCCGGTAGAGGGGGTTGACGAGCGTGAAGACCTGGTCGGGGCCGAGCAGGAGGGCCATGGCCGCCGGGACGTTCATGAGGACGTCGTAGAGGCGCGCCCGCTGCACCTCCACCTCGGCCTCCGTGCGCTTGCGGTCGGTGATGTCATGCACGAGGGCGACGAAGCCCTTCACCTGCCCCTGGGGCGTGCGCGTGGGGACATAGGTGGACTGGACGTGCAGCATCCGCCCGTCCCGGAGCGTCAGGGCGCTCTCGTAGCTGACGGTCTCCCCCGCCAGGGCCCTGCGCATCCAGTCCTTCAGGTGGGCATACCCCATCTCGCCGGACAGCCCGCGCACCGGCTGGCCCGTCAGCTCCTCGGGGTTGAGCCCGAACCACGTATCGAATGCCCGGTTGCAGAAGACATAGCGCTCGTCGCGGTCGACGTAGGCCACCAGGGCGGGGAGCGCGTCGGTGATGGCGCGCAGCTGGTGCTCACGCATGCGCACCACCTCGCGGCTCTCCTCCAGGGCCGCCTTCGCGAGCACCTGCTCCGTCACGTCGCGCTGGGTGCCCCACACGCGCACCAGCATGCCGCGCTCCACCACGCCGACGAGGTTCGCCATCCGCACGTGCTCCACGCCCGCCTCGTCCTCCTGGCGCGTCTCCACGTTCTCCATCCGGTAGCCCAGGCGGATGAAGGGAAGGATGGCCTGCTCGACCTGGGACGGGTGGTGGGTGAGCAGGGCAATCATCTGCTGCAGCGTGGTGCCCAGCATCTGCTGCGCCGATGCGAAGCCCGTCATGCGCGCCATCATCTCGTTCGTCTCGGCGACGGCACCTCGGGTCAGCAGCGCCTGGGCCTGCGCGTCCTCGGGCAGGCGCGTGTCGATGGGCGGCTCGATTTCCATCCGCCAGATGCCCTCGGTGCTCTGGGCGACGAAGGTGCGGTAGCGCTCGTCGCTCTCGCGGAGCGCCTGGGTGGTCCGCCGCAGTGCACGCTCGGCGCGCTTGTGCTCGGTGATGTCCTCGGCGGTGGAGATCCACTCGCGCACGAGGCCCCGGTCGTCGAGCACCGGGACGCTCCGGATGATGGTGTCGCGGTATGAGCCGTCGTGGTACCGCAGCCGCGCCTCGCCCCGGTAGGGGTCTCTCAGCTCGAGGGTCGCGGCCCACTCCGACACGAAGCGCGTGCGGTCACCCGGGTGGATGGCGTCGAGCCAGCCCAGCCCCAGGTGGGCGCCATGGCTCTGTCCCGTGAAGGCGAGCCAGTGGGGTGCCGGCTCCACCAGCTCTCCGCGGCCGTTGGTGGTCCACACCGTCTGCGACATGGACTCCACCAGGGAGCGGTAGCGCTGCTCGCTCATGCGGAGCGCCCGGTCCGCGTGCTTCGACTCCGTCGTCTCCACCACGGTGATGCCGATGCCATGCATGGCGCCGTTGGCGTCGCGCACGGGGTAGTAGTTCACCAGGAAGCAGCGCTCGGCTCCGCCGTCCTTGTGGGTGGAGCCGAAAATCTCCAGGTTCAGCGCCGGCTGTCCCGTCTCCAGGACCTGCCGGTAGTGCGGCTCGACGAAGGGCCACAGCTCGGGGATGACGTCGCGCACCTTGCGGCCCAGGTGGGCCTGGCGGGGCAGCCCGTTCATGTGGGCCAGGGCGTCGTTGATGTGGATGAAGCGCAGGTCCAGGTCCACGAAGGCCAGGCCCACCGGAGCGCTCGCGACCATCGTCTCGAGGAACAGCCGCGACTGTTCCGCGGAGATGCCCTCGATGGCTTCCCTGTCCGTCAAGCCCGCGCCATGACCCAACACGTGCGCTCCTCCAGAGGGCTCACCCTGGAGGAGCCCGCAGGGTGGTGGTGCCCGCTCGGCCCCTCCAGCCCGGGCACCCTTCCTGGAGTGTGCGCATCTCGGATGCCCGTCGGGAGAAGCGGGCCGGGAGGAGGCGCCTCGTGCCCACACCCGCCCGGTCCCGGCCTCGGCCCCACGGCGGAGCGGGCAGGGCGCTCGCACGGGCGCCGCCCGTTTGCGTCGTTCCAGGCGGCGGGCGCGTGGCCGGACGCCACGCACCCGTGCTCAGTCCTCCGGCGTCGCGGAGGGCCCGGGCTCCAGCGCGCGCAGGAGCGCGAGGAGCTCCGCCGCCACGACGGAGACGTTCGGTGGCTTCAGCAGGGAGTTGTGGTCACCCGGCACCTCGCGCACCGTCACGCCACCCCGGACCCAGGCGGACCAGCCAGCGTCCGCGCTGTCGGGCGTCACGGACGTGGCGGCCGCGAGCAGGAGGACCGCCGGGCCCGAGAGGGCGCCTGAGGGCACGTACGTCCGGTGGGCCTCGGTGAGCCGCTCGTAGACGCCGAAGAGGCGTCCGACGTGCTCCGGCTCCAGGGCCCCGGCGGCGGGCAGGCCGCGCACCAGCTCGGTGATGTTCTCCAGCAGCGCCTCTCCCCGGAGCTGGCCCAGCCGCTCGAGGGTGGGGGCCGGGACGTCCTCCAACGGCAGCCCGGCCATCTGCGCGAAGGCGGAGAGCCGCGACACGGCGGAGCGCTCCGGCAGGGGCTGGCCGGAGGGAGCGAGTGCATCCAGGAGGACGAGCAGCTCCACCCGCGCTCCCAGCGCTTCGAGCTGGCGCGCCATCTCATAGGCCACCATGCCGCCGAGGGACCAACCGGCCAGGAGGTAGGGGCCTTGGGGCTGCGCCTCGCGCACCTGCTCCACGTAGAGGCGGGCCAGGGCCTCCATGGAGGCGGGAGGCAGCTCGCCGCCCTCCAGGCCGGGGGCGAAGATGCCGTGGATGGGCCGCTCATCGCCGAGGTGGCGGACGAGCTCCGCGTAGCTGAGCAGCGCCCCGCCGCCGCCATGGACGAGGAACAAGGGCCGGCGCTGGGAGGAGCCCGAGTCGAGGCGCGCGAGGTTGGGCGTGCTCGGGCGTGCCTCCCCGGCCGTGGGAGCGAGGGCGGCGAGGCGCGCGACGGTGGAGCCCTGGAAGAGGGCCGCCACGGGCAGCGCCAGGCCGGTGCGCTCACGGATGCGCGCCATGAGGCGCACGGCCAGGAGCGAGTGGCCGCCGAGGGCGAAGAAGTCGTCCCCGGTGCCGACGCGCTCCACGCCGAGCACCTCGGCGAACACCTGGACGAGCTGCTCCTCCAGCGGCGTGCGCGGCGCGACGTACCCGCCGAGGGCGGAGGACGCATCCGGCGCGGGCAGGGCCTTGCGGTCCACCTTGCCGTGCATCGTCAGCGGGAAGGCGTCCAGTGGCACGAAGGCCGAGGGCACCATGAACCCGGGCAGCCGCGCCGCGAGCGACTCGCGGAGGTCCGCGACGGAGGGCGGCGCCCCCGGCACGGCGGGCGTCACGTAGGCCACCAGTCGCTTGTCGCCGGGCGCGTCCTCCCGGACGAGCACCAGCGCCTCGGCCACGCCCGGAGTGCGGAGCAGGGCGGCTTCGACCTCGGCCAGCTCGACGCGGTAGCCGCGCACCTTCACCTGCGCGTCGACACGGCCGGCGAACTCCAGGGCACCGTCGCCGCGCCAGCGGGCGAGGTCTCCGGTGCGGTAGAGGCGGGCGCCGGGGACGGAGGAGAAGGGGTGCGGGACGAAGCGCTCGGCGGTGAGGGCGGGCTGGCCCACGTAGCCACGGGCGAGGCCGTCGCCACCGGCGAACAGCTCGCCGATGACGCCGGGGGGCACGGGCTGGCCCGCGGTGTCGAGCACGTACACCTGGGTGTTGCCAATGGGCCGGCCGATGGGCACGGCGGCGCCCACGGCGGAGGTGTCCGTCACGAGGTGGAAGGACGTGACGAAGGTGACCTCGGTGGGGCCGTAGCAGTTGAGCACGGGGATGCGCAGCTCCTCCACGGCACGGCGCACGTGGGGCGCGCTCGCCACGTCACCGCCGCAGAGCACCTGCCGCAGCGGGCGCAGGCCGGCGAGGTTGTGCTCCACCATCTGCGTGAAGAGGCCCGCGGTGAGCAGCAGCGTGGTGACGCCATGGCGGGCAATCACCGCGCCCAGCTCCTCGACGTCGGAAGGAGGGTGCGGCGGGAAGACGGCGAGCTTCCCGCCATGCAGCAGCGGGCCCCAGACCTCCATGGTGGCGGGGTCGAAGGAGATGGGCGCCAGGTGGAGGAACGTCTCGTCCGGGCCCAGGTGCGGGAAGCCCGCGCCGAAGAGCGTGCGCAGCACGGCGGCGTGCGAGGTGCCCACGCCCTTGGGCCGGCCGGTGGAGCCGGAGGTGAAGTCGATGTACGCGAGGCTGTCGGGCAGGGCCGTGGACGGCGGCGCGTGCGCGGGCGGCGCCTCCACGGGCACGTCCTCCAGCAACAGCGTGACGAGCCCCCTCGTGGGGAGCTTCTCCAGCAGCGCGCGCGTGGTGACGAGCACGCTCGGGCCGGAGTCCTCCAGCATGGCCGCGAGGCGCTCGCGGGGATACGACGCGTCGAGCGGCACGTAGGCGCCGCCCGCCTTGAGGATGGCCACCAGGGAGACGATGAGCTCCAGCGAGCGGTCCACCCCCAGGGCCACGCGCGAGTCGGTGGACACGCCCAGGCCGCGCAGGTGCCAGGCGAGCTGGTTGGCGCGCGCGTCGAGCTGCCGGTAGGTGAGCTTCGAGTCGCCGAACTCGACGGCGACCTTGTCGGGGAAGCGGGCCACCACCTGCGTGAAGACCTGGGGCAGGGTGGCGCCGCGCGGGTACTCGGCGGAGGTGGCGTTCCAGTCCACCAGCACCCGCTGGCGCTCCTCGCCCGTCAGCAGGGCGGCGGAGGCCATGGGCGCATCGGGCCGGGCCACGAGCGCCTCCACCAGCCTGCGGAAGTGCTCCACCAGGCGCGTGGGCGTCCCGGGCTCGAAGAGGTCGAGGTTGTAGCCCAGGGTGCCGGTGATGCCCTGGGGCGTCTCCGTCAGGCCCAGCTCCAGGTCGAACTTGATGGCCCGCTGGTCCGCCTCCAGCGGATGCAGGCTGAGCTCGGAGGCGCCCGGCTGCGCGGTGCCGCTGGCCTGCGCGTTCTGCAGGGCGAAGAGGACCTGGAAGAGCGGGGCGCGGCTCCTGTCGCGCTCGGGGCGCAGCTCCTCCACCAGCCGCTCGAAGGGCACGTCCTGGTGGGCGTAGGCGCCCAGGGCCGTTTCCTTCACCTGCTGGAGCAGCTGGCGGAAGGACTCGCCGCCGCGCACCTGGGTGCGCAGCACCAGCGTGTTGACGAAGAAGCCGATGAGCCCCTCCGTCTCACCACGCTGGCGCCCGGCGATGGGCGAGCCGACGCTGATGTCCTCCTGCCCGGAGTAGCGCGCGAGCAGCGCCTGCCATGCGGCCAGCAGCAGCATGAACGGGGTGACGCCCTCCCGCTGGCAGAGCGCCCTGAGCCCCTGGGTGAGGGGCAGGTGCACGGGGAGGAGCGCGCCGCGGAGCGTCTGCACCGGCGGGCGAGGCTTGTCGGTGGGCAGCTGCAGCGTCGCTGCGCCCGCGAGGTGGCGACGCCAGTAGCCGAGCTGCGCTTCGAGCACCTCCGCCTGGAGCCACTGGCGCTGCCAGACGGCGTAGTCGGCGTACTGCACGGGCAGCTCGGGCAGTGGAGAGGGCCGGCCGTGGCGGAAGGCGCCGTAGAGGGCGGTCACCTCGCGCACCAGCACGGCCATGGACCAGCCGTCCGAGATGATGTGGTGCAGGTTGAGCACCAGGACATGCTCGGCTGGAGCCAGCCGCAGCAGCAGCGCGCGCAGCAGCGGGCCCGTGGCCAGGTCGAAGCGGTGGGCGCCTTCCAGGGCCAGCAGGCGCTTCGCCTCGTCGAGGGCGGCCGGGCCGTGGGGGCCCAGGTCCACCACGGGCAGCGGCAGCTCGAACGCAGGAGCGACGTGCTGGACGGGCTGGCCCTCGTGCTCGTGGAACGTGGTGCGCAGCGACTCGTGGCGTCGCACCAGCTCGGTGAGGGCGCGCTGGAGCGCGTCCACGTGGAGCACGCCTTCCAGGCGCACGCCGATGGGGATGTTGTACGCGGGCGTGCCGGGCTCGAGCTGGTCGATGAACCACAGCCGCTGCTGGGCGAAGGACAGTGGCAGTGCGTCCGCGCGTGGCGCGGGCACGAGCGGAGGCGGCTCGGGCAGCTCCGCGAGCCCTCGTGCGAGCAGGCCCCGGTGGACCTCGCGGGCACGGTGGTGCAGCTCACGCCAGGTGAGCGTCTGGCCGTCATGCTCCGCGGCCACCGCGTCGGGCGTGAGCCGGGCCTGCGCCTGGACGAGCCGGTGCAGGCTGACGTCCGCGGCCGTGGCGGCGTCGGGCTTCTTCCATGCGTGGAACAGCAGGTGCCGCTCCTCTTCGGTGAAGAAGGACACGCGGGAGAGCGGCTGGTCGGGGTTCGCCAGCGCGCCTTCCAGCAGCACGCGCAGGTGCCGCACCATCCGCGCTGCGGTGGCCGCGTCGAACAGGTCGGTGCTGTACTCGAGCTGCCCCTTGAGCCCGTCGCCCCGGTCGGCGATGGCCAGGGTGAGGTCGAACTTCGCGGTGCGGTGCTCGGCCTTGAGGGGGCTCAGGCGCAGCCCCGCGCCCATCACCGCGGGCAGGGGCGCATTCTGGTACGCGAGCATCACCTGGAAGAGCAGCGTGCGTCCGGCCTCGCGCTCGGGGCGCAGGGCTTCCACCAGCTTCTCGAAGGGGACGTCCTGGTGGGCATAGGCGCCGAGCGTCATGTCGCGCACGCGGCCCAGCAGCGCGCGGAAGCTGGGGTCTCCATCCAGCTTCGTGCGCAGCACCAGCGTGTTGACGAAGAAGCCGATGAGCCCTTCCAGTTCCGCGTGCGTGCGGCCGGCGATGGGGGCGCCGACGCTGACGTCATCCTGGCCGGAGTAGCGGGCCAGCAGCGCCTGGAAGGCGGCGAGCACCACCATGGAGGGCGTGGCCCCTTCCTGGCGGCAGAGTGCCTCGAGCGCGTCGGAGAGCTCGCGCGGGAAGTGGAACGGATGTCCTGCGCCACGAGTCGACTGCGTCGTGGGACGCGGCCTGTCGGTGGGCAGCGCCAGCGCCCGGGGCGCGCCTTGGAGTTGCTCACGCCACCAGCCAAGCTGGGCGTCCAGTGCCTCGTCGCGCAGCCAGTCTCGCTGCCAGAGCGCGAAGTCGGCGTACTGCACCGGCAGCGGCTCCAGTCGCGCGGTCCGGCCCTCGGCGTGGGCCGTGTAGAGCGTGGCCAGTTCCTGGACGAGCACGCCCATGGACCAGCCGTCCGCGATGACGTGGTGCAGGGTGAGCATCAGGACGTGCTGCTCCGCCGACAGACGCACCAGGAGCACGCGCCACAGCGGGCCTGTTTCCAGGTTGAAGGGCTGGCCGGCCTCGTATTCGAGGGCGCGCTGGAGCGAGTCCTCACGCTCCACCTCGGGCAGGGTCTCCAGGTCCACCCAGCCCGCGGGCAGGGAGGGGTTGTGGTGGATGACCTGCACGGGCTGGTGCTCGTGCTCATGGAAGGTGGTGCGCAGGGACTCGTGGCGCTGGAGCAGCTCACGCAGGCCGCTGGCGAGCGCGGGCACGTCGAGCACGCCCTCCAGGCGCACGGCGAAGGGGAGGTTGTAGGCGGCGCTCTCGGGGTCGAGCTTCGCGAAGAACCAGAGCCGCTGCTGTGCGAAGGAGAGCGGCAGGGGGCCGCTCTGCGTCCGGGGCCGGAGCAGCGGCTGCGACGATACGGGCCGCGAGACGGCCAGGGCCTCGATGCGGTCCGCCAGCGCCGCGATGGTGGGTGCGGCGAAGAAGTCGCGGAAGGACAGCTCCACGCCGAAGTGCTGGCGGATGCGCGAGAGCACCTGGGTGGCCGTCAGCGAGTGCCCACCCAATTCGAAGAAGTCATCCTCCGCGCCCACGGTGTCCAGGTGGAGGACGCGAGCCCAGAGCGCCGCCAGTTCGCGCTCGCAGTCGGTGCGGGGAGCGCGGGTGGGGATGCGGTCCTGCAAAGCCGAAGGGGCTGGCAGTGCCTTGCGGTCCACCTTGCCGTTGGCGGTGAGGGGCAGTGCCTCCAGCCGGGTGATGACGGAGGGCACCATGTACTCGGGGAGCCGCTCCTTGAGGGCCGCACGCAAGCCGCCCATGTCCAGGGACGCGGGCGCGACGACGTAGCCGACGAGGCGCTTGTCGCCGGGCGAGTCCTCGCGGGCCACGACGACGGCCTCACGCACCTCGGGGAAGGCGAGCAGGGCGGCTTCGACTTCGGCCAGCTCGATGCGGTAGCCGCGCACCTTCACCTGGGCGTCGGCGCGGCCGAGGAACTCCAGCACGCCGTCGTTGCGCCAGCGGGCCAGGTCTCCGGTGCGGTAGAGGCGGGAGCCAGGAGTAGAGGAGAAGGGGTTGGGGACGAAGCGCTCGGCGGTGAGCGCCGGTTGGCCCACGTAGCCACGGGCGAGGCCGTCGCCGCCGATGAGAAGCTCACCGATGACGCCCGGAGCCACGGGCTGGCCGGAGGCGTCGAGGACGTACACCTGGGTATTGCCAATGGGCCGGCCGATGGGGACGGAGGTGCCCACGTGGGCGACGTCCGTCATGCGGTGGCAGGAGGTGAAGAGGGTGCCCTCGGTGGGGCCGTAGCAGGCCGTCACCGGAATGGACATTCCTTCCAGCACCCGGCGCACGTGGGGCGCGCTCACCACGTCACCACCGGTGAGCAGCTGCTTCACCCCGCGCAGTGCGGAGAGGTTGCTGTCCACCACCTGGGTGAAGAGGCCGGCGGTGAGGTGCAGGGTGGTGACACCGTGCTTCTGTAGCACCTGCTCCAACTCGAAAACGTCCGAGGGAGAATGGGGCGGGAAGATGGCCAGCCGCGCGCCATGAAGCAGCGGGCCCCACAGCTCCAGGGTGGAGGCGTCGAAGGAGATGGGGGCGAGCAGGAGGAAGGTTTCGTCCGGGCCCAGGTGGGCGTAGTCGACGCCGAAGACGGTGCGCAGCACGGCGGACTGGAGGGTGCCCACTCCCTTGGGGCGGCCGGTGGAGCCGGAGGTGAAGTCGATGTACGCGAGGCTGTCGGGCAGGGCGGTGGAGGGCGGCGAGTGCGTGGGCAGGCCTGAGAGCGCCACGTCCTCCAGCACGACGGTGGCGAGCCCGTGGGACGGCAGCTTGGGCAGCAGCGCGCGCGTGGTGACGAGCACGCTGGGGGCCGAGTCCTCCAGCATGGCCGCGAGGCGCTCGCGCGGGTACGAGGAGTCCAGCGGCACGTAGGCGCCACCGGCCTTGAGGATGGCGACCAGGGCCACCACCAGCTCCAGCGAGCGGTCCACTGCGAGGGCCACGCGCGAATCTGTGGACACCCCCAACCCACGCAGGTGCCAGGCGAGGGAGTTGGCTCGCTCATCCAACTGCCGGTAGGTGAGCTTCGAATCCCCGAACTCGACGGCGACCTTGTCGGGGAAGCGGGCCACCACCTGCGAGAAGACCTCGGGCAGGGTGGAGCCGCGCGGGTACTCGGTGGAGGTCGCGTTCCACTCCACCAGCACCCGCTGGCGCTCTTCGGCGGAGAGTGGTGGCGCCTCTGAGTCGCCGTCTTGCGATTGCACGGAGTGAGGCTTCGCCTGCTCGAGCGCGGCGACCTCCTCCAGGGGGAGGACTGGCAATGACAGCGCGAGGGCCTCACGGTGCCTGGGGGCTGCGGGCGTGCCCCTGCCCGCGTGGGCGGCATCAATCAGGCGTGCCACGCCTTCGAGGGTGGGGGACACGAACAGTCCCCGCAGGGGCAGCTCCACGCCGAAGGCCGCACGGATGCGGCTGATGGCCTGGGTGGCCAGCAGGGAGTGGCCGCCCAGGTCGAAGAAGTTGTCGCTGGCGCCCACGCGCTCGACGCCGAGGAGCTGGCACCACTGCTCCGCCAATCGTTCCTCGGTGGGCGTGCGGGGCGCGACGTAGTCACCCGCGCCGCTCGCGAAGTCCGGGGCCGGCAGGGCCTTGCGGTCCACCTTGCCGTTGGACGTGAGCGGCAGCGCCGGCAGCACCACCACGGCCGAGGGCACCATGTACTCCGGCAGCGTTTCCTTCAGGGCGGCCCGGAGTGTGGCTCCGTCCAGCTCCGCGCCTTCGCGTGCCACCACGTAGCCCACCAGCCGCTTGCCACCGGGGCCGTCCTCGCGCGCCGCCACGACGGCCTCGCGCACCGCGGGCAGCTTCGCCAGCGCGGACTCCACCTCACCCAGCTCGATGCGGAAGCCGCGCACCTTGACCTGTGCGTCCGCGCGGCCAACGAAGTCCAGCATGCCGTCTTCACGCCAGCGCACCACGTCGCCGGTGCGGTAGAGGCGTGCGCCCGCCTCGCCCGAGAAGCGGTCCGGTACGAAACGCTCGGCCGTCAGCGCGGGGCGCCCGGGGTAGCCGCGCGCCACGCCCGCGCCGCCGATGAACAGCTCCCCCTTCACTCCCACCGGCACCGGCTCGCCGCGCACATCCAGGACGTAGGCGCGCACGTTGGCCAGCGGCCGGCCGATGGAGGGCATCCCACCGTCCGCGACACACTCGGTGAGCGTCGCGACGACGGTGGCTTCCGTCGGGCCGTAGCTGTTGATGAAGTGCCGGCCCGGGGCCACCCAGCGCGACACCACCTCCGCCGGCAGCGCTTCCCCGCCGGAGATGACGGTCCGCAGCTCCGGCAGTCCGTCCGCCGACGTGGCCGCGAGGGCCGCCGGGGTGAGGCTGATGACCGTGAGCGACTCCTCGCGCAGCAATTGCTGGAGCGGCGCCCCCGGCATGAGCTGCTCCAGTGGCGCCAGCACCAGCGTGGCCCCGGAGGTCAGCGTGGTGAAGATCTCCTCCACCGACAGGTCGAAGCTCAGGCTGGCGAACTGCAACACGCGGCTGCCGGGGCCGATGCCATAGGCCGCCGCCTCGTGGGTGACGAGGTTCGCGACGCTCCGGTGCTCCACGGCGGTGCCCTTGGGCTGGCCGGTACTGCCGGAGGTGTAGAGCAGGTAGGCCAGGTGGCAGGGGGCCACGCCCGTTTCGGGGGCCTCGGTGCTCTCGCGCGCGAGCGCGTCCCGCTCGGTGTCCAGGCAGAGTGCCCGGCCCTGGTGGTACTCGGGGAAGCGCTCCAGCAGCGCCGACTGTGTCACCAGCACCGAGGCGCCGCTGTCCTCCAGCATGAAGGCCAGTCGCTCGCGCGGCAGCAGCGGATCCAACGGCACCCAGGCGCCGCCTGCCTTGAGGATGCCCAGCAGACCGATGACGACCTCGAGCGAGCGCTCCACGCTCAACGCCACCCGCGACTCGGGCCGCACGCCGCGGCGGCGCAGCGCCTGGGCGAGCTGGTTGGCGCGCGCGTCCAGCTCCCCGTATGTCAGGCGCGCGGAACCCAGGGTGGCCGCCAGCGCCTCGGGAGCGCCGCGGGCCCGGGCCTCGAAGAGCGAGTGGATGCAGGCGTCGGGGAAGGGCGCCTGGGTGGCATTCCAGTCCACCAGCAGCCGGTGCCGCTCGTCGCCTTGCAGCAACGTGAGCTCGGACAGGTGGCGCTCGGGCGCGGCCACCAGCGCCTCCACCAGCACGCGCAGGTGCCGGACGAGGCGCTCGGCGGTGGACGCGTCGAACAGGTCCGCCCGGTACTCCAGTCCGCCCCGGAAGCCCTCCGGAGTCCGGGACATGACCAGCGACAGGTCGAACTTGGCGACGCGGCCGTGGGTGGGAATCTCCTGGAACGTCAGCCCCGTCACGGACAGCTTCGCCGACGGCATGTTCTGCAGATTGAACATCACCTGGAACAGCGGCGCCTGTCGCAAGTCCCGCATGGGCTGGAGCTGCTCGAAGGGGACGTGCTGGTGAGCGAAGGCGCCCAGCGCCGTCTCGCGCACGCGGCCCAGCAGCTCGCGCACCGTGGGGTCCCCGTCCAGGCGGGTGCGAAGGACCAGGGTGTTGAGGAAGAAGCCGACCAGCCCTTCGAGCTCGGCGCGGTTGCGCCCGGCGACGGGCGAGCCGACGCAGAGGTCGTCCTGTCCGGAGTAGCGCGACAGCAGGAGCTGGAAGGCGCCCAGCAGGAACATGAACGGCGTGACGCCCTCACGCAGACAGAGGGCCTCCACGGCCTCCGTCAGCTCACGCGGGAGCGCCACGGGGAGCCGGGCGGCCCGGGGGCTGTCGCGGTGTGCGCGTGGCCTGTCCGTCGGCAGCTCCAGCTCCTGCGGCGCCCCGTCGAGCTGCCGCCGCCACCACGCCAACTGCTCCTCCATCACCGCACCCTGCATCCACTGGCGCTGCCAGAAGGCGAAGTCGGCGTACTGGAGCGGCAGCGGAGGCAGGGAGGGCGGCTGACCGGAGGCGAAGGCCCCGTAGAGCTCCACCACCTCGCGCGCCATCACCCCGATGGACCAGCCGTCGGAGACGATGTGGTGGACGTTGAGCAGCAGCACGTGCTCGTGCGTGTCGAGCGCCAGCAGGGACGCGCGAAGCAGCGGGCCCGTAGCCAGGTCGAAGGGGCGCTGGGCGTCGGCCTCGGACAGCCGCTTCGCTTCGGCCTCTTTCAACGCGGAGGGAAGCGGGCGCAGGTCGGTGACCTCCAGCGGCAGGGCGGCCGTCGGTGAGATGACCTGGACGGGGCCGTCGGGCCCATCGCTGAAGGTGGTGCGCAGCGCTTCGTGGCGATGCACCAGTGCTTCGAGGCTCCGCCGGAGGGCCTCGAGGTCCAGCACCCCGTACAGCCGGAGGGCGTAGGGGATGTTGAACGCGGGGCTGCCGGGGGCGAGCCGGTCCAGGAACCACAGCCGCTGCTGGGAGAAGGAGAGTGGCAGCGCGGACGTGCGCGCCACCGGCACCAGCGGGGGCGCGGAGTCCGACACTCCCTGGGTGTCGATGTGGCGGGCGAGCGCCTCCAGGGTGGGGTGCTCGAAGACGGCGCGCAGGGGGAGCTCCACGCGGAAGGTGGCGCGGACCCGGGCCACCAGCCGGGTGGCCAGCAGGGAGTGGCCGCCCAGCGCGAAGAAGCTGTCGTCGAGTCCCACGCGTCCGGTGCCGAGGAGCTGGGCGAAGAGCTCCGCCAGGGTCTGCTCGGTGGGGGTGCGCGGCGCCACGTACCGGCCGCTCTGCGCCGCCGAGGCATCCGGCGCGGGCAGGGCCTTGCGGTCCAGCTTGCCGTGGGCCGTCAGGGGCAGCTCGCCCAGGTGCACGATGGCGGAGGGCACCATGTACTCGGGGAGCCGCTGCTGCACGTACTCGCGCAGCGCGGCGGCCTCCAATGGATCCGCGTCGCCAGTGACGTAGGCCACCAGGCGCTTGTCGCCGGGCGCGTCCTCGCGCACCACCGCCACCGCCTCGCGCACCCCGGCGTGTGTCAGCAGCGCGGCTTCCACTTCCGCCAGCTCAATCCGGTAGCCACGCACCTTCACCTGCGTGTCGATGCGACCCAGGAACTCCAGCACCCCGTCCGCCCGCCAGCGCGCCTTGTCGCCGGTGCGGTAGAGGCGCTCCCCGGCAGTCGTGCTGAAGGGGTGGGGGATGAAGCGCTCGGCGGTGAGGTCCGGGCGCGAGAGGTAGCCCCGCGCGAGGCCATCGCCGCCGATGAACAGCTCACCGGGAATACCCGCGGGCACGGGCTGGAGGTGCGCATCCAGCACGTACACCCGCGTGTTGGCGATGGGCCGGCCGATGGGAATGGAGTGGCCCACCTGGGCCGCGTCCGTCATCCGGTACGTGGAGGCGAAGAGGGTGGACTCGGTGGGGCCGTAGCAGGCCGTCACCGGAATGAGCATTCCTTCCACCACGCGGCGCACGTGGGGGGCGCTCACCACGTCACCTCCCGTGAGGAGCTGCCGCACGCCGCGCAGGCTCTCGGGCTTGAGGTCCACCACCTGGGAGAAGAGGCCCGCGGTGAGGTGGAGCGTGGTGACGCCGTGGCGCTGGAGCACGGTGCTCAGCAGGTCCAGGTCGCCAGGCGACTCGGGCGGGAAGACGACGAGGCGCCCGCCGAAGAGCAGCGGACCCCAGACCTCCAGCGTGGAGGCGTCGAAGGAGATGGGGGCGATGAGGAGGAAGGTCTCCTCCGGTCCCAGGTGCGCGTAGCGGGCGCCGTGCAGCAGGCGCAGCACCCCCCGGTGCTCGACGGCGACGCCCTTGGGCCGGCCCGTGCTGCCGGACGTGAAGTCCACGTAGGCGAGGTGACGCGCGCCGGCACCGGACACCGGCCGGGAGCTCGGCTGCGTGGCCAGGGGCCACTCCTCCGCCAACAGGCAGGGCACCGACTCCGCGATGGGCAGCCGGGCGCGGAGCGCTTGCGAGGTGATGAGCAGCCGGGGCGGTGCATCCTCCAGCATGAAGGCCAGCCGCTGGGCGGGGTAGCCGGCATCGAGCGGGAGGTAGGCTCCTCCGGCCTTGAGAATGGCCAGTAGCGAGACGATGAGCTCGACGGAGCGCTCCATGCACACGGCGACGAGGGCGTCGGGGCCCACGCCGTGCGAGCGCAGCAGATGTGCGAGCTGGTTGGCGCGCGTGTCGAGCTGCGCGTAGGTGAGGCGCTGCGCGCCGAACTCGAGGGCGATGGCTTCCGGGCGGAGGTCGGCCTGCTGCTCGAACAGGTGGTGGATGCAGGCTTCGCGCGGATAGTCCGACGCGGTGTCGTTCCACGCCTGGAGGAGCTGGTGTCGCTCGGCGTCTTCGATGAGCGGAAGCTCGCCCAGGCGGGAGTCGGGTGCGGCGAGCGCGGCGTCCAGCAGGGTGCGCAGGTGCCGCGCCATGCGCGTGACGGTGGACGCGTCGAAGAGGTCGGTGCGGTAGCCCAGGACGCCGGCCAGGCCCCGGGGCGTCTGGGCCAGGGAGAGCGACAGGTCGAACTTCGAGGCCTCGGCCTCGCGCTCCAGGGGGTGGAAGGACAGGCCCGGCAGCGACAGCGCGGCGACAGGCGTGTTCTGCAGCGCGAGGGTGACCTGGAAGAGCGGCGAGTGGCCGAGGTTGCGCTGGGGCTGCAGCTCCTCGACGAGCTTCTCGAAGGGGACGTGCTGGTGCTCGTACGCGGCCAGCGTGGTGGCGCGAACCTGCGCCAGCAGCTCCCGGAAGGTGGCGCGAGGGCCGAGCTGGGAGCGCAGGACGAGGGTGTTGACGAAGAAGCCGATGAGCCCTTCGGTCTCCGCGCGCGTGCGCCCCGCGATGGGCGTGCCCACGGAGATGTCGTCCTGGCCGGAGTAGCGGGACAGGAGCAACTGCCAGACGGCGAGCAGGGCCATGAAGGGCGTGACGCCCTCGCGCTGGCAGAACGCGGAGAGGGCTTCGGCCACGGGCGGGGGCAGGACGACGGGCAGCGCGGCGCCGCGCTGGGACTGGACGGTGGGGCGGGGCCTGTCGGTGGGCAGCTCCAGCAGGGTGGGCGTGCCGGAGAGCTGCTGCTTCCAGTAGTCGACCTGACGCTGGAGGACGTCACCCTGCAGCCATGCGCGCTGCCACGCGGCGAAGTCGGCGTACTGGATGGGCAGGGCCGCCAGCCGGGGAGGCTGGCCCGAGGTGAAGGCCTCGTAGAAGGAGACCAGCTCCCGCACCAGCACCCCGGTGGACCAGCCGTCCGACACGATGTGGTGCACCGTCAGCAGCAGCACGTGCTCATGGGCGCCGAGGCGCAACAGCGAGGCGCGCAGCAGCGGGCCGGTGGCGAGGTTGAAAGCCCGCGCGGCTTCGGCGGAGGCCAGCCGGCGCGCCTCGGCCTGGAGCGTGTCCTCGGACAGGGAGCCCAGGTCGATGATGTCCAACGGCAGGGCCGTGGGCTCGGAGATGACCTGGATGGGGCCACCGGCCTCGTCGCGGAAGGTGGTGCGCAGGGACTCGTGGCGGTGCACCAGCGCTTCGAGGCTCTGGCGCAGGGCTTCGGCGTCCAGTGCTCCCGAGACGCGCAGGGCGGCGGAGATGTTGTAGGCCGCGCTGCCGGGCTCCAGCTGGTCGATGAGCCACAGCCGCTGCTGGGCGAAGGACAGCGGCAGTGGGCCCGTGCGAGGCACCGGCACCAGGGGCGGAGCGGAAGCCTCGGGCGCCTGGGTGTCGATGCGATGCGCGAGGGCCTCCAGCGTGGGAGCCTCGAAGATGGTGCGCAGGGGCATTTCCACGCGGAAGGCGGCGCGGATGCGAGAGGCCAGCTGTGTGGCCAGCAGCGAGTGGCCGCCCAGCTCGAAGAAGTGGTCCTTCACGCTCACGCGGGGCAGGTGGAGGACTTCGGCCCAGAGCGCCGCGAGTGCCTGCTCCATCGGAGTGCGCGGGGCGATGTATTCGGCGGTGGAGGGGACCGCGTCCAGGGCGGGCAGGGCCTTGCGGTCGACCTTGCCGTGGGTGTTGAGGGGCAGGGCCGCCAGGAAGACGAAGGCGGAGGGCACCATGTACTCGGGCAGCGAGCGCAGCAGCGAGGAGCGCAGCGCGGCCGTGTCGAGGGGGTGGCCTTCAGGCGTGACGAGGTAGGCGACGAGGCGCGGGTTGCCGGGGACGTCTTCACGGGCGAGCACCACGGCGCGGCTGACGCTGGCCTCCTGCTCCAGGGCGGCTTCGATTTCGCCCAACTCAATCCGGAAGCCGCGCAGCTTCACCTGGAAGTCGATGCGGCCCAGGTAGTCCAGCTCTCCGGTGGCAAGCCAGCGCACCTTGTCGCCGGTGCGGTAGAGGCGGCCGCCGGCAGTGGTGCCGAACGGGTCCGGAACGAACTTCTCCGCGGAGAGCTCGGGGCGGCCGAGGTAGCCGCGAGCGACGCCGGCGCCGCCGATGAAGAGCTCACCGGGGACGCCGGTGGGCACGGGCTGCATGCGCTCGTCGAGGACGTAGACCTGCACGTTGGCGAGCGGCCCGCCCAGCGTGGGCCGTGAGGCGCCGCGAATGGAGCGGGCGGTGGTGTCGACGGTGCACTCGGTGGGGCCGTAGACGTTGAAGCAGTGGATGAAGGGGTGGGCCGCCAGCTTCGCCCAGAGGGTTTCGTCCACGGCCTCGCCGCCCACCAGCACGCGAAGCGGCCTGGAGGCAGCCAGTCCCTCTTCCAGCAGCAGGCGCAGGTGAGAAGGAGAGCAGTCGAGGACGTCGAGTTGGTGCTTCTCCACCCACGTCTTGAGCAGCGCCACGTCCTCGCGGGCCGCCTGGGGCACGACGCAGAGGGCATGGCCATCTGCCACCTGGATGAGCTGCTTCACCGAGGCGTCGAAGGCGAGAGGCGCGTTGAGGCTGACGCGCAGCGCGCCCTCGGCTCCCGCGTAGACGGCGGAAGCGAGCGCGGCGCGCAGGTTCATCACGGAGGCGTGCTGAACCATGACGCCCTTGGGGCGGCCGGTGGAGCCGGAGGTGTAGATGACGTAGGCGAGGTGCTCGGGTGAAGTGAGGCGAGGCGGGTTGGTCTCGGACTCGCAAGAGAGCGCCTGCGCAAAGGACGCGTCATCCAGATAGAGCGGCTCCACGCCAGAGCCGTCCATCCGCTCGGACAGGTGGCGCTGGGTGAGGGCGAGCCGAGCACCGCAGTCCTGGAGCATGAAGGCGAGGCGCTCACGCGGGTAGGCGGGGTCCATGGGGACGTAGGCCCCCCCGGCCTTGAGGATGGCGAGGACGGCGACCACCATGTCCACGCCGCGTTCCATGCAGAGGGCGACGCGCACTTCGGGCCCCACGCCACGCTGGTGCAGCGCATGCGCGAGCTGATTGGCGCGGCGGTTGAGCTGCGCGAAGGACAGCGAGCCGGAGTCATCGAGGACCGCGAGTGCGTCAGGCGTACGAGCCGCCTGCACCTCGAAGCGCTCGTGCACCGCCCCCTCCCAGGGCAGCTCCCGCTGGGTGCGGTTCCAATCGAGCAGCAGCAGGTCGCGCTCGGTCCGCGGGAGCAGGGGCAGGTCCCCCACGCGGGAGCCGGGCGAGGCGAAGGCGGCCTCCAGCAAGGTGCGCAGGTGCTCCACCATGCGAGCGGCGGTGGCGGCCTCGAACAGGTCGGTGCGGTAATTGAGGGTGCCGAGCAGCCCGCGCGGTGTCTGGGCCAGCGACAGGGTGAAGTCGAACTTCGTCGCCGTGGCCTCCGATTCCACCCGGACGAAGGTCAGGCCCGGCAGCGACAGCGCCGACATGGGGGCGTTGTTGACCACCAGCATGACCTGGAACAGGGGCGAGTGGCTGAGACTGCGCCGGGGCTGCAACTCCTCGACGAGCTTCTCGAAGGGGACGTGCTGGTGCTCGTACGCCGCGAGCGTGGTGGCGCGAACCTGCGCGAGCAGCTCGCGGAAGGTGGCCTGGGCGTCGACCCGCGAGCGCACCACGAGGGTGTTGACGAAGAAGCCGATGAGCCCTTCGGTCTCCGCACGGGTGCGGCCCGCGATGGGAGAACCGACGCTGATGTCGTCCTGGCCGGAGTAGCGCTTCAGCAGCACCTGCCATGCGGCAAGCAGGACCATGTAGGGCGTGACGCCCTCGCGCTGGCAGAAGGCGGAGAGCGCCTCGGATGAACCCGGAGGGAACTCGATGGGCAACAGGGCGCCACGCTGGGACTGGACGGCGGGACGGGGCCTGTCGGTGGGCAGCTCCAGCAGGGCCGGCGCGCCGGAGAGCTGCTGCTTCCAGTAGTCGACCTGACGCTGGAGGACCTCGCCTTGCAGCCAGGTGCGCTGCCATGCGGCGAAGTCGGCGTACTGGATGGGCAGGGCCGCCAGTCGGGGAGGCTGGCCCGAGGTGAAGGCCTCGTAGAAGGAGACCAGCTCCCCCACCAGCACGCCGATGGACCAACCGTCCGAGACGATGTGGTGCATCGTCACGAGCAGCAGGTGGTCCTGCTCGGCGAGGCGCAGCAGGGAGACGTGCAGCAACGGGCCGGTGGCGAGATTGAAGGGCCTGGCGGCCTCGGAGGCCGTGAGGCGGCGTGCTTCGGTCTGACGTTCGTCCTCGGAGAGGTGGCCGAGGTCGATGACGTTCAGGTGGAAGGCCGTGGGCTCGTGGAGCTGCTGGAGCGGGCCGTGGGGGCCTTCGACGAAGGTGGTGCGCAGGGACTCGTGGCGATGCACCAGGGCCTCGAGGCTCTGGCGCAGGGCCCCGGTGTCCAGTGCTCCCGAGACACGCAGGGCGGCGGGGATGTTGTAGGTGGCGCTGCCAGGGTCGAGCTGGTCGATGAGCCACATCCGCTGCTGGGCGAAGGAGGGCACCAGCGGTCCCGTGCGGGGCACCGGCACCAGCGGGGGCGCGGACGCCTCCGGTCCGTGAGTGCCGAGACGACGCGCGAGGGCCTCCAGGGTGGGGGCCTCGAAGATGGCGCGCAGCGGCAGCTCCACGCGGAAGGTGGCTCGCACGCGTGAGACGAGCTGCGTGGCCAGCAGGGAGTGGCCGCCCAGCTCGAAGAAGTTGTCGGTGACGCCCACGCGAGGCACGCGGAGGACTTCGGCCCACAGGGAGGCGAGCTGCTCCTCAGGGAGGTTGCGAGGGGCGATGTAGCCGTCACGAGGGGAGGCGGCGTCCGGAGCAGGGAGGGCCTTGCGGTCCACCTTGCCGTTGGGGGTGAGGGGCAGGGCCTCCAGGACGACGAAGGCGGAGGGCACCATGTACGCGGGCAGGCGCTGCTGGAGGAAGGCGCGCAGGGCGTCGGCTTCGGGGCGCGGGTCGGCCGCGGCGGTGACGTAGGCGACCAGTCGCTTGTCGCCGGGCGCGTCCTCGCGAGCGACGACGAGGGCTTCGTGCACGGAAGGGTGCTCGCGCAGGACGGAGGCGACTTCGGCGGGCTCGACGCGGAAGCCACGCACCTTCACCTGGAAGTCGGCGCGGCCGAGGAAGTCCACGCGGCCGTCGGTCAGCCAGCGCACGCGGTCTCCGGTGCGGTACATGCGCGCGCCGGGGAGGGGGGAGAAGGCGTCGGGGAGGTAGCGCTCCGCCGTCAGCTCGGGCCGGTGCAGGTAGCCGCGCGTCACCTGGGCGCCGCCGACGTAGAGCTCACCGGGCACGCCGAGGGGCACGGGCTGCAGGGCCTCGTCCAGGACGTACAGGCGCGTATGCGCCAGCGGCCGTCCCAGGGGTGCAGAGGCAGGGCCGGAGTCCGACGCGGCGCTGGAAGTGAGCGAGGTGCCGGACGCCTGGGCCGGGCCGGAGTCCGGCGCGGCGCGCGGGGTCTGCACCGGAGCCGGGGCGGCGCTGGAAGTGAGGGATGTGCCGGAAGCCAGCACCGTATGGGAGACGGGCCATTCCAGGCGTCCCGCCAGCACGCCCACCGTCGTCTCGGTGGGGCCGTAGTGGTTGTGGATTTCGCACGCGGGCGCCAGCGAGCGCACCGTGTCCAGCAGCGCGGGCGAGGAGGACTCGCCGCCGAGCACCAGCCGCTTGCGAGGCAGCACGAGGTGGGGCTCTTCCGCCGTCAGCAGCGCGGCCAGGTGGGAGGGGACGATCTTGACGCAGTCGACGGGGTGCTGCCCGAAGTACTCGGCAACGCCGGAGGGGCTGCCCGCCCGCTCCTGGGTGAGGACGTGGAGGAGGCCACCGGTGCACAGGGCGGGGAAGAGGACGGTGTTGCCCAGGTCCGCGGCGAAGGTGGAGACGAGGGCGAAGCTGGTGCACTCAGCGAGGCCGAGTCTCTCGGTGACGGAGTGGACGTAGGTGAGCAGGTGGCCATGGGCCACGGCGACACCCTTGGGCCTTCCGGTGCTGCCGGAGGTGAAGAGGACGTAGGCGAGGTGCTCCGGGTGCGGCGCGCACGAGGGCGCTTCGGTGCTCAGTCGCTCCAGCAGGGAGGCGTCCTCGTCCATGCGCACCACGGCGACAGGAGAGGCAGCGAAGGACGCGGCATGCCGCGCATGCGTCACCACCACGGAGGCGGCCACTTCCCCCACCAGCGACTGGAGGCGCAGCGCGGGCTGGGCCGAGTCCAGCGGGACGTAGGCGCCGCCGGCCTTCCAGACGGCGAGCAGCGCAACCACCATGTCCACGCCGCGCTCCAGGCAGAGGGCGACACAGGTGTCGGCGCCCACGCCGAGTGAGCGCAGGTGCCAGGCGAGTTGGTTGGCGCGGGCCTCCAGTTGCGCGTACGTGAGGACTTCACCCTCGCAAGCCACGGCGGGACGCGAAGGGTGAATCGCGGCCTGGGCCTCGAAGAGGGCGGGCACGGACACCTGGGGAGCGGGCCCCGTCGCCGTGGCGTTGAAGGACTCGAGGAGCAGCGTGCGCTCGGAGGCCGGCAGCAGCGGCAGCTCACCCACACGCGTCTGCGGCGCGGACAGCGCGGCCTCCAGCAACGTTCCCAGGTGCTCCACCATGCGAGAGAGGGTGGAGGCGTCGAACAGGTCGGTGCGGTACGTCACATTGCCGACGAGGCCGCGAGGCGTCTGCGCCAGGTTGAGCGTCAGGTCGAACTTCGTTGCTTCCGCCTCGAACTCGAGCGGCTGGAAGGACAGTCCTGGCAGGGCCAGCGCGGGGGTGGGCGCGTTCTGCAGGACGAGCATCACCTGGAAGAGAGGTGAATGGCTGAGGCTGCGCTGGGGTTGCAGCTCCTCCACCAGCTTCTCGAAGGGGACGTGCTGGTGCTCATACGCCGCCAGGGTGGTGGCGCGCACCTGTGCCAGCAGCTCACGGAAGGTGGCGCGCGGCTGCACCCGCGAGCGCAGCACCAGGGTGTTGATGAAGAGGCCGATGAGCCCTTCCGTCTCCGCGCGGGTACGCCCCGCGATGGGGGAGCCGACGGAGACGTCCTCCTGTCCGGAGTAGCGGAAGAGCAGCACCTGCCACGCGGCGAGCAGGGCCATGAAGGGCGTGACGCCCTCGCGGTGGCAGAAGGCGACCAGCTCGGACGACAGGTGGACGGGAAGCGAGGCACCCCGCTGGGACTGGACGGCGGGCCGCGGCCTGTCGGTGGGCAGCTCCAGCAGGGCCGGCGCACCCGAGAGCTGCTGCTTCCAGTAGTCGAGCTGACGCTGGAGGACCTCCCCTTGCAGCCACGTACGCTGCCACGCGGCGAAGTCCGCGTACTGGACGGGCAGGGCCGGAAGGCGGGGCGACTGTCCGGAGGCGAAGGACTCGTAGAAGGAGACCAGCTCGCGCACCAGCACGCCCGTGGACCAACCATCGGAGACGATGTGGTGCACCGTCAGCAGCAGCACGTGCTCCTGTGCCTCAATCACGAGCAGCGACGCGCGCAGCAGCGGACCTGAGGCGAGGTCGAACGGCTTCAGCGCCTCGGCGGACACGAGCCGGCGGGCCTCCGGCTCACGCTGCTCGGCGGCAAAGGCGCGCAGGTCGATGACTCGCAGCTCCAGGGCCGCAGGCGGAGCGATGACCTGGACGGCGCCGCCCGAGTCCTCCCGGAAGGTGGTGCGCAGGGCCTCATGACGGTGCACCAGGGCTTCGAGGCTTCGGCGCAGGGCCTCGGCATCCAGCGCTCCCAGGATGCGCAGCGCGGCCGGGATGTTGTAGGCGGGACTGCCGGGTTCGAGCTGGTCGATGAACCACAGCCGCTGCTGCGCGAAGGACAGGGGCAGTGCGCCCGTGCGGGGCACGGGGACGATGGCGGGCGCCAGATTTCCTGCGGCGGACTCCCGTGCGGAATCGACGCGCGCGGCGAGCGCTTCGAGCGTCGGAGCCTCGAAGAGCACGCGCAGGGGCAGCTCCACGCCGAAGGCAGCGCGCACCCGCGAGATGAGCTGCGTGGCGAGCAGCGAGTGCCCACCCAGCTCGAAGAAGTCATCATGCAGGCCCACGCGGGGCACGCGCAGCACCTGTGCGAAGAGTCCGGCCAGCAGCTCCTCGGTGGGCGTCCTCGGTGCGACGTGGGCCGCGTCGGGGGCGGACGACACCGCCTCCGGCGCGGGCAGGGCCTTGCGGTCCACCTTGGCGTTCGCCGTCAGGGGGAAGGCGTCCAGGCGCACCAGCGCGGAGGGCACCATGTACTCGGGCAGCCGCTGCTTCAGCCAGGTGCGCAGCGCGGCGAGGTCGAGTGACTCGGGTGCCACGACATAGCCGACGATGCGCTTGTCGCCGGGGACGTCCTCTCGCACCAGGGCCAGGGCCTCTCCCACGCCGGCAAAGGCGCGGAGGGCGGTCTCCACCTCGGCCAGCTCGACGCGGAACCCGCGCACCTTCACCTGTGTGTCGGCGCGCCCGACGAAGTCCAGCACCCCGTCCGCGAGCCAGCGGACCAGGTCCCCGGTGCGGTAGAGGCGCTCCCCCGGGAGGCCGCTGAGCGCGTCCGGAACGAAGCGCTCGGCGGTGAGGTGCGGCTGCCCGACGTAGCCCCGGGCCACGCCTTCGCCGCCGATGAACAGCTCCCCGGTGACGCCCACGGGCACGGGTTGGCCTTGCGCGTCCAGCACGTACACCCGGGTGCCACCAATCGGCGTGCCGATGGGCACGGTGGTGTCCAGCTGCTCCGCGCGAGTCACCGGGTACGAGGTGGCGAACACCGTCGTCTCGGTGGGGCCGTAGAAGGCGGTGACGGGAAGGTGCAGCTCCGCCACCGCGCGGCGCACGTGGGCCGGGGAGATGACATCGCCGCCCGTCATGACGTGCTTCACGGCGCCCAGCCCCGGCGGTGGAGTGTCCACGAGCTGGATGAACAGGCCGATGGTGGCCCAGAGCGTGGTGACGCCCGAGCTCTCGATGACGTGCCCCAGCTCCTCCAGCGAGGGCACGTGCGGTGGCATCACCACCAGCCGCGCGCCGTGCAGGAGCGCGCCCCAGATTTCGAATGTCGACGCGTCGAAGGAGATGGGGGCGAAGTGGAGCAGCGTCTCGTCGGGAGCGAACCGCGCGTAGTCCACGCAGAGCAGGGTGCGCAGCACGCCGCGGTGGGTGGTACCGACGCCCTTGGGCCTGCCGGTGGAGCCCGAGGTGAAGTCCACGTAGGCCAGCGTGTCGGGCAGGGCACGCGAGGGCGGCGCGGAGGCGGTCCCGGCGTCGAGCGGCGCCTCCTCCAGCACCACGGTGGCGAGCCCGTCGGTGGGCAGCCGGGAGAGGAAGGCGCGCGTGGTGACGAGGACGCGGGGGCGGGTGTCCTCCACCATCGCGGCGAGGCGCTCGCGCGGGTACGACGGGTCCAACGGCACGTAGGCGCCGCCGGCCTTGAGGATGGCCAGGAGGGAGACGATGAGCTCCAGCGAGCGCTCCACGGCCAGCGCGACGCAGGTGTCGGCGCCCACGCCCAGCCCGCACAGGTGCCAGGCCAGCCGGTTGGCGCGCACGTCGAGCTCGCGGTACGTGAGCCGCGAGTCACCGAACTCCACGGCGACCTTGTCCGGGAAGCGCGCGACGACGCGCGAGAAGACCTCGGGCAGGGTGGCGTCACGCGGGAAGCTGGACGCGGCGGCGCTCCACGCACCCAGCACCTGCTGGCGCTCCGCCTCCGTGAGCATGGACACGGACGCGAGGGGCGCCTCCACCGTGTCCACCACGCGCTCCAGCAGCGTGGTCAGGTGGCCCGCCAGCCGCGCGGCGGTGGCCTCCGCGAACAGGTCCGTGTTGTAGACGAGGGCGCCGGTGTAGCCGTCCGCCGAATCGAAGAGGTTCAGCTCCAGCTCGACCCGGCTGGTGTGGCCCTCCACCTCCACGGGCCGCACGTTCAACGGCGAAGGGGTGGGGGAGGAGGGTGTGAGCTCGTCGTTCAGGGCGAACATCGCCTGGAAGAGGGGCGCGCGGCTGAGGTCCCGCTCCGGGCGGAGCTCCTCCACCAGCTTCTCGAAGGGCAGGTCCTGATGGGCGTAGGCGCCGAGCGTGGTCTCTCGCACCTGCGCGAGCAGCGTCCGGAAGCTCGCGGACGGGTCCACTCGCGCACGCAGCACCAGCGTGTTGACGAAGAAGCCGATGAGCGGTTCCAGGGCCTCGTCGCGCCGCCCCGCGATGGGCGAGCCGACGCTGATGTCCGGCTGTCCCGAGTGGCGATGAAGCACCACCTGCCACGCGGCGAGCAGCAGCATGAAGGGAGTGACGCCCTCCCGCCGGCTCACGGAGCGCACACGCTCCGCGAGCGCTCGCGGCACCCGCACCCGCAGGCGCGCGCCGTTGAAGGTCTGCACGGGCGGGCGGGGCCTGTCCGTGGGCAACTCCAGCGGCGTCACCCCCTCCAGCTGGCGGCGCCACCAGTCGAGCTGCGCGTCCAGCGCCTCGCCTCGCAGCCACGTGCGCTGCCACACGGCATAGTCGGCGTATTGCAGGCGCGGCTCCGGCAGCGGCGAGGGCTGCCCTTGCGAGAAGGCCGCGTACAGCGTCGTCACTTCCCGGACGAGCACGCCCAGGGACCAGCCATCCGTGACGATGTGGTGCATGGTCAGCACCAGCAGGTGCTCGGAGCCGCTCAGCTTCAGGAGCAGCGCGCGGACGAGGGGACCTGTCGTCAGCACGAAGGGGCGCCGGGCCTCCTCCGCCGCGAGCCGCCGGGCCTCGGACTCCGCCGTGCTTGCTTCGAGCGCGCTCAGGTCCTCCATGCGCAGCGGCAGCTCCGCGGCCGGGGCGATGACCTGCACGGGGCCGCTCTCCTCCTGACGGAAGGTGGTGCGCAGGGCCTCGTGGCGTCGCACCACTTCCGACAGGGCCCGCTGGAGCGCCGTGACGTCCAGCGCCCCCTCCAACCGCACGGCCACGGGCAGGTTGTAGGTGGCGCTTCCGGGCTGGAGCTGGTCGACGAGCCACAGCCGCTGCTGGGCGAACGACAGCGGCATCGGCCCGGAGCGCGGCGCGGGCACGAGCGCGGGAGCCCGCGTGCGTCCGGTGGATGCGCTCGCCTGGATGCGCGTGGCGAGTCCCTCGACGGTGGGCGCCTCGAACAGCGCGCGCAGGGGGAGCTCCAGGCCCAGGGCGGAGCGCACGCGGGACACCAGCTGCGTCGCCATGAGCGAGTGTCCGCCCAGCGCGAAGAAGCTGTCGGTGACGCCCACGCGGGGAAGCCGCAGCACGGCGGCGAACAGCTCCGCCAGCTTCTCCTCCAGCGGCGTGCGCGGAGCGGTGAAGGGCGAGTCTCCGCGCAGGCTCTCCGCGTCGGGTGCCGGCAGCATCCGCCGCGCCAGCTTGCCGCTGGGGGTCAGCGGCAGGGCCTCCAGCGTGACGAACGCGGACGGCACCATGTACTCGGGCAGCTGCTGCTGGAGGAAGACGCGCAGCGCCTCCGTGTCGAGGGGCTCCGGCGAGGCCGGGACGAGGTAGCCCACCAGCCGCTTGTCACCGGGCACGTCCTCGCGCACCACGGCGGCCGCGTCGCGCACGTCGGGGAAGGCGCGCAGGGCGGCCTCCACCTCACCCGTCTCCACGCGGAAGCCGCGCAGCTTCACCTGTCCGTCCAGGCGGCCGAGGAACTCCACCGTGCCATCGGCCTTCCACCGCGCCGAGTCTCCCGTGCGGTACAGCCGCGCGCCCGGCGCGTCGCTGAACGGATGCGGGACGAACTTCTCCGCCGTCAGCTCCGGCCGCCCCGAGTAGCCATGGGCCAGATGCGCGCCGCCGAGGTACAGCTCCCCGGGCACGCCCACCGGGCAGGGCTGCCCGTGCACGTCCAGCACGTAGAGCTGCGAGTGCGGCAGCGGCGCGCCGATGGACGGCAACCGCGGCCACGTGGACGGAAGCCCCTGCAGCCGGTGCGCGGAGACGACGTGTGTCTCCGACGGGCCGTACTGGTTCTCCAGCACGCACCCTGGCAGGCGCTCGAAGAAGGCCACCAGCGCCGGAGTCACCTGGAGTTGCTCACCCGCCGTCACCACCTCGCGCAGCACGCGCGGCACCGTGGCGCCATGGGCCACCGCGTCCGCCAGCGCCTGGAGCGCGACGAACGGAAGGAACAGTCGTTCCACCGCGTGCCGGTCCATGAAGTCCAGCAGCGCGGGCATGTCCTGGCGCAGACCCCCCGTGGGCAGCACCAGCGTGCCTCCGGCCCACCACGTGGAGAACAGCTCCTGGAAGGACACGTCGAAGCTGAGCGCGGCGAACTGGAGCGTGGTGGCGTCCGGCTTGACGGCTTGGGCCAGCTGCCACGTCAGCATGTGGCTCAGCGCGCGGTGGGGCAGCGCCACGCCCTTCGGCTGGCCCGTGCTGCCGGACGTGTAGATGACGTAGCAGGTGGCCTCGGGCGACGGCTCACGCGCCGGTGCGTGCGCGGGCTGCCGGGCGATGGCCTCCGCGTCGGTGTCCACGAAGACGCGGCGGGCGCGCAGGTCCACGAGCAGCACGGACGAGAGGTGCGACTGCGTGAGGACCACGGGCGCGCCCGAGTCCTCCAGCATGAAGGCGAGCCGCTCGGCGGGGTAGCTCGGGTCCAGCGGCAGGTAGGCGGCGCCGGCCTTGAGCGTGGCCAGCACGGCGACGGCCATGTCCAGGCCCTTGTCCAGGCACAGGCCCACGGTGCCACCCGCGGGCACGCCCAGGTGCACCAGGTGGTTCGCGAGCTTGTTGGCGCGCGACTCCAGCTCCGCGTAGGTGAGCGAGCGCGTGCCATCCGTGACGGCCACCGCGTGCGGCGCCTGCGTGGCCATGGCCTCCACCGGCCAGTGGACCGGCAGCGGCGCGTGCGGCCCGCGCGCGGTGCTGTTCCATTCCACCAGCAGGCGGTGCCGCTCCTCCGCCCCCAGCAGCGGTAGGCGCCACACGGGCTGCTCCGCGTCCGCCACGGCCGACTCCACGAGCCGCACCAGGTGCCCGGCCATGCGCCGCGCCGTCGCGTCGTCGAAGAGGTCGGTGTTGAACTCGAACACGCCGGACAGCTCGCCGGCCGTGTCCGTCATCAGCAGCGACAGGTCGAACTTGGCGGTGCCGCTGCTCACGTCCAGCGGGCGCATCGTCACCGGCGAGGACTCCTCGCCGGACTGCCGCCGGGGCGCGTTGTGCAGCGTCAGCAGGACCTGGAACAGCGGAGAGCGGCTCAGGTCGCGCTCGGGCCGCAGCTCGTCGACCAGCTTCTCGAAGGGGACGTCCTGGTGCGCGGATGCGCCGAGCGTCGTCTCGCGTGCCTGCGCCAGCAGCTCGCGGAAGGTCATCCGCGGGCGGAGCTGCATGCGCAGGGCCAGGGTGTTGGAGAAGAAGCCGACGATGCTCTCCAGCTCTCCCTGTTGCCGGTTCGCGATGGGCGAGCCGATGACCACGTCGTCCTGACCCGAGTAGCGCGCCAGCAGCGCGCCGAAGGCGGACAGGAGGGCCATGAAGGGCGTGACGCCCTCGCGCCTGCACAAGGCATGGAAGGCGGCGGACAGGTCCGCGCCCAGGCGCACCGGCACCGTGGCGCCGCGGTCCGTCTGCACGGGCGGACGAGGCCGGTCCGTGGGCAGCTCCAGCGCGTGCGGCGCGCCGAGGAGCCGCTGCTTCCACCAGGACACCTGCCTGTCCAGCACCTCGTCCCGCAGCCACCCGCGCTGCCACACGGCGTAGTCCGCGTACTGGAGCGCCAGCGGCGCCAGCGGTGACGGCAGGCCCCGCGAGAACGCCGCGTACAGCGCGCCCACGTCGCGCACGAGGATGCCGTTGGACCAGCCGTCCGACACGATGTGGTGCACGGTGACGAGCAGCAGGTGGCGCCGCTCGGACAGCCGGACGAGGGTGCCGCGCAGCAGCGGAGCCCGGGTCAGGTCGAAGGGGGTCTGCGCCTCGGCGACCGCGTGCCTCCGGGCCTCGGGCTCCCGCTCGGCTTCGGGCAGTCCGCCCAGGTCCACCACCGTCAGCGTCAGCTGCGCCTCCGGGTGGATGCGCTGCACCGGCTCGCCATCCTCCCGCGTGTGGAAGGTGGTGCGCAGCGCCTCATGGCGCCGGACGAGCTCCTGGAGCGCACGCTCCAGCGCTCCGATGTCCACGGCCCCGTCGAGCTGGAGCGCGGCGGGGATGTTGTAGAAGGCGCTGCCGGGCTGGAGCCTGTCGAGGAACCACAGGCGCTGCTGCGCGAACGAGAGCGGCAGTGCCTCCGTGCGTGGCACCGGCACCAGCGGAGGAGCCGCGGCTTCTGGCGCATGGGCGTCGACGCGGCGGGCAAGGGCCTCCAGCGTGGGTGCCTCGAAGACGGCGCGCAGGGGAAGCTCCACGCCGAAGGCCCCCCGCATGCGCGAGACGAGCTGGGTCGCCAGCAGGGAGTGGCCGCCCAGCTCGAAGAAGTGGTCCTTCGCGCCCACGCGGGGCACGTGGAGCACCTCGGCCCAGAGGGGCGCGAGCCGCTCCTCGGTGGCCGTGCGTGGGGCGACGTACTCGGACGAGGGCGCGGCGTCCGGGACGGGCAGGGCCTTGCGGTCCACCTTGCCGCTGGGCGTCAGCGGGAAGGAGTCCAGGACGACGAAGGCCGACGGCACCATGTACTCGGGCAGGCGGGCCGCGAGGGCCTCGCGCAGCGCATCGGCCGAGAGGTCCGGCCCACCGACGACGTAGGCCACCAGGCGCTTGTCGCCAGTCCTGTCCTCGCGAGCCATCACCACCGCTTGCTGCACGGCGGACTGCTGCTCCAGCGCGGACTCGATTTCACCCAGCTCGATGCGCAGGCCGCGCACCTTCACCTGGAAGTCGGCCCGGCCCAGGTACTCGATTTCGCCGTCCGCCAGCCAGCGCGCCACGTCGCCGGTGCGGTACAGCCGCGCGCCCGGCGTGTCGCTGAAGGCGTCCGGGAGGAAGCGCTCCGCCGTCAGCTCGGGGCGGCCCAGGTAGCCGCGCCCCACCTGCACGCCGCCGATGAACAGCTCCCCCGGCACGCCGATGGGCACCGGCCGCAGGTGCGCGTCCAGCAGGCGAATCTGCGTGTTGGCGACGGGGCGGCCGATGGGCACCGAGCGGTGGGGCTCCTCGCGCACGCACGGGTAGTAAGTGACGTCGACGGCGGCCTCGGTGGGGCCGTAGAGGTTGTGCAGGCCGGCACCGGGCAGCCGTCGCAGGCAGCGCTGCGCCAGCTCCAGCGGCAGGGCCTCGCCGCTGCACACCACGCGCTTCAGGGCGGTGCACTGCTCCAGCCCCGGCTCCTCCAGGAACACCTGGAGCATGGACGGCACGAAGTGCAGGGTGGTGACGCGCTCGTCGGCGATGAGCCGCGCGAGGTACGCGGGCTCCTGGTGGCCGCCGGGCCGGGCCACCACCAGCCGCGCACCCGTCATGAGGGGCCAGAAGAACTCCCAGACGGACACGTCGAAGCTGAAGGGCGTCTTCTGCAGCACCGTGTCCGCGGACGTCAGCCCGTACTCCTGCTGCATCCACAGCAGGCGGTTGACGACGCCGCGGTGCGAGTTCATCGCGCCCTTGGGCCTGCCGGTGGAGCCGGAGGTGAAGATGACGTAGGCGAGGGCCTCCGGGCCGGCGAGCGGCTCGGGGCGGGACGCCGGCTGGCGGGCCACCTCCGGCCACTGCGAGTCCAGGCAAAGCACCCGCGCCTCATGCGCGGGAAGGCGCGACAACAGCCGCTCCTGCGCCAGCAGCACGGCGGGGCGCGCGTCCTCGAGCATCCACGCGAGACGCTGGGCGGGGTAGTCCGGGTCGAAGGGGACGTAGGCACCGCCGGCCTTCAGGGTGGCCAGCAGGGCCACCACCAGTTCCAGCGAGCGCTCCAGGAAGAGGCCGACGCGCACCTCGGGGCCCACGCCCAGCGAGCGCAGGTGGTGCGCGAGCTGGTTGGCGCGCGCGTCGAGCTGCCGGTAGGTGAGACTGTTGCCCTCGAAGCACAGCGCCACCGCGTCGGGCGTGCGCTCCACCTGGGCTTCGATGAGGGAGTGAAGGCACGCGTCCGCCGGGTAGTTGGCCCGCGCGCCGTTCCACTCGTGCAGCAGGCGGTGCTGCTCGGCGCCGTCCATCAGCGGCAATTCGGCCAGGCGCGCTTCGGGCCGCTCCACCACGCCTTGCAGCAGAGTATGGAAGTGCGCCAGCAGCCGCGCCACCGTGCCTTCGTCGAAGAGGTCCGTGCTGTATTCGGCGGTGAGGCGCAGGCCCCGCGGGTCCTCGGCGGCGATGAGCGTCAGGTCGAAGCGGGCCGCGCCCCCGTCCACCGGCTGCGCGTGCATCCGCAGGCCGGGCAGCTGCACGGGTGGCAGCGGGGCGTTCTGCAGGACGAACATCACCTGGAACAGCGGCGGGACGTCGAGGTGGCGCGAGGGCTGGAGGACTTCCACCAGCTTCTCGAAGGGCAGCTCCTGGTGGGCGAAGGCGCCCAGGGCCGACTCGTGGACGCGGCCCACCAGCTCGTGGAAGGTGGGGTCGCCGGACAAGTCGGTGCGCACCGCGAGGGTGTTGACGAACAGGCCGATGAGGCCCTCGAGGTCGGCGCGGGTGCGGCCAGCGATGGGGGTGCCGACAGTGACGTCGTCCTGGCCGCAGTAGCGGTGGAGCAGGACGTTGAAGGCGGCGAGCAGGACGGAGAAGAGGGTGCGGCCGTCGCGCGCACCCAGGGCCTTCAACGACTCGGCAAGCCGGGAGGGCAGGAAGACGGTGTGGCGCGCGCCACGGGCGGAGGAGGTGGCGGGGCGGGGCCTGTCGCCGGGCAGCTGGAGCACGGCGTTGGGATTCAACCGTTGGCGCCAGTAGGAGAGCTGGGTGTCCAGCGCCTCGCCCTGAAGCCACTGGCGCTGCCAGGAGGCGAAGCTGGCGTACTGGAGCGGCAGCTCGGGCAGGGACGAGGGGTGGCCCGAGGCGAAGGCGGCGTAGAGCTCCGTCACCTCGCGCACCAGCACGCCCATGGACCAGCCATCGGTGATGATGTGGTGCAGGGCGAGCAGCAGCACGTGCTCGCTGGCGGCGAGGCGGAAGAGCACCGCGTGCAGCAGCGGCCCCTTCTCCAAGTCGAAGGGCCGGCGGGCTTCTTCGCGCAGGCGCTCCTCGACCTGCTCCTCTCGGACGTCCAGGACTTCCAGGGGCAGCTCGAGCGTGGGCGCTACCTGCTGGAAGGGGCGGCCGTCCTGCTCGACGAAGGTGGTGCGCAGGGTTTCGTGGCGGCGCACCAGCTCGTTGAGGGCGCGGCGCAGGGCGGCGTCATCCAGCGCTCCGGAGAGGCGGACGGAGACGGGGACGTTGAGGGTGGCACTGCCCGGAGCCAGGCGCTCCTGGATCCACATCCGCTCCTGGGCGAAGGAAGCAGGGGCGCGCTGGAGTTGACGGTTCTTCTCGCGCAGCAGCTCGGCGAGCCGCGCGCGCTTCTGGTCGGGTGTACGTGCCATGGATGGGGTGTTTCCTCGCGCCACGCGGATCGACGCGCTCACCGCCGTGCCCACATGTCCCCTCAGGACGTGGTCGTCGGCGTGCGCTGACCCGGAGAATCGCGCAACGGCACGAGGTAAAGCCAGTCCATGGGGGCGTGTAACGCGGGTTCACCGGGGGCGTGGCGACGCTTGACTGGCGGTCGTGCGGCCTGACAGACCCCGAGAGCGCGGCAGCGGCCACGCGGCTCGGCTCGCGCGGGCCTCCTTCCCCTGTGCGGGACTGGAGCTCGCGGGTCCTGGCATGACGGGACGGGCCAGCTGGCGCCCGCCCCGCCCGGGCCCCGCGAGTCTCGCTCAGCAGCTCAGGATCATCTGGATGTAGTCGACGGAGGACGCGTCCTGCATCTGGAACTGGAGCATGTCACCCACGAGGTTCATGTTGAGCGGCATGCACATGGTGGCAACCTGGCCCGGGTTCCACGAGGGGTTGAGGTTGGGCACCACCGGCACGCTGGCGACCTGCGGGAAGTTATAGGTGCCGAAGTCGGTGTTGTAGATGGTGACGCGGTCGTTCTGCGGGACGCCCGCGAGCGCGCGGGCGCGGAAGCACAGCTGCAGCGTGCAGTTGGCCGCGAAGCAGCCGCGCAGGCCGTGGCGCAGCGTGGCCACCGTGTGCTTGCCGGACGTGCCGTCATCCAGCGTCTTGAGCCACGAGGTGGGGATGCCCTGCCCGTTGAGGTAGCTGACGAAGTCCGGCAGGGCCGTGGGCGCGTAGGGAAGCGGGTCCGGCCCGCCGGCGAAGTTGTCGATGGTGCCGAAGGTGACGGTGGTGACGCCGGGACACACGGCCTGTTCCTGCGTGCCGGTGGACTCGTCAGCGGTCTCCATCTCGTCCACGGGACCACAGGCGACAAGGGCGAAGGGCAGCACGGCGAACAGCGAGCGGCGGAACATGGGGGACCTCGGGTATGGCGGGTAGGGGGAGGAGCTCGATTGCTGCCTCCACCCCCGCACAACGAAAGCCCCGGTGAATCTTCCCTGGCCCATTTTCGCGTCCGGGCCATGGCGCGACGCGGCGGATGCTCGCGAGGCCTTGCTGACGGGGGGCCTCGGTGGGAATGCTAGCGGCCTCTTCCTTCCCCCGAGGTCTCCCCCGCATGTCCCGCTCCCGCCTGTCGCGCAGCCTCGCCGTGCTCTCCCTCGCATTGACTGCTCCGGCGCTCGCGGGGGCCGAGGAGGCCGCCCCTTCCGCGCGTGAGCGCGAGGCCGCGCTGCTCGTCGGCGCGGTGCTCGGTGGGACGCCGATGCTGGAGGACCTGCGCTCGCTGGTGGACGAGGTGGGTGGCCGTGCCACCGGCTCGGACGCCAACCGCCGCTCCGTGGAGTGGGCGCTGGAGCGCTTCAAGGCCGCGGGCGTGACGGCGCGCGCGGAGCCCTTCCGCATGCCGGCGCTGTGGCTGGAGCGCTCCGCCGCCGCCACCGTGCAGGGCCAGGGCGTGCGCTTCTCCCCGCGCGTGGCCGCGATGCCGTTCTCCGCCGCCACGACGAAGGGCGGCTTCAAGGCCCCGCTGCTGGACGTGGGGCGCGGCACCGAGGCGGACTTCAAGCGCACGGCCGAGAAGGTGCGCGGCGCGTTCCTCCTCGTCGAGACGGACGAGCTGCGCGACGTGGACGGCCTGTTCCGCGAGTACAACGAGGCGACGGACATCGAGTCCCGCGCCTTCGCCGCGGGCGCGGCCGGCGTCGTCTACATGGGCAGCCGGCCCGGCAACCAGCTCTACCGCCACAACGTCTCCGTGGGTCCGAAGAACACCCGGCCCATGATGGTGATGGAGCGCGACGGCGCGAAGCGCGCGCTGCGCCTGCTGCGCTCGGGCACGCCGCTCACGCTCACCGCCGCGCTGGACCTGCAGACGGGCGGCCCCTACGAGTCGCGCAACGTCATCGGCGAGATTCGCGGCACCACCCGGCCGGACGAGGTCGTCGTCATCGGCGCGCACCTGGACAGCTGGGACCTGGGCGGCGGCGCGCTGGACAATGGCGCCAACGTGTCGATGCTCATCGACCTCGCGCGGCAGATGCAGCGGCTGGGCCTGAAGCCCGAGCGCACCATCCGCTTCGCCCTGTGGAACGGCGAGGAGCAGGGCTTGCACGGCTCGGCGGGCTACGTGCGCACGCACGCCGCGGAGCTGGACGGGCACACGATGGCGCTGTCGGTGGACATCGGCTGCGGCCGCATCACCGGCTTCTTCACCAATGGCCGGCCGCCGCTGGTTCCGCTGGTGGACAAGGCGCTGAAGCCCGTGGAGGGGCTGGGGCCCTTCACGCAGGTGGACGTGCCGGTGGTGGGCACCGACAACTTCGACTTCATGCTGCACGGCGTGGCCAACCTCATCGCCAACCAGGAGGCGGCCACCTACGGGCCCAACTACCACGCGCGCTCGGACGAGTTCGAGCAGTGCGATGCCCGGACGCTGCGTACCAACGCGGCCGTGGTGGGCGCGCTCACCTGGGGCTTCGCCAACATGGGCGAGAAGTTGCCCCGCCAGAGCCGCGCCGAGGTGGAGGCGCTCATCAAGAGCACCGACCTGAGCCAGCAGATGAAGTCCTTCAACGTCTGGGACGAGTGGGCCGCCGGTACCCGCGGCCGCGCCCCCGAGCGCCCGGCGGCGCCCGCCACCCGCTGACGCCTCAGCGCACGCCCCGCTCGGCGAGCCACGGCTCCACCGCCGCCAGGACGTAGGCCGCCGAGGGGCCCAGCGCGATGGCCAGCCGCTGGGCCTCGGTGGCCAGCTTCAGGGCGCGCGGCCTGTCCCGGCCCGCGTCCCACAGTGCGCGGGCCAGCAGGAAGTGGGTGAGGGCGCGGTGGTCCGGGTGGATGATGGCGCCTTCCCTGCCGGCCAGCACCTGTTCCAGCGGAGGAATGGCATCGGCGATGCGGCCCGCCTTGTAGTAGCCGGCGCCCAGGTCGATGAGGGTGGTGGCCCACTCGCTGTTCGCGTCGTCCTTCTGCGCGAGCTGGATGCGCGCGGCGCGCTCCAGGTAGGGCAGGGCCTCCACCGGACGCTTCTGCCGGAGGTACGTGCCGCCGATGGCCCGGATGAGGGGCGCGAGCCCGGGGGTGTCGGGGCCCAGCTTCTGCTCCTTGATGGCAATGGCCTGCTGGAAGCGTGCGCGCGCTTCCTCGGAGCGCCCCAGGTTGTGCAGGGCCCAGCCCATGTTCCCCACGATGGCGGCCACGCCGATGCTGTCCGGCCCGTCCGTCTTCAGGGCGATGGCCAGGGCGCGCTCGTACAGCGGCAGCGCCTCGTCCAGCCGGCCCTGGACCTGGATGCTCGTGGCCAGGTCGTTGAGCGCGTCGTAGACGCGGGGGTGCTCGGGGCCCAGCGTGCGCTCCATCGACTCCAGCGCGCGGCGGGCGAGGCCCTCGGCCGCGACGAACTCCTGCTGCACGCGCAGGGTGGGCACCAGGGCGAGCTGCACCCGCGCCACCTCCGGGTGCTCCGGGCTCAGCGCCTGCTGTGTCAGCGCCACCGCGCGCTCCAGGTGGGTGCGGGCCTCCGCGGGGCGGCCCTGCTCCATCCGCGTGTAGCCCAGCTCCTGGTAGACGTCCGCGGCCTCCAGCCCGTCAGGCCCGAAGGCACGCTCCACCAGCGCCAGCGCCTCCTCCTGCTGCGCCACGGCCTCGTCATAGCGGGACTGCTCCCGCAGCAGCGTGCCCGCGTACGTCAGGAGATTCACCCGCAGCAACTCGTTGCCGCCACCGAGCCGGTCGATGGCCGCCGCGGCGCGGCTCCTCCAGCGTGAGGCCAGCTCGTACGCGTCCAGGCCGACGGTGGACACGCGCACCAGCAGCGTCCAGGCCCGCGCGGCCACCGCGTCCTGTCTCGTGGCCTCCGCCGCGTCCACGGCCTCGAAGAGCGCCGCCTCCGCGCCCTTCCAGTCCCCGGCGGCCTCGCGCAGCTCGCCGAGCAGCAGGAAGGCTTCCGCGCCCTCTCGCCGGTCCTTCGCCTCGCGCGCCGCCTTCACCCCCGGCTCCAGCAGCGCCACGCCTTCCTGGTAGCGCCCCGTGGTCTTCAGCGCACGGGCCTGCGCCAGCGTCTCGCGGAGCACGCTCCTCCGCTCGCGCGTGGCCGCGTCCTCGGGCCCGGCGTCGCCTCCGGGGGCCAGCGCCTCCGAGCAGCTCGACAGCGGGGGCAGCGACTTCACCGCGCGGTGGGCCTCGTCCACCATGCTCGCGTCCGCCCGGGTGAGGAGCCGCGAGAGCGCGGACACGTCCGCCAGCCGGCTGTCGAGGCACCGCATGCGCCACGCCAGCACCTCTTCGGACTGTCCGCCGCGCACGCGCGTGGCCTCGCAGGCGGCGGTGCGCGTCGTCGCCCAGGCGGCGGTGTACGCGTCCAGCTCGCGCCGCACGCGCTGCCAGGACCCTGCCGCGTAGGGGCGGCCGGTGGCGAGGAAGGCGGTCTCGATGTCGCCCTGCCGCTTCGTGCTCCAGAGGGAGGACAGCTCCGCCGTCCCGTCACAGGCCCGGGCCCGGCGCGTCGTCACCGCGTGCGTGAGGCCCACCGTGGCGGCGAGCAGCGCCACGCCGCCGGCCACCGACAGGCTCCGCCGCCAGCGCACGGCCGGGTCTCGCTGGAGCTCGGCCAGCAGGGCCTCCATCGACGGGAAGCGCTCCTCGGGCCGGACGGACAGGCCGCGCAGCAGCACGCGCCGCATCCAGGGCGGCACGTGCGTACCCGGCGGGGGAGGGCGCACGCGCCCCGCGCGCACCTCGGCGGTGAGGGCGGCCAGCGTGTTGCCCTCGAAGGGACGCACGCCGTAGAGCGCCTCGTGGAGCGTCACGCAGAAGGCGAACTGGTCTCCCCCCGCGCCCGCGCGGACGCCGTCACCGAGCTGCTCCGGCGGCATGTAGGCCGGCGTGCCGCCCCTGGCCGAGCGGGTCATCACGTCCGAGGGGAGTGCCGCCCGTGGCAGGGGACTGGCTCCGGACGGCGCGCCCAGGTGCGCGAGCCCGAAGTCGGTGACGTGCACGTGGCCGTCGCGGCCGACGAGGAGGTTCTCCGGCTTGAAGTCGCCGTGCACCACTCCCGCCGCATGCGCCGCGGCGAGGCCCCCTCCCGCGTCGAGGAACAGCGCCAGCACCTGACGCGGAGTGCGGGTGGCGGCCTTCAGCCACTCGCCCAGCGTCTGCGCCTCCACCAGCTTCATGGCCAGGAAGACGTGTGGGCCGAAGGTGCCCACGTCGTACACGGGCACCACGTGCGGATGCGAGACGCGGGCCATGGCCTGGGCCTCGTGCAACAGGTGCGCGCGGCCGCGCTCCGGCTCCAGGCCGAGCGTGCCGACACGCAGCAGCTTGAGGGCCACGCGGCGGTCCAGCTCCGGGTCATACGCGCTGTAGACGACGCCCATGCCGCCCTCGCCCAGCTGCTCCAGCACGAGGTAGCGCCCCACCGCGGTGCCCTTCTCCAGCTGCGCCTCCTCGACGCGGGCGCCACTTCCGGCGGGCTCCAGCGGCTCGAGGTCCGTGCCCGGCTCCTCCGGGTTCTGCGCGCGCAGGCCCTGGGCCACCAGCTGCCGGCACGCGGCGCACGTGTCGAGGTGGGCATCCACCTCTGTCGTCTGCTCGGGCGACAGCTCGCCCAGCAGCAGCTTCATGAAGAGGACCTCGTTGATGCAGCGCATGCGGAAGTACGCCTTCCCGGGGACTTGCGCGTCCCCACTCCCTCCAACGGCGCGACCCCGTGCAAGTCGCAGCTGCCGCCTGCGGTGGCGTTCAGGAGAGCAGCCGGGCCAGCAGGCCCTGGCTGGGGCGGGCCGCGGGGGCATGCACCGGCTGGCCGCCCATTCTCAGCCTCCAGGGCATGGGGGCCGGACCGTTGCGGCAGTCATTGCCCCTGCTGCTCGCGCTGGCCATGCCGGCGCTGGCGGCCGAGGAGGATGGACGGGAAGGGGACGACGGCGAGGGCACCTGCCCCCGCCGCTCCTAGTCGAGCGCCACCCGTCCGTCCGCCCCCACCCTCAGCACCACCTGCGCGGGTGGGGCGCTCGCGTGCGCGGCGAGCCATTGCGCCAGGGGCGTCACCACGTGCTGCTCCACCGCACGCTTCAGGGGGCGGGCGCCGTAGCGCGCGTCGAAGCCGGTGCGCGCGAGGTGCTCCACCACGTCCTCCCCGAAGGACACCTTCACGCCACGGCGGGTGAGGCCCTCGCGCGTCAGGGCCGCCTCCAGCGTGCGGCGGGCCAGCGCCCGGATGACCTCCGGCGTGAGCGCGCGGTAGGGCACCACCTGGTCCAGCCGGTTCAGCAACTCGGGCCGGAAGAAGGCGGTGGCGGCGCCCAGGTAGTGCTGCTCCATGTCGCGCACGCTGCCCCCGCCGAAGCCCACCGAGCGTCCCGCGCTGTCCGCCCCCAGGTTGCTGGTGAGCAGCACCACGGTGTTGCGGAAGCTGACGGTGCGGCCGGTGCCGTCCGTGAGGCGCCCCTCGCCCAGCACCTGCAACAGCAAGTCGTGGACGCCCGCGTCCGCCTTCTCCACCTCGTCCAGCAGCACCACGCCGAAGGGCTGCTCGCGCACGCGCCGCGCGAGGCCGCCCTGCTGGCCGCCCACCTCGCCCACCAGCCGCGCGGCGCTGCCCGGCGCCGCGTACTCCGCCATGTCGAAGCGGGCCAGCCGGGCCGTGTCGCCGAAGAGGTACTCCGCCAGCGCGAGCGCCGACTCCGTCTTCCCCACACCGGTAGGGCCCAGCAGAAGGAAGGCGCCCAGCGGCCGCGACGGGTCCGCCAGCCCTGTCTTCAGCGTGACGATGAGGTTGCGCAGCAGCAGCGTGGCCTCGTCCTGGCCGACGATGCGCTCGCGGAAGCGCTTCAGCAGCGCCTCCGGGTCCAGGCGCACGGACGTGTCCACCAGCTCGCGCGGGTAGCCGGTGCGGGTGCAGAAGGCCCGCGTCACCCCGGCCGCGTCCACCTCGCCGGTGGCGGACGGCTGGGTGCTGGCCGAGCGCAGCAGGGACACCGCGCCACCGGGCGGCGGGCCGTCGCCGAAGCGCTCCGTCAGCTCGGCGGCACGGTCCAGCGCGTCCAGGCTGAAGCGCACCTTGCGCGCCCGGGCCACCCGCTGCGAGGCCTGCTGGAGCGCGGCGCGCGCGGCCACGGAGGCCAGGGGCGCCACCGAGAAGTGCCGCAGCGCCTGCAGGAAGGCCCCGTGGGTCCGCTCCGCGCGGGCCACGTCTTCCGGCGTGGCCTCCAGCACCAGCGCCACCTCGCCGCCCTCCAGCGCCGGCAGCAGGTGGCGCGCCACGTCCAGGCCCGTGTCTCCGCCGCCCAGCGAGAGCAGCTCCGACAGGCTGTCCAGGTGCAGCACCGCGCGGCGCACGCGGAGCGCCTCCACCATGCGCTGCACGCGCTCCTGCCACTGCCCCAGGTAGCGCATGCCCGCCATGATGCGGCCGCCCGACGTGCTGTAGACCTCCAGCCCGTGCAGCTGATGGCCGGCCGCGGCGGCTTCCGCGCGCTGCACCAGTTCGTGCACCAGCGCCGTCTTGCCGACCGACGGAGGCCCCACCAGCAGCACGCTGGCGCGGGTGCTCGCGGTGACGGCCTCGGCGAGCCGGGCCACCTCCGTGTCGCGCTCCCACGCCCGCTCCAGCAGTCCGGCGCGGGCCTCCTCGTTGAGGCAGCGGCTGGCCTCGGCCAGCCCCGGGGGCGGAGGCGGGCGCTTCGGCTGCTTCGCGGCCTCCTCCTGCGTGCGGGCCTTCGGCGTCTGCTTCACGCGCGCCGGCACCGACAGCGTCTCCACCGACTCCTCGCCCAGGTACGCCAGCCCGTGCAGCCGCTCCAGCGGCGCGAGGTACAGCTCGTGCCGGACCAGCTCCTCGACGTACGCCTCCAGGTCCGCCACGTCCTCCAGCGTGCCCTCCACGCCCACGCGAGGCACCCACACGCGCAGCGGCCCCTTCGCGTCGCCCTTGCGCACGGCCTTGGAGCCCCGACGCCCGCCATGCGTCACCACCGTCAGGCGCAGGGGCACGGGCAGCAGCCGTCCGTGCTGCATGGCGCGCACGGTGAGGGCCATGCGGCGCTGGCGCAGGTCCGGCCAGTGCGTCACCTCGTCCCACAGCTCGCCGCGGCGCAGGAGGCGGCCCACCACCTCCGCCAGGTCGAGCCGCGCGGTGTTCAAGTCGCTGGCGAATGACGCCAGGTGCGGGTGCGTCAGCACATGGGCCGCCACGCCCAGCCCCGGGTAGCGGCGCACGAAGAGATGGAAGTCCTTGTCCATGTCAGCCCTCCTCCCGGGGCGCCCGCCGCAGCACGCGTCCTGCCCAGGCAAGCGCCTCCGACGGCGTGCGCCGGCTCGCCAGGTGCGCCAGCCCGCTCTCACTTCCCTCCATCACCACGCGGCCCGCGCCCTGCTCCCGCTCCGTCCCCGCTCGCCGCGCCTCGCGCTCCGTCGAGCGCACCGCGTCCCGCGAGGCCACCACCTTCGAGACGTCATCCAGCAGGCCCACGTCGCCCTCCAGCAGCTCCACGCGCACGGGCGCCGGGCGCACCACGTCGCCTCGAAGGGTCTCCACCAGGGCATAGCCCTCCAGCGGCGCCAGCACCTCCGCGAGGCCGAAGGCCGCGAGGCCCACGGCGATGCGGCGCACCCGCACCCCCGAGGGGCGCTGCGAGCCGGGCGCCGCCCAGGCGATGGTTCCATCCGGCTCCACGCGCTCCTCATGCACCGCCGTGCGCGCCAGGGCCTGGGGCAGTACGCGCACCACCGCCTCCAGCGCGGACACCGGCGCATCTCCCATCCCCTCGATGAGGACCGCGCGCACGTCCGGGCCACGCTTACGGCACGCCAGCTGGTGCGCCAGCCAGTCCACCTCGTCCCTCAAGGCCACGGCGCGGGGCCGGCAGCGGCGCAGCCGCTCCTCTCGGGTCACCGGCAGGGGGACGGAGGAATACGTCGGCCGGGCCCGGAGGCCGCCGCGCCCCGGGTTGCGGCTCCAGTCGCGTTCACGAACGAGCTCCTTCGGCACGGGCGCCTCCGTCTCGAGGAAGTCCCGCTCCGCCAGCTCGTTCTCACGGATGTCCACCGCCTCCGCCGCGAGGCGCTCCAGCCGCTCCACCAGCTCCACCGCCTCCGGGTGCACGTCCCCGGAGCGGGGCCGTGCCGCCTCTCGGGCCGAGAGCGCCTCCAGCCGGGCCAGCGCCTCCTCCAGCACGCGCGACACGTCCGCCAGCGTCCACACGGCCGCATCCGGCTCCGGCGCCCACGCCGGCTCGCGCACCATCAGCTCCACGGACAGGCCCATGTCGTCGCCCCGGCGGAACAGCTCCACCCGGGCGAGGTCCTCGGCGCCGCGCCGCACCAGGTGGTGGGCCAGGGGCACCGTGAGGCGTCGCTCCAGCGCGCGCTTGAGGGGACGCGCGCCGTAGCGCGGGTCATAGGCCTGCTCCACGAGCAGGTCCAACAGCGCGGGCTCCACCTCCACCAGGACGTTGCCGCGGCGGATGCCCCGGCGAGACAGCAGCGACTCCAGCGCGTGCTCCACCACCACGCGCAGCGCGGCGGGCGTCAGCGGGCGGAAGGGCACCACCCTGTCCAGCCGGTTGAAGAACTCCGGACGGAAGAAGGCACGCACCGAGGACAGGTAGTGCGCCTCCGCGCTCTCCGCGGTGCGGGCGAAGCCGGTGCGGGCCGCGGCCTCGCGCACGCCCAGGTTGGACGTCAGCACCACCACCGCCTGGCGCGCATCCACCGTGCGGCCGGCGCCGTCCGTCAGCCGCCCCTCGCCGAGGAACTGGAGCAGGGCGTCGAAGATGCGCGGGTGGGCCTTCTCCACCTCGTCGAAGAGCACCACGCAGAAGGGCTGGGTGCGCAGCGCGGTGGTCAGCTCCCCGTCCGGCGCGCCCGGCATGCCGAGCAGCCGGGTGATGCTGGACGCGGACACGAACTCCGACATGTCGAAGCGCACCAGCCGCCCCTCGCTGCCGAAGAGGGTGCGCGCCAGGGCCTTCGCCGTTTCCGTCTTGCCCACGCCGGTGGGGCCCACGAAGAGATAGGTGGCCAGCGGCTTGTCCGGCGGCTGCAACGAGCGCTGCAGCGTCAGGATGGCGTCCACCACCGCGGACACCGCCTCCGGCTGTCCGGCCACCTGCGCGGCCAGCTCGCGCTCCAGCGTCTCGCGCGTCTTCGGCGGCGCGCTGCCGAGCACGAAGTCCGGCAGGCCCGTCTGCTCGCGCATGGCGGAGGTGACGTCCTCCTGCGTGAAGCGGCGCACACCGTTTTCCTCGGTGCCGGGCCGCGACACCACCCGGCGCAGCAGCCGGACGGCCTTGCCCGGGAAGGCCTCGTGCGCGACGAAGCGCTGCTGCAAGTCGAGCAGGGTCTCCAGCGCCAGCGGGGACAGCCGCACCGCGCCGGCCTGGCTGGCGGCCTCCAGCTCCCGCAGCGTGCCCAGCAGGGCGGGCAGGGTGGTGCGCGCGTCCAGCGCGGGCACGTGCACCACGCGGAAGAGCGAGGCGAAGGTGGGGGCCTCCTCGCGCACGCGCTCGAAGCGCTCGGGCGTGGTCTCGGCCAGCACCGTCAGCTCGCCGCGCGCCAGGTGCGGTTCGATGTACTGCGCCACGTTGGTCCGCTCATTCTGCGTGCGACCCGCGTAGACGAGCGAGGCCAGGTCGTCCACGTAGAGCAGGTCGCCCACCTCCACCAGCTCCTGCACCACGCCGCGCGCGCGGGCCTCCCACTGGCCCACGTACATCATGCCGGCGATGAACTGGTTGCCGTCCACGCGCCACACGTCGCGCCGGGTGCCGGCGGCGTCCTGCCGCGCGGTGAGGCGGCTGACCACCTCGTGCACCAGCGCCGTCTTGCCGGAGCCGGACGGCCCCACCAGGACGATGGCCGCGCCCTCGCGGCCTTCCAGCGCGTCCACCACTTCGCGCACCAGCGCCTCGCGGCCGAAGCAGCGCTCCAGCGCGCCGTCGCGGGCGCCATGGCTCAGGTTGCGCGCCACCGCGCGCAGCTCCACCAGCGACAGGCGGCGGCGGTTGCGGCGGGCCTCGCGCTGCTCGGGTGTCTCTGGCGCAGGCTCGCCCTTCTTCTTCTCGGTGGCCTTGCGGCGGCGGGGCGGGGTGGGGGGCTTGGGCGGTGTCCGGGGGAGGATGGTGGGCGCGTAGGCGTCCACCTCCAGCAACTCCAGCCGCTCGCGCCCGGTGCCCCAGGCATGGTCGAGGTTGTCGAGGTCCTTCTCCAGGCACCACGCGGCCAGCCGGCGCGCGAGCGCCTGGGGGAGCGCATCCGGGGCGCTGACCGCGAAGCGGGCCTCGGGCAGCCGGGTGGGCGTCACCACCCAGAAGTCGTCGCGAGGCCACTTCTCCAGCAACACGGCCATGCGGCCCTGGAGGACGACGCGCTTGTTCTTCTCCCTATCTCTCGCCTCCGTGTCCACCTTCACGTGGCGCAGCGCCAGGTGCGGGGGGAACTGGTAGGCCGCCACGTTGGCCGCGGACTCGTTCTCGAAGCGCTCCATGACGGCGAGCGCCAGCTCATCGCGCAGGGTGGAGAGGCTGGGGCCCACGCGGTTCAGCCGGGGCCAGAAGGCGGGCACCCACGCCTGCACCAGTCGTCCGCCGAGCGGTACCACCACCAGGGGCAGCTTGAGGTCCATGGCGTCAGCCCTCCTCTCGCGCGCCGAAGACGCGCCACTGCAGCCACGCTTCCAGCAGCGCTTCCAGCTCCGGGCCCTCCGGCCCGTAGCGCTGCTTCGCGCCGGTGCGCAGGTCCTCCAGCGCGCCGCCCACCATGTCGCTGGCGGAGGGCCGCACCCGGCGCACCTCCTGCTTCGTCAGGGACTTCTCCAGGTCCTCCAGCGCCGGCATCGCGTGCAGGGACAGGGGCTGCGACTCGAAGCGGATGCGCACCAGCGCGGCCTGGCTGCCCTCGACGAAGCGGTGCACGCCGTGCTCGCCCGCGAGCAGCAGCGGCAGCGTGCCGCCGGTGAGCTGCAGCGCATAGGCGGCGGGAGGGGGCTTCACCTCCTCCAGCGCGGTCTTCCTCTCCCAGCCCCAGAAGAGCGGGGTGTCCTTGCGCGTGGGCTTCGGCTTCTCGCCTTCCTTCGGCTCGGCGGGCCGCAGCAGGGCGCGCTGGAAGGAGATGGACTGCGACGCCGCCCAGGCCTCGTACGCCTTCGCCAGCGTGCACAGGTGCGTCCACGCGCCGCGGCCGGGGACGAGGAAGAGGGTGGCGCCGCGCGAGGAGTGGAAGAGGCTGGCGTAGAGGCGCTCGCGCAGGGGCCGGAAGGCCCGCCGCAGCAGGGCCACGTCGCGGGCCAGGGACTCCGCCTGGCCCACGGCGCGCGTGAGGTGCGCCTCGAAGAGGAGGTCCTCGATGGCCTCCGCCTGCTGGGCCGTCTCACGGAACGCCTTCTCCAGCTCGCGCGCCTCGGACGACTTGCGCGACGACTCCTCGGCCAGGGCGCGCTCCTCCCAGTACGCCGGCTGCCGCGACGCCTTGTCGAAGACGGCCAGCTCGCGCCTCAGGGCCACCATGGGCTCCGAGCGGCTCCAGCGCTGCACCTCCGCGCGCAGGGTGGCCGAGTCCTCCAGCACCTTCTCGATGGCCTGCCGGCCCAGCCCTTCCGCGTCGCCGCCCACGGCCTCCGCGCGCAGCGACAGCCCCGCGTCCCCGGCGTCGACGTACAGCTTCACCGCGCCGCCTCGGGGGTGCGCGGCGAGCCACGCCGCCACGGGCACCACCAATTCCCGCTCCAGCGCGCGCTTGAGGGGCCGGGCGCCATAGCGCGGGTCGAAGCCGCGCGCCGCCAGCCAGTCCAGCGCGGCAGGCGAGACTTCCAGCCCCGCGTCGTGGAGGGACAGCCCGGGGCGGCGACACACGGCCTCCACCTCACGCACCACCAACCGGCGCAGCAGGTCCGCGGACAGCGGAGAGAAGACGACGACGTCATCCAGCCGGTTGAACAGCTCCGGGCGGAAGAAGCGCTGCACCTCGGCGAGGTAGTGCGCGCGCAGGGCGGCGGTGTCGGGCGCGCCGCCGGCGGAGTCGAAGCCCACGCGGGCCCGCCAGGTGTCCGCGCCCAGGTTGCTGGTGAGCACGAGCACCGCGTTGCGGAAGTCGGTGAAGCGGCCGGAAGCGTCGGTGAGGCGGCCCTCGCCCAGCACGCCGAGCAGCGCGTCGTGCACGGCCGGGTGGGCCTTCTCCACCTCGTCCAGCAGCACCACGCAGAAGGGCTGGCGGCGCACCGCCGCGGACAGGTGCCCGGGCGTCGCGCCGTCGCCCAGCAGGCGCAGCAGCGCGTCCGGGCCGGCGTACTCGCCCATGTCCAGGCGGACCATGCGCTCCTTCGCGCCGAAGAGCAGCTCCGCCAGCGCCTTGGACAGCTCCGTCTTGCCCACGCCGGTGGGGCCCACGAAGAGCAGCACGCCCAGCGGACGGCGCGTGTCGGCAAGGCCCGCCTTGAGCACGGACACCACGGACGCCGCGCGCTCCACCGCGGCCTCCTGCCCCAGCACGCGCGTGGAGAGGAAGGCGCGCACCTGGCCCGCCTCCAGCGGGACGTCGTCGCGCAGGAGCGACTCGGGGATGCCGGACTCGGAGGCGAACTGGCGGATGGCGTCCAGGCGGGTGACGCGCGGCTGGGCGGCGTGCGAGCACGTGGCCAGCAGGCGGCGGAGGAAGGCCACCGTGTTGCCCACCTGCGCGCCGTAGGGCAGGAAGCGGCGGCAGAGGAAGCGCGCCTCCTCGAGCGCCTCGGGCAGCACCTCCAGCGGCTTCGGCCCCGCGTCGTCCTCGGCCACGCGCGCGAGGATGCGGGCCAGCGCGTCCGCCTCCGGCTCCTCCACGCGCACCACGGAGAAGAGGCGGGCGAAGCTGGTGTTGCGGCGCTCCACCTGCGCCCACGTCTCCGGCGTGGCCTCGGCCACCACGGACACCTCGCGGGTGGCGAGCAGCGGCAGCAGGAGCTGGGCCACGTTCTGGTCGCTGTGGGCGCTCTTGCCCGCGTCCAGCAGCTCCACCGCGTGGCCCAGGGAGAGGAGCGCGTGGGACTCGGCGGCCTCGCGGAAGCAGCGCACCACCTGCTGCTGCCAGTCACCCCACATGCCCTCGCCGGCGATGAGACGGCTGCCGTCGAGGAAGAAGAAGGGCCGGGCCTTCTCGGACGCGGTGGCGGAGGGCGAGCGCAGCGCCTGGGCCAGCGCGTGGAGCACCGCCGTCTTCCCCACGCCCGAGGGGCCCACCAGCACCACGGACTCGGCGTCCTTCGCGGCGAGGCGCGCGCGGAGCAGCGTCACCAGGGCGTCCTGCTCGTACGCGGCGTCGAGCTGCCCGTCCTGCGCCAGCTTGTGCCAGGGCACCGCGATGCGGTCCAGCGTGGGCGTGGGCGGCGGCTTCTCCGGCTTCGCGCCCGCCTCATGGCGGGCACGGCGGCGGCGCGGCTCCCACGTGTCCAGGTCCAGCGCGTCCTCGTCGTCGTCGTCCGGGCTGGCGTCCGCCTTCTCCGAGGGCGCATCCGGAGGCCGCGGCGGTGGGCGGATGTCCAGGCGGAGCTGGCGGGGCGTGAGGGCGGAGAGGGGCGTGGGCGTGGCCTGCACCTCCAGCTCCACCAGGGACTCGGGGCCGTCTGGGCGCAGCGCGAGCCGGCGCGCATCGGAGAGGTCCTCCAACTGCTCACCCAGCCGCTCCGCCGCGTCCTTGGGGAGCACCTTGCCCTGGAACCACAGGTGCGTGCCGAGGCGCGGGGCGTGCAGTCCGGTGAAGGCCTGGTGCGCCGGGGCGACGACGGCGGAGAAGGGCAGCGGCGAGACGGTGTCCTCCTCCGTGCCCCAGACCTTGATGCCCGGGACTTCGAGCGTGTGGAGCACGCCGTCCGACGTGGCGATGAACTCCGGCACGCGGCGGGGGTGGACGCGGGTGAGCTGGTCATCCAGCGCGAGCGACAGCTCCTCGGTGGCCTTCTCCAGCGTGTCCGCGTGCACGGCGAGGTGGGGCAGGGCCAGCGGTGTGAGCGTGACCCGCCCGCTGGCATGTCGCTGCACCCAGCATTGGAAACGGAAGTTCATGGAGAGGGCTCACGCTAGCACGGCGCCGCACAGCGACGGCCCGGGCCCGGGGGAGCTGACGGGCCTTCGCGGAGCGCCTCACCTCCGCCACAGCGGCTCGAAATGCCTGCCGACGTGAAGGATGTGTCTGACGTTGGCGCCATTCTCCGCGTGAGCGCCATAGACGCCCGCCGCGACCACCTGCCCGTCGTCTTGAAGACGCCAGACACGCAGGGCCAGGTTGTTCCCCGGAGGCTGCCCGTTGACGTAGTCGAGCATGGCCTGGACATGCTCTCCGTTCTCCAGCATCCCGGTGCCTGGCGCCTGCAGTGCGGCCCGGCGCTCCGTGAAGAAGACCTCGGGGGGAATCGCATCGCGCCCATGCAGGAACTGATACATGGTGTGCAACAGGCAGTTGTTGCCGTAGGTGGTCGCCGCCCCCACCTGCAGGCCCTCTCTGTCCAGGAAGGCCCGAAAGGCGTTGGGGTTCACGCCGGTCAGGGTCAGGTGGTCCTCCGCCATGGAATCCGCATAGGGGATGGCGGAGAGGTCGTCATCGGAGGCCCCGTCATCCTTGGAGGATGACGCGTCGCTCCCGTGGCCCTGGAAGAAGTCCTTCAGGGCCGGGAAGCCACCGGAGCCCATGGCGTACAGGAGCAGCGCGAAGCCGCGAGGGGGGCTGGTGGGCTTCATCGAGCGGAAGGTGGAGACCGGTCCAAGCTCCGCCGGATTGTCCACCTTGTGCACGGGAAGATAACCGCGCGACTGGGTCGTGAGCGCCGCCAGGCGCTTCAGGTTCTGCTGCTCCCCCGAGAGGAACCTCGTCACATCATCTCCCGACAGGACATCCTTTGCGCCGAGCATGGAGATGTGCATGAGGTGCCAGGTCATCATCAGGCGGATGTTGCCGTTGTCGGCCTGCAAGCCGTCGAGCCTGTCGAAGCAGAACACGCGTCGCACGCCCATGAAGGCGGCGATGTCGAGCGAGCCGCTGCGGCCCCCCAGCACCCCGCCGGTCGCCGGGTCGGCGGCCACGCAGCGCCAGAACTCGGTCAGCAGGCATCGCGTCGTCAGCAGGGGGACGGCCAGACCATCGATGCTCTCCAGCTCCTGGAAGAGATTGAGCGGCGGAGCCAGACACGCCACCGTCGCGCCGCACGCCGTATTGACGTGGGCGTTCCATCCGTTCGCGGTGCTGGCGTCGCGCAAGGGGAGGGTCTCCGCGCTGCCCCTCTCGCCTGCCAGCCGGGTCCCGACGGGCACGACGAGATAGGGAATCTTCGCGGTCTCGTTGTAGGCCGCCACGCGGGCGAGGACCGTCTGCAAGATGCTCAGCGTCGTGTTGTGCTGGCGGTTCTCGTTGGCGGCCCGCATCAGCAGGTACAGGACGCGGTAGGGAGGCGTGGGGGCCGGCAGGGCCGCGCGGATGCGGGCATGGACGCGCAGCGAGATCATCTCCCGCAGCTTGCGCTTCCAGAGCGCGCTCCTGCACGGTGCGAGCCGCGCAATCAGGCTCGCCACGGTGGCCGCGGCGTTGGTGTGCAACTGGCGGGAGATGACCGACGTGGAGCTCATGGTGAGCCCCACGTAGTCACCGCGCTGGATGGGCACCCGGCCGAGCATCCTGACGCTCTGCCTCGGCGCTCCCGAGCGGGCGATGGGCCGGACGATGTACTTCTCCAGGATCGTCCGGCTCGGGAGATAGGGATTGTCCTTCTCCAACCAGCCCTCGAGTCCCGGGAGGACGAAGACGCGTGCCTGCAGGCCGGTGCTCCGCGGGTCGATGCCCGAGTCGGTCAACAACTGTCGCAGGGCGACCATGTACTGCCAGTGCTGGATTTCCCGGCCATCGAGGTCACTGGCCTCCCGGCCTCCACCCGAGGAGACGAGCTCCCTCGCCGGGGGCGGCTGCCCCGGGGCGTGGAGCGCTCGCAGCCGCTGGTAGGCGGACTGGTAGAACATGCTTTCGTCCCAATCCGGGCCATGCATGCGTGGAATCTCGTTCCACAGCGTGGCGATGGACCGGAGGGTCGTCACGACGAGCTTGACGTCGGGGTCCAGCACCAGCGCGGCGACGATGTGCCAGGTGTCCCCCGCCAGATGGCCTGGGTGCAGGAGCCAGCGGGTGGGGCGCCGCTGCGCGATGGTGTTGGGCTCCGTCAGCGCGACGGAGATCTGCATCGGGGCATCGGGGGCATCGGACTCGGTCGACGCGTTCTCGGGCGTCCCTGGCATGGTTCATCTCCTCAGGACAGGAACAGCGCCTTCAGCGCCGCCGTGGTGGTGTCGTCGAGCCGCCCCGTGGCCTCCAGGCCGTGCTCCAACTGGAACATGCGGAGCGCCTCCTGGGTCAGCTCTCCCAGCTCGCCCTCCTCGCCCTGGCAGAAGTAGCCCAGGCCGTTGAGCCGCTCCTGCACCCCGCGCACCGTGTCCAGCGGCGCGAGACGGCCGATTCGCAGCTCGTACTGTTCCTGGTCGTCGCCCTTGCCCAGGGTGAGCGTGGCCAGCGTCGCAAGCGGAGGGACCTGCTCGCTCACGAACCCGTCCGCGCTCGTCACCCCCGTGCGGTCCTCGAGCACCTGTGAGTCCTCGGTCTCGACGTGGAGGAGGTAGGGCACGTCCGCCCTCGCGGTGCCGTCGCTCCCGAGGAAGCGGACCCGGAGGAGCGCCGACGCACTCTTTCGCTTCACGTGGTAGCGGTTGCCCGTTTCCACGGTGATCGCTTTGTCCCGGCGTGCCGGGATGACCACCTTGTCGCCCGGGTGCAGGATGTTGCGTGCCTTGCGCGCCTGCTTCAGCTCGGCATTCGCGGGGAGCTCCCAGAGCGTGTCCGGGAGCAGGCCGAACCGCTCGGCCAGCTTGGAGATGCACTCGCCCTCCTGGACGACGTGCTCGACAGGGGTACCCGGGGCCCTGGGCGCGGCGGGGTGCCACGCGGCAGGACTCGTCCCCTGGAGGGTCGCCGCCGGGAGGGGCTCGGTCTTCTCGAGCCCCCACAGCTCCTGGTCCAGCTCACTCAGGCTCAGCTGGTAGCCTCCCTGGGGCAGGCTCTCGAACCGGACGCTTCCCGCCCGGTCCGTCCTGCCGCGCAGCACCGTGCCGTCGTGCTGACGCAGCTCGGCGGCCACTCCCGGCAGGGGTTGGTCGTCCTCGCCAACCACCCGCGCCTCCAGGGCCCACCTGGGCAGGGGACACGGGCTGGTGACATTCCCCACGTGCTGGGCGCTCTGATTCGTCGCGGCTTCATCCGCACTCCGCAGCCTGTCAGACGTCGCGGGACTCATGGCGTTCTCCACTGTCAGGGGACTCGGCGAACTCCGCCCGCAGGCGGCGGTTGGCGGCCTCCACTCGCTTGCGGTGGAGGCATTCGTCCACCAGCAACCTCAGTCGCTCACTGGGACTCGTCACCTGGGGGTCGGTGAGGCGACGCACCATCCAGGCCTGGGCGGGCGCCGAATCGAAATCCCAGCCATGGGTCACGGCCAGGTTCGCATAGCGATAGCAATCCTGGTGTGACGTCAGCCCGTAGCGTGCCGCGTTGTCGAGGGTGTGTGACAGCTGGACCTCCAACGCGTCGTCGTCGAGCCCGGCCAGCTCATCGGGGAAATGGGCGCGCAGGTGCAGGCGGAGGTCATCCAGAAACTGCTTTCGCCGCATGACCGCGAAGGCATCGAGCTGCGCTGTCCTGATGATGAGCATGTCGTAGCCACTCCCCCAAGCAACGAGGCTACATGAAATGATAGCCTCGCGCGCCCTCGCGCCTACCGCTGATGTGCGGAAGGGCGAATCGGAGCGCCGAGCCGAAGGCGGCACCGCTCCCTCGGGGCGACGGCGCCTCCTCGGGTCGGGCCTGCTTCAGCCTGGCCTGGTCGAGCAGGGTCTCCAGCGCCAGCGGGGACAGCCGCACCGCGCCGGCCTGGCTGGCAGCCTCCAGCTTCGCGCCCGCGACACGGCGGCGGCGCGGCTCCCACGTGTCCAGGTCCAGCGCGTCCTCGTCGTCGTCGTCCGTGCCGGCGTCCGCCTTCTCCGAGGGTGCATCCGGAGGCCGCGGCGGTGGGCGGATGTCCAGGCGGAGCTGGCGGGGCGTGGCCTGCACCTCCAGCTCCACCAGGGACTCGGGGCCGTCCGGGCGCAGCGCGAGCCGGCGCGCATCGGGGGAGCTGACGCGCCTCAGGAAACGACGCTGACGCACGTCGCGAAGCGACCCGAGCCCGTACCGGGCGCACTCACACGCCGCCCAGCCGCGTGCGCAGCAGACCGTAGGAGTGCTGGATGCGCTTGCGCACGTTGCAGTTCGTCATGCCCAGCTCCAAGGCAATGTCGTCGTAGGACTTCTCCTCCAGGAAGCGCAGGGTGGAGGGCCCGCGCAGGCTGGGAGGCAGCGCGAGGATGTGCTGGCGCAGCTGGTTGCCCAGCTCCCGCCGCAGCAGCAACGTCTCCGGGGACGGGGCGCCCGCCTCCTGGGGCTCGCTCAGGGACTTCCCGCCCTCTACCTCGGCGGTCTCCTGGCAGCGCCGCCGGCGGTAGGCATCCACACAGATGTTGTAGAGCAGCCGGGCCAGCCAGGCCCTGGCGTTGATGACCTGACCGGTCTGCCTGGGAAAGGACTCATGGGCACGGAGCATCGTCGCGCTGAATACGTCCTCGGCTTCCGCCTGATTGCCTTTCATCATCCGCAGGCTCCGGCGGAACAAATACTCACTGTGGTCCTGCCAGAGCTCCCAGAAAGAATCACACGAAGTATGCATCGCGAGCACCGAGGCGGCCGGTGGGGCCGTGGCTCCATCTTCGTTCTGGGTCTGACATTCCGCCGCGTGGTGGAAGGTTGACGCGACGCAAGGAGATGCGCTCCGTCACATGCCGCGCATGTCTGTCGTTACGTCGCGGGTTGGGCGTGAGGGTCGAGCGCGTAGCGCCTCAACCCTTCCCCGAGCCCCTCGTGCAGGACGTCCGTGGGCGCGACCTCGCGGAAGCCCAGGCGCTCCGCGAGCCTGCGCGCGGCGGCGTTCTCCACGGAGGTGTCGAGTGTGATGACGCGCGGCGCATGCGCCTCCACGAGATGCTGGAGGAGGCACCGGCACGCCTCCTGTCCGAAGCCGCGCCGCCAGAAGCGCGAGAAGATGATGTACCCCAGCTCCGCGCGCCCGCCCTCGTGCAGCGTCACCTCGAGCAGGCCCACGTAGCACCGCTCCGCCCGCGCGAAGGCCGCCCACATGAGCCGCGCTCCGGGGGCCGCTCGTGCCCCCGTCTCCAAGGCCCGGAACATCGCCGCCAGGCCGCGAAGCCTGGGCGGCCGGGCGCCCTTCATGAAGCGGTAGAGGAAGGGGTCGCCCAGGCCGTCCAGCAGCACGCGGGCGTGGGACTCGGCTACCGGTTCCAGCTCGAGCCGCCCGGTGGCCAGCCCTTGCCCGGGACTACTGCTTTTTTGCAGGCGGCCTCCAGTAGGTGCTCCCCTGGGGGAGTTGATGCGTCTTTCCGTCCTTGTCGGTCCAGCTGTCCATGGGCTCGTTGGTGTACTGGGCCTTCTCCAGCTCCCCGCGTTCCATCTTGAGGAAATTGCTGAGGCCGAAGCGTTTGGGGTCCTTGCCAGTGTCGATGGCGTCCTCGCCCAGCCCGATCTGCTTTTGAATCCACTTCTGGTTGAAATCCATGTTCTGCTGGATCTGCGCCTTGCTCAGGCGCGAGCCATCCGGATTGGTCGTGGGCAGATCCGCTGGCCAGTCCTGCGAGATTTCCTTGGCGCCCAGCTGCTCCGCCATGGGTTTGACGCGCCCCTTCTGGTTTTCTCCCAGGATGATGAGATACCGCTTTTGCATCTCAAAAAGCTGCTTGCGTAGGAGCTGGGTGGCTCCTGGATTGTTCTTGATGCCTGTGAGGAATGACTGGAGCATGCGCTGGCTTTCTCCCGGGGCGGGCCTGTCTGCGGTGTTTCAATGCACTGCTTCACTGTGCCGCTGGAGGGGCGAAGTGCGAGCCGTCCATCACCTTGCCCATCTTCTGATACTCGCGCCGGGCCGCGCTCAGGACGTGGCGCAGCCAGACGCCCTCGCCCTCGGCCGCCGCCAGGAACGCCGCCCGCAGCGCGATGTTGCGGATGTACGCGCCCGCCAGCTCGAAGCGCCGGGCCAGGAAGTCGAGGTCCAGGTCCGCGCCCCGCGGCACGCCCGTGGGAAAGATGCGCTCCCAGATGTGGCGCCGCTCCTCTTCCCCCGGCAGGGGGAAGTCGATGATGAAGCGGAAGCGGCGCACGAAGGCCTCGTCCATGTTCTTGCTGAAGTTCGTCGCCAGGATGACGAGCCCGTCGTAGGCCTCGATGCGCTGGAGCAGGTAGCTCGTTTCCAGGTTGGCGTTGCGGTCATGTGAGTCATTCACTTCGGTGCGCTTGCCGAACAGCGCATCGGCCTCGTCGAAGAAGAGGACGGCGCTGGACCCTTCGGCCTCGTCGAACAGGCGTCCGAGCTGCTTCTCCGTCTCGCCGATGTACTTGCTGACGACCGCGGACAGGTCCACCTGGTACAGGTCCAGGCCGAGCGCTCCGGCGAGGGCGCCCGCCGCCATCGTCTTGCCCGTGCCGGGTGGGCCGCTGAACAGCGCGCTGATGCCCTTGCCCGACGTCAGCTTGTCGTCGAAGCCCCAGGCGCCCATGACGCGGCCCCGGTGCTGCACGTGCAGGCTGATCTCCTCGAGCAGCTCCTTGCGCTCCGGCGGCAGCACCACGTCGTCCCAGCGCGCTCGCGAGCCGACCTTGCGCGCCAGGGTGCTGAGCCGGGGGGTCGACTGTGTCCGGCACGCGGTGGCCAGGTCCTCTTGCGTGACGGTGTCCCGCGCGGGCTCCCGGAAGCGCGCCAGGTTCCTCGCGGCGGCGGCGGCGTCGCGAATCTGCTCGCCCGTGAGCCGGAAGGTGCTGGTGAGCATCTCGAAGTCCACGGAGGCGCTGACGGGGGCTCCGGCCAGAGCGGCCTCCCACAGCCGGCGCTGCTCCGGGACGCCCGGTCTGGGCAGCTCCACCTGGATGAAGGCGCGTCCACCCAGGACGCCCTTCGGCTCGAGCCCCAGGCGGCCCGACAGGAAGCTCGGACCCGGGTGGGCCGCGAGCGCCTCCAGGAACGCGGTACGCAAGAGCGGTGGGGCCTCGCTGGCGAGCGCGTCGGAGCCCTTCCAGAACAGCGCCGCGCTTTGAAGGATGGCCTCGCGCCCGAGCAGGGACAGAAGCACTCCCGGCAGTTCCTGGCCCGCGGCGGCGAGCACCGCGCAGTCGACCACCAGCATGGGCAGCCCCTGCTCCTGGCAGAGCGCCTCGGCGGTGGCCTGCTTCCCCACGCCGGAGGGCCCCGTCAGCGAGATGATGGGCGCCGGGCCTCCCCGTCCGTCCTGCTGTCGGGCGAAGCGGCTCAGCCGCTCCTTGAGCGCGTCCGGGAGGATGAGGCCGTCGAGGTGGACCTGGGGCCCGGCGAGCCGGGTGAACAGCGTCAGCCGCGCGTCGGGCGCGTCGGAGTCCTGCAGGAACTCGATGATGCGCTCGTCCACCTTGACGGCCCGCGCGAGCAGTGGGGCCCCGGGCGCCTCCGGGAGCAGGTGCACGAGGCCGTGGCGCAGCAGCGGCGCGTCCGGGGTGAAGCGGGCGCGCGCGATGCTCCGCAGCTCGGCGTCCGTGGCGAGCAGCCCGAGGAGCACGTCGACGCTCGGCAGCCGCTTGTTCTCGTAACCCTGGAGCTGGGCGTAGAGCTCACCCACCCGGCGCTCGAGCTCCGGAAGGAGCGCGGCCAGGAGCACCTCCACGTCGAAGCGGCTGAGGCCGAAGCCGTGGGCCAGCGTCTCCAGCCGCAGGGAGATGCCCTGGGCGGCACTCTCGCGGACGCGCGCGGAGATGTCGCTGCCCAGCTGCTCCACCAGGGCGTCCGCCTGGGCGAGGTCCACCGGCTCGGAGGACTTCGGGGCTTCAGGGGACTGCTGGAGCCGCTCGGCCTGGACGCGCAGGAGGAGCTCCGCGCGATGAAGCTCCGCGAGGACGTGTTCGCGCGAGGTGGCGAAGGCTGACATGGCGGTCCTCGGGCTACACGCCCAGGCCCTGCCGCATGCGGCGGTAGGCCTCGGCCAGGATGGGGGAGTCGTCCTTCAGGACGAAGGACGCGCACGCCTCCAGCGCCTTCGCATACTCGTCCAGCCGCTCGCCCACCTGTGACGGCTCGACGCGGGGAGGGGAGACCTTCAGGTCGGGCCGGGCCAGGCCGAGCACCGACGCGAGCGGGATGCTGGCGCTCTCTATCGCCTCCAGCGCCCAGTCCTCCGTCTCCCGCATGACGAGGCCGACCCTGAGCAGTCCGTGCTTCTTGTCGTGGCGGACCTCGACGGCCGTCGCGCCACCGGTGAACAGGATGACGTCCTGCTCCTTGCTGGAGCCCAGCCCCGCCACCTGGAAGCCCTGGCGCGCCAGGAAGGCGAACGCGCGCGCGGCCTGCTCCGGGAAGCCCGGCGGGGCGTTCGCCGCGGACGTGTCCCCGGCGGGAGGGAAGGTGACCTCCTTGGTGCGGGCCGCGTCTGGCACCACTCCCGATGGGGCCTTCGTGCGCCGGGTGTGCGCCGCCTTGAAGACCTTGGAATCTCCCGCAAGGACCTTCGACGCGTAGGTGTCCACCACGCGCGCGTACTGCTCGAGCACCTCACCCTCGGGCGTGTATGGCGTTGCGAGGAGCGCGGCGGCCTGGGCGTCGCTGGCCGGAAGGAAGAAGCTGAGCGGGACGCTGTGCTGCTGATTCGTGGGGCTCGGGATGCCGCCGTCCTCGGTCACCTTGAACACACGCACGTCGAGCGCCTGGGTCGTCTCCGTGAGCGAGAGCATCAGCCCGCCCTGGTCGTTGAGCAGCAGCACCTCTTCGCTCTCCGGCGTCGAGACCCTCCCGGCGTGGAGTTGATGTTTGTCAATCAGTGGCTTGAACGCTTGCGTGAGCTGCTCGAAGAAGCGGGCACCCCGCAGCGCGCGGGAGGCATTGGAAGAATCACCCATGACATCCTCACAGTTTCATGATGAAGCAGAGCGCGAAGTACGGAGGCCGGTTCTCGTGGGCCTGCCCACCGCCCTCGCCATTGATGCCGTGCCAGTGCCCGCCGTCACTCTTCGTGTAGGCCCACGAGTCGATGACCGCCCAGGTCCCGGGATTGCCGTTGTTGTCGAAGTAGGAGGTCGACGCGCGGATGGCGTTCGGGCTGCTCCACCTGAGCCCGTCCCCCGCGCCCTCGTCCACGGGGATGACGTGCCGGTGCGCGCCGTCGCCACTCACGGAGCCGCCGTGGTTGTGCCAGGGCATCTGATTGGTATCCAGCGAGACCGAGTCCACGCCACCCGTCCATCCGGGCTGGTAGTTGCTCCCGGCACCCGCGCCAACGATGAAGCGGTTCCTCAGGTCCGGCGTGCCGTTCTGCCCATTGCAGAGCGCCCAGCCGAAGGGGATTGCGTTCTCCGCGCCGGACCACATGGTGATGACACCGCTGGGGAGGACACTGCCCCGATTGACGGCGCTCCTCGGGCTGATGCTGGTGCCCGTGCCGAGCTTGAGGCTTCCATCCTCCGCGTTGGCCACGGCCACGAGCACCCAGTTGCTCGGGGCGTTGTACGTGCCGTCCCAGAGCACGATGCGCAGGGTCACCCGGCTCTCGTTGGGCCCCTGCGTGTCGCCCGTCCCGTGCACGGCATACAGCGCCTCCCAGCCATTGAGCTGGATGCCCGCGGCGGTGACCTTTCGCGTCCCATTCAGGAGCGCGATGTCCGTCCCCACTGCGGGCATCTCCACGTTGATATGGCCATTGGTCACGGCGGACGTCCGGCCCATGCAGATGGCGATGAAGCGCGCGGTCCACTTGAGCGAGCCGCCCACGCCTTCCCACGTCACCAGCCCGCCACCGTTCAAGGTGAACTGCGCCTTGAGGTAGTCATTGGCAGCGCCCGTCAGGTTGCCCCTGGCATCGGCCTTGAGCACCTCCGTGCCCGTGGGGCCTCCCTGACGTAGCGAGAAGCTGCCGGTGGAGGGGATGAAGGCATTGAGGTTGTTGGTGTCCAGCCCGAGCCCGTACACCGCGCCCCCGCCGCCGTCGGCGAAGGCAATCTTGCTGCCCAGGTCGTTGGAGAACTGGAGCCTGGCGGCCGTCGGCGTCACCGTGCCGATGCCCACGTTGCCGTTGACGGCGAGCGCCGCCGTCTGGCCCGCCTGGTTGTAGCCAATGCCCACGTTGCCGCCCACCACGAGCTTCTGCGTGGGCGCCGTGTCCCCCACGCCCACCGCCCCCGCGGATGTCACGGTGACGAGCGGCTGGAAGGTGGCGTCATTCGGCGTGAAGCGCTCGATGGAGAGCCGGCTGTCGGTCTGTCCCACCGGCACCGCGCGCAGGTCGAAGCCCGCGCCATTCCTGCCGGGCAGGCGCACGCCCGCGTAGGTGCGCACGCTCGCGTCCAGGCCGGACATGGTGCCACCGACCGCCACGCTCAGCCGCGCCAGCACCACCTGGCCCGGCACGAGGCTGATGGCCGTGATGAACTGGAAGAGCGGCTTCTGCGTGTAGCGGGTGTTCCCGCTCACGTACTGGCCGGCCGCCATGTGGTCGGCCACCTCGTTGAAGGCCATCACCAGGAGGTAGGACTGGCCGCCCAGCACTCCTGCCGCCGTCACCTCCTGGGCCGCGGCCAGCAGCATCGCGTGGCCGCTGCCGTCCACCGCGGCGCCGACGTCCACGACGAGCTTCGTCGCGTCGCCCGTCTTGAGCGAGACGGAGAGCCCTTCGCAGATGCCCCAGACGTGCTGCGTGCGGCGGTGCAGCTCCTCCTGGTGGATGTGGTAGTCCTGCTGGTCGGTGAAGTCCTTCTCCAGCAGGAACTGCCCGTTGAAGTAGCGGAGCCGCGAGAGTGGGTAGTTCATGTTCGGTGGCCTTTTGCCTTGTCAGGGCTCGCTGCCCAGGACGGTATTCCTGCCCACGACGATGCCCGGCCCGAAGAGCCCCTGGCCGGGCGTGTCATTGATTCGCATCGCCTGGTAGCGCAGCTCGAGGGCGTAGAAGGTATGCGCGGGCTTCTCGTGCTCGATGACGGACCGGACGAGCCGGAACGTCCGCGCGAGCGACACCGGATCACTCCCCGGCATGCTCAGCACCACCCGGAACAGGTGTGGCGGTGAGCTGTCATTGAAGATGGGCGGCGAGGCGTCCTCGTCCGCGTCCAGCACCTGGACGGCGTCCTCACGGAACTCAATCCCGGCGTTGTCGAAGAACTCCTTCACGAAGATGCGCAGGAGCTGCTCCATGCCGGACCGGGTGCCGCGCTTCTTGTAGAGAGGCACCACCGTCCCGAGGAACTGGCGCTTGGACTTCTCGCTCCAGTCGTCGCGGATGCTCACCGCCACCCACCCGGCGAGCCAGGGCAGGAACGCGTCCGGCGCCAGCTCCGCGTCAAAGTAGTGGTGGATGCGCTCCAGCGCCTCCTCGATGCCGGGCGGGAAGGCGGCGCTCGCCCGCGGGCCCGAGAGGACCTGCTCGAAGGCGGTGAGGAAGGGCCTGATGAAGGGCCCCTGCTGGAGGATGGCGGGAAGGTGGCGAACGTAGGTGCTCATGACTCCGTCGGCACCCAGGTGCCGCCTCGCTTCTCCAGGGTGGTGAGGGACAGCTTGAGGAGCGGGTCGTCGTCCGGGATGCGCACCCTGGGCAGCTCGTCTGCGAAGAGCCGCACCGCGACGAGTGCGCCTTCCTCGCGCTCCTTCCTCGACGCGTCCTGCACGGCGAGGTCCACGCCCTCGACGAAGTCCACGCCGCGCACGGCGTCGAGCACCGTGTACACCTCGGAGACATGGACGTTCCGGCCCAGCGGCCAGCCCTTCCCGTCAACGCCTCCGCGCAGCGGGTGGAAGGCGCTGAAGAGCGCCGCCGCGGCCTCCCTCCGCACGTCCGCCACCACCGCGTCCTCGTTGAGGTGGAGCGTGGCCCTGGGGATGATGTCCACGTAGGTGGGCCCCACCACGTGCAGGCGCGTCGTCAAGAGCCGGCGCTCGTTGAGGAAGAGCTTCACCGCGCCCAGCACGGCGGCCGCCGGCTGCTGCCACGGCGCGCCGTCCGGGCCGTCCGGCAGCAACACCATGCTGACGTGCCCCGGCGCCGCGGCGTACTTGCCGCTGCCCACCGCCTCGCAGTTGCGCTCCCCCAGGCAGCGCACGCGCCTGGGCCGGGGGGCCACGAAGAAGGGCGAGGTCGGGTAGGCCTCGCTCACGAGGGCCTCGAAGTCGGCCGGCGTCACGGCCCGGTAGCGCTCCCGCAGCGCGCGCACCGTCTGGAAGGCCGCCTCGTCCAGGTCCTGCCCGTCCGGCGGCGCCTCGCCCCGCAGCAGCTTGAGGAAGGTGCGGTAGCTGTCGTCGCCCACCTGGTCGATGCGGTAGAGCACCGTCTCCGTCAGCCAGGCGAGCAGCTCCACCAGGGTGATGCCGGGGTCGGACGGGTTGTGGTCCGTCCACGAGGCGTCGTACGCGGGGAGCGACGCGCGTGCCTCCTCCAGGAGGTGGGCATAGTCGAGGTCGTCCAGCCTGGGCAGCTCGAGCGGCATGTCACTCCTCCTCCGGCGACGCGATTCGGACCGTGTGCACGCCCGAGAAGACGAGGACCCGCTCCAGCGCGTCGCCCGCCTCGTCCTCGTCGAACAGGGGCCACGTGCTGTCCGACACCGCGTCGAAGGGCGCCTGCGGGGGCGCCTTCCTGTAGACGAGCGAGAGCTTGCGGATGTGATGGACGCCCGCGAGCGCGCCCACGATGGGGTAGAGGTCCGAGGCATGCGGCAGCCGGCCGAAGCCCCAGCCCTGGCCGTCCGCGCCGCCCGTGAGCGGGTGCAGGTAGCGCTCGATGGCGGCGGAGACGGCGGCCCGCAGCTCGTCGGCGCCCTCGGGTGACGTCGGCGCCACGACGACGTCGGCGGCGGCCTCCACCCAGTCCGGCGCACCCAGCTTGAGCTTCACCGCCGGCGCGCGGCGCGCCGTGAGGTAGGCCTCCACGTCCTGCAGGAGCCCGAGCCCCGCGGTGGGCCGGCGGTCGCTGCCCTGGGGCACCAGCAGCAGGAACACCTCGCCGGCTCCGGGCACGCCATTCGTGTTGTCCGGGTCCGCCTGCTCCAGCGGGTCGAAGCGCGGCGTGAGGGCCTTCACCCGCGCCACCGCCGTGGAGGCCTCGCGCGCCAGGTCCTCGAAGTCGTCCACCGTCACGGCGAGGTAGCCGTGGCGCAGGATTTTCGGGCCGCGCTCCTTGATCTGCTCCAGCGCCTCGCGGTCCGCGCCGCCGGAGGCGCCCTGGAGGTTGATGACGCTGTCCACGTAGGGCACCGCCGTCTTGAGCTGGGTGATGCTCTGCGCGGGCCGGTTTCCCCGCGCGCCGCCCCCGGTGCGGTACGAGGCGCGCACGTTGCGCGTCCCCTTGGGCGGCGGCATCCCGCGCTGGCCATCGCCGAAGCGCACCTGGCCCGTCGCGGAGTCCACCGTGTAGTGCCTGTCCCGGGGGCCGGAGCCGTAGAAGTCCGTCACGGCGTGCCAGCGCACCCAGGCGCCCACGGTGTGCCCGTCCTCGTCCAACACCGGCGTCACGGTGTCCTCGCCCTCCTGCGCCGCGAGCGCGGCCAGCTCCGGCTCCGAGGGCAGCTCGGGCTCGAGGACCTCCAGGCGCTGGGCCTCGAGGACGGGCGCCTGGGAGAGCACGAAGCCCTGCGCCTTCTCCCCGTTGCTCGAGCCGAGAATCTCGCCGTGGACGCTCGTCGCGTGGAGCGCCCACATGGTGTTCGTCTGCACCGCGCGCACCCGCGAGAGCACCGCGAAGGCGCCCCGCGCCAGCCGCGCCCGCAGCCAGTAGCGCTCCTGCCCCAGCTCGCGCCGCGGCGTGAAGTCCGCCGGTCCGATGAAGCGCAACAGCCCGCTCTGGTTGAAGGCTCGCGTCGGGTCCTCGGCGCCCAGCGGGAGCCATCCGGCGTCCGCGGGCCCCGTGTATTCCCACACCACCACCGGCTGCTCCTCCGACGCCGTGCCGCCCAGCTGCAGCTCGCCAGGCAGCGGCGGGGCCACGTCCACGAAGAGCGTGGTGGAGACGTTGTCGAAGGGCCGGTCGAAGCCGACGTACAGCGCCGGGCCCGGCCTGTTGGAGCGCTGGAAGGGGATGAAGCCGCTCGCGTTCTGGCCCGTCGTGTCGGCGTAGTCGAAGTCGTTGAAGGCCAGGAGCGCGGCGGGGGCGCGCGTGGGCTCGTACGTGTAGCCGAGCTTCACGGACTGGAGGACGGGCGGGCGGTAGCCGTCGTCCAGCAGCCCCGTCACCTTGTTCTGGCTGTCCTTCTGCAGGGTGATGCCGTTGCCGTAGTTCCCCGTGGCGATGCGCACGCGCACCCAGTGGTTGGTGGTGCCCCGGAGCGACAGGGGGCCCATCGCCGCGGGCAGGGTGAAGGCCACGGTGCCGCTCCGCGAGAGCGCACGCGTTCCATCGTTGAACGCGAACTGGGGGGCCGCGCCGAGCGCCTCGCGGGCCTTGTCCGAGCGGCCCACCTCCACCCAGTCCGTGCCGTTCCACACCTCCCAGGCGAGCAGCGGGTTGTCGCTGGCGCTCAGCGCGGCGGCCTGCTCGCTGCGTGTCACGGTGAGGCTGATGCGCGCGCCGGCCTTGGAGAAGACCTCGGCGCTGGCCAGGTAGAAGGTGTCGTTCGTCTTCGGCTGCGGGCCGAAGGGGAGGAAGTCCAGGCCCTGGTCGATGGGGAAGCTGCCCGCGAAGGCCGCCTCCGCCACGAGGCCGCTGCGCGTGGTCTGGGCGCTGAGCACCACGTCGCGCACGGAGGGCACGAGTCCGTCCGCCTCCAGCGTGCTCTTGAGGCTCGCCCGGAGCCAGCGCTCCTGGACGCCGTTGACGGCCCGTGGAGCGAAGGATGCGGGCGCGGTGAACTGCAGGGTCTGCTTGTCCTGGGACAGGACCGCGGCCGGCGCGAGCTTCCAGTCCTGGCCGTCCCAGAAGGTCCATTCCACGGGCAGGGCCTGCCACTTCGCCGCGTCCGAGGGGGTGAGGCGCACTGTCACCCGGGTGCCCGCGGGGAGCGTGAGGAAGTCGCCTCCGGCCACGTAGAGGCTGTGCTCGATGGGGCGGTCCAGCTCGCGCACGGGCGGGGCGCCGGGCGTCGGGGAGCTGCGGTCCGCGTAGAAGTCCCGGGTGGGGTGGTGCAGGAAGAACGAGACGATTCGCGCGCGGGTGACGACGAGGTCCAGCACCGTCTCGAACAGCACCTCGTCGTCCTCGCCCTCGAGGGGCTTGGCGGCCACCTGGGTGCCGGCGGGCACGAGCGCGTCCACGGACGCGCCCTCGGCGAGCGCGAAGGTCAGTGGCACCTGGGCGGGCTGGGGCGGCCGGGGCTCCGCGCCGATGAGGTTGAGGAAGGCCGCGAAGTGCTTCTCGGGCGCATGGTTGAGGCGCTCGATGGCGTGCGCCACCATCCGCCCGAAGACGCGGATGAGCGCCGCGGCGGCGTCGGGCGTGCCGGCCTTCCAGCCCAGGCCCGCGCCCTCCACGAGCTGCTCCGTCTGTCGGACGACGTCTTCCTGGCCGCGAGAGTCAATCTTGGGAGCCTGTGCGCGCATCGGAGTTCTCAGCCCAGGTAGAACGGGTAGACGAGGTTGAACCGGCTGTTGGTGGCGCGCACCGCGTACTGGAGCTGGATGACGAGGAGGTTGGGCTCGGTGGGATGCGGCCGCGAGTCCACGCCGAGCACGTCGATGCGGGGCTCGAAGCGCGAGAGCGCCTCCTCCACCGCGTGGTTGACGTCGCCGAGCGTCTCCGGGTCGTTGTTGCCGAAGACGAGGTTGTGGATGCCGCAGCCGAACTCCGGCCGCGCCACGCGCTCGCCGGGGGCGGTGCTGAGGATGAGCCAGATGGACTGGCGGATGAGCTCCTCGTCCGCCACGCGGGCCACCTGGCCGCCCTCCAGCCCGAGCCCCACGTTGGCCCCGTCACCCAGCTTGAACTTCCAACCGTTGCCCAGGAAATTGTCTGACATGGTCCAGTCCTCGCGAAGGGGCCGCCCTAGATGCCCTGCACCCGCGGCTGCGCCTGCACGGGCCTGGCATCGCGCCCCGTCGGCGTGCACAGGGCCTGGCTGTCGAGCAGCAGCAGCGGCACGCCCATCGTCGTCACGCGCGTCGCGGCCGAGGTGAAGGTCGCGCTGGCGCAGGGGTACGGCGGGGGCGGCGCGGGAGGCGCCTGGACGGGGTTGGGCGGAGCGCTGTTGTTGGTGCAGCCGGAAATCACATACACGGTGGCCTGCGTCACCACGGGCTGGTTCAGGATGGTCACCCGCTGCGCCGAGGGCGTGGGCTGGGCCGGCGCGGCGTGGGCGCACTGGACGATGGAGCCCTGGTTGAGGACGGCGCCGGGCATCACTTCACCTCCAGCGCGCCGTCGTTGACGTTGACGCCCGCCATGCACTTGAGCGCCAGCCCGCCGCTGGCTTCCAGCGAGGCCTGCGCGCCCTTGAGCGAGTAGCCCTGCTGGGCGTCCACCGAGAAGTTCTTGCACTGGATGGAGACGTCGCCGCTGTCCGCCAAGAGGCTGATGTTGCCCTTCGCCTGGATGGCGACGTCCTTGCCCGAGGTGAGCGTCACCGTGTTGGTCTTGGTGTCGAACACGAGGGTGTTGTCGCCGCTCTTGTCGGCGATGCTGATCTTCTCGGCGCCCTCGGTGTCGTCGAGCGTGATGGTGTGGCCGCTGCGCGACTTGAGCAGGCGCTTGTTGTTCTTCTTGTCGCTGTTCTTCGCCGGCGGCGCGTCCGTGCCATTCCAGAGCGCGCCCACGACGTAGGGTCGCTCCACGCAGCCGTGCTCGAACATGACGAGCACCTCGTCGTCCACCTCGGGCAGGCAGTAGAGCCCGCGCTCCTTGCCCGCCATGGGCGAGGCCACCCGGGCCCAGTTGCTCTCACCGGACTCGGAGAGCCACGGGAACTTCACCTTCACCCGGCCCATGTCCTTGGGGTCCTGGTTGTTCGTCACGACGCCGATGACGACGCCGTAGAAGCGGTGGTCCCCGGAGACTGCGTGGGGCATCAGTTCGCTGAGCATCTCGGGTCCTCTCACGACATCGCGTTCTTCCGGACGGAGAACGCGCTGCGGTAGCCCCGGCGCGGGGCGTAGGTGTGGGTGACGGTGACGACGTCGTAGACGCCGCTGAAGCGCTTCCCGAGCCCGTCGATGCGCACCAGCTTCCCGGACGCCAGGTCCGAGCGGCCGAAGCAGGTGCCCTCGCCGGTGATGAAGTCGCGCCCCAGCGTCCGCAGCGCGCCGAGCGCGAGCTGGTCCGCCTCGGCCTGGGTGGTGACGGGCCGGTCCACCTGGATGATGGTGGCCGCGCCAAACGCGGTGTCCGCCGCCTTGGGGCCGGTGGTGCTTCCCATGGCCGTTTCCTGGCCCGTGGAGGCCTTGCCGACGATGGGAGCCTTGGTCTCCGGGTCCCAGCCGCGCACCTCCACCTTGCCCGCCTGGCCGCCCGCGGTGAGCCTGGGGTGGAAGTCGATGATGTCCTCGTCCAGCGTGAGCGTCAGCTGCGCGGGCGCGCTGTCCTGCTGTGGCCGGAAGTGGAGCGTCTTCTGCGCCACCACCACCTCGTAGCCGATGCGTGCCGCGCGCTCTTCCAGGAAGGCGAGGTCCGTCTGGTTGTTCTGCATGACGTACTCGAACGTCACCCCGGTGTCGGTCACCTCGGGCCGCAGGCCGTAGGTGCGGGCGAGCTGGCTGGCGATGGTGCTGTCCTTCGTCTGGGCGAAGACGCGCGTCTTCTGGCCCCGGGCCATGCGGTGGCTGCGGTCATAGCCGCGCACCGTGAGCAGCGGGGACTCGCCCGCGCTGAAGTCCAGCTCCAGGCCGGTGATGTCGCCCACCATCACCGTGGAGAGCCGGTTGACGTAGCCCAGCTGGATTTCGACCTCGGCCCCCAGCTTGAAGAGCTCGTCGTCAGCCCAGGACAGCTTGAGGGTGTCCGCGTCCCACGTGAGGAGCTTGAGCGTGAACATGGACGCCGCGTCCACGTCGTCCTGCACGCTGACGGCGAGCAGGTCCGCATAGGCCTTCAGCGGCAGCTCCTGACCGTCGATTCTCACTCCCACGCTGGCGGTGTCGTCGCTCTTCAAGAAAGCCAAGGGTCACCTCCCGTCAGCTCAGGGGCGGAATGTCGAGCACCTGTCCGGGCACGAGCTTCCGCGGGTTCTGGAGCCGGTTGGCGTTGGCGATGGTCCGCCACCGCGAGCCGTCCCCGTAGACCTCCGCCGCGATGTTCATCAGCGTGTCTCCGGGGCGGACGGTGTATTTCTTGGCCACGTCCGCCGAGTGCAGCTCGCCCCGCTTCGCGTCGTCCTCCGTCTGGTACTCGGTGAAGACGCAGCCCAGGGTGGCGCGCACGGGGGTGCCGTCCTCCAGGAAGAGCGAGAACTGCTGCGACACCTGGGAGAGCACGCCCTTGAAGAGGAAGAACCTGCCCCAGGAGAGCTTGCACACCGGCGGCCGGTGCAGCTCCTTGTTGTAGTGCGTGAGGTCCGCGACGGGCTTCGTGTACGTCACCACGCTGACGGCGTTGGGCGTCGCCAGCGGGGCCTGGGCGAGCGGCGAGCGCAACAACGCCAGGCGGCTGGCGAGCCCCAGCCCGTTACCGGGCTCGCCCTCGTAGGTGTCGAAGAAGAGGTCGATGCTGAAGAGGCTCGGCTCGACCATCTGCAGGTTGAGCCGCCGCCGCTCCGCGACCTTCGAGTCCATGGCGGCCTGGTCCAGCCGCCAGGACACCTTGTTCTCGAAGGAGAGCTGGTTGGGGTTGAACAGCGCCTCCACCTTGCCCAGAAAGTCGCCTTGTTTGTTCTTCTCGTACTCGATCTTCAGCTTCGCGAGGCTCATCGCCGGTCCCCCTTGCGCTCGCGCTCCACGGCCAACTGGCGGAGCAGGCTGCGTTGCACCTTGTCGACCAGGGAATCGATATCCAGCTCGTGCGCGGAGGCGGTGATTGCAGCCGGTGACGGCGGCGTCCGTACGGCGCCACGGGCGGTGGTGTTCGCGGACCGGGCCTGCGCGGGCGCCGCCGCCTCATGCCCCGGGCCTTGTGGGGACACCGCCGACGTCACGGGTGACGGCAGTCCAGCGCCATCCCTCGCGGCGAGGACAGACACCCCACCGTAGCTGGGGGCCGCATGCGTCAGGGCGACTCGCGCGCCCTCCGCGCCGGGCGCTCGCGCCTGCACCCTGGGGAGTTCCGCTTCCGCCACGGCACCCGGGAAGGGAGCGGCGGGCTCGAACCTCCCGGGCGCTCGCGCCTGGACCCTGAGCCGCCCCATGTCCGCCGTGGCCTCCGTGAGCGGAGAGGTGGACTCGGGCGCTGGCGCCTGCACCATGGGCCGCACCATGTCCGCCGTGGCATCCGTGAGCGGAGGGGTGGACTTGGGCGCGCGTGTTTGGTCCCTGGACCGTCCCACGTCTGCTGCGGAATCCGTGAGGGGAGCGGCGGGCTCGGATGCTCCAGGTGCTCGCGCCTGCACGCTGAGTCGTCCCATGTCCGCCGCGGCATCCGTGAGCGGAGGGGCGGGCTCGGATGCTCCGGCTGCTTGCGCCTGGACCCTGGGCAGTCCCGTGTCCGCCACTGTACCCATGAGAGGAATGGCGGACTCGGAAGCGCCAGGGTGCGGCATGACGACGGACCGGGCCCCGGCGCGCGTGTCTTCCGACGCGTCCACGTGGGCGGCACCTGCTGCCACGACGGCGCTCGCATGACGCAGCTCCGCCGGGGCGCCCCTGAAGGGAATGGGACGCACGCGCACACGCTCCGGAAGTGGTGGGGCGTGGGCGGCGGAATCGGACGTGCCTTGTCGCGCGGCTTCGGTCGGCTCCCTCATGTCCCGGGACGGAGGCAGCCGGACCGCGCTCACGACCTTCCGCTCGGGCGGCGGCAGCGCCTCCGTGAGCCGCACGGGCTCGAAGGGCCGCGCCGGAAGTGGAGTCGCGAGGACCCTGCGCGGGCCAGCTTCTGAGTTCCCATGCGCGAGCACGCCGCGCTCGCCGGAGGACCCCGAGGCCATGGTCCCTGATTCAGGGGCGGGAGAACCGTCACCCCGCCCGTGCCCCAGCGGGAGAGGGGAGGACGGGGACAGCTCCGTGTGGGCCGGACGTGGCTCGGCGCTGGACGGTGAGGCGGCGCGCACGGGAGCGCTCGGGGCGGCGCTGGCGGCCTGGGCTTCCGGCGTGGCGGCGGTCGGCGCCGCGGCACCCGTCCACTGCGCGTGGACGATGGGGACCTGCTCCGTTTGAAGCGCTCCCGTGGGCGAGCGGCGGCGCAGCACGTCGGCGGACAGGGCACGGCGGCGCTCCAGGTACTCGAGCCACCCCAGAATGCGCTGCACCACGTGCATGGAGATGCTGCCCGGCTGCATCAGCGGCCGGGTGAGCCGCGCGGCCAGCGCGGGCTCCAGACTCTCGTGCGACGTGGGGGGACGGGGACTCATCTTCAGCCCCCGGTGACGTGGATGATGCGCTGGCTCAACTGCGCCACGCCGCGCCCCAGCGAGAGGGCCTTGCTGAGCGCCGGCTTGACGATGCCCTTGTGGATGAGCTCCACCGTCTCGACGGCCACCTCATTGCCCTGGCTCGCGTCGAACGTCGGGCCCCGCCACCTCACCGGGAGCGCCTCGCGGATGTCCCACCACATGACGGGGATGCGCTGCCGGTCGAGCACCATCAGCGTCATGTTCCGGCGCTGGATGACCCCGTGCGAGACGCTCTCGTACCAGTTCCACAGCGTGTCGATGTCCGTCAGGCCATGCGACAGCACGAGGTTGGGGTAGCGCGTCTCGCCCGGAATCTTGTGGAGGTAGCCATTGACGCCTCCCTCGGCGTACTCGCGCACCTCCGTCAGGCTCTCCAGCCCATGCACTTCGCGAAAGCCCCCCGTCAGCAGGCCGTCAATCTCAACCAGGAAGTTGTAGGGCATGTAGGGGTCCAGGCGGACCCCGAACGCGCTGGCGGCCGCGTAGGCCGCGTTCAAACCCAGTGATGGCATGACGGACTCCCGTGCGACGGATGTGATTGGACCGCCCCGTGGAGGGCGGGCGGACCTGGTGGAGCGGCTTCACCCGGTCCAAAGTCAGCGGCGCTGTCTGGCCTGCTCGTTCAGGCGCTCGTTGAGCTGCGAGACTTCACCGACCCAGCGCTGGCGCTCCCGGTGGTCCATGGACATGACGTCGTCGTAGGACCAGTGGAGATACCGGGACAGGTACGCTACCTCCTCGAACAGCCGGTCCGAGGGGTAGCTCAGGCTCCCCCCGGGGCGGCGGTCTCCACCTCGAAGCCGGCCTGGCAATGCGGGCAGTTCACCAGCAGCCGCGTGTGCCCGTTCTCGTTGAGCCGCCGGTAGAGCTCCTGCAGGTAGATGAGGTCCCCGGACAGCAGCCCCTCGACGATCTTGGGGTTGAGGTGCTCCAGGGAGCCCAGCCGCGTCACCACCCGTGACAGGAGGATGATGACCAGGTAGCCCGGATTGGACTGCACCCGGGGGTCCTTGAGCGGCGCGATTTCGTCGAACGCGGTGGACATCCGCATCGTGCCTTCACGATGGAGGACGCCGTCCGGCCCCACGAAGCCGTGCGGGAGCGTGAAGGGAAACTCGGTGGGTTTCCCGGCGGCGCCCTCTACCATTTCTGGACCTCGATGCCCTCGTGCGCCAGCTCCAGCGTCTCCACCGCCACCGCGTCCGACGTCGCGTCAAAGGTGGGGCCGGACCACTTCACCGGCCAGCAGTCCTTGACGTTCCAGCGGATCTGCTCCTCGCCCTTGATGTTGCGCAGCACGATGGAGATGTTGCGGCGGGTGATTTCACCCTTGGAGATCTGCTCGCGCCATTGCCAGAGCGCCTTGTCGTTGGTGATGCCGCGGCTGAGCAGGATGTTGGAGTAGCCCACCAGTCCCGGCAGCTGGCGCGGCGCCAGGTTGGCGTCCGTGCCCTCGCGGTACGCGCTCGCGCTGGACTCGGTGTCCAGCCCCGCGCAGGCCCGGAAGCCCATCTGGGTGATGCCGTCCAGCTCGACGGCGAAGTTGAAGCCATGGAAGGGGTCTTTTCGCTCGATAGCCATGCTGGGTGCTCCTCTGGTTGAATGGTTTCAATCCCTCTCACGCCAGGACTAGGTGGAGAGGGTCACCCCGTCGGCGCTGCGCACGAGGCGGACGACAAGGAACTCGTTGGGTGTCACGGGCGCGAGGCCAATCTCCGTCACCACCTGCCCCGCGTCCCGCACCTGCTGGGGATTCGTTTCCGCGTCACACTTCACGTAGAAGGCCGCTTCGGCGACGTCGCCCTTGAGCGCGCCGCGCTGGTGGAGCTTCTCGAGGAAGGCCCCCACCTCACGGCCGATGCGTATCCACAGCTTCAAGTCATTGGGCTCGAAGACGATGCTGGACATGACGAGCTCCAGCCAGCGGCTCAGCGTCAGCACCGTGCGCCGCACGTTGATGTACGTCCACTCGGGGGACCGGCTCAGCGTCCGGCCGCCCCAGATGCGCATGCCCCGGCCGGTGAAGGCGCGCAGGCAGTTGATGGCGGGCCCTCCGCCCGCGAGCAGCTGCTCCTGGGCCGCCGAGGACAGCCAGACCTGCAGGTCCAGCACGCCCTCCAGCGCCTCGTTCGCCGGCGTCTTGTGGAAGCCCGCGCTCCGGTCCGTGCGCGAGTAGATGCCGGCCACGTGCCCGCAGGGCGGCACGAGCCCCGCGCCGTCCGCGCCCCGCACCTTCACCCAGGGGAAATACAGCGCGCCGTGGCTTCCGCCGTCGAAGGCGCGGATGGCGGTGTCGAGCGCGTCGCGGTGTGCGCGGGCCCGGGCAATCAGCTCCGCCTCGCTGCCCGTGCCCAGCGGCGAGTCCAGGATGGCGAAGCAGTCCCCGCGCTCGGCGCACGCGGCGAGGACCTGCGCCTGGGCGTTGGCGAGCGCGGCCGGGGCCAGCGCCGCGAGGCCGGGCGCGCAGACGAGGTCGAAGCCCTCCAGCTTCGACAGCTCGTCGAGCGCCCCGGCCAGGCCCGCCGCGCCCAGGGGCACGACGTAGCACTGCCGGCCGCCATTCTCGAAGAAGCCGCGGATGGCGAGGGCGAGGAGGGGCTCCGCCCAGCTGGTGCCGTGGCGCTGCTCGCGCTGGGCCCAGGCCGAGATGTCCAGGGAGAGGACGCGCTCCACGTCACCTGCGGGCTGGAGCACCTTGCCGATGAACGCGGGCACGCCCGTCTGGAGCACCACCTCCGGAACCGGGGGCACCTGCTCCAGGAAGACTCCGGGGCTCTGCGAGGGAAGGCCGGGCATCATCCACCTCTCAGGTGTCCGAGGCCTTCTGGCCGATGCGGAAGATGACGAACTCGGCCGGCTTGCTGACGGCCACGCCGATGTCCGTCACCACCTGGCCCAGCTCGCGCTGCACCGGGGGGTTGTTCTCCGCGTCGCACTTCACGAAGTAGGCCTCCTCGGGCTTCGTCCCGAAGAGGGCGCCGGAGCGCCACACGCCCGCCAGGAAGGCGCCCACGTTGCGGGTGATGCGGGCCCAGAGGTCCGGGGTGTTGGGCTCGAAGACGGCCCACTGCATGCCCCGCTCGATGGACTCGCGCAGGAAGATGAAAAGGCGGCGCGTGCTCAGGTACTTGAACTCGCCGTTGGCGTCGCCGCCCATCGTCCGTGCGCCCCAGACGGTGATGTTGCCGTTGAGGGTGCGCAGGCAGTTGACGCCGTGCGGGTTGAGCCCGTCCTGCTGCCGGCGGCTGATGGCGTACTTGAGGCCCAGCACGCCGCGGATCGGCTCGTTGGCCGGGGCCTTGTGCACTCCGCGCTCGGTATCCACGCGCGCGTAGATGCCGGCCATGTGCCCGCTGGGTGGCACCATCTTGCGCTTGCGCGTCGCCGGGTCGAACACCTCCACCCAGGGGAAGTAGAGGGCCGTGTACGTCGAGTTGGACGGCAGCTCCGTGCTGCCCTTGGCCAGCTTCGTCACGTCCAGCCTGCCGTCCGCGCCCGCGTATTCCGCCTTGCTGTCGAGGATGGCGAAGCGGTTCTGGCCCAGCTCGCAGTAGTCCTTGAGCGCGGTGTAGATGACGGCGAAGTCGGCGTCGGCCGCGGGCACACAGGGGGCGGCGACGATGGCGATCTCGTCGATGGGGTCGAAGAGCTTGAGGGCGTTGGCCACGTCGGCCACCGCCGTCACGCGCGTCACATAGCAGCGGCTGCCGCCGTTGGTGAAGAAGCCCAGCACCGCGTGCGCCAGCGCCCGGTGCGAGGCGTTCTTCGAGAAGTCCCCGAAGGCGTCCTTGAACTCGGTGAAGTTGGTGATGAGCTTCACCACGCCGGCGGGCGTGGGAACGGCGAAGGGGGTGGCGCTGTCCGCGGGCTCGCCGTCCGCCATGGGCGGCGCGTTGAAGTCCGGCACGACCAGCGTGTCCGGAACGAGCCCGACGAACCCCGCCGTGCTGGTGCCCGCGCCCACGATGGGCGCGTTGCCGGAGGGGACCTCTTGGACGTAAACGCCGGGTGAAGCCACTGTCATCGTCATGTCTTGCGCTCCTGTGATGCGGCCGTGAAGGAGAGGGCTCTCTAGGGGTAGAGGATGAGGGCGGCCGGAGCGGCGATGACTCCCGCCTGGACCGTCACCGCCAGCGAGCCCGCCTGGAGCCCTGGTGCATTGACGAGCAGGGTGCGTGGCCCTGGCTCCACGTTGTCCAGATAGAAGTCACCCGTGGAGGTGCTGTAGGCGCACCCGGCGCTGCCCCGGGCCCGTACCTCGGCCATCCAGAGCGGCGTCGTGGACGCGGGCTTGCCCGGCGCGGGGGGAAGGTATTGCAGCACCTTCCCCTGGATGGCCGTGGGGGGCAGGTTGACGGGAGTGAAGGCCGTCGTGACCTTGCCCGCCGCGTCCCGCGACACGGTGACGGACACGGTGGCCGTGCCGTAGTGCCGCGCGGCGCCCGGCAGGGAGACGCTCAGGGTGTAGGCGCCGTCGGGCAGGTGGAGGAAGCGGAAGCCTCCGCTCGGCCGGGTGTACGTGAGGTCCGCGCGCTCCCGCATGGCGCCCCACGCCGCGCCGTGCACGACGGCCAGGGTGTCGAGCGTCGTCTTGAAGGCGGGAGGCATGCCGGTGATGCGCACCTCGGCGCCCTCGAGGCCCTGCGTCGTCCGGGCGTCGAGCACCCGGCCCGCCAGCGACGCCTGGAGGCGGGGGAGGGAGAGTTTCGAGAAGCCCATGTCAGCTCCTCACGTCCGTGGCCGGCACGCCCACGTCCGTGGGCCTCCAGACGTCCACGGCCAGTGTCACCGTGTAGTTGAGCGCCGCGCGCGGCTTGCCACCGAGCGCCTGCCAGAACTCGCCCTGGCTCCGCAGGCTGCTGGACGGCGGCAGCGAGGCGCGGATGGGCAGGCGCAGGTCCTTCATGCTTCCCTGGAGCAGCTCGGCGGGAAACTCGCGGTGGACGAAGAGCACCTTCATCACCTCGCCGAGCAGCCGGTGCTCGTCCTGGTCCGGCGAGGGCGTCCCGCTCTGGGGCCACGCGGTGACGAGGTAGCTGCAGTCCACGCGCACCGGCGCGGGCACCTTGAGCACCCGGCCGTCCGGCTGCTGCTCGAACGTGGGCTCCAGGTTGCGAAGGTCGACGTTCTCCCGGATGTCGTAGAGGAAGAAGTCCACCGCGGGCAGTGACAGGCCCGCGGGAGGGAACTGGTTGTTGGGCGGCATGAAGCTGATGCGGACCTGCTTCACCAGGTCCGGCGGCAGTTGCTTGTTGAGCAACTGCAGGATGGTGCTGTCCAGGTCGTGGAACATGCAGGCCTCGCGGCGCCCCCAAGGGAGTGGAGATGGAGCTCGCCGCGCCGCCGGGCGAAACGTTCCATCCAAGACATCCGCTGGACGTGCGGGCCGCGAGGCCTGTGAATTATTTCTTCAGTGCGCACGGCCGGGGGCCCACCGGCCCCGGCCTCTTCCGTCGGCGGTCCTTGCCGACCCAGGCGCGCGCGCCCTCGGCCAGCAGGCGGCGGAGGAAGGCCACCGCCATGGACCTGGGCTCCCCGGACACCGGCTGCTTCCTCGACGCCATTGAAGTCGGGGCCCGCTTCCTGACGCGGCTCAAGGCCCGGCACGACCCAGGGGTGCGGCGCGTGCACGCAATGATGAGCCAGGGCGTGACGCTGGAGCAGTTGGATTTGTAATCAGATTGTGATTGCCCTGCGAAGCTCAAATACATCCCATGCGGCGCGGCAGACCCGCCGCCGCGCCGCACGGCTGTGTTTCACGGCCTATCCAGGCTCAGCAGTGGATCCATCCCGAGTCGTCACAGGCGACCGGGCAGTGGCTCTCACACCGATCCCAAGCCGTGTTGTAGAGGACGGGTCCACAGCGGATGGCGTTGTAATAGAAGACCGCGCCATCGGTCGGGCAGGTGAAATCCCCCTCGCACGAGCAGTCCAGGCGCTCCTCCCGTGACTCCATGAACGTGGCTTCCGTGGCGGTGGTCTGCTGCTCGCCCTCGGTGGAAACCGCGCCGCAACCCGAGGCGAGCGCGGCGGCGCCGAGCGTCAACGCCAACCACATCGCAACCCGCCGTGCGTCTCGCATGAACAACCCGTGCATGTGGATGTGCTCCCTTACGCCTGGAGTTGTTGGGGGTGGCGCCAAGCCGGTTGATAGCTGTTATCGGAAGTCTCAATCCAGCCAATGTCTCCTTGAACAGCTACGCGCAACTGCTGCACATGATGGCCAATAATTTCCTGTGTATGTGTTCGCGTGAGGCCTGGGGCCGCCGATCACGGGCACGGCCAGCTCAGGGGATGTAGAGCTCCGCGCCCGTGTCGTCGGTGCCTCCGGTCACCAGCACCCTGCCCGTGGGAAGCAGCAGCGCCCGGTGCCCGCCCGCTCGCACTCCCGAGGTCCGGCTCGTGGGAGTCCATTGGCCCGGGGCCGGGCTGTAGAGCTCCGAGGTGGCATTGGTGCGGAGGCCGCTGGAGGTCCCGCCCAACTTTGTGCTCCCCCCGGTCACCAGCACCCTGCCGTCCGGAAGGAGCACGGTGGCATGGTCATGGCGTCCCGAGAGCATGAGGCCCGCGGCGCTCATGTTGGCCAAGGCGGTCCACTGGCCGCTCCCCGGGTCGTAGGAGTCCACCTTGTCGGTTGAGAGGGAGTTGAAGCTGGGGTTGCCCATCTCTGCCCGGTATTGGAAGCCTCCCACGATGAGGACCCGGCCCGGAGGCAGCAGCGTGGCCGTGTGGGCGCTCCGATTCACGCGCATGGGGCTCAGCGTGTTCCAGGACTCATCCTGCTCATCGAAGACCTCCGCCGTCGTCAGGGAGGGAGTCCCGCCCGGGCTGCCCCCGGTGACCAACACCCTGCCCGAGGGGAGCAGGGTGGCCGTATGGGCGGTACGCCCCTCGGTCATGCTCGCCGTGTAGCCCCAGGTCCCAGCGCCCGGGTCGTACAGCTCCGCGGAAGCGAAGCCTCCCGTTCCTCCCGCGACGAGCACTCGACCCGAGGACAGGAGCGTGGCCGTGTGGCCGCTCCGGTTCAGGTTCATGGAGCCGGTGTCCGTCCAGGTCCCCGAGACCGGGTCGTACAGCTCCGCCGGAGCATTCTCCGACGTGCCCCCCGTCACGAGCACCTGTCCCGAGGGCAGCAGCGTGGCCGTATGGCTCTCGCGCGGCGTGGTCATGTCGCCCGAGCGGGTCCAGCGTCCGGAGAGTGGGTCGAACACCTCCGTGACGGCGAGCCGTGAGTCCGAGGCATCGACACCGCCGACGACCAGGACCCTGCCGGAGGGCAGCAGGGTCATCGTGTGGCGCTTGCGCACCGAGCTCATGTCTCCCGCGGGTTTCCAGACGCCGGTGCCCGCCTCGTAGCGCTCTACGCTCGTCACGCCGCCCCCCAGGACCACCGCATCCCCCTGGGGCAGGGCGATGGCCGCATGGCCTGTACGGGGAGCGGCCAGTGACACCGTGGAGCTCCACGTATTGCGGGTCGGGTCGTACAGCTCCGCGGTCTGCAGCGGGACGCTGTAGCTCCCGCCGGTGACGAGCACCTTGCCAGAGCCGAGGAGGCTGGCTCCATGGCCGGTGCGCCCCGGGGGGGCCATGGCCTGGATGGAGGCCCAGGTCCTCGTCCCCGGGTCATACAGTTCTCCTGTGGCCAGGGGCCCGGAGGTGCCGGTCCCCGCGAGCACCAGCACCTTGCCGGAGCTCAGCAGGGTGGCCGAGTGGCCCGCGCCCCGGGCCTCGGCCATGGCGCCGATGGAAGACCAGGTGTTCGCGTCCGAGTTATACAGCACCGAGGTGGCGAGGAGCTCCGAGACAGGCACTCCCCCGCCGCTGAAGTACGTCCGGGTTCCTCCCACGAGCAGCACGCTGTCCGGGAACGTCAGCACCGTCGCGGTGTGGCCGTGGCGGGGCTGGGGCAGTGGGGCCGCGGCAGACCAGGTGCCCGTGGCCGGGTTGAATATCTCGGCGGTGTTCAGCGAGATGAAGGCGTCCGCGCCCCCGGCCACGAGGACCTTCCCAGAGAAATTGAGTCTCGCGAAGACGGCCGTGTGGAGGTGCCGGCCCACGGCCATGCTCCCCGTCAGGGACCAGGTGCCCGTGGCCGGGTTGTAGATTTCGGCGGAGCTCACCACGCTGCCGTTGGCGTCCCTGCCGCCTGCGACCAGCACCTGTCCGTCGAACAGCAGCGTCGCGCTGTGGCCCCAGCGAGCCACTGTCATGGACGCAGTGGGGAAGACGTTGCCCGTCACCGGGTCCTGGAGGTCCGCGGTGGCCAGGGCGGTGTCCGGGGCCCGTCCTCCCACCACCAGGATCCGGCCGTCGTTCAGCATGGTGGCGGTGAAGTCCCGACGGCTGGCGGACAGCGTTCCCGAGGGCCGCCACGCGGGACAGTCGGGCAGCCCACCGACGAGGAACTGGACCGAGCTGGAGGGCCCCAGCGAGTTGGTGAGGGTGGCGGAGACGAAGGGCGGCGTCCCACTGGCAAGGCAGTCTGGCGCCGTCCAGAAGACGCTGCTCGTGGTCTCACCATCCTCCTGCGTCCCCAGGGTGCCCAGGGTGGCGGACCACTCGAAGCGCAGGCTGCCCGCCGGAGGCCTCTCCGCGGTGACCTGGAAGGAGACCAGTCCCCCGGGCTGGGCCATGGGCATCAACGGCCGGCGGTCAGTCACCTGCGGCGGGCCGCCCGCATCCAGCGAGGTGCCCGCGTCCGTCGAAGTGCCGGCGTCCTTCGAAGTGCCCGCGTCCGCATCGTCCGAGCCTCCGTCCTCATCCGGAGTCTCTTCGCCATTGCCGGGACTCCCACAGCGCTCGGGAAACCGCTCGCAGAGCCTGCGCTTCTCCAGGTCGAAGTCGGCACAGCCCGCGCCCACCAGTACCGCCAGTACCGCCAGCAAGGCCCGGGATGAAGGTGTGCTCATGGCCACGTCCCGGACACGAAGGCCGAGCTTCCATCCGTCCCCACGCTCACCGCGCCCTGCTCCGTGGGCGCGCCGAGGAGATACATCCCCGCCGCCAACCCCAGCCCGAGCATGCCCGCGCTCATCAGGCCCACGCCCGCGGTCTGCAGCGTGCGGCCACGCGAGACGCTGCGATCCACGCTCTCGAGGTTCGCCAGGGCAGGGTCCGCGTTCCGCAGCTTGGACAGCTCCCCGCGTGACAGGGCCCAGGTCACGCCACCGGCGGCGGCGAGCGTGCCTCCGATGATGGCCGGCAACAGGGCCCTGGAGCGCGGCGTGCGCTCTGGCCGCGCGGCCGGCGGGACTTGCGTCTCGGGAGGCTGCACCGCTTTCTCGTGTGGCGCGTCCGCCACCTGGGCCGTGGCCTCGCCGCGCCGGGCCAGGGAATGCTTCACCTCCTGGCGCAGGGACTCGAACTGCTCGGATATCCTGGGCGACACTCGCACCGGAAGCTGTGCGTCTGGCTGGAGGAACAGCGCGGCCTGGAACGCGGCGGCGGCCTCGTCCTTCCAGTGCATCTCCGCCATGATGATGCCTTCCCAGAGTGACAGCGCCACGTCATCCTCGACACCACTGGACAGGCGCCGCGCCGTGACGAGCTGCTCGAGGGCACGCTCGAACGCCAGCGCCTCATGGAGCCTGCTCACGGAGACCAGATAGGGCTGCACCGCGGGTCCGGGAGCCGCGAGTCCCTTCCATGGCACGATGAAGAGAATGAGCCAGCACAGAGCCGCTCCCAACGCTTGACCTGTTCGCATGTCTCCCCCGGATCGGCCTTCCTAACATGGCGGACGGACTCGGTGAAACACGGTGCCCGCGGGGAAAGGACCCCACGGAATCATGGACGACTCCGAGGGGCTGTCGCGTCAGCGGTCAGTCGAGGGCGTCCAGCGCGATGATGTCGGAGCGGGTCCACTCGCCGGTCTCGAAGTAGCGGCGGAATGGGAGCCCTCCTGGGAGCGGTAGGGCAAGCCTGACTCAGGTGTAACAGCCCTCCGGTTCCTTATAGTCGCGTCCCGTTTCCTGGCATGTCTGGTCTTGCACCTGGCAGGGAGGACCCTTGCGAGTGCGGGCCGCCGGAACACGAGGGACATCCATGGACTCAAAAGGCTTCCTTCCAGGGCGCCACGCGCGGCGGTTGGTTTCTACGTGCAGCCGCCGACTGCTGGGCGCGTTGCTGCTGGGCCTGACCGTGCTGCCTTCGCTGCAGGCCACCGCCCAGGCGCAGGGCAGGGTGCAGCCCTACCTGCTCTCCGTGCGCCGCCTCTACGAGAACCTGGAGTATGAGCGTGCCCTGGAGCAACTCGCACGCGCCAGGCGCCTCTCCTCGGGGAAAGAGGAGGACGTCGTGCTTGCTCTCTACGAAGGCGCCATCCTGGCGGACCTCGGCCGGGTGGAGGAGTCGGAAGCGGCCTTCAAGGCGGCGCTCTTCGTGCATCCCGAGGCGAAGCTGCCCGTGCTCGTCTCACCGAAGGTGGAGGAGCGGTTCGAGGCCGTGCGGCGGCAGGTGAAACAGGAGGTGGAGGCCGCGGCGCGCAGCCAGGCGGACGTGCCGGTGCAGGTGCCACCCCCGGAGGCTCCGCCCACGTCCGTGCCGGACGCACCGTACGCCCCGGCGCTGGCGCCGGAGGCTGTCGTCGCGCGGGACTCCAGCGGCCAGGGGCGGCGTACAGGCGCGTGGCTACCGGCCACCATTGGCGGTGGGCTGCTGGTGGGAGGAGGGGTGTGTTACCTGCTGGCCCGGGCAGAGCAGTCGAAGCTGCGGGGCAATGACGCGGGCCTGGCGACACTGGAGGACGTCAGGCGCAGCGCCTCGCGAGGCAGGAGGTACCAGTGGGTGGGCGTGGGCCTCGCGAGTGCGGGCGTGGTGGGCCTGGGCGTCTCGGCGGGAGTGTACCTGCTGGGGCGGCCGTCGCAGGCGAAGGCGTTGGGAGTGGACGTGAGCACGGACGGCACGTCCGCCTTCGTGCAGGGAAGGTGGCCGTGAAAGCGCGCTGCAATGGCCTGGTGCTGGTGGTGGGGCTGCTGGCGTCCCTGGCCGGCTGCATTGACTTCGAGCAGGAGCAGGGGGGCTTCTGCCTGCGCAACCCCGCTCGTTGTGGCGAACCGCCGACGCAGGCGGCGGACGACGCCGGCAGTACCACCGACTCCGGCACGACGGGCGAGGAGGACGCAGGAGTCGCTACAGATTCGGGCACGCCTGACGCGGGTGGAGTGGACTCAGGCGCTCCGACCGACGCGGGGGCGCAGGGTGAGGCGGACGCGGGGAGTACCGTCCCTCGCGTCGTCGCGGGCGCTGGTTTTGGTTTGAAGCTCATGAAGGACGGTAGCGTCTGGGCCTGGGGCCGCAACGACGAGGGCCAGCTGGGGGATGGGACGACTGCCGACAGGCTGACGCCGGTGCAGGTGCCGGGCCTGAAGGGCGTGGCTGTCCTGGCCGCAGGCGCCTACCACTCCCTGGCCCTCAAGGCAGACGGTACCGTCTGGGCCTGGGGCGACAACAGCTTCGGCCAACTGGGGGATGGGACGACTGCCGACAGGCTGACGCCGGTGCAGGTGACGGGCCTGACGGGCGTGGCCTCTCTGGCCGCAGGCGACTACCACTCCCTGGCGCTCAAGGCGGACGGTACTGTCTGGGCCTGGGGCCACAATTTCGGCCAGCTGGGGGATGGGACGACCGCCCAAAGGCTGATGCCGGTGCAGGTGACGGGCCTGACGGGCGTGGCCTCTCTGGCCGCAGGCCGCTTCCACTCCCTGGCGCTCAAGGCGGACGGCACCGTCTGGGCCTGGGGCTACAATCTTTTAGGCCAGCTGGGGGATGGGACGACCGACGGCAGGCTGACGCCGGTGCAGGTGCTGGGACTGACGGGCGTGGCTGCCCTGGCCGCAGGCGACTCCCACTCCCTGGCGCTCAAGGCGGACGGTACCGTCTGGGCCTGGGGCTACAATAATTACGGCCAGCTGGGGGATGAGACGACCGCCGACAGGCTGACGCCGGTGCAGGTGACGGGCCTGACGGGCGTGGCTGCCCTGGCCGTAGGCGCCGACCACTCCCTGGCGCTCAAGGCGGACGGTACTGTCTGGGCCTGGGGCCGCAACAACGAGGGCCAGCTGGGGGATGGGACGACCGCCGACAGGCTGACGCCGGTGCAGGTGACGGGCCTGACGGGCGTGGCCTCTCTGGCCGCAGGCGCCTACCACTCCCTGTCCCTCAAGGCGGACGGCACGGCGTGGAGGTGGGGTCAACTCTTCCGATACGTGAACATTCCAGGTCCCTCCCGACTTACCGGCTGCAGCCACATGGCCGCAGGCCGCTTCCACTCCCTGGCGCTCAAGGCGGACGGCACCGTCTGGGCCTCGGGTGACAACGATGATGGCCAGCTGGGGGATGGGACGACCGCCGACAGGCTGACGCCGGTGCAGGTGACGGGCCTGACGGGCGTGGCCTCTCTGGCCGCAGGCGCCTACCACTCCCTGGCCCTCAAGGCGGACGGTACTGTCTGGGCCTGGGGCCGCAACTACGAGGGCCAGCGGGGGGATGGGACGACCGCCGGCAGGCTGACGCCGGTGCAGGTGCCGGGCCTGACGGGCGTGGCTGCCCTGGCCGCAGGCGCCTACCACTCCCTGGCCCTCAAGGCGGACGGTACCGTCTGGGCCTGGGGCTCCATGGGGGATGGGACGACCGACGGCAGGCTGACGCCGGTGCAGGTGACGGGCCTGACGGGCGTGGCCTCTCTGGCCGCAGGCGCCTACCACTCCCTGGCCCTCAAGGCGGACGGTACCGTCTGGGCCTGGGGCGACAACGATGATGGCCAGCTGGGGGATGGGACGACCGCCGACAGGCTGACGCCGGTGCAGGTGACGGGCCTGGCGGGCGTGGCCTCTCTGGCCGCAGGCGACTCCCACTCCCTGGCGCTCAAGGCGGACGGTACCGTCTGGGCCTGGGGCCACAATTTCGGCCAGCTGGGGGATGGGACGACCGCCCAAAGGCTGATGCCGGTGCAGGTGACGGGCCTGACGGGCGTGGCCTCTCTGGCCGCAGGCGCCTACCACTCCCTGGCGCTCAAGGCGGACGGCACCGTCTGGGCCTCGGGTGACAACGATGATGGCCAGCTGGGGGATGGGACGACCGCCCAAAGGCTGACGCCGGTGCAGGTGACGGGCCTGACGGGCGTGGCCTCTCTGGCCGCAGGCGCCTACCACTCCCTGGCCCTTGATGCGGACGGCACTGTCTGGGCCTGGGGCCGCAACTACGAGGGCCAGTTGGGGGATGGGACGACCGCCGGCAGGCTGACGCAGGTGCAGGTGCCGGGGGACTGACGGGCGTGGCCGCCCTGGCCGCAGGCGCCTACCACTCCCTGGCCCTCAAGGCGGACGGTAGCGTCTGGGCCTGCATCACTTTCCGGATCGCTGGCTCTTGATGGTGGGGGCTCTGTCGTTGCATCTGACCGGGGGAGGGGAGCCGCTCGAGGGGGCGAGATGCGGAAGCAGCGTGGGTGGGTGCTGGTGGTGATGCTGTGCTGCGCCGCGGGCGCGGCGGTGGGGGAGGAGCCACCAGGCTCGGAGCGGCAGCTCCACGAGCGGGCACCGGCCCCTCGGAAGATGGCCCCCGGCAAGAACCCGGTGGATGTCGCCAGCTCGCTCATCAACCTCGCCAACCTCTACGCGAGCAAGGGGTTGTACGCGCGTGCCGAGCCGCTCCATGCGCGCGCGCTGGCGCTTCGGGAATCGGCGCTCGGCAAGAGCCATCCCCTCGTTGCCCAGACGCTCTTCAGCCTCGCCGCCACCTACGACGCCCAGGGGTTGTACGGCCGGGCCGTGCCGCTCAACGAGCGGGCGCTGGCCATCTGGGAAACAACCCTCGGAAAGAACCATCCCGACGTCACCAACGCGCTCCTCTCCCTGGGCCAGCTCTACCTCGCCCAGGGGCTGTACGCGCGTGCCGAGCCACTCTTCGCGCGGGCGCTGGCCATTGATGAAGCAGCCTCCGGCAAGGACCATCTCTACGTCGCCATCTCGCTCAGCATCCTCGGCAACCTCTACCGGGCCCAGGGGCTCTACGCGCGCGCCGAGCCGCTCTACGCTCGCGCGTTGAAGATTCGGGAGGCGGCGCTCGGCAAGAGTCATCCCATCGTCGCGGAGTCGCTCCACGACCTCGCCAACCTCTACGTGGCCCAGGGGTTGTATCGCCGCGCCGCGCCGCTCCACGCGCGGGCGCTGGCGATTCGGGAAGCCTCCCTGGACAAGCGTCATCACCGCGTTGCCGAGTCGCTCTACAACCTCGCCAATCTCTACTCGGTCCAGGGGTGGTACGACCGGGCCCGACCGCTCTACGAGCGCGCGCTGGCCATTCAAGAAGCCACGCTCGGCAAGAGCCACCCCGACGTCGCCGCGACGCTCAACCACCTCGCCGTGGCCCATGTGGCCCATCATCGCCTCGACGAGGCGCTGCCTCTGTTCACCCGAGCCTTCGTCGCGTCGGAGCAGCGCCTGCGCCAGGAGGCGCTCGGCCTGTCCGAGGCGCGCCTGGCCAGCTTCCTCCAACTGCTGCGCGCCGATGAGGAGCGGCTCTATGCGCTGCTGCGCGCCCACCCGGACGATGGCCGCGTCAGACGCCTGGCCCTGGCCGCCGCGCTCCTGCGCAAGGGCCGCTCCGTCGAGGAGACCGCCGACATCTCCCGCACCGTCTACCGGAGCCTGGGCGCGCAGGAGCGAGACACCTTCGAGCGGTTGAGGGGGCTGCGCACCCGGCTGGCCCAGCTGTCACTCGAAGGCCCCGGCTCGCTTCCTCCGGAAACCTACCAGGGGCGCATCGAGGAGCTCTCCGAGCAGGGGGCTGCCCTCGAAGGGGACCTGGCCCGGCGCTCCTCGCGGCTGCGCTCGTTGGTGGCACTGCCGTCCGCCGCGGAGATCGTGGACCGCGTCGCCCAGGCACTTCCCAGGGACGCTGCCCTCGTCGAGTTCATCACCTACGTGGACCGGCCGCTGGTGGTCGCGCCCGACGGGCCCCAGGCCCAGCTGCGCTACCTGGTGCTGGTGTTCCTGCCTGACGGCACCATCCACTTCAGGGACCTGGGCGCCGCCGGGCCCATCGACTCGGCAGCCTCGCGCCTGCGAGACGCGCTGGCCAACCGGGACGCCACCTTCCTGGCCTCCGCCCAGGCCCTCTACCAGCTCACCTTCCAACCCCTGCTGCCGCTGCTGGGAGAGACCCGCCGCCTCTTTCTCTCACCGGATGGCCAGCTCGCGCTCGTGCCCTTCGCGGCCTTGCACGACGGCCACCAGTACCTGGTGGACGGCTTCGACCTCACCTATGTCCCCTCCGGAAGGAGTCTGCTGCCGCGTCCCCAGGAGGGCGCGCCCCCGGACTCCGTGGTCGTCCTCGCCGACCCAGACTTCAGCGCCGGCTCCGTCCCAGCACTCCCGGATTCGAAGGAGGAGGCTGTCGCGCTGGCCACGCGCTCGCTTCCCGGCGGGCGCTTCTTCCAGACGCTCCGCGCGAACCTGGCGGCACGAGCGTGGGCCCCTACGCCACTGCCCGGCACCCGCCAGGAGGCCAAGGCCATCCAGCGGCTGCTGCCCCAGGCCCGGCTGTTCCTGGGCGCCGAGGCCACCCGGCAGCGGCTGCTGGAGGTGCCCACCCCCGGCATCCTGCACCTGGCCACCCATGGCTTCTTCCTGGAGGACGCGCCCCCGCCCCCGGCCTCCCGCGCGGTGGCCCACTTCGGCGCGCTGGGCGAGGACGACCCGGCCTTCAGCCCCACGGATCCGCTGCTGCGCTCCGGCCTCGTGCTGGCTGGGGCGAACGCCCCTGCGCCGGCGGGCTCCAGCGCCGCGGCCTCCGCGCCCGACAACGCGCTGGTGACGGCGCTGGAGCTCGCGGGACTGGACCTGTGGGGCACCCAGCTGGTGGTGCTCTCCGCGTGCGATACGGGGCGGGGCGACGTGAAGCTGGGCCAGGGCGTGTACGGGCTGCGCCGGGCCTTCCTCGTGGCGGGAGCGGAGACTGTGGTGATGAGCCTGTGGAAGGTGAGCGACGAGAAGACGGGCACGTTGATGGAGGTGTACTACCGCCAGCTATTGGCGGGGCAGGGCAGAGCGGCGGCGCTGCGGGAGGCGATGCGTGAGTTGAGGAAGGCCCTGCCTCACCCCTACTTCTGGGCGCCCTTCATCGTCATGGGCCGGGAGACTCCTCTGCGCCTGCGCGCGTCCGGCTCCCAGCAGGCGCGGCCCCGGTAGCGCCGCGGCGCATCAGGGGATGTAGCGCGCCACTCACGGGCTGAACTTCCACGGCACCGTCACCGCGGGCTGGAAGCAGTGCACGTTGGCGAAGGTGCCCCCGCCCAGCTCCTGCACGACGCCCGCGCCGTACCCGCGCGCCTGGCACCACCGGCTGACCTCCAGCCTGGAGTCCGTGGAGGTGAAGTTGCCCGCGTTGGACACGGGCCCGAGCTGGTCCTTGGGCACGTCCTGGATGAGGCCCGCGTTGAAGCAGCCCACCCACGGCCGCGTGGTCGTCTCGAAAATCTGCCCCGTCGTCCAGCCCAGCCCGTTGCACCAGCGGTGCACGGCGGCGAAGCAGTCGAAGGTCTGCGCCACACGCTCGTCCGTGCACCCGGCATGACGTCGCGCCAGCTCCTCGAAGGTGACGGCGAGGCTCTGGTGCTGGATGGGCGCGCACGCCACGCTCACATCCGTGGTGGTGGCGGCTGCAGGCACGCCCAGGAGGGAAATGGGCGGCCGGTTGCCGATGAGCTGCTGAATCGTCTCGTAGACGTTGGTGCTCGTGGCCAACGCGTCATTCGCCCCACGCTGCGCGCAGACGCGGTGCATGGCGGACGCGCACGCCTGCGTGCCCAGGGCCGAGTACGTGTTGCAGGCCGGCTGCTGCTGATTCATCCCGAACTGGCCGCCGGTGGGCGAGACCTGGATGGCCTCGTCCTTACAGTCCGAGCCGTACGTCGTCAGGCACACGCTGCGGTTGGAGCGCGCGTGCGTGAAGAAGCGGACCTCGTCGATGGCGCCGCGGAACGAGCCCTCGCCGTTGGTGGGGCAGGCCTGCGTGTTCATCACGTTGCCCGCGCCGATGGCCAGCGAGCCCGTGCCCAGCCGGAACGAGCCGGTGACGACGGGCAGGGCGCGGCCCGTGGACACGCCGTTGAGGTACTCGTTGAACTGCCCGGTGACGCCGTCCCACGTATAGGCAAGCTGGCTCCACACGCCCACCGGCAGGGCGGGACTCCGGCCCAGGCGCACGCGCTGGCCGTTGAGCTGGAAGGACATCTGCACCGTGTTGTCCACCTCGTAGATGAGGTCCAGCCCGCCCGACTTCGCCAGGAGGTAGCGATAGGGATTGCCAGTGCAGCCCTGGTTGATGGCCGCGTCCGGGCGGATGGCGAGCTGCACGGTGAAGCCGCGCACGTAGGCGCCCACGCCGGGCACCGTGCCGTTCGGGTCCGTGAGGTTCACCGTGACTGCGCCCCCACCCGGCAGCACGAGCGCCTTGCCCTTGCCCTGCGGCTCCCACACCGAGCCCGACGCCGGCTGCGTCACCGCATTGCTCGGGGAGATCTGCGCCGTGCCCGTGAGCGTGCCCGTGTTGAAGCGGCCGGACAGGTCTGGCGTGCGCGTCAGGTCATACGCTCCCGCCCGGGTGACCAGCTCGTTCATGGGCAGGTAGAGCAGGTGGTAGGGGTCGCTCAGGTCTCCGATGTCCACCTCGTTGTAGTCCGAGGTGTTGCTGCCGAAGAGCGCGAGCACGTCGTGCGTCTTGGTGACGGGCAGGTAGCGCGTCTCGTTGCTCGCGCCCGGCGGGAAGTTCTGCGCGGGGCTGCGCTCCTGCTCGAAGTTCCACATCGGGCCCGAGTAGAAGAGGTGCGCGATGTCGAGCCGGTCCGTGTTGAGGCTTCCGTCGATGTGGTACGCCGCCCAGTTCGTGTCCGCGCCAATCAGGCTCATCGCCTCGCGGCGCGCGCCGTCGGTATAGACGACGGCCGCGTAGAGGACGTTGCGCCCCTCGTGGTCCACCCAGGCATAGGCACCACGCATGTAGGCCCCCGCGCCGTAGACCTCGCCGGTGGCGGCCTTCAGCGGCTGCCACGCGAGCGGGTAGCGCTTCACGCCCGCGTTCGTGTCGCTGTACATCGCCGACAGCGGGCGCGGGGGGCTCCAGCCCGTCGCCGCGCAGGGCGTGGCGTTGTACGAGTACATCAGGTGGTCGATGGTGCCGTCGTTGTTCGGCCCGCCCTGGTAGATGAGGAGGCGGCCGTCGGACGTCATCGTCGGCTCGATGCCGCGAATCCTCGCGCCGGTGGTCGTCCTCAGCTCTTCCAGGATGCCGGTGGTGAACGACGAGATGTCCGCCTGCGCCGTGAAGGGCAGCGACACGCGGATGTCCACGGGCCGGCGGCGGAACACGTTGTCGCCGTTGAACATCCGCGAGTCGAAGAGGTACGGCTGATACACCGCGAGCCCGCCGGACAGCGTGTACGGCTGGGCCGGGTTGGTGAAGCAGAACGCCAGCGCGTTCTCTCCGTTCGTCACGTTGACGGTGCGCCCGGGAGAGAAGGCGCTGGCGAAGCCGGGGCGCCCCTGCGTGTCGTACGTCACGGCCTCGGGGCGGAACACGCGCGCCTGCCAGGTCGTCGTAGTCGTCGCGTGGTCCTCGCGGATGTTGCCCACGAAGACGCGCCCATCAATCGTGGAGGAATGGCCGTTGGCGCCGAAGGGCGTGCGGATGCGCGTGTTCACCAGCGAGGGACGTTCGGCGGCGGTGGCCTCCGGACACACGAGGGACAGTGCGAGCAGCGCCGTGGAGAGCAGGGCGCGCGGGGACGGGGCACGTCGGGCCATGATGGCTCCTTTCTGGGAAAGCAAAGTATACTTGAATTTATCGGTTCGGGCCGACCACCTCCGTTGACAACCCCGCCAGCGGCAGGGCATCGTGCCGTTCGCTCATGACCCACGCGCCCGCCACCGCTTGTTGCTGCTGTGACGCACCTGCGGTGGGCGCCTGTCCGCCAGTGGCCTGAAGAGCCCTGGTCGAGCTGGTCCGAAAAAGCCCACTGCCCGCGAGGGAGTGGGCTTTCGAGTTTCAGGACCCGGACCTGGCCCCTCCCATCGCGTCCTCTTGATTCACAGTCCAGGCCCGTTGGTGAAAGGCTTGCCCCCCATGCGCACCAAGATTTGGGTTCCCCTGTTCCTCGCGCTCTCCCTGGCCAGTTGCTCGAAGTCGGGTGGCGGAGACGCCGCCGCGCCCGGAAGCACCTCCGAAGTCACCCTGCTCAACGTCTCGTATGACCCGACGCGCGAGCTGTACGCGGACTTCAACACCGCGTTCGCGAAGCACTGGGAGGCGAAGGCGAAGCAGAAGGTCATCATCAAGCAGTCCCACGGAGGCTCCGGCAAGCAGGCGCGGGCCGTCATCGACGGGCTGGATGCGGACGTCGTCACGCTGGCGCTCGCGTACGACGTGGACATGCTCCACGCCAGGGGCCAGCTCATCCCCGAGAACTGGCAGACGCGGCTGCCGGACAACAGCGCGCCGTACACGTCCACCATCGTCTTCGTGGTCCACAAGGGAAACCCCAAGGGCATCAAGGACTGGGAGGACCTGGTGAAGGAGGGTGTCTCCGTCATCACCCCCAACCCGAAGACGTCCGGCGGTGCACGGTGGAACTACCTGGCGGCGTGGGGCTATGGCTTGCGCAAGCCGGGCGGCAGCGAGGCCACCGCGCAGGCCTTCGTGGAGAAGCTCTTCAAGAACGTCCCCGTGCTGGACTCGGGCGCGCGCGGCGCCACCACCACCTTCGCCGAGCGCGGCCTGGGTGACGTGCTCATCGCCTGGGAGAACGAGGCCTTCCTGCTCACGAAGGAGGTGGGCAAGGACAAGTTCGAAATCATCGTCCCGTCGGTGAGCATCCTCGCCGAGCCGCCCGTCACCATTGTGGACAAGAACGTGGACAAGCGCGGCACGCGCGCCGTGGCCGAGGCGTACCTGAAGTACCTCTATTCGGACGAGGGCCAGGAGCTGGCCGCGAAGCACTACTACCGTCCCCGCTCCCAGGCCGTGGCCGAGAAGCACGCCGCGCTCTTTCCGAAGGTGAGCCTCTTCACCATCGCCGACGTCTTCGGCGGCTGGAAGAAGGCGCAGGCCACGCACTTCGACGACGGCGGCGTGTTCGACCGCATCTACGCCCCCCAGGCCCGCTAAGAGGGCACTCGCACCATGGCCGTGTCCTCCCGTCGCCGCGTCCTCCCGGGCTTCAGGCTGTCGCTGGGCTTCAGCTGGTTCTACCTGGGGCTCATCGTCCTGCTGCCGCTGTCCGGCCTGTTCCTCCGGACGTTCACCCTCACCTGGGCGCAGTTCTGGGAGACGGTGACGTCCGCGCGGGCGCTCGCGGCGTACCAGCTCACCTTCGGGGCGTCGTTCGCCGCGGCCCTGGCCAACGTCGTCTTCGGGCTGCTGGTGGCCTGGGTGCTGGTGCGCTACCGCTTCCCGGGGAGGGACCTGGTGGAGGCGCTGGTGGACCTGCCCTTCGCGCTGCCCACCGCGGTGGCGGGGCTGACGCTGACGACGCTGTTCTCCGCCAACGGCTGGTACGGCCGGTACCTGGAGGCGCTGGGCATCAAGGTGGCCTACACGTCGCTCGGCGTGGCGGTGGCGCTCACCTTCATCGGGCTGCCCTTCGTCGTGCGCACGGTGCAGCCGGTGCTGGAGGACATCGACGTGGACGTGGAGGAGGCCGCGGCGACGCTGGGCGCGACGCCGTGGCAGACCTTCGCGCGCGTCCTCTTCCCGGGAATCCTCCCCGCGCTGCTCAGCGGCTTCACGCTCGCGTTCGCCCGCGCGCTGGGCGAGTACGGCTCGGTCGTCTTCATCTCCGGCAACATGCCGCTGAGGACTGAAATCGTCCCGCTGCTCATCATCACCAAGCTGGAGCAGTACGACTACGCGGGCGCGACGGCCATCGCCGTCGTCATGCTGACGGCGTCGTTCCTGCTGCTGCTGGCCGTCAACCTGCTCCACCGCTGGAGCCACCGCCGGCTCGAAGCCCGGTCCGGACACTGAGGCGCCATGCACCCCTCCACCCTCGTCCTCCGGCGGCGGACCCGGACCCTCGGCGGGCCGGCGGTCATCCGCTGGGCGCTCATCGGGCTGGCGCTGCTGTTCCTCGGCGTCTTCCTCGTCGTCCCGCTGGTGGCCGTCTTCACCTTCGCATTCCAGAAGGGCTGGGAGGCCTACTCTGCGGCCATCAGCCACCCGGAGGCGCTGTCGGCCATGCGCCTGACGCTGACGGCGGCGGTCATCGCCGTGCCCCTCAACCTCGTCTTCGGCGTGGCCGCCGCGTGGCTCATCGCCCGGTTCCGCTTCCCCGGGCGCTCGCTGCTCGTCACCCTCATCGACCTGCCCTTCAGCGTGTCGCCCGTCATCGCGGGGCTCATCTTCGTGCTGATGTTCGGGCGGCAGGGCTGGCTGGGGCCGTGGCTGGCGGAGCACGACCTGCAGGTCATCTTCGCGGTGCCGGGAATCGTCCTGGCCACCGTCTTCATCACGTTCCCCTTCGTCGCGCGCGAGGTGCTGCCGGTGATGCAGGCCCAGGGCAGTGACGAGGAGGAAGCGGCGCTGACACTGGGCGCGAGCGGGTGGCGGACGTTCTGGCGCGTCACGCTGCCCAAGGTGAAGTGGGGCGTCATCTACGGCGTCATCCTCTGCAACGCGCGGGCGATGGGCGAGTTCGGCGCCGTGTCGGTGGTGTCCGGGCACGTGCGCGGCGTCACCACGACGCTGCCGCTGCACGCGGAGATTCTCTACAACGAGTACGACTTCGTCGGCGCCTTCGCCGTGGCCTCGTTGTTGACGCTGCTCGCGCTCGTCACGCTGGTGGTCAAGAAATACGTGGAGTGGAGGAGTGTGGCGTCATGAGCATCATCGTCGAGCAGGTCACCCGGCGCTTCACCGAGAAGGGGACTCCGGCCGTTTCGGAGGTCTCCTTCCAGGCGCCCGCGGGTGCCATCACCTCGCTGCTGGGGCCGTCGGGGGCGGGCAAGTCGACGCTGCTGCGGCTCGTGGCCGGGTTGGAGGTGCCGGACGCTGGGCGCATCCTCATTGACGGTGTGGACTGTACGTCCATGCCCGTGCAGCAGCGCGGCGTGGGCGTCGTCTTCCAGAGCTACGCCCTGTTCCGGCACATGACGGTGCGGGAGAACGTCGCCTTCGGCCTGGAGGTGCGGGGCACGCCACGCGCGGAGACGGCCGCGCGGGTGGACGAGATGCTGCGCCTGGTACAACTGGAGGACCTGGGCAGCCGCTTCCCCGGGCAGCTCTCCGGCGGGCAGCGGCAGCGCGTGGCCTTCGCGCGCGCGCTGGCCATCCGTCCCCGTGTGCTGCTGCTGGACGAGCCCTTCGGCGCGCTCGACACGCGGGTGCGCGAGGAGTTGCGCGAGTGGCTGCATGACCTCCACACGCGCACGGGCCTCACCACGCTGTTGGTGACGCATGACCAGCAGGAGGCGCTGGAGATTTCGCAGCACGTCGTGGTGATGAGCGAGGGCCGGGTGGCGCAGGCGGGCTCGCCGGAGGACGTCTACAGCCGTCCCGCGTCGCCCTTCGTGGCCTCCTTCATCGGCGGCGCCAGCGTGGTGCGCGGGCAGGTGCGCTCGGGCCGGGTGGCCATGGGCTCGCTGTCGGTGGACGTCCCGGCGGCGGCTCGCGAGGGCGAGTCCGTCCAGGCCTTCGTGCGGCCCCATGACATCAAGCTGGTGAAGTCACCGGCGGGCGCGGTGAACGGGCACGCGGCCACCGGCCGGGTGGAGCGCTTCAAGCCCGTGGGCGGCTACGTGAAGGTGCTCCTGCGCCTGCCCACCGGGGACGAAGTCACGGTGGAGGTGCCGCGCTCGGAGTTCGACGCCCTGGGGGTGGCCGAGGGCGACGCGGTGCGCGCGGATGTCCGGTCAGCGACAGTCTTCCTCGGGGACTACGCCATCTGAGTCTGAGCCAGGGAGGGCCAGAAAAACCCGGACTTTCTCCATTCGTCGAAAGAAGTGTTCTAGCGTGCGGTTTCCCCCTTCCGGGAGAGAGACATGCACAGACGACAGGTTGGACGTTCGATGCTGTGGGCTGCTGGCGTGCTGGCGCTGGCCAGCGGGTGCGGAGCGGAGGAGGCCTCCTCTGCCCCCGAGACGCTTCCGCTCGTGAGCCAGGCGCAGGGCGAGCTTGGTTATGACCCGGGGCCGGGGTGGAACCTCGGTTGGCAGGACGACTTCACCGGGACGTCGCTGAACGGCGCGTACTGGAACGTGCTGACGAGCAACTACGACCCCGTCACCAACAACTGCAACTTCGGGACGGGGGAGCTGGAGTTCCCCCGCGCGCAGAACGTCACCGTGGGCGGCGGGAAGCTGGTCATCACCGCGGAGCGCACCGGGGATGGGCCCATGGACTCGCGCTGCACGGGCTACGGGCCGCGCTCGTTCTACTCCGGCCGCATCCACACGAAGGGGAAGGTGGAGCGGCGCTACGGGAAGCTGGTGGCGAGCATCAAGGTGCCGTCCGGCTACGGCATGTGGCCGGCGTTCTGGACGCTGGGCGGCAACATCTCCTCGGTGGGCTGGCCGAGCTCGGGCGAAATCGACATCCTCGAGTGGCACTCCAATGAGCCGACGTGGATGAAGTCGGCGGTGCACTACTTCGCCAACGGGGCCGCGCAGCACTTCGGCACCGGCGCCAACCGGGGCTACAGCCTCGCGGACGGCTTCCACGTCTACGAGGTGGAGTGGACGGCGGGCCAGATGATCTTCCGGTTGGACAACCAGGTGCGCGCCACCGCGGACTTCTTCCACAACCAGCCCGCGTTCCAGCAGAACCACTACATCCTCCTGAACCTGGCGCTCGGCGGGAACTGGTACGGCAACCCTCCCGCCAGCGCCATCGCGCTCGGGTCGGGCGAGCGCAAGACGATGGAGGTGGAGTGGGTGCGCTGGTACGACGCGGGCAGCGCGCCGCCCGCCACGCTCACCAACCCCGGCTTCGAGTCCGGCATGACGGGCTGGGCGACGTGGAGCCCCAACGGCACCGAGGCCGCGGACTTCAGCGAGACGTACAACGGCGGGCACTCGGGCAGCTACCACCTGACGCACTGGAACAACGGCTCGCCCTTCGAGGTGTGGACGTACCAGGTGGCTTCGGGACTGCCCTCGGGCAACTACCGGGTCCGCGCGTGGGTGCGGAAGGGCGGCGCGTTCGACCTCGCGCGCCTCCAGGCGAAGACGTGCGGCGGGTGCGCGCCCGTGTACACGGACCTCGGGACGTATGGGGCGTGGACGCTCGTGGAGACGCCGGCCATCTCCGTCACCGGCGGCTCCCTGGAGCTGGGGTTCCACACGCGCGCCACGGTGGGCAACGCGGGCAACTACATCCACATGGATGACGTGCAGCTCATCCGGCTCTGAGGCTCACGAGAAAGCCATCGAGGGCCCGGTTGACCTCATCGGGCCGCTCGAGGTGCACCCAGTGGCTGCCTTCGCGCAGCACCTGGTGGGGAAAGCCCCTGCCCAGCCGGTGAAAGCTGTGTGGCGTGTCATTGGCGGGCAGCACCAGTGAGAGAGCGGGCCCGGGATAGCGCGCGAGCGCAGTGACGGGGTCGAAGGACAGGTGGGCGCGCTGGATGCCCACCACCGCTTCCTTCGGTGTGGCGTCCAGGTCGCGCAGGAGCCGCTCCCGCACCTCGGGGACCTCGCCCACCATGCCCAGCCAGTCCTCCCGGACGACGCGGGCGTAGGCGTCCGACGCGAGCGACGCGAGATACGCCTCCTTGTCTTCCTCGGGGAAGTGACGCGAGTCGCTCATCGGGTCCACCAGCAGCAGCCCGGCGACGCGCTCGGGCCGGGCCGCGGCGCAGGCCAGCGCCACGCCGCCGCTGATGCTGTGGCCCACCAGGACGAAGCGCTCGAGCCCGAGCACCTCCGCCACCGTGGCCACGTCCCGCGCGAGCGCCTCCAGGGAGTAGTCGCCGTCCCGAGGGGGCTCCGAGCCGCCATGGCCGCGAAGCTCGACGGCCACCACGCGCCGGGAAGGGGCGAGGTGCCGGAGCTGGGCGTCCCAGTGCGCCGCATTGCCGGCGAGGCCGTGGACGAACAGGACTGGCAGCGAGTCCGTGCTCGCGCCGGGGACGTCCACGACGGCCAGATTCCCAGCCGGTCCCGCGATACGCCGTGGCGTCATGGGAGGGTCCCCGCCACCGAAGCGAAGGGCACTTCGTAGTGCGTCACGTGCAGGTCCCTGTCGATGAGGTAGCGGTCGTCCTCCGGGTAGAAGACGGCCTGCTCGGGGGACGCGCCCGCGAAGCGGCGGATGGCGTCCATGGACTCCCAGAGCGTCACCAGGAGGAACTCGGCGCGCCCGTCCGAGACCCGCCGCAGGCAGTACGCGCCCAGGTTGCCGGGCGTGCCCCGGTAGTTCTTGAGGCCTGTCTGCTCCAGGTAGGCCTGGTACGCGTCCGCGTCGGCCGCCGTCGTCACTCCGCGCCAGGTGCGGGCCAGCATGGAAACACTCCTCGCTCTGGAGCCCCACAGGTGAGGCCCGGCCGGCTCCCTATCCGGTCCGCACCCAGGTTACAGCAGCAACCGCCACGACAGTCCGGCGAGCGTGGTGTAGCCGACCACGGCGCGCTCGATGCGGCCCTCGGAGGACAGGAAGAACACGGTGGGGAAGGTGTCCACGCGCCAGTCGCGCTGGATGCCGTCGTCCCCGAGCAGCACGGGGTAGTCCACGTCGTGCTCCCGCGCGAAGCGCCGCACGGCCTCCTCGTCCTCCCAGGCCACCGCCACGGAGACCACGTGGGCGGAGTCACCCGCGAGGCCCTGGAGCAGCGACAGGTTGGACGACTCCATCTTGCAGACGCCGCACCAGGGCGCCCAGAAGGCCAGCACCACGGGCTTGCCGCGCAGTGCGTCCAGTTGCACCGTCTCTCCGGACAGCGTGCGCAGGGTGAAGTCCGGCGCGGGCGTCCCGCCACCGGGAAGGCGGCGCGTCTGCCACGCCGTCACCGCCGCGACGATGAGCGCCAGCAGCGCCAGGTCCACGCCCCAGCGCACCCACCAGCGGCGCCGCGCCACGTCCCACGCGGCCCGCATCCGTCCCAGCGCTCCGGTACCGCCCTGCATGCAGCTTCTCCTTGGGCCGGGCGCCGCCGCGGCGCGAGGGCCGCGGCGAGCCCGCCGTTGTGCCTTCCCTGGCGGCGGGCCCGGCAGGCCCGCTCCAGCCCTGCCGGCACCGTAACATCCGGGAAGCTCACTTCAGGGGGGCGGCCATGCCTGGCTGACGTCAACCCCCGGCACGGCCGCTCCAGCCCGCCTCACGACAGGGCGGACGCCTCCTCGGGCTGCCACTCGGCCGTCCTCAGGCTCTCGCCAGCGGTCCGCTGCGCGCGGCCCACGGCCTTGCTGACCGCGTTGCCGGCCCGGTCCAGGGCCCGGTCCACCGCCGCGACGAGCGTGGTGCCCTTGGACTCCAGCGTCAGCTCCTTCCCGTGCTCCAGCCGCAGCGTCACCTTGCACGTCTTGTCCACGCCTCCGCGCGGGCCGTTGGTGTCCTCCAAGCGCAACACCACCTCCTTGACGCGGTCCGCCAGTCGGTCCAGCGCGAAGCGCACGCGGCGCTCGCAGTGGCTGCGAAGGGTCTCGGTGAGGGGGATGTGACGGGCTCGGATTTCGATGCGCATCCAGGACGCTCCTTCTGGCCCCCCATTGGGCCTATCTCTTCTCTGTCCACGAGGAGCGTTTGCCGCAATTGCGAAAAACCCCCGTGGCACTTCGGAAAAACCGAAGGCACACGGGGGCGGGGTAGGGTGGTGGAGCACCAGGCCCCACGTCGGGGGCGTGACTACGGAGGCGTCGTCGTCACCGTGGCGGCGGGCTTCTGCGACGTCTTGCCCGGCGCGGCCACCGTCTTCGAGGTGTCCGACGCGGCCTTCGCCGCATCAGCGGGGGCCTTCGCCTTGTCCGCGGCGGGAGCCGCGGCGGTGGCCGTGTCCGCCTCGGTGGGCACCGGCTTCTTCTTCTCCGGCAGCGCGAAGATGGGCTTCTCCGGCACCGCCCGGGCGCCAATGCGCTCCTGCTGCTCCACCATGCGGGACCAGAGCGACGGCTTGGGGGCCAGCAGCGCGTTGTCCGCCAGCACCAGCGTGCGCACGTCCTGCGCGCGGCGGTACAGGCGCGGCGCCACGTCCGGCTGGCTCGGGTCCGAGTCGCTCACCTGCACCTGCTCCTGCACGCTGATGCCCTTCTCCTCGTAGGTGAGGGTGGACGTCAGCTCGAACTTGCGGCGCAGCCCGTTGGGCAGCTCGAAGCTCAGCTCGCGCGACAGCGGGAACCACGCGGCGCCCAGGCACGCGCGGGCCTTGTCGGACACGGACTCGGTGAAGAAGCGATTCTGTCGCAGCGGCATGATGCGCGCGTGCCGGCGGCAGACCTCCTCGCCGTCCGTGGTGCAGGCGTCGCCCTCCGCGACGAGGATGTTCGTGTCCTGCACCTTCTCCAGCCGCAGCTTCGCGTTCTTCGGCATGGCGCGCAGCGAGCCCAGCGCGTCCACGCGGAAGCCCTGCTCGGTGGTCTCCACCAGCGCCACCGGCCCCAGGGCCTCGCCGTTGGTGAAGCGCCGCGTAATCACCCACACCAGCCGCTGCCCGGCCTGGAGCGTCTCCATCACCAGGTCCTCCTCCGTCAGCTTCTCCGGAGGGGGCAGGGGGAGGGCGTCGGGGCCGGCCTCCACGCACTCGTCGGCGGCGGGGTCCTGGGACCAGACCGGCGCGCCCGTGCAGTCCACCGCGGGGCGGGGCGCCGCGCCGGTGTCCTTGTCATAGCCGTGCAGCAGCAGGGCGAACCATGTCTCCGGCGTGGGGAAGGAGCGCGCGTTGGCGCCCGCCTCGGCGAAGCACATGGACGACGGTTTCTGGGCGGTGGCGCAGCCGGCCAGCAGGGACAGCGCCACGGCGGAGACCTGGAGCGTTCGTTTCATGGGTTCTCTCAGGCATGGGCGAACTGGAGGTCCCAGTCGCCTTCCGCGGTCAGGGCCACATGCAGCTTCGGGGGCACCGCGCCGCCCACCAGGTGCTGCAACAGCTCGCGGGAGAGCACCGGCATCAGCGAGCCCTGGAGGATCTGCTCCATGTTGCGCGCTCCCATCTCGGACTCCGTGCACCGGCGCGCCAGCTCGTCCAGCAGGTCCGGCGCCAGCGTCGTGTCCACGTTGTGGGCGGCCTTGAGCCGGCCCACCAGCTTCGCCAGCTTCATCTCGGCAATCTGGCGCATCACGTCGCGCTGCACCGGGCCGAAGGGGACAATCGTCATGCGCGCCAGCAGCGCCGGCTTGAAGTGCTTGCTGAGCACGGGGCGGATGGCCCCCACCACCTGCTCGGTGGTGGGCTCCGCGAAGTCCTCGTACATCCGCATCACCACGTCCGAGCCCAGGTTGCTGGTGAGGATGATGACGGTGTTCTTGAAGTCCACCTGCCGGCCCTCGCCGTCCGTCAGCGAGCCCTTGTCGAAGACCTGGTAGAAGAGGTTCATCACCTCCAGGTCGGCCTTCTCGCACTCGTCCAGCAGCACGACGGAGTAGGGCCGCTGGCGCACGGCCTCCGTCAGGAGGCCGCCCTCGCCATAACCCACGTAGCCCGGCGGCGAGCCGATGAGCCGGCTCACCGTGTGCTTCTCCTGGAACTCGCTCATGTTGAGCGTCGTCATGAAGCGCTCGCCGCCGTAGAGCGTGTCCGCGAGCGCCAGCGCCGTCTCCGTCTTGCCCACGCCGCTGGGGCCCACGAAGAGCATGACGCCAATCGGGGTCTCCGGGTTGCGGATGCCCGCCTGGGAGATGCGGATGATTTCCGCCACCTTCTTGAGCCCCGACTCCTGGCCGCGCACGCGCGAGCGCAGCTTGTCCTCCAGCGTCAGCACCGACGCGAGGAGGTCACTGCGCATCTTCCCCACGGGCACGCCCGTCCAGCCCGCCACCACCCGCGCGACGATGTCCGCGTCCACGTCCGCGTGCACCAGCGGCACCTCGCCGCGCACGCCGGCCAGCGTCTGCGTCGCCGCGTCCACCGCCGACTTGAGCGCCGCGGTGTCCGCCTCCGGCTTCGCCTCGCGCAGCGCCTTGCGCGCCTCCATCAGCGCCGCCACCGCCGTGCGCTCGGTCTCCCAGCGCGCGTGCAGCGAGGCCCGCGAGTCCACCGTGGCGCGCAGCTTCTCCTCGGCCTCGGTGAGGGCGGCCTGCTCCTCCTGGCCACCCGTGCCCTCCGCCAGGTCACGCTTGCGCGCGTCGCGCTCGCGCTCCAGCGCGGCGATTTCCTGGTCCAACGCCACCAATTCCTCGGGGCGCGTGGACAGCTCGATCTTCACGCGGGCCGCGGACGTGTCGAGCAGGTCCACCGCCTTGTCCGGCAGCTGCCGGCCGGAGATGTAGCGGCTGGACAGGCGCACCGCTGCGCTGACGGCCTCGTCGCGGATGGTGACGCCGTGGGCCGCCTCGTAGGTGGGGCGCAGGCCGCGCAGCATCAGCTCCGCGTCCTCCACGCTCGGCTCCTCCACCTTCACCGGCTGGAAGCGCCGCTCCAGCGCCGCGTCCTTCTCGAAGTACTTCTTGTACTCGGCCCACGTGGTGGCGGCGATGGTGCGCAGCTCGCCGCGCGCCAGCGCCGGCTTGAGCAGGTTGGACGCGTCCGTGCCGCCCTGCGAGCCGCCCGCGCCGATGATGGTGTGCGCCTCGTCGATGAACAGGATGATGGGCGTGGGGGACGCCTTCACCTCGGCGATGACGGCCTTGAGCCGGTTCTCGAACTCGCCGCGCACGCCCGCGCCCGCCTGGAGCAGGCCCAGGTCCAGGCCCAGGAGCTCCACGTTCTTCATCGCGTCCGGCACCTCGCCGCGGACGATGGCCCAGGCCATGCCCTCGACGAGCGCCGTCTTGCCCACGCCGGGCTCGCCCACCAGGATGGGGTTGTTCTTCCGGCGGCGGGAGAGGATGTCCACCATCTGCCGGATTTCCCGGTGCCGGCCGAAGATGGGGTCGATCTTCCCCTCGCGCACGCGGCCCGTGAAGGACGTGGCGAAGCGCTTGAGCGCCTCGTCCCCGCGCCCGCCCGGAGCCCCGGCCGCGCCACCCGCACCGCCGCTGGCGGTGTCCGCGCTGGCCACCTCCACATTCTCCGGGGAGGGGCGAAGCACCACGTCGAGCGAGGACATCAGCTCGTCGCGGCTGATGGCGTCCAGCTCCTGGAACAGCTCCGCGGTGTAGCGCGAGCGCCGGCTGACGAACTGGGCGAACAGCACGCCCGAGCGAATCCGCGTGGCGCCCTGCTCCACGGAGGCCAGGAGCCACGCATCCTCGAACCACTGGAAGAGCGTCTCGGAGAACACGGGCCGACCCGCATTGCCGGCGCGCAGCCCCTGCACGGCGCGCTCCATGCTGGCCAGGAGCGTGCGGCGGTCCACGCCGAACTGCTGGAGGATGCGCGCGACGTCCGAGTCCTCGGGCTCCAGCATCTGCACGAGCAGGTGCTCGGGCACGATTTCGTAGAACCGCCCGGCGCTCGCACGGGCCACCGCGGCCTCGAGCAGACGGGTAGAGGTCGGCGTCAGACGACGGACGAGCGCTTTCGGATCGACGCGAATGGGAGCCCCCAGAAAAAGACAGCGATGGTGGACGATATACCGGGCGGGCAGAGCGCCGTAAATCCCCGGCCCTCATGCCCGCCCGCTCGGGAATTCATCTCGCCACGGGAACACTGAGATGCGTCTGCTGGCTGTTGCCCAGCCACGTGTCCCGGCCGAGCTTGCTCGGCTCCTGGCGGGACAGGCGGAACTGCTGCTTCACGCCCTCGGTGAGCCCCAGCTCCAGGTCGTACTCGAGCGGGTCCTTCACGAAGAGGGCCACCACCTCGCGCACCAGGGGGAGCAGATCTCCCTCCGGCATCAGCCGCCGGTAGGCGCGCGGCGGCAGCGGGCTGACGTGGATTTGAATCTTCCCCGTCCTGTCGAAGGCCTTGCCGCCCAGGAGCATGTTGCGCCCGAGGATGTTGTTCCTGCGGCCCAGCTGCACCCGGGCGTCGATGTCCACCCAGCGGCCCACGAACTGGCGCACCGTGACGCGCGCGCCCTCCAGGTCCTCGCCCATGACGTCCTGGAGGGCCACCTCCAGCTGCTCCGCCGTGCGGAAGCGCCCGGCCAGCAGCGGGGCGATGCGAAGCAGGCGCCAGGTCGGCAGCTTGCCCTCATGGGCCGTCTCGTACGTGTCGAAGCCGCCCAGCGCCAACAGCCGCTTGGACCACTGGTCCTTGAAGGACGTGTCCGTCTCGCTGGTGACGCGGTACTTGGACTCAATCCGGTACAGCAGCGACAGCAGCCGGTGGTGGAAGAGGTCCAGGAACTCGCGCCGCACCGGGTAGTCCGGGTCCTCCTGGGCGACCTCCTCCGCGAGGTAGTGGGGGAGGGGGCTCACCGAGCCCGTCAGCCCGAGGAAGCTCGTCACCACCTCGAACAGGGGGCGCTTGGAGAACGGGTCCTCCGCGCGGACGAGCACCTCGTGCAACGTGACTTCCTTCACGTCGCCCGAGGGGAAGCCCAGGGACGGGTCGTGCCGGAAGCGAATCATCTCCTCGTTGACGGGGCCGGGCCCGCCCACGCGCACGGCCTGGGCCGTCAGCCGCTCCAGGAAGGCCACCAGCGGGAAGAAGCCAGAGCGGGGCGCCAGCTCCGCCAGCTGACGCGCCGCCGCTACAAGAGCGTCTGAGTCCCGTTCCTCGGAAGCCACGTGTACTCCGTCTGCGAGGGGTGGAGCCGGATGCTCAGCTCGTTGAAGGAGTTGATGGTGACGTGGGACGCGAGCAGCTCCTCGAGGATGCAGCCGAAGAGGAACGAGTCACCCACGCCCATGAAGTTCTCCTCGTCCATGTCCACGCGTGTCTTGTGGCCCCTGAGCGGCGCGCCCTCCAGGAAGCGCGTCACCGGCGTCGTCTCCACCGCGCGGATGGCGTTGATGCGCAGGCGGCTGGCGCGCGCCGAGAGGTTGTCCGTGAGGGAGTGGAAGTTGTAGAGGTCCATCAGCCGCCGCAGCGCCGCCGCGTCCGCGAGCGAGTGCTGGTTGATGGCCAGGTGCGACAGGAGCCGCCAGTGCAGCTCCGAGCCCAGGGGCGCGCGCGCCGGCCGGCTCACCGGGGAGATGTTCTTGAACTTCGCCTGCGTGGGGCTGGCCGCCGTGGAGGCCGTCAAATCACCCACCTGGAGCCGCGAGGGCAGCGAGCGGTTGGTGCAGGTGAGGTCGATGGAGAGCGCCTCCTCCGAGCCCAGCACCGGCGCCACGTTCCGCGGCGTCTCCAGGGTGATGTACGTGTCGATGCCGTCATCCAGCGGCGAGTGCGCGCGGCGCAGCCGGTAGAAGGCCTGCTCCGCGTCGCCGCCGGCGGTGTGGCTGAACTCGAAGAAGGGCCGGTACAGGCGCCGCTCGTTGCGGCCGGCCTGCAGGCCCGTCACCGTGTCCACCGAGTACACCTCGGCGTGGTTGGCGGGCAGGTCCGACGCGCGCAGCAGGTGCTCCTTGTCGAGCACGTGGTGGAGGACGGGGTCCGCCGGCACGCTGAAGAGGTTGACGGCCGGCGAGCAGTGCAGCCGGAACATCTCCCGGTGGATGCGCGCGTCCAGGGGCGGCGGCCGCTCCAGGTGGAAGGCAATCTCGAACTTGTCGTCCTTCACGCCCGCCGCGGCGTCCAGCCCGCGCACGTCGAAGAACAGGAACTTCTCCGGCAGCGTCAGGTACTCCTGCAGGTGCCGGTAGCCCTCGCTGGCGCGCGGCCAGGGCAGCAGCTTGAAGTCCCGGTCGAAGCCCACCGGGTGGATGGCGTTGGCCGGCAGCTTGAAGCCCTCGCTTTGCGAGGACACGCCGCGCACGCGCACCTGGCGGCAGTAGCGCAAGAGCCACAGCAGCACCACCGACGCGGCGGACATCTCCGCGTGGATGAACAGGCGCAGGCCCTGCGGGCGGAACACCTCCGCGCGGCCCTGCTCCGTCGTCTGGAAGAACAGCCGCAGCACGGGGGACGTAATCGACGCGCGGTCCAGCAGCGCGTCCGTCAGCTGCACCGGCAGCAGGTCTACGTCCGAGGTGGTGCGGAAGACGCAGGAGGTGCCGTCGATGGGCTGCGAGGCGACTTCCGCCCCGGCGGCCAGGCGCGAGCGGCCGCGCAGCGCGCGCAGGTGCGGGGAGAACTCGACGATGGTGGAGGCCGGCAGCGGGCGCAGGTAGTGCGGGAGGAGCAGCTCCGTGAGGCCGTGCACCAGCTCCGGCACGTCGTCGTCCACGCGCTCGCGGATGCGCGCCGTCAGGAAGGCGAAGCCTTCCAGCAGCCGCTCCACGTCCGGGTCCGCGCCGCGCTCCACCAGCAGGCCCGCGACGGAGGGGTTGGCCAGCCCGAAGGCACGGCCCATCTCCCGCAGGTACGACAGCTCGCTCAGGTAGTACTTGCTGAACATCCTCGCCCTTTGCCACGCACTCCGTGGCTCACCACAGCTCCACGCGTCCGCCCGGATGCACCTGCGTGTGGAAGCGCACCATGCCGCGCCTGTCCCGCGTGGCCAGCTGGGCGCTGATGTCGAAGCGCAGGGCCGTCGGGTCGGCCGGGTCCGCCGAGTACTGCACCACCACGTTCTTCAGCCGCGGCTCGAAGTCCTGGATGGCCGTGCGGATGGACTGCGTCATCCGCGGAATGGCCGACGGGTACGAGTGGACGATGTCGTTCAGGTCCAGGATGCCGTACGCCGGAGCCGCCACGGACTCGCCCCTGCGCGTGTTGAGCAGGTTGCGCAGGTGCTCGGCGATGGACTCCACCACGTCGCCCGGCGGCGCGAGCGTGCCGTTGCCTTCGGCGATGCGGGACAACAAGCCTCGGGAGCCCATGGATGTCTTCGTGTTTCAGCCGGAAGGCCCGCCCCCGACCGCCCGCGTACACGACTGCACGGGCGGCCGGTGGGAGGAGCTCATGACTAGCGCTGGGTGTCCCAGGTGTCCTCGTGCGTCACGCCACCGTTGGTGATGGTCCAGTTGATGGTGTGGAACACCAGGGTGATCTCCTCCATGGGAGGAAGGTTGGTGCTCGCCGGCACGAAGGAGTCCGGGACGTACTGCTTGATGCTGTTGACCCGGGCCTTCTTGATGGACGTGGTGAAGAACTGCTCGGTGGTGCCGTCGCCCGTGGGGTTCGGGCGGAAGAACTTGAAGGTCGCCTCGATGACCTGGTTCTCGCAGAGCGCCTTCATCAGCAGCGGGGACGCCTTGTCGATGCGCTTGCGGAAGGTGATGCCCTCGTACTGGCGGCGGCCCGTGGCCAGGCCGGAGCCGGCCTCGCGCGCGGTGAAGACCTTCTGGTCGTAATAGACGCACTCGATGGAGTCGGCGCGGCCCAGGGACGTCTGGGTGCTGTCGCCCTTGATGTCGGTGCCGTTCGCCTTCAGGTACAGGTGTACTGACTCAGCCATGCTTCAACCTCTTCGCTATGCGCGCATCGCGCGCCGTGGGTCCGGACTCACTTCGAGTCCGGGTGGTGGGGCCCCTACAAACTAGCTGATTCGACCGACAGTGCGTGAGTCAGGTTCACTCTTTGTCCAACTTGCCCACGAGGGACAAGGTGAACGACGCGCCCATGTACTTGAAGTGCGGGCGGACCTGCAGGCTGCAACGGTACCAACCGGGCTGACCGTCCACGTCCTCCACCGTCACGCGCGCGGCGCGCAGCGGGCGGCGCGAGCGCACGGCGGGCGCCGGGTCGTCCATGTCGGAGATGTACTGGCTCATCCAGTGGTTGAGCTCGCGCTCCAGGTCCGACTTCTCCTTCCAGCTGCCAATCTGCTCGCGCTGCAGCACCTTGATGTAGTGCGCCAGGCGGGTCATGATGAACATGTACGGCAGCTGCGTACCCAGGCGGTAGTTGGTCTCCGCCGCCTTGCCCTCGGGCGTGTTGCCGAAGAAGCGGGGCTTCTGCACCGAGTTGGCGCTGAAGAACGCGGCGTTGTCCGAGTCCTTGCGGAAGACGAGGCCGATGAAGCCCTCCTCGGCGAGCTCGTACTCACGGCGCTCGGTGAGCATGACCTCGGTGGGAATCTTGGTCTGGATTTCCCCCATGGCCTCGTACTGGTGCAGCGGCAGGTTCTCCACCGCGCCGCCGGACTGGGGACCGATGATGTTCGGGCTCCAGCGGAACTTGGCGAAGGAGTCCGCCACGCGGCTGGTCATGGCGATGGAGGCGTAGCCCCAGAGGTAGCGGTCGTGGCTGCCGACGACGTCCTCGGTGAAGTTGAAGGCCTTCACGGGGACGGTCTTCTCGCCGTAGGGCAGGCGCAGGAGGAAGCGCGGCAGGGCGAGGCCCACATAGCGCGCGTCCTCGCTCTCGCGGAACGAGTGCCACCGGGCGTACTGCGGACCCTCGAAGAGGGACTTGAGGTCCTTGAGGTCCGGCAGCTTGAGGAAGCTCTGCTCGCCGAAGACTTCCGGCGCGGCGTTGGCGATGAAGGGCGCGTGGGCCATGGCGGCCACGGACGCGCACTTGCGCAACAGGTCCATGTCCTGCGGGCCGACGTCGAAGTCGTAGTTGGCGTTGATGATGCCGTAGGGCTTGCCGCCGAACACGCCGTACTCGTTGGAGTACACGAGCTTGTACAGGCCGCTCTTGGTGACTTCCGGCGCGTCCTCGAAGTCCTTCTGGAGGTCTTCCTTGGAGACGTTGAGCATCTCCACGCGGGTGTTCTCGCGGAAGTCCACGCGGTCGACCAGGAACTTCAGGCCGCGCCAGGAGGCCTCCAGCTTCTGGAACTCCTTGGCGTGGAGGATTTCGTTGACCTGCGCGGACAGGCGCTTGTCGATTTCGGCAATCATCGCGTCGACGAGGGCCTTGTCCACGCGCTCCTCGGAGCGGTGCGGCGCCAGCATCTCCGTGATGAAGGCCTGCACGCCGCGCTTGGCGACGTCGTAGCCCTCGTCCTTCGGCTTGAGCTTGGCCTCGGAAAGAATCTCGTCGAGGAGGGACAGGGAGGCGTCAGCGGCAACGCCGGTCGACTTCTGGGTCTGGGTCTCGTTAGGCATGGTGTTTCAAATCCCCCGAAAAAGGGCTACTTGGTCTCGTCCTTGAGGCCCAGCTCCTTGATGAGCGCCTTGCGGCCCTCCTCGTCGGCGAGCATCGACTGCAGCTTCTTGCGGAACGCGGGCAGGTTGCCCAGGGGCCCCTTGAGGGCGTTGAGGGCGCTGCGCAGCTCGAGCAGCTTCTTGAGCTCGGGCACCTGGTTGACGACGCTCTCCGGAGAGAAGTCGTTCAGGTTCTTGAACTGGAGCGTGACGTTCATCGTCGCGTTCGCGTCGCCAGCGAGCTTGTCGGCGGCGGTGAGGGTGACCTTGAGGTTCTGCTGGGCCATCACCTCGTTGAAGTTGGACTTGTCGACGTTGATGGGCGCGCGCTGCTCCAGCGGGCGGTCATCGGCCTGGCCGGTGAAGTCCCCCATCATGAGGACCTTCAGCGGCAGCTCGACCTGCTCCTGGGCGTTGCCGGTGGCGGGCTTGTAGACGATGTTGACGCGCTCGGTAGGGGCGACGGAACTCTCTTTGCTCATCTGCGGCTTTCTCCTTGAGTGCTGCGTTTTTGGCGCGGGCGTCGCATGGGGTGGAGCTTCGCCGCGGTACAACAGGGTTGCATCAGGCGCCGACGCGCAACGCGGCGGAAGAATCCAGCCGCGCTAGACGACGATACCGGTTTCGAATCTTTGCTGCCACCCGTCCCTCCTCCTTTTCCCCAGGGGAGCGGGTCGACAACCAGCCTTCGAGGCACGCGGCCGCGAGGGCGGGTTCCCACGTATCGAGAGAATGGGCAGACACCTCCTCGTCGAGCGCGTCATAGACGGCGCGCGCGAGCGGGAGCTGGCCCGCGTTGGCGCACAGCCGTGCCAATGCCAGTCGTGAGAGGAATCGGGCGCGGCCGGTGGTGGCGGCGGAGATGGCGCCCTGCAATCGGGTGACGGCTTCGTGGACGCGGCCCTCGGCCAGCAGCGCGCGGGCCTCCTCCTCCAGGGCAGGGCTGGTTCCAGCAGCGGACGCTTCGGGCGGAAGCGACGGCGGCGGCAGGGCCAGCGGCGAGGCGGCGGCGCTGGGGCCCGGGGAAACGGTGGCGGAGGATGTACCCCCGGAGAGCACCTGCGCGCGCAGCCAGGCGCGGGTGGCGTCGTCGGTGAGGGGCTTGCCGTTGGCGGCGACGAGCTCCTCGACGCCGGGCATGCGGCGCAGCTGGGCGCCCAGCTCCTGGACGAGCGCGGCGTGGGCGGCCGCGTGCGACTCGCCCAGGCCGGTGAGGGCGGCGGCGCTGAAGCGGTGCAGGCCGAGCGCGAAGCGGTGCTGGCCCAGCGCGGACTCGGCCTCGTCGAGCAGGTCGGCCCAGCGCTGGTTGTTCTCCAGGGTCTCCAGCTTGGTGCGCAGCGCGTCCGGCAGCGCCTGCAGCGAGGTGCGGCCATTGGCGCCTGCGGCGGGCGGCCGGGCCAGGTGCAGCCACAGGCCCATGCGCATCAGCCGGTAGGGCAGCGGGTCGGCGACGCTCGCGTGGCGCAGCGCCCCGGCGGCGCCCAGGAGCGCGGTGCCCACGTTGCGCAGGAAGTCCGTGACGGCGTCCGAGGTGGACAGGTCCGGCGAGGCCGGCAGCGCCGGAAGGGCGGGCACCACCACCGGCGCGGCGGTGTTCCGGGCGGGCGCGGCCTGCGCCGCGGGCGTCCCGGCGGCCTTCGCGGCGGTGGCGTTCGCGCCGGCGGTGCTCCCGGAAGCGCCGTTCGAGGCCGCCCCATTCCCCGCGGCGCGGTTCGCGGCGGAAGCGCCGTTCGCCGCGTTCCCGGAGGCTCCGTTCGCGGAGGCAGGGGCCTGCGAGCCGGCATTCGCGGCGGCGGTGTTCTCCGCCGCCCCGCTCCTGGCGGGCGTGTTCCCGGAGTCCTCGCTCGCGGAAGCGCCGTTCGCCTCGGAGGAGTGCGCCGTCGAAGTGTCACCCCGCGCGGAGTCCCGAGGAGCCGGCTCGGGCTCGGGCGGCGGCAGCCCCGCGCGCAGCCGGGCGATGGCGTCCTGCAGCGGACCGAAGGCGGGCGCCGAGTCGGCGAAGCGCTCGCGGGACAGCTGCGACAGTCGCTTCAGCGCGACGGACAGCGCCTCCAGCGACTCCGCGCTCACGCTGGACTGCTCCACCGAGGGGAGCATGCGGCCCAGCCGCTCCACGAACCAGCCCACGGCGTTGGCCCGGCCGCGCAGCCGCTTCAGCTCGGGGAAGAGGTCCTGCCAGTACCGCTCGGTCACCTCGGCGAGGATGGCGGCCCCGGTGGCCGCGCCGTCCAGGCCGCGCGTGGCATACAGGCCATAGGCCATGTACGAGGCCAGCCAGAGGTCCTTGGTGGTGCCCTTCAGCAGCGTCCCGGCGCCCTGGACGACGTCGTCCCAGCGCACACCGGCCGCGGCGGGGGACTCCAGCTTCGCCACCTCCGTGGCGATGGCCTCGTAGGCCGGCTCGTGCTTCGCCTGCACCCCGGCGGGGGCGGCGCCGGGCACGGGCTCGGTCCAGGGTCGGGCACGCTCACGAAGCTCTTCGAGGGTGGGCGGCATAGAGGCAGACGGGGTTCAGGGAGCCAGCGCGCGCAGCAGCTGCTCGAGGGTGGTGGAGGGAGCGTCGATGACCTGGCGCGCCGCGGCCTTGAGGCCCTTGCGCGCGTTGTCGATGGCGGCGGGCCGCTCGGTGCGCAGCGGCCACACCTGGGCGCCCGGACGGCCAGGCTGGGCCAGGGCCAGGAAGAGGGCGGGGGTGGCCGCGCCCAGGCTGAGCAGCAGCCGGGGCCGCTCGCCCTCGGACCAGAAGAAGGCCGGGGGCTGGCTCGGCCAGCGCAAGAGGCGCGAGGACAGCTCCAGCCACGCCACCGGGCCCACGCTCGTGGAGAACGGGCAGTCCAGCGCCACGCCCGCGGCGGACTGCTCGCGGCCGCGCTCGCCGACGCACGCGGTGAGGAAGGTGTGCAGCGCGTAGTAGCGGCCGCCGTCCGGCGTGCCCTCCACCACCGGGCCCAGCAGGTCCTGGGTGCGGTGCTCCGCCAGCGCGGCGTCGCGCAGCCGCTGCGCCACGCTGAAGTCCCCCGGGCCGGGCAGGGGCAGCACCGCCGCGCGCTCCAGCAGCTGCGGTACGTCCAGCTCCGCCGCGGACCGGGCGAGGACACCGGCGGCGCGGAGGAAGGGCTGGAAGGCCTCCGGCGTCAGCGCGTAGCGCGGGGCCGTGGCCGCCGACGCCACCTCGGTGAAGACGGCCAGCGGGAAGGCGCGCCCGACGCTGTCCACGCTGGGCGCCATCAGTCCCACCAGCGCCTGCTTCTGCCCCGGCACGGTGAACACGAAGTTCACCGGCTCCGAGGGCAGGTCCACCCGGGCCCGCCGCGCGCGCTCCACCCCTTCCTCCATCCAGCCATAGAGCTGGAGGGCGAGGGGGGTGGCGGCGTTGAGCTTGATGAACTCGGCCTGGCGGGGCGTCTTGCCCAACAGTCCGATGCGCTGCGACTGCACCGTCATGTCAGGGGACTCCGCCCGAGGCGACGGGTTGGGGATTGCACCCGCGCCCCTTCCGGGCAATGCCCGCCGGCGGCTGCAGGCCCGGCTCGCGGAAGATGGCCAGCAGCTTCGAGGTGTTGCCGCCCAGCCCGTAGAACGGGTTGGCGGTGCGCTCGGGCCGGAAGTCGATGGAGACCATCGCCCCGTTCATCTCCTCGATTTCCCACGTGGCCGTGAAGTAGCGGCCGTCCGCGCTGGGCTCGATGCGCTTGACGCGCTCCAGCAGGCGGAACAGGCCCCACTCGCCCTCCGCCTCCAGCGCCGTCTCGGTGGCGCCGTCCGCGCTCTGCACGAGGATGCGCGCGCCGAGCTTGCCGGCCTGGCCGGGCCAGATCATCGGCTTCCACACCGTGTCGGGGCCGTTGCGGTACGTCTCGTCGGTGCCGTCCAGGGTGAAGGTGATGGAGGAGATCTGCGACGCCAGGCCGTCCGCGGAGACGCCCGGCCGCAGGCGGACCTGGAAGCGCACCAGCGGGTCCACCGTGTCGCCACCCGGGAAGAGCGTGGTGGCGAGCGCGCCCGTCTTCTCCAGGAAGGTGAGCAGCTCCGGCCGGAACATGGCGCCACCGGACGAGGTGAACTCCCACTTGCGGCCCGTGGCCACCACGTCCTCCAGGAGCTGCTCCTTGACGAACTTGCGCACCAGGCCGCCCTCGGGACGGAGGAACTCGGCCACCTCCGGCAGCGGCGCGTCCTTCTGCGACGCCCGGTCGAACGGGTAGAGGCCCTTGAAGGCCTGCTGGTACGTGGACACCACCTGCTCGCAGAACAGGTTGCTCTTGGCCTCGGCCGTGCCCTCGAACACCACCGAGCGCATCTCCTGGAAGGGCGGCAGCAGGAGCCGCTCGAAGATGGCGACGTTGTCCGACTGCTTGCGTACCAGCATCTCCACGTTGGTGCGGGTGGATTCAATCTTGTCCAGGAGCACGCCCGACTCGGCCGGCTTGTCCTTCACCGCCAGCAGCGTCGTCTGCACCGTGGCCAGCTGGTCCTCGTACGAGTCCAGCGCCGTCAGCGACTCCTCGCCGTCCTCCGTCTTGGAGGTCTCCGTGGTGAAGCGGATGAGCGAGGCGAACTCACGCTCCAAATCCCTCGCGGTGATCTCCTCGGCGCCGGAAGGCGAGTCCGCGGTGAGCAGCTCCCGCTTCTGCGCCGCCTCCTGCTCCGGCTTGGAGCCGAAGAACTCCTTGACGGCCTGGAGCCTGCCGCCCGTCGCCGCGGCCACTGTCTTGTCGCGCTTGTCCAGCTGCACGTTGTAGGCGAGCGCACGGAAGAGCCGGCCGTAGGGCTTGGGCTTGCCGCGCGTCAGGTTGGTGAGCAGGCTCTCCATCTGCGTGAGGTTCTGCGGCGCCTGCACCCGGATGGAGCTGAGGAAGTCCTTCCACTCCTGCTGGTAGGTCTCGAAGTAGCGCGTGCGCAGCTCGCGGCGGGACTCCACCGCGTCCACCTTCTCGTCGCGGTCCAGCACCCAGGACTGCTGGTCCTGGAAGGCCCGCTCCAGCCGCTCGCGGATGACCTGGTCGTACGCGGTGCGCGTGAAGGCGCCGCGCACCCGGTTGGTGGCGCTCATCTCCGGCACCGAGCCCACCAGCTGCTCCAGCGACTGGTCCGGGAACTCGTTGCTGACGTTGGCCACCAGCTGCGCCAGCTCCAGGCGCACCAGGGGCACGTTGTTGAGCGAGCGCCGCGCCGAGGTGATGACGCCCTTCTCGCGCGGGAAGGCGATGCGCTCGGCCCGCGCCGGCTTCTGCTCCTCCGGGAGCATCTGCTCGTTGGCGAGCATGCGCAGGTACGTGGACGCGTGGTTCTCCACCGCGCGCTCGTCCACCGAGTCACCGCGTACGCGCTTCCAGTGGCTGATGATCTGCTGCACCAGCCACTTCTGCTGCGTCTCGTCCAGCGCCGGCTCGTTCGGGTCCCGGGGCGTCGTCACCAGCAGGTACAGCTTCAGGTCGTCGAAGTACTGCCGGTACGCGTCGAAGTGCTTGCTGTAGTCGGAGTCGTTGCGCACCGTGAGCAGGTCCGGGTTCTTCCCGAAGGCGTCCAGCCGCTGCTGGGTGAGCTCGAACTGCTTGCCCAGGAGCACCCGGCGCAGGGCGGCGTTATAGAACTGCCGCGCCTGCGGCAGCATCTTGTCGCCCTGGTAGAGGCCGAAGCGCATCCACAGGGGCGCGCCCTTCTCGTCGTACTCGGTCAGCTCCTGCAGCCGGTTGCGCAGGGGAATCAGGTCCTCCACGCGGCGGATGTCGTCGCGCGGGTCCAGGCTCACGTCGGTGATGGCCTTCGTCACCGCCTGCGCCATGGCGCGGTTCTGGAAGAAGGACACGGTGGGCAGCGACAGCATCAGCGCGGTGGCCGCCAGGGCGGCGCTCGCCAGCACCAGCCGCTGCCGGCGCACCCTCGCTTCCTCCAGCGAGCTGCGCACCGCCATCTGCTGGTCCTGGAACATCACCTTGGTGAAGACGTCCCAGAGGAAGTAGCTGCGGCCCTCCGTGGCGCCGTCCGTCTGCGCCCGGCCGTTGGTGCTGCCGAACAGCTCCGCGGCGGAAGCGGAGACCTTGTCCACCGCGCGCACGTCCTGCGTGCCGCTGTTGAAGTACAGGCCGCGGAAGACGGGCGTGTCCTGGAACACGTTCTCCAGGAAGAGCGGCTGGAGGAACTCGGCGAGGTTCTTGCGGAGCGCGTCGAACTTCTGCGGGAAGCCGTAGATGTTCTCGCGCGTCTCCAGCCGGCGCTCCTGGCCCAGCCGGCGCAAGGAGCGCTGCTCCAGCACGGAGAGCATCTCGTCGAAGCGCTCGCGGAACAGGTCCGTGCTCGCCTCGCGCTGCTGCTCCACCGGCACCGTGAAGCCCCAGATCTGCCCGCGCTCCACGCGCGACAGGTCCGAGAACATCTCCACGAACCCGGGCAGCAGGTCGCACTTGGTGATCATCACGTACACCGGCACCAGCATCTTCAGCCGGGTGGTGATTTCATCCAGGCGCTCGCGGATGGTCTGCCCCATCTCGCCCACGGCCTGCGGGTCCGCGTTCATCAACTCGCTGACGCTGATGGCCACGATGAGGCCGTTGATGGGACGGCTGGGGCGGTGCTTCGCCACCGTGTCGATGAAGGCCAGCCACTCCGGCCGGTCCTCCTCCGCGCTGGTGTAGCGGCCTGCCGTGTCGAGGATGACGGCCTCGTTGGTGAGCCACCAGTCGCAGTTGCGCGTGCCGCCCACGCCGCGCACGCCGCCGCGCGCGGAGAGGTAGGGGAACTTGAGGCCCGAGTTGCGCAGCGCCGTGCTCTTGCCCGCGCCCGGGGGACCGACGATGAGGTACCAGGGCAGCACGGCGAGGGCGTCCTTGCCGCCGCGCGCCAGCTTGGAGGTCTTCAGCGCCTCCACCGCCTTGGTGAACTCGGCCTGCATGGCCTTGATTTCAGGCTGCAGGTCCGGCCGCACCGTGGCCGTCTGTTCCTCGGCCTGCGTCGCGAGCGCGCCCTCCAGCTTCTTCGCCGCGCGGCGCGCGCGGATGCGCTTCACCAGCCACACCACGCCCATGGCGAAGAGGCCCGCCAGCGCGGCGATGATGGCCGCCTCCTTCGGCGAGAAGCCCATGAAGCTCAGTAGCGCGAAGGTGGGCGCGCCAATGCCCAACAGTGGCAGCAGGTACGCCATCATGGCGCGCCCTCCGTGGAGGCCGTGGTCGCGGCGTTGCCGCCCGTGCTGGCCGTGTTCTTGGCTGCGTGGACCTCGATGCGGCTCTTCAGCTCGCCCACCGTGTCATTGATGAAGAACTGCAGCACCCCGTAGAAGAGCACCGCCACCGCCAGCGCGCCGGCGGAGATGCCCAGCATGGAGGCCTTCTTCCTCTTGGAGAGCAGTGACTCCGTGGGGCGCTCGCCGTGGGGCGACAGCACGTCGAAGTCGAAGGGGCGCGCGCGCTCCAGGTCCTTCTGCACGGTGTCGATGAGCGTCATCAGCTCCAGCTCGCCGCCGCGGATGCGGTAGCGGCCCTGGAAGCCGAAGAGCATGCACAGGTAGTAGACCTGCAGGACTTCCGCGCGGTGCGGGTCCTTGCGCACGGTGTTGAGCCGGGCGAAGAAGCCGTCACCGGCGACGTTTTCATTGAAGTAGTGGAGCTGCAGCGGGTTGGAGCTCCAGAACTGGCGGTACTCCTCCGGCCGGCCGAGCACCACCTCGTCGATGAGCGCCACCATCGCGTACGCCATGTCCTGGGCGTCCTGATGGCTGAAGCCCAGCACCGCGGCGCGCCTCAGCAGCTCGTCCACCACCCCGCGCAGGCGGTGGTGCAGGGTCTCCGGCGGGGGGACGGCCGCTGCATCCGAGCCGCGCAATTGAATGGCGGCATCGAAACAGTCCTTCGTGGCTTCAGTGACTCGGTCCATGGGCAGGGCGGGGCGTCAGCGATTGGCGGTGGGGACCGCGAGCAGTTCGACGCTGGTGCGGCTCGCGTCGAAGGGCTGCGGCAGATAGAGCGCGAGGTTCCGGTCTCGCATCACGTTCTTCCAGTAGCCGTCATTCATGCTGAGGCTGAAGTAGACGGTGCCCGGCTGCACCGGCACTTCCGGCGGCGGGCGGTACGTCACCACCAGCGGCACGCCGGGCGCGGCGGCCTGCAGCAGGGCGCGGATGTCGTCCCAGGCGGCGACCTTGGACAGCTTGGGCAGCTGCTCCGCCACCGTCTTCTCCGGCAGCTCGCTGCGCACGGCGAGGAGGAACTGGCCGCAGCGCTCCAGCCGCTCGTCCTCCAGCCGCCCGCGGAACATGCCGTCGGTGCCCACCGACAGGTCCACCGTGAGGCACTGCTCCAGCGCCACCGAGCGCATCAGGTCCGCGATGCGGCGGAAGAGCTCCTCGAAGGTGGCCCGCAGGTTGGTGAACTGGAAGGAGGGCAGGGTGGACGGGTCCGCGCTCGCGGAGAACGTGCACAGCTGTCCCGCCGTCTGGATGAGCGTGAGGTACACGTCGCGCGGCGGCAGGTTGCCCGCGTCCAGCGCGTGCTGGAGGTAGGGGATGATGCCGTTGAGCGCGTTGAGCTCCAGGAAGAGCGTCACGTCGCCCGCGGTGAACTCCAGCGTGGACGCGTCGCGGTGCCGCCGGCGCGAGGACAGCTGGCGCTGCTTGGACACCATCAGCCGCAACAGCGTGCGCAGCTCGTTCATGATGAACGACGACGCGTCGATGCGCAGGCAGGGAGGGATGTACGTGTCGACGAGCGTCAGGTTCCCCGACCTGTCGCGCGACAGCTCGCACAGCTTGATGGAGTCGAAGTCGTCGCGCGGCTCGGTGCCGAACAGCAGCCGCACGTTGCGCTGGCCGAAGGCCACCTGGGAGATGGACGTGGACGCCGTCAAGTCGCTGATGGGGCGCGCCGAGGGCGTGTAGCGCGGGCTGCCGCCCAGCCGCTCCCCGCTGCCGAAGCTCTCCACGCCACTGCGCTCGCGCGGCACGCCGAGGTAGACGTCCAGGGTGCGCTGGGCCGGAGGGAAGTAGCCCTCCGCGGGGCGCGCGGGCGGGGCCTCGGCGTCACCGGCCTCGAAGGCCACCGGCAGCCCGTCCGGGAGCACGCCCATGAAGCGCGACAGCTGGATGGTGCCCGCGCGCAGCGCCTCCATGTCCACCTCCAGGGACACCACGCCCCACGGGTACGGCTCCAGGGCCGCCAGGCGCAGGTCCAGGAGCTGCTCGTGGTAGAGGTCCTGCTGCTGGAGGTGGTGGGGGCTCATGAACATGCCCTCCGACCAGACGACTCGCTGCACGGACTTCATACACCTCTCCGCGGCGACGCACTGTCGCCCGCTTGGGGTTGGACCTCCGGAGCCTGCGTGACGGGCCGGAGCAACAAATCAATCTGGTAGCCCTGCAGCCGGTAGCGGAACACCTCGTCCTCCGGCTTCGGCTCGCCCTGGTCACCGGCGGGGCGCTCCACGCACTGGGACTCCTTCACCACCGGCAGCACCGCGACGGTGCGCCAGGAGGAGCCCAGCGGCTGGCGGAAGTGGCCCATGGCCAGCACGAAGCGCGCCTTGGGATCTCGCTGCACCCAGCGCGTCACCTTGCGGCCCGGCGGCACCACCACCTCCGCCACCTGCAAGAGGTCTTCCTTCAGGAGCTCCTCGGGCTTGCCCCACAAATCCTTGAAGCCCGCGCGCTCCAGCCGGACGCTGTCCTTGAGCTGGACGATCTGCACCACCGTGGGCAGGGAGCGACCGCGCGCGTCCGGATTGAGCTGCTCCGCCGCGTCGACGACGACCTGGAAGGGAGGAGGCGTCTCACACGCCTGGGGAATGCGCTTCGCGCAGCCCACACTCCCGCCCAGAACGAGCGCGAGCGCGGTGACCACACCCCACCGAAGACACCGGACGGCCATCCCCCCCGTACCGGCGCCAGTGTGTCTTTGCGCCAACATCCAGTTTCCTTGGAAAGAGCGCCCGTAACGCCGAGCGGTTACGTGCAAAGCGTAAACTGCCAGACAGGACGGAGTGGTTTCAAGCCGCCACCCCTGGCGCCTGCCCGGTTGCTTCTAGTTTTCCGAGATCTTCGAGCCTTTGATGATGACGTCACCGCTGGCGGTGACCTCGATCTTGGCGCCCTTGATGACGACGTCGCCGTTCTTCTTCACCTGAAGGGTGGCGGAGCCGACCTTGAGGGTGAACTGCTCCTGGGCCACCAGGGAGATTTCCTTGGCGGACAGGGTGTAGGCGTCCTTGGCGGTGTGGTTCACCTTGCCGCCCACGCTGAGCAGCAGGTCCTTCTCCACCTTGAGGGTGCGGGACTTGCCGACCTCTTCGGAGAGGTCTCCGCCCACCTGCATGGTGCGCGAGCCCTTCACCGTTTCGGACTTCTTGGCGCCCACCACCTCCACCTTGGCGCCGCCGACCTGCTCCGACTTGAGTCCGCCCACCAGCTCGTTGAAGGCCGCGCCCACGGTGACGGCGAGCGCGCCGCCGACATTGAGCATCTTCCCCAGGCCCACCGTCTCCGCGGAGGCCAGGGCCACGGTGAGGGACTGGTTGCCGCTGACGCTGATGGACTGGTCCCCGGCCACGGATTCGGTGTGGTTGCCGGCCACGGTGGTGGAGCGGTTGCCGGTGACGGCGAGCGTCTGGTTGCCGGTGATGGTGCTGTCGTCGTTCTTCTTCACCTCGAGGGACTGGTTTCCCTCGATGGTGCGCGTGCGGTCCTTCTTCACGAGGAGCGTCTCGTTGCCGCGGACCTCCTGCGTCTTGTCGTTCTCGACGATGATGTTGAAGTCCTTCTGCGCGTGCAGATAGACGAGCTCGGAGCCGGCGGCGTCCTCGAAGCGCAGCTCGTTGGAGCCGTCCCCGCCGGGGCTGGAGCTGGAGCGCAGGGTGCTCTGCGTCTTGCTGCCGGGCAGGTCGATGGGCGTGGGGTTCTGCCCGTTGTAGACGCTGCCGGTGACGATGGGCCGGTCCGGGTCGCCCTCGAGGAACTCCACGACGACTTCATGGCCGATGCGCGGCAGGTACAGCGCGCCCCAGCCCGGGCCGGCCCAGGCCTGGCTGACGCGAATCCAGCAGGAGCTCTTGTCGTTCTGCTTGCCCTCGCGGTCCCAGTGGAACTGGACCTTGATGCGGCCGTGCTCGTCGGTGTGGATCTCCTCGCCCGCGGGGCCCACCACCATGGCCGTCTGCGCGCCGGGAATCACCGGGCGGGGCGTGACGCGGGCCGGGCGGAAGGGCACCTCGGCCGGCTGGCAGAGGAACTCGTTGCGGTAGCCCTCGCGGCTCTTGAGCGAGCCCTGCTCGATGCTGAGCGCCTCGGTCTGGTGGCCCACGTGCCGCACCGACACCGGCAGGTACTTGCGGTTGAGGGCCCCGTCGGGGTGCTCGGCCAGCTCGAAGGAGTGGCCCACGCAGATGCGGCGGCTGTAGCTGGCGCCCGTCACCGTCTCCGCCCGCGCGCGCAGCTCCTCCAGGCGTACCTTCGCCAGGCTCTTGCCGGAGCCCGGCTCCTCGTAGCGGCCGGGGTAGTCGTAGATTTCGAGCGCCGTCTCGCCGCCCTCGGCCTCCGAGGCGGCGCTGAGGTCCTGGGCGGGGCGCAGGAAGTTGTAGTCGCGCAGCGCCACGGCGCCCGGCTGCACCTCGGTGCGCGCCACCAGCTCGTGCACGTACTCCGCGCTGGCCACCATGTGGCTGCGCTCGCGGTAGACGAGCGTCGCGTCGCCCTGCATGGCGGGGTTGGCGGAGTCGCCGTCACCCAGCACCATCATGTGGGCCTCTTCGCCGTGCTCGAAGAAGTAGAAGATGCCCTCCTCCTCGAGGAGGCGGGACACGAAGTCCAGGTCCGACTCGCGGTACTGCACGCAGTAGTCGCGCTTGGGGTAGCTGCCGTTGAGGGCGAGCCGGTGCTCCACCTTCGCCTCGTCCAGGACCTTGTGGACGATTTGCGGGACGGTCAGCTCCTGGAAGATGCGGCTCTTGCGGCGGTGGCGGAGCGTCCAGAGGCGGGGCACCACGGTGGCGCGGTAGCGGCGGCGCTCGGGGCCGCTGCCCTCGTCCCAGCGGGACATGCGCGACACGATGCCGTGGAAGAAGCGCGCGGTGCCGTCACCCAGCATGATGGTGAGGCGCGCGTCCTTGCCGAGCAGGGACTTCTCCTCCACCTCCACGTCGGGCTTCGCCGCCAGGGCGACCTCCACCGCGTAGGGCTGCGACAGCGTCTCCTCGGCCTCGAAGCCGAGCACCGCCAGCTCACCCGAGGTGAAGGCACCTGCCTGGAACTCGAACTCGGCCTGATTGGCGAGCAAGGCGGCGTTCGCGATCATCTTCAGTCCCCCGGCGCAAGGCCTCGCGAGGAACGCGCGGCCCGTGAGTGGTGCAACAGCATGCCATGAATTGGCGTAGCAAAGATCCCTGACACGAAATTTTCATTCGGGCGGAAGAGCTAGCAGGCGATTTCGAAGGGGGGCCATCCGGCCTGGGGCGGGTTTCGGTGTAGAGTGGAAAAGGGGGGCCGGCTTGAAACCGTGGGTAGCTCCGGGATACCCAGACGGCTTCCACCCGGGAGAACCATGAGAAGAAGAAAGCTCCTGCACCGCGGACTCGCGCTGGCACTGGCGCTGACGTCCACGGCGGCCGTGTCGCAGACGGTCCTTCCCAACTTCGAGCTGGAGCGGCTGGAGCTGAATCCCGGCGCGGAGGGCTCGCTGGTGGTGGGCATGGGCGAGCTGCTGCCGGCGGGCGACTACCGCGTCTCGCTGGTGGCGGCCTACGCGCACAGCCCGCTGCTGCTGGACCTGGATGGCGAGGCCTTCACCATCGTCGGTGGCCGGGCCACCATGCACGCGGCGGTGGCCTACGCGCCCATGGACTGGCTGCAGGTGATGCTGCAGGCGCCCATGGTGTTCCAGACGACGGGAGACCTGGGGGACACGGGCTACGCGTCGCCCTCGGCGTTCGGCCTGGGCACGCCCACGCTGGCGGCGCGGCTGGGGCTGATGACCCAGGACGACAAGGGCGGCTTCGACGTGGCGATGGAGCTGGGGGCGGGGCTGCCGGTGGGCAGCGCGGGGACGCTGGCGCGCGACAACGGGATGCTGCGGCTGGCGCCCAAGCTGATGGTGGGCCGTCACTTCGGCTTCATCCGCGCGGGCCTGGAGGTGGGCTTCATGCGCCGGCTGCGCCAGCGCATCACCGACACGGCCGCCGTCGCGCAGGACCAGATTGGCAACGAGCTGCGGGTGGGGGCGGCCATCGCCACCACGGGCCGGCGGCTGCGCTGGGAGATGAACGTGCGGGGCATGGTGCCGCTGACGGCCCAGCCGGGCGCGGCGGAGCTGCTGCCGGGCATGCGCTACCTCGTGAATCCGTCCCTGGAGATGTTCGCGATGGCGGGCGTGGGCGTGGGCTCGGCGCCGGGCACGCCGCTGTTCCGGATGATGGTGGGCGGGGCCTACGGAGACGCGACGCCGCGGCGCGGGCCGGGCGAGTCCTCGGTCAACTGCGAGCCGGGGCTGCCGCACACGCTGGAAGAGTGCCCGGAGATGGACGAGGACCACGACGGCGTGCGCAACATCGAGGACCGGTGCCCGATGGTGCCGGGCGACGTGGCGCGCAAGGGCTGCTCGGCCCAGGACACCGACGCCGACGGCCTGGAGGACATGCTGGACGCGTGTCCGTTCGAGCCGGGCCTGGCCGCGAACCAGGGCTGCCCGCTGCGTGACGCGGACAAGGACGAGACGCCGGACGAGACGGACAGCTGCCCCAATGACCCGGGGCCCGCGGACAACCGCGGCTGCCCGGTGCGCGACACGGACAAGGACGGCCTGGACAACGACAAGGACGAGTGCCCGAACGAGGCCGGTCCGCTCGAGCGCAATGGCTGCCCGGAGTCGGACTCGGACAAGGACGGCACCCCCAACCGCGTGGACAGCTGCGCGAACGAGCCGGGTGACCCGAAGAACCTGGGCTGCCCCGGCCACGTGCAGCCGCTGGTGGAGATGCGCCCCGGCCGGCTGGTGACGGTGGGCAAGATCTTCTTCGAGCCTTCGCAGGCCCGCGTGCTGGCCAGCTCCTACCCGCCGCTGGACTGGGTGGCGCGCGTCATCAAGGAGCACCCGGTGGAGGTTCCGCTCGTCGTGGTGGGCGCCCACACGGATGACCGCGGCTTCCCGGCCGACAACCGCCGGCTGTCGCAGGCGCGCGCGGAAGCGGTGCGCCAGTACCTCATCACGAAGGGCGTGCCCGCCGAGCGGCTGCAGGCGCAGGGCTACGGGCAGGAGCGCCCCATCGACACCAATGCGACCTCCATCGGCCGTGAGAACAACCGCCGCGTGGAGTTCATCGTCGTGGACCCGCAGCAGGAGAAGGCTGGGAGCCCCCGGCAGTAGCCGGGGTCCCGGTCAGGACGGATTATGAGAGCCTCGATTGCGAAGGCGCTGCTCCTCGGCGGTGCGCTGCTGGCCACGGCCGCCGTGGCCGAGCCGGACACATTCTTCCTGGGCGAGGGGAAGCTTCCCGTCGGCGCGGGCAACCCGACGTACGTGGTGCCGGACGGGACCCCCAGCGGCAGCGACGCCGTCATCAACGACTATGCCCAGGTCATGGCGATTCGCGCGGAGCAGCCCGGCGGCCCGAAAATCCTCGTGGACGTGGACTCGCGGGCGGGCTTCGCCAGCGGCGACCTGGTTCTGCTGCTCCAGGTGGGCGGCGCGACGTCGGCCGTGGTGGGCTCACAGACGAACTTCACCTTCAGCGCCAGCACGCAGGTGGGGCGCTGGGAGCTGGCCCGGGTGGACAGCGTGGCGGACGGCGCCAACACGGACCCCGACACGCTGACCCTGACCGCGCCCCTGGTCCAGACGTTCGACCCGCTGGTGACGCAGGTCATCCGCGTCCCCGAGTACAAGAACGTCCAGATCGACACCGGACGGGGCATCAAGGCCCTGCCCTGGGACGGGACGAAGGGCGGCGTGGTGGCCTTCGTGGCGACGGGGACCGTCACCAACAACGGCACCATCGACGTGAGTGGCCAGGGGTTCCGCGGTGGCCCCTTCGTCCAGCAGACCAACACCACCACCGACTGCACGACCAACAACACGGATGTCTCCACTGCCGGCACCGCGGCCCGCAAGGGAGAGGGTGTCGACCCGGCGCGCTTCAATGCCAACCACCTGGGGCGCGGCAACATCGTCAACGGAGCGGGCGGCGGTGTCTGCTCGAAGGCGGGTGGCGGTGGTGGTGGCAACGGCGGTCCGGGCGGCGTCGGCGGCAACTCCACCAATGGCGGTACGGGTGGCAATGCAGCCGTGGGCGGAATGGGCGGCGTGAAGTTCGTCGACTCGAACCTCATTTCCGCCACCCAGCCCTACTTCAGTGGGCTGACCTTTGGCGGCGGCGGTGGCAGCGGCCACGGTGCCGGCAATGCGGCGGGACCGAATGGCGCGGCTGGCGGAGGCCTCATCTTCATCCGGGCCAACCAGCTGGAGGGAAACGGCACCATCAAGGCCAATGGCGCCAGTGGCGCGAGCAGCGCCTCGGAAGGTGGGGCGGGCGGTGGGGCGGGCGGCTCCATCTGGCTGCGCTTCGCGGGCAGCGCCGCGTGCGGCGGCACGGCCATCGAGGCGAAGGGTGGTGAGGGCAGTGTCATCGAGGTCAACAACGTCGGACCGGGCGGCGGCGGCGGCGGTGGACGCATCCTCCTCCAGTCCCAGCAGGGCGGCTCGCCAACGTGCTCGCTCGGGGCAGTGGCGGTTTCAGGTGGGCTCGCGGGACACGATGCCCAGTCGGCGACCTCCCACCACGGCGCCACGCCTGCCTCGGGGGCGCTCTCCAGCCACGTCGGTGTGGCGACGACCTTCAACACGGGCTTCACGCAGCTGGCGATGCCGACGGTCGTCGTCCCCGCGAACACCCGCGGCGAGGGAGCCTTCATCTCCGGAACCGCCACGGCCAACACGGACGTGGTCATCTATATCGACGGCGTGGAGCGCGGTCGGGTGACGGCCCTCGCCAATGGCACCTTCACCTTCGACCCGCCGAGCCTGGCGGACAGCCCGCCGGGTGACGACTACGAGGTGACGGCAGCGGGTACCTTCATGGGGTCCTGGAGCGCCCCCAGCACGGTCCAGACCTTCCACGTGGACACCGTCAACCCCGTCGTCACCGTGGCCGCCGGCTCGGGCCCGGCCCAGGACACCACGGTGACGGCCACCACCGCGACGTTCACCTTCACGGTGACGGAGGCCAACACGCTCCAGAGCGTCGAGTGCGTCCTGGACGGCACGACCCAGGACTGCATGGGGGACACGTCGGTGACCTACACGGGCCTGGGGCAGGGGCCGCACACCTTCGAGGTGGTGGCGAAGGACCTGACGGACAACGAGGGGAGCTCCGCCGAGCGCAGGTGGACGGTGGACTCCGAGGCACCGGCGGTGCCGGGCATCACCGCGCCCACCAACGGGGCCTACGTCAACAGCCGGGCCGGGACCAACGTCTTCAGCGGAACGGCCGAGGCGCAAGGGGACATCATCGAGATCTTCATCGATGGTGCCTCGGTGGCAAGTGTCACCGCGGGGACCAACGGTGACTGGAGCTTCCCGGCCAGCACGAGCTCCGAAATCGTCCAGAACATCCCGCACTGGCTGCAGGTGCGGGCCAAGGACGAGGCGGGCAACGCGAGCAGCCTCAGCGCGGGGCGGTCCTTCATCCTGGATACGGGAGTGCCCGCGGTTCCCGCCCTCACCAGCTTCGGCAACGGGGGGACGTCCCGTTCCAACCCTCCGCGCTTCGCGGGCACGACCTCCGCGGCCTCCGCTGGGAGCACCGTCCGGCTCTACCTCGATTCGAGCCCGGCCGTTTCCGTCATCGCGGACGCCAGTGGCAACTGGTTCTACGTGGCCGCCGCGGCGATTGCCGAGGGCCCGCACACGCTTGACCTGGAGAGCGAGGACGCCGCCGGCAACATCAGCGCCCGTGCCGGGGGGCTCAACTTCACCGTGGACTCCCTGGCGCCGGCCCGTCCCACGGTGGATGCCGTGGGCACGAATGGCTACACGCAGGACTCCACGCCCCTCATCGAGGGTGGAGCCGAGGTGGCCAGCTCCGTGACGGTGTATCTCAACGACATACCCCAGACGCCGGTCACCACGGATGCCGGTGGCCGCTGGCACTTCACGCCGGGCACCGCGCTCGCGGAGGACATCCAGCACCGCGTCCGGGTGGTGGCGCGCGACGGCGCGGGCAATGACAGTCCGGTGTCCGACCAGGTGGAGTTCATCGTGGACGACACGGACCCGGCCATCCCGCACATCACCTATCCGGGGGACGACTCCTTCATTCCGACGGAGGCTCCCACCTACCGCGGAGACGCCGAGGCGGGCACGGAGGTGGAGCTCTTCGTCAACGGTGCCCCGCTCGGCAAGGTGGTGGCCCGAGCGGATACGCAGTGGAGCTTCGTGCCGGTGCAGTCGCTGGCCGTGAACGTCGAGCACACCGTCTCCGTGGTCTCGAAGGACGCGGCCGGCAACACCCGGTCCTCCGCCACGCACTCCTTCACCGTGGACAAGACGCCGCCGGACACCGTCATCGCGACGCATCCCGCCGCGTTCACCCAGTCCACGTCCGCGGCCTTCACCTTCACGTCTCCGGACTCGCCCGTCACATTCGAGTGCAGGCTCAGCACCGCGTCCGGCTTCACGACGTGCCAGGCCTCGGAGACCTTCACGGTCGCCGCCAACGCTGACTACACGCTGCTGGTCCGCGCGAAGGATGCGGCGGGCAACGTGGACCCGAGCCCCGCCAGCTTCACCTGGACGGTGGACACCCTGGCTCCCTCGGCGCCCGGCATCGACCTGCCCGTGGACAATGACGTCCTGGCCACCCTGACGCCCGTCATCACGGGAACGGCCACGGCGGGCACCACGGTGCGCATCACCCTGGACGGCCAGCCGCGGCCCGAGGGAGAGGCCATCCCGGTGGGCAGCTCCGGCAGGTGGGCCTATACGACGCCGACGCTCGCCGAGGTGGTGGAGCACACCGTCACCGCGACGGCCCGGGACAGCGCCCTCAACACCAGCACCGCCTCGGCGGTACACCACTTCAAGGTGGACGTGACGGTGCCGGACACGACCATCACCGACGGCCCCGGGGCCGCGTCCGGCGACGTGGTCGCGACGACGAGCGCCCCCTTCACCGTCACCTCGCCGGAGTCGGGCGTCACGTACGAGTGCAGCCTGGATGGCGCGACACCCTTCACGCCGTGCTCGGCGGCGTTCACCCTCACCGTGTCCAGCAACACGACGCACATCCTGCTGGTGCGGGCGAAGGACGCGGCGAAGAACGTGGACCCGACGCCCGCCAGCTATTCCTGGACCGTGGACCAGACGGCGCCGGAGACGACCATCGTCTCGGGCCCGCCCTCGCCGACCCATGCCCAGACGGCCTCGTTCGCCTTCTCCTCCAACGAGCCCGGGAGCAGCTTCGAGTGCCGGCTGGACAGCGCCGCCACCTTCACCCCCTGCCCGGGCAGCCGCACCTTCACCGGGCTGGCGCATGGCTCGCACACGCTGCGGGTCCAGGCGAGGGACCCGCTGGGCAACGTGGATGCCACGCCCGACATCTTCACGTGGACGGTGGACATCCAGGCGCCGGACACCGCCTTCGTGACGGTGCCTCCGGTGCTGAGCAGCTCGCTCCCGTCGACCTTCACGTACGGCTCGGAGGAAACCGACGGCATCACCTTCCAGTGCAGCCTCGACAACCAGCCCTTCGGGCCCTGCCCGGCGCCCACGGAGCCCGTGCCGCTCCCCTCGGGCGCGGATGAAGCCTGCGCGTACTCCAGCATCATCGAGAAGGTCGCGCACACCCTGCTGGTGCGCGCGGTGGACGCGGTCGGCAACGTGGACCCGACGCCCGCCAGCCACATCTGGACGGTGGACGTGGGCGGCGTGTCCATGCAGATCATCGAGCGGCCGCCGCGCTACACCAACGAGGAGACCGCGCTGTTCCGGTTCACCTCCAACCGGACCAACGTGACGTATCTCTGCGCGCTGGATGCGGCGACGACGCCGCCCCTGGAGACCGACTTCCAGCCGTGCCCGGAGTACCTCCAGGGCGAGCCCCCCGCGCCGGTGCCCAACGCGGCCTACTTCGAGAACCTCGGTCAGCGGGAGCACACCCTGGTGGTCCTGGCCACGGATGAGTCCGGGAAGAAGTCCTCGCCGGACGCCCACGTCTGGACTGTCGACTTCGGCTCTCCGCCGGTGCCGGTGCTGCTGACGCCCGCGGAGCCGTTCGTGAACACCGCCCGCCCCCTCATCTCCGGAACGGCGGAGCAGAACGTCTCGGTGGACGTCTTCCTGTACCCGTCCGCCGGGAGCGAGCCGCCCACGCCGACCGCCACCGTGGTGGCGAACGGGCCGGGGGGCAAGTGGACCTACGTCCCCGCGGACCTGGTGCCGCAGGCCTACTCGGTCCGGGTGCTGGCGCGGGATGCGGCCACCAACGAGAGCGCGCGCAGCGCGGTGGTGGGCTTCACGGTGGACATCGAGGCCCCGGAGCTCAGCCTGGCCACGACGCTCCCTGCGAAGACGAGCCTGACGACGGCGACCTTCACCCTGACCGCGTCCGAGCCCGTGAAGTTCCAGTGCAAGCTCGACACGGGCAGCTTCGAGCCGTGCGGCGAGGGGACCCAGGTCACCAAGACGTACGAAGGCCTGGGCAGCGCCACCCACCGGTTCTCCGCCCGTGCCACGGACCAGGCGACCAACCCGACGGCGAACGCGGAGGACTTCCTGTGGGAGGTGGACACGGACCGGCCGGACACCATCATCGTGAGCGGCCCCGCGCTGCTGACGGGCGACCGGTTCGCCAGCTTCATGTTCCGCTCCACGGAGTCGGGCGTGACGTACGAGTGCAAGCTCGACGACGAGGACTATCAGCCCTGCACGGAGGCGAAGACGTACACGGCGCTGGCGGCGACGCCCCATGCGCTGCGTGTGCGGGCCCGGGACGGAGCGGGCAACGAGGACCTGTCGCCCGGGGTCCACGAGTGGACGGTGGATGGCGAGCCTCCGGCCCCGCCGCAGCTCGTGTCCCCGGCGGAGGGCAAGCTCCTGAACTCGAAGCAGGTGGAGGTGTCGGGCACGGCCGAGCCCGGCGCCGTCGTGAGCATCTTCCTGGACCAGACGCTGGTGGGCACCCGGACGGTGGATGCGAGCACGCGGTGGAGCTTCGTCGTCGACTCGGTCGGCGATGACGGCCTCCACACGGTTGCCGCCCATGCCACCGACGCCGCCAACAACGTGGGAGAGCGGTCGGCGGCGCGGAGCTTCTCGGTGGACACCGACAAGCCGGACACGGCCATCGGGGACAAGCCCGAGGGCCGCATCCGCTCGACGTCGGTGACGTTCACCTGGTCGTCCAGCGACCCGGAGGCCACGTTCGAGTGCAGCATGGACAACGGCCCCTTCGGGCCATGTCCCGAGGGCGGCATCTTCTCCGACCTGGAGGAGGGCACCCACAACCTCAGCGTCCGGGCGGTGGACCCCGCCGGCAACCAGGACACGACGCCCGCGCTGCACTCCTGGCGCGTGTACCTGGGCAGCGATGTCCGCACCCGCGGCGGTGGCCTGAGCTGCGCCACGACGGCGGACGGGGGCTCGTCGCTCTCCCTGCTGGGACTCGGTGGGCTTGCCCTCCTGGTCGCCCGGCGGCGGCGGAGGTAGTCCTCTTCCTCCCGCCGCCCGGGGATGTGATGTCGGGCGGCGGGGTGTTGTGGGAATGCGTGCTTGCGTCAGCGGGGGAAGTCGGTTACTTGTCCGCCGCTGTCGTCGTCCGGAGCTTCTGCGGGATTAGCTCAGCTGGATAGAGCGTTGGCCTCCGGAGCCAAAGGCCACAGGTTCGAATCCTGTATCCCGCGCTGTCCCAAGTAGTTGATGGGACACGGAAAAGTCGGTCCCGGGACGGGGGCTCCTGCCCCCTCCCGGGATCGGTTTCCACCCAGTTTCCACCCGAAAACGCGACGCAGTCAGCCGAGCGAGGCGCCAAGCAGGCGCACGTCCTCGGACCCGTCGTCCACGCCACCCTGCTGGTGGCTGCCGCTGACCGGCGGGTGGTGCTGCTCGACGCTGGCGATTGCCGCGACGTGCTGGCCTCTACCGGCCGGCGCTTGCCCCAGGCCGTTCGCGCCCTCGTACGGGCTGGTGCCATCGGCTCGTTTGGCGCCCGCCTCAGTCCAACTGCCTGCCAAGCGGTCCTCACGGCCCAGCACCGGGTGCTCCTGTGACGGCCTGCACCTCGACCTCGACGGTTGACGTCTGGCCGTGCACGGAGCGTGGGCGGCGTGCCCACCATGAGGATGCCGTGGGGCACCGTACCGGCCCGGAAACGGCGGTGTACGTAGTCGCGGACGGCCTGGGCGGGCACTCCGGCGGTGACATTGCCGCCCAGCGGGCGGTGCAGGCCGTCCTGGAATTCGTCCCGGGGCCCAGGGACCTGCCCCGCATCGCCCGCGCGGCGGTGGGCCTCGCCCACGAGCTCGTCCTCGATGAGCAGCGCCGCACGGGCACCGACTGCCGCACCACGCTGGCGCTGCTGCTGGTGCGTGGCGCCCGGGCTGTGGTGGCGCACGTGGGCGACTCCCGCGTGTACCGCCTGCGCTGTGGCGTCCTGGAGCAGCTCACCCAGGACCACCGGCACGTCGCCTACCACAACGTCCTCCTGCGCTGCCTGGGCAGCCAGCGGGAGGGCAGCGAGCCGCTCCCCGATGTGCACGAGCTGGACGTTTCGCCTGGGGACGTCTTCGCCCTCACCACCGACGGGGTGCACGACACGCTCGGCGCCGAGGGCGTCTGCTGCGTGCTCCGGGAGCTGGACTCGGTGCTCGGTGCGCGCTGGGCCGCCGAGGAGCTGGTGGCACGGGCCCTCGCCCAGGGCAGCACCGACAACTGCACTGCGCTGGTGGTGTGGGTGGCTGGAGGTGCTCTGTGAGCTGCACCGGCCACTTCTCCAGCATCTCCATGCGAGGGCCCTTGGGGCACGTCTGCACGCTGCGCGCCCCCGGCCTTGAGGTGGAGGTGCACGCCCGCACCCGCCAGGACGCCGAGGAGAGCGCGGCCCTGGCGCTCACCCGGGAGCTGCGCCGGCGGGAGCTCGCCGCCCGCTACCCGCGCGCCCAGCACCAGACGCTCAGCCGGAGGCGCCCGTCATGAGAACCACTCAGCGCCCGCTCACCGCCGCGGAGCAGCAGCTCGTGCCTGAGGCCCGCCGAGTCGTCTGGTGGGCCGTCCATCGCTTCATCCGGCATCACCCCGTGGCTCGCGGCTACGAGGACGACCTCGCCAGCTACGGGTGGTTGGGCGTCATCTACGCCGCGCAGCGCTGGCGCCCGGATGGGGGCGCGTCCTTCAGGACATTCACTCAGCGGCCCGTGAAGCGCTTCGTGTCCAGGGGCTGGCTGGCCCTGGTCGGCGCCATCCGCGACGAGCACGGGGCTTACGTCGAGCGCCAGGAGGTGCCGCTCGACGACGTGCTCAACGTCGTTGTCCCCCCCACGCAGGAGCGGACGGCGGAAGCGCGTCGGCTCGGCGCCTCCATCGGCGAGCGGCTGTGTGCGCATATGCGGCCCGGCACGACGCAACCCGTCCGCGAGAAGGCCGTGCGCGCCTACCTGCTGCACCTCGAGGGAGAGACCCTGGAATCCATCGGCGCGGAGTTCGGCGCTACGCGCCAGCGCGCGCACCAGGTGTTGACCCTGGCCGAGCAGGCCGCACTGCGCTGGGCCGCGTCCATGAAGCCCCACTGGGAGAGGAGCGCGGCATGACGTCCTGCAACCGCCGTCCCCCTCCTGAGCACGGGCCTGCTGGTGGCAACCCCACGGCGCGCCAGCAGGAGGTGCTCGCCTTCATCCACGCCTTCAAGAAGGAGCACGAGGTCGCGCCGAGCATCCGCGACATGTGCGAGCGCTTCGGCTGGGCGTCCACCAACGGGGCGCAGGACTTCCTCCTCCGTCTCCAGAGGCGGCGCCTGTTGACGTGGCTCCCTGGCGTCGCGCGCTCGTGGCGCCTCACCGAGTCGGGCAAGGCTGTGGCCGAGGACTACCTAAGCCAGCACCCCAAGCTGCTGGAGGTGGCGCCGTGAGCTGCGGCCTTCTCACCACGCCCGCCACGCGTCGCTTGGCCGTGGCGTACCTCTTCGCCACCACACCCGTCTCCCGCGCGGGCCTGCTGCTCCTGCGACTCCACCGCGAAGCGCAGCTCATGCAGCCCGGGGGCTGCCTCGTGTGCTGGAAGGCGAGGCCGCTCGTCCAGCAGCTGAAGGAGTCGCGCGAGCGGCCCGCCATGACGTGTGGGCACGTCCGCTGCGTCCGGCTGGTGCGCCAGCTCCGCGACAAGCAGTCGGGGCTCCACGAGCGCGCGAAGGCCGGCTTCGTCGCCGCGATGGAGGAGGGAGCCCGTGCTGCGTGACGCCTCCTCCATTCTCGATGTGCTGGCCGCGCTGCTGCACCTGGCGCTGGCCGCTGCCCTCTGGGCGGAGCGGCGCCGGCTGCGCCGCGAGTACCCGCCCAGGAAGTCCAACCCTCGCCGTACGCCCACGCTGCGCGTGGTGCCTGGAGGTCGCCGTGGCTGACAAGAGCGCTATCGAGTGGACGCACGCGACGTGGAACCCGGTGCGCGGTTGCTCGCGGGTGTCGCCCGGGTGTGGAGGCGGGACGCCGGGCCCTCTCAAGGGCGGCTGCTACGCGGAGCGCGTGGCGGCGCGCTTCTCCGGGCCGGGGCAGGCCTATGAGGGGCTGGCGACATTCACACCTGCGGGCGCCCGGTGGACAGGGGCCGTCCGGGTGGTGGAGGCGATGCTGTTCCAGCCGCTCGCGTGGTCGCGTCCGCGCCGCATCTTCGTGAACAGCATGAGCGACCTGTTCCACGAGAACCTGGCGCTCTCCGACGTCGACCGCATCGTGGCGGTGATGGCGATGGCGCCGCAGCACACCTTCCAGGTGCTGACGAAGCGCGCCGCGCGGATGCGGGACTACTTCAACGCGCCGGACCTCGCTCACCGCCTGGGCGTGGTCATGGCGAAGATGCTGGCCGAGAAGCCGCGCCTGCTGCGCAAGCGCTCCACCGCGCCCATTCAGCTTCCACTTCCGAATCTCTGGGGGGGCGTGTCCGTGGAGGACCAGCAGCGCGCGGACGAGCGGGTGTCCGCGCTCATCGCCACGCGCCTCGCCGTGCGCTTCCTGTCGTGCGAGCCGCTCCTCGGCCCCGTCCGCATTGGCCTGCACGGGACGATGCCGAAGACGGTCAGCCCGCGCTACGCGCCGGTGGCCGAGCGCATCCACTGGGTCATCTGCGGTGGCGAGTCCCAGGACGGAGCACGGCCGATGCACCCTGCCTGGGCGCGTGCGCTGCGCGATGAGTGCGTCTCCGCAGGCGTGCCGTTCTTCTTCAAGCAGTGGGGCGAGTGGGTCTCGGTGAGCGAGGTGGCGGGCCCCGGCGCGCACCACAGCTTCCCGGACGGCAGCACCGTGCGGCGCGTCGGGAAGAAGGCCACCGGCCGTGAGCTGGACGGGCGCACCTGGGACGAGTTCCCTGCTGAGGTATCCCGTGCGTGAGCGCCCCATCCTGTTCAGCGCGCCGATGGTGCTCGCGCTGCTGGCCGGACGGAAGGCGGTGACGCGGCGGGTGCTGAAGCCGCAGCCCGCTCCGAACGTACCGCACGACGGCGGCACGGTGTGGACGTACGCGCCGGAGAAGGGGCTCCCCTTTCCCTACGGCACGGTGGGTCATCTGACGGTCGCGGAGAAAATGGGCCTGCGCTGTTCCTACGGCCAGCCCGCGGACCGGCTGTGGGTGCGCGAGACCATGAAGCGTGGCGAGCGCGGCGCCTGGCACTACGCCGCCGACAACGCGCCTGTGCAGCTGCCGCAGGGGCACCCGGCCGTCGCGGCCATGTTGTCCTGGGCTCACCACAAGGACGGGGACACGTGCGTCTCCATCCACATGCCGCGCTGGGCGTCGCGGCTGACGCTGGAGGTGATGGGCGTGCGCGTCGAGCGCCTCCACGACATCACCGAGGAGGACGCCAGGGCGGAGGGTGTCGAGCGCGACGCCAAGTACCCCAGTCGGTGGCGAAACTACCTGGGCGACGTTTCGGGCCCCAGCGCGCTCGATTCCTTCATGACGCTGTGGATGTCCATCAACAGCATCGACTCCTGGGACGCGAACCCGTGGGTGTGGCGCGTGGAGTTCAAGCGTGTGGAGGTGCTCCGGTGAGCGCCCATACCTGCCACGCGCTGGACTGCCGCTCGGCGTGCCCGGCGCGTCACCTCATGTGCGGCCCGTGCTGGCATCTGGTGCCCGCTGGGCTCCAGGCGCTGGTGCGCGGCGCCTTCAACCCGGAGCAGTGCCGCCAGGACGGGGACCGGCCAGCCCCCACTGGCGCGTGGATGTTGGCGGCGAGCGCCGCCGTCGTCGCCAACGCGCTCCTGCGCGCGCCGTCCGCGGAGGACACCCGGACACGCATCATGAAGCTCGCCCTCTACAAGCTGCGCGTGGCCGCCGCGTACGCCCAGCGCAGGGGTGAGGACGCCTCCATGCTGTTGCGCGCGGCGCTCGCGGCCACGCCTGCCGAGCCGCAGGTGCTGCGTGACGCCCTGGAGCAGGTCATCCGGCTCGCGGAGCAGGGAGCGCTCCTGTGAAGCGCGCCCGTCCCCTCGGGCTCGTCGCGCTGGCCCTGTGCTGCACGTGCACGGGAGTCCTCACCTTCCGCGTTGAGCAGCACCTGCCCCACGCCGCCGCGCTCGCGGCCGGCGCCGTCGTCGCCACCCTCGCCGCGGTGCTGCGCGCCGTGGCCCACCTCACCCGGAGCCGGAGTCCTCGCCCATGAGCTGCACCACGACGCACACCTTCACCATCGGCTACCCGTTCTGCGGCTCGGGGATTGGGGCTTCGGGCTCGGACGCTGCCGTCGCGCACGCGCTCGGCGCGAGTGCCACGTTCCGCAATGTGGGCGGCATCGACTTCGACGCCGAGGCCTGCCGCGACTTCGAGATGTTGACCGGCGCCAAGGCGCTCTGCGCGGACGTGACGGCGCTCACCGAGGAGCAGCTCCGCGCTCACTGGGGGCCGAGCGCTCCGGACGTCATCAAGGGCAGCGCGCCGTGCAAGGCCGGCTCTGGCCTTCTCCCGCTCGAGGTGGCCAACACGCCGGAGTACCAAGCGATGAACGAGCTGATGGTGGTGTTCTCCGAGCTGCTCTTCCGGGCATACCCCAGCCGGGAGCAGTGGCCGAAGCTGGCCGTATGGGAGAACGTCCCCAGCCTGCTCTCTGGAACCCGGGCCGCCGCCGCGGTGGAGCGCATGGTGAGGGCGTGGACCTCGCGCGGCTTCCTCTGCGACGTCCGTGTGCATGATCTGGGCAAGGAGGGGGGGCTCGCGCAGCGCCGACGGCGGCTGGCCATCATCTTCCGGCACCCGAAGCTCTGCCCGGTGCCCGTGGAACTCCCGCCCGAGAGGCCGCTGCGCACTGTGGGCGACGTGCTCGGGCCGCTGGCATGGCCGGACGACCCGCGCGCCGGGCCCATGCACCGCTCCCCGCGCCTCTCGTGGGCGAACCTGGTGCGGCTTGCCCTCATTGGCATCGACTGGCAGGACGGCCGGGTGCCGAAGTGGGACTGGCGCGACTTGCCCCCGCGCGGGCAGGTGGTGCCGTGGCTGCGTGCCCGCGGGCTGTGGCCCGTCGACCTGAGCGCCGACGCCGTCGCTGATCTGGAGGCGCTGCTCGCCGGTGCGCCCAGCCAGAAGCGCAACCAAGTGCATCGCCGGCAGCCCGTGCAGCCGTGGGTGGAGGCGTCGCCCACGGTGACGGGGCCAGGTGGTGCGGGGCTGGTGGGCGTGCAGGACACGCGCGTGGGTGAGCTGGCGATGGGCGCGGAGAACGCCGGGCGGCACACGTCGAAGTACGCCGTATGGCGTGACGGTGCGCCGGGGCGCACCGTCACGGGGGCGCAGCAGGTGGGCAGCGGTGGCCCATCGGTGGCCGACAGCCGCGCCCTGGAGGCGCTCGCCGACAAGCGACAGGGCCGGCCGGGCTTCATGCAGGTGGGGCTCTTCAGCGGCACGAGTGCCACCGTCACGGCGCGCACCGAGGCCACCGCCGGGCAGAGCATGGGCGCGGTGGCGGACCCGCGGCTCCTGGAAGGCCTCTCGGAGGGCAAGACGGGCGACAACGCCGGCCGGTGGAAGGGCCGGCCCGGGTACCGGCAGGTGGTGCCCGCCCGCGAGGCCATGCCCACCATCTCCGCGCGGACCGCCGCCACCAGCGGGCAGGGCCCCGGGGCCGTCCAGGACGAGCGTCCGTTGGAGCAACTCGGCCTCGGGTGCGAGTGCCGCAACGGCTTCTACGGCGTGCTGCCCTGGGGGCGGACGTCGGGCACGGTGACGGGGAGTCTCCAGGTGGACTGCGGCACCGCCGCGGTGGCGGACCCGCGCGAGCTGCCGGCGGCTCGCCCCGTCATCTCACTCGAGCTGGCACTGCACCTGCTGGCCCAGGGGTGGGAGGTGCCGAAGGGGGCGCTCGCCCCCGCCATCCTCGCGCCGGACGGCACCTGGCACCGGCCCCTCACCACGCTAGAGCTCGCCGTCCTCCAGTCCCTGCCGCCCATGCTGCACGGTGCGCCCCTCGTCCTGGCCGGGAAGTCGGACCGGCGCTGGCGTGAGCACATCGGCAACGGCATCCCCCGGGACGCCGCCGAGGCGTGGGGACGTCAGCTGCTGGAGTCCCTCCTGCGCTCGGCGCTGGGGGAGGGGTGGCGGCTGTGCGGCGGCGGGCAGTGGGTGGCTCCGGAATTGGAGGGCTGCGCGGCATGAGCGCGTGCGCCACTCACCCGGGCCGCGCGCCCCTCCTCGCCGTTACCGTGCCCCAGCCGTGGGCGTGGGCGGCCATGGTCCGCAATGCGCCGGTGCTCAACATGCCGGCGCCGCCGCCCGACGCGGCGCTGGGCGGCTACGTGGCCGTCTGCGCGGCGGCCGAGTACGAGCCGGCGCTTGCCTCGTGGATGGCCACTTGGTGCGCGGTGGCGGCGCCTCCGGCCGCCGAGCTGCCCGCGTGCGCCGTGGTAGCGGTGGCGCGCCTGGAGGCCGTCTCCCAGTACCCGGATGGGCCGCGCGAGTCGTCCTGGTACGTCGGCCCAGTGGGCCTGTGGCTGACGGACGTGGTGGCCCTGCCGGAGCCAGTGCCCTGCGTCCCAGACCTGACGGCCCTCTACTGGACGCTGCCGGAGGAGGTGCTCGCACGGGTGCGCGCCGAGTACTCCGCGGTGCGGCAGGCCGACACCGCCCGCTGGCGTGCGTACGAGGAGCAGGCGGCCGCCGCCCTCCGTGCGCCTCCAGCCCCAGGACTGCGTGAGCGCGTGCTGCGCCTGTGCGGCTGCCGCCGGGCGATGACGCCGTGCCCGGTGTGCCGCGCCTTCCGGTGCGCCAACCCCGCGTGCCCGCCCCACGCGTGCGCGCAGGAGGCGCGCCGTCCATGAGCTGCCCCGAGGACAAGCAGCAGGGGTGGAGCACTCAGGGCCGCGCCACCTGCGAGCTGCGCCATCTAACGTGCCAGTTCGGCTTCCGCGTGCTGTCCGGCACCAGCGGCCGGCCGGAGCGCGTGGAGGTGTCCATTCCCGGGTACCGGGCCACGTGGCGCCGCATCCCCGGGGGCCTCTACGAGCGCGAGCCCGACACCACCGAGTCCGACACCCGAGGGGAAGTCCCGTGACGTCCTGCACCAGCCGCGAAGACGCGGCCCTCACCGAGTCCTCCGACGACATGCCGCCCGGACACGTGCGGCTGCGCTCCGGCCAAGTCGTCACCGCGGAGCTGGCCGCCCAGGTGCTGCCCGCGCCACGGGGAGCCGAGGCCTCCCTGCGTGCCCGCGAGGAGCGCTCGGGTGTGCCCACGCCGTTCCAGCCCTGCACCTGCTCCCGCGCCGAGGTGGAGCAGTTGCTCGCGGCCCTGGACGAGGAGCGCGCGGCGCGGCTTGTCGCCGAGGGGGTGGCGGAGGGCTACCGGCGCGCTCTGGCGCAGGTGCTGGCATCCCGGCCAGCGGAGCCCGCCGCCGTGACGTCCGCTGCCATCCCACCTGTCCAGCCCGTCACGCAGTCCGCGCGTGATGCGTCACGCACCAGCGTGACGGAAAGCGTGACAGAGCGTGATGCCGTCACGCTGGAGGGGGGAGGGGGGGAGGCTTCAGCAGCAGCAAGAAGACGTCGTCTTGCTGCTCTTCGCTCGAAGAAGTACCGAGAGAAACAGAAGAGTGCTGCTGACGCGCGCGAGGGCGTCACGTCACGGGAGAGCGTCACGCATCACGCCGTCACGCGTGACGCTGGCGAGCGTGACGCGGCCAGCGTGACGCTCCCGACGACGGCACCTGCTGGCCCGGTGCCGCCCGCCGTCCGCCGTCGGGGACAGCAGTCCAGGACGGACGACTCGGCCCCGAGCCCGGAGAAGCTCTTCTTCGCCTGGTGTCAGGAGGAGCGCAGGCAGACGTTCCCCAGCGCGCTGCCCGAGGCGCCGCCGTCCGGCTGGGGCACCTGGTACGCGGAGGCGCTTGCCGCGGTGGGCGGTGACGAGGAGCGGCTCTGTGCCGCCTGGCGGGCCTACCTGAGCGAGGACTGGGCGCGCTCGCGCCGGCCCGTGTGCCCGGCCCGGGTCTTCATCGCCGCAGAGGTGTGGCGCCGGCACGTGCCCGGGCAGGACATCCCGGCCGACGGGGCTCTGCCGGTCGCGCCTGTCAGCCCCGCAGACGCCCGTCGCCGAGTTGCCCTCGACGTGGGTCGGGGTGAGGAGCCGCCGCGTACCGCGTGCGCCACCGGCTGCGCGGAGGTGAGCTGCCAACTCGTGTGGGGGCAGGGACTATGCGCCGGGTGTCTTGCTCGCTTGGAGGCCTCAGTGCAGCCTTGGACGCGAGAGAGCGTCACTTCGTGGGTTCAGGGCCAGCGGACATTGCATAGGCGTCAGCAGACACACTATGAGGTGACGCTTGGGTGAGTCCTGGTTAATTCAGCTCAATTGTTATTTGTGCTTGGCGGTTTCGAATCCTCCGACTTTAGACCTGCCATCAGATCGGTTTTGTAAACAAAATCCATCAGCTCGTGCCCATCTCGCGTCAGACTCCAGTATTGTCCCTTGTCGCTCACGGGGTGCTTCTTCTTGGATGGCTCCACAAGGCCAAGGGCCTTGAGATATGCAATGCAATCGAGCAGGGTATTCTTTGGGATTGGCCAACTGCCTCGCAGTTTCATGCCGTCTGGCTTGAGGAATATCGCAATATGGTTTGCGACGTCCTTTATTTCGGCCTCCACTAAGAGGGACTGTGCACTGAAATTAAGAAACCACAAAAGCGACCTGCTTCCCACGTCAACCCAGTCCTTTCCTCCGTCAGGCCACACGCTAAATGGGAGTTTCTTGGCATCGAGAGCTCTCATGTTTTTTGCATGCCTGTTCTGCGTCTCAAGCCTGCTTGCCGCGCGAGCGGATTCCAGTTCACTCCTAAGTTTGGCATTTTCGGCACTCAGTCTTGCGATTTCTGAAGTTGTCTCGGGGCTGGCAGCAGCCGCTGCGGAGATCCAGCCAGTCCTTGGATGAGCAGCAATCTGCTTCATCAGTGCAACCGAGCACTTGCCATACAGTTCTTCAGTGCTCTTCCAGAATCCGACCGGCTTCTTCAATATCTTTGTCTTGAAAATATTAAGCGCGGCTCCCTTCCCCTCCTCCTTGTCACGCTTGCTTTCAGGCCATGGTGCATTGTTGTCGAGAATGAATCCAATTACGGGAACACCAATGCTCACCGCGTAGTCGTACTCCTTTTCTGTGTAGCTAACGCCATCGACCATCGAGCCATAGCGATGCGCTACAATAACAATGTAGTAGTCGCTCTGGTCGATTTGTCGTTTAATGATCTCCCATTGCTGCTCGTCCGCAGCGCTAAACATCTCCATTCCGACGGGAATATGTCCCATCTCCAAGGTCGCCTTGATGACCTGGTCTCTCTCGGCGCGAAGATCCTCATATGTCGAACTAATAAAGACCTGATATTTTACCGTCATTGTTCCCCATGGCTCGTTCAAGCAGGCAATGCCGCTTTAATGCCGTAAGCTTAGCTCAGGTCTCCAGTCCCGGGGGCATGTCTTTAATGACACCTCCGACTGAGTTGGTGCAGATTGCAGTGGGCAGGGCCTGCGCAAGGCACCCCTCCATTCGACGCCAAGAAGCAACGAACGCTTCGTCGCAGGCGCATCTTCCACTTGTTGGCCGGCATCCAGAGGCTCTGAGGCGCCACCCCTTCTACTCAAAAGAGGCCGGGCCCGGCCGGGGATGACGGCCGAGCCCGCGCAGGCCAGGGACATCGGGGATGCGCCGCTGGGCACCGCCCTATGTCCGCGCGCAGGGGCGCTGAGCCCCGATGCCCTGCCTGCCCGCTGCCCGTCCACCACTCAGCCCTCCACCCAGCCCTCCACCCTCGGAGACCTCACCACCCGCCGAGGTGCGCCTCGTCCTGCCGTACCCGCCCAGCAGCAGAGCGCGCTGCGCATCCACCAGCGAGACAGGGAGGTGCGACATGCCTTCCACATCAACGTGAGGGGCAGTCGGAGTGGCGCCCCGCCGAAGAGTGGAACGCAACTGTGCTTCATGCCATCAGCACATGCTGCGCTGGCGCGTCGGGGCTGTGGCGCGTCCGCTTCATTCTCGAACTGCTGCCTGGAGGAGCCTCGTGACTGCTTGCGACGCTCGCACTTACGCCGATGACCGCTGCGGCAGGCCGCTGCCCATGGATGCGGACCCGCGCGCCCGGTACTGCTCGCGCAAGTGCCTTCTCCGCGTTTCAGCCCGCACCGCCGCACGAGCGCGCTCGAAGACGGGCACCACCAACCGGCAGCCGGCCTTCATCCGCCGCCTGCGTGCCGAGGTGCCCGAGGGCCTGTGCGGCTACTGCAAGGAGCCTCTCGCCCCGCGCCAGCGCTTCATGTGCGCGAAGTCGAAGTGCCGCTCCGCATACAGCGCGGACCACCGGCGCGAGACGCGGAAGGCGCAGGAGGCGGGTGCGGGCATGGAGGACAGCCCCGGGGCGGTACTCGCAGCGGAGCTGCGCGCCAGCACCGTGCAGCTCTCCGCGAAGTTCGACGCGTTCCGGGCGCAGGTCCACGATTTCTGCACCGGCGTGCTGGTAGGAGGTGCTCGGTGACGTGCTCCCGCATCACCTTCGAGGTTCCGGTGGTGACGAAGAATCCCACCAACCAGCGCGAGCACCACATGGCCCGGCACCGCCGTGCGAAGGGTCAGCGCGACACCACGGGCCTGCTGTGGCCCGGGTGGAGGGGACCAGCCCTCCTGGTGGTACGCCTCACCCGCGTGGCGCCTCGGCGGCTGGACCAGGACGACAACCTCCCGGCGGCGATGAAGGCCGTCCGCGACGAGGTGGCCCGGCAGCTCCGCGTGGACGACGCCTCGCCCCTCGTCCGGTGGGTGTACGCGCAGTCCTCGGGCGAGCCCACAGTGCTGGTGGAACTGTCCTGGGGGGACGACGAGCTTGCGGTGGCCGTCCGCGCCCAGGACGCACTCGCGCCGCCCCCTCCTCCCGCGGGGCTGGAACCCCGCGGAGAACGCCCTGTTCGCCCCCGCGCCGGGAAGAAGACGGCGAGGGCCGCCACCGTGCCCCGTTCGGTCGCGGACCTGGTGACGCCAGCATTCCGGAAGGGAGGCCTGCCGTGACGGCTTGTGCGCCACGGCAGGCGGCAGGCCTCCGGGTGGGACCGGCGGTCTGCTTATCCTCCTGGATGCTACCTACGGCGCGGACGGCGCCGCGCCCTCATGGGGGCAACGTTCACGCTCTCCGCAGGCGGCTGGAGACTGAGCTTCAGCTGGACCGGCTTGAACGTGAGGGGCAGCATCAACTGTTCCGGCGACCGCGGCACGTCATTGGGGCGTTTCCCGTAGTCCCACCTGGGGTTCGGCCCTCGCCTGATGGGGAAAGCCTCAAGGCCGTACCACCAAGCGTAGATGACGCGACCGGTGCGCAACCGGATACTCCGAGCCCACCCGACGATGGGACGCGGGTCCGGTCGGCGGTGCCTGTTCGCCCTCCGAGGATGCGTCGCCATAGCCGTTACAGACTGGCGACGTTTGAATGGGGGCAACACTTGTTGACTCAACAGACCGCGCGTAGTCTGTTGCGCCAGTCTCTCGTGGTTGCAGCTGCGGGGGGCGACGAGCTTTGAGGGAGTGGCAGCTCCTCTCAAGGCACGAGGGGTCGTCCGTCGCGGGCGACCCTTCTTTTTTGGCTGCGACGGGCGCGGCGGTGGGCGTTGCTGCTTCTTCCTGGCCATTTTCTCTCCATGACTGCGGTGTGGTCTCCAGCAGGCCAAAGGCACTACTGGATGCTGCAAGTGTCATTGCTGGCACTCGTGGCCGGATGTAGCCCCTGCCCGGGGGGACGTCAATGAACGCAGCGGGACCCTATCTCGCGTACCTAGACGTACATTTTGTGTATTTGCGATGCTTGTCTGACCAACGGTCCGCTTGACGAGTGGTGGTGCAGCTGGTTGCGAGAGCACTCCGTCGAGCATCGCCAGCGTCATGCGCTGCGCTCAGGATGCCGGGGCGATTGCTTCACCTTGAAGATGTCGATGTAGACCTTGGCGCCAATCGCGCTGACCCCTTCAGTGTCAATGGGGGCGGCCTGTCTGAGACACGCTGGGGTCCTCGTGTCCAAAGGAATCCTGCCAGCGCCTTGACTCGTTTCTGTCCGCTGCCGCACAGGAATAGAGCCATGGCATGTCCCCAGCCCCACAAGACGAGTGAGCGGGTCACCATGGCGACGAGTCGCCCCGCCGTGCGATCGGCGCCTCGCTTTTCGTCCGGTGGGTAGACGCGTAGGTGCAGAGCGAGCCCACGGTGCTGGTGAAGATGTCCTGGACGATGAGGTCGCGGTGGCAGTCCGCGCGCATGGCTCCTGGAGCCGCCCCTGTCCTCAAGTCCGGTCCCTCCCGGTACCGCGAAGATGTCGATGTAGTCCGCCGGTGTGCCCCGCTCGTTCAGGGGCTCGGTCCATCTCGTTGACGGGAGGCCGGCGTTCGGCTCACCTTGAAGGAAATGCCTTCCTGCCCCCAGCCAGCGCAGTGCTCCGAGGACGACTGCCGTCGCCCAGCAGCGCCCCGCCACAGGCGCTGCTGGGGGCACCTGAAGCGCGTGACGCGGAAGCAGTCGATTACGACGCCTCTCGGCGAAGCGTACTCCTCGCCGTGGGAGCGGCTGACGGCGGCCGCCCTGGCGTACGCGGATGCGGCCGACGACGAGGAGGCCTTCATCCGCGCACGGGACCGGCTCCGGAAAGCGGCCCAGGAATATGCGCGACGGGAGCCGCCCCTGTCTTCCCCCCCTCCTGTCACGAGGAGGAAGGCGGGAAACGGGGCGCAGCTCCCGCTCTGGCTTGAGGACGCGGACCGAGAGGGCTGAGCGTGCATCACCCGCGAGGGTAGGCCCCCATGGGGTGAGGCCCGAGGTAGTCGCAGTCGGGGCAGTGCCACTCCTGCGTGCCTGGGAGCTGCGACGCGTTGCGGTGCCCGCAGGCCGCGAGTTCTTCGCAGCGCTGGCGCAGCTTCTCAAGGCCGGCGCACCAGTGGCTCTCGTCAGCGGGGTTGTAGGTCCGGCAGGCAGGGCAGTAGCGCTCGCGCATGTAATCTCCAAGGCGTGGCCGGGGAAAAGCCCCCGGCATGAAGAAGAAGGGGCGGCGCTCAGCGCCCGCGCCGGACGCTGTCCACGCTGCCCCCGAGACTGGGCACCGTGGCAAGAGAGCGTCCCAGGAAGCCCAGCTCCAGCACCGACCCAGCGGAACCGGCGGAGCCGGCGTGCGCGCTGACGCCGAAGCAGGCGGCCTTCGTCCGGGAGTACCTCGTCGACTCCAACGGGAAGCAGGCCGCCATCCGCGCGGGCTACACCGAGCACTCCGCCGAGGTGACGGCCTCGAAGTTGCTAAGGAATCCCAAGGTCCGCGAGGCCGTAGAAGCCGGAAAGGCGGTCGTCGCGGAGCGGGCCGAAGTCGAAGCCGTGGAGGTGCTCCGCGAGCTGAAGCGCATCGGCTTCGCGGACCCGGGCCGGATTCTCGACGAGCACGGCGTCCTCCTGCCGCTCCACAAGATGCCGGAGGACATCCGTCGGGCCATTTCCAGCGTGGAGGTGGAAGAACTCTTCGCGGGCAAGGGCGAGGAGCGCGTCCAGGTGGGCACCCTCACCAAGGTGAAGTTCTGGGACAAGCCGAAGTCGCTGGAGCTGCTGGGCAAGTACCTGAAGCTCTTCACCGACAAGGTGGAGCTGGGCGGCGAGCTGAAGCTCACCCACGAGGACGCGCTGGGGGCCCTGGAATGAGCGCCGCTCGCCAGTCCCGCCCGGGCGGTGTGCGCGCGCGTCGGGCTCCGCAGCCGGCGGGTGCCCGCGCGGCGCAGCCGCTCAGCCCGCGCGAGAAGGCCATCCGCCAGCGGCTGAAGGACGACTTCCCGCACTACGCCTCGCGGTGCCTGCGCATCCGCCCGAAGGAGGTGACGGGCGGGGAGCTGCCGCACCTGCGGCTCAACCGCGCCCAGGCCTTCATCCACGAGCGGCTGGAGGCGCAGCTGAAGCGCACCGGGCGGGTGCGCGCCATTGTCCTCAAGGGGCGGCAGCAGGGGTGCAGCACGTACGTGGAGGCGCGCTTCTACTGGAAGGTGTCCCACCGGAAGGGCGTGCGCGCCTTCATTCTGACGCACGAGGACCCGGCCACCGCCAACCTCTTCGAGATGGCGAAGCGGTACCACGACAACTGCCCGGAGCTGGTGCGCCCCTCCATTGGCGCCTCCAACGCGAAGGAGCTCGTCTTCGACAGGCTGTCTTCTGGCTACAAGGTGGGCACCGCGGGCAGCAAGGGCACGGGGCGCTCCTCGACGATTCAGTACTTCCACGGTAGCGAGGTGGCCTTCTGGCCCAACGCCTCCACCCACATGCGCGGCGTGCTGGAAGCGGTGCCGAATGCCCCGGGCACGGAAGTCATTCTGGAGTCCACCAGCGACGGGCCCCAGGGCCTCTTCCACCGGCTGTGCAAGGCGGCGCAGGAGGGGGCCAGCGAGTACGAGCTGATTTTCGTCCCCTGGTTCTGGCAGCCCGAGTACCGGCTGCCGGTGGCGGAGGGCTTCCAGCGCACCTCGGAGGAGGACAGGTACGCCGCCCTCTGCCTGGAGGCGCATGGCTACGCGCTGGAGGACGAGCAACTGGCCTGGCGCCGCTCGAAGATTGCGGCCTTCGAGAAGGGCGTCCACGACTTCCGGCGCGAGTACCCGGCGACGGTGGAGGAGGCCTTCAAAGCCGCGGCGGTGGGCGCCCTCTGGACGCAGGAGCTGCTGGACAACGCCCGGGTGCCCGCGTTGCCGAAGGACGCGGAAGGGCGCCCGCTGCCCATGGTGCGCGTGGTGGTGGCGGTGGACCCGGCCGGCGGGGACGGCCCCAGCAACGACGAGGTGGGCATTGTCTGCGCGGGCAAGGCCACCAACGGCCACGCGTACGTCTGGCGCGACGACTCGGGGAAGTACTCCGCGGAAGGGTGGGCCACGAAGGCGCTAGCCGTCTACGAGAAGGAGAGCGCGGACGCGGTGGTGGGCGAGAAGAATTACGGCGGCGACATGGTGGAAACCACCATTCGCAGCAAGGCGCGCGAGTCGCGCAAGCACGTGCGCGTGAAGGTGGTGACGGCCTCGCGCGGTAAGGCGAAGCGCGCGGAGCCAATTGCCGCCCTCTACGAGAGAGGCTTGGCCCACCACGTGGGCCGCCTCATTGCGCTGGAGGACGAGCAGACGACGTGGGTGCCGGGCGAGTCCACCTGGAGTCCCAACCGCATGGACGCGGCCGTGTGGGCGCTGACGGAGTTGATGCTGGGTGGGCCCGAGTCCTTCCAGGTGGGGAGCTACCGGTGAGCGCGGCCCTCTTCACCAGCGACGGCTACCGCGTGCGCCTGGCGCCCGCGGCCCTCGCCAAGGCGTCGCGGCTCGCGCGCCAGCGGGCCCCGCTGGAGTCCGGCGGCATGCTGCTGGGCCAGGTGGTGGACGGGGAGGCGCACGTCCTCGCGGTGACGGGCCCGGGGCGCCGGGCGCAGCGTGGGCGGGTGGCCTTCCGGGCGGACCGCGAGCACGACAACCGCCTCGTCCGCCGCGTGTGGCCGCGCCTGCGCTACCTGGGCGACTGGCACACCCACCCGGGCGGCCCCGCCGAGCTTTCCCGGACGGACGTGGCCTCCATTCGCGAGGGGCTGTCCGGCGCCACGCCGGAAGCCGTGCACCTGCTGCTGGCCGGCCCACCGGACATGGCGCAGGACCTCGTGGTGGCCGTCTTCACGGTGGTGTGCGGCGAGGCAGCCGTGCGCCGCATGGCGCAGGCAGAGGGGAGGGGCTGAGGTGGCCGCCGACGTCAACACGCCCAGCAGCGCCTACCAGGACATGCTGCCCGACTGGGAAGTGGTGCTGGCCCTACTGGGCGGCACCCGCGCCATGCGCGCGACCGGCCGCAAGTACCTGCCGCAGTACGCCCGCGAGGAGGACGCCGCCTACCGGGAGCGCCTCCACCGCACCGTCCTCTTCAACTACTTCGCCAAGGTGCTCTCCTTCTTGGCGACGCGGCCCTTCGCGAAGCCGGTGCGCCTGGGCGAGGCGGCGCCGGAGGAGTTGAAGGCGCTGGCGGAGGACGTGGACAGGCTGGGCAGCGACGTCACTTCCTGGGCGCGCGCCGTCTTCAAGGATGGCCTCGCCAAGGGACTCACCCACGTCCTGGTGGACTTCCCCGCAGTGGACACCGAGACCGTGCGGACGCTGGAGGACGAGCGGCGCGCGGGCCTGCGCCCGTACTTCGTCCACGTGCCCGCCGAGGCCCTCATTGCCGCCTACGTCGAGGTGGTGGACGGCGAGGAGCGCCTCACCCACGTCCGCATTCGAGAGTCCGAGGTGCGGCGCGAGGGCTTCGAGGAGGTGAAGGTGGAGCGCGTCCGCGTCCTCGAGCCGGACTCCTGGGCCGTGTACGAGCGCTCCGGCACCAGCGAATGGGCGCCGGTGGGTGGCGGGCCCAACAAGCTGGGCTTCATCCCCCTCGTCACCTGGTACGCGCACCGCGAGGGCTTCCAGCTCGCCAGGCCCCCGCTGCTCGACTTGGCCCACAAGAATGTCGAGCACTGGCAGAGCAGCTCGGACCAGCGCAACGTCCTCACCGTCGCACGCTTCCCCATGCTGGCCGCCTCGGGGGTGGCCGCGCCGTCCGGCGGTGGCGCGGGCGAAGGGCAGGGCGGTGGCCTGAAGGTGGGCCCGCACTCGCTGCTCACCACGGAGTCCCCGCAGGGGAAGTTCTACTACGTGGAGCACACCGGGGCGGCCATCGAGGCGGGCCGGAAGGACTTGGAGGACTTGAAGGAGGAGATGGCCGCGCTCGGCGTGGAGCTGCTCGTCCGCAAGTCCGGCAGCGCCACCGCCACCGAGAAGTCCATCAACACCGCGCAGTCCCACTCCGAGCTGCAGTCCCTGGCCGAGTCCTTCGGTGACGCCCTGGAGCTGGCCTTCCACTTCGCGGCCCGGTGGCTGGGGCTGGAGGTGGAGGACGGGGCGCTGAAGGTGGAGGTGCACACCGACTTCGGCCTCTCCGAGGGTGACGCGCAGGGGCTGGACGTCCTCTTCAAGGCGCGCGCGGCCCGGGAGATTTCGCGGCAGGCCTTCCTCGCCGAACTGAAGCGCCGCGGTGTCCTCGCCGCAGACTTCATCCCCGAGGTGGATGCGGAGCTGCTCCAGGGCGAGGGGCCCGCGCTGGGCACCTTGCGCCCGGCACCGGCCGTGCCCGCCCGTGCGGCCCCTGGAGGTGCGTCATGACGCTGGCCCTCGTGGTGGCGGTGCTCGCGGCCCTGGTGTGCGCAGCCGGGTGGTGGCGAGAGCACAGGCGCCGGAAGGAGTCCCAGGAGCGCCCGGGCGAGCGCCGCGCGACGGCGCCCGCAGCTTCGGCACCGGAGTCCGGCGAGCTGGCGCTGCCCGAGCAGGTGAGCGCCTTGGCGCCGTGGCAGGTGGTGGACTTCGAGCACTTCGTTGGGGTCCGCCACGCCAATGGCGCCTGGACGCACGTCATCCTCAAGCCCACGGGCGAGACGCTGGACGTCGAGGCCGCGGGCAAGCGCGTGCAGCTCCACGGCAACGGCATCGAGTTCCTGCCGGTGGTGCCTGGGCAAGGCGACGTCGTCCCTTTCCGTCCGCGCGGGCTCAAGGAGGGTGCGTAGGTGGCCGGCACCGCCAACGAGGAGCTCCTCGAGCGCACCCTGGCGCATTCCGTCCAGGTGGAGCGCTACAAGGCCGGCGTGGTGCACCGGGTGGTGGAGTTGCTCAACGCCACCGAGGACAGCCTCGCCGAGCAGCTCACCACCCGGCTGGAGCGGATTCTGGACGCGGGCGGCTTCGACGCCGGGCCCGTCACCACCGCGCGGCTGGAGGAGATGCTCCAGGTGGTGGGCGGCCTGCGCGCGGAGGCGTACGCGGCTGCGGCGGGGTACCTGCGCGAGGAGCTGTCCGTCTTCGCCGCGTACGAGGCCCGGTGGCAGACGGCCGTCCTGCGCGAGACGCTCATCGTCGAGTTGTCGGTGGCCGCCCCCACGGCGGAGGTGCTGCACGCGGCCGTCTTCGAGAGGCCTTTCGCCGGCGCCGTCTTCGAGTCCTGGGTGGAGTCCATGCCCGCGGCCGACTTGGAGCGCATCTCCCGCGCCGTCCAGGTGGGCATGGCCGAGGGGCAGACGACGCAGCAAATCGTCCGGCGCGTGGTGGGCACCCGGGCCGCCTCCTACACCGACGGTGCCGCCGAGGTGAGCCGGCGCAGCGCGGAAACGCTGGTGCGCACCGGCCTCAACCACGTGTCCACCCAGGCCCGGGAGGAGGTGTACCGGGCCAACGCGGACATCATCGAGTCCGTGCGGTGGGTGGCGACGCTGGACGGGCGCACCACGCCGGTGTGCATGGCGCGGGACGGGAAGACATTCCCGGTGCGCGAGGGCCCGCGTCCCCCCGCGCACCCCGGGTGCCGCTCCTCCACGGTGCCCGTCATCGACGGGGTGAAGCTGGTGGGCGACAGGCCCTCCGTCACCGACGTGCGTACCCGGCGCCAGCGCGAGGTGGACTTCCGGGCGGAGGCGAAGGCCCAGGCAGGAGAGGCGTGGGGGCGCATGTCCGAGAAGGAGAGGCGCGCGGCCATTGCCCGGCAGCGGGAGAAGTGGGCGCAGCAGCACATCGGCCAGGCGCCCAAGGGGCTGTCCTACGAGGACTGGCTGCGCCGTCAGTCCTCTGGCTTCCAGGACGAGGTGCTGGGGCCCACGCGCGGGCGGCTCTTCCGCGAGGGCGGCCTGCGCCTGGAGAGGTTTACCGACGCCAGCGGGAAGACGCTGACGTTGGAGCAGCTGCGCAAGGCGGAGTCCGCCGCCTTCACGCGCGCGGAGTTGTAGGGCTACCGGCCCTCCCGGGCCGAAGGAGACGTGGCACATGGAATTCGAGTGGCAGCCGGAAGTGGACGCGCTGGACATCGTCCCCGAGAAATTCCGGGGGTTGTACGCGAAGGGGGAGGGCGAGGGCGCGAAGTACACCCTCGACGCGGACATGGTGAAGCGGCTGGACAACAGCAGCCTCACCACCGCGCTGAAGAAGGAGCGCGACTCCTCGAAGGAGTTGAAGGCGCTGGTGTCCGCCTACCAGAAGCTGGCGAAGACGCCGGAGGAGGCGGAGAAGCTGGTGGGCGAGTTGCGCACGCAGCTGACCGAGGCGCAGAAGGGGAAGGAGGGCGCGGCCACCTGGGAGAAGCAGCGCACGGAGCTCGAGGCCGGACATGCGAAGGCGCTGGGGGAGAAGGAGGCCGCGCTGGAGTCCATGCGCACCGCCCTCCACAAGCGACTGGCGCACTCGGAGGCGCTGGCCGCAATCACAGACGCCAAGGGCAGCGCGTCGCTTCTGTTGCCTTACGTTGAGCGTTATGTGAAAGTGGTGGAGGAAGACGGCGACTTCTTGGTCCGCATTGTCGACGCGAAGGGTGAGCCTCGCGAGCACAAGACGGGCGGCTACGTGACGACGCGAGAGTTCGTCGCGGAGCTCAAGAAAAACCCTGACTTCGCTCGGGCCTTCGAGGGCACGGGTTCCTCCGGAAGCGGGATGCGACCGGGGGGCAAAACGGGCGGGACGCCCGGCAGTGAAACGCTGTCCCCCTTGCAGCGCATCGCCCGGGGGCTGGCGGACAGGAAGTAGCCGTCCCGGGTTCGCGTGACGCGGCCTGAGACACACCGGGCGTGACGCCCGGAGACAGCCACTCTCTCCCAATACCAGACGTGTCTCGCGGGCTTCAGGCAGCCCTTGCCCGTGGCGCGTCCACACACCGTCGTTTCATTTCCCTCTCGCCGAGGAGGAAAGCCTTTCCATGCCTTCCATTACGCTCATCGAAGCGGCCAAGCTGAGCCAGGACGACCTGGTCTCCGGCATCATCGCCAACATCGTCACCGTCGACAGGTTCTACGGCCTCCTCCCCTTTGAGCCGGTGGAGGGGCCCGCCGCCGTCTACAACCGCGAGAATGTCCTCGGCGACGTGCAGATGCTCGGCGTCGGCGGCACCATCACCGCGAAGGCGTCCACCACCTTCACCCAGGTGACGAGCGCGCTCAAGCGCATCGTGGGCGACGCCGAGGTGGACAACTTCGTCGAGGCGACGCACTCGGACACGACGGACCAGCTCGCCGTCCAGGTTGCCGGCAAGGCCAAGGCGGTGGGCCGCAAGTACGCCAACCTCCTCCTCAACGGGACGGGCGCCAATGAGGAATTCGAGGGGCTGCTGACGCTGGCCAGTGCCGGCCAGACGCTCATCGCCGGGGCCAACGGGGCGACGCTCTCCTTCGGGCTGTTGGACGAGCTGCTGGACAGGGTGACGGCGAAGGACGGGAAGGTGGACTTCCTGATGATGCACGGGCGCACCATCCGCTCGCTGAAGGCGCTCCTGCGGGCGCAGGGCGGCGCCGGCATCGTCGAAACGCTGGAGCTGCCGAGCGGCGAGGAGGTGCTGGAGTACGAGGGCGTGCCCGTCTTCCGCAACGACTGGATGCCGACGAACCAGACGCAGGGCACGTCCACCAACTGCACCAGCATCATCGCCGGGTGCCTGGACGACGGGAGCCGGCGGGTGGGCATTGCCGGGCTGCACGCGAAGAAGGCGATGGGGATTCAGGTGAAGGACATCGGCGAGTCGGAGACGAAGGACGAGTCGATTACGCGCGTGAAGTTCTACTGCGGCCTCGCGGTGTACAGCGACCTCGCCCTCGCGGTGGCCCAGGGCGTCACCAACTAGCCCGGCCGCAGCTACGCCGGGGCGGCAGCCAGGTGGGGACGAGTCCTCCCTGGCGAGTCCCCCGCGCAGTCCAACCACGCGTCCGGCGGGTGCTGGGCGCCTTCCATGTGGAGCATGACGTGACTTCAACGACTGGAAACCGACGCACCGTGGACGTGGTGCTGGTGGGCCCCCGAGAGGGACAAACGTGCACTCTCGCGGGCTTCGACTTCAAGGACGGGGTGGCGCAGGTGCCGACGAATGCGGCCTCGGCCATTCACGTCCTCGGCAAGTACCACTCGGCCTACCCGCGGGACTCGCGGGAGTACGAGGAGGCCCATGCGCGCTGGGCGCGCACCCGGGCCGCGGGCGCCTCCGGGACGACGGGGGCCGCCCCCTCGGCGCCGGCCACCGGTGCGGACGGGGCGAAGGCCCAGGCCGCGGAGGAAGAGCGCGCGGCCATGGAGGACGAGCTGACGCGGCTGCGCGCGGAGCTGCGCGCCACGCGTGAGTCCCAGCGCGCGGCGGAGGCGAAGCTCGCCGAGGCCGCCAAGGCGCAGGAGGCGAAGCCGGCCGCCGCGCCTTCGGCGCCCCAGGAGGAGCCGCCGAAGGGGGAGAAGGGCGGCAGGGCCAAGGCCAAGGCGCACGGCGAGTAGCCCGCGCACCCACCGGAGGACACCCTCATGCCCCTCGACGCAACCCCCGGCGGCCCGGCCGCGGACTCGTACTGCACCGTGGCGGAGGCAGACGCCTACCACTCGGCGCGCGGCCACAACGCCGCGTGGGCCGCGGCGGACGTCGCCGCGAAGGAGCAGCACCTGAAGTGGGCGACGCGTCTCCTCGACGCCCACTACACCTATGTGGGGGCCCGGGCGAGCGCGGAGCAGGCGCTGGCCTGGCCCCGGCGTGGCGTGGTGCTGGACGGCTGCCCCGTCTCCTCCGCCAGCGTGCCCCTGCAGCTGAAGGGCGCGGTGGCCGAGTTCGCCTTCCGCCTCCTCTCGGAGGACTGGACGGCGGGCCTCGGCCCCGTGGTGGACGAGGGCGTCCAGGTGGGGCCGCTGCGGACGTCTCCGGAGAGGCACGTGCCCATTCCCGCCCAGGTGGCGACGCTGGTGCGCCGGCTGGTGCAGGGCGGCACGGGGGGCCTGGGCAGCCTGGAGGTACAGCGGGGATGAGCGCCCAGGCGGACAGGCTGGCCCGCAAGGCCCTCGAGCTGCTGAAGCGCTACGGCCAGGGCGCCACCCTCACCCGGCGCGCGGTGGGGGCGTACAACCCCGCGGAGTCGGCGCCGGTGGCCAGCAGCACCTCACACCCGGTGCGGGTGCTGGTGCAGGCCGACGGCGGCCAGGACGGGGACGCCCTGGCCAAGGGCGCGGCGGTGCAGGTGGGCCTGCGCAAGCTGCTGGTGGCCGCCAGCGGGCTGGCGGTGGTGCCGGCCCCGGGCGACGAGGTGGGCCCGCTGGAGGGCCGCACCTGGCGGGTGCTGCGGACGGAGCCGCCGGTGCAGCTGCAGGGCACGCCCGTCCTCTACGTGCTTCGGGTGGGCGCATGACTCTCAAGCAGACGGACGCCCGCGTGCGACGCGGGGCCAGCTTCAGCCGGCAGGTGGAGGCCTTCGCGAAGGCGGCGGAGGGAAAGGCAGGCCAGGTGGTGCGCAAGGCGGCGCTGGGCGTGCTGGCCAACGTCGTCACCGCCTCCCCGGTGGACACCGGCCGCTTCCGGGGCAACTGGCAGGTGGGCGTGGGGGCGCGCCCCTCCGGAGAGGTGGAGGGCGCGGACAAGGACGGGGCCGCCACGCTGTCCGCGGCGAAAACCGTGCTGGATGGCGCCGAGGTGGGCGACACCGTGTACCTCACCAACAACCTGCACTACGCGCGCCGGCTGGAATTCGGCCACAGCCAGCAGGCCCCGCGGGGCATGGTGCGCACCACCCTCGCCAACCTGCGCGAAATCCTCGAGGAGGCGGTGAAGGACGCGAAGGGAGGGCAGGGCCCGTGAGTGGCGTCCTCCTCGACATTCAGCAGGCGCTGGAGCTGCACGCCCAGGCGGTGCTGGCGCCCGTGGTGGGGCAGGCCGTGGCCTACCCCAACGTCCCCTTCACCCCGGTGGCGGGCGTGCCCTGGGCGAAGGTGGACCACCTGCCCGCGCGCACCGCGCCGGCCGGCGCCGGGGTGGACTCGCAGACGCGCCGCCCCGGCGTCTTCCAGGTGTCCCTCTTCTTCCCCTACGGGCAGGGGACGAAGGCGTGCACCGACGCGGCCCAGGCGGTGTGCGACGGCTTCAAGCGCGGCACCTCGCTGACTCGCGGCGCCACCACCGTCCGCGTGCAGTCCGTCTCCCCGGGCCCGGGCGCTCGCGAGGACACGTGGTGGGCGGTGCCCGTCTCGGTGTGGTGGTTGGTGCACTCACAGGATTGAGCCGCCCGCGTGGCGGCCGGAAGGAGCAGTCATGGCTTCAGCTTCAGGGCAGCGCACGGCCGTGCGGTACGTGGCCGAGTCCGCCTTCGGCGTGGCGGCGGGTACCACCTTCAAGGCCCTCCGCTTCACGGACGTGGGCCTCAACCTCGCCAAGGCGACGTACCAGTCCAACGAGATTCGGGCCGACAGGCACCGCGTCGACTTGCGCCACGGCATGCGCAGCGTGGGCGGAGACTTGGGCTTCGAGCTCTCGGTCGCCACCTTCGACGACTTCCTGGAGGCCGCGCTGGGCGGCACTTGGCAGGCCGTCACCTCGGGCGCGCTGTCGCTGGAGACTGACGCGGACACCGACACCTACGTCCGCACGGCCGGCAGCTTCCTCACGGACGGCTTCCTGCCGGGTGACGAGGTGGAGGCGAGCGGCTTCACGCAGGCGGCCAACAACGGCCGGGCCCGCGTGGTGGCCGTCACTGCCCTGGCCCTCACCGTGGACAAGGCCCTCACCGACGAGGCAGCCGGCGCCGGCCGCACCGTGGCCCTGGTGGGCAAGCGGCTGAAGTCCGGCACCGTACTGCGCACCTTCTCGGTGGAGCGCGCCTTCACGGATATCAACCAGTACCTCCTCTACCGCGGGTGCGCGGTGGACGACTTCAAGCTGTCGGTGAAGCCGGAGGAAATCGTCACCGGCACCTTCACCTTTCTCGGCAAGGACATGGTGCAGGCGGGCGCGTCGCACGCGGCCAGCGTCACCCCGCCCGGCACGCACAGCCCCTTCGACGCCTTCACCGGCAGCCTCATGGAGGGCGGGCAGGTGGTGGCCAACGTCACCAGCCTGGAGTTGGACGTCTCCAACGGCCGAAGCGTGAAGGGCGTCATCGGCCACAACAGCCCCCAGGAGATTCACGAGGGCGGCTTCGAGGTGTCCGGCAGCCTCTCCGCGTACTTCAGCGACGCGACGCTCCTCAACCGCTTCCTCGACGAGCAGGAGTCCAGCCTCGAGCTGCTGCTGCTGGACTCGAATGGCACCGACTTCCACCGGCTGCGCGTGCCCCGCCTGAAGTACACGGGCGGCGACTTGGACAACCCGAAGGAGGGCCCCGTCGTCCAGACGCTGCCCTTCACCGCGCTGCTGGACGCAGCCTCGGGCGCCGCCCTCGTGTACCAGCGCAGCAACCCGTAGCCCGTCTTCGCGCGGGCAGCCGCGCACCCCTCGCAGCCCCTGAAGGAGCACCATGGACAGCCCCAATGGTTTTGACTTGAGCAGCCTCCAGCAGCGCGACACCGTCACCCTCGACATCCTCCACCCGCTGACGGGCGAGGCCACCGGCACGCGCGTCGAGGTGGCGAGCACCGATTCCACCACCTACCGCGTGGCGGAGCGGGAGCAGCGAAACCGCCGCCTCCAGCAGCTGCAGCTGGGCAACCGCCGCGTGGCCCTCACCGCCGAGGAGTCGGAGTCGGACGCGCTGGAGATGCTCGTGCGCTGTACGGTGTCGTGGAGTGGCGTGCGCGAGGGCGGCGTAGCGGTGGCCTTCACGCCGGAGAACGTCCGCCGGGTGTACACGGCCTACCCGTGGCTGCGCCGCCAGGTGGACGAGGCCATGGCGGACCGCGCCCGTTTTTTCGAGAGCTCGCCGACGAGCTCCTCGGCTTCGCACGGCACCACTTCCGCCTGAGCCGGGAGGACGCGTCCGGCGTCTCGCTTCGCGCGCAGCTACAGCAGGTGGCGAAGTCCACCGGGCAGGTGCCGCCCGCGCTGGTGGGGGAGCACTCCCTGCCGGAGCCGCTGGCGCACGTCTGGGCGTGGTTCTGCGAGCTGAGCAACGCCAGGGGCCCGGGGGCCTTCTCGGTGGCCCCCATCTCCTACCAGGACATGGAGGCCTGGGTCCGGCTCACCGGCCACCAGCCCACCGCGGGGGAGGTGGCGTTGCTGCGCGAGCTGGACGCCGCCTTCCTCGAGTCCCTGCGAAAGGAGTGAAGGGTGGGGGCGACGACTTCAGGGAGCGGGGCCCGCCAGCTCGGCCTCGCTGCACTGCTGGCGCGTCCTGAATTCCGTCAGTGGCCTGACGACCTCTTCGCCCGTGTCGATGTCACGCACCGCGATGTGCGTGTAGCCGTCGTCCATGCGCATGTCGGCCACGCAATCGAAGGGGTCGAACTCCTCTTTGATGGCCTTCGCGCGTTCCTCACCCTTCGGGAGACGCACAACGCGGACGAAGGTGGTGTTGTACCGGCCGGCCGTTTCCAGGCGGAAGTCCGGGTCCGCGAACTTCGCGTTCTCCGAGCGGACCTCCTGCACCCGCATCTTCTCCTTCACCTTCTCCTCGTCGGAACGCAGGTCACACCCGGCTACGACGAAGAGCAGGAACGTGGATACCCAGAGCGCACGCATGGGGCGAAGCCACCACATGCCCGGCGCCTCCCGCCACTACTCATGCTTTCAGTGTTTGGCCGGCTGTCTGCTTTCGCGGCGCCGCATCTCGTGAAGGGACTCGTCCATGTCCGAAGACGTTGACCTCGCCACGCTGTCCATCCGCATCGACTCCTCCGACGCGAAGGCGGGCGTGGAGTCCCTCACGAAGCTCAGCGGCGCTGCGGAGAAGACGGAGACGGCGACGAAGAAGGTGGAAACGGCCACCGAGCAGTACCTGAAGGGGCTGGAGCGCATGGTGCGGGAGGTCGAGGAGACCAACCGGGCCCTGGAGCGCATGCGCACCGTCAGCAAGGACCTGGAGCTGGTGGCGGCTGCGGCTGGGGGGCTTCAGGCCGCGCTCGGCAACACGGCGGGGCTCCAGCACTTCAACACGCAGCTCGGCGCCAGCGACGTCGCCATGGAGCGCTTCCAGAAGTCCCTCATGGACACGGCCGCCGTGGGCCGCTTCATGGGGGATTTGGAGCGGGCGTCCCTGAAGCTGAGGGACATGCACGCGGCGCAGGAGAAGGCGGCCGCCGCCGTCCGGGACGTCCAGCACGTCACCGAGGCCGCCGAGCCGCCCGTCACGCGCCTCGCGCGCGGCCTGGGCGGGCTGGTGGGGCAATTCGTGGGCGTGGCCGCTGCCGGGGCGGCCCTTCGCAGCGCCACCACCGAGGCCCTCGGCTTCGGGACGGCCATGGCGCAGGTGAGCACGCTGCTGGACGGGGAGCAGCTGAAGATGATGGGCACCCTGGCCGAGCGGGCGAAGGCGCTGGGCGCGGAGTTCGGCCGCATGCCCACGGAACAGGCGAAAGCCCTCTACGACATCATGAGCGCCGGCGCGTCGGACGCCGCGCAGGCCACGGAGATGCTCCGCGTAGCCAACCAGCTCGCCATCGGCGGCGTCACCGACGTAGGCACCGCGGCGGATGGCCTGACGAGCATCATGGCCACCTACGGCGGCAGCCTCCGGAGTGCCACCGAGGCGGCGGATGCCATGTTCGTCTCGGCGGCGGACGGGAAGACGTCCATCGAGGCCATCGCCCGCCACATCGGCAAGGTGGCCCCCATCGCCTCACAGACGGGCGTGTCGCTGCAGGAGTTGCTGGCAGCCAACGCGGCGCTGACGAAGTCGGGCATCAAGACGGAAACGGCCCTGGAGGGCGTGCGCAGCATCCTCGCGCAGGTGGCGAAGCCCTCGGAGGACGCGGCGAAGCTGGCACGTGCCCTCGGCGTCGACTTCACCACGGCCGGGCTGCGTGCCCGTGGCTTTGCCGGCTTCATGGAGCACGTCCGGGAGCGGACGCATGGCAACACGGAGCAGCTCGCCCTGCTCGTGGGCGGCGTCGAGGCGCTGCTGCCCGCAATGGCCCTCACCGGCACCGCCTCCGCGGACTTCGCGGCCTCGCTGGAGCACATGAAGGACGCAGCAGGCCGCACCGAGTCGGCCTTCAACAAGATGGCCGAGACGCCGCAGATGAAGCTGGACCAGCTCCGCGCGCGCTTCGCCTCTCTCCAGGTGGACGTGGGGGACGGGCTGCTCTCCGCCATGGGCCCTTCCATGGACGGACTCCTCCGGCACTTCAACGAGGTGACGACGGCCGCGCGGTACCTCGGCGAGGGGCTGGCGGTGCTGGCCACTGTGCGCGCGGCGGGGTGGGCCCAGGACTGGACGAAGGCGCTGGCGGACAAGGCCGGGGCCGCGCGCCAGGCCCGGGACGCCATGACGAACGCCGCGCTCGCGGATGCGGCGTACTCCCGCCGGGTGACGGAGAGCCGGGCGGCGGCACTGCGCAATGCGCTGGCCATGCTCCAGCAGCGACAGGCCGCCCTCGAAACGGCCGCCGCGCTGGAGGGCCCCTTCACGGTGGCGCACACCCGCGCGGCCATCGCCTCCAACGCGCTGGCGCAGGCGAAGGCGAAGGAGGCTCTGTCCATCGAGGGCGCGTCCTTCGCGGCGCGGGCGGGCTCCGCCGCGCTCAGCGCGCTGGGAGGCCCCATCGGTATCATCACCACGGCCCTGGGACTGGCGGCGACCGCCTACTTCGAATTCGGCAGGGCCGCGGAGGAGGCGAGCGAGAAGGCGAAGCAGGCTATCCGCGAGAGCGGGGCCGCCGCGGATCGGGGCAGCCAAATCATCACCGACCTCCAGGCTCGCCTGAAGGTGGAGAAGGACCTGACGAAGCAGCAGGAGGCCTACAACCTCGCCCGGCTGGAGTTCATCAACCTCGGGCCGAAGTACGAGAAGGCCCTCAGCGCTGGGACGGGCACCATGGAGGGCATGCGCGCCGACTTCGAGCGGATGGTGAAGGCCGACCTCGTGGACGCGCGTCTGGAGCAGGAGCGCCTCAAGAAGTACTGGGCAAACACCGAGAAGGCGATTTACCGAGATGCGGTCGGCGACACGCGACGAGCTAGCCCCGAGCGTCTGCGGCAGGGGGTCGCAACGGACGAATACTGGCGCATTCCGGAGGAAGTCCGGGCGACGGACAAGTACAAGCGGCGCTCGGACAAGGAACTGAAGCCCATCGAGGAGGAGTTGAAGGCCCAGCGCGAGCGGGAGGTGCAGCTGCTCAAGGCGCAGCAGCGACTCGACGACGCCGCGAAGGCCTCCAACACGCTGACGGAGGAGGAGGAGAAGCGCGCGGCCACCACGGCGAAGGTGAATGCCGCCACGTCGCAGTCCGCCCAGTCCCTCCTGGACGACGTGAAGGCGAAGGAGGCGGCGGAGAAGAAGGCCACGGCGTGGCTGGCGCGGCTGGAGGAAGAGGCGCGCGCGCTCGGGAAGACGAAGGGCGAGGCGTTGGAGTTGAGCGACGAGTACGCGGCCCTCACCGCCGAGCAGAAGCGGCAGGCGGATGTGGCCATCGCCAAAATCAAGGCAGCGGAGGACGCCAAGGCAGCGGAGAAGGCAGCCGCCAAGGCCGAGGAGGAGCGCACGCGCATCCTCCAAGAGCTCAACCGCGAGCTGGGCAACCCCGGGGCGGAGAAGTACGCGCAGGCCCAGCGCATCCTCCATGAAGAGCTGGACCAGGGGCGCGTGTCCCTCTCTGCCTACCAGGCGCAGATGGCCAAGGCACGCAGCCTCTGGACGGAGGAGGGGAAGGCGGAGACCCAGCTGGCGAAGGAGTTGGAGCAGCTCCCGCGCCAGCTCAACCCGCTCCTCGAAGCCCAGAAGCGGATGGACATGGTGAACCGCCTCTTCAAAGAGGGCCGGCTGGGCGCGGAGGCCTACCGGAAGGAGGTGGAGCGCCTCCAGGAGCAGCTCTCCACCGGCTTCGCGCTGGCGAAGGACTCCATGGTGGCGGCCACCCAGCACATGGAGGACGCCTTCGTCACCTTCGCCACCACCGGCAAGCTGGAGTTCGGCAGCATGGTGGACGGCATCCTCAAGGACATCGCCCGCCTCATGGCTCAGCGGGCCTTCGTCGCGCTCCTGGACTCGGCCACCAGCGCGCTCGCGGGCGCATGGGGCGGTGGAGGCGGTGCCGTGGTGGGCGGCGCGGACCTGTCCGGCATGTTCGGCGCCATGGTGGGCGGCGCTCGGGCCGCGGGCGGGCCGGTGCGGGCAGGCCATGCCCACGTGGTGGGGGAGCTGGGGCCGGAGCTATTCGTCCCCAGTAGCTCCGGCACCATCGTCCCCAACAAGGCGCTGGGCGGCGGCGAAGTCCACATGTCCGTCCAGGTGGTGGTGAACGCGGACGGCTCCTCGTCCGTCGACGTCCAGTCGCAGGGCGGCCACGAGGAGGCGCAGCGCATGGGCCGGCACCTGGCGGACACCATCCGCAAAGTGGTGGGCGAGGAGCTGCAGCCCGGCGGCAGCATCTACAACTTCACGTGGCGACGGCGGGGATAGGCCAAGTCACCTCATCGAGACGGCGCGCCTGCGCGGTGAGGACCCCGGGCACTACCTGCGGCGCGCTGCACTGGTCGCCATCGAGAACCAGGGCACCGTTACGCTCCCGAAGAATCGGGACTGACGTCCACGCCAGTCGGTCCTCCCGGCCGGGTCAGGCCTGCACAGGGACGGGGCACGGCGAAGCGTTACTCACAAACGCCCCGCACGCCATCTGCCTAAATGGTCGTCATTCCGAAAGCCAAAGCCTGAGTTGGGAGCAAACGATGAAGCGATTCCTGATGTCTTCGGTATTCTTGTTATCCGTTTTTTCAGCGCAACAGGCATCAGCGAAAGAAGGCAAAATCGTGAAGGGAGCGAGCGGAGCCAGTTGGTGCTGCCCAGACGGGAAACCGGACTTCGGTTGCGAGAAGCAGACGAGCGGCCCTCCCATCGGCGCCGGCAAGCTCTGCGATTTTGCCAGCAAGTCCGTGCCGAATGTGCCGAACGACGACGTGGACACGCGGCGTGAGTCGGCACCAAAGATGGCGCGGCCAGATTCACCGTCTTGATGAGCTAAGGATAGGGCGTAAGTGTTCGCCGTGCCCCGTCGCGATGGGGCACGGCGAGCACTTACCTCTTCTCTCCGTGATGGCCTCCCTGTGTGGCGTAGGGAGGTTCCACGTCAGGCTTCGCTCGTCACGGGGCAATGCGAACTCTTACGTCGTGAAGAGCATCCGGAAGGCGTCCACGCTCCTGCGGAGGATGAGGGACATGGACCGCTTCTCCTTCACCCCCGACTTCGGCGCGCAGCTGGAGAGCCAGCCCCGGGTGCGCAAGGCGCAGTTCGGCGACGGGTACTCGCAGCGCTCGGAGGACGGGGCGCGCGGGCTGCTTCAGCGCTGGTCCGTCCAGTTCACCGCGCGGAAGAAGACGGAGGCGGACGCGCTGGACGCCTTCCTCCGCGCGCACCGCGGGGTGGCCGCCTTCGAGTTCGTCGTTCCGGACAGCGCTTGGGCCGTCACCGGCTTCCGTTTCGGCACGGGGGACGGCGCGCGCACCCAGTTCCTCCTGCAGCGCCCGCTGTCCCCGGAAATGCCCGGCGAGCTGGTGCCCGCGACAGGGTGGGGCGCCGCCCCGCTGGTGTACCGCGACGGCGTCCTGGTGGCGGCCACGGGCTACGGGCTCTCCAACTCCGGGCTCATCACCTTCACCGCCGCGCCTGGTGCCGGCGCCGTCCTCACCTTCAGCGCGTCGGGCGCGCAGGTGCTGCGCGTCGTCTGCGAGAGGTGGACGTCCGTGTTGAAGGGTTTCAACGCGTACGACGTGTCCGCCGAGTTCGAGGAGGTGGCGTAGGGACTATGAAAGCCGCGCGCATCGCAGAGTCCATCGTGGGCGGTTTGCATGTAGTGGCAGCAGAGCTTCAGAATGCGTCCCAGCAGGGCGCGATGCGCCCGCAGGGGGCAATCAGCCATGGGATTTCGCTTCCGCAAGAGTTTCAAGCTCGCGCCCGGTGTTCGCGTCAACTTCGGAAAAAAGGGCGCGTCGTTCAGCCTGGGCAGACCTGGGGCTACGGTGAACGTCTCCTCAAAGGGCGTCCGCGCCACTGTCGGGCTTCCAGGAACGGGGCTGTCCTACTCAGCCTCGGTGAGTGAGGGCAAGCAGCGGGTGTCCACCAAGCGCAACATGATGAAGGCCTCTCCCCGCGCTCGTGAGGTCACTGCGGCGCAAACAGAAGACAACCCGCCAGCAGGTAATGCCATGGCCATGGTGGAGCGCATGGCCATCCTCTCGGCACATGTTGAGGAAGAAGTTCGTGGCGGCGCGCGCGTCGTGAGCCAGAAGGAGACGGTGGCGGTTTTTGCTTACGGGTCGAGGGCCAGTCACGGCCTGCACTTCATCCTGACGCTCGTCACCATTGGGCTCTGGCTGCCCATCTGGTTCATCGTTGCGCTCTCCTCTGCCGAGACCCGGAGGGTGATGCGGGTAGATGAGTATGGGCGGCTAATCCGTGTGCGCGGGTGAGGTACGTGTCAACCCTCTTGGCAGGGACTTCCCGCACTCAGGATTTCTACGCACACAGAGCCGAATGAGAAGTGCACCTGCCACTTCTTCCCGCCCGCTCTGCGCTCCAGCCGCGAGCGGGAATCGTGAGCGTCGGTTTAGTCGTGAAGCGTGGTGAGGATAGCAAACGCACCCTGAGCGCGGCCTCGAAGCCAATCGCCAAGTGGCACATGTCAGACACTTCAGTGATTCGAGCGGGCCGACGCCAACCACGTCAGGCATTCTGGCGGCCCACGCATCTCCAGGGAGGTAGCCATGCGAGCGATTCTGGTGTTGGCGTTGGCCAGCAGCCTTGTAGCCTGTGGCGGTGTCGAGGCAGACGTCGGAGAGGAGCCCACGAGGGAAACCCAGGGGCCCTCTGCGATGGCCTGCCCGGTCCCGCCTCCCCACTACAACTATCCGTTCTGCGAGGACATGGACGGGCAGAGTTGCCCAGTCTCCGGTTACTGGTCCAACTGCTATTGGCTTACCGCGTGTGAGCCATCCCAGTGTCGCTGCGACAACGGGGCCTTGAACTGCTTCAACTGGTAGGAGCCCAGGTGGAGGACTGCTTCGCCGCAGCGATGGGCGAAGCAGCAACCTGCGGTGATGCCCGGGACGGCGTCCACGCCGCCGCCGAGGATGGCAGGCATGGGTATTACCGAGGACATCCAGAAGCTGGAGCCGGGCACGCTCGTGGAACTCTTCGTGCTGGACGCCAGCGCGCTGCCGGGCGGCGGCATCAACTACTTTCACGCTGGCACCAACGGGCTGGGCGGGCCGGTGGTGTGGCAGGACGCGGAGTACCAGCCGTGGCCCATCCAGGCCCGGGGCTTCGACAAGTCCGGCACCGGGCGCCTGCCGCGGCCCACGCTTACCCTGGCCAACGTGCTGGGCACGGTGGGCGCCCTGGCACGGGACTTCAATGACCTGCTCGGCGCGCGCGTCATCCGCAAGCGCACCTTTGTCCGCTACCTCGACGCGGTGAACTTCCCCGGCGGCCTCAACCCCTCCGCGAGCCCGGTGGACGCCTTCCCGGACGACGAGTTCGTCATCGACCAGAAGACGACGGAGAACAAGCACCTCATCGAGTTCACTCTTGCGGCGCGGTGCGACCTGGACGGCGTCCGCATTCCCCTTCGTGTCATCACGCAGATGTGCGGCTGGGAGTACCGGGGCGAGGGGTGCGGCTACGCGGGCCCGCCCGTCGCGAAGGTGGACGACACCCCGACGGCCACACCGGCCGAGGACCGGTGCGGGAAGCGCCTCGCGAGCTGCAAGCTGCGCTTCGGAACGGCCGCCGTCCTTCCCTACGGGGGCTTTCCCGGGGTGGGACTCCTGCGCTGAGGCAGGCCATGCCCACCCTCAACATCGCCAAGAGTTCCAGCCCGCATACAGCGGCGCAGTCTGTGCCGGCGACCGAATCCCGCTCGACTATGCACTGCCCGAGGGCTGCTGGCATGACGGTGGCGCCAATGCCTCTGGAGGCCCGAATGTCCAGGCATTAACCATACCACAGGTCATGCAAGCAAACGGACCGAGGATGTCCTTTCCCAATCCAGCCCGTACTAATCTTGGGGCCACGCCGCTAATGGCGAACACGGAGGTGTCTCCGATGGTGAAGCTCATGGTGTTTGTGGTTGCTCTTGCGCTGGCCGGATGCGGAGCCGTAGAGGATGGGCTACCAACCAGCAAAGGTACCGACGTTGCGTCAATCGAGTCCGAAATCATCAATGGCACAGTGACCGCTGACTTTCCGTCGGTCGGCCTGACGAATGGCTGCTCAAGTACGCTCATAGGACGCCGCACGGTTATCACCGCCGCGCACTGTGTGACGTCAAATGGCCAGAGGAGTTCCTTTTGTAGCAATGGGTACTGCGTGAATGGCACCTACTACAAACACCCAAGCTACACAACCAATGGCTATTTTTACGACATCGCCGTGCTGCGACTGGATTCGGACTTTACGGCGCTCAGCGGAATCGCACCCACCCGAATCGCCAATAGCGCTCCGTTCGTTCACATGACCATTGATATTGTTGGTTTCGGCTGCACGAATTGGGACACAAAGGCAGGCATCGGCATCAAGCGCTATGGGAGAAACAGTCTTCATGATGTCGATCCGCTCAAGATTCAATGGGACGGCACCACCGACGCGCGTGTGTGTCCGGGAGACTCGGGAGGAGCTGCATTCAGCGTTGGTATCTACGGCTATGTTACTGACTGTCAGGTTGGCGTGCTCAGCCATCGCCAATCGGAGTCGGATGGAAGAGACGATGTCGCTACACGCGTCGATGCCACCGCCGGCTGGGTGCGTAGCGTCGCCGCAGACGCCACCATCCTCTCTTGCGACCAGACGCTGTGTGGAGACGGGACGTGCCATCCCGGAGAGAGAGAGCTCAACTGTCCTACCGATTGCCCCCCGGTTTGCGGCAACTTCATTTGTGAGAGCGGTGAAGAAGGGGTGTGCACTGATGATTGTCCGCCATGTGGCGATGGTGTTTGCACCATGTTTGAACAGGATGGCTCTTGCTATGCCGACTGTGGAACGTGTGGAAATTTAATTTGTGAGCCTAGTGATTACGACCGCGCCCTCATTTGTAGCGATTGTTGGGGGCCATTCTAGCTGGAGATGAGGGCCCGGGCTGCGAAGCATTGCCTCGTAGCCTGGGCTCTCGTGGCTTGTTCTGCCCATGCGTGACGGACGACGTCCACGGCGGAGGAGAAGAACAGGATGCGCGCACGCCCGCGCGCTCTTGTTCTCGGAGCCCACGCATGCCCGCTACTGCCGAGCTGGAGCTGCCTCCCAACATCCTCACCGCCGTGATCGCGCACGCGAAGGCTGAGTGCCCCCGCGAGGCGTGCGGCCTCGTGGTGCTGGTGGCTGGTGCTCAACGGTATGTGCCGTGCCGGAACCAGGCTGAGGGGCAGGCTCACTTCATCCTGCACCCGGAGGACTACGCGCGGGCGGAGGCCGAGGGCGAGGTGCTCGCCGTCGTCCACTCCCACCCCAACGCCGCGCCGGAGCCGAGCGAGGCGGACCGCGTGTGCATGGAGCGCTGGGGCCTGCCCTGGCTCATCATCAACGTCCCCGTGGGGCACTGGCGCGTCTGGTACCCCAGCGGGTACCGGCCCCCGCTCATCGGCCGGCCCTTCAGCCACGGCGTGCTGGACTGCTTCAGCCTCATCCGTGACTACTACGCGGAGCGGCTGGGGCTTCAGCTGCCGGACTTCCACCGGCCGGACGCGTGGTGGGAGAAGGGCGGCAACCTCTACCTGGAGGGGTATGCCGAGGCTGGCTTCCTGGACGTCACCGGCAGCGCGCTGCGCGAGCACGACGTCCTCCTCATGCAACTGCGCTCGCCGGTGCCCAACCACGCGGGCGTGTACCTGGGCGCGGACGTTGTCCTCCACCACCTCCAGAATCGCCTCTCCGGAAGGGAGACGTACAGCGGCTTCTGGGAGCGAATCACCCGGAAGGTTGTGCGGCACCGCAGCCTATGCTGACGACGGTGGTACTCGGCGGCCCGCTGGGCCGGCGCTTCGGGCGGGTGTGGCGGCTGGACTTGGGCGTGCCTTCCCCGGCGGAGGCGGTGCGCGCCCTGTCCGCGGTGTGCGAGGGCTTCGCCCGGTACCTGGTGGAGAACAGCGAGCCGGGCTTCCACGTCTTCGTCGGCAAGCAGGACGTCGGCGCTGAGGAGCTGGCGACGCCCGCCGGCAGCTCGCGCGTCATCACCGTCATGCCGGCCCTGGCCGGGGCCAAGTCGGGCTGGTTCCAGGTGGTGCTGGGCGCGGTCCTCATTGCCGGTGGCGCGGTGCTCTCCGTCTACGGCTTCGGCGCCGGCACGCCGCTCATCACCATGGGCGCCTCCCTCGTGGTGGGCGGCGTCTCGCAGCTGCTCTTCGCGCCGCCCACGCCCCTGGCGCCGGTGGAGCGGCCGGAGAATCAGCCCTCGTACACCTTCAACGGGCCCGTCAACACGCTGGGGCAGGGGCACCCGGTGCCCATCTGCTATGGGGAACTGGAGGTGGGCAGCTGCGTCATCTCCGCGGGCATCGTCACGGAGTGGAATGCCGGGGGCGGCTTCGGCGGCACTGGCGGGAGTGGACAACACGGGCCCGGGGGCGAGCCGTCGGGCGGTGGCGGCTGCCCCGCGCCGTGGGTGCCCGTCCTCCTAGCGGACGGCCGCGAGGTGCCCGCGGGCGAGCTGCAGGTGGGCGATTGGGTGCGCACGCAGCACGAGGCGACGCTGGCGTGGGGGGACTTCCCCGTCACCGGCGTGGCCCACCTCGAGGCCGACTGCTGGCGCGTGGAGCTGGAGGACGGCAGGGCCTTCGAGGGCACGTACAACCACCGCGTGCGCACGGACGAGGCTTGGGCGGAGGTGCGGCACCTGGTGCCGGGAGCGTGCCTCCTGGGGGCCTTCCCGGGCGTGGTGCGGCAGGTAGCGCCGTGCGGGCGCGGGCCCGTCGTGCGCATCACCGTGGAGGACGCGCACACGTACCAGACGGCCGGCTTCCTCTCTCACAACGTGAAGCAGGCGGACCCGGAGGCGCCGGATGTCTGAGAGGGGCCCCCTCATCGGCTACGGCGGCAACACCGGCGGCAAGGGCGGTGGCGAGGCCCAGCGCGCGCCGGTGGAGCGCCCGGACACGCTGAAGTCCTCCGCGCACGCGCGCGTGCTGGACCTCCTCTGCGAGGGCGAAATCGAAGGACTCGTTGACGGGCTGAGTTCCGTCTACCTCGACGGCGTGCCGGTGCAGAACACGAACGATGGAAGCTTCAACTTCCGCGACGTCACCCTCTACGTCGTCAGGGGCACGCAGTCGCAGGAGTACATTCCTGGCTTTCCCTCGGCGGAGGCGGAGTACGTCGTCAACACCGAGGTGAAGAAGGACACGCCGGTGGTGCGCACCGTCACCGACGCCACCGTGGACGCGGTGCGCGTCACGGTGCAGGTGCCGCAGCTGTCCCAGCAGCACCCCGTCACGGGAGACCTGGTCCCCGACATTGTCTCCCTGGCTGTCGACGTGCAGAGCAACGGCGGCGGCTACGTCGCCCAGGACTTGAAGGGGGCGGGCACCATTGCCGGCAAGTGCACCAGCCCCTACGAGAGGACGTACCGGGTGGAGCTCACCGGCAGCCCGCCGTGGGACATCCGCGTGCGGCGCCTCACTGCGGACAGCGGCTCCGCGACGCGGCAGAACAAGACGTACTGGAAGTCCTACGCCACGCTGGTGGACGAGAAGCTCAGCTTCCCCAACAGCGCGCTGTGCGCGTTGCAGGTGTCAGCGCACCAATTCCAGTCCATTCCCACGCGCAGCTACCGCATTCGCGGGCTGAAGGTGCGGGTGCCCTCCAACTACAACCCCACCACGCGGGCGTACACCGGCACGTGGGACGGCACGTTTCAGGTGGCGTGGACGGACAACCCGGCGTGGTGCTTCTACGACTTGCTGACGACGAAGCGCTACGGCCTGGGCCGCTTCCTCAACCCGGCCCACGTGGACAAGTGGGGCCTGTACACCATTGCCCGCTACTGCGACGAGCTGGTGCCGGACGGGAAGGGCGGCATGGAGCCGCGCTTCCGCTGCAACCTCTACCTCCAGACGCAGGCGGACGCGTACCAGGTGGTGAATAACCTCGCCTCCGTCTTCCGGGGCATGACGTACTGGGCCAGCGGCGCGGTGTACGTGGCCCAGGACGCGCCGCGCGACGCCGAGTACCTCTTCACCCCTGCCAATGTGGTGGAGGGCCTCTTCACCTACTCCAGCAGCGGCCGGCGCGCGCGCCACACCGTGGCGCTGGTGACGTGGAACGACCCGGCCAACCACTACCAGTCCGCCAAGGAGTACGTCGCCGACGAGGAGGGCCTCGCCACCTACGGCTACAACCCCACGGAGGTGGTGGCCCTGGGCTGCACCTCGCGCAGCCAGGCGCAGCGGGTGGGCCGGTGGCTGCTGTACACCGAGAGGCTGGAGACGGAGACGGTGGTGTTCCGCACCGGCCTCGAGGGGGCGCTGCGCAACCCGGGCGCCGTGGTGAAGGTGCTGGACTCGCACCGGGCCGGCCGCCGCTGGGGCGGGCGCGTGGTGGCCGCCACCGCCTCCCTGGTGGAGCTCGACTCGGACGTCACCGTGGAGGCGGGCAAGGCGTACACCCTCTCCGTGGTGCTGCCGGACGGGAAGGTGGAGGAGCGCCCGCTGGCTCCGCTGGCCCCGGCGCCGTACCGGGCCCTCACCGTGGCCCAGCCCTTCTCCGCGGCGCCCGCGCCCCAGGCCGTCTGGGTGCTCGCCGCGTCCGACTTGGCGCCCACCACGTGGCGCATTCTCAGCGTCAGCGAGGTGGAGCCGCACGTGTATGAAGTCACCGCGCTGCGCCACCACCCCGGCAAGTACGCCGAGGTGGAGTACGGGGTGAAGGTGCAGCCGGTGCCCAGCTCGGTGCTGCCCTCGTCGGCGCCGCCCGCGGGACTGGTGCTGGGGGAGAGCCTCTACAAGACCACCAACGGCGGGCTGAAGGTGTCCCTCAACGCGCGGTGGACGCAGCACCCGGGCGCCACCGAGTACGTGGTGCGCTGGCGCCAGGCCGGCGGCAACTGGGCCACCGAGAAGGGCGTCCAGGTGCACTTCTGGGAGTTGCGGGACGTTGCCCCCGGCCCCTATAGCGTCCAGGTGGCTGCCGTCCTCAACGGCCTCGTCACCGCCTTCGCCGAGGCCTCGTACACGGTGCTGGGGAAGGCCGCGCCGCCCTCGGACGTCGTCGGCTTCGCCTACAGCCTCAACGGCAACACGGCCACCCTGCGGTGGGCGGAAATCCCCGACTTGGACAGGGACATGTACGAGCTGCGCTTCGGCGGCACCTCCTGGGAGAGCGCCACCTTCGTCGCCAAGGTGCGCGCCACCGCGCACGAGTGGCCGCTGCCGTCGCCCGCCAACTACACGGTGTGGCTGAAGGCCGTGGACACCTCGGGCAACCCCAGTGCCAACGCGGCGTCCCTCACCGTGCTGGCCACGCCCACCACGCCGGCCTCCGTCACCATGACGGTGTCCGCCACGCCGCCGGCCTGACGGAGAAAACTTCATGCGAGCTCGCGAGAGAGAAGGCGTCGGCGGCGTCATCGAGGACGGCACCCCCACCAACCGGACGCCCCGCATCCTCAAGCCGAAGTACCTCGACATCCGCTGGGAGCACACCGAGGTGCTGCCGGCGCACCTGCTGGTGGGCTTCCAGGTGGCCGTCTTCACAGGAAACAACCCCAACGACACGGACGCCTACCTCGTGGAGCCGGTGCGGGTGGGGCCTTCCGAGAGGCGCGCCGTGGTGTCGCTGCGGGTGGCCGCCACGCAGAATGTCCGCTGCGCTGTCCAGGCCCTCTACTCCAACGGCAACCAGAGCAGCTGGCGCGTCCTCGGCGGGGCGGTGGCGGCGGACCCGGACACCGTCACCATGGCCGTGCAGGACTTGTCCAACGTCCCCGTCGGCGCAGTGAAGACGGCGCACCTCGCGCCCGAGGCCGTCAGCGGCGACAAGGTGGCCCCCAGCGCCATCGCCACCCAGCACCTGCTGCTGCCTCCTTCCGACAACCTGGTGCCCAACGGGTATTCGGAGGCTGGTGCGGCGGCGCTTGGGCGGAGTCCCGAGGGAGACGCCCTCGTAGAGGAGCCGGTCCATGCGAAGGAGGGGCGGTGGTGCCGCAAGGTGGTGCTGCCCTCCGCGCTGGGGCTCAACTTCACCGGGGGCTTCCGCAGTGCGGCCCCCAGTCGACTCAAGTGCGCGCCGGGGGACCAGTTCTACGCCGAGCTGTGGGTGAAGGCCTCGGCGGCCCTCGCGGGGACTGCGGGCGTCCTGTACCTGCTGTGGCTCAACGCCGACGGCGTCTTCGCGGGCCAGGGCGTGTCCAAGCAGGTGAGTGGAAACCTCATCGACTCCGCAGGCGTCGGTGGCCGTTCCATCTCCACCAGCTACCAGAAGCTCGCCCTCTCCGGCATGTGCCCGGCCGGGTGCACCGGCGTGGAGTTGTACTGGGAGGCGCCGGCGCAGGTGGCGGCCGACGTGGGCAAGGCCGTCTACTTCGACGCCATCTCCATGCGGAAAATGGTGACGTTCGACTTGCTGTCGGCCAACACCCTCAAGACGAGCAACTACGCAGAGGACGGCAACGGCATCCCGATAGCGGGCGCGAAGCTGGACAACGTGGGCACGGCGCTGAAGGTGGCGTCCGGCAACCTCCAGGTGGGGCGCTACCCGCTGGAGGCCATGTTCTACAAGTCGCTCGTCACGCTCGACGGCCCGGGGCCCGGCAACCGCTGCTTCTACCGGGGCAACAACAACGGGGCGGTGCGGGGTGGGGCGCCCAACATCGACAGGGTGCGCGTGGAGTGCGCGGACAACATCTCCGGCGCGTCGCTGTCCTGGGCGAAGTGGCAGCTCTTCCTGGAGCCGCAGTCGCTGGACGACAACTTCGACGGCATGCGCCACGCGCGCGTGGAGTTGTGGGTGCGGCAGACGGCCAACCTGGGCTTCCGCCACCAGGTGCTCTCCGTCCCGCTGACGGACAGGGTGTATCGGGACTCCACCGAAGCCACGGCCAACAACGTCGGGGCGACGTCCTTCGAGTACATGTACGCCGGCAACATCTCCGGGCTGGCCGCCTCCAACGTGTACAACTGGTGCCTGCTGGTGTCCGTCGTCAACGTGTACGGGGCGAGCGCCAGCAAGTGGTTCCTTCCGAGTGCCAGCCGCAACACGGCCTTCACCTCGCAATACGCGGCCCCCTTCTCCGGGGCAACGGCCGGTGGAGGCGGAGGCGGAGGAAGTGACGGGGACGGGTACTGCCCGGCGCCGTGGGAGCCGATTCTCCTCGCGGACGGCGGGGAGGTGCCGGCCGACTTGGTGCGCCCCGGCATGCGCGTCCTCACGTGGCACGAGGACTCCCTCAAACCGGACGTGTACGAAGTGGCCGGCGTCTCCCGGGCCCGCGCACAGAGGTACCGGCTCGTGCTGGAGGACGGCCGCACGGTGGTGGCCTCGCGGCCGCACCCGCTGTACGCGGAAGGGCGCGGGTGGACGGCCCTCGCTGACGTGCGGCCCGGCGACGTCCTCCTGGGCACGCGCCCGGGCCGCGTCCGGCGGGTGGAGCCGGAAGGCGAGGGCGACGTCGTGAAGCTCTCCGTCCACGGGGCTCGCACCTACCAGGTGAAGGGCCTCCTCTCCCACAACGCCAAGCAGCGCGAGTAGTCCGCGCCAGGAGTCGCCGCATGTCCCTCACCGTTGAAGAGGTGTACCAGCGCAACGCCGTGGAGGCCCGGAGGCGCGAGCTGACGACGCAGCTCGCCCGCGTGCGTGGCTTCCTCGACGCGACGGCGGCCTCGTCGAAGTACTTCGCGCGCATCAACCAGGACACGCAGGTGCAGCGCGACGAGCTGGAGCGGCAGCTGCGCGAACTGGACGCGGGCGGCACCGCAGGCCTCACCGACGACTGGGGGAAGTACTCCGCCCTCGAGCTGGCCGCCCAGGAGGAGCGCTACGCCGCGAAGGCGGGCTGCTACGACTGGCTGGTGGCACACCCCATGGCCACGCTGGCCGAGGCCGCGGCGGAGCTGGAGCGCCTCATGCTGGAGGCCCGCAGTGCGGCGGGCCGGCCATGGCTGCTCTTGCGTGGCGAGGGACTCGTGCGCGAGTGGCAGGCCAACGCCTTCGCGCGCGGCCTCATCCCCGAGGACGACTGGGCGGTGTTCCGGGACTGGCTCCTCGTCATCGGCAAGGACTCCGCGCTCGGCCGGGCGCTGTAAGATTGTGGCGAACTAGGGGGGGGCCCGGTATCCGGGCCCGCCCCGGCGCCCCATCAGCCCTGGGGCAGCTCGCGCACGTCGGAGTCGGAATCCACAGGCGTGATTTTTCTCTAGAGGTGCCGGATGACCCAGGAGAGCAGGGCGCCCGCGAGGACGATGGCGCCCTGGGGTGGTGCAACTGCCGTGAGGACGAGGAGCAGCAGCGCGCAGTAGTGTGGTTTCTGGGGTGGAGAGTATCCGGCGGATGGAACTCGGGTATTGTTGCTCCATGACCGCATGTTGTTTGTCCGCCTCGACGGCGCGCAACACATCTGCGGAAGGGGGAAGCGTGCCTCAGACGTCGCTCGTGCTTGAACTACAACACCTCGCACAGCAAAGCAGCACGGATCTCTCCGAATTGCTTCGACGCGCGAAGGTTGTTGCCGCGAAACTGAAGTTGGAGGACTTCGGAAAGTGGCTTGAGTGGGAGATGGGTGGCTACGCGCCTAGCGCGAAGGTGCCCGAATATCGAGTCCTGTCCACGCAACTCATGGCCCGGAATCCATATCATGGACTGATACCAATCGTATTTCAGGCTGACGACAAGCGTTCCGAGCGCTATGCGAAGTCACCTATTGTTCAGTCAGTTGGTGAGCTCACCCACCTGCTTAGCCAAATGCAGAAAGATGGGAATCTTCAGATACCGCTGACGTCGGCCGAAATACGAAATCTTGTCAGGGACCTTGAGGAGCTGAAGCACATGCCGCCGACTAGAATCGTGAGTCCGAGCGGTGTAGCAGGGATACTCGATGCGGTTCGTAACACCATTCTTCAATGGGCGCTCGAGTTGGAAACCCGAGGCATTCTCGGCGAGGGGATGACCTTTACGCAGGATGAAAGACGAACGGCGGCTGCTATGACCATTAACAACTATGGTTCGTTCATTAACGGCGACAACGCCACGATGGCCACGGCCGACAGTTCGCCGGGAGCTACGGTCACGACTGCCTCTGGAGGCGCGCAGGTCCATCAGCAGTTGACGACGTTCATCTCGGAGGCACACCAGCGAGATGCGGAATTGGGCAACGCGCTCCGAGCGCTCGCGGAGGCAGTGGCATCGAGCCATGCCTTGCCTGCCGAGAAGAAGGGCGAGGCGACCGAGCAGCTGGCATTCGTTGCGCAGCAATGCGCGCTTCCTGAAGAGAAGCGCATGCCGCGTGGTGTCATCAAGCCGCTCCTCAATGGGCTGAGGGAAACGCTGGGAGTCAGCGCGGACCTTCTGCAGGTCTGGAGCGTATACGGCCCGACGATTCTCGCAGTCCTCGGTATTGCGCTGTCGTAGCCTCCTGACGAATCGCGCCGAGGACGCCAAGCATCGTGTCATCCGCCGTGGCACTCTGCGCACCGATGACGCGCGACGAGCTGCTGGGGCAGGTGGAGGCGCTGGGCAAGGCGTGCCAGGAGCGGGGCCCAGCCATGAAGGGCATGGCGGAGCTGCTCCGGCTCTACTGGCTGGCCCTGCACCACGGTCTCGTGGTGCAGGGTGACAACCATGCCCTGCGCGTCAACGTGGACGCGGCCTGGGTTGCGGAGTGGATGAAGACGCTCGGTCTGCCACCGTACGAGAACGCGCTGCCCGTCAGCACGTGGGCGGAGGCGTGCGGCGTGTGTGAGCCGCACCAGCGGCAGGTCGTCACCGTGGCGGTGTTCCCCGGGGGCTACCGGATGCGCTGCGACAAGTGCCGAGCGGAGTGGGTGGTGCTGGACGAAAAGCCGGCCGCGTAGGCGCCGGCAGGATGTTTCCTCCATATTCGAGGTTGCATCCTCGAACGTCGAGGTTAGTATCTCCGGAATGGAATCTCCAGTAACGTCAGAGGCGGCCATCTTGTCCGTGCTGATGACCGGCAAGAGCTACGGCCTGGAAATCATCGACAAGGTGAAAGAGCGCACCGGCGGTCGCGTTGTGCTCACCGAGGGTACCGTGTACCCGAGGCTCAAATCGATGGAGCGTGAGGGGTTGCTGCGTAGCTTCGAGGGCGAGCCGGTGCCCGAGCGAGGTGGGCGTCCACGACGATACTATGAGTTGACGGGAGAAGGGCGCCGTGCGGCGACTGAGCAGCGTGGCGCGGTGTTGGGACTCTGGGGCCTGCGACCTGTGGAGGGGTTCTGATGAACCATAGAAAACTTCCGACGGAGCCCAAGAACTCTCAGTCCACAAGTGAGGGGACAAGGGCGCTGTACGAGTGGCTAGCTTCGGTCGTGCAGCAAGGCGAACTGAGCTTGAAGGAAAGCAAGGAGACACAGAAGGTTCTGGAGGAGCGCACCAGGCAATTCCAGGAAGCGCTGGAGCGCCAGATGAAAGCGCAGGGGGTGACGGCCTCCGCTATCATTTTCGGCGTGCTTGCGCGTTTCCTCAAACGCTTCAAGCCGCGCGCGCATTTGGCTAGCGCCCGCACCGCGAAGACAGCAACTTGCGCTCTCGATCTACTCGCTATGCTGGTCCCGAAGCGCATCGCGAACGAGGAGATTGGCGATGCGTTGGAGTTGATTCATGCCATGGTGAGAGCGCGACGCCCGCAGTGGTTCATCTACGTCAAGGTGGCCACCACGTTCTTTTGGGTGTTCGTGCACACGCTGCTTCACTACGCCATGAAGGTCGCCGGCATCATCGGCAAGGCGACGGGCGGGAAGGGCGACTGAGCAGCTCCGCGCCGTGAGAAACTCCAGCGGTCCGCTACCGACTCGGTGGCGGGCCGCTGCATTTCAGGGCACCCCGTCACGCCGCAGCCTGCTGGGCCTCCGCATGCGCGTCCCGGGCGCCCAGCACTTTGAGGACGAGCTCGTCCACCTCGCGGTGCGCGGCCCGGGCCCGCTGGTACCTCGTCCGCGCGGCCGGGCTCCCGTCCAGGTTCTGCACAGCCTGCTGTAGCTCCGCCTCCACCTCTTCCAGGCGCTTCGCGAGCGCCAACCGCTGCTGAAATTCCATGGCCGGTGGCGCAGAGCACGGGGCGTGCCGGACGCCGTCCACGCCTGCCTTGACGATGCGACGGCATGAGCGCCCCCCTCCGCACGTGGTGCGTCCCGTGACGCCCACCCCTGAGACATCCGTCTACGTCCTCGCTGCCAGTGTGCTGCTCCTGCCGCTGCTCCAGCGAATCCTCGCGCGGCGGCAAGAGAGGCACGAGGACGCGGCCGACCAGGTGCCGCTACTGGCCCAGCGACTCCAGGCGCTTGAGCAGCGCGAGAGTGCCGCTGACAAGGTGCCGCTCCTCGTGCAGCGCATGGAGGCCGTGGCTGCGGACGTGCGTGAAATCAAGACGGACCTGCGCATGGTGGTCGAGCACGATTCGAAGCTGCAGTTGCAGGAGCTGCGACTCAAGGCGCTGGAAACGTGGGTGAGCTCCGCGCGGCCGCAACTGCACGAAATCGCCAACCGCGTACAGCACCTCATGGGCGAGTACAACGCCCGGCGCCTGCAGCATGCCGCCAACGTCGTGGCGTCCAAGGACGGCCGCAGCGGCACCTGAGCTTCCCCGCCGAGCGCCTCGGCGCCGGCTCCACCCGCAGCACCCTGCGAGGCACCCATGCCGAAGACGATGTCCCGAAACGAGTTGCTGGCGACGTTCCGTGCTCAGGTCCGAGAGGAGATGGCCCGCGGCCCCACGCACAAGGCCAACGTCGCCATTGCCCTGCGTCACTACGTCCACCCCAGCGGGTACGAGTTCGCCTTCGACCTCATGCTCATCTGCGCGGAGGAGACGGGCGACACGCTGACGCCGGACGGCGTCTGGGAGTACGGCGCCCGGGGAGAGCTGTGGTTGCCCAAGGCGTTGCAGCTCCGCCAGCAGGCGTCCACGCCCCTTCTCCCGGGCGCTGTCACCTCGAAGCACCAGGAGAACCCGGTGAGCGGACCTCTGGACCCGAAGCGCGCAGGCTTCCTCGGTTTCACGAAGTACAACGACGTGCCCGGGCCGCATGGCCCGTGGAAGACGTTCGACGGACGGGACGTGCCCGGCTGGGACGCGGTGGGCCCGCTGACGCAGGCCCGGTGGGTGGCGGCCGGCCAGGCCGAGCGCGACGTGGCCTTGAGCATCGCCGGGCACGCCGCGGTGCAGGCGCTGGAGAAGGCCGGCATCACCGACGAGGAAACGCTCAACCGCGTGCAGGTGGCCATCCTCCTCCACCGCTCGGACAGCGTTTCCCCGCCGGACCCGCTGCCTCCCGGCGCGGTCATTGGCTGAGTAGCCTCAGTTCCCTTGGAGGATGTCCGCGCAGTCCCCTGGGAATTCCATCACACAGAGTCTGTCGCAGTCGATTCCCAGGGGCTTACCTGTCGCAGTCCCAGCACTGGGGCGCGGGCTAAATTTCGACGCCGCAGGGCTTCTCGAAACAGAGGCATCTCCCGCCCGAGCACCAGCACTCAAAGCACACTCCGTCAGCCATGCCACCGGCTGTTTCGGTCAACGTGATTTCGCTCACGCCTTGCTCTGCTGACAATTGGGACGCCCGTTCCTCCGCCCTGTTCAATGCTTGCTCGAATTCTCCTGCGGTGGCCTCTACTCCACCGCAACCGGTCAGCAGCCCCGCAGCCATCAGCACACCCATGAAGAATGACTTCGCCCGCATGCGCTTCTCCTGGAATGCCTCTCGTTCATGAGAGGAATCCCAAAATACTGCATGAATTGGCACGGGCAATTGCGCGCAAGTCTTTGCTCAGTGGCTCTCGTTTCACAGTTCCAGGGAGTGAACATGTCTTCGCAGCGCGCCGCCTTCCTCGCCCTCGTCCTCCAGCAGATGCACTCCCCCTACCGCTGGAATGCGAAGGGCACGCGGGACGCCACTACCGGGCAGCGCCTCTTCGACTGTTCCGGCCTCGTCGCGTGGGCGCTGGATCAGGTGGGCGGGCCGGACTGGCGCGCCACCCACAATACGGACCGGCTGTGGGCGGAGTGCCGGCCGGTGGACTTCGCCGCGCTGCTCCCCGGGGACCTCGTTCTGTACCACCGCGCCGGCGCGCCCGACGACGCCGAGCACGTCATGGTGCACGTGGGCGGTGGCGTCGTGGTGGGCGCGTCCGGAGGCGGCCGGGCCACCCTCACGCTCGCCGACGCCGCGGCCCATGACGCGCGCGTGAAGGCCTTTCCCCACGTCGGCTACCGGGCGGACCTCATGGGCTTCCGCCGGCTGCCCTTCGCCTCCTAGCTGGCCCCTCGCAGTCCCATGGAGTCCTCGCATGAAGCCGCCGTTGATGTGTGCAGCAATGGAGCGACGATTGACATCTGGCGGTGACCTCGCGCCGGTGACCGATGCCTGTCGGATTCACCAGGACCTCGGGACGATGATTTCCCACGGCCACACACCCCCGGTCTTTCTTCGGAGGCAGCGAGTGGAAGGTGCGGCATGGGAAGGCTTCTGCTTGCTGGGCGTGCACCTCCTCGACTCTGTGTTCTTCAACAGTCGTCTCGGCGCGGACCTGCGCGGCGCATCCTTCGTCGGCTGCACCTTTGAGGCGTGCTCCTTCGACGATGCCGACGCAGCGGGAGCGTACTTCCACGGCTGTACTTTCATCCGCTGCAGCTTCCGCGACTCCCGGTGGAGCGGCGCCGAGGTGTCACGAAATTCGTTCCACGGTGACGCCCCGCCCCTCACCGAGGCGGACCTGTACCGCAACACGTTCACCACCGTCGCCCCCTGAAGCGTTACGCCCGGAGTGCGCTCCGGAAACCCGCAGTCCCTGGAGTCGTCTATGAAGAAGCGCTTCACCCTCGCCGCCGTGCTCGCGCTCGCCCTCACCGCGCCGGTCGCCCTGGCCCAGGTTGGCACCTCGCCGCCGGGGCCGACGCTGAAGTCCATCATCCTGTCTGCCGCCGTGGCCGTCACGCCGGTGGTGGCCACCGCCCTCGCCGGCCTCGTGGCGGCCGCGCTCGTCGCCCTCACGCGGAAGCTCCAGGCCCAGGCCGGGGAGTCGAGGCTGGCCGAGCTGCTGTCCCGCGTGTCCGTCCTCGCCGAGGCGGTGGTGCGCGACGTGGAGGTGACGCTGCGGCCGGAGCTGGTGGCCGCCGCCGCTGACGGCATCCTCACGCAGGCCGAGTGGCACCGGCTGAAGACTGCGGCCGTGCAGCGGCTGCTGGCCGGGCTGGGCGCCGGAGGGCAGGCGGAGCTGGTCGCGCGCCTGCGCCTGGCGCCCACCAGCGTGCCCATCCTCGTGTCCGGCTTGGTGGAGGCCGCCGTGTCGAAGCTGAAGGGGGAGGGTGGCGGGGCCGCCATCAACCTGGGGCCCGTGGAGCTCGGCGCCGACGCCGTCCGGGCGCTGGTGGGGAAGGAGGAGCGGGGCGCCGGCAGCTCGAGCGCACCGCCGTCGCGGGCCGGCTCGCTGGCCGTCCTCCTGCTGGCGCTGCCGCTGGTGGGCCTGCTGGGCCAGGGCTGTACGCCGTTGCATGCCAGCCGGCCGGACGCGGGCGCCGAGCGGACCGCGCTGCAGGTGCCCGCGGTGGACTACCGGCCGGCCGTCTCCGACGCGCAGTGCGCCGCCTGGGACTCCTCGCGCCTCACCTGGGGCGTAGTGGGTACGGTGTCCGGGGCGCTGGGCGCGGCCGGCGGCGGGGTGGCGCTGCTCTCCAACTTGGTGGGCGAGGACCGCAGCGCGCAGCTCGCCCTGGGCCTCACCTCCGTGCTGCTGGGAGCGCTCACCGTGGGCGCCTCATACGCGGAGGACGGGCTCACTGCGCGGTACGCGGAGCGCTGCACGGTGCCCGCGACGGCACCCGAGGCGCGCTGAGCCGCACCACTGGGCCGCGCGGCATAACAGAGGCGCGGACCGAACTGTCCTGGATTCCGTTCTTACCTGCCTTCCAGGACACTTCTAGGTGGTTGGGCATGGGCATCTGCTTTATCCATGCCCGTCATCATTCGCGGCCGACGCGTCATGTTCCTCCAGTCCCAGCCCGGTGACGGGCCCACGGCCCCGAAGAAGCCACCGTGTGAGTACTGCGGGAAGCCGGGGCACCCGTTCGCTACGAAGTGGGGCAGCCACATCGGCAACTCCACGTGGCTCGGCGAGGCCATCCTCCAAGGTCAGGAGCCGGAGGCTCACCCCTGGTATACCGGGCGCTGGTCCATCGCCGCGCACCACCTCATCTGCTCTGAGGCCATGGCCGATGACGAGGACTGGGCGAGGTACTGCCGAGAGTACGGGTACGACATCAACCGCCGGAAGAACGGCGTCATGCTGCCATCCCGGATGGATGTCGCCTGTGAGCTCCATGTGCCGGTCCATCGCGGCAACCACGCGGCGGGTTGGGCCCACGACGTCCAGATGGCGTACCCCAATGCGGTCATGGCCAGGACGGACGACATCAAGGCCCTCATCGTTCGCGGCGCATTCTGCTCGGACCCGAGCGCGCTGACTCGCGAACTGGACGCTCTCAGCGAAGAGATTTTGGCCAAGGTGGCGAGCTTTCAGTGGACCCTCTCAGTCGACGGGCTTGACTACCGCGAGGGCGGCAACGGGTGCTCAGGCACGGCCAGCATTTCGGACAAGCCAACGCGCGCATGCCCGCGCCGTCGGGCTCACGCGTTGAAGCAGGGGGCTACCGGGAAGCCGCTCGCGCGTCGAACTCTGCGAGTAGGGGGATAGCCATGCAGCGCGAGTACTTCGTCCTTGAGCGGGCTGCCTCAAACGTCCACCCGCTGCTGGGCTGGGACCAGAGTGGCAGTGCCTTCTACAAGGGCAAGCCCGTGAACGTGACAGAGCCCGTCCGGCTGCGCCTCGCGGAGCCGGTGCCTCCCAAGCCGGACATGGTGGACCACCACAGCCTTCCGAAGCCCGTCCTCTCGCCGCGCCTCAAGGACGCCTTGGAGCCGATGCATCTCCACCGTGTGCAGTGGGTGCCGGCGGACGTGCGAGTCGCTGAGGGAAACGTGCTGCGCTACTGGCTGCTGCACGTGCACAATGAGCTGCGCTGCATGAACCGGCAGGAGTCCGTCTTCAAGCTCTCGCCCAGCGGGCTGACGTTGCTGAGCCTCGATAGGCTGGTGCTCGACGAGCAGTTACTCGCGGACATGCCCTTGGAAGAGCGGCGCGTCTTCGTGCTGGCCGAGTCCCCATCCACCTGTATCTTCCACGAGTCCGCAGTGGACCGAGTGATGAGCCTGACCCCTCCGCCAGAGGGCCTGCGCTTCATCCCCGTGCCGGACTGGAGCGACTCGTCCGGCTTCCGCTGAGCGGACCGCGGCGTCAGCTCGGCGACGAGCTTCTGCACGCGGGCGCCCACCGTGGGTTCGGACGTCCAGGGGAGCGCCGGCCCGTACCACGTGGGTGCCTCACCGCTAGGCCCGCCGAAGACCTCCAACCGGGAGGCTGGGTGTCCTGATACACCACGCGGAGCCGCCCGGACTGCGGCCGCACTACAGCGCCGCCGACGTCCTGGTCCATGCGCAGCCAGAGGAGGTTTCCCCGCGAGGTCCAGGTGCACCTGCGCCAGCTTGCGCACCTCGCGCCCGGGGGAACTCCAGGTGCGGGGACTCCAGTAGGCGCAGCACCTCGTGCGCTGGCAGCTCCACCAACTCCCCGGCCTGGGTGGCGTCCTCCAGCGCCTTGCGGCGCTCGCGCCTGCCGAGGGACTTCCAGCGCGGGTCCGTCCACCGCTTCGCCGCGCCGCCCACGCGCTTGTAGGCCTTCCACCGGGGGCGCGGCCACCGCGTCCGCCACCGTGTCCACGACGGCGCGGAGCCAGCAGTTCTCCCGGCACGCGGCGAGCACTTCGCGCATGCCCCACCGCGGGGAGAAGGACGCGACGGGCCGGGCGTGGACGAGCGGGCCCCGGGCGGTGGGCGGTAGACCCAGGGCTTTCAGAGCACGGCGGATAAGGTAGGCCATGCAGGGGAGAGGGGCGTGAACTGCGGTCCCCGAATGCACCACTGCATTCGCAATGCATCACGCGCGAGGCGCGACCGTAATCGATGGCCAATCGACGGGTCATCTGACACCCATTTGCTCTGACAATCCATTGGCGGGTACATTGCAGTCCGGCTCCTGGGCTGGCGCCAGGGAGGCATCAACGCGCTCGAAGAGCCCTGTTGCATACCTTGACCTACCGAGAACGCGCAGCAAGCTGTAGTGCAAATTGGCCTGGGTGCTCTATGGAGCGCAACACCAGTCGCACGCTCAAAGAAATTAGCATTCGATTTGCTTGAAGGCAGTTCAGGGATTTGATTAGGCATCTACACATGCGCCTTCTCAGGACTGACAATGATGCCTGATGTAGCCCGGTCGGCCTCGTCCAGAAAGAAGGGGAAAATTCATGGGTCGCGTAGCCGAGAGTACCTGCATGTCGCATGGAGCGGTTCGGAGCGCTGTGCCAGTTTCGGCCTTGCTCCAAGGGTTTGATACATTTTCGGGAAGCGCGTGCAGCACTGCTCTTGAGGGGATCTTTGGGCCTGGCACCAGCACCAAAAAACTGGACTATGCGGTTTGTAGCTCCGCCGTGTCGATATTCGAATCGGTCGATTTGAGCGCTTCGCTTGCGGCGTCTGCGCTATTTGGCTCAGTTGACGCCAAGGCCAGTTTCATTAGCAGCTTGGCGGTTAGCGCAATGTCGGTAAGTATTGTGGTGCGTTGCAGCGTTGCAACCGAGCAGGCGTATACAAATGCGCAATTGCGCGTGCCGCCACCGACAGACTTAGCGTCGTTCTGCTTGGCTTATGGCGATTCATTTGTGAGCCAGCTTACGACAGGCGGAGAGTATATCGCAGTCTGTGTGTTTTACGCGGAGTCCGAGGAGGAGCAGGGACAGGTGCGCGCGGCACTTGAGGCGAATGGCATAATCGGGGGCGGCAGCATAGGGGGGAACTTCCAGGCCAGCCTCACCAAAGTGCAGCGGAGCGTAAGTACGAGAAATGAGGTTCATCAATTGGTTGTGGGGGTTACGAATGCAAAGCTCCCAGACCCTGGCGGAATTGTGGATTATGCGAATAACTTTCCTCCGTCCGAAATTGATGCTCCCGCTGTCATTACCTTTGGCACTACTGGTTACGAACATGTTCCAGGGATGCCTGATTTTTCATCTGTCGAGAGCAATCGCACCGCATTTGTCGGAACATTGACGACTCAAGGTGTTGCCGACAAGATGATGATACTGCGGCAAGTGTACCTGCAGTGCCAGTGGCTGCAGGGAGTGTACGACGTCTATGGTTATTCGGGTGACGTCGAATTTCTGTCGAGGGCAGAGCAGAATGAGAATGATCAACAGGCGGTGCAGAACTGGCTAAGTGAGGTTTCGGCCGATCCATCCCAGAGTTACGCCGTTCCTGATGCGGCTAGTATTGGCAATGGCTTCCCGTCTGTGTCGTACTCAGTCCAGAACACTCCAGCATGGGGGGGGATGGGTGGTGAACCATTTCAGGATTTCCCGGATGGTAGTGCCGATGTTGGAGTGAGAATTCGGTCGGTCATAATTCGCGGCGGTTGGTATGTGGACAGCTTGTCTGTTACTTATGTCGATGACGACGAAGATACGACATGGGTTAACAAACACGGTGGGGACGGTGGGGAAAATAGTAGTGCGTTGACTCTCCGGCCAGGCGAGTTCATCACTAGCATTTCGGGGTGCGCGGTCGCCGATGATGCCCCTTATGTTATTCAGCTTTCGTTCTCGACAAATTTTGGCCAAACACTCACATGGCCGAATGGCAGCCCATACGCCTCCGTGGCTGCTCCCTTTTCATGGAGCGTGCCAACTGGTCAGGTGCTGGCTGGTTTTCAGGGGCGCTCTAGTGCTTACCTAGACCAATTGCAGCCAGTGGCGATTCTGTTTTCACCGGCCGTATGGGGCGCATTGCCCCAGGTAGGTGCTGCCAGCAGTGAGGTGTCTTGAACTGGCGGTCACATGGCTACGCTCTTCATGCGTCTTCAATCGACTCCGCAGATGCCTCTGTCCGTTCGGCCGCGCCCTCGTTCCTCCGCTTCTTCACCACGTACGTGAAGATGGGCCACGCGAAGGCGGCTGCACGCTCGTCCCGAGCGGCCAGCCTTCGTGGCCGGTGAACTTCGCGAGGTGCTTCTCAAGCTTGCCGTGCTTGCCCACCATGTGGACAAGCACGGCCTCGGCGAGGGCGGACACCGGGGAGGCGCGCTCCGCGACCGCATGGACGGAGGCGTGCTGTAGCGCGGCTCCGTGCCCTGCGATGGGCCGGGCCAGCCCGGAACCTGGTTCTGGCCGCCGCACATGCCCGCGAAGCCGGCCGCGCCTGCGTACTCCCCGCCCCGTGAGCTGGTGGGGCAGGCCGAGTGGGAGCTGAAGCGCAGCCTTCGCGAGCGCGGCTTAGCCGAGACGCAACAGGTGCTCCAGCTCACCGCCGGCAGCGTGGGCACCTTCCTCTCCGAGCTCATTGAGGCCGCGCTCGACAGGATGAAGGCGAGCCGGGCACCCGCGCTGGCGGACGAGGTGGTGTCGGCGGCGCTGTAGCTGAGTGCCATCGGCAGCCAGGCGTCGCTGGCCTCGGTGGCTGTGGGCCCTCAGACGCCCCGCAGGTAGCCGTCGCTGCGGGGCTCTCCCGAGTGCTGTCCGACGTGCCCGTGCGCAGCGGGTACCTGGAGGCCCAGGCCGGCGTGTCCTCTCTCTCCGGCGCCTACGCGCGCCTGGATGGTGGGGCGCGGCTGCGCAGCAACCTGGGACTCTTCGCCTTTGCCGAGGCCAACCAGCGCGAGCGCATGGCGGGCGCCGGCATGCGGTGGACGTTCGGTCTCTAGGGTAATCCACCTGACATAAAGCGGCCCGCCTCGCGATGGGACGAGAGGCGGGCCGTTACGTTTTACGGAGTGATATTCGCGGTAATCCAGGAAACGACGTCGGCAGGCATGTTGATGCTCGCCCCTCCGGCTTGCGTCTGAATGGGCAGCACAATCAGTTGGTCGTTTGAATCGACATATGGGTCCAATGCCTCTCTAACTTGAATGGGCCTCAGGTTCGTCACAACCAGCCACACAGAGTCCACCGGATGAGCCCAGGTGCCCAAACTCTTGATTGCTTTATATAGCTCCGCGTATTCGGCGCCGGGCTTGCTCAGGTCATAGCTGATAATCATTACTGCCATTGAGCCTCCTTTTTGACGAAGCATGGCGATGTGTGTGTGTGTAGTTGATTGTGGTTTCGTGCGCCATTGCCCTGAAGGGAGGGGCAGAAGCAACCCATCGGCATCAGACCTGCACCAGGAAGGGTTGCCGCGCCGGAAAGGACCGCGTGAAGCCCTACTACCGCAACGACTCCATCACCCTGTACCTCGGCGACTGCCGCGACCAGCTTCTGGACCTCCCGTCTCATTCCGTGGACCTCCTTCTCACGGACCCGGCCTACGGCATGGCCTACGAAGGGAAGGGCGAGCACGCCGCGCCCATCCGCGCGGACGGTGCGCGCCAGGGCGTGCGCGTGCTGCGCCAGGCACTCACCTCCGCCGGGCCCGCGCTGAAGCTGGACGCGCACGCCTTCCTCTTCTGCCACTGGGCGTCGTGGCCCGACTTCTACGACGCGGTGGCCGCGCACCTGCGCCTCAAGGGGGCCCTGGTGTGGTGGAAGGACCGGGGTGGCTCCGGCGACTGCGCCGGCTCCTTCGCGCCCGACTACGAGGTGGTGCTGCACGCGGCCGGGCCGAAGCGCCGGGCGCTGGCGGGCAAGCGCCGCAGCGCCGTGCTCGCGGGCTTCCCGCCCGTGCCGCCTCGCCAGCGCACGCACCCCACCGGGAAGCCGGTGCCGCTGCTGGCCCACATGGTGGAGAAGGCCTACCCCAAGGGCGGGCTGGTGCTGGCCCCCTTCGCGGGCGCCGGAGCCACGCTGGTGGCCGCGCAGCAGCTCGGCCGCCACGCGGTGGGCGTGGAGCTTGAGGAGCGCTACTGCGAGGTGGCGGCCCGCCGGCTCGAGCTGGCGCTGCGTGAGAGCCCGGCCCCGGTGCACACGGTACGTTGAGCAAACTCCGCGGCAACAGGGCTCGCCCCGGAAGAAAGCCGAGGCGGGCCCAGCGGGAGGGTTGGCCTGACGCTAGTCATTGCACCACACGAGACATCGCCACCAAGCAGCAGCGACTGACGTTGAGGTCAGCAGCGTCAACGTTGAGCTGCGTCACCAAGATACAAAGGTGCACATCCAATCACCCATGTCGTTGCAGGTGCAGGCCATCTTGCCGCTTGGCTTGAGAAGGCAGTTGGTGGTTTGTCCTTCAAAGCAACTTGGCAGGTGGTCGCACAAGTAGACAGCAGTAGCCCCAACCTCTCCCCCATGCGACGTCTCTTCGGCCTGCGCATCCGCCGCACTGCCGTCGGCGTCTACCCCACCACACCCCGCCAGCAGTCCTGCCACCAACACCGCTCCAAGAATTCCTCGCATGCATTCTCCTGGTTGTGAGACGTGGCGAGGATAGGCTGCCGCGCATGGGCTTTCGGAGCCGCAGCCTGTATGCAATGTCCTATGGCTTACACGGCTGCCTATCGACTTGAGCTGGCGCTGCATGAAGGACCGTGCTGTGCGAAATGGCGTAGGGACAGGAGGCTGATACTTCCGGCCGCCCTCCCGCGCCAGGGTGACGACGAGTTCCTGGACGAGGGCGCCCACCGCAGGCTCCGTGGCCCAGGGAAGCGCCGGCACGTACCACGCCGGCGCCTCGCCGTCGGCCCCGTCGAACACCTCCAGCCGGGGCGGCTGGGCGTCCTCCTGGACTACGCGGAGGCGCCCGGACAGCCAGCGCACCTCGGGGCCGAGGACGTCGTCCACGGGCCCCTCGTGCGCAAGCGCCTGGCGCTCCACGTCCTCCAGCCACCGCCGGCCATGCTCGGCGGACGGCGAGCGCAGCACCTGCCCCAGCTCGCAGTCCGGCATGTGCGCGTTGGCCACCTCGCGGCAGACGGGGCACGCGGGCACGGAACCGTCCTGCGAGTCCGCCCAGTGCTGCACCCGCTCGAGCGCGGTGACGAGCACGGTTAGCCCGGCGCGCTGCTCCGCGATGTGCCGCCGGAGCATGGCCACCGTGAGCGCGTGCCGCTCGCTCAGCTCGTCGAGGTACTTCTCCAGCTCCTCATCGGGAATGAGGGCGGAACGCGAGTCGCACTGCGGCATGGGCACTCCTGGCGAAAGGGCCCGGGCAGAAAGGGCGGGGAGATTGCCTCCCCGCCCGGGCAGGCGCCGTGCTCCGCGCCGCGAGAACAACCCCGCCGAGCCCATGCCCGGCGGGTGTGGTGGACGTCGCAGGCCAGAAAGCCGCGCCAGAGGGCCTGCCGCCACCACGACAGGATCAGTCGTCGTGCGTGCCGTCCACGCAGATGCGCCGGCCGCCCACCAGCAGCAGCTCCGCGGCGCACCTGCAGCTCTCACCGGGGGCGAGCTGGCGCGGGGGCGTTGGCTGCTCCGGGGGCTCCTCGCGCAGCTTGCGTAGGTCGCGCGCGAAGTCCTCACGGACGCGCTGGCGGCGCAGTTGCGCTGGCGTCTGGGCTGGGGGACGGGCTCTCCGCACGTGGACACCTCCACGCTGGAGAAGGGGCGCGCCGCAGCTCAGGCAGGCGGCACCGTGAAGCCTTCCACCTCGTGTTCCGGATGCTCGTCCTGGTGAGCCATGGCGCTGGTGGCATCCCCCGTCCACCCTTCGCAGGTGACGCACCGGTAGACGCGACAGCCACCGGTGAGGAGCTGCTCAGCGACGGCTGGCTGGAGGAGCAGCAGGTCCAGCGCACCGGAGCGGTGAGCGCGGGGAATGCCGGCGCGGACGAGTTGGGCCGCGAGGGCCTCTACGCGAGCCCACGCCCGGCGCGACACCCGGAGGCCGTCGATGCGCACCGTGCTGCCGGCGCGCGCCTTCCGGCGCTCCGGGCGCGTCTTCCTGCTGTCGTGGGGCACGGCGCTCTTCTATCCGATGTAGGAGAGCTGCTGCGTAGGGACTCCGGACCGCCGCATTCTGTTCGACATCCGGTGGACTGCCGACGTGACTGGTCCTCGCAGGTTTGGCGACGTGACAGATGCATTCGTGGGATTTGCTGAGCTGCTGCGTGCTGCACCGGTGGGAGCCGCTCGGCTTGTACTTCAGCGAAACGACAGGCGTTTTTGCCCGAGCGAAAGCCGCCGTCCAGCGGAGGCAACCGCAGGTGCGACCCGTCAAGTCGGCTATGAAAACGCCCAACCACTCAGGTCTGCACTGCGGCTGCATATTCCATGGGTGACCAAGCTATTGACGGCACGGACCCGAGTGGAGGATGGTCCGTTGTACCTGCCACGTCCATGGCAATGGTGCCGTGCCGCATGGCAGTGCAGGAGGCAGAGATGACGTCACGACGGCAGAAGCGGATGACCGGACGGAATACCGGGCCGCCAAAAAGGAAAAGCCGGGCTCAAGGCCCGGCCTTTCGAGAGAGTGGAGCGGCAACTCCCCTCACTCATGTCACTCCCACTGGCGAGCAGGATGGACAACTTGGGAGTTTAAACTCGCGCAATTCAAGCGTCAACGCTCCGCATTGCGCGGCGCATTGCGCGCAGTGCGGCCGCAGTGCAGCCGAGGTGGCTCCTCGGAAAAAGCGCAAGCCGCGTCGGCAGGCGCCCAGCCCCGTTGTTGAGCGGGCAACGTCGCTCCGGCTGCCCAACGGGCGGGTGTTGAGGGCCGTGGACTACGGCCTGCGGCACTTCCTCGTCCGGCGCAGGCTTGGCGCACGGTGGGACTCGCGGCGGCCTCGTCCTGAGCCGCCGCAGCAACTCGAGCTGGACTTCCGCCCACGCTCGCCGCCTAAGCGGATGAGAGCGCGGCGACGGAAGCAGCCGTAGCGCAGTACCAGGGGCTGCCGAGCCGGTTCGGTTTGGCAGCCCCTCTGCATTCTGGCAGGAGCCTTTTCAGCCAACTGCACTACCGACTCGGCCCCCGGGAACAGAGGCCCCGCGCCCACCTCCGGCGTGTGGGCGAGTCTCCGGATGGCCAGCGAGAGCAGGCTGACGCGCTCCAGCCGCGTGAGGCTGGCCACGTCGTCGAGGTAGACGGGGCAGCCTCCGGCGAGGACATGGTCCGCATCGTCCAACTGGAGGAGCAGCAGGTGTAGCGCGCCGGAACGATGATCTGAGGGGCTGACTGGACCCGCTGCCCGACGCCTGGCCTCACGCGCTACCGTCAGGCATTGCCGTGCCCGAAGAGGCACGTGGAGGAGGCAAGCCCATGTTCTTCAGGAAGCGGGAGCCGCAGCCCGAGCCGGTGGCCACGCGTACCGGGCGCCGGCCGGGGCAGAGCGCGCGAGCGAAGCAGCAGGAGCTGGCGGCGGACGCGCCCATCAAGACCTTCTTCACGCGGCTCCTCGACATCCACACCGACGAGCGGGCCTGGCGGCTCGGCGCGGACGGCGAAGAGCGCGTGGGCGCGCTGCTGGAGCAGCTCCGGCCTCAGGGCTGGCACGTGGAGCACGACGTGCGGGTGGGGAGCCGCGGCGCGAACCTGGACCACCTGGTCATCGGCCCGCCCGGCGTCTTCGTCCTCAACACGAAGGCGGTGAAGGGCAAGGTGTGGGTGGGCGGGCCCAACGTCATGGTGGACGGGTACCGCACGGACTACGTGGAGAAGCTGGAGTTCGAGGCCCAGCGCGTCCGGCGGTGCCTCCTGGGGGCCACGCGGCTGCGCTCGCTGTGGGTGCAGGGGTTGCTCGTCCTGGTCCACCGGAAGCCCGTGGTGAAGCAGCAGCCCCAGCACGTGGCCGTCATCCACTTCACCGAGTTGCTCCCGGGCCTCCTCGGGCAGCCGGTGAATCTCGGCCTGGACGAGGTGGCGGATCTCGCCGCCGCCGCGCGGCGCGAAGACACGTGGGTCGAGTAGGCAGGACGCACCGTCGCGAGCGGGCCTGCTTTTAGGCTTTGTCTTTCTTCTTGAGCGCCTCGATAAGCAATTGCACGAGCAAGGGCACCATATCCTTGTTCACAACGGTGTCCATCAGCGCAGGAGGTATATCCCCAGCCTTTTCGACGGGCATCTCTCGACCAAAGGTGCGTTGAGCCATCAGGCTGAGAAGTTCGTTCGACTTCTCCTTTGGCAGGGGCGCCATGAAGGGTGGAAGTGCTGCGAGTTCGAGGGCGGTCCTGCGCAGTTGCAGGTCCGCTTTGCGTGCATGAGCGGCCTGTGCTGCGGCGTAGCCTGCGATGAGGAAGAGAGGCGTAAAGACAGCGAGGCGGCCAACGATGCCCCAACTGGAGTCCCCCCGAAGGGAAGGGATTGCCACGAGAAGGACGGCCCAGGTCACCATGAGCGCCATTCCGATCAAGACAATCCGATTCCACCATATCATCTCACCCTTCGCGACTTCTGCCTCCTGCTTGAAGCCGGTGGATGTCCCATTGGCGCCGATGATGCCCAGCAGGTCGGTGGCCTCTTTGTCGTACCCCTTCAGAAGAGCCATTAGCGTCTCAGCGTCAAGGCGGAATTGGGAGTTTTGTTTCTGGTGCTCCTCTTGGAATTGGGCTCGTTGCTGCTGCGCTTCGCTGCGAAGGTCTCCAAAGAGGGTTTCGAGGTCCCCACGGGCTTTTTTGAGAACGTCTTGGCTCTCCTTCGAGTAGAGGGCCAAGCTCTCACGCAGTTCGGTGAACTGCGCGCTACGCATGCTCCTCAGGTCCTCGTCGTGCTCCTGTCGCGCAGTCCGAATCTCATTTCGCAACTGAGAAACAATCTCATCCTTGCCGGCGCGCAGCGAATCCAGTTCCGAGCGCATTTCCCGGACGAGGCGTTTCGCTGTTTGGTAATCAATGGCAATTTCTGTTTGTGCCTGCCTCGACAGGCGTTGTAATTGCGTGAACTGTTCCTGGAGGGTGGCTTTGACTACCTTTTGTGTTTCCGGATCAAGCGGCAGTTTGCTTGAGTTGACAGCCAAAAGAAAGTTCGCAGTGTTTTGAATCACTGACGACGCCGTGAGCAGCGTCGCATTTGATTCGTCGGCGTTGGAGTTCAAGATGAAGTGCCACTGCTCAATCATTTGGAGGAGTGGAACTTGAAGTTCACGCGGCACGATCTGATTATCGTTTTTTAGTGCCCCCTGAAGTGCTTCCTTCATGGAGTCCAGTGCGATTCTTGCCGGTAACTCAAAAGCTTTCTCGTCTTGCTTCGCCACGACATCCCCTCCAGAATCACCATCTGACCATTATCCTACACGTTGGGGGATGAAGCAGGGGAGGCAACCGGGCTCGTTTCCAAATGGCCACCTCATTTAGAACGCGGGACAGAGTGGGGCCGTTTTGCCCCAGGGGGCCGGAAGTCAGCGCTTGTGGCAGCCGTTCAGAACCCGCAGGTGTGAGTATTGGAAGCTGCGGAGTAGCGACAGTCGGTCGGCCTCGCGCAGAGCGGCGAGCACTGGTTGTTGCTGCCGGCGGGCAGTGTGCAGGTGTTGCAGAAGCACCCCGTCTGGTGGCCGAACGAGGTGACGAAGGTGGAGCAGAAGCCTGCCGAGGAGCTGGTGCTCGCGACGCAGTTGTTGGCCAGCAGGATGCCCAGGCTTTCAGCGCACGCGAAGTGCACCTTGGGCGTGGGGACGCTCGCGCCGTCCGCCGACGCGCACACGCCGTTGGCGTCGATGCTGCCGCAGGTGCAGGCGCCGTTGCCCGCGGAGTCGATGGTGCGGCACTTCCCCGTGCCACACGCCAGCGCGACGATGCCCTGCTGCGCGTCGCAACGTACCCACGTGTCCCCCGCGCAGTAGCCGTACTGGCTGACGCCGCCGCACGGCCCGCCCACCTTGATGCAGCGCTCTCCAGCCTGGTCCGGCACGTAGCCGGGATTGCAGCCGCAGGCGTCCGCGCTGGCGGTGCACGTGGAGTTGGACGGGCACGTCCCGCAGGTGCCCCCGCACCCGTCCGGCCCGCACACCTTGCCCTGGCACTGAGGGACGCAGACGCAGGCCCCAACGGTGTTGCAGGTGGTGCCCGTCCGGCACGTACCGCAGGTGCCGCCGCACCCGTCCGGCCCGCACTGGCGGCCGTCGCAGCGAGGCACGCACACGCACCGCCCGGACTGGCAGGCCTGCCCCGTACCGCAGGAACCGCACGAGCCGCCGCACCCGTCGTCCCCGCACGTCTTCCCGGTGCAGGAGGGCGTGCACGTGGCCACGCACTGCCCCGCAGTGGTGCACACCCGGCCGCCGGAGCAGGAGCCGCAGGTGCCGCCGCAGCCGTCCGCGCCGCACTGCCGGCCCGCGCAGTTGGGCGCGCACGTCCCGGCGTCACCTGGGCGCGTGCCGGCGTCAGCGGCGGGGCTGCCCCCGTCCACGGTGGGGGAGCCCCCGTCCCGGGCCGCCGGGGGCCGCTGCTCCTCCTCGTCGACTTCGACGTCAGTAGGGCCGCACCCCACCAGGGCAGCGGCAGCAAGCAGCGTCAGCAGGAAGCGGAGGCGGGCGCTCCAGGGGCGGGGAGGCATGGGTGTGTCCTTTCAGGGGCGCGGGCGCGGCCGGCGGGGAGACTTCGGACGCCCGTCCGTAGCAAGCAGGAGGCCGGGGGCGCCGCGCGCGCCGGGAGAGGGAAGTCGCCTCCGCCCATGGTGGCCGAGGCCGTCCGCCCCCCGGGACGGGCGTCCTGGCCCGGGATGCCGCTCAGGGGGCAGGGCGGATGCGCCCGTCTTCGCCCACGTGGAAGCGAAAGGTGCCGCGCCCCTCGCCGACGACGCCGAGCTGGTAGGTGCGGCCGGGCTCTAGGGGCAGAGCTGGCTGGAGCACCTCGAAGCCCTCCGGCGTCTCACCGTAAACGACGCTGCGCGGGCCCTGCGCCGCCTGGGCGGGGCGGGCGCGGGTGGCCCATACCTGCGTCCCGTCCTCGGCGAGGACGTAGACGGAGTCGTACCGCGGCGCCTCGCCGGGCTGCGCGGGCTCGCGGACGAGGAAGGCGGGGGCGGGGAGGCTCTCGTCCGGAAACGCGAGCTCCACTTCCAGGAGCGGCTCGCAGGCGCCCGCCAGCACCGCGAGCAGGAGGGGCAGGGCGTGGAGCGGCGCGCGTCGAAGGCCCACGACTACGGTGCCCCTCGGCCCGCGCGGACGTCTTCCCGGATGGCCGCGAGCTGCGCGGAGTAGTCCTTCCCGTTGACGATGAAGGGCTTCGGGGGCGTCCCGAGTGAACAGGGCTGGCCGGTCAAGTCCGCTGCCATTGTCCGCCGCGCTGATAGCCTGCCCTGATGGGAATCTGGCGGAAGCTTCTGGGGAAGGTCTCCGTGCGTGGCGCTGAACGTGAAGGGCAGACTGAGACGGTCATCTCCCCACTGTCACCCGAGATGGTGAGTACTGGAGGGCTCCCGCACCGCGCCATTGCCGGCACCCTCAGAGGCGCCCCCAGCGACCCGGCTGCATTCGAGGCAAACCCCGCGTTTGTCGAGCTGGTGCACGAGGTCGTCCGCGACTTCGCGCCACAAGACCAGGCCGCCCAAGCCGAAGCTCGCCGAATGGGCAGCGGGTGGCTCTACATCGTGGACCAACGGCGGTCTACTAGGATACCGCACGTGCCACCCGAGGACATCGTGGGGTACTTCCGGGTGGAGGGGGGCTGCATCCAGCAAGCGAGCTACACCCCCAACCCAGGCCACGTCGTCTACACGGAGCGCGGTCTCGTCCATCTCCCCGGGATGCTCCACGAGGCGCTCATCGCCCGTGCCGCCCAGGAGGGGCAGGCAGAGAAGGGGCCTCGGTGACGCTCAGGCAGAGGACTCGGCGAGGTGCTTCAGCACATGGGCCACCGCGTGGTGCGCCTCCACCAGAGCCCGCGCGGCCCGCGCGCCCAGCTCCACGAGCGTGGCCTGTTCCGCGTGCCGGTACTCCGTCCTCGCCCGGGCCAGCCGCGTCCGTGCGGCCGGACTGCCGTCCAGCCCGTGCGTCGCCTGCTGCAGCTCCAGCTCCGCTCTCCCCAGGCGCTCCGCGAGCGCCACCCGCCGACTCGTGTCCATGCCCGCAGCGCAGAGCAGGAGCCGCGCCGGGGAGGTGGCTACCCCTCATGACGCTGCGGGGAGGGAGCGCGCAGGCGCGCGAAGTCGCTTTGCCGTGTCGAACGCGTTCAGGAGCGAGAAGCCGACCTTCCGCCCCTCGGTGGCGTGAGCGTTGTAGCTACCGATTAGGTCGTTGATACGCTCACGAAGGATTCCGGCTTGCTCCAACATGCGCCCGCTTCGCCAGTCATTCAACGACGCTCCTGCCGTCTCGCAATCCGCAATGTAGCGCGGGAGATCATCTACAAGTCGGTGAAATGCCTCATCGAGAATTCGCGCGATGACGACGGATTGCTCCGCCGTGACACTCTCCGGCAACGCCATGAACAGCAGGCAGTAGGTGCGCATGACGTCACGTCGCGCAAAGAGTTCCGGCGGAATCTTCGCCTCAAGAAGATTGACGAGGTGCTCGATAGCATGAACAGCAGTATTCGAGTTGCTCTGCCCTGCGGAGAGCTGGTCTCTGACGAGCTTGAGCGCGGCGCTCGTTATGTCGGTGAACTGCGCCAGTCGTTCTTCATCGGCGCGAGCCTGTGCACGCTCACGGCGCCAGTGCCGTAGCTGGCGAACGGCAGCCCGAACGGGAACGAACAGGGTCGCAGCGGTGAGGACTCCGGCGCTGATGATGAGCGCGGGCGTCGAGTCTCTCACCGCGCTGAGAATGGCCGCTACTGCTCCAGCGGCGGTGAAGATGGCCGTAACCCTTTCGGGCCACGAAGAATGGGAGTGATGCGGCTCTTGGGTGGCCACGAGCCCAGCAGCAATGTAAGGGCCCAGCGGATTGGAAGACATGAAGCGCTCCTGATGTCGGTACTGCGAGAAGATACCCCATCACGGCCCATCCCCCATGCTGTGGCCTGCGCAGTGGCAACAAGTACCGGATGTGCTGGCGGTTGGCCTTCACCGAAGGGCTGGCGATGCCGTCTACGGCCACGGACGGACGTGCGGTACCTTGGACGGCGCAGGCGTCGCAACCCATGGACGGGACTGGCCCTGCTGTTGGCGACGCGCCTGCAACACTTCCCGGAAACCCCAACCGGGAGCACCCCGTGGACCCCATTCGCAGCACTACGCAGGCGCCGGCCTGTTTCCCTGAAGGCACCACCTCCCTGGAGGGCTCGACGGCCTCGTCGTCGGTGACGCCCTCCAGCTCCGCCACCGCCAGTTGCTCGGAGACAAGCGGCGGCAACCAGGTGGAGGCGTACGTCTGCCGCTACCCGGCGTCGTATGCCCTGCCGCCGCAGGCCGACTCCTCAGGACCGAGCTTCTCCGCGGCAACGCTGGCCCTGCTGGGCGGCGCTCCGCCAGCGGCCGCTCCGGCCGCGAGCTTCGCCCGAGCGGACGGCATGCCCTTCCCGACGTCCACGGATGGGACGCCCATGTACAAGCAGTCGGACGCGGAGTGGGGAGATGCCCGCCTCGGTGCCTCCGCCACGGCGCCCACCCTGGCCAGCCGCGGGTGTGCCGTCGCCTCCATGGCCATGGCCCTCTCGAAGCTCTCCGGCGAAACCCTCACTCCGGGCGCGCTGGATGCGCACCTGGACGCGAGCGCCGGGTATGTGGGCAGCGCCCTGGTGTGGGGTGCTGCGGGAGCTGCCACCGAGAAGCCTTTCTCCGTGGAGAAGACGACGACGTGGAGCCTGGACACCGTGACGAAGGAGCTCGAGGCGGGCCGTCCCGTGGTGCTCGGCGTGGACTACAAGACGGGCGGCAGTGGCGGCACCCTGGGGACGGACCACTGGGTGTGCCTGACGCGGAAGGAGGGGGACACCTACTACGCGAATGACCCGGCTACCGGCCAGGAGACGTCCTTCACGAAACAGGCGGACGGCACCCTCCTAGAGGTGGAGCCGAAAGCGGGGCAGGAGAAGCCGTACCGGAACTCGGGCGAGTTCACCACCTTCAAGGCTGCGGTGAGCGCGTGAGGACCTACATGCATACGAGCAGCGTCCTCCGCGTGCTGGTGGTCACCCTGGCCCTGGCCTTCGCTGGTCCCGCCCAGGCCGAGAAGTGCCCGCCGGTATTTCAAAACCTCTACGACCGGGCGGCGAATCTCTCCGCTCTCGGCCGTGATGCCGTCATCGATGACCTGCTTGGCGAGATGGAGCGAGCGATAGGGGATGAGTCCCCTATCGCCTGTCGCCTCATTCTCGCGGGCGCCTTCTCCGCGCGCTCTGCCGCAGAGGGAGTCTCACCGATTGAGCGCCGACACCTCCGTGAGCGCGCGGAGGCCGAGCTGGAAAAGGTGGTGGAGCAGTACCTTTCCGAGGGCAACAAGGCCGACGCTCATTCGGTCCTGAAGGTGCTGGCGGACTTCCTAGAAAAGGGAGGCCAGTACGAGCTGGCGGCTGACGCCTACGCGCGGATGAGTCGCCTTGAGCCGGCCAACCAGATGCTGCATGGAGACCGGGTCCGCCTTCTCCTGAAGTCAGGGCGTGCGGAGGCTGCGGTGGATGCAGCAAGGGAGTGGGTGCGGGTGGCGCCTCAGGACTGGTCCGCCAAATACTCGCTAGGCCAGAGTCTTGAGGCTGCGGGGAAGGAGGCGGCGGCTCTCGAAGCGTACACTGCCGCCGTCGCACTCGCAGAACACTCCGGCCTCCCTCTCCTCGCCCGAGCGACATTGCTGGGGCGGATGGGCAAGTGGGAGGAGGCACACGGCGCCTTCACGCACGTGGAGGGACGCTACCGAATCCTCGGGGAGTACGGCCGGGCTGTTTGTCGCTTGAAACTCGGTGACGCGAAGCTTGCCCGCGAGCTGGTTGCGGTGTTCGAGAGCGGCGGAGAGGTGGCACTGGCGCGCCGACTGCGCGCTCTGCTCAAAGCGCCACGCAGCGTGCCCGTGCTGGGCTTCCCTGCCTACGAGGAGAAATAGCCGATGCGACTCGCCATTCCTTCGAGGGAGCTGCGCGGTGCCGCGCTGCTGGCATACCTGTCGTTGCTCCTCGCCGGTCCGGCCTACGCGGGCGAGGACTGTGCGACTGAGGCCGTCCTGGCGGTGACGCGCGCCGAGAAGCTGTCGGGTGCCGCTCGCACCGCCGAGCTGGACAAGGCCCTGGCCTTCCTGGACAGCCGGGTGGGCGAGGCGTCCCCCATGGAGTGCCAGCGCCTGCTGGGCGCCGTGCTGATGTGGCGCGCGAAAGTGGAGGGCCTCACGCGTGATGCCCAGCGCGCCATGCGCGAACGCTCCATGGCCGTCCTCGAGGTGACCGCGAACGTGTACCCAGAGGACACGGCCACGTGGCAGTTGAGGGCTCAGGTGGAGGAAGAGTCCGGGCTGTACGCGAGGGCCGCCAACACCTGGCACTCACTAGCTCTGCTTCAGCCCCACAATTTGCGTGCCCACGCCGCACGCGTCCGTCTCCTGGTGCAGGCCGGCAAGGCTGAGGATGCGCTCGCCGCTGCGCGCGAGTGGGTACATGTGAAGCCCTGGGACTGGGAGGCCCACCTTGCCCTGGGCCTGCGTCTGGAGGCCGCGGGGATGATGAAGGAGGCGCTCACCGAGTACCGCCAGGCCACAACGTTGGACGAGGGTGTCGATAACGCCCCCCTCGCGCTCGGCGCGCTGCTGGCGAAGCTCGGCCGGTGGAAGGAAGCCGAGGCAGCCTTCGCGAAGGTGGACGCCGTCGAGTACCTGCTCGGCTGGTACAGCCGGGGCGTGTGCCGGGTGAAGCAGGGAGACCTGAAGGGGGCGCGTGCCTGGGTGGCGAAGCTGGAGACTCAGGAGGGGGGAGGCGCGCTCGCCCGCCGACTGAAAGCGCTCATCAAGTCACCGGGCACCTCGCCCATGCTGGGACTGCCCGCGTACGCGGAGCCGTGAGGCTTGCGGGAAGCCGTCGCTGCGGTGCTCGCCCGAGTGCTGGCTGGCGTGCCGGTGCAGGCCGGCTATCTGGAGGCCCAGGCCGGCGTGTCCTCCCTCACGGGCGCCTACGCGCGCCTGGAGGCGGGGGCGCGGCTCCGGCCGGACCTGAGGCTCTTCGCCTTCGCCGCGGCCAACCAGCGCGAGCGCATGGCAGGCGCGGATGTGAGGTGGACGTCCCGGGCGGGCCATCGCACGTCATGGCTGTGGGGTGTTGTGCGGTGTGGGAACACATAAATAGGGAAAGGAAGCGGCGAATTCTTCAGGCCTTTTTGGCCATGGTTCACCGTCTAGAAAGCGTCTATCCCGTGGACCGCATCATCTTCCAGCAACCCTCCCTGTGGCTTCTAGCTTCCGCCGTCGCCGAGCACTGGTCCCGTTCGGACGACCTGTTCAAGTTCGCGGCTCTCTTCAAGACGGATGGGCGGCTTCGACTTTCGGAGAGCGCGGCGGACGCCGCCATGTGGAACCGGCAGGTCGCTGGCTACCTTGAAACCCACCTCATGAGTCGATTGAGCGGCCAGCGTCCGCGGGGCCAAGCGTAACGGGGCGACTCGGCTCACCCGGAGTGGTTCTGGGGTGGGCCGCCGTCTTATCCCATACCGGCATCGAGCGCGGCGATGGCTTCGTCCACTATGCCGGCGGCGCGCTCGACGTGTGGCCCGGCTACTCCCCTGCCGGTGGCCGCCGGTCACGCTCGGCCAGCATGGCGTCGGCGTGCCGGTAGGCATCTTCGGCGTTTAGGTCGTTCTCGGCCTCCCGCCATGTTCTCCCCATCATCATGCCCACCATGGCCAGCCCGGCGAACACGTCTCGCACCGTCATCTCCGCCATCAAGGGCTGCTCCGTCTCAGACATTTTCATCTCCAGACATGTGAGCCGAATCGCTCGCAGCCATGGAGCCATGTGGTGTGTGCGGCGTCCACGATTTCGCTGCCCGCCACGTCCAGCACCGGGCAGCCTGCGTTGTTCACGTAACCGAGATAGGGTTTACCCGTGCAGTCCAGGAAAGAGCGGCCCCGGGCCGACCTCCGGCGTGTGGGCCAGTCGCCGGATGGCGAGCGTGAGAAGGCCGATGACTTCCAGCCTCGTGAGCCCGCCCACGTCCTCCCAGGCGGTGAGGCCCAGGCCGCCGATGCTGGGCGGCACCATGGCGCGGGTGGCCTCTGCGTGTGCCTCGCGCCAAGCGGCCAGCTCGCGCGGCGGCGGGGGCGGGCCCTCGGCGAAGGGGTTGGCGAGCTGCTCCGGCGTCGCGTCGAAGCGGACGTCGTCCAGCATCTTGTCGAGCTGCACGCGGGCCTTCTCGGACAGCTTCAGCGTACGCCGCGCGGCATCCAGGCTCGGCCAGCCCGCGGCGACGCGGTGGCGCAACTCCTCGAGGGCGGTGGTGAGGGTGTGCCGGAGCATCAGCGCGCTCCCGGCTGCCACGACGGCATGCTGAGCTGCGAGTACACGTGCCGCTCGCAGCTCCAGGCGAAGAGCTGTTGCAGCGCGGCCCAGGTGTCTGCGGGGCAGGGGAAGCGCCTCGCGCCGCGCTCCAGCTCGCCGAGCACCACTGCGGAGACGCCCCAGCCGGCCGCCACCTCTTGGAGGCCCAGGCCCAGCATGACGCGCCAGTCCCGGAAGAGGCGGCCGTCCCGCTCTCGCTCCTCGCGGGCACCGGACTCGACGAGTGCGCCGATGGGCCCCTCATGGGCGGTGCGCGGGTAGGGCGGGCACTCCTCCAGCGTGAGGCAGCAGCGCCAGGGTGAGAGCGGGGCGCAGCTCATGGCGTTGCACCTCCGGGCCATGAGGCGTACCAGCAACCGCCCTGGCCATCGCCGCGGAGAGCGATGGGCACCTGGTGCGCGTCCGGCGGGCGCGGGCTGCCGCCCCAGCAGGTGACGTGGTACATGCGCTCCGGCCCCAGGGCACGGTGCACCTCGGCCATCGAATGCCACGCACCATCCGCGAGGAGCGCCCGAAGGCGCTTCGCAGCTGCGTGCAGGTCCTCGCCGGGGGCGTCCTGGCGCTCGGACGGCGTGGCCGCCGGGGTGGGCACCGGCGCAGCTGCAGGTGCTGCGCGCTCCGCAGGGACCGCGTCGCCGAACAGGCCGAGCTGCTCGACGTGGAGCATGGGCGGTACCGGCCGGTTATCCACCACGGGCGGCGGATGGGCAGGGGGCACGGGCGGTGCCGGCGGCTCCTCGCGGACAGGCGCAGCGAGGGGGAGTGCGGCGGGCACCGGGTACACCTCGGGCCGCCAGATGCCGTCCCGGGCCAAGCGCGCCCGCTCACGCAGCTCCGGCAGCAACCCCACGTCCACGGGCGCCAGGCGCTGCATGGACGCGGCCGGCAGCGGCTCGAACACCTGCACCTCCTCCAGCCACCACGCCACGGTGCCCCGGCTCTCCACGCCGCGGGGCCACCACCACGCGTCCCGGCCGAAGGCCCGGGAGTCGTTGCCGACGGTGGACACCTCGGCGAGTCGGGCCACGGCCACGTAGCAGCCGGCCGGGAGGACGTCGCCAGCGGGCGCCTCCAGGCCGTGCGCCTTGCGCAGCCACTCCACGGCGGCCGCGTCGTACTCGCGCGTCGCGTAGAGGGCCAGCCAGCACCCCAGCACCGTGTCGGGCGGGAGGACGGAATGCCGCCGCTCCGGGACGCCAGCGCGGGCGGGCTCCAGGTCCTGGGGATACACGCTCCACATGCCGTGGTGGGTGAGGGCCCACGTCCAGGGCCGGGCGAGGGGCAGGTGGAAGACGCCGCGTCCCTCGCGCGTGTACCGGACAGGGCCTCCGAGGCGCGCGCAGCTCATGGCCGGAAGTCCTCCGGGCACACCGGGCGCTCAGCGTCCGCGCGGGCGTGCTGCACGAGGGCGACACCGGCGCCGAGCAACGCGGCGAGTCGCAGCCCCCACCAAGTGCCTACCGGGTCCAGCACCACCACCTGCGCGCCCGCGTCCAGCATGCCCTCGGCCAGCTTGCTGGCGCCGTACGTCTTCCCCGCGCCCCGGCGGGCGAGGAATGCGAACGTCTGCGTCACCGCGTCGAGCGGCAGCAGCAGCTCCTTCGACAGCTCAATGCTTTTCTCAGCCACGTGCGGAGCCCTCCTCGGGGCGAGGCGCGGCCTCCACGGCCGGCGCGTCCACGTCGAGCGACAGGGACAGAAGCGTGTCGTGTGCGCAGTCGAGTGCATCGGCCACGTCGGGCTCGCCACCGCGCCGGGCTTCGTCGGCCAGGTCGGCCAGCGTGCGCAGGTACCGCGCGCGGACATCCTCGGCGCCGAGCTTCGCGGCCTCACGCACCGCCCAAACCAGCACGCGGAAGGCGTGGTCCCCGGGCGTGCAGACCGTGTGCTGCTGCTGAAGCCGCAAGAGGGCGGCATTGGCCCCCGTCACCTCGCCGTGCTTGGCGGCCGTGTTGAGCGCCAGCCGCACGGCCCGCCAGTCCACGTCTTGCCCCTCGGTGGACGGCAGCGCCAGCGGGGGCACAGCGGGCGTCGGCGTCGGCGCGATTCGGGCGCGCGGGGCAGCGTCCGGGACTGCCACCTTCACCAGCATGAGACGCGCCACCGCGGCGTCCACCAGCGCCTCGTCCTCGGCGGAGAGCGGCCCCTCTTTTTCGCGCACGGGCTGCGCCAGTTCCCGGGCCAGCTCGGCCAGGTACTCCGCGAGGGCAGGGTGCTCGCGCCGGTAGCGCTCCAGCGCGCCGGCCGGGTCCTCCTCGACGGCGAAGGCGAAGAGCACGTCGTCGCGCGAGTCCTGCTCCGGCGGCGCAGTGCGCCCGGCACGCTCGTTGAGTCCTGCGTGCGCCAGCTCGAGGGCAGCCTGCAGCTCCAGCACCTTCGACTGGAGCTCGTCGTACTCGCGGGACAGGTCGCGCACCTGCTCGCGGGCCGCGTCGCGCGTCACCTCGTCCTGCGCGGCGGCGAGTTGCACGCCGGTGGCCACCTGGTCCAGCCGGGCCTCCAACTCGGCCGCCCGCGCATGAGTCAGGGGAGGGCTACGGCGCGGGAGCAGAAACCGGCAGCGCGAGCTCGCCCTTGATGACCGTCTTCAAGATAGTCGCCGTGTGGAGGTCGTCCGGGTTGCCACTGAAGATGTTCTTGCTGATGACGACGTACGAGCCGTCCTTGCCCGGCTCCAGCGTGCCGATGTTGGACAACCTGCGGACCTCGGCGGAGCCACGCGTGAAGACCTCCACCGCTTCCGCCACGGTGAGGCGCTCCTCCGGGCGGGCCTCCTCCACCATCCGCCGAATCTGCCGAAGCGGCGCCTCCGGCGCGGAGAACGTGTCGCCACCGGCACCGATGCGGAAGCCCTCGCGCTTGAGCGTCGCGAAGATCTCGGCGCGATTCAGTTCTCGCGGGTCGTGGTAGGGCACCATGTAGTCGAGGAAGGTGAGGTGCGGCGGGTTGACGGCAATGTCTGCCCCCACCGCGCGCAACAGCAGGCGCGACGCCTTGTCGGACATCGCCAGGTGCTCGACGCTCAGGCACAACCGCTTCCCGGTGTCCAACTCCACGGCCGCCGCCACGAGGGCAATCTGACGCGCGGCCCTGGGACCCCAGGCGTGAACCATGAGGCACTGCCCGTTCACCAAGGTGGAGCGCATCCGGGCCTCCAGCTCCTGGTTGCTCAGGTTGAGACGCCCGCGCCAGCCGGGGCCTACGCTGGGGCAGAGGTCCGTGTTGACGTACTCGTAGTCGGACGCGCCACCGCAGGCTGCGATGGCACCATCTGCAAAGGCTTTCACCCACTGGATGCGTCCCTGGCGCTGGACGCGACGGTCGGGACACCGCTCTGTGGGCGACAGCAGGAGGCACGCGGTGTCCAACTCAACCGGATGCTGGACGGAGTCGACGATGGGCATCGTCTCCGCCGCGAAGCCGTCGAAGGGAATCTCCAGCGCGTAAATCATGCCCTGCTGGAGTGCGGTGTTGAGCCACACCCTGTACTGCTCCCGCTTCGTCTCGACGGGGATGCGGCTTCCCGTCAGGCGGAAGAAGGGAATCTCGGCCATCTCTTGGATATGGCCGTCGGCGGCGCCTGAGGGCAGGCGGCCCAGGTATCCCATGTACGGGTCCGGCGAGCCCACCCCATACCCGAGTCCAGCGGCGTTGAACGCTGCCTCGTTGGCGGTCACCCCATGGCCCTCCAGCGCCTGGAAGGCCACCACTGGGTTGAGCGGCGCTGCTGCGGTGAGGTCTCCGCGGGGGAACCGGCCACGGCTCCCGATGATGAACCGCGGGCCCACGAGCATCACCATGGGGTCGTTGGGGGCGAAGTAGTGGGCCGCGCAGAACGCGGCGGCGTCCACCGCCTCCTGGTACTCGGGGTCGATGTTCATCTTGAGGGTGCCCGGGAAGTACACCGGACACACATCCTCGGGCGCGAACGGCGGGCGCATGTGGTCATGAATCGAAATGAACCCCGGCGTGACCACGGCGCCGGTTCTGCGCTGGTCGTCCACGGTGGTGCTCGGGCCGACGTACGACTGGATGCGGCGCGCGCTGCCGCTGGCAATCACCTTGCCGTCCTTGACGGCAAGGGCTTCGACTCGCTGGGCGCCAGGGGCGCGTGCCGACGTGTGGATGTCCCCGTAGACGACGAGGTCTGCCGGGGGCGGGAGAGCACTGCTGGGGGTGCTCGCGAGGGCCGCGAGCAACAACGGGGCGAACATGTACATCTCCTGTTGGGGCTGCTGCTGGACCGAGACCGCGTGCCGGAGGTGCGCCGGCGCGCACGTCGTTACGTGCGCTGCTGCTCCGCGGTGGTGATGCGGTGCTGCGGAAGCGGCACGGGCGGCGATGTGCCGGCCGCCCGTGCACGAGGCCGGGCTACGGAACCGGCAGGGGCAACGCTTCCTTCGCGGCGATGGCGATGGCGATGGCGACTGCCAAGGCGACGTCACGCGCCGTGAGGTCGGCGTCCTTCAGCTTCTCAGCGCGCGCTGAGTACTTCTCCGTCACCGTCCGCGCCTGGGGTAGGCCCGTGGTGTTGCGCTTGATGAACAGCGCCACCAGCTCCGCGCCGCGGTTTGACGGCGCCCCGGGCGGGTTGCGGCACCACCCCTCTTCACGCGCCCGGTAGTGGGCGAGCGCGTCGGGCAACCCCTTCATGTCGTCAGGCGTCAGCCCGGGAGGAGGATTCAGCATCAGCTCCTGGACGAAGCCCGCGCCGAGCTTGGCGAGGGCGCATTGAATCTCCTCTTGGGTGAGCGGGTTCTTCGGCCCCACGTTGACGTGGTTGCGGAAGGCGCTCTGGAGTGTGGCCAGAAGACGCGCTGAGTTCGTGAACACGGTCCGCGCGAACACCTGGCGCAGCCCGGGAATGGAAGTTGCCTCGGTCAGCGGCGGGGTGCTCGCGAGCGCGAGGTGGGGCCAGCTCAGGATGAACAGCAGGAACAGCGAAAAGGATTTGCGCATGACGTGACCTGCGTGGGGACTGCGGGCTGGACCGAGACCACGGGCCGGACTCGAACCGGCGCGCACGTGACGTGCCCTGCTGCTCCGTGGTGGGGTGCCGGAGGCGCTTCGGCGGGCGGTGGCCGTCAGGCCGGCGTCAGCGCCTGGACGTCGCTCGCCGGGAGGCTGGGAGCGCTCGCGTCCAACCCCAGAGCGGTGAGCACCTCGGCAGCCGTGACGCACACTGCGTCCGCCATCAGGTACATCAACTCCGGCTGCGTGCCGGGCTCCAGTAGGACGACGGACCGCCGCCCGGCGCCGGCCGCCCAGCCGAGCTCGAGGTGCGCGCTCTTCCCGCACGGGAGCACCAGGACGCACGCGTCGGCGGCGGTCAGCGCCACCATGTCGCGCTCGAAGAACTGGCGCGCGAGAGGGTTCTTCGTCAGCACGTCGCGGAACGTCTCCGTGTTCCACGTCCGGTGGTCGCCCTCGCCCAGCAGCTCCCATGAGGTGAACCCCTCGCGGCCGTCCGGGTCCTTGCGGAAGTCGTAGACCTCGCACCCGGCCGCGCGTAGCAGGCGCACCATGGCCTGCTGCCGCTCCTCGTTCCTCCAGCTCGACGCGACGTAGACCTTCATTCGTGACCTCCTCTGCGGCGCTGCATGGGGACTGCGAAAAGGTGCGGGCCCGGCCCAGCCAGGGGGTGGAATCCGAGCCGGGCCCGCGTGGCGCGCTGTGCGCGCCGTGAGAACAACCCCGCCGGACCACCCGGCGGGTGTGGAGGCGGACGGTTCGGTCCAGGCAGTCCCGGGGGCTGCAGGTCCGTCCACCACCACGAGAAGGCCACGCCCATGCGGGCGTGGGGTGCCGCCTGCGAAGAGGCGGCGGGAACGCGGGCGGAGAGCTGGGGCCGCAGCTCCCGGCGCCGCGTGTGAGGCTCAGCCGTCCGAGCCGGGCTCGCGCGCCTCCGGCAGCGGCGGCATGCGGCAGCGCAGCTCCGTCTCCGCCTCCAGAGCGGCCAGGTTCTCCCGCATCGCCTTGGCCCAGCGCGCCTTCGGCTGCTCCTGGAGCTTCTCGTTGGCCATGTCGATGGTCTCGCTCAACTCCTCGTCGGAGAGCTCGGCGGCCGTCTTCCCCTTGAAGGGACCGAACGCCACGACGACGGCCGGGCGCGGGGAGGACGGCCCGCTGGAGGCGTGCTGCGCCGTCGCTGGCGCCTTGGCGACCGGTGCCGCCTCCACCGGCAGGGGCTTGTCCGTGCGCTGCAACGTGGCCGTCGCCACCTCCAGGGCCTCGCGGGTTGCCGTCTTCGCTGGCAGCGCGGCACTTGGCGTGGACTTGGCGGCCGGCTGTGCCTCGGGGGCGGGTGTCGCTGGCGCGGCTGCCACCACGTCGTGGGCCCCGTCCTCCGTGGGCTGCTCTTCGGCGGGCAACTCCTCGCGCACGTACAGGCCGCCGAAGGCCTCCGGGTACGCCTTGCGCAGGGCCGCCACGCGCGCGCACTTCTCAATCATCGTCGTGGGAATCTTGGCCCACAGCGGCGTCGTCTGGACGTAGCCGCTGAAGTCCAGCCACACGACGACGGGCAGCTTCCCGTCGCGCACCACGCGGGACCAGGCGCCCACCAGCGCGCCCTTGCGCTTGGCCGGGTTGAAGCGGTGCACCACCTCGCCCTTGCCCTGGTCCACGATGATTTCGTCCTCCGCGAAGACGGCGGACGCCTGGAGCCCTCGGAAGTCCGGGAAGCGCTCGGCGCGGGCGAGCATGCCGGCCTCGGAGGGCTGGAACTCGTGCTTCGTCACCCAGTTGGGCCGCTCGCGGTTGCCGATGTTGAGGCGCCGCGCGACGCAGAAGGCTTCCTTGAGCAGCGGGTCCAGGCCGCTGCGCTTGCACTGCTCCAGGAAGAGGGCGAACTCGTCCTCGCTGATGCCCTTGGGGCAGATGGTGCGCCGAATCAGCTCCCGGCGCTCCGACGTCCAGCCACTGCTGTTGTTGCCCGGCACGTTCCCGTCAGCCATGGTCATACTCCCCTCATTCCTCGTAGCGCTCGCCGGCTTCCTGCTCAGCGCGGCGCAGCAGTTCGCGTAGCTCCGCGGTCCACTCGTCCACCGGGTCGTCCCACTCCAACTCCCCGGCTCGGTGCCGCCCCTCGTGGCCGTCCGCGCGCTCGCACAAGACCCAGCTCTTCTCTGGGTGCTCCGTGAATGCGTGGCAGCGATAGAAGTGTCTTCCAGGGTCCAATCACATAAGCACTACCCTGGAGGTCTGACATTGATTCAACCAGCCTCGCGCTCCTGTGCGTTGAGAGCCGCGACTCCAGCCGCCCACTTCGCCTTCCGCGCCCACCACAGTTCAATCTCCAGCTCGGAGAGCAGCGCCGCCTCCTCCGCGCGGAGCGCCACCGTTTCGTTGCGGTGCCGCGCGACGGCGCCCTGCTCATGGCGCCACAACTCCTGCGTGGCCCGAGTGCCGTCGGGTGTGAGGCGAGCGCGCGCGTCCTCCGCGGCGCGCAAGGCCTCGGCGGCATCAGCCTGACGGGCGGGAAGGGTGGCCGCCTCGGTGAGCAGCTTGCTCACGTGATCCACCAGATTCGGCCGCCACCACGGTGCCAGCGCGAGGAGGCGCCTGCACACGTCGCCCAACTCGCCGACGGGCTCAGGAGTCGCGCAGGTCACGACGCGTCCTCCGAGCTCCGCTTCAGGGGCTGACCGTTCACGGCGACACCGCCCGTCCCTGCTCGCGGTAGTACTCAACGTCGGCCGGCCGAAGCGGGAAGCGCACCGCGTCCCAGACCTGGTGGTGCCCCTCGACTCGCCAGCCGTCGGCGTCCCACGCCGCAAGAGCGGCCTCGCGCGAAAGGACTCCGTCGACAGGGCACAGCACCTGCTGGCCGTCCCACAGTACCCAGTGGCCGCTCCCGGCCTCGTGACGGAGCAGGATGAAGGCGCGACCGATGCGCGGAACGTCCGGCTCGCATGATGGGTCGAGGTCGAGCCCCGCGGCCTGGACTGCAATCCGAAGCCCGTACGCTCCGCACTCGCCCGTCCTCCCCATCAGCTCGCATACCGTCTCCACCGACTGCCCTGTGAGCATGGCGACGCAGGTTTGGCCGCACTGCGCAGGCTTCTGTGGATGCCACCGGAGCCGGCCCAGCGGACGGCGGGCCCGGTACCAGCGGCGCCAGTGGGGGTAGGCGGTGCGCCAGCCGAGGGCGACCGCCCCCACCCACCCGAATGCCGCTGCCAGTGCCACGAGCCCCAGCCAGGGCATCAGCGCGCGGAGCTGCGCAGCGCGCGGGGAGCACTCCACGCGCACCGGCTCGCGCCCTTCCGCCTGCGCCTGCTCACGCTCCCGCGCGGACACCGAGTCCAGCTCGGCGCCGTACAGCAGCAGCGCGAGGGAGGCGGCCAGGGCCACCGCGCTGCGCAGCGACTCCCACGCGGGTGTGGCACCCAGCGTCGCGCCGTGCTGGGCCACCACGGCGCCCAGCAGCAGCGCGCCGTAGACGGCGCGCTCCACGTGCCAGGTGCGGAGCCCGGCCGCGTCGGCGCGGGACTCCAACGTGCGCAACGCCCGGCGCAGCCAGGGGCCCGGCTCCGCACGCTCTTCGACTACTCGGCAAAGCTCCGCCAGCAGCGTCGACATGACGCCTCCTTCGGTCAGCGGTGGAGTGGGGCCGGGATGCGCTCCCGGCGGGCGGCCTCGCGCAAGAGGCAGGGCGGCCTACGCGTCCGTCGGGTCGTTCTTCACCGCGAGCTGGAGCAGCTCGTAGAGCCCCTCAGGCCAGTCCTTCGGCTCGCCGTAGCACTCCACCGACGCCAACAGCTCCTTCGCCAGGGCCCGGGGCCACTTCGCCGGACGCTGCTTCCGCTGCGGACCCTCGAAGAGCGCGTTCACCGCGTCCTGCTTCTCCTGTTCCGTCATCTCTCCAGCCATGTGCTGCCCCCTGTGTGCTGGTGCTGCGCCTCAGCGTCCTCGCGGCCCGTGCCGCTCGCGCCCGCCCGTCGCCCCTCTCCCTCCCGGGAGCCCCGTCCGTCCGCCGAACTATGTCTCAGATGTTAACCATATTTGGTATCAAATCAAGGTTGAAATAGAGTTGGTGTGTAGGTATCAGTGTCGGCATAAGTCGTCGGCGCCGTTGAAGTCCCACCGAAGGCCACATAAGGAGGCGCGAATGGGCGCCGTCGCAGCCCGGAAAGAGGACGTGATGCCGATGTTCGAGACGCGCGGACCACTGGACGCCATCGTCCAGAAGCCCGCGAGGTTGCCCAAGCGCGAATGGTTGAAGCTCCAGGCCGTGAAGAACCGAGAGCGTGCGGCTGGCTCTGTCTCGCCGCTGACGGGGCGCAAGGTGTCGAGGAATGACGCCCTGTGGGCCATCGTCGTTCGCGGCCTCGCCGCCTATGAGGCGGAGCACGGCGCCATCCCTGTCGCAGAGAACGACACTTTGGAAGATGACGAGGAGTCCACGGCTCCGAAGCCGGGCGCCCGAGCAGTGAAGAAGGCAGCGCAGCCGAAGGCGAAGAAGTAGACGGGGAAGTCGGGGAAGGGCGGTACAGTCCGGCTCGGACGCACAGCGTCCTGGCAGCCGAGGAGCGGGCATGCGTGCAGGCGTGAATAACCGGGCCGGTGGTACGTCAGACGGCTCGCGCGGAGGTGGGCGAGGGGAGCAGAGAGGCCCGCGCGCCAACGATGACCGGCAGACTGACCGGGTGGGGCCGTACCACCTCAGCCGCTGCATTGAGAGAGGGACTCAGCACGGGGACCTGTACCTCGCCCGCGACCTGCACACCGGGGACGCTGCCCTGGTGGCGCGCCCCATCGTGGATTCGGCGCAGCTCCTTCCAACCACGCCGATTGACGTGCTGGACCAGTACCCCAGCGCCTCGGTGGAGGTCTCGCTGAAGTCCTCGGACTCTCCTGCGTACCGAGCTGTGGTGATTCGCGCTTCACCTTCCGCCTCGCCGGCCAAGCTGAACGAGGAGCTGACCGCATTGGCCGAGGACATGCCGAAGTTGTTGGAGAGCGCATTGGAGCGCTCCGACGCGCGTGAACATCTCCTCTCGCCGCCGCTCACCCGAGCGCAGCGGGCGCGTGGCCGCCTTCGCAGGCACATGGTGCGGGCCCGCCGGCTCGCAGCCCGCAGATGGAAGGATGTGGCGCTCGCCACCGCAGTGGCTGGCTTCCTTGGGGTGCTGTGGCTTCGGCCGGTGCCGTCCCAGGTCGACCCGCAAGTGGCTGCGCCGGCCCCTGGGCAAGCCACGCTGACGTCCAGCGTGGGAGAGGCCGCCGTTAATGACCTTGATGTTTCCCCACCCGTGCCGCTGTTCGAAATGACGGGTTCACGCGCGTTCGCGCTGGAGATGCCCAAGAGGCCCTTCAAGGGGCAGAAGAAGCCGCCCTGCAAGAAGGACCAGGATGAAATCAGCGGTGGCTGCTGGGTAGCGGTGAAGAAGGCGCCGCCGTGCGGCGACGACTACTTCGAGCACCACAACACCTGCTACGCGCCCATCATGGTACGGGATGATGGGACGGAAGGGCCGCGCTCGATTTCGCGGTGAGGGGCTTGAATTCCTCCGGCAGTATCAGTACTGGTTGAACCATAGTTATTCGTAGTTCCCGCTGAGTTAGAGGCAGTGGGCTTCCACAGGCAGTTCTTCAAGATGCTCTGGCCGGACGTGATGGTCTCGCCAGAGCTAGGGCCCTGCAACCACGTGATGGTGCTGCACGTGTGCCCGCGGGTTCTCGCTGGTGTCCTCTAACCACCAGCGAGGCCTGTCTTTGGAGGCGCCATGGATACGTCGGTCATCGTCGCCCCGCAGAGCAGCTCGCCCGCGCACGCGGAGCTGAGCGCCAGCTTGGCGCCCTCCAATCTCCAAACCCGGACGGTGCATCCATGGAGTGCACTGTCTCCGCCCCCGCTGCACGCACTGCGGTGCGTCCTGGCGGGCGCCTGTCGTCGCGGCCCCCTCGGTGCGCTCGCCCGAGCAGGGCGCGATGAGCATCCGCCCTGATCTGGCGCGCCGGTTGCTGACACGCGCGCGAGCGGTTGCACCTGGTGCTGCCAGCCAGCATCCGCGCGGACCGGGACGCAACGTATTGGGTAGTTGCGTCACTTCAAACCTAGTGTTTTGTTCAGTGATGCGTCCGACTGAGGTAGCGGCGATGAACGATGAACGAGGTGGCAGCGCCGAGGAGGCGAAGGAGAGAGCGGGGCGAGCCAGTGAAGCGGCGGCGCCTGGGGCGCGAAAGCGCATGAAGCGCGTGCCTGTGCCGCGCAGCGAGCTGCCGCCGGACCACTGGAGCGTAGACGACGTCGCCGCGTTCGCAGGGCGCTCGAAGGACTGGGTCTACAGCCAGGTGGCAGCCGGAGAAATCCCGCATTCGAAGCGTGGTGGCCTGCTCTTCTTCGACCCGGACACCATCGCGAAGTGGCTCGTCGGCAAGCCCGTGGCAGTGCCGAAGGCCAGGGGGTAGCCATGGCCGGCGTGCGGAAGAAGGGGCAGCGCTACTACGCCATCTTCAAGGACGTCACCGGGAAGAAGGTGGAACGTCCGGTGAAGGCCCGCACGCTCACCGAAGCGCGGCGGCGGGCGAACGAGCTCGAGGAAGTCGCGTGGAGCCGGCGCAACCACCTGAAGGTGGCGCCCACCTCTGAGCCGTTGAGCGAGGTGGCGCCGAAGTTCCTGCGCAGCATTCGCCACCACGTCAGCTTCCCGAGCATCGAATCCCGCTGGCGCCTTCACATCCTGCCCGCGCTCGGCGCTCTTCCCGTTGGCCAAATCAAGGCCACCGACATCGAGGACATGCTCGCCGCGAAGAGGGACGAGGGGTACGGCCAGCAATCGCGGCGCCATCTGAGGATGGCGCTGTCCGCCTTCTTCAAGTGGGCCATCAAGGATGGACTCGTCGAGAAGAACCCGGTGAGAGAAGTGGAACTCATCGCCGTACCGATGGGGGCCGCGAAGGCGCTGAGCTGGGCCCAGGTCGAAGCGGTGCGTGACGCGGCGCACGTCCAGTGGATGAAGGACCTCATCTGGGTGGCTGCCCACCTCACCCTCCGGTACATCGAGCTGCGTCGGCTGACGTGGGCCACCATCGATTTCCGCAGTCGCCTCGTGCACGTCCAGCGCGCGAAGCGTCTGGCATCACGTCAGCAGGCCGAGTCCTCACGCCCGGCCGTCATCCCCGAAGTGCTGGTGCCCTACCTCCGGCAGATGTGGCAGCGGCGGCGCGGGGACTATCTCTTCTGCTACGAGGACGGCGGTCAGCTCCCGACGTCCAGTCCGCATGCACGGTTCAAGGCGGCGCTCAAGGGCGCCAAGGTGGTGTCGGGCTACCAACTCGTGTGCCGCCGGAAGGGCTGCGGGTACAGTGAGGCCTCGGCGCGCGGTATCTCTACCCCGTGCCCGCGGTGTGGCTTCGCGTTGTGGCCCAAGGCCATCCCCGCCCGCTTCTCCTTCAAGGATCTGCGGAGCACCGCCATCACCCGCATCATCGACATGACGGGCAACGTACGCGTGGCGCAGCTGCAGGCGGGCCACGAGGACATCCGCACCACGCTGCGGCACTACCACGCGAAGGACTTGGACGTACAGCGGGCCGCGATGGACCGGGCCTTCGCCGCACCGCTGCCGCCCAACCCCGAGGACTCGAAGGCTTCCACCTAGTTTCCACCTACGGAAGCCGAAACCAACCCAAACCACCCAAGCGCATCCGAACGCACCTCAAGGCAAACCCTAGAAAAGACGAGCGTTTCCCATGACAACCGAGCCGACCCGAAAGAAGCGGGCGCGAACAGGTGGCCTCCGGAGCCAAAGGCCACAGGTTCGAATCCTGTATCCCGCGCATCCCCACCGTCCGGTCTGTCCAGGACCTCCTGGGCAGACCGGACGGGTTCGAGGGACGCCCGGCTGGACGGCCCCCCTCACGGCAATGACCCTGCACGGGACGGCCCTTGTGGTGCCGCCCCGAGGTCCGGTATTCCCAGGCCCCCCTGTGCTGCGTATCCGCCGGGGCTGAGCCGGGATTTCCATGCATCCTCGCAGCAAGGTCTGTGTCCTGTCCGTCGCACTGCTGGTGGCGCTGACGGCCTGTGGCGGTTCCTCACCTTCCAAGCCTCCCCCCGACGACGTTCCCCGGGATGCCGGCACGGAGACGCCCCGCCGCCCCGGGACGCCGCGAGAGGTGACGGCCACGCCCGGGGACAAGCAGGTGGTGCTGGCCTGGACGGCGCCCTCGGACACGGGGACCGCGGCCCTGGGCGGCTACGTGGTGACAGTGTCGGCGACGGGGGTCGCGGCGCGGACGGTGCCGGCCGCGGCCAGCCCGCTGACGGTGACGGAGCTGACCAACGGCACCGAGTACACCTTCACCGTGGCGGCCACCAACGCGGTGGGCACGGGAACGGCCTCGGCGGCTGTGACGGCGACGCCCATCGCGGTTCCGGGCGCGCCCTCGGGCGTGGTGGCCGAGGCGGGCAACGGCGAGGCGGTGGTGACGTGGGCGGCGCCGGCGGAGGACGGTGGCAGGCCCATCACCGGCTACGTCGTCACGGCCCAGCCCGGTGACCACTCCGTCACCGTGGAGGCCGACGCGCGGCGGGCCACCCTCACGGGGCTGAGCAACGGCACCCCGTACACCCTCACGGTGGCGGCCACCAACGCGGCGGGCACCGGGCCCGGCGCGGCGGCGGCGCAGAGCGTGGTCCCCAAGTCAGTGCCGGGCGTGCCCACGGAGCTGTATGCGACGGGGGGCAGCATGAAGGCGGTGCTGACGTGGAAGGCGCCGAGCGACTCGGGCAGCCCCATCACCCGCTACGTGGTGAAGGTCTTCGAAATCGACACCGCGCCGAACGAGGTGAAGACGACGGTGACGGCCGAGTCCTCTCCCGCCACCATCACCGGGCTCGTCGACGGGCTGACCTACATGTTCACGGTGATTGCGGAGAACGCGGTGGGGCAGGGGCCGGAGTCGGAGCGCTCCAACGGGGCGACCGCGCTGTCTCCTCCGAGTGCCCCCCGCGACGTGGTGGCCACGCCGGGCAACCGGCAGGTGGTGCTGACCTGGACGAAGCCGGAGGTGGAAGGCGGCGTGCCCGTCACCGGCTACTGGGTGAGGGGCTACTCCGGGGGCAACCGCATCCTGAGCGTGCAGCTGGGGACGTCCCTGCGCTACACGGCGACCGGGCTCACCAACGGCACGTCCTATGAGTTCTCGGTCTCCGCCGTGGGCCCCGGGGGCGAGGGTCCCCCCGCGCCCATGGCGGGCCCCATCGTGCCCATCGCCGTGCCGGACATGCCGCGAAGCGTGGTGGCCACGCCGGGCCACGGCCAGGTCTCGCTGTCGTGGGCCGCGCCGCTGGACGACGGCGGCCATGCCGTCACCGGCTACGTCGTGCGGGTGCTGTCGGGCTCCACGGTGCTGGGCTCGCAGACGACCCCGGGGACCTCCCTCACCCTCGGCTCCCTGACCAATGGCACCGCCTACGGCTTCACGGTGGCCGCGCTGAACAGCGAGGGCCAGGGCCCGGCCTCCGTGGCCGTGCTGGCCACGCCGCGCACGGTGCCGGACGTTCCGCAGGACGTCCGCGTCACCCGGGGGGACGGCCAGGTCCAGGTGGCGTGGAGCGCGCCGCCAGACGACGGCGGCAGCCCCATCACCCTCTACACGGTGCGCGCCTATGCCGGGGCGAGCGTGGCGAGGACGCAGACGTCCACCACGATGAGCACCACCGTGACGGGCCTCACCAATGGCACCGCGTACACCTTCCGCGTCTCCGCCCGCAACGCCGCGGGAGAGGGCCCCACCACCGCGGCGACGGCCTCCGTGCGGCCCGGCCGGGCGCCGTCCGCCCCGCAGGACCTGACGGCCGGCCCGACGAACCAGGGTGTCACGCTGAGCTGGGCCGCTCCCGCGGACAACGGCGGGCTCGCCGTCAGCCGCTACGTGGTGAGGACGTCGTCCGGTGGCTCGCTGCTGCGGACGGACTTCACCAGCAGCCTCTCAACCACCATCGGCACGCTGACCAACGGTCAGGCCTATACGTTCACCGTGGCCGCGGAGAACGAGGTGGGTGAAGGGCTCGCGATTGGCCCGGCGACGGCCTCGCCGCGCACGGCTCCGGACGCGCCGACGGGCGTCGCCGGCACCCCGGGGGACCGGCAGGTCACCGTCACCTGGACGGCGCCGACCGTGGACGGTGGCAGCCCCATCACCGGCTACTCGGTGCAGGTCTACTCCTCCACCGGCACGCTGCTGAGCACGCAGGACTCCGCCACGACGAGCGCCACCGTGACGGGCCTCACCAATGGCACCCCCTATCGCTTCGGTGTCAGGGCGCAGAACGCCGCGGGCGAGGGGGCGGTCTCCTCGCAGTCCGCCGTCGTCACACCGCGCACGGTCCCCGGCGTGCCGAGGAACGTGACGGCGGAGCCGAGCAGCACCGACGTGCTGGTGTCCTGGCAGGCTCCCGCGGACAACGGCGGCGCGGCTGTCACCGGCTACACGGTGACGGTGTCCTCCGGCGGGACGCAGGTGCGGATGCAGACGGTGGGCACCAGCCCGGTGAACATCACCGGGCTCACCAACGGCACCGCGTATTCCTTCACGGTGGCGGCCACCAACGTCGCGGGGACGGGCGCCGCGACCGAGCCCGTCTCGGCCACGCCGCGCACGCTGCCCAGCGCGCCCCAGAACGTGACGGCCACGCCGGGCAACACCCAGGTGCAGGTGGCGTGGACGGCCCCCGTGAGCAATGGCGGCGCGGCCATCAGCGGCTACACGGTGAGGGTGTCCACCGGCGGAACCCTGGTCCAGACGCAGACGGCGGGCGCCAGCCCGGTGACGCTCACGGGGCTCACCAACGGCACGGCCTACAGCGTGACGGTGGCGGCGCAGAACGCGGCGGGGCAGGGCCCGGCGAGCCCGACGGTGAACTTCACCCCGTTCGGCCCTCCCGGCGTTCCCCAGCGCGTGAAGGTCGCGGCCATGGGGCGGCGGGTGGCGGTGAAGTGGGACGCTCCGGCCAGTGATGGCGGCAGCCCGCTGACCCGCTACACCGTGACGTCCAGCCCGGCGGGGGTGCAGGTCACCGTGGCGGGCACGCAGACCTCCACCCTCGTGGACGGGCTGCCGTTGGTCTCCGGCTACACGTTCACCGTGGTGGGTACGAACGCCGCCGGTGCGGGCCCGGCCTCCGCGCCCTCCGCCGCCGTCGACATCTCGTGCGAGTCGGTGGGCTTCCCGGTGGGGCCGCTGCTCGCGGTGCCGCGCGCGCTGTCCCTGGCCCTGCTCGACGTCGACGCGGACAACCGCGCGGAGCTCATCGTCGGCGCCTCGAGCGAGGCCGGTGAGGCGCAGGTCCAGGTCTGGAAGACGGACGCGCTGACGGGCGTGGCGCTGTCGGCCGCGTACCCGGTGGCCCGCGTGCCGGACCGCATCGTGGTGGCGAACGTGGATGGCGACGCCTTCAAGGACCTGGTCGCCCTGCGCACCGGCTTCTCCGAGCTGATGGTGCTGAGGGGCCAGAGTGGAGGCACGTTCGCCTCCGCGGTGACGGCGGACACCGGAGGCTCGGTCTACGGCGTCGCGGTGGGCGACCTGAACAGGGATGGACGGCCCGACGTCATCGCTTCGAATGCCAATGCCCAGGAGGTGCGGGTGATGCTCGGCAACGGCAATGGAACGTTCCAGGCCGCGAGCGCCTTCCCGCTGGGCGCCTCTCCCCGCTACGTGGTGGCGGGTGACTTCAACCGCGACGGCAACCTGGATGTCGTGGCGTCGGCCGTGGGCACCTCGGGCGCCCTGCGGCTCTTGCCGGGGAACGGGCAGGGCTCGCTCGGTGCCGCGGTCTCCGTGCCGGGCCTCGGCAACGGAGGCGAGCTGCTGGCGGTGGACCTCAATGGGGATGGGTGGACCGACCTCGTGCTGTCCGGCACCACCAGTGACATCGTGACGCTGCGCAACGCCGCGGATGGCACCTTCACCTTCCAGCGGACGACGCGCCTCACCGGCAACAGCCCGGCGCTGGTGGCGGCGGGGGACCTCAACCGCGATGGCCTCCCGGACCTGGTGGTGCCCTCGCGGACGGGCGGGCGTGTCTCCGTCATCCGCAGCAAGGCGGACGGTACCTACGAGAACAACGTCACCTACCTCAGCGGCGCCCCGGCCTTCGCCTCGATGGGAGACCTGGACGCGGATGGGCTCCTGGACGTGGTGACGCTCGATGCGCGACCGAGTGCGTCGGCGCTGGTGGACCTGATGCGCGGCCGGGGTGATGGCTCCCTGGACGGGCTGCCCCTGGCCGTCGTGGGCGGCATGCGGCGGCTGCGGCTCGGCGACCTCAACAACGATGGGCGGCTCGATGCCGTCTACAACGACCATCTCGACACCACGCAGGTGCGGCTCGGCAATGGGAATGGGACGTTCGGGGCGGCGGCGAGCTACCCGTCCGGCAACCCGTCCTACGCCACGGAGGTCGTCGACCTGAACGCGGACAGCCGTGCGGATGTCATCACGTTCGGCTGGTCGGCCTCGCGCGTGGCCGTCCTCCTGGCGAACGCGGGTGGCTCGCTGCAGGCGCCCGCCTACTACCCCATCGGCGGTGTCGGAAACAGCGGCTCCGAGCTGGCCGTGGGCGACATCAACGCGGACGGGCGGCAGGACCTCGCCGTGGCGCTCACGTCGCCGGACCGGGTGAGCGTGCTGATGGGCACCGCGGGCGGAGGTTTCGCGGCACCCGTCCTCCTCGACTCGACATTCGCGCCCGTCGACCTCGTCCTGGCCGACCTCAACAAGGATGGACGGGCGGACCTCATCGCCGCCAATCCCATGCGGACGGGCGTGACGGTCCGCCTGGCCCAGGCCAATGGCACGCTGGGCGCTCCCCAGGCGTACCTGGAAAACCCGGGAGACATCACCTCGTCCTTCGACTTCAGCGTGGGAGACGCCAACGAGGACGGCTGGCCGGACATCGTCGCGACGGGCTTCACGCTGCGCACCCTGGTGAACGACAAGGCCGGCGGCTTCCTGGCGGCGCCCGTGACGAACGCGATTGTCTCGAGCTGGGTGATGAACCGGATGCGGGACATCAACGCCGACGGACACCTGGACCTGGTGCTCCACGACGCTGGCAGCAATGGCTCGGCGGAGTTCCTGCTCGGCTTCGGGGATGGGACGTTCAGCCGGGCCCTCGCGACCTATGCCATCGGCGGTTCGACGCTGGGGCTGTCGGCCATCAACCTGGGCGACGTCAACGGTGACGGCCGGCTGGACCTGGTGGCGGGGCAGGCGCTGAACGACATGGTCGTCCTGCCGCAGGTCTGCCGCTGAGCCGCTTCACCCGGATTCACTGACGACGTGACAGAGAGGGCCGGAGTCCCACGCGGGGCTCCGGCCCTCTCTCATTTCCAGGCCCTGTGCGAGGCTCACGCCTCCGCTTGCGGCGGCTGCGGCAGGTGGAAGCGCACGGTGCGCACGCGCCGGGGCGAGGACTCCAGCACCTCCACCACCAGCCCGCCCTCGGCCCGCAGCCGCGTCCCCGGCTCCGGGATGGCGCCGCCCGCGAGTGAGATGCACAGCCCCGCCACCGTCGAGTAGTCCTGGTCCTCGTCCAGCTCCAGCCCCAGCTCGCGGTTGACGTCGCGCAGCGCCGACGAGGCCTGCACCAGCGCCGTCGTCGGGCTCTCGCGCTTCACCAGCTCCTCGGGCATCTCCGACTCGCTGAGGATGTCCCCGACGAGCTCCTCCACGAGGTCCTCCACCGTCACCAGGCCCGCCACGCCGCCGCGCTCGTCCACCACCACCGCCAGCTGCATGCGCCGCTTCTGCAGCTCCTTCAGCGCGTCCATGGCGCGCATGGACTCCACGAGGAAGAAGGGCGGCCGCATCACGTCCTCCAGGACGATGAGGTTGCCCTCCCACGCTACGCCGAGCAGGTCCTTGGCGATGACGTAGCCGACGATGTTGTCCATCGCGCCCTCGTACACCGGCATGCGCGAGTGGCCGTGCTCCAGCAGCACCTGGCGGATCTCCTCCGCGCTCGAGTGCCGCCGCAGCGCGACGATGTGCTCGCGCGGCACCATCAGCTCGCCCAGCGTCAGGTCGCCCATCTCGAAGGCCCGCGACGCAATCTCCCCCGCGTGCGGGTCCAGCGTGCCCTGCTTCGCGGCCTCCTCCACCAGCTGCTGCAGCTCCTCCGCCGACAGCCGGCCTTCCGTGAAGTTCGTCCTGTCTCCAAACAGCCGGAGCACCACGTTGGAGCTGGCCGTGAGGAACCACACCACCGGCCGCATCAGCCAGGACAGGCCATGCAGCGGCCGGCCGATGAGCAGCGCGTAGCGCTCGCCCGCGCGCAGGGCGAGCGACTTGGGAACGAGCTCGCCCAGCACCAGGGAGAGGTACGAGACGAAGGCCACCACCACCGCCAGGGCTACGTCGTCTGCCTGCTGCTCCGGCAGTCCCATCCGCGCCAGCACGCCGCCCAGCCGGGTGGCCATGCTCGCGCCGCCGAAGGCCGCCGCGGTGGCACCGATGACGGTGATGCCGATCTGCACCGTGGCGAGGAAGCGCTCGGGGTCTCCCCGGAGCTTCTCCACGGCCTTCGCCGAGCCGCTGCCCTCATCCATCAGCTCCCGCAGCCGCGTACGCCGCATGGAGAGCACCGCCAGCTCGGCTCCGGCGAAGATGCCGTTGCCCAGGACCAGCAGAAGGATGATGACGAGCTCGGTGACGATGACGGCCCTCCTCTTTAGGGGCCCTCTACCCTAACCGTCGCAGGCTGGCCGCTCACTCCCCAAGTGACTGCAAGAGGAGCGACAGTTGATCCCGGCTCGCGCCCTTGGGCAGGTAGTAGTGCGGACCGGACAGCAGCGCGCTGCCCACGTCCTGTGCCGCCGCCGAGGTGAGGAACACGATGCGTGGATGGGGGCCGCGCGGCAGCCGCTCCACGACTTCCAGCCCGCTCAGCCCGGGCATGTTCAGGTCCAGGAGCATGACGCCATAGCGGTCCCCCCGCTTCAGCGTGTCCAGCGCCTCCTGTCCATCCGCGGCCTCGAAGGTCTCATAGCCGAGGTCTTCCAGGCTGAGCCGGAGAAACTCCCTCCAGTCCGCGTCGTCATCGACGACCAGGACCTTTCGTGCGCCGTCATCCGTTGCGAGTCGCGCCAATCATCCTCCCCCGACAGGAGATGAACTCCGCTGAAGGCGTCCATCATTCACACCAGGCGCTGAAATGGCGCCTGCCAGGGGAGCGGGCGGGCGGGCCCTAGAACAGGGCGATGCCGAGCTGTCCGACGAGGTACTGCAGCGCGGGGCGCACGTTGTGGCTCGCGGTGCGGGGGCGCTCCGACAGCATGGCGCGGCACCACGCCGGCTCGCCGAGCAGCCGGCCAGCCTGGTGTTGGAACACCCGGAAGCGGCCCAGGTCCGTGGAGCTGCCCGCGTTGTAGATGCGCAGCGGCCGGGCCGCTTCCGGCTCCAGCACGCGCTCGCCGGGGACGTGCCGGTGGCCGTGCAGCACCAGGTCACACCGCCCCTGGAGCCGCGACACCCACTCCGCGCCCAGGGGCAATTCCGCCGCGTGGGGCCAGCCCAGCATCGTGGCCAGCCGCTCCGGGAAGCTCTCCTCGGGCAGCGGCAGCACGTGGTGGTGCACCAGCACCGCCGTCAGCCTGCCGCGCGGCGCCGCGGCCAGGGCGGTGTCCACCGCGTCCAGCTCGGCGCGGGACAGCACCCCGTGGCTCGCGAAGTAGTTGCGGTTGTGCGGGCCGGTGGAGTCCACGCAGACGAGGTACAGCCCCGGCTGCTCCACCACGCGCACCTTCTGTCCCTCCATCCACTGACTTCCCGCGTCGTCGCCGGGGCGGTCATGGTTGCCGGGGATGAAGGTGAGCCGCCCCTCATCCAGCAGCGGGGCGAAGAGCTCGCGGAAGCGCTGGTACTCCACGCTCATGCCCTGGTGCGTCAGGTCTCCCGTCACCACCACGTGGTCCACGGCGCTGGCCTGGAGCGCTCCCATCAGCGCGCGGCCCGCCGCGTCGCTCTCGGGGGTCAGGTCCAGGTGGAGATCCGACAGATGTGCCAGCGTTCGGACAGGCATGCCCTTGTAGATAGGCATTCCTCGCGGCGGCATCAGGGCCTTCTGGTGAATGGGTAGCAAGTGCTTTGCGACAGTCGTGCATCAGCTCGCGACTTCGCCCACCAGCAACTCCTCACGCGCGTGAAGCGTGTGCTCGGGAACAGACGTGGGCGCGCGCGCCGGCACCAGCCGGGTGCCCGGGGCCACGCGCAGCTTCGTGCCGCGCCAGTCCACCGTGCGAAAGAAGACGCCGTGCCACCAGGTCGCGAAGAGCAGCGCGTCCTTGACGAGCACCCCCGGCACCGCGTCCCAGGGAAGCGCTTCGGCGCGCAGCGCGCGGCACGTGGCCAGGTCCACCGCCACCTTGCCCAGCACCACCGTCATGGCCACCATCCCCGTCGTGGGGGAGGGGGAGAGCAGGGTGCCCAACACGGCCAGCGGCGCCGGGTTGAGCAGCGCCTGGGCCAGGTACGTGGACGGAGACACCGCGGTGCGGTGGATGACGCTCCAGCGCAGGTAGCGCTGGAAGAAGGCCTTCACGCTCTTGCGCAGCGACACGTTGAACACCGGCGTGCGCGCCACCACCACGCGCCTGCCCAGCTTGCGCGTCACCCACTGGCCGATGACGTAGTCCTCCGCCAGCACGTCCTTCACGGAGAAGAAGCCGCCCAGCGCGTCCACGTCCTCGCGCCGCAGCGCCATGGACTTGCCCACGACGATGTCCTGGCCCGCCAGGCGCTTGGCGGCAATCATCCCCGCCGCCGCGCTGGAGGCCAGGTAGAGGTTGTCCAGCAGCGAGCCGAAGCTCTTCTCCCCCAGCCCCGCCACCGGGTGCGTCACGCAGCCCACCTCCGGGTCCGCGAAGGCCGCGGCCAGCTCCTCCAGGTAGCCCGGCGCCACGCGCGTGTTGCTGTCGCTGATGACCAGCACGTCGTGGCGCGCCCGGTCCGCCAGGGTGATGAGCTGGTTCACCTTCGGATTCAGTCCCGGCTCGCCCTCCTGCAGCTCCAGGCGCATGCGCCCCGGCCACCGCGCCACGGCGGCCCGCGCCACCGCGAAGGCCGCGTCCCGGGTGTCCTTCACGCCCAGCACCACCTCGTAGTCCCCCGCGTAGTCGAGCCGGGCGAACTGCTCCAGGTTCGCTTCCAGGTCGTCGTCCACGCCGCACAGCGGCTTGAGGATGGAGATGCCGGGCCGGGGCGCGCCCGCGGGGAGGACGCGGGGCGCGTCGCGCCGGTGCCGGAGCACGAGGAGGTACTGGATGAAGAGGGCGGTGAGGCCGAAGAGGGCGGCGAGCAGCAGGAGGCCGGAGGCGAGCAGCATTCGCGGGCAGTCCCCGAAGTCGGCGCGCAGGCATTGCGCGACCTGGGTGGCACGCTAGTGGCGCGTCCGCGAAGTAATCCAACATAGTCGAGGCAAGCCACTTTGCGAGCCCGAGTGCTGGGGCCGCGAACCCTCTTCGACTATGTCGAAGAATCTCGCGGACGCTCCACTAGAGGGGGCTCGCGTCAGGCCCGCGAAGCGCTCGCGGCGCCCGGGGCAATTCGGTGTGACGCCCTGATGAAGCCGTCCGGCTAGTCGGTGAGGTTGCGGCTGCGCGGGTGGCGGATGTCCTTGCCGCGCACCATGTAGACCACCATCTCCGCCACGTTCATCGCGTGGTCGCCGATGCGCTCCAGGTGCTTGGCGATGAACATCAGCGCGGTGGCCCGGCGGATGTTCTTCGAGTCCTCCATCATGTACGCGAGGAGCTCGTTGAAGATCTTGAGGAAGAGGGCGTCGAGCAGGTCATCCCCCTGGAGCACCTCCTCGGCCTTCGTCACGTCGCCGGAGACGAAGGCGTCCAGGGCCCGCTTCACCTGCTGCTGGGCCAGCTCCGCCAGCCGCGGCGTGTCCACGTAGGGCGCGAGCGGGGGGACCTGGTTCAGGTCGATGGAGCGCTCGGCGATGTTGACGGCCAGGTCGCCGATGCGCTCCAGGTCCGTCACGATCTTCAGCGCGGTGGTGATGAGGCGCAAGTCACTGGCGGCCGGCTGGCGCAGGGCGAGGATGCGACGGCACAGCTCGTCTATCTCCACCTCCAGGCGGTTGACGTCCTTGTCCGCCGCGACGACCTTCTCCGCGAGCACGCTGTCGCGCTCGGTGAGGGCCTTCATGCTCTGGGCGATGAGGTTCTCCACCTTGGCCCCCATCGCGAGGAGCTTCTCCCGCAAGTCCCGCAGGTCCTGCTCGAAGGCCTTGTCCGTGTGGGTCGCCGCCATCTCCCGTGTCCCTTCTTCCGCTCTACCGCTCACCCGAACTTGCCGGTGACGTAGTCCTCGGTGCGCTTCTCGCGAGGGTTGGTGAAGATCTGCTCCGTGGCCCCGCATTCCACCAGCTCGCCCATGTAGAAGAAAGCAGTCCGGTCCGACACGCGCGCGGCCTGCTGCATGTTGTGGGTGACGATGGCGATGGTGTACTGCGCCTTCAGCTCGTGGATGAGCTCCTCGATTTTCGCGGTGGCGATGGGGTCCAGGGCGCTGGCGGGCTCGTCCATCAGCAGCACCTCGGGCTCCACGGCCATGGCGCGGGCGATGCACAAGCGCTGCTGCTGGCCGCCGGACAGGCCGAGGGCGCTCTCGTTGAGGCGGTCCTTCACCTCGTCCCAGAGGGCCGCGCCGCGCAGGGACTTCTCCACCCGGGCCGCCAGCTCCGCCTTGTCCTTCGTCCCCCCCACGCGCAGGCCGTAGGCCACGTTCTCGAAGATGCTCTTGGGGAAGGGGTTGGACTTCTGGAACACCATGCCCACGCGGCGGCGCAGGTCCACCACGTCCACGCTGCGGTCGTGGATGTCCGTGTCGTCCAGGAGGATGTGGCCCGTGTGGTTGGTGCCCGGAATCAGGTCATTCATCCGGTTGAGCGAGCGCAGGAAGGTGGACTTGCCGCAGCCGGAGGGGCCGATGAGCGCCGTCACCCGGTGCTCGAGGATGGCCAGGGAGACCTTGTTGATGGCCGTCTTGGTGCCGTAGCGGAGCGTCAGCTCCCGCGACTCCATCTTCGGGCGGGGGGCATGGGGCTGGAGGGACATGGAAGGCGTACCGTCTCTCAGTGGGCGCCGGCGGCCTTGCGGCGCGTGCGCGTCCGGATGATGACCGCGACGAGGTTGAGGGCGAAGGTGAGCAGCAGCAGCACCAGCACCGTCGCATACAGCAGCGGGCGGGTGGCCTCCACGTCCGGTGACTGCGTGGCCAGCACGTACGTGTGGTAGCCCAGGTGCATGAACTGCGAGTTGAGGTGGCTGGGCAAATCCGGGAGGAAGTAGGCCGCGCCCGTGAAGAGGATGGGAGCCACCTCGCCCGCGCCGCGGGAGATGGCCAGCACCGCGCCGGTGAGGATGCCCGGCAGCGCGCCGGGCAGCACCACCCGCATCAGCGTCTGGGACTGGGTGGCCCCCAGCGCGAGGCTCGCGGTGCGGTGGTCCATGGGCACCGCGCGCAGGGCCTCCTCCGTGGAGACGATGACCACCGGCAGCGTCAGCACCGCCAGGGTGAGCGACGCCCAGAGGATGCCCGGCTGCGCCCAGTGCATCTCCTCGTAGCCCAGCGCGCGGTCCATGCCCCGGCCGACGAAGAGGATGAAGAAGCCCAGGCCGAAGAGGCCGAAGACGATGGAGGGCACGCCGGCCAGGTTGACGACGGCCACGCGCACCCAGGCCGCGAGGCGCGAGCCCGGCGCGGCGTACTCGTGGAGGTAGACGGCGGTGAGCACGCCCACCGGCATCACCGCCAGCGTCATCAGCAACGTGAGCGCGGCGGTGCCGATGATGGCGGGGAAGATGCCGCCGCCCATCATGCCGTCGCTCGGCGGCTGGGTGAGGAACGTCCAGGTGACGTTGCTGGCGCCGTTGGCGATGACGTCCAGGAGGATGAGCGCCAGCATGCCCACCATGAGGAAGGCGGCCAGTCCGGTGAGCGTCGTGAGGAACAGCCCCACCGCTCGGCGCGTGGTGTACGTCACGAGGCACTCCCCGTCAGGCGCTTGATGACCTTCTTCGTCCAGGCGGACGCAATCATGTTGAGGACGAAGGTGAAGAGGAACAGCTGCACGCCGATGAAGAAGAGGAGCGAGTAGTGGGGGCTGCCCACCACGACTTCACCCATCTCCGCGGCGATGGTGGCCGACAGCGAGCGCACCGAGTCGCCCAGGCTGGCGGAGACGATGGCCGCGTTACCCGAGGCCATGAGGATGATCATCGTCTCGCCGATGGCGCGCCCGAAGCCCAGCACGCACGCGGCGAGGATGCCGGGGGCCGCGGCGGGGAGCACCACCTTCCACGCCGTCTCCCACGGGGTGGCGCCCAGCGCCAGGGACGCCTCGCGGTAGCTGCGCGGCACCGCGGTGAGCGAGTCCTCGGCCACGGTGAAGATGACGGGGACGATGGCCAGCGCCAGGCCGAAGCCCGCCACCAGCGCGTTGAGGCGGGTGTGCAGGCCGAAGGCGTCCTGCAGCACGGTGGCCATCACCATCAGCGCGAAGAAGCCCAGCACCACCGAGGGGATGCCCGCCAGCAGTTCGATGACGGGCTTGAGCAGCTCGCGCAGGCGGCGCGGGGCGAACTCGGCGGCGTACAGCGCGCCGAAGACGCCCACGGGCACGGCCACCAGCATGGAGACGGCGGTGGTCTTCAGCGTCCCGATGAACAGCGGAATCATGCTGACCTTGGGGACATTGGAGACCGGCTGCCAGACGAAGGCGGGCGGCTTTCCCTGCCGCACCACCTGCGGCAGGAACATCTTGGAGAGGCTGGCCTCGTGGCGGGCCTCGGGCTCCAGGAAGAGCGCGAGCGCCTCCTTGGCCACGAAGACGATGATGAGCACGAGGGCGGCGATGCCGGTGAAGGCCACCAGCGTGACGAAGCCCGCGATGACCTTCTCCCGGAGCTGGCGTCGCCGCGCCGCCGGAGAAAGCCGCGGCACTGCCATGGTTTCCGTGAGGCCCTGCTGCATGACCACCTGTCTATCCATGTGCGTCAAGGCCTCGCGTGACAATCGTGTGACGGCGGCACTACTTCACGGGGAAGTAGCCGACCTTGGTGACGATGGCCTGCCCCTCGGGCGAGAGGGCGAAGTCGATGAAGGCCTTCACCTCACCGGCGGGCTTGTTGCGCAGGTAGAAGTACAGGTCGCGCGACAGCGGGTACTTGCCCGACTTGATGTTCTCCGCGGAGGGGTCAATCTCCTCGTTGCCCTTCTTGACCTTCAGCTCCTTGATGCCCTTGGCGTACGCGGCGCCGCCGTAGCCGATGCCGTTCTTCTCCTTGGCGACGGCGTTCACCACCGCGGCGGTGCCGGGCAGCGTCTGGGCGGCGGAGGTGAAGTCCTCGCCGCTGAGGACGTTGTCCTTCACGAACACGTAGGTGCCGGAGGAGTTCTCACGGGAGTAGACGACGATGGGCGCGTCCGGGCCGCCCACTTCCTTCCAGTTGGTGACGTCCCCCAGGTAGATGTCGCGCAGCTGCTCCATCGTGAGCGACGTCACCGGGTTGGCGGCGTTGACGTAGAAGGTGACGCCGTCCTTGGCCACGGAGATTTCCACGCCGGTGGTGTTGTAGCGGGCGCGCAGCTTCTTGCCCTCGGCGTCCTTCATCTCGCGGCTGGACATGGCGATGTCCGTGGTGCCGTTCTGCAGGGCCGCCAGGCCGGTGCCGGAGCCGCCGCCCGTCACCTGCACCTTGGCGTCGGGGGTCTTCTTCATGAACTCCTCGGCCCAGCGCTGGCCGAGGATGACCATGGTGTCCGAGCCCTTGACGGTGACGTTGCCCGCCTGGGCGGCCAGGGGCAGTGCCAGCAGGAGCACCGCGACGATTGACTTGAGGAAGGTCTTCATTGTGGGTCTCTTTCGAAGATGAGGTGGGTGGGCGGCGGGCCTAGTAGCGGGCCTGGAGCTGGAAGGTGAGCAGGTTGTCGTGGGGGTCCTCCGCGGCGTCGGGCGCGGCCGTCATCGGCAGCTCGTACGCAAGGGTGGCCTTGAGGTTCTCCGAGAAGTAGTGGAGCAGGGCGACGGCGAGCGTGCCCACCGAGTTGTTGCCGCCGGGCTTGCCCTCCGGGGTGGCGACGTCGGGACGGCCGTTCTCGGGGTCGAAGTAGTCGTAGCGGACGGCGACGGCGTCCGTCAGGCCCACGTTCTGCACCAGCAGCCCGTACCAGCCGCTGGCCGGCACGCCGAACTGCTCCACCTTCGTGTTGCCCGAGCTCTTCCAGTACGACGTGCCGGTGATGTACTCGCCCTTGATGGCGGTGCCGCCGAAGGGCAGCACGTCCAGGTACATCTGCGCGTCCAGCGCGACGCGGGTGCGGTCATACGCCACGCGGTAGGTGTCCGTGGGCTTGCGGCCCAGGGTGTGGCCGTACCAGCCGGAGATGCCACCGGAGAGCCACTTCAGGTCGAAGCCGGCGCGGCCGATGATGTCCTTCTCCTTGTCGTTGTCCGCGCCGACGAAGCCCTGGTTGAAGATGCCGTCGCCGTCGAACACGCCGACGTCGAGGTTGACCATGCCCTTGAGGAACGCGCTGGTGTACTTCGCTCCGCGGTCCCGCTCGTCGGGGAGGAAGGCGCGCACCACGCGGCTGCGCTCGGGAATCTCCCGGTCGCTGGAGGACTGCACCGCCTCGTAGCCGAAGGGCCACTTCATCTGGCCCAGGGTGAGGCTCATGGCCTGCTTCGTCCCGGGGATGAAGAAGGTGGCCTCGGCGTCACGGACCGTCACGCCGGTGTCGGGCACCGCGTCGATCTGCAGCATCATCTGCGCCCAGTCCGTGGTGTAGGTCGTCTTGAGCCGGCCGCGGCGCACGGCGAAGCGGCTGAAGCCGCCCGTGCCGGAGTCGTCCAGGCTCTGCTGGTACTGGTAGCGGCCCTGGACGTAGCCGGAGAGCTTCAGCTTCTTGAGCGCGGACAGGTCGGTCTTCGTCTCGGCGTTCTGCTCCTCCAGGGAGGTGACCTTGCCCTCCGTGGTGGTCATCCGCTCGTCGATGCTCGGGGCCTCGGGCGTCTCGGAGGCCTCGGGAGCCTCGGCCGTCTCGGCGGCCGGGGACGTCTCGGTGGAGGGGGTCGTCGCGTCACCCGCGCCGGGCCGAGGCTCTGTCGTCTGGGCCAGGGCCACGCTGGAGGTCAGGGTGAACAGTGCAACGAAGAGGTTACGCATAGGATGTGGGGGCTCCGGTGTGTTACGCCGCGTGGCGATCTATGGAAGCCGTGTGTCCTTTTCGCGTCCCGCCTGTCACAAATGGGTGAACGTGCATCACGAACGTGTGACAGCCGTCAGGCGGCGGACGGGTCGATGATGCGGTAGCCGACACCTCGCACCGTCTCCAGCAGCGCGCGCGCCGGGCCGAGCTTGTCGCGCAGGCGCATGACGTGCGTGTCGATGGTGCGCGTTTCGAGGGAGGAGGACAGGCCCCAGACCTCCTCGAGGAGCTGATCTCGCGTCTGGACGCGGCCCGGTCGCGTCATCAGGTACTCCAGGAGGCGGAACTCGAGCGCGGTGAGCTGCACCTCCTTGCCCTCCACGTAGAAGCGGTGGGCGCCCACGTCCAGCTTGAGGGCGCCGATGAGCCGGGGCGCGACGCCGTCCGTGGGCGGGCCACCCCGGCGGAGGATGGCCTTGAGGCGCAGCACCAGCTCGCGCACGCTGAACGGCTTGACGACGTAGTCATCCGCGCCGGCCTCGAAGCCGCGGATGCGGTCCGCCTCCTCGCCCTTGGCGGTGAGCATGACGATGAGGACGTCGCGCGTCAGGGTGGAGGCGCGGAGCTGCCGGCAGACGTCCATGCCGGACATGTCCGGCAGCATCAGGTCCAGGAGCACCAGGTCCGGCTTCTGCTCGCGGGCGGCGGCCTGGGCCACCTCTCCGGTGTGGGCCACGCGCGTGGTGAAGCCGGCTCCGCGAAGGTTGAAGTCGATCAGCTCCGCGAGGTCTTGCTCGTCGTCGACGATGAGGACATGGGACATGGCGCACGCAATGTGCGCGTCCCGGCTTTCTCCCGCGTGACGCGTCTGCAACAACTGCGTGAGGTTCCGGGGAAGACAGTTGGGATGGAGTGCCCCGCTCCGGTGTAGATCTCCCAACGCACCCATGGAACCCCAGCTCCCACCCTCGTCCCCCGTCCCCTCGCTGACCCCCACGCCGGGGGAGCTGGCGCACGCGCAGCGCCGGGGCGGCCGCTCCGCGCTGCTCGGCCTGGGCCTCGTCGGACTGCTCGCGCTGGCGAGCCCCGTCATCGGCTACGTCGAGGACGTGCGCCGCGCGCGCGAGGAGCTGCTCACCCGGCTGTCGAACATGGCCCGCGTGCAGGCGGACGCGCTGAGCGTCCACCTGGGCGTGCTGGAGGCGGAGCTGGCCCGTGTCTCGGGGCACCCCGCGCTCTTCCCGGAGGACGGCACCTCGCCGGCGGAGGAGGCGCTGCTCGACAGTGCCTTCTACCACTCGTCCCTCTTCTCGGAGGGGGTGGCGCTGCTCGGCCCCGACGGCAAGCGGCTGTGGAGCGACCCGCCCGGCATGTCGCTGGGGGACTCGCCGGTGACGCAGCGCCCCTGGTTCCGGCGGATGGTGGAGCGGCACGCGTCGGAGATAGACCTGCTCGAGCGCGAGGGCGGTCCGCTCGTCGTCGCCGTCCCCATGATGGGCAACGGCGTGCTGCGCGGGGTGCTCATGGGGGAGGTGCGGGCGGGGGCCCTGCCCACGCGGACCACCGCCGGAACGACGCAGTTGCTGATGGACGAGCGCGGCCGGTTCCTGCTGCCGTCCCCCCGGGGCGCGAGCCCGCCGGAGGCGTCGGAGCGGCTGCGGGCGCTCGCGGATGTCCCCGGGCCGCTGACCCTCTCCGGCAACCCGCTGGTGGGCGCGGCGGCGTGGGTGGGGCGCAGCGGGCTGCTATTGGTGGTCCTGGAGGAGGAGACCGCCACGGCGGACCTGCGCTCCCGGCTGCTCAGGCAGCTGGCCTTCCACATCGCGCTGCTCGTCACCACGCTGGTGCTGCTCATCCTCCTCTTCCGTCGCTCCTACCGCTCCCTGCTCGCGGCCGAGGACCGGCTGCGGCGGCAGGAGACGATGGCGGCGCTGGGCACGGCGGCGGCGCTCATCGCGCACGAGGTGAAGAACGCCCTCAACGGCATCCAGGCCGCGCTGTCCGTGCTGCGGCACACCGCCGCGGGCAGCGAGCTGCCCGTCCGGGCGCTGCGCTCGCAGGTGGAGCGCCTGGGGCACCTGGCGCGCTCGCTGCTGTCCTTCGGCTCGCCCCGCGCGGCGCTGCGGCGCAGCTGCGAGCTGCGGCTGCTGGCGCAGGACGCGCTGCAGGCGGTGAGCATGCTGCCCGAGTCCGAGGTCGTGGAGCTGCGGACGGAGCTGGCGGAGGGACTGATGGTGCAGGGGGACGCGGCCCTGCTGGTGTCCGCCATCGACAACCTGGTGCGCAACGCGGTGGAGGCGGGCGCGGTGGCCCGGGACACGGGGCTGCGGCCCGAGCCGTGGGTGTCGGTGAGCCTGACGCGGGAAGGCGAGGAGGCCGTGCTGGTGGTGGAGGACAACGCGGGGGGCGTGGACCCCGGGCTCGAGCCGCGGCTGTGGGATCCGTTCGCCACAAACCGGGCGAAGGGAATCGGCCTGGGGTTGCCCATGGCACGCTCCTCCGTCGAAGCTCACGGGGGAAGCCTGAACTATCGCCGCAGTCCGCAGGGCAGTCGCTTCACGCTTCGGCTGCCCCTGGAGCGCACGCCATGAGCACCCATCTGCTGCTGGTGGACGACGACCGGACCTTCGCCGCGCTGGCCGCGTCGGTGCTGCGCCAGGAGGGCTTCCGGGTGACGACGACGCACTCGCTCCACGACGCGCGCGCGGCCCTGTCGCGCGAGGCGCCGGAGGTGGTGGTGCTCGACAGGCGCCTGCCCGACGGGGACGGCATCGACTTCCTCCCCGAGCTGCGCACCCAGTTCCCGGACACCTCCGTGCTGCTGGTGACGGCGCACGGGGACATTGCCAACGCGGTGGAGGCCATCAAGGCGGGCGCGCGCGACTACCTGTCCAAGCCGGTGGAGCTGGACGACCTGGTGTTGCGCGCGCGCCGGGCCGCCGCGGACGTGCAGCTGCACGAGCGGCTGCGCCAGGCGGAGAGCGAGCTGGGCGGCCGGCACCGGCTCTTGCGTCCCCGCTCCCCGGCGATGTCGGCCGCGCTGCAGATGCTGGAGCGCATCGCGACGGCGCCGCGCAGCGCGGTGCTGCTGCTGGGCGAGACGGGCGTGGGCAAGGAGGTGATTGCCCGTCACCTGCACGCCCTGCGCGGAGGGCAGGGGCCCTTCGTCCACGTCAACTGCGCGGCGCTGCCCGCGACGATGGTGGAGAGCGAGCTGTTCGGCCACGAGCGCGGCGCCTTCACCGACGCGCGCGCGGCCCGGCGCGGCCTGGTGGAGGTGGCCAACGGCGGCGTGCTCTTCCTCGACGAGGTCGGCGAGCTGCCGCTCGGCCTCCAGGCGAAGCTGCTCACCTTCCTGGACCAGGGGGCCTTCCGCCGGCTGGGCGGCACGGTGGAGCTGCAGAGCACCGCGCGCGTGGTGGCCGCCACCAACCGGGACCTCACGCGCGAGGTGGCCGAGGGCCGCTTCCGCGAGGACCTCTACTTCCGCCTGAGCGTCTTCCGGGTGGAGCTGCCGCCCCTGCGCGAGCGGCGCGAGGACGTGATGCCGCTGGCGGAGTCGCTGGTGGCGGAGCTGTGCGCCGAGCTGGGGCGCAGGCCCGTGGGCTTCTCTCCCGCGGCCGTCAAGCGGCTGGAGCGCTACCCCTTCCCGGGCAACGTGCGCGAGCTGCGCAACGTGCTGGAGCGCGCGCTGGTGCTGGAGTCGGGGCCCGCCCTGGAGCTGCAGGCGCTGGAGCCGCGCGGCGACGCCACGCCTTCCCCCTTGGACCCGGACGCCTTCGTGGTGGCGGGCCCGCCCCGCCCGCTGGAAGAGGTGGAGCGCCTCTACGTCCGCCACGTCCTCGACCGGCTCGACGGCCGGAGGATGGAGGCCGCCCGGGCCGTCGGGCTGTCGTATCCCACCTTCCTCCGCCGGCTCGGCGAGGAGTGACGCCAGGCGGGCATTCAAGATTCTTTCAGCCCCCGGGCACCCACTTCAAAAGGCTTTCATCCCCTCCCCCCCCCCCGCCGGAAGCGTTCCCTCTGACGCGAGGGGCCAACGCGTCGGCACGCATGTTGCGAAGGCCCCCGGGCACTGTGTGCGCCAGGTCATGGCGCCTGCTCGTGGAGGTGTGATGGTGGAGTTGAAAAGTCCTGGGACCGGGGCATCCGCGTGGAAGTCGCTCGGCGCGGACCTGCCTGCCTCCCTGGTGGTCTTCCTAGTAGCCCTGCCCCTGTGCATGGGCATCGCGCTCGCGTCGGGCGCGCCCATCATCTCCGGCCTGATTGCCGGCGTGGTGGGAGGGCTGGTGGTCGGGTTGTTCGGTGGCGCGCCGCTCCAGGTGAGCGGGCCCGCGGCCGGGCTGGCGGTGATGGTCTTCGGTTTCATCCAGACGCTGGGGCTGACGACGACGTTTGCCGTCGTCGCGGCGGCCGGGGTGCTGCAGATGATCCTGGGCGGGCTGAAGGTGGCGCGCACGGCGCTGGCCATCTCCCCGGCCGTCATCCACGGCATGCTGGCGGGTATCGGCATCCTCATCGTCCTGGGACAGGTGCACATCGTCCTGGGCGGCGCGCCGCAGTCCAACGCGTGGCAGAACCTGAAGGAGCTGCCGGGGCAGCTGGCGGACGTGCACGGCCCCGCGGCGATGCTGGGCCTGCTCACCATCGGTCTGCTGGTGGCGTGGCAGGTGATGCCGGTGAAGCGGCTGAAGGCGGTGCCCGGCCCGCTGGTGGCCGTGGTGGGCGCCACGGTGGTGGCGGCGCTGTGGGGCGCGGACGTGACGCGCGTGCAGCTGCCGGAGAACCTGCTGAGCAACTTCCAGCTCCCGTCGCTGCCCGAGGGCAACTGGGGTGCGTTCGTGGCGGCCGTCCTGTCGCTGGCGCTGGTGGCCAGCGCCGAGTCGCTGCTGTGCGCGGTGGCCACGGACAAGATGCACTCGGGGCCGCGCGCCAACCTGGACAAGGAGCTGTTCGCGCAGGGGATGGCGAACACGGTGTCCGGCCTCGTCGGCGGGCTGCCCATCTCCGGCGTCATCGTGCGCAGCGCGGCGAACATCGGCGCCGGCGCGAAGACGCGGATGTCGGGCTTCATGCACGGCGTGTGGCTGCTGCTCTTCGTCACGATGCTGGGCGCCGTCGCGGGCCTGGTGCCCCTGACGGTGCTGGCCGGCCTGCTCGTGGTGGTCGGCGTGAAGCTGGTGAACGTGGACCACATCCGCGAGCTGCACCACCGCGGAGAGCTGCCCGTCTACCTCGTCACCGTGGCGGGCGTCGTCGGCATCAACCTGCTGGCGGGCATCGGCCTGGGGCTGCTCGTGGCGATTCTGCGGCTGTTGTGGCACCTGGGCAGCGTCCGCGTGAATGTGCGCAAGCACGGCGAGACGTACCAGGTCAGCGTGTCGGGCGCGCTCACCTTCGTGGGCGTGCCGAAGCTGTCCACGGCGCTGGCGCAGGTGCCCACCGGCGCGCGGGTGGAGTTGGACCTGGCGCTGGAGACGCTGGACCATTCGGGGCACGAGGCCCTGGCGAGCTGGTGTGCCACGCACCGCAAGACGGGCGGCAGCGTGAGTGGTGAGTCGTTGGAAGACATCTGGACCCACAAGGGCACCCGCAAGTCAGCCACCGCGGCCCTGGCCGAGCGGGTCTCTTCGAACAATCTCGTTTCTGGAGGTGCACAGTGAAGAAGCTCATCCGTGGTCTGCTGGACTTCCAGCACAACGCCCGTCCGGGTTACCGCGACGTCTTCGCGAAGCTGGCCCTGGGCCAGTACCCTGACTGTCTCTTCATCTCCTGCGCGGACAGCCGCGTGGTGCCGAACCTGTTCGTGTCCACGGACCCGGGAGACCTGTTCGTGGTCCGCAACGTGGGCAACCTGGTGCCGCCCTCGGACGCCGAAGGCCACTCCACGGGAGACCAGTCCGAGCCCGCGGCGCTGGAGTTCTCGCTGAAGCACCTGCCGGTGGAGGACGTGGTCGTCTGCGGCCACTCGAGCTGCGGCGCGATGAAGGCCATCCTGGCGGGGGGCGTGGGGCCGGAGACGCCCAACCTGGCCCACTGGCTCAAGCACGGCGAGGCCTCGCTGCGCGCGCTGCGCGCCGGGAGCCCGGTGGGCGAGGGGCTGCCGGAGCATGACCGGCTCTCGCAGCTCAACGTCCTGCAGCAGCTGGAGCACATCAGGACGTACCCGGTGGTGAAGGAGCGGCTCGCGGCGGGCACGCTCCGGCTGCATGCCTGGTGGTTCGACATCGCCCATGCCCAGGTCCACGCCTGGCGCCCCACGCAGGGCCGCTTCGTCGCCATGGACGAGCTGGTGGGTGAGGCGCTGCTGCGGGAGCTGGGCGGCAGCCTGTCCACGACGGACGACGAGGCCTCCGCGAATGACGCCACGGGGCTGAGTGTCGGGGCGTCCCAGTTGCTCGCCGTCGCCAACGGGCGCTGACGCAAGCGAGCAGGCAGGCTCGAGGGGGCGGCGCGAAAGGCGCCGTCCTCTTGTTGGAAAAAGGGCGCGAGCGAGGAAGGATGCGCTCGCGCTCCGATGACTCCCTTCCTCTTCACGCTCGTCGTCCTCTGCTTCTCCGTGGGCGCGGGACTGCTGGGCTCGCTGCTGGGCATTGGCGGCGGGCTCATCCTGATTCCCGTCCTCACGCTGTGGCTGAAGGTGGACATCCGCTACGCGGTGGGAGCGTCCATCGTCTCCGTCATCGCCACCTCCAGCGGCGCGGCGGCGGCGTACGTGCGCGACCGGATGGCCAACATGCGGGTGGCCATGTTCCTGGAGCTGGCCACCACGGCGGGCGCGCTCACCGGCGCGTACATGGCCGGCCTCGTCGCGGGGCGCGTGGTGTACCTCATCTTCGGCGCCGTCATGGCGTACTCGGCGCTGGCCATGCTCCGGCGGATGCGGGCGCATGAGGAGACGCCGGTGCCCGCGGATGCGCTGGCGGACCGGCTGGCGCTGCACGGCAGCTACTGGGACGAGGCCTCCGGGCGCGAGGTGCCCTACCGCGTCACCCGGCCGCTGCTGGGGCTGGGGCTGATGTACGTGGCGGGCACGGTGAGCGGGCTTTTGGGCATCGGCTCGGGGGCGCTGAAGGTGCCGGCCATGGACCTGGCCATGCGGCTGCCGCTGAAGGTGTCCACCGCCACCAGCAACTTCATGATTGGCGTGACGGCGGCGGCCAGCGCGGGCGTCTACTTCGCGCGAGGCTACATCGACCCGTTCATCGCCGGGCCGGTGTGCGTGGGCGTCACGCTGGGCGCGTGGCTGGGCTCGCGCCACCTGATGTCGCGGGTGAACAGCACCTGGCTGCGCGGGCTCTTCGTCGTGCTGCTGCTGTGGGTGGCGTACGAGATGCTGCACAAGGGGTGGGTGTCATGAGCGAGGGGCCGGAAGCTCCGAGGCGGGGGGAGCCGCAGGTCGTCACCACCGCGCTGGAGGTGGAGACCGAGCAGGTGCCGCTCGTCCCGGAGCTGCTCATCAGTGACTTGCTGCGCTACGGCGTGCTGGCCAGCCTGACGCTGGTGACGCTGGGCACGCTGGTGACCTTCCTGCGCCACCCGGACTACCTCGTCTCGTCGGAGGCCCTGCAGCGGCTCACCGCGCCGCACCCGGTACCGCACGGCCTGTCGGACGTGGTGGCCGGGGCCATGGCGGCGCGCGGGCAGTCCTTCGTCATGTCCGGGCTGCTGGTGATGATGGCGGTGCCGGTGATGCGCGTGGCGCTGTCGCTGCTCATCTTCCGGCAGCAGCGGGACACGCGCTACGTGGCCATCACCACCGCGGTGCTGGCCCTGCTCGTGCTGTCCTTCATCCTGGGCGCGGCGGAGGGCTGAGGGCGCTTCAGCGCCTGTCGCCGGGGCGCCGCACCGGCCGGCCCGGCGTGGCCCACCACGCGAGGGTGAAGCCCTTGTCTGAGAGGGGCCGCAGGGCCAGGGCGGCGCCCTTGCGCAGCTTGTCCGGCAAGGGCTCTCCGTCGAGCGCGAGGGTGGCCGCGCGCTCCAGCGAGGGGTTGTGGCCCACCAGCGCCCAGCCCGGCCCCAGGTGGCGCGCCAGCTTGAGGATGCGCTTGTGCGCGCCATGCCCGGGCACCAGCGCGGGGTGCACCTCCACGCTGGACAGGCCGAAGGCCTCGCAGAGCAGCTCCGCCGTCTGCACCGCGCGCACCAGCGGGCTGGTGACGATGCCCGTCAGCGGCGTGAGGCGCGCCAGCTTGCGCGCATGGTGGCGGAAGGCCGCGCGGCCCTCGGAGGTGAGGGCGCGGGCCTCGTCGCCCAGCTCGTGCGAGTCCTCCGCCACGGCGTGACGGACCAGCAGCAGCGGCAGCTCTCGGGGTGACATGGCGGCGGTGAATCACACCGCCCGGGCCCGCGCGCAAGCAACGGCACTGCGACATTCGCGCCCGCGCGTCCCCGAGCGTGGCTGTCTGAACACCCGGGCTGCCTCCGCGGGAGGGGCGGGGGCTCAGCCCTCCATGTCGTTGAGGATGTCCAGCGGCAGCGGGGTGGCGTCCGTCACGGTGCCGTCCATGTCCGCGGGCAGGGTGCCGGGGTCCACGTCCGGCGGGGCCCGGCCGTCGAGCGGCGTGGCCAGGTTGCGCGCGACGGCGCCGGGCGGCGGGCGGAGCACGGGGCCCGGCGGGGGCAGGCCGGAGTGGCGGCGCGCGGCCTCCAGCAGGGCGTTGTGGTGGCGGTAGCGCGCTTCCACGAGCTTGTGGATGAGCAGCGGGCCGCCGGGCACGCGGCGCGCGGTGAGGGCCTGGGTGGCCTTGCGCACCGGGTAGCGCACGCGGCGGATCTGCACCCGCCAGCCCTTGGGCGTGAAGGTGAAGACGCCGTAGGCGGGACGGAGGTCTCCGTCACGCGGAATGCCCGCGCTGGCCACGTCGGCGATGAGCATCCGCCCCACGCGGCGGCGGTAGGGGAAGTGCAGGTGCCCGAAGGCGCACGCGGCCGCGTCCAGGTGGTTGAAGAAGCGGCGCACCGCCACGTCGTCCAGCGTGGGGTCCAGCGACTCCTCGAGGTTGCGCGGGTTGGCGTGACAGACGAAGAGGTCCTGTCCCTTGCGCGGCGTGTAGCGCACGGAGAAGGGGAGGGCGCCCAGCTTCTGCAGCAGCTCTCCGCCGAGCTGGTCTCTCGTCCAGCGCAACAGCTCCGTCTTCCAGTGGTCCCGCTCGCGGTAGGCCCCACCCAGGTAGTTGCCCGCCAGGTAGCAGTCGGTGTTGCCCATCAGCACCGAGTCGCAGCGGTCGAAGAGCAGGTCCACCGTCTCGCGCGGGTGCGCGCCGCGCAGCGCGAGGTCTCCGGCCGCGACGATGTAGTCGGGCGCTACCGAGCGCGTGATGTCCTCGAGGACAGCCTCGCAGGCAGGAAGATTGCCGTGGATGTCCGCGAGGATGGCGACCCGCATGGTCGCCCCATCCTAGCCGGTCGCAGCCTTGGAGGGAGCGGCCCGGGGAAGAAAAATGGTGAAGGTGCTGCCCTCGTTGGGCTGGCTCTCCACCCGGACCTCCCCACCCATGGCCTGCAGCAGGTGCTTGACGATGGAGAGGCCCAGGCCGGTGCCGCCCATGTCGCGGCTGCGCCCCTTGTCCACCCGGTAGAAGCGCTCGAAGATGCGGGACAGGTGCCGGGGCTCGATTCCCAGCCCGGTGTCCTTCACTCGCACCACGCAGCGGTCTTCCTCACACGCACCGTATACGTCCACCCGTCCCCCGGACGGCGTGTACTTCACCGCGTTGTCCAGGAGGTTGAGGAGCACCTGCTCCACCGCGCGCGGGTCTCCCAGGGCTCGCAGCTCCGCCGGGACGTGGAGTGAAACCCGCTGCGACTTGCCCTCGGCCTTGGGACGCACCGTGTCGGCGGCGCGGGCGGCGGCCTCGGCCAGCGTCACCTCGGTGAGCGTCAGGCGCACCTCGCGCGACTCCAGGCGGGACAGCTCCAGCAAGTCTTCCACCAGCTCGGAGAGGCGCTCGGACTGGCGGTGGATGATTTCCACCATCTTCGGCGCCATGACGGCGTCGTGCAGCGCGCCGCCCTGGAGCGTCTCCGCGTAGCCGCGGATGGCGGTAATCGGCGTGCGCAGCTCGTGGGAGACGTTGGCCACGAAGTCCTTGCGCACCTTCTCCAGGTGCCGCAGCTCGGTGATGTCGTGGAAGACGGCGGCGCTGCCCGGCAAGTCACGGCCCAGCGGCGTCACCCGGACGGACAGCGTGCGGGGGAACAGGGCCTCGAGCTCCAGCTCGAGCCGCGTGGAGGCGCCCTCGCGGCAGGCGCGCATCACCGCGTCATGGAGCACGTCGTTGCGCAGCAGCGCCAGCGGGCGCTGGCCGATGAGCTCTCCGGAGGTGCTGGGCTGGAGGATGTCGCGGAGCGCGTCGTTGTGGCGCACCACGGTGCCATCCGCGTCCGTCACCCAGATGCCCTCGGCCATGCCGTCCAGCACGGCGGTGAGGGTGCGGGCCTCCTGGGTGAGCCGCGTGTTCTGCGCGGACAGCCGGGTGTGGAGCGAGTCGATGGCGCCCTCCAGGTTGGCCACCTCCTCCAGCTGGTCCGGGTCCGACACGGGGGCGGGGAGCGCGCCCTCGGCGCGGCCTCGGGTGTGGAGGGCCAGCGTGTCCAGCTGTCGCTGCAGGGCCCCCCGGCTGACGCCCAGGGCCATGAGGGAGCCGGCCAGCGTGACGAGCGCCGCGGCCAGCGCGCCGCCGGGCGTGTCCAGCACGGCGACGAGCACCGCCACCACGAGGGCCGGCAAGAGCAGCGGGAGGAGGATGGCGCGCACGGGCATGGGCGTCCTGGCCCTACGGCGGGCTGAGCTTGTAGCCCACGCCGCGCACCGTCTCGATGATGTCGCCCGCGGGGCCCAGCTTCTCGCGCAGCCGCTTGATGTGCGTGTCCACGGTGCGGGTGTGGATTTCGGCCTGGATGCCCCAGACGTCGGACAGGAGCACCTCGCGCGTCTGCACGCGGTCGCTGCGCTCCAGCAGGGTGCGCAGCAGGCGGAACTCCAGGGCGGTGAGCACCACCTCCGCGTCCTTCACGCGCACCTGGTGGCGCGAGGTGTCCAGGGCGATGTCGCCGGAGGTCAGCACCGCCGCCGGGCCTTCCTCCGCGTCCCCGCGGCGCAGCACCGCCTTGACGCGCAGGAGCAGCTCGCGGACGGAGAAGGGCTTCACCACGTAGTCGTCCGCGCCCAGCTCCAGGCCCTGCACGCGGTCCGACTCCTGGCCCTTCGCGCTGACGATGATGACGGACGTCTTGCGCAGCTCCGAGTCCCCCTTGAGCATGCGCAGCACCTCGCTGCCCGCGATGTCCGGCAGCATCAGGTCCAGCAGCACCAGGTCCGGAGGCTGCGCGCGCGCCCTGGACAGGCCACCCGCGCCGGTGTTCGCTGTCTCCGTCTCGAAGCCGGCGGCGCGGAGGTTGTATTCGACGAGTCCGGCGAGGTCCTGCTCGTCCTCGATGATCAGGATGCGCGACATGAGGTCCTCTCGAAGCTTCTGGCGGGCCGCGAGCAGGCGGCCTGGCGGCCGAGGGGACGGCTGTCCCCCGGAAGGGTTTCTCCGGCCCGCCTCGCGAAAGGGACAACCCCCGCGCGACACCCGCCCTGCCCGTGCATCAAACCGGCTCCATCAAAGCGTTATCTGAAGAATCCACGAAGGGCTCGCCACAGGGGGTGACGGTGGCGTGACATTCTCGTGGCGGAGTTGGACAAGGTCGTGTTGACCGGGGAGGGGCCGCCCTCTATGTTGCCCGCCCTCTTTTGCCTGAAAGTCGTAAATGCTCGTAAAGATTGAACAAATCAAGGAGACGGGGCTTCAGCTCAACGAGCCCATCGGTCTCGGCCTGCTCGGCGAGGCGCTGGGCGGCGGCGAGTCCGGCGAGGACACCGGCTTCCGTGCCGCGGGCCCGTCCACCCTCAAGGCGTCGCTGCGCAAGGTGAGCGGCGGCGTGCTGCTGGAGGGACAATTCACGGCGAACGTCACCAGCCAGTGCAAGCGCTGCCTGGGCGACGTGGAGCTGAAGGTGCCGGTGGCCTTCACCCTCAACCTGGTGCCCAAGGCGCTCGTCCACGGGGACGACTACCTGAAGGACGACGAGTCCCTCATGGAGAAGAAGGAGCGCAGCCAGGGGGAGACGGGGGGCTCTTTCGAGCTGGACGACGCGGACCAGGAGGTCTTCGACGGGAAGGTCATCGACCTGGACCCCATCGTCCGGGAGCAGCTGCTGCTGGCCCTGCCGCTGACCATCGTCTGCCGCGAGGACTGCAAGGGCCTGTGTCCCCAGTGCGGCATCAACCGCAACGACGCGACGTGCTCGTGCGAGACGAAGCCGGTGGACCCGCGCCTGGCACCGCTGAAGAACATCAAGCTGGGCAACTGACGCGACGCCGGCCGCGCGAAGGCGCGCGGCCGGGCGGCGAAACGACGAGGGCCGCGACCTCCAGAAGGAGGCGCGGCCCTTGTTGCTACCGGCGCTCGTAGGAAGGGCGCCGTCCGGGCGGGAGTCTCAGCTCCCAGCGGAGGGCTGCACTTCACGGCCCTTGTACTGGCCGCAGGCGCTGCAGGCGCGGTGAGGCATCACCGGCTCCTTGCAGTTGGGGCACTTGGACACCTGCACGGCGACGCGCAGGTTGCTGTTGGCCGCGCGGCGGCGGTCGCGACGCATCTTGGAAGTACGCTTCTTGGGGACACCCACGGCTCACCTCTATATCGACGCCGACCCGGGGTTGATGCCGGCCGGACCGGTTCAGTCAAAATGTCTCAAGCGCTGTGCCGGGGTCCCCGGCGTCCTGCGCAACACTCATCTGGACAACACCGGGCTGAAGCGGTTGCTCGAAGGCTCCCGTACTCCATGTCCGGCTTCGGAAGGCGGCGGACCCTAGCGGCTCACAGGCCCCGAGTCAATGCGACTGCGCGACCCGGAAAGACTTCTCCCACCCTCCACCTCCCACCCGCTCTACCTCCAACCCGCGCCGGGAGACAACGCCCGGTCGGCCGGGCCCATTTCTCCGGCTTCTGACAGGGATGGCCGGCCCTGCGGGGAGCCTGGCGGGCAGGGCAGCCAGTCGTTGCCCGCCTGGGGGCTTCCTGGTGTGCTGCGCCGTCGCCCTGGCCCCCCACTCCCAGGGCTCGTCATGAAAGCCTCGGAACCCCTCTTATGGAGCACAGGCACACACGCGGATGGCGGGCATGAGGCTGGTGCTGGATGCCATGGGCGGCGATCACGCCCCCGCCGCCCCGGTGGAGGGGGCGCTCCTCTTCGCCAGGGCCCACCCCGACCACCAGGTGCTGCTGGTGGGAGACCAGGCGCGGGTGGCCCCGCTGCTCGCGCGCGGCCGGCCGCCGTCCAACCTCCAGGTGCACCATGCCTCGGAGGTGGTGGAGATGGACGACCACGCCTCCGCGGCCTTCCGCAAGAAGCGGGACTCGTCCCTGCGCGTGGGCTTCGACCTGGTGCGTGAGGGCAGGGCGGACGCGCTGGTGTCCGCGGGCAACTCCGGCGCCGTCATGGCGGGCGGGCTCCTGACGCTGGGGCGGCTGCCCGGGGTGGAGCGGCCGGCCATCGCCGCGCTCTTCCCGGCCCTCAAGGGGGGCGGCCGCTGCCTGCTCCTGGACGCCGGCGCCAACGTGGACTGCCGCCCGTCCCACCTGGCCCAGTTCGCCGTCATGGGCGAGGCGTACGTGCGCGCCCGCCTGGGCGTCTTGCGGCCCCGGGTGGGCGTGCTCTCCAATGGAGAGGAGGCCTCCAAGGGCACGCCGCTCACCCGCGAGGCCAGTGACTTGCTGCGCCGCTCGGACCTGGACTTCGTGGGCTACGTGGAGGGCAAGGACCTGTTCTCCGGCGACGTGCAGGTGGTGGTGACGGACGGCTTCACCGGCAACATCGTCCTCAAGACGTCCGAGGGCGTGGGCATGGGCGTCATCGGCCTCTTGCGCCAGGCGATTGAGAAGCGGGGCGGGCTGCCGGAGAAGCTGGGGGCGCTGCTGCTCCAGCCCGCGCTGGCCGGGCTGCGCCGGGTGGTGGACTACGCCGAGTATGGCGGCGCCCCCCTGCTGGGCATCCAGGGGGTCGGCATCGTCGCGCACGGCCGCTCCACGCCTCGTGCGCTCTACAACGCACTGGGCGCGGCGCTGGCCATGGCCGAGGGCGGACTCCAGGAGGAGCTGACGCGTTGCATTGAGCGGGCCAGTGTCTGGCTTCCTACCCACCAGAAGGGAAAAAAAGCGACAGACGAGGTCGTTTCCGATTAGAGAGCGTGCCCCGGGCGTTGGGTTCCGACGGACGAAATCTCCCTCTGGAGAACCCTCGTGGCATGTACGCAGATCATCGGAACCGGCTCCTACGCCCCCTCCCGGGTCATCACCAACCAGGAGCTGGAGCAGCGCGTCGACACCTCGGACACCTGGATTCGCGAGCGCACCGGCATCCAGGAGCGGCGGCAGGCGGCGCCCGAGGAGGCCACCAGTGACATGGCCGTCCAGGCGGCGCGGCGCGCGCTGGACATGGCGGGGGTGGCCCCGGAGGAGCTGGACCTCATCATCGTGGGAACGATTACGGCGGACATGCCCATGCCTTCGTGCGCGGCCTTCGTGCAGGCGAAGCTGGGCGCGCGGCGGGCCTTCGCCTTCGACGTGGGCGCGGCGTGCGCCGGCTCGCTGTACGCCATGAGCGTGGCGGACCAGTTCGTGCGCTCCGGGCAGGTGCGGCGGGCGCTCGTCATCGGCGCGGAGATGCTCAGCCGGGTGGTGGACTGGGAGGACCGCGACACGTGCGTCCTCTTCGGAGACGGGGCCGGCGCCATGGTGCTGTCGCCGTCCCCCACGCCGGAGGACGGGCGCGGCATCCTCTCCACGCACCTGCACACGGACGGGGCGCTGGCGGAAATCCTCACCATCCCCGGAGGCGGCTCGCGCACGCCCATGACGGAGGAGGCTGTGCGCGCGAAGCTGAACACGCTGCACATGAACGGGCGCGAGGTCTTCAAGTTCGCGGTGCGCGCCCTGGTGGACTCCACGCAGGAGGCGCTGGCCTCGCACGGGCTGGCGCCGGGGCAGGTGGACCACGTCATCGCGCACCAGGCCAATGCTCGCATCCTGGACGCCGCGCTGGAGCGGCTGGAAATTCCGCGAGACAAGTGCTGGCTGAACCTGCACAAGTACGGCAACACGTCGTCGGCCTCGCTGCCCATGACGCTGGACGAGGCGCACCGCGCCGGCAGGCTCCAGCGGGGAGATGTCATCGCGATGATGGCCATCGGCGCGGGCATGACGTGGGGCAGCGCCGTCGTTCGCTGGTAGCGGCGCGGGTAGGGCAACGCAGGAGACAGGAAGCAGGAGGCGGAGACCGCACATGGCGAAGGTCGCGTTCGTGTTCCCCGGGCAGGGCAGCCAGGCCGTGGGGATGGGCAGGGACCTCTACGAGAAGTTCCCCGAGGCCCGGGCCGTCTTCGAGGCCGTGGACGAGGCGCTGGGGGAGAAGCTGTCCACCCTGTGCTTCGAGGGGCCCGATGACGCCTTGAAGCTGACGGCCAACACCCAGCCGGCCATCCTCACCGTGTCGGTGGCGGCGCACGCCGTCTTCTCCAGGCGCGGGCCGGCGGCGGCCTTCATGGCGGGGCACTCGCTGGGCGAGTACTCCGCGCTGGTGGCCGCGGGCGCCATGGCCCTGGGGGACGCGGCGAAGGCGGTGCGCGCGCGCGGCACGTTCATGCAGGAGGCGGTCCCCACCGGCGTGGGCGCCATGGCCGCGGTGCTGGGCCTGGAGCCGCAGAAGGTGAAGGCGGCCTGCGACGCGGCGGCCGAGGGCCAGGTGGTGGCCCCCGCCAACTACAACTCGCCCGAGCAGACGGTCATCGCCGGCAACGCCCAGGCGGTGGAGCGCGCCGGGGTGAAGTGCAAGGAGGCCGGGGCCAAGCGCGTCATGCCGCTGCCGGTGTCCGCCCCCTTCCACTGCGCGCTGATGGACCCGGTGAAGCCGCGGCTGGCCGAAGTGTTGGGCCGTGTGCAGGTCCATGCGCCCGCGGTGCCGGTGGTGACGAACGTGGAGGCCCGCCCCAACGCGGACGCCTCGCGCGTGGTGCCGCTGCTCCTGGAGCAGGTCAGCTCGCCGGTGCGGTGGATTGAGTGCGTGGAGGCGCTGAAGGCCGAGGGCGTCACCCGCGTGGTGGAGCTGGGGCCGGGCAAGGTGCTGTGCGGCCTCATCAAGCGCATCACCAAGGACATCGAGACGTTCAACGTGGAGGACGCCGCGGGCCTGGAGAAGGTCCTCGCGGCGCTGGGGTGAACACCATGAGCGGCTTCAAGGACAAGGTGGTGCTGGTGACGGGTGGCTCGCGCGGCATCGGGCGGGCCGTGGCCGTGGCGTTCGCGAAGGCGGGCGCCTCCACCGTGGTCATCAGCTATGCGGGCAACGAGGCGGCGGCCCAGGAGACGGTGGGCCTCCTCCAGGCGGCCGGCGCGAAGGCGGAGGCCGTGAAGTTCGACGTGGCCGACACCGCCGCGGGCGCGAGCGCCATCGACGGCGTCATCAAGACGCACGGCCGGCTGGACGTGCTCGTCAACAACGCGGGCGTGGCCGTGGACGGCCTCGTCATGCGCGTGAAGGACGAGGACTGGGACAGGCAGCTGGACACCAACCTCAAGGGCGCCTTCGCGCTGATCCGCGCCGCCAGCCGGCCCATGATGAAGCAGCGGGCCGGGGCCATCATCAACATCACCTCCGTGGTGGGGGAGATGGGGAACGGCGGCCAGGCGGCCTACTCGGCCTCCAAAGCAGGGCTCATCGGCCTGACCAAGGCGGTGGCCCGGGAGCTGTCGAGCCGGAACATCCGCGTCAACGCCGTGTCCCCCGGCTTCATCGGGACGGACATGACCTCCCACCTCGGTGACGAGCTGCGGCAGAAGATGCTGGAGGGCATCCCCCTCGGGCGGCTGGGCAACCCGGAGGAGGTCGCCGGGGCCGTGGTGTTCCTGGCTTCGGACGCCGCGTCCTACATCACGGGCGAGGTCCTGAAGGTCAACGGCGGCATGTACATGTAACCCAAGGTTGGATTGCAACCGGGCGTGGGATATACCGCGCCGGCTTTCGATAAGGGCCCGGGAAGCCACCGGGCCGACATCTGGTTCCTGGAGGGTTCTACACTTATGTCGACGTCAGCCATTGAGACCAAGGTCAAGAACATCATCGCCGACCAGCTCGGGGTGGGAGAGGACGAGATCAAGCCCGAGTCGTCCTTCATCGAGGACCTTGGCGCGGACAGCCTCGACATCGTGGAGCTCGTGATGGCGATGGAAGAGGAGTTCGAGGTCGAAATCCCCGACGAGGAAGCCGAGAACATCAAGACCGTCGGCGACGCCATCAACTACATCAACACCCACAAGAAGTAGGCCGCACACCAGGGCGTGCCGGGGTGCGGGGAGACGCCGCGTTGAACGTGGCGTCCCCGGTGTCCCTTGAGCGCCACCGGAGAGGATCGTGTCAGATCGTCGAGTCGTCGTCACCGGTACCGGGCTCATCTCGGCACTGGGCACTGGAACCGAGAAGAACTGGCAGGCGATGCTCGCCGGCAAGTCGGGTATTGCCCTGGTCTCGCGCTTCGACCCGTTGAAAATCGACGCGCGCATCGCCGGCGAGGTGAAGGACTTCGAGCCGGAGCAGTTCATCGACAGGCGCGAGGTGCGCCGGATGGACCTGTATGCCCAGTACGCCCTGGCCGCCGCGGAGATGGCCGTCAAGGAGTCGGGCATCCCCATCGGTCCGGATCAGCCGCACGGCTACGCGCCGGAGAAGGTGGGCGTCATCGTCGGCTCGGGCATCGGTGGCATCTCCTCGCTCGAGGAGCAGCACCGCAAGGGCCTGGAGAAGGGGTTCGACCGGCTGTCGCCCTTCTTCATCATCCAGATGATCGTCAACATGGCGCCCGGCCTCATCTCCATGCGCTACAACTGCAAGGGCCCCAACTGGGCCCCGGTGTCCGCGTGCGCCACCAGCGCCCACGCCATCGGCGAGGCCTGGAAGTCCATCAAGCTGGGCGAGACGGACGCGGCCATCGCCGGCGGCGCCGAGGCGGCCATCACCCCGCTGGGGCTGGGTGGCTTCTCGGTGATGAAGGCGCTGTCCACGCGCAACGATGACCCGTCGGGTGCCAGCCGTCCCTTCGACAAGGACCGTGACGGCTTCGTCATGGGCGAGGGCGCGGGCATGCTGGTGCTCGAGGAGCTGGAGCACGCGAAGAAGCGCGGCGCGAAGATTCTCGCGGAGCTGGTGGGCTACGGGGCCAACTCGGACGCCTACCACGTCACGCAGCCGGCTCCGGAGGGCGAGGGCGCGGCGCGCTGCATGCGGCTGGCGCTCAACTCCGCGAAGATGAACCCGGACGAGGTGGGCTACATCAACGCCCACGGCACCTCCACCCCGTTCAACGACGCGAACGAGACGAAGGCCATCAAGGCGGTGTTCGGCGACCACGCGCGCAAGCTCGCGGTGTCGTCCACCAAGTCCATGACGGGCCACATGCTCGGCGCGGCCGGTGGAGCGGAGGGCGTGGTCAGCGCGCTGGTGCTGTCGCGCAACGTGCTGCCGCCCACCATCAACCAGACGACGCCGGACCCGGACTGCGACCTGGACTACGTGCCGAACACGGCGCGCGAGGCCAAGGTGGACGCGGTGATGAGCAACTCGTTCGGCTTTGGCGGCACCAACGCGGTGCTGCTGTTCAAGCGGTTCCAGGCCTGACGGCCTGGGGCGGCTCCAGGGGAGACACCCGCGTGAGAATCATCCTCGCTTCCGACCACGCGGGACTGGAGCTGCGCCAGGAACTGGTGGCCTTGCTGAACGAGCGGGGCGTGGCCCATGACGACGTGGGCCCCGTCACGCGCGACTCGGTGGACTACCCGGACTTCGCCTCGCGGGTGTCGCGCGCGGTGGCGGGCGGGGAGTACGCGCTGGGCGTGCTGGTGTGTGGCACCGGCATCGGCATGAGCATTGTCGCCAACAAGCACCGGGGCGTGCGCGCGGCCCTGTGCACCACCGAGTTCGAGGCCCGCATGGCGCGGGCCCACAATGACGCCAACGTGCTGTGCCTGGGCCAGCGCGTGGTGGGGGCCGGCGTGGGCCGCGCCATCCTCGAGGCGTTCCTCAGCACCCCCTTCGAGGGCGGCCGCCACGAGCGGCGCGTCCAGAAGATCCGCGAGGCCGAGTCCCAGGGCTAGCGGCCCGCCGTACCCGTTGTCCGAAGGGAATCCGCCATGGAGAACACCCGCACGCTGGCCGACGTGGACCCGGAGATTGCCCGCGTCCTGCGCGAGGAGACGCAGCGTCAGGAGGAGGGGCTGGAGCTCATCGCCTCGGAGAACTTCGTCTCTCCGGCGGTGCTGGAGGCGGTGGGCTCGGTGCTCACCAACAAGTACGCGGAGGGCTACCCCGGCAAGCGCTACTACGGCGGCTGCGAGGTGGTGGACGTCGCGGAGAACCTGGCGCTGTCGCGCGTGAAGGAGCTGTTCGGCGCGGACGCGGCCAACGTGCAGGCGCACTCGGGCAGCCAGGCCAACATGGGCGCCTTCATGGCGCTGATGAAGCCGGGCGACACCATGCTGTCGCTGGACCTCAACTCCGGCGGCCACCTCACGCACGGCGCGGCCTTCAACTTCTCCGGCAAGCTCTACAAGGTCGTCCACTACGGCCTGACGCGCGACACGGAGACCATCGACTTCGCGCAGGTGGAGTCGCTGGCGAAGGAGCACAAGCCCAAGGTCATCGTCGTGGGCGCGAGCGCCTACCCGCGCACGCTCGACTTCGCGAAGTTCCGCGAGATTGCCGACGCGGTGGGCGCGGCGATGCTGGTGGACATGGCGCACATCGCCGGCCTCGTCGCCGCGGGCGTGCACCCGTCGCCGGTGCCCTTCGCGGAAATCGTCACCAGCACCACGCACAAGACGCTGCGCGGCCCGCGCGGCGGCCTGGTGCTCAGCCGCGAGCAGTACGCCAAGAGCATCAACAGCCAGATCTTCCCCGGCATCCAGGGCGGCCCGCTGATGCACGTCATCGCCGGCAAGGCGGTGGCCTTCAAGGAGGCGCTGTCGCCGGAGTTCAAGGCGTACCAGAAGCAGATTGTCGCCAACGCGAAGGCGCTGGCGGAGGCGCTGAAGGGCGCGGGCCTGCGGCTGTGCTCGGGCGGCACGGACAACCACCTGATGCTGGTGGACCTGCGGCCCAAGAAGCTCACCGGCAAGGTGGCCGAGGAGGTGCTCGGCAAGGCCGGCATCACCGTGAACAAGAACATGATTCCGTTCGACCCGGAGAAGCCGATGGTGACGTCCGGCGTCCGGGTGGGCACGCCGGCCATTACGACGCGCGGCATGCGCGAGGCGGAGATGGCGGTGGTGGGGCGGCTCATCGGCGAGGCGCTGGACGCGGCGCAGGACGACGCGGCGCTCTCGCGCATCCGCGGCAAGGTGAAGGAGCTGTCGCAGGGCTTCCCGCTGTACGCCTCGCGGCTGAAGTAGGGGGAGCGCAAGGTACCGCCACCCCATGCGCTGCCCCTTCTGCCAGGACGCCGAGAACAAGGTCATCGACTCTCGCGAGTCGCATGAGGGCTCGGTCATCCGCCGCCGCCGCGAGTGCCTGGCCTGCAAGCGCCGCTTCACCACGTACGAGCGGGTGGAGGAACTCCACCCGCTCATCGTGAAGAAGGACGGGCGGCGCGAGGTCTTCGACCGCGAGAAGATTGTCAGCGGCCTGAAGAAGGCGTGTGAGAAGCGGCCCGTCTCCGCCGACCAGCTGGAGGAGACGGTGGTGGCGATTGAGCGGCAGCTGCAGGGCATGGGCGAGAAGGAAGTCCCCTCGTCCGTCATCGGCGAGGAGGTCATGCGCCGGCTGCGGCAGCTGGATGAGGTGGCGTACGTCCGCTTCGCGTCCGTGTACCGGAGCTTCCGCGACATCGCGGAGTTCATGGACGAGCTGAAGCAACTGCGCGAATCCGAGGAGCACGAGCGCAAGGCGAAGGCGCCGCCGGGGACGGACGGTTAAAGAGGACACATGCGGCTGCTGACGCGGTCACGGATGGATGCAACGAGGGCGCCCCGGGCGAAGCGGGCGGCGGACTTCGACCGCGCGGTGGCCGAGTTCTTCATGCGCATCGCGCTGGAGGAGGCGGCCAAGGGCCTGGGCCGCACGAGCCCGAACCCCGTGGTGGGCGCGGTGCTGGTGAAGGGTGGGCGCATCATCGCCCGCGGCTACCACAAGAAGGCGGGCACGGCGCACGCGGAGGTGGTGGCGCTGGAGGCGGCGGGCGCGAAGGCGAAGGGCGCGGACCTCTACACCACGCTGGAGCCGTGCGACCACTACGGGCGCACGCCGCCGTGCAGCCTGGCGATTCTGGAGGCCGGGGTGCGCCGGGTCATCTGCGCGTCCGCGGACCCGAACCCGAAGGTGAGCGGCAAGGGCGTGGCCCGGCTGCGGCGCGGTGGGGTGAAGGTGCTCACCGGCGTGCTGCAGGAAGAGGCGGACACGCTGAACCGGCCCTTCTTCAAGGCGATTCGCTCCGGCCTGCCGTGGGTGACGCTGAAGGCGGCGGTGACGCTGGACGGGAAGCTGGCCACGGCGACGGGCGACTCGCGCTGGGTGACGGGCGAGCCGGCGCGTGCGTGGGTGCACCGGCTGCGGGACTCGGTGGACGTCATCCTCGTGGGCGCGAACACGGTCCGGAAGGACGACCCGAAGCTGACGACGCGGCTGCCGGGTGGCGGAGGAAAGGACCCGCTGCGCGTGGTGGTGGACAGCCACCTGCGCCTGTCGCCGGGCTACACCGTCTTCACGCAGCGCAGCCCCGCGCGCACGGTGATTGCGACGCTGGAGGACCCGGAGGGCCGCAAGGCACGGCGCTTCCTCGCCCAGGGCGTGGAGGTGTGGCAGGTGCGCCAGAAGGCGGGCCGGGTGGACCTGAAGGCGCTCTTGAAGCGCATTGCCAAGAGCGGCCTCAACCACGTGCTGGTGGAGGGTGGGGCGGAGATGTACGGCTCCTTCCTGCGTGAGCACCTGGCGGACTCGCTGGCGCTGTTCCTCGCGCCGAAGCTGATTGGCTCCCCCGGGCTGTCGTGGGCGGGCGATCTGGGCGTGAAGGAGATGGCCCAGGCCGTGTCCGTGAGCGACCTCACCTTCGAGCGCCACGGGGACGACGTGTTGCTCCAGGCGCTGCTGTAGGACGCGGGCAACCCGTCCCGGCGCCGGTTATAAGGCGCCCATGTTCACCGGACTCATCCAGGACCTGGGCAGGGTGGAGCGCGTCATCCCCGGCGGAATGACGGACCTCTGGATTCGCACCGCTCTTGGCGCCGAGAAGTTCGACCTGGGCGAGTCCATCGCCGTCGACGGCGCGTGCCTCACCGTGGTGGAGCGCAGCGGAGACACCTTCAAGGTGCAGGCCGCGCCGGAGACGCTCCGCCGCACCACCCTGGGCGCCGTGCGGCCGGGCGACCGGGTGAACCTGGAGCGGGCCCTCGCGCTGGGCGACCGACTGGGCGGCCACCTGGTCTCCGGCCACGTGGACGCCGTCAGCGAAGTCCTGGAGACCTTCCCCGAGGGTGGCTCCTGGGTGATGCGCTTCCGGCTGCCGGAGGAGCTGGCCCCGTACTTCATCGAGAAGGGCTCGGTGGCCATCGACGGCATCAGCCTCACCGTGAACACCGTGGACGCGGACCGCTTCAGCGTGCAGCTCATCCCCGAGACGCAGGAGCGCACCACCCTGCGGGCCAAGGCGGTGGGCGCCCGGGTGAACCTGGAGGCGGACCAGATTGGCAAGTACGTGGCCCGGCTCTTCGCCCTCCAGCGGGGGCAGGGGGCACCCGGGGGCGGCGGCGGGCTGACGGCGGCGGCCGTCCGGGCGGCGGGCTTCGGGACGCCGTAGCCCGCGACGCCGGGGCGCGGGTGGTGTAGGAAGCGCCGCATGCCTCGCTATTTCGACGGTGACTTCCTTCCCCCCAAGGGGCGCTTCGCCATCTGCGTGGCCCGCTTCAACGGCTTCATCACCGAGGAGCTGGCCAAGGGCGCCGTGGACACCCTGGTGCGCCATGGCGTCGCGGACGCGGACATCGACGTGTACCGCTGCCCCGGCACCTATGAGCTGCCCGGCCTCGTGCGCCGCGTGACGGAGACCCGCCAGTACGCGGGCGTGATTACGCTGGGCGCCGTCATCCGCGGCGGCACCCCCCACTTCGACTACGTGGCCGGCGAGTGCGCCAAGGGCATCGGTCAGGTGGCCTTCAGTGCGGCGGCGGGCACTCCGGCCACGGCCGTCACCTTCGGCGTGCTGACGTGCGATACCGTGGAGCAGGCCATCGACCGGGCGGGCGTGAAGGCGGGCAACAAGGGCGCCGAGGCCACGCTGGCCTGCATCGAGATGGTCAACCTGTACGCGAAGCTGGCGGCGACGGAAGGAAGGAAGGGCTAATCCATGGGCGCGCGGAGAACCGGACGCGAGCGGGCGCTGCAGGCGCTCTACCAGCTGGAGATGGCCCCCGCGACGGTGGCCGAGGCCCTGGAGTCCGCGTGGACGGCCTCCGAGGAGGCCAAGCGCGACCCCGACGCGGTGAAGTTCGCCCGCGAGCTGGTGGAGGGCGTGCAGGGCCACCGCGAGGAAATCGACCAGCTGATTGAGCGGCACAGCCACAACTGGCGGCTGGACCGCATGTCCCGCATCGACCGGAACGTGCTGCGCCTGGGCATCTTCGAGCTGAAGTACCGCCCGGACATCCCCCGCAAGGTGACCATCAACGAGGCGGTGGAGCTGGGGAAGAACTTCGGCACCGAGGAGTCCAGCGCCTTCGTCAACGGCCTGCTGGACCGCGTGGCCGTGGCGCTCAACAAGCCCTGACCCGCGAACCCCCGAGGCCCGCCCCGTGAGCCAGACGACGACGCACGACATCGGTTTGGACGGCCTGGACGCGCTCGGCGGGGTGGACGCCCTCTGCCTTTTCGTGGCCGAGGATGACCGGCCCCTGCCGACCTCCGCCGGCTACGTGGACTGGCGCCTGTGCGGCGCCCTGTCGCGGGTGCTGAAGAATGGCTTCTTCACCGGGGCCAAGGACGACTGGCTCCTCCTGCCGTCCGACGGGAAGCTGCCCGTGCCGCGCATCTTCGTGGTGGGGCTGGGCTCCCGGGAGAAGCTGGACGCGGGCGCGCTGACCGAGGCTTTGGCCGGCGCGGGCCGGGTGCTGAGCCGGGCGAAGGTGGAGGCGGTGGCCCTGGAGGTGCCCTTCGGGGGCAGGGCCGAGGACGCCGCGAGGGCGGAGGCCTACCAGAAGGGCTTCCTCCCGGCGTTCAAGGGTGGACGGGTGGCGCTCCTCGTGGACAAGGGGCTCGTCCGGCTCCTACCAGCCCGCAAGGGGTGACGCTCAGCGGCCGGGCAGGCGTTCTGTTAGCATGTACCGCCCGGGGCGAGCGCACATGCGTGTCAAGGTGTTGATTGTCGAGGACTCCAAGGCGTCGCGCGAGTACATCGCCGCGATGGTGGAGGCCGTGGAGGGCATCGAGGCCATCGTCACCTCGAGCGGCTTCGAAGCGCTGAAGCTGCTGCCCCGCCACCGGTTCGAGCTCATCATCACCGACATCAACATGCCCGACATCAACGGGCTGGAGCTCATCAACTTCGTCAAGAAGAACCCCAACTACCGGGACGTGCCCCTGTTCATCATCACCACCGAGGGGCGCGAGCAGGACCGAGACCGCGGCATGGCGCTGGGCGCGACGGAGTACCTCGTCAAACCCTTCCTGCCCGGGAGCCTGGAAGAGCTCCTGCGGCGCTACCTGAAGCTGCCGTGAATCCCGGCTCCAAGGCCCTGGCCGAGTTCGTGGCCGAGGCGACCGAAATCCTCGACGCGCTGGGCAAGGATTTGCTCGTGCTCGACGAGCGGCGCGGGCAGGAGGCGGATCCGGAGCTGGTCAACGGCATCTTCCGCGCGGCGCACTCGCTCAAGGGGCTGTCCGGGCTGTTCGGCCAGGAGCGCATCTCCCGCCTGGCGCACGGGACGGAGGACCTGCTCGACAGGCTCCGCCTGGGCCGGCTGCACTTGGACGACACGGCGCTGGATGCGTTGATTGAAGCGCTGGACGCCTTCCAGGCCCTGCTGGCCGAGGCGGCGCGGGGCGCGGAGTCCGAGCCGCTCACCCGGCGCGTGGAGGACATGACGGCGCGGCTGGCCGGGCTGGGCTCGCCGCCGGTGTCCGTGGACGAGGACCCGCTGGACCGGCTGGAGCTGGACCCGCAGGTGCGCTCCGTCTTCACCGAGTACGAGGAGCACCGCCTCCGCGAGAATGTGCGGCGCGGCGTGTCGCTGTGGCGCGTGCGCGCCGCGTTCGACCTGTCCGACTTCGACAAGGGGCTGGCGGACCTCAACGCGCGCCTCAAGCCGCTGGGCGAGGTCATCAGCACGCTGCCGTCCGCGCGGCCCGGTGGGACGCACGGCATCGCCTTCGACCTCATCTTCGGCGCGCAGGCGTCCGGTGAGGACCTGGAGGCCGGGCTGAAGGGCACGCCCGCGGAGCTGTCCCCGCTGGTGGTGCGCCCCGCGGCCACCCACGCCGCCGCCCAGGCCCTGGCCCGCGCCGTGGAGCCGCCCGCGTCCACGCGCGCCACGCTGTCCCGGGTGGATGCGCCCGCGAAGAAGGGTGGGAAGAAGAAGGGCGCCCGGGCGGGCACCCCGTCCAAGGGCGCCCGGCAACCCCAGCTGCCTTCGGCGCCGAACGCGGATGGCGCCGATTCCCCGGACCCGGATGACGCGCTGACGCCGCCCGGGCCCCAGCCGGGCCCGGGTGACGCGCTGGTGCCGGTGTCCCGCTCCGGGCTTCAGTCTCCGGCGGGCGCGCCCGGCGCGTCGGTGGCGTACCTGCAAGGGGCCGGCACGGCGCAGCGCGTCCGGGCCGTGGTGACGGAGTCGTCCGGCGCGGGCACGGCTTCACCCGCGCGTCCCGAGGGGGACACCTCGCTGCGCTCGCTGACGCAGACGGTGCGCGTGGACATCGGCCGGCTGGACGGGCTCATCAACATGGTGGGCGAGCTGCTGCTCATCAAGGCCAACCTCCAGCGGCTGGCGGAGTCCGCGCGGCAGGACGGGGCGGTGGCGCTGTCCAAGCTGTTCGGACAGGAGCTGGCGCGCGAGACGCGCGGCCTGGAGCGCAAGCTGGAGGCGCTCCAGGAGGGCCTGCTGGAAGCGCGCATGGTCCCCGTGGGCCAGGTCTTCGACAAGCTGGCCCGGCTGGTGCGCCGCATCACCCGCGAGGCGGGGAAGGAAATCGAGTTCGTCATCGGCGGCGGCGAGGTGGAGCTGGACAAGCTCATCGTCGAGGAGCTGAGCGACCCGCTGATGCACCTCATCCGCAACGCCATCGACCACGGGGTGGAGTCTCCCGAGGCGCGGCTGGCCGCTGGCAAGTCCCGGCGCGCGGTGGTGGCGCTGCGCGCCGAGCAGAAGGGCAACCACGTCGTCATCGAGGTGAGCGACGACGGGGCCGGCATCGACGAGCTGCGCGTGCGCGAGGTGGCGCTCACCCGGGGCCTCATCACCTTCTCCCAGGCGGCGGAGATGGGCCGGCGCGAGCTGCTCAACCTCATCTTCCTGCCCGGCTTCTCCACCGCGCGCAGCGTGTCCGAGCTGTCCGGCCGTGGCGTGGGCCTGGACGTGGTGAAGAACAACCTGGGCAACCTGTCCGGCATCATCGACGTGTGGAGCGAGCGCGGGAAGGGCACCGCCTTCCACCTCACGCTGCCCGTCACCCTGGCCATCATCCGCGCGCTGGTGGTGGGGGTGAGTGGCCGCACCTACGCGGTGCCGCTCAACAGCGTGCTGGAAATCCTCTCCGTGCAGCCCAGGGACATCCGCACCGTGGAGCGGCGCGAGGTGCTGGATTTGCGCGGGCAGACGCTGCCCTTCGTGCGGCTGGCGCGGATGTTCGCCCTGCCGGAGCGGCCGGTGAATCGCTACTTCGTGGTGGTGGTGGGGCTGGCGCAGGAGCGGCTGGGCATCGCCGTGGACGAGCTGCACGGCCAGCAGGACATCGTCACCAAGCCCCTGGGGGGCCGGCTGCAGTCCGTCCGGGGCATCTCCGGCGCCACGGACCTGGGCAACCGGCGCACGGTGCTGGTGCTGGACGTGGCGGCGCTGCTGGAGGAGGGCCTGGCCGTGGAGCGCCGTCGGGCCTGACTCGCGCTGCGGACGGGGCGGCCGGCTGCTATCCTTGGCGGCCGTGTCCCGGTTCGCTGAGCTACTCGACGACTTCTTCTACCGTCCGGACGAGGACGTCGCCGGACTGCACGACTTCGCCGCCGGCAGCGACGGCACGCAATCCTCCATCCCGGAGGAGGTGCCGGAGGAGTACCTCGCGTTCCGCCTGGAGGGCGAGTGCTACGCGGTGCCCATCCGCGTCGTGCGGGAAATCTCCAAGGTGCCTCCGCTGACGGAGATTCCCCGCGCGGAGCCGCAGTTGCTCGGTGTGATGAACCTGCGGGGTGAATTGCTCCCCGCCTACGACATCAAGGTGCGGCTGCGGCTGGCGGAGCGCGCGCCCGTCGTCGCGGGCCCCGAGGCGCCCCCGCCGCCCCGCGACGCGCGCATCCTGGTGCTGCGCACCGAGTCCGGCCCGGCCGGGGTGTGGGTGGACGGAGTCTCCGGCGTGGTGCGGCTCAAGCCCTCCATGCTGGAGGCGGCGCCGCCGGGGCTGCGCTCGGGGGACAGGGACTGCGTGGTGGGGATTGGCCGGCGGGGGGCCACGCTCTACATCCTCCTCGACCCGGAACAGGCGCTCGCCTCATGAAGGACCCGGTCAACCTCCTGGCGCGCCGGCCGCGCGCGGTGCTGGACGCTCCCGCCCAGGAGGCGGACGCGCTGGTGCAGCTGTGCGCCTTCTTCGTGGGCAACGAGGAGTACGTGCTGGACATCATGCGCGTGGAGGAAATCCTCCCGCCCCAGCGCGTCACGCCCATCCCCCATGCGCCGTCCTTCGTGGAGGGCGTGCTGCACCTGCGGGGCATCATCCTGCCGGTGGTGGACCTGCGGCGGCGCCTGCTGGGACAGCCGACGCCGGAGACGCCGAAGGCGCGGCTGCTGGTGTGCCGGCTGGGGACGCGGCGCGTGGCGGTGCGGGTGGACCGGGTGGCGGAGGTGCTGCGCGTGCGCAGGGGTGACATCAAGCCCGCGCCCGCGCTGGTGGTGGCGGGGCGCTCGCCCTTCGTGGTGGGCGTGTGCGGGCCGCCGGAGCGGCTCCGGCTGCTGCTCGACTTGAAGGCATTGCTGCGCGCCGAGCTGGAGCGCGAGTCCTCACGGAGGCCCGAATGAGCCTGCACGACGGAGCACGCATGGAGCTGCAGTCGCTCGAAGGGCACCGCCGCATCCTCGGCATCGCCTTCATCGCGATGAACGCGCTCACGCTCCTGGTGGCGCTGGGGTTTGGTGCCTTCGGCCTGGCCCTGGGCCAGCTGGGGATGCCGGACGCACGGGCGGAGGAGCGGGTCCTGGTGACGGCCATCCTCGTGGGCGTCACCGGCTGCTTCCTGCTGCTGGCGCTCCCGGGCCTCCTCACCGGCATCGGCCTGCTGAAGCGCCGGCCCTGGTCTCGGACGCTGGCGCTGGTGCTGGGCGCCCTCGCCCTCCCCAACGTCCCGCTGGGGACGGCCCTGGGCATCTACACCATCTGGTTCTACACGCAGCCGGGGTCCGACCGGGTCTTCGAATGAACCCCCTGCCCGAGTTCCCCGCGGAGGAGGCCCGCTACCGCGCGCTCCAGGAGCTGGACCCGCGGACGGCGGGGGCCCTGGAGGTGCTCGTCATCGGTCTGCACGACGAGAGCTGGCGCGTGCGCCACGTGGCGGCCGAGGCCCTCAAGCGGCTGCCCTCGTCGCGCGAGGTGGCCGAGCGCCTCATCCGCGTGCTGGGCGAGCGCGGGGAGACGGGCGCGCGCAACGCGGCGGCGGAGGCGCTGGCGGGCCTGGGCGGCGCGGCGCTGGGGCCGTTGGTGGTGCTGCTGGCGCACCCGGACCCCGACCAGCGCAAGTTCGCGGCGGACATCCTCGGGCAGCTCGGCCAGCGCACCGCGGAGCTGCCGCTGGTGCAGGCGATGGAGGACCCGGACCTCAACGTGCGGGTGGCCGTGTCGGAGGCGCTGGGGCGGGTGGGCGGTGAGCACTCGGCGCGCGCGCTGGAGGGGCTGCTGACGGACGCGGAGCCGCTGTTGCGGCTGTCCGCGCTGGAGGGGCTCGCGCTCCTGCGCCGCCCGCCGCCCTTGCCGGTGGTGCTGTCGCTGCTGGAGGACCCGAGGCTGCAGCGCAGCGCCTTCCGCGTGCTGGGGCTGGTGCCGCAGGTGGTGGCCACCGAGCGCATCTGCCAGGGGCTGGCGTCGGCGGTGCGCTCGGTGCGCGAGGCGGCGCTGGGCGCGCTGGGCACGCAGGTGGCGCTGGCGGAGCCGGTGCGGCGCGGCGAAATCGAGGCGGTGGTGCGCGTGGCGCTGCGGCGCCTGCCGGACGCGGCGGAGCGGCTGGCCCAGGCGCTGGAGGCCGAGGACGTGACGGTGCGCTCGGGCGCGCTGGTGTCCGCGGCGGCGCTGGGCGAGGCGTCCCTGGCGCTGCCGGTGGCGGAGGCCGCGCGGGAGGACCGGCTGCTGCGCGAGGTGCTCAACACGCTGGGCCGGCTGGGGCCGGAGGGCGGGCGCGCGCTCTTGGCCCACATGGCGGACCTGTCCTCGCCGGCCCGGGCGGCCGCCGCCGAGGCGCTGGTGGACCTGGTGGATGCCGGCTCGGTGACGGCGCTGTGCGCGCTGCTGGAGTGGGCGGAGGACGACCTGCGCGCGGTGGTGGTGCGGGCGCTGGGGCGCACGCGCTCGCCGGAAGCCGTGCCTCCGCTGGTGGACCTGCTGGTGGACCCGTCCCTCGCGGGCGCGGCGACGCGGGCGCTGGGCGTGCTGGCGGGCAGCAACCGGGCGGCGGTGCTGGCGGCGCTGGAAGAGGCGGTGACGCGGCGGGCGACGTCGGCGGCGGTGGCGGCGCTGGCCCGGGTGGGAGGCGCGCCCGCGCTGCCCGCGCTGCGGCAGCTGGCCCGGGACGCGGAGCCCACCTGGCGCGCGGCGGCGGTGGAGGCCGCGGGCGAGGTGGATGGCGCGGTGGGACGGGAGCTGGCGCGCGCCGCGCTGGCGGACGAGGCGGTGCAGGTGCGCGCCGCCGGCGTGCGGGCCATGGGCCGGCTGGGAGGCCCGGAGGCGGGAGCGCTGCTCAAGCCCGCGCTGCATGACGAGGACGCCGCCGTGCGCTTGACGGCGGTGGAGGCGGTGGGCGAGAGCGGGGCGGTGGAGCGGGCCGGAGACCTGGAAGCGCTGGTGCGACACGCGGATGGCGCGCTGGCGGTGGCGGCGGTGCGCGCGCTGGCGCGGCTGGGCGTGGCGGGGCCGGCGGTGCTGCGCGAGGCGGCGGGCCACCCGGACGCGGAGGTGGTGAAGGCGGCGCTGTCCGCGGGAGCGGTGAGCAAGGAAGGGGTGGCACTGGCGTTGTCGCTCCTGGGGCACCCGCGCTGGGACGTGCGCGCGGCGGCGGCCCGGGTGCTGGGAGATTCGGGCGGGCCGGAGTGTCTGGCCGCCGCCCGTGGAGCGCTGGAGGCGGAAGCGGACGCCCTGGCGCGGCAGACCCTCTCCGACGCGGTGGAGCGCCTGTCCCGGCGCTGAGGGGGAAACCGCGTGGCTCGCTTCGACGACGGACGCCCGGAGATGACGGCGGAGGAGTTCCGGCTCCTCAGGGACCACGTGTACTCGCACTGCGGCATCCTGGTGCACGAGGACATGAAGTTCGTGATGGAGCGCCGGCTGTGGCCCCGGCTGGAGGCGCTGGGGCTGCCCGACTTCGGCGCCTACCACCGCTACCTGCGCTACGACGCCCAGCGGCACGCGGAGCTGGAGGCGGCCGTCGAGTCGCTCACCACGCACGAGACGTACTTCTTCCGTGAGCCCTCGCAGCTCAAGGCCTTCTGCGAGGAATTGCTGCCGCTCCTGGAGAAGCGCAATGGCCGCACGCGGCGGCTGCGGCTGTGGTCGGCGGGGTGCTCGTCCGGAGAGGAGGCCTACACGCTGGCCATGCTCCTCAAGGACAGCCGCCGCTTCGACGACTGGGACGTGGAGGTGTATGGCACGGACATCTCCCGCCGCGTCCTGACGATGGCGCGGCGCGCGGAGTACGGGCCGTCCGCGCTGCGCGCCACGTCCGCGGACCTGCTGGAGCGCCACTTCCAGCCCGCGGGCAACAACCGCGTGCGCGTGCGCGACGAGGTGCGCTCCTGGGTGTCCTTCGGCCACCACAACCTGCTGGACGAGACGGGCAGCCAGCTGGTGCCGCGCATGGACGTCGTCTTCTGCCGCAACGTGATGATCTACTTCGACCAGGCCGCGCGCCGCCGGGTGCTGCGCATCGTCCGGGACAGGCTGGTGCCCGGGGGCTACCTGCTGCTGGGCCACTCGGAGAACCTCTTGAACCTGGGCGCCGACTTCGAGCTGGTGCACCTGCGCGGAGACCTGGTGTACCGCCGGCCGGAGCTGCCGGGCCTGACGGGAGGCGAGGGCCGATGAGCGCACAGGACTCCATCTCCGTGCTCGTCATCGACGACTCGGCGCACAACCGCCACACCCTCACCACGCTGCTGGAGTCCGCCTCCGACGTGCGCGTGCTGGACCGCGCGGCGGACGGCGAGGAGGGGCTGAAGAAGGTATTGGAGCTGAAGCCGGACGTGGTGACGTTGGATTTGGAGATGCCGAAGCTGGGGGGCTACACCTTCCTCCGGCTGCTGATGCGCACGGTGCCCACGCCCGTCATCGTCATCTCCAGCTACTCGCACAAGTCGGACGTGTTCAAGGCGCTGGAGCTGGGGGCCTTCGACTTCATCGCCAAGCCGCCGCGAAGCACGCGCGAGGCGCTGGACGGGCTGCGCAACGAGCTGCTCGACAAGGTGCGGGCGGCGCGGCACGTGCGGCCCGGACAGCGCCACGCGGCGCCGGGCGCGCGGGCCATGGCGGTGGCGGGCGAGCTGCCGCTGGTGGTGGCCGTGGGCGCGTCCACGGGCGGGCCTCCGGCGGTGCAGCGGCTGCTGGAGGGGCTGGCCTCGGAGCCGACGCCGTGCGTGCTGGTGAGCCAGCACATGCCCTCGCAATTCACCCGGGCCTTCGCCGAGCGGTTGGACCGCATCGGTCCCTTCACGGTGACGGAGGCGTGTGACGGCGACGTGGTGCAGCCGGGGCACGTGTACATCGCCCCGGGCGGGCGGCACATGGTGGTGGCCGAGCGTGGCACGAAGCTGGAGCTGCACACGCCGCCGCCCACGCCGCTGGACAAGTACGCGCCGAGCGTGGACCGCCTCTTCACCAGCGTGGCGCAGGTGCTGGGCTCGCGCGCGCTGGCGGTGGTGCTGACGGGCATGGGCGCGGACGGCGCGGAGGGCGCGCGCGAGGTGGCCCGCGTGGGCGGCGAGGTCTGGGCCGAGTCCGAGGAGACGGCGGTGGTGTTCGGCATGCCGGGCGAGGCCATCGCCACCGGGGCGGTGAAGCGGGTGCTGCGGCTGGGGGAGATGGGCCCCGCGCTGGCGGCCCTGGCCAAGCGCAAGCGGTAGCGGCCCGCCGCTTTTTCAACGGAGTGGCGAAAGTCCCGGGACTCGGAGTGTCTCCCGGAAGTCTGGAATCGGAGCGGGGAGTGTCGGCCGGAAGGCCGGACCTGGCCGCGGAGCCAGGACTGGTGGACAGGGCTCCCCGCGGGGCTGGTGCTTCCGCACCGTGGCCGAATGGCCCGGGTGCTAGTCTATCCAGGTCATGACGCAGCAGATCCGAGCGCTGGTGGTGGACGACTCGCAGGCGATGCGGCGCAGCATCATGTACGCCCTGCAGCGCATCAGCGGCATGGTCTGCACGGAGGCGCATGACGGCGCGGACGGGCTGAAGAAGCTGACGCAGGGCCAGTTCGACGTGGTGCTGACGGACATCAACATGCCGCTGATGGACGGGCTCAAGCTCATCAGCCACATCCGCCAGGCGACGGACCACCGGCACGTGCCCATCGTCGTCATCACCACGGAGAGCGCGGCGGCGGACCGCGACCGGGCGATGAAGCTGGGCGCCAGCGCGTACCTGGTGAAACCCGTGCAGGCGAAGGTGGTGATGGATACCGTTCGGGACGTGCTGAAGCTGGACTGAGGGCCGCCCCGCGCATGGATGCAGTTCTGGAAGTGGACGGGCTGGAGAAGGTCTACGGCGACGTGAAGGCCGTGAGAGGGCTCTCCTTCGCGGTGGCTCCCGGCGAGGTGCTCGGCCTGGTGGGCCCCAACGGCGCGGGGAAGACGTCCACGCTGCGGTGCCTGGCGGGAATCCTTCCTCCCAGCTCGGGCCGTGTCCTGGTGGCGGGGCACGAGCTGCGACAGCAGCCGGTGGAGGCGAAGCGCGCCCTGGCCTTCCTCCCGGACGAGCCGCGCTTCTTCGAGTACCTCACGGTGTGGGAACACCTGAACTTCACCGCGCGGCTCTACGGGGTGGAGGACTGGGAGGCGCGGGGCCGCGCGCTGCTGGAGGAGATGGAGCTGTCCGGCAAGGAGAAGTCGCTGCCGGGCGAGCTGTCGCGAGGCATGAAGCAGAAGCTGTCCATCGCCTGCGGCTTCCTGCACTCGCCGAAGCTCATCCTGCTGGACGAGCCGCTCACGGGCCTGGACCCCATCGGCATCCGGCGGATGAAGGCCTCGCTGCGGCGCCGCGCGGAGGAGGGCGCGGCGCTGGTGCTGTCCTCGCACCTGCTGCCGCTGGTGGAGGAGCTGTGCCACCGCCTGCTGGTGATTGCCGGCGGCCGGGTGGTGGCGCTGGGCACGCTGCCGGAGATTCGCGCGCGGCTCAGCGGCCCGGAGGCGGAGGGCGCGTCACTGGAGGAGCTCTTCATCCGCATCACCAGCGCGGCGGCGGAGCCCGGGACGCCCTCGCCGTGAGCTTCCCGCGCGCGGTGCTGTTCCTCTGGAGCGCGTCGCTGCGCAACCGCGTGTGGCGGCAGCTCGCGCGGCTGCGGCGGCCGCGCTACCTGCTCGGCGCGGTGGTGGGGCTGGTGTACCTGTACTCCGTGCTCACCCGGGGCCTGGGCGTCCGGGGGCTGGGGGGCATGCCCGGGAGCGCGCGGGTGTTCGCGGAGCTGTCGCTGGTGGGCTCGGCGCTGGGGACGGTGTTCGCCGCGTGGGTGCTGGGGAGGGATCAGCCGTCGCTGACCTTCTCGGAGACGGAGGTGGTGCAGCTGTTCCCCGCGCCCGTCTCGCGGCGCGCGCTGCTGCACTACAAGCTGGTGCGCGGCCTGCTGGGGGCGACGGTGGGCGCGCTGTTCGCCACGGTGTTCATCGGCCGCGTGGTGAGCGGCACGCCGGTGCTCTTCTTCCTGGGCGCCAGCCTGGCGCTGGGGACGCTGTACCTGCACACGACGGCGGCGTCCTTCACGCGCACGCGGCTGGCGGCCCGGGGCGGCTGGGGCCTGGCGGTGCGCTGGGGCGGGGTGACGCTGGCGCTGGTGGTCGTGGCGGTGGCGGTGCTCGGGGCCCTGCGCGAGCACCCCTTCCCGCAAGAGGTCTCCTCGTCGCGGGAGCTGCGCACGTGGCTGCAGGTGCTGGTGGCGTCGCCGGGCCTGGACGCGGTGCTGTGGCCGGGGCGACTGCTGGTGGGGCCCTCGCTGGCGGGGGACGTGGACGGCTTCCTCCGCGCGCTGCCTCCGGTGCTGGCGCTGGCCGTGGCGCACTATGGCTGGGTGATGCTGGTGGAGGTGCCCTTCGAGGAGACGGCGGTGGTGCGGGCGGAGTCCCGCGCCCGGGAGCGGGCGCTGCGCGCGTCGGGGCAGCGGGCGCGGACGGGCACCTTCACCCTGCGCAAGCCGCCCTTCCGGCTGGCGGCGCGTGGCCGGCCGGAGGTGGCGCTCGTCTGGAAGAACCTCGTGGCCCGCAAGCGCATGGCGGGTGGGGTGGTGAGCTTCGTGCTCTTCATCGTGCTCGGCGGCGCCATTGCCGCGATGATGGGGGATGCGCGCCTCTTCACGGACACGCGCGAGGTGGTGGGGCCCCTGGCGATGACGCTGGCGGTGATGCTGACGGTGGTGGGCCCGAGCGCCTTCCGCATGGACCTGCGGATGGACCTGCCGAAGCTGGACTTGCTGCGGACGCTGCCGCTGACGGGACGGCAGGTGGTGGGCGCGGAGCTGCTGGCGTCCGCGCTGTCGCTGGGCGGCCTCCAGCTCGCGCTGCTGGCGGTGGCGCTGCTGATGGGGCCGGGGAGGGAGGCCTCGCTGCTGAGCGACTGGTGGTGGCCGGTGTCGCTGTCGCTGGTGGTGATACTGCCTTCCCTGGCGCTGGCGGGCCTCTTCGTGCAGAACGCGGCGGTGGTGCTGTTCCCCGCGTGGGTGCCGGCGGATGCGGGCACGCGGGTGCGCGGCCTGGAGGCCATGGGCCAGCGGCTCTTGACGCTGCTGGGCACGCTGGTGGTGACGCTGGCGGGGCTGGTGCCGGCGACGCTGGCGGCGCTGCTGGTGGGGCTGCCGCTGTACTCCGCGCTGGGGCCGTGGGCCGTCCCCCCGGCGGCCCTGGCCGCGGCGGGCGTGCTGGTGGGAGAGGTGTGGCTGGGCGTGGTGGCCCTGGGCCGTGCCTTCGAGCGCCTGGACGTGTCCGAGGATAGACCGGAGTAGGGCGCCCGCCGTCGGCTCCTGGACGCTCGCGTGTTTTCCGTCGGCGTCCCCCGCGCGCGCGGATTATCCGAGCGCGACCGGGGAGGACGCACGCATGAAGGTTGGATTCATCGGACTGGGCAACATGGGCCTGCCCATGGCGAAGAACCTGCTCGCGGCCGGGCACGAGCTGTCGGTGTGGAACCGCACGCCGGACAAGGCCGCGCCACTGCGCGAGAAGGGCGCGCGCGTGGCCGGCACTCCCGCCGAGGCCGCGCGCGGCGCGGACGTGGTCTTCAGCATGCTCGCGGACGACCGCGCCGTGCAGGACGCCGTCCTGGGGAAGGACGGCGTGCACGCGGGGCTGGGGAAGGGCGCCGTCCACGTCTCCTCGAGCACCATCTCCGTGGCCCTCTCCGAGCGGCTGACGGAGGCCCACGCGAGCGCGGGGCAGGGCTACGTGGCCGCGCCGGTGTTCGGCCGCCCCGAGGCCGCGGACGCGAAGCAGCTCTGGGTCGTCACCGCCGGGCCGCGGGCGGACGTGGAGCGCTGCCGGCCGCTGCTGGAGGCCGTGGGGCGCGGCCTCACCGTGCTGGGCGAGAAGGCCGCCTCCGCCAACGTGGTGAAGCTGTCGGGCAACTTCCTCATCGCGTCCATGATGGAGGCGCTCGGCGAGGCCTTCGCCCTCACGCGCAAGTCCGGCCTCGAGCCGAAGGTGTTCCTGGAGGTCTTCCAGTCCGTCTTCGCGCGCTCGCCCATCTTCGAGCGCTACGCGCAGCTCATCGCCGAGGAGAAGTACTCCCCCGCGGGCTTCCCGATGAAGCTGGGCCTCAAGGACGTGGGGCTGGTGCTGGACGCCGGCCGCGCCGCCGAGGTGCCCATGCCCCTGGCGAGCCTCCTGCGAGACCAATACCTCGGCGGCGTCGCCCAGGGGCACGGCGACCTGGACTGGTCCGCGCTGGGCGCGCTCGTGGCGGAGCGCTCGGGCTTGAAGAAGCGCTGAGCCAGGCGACCTCTGTAGGCCCGAGGACGTCCCCGCGAGCGAGACAGGCGCGGATGTATTGCGCGCCCGAGCGCCCGTTGTGTTCTCCTGTGTCAGGGGAGGGGACCGATGCTGACGGAGAACCGGCTCAGGAAGTCCATCCACGGCGGGACGCTGGCGCTGGGTCTGGTGAGCGTGCTGCCACTGCCGTCGCTGGTGGAGATGGTGGGGTACGCGGGCTACGACTTCGTCATCCTCGACCAGGAGCGCGCCCCCGTGGGCCCGGAGCTGCTGGAGCACCTGCTCCGGGCCGCGGAGTGTGGCGGCGTCACCCCGCTGGTCCGCGTGCCCGCGCCCGCGCCGGACGTCATCCACCGTGCGCTGGACGCGGGGGCGCTGGGGGTGGTGGCGCGCGTGCGCAGCCGGGAGGAGGCGGAGGCCGTCGTGAGGGCCACGCGCTTCCACCCCAAGGGGGACCGGAGCCTCGGTGACGGGAGGCCCACGGGCTTCGGGCGGCTGCGGCTGCCGGAGTACGTGACGCGCGCCAACCGCCAGTTGCTGGTGGTGGCGAGCATCGACGACCGCGCGGCGGTGGAGGCGCTCGACTCCATCGTCACCGTCGAGGGCCTCGACCTGGTGATGGAGGGCGCCGTGGCCCTGTCGCAGTCGTACGGGGTGCCGGGGAAGGTGGAGCACCCGGACGTGCAGGCGGCCATCCAGCGCGTGGCCGAGGTCTGCCGTCGCAACGGGGTGTCCTACTGCGCCACGCCCCGCCTCCCGGGAGAGGCGGAGCGGTGGCAGCGCGACGGGGTCGCCGCGCTGCTTTTGGGCGACGACCGGAGCCTGGCGTTCCGCTCGCTCCAGGCGCACTTGGAGAACATGCGCCTGGAGCTCACCAAGCAGTAGCTCCGGGGACTGCTAGCGGGCGTCCGTCTCCGCGGCGGGGATGGGGAAGCGCTCGTGCGGCGCGAAGCTGGGGTCCAGCTCGCGGGGGAGCGTGTCCAGCTTGTTGTAGCGACGCAGGTCGATCCACCGGTGGCCACCCTCGAACAGGAGCGAGTACCGCTTCTGCTTCAGGAGCTCGTCCAGGGCGTTGGCCGTGGTGAGGTCCGTGCGGGGGGGGAGCCGGCCGGAGCGGGTGCGGATGTAGTTGATGTCATCCGCCGCCGGGCCGATGTTGCCCAGGCCGAGGTTGGCCTCCGCGCGCAGGAGGATGAGCTCCTCGTTGCGGATGATGGGCACCGGCGAGTCCGCGTTGGGGTACAGCGTGAAGGCCAGGTCCGTGGACAGCTTGCCGTCCGCCGCGGTGACGGCCTTGTCCAGCTTCTTCGTCTTGCGCGACACGCGGTCATCCACCGTGGTGCCGTTCGCCTGGTTCTCCGCGTCCGTCACGATGGACGGGTGCGCGAAGATGGTCGTGCTGAGCAGGTTGTTGTCCAGGTCACCCGAGTTCGTGCTGAACACGTGGTAGACGCCACGGTTCAGCGAGGTGAGGGCGGCGCCCTTCGCGCCGTCGTCCGCGGGGATGCTGGAGTCGATGAACGACTGGCTCAGCGCCGTCAGCGCCTCGTCGTAGCGGCCCCGGTACACGGAGACGCGTGCCTTCAGCGCGCGGTTGAACTTCAGGAACGCGTCCGCGGTGGTGAAGTCGTCCGTCGCGGTGGTCGGGTCACCCTCGAACCCGGTGCTCAGGCGGAACGGGAAGGCCACGTCGCCCGCGGCCGTCAGGTGCGTCGCGGCCTGGTCGAGCAGCCCGGAGATGTGCTCGAACACCTCCTCCTTGCTCTTGAGGTCGGCCAGCTCCGTCAGGGGCTTGTCCACGTCGATGGCGGCGCCATTCGTGTCACGCGTGTTGATGACGACCAGGAAGTCCATGGCCTGGAACGTCTTCGCGTAGCCGCGGATGGCCTCCTTCTCGGCGTCCGACACGCTCGTCGACGGCAGCTTCTCGATTGCCGCCAGCAGCGTGTTGGCGTTGCGGATGTTGGCGTACGGGTTCGTCCAGAAGTTGCCGCCGAACGCCGGGCCACCCGGGTCCAGCGCGGGGCCGAGCAGCTCCTCCACCGGGCGGGGCTCCGCCGGGTCGAAGATGAACGCCTCGCGGCCGATGACGCCCAGCTCGGCCACGTAGCCGTTCTGGGCCGCCAGGCCGACGCGGTTCCCGATGATGAGACCGGTCGCCGCAGTCAGGACGCGCGACTTCGTCGGGTTGTCCCGGAAGTCATCCAGGCTGACGTTGTCCAGGTCTTCGACGTCCAGGCTGCCGCAACCGCCCAGGCCCAGCGCGGCGCACAGCATCACCACTGCACTCTTCGTCCGATACATGTTCATGGCCTTAGAACCCGACGTCGAGCGACGTCCAGAAGCTGCGGCTGGGGGGGAACGGGGCGACGTCGATATTGCGAGCGATGGCCTGGTTGCCGAAGTTGCTCACCTCGGGGTCCAGACCCGAGTAGCTCGTGAAGGTCAGGAGGTTGCGGCCGCTCAGGCTGAGCCGCGCGTTCTGCACCTTCGGAATCGCGGACACCCACTTCTTGGGCAGGCTGTAGGTGAGCGTCACCTCGCGCAGCTTCACGAAGGTGGCGTCCTCCACGTACGTGCCCGCGTTGTTGCGGCGGTCCGTCAGGCGCTGGCGGCCGCCCGTCTCGAAGTCCTCGGACGTGCCCGCGGCGTCATAGAGGAACCGGGTCAGGTTGATGATGTCGCTGCCCTGCTGCCAGTGGAACAGGAAGGACAGGGTGAAGTCCTGGTACTTGAGGCTGTTGGAGAAGCCCATGATGAAGTCCGGCTCGGTGTCGCCGATCTTCTGCACCTTCAGGTTGCCGTCCGCGTCCCGGACGTTGCCGACAATCTGCGTCGCCGACGCGCCCTGCTCGATGCGGAAGGCACCCAGGCCCGTGCCGAAGCCGCCCGTGAGGAACGCGGGCACCGGCAGGTCCGTCACCATGCTGCGGTTGAGCGCGAACGTCGCCGAGCTCGTCCACTCGAGGGCGCCGCGCAGCGGCGTCACCTGCACCATGGCCTCCACGCCGCGGTTGCGCAGCGAGCCGCCGTTGAAGATCTGCGTGGTGAAGCCGGTGGAGGGAGGCAGGGTGCGCTGCAGGATGAGGTCGCTGATGGTCCGCTGGTAGAACGTCAGCTCCGTCACCAGGTCGCCGCCGAAGAAGAGCGCGTCGATACCCGCCTCGATTTCGCGCTGCCGCTCGGGCTTGATGGTCGGGTCGCCGGCGATGCCGGAGCCCAGGAGGCCCGGGTTGCCCTGGATGTTGTTGATGGTCGGCAGGCTGTTGAACTTCATGCCGTACCGGGGCTGGTTGCCCGTCTCGCCGTAGGCCAGGCGCACCTTGAACTCGTTCACGCTGGGGTGGAACGAGGGGATGCGGTAGGCGGTCGCCAGCTTCGGGTAGAAGTACAGCGCGTTCTCGTTGCCGTTGGCGCTGCTCTGCTCGCCGCGGATGGCGCCCACGAGGGTGAGCCGCTCATCCAACAGGAGCATCTCCTCCTGCACGTAGTAGCCGCGGTCGCGGATGAGCTGGCGGTCCTGCCGCACGCCCACCACGGTGCCGGAATCCACGTTCGGCTGGCCGGCGTTCAGGTTCTCGCTGATGACGTACACCGAGTTGACGCTGCGCTCCTCGAGCTGCACACCACCGGAGGTGGTGGAGACGAGGAACTTCGACGCGGGCCGGTACGTGTGCACCAGGTTGAGGCCGCCGTTCAGGTTGCGCACCTGGCTGGTGCCGAACAGCGACGTGCCCGGGAAGGTGTCATCCACCGGCTCGAAGTTGAGCTCGGGCGGGAAGACGACCTGGTTCTCCTGCTGGAAGCGGTCCACGCCGGCGTTGGCGAGGATGCGCAGGTGGTTCTCCTCCGACTTCAGCAGGTGGATGGTGGCATCACCCGCGCCGATGAAGCGCCACACGTCCTCGTCGTTCTTCACGAGCGCGGCCGTCTGCAGCGGGTTGGCCCCGTTCCCCAGGAAGGGGTTGGTCGGGAACACGCCGGCCGAGTCCGCCTGGAGGTTCAGGAACTCCGGCGCGTACGGCATCGTCATGTAGTACGTGATGGTCTGGTTGTCGTTGTTCGTCAGGCCGCGCTGCCCCAGCGTGTGGAGCAGGTTGGTGGAGACGTTCAACTCGACGGCCTCGCCGAGCGTCTGACCCAGGTTGAGCCGGAACGACTGCTTCTCGTAGCCGGTGTTGGCGATGATGCCCTCGTCGTTCTTCACCATCGCCGAGGCGAAGTACTTCAAGGTGCCCGCCGCGCCGCTGATGCTGGCCAGCGTCTCCGAGGACAGGTCCCGGCGGCCCGCGAGCGCCGACTCCTGGTCATACGTGCGGCCGGGCACGTAGTACTGGGCCGCGTCCTCACCGAAGGTCTCGATGACCTCGTCCACCGTCTCGAAGCGGCGGGTGCCCAGCTTGTTGGACAGCGAGTAGAAGCCGAGGCGCTGGGTGATGTCGACCTTCGGCGCACCCTCGCGGCCGCGCTTGGTGTTGATGATGACCACGCCGTTGGCGGCCTTGGAGCCGTAGATGGCGGCGGCGGACGCGCCCTTGAGGACCTCGATGCTCTCGATGTCGTTGGGGTTGATGTCCGCGATGCGGTTGACCTGGTTGTCCTGCGTGGGCGACGGGTTGGAGCCCGTCACCGAGTCCGTCACGGTGTAGATACCGGACGCAATCGCCACGTCGCTGACGAGCACGCCGTCGATGACGTACAGCGGCTGCGTGGAGCCGTTGATGGTGGACACGCCGCGCAGGCGCATCTGGATGCCGCCGCCGGGGGCGCCGGAGTTGCTCTGGATGTTGGCGCCGGCCACCTTGCCCTGGAGGGCCTGGTCCACCGTCTGCGCGGGAGCGCGGTTGAGGTCCTCGGCGTTCACCGAGGCCACGGAGTTGGCCAGGTTCTTACGCGCCACCTCGGAGGCGCGGCCGACGACGACCATCTCCTCGGAGAAGACGTTGTCGAGCTGCACCGTGAGCTCGCGCTGGTTGGCGCCGACCCTCACCTCGCGCTCGCCGTAGTCCTGGGAGGAGAAGAGCAGCGTCACCGGACCCTGCGGCACGTTGGGCAGGGTGAAGGTGCCGTCCAGCTCCGTCTCCACGCCCTGGGTGGTGCCCTTGATGATGACGCGCACCAGGGGCAGCCCTTCGTCCGTCAGGCGGTCCGCCACGCGGCCCTTGATGGTGCGGCCCGCCACCACCTCCACCGCTGCCGGCTGCGACACGGGAGCGGGTGACGCCGGACTGGCAGCCGCCGGCGCTGGAGTCGCGGGCGCCTGCGCCGCGGGCGCCTGGGGTTCGGGAGCCGGCGCCGCACTGTTCGCGTCCTGCGCCAGGGTTTCCAACGAAAAGAGTGCAATTACGCACCCCGGAATCAACGCCCTTCTCAGCGTCATTCGGTCCTCACGTCTCTGCGTTTGAACGGCCCCCCCTGAAGGATGCCGTGGACTTGAATCGTCCCCGGCTGAACGCTTCCGAGTCAACGACATATCGGGATTTCAGGCACTTGCTTGGAGATGCAGAGAGGCAGGAATTCTCCGTCCCGGTGATACACGCGCCGTTTTGAAACACAGGGCAGTGAGGAAACACCCATCCGGTAGGGCATTCGTTGGGGGCCCCATCAAGTCCAGGCGCGGTGTCCTCGGGCGGTCCTTCCCCAGCGCCTGGCTGGCAACACGCACGGGGAGTCCGGCGAGAATCCCGGCTTTCGGAGGAGGAGCGTTGCGCATGCAAGCCTGTCTCGCCCGTCCGTCGTGTCTCTGGGTCCTCGCGCTGGTGCTGGGCGCATGTGGTGCCGAAGTCGCGGAGCCGGCCGCGAAGCCGGCCTCGGAGACGGGGCGCGCTCCGCCTCCCGTGGCGTCCGTGGTGCAGCCCGCGCTCACCGGCCCGTGCGCGGGCAACACGTCCTTCCAGGTGGGCGCGGGCATCTACGACATCACCGGCCCCGCGGCGGAGCTGGGGATGATGGGCTACGCGATGCTGGAGCAGAAGACGGCCGGCATCCACCAGCGCCTGCGCTCGCGCGCGTTCGTCATCGCCTCGCCGTGCAACGGCAAGCGCGTGGCCTTCGTGAGCGCGGACGCGGGCTTCATCGGCCAGGGCGTCAAGCAGCAGGTGGTGGAGCGGCTCAAGGCCACGTACGGAAGCACGTACTCGGACGACAACGTGGTGCTGAGCGCCACGCACACGCACAGCGGGCCGGGCGGCTTCTCGCACTACGCGCTCTACAACCTGACCATCCTCGGCTACGACAAGCAGAACTTCGACGCCATCGTCGACGGCATCTACCAGTCCATCGTCCGCGCGCACGGCAACCTCACGGCGGGCTCGGTGCGCGTGGCTTCTGGCGATCTGCTCGACACCAGCATCAACCGCTCGCCGGAGGCGTACCTGCGCAACCCCGCCACGGAGCGCGGGCAGTTCGGCTACGACACCGACAAGCGGATGACGCTGCTGCGCCTGCAGTCCAGCACGGGGCAGGAGGTGGGGCTCATCAACTGGTTCGCCGTCCACGCCACGTCCATGGGCAACGACAACCTGCTCATCAGCGGCGACAACAAGGGCTACGCGTCCTACCTCTTCGAGAAGCTCAAGGGCACGAACTACACGGCCGCGAAGACGTTCGTGGCCGCCTTCGCGCAGAGCAACGAGGGCGACGTGACGCCCAACATCTACGGCGGGACGAACGGGGGCGGTGCCAACGACTTCGAGAGCACCGAGCTGTCCGGGCGCAAGCAGTACGACCTGGCCCGCGCGCTGTATGACGGCGCGGCGCAGTCACTGACGGGCGCGGTGGACTACCGCCATGCCTACGTGAAGATGGACGAGGTCCAGGTGGCCCCCGCGTACACGGATGGCGTGGCGCGCACCACGTGCGAGGCCGCCATCGGCATCTCCATGCTGGCCGGCGCCGAGGACGGCCCGGGCTACGGCAGCGAGGGCGCCACGTGCGAGGACCTCCATGACCTCTGGAACGCCATCACCTGCGCGGCCACCACCACGCCGTGCCAGGCAGAGAAGCCCGTCGTGCTGGAGATGGGCACGATGCAGCCCTACCCGTGGACGCCGGAGGTGCTGCCGCTCCAGGTGGTGACGGTGGGCAACCTGGCGCTGGTGGCGGTGCCCTTCGAGATGACCACCATGGCGGGCCGGCGGCTGCGCAAGACGGTGCAGGCGCAGCTCGCGCCGCTGGGCGTGGACACCGTGGTGATTGCCGGCCTGTCCAACGCGTATGCGGGCTACCTCGTCACGCGCGAGGAGTACGCGAAGCAGGACTACGAGGGGGCCTCCACGCACTTCGGCCCGTGGCAGCTCGCGGCGGTGCAGCAGGAAGCGGACAGGCTGGCGGCCGCGCTGCGCAACGGCGTGTCCGTCCCCGCGGGCCCCACGCCACGGGACTTGCGCAATGAGCAGACGACGCTGCAGACCGGCGTGGTGTTCGACGACAAGCTGCTGTCGGTGAGCTTCGGCGGCGTCGTCACCAACGCGCTCGCTTCCTACACGCGGGGCGCGACGGTGAGCGTGAAGTTCTGGGGCGGCCATCCCAAGAACAACCTGCGGCGGCAGGGCAGCTTCCTCCAGGTGCAGCGCAAGTCCGGCACGTCCTGGGTGACGGTGGCCAACGACTGGGACTGGGAGACGAAGTACCGGTGGGAGCGCAACAACTGCGTGCCCACCTTCGCGTGCTCGCACGTGACGGTGGAGTGGAGGATTCCCGCGGACGCCACGCCGGGCACCTACCGCATCCGCCATGACGGTGACTGGAAGTCCGGCTGGGACGGGCTCATCCGCGCCTACACGGGCTATTCGCGCGAGTTCACCGTCAACTGACGGCGCGAGGAGGGCGGGCCTCGCCACCCGTGGCCCGCCGTCCGCTGGGTGACGGAGCAGGCGCATCCAGGGCCGGAGCCGACACAAGGACCGGTCGTCAGGGGTTCCCCCCAGTCAGCCGGTGTTTTCCGGCCCCGTCCGCCCCTCGAAGGGGCCTGCGCACCGTCCGGCAAGCACCTCGGGCGGGCGTGACGCGGAAAGACGTGTTGCCCCCGGGCCCGGCCCTCCCATAAGAGACCCATCGGACATGGCGATGAACGAGCGTTACGAGCCGCAGGCGATTGAAGGCAAGTGGCAGACCCGCTGGGACGAGGCGGGCATCTTCCGGGCGGGCAAGCGCCCGGGCGCACCCAAGAAGTACATCCTCGAGATGCTGCCGTACCCCAGTGGCAAGATGCACATGGGGCACGTGCGCAACTACCTCATCGGGGACGTGTACTCGCGCTACTACCTGATGCGCGGGTTCGACGTGCTGCACCCCATGGGCTGGGACGCCTTCGGCCTGCCCGCGGAGAACGCCGCCATCAAGGACGGCGTGCACCCGGCGGTGCGCACCGAGGAGAACATCGCCTCCTTCAAGAAGGAGATCAAAAGCCTCGGGTACGCGTACGACTGGGACCGCGAGGTCAACACCAGCCGGCCCGAGTACTACCGCTGGAACCAGTGGTTCTTCATCCAGATGCTGGAGCGCGGGCTCGTCTATCGACGCTTCAGCAAGGTGAACTGGTGCACCGGCTGCCACACCGTCATCGCCAACGAGCAGGTGAAGGACGGCGTCTGCGAGCGCTGCGACTCGCCCGTGGTGGACAAGGAGATGCCCGAGTGGGCGTTCCGCATCACCCGCTACTCGCAGGACCTGCTGGAGTCGCTCGACACGCTGAAGGAGTGGCCGGACCGCATCACCTCCATGCAGCGCAACTGGATTGGCCGCTCCGACGGGGCCGAGGCCGACTTCCGCGTGCAGGGACATGACGCCACGCTGCGCGTCTTCACCACCCGCATCGACACCATCTTCGGCTGCACCTACGTGGTGCTCGCGCCGGACCACAAGCTCGTGGCCCAGGTGACCACCCCCGAGCGCCGCGCGGAGGTGGACGCCTTCGCGAAGCGCATGGCCGCCCAGTCCAAGACGGAGCGCCTGGGCGAGGACGCGGAGAAGGAGGGCGTCTTCACCGGCGCCCACGCCGTGAATCCCTTCACCGGCCAGCCGGTGCCCATCTGGATCGCCAACTTCGTGGTGAGCGACTACGGCACCGGCGCGGTGATGAGCGTGCCCGCCCACGACGCGCGCGACTTCGCCTTCGCTCGCAAGTACAGCCTGCCCATCCAGGTCGTCATCCAGCCGGCCACCGGCGACAAGCTCCCCGAGGGCAGCAAGCTCGAGGCGGCCTACACGGAGTACGGCGTGCTGGTGGACTCGGGCGAGTACACGGGCCAGACGTCCGAGGCCGCGCGCCAGGCCATGGCCGCGAAGCTGGAGAAGGACGGCACGGGCAAGACCACGGTGACGTACCGCCAGAAGGACTGGGGCTTCAGCCGCCAGCGCTACTGGGGCACGCCCATCCCCATCGTCTACTGCGAGAAGTGCGACCCCCAGCGCCACGGCATCCCCGTGCCGGTGGACCAGCTCCCCGTGCGCCTGCCGGACATCGACACCCAGGCGGTGCTGACGGGCAAGGGCGAGCCGCCGCTGGCCAAGGTGGCCTCGTGGGTGAACACCACCTGCCCGAAGTGCGGCGGGCCGGCGAGGCGCGAGGCGGAGACGATGGACACCTTCGTCGACTCCTGCTGGTACTTCGCGCGCTACCTGTCGCCGCACTACGACGCCGCGCCGTTCGACCCGAAGGAGGCCCAGCGCTTCCTCCCCGTGGACGTCTACGTGGGCGGCCCCGAGCACGCGGTGATGCACCTGCTCTACTTCCGGTTCTGGACCCGCGTGATGAAGCTGCTGGGCCTGAGCCCCGTGGACGAGCCCGTGAAGCGGCTGATTACGCAGGGCATCGTCAACGGCCCGGACGGCCGGAAGATGTCCAAGCGCTGGGGCAACGTGGTGGCGCCTGCCTCCATCGTCCAGAAGTACGGCGCGGACACCGCGCGCGCGTACGTGCTCTTCGCCGGCCCGCCGGAGCGCGACTTCGACTGGTCCGATGACCAGGTGGAGGGCGTCTTCCGCTTCCTCAAGCGCGTCTGGACGCTGGCGGCCACGCACCACGCCGCGGTGGCCGGCGCCACGCACGACGGCGCGTACGAGGGCAAGGCGCTGGAGACGCGCCGCGCCGCGCACAAGTGCCTCAAGCGGGTGGGCGAGGCGCTGGAGCGCCTGTCCTTCAACACCGCCATCGCCGGCATCATGGAGTGCGTCAATGCGCTCTACGCGCAGGGCACGCCGGAGACGCCCGCGGAGAAGGCCGCCATGGCCGAGGCCATCCGGCTGCTCGCGGTGGTGCTGACGCCCTTCGCCCCGCACATCGCGGACGAGCTGGCGGAGGCGTACGGGGCAAAGGAGCTCACCGTGTCCCGGCCGTGGCCGGACTTCGACCCGGCGCTGGTGGTGGACGACGTCATCCCCTACGCCGTGCAGGTGAACGGCAAGCTGCGCGCGGAGATTCGCGTCGCGGCGGACGCGGGCGAGGCGGACGTGCGCGCGGCGGCGGAGGCGGACGAGAAGGTGCAGGCGGCGATGGCCGGCAAGACGCTGCGCAAGTTCGTCTTCGTCCCCAAGCGGCTGGTGAACTTCGTCGTCGGCTAGGGCGGGGACCTCCGGTGCCCGTCGAAGTCCTCGTCATGTGCGGTGCGTGCGGGCGGCCCCAACCGGCGGGCAGCCCGCGCTGCATTGCCTGCGGGGCCCCGCTGCCGGATGCGCCCGTGCCTTCGGGACCGGGAGGCCGGGCGCCCTTCCTCGACGCGGACCTGGGCGGTGGGCGCTCCCTGTCCGGTGAGGGGGAGCGGCTCTCCTACCGGGCCGCGTCCACGCAGTCTCCGCAGGAAGTGGAGCTGGGCAGCCTGCGCGGCGTGGAACTGCAGACGCATTTCTTCCGCGAGGCGCTCGTCCTCGTGGCCTTCGCCGTGCTGGGCTTCGTGGCCCGCGCGCCCGCGCTGAAGGCGCTGTCCTTCGGCGTGGCGGCGCTGGGCGTGCTGCTGGCCGTGGTGTGCCGCTCCCACGTGCTCGTCCTGGAGACGTCCGCGTCCGGCAGGGTGCGCTGGCCGCTGGGGCTGGCGCGCCGCGGCTCCGAGCGGGACGCGCGCCTGCTGGCCGCCTGGAACACGCTGGCGGACGTGGTACGCGCGCGGGGCGTGCCTGTGCGGGTGGCGGGCTCTCCGCCGGCGGAGCCGCCTCCGCCCCGGCCTCCGGGGCCGAACGACGGCCCTCGCGCTTGACGGGCAGGTGCGGCCGGGTAGGGTGCCGCGCATGTCGCGTCCCTCCGCGCCCGTGTCGCAGCGCTTCCGTCTGGCCGTGGGCGTGTGGGGGGCCTGCGTGGCCGCCAGCGCTGGGTGTGGCTACCGCTTCGTCGGGAAGGGCGAGGGCCTGCCGGAAGGCGTGACGGCCCTCTGCGCGCCCGTCTTCACCAACGACACGCCGGAGCCCGCGCTGGAGACGACCTTCACGCGCTACCTGCGCCAGGAATTGACGCGGGTGGGGCGGCTGTCGAGCGGGACGGCATGCGACGCGCGCCTGGAGGGCACGGTGCTCTCGGTGTGGAACTCGCCCACCATCGCCGGCAACTACTTCCGCATCTCCGCCAATGCCCGCTTGAGGCTGGTGAAGGACGGACAGGTCCTCAAGGAGACGCAGGTGGGCGGCACCGAGGACTACCTGCTGGGGACGGGAGACATCCTGGAGGCCGAGGCCAACCGTCAGGCCGCGCTGGACCGCTTGGCGGAGGTGCTCATGCGCGATGGGTACGATCGGCTGGCCAGCGCCTGGTGAGGAGACCGAAGCCTCCTCCCGGCAGCCTGCTCAGGAAGCCAAGGGGCCGCGCGAGGCGGCCCCGGGGACAGCTCAGGCCTTGGCCTTCGCGGCGGCCTTGGCGAGGCGGGAGATGCGGCGAGAAGCGGTGCGCTTGTGCAGCACGCCCTTCGAGGCGGCCTTGTTCAGCGCCTTGGAGGCCGCCTTCAGCGCGTCCGTCGGGTTCCCACCCTTGGTGGCGAGCGCCTCACGGGCGGACTTCACGGCGGTCTTCACCTCGCCACGGACGGTGACGTTGCGCGCGCGACGCTTGAGGGACTGACGGTGACGCTTCTCTGCGGACTTGGTGTTGGCCAAGGAAATCTCCAGCGGAATGGCAGGCTAAAAGAGGCGCCGTCCTTACTGCGACGCTTCACGGGCGTCAAGGCAGGTGTGCGCGTCAGACCGGCTTTTCCGGACTGAGGGTGCGCACCCCGGGCTCCTGCCGGTGAGAATCAACCAGCGGAGGTCGCGTATTCCCACACCAGCCCGGCGGCGTCGCGGAAGGTGAGGCGTCCCTCCTGGAATTCGCCCCCGGTGCCGGGGCGGACCTCCTCCAGCGCGGCCCTCAGCCGCTCCACGGCGCCGAGCGACGGGGCCTCCAGCGTCAGGATCAGCGCCCCACCCCCGGCGGGGGCCGTCCCCGCCCGCGCGCCCGAGAAGACGACCCGCAGCGCGCCATCGCCGTAGGCGGCCTCGTCCGGGCCGGCGCGCACGCGGCTCCACCCCAGCCGGGGCGCCACCGCGTCCCAGAAGGCGCGCTGGGCGGGCAGGTCCGCCACCTGGAAGCGCAGGGTGGACAGGGCGGCGCGAGGCAACCAGGCGGGCGGAGGCAGGGCCTTCTCCTTCACCTTCGCGGCCTGCCAGTGTCGCTCCATGTGCTCCAGGGTGGCCCCGCCGAAGGGGACGCCCTCGGCGCGCAGCTCGGACTCGATGTGCTGGAAGCGCGTGGTGAAGCGGCGGATGGCCATCCGCAGCGCGTCCTCGGCGGGCGTCTTGATGAAGCGCGCCAGGTTGGCCAGGGAGAAGAGGACGTCGCCCAGCTCGTGCTCCATGGCGTCCCGGCTGCCGGAGGCAATGGCCTCGTCCAGCTCGTCCAGTTCCTCCGCCAGCTTGCCGCGCACGCCCGCGAGGTCCGGCCAGTCGAAGCCGATGCGGCTGGCCTTCTCGGTGAGGCGCTCGGCCCGCATCAGCGCGGGCGCGGCGACGGGCACCCCGTCCAGCACGGAGCCCTCGCTGCCCGTCTTCCGCTTCTTCTCCTCGGCCTTGAGCTTCGCCCAGTTGGCCAGCACCTGCTCGGAGCCCTCCACGCGCTCCTCGCCGAAGACGTGCGGGTGCCGCCGGGTGAGCTTGTCGCTGATGCCCTTCGCCACGTCGGCCATCGTGAACTCGCCCAGCTCCGCGCCCAGTTGCGCGTGGAAGACCACCTGGAAGAGCAAATCACCCAGCTCCTCGCACAGCGTGCGCCAGGAGCCGCCGTACCCGACGCGGTCCATCTCCTCCAGAACCTCGAAGGCCTCCTCGAGGAGGTAGGGGCGCAGCGAGCGCAGGTCCTGCTCCCTGTCCCACGGGCAGCCGTTCTCGGCCCGCAGCCGCCGCATGATGTCCACCAGTCGCTCCAGCTCGGCCCCGGGGTTTCGCGTCGTGTCCACCATGCTCGGTCCTGTAGCACGCGACGTAACCCCCAGAACGGACAAAGGCGGGCAGGAGGGCAGGGGAGTTGGCGTTCGTTTTCGTGGTTTGACCTGGGTCGCCTATCATCCGCCCCCTGGATGATCCGCCACCCGCTCCTCGCCTTCGCCCTCTGCGGCCTCGCGCTTCTGGCTCCAGGGGTGGCGACCGCGCAGATTGAAGCGCCGTCCCGCCTCCAGGAGGTGGATCCGGGCGCCGTCGAACCCGACCTGCGCGACGACTCCTCCTATGACCCGGGGGATCAGCCCGTGGAGGACATCCCCGACGAGCCCGAGCCCCCGCCCGCGCAGGACGATGATGTCCCGCCCGCGAAGGCCACCCGGGGGGCGAAGGGCGGCAAGGGCGCGAAGGACGTGGACGCCGTCCCCGCCAGCGCGAAGACGCTGTCCCCGGCCGTCCCCGTCGCGGAGCCCGCGGTGCCCGCCCCGCCGCCCCGCTCGGCGGTGTCGCCGGTGCTGGCGCCGAGGATGACGGACGCGGAGGTGCTCGCGGTGTGGGACCGCTGGCGCCAGGCCCGCGCGACGAATGACACGGCCTCCGCGGACAAGGCGCTGAAGGCGCTGGTGACGCTGCGCGCGGAGCTGGTGGCGTCGGACCTGGAGCCGCTCAGCGTGGGCTTGCTGCGCGAGTCCGCCGTGCGGCGCCGGGCGGGCGACATGGCCGGCGCGGTGCGGCTGGCGGAGCTGGCGGTGGAGCTGTCCCCGGGGCTGCCCTACGCCCGCTTCGGGCTCGCGGAGGCGTACGCGCTGGCGGAGCCGGGCAACGTGTCGCGCTACCTGGGCGAGGCGCGCGCCGCCTTCACGGAGCTGCTGCGGGACGCGCGCTACCGCCGGCCGGTGCTGGCGGACCTGGGCGCGCTGGCGCTGATGGCCTGGGCGGCCACGGCCGCGGCCCTGGTGGGGCTCTTGTTCCTGCGCCGCGTGCGCTACGCGCTGCACGACTTCCACCACCTGCTGCCGCGCGCGATGGCGCGGTGGCAGTCCGCGCTGCTGGGCGTGGCGCTGCTGGCGCTGCCGGTGGCGCTCGGGCTGGGCGGGGTGACGGTGCTGCTGGTGATGCTGGGCGCGGTGGCCCTGTACCTCTCCCGCGCGGAGCGGACGGTGGCGGCGGTGCTGGTGGCGGGCGTCGGGCTGCTGCCGCTGGCGGCCGGGCAGCTCGCGCGGGTGACGGCCTTCGCCGGCACGCCCGCCGAGGACGTCTACCTCCTGGAGCGCGGCGGCCTGTCCGCGGAGGCGGCCATGGCGCGGGTGCTCGCGCGGCAGGAGTCCCGCGTGGCCACCTTCGCCGAGCTGGACGCGCTGGCGCACTACGAGTCGCGCCGGGGGCTGCTGGAGGATGCGAAGGCGCACTACAAGGCGGCCTCCGCGCTGCGCAGCGGCGACGCGCGGCTCTTGACCCGCTTCGGCAACACGCTGGTGGGGCTGGGGGACGCGGAAGGCGGGGCACAGCTCTACGTCCAGGCCGCCCAGGCGGACCCGCTGCTGGCCGCGCCGCACTACAACCTGGCCCAGGTGCACCGCCGCCGGGCGAAGACGCTGCCGGACTCGGAGGTGGGCCAGGAGCTGGACCGCGCCGCCACCGCCATCGCCGCCGCGCAGGCGCTGGACGGCTCGCTGCTGGGACGGGATCCGCCCCCCGAGGACCGGCTGCTGCTCAACCTGCTGATGCTGGCCCCGCCGCGGCCGGAGGCGGAGTGGCTGTCGCTCGCGGACGGCACGGAGGCGGGGCGCCGCGTCCAGGCGCAGCTGGGGCGCTGGCTGCTGCCGGGCGTGGCGCCGGGGCCGGTGGCCTGGGCGGTGCCCGCGGCGCTGGCGGTGCTGCTGGCCCTGTGGGGGCTGGCGGGTGAGAAGCTCAAGGCCGCGAAGGTGTGCGAGCGCTGCGGCCGCGCCGTCTGCGTGAGGTGCGACCCGGAGCTGGGCGTGGGCAGCAAGCAGTGTGGCCAGTGCGTGAATGTCTTCTCGCGCAAGGGCCTGGTGCCGCAGCAGCTGCGCAACCGCAAGCAGGGGCAGGTGGAGCGCCACCAGGCCTGGGCGGGCCGGCTGTCGTACGCGCTGGGCGCCGTGCTGTCCGGCGCGGGCCACGTCGCCTCCGGAGTGCCGGTGCGCGGCGCGCTCTACGCCTTCTTCTTCCTCTTCGCGCTGGCCGCGACGCTGCTCCACCACGGGGTGGTGCGCGCGCCGTACGGTGACGCGCCGCTGTACCTCAAGCTGGTGCCGGCGGTGCTGCTGCTCGTCGGTGTCCACCTGCTGTCGCTGCGCGGCCTGCGCCGGCTGCGGCGGGGGGAGTGAGAGAACATGTCCCTCCAGGGAACACTGAAGGACTTCGGCATCGGCGACATCCTGCAGCTCATCGGGCAGCAGCAGAAGACGGGCACGCTGCACTTCCGGAACAAGGACCAGGAGGTCCGCGTCGGCTTCAAGGACGGCCACATCATCAAGGCCGAGAGCCTCACCCGCAAGCGCAAGGACCTCATCGGCAACATGCTGGTGCGCTCCGAACTCATCACCGAGATGCAGCTGGAGGCCGCGCTGGAGACGCAGAAGCGCACCCTCAAGCGGCTGGGGGACGTGCTCGTCTCCAGCCAGGCCCTCACCGCCGAGCGCTTCCAGTCGATGATGCAGCTGCAGGCGACCGAGACGCTCTACCGCCTCTTCACGTGGAAGGCGGGCACCTATGAGTTCATCCAGGAGCCCGTGGAGCCCGACGCCGAGGCCATCCACCCCCTGCGCGCCGAGACGGTGCTCATGGAGGGCTTCCGGATGGTGGACGAGTGGCCCGTCATCCGGAAGAAGATCCACCGCGACGACCTGACCTTCGAACGCCTCAAGGCGCTCCCCCAGCCCCGGCCGGGTGAGGAGGGCGGGGAGCTGGGCTCCATCGGCCCCACCGAGCGGCGCGTCTACGAGGAGATCTCCCCCGGACGCGACTTGCGCAAGCTCGTGGACGTCTGCTGCCTGGGCGAGTTCGAGACCTGCAAGGCCCTCTTCAACCTGGTGAAGGGGGAGTACGTGCGCGCCGTCCACCCGGAAGGTGTGCGTGCGCCCGCGCCAGGGGACGAGCGCCTGCTCGCCCGGGTGGGCGGCACGGTGGGCCGCGTGGTGGCCACCATGGTGGTCCTGGCCGCGCTGGCGCTCGTCGTCTCCCGGAGCGCGTACGCGAGCCCCGAGGGCCTCGCCGCCACGTCCTTCACGGATCCGGCGGCCCAGCGTCATGTTTCCGAGGCCCAGCGCGTCCGCATCGCCGCGGCGCTCGAAGTGTTCCGTCTGGAACGTGGAGAGCTCCCGGAACGCCTGGATTCTTTGGTACAGGCAGGATTGTTGGAGTCGGAAGAGCTCAGCTACCCCTGGCGGGAGCAGTACTATTACCGACGGATTGCCGCCCGGCAGTTCGTCCTCCTGCCACCCTTGCGCTAGTCCTGGACGAAAGTCGTCTTTCGCACCCCGGGGCCCGGCGTTACGTTGTGGTCAGCCGTTGTGACGTCCTGACCGAGGAACGACCCGCATTGCGAAATCCCGCCACGTTGGAATCGCCCGAAGTCCTCACCACCTCCGCCTCAGCCAAGGTGGACGTTCGTGACAACGCGACCGCCCTGGCCCTCTGCGGCAACCAGAACGAAAACCTCAAGTTGATGGAGCGGCGGCTCGGTGTTCGCGTCGGACAGCGGGGGACCGAGTTCCACCTGTCCGGGCCTTCGGACGCCGTGGCCTTCGCCGTGCGCCTCCTGGAGAACCTGGAGGAGATGATCCGCGCGGGCCGTCCCGTCTACCGCGAGGACGTGGAGCAGGGCATCAAGGTGCTCGGGCGCGGCGGGGCGGAGTCCCTCCAGGAGGTCATGCTCGGGCCCGTGCTGAAGAGCTCCGGCAACCGCCAGATTTCGCCCAAGAGCATCAACCAGAAGCGGTACGTGGACGCCATCCGCGCCCACGACATCGTCTTCGGCATCGGCCCCGCCGGTACGGGCAAGACGTACCTGGCCATGGCCATGGCGGTGGCCTTCCTGCAGGAGCGCAAGGTCAAGCGCATCATCCTCGCGCGCCCCGCGGTGGAGGCCGGAGAGAAGCTGGGCTTCCTCCCGGGAGACCTGCAGGAGAAGGTGAACCCCTACCTGCGCCCGCTGTACGACGCGCTCCACGACATGATGGCGGCCGAGCGCGCCGCCCAGCTGCTGGAGCAGGGCGTGGTCGAAGTGGCCCCGCTGGCCTTCATGCGCGGCCGCACGCTGAACGACGCCTTCGTCATCCTCGACGAGGCGCAGAACACCACCGTGGAACAGATGAAGATGTTCCTGACGCGGCTTGGCTACAACAGCAAGGCGGTCATCACCGGTGACGTGACGCAGGTGGACCTGCCCACCGGGAAGATGTCCGGCCTCAACCACGCGCGCTCGGTGCTGAAGAACGTCGAGGGCATCCACTTCGCGGAGTTCTCCGAGGTGGACGTGGTCCGCCACCCGCTCGTCCAGGAAGTCATCCGCGCGTATGACCGCGCGGAGCTGGCCAAGCTCGAGGCCCAGGTCGCCCGCGAGGCGGCCGCAGGTACCTCGCAGCACGCCGCAGCCGCGCCCGTCGGTAGCGAGTGACGGCGCGCTCGCCCACGTACGCCCACCCGCGCATACCCTGCCGGGCGGGCGTACGGAATCCCACCCTCGTGAATTTTCCCTGGCGTTGCGTCCTTGATGGAGCCGCAACGCCTTATCTAGGGTGAGGACCCCCATGGCCGAACCGGAAACGCAGCCCCCCGGGCCCAGTCCGCTGGACGCGCTCGCCGACCGCCTCGGACTGGGCAACGGCGTCTGGGGCCGGCGTGCCATCCAGGTCATCCTGCTGGTCGCGGTGGCGGTGGGGGCCGGCTTCGTCATCTCCCCGGGGCTCTACAGCCAGCAGATTCCGGCACTGACCGAGGAGCACCTCGGCAAGCCGTTCCGTGCCAGCTCCCCGGCGGGCTTCAAGGCCGCGCGCGACTACGAAATCGTCCACCGCGCCATGACGCAGCAGCGGCGCCAGGATGCCCGCGGCGCCGTCCGCCCCGTGTACGACCTGAACCCCGCCGTGGTGGGCAGCCTGCGCACCACGGTGAGCGCCGCCTTCCGCACCATGCGCGAGCGCCTGGACGAGCTCGCCGAGGCGCAGGCCGAGCAGGAGCCCGAGGAGGGGCGCCGCCGCAAGCCGCAGGCGCCCTCCGCGGAGGAGGTGGAGCGCGAGCGCCGCGCCCGCGAGGCGATGCTGGCGGAGTTCCAGGAGCTGCTCTTCGGCCAGCGGGACTCGGGGCTGGAGGCGGAGGACTTCCAGGCGCTGTACGCCACGCGCTTCTCGCCGGAGGCGGAGACGGCCACGCTGCTGGTACTGGAGCGGGCCTACCGCTCCGAGCGGGGCCCGGTGTACGTGGCGGGCTCGCGCGACGAGCTGGCGCGCGAGGCGCCGCAGGGGCTCACCGTCCGCGACGTGGTGAACAAGGGCGAGGACACGCTGCCCGGCGCCGCGCCGCAGGTGATGGACGTGCGCGAGGCGCAGCAGGAGATGGACCGCTTCGCCTCCATCCCCGGCAACCTGCTGCCGGACGCGCCCGGCGTGCAGCGCCGCTCCGTGCTGCGGCTGGCCAAGCGGCTGGTGCGGCCCAACCTCACCATCAACATCGCGGAGACGGACGCGCGGCGCACCCAGGCGGCGCAGGCGGTGAAGGACGCCGTCATCTCCATCAAGAAGGGCCAGCGCGTCATCGGCGACGGCGAGCTCGTCAACGAGACGCACCTGGTGGTGCTGCGCGGCATGCGCGCGGAGACGGACCAGCTGGACCTCTTCTGGCTCCAGCTGGGTGGCACGGGGCTGGTGGGGCTGCTGGTGGTGTCCGCGTACGCCTTCTGCCGCGCGGCCTTCCGGCGCTTCCGCCCCACGCGCAAGGACGGGCTCCTGCTGGGCCTGTTGCTGGTGGGCCTCCTGGGCCTGCTCCAGGTCTGGGTGTCCATCGCGGACGCGGTGCAGGACCGGTACACCGCGCTGCCGATTGAGGCCTTCTATTACGCCTTCCCGGTGGCGGCCGGCGCCATGCTGGTGCGCTTCATCCTCACGCAGGAGCTGGCGCTCTTCTTCGCGCTGGTCATCTCCTGCCTCGCCGGCGTCATGCTGAGCAACTCGCTGGCCTTCGGCATCTACACGCTGGTGGGCTCGCTCGTGGCGGCCGACCGCATCGTCAAGGCCAAGGACCGCGTGGGCATCTTCCGCGCGGGCCTCCTGACGGGCGCGACGAACATGGTCGCCGTGGTGTTCCTGTTCCTCGTGGAGGGCAAGGGGCTGGCGGGCGACACGCTCATCACCGCGCTGTGCGCCTTCGTGGGCTCCACGCTGGCCGTGCCGGTGATGGTGATGGCGCTGACGCCGCTCATCGAGTCCACCTTCGGCTACGCCTCGGACATCAAGCTGCTGGAGCTGGCCAACCTGAACCACCCGGCGCTCAAGGAGCTCATCGTCCAGGCGCCCGGCACCTACCACCACTCCATCATCATCGGCTCGCTGGTGGAGAACGCGGCGGAGACCATCGGCGCCAACCCGCTCCTGGCGCGCTCGTGCGCGTACTACCACGACATCGGGAAGGGGAAGAATCCGCTCTACTTCGGGGAGAACCAGAAGGGCGAGAACCGCCACGACACGCTCGCCCCCGCGATGAGCGCCGTCATCATCAAGCGCCACGTGACGGAGGGGCTGGAGATGGCCCGGCAGTACCGGCTGCCCAAGCTGGTGGCGGACGCCATTCCGCAGCACCACGGTACGCGCACGGTGGGCTACTTCTACCACAAGGCGTTGAAGGAGCAGGAGGGCAAGGAAGGCGCGCCCCCCATCGACGAGAGCATCTACCGCTACCCAGGCCCCAAGCCGCAGTTCCGCGAGGCGGCGCTGGTGATGATTGCGGACGCGGTGGAGGCCTCCACGCGCTCCATGCCGGACCCCACCACGCCCAAGCTGCAGGCGCAGGTGCAGAAGATCATCAACCTCATCTTCTCCGAGGGGCAGCTGGACGAGTGTGATTTGACGCTGAAGGACCTGAACCTCATCGCGCAGTCCTTCCTGCACACGCTGGAGGGCATCTACCACACGCGTCCGGCGTACCCGGCGGGCGCGGTGGGCGGTGGCAAGGCGCCGCCGCTGGTGGTGGCGGGCGGGGTGAAGGTGTCGGACGGCAAGGACAAGGCACGCACCGCGGGGATGTCATGAGCACGGCGCGAGGAGCAACGGTGTGAGACTCCGCAAGGGGAAGCTGATTCCCCGCGACGACGGCAAGCGCATCGAGGAGTTCGTGGGAGCGGCCACCACCGGCACGGAGGCGGCCTCCGTTGCGCGGATGCTCGCCCCACCGGGCTGGTCCGAGCCGGCGCAGCGCCCCGAGTTCGACGAGGTGGTCATCGTCCTCACCGGCGAGCTGACGGTGGTGGTGGAAGGCCGCCGCGAGCGCGTGGCCGCGGGCGAGGTGGGCCTGGTGCCGCGCGGCAAGCGCGTGGTGTACCGCAACGACGGGCAGGGCGCGTGCGACTACTGGTCCGTTTGCGCACCGGCCTTCCGCCCGGAGCTGGCGCACATGGAGGCGCCCGCGCCGCGCGAGGCCGAGTACCACGTCACGGTGCAGGTGGCGCACGGCCAGGGGCGCGAGTACTCACGGCTGTTGTCGGGCTGGGCGCGCGACTACCTCAAGCAGCTGGGCCTGTCCGGCTGCGAGCTGTCGCTGTCGCTGGTGGACGACAGGGCCATCCGCCGCCTCAACCGCACCTGGCGCAACAAGGACAAGGCGACGGACGTGCTCAGCTTCCCCGCGGGGGAACTGCCCAAGGGCACGCCGGGGCCGCGCCCGCTGGGCGACGTGGTCATCTCGCTGGACACCGCGAAGAAGCAGGCCAAGGAGTACGGCCGCACCCTGGAAGCGGAGATGGCGCGCTACCTGGCGCACGGCCTCCTGCACCTCCTGGGGCACGACCACGAGAAGCCGCGCGACGCGAAGCGGATGGCGGCGCTGGAGGAGCAGCTGCTGGGCGAGCACGGCATGGTCGCGGACTCGCTCCAGGTGGATGCGAAGGCGCGCCGGGCCCGCAGCCTGATGTAGGCCCTTCCTCGGCCCCCCGCCGGACAATCCGGCATCCTCCGGTTGAGTCGGGCGGCACGCATGATAGGTAGGCCGCCTCCCGTGTGTTGGACGGACTCCATGCCCCGCCTGTCACTCATCGCCACCTGCCTGCTCGGCCTGCTTCTGTGGACGGCCCCGGCCCACGCGCGCGAGATTTCCATTCCGCCCTGGGGCTCCGGGCAGAGCCAGGGTGAGGACCTGTCCATCTGGCTGGTGACGTTCAGCCCCGGGGACGACGTGCCCTCGTGGTGGGGGCACGGCTCGCTGGTGGTGGAGGACAAGCGGCTTGGGCAGCAGCGCCTCTACAACTACGGGATGTTCACCTTCAACGACACCATGCTGGCCCGCTTCGCCATGGGCCGGCTGGAGTTCTGGGTGGGCCACTCGTCCGTCGGCTCCACCTTCCGCTACTACCAGGCGGAGGACCGCGACGTCCGCATCCAGGAGCTGAACCTCACCCCCGAGCAGCGCGTCGTCGTCGCGAAGCGGCTGGCGGACAACGTGCTGCCGGAGAACCGCGAGTACCTGTACCACCATTACAACGACAACTGCGTCACCCGGCTGCGCGACATGATTGACGTCGCCACGGGCGGGCAGCTGAAGGAGATGGACCGGGCCCCGGGGCGCATGACGCTGCGCGAGCACACGCGGCGCTACACCGCCGTGAATGCGCCCATGAGCGTGCTGCTCGACTTCATGATGAATGATGAAATCGATCATCCCATCACGAAGTGGGAGGAGGCCTTCCTCCCGGACGAGCTGGAGACGCAGGTGGCGGCGCTGCAGGTGAAGGGCGCGGACGGGACGCCGCAGTCGCTGGCGGCGAAGACCTGGAACTACTACGAGTCCCCCACGCGCAAGCGCCCGCCCGCGGAGCCTCCGGCGTGGGGCCCCTGGATTCTGGCGCTCGGCGTGGCGCTCGGCGGCGCGGCGCTGGGCCTGGCGGCGTGGGAGCGGAAGGGCAGCCGGGTGGCGCGGCTGCTGCTCGCGCTGGAGAACGCGGTGCTGGGGCTCGCGCTCGGCATCCCCGGCACGGCGCTGTTCATCATGTGGCTGGTGACGGACCACACGGTGACGTACCGGAACGAGAACCTCTTCCTCGCCAACCCGCTGACGCTGCTGGCGCTGCCCTTCGGCGTGGCGCTGATGTGGAACAGCACGAAGGCGCGCGCCCGCCTGTTCAAGGTGTGGCTGGTGCTGGCGGCCTCGGGCCTGCTGGGCGTGGTGCTCAAGATTCTGCCGCCGTTCGACCAGGACAACTGGCGCCTCATCGCGCTCATCCTGCCCATCTCCGTGGGCATGGCCGGCGCCTTCGGGCTGGACCGGGTGCTGGCGCGCCTTCGCGGCGCGGACCGCGCGTCAGCCGGGCGGGGGGATGCCGTCCCTTCGCTCAAGACTCCCTGACCCTTTTTTCCTCTCAACCCCTTCCCGAGCGCGGCGGGCGAATGCCACCGCGGACACGAGGACGACACCATGGCGAACGATTCGATGGAGAAGATCAACGGCCTGAGGGAGCGCGTGTTGGCGCTCCGGGGGCATCTTTGACCTCGACCGCAAGCGCTCGCGCATCGCGCTGATCGAGAGGGAGTCCACGCTCCCCACCTTCTGGGACGACCACGCCAAGGCCCAGGGGATGTTGAAGGAGAAGTCCACGATGGAGGCCAGCGTGGGCGCCTACGACAAGGTGATGCGCGGCCTGGACGACGCGCAGGCCCTGCTGGAGCTGGCGGCCGAGGCCAACGACGCGGACACCGCGAAGGAGGCGGAGGGCTCGCTGGAAGGCCTGGAGGGCGACGTCGCGAAGCTCGAGCTGGCGCGCATGTTGTCCGGCGAGCAGGACCGCAGCAGCTGCTTCATGGACATCAACGCCGGCGCCGGTGGCACGGACTCCATGGACTGGGCCGCCATGCTGTTGCGGATGTACTCGCGCTACTGCGAGACCAAGGGCTGGAAGGTGGAAATCAACGACGAGGTGCCGGGCGAGGAGGCGGGCTTCAAGAACGTCTCCCTGCGCATCGAAGGCGACTTCGCCTACGGCTACCTCAAGGCGGAGGTCGGCGTGCACCGGCTGGTGCGCATCAGCCCGTTCGACGCCAACGCGCGGCGCCAGACGGCCTTCGCGTCCGTGGACGTCTATCCGGAGGTGGACGACACCATCCAGATCGACATCCCGGAGAAGGACATCGACCTGAAGTTCATCCGCGGCGGCGGCGCGGGCGGTCAGAAGGTGAACAAGACGTCGTCCACCGCGCAGCTGCGCCACCTGCCCACCGGCATCATCATCACCTGCCAGACGGAGCGCTCGCAGTCGGCCAACAAGGACATGGCCTTCAAGATTCTGCGCGGCCGCCTGTTCGAACTGGAGATGAAGAAGCGCGAGGCCGCGCGCGACGCGGCGGAGGCGCAGAAGAAGGACATCTCCTTCGGCTCGCAGATTCGCAGCTACGTGCTCGCCCCGTACCGCATGGTGAAGGACCTGCGCACCGGCGTGGAGACGGGCAACGTGGACGCGGTGCTGGACGGCGACCTGGATGAGTTCGTCACCGCACAGCTGCTCGGGGTGAAGAACCCCAACCGCAGCGCGGGCGCGGACTAGGTCCTCAGCGCGTCCTCCCCGGCCCCCGTCACACCCCGGGCCGGGTCCTGACGCCCCGGGCCCGCCGCTTCGCCACGCACTCCGGGAACCTTTTTCCCGGCCCCGCTGTCCGAGGGCGCACGGGGCAGGGGACGGGGTAGGCTGAAGGGACGGTGGCACCTCCATGGACGGAGGGGCTGTCGCGGGAGGACACCGGTGACGTCGGGCGGCGTGCTCGAAATCGGACAGGAAGGGCCGGCCGTCGCCGAGGCGTCCGAGGCCCGGCGACAGGACGTGGCGCTGCTCAACCGGCTGCGCCGTGGGGACCCGGACGCCTTCGAGCTGCTGGTGCGCACGCACCAGGACCGGCTCTACGACTTCTGCGTGCGCATGGTGGGAGACCGCGAGGAGGCGCACGACCTGGTGCAGGAAATCTTCGTCAGCGTCCACCAGAACGTCCGCCGCTTCCGCGAGGACTCGAAGCTGTCCACCTGGCTGTTCCGGATTACGAAGAACCACTGCATCAACCGGCTGAAGTACCTCAAGCGCCGGGGCCGGGGCCGCTCGGAGGAGTACGACGAGGCCAGTGCCCTCTGGGTGGACGGGCCCGGGGCCCCGCCCGCGCCGGACGCGGCGCTCGAGTCCGCCCGCGAGCGCGCCCGTGTCCAGTGGGCCATCTCCCAGCTGGAGCCGGACGCACGCATGCTGGTGGCCCTGCGCGACATCGAGGGCCTGAGCTACGACGAAATCATCGAGATTACCGAGCTGCCCGAGGGCACGGTGAAGAGCAGGCTGCACCGGGCGCGGGAAAAGCTGGCGGACCTCCTGGGGCGGCTTGAGCCATGACCCTCATCCATCGCAAACTCCCGGACGTGGACCCGCGGATGAACCACCGCGAGGCGAGGGCCCTGTTCCTCGCACTCGCCGACGACGAACTGCCCGCCCCCAAGGCGCAGGCGGTGCGTACCCACCTGGACGGCTGCGAGGACTGCCGCAAGGGCTGGGAGGGCTACGCGTTCACCCTGCAGCGGCTCAAGGGCGTGGAGCGGGAGAAGGCCCCGCCCGCGCTCGCCACGCAGGTGATGAACCGGGTGCGCCGCCAGCGCCGCTTCGGCCTGCGCGGCCTGCACACGAAGCACGTGCACTACCGCGTCCCGGTGGAAATCATCATCCCCCTGCTCCTGGGGGCCGCGGTGGCCGCGTTCCTCTTCATGGCTGCTCCCTGACCGTCCGTCGCTGTGTTGCGTTGCTTCCGGGGGGAGCCTTGGCTACGGTGCCGCGCCTTTGCAGGGGCGCGCCATGGCTGAAGAACAGAACAACGACACCGGGTCCAAGGAGCAGGAGATCTACGACCAGCGGCTGGAGAAGGCCGCCAGGTGGAGCAAGGCCGGCTTCAACCCGTATGGCAACGGCTACCGGCCCCAGCACCTGGCCGCGGACATCCACGCCCGGCACGCCACCCAGTCCACTGAAGAACTGGACGCCTCGCCCACCGTCTACGACGTCGCCGGTCGCGTCGTCGCCATGCGCTCGTTCGGCAAGGCCGCCTTCATCAAGCTGAGGGACAGGTCCGGCGAAATCCAGGTCCACATGAAGAAGGACGCCCTGGGTGACGACTACGAGGTCTTCAAGCTCGCCGACCTGGGTGACTTCCTCGCCGCCACCGGCCCCGTCTTCCGCTCCAAGACGGGCGAGCTGACGCTGTCCGCGACGAAGTTCGTTCCGCTCACCAAGTCCCTCCGGCCCCTGCCGGAGAAGTGGCACGGCCTCACGGACGTCGAAATCCGCTACCGCCAGCGCTACCTGGACATGGTCTCCAACCCGGACGTGAAGGCCACGTTCCTCAAGCGCACGAAGCTCGTCCGCTTCATCCGGGACTTCCTCGACACCCGGGACTTCGTCGAGGTGGAGACGCCGATGATGCACTCGCTCGTCTCGGGCGCGGCGGCGCGGCCCTTCTCCACGCACCACAACGCGCTCGACATCGACCTGTTCATGCGCATCGCCCCGGAGCTGCATCTCAAGCGCCTGGTGGTGGGCGGCATGGAGCGCGTCTACGAAATCAACCGCAACTTCCGCAACGAAGGCATCAGCACCCGGCACAACCCCGAGTTCACGATGCTGGAGTTCTATCAGGCGTACGCCACGTACGAGGACCTGATGGACCTCACCGAGGAGATGCTCTCCGCCGCGGCGAAGGCCGTCACCGGCGACACGAAGGTGAAGTACGGCGAGCACGTGCTGGACTTCGGCAAGGGCTGGAAGCGCATCTCCATGACGGAGGCCATCCGCGAGGCGGTGGGCGGCGCGCTGTCCGACAAGGACATGATGGACGCGGACCGGCTCCGCGCCGAGCTGCTCAAGACGTCCCACGCGGAGTCCGAGCGGCGGGCCATCGACGCCATGAACCACGGCGAGCTGGTGGGCGCGCTCTTCGAGCACCACGTCGAGGGCAGCCTCGTCCATCCCACCTTCATCACCCATTTCCCCACCGCCATCTCCCCGCTCGCCCGCCGCAACGACGCGAATCCGGAAGTCACGGACCGGTTCGAGCTGTATGTGGCGGGGCGGGAAATCGCGAACGCCTTCTCCGAGCTGAACGACCCGCTGGACCAGAAGGGCCGCTTCATGGCCCAGCTGGAGGCGAAGCAGCGGGGCCAGCAGGAGACGATGGACTACGACGAAGACTACATCCGCGCCCTCGAGCACGGCATGCCGCCCACGGCCGGTGAGGGCATCGGGATTGATCGGCTCGCCATGCTGTTCACGGATTCCCAGAGCATTCGCGACGTCATTCTTTTCCCCCTCCTCAAGCCACTGGCGAAGTAGCCAGGAGGCCTCGTGCACTCGGCCGAACGGCGTACCGTCCATCGCTGGAGTTTCATCTGGACCGGGGCCCTCGTGGCCCTGGTGGGCTTCATCCTGCTCGGGGTGGCCATCTCCTCATCCCAGGCCTGGGCGGAGGTGAGCGCCGCCCTGGGGCTGTCCCTCCTCGGGTGGGGCGGGGTGCTCCAGGTGTTCGACGCCGCCGTGCTGCTCCCCGTCCAGTCCGCCACGGGCGGGGCCGGCGCGCAGGGCAGCACCGGCATGCTGCTGTCCGGCACGCTCGCCTGGCTGGCGGGCTGGGGGCTCATCGCCGCCGGCATCCGACGCACCACCGGTCCTGGCGAGGGCCCCAGCCCGGCCGCGGGGGCCCCGCTGTATCCGCGCCTGGCGCGCTACCGCGACTTCTACTGGAGCACGCTGGGCGCCTACGGCGGCGGCGTCCTCCTGGCGGAGGTGGCCCTCATCCTCCTGCAGACGGTGCTCTCCAGCGGCGTGCCGTCCACGGAAGTGGGCAGCGCGGCGCAGAATGCCGGCGGGGGCCTGGCCCTGCCGCCCACCGGGGCCTTCGCCATCTCCCTGGTGGTGGCGTGCGCGGTGGCCTTCGTCTGCGGCTTCATCGGCGCCTCGCGCGCGCAGCGGCTGTCGCTGCCCGAGGCCACCATCGGCGTGCTCTACCTCGGCCTGCCCATCCCCATCGTCCTCACGCTGATGGAGCGGGTGCCCGCGCTGCAGCTGGCGCTCGGCTACCGGCTGCGCGAGGTGACGTACGTGGCGGGCCTGCTCGGCCGCCCGGAGCTGGCGTACTGGCTGGTCTTCACCGCGCTGGTGCTGGCGCTGGTGCTGGGCATCAACACCGGCTTCATCGCCGCCGGCAGCGGCCGGGTGGACCTGAAGCTGGGCTTCGAGCTGTTCGTCGCGCGCCGCCACGTGGCGGTGTTCCGCCCGTCGCTGCTGCTGGGCACGCTGGCGGTGCTGCTGTTCGGCATCATCCCGCCGCTGCTCATCTACTTCATCATCCGCTCGGCGGAAGCCGCCGTGGAGCGCACCCGCATCCGCGCGCTCGGCATGGCGGACCCGCTGGCCGCGGCCTCGGACCTCAACCGGCTGAAGCTGCGTGAGCAGTCGCCCACCATGATGATGACCGCGCTGTCCGTGGGCGGCGTCGGCGTGGGCGTCATGGCGCTCATCATCGTCCTGTCGGTGATGAGCGGCTTCGAGGCCGACCTCCAGCAGAAGATTCTCGGCACCAACGCGCACGCGGTGGTGTCCAAGTACGCGGGCGAGCTGCCCGAGTACCCGAAGGTCATGGAGTCCATCGGCCGGGTGCCCGGCGTGGTGGGCCAGACGCCCTTCATCATCAACCAGGTGATGATTGCCTCCGAGGGCAACGTCGACGGCGTCATCATCAAGGGCATCGACCCGGAGACGGTGGGCTCGGTGACGGACCTGCCGAACTACCTCCTCGGCGGCGGCAAGCTCGAGATCCTCTACACGCCGGAGAAGATCCTCAACCGCGGCCTCCCCGAGGAGGACGACGGCGCCTCGCCCGCGGGCGGCAGCGGCACGGAGGCCGGCGCCGAGGACGACATCATCCGCCGCACCGGCAAGCCGGCGAAGCCCGCGGTGCTGCCGGGCATCATCGTCGGTCGCGAGCTGGCGGCCTCGCTGCGCGTGGTGGTGGGGGACCGGGTGAACGTGGTGTCCCCGCTCGGTACCGAGCTGGGCCCGTCCGGGCCCATTCCGAAGAGCCGCGCCTTCCGCGTCGCGGGCATCTTCTACTCGGGCATGTACGAGTACGACTCCAAGTTCGTCTACATCCTGCTCAAGGAGGCGCAGAACTTCTTCGAGGTCCAGGGCGCCTCCGGCATCGAGCTGAAGGTCGCGGACATCGACGACGCGCGCCGCATCGCCGGGCAGGTGGTGAAGGTGCTGGGCGGCTATCCCTACCGGGCACGGGACTGGGGGGAGATGAACAAGAACCTCTTCTCCGCGCTGCGCCTGGAGAAGCTGGTGATGGGCATCATCCTGTCCATCATCATCGTCGTGGCCGCCGGCCTCATCGTCGCCACCGTCATCATGCTGGTGCTGGAGAAGCGCAAGGAGATCTCCGTCCTCAAGGCGCTGGGCGTCTCCGACGGCGGCATCGTGAAGATCTTCCTCGCCGAAGGCCTCCAGATTGGCGTGGCGGGGGGCCTGCTGGGCCTGTTCTCCGGGCTCGCCTGGTGCGTCTTCATCGAGAAGGTGGGCATCAAGCTGGACCCGGAGGTCTATTACATTCCCGCGCTGCCGGTGCGCATCGAGCCCGTGCAGACCGCGCTGGCCGTCGTCATCGCGGTGCTCGTCACCTACCTCGCCTCCATCTACCCGGCCCTCAAGGCCAGCAGCGTGGAGCCGGTGGAAGGCCTCAAGGCGGAGTAGCCATGGCGCTGTTGTCCATCCGCAATGTCTTCAAGAGCTACTTCCTGCATGGCAAGCGCATCGACGTGCTGCGCGGCGTGTCGCTGGACATCGAGAAGGGCTCGCTCGTCTCGCTGATTGGCGCGTCCGGTGCCGGCAAGAGCACCTTCCTCCATGTCCTGGGCACCCTGGACGCACCGGCCGCCGGCGAGGTGATGTTCGACGGCCGCTCCGTCTTCTCCATGAACGACGCGGAGATCGCCGAGTTCCGCAACCGCACCATCGGCTTCGTCTTCCAGAGCCACTTCCTGCTGCCGGAGTTCACCGCCCTGGAGAACGTGGCCATGCCGGCCCTCATCCAGCGCCAGGAGCGCACCGGCGCCTATGCCTACGCCCGCGAGCTGCTGGAGCGGGTGGGGCTGGGCCAGCGCGTGGACCACCGCCCCGGCGAGCTGTCCGGCGGCGAGGCCCAGCGCGTGGCCCTGGCCCGGGCCCTGGTGCTCAAGCCCGCCGTCCTGCTCGCCGACGAGCCGACCGGCAACCTGGACCCGGCCACCGGCGAGGGCATCCACCAGCTCCTGCGCGAGGTAAACCGGGATTTGGGCATCACCGCCGTGGTGGTCACCCACAACGAGACGCTTGCCCGCTCCATGCCCCGCCGTCTGAGGCTGGCCGGGGGCGAGGTGTCGGAGGCGTGATGACCCGTTGCTTTTGGATTGAGGGACTCGCGCCCCTTCCCGTACATTGCCCCGCCTTTTCCTGGCCGGTCTCCCCTTGAGGCTCCCCGTTCTGTTGCGCAAGTCACTGCTCCCGCTGCTGGCGGTCGCCCTGTTCTCCCTCGTGCCCGGAAGTGTCCGGGCCCAGGTGGACGGAGGTGTGCCCGCTCCCGCGCCCGTTCCGGCGGTGACCTCTCCCTCTGCTCTCTCCCTGGAGCCCGGTGACGCGGGCACCCCGGAGCCGGCTCCGGCCCCCGAAGTCGCCCCCCCCGGGGACGCCCCCGCCTCCGCGGATGACGAGAACCGGGTGGTGGAGATTCGCGTCGAGGGCAACAAGCGCGTGGAGGCCGAGGCCATCCGCCGCGCCCTGCGCACCAAGGTGGGCCAGGCCCTGCTGCCCGCCAACACCGCGCAGGACCTGCGCGCCGTCTGGGCCCTGGGCTACTTCCAGAACGTGGAGCTGCTCGTCCAGCGGCTGCCCAGGGGCGTGGCCTACGTCGTCCGCGTCGAGGAGCGGCCCGTCATCCGGCTCGTGCAGCTGCAGGGCAACGAGGAGCTGAGCCAGGAGGACCTGAAGGAGGACATCGACGTCAAGCCCAACACCATCCTGGACATGGAGACGGTGCGCTCCAGCGTGGGGAAGATCCAGGCGAAGTACGTGGAGAAGGGCTACTTCCTCGCCGAGGTCACCCACCAGCTCAAGCCCGTGCCGGACAGCCCCGGCAGCGTGGACGTCGTCTTCGTGACGAACGAGCGCGCCAAGGTGATGGTCAAGCAGATCACCTTCCTCGGCGCGGAGAAGGTCCCCGCGGACGTGCTGAAGGAGACGATGATCACCCGCGAGGGTGGCTTCTTCTCCTTCTTCACCGGCGAGGGCACCTACCGCCAGGAGGCCTTCGAGCGCGACCTCCAGGTCATCCAGTTCGCCTACTTCGACCGCGGCTTCATCAACGTCCGGGTGGACAAGCCCTCCGTCCAGCTCTCCGCGGACAAGCGCTTCATCTACATCACCATCCGCGTCACCGAGGGCGAGGCCTACGACATCGGGAAGATCGACTTCTCCGGTGACGTGCTCCCCGACGTGTCCAAGGAGACGATGGCGTCGCTGATGCGCTCGCGCACCGGGGCGCGCTTCAACCGCACCCAGCTGTCGCAGGACATCGTCTCCGTCTCGGACGTCTACTACGACCGCGGCTACGCCTACGCGAACATCAACCCCGTCACCAGCGTCAACGCGGACAACAAGACGGTGGACCTGACCTTCGACGTGCAGAAGGGCCCCCAGGTCACCGTCGAGCGCATCGAAGTCGTGGGCAACAGCAAGACCCGCGACAAGGTCATCCGCCGCGAGCTGCGCATCTACGAGGGTGAGCTCTACAGCGGCACCGGCGTGCGCCGCAGCCGCGAGCGCGTCACCGCCCTGGGCTTCTTCGAGACGGTGGAAATCACCCAGCGCCCCGGCAGCCAGGACGACACCATCGTCCTGCAGGTGGAGGTGAAGGAGAAGGCCACCGGCACCTTCCAGGTGGGCCTCGGCTTCTCCAACGTGGAGAACTTCATCTTCACGGCGCAGATCTCCCAGAACAACTTCCTGGGCTGGGGCCAGAGCGTCTCCGCGTCCGCCCAGATTTCAGGCCTGCGCTCGCTGGTGCAGCTGTCCTTCTATGACCCGTACTTCCTGGACACGAACTACCTGCTGTCGACGGAGTTCTTCCGCGTCCAGGCGGACTACGAGGGCTTCATCCGCAACTCCACCGGTGGCAGCGTCTCCATCGGCTACCAGTTCGTGGACGACCTGCTGGGCACCGTCGGCTACTCGCGTGAGTGGGTGGACGTGGAGGCGGGGCAGAACCTGGGCGCGGTGCTCCTGGCCAACCAGTTCCTGTCCGGCGTCACCAGCGCGCTGCGCCTGTCGCTGTCGTTCGACCGGCGCGACAACCGCCTGTTCCCCTCGCGCGGCTTCATCCACTACGGCTCGGTGGAGACGGCCCCGTCCTTCCTGGGCGGCACGTTCCTCTTCAACCGGTACACCGCGTACTCGCGCCTGTACTTCCCCATGCCGCTGGGCTTCGTCTTCAAGACCAACGCCACCATCGGCTACATCCAGCAGCTGGACCAGGACAAGCCGCTGCCCATCTCCGAGCTCTACTACGTCGGTGGCATCAACAGCGTCCGCGGCTACTACCTGCGTAGCATCAGCCCCTCGGTGAAGGTGCCCCGCTCCGGCAACCCGGACGCCACCACCACGGACTTCCTGGTGGGCGGCAACAAGCAGCTCGTCTTCAACTTCGAGCTGGAATTCCCCATCTTCGAGAAGGCCGGCCTGCGCGGCGTGCTCTTCTATGACGCGGGCAACTCCTTCGGGACGACCGAGCGCTTCTTCCAGGACAAGCAGGACAAGCTGCCGCTCGGCCTCTTCCACTCGGCCGGCTTCGGCTTCCGGTGGTTCTCGCCCATTGGCCCCCTGCGCTTCGAGTGGGGTATCCCGCTCACCAGGCGGCCGGAAGACGACCGCATCCTGTTCGAGTTCACTATCGGCAACTTCTTCTGATAAGCCCTTGCTCCGCTTCTTCCCGGCTCCATGCCCCTCCAGGGGGGAATTGAACAAGCCCGGGGGCCTGCCGTCGGAGCCTGTAACCTTCCCTAGGAGCTGTTGAACATGTCGCTTCGCACCACCCTCGCGGCCGCGGCCGCTGTCGTTTCGCTCGCCCTGCCGGTGGCTGCCTCCGCCGAGCAGAAGATCGCCTTCGTGGATCTGCAGCGCGTCCTGCTCGAGGTGGATGACGGCAAGGCCGCCAAGGCCCGCCTCCAGAAGTGGCTGGATGAGCGCCAGAAGGAAATCGACCGGGAGCAGGACGCCCTCCGCAAGGAGAAGGAGATGCTGGACAAGCAGGCCAGCGCCATGAGCCCGGACGCCAAGGCGCAGAAGGAGGCGGAGCTCCAGCGCAAGGTGATGGTGCTCGCGCAGAAGTGGGAGAAGAGCCGCGCCGAGGCCGCCAACAAGGAGCGGCAGGAGATGGAGCCCATCGTCGGGAAGATCGACCAGGTCATCGCCGGCCTCGCCGAGCGTGACGACCTGGCCTTCGTCCTGGAGAAGCGCGACTCGGGCCTCGTCTTCGCCCGCTCGCAGCACGACATCTCCAACGAGGTCATCCGCGCGTACAACTCGGCGAAGAAGCCCGCCTCGGCGCCGAAGGACGCGCCGACCAAGGACGCTCCGAAGAAGTAGTCGGCTCCCCCGTGCAGACCCCCTCGACCCCCCGACGGCTCGGGGAGCTTGCCGCCCACGTGGGCGGTGAGCTCCTCGGAGACTCCCAGCAGCTCATCCACGGACTCAACGGGCTCGAGGAAGCGGGCCCGGGGGACGTGTCCTTCTACGGCAACGTCCGCTACCGGCGGCAGTTCGAGGCCACCCGCGCCTCCGCCGTCCTGGTGGGCACCGACACGCCGCCCCGTGACGGGGTGGCGCTCGTGCGCGTGCCCAACCCGCACCTGGCCTACGCGAAGCTGCTGGCCCTGTTCCACCCGCCCTCGCTCCCGTCCCCGGGCGTGCGTCCCGGCGCGTGGGTGCACCCGGACGCCACCGTCCACCCGGAGGCCGCGGTGCTGCCCGGCGCCTCCGTGGACAAGGGCGCCTCCGTGGGCGCGCGCACGGTGCTGTACCCCGGCGCCTACGTGGGCGAGCACGCCCGCGTGGGTGACGACTGCATCCTGTACCCCAATGTCACGGTGCGCGAGCGCTGCATCCTCGGCGCGCGCGTCATCCTCCACGCCTCCAGCGTGGTGGGCGCGGACGGCTTTGGCTTTGCCTTCGACCCGGAAGGGGCGCAGGGGCCGGAGCACTTCAAGATTCCCCAGGTGGGCATCGTCCGCATCGAGGACGACGTCGAAGTCGGGGCCTGCACCTGCATCGACCGCGCGACGGTGGGTGAGACGGTGGTGGGCCGCGGCACGAAGCTCGACAACCTGGTGCAGATTGCCCACAACGTGAAGGTGGGCCCGCTGTCGCTCATCTGCGCGCAGGCCGGCGTGTCCGGCTCCGCGGAGATTGGCACCGGCGTGGTGCTGGCCGGGCAGGTGGGCGTGGTGGGCCACATCCGCGTGGGCGACCTGGCCAAGGTCGGCGCCCAGTCTGGCGTGGCGCACGACGTGGAGGACGGACAGGTGGTGAGCGGCAGTCCGGCCGTGCCCCACCGCGACTGGCTGAGGGCCAGCGCCGCGGCGGGACAGGTGGCGGACCTGCTCAAGGAAGTGCGCGCCCTGCGCCGCAGGGTGGAGACGCTCGAGAAGGAGAAGGGGGAGTGATGGACATCCAAGAGATCCAGAACCTGCTGCCGCACCGGTACCCGTTCCTCCTCATCGACCGGGTGGTGGAGATCATCCCCGGTCAGAAGCTGACGGCGTACAAGAACGTCACCATCAACGAGCCCTTCTTCAACGGCCACTTTCCCGGCCAGCCGGTCATGCCGGGGGTGCTCATCCTGGAGGCGCTGGCCCAGGCCATGGCCATCCTCGCCTACAAGAGCGAGGGCATGGACCCGAACCGCAAGCTCACCTACCTGATGGGCGTGGACGGCGCGCGCTTCCGCAAGCCGGTGCTGCCCGGCGACAGGCTGCAGCTCGCGATTGAAGTGGTCCGTCACAAGGGCTCGGTGTGGAAGACGAAGGGCACGGCGACGGTGGACGGCGTGAGGGTCGCCGAGGGCGAGTTCCTGGCCACCGTCGTGGACAAGAACGCCAAGGCGGAAGAGAGCACGGCGTCCTGACCGCCGCGCGAGCAATAGGAGAGGTCATGGCTCAGGTTCATCCCACCGCGGTGGTCCATCCCGGCGCCCGGCTTCATGCGTCGGTCGAGGTCGGGCCCTACTCGGTCATCGGTCCGCAGGTGACGCTCGGCGAGGGCACGCGCGTGGCCTCGCATGTCGTCATCGAGGGCCGCACGACGCTGGGCGCGCGCAACCGCATCTTCCAGTTCACCTCCATTGGCGCGGACCCGCAGGACTTGAAGTACGCGGGCGAGGACACCGAGCTCGTGCTCGGGGACGACAACCAGGTCCGCGAGTTCGTCACCCTGCACAAGGGCACGGCGGGCGGCGGCGGCGCCACGCGCATCGGCAGCGGCAACCTCTTCATGGCCAACAGCCACGTGGCGCACGACTGCGTCGTGGGCAACGGCTGCCGCATCGGCAACGGCTCCGCGCTGGCGGGGCACGTGACGATGGAGGACCACGTCATCATCAGTGGCCTCGCGGCGGTGCACCAGTTCACCCGGCTGGGCAAGCACGCCTTCATCTCCGGCGGCGCCATGGTGACCATGGACATCCCGCCCTACGCCACGGCGCAGGGAGACAGGGCGGAGTTGGTGGGGCTGAACACGGTGGGCCTGGAGCGCAGCGGCCACTCCAAGGAGCAGATCGAGCGCATCAAGGAGGCCCACCGCATCCTGTTCCGCTCGAAGCTGGGCCTGCAGGACGCGCTGGCCCGGCTGCGCACGGAGCTGGGCGGCCACCCCGAGGTGGACCACCTCATCGACTTCGTCCTGCAGAGCAAGCGCGGCCTGACGCGCTAGGGCCCGTGGCCATGGAAGGAGCGTCGGCGGTGGAGCGCATCGGCCTCATCGCGGGCAACGGCCGGCTGCCCTTCCTCTTCGCGCGCGCGGCGCGTGCGCGGGGCCTGGAGGTGGTGGCCGTGGCGCACCGGGGGGAGACGGACCCGGCGCTGGCCTCGGAAGTGGCCCTCCTCACCTGGGTGCGGGTGGGGCAGGTGGACCGCATCCAGAAGGCCTTCCGCGAGGCCGGCGTGAAGCAGGCCGCCATGGCGGGCGGCATCGGCCGGGTGCGGGCGCTGGCGGAGGCCCGGCCGGACCTGGGCGCGGTGCGCATCATCTCCAAGCTGCGCAGCTTCCGGGACGACTCGCTCCTGCGCGCGGTGGCCGCGGACTTCGAGGCGCGCGGCGTCACCATCATCGCCCCCACGGACTTCCTCGGCGAGGTGCTGTGCCCCGAGGGGCACCTGGCCGGGCCGAAGCTCCACCCGGCGCAGGAGAAGGACGTGGCGCTGGGGCGCGAGGTGGCGGTGCTGCTGGGGCAGGCGGATGTGGGCCAGACGGTGGTGGTGCACAACGGCCACGTGCTCGCGCTGGAGGCGGTGGAGGGCACGGATGAGACCATCCGCCGGGGCGGCAAGCTGGGCGGTGGCGGCGGCGCGGTGGTGGTGAAGCGCTGCAAGCCGCAGCAGGACTTGCGCTTCGACTTGCCGGCGGTGGGCCCCCGCACGCTGGACGTGATGAAGGAAGTGAGCGCGAAGGTGCTGGCGCTGGAGGTGGGGCGCACGGTGCTGCTGGACGCACCCGCCCTCTTCGCCGGGGCCGAGTCGGCGGGCATCACCATCGTCGGCGTGCCCTGAGCGGTGCGCGGCCGGCCCGGGGGTTGACGGGCCAGGAGCGGCTCGCCTGCCTGGCTGTTTCACCGGTGGCCCTGGCGTGGGTGAATACCGTCGCACCTCCAACGTCCCGTGTCGGGAGCGTTTCCCCCAGAGGAGCCTCGTCCTAGCCTGCCCAAGGAGGAGGAATCCACCCCACCGGGCCGCTGTTGGCCCGCTGCTCGTGACGCCGGAGGTCGACGCCGCGTGATGAACCCCCGCCTGCTGCTGCTCTGTGTGGCCCTGTGCTCGCCGCTGCCCGCGCTGGCGGACGCCATCCGCGTCTCGCTGGAAGGCCGCGCCGCGCTGGGGGAGAAGCTGCCCACGCTGCTCGTCCACATCGAGGAGCCCATCGCCGGCTTCGAGGTGAAGCTCAAGCGCAGCGATGGCAAGGAGCTGAACCTCAAGGGCGGCGGCAAGCCGGGCATCACCCGGCGCATCGAGCTGGAGCAGCCGGAGGGCCGCTTCCACTACGAGGGCGAACTGGTGGTGCGCTTCCCGGATGCGGAGGCCGGCAGCCTGCCGCTGTCCTTCGACACGGAGCTGTACGGCGCGCTGAAGCTGGAGGTCCGCAAGGAGGACGTGGACGTCGCGGGGCGCAAGCTGCGCTTCACGCTGAGCCGGCCGGCCGCACGGGTGGAGCTGACGGTGCTGATGGACACGGGGAAGAAGGCCTACATGGGCGACGTGTCCTTCAAGGGCGAGCCCGCGGGCACGCCGCTGGAGCTGACCTGGCCCGCGGAGGAGGGCCGGGTGATGAAGATTTCGCTCCGGGCCTTCGACACGTCGGAGTTCTACACGGGGCTGGATTTGTTCCCGTGGCAGGTGGACATCCCGCACGAGGAGGTGAACTTCGCCTCGGGCCGCGCGGACGTGCCGGCGGGAGAACGAAGCAAGCTGGACAAGAGCCACGCGCTCATCACCGAGGCGCTGTCGAAGTACGGCCGCTTCGCGGCGCTGCGGCTGTACGTGCTGGGCCACACGGACACGGTGGGCGCGACGGCGGCCAACCGGGAGCTGTCGCTCGAGCGGGCGCGCAGCCTGGCCGCGTACTTCCGGAAACGGGGCCTGAAGGTCCCGGTGTTCTACGAGGGGTTTGGCGAGCAGTCGCTCGCGGTGCAGACGCCGGACGAGACGGCGGAGGTGGGCAACCGCCGCGCCGAGTACATCATCGCCGTGGAGGATCCGACGCTCCAGCAGGCGCCGTACCCCCCACGTTGGCGGAAGTTGTGACGGTGAGCGACTTGAGGAGACGACGGATGAGCCGATTCCACCGGATGGCCTGGGCCGCACTCGGGCTGGGGCTGCTGGGCAGCACGGGCTGCGCGCACCACCCGGCACGCGTCGCGGTGTCGCACGAGGCGGAGGCGCAGAAGTGCCAGCTCCTGCAGTCGGTGCTGAAGGAGCCGACGCCGGCGCAGCTGGTGCGCGAGCTGGCCTCGGAGGGACGCGAGGAGCCCACGCCGGTGGTGGTCTTCGTGCGCCGCCCCGAGGAGTCGATGCTGGAGCGCTTCTTCGCGGGTGACGAGCCCCTGTGCGGGGACGGCACCTTCAAGGTGGTGCAGGAGAACGTGCTCGACGCCGTCGTCGTGTACCTGCAGGAGGTGCAGGACGGCTACGCGTACGACGCGCGCCGCGCAGGCCCCGAGGAGCTCTCCCTGGAGGGCAAACCCCAGGGGCTGGTGAAGCGCGAGGGCTCCGCCTGGGTGACGGCGAGCGGGTTGTAGCCCCGCTCACGCCGCCAGCAGCGCGTCCAGGCGCTGCTGCACGCTGGCCCGGTCCTCGGCGGCCGGGGCCATGCCCAGGTAGGTGTGCAGGTCGCGAGCCGCCTCTTCGCGCCGCTTCAGCTCGGCGAGGACGAGCGCCCGGTTCGTGTAGAAGTCCGCCATGGTCGGGGCCAGGGCAATGGCCGCATCCAGGTCCGCCAGCGCCTCGGGCAGCCGCTGCCGCGCGTAATGGAGGCTCGCGCGGTTGGCGAGCACCAGGGGCTGCGCGGGCTGGAGCGCGAGCGCGGCCGAATAGTCGGCCAGGGCCTCCTCCGTGCGCCCCAGCTCCTCGTGGGCCTGGGCGCGCCCCAGCAAGGCGAGCAGCCGGGACGGCTCCAGGTCCAGCGCGGTGGAGAAGTCGGCGACCGCCTCCTCCATGCGACCCATGGCCCTCAGGCACTGTCCCCGGTTGATGTGGACCTCGGCATACGGAGGGCTCAGCTCGATGGCCTGGTGGAAGTCCGCGAGCGCCTCCTCGCCCCTCCCGTTGCGCATCAGCAGGCAGCCCCGCTCGTTGAAATACTCGGAGTAGCCCGGGTCCATCTGGATGGCGGCGCTGTAGTGCGCGATGGCCTGCTCATCCGAGCCGAGCCCCGCGAGCACCTGGGCGATGTTGTAGAGCAGCACGGAGCGGTGGAGGTGGTGCTGGTCTGGCTTGAGACGCGCCTCGAGCTGCTCCAGGCCCGTCCTGCACAGCTCGATGGCTTCCTCCGACCGGCCCTGCCGGTTGCGGATGAACGCCAGCCCGTTGCGGTTGAAGACCCGCGTGAAGGCGCGGTTCTCATCCGACAGGCTGGCCTTCTCGATTTCCTCCAGCCCCAGGTCCAGGTAGTGCTCCGCGCGCGCCAGGTCCGGCTTGGCCTGGAACCGCCCGTAGAGCATGGCCAGCGTGTAGTAGAGCTTGGCCCGCAGATGCGGAGCCGTCGCCTCCACTTCCACCCGGGAGGCCAGGTCCAGGATTCGGTCGGTGGCCCTCAGCGCCGAGTAGCTGTTGAACAGGTTCCCCAGGACGGTCCAATAGGTGTCGGGATCACTCCGCGCCAGCCGCTGCACCTGGTCACGCAGTGGCTCGCCATAGCGGAGCGCGTCCTCGTAGAGGCCGTAGTGGTTGGCCAGCCGGAACGCCGTCACGCGGGTCTTGAACAGCCGGTCCTCCTGGCCTGCGGCCTGCCAGGCGCGCAGCAGCTCCGGCAGACGCATCTCCTGCTCCACCGCATCATCCTTGACCTGGGCCTCGAGCGCCTCGGCGTGCCGCAGGGCCTCTTCCGGTGGAAGCGGGGAGGGGGGCGGCCCTGACGGGAGCTCCAGCCGCGACGTGTGCACCGCCACGGGGCTGCGCGAGAGCCGCTTGAGGAGCGGCTCGGCCTGCCCCGGAGCCACCGTCAGCACCAGCCGCAAATCCAGGGGCTGGGCCCGGCGCCGCAAAAGCTCCAGGTAGAAGTGCTGGACCAGCATCCCCCCGCGGTCGAACGCGTCACACAAGATGACCCACGGCCCGCGCGGCGCCCGCTGCCGCCAGGCCGCCATCAGGTTGATGAGCCCCTGGGAGATGCGAAACACCCGGTCCGCCGGATAGTTGCGGACCCTTTCGTGGCTGAGCGCGCCCTCGGTCAGCGTCGTGTAGCGCGCCTTCATCTCCCGGCGCAGGGTGGGAAGCACGGCGAGCAGCTCGTAGTCGTGCCGCGTGAGCAGCTCTGGCGCCTCCTCGCGGAGCGTCGGCACGCTGGTGGCGAACAGCTCCCGCAGCCCGGCCCAGGGGCCGTGCAAATCCATGTCGCAGCTCACATCCCAGGCGCGTGCGCCCTGCCGCTGGGCCTCTTCACGCCACTGCTTGAGCAGGGCCTGCCGCTGCGCCCCGGGCTCCGCTTCCAGGACCAGCACCGAGGGGGACGCAAGCAGCGTTGAGAGGATTTCGCTCGAGGGTGTCATCGTCACTCCAATGCCACGGATGGGGATAGACCCGACGCCGCGCTCTTCCGGGCAGAGCGGCCACGCATCAGGCTGCGCAACCAGAGGAACATTCCCGTCCCCAGCGTGAACATGGCCAGCGTGCTCAGCATCAACGCGTCCACGAGCATGTGGAAGTGGTCTCCTGGCGAGCTCAAGACGCCGACCACGGAGCGGACGTAGGCGAACACGACGGGGAGCTGAATGCCAAACAGCACGGTGAATGCCACGGCCCTGCCCACCACCCAGAAGCCCGCATACGCGCGGATGACCGGGCGCTCCCTGGCGGGCACGGCGTCCAGTGGGTTGCCTGCCGGACGGGGGCGTCGCAACCACCCGCGCACGCTGTGCTTCAGGAAGGCCTCCGTGTCCCCCATCAGGTTCTTGCACCCGAAGAGGGTGACGAAGACACAGTAGAAGTCCGTGCGCAGGAAGAAGTGGAACTGCCACAGCATGCGGAACGCCAGCATGATGAGTGAAGCGCGCAGCAACCACTGCCCGGTAGGGGGAAGCTGCACCCAGCCCCGCGCGCTCGCGAAGAGCGACAGCAGCAGCAGGGCCGCGAGTACGAGGTCCAGGATGGGGCCCGCCAGGAAGGGCAGATATCGCTGGCGCCGCGGAATGGCCCACACGCCCGTCATGTCCGTCTCCGCCACGAGGATCCACAGCCGGTGGCCAATCCCCAAGCGGCAGGACACGCCCACGGCGCGAGCGGCAATCAGGTGCGCCATCTCATGGAGGAAGAGCATCACATAGCTCAACACCATCAACACGAGCACCGTGGCCGTCATGTTCCGCGACACGACGAGTGATGACCACCGTGGAAGGATGGTGGGCTCGACACAGATTGCCGCTATCGCCAGCGCGACGAGCAATCCATAGCCAGCGAGCGCCCAGGTGCTGAAGATGCGCTGCGCCAGGCGTTGGGGGAAGCCGGCGAAGTGATAACGCACCGGGGCGGCCTTCCGCGGCTCGCCGGCCTCGGGCGCCTTCGCAACCGGGGCCCGTGCCGCGTCGCGTAGGAAACCCCGCTGCTCCAGGGCCTGGATCAGTCCTTCTGAATCCGGCACCTCGCCGTACTTCGCGATGTAGAAAGCCTCGGCCTCGCCGAGTGTCTTTCCATTGCGGAGCTGGTCGATGAGCTCGACCGCGTCGGGAGGGAGGGCCAGGAAGATGCCCTGCTCGGGCAGGCCGATGATGACCTCGTCGCCGTCCGGTTGCTGCGTGTAGGGAGCGGTGACAAACGTCGACGTGGCTTGGTAAAGGCTCACGTGTGGGTCTCGTTGGCCTGTTTGGATAGACAGCAGCGCCCGGGATGGGGGAGGCGCAACAGCTCCACCCCCATCCAGGGTCTGGAGCACGAGCTGGAGCCTGGGTTCACGAGATGGCGGTCCGGGTTTTCCATTGCCCCTGCTCCCAAATCGCAGCAGGAGCTAGTTGGTGGCGGCCGTGATGATGCACCACTCGTGGTACACAGCGGCGGTGGTCTTCACGGTCTCCATCTCGCGGATGGTGAACTTCTTCATCGCCGGCTGGGTCGCGTTGCTGTTCATACAACCTCCTGGAATCGGCTGACGGCGCCCTCATGGCGCCGCGCCATTTTCAAGACTACTGATTCTTTACTTCTAGTCAAATGAGTACAGGACTGTGCGTGTGTATGGATATTTTCCAGGTTTACTGCATTAATGGGGTATTCCTGACCCCGTGAGTGATTTGTGAATGGCGCTGGCCGGGCGTGGCCACCTGCCAGTCCTTGCACAAGCAGGCTGTTGCGGTTGCGCATGCATTGCCATTGGACCTGGTCTGGCTGGGAGGTGGCTCGCCCCGGTGCTGGCCGCTACCGCAGCGCGGAGGCGGGGGGCACGCGCGAGGCGCGGAGGGCGGGCAGGTAGCTGGCCAGCGCGGCCATGAGGACCAGCATGGCCGCGCTTCCGGCGAGCACCACCGGGTCGGCCGCGCTCACCCCGAACAGCACCCGCTGGAGGACGCGGCCGAGGGCAAGCGCGCCCACCAGTCCCAGGCCCACTCCCAGCAGCGCCAACGACGCGCCCTGCCGCACCACCATGGACAGCACGTCCTGGCTCCGGGCGCCCAATGCCATGCGGACGGCCAGCTCCCGCGAGCGCTGGCTGAGCGAATAGGCCATGACGCCGTAGACGCCCACCATGGCCAATAGCAACGCCACCGCGGCGAACACACCCACCACCAGTGTCGGGTAGCGGCGCAGGAACATCCACGGCGCGGTGGCCACCAGCTCCTCCATGGTGCGCGCCCCGGACAACACCAGGTCCGCGTCCTCGGCCCGCATCTCGGCGCGCAGCGCGGACGCCACGCTCGTGGCCCCGGGCCTCATGCGCAGCACCAGGACGGAGCGGGTGGACGCGTTCTGCGTGTCGGGTGTGTAGATGGTGGGGGGCGGCTCCGTGTCCAGCCCGGCCATGCGCTCGTCGCCCACCACGCCCACGATTTCGTGGGGTTTCTGCTCGCCATTCATGGAGAGGCGCAGGTGCTGGCCCACCGGGTCCTGCCCGGGGAAGAGCCTCTTGGCGAGCGTCTCGTTGATGCTGACCACCCGGGGCCCGTTCGTTTCGTCCGTGGCGGCAAAGGCGCGCCCGCGCACCAGGGGAACGCTCAGGATGCGAAAGTAATTGGGGGTGATGGAGCGGAGGTGGGCTTCACTCTCCTCGCCCGGCTGGGCGGAGGGCTGTCCCTCCACGACGTAGCGGATGGTGTTGCCCCGGCCGCTCAGCGGCATCCTGCTGGTGAAGGCCGCGCCCATCACCCCGGGCAGCGCCTCCGCGCGCGTGACGAGCTGCGCATGCAGCTGTGAGAGCGAATGGTCCTCCTGGTACTTGCCCGGAGGGGGCATCACATCCATCACCACGAGGTTCTCCCGGTCGAAGCCCGGGTCCTCGGCCATCATCCGCGTCAGGCTCTTGAGCAGCAGTCCGGCGCCCACCAGCAGCACCAATGCCAGTGCCACCTCGCCCACCACCAGCGCCTGGCGCAGGCGGCCCCGCACACCGCCAGCCACGCCCTGGGCCTGCCCCTTCAAGGTGCTCTGCAGGTCTGGCTGGGTGGACACCACCGCCGGGGCCAGGCCGAAGAGCACGCCTGTGAATACGGACATGGCGAGGGTGAATGCGAGGACCTGCCAGTTCAGCTGCAAATCCCTCAGGTACGGCATGGTGCTGAACTGCGCGGCGGGAATGGCCGCCAGCAGCAACTCCAGACCCCACTTCGCGCACAGCAGCCCGGCGGCGCCGCCCAGGAGCGCCAGCAGCAGGCTCTCCGTGAGCAGTTGTTGGACCAGTCGGCCCCGGCTCGCGCCGAGCGCCAGTCGCACGGCCAGCTCCCCATGGCGCGCGGTGGCCCGGGCCAGCAGGAGGTTGGCCACGTTGCCGCACGCGATGAGGAGCACCAGCCCCACCGCGCCCAGCATGACCAGCAGCAGCGGCCGCAGCGGGCCCACGACCTGGTCCTGCAGGGGGACGAGCCGGGTGCTCACGCCGCCGTTGCTGTCGGGGTGTTCGGTCGCGAGTGTCTCGGAGATGCCCGCCAGCTCCGCCTGGGCGGCTTCGCGCGCCACGCCCGGCGCCAGCCGCCCCACCGCGCGCACCCACCGCAGATTGCGGGGGACGAGCATGCCCGGGGGCATGTTGGGGCGGTGCGTGGTCCAGATGTCCGCCGCCTCCGCCAGGGCGAACTGGAAGCCTGACGGCAGCACGCCGATGATGGTGCGCGGCGCTCCCTCCAGGTCGATGGTGCGGCCGACCACGGAGGTGTCCCCGCCGAAGTAGCGCTGCCATCCGCCATGGCTGAGGACCACCACCTTCTCCGCGCCCGGGAGGTCGTCATCCGGTCCGTACAGCCGCCCCATCGCGGGCTTCACCTTGAGCATGTCGAAGAAGCTGCCCGAGGTGAGCGTCACCTGGACCATCTGCGAGCCTTCGCTGCGAACCAGCCGCAAGGGGATGGACGTGTAGCCGGCAATCGACTCGAAGGACTTCGCGCGCGCCTGGTAGTCGAGGAGGTTGGGGTAGGAGGTATTCATCTCCTGCGCCCCCTCGTCCTTCACCCGCGTTTCCCACACATGCATCAGCCGCTCGGGCGCGGGGTAGGGCAGCGGCCTGAGCAGGGTGGCGTCCACCACGGTGAAGATGGCGGCGTTGACGCCGATGCCGAGCGCCAGCGTCACCACTGCGACCGTGGTGAAGACGGGATTCTGAAGCAGGGTACGCAGCGCGTACCGAACATCCTGGGCGAGGTTGGAGAGCATGACGTCCTTGGAAGGCTTCCTGGGAGTCCGGCTCTCTATTTACTACAGCTATACTTGATGATGAGGGCTTGCACGAATTGCCCGGACAGTGCAGGGGCCGCCTCCCGGGTCGGGGCGGCTCCGGGCATGGCCTACCGCAGCAATTCCTTGCCCCCGTCCGCGATGAACTGCACTGCAATCGCGGCGAGGATGAGCCCCATGACGCGCTCGACAATCGCGACGCCGGACTGGCGCAGCACGCGCTGAATCATCCCGGACGCGCGGAGGATGTAGTAGCTGGCCACGAACGTCAGCACGATGGCGGCCAGCACCGGCACCGCCGAGGCCAGTGAGTCCCCCTTGGCCATCAACACCATGGCGGTGGCGATGGCGCCCGGGCCGGACAGGAGCGGAATGGCCAGCGGGACGATGGCCACGTCTTCCTTCACCACGCCCTCCTGCTCCTCGGTGGGGGTGGTGCGCGTCTCGGACGGGCGGGCGCGGAGCATGTCCAGCGCGGTGATGAGCAGCAGGATTCCGCCGGCCACGCGGAAGGCGCCCAGCGACACGCCGAACACCTTGAAGATGACGCCGCCGAAGAGGGCGAAGAACAGCATCATCCCGCACGCCACCAGGCAGGCCCGCATCGCCGTGCGGCGCACCTTCTCCTGCGAGTCCCCGGCCGTCATCGCCAGGAACAGCGGCACCACGCCCACGGGGTCCACCACGAAGAAGACCGCCGACAGCGACACCAGGAACAGCGACAGGTAGCCCGTCATGGAACGCCTTTCGGGGCTACACCTTGAGCCGCAGCTTCCACACCATGGTGAGGGCCTCGGCGAAGATCTTCTTGCTCATCTTCGAGTGCCCCACGCGGCGGTCCTCGAAGACGATGGGAATCTCTCGCACGGTGAAGCCCTTCTTCAGGGTGCGGTAGGTCAATTCAATCTGGAACGCGTACCCGGTGCTCTTCACCGCATCCAGGTCGATGGCCTCCAGCACCCGGCGGTGGAAGCACTTGAAGCCGCCGGTGAGGTCTCGGATGCCCACGCCCAGAATCGTGCGGGCGTAGAGGCTGCCGCCGCGGCTGATGACCTGCCGGCCCACGCCCCAGTTCACCGTGCCGCCGCCCGTCACGTAGCGGGAGCCCAGCACCAGGTCCGCGCCGGCCTGGGCCGCGTCGAGGAAGCCGGGGAGGTAGCGCGGGTCATGGCTGAAGTCCGCGTCCATCTCCAGGATGTACGTGTAGCCCTCGGCCAGGGCCCAGCGGAAGGCGGCGAGGTACGCGCGGCCCAGGCCCTCTTTCTTCTCGCGGTGCAGCACCCGCACGCGCGAATCCTTCGCGGCGAGCGCGTCGGCGAGCTGCCCGGTGCCGTCAGGGGAGTTGTCGTCGACAACGAGGATGTCCACGCGGGCGTCGGCCTTCAGCACCGCCTGGACGATGGCCTCGATGTTTTCCCGCTCGTTGTACGTGGGGATGCAGACCAGGGCAGGGTTCATGACCCGGCCGACATACCCTAAACGGGGCGCGGGGGCAGCAGCTCCAGTACGGCTTCCGCGGCCCGGGTGGCGGCCCCGGCCTCGCCCAGGCGGCCGCGCATCTCCGCCAGCCCCTTGAGCATCTCCTCCCGGGGGGCGCCCGGCGTCCACACCCGGCGGACCTCGTCGGCGATGCGCTCGGGCGTCATGTCCCCCTGGAGCAGCTCCGGCACCACCTTCCGGCCAGCCAATAGATTGACCAGCGAGACGAAGGCCACCTTCAGCATCAGCCGTCCCACCCAGTAGGTGATGAGCGACACGCGGTAGACGACCACGAGGGGACGTTGCATCAGCCCGGCCTCCAGCACCGCCGTCCCCGACGCCACCACCGCCGCGTCGCTGGCACCCACCACCTCCGGGGCCCGTCCCTCGACGAGGATGGGGGACAGGCCGCTGCCTTCGAAGCGGGACACCACCTCCTCGCGGGGGATGGTGGGGGCCACCGGGACGACGACCTGGAGCCCGGGGCGCTCGGCGGCCAGCTGCTTCGCCGCGTCCACCATGGTGGGCAGCAGGCGTCGGATTTCACTCATCCGGCTGCCGGGCAGCAGCGCGAGCGTGGGGGCGTCCGTCGCCAGGCCCAGCCGCTCGCGAAAGGCCGCGGGGCTGTCCGGGGCGGGGACCTGCTCCACCACGGGGCTGCCCACATACCGGGCGCTCACACCGGCCTCCTGGTAGAAGGCCTCCTCGAAGGGAAGGATGCAGAGCATCCGGTCCACCAGGCGTTTGATGGTGCGCACGCGCCCGCGACGCCAGGCCCAGATCATCGGCGACACGTAGTAGGCGACTGGCACTCCCAGCGCCTTGAGCTTCTCCGCCAGTCGCAGGTTGAAGTCGGGGATGTCCACCAGGATGGCGACGTCCGGGCGGCGCTCGGCGGCGGCGTGGGCCAGCCCCTTCAGGATTTGAAGGATGCGGGGGATGCGGGGGAGCACCTCGGTGATGCCCATGACAGACACCTCGCGGGCGTCGAAGAGCAGCTCCACCCCCCGAGCGGCCAGGCGGGAGCCGCCCATGCCAAAAAAGGTGAGGTCCGGACGGCGGGCCTGGAGGGCGGCGACGAGCTCGGCGGCGTGGGTATCACCGGAGGCCTCGCCGGCCACGACGAGGATGCGGGGCGGGGGCGTCATGAGGGGGCGCGCATCGTACCTGATGCGGGAGCGGATGAAGGTGTAGAGTGAGGCACCCTTGAAGACGCTTCTGCTCGCCGAGAGCCATCCCCCCACGCTCGAGCACCTGAAGGGCCTGCTCTCGCAGGCCGGGTACACCGTGCGCGCGGTGAATGACGCGGTGACGGCGATGGAGCACTTCGCGGCGGACAACCCGTCGGTGGTGGTGCTGGCGGTGGACCTGCCGCGCGTGGACGGTGCGCACGTGGTGCACCTCATCCGGGCGCACAGCCAGGGGACGCGCGTGCCCATCGTCGCCATCGACAAGGGCCACCTGGGCCGGGCTCGGGGCGTGGCGTCGGTGCTGGACCTGAAGGTGAACGCGTACATCGCGGACCCCCTCAAGCCGGGCGAGCTTGTGCCCAAGCTGGAGGCCCTGGTGCGCGCGGCGCAGGCCGTGCCGCTCGGCGGCCTGGCGGCCACGCTGTCCAAGCCCGCGGTGAACTCCGGGGACTTGAAGGGCTACCCGCTGCCGGGGCTCCTTCACTCGCTCTACCGGCTGCGCCGCGACGGCGTGCTGGTGGTGGCCCACCGCGACTTGAGCCGGCGCGTGTTCTTCCTGCGCGGCGCGGCGGTGAGCTACGACTCTTCTTCGAAGGCGGACTCGCTGCCGCGCTTCCTGGTGGACCGCAAGGTGCTCACCTCGCAGCAGGCGGAGCGGGTGGTGGAGTCGCTGGCGTCGGGCCTGCGCATCGGCGCGGCGCTGGCGGACGCGGGGGTGGAGGCGGCGGGAGACGAGCTGTTGCAGCTGCTGCGCGACTACACGCGCGACAGGCTGGAGCGGGTGCTGGGCATGCGCGAGGGGCGCTTTGCCTTCTACTCGGGCGACGAGTTCACCACCGAGGTGGCCTCGGTGGAGGTGCCGCCCCTGGCCCCGGTGCTGGCGGGCGCGCGGCGGTGCTTCCCGCTGAAGGTGATGGCGGCCTCCCTGCGGGCGAACCTGGGGGAGTACCCGGTGCGCTCGTCCGAGTTCGGCCGGGACCTGCAGGCGATGGCGCTGGACACCGACGACCTGAAGATTGCGATGCAGGTCAACGGCCGCATCGTGCTGCGCGACCTGCTCGCGCACGGGCGCGGCGAGCTGGGCACGGCGGTGTCGCTCTTGTGGTTCCTCAAGCTGACGGGCGGGGTGACTTTCTCCCCGACACCGGTGGCCTCGGGGACGGACGTGTTGTCCAACGCGGTGCTGCCGGACCGCATCGCCCCGCGCAAGCGCAAGGCGCTCCCGCCGGAGACGGCGGCGTCCCTGCGCGAGGAGGCGGTGCGCATCATCACCCGCAGCTACTTCGGCAGCCTGGGGCTGGACATCGCCGCGGACTCGGAGGCGGTGGAGCGCGCGTACCACGAGACGGCCATGCGCTTTCACCCGGACACGTATGCCGAGTACGACATCCTGGACCTGAGAGACCTGCTGGAGTCGGTGCAGGAGAAGCTGTCGGCCTCGTACCGGGTGCTGAGCGTGGAGGAGAAGCGCAAGGCCTATCTCCAATACCTCTTCAGCCGGCTGGACGTGGGGCGCAACACGGCGGTGGTGGTGGAGGCGGAGATTGCGCTGCGGCGGGGCGAGGCCGCGCTCAAGCGCCGCGACTTCACCACCGCGATGCACGCCTTCGAGGAGGCGGTGGTCGCCAACCCCCACGAGCCGGAGTACTACGCCTGGCTGGCCTGGGCGACGTACCTGGCGGCGCCGGGGGCGCTGCTGGTGCGGGCGCAGAAGGCGCAGAAGGTGCTGAAGAAGGCGCTGTCCCTGGGGCCGTACGTGGAGCGGCTGCACATCATCGCGGCCATCATCGACACGGACCTGGGTGACGCGCCGCTGGCGCGCAAGAAGCTGCTCAAGGTGCTGGAGTACAACCCCTATTCACAGCTCGCCAAGGCGGCGCTGCGCAAGGTGGGCCGCTAGCGATGTTTCCCGTGTTGTGGCGGTTGCTGCGCTATGCGCGCCCGCATGTCGGTGTGCTCGTGTTGGCCTTCGTGGGCTCGGCGGCGGTGGCGCTGGCGATGGGGGCCTACGCGTATCTGACGGGGCCGGCGCTGCGCTTCCTGCTCTCCGGAGGGCAGGAGGGCTTCGCGAGCGCGCAGCGGGTGCCCTGGCTGGCGGACCTGCCGCGCGACGCGGCGCTGTGGGGCTTCCCGGTGTTGATGGTGGTGGTGGGCGTGGCGAAGGGCGTGGGGTACCTGGGGCAGTTCTATTTCATGGGGCTGTTCGCGCAGCGGGTGGTGCGGGACTTGCGGCGGGAGCTGTTCCTGCGCCTCACCTCGCTGTCGCCGTCGCAGCTCGCGAAGCAGCGCACGGGAGATCTGCTCAGCCGCTTCTCGTCGGATGTGAATGCCGTGGAAGCGGCGGCCATGTACACGGTGGGCGCCTACATCCGGGACAGCCTGCAGGCCATCATCCTGACGGGGGTGGCGCTGTCCATGAGCCCGCTGCTGGGCGGGGTGATGTTGCTGGTGGTGCCGCTGGCGGCGCTGCCGGCCTCGCGGCTGATGCGCAAGGTGCTGAAGCGCACGCGCGAGGGGCAGACGCAGCTCGGCAACCTGGCGGGGCAGCTGCACGAGGGCCTGGGCGGGCTGCGGACCATCCAGGCCTTCAACGGCCAGGAGGCGGAGCTGGCCCGCTTCGCGGCGCACGCGCAGGCACACGAGAAGGCGCTGGTGAGCGCGGCGTGGGCGCGGGGCGCGGTGCCGGGGCTGATGGAGGTGCTGGCGGCGGCGGCGCTGGCGGGCGCGCTGGCGTACGCGGCGAGCGCGCGGCTGATGCCGCCCGAGGCGCTGCTGTCGCTGCTGACGGCGGTCATCCTGGTGTACCAGCCGGTGAAGGAACTGGGGCGGGTGACGCAGTTCGCGGTGCAGGCCGGCGCGGCGGGAGAGCGCCTCTTCGCGCTGCTGGACATGAAGCACCCGGTGGAGGACGCGCCGGACGCGGTGCCGGCGCCGACGCTGTCGCGGAGCATCGTGCTGGAGGGCGTGCGCTTCTCCTACGGGGAGCGCCGCGCGCTGGACGGCCTGACGCTGGAGCTGAAGGCGGGGCAGGTGACGGCGCTGGTGGGAGGCAGCGGCGGCGGCAAGAGCACGGTGACGTCCATGTTGCTGCGCTTCGAGCGGCCGCAGAAGGGCCAGCTGCTGCTGGATGGGGTGGACGCGGACCGCTACACCGCGGCGAGCGTGCGGGAGCAGTTCGCCCTGGTGACGCAGGAGCCGCTGCTCTTCCACGGCACGGTGCTGGACAACCTGCGCTACGCGAGGCCGGACGCCACGAGGGAAGAGGTGGAGGCGGCGGCGAAGGTGGCGCACGCGGACGGGTTCATCCGCGCGCTGCCGGAGGGCTACGACACGCGCATCGGCGAGCGCGGGGTGACGCTGAGCGGTGGACAGCGGCAGCGGCTGTGCATTGCCCGGGCGGTGCTGGCGCGAGCGCCGGTGCTGGTGCTGGACGAGGCGACGAGCAGCCTGGACCCGGAGAGTGAGCGCGAGGTGCAGGCCGCGCTGGCGGCGGTGCTGCCGGGGCGCACGGCGCTGGTGATTGCGCACCGGCTGTCCACGGTGGTGAACGCGGATGTGCTGCATGTGATGGAGGCGGGCCGGGTGGTGGAGCGAGGCTCGCACGCGGAGCTGCTCCAGAAGGGTGGGCGTTATGCATCACTGTGGCAGATGCAGACGCATGGCCCCGTGGAGCAGGGCGCGGCGTGAAGTCCTGGTGGGGCTGAAGCCGGCCTTCATGGAACGCGGGTGGAGAGACGGCCCGAGCGCGGTACGGTGCGGGCCGGGGCGTGTGCGCGGCCCCGTTGAGCGAGGTGCGGCATGAGCCGGGTCCGGACAGCGGTGGCGAAGGGGCTCCGGGCGGTGCTGGGCCTCATGATTCTGGTGTTCGGAATCGCGGGGTTCTTCGCGCTGCCAGCCTCGTTCGCGAGCTACCCGGTGGTGTCGTCGAAGCAAGGCGCCCCCAGGTGGGTGCGTGGCGCGTACCACGTGCACACCACCCGCTCTGACGGAAGGGGCACGCCAGGCGAAGTGGCCAGCGCGGCGAGGGAGGCCGGCCTGGACTTCGTGGTGCTCACCGACCACAACGACTTCAAGCCCCCCGCGCCGGCCTGGGTGGACGGCGTGCTGCTAGTGCCGGGAGTGGAGATCTCCACCTCCGAGGGGCACCTGGCCGCGTTCGGCATGGAGCGTCCATTGGAAGGCATGCGCCAGTGGATGCCGCCCGGGGACGCGGTGAAGGCGGTGGCGGCGGCGGGAGGCACGGCCGTGCTCGCGCACCCGGTGCAGCAGCGCAATCCCTGGAAGGATGAGGCGAGCGCGCGGGAGGCCCCGGGCTTCGAGCTCTACTCGGCGGACACCTTCTTCCGTCAGGCGGTGAGCAATCCGGTGAGCCGGCTGCTCCCCGCGGTGGGCGCCTACATGGGCAACCCGGGGCACGGGGTGATGCTGCTCGTCGCGCCAACCCCCGAGCCGGGAGCGCGCTTCCTGGAGCTGTCGCGTGAGCGGCCGCGAATCGCCTTCTGCGCCCACGACGCCCACGGGCTGCCCTCGTACCAGGCGGTCTTCGAGTCCATGGCCATGTACCTGACGCCGGAGCAGGTGCCGTCACCCCTGCCGAAGGATGCGTCCCAGGCCGCGGGGCTGGTGACACGGGCGCTCGGAAGCGGGCGCGCCCTGTGCGCCTTCCGCGCGCTGGGAGAGCCCGCGGGCTTCGTGCTGGAGGGAATGGACCCTGTGCGCCGTGAGGCGAAGGTGGGCGACGTGCTGCAGGTGCGTCTGCCCGGCACCCCGGCGGAGGACACGGTGCGGGTGGAAGTGTGGGGTGACGGACGGCTCCGTCCGGACGGCAGGTCCGTGGAGCTGACGGGGGAGGGCGTGGTGCAGGTGGAGGTGTGGGCCCGGGCGCCGGGACGCTTCTTCGGGACGGAGTGGCGGCCCTGGATTGTCCCCAGCCCCGTACGCGTGCTGCCCCGGGGGCCGGGCATCTGATAGAGGGCGCGGGAGCCGCCCATGCGCCTCCTGTACATCCTCGCCAGCTACGCGCTCTTCGCGCTCCTGTTCCCGGTGCTCTCACTGCACCGGAAGACGCGCCATGGGCTGAAGGAGCGGCTGGGTTTCTATGGCCCGGAAAGCCTGCCCGCGCGCGGCGAGGGCCCGGTGTTGTGGCTGCACGGAGCCAGCGCGGGAGACCTGCTCGCCCTGTCGCCGATGTTCGGCCCCCTGCGGGCGCGCTTCCCGGGCTGCCAGCTCATCCTGTCGACGATGACGGACAGCGGCTACGCGATGGCGAAGGGCCGGCTGGCGAAGGACATCGACGGGGTGGTGTACGTGCCCTACGACCTCTGGGGCGCGACGCGCCGGGCGGTGCGGGCCATCCGTCCGGACGTGCTCGTGCTGGAGTACACGGAGATATGGCCCAACCTCATCCGCGCGGCGAAGCGAGGCGGGGCGCGGGTGGTGATGACGAACGGCCGGTTCTCCCCGAAGAACCTGGCGAAGTACCGCCGCCTGTTCGGGCTCATCGGCAACCCGCTGCACGACCTGGACCTGTTGTTGATGCGGCAGGAGGAAGAGGCCGAGCGTGCGAGGAGCCTCGGAGCGCGGCCGGAGTGGGTGCGGGTGACGGGCAACACGAAGTTCGACTCGCTGGCGGGAGGCCCCGCGCGAGAGGACGAGACGCTGCGGGGAGCGCTGGGCCTGGAGCCGGGCGCCCGCGTCTGGATTGCCGGGAGCACGCACGAGGGCGAGGAGGAGGTGCTGCTCGGCGTCTACCGTCGGCTGCTGGAGCGGTGGCCGGACCTGCGGCTGGTGATTGCGCCGAGGTACGTGGACCGGGCGTCGCGCATCGTGGCGCTGGCGCGCGAGAAGGGGCTGGGCGTGGGGCTGCGCTCGCAAGGCAATCCCGAGCGCGGGCAGGTGGTGGTGCTGGACACGATTGGCGAGCTGTCGAGGGCGTACCGGCTGGCGACGGTGGTGTTCGTGGGAGGCTCGTTCACGAAGCGGGGCGGGCAGAACATCCTGGAGCCGGCGGGGCAGGGGAAGCCGGTGCTGTACGGGCCTCACATGGACAACTTCCGGGACAGCGTGGAGCTGCTGACGGGGCACGGCGGCGTGCAGGTGCGGGACGGTGAGGCCCTGCACACGACGCTGGCGGAGTGGCTCGCCTCGCCCGAACAGCTCGCGAGCCTGGGCGAGCAGGCGCAGGCCACGGTGCGGCGAATCTCCGGCGCCAGCGAGAGGAACGCGGAGGCGATGACGACGCTCTTCCCGCACGGGAGGCCGGACCCTCGATGACGCTCATCGTCCATCCGCACTTCCACAAGCGGTACACGGGGGTGACGCGCCACGTGGAGTCGGTGGTGCCCGCGCTCACGCGAGACACGGGCTCGGAGACCCGGGTCATCGGCTCCGGCCTGAGTGACGGCCTGCCGAGAATCACCTGGCCCGAGTTGCTCCGTCGCGCGCGCACGGAGCCGGTGGTGTGGCACGCGCACCGGAACAACGAGCTGTTGGCGGGCATGGTGCTGAAGCTGCTGGGCCGTCAGGTGCGGCTCGTCTTCACGCGGCACACCTCCATGGCGCCGAGCGGTTTCACGCGCTTCATCGCGAGGGGCGCGGATGCGCTCGTCTCGCTGACGCGGCAGGTGGCGGAGGTCATCGCGCTGCCCTCGACGGTCATCTCGCACGGCATCGACCTGACGCGCTTCCACCCGCCCGTGGACCGGGACGAGGCGTGGCGCCGGCTCGGCCAGGGTGGGCGCTACGGCGTGGGCGTCATCGGCCGCATCCGGAAGGAGAAGGGACAGGGCGACTTCCTCGACGCGGTGAGACCGTTGCTGCCGGAGCACCCGGAGTGGCAGGCGGTGCTCGTGGGCCTGGCGAAGGGCGCGGACCTGGACTGGGTGAACGGACTGAGGGCCGGCCTCGAGGACCGGGTGTCGCTGGCGGGAGAGCAGTCGGTCATCGAACCCTGGTACCAGGGGCTGAGCGTGCTGGTGCACCCGTCCTACGCGGAGGGCTATTCGCTGGTGCACGTGGAGGCGATGGCCTCCGGGTGCTGCGTGGTGGCGTCGAAGCTGCCGTACCTGGACACGCTCATCGAGCACGGGCGCACGGGCTTCTTCTTCGAGCCCGGGGACGTGAAGGCCTTGCGAGAGCTGCTGGCCATGCTGATGCGGGAGCCGGAGCGGGCGAGAGAGGTGGGGCGCAACGCGGCCGAGGAGGCCCGCCGCAGGTGTGGCGTGGAGCACGAGGCCCGGGCGCTGGGAGACCTGTACCGCGCGCTGGTGGGGCGCTGAGCGGATGCGAATCCTCCACCTGCTCGCGAGTCCCTTCTTCAGCGGCCCCGCGGAGAACGTGGCCCTGCTGGCGCTTGCGCAGCGCGAGGCCGGGCACGAGGTGACGGTGGCGGTGGACCGCAGGCGCAAGGACGTGCCGGCGGAGGAGCCCGCGGTGCCGCGCTTCCAGGCGCTCGGGTTGCTGGACGAGGGAGGCCTGGAGCTGTCGGTGAAGTCGCCGCCCTGGAACATGTGGAGTGACCTGCGCAGCCTGCGCAAGCGCGAGGTGGACGTGGTGCACTCGCACTTCAGTCATGACCACCTGCTCGCGAGGTGGGGCCGCCCCCGAGGCGCAGTGCTGGTCCGCTCGCTGCACGCGCCACGCTCGCTGCGAGCCTCGCTGCCCGTGGCGGACGCCTACACGGTTCCAGCAAGCGCGCTGCTGCCCCCGTTGCGGGAGAAGGGCAGGACCGCGGAGGTTCTCCCTGCCCTGGTGGACTCCCGATTCCACCCGGCGGAAGACACGCAGGCCCTGCGTCGCGAGCTGGGCCTGACGGGGCAGCCGGTGCTCGGCATGGTCTCCACCTTCCAGCCCTCGCGGCGTCACGCCGTGGGAGTGGAGGCTTTTGCCCTGTACCGGAGGCAGCGTGCCGAGGCCCGCCTCGTGCTCGTGGGAGATGGGGCGTTGTTGGAGGCGACGCGGCGGCAGGTGACGGAGCTCGGCCTGGAGGACGCCGTCACCTTCACGGGCTACCAGCAGGGGGACGCGTTCGCGCGCTGGCTCCAGGCGCTGGACGAGGTGTGGTTGCTCGGGCTTGGCAATGACTGGAGCGCGAGAGCCGCGGCCCAGGCCCGCGCATGCGGCGTTCGCGTGGTGGCGGTGGAGGAGGGCGCATTGCCGGACCTCGCGGATGCGCGGGTGGCAGCGCCGACGGCGGAGGCCGTGGCCTCCGCCGCGCTCTCCGGTCAACGCGCTCCGATTGCGCACCCGACGAACGCGCGAATCGCGAGTGACGTGCTGTCGCTCTACGAGCGGGCGAGGCGCCCCCGGTGAGCACCGCGCCGAGCGAAGCGCCCACGGCCATCGAGCGCGTCTTCTACCCGCCGGCCCCCGAGCCGTGGGGCCGCCGCGCGCTGCTATCGCCCCTCACCGCGCTGTCCTGGCCGTACGCGGCGGCCGTGCACCTGCGGCGAGCCCTCTACGATGCGGGCCTGCTGCGCGCCGAGCGCGTAGACGGCCTTCGAATCATCTCGGTGGGCAACGTCAACGTGGGAGGAACAGGCAAGACGCCCGCGGTGCTCCACCTGGCGGAGCTGTTGGTCCGTGACGGGCGAAAGGTCGGCATCCTCACGCGCGGCTACGGGCGAGGCTCGCGCGAACCGCTGACCTTCACCGGTACGGACCCGCTGCCGTCCGTCGAGGACGCCGGTGACGAGCCGCTCCTGCTCGCACGACGCTGCCCCCAGGCGCGCGTCTTCGTCGGAGCGGACCGCGTAGCCAGTGCGTACCGCGCACGTGACGAATTCGGCCTGGACACGGTGCTGCTCGACGACGGCTTCCAGCACCGCAGGCTCGCGCGTGACGAGGACCTCGTCGTGGTGGACGAGGCCGTGGGGCTGGGCAACGGCCACATGCTTCCCCGAGGCCCCCTGCGCGAGCCGCGCTCGTCCCTGCGCCGCGCCACCCTGCTCTGGGTCCGCGCCGCCTCCTCCTCGGCCGCGGACACCTCCATGGTGGCGACAGACCCTGAGCAGCCCGCGGGTCGGCTTCCGGCAGGGAGTCCCGCGCGTGCGCCACAATCGCCGGAGGTCACGCGCCCCGGGCTGCTGGCGGACCCGTTTCCCCAAGGGGGGCCGGCGCAGGTGCCGCAATCGATGGAGGCCACGGGCACTGGACTGCCTACGGCCAGCCCCCCGCCAGGCAGTCCCCTGCGTGTGTCGCAATCAACGGCGGCCGTGGACCCTGACCTGCCCGAGGTCAGAGGCATCCCCCGCGTCCGTACACGCTACCGGCCCACGGCGTGGCTGGAGCCCTCGGGCCGCGTCCTTCGGACGGACGCGCTGGCCGGGCAGCCGGTGCTGGCGCTCGCGGGGCTTGCCCGGCCGGGAGGCTTCCTGAGGACCCTGCATTCCCTCGGAGCGGAGGTGCGTGACGCGGCCCTCTTCCCGGACCATCACCGCTTCACGGCGGACGAGCTCCGGGACGTGGAGGCGCGAGCCGCCCGTCAGGGAGCACGGGTGGTGACGACGGAGAAGGACGCAGTGCGCCTGCCGCTCGGCTTCCCGGCGTGGGTGGTGCGGCTGGGGGTGGAGGTGCTGGAGGGCGAGTCCCACCTGCGCCGGGCGCTTGGGCTGGCGGACGTGCCGCGCGACTTGTGAGGCGCGGGGGCCTGTGGGACAAACCGCCGCCATGGCCGCAGTCTCGCCCGCTCGCCCGTCGCCTTTGCCCTCGCGCCTGCCGCTCGCCTTCGCACGCCGCCGGGTGCTGCTGGTCGGGGACCTGGTTGCCGACCACTACATCTACGGTCAGACGGACCGGGTGAGCCGCGAGGCCCCGGTGCTCATCGTCCGCTACGAGTCCGCCGAGGTGAAGCTGGGCGGCGGCGCCAACGTGGCGGCCAATGTCCGGGCGCTCTCGGGCCAGGTGACGGCGGTGGGCGCGCTCGGTGCGGACGAGATGGGAAGCGCACTCCGCCGCCTCTTCGACGAGGCCGGCATCCGCCTCCACGCGGTGAGCGGGCGCGGTATCGAAACGGAGACGAAGACGCGCATCCTCGCCGGAGGGGTGAGCACCACGCGCCAGCAGATGTTGCGGCTGGACCGCGGGCAGCGAGGCTCGCTGCCGCCGCGCATGCGCAAGGCGCTGGCGAAGCAGGTGGAAGAGGCGGCGAGGGACGCGGACGCGGTGGTGGTGTCCGACTACGGCGCGGGCGTGCTGGGAGACGAGGTGCGCGAGGTGCTGCGGCGCCTGGCGGCGGATGGCCTGCCGGTGTGCGTGGACAGCCGCTATGCCCTGTCCTCCTTCTCGGGGCTGACGGTGTGCAAGCCCAATGAGCCGGAGCTCGAGGCGCTCGCCGGGCGCCCGGTGCGGACGGAAGCGGACCTGCTGGAGGCAGGGCACGCGGCACTGCGGCGACTGGACTGCCGTGCGCTGCTGGTGACGCGAGGACGGCACGGCATGACGCTCTTCGACGCGGAGGGTGGGGTGGATCACATCCCCGTGTATGGCGCGAAGGCGGCGGTGGACGTGACGGGAGCGGGAGATACGGTGATTGCCACCTTCGCGCTGTCGCTGGCGGCGGGCGCCACGTTCGGCGAGGCGGCGCGGCTGGCGAATGTGGCCGGCGCGCTGGTGGTGCAGAAGCCGGGCACGGCGACGGTGTCGAAGGAAGAGCTGCTCGAAGAGCTGCGGAGCGCGCGATGAGCACCCTGGACAAGCTCCAGCCCCTCGCGAAGGTGGCCGAGGAGCGCGAGCGCTGGAGGGCCGAGGGCCGCACCGTGGCGCTGGCCAACGGCGTTTTCGACCTGCTGCACGTGGGCCACGTCCGCTACCTGGAGGGCGCGCGGGCGCTCGCGGACGTGCTCGTGGTGGCGGTGAACTCGGACGCGTCCACGCGGGCCTACAAGGGCCCGGGCCGTCCCTACATCCCCGAGGCCGAGCGCGCCGAACTGGTGGCCGCGCTCGCCTGCACGGACCGGGTCATCGTCTTCGACGAGCCCAACGTGCGGAGCATCATCCGCGCCCTGAAGCCGGACGTGCACGTGAAGGGCACGGACTACACCCCGGACAGCATTCCCGAGGGGGACGAGGTCCGGGCCTACGGTGGCCGCACGGCGGTGTCCGGCGACCCGAAGGACCACAGCACCACGGACCTCGCCCGGCGCCTCGGCCGCGAGGGGACGAAGTAGCCCGTGCCGCCCCTGGACGCGGCGCTGCGGTCCGTCCTGGGCTGCCCCCTGTGCAAGGGCCTGCTGACGGTGCACGAAGAGGCCTCGCGCACCGAGGTCCGCTGCCCGCGCTGTCACTGTGCCTGGCCGGTGGAGGACGGAATCCCCCGGATGGTGCCGGAGCGGAAGTCGCGGACCTCGCCCGAGCCGGGCTAGGGCCTACCGGGCAACCGGGTCCTGCAGGGCCGCGGCGAAGGTCCGCACCTCTTCCGAGGCTCGCGCCTCCAGTCCCTCCCCCCCCGCACCATCCACGAGCGCGGTGAGGTCCACCATGCGGTGGGGCGCGTAGGCATGACCCCAGCGCTCCATGTCCATGCGGAGGAAGAAGGCCAGGGTGGGGGCGCCCACGGCCACCGACAGGTGCATGGGCCCGGTGTTGTTGCACACGGTGAACCCGGCGGCGCGCATGAGGGCAGCAAGCTCGTCCAGGTTGGTGGCGGGCGCGAGCCGGGCCCCGGGAGCGGCCTCCACCACGGAGCGAGCGAGCTCCTCCTCACCCGGGCCCCAGGTGATGATGGGCACACGGCCCAACGTCAGCAGCGTCCGGGCGGCGGCGGCGAAGGCCTGGGGCGGAATGCGCCTGGGGCCCATGCGCCCGCCCGGGTTGATGACCGCGGACGCGGTGCGGGAGCTCTCCTCGAGGTAGGCGCGGATGGAGGGGCCCACGGCCGGCTCGCGGAAGGACAGGCCCCTGGCCACGGCGTCGCCGGTGAGCGGGGTGAGCAGGTGCGTGCGCTGCACGGCCTCGTTGCGGGTATCCGGGCGCGCGGGCACGGACAGGGAATGGAGGCGGGACACCGGCCACACATCCGGGCCGACCACCACCGCCTGGGGCCCGGCCATGCGCGACACGAGCGCGCTCGTCACCGAGGGGGACTCCCAGTTGGCGCAGTCCACCACCACGTCGTAGCGCTCACGGCGCAGCGCCCTGAGCCCGGGGGCCAGGGGCCCCAGCCAGAGCCGCCGCCGGTCGAACGCGATGACCGCGTCCGCGTCCGGATGGCCGGCCAGCACGCGCGCCACCTTCGCGTGGGCGAGCACATGCACTTCCGGTGCGGGGTGCACGTGCGCCTTGAGGGTGCGCATCAGGGGGGTGGTCAGCAGGGCCTCACCCACGCGGTTGTCGGGCCGCACGAGCAGCACCTTCCGGGGGACGGGCAGGGAACTTCCAGGACGGCGACGGCGCCCGGGGCGCCAGAACAGGGCGGACGCCACGAGCGCCAGCGCCAGCTTCGCCCACAGCTCGAGCCGCTTGTGCCAGGACATCTCGGCGGCGGACCCTACACAGAAACGGAAGCGGTGCAAGCGCGCGGCTTGACCTGGGGGCCGAAAGCCCCTAGCAACCGCCCAATGCTGAAGAGCATGACCGGTTTCGGAGCGGGCCGCGCGCGCGTGGGAGACGAAGAGGTCTCCGTCGAGCTGCGCTCGCTCAACCACAAGTTCTGCGAGGTGAAGGCGCGGCTGCCCCGCGAGCTGTCGTCGCTGGAGCCGACGGTGACGAAGCAGGTGAAGGACCGGCTGGCCCGTGGCTCGGTGGAGCTGCTGGTGAAGCGGCAGGCCCCCACCGCCTCCGGCACGGTGCCCACGGTGGACCTGGGCCTGGCGCGCGAGTACGTGCGCGCCTTCCGCGAGCTGGCCAAGGAGCTGGGCCTGGCGGGAGAGGTCGCCTGGTCCCAGGTGGTGAATCAGCCCGGTGTCGTCCGCCTGGAGGAGAAGGGGGTGGACGTGGAGTCCGCCACGCCGGCGCTGCAGGCCGCCCTCGAACAGGCCCTGACTGCGCTGGAGAAGATGCGGCTCGTCGAGGGCGAGGCCATCCACGCGGACCTCGACGCCCGGCTGAAGCTGCTGGAAGGCTGGAGCCGCGAGGTCGCGCAGCTCGCCCCGCGCGCCGTGCAGGAGTACCAGCAGCGGCTCTCGGACCGCATCGCGGAGCTGGCGCGCGGCGTGGCGGTGGACCCGCAGCGGCTCGCGCAGGAAGTGGCCCTCTTCGCCGAGCGCACGGACATCGCCGAGGAAGTCACGCGCCTGGCGAGCCACCTCGAGCAGTTCCGGGCCCTCATGGCCAGCAGCGAGCCTGCCGGCCGCCGAATGGATTTCCTCGTGCAGGAGATGCACCGCGAGGTGAACACGACCGGCTCCAAGAGCCAGCACGCGGAGATCTCCGCGCGCGTGGTCTCGATGAAGGCCGAGGTCGAGCGCATCCGCGAACAGGTACAGAACGTCGAATGAACGCGCCTACCGTGCTCCAGCCTGGTCTGCTGCTCGTCCTCTCCGCGCCGTCTGGGGCGGGGAAGACCACCCTCGCCCACCGGCTCCTCAAGGAGACGTCGGACGCGGTCTTCTCCATCAGCGTCACCACCCGGCGGCCCCGCGGGAAGGAGCGCGAGGGGGTGGACTACCACTTCGTGGATGTCGCCACCTTCCAGCAGAAGATTGAACGCGGCGAGTTCGTGGAGTGGGCCGAGGTCCACGGCCACTTCTACGGCAGCCCCCAGTCCGCGGTGGACGAGGCCCGGGCCCGCAAGGGTGCGGCCATCTTCGACATCGACGTGCAGGGCGGGCAGGCCATCAAGCGCAAGCACCCCGACGCGGTGACCATCTTCGTGCTGCCGCCCTCCATGGAGGAGCTGGAGCGGCGCTTGAGGGATCGTCAGACGGACTCGGACGAGACCATCCGTCGTCGGATGCTGGCTGCTCGCTCGGAGATGGAGCGGGGCATCGCGTCGTACGACTACATCGTGGTGAACGACGACTTCGAGCGGGCGTACAGCGAGCTGCGCGCGGTGGTGGTGGCCGAGCACTGCCGCCGGGGCCGGGTGGATGTCTCGAAGCTGGGGCTCGGCGTCGGAGGCTGACGCACGAGTTGGGAATGGTCCGGCGGGGGAGGGCGGTTTCCCCCATCACCCGGCCGGCGATTGTGTCGAGCGGGTGGCGCAAGTGGCGAGAATCAAACTTCTTGCGCCCCCGGGAGAGTTGGTGGATAAGCCGCTCCACCCACGGCGCACCGCAGCGAGCGACCGTGCCTTCCGCGAAGTACCAGGCGGAGATCAGCGCCTCCGGCGCTGTGGTTCTCTGAGCAAGACCGAATAAGACCGTGGGTCCATGCCGGAAGTACTCCGAGAGGAGTACCTCTAGATGGTCCTGGAGCAGGCGGGGCGGCTCGTGACAACGAGTTGACAATCTCCGAACGGCTCCCTAGACGGTTGATGTAGAAGCGGTGGTGAACCAGCGGGCGGCGTGGTGGATGGAGCGGGCAGTCGTCTCATGGGAGACGGAGCTGGGGCAGGGAAGTCGAAGCGGTTGACTCAAGGCGCAGCGGTGGTAGAAGCCGCGCCCCTCGCACCGAAGCCCGCGCACTGGCGCGGAAGGCACTTCGGAGGCGGGACAGCACAGCACCGACAAACGGAATACGGCGGTCACCGAAGCAGGTTGACGGACGACGCGGCGACGAAGTAGAAGCCGCGCCCCCGACAGAGAAAAGCCCGGGAAGAAGTGAAGCGGGCGGCTCGGTTGGGAAGGTCACGAAGCAGCGGTTGACAGGGACGGCGGCGAAGCGGTAGAAGCCCCGCCCCCTCGAGAGAAAACAGCGGAAGCCACTGGGCGGCGCTGAGGACTTCGAGAGGCCACGAGGACGCAAAAGTCGAAGTTGACAACGGATGCGGACTCGAATAAAGAATGCGGCCCCGCCGGTTGGAAACGGCAGGCAGCAAGAGCAGCAACGGTAGCAAAAAGTCGCGGATGGTACAAGCGACTCGGTCTTTGAAAACCAAATAGCAAGCCCAAGTAGAAGACAGATTGCGGAAACCGCAGTCAATTCTTTGACGGTGCCAGCCAGG